>NZ_CP132956.1:0-4537500 GCF_030863885.1 Paracoccus actinidiae
GACCCCTGACTTGGCCGCGCGGGACCGTCTGAAGGCGCTGCTGATGGACAGGGCGGCGCGCGACTTTGCGGGCGTCGACATCTATGTGAAGAACCTGGAAATCGGCCCGCCGGTCGGCAAGCCGGTGCAATATCGCGTCAGCGCGCCCGATGCCGATGTCGCCCGCGACGCTGCGCGCAATCTGGCCGCCGTAGTGGCCCGGGAAGCACGGCTGCGCGATATCTCGATGGACTGGAACGAACCCGCGCGCGTGGTGCGGGTGGAAATCGACCAGGATCAGGCCCGCCGGTTGGGTGTCACCAGTCAAGAGGTATCGGACACGCTGTCGGCGCTGTTCTCCGGCAAGGTCGTGACGCAACTGCGCGACGACATCTTCCTGATCGATGTCGTCGGGCGGGGCGAGGCTGGCGACCGCAGTTCCATCGACTCGATCCGCAATCTGCAACTGGTGCTGGCCACGGGCCAGAGCGTGCCCTTGTCCTCTATCGTGTCGCTGGAATATGCGACCGAACAGCCGCTGATCGCGCAGCGCAACGGATTGCCGACCGTGACCGTCAAGGCTGCCGTTTCCACCAAGGACCAGCCCGCGACGCTGGTCAACGCCCTCGCCCCGTCGGTGGCCGAGTTTCAGGCCAGCCTGCCGCCGGATGTGACCATCACCGTGGGCGGCACGGTCGAAACCTCGGCCGACAGCCAGGAACCCCTCGCCGCCGGTGTGCCGGTCATGCTGCTGATCATGGCGCTGCTGGTCATGGCGCAGATGCAAAGCTTCCGCTTGTCGTTGATCGTCTTTGCCGCCGCGCCCTTGGGCCTGATCGGCGTGGTCGCGGTTCTGGTGCCCTTTGGCGTGCCGATGGGCTTTGTCGCGATCCTGGGGATCCTGGCGCTGATCGGCATCCTGATCCGCAACTCGGTCATCCTGGTGCATGAAATCCAGGAACTGCTGCACAAGGGCCGCAGCCCCTGGCAGGCCGTGTTCGAGGCATCCGACAGCCGTGCCCGCCCGATCCTGCTGACGGCGGCTGCGGCATCGCTGGCGCTGATCCCGATTTCGCGCCAGGTGTTCTGGGGACCGATGGCATTTTCAATGATGGGCGGCATTATCGCCGGCACGCTGATCACGCTGGTCTTCGTGCCTGCGCTGTATTGCGCGGTGATGCGGGTCAGGCCGGATCCGGCCTGATCAGTCCAGGCTGGGGAAGAATTTGTCCGACCCGGTGAAAATCTCGCAGCCGTGTGCTGTCACGCCGATGGCGTGTTCAAACTGCGCCGACAGCGATTTGTCACGGGTCACGGCGGTCCAGTCGTCGGCCAAGACCTTGGTTTCGGGGCGGCCCAGGTTGATCATCGGCTCGATGGTGAAGAACATCCCTTCTTCCAGCATCGGGCCTTTGCCCGACCGGCCGAAATGCAACACATTAGGCGGCGCATGGAACACCCGGCCCAGCCCGTGGCCGCAGAAATCGCGCACCACCGACATTCCGTGCCCTTCGGCATAGCTCTGGATCGCTGCGCCGATATCGCCAAAGGTGGCGCCGGGGCGCACCGCCTCGATCCCCTTCATCAGCGCGTCATGGGTGACCTGGATCAGCCGGCGCGCCTTGATCGGGGCGCGGCCCGCCACATACATTCGGCTTGTATCGCCATACCAGCCATCGACGATCACCGTCACGTCGATGTTCAGGATGTCGCCATTGGCCAGAACCTTGTCGCCCGGGATGCCGTGGCAGACCACATGGTTCACGCTGATGCAGCTTGCGTGTTCATAACCGCGATAGCCGATGGTGGCCGATGTCACGCCCAGTTCCTGCACCCGGCGGGTGATGAAATCGTCAAGCGCGCCGGTGGTGATGCCCGGCTGGACCAGCGGCCCGACCTCGTCCAGGATCTGCGACGCCACGGCCCCGGCCTTGTGCATGCCCGAAAAGTCCTCGCGCGCGTGGATGCGGATGCCTTCCTTGGTGATGTGGCTTTGATCCATGGGTGATCCTTTCGTCTGGCCGCATAGATAGACCCGGATGGTCCCTTGTTCCAGCCCCGCGCGTGCGCATAGATGCGGGACAGCACAGGTTTCAGGGGGCGGAAAGATGCAATCCGACAATCCGACGGCGGCGATCCTGGTGATCGGGGACGAGATCCTGTCAGGCCGCACGCGCGAAGGGAACGCGCATCACCTGGCGCAGGTGCTGTCCGCGACGGGCTTCGATCTGCGCGAAATCCGCGTGGTGGCCGACGATCACGACCGGATCGTGGCAGCCATCCGCGCCCTGGACGGCAGCCTGGGCGGCGATTACGACCTGCTGTTCACCAGCGGCGGCATCGGGCCGACCCATGACGACATCACCGCCGATGCCGTGGCCGACGCCCATGGCACCACGGTCGAGATCGATCCCCGGGCGCGCGCCTTGCTGCAGGCCCGCTGCGACCGGATGGGATACGAGTTGACGGAAAACCGCCTGCGCATGGCCCGGATCCCGGTGGGCGCGACGCTGATCGACAACGCCGTATCAGCCGCGCCGGGGTTTTCCATCGGCAACACCCATGTCATGGCCGGTGTCCCCGAGGTGTTCCGCGGCATGGTCGATTGGTTGATCCCCCGCCTGTCCGCGGGCCGTCCCGTCCAGTCGCAAAGCGTCGAGGTTCGGCGCGGCGAAAGCGAGGTGGCCGAGGGGCTGCGCGCGGTGGCGGGCGAATATCCCGACCTGTCGCTGGGATCCTATCCCTTCCAGAATGGAACCGGCTGGGGCACGAACCTGGTGGTGCGCGGCCTTGATGCCGGGCGCGTGGCCCAGGCGATGGCGGCGCTGAAAGAACGGCTGTCGCTGTGATGGATGCCCTTCTGGCCCAGGCGTTCGAGGAGACCTGGCCCGCCGCCGAATACGCGGATGCGGGCGGTTTCCGCGTCGGGCGCGGGTTCGGCGCAGGCGGGCGGGTCAGTTCGGCACGGGCGGCGGGGGCATGGGTGCCGGACGATATTCCGGCGGCCGAGGCGGTTCACCGCGCCTGGAGCCAGCAGCCGATGTTTCGCGTGCTGGACACGGATCGCGACCTGATCGACGCCCTGACTGCTGCCGGATACCGGGCGGAAACGCCCACGGCGATCATGCAGGCGCAGGTCACCGCACTGACCGACCAGGCGATCCCGTACCTGACGACCTTTGCGGTCTGGCCGCCCTTGGCGATTCAGCGCGACCTTTGGTCGGCGGGCAACATCGTTCCGTCGCGGCAGGCCGTCATGGACCGCGTGACCGGGCCAAAGACCGCCATCCTGGGCCGCATCGACGACCGTGCGGCGGGTGCCGCCTTTGCCGCGATCCATGCGGATGTGGCGATGGTTCACGCGGTCGAGGTGCTGCCCCCCTTCCGCCGCCGTGGCCTTGCAGGCTGGATGATGCGGCAGGCGGCATTCTGGGCCGGGGACGGGGGCGCCACGCGGATCGGGCTGGCCGTCAGCCGCGCCAATGCGGGTGCGCGGGCAACCTGGGACCGGCTGGGCTTTTCCGAGGTCGCGGGCTATGCCTATTACGCCAAGCCGTCATAGGGCGGCGCGGATGCTGGCGGCGATCAGCGCGGGCACCTCGGGCGCAAGGCCGATGGGATCCAGGCGCGGTCCGGCAAAGCCCGCCTGATCCAAGGCCGTTGGCAGGTCGTCCAGAACGTGTTCCGCCCGCAGCGCGAAAAAGGGCAGGCTGACCGCGCGGTCCAGCCCCCTTGCAGCATCGGCAAGGAAGGGTTCCTGTTCGACAAAGCCCGTGACCACGCGCGCGAAATGCGGGGCGATGCTTTCGGCCAGGGCGGTGGTGATGGCGAAGGACGCCTGCGACCGCTGGGAACCATGCGCGGCCAGCAGCAAGGTCGTATCCTGCGGCGTCCAGCCTTGCGCCGATGCGGCGGCACGGGCTTGGGCCACGATAAGGCCGGGCAGGGCGGGGTCGGTGCCGAAGGGGCGCAGCACCCGCGCCCCGTCTGCACCCGCCTGGACCAGCCGCCGGGGCAGTTCCGTCCGGGTGAACCAGCCTTCGGCCATGAACATCGGATAGATCAGGCTTTCACCCTGGGCCACCGCCGCAAGCGCGCCGGGCATGGCAAGCGTGGCCCCCGCGACGGGGCAGCCTGGGTCGCAGGCGGCGACGCGGGCCGCCAGATCCTCGATGGCCTGCTGCTGCGGGCCAGGGTCGCCGGGCTGGCCATGGGATACGATGACGGCGCGCATCATGGGCGGAAATGCCGGGCAAGGGCCTCGGGCATCGGAAACTCCTCCAAGGCCCGGGCCCGGTTTTCCGCAGACATCTTGGCGGCGGTCTTTTCGATGATGCGCGGCAGCTTTTCGTCGGACTGCTCGGCCATGAAATCGCCCAGGTACCAACGGATGAAGGTAAAGCAGATCACGTCCTCCAGGGCCTGAACCTCGGCGTCGCGCTTGAGGCCCTGCTTGGTCAGCATCTTGCGGGCCTGCTCGATGTCGTTTTCTTCGTAGCCCGCATCGGCCATGATGGCTGCGATGCGATCCGCATGGCGGCGGCCCTGTTCCTGGCGCCATTGCAGATAGCCCGCCCGGTCCATCGGATAGGCGCTGCGCGGCAAAAGCCAGCGTTCGATATGCTGGCCCCGGCAAGCGATGCGCAGCGCGTCCGATGCCTGGGGGAACAGGTGCTGCTGCTGTTCCGTCATCCGCTGGCCGTAAAGCAGGTTGGCGGGCTTGCCCTCGTCCAGGTTCGGATCCTGGGCATTGGCGGCATCGATGGCCTGGAAGGCATGGTCAAGGCGAGTGGTCATGGGGACGTCCCTTTTGGTCGCAGTTTCACCCGCTGGCGCTGCCCTCTGCAAGCGGCTAGATGGAGGCATGACCGGATGGATCGAATACGGGGCCGCCTGGGCCTGTTTCCTGGGCGCGCACATGATCCCGGCGCTGCCCGGGCCGCGCGGCCGGCTGATCGCGACACTGGGGCGGCGGGGATACCTGGCTGCCTTCAGCCTGCTGTCGATCGGATTGCTGTACTGGCTGATCGTGGCGGCGGGACGGGCGCCCTATGTCCATCTGTGGGACCAGCCGGGCTGGAGCCGCTGGCTGGTCAACATTGCCATGCCGGTGGCAATTCTGATCGGGACGCTGTCGGTCGGCATGTCGGGGCTGGTGGTGGCCTTTGCCCTGTGGGCGGGCGCGCATCTGGTCGCCAATGGCGATGTGGCCCATGCGATCTTCTTTGGCGGGATGGGCATCTTTGCGCTGTCCGGCATTGCGCGGTCGGGGCTGCCTGGTGCGTTCCGGGTGACATGGAGGCGGCTGGCGCTTGCGGTGCTGATCTGGGCCGCGCTGTTGCACCTGCATCCGCTGGTGATCGGGGTGTCGCCCTTGCCTGCCTGACGGCAGGCGAAGGCCGGGGCGCTGCCCCGGACCCCGGAATATTTGGACCAAGGCAAATCAGGTGAGGCGGAAGCCGTCGGGGATGGCGTCATGGCCTTCCAGGATCAGGTCTGCCATCACCTGCGCCACCTTGGGCGCCATGCCGAAGCCGATCTTGAAACCGCCATTGGCCACGAAATGGCCCGGGCGACCGGGCCATGGTCCCAGGATCGGCGCACGGGTCCGGGCGCGGGGGCGGGCACCGGCCCAGCGGTCGATCACCGGCGCTTCGTGCAATTGGGGACAGGTAGCCCGGGCCCTGGCGATCAAGGCGTCGATCTGATCGTCGGGGTCCAGGTGGCCGTAATCGGTTTCCGAGGTCGAGCCGACCGCAACCGTTCCGTCCGCATGGGGAACGATATGCAGACCGTCGGCAAAGACCTGCGGGGCGTCGGGGGCGGCATATCGCAGCAGCGCCGACTGACCCTTGACGCCCTTGCCGATGGGACGGCCCAGGTCGCGGGACAGGTCCGTCAGCCCCGCCGTGCCAGTCGCCCAGAGAACCGGGCCGGCCAAGGGGCCGGGCTGCTGGCCCTCGACGATTTCCCCGCCTCGGTTGCGGATCGCGGCGGCAAGCGCCAAGCCCGCCGCGCGGGGGGACAGGCGGGCGGTCAGGCTGTCGAACAGCCAGTGGCCGGACGGGCTGCGGGGCATCAGATCGCCCTGGGGCCGGTCGGTCAGGTGTATGGCGCAGCCTTCCGGCCAGCGGTTCTCCGCAGCAGCGATGCGGTCGCCGAGGCGTTCGGCGGCGGCTGTGTCGGCCAGGGGTTGAAGCCGTCCGGTGCGGGCATATCCGCTGGGCAGGCCCGACGCATCCTCGACCCCCGCCCAGAAGCCGGGGGCCATCAGCAGGCTGTCCAGTTGAAACGCTTTCTTGGGGTTCCAGTTGTCCGGCGCATGGGGGGCAAGCGCGCCGACATGGCCGCCGGACGATCCGGCACCGATCCGTTCGGCCTCGATCACGCGGACGCGGGCGCCGCGCTGGACCAATTCCCAAGCGCAGGCAAGCCCGAAGATTCCGCCGCCGATGATCGTCACGCTTGTCAAGACCTGGCTCTTTCCCCTAGCTGCCCCCATGGATGCGTTACCCGATGCCGATCCCGCCCGCCACCCGCAGCTTGACTGGCAGGAGGGCGGCGTGCCGGTGTCCACCCGCTTCGACGATCCCTATTTCAGCCTTGCGGGGGGGCTGGCGGAAACCCGGCACGTCTTTCTGGCGGGCAACGGCCTGCCCGCGCGGCTGCGGCGGGGGTTTCATGTGGCGGAACTGGGCTTTGGCACCGGCTTGAATTGCCTGGCCCTGGCGCAGGTTGCCACCGACCCGGTTGTGATGACCAGTTTCGAGGCCTGGCCGATGAGCCTGGCGCAGCTTGAACAGGCCCATGCCGCCTTCCCGGACCTGGCGGGGCTGGCGGCGCAGCTTCGGGCAGGCTGGGGGAACGACATGATCCGCCTGAGCCAGGTCACGTTGCATCTGGTGATCGGCGATGTGGCCCAGACGCTGCCTGTCTGGGACGGCCGGGCGGATGCCTGGTTCCTGGACGGCTTTTCCCCCGCCAAGAACCCGCAGATGTGGGGGGACGATATCATGGCCCATGTCGGGCGCTGCACGGCGCCGGGCGGAACCTTTGCCACCTATACCGCCGCGGGCGCGGTGCGGCGCGCGTTGGCGCAGGCGGGCTTTCACGTCGAACGCCGTCCCGGCTTTGGCCGCAAGCGGCACATGAGCGTCGGGGTCAGGCCCTAGCGACCGACGCGCGGGATGCGGGTCGCGGCATAGACCACCTCGGGATGCGGGGGATGGCCGTGGGTGCGCGCCCAAAAGGCCCGCCCGCCCAGCCGCAGGAACCGCGGCAAGGCCAGCACGACGCCCGCCAGGAACCCGCCCGCGTGCGCCCAGTATGCAACCCCGCCCCCGTCGCCGGGCGTGGTGTAGCCGCCGAAGATCTGGATCGCCAGCCAGACGCCCAGCACGATCCAGGCAGGCAGGGTGAATATCTTGAAGAAGATGATGAAGATTGCGACAACATCGACCCGCGCGCGCGGAAACAGCAGAAGATATCCGCCCATGACGCCCGCGATGGCGCCCGATGCGCCCACCATGGGAATGGGCGAAAGCGAATCCGCCGCAATCTGGGCCGCCGCCGCCGCCAGTCCGGCGGCCAGGTAAAAGGCCAGGAATCCCAGCCGGCCCATCTGTTCTTCCAGGTTATCGCCAAAAACATACAGGAACAGCAGGTTGCCCGCGATATGCAGGAGCCCGCCATGCAGGAACATATGGGTCAGCAGGCCCCACAGCAGTTCCCCCTGGATCACCGCCAGCGGATACAGCGCCAGCCGCACCCACAGCCATTCCCCGCCCTGCACCACAGGCAGGGTCAGCAGATACATCGCGATATTGGCGGCGATCAGGCCATAGGTGACCCAGGGACGCTGGTCGGACGGGTTATGGTCCCGGATCGGGAACACCGGCCTATTGCCCGGTTGCGGAAATCAGGCCGATGCGTTCGCGCCCCTCGGGGTCGATCAGGGCGATGCCCCCCGATGCCCGCCGCGCGGCGGTGACGGAACCCAAGGCCATTCCGAACCGCGTTTCGGCCATCATGCGATCAGGCTCGGCGCAGGCCATGCGGGTCATCACGGTCCCGCCGAGGGTCATGGCGCCGCCGCTTTCGGTCAACTGCGCACTGTAGCGGTTGCAGGGCGCCCGGCCCGTGACGCGCCCGCCCTCGCCCACATCCAGTGTGACGCCGGCCGGTGCGGGGGCGCCGTCGATGCGGGCCACGGTGAAGCTGTTGCCGGGCTTCAGCATGGCCACGGACCTTTCGCCGGTATCCTGGCAGGCCGCCAGGGCGGCAACGGTTGCAAGCGCGGCAAGGGTGCGGGTGATGGTCATGCGATCCTCGGGGCGTGTTCGCGGCCAAGCATCGCCCGGCAGGCCGGGCTGTGCAAGGGCGGGCCTGTTCGGCGGGGATGGGCTGCGCTAGCATCCGCCAAATCCGCAAGGGAGCGATTCCGATGACGACCATGACCGACCGCAAGAACGCCGCCATTTCCCGTGGCGTGGGCATGACCACGCAGATCTATGCCGAACGGGCCGAGAATGCCGAGATCTGGGACAAGGACGGCAACCGCTATATCGACTTTGCGGCGGGCATCGCGGTCGTGAACACCGGCCACCGCCATCCGAAGGTCGTCGAGGCCGTGAAGGCGCAACTGGACCGCTTCACCCATACCTGCCACCAGGTCGTGCCGTATGAAAACTACGTCTCGCTGGCCGAGCGTTTGAACGCTTTGGTTCCCGGCGATTTCGACAAGAAGACGATTTTCGCCACGACGGGGGCCGAGGCGGTGGAAAACGCCATCAAGATCGCCCGCCATTATACCGGCCGTCCCGGCATCGTCAGTTTCGCGGGCGGTTTTCACGGGCGGACCTTCATGGGCATGGCGCTGACCGGCAAGGTCCAGCCCTACAAGGCGGGCTTCGGGCCGATGATGCCCGATGTCTGGCACCTGCCGTTCCCCAATCCCCTGCACGGCGTCAGCAAGGAAGACGCGCTGAAATCCCTGCAGCAGCTGTTCAAGGCCGATCTGGAACCGGCCCGCGTGGCGGCCATCATCGTCGAGCCCGTGCAGGGCGAGGGCGGTTTCTACGAGGTGCCGCCCGGCTTCATGGCCGAACTGCGCGCGCTATGCGACCATCACGGGATGCTGCTGATCGCGGACGAGGTGCAGACCGGATTCGCACGCACCGGCAAGCTGTTCGCGATGGAACATCACGGGGTCGCGGCCGACCTGACCGCCATGGCCAAGGGGCTTGGCGGCGGCTTGCCGATCAGTGCCGTCACGGGCCGGGCCGAGGTGATGGACAGCCCCAATCCCGGTGGCCTGGGCGGCACCTATGCTGGCAATCCGCTGGGCGTGGCCGCAGCCCATGCCGTTCTGGACGTGATCGAGGAGGAAGGGCTTTGCGACCGCGCCACCCGCCTGGGCCAGCGGTTGAAGCAGCGGCTGGCTGCGGCGCGCGACCAGATCCCGCAGATCGCCGACATCCGCGGTCCCGGCTTCATGAACGCGGTCGAATTCAACCTGCCTGGCAGCGACAGCCCCAGCCCCGATTTCACCAACAAGGTCCGGGAAGAAGCGTTGAAGCGCGGCCTGATTCTGTTGACCTGCGGCGTATACGGCAACGTGGTCCGTTTCCTTGCGCCGCTGACGATCCCGGACGCGGTGTTCGAGGAGGCCTTGGATATCCTGGACGACAGCCTGCTGGCGGCAAGGAACGGATCCCATTCGGGATCGGGTGCATGACGGATGTCGCCCTGGGCCAGCTTGCGACGTCAGAGTTGATGTTCGTCGTTGTCCTGGGGCTGGGCCTGGCGATCTTCAATGGCGGTATGGCGGCGGTGCTGCCCGCCCGATCCCGGGGTGCCTGGCTGTTGATCATGGCCACCGTGCAACTGGCCTTTGGCGGGCTTTTGATCGTTCTGGCGCGATCGACCCTGTCACAGCAGGGCGGGGACATCCGCTATTCGATCGGTGTGCTGTTCGCCGCGCCCATCGTCATCGGCGGACTGATCGCCGTGGCCATGTGGGTCGTGGATCAAAGGTTCTCGCGCACCGCCCGTCGCCGGGAACCGTAGGCAGGGCTGCCACGGGACGGCATGGAGGCGGCTTTCCCGGATCGGGGGCAATGCGCACCGTCCTGCCCGGGCGCGGGGCAGGACGGTGGCGGGGCTTCGGAGGATCATTGGAACAGGGACCGGCACTTTCGCCTTGTCCTTGGCCGGGGACGATTGTCTTAAGACCCGAAGGCCCTGACACAGCGCGCAAGGAGCGGGAATGACGGAACGCAAATGCATCGGGGTGATCCTGGGGTCGATCCGCGAAGGCCGGATCAACGACCGCGTGGCATTCTGGGTGATCCGCCAGCTGGAAGGGCACGGCTTTGCCACGCGGACCATCGACCCGGCCGACCCCGACCTGCTGCCCGTGCAACTGGGCGACGAGGCCGCGATTCAGCGGCTGCGCAGCCAGATGGCGAACCTTGACGGCTTTGTCATCGTCACCCCCGAATACAACCATGCCGAACCGGGGCATCTGAAAACGCTGATCGACAGCGTCACCGCCGAATGGTGGGCGCGCCCCGTGGGGCTGATCGGCTATGGCGGTCTGTCGGGCGGATTGCGCGCCCTGGAGGCGCTGCGCATCATCCTGGCGGAACTGCATACGGTGACGCTGCGCGACACGGTCAGCTTTGCCTCGCCCTGGCGGCGGTTCGACGAACTGGGCCACATGACCGACCCCGATGCCGCGGCTGCGGCCGAGGCCGCGATGGCCGTCTTTGCCCATCGGCTGGATTGGTGGGTCGAGGCCCTGGCCCATGCGCGCCATGCCCGCCCCTATGACCCCCGGGATGACCGCTGATGGATCGACTGCTGGTCGATCCGCGAAGCTGGGGGGTGATGCTGGCTGCGACGCTGACGGTGATGTCGAACGCCACGATCACCCCCTCCCTGCCGGGGCTGGAAGCCGCCTTTGCCGACGATCCGCTGGCCCCCACCATCACCCGGCTGCTGATCACCGCGCCGTCGCTGCTGGTCGCGGTCGTGGCGCCCTTGGCGGGGGTGCTGACCGACCGGCTGGGACGCCGCCGCCCGCTGCTGTGGGGGCTGGTCATCTATGCCATTGCCGGGACCGCAGGGCTTTATCTGCCCACGCTGGAGACGATCCTGGCCAGCCGCCTGGCGCTTGGCCTGGGGGTCGCGCTGATCATGACGGCGCAGGCCGCGCTGATCGGCGATTACTTCGACGGCCCGGCGCGCGGGCGGCTGATGGGATACCAGATGGCCGCGACCAATCTGGGCGGCCTGGTCTTTGTCACGACCGCTGGCGCCCTGGCCGCCATCGACGCGCGGCTGCCCTTTGCGATCTATGGGCTGGCGGTGCCGCTGTTCCCGCTGTTGTGGCGGATTCTGCCCGAACCGCCCCGTGCGGCCGGAGGCCGCGGTCCCGTGGCCCGTCACGAATTGCCCGCCGATCCCGGCTGGCGGATGGTGGCCACCGTCATGTCGGGGGCGGCGGGGCTGACCTTTGTCATCTTCTATGCGGTCCCCACGCAACTGCCCTATCACCTGCAAGGGATCGGGCTGACGGATCCGCGCCATGCGGGCGTGGTGATGGGGGCGATGATGGCCTCGGCCGCCGTCATGTCGGTTGTCTCGGGCCTGGTCCGGCTGGGGCGGATCGCCACGCCTGTCGCAGGCTATCTGGGATTGGCCGGGGGCTTTGCGGCGATTGCCCTGGCGCAGGGACTGGGGATGGCGATGGCGGGGGCGGCGCTGATCGGGGCGGGACTGGGGTTCTGTATGCCGACATTTATTACAACGGCGTTGAACGCCGCACCCGCGCGGTATCGGGGGCTGGTGTCGGGGCTGATCACCTCGGCCATTTTCCTGGGGCAGTTCCTGTCGCCCCTGGCGTCGACGCCGCTGGTCGCCCATCTGGGTTATCCGGGGGCCTTCCTGACGGGTGCCACAGGTTTTGTCGTGCTGGCGGTGGCGCTGATCGCAATGCTGCGGCGCCAGGCTCCGGCGGTGCAGGTGAAAAGGATTTCCGAATGACCGCGATCATCCAGATCGACCATTTGTCCAAGCAATACGGCAGCGGCACCAAGGCGCTGAGCGATGTTACCCTGGACATCCACGAGGGCGAGATCATCGCCCTTCTGGGTCCGAACGGGGCGGGCAAGACCACGCTGATTTCCATCATCTGCGGGCTGGTGGTGCCCACGGGCGGCACGGTTCGCGTGGGCGGCCACGACATCCGCACGGACTGGCGCGGCGCACGCAAGCTGATCGGCCTTGTTCCCCAGGAAATCGCCCTTGAGCCCTTCGAGACGGTTTTGAACGCGGTCCGCTTCACGCGCGGCCTTTATGGCGAAGGCCCGGACGACGCCTATATCGAACAGGTGCTGCGCAGCCTGGCCCTGTGGGACAAGCGCGATGCCAAGACCCGCGAGTTGTCGGGCGGCATGAAGCGGCGGGTGCTGATCGCCAAGGCCTTGTCGCACCGGCCCAAGGTGCTGTTCCTGGACGAGCCCACGGCGGGCGTGGACGTGACCCTGCGCCGCGAGATGTGGGAGGTCGTGGACCAGTTGCGCCGCGACGGCGTGACCATCATCCTGACCACGCATTACCTGGAGGAAGCCGAGGAAATGGCCGACCGCATCGGCGTCATCAACCGCGGCCAGCTGCTGCTGGTCAAGCCTACGGCGGATCTGATGGGCGAGTTCGGCAAGAAGACCCTGACGGTCGAGTTGATAGAACCCCTGGTCGCCATCCCCGATACGCTGGCGGATCGGGGATTGCGCCTGTCTGCGGACGGGCGGTCGCTGGCCTATGAATACGACACCCGGGCCGAACGCACCGGCATCGCGCATCTGCTGGGCGATCTGGCGGGGCAGGGGATCATGGTGCGCGACGTATCGACCCGGCAATCCAGCCTTGAGGAAGTGTTCATGACGCTGGTCAGCGAACCGCGTCAGGAGGTAACGGCATGAGCGGCGTCAACTGGCCCGGCGTCTGGGCGATCTTCCATCACGAGATGACGCGCTTTTTCCGCACCGTCATGCAGTCGATGCTGTCGCCGGTCGTGTCCACGGTGCTGTATTTCGTGGTCTTCGGCGCGGCCATCGGCGGGCGCATCCAGTCGGTCGAGGGGGTGGAATACGGCGCCTTCATCGTGCCCGGCCTGATGATGCTGACGATCCTGCAGCAATCGGTCAGCAATGCCAGCTTCGGCATCTATTTCCCGAAGTTCAGCGGCACGATCTATGAATACCTGGTGTCCCCGGTGGGCTGGATCGAGGTGACGCTGGGCTTTGTGGGGGCGGCCGCCGCCAAGGCCGTGCTGATCGCCCTTGTGATCCTGGTGACCAGCTTCTTTTTCGTGGGCGTCCATATCCTGCACCCGTTCTGGATGCTGGCCTTCCTGATCCTGACCGCCACCGGATTCAGCCTGCTGGGCTTCATCATCGGCCTATGGGCGAAGAACTTCGAGCAGTTGCAGATCGTGCCGATGATGGTGATCACGCCCTTGGTTTTTCTGGGCGGCGCGTTCTATTCGTCGGATATGCTGCCGCCATTCTGGGAAGGCGTGGCCAAGCTGAACCCGGTCCTGTACCTTGTGTCGGGCTTTCGCTGGTCGTTTTTCGGCCTTGCCGACGTGCCGGTCGGCGTGTCTCTGGTCGCCGTCACCGTGATGATCGTGGCCTGCTGCGCGGCGATCCGCTGGATCTTCGCGACCGGCTGGCGGCTGCGCGAGTGAGTTGCGCTGCTCCATGTTGCAGATGCGGGACTGGGGATCGAGCCTGACATAGTCGCGCGCCGTGATGACCTGCATCTCCATCGTGCGGTTCCAGCCGCCGAACCAGCGGTCGCGGATGCCATTGCGATAAAAGTTGCCCATGATCTGGTCCACATAGGGCGGGATGATCTGGGTGTTCGGGATGCGCGGCGCGTGAAAGCCGATGCGCGACTTCGGCCCCAGGCAGGCATTGGGCAGCGTCGTCAGGATCGTGCAGGCCGACCGGCAGTATCCCCGGATCCGCACCGTCTTGCCCGACCGGGCCAGCCGTTCGCGCAACTGCACCATTTGCAGCACATTGCCGCCGCGATGGTTTTCCACGTCGATGAAGCGCCCCCGATCGACAATATCGGCGTTGGTTGCGGCGGGAACCACGCCCGTCAGGGCTGCGGCAAGGGTCAGGATCAGGCGAAATCGGGTCATGCGGTGTATCTTGCCGATTGGCGGAGTTTCGGGAAATCACGTTCCGGCGACGTGAAGGGTGCCGCATCCCCCTTTTCCGGCGCGCCCGAATCACCTATCTGCGGCGGATGCACATGAACCCGCCCGACCTGCGCCCCGACCTGGCCCGCGCCCGCATTCCCGATGACAGCCTTGGGGTGCGCCGCGAAGGCCAGCCGACCATCGGCATGGTCAGCCTTGGCTGTCCCAAGGCGCTTGTGGACAGCGAACGCATCCTGACCCGCCTGCGGGCCGAGGGCTATGCGATCAGCCCCGACTACAAGGGTGCGGATGCGGTGATCGTGAACACCTGCGGCTTCCTAGACAGCGCCAAGGCGGAATCGCTGGATGCGATTGGCGAGGCGCTGCGCGAGAACGGCAAGGTTCTGGTCACGGGCTGCCTGGGGGCGGAACCCGAATACATCACGGGCGCCCATCCCAAAGTTCTGGCCGTCACCGGCCCGCACCAGTACGAGGCCGTGCTGGACGCGGTCCACGCCGCCGTGCCGCCGCAGCCCGATCCCTTTATCGACCTGCTGCCTGCATCGGGCGTCAGCCTGACCCCGCGCCATTACAGCTATCTGAAGATTTCCGAGGGCTGCAATCACCGCTGCAAGTTCTGCATCATTCCCGATATGCGCGGACGCCTGGTCAGCCGCCCCGCCCATGCCATCGTCCGCGAGGCCGAGAAGCTGGTCGAGGCCGGGGTCAGGGAATTGCTGGTCATCAGCCAGGACACTTCGGCCTATGGCCTGGACCGCAAGTTTGAAACCGAACGCGGCCACCGCGCCCATATCACCGACCTGGCCCGCGACCTGGGCAGCCTGGGGCCTTGGCTGCGGCTGCATTACGTTTACCCCTATCCCCATGTGCGCGACCTGATCCCGCTGATGGCGGAAGGGCTGGTGCTGCCCTATCTGGACATCCCCTTCCAGCACGCCCATCCCGACGTGCTGCGCCGCATGGCCCGTCCCGCCGCTGCCGCGCGGACCCTTGACGAAATTGCCGCCTGGCGCGCGGTCTGCCCGGACATCACCCTGCGATCCACCTTCATCGTGGGCTATCCCGGCGAAACCGAGGCCGAGTTCCAGACCCTGCTGGACTGGCTGGACGAGGCGCAACTGGACCGGGTCGGCGCCTTCCAGTACGAGAACGTCAAGGGCGCGCGGGCCAATGATCTGCCCGATCATGTCGCGCCCGAGGTCAAGCAGGACCGCTTCGAGCGTTTCATGGAAAAGGCCCAGGCGATTTCCGAAGCCAAGCTGGCGGCCAAGGTCGGCAGCCGGATCGAGGTGATCGTGGACAGCGTGGACGATCAGGGGGCCACCTGCCGCACCAAGGCGGACGCCCCAGAAATCGACGGCAACCTGTTCATCGACGAAGGGTTCCAGGCCTTGGCCCCCGGCGATATCGTGACCGTGACCGTGGACGAGGCGGGCGAATACGACCTTTGGGGCCGTTTGTGACGCTGCGGAACCGGCTGCCTGCCTTTATCGCCGACCATTACGAGGTTCACGAATGGCGCCATGCAAGCGCCATCCTGGCCCATGACTTTCCCGATGAATGGCGCGACATCATCGACGTGCTGACATCCTTCCGCCTGAAACGCGAATGGATCGAGGTGGGGGGCGGCAACAAGTCGCGCGTGTCGGCCTTTATCGACGGGTTTCTGGCAACGCGGGGCTGGCGTGAACGGCAGTTCCGCACCGGCATCGTGGTCGATGACCTGCTGAAGGAAAGCCCCACCCACAAGGTCGATTGTTTCAAGCGCGGCATCGGGCTGGAGATCGAGTGGAACAACAAGGATCCGTTTTATGACCGCGATCTCAACAACTTCCGCCTGCTGTTCGACCTGCGCGCGTTGAGCGTGGGTGTGATCGTCACCCGGGCGGACGAACTCCAGCAGATCTTCCGCCAGCTTGGCCGCGGGTCGTCCTATGGCGAATCCACTACGCATATGTCGAAGCTGTTGCCCCGAATTGAAGGTGGCGGCGGGGCGGGCTGTCCGCTATTGGTGTTCGGTATCACCAAAGCCCTTTACCTGGACACCGGAGGCCACGTTGAGCAGCGCGTCTGACGATCTTCTGGCCACCGCAGGCGCCGTCAAGTTCGGCACCATCCTGGCCGATCCCCCCTGGCAGTTCCAGAACCGCACGGGCAAGATGGCCCCAGAACACAAGCGCCTGTCGCGTTACCCGACCATGACGCTGGACGCGATCTGCGACCTGCCCGTCGAGGCGGTGGCCGACGCCCGGGCGCATCTTTACCTGTGGGTGCCGAACGCCCTTTTGCCCGAGGGGCTGAAGGTGATGGAACACTGGGGCTTCAAGTACAAATCCAACCTGATCTGGTACAAGGTCCGCAAGGACGGCGGCCCCGACCGGCGCGGCGTGGGGTTTTATTTCCGCAACGTGACGGAAATCCTGCTGTTCGGCGTGCGCGGCAAGGATGTGCGCACGCTGGATGCGGGCCGCAGCCAGGAAAACATCATCGCCACCCAGAAACGCGAACACTCGCGCAAGCCAGACGAGCAGTACGACCTGATCGAGGCTTGCAGCTGGGGCCCTCGGCTGGAGATGTTCGCGCGGGGTCCGCGCAAGAACTGGACCGTCTGGGGCAACCAGGCCGATGATTACCAGCCGGACTGGCCCACCTATTCCAACCATTCCCAAAGCAATGTGGTCAAGCTGCGTTGAGCAGCCTTGGCACGGTACTGGATCCGGCGGGCCAGCCGCGAAAGCCCGGCGCGCTGTGCATCGGCGCGCAAAAGGCCGGGACAAGCTGGCTGGCGCAGATGCTGGGCCAGCATCCCCAGATCTGGATTCCTCCGTTCAAGGAGGTGCAGTATTTCAACCACCTGTTCCTGCCGGGCCACCGGAAATGGATCGGCTGGCATTATCGCCAGAAGCCCCAGGAAATCCGCGACCGCCATGCCAAGCGCGGCATACCCGTGCCCCCGGATCTGGACGCCTATCTGAACGGCGTCACGCGTGGCAAGATGTTCCACAACCAGTGGTACAAGCGCGTCTTCGCTCCCGCGCCGCCGGTCGCCATTCCGATGGACTTCACGCCGGAATATTCGACCTTGCCCGACGAAGGCGTGGATTACGTGGCAAGGTTCCTGCCCCGCGCCAAGGTCATCTACCTGATCCGCCACCCCGTTGACCGCGCCGTGTCGCAACTGCGCATGAACCTGCAACGCGAAGGGCGCCGTCCCCAGACGCTTGCCGAATGGATGGCGGAAATCGACAACCCGTGCTGCACGACCGGGGCGATTACGCCAGCTTTCTGCCTCGCTGGCAGGCGCGTTATCCTGAAATGCTGGTCCTGCCCTTCGGCCGCATCGCCCGCGATCCCCATGGCCTGATGGAGGCGGTCGAGGCGCATCTGGGCATCGGTCCCTGGCTTTATTCCAACATCGCGGAAAAGGTCTTTGCCAGTCGCACCCCCCTCCAGCCGCCGCCCGAGGCGATTGCCGCCCTTGAGAAGCGCATTGCCCCGCAACTGACCTTCCTGGCGGATCACCTGGGCGCGGATTTCGTCGCCCAGACGCGCTGACCTTTCGCTTGGCCCCGCTTTCGCCTAAATAGCACCCAAAGTTTGCAGGAGATTCCGATGGCGTCCTATCAGTTCGTCTACCACATGGACGGCGTGTCCAAGACCTATCCCGGCGGCAAGAAGGTGTTCGAGAACATCCACCTCAACTTCCTGCCGGGCGTCAAGATCGGCGTCGTGGGCGTGAACGGCGCGGGGAAATCGACCCTTCTCAAGGTCATGGCCGGCATCGACAAGGATTTCCAGGGCGAGGCCTGGGCCGCCAAGGGCGCCAAGGTCGGCTATCTGTCCCAAGAACCATGGCTGGATCCGCAACTGAACGTGCGCGGCAACGTCATGGAAGGCGTGAAGGCCAAGCAGGCCAAGCTGGACCGCTATAACGAACTGGCGATGAACTATTCCGACGAGACCGCCGACGAGATGGCGCGGTTGCAAGACGAGATCGACGCCGAGAACCTGTGGGATTTGGACAGCCAAGTGGACATCGCGATGGAGGCGCTGCGCTGCCCGCCCGACGACGCCGATGTGGAAACCCTGTCGGGGGGCGAACGCCGCCGCGTGGCGCTGTGCAAGCTGCTGCTGGAAGCACCCGATATGCTGCTGCTGGACGAACCGACCAACCACCTGGACGCGGAAACTATCGCCTGGCTGCAAAAGCACCTGATCGAATACAAGGGCACGATCCTGACCGTGACCCACGACCGCTACTTCCTGGACGACATCACAAGCTGGATCCTGGAACTGGAGCGCGGCCGCGGATTGCCGCACGAGGGCAACTATTCGTCGTGGCTGGAAGCCAAGGCCAAGCGCGTGGCGCAAGAAGCGCGCGAGGACAAGTCCAAGCAGAAGGCCATGGAAAAGGAACTGGAATGGATCCGGGCAGGCGCCAAGGCCCGCCAGGCGAAATCCAAGGCCCGGATCTCCGCCTATAACAAGATGGCCGACGAATCGGTCAAGGAACTGGTGGGCAAGGCCCAGATCGTCATCCCCCACGGCCCGCGCCTTGGCGGCAAGGTGATCGAGGTCGAGGGCCTGAAAAAGCACATGGGCGACAAGCTTTTGATCGAGGATCTGTCCTTCAGCCTGCCGCCCGGCGGCATCATCGGCGTGATCGGCCCGAACGGCGCCGGCAAATCCACCCTGTTCAAGATGATCACCGGCCAGGAACAGCCCGACGAGGGCACCATCACCCTCGGCGAGACGGTGAAGATGTCCTATGTCGATCAGTCCCGCGACAGCCTGGATCCCGACAAGACCGTGTGGGAGGAAATCTCGGGCGGGGCCGAGGTGATCGAACTGGGCGATGCGCAGGTCAACAGCCGCAACTATGTGGGTTCCTTCAACTTCAAGGGCGGCGACCAGCAGAAAAAGGTGGGCCTGCTGTCGGGCGGCGAACGCAACCGCGTCCACATGGCCAAGCTGCTGAAGTCGGGCGGCAACGTGCTGCTGCTGGACGAACCGACCAACGACCTGGACGTGGAAACCCTGCAAGCGCTGGAAGCCGCCATCGAGAATTTCGCGGGCTGCGCGATCATCATCTCGCACGACCGGTTCTTCCTGGACCGGCTTTGCACGCATATCCTGGCCTTTGAGGGCGATGCCCATGTGGAGTTCTTCGAGGGGAACTTCGAGGATTACGAGAAGGACAAGGTGCGGCGTCTGGGGCCGGACAGCATCGAGCCCAAGCGGGTGAAGTACAAGAAGTTCACGCGGTGAAAGCCAAAGGCGGGGCTAGGCCCCGCCGACACCGGCATGGTACGCAACGCCCGCAGGCGTTGCGCTTTCTCTAGGCATTGACCGGCGGCTTGCCGGGGCACTGCGCCACGATCAGCGTGGGCGTCGGGCCTGCTGCCTGATCGGTCGCAACCGGGCCTTGAGAGGCGAGGACCGGGGCGGCAAGCAGGCAGGCGGTCAGGGTAGCAAGGGAAAGTCGCGTCATGAAGGCTCCTGTCTCTTGTTGCAACGGTTCAGCCTGACCCGAATCGGGCCGGGGACAAACACACAGGCGCGTTACCGGACCTTGCCTGTCCAGCCGGGCGGACGTTTGCCCACCCAGTCGAAGAACCGCCGCAGGTCGGGATGACCGCGCAGCGCCTCGGTGGTGGCAAAGTTGCGGGACAGCTCCGTCTCGCCCAGCGTCTTGTGGATGGTCTTGTGGCAGACATGGTGCAGCAGCACCGTCTCGCCTCCCTTGCCGCCGCGCAGCTTCGGGATCAGGTGATGGCGGCTTTGGGGAACGCCCGGGAGGATCGGGCGCAGGCACAGGGGGCAGATGGGGTCGTCCACCACCGGGACCGTCAGGCGTCCGCCCGCATCCGGTCAAAGCTGCACATCGCCATCCCCGCATCCGTCAGGTAACCGAAATGGCGTTCCACGGCGCGTTCCACATCGGACCGGGTGGCCTTGGACATGCCGCGCTTGCGCAGGATCTCGGGTGCATGGCGGGGCGTGTCGTTGTCGCCCCGATGAGTGACGATGTTGGGGAAATGCGGATCGGTGACAGCGACCAGCCGGGTCGGGATCGCGTAATGGCCATAATCGAAGATCGTGCGCGAGGAATGGCGGATCGCGGCGCCCGCGCTGAAAAACGGGCTGTACCAGTTATAGATGCCTTCGGTCGGGCCATCGGTGATGCAATAGAAGATCGATGGAAAGCTGACCGCGAAATGGGCATTGCGCCACATGCTGGCGGCATGACGACGCAGGCGACGAATGTAGTCCTTGGAGACGCAATCATCGTCGTCCAACCTGAGCTGGACCGTGTCGGCTAGATCCAGCCCGATTTCCGCCGAAACTGTCCCGATTGCCTCCGAGATATGGGTCGGGGGAAGAAAACGCAGGATCACCTGGTCCACGTTCCGGCAGATATCCTCCAGCCGCGCGCGATACGGATCGGGCATTCGGTCCGAGGATACGACCAGGAACCGGAAATCAGCATCGCTTTGATGGGTCAGCGACCGTAGGGTCAGATGCTCGAACGTGGCCAGCCGGGACTCGAGGCGTTCCGGCATGAACAGTTCCCGCGACTGGGTCGCATAGATCGCCTCGAGGGCTTCGTCCGGCTGGTTGCGAAAGGCCTTCCAGTCCCCCCGGCCCAGCATCGAAAATCGGCAAACACCAAGGATTTTGACATCGCGGTCGTTCATTCGCTGTTTCCCTTTGGCTTGGCCGTCAACGTTCAAGCGGTATGCGGACAAGATCGTCCGCGTGTTTCGACCGGACCCATGTCAGGTTTTCGATCCTGTCGTGGTCGGATGGCGCCTTCCATCGATCCTTGTCGTCGATAAAGCCGTGATCCTGCAAATCCCGGGCTAGGCTTGCATGGTCAAGCTCTCCCCAACTGAGGTGGTTCGAGGAGGTTGCGCCCTTTTCCACCCAATTCGCCGCAAGCGCGTCGATGATGACCGGGTCGCGCCCGATCATGCCGCTGATCTGGGCAGCAATGGATTCATGGGCCTTGTTGTCGCGGCGCAGGATGAAGGCGATCTTCTTTGACGGTTCGGCCACCATGCCCGCAATGTGAAAGGCAGAACTGTCGACGCCCACGATATGGGTCGCCGATTTGTAGAAGCGCAACTGCTCCTGAAGGTCCATCTTTTCAGGATGCATGATCGTATAGCCCTGATCCATCATATTGCGTTCGATGGTCTTTTCATACAAGACGCCGCCGCGGCCGTTGAACCTCGTGCGTGAAACATAAATCTTGCGCGGCGGGTCCGAGGGCAGTGCCTGTGCCATGCGCGTCATGGTCGCGCGGAACTCTGGTGTTCCTTCGGCGATCCTGCCCAAGCCGAAGCCTTGGCCCGGGACCAGCAATTCCTCGACCATGATCGGCTTTTGAACGATCCTCTCCTTTGCCGTCAGGCCAAGAAGGCTCCAGAACTTTGCCTGATAGCTTTGGAAGGCCGACAGCTTGTCATGCTTCGGAACGAAAAGAACGCTGTCGATGCCCGCGTGATCGAAGGCCCAGCACCGCGCCATGGTTTCCGTCATGAAATGACCGAAATGCCCATAATAAAGCCCGCCCCACAGGTGTCGCCCCGGTAAAAAATCTGCAGGTTCCCTGGCTGCGTCCACGGGACGCGTCATGCGGATGCCGCCTCGCCAGGTCGAGGCGTGCAACACATCCTGGCCCGTGGCGGTCACAACCCCGCAGGGTGGGCGACCCGTGCTTTCTTGCGGAGGAAAAACCCAGGCATTTCTTACGGTGACGATTTCTCGTGACCAGCCAGAGCCGGGAAGGGGTTCGCTCATCGCTTGTCCTTGCTTGCAGGGCAGATGCCACCCTTCGCCTTAAAGGTGTATTAACCCCTTACCCTGGACGATTAAAGCAGGAACCTTGCAAGGACCGTCAGACCCACTCCCACGGGCGCGTAAATTCCCCCAGCCTTGCCTTGACCGCCCCTTCGTCCGTCCCGGCCTCGCGGGTCAGTCGTGCCACCAGCCCGCGCTTCTTGTCCTCGACCACCTCGGCCACATGGGCGCCGGTGCCGGACAAGGCCGCGTCATAGACGCGCTTGATGGCAAGGCGGCGCAGGTCGGGCTTGAAGATCTTGCCCACGGCCGTTTTCGGCAGTTCGGGCAGGATCTCGACGTGCTTGGGGATGGCGGCACGTTCGTGGATATGGGTCTTGGCGTGGTCCCGCAACTCGGCCTCGGTGACGGAAGCGCCTGCGACCAGTTCCACATAAACGCAGGGCAGTTCGCCCGCAAAGCTGTCGGGCTGGCCGATGGCGCCGGCGAATGCCACGGCGGGGTGGGAGAGCATCGCCTCCTCGATCTCGGCGGGGTCGATGTTGTGGCCGCCGCGGATGATGAGATCCTTGGCCCGCCCGGTGATCCACAGGTAGCCATCCGCGTCCAGCCGGCCCAGGTCGCCGGTGCGCAGATAGATGTCGTCGGCGAACAGGTCGTGGTTCTTGTCGGCCTCGGTATAGGTCGAACCGGGGAAGACGCCGGGACTGGCGACGCAGATTTCCCCCACCACGTCGGTCGGGCATTCATGGACGCGGCCCCCGTCGTCGTGGTTGAGGATGCGGACCTGGGTATAGGGCAGGGGGATGCCCACGGAACCCACCTTTTTCATGCCGTCCACCGGATTGCAGCTGACCAGGCAGGTGGCCTCGGTCAGGCCATAGCCTTCGGCGATCTCGACCCCGGTGGCGGACTTGAAGCGGTTGTAAAGCTCGATCGGAAGGGGGGCCGATCCCGAAATAGCGGTCTTCAGCGATGACACGTCGGCATTGACCGGGCGCTGCATCAGCGCGGAAATCGCGGTCGGCACGGTGATCAGGAAGGTCGCCTGCCAGCGTTCGATCAGTTTCCAGAAATTATCGAACACGCCCTCGCCCCGGTATCCGGCAGGGGTGGGCATCACCACATGGGCACCGGAGGCGATGCAGGACATCAGCACCGGATAGGCGGCAAAGACATGGAACATCGGCAGCGGGCACATCAGCACGTCGGTTTCGTCGAACAGCAGCGACCCGCCCAGCCAGCCGTTATAGATCATGCCGGAATACTTGTGCTGGGCCACCTTGGGCGTGCCGGTGGTGCCGCCGGTGTGGAAATAAGCCGCGACCCGGTCCCGCTGCACGTCGTCGAAGTCCAGGCGCGTGTGCCTTTCGGCGCTTGTCGCGGCCTCGAAGTTCAGAACCTTGGCCTTGTGGCGGCGCTTCACGCGCGGGCGGATAAACGGCACGATGTATCGCTTGATGCCGCGCAGATGGCGGTTCAGGTCCACCTCGATCACATGGGTGACGCCGGGGGCATTGGCCACGGCCTCGGCCGCCTTTTGCGCAACATCGGTTTTCGGGAACGCGCGCAGAGTCACCAGCACCTTGGCCCGGGTTTCGCGCAAGATGCCCGCGATCTGCTGGGCGTCCAGCAGGGGATTGATCGGGTTGACGATCCCCGCCGTGGCGCCCGCCAGCAGGACCACCGGGGTTTCGATGCTGTTGGGCAGCAGATAGGCGACCGTGTCGGACGGGCCGATGCCCAGCTTGCGCAGCAGGTTGGCGGTTTCCGTTACGCGTTCCAGAAGTTCCCGCCAGGTCAGGGTCGTCGCATGGTCCCCAGCCCCGGACAGAAGCTGAAAGCTGATCGCGGGCCGGTCGGGAAAGCGTTCGGCGGTGCGGGTCAGAAAGCCATGGATCGTGACCGGCAATCCCCGCGCCTGATACGGCATTTCCACCTGCAAGGCGTTGCGGTCGTCATAGTTGCGAAAACGCGTCATCCGTCCCTCTCCCCTTCGGGATCACCCTCCTGATCCCGCCTTTTGTCCTAGAATGGGCCATCGGCGGGAAAAGGGGCAAGGGTCTTGACGGCCATGCGGCGCGGGACGCGGCGTCAGACGTATCCGACACCGCGTCAGGGGACTCAGCCCTGCGGGATGCGCAGGGTCTGGCCAGGATAAATCTTGTCGGGATCGGAAAGCATCGGGCGGTTCGCCTCGAAGATGGTGTTGTATTTGCCGGCACTGCCCAGATAGGCCTTGGCGATGGCCGACAGGGTTTCGCCCTTCTTGACGGTATGAAAGACCGGGGCTTGCCCGGCTTCCGGCCCCGCCTCGGGCAGGTCCGCCTCGACCTTGGCGATGCCCTCAATGTTGCCGACGGCAAGCACCAGCTTTTCCAGGGTTTCGCGGTCAGCGCCCTTGCTGTCGATCTTGACGGTGTCGCCGCGCAGCGTCAGATGCACGTCGTCCTTGTCCAGGTTCAACGCCTTCAACTCTGCCTTGAGCGCGGCGACCTTGCGGGCCGTGTCGGGATCAGGGGCAGGCTTTGCGGCGGTGGCGCCAGGCTGCGGGGTCGATTTGGGTTCGGCCGCTTCAGCCTTGCCGAAGACGGATTTTCCAGCATCCTTGACGAAATCCCAGATGGCCATGCAAGCGTCCTTTCATTGGGTCCAAGCGCGATCTGGTGGAAAACGTCCGTTTGCCGGAACCGTTCCCTCTGGTCATTTTCCGCTGTCCGCCCATATTTCAACCGTGCATTGTTAAATTATTAATTTTTTCACCCTCAGGATGCTATTGCCTCAAAAGGTGAGAACGATGACTCATTCCCTTCGACTTGCAGCCGCGATGCTGTCTTGCGTGATCGTGGCGGGCTGCGCCCAGCCGGTGCGCGATGTCAGCAACGGCGGCGACGATCCCCATGCCATGCAACTGATGCCCGCGGGCAAGGCGACCTGCCTGGCCACCAGTTCGGGCCAGAACAGCCATGGCGCGGCAGTCACCAGTGCGGTGCGGCGCAATGCGGGCCTGCCGCCCGTGCAGCCCAGTTCGGTGCTGGCGCAAGTCGCCGCCCGGCACGCCTGCGACATGGCGCAGCGCGGCCGCATGACCCATATCGGCAGCAAGACCAGCGGTCCCGGTCCGCGCGTCAAGGCCGCAGGCTATGCGCCGATGGTCACGGCCGAAAACATCGCCGCCGGTCCCTTTTCGCAGGTACGTGTGCTGGCAGAGTGGAACGCCTCGGGGGGGCACATGGCGAACATGCTGATCCCGCAGGTGCGCGATTACGGCATCGGCCAGGCCATAGGGCCGGATGGAAAGACCCGGTTCTGGGCGGCGGTCTATGCCGCGCCCCGGTGATCCTGTCGGCTGATCAGGCGGGTTCCGGCAGGACGGCCATGTCGGTGAACTGCATCCGCGCCAGCCGGGCGTAAAGCCCGCCTTCGGCCACCAGGGCATCATGCGTGCCCTGGGCGACGATGCGGCCACCGTCAAAGACGACAATGCGGTCGGCCTTCTTCACCGTCGCAAGGCGGTGCGCCACTACGACCGTGGTGCGGCCCTGGGACAGTCGGTGGACGGCAGCCTGGACCAGGGATTCGGATTCCGCATCCAGCGCGCTTGTGGCTTCGTCCAGCAGCAGCAATGGCGCGTCGCGCAGGATGGCGCGGGCAAGGGCGATTCGCTGGCGCTGACCGCCCGACAGCATCACGCCGCGCTCGCCCAAGGGGGTGTCGTAGCCCTGGGGCAGGGTACTGATGAAGTCGTGGGCATGGGCCGCGCGGGCGGCATCCTCGACTTCGGCGGGCGAGGCGCCGGGGCGGCCCAGGCGGATGTTTTCCAGGGCGCTCGTCGCAAAGATCACCGGATCCTGCGGGACCAGGGCCATGGCCTGCCGGAAATCCCCCCGGGCCATGTCGCGCAAGTCGATGCCGTCCAGCGTGACGCGCCCCCCCGCCGGATCCCAGAACCGCTGGATCAACTGGATCACCGTGGTCTTGCCTGCGCCCGACGGCCCGACAAGGGCCACGGTTTCGCCCGGGCGGATGGTCAGGCTGACCCCTTCCAGGGCCGAGACATCGGGCCGAGTGGGATAATGGAAGCTGACATCCTCCAGCACGATATGGCCGCGCACCGGGCGGGGCAGGGGCACGGGGTGGGCGGGATCGGTCAGCGCATCCTCGGCGGCCAGCAATTCGCCCAGGCGTTCGGTGGCGCCCGCCGCCCGTTGCAGTTCGCCCCAGATTTCCGACAAGGCGCCCGTCGATCCCGCGACCAGGATCGCATAGATCACGAACTGCACCAGTTGGCCCGCTGTCATCACGCCCGTCTGCACGTCGCGCGCGCCGACCCACAGCACGCCGATCACACCCGCGAAGATCAGGAAGATCACGATGGCCGTCATCACCGCCCGCGTGCGGATCCGCGTCAGCGCCACGTCGAAGGACCGTTCGGTCACATCGTCAAAGCGCGCGATGCTGCGGCCCTCATGCGTATAGGCCTGCACCGTTTGCGCGGCCAGCAGCGTTTCGGACGCCGCCCCCGAGGATGCGGCGATCCAGTCCTGGCCCACGCGCGACAATCCACGCAGGCGGCGGCCCAGCACGATGATCGGCACCAGGATCACCGGAATGATCAGCAGCACCAGCCCCATCAGCTTCAACGAGGTGAAGGCCAGCATCGCCAGCCCCCCCGCCAGGATGATCATGTTGCGCAGCGCGATGGACAGGGACGACCCGATCACCGACTGGATCAGCGTTGTGTCGGTGGTGATGCGCGACAGGATCTCGCCCGTCATCACGCGTTCAAAGAATGCCGGCGACAGGGTGATCACGCGCGCAAAGACCGCCTTGCGGATATCGGCCACCACACGTTCGCCCAGGCGTGTCACGAAGTAATAGCGGGTCGCCGTGCCAAGGGCGAGCGCCGCCACGATCAGCAGCGCCGCGCCGAAATATTCGTCCAGCAGCCCCGCGCCGTCGTCGAAATTGTCCACCACCCGGCGCGCGGCCAGGGGCAGGATCAGGCTGATGGCCGATGTCGCGGCAAGCGCGATCAACGCCAGCACCACCTGCACGCGGTAAGGGCGCAGGAACGGACCCAGTGCGCGCAGGGCGCCCACGCGCTTGCTGGTGGGCCGGTCGGAAGTGATCGTCGTGCGGCGTGCCATGTCTGCCTTGTCCGGTCGATGTGCGCCCCAGGGGTTTAGGGGTTGGCAGCCCTCAGGACAAGCGCGGGGCGCCGGGGATAAGACTTCCGTCCCCAAGCTGGTCGGCGATCCGGTCCACGGCATGGGCCAGTTTTTCGTCGATGATGTGCAGGTATTGCGTCCAGTCCGACAGATGCTGCAATTCGGCCACGCCGTCCGAAATGCCCCGCAATCCGATCAGCGGAACCCCGAAATGCTGGGCTGCGCGCAGATGTGCAAAGGTTTCCATGTCCACCATGTCCTCGGCGATATCGTCATAGGCCGGGCCGCTGACGACATTGGCGCCGGTGGACAGGGTGGCGCGCGCGATCCCCTGGACCCGGTGGGGCAAATCGACGCGGATCGGCAGATCCAGCAGCGGCGTGCGCCCCTTTTCGAAACCCAGGGCCGATGCGTCCATGTCGCGATAGGCGACGGCGGTGACCTGGTACACCTCGGCCTGTTCCAGCCGCGCCGAACCCGCCGACCCCAGCGAGACGATCAGCCGGGGCAGGGGCGTCATCCCCGCCAGGGCGGCGGTCAACTGCACCGCGCCCTCGACCGGGCCGATGCCGGTGATCAGCGGGTCGATCCGGGTGCGCAGGGCGGGACCGTATTCGGCCTCGGCCGCCATGACGAACAGGACGGGGATGCCCGCGATGGGGGTGGGGGTGTTTGGCATGGAACCTCTCGTGCAGTCATGGCAGGGGTGGCACGCGGGGCGCTGGATGGTCAAGCATTGGGCCTTGCGGGGCGGCAGGCAACCATGGCAAGGGCGCGCCATGGGCAAGGTCAGCGATCTTTATCACCGGCGCGTTGCGGAGGGGCGGATTACGCCCGATGCCGCGCAGCAATCGGTGTTGCCGCATCTGGACCGGGTTCTGGACGACATCGCGGCCCTGCCCGCGCCGGAAAAGCGGTCGGCTTGGCGTGCCTTTCTGGGCGTGGGCAGCCCGCCACCGACCCCTGCGCCCCGGGGCCTTTACCTGTGGGGCGGGGTCGGGCGCGGCAAGTCGATGCTGATGGACCTGATGGCCGAGGCGGCGACCGTCCCGGTGCGGCGGGTGCATTTCCACCAATTCATGCAGGAAATCCAGGCCGGGCTGAACCGTGCCCGTCAGAGGGGCGACCAGGACACCGTGCGTCCTGTGGCCCTGGACGTTGCGGCCACCGTCCGCCTTTTGTGCTTTGACGAAATGCAGATCACCGACATCGCGGATGCGATGATCGTGGGGCGGCTGTTCCAGGTCTTGCTGGAACAGGGGGTGGTGATCGTCACCACATCGAACCGGGTGCCCGAGGATCTGTACAAGCACGGGCTGAACCGGCAGCTTTTCCTGCCTTTCATCGACCTGATCCGCCAGCGGATGGAGGTCGTGTGCCTGGACAGCGCCGTAGACCACCGGCAGGGGCGGGTGGCGGGCAGCCCCGTGTGGTTCTGTCCGGCGGATGCGGCGGCAAAGGCCGCGATGGACGCGATCTGGGACGATCTGACCGGGGGTGTTGCGGGCCAGCCGCTTCGGATCGAGGTCGGCGGACGCAGCTTTGTCCTGCCCTTGTTTGCAGATGGTGCTGGCCGGTCGGGCTTCTGGGATCTGTGCGGCAAGCCGCTGGGTCCGGCGGACTATCTGGCCCTGTCGCGCAAGGTGTCCGTGCTGATGATCGACGGCATTCCCCGCCTGTCGGCCTCCAACTACAACGAGGCCAAGCGGTTCGTGACACTGATCGACGCATTGTACGAGGCCAAGGTGCGGCTGATGGCCAGCGGCGCCGACCAGCCCGAGCAATTGTACAACGAAGGCGAGGGCAGCTTCGAATTCGAGCGCACCGCCAGCCGGTTGCGGGAAATGCAGGATGCGGGCTGGGGACGGGACGCAGGCTGATCAGCCGTTTTCGCGAAGAACCCGCCCTGCCAGATACAGCGACCCGCAGATCAGGATCCGCGCCTTGGGATCGCGGCTGACAACGCGCGCGATGGCGTCGGCAGCATCCGCAGCGGTTGCTGCGATTATGCCGACATCTTGCGCCACCCCGGCGGTCGTGGCGGCGGGCAGGGTGTTCGGTTCGCCGGGAATGTCGATGGCGACCAAGGAACGGGCATGGGCGGCCAGAGGCCGAAGATAGCCCGCGATGTCCTTGGTGTTCAGCATCCCGCAGACCAGATGGGTCGGGCGGGGCGGCATGGCGGCCAGGGTCGCGGCCACGGCCTCGCCCCCCGCCGGGTTGTGGCCACCGTCCAGCCACAGTTCGGCCTGCAGGCCTGCCAGGTCGACCAGCGGGCCATGGCGAAGGCGCTGCATCCGGGCGGGCCATTCGGCCTGCGTGACCGCCGCGCGGGCCTGGGCCTCGGTCGCGCCCAGGTGGCGCAAGGCGGCAAGGGCGGTCCCGGCGTTCTGGATCTGGTGCGGGCCGATCAGGTTCGGCAGAGGCAGATCCCACAGCCCGTGATCGTCCTGGTAGACCATGCCGTCGCGGTCGCGCGCGATCATCCAGTGCTGGCCATGGGCAAAGACCGGTGCGGTCAGGCCCGAGGCCTTGGCCTCGATCACGCGCAGGGCATCCTCATCCTGGGGGCCGACGATCACGGGGACGCCGCGCTTGATGATCCCCGCCTTTTCGCCTGCGATCAACGGCAGCGTGTCGCCCAGGTATTGCGTGTGGTCGATGCTGACGGGGGTAATGACGCTCAGGCGGGGACTGTCGATCACGTTGGTCGCGTCCAGCCTGCCGCCAAGGCCGACCTCCAGCAAGGTATAGTCGGCGGGCGTGCGGGAGAAGGCGAGGAAAGCGGCGGCCGTGGTGATCTCGAAGAAGGTGATCGGCTGGCCGTCGTTCGCGGCCTCGCATTCTTCCAGCGTGGCCGCAAGGTCGGATTCAGCAATCAGATCGCCCGCCAGCCGAATGCGTTCATGGAAGCGCGCCAGATGCGGCGAGGTATAGGCATGGACCCGCGCGCCCCCTGCCTGAAGCCCGGCACGGATCATGGCCTGGGTGCTGCCCTTGCCATTGGTGCCCGCGATGTGGATCACCGGCGGGATGCGGCGTTCGGGGTTGCCCAGGGCCCCCAGCAGCCGGTGCATCCGGTCCAGCGACAGGTCGATGACCTTGGGGTGGAGCGACATCAGGCGGTCAAGGATGGCATCGGAATGGTTCATGGCGGCACAAGCCGGGGGCCAGCCCCCGGACCCCCGGGATATTTGGGTGAAGAAGAAGCCTATTCGGCAGGCGCGGGTTCGGGCTGGGCCGGCTCGACGGCAGGCGAAGGCAGGTCGGCGCGGGTCGGTGCGGACAGCCCGCCCACCATGCGCAGGATCGAGACCAGTTCGTCGCGCAACTGCTTGCGATGCGTCACCCGGTCCAGCATCCCGTGTTCCAGCAGGTATTCGGCACGCTGGAAACCTTCGGGCAGTTTCTCGCGGATGGTTTGTTCAATGACGCGAGGACCGGCGAAGCAGATCAGGGCGTTCGGTTCGGCGATCTGGATGTCGCCCAGCATCGCATAGCTGGCGGTGACGCCGCCCGTGGTCGGGTGGGTCAGCACGACGATATAGGGCAAGCCCGCTTCGCGCAGCATTTCAACGGCGACGGTGGTGCGGGGCATCTGCATCAGGGACAGGATGCCTTCCTGCATCCGCGCGCCGCCTGCGGCGGAAAACAGCACCAGCGGGCGCTTTGTCTTTACCGCGCGTTCGGCGGCGGCGATGATGGCGTTGCCCACATACATTCCCATCGACCCGCCCATGAAGCTGAAGTCCTGGGCAGCGGCGATGATGGGGGTGCGGCCGATTTCCCCTTCGGCGACCAGCATGGCTTCCTTTTCGCCGGTGGCCTTCTGCGCCGCCTTCATGCGGTCGGGGTATTTCTTTTGGTCGCGGAACTGCAGCGGGTCGGCGATGGGTTCGGGCACCTTTACTTCCAGGAAGGCGCCGCCGTCGAACAGCGCGGTGAAACGGTCGCGCGGGCTGATCGCCAGGTGGTGGTCGCAGTTCGTGCAGACGTTCAGGTTGTCCGACAATTCGCGGTGGAACAGCATCGTTCCGCATTCGGGGCATTTCGTCCACAGGTTCTCGGGCACCTCGCGGCGCGAGAACAGCGAATTGATACGCGGACGGACATAGTTGGTGATCCAGTTCATTCGCGGGCGGCCCCTGCTGTTTTCAAGCCCCCGAGATAGGCCGCGACGGGGGGAATTGCAATTGCCGTGGCGGGCGGGAATGATGCGCCCTATGTGGGCCTCGTTCCTTGTCATGCTGCATACGACGGTCACGCTGGCCCTGATCGCGCGCGTCCTGATCCGCCCGCGGCTGGATCCGTCGGTGCGGCTGGCCTGGATCATGGTGATCGAGGCGCTGCCGGTGGTCGGCATCCTGTCCTATATCCTGTTCGGCGAGGTTCGCATGAACCAGGCCGAGGTCCAGCGCATGGCCGATGTGCGCGACCGGCTGACGAACCTGCGCATCCCGAACCCCGCCGTGATCGCGGAACCCCCCCATTTTGCCCAGCCCGTGGTCGCGGCCAATGCCGCGGTGGGGGGTATGTCGGCCTTGAACGGCAACCGCATCCACCTGCTGGAAGAAAGCGACGATGCCATCGACCGGTTGGTCGACGCGATCGAGCGGGCCACCGATCATGTCCATATCCTGTTCTATATCTGGCTGCCCGACCATTCGGGGCAAAAGATGGCCCATGCCGTGGCCCGTGCCGCGCAACGCGGCGTCGAATGCCGGGTGATCGTCGATGCCCTGGGGTCGCGGCTGCTGGTCCGGTCCGCGCTGTGGACCCAGATGCAGGAGGCGGGCGCCGAATGCGTCACCGCCTTTCCCTGGGGGCTGCCCTTCATCAGCGTGCTGTTTCGCAGGCTGGATCTGCGCAACCACCGCAAGATCCTGGTGGTGGACAACCGCATGGCCTTTTCGGGCAGCCGCAACTGTGCGGACATGGCATTCGCCATCAAGCCGCGCTTCGCTCCTTGGGTCGATATCGTGATGTCGGTCGAAGGACCCGTGGTGCGGCAGTTCCAGTCGGTCTTTCTGGGCGACTGGATGAGCTATACCGGCAAGGATCTGGGCGATATGCTGCAGCCTGTGGAACCCGTCGCCGATCCGGGCGAGATCGCGCAGGTCATTCCCACCGGGCCAGACCGGCGGCAGGGGTCGATTTCCGATTGCCTGACGGGGATGCTGCACACTGCGCGCGACCGGGTGACGATCACCACACCCTATTACGTGCCCGACGTGGCCCTGGATGCCGCGATCCGCGCTGCCGCCCGGCGCGGGGTCGAGGTCACGATGATCCTGCCCGCTCGCAACGATTCCATTGTCGTCGGCGCGACCAGCCAGGGGTTCTATTATGGCCTATTGTCGGCAGGGGCGCGGATCCTGCTGTTCCAGGACGGGTTGCTGCATTCCAAGATCTTGACCGTGGACGGCCGCATGGGCATGGTCGGCAGCGCCAACCTGGACCGCCGCAGCTTCGAGCTGAACTACGAGGTGAACATGGCCGTCTTTGACCATGAATTCGTCGAGGAACTGGATGCGCGGCAAGGCAGCTATGCCGAACGGTCGCGCGAGATCACGCTGGACGAGGTGCGCAACTGGTCCGTCTTCCGCCGTTTGCGCAACAACCTGCTGGCCTTGGCATCGCCGTTATTGTGAGGATGGGATGGAGAAAGACGACATAAAGGCGCGACTGGAATCCCTGAAAGGCTGGTCCTTGTCAGACGACGGTCGCGCGATCACCCGTCGGTTCGATTTCAAGGGCTTCGCCAAGGCGGTGGAGATGGCGAACCTGGCGGCCTGGATGGGCAACAGGCACAACCATCACCCCGACGTGGCCTTTGGCTGGGGCTATTGCCAGGTGTCCTTCACCACCCATGACGCGGGCGGACTGACGGATGCCGATTTCGCCTGCGCCGCCCATCTGGACGCGCTGTTGTCCTGAGGGTTGTTCGCGTCAAGGTTGCAGTTTATCCATGCGGGGCAAGGATAAGGTGCCCTTATGGTCATGCGTCTGCTGGATATCTTTGGCCTGGACCGGCGGCGCCCCGACTGGGCGCGGCTGGCCGACCGCCTGGATCGCAGGCCGCGCCCTGTTGATCCCGAACTGCGCGAAGAAGCGCAGCTTCTGCATCGGCGGCTGTCGCGGTTCTTGCAAGCCTCCGATCCCTGGATGCTGCGCAAGACCGGGTTGGGGGACGAGGATCTGCCCCCCGGCACGGACTGGCATTGGCGGCCCCGGCTGCTGTGCGGGCAGATCAGTCCGCAGGCCGTGGTGTCCCCCGACAACGGCCACCGCCTGGGAGAGGATGCGGCCTTGTGGCACGATTGCCCGAACCGCGCCCTGATCCTGCGGCAATCGCCACGCCCGCGTCCGGGCCAGGCCGCCTGCTATGCCATGGGGATCGAGATGATGGGAAATTCCTGCGGTTTCCTGTCGCTGGCGCTGGATCTGCCCGATGACGCCCTGCCCGGCCTGGGGGCGGACCGGGTGCTGCAACTGGACACGGTCATGGACGCCGAACGTCCCATCACCATCTATGCCCGCATCAACCTGGTCCAGGGACCGAATACCGAAACGATGCTGCGCCAGCTTGGCCACCCGGCCGAGGGGGTGGGCGCGCGGCGGCGCGCCGAATTCGACTTGGCCTATGCCGACCTGGCCAACCGCCCCATCGAACGCGCCTGGCTGGATCTGATCTTCGAGCAGCCGCATCTGAACGCGGTCGGCATCAATGACGTGCTGGTGTCGCATCACCCGCGCGCGCAGGCCTGAGAGGGGATGGGATGAGGTTCGAGGACCATGGTGTTTCGGGCGGCTGCTGGACCGGGGCCTTGCAGGCGGACAGCCAGCCTGCCGGGCTGTGCGTTGTCCAGCGCGGCAAGGTGGTGGCCCAGGCCCGGCTGCGCGATGCAGGCCCGGGCCTGTGGTCGGTCACGGCCGATCTGCCGGGCGCGGTGATCGACCGGGGGGCGCATGGCCTGCTGCTGGTGGCGGGCGATCCCGATCAGCCCGGATCGGTGGTGCTGGCCCGCCTGACCCTGGTCGCCGGAGCCGTCGCGGGCGACGAGCTGCTGGCCGAGGTGGCGCAACTGCGCGCCGAACTGGATCTGCTGAAACGCGAATTCAGGCGGCTTGCAGCAGGGGGCTAGGCCTTTGTCACAAGCCTGTCGCGCTTTCTTGCGAAACCCGGGGGGGGTGGCTATATCGGCCCTTTCGCCCTGAACCCAAAGGTTTCGCATGGCCGGGATGCAGACGCCCTTCTATCTGATCGACAAATCCGCGTTGCGCCGCAACATGGAACAGGTCGCACGCCTGCGCGAGGCGTCGGGGGCCAAGGCGCTTTTGGCGCTGAAATGCTTTGCCACCTGGTCGGTCTTCGATTTCATGCGCGACTACATGGACGGGACCACCTCGTCGTCGCTGTTCGAACTGCGCTTGGGGCATGAGGAATTCGGCAAGGAAACCCATGCCTATTCCGTCGCCTGGGCCGATCACGAGATCGACGAGGCGGTGTCATATTCCGACAAGATCATCTTCAACAGCCTGTCGCAGCTTGACCGCTTTGCCGACCGCGCGAAGGGCGTGACCACCGGCTTGCGCCTGAACCCACGCTTTTCGACCAGCGGCTTCGACCTGGCCGACCCGGCGCGGCCCTTCAGCCGCCTGGGGGAATGGGACATGGCGCGCCTTGAATCCGCCCTGGACCGGATCAGCGGCGTGATGATCCACTATAACTGCGAAAACCGCGACTTCGACCTGTTCGATGGGCAGTTGACCCGGATCGAGACCGAGTTCGGCGAGATCCTGAAGCGCTTGGACTGGGTCAGCCTCGGCGGCGGCATCCATTTCACCGGCGAAGGCTATCCGCTGGACCGTCTGGCCGACCGGCTGAAGGCGTTCCAGGACCGCTTCGGCGTCCAGGCCTATCTCGAACCGGGCGAGGCCAGCATCACCGGTACTACCACGCTGGAGGTCAGCGTCCTGGACATCATCGACAACGGCAAAAAGGTCGCCATCGTGGACAGCAGCATCGAGGCGCATATGCTGGATCTGCTGATCTATCGCGAAACCGCCAAGCTGCCGCAGTCGGGCGGCTACGAATACCAGGTCGCGGGCAAGACCTGCCTTGCGGGCGACATTTTCGGCGACGCGCGCTTCGACCGGCCCCTGGCCGTGGGCGACCGCATCAGCATCGCGGATGCGGCGGGCTATACGATGGTCAAGAAGAACTGGTTCAACGGCGTCGCCATGCCCGCCATAGCCATCCGCGAGGATGACAGCAGCGTCCGCACCGTGCGCAGCTTTCCTTACGAAGAATACAAATCCAGCCTGTCTTAAGGCACCTCTCTGCAACCCCGGAAAGGATCCGTAATTGCCCAAGAAGAACGTCCTCATCATCGGCGCGGGTGGCGTCGCGCAAGTCGTGGCGCACAAGGTGGCGCAACAGGCTGCGGAATTCGGCGATTTGCACATCGCCAACCGCACGCAATCCAAGGCTGACGCGATCATCGGCAGCTTGCGCGACAAGGGCCACCAGATGCCCTTTGCCAGCCACGCGCTGGACGCGATGGATGCAGGCGCGGTCGAGGCGCTGATCCGCCGGATCGACGCGGGGATCGTCATCAACGTGGGCACGGCCTTTATCAACATGACCGTTCTGGAAGGCTGCATCCGCGCGGGCGCCGCCTATATCGACACGGCCATTCACGAGGATCCGGCGAAGATCTGTGAAACGCCGCCCTGGTACGGCAATTACGAATGGAAGCGGCGCGAGGACGTGGCGCAGGCTGGCATCACCGCGATCCTGGGCGCGGGCTTCGATCCGGGTGTCGTGAACGCCTATGCCCGCCTGGCCGAGGACGAGTATTTCGACAAGATCGACAGCATCGACATCGTGGACATCAATGCAGGCTCGCATGGCCGCTGGTTCGCCACGAATTTCGACCCCGAGATCAACTTCCGCGAATTCACCGGCACCGTCTATTCCTGGCAGGGCGGCGAATGGCGTTCGAACAAGATGTTCGAGGTGGGCCGCGAATGGGATCTGCCCGTCGTGGGCAAGCAGAAGGCCTATCTGTCCGGCCACGACGAGGTTCACAGCCTGTCCGCCCGCTACAAACACGCCGACGTGCGCTTCTGGATGGGCTTTGGCGACCACTATATCAACGTCTTCACGGTGCTGAAGAACCTGGGCCTGTTGTCCGAGCAACCGGTGAAAACCGCCGAGGGGCTGGATGTCGTGCCGCTGAAGGTGGTCAAGGCCGTGCTGCCCGATCCCGCCAGCCTTGCCCCCGATTACCAGGGCAAGACCTGCATCGGCGATCTGGTCAAGGGCAGCCTGAACGGCAAGCCGGGCGAGGTCTTCATCTACAACGTGGCTGATCACAAGGACGCCTTCAACGAGGTCGGCAGCCAGGGCATCAGCTATACCGCGGGCGTGCCGCCGGTCGCTGCCGCCATCCTGGTCGCTCGCGGTATCTGGGACGTGAAAGCCATGGTCAACGTCGAGGATCTGCCCGCACGCCCCTTCCTGGAACTGCTGGGGGAGATGGGCTTGCCGACCCGAGTGATCGACGCGACGGGCGACCACCCGATCTGACCGCCGGGCATCGCCTTGGCGGGCGGCCCGGAACGACCGGGTTGCCCGTCGCGTTTGGCCCTGCCGGCAATGCAGGGGGAGGCCTTGGCCCAGAAGTTCAGCTTTCCGCGGTTCCGCCCGGACGGCACCGGCGCCAGCGGGCGCGCGGCCAACTGGGCCGTCATCGGCATCTTCATGATCATGGCATTCGCGGCCATTGCCGCCGGGCGCGATTTCCTGATGCCGGTGACGCTGGCGGTGCTGCTGTTCTTTGTGTTCACCCCCCTGCGCCGCCTGGCCCGCCGACGCGGGGTGCCCGATGCGCTGACCGCCACGATCGTGACCCTGGGCCTGGTCATTGCCGTGGCCCTGATCGGCCTGGGCGCAAGCGGCCCGGTCAGTCAGGCGGCCCAGAACCTGCCCACGATCAAGACCCGCCTGGAACAGAAATTCAGCGAACTGCGCGAATCCTTCGAGGAAATTCAGCAGGCCGCCCAGGAAATCGAACAGGTCCAAGCCCCCGACGACGAGGGCCAGCCAGCCCCCATCAAGGTCGAGGAGGTCAGCGACAGCACCCTGACCTCGCTGATGAAGTTCACCCCCGCCATTGCCGGGCAGGTGGTCTTCACGCTGTTCCTGTTGTTCTTCATGCTGGCATCGGGCGATCTGCTGTATCTCAAGATCGTGCAAAGCTTCGATTCCATGGCCGAAAAGCGAGGCGCCTATCTGGCCCTGCGCCAGATCGAGGATTCGCTGGGCAATTACCTGGGCGCCATCACCATCATCAATGCAGGACTGGGAGTGGCGGTGGGTCTTGCCATGTTCGCCTGGGGAATGCCCGGCGCGATCCTGTTCGGCATCAGCGCCTTTATCCTCAACTTCATCCCCTATCTGGGGGCGATCGTCGGCGTCATTACCTCGGGCCTAGTGGCCCTGGTGGTCATGCCGGGGCTTTTCTGGCCGATGATGGTCGCGGGAACCTATATGTTCCTGACCTCGCTCGAGGGCCAGGTGATCACCCCCTACTTCGTGTCGCGCCGGTTGCAGATGAACACCGTTGTCGTGTTCCTGGCTGTTGCGCTGTGGGCCTGGCTGTGGTCGGTGATCGGCATGATCATCGCCGTGCCGGTGCTGGTCGTGCTGCGCGTGCTGGCGGACTATGTTCCCGGCTGGGAGAAGTTCGGCAACTTCCTGGCAGGCGAGGAACCTCCCGCCATCGAGGACGAGGACGAGGAAGAAGCCCGCGACATCGTCGAGGCCGGTGCCGGGGCCGAGGATGAAAGCGCCGCCCGCCAGGTCACGGCCGAGGTGGTCGAGGATGCCGGTAAGCCCTGACAGGCGCGCTTTTTCCAGACAACAGAAAAACTTTTCAGGCTGCTTGGAAAAAATGCTGCGGTGTCGTATGGGATGCTGAATGTGTGCGACGGCATACCGGCGCAGACCTCGCGATAAGGAAAACCAGATGAGCATGACGCGTTACACCCAAAGGCATGGCCTGGACGTGGCCGACATCCTGGCGGATTTTGTGGAAAGCAGCGTTCTTCCCGGCACGGGCGTTGACCCGGATCGCTTCTGGTCGGGATATGCGGAACTGCTGGCCGATCTTGCACCGGAAAACCGCACGCTGCTGGATCGCCGCGCCGAATTGCAGGGCCGGATCGACGCCTGGCACAAGGCGCGCGGCAACCAGCCCTGGGATACCGCCGCCTATCGCGCCTTTCTGACGGAAATCGGCTATCTGGTCCCCGAACCCGCGCCCTTTGCCATCGACAATGGCCGGATCGACCCCGAGATCGCCCTTGTCGCAGGCCCGCAACTGGTGGTGCCGGTCAGCAATGCCCGCTTCGCGCTGAACGCTGCCAATGCCCGCTGGGGATCGCTGTATGACGCGCTTTACGGATCCGACGTGCTGGGTCCGCCCCCTGCAGCCGGCGATATCGACCCCGCGCGCCGCGATGCGGTCGTGGCCCGCGCCGCACGGTTTCTGGACGACACCTTCCCCCTGACCAGCGGCAGCCATGCCGAGGTCTCGGGCTATCTGGCCGATGCAGATGGTCTGAAAGCCACGATCGAATGGTCCGAGGTCGCCTTGCGCGACCCCTCGGCATTCGTGGGCCGCCGCGTCGAAGGCCCGGATACCGGGCTGGTGTTGCGCCACAATGGGCTGCACGTCGAACTGGTCATCAACCCCGGCCACCCGATCGGCGCGGCATCCCCGTCGGGCCTGCGCGACGTGATCGTGGAAGCCGCGCTGACCGCCATCCAGGATTGCGAGGACAGCGTGGCGGCGGTGGATGCCGCCGACAAGGTGGGCGTTTACGCCAACTGGCTGGGGCTGATGAAGGGCGACCTGACTGACACCTTCGACAAAGGCGGCAAGCCGATGACCCGCCGCCTGGCAGGCGACCGCACCGTCACGCGCCCGGACGGCACCACCGTTGCCCTGCCGGGCCGCGCGCTTTTGCTGGTGCGCAACGTGGGCCATCTGATGACCACCGATGCCGTGCGCATGAACGGCCAGGACACGCCCGAAGGGCTGCTGGACGCGATGGTGACGACGGCCTGTGCGATCCACGACCTGAACAAGACCGATGGTCCCCGCAACAGCCGCGTTGGTTCGATCTATGTGGTGAAGCCCAAGATGCACGGCCCGGACGAGGCCGCCTTTGCCGACCACATCTTTACCCGGGTCGAACGGATCCTGGGCCTGCCCGCCGACACCGTCAAGCTGGGCCTGATGGACGAGGAACGCCGCACAAGCGCGAACCTTGCCGCCACCATTCATGCGATCCGCAACCGGGTGTTCTTTATCAACACCGGTTTCTTGGACCGCACGGGGGACGAGATCCACACCTCCATGCAGGCGGGCGCATTCGCCGGGCGCGAGGCGACGCGCCGGTCGGGCTGGCTGAAGGCATACGAGGACCGCAACGTGCTGATCGGCCTTGCCTGCGGATTGCGCGGCCGGGCGCAGATCGGCAAGGGCATGTGGGCGAAACCCGACGCCCTGGCCGAAATGCTGCAAGCCAAGATCGCCCATCCGCAATCGGGGGCCAATACCGCCTGGGTGCCCAGCCCCACGGCCGCGACCCTGCACGCGCTGCATTACCACATGGTCGATGTGGCCGCGCGGCAAGATCAGCTGGAAGGCCAGCCGGTCCCCGGCCTGGACGACCTGCTGACCCCGGCCCTGGTGGGCGACACACCCTTGCCGCAAGATCAGATCCTGCGGGAGCTGGACAACAGCGCGCAGGGGATCCTGGGCTATGTCGTCCGCTGGGTGGACCAGGGGGTTGGCTGTTCCAAGGTGCCCGATATCGACGACGTGCCGATGATGGAGGACCGCGCCACCTGCCGCATCAGCGCGCAACTGTTGTCGAACTGGCTGGAACAAGGGCTGGTCAGCCGCGAGCAGGTCGAGGATGCGCTGCGCCGCATGGCGCTGAAGGTGGATGCCCAGAACGCGGGCGATCCGAACTATATCCCCATGGCCCCCGGCTTTGACGGCCCCGCCTTCGAGGCCGCGCGCGATCTGGTGCTGACCGGCACGTCGCAGCCCTCGGGCTATACCGAACCCGCGCTGCACGCGCGGCGCAGGCAGGCCAAGGCTTTGCGGGGGTAGGGGCGGCGATCAGCCCCCGTCCAGGTGCCGTGCCGCGGCAGCCAGAACCTCGGCCGGGCGTTCCTCGGCCAGGAAATGGCCTGCGTCGATGGCATGGCCCCGTGCCTCGGGAAACCATGCCCGCCAGGCGGCCAGCGGGTCGATATGATGGGCCACGACGCCCCTGCTGCCCCACAGCACAAGGCAGGGAATGTCGCTGATCCGCCCCAGATCGGCGCGGTCGTGGTCCAGGTCCGTCGTGGCGGCGGCCCGGTAATCGCCGCACCATGCCGCAATGACATCGGGATTCCGGGCGGCGCGTTCGTATTCCGCCATTGCTGCGGGATCGAAGATATCCGACCCCGCCAGCCCGATCAGGGCGGAATGCAGGAAGAACACCGGATCGGAACTGATCAGCCGGCGCGGCATATCGCCCGGCTGGGCCAGGAACATCCAATGGTAATACCGCTGCGCCAGCCAGCCATCCATGGTGCCCCACACGTCCAGCGTCGGCAGGATGTCCAGCAAGGCGACGGACCGCACCGCGGCGGGGTGATCCAGAACCATCCGGTGGGCCGTCCGCGCCCCGCGATCATGGGCAAGGACATGGAATCGGGAATGGCCCAGGTGGTTCATCAGCGCGACTTGATCCCGCGCCATCGCGCGAAAGGTGAAGTCGCCGTCATGGGCAACCGAGTCGCCATAACCGCGCAGGTCCGCCAGGACCACGCGATGGGTGCGGGCCAGTTCGCCTGCGATCCCGTGCCACATCGCATGGGTCTGCGGATAGCCGTGCAGCAGCAGGACCGGATCGCCTTGCCCGCCGATCCGGGCATGAATTGTCGCGCCGCCAACGGGAACGTCCACAGTGTCAAAGCCGGGAAACAACGCATTCTCCGATCGGGGCCAAGTCCGGCCATCCTGCAGGATTGTTGCCCCCGGTCAAGGAATCGCGCTTGGCCTAGCCCTGCTTCTGGAACTCGAACTGCCGCACGAACCACAGCGCGGCCATTGTCGCCACGGCCCCCGACAGCAGATACAGCCCCGCCGCGAACAGCCCCAGCGTGGTGGACAGGAACAGCGCGGTCAGCGGCGCAAGCCCCGCGCCGAACAGCCAGGCCAGGGCCGAGGCAAAGGCGGAATCGGTATAGCGGTTGCGGCTGTTGAACATGGAGGCCACCGCGCCGGACGACTGGCCGAAGCTGATGCCCAGGATCAGGAAACCCGCGATCATATAGGTGGACACGCCGGTCTTGCCGCCTTGCAGCAGCAAGGGGGCCAGCAGGCTGAAGGCGCCGATGGCAAGCGACCCCCACAGCAGCACGCGCCGCCGCCCGAACCAGTCCGACAGCCAGCCCGACAGCAGCACCGATCCCAGGCCCGCCGCCGCGCTGACCGCCGTCAAGTTCAGAAAGAAGGTCAGCGTCTCGTCGGTGTAAAGATACACCCAGGACAACGGAAAGACCGTGACCATGTGGAACATCGCGAAACTGGCCAGCGGCACGAAAGAAGACAGCCAGATCGCGCGCCAGTCGCTGCGGAACGCCTGGCGGATGCGGGTGGGCTGCAGTTCGCGGGTCTCGAACGCTTCCTGGAACTCGGGCGAGGCGATGATGCGCAGGCGCGCGAACAAGGCCACCACGTTGATGGAAAAGGCCACAAAGAATGGATAGCGCCAGCCCCAGTCCAAAAAGTCCTGTTCCGACAGGTTCGTCACCAGATAGGAAAACAGCAGCGCCGCGACGATCAGCCCGATGGGGGCGCCAAGCTGCGGGATCATCGCGTAAAAGCCGCGCTTGCGCCTTGGCGCGCTGAGCGCCAGCAGGGATGCAAGACCGTCCCAACTGCCGCCGATGGCAAGGCCCTGGCCGATGCGCAGGATCGCCATGACCACGATCGCCCATTCGCCCATCACCGCATAGGACGGCACAAGGCCCATGGCCACGGTCGAGGTGCCCAGCAGAAGCAAGGCCAGCGTCAGCTTGGCCACGCGCCCCTGCTTGCGGTCGATATACATGAAGATCGCGGTGCCGACGGGCCGCGCCACAAAGGCCAGCAACACCAGCACAAAGGACAGCAGCGTGCCGGTCAGCGGATCGGCAAAGGGAAACAGCCGCGCCGGGAACACGATCACGGCGGCGATGGCGAAGACGAAGAAATCAAAGAACTCGGACGCGCGCCCGATCACCACGCCCACCGCGATGTCGGACGGCGACACGTGGATGTCGTCGGCATCCTTGCCGGGGCTTTGGCGGTCAGGGGTTTCGGCAGATGTTACCATTGCGTGAACCAATCCGGATTAGGCCAGAAGGCATGAAGGGCAAGACAGGCGACATCCCTGGGGATTCGCGCGGTTCCGGCAGCAATGCTACAGAATGGCGGCAATGAATACGCGACAAATTGTCTTATGTTTGACTTTGGTCAAGGCAACTATCTGAACTGCAATCTCAGGGCGTCGTCGTCTGAACAGCCGCGCGATTCGCGCGGTCAGCGGGGTCATTATCGACATGACACATCTTTTCAAACGTGTTTTCTGGCTGGCGCCGCTTTTGCTGCTTGCGGGCTGCGAGGCTGTCGTGCTGCGCCCCTCGGGCGACATCGCGGCGCGCCAGGCGGAATTGCTGGTGCAATCCACGGCCTTGATGCTGGTCATCATCATCCCCGTGATGGCGCTGACCGTGTGGTTCGCCTGGCGTTACCGGGCATCGAACCGGCAGGCGACCTACAACCCCGACTGGGACCATTCGACCAAGCTGGAACTGGTGATCTGGGCCATTCCGCTGCTGATCATCGTCTGCCTGGGCGCGCTGACCTGGGTGGGCACGCATCTGCTGGACCCGTACCGGCCGCTGGACCGCATCGACGCCGAAACCCCGGTCAGCAACCAGCAGCCCTTGCAGGTGCAGGTCGTGGCGATGGACTGGAAATGGCTGTTCATCTATCCCGAACAGGGGGTCGCGTCCGTCAACGAACTGGCCGTGCCGGTGGACCGCCCGGTCCAGTTCACGCTGACCTCGACCTCGGTGATGAACGCCTTCTATATCCCGGCCATGGCGGGGATGATCTATGCCATGCCGGGAATGCAGACCACTCTGCATGGGGTCTTCAACGAGGCGGGGGAATACCAGGGCCTGGCCTCGCATTATTCGGGCCATGGCTTTTCCGGGATGCGGTTCAAGGCCCAGGCGCTGGACGATGCCGGTTTTGACACTTGGGTCGCCCAAGCCGCCGACAGCGCCGAGGCGCTGGACCGCGCGCGCTATCTTGAACTGGAAAAGCCCAGCGAGAACGTGCCCCCCATGGCATTTGCCCCGGTGGACCCGCAACTGTTCAGCCGCGTCGTGAACTTGTGCGTCGAGGAAGGCCGGATGTGCATGGCCGAGATGATGGCCCTGGACGCCCAGGGCGGGCTGGGCCTGCCGGGCATCGCCAATGTCGCGCTGACCGATCCCGGCCTCGGCACCCCCCGGCCCGTGCTGGGCCTGCCGCCCTTTCAGGTGACGGGCATCTGCACGGTCGATGAACTGGACCGGATGCTGGCAAGCGCCCCATCCGTGGACAGCGCGCCACGCGACCTGACGCCCCTGCGCGGGCGGGGGCTGGATGCGCCCCGGGGCATCCTGGGCTGGAACCTGATCCCGAACAAGCTGACCCAATCCGTGCCGCCGGACGGCGCCGACCAGAACCTGTAGAGGCCGAAGATGGCGATACCATCGGACATCGAAACCACCTTCCTGCTGGGACGGCTGGACTGGAACGCGATCCCCCAGGATCCGATCGTCTGGGCCACCGGCGCGGTCGTCGCCATCGGCGGCGCCGGACTGCTGTGGATGCTGCACAAGCATCGCCTGTGGTCATACCTGTGGCATGAGTGGTTCACGACGGTCGATCACAAGAAGATCGGCATCATGTATATCGTGCTGGCCCTGGTCATGTTCGTGCGCGGTTTCGCCGATGCGATCATGATGCGCCTGCAACAGGCCATCGCCTTTGGCGGATCCGAGGGCTATCTGAACGCCCACCACTATGACCAGGTGTTTTCGGCCCACGGCGTCATCATGATCTTCTTCGTGGCGATGCCCTTCGTCACGGGCTTGATGAACTTCGTCGTGCCCCTGCAGATCGGCGCGCGGGACGTGTCGTTCCCGTTCCTCAACAATTTCAGCTTCTGGATGACGGTCGGCGGCGCGGTTCTGACCATGATGTCGCTGTTCGTGGGCGAATTTGCACAGACCGGCTGGCTGGCCTTCCCGCCGCTGTCGGGCCTGGGGTCCAGCCCCTATGTCGGCGTGGACTATTACATCTGGGGCCTTCAGGTCGCGGGGGTGGGGACCACGCTGTCGGGTATCAACCTGCTGGTGACGATCATCAAGATGCGCGCGCCTGGCATGACCATGATGCGGATGCCGATCTTCACCTGGACGGCGCTTTGCACGAACATCCTGATCGTGGCGTCCTTCCCGGTGCTGACGGCCACGCTGGTCCTGCTGACGCTGGACCGTTACGTGGGCACGAACTTCTTCACCAACGACCTTGGCGGCAACGCCATGATGTATGTGAACCTGATCTGGATCTGGGGCCACCCCGAGGTCTATATCCTGATCCTGCCCTTGTTCGGCGTCTATTCCGAGGTCGTGGCGACCTTCACCGGCAAGCGGCTGTTCGGATATACCTCGATGGTCTATGCGACCGTCTGCATCACCATCCTGTCCTATCTGGTCTGGCTGCACCACTTCTTCACGATGGGGTCGGGTGCCTCCGTCAACTCGTTCTTCGGGATCACCACCATGATCATCTCGGTTCCCACGGGGGCCAAGATCTTCAACTGGCTGTTCACCATGTACCGCAGCCGCATCCGGTTCGAACTGCCGATGATGTGGACCATCGCCTTCATGCTGACCTTCGTGATCGGCGGCATGACGGGCGTGCTGCTGGCCGTGCCGCCCGCCGACTTCGTGCTGCACAACTCGCTGTTCCTGGTGGCGCATTTCCACAACGTGATCATCGGCGGGGTGCTGTTCGGCCTGTTCGCGGCGGTCTATTACTGGTGGCCCAAGGCCTTTGGCTTCCGGCTGGAGCCGTTCTGGGGCAAGGTCAGCTTCTGGTTCTGGGTCGTAGGCTTTTGGACCGCCTTTGCGCCGCTGTATATCCTGGGGCTGATGGGCGTGACGCGGCGGGTGCGGGTCTTCGACGATCCCAGCCTGCAGATCTGGTTCGTCATCGCGGCTTTCGGCGCCGTCCTGATCGCCATCGGCATCGCGACGATGTTCGTCCAGTTCGGCGTGTCCATCGCGCGCCGCGACCAGTTGCGCGACGAGACGGGCGATCCCTGGGACGGGCGCACCCTGGAATGGGCGACATCCTCTCCGCCCCCGGCCTATAACTTTGCCTTCACGCCGGTCAGCCACGGGCTGGACACCTGGTGGGACATGAAGCGTTACGGCCAGACGCGGCCTCGCGCGACCTATGTGCCCATTCATATGCCCCGGAACACCGGGGCAGGGGTCATCATCGCGGGCTTTGCGACGGTTTGCGGCTTTGCCCTGGTCTGGTACATCTGGTGGCTGGCCGCCCTGTCCTTTGCGGGCATCGTGGCGGCGTCGGTTCTCCATACCTTCAACTATGCCCGCGACTACCACATCCCGGCCGAGGAGGTCCGCGCGACGGAAGCCGCGCGCGACCGCCAGCTGGCAAGCGCAGGGGTCTGATCCATGAGCACCGTCACCCAAGCAGCCCCCGGCGACTTCTGGGAAGTCGAGCCGCACCACCACCACGAGGGCGCGTCCACAAGCATCGGGTTCTGGGTCTATCTGATGAGCGACTGCCTGATGTTCGCGGTCCTGTTTGCGGTCTTCGGCGTCCTGGGTGGCAGCTATGCGGCCGGTCCGGGGCCAAAGGATCTGTTCGACCTGGAACTGGTGGCGCTGAACACGGCCTTCCTGCTGCTGTCCTCGATCACCTATGGCTTTGCCATGCTGGCGATGGTCAGGGAAAACACGCGCGGCACGCTGATCTGGCTGGGGATCACGCTGGTTTTCGGCCTGCTGTTCCTGGCCGTCGAGATCTACGAATTTCAGCACCTGATCCACCTGGGCGCGGGGCCGCAGCGTTCGGCATTCCTGTCGGCCTTCTTCGCGCTTGTGGGCACCCACGGGCTGCATGTGGCCTTTGGCTGCTTGTGGCTGGTCACGCTGATGATCCAGGTCCGCCAGCGCGGGCTGATCCCCGCCAATCGCCGCCGCCTGTCCTGCCTGTCGATGTTCTGGCACTTTTTGGATGTGATCTGGATCGGCGTCTTTACCTTTGTCTATCTGCTGGGGATGATCTGATGACCTCGATTGAAGCCCAGGGCGACAAGCACCGCACGGAACGCCATGCCGAGGCGCATGGCGACCACCATGACGACGGCCATGACCACGGCAGCGTCCGGTCCTATCTGACAGGCTTCATCCTGTCGGTGATCCTGACCGCGATCCCCTTCGCCATCGTCATGGCCGGGGGCTTCGAAAGCCGGTTCCTGACCGCCGCCGTGGTGGTGGGCATGGCTATCGTGCAGATCCTGGTCCACATGGTCTATTTCCTGCACATGAACACGCGCAGCGACGAAGGCTGGACCATGATGGCGCTGATCTTCACCGTCGTGATCCTGGTCATCGTGCTGGCCGGGTCACTGTGGGTCATGTTCAACATGAACACGAACATGATGCCCCAGATGAACCACGAGGCCCTGGGCCTGTGATCGTGACCGCCACCCGCCGCCCGGTCGCCTTGCTGGTCGCGGCAGGGATCGTCTTTCTGGTGCTGATGGGCCTGGGCGTCTGGCAGGTGCAGCGACTGGGCTGGAAAACCGACCTGATCGCCCGCGTGGACGCGCGGGTGGCGGCGGACCCGGTTCCAACGCCGCCGCCCGCCGAATGGGCGGGGCTGACGGCCGAGGATGCCGAATACCGCCGCGTCAGCGTGCAGGGCGAGTACCGGCCCGACAGCGACGTGCTGGTCCAGGCGGTGACGGAGCTTGGGGCAGGCTTCTGGGTGATCACCCCGCTTGTCACCGATGACGGCTGGACGGTGCTGGTCAACTGCGGCTTTGTCGCCGCCGACCGGCGCGACGACCGGCCCCTGCCACAGGGTCCGCAAGGTGTAACAGGGCTGTTGCGCCTGTCGCAGCCCGACGGCGCCTTTCTGCGCGCCAACGATCCGCAGGCGGGCCGCTGGTATTCGCGCGACACCCAGGCCATCGCCGCCAGCCTTGGCCTGTCCGATGTCGCGCCCTATTTCATCGACGCTGACCGCGCGGGCGATGCCCAACCCATCGGCGGGCTGACCGTGATCGCCTTTCGCAATCCCCACCTGACCTATGCGCTGACCTGGTTCGCCATGGCGGGCGGGCTGCTGGTTCTGGTGATCTACGCCCTGCGGCGCTAGGCGTTTTCCGACCAAAGTGGCAGGGGAAATTCCGCATTAGCACTGGATCGCGATCCCACGCAGTTGCACAGTGAGCAAGTTCAACGCGAGGGGGAGAAAGCGATGAACGACCTGACCGAACAGGCTCATGCCGTCCGCAAATTGGGGTCCGAGATCGGCGCCACGCTGATCGGCCATGCCGTTCTGGTGGAACGCCTGCTGATCGCGCTGCTGGCCGGGGGCCATGTACTGATCGAAGGCCCGCCGGGCATTGCCAAGACCCGCGCCGTCAAGGCGCTTGCAGCCCATCTGCCGGGCAGCCATGCCCGCATCCAGTGCACGCCCGACCTGCTGCCGTCCGATCTGACCGGCACGCAGGTCTTCCGCCCCGAAACCGGCGGCTTCGACTTCATCCCCGGCCCGATCTTCCACAGCCTTGTGCTGGTGGATGAAATCAACCGCGCGCCGCCCAAGGTGCAGTCGGCCCTGCTGGAGGCCATGGCCGAGGGGCAGGTGACCTCGGGCGGGGTGACGCGGCCCTTGCCCGATCCGTTCATGGTGGTGGCAACCCAGAACCCAATCGAACACGAAGGCACCTTCCCTTTGCCCGAAGCGCAGTTGGACCGCTTCCTCCTGCATCTGCGGCTGGACCTGCCCGGCGCCGAGGCCGAGCGCGCCATCCTTGACCTGGTCGAGGCCGAGGCGGTCGCCCCGCGCATACAGGCAGGCACGATGATCCGCGCCGCCGACCTGGCCCAAGCGCGGGCTGAGGTCGCGCGGATCCACCTTGCGCCCGCGCTCAAGGATTTCATCGTCCGGCTGGTCATGGCGACGCGGCCCGGTGGGGCGGTGGCGGAATGGGTGGAACATCCCGTATCCCCGCGCGGCACGCTGGCGCTTGCCGCAGGGGTGCGGGCGCGTGCCTGGTTGCACGGCCGCGACCACGGCCTGCCCGAGGATGCCGAGGCGCTGGCCGCCGATGCCCTGTCCCACCGCATGATCCCTGCCTGGTCGGCCAGCGGCGAAGGCCGCACCAGCCGCAGCCTGGTTGCCGACATCCTGCGCCAGGTGCGCCCGTGGTAGCCTTGCCTGCCGGCTTGCCTGACGCGCCGGGGATCCGCCTGACCGTGGCCGAACTGCTGGCCCTGTGCGACCAGGCCCCCGGCCGGGGAAAGCACCGACCCCTGACCCGCCGGGCAGGCGCCGTTCCCGCGCGGATGCCGGGCGCGGGCATGGATCTGCGCGAAATCCGCGCCTATGTCCCGGGCGACGACCCCCGGCGGCTAGACCCGGCGGCGACGGCACGCACCGGCCATCCCCATATCCGCAGCCTGCACGAGGATCGCGACGACACGATCCTGCTGCTGGCCGATTTCCGCGCGCCGATGCTATGGGGCACGGGCGCGGCCCTGCGGTCTGTGCGTGCGGCCCGGCATCTGGCGCAGGCCGGCTGGACGGTCGCCGGGCGCGGCGGATCGGTGGCGGCGCTGATGGCGGGCGGGCGGCTGGCCGAACTGCGCGGATCGGGCGGCGACGGGCATATGGCGGCTGTCTGCCATGCCCTTGCGCGCCAGCACGACCAGGCCCTGTCGGCCCCAGGCCACGCGCCTTTGTCCGAAGCCCTGGCCCGCGCCATGCGCTTGTCGCCTTCCGGCGGGCGGGTGCTGGTCGCCACCTGTCTGGACGGCTTGGCGGGCGCGGAACCTGCCCTGGCGGAACTGGCCCGGCGCCGGTCGGTCACCCTGGCCCTGATGCTGGACGATGCCGAGACGCAGCCCCCCCAGGGGCCGCTGGCGGTCAGCGACGGTCGGCACAGCCGCATCGTCCGATTGGCGGTCCCCGACATGACAGCGGACCTGGCACGCCTGCGCGCCCTTGGCCTTGCTGTGGCCGAGGTTGCGCCATGACGCACGAGGATCTTCTGGCCCAACTGTCTCCGCCGCGCCTGCCCCTGGAGATGGCGGCGCTTGGCTGGCCGGAAATGCTGGCCTTGGCCGGGTTGGGCCTGCTGGCCGGGCTGATCGCGGCCCTGCTGTTGCGCCCGGTCCTGGGCCGCAAGCCGTCGCGGCGCGGCCTGATCCAGGCCACGCGCGGATTGCCGCCGCAGGATCGCATCCTGGCCATCGCCCGCATCCTTGGCCGTCTGCCCGACCCCCTGCGCGCCGCTGCCTATGGCGCCGCGCCTGCCCCGGACGATGCCGCCATCGAACGGGCGGCCCTGCGCCGGACCCGCCGGGGATGAGCCTCGCCTGGCCTTGGCTGCTTTTGCTGTTACCCATGCCGCTGCTGGTCCGGCGCCTGATGCCGCCCCTGGCCGTGCCCCGGCCTGCGCTGACCTTGCCCGCGCATCTTCTGCACGGCGCCCGCCCGGCAGGGGCTGCGCGACTGCGGGGACCGTGGCTGGGCGGGCTGGCCTGGGTTGCCCTGGTCTTCGCCCTGGCGGGTCCGCGCATCGAGGTTGCCAGCGACGTAATCCCCGCATCGGGACGCGATATCGTGCTGGTCATGGATTTGTCGGGCAGCATGCTGAAAGAGGATTTCTTCCTAGACGACCAGCCCGTCACCCGGCTGGAGGCGGTCAAGCGCACCGCATCGGCCTTTGTCGCCGCGCGGCGGGGCGACCGGGTCGGGCTGGTGATCTTTGGCGAACGCGCCTATTTCGCCGCCCCCCTGACCTTTGACGTAGAGGCCGTCGCCCGCGCGATAGACGAGGCGCAGATCGGCATATCGGGTCGGGGCACCGCCATTTCCGACGGGCTGGGCCTTGCCGCCAAGCGCCTGTCGCGCAGCGATGCGCCCACGCGGGTGATCGTGCTGATGTCGGACGGGGTGGACACCTCGGGCACGGTTCCTGCGGTCGAGGCCGCGCGCCTTGCCCACGGCCATGGCATCCGCGTGCATTCTATCGCCCTCGGCCCCGAGGATCTGGAAAACCAGCCGGACTCGCGCGACGCGGTGGATGTCGCGACCCTGCGGGCCGTGGCCCAGGTCGCCCAGGGCGAAAGCTTTCGCGTCCGCGATACCGCGGACTTGCAGGCGGTGGCGCAAAGCCTGGACCGGTTGGAGCCGAACCCTTCGGCCCGCCCGCCGATGCGGTTGTGGCAGCCCTTGTGGATCTGGCCCGCCAGCATCGCCGCGCTGTGCCTGGCCCTGATTGCAGGGGGGCGGCGCGGATGGACGGGCTGATCCTGCTGCGCCCCTTGTGGCTGCTGGCGTTGTTGCCGCTGGCGGGGCTTGTCCTGCTGCGGGTGGCGCGCAGCCCCGATGCGGGGGGGTGGGAACGGGTCATGGGCCGCGACATGCTGCGGGCGATGCAGGTTCTGGGGGCCTTGGGCGGACGGCAGCCGATGTGGATGCGGCTGCTGGCGCCACTGGCCCTGGCGGCCCTGATCCTGGGCCTGGCGGGACCGGCCGTGCCGCGCACCGACGCGCCGGTGCTGGCGCAGGCCGATGCGGTGGTGCTGGCAATGGACTTGTCGCCTTCTGTCGCGCAGGGGCCGGGGCTGGATCAGGCCAAGCTGGCGGCGGCGGGCCTGGCCCAAGGCCTGTCGGGCCGCCCCGTGGGCCTTGTGCTGTTTTCGGGCGAGGCGTTCACGGCCACCGCGCCCACGCTGGACGTGGGCAGCCTGCAAACCCAGATCGGCGTTCTGGACGGGGACACCATGCCTGCGGCAGGCAGCCGCCCGGCGGCGGCGATGGGGATGGCAGGCCAGATGCTGGCCGGTCTGCCCCGTGCCGATCTGGTGCTGATTTCCGACGGTGGCGGCGTCGATGCCCAGGCCGTGGCCGAGGCAGACCGGCTGGCGGGGCAAGGCGTGCGCCTGTGGGCGCTGCGCCTGACGGATCTGGCCCCGGAGGCGCCCGCGCCGCCTGCCGATGCCCTGGGCCGGCTTGTGCGGGGCGGCGAAGTCATGGACTGGGACCGGATGGACCGCCTGGCCGGACAACTGGTGCGCAGCGGCAGATCGGTCCGCGATCCCGCCCTGCAGGCCCTGCAATACCGCGATCTTGGGCCATGGCTGGCGCTGCTGGTCCTGCCCTCCCTGCTGGTCATGCTGAGGAGGCTGGAATGAGGCCCCTGCTGATCGCCCTGGCCGGACTTGCCGCCCTGGCCGTCGCCGGGCCGGGGGCGCTTGGGCGGCTGGCGCTGCACGCAGGACTGGACCGCCCGGCGGCGTGGCTGTTGCCGGACCCGGCGGCGCGGGGCGTGGCGTTGTATCGGCTGGGCGAATTTCCCGCGGCGGATGCGGCCTTTGCCAAGGCGGGCCGGTCGCAGACCTATAACCGGGGGCTGTCTCTGGCGGCGGTGGGGGATTATGCGCTGTCGGTCGCCTATTTCGACGCGATGCTGTTTGCCAATCCCGCCGACGAACAGGCGCGGCAGAACCGCGATCTGGTGGCCGCGATGTATCCGCCGCACCAGGGCGATTCCGTCGTGCCGGGCCGGATCAAGGGGGCAGGGGGGCTGCCTCCCGGCGAGGTGCCGATCTCGGAACTGCTGGCCAATGGATCGGGGCCCGAATGGGAAAAGCGTCTGGACGCCAAGGGCCTTGCCGCGACCGATCAATGGCTGGACGCGATCACCGACGATCCGGGCGAATTCCTCAAGCTGCGCATCCGCGCCGAATTCGACCGCCGCGCGCAACTGGGCTTGATCCGCCCGAAAGAAGGCGACCCATGGTGATCCGCATTCTCCTGGCCTGGGCGATGCTGGCGGGCGCGGCCCTCGCGCAGGGCGACACCCGCCTGATGATCCTGCACGACCACGGCGCCCCGGTCGTGTCGGAAATGGTCGAACTGACCATTCGCGGCGAATACGACCTGACCGTATCCCTGGAGGACATGGAATTCCCGAACTCGCCCGACTACGACTGGATCCAGGTCGCGCGGGACGATTGGCACAAGGAACGGGTGAACGGGCGGCTGCTGCAAATCTTTGAACGCAAGGTGGCGCTGTTTCCCCGCCGAGACGGCCCCCTGACGGTGGGTCCGGTCAGCCACAAGCTGACCTATGTCCTGGACAACGGCCAACGGGCGGAAACCACCGTCACGGCGCCGCCGATCAGCCTTGCGGTCAGGCCATTTCCGGCGGATGCCCCGCCCCTGTCCGCGCGGCAACTGACCCTGACGGACGAATTGTCCGCCGAACCCGGGCGGTTGAAAAAGGACGAAATCCTGACCCGCCGCGTCACGGTCGAGGCTTTGGGCACCTTGTCCCATCACCTGCCTGCGCGGCCCGACCTGTCGGAACCCTGGCTGATCCTGTTCAGCCAGCCGGAAATCCGCGAAACCATCCTGACCGAGGCCGGTCCGGTCGCGCGCGTCGTCTGGGAATGGCAGTTGCGCCCCCGGACCGGCGAACCCGCCATCCTTCATGCCGAGGCGATTTCCTGGTTCGACACCGACAGCCGCCAGGTCGAGGTCGCGCCGCTGAAGCCCATCCCCTTCGGCTTCGTCGGCTTCGGATCGAATTTCGGCGCGTCCGACCAGGTGGCCTGGCGCAACTGGCCCCTTGCCGCCGCGGCCCTGGGCGGGGGCATGGCCGCATCCCTTGCCCTGATGCTGCAAGGCCGGGGCCTGATGCCCCTTGCGGGGATCCGCAGGCGCATCCGCCGCCGGCTGCCCGGTCCCCATGCGCGGGCCATGCACCGCGCGGCGGTCGCGGGGGATCTGCCCGCCCTGCGCGCTGCGGCGGACCGGCACCTGCGCTGGCGGGGCCAGCCCGCGCCCCCGATCATGGCCGATCTGGACCGACAGCTTTTCGCAAGCGCGCCCCCGCCGGGCTTTGACGCCCGCCGCTGGCTGGCCGGGTTCCGCCGGATGTTGCGGCAGGCCTGATCATCAAAGGCTTGCCAGCCGCCCGGGCTTGGGCCACCTTTCACGTCATGCAACCCGCACCCAAGGCGGGGCCGACAAGAACAGGGAACCACCATGAAACACCTTCTGACCCCGCGCGCCATCCTGCTGGCCTCGGCCCTGGCGATCGCGCCCGCGGCCTGGGCGGAAACCCCCGCCGACACGCTGGTCGTGGCCGCCGCCATCGACGACATCATCAGCCTGGATCCGGCCCAGAGCTTTGAATTTTCCGGCAACGACGTGAACCAGAACACCTATGACCGGCTTGTCGATTTCGACCCGCTGGACATGGAGGCGGGCTTCAAGCCGTCGCTTGCCGCAAGCTGGGAAGTCAGCGAGGACGGCCTGTCCATCACCTTCAAGATGCGCGAAGGCGTCACCTTCCATTCCGGCAACCCGGTGCGCGCCGAGGATGCCGCTTGGTCGCTGCACCGCGCGGTTAAGCTGGACAAGACCCCGGCCTTCATCTTGACCCAGTTCGGCTTCACGGCCGACAATGTGGAAGAAAAGATCACCTTCGACGACACGACCCTGACGCTGCACATGGACAAGCCCTATGCGCCGACCTTCGTGCTGAACTGCCTGACTGCCAACATCGCCAGCGTGGTGGACAAGGAAACCGTCATGGCCAATGCCGAGGGCGAGGATCTGGGCAACACCTGGCTGAACACCAACGAGGCGGGTTCCGGCCCCTTCGTCCTGGCCGGCTGGCGCCCGAACGAGGCCGTGCAGTTCACCGCCTATGAAGAATACTATCAGGGCGCGCCGGCGATGAAGCGCGTGGTGGTCCGCAACGTCGCCGAATCCAGCGCGCAGCGCCTGCTGCTGGAACAGGGCGACATCGACGCCGCCCGCAACCTGTCGCCGACCGACGTGGAATCCATCGGCGCGGTCGAGGGCGTGAAGATCCAGGACGAGCCGCGCGGCCGGATCCTCTACATGGGCCTGAACCAGAAGGATCCGGTCCTGTCGAACCCCCAGGTCATCGAAGCGATGAAGTACCTGGTCGATTACGACGGCATCGCCAACAGCTTCCTGAAAGGCACCTTCGTGCCGCACCAGTCGATCCTGCCCAAGGGATATCTGGGCGCCCTGGAGGATCTGCCCTGGACCTATGACGTCGCCAAGGCCAAGGCCCTGATCGACGAGGCGGGGATGTCCGGCAAGACCATCACCACCAAGGTCCGCGACCTGCGCGAATATGTGGACGTGGCCCAGGCCTTGCAGGCATCCATGGCCGAGGCCGGGCTGACCCTGGAAATCCAGCAGATGACCGGCGCGCAGGTCCTGGACGCCTATCGCGCCCGCGACGTGCCGATCTTCCTGGGCGAATGGGGACCGGACTATTCCGACCCCAACACCAATGCCGCGACCTTCGCCTATAACCCCGACAACAGCGACGAGGCGCAGGCGACCGGCCTTCTGGCCTGGCGTAACGCCTATGCCGTGCCCGAGGCGATGAACGAGGCCACGGTGGCCGCGACCCTGGAACAAGACGGCGACAAGCGCGCCCAGATGTATATCGACATCCAGAAGCAGTACCAGGCCGAGGCACCAATCGTGCCCTTGTTCCAGCGGGTCGAGAATACCGGCCTGCGCGAGAATGTGCAGAACTGGAACTCGGGCGGGTCCGTGACTTCGGTCATGTATCGGCAGGTGACGAAGGGCGAATAAGCCTTGGCCCTGACCGATACCGTTGGCCGGGGGGCGGGCTTGCCCCCCGCGCCCAACCACCGCGCCGCCGCACGCCGCCGCCGCGCGCGCAGCATCGGCGGCACGCTGCTGTCCCTGGTCCTGACCATGCTCGGCCTGTTGCTGATCACCTTCATCATCGGGCGGGTCATGCCAATCGACCCTGTCCTGAAGGTCGTGGGCGACCGCGCATCCCAGGCGCAATACGACGCGGCCTATCAGGCGATGGGGCTGGACCGTCCGCTGTATGTGCAGTTCGCGCGCTATCTGGGCGATGTGCTGACGGGGGATTTCGGGCGCTCCATCTCCACTGGGCAACTGGTGGTGGACGACATCAAGCGCGTCTTCCCCGCCACGTTCGAGCTGGCAACCCTGGGCACCCTGATCGGCGTGCTGATCGGCGTGCCGCTGGGTGTGATCGCCGCCGCGCGCCGGGGCGGGATCATCGACCAGGTGGCGCGGGTGGTGGCGCTTGTCGGGTACTCCATGCCGATCTTCTGGCTGGGCCTGATGGGGCTGCTGGTCTTCTATGGCATCCTGGGCTGGGTCGGGGGGCCGGGGCGGCAGGGGATCATCTATGACGGGATGGTGCCCACCGTGACGGGGCTGATCCTGGTCGATTCGCTGATCGCGGGCGATTGGGGCGCGTTCCAGGACGCGTTTTCGCACATTATCCTGCCCGCCAGCCTGCTGGGCTATTTCAGCCTGGCCTATATCAGCCGCATGACCCGCAGCTTCATGCTGGAACAGCTGTCCGCCGAATACATCACCACCGCCCGCGTCAAGGGCCTGTCCGAACGCGCGGTGATCTGGCGACACGCCTTCCGCAACATCCGCATCCCCCTGATCACGGTGATTGCGCTGTCCTTCGGGTCGCTGCTGGAAGGATCCGTCCTGACCGAGATCATCTTTTCCTGGCCGGGCCTTGGCCAATACATCACCAAGGCCCTGCTGTCCGGGGACATGAACGCCGTCCTTGGCGGCACTGTGGTGGTGGGCACCTGCTTCGTGGCCTTGAACCTGTTCAGCGACATCCTGTATCGCGTCCTGGACCCGAGGTCGAAATGAACCAGTCCAGACGCGAATGGCTTTTGTCCGACGCCCCCCAGACCCGACGCCAGGCGCGGATGGGCGCCTTCTATCAAGGCTGGCTGACTTTCCGGGGTAACAAGCTGGCGATGCTGGGGCTGATCGTGCTGGTGCTTCTGATCGGCATGGCCGTGTTCGCCCCGTGGCTGGCCCCGCAAAGCCCCTTCGCCCAAGATCTGGCCGGGCGGCTGCAACCCCCGTCCGCGGAACACTGGCTGGGCACCGATGCGCTTGGCCGGGACATCTTGTCGCGGCTGATCCATGGGTCGCGGATTACGCTGTTCATCGTCGGCACCGTGGCATTGATCGCGCCGATCATCGGGCTGTTCATCGGCACGGTGGCAGGCTTCGCGGGCGGCTGGGTGGATCAGGTGCTGATGCGGATCACCGACATCTTCCTGGCCTTCCCCAAGCTGATCCTGGCCCTCGCCTTTGTCGCGGCCCTGGGCGCCAGCATCACCAATGCGGTGCTGGCCTTGGCCCTGACCGCATGGCCCCCCTATGCCCGCCTTGCGCGGGCGGAAACGCTAACCATCCGCCATGCCGATTTCATCGCGGCCGCGCGCCTGCAAGGGGCGGGTCCGCTGAGGCTGCTCATCAAGCATATCTGGCCGCTTTGCGTGTCGTCGCTGATCGTGCGCGTGGCGCTGGACATGGCGGGGATCATCCTGTCAGCGGCGGGGCTTGGCTTCCTGGGCCTTGGCGCGCAGCCGCCGATGCCGGAATGGGGGGCGATGATTTCCGACGGCCGGACCTATATCCTGGATTTCTGGTGGGTGGCCGCCATGCCGGGGATCGCGATCTTCATCGTCTCGATGGCCTTCAACCTGCTGGGCGACGGGTTACGCGACGTGCTGGACCCAAAAGGGGCCAAGGAATGACGCTTTTGTCCGTCCGGAACCTGCGCGTGACCTTCCCCACCCGCCAGGGCAGCTTCGAGGCCGTGCGCGGCGTCAGCTTCGACCTGGGCCGCGAACGGCTGGGGGTCGTCGGCGAATCCGGGTCGGGAAAGTCCATGACCGGCCGCGCGATCCTGGGCTTGGTCCGCCCGCCCGGCCGTGTCACAGCCGACCGGATGGAGCTTGAGGGCCAGTCGATCCTGAACTTGGCCGAACGCCGGATGCGCAAGATCCGGGGCAGGCGGATCAGCATGGTCATGCAGGATCCCAAGTTCAGCCTGAACCCGGTGATGACCATCGGCGACCAGATCGTCGAGGCTTACCGCCTGCACGCGGGCGGCAACCGCGCCGCAGCCCGACAAAAGGCGCTGGATATGCTGGCCGCCGTCCAGATCCGCGATCCCGAACGGGTCATGGGTGCCTATCCGCACGAGGTGTCGGGCGGCATGGGCCAGCGGATCATGATCGCGATGATGCTGGCCCCCGACCCCGAGATCCTGATTGCGGACGAACCGACCAGCGCCTTGGACGTATCCGTCCGCACCGAGGTTCTGAACATCATGGACATGCTGGTCCGCGACCGGGGCATGGGCCTGATCTTCATCAGCCACGACCTGAATCTTGTGGCGCAGTTCTGCGACCGGGTGCTGATCATGTATGCGGGCCGGATCGTGGAAACCTTGGCCGCTCGCGACCTGCACCAGGCCCGCCACCCCTATACCCGGGGCCTGCTGAACAGCCTCCCGCGCCTGGACGCCCCCCAGGACCGCCTGCCGGTGCTGCAACGCCAGGACAGCTGGCGCGACGGCGACATGATAACCGAAAGCCTGGAAACCGAATTTCCGGGGGGTCTGTGATGCTTCTTCTTCACGCAAATATCCCACGGGGGCGCGGGGGGGTGTAACCCCCGCTGCAACGGTGCCGCCCATGCTGAGGGTCGAAAACCTGAACGTCTGGTTCGGCTTCGAACCCGACCGCGTCGATGCGGTCCGGGACGTCGGCTTCACTGTCGCGCAGGGCGAAAGCTTCGGGCTTGTCGGCGAATCCGGCAGCGGCAAATCCACCATCCTGCGCGCCATTGCCGGGCTGATCGATACCTGGTCGGGAACCATCGCGGTCGCAGGCCAGCCGCTGGCCGCGCGCAAGCGCGACCGGGCTTTCTACAAGACCGTGCAGATGGTCTTCCAGGATCCCTATGCCAGCCTGCATCCGCGTCATTCGGTCGATGCGGTGCTGTCGGAAACCCTGCGCCTGCAAGGCATGGACGATATCGACCGCCGTATCGCCCGCCTTCTGGACGACGTGGGCCTGGGGCGCGGCTTCCGCTTTCGCTATCCGCACCAGCTTTCGGGCGGGCAGCGCCAGCGGGTGGCCATCGCCCGCGCCCTGGCCGCCGAACCGCGCCTGCTGCTGCTGGACGAACCGACCAGTGCGCTGGATGTCAGCGTCCAGGCGGAAATCCTGAACCTGCTGTCCGACCTGCGCGCCGAACACGGTCTGACCTATGTCATGGTCAGCCACGACCTGGCCGTGGTGGGCCATATGTGCGACCGGCTGGCCGTCATGCAGGGCGGCCGCATTGTCGAGGTGATGGGCGTCGATGCCCTGCGCCAAGGCACCGCGCAGCAGGATTATACCCGCCAGTTGATCGCCGCGTCCCAGGGCTATGCCCGCGCCTGAACCGGCTTGCGCCCGGAAACGCCATCGCTAACGTGCGCGCGAACGGACGAAAGGAACCACCATGAAGCGCGTGACACTGGGCGGCAGCGATGTCGAGGTCAGCGGGATCTGCCTCGGCACCATGACCTTTGGCAACCAGACCCCCGAGGCCGGGGGCCATGCCCAGATGGACCGCGCCCTGGACACGGGCATCACCTTTTTCGACACGGCGGAAATGTATCCCGTCAATCCCGTGCGGCGCGAAACCATCGGCTTGACCGAAACCATTGTCGGCAACTGGCTGGCGCGGACCGGCAATCGCGACCGCGTGGAACTTGCCACCAAGATCACCGGACCCAGCCAGATGGTCCGCGACGGCGCCCCTTATGACGGGGCCATCGTGGCCGCGGCCATCGACGGATCCCTGAGGCGGCTGCAAACGGACCGCATCGACCTGTATCAACTGCACTGGCCGGTCCGGGGCAGCTATGCCTTTCGCCAGAACTGGACCTACGATCCCTCGAAACAGTCGAAACAGCGGACGCTGGACCACATGGCCAGTGTTCTGGGCGCATTGTCCGATGCGCAAGGGGCAGGCAAGATCCGCGCCGTGGGCCTGTCCAACGAATCCGCCTGGGGCCTGACCCGCTGGTGCGACGTGGCAGACCGCCTGGACGCCCCGCGCATGGCCGCGATCCAGAACGAATATTCGCTGCTGTATCGCCTTTTCGACACCGACGGGGCCGAGGTTGCGGTGAACGAGGATGTGACGCTGCTGTCCTATTCCCCGCTGGCTGCGGGCCTGCTGTCGGGCAAGTATTCGAACGGCGCGGTGCCGGAGAACAGCCGGGCGGCGGCGGACAAGGCCAGCGGCGGCCTGGGAAACCTGGGCGGGCGCAAGACGCCGCAGGGGATTGCCGCGACCGAGGCGTATCACAAGCTGGCTGCCGATCATGGGTGGGACGCCATCCACATGGCGATCGCCTGGCAACTGACGCGGCCCTTCAGGGTGATCCCCATCATCGGGGCCACGCGGATGGACCAGCTGGACCATCTGGTCGCGGGCTTGGGCAAACCCTTGCCCGACGATCTGAAAAAAGCCATCGACCGGCTGCACAAGCAGCATCCGCTGCCCTATTGATGAAACGTGCAGGGCACCTATCTTGTTGATCGCAGGCGATGAAATGGGGGACAGGACATGGCGGGCGATCCGTACGAGGCCTTGGGACTGACAAAATCGGCGACGGATGCCGAGATCAAGAAGGCTTATCGCAGGATCGCCAAGTCGGACCATCCCGACCTGAACCCTGATCCCGCCGCCATGGCCCGGTTCAAGGCCGCGTCCGCCGCCTATGACCTGCTGAAGGATCCCGAACAGCGCCGCCAGTTCGACGCGGGCAAGATCGACGCCCAAGGCCAGGAACGCGCGCAGCGCCGCCCCTGGCGCGACCATGCCGAGGCTGCGGGCAACCCTTATGCCCGCAGCTATGGCTTCGAATCCGATCCCGACCTGTCGGATGTGTTTGCGGACCTGTTCGGGCGGCGCGGCCGTCAGCGCGGCCCCGAGGATCCGCGCGATTTCCATGTCAGGGGGCAGGATTACCGCTTTTCGCTTTCCGTCGATTTCCTGACAGCCGCCAAGGGCGGCAAGACCCGCATCACCTTGCCAGAAGGCGGCGATCTTGAGGTGACGATCCCCAAGGGCACCCGCGACGGCCAGACCATCCGGTTGAAGGGCAAGGGGGGCCGTGGGCTGGGCCAGGGCGGGCCGGGGGACGCTTACCTGACGATCAGCGTGGCCCCGCATCCCGATTTCCGGCGCGAAGGCGACGACATCCTGCTGACCCTGCCCATCAGCCTGGACGAGGCGGTCCTGGGCGGCAAGGTCGCGGTTCCCACCATCGACGGGCCGGTCAACCTGACGATCCCCCGGGGCGCCACCACAGGGCAAAAGCTGCGGCTGCGTGGACGCGGCATCAACGGTGGCGATCAGCAGGTGGAACTCAAGATCGTCATGCCGCCCCGGGTGGACGACGACCTGGCCCGGTTTTTCGAAGGCTGGCGCAGGGACCATGCCTATGACCCGCGCGCCGGGATGAAGGCGGGGGAAAGATGACATGACCCGCCATTTTACCGAAACCGAAGCGATTGCGATCCTGGACGGCCTCGATCCCCGGCGCCTGCAAGGCTTTGTCGCGGCCCATGTCGTAAACCCGGTCGTCACCCCCCAAGGCGCCGCCTTCACCGAGGCCGATCTAGCGCGTCTGCAACTGCTTTGCGACCTGAGCGATGTTTATGACCTGCCCGACGACGTGCTGGGCATGGTGATGTCGCTGATCGACCAGTTGAACACGGCGCGCGGCGATATGCGCGCCCTGATCCAGGCGGTCGCGACCGAGCCCGACGAGGTGCGCGGCCGCATCATGGCCCATGTCCGCAGCGTCAGGGTCATCGGCAAGGGCTGACGGCAGTTTCAACAAGGCCAGGGAACTGCCTGCAGGACTTGCAGATTGTGCAGCGGTGCCTGTCGCGCTATGGCGAAATGATGTCCCGCTTCGTTCCCCATATCGCCGCGACCCTGTCGCTGGGCCTGCCGCTGATCGGCAGCCATCTGGCACGCATGGGCATCCATGTCAGCGATACGGTGATGCTGGGCTGGTACGGGGTCGATGCGCTGGCGGCCCTGGTGATCGCGACCTCGATGATCCATATCCTGTTCTTTCTGGGCATGGGCTATGGCACCGGCGTGATGGGCCTGATCGCCACCGCCATCGCGCGCGGCGATGAAACCGAGGTTCGCCGCGCTGCCCGCATGGCGCTGTGGCTGTCGGCCATCCATGCGGTCCTGTGCCTGCCCTTGTTCTGGTTTTCCGGGCCGATCCTTCTGGCGCTTGGCCAGACGGAAACGGTTGCCGCCTTGGCGCAGGATTTCCTGCGCATCGCGGGCTGGGGCCTGCTGCCGATGCTGGGGGGCCTGGCGCTCAATTCCTATCTGGCGGCGCTTGAACGGGCGCAGGTGGTGATGTGGGTGACGCTGGCCGGGCTGCCGGTAAATATCGCGCTGATCTGGCTGCTGACCTTCGGCAACGCGGGCTTTCCCGAACTGGGCGTGCGCGGCGCGGCCATCGCCAGCGTGACCGTCCAAACCCTGCAACTTGTCGTGCTGGTGATCTATGCCCGCTGGCTGCCCGCCACGCGCAAATACCATCTGTTCCAGCGGTTCTGGAAAGCGGACGGCCAGGCCATGCGCCAGGTGTTCCGCCTGGGCTGGCCCATCGGCCTGACCATGGTGGCCGAGGGCGGGCTGTTTGTCGGATCGAACCTGATGATGGGCTGGATCGGCACGCAGGAACTGGCGGCCCACGGGATCGCGCTGCAAATCTGCTCGATCACCTTCATGGTGCATCTGGGCCTGTCGAATGCCGCCACGGTGCGCGTGGGCCAGGCCAAGGGCCGCGGCGATGCCGCCTGGATGCGGGACGCCGCGCTGACCGTCACGGCCCTGTCGCTGGTCTTTGCCGCGCTTGCGATCACCATCTACCTGCTGTTTGGCGAAGGATTGGTGCGGCTTTACCTTGACCCCGCCGATCCGCGCGGGCCTGCCATCGTGGCGCTTGGCGCGGCGCTGCTGGTCTATGCGGCGCTGTTCCAGCTGACCGATGCCTTCCAGGTCATCGCGCTTGGATTCCTGCGCGGGGTGCATGACACGCGCGTGCCGATGTGGATCGCGGGCTTCAGCTATTGGGTGATAGGGATGCCGGTCGCCTGGGGCCTGGCCTTTCCCCTGGGCTTCGGCCCTGCCGGGCTGTGGCTGGGTCTGTGCATCGGGCTGACAGTGGCCGCCGTGCTGCTGATGGCGCGCTTTTGGCGGGGACACGCGCGCGGGGTCTGGACCGGTCCGGCACTCGCGGTCTAATCTGCGCCCGATTGTAGAGGAGAGCCCATGCGACCCGTCTTTGTTCAGTTCCGCTGCGAGCCTGGCAAGACCTATCAGGTCGCCGAGGCCATCTATGACCGCGAGGTTGTGTCCGAGCTTTATTCCACCTCGGGCGATTACGACCTGATCGCCAAGGTCTATATCCCGGAAGACGAGGATGTCGGCCGCTTCCTGTCGGACAAGCTGTTCGACATTCCCCATATCAGCCGCACCCTGACCACCATGACCTTTCGCGCCTTCTGATGGTTCGCCTTGCCCCGATCGCCGCAAACCTGCCCGCGACCGTGCCCTTTGTCGGCCCCGAAACGCTGGAACGGCAGGCCGGCCGCCCCTTTGCCGCGCGACTGGGGGCCAACGAGAACGGCTTCGGTCCCAGCCCGCGCGCCGTGGCGGCAATGCAGGCGGCGGCGGGTGAGGTCTGGAAATACGCTGACCCGACCAGCCATGACCTGACCCACGCCCTTGCCGCGCATCATGGCGTCAGGGCCGACAATATCATCGTGGGAGAGGGGATCGATGCGCTGCTGGGCCTGCTGGTGCGGCTGACCGTCGAGCCAGGTGATGTCGTGGTCACGTCGGACGGGGCTTATCCCACGTTCAATTTCCACGTCGCGGGTTTTGGCGGCGTCCTGGACAAGGTGCCTTATCGCAACGACGCCGAGGATCCCCAGGCCCTGCTGGACCGCGCCCGGCAGACCGGGGCCAGGCTGGTCTATCTGGCCAATCCCGACAACCCGATGGGAAGCTGGCATGACGGCACGGCGATAACCGCGATGCTGGACGGGCTTGCACCCGATACGCTGCTGGTGCTGGACGAGGCCTATGCCGAATTCGCCCCCGCCTCCGCCATTCCGAAGATCGCGGCCGACGATCCCCGCGTGATCCGGATGCGCACGTTTTCCAAGGCCTATGGCATGGCGGGCGCCCGAGTGGGCTGCGCCATCGGCCACCCGGATCTGATCGCCGCCTTTGACCGGGTGCGCAACCATTTCGGGATGAACCGCACCAGCCAGATCGGCGCGCTTGCCGCCCTGGCGGATCAGGACTGGCTGGCGCAGGCGGTCGCAGAAGTGGACCGGGCGCGCGGCCGGATCGCAGCCATTGCCGCCGGCAATGGCATGACCGCCCTGCCATCCGCGACCAATTTCGTCGCCGTGGATACCGGCCGCGACGGCGCCTTTGCCCGCCGCCTGGTCGATGCGCTTGCAACGGAAGGGGTCTTCATCCGAATGCCCGGCACGGCGCCCCTGAACCGCTGCATCCGCATCAGCTGTGCGCCAGATCCCGAATTGGATATCCTGGCCGGGGCGCTGCCCCAGGCGATCCAGTCGATCACTCGCGCATAAAGCGGCGGCGGTCTTCCTCGGCGATGGCTTGGCGCATCTGAAGCCGCGCGATCTCGGCCAGCAGGGCCGCGCGTTCCGGGCCTTCGCGCAGGGTGGCCAGCCGCTGCTGCGCGGCGATGACCTGCTTTTTCAGAACGATCTCCTCGGGCAGGACGCCCGCCTGTGCCATGATGCGAAAGCCTACTGCCGTGCCGTCCTCGCCCGCCGGGCGATAGGGCAAAGGCTTGCCTTCGCCTTCAAGGCCCGAGAGTTTTCCCTCGGCCCTGGCCTTCAGCATCATCCTCTCGGCGATCCGTTCAAGCCAGCCCATCGCCCCACCCCCGGCCTCCGGTCGAAAATCCCGCCGATCCCCAAGGGCCACCGGCAGGGGCGTGTTCACATTGCGGCAAGCTGCGCAAGCGCCGCCCTCAGCCGCGAGAGGTCGTCGTCCAGGGCGGCCAGCTTGTCGCGGGTTTCCTCGATCACCTCGGCTTCGGCATTCTCAACGAATTTCGGATTGCCCAACCGCTTGCGCAACCCGTCCGCATCCTTTTCGGATTTCGCCAGCGACTTTTGCAGCCGCGCGGTTTCCGCAGACACGTCGATCACCTCGCCGATTGGCAGCGCAAAGCTGGCCCCCGGGGCCGCGACCGCGATCATGCCGCGTCCCGCCGCGCCATCAGCCGGCGCATTCACGCGGGCCAGGCGTTCTATCAAGGGCGCATTGGCGGCAAGCGCCGCACGGGCCGGGGCATCGGCCTCGGTCACGATCAAGTCCAGCTTGGCGCCCGCCGGAACGCCCATCTGGGCACGGGCCGACCGGACCGCTTCGATCAGGGCGATGATCCAGTTCATCTGGCGGTCGGCATCGGCGTCGATCAATTCGGCGCCATAGGCGGGCCATTCGCCATGGACCAGCATCTTCGACCGGTCCCCGGTCAGTGCCCACAGCTCCTCGGTCACGAAGGGCATGATCGGATGCAGCAGCAGATAGCACTGGTCCAGAACCCAGCCCATCGTGGCGCGGGTCTCGTCCGCATGGTCGCCGTCGAACAGGGGCTTGGCGAATTCTACATACCAGTCGCAGACCTTGCCCCAGACAAAGGCATAAAGCCCGTTTGCCGCATCGTTGAAGCGATAGGTCGCAAGCGCGTCATCGGTGGCGATGCGGATCCGCGCCACCTCGCCGATGATCCAGCGGTTCACGGTGTGCCGGGGCTGCGGCAGCCCGCCGCCGCCGCGCACGCCGTTCATTTCGGCAAAGCGGGTGGCGTTCCAGATCTTGGTGACGAAGTTGCGCGCACCTTCGACGTGCTTCGGTCCCAGCTTGGGGTCGCGGCCCATCGCGGCCATGCCGGTCAGCGTCATGCGCAAGGCGTCGGCGCCATATTCGTCGATCAGCGACAGCGGGTCGATGACGTTGCCTTTCGACTTCGACATCTTGGCGCCCTTTTCGTCGCGCACAAGGCCGTGGACATAGACCGTGCGGAAGGGCACGTCGCCCGCCACCTCAAGCTGCATCATCATCATCCGAGCGACCCAGAAGAAGATGATGTCAAAGCCCGTCACCAGCACGTCTGTCGGGAAATACCGGCGCAGTTCCGGCGTGTCCTCGGGCCAGCCCAGCGTGCCCAAAGGCCACAGGCCCGAGGAAAACCAGGTGTCCAGCACGTCCGGGTCGCGCCAGACGGGATAGACCAGCCGGGTCGGATCCTGGGTCAGGTTGTAATCGGCCAACCCCTTGGTGAAGGCGTCGACGGCGGCCTCGCGGTCGGTGCATTCGACGATGCGGGCGATTTCCAGGGGCTGGGGCAGTCCTGCGATGGCGTCGCGGAACTGTTCGGCCACATCGGGGAAACTGGCGGCGGCATGGTGGATTTCGCCGCGATGAACCAGGCCTTCCTCTAGCAGAGCGAAGATTTCCACGTTGTCCAATGCGCCGTCGCGGTCGTCATCCACCTGGCCTTCGGGCGACAGATCCAGGCCATACCAGACCGGGATCTGATGCCCCCACCAAAGCTGGCGGGAAATCGTCCAGGGCTCGATATTCTCAAGCCAGTTGAAATACACCTTCTTGTGCTGTTCCGGCAGGATCTCGGTCCGGCCCGTGCGCACGGCATCAAGCGCCGGACCCACGATGCGGGCGGTGTCCACGAACCATTGGTCCGTCAGCATCGGCTCGATCACCACGCCGGACCGGTCGCCAAAGGGCTGCATGATCGGCTTGGCATCGACCAGGGGACGGCGTTCCAGATGTTCGGCGCCCGTATCCTTGTCGATTTCCTTGTGCAGCCAGGTGACGGACAGCCGGTCCGCATTGATCTGGTCAACCACCCGCCGCCGCGCCTCGAGCCGGTCAAGGCCGCGCAGATCCTCGGGCACCAGGTTCACGTCGGACACGTCCCCCACATCCTCGCCGCGCGCGGCGCGGGTCGCGATGGCGGCGCTGTCGGCATAAGGCAACCCGTCCGCGCGCATCGCGCCCTTGCTGTCCATCAGCGCGTAAAGCGGGATGTTGTTGCGCATCGCCACGCCATAGTCGTTGAAGTCATGCGCGCCGGTGATCTTGACCGCGCCCGACCCGAAATTCGGATCGGGATATTCGTCCGTGATGATCGGGATCAGGCGGCGGTGTTCCTTTGGCCCCACCGGAATCTCGCACAGCTTGCCGACGATGGGGGCATAGCGGGCATCGTCGGGATGGATCGCCACCGCGCCGTCGCCCAGCATCGTCTCGGGCCGGGTTGTCGCAATGGAGATATAGTCGCGCACCTCGCGCAGCGTGACATTCCCGTCGGCGTCTCGTTCGACATATTCATAGGTTTCGCCGCCCGCCAGCGGATACTTGAAATGCCACATATGGCCGGGAACCTCGCGGTTCTCGACTTCCAGGTCGCTGATCGCGGTTTCGAAATGGGGATCCCAGTTCACCAGTCGCTTGCCGCGATAAATGATGCCCTTGTTGTAAAGATCCACAAAGACCCGGATCACCGCGTCGTGGAAATTGCCTTCCTCACCCGCAGGCGCGCCGGGGGCGCCCGACATGGTGAAGGCATTGCGCGACCAGTCGCACGATGCGCCAAGCCGCTTCAACTGGTTGATGATCGTGTCGCCGGATTCCCCCTTCCACCGCCAGATCTCGTCGGTGAAGTCCTTACGGTCCCAGTCGCGGCGGGGCGGCTTGCCCTCGGATGCCAGCTTGCGTTCCACGACCATTTGGGTCGCGATGCCCGCATGGTCCTGGCCCGGCTGCCACAGCGTGTCAAAGCCGCGCATCCGGTGCCAGCGGACCAGGATGTCCTGCAGCGTGTTGTTGAAGGCATGGCCGATATGCAGGCTGCCGGTGACGTTCGGGGGCGGGATCATCACGGTGAATGTTTCCGCGCGCCGGGCATTGGCACCCGCCGCAAATGCGTTCCGACGTTCCCATTCCGCGCCGATCCGCGCCTCGGCAGCGGTGGCGTCAAAGCTTTTGTCCATGCTCATCTTGGCAGATCCCCTTCGCTTGGAAACGGGATTAGCGAAAGCAGGGGCAAAGGCCAAGGGTTACGGCATGGACCTATGCCGGGGATCGTTTCTCGTCCGCGGCGCGCCAATGGGCCAGATGGTCGGCAAGAGCCTTGCGAAAGGCCGGGCGGTCGGTGGCACGTTCCGCATAGGCCGCAAGGCCGTGCAGGTCGTCCAGCATCCCGTTCTGCGCCGGGATGCGCAGGATGTCGGCCATCAGCAGGTCGGCCACGGTAAAGCCGTCCCCCATCAACCAGTCCTTCCCGCCCAGTGCCGACTGCAACTGGCCCAGCCGCTGGCGCAGCAAGGGTTCGCGCCGGGCGGCGCCAGCCTCGTCCTTTTCAAAGAACTTGGGAATGATCCAGGCCATGGCAAAGGGTTCGACGCTGTTCAGCGCGGCGATCAGCCATTGCTGCACCTGCGGGCGCTGCGCATCCGGCACCAGCGCCGTGCCTTCGGACAGATGCAGCAGGATCGCGCCCGATTCGAACAAGGTCAGGTCGCCTTCCCGGATGAACGGCACCTGCGCAAAGGGCTGCCGTGCGATGTGATCGGGCGATTTTTCCCGCAGCGGCACGGTTTCGACCTGATAGGGCCGCCCCAGTTCCTCGAGCAGCCAGCGGACGCGGATGTCGCGCACAAAACCGCGCGGGAAATCCGGCACCCAGTCATAGGTGGTCAGGACCAGGGTCATTCCGTTGTCTCCAACGGGCCAACCACGGCGAACCAGGCGCCCTGCGGATCCGTGGCCACCGCAATATGGGCGCCGCCCGGAACCGGGGTCGGCCCGTTCTGGACGGTGCCCCCTGCGTCGCGAATGCGCCCCACCGCATCGTTGACGCCGTTGACCCCGAAATAGGCCAGCCAGCAAGGCCGGGGCGCATTGCCCAGGCCCATCATGCCGCCGATGTCCCCGCCGTCATGGCGGAACAGCTGGTATGTCCCCATCGCGCCCATGTCCATGGCCTCGCCCGCCGTCCAGCCGAAAATCCCGGCATAAAAGGCAAGGCCCGCCGCCGGGTCGCTGGACATCAACTCGGTCCAGTTGGCGTGCCCGGCCTTTTGCTGGTCGAAGGCTTGGGTTGCGCGGCCATCGTCCATCGGCAGGGGCGCAAGGATGCCGAAAGCCGCGCCCTGGGGGTCTGCGGCCACGGCAAAGCGCCCGGTGCCGGGGATGTCGGCGGGTTCGCGGAATATCCGCCCGCCCGCCGCGCGGATATCGGCGGCCGCCCGGTCCGCGTCACCGACCCCGAAATACAGCGTCCATGCCGGCGGCATTCCGGAAACATCGTCCGGCATCTCCATCAGCCCCGCCACCATGCCGCCATCCGTGCGGGCGAGGTGATAGGTGAACCCCGCCATCCCGCTGTCGACGATCCGCCAGCCCAAAACCGAGGCATAGAACTCGCCCGCCGCCGACAGTTGCCCCTGCGCGGTCGCAAGTTCGAACCACACGGGATGGCCATGTATCCTTGCCATGGTCCTTACCCCCTGCTGTCGAAGACCGGCGTGAAGCCGCCCCAGAACATCCGCATCCCGTCAAAGGGCATATCCGGCATATCCTGGCCCTCCATCTCGGATTCCATCTTGCGGGCCGCCTCGTCGCAGGTCGCGCGGTCGGGCCATTCGATCCAGGCAAAAACGGGCACCTCGCCCTCTCTTGCATCGGCGGCACGATAAAAGTCGGTCTGCTTGCCACGGGGCACATCGGCGCCCCAGCATTCGGCCTGATAAAGGGCGCCCATCCGCTGGAACATGGCGCTCGCGCTGTTGGCCATGTCGATATAGGCCTGCTTGCTGCTCTCGGGCGCGGCGAGGACAAAGCCCTGGACATAGCTGCCGGGCCTGCTTTCGCCCACCTGAACGACCGGATCGAAGCCGCCCCAGAACATGCGCTTTCCGTCGAACGGCATTTCTGGCATCTCGGGCAGGTCGCTGCCGTCCTCCATGCTGGCCCAGGCTGCGTCGCAGGTTTCCCGGTCAGGCCATTCGACCCAGGAAAACAGCGGCACCTCGTCCTCCTGGGCCTGGGTCGCGCGATAGAAATCGGTCTGCTTGCCGTGCCGCACATCCGTGCCCCAGCATTCCACCATGCGCAGCGCGCCGCGTTCTTGAAACCAGGGCCAGCCCGCCTTGGCATGGGCGATGAAGGCGTCCTTGTTGGCGGCAGGGACGGCTGCAACGAAACCGGAAACATAGGTCATGGGAACTCCTCCGCTCTGGGCATCGCGGCCCCGAATGCGACTCAGCGTCGCAGTTGCAGTATTAAAAAGCAACTGATAGTCTCGGGCATGACCAAAGACCGCAAAAAACCGCGCATCCGCTATGACGAGGGATGCCTTGCCGCCCACGCGCTGAACATTATGGGCGACCGCTGGGCGCTGCTGGTCGTGCGCGAACTGATGCTGGCGCCCAAGCGGTTCCAGGTGATTCGCCACGGGCTGCCCGGCGTTACCGCGGCGGTCCTGACGCAGCGGCTGGGGCAGTTGGCAGAGGCGGGCGTCATCACGCATGGCGACGGGCTGTATGCGCTGACCGATTCGGGGCGCGGGCTGATGCCGGTCTTGCAGACCATGTGCCGCTGGGGTGCCGCGCATCCGGGACATGATCCGGGCCGTTTCATCAGCCCGACGGCCTTGGTGATTTCCATGACGGCGATGATCCGTCCGACGGACAGGCAGGTGACGGCGGCCCTGACGATGGGGTCCGAGGCGTTCACGCTGTGTCTGACGGGCGGCAGCCTGCACCCCAGGGCAGGGGCGGATGCGTCGGATTTCACGCTGTCGGGAACGGGCAACGCCCTCGCGCGGGCGGTCTATGGCCCGGTGCCGCTGGCCGATCTGGCGCGGGACGGATCCATCGGGCTGGCGGGCGATGCGGGGGCGGCCCAGGGTTTCGTGGACCTGTTCCGGTTGCGTTAAACCGCCCGGTCAAGTTTCGTGGTCAGATGGATCAGGCTTTCCTGAGACCGGATGCCATCGATGGCGCCGATGCGGTCCAAGGCCTCGTCCAGTTCGGCGGTCGAACTGCTGACGATCTGCACCAGCAGGTCGATCCGCCCGCTCGTCGTGTGGATGCGTTCGACCTGTGGCATCGCCTTCAGCCGCGCCAGGATGGCGGGCTGGCTGCGCGGCTCGATCGCCAGCATGACGGTGGCGCGGATGCGGCCCCCCTTCGCGGCCTCGCCCAGGCGCAGGGTGTATCCGGCGATGGCGCCCGATGTTTCCAGCCGTTCCAGCCGCGCCTGCAGGGTGGACCGCGCCACCTTCAGCCGCCGCGCCAGCACGGCGATGGAGGTGCGGGCATCCTGCGACAGCAGCGCCACGATGTTGCGATCCAGATCATCCACCGGCTTGGTCCATGCTTTCGTCAAAACGTCACAAGTTTCGTCATAGTAACTGGCAGAAGATGCAGTTCTAGGCTTTTCATCGGTGAAACTGGAACCCAAAAGCGCCATTCTGGGATTCGGACCTTCCATCTGTCGCCCGACCATCTTGCTGCCACATCGAACGCGCGAAAGGATCCCACAGAATGGGAACTCAGAAGACCGTCTGGGACAATCCGGCCGAGATCATCCGCCATCTTCAGCCGGACCATCCGGTGATGGCTTTCGCGCCCACCGTGTTGCAGGACCGGGCGCGGCAGTTCCTGAAGGGCTTTCCGGGCCTGGTGACCTATGCCGTGAAATCCAACCCGGACGAGGCGGTGATCCACAACTTGGTGACCGCCGGTATCCAGGGCTTTGATGTGGCCTCGCCGTTCGAGATCGACCTGATCGGCCGCTTGGCCCCCCGCGCCGCGCGCCATTACCACAACCCCGTCCGTTCGCAGCGAGAGATCGCCCATGCCGTGCGCGAAGGCGTCCTTGCCTGGTCGGTGGACAGCCGCAGCGAACTGGACAAGCTGTTCGAACAGGTCCCGACCCATGTGGACGGGCAGGGGGTCGAGATCTCGCCCCGCTTCAAGCTGCCTGTGCTGGGCGCGGCCTATGACTTCGGGTCGAAGTTCGGCGCGACGCCGGACCTGGTGGTCGAGTTGCTGCGGCTGGTGGCGGAACGGGGCTATGTCGCCTCGCTGACCTTTCATCCGGGCACGCAATGCACCGACCCGATTGCCTGGGAAAGCTATATCCGCGTCGCACGCGAGATTTGCGATGCGGCGGGCGTCCAGGCACAGCGGCTGAACGTGGGGGGCGGCTTTCCGTCGCACCGGGTGGTGGGGGTGGAACCCGACCTGGAATCGATCTTCACGGAAATCGGCGACACGGTGACGGAATGCTTCGGCGACAACGCCCCCGCACTTGTCTGCGAGCCGGGCCGGGGGCTTTGCGCCGACGCCTATGCGCTGATCACCCGCGTCAAGGGCGTGCGCGACGGCACCAACGTGTTCCTGAACGACGGCGTTTATGGCGGCTTGGCGGAGTTGCCGATCATCGGCAATATCGACCGGATCGAGGTGCTGACCCCCCAAGGCAAGCCCCGCACAGGCGAGCGCAACGGCCGCGTCATCTTTGGCCCGACCTGCGATTCGGTGGACCGCCTGCCGGGCGAATTGACCCTGCCCGACGACATCGCCGAGGATGAGTACGTCATCTTCCACGGCGCGGGCGCCTATTCGGTGGTGACCAATACCCGCTTCAACGGCTTTGGCGCCATGACCCGCGCAACCGTGATGGGCTTCGAATAAAGACTTTTACCTTGGCCTGAATATCCCACAGGGGCTCGGGGGACGTGAAGTCCCCCGGCCTCAGGCAACCGCACCCAGATCCAGCGGTTCCACATCAAGCGCCGAACACACCGCCAGGGTCAGGTCGGGCCGGTTCAGCGTATAGAAATGCAGCCGGTCCACGCCGCCGTCCAGCAGCGCGCGGCACAGATCGACGCAGACCCGTTCCGACACCACCCGTTCGGCCGCCGGTCCTGCGGCTGCGGCTTTCGAAAACGCTTCCTCTGCCCAGCCCGGCACGCTGGTTCCGCAAGTCGCGGCGAACCGCTTGGCGCCCGCCCATCCCTGGATCGGCAGGATGCCGGGAATGACCGGCGCCTCGATCCCCGCTGCCGCGCATCGGTCGCGGAACCGGAAGAACGTGTCTGCGTCAAAGAAGAACTGCGTGATCGCACTGGTGGCGCCCGCGTCGATCTTGCGCTTCAGCCAGAACACATCGGCGTCCCCGCCGCTGCTGTCGGGATGGGGTTCGGGATATGCCCCCACCCGGATCGTCATGTCGCCCCGCGCGGCGATCGCGCCGATCAGTTCGACGGAATCGGCAAAGCCGTCGGGATGCGGGGTAAAGCGGTCCTGTCCCTTCGGCGCATCGCCGCGCAGGGCCACGATTTCCCGGATCCCGGCGTCGGCATAGGCCTGCACGATCTCCATCGTCTCGGCCCGGGTGGCCTCTACGCAGGTCAGGTGGGCGGCGACCGGGATGCCGTAATGGCGGTGAATGGTCGTGACCGCCTCATGCGTCAGCTTGCGGGTGGTGCCGCCCGCGCCATAGGTGACGGACACGAAATCCGGGGCCAGCGGCGCCAGGGCCCGCGCGGTTTCCCACAGCCGGAAGGACGCATCCAGCGTCTTCGGCGGAAAGAACTCGAAACTGATCTTGGGGCGGGACATGGCGATTCCTCTGGCTTTCGCCGCTTGTGCCACGCGTGCCTCCGTGAGACAAATTCATAATCCTCAAGATCAACATGAGCCTGTCTCACCATGCATCTGGAACTGCGCCACCTCCGCACCGTTCGCGCAATCCACGAACAAGGCGGCCTTGCCCGCGCGGCCGAGGTTCTGAACATCACGCAATCCGCCCTGTCCCATCAGGTCAAGGCACTGGAGGAACAGGCGGGCGTCGATCTGTTCGTCCGCCGCGCCAAGCCCATGCGCTTGTCGCCTGCAGGGATGCGCCTGCTGCGTCTGGCCGAACAGGTGCTGCCGATGGTCCAGGCCACCGAGGCCGAATTCAAGGGCGTCGAGGCCGGCCGCATCGGGCGGCTGCATATCGCCATGGAATGCCACGCCTGCTTCGACTGGCTTTTGCCGGTCCTGGACATCTTCCGCCGCGCCTGGCCCGAGGTTGACCTGGACATCCGCCAGCGGCTGGCCTTTGGCGCGCTGCCCGCTCTGGCCCGGCAAGAGGTCGACTTGGTGATCTCGTCCGACCCCGAGGAGATGGCGGGGGTAACCTATCAGCCGTTGTTCGATTATTCGCCGACGCTGGTGGTGCCCGCCGATCACCCGCTGGTCGAAAAGGGTTTTGCCGACCCGCCCGACCTGGCCGGGGAAACGCTGATCGCCTATCCCATGGACCGCGCGCGGCTGGATGTCTTCAGCCAGTTCCTGACGCCTGCCGGGGTGGAGCCTGCGCGGCAACGGACCGTGGAACTGACCGCTGTGTCGCTGATGCTGGTGGCATCCGGGCGGGGCGTGGCGGTGATGCCCGACTGGGTTCTGCGCCGCGAATCCGCCAATGCGGAAATCGCCATGCTGCCCCTGACCCGCGGCGGGATAATCCGGCGGCTTTACGCGGCAGTGCGATCCGAGGATCTGGCACAGCCCTATATGGCCCATGTCCTGCGCCTGTCGCGCACCGAACCGCTGCGAATGCTGCGCGGCGCCGCCGCCTGAAGCCCTTGCGCTTCACATTCCCCCCGCTTGCCCCTATGACGCGCCCCAACCCCTTTCCGGAGCATCCCATGGCAAGCGCCAATCTGAACGTCATGATCAAGGCCGCCCGCAAGGCCGGGCGCAGCCTGGTCAAGGATTTCCGCGAGGTCGAGAACCTTCAGGTCAGCGTCAAGGGCGCGGGCGATTTCGTCAGCAAGGCCGACCAGGAAGCCGAGCGGATCATCAAGGAGGAACTGCGCGGCGCGCGTCCGAACTATGGCTGGCTGGGCGAGGAAACCGGCGAGGATGCGGGCGAGGATCCGACGCGCCGCTGGATCGTCGATCCGCTGGACGGGACCACCAATTTCCTGCACGGGCTGCCGCATTGGGCGATCAGCATTGCCCTGGAACACAAAAAGGAAATCGTCGCCTCCGTGATCTTCGACGCGGCCAAGGATGAACTGTTCGTGGCCGAAAAGGGGGGCGGAGCCTTCATGAACGACCAGCGGCTGCGCGTGTCGGGGCGCAGGCGCCTGGACGAATCGCTGTTCGCCACGGGCATTCCCTTTGCCGGGCGCGGCCCGCTGCCCGCCGCCTTGCAGGATCTGGCGCGGCTGATGCCGTTGACGGCAGGGGTGCGGCGGATGGGGTCTGCGGCCCTCGACCTGGCCTATGTCGCGGCCGGGCGTTACGACGGATACTGGGAACGCGGCAACAAGCCCTGGGACGTTGCGGCGGGGATCCTGCTGGTGCGCGAGGCGGGCGGCTTTGTCGAAGGCATCCGCGACGGCGATGACCCGCTGGAATCGGGCCGCCTGATCGCCGCGAATACGCAGGTCTTCGAACCCTTGGCCAAGATCATCCGCGCGCGCGACTGATTTGCAGGCTGTGCAAGGCCGGCTTGCCTTGACCTTGTGACACCGGGGGCGCATGGCGGGGATCGACCCCGGGAATGCGCCATGCCAAACGACCACGATAACCTGCCCTATGTCGCCTCGGCGGTTGTCGCCAAGACGCCGCCGCCGATACCGGCGGGCCTTGGCGGCAGGCAGGACCGGACAGGGCTGGCGATCATCCTGATGTGCGCGACCAGCCTGATCTTTGCGGGCCAGGACGCGTTTTCCCGCATCCTCGGGTCCGAATATCCGCCCCTGTTGATCGTGATGATCCGCTATTGGGTCTTTGCGGTCTTTGTGATCGCAATGGTCGCGCGCCAGCCGGGCGGGCTGCGCCGGGCGATCCGCACCCGGCGGCCCAGGACGCAAATCCTGCGCGGCGCGATCCTGGTGATCGAGACCACCATCATGATCGAGGCCTTTGTTCGCCTTGACCTGGTCGGCACCCATGCGATCTTCACTGTCTATCCGCTGCTGGTCGCGGCGCTGTCAGGGCCGATCTTGGGGGAAAGGGTCGGCTGGCAGCGCTGGACGGCCATTGGCGTGGGCTTCGTGGGCATCCTGATCATCCTGCAGCCGGGCAGCACGGCCCTTGATCCGGGCGCGCTGCTGGCCTTCGCATCGGCGCTGATGTTCGCGGTCTATGGGCTGCTGACGCGGCACGTGTCGCGCGACGATCCCGCGCAGGTCAGCTTTTTCTGGACGGGCATTGCCGGGGCTGTCACGGCCACGATCCTGGGGATTTGGCATTGGGAATGGCTGGCGCCGACCGACTGGATCTGGCTGGGACTTCTTTGCGTGCTTGGCACCCTGTCGCATTACCTGCTGATCCGCGCCTATGAACTGGCCGAGGCTTCGGCCCTGCAACCCTTCGCCTATACGCAACTGGTCTGGGTCAGCGTCATCGGCGTGCTGGTCTTTGGCGAGGTGCTGCACATGAACGTGGTGGTCGGCGCGGTCATCGTGGTCGCGGCCGGGTTGTTCACCTTGTGGCGGACAAGGATCAGGGCAGCGTAGGATGCGTGCTTGCACGAACCATGGGCCCTGCGGATCGGTGCGTGACATCACGCACACTACCGGGCCGAGGCTTCCACCGCGACCGGTTGCCATCCCTCGGGCAGCCTTGGGCCGATGAAGGGCTTTTCCACGGGGCGCGCGGACAGTGCCAGGGTCAGCCGGGCCACAGGGGGCGGCATCAGTCCGCCGCCCGTCAGATCCCAGGTGGGGACAATGGGGGCGGGACGGCCCAGGATGCGCGCGCGATAAACGGGCATCGCCTCGGTCACGCGCATGACATAGTTGCGGGTTTCGTCAAAGGGGATCAACTCTACCCATTCGACCGGATCGGCGTCGCGGCGCAGGTCGCCGAAGTCGCGCAGCCAGCGGGCCGGACGCCCCGGCCCGGCGTTATAGCCCGATGCCGTCAGCGCCGTCGATGCCCCGAAGCGGTTGCGCAGCCCCGCCAGATAGGCCGCGCCCAGACGCGCGTTATAAGCCCCGTCGGTGGTCAGGCGCGCTGCGGAATAGGGTTCGCGGATCCGGCGGGCCATCTGTTCGGCGGTGGCGGGCATCACCTGCATCAGCCCGCGCGCGCCCACCGGGCTGCGGGCTGCGGGATTGAACTCGGATTCTTGGCGCGCGATCGACAGCACCAGTTCCGGCGGCACCTCAAGGTCGGCATCCTGCAAGCCGGTCAGCGGGAAATGCGCGGCAGGGTGGATCAGCCCCTTGTCGGCGGCGCGTTTTGACAGGCGCAGCCCGTGCCAGGGCATTCCGGCCTCATACATCAGCCGGGCCATGCGCAGCGTGTCCTGCGGATCGGCGGTTTCCGACAGGTGCAGGAAGAACCGCTGCGCCTCGTCCGCCCGACCTGTCGCCAGCAGCCACAGCCCCGCCTGGAAGACGCTGTTGCCACTCAAGGAACTGGCGCGCCAGTCGGGCAGGGGACCGGGCGTGGCATAGTCGGCGGGCATGGTCGCGCCGATCCGCTCGGCGGCAAGCTGGCCGTAATAGGTGCCGGGCAGTTCCGCCGCCTTGGCAAAGGCCTTGTCCGCCGCCCCATCGCCCAGGGCTTCATGCGCGCGGCCCTGCCAATAGAAGGCGCGCGACCGGCTGATCTGGCTGCCGACCACGGTTTCCAGATGAAGGAAATTCGCAAGCGCGCGGTCCGCAGCCCCCGTCTTCAGCGCGGCAAAGCCCGCCAGCCATTCCAGATCCGCGTAATGGCGGTTGTCGGGCGGCAGGAAATGCGGGCGGGCCAGGGCCTCGGCCCGCGACCAGTCGCCGTTGCGCATGGCTAGGCGTGCATAATCCACCCGCATCGGCGCCCACACGGCCGGATCGCGCAAAGCCTGGGCGCTGGTGGATGCCTCCAGCATCAGCGCCTGCGCGCCTTCGTGCTGCTTGGCGCCGACCCGCCACAAGTAACGGTCCATGGTCAGGCCGGGATCGGTGCGCGCATCGGCGGGCAGGGCCAGGATCAGGTCGTCCACGCCCGCGCGGCCTGCCTGCAAGGCGATGCGCGCCGCCAGCAGGGGCCGGTCGGGTTCGGGCAGGCGCGGCAGCAGGCGTTCGGCCTGAGCCCATTCCCGCCGGTCCAGCATCGCCACGGCCCGCGCGGTCATCAGGGGGGTCAGTTCAGGGCCATGGGCGGCCAGGAACGCCGCCTCCTCGGGCGCGGTCAGGGGGACGGCGGTCCAGAAGCGGGCGCGTTCGGTCTTGGCGGCCTGCGGGTCCAATGTGGCGAGATAGGCGTTTTCCGCCGCCAGCGTTTCGGGCAGGCGGTCCCTGAACCAGTCGCGGATGTCCTGCGGCGGCAGATCGGGACGCAACCTAGCATCGCCTTGTTCCCGCAGCAGGGCAAGACCCGGCCAGTCGCCATTGGCCCGCACGAAGTCGATGTAATCGCCCGGCGTCCCATAGCCCGCGCGCAGGGCTTGCCAGCCGACCAGGGCTTCGGCTATCAGCCCGGACCTGCGGGCGGCATCGCGGCCCGTCACCCAGTCACGCGCATCCGCGGCAGACAGGGCAAGCGCCATCGCGCCCGCATCCTCGGCCCGCGCAGGAGCAAGGGTTGCAAGCATCAACAGCCCGGCGGCCACCATGTCGCGCAGAAGTCGCATCACTGCCCTGTGTCGCCGTCCCATGCGTCCGACGCAATTCACAACCTTGGCAAGTTCCGATTGCCCCGTTAATCAGGCGCGCAATCCATACCCATCTGCCCATACCCACCTGCAAGGAAGCGTGTCATGTTCAAGGGATCCCTGCCCGCACTGGTCACGCCGTTCACCCCGGACGGCGAGCTGGACCTGGACACGCTGAAAAAGCTGGTCGAATGGCATATCGAACAGGGCAGCCATGGCCTTGTCCCGGTGGGCACCACCGGCGAAAGCCCCACCCTGACCCATGACGAACACCGTCTGGTGATCGAGGAGGTCGTGCGCGCCGTGGATGGCCGCATCCCCGTCATCGCCGGTGCCGGTTCCAACAGCACCCGCGAAGGCATCGGCCTGGTGCGCCACGCGGCCGAGGTGGGCGCGGACGCCGCCCTGGTCGTCACGCCTTATTACAACAAGCCCACGCAGGCGGGCCTGATCGCGCATTACACCGCCCTGGCCGAAGCATCCGACCTGCCCATCATCATCTATAACATTCCTGGCCGGTCCGTCGTGGACATGACGCCCGAAACCATGGGCGAGTTGGCCAAGCTGCCCACGATCATCGGCGTCAAGGACGCCACCGGCAAGCTGGAGCGGGTCAGCCAGCAGCGCATGACCTGCGGGACAGGTTTCGTGCAACTGTCGGGCGAGGACGGCACGGCCCTGGGCTTCAACGCCCATGGCGGCGTAGGCTGCATCAGCGTCACGGCCAATGTCGCGCCCAGGCTTTGCGCGGAATTCCAGGAAGCCACGCTGGCAGGCGATTACGCCAAGGCGCTGGAGTATCAGGACCGGCTGATGCCCCTGCACGTCGCGATCTTTGTCGAACCGGGGCTGGTCGGCGCGAAATACGCGATGTCGCGGCTGGGGCTGTGCGACGAACGGGTGCGCCTGCCGCTGGTGGCGCTGACCGATCCGACGCGCCGCCTGATCGACGCGGCCTTGGAACACGCGGGCCTGATCTGAAGGCAGGCGGGCCTGGGCGGAAAACTGCGACAGATTTTCACGGTCGTCTTTTCAAGTAACTCTTTGCGCCCCATATTGGGGGCAAGGAGACAAACGCCATGCCCTTGCCGCATTTCCTGTTCCTGATCGCCGCAGTCATCCTTGTGGCCGCCCTGACGCTGTGGGCGTCCTTCGCGGCGGGTGTTCCGGTGGTGGCGCTGGCGCTGATCGCCCTCTCGGCTGCGGCGCTGCTGCACCTGGCCCAGGGCAACCGGCACGATCACGACGCCTGACCGGTCAGCTTTCTAGTTCGGCGTCCCAATACAGGAAATCCATCCAGCTGTCATGCAGGTGATTCGGCGGAAAACGCCTGCCCGCCGCGTGCATTTCCTCGGGTGAGGGCTGGTGGGGCTTGCGGCGCAGGCTCATCCCCGAATGGCGCAGGCTGCGGTTGGCCTTGCGCAGGTTGCAGGGGGAACAGGCCGCAACCACGTTGTCCCAGCTTGTGACGCCGCCGCGCGACCGGGGCACGACATGGTCGAATGTCAGGTCGCCCTTGTGCCCGCAATATTGGCAGCAGAATTCGTCGCGCAGGAAAAGATTGAAGCGCGTAAATGCTACGCGCTTCTGGGGTTTGACGTAATCTTTCAAGACCACCACCGAGGGCAGGCGGAATGCCTGGCGCTGACTTCGCACCACCTCCTCGTATTCGGCGATGATGTCCACGCGGTCCAGGAAAGCGGCCTTGATCGCCTCTTGCCAGGGCCACAAGGACAGCGGGTAATAGGATAGGGGCCGGTAATCCGCGTTCAGCACCAATGCGGGATAGTGGCGCAGGCTTGCAGGCTCGCGCACGAAATGGGTTCGGAAATCCGTCTGATGTCGCTGATCCAGCATATTGCCTTCCCGCCTGCCCCCATGGGTGGCCGGGGGCGCCCCGTCAGATCCTTCAGCCCGACTATATATCGCGTCAGGCATCTGGCAAGCCCCCGGATCTATTCTGCCTGATGGGTAGTCCGCATGGGTGACAGGTCCGTGACAGTTGCCGCCCGCCTTTGTCCTTGGCAGGCTGCAGGCATGACCAAAATGACGCCGCCGGTGCTGGGCACGCTTGAATCCGCGCTTTATGCGGGCGACCTGGATGCGGCCATGGTCTTCTGGCGCGACGTGATGGGGTTGCAGCCGTTCCAGGCCGTGCCGGGACGCCATGTGTTTTTCCGCGTCGGGCAGTCGCAGGTGTTGCTGGTGTTCGATCCCGCCGCCACCGAACAGCCGCCAAGGCCGGAGGCAAGGCTGCCCGTCCCCCCGCACGGCGCGCGGGGGCCGGGCCATTTCTGTCTGGCTGTCGCGCCCGACCGACTGGACGCCTGGCGCGACCACCTGACCGCGCAAGGCATCGCCATCGAGGCTGATTTCCATTGGCCGAACGGCGCCCGGTCGATCTATGTCCGCGATCCGGCGGGCAATTCCATCGAACTGGCCGATCCGGCCATCTGGGCCTGACTACTTGCCCAGCCGGTCCCTGAGGAAACTCAGCGCCACCGACAGCCCGTCGGGCGAAATCCCGTGCCCGGTGCCCTTCATCACATGGCCATAAACGGCAAAGCCCGCCTGTTCCAGCGCCTCCCCGGCAAGCGTCATGTCCTGGAACGGCACCATCGGATCCTGGTCGCCATGCAGCAGCAGGACCGGCGGCTTGACCGTCGCCTCGGCCGCCAGCAACTCGGGGACCAGCAGCCGGCCCGAAAATCCGATGATCCCGGCAACCGCTTCATCCCGGCGCGGCAGAACGTGCAGCGCCATCATTGTGCCCTGGGAAAAGCCCACCACGACCATCCGGTCCGCCGTCAGCCCCTCGTCCGCCAGAACCTTGTCCAGCCAGGCGTTCAGCAGGGCGATGGACCGGCCCATCGCCTCCTTGGCCTGGGCTTCGGTTGATCCGTCCAGCCAGGGGATGGGAAACCACTGGAAACCGAAAGGGTTGTTGATGCTGCGTTCGGGGGCGTCGGGCGCATGAAAGGCCACGCCCGGCAGATGCGGCGACAGGGGATCGGCCAGGCCCAGCAGGTCGGCCCCGTCGGCGCCATAGCCATGCAGGAAGACCACGACCGCATCGGCCTTGGACGGACCCTTGCGGGCGGATTTCAGAACGGTCATCGGATTCCCTCGCGGCCTTTGGCACGCAGGTAATAGGCCCAGAGGCCACGGGCCGCAACCGCGCGCCAGGGCCGCCAAGGTTCCGCCATGCGCCGAAGGCCGGCCGCCGTGGGGCGGGCATCCAGGCCATACATCATCCGCGCGGCCTCTTGCAGGGCAAGATCGCCCGCCGCAAAGACATCGGCCCGGCCAAGCGCCATCTTCAGATAGATCTCGGCCGTCCATGCCCCGATGCCGGGCAGCGCGGTCAGGGTGGCGATGGCCTGATCGTCAGACATCGCGCGCAAGGCGTCCCAGTCCAGCCCGGCACCGGCGATCCCCTTCAGATAGCGGACCTTGGGGCGCGACAGGCCCGCCGCACGCAAGGCTTCCTCGGGCGCGGCAAGGATCGCCTCGGGCGTCATCAGCCCCGCCGCCGTCAACCGCGCCGAGATCGCGGCAGCGGCCGAGGTCGAGATCAGTTGCCCCACCACGGCATCGGCCAAGGCTTCGAAACCATCCGCGCGCCGCAGCAGCGGCAGCCGGCCCAGATCTGGCGCGACCCGCGCCCAGACGGGGCAGACCGCGACCAGATGGGCCATGCCCTGGGCCAGGTCGTCATCGGACTGGATCAGGCGCGGCCCGCAACGGGGGGCGTCAGTCACGATCCGCCGCGGCCTCCAGCTTCAGCCGCGTTTCCCATGCCATCGAGATATGTTGGCGCAGCGCCTTGTCCGCCGCCGCCCCGTCGCCTGCCGCGATGGCATCGACGATGCGCTTGTGTTCGGCAAGGGCGGTTTCGCTGCGCCCTTCGGCGGCCAGCGAGGTGCGCGCCATGAGCGCCATGGACCGATGCACCAGGTCAAGCTGCTGGACCAGATAGCGGTTGTGGGACGCCAGGTGGATCTGGTGGTGGAACCGCTTGTTGGCGCGGGCCAGGGCCTCGGGATTGCCGACGGCCTTCTGGTCGTCGGTGACCATCTGGGCCAGGACGCGCACCTCCTCGGGGGTGGCGTGGCGGGCGGCCAGGCGGGCGGCCAGGGCCTCGAGTTCGGCACGGACGGTATAAAGTTCGGCCAACTGGTTGTGATCCAGGGATGCGACGATCAGGCTGCGACCGTCGCGGACCAGCATTTGTTGCGTTTCCAGCCGCTGCAAGGCCTCTCGGACAGGGGTGCGGCTGACGCCGAAGCGTTCGGCCAGTTCCGATTCCACCAGCCGGTCGCCGGGGCGATAGGTGCCGGATTCGATTGCCGTCAGGATCAGGGAATATGCGTCTTTCATGGCCGCACGATTGGCCGCGAGCGGGCCGATTGCAAGCGCGCCGTTGCCGGGCTAGGCAGCAGGCATGGATTTCACCCTTGTCGATACCTGGATCTTCGATCTGGACAACACGCTTTATCCGCCGGACATGGCGCTGTTCCCGCAGATCGAACAGCGGATGACGGATTACGTCATGCGCACCCTGGCGGTCGAACGCGACGCCGCCGACCAGATGCGGCGCGACTGGTGGATGCGGCACGGGACGACGCTGGCCGGGCTGATGGCGGAACACGCCATCGACCCCATCGCCTATCTGGACGATGTCCACGACATCGACTTCGCGCCCCTGCTGCCCGCGCCCGATCTGGCCGCCGCCATTGCCGCGCTGCCGGGGCGCAAGCTGATCCATACCAATGCCGACGCTGCCTATGCGGTAAAGGTGCTGCGGGCGCGGGGCCTGGGACTGGTGGACGACCCCGTGCCCGCGCCCCTGTTCGAGGCGATCTATGGAATCGCGGAAACGCATTTCCATCCAAAGCCCATGCGCGACGCCTTCGAGGCCGTCATCGGCTATGCCGGGATCGACCCCACCCGCGCGGCCTTCTTCGAGGATGACCCCCGCAACCTGGCCGTCCCGCATGAACTGGGGATGCGCACGATCCTGGTCGGGCCGGGGCGTCACGGGCCGGATCCGATGGCGGGCGAGGTTCCCGCCCATGTGGATCATCACATCCACGACCTGACGGCCTTCCTGCGCCAGATTGCCCTTGGCCGCTGATTGGGCCACAATGGGAACCGGACGCGCAATCCGATAGGCTTCCCATGACCCATACTGCCGACAAAAGCGGAAATCGCCTGACTTTCCGCATCCTTGCCCTTCTTCTGGTCGTTGTCGCGATTGCCGTTCTGGCCGTCGTCCTGTTCGGCCTGCCGGTCCTCGGACTGCTGGGACTGGTCCTGACCGTGGTCGTTTTCACCGTCATGCTGATGTTCACGGCCGGAAACTAGGCGCGGCATATGATCGCAGGCGACCTTGAACGGATCGACATCCTTGTGTCGGGCGGCGGCATCGCCGGATTGATCACGGCTGCCGCATTCGGCGCGCAGGGGTTTTCGACGCTTTGCGTCGATCCCGCCCCGCCTGTCACGGAGGAAGGATCCGAGGGGGCCGACCTGCGCACCACGGCATTCCTGGCCCCGTCGGTCGCCCTGCTGCGCCGGATCGGCCTGTGGGACCGCCTGCTGCCCCATGCCACGCCCTTGCAGGTCATGCGCATCGTCGATGCGGGCGGGGCACTGCCTGTCGCCCGGTTGACCCGCGATTTCAACGCGTCCGAGATCGGCGACCAGCCCTTTGGCTGGAACCTGCCCAACTGGCTTTTGCGGCGGGAAATCTCCGCCCGGCTGGCCGAGATGGCGAATGTCCGCTTTCAGTCCGGCACCGGCACGGCGGGTGTTCTGGCCCGCGACGAAGGCGCGATCGTCACCCTGACCGACGGGCGCCGCGTCCGGTCACGGCTGCTGGTGGGCGCCGACGGGCGCGATTCCCCGGTCCGCCAGGCGCTTGGCATCGGGGTGCGGACCTTTCGATATGGCCAGAAGGCCCTGGCCTTTGCCGTCACGCATGAACAGCCGCACAAGAATATCTCGACCGAGGTTCACCGATCCGGGGGGCCGTTCACGCTGGTCCCGCTGCCCGATCGCGACGGCAAGCCCTGTTCGGCCATCGTCTGGATGGAAAACGGCCGAGAGGTGGCGCGCCTTGCCGCCCTGCCGCCCGACGCCTTCGAGGTGGAACTGAACGCCCGGTCCGCAGGCGTATTGGGGCACCTGACGCTGGCCACCCGCCTGACGCAATGGCCGATTATCAGCCAGATCGCCGACCGTTTCACCGGCCCCCGCACGGCCCTGATCGCCGAGGCTGCCCACGTCGTCCCCCCCATCGGCGCGCAAGGGCTGAACATGAGCCTGGCCGACCTGTCCGCCCTGCTGGACCTGTCAGGCGACGAACCCGGCGATCCCGCCGGCCTGGCTGCCTATGACCGCGCCCGCCGCCCCGAGGCCTATGCCCGCCTGCTGGGCATCGACGCGCTGAACCGCGCCAGCCAAGCCAGCATCCGTCCCTTGCGCGACCTGCGCGCGGCGGCGCTTGGCGGGCTGTATGGCATCGCGCCGGTGCGCCGGCTGATGATGCGCGCGGGCTTGGGGATGCGCTGAGCGGCGGAACAACGCAGCCCTCCTGGCGTTTGCCGTCTTTGCAGATCCCGGAGGAAACCATGACCGATCCCGACGTGACCGATCGCATCTGGACCATGGCCGACAAGCTGGACCCGTGCATGTTCGTGACCCGCGACGGCGACGGCCAGCGGGTCCGCCCGGTCTATGCCCGCGTGCGCCGGGACGAGGGCGCGATCTATATCCTGTCCGACATCCAGGGCTGCAAGCTGGACCAGATTCAGGCGAACCCCAATGTCTCGCTGGCCTTTTCGGACGAACGGGCCAACGATTACGTTGTGATCAACGGCACGGCCGAGGTGCGCCACGATCCCGAAAAGGCGCGCGATGTCTGGCGTTTCAGTGACGAGACCTTTTTCAAATCGCCTGATAACCCCGACCTGCGCGTCATCGCCGTCACGCCTGTCGCGGCGGAATTGTGGGACGGCAGCAACCTGCTGATCACCGGGGCGAAGATGCTGGCCGACCGGCTGGTCGGGACCAAGTCGGAACTGGTCGAGAACGCCAAGGTGGACCGGCTGGACTGACGGGCCTTGACCCCAGGGCCGGCGGTCCTATCTTTCCGGGCAGAGGACGACCTCCCCGCGATGGGCCGGAACGCCGGGACGACCCGGCCAGCATGAGGTTCGTCATGGCTTGGGTCTATCTTGTTCTTGCCGGTTTTCTGGAAATCGTCTGGGCAACGGCGATGAAGCAATCGGCCGGTTTTACCCGCATCTTTCCCACCGCTGTCATGCTGGTCAGCATGATCGCGTCTTTCTGGCTGCTGGCGGTCGCGATGCGGACGCTGCCGCTGGGCACGTCCTATACCGTCTGGGTCGGGATCGGGGCCGTGGGCGCCTTTCTTTTCGGGATCGTGCTGTTCGGAGAGCCGGTGACCACAGCGCGCCTGATTGCCGCAGGATTGATCGTTGCGGGCATCGTCACGATGAAACTGGCATCCTGACATACGGAAACGAACCGAAAACGCAGGCATTCGGCAATTTCCTTCCGTCCTCAACGGTGCTAGAACGCCTGCCAGCCAAAGGAGACTCAAGCCATGCCCGCCTATCGTTCCCGCACCACCACCCACGGCCGCAACATGGCGGGCGCGCGCGGCCTGTGGCGGGCGACCGGGGTAAAGGACAGCGACTTCGGCAAGCCGATCATCGCCATCGTCAACAGCTTCACCCAGTTCGTGCCGGGCCATGTCCACCTGAAGGATCTGGGCCAACTTGTCGCCCGAGAGGTCGAGGCCGCGGGCGGCATCGCCAAGGAATTCAACACCATCGCGGTCGATGACGGCATTGCCATGGGCCATGACGGGATGCTGTATTCGCTGCCTTCGCGCGAAATCATTGCGGATTCCGTCGAATACATGGTCAACGCCCATTGCGCCGACGCGATGGTCTGCATCAGCAATTGCGACAAGATCACGCCGGGGATGCTGATGGCCGCGCTGCGCCTGAACATCCCCGTGGTTTTCGTTTCGGGCGGCCCGATGGAGGCTGGCAAGGTCGTTCTGGAAGACGGCCGCGTCAAGGCGCTTGATCTGGTTGATGCCATGGTGGCCGCCGCCGACGACACGGTGTCGGACGCCGATGTGGAAACCATCGAACGGTCTGCCTGCCCGACCTGCGGATCCTGTTCCGGCATGTTCACCGCCAATTCGATGAACTGCCTGACCGAGGCGCTTGGCCTCGCGCTGCCCGGCAACGGATCTACGCTGGCGACCCATGCCGAGCGCAAGCGCCTGTTCGTCGAGGCCGGGCACCTGATCGTCGATCTGGCCCGGCGTTACTACGAAGGGGACGATGCCAGCGTGCTGCCGCGCGCCATTGCCTCGTTCGAGGCGTTCGAGAATGCGATGACGCTGGACATCGCGATGGGCGGGTCCACCAATACGGTGCTGCACCTGCTGGCCGCGGCACACGAAGGCGGCATCGACTTCACCATGTCCGACATCGACCGCCTGTCGCGCCGCGTGCCGGTCCTGTGCAAGGTCGCCCCCGCCAAGGACGACGTGCATATGGAGGATGTCCACCGCGCGGGCGGCATCATGGGCATCCTGGGCGAACTGGACCGCGCCGGCCTGCTGCACAGGCAGGCGGGCAGCGTCCATGCAGGTTCTCTGGCCGAGGCATTGGACCGCTGGGACGTGATGCGCACCGATGCGGCATCCGTCCACGACTTCTACCGCGCCGCGCCGGGCGGGGTGCCCACGCAGGTCGCGTTTTCGCAGGACCGCCGTTACGATTCCGTCGATACCGACCGCAAGGGGGGCGTGATCCGCACGGCGGACCATGCGTTCAGTCAGGATGGCGGGCTGGCCGTGCTGTATGGCAACCTGGCCGAGGATGGCTGCATCGTGAAAACGGCGGGCGTGGACGAATCCATCCTGAAGTTCGAGGGGCCGGCCCATATCTTTGAAAGCCAGGACGACAGCGTCAGCGCCATCCTGACCGGCAAGGTGAAGCCGGGCGAGGTCGTGCTGATCCGCTATGAAGGTCCGCGCGGCGGGCCGGGGATGCAGGAAATGCTGTATCCGACCAGCTATTTGAAGTCCAAGGGCCTGGGCAAGGCCTGCGCGCTTGTCACCGACGGGCGCTTTTCGGGCGGATCGTCCGGCTTGTCGATCGGCCATGTCTCGCCCGAGGCGGCCGAGGGCGGCACCATCGGCCTGGTCGAACAGGGCGACATGATCCGCATCGACATTCCGAACCGGGTAATCCATCTGGATGTGGACGATGCGACCCTGGCCGCACGCCGGGCCAAGCGTGATGCGGAAGGCTGGAAGCCCGCCAAGCCGCGCCAGCGCCAGGTTTCCACCGCGTTGCGCGCCTATGCTGCCTTGACCACCAGCGCGTCGCGCGGCGCGGTGCGCGTCATCCCCGAATAAGCCGCTGGCCCTGCGATCAGACAGACCGCAGGGCCGGATCCTCACGTCCGCCTGCCTGTAACCACGTGGCCGGTCAGAAGCCGTCCATTGCGGTCGGGGCAGGACCAGTCATGCCGCCCCGGCCATCTGCCGCGCCATCAGCAGCGCGCCATCGACGCCCGACCCAAGCGCGGGCCGTTGCGGCCAGTCCGGCAACCGCGCCGCATAAGCCGGGCCAAGCCCGCCGACGAACACCACCGGAAGCGGAGCATCCCCTTGAAGCACGCTCAGGATGTGGCGCACATCCCCCAGGGCGGCGTCGAAGACCTGCCGCGCCGCCGGATCGTCCGACCCGACGATGCGCGGGGCCAGTTCGGCAAAGTCCACAGGGCGGGCGCCATTGCCGAAGCGGATGATCCCCTCGATCCCGCCGAACTCCTCGAGGATTTCTTGCAGCAGGGGGGTCATGTCGGCGAACCCGTCCTCGGCCCGCATCGCCATGGACAAAAGCGCCCGGCCCAGCACGGCCCCGGACCCTTCGTCCCCCATCACGAAGCCACGTCCGCCGACCTGACGCAGATCGCCGCCGCGCTGCGCGGCAAAGACCGATCCGGTGCCCATCGCAGCCAGGATGCCGTCCTGCGCCCCCAGGGCGCCGCGCGCGGCAGTCACTGCGTCGTTGACGATCTGTATCCGGGCAAAGGGCAACAACAGCACCAGCCGGTCGATGGCGGCGGTTATTGTTCCCCCGGCGAGGCCCAGCGTGGCAATCAGGTCGCGGGGATCAGCGCCGGTGCCCTCCAGGGCCTGGGCCGTGGCGGCCAGGATATTGACCGCGGCACCTTCGACATCGGTGTTGATATTGGCAGGCCCGCCCTGACCCTGACCAATGATCAGGCCGTCCGCATCCGCCAAGGCCGCGCGGCATCCCGTGCCGCCGCCGTCGATTCCCAGAAAGAACGTCATCCGCTTGCCCCCCTTGCCCTGGGGATGTTCTAGCCCCGTTCGTCCGACCCGAACAAGCCGCGCAAGCCGCGCGTGACCAGGTTTCCGACCTTGGGTCGGGGCTGGGCGATAAAGGGCAGGGGGCGGCAAACCTCCATCGCGGCGATGCCCACGCGGGCGGTCAGCGCGCCGTTCACCACGCCTTCGCCAAAGCGGCGCGACACCTTGGAGAGGATCCCGCCCCCGGCCACCGTCTCGATCAGGTCGTCGCCTGCGGCGACGGCGCCGGTCGCGACCAGATGCGTGATGACCGTGCGCGCCAGACGCCAGCCGCCCACGGCGCCCGCGCGGCCGCCATAGATCTCGGCCATGCGCCGGATCATCCGCAGGTTCGCGGCCAGGGCTGCGGCCACATCGGCCAGGGCCAGCGGGATCAGCGCGGTGGCGGTGGCCACGGTGCGGGCAGCAGCCTCGATTTCCCGGCGGGCGTCCTGGTCCAGCCCGGCCAGCAATTCGGTTTCAGCCATCGTCAGCAGGGTGCGCGCGTCAAAGGCGTCGCCCCGGTTGTCCCCCAGCCGCTTGCGGTTCCATTCCAGTTCCGGGCGGTCGCGATACAGCGCCAGCAGGCCATCCGCGACCGCGCGGGCCTTGTCCATGCTGTCATCGGCCAGGGCCGCGCCCGCCTGACGCTGGATCGCGTCGATGCGCGCGAACCGCGCCCAGGCCCGGTATTCGCGCCAAGCCATGCCAAGGGCTGCCAGCGTGAACAGCGCAAACAACACCACCCCGATCCAGCCCAACACCGGATAGCGGGTCAGCAGGTTGTTGATGAAATTCAACGCAGCAATGGACAGAAGAAAGGTGAACAGGGCCACGCCCGAATTGATGAAGAACCGCGTAAGGCGCGAGGGGGGACGGCCCACCAGCCGAGTCACCATCTCCATCGTGCGGGGCCGGGGCAACAGGGGATCTGCCGCATCAATGGGCGGTGCGTCGGCGGGGTTCTGCGTGTCGTCCCGCGCCTCGGACGCGGGGGCGGTGCGGGCTTCGGGGACGGGCGCGTCCAGTTCGATCAGCACGGGGCCACGGCGGGGGGTATCGCTCACAACCTGTCTCCGATCAGGAAGTCCGCGGCGCGATCCAGCCGGATATGCGGCGGGCCGTCGCCGGGACGCGCGGTCATGGGGGCGGGGGCAAAGTTCATGATGGCGTAATCGCCGTCCAGCCAGCGGTCCGCCCCGTCGCGGGCAGGATGCAGCAGCGCCGCCGGATCGGCGGGCAACTCGCCCGGATAGAACGCCGCCTGCCGCCCATCCATCAGTCGGCCCCGAACGGCGGGCAGTTCCTGTCCGTCCTGGCGGATCACATCCTCGGTCGTGGCGCGCAGGGCAGCGATGGACATGGCTTCCGTCCTTGCGCCGGAAAAATCGGCGCGGTCGCGGGCTTCGCGCAGCATGGCCGACAGGATCGCGGTCAGGCGGTTGTGCTGGACATGGTGCAGGTGGTCGGCCTTGGTGGCGGCGAACAGGATGCGTTCGACGCGCCGGGTGCCCAGAAGCTGCGCCAGCCAGCCCGCGCGCCCTGGCCGGAAGGCCGTCAGGATGTCGGCCATGGCGCGGCGCATATCCTCGACGGCCCTTGGCCCCTGGTGGATGGCGCCCAGCACGTCCACCAGCACCACCTGCCGGTCGATGCGGGCGAAATGTTCGCGGAAAAAGGGTTTCACGACCCGCGACTTGTAGGCATCGAAGCGGCGGCGGAATTCCTTGTGCAAGCGCCCCTCGGCAAAGGACGCGGGCAGGGGGGCAAAGGTCAAGGCGGGCGACCCCTCCATTTCCCCGGGGATCAGGAAGCGGCCGGGCGTGCAGTCGGACCAGCCCGCCTCGCGCGCGGCGTGCAGATGGGCGGTATAGGCCTGGGCCAAAGACTGCGCCGTCGGTTCATCGAAGCGGTCGGTATCGATGCCAGCCAGGGCAGCGTGGTAATCGGCGGCACCGGGGCGCCCGGTCATGCGGTCCAGGACCTCGGCCGACCATTCGGAGAAATCCCGTTCCATCAGGCGCAGGTCCAGCAGCCACTCGCCCGGATAATCCACGATATCCAGGTGCAGGGTGCGCGGGCCGGTCAGCCCGCCTAGAAGGCCCCTGGCGTCCAGGCGCAGCGACAAGCGCAACTGGCTGACATGGCGCGTCCCCTCGGGCCAGTGCGGAGCGGGGCCGGTGAGGGCGGCCAGGTGGCGTTCCACGTCGAACCGGGGAATGGTGTCGTCAGGCTGGGGCTGCAGCCAGGCCGCCTTGAGGCTGCCATCGGCCGCGGCCCGCAGGGCGTGCATCCGCCCCCGGTCCATCAGGTTCGCGACAAGGGATGTGATGAAAACCGTCTTGCCCGCCCGCGACAGGCCTGTCACGCCCAGCCGGATCACCGGATCGCCCAGGCCGATGCCCGCCATCACTGTGCTGCCGATACCCATGCCGCCTGCCTGTTTCTTGTCGTCTTTGCGGGAAGATAGGCCCCGGCGGCGGGTTTGCCTAGGGCGGCGGGCCGGGGTTCCGCTTGGCCCGCCGTTGCGACATAACGCGGGGATGCTGGATCGGTTGCCTATCGACGATGTTTTGCCCGCGCTGTGCCAGGCGCTGCGTGCGCATGGCCGCGCCGTTCTGGTCGCCCCGCCGGGCGCGGGCAAGACGACGCGCGTGCCCTTGGCGTTGCTGGACCAGGTTGCGGGACGGATCGTCATGCTGGAGCCAAGGCGGCTGGCGGCGCGGGCCGCGGCGGAACGGCTGGCCGAGCAACTGGGCGAGTCCGTGGGCGGGCGCGTCGGATACCGGATGCGCGGAGAAAGCGTCGCGGGCAGCCGGATCGAGGTCGTGACCGAAGGCATTCTGACGCGGATGATCCAGTCCGATCCCGGCCTGGGCGGCATCGGCTGCGTGATCTTCGACGAATTCCACGAACGCAGCCTGAACGCCGACCTGGGCCTGGCCCTTGTCTGGGAGGCCAAGGGCGCGCTGCGCGAGGATCTGGCGGTGCTGGTGATGTCGGCCACGCTGGACGCGGAACCCGTGGCGGCGCTTTTGGACAATGCGCCGGTGATCCGGTCCGAAGGCCGCGCGTTTCCGGTCGAAACCCGCTGGCTGGCCCGCCCCTTACCCGCAGGCGCGCGGCTGGTCGATGAGGCCGCGCGGCTGATCGCGGGGGCAGAGGCCGAGACGCGCGGCACCGGCGGCACGATCCTGGCCTTTCTGCCGGGCGAGGGCGAGATCCGGCGCGTGATGGCGCGGCTTGGCGACGGGTGCGAGGTCTTGCCGCTTTATGGTGCGCTGAAGCCTGCCGAACAGCGGGCAGCCTTGGCACAACCGGGATCGCGGCGGCGGATCGTGCTGGCGACGGCGATTGCCGAAACCTCGCTGACCATTCCGGCGGTTCGCGTGGTCGTCGATACGGGGCGCGCGCGGCGGGCGCGGTTCGATCCAGGTTCGGGCATGTCGCGGCTGGTTACCGAACGCGTCAGCCGGGCCGAGGCCGATCAGCGCCGGGGCCGCGCTGGCCGCGTGGCCCCGGGCATCTGCTATCGGATGTGGGCGCAGGCCGAGGAAGGCGCGCTGCCCGCATTCGCCCCGCCCGAAATCGCCGTGGCCGATCTGGCGGGCCTTGCCCTGGAACTGGCCGCCTGGGGGGCCGCGCCGGGGGATCTTGCCTTTCTGACACCCCCGCCCGAGGGCGCCCTGGCCGAGGCGCGGGCCTTGTTGCAGGGGCTCGAGGCCTTGGATGAGGCGGGCCGCATCACCGATCACGGTCGCGCCGTGGCTCGGCTGCCGCTGCATCCGCGGCTGGGGCATATGCTGCTGCGGGCGGGGGAGGATGCGGCGGAGATCGCCGCGTTGCTGTCGAACCGCGATCCCCTGCGCGGCGCGCCCGCCGATCTGGCGCTGCGGTTGGCGGCGGTGCGCGATCCCAAGGGCTTTGCGGCGCGCCATCCTTACGAGGCGAACCGGGCGGTGATCCAGCAGATCCGCGACGAGGCTGCCCGGCTGCGGCGGGTTATTGCGTCCCGCGATGGTGGGGGGCTGTCTGCCCCCCACACCCCCCGAGGATATTTTCGTGAAGAAGAACCGGGAGGCGCCGTCTCGTTGGCCTATCCCGACCGGATCGGGCTGCGGCGCAAGGGCGACGAGCCGCGCTTTGTCCTTTCGGGCGGCAAGGGGGCGGTGCTGGACGCGGGTGATCCGATCGCCGGGCAACGGCTGATCGTGGCCGTCGATCTGGATGGAGACCAGCGAGAGGCGCGGATCCGCATGGCTGCCCGCCTGGACGAGGGCACGATGCGCGCCCTGCATGGCGACAGGGCCGAGGCCGTGGAACTTTGCGAATGGTCGCGGCGCGACGGCCGGGTTCTGGCGCGGGTCCAGGAGCGGCTTGGGGCATTGGTCCTGTCCAATCGGCCTTGGCCGGATGCGCCGGACGATGCCGTCGCCCGGGCCGCGCTTGAAGGCCTGCGGCTGAACGGGCTGCCCTGGACGCCTGCCGCCGCCCGGTTCCGCGCGCGGATTGCGCTGCTGCCGGACCTGGGGCCGATAGATGATGCCACCCTGCTGGCCGATGGCGGCTGGCTGCTGCCCTGGCTGGGCCGCGCCCGCTCGCTGGCCGACCTGCGCGGGCTGGATCTGGTCGAGCCGTTGAAGGCCCGGATCGGCTGGGACGGCCAGCAACGGCTGGACCAAGAGGTTCCGGCGCATTTCACGACCCCTCTGGGCCGCCGGGTGCCCATCGACTATGACCATGAACAGCCCTCCATCGAGGTCAGGTTGCAGGAACTGTTCGGCCTGACGCGCCATCCGGTCGTGGGCAACCGTCCCCTGCGGATCAGCCTGCTGTCGCCGGGCGGCAAGCCCGTGCAGGTCACCACCGACCTGCCGGGCTTCTGGGCCGCGTCCTATGCCGATGTCCGAAAGGACATGCGCGGCCGCTATCCCCGCCACCCCTGGCCCGAGGATCCGCGCGAGGCCGATCCCACCACGCGGGCCAAGCCGCGCGGCACCTAATCGACGGCGCGGATCAGGGCCTTGTCCAGCACCCGCAAAACCTGGGCCAGGTCATGGCCGCGTTTCAGGATGCGCCCGTCCATGCCGATCACGGCATAGGCACCCTGGGCCGTGCGCAGCCGGGGGCGTTTCTCGATGCGGTACAGGGGATGTTCGGCGGCGCGGCGGAAGACGCTGAAGACCGCCGCGTCGCGCAGGAAGGACATGGCATAGTCGCGCCATTCGCCCGCTGCGACAAAGCGGCCATAGACCGACAGGATCAGCGACAGTTCCGCCCGGTCAAAGACGACGCGGTCAGGATCGGCGGGAAACGGCGGGCCGGCATTCATCATGACAGGATGGTGACACCGGGCAAATGGCATGGCAATGCGGAAAAGGGGCGGCTGGCCTGCCGCCCCCCTGCGGGGTCAATAACAGCTGACCCTCTCGATCCGGTTCGCGCGGCCGTATTCGATGTTCAGCCGGTCGGGGCGGAAGTCGGATGTCACCGCATCGTCGGGTCCGATCTGGCGCGTGCCGATGGGAAAGGTCATGGCGGCAAGCACCGTGACCGGCTGGCCCACCAGCCCCTGATAGGCCGAGGCGCGGCAATCGTCCGGCGCCTCGACCGGCGGCAGGGGTTCGGCGGGCATCGGCTCGCAAGCGGCCAGCAGGGTGGCTGCCGTCAGTCCAAGGGCAAGGATTCTGGCGTTCATGATGTTCATCCGCAATCGACATTGGTGATGATGCCCGCGGCATCCAGGCGGAAGACGATCCGGTTGGGATCGTATTCCTGCGGCTCGATCCCGCGATATTCGACCACGCGGTAATCCTTGGTGATGCCCAGGGTCGGGATCACGCTGCCCGGCTGGCCCACGGCCGAGGCGTGGTTCTTGTTCGCGCCGCACAGGTCAGGCTTGCGTTCGGTCAGGCCTGCAACGCCAAGCACGGGCTGGGGCGCAGGCGGGACATAGGCCACGGGCGCGGGTTCCGGGATGGGCATCGGCGCGGGGGCCGGGGCCATGCATCCTGAAACCAGGGCGGCGGCAATCAGCGGCAGCAGGGTGGTCGTCGTCTTCATGATAAAACTGTTTTCCCTCGGGGTGCCCGTCTGTCGCGGGGTTCATGGGGCCGATGATACAATGCCCGCCCTGGCTTGAGAAGGCGCAGCGCCCCTCACGATTGCATCATCGGCCGGCGGTGCCGGGGCGCGGGCCGCGCCGTTGGGGGGGGCAGGGCGGCGCGCAGGAACAGGTCGGCGGCTGCCTGGATGCCGGCATCCGCGGGAATGTTTCCCCGGCCCAGCAGCAGGCGATCCATCAGGCCCGAGCCGGACAGGGCGATCACCTGCCGGGCCGCGATGCCGGTGTCATCCAGGCACAACTGTCCAGCGGCGACCCAGCGGTCCAGATGCGGCCTGACGGCGTCTTGCAGGATCCGGGCCACCTTGGCGTGAAAGCGGGCGGACAGGCCGGCAAAGCGCGGCGCCTCGGCCAGATGGACCCGGCACAGGCTGGCATGGGCCGGATCGGCCAGCCATTCGGCGATCCGGGCCATGATCATCGGGATGGCTTGCCCGGGATCCAGATCGGCAGGGATGTCCAGCGCGAAGCTGCCGTCCAGGCGCATCGTTTCCGTCCGCATCGCTTCCTGGAACATACGGGACTTGTCGGGGAAATAACTGTAGAGCGTCGCCTTGGACACCCGGGCGGCACGGGCGATGTCATCGACGCTGGCCCCGGCAAAACCGTCGCGCAGGAAAATCGCGGCCGCCCCGCGAACCACCTGGTCGAATTTGCGACCCGGACTAACCGATTGGGACTTGGCCATCTTTTAATTCCCATATGGGGATTTTCTATCACCAGCCGCGGCAGATTCAACTCCTGAATGTCTGTCAGACCTGAGGACGGGCGCTGCGGTTGTGCGTCCGGCCCTGCGGCATCGGGGCCGGTTGGGGAGAGATGCCTTGTTTTTGTTCAGTTTGCGCTTGGCACCCCTTGGCGCGCTGGCATAGCCTTTGGTCTGTCAGCGCAAGAAACCGCCGCCGATATTCAGGAGCTGTTGATGACGATCCCCCACACATCCTTCCGCGCATCGGTCGAGCGGATGTTCACCCATGCCGCCGGCCTGATGGACTTGCAGCCGGGCCTGGAAGAAAAGATCCGCGTCTGCAATTCGACCTATACCGTTCGATTCGGCGTCCGGCTGCGCGGGCAGATCCATACCTTCACCGGCTATCGCTCGGTCCATTCCGAACATATGGAACCCGTGAAGGGCGGCATCCGCTATTCGCTGGACGTGAACCAGGACGAGGTCGAGGCGCTGGCCGCGCTGATGACCTATAAATGCGCCCTGGTCGAGGTGCCGTTCGGCGGATCGAAGGGCGGATTGTGCATCGACCCGCGCGCCTGGAACGAGGATGAGCTGGAACGCATCACCCGCCGCTTCACCTATGAACTGTCGCGCAGGAACCTGATCTCCCCATCCCAGAACGTGCCCGCGCCCGACATGGGCACCGGTGAACGCGAGATGGCCTGGATGGCCGATGCCTATAAAAGGCTGCATCCCGACGACATCAACGCCAAGGCCTGCGTCACCGGCAAGCCGCGCCATGCGGGCGGCATCGACGGCCGGGTCGAGGCCACGGGCCGCGGCGTGCAATACGCGCTGCGCGAGTTCTTCCGCCATGACGACGTGATGAAAAGGGCCGGCCTGGAAGGCGGGCTTGCGGGCAAGCGGGTGATCGTGCAGGGCCTGGGCAACGTGGGCTATCACGCGGCGCAGTTCCTGTCGGCCGAGGACAAGGCCCTGATCACCTGCGTGATCGAACGCGACGGCGCGATCCGCAACCCCCAGGGCATCAACATCGACGCGCTGCGCGGCCATATCCGCGCAACCGGGGGCATCAAGGGCTTTGTCGGCGGCGATTATCGGGAAAACGGCCTGGGCGCGCTGGAGGATGAGTGCGACATCCTGATCCCGGCGGCTGTGGAAAGCGTGATCCATGCCGGGAACGCCGAAAGGATCAATTGCAAGCTGATCATCGAGGCCGCGAACGGCCCCGTCACCGCCGACGCCGACGAGATCCTGAAGCGCAAGGGCATCGTGATTATTCCCGATATGTATGCCAATGCGGGCGGCGTCACGGTCAGCTATTTTGAATGGGTCAAGAACCTGTCGCAGATCAGCCTGGGCCGCCTGGAACGCAGGCACGAGGAAGCCCGGTCCCGGATGCTGGTCGAGGAACTGGAACGGATCTCGGCGGACACGGGCACGAACTTCAAGCTGGCGGCGGGGTTCAAGGATTCGTTCCTGCACGGCGCGGACGAACTGGATCTGGTGCGGTCGGGGCTGGACGACACGATGCGCGAGGCCTTCAAGAAGATGAAGGAGGTGTGGATGTCGAACCCCAAGGTCGATGACATGCGCACTGCGGGCTATGTCGTGGCGATCCGGCGGATCTCGAACGTCTACGGATCGCTGGGGTTGTGACCGGGCAGGGGGGCGCTGCCCCCCGCCGCCGTTACGGCGGCTCCCCCCGGGATATTTCTTGAAGAAGAAAGAGGCTTAACCGCGGGGCGCGGCGGCGCGGCGCAAGCGGTCGTTGATCGCGACGCCAAGGCCGTGGTCCGGGATCGGGGCGACGGCGATGGGACGGCCTGCGCGGTCGGCGCGGCGCAGGGTGTCGAACAGGCGGGCGGCGGCCTGGGCCAGGTCGCCGGTTTCCGACAATGTGAAAGGGCCAGGGGCGCCAAAGGCGACATGGGTTTCGCCGGATGCGGGACGGGTCACGTTCAGGCGCAGCGCGGCCTGCGGGGCATAGTGGCTGGTCAGTTGCCCTGGCGCATTCGGGGCGGCTGGGTTGGCGTGGTGGTTGTCCAGATGGCCCATCACGTCGGCTATCGCCTCGGACGGGATGCCGCCGGGGCGCAGCAGGGTGACGCGGTCGCCGGACCAGCCGACGATGGTGGATTCAAGGCCCACCGGGCAGGGACCGGCATCAAGGACGGCGGCGATCCGTCCATCAAGGCCGCCGTCGGGATCCAGCACATGGGCGGCGCTGGTCGGGCTGATCCGGCCCGAGGCATTGGCCGAGGGCGCGGCCAGCGGGCCTGTCAGGCGCAACAGGGCCTGGGCGACCGGATGGGCGGGCACGCGCAATGCGACTGTTGACAGCCCTGCCGTGACCAGGGACGCGATGCCGGACCCTTCGCGCAGCGGCAGAACCAGCGTCAGCGCCCCCGGCCAGAAGGCTTGGGCCAGCCGCTCGGCGTGGGGCGTCATGTGGGCGATGGTCCGCGCCGTTTCCATATCCGGGACATGGACGATCAGCGGGTTGAAGCTGGGCCGCCCCTTGGCCTGGTAGATCCGCGCGACCGCCTCGCCATTGCGTGCATCGCCTGCCAGGCCATAAACCGTCTCGGTCGGGATCGCCACGACCTCGCCCCCTGCCAGCAGGATCGCCGCTCGGGCCATGCCCATCTGGTCTGGCAACAATCTTTCGGTCTGCATCCGTGACGCCGGGTTTTGGTTGAGCCTTGCCCCAAGCCCCCTAAGATGCCCGCGACGCCAATCTGAATAATCGCGCCGGGGCCGATTGCCAAGGCGCCCATGGGAGGGGGACCAGATGAGCTACAAGGCGCCGGTCGCGCAGATCGACTTTATCCTGAACCATGTTGTGCCGTTTTCCGACCTGTCCCGGACCGACCGCTTTGCCGAAGCCACGGCTGAAACCGCATCCGCCATCCTGGCCGAGGCGGGCAAGCTGGCGACCAACGTGCTGGCGCCCCTGAACCGCGCGGGCGACGAACACCCGGCGGTGCTGGAAAACGGGCGGGTCCGATCCTCGCCCGGCTATGCCGAAGGGTTCCGCGCCATTGCCGAGGGCGGCTGGATCGGGCTTGCGGCGAACCCCGAACACGGCGGCATGGGCCTGCCGCAGGCGCTGAACATGGCGGTGGCCGAGATGATGTCGGGCGCCTGCCTGGCCTTGCAACTGAACCCGCTGCTGACCCAGGGCCAGATCGAGGCGCTGGAACATCACGCCAGCGACGATCTGAAGGCGCTTTATCTGCCCAAGCTGATTTCCGGCGAATGGTCGGGGACGATGAACCTGACCGAACCGGGCGCGGGCAGCGACGTGGGCGCGCTTGTGACCAAGGCGGAACCGCAAGGCGATGGCACCTATCGCGTGACGGGCCAGAAGATCTATATCACCTGGGGCGACAGCGACGTGACCGAAAACGTCTGTCACCTGGTGCTGGCCCGCCTGCCCGATGCGCCCAAGGGAACCCGGGGCATCAGCCTGTTCATGGTGCCGAAGCTGATCCCCGATGCCGACGGTCGGCCGGGGGTCGCCAACAGCCTCAAGGTCGTGAGCCTCGAGGAAAAGCTGGGCATCCACGGCAGCCCCACCTGCGTGATGAGCTTCGAGGGTGCGACCGGCTGGATGGTGGGCGGCGACCACAAGGGTATGGCCGCGATGTTCACGATGATGAACGTGGCCCGCCTTGGCGTGGGAATGCAGGGCGTGGGCGTGGCCGAGGCTGCGTTGCAGCAGGCGGTGGCCTATGCGGTGGACCGCAACCAGATGGGACCGATCATCGCGCATCCCGACGTGCGCCGGATGCTGGCGACCGCCCGGGCCGAGGTCTTTGCCGCCCGCGCCATCGGGCTGGCCTGCGCCACCGTGATCGACCTTGAACGCGCCACAGGTGACGCCGTCCACGCCGCCCGCGCGGCCTTTCTGACGCCGATTGCCAAGGCCTATGGCACGGATGTCGGCTGCCGCGTCGCCGATATCGGCGTGCAGGTCCATGGCGGCATGGGCTATGTCGAGGAAACCGGCGCGGCCCAGTACCTGCGCGACGTGCGGATCACGCCGATCTATGAAGGCACGAACGGCATCCAGGCGATGGATCTGGTGGGGCGCAAGCTGTCGGACGGAGGCGACGCCGCCCTGCGCCTGCTGGACGAGATCGCGGACGGCGCCAAGGCGGCCCAAGCCGATCACCCGCAGATGGCAAACCAGGTGTGGCAGGCATCCGAAACCCTGCGCGAGGCGACCCATGCGCTGCTGGACCGCGGCCTTCCCGAACGCTTTGCAGGCGCCGTGCCCTATCTGACGGCCTTTGCGCGGGTTCTGGGCGGGCTTTACCACCTGCGCGCGGCCCAGGCGGGGAGCGAATCGCACAAGGCCCTGGCTTGCGTCTTCATGGCCCGCGTTCTTCCGCGCCATGCCGCCGATCTGGCCGAGGCGGTGGCGGGCCTGGACGACTTGGCCGGCATCAGCGACGCCGCCCTTGCCGGCGATTTTGCGGCGTGATCGCCTATCCGTTCGACACGCCGCCCGCGCCCGGAAAGGCGGTAACGGTCGCGCCCGGCGTGTTGTGGATGCGCCTGCCGCTGCCGATGGCGCTGGATCACGTCAATGTCTATGCGCTGGAGGACGGCGACGGCTGGACGCTGGTGGATACCGGCTTTGACACGCCCGCCTGCCGCGACCTTTGGGACACGCTGCTGGTCGGACCGCTGGCCGGGCGCCCTGTCCGGCGCGTGATCGGCACCCATCACCACCCCGACCATATCGGGATGGCGGGCTGGTTCATGGCCCGCGACGGCGCGGACCTGATGATGAGCCGCACCGCCTGGCTGACCGCGCGGATGCTGGTCCTGGATCGGCAGGACCGCGCATCCCCCGAATCGCTGTCTTTCTGGCGCCGTGCGGGAATGCCCGCCGACCTGCTGGAGCGGCGCGCGGCAGAGCGGCCGTTCAGCTTTGCCGATGTGGTTCATCCGCTGCCGCTGGGATTCGTGCGGCTGACGGACGGCCAGCCCGTCAGCTTTGGGGGCCGCCGCTGGTCCGTTGCCATGGGGCACGGACACGCGCCCTGCCACGCGACCTTCTGGTCGCTCGATGACGACCTGGTGATCGGGGGCGACCAGTTGCTGCCCTCGATCTCTCCGAACCTGGGGGTCTATGCCACGGAGCCGGAGGCCGATCCGGTGGGCGAATGGCTGGAAAGCTGTCAGCGGATGCTGGGTCTGGCGGAAACCCGGCATCTGGTTCTGCCGGGCCACAAGCTGCCCTTCACCGGCCTGCCCACGCGGCTGCGGCAGTTGATCGACAACCACCACGGCGCGCTTGACCGCATGACCGCCGCCCTGCGAGACGAACCGCGGACGGCGGTCGGCTGCTTCGACATCCTGTTCAAGCGGCGCATCGGCGCGGGCGAATTCGGCCTGGCCCTGGTCGAGGCCGTGGCCCATGTGAATCACCTGCGCAGGCAAGGCATCGTGACACAGGCGGGCGAGAGTGACGGCGCCCTGCTGTGGGGGGCGTGACAGGGCGGGCGGGATCCGTTATCGCCTTGGCAACGGGAACAGAAGGAACGGCGCATGGCCCAGCATCACCACCACGAAGTCACCGAACACAAGGTCGGCACCATGGACATCACCGAACAGCAGCGCACCTTTGCAGGCTTCATCAAGTTCGCCACCTGGACCGCGATCCTGTCGATCCTGGTGCTGATCTTCATGGCCCTAGTCAACGCCTGATCGCCGGATCGGATTTCCCATGAAAAGACGCGTTTTCCTGGCTGCGGCCTTGCCCGTCGCCCTTGCCGCCTGCGGTGCCCAGAACATCTGGGCCACGGACGAGGAGCTGCGGGCCGCGCGCTTCGTCTCCGACGAGCCGCCGTCGATCACGCTGCTGACGGTCATCGGCATCCCGAGGGGCGAAGGCGGGCATTCGGGGCTGATGATCAACGGCAGCCAGCGGGTGATCTATGACCCGGCGGGAAGCTGGGAACATCCCCGCATCCCGGAACGCAACGACGTGCTTTACGGGATCACCGACAACTTCAAGAACTTCTACATCGACTATCACGCCCGCAGCACATATTGGGTGGCCGAGGACACGGTCTTTGTCAGCCGCGAGGTGGCGGACGCCGCCATCCGCGCAGTTGAAATGCAGGGCGCATCGCCCAAAAGCTATTGCGCGGTGAACACGGGCCAAGCACTGCGCGGCGTGCCGGGGTTCGAGGGGGCGCCGACCGGCTTCAGCCCGCTCAAGCTGCGCAACTGGTTCCTGACCCTGCCGAACGTCCAGTCCAAGCGCCACATGGACGGCGATCCGGCCAACAACCACGACGTGCTGCTGCGCCAGAAGGACGGCCAGATCGTCGGCTATAACATGTAAAGCACGCCGAACAGCGTGAGGGCGCCCGCAAGGATCGCGCCGATCATGTTCTTGGTCCACAGGCCGACCGCCACCGTCACCATGGCGGCGGCCAGCCGCGCAGGGTCGGGCTGGCCCCCTGTCGCGGCGGGCCAGACGACCAACGGCGCCACAAGGGCGGGCAGCACCGCCACGGGGGTATAGCGCAGCATCCGCAGCACCCAGGGGTGCAGGTCGCGGCCGCCAAGCGCCCCCAGGAAGGACCAGCGGATCAGAAAGGTGCCGATGCCCAGCACCACGATGACCAGCCAGATCGTCAGGTCCGATGCGCCGTTCGTCATGCGTGTGCCCTCCGTTCCGACCATGCCTCGACAACGGCGCCCGTTGCCATGCCCAGGGGCGATGCGATCAGCAGCCCCAGCCCCGACGGCAGGCCCGCGAAGACCAGCGATCCCAGGATGGCGACGAAACAGGCAGCCAGATGCGCGGGCGTGCGCAGCATCGGCGCGATCATCGCCAGAAAGGTGATCGGCATGGCGAAATCAAGCGCGATGCCTTCGGGAATTGCCTGGCCCACCGTTGCGCCCAGCCAGGAAAAGATCATCCAGGGCAGGCAGACCACCATCACCACGCCCGCAAAGAACGCCAGGCGGTGTCGCAGGCTCATTTGGGGGTTCGCCTCGTATTCCTGGATCGACAGCGCATAGCTTTGATCGACCAGGGCATAGGCAACCCAAGCCTTTTGTGCGCCCGTCGCATTGCGCAGCCACGGCACCAGCGACGCCGAATACATCGCCATGCGCAGGTTCACCGCCAGACAGGACAGGATCACGATGATGACGGATGCGTTGTCCGACAACAACTGGACCGCCGTGAATTGCGACGCCCCCGCCAGCACCAGCACCGAGAACCCTATGACCTGCGCCACGTCCATGCCCGCCTCGGTTGCGACGACGCCGAACAGCATCGCAAAGGGGATCATCACGATCAGGAAGGGCAGCGACTTGATGGCGCCGCGCCGGAACATCTCGCGCGCGGTATGCATCGCAGCGTCATCGGCAAGAGGCTGCCGGCTGTCTGGGCGGGAATCAAAGGAGGGGGACATGGGGGCTTTCGCATCAGGCCGGATCGCGGCACCTTCGTTGCACGACGCGCAAACAGAAGGCAAGGCCGGGTGCAGATCACGACCCCCATTCCCGACCGGCACCTGACAGATGCCGCGCGCCTGTGGTGGGGGGCCTTTGCCCCGCCGGTCGGCGCGGGAATTCCCCGGATGCGCGCCTGCCACGGCATCGCGGCCATCGGCGCGGACGGCCGGTTGATCGGGATTGCCGGGTTTCGCGACAGGCAAGGGGGCTTTCTGGCCAACACTCCCTGGCTGGCGCGGCTTTTGTATCGCGCGGCCCCCGCGACCGCGGATCTGGTGATCGACGGGATCGTGGTCGATGGCCCGCGCCGGGGCGTTGGACGCGCGCTGCTGGAGGGGGCTGTGCAGGCCGCGCGCCGCGCAGACCATCCCGGCCTGCGCGCCGAGGTCGAACTGCGCAATGCCGCCGCCATGGCCTTTTACACGGCGACGGGCTTTACCGAGATCGGGCGCGGTGCCTTTGGCTGGCCTTGGTCGGGCCCGGTGGCGGTGCTGCACAGGCCGGTATGATCAGCCGAACGTCCCCGCGATGCGGCCCAGCAGCATAAAGGCGCGGGCGGACCGCGTTTCCGCCAGAACCGCGATCTGCGCATCGTCCATCTGCGGCAGGTGGCGTGTCAGCATCGCATCGAAATGGCGCAGGAAATGATGAGCGGTGTCGCGGAAGATCTCGTCCTGCTGCAACAGGTTGGCCGCGATATCCAGGGCGACCGGATCCTGGATGCCGCCCAGGGATGCGATCGCGCTGCCCCGTTCGCCCTGCGCAAATCGCCGCCAGGCAGCCGGCGGGGCAGGATCGGGCGGCAGGTCGTCCATATACAGATCCTGCCCGGCCAGAAGCGTCACCACATCCTGCGCCGCGCGCAGGACGCGGGCGTGATCCGGATCCTGCAAGGCCGTCCGAAGGGCGGCGATGGCGGGCGCATCGTCGGCGCCATCGGGAAAGTTCAGCGCGCGGATCAATGTCGGGACATCGACCGAGGCGGGGGGATCGACGCGCGGAGCCTGCTGGCGTTGATCGGGGACGGCAGGCCGGGGCACCGGGCGGGGGGCTGCGGTCGGGCGGGGCTGGGGGCCTGTTTCCTCGGTCTCGGGCTGCGGACGAGGGGGGGTGCCCCGGGTGGCGGCCATGTCGCGCATCTGGGATAGGCGCTGGCGCAGATCCGCGGCCTCGGCACGCAATACCGCCAGGGCGCGGGCCATGCCCACCGCTAGCCAGATCAGCGCCAGGGGCAGGATCGTGCCCATGATGGTGGACAGGCGGGCAATGCCGCCCTCGGTTCCCTCGCCCCCTGGCACCAGCAGCCAGAACAGCGCGACAAGAAACAGCCATGCCGCGCTCAGCGCGAGGCCGGTGGTGGTCAGCGCGTCGCGCTGTGCCAGGCTAGTGATGCGGGCAATCAGGGACATGGCTTATTCGAACCGGATCGCCAGGACTTCATAGCTGCGCTGCCCGCCGGGGGTGGCAACTTCGACACTGTCGCCCACGTCCTTGCCGATCAGCGCGCGGGCCAGGGGGGACCGGACGTTCAAGAGCCCGCTTTCGATATTCGCCTCGGCCTCGCCCACGATCTGATAGGTGCGTTCCTCGTCCGTATCCTCATCGACCAGATGAACGATGGCGCCGAACTTGACCGATCCGGTCAGCTTGGACGTGTCGATCACCTCGGCCCGGGACAGGATGGATTCCAGTTCCTTGATGCGGCCCTCGATAAAGCCCTGCTTTTCGCGGGCGGCGTGGTATTCGGCGTTTTCCGATAGGTCGCCATGTTCGCGCGCTTCGGCGATCTGGCGGATGATCGCGGGGCGCTCCTTTGATTTCAGTTCGCCCAGTTCCCGTTCCAATGCGGCACAGCCGCTGCGGGTCATCGGAATCTTGTCCATCGCTGCCCTGTCCTTATGCGGGATGCGTTACCGTCCAAATGCTAAGGCAACGCCCCTGCCATTCGGAATGGCAGGGGCGCGGCCTTGTTGTCGGCACCGTGACCTGAAACGCCGCGTCTTTGCAAGCCCGCACGCGCAAGGGCTGGCATATTTCGGCCGTCGCGTCAGCATTGCCGCGATGCGGCAAAAACGCTACATCCAGGCAACAGCCAGCCACGGGGAGGATCCCAGCCATGACCGACACCCTTCATCCTGAGCGCGAGTCGATGGAATACGACGTTGTGATCGTTGGGGCGGGGCCGTCGGGTTTGTCGGCGGCGATCCGGCTCAAGCAGATCGATCCGGACCTGTCGGTGGTGGTCCTGGAGAAGGGGTCCGAGGTCGGCGCGCATATCCTGTCGGGGGCGGTGCTGGACCCGGTGGGGCTGGACCGGCTGATCCCCGACTGGCGCGAGAAGGGCGCCCCGGTCAGGACCGCCGTCACCGACGACAACTTCTATGTGCTGGGCGAGGGGGGCCAGGTGCGGGTGCCCAACTGGCCGATGCCGCGGCTGATGAACAACCACGGCAATTACATCGTCTCGATGGGCAGCGTGTGCCGCTGGCTGGCCGAACAGGCCGAGGCCCTGGGCGTCGAGATCTTCCCCGGCATGGCGGCAAGCCAGGTCGTTACATCGTCTCGATGGGCAGCGTGTGCCGCTGGCTGGCCGAACAGGCCGAGGCCCTGGGCGTCGAGATCTTCCCCGGCATGGCGGCAAGCCAGGTCGTCTGGGCCAGGAACGAAGATGGCACCGACCGCGTGCGTGGCGTGGTCGCGGGCGAGATGGGGCTGCAATCCGACGGCACCCCCGGCCCGCATTACGAGCCCGGCATGGAACTGCACGGCAAGTATGTCTTCATCGGCGAGGGCGTGCGCGGGTCGCTGGCGAAAGAGATCATCAACCGCCTGAACCTGTCGGACGGCCACGAGCCGCAGAAATACGGCCTGGGCATGAAGGAGATCTGGGAGGTCAGCCCCGAGAAGTTCCACCAAGGCCGGGTGGTCCACACGATGGGCTGGCCCCTGGGCAAGAACGCCGGGGGCGGCTCGTTCATCTATCACTACGAGGACAACCTGGTGATGGTGGGCTTCGTGGTCCACCTGAACTACGAGAACCCGTATCTCTATCCCTACATGGAGTTCCAGCGCTTCAAGCACCACCCGATGGTGGCCGAGCTGCTGGAGGGCGGCAAGCGCATCTCCTATGGCGCGCGCGCCATCAGCGAGGGCGGCTACCAGTCGCTGCCGGAACTGAGCTTCGCGGGCGGCGTGCTGCTGGGCTGTTCAGCGGGCATGGTCAACGTGCCGCGCATCAAGGGCAACCACAACGCGATGATCTCGGGGATCGAGGCGGCCGAGGCCGCGGCGGCGGCGATTGCCGCGGGCCGCGAGGGCGACCGGCTGAGCGACTATGACACTGCCGTGCGCACCGGCGCCATCGGCCAGGACCTGAAGAAGGTCCGCAACGTCAAGCCGGCCTGGTCACGCTATGGGCTGTGGCCCAGCCTTGTCCTTGGCGGCATGGACATGTGGGGGGCCGGGCTGACGGGCCGCAACATCCTGCGGACCTGGAAGCACGGCAAGACGGATGCCGAGGCCACCGGCAAGGCCGCGAAGTTCACGCCCATCGACTATCCCAAGCCCGACGGCAAGCTCAGCTTCGACCGGCTGACCAACGTGGCCTTCTCCTTCACCAACCACGAAGAAAGCCAGCCCTGCCACCTGAAGCTGAAGGATCCCACGATCCCGATCCGCGTCAACCTGCCCGAATACGCCGAACCCGCGCAGCGCTACTGCCCCGCCGGCGTCTACGAGGTGGTCGAGGACGCATCGGGCCCGCGCTTCGTGATCAACTTCCAGAACTGCGTCCACTGCAAGACCTGCGACATCAAGGACCCCTCGCAGAACATCGTCTGGACCACCCCGCAAGGCGGCGATGGACCGAACTACCCGAATATGTGATGAAAGGGACGGGGGCGGGCGTTGCCCCGGCCCTGGCGCCGCGCTAGGGTCGGCAAAACATTTTTGTGACCTTCCGGGATGGATGCCGTGACCCTGACCCGCCCGAATCTGGCCCTGATCGCCGCCTTTCTGGCAGCCCTGTCGCTGCCTGCCGATGCACAGGATCGTCCCGAACCGCGTCCCGAGGCCGAGACACCTGTGGATGCCGCGCCCGTGGCAGACCCCGCGCCGCTGACCTTTGGTCTGGCCGGGCCGTTCCTGGCGGCGCGCATGGCTACGGTCGAAAACGACTTCCAGGCCGCTGCACGGTTCTTCGTGCAGGCCGTCGCCCATGATCCCGACGACCGCTTCTTGCAGGACAGCGCCTTGGTGGCCCTGGTATCTGCCGGGGAAATCGACCGCGCCGTGGCCCTCGCCACCCGCATCGGGTCCGAAGGGGAACCGACCGAGCTGTCTCGCCTGATCCATCGTGCCGATCTTGTCCATTCCGGGGATTGGGCGCGGCTGCTGGCCGATGTCGCCACGCCTGCCGACGCGGAGTCCGAAGCGGACCTGTTGGCCGGGATGCTGCGCGGATGGGGCCTTTTGGGCGCGGGCAAGGCGTCCGAGGCCTTGGCGGAGTTCGAGCGCTTGGCCCGGCTGGATGGCGTGGCGCCCATGGTGAATTATCACCTGGCCCTTGCCCGTGCCCTGGTCGGCGATTACGAAGGGGCCGAGGCGCTGCTGGCAGACGACATGACCGGCGCGCATATCCTGGGCTTTGCCGCCCGGGCGCAGATCCTGGCCCAACTGGAACGCCGCGACGACGCCGTCGCCATGATCGAGGCAATACCCGGGGTCGAGGCCGAACCCCAGTTGCTGGCCCTGCGCGACAGGCTGCAATCGGGCCAGCCGGTCACGTTCGATGTGGTGAAAACCCCGGCGGACGGCATTGCGCAGGTGTTCCTGACCTTTGCATCCGCCCTGATGTCCAGCCCCGATCCCGAACCCTTGTCGCTGATCCATGCCCGCCTGGCATCCTGGCTGTCCCCCGACACGCCCGAAGCGCGGCTGATGGTGGCGCAGATTCTGCAGGAACGCCAGCAGTTCGACCTGGCTGAACCCGAATTCGACACGCTGCGCCGGATGGGCCAGATGCGTCCTGTCGCCGAACTGGCGCGCATCGACGCCCTGTCGCGCGCGGGCCGGACGGACGAGGCGGGCAAGGCCGCGCTGTCGCTGACCGCCGCCTATCCCGACCTGCCGCAGGCCTGGATCGCGCTTGGCGACCTGCTGCGCCAGCAGGAGAAATTCGCCCAGGCCGTGCCTGCCTATGACAAGGCAATGGCCCTGCTGGAAGGCGCCCCCGCCGAGGCCCGGTGGTTTCCCCTTTATGCGCGTGGCATCGCCCTGGAACGGTCCCGGCAGTTCGACCGGGCCGAGGCCGATTTCCTGGCCGCCATCGAAATCAGGCCGAACCAGGCCAGCCTTTTGAATTATCTGGGTTACAGCTGGATCGACCGGAACGAGAACCTGGACCACGCGCTTGACCTGATCGAAAAGGCGGTGCAGCTGTCGCCGGACGACGGCTATATCCTCGATTCGCTTGCCTGGGCTTATTACCGCCTTGGCCGTTACCAGGAAGCCGTGGCGCCGATGGAAGCCGCGATCCTGACCATGTCGCAGGATCCGCTGGTGAACGATCATTTGGGCGACATCTACTGGAAGGTCGGCCGCCACCGAGAGGCTGAGATCCAGTGGCAGCGCGCCTTGTCGCTGGACCCGACCGACACGGACGACGTGGACCCGGACCGCATCCGCGCCAAGCTGGACCGTGGCCTGGATGCGGTGCTGGCCGAGGAAGCGGCCGGTCCCGTGGAAACCCCGGCGCCCGCCTCGCAGGCCGCGAACGACTAAGGCAATGCCCGTTACCGAGACCGCGCCAGCCAAGCTGAACCTTGCGCTGCACGTCACGGGCCGACGTGTCGATGGCTATCACCTGCTGGATTCGCTGGTGGCTTTCGCGGGGGTGGGGGATGTGGTGATGCTGGAACCCGGCCCCCTGTCCTTGCAAATCGAGGGGCCTTTCGCGGACGGCCTGTCGGGTCAGGACAACCTCTGCCTGCGGGCCGCACGGCTTGTGGGTGCAAAGGCCGCGATTCGGCTTGCAAAGAACCTGCCGGTCGCGTCGGGCATCGGCGGCGGATCGGCGGATGCGGCCGCAGTTCTGCGCGGTCTGGCACGGATGGGCCACCCGCTGCCCGCGAATGCGGAACGGCTGGGCGCGGATGTGCCGGTTTGCCTGCTGTCCACCCCTGCCCGGATGCAGGGAGTGGGCGAGGTCGTGACTGCTCTGCCAGCACTGCCCGCAATCCCGCTGGTCCTGGTCAACCCGGGGGTTGCGGTTTCAACCCCGCAGGTCTTTGCGGGAATGACACGGCGCGACAATCCGCCCCTGCCGGATATTCCCCGCTTTGCCGGCCTGACCGATCTGGCAGGCTGGCTGGGCCTGACGCGCAACGATCTGGAACCCGCCGCCTTGTCCATCGCCCCGGTGATCGGGCAGGTGCTGGACGGCCTGCGGGCGACAGGCGCCGCCTTTGCGCGCATGTCGGGATCGGGGGCGACCTGCTTCGGGCTTTACGACAGTTCTGACCGCGCCCGGATTGCCGCCAATGTTTTGAAACAGCATGGCTGGTGGGCCGTCGCGACGGAACTGGCACCCCCGCCTGCGCCCCGCTAGACTGGCGCAAAGCCTTTCGGAGGGACCATGCTGCGTCTTGGCGTCAACATCGATCACGTCGCAACCATTCGCAACGCGCGCGGCACGCCCTGGCCCGACCCCCTGCGCGCCGCACGCCTGGCCGAAGCCGCGGGCGCCGACGGCATCACCGCCCATCTGCGCGAAGACCGCCGCCATATCAGCGACGCCGACATCGACGCGCTGATGGCGAACCTGCGGCTGCCGCTGAACCTGGAAATGGCTGCCACCGCGGAAATGCAGGCCATCGCCCTGCGCCACCGCCCCCATGCCGTCTGCATCGTTCCCGAAAAGCGCGAGGAACGCACCACCGAAGGGGGGCTGGACGTGGCCGGAAACCAGGCGATGCTGGCGGATTACATCGCCCCCCTGCGCGAGGCGGGCTGCCGTGTGTCGCTGTTCATCGGCCATGACGCCGCGCAGATCGAGGCCGCTGCCCGCATCGGCGCGGCGGTCGTGGAACTGCATACCGGCGCCTATTGCGACCTGGACACCGAGGGCCGCCACGCCGACCGCGACAGGGAACTGGCCGGGCTGGTCGAAGGCGCGCGCCTTGCCGACAGCCTGGGGCTGGAGGTCCATGCAGGCCACGGCCTGACCTTTGACACCGTAGGCCCCATCGCCGCCATCCCGCAGGTCAAGGAACTGAACATAGGCCATTTCCTGATCGCGGAATCGGTCTTCATCGGCCTTGACGGCGCAATCCGGGAAATGCGGCGCTGCATGGAAGGGGCGCGGGCATGATCCGGCTGGCGGCTGCCTTTTTGCTGCTGGCGGGGCCGCTTCAGGCCCAGCAGGTCGAGGTGAGGCCCTGCGGCGATGGCGACCGTGTCGATGCCATCGCCGAGCCGTGGGAAAGCAACACCGCCACCTATGCCGGCGGCGATATCCGCGTGGCCCTGCTGGACATGGTCGAACCCGCGGGCGGGGCTTGGAAGCTGGCCATCATCAGCCCGCCGCGCGACGAGTTGGGGCTGCGGCAATGCCGCGTGATCGGCGCGGAGGGGATCGGCTTCTATGGCCTGGATTTCGCCTTACGCCAGGCGGACTATGATCCCCAGAGGGGATTGGTGCTGACATTGCCCGCAACCCGCTATGCCGACGCTGCCCCCGAAGGCGAGCCCTATAGGCTGGTGGTCACGATCAACCAGCAGACCGGCGAGATCGCGACAGAGGTGCGGGAATGACGGTCCCTTCCAGCTTCGGATGGTCGCCATGATCCTGGGCATCGGCACCGACCTTGCCAATATCGACCGCATCGCAGGCACGCTGGATCGTTTCGGCGACCGCTTCCGCACCCGCGTCTTCACGTCCACCGAACTGGCCAAGGCCGCGCGCCGCAGGGACGAGGCAGGCACCCTGGCGAAACGCTGGGCCGCGAAAGAGGCGTGCAGCAAGGCGCTGGGCACCGGGCTGGCCATGGGGATCAGCTGGCGCGACATGGCGGTCAGCAACCTGCGGTCCGGCCAGCCGGTGATGGAACTGACCGGCTGGGCCGCCGACCGGCTGGCGCGGATGACGCCGCCGGGCCACCATGCCGTCGTTCACGTCACCTTGACCGACGATCACCCCTGGGCGCAGGCTTTCGTGGTGATCGAGGCGCGGCCCGGGCCTGCCCAATCTTGACTTTTCCCCCCGCCGGGGACCATGAACACGCCGATGCGGCCATTCGCCCGCGCTTGATGACGAAGGACGACGCTTATGGCCGACAGCACGGCGGGCAAGAAAAAGGAAGGTGTGTGGGAAACGGTCAAGACCGTGTTCTGGGCGCTTGTCATCGCGGGCATTTTCCGCACGCTGTTCTTCCAGCCCTTCTGGATCCCGTCAGGCTCGATGAAGGACACGCTGCTGATCGGCGACTTCCTGTTCGTCAACAAGATGGCCTATGGCTACTCGCAGTATTCCTGCCCCTTCTCGATCTGCCCAATCAGCGGCCGGATCCTGGGGTCCGAACCCGAGCGCGGCGACGTGGTCGTGTTCCGCCACCCCACGCGCGGCGTCGATTTCATCAAGCGGCTGATCGGCCTGCCGGGCGACACGATCCAGATGCGCAATGGCCGGTTGTGGATCAACGACCAGGAAGTCCCCATCACGCCCGCCAGCGATTTCGTGGAAATCAAGCAACAGCAAGGGCCGCAAGGACTGATCCCGCGCTGCGTGAACGAGCCGGTGCCCGAAGGGGGCGAATGCATCAAGCAGCGCTTCACCGAAACCCTGCCGAACGGACGCAGCCACGACATCCTGAACATCCAGGACGGCGCCTTCGCGGACGACACGCCCACCTTTACCGTGCCAGAAGGCCAGTATTTCTTTATGGGCGACAACCGCGACAATTCCGAGGATTCGCGTTTCCCCCAGGAAATCGGCGGCCTGGGCTTCGTGCCCGCGCAGTACCTGATCGGGCGCGCCGACCGGATCATGTTCTCCTCGGCGGGGCGGTCGCTTCTGTATTTCTGGACCTGGCGGGCCGACCGCTTCTTCAAGGCGGTCGATTGAAACCCGGAGCCGACATCCGTGCCTTCATGGCCCGGCTGGGGCACGACTTCACGCGTCCCGAACTGCTGGTGCGCGCGCTGACGCATGGCTCCATCGCCTCCGCCACGCGGCCCGACAACCAGCGGCTGGAGTTCCTGGGCGACCGCGTCCTGGGCCTGGTCATGGCCGAGGCCTTGTTCGACGCCGACAAATCAGCCAGCGAGGGCCAGCTTGCGCCGCGATACAACGCGCTGGTCCGGGGCGAAACCTGCGCCGCCATTGCCCGAGAGATCGGTTTGGGCGATGTGCTGAAGCTGGGCCGGTCCGAGATGATGTCGGGGGGCCGCCGCAAGGAAGCCCTGCTGGCCGACGCGATAGAGGCCGTGCTGGCCGCCGTCTATCTGGACGCAGGTTTCGACGCCGCGCGCCGGATCGTGATGCGCTTGTGGGCGGGCCGCCTGGACAGCCTGGAGGACGATCCCCGCGATGCCAAGACGGCGTTGCAGGAATGGGCGCAGGCCAATGGAATGCCGCCCCCCGCTTATATCCAGACCGAACGCAGCGGCCCGGATCACGCGCCCATCTTCCTGATCACCGCACGCCTGGCCGATGGCCGCGAGGCGCAGGCCCAGGGCGCGGGCACCAAACGCAGCATCGAACAGGCGGCGGCGCAAACGCTGCTGGACCGGCTGGAGGGCCGCGCATGACCGATACCACACCAACCGCCACCGGTCCGACCCGCGCCGGTTTCGTCGCCCTGATCGGCGAACCCAATGCCGGAAAATCCACGCTGCTCAATCAGATGGTCGGCGCCAAGGTCAGCATTGTCACCCACAAGGTGCAGACGACACGCGCGCGCATCCGGGGCATCGCGATCCACGAGGCGGCGCAGATCGTCTTTGTGGACACGCCCGGCATCTTTCGCCCGCGCCGCCGGCTGGACCGGTCCATGGTCAAGGCCGCCTGGGGCGGGGCAGCCGACGCCGATATCGTCCTGCTGCTGGTCGAGGCGCATCGGGGGCTGACCGAAGGCGCCAAGGCGATCATCGAGTCGCTGAAGGCCTTGGATGGCCAGACTCCGGTGGGGCTGATCATCAACAAGATCGACCGCGTCAGGGCCGAAACGCTGCTGGCATTGTCGGCCGAACTGAACGCGGCCTATCCCTTTGTCAGCACCTTCATGATTTCCGCCGAAAAGGGCTATGGCTGCGACCAGTTGCGCGACTGGCTGGCCGCGACCCTGCCCGAAAGCCCCTGGCTGTATCCCGAAGACCAGATCGCGGACCTGCCGATGCGGATGATCGCGGCGGAAATCACCCGCGAAAAGCTGACCCTGCGCCTGCACGAGGAGATCCCCTATCAGTTGACGGTGGAAACCGAGGCTTGGGAAGAACGCAATGACGGATCCGCAAAGGTGGACCAGATCGTCTATGTGTCGCGTCCCGGCCACAAGGGCATCGTTCTGGGCAAGGGCGGAGAGACGATCAAGGCCGTGGGCCAGGCCGCCCGCGCCGAGCTTGAGGAGTTCATGGGCCGCCGCGTCCATCTGTTCCTGCAGGTGAAGGTCCGGGAAAACTGGCTGGACGAGGCCGAGCGCTATAACGAAATGGGCCTCGATTTCCGCGACGGCGATGCCTGAACCAAGGCTTGCGTCGGGCATCTGGGTTTCGGCCTATCTGGCGCGTCTGGGACTTGCCAATATCCCCGCCTATGTGACCGCGCGCGGCGACGCGACCGCCGGTGCGGTGCTGGTGAAATGCGCCTTGCTGGACGGGACCGCCATGCTTTACGGGCGCGAATGGGATATGGATACCGACAGCCGCCCCTGGCAGGTGCTGGCCCAAGGGCCGGAACGCGATGTGGACGGGGCCATTGCCCGGCAGCGTGGCTTCGACCCCGACCTGTGGGTGATCGAGATCGAGAGCCGCGATGGCCGCACCTTGCTGGACAAGCCGGGACTGGCGTGATCCCGGTTTGCAGCCTATGCAAATGGGCATGAGCAACACGCCCCCTTCCGGTGATTCCCTGCGCGGCCTGATCCTGGCCACCGCGACCTATGTGTTGTGGGGCTTTCTGCCCTTGTTCATGAAGGAACTGGCCCATGTCCCCCCGTCCGAGGTGATCGCGCATCGCGTGCTGTGGTCGCTGCCTATCGCGCTTGCCGTCCTGATGCTGCAGCGACGCTGGGCCGAGGTGGCGGGCGCCCTGCGCCAGCCGCGCCTTCTGGGCATGGCGATGGTGACGGCGGCGCTGATTTCCGTGAACTGGATGATCTATGTCTGGGCAGTGGGCAACAACCACGCGCTTGACGCCGCGCTTGGATATTACATCAACCCGCTGTTCAGCATCCTGATGGGCGCCACCCTGCTGCGCGAAAAGATGAGCCGGGCGCAGATGGCGGCAGTCGCGCTTGCTGCGCTGGCGGTGGTGGTGCTGACGGTGCAGCTTGGGCGGCTGCCGCTGGTCGCGATCGGGCTGATGCTGACCTGGGGCTTTTATGCCTATTGCAAGAAAAGCCTGCCGCTGGGTCCGACCCAGGGCTTCACGCTCGAGGTGCTGCTGCTGACGCCGCCGGCCCTGGCCTATGTGATCTGGCTGACAGCCAGCGGCGGGTCGCATTTCGCCACCGGCAATGCCTGGGACACGGTCCTGCTGATCGGCTGCGGTCCTGTCACTGCCGTGCCGCTGATCTGCTATGCCACCGCGGCCAAGCAGTTGCGGCTGTCCACCATCGGCATCCTTCAATATATCGCGCCGACGATGATCTTTTTGACCGCCGTCTTGGTCTTTGGCGAGTCCTTCGGGGCGGCGCAGATGATCGCCTTTCCGATGATCTGGGCGGCCCTTGTCATCTATACCTTGTCGATGCTGCGCGGGGCAGGGGCGCGGCGCCGGGCCATGTCCTGACTTGGCAGCGCCCCGGCCCCGTGCCAATCTGCCCGCCGGAGGTGCCATGTCCCTGTCCCGTCAGCGCATCACGCTTGTCACCCTTGGCGTGGCCGACATGGACCGCGCACGGGCCTTTTACGAAGCCTGGGGATGGTCGCCCCATGCCGGTTCGCAGCCGGGCGTGACATTCTATCAGATGAACGGCGCGGTGCTGGCCCTGTTCGGGCTGGCCGATCTGGCCGCCGATCAGGGCAGGCCGGGCGCGGGCCTGGGAACCGGGGCGGTCACGCTGGCGCAGAACTGCGCCGATGACAGGGAAACCGACACGGTGTTCCAGGCAGCCCTCGACGCCGGCGCCACGGTTCTGAAGCAGCCCGAAAAGGTCTTCTGGGGCGGCTATTCGGGATATTTCGCCGATCCCGATGGCCATGTCTGGGAGATCGCCACCAACCCCTTTTGGCCGCTGGCCCCCGACGGGTCGCTGGCCCTGCCGGATGCGTGAATGGAGTGGCAGGCCGAGGGCACCGTCCTGGCGCGGCGCCAGCATGGCGAGACGGCGGTGATCCTGGACGTGCTGACCGACCTGCATGGCCGCCATTCCGGGCTGGTGCCGGGGGGCGTATCCCAGAAACGGGCGGCGATGCTGCAACCGGGATCACGGCTGGATCTGCGGTGGCGGGCGCGGCGGGACGACCAGCTTGGCACATTCGCGGTCGAACCGGTGCGGCTTCGGTCAGGGCTGATGGCCGATCCGCTGGCCTTGGCGGGGCTGAACGCGGTCTGTGCGCTGCTGGTCTTTGCCCTGCCCGAACGCGACCCGCATCCGGCACTGGTGGCCGATACGGAACGCCTGCTGGACCTGATGGAAACCGGCACCGATTGGGGCGCCGATTACCTGCACTGGGAAATGCGCCTGCTGGAGGAGATGGGCTTTGGCCTGGATCTGTCCGCCTGCGCCGTGACGGGCGGGCAGGAAGGCCTGGCCTATGTCAGCCCGAAATCGGGCCGCGCCGTCAGCCGCGAAGGGGCGGGGGAATGGGCTGACCGGCTGCTGCCCCTGCCAGGCATCCTGGGCGGGGCGGGCGACAATCGCGGGCATGGCCTGGCCGAAGGGCTGGCGATCACCGGGCATTTCCTGACCGCGCGCATCGCGGGCGAACTGGTGGGCCGCGCGGTTCCGGCCGCCCGCCAGCGTCTTGTGGACCGCCTGACGCGCGGCCAGCCGAAGAACGGTTACTGACCCGCCTCTTTATTGGCCGGCTCGTGCCTGATCGACCGCCGTGACCTGGGCCTGCGCCCCGGTCACGCCGCGTTCGAAGATCAGCCAGGTTTGGGGGGATTTCACCTTCAGCACGCCGCCGTAATACTCCATCTCGGTCGCCGATTGCAGGACCGAAAAGAAGCGGTTCTCGATCGTGGTGTTCTTGCCGCAGGGGACGTTGGTCTTTTGCAGCGGCGACAAGGCGACCAATGGCAGTTCCGCGTTGTTCTTGGCGCCATAACCGTTGCAGGGGCCGCGGCCCGACACGGTGGTCTCGGCAATGGTCAGCGTCATGTTGCGCAAGGGCACGGTCGCGCCATCCATGCCGACCAGGGCATAATCGCCCCCCGGGATGAAGCCCCGGTCGTTGACCGGATCCACGGCGGGCGCGGGTTCGCAGGCGGCAAGAACAAGGGCTGCGGCGGTCAGCGCGCCGAATGTGCCAAGTCGGGCAAGGCGGGGCATGAGGGAAACTCCTGTGGGCGATCGTCGAAGGGAATGCGGCAAAACCGCTTTGGTTGCAGCACCCTAGACGAAATGCGATCAGCCTAACAGACGCCGGGCGATCACTTGCGCCTGAATCTCCGCTGCACCTTCGAAAATATTGAGGATGCGTGCATCGCACAACACCCGGCTGATCTGGTATTCCAGCGCAAAGCCGTTGCCGCCATGGATTTGCAGCGCATTGTCGGCACTGGCCCAGGCCACGCGGGCACCCAGCAGCTTGGCCATCCCGGCCTCCAGGTCGCAGCGGTGGCCGTGGTCCTTTTCCCAGGCGCTGAAATAGGTCAACTGCCGCGCGACCATGATTTCCACCGCCATCATCGCCAGCTTGTCGGCCACACGCGGAAAGGCGATCAGGGGCTTGCCGAACTGCTTGCGGTCAAGCGCATATTGCAGGCCCAGTTCCAGGGCGTTCTGCGCGACCCCGATGGCCCGCGCCGCTGTCTGGATCCGCGCGGATTCAAAGGTCTGCATCAACTGCTTGAAGCCCTGGCCGGTGACGCCGCCCAGCAGGTTTTCTGCCCGAACGGCAAAGCCGTCAAAGCCAAGCTCGTATTCCTTCATGCCGCGATAGCCCAGCACCTCGATTTCCCCGCCCGTCATGCCGGGGGTGGGGAAGGGATCGGCGTCCGTGCCCGGCGTCTTTTCGGCCAGGAACATCGACAGCCCTCGATAATCGGTGGTGTCGGGATCGGTCCGCGCCAGCAGCGTCATCACATGGGTGCGCGCGGCATGGGTGATCCAGGTCTTGTTGCCGGTGATGGTCCAGGTATCGCCATCCAGAACCGCCCGCGTGCGCAGGCTGCCCAGGTCGCTGCCGGTGTTTGGTTCGGTAAACACCGCCGTGGGCAGGATTTCACCGGACGCAAGGCGGGGCAGCCAATAGGCCTTCTGCGCCTCGGTGCCGCCGCCCCCGATCAGTTCGGCCGCAATTTCGCTGCGCGTTCCCAGCGAACCCACACCGATATAGCCGCGGGACAGTTCCTCGGACACGACAACCATCGCCGCCTTGGACAGGCCCAAGCCGCCGAACTCCTCGGGGATGGTCAGGCCGAAGACGCCCAGCTCGGCCAATTCCGCGATGATCTCCATCGGGATCAGCTCGTCCCTCAGGTGCCATCCATGGGCGTGCGGGACCACCTTGTCGTCGGTCCAGCGGCGGAACTGGTCGCGGATCATCTCCAGATCCTCATCCAAGCCCGAGGCGCCGAAGGTGGCGCTGCCCTTGTTTTCCGCAATCAGCGCGGCCAGCCGGGCGCGGGCCTCGCGGGTGTTCCCCCCCATCAGGGCGCGGGCCGCCTCTGACGGCTCCCACTCCACCCCCAGGTCGGACAGCCGGGCGAATTCCGTCTGGCTCATCGGGATGCCGCCTGCGATCTGGGTCAGGTATTCGCCAAATCCGATCTGGGTGATCAGGCCTTCGATTTCGCCACCCACGCGGGCGGACCAGGCGGCAAGCTGGCGCAGCGCCTCGACATAGGTTGCCAGCCAGGACAGCGCATGGGCTGCGTGCTGGTGCGTTTCCATCGCCTCGGCATCGAGCTTGCCGTTGACGGTAACCAGGCCGCGCAAGGATTCGGTGGCGCGCGATTGCAGTTGGGCCAAGTCGGACAGGACAGAGTCGGTCTGGTGCGGCATGTCTTTCATGGTCTGAACCCCTTTTGCGGCATTGCGGCATGGGTAGCGCCTTCGCAGGCGCAGCGCAACAATTATGCGCAGGAAACCCTCAACAGGAACGAAAGTGTCCGTGCGGGAATGGCGCCAAGCGGCATTTTCATTTCCTGCCGGGGCGTTTAGCGTGGCCCGGATGTTTGGATTGGATCCCTGGCAGTTCTGGACGATCTTTGCCGTCACGGCCTTTGCAGGCTTTGTGAAGGGCGCCATCGGATTCGCCATGCCGCTGATCATGGCCTCGGCCTTCGCCTCTATCCTGCCGCCGCAAACGGCGCTTGCGGCATTGATCCTGCCAGTGCTGACGACGAACCTTCACCAGGCCCTGCGGCAGGGATCTGCAGCGGCGATCCAGTCCATCGGCAACTTCCGCTGGCACATCGCCATGGTGCTGGTGGCGATGGCGATTTCGGCAGGATTGGCGCGGTCGATTCCGCAAGGGCTGATGTATGCGCTGCTGGGCGGGCCGATCCTGGCCTTTGCCTTGTGGCAACTGGCGGGCAAGCCCCTGGCCCTGTCCATCCATCACCGCCGCCGGGTCGAGATCCTGACCGGCATCATCGGCGGGCTTTACGGCGGCATCTCGGGCATCTGGGGACCGCCGCTGATCGTGCTGCTGCTTTCCCTGGGCGTGCCGAAGCAGGAACAGGTGCGGGTGCAGGGCGTCGTCTTTCTGCTGGGCGCGATGGGGCTGACGGTGGCACATCTTCTGTCCGGCATCCTGAACGCGCAAACGATCCCCCTTTCGGCGGCGCTGTGCATCCCGGCCTTCGCGGGGATGCTGGCGGGCTTTGCCTTGCAGGACCGCATGGATGCCGCACAATTCCGCCGCTGGACGCTGGTCCTGCTGGTCATCACCGGCCTGAACCTTGTCCGCCGCGCCCTTTCAGACTGGATTTGACATGATCGACGCCGCCGACCTGACCGCCCGCCTGATCCGCTGCCCGTCGGTGACGCCCAATGAAGCGGGCGCCCTTGTCCTGCTGGGCGACCTGCTGGCGGAAGCGGGGTTCGAGGTTCACCGGGTGGACCGCAACGGCACGCCCAACCTGTTCGCCCGCTGGGGCCGCAAGGGGGCGCGCGCCCTGGGCTTCAACGGCCATACCGACGTGGTCCCGCCCGGCGACCTGGGATCCTGGACCCATCCCCCCTTCAGCGGCCATGTCGAGGACGGCATCATCTGGGGACGCGGCGCGACCGACATGAAGTCCGGCGTCGCGGGTTTTGTCGCCGCCGCCATCGACTTCGTGCGCGAGACGCCCCCCGACGGCGCGGTGATCCTGACCATCACCGGGGACGAGGAAGGCCCGTCCCGCGACGGCACCATCGCCATCCTCGACTGGATGGAGGCGAACGGCGAACGCATGGATGCCTGCATCGTCGGCGAACCCTCGAACCCGGAAATCATGGGCGAGATGATGAAGATCGGCCGGCGCGGATCGGCCACCTATACGGTCACCGCCAAGGGGGTGCAGGGCCATGCCGCCTATCCGCACCGGGCGAAAAACCCGCTGCACGCGCTGACGGCATACCTGAACGACCTGATCGCCGCGCCGCTGGACGGGGGGACCGATCATTTCGACCCGACCGGCTTGCAGATCACCAGCATCGACTGCGGCAATCCGGCGTCCAACGTGATCCCGGAAACCGCGCGGGCGGTGGTCAACATCCGCTTCAACGACCTGCATACCGGCGCCAGCCTGGAAGCCGAGTTGAAATCCCGCGCCGCCCGGGTGACCCAGGCCACCGGCGTCGCCCTGACCATCGACAGCCAGATCAGCGGCGAGGCCTTCCTGACCCAGCCCGGCCCCTTCGTGGATCTGGTCCGCAGCGTGGTCACGCAGGAAACCAACCGCCAGCCGGTCCTATCCACCACGGGCGGCACTTCGGACGCGAGGTTCATCAAGAACCATTGCCCGGTGGTCGAATTCGGCCTGGTCGGCGCCTATATGCACCAGGTGGACGAACGCGTGCCGGTGGCGCAGGTCCAGCAGCTCAAGACCATCTACCAGCGGATTCTGGAAAAATATTTCGAATGAAGATCGAACAGACCAACGACCTTGCCGCCTGCCTTGCCCTGCGCCGCACCGTGTTCATCGAGGAACAGCGCGTTCCCGAGGATCGAGAGATCGACGACCTGGACGGCGGCGCCATCCACCTGCTGGCCACTCACGAAAACGAGCCGATCGGCAGCGCCCGCATCCTGCTGGACGGCGACACGGGCAAGATCGGCCGCGTCTGCGTGCTGCCCCGGGCGCGCGGTACCGGCCTGGGCGCGGCGCTGATCCGGGCGGCGCTTGACGTGCTGCGCGTACAGCCGGGCATCACCCGCGCCAAGCTGGGGGCGCAGACCCACGCGCTCGGATTTTACGAAAAGCTGGGCTTTACCGCATATGGTCCCGTTTACGACGATGCCGGAATCCCGCATCGTGACATGACCCGCGACCTTTGAAGGACCGACACATGGCCCAGATTCCCAGCAAGGAACAGATCATGGAATGGGTCGCGGAGCATCCCGACGCCAATTCCAAGCGCGACATCGCCAAGGCCTTTGGCATCAAGGGCGCCGAACGGATCGAGCTGAAGCGCCTGCTCAAGGAGCTTGAAGCCGAAGGTCAGCTTGAACGCCGCCGCCGTCATTATCAGGACGCCGAGCGTCTGCCCCCCGTCACGGTTCTGGAACTGCTGCCCCCTGACGGGTCCGGCGACCTGTTCGCCCGGCCCCTGGAATGGCAGGGTGAAGGCCCGATGCCGCGCATCCATTACGCCCCCCGCGACACCGATCCGGCCCTTGGTCGGGGCGACCGCTTCCTGGGCCGCCTGGTCGAGGTGCAGGGCGAGGATTACCAATACCAGGCCCGCCTGATCCGCCGCATCACCGCCGCGCCCCACCGCATCACCGGCATCTTCCGCAAGGAGGCCGAGGGCGGCCGCATCGTCCCCATCGACAAGGGTCAGGACCGCGAATGGCGCGTCCGCCCCGACGCCACCCAGGGCGCGCAGAATGGCGAACTGGTTCAGGCCGAACAGGTCGGACCCAAGGGCCGGCTGGGCCTGCCGATGGCGCGGATCATCGACCGGCTGGGCGACCCGTCCGCCCCCCGCGCGGTCAGCCTGATCGCCATCCACCAGCACGGCATCCCCGACGATTTCCCCGATGCCGTGATCGCCGAGGCCGAGGGCGCCAAGCCCGCCACCATGAAGGGCCGCGAGGATCTGCGCGACCTGCCCTTGGTGACCATCGACCCGTCAGACGCGCGCGACCACGACGACGCGGTCGCCGCCCATATCGAGGAGGACGGCGGCGCGACCATCTGGGTCGCTATCGCCGATGTCGCCCATTACGTCACCCCCGGTTCGGCCCTGGACCGCGAAGCCTGGCTGCGGGGCAATTCCACTTATTTCCCCGACCGCGTTGTCCCCATGCTGCCCGAGGCGCTGTCGGCCGACCTGTGTTCGCTGCACGAGGGCGTGGATCGCCCGGTAATTGCCGTCCGGATGCGGCTGGACGCGCAGGGCAACAAGATCGGCCATAACTTCCACCGCGGCATGATGAACAGCCGCGCCAGCCTTGCCTATGAACAGGCGCAGGCGGCGGCGGACGGCAACCCGGATGCGCAGACCGAACCGCTGCTGGACAGCGTGATCCGTCCCCTGTGGCACGCTTACGCCCTGCTCAAGGACGCGCGCGCGCGCCGGCAGCCGCTGGACCTGGACCTGCCGGAACGCCGGATCGAACTGACCCCGGACGGGCGCGTCAAGGCGGTCAATTTCCGCGAACGCTTCGACGCCCATCGTCTGATCGAGGAGTTCATGGTCCTGGCCAATGTTGCCGCGGCCGAGGAACTGACCCGCCGCCAGCGCCCGCTGCTGTTCCGCGTCCACGAGGAACCGAGCCTCGCCAAGATCGACGCGCTGCGGGAGGTGGCCCAAGCATCAGGCTTCACGCTGGCCAAGGGGCAGGTGCTGCATACCAGCCACCTGAACCGCCTGCTGGCCCAGTCGGAAGGCACCGATTTCGACGAGCTGATCAACATCAGCACGCTGCGGTCGATGACCCAGGCCTATTACCACCCGGAAAACTTCGGTCATTTCGGGCTGGCATTGAAAAGCTATGCGCATTTCACCTCGCCCATCCGGCGCTATTCGGACCTGGTGGTGCACCGCGCGCTGATCAGCGGGCATGGCTGGGGCAAGGACGGATTGTCGGGCCAGGATCTGGACCGTTTGTCCGAAACGGCCACCCATATCAGCGAAACCGAACGCCGCAGCATGGCGGCCGAGCGTGACACGACCGACCGCTATCTTGCGGCATACCTCTCCGAACGCGTGGGGACCGAGATGACGGGCCGCATCAGCGGCGTCCAGAAATTCGGCGCCTTTATCAAGCTGGACGAAACCGGAGCCGACGGCCTTCTGCCGATCCGCGCCATCGGGCAGGAATATTTCCACTTCGATCCCGACGCGCAGATGCTGATCGGCAGCGATACGGGTCTGGAAATCGGCTTGGGCCAGCGCGTCACCGTGCGCCTGGCCGAGGCGATCCCGATGACCGGCGGCTTGACGCTGGATCTGCTGGAACTGGACGGCCAGCCGCTGCCGCGCGGCCCGCAAAAGGGGCGGCGCGGCCGTGGTCCCCGGCCCATGTCCACCAAGTCCCGGCTGGCCGAAATCAAGCGCGCCACCAAGCGGCGCCGCAAGCGCTGACCTTGTCGGCATCCATCCTGGCCTAACTGTCCCGCAGGGTGTGGGGGCGCGAAGCCCCCACCGTCTCAGCTTTCGCGGAACGCCCGGTTGAAGTAATCCGTCAAGGGCTTCATCAGATAGGCCATCGGGCTGCGCTCGCCTGTCTGAATAAAGACCTCGACCGGCATCCCCGGGATCAGGGCCAGGTCGCCCAGCTTGGCCAACTGGTCGGCCGGGATGGTTACTTCGGCCCGGTAATAGGGCATCTGCGTTGCCTCGTCCATCATGGCATCGGCCGATACCCGGCCCAGCACGCCGTCGATTTCCGGCGTGGTGCGAGAGGAAAAGGCCGAAAACCGCAGCACGACCGGCTGGCCTGCCTGCACTTCGTCCACGTTGATCGTGGCCAGGCGCGCGCTGACGACCAGCGGGCGATCCTGCGGGATCACATACAGGACCGGATCGGCGGGGCGGACCACCGACCGGGGCGTCGTGACCTGCATGTTATAGACGATCCCCGCGGCGGGCGACCGAATGTCCAGGCGGTTGATCTGCTCGATCAGCCCCCGGCGGCGTTCGGCCAGTTCCAACTCGCGATAGCCCAGGTCGCGCAGTTCAGTTTCCGCCTCCTCGCGCCGTTCGGCGCCAAGGCGCAGGCGCTGAATATCCAGTTCGGTCTGGCGCGTCTCGGCGGCAGCGCGGCTGGCCTGCAATTCGCCAACTTGGCCGTCGAGGCTGGCCGCCTCGCGCTGCAGGGCCAGGACGCGGGACGCCTGTGCCAGGCCACGATCCAGCAAGGATTGCTGGTCTTCCAGTTCCTCGGCGATCAGGTCGCGCTGCCGGTTCAGGGCCGCGATCTGCGCGTCGATGCCATCGACCTGCTGGCGGACCTGTTCGGATTGCTTTTCCAATTGCTGGATCGACTGGCGCAGTGTGTCGCGGCGGGTTTCGAACAGGCTGCGCTGTCCCGCGATCAAGGCTTGCAGATCGTCATTCCCTTCGGCGGCAGTCAGCAATTCCTGCGGGATCTGCATCGTTCCTGAATCGCCGCGTTCAGCTTCCAACCGGCCACGACGGGCGAGGATTTCGAAATATTGCCCTTCGACGATGGCGTGTTCCGTGCGCAGCAGGCTGCCGTCCAGGCGGATCAGGGGCTGGCCTGACTCGACCGATTGGCCGTCCTTGACCAGGATGTCCTCGACCACGCCGCCATCGGGATGCTGGACGATCTGGCGCTGTTGTTCGACCTCGACCTGGCCCGATGCGACGACCGCCCCTGCAATCCGGCTTTGCATCGCCCAGACGGTAAAGCCGCCCAGCAGCACAACAACGGCCAGCAGCCCGGTCAGCAAGGTGCCGCGCACCGACCAGCGGGATGGATCGGGGGGCGCGATGGGCCGGGGCGGTGCGGGGGGCGAGGGCGGCTGCACCGGGGGATTCGGCTGGGCCGGGGTCGTCTGCCGTGGGGCGGAGCCGGGAACGGCCGCACCTGCCGGGGGTGCGATGCGGCTGGACAGGATGCCGGTCTGGATCCCCGACGGCCGCGGCGCGGGGTTCCCGTCGCCTTCGGGCTTTTTCGGATCGTCGCTCATGATACGCCCCCTGTGCGTCCGGTTTCCTGCGATTTCAGGATCTGCGCGGAATTCTGCACCATTTCCTGCAACACCTTGTCGCGTGGCCCGAAGGCGCGGCGGATGCCCTGTTCCATGACCAGCAGCAGGTCGCATTCGTTGATGGCCGCAGGCCGGTGCGCCATGATGATCACGCAGCCGTTCTGCGCCTTGATCCGCCGGATCGCCACGTTCAGCGCCATCGACCCTTCGTTGTCGAGGTTCGAGTTCGGTTCATCCAGAACCAGCAGCACCGGATCGGGATAAAGCGCGCGCGCCAGCCCGACCCGCTGGATCTGCCCGCCCGACAGCCGTCCCGTCGCCTGGCTGATGCGGGTGTCATAGCCTTGCGGCAGGTCCAGGATCATCTGGTGCGCCGCAGCAGCCTGCGCTGCGCGCACCACGCGGGCCGGATCCATGTCGGGCGACAGGCGGGCGATGTTTTCGGCAATGGTGCCGTCGAACAGCGTCACCTGCTGGGGAAGATAGCCGATCATGTTGCCCAGCACGTCGGGGTCGTATTGATCCAGCGTCGCTCCCCCCAGCCGGATTGACCCGGCACCTACCGGCCACGCACCGATCAACGCCTTGGCGAGCGTTGATTTTCCCGCGCCCGACGGCCCGATCACGCCAAGCGCCTGGCCCGGCGCCACGGCAAAGGACACGCCGCGCACGGTTGCCACGTTCTGGCCCGGAGGGGCGACGGACAGTTGGCGAACCTCCAGCACGGCATCGGGCCGGGGCAGGGGGGTGTGGCTCACCTGCGCAGGCTGCCGGGACAAGAGCCGGGCCAGCCGCTCCCACGCGTCCTGGGCGGATTGCACCATGGGCCAGCCTCCGACCAGTTGTTCGACCGGGGCAAGCGCCCGGCCCATCATGATCGAACTGGCGATCATCCCGCCCGGTGTCATCGCCTGCTGCAAGACCAGCCAGGCCCCCGCGGCCAGCATCGCGCTTTGCAGGAACAGGCGAAAGCTTTTGGAAAACACCGTGAAGCCCGAGGACAGGTCGGCGCCCTTGACGGATTGCTCCTGCGCCTCGGCCCGCGCCTTGCGCCAGCGGGCATAGGTGGCGCCGCGCATCCCCAAGGCCCCGATCACCTCGCCCTCGTCCCGATACAAGTCCGCCATGCGCTGCGCCTGGGCCGAGGCGACGTTGGCTTGTTGCAGGGGCGTCCTGGTCAGCGTCCGGTTGGCCAGGGTGGCGACCACCAGGATCGCCCCGCCGATGGTCGCGACCACGCCCAGCAGCGGATGAAAGATGTAAACCGCCGCCAGGAACAGCGGTGCCCAGGGCAGGTCGAATGCCGCCAGAAGCACGGGCGAGGCGATCAGCCGCTGGACCCCGTCCAGATCGCGCATCCCGCTGGCCGCTGCTGCCGATTCGTCGCCAGAGATGGCGCCTTCGCGAAGGGCCGCGGTAAAGACCCGCCCCTCCATCCGGTCCTGGAACCGCGCGGCGATCCGCCCCATCACGCGGGCACGGATGAAATCCACGAAACCCATTAGCAGGAACAGGAACACCACCAGTACGAACAGCGCCGTCAGCGTTTCCACCGAACGGGATGCCAGCACCCGGTCATAGACCTGCAACATGAACAGCGGTCCGGTCAGCATCAGCAGATTCACGACTGCCGAAAACAACGCGACCGCGCCGAACAAGGGCAGGCCGGCTGCACGCGCCCTGCGCAGTTCCTTGGCGCCTTCCTGGAAAGCGGGCGACTTGCTCATTCATTCATCCTTCATCGTTCAGCCATCGTGGCGGCCTTGCCGCAGGCCCCGCGCGCCAGTATGCGATGATCGCTGGCTGCCGTCATGCGTCCTGTTTTATCCCGAAAAGGTTAGGAGATCCTTTGCGTCCCTTGTCCCTTGTCGTTCCGCTGGCCCTGGGCGTGATTCTGGCGGGCTGCGCGTCGGAACCTGTGATGCAGGACGGCATTCGCGTCAACGACCCGTTCGAGGCAGAGAACCGCCGCGTTCATGCCTTCAACAAGGGATTTGATCGACGGGTGGTCGCCCCCGTGGCCAGGCTCGCCTCGTCTGGCAACGATACGGGGGACGGACCGGGCGCGATGGATCTGGTCATCAATGCCGGGTCGAACCTGTCGCTGCCCGGCAAGGTGGTGAACAGTGTCCTGCAAGGCCGCCCCGAACCCGCGATCAAGAACTTTTTCCGCTTTGCGGTCAATACGACGCTGGGAATAGGGGGTCTGCTCGATCCTGCCGGCCAGGATTTCGGGCTGCCCGAACAGGATACGGATTTCGGCGAAACGCTGGCCGTCTGGGGCGTGCCCGAAGGAGCCTATTTGGAGCTGCCGATCCTGGGGCCTTCGACCCAGCGGGACGCGGTGGGCAAGGTCGTGGATCTGGTCATCGATCCGCTGAATCACCTGTTGCACCGGGATGGAGCATGGGCGGCATTTGGCCTACGCGCCGCCTCAAAAGCCGGTGATCGGGCGCGATTCGGCGACACGGTGGATAGCGTTCTGCAAGACAGTGCGGATAGCTATGCCCAATTGCGGCTGATCTATCTGATGCACCGCCGCCATGAACTGAACGAAGGAGGGACCGACATTGACCCCTATGCCGACGCAGCCGCAGTTGATGCCATCGACCCCTATGACCCGTGACCGCCGCGGCGTCCTGGCGCTGTTCGGATGCGCGGCGGCGCTGTCCGTGGTCCCCATGCATGGCTGGGCTCTCGACTCGGGCCAGGCCCGCGCCTTGATCGATACCGCCTTGGGCGAGGTGTACCAGGTCATCAATTCAGGCCAGCAGCCCGCCCGGCTGTATCGCGATTTCGAGGCGATCTTCGTGCGTTACGCCGATGTCGATGTGATCGCCCGGTCCGCCCTCGGGCCCGCCGCGCGGCAGGCGGACCCCCGCGCCTTGTCGGATTATACGCAGGCTTTCCAAGGCTATATCGGCCGCAAGTACGGCAAGCGGTTCCGCGAGTTCGTCGGATCCAGGATCGAGGTGACGGATGCGCGGCCGCTGAAAAGTTTCTATGCCGTCACCTCGGTCGCCTATCTGAACGGCCGCGCCCCGATGGAGGTCGAATGGCACGTATCGAACAAGTCCGGCCAGGACAGGTTCTTCAACATCATCATCGAGGGCGTGAACATGCTGGCCAGCGAACGCGCCGAGATCAGCGCCATGCTGACCGCGCGGCGCGGCGATCTGGCGGCGCTGACGGCGGATTTGCAGGCGGCGGGCTAAGGGCCGCCTGCAACGGACATCACAGCAGGAAATCGCCCGCACTCAGGGCGTTCTGCCCCAGAACCACGATTTCGAAATCCGCCACCTTGTCGCCGGTGACATCGGCTCGGACCATCAGATTCGCCCCCGTCTTGAGATACCAGACCGAATTGGCGGCAGCCGTCGTGCCCGAGAAGTCAAACACCTGATTACCCGCGGTCCGCGTATTGGCGTCCAGGGCGCGCAGGTCGATGTCGTCCACCCCCGTGCTGAAGTCCGCGATGCGGTCGCGGCCCGCGCCAGCGGTGCTGTCGGACAGGGCGTTGAAGATGAACACGTCTCGTGCTGGATCCAGACCGCCGGCAAGTCGATCAGCGCCCGTGCCGCCGTTGAGCGTGTCCCGCCCGGCCCCGCCGTTCAGGATGTCGTTCCCCGCCCCACCCATCAACAGGTTGGCTGCGGCATTGCCTGTCAGGCTGTTGTTCAGCGCGTTTCCTGTTCCGCTGATCGCGGCCTTGCCGGTCAGGATCAGGTTCTCGACCTCGCCCCGCAATTTGAACGATGCGCTGGCCTGCACAAGGTCGATGCCCCGTCCCGCGGTCTCGGCCACCTGGTCCCCGGTATTGTCGGCGATATAGATGTCATTGCCAGCGCCGCCGCGCAGCAGGTCAATGCCCGTGCCGCCGTCCAGCCAATCCGCGCCCTCGCCGCCTGTCAGGGTGTCGTTGCCCGCCCCGCCCTCCAGCCGGTTCGCGCCCGCAGTTCCGGTCAGGATGTTGTTCAGGCCATTGCCCTTGGCATTGAGATTGTCGGTGCCCACCAAGATCAGGTTTTCAAGCTGGTATCCAAGGATCGTGCTGAACGTGGCGCGGACCGTGTCGGTGCCTTGGCCCATCGCTTCGGCAATCGCATCCGCCGCGTTGTCCAGGACATAGACATCATCGCCCGCCCCGCCGCGCAGGGTATCGGCCCCGGCGGCGCCATCCAGCCAGTCATTGCCGATTCCCCCGTCAAGCAGGTCATTGTCGATCCCGCCCAGCAAGGTGTCGCTGCCGCCGTTCCCGAACAGGCTGTCGGCGCCGGTGCCGCCCACCAACTGGTTGGCCGCGCCGTTTCCGGTCAGGCGGTTCGCAAGCAGGTTGCCGGTCCCGTTGATCGCGGCACTGCCGGTGAGGGTGAGGTTTTCGACGTTCGAGGCGAGAGTGTGTGTGAAACTGGCGTTGACGGTATCACTGCCGCCGCCCGCAAGCTCAGCCACCGTGTCGCCCAAGGTGAGGTGATAAGTATCGTTGCCTGCCCCGCCGGTCAGGACTTCAGCCGCGCCTGTACCGCGGAGAATGTCGTTCTCGCTGCCGCCCGTGGTCAGGTTGTCGTCAAGGATACGGATTTCTATTGTCTTGTAGTTACTTCCATCCTCGAATGAAAAGCCCCCCGTGCCGTTGACTTGAACGACCAGATACGCAGTTTCGACAGCTTCCTGGATGTCGTCCTGCATTGCAGAAATTGAAAAAGGCTCTCTCTCTGTTTGGGGGAAGTTGCTGACGATCATCATCGAGCCGCTGCCTGACGCTCCGCCGATATCAGAGTTCTGTGCCGTTCCTCCGGTAACCGTCGTGTAATAGGACCAAGTGATCTGATGATTGAACAACTCTAGAAGTTCGAGGCTTATCGAACGTGTCTGACCTTCGCGAATTGTGATAGTGTCAGGAACTGTAAGTCTGGCATATGCCACGGGAAGCCCTCATTAAATATCGCGCTTGAACATTGTCGCGGAATATTCAGTAAGGACCTCCCGGCATGAAGCAACTCTTTGCGCGCATCTTGGATTCAGTACTGCAAGATGTACCGCATCCGCCACAGGCAGGCCAAAGGGGATCAATTTCCCCCCAAGATCCCGTTCAACGCCCGGCTCAGCGCATCGTCTGAACTGGCAGTGCTGCTGTCGCCCGGTGTCTGGGGGGCCGTGACCTGCGTCGGCGTACCTGCCGCAGGATTGGCCGAGTTCACCGCACCGGCCAATGCCGCCGCCAGCGGGTCGTCGGCGGAACCGGAGGTCACGACCTTGGGCGCGCCGTCGTTCGACAGCAGGATGCCGCTGCCGTCCGGGGACACCGTGGACAGGGGCAGTTCCGGCAAGCCCTCGTGGATGTCGGTCATCACCGCCTGCCAGATCTCGGCGGGCAAACCGCCGCCGGTGACCCCCTTCAGGGGCGTGTTGTCGTCATAGCCCATCCAGACGCCAACCACGTATTGTTCGGAAAAGCCCACGAACCAAGCATCGCGATAGCTGCTGGTGGTGCCGGTCTTGCCCGCGACCGGGCGTGAGCCCATCTTGGCGCGCCCGCCGGTGCCGCTTTCGATCACCTGCTGCATCATGTAGATCAGCTGTCCTGCGGCGCGCTGGCTGATGACGCGGCCGCCCAGGCCGCCCGACTGGCCCATCAGCGGCTGGTCGTCGCCCGCGATGCGCAGTTCCACCAGGCCGTAGGGCGCGACCGAGGTGCCGCCGTTGCGGATGCCCGCATAGGCGCCGGTCAGTTCCATCAGCGTGGCCTCGGACGCGCCAAGGCCCAGCGAGGGGCTGGTGGTCAGGTTGCTGACGATGCCGAAGTCATGGGCGATGCGGCGGACCTCGTTGCGGCCCACCGCCTCTTGCAAGCGGATCGTCGCGGTGTTCAGCGATTGCTTCAGCGCGGTCGTCAGCGTCACTGCCCCGGAATAGCGGCGGGTATAGTTCTGGGGCGACCAGGGTTTGCCGCCGGGGATGCGGATGGTCAAAGGCCCGTCCTCGACCCGGTCGCCGGGACCGTAGCCTGCTTCAAGGGCTGCGGCGAAGACAAAGGGCTTGAAGCTGGACCCGGTCTGGCGCTTGGCCTGGACGGCGCGGTTGAAGGCGCCGTTCACGATGCTGTCGCGCCCGCCGATGATGGCACGCACGGCGCCGTCGGCGGACATCACCACGACCGCAGCCTCGGCCTTGCTGTTGTCGCTGACCTTTTCGTCGAAGATCCGTTTCAGCGCCCGTTCGGCGGCCGTCTGGATGCGCGGGTCGAAGGTGGTGCGGATCGTCACGTCCTCGGTCGTTTCGCTGGTCAGGAAGCCGGGACCGGACTCCATCACCCAGTCGGCGAAGTAACCGCCTGCCCGCGCCTCGGCCGCCTGCGACAGGCGCGCGGGGTTGGCGCGGGCCTGGGCGACCTCGTCGGCGGTCAGATAACCTTCCTCGGCCATCAGGCCCAAGACGACATTGGCGCGTTCCTGGCTGCGCTTGAGGTTCGCGGTCGGGGCGAAATAGCTGGGCGCCTGCAAAAGCCCGGCCAGCATCGCGGATTCGGCGGCGTTCACATCAGAGGCGGGCTTGTTGAAATACCGCTGGCTTGCCGCCTGGAACCCACGAGAGCCGCCCCCCATGTAGGAGCGGTTCATGTAGATATTGAGGATGTCGTCCTTGGAATACTTGGCTTCCAGGGCCAGCGAATAGGGGACTTCCTTGATCTTGCGCCACAGCGAACCGACGCGGCAGTCCTGTTCGAACGCGGCCTCGTTCTTCCAGCGGATCGGATCGAAGGTCTCGCCCAGGCACAAGAGCTTGGCGACCTGCTGGGTGATGGTCGATCCGCCATGGCCCTCCAGCGGGCCGCGCCCCTCGGCCAGGTTGATGCGCACGGCACTGGCGATGCCGCGCGGGCTGATGCCCAGATGGCCGTAGAAGCGGCGATCCTCGGTCGCGATCACGGCTTCCTTCAGCACCGGGGCGATCTTGTCGCTGGTCACGGCGCCATAGGTTTCGCCACGCCAGGCAAAGACCTTGCCGTCATTGTCCAGCATGGTGACGGACCCGCGTGCGCGGGCGTCGAACAACGCCTCGGGCGCGGGCAGGCCGGCATAGAAATAGGCGGTGGCGGCCCCCACGATGAGGGCCAGGACCATGGCCAGGCGCCAGGCCGATCCCCACAGGATGCGCCAGATCAGGCTGACCGTGCCGGCAATGGTGCGCACCACCACATTGCCGCGCCGGACGCGGCCCTTATGGCGGCGGACGGCCGGCTTCGCCTCGGCCTCGGCCGCGCGTTTGTCGGCAACGGGGCTGCGGCCCGTGCGCTTCGGGGTGCCGGTCGGTCGTTTCATGCGTCAGGGTGCCCGCGTTCTGCCAAGGCCATTTTTCGGCCAAATTGCGCGTCACCCTATACCAAGAATTGTCTGGGGGGAATTGGCCTGACCAATCCGTGATTTGCACAAGGAAAAGGCCCGGCAGGGGTGCCGGGCCTTTGCGATGCTGCGGGATGCCTTCAGTTATAGGCGTTTTCCCCGTGGGTCGTGATGTCCAGGCCCTGGCGTTCGTCATTGACGGTGACGCGCAGCCCGATCAGCGCCTTGACGACATGGATCGCGACAAAGGACACGACGCCCGACCAGACGATGGCGATCACCACGCCCAGGGTCTGGTTCCAGACCTGCCCGCCCATCGAGAATTCCGCCACCGCATTGGCGCCGTAGTCGAAGACGCCCGTCCCGCCCAGCGACGGGGCCGCAAAGACGCCCGTCAGGATCGCCCCCACGATGCCGCCGATGCCGTGGATGCCGAACACGTCCAGGCTGTCGTCGATGCCCATGCGCGGCTTCATGCTGATGACGAACCACATGCACAGCAGGCCCGCGATCAGGCCAATGGCGATGGCGCCCATCGGGCCTACGAAACCGGCCGCCGGGGTGATGCCCACCAGGCCTGCGATGGCACCCGAGATGCCGCCCAGAAGGCTCGGATGGCCGCGGAACGCCCATTCGCCAAAGGACCAGGCCAGCACGCCTGCAGCGGTGGCGACGGCGGTGTTGACCATGGCAAGCGCAGTCAACCCGTTGGCCTCGAGGTTGGAACCGGCGTTGAAGCCGAACCAGCCGATCCACAGCAGGCAGCCGCCAATCAGCGTGAAGGTCAGGTTGTGCGGGGCCAGCAGTTCCTTTTTATAGCCGATGCGGGGACCGGCGACCATGGCGGCGACAAGGCCCGCCACGCCTGCGTTGATGTGAATGACCGTGCCGCCCGCGAAATCCAGGGCGCCATGGCCGAACAGCAGGCCCGAAGGCGCGTCATAGGCCGACGGCCCGCCCCACCACCAGACCATGTGGGCCATGGGCAGATAGGACAGGAAGAACCAGATCACGATAAACAGCAGGATGGCGCTGAACTTCAGCCGCTCTGCCGTCGCCCCCACGATCAGGGCGGATGCGATGCAGGCGAAGGCCATCTGGAAGATCACGAAGGACAATTCCGGGATCACGACGCCTGCCGAAAACCCTTCGATGTTGGACCCGGTTGTCACGCCCGACAGGAACATCTTGGACAGCCCGCCGATATAGGGGGTGAAGACTGTCACGTCCTCGGCGGTGCCTGCGCCGGTAAAGGCCAGCGAATATCCAAAGGCCACCCACAGGATCGCCATCACGCTGAACACGGTCAGCACCTGCATCAGCACCGACAGCATATTCTTGGCGCGCACCAGCCCGCCATAAAACAGCGCCAGCCCCGGCAGCGTCATCATCATCACCAGGATGGCCGAGATCAGCATCCAGGCCGTGTCGCCCTTGTCGGGCACGGGGGCGGCGGCCTCGACCGCGACCACGGCGTCCTGCGCGAATGTGGGTGCCGCGAGCAAAATCGCGGCACCGGCAATAAAGGGAGCAGCCCTTGTCATCATCATATCCCCTTCCATGCGGCGCCGGCGCGCCGCGACGCCCTTTCATGGGGCGGCGTGCCAGGGCTTGCACAGATATCGGACAGGCACGGGACGGGTTCAGACAGCGATTGCCCGTTTCATGGGCGGAATGGGCAGGCTGCGCCCGAAAGTCAGGCAGGTTCGGTTCAGGGTTGCCAACCGCAGGGTCAGGCGACGCGGCTAACGACGAAATCGGCCAGGTCGGACAGCATATCGCGGATGAGATGCGGCGGCAGCTTGGTCAGCGCCGCCTTGGCGGTGGCCGACCAGCGAAGCGCGTCGGCCCGCGCGGCGTCCATCGCGCCGTGGCGGGCCAGCAGCGACAAGGCCTGCTCCAGATCGCCGTCGCGCTGGTCGCCCGCCTCGATGGTACGCGACCAGAAGGCGCGTTCCTCGGGCGTGGCAAGGGCCACGGCCTTGATGACCGGCAGGGTCAGCTTGCGTTCGCGGAAATCGTCGCCCACGTTCTTGCCGATGGCTTCCGTGGCGCCGCCATAATCCAGCAGGTCATCGACGATCTGAAAGGCGATCCCCAAGGCATCGCCATAATCGAACAACGCCTGCACCTGATCGGCAGGCGCGCCCGCGATGACGCCCCCCACCTCGGTCGCGGCGGAAAACAGGGCGGCGGTCTTGCCGCGCACGACTTGCAGATAGATGCCTTCGTCGGTGCGCAGATCCTGGGCGGCGGTCAGTTGCAGAACTTCGCCCTCGGCAATGGTGGCGCTGGCATTGGCCAGAATCTCCAGCGTGCGCAGGTTGCCGGGTTCCACCATCAACTGGAAACTGCGCGCGAACAGGTAATCGCCCACCAGCACGCTGGACTTGTTGTCCCACAGCAGGTTCGCGGTGGGGCGCCCGCGCCGCTGGCGGCTTTCGTCCACCACGTCGTCGTGCAACAGCGTGGCGGTGTGGATGAATTCGACCGTCGCGGCCAGGTGGATGTGATAAGGACCGGAGTAATCCAGCATCCGGGCCGCAGCCAGCGTCAGCATCGGACGCAGGCGCTTGCCCCCGGCCTCGATCAGGTGGGCCGTCACCTCGGGGATGCGGGGGGCGTGCCTGCTGGCCATGCGGTCGCGGATCAGGGCGGCCACCGCCTCCATCTCGGCGCTCAGCGCCTCGGACAGCCGGTCCAGCGGTTTCTGGACGTTTTCCTGCACACCCATGGCCTTATCCTTCTGAAGCGCCCGACCCTTGCCACGCCCTCGACAATTGCGCAACCGCCGCCTAGCGTTTCCCCATGAAAGAGCTTTTCCGCAGCAACGATCCCGTCCGTATGTCCCGTGCCCTTGGATTGCTGGAAGACGAGGGGATCCCGGCCTTCCACCTGGACCAGCACACAAGCATTCTGGAAGGATCGCTGGGCATCCTGCCGCAACGGCTGATGGTGGCGGACCGCGACGAATTCATGGCCCGCGCCATCCTGCGCGACGCCGGCCTGGATGAGTGATCTGTCAGACGACGGCTTTTTGGACGGCCGATTGCGGATCGCCCAACCCCGGCGGGGCTTCCGGTCGGGCGCCGATGCGGTGATGCTGGCTGCGGCCTGCGCAGCCGCGCCGGGGCAGTCGGTTCTGGAACTGGGATGCGGGGCGGGGGTTGCCAGCCTGTGCCTGGGCTGGCGCGTTCCCGGCCTGCGGCTGGTCGGGCTGGAAGCCCAGGCGGATTATGCGGAACTGGCGCGCGGGAATGCGGCGGCGAATGGCATTCCCATGCAGGTGCTGACGGGGAACGTGGCCTTTCCGCCTGCCAGGCTGCGCGGCATGGCCTTCGATCATGTCATTGCCAATCCGCCCTATTTCCTGGACGGAACGCCTGCGCCCGATGGAGGCAGGGACATGGCGCGGCGCGAGGATACACCCCTGGCCGCCTGGATCGACGCGGGCCTGCGCCGCTTGCGGCCCGGCGGCATTTTGACGCTGATCCAGCGGGCCGACCGGCTGGACGCGATACTGGCCGCGCTGGGGGGGCGTGCCGGATCGGTCGCGATCCTGCCTTTGGCGGCACGGGCCGGGCGCGAGGCCGGGCGGGTGATCCTGCGCGCGCAAAAGGGCGGGCGGGGGCCGCTGCGATTACTGGCCCCTTTCGTCATGCACCACGAGCCGGCCCATGCGGGCGACCGCGAGGATCTGACCGATGCGGCATCGGGGGTGCTGCGCAAGGGTCTGCCGCTTGAAGCGTTCTTTGCAAAAGTCCCGTGACAGAATCGAATGCCTGTGCTGCAATCGCCCTGTTCGACTCAACCTATACAGGAGGACGCGATGTCGGTTGCTTCCCACGTCGAGGAACTGCGCAAGAAACACCAAGTGCTTTCGGATGCTGTTGAAAAGGAACAAAGAAGTCCCGGATCCAGTGATACTCAGATCAAGGCCATGAAGCGCGAGAAACTTCGAATCAAGGAAGAGATTTCCCGACTGTCCCACTGACCCGTTGAACGGTGACGGATTTGAAACGGCCCGCGCGATTTGCGCGGGCCGTGTTCTTTTGCCGCAGGCGGTTCAGACGAAATACTGCCCGCCGTTTGCGCTGATGGTCGATCCGGTGATGAAGCCCGCATCGTCGGATGCCAGGAACACGACGGTCCGGGCGATCTCCTCGGGTTCGCCCAGGCGGCCGACGGGGATCTGCGGGATGATCTTTTCGCTCAGCACCTTTTCGTCGATCGCCTTGACCATCTCGGTCGCGATATAGCCGGGACAGATCGCGTTGACGGTGATGCCCGCCCGTGCGCCTTCCTGGGCAAGCGCCTTGGTGAATCCCAGGTCGCCCGCCTTGGCCGCGCTGTAGTTCGCCTGGCCCGCCTGGCCCTTTTGCCCGTTGATCGAGCTGATGTTGATGATCCGCCCGAACTTGCGGTCGCGCATCCCCGACCAGACGGGATGGGTCATGTTGAAGACGCCGGTCAGGTTGGTGTCGATGACCTCTTTCCACTGCTGGGGCGTCATCTTGTGGAACATTGCGTCGCGCGTGATGCCCGCGTTGTTGACCAGGACGGCGATCGGACCCAGGTCTTCCTCGATCTGCTTGATACCCGCCGCGCAGGCATCGTAATCTGCGACCGACCATTTATAGGTCTTGATCCCGGTTTCTTCCGTGAACGCCTTTGCCGCATCGTCATTGCCCGCATAAGTGGCGGCGACGGTATAGCCAGCATCCTGAAGCGCCTTGGAAATTGCCGCGCCGATGCCGCGCGACCCGCCGGTGACAAGTGCTACCTTGGACATTGATCCTCCCCCTTGAAAATGATCGGCTCTGAAATATTGCTACAAGGCAAGTTTGTGGCGCGCAACATCATTGCGCGCCATTCCGCCTAGCGTTCGACACACAAGGCAACGCCCATGCCGCCGCCGATGCACAGCGTGGCCAGCCCTTTTTTCGCGTCGCGTCGCGCCATTTCGAACAGCAGGGTGTTCAGCACGCGCGCGCCGGATGCGCCGATGGGATGGCCGATGGCAATCGCTCCGCCGTTCACGTTCACAATGTCGGGGTTCCAGCCCATGTCCTTGTTAACGGCGCAGGCCTGGGCGGCAAAGGCTTCGTTCGCCTCGACCAGATCCAGATCCTGGACGGACCAGCCCGCCTTTTCCAAGGCCTTGCGGCTGGCCGGAATCGGGCCAGTGCCCATGATCGCCGGATCCAGTCCCGCCGTCGCATAAGAGGCGATGCGCGCCAGCGGCGTCAGGCCGCGGCGGTTCGCCTCGTCCTCGGTCATGACCATGACCGCCGCCGCACCGTCGTTCAGGCCCGATGCGTTGGCCGCGGTGACCGAGCCTTCCTTGGAAAATGCGGGCCGCAGCTTCTGCATGGCCTCCATGGTGGCGCCGTGGCGGATGTATTCGTCCTTGTCCACCACCGTGTCCCCCTTGCGGGTCTTCACCGTGAAACCCACGATTTCGTCGTCAAAGCGGCCTGCCTTTTGCGCGGCTTCGGCCTTGTTCTGCGAGCCCAGCGCGAATTCGTCCTGCTGGTCGCGGCTGATCTGCCATTTCTGCGCGACGTTTTCCGCCGTGGTGCCCATATGGTAATTGTTGAAGGCGTCCCACAGCCCGTCGCGGATCATCGTGTCAATGAACTGCATGTCGCCCATCTTCTGCCCGGCGCGCAGAAAGGTCGCGTGCATGGACATCGACATGCTTTCCTGGCCGCCCGCCAGCACGACCTTGGCATCGCCCCCGATCACCTGCTGGGCTGCAAGCGCCACCGCGCGCAAGCCCGATCCGCAGACCTGGTTGAGCAGCCAGGCTGACGATTCCTGCGGCAGGCCTGCCTTGATATGCGCTTGGCGGCCGGGGTTCTGGCCCTGGCCTGCGGTCAGAACCTGGCCCAGGATCGTCTCATCGACCTCGGCGGGGTCGATGCCCGCGCGGGCCACGACCTCCTTCAGAACGGCGGCACCCAGGTCATGGGCCGGGATATTGGCGAATGATCCCATGAAACTGCCGACCGGGGTGCGGGCGGCGGAAACGATTACGGCTTTGGTCATGACGGGTTCCTTCCCTCGAAGCCAGACAAGTGGCGAATCGTGGACAGGATGCGGGTTCATGCCGTGGCGTCAAGCACATCGCCCAAAAGTATGGCACGACATCTAGCGCAAAACGGCCGAAGGCGGTGATTTCCACGGTGGCGCAATGGTCGGTGCCCCGAAGTAATAGCCCTGCAGGCAGTCGATGCCGCTGTCGATCAGGAAACTGGCGTCGTCCGCCGTTTCGACCATTTCCGCCACCGTGAACATATCGAAATGCTGGGCGATGGACATCAGCGCCTGCGTCAGCACCTGATTGTCGGGATGGATCGAGATTTCGCGGATGAACTGGCCGTCGATCTTGATCATGTCGAAGCAGAAATCCCGCAGATACCGGAAAGATGTATAGCCCGCGCCAAAATCGTCAAGCGCAAGGCTGATCCCGTATCGCTGCACTTCCCGCATGAACGTCTTGACCTCGTCCGGCAGGCCCATGGCCGAGCTTTCGGTGATTTCCAGGATCAGCCGTTCGCCCGCCTGCGGATCGTCAGCCACCCCCCGGCGCAGGGTATCCATCCAGGCGGGATAGCCGATGGACCGCGCCGACATGTTGATGGACAGCCGCAGCGACGGCTCCTCGGACAGCGCCTTCAGGCCCAGCGACAGCGACAGGCAGTCGATCTGCCGGCCCAGTTCGGTGGTTTCGGCCACCGGCATGAAGTCGCGCAAGGGCACCATGCGGCCCGATTCGTCGATGATGCGGATCAGCCCCTCGTAAAAGGCCGGGCGGTTGGTCCGCTGCGCCTGAACGACAGGCTGGAAGGCCAGCACCCCGTTGCCCTTTTCGACCGCAAGCCTGACCAAGGGCATGGTCAGCCTGCTTTGCCGGTCCATCGCATATTCCAGCGGAGAGCCTTTTCCAGGCGGGTTCGCGTTGGTCACGTCAGCCCCTTGTCACGCAATCATTCCGTGTTCAGTGATAATGATAATCGCCTAATTTGCGGTAAACAGGCAGGGATTTCTGGGTAAAGGGTTAACAGGTGATGACCGACCGCTGTTCCTGGTGCGGGACCGACCCGCTTTATGTCGCCTATCACGACAGAGAATGGGGCGTTCCCGAACGCGACCCCCGCGCCTTGTGGGAAAAGCTGGTGCTGGACGGCTTTCAGGCAGGGCTGTCCTGGATCACCATCCTGCGCAAGCGCGACGCCTTCCGCGAGGAGTTCGAGGGCTTCGACCCCGAACGCGTGGCCCGCTGGGACGATGCGCGCATCGACCGCGCGTTGCAAAACCCCGGCATCATCCGCCATCGCGGCAAGATCGAATCAGCCGTGCGCGGCGCGCGGCGGTTCCAGGAGATCGAGGGGCAGGAGGGTTTCACCCCCTTCCTGTGGTCCTTCGTGGGCGGCGGGCCGATCCAGAACCGCTTCGCCAGCATGGCCGAAGTGCCGACCGCCACCCCGGAATCAACCGCCATGTCGAAGGCGTTGAAAAAGCGCGGCTTCAACTTTTGCGGGCCGGTCATCACCTATGCCTTCATGGAGGCGACGGGGATGGTGAACGACCATGTCACCACCTGCCATCGTCACGCGGCACTCAGTCGGCCACAAGCTGCCGGATGACGTCCTTGGCGGGCTCGCTGCTCCAGTCGGCCTCACCCAGCAGGCGGGCGACCTCGCGGCCCTCGCGGTCGATCAGGACGGTCACGGGCAGGCCCACGACGCCCATGTCGCGGGCCAGTTGCTGGCGCGGGTCCAGCAGGACGGGCAGGTTCTGCAACCCGGTCTCGTCATAGAACTTGTCGATGCGGTCAGGGGCGTTGCGGCCCGTCGCCACGGCCACGACCTCGAAATCCTCGCCCCCCATTTCGGACTGCAGGGCGTCCAGCGACGGCATCTCCTCGCGGCAGGGGGCGCACCAGGTGGCCCAGAAGTTCAGCAGCACGACCTTGCCCTTGTAATCGGCAAGTGTATGCGTGCCGCCCTTGGGGTCGGTGAATTTGACATCTGACACCGGCGCCGGTTCCTCGGTCGGGACCAGCTTGACCAGGCCCGCGTCCTTGGCGGCTTGCCAGTCCACCGCGCCCGCGAAGGCGGCGTTTGCACCGAAAAGCAGTGCCGTATAAAGCAGGGCGGAACGCAGCATGAAGACCTCCGAAGGACGCGCCTATGACCGACCGGCCGCAACAGGATTCCGCCAACAGCATGTGGGGCGGGCGCTTTGCCGCAGGTCCCGACGCGATCATGGAGGCGATCAACGCCTCGATCGGCTTCGACCGGCGGCTCTACGCCCAGGACATCCGGGGCAGCCGTGCCCATGCCGCCATGCTGGCTGCACAAGGCATCATCAGCACTAGCGATGCCGAGGCGATCAGGGAAGGCCTGCTCACCGTCTTGTCAGAGATCGAAGCGGGCGATTTCCCCTTTCGCACCGAACTTGAAGACATTCACATGAATGTCGAGGCGCGCCTGAAAGAGATCATCGGAGAGCCTGCGGGCCGTCTGCACACGGGCCGGTCCAGGAATGACCAGGTGGCGACGGATTTTCGCCTGTGGGTGCGCGACCAGTGCGACGGGGCCATCGAGGCTTTGCAGACCCTGATCCGCGCCGCCTTGTCGCAGGCCGAGGCGGGCGCGGATTGGGTCATGCCAGGCTTTACCCATCTGCAGACCGCGCAACCGGTGACCTGGGGCCATCACATGATGGCCTATGTGGAAATGTTCGGCCGGGACCTGTCGCGGTTCCAGGACGCTCGCAAGCGGATGAACGAATCGCCCTTGGGTGCCGCGGCACTTGCCGGGACCGGCTATCCCATCGACCGCCATGCGACCGCGCAGGCCCTGGGCTTTGACGCCCCCATGGCCAACAGCCTGGACGCCGTGTCGGATCGCGACTTCGCGCTGGAGTTCCTGTCGGCCGGCAGCATCTGCGCCGTCCACCTGTCGCGTCTGGCCGAGGAGCTGGTGATCTGGTCGTCGGCCCAGTTTCGCTTCGTGTCGATGTCTGATAAGTGGTCCACCGGGTCGTCGATCATGCCGCAGAAGCGCAACCCCGACGCGGCCGAGTTGATCCGCGCCAAGATCGGCCGCATCCTGGGGGCGACCGTCGCGCTGTTCACGGTGATGAAGGGCCTGCCGCTGGCCTATTCCAAGGACATGCAGGAAGACAAGGAACAGGTCTTCGACGCCGCCGACAGCCTGATGCTGGCCTTGGCCGCAATGGCGGGGATGCTGTCCGACCTGACCGCCAACCGCGACAGGATGGAGACTGCGGCGGCCTCGGGCTTCTCGACCGCGACGGATCTGGCCGACTGGCTGGTCCGCGAACTGGGCCTGCCCTTCCGCGACGCCCATCACGTCACCGGATCGCTGGTGGCCCTGGCCGAGAAGAAGGGCTGCGACCTGCCCGACCTGACGCTGGATGATATGCAAGGGGTCCACGCGGGCATTACCGATAAAGTCTTTGGCGTGTTGGGCGTTCACAATTCCGTCGCCTCGCGGCAAAGCTATGGCGGCACGGCGCCCGATCAGGTGCGCGCGCAAATCACCCGCTGGAAAGGAAAACTGGCATGAAATGGATTGCAATTCTGGCGGTGGCAGCCGTGACGGCCTGCGGCGTTGACGGCCCGCCCGAGCGTCCGGCGGCGCCCAAGACCGCGCCGAAGTCCAACGTCTCGATTTCCGGCCATGCCACGATGGGCGTCATTACGGAACTGTAATGGATCATTTCAACTATCACGGCGGAGAGCTTTGTGCCGAAGATGTGCCCTTGTCGCGCATCGCCGCGCAGGTGGGGACGCCCGTCTATGTCTATTCGGCGGCGACCCTGACGCGGCATTTCGGGCTGTTCCGCCAAGCGCTTGACTGGACGGATCACCTGGTCTGCTTTGCCGTGAAGGCCAACAGCAACCTGGCGGTGCTGAAGCTGCTGGGCGGTCTGGGCGCGGGAATGGACGTGGTGTCGGGCGGCGAATACGCGCGCGCCAAGGCGGCGGGCGTTCCGGGCGACCGGATCGTCTTTTCCGGCGTGGGCAAGACCCTGGCCGAGATGCGCATGGCCATCGAAGGCGGCATCCGCCAGTTCAACCTGGAATCCGAGCCCGAGATGCGCGCGCTGTCGGCCCTTGCCTCCAGCATGGGCGCGACGGTTCCGGTGGCGGTGCGCGTGAACCCCGACGTGGACGCCAAGACGCACGAGAAGATCGCGACCGGCAAGTCCGAGAACAAGTTCGGCATCCCCATCGCCCGCGCGCGCGAGGTCTATGCCGAGGCGGCGTCGCTGCCGGGCCTGCAAGTGGTCGGCGTCGATGTGCATATCGGCAGCCAGTTGACCGACCTGGACCCCTATCGCGCGGCCTATGCCAAGGTCGCCGACCTGACCCGCGCCTTGCGCGCGGACGGCCATGCCATCATCCGGCTGGATCTGGGTGGCGGCCTGGGCATCCCCTATCGCCGCGACAACAACGCGCCCCCCTTGCCCATCGAATACGGCCAGGTGATCCGCGACACGGTGGGCGACCTGGGCTGCGAGATCGAGATCGAGCCGGGCCGCAACATCGTCGGCAATGCCGGGGTGCTGTTGTCGCAGGTGATCTATGTGAAAGAGGGCGAGGGGCGCGACTTCCTGATCGTGGACGCGGCCATGAACGACTTGGCGCGTCCGGCGATGTATGGTGCGCATCACGACATCGTGCCGGTAAAGGAAGCGGCGGTGGGCGGGCCGGTCCGCCCCTTTGACGTGGTGGGTCCGGTCTGCGAATCGGGCGACACGTTCCAGAAGGGGGCCGAACTGCCTGCGATGGCGGCGGGCGACCTGATCGCCTTCCGGTCGGCGGGGGCCTATGGGGCGGTCATGGCCTCGGAATACAACTCGCGTCCCCTGGTGCCCGAGGTTCTAGTGCAAGGCGATCACTTCGCCGTCATCAGGGCACGCCCGACATATGAGGATATGCTGGCCCGGGATAGCATCCCGGAATGGCTTTGACGCGGCACCAGTCCGATCCGTCGCAGCCGGGGGTCTTCCACCCCCGGACCCCCGAGGATATTTTCGTGAAGAAGACAGGGCCGGTCGCACGCGCCCTGCACCTGACCCGCTGGGGGATGGTGTGGGAACAGGCGGCGCGCGCCTTTTGGCCGCTGGCGACGGTGCTGGCACTGGTCTTTGCCGCCTTCTCGCTTGGCGTGGTGGCCCTGGTGCCGGGTCCGGTCCTGCCCTGGCTGGCGGGCGCGGTGCTGCTGGCACTGATGGGGGCGGCGATCCGGGGCGGGATGCGATTCCGCCGGGTGCGCGTGACCGATGCCGTGGACCGGCTGGACAGGACCCTGCCCGGGCGTCCGTTGGCCGCGCTGACCGACAGCGCGGCAATAGGCGGCGAGGGCGCCTTGTGGCAGGCCCATCTGGCACAGATGCAGGCCCGTGCGGCGCTTGCCCGGCCGGTGCGTCCCGATGCGGACCTGACACGGCGCGATCCCTTTGCCCTGCGACTGGCGGGGCTGGTGGCCCTGGTCATGGCGCTGATCTTTGGCGGCGCGGCGCAGATGGGCCAGGGGATCGAGGCGCTTGCCGCGACCGTGTCCCGCCCCGTCGCGACCGATGCCGTGCCGACGGGACCAAGCTGGGAGGGCTGGGCCGAACCCCCCGCCTATACCCGCCGCCCGACGATCTATCTGAACGCCCTGGCCGAGGGGCAGGTGCTGGAACTGCCCAAGGGCAGCGCCGTCACGTTTCGACTGTATGGCGATGGCGCCGCCGTCACGCAGGACATCGGCCCGGAAATAGGCGAGGATCCGCAGGCGCCGGGTTTTCGTGCCGAAACCTCGGGGGTTATCGAGGTGGCCGGGCGGCGTTTCGACGTGACGGTCCTGCCCGACAATTCCCCTGTCATCCGTGCGGGCGCCCAACCCGTGCGGCGCGCCGATGGCAAGATGGTGCAGGACTTCAGCGCCGGGGACGATCACGGCATTGCCTCTGGCCAGGCGGTGATCGCGCTTGACCTGCCGTCCGTGGACCGCCGCTTTGGCCTGGCCATCGACCCGGAGCCACGCCCCCTGGTCGAACTTGCGCTGCCCCTGCCGCGCGGCGACCGGCGGATGGTTCAGGGACAACTGACCGAGGATCTGTCGCGCCATCCTTGGGCGAACCTGCCGGTTAACGTCAGCCTGCGCGCCCTGGACGGGATCGAGCAGGTGGGCGAAGCGCAGCCGATGCAGACCGTCCTGCCGGGGCGGCGTTTCTTCAACCCCCTGGCTGCTGCATTGATCGAGATGCGGCGCGATCTGCTGTGGTCGCGTCAGAACGCGGGCCGCAGCGCCGAGATCCTGCGGGCGGTGACCTGGCAGCCGCAGGGATTCGTCGAACAGCCGCTGTATCTGGAGTTACGCGGCGCCGTGACCCTGCTGGAAGGCGATCCCCTGACCGACAAGGCCCGCGACGACTTGGCCGAGGCACTGTGGCAGGCGGCGATCCAGTTGGAGGACGGCGGCCTGTCCGATGCCTTGGAACGGATGCGCCAAGCCCAGGAGAAGCTGTCCGAAGCGATCCGCAACGGCGCCAGTCCCGATGAAATCCAGCGGCTGATGGACGAGTTGAAGGCGGCGACGGACGCCTATACCGAGATGCTGGCACAGCAGGGGGAACAGCAGGATCCCTCTGAACGGTTTGCCGAAGGTCAGCCGGGCCAGCAGATCACCAGCGACCAGATCCAGCAGATGATGGACGAAATCCAGCGGCTGATGAACGAGGGCCGCATGGCCGAGGCCCAGGAATTGCTGGAACAGTTCAACCGCATGATGGAGAATCTGCAGGTCCGCCAGTCCCAGGGCGGGCAGGGCCAGGAAGGCAGCAGCGGCAACCAGCCGATGAACCGCCTGGCCGATACCCTGCGCGAACAACAGCAACTGTCGGACGAGGCGTTCCGCGATATGCAGGATCAGTTCGGCCAGGGGCAGATGGGCCAGCCTTCGCCCAATGCGGAAGGCCTGGCCCAACGCCAGCAGCAGTTGCGCAATGAACTGGGCCAGCAGCAAGGCCTGTTGCCTGGCCAGGGATCGCCCGGCGGTGATCAGGCGCGCCGTCAACTGGACGAGGCAGGCCGCGCGATGGAGGATGCCGAACAGGCACTGCGCGACGGCGATACCGGCGGCGCGCTGCAACGCCAGGCCGATGCGATCGAGGCCATGCGCGAAGGGATGCGCGCGCTTGGCGACATGATGGCCCAGCAGCAGGGGCAGCAAGGACAGCAAGGCCAGCAGCAGGGACAGGAAGGCCAGCAGCCCGGCGGCGGCGACCGGGCCGGGGAAGGTCAGACCATGGGCCAGCGTCCCGCCCTGGATCCCCTGGGCCGTCAGCGCAGCGGCAATGGCAACGTCATCGCCGGGGGCGATCCCCTGGCCGAGGGCGTTGATCCGGCCCAACGCGCCCGCGACCTGCTGGATGAAATCCGCCGACGCAGCGGCCAGGCCGAGCGGCCCCAGGACGAACGCGATTACCTAGGCCGGCTGCTGGATCGGTTCTGATCAGCGGATCAGGCCGCCCGCACGGTCCTGTAACCAAAACCGCGCCCCGTCCAGGTCGGCGCGGAATTGCATCAGGCCATCGCCCCAGGCACCCCTGTTGGCCAGCATGGGGGCCAGCAGATACAGCGCCACGATCCCCGCAGCCAGCATCACGGCCAGGCCAAAGCCCGCCCCATAGCCGCCCCGCTTGCGACTGGTCCCGGCCCTGGCGGGGGGGGCGTCCTGCCTGTCAGGCGCCGGGGCCGGTTCGTTGACGACTGCTGCCGGGACGAGTGTTGCCCGGGCGTGCCGCGCGGGGGCAGGCGGCACCGGTGCGGGTTCCGGCGGGGCGGGATCGACGGGCCGGGGATCCTGATGCCGGGTGATGGTCGTGGCGGGCCATTCGGGATCGGTGGCGGGACGCTGCGCCGGGGCAGGTTTGGCAGGCGTGGGTTCGCCGTCATCGGCCGCACGGGCGCGACGTTCGTGTTCGACCTCATCCCTCAGGATGTCCAGCACGCTGGCGGGCAGGCGGCGGTTCAGCGGGGGCGGGTCTGCGGGCAGTTCCGCAGCCGCGCGGACCTGGGGATTGGACAAGGCCAGTCGCGGCGTGGCGTGCCAGACATTGCCGCAGGCGCTGCACTCGACCTCTCGCCCCTGCGCAGGGATGGCGTTGTCGGGAATGCGGTATTCCGCGGCACATCCGGGACAGATCAACCGTATTTCCGCCATTCCGACCCCTCGCATTCGCCTTGTGGCTGTTCTATCAAGCGCGGGGCCGGCTTCCAAGCCAGGCTGGAAAGAACGGGGGTTGCGCGTGATCGAGATGCGGGATGTCGGCTTCGGCTATCACGGGGGGGCCGAGCTGCTGTCGAACATGACGCTGACCCTGCAGCCGGGTATGTTTCATTTCCTGACCGGCCCCTCTGGGTCGGGCAAGACGACGCTGCTGCGGCTGTGCTATGCTGATCTGCTGCCCACGTCGGGGCAGATGACGGCCTTTGGCGACGATGTGCGGCAACTCACGCGCGACGGCATCGCCGACCTGCGCCGCCGGGTAGGGGTGGTTCACCAGGACACGCAGTTCCTGGATCACCTACCGGTGGCGGAAAACGTCGCCCTGCCGCTTTCGGTGTCGGGGCAGGCGGTGGATATGGACGCACTGCGCGACCTGCTGGGCTGGGTGGGGCTGACCCAGCACGCCCGCGCCATGCCGCCCTCCCTGTCGGGGGGCGAACGCCAGCGCGCGGCACTTGCCCGCGCGGTGATCCTGTCGCCGGACCTGGTGCTGGCGGACGAACCCACGGGCAACCTGGATTGGGATATGTCGGTCCGGCTGATGCAGTTGCTGATCGAGTTGAACAAGTCGGGCAAGACCGTTCTGGTCGCAACCCATGACCTGAACCTGATCCGCGCGGCCAAGGCGCAGGTTGCGGCGCGCGTGTTGCGGATCGCGAACGGGGCATTGCATCTGGCGGGGGCCGATCTGTGAAGCGGACTGATTTTCGGACATTGAACCTGCGCGCCTTGTGGCAAGGCCTGATGCGCGACGGCGGGACCGGCGACCGGATCGTGCCGCCCACCGGCTTTACCGCGCAACTGACGCTGTTCGCAGCCGCCGCCATGGCCTTTCTGGCGGTCTTTGCCCTGGCCCTGGCCTTGGCAACGGGGCGGCTGTCCGACCGCTGGGCCAGCGAACTGGCGGGATCCGTGACGGTGCGGGTCAGCGCGCCCCTGGATGAACAGGCCACGGCGACCCAGGCGACCATGCAGATCCTGGCGACAACACCCGGGGCTGGCCAGCCGCGCCTGCTGCCTGCGGATGAGGTCGCGGCCCTGCTGACCCCCTGGTTCGGCCCCGATATGCCGGTCGATGCCCTTCCGGTGCCGTCCCTGATCGAACTGCCCATCGCGGGCGAGGATTTCAACCCCCAGGGCCTGCGCCTGCGGCTGGAGGCCGAGGCGCCGGGTGCGACCCTTGACGATCACACCGAATGGCGCCGTCCCCTGGTCACGGCGGCCAACCGGCTGCGGATGATGGGCATCGTGTCGCTGCTGCTGATCGGGGCGGCCTCGGCATCCATGATCACGTTGGCTGCCAAGGCGGCCCTGGCCGCGAACGGGCAGGTGATCCGGGTGCTGCGCCTGATCGGGGCGCGCGACATCACCATTGCCACCGCCTTTGTGCGCCGGTTCACCAAGCGCGCGGCGGTGGGGGCGACCGTTGGCACCCTGTTCGGCATGGCGGGCATCGCCATGCTGCCGGGCATGGACGCGGCGGGCGGGTTCCTGACCGGGCTTGGCTTTCAAGGCTGGGGCTGGCTGCTGCCCCTGCTGATCCCGGTGGTGGCCGCCGCCGTCGGCTTCTTCGCCACCCGCTGGGCGGCGCTGAAGATGCTGGGGGCGGTGCGATGACGGTCCGGGCGGCATCGCCCACCCCCGGTCCGCTGACGCCCTGGCAATATGTGCAGAACGTGCTTTATTACATCCATGTCGCCCTGGCGACGGTGGTGATCGGACTGCTGGGCCTGCCCGCGCTTTTGCGCGATGGCCGCGCCGGGGCGAACCGGGTCGCGACGCGCTGGATCGGATATATGCTGTGGGCCGCGCGGCTGCATCTGGGCATCAGTTGCGAAGTGCGCGGCACCCCGCCCACCGAAGATTGCATCATCGCCGCCAAGCACCAGTGCTTCCTGGATATCCTGGTCATTGCCCATGCGGTTCCCCGCCGCGCCTTCATCATGAAGCGAGAGGTGATGCGCGTGCCGATCATGGGCTGGTATGCCTGGAAGGTCGGCTGCATCCCCATCGACCGGACCAAGGGCCGCGACGCCATGCGCGCCATTTCCAGCGAGATCAACCGGCGGATCACGGGCGAAGGGCTGGGCCAGTTGATCATCTATCCCGAGGGCACGCGCACCAAGCCGGGCGAACGGCGCCCCTATAAGCACGGGGTCAGCACGATCCGGGCGGGCACCGGCCTGCCGGTGGTGCCGGTGGCGGTCAATACCGGCCTGTTCTGGCCGCGCAAGGGATGGGGTATCCGCCCCGGCCGCGCGGTGGTGGAATTCCTGCCCGTCGTTCCCTCCGAGGTTCCCGCCGAAGGCTTCGTCCCCCGCCTGGAAGCCGAGCTCGAGACCCATTCCGACCGCCTGATGGCCGAGGCGGGGTTCGTCCATCAGGTCGATGCTGCCTGACCGCGCGCTCAGGCGGCCAAGCTTTTGGACCCCATGTCCAGGAATTTCTGACGCCGGTCCCGGATCAGGTCAGCGGGCTTCTTGCCGTCCAGTTCGGCCAGCATTGCGGCGATCTCCTCGCCGACGGCCTTGATGACGGCGGCGGGGTCGCGCTGCGCGCCGCCCACGGGTTCGCCGATGATGCGGTCGATCACGCCCAGCTTTTTCAGATCCTGCGCGGTCAGGCGCAGTGCCTCGGCCGCGTCGCGCATCCGTTCGGCATCCTTCCACAGGATCGAGGCGCAGCCCTCGGGCGAGATCACCGAATAGATCGAATGTTCCAGCATGGCGATGCGGTTGGCCGTGGCGAATGCCACCGCACCGCCCGACCCGCCTTCGCCGATGATGACGCTGACCAGCGGCACGCCGATCTCCAGGCATTTCTGTGTTGAGCGGGCGATGGCCTCGGACTGGCCGCGTTCCTCGGCGCCCTTGCCGGGATAGGCGCCCGGGGTATCCACCAGCGTGATGACCGGTAGCCTGAAGCGATGCGCCAGATCCATCAGCCGGATCGCCTTGCGGTATCCCTCGGGGCGCGCCATGCCGAAGTTGTGGTGGATGCGCGTCTTGGTGTCGTTGCCCTTTTCGTGGCCGATCACCACGCAGGGCGCGTCGTTGAAGCGCGCAAGGCCACCCATCACCGCGTGATCGTCGCCAAAGACGCGGTCGCCTGCCAGGGGCGTGTATTCGGTGAAAAGCGCATCAATGTAATCGCGGCAATGGGGACGGTCGGGATGGCGCGCAACCTGCGTCTTGCGCCAGGGATCCAGCGATTTGTAGAGATCGCGCAGCAGGTCGCCGGATTTCCGGTCAAGCGCCGCCGCTTCTTTTTCGACATCCACGGTGTTTTCGGATTTGCGGGCCAAGGCGCGAAGCTCCTCGGCCTTGCCCTCGATGTCGGCAAGCGGCTTTTCGAAATCCAGATAGACCATGCGGGGTGTGCCTTTGGGCTGTTCGGTTTGCGCTCCTATATGATCGCAGGGGCGTGGGATTGCAACGGAGGCCGGGGGTTTCACACCCCCGGACCCCCGTGGGATATTTTCGTGAAGAAGATCAGGGAAGGATCTCGACCGTCGTGCCAATGCGGGCAGCGGCGTAAAGTTCGCCGATTTCGGCGTCCGAGATGGCGATGCAGCCTGCCGTCCAGTCGCCGGGCAGGATTTCGCCGCCGGGCCGCTGATTGGGCTGGCCGTGGATGAAGATGTCGCCGCCGGGATCGACACCCAGGGCCGCGGCGCGCGCCCGGTCCTGTGGTCGGGGGTAATCCAGGCCCAGTGACAGATGATAGGCGCTGCCCGGGTTCATCCGGTCGATGGTGAACGTTCCCTCGGGCGTTTTGCCATCGCCCTGCTGGCGCTTGTCTCCGTTCGGCGCGAAGCCAAGGGCGATGCGATAGGTCTTCAGCGGCCGGCCGTCGCGGAAGGCGGTCATGCGGCGGTCGGATTTCCGGATCACGATATGATCCACCGGCCCGGCCAGCCGCGTCGTCAGCGGCGGGACGGGGAGGGGGCGCGGGGGCGCCAGCATGATCCATGTCGCCGCCAGCAGGAACAGTGCCATCAGGGCCGAAAAGAGGCGGGCCAGCCCCCTCATTGCAGGTCGGCGAAGGCGTCTTGCAGGCGCGCCACAGCCTCGGTCACGCGGGCGCGAGGGGTGGCGATGTTGAAGCGCAGGAAGGTCTCGCCCCCCAAGCCGAAGGTGGCGCCGTGGTTGGCGGCGATGCGGGCGGCCTTTTCGACGCGGGCGGTGAATTCGGCAGGCGCCATGCCCGTGCCCGAGAAATCGACCCAGGACAGGTATGTTGCCTGCAAGGGCATGGACCGCAGGCCGGGGATCGCGCTGATGCCGTCGTCGAAGATCCGCCGGTTGCCGTCGATGTAATCCACAAGCCCGTCGACCCAGGCCGCGCCCTCGGGCGAATAGGCGGCGGCCACCATGTCCATTCCGAACAGGCCCGGAGAGATGCCGCGCGCCATCAACGCCGCCTTGAAGCGGTCCCGCAGCGCCTTGTCCGCGATGATCGCGTTGCCGATATGGGCGCCGGCGATGTTGAAGGTCTTGGTGGCAGCAGTCAGCGTGACCAGCCGGTCCGCGATGTCCGGGCAGACGGTTGCGGTGACGCTGTGCTTGTGGCCGGGCATCACCAGGTCGCAATGGATTTCGTCCGACACCAGGATCAGGTCGTGGCGGATGCAGAAATCGGCCACCTGGCGCAGTTCCCCGGGCGTCCAGACACGGCCGCCGGGATTGTGGGGGGAACACAGGATCAACAGTTTTTCCTTGCCCGTCAGACGGCGTTCCCAGGCGTCCCAGTCCATGCGGTAAAGGCCGCCATCCTGCGCCAGGGGCAGTTCCACCAGATCCCGCCCCGCTGCGCGGATTACGCGGGCAAAGGCGTGATAGACAGGCGACATCACGATCACGCCGTCGCCGGGCTGCGTATAGGTGTCCAGTGCCATCGCCACCCCGTTGACCAGACCGGCACAGGTCAGAATCCAGCCGGTCTCGATCTGCCAGCCGTGGCGGTGTGCCATCCACCACTGGATCGCGTCCAGATATCCGGGGTTCGTGCCGGGATAGCCATAAACGCCGTGAGCCGCGACGGCCTCGACCGCGCGCTGCACGGCGGCCGGCGGGCGAAAGTCCATGTCGGCCACCCACATCGCCAGCCCGCCGTCATCGGGCGATACGCCGTAAGCCGCCTGCATGTCGTCCCACTTGGAACATTGCGTGCCCACGCGGTCGATGATCTGGTCGAAATTGGGTCTGGTCATGGTCCTGCCTGTGCGCTGTTTTCCCCTGCATACGCCGCTTGTTGCTTATGGTGAAGCCTTGCCCTAAATCGCGAAGGATGAGCAGCCTGCGTCCTATCCTGATCCATCCCGACCCGCGCCTGAAGAAGGTCTGCGACCCCGTGGCCCGCATCACCCCGGATATCGAGGCCCTGGCTGCCGATATGCTGGCCACGATGTATGACGCGCCGGGCGTAGGGCTGGCCGCGCCGCAGGTGGGGATCATGTCGCGTATCTTCGTGATGGACGCGACCCGCGATCCCGAGGCCGAGCGCCGCCCCCTGGTGCTGGTCAACCCCGAGGTGACATGGGAATCCGAGGAACTGAACACCTATGAGGAAGGCTGCCTGTCGATCCCCGAGCAATACGGCGATGTGACGCGCCCCAAGCAGGTGCGGCTGCAATGGCTGGGCTTGGACGGCAAGACGCATGAGGAGGAGTTCGACGGGCTGTGGGCCACCTGCGCCCAGCACGAATTGGACCATCTGAACGGGATCCTGTTCATCGACCACCTGTCCGCCATCAAGCGCCAGATGATCACTCGCAGGATGGTCAAGCTGAAGCGGGAAAAGGGCCGGGCTTCTTGACCGTACGTGCCTTTCTTCCTTATGCCGACCGGCGCCTGCATATCCCCGCCGATTCGGTCGAGGCCGTGACCGAGACGGTGCGGATGATCTGGGACGACATGGTGGACACGATGGAGGCCATGCCGGGAGTGGGCCTGGCCGCGCCGCAGATCGGCATCATGCTGCGGCTGGCGGTGGTGGATGCGTCTGACAAGCGCGGGCAGGCGGTCAGGATGGCCAATCCCGAAGTGCTGCATTCCAGCGTTCAGTTCCGCAGCCATGAAGAAGCCAGCCCCAACCTGCCCGGCGTATCCGCCCCGATCAGCCGCCCGCGTGCGGTGACGGTGCGGTTCGTGAACGAGGCGGGCGAAGTCGAGGATCGCGACTTCGTGGGCCTGTGGGCAACAAGCGTGCAGCACCAGATCGACCATCTGGACGGGCGGATGTATGTCGATCACTTGTCGCCCCTGCGGCGCAAGATGCTGGTCGCGAAATCGGCCAAGCTGGCGCGGCGGTGAAAGACCGGGGGCCAGCCCCCGGGCCCCCGGGATATTTGACACCAAGCTGAAAGGGCTGCCGATGCGGGTGATTTTCATGGGAACGCCCGAGTTTTCGGTGCCTGCGCTGCGGGCGATTGCTGCGCGGCACGAGGTCGTGGCTGTCTATTCGCAACCGCCCCGCGCCGCCGGGCGGGGGCAGAAGTCGCGCCTTTCGGCGGTTCATGGGGCTGCCGAAGAGTTGGGCATCGACGTTCGCACGCCGCTGCGGTTGCGCGACTCCGCAGATCAGCAGGCCTTTGCGGCGCTTGAGGCGGATGTGGCGGTGGTGGTTGCTTACGGCCTGATCTTGCCGCAGGCGGTGCTGGATGCGCCACGGTTGGGTTGCCTGAACATCCACGCCTCGCTTTTGCCGCGATGGCGGGGGGCGGCGCCGATCCATCGGGCGGTGATGGCGGGCGATGCGGAAACCGGGGTGGCGATCATGCAGATGGAGGCGGGGCTGGATACCGGGCCGGTGCTGGCCGAGGCGCGCACGGCCATCGGGGCCGAGGAGACGACCGCAGACCTGCATGACCGGCTGTCGGTCATGGGTGCGGATCTGATCGTCGACGTGCTGGCCCGGCTGCCGCTGCCGGCGGTGCCTCAAGCGGCGGAAGGCGTGACCTATGCCGCCAAGATCGACAAGGCCGAGGCGCGGGTGGACTGGACCCGCCCCGCAGCCGAGGTGGATCGGCTGATCCGGGGTCTGTCGCCCTTTCCGGGCGCCTGGTGCGAGATTGCGGGCGAACGGGTCAAGCTGCTGCGCAGTCGGGTTGCTCCAGGGCAGGGGGCGCCGGGCAAGGTTCTGGAGGGATTTACGATCGCTTGTGGCAATGGCGCGGTCGAGGTGCTGGAAGCCCAGCGGTCGGGAAGGAAGCCTATGGCAGCGCAGGAGTTGCTGCGCGGGTGGGAGCTTCCCGGGCGGCTGGAATAGCGGCCTGAAGGGGCGGACCCCCATCAGGCCGACTTTCTCATGCGGCCCGCTTTAACCAAGCGGCGCGCGTCAGATCGCGCCGTGGCAGTGCTTGAACTTGTTGCCCGATCCGCAGGGGCAGGGGTCGTTCCGTGACGGGTTGCCCCAGGTGCTCACATCGTTTTCGTCAAAACCCTGGACCAGCGGTTCGGGCTTTCCCGCGTCATCGTCGGACTGGCGGTCGGCGCCATGTTCCATGGTCAGGTGTTCCTGCGACGCCTTTTGCTGCTGGGCCATCTGGCGCAGCATATCCTCGCGTTCCGCCTCGGTCAGGGGGCGGATTTGCGCAAGGCGCTGTGTCACGTCAAGGCGCAGCCCGTCCAGCATGGTTTCGAACAGCTGGAAGGCCTCGGTCTTGTATTCCGACAAGGGGTCGCGCTGCGCATAGCCGCGAAAGCCCACGACCGAGCGCAGGTGTTCCAGCGTCAGCAGGTGGTCGCGCCATTTCCCGTCGATCATCTGCAACAGCACCTGCTTTTCGATGTTGCGCATGTTTTCCGGCCCGAAGGCCTGGGCCTTGTCCGCCTGATAGGTATCAGTCGCCTTTTCGATGCGCTCGCGGATCGCGTCCTGGTCCACGCCTTCCTCGGCCGCCCAGTCGGCGACGGGCAGGTTCATGTTAAGCCGTTCGCGGACGGCGGTCTTCAACCCCTCCAGATCCCATTGCTCGGGATAGGATTTCGGCGGCATGAATTCGTCGATCAAGTCATCGATCACCTGATGGCGCATGTCGGCGGTGATCTCTCCGACCTCGGTGCTGTCCATGATCTCGCGGCGCTGGCTGAAGATCGCCTTGCGCTGATCGTTCATCACATCGTCGAATTTCAGCAATTGCTTGCGGATGTCGAAGTTGCGGCCCTCGACCTTGGCCTGGGCGCGTTCCAGCGACTTGTTGACCCAAGGGTGGACGATGGCCTCGCCTTCCTTCATGCCCAGGGTGGACAGGACCTTGTCCAGCCGTTCCGACCCGAAGATGCGCATCAGGTCGTCGTCCAGAGACAGGAAGAACAGCGACCGGCCCGGATCGCCCTGGCGCCCGGAACGGCCGCGCAACTGGTTGTCGATCCGGCGGCTTTCGTGGCGTTCGGTGCCCAGCACGAACAGCCCGCCCGAGGCCAGCACCTTTTCCTTGTCGGCGGCGTGTTCGGCCTCGATCCGGGCGCGGATTTCGTCGGGGTTCGCCTCGGGGTCGGCCGCAAGCGCAGCCAGCACCTTCATTTCCACATTGCCGCCCAACTGGATGTCGGTCCCGCGACCGGCCATGTTGGTGGCGATGGTGACGGCGCCCGGCTTGCCTGCGTCGGCCACGATCTGCGCCTCGGCCTCGTGCTGGCGGGCGTTCAGGACGTTGTGGGGGATGTTCTGCTTCTTGAGCAGATCGGACAGCATTTCCGATTTCTCGATGCTGGTGGTGCCGACCAGGGTGGGCTGGCCCTTGGCATAGGCTTCCTTGATCGCCTCGATCACGGCGGCGTACTTTTCCTGCGCCGTGCGATAAACCCGGTCATGTTCGTCGATACGCGCGATGTTGCGGTTGGTCGGAACCTCGACCACGCCCAGCTTATAGATTTCGGCGAATTCCTCGGCCTCGGTCGCGGCGGTGCCGGTCATCCCGGCCAGCTTGCTGTAAAGGCGGAAATAGTTCTGGAATGTGACGCTGGCCAGGGTCACGTTTTCGGGCTGGATCGTCACGCCTTCCTTGGCCTCGATTGCCTGGTGCAACCCGTCGGACAGGCGGCGGCCCTTCATCATGCGGCCGGTGAATTCGTCGATCAGCATCACCTCGCCGTCGCGGACCATGTAATGCTGGTCCTTGTTGAACAGCTTCCAGGCGCGAAGGGCCTGGTTGGCGTGATGGACGATGGTCGTCGATTCCGGATCATAAAGCGTCTGCCCCTCGGGCAGGATGCCGTCGGCCTGCAGGCGACGTTCCAGGAATTCGTTGCCTTCCTCGGTAAAGGTGGCGTTGCGGGCTTTTTCGTCCAGCTTGTAATGCTCTTCGGTCAGCAGCGGGATGTACTGGTTCAGCGTCACATACAGCTCGCTGCGGTCCTGGCTGGGGCCAGAGATGATCAAGGGCGTGCGCGCCTCGTCAATCAGAATCGAGTCCACCTCGTCCACGATGGCGAAGTTGTGGCCGCGCTGGACCATTTCCTCGACGCTGCCCTTCATGTTGTCGCGAAGGTAATCGAAGCCCAGTTCGTTGTTCGTGGCATAGGTCACGTCGGCGGCATAGGCGGCGCGCTTTTCCGGTTCCGCCTGGAAGGGATAAACGACGCCCGTGGTCATGCCCAGCTGGCGGAACACCTTGCCCATCCAGTCGGCGTCGCGTTTTGCCAGGTAATCGTTGACGGTGACGATGTGGACGCCCTTGCCGGTCAGCGCGTTCAAATAGGCGGGAAAGGTCGCGACCAGGGTCTTGCCTTCGCCCGTCTTCATTTCGGCGATATTGCCCTGGTGCAGGAAGATGCCGCCCATCACCTGCGTATCGAAGGCCCGCAGGCCAAGGGCGCGGCGGGCACCCTCGCGGCAGTTGGCAAAGGCTTCGGGCAGGATGTCGTCCAGGCTTTCGCCCGCCGCCACGCGTCCCTGGAATTCGCGGGTCTTGTCGATCAGTTGCTGATCGGTCAACGGGCGGAACTGATCCTCCAATGCGCTGACCCGGGCCACCAGCCCGCGCGTTCCCTTGACCTTGCGGTCATTGGGGCTTCCAAAGACCTTCTTCGCCAGATTACCGATGCCGAGCATACAAACCTTCGCAATCACGTTGTTGGGAAAGGCGGACGCGGCCGGGCCTACTTGCCGCGACCTGCCGCATTGCCGTATCAGGGGCCTGAACGAAAGCGGCGGCGGCGCCTTCCACGGAGTTGGACCGGGATCTATGCCTCGCCCGCGCGACTGTCAACGCTGGCCCGCCCCCTGGGCCGCACGAGCAAAGGGATCCCCATGCTGAAATCGTCTATTCTGGCCGCCCTGCTGGCCACGGCCCTGCCTTTTGCGGCTTATGCCCAGGACAAGGGTGCCGATACGGTCGTCGCCACCGTCAACGGCACCCCCATCACCCTGGGCGAGATGATCGTGATGAAGGAAGCCGCGTCCCAGGATCCGCAGATGGCCGATATGCCGGATTCCGCGCTGTATGAAATGATGCTGGACCAGTTGATCCAGCAGACCGCGGTGGCCGCCGCCGGCAAGGAAAGCGCGGGCGTGCGTGCGCAGCTGGAAATCCAGCGCCGCAACACCCTGGCCGCCGCCGCCATCACCGAGGTGACCAGGGCGCAGCCGACCGACCAGGAAATCCAGGCGGCCTATGACGGGCTGTTCGCGGCACAGGAGCCGGCCACCGAATATTCCGCCGCCCATATCCTGGTCGATACCGAGGAAAAAGCCAAGGAGATCAAGGCCCAACTGGACGGCGGCGCGGAATTCGGGGCCTTGGCCGAACAGAACTCGACCGGTCCCAGCGGGCCGAACAAGGGCGATCTTGGCTGGTTCGCAGCCGACCAGATGGTCAAGCCCTTTGCCGATGCCGTCAGCGCCATGGAAAAGGGCCAGATCTCGGACCCTGTGCAGACGGAATTCGGCTGGCACGTGATCAAGCTGAACGACACCCGCCTGCGCGAGGCCCCTCCGCTTGACGAGGTGCGCGAGCAGATCAGCCAGATGGTCCTGCGCGACAAGGTGCAGGCGGAAATCGAGCGCCTGACAGCCGAAGCGACGGTCGAGAAGACCGAGGGCATCGACCCCGCCCTTCTGAACAAGACCGAACTGCTGGAGACGGAATGATGGGCAAGGCCGGGCTTCCCGTATCGCCCTTGGCGCCCGCCCGCTTTCCCGACCTGCCGGTGATCGCGGGCATCGAATTCGCCAGCGGTGCCGCAGGTGTGAAATACCAAGGCCGCACGGATGTGACGCTGATCCGCATCGCGCCGGGATCCACCCTGGCGGGCGCGTTCACCAAATCCTCGACCCGCGCGGCCTGCGTGCTGGACAACCAGGCCAAGCTGGCGATGGGCGGCGATGCACCCGACGGGGCGGCGATCATCGTCAATTCCGGCAACGCCAACGCCTTTACCGGCGCGCGGGGCCAGGAATCGGTCGATGCCGTGACGGGTGCGGTGGCGCAAGCCACGGGCGTTCCGGGAACCCGCGTGTTTTCATCCTCGACCGGCGTGATCGGCGAGCCGCTGCCGCATGACCGGATCATCGCCATCGTGGGCGATCTGGCAGCATCGCTGGACGCAGGCGGGATCGCGGATGCGGCGCGCGCGATCATGACGACCGACACCTTTCCCAAGGGTGCGCAGGCCGTGGTGGCGGGCGAGGGCGGGGATATCCGCATTGCCGGCATCGCCAAGGGATCGGGCATGATCGCACCGGACATGGCGACGATGCTGGTCTATGTCTTCACCGACGCGACCATCCCCGCGTCGTTGTTGCAGCAGGCATTGTCGTCGGGGCTGGATGCGACCTTCAACGCGATCACGGTGGACAGCGACACATCGACATCTGACGCGTTGATCCTGGCCGCGACTGGGCGCAGCACGGCGGCGGCGATCACGTCGCTGGAGGATGGCACGGGGGCCGCCTTCGTGACCGCGCTGCACGGCGTGATGCGCGAGTTGGCGCAGCTTGTCGTGCGCGACGGCGAGGGGGCGACGAAATTCGTCGAGGTTCGGGTGACCAGGGCTGCGTCGGATGCCGATGCCCACAAGGTCGCCATGTCCATTGCCAATTCGCCGCTGGTCAAGACTGCCATCGCGGGCCAGGACGCCAACTGGGGCCGCATTGTCGCCGCCGTCGGCAAGTCGGGCGCCGAGGCTGATCGCGATCGCCTGACGATCCGCTTTGGCGACATGGTGCTGGCCGAGAACGGCTGGCGTTCGCCCAGCTATGACGAGGCAGCGGCAAGCGCCTATATGAAGCAACAGGATCTGGTGATCGGGGTCGATCTGGGGCTGGGGCAGGGCGCGCGCACCGTGTGGACCTGCGACCTGACCCATGGCTATATCGACATCAACGCCGACTACCGGTCGTGAAGGTCGTGTCGGAGACGCGCAGGTGAAGACCGTTCTTGTCGCCGCCGTGGCGCTGATCGACGCCGACGGGCGCGTGCTTCTGGCGCAGCGCCCCGAAGGCAAGTCGATGGCCGGGCTGTGGGAGTTTCCGGGCGGCAAGGTCGAATCCGGCGAAACGCCCGAGGCAGCCCTGATCCGGGAACTGCACGAAGAACTGGGCATCGACACCTGGACATCCTGCCTGGCGCCGCTGACATTCGCCAGCCACGCTTATCCTGACTTCCATCTGCTGATGCCGGTATTCGCCTGTCGCCGGTGGAAGGGAATCGCCCAGCCTCGGGAAGGGCAGCAACTGGCTTGGGTCCGTGCCAGGGATTTGCACAATTACCCCATGCCGCCGGCGGATGTGCCCCTGATCCCGATGTTGCAGATGTGGCTTTGAGGACGCATTTGGGGGACAGTCTTTTCCAAACTGCCCCCCAAATGTCCTAGATCGCCGCATCGTTAATACTCTGTGAACGGTTTCATGACAGGCTGGTGGCAGAGGGAACAGGAGGGCTTGACATGATTCGCACGATTTCGATCGGCAGCCATATTCTCATCCAGGGGCTTTTCGAATGTCTCGCCCCGAACGGGAAAATGGTTGTCCGCATCGGCGCACGCACTTTCGAGGGAACGCCGGTCACGCGCTGACCCGGAACACGACGCACCACGACGAATGCAGAAGGGGCGGCCATGCAAGGCCGCCCCTTTTTGTCGCCGCAGGGATCGATGCGCCGCCTTACAGCGTGCGCTCGACTTCCTCGCGTTCAAAGATTTCGATGACATCGCCCTTGCGGATGTCGTCATAGTTTTCGAACGCCATGCCGCATTCCTGGCCGGAAATGACTTCCTTGACCTCGTCCTTGAAGCGCTTGAGCGTCTTCAACGTGCCTTCGTGGATCACCACGTTGTCGCGCAGCAGGCGCACGCCTGCCGAACGGCGTGCCACGCCTTCGGTGATCAGGCAGCCTGCGACATTGCCCACGCCGGTGACGCGGAACACTTCGCGGATTTCGGCATAGCCGATGAAGTTTTCGCGCACTTCGTTGGACAGCAGGCCCGATGCCGCCGCCTTGATGTCGTCCACCAGGTCATAGATGATCGAGTAGTACCGGATCTCGACACCCTTCTGGTTGGCCGAATTGCGGGCCGGGGCGTTGGCGCGGACGTTGAAGCCGATAACGGGGGCATTGCTGGCCTCGGCCAGACCGATATCGGATTCGGTGATTGCACCCACGCCGTAATGAAGGACACGGACGCGAACCTCGTCGTTGCCGATCTTTTCCAGGGCCTGCACGATGGCCTCGGCGGAACCCTGCACGTCGGCCTTCACGACCACCGGCAGTTCGGACACGCTTTCATCCGCCTTAGCCTTGGCCATCAGCTGTTCCAGCGTGGTCGCGGCACCGGCGGCAGCGCGTTTGTCCTTGGTCTGCTGGATGCGGTAATTCGCGATCTCGCGCGCCTGGGCTTCGGTTTCCACCACGTTCAGCACGTCGCCTGCGGCAGGGGTGCCGTCCAAGCCCAGAACCTCGACCGGGACCGAGGGTCCGGCCTCGTCCACACGTTCGCCCTTGTCGTTGATCAGCGCGCGGACCTTGCCCCACTGTTCGCCCACGACAAAGATGTCGCCGCGCTTCAGCGTTCCGTTCTGAACCAGAACGGTGGCAACAGGACCGCGACCCACGTCCAGCTTGGCCTCGATCACGGCGCCCTGGGCGGCACGGTCGGGGTTGGCCTGCAGCTCGAGGATCTCGGATTGCAGGGCAATGGCTTCCAGCAGTTCGTCCAGGCCCTGGCCGGTCTTGGCCGATACTTCGACATCCTGCACGTCGCCGGACATCTTCTCGACCACGACTTCCTGGTGCAGCAGCGAGGTGCGCACGCGGTCGGGATCGGCCGAGGGCTTGTCGATCTTGTTGATCGCCACGATCATCGGCACCTTGGCGGCCTTGGCGTGGTTAATCGCCTCGACCGTCTGCGGCATCACCGCATCATCGGCGGCAACCACCAGCACGACGATATCGGTGACTTGCGCGCCGCGCGCCCGCATCGAGGTGAAGGCCGCGTGGCCCGGCGTGTCCAGGAAGGTCAGAACCGCGCCGGATTCGGTTTTCACCTGATAGGCGCCGATATGCTGGGTGATCCCGCCTGCTTCGCCAGACACGACATTGGCCTTGCGCAACGCGTCCAGAAGCGAGGTCTTGCCGTGGTCCACATGGCCCATGATCGTGATGATCGGCGGACGCGACTGCAGATCCTCGGCCTTGTCCTGGACCGTGTCGATGACCTGTTCCACATCGGAATCCGACACGCGAACCGCCTTGTGGCCGAATTCCTCGATCACCAGTTCGGCGGTATCGGCGTCGATGGGCTGGTTGATGGATACCATCATGCCCATCTTCATCAGCGACTTGACGACATCGGCGGCGCGTTCCGCCATGCGGTTGGCCAGTTCTGACACCACGATCGTTTCCGGCAGCTGAACGTCACGCACCTGCTTTTCCGGGCGCACATTGCCCATGGCTTTCTGGCGGGCACGATCCTGCTTGCGCTTCATCGCGGCCATCGACCGCTGGCGGCCACCTTCGCCGTTGAGCGCCTGGGTCAGCGACAGGCGGCCTGTGCGGCGGCTGTCCTCGGCCTTGGCCTTGGCTTTCGCATCGCTGTCGCCGCCGCTGTCGCGACGGTCGCGGTCGGTGCGGCGCGGACCCGTGGCAATGCCGGGCTTTTCGGCGCGCGAGGCTGCGGCCTCTATCGCAGCACGGTCCGGGGCGGCGGGACGCGCACCTGCCGGGCGGGCCGCGGCGGGGGCGGCTGCACGGGCCGGGCGTTCCGCGGCTTTCGTTTCTTCCGTACGCTTGGCCAGTTCCTCGGCCTCGCGGGCAAGGCGTGCTTCTTCCTCGGCCTTGAGGCGGCGGGCTTCCTCGCGCTCGCGTTCCTCGCGCTCCTTGGCCTCGATCTCGGCACGGCGGCGCTCGCGTTCTTCCTCGCGCGCCTTTTCATCGATCAGACGCTGGGCAGCTTCCTCGACTTCGCGCGACTTGGCGGCGGCAAGCGCCTTCAGCCGGCGCTCCATCTCGGCGTCGGAAATGCCTGCGGGGCGTTTCGAGGGATCGCCCGCCATGCGCGCCGTCAGCGGGTTCTTTTCTTTCTGGGCATCCGTCATCTGGGTGGCGCCCGGCTTGGGCACCACGACGCGCTTGCGTTTGGTTTCCACGACAACGCTCTTGGTGCGGCCATGGCTGAAGCTTTGCTTGACCTGGCCCGAACGGCCGCTGCCGCCGAACCCCAGAGTCGATTTTCCGTCTTTGTCGCTCATCTGCGTCTTCATTCCTTCCCGGCCGCCGTATTGCCGCCGTCATGCCCGCGCAGACCCGTCAGTCTGCCGGCTTCCAAGATCACCTTGTCCGTCAGTCCACCCGCCGCAAGCGCGCCGTGTATGACATGATCGCGCCCGAAGGACAAACCCAATTCTGATGCGGTCAGGCAGCCAAACCAGCGTCCGCCGGTCGGCGTCCACAGCTTGCCCTTGCCGCGTTCCGATCCGTCGCTGGCTTGAAGAAGCACCTTTGCGCGCCCCTCGGCCAGCCACCCCTTCACCTTCTCGAACCCGGCGACCGCGCGGCCCGACTTGCGCGCCAGCGAGACCAGTTCGACCAGCCGCCGGGCCACGCCCGCCTCGACCATGTCGGCCAAGCCTTCGGGTGCCTTGACCGGCGCCTTGGCGGCGCGGGAAAACAAGCCCTTCCCCGCAGCCTTGTCGATGACCGCACGATCCGCGCTGACCCAAATGCCACGGCCCGGCAGCTTTTCAGCCAGGTCCGGCACGACCGTGCCATCCGGCCCGACCACGAAACGGATCAGTCCAGCCTTGGGCTGGACTTCCCCGGTGACGATGCAGCGCCTTTCGGGCTGATCATGATCCTTGATGCGACCACCGCGACTCAAGCGGACAAATCCGGGGCATCACGCCCCGGCCTCCTCGGTCGTGTCGTCGCCGTCTTCGACCTCGGCGGCGCCGTCCAGTTCCGTCGGATCGACCCAGCCCAGCATCACTCGGGCAGTCATCACCATGGTTTGGGCTTCTTCCAGCGACACTTCGTACGGTTCCAGCAAGCCTTCATCCTTGACGCGTTGGCCATTCACCGTGGTCCAGCCACCGGCCAGTTCCCAGTCGGCGCAGGTGGCGAAATCTTCCAGCGTCTTCACGCCGTCCTTGGCCAGTGCCTCCACCATCTGGGGGGTCAGGCCCTCGAATTCAATAAGGCTGTCCTCGGCCCCAAGCGCGCGGGCGTTTTCAAGCGCGGCCTTGTTCTTGGCTTCCAGGACGTCGCGGGCGCGGGCCTGCAGTTCCGATGCCGTGCCGTCGTCCACCCCTTCGATGGACAGCAGCTCGTCCAGATCGACATAGGCCACTTCCTCCAGATCGGTGAAGCCTTCGGCGACCAGCAGTTGCGCAAAGAATTCGTCCAGATCCAGGGCATCCATGAACAACTGGGTGCGGGCGTTGAATTCGGCCTGGCGGCGCTTGGATTCCTCCTCCTCGGTCAGGATGTCGATATCCATGCCGGTCAGCTGGCTGGCAAGACGCACGTTCTGGCCGCGACGCCCGATGGCCAGCGACAACTGTTCGTCGGGAACCACGACCTCGATCTTGCCGGCTTCCTCGTCAAAGACGACCTTGCTCACCTCGGCGGGCTGCAGGGCGTTGACCAGGAAGGTCGCCTGGTCGTCGTTCCAGGGAATGATGTCGATCTTTTCGCCCTGCAACTCGCCCACGACGGCCTGGACGCGGCTGCCGCGCATACCCACGCAGGCGCCGACCGGGTCGATGCTGTTGTCATAGGAAATCACGGCGATTTTCGCACGGCTGCCCGGATCGCGGGCTACGGCCTTGATCTCGATGATGCCGTCATAGATTTCGGGCACTTCCATCTTGAACAATTCGGCCATGAACTGCGGGTCGGTGCGCGACAGGAAGATCTGCGGCCCGCGCGTTTCGCGGCGCACATCCTTGACATAGGCACGGATGCGGTCGTTCGGGCGATAGCTTTCGCGGCCGATCTTTTCGTTGCGGCGCAAGATCGCCTCGCCCCGGCCCACATCGACGATGATGTTGCCGTATTCCTCGCGCTTGACGATGCCGTTGATGATGGATCCGGCGCGGTCCTTGAATTCCTCGTACTGGCGGTCGCGCTCGGCCTCGCGAACGCGCTGCAGGATCACCTGCTTGGCCGATTGCGCGGCGATGCGGCCCAGTTCCACGGGGGGAACCTGGTCCACGATCTCGTCGCCGACCTTGGGATCGTCCAGATAGGGACGGGCCTGCTCCACGGTCAGCTGCGCCTGGTAATTCTCGACCGCATCATCCTCGACCACGGTGCGGATGCGGGTAAAGCTGGCGTTGCCGGTCTTGCGGTCGATCTTGACGCGGATGTCCATTTCCGCCCCATAGCGCGACTTGGCGGCCCGGGCGAGGCTGTCCTCCATCGCCTCGATGACCAACTCGGGCTCGATCATCTTTTCGCGCGCGACGGCTTCGGCAGTTTGCAGCAGTTCAAGCTGGTTGGCAGAGGTGATTGCCATCACTCACTCCTTGGCATTGGCGCTGTCGGCGCCGTCGGTGTCTTCGGTTTCGATCTCGTCAAAGGCGGTTTCGTCCAGGTTTTCGATCTGGACGCCGGCTTCTTTTTTCTGGCGCAGCATCTCGCGGATCAGGTCGTCGGTCAGGACCAGCTTGGCGTCCGACAGCCAGTCGAACTGCAGCCCGACGGTCTGCGTTTCGCCCGCCTCGTCGATGTTCAGCAGAACCTCGTCGCCTTCGACACCTGCCAGGACGCCCTTGAAGCGCTTGCGTCCGTCAATGGCCTGGTTCGTTTCCAGCCGCGCCTCGTACCCCTCGAATGCCTCGAAATCCTTCATCCGGGTCAAGGGGCGGTCGATGCCCGGGCTGCTGACTTCCAGGTGATAGTTGTCCTCGATCGGATCCTCGACATCCAGGGTGGCGCTGACCGCGACCGAGATGTCGCCGCAGTCGTCCACGTTGATGCCGCCTTCGGGACGGTCGGCCATGATCTGCAAGGTCGCGGTCTTGCCGCCTTGCAGGCGGATGCGCACCAGTTCGAATCCAAGATCCTCGATCACCGGGGCGATGATCTCGGCCAGACGCCGGTCGATGGCCGTCTTGGCAATCAGATCGTTCGACATGAGATCCTTTCGGATATGAAAAAGGGCCCTCAGCGGGCCCATGCGAATGTGTCCGGTGGGCAGGGTTTGGACGCCTGCACCGCTGTTGAGCGCGGTATAGGGCAATTTGCCCTGCGACGCAAGAGACCTCAGACCGCCTCGCGATTTTCCGTCAGCGCCAGCAGCCGATCCACCGTGGACAGCACCTCATCGGGGTCGATGCTGAATCCATCCTGTTCAGTGCGCCCGATGACCATGCCGCAGTGCAACTCGAGAGAGCGCATCCACTCTTGCGCCGCCGTATGAAGCTGAAAGGGCGGCTGCAACACAAGAAGCCCGCCTCCCTCCCGCAGGGCATATATCGCATGACAAGCCTGGCTTCCCTCGACCGTTATTACAAGCGAGGCATCAAGGATATTCTGGACGAAGGAAGCCGTATCCCCTTCCGGGGTGACGATACTGATGCCGCGATCTTCAAGCCTTTGGCGCAGTTCGTCCCAATTGATGATCTCTCTTTTCTTGGCGCTTGCCCCACGCCGGATGAAAACGATCTTCCCTGAAGCCTGCCTGTCACGCACGTGCTCCCGCAGGCGTCCGCGCAGCGTGCGATAGCGCTCGGTCTTGCGCCTGCCAAAGCCCAGATCCCTGAGAAGAATCAGGTTATCGGTCTGCATGACATCCTGTTCTTGCCAGTCTTGACGAAAGGCACCTTCATAATAGGCCATGTCCGACCACGCATGACGCCGCACGGACCATAAGGCGGGATGGTCCCGAAAGGCCTCAAACGCGGTGCAGTCGTCCCCAAGCCAATGTCCAAAGAACTTGAGCCCTTGCAACGAGTTCGCAAGCACGATCTCGGGCTGTCGGACGCTGCCCTTCAGCGCGCGACGGAAGCCAACATGGTCGTCGCGAAGCCTGTGACGGGCTTGCGGGGTGATTACGGTGCCCCCCAGAACGACCGCAGGACCAAGGCGATAGATGCTCATCGGCGCTTCTGTCCAGCGGGTGTCGGTCCATAGCCGCATCATGAAATCCAGGCTGCGGTTGAGGTTGCACCTCGTGACCCGTCAAGTTGCTCAGGTTCGTAGAGGGCAGGCCGGGATGTGACCTGACCCGGCGTATACTCGGCTTCGGGTTCTGGCAGCGGCGCAAACAGACTGGGGCGGTTGTTGAACCTTGCCGTCATCTTGGCGACATTCGTGGCGATCCACGCTGCGGCTGGCGTTGTCACAATTACTTCCTATCGCAATGAATATCTACAGCCGAGCGTTGGCAGATTTTGATGAAAGAGTGCTTAACCCTGCTTGTCCCGCCAGGCATCCATCACCTGCACCAGTTCTGCGGCAATCCGCGGTTCTGACAAGGCGTGGCCCGATGCCGGCACCAGCCGCAGGTCGCAGCCATCCCAGCCTTCCGCCAGGCGCCAGGCCGACAGCGGCGGGCAGACCATGTCGTATCGCCCTTGCACGATCGCGGCGGGCAGGTGTTCGATGCGATGGCGGTCGCGCAGCAACTGCCCCTCGTCCAGGAAGCAGCGGTTGGTGAAATAGTGATTCTCAAGCCGGGCAAAGGCACGGGCGTAATCCGAAGGCGCATGGCTTATTGCCGCCGATTGCAGCCCGGCAAGCGCGTTTTCCCACATCAGCCAGGGCTGGGCATAGCGGCCCTGGCGGCCCGCATCGTCGGAAAACAGCCGCTTGTGATAGGCGGCGATCAAATCGCCGCGTTCGGATTCGGGAATGGGGTCGCAGAACTGCGCCCAAAGGTCCGGGAAGAACCGCCCCGCCCCGCCGCCATAAAACCAGTCAAGCTCGCCTTGCGTGCCCAGGAAGACGCCGCGCAGGATCAGGCCGGTCACGCGGTCCGGGTGCGCCTCGGCATAGGCAAGGGCCAGCGTCGCGCCCCAGCTGCCACCGAACAGCAGCATCGAATCCAGGCCCAGCGTCTGGCGGATCACCTCGATGTCGGCGATCAGGTGCTGCGTGGTGTTTGCATGGACGGATGCCTGGGGGCGGGACCGCCCGCAGCCCCGCTGGTCAAACAGGATCGCCCGGTAATGCGCGGGATCGAAGAAGCGCCGCATGAAGGGGCTGCAGCCGCCACCGGGGCCGCCATGCAGGACCACGACCGGGCGGCCCTGGGGATTGCCGCTTTCCTCGACATAGATCTGATGGCCGTCGCCCACCTCCAGCATATGCCGGGCGAAGGGTTCGACGGCCGGATGAAGGCGGCCATGCGATGCGGCGATTTGTCCTGCCAATCGGTCCATTCCCTTAATATAAGCGCAGATGAACCCGCCCGCCAGAAGGACAAGTCCATGACAAGCATCGACCCCACCGAGATCGCCAAGTTCGAGGCGATGGCTGCCGAATGGTGGGATCCCAAGGGCAAGTTCCGGCCTCTGCACCTGATGAACCCGGTGCGGCTGGATTACATTGGCACGCAGATCGCCGCCGAATTTGGACGCGACCGGCGCAGCCTGCGGCCGTTCGAGGGGCTTCGCGTGCTGGACATCGGCTGCGGCGGCGGGCTGGTGGCGGAACCGATGGCGCGGCTGGGGGCGGATGTCATGGGGGCCGATGCGGCAGAAGGCAACATCGCCGTGGCCCGGGTCCATGCCGAAGGGCAGGGCCTTGCCATTGACTATCGCGCCACCACGGCCGAGGCCCTGGCGGCGGACGGCCAGCGTTTCGATATTGTCCTGGCATTGGAAATCATCGAGCACGTGGCCGATCCCGCCGCCTTCGTCGCCACCTGCCGCGATCTGCTGCGGCCGGGCGGGCTGGTGATCCTGTCCACGCTGAACCGCACGGCGAAAAGCTTTGGCGCGGCGATCCTGGGGGCGGAATGGATCCTGCGATGGCTGCCGCGCGGCACGCATGACTGGTCCCGATTCATCACGCCCGACGAACTGGCCGGCATGGCCAGGGGCGCGGGCCTGACGGTTGCGGACCGGCAAGGCATGGTCTTCAACCCGATCAGCTTTGGCTGGGGCTTGTCGGATCGGGATCTGTCGGTGAACTACGTCCTGACCGCCCGGCGCGAGGGTTAGGCGTCGTCGCCTTCCAGCCGGATGCGCAATTCCCGCAACACCGGCAGGGCGACTCGCACCTTGTCCGCGCCGATGTCGCGCACGACTTCGGCGATCAGGGGCATGAAGGCGGCGATGGCGGCATTGCGCGCCGCCCGGCCCGCCGGGCTGATCGACACGAACTTGCGCCGCGCATCGTCCCAGTCAGGCCGAATATGGACATGGCCCGCCCATTCCAGCCGCGACAGGGTGTTGGTCATGGCCCCGCGCGTGACATGGAACGCCTGGGCCAGTTGCGCGGGGGTGCGCTCCTCGTTCACATGGGCCAGCAGGTTCAGGACCGAGAAATGAGAGATCTGCATTCCGCGCGGCAAGGCCTTGCCGATCAGGTTGCGCGACAGTTGCTCGGCGATCAATACCTCGGCGAACAGGCTTGCGGCAAGCCTGTCATTGGCCCGGGGGCGGTTGGTATCGGTCGCAGGCAAGGTCATGGATCCAAAGGCGAAAGAAGGTGATGTCGCGGCGCGGGGCGAAGCCGAGACCGTGCCCCGCCCACCGCCTCCGGGTCAAGCCCGACAATGGCCGGACCTTGCGTCACGGGCCGCGTCAGGCGGCGCCTGCCAGCAATGCGTCCAGCTTGCCCTGGCGTTCCAGATCGAACAGGTCGTCGCAGCCGCCCACGTGCCGGTCGCCGATGAAGATCTGCGGCACCGTGCGGCGGCCCCCGGCGCGCTGCGTCATCTGCGCGCGCACCGACGGATCGGCGCCCACGTCGATTTCGTCATAGGGGGCGTTCTTGTCGCGCAGCAATCCTTTGGCGCGGATGCAGAAGGGGCAACTGCGGGTGGTATAGATGGTGATCGGGGCTTGGGTCATGGGTGGTTCCTTTCCTGTGACCCCGTATCTAGTCATCCTTGACCGCTCTTGCCAGAACCGCGACCGAAACCGGTCCCGATCCCGCTGCCAGCAGCGCGTCCGCCGCGGCGCTCAGCGTGGCGCCCGAGGCCATCACGTCATCGACAAGCAGCACGGGCCGCCCTGCCAGGGCCGCCATGCGCCGGGGGTTTACCCCGAGCGCGCCGGCGACATTGGCGAAACGGTCGCCGACCCCGCGATGATCCTGGCCGGGCGTATGACGCCGCCGTATCAGCAGGTCGGGCAGGTGCAAGGCCCCGTGCGCTTGCGCTACGCGCCCCGAAATCAGCGCAGCCTGGTTATACCTCCGCTTCAGCAGCCGTCGCAGGTGCAGCGGCACGGGCGCCACGATGGTGTCAGGCTGCATCAAGGGTGCGGCCGTGCGTGCCAGCCAACCCGCAAGGGCGGGCGCCAGGTCGGGCCTGTCGCCGTGCTTCAGCGCCAGCACCAGCCGCCGCCCCGTGCCCGCGTAAACCATGGCCGCCCGGCCTTGGCCCCAGGGCCGGGCCATCACCATGCAATCGTCGCAGGTCAGGGTGGGATCGGGCAGGCTGGTCCCGTCATCGGGCAGGGGAACCCCGCAGCGCGTGCAGGCCGCCCCGGTGATGAAGCGCGTGTCGGGAAAGCAGGCCGGGCACAGCTGTCCCGGACCCTCGGTCCCGCCCGCCACGGGCGCGCCGCAGGCCACGCATTGCGGCGGATACAGCAGGCGCAACGCGCCTTTCATCGCCCCTTGAAGCACCCTATGTTCCCTTCATGAAAATGCCCGAACCCAACCATCGTCCCGCGCTGACCGACCGTCCTGCGCTGCTGCGCCAGCGGGACCGCGCGATCGGGCAGGGCCTTGTCGATGTCCTGCACCGGCTTGCCGCCGACGAGATCCAGGATAGGCTGGCCGAGATTAACAGAAGGTTTACCGCCCCCGCCCTGGTCACCGGATTTCCCGATCTGTGGGGCCGGGCCTTTCCCGATGCCCGCGTCATCCGCGACGATCCCGTGCTGGATCTGCAGCCCGGCGCGCATGACCTGGTCATTCACGCCATGGCGCTGCATTGGGCCGACGATCCTGTGGGCCAGATCGCCCAGTGCGCACGGGCCTTGCGTGAAGACGGGCTGTTCATCGCCGTCTGTTTCGGCGGCCAGACCTTGCACGAGTTGCGGGGCGCCCTGGCCCAGGCCGAGGTGGAGCTGACCGGCGGCCTGTCCCCCCGCATCCTGCCCATGGGCGAGATCCGCGACATGGGCGGGCTGATCGGCCGCGCCGGGCTGGCCCTGCCGGTGGCCGATCTGCTGCCGCAGAAGGCCAGCTATCGCGACCTGATCCACCTGGCCCATGACCTGCGCGCCATGGGCGAGGGCAATGCAATGGCCGCCCGCCTGCGCCGCCCGACCGATCGCGCGGTCTTTGCCCGCGCTGCCGCCATCCTGGCCGAACACCACGCCGACCGCGACGATCCGTCCCGTATCGCCGTGACCTTTGATCTGGTCTTTTTGACCGGATGGTCGCCCTCGGACACGCAGCCCAAGCCCCTGCGGCGGGGATCGGCCACCACACGACTTGAAGACGCGCTGAAAGAAATCAGGACCAAGACATGAAGCCAGCCCACGCGCCCGCCGACCATCCCTCGATCCCGAAGAAGAAGAAGACGGGAATCCTGATCGCCAACCTGGGCACGCCCGACGGCTATGACTATTGGTCCATGCGCCGCTATCTGAACGAGTTTCTGTCCGACAGGCGGGTGATCGACTATCCGGCCTGGAAATGGCAGCCGCTGCTGCAGGGGATCATCCTGACCAAGCGGCCCTTCACCTCGGGCAAGAACTACAAGCTGATCTGGAACAAGGAAAAGAACGAAAGCCCGCTGATGACCATCACCCGGTCCCAGACCGAGGCGCTGCGCGAACGTGCCCAGGCGGAATGGGGCGACAGCGTGATGGTCGAGTTCTGTATGCGTTACGGCAACCCGTCCACGCAGGACGTGCTGGACCGGATGGTCAAGGCGGGTTGCCAGCGGATCGTGTTCCTGCCGCTTTACCCGCAATATGCGGGGGCGACCTCGGCCACGGCCAACGATCAGCTGTTCCGGGCGCTGATGGCGCAGAAATGGCAGCCTGCGGTGCGCACCTGCGAGCCTTATTTCGACCGGCCCGATTACATCTCGGCCCTGGCCGCATCGGTGCGCCGCACCCTGGGCGACAAGGTGCCCGCCAAGCTGGTCGCCAGCTATCACGGGATGCCCAGACGCTATCTGCTGGAGGGCGATCCCTATCACTGCCAGTGCCAGAAGACCTCGCGCCTGCTGAAAGAGGCTTTGGGCTGGCCCGACGGCGTGATCGACACGACCTTCCAGTCCGTCTTCGGAACCGAGGAATGGTTGCGCCCTTATACCGTCGAACACGTGGCCGAACTGGCGAAACGCGGCATCACCGACATCGCGGTGATCTCTCCCGCTTTCTCCTCGGACTGCATCGAGACGCTGGAGGAGATCAACGGCGAGATCCGCGAAAGCTTCGAACACGCGGGCGGCAAGGAATTCACCTACATCCCCTGCCTGAACGACGACCCTGCGCATGTTGAGGTGATGTTGAACGTGGTGCGCGACAATATCGGAGGCTGGGTATAGTCAAAAAAGAAACGGCCCCAATTTGGGGCCGTTCCTTACTATTCAGGCTGCGGCCTTGCGGCGGCGCATTGCAGCCAAACCGCCAAGCGCGCCGACCAGCAGGAAACCAGCGGCGGGCAGCGGCACCGGGGCGGGGGCTTCGGCTTGGCCTTCGATAGTCACACTGGCCGAGAACAGTTTGAAATCATTCTCTACACCCCCTTTATCGCCGAACCAGAAAGCCATTTTTCCGGCCGCAAGTGCCTGAGTCAGCACCGACCCCGATGTCAGTGTCATGGACCAGTCATTGCCAGTGATCTTGCTGCCAAGTTCGCTGCGATCCTGCTCGTTCGTACCGCCGTTGTTCGATCCGTAAACACGCCAATCCTCTACCGGGAAGATCCAGGCGCTTCTGTACGCCGCATCCGCAACTTTCAGCGTCAGCGTCAGGCTGCTGATCGTCTCATAGACCAGATCGCCAAAGCTGATCTCGTGATAGAAGCGGTTGCCGGTGGTATCCAGCCTGTCCAAGACCGTCACGTAATTGTCAGCCAAGCCGCCCTTGCCATAGACCGGTTCAACATGGCCGGCATTTTTGCCGAAGTTCTGCGTGATGGTTTCCGAGAAGGGGATGGTTGCCGCCTGGGCGACAGGGGCGGCGCTGATCGCCACGGCAGTGGCTATGGCAGCAAGGCCGAGTTTATGGGTATTCATGCGTTAACCTGCAACAAGTCGAATTGGGAATGGGAAGTCTGATGACGGCCGCCCATCAAAGACCTATTCGCTGCAAGGCTGCCGGGCAAACGACATATCACGTTTACGTTAAAATAAGCTGTTTTCAAAAAGAGCTGCCCTGGGGGAATTTCATTTTTGGTTTGTAAATGCCGTTCCTTTCCAAGGCTTGGTTGGTAGGCAGGGCAGATGCGCATATTGCCGGATCGAATCACGGAAAAGGGGGCCTTTCCGCCCCCTTTGTCAGATCACCAGAACCTGCGTGCCGATCTTGGTCAGGTTGTACAGTTCCAGGATATGTTCGTTATACAGCCCGATGCAGCCGTTCGACGACTTGCGCCCGATCTTGCGCGTGTCGTGCGTGCCGTGGATGCGGTAATATTGCCAGGACAGCCACAGCGCATGGGTTCCCAGGGGATTGTCCGGGCCCGGCGGCACGAAATCCGGCCATTCCGGATTGCGGGCCTTCATTTCAGGCGTGGGCGACCAGCTTGGGCCTTCGACCTTCTTGATGATCTCGGTCCGGCCGGTGCGGGTCAGTTCCGTGCTGACCGGGATGGACGAGGGATAGACCCGATAGGTGCTGCCGTCCTCGGACCAGAAATGCACCGCGCGCGAGGTCAGGTCGCACAGGATTGCGCCATTCGCCAGCGTCTGGAAATGAGGCTGCCAGCTTTGGCCCGAAAAGCTGGAAATGTTATGGCGTCCATCGGCGTTCGGATCGAACTGCACCGCCCCTGCATCGGGCGTTGCGCCGGGGACCGGCACGCCCTGGATCGGCTGGCCCGTATAGGGGTCGTATTGCTGGGCAAGCGCCGGAATCGCCAGGCCGGCGGCACCCAATGCTGCGGCCGAACCCAGGAAGGCCCGGCGGCTGATCGTGGATGATTTGCTCATCTTCCCATGTCCTTCGAAGGATGGCCGTTCTTGCTGGACGGCCTTGACCACTCCGCCTCATGCGGCAGGAACGACCTATACGACCGGGCAGCGATTCCAGCAATTCAAACTGCTGTGGGACCAAGATGCCACAACGCCGCCGGTTCACGAATTCGTGGGTTTGATCGGGTCATGGTCCTTCGATAGATCTGCGCCATAAAAACACGAGGGATGGCGAAAACATGCCGAATTACAAGGTGATCGCGATGCTGTCGCTGATGGCGCTTGCCGCCTGCCAGCCGCGCAGTTTGCCGCCGGTCGGGCCCGGCGGGCAGGCGATGCCCACGGGCAACCAGATCAGCGCCGCCGAGGAACAGCAAATTCCCATCCGCGTGTTGCAGCAAATCAACACGCTGCGGGGAAACATCGCCGCCCTGCCATTGACGCTGAACCCGCAATTGTCGGCCGCCGCCCTGGCCCATTCGCGCGACATGTCTGCCCAGAACCGGGCGTGGCATTGGGGATCGGACGGATCCTCGCCGCTGGACCGGGCGCGCCGGGCCGGATATTTTGGCACGGTCATCGGGGAGAATATCTCGGAATCCTACGAAAACGACGTCCAGACACTGACTGCCTGGATGGGGACACGGGACACGCGCGACGTGATCATGGATCCGGCCGCCACGAGCCTGGGGATTGCCTGGTATCAGGAACCATCCGGCAAGCTGTGGTGGACGCTGCTGACCGGCAGCTGATCGCCGGAATGCAAAAGGCCCCGGGCGTCCGGGGCCTTGTTCCATGGGCGGCGGGGATCAGGGGTTGATCACGATGGGAACCCCGGGGCGCAGCATCGCATAGACCTCCTCGATCTCCTCGTCCTTGACGGCGATGCAGCCTGCGGTCCAGTCGCGATTGCTTTGGGCGAAACGGTTGCCCTCGGGGCCGCGGCCATGGATGAAGATGTCGCCGCCAGCGTGACGGCCCAGTGCGGTTGCCAGGGCGGCATCCTGCGGGTTGGGATAGGACACGCCAACCGACAGGTGATACCGGCTGCGCGGGTTGAAGCGGTCTATGAAGTAAACCCCCTCGGGCGTCTTGCCGTCGCCTTCGAACTGCTTGTGGCCCACGGGCACGTTGCCCAGGCCCACGTCATAGGATTTCAGCACGGTCGTGCCGTGCAGAAGATACATCTTGCGGGCGCCCTTGTTGACCACGACCTGGGTCACGGCGGGGCCGTTATAGCCCTTGAACTTGCTTTCCGGCTTGCCGCAAGCCGCCACAAAGGCGAGCAAGGAAAATGCGACGGCGCGGCGCGTTGGCTTGAACATCACTGCCTCTGGCGTTTTTGATTTTTTATGGATGTTTCTTATCACAAGGCAATGTGATCTGGCTAGGTTCTGACAAATTCTGCCACGGTTTCGACGTGGGGCGACCAGCGGAACTGATCAACCACGATCAGCCGATCCAGCACAAATCCACCTTCGGCAAGAAGTTGCGCATCCCTTGAGAAATTGACCGGATCGCAAGCGACGAAGGCCAGGCGATTCACCCGGGATGTCGCGATTTCCCGGACCTGGGCCTCGGCCCCGCCCCGAGGGGGGTCGATCACGATTGCGTCAAACCGGTTCAGCTCGTCGATCATCAGCGGGCGTCGGGCCAGGTCGCGAATCTCGGTTGTGACGCGGTTGAGGCCTGGCGCGCCCCGCCAACCGGCATCCAGCGCGGCAAGGGGCGCGGCCAAACCCTCGACCGCGTGGACCGATGCGGTTTCCGCCAGGGGCAGGGAAAACGTCCCGCAGCCAGAAAACAGATCGACGATCCGGGTGGCCCCTGCCGTGAAATTCCGCACCGCCGCCAGCAGCGCCGCCTGGCCCTCGGCTGTTGCTTGCAAAAAGCCGCCGGGCGGAGGGACAACCCGCGCCCGGCCCATGGGCAGGGGGGGCGGACGGCGGGTGATTGGCTGTGCGTCCCCCGTCTGATCCTGCCACGTCAGCCGGGCCAGGTCGCCTTCCTCCGCCAAGGCGGCGAGGGTCTGGAACAGACCGGGATCCAGGGGCTTTCCGCCCGTCACGGTCAGGTCCAGCCCGGCAGGGCCATGGATCACGGTCATGGACAACTCGCCGCCGCGAGAGGCGCCGGCGGCGGTGATCCGCCGCAGCAAGGGCAGGGCGGCGGTGATCTCGGGGCGCATGACGTGGCATTCCGCCAGATCCACGATCACGTCGGATGCGCGGGCGTGAAAGCCGACAAGGGCGCCCTTTTTCGTGCGCCTGCCCGACAGCACCGCCCGCCGCCGCGACTGGGGGGGCGAGACATGGATCCCTGCAATGGGCGCGGGCAATCCGCGCGCGGCCAAGGCTGCGGTCACCACCTGCTGTTTCCAGGCGGTCGTAAAGCCTTCGGTCGCGTGCATCAGCGAACAGCCCCCGCAGGCGCGGTAATGCGCGCAAACTGGCCGCACCCGGTCGGGCGAGGGGGTGACGATGCGCGGGGCGGCGATGCGGCCGCCCTGGGCCTCGCCCTCGATTTCCTCGCCTGGCAGGGTCAGGGCGGCAAGGGCGCGGCCCGCGTTGCCCACGGCCACCCCGTCGCCGCGCCGGCCCAGGCGTTCGACGTTCCACAGGGTCATTCCGCCGCTTCCTCGGTCCCCAGGAAGCCGCCCGACTGACGGTTCCAGTAACGGGCGTAAAGCCCGCCGCGCGCCAGCAGTTGCGCATGGCTGCCCTGTTCGACGATCTGCCCGTCGTCCATGACGACGATCCGGTCCAGTTCCGCGATGGTGGACAGGCGGTGCGCGATGGCCAGCACGGTCTTGCCCTTCATGGCGCGCACCAGGGCGTCCTGGACCTGGGCCTCGACCTCGCTGTCCAGGGCGCTTGTGGCCTCGTCCAGGACCAGGATCGGGGCGTCCTTGAGGAAGGCGCGGGCAAGCGCGATCCGCTGGCGCTGTCCGCCCGACAGCTTGACCCCGCGTTCGCCCAGATGCGCGTCATAGCCTTTGCGCCCCGCGTGATCCTGAAGGTTCAGGATGAAGTCATGCGCCTCGGCTGCCCTTGCGGCAGCCTCGATCTCGGGCTGGGTGGCGCCGGGGCGTCCATACAGGATGTTGTCGCGGGCCGAGCGGTTGAACATCGCCGTTTCCTGCGTGACCATGCCGATCTGGCGGCGCAGGCTTTCCTGGGTCACATGGCGAAGATCCTGCCCGTCGATGCGGATCGCGCCCTTTTCCACGTCGTAAAGACGCAGCAGCAGCGCGACCATGGTGGACTTGCCCGCGCCCGAGGCGCCGACAATGCCGACCTTTTCGCCCGCGCGGATATGCAGGTCCACCTCCTGCAATCCGCCCGCGTCGCGGCCATAGGCAAAGCCCACATGATCGAAGTCGACGCGCCCCGCAACGCGGTCCAAAGGCACGGCGTCGGGCGCATCGGTCAGGGCATGGGGCGGGGACAGGGTCTTCATGCCGTCCTCGACCTCGCCCACGCTGCCCCAGATGCCCATCAGCGCCATGCTGACCCAGCCGGTCATCTGGCTCAGGCGCATGGCGATGGCGCCTGCCGCCGCCACGTCGCCCGGCGTGGCCTGGCCCTGCCGCCACAGCATGATCGACCCGCCCACCAGGATCACGGGCAACACGCCCGCGATCACCATCAGCGACATCCGAAAGGTGCTGCTGACCACACCGAAATCCAGCGCCCGGTCGCGGAATCCGGCCATGGCGCCCAAGGCGGCGCGATCCTCGTGTTCGGCATGGGCAAACAGCTTGACGGTCTTGATGTTGGTGATGGTATCGACAACCTGGCCCGTGATCATCGCGCGGGCCGATGCGCGGGCACCCGATTTCGCCCGGATGCGCGGCAGGAAGAACTTGATCAGCACCAGATAGGACAACAGCCACAGGATCAGGGCCACCGCCCCCCAGGCATCGACGGACACCAGAAACGCCGCCGATCCCAGGATCGAGGCCAGGGCAAAGGCCACCACGTTCACCATCTCGGATGCGACATCGGTGACGGCGCGGGCGGTCTGCATCTGCTTTTGCGCCAGGCGGCCCGCGAAGTCGTTGTCGAAGAAGGCGACCGAATGGCCCATCGTCCAGCGATGGATCCGCGACAACACAAGGGGCAACACGTTCGGGCCGATGATCACGCTGGATGTGGCCGTGGACAGGCCGAAGATCACGGGACGCAGCAACAGGAAAAATCCTGCAAATGCCGCCACTAGCAGTCCGTTCTGGGACCAGAAGGCACCCGGATCGCCCGTGGCGATGGCATCGACCACCCAGCCCAGCAGCACCGCCGCCACGACATCCGCGACCCCGCCCAGGGCCGAGGCGATGGCGGCCAGTGTCAGCCCGCCGCCGGCCCCCGCCAGGCACCAGCGGAAAAAGGCCAGCAGCGTCGCGGGCGGCGGGCCGTCGGCGGGGCGAAAAGCGTCGATCAGGCGGCCAAGGCGGTGGTGCAGGGTCATGGGGCCTCTCCGGCCAAAAGGGCGATGTCGATCAAGGCAGGGGCGGGCATGGCGAAGCCCGCGTCGATCCAGGCATCTTCGGCAGCTTTCAGGCCCCGGCCCAGGGCGGGGCCTTGCAGATGCGGTTGCAGGTCGGCGGCGGCGATGGGCAGGGGGCGGACAGCCTCCTGCGCGGCGGGCCAGCCGGGACGGGGGCCGGACGGGCCGGTCTGCACCAGCAGCGCGGCGCCATGGGCCAGATCGCCGTGCAGGAGATAGGCGATGCGGCCAAAGGACCAGTCGTTGGCCAAGGCGGTGACAAGGGTGCGATGGTCGCGCGCCTCGGACCGCGACAAGCGCAGGGGATGGGCCAAGTCTGCTTGCGACAACGCCGCAAGGCGCGCCAGCCAGGGGGCGGGGGATTGAAGCGCATAAAGCCGATCCGGCGTCGCATCCGGCAAGACCTTGTCCAGCACGCCCGTATCCTGCATCAGCCGGACGGCGGGCACCGGATCGGGGGCCATCAGCAGCTTGCGCAGTTCCTGCCCAATGCGTTCGCGCGAAATTCCGTCCAAGCCATCGCGCAAGCTTTGGCAGGCCGCCACGGCCGCAGGATCGGCGTCGCGGCCATACCAGGCGAGAAAGCGGAAAAACCGCAGGATGCGCAGGTAATCCTCGGCAATGCGGCGGGCGGGATTGCCCACAAAGCGCAACCGGCGGGCGCGCAGGTCGTCAAGGCCCGCAATCGGGTCGATGACCATGCCATGCCGGTCGGCGTAAAGCGCGTTCATGGTGAAATCGCGGCGCCGGGCGTCCCCGTCCAGATCGTCCGAAAAGGCCACGACTGCATGGCGTCCATCGGTTTCGACATCACGGCGCAGGGTCGTCACCTCGAACCCGCGCCCGTCGCCCACGACCGTCACCGTGCCATGGTCGATGCCGGTCGGCACAGGCTTCAATCCTGCCCGTTCTGCAAGGCGCATCACGGCATCGGGCGGCGCATCGGTGGCCAGGTCCAGGTCGCCCACTGGTTCGCCCAGCAACGCGTTCCTGACTGCGCCCCCCACCAGCCAGGCGCGATGCCCGCCGGCCTCGATGGCGTCGAAAACCGATTGCAGGGCAGGATCCCCCGTGACCTGGGCTGGAAGTTGCGTCACGCCCCCATCCTCTTGGCCAGGCCCAGCAGGATCCGCGCGGTCGCGCCCCACAGGTAGTATGGGCCAAAGGGCGCCGCGTGATAGCTGCGCCAGCCTTCGCGCCAGCGCCGGCGTTCCACGCGATAGCGAGAGGGATCGGCGACATGGGCAAAGGGCAGGGTAAAGGCCTCGTCCACCTCGCCCGGTTCGGGGCGGGGGTCGAAAGGGCCGCGGATGATGCCGATGACGGGGGTCACGGCAAAGCCTGTCACGGTTCGGTGGGGGGGCAGGGTGCCCAGCAGATCGACCTGCGCGGGATCCAGCCCCACTTCCTCCTGCGCCTCGCGCAGGGCGGCGGCAATGACGTCGGCATCCGTCGGATCGACCTTGCCGCCCGGCAGGGCGATCTGGCCGGGATGGTGGCGCAGCCCCGATGCGCGCTTGGTCAGGACCAGCCTGCCGTTGTCCTGATGGAACGCCGCCAGCACCCCCGCCGGACGCAGGTTGCCCGCAGGAGGTGCCACGTCCGGGTTCAGGTCGTAATCCGATGTCGGCCCCGCCATGACGGACAGGGCCTGGCGCAGGCGATCCTCGGACCAGTCCGGGATCACTCGGCCGCCCTGTCGGACAGGGGCTGGCCGTCGGCATCCACCGTGGCTTCGAAGCCCAGGCTTTGCGGGTCGAATTCGTAATGCGCGCCGCAGAACTGGCAGTCGGCGGTGACGATGCCCGCATCCGTGGTCATATGCGCGATGTCCTTGGCCGAATAGATCGACAGCGTGTTGCGCACCCGGTCGGCAGTGCAGGAACAGCCGAATTCCACCCGCTGCGTGTCGAAGACGCGCGGTTCCTCCTCGTGGAACAGGCGCAGCAGCAGATCCGTGGGCCCGACCGAGGGGCCGATCAGTTCCAGCACCTCGACCGTGTCCAGCAACAGGTTGGCGCGGTTCCAATCCTCGGATTCCACACCTTGCAGGATGTCGGCGGCCTGGATCAGCCCGCCCTCGCCGCTGCCGCCTTCGCCTTGCATGGAGGTAGCGGGCAGGGTTTGCAGCATTACGCCCCCGGCGCGCCAGTGGCTGTCCTGGCCTGTCAGGCGCGACATTCCGCTGGCCAGCTGGAACCGGGTCGGCAACTGCTCGGATTGCGCGAAATAGGTTTGGGCGCAGGCCGACAGCGACCCGCCGGCAAGCGGCGTGATCCCCTGATAGGGCAGCGAGCCTTGGCCCTGGTCGATCAGGATCGCGAAATACCCCTCGCCCACCTGCTGAAAGGGCGGACGGTCGTCCAGGCGGTCGGCGTCAAAGCTGGCCCAGGCCCGGATGCGGGCGGGTGCGCCGTCGTGTTCGGGGGCATAATAATCGGCGGCCAGCGTGCGGATCGCGCCATTGCCGCGGACCTGCATGCTCAGCTTCCAGCGCAGCTTGACGGTCGGGCCGACCAGGGCCGCCAACAGCGCCAGTTCGGCCACCATGGCACCCACGGGCGCGGGGTAATCGTGGCGCGACAGGATGTGGTCCAGCACCCCGTCCAGGCGCGCGACACGTCCGCGAATGTCCGAACGGTCCAGCTGGAACGGCAAAACCGTGTCGTCCCATGCGATCTGGTTGATCTTGCTCATGCGTTATTCCTGAAATCCTGGGCAGGCCCGCTCAGGGCGGGCCGGGTCGCGCCCAATATAGGATGTTTGCCGACAATCCCAAGGGGGCGGCTTTCGCCCGTCCCATAGCTGCGCTAGAGGGGCGCGAACGACCGGAGACCCCGATGATCCGCCGATACGGCCATCCCCCGCAACCCGGCCAGCGCCACAAGTTGCGCCCCGGCGCCTATGCCCTGCTGGTTCGCGACGGACGGCTGCTGCTGACCCACCAGTCCGCGCCGGAAGCCGAATTCCAACTGCCCGGCGGCGGCATCGATCCCGGCGAATCCGGGTTGCGCGCCCTGCACCGCGAGGTGTTCGAGGAAACCGGCTGGACCATCGGCAACGCCCGCAGGCTGGGCGCCTATCGCCGGTTCGCCTTCATGCCGAATTATGGGCAATACGCCGAAAAGCTGTGCCACATCTGGATCGCCCGCCCGATCCTGCGCCTGTCCGCCCCGACAGAACTGCATCACAGCGCCCGTTGGGCCAGCCCACGTGCTGCCATGGACCTGCTGGCCGACCCGGGCGTGCGGGCCTTCCTGGCCCGGTTCCGGCACGTGATCTAGCGGCCGGGCAGGGGCAGGGCTTCGGCGGGGGCCAGATATTCGATCAGCACCGCGGACATATCGTCCTGACGTTCGCCCCGGCAATATTCCGACACCGACCAGGCCATGGATTCCAGGAACACATGGCCGCCCAGAAAGGCGTTGGTGCGCAGGATGGCCTCGACCCCGTCGTCGCCCAGCAGGCGGCCTGCGGGGCTCGTGGCCTCGGTAATGCCGTCCGAACAGATCAGCAGCCGGTCGCCCGGTTCCAGCATCAGGTCGATCTCGTCGAAGATCGGATTTTCGAAGACGCCGATGGGCATTCCGCCATTGCCCAAGGGACGGACGGTCCCGTCCGCGCGTTGCAGAACCGGATGGGGATGTCCCGCCTGCACCATCCGCAACCGCCCCGTCGCATGGTTCAGATCGGCATAGATCATCGTGTAATAGGTGTCGGTCGCCATCTCCTCGAGCATCATGTTGTTGAAGAAATGCGCCAGGGCGGCCGGGCTGACCGCATCGGTCCCGGTTTGTGCCGCGCGCAGGGCGACGTTCTGGTCGGAAGATCCCGACAGATGCACCGACAACTGCGCCGTCAGCAGCGCCGCCGTCACCCCATGGCCCGACACGTCCAGGGCGTATATGCCCACCCGGTCCTCTCCGATGGGGAAAAACCCTACCAGGTCGCCGCCGATATGGCCCGCAGGGCGCAGCAACAGCGACAGCTGGATCGACCCGAAACGGCCCGACCGCTGCTTGACAAGGCCTTGCTGCAGCTTGCGCGCCTCGGTCAGGTCGCGGTCGATGGCGGCCTGGGTGTCGCGCAACTGGTCCAGGGCCGTGCGAAGCTGGGCATTGCTGGCGCGCAAATCCTCCTCGACCCGCAGGATGCGTTCGCCGGCGGCCAGGCGCACCAGCAATTCCTGTTGGGTGACGGGCTTGGTCAGGAAATCGTCCGCCCCGGCCTCCAACCCTCGGGCGATATCCTCGTTGTCCTGGGCCGAGGTCAGCAGCACGAAATAGCCGTAGTTGCGCCGTTCACCGGCCCGGAAAGCCCGGCACAGATCCAGCCCGGATTCCATTCCCGCCCGGCCGGGAAGGGACCAGTCGGACAGGATGATGTCGGGTTCGTTCCGCTGGCATAGTTGCAGCGCGTCGGCGACCGACCCCGCCTCCATCACCTCGTAATGGGCGCGCTTCAGCTGGATCGCGAAGATGCGCCGTTGGGCGGCATTGGGGCTGACAACCAGGACGCGCCGCGTCAGCCGGTTCGTGGACGGCTTGGCAAGAACAGGTGTCTGGCGATTCGCGCGTTTCATGCCAAGGTGATAACCCCTTGGCGGTAAAGGCCCCGTTAAGCGCCAAGTCGAAAGCCGAAGATCAGACCAGCAGTTCGGCCAGAATTTCGTCGTTGGTGATGTCGCGGTAAACAAAGCCCGCGTGATCCAGCCGCGTCTTCAGCGCGGTCAGGTTCTGGGGCGCCGATGTTTCGATGCCGATCAGGATCGAGCCGAAGTTGCGCGCCGATTTCTTGAGATACTCGAACCGTGCCACGTCGTCGTCGGGACCAAGCAGTTCCAGGAAATCGCGCAGCGCGCCGGGACGTTGCGGCAGGCGCAGCACGAAATACTTCTTCACCCCGGCGAAACGCAGGGCGCGTTCCTTGACCTCGGGCAGGCGCTCGAAGTCGAAGTTCCCGCCCGAGCAGACGCAGACCACGCGCTTGCCGGTCAGATCGCCCAGATCGCCCAGCACGTCGATGGCAAGCGCGCCTGCGGGTTCCAGCACCACGCCCTCGGTGTTCAGCATCTCCAGCATGGTGATGCAGATGCGGTCCTCGGGCGCCAGATACACGTCTTGGGGGCTGAAGCGGCGCAGCGCCACGAAGGGCAGGGCGCCGATGCGGGCCACGGCGGCACCATCGACGAAATTGTCCACGGCAGGCAGGGCCACCGGCGCGCCTTGTTGCAGCGCGGCTTGCAGGCTGGCCCCGCCCAGCGGTTCTGCAAAGGCAAAGGACACATCCGGGGCCATGTCGGCAAAGTATCGCGTGATCCCGGCCGACAGTCCGCCCCCGCCCACGGGCAGCACCACCAGGTCGGGCGCGCCGCCCAGTTGTTCCAGGATTTCAAGGCCCACGGTCGCCTGCCCTTCGATCACGTCGGCCGAATCGAAGGGGGGCAGGAACTGCGCATCCTGCTGTGCAGCAAAGGCCTGGGATGCGGCCAGCGTCTGGTCGAAGTAATCCCCGGTCAGCACGATCTCAATCGCGTCGCCGCCAAAAATCTTGGTCTTGTCGATCTTCTGCCTGGGCGTCGTCACCGGCATGAAGATCGTGCCCCTGGCCCCGAAATGACGGCAGGCAAAGGCCACGCCCTGCGCGTGATTGCCCGCGCTGGCGCAAACGAAATGCGCATTCGTCGCCTGGCCCGGCACGACCCGCTTGCGCATCGCATTGAACGCGCCCCGCAGCTTGTAGCTGCGCACGGGGGTCAGGTCCTCTCGCTTGAGCCAGATCTCTGCCCCGAACTTGGCTGAAAGGTAGTCGTTGCGCTGCAGGGGCGTCGGCTCGAACAGGTCACGAATTGCGATTTCGGCGTTGCGGACCAGGGCGGCAAAGGAGGCAAGGTTTTCCATGCGCCTGCGCATGACGCGAAAGCGGGCGTTTGGCAAGGGGACGCGGTCTGCGGCCCTTGTGACACCGCGCCATCTGCCTTATGGCCCCGGAAACTTTGCCGAAGGGTTAACCGCATGTCTGACGCGCCGAAAAAAGTCGTCCTTGCCTATTCGGGCGGGCTGGATACCTCGATCATCCTGAAATGGCTGCAGACCGAATACGGCTGCGAGGTGATCACCTTCACCGCCGACCTGGGCCAGGGCGAGGAACTTGAACCGGCGCGCGCCAAGGCCGAACTGCTGGGCATCGCGCCGGAAAGCATTCACATCGAGGATCTGCGCGAGGAATTCGTGCGCGACTTCGTGTTCCCCATGTTCCGGGCCAATGCGCTGTACGAGGGGCTGTACCTGCTGGGCACCTCGATCGCGCGTCCGCTGATTTCCAAGAGGCTGGTGGAACTGGCCCACCAGCACGGCGCGGATGCGGTGGCCCATGGCGCGACCGGCAAGGGCAACGACCAGGTGCGGTTCGAACTGTCGGCCTATGCGCTGGATCCGTCGATCAAGGTCATTGCGCCCTGGCGTCTGTGGGATCTGACCAGCCGCACCAAGCTGATCGAGTTCGCCGAACAGAACCAGATCCCCATCGCCAAGGACAAGCGCGGCGAGGCGCCCTTCAGCGTGGACGCGAACCTGCTGCACACCTCCAGCGAGGGCAAGGCGCTGGAAAACCCCGCCGAGGCCGCCCCCGATTACGTTTATCAGCGCACCGTGAACCCCGAGGATGCGCCGGACCAGCCGGAATTCGTGGAAATCACCTTCGAACGCGGCGATGCGGTGGCGATCGACGGTCAGGCGCTGTCGCCCGCCACGATCCTGACACGGTTGAACGAGTTGGGTGGCAAGCATGGCATCGGCCGGCTGGACTTCGTGGAAAACCGCTTCGTCGGCATGAAGTCTCGCGGAATCTATGAAACGCCGGGCGGCACGATCCTGCTGGAAGCCCATCGCGGGATCGAGCAGATCACGCTGGACAGCGGGTCGGGCCATCTCAAAGACAGCCTGATGCCGCGCTATGCCGAGCTGATCTATAACGGCTTCTGGTTCAGCCCCGAACGCGAGATGCTGCAGGCGCTGATCGACAAGTCGCAGGAACACGTCTCGGGCACGGTGCGGCTGAAGCTCTACAAGGGGCTTGCCACCTGCGTCGGCCGCTGGTCGGACCAGTCGCTTTATTCCGAGGCCCATGTCACCTTCGAGGACGACGCGGGCGCCTATGACCAGAAGGACGCGGCGGGCTTCATCCGCCTGAACGCGCTGCGCCTGAAGCTGGTCGCGAACCGCAACGCGCGGAACAGGTAAACCGCCCGCCTCACGGACCAAGGGCCGCGGCACCCCCGCGGCCTTTTCTTTTGCACATGCCTGTCCCACAGTGGCCCGGTCCAGCAGAAGGCCCGCCGCATGACCGCCCTCGCAACCGATCGTCCCGCCCGCATCAGCATCGTCACCGTCAGCGACCGCGCCGCCCGCGGCGAATACGAGGACAAGGGCGGCCCCGGCGCTGAGGCCTGGCTGCGCGACGTGGTAACCTCGCCCATGGAGATCAGCCGGGTGATCGTCCCCGACGGGCGCGAGGGCGTGGCCGCGACCCTGCGCGAACTGGTCGAGGGCAGGGCCGACCTGATCCTGGTCACCGGCGGCACCGGCCCCGCCCCCCGCGACCAAACGCCCGAGGCGGTGATGGACGTGGCGGAAAAGGAACTAGAAGGCTTTGGAGAGGAAATGCGCCGCGCGTCCTTGCGCGAGGTGCCGACGGCGATCCTGTCGCGGCAGACGGCGGTGATCCGGGACGCGACGCTGATCATCACCCTGCCGGGGAAGCCTGCGGCGATTGCGACCTGCTTGAACGCGGTCTTTGCGGCGGTGCCTTATTGTCTGGACCTGATTGGGGCGGCGCGGATCGAGACGGATGCGGGGAAGGTGAAGGCGTTTCGGCCAGGGGAATGATCCAAGCTTTTCGCAGGCCAGAAATGCTCCGAGCTACTCAAAGAAATCTTCGTCAAGATTCTTGAGCAAGATCGTCTGCTCAATCCGGCAGCCGACGTTGTAGCGGATCATAAGGCGCGCCAATGCTGTGCCTTCGATCAAGACAATCCGCTTGCTTAAGAATTCTGCCGTTTCGCGTGCGCTGGCAGTAAAGCTTGATGTCGTGACGAAGAGACCTTTGCTGGCCTTGTGCCGGTCAAGACTCCAAAAAAGTCGCGAACTGCGCCTGAGCCGACAGGGTTATATGGGCCATATCTCTTTGCCTGAATATAACCCTATCGAGACCTAGAGGGTCCTGGTCGATCACACCGTCGATGCCGTTGTCCCCACTGGCGCCCAGTGCTCTTCCTGCGTCAGTCACAGATCCTCCATAACCCATTGCCAGCAACAGGTTGACGATCAAACGTTCAAAAAACTCTGGAGAGGACGCAGCTATTCGATCAAGGAGGTCCTGAGCGAGCGTTGCCTCCAGCTGCTGGTGGGTAAGCCGAATAAGTTCATCGGGAGTGAGGGCCTTTCCGTCAGCGGCCCCAAGTTCAATGTTCATATCATCGCCTTGGGCGTCATCCGATCTACCTTGGAAATTCCGGAACTCTTCGAATTGAGAGAGATAGCCGTTGTTCAATTGATCTGGCGAAACCTGTAATGCAGCCCGACCCCGCTCTGTGATCTGGAAAAACCCCCGCCGCGTATTCTGGATAAGACCTGCTTTTGCGAGATAAGTCTTGGCCCAATGGACACGATTGGCGAATAGCGTCTGACGCCCCGACGGAAGCAGAGTTGCACGAGCCTGAGCGTCCAACTTCAAGGTTTCTGCGAGTTCTTGGACTGCATCCCGGATACGGACCTCACCACGGGCTGCCAACCGCAATACCATAGGCATTAGGCTTTGATAATCTGGAACTATGTTGTTGGAATGCATGGGTTTGACAATCAAATTCCTGTTGTCGCCCAGTCGAGCAAGAATCTGGCGTCAATTGCAACAGTCCTTTCTTAGTGCTGTGGCTAAAATGTCAGCGTCACCCCAACCACCCCACCACAATCGGCGCAATAACCGCTGTCAGCACCGCGTTCAGCCCCATCCCGATCCCCGAGAACGCGCCTGCCGTCTCGTTCACCTGAAACGCTCGCGCGGTGCCGATCCCGTGCGCGGCGACGCCCACGGCGAAGCCACGCGCGCGCCAATCCCGCACGCGCAGCACGTTCAGCAGGGGCGTCACCACCACCGCCCCGAAGATGCCGGTCAGCAGGACCAAGGCAGCGGTCAGGGTGGGCTGGCCGCCGATCCGCTCAGCGATGCCGATGGCGACGGGGGCGGTGGTGGACTTGGGCGCGAGCGAGGCGAGGACCGGGCCGCTGATTCCGAAGGCGCGGGCGATCAGCAGGGCCGACACGATCGCCACGCTCGATCCCACGACCAGACCTGCCAGCATCGGCCAGGCGGCGCGGCGGACGCGGGGCAGGTTGTCGTAAAGCGGCAGCGCCAGGCAGACGGTCGCCGGCCCCAGCATGAAATGGACGAACTGCGCGCCCTCGAAATAGGTGGCGTAGTCGGTGCGCGTCGCGCCCAGCAGCGCCGCCAGCAGGATCACCGCGATCAGCACCGGATTGGCCCAGCTTTGCCGCCCCGCTGCGCGAAACAGCGCGTCGCCGATCACATAGGCCACCAGCGTCGCGGTCAGCCACAGCAGCGGCCCTTGGGCCAGATAAGACCAGATCAGCGCCGGGTCAGTCATCCCTCGCCCCCTTGAGTGCCGAAGGATCGACCGTCCCCGTCCACCGTGCCACCGACTGGAAGGCCAGCGCCCCCGCCGCGATCGCCAGCACCGTAGACCCCATGATCGCAAGCGCAAGCCCGATGCCATGTTCCTGCAGCACCGGCAGGTGGGCTACGACACCCACCCCCGCAGGCACGAAGAACAGCGACAGATGCGACAGCAGGCCCTGGGCAGTCGGCCTCAGCCGCGCGGCAAGCGCCGGGCGCAGGATGCAGGCCGCGACCAGCAGGCACAGTCCCACGACCGGGCCGGGCAGGGGCAGGTCGAGGGCGCGGGACAGGATCTCTCCGACCAGTTCAAAGGCCAGAATCAGGGACAGGGCGGTGATCATGGGCCAATGGTAGCAAGAAACCGCCCGTCGACTAGGCCGATCTTGTGGAAAGTGTGTTGCCTTGCGCCAGATATAGCGCGGACAGGTTGACTCGGACCCCTGTCATGCGACAATCGGCATAAGAACAAAAAGGAACCACTGCTTGCGCTTCGACCGTCTGCGACTGAACGGCTTCAAAAGCTTCGTGGACCCGACCGACCTGGTCATCCGCGAGGGGCTGACCGGCGTGGTCGGCCCGAACGGCTGCGGCAAGTCGAACCTGCTAGAGGCGCTCCGCTGGGTCATGGGCGAGAACCGCCCCACCGCCATGCGCGGTGAGGGGATGGAGGATGTGATCTTCGCCGGCACCGCCCGCCGGTCGGCCCGCGCCCACGCCGAGGTCGTGCTGACGGTGGACAACCGCGACCGGCTGGCCCCTGCGGGCTTCAACGACAATGACCAGTTCGACATCGTGCGCCGGATCACACGGGACGCGGGGTCGGCCTACAAGATCGGCGGCAAGGACGTGCGGGCGCGCGACGTGCAGATGCTGTTCGCCGATGCCTCGACCGGGGCGCACAGCCCGGCCCTGGTGCGGCAGGGCCAGATCAGCGAGCTGATCAGCGCCAAGCCCCGGTCCCGCCGCCGGATCCTGGAGGAGGCGGCGGGGATCAGCGGGCTTTATCAACGCCGCCACGAGGCTGAACTGAAGCTGAACGGGGCGGAAGCGAACCTGACGCGCGTCGATGACACGCTGGACCAGTTGTCCACCCAGGTCGTGTCGCTGACCCGGCAGGCCCGCACCGCCGCGCGATACCGCGACATCGGCGCGGCGCTGCGCCTGGCCGAGGGGGCGCTGCTCTATCGCCGCTGGTCCGAGGCCGAGGCGGCGCGGCTGGCCGCAGCCGAGGCGCTGACAACGGCGATCCGCGATGCGGGCGCGGCCGAGGCGGCATCGCGTGAGGCGGCTGCGCGGCGGGAGGCGGCGGACGCGGCCCTGCCCGCGTTGCGCGAGGAAGAACAGGTCGCCGCAGCCATCCTGTCGCGCATCCTGGTCGAACGCGAGGCCCTGGATGACGCCGATGCGCGTGCCGCGCAGGCCGTCATTGGCCTGCAGGCGCGCATCGCCCAGCTTGCCCATGACATCGACCGGGAAGAATCGCTGAACCGCGATGCGGGCGAGGTGGTCGAACGGCTGGCCGCCGAGAAAGCCGCGTTGGAGCACGCCGCCCAGGGCCATGACGACCGCCTGGACGCTGCCGCCCATGCTGCCGAAGAGGCTGCCGAGGCGCTGCGCGAGATCGAGGCGCGGCTGGCGGAACTGACCGACGAGGCCGCCCGGCTGGCGGCGCAACATCAATCGGCGGAACGGCTGGTGGCGGATTTGCGCGCCATGCTGGCCCGGTCCGAACGCGCCGCCGCCGACGCACAGGCCGGTGCCGACCGCGCGGCCGAGGCCGGCGCCGCAGCCGAAGACGCACTTGCCGTTGCGGAACAGGCGCAGGAAGCGGCCGCCGGGCGCGCGGAAGCCGCCGAGGACGCACTGGCCGCCGCCGAGGCCGCCCGCACCGAGGCCGAGGCAGTCGAATCCGCCGCCCGCATCGCGCGGGCCGAGGCAGAGGGTGAGGCCGGTGCGCTTGCCGCTGAAATGGCCGCGTTGCGGCGGCTAGTGGAACGCGGCGGCTCCGGGGGCAGGGCGATCCTGGACAAGGTCGCGGTCGCCAGGGGCTACGAGCTTGCCCTTGGCGCAGCGCTTGGTGACGATCTGCGGATGGGATTGGCCGGAATGGGCGAAAGCGGCTGGCATCTGCTGGCGGCCTGGGACGATCCGCAGCCCTTGCCCGACGGCGCGGACGCCCTTTCGCTTCATGTCGATGGTCCCGATGTTCTGGCGCGACGGTTGTCTCAGGTGGGGCTTGTTGCGGATGCCGCTGCGGCCGAGGTCTTGCAATCCGCGTTGCAGCCTGGCCAGCGTCTGGTCACGCCTGCGGGCGATCTGTTCCGCTGGGACGGGATGCGGGTCATGGCCAGCGAGGCCTCGTCCACCGCTGCGCTGCATCTGCAAAAGGTGAACCAGCTTGCGGAATTGGCGGAACAGGCCGCCGAGGCCGAGGCCCGGGCCGATGTCGCCATCCAGGCGCATGAGGATGCGCGGGCCATCCTGTCGGACGCCACGGCGACCGAGAAATCCGCCCGCGATGCCCGGCGCGACGCCGAACGGAGCCTGTCGGATGCGGCCCGCGCCCTGACGCGAACGGAATCGGATCTGTCGATGGCCCGCAGCCGTGCTGAATCGGCACGCGCGGAACTGGCCCGGCATGGGGCCGATGCCGATGACGCGCGCGGCCGTTTGTCCCAGGCCTGCGCGGCATTGGCGGAATTGCCTGATCGGGACGACGCGGCCGCAGCCCTGGACCATGCCCGCACCGGGGTCGAGGCCGCGCGGATCGCCACCATGGCGCGCCGCGCGGCCCTTGACGAATTGCGCCGCGAGGGCAGCGACCGTTCCCGGCGCCTGCACCAGATCGCCAAGGACCAGGCCGGCTGGACGCAGCGGCTGGAACAGGCCGGGACGCGCGCCGCCGAACTGATCGCCCGGCGCGACGCCGCGACGGACGACCTGGCCCATGCGCAGGCACAGCCCGCCTTGCTGGCCCAACGCCGTTCCAGCCTGGCGGAACAGGAAGCGCAGGCGACGGCGCGATTGTCCGAAGCCCGCGATGCCCTGTCTGCCGCCGAGGATGGGGCCCGCAGTGCCGCCCATGCCGAACGGGAAGCCGAGCGTGCCGCATCCGAGGCCCGCGAAGCCCGCGCCATGCGCGAGGCCCGAACCGAGGCCGCCCGCGACGCGGAAGCCGCCGCCCGCCAACGCATTCAGGAAGAGGCCGAAACGACGCCGCAGGCGCTGCTGGCCTCGCTGGGGCAGATCGACCCGGATACGCCCGCCGCCGCACTTGACGACCGGATCGCCCGGTTGCGCACGCAGCGCGACGGATTGGGCGCGGTCAACCTGCGCGCCGAGGAAGACAAGCGAGAACTGGAAGCCGAGCGCGACCGGCTTGCGACTGAGAAGACGGATCTGGAAGACGCGATCCGCACGCTGCGCGCGGGCATCACCAGCCTGAACCGCGAAGGGCGCGAACGGCTGCTGGCAGCCTTTGATGCGGTGAACGCAAATTTCACCACGCTGTTCACCACCCTGTTCGGCGGCGGAGAGGCGCGGCTGGTGCTGGTCGAATCCGACGATCCGCTGGATGCGGGACTGGAAATCCTGTGCCAGCCTCCGGGCAAGAAGCTGTCCACCTTGTCGTTGCTGTCCGGGGGCGAGCAGACCCTGACCGCGATGGCGCTGATCTTTGCGGTGTTCCTGGCCAACCCCGCCCCCATCTGCGTGCTGGACGAGGTGGACGCGCCGCTGGACGACGCCAATGTCAGCCGCTTCTGCGACCTGCTGGATGCGATGACGCGGCGCACCGATACGCGTTTCCTGATCATCACCCACCATGCCGTCACGATGGCACGCATGGACCGGCTGTTCGGCGTGACCATGGTCGAACAGGGCGTCAGCCAGCTTGTCAGCGTGGACCTGAAGCGCGCCGAGGCTCTGGTCGCGTGACGGATGCCTTGCTAGGCTGCCGCGCGAATCCGAGCCATACGAGGGACATCATGAGCATCGAAGCGATCCTGGCCGACAAGGGCATCACCCTTCCCGCAGCCCCTGCGCCCGCCGCGAATTATGTACCCTTTGTGCAGACCGGCAACCTGGTCTTCGTGTCCGGCCAGATCAGCCAGGACGAGGGCGGATTGATCAAGGGCCGCCTGGGCGACGGCATGACGGTCGAGGAGGGCGCCGCCGCTGCGCGCCGCTGCGGGCTGTCGCTGATCGCGCAACTCAAGGCCGCCGTGGGCGATCTGGACCGGGTGAAGCGCGTGGTCAAGCTGACGGGCTTTGTGAATTCCACCCCGGATTTCACCGACCAGCCCAAGGTGATCAACGGCTGTTCCGACCTGATGGTCGAGGTGTTCGGCGACGCCGGCCGCCATGCCCGCGCCGCCGTGTCCGCCGCAGCCCTGCCCCTGGGCGTCGCGGTCGAGGTCGAAGCCATCTTCGAGGTGGCATGATGGTGCTGCCCGCCGCCTTTCTGACCACGCCGATCGCCCATCGTGGCCTGCACGGCCTTGGCATTCCCGAAAACAGCCTTGCCGCCGCGCAGGCTGCCATTGACGCGGGCTATGGGATCGAACTGGACATCCAGCCCGCCCGCGACGGCACGCCGATGGTGTTTCACGATTACGACCTCGCGCGGCTCACGGGCAGCCAGGGCCTTGTCACGGATTTCGCCCCCGATTCCCTGGCGATCCGGCGTCTGCTGGGGACCGACCACCCCATCCCGACCCTGCGGCAGTTCCTGGATCTTGTCGCGGGGCGCGTGCCCCTGCTGATCGAGATCAAGGACCAGGATATGTCGCTTGGCCCTGATATCGGGCGGTTGCACGAAAGGGTGGCGGATGTCCTGCAAGGCTATGGCGGGCCGGTTGCCGTGATGTCCTTCAACCCCCATGTGGTCGCGGCCTTTCACAAGCTGGCCCCTGCCATCCCTGTCGGCCTGACGACCTGCGGCTACGCCGAGCAGGACTGGCCCGGCATCCCCGAGGAAACCCGCAGCCACCTGGCCGGGATCAACGATTTCGACCAGTCGGGCGCCTGCTTCGTGTCCCATGACAAGCACGACCTTGCCAATTCGCGCCTTGACGCGCTGAAGGCGCAAGGGGTGCCGGTCTTGTGCTGGACGATCCGCAGCGCAGCCGAGGAGGCATTGGCCCGTCGCGTCGCGGAGAACATCACCTTCGAGGGCTATCGGGCCGCGTTCTAGCCGGGGGTTTCACACCCCCGGACCCCCGTGGGATATTTGGGCCAAGATGAAAGTCCCCGGCTTTTCTGAACAGGCAGCCGCTGACAAACCTGTCCCGAGCGCCTAGCTTTGCCCCATGAACGCGCTGACCCTGAACACCCATCCCGCTATCGCCGCGATCCCGCCCGACACCTGGGACGCGCTTGGCGACGGCAATCCCTTTACCACGCATCGCTTTCTGCTGGCTTTGGAGGAATCGGGCTCGGTGGGGCGGGGGACCGGCTGGCAACCCTTGCACGTCACGCTCGAGGCAGAGGGCAAGGTGGTGGGTGCGGCGCCGCTCTATGCCAAGTCCCACAGCCAGGGCGAATACATCTTCGACCACGCCTGGGCCGAGGCTTATGCACGCGCGGGCGGGCGCTATTACCCGAAATTGCAGGCGGCGGTGCCATTCACCCCCGTCACCGGCGCCCGGCTGCTGACGCGCGATCCTGCCATGCGCCAATCGCTGCTGGCGGGTCTGACGCGGGTCGCGGAACGGGGCGGGGCGTCGGGGGTCCATGTGACCTTTTGCACCGAAGCCGAAGCAGAGGCGGGGGCCGGGATCGGCTTTCTGCCTCGCGTTACCCAGCAGTTTCATTGGCTGAATCGAGGTTACGGCAGCTATGACGATTTCCTGGCCGCGCTGTCGTCCCGCAAGCGCAAGGATTTGCGCAAGGAACGCAGCAAGGCGCAGGCGTTCGGCGGCACGATCCGGCACCTGACGGGCGACGACCTGCGGCCCCGTCATTGGGATGCCTTCTGGGCCTTCTACCAGGATACCGGCAGCCGCAAATGGGGGCGGCCTTATCTGACGCGCGCGTTTTTCGACCACCTGCACCAGACGATGCGAAACGACATCCTGCTGGTCCTGGCAGAACGCGACGGACAGCCGATTGCCGGGGCGCTGAACTTTCTGGGGCCGGACGCCATCTATGGCCGCTATTGGGGCTGCGTCGAGGATCACCCGTTCCTGCATTTTGAACTGTGCTATCACCAGGCCATCGACGTGGCCATCGCGCGCGGCCTGTCGCGGGTCGAGGCCGGCGCCCAGGGCGAACACAAGCTGGCGCGCGGATATGAACCGGTCGCCACCCATTCCCTGCACTGGGTTGCCGACGAAGGCTTTGGGCGTGCCCTGGCCGATTATCTGGACCGCGAACGCGACGCCATGGGCGATGAGATCGAGGCCCTGGCCGGGTTCACCCCCTTCCGCAAGGAAGGCTAGACCGGCAGGCTGCCCCGCCGGTCCCGAATGGATCGGGTGATCAGGCCTTTTCCAGCAGCGCCTCGCCCGCGCTGACGGTGCATTGGCCGGGGCTGTCTTCGACCTGCAGGACCTCGATCTCTCCGTCCTTCAGCAGCGCGGCAAAGCGTTTGCAGCGGCCGTGAAGTCCGGCGGGAGGAGCGTCGAAATTCAGCCCAAGCGCCTTCGTCAGGCTGCCGTCGGCATCCGCCAGAACCTCGATCCCGGCCGTATCGGCACCAGTGGATTTGGCCCAGGCATCGGCCACGAAGGGGTCGTTCACGGTCATGCAGACGATCCGGTCAACCCCCTTGGCCCGGAAGGCGTCGGCATTGCGCACGAAGCTGGGCATATGGGCATTGGTGCAGGTGCCGGTAAAGGCGCCCGGCACGCCGAACAGGGCGATGCGGCCCCGGGACAGATCGGCGCTGTCCACGGCTTCGGGACCATTCACGCCCACGCGCAGCATCTTGCCCTGCGGCAGCTTGTCTCCGACGGTGATGGTCATTCCTGTTCCTCCTGAATTGCAACGGATTCGCGGCGACTATAGGGTGCCGCCCCAAGACAGGCCAGCGGGCGGGGACCGGCATGAAGATCGTGATCGTGGGGGCAGGACAGGCGGCGGCGTCCATGGCTGCGCGGCTGCGCGCCAAGGGCCACGGGGACGAGATCGTCGTGGTCGGTGCCGAGCCTTCGCCCCCTTATCAGCGCCCGCCCTTGTCCAAGGCCTATCTGCTGGGACAGATGGGGTTGGACCGCCTGGCGTTGCGGTCACCGGAATGGTGGGACGACCAGCGGATCACCCTGCGCCCGGGCAAGACCGCGACGGCGGTCGATCCGGCACGACGCATCGTCACGACCGGCACGGGTGAGATCGGCTATGACGCCCTGGCCCTGACCACCGGCGCGTCGGCCCGCCGCCTGCCCGCAGCCATGGGGGGCGATCTGCCCGGCGTTCATGTGATCCGCAACCTGGCCGATGTGGATGCGCTTGCCCCGCAGATGCAGCCGGGCCGCCACCTGGTCGTGATCGGCGGCGGCTATATCGGGCTGGAGGCTGCGGCCGTTGCCCGCAAGCTGGACCTGGAGGTGACGGTGATCGAGGCCGCGCCGCGCATCTTGGGCCGGGTTGCTGCCGTCGAAACGGCGGACATGATCCGCGCCTTGCATCTGGGCCACGGGGTGCAGATCCTGGAAAACACCGGCATCTCGCATATCACTGGCACGGACCGCGCAACGGGGGTGGCATTGAACGACGGCCGCGAACTGCCTTGTGACCTGATCGTCACGGGCATCGGCGTGCTGCCGGAAACGGACCTGGCCCAGACCGCCGGGCTGGTGCTGGACAACGGGATCGCCACCGATGCCTTGGGCCGGACATCGGATCCGGCGATCTGGGCTGCGGGCGATTGCGCAAGCTTTCCCTGGCAGGGTGGACGCCTGCGCCTGGAAAGCGTGGGCAATGCCATCGACATGGCCGAGGCCGTGGCCGACAATATCCTGGGGGCTGACGAACCTTATCACCCCAAGCCATGGTTCTGGTCGGACCAGTTCGACGCCAAGCTGCAGATCGCGGGCCTGGGAACCGGCCATGACAGGATCGTCACAAGGGCGGGGGATGGCCAGCACGGCGGGTCGGTCTGGTATTTCCGCGACGGATCCCTGATCGCCGTGGATGCGCTGAACGACGCTCGCGCCTTTATGATCGGCAAGCGCCTGATCGAAGCGGGCCGCAGCCCGGATCCCGACGCCATTGCCACGGCGGCCGACATCAAGACGCTGCTTGCCTGATGCCTCTTCTTTACGGAAATATCCTGGGGGGCACGGGGGGCAAGGCCCCCCGCCATCGCGGGACGCAAGCATGAGGATTGTCGGCGGCACCTTGCGCGGGTTGAAGCTGGCCGATGTTGGCACGGGCGATGCAGCCGCCCGTCTGCGTCCCACGACCGACCGCGTGCGCGAGGCAATCTTCAACCTGCTGGTCAACGGCAGCCATGGCAATCCGGTCCCCGGCGCACGGGTTCTGGACCTGTTCGCAGGCACGGGCGCCCTGGGGCTGGAGGCGCTTTCGCGCGGGGCGGCCTGGACCAGCTTTGTCGAGGATGGCGCCAGGGCGCAGGCGTTGATCCGCAGCAACATCGCCAAGGCCCGCGCGGTGGATGCGACCGCGTTGCTGCGCCACGATGCCACGCGGCTGGGCGTCAATCGCGAGGCGGCCTTTGGACTGGTGTTCCTTGATCCCCCTTACGCGCAGGGCTTGGGGGAACGGGCCGTCGCCTCGGCCCTGACCGGGGGCTGGATCGCCCCCGGCGCGGTCGTGGTGTGGGAGGAAAGCCGACCCCCCCTGGTCCCCAGCCCGCTGATCCCCATCGACCAGCGGCGGTATGGCGACACGGTGGTCACGCTGGCCCGGATGCCCGGGGCCTAGCGCGGATGTGATTCCGCCCGCGCTTTCCCTGGCTGCCCGATTGCGCCAGTCTGCCCAGGCAAGCCGCAAAGGAGGTTTCGATGACCGCATCCATCCGCCGGGGCCTTGGCCTCAGCCCCGTCCTGTTCGCCTTGGCCTTTGGTGCCTATGCCCAGGATCCAGGACATGATCACGCGGGCCATGGCGCGCCGGACGATGCCGCAGCGGCCTATGAGGCCGTGATGCAGAAGATGCATGGCGACATGGCTATGGAATCCTCTGGCGACGCGGATGTCGATTTCGTGCGCGGCATGATTCCGCATCACCAAGGCGCCATCGACATGGCCAAGGTTGCCCTGGAACATGGCGACGACCCGGAAATCCGCGCCCTGGCCGAAGAAGTCATCGCCGCACAGGAAGCCGAGATCAAGATGATGCAGGAGTGGCTGAAGAAAAACGGCCACTCCCAATAGGCATCACGCCGGCTCCGCCAGCACCCGCGCGGCCGCGGCCAGTCCCCCCGGCCCGTGCGGGATGCCAAGCGCCGCCATGCCCGCCTGCATCGCGCCAAGCGCGGCCAGGATCATCCCGGCATTGGCATGGCCCATATGGGCCACCCGCAGCGCGTTTTCCGGCTGATCGGCCCCCAGGCCCACGCCCAGCGTCACGCCGCAATGCGCCGCCGTCCAGGCCCGCAGCCCGTCCGCCCCCGGCAGAACCATCGCCGTGACCGAGGATGCGCGCGCCGCCGGGTCGCCGACCGACAAGCGGATACCCGTATCCCCCTCGGCCCATTCGTCGGCCGCCGCCCAGACGGCGCGGGCCAGGGCCGCGTGGCGGGCCCAGACGGCGAACAGGCCTTCCTCGTCCAGGATCATCCGCATCGCCTCGTCCAGAGCGAAGATCTGCTGGACCGGCGGCGTGCCGCCCCAGAACCGCCACAGCGCCTCGGCATTGGCGCGGGCGTGCCAGTCCCAGTAAGGGGTCGTCAGGCGGGTGCGCCCGCGCGCGGCCGCCTTGTCGGAATACCACACGAAGCAGGTGCCGGGCGGGCACATCATGCCCTTCTGGCTGGCCGCGATCAGCACATCGACGCCCCAGTCGTCCATCATCATCGGCGCGCAGCCCAGCGATGCGATGGCATCCACCACCAGCAAGGCAGGGTGGTCGCCCATGGCGTCGCGCAGGGCGGGAATGTCGGCCATGATCCCGGTCGCGGTGTCGATCTGGCAGACCATCACCGCCTTGATCGCGCCGGCCCTGTCCTCGGCCAGCCTGCTTGCCAGCAGGTCCGGGTCGGCGGGCAGGCTGCCGAAATCCAGCCGCTCTACCGCGACGCCCATCGCCTCCATCTGCTGCGCCCAGGACCGCCCGAAATGGCCCGAGGTCAGCGCCAAGGCCTGGTCGCCGGGGTTGAACAGGTTGGCGCCCGCAGCCTCCCATGCGGCATGGCCGTTGCCGATATAGGGGGCCAGATGCGCCTGCGTCCCCGCCAGCCGCTTCAACTGCGCCATAACGGCGAGGTTCAGGTCGGCCAGTTCGTCGCCATAGATATCGGGCGAGGCGCGATGGGCTGCGCGCAGCACCCGGTCGGGGACGGGCGAGGGGCCGGGAATGGCGATCACGGGGCGACCTGCGGCAAGGCTCATGGCGTTCATCTGTCCTTCACATCCTGCAAAATCGCTAGTGCCCGCGCGGGCGAAGGTCAACGCCCCTTGGCGCCCCGCCTTGCCGCCGGGGCCTGGGTCGGGCTAAGGCTGGAACCAACCCGGACCGGTAACGAAAGGCGCGCCTGCCCGTGACCCCATCCCCGACCCAACCAAGCGCCACCGGCCTTTTGCGCCGGTTCTGGACCGATTACCTGCGCATCCACCGCGCCAGCATGGCGGGGGCATTCGCGCTGATGACGCTGGAAGGGTCCACGCTTGCGCTGATTTCCTGGATGCTGAAGCCCTTGTTCGACCGGGTCTTCGTGGGCAAGGAAGCGGGCGCGATCTGGTGGGTCGGCAGCGCGATCATGGGGATTTTCCTGGTGCGCGCGGTGACGCTGATCGCCAGCCGGTCGCTGCTGTCGCGCATCTCGCTGGGGATTTCCACGGCCATGCAGCGCGATCTGCTGGCCCATGTCATGACGCTGGACGGGCGGTTCTTCCAGGCAAACCCGCCCGGCGCGATGATTGAACGCATTCAGGGCGACACCATCGCCGTTCAGGGCGTCTGGGCCACGATCCTGACCAGTGCTACGCGGGATGCGATATCCTTGGTCATGCTGTTCGCGGTGGCGGTCAGCATTGACCCGCAATGGACGCTGGCCGCCCTGATCGGCGCGCCCATCCTGATCCTGCCCGCCGCCATGGTGCAGCGTTATATCCGCCGCAAGGTGCGCCAGAACCGCGCCAATGCCAGCGCCCGCGCCACCCGACTGGACGAGGTGATGCACGGCATCGCCTCCATCAAGCTGAACCGGGCCGAGGACGACCAGATCCGCCGTTTCGCTGACATCGTCGCCCGCATCCGCCAGGCCCAGGTCAAGGTCGCCGCGATGGGCAGCGTCGTCCCCGCCCTGACCGACATCGTCACGGGCTTGGGCTTTGTCGCCGTTCTGGCCCTGGGCGGGCGCGAGGTGATGGCGGGCGAACGCAGCATTGGCGATTTCATGTCCTTTTTCACCGCGCTTGCGCTTGCCTTTCAGCCCATGCGGCGGCTGGGCGGGCTGGCAGGCACCTGGCAAACGGCCGCGGCCAGCCTGGAGCGGATTTACCAGGTGTTCGACATCCAGCCACGAATCCGGTCGGGCGCGCGCCTTCAGCCGCCCGCCGAGACGACGATTCGATTCCAGGATGTCTGGCTGTCCTATGACGACAAGCCAGTCTTGCAGGGTCTGGACTTCACCGCCGAAGCGGGCAGGACCACGGCGCTTGTGGGGCCGTCGGGCGCGGGAAAATCGACCACGTTCAACCTGCTGACCCGGATGGTGGATCCCGACCGTGGCCAAGTCACGATTGGCGGAGTCGCGGTGCAGGATTTCGACCTCTGTGTGCTGCGCGACCAGTTTTCGACCGTAGCGCAGGATTCCGCGCTGTTTGATGAATCGCTGCGCGACAATATCCTGATGGGGCGCCCCGGTGCCGACGATGCCGCCTTGTCGCGGGCCATGGACGCGGCCCATGTCAGCGATTTCGTGGGCGCCTTGCCCAGGGGACTGGACAGCCCGGCAGGTCCGCGCGGATCGGCCCTGTCGGGGGGGCAGCGCCAGCGCATCGGCATCGCCCGCGCCATCCTGCGCGACGCGCCCGTGCTGCTGCTGGACGAGGCGACGAGCGCCCTGGATACCGCCAGCGAACGGCTGGTGCAGGCGGCGCTGGAAACGCTGTCTGAGGGGCGCACGACGCTGGTCATCGCGCACCGCCTGTCCACCATCCGCAACGCCGACAAGATCGTGGTGATCGAGCAGGGCCGGGTTGTGGAACAGGGCGATCATGCCCAGTTGATGGCCCAAGGCGGCGCCTATGCCCGCCTTGTCGCCCTGCAATTCGGAGAAAGCCAATGACCCGCCAGATCATCCGCGTCACAGGCGACGACCGCGTGGCCTTTCTGCAAGGGCTGGTCAGCAACGACGTGAATCGCGCGCCATGCTGGGCCGCGCTGCTGACGCCGCAGGGCAAGTATCTGGCCGATTTCCTGATCCTGCCCGATGGCGATGCGCTGCTGATCGACGTGGACGCCCGCTTGGCCGATGACCTGATCCGCCGCCTGGGGATGTACAAGCTGCGGTCCAGGGTTGCCATCGAGCCTGTCGCCCTGACGGTCGCACGCGGCACGGGGCCTGCGCCAGAAGGGGCCATCGCCGATCCCCGGCACCCGGCGCTTGGCTGGCGGTTCTATGGCGGCACGGGCGACGACGGCACCGATTTCGATGCCATCCGCGTGGAACAGGTGATCCCTGAAACCCTGGTCGAACTGATCCCGAACGAGACCTTTATCCTAGAGGCAGGGTTCGAACGCCTGCACGGCGTCGATTTCCGCAAGGGCTGCTATGTCGGCCAGGAGGTCACGGCCCGGATGAAGCACAAGACCGAGCTGCGCAAGGGCCTGACCCGCTTGCGGATCGAGGGCGAGGCACCGGTCGGCACGCCGATCATGGCGGATGGAAAAGAGGTCGGGACGCTGTTCACCCAATCGGGCGGCCATGCCCTGGCGCATGTGCGGTTCGACCGCCTGGGGCCGGATATGCAGGCAGGGTCGGCGCGGCTGTTGTCAGACTAGCTTGCGGACCGGATCGCCCAGGACGACCTCTCCGTCCTGTTGGACCGAACACAGGATGCCGCGCAGGCGCAACTGGGGGTGGCCGGGCGCGGTGATCCAGTCCTTCGCCGCCTTGCCGTAACGCACCTTCCATTTGACGCAGCCGTCGTTGAACACGTCAGACACCCGCAGCACTGCCGAGCCTGCGCGCAGCAGGGTGCCCACAGGCAGGTTCGCGTGGCTCGTGTCCAGGTCGCAGACGATCGTGTCGCCGGGGTGGGGCGTATTGTCCCGGTCCAGCCAGACCGCATCCATCACCCGGCGCGGCAGGATCGACACCTGGATACGCGGATCGGGCGATCCGTCGGCCAGCCGGAGCCAGGGCGCCGTCTGCCACCGTTCGCCGGGAATGCCGTCGGCGCGCGTCAGGGTCAGCCGATCCGGAAAACTCCGCTGGTTGAAGCCGGGGCGGAAGCACAGGCATTCGGCCCGCGCATCGTCCCTGGGCGCAGACAGCACATGGGGCAGGGCGCGGGACAGGTCGTCGGCAGTGACGTGGGGCATCATCTGGAACCGGGTGCGGACAGAAAAACGCCCCGGACCGGCCGGGACGCCAAGAAGAACGGCTCAGGCCCGTTCGCTGTACTCGAAGACCTCGGTGTTCACGATGATCTTCTCGCCCTCGCCCACGAAGGGCGGGATCATGATGCGCACGCCGTTGTCCAGGATCGCGGGCTTGTAGCTGTTGGCAGCGGTCTGGCCCTTCACCACTGGTTCGGTTTCCGTCACGGTGCAGGTCACTTTCTGCGGGATCGACACCGACAGGGCTTCCTCGCCGTAATATTCGATGGTGGCGGTCATGCCGTCCTGCAGGAACGGACGGCGGTCACCCAGCAGATCGGCGTCCAGTTCCGTCTGCTCAAAGGTTTCGCTGTCCATGAAGACCAGCTTGCCGTCGGATTCATACAGGAACTGCTGATCCTTCTGTTCCAGGCGGACCTGTTCAACCTTGTCTTCGCTGCGGAAACGCTCGTTCAGCTTGCGGCCGTCGCGGAGATTCTTCAGTTCGACCTGGGCGAATGCGCCGCCCTTGCCAGGCTTCACATGGCTGACCTTCACGGCGGCCCAAAGGCCTCCGTCATGCTCCAGCACGTTGCCGGGGCGGATTTCATTGCCGTTGATCTTGGGCATGGAATGCTCTTTGCGGTTCGGGAAAATCGGGCCGTCCGTGTTGAACGGCGCTGTGGCGCCCCTATATCGAGGCCTTCGGCAGGAGGCAACCAAAACGGTTTTGCGGTGTTGTCAAGGCGCGGACCCGTGCCCAGGGGCGCCACTCGCAGGCTGTAATTGCAGATCTCACCTGTTTTTTACACGACATGCATTATGTGCATGGGAGATATGCGGCCAGAGGAATACCGAATCGGCGTCGTTCCGCGTTAAGCACCGACACCGTCAGAGAAACGGAAACAATAACGATGGGTTGGCATGATGCCGCCCACATGGCTGTTTTGCCCTTGCAGCCCAGAAGATGGACGAATGGTATGCGCGATTTTGTCGACGGATCGGCTTTCAATTTTGAGCAGGGCCAGCGTGCCCGCAAGCTTTTTGCCGCAGTGGTTCTGGCGGCGCTTGATGATGCCATTGCCGATGACAAGAAATATGGCAACGGTCCAGAACAGATTGCCCGTTGGGCGCGGTCGCGGGACGGCCGCGAGGTGTTGTCCTGCGCAGGCATCGACCCCAACGAACGCGTGGTAAAGGGCTTGATGGAATTCGTGTCCAAGGGCGTGCGTACCTCGGTCGCGTTGTCGCGCGAGGAAAGCGAACGCCGCATGGCCGCCGAGGCCGAGGAAGCCGAAGCCGCGTGAAGGCGCTGCCACGGCACCGGAAAGCCGCCCAGTGGGGCGGCTTTTTTCATTTCAAAGCCGCGTGACGATGCGTTCGCCATAGAACCGCTCCACGTCGGCGGCGTGGCACAGTTCGGTGGCGGGCGTCATCACTGCCGCCGATGCGGCCGCCGCACCCAGGGCCAGGGCCTCTTGGACGGGCCAGTCGCGCGCCATCGCCATGACAAAGCCCGCGACAAAGCTGTCGCCTGCGCCGACCGCGCTGACCACCTTGACCCGTGCCGCCGCCGCGTGCCAGGCGGCGTCCGGCCCCGCGATGACCGATCCATCGGCCCCGCGCGCCACGATCACCGACCGCGCCGCACCGTCCTTGACCAGGCCCGCCGCGAAAGCCGCGCTGTCTTCGCGCGAGGGCAAGGGGCGGCCCGCCAGTTCCTCGGCCTCGTGGCTGTCCATGCGCAGCACGTCGACCGGCGTCGAGGATCCCGCCAGCACCTGCAAGGCCTCGCCGGAGGTATCGACCAGCAGCTTCGCGCCGCTGTTCTTCAACCGCACGGTCAGCATCTGTTCGAACCCCGCAGGCACGCCGGGAGGGTTGGACCCCGACACCACGACCCAGCCCCCGGCGCGCGCCCCTTCGGCAATGGCCTGGGTCATGTCGGCCACATGGGCCTTGTGCCATTCGGGACCGGGCAGGACAAAGCGGTATTGCCCGCCGGTGGACCGGTCGGTGACGGCCAGCGATTGCCGCGTCTCGCCCGGGGCGGTCAGGCGGACCAGCGACAGGCCATCCGCCTTCAGCATATCCGCGATGCGCGTCCCCGTGGCCCCGCCAAGCGCCACCATGGCGGTCGATTGGCCGCCCATATGCTTGATCGCGCGGCTGACATTGATGCCGCCGCCGCCGGGATCCACCACCGGCTTTTCGCAGCGCAGCTTCAGTTCCGGGCGCACCTCGTCCGCTGCCGTGGACAGATCCAGCGCCGGGTTCAGCGTGACCGTCAGGATCGGCGCCTGCCCCTCCGCTGCCTGCACGATCATTCCCACCACCTGTCGATGCCGGCGATGTCGTCGTCGGACCAGCCGAAATGGTGCGCCATCTCGTGCATGACGACATGGGCGACCAGTTCGCCCAGCGTGACGTTCCCGCGCGAGGCCCATTCGTCCAGCAGCGGCCGGCGGTAAAGCCAGATGATGTCGGGCTGTGCCGGCTGGTCGGATACCGATTTTTCCGTCAAGGGCACGCCGTCATAGATGCCGGTCAGTTCGAACGGGTCGTCGATCTGCAATTCGTCCAGCACGTCCTCGGGCGGGAATTCGGCCACATGAATGGTGATGTCCTGGGCGTGGGTGGCGAATTCGGGGGGCAGGGCGGCCAGTGCATCACGCGCCATCGCCTCCATCCGGGCCGCGTCGGGCGCGGTCAGGTCCTTCCAGTCGGTCATCCGCTTCTCCTGCATACCGCCCTGATATGGACAAGAATCACCGCATATGAAAGAGCAAGGCCAACAGGAGAGTTGTGCCATGACCACCACCCGCTTCGCCCCGTCCCCCACCGGCCACATCCATGTCGGCAACCTGCGGACCGCGCTGTTCAATTACCTGATCGCGAAAAAGGCCGGGGGAACCTTCATCCTGCGGCTGGACGACACCGACCAGGAACGGTCAAAGGAAGAATATGCCGACGGCATCAAGCGCGACCTGGACTGGCTGGGCCTGCACTGGGACCGGGTGGAGCGTCAGTCGCTGCGTCTTGACCGCTATGCCGAGGCCGCAGACCAGTTGCGCGGGGCAGGGCGGCTGTATGAAGTCTTCGAATCTCCGACCGAACTGGACCTGAAGCGCAAGAAGCAACTGAACATGGGCCGTCCGCCGGTCTATGACCGCGCCGGGCTGAACCTGTCAGACGCCGACAAGGACCGCCTGCGGGCCGAGGGGCGCGAGGGTTACTGGCGCTTCAAGCTGGACCAGGAACGCATCGAATGGCCCGATGGCATCCTGGGCGACATTTCCATCGACGCGGCCAGCGTGTCGGATCCGGTGCTGATCCGGCATGACGGGCAGGTGCTGTATACCTTTGCGTCCTCGGTCGATGACACGGATATGGCGGTGACCCATATCGTGCGCGGCGCGGATCATGTGACCAACACCGCCACCCAGATCCAGATCATTCGCGCACTGGGCGGAACGCCGCCCTTCTTCGCCCATCACAGCCTTCTGACCGGCGCGCAGGGCGAGGAATTGTCCAAGCGCATCGGTGCCCTGTCGATCCGCGACCTGCGCGAAGCAGGCGTCGCGCCCGAGGCGCTGCTCTCGATGATGGCACGCCTGGGATCCAGCCAGCCGGTCGAACTTAAGATGACCCTGGACGACCTGTCCGATGGTTTCGACCTGTCGCACTTCGGTGCCTCGCCCACGAAATTCGACGCCGAGGATTTGTGGCCGCTGACCCGCGAACGCAACCAGGCGCTGCCCTTCGACGCCGTGCAGGACCGGATCAAGGCACTTGGCGTGCCCGATGAGCTGGCCGAACGGTTCTGGCGCGTTGCCTCGCAGAACATCACCAGGCTGGAGGATCTGGCCCAGTGGTGGACGATCTTCGCCCAAGGCGCCGAGCCGCAGATCGACCCAGAGGATGCCGATTTCATCGCCCAGGCCATGCCCCTGCTGCCGCCCCCGCCCTATACGGACGCAACCTGGGGCGAGTGGACGGCCGCCGTCAAGGACGCCACGGGCCGCAAGGGCAAGGGACTTTTCATGCCGCTGCGCAAGGCCGTTACGGGCCAGGCCCATGGCCCCGACATGGCGCAGGTGATGCCGTTGTTGCAGGTAGTCAAGGCGCGCCGCTGATCCCATCCTAGCCCCGAAACCTACGCCGCCCCGCCACGGGCGGCGTTTTCATTTCCGGTCGCGAAAACCGCTTGACGCCCCCCGCCCCCTCGCTTACATCGCGCCCATCTGTGGCGGAGTAGCTCAGCTGGTTAGAGCAGCGGAATCATAATCCGCGTGTCGGGGGTTCAAATCCCTCCTCCGCTACCATTTTCCTGATATTATCCAATAAGCCTGAACCAACGCCCTCGGGCGTTTCATGTTTTGTATCAATCACTTTTTCGCTGGTGTCGCCCTTCTGCAACAGTTTTTGCACAGTGTGCAAGTTTGCTCTGGCAAAGCCCCCGGCGTGGCCTATCTAGAGGTCACTGACTTAGAAGGAGACCACCCATGAAATTCGTTACCCTTACAGTTGCTGCCTCGCTGGCCGCCTCGGCTTCTTTCGCTGGCGGCTATGTCGCCCCCGTGGTCGATACCGCGCCCGTTGTGACCCCCGTCGTTCCGGTCCAAGCTGGCCCCGACTGGTCCGGCTTCTATGCCGGTCTGCAGTATGGCCAAGGCAATGCCGAACTGTCCGATGGCCTGGGTGACACCGACTATGACGGCTACGGCGCCCATGCCGGCTATCTGTTCGACTTCGGCCAGGTGATTGCGGGTGCCGAACTGGACTATAACAAGGCCGATCTGGACGACGTGGACGGCGATGCCGACCTGTGGCGCCTGCGTGGCCGCGTGGGCTATGACATGGGCCGGTTCCAGCCCTATGCGACCCTGGGCGCCGCCCGCATCTCGACCGATGATGATGCCGGGGATATTTCGGAAACCGGGATCACCTATGGCCTGGGCGCTGAATACCTGGTCACCGAGAAATTCTCGGTCGGCGCGGAATACAGCCGCAGCGACTTCTCGGACGTCATTGCCGACGGCATCGACCTGGACACCGATCTGGTGCAGGTCCGCGCGTCCTATCGCTTCTGAGACGGCTGAACCTTGTGCCACGACGCGGTCCCGAAAGGGGCCGCGTTTTCCATTGGCTCAGTCGTCAACCACGCTGAGAATGCGGGGCAGCGCGGGGCAGGGCAGCAACTGGTTCTTGGCCACGTCCGCCAGCGAATGGTTGTGCAGGAACACATAGACATGGGCCGACAGGCTTTCCCACAGCCGGTTCGACAAGGTCTGCGCCCGCGATCCCGACACGCCGCCCGACGCGCCCGCGCCGATATGCATGGCGCTGACGGTTTCATCGACCGCTTCCAGGATTTCGGAAATCCGGATGGTTTCGGCTGCCCGGGCCAGCCGGTATCCGCCCCCCGGACCCCGGACCGACGCCACCAGGCCCGCCCGGCGCAGGCGGACGAACAGTTGTTCCAGATAGGGCAGCGAGATGTCCTGGCGGCCCGAAATCTCGGCCAGCGAGGTCAGGTCGTCCCCCTTGGCGGTGGCCAGGTCGACAAGCGCGATGATCGCATAGCGCCCCTTGGTGGACAGTTTCATCTGCTGGCTCCCCTCTTGCGGCCGGGTCGGATTGACGACGCGCGCACTGGCGCGCTATGCCCCCATGGCGCGTTTCTTGCGCATTCCGGACCGGCATCCCAGATAGCGGTCTAAGAGCGCCACGCAGATGCGTCAAGAAACCACCGTCATGTCGAAGGAAGACGATGCCAGAGTTGATTTTTCCCGGTCCCGAAGGCCGGCTCGAGGGCCGATATCACCCGCAACCGGGCAAGCCCGACGCCCCCCTTGCCATCGTCCTGCACCCGCACCCGCAATATGGCGGGACGATGAACAACCGCGTCGTCTATAACCTCCATTACGCATTCCACAAGCTGGGCTTCACCGTGATGCGCTTCAACTTTCGCGGGGTGGGGCGCAGCCAGGGCGAGTTCGACCAGGGGATCGGCGAATTGTCGGATGCGGCATCGGCCCTGGATTACCTGCAGGCGATGAATCCCAACAGCAAGCATTGCTGGGTCGCGGGCTTTAGCTTCGGCGCCTGGATCGGGATGCAGCTGCTGATGCGCCGCCCGGAAATCACCGGCTTCATCAGCGTGGCGCCCCCCGCCAATATGTATGATTTCAGCTTCCTTGCGCCTTGCCCGTCGTCCGGGCTGATCGTGAACGGCACCGCCGACCGCGTGGCCCCGCCCAAGGACACGCATACCCTGGTCAGCAAGCTGCGCGAGCAGAAGGGGATCACCATCACCCACGAGGAAATCGAGGGCGCGGACCATTTCTTCCGCGACGATGAAACCCACATGAAGCCGATGATCGACCTGGTGCAGGGCTATGTCCGCCGCCGCCTGACCGAAACCACGCGCTGAGCCGTGCCGGACCGCATCGCCCGCCAGTTCGACTTTCTGGTCGAGGCCGACCGGCTGAAATCGGTCGACCGGGCGAATGTGCTAATGGATCTGTCGCGGCCGGAAAACAGCGCCGAACACAGCTGGCACGTCGCACTGCAAGCCATGACCTTCGGCGCATCCGACCGCGCCATCCAGATGCTGATGGTCCATGACCTTGTGGAAATCGACGTGGGCGACCAGCCGATCCATCTGGACCATGATGCAGCCGCCCTGGCCGGGGCCGAGGCGCAGGCGGCGGATCGCATCTTCGGCCTGTCGCCCGACCGCGATCGCCTGATGGATTTGTGGCAGGAATTCGAGGCCGGGGCGTCGCCTGATGCCATCATGGCCCGGCGCATGGATCACAGCCAGCCGTTGTTCCAGGTGCTGTCGGCGCCGCGACCGCTGGCCGACCATGTGGTCATTGTCCGCAACAACATGGATGGCGGGCGGGCCGCACGGCTGCGGGACGAATGGCCCGAGATGATGGCCTGGGCCGAGGCCATGCTGGCCGGGAAACCGCACCCGGGCAACGATCTGTCCCGCCGCCTGCGTTTCCTGGCCGAGGCGGATGCGCTGAAGTCGGTTCTGCGGGCCAACCTGCTGATCGACGGGTCACGCCGGGAAAACAGCGCCGAACACAGTTGGCACCTGGCGCTCTATGCCCTGGCCTTTGCCGATCTGGCGGGGCCGGGCGTCGATATCGGCCGGGTGATCCGCATGATGCTGATCCACGATCTGGTGGAAATAGACGTGGGCGATGTGCCGCTGCATTCTGCGGCGGGCCAGGCGCATGGGTCGCCTGAAATCCAGGCGGCCGAGGCACGGGCCGCCCTGCGCATCTTCGGCCTTCTGCCCGATGCTTGGGCGCAGGAGTTTCTGGCGCTGTGGCAGGAATTCGAGGCCGCAGCCAGCCCCGATGCGGTCTTTGCCAAGTCGCTGGACCGCTGCCAGCCGGTGATCCAGAACCTGCTGTCGGGCGGGATCGGCTGGGTGGATTACGGCGTGACCTTTGGCGACATCGAGGCTCGGGTGGGCCGAAAGATCACCCAAGGGGCGCCAGACCTGTGGCACTGGCTGCGTCCCCGGGTGCAGGCCTTCTTCGCCTGAAGGTCAGCTTGCCAGCGGCTTCTGGTTGGCCGCGTGACGCGAGGCCAGTTGCCGCGCCTTCTTGCCGGCGACAAAGGGCCGGGCGCCCGGGAAAGCATCGACGGCATCGCGAAGCTGCGGAAACAGCGTGAAAATCTCATGCGCGGCATCGCCAAGGGCCAGCAGCGCCTGCGGTCCCGGATAAAGCGATTCGGTTTCCGCCCCGTTCGACACCAGGATCTGATGGGCCTCGAACATCAGGTGGACATAGGTGACGCCGGGGGCATCCGTCAGGATGTCGATCCCCTTGACCTCGGTCAGGTGCTTGGCGGCGACCAGCAGTTCGCGGGCCCCGAACATCCGTGCGGCGATGGCCGACCGGACCAGGACGCGGTGCTGCTGGGACACCAGCAGATCCTGCGTGGGCAGGTTCGGGCCAAGGGAGCCTGCGGCGATGCGCACGGGGGCCAGGGCGGGGTTGGCTGAAATTTCCGGCCCGGTGACAGGACGGGCGCCGATCCAGCGGACGGCCTGCAATCCGTTGTCACGCGTCATCACCAGATCGCCGACCCGGATATCCTCGACCAGGGATTCACCGGCGGCGGTGCGGATCAGCGTCCCGCTGGTAAAGCAGTTGATCGGCAGGTCGAAGATCGTCGGCCGGAACGAGATCGTCGCCACATAGGTGTTCTGGCTCAGCGGATCGGCCGACAGGATCTTGACCCCGCGCAGGGCGTCGATGCCGTCCCATTCGCGCAAGGCATCTTTCGAGGGACGAAAGAACATGTCGCCGTTCTTCATCTGGATCAGCACGCCGTCCTGTTCCGACAGGCCGCCATCGGGAAAGGTCAGTTGATAGCGGACCGACAGAAAGCCGGTGATGGTGGTGTTGACTGCCTGGCCCGAATGGGGGGCCTGATACGTCATCCGGGAATCCGCGACATCCCGGCCAATGCTGTCGTCGTTATAGGAGGTCGCGAAGGCCTCGACCCGCTTGCCATCGACGGTGATCGTGCGCGTGTCGCCCTTGATCGTTACCGGCTTGATCTGCGCGGTGCCCACGGCGCCATAGCCCGCCATCCGGTCCGCTTCCGCCTCGGACGAGGGCGTGGCGTTGGTTGCATTGACCTGCGCATGATTGCCAAGCCACATCCATGTGACTGATGCCATGAAAACACCTGATACTCGTAAACACTACCAGGGGTTGATAACACGCCTAGGCTGTAAATGCATCTGCCATTTGCAGCGCGTTTTTATCAAATGTTGCACAAAGCAGTTGCCTGTCCCGGATCTGCAACACCCCCCTTGTCACGCGACACAATTGCATACCGCTGCATACATTCTTTCCATCCCGATTGTTCCCGGCTATGACGGCAGCCGAATCCAACGCCAAAGGGAATGCCCATGTCGAAGATCAAGGTAGCCAACCCTGTCGTCGAGCTTGACGGCGACGAGATGACCCGGATCATCTGGGACTTCATCAAGCAAAAGCTGATCCTGCCCTATCTGGACGTGGATCTGAAATATTACGACCTGGGGATCGAGGAGCGCGACCGCACCGAGGACCAGATCACCATCGACGCCGCCAACGCCATCAAGCAATACGGCGTCGGCGTGAAATGCGCGACCATCACCCCCGACGAACAGCGCGTCGAGGAGTTCGGCCTGAAGAAGATGTGGAAGTCGCCCAACGGCACGATCCGCAACATCCTGGGCGGCGTGATCTTCCGCGAGCCGATCATCTGCCAGAACGTGCCGCGCCTGGTGCCGCACTGGACCAAGCCCGTGATCGTCGGCCGCCATGCCTTTGGCGACCAGTACAAGGCCACCGACTTCCGCTTCCCGGGCAAGGGCAAGCTGACCATCAAGTTCGTGGGCGAGGATGGCGAGACGATCGAGCACGAGGTCTTCCAGGCGCCGTCGTCGGGCGTGGCGATGGCCATGTACAACCTGGACGACTCGATCCGCGATTTCGCCCGCGCGTCGATGAACTATGGCCTGCAGCGCGGCTTCCCGGTTTACCTGTCCACCAAGAACACCATCCTGAAAGCCTATGACGGCCGCTTCAAGGATATCTTCCAAGAGGTGTTCGACGCGGAATTCGCCGATCAGTTCAAGAAGGCCGGGATCACCTATGAACACCGCCTGATCGACGACATGGTGGCGTCGAACCTGAAATGGTCGGGCGGCTATGTCTGGGCCTGCAAGAACTATGACGGCGACGTGCAGTCCGACACCGTGGCGCAGGGCTTTGGCAGCTTGGGCCTGATGACCAGCGTGCTGATGACGCCCGATGGCAAGACGGTCGAGGCCGAGGCGGCGCATGGCACCGTGACGCGCCATTACCGCGAACACCAGAAGGGTAACCAGACCTCGACCAACTCGATCGCGTCGATCTTTGCCTGGACGGGCGGGCTGAAGCACCGTGCCAAGCTGGATGACAACACCGCGCTGCTGAATTTCGCGCAGACGCTGGAGAAGGTGACGGTCCAGGCGGTGGAGGACGGTCACATGACCAAGGATCTGGCGCTGCTGGTCGGGCCTGACCAAAAATGGCTGACCACCATGGGCTATCTGGAAAAGGTGGACGAATACCTCAACAAGGCGCTGAACTGAGGCGTCATTGCTGAAAAGGGGGCCGGGCATTCGCCCGGCCTTTTGCCTCCGGCGGAGGATATTTGGACCAGGATGAAAGCGCGCCGGTCTTTCAATGAACAACGCGCTGCGCTATGTCGCCCCCATCCCTGGACAGGAGTCGCCCCATGAAAGCCGTTGTCATCACCTTTCCCGGATCGAACTGCGACCGAGACCTGGCCGTGGCTTTGGAACAGGCAGGCGCCCAGGTGACGCGCGTCTGGCACAAGGACGACGCCTTACCCGACGGCACCGATCTGGTGGGCGTGCCGGGCGGCTTTTCCTTTGGCGATTACCTGCGTTGCGGCGCGATCGCCGCGCATTCGCCGATTGCGGGGGCGCTGCGGCGCCATGCCGAACGGGGCGGTTTCATGCTGGGGATCTGCAACGGCTTTCAGGTCCTGACCGAACTGGGCCTGCTGCCTGGCGCCCTGATGCGCAACACCGGGCTGACATTCCTGTGCAAGCCCGCGGTCCTGAATGTCGTGACAACCGACAGCGCCTTCACCGCCGGCTATGACAAGGGTCAGCGGATCGGCATCCCGGTCGCCCATCACGACGGCAATTACCAGATCACCCCCGACGGGCTGGCCCGGTTGCAGGACAGGGACCGCATCGCCTTTACCTATGCCCCCGCGATGAACGGGTCGGTCGGCGACATTGCAGGCATCTTGTCGGAAAACCGCCGCGTGCTGGGCATGATGCCGCATCCCGAACGCGCAGCCGATCCGGCGCTTGGCGGCACCGATGGGGCGGCGCTGTTCCGCTGTTTGGTTGACGGGACTGTCAACGCCTGACTTGAGCATGACCGCTTCTGCGCCTAGAGTGCGGCAGTTGTGCAACAGGACCGGGCTTCACAGGTGATCGAGGACAGGGACAGCGTCAGCGCGTCAGAGCGTTCGCGGCCGCGGCTGACCCAACCCGGCAATCCGTGGTGGCTGCGCCTTGCCGTCGCGCTGATCTTCATGCTGGCGATTGTTTCAATCTGGACGACGAATGCCTGGCTGACCACGCGTTTTTCCGAAAACACCCGCGTCCGGTCCGAACTGCGGCTGGCGCTTTACACCGGCAACCTGCTGTCGGAATTGCAGCGCACGGCGGTGGTGCCGCTGCTGCTGGCACGCGATCCGGCCTTGATCGGATCACTGAACAGCAACGATTTTTCCACCACCTCGGCCCGGCTGATCGCGGCGCAAAAGGAAATCGGCGCGGCCTCGATCCGGCTTCTGGATGCGTCGGGGCGCACGGTGGGGGCCACCGACCGATATCAGCTTGGCAGCAACAACGTGCTGTCGCCCTTTTACGTCGAGGCGCTGCGGTCGCGCGACACGGTCTTTACCTTCGCCAACCAGGGCAGCGGAGGATACGAATTCACCTATTCCCGCGCGGTGGTCGCCGACGGCAGGACGTTGGGGGTGATCGTCGTGGGCGCGGACCTGTCGCGGCTGGAACGGTCCTGGGCGGGCATTTCAGACGCCGTGGCCGTGACCGACAGCGAAGGCCGCATCATCCTGGCGACCGAACCCCGCTGGCGTGGGTTGACCATGCCCGAGGCCCTGGCGGTTCGCGACGCCCCATCCGCCATCCAGCGGGCCTTTCAGGTCACGGCCGACTGGACCGCGCTTCCCATCGACGCCTATGTCCAGGGCCGCGCCGTCATGCAGGCCGAGGCGCGCATCCCCTTTCGCGGCTGGCGCATGATCAGCTTTACCACCTATGCATCCGTCCGCGAACAGGTGAACGCGGTCCTGGCGCTGGAGATCATGGGATTCGCCATCCTGCTGGCAGGGACATTCTATGCCCTGTCGCGCCGGGCACGCAGCCAGTCGGTCGCCTATATGCGCGAATCCGCAGACCTGCGGGCGCTGAACATGCGCCTGACCCGCGAAATCGCCGAACGCGAGCGGATGCAAAAGGAACTGCGGGTCGCCGAACAGACCGTGCAGCAAAGTTCCAAGCTGGCCGCCTTGGGCGAGATGTCTGCGGGCGTCAGCCACGAACTCAACCAGCCGCTGGCCGCGATGAAGACCTATCTGGCAGGTGCGCGGCTGCTGCTGCAGCGCGGCCGGGCCGAGGAGGCGCTGTCCAGTTTCCAGCGGATCGACGATCTGATCGAACGGATGGGCGCGATCACCCGGCAGCTCAAATCCTATGCCCGCAAGGGGGGCGAGGCGGTGGAACCCGTGGACCTGCGCGCCGCCGTCAGCAGCGCCCTGACCATGATGGAGCCGCAGTTGCGCGGCCGCACCATCCGCGTGACCCGCAACCTGCCGCGCCGCCCGGTCATGGTGATGGCCGACCGCATCCGGCTGGAGCAGGTGATCATCAACCTGTTGCGCAACGCGGTCGATGCCGTCCGCGACCGTCGCGATGCCCGGATCGAGATCACGGTGGAAACCGGCGCCCATGCCCATGTGCTGGTGCGCGACAACGGGCCGGGCATCGCCGATCTGGAAAAGCTGTTCGAGCCGTTCTGGACCACCAAGAAACCGGGCGAGGGGACGGGGCTGGGCCTTGCCATCTCGTCCAGCATCGTGGCCGATTTCGGCGGCCGCCTGACCGCCCATAACGAAGAAGAAGGCGCCGTGTTTGCCGTCGAACTGCCCCTGCTGAAGCAGCGGCAGGGCACGCAGCCGCTGGCCGCCGAATGAATGTTCGAGAGAGGAACACACAATGTCCCGCAAATTGAAGATTGCGATTGTCGATGATGAACCAGACATGCGGGAATCCATCAGTCAGTGGCTGGTGCTGTCCGGGTTCGAGACCGAGACCTATCCCAGTGCGGAAGATGCGCTGAAGGTCATCGGGTCTGACTGGCCCGGCATCGTGGTCTCGGATATCCGGATGCCCGGCATGGATGGGATCGCCTTCCTCAAGCGCCTGATGGGGCTGGATTCCGGCCTGCCCGTGATCCTGATCACCGGCCATGGCGACGTGCCCATGGCGGTCGAGGCGATGCGGATCGGCGCCATGGACTTCATGGAAAAGCCCTTCAATCCCGACAAGATGACCGCGCTTGCCAAGAAGGCCACGCAGATGCGGCGCATGACGCTGGACAACCGCGCGCTGCGCCGCGACCTGTCGGAAGGCCAGCAGGTCATGTCCAAGCTGATCGGCACCAGCCCGGTGATGGAACGCCTGCGCGAGGACATTCTGGATCTGGGCCAGGCCGACGGCCATGTGCTGATCGACGGTGAAACGGGCACCGGCAAGACGCTGGTGGCCCATGCCCTGCACGCGGTCGGCCCCCGCGCGTCGCGCAAGTTCGTGCCCGTATCCTGCGCCGCCTACAGCGACGAGGCGCTGTCGGCCCGCCTGTTCGGCCCGCTGGAGGACGGCATCCCCGCGGTCGAGGAGGCGCGCGGCGGCACCCTGTGTCTGGAGGATATCGAGGCGCTGTCCGAATCGCTGCAAGCGCGCCTGCTGGCCTTTATCAGCGAAGGCGGCAGCCCGGCCGAAACCCGCATCATCGCCATTTCCAATGCCCGGGGCGAGGGCCGCAAGGCCGAGGATTCGCTGCGCCCCGACCTGTTCTATCGCCTGTCCGCGCTGAAGATCACCCTGCCGCCGCTGCGCGCGCGGGGCGAGGATATCCTGTCGCTGTTCACCCGCATGACCGACCAGTTCTCCGAGGAATACGGCTGCGAGCCGCCGCAGGTTTCGGCGCAGGAAGCCGCCCAGCTTTTGCAGGCCCCCTGGCCCGGCAATATCCGTCAGTTGATCAACGTGGCCGAACGCGCCGTCCTGCAGAACCGGCGCGGGTCGGGATCCATTGCCTCGCTTCTGATGGCGGACGGGGACGACAACCAGCAGGCCACCACGACCGAGGGCAAGCCGCTCAAGGAATATGTCGAGAGCTTTGAAAAGATGCTGATCGACAACACCATGCGCCGCCACAAGGGCAGCATCTCCGGGGTCATGGACGAATTGTGCCTGCCGCGCCGGACGTTGAACGAGAAGATGGCCAAATACGGCCTGCAGCGCGGCGACTATCTTTGAATGTAACAGGGGGCGGATTTCTCCGCCCCCCTGTAGCATTACGGGCCATTACAAAAACAGAAACCGAAATACTCGGCCCAATATTCCCGATCCAAAGGACGACCGGTCAGGTCAGCAAGCTTGTCACCTTTACACGCAAGCGCAGTCGTCCACCGGGTCCGTCGCCGGACCTGCGGGGACTGCGCCGCCACACACCCAATCGGACTTGCCGTCCTGCTTCGTCAATGCCGCACCCTGCACAAGGGTGCGTTCGGAAAGGCTGGAGCCACCAGATGAACGCAACACGGTGTCGGGATATTCGGTTGCATATTCCAACATCGACATCGCGATTTCCAGTCCTTGGTCCAGATCTTTTCCTGTTGCAGTCCAATCGTTGACTACCCGATCAACTTACTCGTGCGTCATCTATGGCTCAACCTGTCCATTTGGTCAGTTAAGCATATGCTTATTGATATGCATTTGATTTTTCATGAAAATTGAATGGCCTGCAAATATGGATGGACAAAACGGCGTCTTCACTCGTTGCGCCTGCATCGGGTCTATGCCAGCACGTCTGGGGCTTCACCCTTGCGCCGCAAGCCCTTGGGCGCTAACCCGCTGGCGTCAGCACAGGGGCATTTCATGAGCGACAGTTCCGCCAAGGCACCTCACCCGCGCACGCAGGCCGTCCATCACGGCATCCGCCGCAGCCAGTATGGCGAGATGGCCGAGGCGATCTTCCTGACGCAGGGCTTCGTCTATGACAGCGCCGAACAGGCCGAGGCGCGCTTCAAGGGCACCGGCCCGGACGAATTCATCTATGCCCGCTATGGCAACCCCACCAGCCGCATGTTCGAGGATCGCATCGCCGCCCTGGAAGGGACCGAGGATGCCTTTGCCACGGCCAGCGGCATGGCCGCGGTCAACGGCGCGCTGTTTTCCATGTGCAAGCCCGGCGATCACATCGTTGCGGCCCGCGCGCTGTTCGGATCCTGCCTTTATGTCCTTGATCTGCTCGCCCGTTTCGGGGTCGAGGTCACCTATGTCGACGGCACCGACCTGGACCAGTGGCGCGCGGCCCTGCGCCCCGGCACCAGGGCGGCCTTCTTCGAGACCATGTCGAACCCCACGCTGGAGGTGATCGACATTGCCGCCGTCGCCGATCTGGTGCACAAGGTCGGCGCCCTGGTCGTCGCCGACAACGTCTTTGCCACCCCGGTTTTTTCCCGCGCCGCCGATCTGGGCGCCGATGTGATCGTCTATTCCGCGACCAAGCATATCGACGGGGGCGGGCGCGCGCTTGCGGGCGTGATCTGCGGCACCCGCCAGTTCGTGCGAGAGGTGGCCGAGCCTTACCTGAAGCATACCGGCGGCTCGATCAGCCCGTTTCACAGCTGGATCATGCTGAACGGACTGACGACGATGGATCTGCGCGTCCGTGCCCAGGCCGACAGCGCCCTGGCAATCGCCCAGGCGCTGCAAGGCCATCCGGCCCTGTCGCGCGTGATCTATCCGGGCCTGGCCAACCATCCCCAGCACGATTTGGCGATGCGCCAGATGGGGTCGGGCGGCACCATGATCGCGTTCGAGGTCGCGGGCGGCAAGGACGCGGCCTTCGCCGTGCTGAACCGGCTGGGGATCGTCAGCATTTCAAACAACCTGGGCGATGCGAAATCCATCGTGACCCATCCCGCGACGACCACCCATCAGCGCCTGTCCGAGGATGACCGCGCCTATCTGGGCATCACGCCCGGTTTGCTGCGGCTGTCCGTCGGCTTGGAAGATGCGCAGGATCTGATCGGCGACCTACACCAGGCCCTTGGCGCATAAGGACTGGTCGGCCCCGTGGGCCCGGATGCCGGATTAACGCTTTGGAATCCGCGCCCGAACCCCCATATTATGGCGCGATCCCGCAACAAGGATGCCCACATGACCGAAGCCCGCCCGATGATCCCTGCCTATCCGGCCTTGGCGCGCAGCTATGATGCGGGGTTCCGGGTGGATGACGCCTACAAGGCCGGGCTGCCCGATCTGCAGAACGGGCCTGCCAGCCTGATCATTGGCGCCCGCAAGCCGATCCAGCACGTGGGCATCTCGAACTTTCGCCTGCCGATCCGGTACCAGACCCGCGACGGGGGCGAGCTGGCGCTGGAAACCAGCGTGACCGGCACCGTCAGCCTGGAGGCCGACCGCAAGGGCATCAACATGTCGCGGATCATGCGGTCCTTTTATGCCCATTCCGAACATGCCTTCAGCCTCAAGGTGCTAGAGGCCGCGCTGGACGATTATCAGGCCGATCTGGACGCCTATGACGCGCGGATCCAGATGAAGTTCTCTTATCCGATCCGGGTGGATTCGCTGCGATCCGGCCTGTCGGGCTGGCAATATTACGACATCGCGATGGAGGTGCTGGACTTCCATGGTCAGCGCCTGCGGATCATGCATTTCGATTATGTCTATTCCTCGACCTGCCCCTGTTCGCTGGAACTGTCCGAACACGCTCGCGAAACCCGGTCGCGGCTGGCAACGCCGCATTCGCAGCGGTCGATCGCCCGCATTTCGGCGGTGATGCTTGGCCCGGACAAGATCTGGTTCGAGGATATGGTGGAACTCTGCCGCCGCGCCGTGCCGACCGAGACGCAGGTGATGGTCAAGCGCGAGGATGAACAGGCCTTCGCCGAACTCAACGCCTCGAACCCGATCTTTGTCGAGGATGCGGTGCGCGCCTTTGCCCAGCAGATGCTGGCCGATCCGCGCTTTGGCGATTTCCGGGTGGTTGCCAGCCACCAGGAATCGCTGCATTCCCATGACGCGGTCAGCCTGATGACCAGCGGGCCGACCTTTGCCCAGGCATCCCTGGACCCGATGACCTTCGCGGGCCTGCGCGCCTAATAGGCCGCAGACCCGGTGCCTTCGGGCAGCGCGCCATAGGGCAGCCAGATCGTCTTGGCCTGCGTGGCGTGGCGCAGGAAGACCTCTCCCTGCGCCTGCTGGCCGGTCCAGTCCCGATGCGCGGGCGCCCAGGCGGGCTTGAGGTTGCCGCCTGCTGCCCGTTCCACTGCCGCCAGATCGCCGCCGACCATCCACATCGCCGCCACCTCGTCATGCGCGGCCAGAACCTTGGCCAGATCGTCGCGCGGACCGGTGACGATGTTGACCACGCCCCCCGGCAGATCCGAGGTGTCGAAGACCTGATACAGATCCGTCACCGCCAGCGGATCGTCGGGCGCGGCGATGGCGATGACGCGGTTGCCTATCGCGATGGCGGGCATGACCAGCGACATGAACGCCGCCAAGGGCTGACTGTTGGGGCAGGCAATGCCCATCACGCCGAAGGGTTCGTTGACGATGTTCAGCAGGTGGCCGGGCTTGGCCTGCACAGTCGCACCGTCGAACTTGTCGGCCCAGGCGGCATAGTGGAAGGCGCGGTCGATGGCTGCATCGACCTCGGCCCGGCTGGTGCGGGTGGCGAATTCATCGGCGCGCGCGGACAGGTTCTCGGCGATGTAATACAGCACCTGCGCGCGGGCATGGCCGCCCATGGCCGCCCATTTGCCCGCCTTGGCGGCTGCCTCGACTGCGTTGCGGATGTCCTTGCGGCTGCCCAGGGGCGCAAGGCCGCCCGGCACGGCATAGCTTGCACCGCCGTCGGGCCGCTTTTGCGCGCCGCCGATATACAGCTTGGCCGTGCGGTCCAGACCTGAGGCATGGCCCGTCCCGGTGGTCGCGGCGACCGGGGCTGCGGGGGCCGGTTCGTCCGCCACATCGACCGCTGGTTCGGCCAGATAGTCCCCCATCCCCACGCGCCCGCCCTCGCGGCCGAAGCCGCTTTCGCGATAGCCGCCAAAGGGGGCGGCGGCGTCGAACAGGTTGGCGCAGTTGATCCAGACCACGCCCGCCTTCACCTTGGCCGCAATATCCGTGGACACCGCCGCGCTTTCCGACCAGATCGAGGCGGCGAGGCCATAGCGCGTGTTGTTCGCAAGCTCGACCGCCTCATCCGCCGTGCGGAAGGTGGACAGCGTGGCGATGGGGCCGAAGATCTCCTGCTCGAAGCCCGGATTGGCAGGGCTGATGTTGCGAAGATAGCCCGGCGCGATGAAGCAACCGTCCTGCGCCATGCCGCCGACCAGTTCGGCACCCGCGTCGGTTGCCGCGCGGCAGATCGACAGGATGCGGTCCTTCTGGATGGGATCCACGATGGCGCCCACGTCGGTGGATTTGTCCAGCGGCGGGCCGACCCGCAGCCGCGCCATGCGGGCCGACAGCAGGGACTCGAACCGATCCGCCACCGCCTCGGCCACAAGGATCCGCGATCCCGCGCAGCAGACTTGGCCGCCGTTGAACCAGATCGAATCCACCACGCCTTCCACCGCCGCATCCAGGTCGGCGTCGGGCATGACCACGAAGGGCGACTTGCCGCCCAGTTCCAGCGTCAGCCGCTTTCCCGTGCCGGCAAGCTGGCCCGCAATGGCGCGGCCCACTTCGGTGGATCCGGTGAAGGCGATCTTGTCCACCTCGGCCGCGACAAGGGCCGCGCCCGTGTCGCCATCGCCGGTGACGATGTTGACCACGCCGGCAGGCAGGCCGATTTCCTGGCAGATCTCGGCAAAGGCAAGCGCGATCAGCGGCGTGTATTCGGCAGGCTTCAGCACTACTGCATTGCCCGCCGCAAGGGCAGGGGCGATCTTCCAGGCCAGCATCAGCAGCGGAAAGTTCCAAGGGATGATCTGGCCGCAGACGCCAATCGGCTGATGCCCCGGAAAGGCGCTGTCGCGCAGTTCCGCCCAACCCGCGTGGTGGTAAAAATGCCGCGCGACCAGCGGCACGTCGATGTCGCGCGATTCCCGGATCGGCTTGCCGTTATCCAGCGTCTCCAGCACCGACAGGAAGCGTTCGCGTTTCTGGATATGCCGGGCAAGGGCGTAAAGATGCCGCGCCCGCTGCGTCCCGGTCAGCGCCGCCCATGCGGGCTGTGCCTGCCGCGCCGCAGCGACCGCCGCCGCCACGTCATCTGCTGTGCCTTGCGTCACCTGCGCCAGAACCTCGCCCGTCGCCGGGTCGCGCGTGTCGAACAGCGCGCCGGGTTCGGTGAAGCTGCCGTTGATGAAATGGCCGAACGCACCGCGCCGCGCCAGCCAGTCGCGCACGGCGGCGCTGTCCTCGACCGAGGGGCCGTATTCCATCGTTTCCATCAATTCGCTCACGCTGGTCATGCGAAACCTCAGGCAATCGCTTGGCGGTAACCGGCGGCATAGCGGCCCGTCACATGGTGGCTGATCTGGCGCTCGATATCGCCCAGAAGGCTGCTGGCACCGATGCGGAACAGGTCGGGGCGCAGCCAGTCGCGGCCCAGTTCCTCGGCCATCAGCACCTGCCAGTTCAGCGCGTCCTTGGCAGTGCGCAACCCGCCTGCGGGCTTGAAGCCCACGACATAGCCGGTCTGGTCGCGATAGTCGCGGATCGCGCGGCACATCACCAGGCTGACGGGCAGGGTGGCGTTCACCCCTTCCTTGCCGGTCGAGGTCTTGATCCAGTCCGCCCCTGCCTGCATCGCGACATGGCTGGCACGCGCCACATTCTCCAGCGATTTCAGGTCGCCCGTGGCCAGAATCGCCTTCATCTTCGCGTCCCCGCAAGCCTCGCGCATGGCGCGAAGCTCGTCGTAAAGCGCCGGCCATTCGCCGCGCAGCACATGGGCGCGGGTGATGACGATGTCGATCTCGTCCGCGCCATGCTCGACCGCATAAAGGATCTCGGCCAGCCGCAGGTTCAGGGGCATCAGCCCCGCAGGAAAGCCGGTGGCGACGCTGGCGACCGGGATGCCGGAATTGCCAAGCGCGCGCTTGGCAGGCGCCACCATCGTGGGATAGACGCAGACCGCGCCCGTGGTCAGGCCGGTGACGCCCATGGCATCAAGCAGGTCGGGTGCGATCGGCTGGCGCGCCTTGGCGCAGAGCCGCGCCACCCGGTCGGGCGTGTCGTCGCCCGCCAGCGTCGTCAGGTCGATGCAGCGCACCGCGTTCAGCAGCCATGCCGCCTGGTGATCCTTCTTCAGGCTGCGCCGGGCGGGCAGGCTGGCCGCGCGGCGTTCGACGGCGGGGGTGTTGATGCGGATGTCCGCAAACCCGTCGGTGCGCAGGGCGGTGCCGGGGTTTCGGGTCATGGCTTTTTCCGACGGCCAAAACCGCGGTCCTGGAACTGCGCCCACATCCGCCAAAGCAGCGCCAGCAGCATCAGCAGGACGATGCAGACAATGGACGCGGCCCAGTTGCGCGGGCGTTCGTCCGGGCCTGCCAGCGTGTCGATGCTGACCGCGTTGGGATAGGTGGACAGGAACGCCATCCGCCAGCCATAGGCGGTGACGCTGACCCATTGCGGGTTGTCGCGGCCCGATTGCAGGTTCGTCGCCTCGGCCTGCAAATTGGCGCTGTCGTACTTGAAATAGGGCGGCCAGATCCAGCCGGTATCCTCGTTGCGGTAAACGAAGACCTTGCCGTTGGGGCGCACCGTTTCGATGAAACGCACATCGCGCTGTCCCGCCGCATTTTCGACCGTGCCGGTGTTGTCAGAGGCATAGAAGATCGCGTTCGATGCCGTGACCGAGGTCAGGCGGTTATAGGTGTTGGTGATGCGCACCGTGTTCTTGGACGGCAGCGCATAGTCCAGGAACAGGAACACCACCACGCCAAGCAGCACGCCCATCGCGACCTTGAGATAATGCATGAATGTCGCGCCCTTATTGCCAGTTGACCCAATAGATGATGCCCATGATTGCCAGATTGGGCAGAACAAAGACCAGAAGCAACAACCGCGATTTCAGCGTCTTGTCAAAGCCGGTCATGGACCTGCGGACGAACGCGCGGCGCGCAGGGGTGTTCCCCGGCATGGCGGGATGACGGCTGTCCCAGGTTTCCTCCAGCCGTTCGCGGCGCAATGACCGCAAATAGATCCGCAGCAGCAGATAAAACGCCGTTTCGGCGATCAGCAGGAACAGGATCAGGCGGAACAAGGCGGCCAAGGGGGCGGTCCGATATGATTTCCGGCACGCTAACACCCTGCCGGGCAGGGGACCAGCCGTCAGAACGGAACGTCGTCTGCGCCCACGGGCTGCACATAGGCCGCCTTGATGTTCTTGAAGCCCGCGCCGAATTGCACGGTCAGCGTATCCTCGGCAATGCCCACGATTGTGCCTTCGCCGAACTTGGCATGGGTCACGCGGTCGCCGACGGTGAACTTCGCGGCCGGTTCGGCGTCGATGATGATGGGCGTGCGGTGAACCGGCGCCTTGCGTTCGCCCGCCCGTGTCTGCATCCGCTTCCAGCCGGGCGAGTTATAGACATCGGCCTTGGCCGCGCGTTCGTGCAGCGCGTTGACGGGCCCGCCTGCCGCGAATGCCATGGCCGCGCCATATCCGCCGCCGTAAAGGCCGGGCGGGGTCAGCACCTCGATATGTTCGGGCGGCAGTTCATCGACAAAGCGCGACGGCATGGAGCTTTGCCATTGCCCATACAGCCGCCGGTTGCCCGCAAAGCTGATCGTCGCCAGCCGTTCGGCACGCGTGATGCCGACATAGGCCAAGCGGCGTTCCTCCTCCAGCCCCTTGGTGCCGTTCTCGTCCATCGCGCGCTGGCTGGGAAACAGGCCGTCTTCCCAGCCCGGCAGGAAGACAATGGGAAATTCCAGGCCCTTGGCCGCGTGCAGGGTCATGATGCTGACCTGTTCGGCCGCGTCCCCGTCGTCGCGATCCATGACAAGGGCCACGTGTTCCAGGAAGCCTTGCAGGTTCTCGAATTCCTCGAGCGCCTTGACCAGCTCCTTGAGGTTGTCCAGGCGTCCCGGCGCATCGGGGGTCTTGTCGGCCTGCCACATGGCGGTATAGCCGGATTCGTCCAGAATCCGCTCGGCCAGTTCGACATGGCTGACCCGGTCGTCCAGCGCGTCGGCGTGCCAGCGGCCCATGCTTTCCGTGAACTGGCGCATCTGGGCTGCGGCCTTGCCGGACAGATCGCCCGCGGTCAGGGCAGCAACGGTGCCCTCCAGCAGGGACAGGCCCCGCGCCCGCGCCATGTGTTGAATGGCCTGCAAGCCCTTTTCGCCCAAGCCGCGCTTGGGCGTGTTGGCGATGCGTTCGAAAGCCAGGTCGTCGGCGGGGCTGACCACCAGCCGGAAATAGGCCATGGCATCGCGGATTTCAGCGCGTTCATAGAAACGCGGGCCGCCGATCACGCGATAGGGCAGGCCGATCGACATGAAGCGATCCTCGAAGGCGCGCATCTGGTGGGATGCGCGGACCAGGATCGCGATGTCGTTCAGGCTGGTGCGGCCGATGCTGGCGCGGTGGCCGCCGTGGAAGGCCTCGATTTCTTCGCCGATCCAGCGGGCCTCGGCCTCGCTGTCCCAATGGCCGATCAGGCGCACCGGCTCTCCGGTCTCGGCATCGGTCCACAGGGTCTTGCCCAGGCGGCCCTGGTTGGCGGAAATCAGGCCCGATGCGGCAGCCAGGATCTGCGGGGTGGACCGATAGTTCTGTTCCAGCCGCACCACCTGCGCACCCGGAAAGTCGTGTTCGAAGCGCAGGATGTTGCCGACCTCGGCCCCCCGCCAGCCATAGATCGACTGGTCGTCGTCACCCACGCAGCAGATGTTGCGGTGCCCCTGCGCCAGCAGCCGCAGCCAGAGGTATTGGGCCACGTTTGTGTCCTGGTATTCATCCACCAGGATATAGCGGAACCGGTCCTGCCAGCCGCGCAGCACGTCGGGATGCGCCTGAAACAGCGTCACGCAATGCATCAGCAGATCGCCGAAATCGACGGCGTTCAGCGTCAGCAGCCGATCCTGATAGGCCTTGTAAAGCCGTCCGCCCCAGCCGTCGAAGCTGGCGGTTTCGCCCTTGGGCAGGTTCGCCGGGGTCAGGCAGCGGTTCTTCCAGCCGTCGATCAACCCGGCAAGCTGGCGGGCGGGCCAGCGTTTCTCGTCCAGGTTCTCGGCCTGGATCAGCTGTTTCATCAGACGGATCTGGTCGTCGGTGTCCAGGATGGTGAAGGAGGGCTTCAGATGCACGTCGCCATTGCCGATCAATTCGGCATGGCGGCGCAGGATCTTGACGCTGATGGAATGAAAGGTCCCAAGCCAGGGCATTCCTTCGACAGTCTCGCCCAGCAGGCGGGCGATGCGGTTCCTCATTTCCCGCGCGGCCTTGTTGGTGAAGGTCACGGCCAGGATCTGCCCCGGCCGCGCACGGCCCAGCATCAGCAGATGCGCAATCCGCGTGGTCAGCGCACGGGTCTTGCCGGTGCCCGCGCCCGCCAGCATCAGCACCGGGCCGTCCAGCGTTTCCACCGCCGCCCGCTGCGCCGGGTTCAACCCGTCCAGATAGGGGGCAGGGCGCGTGGCCATTGCGCGGCGGGACAGCGGGACATCGCCCATGTCGTCGGAATCGTCCAAAAGCTCCATCCCGCCAACATAGGCGCAAGGGCAGGGCATGGAAAGCCCGTGTTCTGCCTTCGTTCGTGGCCCTTTGAATTACCGCCCCCGGATCCGCGGATCCATGGCGTCGCGCAGCCCGTCGCCGATATAGTTCACGCACAACACCGTCAAAGAGATGAACAGCCCCGGCAGGATCACCCGCCACGGATACATGATCATCTGGTCCACCGCGTCATAGAGCAGCCGCCCCCAGGTCGGGAAATCCGGCGGAAAGCCCAAGCCCAGGAAGGACAGCGCGCTTTCCGTGATGATCGCCGTGGCGATGCCCAGGGTGCCTGCGACCATGATCGGCGACAGGACATTGGGCAGCACATGGCGCAGGATCATCCGGTGGGCAGGCGTGCCGATGGACTTGGCGGCCAGGATGAATTCGCGTTCCTTCAGGCCCAGAACGTCGCCGCGCACGATGCGGGCGGCCTGCATCCAGCTTGTCGCGCCGATGGCGGACACGATCAGGATGAAGGTGCCCATGGCGGGGCCGAAGGATTGCGACAAGGGTTCGCGGAACAGCGTCACCATCAGCAGCAGCAAGGGCAGCAGGGGCAGGGCCAGGAACAGTTCAGTCAGTCGCATCAGGGGTGCGTCCATGCGCCGGAAATATCCCGACACCAGGCCGATCAGGCTTCCCAGGGTGATGGCGATGATCATCGCGGTCAGGCCCACGGCGATGGACACCCGCCCCCCGGCCATCAGCCGTGCCAGCATGTCGCGACCCAGCTGATCCGTGCCCAGCGGATGGGCGGCGGAAAAGCCTGAATTGCGCGCGCGGATGTCCACATAGGTCGGGTCTAGGGTCCAGATGTAAGGACCGACGGTCACGAACAGGATGGTCCCCACGAACAGCACCAGGGCCACCATGGCGCCGCGATGGCTGCGGAACTGGCGCCAGATGTCGCGCCACTGGCTGCGCGTCTCGCCCCCTGCCTGGTGGGGGTCGGCCGGGGGCAGGCCCGCGACCACGCCGGCCGAGGCCGCGGTGGCATCCACCGCTTCGGCGGTATCAAGGGCGTGCTGGCGTTCCGGGTCAGTCATAGCGGATCCTCGGGTCAAGGATGCCGTAAAGGATGTCGGCAATCAGGGTGAACAGCACGATCAGGATCGCGAAGATGAAGGTCAGCGTCAGCACCATGGGGATGTCGTTGCCGTGGATCGCGGTGATCAGCAACTGGCCCAGCCCGTTCACCTTAAACACCTGTTCGGTGATGATCGCGCCGCCGAAGACGGCGGGCAGGCCAAGCGCGATCACGGTGATGACCGGGATTAGGCTGTTCCTCAGCACGTGCTTCAGCACCACGGTCCTTTCCGACAATCCCTTGGCGCGGGCGGTGCGGACGTAATCCTGGCTCAGGTTGTCCAGCATGGAGGCGCGCATGAAGCGGCTGATCTGGGCCGCGTTATACAGCGCCAGCACCGTCACCGGCATGACCATCTGCCGGACCTGCGCCCAGAAGCTGTCCCAGTCGCGGACCTGCAAGGTGGTGTCATAGACGGACGGGAACCATTGCAGCTTGACCCCGAAGATGATGATCAGCACCACGCCCGTGAAGAAGGTGGGCATGGAAAAGCCGATCATCGACACAAAGGTGCCAAGCTGGTCGAACCAGGAATACTGCTTGTAGGCCGAGATGATGCCGATGGGCAGCGCGATCAGGATCCCCACCAGATAGCTGAATCCCACCACCGTCAGCGTCTGAGGCACGCGCTGCGCGATCACGTCAAAGACCGGGCTGCGCGACTGGAAGCTGATGATCCGCTGCATCCCGGCGCTGAACTGGGTGCCGAACACGCTGTCGAACCAATACAGCGGCTCGACCCAGAAGAACTGCTTCAGCCACAGGACATAGCGGATGTACCAGGCCTGCCCCAGGCCAAGCGCCTCTCGCATCCGTTCCTTGACCTCGGGCGGGACGGTCAGCGGCACGTCGCCCAGGGGATCGCCGGGCGATGCTTCCAGCAGCATGAAGATCACGAACGAGATGAACAACAGCGTCGGGATCGCCAGCAGCAGGCGGCGGATGGTGAATGTCAGCATCGCAGGCCTCCAGGAAATGTCATTCGGCGCGGCACGGATCGGCGATGGCCCACTGGCTGCCTTTCCACCCATGGGGCGGGACGCCCGCCAGAAAACCGGATGTGGGATCCACGTCCCTGGCACCCGTGGACAGATACGGGTTCAGCACCGACGCGCCCTGCCGAAACAGCAAGCGCAATCCGGGGCGGGCGCGGCCATCGTCAGCGCCGGGACCAGAGCTTTCTTCACGTTCAACCCTTGCCTTGATGAATTCGGCCCCGCGACGGATCGCGGGGCCGGTCGGGATTACTGGACGCGGGTCCAGTCGGCAACGTTCCACAGTTCCGAATCCCAGGCGTTCATGACGACTCCGCCCAGGCTGTTGGAATGGGCCGAGGCCGTGCCGCGATAGATCAGCGGAATGATCGCGTTGCTGTCCTTGGTCAGCATGTCGTTCAGCCGCCGGCCCATCTCGGCGCGCGCTGCCGGATCAACGGTCCGGCTCAGCTCGGCCATCAACTCGTCATAGGCCGGGTCGCAATAGCGGCTGATGTTTTCGCCCTGCCACTGGTTCGCGGGGCTGGGGGCCTTGTCGCAGGTCCATTTGGCCAGATAGGGCGCGGGGTTCCCGCCCTCGAAGTTGTCGGCATACATCTCCACGTCGGCATAGAATTTCTGCAGCGTGTCGGGCGAGCCGGGGTCGGTCCCGAAGAAGACCGAGGCATCGACGGTCTTCAGTTCCGTCTCGATCCCGATTTCCGACCACCACTGCTTGATCAGCGCCTGAAAATCCTGACGCACCGCGTTGACCGAGGTCTGGAACACCATCTTCAACTGCACGCCGTCCTTTTCGCGCACGCCGCTGCCGCCCACGGTCCAGCCCGCTTCCTCCAGTAGCGCCTTGGCACCCTCGATGTCCTGGGTCAGGCATTCCTCGTTGGTCGAGGCCCAGGCCTCGGGTGCCGGGACATAGTTGCAGGTGGGCTGGCCTGCCGCGCCATAGCCGATTTCCGTCAGAAGCTGGCGGTCGATGGCCATCGACAGCGCCTTGCGCACCGCCGGGTCGGTCAGGAAGGGATGGGGATGGGCATTCGTCGAACGCTCGCCTTCGGGATGGGACGGCGAGGGGTCCGTCAGGTTCACGTGGATCCGTTCCACCAGGCTGCCAAAGGCCGCGCTGACCTTGCCCCGGCCCATCTGCTCCATCCCGGCGATCACGTCGGGGGCAAGCTGGGTGTTCCAGGCGTAATCGTATTCGCCGGTTTCGAGAACCGCCCGTGCCGCCGCCGCCGCATCGCCGCCGCCCTTGATGGTGGCGCTCGCGAAGGCGGGCTTCATCGCGTCGCGGTATTCGGGGTTCGCCTCGAAGGTGATCACGTCATTGGTCAGGAACTGCGTGACGCGGAACGGGCCGGTGCCGATCGGATTGAAGTTCTGGTCCGTGCAGGTCGGCGCGTTGGCGCCCATGCAGTTTTCGAACTGCGCCTTCTGGATGATCGGCCCGTTCGCGCCGACAAAGGCCGAATAGGGATCGGGCATCGCTTCCTTGAAGGTGATCTTGACCGTCAGGTCATCGACTGCCTCGATCTTGTCGATCCCCTCGAACTTGGCAAGCTGCGAACAGCCACCCTCGGGGTCCATGCAGTACTGGCCTGAAAACACCACGTCGGCGGCCGTGACGGGCGTGCCGTCGGACCATTTCAGCCCGTCCTGCAGTTTCCAGGTGACCGATTTCAGATCCTCGGCGATGCCGCCGTTTTCCAGCGTCGGGATTTCGGCTGCCAGGCGGGGGACATGCTCGCCCTCGGGGCTCATGCTGGCCAGCGGCTCCAGCACCATGCTGGACGCGATCAGTTCCTTGGTGCCCCCCGAAAGATAGGGGTTCATCGTGGACGGCGCCTGCCACATGATGATGTTCAGCGCACCGTCGTTGCCCCGTTCGGCCATGGCGGCGGGCGCCAGGGCCAGGGTGGCGGCCGCGCTCATCAGCATTGTCTTCAGCTTCATCAATCTCTCCTGTCGGAAGGTGCAACCGCGGGCGCGGCCGGGGATCTCTGTTGCCCTTGTCAGGCTTATGTCGTTGTTTCCCTTGGTATGCCGGGGGATCGTTGCGGTCCCCGGGCCCTGCGGAATGGCATCAGTTTCAATCGAAGCCCCTTTGGAAAGCAAGTCCCATCGCGTGACGGCGCGGCGGTTCTTTCGCCTTTGACTTTCCGGCGAGGGTGACTAGCCTTGCCCGGTGACCATGCCGGGGGCGATCTGATGCTGGATGACAAGCCGCTTGTTTCCATTGAGAAACTTCGGGTCGAGTTCGAAACCGGCGATGGCGTCGTGGTGGGCGTCAAGGATATCAGCTTTGCCATCAACCCGGGCGAATGCGTCTGCGTCGTGGGCGAGTCCGGGTCGGGCAAGTCGGTCAGTTCGCTGTCCCTGATGCGGCTGGTGGAATTCGGCGGCGGCACGATCACGGGCGGGCGGCTGATGTTCGACAGCGGCGACGGGCGCCAGATCGACCTGGCCCAACAATCATCCCCCGCGATGCGCGACATTCGCGGCAACCAGATCGGCATGATCTTCCAGGAACCCATGACCGCGCTGAACCCGGTCTTTACCGTGGGCGACCAGCTGACCGAAGGGCTGATGGTCCATCGCAATATGACCAAGGCCCAGGCCCGTGCCCGCGCCCTGGAAATCCTGCGCCAAGTCCGCATCCCCGAACCCGAGCGCCGGCTGGACCAGTATCCCCACGAATTGTCGGGCGGGATGCGCCAGCGGGTCGTGATCGCCATCGCCATGGCCTGCGAGCCGCGCTTGCTGATCTGCGACGAACCCACGACCGCCCTGGACGTGACCATCCAGGCCGAGATCCTGGCGCTGATCGACCGGCTGAAGCGCGAAAAGCAGATCGCGGTGCTATTCATCACCCATGACATGGCGGTGGTGGCACAGATGGCCGACCGCGTGGTCGTCATGTATCGCGGCCAGAAGGTCGAGGAAGGCCCCGTCGCCGAGGTCTTCGAGAACCCCAGGGAAGATTATACCAGGATGCTGCTGGCCGCCGTGCCGCGCCTGGGGGAAATGACCGGCAAGCCCGCCCCCGAACGGATGCGCCTGATGCGCGACGGCACCCTGTCGGCGCCCGAGCCGATCATCGTCAAGGATCCCAAGCCCCTGCTGACGGTGAGGAACCTGACCACGCGCTTTGCCGTCAAGGGTGGGCTTTTGCGCCGCACCACAGCCCGCGTCCACGCGGTCGAGGATGTCAGCTTTACCATCAACGCGGGCGAAACCCTGTCGCTGGTTGGCGAATCCGGCTGCGGGAAATCCACCTGCGGGCGGTCTCTCTTGCGGCTGGTCGAACCGGATTCGGGAAAGGTCGATCTGGGCGGCACCGACATCCTGGCCCTGTCCCCGCGCGACCTGCGCCGCGCGCGCCGCGATATGCAGATGATCTTCCAGGATCCCTTTGCCAGCCTCGATCCGCACATGAAGCTCTATGACCAGGTGGCAGAGCCGTTGGAGAATTACGGCATCGGCAGCCGGTCCGAACGCCGCGACAAGATTGCCGCATTGTTCGACCGGGTGGAACTGCCCCGCAGCTTCATGCGCCGTTACCCGCACGAGATGTCGGGCGGCCAGCGCCAGCGCATCGCCATCGCCCGCGCGCTTGCCCTGAACCCCAAGCTGATCATCGCGGACGAGGCCGTGTCGGCGCTGGACGTGTCGGTGCAGGCGCAGGTGCTGAACCTGCTTATGGAGTTGCAGCAGGATCTGGGCATCTCGATGCTGTTCATCAGCCATGACATGGCTGTGGTGGAACGCGTCAGCCACCATGTCGGCGTGATGTATCTGGGCCGCATCGTGGAAATGGGCACCCGTGCCCAGGTGTTCGAGAACCCGCAACACAATTACACCCGGCAGTTGATGGCCGCCGTGCCGGTGGCTGATCCGCGCCAGAAGAAGATCAGCGAGGATCTGAACTTCAAGCCGATCCCCTCGCCCATCCATCCCGTCGATTACCAGGCAGCGCCCTCGGTGTATCGCGAGGTCGCGCCAGGTCACAAGGTTCTGGTCGAACCGGCGACCCATCACTAGGGTCAACCGCCCGAAACCGGCGCTTGCAGATCATGCAGAATGGGTTCACCCTGTCCCCGCTGAAGGAGACCGTTCATGCCTGTCAAAAACCGATTTGCCGAACTTCTGCCTGAAATCACCGCATGGCGCCGCGATTTCCACGAACATCCCGAACTGCTGTATGACGTTCACCGCACTGCGGGCCGCGTGGCCGAATTGCTGCGTGGCTTCGGTTGCGACGAGGTGGTCGAGGGCGTGGGCCGGACCGGCGTCGTGGGCGTCATCAAGGGCCGAACCGACAGCCGGGGCCGCGTGATCGGCCTGCGCGCCGACATGGACGCCTTGCCGATCATCGAGCAGACGGGATTGGGTTACGCGTCCAAGACGCCGGGCAAGATGCACGCCTGCGGCCATGACGGCCATACTGCGATGCTGCTGGGCGCCGCGAAATACCTGGCCGAGACGCGCAACTTCGACGGAACCGCCGTGGTGATCTTCCAGCCCGCCGAGGAAGGCGGGGCAGGGGGCGAGGCGATGGTGCTGGACGGTCTGGTCAGCCGCTGGAACATCCAGGAATTCTATGGGATGCACAATATGCCGGGAATGCCGGTGGGCAGCTTCTCGATCAAGCCGGGGGCCATGATGGCGGCGGCGGACCAGTTCGACATCATCGTGACGGGCAAGGGCGGCCATGCGGCCAAGCCCCATGAATGCATCGACACCACGCTGACCGCCGCCCAGATCATCGTGGCCCTGCAATCGGTGGTCGCGCGCAACATCGATCCGCTGAAGAACGCGGTGATCTCGGTCTGCGTCGTGTCCACGGATTCGACCGCCCATAACGTGATCCCGCAGGTGGTCAAGCTGAAGGGCACCGCCCGCAGCCTGGATCCGGGCGTCCGCGACCAGTTGGAGGAGGGCATCATCCGCGTTGCCACCAACATCGCCGCCGCCATGGGAGCCACGGCGCAGGTGGATTATCAGCGCGGCTATCCGGTCACGATGAACGACGACCAGGCGACCGTCTGGGCCGCCGACGTAGCGCGAGAGATCGCGGGCGACGTGAACATGGATATGCAGCCGATGATGGGCGGAGAGGATTTCAGCTATATGCTGAACGAAAAGCCCGGCGCCTATATCTTTGTGGGCAATGGCGACACGGCAATGGTCCACCACCCCGCCTATAACTTCAACGACGACGCGATCCCGGCGGGATCAAGCTGGTATGCAGGCATGGTCGAACAGCGGATGCCCGCCGCCTGATCGTTCCTTGCTGCCGGGGATGTCGCAGCTATCCCCGGCAGTGTCGGAAATGCGATTGTCATTCCGCTGCAATCGTCCGAAATGCTGTCAATCCTGACAGCCGAGAAAGCGGACCCCATGAAAAGCTATACGCTGCGCGTCACCTGCGCCTCGACCCGCGGGATCGTGGCGGCCATCTCGGGCTATCTGGCCGGGCACGACTGCAACATCACCGACAGCGCGCAGTTCGATGACACGGAAACCGGCCGTTTCTTCATGCGCGTCAGCTTCCGATCCGAAGGGACGGCAGCCCTGGGCCAGTTGCAGCAGGGCATCGCGCCCATCGTCGAACGCTTCGGGATAGAGGCCGAGTTCAGCGACGACGCTGTGAAGAAGAAAGTCGTCATCATGGTCAGCCGTTTCGGGCACTGCCTGAACGACCTTTTGTATCGCTGGCGGATCGGCGCGCTGCCCATCGACATCGTGGCGGTGATTTCCAACCACATGGATTACCAAAAGGTCGTGGTGAACCACGACCTGCCCTATTACTGCGTGAACGTGACCAAGGAAAACAAGGCTCAGGCCGAGGCCGAGCAGATGCGCATCGTCCGCGACGCTGGCGCGGAGCTGATCGTGCTGGCGCGATATATGCAGGTGCTGTCGGATCAGATGTGCCAGGCCATGTCGGGGCGGATCATCAACATCCACCATTCGTTCCTGCCGTCGTTCAAGGGCGCCAATCCCTATAAGCAGGCCTATGAACGCGGCGTGAAGCTGATCGGGGCGACCAGCCATTACGTGACCGCCGACCTAGACGAAGGCCCGATCATCGAACAGGACACCGTGCGCGTCACACACGCCCAGTCGCCGGGCGACTATGTGTCGCTGGGCCGCGATGTCGAGGCGCAGGTTCTGGCCCGCGCCGTCCACGCCCATATCCACAGCCGCGTCTTCCTGAACGGCGACAAGACCGTGGTCTTCCCCCCGTCGCCCGGCAGCTATGTCAGCGAACGGATGGGATAAGTTGAAGGGGGCTTTGCGCCCCCGTCACGCTGACGCGCGACTCCCCCGCAGGATATTTCAGCCAAGGCGATAAGGCGAAACCTTTTCTTAACCCGTCTGCGTTATGACAGGCTTACGGTACAGGCGGGGACGCCGATGACCGTCCAAGGCAAAGCGCCCCGGTTCCTTTCGGAATCGGGGCGTCATGGCTTTTGCCTTGGTCGAAATATCCCGGGGGACCGGGGGCAGCGCCCCCGGCTTTCTTATTGCGGCAGTTCCGCCGTGATGCCTTCCACGAAGAAGTTCATCCCCGACAGTTCCTCGTCCGTGGCCGTCTGGCCCTCGGCCAGCCAGGCCGAACCGTCGGCCTTGTTCAGCGGGCCGGTGAAGGGGTGGTATTCGCCCGCGCCGATCTTGTCGCGCAGGGCCTCGGCCTCGGCCTTCACTTCGGCCGGGACGGCGTCCGTGATCTCGCCGATGGCCACGATACCGTCGCCGATGCCGCCCCAGACGGCTTCTGGCTGCCATGTGCCGTCCAGGACGCGGCCCACGCTTTGGACGTAATGCGCAGCCCAGTTGTTATAGACCGAGGACACGCGCGGCGAAGGCGCGAAGGATGCCATGTCGGCGGCCTGGCCGAAGCCGATCTTGCCCTGCTGCTGCAACTGCGCCAGCGGCGCGGTCGAGTTGGTGTGCTGCAGGATCACGTCAACGCCTTCGGCCATCAGGGCGTTGGCGGCATCGGCCTCCTTGGCAGGGTCGAACCAGGTATAGGCCCAGACCACCCGCATCTCGACATCCGGGTTCACCTTCTTGGCGTGGATATAGGCCGAATTGATACCCTGGATCACCTCGGGGATCGGAAAGGTCGCGATATAGCCGATCTTGTTCGACTGGGTCATGCGGCCCGCGATGGTGCCGGTGACGGCCCGGCCTTCATAGAAGCGGCCGTCATAGGTGCCCACGTTCTCGGTGCGCTTGTAGCCGGTGTTGTGTTCGAACTTGATGTCGGGGAACTTGGCCGCGACGTTGATGACCGCGTCCATATAGCCGAAGCTGGTCGCATAGATCACGTCGTTGCCCGCAAGCGCCAGCTGGGTCAGCGCGCGTTCGGCATCGACGCCCTCGGGGACGCTTTCCAGATAGGTGGTTTCGACCCGGTCGCCGAATTCCTCCTCGACCGCAAGGCGGCCCTGGTCGTGCTGATAGGTCCAGCCGCCGTCGCTGACCGGGCCGACATAGATGAAGCCGACCTTCAGCGGCTCGTCCTGCGCCCAGGCGGGCAGGGCAAGGCTGATCGTCGTGATGGCGGCGACGCTGGCGATAAGCTGTCTGCGGTTCATGTGTTCCCTCTCTGATGAACCCGGCGCATCAGCGCAGGGCGTGAAAATCCTGCCCCAGCGATCCGGGGGCGGTGCCGCCCGCGCGGCGGCTGAATTTCTGGCGCGCCGAAATCGCCACCAGCACGATGATCGTCGCCAGATAGGGCGCCATCGACAGCAGTTGCACCGGCACCCGCACGCCTGCCGCCTGCAGCCGCAGTTGCAGCACGGTGACGCCGCCGAAAAGCCAGGCTCCGGCCAGAACGCCCGGTGCCGTCCAGTTGGAAAAGACTACGATGGCAAGCGCGATCCAGCCCGCGCCGGCGGTCATCCCTTCGGTCCATTGCAGCACGGTCGCGACCGAGATGAAGGCCCCGCCGATCCCCGCCATGGCCCCGCCAAAGGCGATTGCGGCAAGGCGCACCCGCCGCACGTCATAGCCAAGCGCATGGGCCGCGTCGTGATTTTCCCCCACGCCGCGCAGGATCAGGCCCGCGCGCGACCGGTTCAGGAACCACCAGATCGCGGGCACCATCGCCAGACCCAGCCAGACGATCCAGTTGAGGCCCAGCGGCCCGGCGGTCATCGTGGGTGCCCTCACCCCCTCGACCGGCTTGCCGAACAGCGCGGCGAGGCCCAGGCCGAACAGGGTCAGCGCCAGGCCGGATGCGACCTGGTTCGACATCAGGACCTGGGTCAGGATCGCGAAGGGCAGGGCGACCAGTGCCCCTGCCAGCGCCGCCACGGCAAAGCCCAGGAAGGCGTTACCGCTGTAATAGGCGGTGGCAAAGCCCGACAGGGCGCCCACGATCATCATCCCCTCGACCCCGAGGTTCAGGACGCCCGCGCGTTCCACGACCAGTTCGCCCAGGGCCGCGAACAGGATCGGGGTCGATGCGGACAGAAGCAGCAGGAACAGGGCTATGGGGTCGATCATCATGCCGTGACCCTACTGGTGATGCGGTAACGGGTCAGCAGGTCGAAGCCCAGAAGGAAGAACAGAAGCATCCCCTGGAAGACCTGCACGGTCGCGGCGGGCAGGTTCATCGTCAGCTGCGCCAGTTCCCCGCCGATATAGGTCAATGCCAGCAGCAGCCCCGCCAGCAGGATGCCCACGGGGTGCAACCGGCCCAGGAAGGCCACGATGATCGCGGTGAAGCCATAGCCGACGCCGACCTTGTCGGTGATCTGGCCCGCCGGGCCTGCGACCTCGAACAGGCCCGCCATCCCGGCAAGCGCGCCAGAAAGGCCCAGGCAGAAGGCCACCAGCGTCTGGGGCTTCACGCCCGCAAAGCGCGCGGCGCGGGGGGCGATGCCTGCCGCGCGGATATGGAAGCCGCGGATATGGCGCGACATCAGGAACCATGTCGCCAGCACGGCTGCGGCTGCCGCGACCACGCCCCAATGTGCGCCGGTCCCGGCGATCAGTTCCGGGTTCGAGGCGGCGGGATATTGCTGCAGGTTGCGCGATCCGGGCATCCCGAAGCCCTCGGGGTTCTTCATCGGGCCAAAGGCCATCCAGGCGGCGATGCGCTGCGCGACATAGACCAGCATCAGCGACACCAGGATCTCGGACGCGCCGAACCAGTTGCGCAGCAGGGCCGGGATCATGCCCCAGGCCCAGCCGCCCAGTGCGCCCGCGATCACCATGGCGGGGAAGATCCACATTTCCTGCGCGGGATAGGCGGCAAGGGCGACGGCGGCGCCGGTGATGGCGCCGATGATGTATTGCCCCTCGGCCCCGATGTTCCAGATGCCTGCGCGAAAGCCCACTGCAAGGCCCGAGGCGATCAGGATCAGGGGCGCCGCCTTGACCAGAAGCTGGGGACGGGAATAGCCGGCGGCAGGCCCGAACAGCGGATCCCAGAAGATCGTGCGGATCGCGGCCACCGGGTCATAGCCCATGATCGCGAACAAAAGCCCGCCGGCCAGCATTGTGGCCACCACCGCCATGAACGGAGTCGCGATCTGCCAGAGGGCCGAGGTTTCAGTGCGCGGGACAAGGCGGATCATAGGTGGGCCACCTCCATCCCGTGGGCGCCGCCCAGCATCAGGCCGACCTGGTCCAGCGTCAGCCCATCTGTCGGGACGGGGGCGGAAAGGCGGCCTTCGTTCAGCGCGCAGAAATGGTCGGAAAGTTCCAAGATCTCGTCCAGGTCCTGTGAAATCACGATCACGCCCGCGCCCTGGCCCGCCAGATCCAGCAGCGACTGGCGCACGGCTGCGGCGGCGCCCGCATCGACGCCCCAGGTGGGCTGGTTCACCACCAGCACGCGGGGGGCCTGCATCACCTCTCGGCCGATGACGAATTTCTGCAGGTTGCCGCCGGAAAGGGCCTTGGCGGCGGTGCCGGGGCCGGGGGTGCGCACGTCGAAGGCGCGGATCACGTCCTGCGCGAAGGCACGGGCGGCGGCGCGGTCGATCAGGCCCTTGCGGACCAACCCCTTGCGCGCGCCTGCCGTCAGCAGGGTGTTGTCGGTCAGGCTGAAGTCGGGAACGGCGGCGTGGCCCAACCGATCCTCGGGTGCGGCCAGAAGGCCCGCACAGCGCCGCGCCTCGGGGCCGAGGCGGGACAGGTCGGCCCCTTCCAGCAGGATCGTGCCGGGGGCGCTGCGCATTTCGCCCGAAAGGGCGGCAAGGAGTTCGTCCTGTCCGTTGCCCGCGACGCCGCCGATGCCCAGGATCTCGCCCGCGCGCAGGTTCAGGGCAACGGATTTGAGCGCCGTGCCTTCCGCCGTGGGGGCGGGCAGGGACAAGCCCTTGACCTGCAACAAGACCTCGCCCGCTTGCCGTCCGCTGCGATCGATGGGGCGCATTTCACCGCCCACCATCATCGCGGCCAAGGTCCGGGCCGAATGGGCGCGCGGATCGCAACTGTCCACCACCCGGCCATGGCGCAGGATCGTGGCGCGGTCGCAATGGGTGCGGATTTCTTCCAGCTTGTGGCTGATGTACAGGATCGCGGTGCCCTGGTCCGCCAGCTTGCGCAGGGTCGCGAACAGCAGTTCGGCCTCTTGGGGGGTCAGGACGCTGGTCGGTTCGTCCATGATCAGCAGGCGCGGGTTCTGAAGCAGGCAGCGGATGATTTCCACCCGCTGGCGTTCGCCCGCCGACAGGGTGACGACGCGGCGCGCGGGGTTCAGCGGCAGGCCGAAGTCGTGGCTGACCTGCGCGATCCGGGCGGACAGTTCGCGCCGGGGCGGCGGGTTCTCCATCCCCAGGGCGATGTTTTCCGCGACCGTCAGGGCATCGAACAGCGAAAAGTGCTGGAACACCATCGCGACGCCGGCCGACCGTGCGGCGCGGGGGTCAGTCGGCTGGTGCGGCTGGCCATTCAGCAGCATTTCCCCATCGTCCGGGCGTACCAGGCCATAGATCATCTTGACCAGCGTCGATTTGCCTGCGCCGTTTTCGCCCAGCAGGGCGTGGATTTCCCCCGCTGCGACCGCAAAGGAGACATCGTCATTGGCGCGGACGCCGGGATAGGATTTGCCGATCCCCCTGGCCCGGAAAACTGCCGCGTCGGTCAAACTTTGTCCCCTTGGTCAAATCCTTACCCATGCTTATCGCGCAAGTGACGCCCAGGGCAATTGCGCTGTTTCGGCAGGTTGCGATAGATATCTGACCATGCCCGCGAAAAATCCCCGATTCATCCATCTCCGCACACATTCCGAACATTCGCTGCTGGAAGGTGCCATTCCCGTGGGCAAGCTGCCCGGCCTGGCCGCGGATGCGGGGATGCCCGCCGTGGCGCTGACCGACACGAACGCCATGTTCGCCGCCTTGGAATTCAGCGTGAAGGCGATGGACAAGGGCGTCCAGCCGATCATCGGCTGCCAGATCACCCTGCAGGACGGGGCGACGGGGCCGGTGGTCCTTCTGGTGCAGAATCAGTCAGGCTGGCTGAACCTGATGGCGCTGTCGTCCTGTCTTTACCTGCGCGACGGCGGCGCGCTGCCCCATGTCACCGTCGATGAACTGTGCAAGCACGCCGAGGGCCTGATCTGCCTGACCGGCGGTCCGACCGGGCCGCTGGCGTGCCTGATCGCCCAGGGGCAGCGCGACAAGGCCAATGCCCTGGCCGACCGGCTGGCCGCGGCCTTTCCGACCCGGCTTTATGTCGAACTCCAGCGCCACCCCGGCGAGAACGGCCAGTTGATGCCCGCCGAGGCCGCGTCCGAGGCCGGGCTGATCGACCTGGCCTATGCGAAGTCGCTGCCGCTGGTCGCCACGAACGACGTCTATTTCCCCAAGGCCTCGATGTTCGAGGCCCATGACGCGCTGATCTGCATCGCCGAAAAGGCCTATGTGGACCAGTCCCAGCCCCGCCGCCGCCTGACGCCGCAGCATTACTTCAAGTCGGCCGAGGAAATGGCCGTGCTGTTCGCCGACCTGCCCGAAGCCCTGGACAACACCGTCGAGATCGCCCGCCGCTGCGCCTTTGCCGTCAAGAAGCACGCCCCGATCCTGCCCAGATTCGCCGATGACGAGGTCAGCGAATTGCGCCGCCAGGCCCGCGAAGGGCTGGAACGGCGGCTGAAGGTCATTTCCCATGCAGTAAGCGTCCAGGAATACCACGACCGCCTGGATTTCGAACTGGGCATCATCGAGCAGATGGGCTTCCCCGGCTATTTCCTGATCGTGGCGGACTTCATCGGCTGGGCGAAGAAGCACGACATTCCGGTGGGCCCGGGGCGGGGGTCGGGCGCGGGGTCGCTGGTGGCCTATGCCTTGTCGATCACCGACCTGGATCCGCTGCGCTATTCGCTGCTGTTCGAACGCTTCCTGAACCCGGAACGCGTCTCGATGCCGGATTTCGACATCGACTTCTGCATGGACCGGCGCGAGGAAGTGATCCGCTATGTCCAGGGCAAATACGGGGCCGACAAGGTGGGCCAGATCATCACCTTTGGTGCGCTGCTGTCCAAGGCTGCCGTGCGCGACGTGGGCCGCGTGTTGCAGATGCCCTTCGGCCAGGTGGACCGCCTGTCCAAGATGATCCCCTTGGAAGGCGTGAAGCCCGTCAGCATCGCCAAGGCCCGCGCGGACGAACCCCGCCTGCGCGAGGCCGCCAAGGAGGAGGTCGTCAAGCGCCTGCTGGACTATGCCGAGCAGCTTGAAGGGCTGTACCGCAACGCGTCCACCCATGCGGCGGGCGTGGTGATCGGCGACCGGCCACTGGACCAGCTTGTGCCGCTGTATCGCGACCCGGCCTCGGACATGCCGGCCACGCAGTTCAACATGAAATGGGTCGAGGCCGCCGGGCTGGTCAAGTTCGACTTCCTGGGCCTCAAGACGCTGACGGTGATCCAGAATGCGGTGGACCTGATCAACGGCGGCGGGCGTCCGCTGCACGTCGCGGCGGACGGGCGGGTGCTTTACGATCCGGCGCCGGGGACGGAAAACCAGATCAACCTGATCCCGCTGGACGACAAGGCGACCTATGACCTGTTCGCCAGTGCCAAGACGGTCGCGGTGTTCCAGGTAGAATCGAGCGGCATGATGGACGCGCTGCGGCGCATGAAGCCCACCTGCATCGAGGATATCGTGGCGCTTGTGGCGCTGTATCGTCCCGGCCCGATGGAGAACATCCCGACCTATTGCGAGGTCAAGAACGGGCTGCGGGAACTGGAATCGCTCCATCCCAGCATCGACCCCATCCTGGCGGAAACCCAGGGCATCATCGTCTATCAGGAACAGGTGATGCAGATCGCGCAGGTCATGGCGGGATACAGCCTTGGCGGCGCCGACCTGTTGCGCCGTGCCATGGGCAAGAAGATCGCCAGCGAGATGGCCAAGGAGCGTCCGAAGTTCGTCGATGGCGCGGTGGCGAACGGGGTGGATCCCAAGAAGGCGGGCGAGGTTTTCGACCTGCTGGAGAAATTCGCCAACTACGGCTTCAACAAGTCGCACGCGGCGGCCTATGCCGTGGTCAGCTATCAGACCGCCTGGCTGAAGGCGAACCACCCGGTCGAATTCATGGCCGCGGTGATGAACTGCGACATCCACCTGACCGACAAGCTGGCGATCTACAAGCGCGAATGCGACCGCATGGGCATTGCCATCGTGCCGCCCTGCGTGAATCGGTCCGCCCCCACCTTCAGCGTGCGCGAAGGCCGCATCCATTACGCGCTGGGCGCGCTGAAGGGCGTCGGCGTCGAGGCGATGAAGCTGATCCATGACGCGCGGGGCGACACGCCCTTCCGCGACATCCACGATTTCGCCCGCCGCGTGGACATGAAGCGCGTGGGCAAGCGCCCGCTGGAGATGCTGGCCCGCGCGGGCGCCTTCGACGTGCTGGACGACAACCGTGCCCGCGTGGTCAAGGGCTTGGACGCGCTGTGCGCCTGGTCGGCGGCGGTGCAGGACCAGGCGGCCTCCAGCCAGACATCGCTGTTCGGCGGGGGCGAGGATCTTCCGCCGCCGCGCGCACCCATCACGGGGGTCTGGCTGCCCACCGAAAAGCTGGCCGAGGAACACAAGGCCGTGGGATTCTATCTGTCGGGCCATCCGCTGGACGATTACCTGCCTGCGCTGAAGCGCAAGAAGGTGATGACCCTGGCCGAGATCAGCCAGGAGGCCTTGGGCGGCCCATTGGTCGCCAGCATCGCGGGCACGGTCGCCGCGCGCATGGAACGCAAGTCCGCCAAGGGCACGCCATACGCCTTTGTCAGCCTGTCCGACCCGACCGGACTTTACGAGGTGACTGTATTCTCCGACCTGCTGACCGCCTCCCGCGACCGGCTGGAGCCGGGACAGAACGTGGTGTTGCAGGTCAAGGTCGAACCCTCGGGCGACGGGGTCAAGATGCTGGCGAATTCGGTCGCAGCGATGGAGGACGTGGTGGCCGACGCGGGCGCCGGCTGCCTTGCGGTCGAGATGCAGGGCGCCGACACCATCGCGCGCATCGCCGAAACCCTGGCCCGCATCCGGACCGAGATCACCGTTCCCGCGCGGTCGCGCGGCCCCATCCTGTTGCGCATCCGCGAAGGCGACGAGGTGATCGAGATCGAGGTGGCGAACGACGCCCCCCTGACCACGCCCGCCCGGCAGGCATTGCGCGCGGTCCCCGGCGTTCTGGACGTGGTCGAGGAATAGGCCACTAGGCAAATGTTCGCCTTTCGTGCTAGTCCTTTGAAAACGAGAATGAGGCGGGCATGAGGGTTCTGGGCATTGATCCGGGTTTGCGGAACATGGGCTGGGGCGTGATCCAGGTCGACGGATCGCGCCTGCGCCACGTGGCGAACGGGGTGATCCAGACCGATGCGGGCGATCTGGGGGTGCGGCTGTTGCAGCTTTACCGCGGATTGACGGCAGTGATCGCAGCCCATGCCCCGGACGCCGCGGCGGTCGAGCAGACTTTCGTCAACAAGGATGCCGTGGGCACGCTGAAGCTGGGCCAGGCGCGCGGCATCGCCCTGTTGGCCCCGGCCGAGGCCGGGCTGGCGATCGGCGAATATGCCCCGAATGCGGTCAAGAAGACCGTGGTCGGCGTGGGCCATGCGGGCAAGGAACAGGTGCAGCACATGGTCAAGGTCCAGCTTCCCGGCGTCACCTTCGACAGCGCGGATGCCGCCGACGCGCTTGCCATCGCCATCTGCCATGCCCGCCACCTGCAGGGCCGGACCCTTCGCATTGTGGAGCGGTCCGCATGATCGGGCGCATCGCTGGGATCATCCTGCACCGGGCGCGCGATCATGTCCTGATCGACGTGCGCGGCGTGGGCTATATCGTCCATGTCAGCGACCGCACCGCCGCCAGCCTGCCGCCGGTAGGGCAGGCGGTGGCCCTTTATACCGACCTGATGGTACGAGAGGATCTGCTGCAACTGTTCGGCTTTCCCTCGATGCTGGAAAAGGAATGGCACCGTCTGCTGACGGGCGTGCAGGGGGTCGGCGCCAAGGTGTCGCTGGCGATCCTCAGCACGCTGGGGGCCGAGGGACTGGGCCGGGCCATTGCCTTGGGCGACTGGGCCTCGGTCCGGCGGGCGAACGGGGTGGGACCAAAGCTTGCCCAGCGGGTGGTGTTGGAACTGAAGGACAAGGCGCCCTCGATCATGGCGCTTGGCGGGACGCTGAGCGTGGACATGGGCGTGCCGGCGGTCGATACCGATGCCGTCATCGAACCCACAGGCGCCCCCGCCGCCAAGCCTGCCGCGCCGTCCGATGCAGTGCTTGCCGCCCGCGCCACCGCCGACGCGCTGTCGGCCCTTGCCAATCTGGGCTATGCTGCCAGCGAGGCGGCCCAGGCCGTGGCCGAGGCGCAGGCGCGGGAACCCACGGCCCAAACCCCTGCGTTGATCCGCGCGGCGCTGCGTCTGCTGGCGCCAAAGGAATAAGGGGGCGCTGATGCACGGGAACGCAAAGGTCTTCATGCTGATGGCCGCCATGACCGCGCTGGTCATGGCGCTTGGCTGGATGCTGGGCGGGCAGGGGGGCGCGGTGATCGCGCTGCTACTGGCCGGCGGGATGAACGTTTTTTCCTGGTGGAACAGCGACAAGATGGTCCTGCGCCAGCAGGGCGCGGTCGAACTGTCGCCGGGGCAGGGCGGCGATCTGTACCGCATGACCGCCGAACTGGCCCGACGGGCGGACCTGCCCATGCCCAAGCTGTATCTGCTGCCGACCGACCAGCCGAACGCCTTTGCCACCGGCCGCAATCCCGAGAATTCGGCTGTCGCGGTGACCCAAGGGTTGGTCCGCGCCTTGTCGCGCGATGAAATCGCGGGCGTGATCGCGCATGAACTGGCCCATATCAAGCACCGCGACACGCTGACGATGACCGTCACGGCGACCATGGCAGGGGCCATCGCGATGATGGGCAACATGATGCTGTTCACCGGCGGGCGCGACGACCGGGGCGGGGGCCTGGGCGCTATCCTGGCGATGATCTTTGCGCCTATGGCCGCGATGATGGTGCAGATGGCGATTTCGCGCGCGCGGGAATTCGAGGCCGATGCCACGGGTGCGCAGATCAGCGGCCAGCCGCAGGCGCTGGCCTCGGCGCTTGCGAAGATCTCGCAGATGGCGGGGCGCACGCTGAACATCCCTGCGGAAAAGAATCCGGCGGCGGCGTCCATGTTCATCGTCAACCCGCTGGGCGGGCTGCGCATGGACCGCCTGTTCGCCACTCATCCCGCGACCGAGGATCGGATCGCCCGGCTGATGGCGATTGATGGCGGCACCCGCGAACGCCCCTCGCCCCTCCCGCGCAGCGGGGGGCAGGACGACGGCCCCTGGGGGCGCGGATGATCCAGCCCGACCCGACCCTGCGCCCCGAACCGATGGACGGCGAATCGGAAGACCGCGCGCTGCGGCCGCAGATGCTGTCCGAATTCGTGGGCCAGGCCGAGGCGCGTGCCAACCTGCGCGTCTTCATCGAAAGCGCCAAGATGCGCGGCAAGGCGATGGACCACACGCTGTTCTTCGGCCCGCCGGGATTGGGCAAGACCACCCTTGCGCAGATCATGGCGCGCGAACTGGGCGTGAACTTCCGCATGACATCCGGGCCGGTCTTGGCGCGGGCAGGGGATCTGGCGGCGATCCTGACCAACCTGGAAGCCCGCGACGTGCTGTTCATCGACGAAATCCACCGCATGAACCCGGCGGTCGAGGAGATCCTGTATCCGGCGCTGGAAGATTTCGAACTGGATCTGGTGATCGGCGAAGGCCCTGCGGCGCGAACCGTGCGGATCGAGTTGCAGCCCTTTACCCTGGTGGGCGCCACGACGCGGCTGGGCCTGCTGACCACGCCGCTGCGCGACCGTTTCGGCATCCCGACGCGGCTGGAGTTCTATACCATCGCCGAACTGGATCTGATCGTGCAGCGCGGCGCGCGGTTGATGGGCATCCAGGCCGACCCCGAAGGGACGCGCGAAATCGCCCGTCGCGCGCGCGGGACGCCGCGGATTGCTGGACGGCTGCTGCGCCGGGTCGTGGACTTCGCCCTGGTCGAAGGCGACGGCCGGTTGACGCGAGAGATCGCGGATACGGCGCTGACCCGGCTTGGTGTGGACGACCTGGGCCTGGATGGTGCGGACCGGCGTTACCTGATGCAGATGGCCGACCATTATGGCGGCGGTCCGGTGGGGGTCGAGACGCTGTCGGCAGCCCTGTCCGAAAGCCGCGACGCGATCGAGGAGGTGATCGAGCCTTACCTGCTGCAGCAAGGCCTGATCGCCCGAACCCCGCGCGGGCGGCAGTTGACGGCAGGCGCCTGGCGGCATCTGGGGCTGGCCGCCCCGGCATCGCCTTCGCAGGCCAGCCTGTTCGACGGCTGACATGGCAAGGGGGCTTTGCCCCCGTCCCTGCGGGACTCCCCCAGGATATTTCCGGTCCAATGCAAAACGAACACGCCCCATCCCGGACAGGGTCATGGGCGTCCCCGCCTGTACCGTAAGGCCGGGATGCCGCCGAAGAATTGAGAAATCGCTTGCGCGGCTGCTAGGGACAGAAAATATCCTGCTGCCTCAGGGCGTCAATCCGTCGGGGTCGGCAAGGCCGTTGGCGCGGGCGGTTGCGGTCAGGGTGTTTGCCAGCAGGCAGGCGATGGTCATCGGGCCGACACCGCCCGGAACCGGGGTGATCGCGCCTGCAACCTGGCTTGCGGCATCGAAATCCACATCGCCCACCAGGCCGTCATCGGTGCGGTTGATGCCCACGTCGATGACGGTGGCGCCGCGCTTGATCCAGTCGCCCGCCACAAACTTTGCACGCCCCACTGCCGCCACCACGATGTCTGCCTGACGGCACAGGTCGGGCAGGTTTGCCGTGCCCGAATGAGCCACCGTCACAGTTGCGCTGTCGCGCAAAAGCAGTTGGGCCATGGGCTTGCCGACAATGTTGCTGCGCCCGATCACAAGGGCGTTCTTGCCCGCCAGGCTGCCCAGGTGATCGCGCAGCAACATCAGGCAGCCCAGCGGCGTGCAGGGCACCATCGCCTTTTGCCCTGTCGCCAGACGCCCGACATTCAGGATATGGAAGCCGTCCACGTCCTTGGCAGGGTCGATCGCGTTGATGACCGCCGCCTCGTCCATGTGCCGGGGCAGGGGCAACTGGACCAGGATGCCGTTCACGGCCGGATCGGCATTCAGACGGGCGATCAGCGCCAGCAGGTCGGTTTGCGCCGTTTCCGCAGGAAGGCGGTGTTCCCAGGAATTCATGCCGAGTTCGTGGGTCATCTTGCCCTTGGACCGGACATAAACCTGGCTTGCCGGATCCTCGCCCACCAGCACTACGGCCAAGCCGGGGGTGATGCCCCGGGCCTTCATGGCCGTCACCTGCGCTGCGATGCGGCTGCGCAGGTCGGCTGCAAAGGCCTTGCCGTCGATCAGTTTGGCGGTGATGGGCAGGGATGCGGTCACGGGCGGTCTCCGTTCAGAAAGCGATCTTCCTGCGCGATGGCAGCTTCGACCAGTTGCCGCCAGATATTCTGGATCAGCGCGGGATCCAGTCCGCGCGATGCGGCATGGCGGCCTGCATTTGCGACAACTTCCTCGACCCGGTCGTCGATGCGGGCGGGAAGGCCGATCCGTTCCTTGATCCGGGCCGCCTGGGCGATCAGGGCGTGGCGCCGCGCCAGAAGCGTGATCAGCTGTTCGTCCACCGCGTCGATATGGCTGCGCAGCGTTGCCATGTCCGAAATGTCGTCGATCTGCATCGGACCCTCCATTCAATGGGCAGGGGGATGCACCGGGCCGCATCGAGGTGCAAGACGTAAAGAAAACCCCGGCGCGTTGGCCGGGGCTTTGGGTGTCATGCGGGGGCGGGATCGCCGCCCGGGGCAGGCTTGCCCGCCTTGGGGATCGCCGTGACCGAGGGGATCAGGCTGCTGGGCGTGTCGTCGTCGCCGCCAAGCGGTTCGCCCCGCAGGATCTTGCCGATCTCCTCGCCCGTCAGGGTTTCGTATTCCAGAAGGCCCTGGGCCATGCGTTCGAATTCGGCCTCTTTCTCGACCAGGATGCGATAGGCTTCCTGATAGGCTTCCTCGATCAGGTCGCGGACCTCCTGTTCGATCAGCTCCTTTGTCGCCGCCGAAATCGAGAAGCCCCCGGTCGAGCCGTTATAGCCCTCGTGAGCCTCGGCATAGTCGATATTGCCGACCTTGTCGGACATACCCCACCGCATCACCATGGCACGGGCCAACTGGCTGGCCTGCTGGATGTCCCCGGCGGGGCCGTTCGACACGCCTTCCTCGCCATATTTGATAATCTCGGCGGCCTTGCCGGCCATGGTCATGGTCAGCTTCTGCTTGGCCTCGTCCTTGTGGAAGTTCAGGCGGTCCATTTCGGGCAGGGACACCACCATCCCCAGGGCGCCGCCGCGTGGGATGATCGTCGCCTTGTAGACCGGGTCGCACTTGGGCAGCGACAGGCCGACCACGGCGTGACCGGCCTCGTGATAGGCGGTCTTTTCCTTCTGCTCGGGCGTCAGGACCATGCTGCGGCGTTCGACGCCCAGCATCACCTTGTCCTTGGCATTCTCGAAATCTTCCATGCTGACAAAGCGGCGGCCGATCCGGGCGGCAGTCAAGGCGGCCTCGTTCACCAAGTTCATCAGGTCGGCACCCGAAAAGCCAGGCGTGCCGCGCGCGATGATTCGCAGGTCCACGTCGGGGCCGACGGGCACCTTGCGGGCATGGACCGACAGGATCTTCTCGCGACCCTTGATGTCGGGGTTGGGAACGTGGATCTGGCGGTCGAAGCGACCGGGACGCAGCAGGGCCGGGTCCAGCACGTCGCGGCGGTTGGTCGCGGCGACGATGATGATGCCTTCGTTCGCCTCGAACCCGTCCATTTCGACCAGCAACTGGTTCAGCGTCTGTTCGCGTTCGTCATTGCCGCCGCCGATGCCCACGCCGCGCGCGCGGCCCACGGCGTCGATCTCGTCGATGAAGACAATGCAGGGGGCGGATTTCTTGGCCTGCTCGAACATATCGCGGACGCGGGACGCACCGACGCCCACGAACATTTCCACGAAATCGGACCCCGAGATGGTGAAGAATGGCACGCCAGCCTCGCCCGCGATGGCACGGGCCAGCAGCGTTTTACCCGTGCCCGGAGGGCCGACCAGAAGCGCGCCTTTCGGGATCTTGCCGCCCAGGCGGCTGAATTTCTGCGGATTGCGCAGGAATTCGACGATTTCCTCCAGTTCCTCCTTGGCCTCGTCGATGCCCGCAACGTCGTCAAAGGTGACGCGGCCATGCTTTTCGGTCAGCAGCTTGGCGCGCGACTTGCCAAAGCCCATCGCGCCGCCTTTGCCGCCGCCCTGCATCCGGTTCATGAAGAAGATCCAGACCCCGATCAGCAGGATAAAGGGCAGCCAGACGCCCAGCAGCGACATGAAGCCCGATTGCTGCTGGGGCGTGACCTTCACATCGACGCTTTTGGCAATCAGGCGGTCGGCGATATCCTCGCCCTGGGGGCGGATGGTGGCATACTGGTTGCCATCCGTGCCGGTGACGGCCAGTTCCTCGCCATCGATGGTGACGGCGGCGATCTGGTCGTTGTCGACCCGCTGGATGAAGTCGGAATAGCTGATCTGCCGGCTGTTCATGGTCGTCGCGCCGTCGCTGAACAGATTGAACAGCGCCAGGATCATCAGAAACAGGACGACCCAAAAGGCCAGGTTGCGTGCATTGCCCAAATTGGACCTCCGGCGGAAAGCGGTTTGGCTTGAAAATAGGGATTATCGGCGCAGGTTCAATGCGCCATGACAAGCCTGCGGAAATCTGACGCATCCCGGACCGGACGCAGGTCATAGGGCGCCATCGGTCGGATCAGGGGTGCGGCTACCAGACGGTCGCCTTCCCAGACGGCAGGGCTGGCGGCAGCCTCGTCCCGGGCAAGGCCCGCCAGGCGCCACTTGACCCGGGCAACCTGGCCCAGGCCAAGTGCCGCGACGTGCTGCCCGGGCTTCAGGCCGCTGATCTGCCAGCGATTGTCCCAGATGCCGTCAAGGGCGTCGGGCGCGCGCAGGGCGGCAGCGGTTTCCCGAAACAAGCGGATACGGTCGCCTGACGGTTCGATCAGCGCACCGTCCAGCGTGACCCGGTGTCCCGTGGCAATGGCCTTCAGGGCGTGCAGCACGGTATTGCGGCGGGCCGGGTAATCGGCCCCGGTGATCCAGCGGCAGGCTGCCACGATCAGGCGGCGCCGAATTTCGGACGGGGCATCGCCATAAGCGCGGCGAGGCAGGGTCAGGCTGCCGTCCCGGGCCACTGCTTCGCGCGCCGCATGGGCCGCGTAGTGGGACAGGGCGTCCCGCGCCTCGTGGATATGATTGGCAGCACGGGCCAGGGCAGGGACATCCAGGCCCATGGCGTCGATGGCCTTGCGAATGCGGATGCGGTCGAAGTCGTCGTTGTCATTGCTGGGATCGTCGATCCAGCCGATGTCGCGCGCGCGCAGCCAGTCGCGCAGATCCTTGCGTCCCGCCCCCAGCATCGGGCGAAGCCAGCGGATGCCGAAGCGGTCGCGCCATTCCGCCATGGAGGCAAGCCCGTCAATGCCCGATCCCCGCGCCAGCCGCATCAGCAAGGTTTCAGCCTGGTCGTCCGCCGTATGGCCAAGCGCCACGGCAGAAAGGTTGTTGCGCTTCGCCCAGCCTGACAAAAGCCGCAGCCGGGCGTCGCGGGCATTGGCCATCAGATTGCCGGTTTCCGTGCCGCGCTGCCACAGCAGCGTGGCATGGGGCAGACCCAGAGCACGCGCGGCCCGCGAAACCTGCCGCGCCTCGGCGGCGCTTTCCGGCCGAAGACCGTGATCGACGGTGGCGACCATGATCCGGCGGCCACGCGCCCATTCGGCGACCATGTGCATCAGGGCAACAGAATCGCCTCCTCCCGAGACCGCGATACCCATGGAGGGCAAGTCGCCCGCCAACCGGTCCAGCGCGGCGTGAATGCAAAAGGCCGGATCGGCGGGGGGCAGGGTCATGGCCGCGCTATTGGTATTCGGCCAGATCGCCCCCGGGATCGGCGGCATCGGCGGACGGCAGGGCGCCCAGGTCATTACTGCCGCAAGCAAGCCGGCTCAGCCGGGTCTCGGCCTCGGTCGTAAAGGGGGATCCGGGAAAGCGGGCAGGGATCTCGGCCAGATACAGGCAGGCCGCAGTTGCGTCCCCGTTGCCCTCGATCATCCGGGCGATGCCCAACAGGCTTTCGGCAGCGCGCGGGCCATCGGGATCGGCTGCAAAGCCTTCCAGCCAGGCGGCCGCGGCGCCCTGGGTGTCGCCTGCGCTGTCCAGGGCCGCGCCTCGCAGGAACAACGCCTCGGCGGTCAGGGTGCCGCCGGCATGGGTCTGGGCGACCGCGCCGAACATATCGGCGGCCCGGCGGAAATCGCCGCTGGCCATGACCTGGCGGGCGGCATCGAAATCGGCCTGTTCGCCCGCGGATGCGGGCTTGCCGCTCTGGGGGGGCGTCTGTGGCGGGGTCGGCCCACCCGTCACGCGCCCGGGCTGCGGCGTGGTCAGGGCGGACAGGTCGCAGGTTTCGTCCATCTCGCACAGGCGGAATTCAAGGTCGGCGATGCGGCGCTGGCTATCGGCCGTGATGCGGTCGATACGATTTCCCAACTGCTCGGTCCGGTCTGTCAGCCGCGCCAGGCGCTGTTCCATCGCGTTCATGCGGTCGATGGCGGCATCCCCGCCCGCCGCCTGAAAGCCCTCTGCCCCCGATGCGACCAGTTCGGACCGCAGCGATTGCAACTGGCCGCGAACCTCGGTCAGTTCGGCCCGCAGATCGGCCAGCGTCGGCTCCTCGGCAAAGGCAGGCCAGGCCACCGTCACGGCCAGGGCGGCTGCGGCGATGGCGCGGATGATCACGATCCGGCCCCCGTGGCGCTGACCACAGTCACGGCGCGGCGGTTGTTGGCATAGCAGGCCTCGTCCGAGCAGACCTCTCGGGGGCGTTCCTTGCCAAAGCTCAGCGTGCGCAACCGGTCCGAGGCCACGCCCTGCGCGATCAGGTATTCCTGGACCGAACTGGCCCGGCGCGCGCCAAGGGCCAGGTTGTATTCGCGGGTGCCGGTTTCCTCGGCATGGCCCTGGACCACGGCGGTGAAATTCGTGTGGCGGTTCAGCCACTCGGCCTGGCGGGCAAGGATGCCGCGCGCCTCGGCCGTCAGGGCGGTCTGGTTCGCCGCGAACAGCACCGTATTGCCGACGGTGGTGTTGAAATACTGCGCCGTCGCCTCGACCCCCAGGGTGCCGCCGGCCAGATCGCCCTGATACAGCGCGCCCCCGCCGGCGCTGGCATAGGGGTCCATCACGGTCTGCGTGACCGGCGGCGCGGGCTGCGCGCAGGCGGCAAGGGACAGCAGCAGAACAACGGCAGCGGGCTTTTTCCAGGCGATCATCGGGCTATCCTTCCGGCGCGGTGCTTCAAGGCATCAACGGACCCCAAGAGGGATCCGAGGCGGCAAAGTCAAGGTTCAGCGGTCGCATATTGCGCCCGGTGATGTCCACCGAATGCAGCTTGGGCTGGCCGTTCCCGCCCGGCGCGACCCGCGTGAACATGACGACGCGGCCATTGGGCGCCCAGGTCGGGGACTCGTCAAGGAAAGATCCGGTCAAGGTCTTTTCGCCCGACCCATCTGTCCGCATCGTGGCGATGTGGAACTGGTTGCCGACCTGCTTGGTGAATGCGATCAGGTCGCCCTTGGGCGACCAGGCGGGCGATCCGTAACGCCCGTCGCCAAAGCTGATCCGTGTCGGCTCGCCTCCGTTCACGCCCACGACATACAGCTGCGGATTGCCCGAGCGGTCGGATTCGAACACGATCCGCTGCCCGTCGGGGCTGAAGCTGGGGGCGGTGTCGATGGCGGGCGACTGCACCAGCGGCCGTTGCGCGCCCGATGCCGCATCCATCAGCCAGATGTCGGTATTGCCGCCCTGTTCGCGGGAATAAGCGATCCAGCGTCCGTCCGGGCTGAACCGGGGCGAGAACGCCATGCTGTTTGCGTCCTGCGTCAGCGCGCGGGACGCAACCGTCGCCACCTCCATCACGCGGATTTGCGGAAAGCCGCTGTCAAAGCTGGTGTAAACCAGCCGCCGCCCGTCGCGCGAAAATTGCGGCGCCAGCACCAGGGACGAACTGTCGGTCATCCACAGAATGTTCTGGCCGTCGTAATCCATCACCCCGATGCGCTTGATCCGCGCGTCCTTGGGACCGGTTTCCTGCACAAAGGCCACGCGGCTGTCGAAATAGGGCTGTTCCCCGGTCAGCCGGGCATAGATCTGGTCGGCGATCTTGTGCGCGGCGCGGCGCCAATCGCCCGCACGGGCGTCGAACTGCATCCCGTCGCCCTGCGCCTGGCCTGCATAAACGTCGAACAGCCGGAACTTGACGCTGATCGCATCGCCCGCCTGCGTCACCTCGGCCGCGACAAGCGCCTGAGCGTTGACCGCGCGCCAGTCCTCGTAGGCGATTGCCTCGCCAAAGCTGCCAGGGCGGGCGACCTGCGCATCGCGCGGGATTTCGCGGAACAGGCCCGTGCCGGTCAGGTCGGCCGCCACCACGTCGCGGATACGCCCCGCCACCTCGGCATCGCCGTGAAAGGCAGGGATGGCGATCGCCATTGGTTCGGTCACGCCGTCGGTGATCTCGATCTTCAAGGGTCCGTCCTGAGCCAGGGCGGGCAGGGCGGTCGATGCGGCGGCAAGAGCCATCGACAGAGTCAGGGTCAGCGTCCGAAGCATCATATCCTCATCATCCTTGCGACGGGGCCGGGAATCCGGCCTCAGTCAAATCCGATTCCGTCGGGGCGAAACTCGACCACGACATCGCGCCACCGGCTGTATTTGTCCAAGGGCAGCGGAAAGCCCGCGCCCCCGCACATCATGATCGCGCGCCGGGCCACTTGAAAGGCATGGTCCGCCCCGGCCTCGGATCCGCCGTGGTGACCCGCGACCCGCAGGCTGGCCTCGATGGGGCGGCCATCGGCGGTCATGCTGAAGGCGACCGAGACGGACATCCCCGAGGCCTCGACCGACAGCGCGCCCTCGTTCCAGCATTGGCGCAGCGCCGTGCGAAAGGCGTCCTGTTCGGCCAGCGACAAGGGCTGGGCCTGGGACAGGCCGGACATATCGATGCCGTCCAGCGGCGTCGGGCGAATGGTGGACGGGGCAAGCTGCATCGGTTCGGCAAGATTGCCTTGCGTGGCATCAGCGCCGTCGCCTGCACCCGCCATCGCCCCCGCCAGGGCCGCGGCCAGGGGATCCTGCGTGGCCGAGGCGCCGGAGCCGCCGTCGATCATCTGGCTGTTGCCACCCACGGCATCCCCGGTCGAGGCGGTATCGGTCCCGTCCGCCCCGGCCGTGCCATCCTGCGCCTCGCGCAGCGCATCTTCCAGGGCCTGCTGGCGCGCGGCCTCGGCAGCGGCCTGTTCCCGGGCCTCGCGGTCGGCGGCGGCGCGTTCCTCGGCCTCGCGCTCGGCTGCAAGCCGGCGCTGCTCTGCTTCCCGTTCTGCTTCCCGTTCTGCTTCCCGTTCTGCGGCCTCGGCAGCGGCGCGGCGTTCTTCCTCGGCCTCGCGCTCCGCTTCGGCCCGACGTTCTTCCTCGGCCGCCCGTTCCGCCTCGGCCTGGCGCTCGGCCTCGGCCTGCCGCGCCTCCTCGGCCAGACGCTCGGCTTCCCGTTCTTCTGCTGCACGCCGTTCGGCTTGCTCTGCCTCCCGGGCCGCAGCCTCACGGCGTTCTTCGGCCTCGCGTTCGGCATTGGCCGCGCGGCGTTCTTCCTCGGCGCGGGCCTCCGCCGCGCGCTGTTCCTGCGCGTCGCGTTCAGCCTGTTCCGCAGCTTCACGACGTTCGGCCGCCGCGCGGCGCCGAGCCTCGGCCTGCTCGGCATCGGCTTGCCTTTCCGCCTCGGCCTGCCGCTCGGCTTCCTCGGCTGCGGCCTGTTCAGCCCGCCGCGCTTCTTCTGCGGCCTCGCGTTCTGCGGTCAGGCGGCGTTCAGCGGCCTCGGCCGCGGCTTCGGCAGCAGTCTCGACGGCACGGGCAGCCTCGGCGGCGGCCTGGCGTTCAGCCTCTTGCCGGGCCAGACGGGCGTTGCGCTGTTCGATCAATCCTTCGGGCCGCAGGCGGGGCAGGGCCGACCGGTCCAAGGCCAGTTCGGATCGCGGCGCAACCGGTTGGGCGGCCTGATCGGCCGCTGGCGCATCGGGGCGGGCCGGTTGCGTATTCGTCACCGGCACATCCGGTGCAGCCGGCGAGTCAGGGGCGGCATCGTCGGACGCCTGGCTGCCGGCAAGCGCGCCAAGATCGGTGGCCACGGCCACGGGATCACGGCGGGCGAAATCGGACAGGTCGGGCTGGTCTTCCGACCGATCGGGCAGGGCCAGATCCTGCGCGGCAGCCTCGGCATCGGGGGGGCTGGCGGCGGCAGGCGCCTGGGCGGCGTCCCCGTCAGCCACGGGCGCGGGCAACGCGGCCACAGCCGTCGCCTCGCGTCCGACCGGGCCTGCACCCCGTGACGCCGCGGCAAGCGCTTCGAACTCGGCGCCGCTCATGGTGGCCACCTCGGTCGTGCGCAGGGGGGTCGAGGGTTGGGGGCGCAAGAACACCCCGCCCAGGATCGCCCACAGGATCAAGGCGCCATGCGCCGATCCCGAAACCCACCACCCGATGCGGCCCTCGCGGTCCTCCATCGCCCTATCCGTCCATCCTTGGCCCGCCGGTATCCGTCACCAGCACGATATCGGACAGCCCCGCCGCGTTCAGCGCGCCCATCACCTGCACCACCCGGGCATAGGGGATCGCGCCATCCGCGCGCAGGAACACCCGCTGGCTTTCGCGCCCGGCCAGGATTTCGCGCAGCCGGGTGACGATCTGATCTTGCGCCACCGGCGCATCCATCAGCATCACGTCGCCATCGGCGGGGATCGAGATGACCAGCGGTTCCTCGGGCTCCGTGGGCACGGCGGTGGCGGCGGTCTGAGGCAGGTTCAGCGGCACGCCCGCCGTCATCAGGGGCGCGGCCACCATGAAGATCACCAGCAGCACCAGCATCACGTCCACAAAGGGCGTGACGTTGATTTCCGACATCGGCGCATTGCGCCTGCGTCCCCGGCCCTTGCGGCTGACCCGCTTGACGACGGCGCCCGACATCCTAGGCCTCGTCCATCTGGCGCGAGAGCAGGGTCGAGAATTCGTCGGCGAAGGCTTCCCAGTTCCCGGTCACGCGTTCCGCGTCGCCCGACAGCTTGTTATAGAAAACGACCGCCGGGATCGCGGCCAGCAGGCCCAGGGCGGTTGCCAGCAGCGCCTCGGCAATGCCGGGGGCCACGACGGCCAGGCTGGTGTCCTGGGACATGGCGATGCCCTCGAACGCCGTCTTGATGCCCCAGACGGTGCCGAACAGCCCGATGAAGGGCGCGGTGGATCCAACGGTCGCGAGGAAGGACAGGCCTCGAAACAGACGCGATTCCTCGCGCTGGATGGCGACGTTCATGGCGCGGTCGATGCGGGCCGTGCCGCCGGGGATCAGCGCGCCATCGTCGCGGTGGCTGCGCCGCCATTCGGTCATGCCCGCGGCGAAGATGCGTTCAGACGCGCCCGAGGGCCGGTCGCCAAGGCGGTCATACAGGTCGTCCAAGGGTTCGCCCGACCAAAAGCTGCGATCGAAGCGGGCGGCTTCCTTTCGGGCCTGCGCAAAGGCCAGGAACTTCTGGATGATGATTGCCCAGGCCCAGACCGACGCGACGATCAGCAGCACCATCACCACCTGCACCGTCAGCGAGGCGCGCGCAAACAGCGCCATCAACGAGAAATCAAGGGCCTGCGCGGCCTGGATCGGTTCCATCTTCACTGCCTTTTCGTCGTGATCCATTGCGGACCTGACCGGCTTCCCGGTCGGTTTGCAGGCCTTCTAGCGCCTTCCTAGCAAAGGTTGCAGCCCCTTGCCGCAACACAATGCCGTCACTTTCAGACAGTGCGGCCCATACGCCTCACCCGGCCACCAAGGCAGCCGCCAAGGTCCTTGGCAGCCGTGCGGGACGGCCCGCGGCGTCCAGGCAGGCCAGCGTCACCCGCGCCGTGAACAGCAGATCATCGCCGCGCCGGACGGCCTGTTCCACGACGATCCGCGCGGCGGTCATATGCTAAAGCGCCGTTTCCACTGTCAGAAGGTCGTCGAAACGGGCAGGGCGCAGATAGTCCGCTTCGACCCGGCGAACGGCAAAGACATGGCCGCTGGCAACCTTCAGCGCAACCTGGTCGATGCCCCTGTCGCGCAGCCATTCCGACCGTCCGCGCTCGATGAATTTCAGGTAATTCGCATAATAGACGATCCCGGCAAGGTCGGTATCCTCGTAATAAACGCGGACGGACAATGCGTGCATCAAGCGTCCCCCATCCTTGCCGCCAGCCGCAAAGCATGGACCCGGTCCGCTGCCGCAACCGGCAGGACCGGATCATAGGCCCCCCGGATCAGCGCCGCCATGGCGGGCGAAGGCGCGATGTCGCGCGCGAATGTCAGCGCGCAGCGCATGAACAGCGCTTCGGCCAACTGCCCCGGATGACTTTCCGCCAGCCGGCCGCCCATGCGCAGGAACCCCAGGCAGGCGCGGATGCCGCCGTCGGCATCAAAGCGGAACATCCGGTATTGATCGGCATCGGCACGGGTCAGGCGGTCGGGCAGCTCCGGCGCATCGGTCAGCCGGCCCAGGTCGGGAACGTCCGCCAGATCCGGCCAGTCGCGGACAAAGAACAGCATCAAGTTCGCGCCCATGTCAGGATCGGCATCCGTCAACGGATGCCGCGCATGGGCAAAGCCCGCCCGGATCGCACCGCGAAAGATGTCCAGGCTTTCATCGGCCAGGCCAAAGATCACCGGCGCCACCGGCCGCCCCCAGCGGGCGCAAAGGAATGTTCCGTCAGGACGCGTGAACAGCGCGGCGATTTCATCACTGGTCATGCCTCGCCCTTCATCTTCTTCATGCAAATATCCTAGGGGAGTCGCCGGAACGGCGACGGGGGCAAGGCCCCCGGCGACATTTCCCAAAGGGCGGCGGTTCAGTCGACGATCGTTGCTTCGGTGGCTTTGCGCAGTTCGTCCTCGGTCACCCCATCGGCGCATTCGACGATCTTCAGTCCACCGGGCACCACGTCCAGCACGCCTAGGTTGGTGATGATGCGGTCCACCACGCCCTTGCCGGTCAGGGGCAGGGTGCATTCGCGCAGCACCTTCGACTCGCCGGCCTTGTTGGTGTGGTCCATGACCACGATCACCCGTCCCACGCCCGCGACCAGATCCATGGCGCCGCCCATGCCCTTGACCAGCTTGCCGGGGATCATCCAGTTGGCCAGGTCGCCATTCTCGGCCACCTCCATGGCGCCCAGGATCGCGGCCGCGATCTTGCCGCCCCGGATCATGCCAAAGCTGGTCGCGCTGTCGAAATAGGCGGTGCGGTTCAGTTCGGTGATGGTCTGCTTGCCCGCATTGATCAGGTCGGGATCTTCGTCGCCCTCGAACGGGAAGGGTCCCATCCCCAGCATCCCGTTTTCGGATTGCAGCGTGATGTCCTTGTCGCCCACATAGTTGGCGACCAGCGTTGGGATGCCGATGCCGAGGTTCACATACCAGCCGTCTTCCAGTTCCTGCGCCGCCCGGGCGGCCATCTGGTTGCGGTCCCAAGCCATCACGCGGTCTCCTTCTTGCGGGTGGTGCGCTGCTCGATGCGCTTTTCATGCTGGCCCTGCACGACCCGGTGGACATAGATGCCGGGCAGGTGGATCATGTCGGGGTCCAGCGATCCCCGGGGGACGATCTCCTCGACCTCGGCCACGCAGACGCGGCCGCACATCGCGGCGGGCGGGTTGAAGTTGCGCGCGGTCTTGCGGAACACCAGGTTGCCGGTGTCGTCGGCCTTCCAGGCCTTCACGATGGACAGATCCGCCACGATGCCGCGTTCCAGGATATAGTCCTGCCCGTCGAAGGTCTTGACCTCCTTGCCTTCGGCAATGACGGTGCCGACACCGGTCTTGGTGTAAAAGCCGGGAATGCCGCAGCCGCCGGCGCGCATCCGTTCGGCCAGCGTGCCCTGGGGATTGAATTCCAGTTCCAGTTCGCCCGACAGGTACTGGCGCATGAATTCGGCGTTTTCGCCCACATAGGAGGAGATCATCTTCCTGATCTGCCGGGTTTGCAGCAGCACCCCCAGGCCGAAGTCATCGACGCCGCAGTTGTTGGATGCGACCGTCAGATCCTTGGTGCCCGCATCCCTGATGGCCGCGATCAGCAGTTCGGGTATCCCGCAAAGGCCAAAGCCCCCGGCGGCGATTAACATCCCATCATGCAGCAGCCCCTCCAGTGCGTCGCTTGCCGTGGCATAGACCTTTTTCATCATCCCTCCCCCAAAATGACCGTGCTGCAGATTTGTCGCTTGCGTATCGGGCCAAGTCAATGCGGCGGTGCAGCATGACCGACCTTGCGCCTTTACCCCGTTGACCGCCGAGGTTTCATCCTGGCAAACGACCAACCACAGGTAGACCCGGCGGCTGCGTCAGATGCAATATCGTCGGGGCTGCCTTTCCCTTGTCGCAGACGGAAGGCGTGCTGCACGCCACAGGCCCGCAATTGCAGGCGGCTGCACTGGCAGCAATGTTCCTGCCCGGCAACCTTCATGGCCGGGGCAAGGCCGCCAGCGGTTTTTGGCCAAAGCAGCCAAGGTCTAGCCCCCGGCAGCCTTTTTCGTCGCCTTCTTGGCGGGGGCCTTCTTTGCCGCAGGCTTCTTCGCGGCAGCCTTGGCCTTGGGCGCGGCCTTCTTCTTGGCGGGCGACTTGCCGGCCTTGGCCGCGATCAGTTCAAGCGCCTGTTCAACCGTCAGATCCTCGGGCGACACATCGCGGGGCAGGGTGGCGTTCACCTTTTCCCATTTCACATAAGGACCATAGCGCCCGTTCATCACCTGGATCGCGCCGCCGCCCGGATGATCGCCCAACTCGCGCAAGGGTGCCGCGGCAGCGGCGCGGCCACGCGTCTGCTTGGCGGCCAGAACCTCGACCGCGCGGTTCATGCCGATGGTGAACACCTCGTCCACATCGGGCAGGTTCGCGTATTTCGACCCGTGCTTTACATAAGGGCCAAACCTGCCGATCCCGGCCTCGATCAACTCGCCGTCCTCGGGATGGGGGCCAATCGGGCGGGGCAGCGACAAAAGCTGCACCGCGCGGTCCAGATCCAGCGTCGCCGGGTTCCAGCCCTTGGGGATCGAGGAGCGGGCGGGCTTGGGGTTATCCTCGGTCGCCTCGCCCCGCTGGACATAGGGACCAAAGCGCCCGGTCTTGAGGCTGATCAGGACACCGTCATCCTCGCCCAAGATGCGGTCGCCCACGGCCTCCTCTCCGTCGGGGGCCGAAATGGGTCGGGTATATCGGCATTCGGGATAATTGGTGCAGCCGATAAAGGCGCCGCCCGACCGCGCGGTCTTGAGGTTCAGCCGTCCCTTGCCGCAAAGCGGACATTCGCGCGGATCGCCGCCATCCGCCCGCGGAGGGTAGAGATGCGGGGCGAGCGCGTCGTCGATGGCGTCCAGAACCTCGGTGATGCGCAGTTCCGACGTGCCTTCAAGCGCCTTTGAAAAATCTTTCCAGAACCGCCCCAGCACCTCGCGCCACAACAGGTCACCCGCGCTGATCTCGTCCAGTTCGTTTTCCAGATTTGCGGTGAAATCATGGCTGACATAGCGCGGGAAATACTTGGTCAGGAAAACCGTGACCAAGCGGCCCTTGTCCTCGGGGATCAGGCGGTTCTTGTCCTTGCGGACATATTCACGGTCCTGGATCGTGGTGACGATGCTGGCATAGGTGGACGGGCGCCCGATGCCCAGCTCCTCCATGCGCTTGACCAGCGTCGCCTCGGTATAGCGGGGGGGCGGCTGGGTGAAGTGCTGTCGGGCGACCACGGCGGCGCTGTCGTTCAGCAGCAACCCCGGCGCGGATCGCTGTCCGGCAGGGGCGACGGGAACCGGATCGTCCTTTTCGCGGGCCTTGGCGAAATCGGCCTCGAAGGCCTTGCCGACCAGCCGGGCCGTCTCGCCCTGCTGGATCGCGGGCAGGCGGGCGCTATCCTCGCCGTCATCGTCGTCGCGGCCTTGGTCATAAACGCGCAGGAAGCCGTCGAACAGGATCACCTGGCCGGTCGCGCGCAGGCCGACCTGGTTGTCGGGGCTGGCGATGTCCACCGTGGTGCGCTCCATGCGTGCGGCTTCCATCTGGCTGGCGATAGTGCGCTTCCAGATCAGGTCATAAAGCTTGCGCTGATCGTCAGCCGAAACCTTCAGCCGGTCGGGCGACAGCATCATGTCGGTGGGCCGGATGCATTCATGCGCTTCCTGCGCGTTCTTGGCCTTGTTCTTGTACATCCGCGGGCTGGAGGGGACGTATTTGTCGCCGAATTTGGCGCGGATCGCGTCGCGCGCGGCATGGACCGCCTCGGGCGCCATGTCGATGCCGTCGGTGCGCATATAGGTGATCAGCCCTGCCTCATACAGCCGCTGGGCCGCCGACATACAGGCCTTGGCGCCCATGCCCAGCTTGCGGCTGGCTTCCTGCTGCAGGGTCGAGGTCATGAAGGGCGGCCAGGGGTTCCGCGTCGCGGGCTTGGCGGCAACGCCCGTCACGCGCAGGTCGCGGCTGGCCACGGCGCTGACCGCCATTGCGGCCTTTTCCGCCGTAGGCAGGTCGAAGCGGTCCAGCTTCGCACCCGCCAGCGATGCCAGCGTCGCATCGTATTCCGCACCGCCCGGCGTCGCGAGGCGCGCATGGACCGACCAGTATTCGCGGGCCTTGAAGGCCTCGATCTCCATCTCGCGGTCAACGATCAGGCGCAGGCAGACCGACTGCACCCGGCCCGCCGATTTCGCGCCCGGCAACTTGCGCCACAGGACCGGGGACAGGTTGAAGCCCACCAGGTAATCCAACGCGCGCCGGGCCAGATAGGCATCGACCAACGGCTGGTCGATCTGGCGCGGATTCGCCATCGCCTCGGTCACGGCGGATTTGGTGATGGCGTTAAAGGTGACGCGGCTGACCCCGCTGCCTTTTTTCAGTGCGGGTTGCAAGGCTTCCAGAAGATGCCATGAAATCGCCTCGCCCTCTCGGTCGGGGTCGGTGGCCAGGATCAGGTTCTGGTCGTCCTTCAGCGCGTCCTTGATGGCCTTGAGGTGCTTGCGGCTGTCGGCCGCGACCTCCCATTTCATGGCGAAATCGTCGTTGGGATCGACGCTGCCGTCCTTGGGCGGCAGGTCGCGGACATGGCCGAACGAGGCCAGGACGCGATAGTCGCCGCCGAGGTATTTTTCTATGGTCTTGGCCTTGGCCGGGGATTCCACGACGACGACGGGCATTGTTACCTCAGGGGACCTTGCGATGGGGCGGCAACATGGGTTCGGTCCCTGCCAGTGTCAACCGGGCGCCTTCATCCGCCGCGTGTGCCGATCATCAGCCAAGCGCCAGCCGTCCGCCCGGCACGCGCAGCAGGCGGCCCTGTAATTCCAGCGACAGGATCGCCGCATTGGCCGCAGCGGCGGGCAGGCCCAAGTCGCGGATCACGTCGTTTTCATCCGAAGGCGAGGGGCTGAGACGAGAGATGATCCGCGCCTCGATCTCTCCGGGCTCGGCGGGTTCGGGTGGTGTCGCGGGGCCGGGGGCAGGGGGGGCATCCGCCATGCCCATGGGTTCCCCCTCGCGGCCAAGGGCGGTGCAGACATCGGCCGAATTGCGCACCAGAACCGCGCCGTCGCGGATCAACTGGTTGCAGCCGCCGGCACGGGCGTCCATCGGGTGACCGGGAACGGCCATCACCTCGCGCCCCTGATCCAGCGCGTTCTTGGCGGTGATCAAGGTGCCCGACCGATGCGCGGCCTCGATCACGACAACCGCCTGCGACAGACCGGACACGATGCGGTTGCGGGTGGGGAAATGGCGGGCCTGGGGTTCGGTGCCGGGCGGCTGTTCGGATACAAGCGCACCCATTTCCGCAATCTGCGCGGCCAGGACGACGTTCTCGGCGGGATAGATCACGTCCACGCCCCCCGCCATCACGGCGATGGTTCCCGTGGGCAAGGCGGCGTTGTGGGCGGCGGTGTCGATGCCGCGCGCCAGGCCCGCAACGATGGTATGCCCGGCCTCTCCCAGGCCCGCCGCCATGCCGCGCGCCATGCGCAGCCCCAGGGACAAGGCGTTGCGCGCGCCGATCACGGCCACGGGGTTGCGCGACAGCCATGCCGGATCGCCGCGCAGCCACAGGATCGGTGGAGCGCCGTCGATGTCCAGCAATGCCGTGGGGTACAGTGGCGAATCGCAGCGGATCAGGCGGGCACCTGCCTTGCGGCCTGCCGCCAGCTCGGCCGCGGCCACGCCTTCGGGGCAGGCTTCGTAACCAGCGATGCCCGCTGCCGCCGCGATGTCGGGCAGCGCAACCAGGGCCGCCCGCGCGCTGCCATGTTCGGCAACCAGCCGGTGATAGGTTGCCGGTCCCACGCGCCGGGACCGGATCAGGCGCAGGACGGTCAGGTCGTCGTCCGCCATCTGGCTGCGCCTGTCAAAAGGAAGATGCCCGGTATCCATGCTGCCTCCGGCCCTTGTCCGGGAATCAGCATAGCCCCGAAGGCGTTAACAACTGGTTAGCGGTCCTTTACGCAGCCGAGCCGCCGACCGTCAGCCCGCCGATCAGCAGCGTCGGCTGACCCACGCCCACCGGCACCCACTGGCCCTGCTTGCCGCAGTTCCCGATCCCGGGATCCAGGGCCATGTCATTGCCGATGGCGCGGATTTGCTGCAGCGCGGTCGCCCCGTCGCCGATCAGCGTGGCGCCCCGGATGGGATCGCCGACAACACCGTTCTTGACGCTGTAAGCCTCGGTGCAACTGAACACGAACTTGCCGTTGGTGATGTCCACCTGGCCCCCGCCAAAGCCCACCGCATAGATGCCCTCGCGCAGATCGGCCAGGATCGCCGCCGGATCAGCCTCGCCGCCGGGCATGAAGGTGTTGGTCATGCGCGGCATCGGCGCATGGGCAAAGCTTTGACGCCGCCCGTTGCCCGTGGGTTCGACCCCCATCAGCCGCGCGTTCTGGCGGTCCTGCAAATAGCCCACGAGGATCCCGTCCTCGATCAACACGTTGCGCGCGGGAGGCATTCCTTCGTCGTCCACGCTGATGGATCCGCGCCGGTCGGGGATGGTGCCGTCGTCGATGACCGTCACACCCGGCGCTGCGACACGTTGTCCCATCAGCCCGGCAAAGGCCGAGGCCTTCTTGCGGTTGAAATCGCCTTCCAGACCATGGCCCACGGCCTCGTGCAGCAGGATGCCGGGCCAGCCGGGGCCAAGAACCACGTCCATCACGCCCGCAGGCGCAGGGACAGAGCGCAGGTTAACCAGGGCGATGCGCAGCGCCTCGTCCACGGCGGGCTGCCAGTGGGCCGGATCCATCAGCCCGGCCAGGGACACGCGTCCACCGCCGCCATGACCGCCGGATTCGCGGCGGTCGTTGTTTTCCACGATCACGCTGACGTTCAGCCGCGCCATCGGACGGATATCGGTGACAAGCCTGCCTTCGGGCCGCAGGATCGCCACCTGCTGCAAGGACGACCCCAGGGCAACCGTTACCTGGACCACGCGCGGATCGCGGGACCAGGCGTAATGGTCGATCTCGCGCAGCAAGGCGATCCGGGTGGCGAAGGGGATCCCCTCGGCGGGGTCGGCGGCCATGTACAGCGGCTGGACCTGCATGGGCGCGGCGGGGGCCAGGATGCCGCCGCCCTGTCCCACGGCCAAGCGCGCGGTTTCGGCCGCGCGGCGCAGCGCGGGTTCCGAAATCTCGGTCGAATGGGCATAGCCCGTCACCTCGCCCCGGACAGCGCGCAGGCCGAAGCCCTGTTCGGCGGTATAGCCGGAATTGCGCAGCCGCCCGTCGTCGAAGACCAGCGATTCAGACACGGAATGTTCCAGGAACAGTTCCCCGTCCTCGGCCCCTGCGGTGGCATCGCGCAGGATCGCCAGGGCACGGTCGCGGTCCAGGTGGGTGGCGAAAGGATCAAAGGGGGTTCGGGTCATGGCGGGGCGTCGTCTTTCTGTCAGCGGCGCAAGGGCCGGGACCGCCCGAACCTTGGGATTTTGCGAAGGCAAGCTTATGTATCACTTGCCCGTAGGGACGAGATATGGTCATAGAACGGTCAGTGTTAAAGGAAAAGGGGCGGTCTTGGGGCGCCCCTGCGGTCGCGCGGCCGCGCCAGGATAACGGGATGGGATGATGGCAAAAGCGATGATTCGCCGTGCAGTCGCGGCAGCGTCCGGGCTTGCGTTGGCAGGAATGACAGCCGGTTCGGCCTTGGCGCAGGACGTTCTGGGGGAACTGCCGGTGATCGGCAAGCCCGAGGCACGCGGCGTGAATTTCCAGCCCGCCGCGACCGAGCTTGCGCGGGACCAGCAATGGCTGGACCATTTCGTGCTGATCATCATCACCGTGGTCACGGTCGTGGTATGCGGGCTGCTGTTGTTCGCGATCCTGCGGTTCAACCGCCGCGCGAACCCGGTCCCGGCCAAGTTCACCCACAATACCCCGCTGGAGGTTGCCTGGACGCTGGTGCCGGTGCTGATCCTGGTGGCCATTGGCGCCTTTTCGCTGCCGGTGCTGTTCCGCAGCCAGGAAATGCCGGCCGATCCCGACGTGGTGATCAAGGCGATCGGGAACCAGTGGTACTGGTCCTATGAATATCCCGAAAACGGCATCAGCTTCGATTCGATCATGCTGACCAAGGAAGAACTGCCCGAATACGGCTATGCCGAGGATGAATACCTGCTGGCCACCGATACCGCCGTGGTTGTTCCCGTGGGGCAGACCGTGCTGTTGCAGGTGACCGCGAACGACGTGATCCACAGCTGGACGATCCCGGCCTTTGCCGTAAAGCAGGACGCCGTCCCGGGCCGGATCGCGCAGGCCTGGTTCAACGTCGAACAAGAGGGCGTTTACTTCGGCCAGTGCAGCGAATTGTGCGGCATCAACCACGCCTATATGCCGATCGTCGTGAAGGCGGTCAGCCCCGAAGTATATGCCGCCTGGGTCGCCGAACAGGGCGGCACCCTGGAAGGGGTTGCGGAAACCGCCGCAGCCGATCCTGCAACGTCCGTGACGCTGGCCAAGGCCGACTGAACGTCGGCCGGACCAGCAACACAGCCAGACTGAAGAAGCGATGACCGACATCAACGCATACGAAGGCACTGCCCCCGAGGCCGAGTTCCGCGATTTCGTCGCGCTGCTCAAGCCGCGGGTGATGTCGCTGGTCGTCTTTACGGCCTTTGTGGGCTTGTGGGTCGCGCCGGTCGATGTGCATCCCTTTATCGCTTTCTGCTCGGTCCTGTTCATCGCGCTTGGCGGCGGTGCGTCCGGCGCGCTGAATATGTGGTATGATGCCGATATCGACGCAGTGATGCGCCGCACCCAGGGCCGCCCCATCCCCGCGGGCCGGATCGAGGGTGGGGCGGCGCTGTCGCTGGGCCTGATCCTGTCGGGCTTTGCGGTGATGATGCTGGGGCTGGCGGCGAACTGGTTCGCGGCAGCCTTCCTGGCCTTCACGATCTTCTTCTATGCCGTGGTTTATACGATCTGGCTGAAACGCTGGACGCCGCAGAATATCGTCATCGGCGGCGCGGCGGGGGCTTTTCCTCCGATGATCGGCTGGGCCTGCGCCACCGGCGGGATCAGCATCGAATCCTTGCTGATGTTCGCGCTGATCTTCTTCTGGACGCCGCCGCATTTCTGGGCGCTCGCGCTGTTCATGAAGTCCGACTATCACGAGGCCAAGGTGCCGATGCTGACGGTCACGCATGGCCGCCCGGCCACGCGGCGCCACATCTTTGCCTATACGCTGGTGCTGGCGCCCTTTGCGATCTGGCTGGGTCTGACCTCGATCGGCGGGCCGGTCTATCTGGCCGCATCGGTCGTGCTGAACGCGTTGTTCATCCGGGGCGGCTGGCTGATCCTGAGACGCGATGAAGCCGCAGCCGTGGCGGATGGATATGCTGTCGAAAAGCGCGTCTTCAAGCTGTCGCTTTATTACCTGTTCCTGCATTTCGTGGCGTTGCTGGTCCAGAACGCAATGGGGGGCTGGTAATGGCGCTGAACACCGAACACGAAATTCACAAGCGGCGCCGGTCCCGCAATGTCGGGCTGGGGCTGGTCCTGGTCGCCTTTGTCGCCCTTGTCTTTGGCCTTACTGTGGTCAAGGTCCAGCAGGGCGACCTGATGGAGGCCTATGACCACCAGCCGCGCGTATCCGAGCTGCCGCTTGAGGAGCCGGTGAAATGAGCCGGATGTCCCCCGAAAAGAAGACCGTTGTCGGGTTGCTGGGCGTCGTCGTGACGATGGGCGCGCTCGCCTGGGCTGCGGTGCCGTTCTATGACTGGTTCTGCCGCGTCACCGGCTTTGGCGGCACCACCCAGGTCGCTCAGGCCGCGCCGGGCCAGGCCTTGGATGAAACCGTCCGCATCCGCTTTGACGCCAATGTGGACAAGGATCTGGGGTGGACCTTCCGTCCCATGCAGACCAGCATGGAACTGAAGATCGGCGAAAACGGCCTCGCCTTCTACGAGGCGGTCAATAATTCGGATGTGCCCGTCACCGGCACCGCCAGCTATAACGTCGCGCCGGAAGTGTCGGGCTATTACTTCAGCAAGATCGAGTGTTTCTGCTTTACCGAGCAAACCTTGCAGCCGGGCGAACGGATCGAGATGCCGGTCAGCTTTTATGTTGATCCCGAACTGGTCAACGACCGCGACGCAAGCTGGGTCAGGGACATCACCCTGTCCTATACCTTCCACCGGACCGAGCCTGTGCAGGCGGCGCTTGACGCTGCACCGGCCGATAACGTCAACTGAATACAAGAAGCCGACGGGGACCGCTCATGGCGCACGCAAAGAACCACGATTACCACATCCTTCCGCCGTCGATCTGGCCCTTCGTCGCCGCCATCTCGGCCTTCCTGATGCTGTACGGCGCGGTTGGCTGGATGCACGCGGGCGAAGTGCACCTGCTGGGCATTCCGGTCAACGGTCCCTGGCTGGCCCTGATCGGATTGGCGGGGGTGCTGTATGTCATGTACAGCTGGTGGGCGGATGTGGTTCGCGAAAGCCAGTCGGGCGATCACACGCCGGTGGTGCGGATCGGCCTGCAATACGGCTTCATCCTGTTCATCATTTCCGAGGCGATGTTCTTCGTCGCCTGGTTCTGGAACTTCATCAAGAATGCGATGTATCCCATGGGGCCGGAAAGCCCGATCAAGGACGGCGTCTGGCCGCCCGAGGGTATCGTCACCTTTGATCCCTGGCACCTGCCCTTCATCAACACGCTGATCCTGCTGCTGTCGGGTGTGGCCGTGACCTGGGCGCACCATGCGCTTGTCCATGACAACGACCGCAAGACGACCATCAACGGTCTGATCGTTGCGGTGATCCTGGGCGTCGTCTTTTCGATCCTGCAAGCCTATGAATACAGCCACGCGGCCTTTGGGCTGGCCGATACGTCCTATGCCAGCGCCTTTTATCTGGCGACGGGGTTCCACGGCTTTCACGTCATCATCGGGACGATCTTCCTGGCTGTCTGCCTGCTGCGCATGATGAACGGCCAGATGAGCCAGGAAAAGCACGTCGGCTTCGAGGCGGCGGCCTGGTACTGGCACTTCGTCGACGTGGTCTGGCTGTTCCTGTTCGCCGTGATCTATGTCTGGGGCAGCTGATCCCCGCCTGACCTGACAAACAGCGCGCGGGGGGATGGCCCCGCGCGTTTTTCTTTGCCTTGGCTTTATCCTCATGCGCCGCATCCTGTTTCCCCTGATCCTTGGCATCGTCGGCTGTGCGATCCTGATCCAGCTTGGCCTGTGGCAGTTGCGCCGGATGGAGTGGAAGGAAGGCCTGCTGGACCAGGTCGAGGCGGGCATCCAGGCCGACCCCGTGCCCTTGCCCGCCGCAATCGACCCGTCGATGAAATACTTGCCCGTCACCGTCACCGGCACCACGACGGGGGCGGAAATCGACGTGCTGTCCCATACCAAGGAACAGGGCGGCGGCTATCAGGTCGTGTCGCGCTTCATCACCGATGATGGCCGTGCGATCATGCTGGACCGGGGCTTCGTTCCGCAGGAATTGCGCCATGTCGAACGCGGCCCCGTGCGGCTGGCCGTTCGCGGCAATCTGCACTGGCCCGACGAAAAGGGCAGCGCCACGCCCGAACCGAACCTGGACGAGAACATCTGGTTTGCCCGCGACGTGCCCGCGATGGCCGAGGTGCTGGAAACCGAACCCGTCCTGGTCGTCGCAAACTTTGTCGAGGGCGACGCGCAGGGGATCGAACCCATCCCCGTCGCCGTCGAGGGGATCCCCAACAACCATCTGTCCTATGCCGTCCAGTGGTTCCTGATCGCGGCAACCTGGGCAGGGATGACACTCGGCCTGATCTGGCGTATCAGGCAGCGGAAATACTGAGGGAATACGGATGCGCTACGTCTCGACGCGGGGTCAGGCCCCGGTTCTGAACTTCGAAGGGGCGATGCTGTCCGGTCTTGCCCGCGACGGCGGATTGTACCTGCCCGAGACGATTCCGGCCTTCGGCGGCCTGAACGAACTGGACGGCCTGCCTTACGACGAAGTCGCTTTCCGCGTAATCCGTCCCTTTACCGGCGACAGTTTCACGGACGCCGAATTGCGCGGCGCCATCGACCGCGCCTATGCGCGCATCGAACACACCGCCAAGGCGCCGCTGCGCCAGCTTGCCCCCGGCCATTATCTGCTGGAACTGTTCCACGGGCCAACGCTGGCCTTCAAGGACTTCGCGATGCAGTTGATCGCGCAACTGTTCGAGATTGCGTTGAAGCGGTCGGGACAGCGCATCACCATTGTCGGCGCGACATCGGGCGACACGGGATCTGCGGCCATCGAGGCCTTCAAGGGCATCGACAACGTGGACGTGTTCATCATGTTCCCCCACGGCCGCGTCAGCGAGGTGCAGCGCCGCCAGATGACCACGCCCGATGCCGCCAACATCCACGCGCTTGCCGTGACGGGTCATTTCGACGACTGCCAGGCGCGGCTGAAGGATCTGTTCAACGACCACGCCTTCCGCGACCAGGTGGGGCTTTCGGGCGTCAACAGCATCAACTGGGCGCGCGTGGTGGCCCAGATCGTCTATTACTTCACGGCCTGCGCCAGCCTGGGAATGCGCGATACCGATTTCACCGTGCCCACTGGCAATTTCGGCGACATCTTCGCGGGATCCATTGCCCGGGCCATGGGCCTGCCGATCCGCCGGCTGATCGTGGCCACGAACCAGAACGACATCCTGCACCGCGCGCTGACCACGGGCGAATACCGGGTGGGCACGGTCGAGCCTTCGATCAGCCCGTCCATGGACATCCAGGTCAGTTCCAACTTCGAACGCGCGCTGTATCTGGCCTATGGCGGCGACACGGCGGCAGTTTCGCAACTGATGGACGAACTGCGCCAAGGCGGCTTCACCATCAGCCAGGGCGCGTTGCAAGCGCTGCGCGAGCAATACCTGTCGGGCTGCGTGTCCGAGGATGAAACCCTGGCGATGATCCGCACCATCCGCGCGGAAACGGGCGAGATCCTGTGCCCCCACAGCGCCGTGGGTGTGGCCGTCGCGCGCCAGCATATCGAACCCGGCGTGCCCATGGTAACGCTGGCCACGGCCCATCCGGCCAAGTTCCCCGATGCGGTGGAAGCCGCGATCGGGGTCCGGCCCCCCTTGCCGCCGCATATGGCGACCCTCTTCGATCTGCCCGAACGCGTCACGCGGGTTGAAAACGACGCACAGGCGCTTAAGTCGCTGATCCTTGACCGGAGAACCCAGTGAACCAAGACCCGACCCCGCAGATCACCACCCTGCCCAACGGATTGCGCGTTGCCACGCGCCTGATGCCGGGGCTGCATTCCACCGCCCTGGGCATCTGGGTCAATGCCGGCGGCCGCAACGAACGCCCCGAACAGAACGGCATCGCGCATTTCCTGGAACACATGGCCTTCAAGGGCACTGCGACGCGCACGGCCTTGCAGATCGCTGAGGCCATCGAGGATGTGGGCGGCTATATCAACGCCTATACCTCCCGCGATGCGACGGCCTATTACGTCCGGGTGCTGGAAGACGATGTCGACCTGGCCTTTGACGTGATGTCCGACATCGTGCTGAACCCGGTCTTCGACGAACGCGAGATCGAGGTCGAGCGCGGCGTGATCCTGCAAGAGATCGGGCAGTCCATGGATACGCCCGACGACATCATCTTCGACTGGCTGCAAGAGGCCGCCTATCCCAACCAGCCGATGGGCCGCACGATCCTTGGCCCCGCCGAACGGGTCAGCAGCTTTGGCCGCGCCGATCTGGCAGGCTTTGTCGCCGAAAACTATGGTCCCGGCCAGATGATCGTGGCGGCGGCGGGTGCCATCGATCACGACCGCATCGTCCGGCTGGCCGAGCGCGCCTTCGGCCATCTGTCGCCGGTGGTTCAGGCGCCGCGAGAGGCTGCGCGCTGGCAGGGGCTGGAAACCCGCAAGATCAAGAAGCTGGAACAGGCCCATTTCGCCCTGGCGCTTGAAGGGCCGGGCTATCTGGCGCCCGATTTCTATGCCGCGCAGATCTTTTCCTCGGCGCTTGGCGGGGGAATGTCGTCCCGCCTGTTCCAGAAGATTCGCGAGGAGCGGGGCTTATGCTATACCATCTTCGCGCAGTCGGGATTCCATGACGACACCGGGATGCTGACCATCTATGCCGGGACGGGTGCCGAGGATCTGGCCGATCTGTCCACCCTGACCATCGACGAGGTGAAGCGCGCCGCCGAAGATATGTCCGAGGCCGAGGTGGCCCGCGCCAAGGCGCAATTGCGCGCAAGCCTGCTGATGTCGCTGGAAAGCCCGTCTTCCCAGGCCGAGCGCATGGCCCGGACGCTGGCCATCTGGGGCCGGGTGCCCGACGCGGCCGAGGTCGCCGACCGCATCGCCGCCGTCACGGTGGCCGAGGTGCGCGCCCATGCCGAAGCCCTGATCGGGCAGGCCAGGCCTGCGCTTGCGCTTTACGGCCCGGTCAAGGCCGCGCCCGCGCGGGACGCCCTGGCCGAAAGGCTTGCCGCCTGATGTTCCTGCGTGCGCGGCCCGTAAGGTTGGAAACCGAACGGATCGTGCTGCGCTTGCCTGCCCATGGCGATTTTCATGCCTGGACATCCCTGCGCCAATCCAGCCGCGATTTCCTGACGCGGTGGGAACCGGTCTGGTCCCCCGACCACCTGACGCGCAAAAGCTTCGTGAACCGCGTTTATTGGGCGGCCCGCGCCAGCCGGGGCGGCACCGCGCTGCCCTTGTTCCTGGTCCGCCGCGACGGCGTGCTGCTGGGCGCGATCACGCTGGACAATATCCGCCGCGGCCCCGCGCAATCGGGCACCATCGGTTACTGGATCGGCCAGGATTTTGCCCGGCAGGGATACATGAGAGAGGCGATCGGCGTCCTGGTCCACCACGCCTTCACCGCCCTTGACCTAAGCCGCATCGAAGCTGCCTGCCTGCCGGAGAACGTCGCATCCCGGGGCGTTCTGGAAGGATCCGGCTTCAAATACGAAGGCGTCGCCCAAAGCTATCTCCAGATCGACGGGCGGTGGCGCAACCATGTGCTTTACGCCAACCTGCGCGGCGACCGGCGCGGCCGCACCGATGCCCGATGAGGGAACACCATGCTGAATGACGCGACCGAGTCGCTTGCCCGTCTGCTGCCCCAGGGGGTGGTGCGCGAAACCGCGCCGGCCTATCTGGAAGAACCGCGCGGACGCTACAAGGGCCGGGCGGGGCTGGTCGCCGCCCCCCGCACGGTCGAGGAGGTCGCGGCCATCATCCGCGCCTGCGCCGAGGCTCGGGTGCCCATCGTCCCGCGCGGCGGCGGCACGGGCCTTGTGGGCGGGCAGGTCATGCCTGACGGCGCCATGCCCCTGCTTCTGTCACTCGAACGCATGAACCGGATCCGGGCCATTTACCCCGAGGAAGGCGTGATCCTGGCCGAGGCGGGCGCCACCCTGCAACAGGTCCGCGAGGCTGCCGCAGGAGTGGGACGGCAGTTCCCGCTGGCCCTTGCCTCGCAAGGATCGGCTCAGATCGGCGGGGTGCTGGCGACCAATGCGGGCGGGGTGAACGTGCTGCGATACGGCAATGCCCGCACCCTCTGCCTGGGGGTCGAGGCGGTCCTGCCGCAGGGCCAGGTCATGCACGACCTCAAGCGGCTGCGAAAGGACAACACCGGCTATGACATCCGCGACCTGCTGATCGGGGCGGAAGGCACATTGGGCATCATCACCGCCGCGTCGCTGGTCCTGGCCCCCGTGCCTGCGGAAAGCGGCGTTGCCATGCTGGTCGTGAAATCGCCCGAAGCCGCGCTGACCCTGCTGTCCCTGGCGCAGGCGCGCATGGCGGGGGGTGTGACGGCCTTTGAACTGATCGCAGGCCAGGGGCTGCGCTTTCTGGATGCGGCATTCCCGGACCTGCGTCAGCCCTTCGCGGACCGCCCCGACTGGCTCGTCCTGATCGAGGTGGGCCTGCCGGCTGGACTTTCGGCCGATGACGCGCTTGAAGGCCTGTTCACCGGCGCCGCCGAGGCGGGCCTTGTCAGCGACGGCGTGATCGCGCAATCCGGCCAGCAGGCCGCCGATCTGTGGACCATCCGTGAGACGATCCCGGACGCCAACCGCCACATCGGCGCCATCGCCAGCCACGACATCAGCCTGCCCTTGTCGGAAATCGCCCGCTTCATCCACGATGCCACGGCCATGCTGGCGGACCGGGCAGACCTGCGCATCAACTGCTTCGGCCACCTGGGCGATGGCAACCTGCACTTCAACCTGTTTCCTGCGGCGGGGAAAACGCGCGACGCCTATGACGGCATTCGCACCGGCCTGTCGCGCGCGGTCCACGAGATGGTAGTCGCGCGCGGCGGGTCGTTCTCGGCGGAACACGGGGTCGGGCGGCTAAAGGCGGCGGAACTGGGGGAATGGGGCGATCCCGCACGCCTGGCGGCGATGCGGGCGATCAAGGATGCCCTCGACCCGGCGGGAATCATGAATCCAGGTGTGATCCTGGCGTAGGGTGCGTGCTTGCACGCACCGCCTGAAGGTCAACAAAGATGCGTGAAATCACGCACCCTACGTCCCTTCGAAGGCACAAAGCGCATGAACTTCATGCCCCATCCCTTCCAGAACCTTTCGCCCGCCCAGGTCCGGCAGGTCGATCACAAAGGCGCAACCCACCACCTTGGCCCCCATTCTTTCGCACAGGCTGATCCCCGCCGCCGCCGTGCCGCCGGTGGCCAGCAGGTCGTCCACGATCAGCACCCGCTCGCCCGGCTTCAAGGCGTCGTCATGGACCTCGACCACCGCCTCGCCATATTCCAGTTGATAGGCTTGGCTGATCACCGCGCCCGGCAGCTTGCCTTTTTTGCGGATCGGAACAAAGCCGGTGGAGAGTTGGTGCGCCACCGCGCCCCCCAGGATAAAGCCCCGCGCCTCCAGCCCCACGACCTTGTCGATCCGCGCGCCCGCATAGGGGGCCAGCAACTGGTCGACGGCGATGCGAAACCCGCGGGCGTCGGCGAACAGCGTGGTCACGTCGCGGAACAGGATCCCTTCATGCGGGAAATCGGCGATGGTGCGGATATAATCCTTGACGTTCAGGCTCATGCAGGGCGTTCCATTTCGAACAACTCGGTCACGGCGGCATAATCGCGATAGCCCAGCCGCGCAATCCAGCCGCCTGCCGCGCGCGGATCGAAGCGGCCGTCCACCACGCAATCGTCGCGGATATGCACGCCTGTCACCACGCCCAAGACGACGAAATTCGCCTCGCCCGCCAAGGGAACCACACGGGTCAGGCGGCATTCCAGGGCGGCGGCGGCACCCGCCACGCGCGGGCAGGCGATCGTTTCGCATTCCGCGGCCTCGATCCCGGCGGCCTGAAATTCGTCGATCCCGGCGGGCAGGGGGGCCGAGGACGCGTTCACCTGGTCGCGCAAATCGCCTGTCGCGATGTTCACGCAGAACACCCCCGTTTCGATGATCTGCGCCACGCTGTCCTTGGTGCCGTTGCGGTCGGGTTTCGCACTGGTGGACGCAAACATCACCTGCGGCGGAACATAGGCCACGGCATTGAAAAAGGAATAGGGCGCCAGATTGTCGCCCGCCGTTCCGCGCGTGGAAATCCAGCCGATCGGACGGGGCGCGACAAGGGCGTTGAAAGGGTTATGGGGCAGCCCGTGGCCGTTTTCGGGGCGGTAGAACATCGCGGGCCTCCTGTGATTTGCGCCCATAACCTGCCATCAGCTGGGTCGCGCCGCAATGGCCCGAGGATTGTTTCATCATCTGCAAGCCCATGCTAAGGGGCGCAAAGACCCCCAGGAGGCGCGATGTACGAAATCTGCCCCGAGACACCCGCCGACGAAGCCGAGGTCGAGGGGCTTTACGACCTGTGCTTCGCGCCGGGGCGGACCGCGCTGTCGTCATACCGGCTGCGGGACGGGGTGCCCAGGGTTTCTGACCTGTGCCTGGTGCTGCGCGACGGATCGAACACGCTGATGGCGGCAATCCGGTTCTGGCCGGCGCGGGTGGGGGAATGGCCCGTGCTGCTGCTGGGGCCGATCGCCGTGCATCCGACCGCCCAGGGCGAGGGGCTGGGGGGCCTGCTGATGCGCGACAGCCTGGCGCGGGCGCGCACCCTGGGCTGGGACCGGGTACTGCTGGTGGGCGACGCGCCTTATTACAGCCGCTTCGGTTTCGCGCGGCTGGACGATGTGGTCATGCCGCCGCCGACCAACCCCGCGCGCGTGCTTGGGCTGGAACTTCGTCCCGGCGCCTGGGTTGATGTGACAGGGCCGGCGACGCGCGAAACCACGCCCGATATCGGGAAAATGTCGCGCGGCGCCAATGCCCTGTCGGCCTGCGTCACGGTCGACCACCCCAGAGAGGATACCGATGCCCACCAATCAGCAACTGGTGCTTCCGCCGATCAATGATCCCTCGGTCCATGCCCAGGTCGACCGCCTGGCGCGGCGTTACCTGGATGCGGGCGGGCTGGGGATGGAGGTGATGACCGTCGTCGGCAACAGCGCCGAGGGGCTGATCGAAAAGCTGCCGGGCTTTGTGCGCAACCGGATGGACCGCATCACCCGCGCGGCGCTGAACCGGGCCTTTGCGGCGGCCACGACCTCGCGCCGCATGGTGCGCGACCGGGGCGACTGGTTCAACCGCATGGCCTCGACCGTCAGCGGTGCGGCTGGAGGGGTGGGCGGCTTTGCAGGAGCGATGATCGAACTGCCCTTCACGATCACGCTGCTGCTGCGCGCGATGCTGGACATCGCCGTCGAACATGGCCTTGACCCCGACAGCGAGGAGGTGCGGATGGAATGCCTGCGCATCTTCGCCGCCGCCGGCCCCATGGCCGAGGATGACACGACCGACCTGGGTCTGCTGGCCGCACGGATGTCGGTTACCGGCCAGACGGTGCAGGGCCTGATCAGCAAGGTCGCGCCGCGCTTGTCGGTGTCGATGGGGCAGAAGCTGGCCGCCCAAGCCGCGCCGATCTTTGGCGCCGTGGTGGGGGCCTCGATCAACTATACCTTCACGCGCTATTACCAGGAACTGGCCCGCGTGCATTTCGGCATCATGCGCCTGTCCCACGAAACCGGCATCCCCAGGGAAGCCCTGGTCGAGGCATTGCGCCTGTCCATCGAACGCCTGGATCACCGCCGGGCGGCACGCTGATCCGGCTTTTGCCTTGTAGAAAATATCCTCGGGGGGTCCGGGGGGCGAAGCGCCCCCGGCCATCGCGGGACGCAAAATCCAGCGTCAGTCTTCCTCGGCCGCCAGTTCCATCGCGACTGGCGCGTCCAGGTCGTCCGTTCCCAGCGGCGCCGATGGACGGGCCAGCCGGGCCTTCGTGATCCAGAACAACCGTTCCTGCGCCCGCGTGATCGCGACATAGGCCAGGCGCTTCCACAAGGGAATCCCTGCCTCGTTGCGGTTCGACCAGGCGGCCGCGCTGATGTCGGGACCAAAGACCTGGACTTCGGGCCATTGCGAACCTTGCGACTTGTGGATCGTCACCGCAGCACCATGCAGGAAGGTCGCGCCCATTCGGGCGGCAAAGGGGATAAAGGGCTCTTCCTCGTCCGGCAGCTCGATCTTGACGATGCTGGCGGCAGACAGGCGCGGATCCTCGGCACCGATGACGTGCAGGCGCGAAAAGCCGGGCTTGCGGCCAGGGCCGAGGTATACCACCTGCGCACCCTTGATCAGCCCGCGCGCCTCCAGGTCGATGCGCTTCTTCCGGTGCTTCAGGGGCAGTTCCAGCCCGTCGCAGATCAGCGGCTCTCCCGGCAGCAGCGCATCGCCGGGCGCGCCAAAGGCCGCGCGAAATGCCGTGATCAGCCGGATGCGCGTGGCATTGCGCCAGACCAGGACCGGGCTGCGCGCCATCAGGTCGCTTTCCGCGCGTTCGGCCCAGACCACCCGGTCGTCATGGCGTGCCGCGGCGCGGATCAGGCTTTCAAAACCGTCAAAGGACAGGGCGTCGTCAGACAGCGCATGGGCCAGATCCAGGATCGGGCTGTCGTCGGCCTGGCGGTGGACGCGGTTGAGAACCAGCCGTTGCGACGGGGCCAGCTTCTCGAACACCATCTCGCCCGACTGGCCCACGGGGGCAAGCTGCGCCGGATCGCCGAACAGCACCAGCAGCGGAAAGATCTCTCGCAGATCGTCGAACTGCTTTTCGTCCAGCATGGACGCCTCGTCGATCAGCCCCACGTCCAGGGCATCCTCGCGCCGTTTCCAGCCGCGGATGAAATCCGATCCGCGCAGCCCCGCCGCCGCAAGGGCGCCGGGGATCGAGGCGTGCTGGTCGTGAAACGCCTTGGCCCGGTCCAGGGCCAGATCGGTCATGCCCTCGACAACGGGGCGGTCGCCGGTGCCGGTCAGCCATTCCGCCAGCTTTTCGTATTCGGGATCGTAAACGGGGGTGTAAAGGATCCGATGGATCGTCGTCGCGGGAACGCCGCGCATCCGCAGCACGAAGGCCGCCTTGTTGGTGGGCGCCAGGATCGCCACGCTGCGCCGGTCCTTGCGGCGGCGGCCTTCGTAATCGCCGCTGACGACCTCGACCCCGGCATTGCGCAGGGCCTTGGTCATCTGCGACAAAAGCAGCGTCTTGCCCGATCCGGCCTTGCCGATCACGGCCAGGACGCGACCCTTGCCGGGCTGGGGCGGATGCAGTTCCCTGGCGATCATGTCGATGCCTGCCGCACCAAAGGCGTCGGTCAGGGCATCCCAGGCATCGGCCTGATCGGCGGACAGGATGGGGGCGGGCACGGTCATGGCCCGGTCATAGCCCGCCCTTGGGGAAAAGCGAAGGCACCATGACGGCGCCCTCGCGGTTTGCATCCAGTCAGATCACCCCAAAGGCCAGCATCGGTTCGGCCACGCGCACAAAGCCCGCGATGTTCGCCCCGATCACATAGTCGCCCGGCGCGCCGTATTCGTCCGCCGTGACATAGCAGGCATCGTGGATGTCGCGCATGATTTCGGCCAGCCTTGCCTCGGTCTTTTCGAAGGACCAACGGTCGCGCGATGCGTTCTGCTGCATTTCCAGGGCCGAGGTGGCGACGCCGCCCGCGTTTGCCGCCTTGCCCGGGCCGAAGCAGACGCCCGCCTGCTGAAAGGCGCGGATCGCCTCGGGGGTCGAGGGCATGTTGGCGCCTTCGCCCACGGCCATGACGCCGTTCTGGATCAGCTTTCTTGCGTCCCGGCCGGTCAGTTCGTTCTGAGTGGCCGAGGGCATGGCGACCTGGCAAGGCACGTCCCAAATCACGCCGTCGCCGGATTTTACGAAGTAGACCCCGTTTCCATCGCCCTTCAGGCGTAGGTAATCAGAAATGCGGCCACGGCGGATTTCCTTGATTTCCTTGACCAGGGCCAGATCCAATCCGCTTTCGTCCACGATATAGCCGCTGCTGTCGGAGCAGGCGATCACCTTGCCGCCATAGGATTGGACCTTTTCGATGGTGTAAACGGCGACATTGCCCGAACCGGACACCACAACCGTCTTGCCGTCGAAATCCTCGCCCTTGGTTTGCAGCATGGCGCGAGTGAAATAGGTGTTGCCGTAACCCGTCGCCTCTTTCCGGGCCAGCGATCCGCCATAGAACAGACCCTTGCCGGTCAGCACGCCCGCCTCGTACCGGTTGGTCAGGCGCTTGTACTGGCCGAACATATAGCCGATCTCTCGGGCGCCGACGCCGATGTCGCCTGCGGGCACGTCGGTGTATTCGCCCAAGTGGCGATACAGTTCGGTCATGAAGGACTGGCAGAACCGCATGATTTCCGTGTCCGACCGGCCCTTGGGGTCAAAGTCGGATCCACCCTTGCCGCCGCCGATGGGCAGGCCGGTCAGCGCGTTCTTGAAGGTCTGCTCGAAGCCCAGGAACTTGATGATCCCGACATTCACCGACGGATGGAACCGCAAGCCGCCCTTGTAGGGACCCATGGCGGAATTGAACTGGACGCGGAAGCCGCGGTTGATCTGGACGCGGTTCTGGTCGTCGGTCCAGGGCACGCGGAAGATGATCTGGCGTTCGGGTTCGCAAATCCGCTCGATCAGGGCATTGTCCAGGTATTCGGGATGCTTTGCCACCACCCGTCCCAGGCTTTCCAGCACCTCGCGCACGGCTTGGTGGAACTCGGCCTCACCGGCATTGCGCCGGACGACCTCGTCATAGATGGGGGTCAGCTTGTCGTCGATCTGGACCATGTCCACTGTCCTTTCGTCATTCCGACAGCGGGGTTAGCCGTAATCTTGTGCAAGTTGAATGGGCAGGCGCGACATAAACAGGCAAAATATGCACGGTTCAGGCAAAAACAGGAAAGCCCCTGCAACTTTTCGCGCAGTGTCGCGTGTATGAAGGATCGTCGAAAAGGAACGCGCGATGATCGAACTGTTCTTTGTGACCTGCCTGATCAGCGACCCGCAGCGCTGCGCTGAACACAGCCTGCTGTTCGAGGAACGCAACGGGGTGCATACCTGCATGCTGGAGAGCCAGAACGAATTGGCGCGGTGGGTCGCCGCCCATCCCGACGACCATGTGGTCGAATGGAAATGCCGCAAGCCCGAGGCAGGCGATACCCGGATCTGACTGACGTTCGGATTGCCAGGATCTTTATGGATCGCCTGATGCGCATCCAAATTTTTCATGATGTCAGAACGATATCCTCGATTCACGGCGCAATCACGCCGGGATGAGAATCATATCCTCAGCCCGTATGTCAACGGGCGCCTCGTGGCAGAGTGGAAAAGGAGGATGTGATGATTGAACTGCTGTTTGTAAGTTGCCTGTCAGCCGATCCTGCCAGTTGCCAGAATCGCAGCCTGGTCTTTGTCGAGACGAACCTGATGGCCTGCATGGTGCATGGCCAGCAGGTCATGGCGCGATGGATCGACAGCCATCCCAAGGAAACCGTGCAGGAATGGGAATGCCGCATGGTCGACCGGCGCAAGGCCGAGATCTGATCGCCGCGCCGCGCCGCGGCAGAACAGGACAAAGGGGCCGACCAGCAGCCCCTTTGTCCCAACAGCAAGTCTACAGGCTGCGCCGGGCTTCCAACGCATCCTCGAAGGTGCGCAGGCCCGTGGTGGGCGCCTGGACCAGCACGGACATATTGCCCGGCTTGTGCTGGTTCCTCATCATCTTCACATGGGCCTGCGGGATCTCTGCCCAGGGGAAGACCTCGGACATGCAGGGATCCAGGCGACGTTCCAGCATCAGCTTGTTGGCGGCGCTTGCCTGTTTCAGATGCGCGAAATGGCTGCCCTGGATACGCTTCTGGTGCATCCACAGGTAACGCACGTCGAAGGTGCAGTTGAAGCCCGTGGTGCCCGCGCAGATCACCACCATGCCGCCCTTCTTGCAGACAAAGGTGCTGACGGGGAAGGTCGCCTCGCCGGGGTGTTCGAAGACGATATCGACATTGTTGCCCTTGCCGGTGATGTCCCAGATGGCCTTGCCGAACTTGCGGACCTCATTGAACCAGTCCTTGTATTCGGGCGTGTTCACGGTGGGCAACTGGCCCCAGCAGTTGAATTCCTTGCGGTTGATGACGCCCTTGGCGCCCAGGCCCATCACGAAGTCGCGCTTGTCTTCCTCGGAGATGACGCCAATGGCATTGCCGCCCGCCGCGTTGATCAGCTGGATCGCATAGGATCCGAGACCCCCGGACGCGCCCCAGACCAGCACGTTCATGCCGGGCTTCAGCTCATGCGGTTCATGCCCGAACAGCATCCGGTATGCGGTGGCCAGCGTCAGAGTATAGCAGGCCGATTCTTCCCATGTCAGGTGTTTGGGACGGGGCATCAACTGCTGGGACTGGACGCGGGTGAACTGGGCAAAGCTGCCGTCGGGGGTCTCGTAGCCCCAGATGCGCTGCGTGGGCGAATACATCGGGTCGCCGCCGTTGCATTCCTCGTCGTCGCCGTCGTCCTGGTTGCAGTGGATCACGACCTCGTCGCCGACCTTCCACCGCTTGACCTTGTCGCCCACGGCCCAGACGATCCCCGAGGCATCGGATCCCGCGATATGATACGGCTGCTTGTGAACGTCGAACATGCTGATCGGCACGCCCAGGCCCGCCCAGATGCCGTTATAGTTGACGCCAGCCGCCATCACCAGGACCAGCACCTCGTTGCTGTCGATGGCGGGGGTGTCCACGACCTCCAGCTGCATGGCCTGGTCCGGTTCGCCCTGGCGTTCGCGGCGTATTGCCCAGGCGTGCATCTTTGCCGGCACATGGCCCAAGGGCGGCATCTCTCCGATGTCGTAGAGATCCTTCACAGCGGCATCATAAGGTGCGATCGGGGTGGGGGAGTCGAGGGCCATCAGCTTCTCCTTCACATCTGCTGCGGCGCAGAATCGCCGCCTGTCTGCCGCAATTGGTAAGATCGGATGCGCAACATTGCAATAAGCTGAACCAGAAATCAGCAATAAAATGTCTGAACCACTGCATCATTGCCGCGCTGCGGCGAATTGACGGCGCATATTTGTTTCGGTATCGCTTTCAGGACCGAAAGATTGTTGCGAGGTGCCGCATGGCTCAGAAAGACAAACCCTGGCTGTTCCGCACCTATGCAGGGCATTCCACGGCGGAAAAGTCGAACGCACTGTATCGCGGCAATCTGGCCAAGGGGCAGACGGGCCTGTCGGTGGCCTTCGATCTGCCGACCCAGACCGGATATGACAGCGATCATGTGCTGGCGCGGGGCGAGGTCGGCAAGGTCGGCGTGCCGATCTGTCATCTGGGCGATATGCGGGCGCTGTTCGACCAGATCCCGCTGGAGCAGATGAACACCTCGATGACGATCAACGCGACGGCGCCCTGGCTGTTGTCGCTGTATATCGCGGTGGCCGAGGAACAGGGCGCGGACATCGCGGCCTTGCAGGGCACCGTCCAGAACGACCTGATCAAGGAATACCTGTCGCGTGGCACCTATATCTGCCCGCCAAAGCCCTCGTTGGCGATGATCACGGATGTGGCAGCCTATACCCGGGAACACCTGCCAAGGTGGAACCCGATGAATGTCTGTTCCTATCACCTCCAGGAAGCCGGGGCGACGCCGCAGCAGGAACTGGCCTATGCCCTGGCGACCGCCATTGCCGTGCTGGACGATCTGAAAGGCAAGGTTCCCTCCGAGAGTTTCCCGGACATGGTGGGCCGCATCAGCTTTTTCGTGAACGCAGGCATCCGCTTCGTGACCGAGATGTGCAAGATGCGGGCGTTTACGGAACTGTGGGACGAGATCACGCAAGATCGGTATGGCATCGCGGATGAGAAATACCGCCGCTTCCGCTATGGCGTGCAGGTCAACAGCCTGGGGCTGACCGAACAGCAGCCTGAAAACAACGTGTATCGCATCCTGCTGGAAATGCTGGCCGTCACGCTGTCGAAGAACGCCCGGGCGCGGGCCGTACAGTTGCCTGCCTGGAACGAGGCCTTGGGCCTGCCGCGCCCCTGGGACCAGCAATGGTCGCTGCGGATGCAGCAGATCGTCGCCTATGAAACCGACCTGCTGGAATATGGCGACCTGTTCGACGGCAATCCGGTCATTGCCGCCAAGGTCGAGGAACTGAAGGCAGGCGCGCGGGATGAATTGCGCCTGCTGGACGACATGGGCGGGGCGATCGCGGCCATCGACTACATGAAGGCGCGGCTGGTCGAATCGAACGCGGAACGGCTGGGCCGGATCGAGAGCAACGAAACCGTCGTGGTCGGCGTGAACCGCTGGCAACAGGGAGAGCCTTCGCCGCTGGTGGCAGGAGACGGCGGCATCATGGTGGTCGATCCCGCGGTGGAACAGGACCAGATCGCCCGGCTGCAAGCTTGGCGCGCGGTGCGGGACGAAGGCGCGGTGCAACTGGCGCTTGGCGCCTTGCGCGATGCGGCGCGGCGGGGCGAGAACGTGATGCCCCATTCCATCGCTGCCGCCAAGGCAGGGGCCACGACCGGCGAATGGGCGGGCATCATGCGGCAGGTCCATGGTGAATATCGCGGTCCGACCGGGGTATCGGCAAGCCCGTCGAACCGGACCGAGGGACTGGAGGATATTCGCGACGCCGTGGATGCCGTCAGCGCCCGCCTGGGCCGGCGGCTGAAATTCGTGGTCGGCAAGCCGGGGTTGGACGGTCATTCCAACGGCGCCGAACAGATCGCCTTCCGCGCCCGCGACTGCGGCATGGACATCACCTATGAAGGCATCCGGCTGACGCCCGAGCAGATCGTGGCGCGCGCGCAAGAGGAGGACGCCCATGTCGTCGGCCTGTCTATCCTGTCGGGCAGCCACCTGCCGCTGATCGAGGATCTGATGGCCCGCATCCGCGCGGCGGGATTGGACCATGTTCCGGTAATCGTGGGCGGCATCATCCCGGATGAGGATGCAGCGCGCCTGCGGGCGATGGGCGTGGCGCGGGTCTATACGCCCAAGGATTTCCAGTTGAACGCGATCATGATGGATATTGTCGCGCTGGTGGAGCCAAGCGTCGAGGCTGCGTGACGCCAAGCTTTCATTTTGGTCTAAATATCCCGGGGGAGTCCCGCAGGGACGGGGGCAGCGCCCCCGCTTTCATGGGAAAACAAAAACGCCGCCCGGTGGGGGCGGCGTTTCGCAATTCCGGGGGCAGGGCTGATCAGAAGCCCAGGCCCGCGTATTTCGACTTGAACTTCGACACGCGGCCGCCGGTGTCCATCAGCTTGGCCGAACCGCCGGTCCAGGCCGGGTGCACCGTGGGGTCGATGTCCAGCGTCATGGTCTGGCCTTCCGCACCCCAGGTCGAACGGGTTTGATAGGTGGTGCCATCGGTCATCTTGATCTCGATGGCGTGGTAATCGGGATGGATATCTTTTTTCATCGGAAGGATCCTCAGGCTTTCGCGTCGGACAGCGGACGATAGTTGGTTTTCTCGACGATACGGGCCGATTTGCCGCGACGGTCGCGCAGGTAATACAGCTTGGCGCGGCGGACCTTGCCCCGGCGCACGACCTCGATCGAATCGATGTTGGTCGAATACAGCGGGAAGACGCGCTCCACGCCTTCGCCAAAGCTGATCTTGCGTACGGTAAAGCTGGCCGCGATCGTGGCGCCGCCCTTGCGCGAGATGCAGACGCCTTCATACATCTGGACGCGCGACCGCGTGCCTTCGGTCACTTTGTAGCCGACGCGAATGGTGTCGCCGGCCCGGAAATCCGGGATAGATTTGCCAAGCTGGGCGATTTGCTCGGCTTCGAGTTCTGCGATCAGGTTCATCGCCTGGGTTCCTTGTCATGCTCGCGGTGGTTCCGCGATTGGTCTGATGCGCCCGAGAGCTGTCGGTCCTTTGCCGGGTCCATACCGTCCTGGTATGCCCGCCACAGGTCGGGGCGGCGTTGCTTTGTCAGCCTTTCGGCCTCACCGGCCCGCCAACGATGAATGGCCGCGTGATTGCCGGACAGCAGAACCTCCGGTATCTCGCGGCCTTCCCATTGGGCAGGCTTCGTGAACTGGGGGGCCTCAAGCAGACCCCTGTTGCCGATGGAAAAGGATTCCTCGGCCAGAGAGTCGTGATTCCCCAGCACGCGCGGTATAAGGCGAACCGTCGCGTCGATCAAGACCTGAGCGGCGATCTCTCCTCCGGTCAGGACATAGTCGCCGATGCTGATTTCCTCGATGTCATGGGCATCCAGCACGCGCTGGTCCACGCCCTCGAACCGCCCGCAGATCAGGGTGACGCCGTTGCCCTGGGCCAAGTCGCGGGCGCGGGCCTGGGTCAGGGGCGCGCCGCGCGGGGACATATAGATCACCGGACGCGACGGGCCCTGGCGCGCTTCGCGCAGGGCGGCGTCCATCACGTCGGCGCGGATCACCATGCCCGCGCCGCCGCCTGTGGGCGTGTCATCGACATTGCGGTGGCGGCCAATGCCGAAGTCGCGCAGGGGAATGGTGCGCAGGTTCCACAACCCTTGCGCCAAGGCCTTGCCGGTCAGCGACAGGCCCAGGATGCCGGGAAAGGCTTCGGGGAACAGGGTAACGATGCTGGCGGTCCAAGCACCCTGCACCTGCGGCTCTGCCATCAACTCGCGCGGGCGCAGGCTGGCGGTAATGGACAGGCGGCCATGGGATTTCGGTTCGGGGGATTTGGGGGCGTCGGTCATTCGTCGTCGGCCGGGGGATCGGCCACGATGCGCCGCGCGGTCAGATCGACCGTGGGGACGACGGCGCGGGTGAAGGGCAGCAGCAGCACATCCTTGCCGCCCACGACCTCCAAAATGTCGCCCGCGCCGTGGTCGAAGATCGCGCGGACCCGGCCCAGCACGACGCCGCCGGTATCGACGACCTCAAGCCCGATCAGGTCGGCATGGTAGAATTCATCATCGGGAAGCGAGGGCAGGGCGGATCGCGGTGCCCAGAGGGTAACGCCCCGCAAGGCCTCGGCATCCTCCCGGGTGGCCACGCCTGACAGGCGCGCGCCAAGACCGCCGGTGACGGGGTGGGTCAGCTTGACGGAAAAGCTGCGCTTGCCGTCTTCGGTCGTCAGGGGACCATAGGTCGCGACATCGGCGGGTTCGGAACAAAAGCTTTTCAGCCGCACCTCGCCCCGGACCCCGAAGGCCCCGGCGATTGCGCCGACGCAGATGCGGTCTTGTGTCATGCGGCCCTCGTGGAAAGCAAAGGGCGGGGTTGCCCCCGCCCGTCGTGATTACTCGGCCTCGGCCGGGGCAGCGGCTTTCGCGGCCTTTTCGTCGGCACGCGCCTTGGCTTTCTTGCCAGGCTCGCCCTTCTTCAGGTTGGAACGGTCGGCTTTCTCGCGGACGCCGGCGGCTTCCAGGAAGCGGGCCACGCGGTCGGTCGGTTGCGCGCCCTGGTCCAGCCAATGCTTGGCGCGGTCCAGATCCAGCTTGATACGGTCTTCGCTGTCTTTCGCCAGCAGCGGGTTATAGGTGCCCAGCTTTTCCAGGAAGCGGCCGTCGCGCGGCATCCGCGAATCGGACACGACGATGGCGTAATGCGGGCGCTTTTTGCTGCCGCCACGGGCCAGACGGATTTTCGTTGCCATTGGGTTTCTCCTTGTAATGGCGGGTTTGGCGGGGATCCCGCCGTCAGGATTGAAAGGTCTCGTGATGCCGGATCACTTCGGCAATCACGAAGTTCAGCAGTTTGCGCGCAAAGTCCGGGTCCAGGTCGGCCTCGCGCGCGAGGCGTTCCAGCCGCTCGATCTGCTGCGCTTCGCGGGCAGGGTCGGACGGCGGAAGATCGTGTTCGGCCTTGAGGCGGCCGACGGATTGGGTGTGCTTGAAGCGTTCGGCCAGCGTATAGACCAGGATCGCGTCCAGCCGGTCGATGCTGGCGCGGTGGTCGCGCAACAGGGCCGCGGCACGGGCGACGGGATCGGCGGGGGTGTCCATCATTTCTTCCCGAACATTCCCGACAAGCCGCCCGGCAGCCCGGCCTTGCCCAGCTGACCGCCAAGGCCGCGCGGATCCTGCAGCATCTTCTGCGCCTCGGCCATCTTGGCGGGGTCGAAGTTTTCCAGGTCGGGCAGCCCGCCGCCCCTGCCGGTCATGGCGCGCATGGCCTGCTTCAGCATCCCGCCCTTGCCCATCTTGCCCAGCTTCTTCATCGTGTCGGCCATCTGCTTCTGCATCTTCAGCAGCTTGTTCAGTTCCGACACTTCCATGCCCGCACCCGCCGCGATCCGCTTCTTGCGGCTGGCCTGCAGCATATCGGGATTGGCGCGTTCCTTTTTGGTCATCGAATTGATCAGCGCGATCTGGCGGGTGATCGCCTTGTCGTCCATGCCTGCGGCCTCGGCCTGCTTGGCCATCTTGGCCATGCCGGGCATCATGCCCATGATGGACTGCATCCCGCCCATCTTCTGCATCTGTTCAAGCTGGCCTTTCAGGTCGTTCATGTTGAACAAACCCTTCTGGAAGCGCTTCATCATGCGCTCGGCCTGCTCGACCTCCAGCACCTGCTGGGCCTTCTCGACCAGGGCCACGATGTCGCCCATGCCCAGGATCCGGCCCGCGACGCGCTGCGCGTCGAAGGTTTCGAGCGCGTCCATCTTTTCGCCCAGGCCCACGAAGCGGATCGGCTTGCCGGTGATGGCGCGCATCGACAGGGCCGCACCGCCGCGCCCGTCGCCGTCCATCCGGGTCAGGACCACGCCCGAGATGCCGACCTTGCCGTCGAACTCGGTCGCGACGTTCACCGCGTCCTGGCCGGTCAGGCCATCGACGACCAGCAGCGTCTCGCGCGGCTGGGCGATGTCGCGGACGGCCTGAACCTCGTCCATCAGCTGCTGGTCGATATGCAGGCGGCCTGCGGTGTCCAGCATCACCACGTCATAGCCGCCAAGCGACGCCTGCTGCTTGGCGCGGCTTGCGATCTGGGTCGCGGTCTGGCCCGGCACGATAGGCAGGGTATCGACGCCGATCTGGCTGCCCAGGATCGCCAACTGCTCCATCGCGGCGGGACGGTTGGTGTCGAGCGACGCCATCAGCACGCGCTTCTTCTCGCGGTCCTTCAGGCGCAGCGCCAGCTTCGCGGTCGTGGTGGTTTTCCCCGAACCCTGCAGGCCGACCATCAGGATCGGCGCGGGCGGGTTGTCGATGCGGAGCGCGTCGGGCGCGTCGTCGCCCTGCAGGGTCTTGATCAGCTCGTCATGGACGATCTTGACGACCTGCTGGCCCGGCGTGATCGACTTGGTGACGGAAGACCCGGTGGCCTTGGATGTGACGGCCTTGACGAAGTTGCGCGCGACGGGCAGCGAAACGTCAGCCTCCAGCAGGGCCACGCGGACCTCGCGCATGGCGGCGGTCACGTCATCCTCGGTCAGCGCCCCCTGCTTGGTCAGCCGGTCGAAGACGCCGCCCAAACGGTCGGAAAGGTTCTCGAACATCGCCGGGCCTCCTTCGGTCCAAAGCACATTTGCCCCCGTGGGCGCGACGCGCTGACGGGGGGCGATCCCCGCGCGTGACGGGGACCGGAAGGTCAATCCTTCCGGGAATCCAGGGGCTGATACGAAAAAACGGCCCGCGAGTCAACGCAGGCCGTGGAACTTGTTACAGGGACAGTCTCAGGCGGCCAGCTTTTCCAGCGCCTCCTGTGCGCGGGCCATGCCCGCGTCGCGATCCATTGCCAGCCGGTCGGCGGCGACGAACTCGACATCGGTGATGCCCATGAAGCCCAGAATGAAGCGCAGATACCCCGAGGCATGGTCGAATTCAGACCCGATGGGCGTGCCCGCCGCGCTGTAGGCGACGATGGCGCGCTTGCCCTTCAGCAGGCCTTCGGGGCCTTCGGCGGTATAGCGGAAGGATTTTCCGGCCCGCGCGATCTGGTCGAGCCAGTTCTTCAGTTGCGCGGTCAGGGTGAAGTTATAGATCGGCAGGCCGATCACCAGGACATCGGCCGCCTGAACCTCGGCCAGATAGGCGTCCGAGGTGGCGATCAGCGCCTGCTGATCCGGCGTGGGGTTTTCCGGAGCCATGCGAACGGCTGCGAACCAGTCGGTGTCGATGGCGGGCACGCCCTTGTTCAGGTCGCGATAGGTAACGGTCGCGCCGGGATTTGCGGCTGTCAGCTTGGCCACGATGTCGGCGGTCAGCTTGCGAGACACGGAAGCCTCGCCGGTAATGGCGCTGTCGATGTGCAGGATGTTCATGGGGGAGGGTCCGTTCAGGTTTGGTGCGTTGATGTTGATTTAGGGCTGGCCCGGGACGATTGAAATGGCGATAAGCGCGCAATGTCTGTGCGGGGATGCACATGAGCATCGACAGTTGGGACGACCTTCGCATCGCGCTTGCCGTGGCGCGCGCCGGCACGGTCAGCGCGGCCGCCGAGGCCCTGGGCGTCCACCACGCCACCGTCATCCGCCGCATCGACGGGCTGGAAGGACAGCTTGGCGTCAAGCTGTTCCAGCGTCACCCGCGCGGCTATGCCCTGACCGAGCCGGGGCAGGCCATGCTGAAGGTCGCGGGCGATGCCGATGAACGCTTTGCCCAGCTTGCCGCGCAGATCGCGGGCGGGGGCGACCGGATCGAAGGCGAACTGGTTGTCACATCCCTGCCGGAACTGGCCGATCTGGTCATGCCCCGGCTGATCCGGCTGATGCGCCAGCATCCGGGCCTTCGCATCAACTATGCCACCGATACGCGCCTGTTCCGCCTGGACGCCGGAGAGGCGCACGTGGCGATCCGCGCAGGCAGCCAGCCGACCGAGCCGGATTATGTCGTCCGCCCCATGGGCACGTTGCGCCACCCGATCTATGCCGCGCCCGAATATCTCGCCATGCATGGCGAGGTGACGGACATCGCGGGACACCCGCTTGCCCTGATGGGTCCGCAGGCCCGCAACGCGCCACTGATGGTCTGGCTGCGCGACAGGATCGACCCCGCGCAGGTCGTCCTGACCGCCAGCGACGAGACCGCGCGCGAGGCGGCGATCCGTGCGGGCCTGGCCATCGGTCCCCTGTCGCCGTCGCGGGCGGAGGGGTTGGTCGAGGTGATGGCCTTGCCCGAATGGGAATCGCGGCTGTGGCTGGTCACCCATGTCGATCTGAATCGTAGCCCCAAGGTGCAGGCGGCGATTGCCGCCTTGCGCGACCCGTGACCCCTTCACAGTCTGCAAGCGGTCAGCCAAGGTGCCGGGCAAGGAGGAACCTGCCATGAGCCATCCCATCAGCCGCTTTGCCGTGCCCGACCTTGCGACCCTGCCCCAGGATATGCAGGACGCGATCGCCAAGGTCGCCGAAAAGTCGGGCTTCGTGCCGAACGTGTTTCTGGCGCTTGCCCATCGGCCCGACGAATTCCGGGCCTTCTTCGCCTATCACCAGGCACTGATGGACAAGGATGTGGGCCTGACCAAGGCAGAGCGGGAAATGATCGTGGTCGCGGTCAGCGGCTTCAACAACTGCCAGTATTGCGTGGTGGCCCATGGCGCGATCCTGCGCATCCGGGCCAAGGATCCGCTGATCGCCGATCAGGTCGCCGTCAACTGGCGCAAGGCGGATCTGACCGACCGGCAGCGGGCGATGCTGGCCTATGCCGAAAAGGTGACGATGGCGGCCTTTCAGATCGGGGATGCGGACCATCAGGCGCTGCGTGATGCGGGCTTCGATGCAGACGAGATCTGGGATATCGGCGCCATCGCGGCCTTTTTCGGTATGTCGAACCGGATGGCCAATGCCGGGGATTTTCGCGCCAACGACGAATTCTATATGCTGGGCCGCGGGTGACGCGATCCGATGCCCTGCGCGGCCATGCGGCCATGCTGCTGTTCTCGGCCCTGGTCGCGGGGTCATTTTCGCTGGGCGTCCGGGCCGCGAACCTGATCGACCCGGCGGCGATCACGGTGGCGCGCTTTGTCATCGCGGCGGGCGTCCTGGCCGGGATCGCGGTCCTGGCGCCGGGGCGGGGCAGGCCGCGCGCGCTGTTGCAGGCGCCTTGGCGATACCTTCTGCTGGGCGGGGCCTTTGCCGGATATTTCGTGCTGATGTTCGAAGGGCTGAAGACCGCCCCGGCCGTTTCGGCAAGCGCGGTCTTCACGCTGACCCCGATCATGGCGGCGGGCTTTGGCTGGTGGCTGTTGCGCCAGCAGATGACCGGCCATCTGGCTGCGGCCCTGGCGCTTGGCGGGGCGGGGGCGTTGTGGGTGATCTTTCGCGGCGACCTTGATGCCCTGATGCGGCTGGACATCGGGCGGGGCGAGGCGATCTATTTCGCGGGCTGCGCGCTGCACGCCCTTTACACGCCGCTGGTCCGCAAGCTGAACCGGGGCGAGGGGCCGCTGATCTCGAGCCTCGGCACGCTGATCGCGGGCGGGATGCTGACCGCCGTCTGGGGATGGGGGGCGCTGACTGCGACCGCCTGGGGCCAATTGCCCGGCATCGTCTGGATCACCATCTTCTATGTCGCGGTCTTTGCCAGTGCCTTCACCACCATGCTGGTCCAATACGCGGCCCTGCGCCTGCCCTCGGCCAAGGTCATGGCCTATACCTATCTGACGCCCTTGTGGGTGATCCTGCTGGAGGCCGCGCTTGGCAAGGGAATGCCCGGCGTCGTGGTGGTGCCGGGGATCGCCGCCACGCTGGGGGCCTTGGCGCTGCTTTTGAAATCGGATGAACCGGCACGCGGTCCGGTGCGCGCAAGCTGACCCGCGGCCTTCGCGCACCACTGCCGCGATGATTGCGGGGCGGCGCTTTTCTTCGCATGGCGACCCCGCTAGGTTTTGCGCGACCGAGGTGACCGGCAAGGGGCGGCTGTGGCGCATATCATCGTTGTGGGCAACGAAAAGGGCGGGTCGGGCAAGTCCACCACCTCGATGCATGTGGCGACGGCGCTGGCTCGCATGGGCCACCGCGTGGGCGGGCTGGATCTGGACGTGCGCCAGCGCAGCTTTGGCCGCTACCTGGAAAACCGCGCCCACTTTCTGCAACGCGAAGGGCTGGATCTGCCCATGCCGGTCATCGGCACCCTGGCGGAAGGCAGCGACCCCTTGTCCCCCGCCCTGACCGCGCTTGAAACCGATTGCGATTTCATCCTGCTGGACTGTCCTGGATCGCATACCAAGCTCAGCCAGATGGCCCATACGCTGGCCGATACGCTTATCACCCCGATGAACGACAGCTTTGTCGATTTCGACCTGCTGGCGCGGCTGTCGCCCGAGGGCAAGATCCTTGGACCCTCGATCTATGCCGAAATGGTCTGGGCCGCCCGGCAGATGCGCGCCCAGGCGGGAGCGGGGCCGATCGACTGGCTGGTGCTGCGCAACCGGCTGGGCACGCAGCAGATGCACAACAAGCGCAAGGTGGGCGGCGCGTTGCAGGCGTTGTCCAAGCGCATCGGCTTTCGCGTGGCGCCCGGGTTTTCCGAACGGGTGATCTTTCGCGAACTGTTCCCGCGCGGCCTGACGCTGCTGGATCTGAAGGACATCGGCACCGAACAGCTGTCCATGTCCAACATCGCCGCGCGCCAGGAACTGCGCGACCTGATCGCGGAACTGAAGTTGCCAGGGGTGGCGGTCAACTTCTAGGCAGGGGCGACGGGACGCGTTGTTGCCGCAGGATTCCGTGACTATGTTGTGCTGCCAGCCATCGGGATAGCAGCCAGACCCATGCGCCTTATTGCCGTTTTTCTTGTTGCCATCGCCTTTCCGCTGGCCGCTTCGGCCAACGAACCCGCATCCGCTTCCGAAGCCCCCATGCGCGTCGCGCCATCCGTCACCGTCGACGCCGCGACCGTGACCGAGGTTCAGGCCCGCGTGCCCGTGTCGGGCAGCATCGTCGCGCGGCAACTGGTGCAGGTCTTTCCCCAGGTCTCGGGCTATGAGATCACCGAAATCCTGGCCGAGGCGGGCGACACCGTGTCCAAGGGCCAGGTGCTGGCCCGGCTGTCCGCTGATACGCTGTCGGCGCAGCGCGAACAGGCCGAGGCGGAATATCTGCGGGCTGAGGCGGGCGTCGGCCAGGCGCAAAGCATCATCGACAGCGCAGCGGCCTCTCTGACGCAGGCCCGGTCCATCTTGCAGCGGGTGCAGCAGTTGCGCGAAGGCGGCACGGCCGCGCAATCCAGCCTGGATGATGCCATCGCGGCCGAGGCGAATGCCCGGGCGCAGGCGGCATCCGCGGCCGACGGGCTGGCAGTCGCGCGCGCCGCCCTGGCGCAGGCCGGGGCCGCGCGGCGCATCGCCCAACTGAACCTGGACCGCGCGCAGATCACCGCCCCGGTGGCGGGCGTGGTCGTCGCCCGCAATGCCGAACTGGGCGCCTTGGCCGGTGGAGGGGGCGATCCGCTGTTCACCCTGCTTGCCGACGGCGCGGTCGAGATGTCGGCCGAGGTGATCGAAACCGCGCTGGCCCGCCTGAAGGTCGGCGATCCGGCTGAAATCACTGTCGCGGGCACGGGCATGGTGGCCGGAACGGTGCGGCTGACGCCCGCCTCGGTCGATCCGGCGACGCGGCTGGGGGTGATGCGGATCACGCTGGACAAGGCGGACGGCGTGAGGATCGGCCAGTTCGCCAGCGGCTGGGTCGTCACCGACCGGCGTCAGGCCGTGACGGTGCCTGCCGGCGCGGTTCTGGCGGACAGCACCGGCGAACGCGTGCAGGTTGTCCGGGACGGCGTGGTCGAAACCCGCCCCGTCCGCGCGGGCCTGTTGTGGGATGGACGGCGCGAGATCGCCGAAGGACTGGTTCCCGGCGAACAGGTGATCGTCCAGGCGGGGGCATTCTTCCGCACCGGCGATCAGGTCCGGCCGGTCGTGGCACAGGGGGAAGGACCGTGAATTTTTCCACCCTGTCGATCCGCCATCCGGTCCCGCCCATCGCGGTCTTTCTGGTGCTGGTGATCGTCGGGCTGTACAGCTTCAGCCGCCTGCCGGTCACGGCCATGCCCAATATCGACCTGCCCATCGTGCAGGTCACCATCGACCAGCCGGGCGCGGCGCCGTCCGAACTGACCACCCAGGTCATCCAGCCGGTCGAGGACAGCATCGCATCCGTCACCGGCGTCCGGCACATCACATCCACGGCGACGGACAGCACGGCGGCGATCGTCGTGGAATTCGAACTGGAAACCGACAGCGACCGCGCCGTCAACGACGTGAAGGACGCGGTGTCCAACGTCCGCCAGCAACTGCCCGAAAGCATCAGCGAACCGCTGGTGCGGCGGCTGGACGTGACGGGGATGCCGATCCTGACCTATGCCGTCAGCGATCCCACGCAATCCATCGAGGCCTTGTCGAAATTTGTCGATGACGTGATCGGGCGCGAACTGTCCACCGTTCCCGGCGTCGGTCAGACGACGCGGATCGGCGGGGCCGCGCGCGAGATCAAGGTGGAACTGGATCCCGACCGGCTGCTGGCCCATGGTCTGACGGCGGCCGACGTGTCGAACCAGTTGCGGGCGCGCAATATCGACCTGGGCGGCGGGCGCGGCGATCTGGCGGGACGCGAATATTCGATCCGCGCCCTGGGCGGGGCGGACACCGTCGCGCAGCTTGCCGCCACGCCCATTTCCATTGCCGACGGGCGCACGATCCGGCTGGACCAGTTGGGGCAGGTGATCGACGGTCCGGCCGAGGAACGCAGCTTTGCCCTGCTGGACGGCCAGCCGGTCGTGGCCTTCGGCATCTATCGCACGACCGGGGCCTCTGACCTGGCGGCGGGGGACGGGGCCAAGGAACGGCTGGCCCAGATCGGCGAACGGTTCCCGAACGCCCGGATCACCCTGATCGACGACGCCACGACCTATACCGAGGCCAGCTATCACAGCGCGATGGAAACGCTGTACGAAGGCGCCGCCCTGGCGGTGGTCGTGGTCTTTCTGTTCCTGAGGAACTGGCGCGCCACGCTGGTGGCCGCCGTGGCGCTGCCCTTGTCGATCATCCCGACCTTTTTCGTCATGCAGTGGCTGGGCTTCACGCTGAACGGCATCAGCCTGCTGGGCATCACCCTTGTCACCGGCATCCTGGTCGATGACGCCATTGTCGAGATCGAGAACATCGTCCGCCATATCGGCATGGGCGTGCCGCCCTACGAGGCCAGCGAGGAAGCCGCGAACGAGATCGGCCTGACCGTGATCGCGATCAGCTTTTCCATTGTCGCGGTCTTTGCGCCGGTCAGCTTCATGGGCGGCATACCGGGGCAGTATTTCAAGCAGTTCGGGCTGACGGTCGCGGTGTCGGTCCTGTTTTCGCTGCTGGTGGCGCGGATCATCACACCGATGATGGCGGCCTATCTGATGCGCGGCACGGTCCACGGCACGGATGAACGCGACGGCTTCGTGATGCGCGCCCTGATGCGCGTGGTGGGCTGGACCATGCGTCATCGCGGGCTGACGCTGTTGACCGGCGGGGCGATCTTCGCAGGCTCGATCTATTCCGCGACGCTGCTGCCGACCGAATTCATTCCTGTCTCGGACATCGGCCGCAGCCAGATCGAGGTCGAACTGCCCCCTGGCGCCACGATCGACAACACCGAGGACGCTGCCCGCAGCCTGTCCGCCCGCATCGACGAGGTGCCCGAGGTGCAGTCGGTCTTTGTCTATAGCGACGGGTCAGACGTGACCGAGGCGCGGGTGATGATCAACTATGGCAAGAAGGAAACCCGCGAGCGGTCCCAGTTCGTGCTGGAGGAGGAGTTGAAGAACCGCCTGTCGGACACGCCCGATATGCGGATCAATTTCCAGAATGAAAACGGCCAGAACGACCTGACCATCAACGTCCTGGGCACGACCGAAGACGGCGCGGCGCTGGCCGCCGAACGGCTGGCGGCGGCGATGTCGGAATTGCCCTTGCTGGAAAGCGTCTCCACCACGGCCAGCCTGCAACGCCCCGAAATCCAGATCACGCCGCGCGCGGATGTGGCGGCGCAACTGGGGGTATCGGCCAGCGACATGGCGACGACGCTGCGCGTGGCGACGCTGGGCGATGTCGAATCGAACCTGGCCAAGTTCAACGCGGGGGACGAACAGATCCCCATCGTCGTGCGCCTGAACCCTGACGCACGCGCCGACCTGATGGTAGTGCAGAACCTGCGCGTGAATTCATCGTCGGGGCAGGTGCCGCTGGGGGCCGTGGCCGATGTGAAGCTATCCGCCGGCGCGACCGAAATCGGGCGATACGACCGCCAGTTCCAGACCACGGTCAGCGCGAACCTGGCCGATGGGCAACTGCTTGGCCCCGTCAGCGCCCAGGTGACGCAGTTGCAGGAACGGATCGAACTGCCACCCGGCACACAGATCCAGCCATCCGGCGATGCCGAGATCATGGGAGAGGTCTTTGGCGCCTTCGGCATCGCCATGGGTGCGGGGGTGATGCTGGTCTATGTCGTGCTGGTGCTGCTGTTCCACAACTTCATCACGCCGGTGACGATCCTGATGTCCCTGCCGCTGGCCATCGGGGGCGCGATCCTGGCGCTGTTCATCACCGGCAATTCGATCAGCATGGCGGTTGTCATCGGCTTTCTGATGCTGATGGGGATCGTCACCAAGAACTCCATCATGCTGGTGGAGTTCGCGCTGTCCGCAATCGAACGCGGCGTGGTCAAGCGCGACGCGATCCTGGATGCGGTCCACAAGCGCGCACGCCCCATCGTCATGACCACCATCGCCATGAGCGCGGGGATGATCCCCTCGGCGCTGGCGACCGGCGAGGGCGGCGAATTCCGCGCGCCCATGGCAATTGCGGTGATCGGGGGGCTTTTGCTGTCCACCATCCTGTCTCTGCTGTTCGTGCCCGCGCTGTTCTCGTTGATCCATGGCGCAGAGGGGCGGCTGTCCGGGTGGGTAAGTCGGCGGATCGGGCTGAACCGGCCCCGCCAGCAGGCGGAATAGGGCGGAACTTCACCGGGCGCATCGCATTGGGTGGGCTGATGCGAAAGGAGGCCATTCATGGCAAAGGTTCTGATCATGGCGTCGGACGGGTTCGAACAGTCCGAACTGTTCGTGCCACTTGAAAAGCTGAAGAATGGGGGCCACCACGTCGATATCGCCGCACCCGAGGCAGGCGAGATCACTGCCTGGGACAAGGACGACTGGGGCAAGTCCGTGACCGCGAACATGGCGATTTCGGACGTGGATGCAGCAGATTACGATGCCTTGGTGCTGCCCGGCGGCGTGATCAACCCCGACAACCTGCGCACCGACAAGGCGGCCATTGCCCTGATCCGCAGCTTCGCCGATGCCGGAAAGCCTGTCGCTGCGATCTGCCACGCCCCTTGGCTGCTGGCCGAAGCCGGTCTGGCGCAGGGGCGGCGGCTGACCAGCTTTGAGTCGATCCGCACCGACATGAAGAATGCCGGGGCCGAGGTGGTGGAGGAAAAGGTCGTGGTGGACCGGGGCATCATCACCAGTCGCAAGCCGGATGACCTGGACGCATTCGTGGGCGCCATCGAGGATGCGTTGCGCTGAATTGCGTCCCGCGAGCGCCGGGGGCGCTTCGCCCCCCCGGACCCCCCGAGGATATTTTTCTGAAGAAGAAAGGGCGCCTTGCCGAGCGACCCTTCGATGTGTCCGGTCTAGGATTTAGGCCAGCATCCCCATCGGGTTTTCCAGATGGTTGACGATGGCCTCCAACAGTTGTGCGCCGAGGGCACCATCAATGACCCGGTGATCGACGGACAGGGTCATGGACATGACGTTGCGCACCACGACCTCGCCCTTTTCCACGACAGGGGTCTGGATGCCCGCGCCCACGGCCAGGATCGCGCCGTGAGGCGGGTTGATCACGGCATCGAAGTTCTCGATCCCGAACATCCCGAGGTTCGAGATCGCAAAGCTGCCGCCCTGGTATTCATGGGGGGCAAGCTTTTTCGTCTTGGCGCGGTTTGCCAGATCCTTCATCTCGGCCGACAAGGCTGACAGGGTTTTCTGGTGCGCGTCCTTCAGGACGGGCGTGAACAGCCCTCCTTCGATCGCGACGGCCACGGCCACGTCCGACGGCTTCAGCTTCAGGATCCGGTCCCCGGCCCAGACGGCATTGGCATCGGGCACCTGTTGCAGCGCCAGGGCGCAAGCCTTGATGATGAAGTCGTTGACCGACAGCTTCACGCCCCGCGATTCAAGCTGCTTGTTCAGCATGGCGCGGAACGACATCAACTCGTCCAGCTTGGCAGACCGGCGCAGATAGAAATGCGGGATGGTCTGCTTGGCTTCGGACAGGCGGGCGGCGATGGTGCGGCGCATCCCGTCCAGCGGCATTTCCGTCGTCTCGCGGTCCGCATACATCTTGAGGATGGTGTCGGCGGAGGGTGCTTTTGGTGCCTGAGCCGCAGGGGCTGCGGTCGGGGCCGCAGTAGGCGCGGCGGCGGAAACTGCGGCGGGCTTGGCGGCGCCGGGCTTTGCCCCCTCAACATCGGCTTTCACGATCCGGCCGCGTGGGCCGGTGCCGGTGATGCCCGACAGGTCGATGCCCTTTTCGGCGGCGATGCGACGGGCCAGAGGCGATGCGAAGACGCGGTCCCCGCTGGCTGCCTTGTCGGGCGCGGCCTTTGCGGGCGATGCGTCGCCTGCAACCGGCGCGCCGATGGGACCGCCATAGCCTTTTTCGGCGGCAGCCTTTTCCTCGGCAGCAATGGGCGCGGCGGCAGGGGCCGTAGCAGCAGGGGCAGGGCTGGACGCGGCTGAGGCGTCCTCGCCTTCCTCCAGCAGCACGGCGATGGGGGTGTTGACCTTGACCCCCGCGCTGCCCTCGGTGATCAGCAGCTTGCCGATGGTGCCTTCATCGACGGCCTCGAATTCCATCGTGGCCTTGTCGGTCTCGATCTCGGCGATGATGTCGCCGGACTTGACGGCATCGCCTTCCTTCACCAGCCATTTGGCCAGCGTCCCTTCCTCCATCGTGGGGGACAGCGCGGGCATCAGGATTTCTGTCGGCATAACGCGTTCCCCTTAGCGGTAGGTGACTTTCTTGACTGCCTCGACGACCTCGGCAGAGGTGATCAGGGCCAGTTTTTCCAGGTTGGCGGCGTAAGGCATGGGCACGTCCTTGCCGGTGCAGTTGATCACCGGCGCGTCCAGGTAATCGAAGGCGTTTTCCATGATATAGGCCGACAGGTGGTTGCCGATGGACCCCACGGGGAAACCTTCCTCGACCGTCACCACGCGGTTGGTCTTCTTCACCGATTCGATGATCGTGGCATAGTCGATGGGGCGCAGGGTGCGCAGGTCGATCACCTCGGCCTCGATCCCCTCCTGGGCCAGCTTGTCGGCGGCTTCAAGCGAATGGGCCATGCCGATGCCGAAGCTGATGATCGTCACGTCCTTGCCGGTGCGCGCGATGCGGGCCTTGCCGAAGGGGATGGTGAAGTCCGGCAGGTCCGGCACTTCGAAGGACCGGCCATAGAGGATCTCGTTTTCCAGGAAGATGACCGGGTTCGGATCGCGGATCGCCTGTTTCATCAACCCTTTCGCATCCGCTGCGCTGTAGGGCATCACCACCTTGAGGCCGGGGATCGAGGAATACCAGGCCGCGTAATCCTGACTGTGCTGGGCGCCGACGCGGGCGGCGGCGCCGTTCGGACCGCGGAACACGATGGGGCAGCCCATCTGGCCGCCCGACATATACAGGGTCTTGGCGGCCGAGTTGATGATGTGATCCATTGCCTGCATGGAGAAGTTGAAGGTCATGAACTCGACAATGGGGCGCAGGCCGGCCAGGGCGGCGCCGGTGCCGATGCCCGCAAAACCGATCTCGCTGATGGGGGTGTCGACGACGCGGCGCGGACCGAAGCGGTCCAGCAGGCCCTGGCTGATCTTGTAGGCGCCCTGGTATTCGCCGACTTCCTCGCCCATCAGGAAGACGGTCTCGTCGCGCTCCATTTCCTCGGCCATGGCCTCGCGCAGGGCTTCCCGCACGGTCATGGTCTTCATCTTGGTGCCTTCGGGCCAGTCCGGGCTGCGGTCGGGTTCCGGGGTCTTGACCTGTTCGACGGCAGAGGCGGCGGGGGCTTCGGATTTCGCCTCGGCCGGGGCGGCCTCGGCCTTGGGCGCTTCGGTCTTCACGTCATCGGCGGATTCGCCTTCCTCGACCAGGACGGCGATGGGGGTGTTCACCTTGACCCCTTGCGAGCCTTCGGCGATCAGGATCTTGCCCAGGATGCCTTCATCCACGGCCTCGAATTCCATGGTCGCCTTGTCGGTCTCGATCTCGGCGATGATGTCGCCGGATTTGACCGCGTCGCCTTCCTTCTTCAGCCATTTCGCCAGCGTGCCTTCCTCCATCGTGGGGGACAGGGCGGGCATCAGGATTTCAGTAGCCATTCGTTCAACCCTCCCTCAGGCAACTTCTTCGGCGCTGCCCTGGGGCAGGTCTTCGGCGTAAATGTCGGTCCACAGTTCTTCCAGCGCCGGTTCCGGGCTTTCCTTCGCGAACTCGGCGGAATCGTTCACGATGTCCTTGATGTCCTTGTCGATGGCCTTCAGGTCGTCTTCGGACACATGGCGCCCTTGCAGCAGCAGTTCGCGGACGTGTTCAATGGCATCGCGTTCGTCGCGCATCTTCTGGACTTCCTCGCGCGTACGGTACTTCGCCGGATCCGACATCGAATGGCCGCGATAGCGATAGGTCATCACCTCAAGGATATAAGGCCCCTTGCCCGCCCGGCAGTGGGCCACGGCCTTTTCGCCCGCCGCCTTGACCGCCAGCACGTCCATGCCATCCACCTGTTCGCCCGGGATGCCAAAGGCCTCGCCCCGACCGAACAGCGTGTTGGACCGGGTGGACCGCTTCATCGAGGTGCCCATGGCATACTGGTTGTTCTCGATCACGAAGATCACCGGCAGATCCCACAGCACGGCCATGTTGTAGGTTTCGTAAACCTGGCCCTGATTCGCGGCGCCATCGCCGAAATAGGCGAATGTCACATTGTCATTGCCCAGGTATTTGTCGGCGAACGCCAGGCCCGCGCCCAGCGGCACCTGGGCTGCCACGATGCCGTGGCCGCCATAGAAATGCTTTTCGCGGCTGAACATATGCATCGAGCCGCCCTTGCCCTTGGAGTATCCCCCCTCGCGCCCGGTCAGTTCGGCCATCACGCCGCGCGCTTCCATCCCGCAGGCAAGCATATGCCCGTGATCGCGATACGAGGTGATGCGCTTGTCGCCTTCCTTCGTGGCCGCTTCCAGGCCGACGACGACCGCTTCCTGGCCGATATAGAGGTGGCAGAATCCGCCGATCAGGCCCATGCCGTAAAGCTGGCCTGCTTTTTCCTCGAACCGGCGGATCAGCAGCATGTCGCGGTAATATTGCAGCAGTTCGTCGCGGGACACGTTGGGTTGCGTCTCGGCGGCGGAAGCAGGCTTCCTGGCCATGCGGGGGTTCCTTCCTTGGATGCGCGGTCAGAATAGTTCAGCGTTAAACTATCCGTAGCGCATCGAAATGGGGCGTGCAATCCGCGAACGAAACGTGTTGTTCAGCGCAGGATCACCTCGTCCGCGCGGATCAGGCCCAGCATTTCGCGGGCACGTTCGTCCAGAAGATCGAGGTCCAGATACTCATCCGACATCCGCCGGGTCAGGTTCTGCATCTCGTGCACCTCTGCCTTCAGCCGGTCGCGCTCGGCGGCCAGTTCCAGGGTTTCCGCCTCGACCTGGATGCGGCGCAGGATGCCCGAGGGGCCTTGCACGGCGGCAAAGGCGAAATACAGGCCCAGGGCGACGGCCAGGGCCAGAAGAACAGTGGCGCTGATGGAAAGACGCTGCGACATGGAAAGGCCGTTTCGGTTGGACGGGTGGATCATGCCACAGCGCCGGGGGCGGGGGAATCCCCCCGGTTACGCATTGCGGCAGAAGATGGCGTCCAGGCGCGAGGCTTCGTCCACCAGGCCAAAGGGGGCGTTCAGCATCCACAGGCCCGACCCGATCATCCAATGGCCGGGACGGGCGGGTGGAAACCTCACCTCGGATCGCAGGGCACCGGGATGGGCGGCGGTCAGCGCGTCCAGCATCGGCAGGTGGCGTTCATCGGTCAGGATCGGATACCACAGCGCAATGACGCCCACGTTCCATTTGCGCGCGATCAACCCGATCTGACGGGGGATCGTCGTGTAATCCGTCTTCACCTCGTAACTGGGGTCGATCAGGATCAGCCCGCGTCGGGGGGTCGGCGGGCAGATCGCCTGCGCCATCTGGAACCCGTCCTGCCGATGCAGAGCGGCAAAGCCCGCCACATGGGTCAAGGCGTCGTATTCGCCAGGGTGCAGTTCCGCCAGATGCGCGGAATCCCCCCGGCGCAGGAAATGCGCGGCGATCAGCGGCGAGCCTGGATAGGCCTGTGGGCCGTAACTGCGCCGGACCTGTGCCAAGGCGCCCAGAAGGGGGTGATCGGGGGGCAGCCAGCCTTCGGCCTCGGCCCGCTGGATGCCGGCGCGGGCTTCGCCTGTCTTGGCGGCCTGGGCCCCGTCCAGCCGGTAAAGCCCGCGTCCGGCATGGGTTTCCAGATAGGACAGCGGCTTGTCCTTGCGGGTCAGGTAATCCAGGGCGACGGCCAGCAGCGCGTGCTTGTGCAGGTCCGCCAGGTTTCCCGCGTGATAGGCGTGTTGGTAACTGAGCATGGACGGGCCTTAGCCCGCCGGGGTTGGCGGGAAAAGGCTTATGTCGCCTTGCGCAGTTCGGAATGGCTTTTCAGCACCCGGTCACCGTCATCCTGTTCGATCAGGTAGGCGGGGTTTTCCGTGTCGGCGTTCCGCTTGACCGTGGCGCCCTTGATGGTGCGCTCGACCGGGTCGCTGAAGGATTTGGCAACCTTGCCCGTGGCGGTTCCCTTGCCCCAATCCCATTCGACCTTTGATCCGACACGGAATTTGGTCATGGCCGTCTCCCTTTTCACTGCCGCGACAACGCGGGCTTGGGGGCGGGGTTCCGATGGCTGAAATGAAAAGCGGCGGCGCCCAGGGAGGAGGAGGGGCGCCGCCGCGGAACGCTGGCCCAGGGAGGAGGGAGGGCCGCGTTTGGGGTGCGGCACGGCCAGGGAGGAGAAGGGCCGTTGCCGCCAACGACCGGACCAAGGGGAGGAGGGGTCCGTCGCGCGTCCGAAGCTCCATTGGATGTGGCTTGCCCATCAACTCCCCCATACCTGCCTCAGCAGAAGGGAAGCACATCATAGGCAAGCTGGGAATCCTGAATCTCGATGCCCGCGACACGCTCTAGACCAGCACAATTCCTGCCGCCGCCCCCGCGCCAAGCGCCAGCACCACTGCCAGCCAGACCGGCGCGCCGCGCTTGACAAGCACCGGCTGGACCAGGCGTGCCTGTTCGGGATGGGCGCGGTCCCACAAGGCCTGTTCAACGATGCGCGGCAGCAGGGGTCCGTATCGCCCGACTGTTTGCGCAACCCGTGCCATGTCGCCCGCAAGCGCCTTGGGCCCTATGTTGGACCGGATGTAATCCGATACCACCGGCTTGGCCGCGTCCCAGATGTTCAGTTGCGGATCGACCGACCGGGCTACGCCTTCCACCACCACCATGGTGCGTTGCAGCAGGATCAGTTGCGTCTGGGTCTGCATCCCGAAGCGTTCCGTCACCTCGAACAGATAGGCAAGCAGGTTCGCCATGGAAATCCGGCTGGCATTGGCGCCGAAGATGGGTTCGCCGACGGCGCGGAGCGCGCGGGCAAAGGCGGCCTCGTCCCGGTCGCGGGGAACGTATCCCGCCTCGAAATGGACGCGGGCCACGCGGCGGTAATCCCGCTGGATGAAGCCGTACAGAATCTCGGCATAGATGCGGCGGGTATATTCGTCGATCTCGCCCATGATGCCGAAGTCATAGGCCAGGACGTCGCCATTGGCCCCGACCTTGAGGTTGCCGTGGTGCATATCGGCATGAAAGAACCCGTCGCGCAGCGCGTGCTGCAGGAACAACTGGATCACCCGCGTGGCGATGCGGCTGACATCGTGCCCCGCCGCCACCAGGGCCGCGCGATCGCCCATCGGCAGCCCCTCTACCCAGTCCGCAGTCAGCACCCGGCGCGATGACAATTCCCAATGCGGAACAGGCAGGGCAAAGCCCGCGTCACCCTTGGTGTTTTCGGCAAATTCCGACGCATTGGCCGCTTCCAGCCGCATGTCCTGCTCGCCGGTGACGGTGGCTTCGAAATGGCGCACCACGTCGCGCGGGCGCAAACGGCGGCTGCCGGGCGACAGGAACTCGATGATGCCAGCGGCGAAATGGAACGCGTCGATGTCGCGGCGAAAGGCGGCAGCGATGCCGGGGCGCAGCACCTTGACCGCTACCTCTCGGCCCGTTTCGCGCACCCGCGCGCGGTGAACCTGGGCAATGGAGGCCGCCGCCACGGGTTCGGAAAATTCGGAAAACAGCTGATCGACCGGCTGGCGCAGGTCGGCCAGGATGATGTCCTTGGCGATGTCAGTGGGAAAGGGCGGCAGGCGATCTTGCAGCATCCGCAACTGGTTTGCCATCTCGATGCCCACCACATCGGCGCGCGTGGACAGGATCTGGCCGAACTTGATATAGGCGGGGCCAAGCGCGGTGATTGCCCGGGTGATCGGCGGCAGGTCCGGATCGCCCTTGTAGCCTAGCCAGCGGAACGGCCAGCCCATCACGCGCGCCGCGATACGCAGGCGGGGCGGCGCATCAACCGCGTCCAGGACCGCGCGCATGGCGCCGGTGCGTTCGAATGTGGCGCCGGTGCGGATCAGGCGCAAAAGATTGTGCGGCCCTCTCAAAGCTTCCAGCCCGAATGCAGCGCGGCAATTCCCATCGAAAGGTTGCGGTATTGCACGCGGCCAAAGCCCGCGGCCCGGATCATGTCGGCGAATGCGTCCTGGTCGGGGAACTTGCGGATCGATTCGACCAGGTATTGATAGCTGTCGCGATCCCCCGTCACCGCCTGCCCCATGGCCGGGATGACGTTGAAGCTGTAACGGTCATAGGCCCATTGCATCGCAGGCACCGGGATCTGGCTGAACTCCAGCACCATCAGCCGCCCGCCGGGTTTCAGGACGCGATACGCCTCGGCCAGGGCGTCGGGGATGCGGGTGACGTTGCGGATGCCGAAGCTGATCGTATAGCGGTCGAAGCTGTTGTCCGCGAAAGGCAGCGCCATCGCATCGCCCGTGACCCAAGCCAGCCGGTCGCCCTTTTCCACGGCATCAGCGCGCTTGCGCCCCTCGACCAGCATGGATTCGGTCATGTCGCAAACGGTGACCCGCCCGCCCGGCGCGCGGTCTAGGAAGCGGAAGGCGACATCGCCCGTGCCGCCCGCCACGTCCAGCAGGTGCTGGCCGTCGCGCGGGGCCAGCCAGTCCATCATGGCGTTCTTCCAGACGCGGTGGACGCCCGCGCTCATCAAGTCGTTCATCAGGTCGTAACGGCTGGCGACACTGGAAAAGACCTCGTGGACCATGCCGGCCTTGGCATCCTCGTCCACGGTCTGGAATCCAAAATGGGTCTGCTTCTTGTCGCTCATCCGCTTGCCGATCCGCTGTTTCATCGCCAGATAAGCCCGGCCTGCGCGGCGCACAATGGCCCGGTGCGCTGTGTCGCACCATACAAAACCTCGAAAGGGACCGGATTGCCAGAACTGCCCGAAGTCGAAACCGTCCGCCGCGGCCTGTTGCCGCATCTGGAAGGCCAACGCATCGCGCGGGCCGAAGTTCGCCGCCCCGACCTGCGATGGCCCATGCCGGTCGATCTTGTGCAGGTGCTGACGGGGGCCAGGGTGACGGCGCTGCGGCGGCGGTCGAAATACCTGCTGGCGGATCTGGACCGGGGCGGCACGCTGCTGATGCACCTGGGCATGTCGGGACGGATGCTGGTCCAAGGCGGCAGTCTGGGGGATTTCAACCGCGATCCGGCGATCCTGCCGCGCCACGACCATGTGGTGCTGGTGATGGACGGGGGCACCACCGTCACCTTCAACGACGCACGCCGCTTTGGCATGGTCGATCTGATCCGCGAAGGGGTGTCCCATCCACTGCTGGATCATCTTGGCCCGGAACCCTTCGACGACGCCTTCACGCCTGCCTATCTGGCCACGGCCTTTGGGGGACGGCGCGTGCCGGTGAAACAGGCGCTGCTGGACCAGCGGATCGTCGCGGGCCTGGGCAACATCTATGTGTCCGAGGCGTTGCACCGCGCGGGCATCGATCCGCGGCGGGCGGCGGGGCGCATCGGGGCCGCGCGGATCGCCGCGCTTGTGGGCCATATCCGCGACGTGCTGACAGACGCCATTGCGGCAGGCGGGTCGTCTCTGCGCGACCATCGGCAGGCCAGCGGGGAACTAGGCTATTTCCAGCACAGCTTCCGCGTTTACGACCGCGAGGGCGCGCCCTGCCCCACCCACGGTTGCGCGGGCATCATCCGCCGGATCGTGCAGGGGGGGCGGTCCAGCTTTTACTGCCCCATGTGTCAGCGCTAGCCCGCTTGGCTTTCCGCCGCCGCTTTTGATAGGGTCCGGCGAAACGTTTTTGCAACGGGACGCCGCACATGGCCTATGACACCATCATCGTCGAGATCGAGGACAGCGTTGCCCTGATCCGCCTGAACCGCCCCGAGGCGCTGAACGCGCTGAACACCGTGCTAATCACGGAACTGGGCCAGGCCCTGGCCGAAGCTGATCGCAACGACAAGATCCGCTGCGTGGTGCTGACCGGCAGCGAAAAGGCCTTCGCCGCAGGGGCCGACATCAAGGAAATGTCCACCAAGACCTTTGTGGACGCCTATGACGAGGATCTGTTCGGCGCCAGGATCGACGCCATCACCCGCATCCGCAAGCCCATCATCGCCGCCGTCAGCGGCTATGCCCTGGGCGGGGGATGCGAACTGGCGATGATCTGCGATTTCATCATCGCCTCCGATACCGCCAAGTTCGGCCAGCCGGAAATCAACCTGGGCGTCATTGCGGGCATCGGCGGCACGCAGCGGCTCACGCGCTTCGTGGGCAAGTCCAAGGCCATGGACATGCACCTGACCGGGCGCTTCATGGACGCGGCCGAGGCCGAACGGTCGGGCCTTGTCAGCCGCGTGGTGCCCACAGCCAAGCTGATCCCCGAGGCCATGGCCGCCGCCCGCAAGATCGCGGAAAAGTCCCAGGTTTCCGTCAAGGCCGCGAAAGAGACCGTCAACCGCGCCTATGAGACGACCATGACCGAAGGCATCCTGTTCGAGCGGCGCAACTTCCAGGCGCTGTTTTCGACCGAGGACCAGAAGGAAGGCATGGCGGCCTTTCTGGAAAAGCGCGAACCGCAGTTCCGCGACCGCTGATTTCGGGCTTTCCTTTCGGGCCGGCTTGCCTTATATGCCCCGGCTTACATGCGCGTGGGCCCGCTTAGGCAAGAATCATGACCGCTTTCCCCGGGAAGCGGTGCTTTGGGTCTTTTGCGCACTTGAACCGCTGAAGACCTGAACAGGACAAGACCCATGGCCAATACGCCCCAATCCAAGAAACGCGCCCGCCAGATCGAGCGCCGCACCGATGTGAACAAGGCCCGCCGTTCGCGCATCCGTACCTTTATCCGCAAGGTCGAGGAAGCGATTGCCTCGGGCAATGCCGAGGCGGCAAAGGCAGCCCTCCAGGCGGCTCAGCCCGAACTGATGCGCGGCGTGACCAAGGGCGTGGTCCACAAGAATACTGCATCGCGGAAAATCTCGCGTCTGGCATCGCGCGTGAAGGCGCTTTCGGCAGTCTGATCCTGCCCTGATTTCCGCATCGGTTCCGGTGCGGATTTCCTTGAAATCACGGCCCCGAGGGGCCTGAAACCCCGGCCGGGCGCGGATGCAAATCCGTGCCCGATTTGCGTTTCTGCGCCTGCGAATGTTGCAAAAATGACTACATATCAAGGTGTTCAGGATTCTTTCCTTTCGAGTCAAGGGTCTCGCAGATTCGATTTGGCAAAGCCCCTGTCAAGCAGATAGTTCGGTTGCAGCATGGGGTGCGCCATTGCTAACCTCATGGGGCGATTCACGTCGCTGTGTTGGGGGACGGGCCGGGCCCTAGGCGAATCCGAAAGGGTCGCGGGCATCGGTCGGGCCAAAAGGCTTCAGGCGCCTTTGTCAGCCCTCGGGTTGTTCTTGCAGACGGCTGCCACCGGCTGCGCGAAACCCGTGTCTTGGATTGGGATTTCGGGCGAAAGCCCCGTCATGTGACCCGTCTTGGGCCGCAGGGTGGGGTATTGCCGCAGTTCCGCCTTCCCGATGCGCGTCGCGGATCCTGTTTCGCCGGAAGGTCCGGCGAAGGCTGGGGACAGGATAGATAGGGCAAGACCATGGACGAGATCTGGGGCCAGGCATGCGCCGCGCTTGAAACAAGCGTGGGACCGAACAATTTCAACCATTGGATCAAGCCCCTGCGCCTGACCGGCGTGGATGCGGGCATTGCCCATTTCGCCAGTCCGACCCGCTTCATCTCGGACTGGGTGAACCGCCACTTTGCCAAGGACATCCTGGGCGAGCTCAGCCGCCATGGCGCCCCCGTGGAACGCCTGCGCTTCGAGGTCGTGCCCCAGCAGGCCCCTGGCCGCGCCCGTCCTGCTGCTGCCGCCCCGGCCAAGCCAGCCCGCCCCGTCGCATCCGCCGCAGCCCCTGCATCCGTTCGCGTGGCGCGCGCCGATCTGGGCGCGCCGCTGGATCCGCGATACACATTCGGCAATTTCGTCGTCGGCAAACCCAACGAACTGGCCCATGCCGCCGCGCGCCGCGTGGCCGAGGGCGGGCCGGTGGGCTTCAACCCCCTGTTCCTGTATGGCGGCGTAGGCTTGGGCAAGACGCACCTGATGCACGCCATCGCCCATGACTATCAGGTCAATCATCCGGCCGCGCAGGTTCTGTATCTGTCGGCGGAACAGTTCATGTACCGCTTCGTGCAGGCCTTGCGCGAAAGTTCCATCATGGATTTCAAGAGCATGTTCCGCAACGTGAACATGCTGATGGTGGACGACGTGCAGTTCATCGCCGGCAAGGACAGCACCCAGGAAGAATTCTTCCACACCTTCAACGCCCTGGTCGACCAGGGCAAGCAGATCGTGATTTCCGCCGACCGCGCCCCGGCCGAGATCAAGGGCCTTGAGGAACGCATCAAGTCGCGCCTGTCCTGCGGGCTGATCGTGGACCTGCATCCCACGACCTATGAATTGCGCCTGGGCATCCTGCAATCCAAGACCGAGGGCTTCCGCGCCCAGCAGCCGGATCTGGAAATCGGCACCGGCGTTCTGGAATTCTTGGCGCATCGGATCACCACCAACGTCCGCGTGCTGGAAGGCGCGTTGCAGCGCCTGTTTGCCCATGCCAGTCTGCTGCGTCGCGAAATCACGCTGGAAGTGGCCCAGGAATGCCTGGCCGACATCTTGCGCACCAACGACCGCAAGATCTCGATCGACGACATCCAGCGCAAGGTGGCGGAACATTACAACATCCGCCTGGCCGACATGATCGGTCCGAAACGCGCCCGCAACGTCGCCCGTCCGCGCCAGATCGCCATGTATCTGTCCAAGCAGCTGACCAGCCGGTCACTGCCGGAAATCGGACGCCGCTTCGGCGGGCGCGACCACACCACGATCATGCACGGCATCCGCAAGGTCGAGGAACTGGCCGTCGAGGATCATGCCCTGGCCGAGGACGTGGCGCTGCTGAAACGCCTGCTGGAAGCCTGATCCCCAAAAGCCTCACGAAACCCTTGTGACCGCCCTCATGGCTGGTTACAAATCAGGTCCGCAGACGGGCCGGGTTGGCCATATTCACAGGGAAACGTGATGAAATTCTCGATCGAGCGCGCCGTTCTGGTCAAGGCCGTCTCTCAGGCCCAATCGGTTGTGGAACGTCGCAACACCATTCCGATTCTGGCCAACGTGCTGATCGAGGCCGCGCCCGAGGGCGTCAGTTTCCGCGCCACCGACCTGGATACCGAGGTCGTGGACCAGGCCCCGGCCCAGGTCGAACGCCCTGGCGCCACCACCGTCAGCGCAGTCATGCTGAACGAGATCGCGCGGAAACTGCCCGACGGCGCCTTGGTGCAGATCAGCAGCGACGATGCGACAGGGCGGCTGGCGGTTCAGGCGGGGCGATCCTCCTTCAGCCTGGCCACGCTGCCGCGCGAGGATTTCCCGGTCATGGCCTCGTCCGAATACAGCGCCAATTTCAAGGCCAAGGCCGACATGCTGCGACGCCTGTTCGACAAGGCGAAATTCGCCATCTCGACCGAGGAAACGCGTTACTATCTGAACGGCGTCTATATGCACGTGGCGCAGGTCGATGGTCAGCCGATGCTGCGCTGCGTGGCGACCGACGGACATCGGCTGGCGCGGATCGACGCGCCCCTGCCGGTTGGCGCGGACGAGATGCCGGGCGTGATCGTGCCGCGCAAGACGGTTGCCGAACTGCGCAAGCTGCTGGACGACGGCGACGTCGACATCGCGGTGTCTGTCAGCGAGACCAAGGTGCGGTTCGCCACGCCCACGCTGACGCTGACATCAAAGGTGATCGACGGGACGTTCCCGGATTACTCGCGCGTGATCCCCCAGAACAATGCCCGCAAGCTCGAGGTTGACGCCGCCGATTTCGCCCGTGCCGTGGACCGGGTCGCCACCGTCAGCAGCGAACGGTCCCGCGCGGTCAAGCTGGCCCTGGACCAGGACCGGCTGATCCTGTCGGTGAACGCCCCTGACGCGGGCGCGGCCGAGGAGGAGCTGATCGTCGCCTATGCCGACGAGCCGCTGGAAATCGGTTTCAACGCCAAGTATTTGCAGGAAATCGCATCCCAAGTGGATCGCGACAACGCGGTCTTCATGTTCAACGGTTCGGGCGACGCCGCATTAATCCGCGAAGGCGGCGACCAGAGCGCGGTTTATGTCGTCATGCCGATGCGGGTGTGACGCTAGGCCACATCTCGCTGGCGCAATTCCGGTCCTGGTCGCGGCTAGAGCTGGATCTGGACCAAAGACCCTTGGCGATCTTCGGTCCGAACGGGTCCGGCAAGACCAATATCCTGGAAGCGGTATCCATGCTGGCCCCGGGCCGTGGTTTGCGGTCCGCACCCGCGCCCGACCAGGCCCGCCAGGGCAAGGATGCGGGCTGGCGGATCACGGCAAGGATCGACGATCATCCGGTGGAAACCGTGGCCCCGCCGGGCCAGCCCCGCAGCGTCGCCATCGACGACAAGATCGTGGCCCAGACCGCGCTTGGGCGCCTGTTGCGGATCATCTGGCTGGTGCCTGCGATGGACCGCCTGTGGTCCGACCCGCCCGAGGCACGGCGGCGATTCCTAGACCGCGTGACCCTCAGCCTTTATCCCGATCATGCGGATCTGGCGCTGACCTATGACAAGGCGATGCGGGAACGCAACCGGCTGTTGAAGGACCAGATCAGCGACCCCGGCTGGTATCGCGCGCTAGAGGCGCAAATGGGGGATGCGGGCGGCGCGCTGACCCGCAACCGTCAGGCGGCGCTGTCGGCCATCAGCGCCGCGCAGGATGGTGGCGATTTCCCTGCAGCCACCCTGACCCTGCTGCCCGGAGAAGGAGTGGCGGACGATCCCGACCCGGACAGCATCGCCGCCCGCCTGGCCGCCATGCGTCCGCGCGATCTGGCGGCGGGGCGCACGCTGACCGGCCCGCACCGGGCCGATCTGGGGGCAACCTGGGGGCCGCAGGATATGCCTGCCGCCCTGTCCTCGACCGGAGAGCAGAAGGCCTTGCTGTTGTCGCTGATCCTGGCCAATGCCCGCGCCTTGCCGGACCAGCCGGTGGTCCTGCTGCTGGACGAAGTCGCGGCCCATCTGGACGCCGACCGCCGCGCGGCCCTGTATGACCGCATCTGCGGCCTGCCCGCGCAAAGCCTGCTGACCGGCACCGGAGCCGAGCTTTTCGACAGCCTTGCCGCCCGCGCCCGGCGCCTGTCTGTGGCGAAAACGGCCGGCCTGTCGCAAGCCAGCGAAACGACCGGCTGAACCCCGCCGGAAACACAGAAAAATCCCGTCTTTCCCGTGACTTTCACTGTCGGAACCCTTATATCGACAGCACAGGAACAGGACACCATCACCCATGACCGCACCCGCCGCGCAGACCGCCGAATACGGCGCTGATTCCATCAAGGTTCTCAAGGGCTTGGAAGCCGTGAGGAAGCGGCCCGGCATGTATATCGGCGATACCGACGACGGGTCCGGCCTTCATCACATGGTCTACGAGGTCGTGGACAACGGCATTGACGAGGCTTTGGCCGGTCACGCCGACTATGTGAAGGTGAAAATCCACGCCGACAGCAGCGTCAGCGTCCGCGACAACGGCCGGGGCATTCCCACCGACATCCACGCGGGCGAAGGCGTCAGCGCGGCCGAGGTCATCATGACCCAGCTTCATGCGGGCGGAAAGTTCGACCAGAACAGCTACAAGGTTTCGGGCGGCCTGCACGGCGTCGGCGTGTCGGTCGTGAACGCCCTGTCGGACTGGCTGGAACTGCGGGTCTGGCGCAACGGCCGCGAACATTACGCCCGTTTCGAACGCGGGGACACCGTGGAACACCTGCGCGTCGTGGGCGATGCGGAGCCCGGGGAAAAGGGAACCGAGGTGCGCTTTCTCGCCTCGGTCAAGTCCGATGGTTCCGAGGGCACGTTCAGCAATCTCGATTACGTCTACAAGACGCTGGAAAACCGGTTGCGGGAACTGGCCTTCCTGAACAGCGGCGTCCGCATCATCCTGGAAGACGAACGTCATGCCGAGGTGCAGCGGACTGAGCTGTTCTATGAAGGCGGCGTGCGGGAGTTCGTGAAATACCTGGACCGCTCCAAGGCCGCCGTCATGCCGGAACCGATCTTCATGACTGGCGAACGGAACGGCATCGGGGTCGAGGTCGCGATGTGGTGGAACGACAGCTATCACGAAACGGTGCTGCCCTTTACCAACAACATCCCGCAACGCGACGGCGGCACGCATCTGGCGGGCTTTCGCGGCGCGCTGACCCGCATGATCACGAAATATGCCCAGGACAGCGGCATCGCCAAGCGTGAAAAGGTCGATTTCACGGGCGATGACGCGCGCGAGGGGCTGACCTGCGTGCTGTCGGTCAAGGTGCCCGATCCCAAATTCTCCAGCCAGACCAAGGACAAGCTGGTCAGCAGCGAAGTTCGTCCGGCAGTGGAAAACCTGGTCGGCGAAAAGCTGGCCGAATGGTTCGAGGAAAACCCCTCCGAGGCCAAGGCCATCACCGGCAAGATCGTCGAGGCAGCCCTTGCCCGCGAAGCCGCGCGCAAGGCCCGCGAACTGACGCGCCGCAAGACGGCGATGGACGTGGCCTCGCTGCCCGGCAAGCTGGCCGACTGCCAGGAAAAGGATCCCGCGCTGTCGGAACTGTTCATCGTCGAGGGGGATTCCGCGGGCGGGTCCGCAAAACAGGGCCGGTCGCGCCAGAACCAGGCGGTGCTGCCGCTACGCGGCAAGATCCTGAACGTGGAACGGGCGCGCTTTGACCGGATGCTGTCGTCGGAAATGATCGGCACGCTGATTACCGCGCTTGGCACCGGCATCGGGCGCGACGAATTCAACCTGAACAAGCTGCGCTACCACAAGATCGTCATCATGACCGACGCCGACGTGGACGGCGCGCATATCCGCACGCTGCTGCTGACCTTCTTCTTCCGCCAGATGCCCGACCTGATCGACGCGGGCCACCTGTATATCGCGCAGCCGCCGCTTTATAAGGTGTCGCGCGGCCGGTCCGAGGTTTACCTGAAGGACGAAGCCGCCCTGGAAGACTACCTGATCCAGCAAGGGGTCGAGGGCGCGGCGCTGCGCCTCGGCTCGGGCGAGGAAATCGTGGGCGCGGATCTGGCGCGTGTCGTGGACGAGGCGCGGACCGCGCGGCGCGTGCTGCGTGCCTATCCCACCCATTACCCGCCTCATGTCACCGAACAGGCAGCCATTGCCGGGGCGCTGATGGCGGGCCGGATCGACGGGGATGCCCAGGGCGTGGCAGATGCCATTGCCGCGCGCCTCGACATGATCGCAGAGGAATATGAACGCGGCTGGACCGGTCGCCCGACCCAGGACGCAGGCATCCGCCTGACCCGCACCCTGCGCGGGGTCGAGGAAAACCGGACCCTGGACGGGCAGATGCTGCGCAGCGCCGAAAGCCGCCGTTTGGGCGAGATGACGCAAGCCTTGCAGGATGTCTATGCCCGGCCCGCGCGGCTGGTGCGAAAGGACCGCGACCAGCCGATCTTCGGGCCGCTGGGGCTGTTGCAGGCGATCTTCCTGGAAGGCGAAAAGGGCCTGTCGCTGCAACGCTACAAGGGTCTGGGCGAGATGAACCCGGAACAGTTGTGGGAAACCACGCTGGACCCCGTTGCGCGCACCATGTTGCAGGTGCGCGTCGAGGACGTGGCCGAGGCCGAGGATCTGTTCACCAAGCTGATGGGCGACGTGGTGGAACCCCGCCGCGAATTCATCCAGCAGAACGCGCTGAACGTCGAGAACCTGGATACCTGATGCTGTGGCGGAAATGCCGCGCCCAAGTGTCAGGCGCGGGGTTTCCGTTTACACGCACAGGATGTATCATCGGTGCGCAGACAAATGGCGCTTATCTCCAATGCGAACAGGAAGATCCGCGCTTCGGTTGAATTATCCTATGTAAAGGAGCTCTAGATGCGTTATTCCTCGTTTCTGGCGATATGCGCCTTTGGCCTTGTCCCCAGTGCATCCGGCGCCCTTGCAGGGGGATATGTCGCCCCGGTCGCCGACCCTGTGGTAGTCACGCCGGTGATCGAAGCCGCCCCTGCCGGCACCTGGTCCGGCGGATATGCGGGTGGCTCGATCGGCTATGCCTTTGGCGGGGACGACGAGATCGGGCTGGACCTGATCGAAGGGGGAACCCTTGTGGAGCGGGCGAATGACCTGGGCAGCGTCGATCTTAAAGGCCTGAACGCAGGGCTTCACGCAGGCTATCGCTGGCAGCGCGGGAACTGGGTCTTTGGCCCCGAGCTGTGGATCGAGGGCGGCAGCATCGACGCCACGGACCGGATCAGCGTGGCGGGTGCCACGGACGTCGAGGTTGAATCATCGGTCAATTACATCGCCGGTCTGCAATTCAAGACGGGCTATACGGTCGATCCGCAGACCCTGGTCTATGGCACCGCCGGCGTCACCCATGGCGATTTCGACTATAAGCTGGCGGACATGACCGAAAGCTATTCCGATACCGGCTATTCGCTGGGCCTTGGCGTTGAACGGAAGATGCGCGACAACCTTTCGGTCTTTGCGGAATGGCAGTACCGCAATTTCGGCAAGTCCGAAGTGACCTATGACCTGGGCGATGGCGATGCAGTCCTGACCCGTTCCACGCCCGAACATCACAACATCAAGGTCGGCGTGAACTTCAGCTTCTAAGCCGATCCAGCCGTACCGGGGCCGGGCCGCTTGCGGGCCCGGCCTTTTTCATGCCCGCCGCCCGGGCCGCCGGGAAGCGCCCACCGGCAGGGGCAGGGCGCGCGCGCCGCACGCAATGGCAAGGCCCTGCGGGACAAGCGCCGCCAGCACCGGGCTGTCGATGGCAAGCCCGCCGGTATAGGCGCCGAAGGCGGGCAGGATCAGGTGATCGCGCCCGACCAGGAAACAGCGCCGACGATCCCCCGCCAGCCTGACGCAGGGATGGAAATGACCCGACACATCCGGTCCCTGCCCCGCCTGGTGGCGCAAGACCAGCCCCTCGGTCAGCGCGTCCACCGTCTTGCCGGGGAGGCGCGGGCAAACCGGGGAAGGATCGTGGTTGCCGCTGACCCAGATCCACTGCCGTCCCCAGGCCATGTCGCGCAGCCGGTCGCACAGCATATCGGGCAGGGCCAAGGCCGCCGCATCGTCGTCGAAGCCGTCGCCCAGGCTGATGACGGCAGCGGGATCGGTGGCGGTGATCTCGGCTTCCAGCCGATCCAGCGTCGCCAGAACCTCGTAAGGCGGCAACAGCGATCCGCCGCGCCGGGCCATGCGTTCGGACTTGCCCAAATGCAGGTCGGCCACGATCAGCCAGCGGCGTTCCGGCCAGAACAGCGCGCCCGACGGCCGCGCCTCAAGCGCGTAGCCCGCAAAGTCGAAGGCATAGGTCATGCCAGGCCTGCTTCGGCCATCAGGGCGGCAGCCTCGGCTTCGGCCAGGCGTTCGCGGGCCTGGCCGGTGATGGGCACCCGGCCGTATTCCAGCAGCAAGGGCGCGGACAGGGGGGTCACGCGGCCTGTCATGCGGTGGTCGCTTTGGGGTGAATGGTTCAGCATATCCTCGATCCGGTCGAAATCGACAAGGCCCCGCCGCGCCTCGTCCGCGGTGATCCGCAACAGCAGATGGTCGGGGTCGTAACGGCGCAAGGTATCGTAAAGGATATCGCTGGAAAAGGTCGCCTGCTTGCCGGTCTTGCGCGCGCCCGGCATATTCCGCTGGATCAGGCCGGAAATGACCGCGACATTCTTGAACGTCCGCTTCATCACCGCATTGCCCGCCAACCAGTCGCCCAGGCCCGCGCGCAAGCCTTCGCGGTCCAGCAGCGGCGCGGGATCGGTGACGGGATCCAGCGACCAGATCAGCAGCGCATAGTCCGTTGCGATAAAGCCCAAGGGTCCAAGTCCCGCTTCCTCCATCATGCGGGTCATCAACAGGCCCAGGGTTTGCAGCGCATTGCGCCCCGCGAACCCATAGAGCGCGAAATGCCATTTGCCCTGAAAGGGGAAACTCTCGCTCAGCAGCACGCCGGGCTGCGGCAGGGTGCTGATCCGGGCCTGCATGGCCAGCCAGTCGGCGGTGTCCGGGGGCAGCACCCAGTGGCGCGTGGAATCCCCGATCAGCGCCTGCACCCGGTGCGACAGTTGCGTCGATGTCGCAAGCTTCATCCCGGAGTAAAGCGCGATCCGCGGCTGCTTGGTGGGCTGCTTCGTCACCTCGACCACCATCTCGCGCAGGGCGTCGTAACGGACGGTCTGCCCGCCGATCAGGAAGGTGTCGCCGGGCACCAGGGTCGCGGCAAAGCCTTCCTCGACCTCTCCCAGCAGGCCGCCGCCCCGGCGAAAGCGGACCTTCAGCATCTCGGCCTCGACGATGGTGCCCACGTTCATGCGCAGATCGCGGGCGGCCCGAGGGTCGCGCAGGCGCCACAACCCGTCGCGCAGCATCAGCCGCTGCCAGCGGTCATAAGCGCGCAGGGCGTATCCGCCGGTCGCGGCGAAATCCAGGCAATCGTCGAACTGCGCGCGGCTCAGCCCGCGATAGGGTCCGGCGGTCCGCGCCTCGCGGAACAGGGCGTCGGCATCGAAGGGGCCGGCGCAGGCTGTCAACAGGATATGCTGGCACAGCACGTCCAGCGGGCCGGGGCCGCGCGGGTCGCCGTCCAGGTCATGTTCATGCACGGCTTCCAGGGCGGCGATGCATTCGACCACCTCAAAGCGGTTGGCGGGCACGATCCGGGCACGGCTTGGCGCCTTATAGCGGTGGTTGGCCCGACCGATCCGCTGGACCAGCCGCTTGACGTTCTTGGGCGCGCCGACCTGGATCACCAGATCGACCGCGCCCCAGTCGATGCCCAGATCCAGGCTGCCCGTCGCCACCACGGCGCGCAACTCGCCCGCCGCCATCGCGGCCTCGACCCGCTGGCGGGCTTCGCGCGACAGGCTGCCGTGATGCAACCCGATGGGCAGGTTGTCGTCGTTGGCGGCCCAGATGGCCTGGAAGAACAGCTCGGCCTGGGCGCGGGTGTTGATGAAGATGATGGTGGTACGCGCCTGCCGGATCTCGGCCAGAACCTCGGGCACGGCGTAGTGGCCGCCGCCGCCCGACCAAGGCGCAGGACGGGCGGTGGCCAGCATGGCGATGTCGGGTTCCGGGCCGGGATCGGCATTGATGACCGTGGCGCCGCCCATGAAGCGGGCCAATGCCTGCGGATCCTCGACCGTGGCGGACAGGCCGGTTGCGACCAGGCCGGGGGAAAGCGTGCGCAGCCGCGCAACGCACAGCATCAACTGGTCGCCGCGCTTGTTTTCCGCCAACGCGTGCAGTTCGTCCAACACCACGCGCCGCAGGTTGCCAAAGATCTGCGGCGCCTGTTCATAGGACAGCATCAAGGCCAGCGATTCCGGCGTGGTCAGCAGGATCTGCGGCGGATCGACCCGCTGGCGCGCACGCTGCGAGGACCGCGTGTCCCCCGTCCGGTCCTCGACCCGGATGGGCAGGTTCAGGTCCGCCACGGGGCGGGCCAGGTTTCGGGCGATATCCGCCGTCAGCGCCTTGAGCGGAGAGACATAAAGGGTATGCAGCCCCTTGTGCCCGTCCTTCAGATCGACCAGCGACGGCAAGAAGCCCGCCAGCGTCTTGCCGCCCCCCGTGGGCGCGATCAGCAGCGTGTCGCCCTTTGCTGCCAGCAGGTCCAACTGGTGGGGATGGGGCTGCCAGCCCTGCCGGGCGAACCAGTCCTTGAACGCGGGCGGCAGGGTCACGGGATCATGGCCTTCAGCGTGGACAGGCGGTCAGCCTCGGCCACGGGCTTGTCCCAGCGGATGCGGCTGATGCGGGGAAAGCGCATGGCGACGCCGGCCTTGTGGCGCCCCGAGGCGTTCAGGCCTTCGAACGCGACCTCCAATACCAGTTTCGGCGCGACCGACCGGACCGGGCCAAAGCGTTCGATGGTGTTGTTGCGGACAAAGCGGTCCAGTTCGCGCAGCTCCTCGTCCGTGAAGCCGAAATAGGCCTTGCCGACCGGGACAAGCTGATCCGCGTCCCACAGGCCAAAGGTAAAGTCGCTGTAAAACCCCGACCGCTTGCCATGCCCGCGTTGCGCATAAAGCAGAACGGCATCTACCACATGGGGATCGCGCTTCCACTTGAACCACGGCCCGCGCGGGCGCCCGCCGACGTAAGGACTGTTGCGGCGCTTGATCATCACGCCCTCGATCACCTGGGCCGGGGGATCGGCGCGCAGGGCGGCCAAGTCGTCCCAGGTGGCAAAATCCAGCAAGGGCGAGACATCGATTCGATCGCTGCCGAAATCCGCGCCCTCCAGCACGGCGCGACGATCCATCAGCGGCAATTCCCGCAGGTCGCGGCCCTGCCAGATCATCAGGTCATAGACGCGCAGGCCGGCCGGATGGCTGTCCAGCATCCCCCGCCCCACCTGCTTGCGGCCAAGGCGTTTCTGCAGGTCGCCAAAAACCGCCACGTCATCGCCCCGCCGCACCAGCAGTTCGCCATCCACCGCGCCGTCGAAATTCAGAGCCTCGATCAGGTCGGGAAAGCTGTTGCTGATATCCTCGCCCGTGCGGCTGTAAAGCCTGCGCACGCCGCCGTCGTTGATCGCCTGCACACGGATGCCGTCCCATTTCCATTCCGCGATGTAGTCGGCGGGGGGAAAGGCGGCCAACTGGTCCAGATCGACGGGCGTGGACAGCATCACCGGGCGGAACGGGGCGCGGGCGGCATTTTCAGGCCGCAGGCCACCCGCGATCCAGTCGAACAAGGGTTGATAGGGGGGCTTCAGCCCGTGCCAGATCTCCTCGATCTGGGCCACATCCGGCTCTCCCATGTCGGCCAGTGCCATGCGGGCCATGCGGGCGGACAGGCCGATGCGCATATTGCCCGTGGCAAGCTTCAGAAAGGCCAGCCGCTGCGACGGGCCCAGCCGGTCCAGCATCCCGGCGATGGCCGTGGGCAGGGCCGCCTTACCCGTTTCAGATAACAAGGCCACGGCCTGATGGAGGGGCACATCCTCGTCCCGGTCGGTTTCCCACAACAGCGCAATGGTCTCGGCCAGATCACCCACGAAATCATAGGACAGCGCGAACAACTGTTCGTCCACCCGTTCCACCATCAGCCCGCGCAAAAGGCCCGGCGTCACGGTGCGCAGCTTCAGGTCGCCCGTCAGCGCGGCCAGGGCAAAGCCGCGATCCGGGTCGGGCGTGGCCTCCAGGTAATGGCGCAGGATCCGCAGCTTGGCATTGCGCGCGGGCGTAAAGGCCAGGCGTTCCAGAAGGGTCGCGAAGGCCTTCATTCCGGCTCGTCCTCGTATCCGACCAGCCGCAACGGACGGGCGGGGATGCCCTGGAGTTCGCACCACCGCATCAGCCCGTCCTCGGTTCCGTGGGTGATCCAGACTTCCTGGGGACCAAGTTCCGCGATGGTCTGCGTGACCTGCGGCCAGTCCACATGGTCGCTGATGACCAGAGGCAGTTCCACCCCGCGCTGCCGCGCCCGTGCCCGCACTGCCATCCAGCCGGATGCAAAGCCGATCACGGGATCGCGGAACCGCTGCACCCAGGCGGATGCAAAGGCAGAGGGCGGCGCGATCACCAGTTGCGCATCGACCTGTTTCGCGGTCGCGGGCACCAGCGGGCCAAGGTCGATCCCCTGTTCCACATGGTAATCGCACAACCGTTGCAGCGCGCCATGGATGGCGATGGGGCCGTCGATGCCTGCGGCGCGGGCCAGCATGATCAGCCGCTGCGCCTTGCCCAAGGCATAGGCGCCGATCAGGTGATGGCGTTCGGGAAATTCGGCCATGCTGGCGGTCAGGCGGGTCATTTCGCCCGCCGGGTCCGGGTGCTTGAAGACCGGCAGGCCAAAGGTCGCCTCGGTCACGAAGATATCGCAGGGGACGGGTTCATACGCCGCGCTGACCGGGTTCGGATGGCGGCAGTAATCGCCCGACACCACGATCTTCGGACCCCGGTCGGGTTGCACGGCGATCTGTGCCGAGCCCAGGATATGGCCCGCCGGATGAAAGCTGACGGTGGTATCGCCGACGCGGATCGGACCATCCGCCGCCTGACGCTGGCCCGCGAAATCGGTCCCATAGCGGATTGCCATGATCTCCAGCGTCTGGCGCGTGGCCATGACCGCGCCGTGGCCGGACCGGGCGTGATCGCCATGGCCATGGGTGATCAGCGCGCGGGGCACCGGGCGGATCGGGTCGATGAAGAAATCGCCGGGGGGACAGTAAAGCCCGGCCGGCGTGGGATGCAGGATCTGATCGGCGCGCATGGGATCCAAGATGGCAAGGATTTCATGGATTTCAACGCCGCCCCGATGTCCCCCGTTCCCGCCGTCAGGCCGGGGGCGGGCGGCGGGCCGGCACCGCGGCCGCCGGCGCCTTGGACAGTTGCACGGCCAGGATGCCTGCCATGATCACCCCCACGCCGATCACATCGCCTGCGGCAAGCTGTTCGCCCAGCAAAAGCGCCCCGGTGGCGACCCCGAAAAAGGGCGTCAGGAAATGAAACGTCGCGGCCCGCACCGCCCCGATCCGGCCCACCAGCTTGAACCAGACCCAGGTCGCCACCAGCCCCGGCACGATCACGGTGTAAAGAAAGGCCCAGACCAGCCGGGGATTGGGATCGACCTGCCAATCCTCCAGCAGGGGGGCAAGGATCCACAGGGTCGCCGATCCGACCAGCATTTGCAGGCTGACGATCATCATCACATTGCCGCCCGAGCTTGCCCCGCGCACTGTCAGCGTGGCAACCGCCAAGGCCAGGGCCGCGGCAAAGCACATCGCGATACCCAGCGGATCGCTGCCCCCGCCTTGCAGCCGCGCGCCCATGATGATCGCCACCCCGATCAAGCCCAGGGCCAGCCCGGCGATCCCCAAGGGGCGCAACCTTTCCCCCATCAGCATCCAGCCCAGCAGCGCCACGATCAGCGGCATGGTGGCCGCGATGATCGAAGCCAGCCCCGCCTCGATCCACTGCATGGCTGTCCAGTTCAGGCCCAGGTACAGCGCGTTCTGGCACAGGCCCAGGATCACCACCGCCCGCCATTGCACCCGCGTCAGCGCCCGCCAGGTTTCTCCCATCATCAGGGCGATGACGAACGCCGCCGCCCCCGACAGGGCAAAGCGCAGGGCCAGGGCGAACAAGGGCGGCACCTCGGTCACGATCATCCGGGTCGAGGTGAAGGCCGAGGCCCACATCACCGCAAAGAACACCCCCATCCCGATCGCGCGAATGTCCATGCGGAAAGCCCCGTTTGCAGATGATGCAGGAACGGCTAGCAGCAAGGCCGGGCAGCGGGAAGGCCAAAATGGAAAAGGCCGCGCCCATCGGCACGGCCCCGTCATCCGGCAAAGCGGAAGGATCAGCTGTTGACGCTGTCCTTCAGGGACTTGGCGACCGTCACCTTGACCTGCTTGTCGGCGGGCTTGGTCATCATTTCCTGGGTCTGCGGGTTGCGGACCTGGCGTTCCGGGCGGGCGCGGCAGGCGATCTTGCCGATGCCGGGGATCGTGACCGAACCGCCTGCGGCGACTTCACGCGACACAACGGCGGCGATCGCGTCCAGGGCGGCCGTGGCCGATTTCTTGTCCGAACCCATTTCCTCGGCCAGGGTGGCGACGAGTTGGGTCTTCGTCATCGGTTTCGCGGATGGCGTTGCCATGGATCTGTCTCCTCTTGCCCTGTTCTGCGGGGCCTGCGAATAGCGCCGTTTGCGGCATATCGCCTGCTACACACGGTTTTGCCCAACAGATCAAGCGTTTTTCGCCACTTCTTGCAAAAGCGGGCACCGTCCGGCCTGTTGACGCAGGGTCAAAGGAACGCCGTTTCGTTGAAGGACCGCAATTTGCGCGAATGGATCCGCTCGAGCGGCATCTCTCGCAGCTTTTCCATGGCCCGGATGCCGATCAGCAGGTGATTGGCGACCTGGGTCCGATAGAAATCGGTGGCCATCCCCGGCAGCTTCAATTCGCCATGCAGCGGCTTGTCGCTGACGCAGAGCAGCGTGCCATAGGGCACCCGGAACCGGAAGCCGTTCGCGGCGATCGTGGCGCTTTCCATGTCAAGCGCCACCGCCCGTGCCAGCGACAGCCGGTGGATCGGCGTATCGCGCAGTTCCCAGTTGCGGTTGTCGATGGTGGCGACCGTGCCGGTGCGCATGATGCGCTTCAGCTCGTATCCTTCCAGTTGCGTGACCTCGGCCACGGCTTCCTGCAAGGCCACCTGCACCTCGGACAGGGTCGGCAGCGGGATCCAGACAGGCAGGTCGGCATCCAGGACGTGGTCTTCACGCAGATAGGCATGGGCCAGGACGAAATCGCCCAGCCGCTGGCTGTTGCGCAGGCCCGCGCAATGGCCGACCATCAGCCAGGAATGGGGACGCAGGACCGCGATATGGTCGGTCGCGGTCTTGGCGTTCGACGGGCCGACGCCGATATTGACCAGCGTGATTCCCTGCCCGTTTGGGCGCTTGAGATGATAGGCGGGCATCTGCGGCATCTTTGTCAGCACCGCCAGGGGCGCGCCGGCGTCGTCGATCACCTGGTTTCCCGGCGCGACAAAGCTGTCATAGCCAAGCGATGCGTCGCCCAGGACGCAGCGGGCATAGGCCTCGAATTCGTCAACATAGAACTGATAGTTGGTGAACAGGATGAAGTTCTGGAAATGTTCCGCCGCCGTTGCGGTGTAATGCTGCAGCCGCGCTAGGGAATAATCGATGCGCTGCGCCGTGAAGGCCGCCAGATGCAGCGACCCGTCCGGCATCGGCCCTGCCACGCCGTTCACGATGTCGTCGTTCATGGTGTTCAGGTCCGGCACGTCGAAAATGTCGCGCAAGCTGAAATCCAGCACCCCTTCCTGCGGCACCGCCAGGTCGCTTTGGGCGGCGACGGCGAAATGGACCGGCATAGGCGTGTCGCTGACGCCCACCGTGACCGGCACGCCGTGGTTGCGGATCAGCAGGCCTATCTGTTCGCGCAGGTAATTGCCGAACAGGTCGGGCCGGGTGACTGTCGCGGAATAGCTGCCGGGGGCGACCACATGGCCAAAGGACAGGCGCGAATCGACCGAAGGATGGGTCGGCACGGTCAGGCGCAATTCGGGATAATAGGCGCGATACCGGGCGGCAGGCTTGTCGCCCTCCAATGCCTTGGTGAAACGGTCCAGCAGAAAGCCCGTCGATTGCGCATAAAGATCCTGCAATTGCGCGACGGCGGCACCGGCATCGGTGAATTGCCGGCGGCCCGGCGCCTCGGGGCTTTCGACCGGCAGGTAACGGGAATCCGTGTCCATTCTTGTTATCCTTCTTTCCCCTGACCCTGCCAGCGGGACCGGGCGCAGGCAAGCGTCTGGCGCCGGGGAACGCGTGCCGTTACGGTGTCGTCATGAAGATGCTTGTTTTCGGTCACGGCTATTGCGCGGGCTTCCTGACGCCCCTCTTGCGCGCACGGGGCTGGCAGGTTCTGGGCACCACGCGCGGCGATCCCGACCGGGTGGCCCAGGCGGGCGCCTTGCCCCTGATCTGGCCCGGCGAGGATGCGCGCCTGCACAAGGAGATCGCCACGGCAGATGCGATCCTGGTATCCGCCGCGCCTGGCCCGGGGGGCGATCCGGTTCTGGCCGCCTTTCACGACGATCTGGTGGGCGCCAAGCCCCGCTGGCTGGGCTATCTGTCCACGACCGGGGTCTACGGCGACCGGAACGGCGGTTGGGTGGACGAGGACAGCCCCCTGGACGCCACCGGCCCACGCGGCCAGACCCGCATCCGGGCCGAGGGGGACTGGCGGTCCCTGGCGGATCGTGCGGGGCTGCCGCTGCACATCTTCCGGCTGGCCGGGATCTATGGTCCCGGGCGCGGGCCGTTCGAAAAGGTGCGCAATGGCACCGCCCGGCAGATCATCAAGCCGGGCCAGGTCTTTTCCCGCATCCATGCCGAAGACATCGCCCAGGTGCTGCTGGCATCGCTGGATCGGCCCGCGCCCGGAACCGCCTATAACCTTTGCGACGATGACCCTGCGCCCCCGCAGGATGTGCTGGCCCATGCCGCCGAACTGCTGGGCCTGCCGCCCCCGCCCCAGGTGGCGTTCGAGGATGCCCAGATGACGCCCATGGCGCGGTCGTTCTATGCCGACAGCAAGCGGGTATCAAACCGGCGGATCAAGGAGGATCTGGGGATCGTCCTGCGTCATCCCGATTACCGCAGCGGGTTGGCCGCGATCCTGGCAGGTGACGACGCTTCGCCGCATGGACTTCGCCCCGCGCCCGTGCATGATCGCGGCGATGGAACTTGATGCCGATATCCTGATCGCCGGGGGCGGGCTGAACGGCCCCACCCTAGCGCTTGCCCTGGCCCAGGCGGGGCTGCGCGTGATCGTGGTCGATCCCCGTCCGGCCGATGCGCGGGCGGGCGACAACTTCGACGGGCGGGCCTATGCGCTTGCCGTGTCCTCTCAGCGGTTGCTGAAGGCGCTTGGGTTGTGGGCGGGGCTGGCAGGCGACAGCCAGCCGATCGGCCAGGTCAAGGCGTCCCAAGGCCGCCCCGGCGAAGGGGCCTTGCCCTTTTTCCTGCATTTTGACAGCGCCGAGATCGAGGAAGGCCCAGTCGGCTTTATGCTGGAGGACCGGTTTTTGTATCGCGCGCTGCTGGCGGCGATGCGGGATCGGGTGCAGAACCTGCCGGGGCTTTCGGTCGTGGACCAGCAGGCCACGTCAGGCGGGATCCAGGCCACGCTGTCGGATGGCCGCAGCTTGCGCGCCCGGCTGCTGGTGGCCGCGGATGGGCGTGGATCCGGGGTGGCCGCCCGCGCCGGGATTCGGCGGCAAGGCTGGGATTACGGCCAGACCGCCCTGGTGGCGGCCATCGCGCATGACCACCCCCATCACGGCATCGCGCAACAGTATTTCATGGAAACCGGGCCGCTGGCGATCCTGCCCCTGCCCGGCAACCGCAGCAGCGTCGTCTGGTCGGAAACCCATGACAACGCCCGCGCCATCGCCGCCCTGCCCGATGATGCCTTCCTGGACGTGCTGCGCCCGCGCTTTGGCGATTACCTGGGCAACATTTCCCTGGCAGGTGCGCGCTTCACCTATCCGTTGAGCCTGTCGCTGGCCGACCGCTATGTCGCGGACCGGGTGGCCCTGGTGGGGGACGCGGCGCATGGCGTGCATCCCATCGCGGGCCAGGGGCTGAACTTGGGACTGCGCGACGTGGCGGCGCTTGCCGAGGTTCTGGTCGATGCGGCGCGCCGGGGCGAGGAGATTGGGACGGATCTGGTCTTGGAACGATACCAGGGCTGGCGGCGGTTCGATGCCACCAGCCTGGCGCTTGGCATGGACGGGGTGAACCGGCTGTTTGGCAGCAGCAATCCGGTCCTGTCCGCCGCGCGCGGCATCGGCATGGGTCTGGTCAGCGCGATTCCCGCCCTGCGGCGCGGCTTCATACGGCAGGCAGCAGGGCTGTCGGTCGATCCGATGCCGCGGCTGCTTCTGGGGCAGGCTTTGTAGGGGGCTGCCGCCCCCCTCCCTGCGGGACTCCCCCGCGGATATTTGAACCAAGATGAAAAGCCCGTTCAGGCGGCCATCATCTGCGCAGCTTGCGTCAGGTCGGCCGCGAACTGGTGGCGCGCTTCCTCGGCCCGGGTTGGATCCAGCCGCAGGATAAGGCTGGGATGCCAGGTCAGCAGGACCGGGCCGCCGTCCAGCGTGGTTTCCACCATGCCGCGCCGGGGGGTCAGGGGGCGGTTGTCGCCCGTCAAGGCAAAAGCCGCCGTGGCGCCCATTGCCAGCGTCAGCTTCGGCTGGACAAGGCGACGCTCCAAATCCAGCCACCAGCGACACTGCTTGACCTCGGTGGCATTGGGGGTCTGGTGGATGCGGCGCTTGCCGCGGGGGGTGAACTTGAAATGCTTCACCGCATTGGTCATCCAGACACGGGCCGGGTCCAGTCCAGCCTGATCCATGACCCGATGCAGCAACTGCCCGGCGGGACCGACAAATGGGCGGCCTTGCAGATCTTCCTGATCGCCCGGCGCCTCGCCCACGATCATCAGGGGCGCTGCGGGATCACCCTTGCCCCAGACGGTCTGGGTTGCGGCATGGCACAGGTCGCAGCGGGTGCAGCGGCTGGCCTGCCCTGCGGCGGTGTCCAGATCCTGCGGCAGGGTCTCGTCCGGGGCCTGTCGGATCCGTGCCGTGACCTTGGCGGCAAAACCGGGCGCGGTGCTGGCGCCGGCGTCGCGCATGGCTTGCACCCGGCGGGGCGCGTCCGCCAGCATCTGCGCGATCAGCCCGGTTTCCGGCAGGTTCTTCCAGTATTTCACCGGCATTTCCGACCGCATGGCATTGGTCTTGATCCGCGCCGGGTTGAAGATGTTGGCGAAATAGGTTTGCCACAATTCATGGCTGGCATCGGGGGGCAGGTTGGGACGCGGCGCGGGCGGTTCAAATCGCAGACTGCCGTCAAAGCGGGCCGTGCCTTCGGGCGTGGCGATCAGCCAGTCCATGTCGGAGAAGCGTTTCGCAAAGAACGGCGACGCGGCTTCCAGAATGGGATGCTCGGGTTCGAACCAGGCGCCAAACCGGCGGCGCGGGCCGTCGCCCGGCATTTCGTTGAAACGGACAAAAGCGTGCATCTTGTGGATGTCGCGGCGCACGGATTTCGCCATGCGACCCAGCCGGTCTGTCAGGGGGTCGGCAGGATTGGCGATGAAACCCCGGTCATCCTGCAGCCGGATCAGCGCGGCATACAGCAAGGCCCAGCGTTCCGGGTCGGAATGGCTGGCCACGGTCCCGGCCAGGTTCAGAAAATCCCTGGTCGCCACCACCGGGTGCAAGCTGGGGGGCGGGACAGGATCGGCGCCGAACAACCCGGTATCGCCCCAGATCACCTCGTCAGGCGCCACGCGGCTGCTGGCAAGCTGGCGGGCCGTGTCGCGCCAAGCCTCGAAACGTCCGAAATGGGGCAGATCGACGCCGATCACAGCAATTGCAGCTGTTCGGCCTTGGGCGCGAATCGCGCGCGCAGGCTGTCGCTGTCGGTCAGCGTGCCCGGATGCCAGTCGGGCAGCGTCACAAAAGCGCGCGCCTTCGACATGATCGCCCCCATGCGCAGCAGATCGCCATAGCGCACCGGCCCGTTGCGCCGCGCGGCCAGGATCCGGGTCACCGTCTTGGTGCCGAAGCCCGGGACGCGCAGCAGCATTTCCTTGGTCGCGGTCGCCACATCGACGGGAAACTGCGCCCGGTTGGACAAGGCCCAGGCCAGCTTGGGGTCAATGGCCAAATCCAGGAACCCCGACGGGTGGGCCGCGCCGATCTCATCGGCATCAAACCCGTAAAAGCGCATCAGCCAGTCGGCCTGATACAGCCGGTGTTCGCGCATCAAGGGCGGCTTGATCAGCGGCAGGGCGGCGGATGCGTCGGGAATCGGGCTGAAGGCCGAATAATAAACCCGCTTCAGGTCATAGCCGGAATACAGGTTGGCCGAGGTCGCCAGGATGTCCCGGTCCGTCGCCGCATCCGCGCCGACGATCATCTGCGTGGACTGGCCTGCCGGGGCGAAACGCGGCGGGCGCTTGCCGGTATGGGTCTTTTCCTTGGCGGCTTCCCGGGACAGGCGCACGTCGGCCATGGCGGCGCGGATCGTCTCGGGGCGCTTTTCGGGGGCCAGTTCCCGGATGCTGGCATCCTGGGGCAGTTCGATGTTGACCGACAGGCGGTCGGCATACAGACCAGCCTCGGCCACCAGGGCGGGGGATGCATCGGGAATGGTCTTGAGGTGGATGTAACCCTTGAAGCCATGTTCGACGCGCAAGGTCCGGGCGATGCGGACCATCTGGCTCATCGTCTCATCGGGGCTGCGGATGATGCCGGACGACAGGAACAACCCCTCGATCATGTTGCGGCGATAGAATTCCAGCGTCAGCGTCACGACCTCCTCGGGCGTGAAGCGGGCGCGTTCGACATTGCTGCTGACGCGGTTGATGCAATAGGCGCAATCATAGATGCAGAAGTTCGTCATCAGGACCTTCAACAGGCTGATGCAGCGCCCGTCCGGCGTATAGGCATGGCAGATGCCCATGCCCCCCGACGATCCCAGGCCGCCATCCCGGGAATCACGCCGCGTCGTGCCGCTGCTGGCGCAGGAGGCGTCGTATTTCGCCGCGTCCGACAGGATCGCCAGCTTCTGGTGAAGGGTGGGTTGTGCCATGCGTGGAATATATGTTCCCGATGCGTTCCATTCAACGGCCTGTGGGCCGGAACCCTCACAACGATGCGAGCGTTCGCCGCCCGTGCCATCCTCCAGACGTGATGTGCATCCGGTTTTGGAAAGGATATGATCGGCGCCATGAACATCAGATCGCTCGCCCTTGCGCCCGCCCTTGTCCTTGGCCTCGCCTTTCCGGCCCTGGCCGAGAAGATTCCCTTGAACGAATTGTCGCGCTATCTGAACCGGATGACGACTGCGACCTCCGAGTTCACGCAGGTCAACCCGGACGGTTCGATCTCGACCGGGACGGTCTATATCCAGCGGCCCGGACGGGTGCGTTTCGAATACAACAACGACAACACGCTGGTGATGGCATCGGGCGGAAACGTGGCGGTGTTCGATCCGAAATCCAGTGGGCCGCAGCAATATCCGCTGTCGCAAACGCCGCTGTCGATCATCCTGGACGCCAACGTGAACCTGGGCCGCGCGAACATGGTGACCGCCCATACCGAATCGAAGAACGCGACCGTGGTGACCGCCCAGGATCCGCAGAACCCGCAATATGGCAATATCCAGATGGTCTTCACCGCCGGGCCGACGCAGTTGCGTCAATGGGTCGTGACCGATGACAGCGGCCAGAAGACCACCGTGATCCTGGGCGAGATGCGCGAGGGCGGGTCGATCCCGGCATCGAAATTCTCGATCAACAACGAGGTAGCGCGGCGCAATTGATCGGTGCCGGTGATCGCATCAACGACGTTGATGGGTCACATCACACCGCCGGGGCTTGATCTTCGGACGGGACAGGTTCAACGCTGACCGCGACCTTATGCCGCGCAGGTTCAGCCATGACCACGTCCCGTTTGTTCACGCCCATCCTGATCGGCGGATCGTTGATCCTGCTGATCAACTTTGCCCTGCGGGCCAGCTTCGGCGTCTTCCAGATCCCCATCGCCGCCGATTTCGGCTGGCCGCGCGCGGAATTCTCGTTGGCCATTGCCATCCAGAACCTGGCCTGGGGGATCGGGCAGCCGATCTTTGGCGCGCTTGCCGAACGCTGGGGCGACCGCTGGGCGATCATCCTGGGCGCGATCCTGTATTCGGCGGGGCTGATCCTGACATCCCTTGCGACCACGCCCGCCACGATGCAGCTGCTGGAGGTGATGGTCGGTTTCGGCATTGCCGGCACGGGCTTTGGCGTCATCCTGGCCGTCGTGGGCCGGGCTGCCAGCGACGACAACCGCAGCCTTGCCCTGGGCGTCGCCACCGCAGCCGGATCCGCAGGTCAGGTCTTTGGCGCGCCCCTGGCCGAGGTTCTGCTGGGCTTTTATGCCTGGCAGACCGTTTTCGTGATCTTCGGCGTGATCGTGCTGTCCTGCCTGCTGTTCCTGCCGATGCTGGGCGATGGCAAGCCCGCCACCCGGTCCGAGCTTGAGGAAAGCCTGGGCAGCGTGCTGAAGCGCGCCTTCCGCGACCCGTCCTTTCTGATGATCTTCGTGGGCTTCTTTTCCTGCGGCTATCAGCTTGGCTTCATCACCGCGCATTTCCCCGCGATGGTGACGGAAATGTGCGGCCCGATCAGCCCGATGGGAACGCTGGCCAGCATGGGGATCACCACCACATCCGCCCTAGGCGCGGCGGCGATCAGCCTGATCGGGATGGCCAATATCGCCGGGTCGATCTTTGCGGGCTGGCTGGGCAAGCGTTACACCAAGAAATACCTGCTGGCGGGCATCTATACCCTGCGCACCATCGCGGCGGCGGCCTTTATCCTGTTGCCGATCACGCCCACAAGCGTTGTCGTCTTTTCGCTGGTGATGGGGGCCTTGTGGCTGGCAACGGTGCCGCTGACCTCGGGGCTGGTCGCCTATATCTATGGGTTGCGCTACATGGGAACGCTGTATGGCTTCGTGTTCCTGTCCCACCAGATCGGATCCTTCCTGGGGGTCTGGCTGGGCGGCGCGCTGTATGACGCTTACGGCGACTATACCCTTGTCTGGTGGGTCGGTGTGGGCGTGGGCGCAATCAGCGCACTGATCCATCTGCCGGTGCGCGAAGCCCCGTCCCGCCTGCCGGCTGCGGTTCCGGCGGTTTGACGACGGCGGGCGGGGGTTCTAGGGTCCGGTCCTCGTCTTGCAGGATTCGCCCATGACCAGCCCGACCCGCCACCATCCTTCGGAACGCGCCATCGCGATCCGCTATCAGCAGCGGTCAGCCGAGGTGAAGGCCTTGCAGCGGCAATGCTATGCCCTGGCCACGCTGCGGCTGCGCGCGGCGGTCGAGGCGAACGGCACCGGCAAGGGGCTGGCCGTGGTCAGCGACATCGACGAGACGATCCTGGACAACACCGCCGTCATGGCGCACGCGATGAGCCTGGGCGAGGCCCTGGAGGGGTTCGAGACCTGGAAGCTGTGGGAACGCGAAGGGGCGCCGCATCTGCTGCCGGGGGCTGCGGATTTCTTTCACCTGGCGGACCGCTTGGGTGTCACGATCTTCTACGTCTCGGACCGGTTCGAGGAAAACAAGCTGGCGACCATCGCCACCCTGTCCCGCCTGGGCCTGCCCCAGGTTCATGCGGACCAGGTGCTGCTGTTCGGCCCGCCCAAATCCGAACGCCGCGCGGCCGTTGAACGGGACCACCGCATCATCCTGCAACTGGGCGACACGCTGCACGATTTCCACGGCTGCTTTGCCGGGGCGACGTTGGATATCCAGCACCAACTGGCCGAAGATCACGCAGACCGCTTCGGCGAGGATTGGATCGTCTTTCCCAACGCCGCCCATGGCACCTGGATGGAGGCCGAACTGCGTCCCTGGGAAGCGCCCAAGCCCCGCTAGTCGCCCAGGTGGCTGGCAATCGCCCGGCCAAGGGCAAAGGCCCGTTGTTCCAGGATCACCGGCGTTTCGCAGACATAGGTCAGCGATTGCTGGCGCTCGGTAAAGATGCGCTGATCCCAGTCAAGCGCCTCCTCGGCCGCATCAATGGCGTCGAAATCTGGATCGGTTGCGCTCTCCAGTTCGGCCATGGCGGCGCGGCGTTCCTCGATCCGGCGGGCCATGTCCACCTGGCTGCGGCCATACCGGGCGATGCCGTCAATCAGCGCCGTCCGATCCGGTTCGATCTTGCCGAACACCGCCACCATCAGCGCAGTCAGTTCCGCATCGTCAGCCTGCGCCGCGAAATCCGCGATCTCGACCTCGGCGTCTTCCAGCGGCAGGCGGCGTTGTTCCAGCCGGGCGGCAAGGGCCTCGATCCGGGGATCGCGGGCCAGTTCGGCAATGCGGTCGTCGGGCGCGGGCCCGGTCCAGACCTGACCCAGCGACAGGTGCGGCTGCTTGCGCTGGATGCAGGGCCAGTCGGGATCAATTCCGGCAGCCGGCCATGCAGGCCCGGCGGCGATGATCAGCGCCACGATGATGCGTTTCATCCTCTTTCCTTCCGTCTGGCCCACAGGCCCTTGGCGGGATCATACATGAACACGGCCCCGCCGAAAAAGACCGCAAGGCAGCCCGCCACAACGCCGAAGGCCTGCCAGTTCATCTCAAGGTAAAGCGCGAAGCGGATCAGTTCCACCGCATAGGTAAAGGGATTGGCCGCGCAGATGTCGTGCAAAAGGGGCGAGCTTTCGTTCATCCGCCACAGCGGATAAAGCGCCGAGGACGCAAAGAACATCGGGAAGATCACGAAGTTCATCACGCCCGCGAAATTCTCCAACTGTCGGATGGCCGATGACAGGAACAACCCCAGCGCCCCCAGCATCAGCCCCGACAGAACCAGCGCGGGAAAGACCGCGACATAGCCCCAGGCGGGCGGCCGGATGTCCCAGAACCAGGCGATCGCCAGAAATGTATAGGCCTGGATGATCGACACGATCACCCCTGCCATCAGCTTGGATCCCAGCAGGAACCAACGAGGAAAGGGGCTGACCAGCAGCGTGCGCATCGCGCCCGTTTCGCGGTCATAGACCATCGACAGCGACGACTGCATGCCGTTGAACAACTGGATCATCGCAACAAGGCCGGGGGTCACATAGACCTCGTAAAGGACATAGGTCTGATAGGGCGGCGTGATCGACAGGCCCAGCACGGCCCTGAAGCCTGCCGCAAAGATGAACAGCCAGACCAGCGGGCGCACCAGGGCGGCCATGAAGCGACCGCGTTGCTGGACGAAGCGCAGCGTTTCGCGCCAGGCGATGCCGCGAAAGGCGGTGGCCCAGGCGGCCGCGGGAAAACGACGTTCGCTCATGCGGCGGCCCCGGTCAGCGACAGAAAGGTCTGGGTCAGCCCCGAAGGCCCGGCAATGGCAGCCGTCTTTCCCTGGCTGAGAACGCGGCCCTTGTGCAGGATCACCAGGTCGTCGTCGGGCTGGATTTCATCCATGATATGCGTGGCCCACAGCGCCGATACGCCTTCCGAGGCGATCAGGCGGCGCGTCAGGGCCAGAACCTCGGCCCGGGATTTCACGTCCAGCCCCACCGTCGCCTCGTCCAGCAGCAAAAGATCGGGGCTGTGGATCAGGGCGCGGGCGATTTCCGCGCGCCGTTGCTGGCCCCCCGACAAGGCGGACACCCGGTCATGCGCGCGGCTTTCCAGCCCCACCTGGTCCAGCACCTGGTCGATGCGCGGTCGGGCCTTGGCGCGCGGTATTCCATGCAGCGCGGCATGATAGGCCAGGTTCTGCGCCACCGACAAATCCGCGTCCAGGGCGCGGCTTTGGAACACCACGCCTAGGCGCGCCATGGCCTGGGCGGGATGGCGGCGCAGGTCGTATCCCGCCACCTCGATGCTGCCCGAGACATTGCTGTAAAGCCGCGTCACCAGCGAAAACAGTGTGGTCTTGCCTGCGCCGTTGACGCCCAGAAGGGCAGTAAAGCTGCCACGCGGGACGGCCAGCGACACATCGGCCAGCGCCTGGACCGAACCAAAGCGATGCGACAGGCCGGTGATCCGCAGGGCATCGGCGGATGGGGGCAAAGCGCCCGCCCCCTGCGTGGAATCAGTCAAGGGTCATGCTGGTGATGGTGAAATCGCCAGACAGCTTGATGTCGTACTGGCCAATCTCGCATTCAGCATCGTCCACCTCGAACAGGTCGGCGCGTTCCTTTTCCACCCCTTCCGGGCCAGGCTGACATCCGATCTTGGCCAGGGCTTCGGTTATGCTGGCCAGTTCCTGATCTGATGCCATGTCATTGTCCTGCGCAAGCACAGGGGTGACGGCGCTGGCGATGATCGCGGCGCAAAGGACGGATTTCAGCATGGCATTTCCCTTTACTGGACGTTGAACACGGCCTGCTGGCTTTCGCCCGAAGATCCCGGCACCGACAATGTATAGCGTCCCGGCGTGACTGCAATGAAACTGATCACCGCCGTGCCGGCATTGTCGAATTCGATGCTGTGGACACCCATCGGGCGGATCTCGATGTCGTTGATGACGATCTCATTGATCCAGATCGACCGAAAGAAATCGCCGCCCGACAAGGCCAGTTCCTGGCTGCCATCGGCATTGATGGCGATACGATAGAAGCCGCCCGACTTCAGGGCGTATTCCCCGCCCGCGACCGGCTGCCCCGAAGCCAGCGTCAGCGGCGCCAGGTCGGTGCGGTTGTCGCGCGCCATGATGCCCGAGAAGCCATAGTCGAACTTGCCCTTGGCGTCATAGGTCGCCGCAGCTTCGCCGCCTGCTTCTTCCTCGTCGTCGTCGTCGTCTTCTTCGGTCGCGGCAGCGGCCTCGGGGGCCGCCTCAGACGCAGCGGCGTCTTCGGTGGCGGCAGCGTCCTGTGCTGCGGCGGGAACCGACAGGCCGGCCATGATCATCAGAACGGTCAGCAAACGGGTCATGGGTTTTCCTTCTTTGGTGAATAGGGTGGGCCGCATCAATTGGGCGCGACGACGACGCCCCAGGGCTGCTGGCCTACGGGCACGGACTTGACGACTTCCTCGGATGCCACGTCGATCACGGACACGTCGTTGGAATTGCCGTTGGTGGTGAACAGGTATTTCTCGTCAGGCGTGAAGGCCATCTGCCAGACCCGCTGGCCGACCAGCAGGTAATCCTTGACCTCGTCCGTTTCGCCGTCGATCACGGCCACGCGGTTCGACGGCCCGAGCGCCACGAAGACCTTCTTGCCGTCATTCGTCACGCGCACACCGACGGGCTGGATCGCCTCGGGCAGGACGCCCGGAACCTCGAAGGTGATCTTGTTGGTGATCTGCTGGGTCGCGGGGTCGATCACGCTGATCGTGCCGCCGATCTCGGCGCTGACATACAGTTTCGTGCCGTCGTGGTTGTATTCGGCAAAGCGGGGGCGCGAATCGACCAGGACGTTGGCGACGATCTCGAAGGTGTCGGTATCGATGAAATGCGCCATGTTCGTCGTTTCCGACGTGTTGATGACGATCTTGCCGTCCGGGCTGACGCCCATGCCCTCGGGTTCAACGCCCACGGGGATTTCGGCCAGCACCTGCTTGGTCTTCACGTCGACCACGGTGACAAGGTTGTCATCCTCGTTCGCGACATACAGAGGATTGCCGGACGGATGCAGCACGAACAGTTCGGGATCGGGGCCGGACGGCAGGGTATGCAATTCCTCCATCGTGTTCGGATCGAAGACCCGGACCAGGTTGTCGTCGGAGGCACAAACGTAAAGCTCGGTCCCGTCGGGGGAAATGGTGATGCCGCGCGGACGGTTGCCCACCGGATAGGTGCCGATCACCTCCAGCGTGTCGCTGTCCAGGACCGTGACATCGTTGCCTTTTTCATTGGTGACGAAGACGCGGTTGGCAAGCGCCGGTTCCGCCAAAAGGGCAAATGCGGGGGCCAGGGCGAGGATATGCTTCATGGAACCTCTCAAAAGGAACATTCGGTTTCGGGACGGTCGATGCCCAGCGTATCCAGGGCACTGGTCTGGTGCAGATACTGGTCCTGCGGACTGACCGAGGTGGTCAGCAGTCCGGTGGTCAGCAGGATCGGCTGGCGGACCTGGTGGTCCCAGTCGCGCACTGTCAGTTTCTGGCCCTTGAAGCCCGCCACGTCGAACCCGTCCGACAGGATGAATTCGCGCAATTCCACCGGATCGGCGGACTGGGTGCGGGTTGCGGCCTCGCCAACGATGCGCAGGGCCAGCCAGGCCTGGTAATCTTCCTCTCGGATGGGTCGGTTCGCCAGGCGTTCGAAACGGTTCTGGTACTGCGTCCCGCCCCAGGCCTCCATCGCCGGGTGCCAGCTTCGCGGGACTAGGCCGGCCGATCCTGCCACGGGACGCGGATCCCAGGTCAGATAGGGCAGGTAAGGGGCAAAGATGTCGCTTTCGTCCGCCGCGATCAGGATGTCGTAATCGGGCGCACGCTGCGTGAATACCGGCATCTGTGCCTGGACCTGAACATGGCCCGAATCGGTGCTGCGGGCGCCGCCGGTATCTTCGTAAACGCGCTCCTCGACGATCTTGGCGCCGAACTTGGCGGCGGAACGGCGAAAGGCGGCGGCCAGGTTTTCATCCTCGGGGTGGCTGCCCTTGACCAGCAGCCAGTCGGGCCAGTTCTTCCACATCAGGAACTGCGCCAGCCCGTCGGCCAGCATGGCGTGGCTGGGCGCGACATGGATGGTGTTCGCGCGGCAATCGGTCCCCCGCAAGGCATCGCCCCGCGCCCGGGCATTCAGCAGCATGGCGCGGTCACCTGCCTGGTCGGCCAGGGCCAGGGTCGTGGCGTCGTCGGCCAGGACCACGACGAACTGGATCCCCTCGGCCAGGATCTTGTCCAGTTCCGCGCCCGCCGTTTCGGGCGTGGCGGTGATCTCGAGCGCCTCGAAATCCTGGTTCATGAAGCGCCCGGTTGTGTCGTTGTCCTCGATCGCCAGGCGCGCGCCTGCGAATCCCAGATCCTCGACCGGCAGATCCAGCCGGGAAATGGGGGGCAATCTTTCCTCGTCCACGCGCAGCACGGCCGCGCGGATCTGCTGCATCTCGGGCTGAGGCTGCTGGGCCATGGCAGGCCCGGCCAGCACAGCGGCACCAGCCAAAAGTCCTATGATTCCCTTGAACATTTTTCGTCTCCCTGCCTGTCATGTTGGGTCGCGGCGGGGCGTGGGACAAGACGGTTTATGTTCCCGGCGCGATCGGGAAGATTTGGATCAATCTTATGTCGTATGGACGCCCTGGCCCCGACGTCGCATGGTGGTGGACATTTGGAGGAAAGCGGACAGATGATGCAGAAGATCCTGGGCCTTGCCGTCGCCGCGACGCTGGCCCTGCCCCTTGGTGCCCAAGCCCATGGGCCCGCGCGCCTGAAGACCGAACAATCGGTTGTCCTGGACGCCACCCCGGACGAGGTCTGGCAGGTGATCGGCAAGTTCGACGACATGGGCTGGCATCCCGCCGTGGCCCGTACCGAAATGACGCCCGAAGGCGCGCCTGCCGATGTCCCCGAGGAATCGACGCGCGTCCTGCACCTGAAGGCGGAAAGCGGCGATCCGACCATCACCGAGCAGTTGATGTCCATCGACCCGGACAAGCGCCAATACAAATACATGATCACCGACGTCGCGGTCGAGGTTCTGCCGGTCACGAACTACTCGTCCACGATACAGGTCAAGGACAAGGACGGCCGTGCCGAGGTGGTCTGGAAGGCCGGGTTCTATCGCGGCTTTCCCAACAACGATCCCCCGGCCAACCTGAATGACGACGCCGCCATGGCGGCGGTCAACGGCATCTATCAGGCGGGCATCGACGCCCTGGTCGAACGATTCGGCAAGGCCGAGTGAGGCTTGCCGCACTGGCATTGATGCTGGCATCCCCCGCAATAGCGGGGGATTTGGCTTTCGTGACAAGCCAGAACGCGGACATGGTCACGCTTGTCGATCTGGAATCGGGCAAGGTGCTGGCCCAGACGCCGATTGCGGGCAAGCCCGCGCCCGTGGCCTATGATCCGGCAGCGGGCCGCGCCTATGTGATCGCGGCGGATACCGGGCAGCTTTACATCCTGGACGAGGCAGGGGGCGTCACGGCCAGCCACGCCTTGGGCGAGGGCGCATTCGGCCTGGCCGCGGCGCCGGGGGGCGGTCTGTTCGTGACAGACTGGTTCGGGGCGCGGCTTGTGCATCTGGACCGCAGCCTGCAGGTGGTCTGGGACGTGCCCACGGGCGCTGCCCCTGCCGGGGTGGCGGTCAGCACTGACGGGCAATGGGTGGCAACGGCGGATCGCGACAACGACGGGGTCAGCATCTTTGACGCCGGAACGGGCGCGCTGCTGCACAAGGTCAAGACAGCGGGCGCGCATCCCTTCGGGATCACCTTCCATGACGGGCGGTTCTGGACAGCGGATGTTCAGGGCGACAGCGTTTCCGTGATCGACCCCCGGACAGGGACGCTGGCGGGCCACGTCCCGACCGGCAGCCACCCTTATGCCGTGGCTTTCGCGGGGGGCCGGGGGTTCGTCACCAACCAGTACGCAGGCACGCTGACGGTGTTCGACCCCGGCAGCCTGGCCGTATTGGCCGAGGTGCCAGTCGGCGATTACCCGGAGGGCATCGGCACCCTGCCCGGCGGCGATGCGGTTGCGGTGGCAAACTGGGAATCGGACACGCTTGTCGTCATGGACGCGGCCAGCCTGACCATCACGGCAGAGATCGAGATGCCCTCTGGTCCCCGCGCCTTTGGCCAGTTCACGGGCCGACAGGCACAGCCTTGACCAGGGGCGCGCCGCCCGCCGCCAGCCAGCCTTCGATCCCGCCGGGAAACCAGTGGACGCCGCTGTAGCCCAGGGCAACCGCACGGCGGGCGGCATTCCAGCTCATCCAGCAGTCGCTGCGGCAGAAGATCACCATGGGCGCCGCCCGGTCGCCCTTCGACACCTGCTCCAGGCCCCGTTCCAACCGCGCCTGTTCGGCAGGGGCCAGGTTTTCCCAGCCGGTATCCCACAGCCAGACCGCACCGGGGATGGTTTCATGGGGCGGTTCGCGCCAGATCGTGCCCTCGGGCAGGCCTTCGGGCCGTGTCTTGCGGGGCAGCACGTCCAGGAACGGGACGTTTTCGCCATGCAGCCGGATGGCATCACCCGCATCGACAACCGTGGCACCGCGCAGCGTCGCGGGCACCGGCGCGCGATAAGGCTCGCCCCGATAGGCGTCAGGTTCAGGCACCTGGGCCGTTGCCGGTCCTGCCAGCAGCAGCGCCAGCAAGACCGCGCGGATCACTGGACCAGCTCCTTGCCGTAGTCGTCGACCAGGGGCACGCCTGCGTCACGCAGGATGGCGTTGATGTCGTCCTGGTGGCGGCGGATCAGGCTGTTCAGTTCCCGCTTCCATTCCTGTTCAGACAGCCGCACCCCCATGGTGATGCGATAGAACATCTTCGGCCCCGCTGTTTCCTTCAACAGCGGCGTGAACTGCAGATCGGGATCGTCCTTGACCCGAGGGCCGGACAGCGGTCCCCACAAAACGGCCGCATCGAGCGTGCCGTCCTTGACGCCCCCGATCAGGTCGCCAACGGGATCCTTGACGCGGCGGTCCACGAACAGGTCGGCCCCGCGCATATCCTTGGCCAGCCCCGCCCGCGCCATGATCGTTGCAGGCGGCGATCCGGCAATCACACCGATCGGATGGCCCTTCAAGGCCGGATCGGAAAGGTAATCGACCCCAGCCAGGTCGCCGTCCTTTCGCGTCACGATCCCGAACACCGAGGTATAGTAATGGTTGGTGTTCTGCACCAGCTCATCACCCTGGGCATAGCCCATCACCACGTCGCAATCCCCTGTCCGCAGCGTCCTGGCGATGAAGCCCATGCCCGAGGGGAACCAGGTATAGGTGACAGGCACGCCCAGCCATTCCCCGAATGCATCTGCCAGCTTGTTTTCAAAGCCCGATCCGTCGCGCATCGACATGGGGGCGTTGGCCGGATCCGCGCAGACCCGAAACTGCGTGGTGGACCGCAGATCCGCCACCTGGGCCGTGGCGGGCAGCCCGCCCAGAACGACCGCCGCCATCAGCCAGCGAAGGATGCCCATGTTACATCGACATGCAGGAATCTTCCTGCGCCGTGTATTCGTCGGACTTGTCTGCGCGTTCCGCAGGACGGCCGCGCGGAATCTCTCCGGTCCCGTGGGCCAGCAGATAGACATAAATGTCATCGACATAGCACCAGACGTTCTTGTTCGTCCCGAACGCAGGCATGACCGAGTTCGTGCCCTGGCGTCCTGACGCCACGACTTCCTGGAATTCATAGTAGTCCATGCGCAGGACTGAATTCTTCAAGGCCGGGGCATAGGTGGACCCTTCGCCGTCAGGACCGTGGCAGACATGGCATTCCGCATGATAGCGGCGGAACCCGTTGAAGGTCGCGAAATCGACGACATTGTTGTCGATCTTGAAGGTCGGAATGCCCTCGGCATTGTACCAGCGGCCGTTTTCCTCGGTGACAGGGGTGATGTCCATGCCATTGGGAAGGGTGGTTGCCCCCTCGGCCATCTCGACGGGCGCATCGTCCCCCCCGGCGGGTGCTGCGGGTTCGGCTGCTGCTGCCGCGCCGGATGTGGCGGCTGCCGCGCCTGCGCCGGCCTCGGCGGGCGGGGGGGTCTGGGTTGTCGCTTCCTGCGCGAATGCAGTCGTTGCCACGGTCGCGGCAAGCGCCAGGGACGCAAGGCTGGTGATGGCTTTCATTGTCTCATTCCTCCCGAAATTCAATTTACCCGGTCCTCCTCAGGTAAAACTCCCCCCGGAGATTATCCTCGGGGGGAGCGTTGGATAGCGCAACTTTACGTTAGCGGGCCGAAAGTATTAGCCGCTGGTGCCGCCTTCGGCAGGCGCCGGTTCCGCCGCAGGGTCGGCAGCCGGCTCGGCCGAGGCCGAGGCCTCGCCCGGCAGCTCGAACACGGTCAGCTGGCCGCCCAGTTCGGTGTAATCCGACAGGGCCGCATAGCCGCCCACGGCGCCCAGGCCTTCGTTCGGGTTGGTCAGGCCTGCTGCCAGACCGATCCCGGCCCAGCCGCCGACGCCCGACAGGATGCCGATGTACTGCTTGCCCGCGTGTTCATAGGTCATCACGTTGCCGATGATCCCGGACGGGGTCTTGAACTTGTACAGTTCGTCGCCCGTGTCGGCATCCACCGCCTTCAGATAACCTTCCAGCGTGCCATAGAAGACCACGTCGCCAGCCGTCGCCAAGGCGCCAGACCAGACCGAGAACTGCTCGGGCAGCGACCACTTGATCTTGCCCTCGACGTTGTCCCAGGCGATGAAGTTGCCCATGCCGCCATGGCTGTCAGGGGCCGGATACATCGACAAGGTGGCGCCGACATAGGGCTGGCCTGCCGTATAGGCAACGCGGAACGGTTCATAGTCCATGCAGACGTGGTTCGTCGGCACATAGAAGGTCTGGGTCTTGGGCGAATAGGCCGCCGGCTGCTGGTCCTTGGTGCCAAGGGCCGCAGGGCAGATGCCGGTGGTGTTCTCGTCCTCGCCATTCTGGGCGGTCGAGTATTCGGCCACGACCTGCGGGCGGCCGTATTGGTCGCTGTTGGGGTCCATTTCCACATGGGTGGCCCAGTTCACGGCCGGATCGAACTTTTCGGCCACCAGCAATTCGCCGGTTTCACGGTCAAGCGTATAGCCAAAGCCGTTACGATCGAAGTGGGTCAGCAGCTTGCGCGGCTGGCCGTCGATCTCCTGGTCGGTCAGGATGTTCTCATTGACGCCGTCAAAGTCCCATTCGTCATGGGGCGTCATCTGATAGAACCACTTGGCCATGCCGGTATCGGCGTCGCGGGCCATGATGGTCATCGACCACTTGTTGTCGCCCGGACGCTGCGACGGGTTCCAGGTCGAGGGGTTGCCGGTGCCGTAGTAAACCAGGTTCAGATCCGGGTCATAGGAGAACCAGCCCCAGATCGAGCCGCCGCCGATCTTCCACTGATCGCCTTCCCAGCTGTTCAGGCTGCTGTCGGCGCCGACCGGCTTGCCCAGATGGGTGGTCTTTTCGGGATCGACCAGCATTTCGTCGTCGGGACCGGTCGAATAGGCTTTCCATGCCTCGGTCCCGTCGGCCAGGTTCAGGGCGGTCAGGCGACCGCGCACCCCGTATTCACCGCCCGAGACACCGACCATCACCTTGTCCTTGACCGGCATCACGGTCGCGGTCAGGGTTTCGCCGATCGCCGGATCGCCGATCTTGGTGGACCACTTCACTTCACCGCTCTTGGCATCCAGCGCCACCACGGTGGTGTCGGCCTGCGACAGAAGGATCATCCCGTCGGCATAGGCCACACCGCGGTTGACGGTGTCGCAGCACATGACCGCGATGACTTCCGGATCCTGCTGAGGTTCATAGCGCCACAGGATCTTGCCGTCGTTGGCCAGATCCAGGGCGAAGACATTGTTGGGGAACGGCGTGTGGACATACATGATGTCCCCGATCACCAGGGGGCTGCCCTCGTGACCGCGCAGAACGCCGGTCGAGAAGGTCCAGGCCACCCGCAGATCGCCCACGTTTTCGCGATTGATCTGGTCCAGTTCGGAATAACGATGGTTGGCGTAATCGCCGGTCTGGATTGCCCATTGTTCGGGCTTGGCCGTCTCGGTCAGGACGCTTTCGTTGGCATAGCCCGCCGCGCCCGTCAGAAGCAGCACGGCGACCGTGCTGTTCAGCAATCTTTTCATGGATTTATTCCTCCGCTGTTGGAAGCGTGCGACAGGTTCCCTCCTCCTGTCGCAGTCCTGGAGGTAGTCTTTGGCGGACAATGCCTTGCGTCAATCTGCCGTCCCGGCAATTGCCCCTAAAGTCTTAGGGCGAAATGCCAGAACGGACGGGAAAGTTCGGCAATGTCCTTACAGCAATCTTTCGGCGTGCCACATCACATGATCGGCCATGAAGGACTGGACGAAGAAATAGCTGTGGTCATAGCCGGGCTGCATCCTGAATTGGCCGGGCTGGCGGCGCGCCATCATCGCCTGGGCCAGCGATTCGGGGCGCAGCTTGTCCAGGAACTGATCCGCGCTGCCCTGGTCGATCAGCACCTCTCCGGGAAAGCCGCGCTCCGTCATCAGGATCGTCGCGTCATGGGCGCGCCAGGTCGACCGGTCATCCCCCAGATAGGCCGACAGCTGTTTCTGCCCCCAGTCGGATTCGGTCGGGTTGGCGATGGGCGCAAAGGCTGACACGGACTTGTATCGCTCGGGATGGGTCATGGCGATGGTCAGCGCGCCATGCCCGCCCATGGAATGGCCCGTGATCCCCATCGCCTCGCGGTCGATGGCGAAATTGTCGGCCACCAGTTCGGGCAGTTCGTGGACGATATATTGCCACATCTGGAAATGCGGCTTCCACGGATCCTGGGTCGCGTTGACATAGAAGCCCGCGCCCTTGCCCAGATCATAGGCCTCGTCGTCGGCCACGTCGTCGCCGCGCGGAGAGGTGTCTGGAAAGACGATGGCGATGCCCGCCTCGGCGCACCATTGCTGGGCTGCGGCCTTGGTCATGGCGTTGTCGTGGGTGCAGGTCAGCCCGGACAGGTACCACAGGACCGGCACCCGTTCCTGGGCCACCAGTTCGGGCATGAAGACCGCAAAGGTCATGTCGGTCCCGGTGGATTGCGATCTGTGGCGGTAAACGCCCTGCGTGCCGCCAAAGCTGCGGTTTTCGGAAAGGGTTTCAAGCGTCATCCGACACCTCCAGTTTTTGAAACATGACCAGTCCGTCGACCGGCCCAAGCCGGGGGTGACGAAACGCCCCCGGCAACCTGCCGACAATGGCAAATCCGGCCTTCTGCCACAAATGGACGGCATCGGCATTGGTCGAAACGACAAAGTTGAACTGCATCGCCGCAAATCCCTGCGCCGCCGCCCAGGTTTTCGCATGGTCCACCAGGGCACGGGCGATCCCCCTGCCCCGCGCATCGGGATGGGTGGCAAAGGACGCATTGGCCACATGGGATCCGCCGCCGGGACGATTCGCGCCAACATGGCTGGTGCCCAGGATGCGGCCATCGGCGATTGCCACAAAGGCCGTGAAGGGAGGGGCGAACCAGTCCGCCAGGGCATCGCACCTGGAAATGTCTTGGGGAATGCAATAGGTTTCGCCCGCGCGATAGACGGGTTTCAGGATGGCCCAGATGGCGTCGTGATCGGCCGGGGTCGCGGGGCGGATTTCCACCCCGCCGCCGGTCATTTCAACTCGTCCACGCTGCGGATCACCTGTCCCAGCAAGCCATAGTCCAGCGCCTCCTGGGTGTTCAGCCAGAAATCGCGCTGCGTGTCCTTCTCGATACGCTCGACGCTCTGGCCGGTGGCATCGGCAAAGATCTGGTTCAGACGGTCGCGCATCAGCCGCACCTGTTCCGCCTGGATCATCATGTCAGACGACGTGCCGCCGATCCCGCCCGAGGGCTGGTGGATCAGGAAGCGCGTGTTGGGCAGGCAGTAGCGGTTTTCCTTTTTCGCCGCGACAAAGATCAACGCACCCGCCGACGCCACCCAGCCCGAGCCGATGGTGCGCACGTTGGGTCGGATGAACTTGATCACGTCATGGATCATGTCGCCCGATTCCACGTGCCCGCCGGGCGAGGAGATCAGCATGTTGATCGGCTTGTCGCTGTCCTCGGCCAAGGCCAGCAGATGCGCCACGGTGCGCTGCGCCAGCTTGTCGTTGATGGTGCCCGCGACAATCACCGTGCGCGACTTGAAGTACAGCTTGCCGATCTTGTCGCCTTCGGGAAGGCCCAGGCCGCCATCCTTTTCGCCGTCGTGGCGCCGGTCGTCTTCTTCCGGTTCATCGTCGTCGTCATCGTCCAGCCACTGGTGACGCATCGGCCTGCTCCTTTTTATCTCATGGCGACGGCGGGACCAGCGGCCCCGCCGTTCTTTTACCTATGCAGCCGTGAAGGATCAGTAAAGGACGACCGAGCGGATCGATTCACCGCGATGGGCCAGTTCGAACCCCTCGTTGATGTCTTCCAGCGGCATGGTGTGGGTGATCATCGGGTCGATCTCGATTTTGCCGTCCATGTACCAGTCAACGATCTTCGGCACATCCGTGCGCCCGCGCGCGCCACCAAAGGCCGTGCCTTTCCAGACCCGGCCGGTCACCAGTTGGAACGGCCGGGTGCTGATTTCCGCGCCCGCCGCCGCCACGCCGATGATGACCGAGACGCCCCAGCCGCGATGGGTGCATTCCAGCGCGTCGCGCATCACCTTGGTGCTGCCGGTCGCATCAAAGGAATAATCCGCGCCGCCGATCTGGTCAAAGGGGGTTTTCGTCAGGTTGACGATTTCCTGCACGACCGAGCCGTCGATTTCCTTGGGGTTGATGAAATGCGTCATGCCGAAATGCTCGGCCATCGGCTTCTTGTCGTTGTTCAGGTCGACGCCGATGATCTTGTCGGCCCCTGCAAGGCGCAAGCCCTGGATCACGTTCAGACCGATGCCGCCCAGGCCGAACACCACGGCCGTGGCGCCGATTTCCACCTTGGCGGTGTTGATCACCGCGCCGATTCCGGTGGTGACCCCGCAGCCGATATAGCAAATCTTGTCGAAGGGCGCGTCCTCGCGGACCTTGGCCACCGCGATTTCAGGCAGCACCGTATAGTTCGAGAAGGTCGAGCAGCCCATGTAGTGATAGATCGGGGTACCATCCAGCATGGAAAACCGGGTGGTGCCGTCGGGCATCAGTCCCTGGCCCTGCGTGGCGCGGATCGCAGTGCAAAGGTTCGTCTTGCCCGAAAGGCAGGACGCGCACTGGCGGCATTCGGGGGTGTAAAGCGGGATGACATGATCGCCGGGCTTCACGCTGGTGACGCCGGGTCCGACCTCGACCACGATGCCTGCGCCCTCATGGCCCAGGATCGAGGGGAAGATGCCTTCAGGGTCGGCGCCCGACCGGGTGAATTCGTCGGTGTGGCAGATGCCGGTGGCCTTGATCTCGACCATCACCTCGCCCGCTTTCGGGCCTTCCAGGTTGACCTCCATCACTTCCAGGGGTCGGCCAGCTTCCAGGGCTACGGCGGCACGGGTTCTCATCATGGATCTCCTAGTTCGTTCGAGCGTCCCGCAAGGGTCACGGGCGGTCAAGGCCAAAGGGGCCGCGACGCGGCCCCCGGATTTCATGCAGGGATCAGCGTCCCGTCAAGCAGCCAGGGCGCCGGAACGCTTGGCGATATGGGTGGCAATGGCGTCCATCAGGGGCGGCGACAGCGCGTCACAGGGTTCCAGACCCAGTTCGCGCAGCCGCGCCCGGATGCCGTCCATCTGTGCCGGATCCACGCCCGACTCGATGACCGAACTGACAAAGGCCGCGAACTCGGGGGCCGACCAGCCGGCTTCGGTCGACAGTTCCGTATGGACAAAGTCCAATCCATAGAACGGATGGTCCTTGTTCTCGATCCGGCCATACATATGAACGCCGCAGCCGATGCAGGCGTAGCGCTGGATCGGCGCGTCCTTGTTGACGATCTGCAGCTTGTCGCCGTTTTCCAGAACCTGGACCGCGTCGCGCGACACGACGGCCACCTGGCTGAAGACCGCCCCGTCGGGCTTCCAGCATTTCGTGCAGCCGCAAACGTGGTTATGCGCGGTCTGCGCGCCGACCCGGACCTTGACCGGCTTCGTCGCGCATTTGCAGGTAAGCGTGCCACCCCCGAAACTGGAATTGCCTGCCTTTATGCCGTTATCTACGGCGGGGTGGATCTTTACCCCCTCGGTGCTGGCCATGGTTCTTCCCTCCCGATGAACCGATTGTGAACCCAGCGTCGCGCCATTGGGAACATTCGGCAAGTCAGCGGAAGGTTGTAGCGCCCCGACGAACCGGGGCGCCGTGCGGTCAGCTTGCGGGCGTCGAGGACACGCCGACCTTGGCCGGACGCAGCAGCCGGTCGTGCAGCCGGAAACCATTGTCCATCACCTGGATGATTTCCCCCGCAATGGTGCCGGGAACGGCGGCTTCGAACATCGCCTCGTGTTCGCTGGGGTCGAACTTGTCCCCGGGCCGAGGGGTGATCACGGCAATGCCATGCTTGGCAAAGACGTTGGACAGTTCGCGCAGGGTCAATTCCACGCCTTCGATCAGGGCGCTTGCGGCGGCACGCTGTTCGTCGCCCGCCGCATCCAGCGCACGGGTCAGCGCGTCATGGACCGGCAGCAGGTCGCGCGCCAGGCGGGATCCGCCATACTGTTCCGCGTCCCGGCGGTCCTTTTCGGCCCGCTTGCGCGAGTTTTCGGCGTCGGCCAATGCCCGCATGAACCTGTCGCGGAATTCGTCGCGTTCAGCCGTCAGGGCGGCGATTTCGCCTGCCGGGTCAGTCAGGGGATCCGCCAGGATATCGTCAAGGGGCTGTTCGTTTTGCTCGTTCATCGTCTTTTCATCCTTTCCGGCCGGACAGCACCCGCCCGACCAGCTGCGCGGTGTAGTCGACGATCGGCACGATCCGGCCATAGTTCAGCCGTGTCGGTCCGATGACGCCAACCGCGCCTACAATCTTTCGATCGGCATTCATATAGGGTGAAACCACCAGAGCGGAACCCGAAAGCGAAAAAAGCTTGTTTTCCGACCCGATGAAGATGCGGACCCCCTCGCCTTTCTCGGTCAATTCCAAGAATTCCACGATGTCGCGCTTGCGTTCCAGGTCGTCGAACAACACGCGGATGCGGTCCAGATCCGCGGCCTCCTGGTCCAGAAGGTTGGCCCGGCCCCGCACGATCAGGCGCGGATCGCTGGACCCGGCATCCCATTGGGCCATTCCCGATTGCACCAGTTCGGCGGCCAGCACGTCCAGTTCCTGACGCCGCGCCGCGATTTCCCGACCGATATGGCCACGCAGTTCGGACAGGGTCTTTCCCTCGGCCATGGCGTTCAGGAAATTTCCCGCCTCTCGCATCGACGAGGGCGTCTGGCCCACGGGCGGCGTGAACAGGCGGTTTTCCACATGGCCGTCGGCAAAGACCAGCACCACCAGTGCCCGGTCGGGACCAAGGCTGACGAATTCGATATGCCGGATCGGCGCCTCGTGCTTGGGCATCAGCACCAGGGATGCGCCGCGGGTGATGGATGACAGCGCCGTGCTGACCCGGTCCAGCAGCACGCCCGTATCGGGATCGTCGTTGCCCAGCGTCTGGTCGATGGCCGCGCGGTCGGTGGCGGTGACGGCGTCCACCTCCATCATGCCGTCCACGAACAGCCGCAGCCCCTGCTGGGACGGCATCCGGCCGGCCGAGGTATGTGGGCTGTCCAGCAGCCCCATGAATTCCAAATCTTGCATCACGTTGCGCACGGTCGCCGCGCTCAGCTTTTCGGACAAGGCGCGGGTCAGCGTGCGCGAACCCACAGGCTCGCCTGTTTCTAGATAGGTCTCGACCACGCGGCGAAAGATTTCGCGCGACCGGTCGTTCAAATCCTGCAGCGGCGTTTTCCGGTCCATGTCCCTCGAAGGGTTGCGTGATGGCCCGTTGGGGCGGTATTGGGCAGCCAATCTCTCGAAAAGGAATGACCATGCGCCCGTCTGGCCGGAATCTAAGCCAAATGCGTCCGATTTCAATCGAAACCGGCGTGATGGCCCATGCCGAAGGGTCATGCCTGATCCGTGTCGGCAACACCCATGTGCTGTGCACGGCATCGCTGGAGGAAACGCCGCCGCGTTTCCTGAAAGGCACCGGCTTGGGCTGGGTCACGGCGGAATACGGGATGCTGCCGCGCGCCACCAACACCCGCAATCGGCGCGAGGCAGCCCAGGGCAAGCAATCGGGCCGCACCCAGGAAATCCAGCGCCTGATCGGGCGCAGCCTGCGGGCTGGCGTGGATCGCAGTGCCTTGGGCGAACGGCAGATCACCATCGACTGCGACGTGATCCAGGCCGATGGCGGCACCCGCTGCGCATCCATCACGGGCGGCTGGGTCGCGCTGCGGCTGGCCGTGAACAAGCTGCTGAAGGCAGGCGCGATCACAAGCGACCCGATCATGGACCATGTGGCGGCGGTGTCCTGCGGACTTTATGCGGGCCAGGTGGTTCTGGATCTGGACTATGCCGAGGACAGCGAGGCAGGCACCGACGGCAATTTTGTCCTGACAGGCGCAGGCCGCCTGATCGAGGTGCAGATGTCGGCCGAGGGCGCGACCTTCTCGCGCGACCAGATGGGACAGTTGCTGGATCTGGCCGAAGGCGGCATGGCCGAACTGGTCGCCGCCCAGAAGGCCGCCACCGCATGAGGCATTTTGAGGGCACCCGCCTGCTGGTGGCGACCCATAACGCGGGCAAACTGGACGAGATGCGCGCCCTGCTGGCCCCTTTTGGCGTCGAGGTCACGGGTTCGGCCCAGGCGGGTCTGCCCGAGCCTGAGGAAACCGAAACAACCTTCGTCGGCAATGCCCGCATCAAGGCCCGCGCCGCTGTAGAGGCAACCGGCCTGCCCGCGCTGTCCGACGACAGCGGGATCTGCGTCGATGCGCTTGACGGCGCGCCCGGCGTCCACACCGCCGACTGGGCCGAGACCGGCCAGGGCCGTGACTTCCGCATGGCCATGCAGCGCACCTGGGACGAACTGGAAGCCAGAGGCGCCCCCGCCCCGCGCGCCGCCCAGTTCCGCTGCACCCTGGTGCTGATGTGGCCCGACGGCCATGACGAGGTGTTCGAGGGCGTGCTGCCCGGCCAGGTCGTCTGGCCGCCGCGCGGGGTTGAAGGCCACGGTTACGACCCCATCTTCATGCCGGACGGCCACGATGTGACCCTGGGGGAGATGTCGCCCGAGATGAAGAACAGCCTCAGCCACCGGGCACGGGCGGTGGAGCGGATGATAAGGGGCAGCTTTGCATAGGATATCCACCGGATCGCCCTTCGAGGCCGCCATGGGTTACAGCCGCGCCGTTGTGAAGGGCGACTGGTGCTTCGTGTCCGGCACAACGGGGTATGACTATGCCACGATGACCATGCCGGACGATCCCTGCCAGCAGGCCCGCAACTGCTTTGCCACGATCTTTTCCGTGCTGAAGGAGGCAGGCTTTGCCCCCGAAGACATCGTGCGCGTGCAATACACCGTCACCGACGCCGCCGTGATGGAGGCGATCGCCCCTGCCCTGGGCGAGGCCATGGGCACCATCCGCCCCGCCGCCACCATGGTTATCGCAGGGCTTATCCGGCCCGAGATGAAGGTCGAGGTGGAAGTCACGGCGATGCGCGGATGATGATGCCGGGGCAGGACGGCTTTGCAGAGGCGGACTGGCGGGCGGGGGGCTTTGGCCTTTACGTCCATTGGCCCTTTTGCCAGGCGAAATGCCCTTATTGCGATTTCAACAGCCATGTGTTGCCTGCCGTGGACCAAGCCCGCTGGGCCGATGCGCTGTCGTCCGAAATCGCCCGGCTTGGCGCGGAACTGCCCGGCCGTCACCTGGGCAGCATCTTCTTCGGCGGCGGCACGCCATCGCTGATGGAACCCGAAACCGTCGATACGGTCCTGCGCGCCGCCCGCGCCGCCTGGGGGTTCGCCAACGACATCGAGATCACGCTGGAGGCCAACCCCACAAGCGTCGAACGCGGCCGTTTCCGGGGATTTGCCGATGCAGGCGTCAACCGCCTGTCCATGGGCATCCAGGCGCTGAACGACGCCGATCTGCGCGCCCTAGGCCGGATGCATTCTGTGGCCGAGGCGCGCGAGGCCCTTGACGTGGCGCGCGCCTGCTTCGACCGGGTCAGCTTTGACCTGATCTATGCCCGGCAGAACCAGACGCCCCAGGCCTGGAGGGCTGAACTGACCGAAGCCCTGGCGATGGCCGTGGATCACCTGTCGCTGTATCAGTTGACCATCGAACCCGGCACGGCCTTTGGCGCACGGGCGGCGGCGGGCAAGCTGCGCGACCTGCCTGACGACGATCTGGCCGCCGATATGTATCTGGAAACCCAGGACATCTGCGAAGCAGCGGGGATGGCGGGATACGAGACATCCAACCATGCCCGTCCCGGTTCGGAAAGTCGCCACAATCAGGTCTATTGGCGCCAGGGCGATTGGGCGGCGGTCGGACCCGGCGCCCATGGCCGCATCACCCTGCCCTCCATCGGCGAACCTGGCGGCCGCCTTGCCACCGAGGCGCATCGCGCCCCCGGCGCCTGGCTTCACGCCGTCGAGCGCCAGGGATCGGGCGAATCGCTGCGCGAGGCGGTGCCATTGGACGAACAGGCGACCGAATACCTGCTGATGTCGTTGCGGCTGGCCGAAGGACTGGACGAGGCCCGTTATGCCCGGCTGGCAGGCGCCCCCCTGGACAAGGACGCGGTCAGCCGGCTGGCAGACCTGGGCATGGTCGAACGCAGCGGCGGGCGGCTGCGCACCACCCGCGCGGGGCGCCCCCTGCTGAATGCCATCCTGCGGGAATTGGCGGCCTGATGCGTCCCTTGTGGTATGCCGCCGGACTGCTGTCCCTGGCCCTGGGCATCGTGGGGATCGCCCTGCCCGTGGTGCCGACCGTGCCCTTTCTGCTGCTGGCCGCAGCAGCCTTTGCGCGCAGCAGCCCGCAACTGGAACGGCGGATCCTGAACCATCCGACCTATGGCCCGCCTGTCCGGGCCTGGCGCGAACGCGGGGCGATCAGCCGCCTGGCCAAGATCTGGGCGACGCTGGCCATGGGCTGCGGGGTGGGCTTCAGCCTGTTCGTCGGAATGCCCGTCTGGGTCGTCGCGACGCAGGCCGCGATCTGCACCGCCATCGCCGCCTATCTCGTGTCCCGGCCCGAAACCTGATCCCATGACGGCTGCCCTTTCCTTTGCCGAGCGGATTTCCGGGATGAATGCGGTCGATCTTGCCCGGCGGCTGATCGGGGCGACCCTTCTGGTCCGTGGCGCGGGCGGGACCATCATCGAGACCGAAGCTTACAGCCGCGACGATCCCGCATCGCACAGCTTTCGCGGCCCGACCGCGCGCAATGCGTCGATGTTCGGACCAGCGGGGCACGCCTATGTCTATCGGTCCTATGGCATCCACCTGTGCCTGAACGTGGTCGCCCGCCCGGGCGAGGCGGTCCTGATCCGCGCCTTGGACCCCACCACAGGGATCGAGGCAATGGCCGCGCGCCGCAACAGTCCCATGCTGTGCAACGGGCCGGGGCGGCTGACCCAGGCGCTTGGCGTCCGGTCCGACGATGACGGTATGCCCCTGGATGGCCCGGAACTGTTTATCGGCCTGTCCCCGGACCGGCCCGACCTGCTGGTGGGGCCGCGTATCGGCATCAGTCGGGCGCAGGATCTGCCCTGGCGTTTCGGCATGGCTGGCGTTCGCGGCCACAGCCGCCCCTTTCCCCCTTGAGCCATCGCCCTTGTCAACGCCGCGTTGATCGCGTCAGTGATCGATGTTCCAGGAAGGGGTTCAGGCTGTCTTCGGCTAAATCTGCGGTCTGGTCAGCCACATCGGCAGGGCATGGCCCGCCCGGCCCGTCAGGGATGCTTCGATACATCGGCCCAGGTTGCCGAACCTGACCCTGCAGCCGGACAGGCCGGGGCCGTAATGGGCGTATTTTCCCGAATTCGTCATCAGCGTGCGGGTCTTGACGGGGAAAACCGGGCGAGAGATCGAACACCAGCACAGGTCGGGGATCACCTGCACCCCCGCCTGTTCCAGCAGCGCCAGCGTTCCTTCGGCACGCGCCTGCGCAATCGTGTCGCGGCCCACCGTCAGGATGGTGGGGATCAGCACCCGGCGCCCATCAAGGCCTGCAGCCAGCGCGCGGCATTCGCCTGGCGAGGCATGGGGGCTGCCCAGGGCGACAAGGTCGATGTCCTCCGGCCCCTCGTTCAACAGCTGCCAGCCTTGTTCCATATCGGCCAGGGTGATCCGGCGATGATCGGCATCCTTGCCGATTTGCCCGGCTTCGGGTGTCACCCCCTCCAGATGCAGCATCGGCGCGGCGGAAGTCGTGCCAAAGGCCGCGCACAGGGCCTTCAATTCGTCCGTTCCGGGACTTGCATCCGCAAGCCCGCGCAGAACGGGAATGCGGTCGGGCGACAGCTTCCCGGCCAGATAGCCGATCAGCGGCCAGAAGGCATCATCGGCGCCCTGGGGCAGGACCACGTCGATGATGCGCCGGGCCTTGCGCTGTTCGTCCAGATAGACGCCCGACAAGGGCGCCCGCCCCGTGATCGCAATGCACAGGTCCAGGAAATCGGGGTGCTTGGCGGTGCGTGCCCCCAGAACGCTGTTGGCATAGATCACCGCGTTCGATTCCGCCCAGGCAACCGCCTCGCCCATGCCCGGCGCGCTGTCCAGAAGATAGGGCGAGCAGGTGAAGGTCGGGCGGCATCCCATCGCCACATAGGCATCGGCCAGCCGCTGCGCAGGCCCGCCAAAGCTGGGCGGCACGCCCTGGGCGCGCCAGTTGTCGCGGTCGACGGAAATCGCATTCATCGTCGTCGGCACCCTGACCCTGGCACCCATCGCCACCATCTTTTCAGCAAAGGTCAGGTTTGCGGGACTGGCATAGATGCAGCCGTCGATATGGGCCTGGGTCACGTCCACCAGCCCCCTGGCCCCCTGCTGGGCGGCCATGGCGCAGATGATCCGCATGGCCTGCGCCCTGGCCGCGCCCCCCTCGCCCGCCAGCATCGCGCGGTCGCCGGCAGTCAGGTCCAGCGATGCCGTGGCAGGCGGCAGGACCGGGATCGACAGCACGCCAGCGGTGATCCGATCCAGTCCGATCGCTGCATGGCTTTCGTTGGACATGACCGTGAAATCCCGGTCTGACAGGCGCAGGACCGGCAGGGACTTTCCGAACATCTCGACCGCAATCAGGGCGCCCAGGGTCACGACATCCTCGGGTTCGGAAAAAACCAGCGCCGCCGGGCCGCGCCCAGACAGGACCAGATCAAGCAGCACCCCCGACCCCGTGCAGGATCCGCGCGTAGAGGGCATCATCAGCACGCTGCCGGTGATCGCCCGCCCATGCAGCGGGTGATGCACGTCGATGACCGTGCCGGTCGCGGGATCCACCCCGCCCCAGAAGCTGAGCGGCTCGTCGGACGCAATGACCGGCCCCTCTGCGATGCCGGGCAGGATGGACAGCGCCGTCATTGCTTCAGCGTCGGCGTGACGCCCCATGTGTCGGACAGCATATAGCCCGCCTGCCACGGGTCGTCGGGATCCAGGTAATAGTTGTGCTGCCCCGTGATCCAAGCCCGCCCGGTGATCTGCGGGATGATCGTGGTCCGTCCGAAGCTATCCCGCACCTCGAGGATCTGGCCGGTGAAACGCGAACCGATGATGGATTCATGGATCAGCACGTCGCCCTGACCCATCGATCCCCGCGCCTGCAGGACCGCCATGCGGGCCGAGGTGCCGGTCCCGGTGGGCGAACGGTCCGACCGGCCGGGCGCCACGATGCAGGTGTTGCGCGTGACGTTTCCCGGACCCTGGAAAGGCATCGCGAATTGCACGATGGATACGCCGCGCACGTTCGGGAAATCGGGATGGACCACATCGAATTGCTCGCGCGCGGCGTGGCGGATCTTCTCGCCTAGGGTGGCCAGGTCGCGGGCCTCGTCGGGGCGGATCTGGAAACCGAGGGCTTGGGCATCCACGATACCGAAGAACATCCCGCCATAGGCGATGTCCAGCGGGATGGTGCCATGGCCCTCGACCTCCAGCGCGCAATCCAGGACGGCGGCAAAGGCGGGGGCGTTGCGAAAGGTGACGGATCGGCACTTGCCGTTTTCGCAATCCGCCGTCACCTCAATCACGCCGCCGGGCATATCCAGCTTGAAGCGGGTGACAGGCTCGACCATCGGCACCATGCCGGTTTCCAGCAGCACGGTCGCCACGCAGATCGTGTTCGACCCGGACATGGGGACGTATTCCGTAGGCTCCATCACGATGGCGCCCGCAGCGCAGCCGGGGGTGATCGGCGGGACGATCAGGTTGACATGGCGCGCGACCGATCCGCGCGGCTCGCAGATCAGCAGGCGGCGGATGTGGTCGTGGTCACGCTCCATCGCGATCATGCGCTCCATCATGGTGGCGCCTGCAGGGGGCAGCACGCCGCCGATGATGACATCGCCGATCTCGCCCTCGGCATGGCAGCCGATCACGGAAATCGAAAGACGAGAGCGCATGGCTTATTCCTTTTGGTCGTTCGCCGGCGGTGCTGCATATGACCGGCCCGCATTGAACCAGTCCTGCGGCGAGGTTTCCTGGAAAATGACGGTGGTGGCCTCTGCCGGAATGCCCGCCATCTCGGTCAGCATCCGGGTGATGCCGGCGGCGATATCGGCTTTCATGTCCGGAGATCGGCCGGGGAACAGTTCGATGCGGACGATGGGCATGGACAGCCTTTCGGGGAAATGAACGGTCACTTGACGACAAAGCCGTAGGCAAAGGGATCGCGCTCGGCATCGATGAAGATGGTGTTCAGCCCGGTCTGGCGCGCCCAGCCGGCAATCGAGGGGATGATCGCGCCGCGTCCCGCCACGGTGGTCGCGGCCTCGACTCGGCCCTTGAAGATGCTGCCGATGATGGATTCGTGGCGGAATTCGTCGCCCACGGCCAGCTTGCCCCTGGCCGCCAACTGCGCCATCCGGGCCGAGGTGCCGGTGCCGCAAGGGCTGCGGTCGATGGCCTTGTCGCCATAAAAGACGGCGTTGCGCGCGTGTGCCCCGGGCTGGGTCGGTTGCCCGGTCCACAGGATGTGGGACAGCCCGTTGATCGCCGGATGTTCGGGATGGACGAAGTCGTATTTCGCGTTCAGCGCCGCGCGCAGCTTCGGCGACCAGCCGATCAGTTCGCCCGCCGTGTGGTCGGCCATGTCGCGAAAGTTCTTCTGCGGCTCGACGATGGCATAGAAATTGCCGCCATAGGCCACGTCCACGACGATTTCGCCCAGTCCCTCGACCTCGGCCGTCAGGGCTTCGGCGTGAAGAAAGCCGGGCACGTTGGTCAGGCGCACTTCCTCGACAAAGCGGCCTTCCTGGCGGTATTCGATATCGACCTTGCCGGCGGGGGTCTCGATCGCCAGGCGGCCGGGGGTGCGGGGGGTGATCAGCCCGTTCTCGATTCCCATGGTGATGGTGCCGATGGTGCCGTGGCCGCACATCGGCAGGCAGCCCGAAGTCTCGATATACAGCACCGCCACGTCGCAATCCGCCCGCGTCGGGGGATAGAGGATCGATCCCGACATCATGTCATGGCCGCGCGGCTCGAACATCAGGCCGGTGCGGATCCAGTCGAAGTCGCTCAGGAAATGGGCGCGCCTTTCCAGCATGGTCGCGCCCTCCAGCCGGGGGGCGCCGCCTGCGACCAGGCGGACCGGGTTGCCGCAGGTATGGCCGTCGATGCAGGGGAAGATGTATTGGGTCATGTCCGTTTTCCGAAACGCGCCGGGGAAAAGGGCGCAAGGTCGATGGGGGGCGTGGCCCCGGTCACAAGGTCAGCGACGATCCGCGCCGTGCCTGCCGATTGCGTCAGGCCCAGATGGCCATGGCCAAAGGCGCAGGTGACATTGGGATGACCGGGCAGCGGGCCGATGGCGGGAAGGCTGTCGGGCAGGGACGGACGGAAGCCCATCCATTGCGTGCCGCCGGTGGTGCGCAATCCCGGCAGGAAGGCTGCGGCCTTGTCCAGCATCGCCCGAGACCGCTTGAAGTTCGGGGGCAGGTCAAGCCCGCCTAGTTCCACCGCCCCGCCGACACGGATGCCCGAGGACAGCTTTGTGACGACAAATCCGTGCCCGCCGAAGGTGACCTGGGTGCGCAGGTCGAAGGCGTCCCCGGGCAGCGTGGTGTTATAGCCGCGTTCGGTTTCCAGCGGGATGCGCACGCCCAGGCTGCGTGCCAGCCTGTGCGAAAAGGCCCCCGCCGCCAGAACCACCCGGCCCCGCATCGTCCCGCTGGCAGTGACGACGCCGTCATCGGTCAGGGCAGTCGCCTCGGCAATGACGATCCGCCCGCCACCCGTGAGGAAACGGTCAGCCAGGGCGACGGTATAGTCGCGTGGGTCGGCGATGGAATACCAGCCGGGCGTGAATGTCCCATGGGTAAAGCGCGGTGCCAGGCCGGGCTGAACCTCGGCCATCTCCTCGGGTGTCATGTGCCGAAAGGCAATGCCGTGATCCGCGCGCGCCTGCCAGCCGGGCAGGGACGCGTCGAACTCCCGCTGGCCTTCATAAACCTGAAGATTGCCGTCCTTGCGCAACATCGCCTGGGTGCCGCTTGCCGCCAGGAACGGTTCCAGTTCGGCCCGGGACAGATCCATCAGGGCCGTCTGGCCCTTGGTCGAGGCTGCGACGCGGGCGGGCGAACAGGCGCGCCAGAACCGCATCATCCAGGGCGCGATCCGCAACGCGTAGGCCGGCGGCACAGACAGCGGCCCGAGCGGGTCCAGCAGCCAGCGGGGCGCCTTGCGCATGATCCCGGGCGAGGCCAAAGGCAGGATGTCGGTAAAGGCAAATGCCCCCGCATTCCCGGCGGATGCCCCCGCGGCCGCGCCTTCGCGGTCGATCACCATGACGGGCACGCCGCGCGCCTGCAAGGCCAGGGCGGCGGACAGACCGACAACGCCCGCCCCGACAACGATCACATTCGACATCAGTGCGTGGCCGACAGGAATTTCTGCAATTCGGGATCCTTGGGCGCATTGAACAACTGTTCGGGGGGCGCGATTTCCGCCATGACGCCCTTGTGGAAAAAGGCCACGCGGTCGGATACCTCGCGCGCGAATTTCATCTCGTGGGTGACGCAGATCATCGTCATCCCTTCGCGCGCCAGCATCCGCAAGGTGTCCAGAACCTCGCCCACCAACTGCGGGTCAAGGGCCGATGTCACCTCGTCGAACAGCATATAGTCGGGCGACATGGCAAGCGCCCGGGCAATCGCCATGCGCTGCTGCTGGCCGCCCGACAGGCGCGAGGGATAGACCTTCAGCTTGTCGCCCAGGCCCACATGATCCAACTGCTTGACCGCCTCGGCCTCGGCTTCCGCCCTGGACCGTTTCAGCACCTTGACCTGGGCCAGCATGACGTTTTCCAGCACGGTCAGATGCGGAAAGGCGTTGAACTGCTGGAAGACGATGCCGATCTTGCGGCGCAGCTTGTTCAGGTCGGTGGACCTGGCGTGAACAACGGTCCCGTCCACGGCGATCTTGCCGGAATCGATGGGTTCCAGCCCATTGATGCAGGTCAGCAATGTCGATTTGCCCGACCCCGATCCGCCGATGATCGTCACCACCTCGCCCTTCTCGACGGTTAGGTCGATGCCCTTGAGGACTTCCAGCGCGCCGAAGGACTTGCGGACGTTTTCGATCTCAATCATTGGACCACCGTTTTTCCAGATAGCCGCCGAACCGGGCCAGCGGGAACGAGATGACAAAATAGAAGGCCCCGCAGATCATCAGAAGCAGCAGTGGTTCTTGCAGGCGGGTGATCAGGATCTGGGTCGATTTCAGCAGTTCCGTCACCTGCACGATATAGACCAGCGCGGAATCCTTCATCACCCCAAGCGCCAGCCCGATCCAGGACGGCAAGGCCACGCGGGTTGCCAATGGCAACACGATGTTGCGCATATCCTGGCCCCAGGTCATGCCCAGGGACCGCGCCGCACGCCGCGTCGTCACCGGCACCGCGTCGATCCCGCCGCGCACGATTTCCGAACAAAAGGCCGCCGTGTACAGCGACAGGATGATGCAGGCGACCGTGAAGCCCGACATGTTCAGCCGCAGGATCGTGCCCAGGAACGCATTGGCCAGAACAAGCTGGATCAACAGCGGGATCGACCGGAAGATGTCCAGCACAAAGGTCAGCGGCGCCGCCCAGATCGGGCCGACCTGATAGCGGAAGACGCCAAAGACGATGCCCAGAATGGTCCCCGCGATCACCGAGACCAGCGTGACCACGATCGTGATGCCAGCGCCACGGGCCAGAAAGGCGAAATCGGCGGCGGTCAGTGCGGTATCGAACATGGCCAGACCCCTTCAATACCGGAACAGCCGGGCGGCGATCAGCCGCGCGCCAAGGGTGATGACCTTTGTGATCACGTAAAAGATCACGGCGGCCAGGGCGAACAACTCGAAGGTGCGGAAGGTCAGCGCGTTCAGATCTTGCGTCACGCCATACAGGTCGCTGTTCATGCCGACCGTGACGCCCAGGGACGTCATCAGGATTGCCCAGACCATCTGGTTGGTCATCGGCAGAAAGGCGATGCGCAGCATCTGCGGCAGCACGACATAGCGGAAGGCCCCCCCCTGGCCAAAGCCCAGCGACCGCGCGGCGCGGGCCTGGGTGTCGGGAATGGCCTTCAGCGCGCCGCGAAAATTCTCGGTCAGATAGCCTGCGTTGTTGAAGGTGATGCCCAGCAGGATCGAGGCAAAAGGCGAAAGGTGGATGCCGAAGCTGCCCAGCCCGAAATGCGCCATGTAGATCTGGAACAGGGCGGGGGTGTTGCGCGCAACCTCGACCCAGGTCTTCGAGACAGCGGACAGAACCCGCACGCCCGACAGCCGGAACATGGTCAGCACGATCGCAAGCCCGATGCCGATCACCATCGACAGGATGGCGATCTGCATGGTCACAAGCGCGCCATCCAGCATCTGCGGAAGCCTGGCAAGCGCCTGTTTCCATTGGAAGGTATAGTTGAACATGGGCCGTCCCGCGGCTGCTGCAAGGTGTCAGGGCGGTGCGGCACCTGCGCCGCCCTGACGGGTTTTCAGCGATAGATGCCGGGAACGGTCAGATCGGCAGGCTCGCCCTCGCCCACCCATTTTGCATAAAGTTCGGCATAGCGTCCGGTGCGGACCTGCTGGTTCACGAACAGGTTCAGGTAATTGATAAGCCCGTATTCCTCGCGCATCGTGAACAGCGCCACATAGTCGGGGACCATCGGCGCCTTGTCGACGATCTTGATGCCGGGGAAATTGCCCGAAGCGACGTTGGCATTGGCGACCTCGACCGTAGAAACCGTCGCGTCAAGCTGCCCCTGGCTCAGCGCCAGGAAAACGTCGGCTTGCGTTTGATACGGACGGAAGGTGCCCTCGCCCCATTCGGTGATCTGCTTTTCCAGCCAGATCGCCTCATAGGTGCCGGCGGTGGCCCCGACGGTCTTGCCCTTCATGTCTTCCCAGGTCGACATCTCGACGCCCTCGTTCCCGACGACGGCGTTTTCAAAGGCATAGTAGGGGATCGACATACCGACCGTCTTGGCCCGCTCCAGCGTGTCCGAGGTCGAGGCGACGCCCACGTCCACGCGGCCCGACATCAGCGCGGGGATCCGTTCAGGAAAGGGGGTTTCCACGATCTCGGCCGTGACGCCCAGGGCGGCGGCCAGGTCGTTGCAATAATCCACGTCGAAGCCGATGGGATTGTTGCTGTCGTCGCGCATCCCCATCGGCGGGAAATCCAGCACCACGGCGCAGCGCAGCGTGCCCGACGAGATGATGTCGTCCAGCTTGTCGGCATAGGCCGGCGCGGCAAGGGCGGCCGTTGTCGCCAGCAGGCCAAGGGCCAGTGTGGTCTTTGTCATGGTTTTCTCCTGTCGGTGATGGGCCGGCCTATGCTGGCCGATTCCTTGACTGCCACTATTCATAGGATGGAAGGGCATGGCAAATTAAAAATACAAACAGTATACAAATATTGCGCAAGGACATCACGGTCTGGAGTCATGCAGGAGGATGCGATGGACAAAACAGTATCGATCGAAACGCTGCGTCAAAGGATCGAACGGATCTTTCTGCGCGCGGGAATGCATGAGGGCCAGGCCGCGCCCTTGTCCCGTGTCATTGCGGCGGGCGAACGCGACGGCTGCAAGTCGCATGGCATCTATCGGATCGAAGGCATCTTGCGCACCTTGAAGGCGGGCAAGGTATCGGGTTCGGCGGAACCTGTGCTGCAGGCGGCGGCTGGCGATGCCATTGTCCGCGTGAATGCCGGGGGCGGGTTTTCGAACGCGGCTTTCGAACTGGGCCTGCCGGTCCTGGCGGATCGCGCGAAAGACCTGGGGCTTGCCGCCCTGGTGGTGAATGATTGCGTCCATTTCGCGGCCCTTTGGCCCGAGGTCGAGGCCGTGACCGCCCACGGGCTTGCGGTTCTTGTGATGTGCCCCAGCTATGCCAGCGTGGCGCCTGCCGGGGGCAACCAGCCGTTGCTGGGCACGAACCCGCTTGCCTTTGGCTGGCCCCGGACGGGCCGCCATCCCTATGTCTTTGACTTCGCCACCTCGGTTGCGGCACGCGGAGAGATCGAACTGCACCGCCGCGCCGGAAAGCCCCTGCCCGATGGCTGGGCCATCGACCTGCAAGGCCAGCCCACAACCGATCCCGATGCGGCCCTGGCGGGCGCGATGCTGCCTTTTGGCGGACACAAGGGGTCGGCCATCGGCACGATGATCGAATTGCTGGCAGGGATCATGATCGGCGACCTGACCAGCCCCGAGGTGCTGGATTTCCTGGGCACGACGGCGCTTGCGCCTTTTCATGGCGAACTGATCCTGGCGATGTGCCCTGACAAATTCGCCGCCGGCCGGACAGGCGACCCCTTTGCGCGGGCCGAGGTGCTGTTCGAGGCGATCCAGGGCCAGGGCGCCCGCTTGCCCTCGCAACGCCGTTTCGCGGCTCGTGCCAGGGCGGAAGCCCAGGGGATCGACCTGACCGGCGCAGAGGTCGCGCAGATGGACCGCTTTCTGGCGCTTGGACTGGACGCGGTCGCCTGACGAATAAGGCCCCCGGAAGCCGGGGGCCTTGAGCAGGTCAGGGCTTGCAGGCCTGGACCGCGCCGGGAAGCGCGCTCCATTCCCCGTACCAGGCCTTGAACTGATGGAGCTGCCGTTCGGCCCAGCCCCGCTGGCTGGGGGTCAATTCATCCGTTTCGTTGAAGTGCAGCGCGTATTCGGCGTCGCCCTGCAGCACCATCATATGCTTGTAATACAGGACCAGGTCGGTCCCTTCGTCCCAGGACGACAGGACCTCCAGCGCCTCGCCCATTTCCTTGGCGCGGGCACGGGCGTCCAGATCGCCCCCGGCCGCCGCCTTGGCAAGCGCCACGAAATGCAGGATCTCGCGCGGGATGACGTTGCCGATGCCGGTGATCGTGCCGGTGGCGCCGCATTTGACATAGCCGTGGTAAACGCCGGTATCGACCCCTGCCATCAGGATCACGCCGTCATCCGCACTGGTGATGTGTTCGGCCGCATAGGTCATGGCGCGGGCACCGCCGAATTCCTTGAAACCCACCAGGTTCGGATGATCGGCCCGCAGGGCAAAGAACAGGTCTGCCTTGGTTTCAAAGCCGTAGTAAGGGCTGTTATAGATGACGGCGGGAAGGTCGGGCGCAGCCGCCAGGATCGCCTTGAAATGATGGCGCTGCGCGGTGGCCGACAGGCCGCGCGACAGCACCCGCGGGATCACCATCAGCCCCGCCGCGCCGACTTTCTGTGCATGGGCCGCATGGGCCACTGCCAGGGCGGAATTGACCGCGCCCGTGCCCACGATCACCGGGACCCCCGCGCCGACCAGACGTTCCACCCCCTCCATCCGCTGCGCATCGGTCAGCAGCGGCCAGTCGCCCATGGACCCGCAGTAAACGACCGCCGACATTCCCGCCGCGATCAGTTCCCGGGCCTTGCGCACAAGCGCGTCGTAATCGGGGCTGCGATCGGGGGTGCAGGGCGTCATCAGCGCGGGAATGACGCCGGTGAAGATCTGGGTGTGCATGGGAAATCCTTTTCGACGGACAGGCAGACGGCATCGCGGCCGATTCTCTCGACGGCAATCTAGCATTTGCATTTTATTTGTCGACAAGAATCCGGCGACCTAAAGGCTGACGGTCTGCCGTTCGTCCCGTGCCAGGAAATGCTGGATTTGCCGGATGATCTGGTCGGCGTGTGTCTTGGCTAGCCGGTCGCACAGTTCGGTATCGCGGGCGGTGATGGCGTCGATGATGTCTTCGTGTTCTTGGACGATTTCGGGGGGCAGGCGATCGTTGAAGGACTGGTAATACAGCCGCAGCAAGCGCCGTCCTTCGTCCAGGATGCGCAGGAACAGGCTGGAATAATATGGATTGCGTCCAGCCTCGGCGATGGCCGCGTGGAAATCGCGGTTGGAGGCGATCATTCCCAGCGCGTCCTGGGCCGCCACGGCAGCGGCAAAGCGGGCCTGATGCGTGCGGATCGTCTTGAGATCGGCAGGGCGGTGATAGGTCGCGGCAAGCCGCGTGGTCACGCGGTACATCAGCGTCATCGCATCGAAAAAGGTGTGCAGGTTCAGGAAGTCGATATTGGCGACCATGGTGGAGCGGTTGGGAAGGGTTTCCACCAGCCCCTCGCCCGCCAACCGCACCAAGGCTTCCCGGATGGGGGTGCGCGACATGCCAAAGCGCTCGGCCAGCTGCACCTCGTCGATAGGACTGCCGGGCAGCAGCACCAGATCTAGGATCTCGTCGCGCAGCTGGTCATAGACCAGCTTGACGCCCGACCCACGCCTGCGTTCGGGAAAGCCGCCGGTTTCTGCCATCGATCCGTTCTCCGAAATGCGCCATCAGGATTGTCGACATCATAAATACACTTTGTGCTTTTGCAGATCAATCAGGATGGTTCGGTGATCGGGACGATCCGGGTCGGATCACCATGTCGGCGACCCCTTTTGATAAGTGTCATAGGCCTTGGGTGCCACCGATGCATGGACTTCTGCGCCGAACGGACTGGACATTGGTCCGATCCGCCAGAAGGCGATCCGTGGTTCAATTCAGGGGTGTCTCCGGGCCTTTGGCCCATCATGAAAGGATATGTCCATGCGTACGCAACCATCTTTCCCGTCTCGTCCGGCTGGATCGCGGCTGATGCTGCTGTTACTTGCCGGGGCGGCAATAGCCATGCCGGTCGCCCCTGATTTCAACCATGGTGCCTTTCCGACGCTTTCCCCGGCTTTCGCCCATGCCCGTGGAGGGGATGACAGCGGGGGCGACAACGGCGGGCATGGCCGCGGGGGGGATGACAATGGGGGCGATGGTGGCGGACATGGCCGTGGCGGTGACGACAGCGGCGGACGCGGCAGAGGCGGCGATGATCGTGGCGGCGACGACAACGGCGGGCGCGGCAGGGGCGGCGATGACCGGGGCGGCGACGACAACGGCGGACGCGGCAGGGGCGGCGATGACAAGGGCAGCGATGACCAAGGCGGCGATCGGGGACGCGGCCGGGGCAGTGACGATGCCAGGAACGACGATCATGGCCGGGGACGCGGGCGGGACGATGGGCGCAATCCCGGCACTGTCGGCGACCGCACGCCTGCGCGCGCCGAAAGCTCGTCGCGGGGGATCGAGGTGACCTATGCGGACGGCTGGAAGGAAGAAGTCGAAAACGGCCGGTACGAGTTGAAGGACGCCCGGAACCGCACCGTGGTCGAGCGTGCGGCGACCCGGCAGGACTATGACCGTCTGGGCGCCATCGCCCGCTGAACGTCCTGAAACATGACGCCAAGGGCGACGGTCAGCCGTCGCCCCATCGTTTTTGCGCCAGCAAGGCGGCTTCGGTCCGGTTACGCAGATGCAGCTTTTGCAGGATCTGGGTCATGTGGTGCTTGACGGTCCGTTCCTGCACATCCAGCAGGCGGGCGACCTCCTTGTTGGCCAGGCCCGAGGATACGAGGCGCAGGATCTCCTCCTCGCGCGCGGTCAGCGAGGCCAGGGGATCGGGTTCGGCGGGTTGCGCCCTGCCCATCCGGGTCAGCAACCGGGCGGCCAGGGCCGGGGCGACATGACTTTCCCCCGCCATCAGCCGTTCCAGGATCGTGACCAGTTCGGCGCCGCCGATGCCCTTCAGAAGATAACCCCGCGCGCCGCCTTCCAGGGCCGCGAATACGGCGTCGCTGTCCTCGGACACGGTCAGCATCACTGCCACCGGGGCCGGGTCCATCCGCATGATCCGCTCCAATGCCCATAATCCACCCTGCGGCATCGACAGATCCAGCAGGACCATGTCCGGGGCCAGCCGCCTTGCCTGGTCAACCGCCTCGGCGCCCGAGGCCGCCGTGCCCGCCACTTGGAAATGGCCGCTTTCCCCCAGGGTCCGTGCGACCCCTTCGCGAAACAGCGGATGATCGTCCGCCACCAGAACGCGGTGCATGGTCATGGCGTCACCTCCATCCACAATTCGGTATGCCCGTCCTTGCGGTCAAGTCCGAACCGCCCGCCCAAGGCCTCGACCCGGTCGCGCAGGCCGCCAAGGCCAAGGCCTGGCACGCTGCCCTCTGCCAGGCCCGGCCCGTCGTCGCGCACCGCCAGCCGCAAACCCGCCGAACAGATCAGAACGACCCATTGGTTCGACCCGGCGGCATGGCGGCTGGCATTGTTGAGCCCTTCCTGGACAAAGCGGAACAGGCATATTCGCAGGGCGGGCGTCAACAGCATCGGGCAATCGTCGTCGATCCTTAAGGAAACCGGCTGGCCGGACCGGACCTGATGGGACTGGGCTGCCAGGCGGATAATCTGCTGCGCGGAAAGATCGGCGACCTCGGGCAGAACCAGCCCGCGCGAGATCGCCCGGATTTCCGTCATGGCCTGGCCCAGGGCGTCGCGCAGGCAGGTCAGTTCCTCGGGCGGATGATCCATCGCCTGCCCCAGAGCATCGACGCGCAGGCTGGCATAGGCCAGATACTGCGCCGGGCCGTCATGCAGATCCGCCCCGATGCGGCGCAGCGCGCCTTCGGCGGACATGGCGGCGCGGCCCGCTGCCTGCTGGACGCGCAGGCGCAGGGCCTGGTTGCGATCGGACAGATCGCGCAGTTCGGCCAGACGGCGGTCCAGGTCGCGACGCTGCGCCTCGATGGTGCGGCTGCCCCCATAGGCGATGGCATAAAGCAGCGAACCAAGCGCCAGCCCGATGCCCCCCACCGCCCCAAGCGCCATGTTGCGCGAAGCTGTCAGGTCGGCCTTCAGCTTGGGGTCGGCCACGTAAACCTCGGCCACGGCGATGATCTCTCCGGTCCAGTCGGCGCGGATGGGGCTGTAGATTTCCAGCAAGGGCACGCCCAAGGCGTGTTCGGCCCTGTCTTCTTCCTCGGCCTCGTCCTCGAAGGTGGCGGCGATGCGGCCCGCCCAGGCTTGCTGCAATTCGGCCGAGGGGGGAAAGGTCCGGCCGATCAGGTCAGGGTCCGAAGCCTCGATCACGATGCCGCCGGGGCGCCAGATCTTGTAGGACAGGATGCGGTCGCCCATCGGGGTCGCAGGCAGAACCTCCTCCAGGGCGCGGCGCATCGCGGGCGAGGGGGTGTCATTGCCGACATAGCTTTCGACCAGGGGATGCAGGAAGCTGTCCATGTACAGCGCGGCGGCTGTGGCGGTGTTGCGGACCACGATCTGCTGGATCCGCTGCGCCACAAGACTGCCCACCAGAAGCGCGAAGACCAACAACACCAGCCCGCCCGCCAAGCCAAAGCGGGTGGCCAGCGACGCCCTGTTCCATGACCTGCAAAGCCGTTCCAACCGTAACATGACGCATGATCCCCCCAATGCCTTCGGGTTGATACTGGACTGAAGTCCGGCCCCCGCAGGCCGGGATCACCACCGGCGTTGTCCTGGCCGCCCGTTCTCAATCCGGCTCCTGCCGAGCCAAGCGGGAAACCTTGTCGCCCTTGGCTCTGGCAGGGGGGTCTGAACGGACTCCGGGCCAGCCGCGCTTGTCATATCTGGCGGGCCTGTCGCCTCATGCCGCCTTGGCCAGGATCGAGCCCAGCGCCTCGGTCAGCCGGTCCACCTGTTCCACCGTGTTGTAATGCACCATCGAGACGCGCAAAACGCCGCCTGCGTGATCCTGGCCCAGATGCTCGACCAGGCGGCGGGAATGGAAATCGCCAAAGCGCATGGCGATGCCATGGCCGTCCATGGCACGGACGAGGTTGCCGGAATCCACGGAGTCGAACTTGAACGCGATGGTGGGGACGCGGGTGCTGTCGCGGTTCGTTCCCTCACCAACGATGCGGCAATCGTTGCGGCCCCCCAGCCAAGACAGCAGCCGGTCGGTCAGCAGATCCTCGTGCGCGGTGATGCGGTCATAGGCGGCGGCAACCAAGGCGCGGCGGTCGCCGGTGGCGCCATGGTGGCGCGCAAGGCCGGTCAGGTAATCCACGATCCCGTCGGTGCTATAGGCGGATTCATAGCTGGGGTTGCCCGGTTCCAGCTTTCCGGGGACTTTGTCCTTGCCATAGAAATAATGGTAAAGTCCGTCCAGGTCGGCCAGCAGGTCGTATTTGCCGTACATCAGCGCGCCATGCGGGCCATAGGCCTTGTAAAGGCTGAAGACATAGTAATCGACATCCCAGGCCCGCACATCGATCAGCCGGTGGGGGGCGTATGCCACCGCATCCACGCAGATCAGCGCGCCATGGTCATGCACGAAACGAGCAAAATCCGCGACGGGATGCACCTTGCCCAGGATGTTGGACACATGGGTCACACAAACCAGGCGCGTGCGGTCGGTCATCAGGGGGGCCAGATCCGACAGCTGCAAATCCTGGGTCTGCGGGTTCAGGGGCCAGACCTTCACCGTCACGCCGAAATCGGCCAGCCGCATCCAGGGACCGATATTGCTTTCATGATCGGCCATGGTCACGATCACCTCGTCGCCGGGGCGGAACTGGCTGCGCATCGCGGTTGCCAGGTTCTGCAACAGCACCGTGGTCGAGGGACCGAAGACGATCTCCTCGGGGCGGGCGGCGTTGACCAGCGTCTGGGCCGCCTTGCGGCCCAGCATCAGCGCCTCGGCCGCGGCCTGGGACACGGCATAGCTGCCGCCGATCTGGACGTTGCGATGGGTCAGGAATTCGACCACGCGGTCCAGCGCAGGCTGGCAGATCTGCGACCCGCCCGCATTGTCGAAGAACACCCAGTCGTTCGTCAGGCCGGGAAACCGGGACTGCACATGGGCCATGTCGAGAGCTGTCATTGTCATCTGCTTTCAGTGGTTCAGTACGGCGCCCAGGAAATTCCGGGTGCGCGGGTGGGCGGGATTGGCCAGCACCTGCGCGGGCGGGCCTTGTTCGACAATCTGGCCCGCGTCCATGAAGATCACGCGGTCGGCGACCTGGGACGCGAAGCCCATCTCGTGAGTGACGACGATCATGGTCACGCCGGTTCGGGCCAGGTCGCGCATCACGTCCAGAACCTCGCCCACCATCTCGGGGTCAAGGGCACTGGTCGGTTCGTCGAACAGCATCACCTGCGGGTCCATGGCAAGGGCGCGGGCAATCGCCACGCGCTGCTGCTGCCCGCCCGACAGGTGTTCGGGATATTTGTCGGCCTGGTTGGCGATGCCCACGCGTGCCAGCAGCTCGTCGGCCCGTTGCGCGGCATCGGTGCGCGACGCCCCACGCACCTTGCGGGGGGCCAGCATGACGTTTTCGCGCACCGTCAGGTGCGGGAACAGGTTGAAGGACTGGAAGACCATGCCGACCTCGGCCCGGACACGCGCCAAGGCGCGGCCGGTGGCAACGGGGATTCCGTCCACACGGATCTCGCTTTCGGGCGAAAAGCTTTCCAGCCGGTTGATGCAGCGGATCAGGGTGGACTTGCCCGACCCCGATGGGCCGATGATGCAGACCACCTCTCCCTTGGCGACATCCAGGTCGATGCCCCGCAGCGCCTCGAAGCTGCCATAGGACTTGTGAAGGTTTCGGATGCTGACAAAGCCCGTCATCTCAGCGCCTCCTGGCTGCAAAGCGGCGTTCCATCCGCGACACGGCGGCGACCAGCGGCCACAGGAAAGCCACATAGATCACGGCCGCGACGATCAAGGGCGTGGGGTTGGCGGCCAGGGCCTGCGCCTGCGTCGCCTGCTTCAGCAGGTCGGGCATCGCCACAACGGAAGCCAGCGCTGTGTCCTTGACCACGTTGATCGAATTGTTGGTCAAGGGCGGGATGACGATCTTGACCGCCTGCGGCAGGATCACCTCTTTCATCGTCTGCGGCCCGCTGAGGCCCAGGGCGGCGGACGCCTCGAACTGGCCTTTCGGGATGGCCTCGATCCCCGCGCGAAAGATCTCGGCCGTGTAGGCCCCCGATACCAGGGTCAGAGCGGTCATTGCCGACACGAAGGGCGACAAGCGCAGGCCCACGAATGGCAGGGCGTAATACACGATGATCAGCAGCACCAGCAGGGGAATGGACCGGAACACGTCGATATAGACCCGTGTCAGCAGGCGCAGCGGCGCCGCGGCGTAAAGCCGTGTCATCGCAAGGGCCAGCCCCAGGGCCAGCCCCGCGACGATGCTGGCCGCGCCCAGTTGGAGCGTGATCCACAGCCCCTGCATCAGCATGGGCAGGCTGCGCCGCATGATCTCGGCGTTCAGGAAGGTGTCGAAGATATCCATGGCCGTCCTTTGCCGGTGGATCGCAGAACCGGACCAGGGGCGTCCCCCGGCCCGGTCCCGATCAGTTCAGCCTGGGCATCGGCAGGACGGTCACGGTCGACGATCCGGCGTCAGGCGCCACGCCGAACCATTTTTCGTGCAACTGGGCCATGACCCCCTCGGTCTTGAGGTCGTCCAGCACCGCGTTCACCTGCGTTGCCAACTCGGCATCCTTGGCGAACATCATCGAGTATTTCTCGCCGGTCTCGATCCGCGCCACGACCTTCAGTTCCGGCTTGTCCTTGACGTAATACAGCAACGCCGGAATGTCCGAGATATAGCCGTCGATGCGTCCTGCGTTCAGGTCCAGCATGGCGGGGGCAAGGCCTTCATAGCGGCGGATTTCGGCAAAGCCATAGGCGGCCTGCTGGTCGCTGGCCCACATATCGCCGGTCGATCCGGTATCGACGCCGACCACCTTGCCCTTCAATTCCTCAAGCGAGGCGGGACCGCCCTCGGCAACCGTCAGCGACTGGTCGCTGTCATAATAAGGCTGGGCGAAGCTGACCGACTTCAACCGCTCGTCCGTGATGGTGATGGACGAGGTGGCAATGTTGATCCGCCCCGATTGCACGGCGGAAAACAGGCCGTTGAAGGGGATGTTCACCGTCTCGACCTCGGCCCCCAGACGTTCGGCGACGGCGGCGACCAGGTCGATCTCGAAGCCCACAAACTGACCGGTTTCGTCCTGGAACTCCCATGGCACGTTGCCGATGTTTGCCCCGACCGTCAGCTTGTCCTGCGCGGCAGCGGACCATGCCGTTCCGGCCAGCACCGCCAAGGCCAGGCCCAGGCGTCGCATTCCACTTTTTCTCATGATACATCCCCGTTGTCTTGTTTTTGGTTTGACCGGTCAAACCGGTCTGACCAGTATTGAGGCATGGGAACCTGTTCTTTGCAACATCTATGTTCGCGGAAAGCAGGGGGCGGTAGACAGGGGGTGAAACGATGAGCAGGCTGATTTGCGACAAGGGGCCGGTCGCACAAACCATCGCGCGCCGTTTGCAGGACATGATCCGGTCGGGGGAATTGCGTCCGGGCCAGAAGCTGCCGTCGCAACGCATTCTCGCGGAACAGTTGAACGTGTCCCGACCGTCGCTGCGCGAGGCCCTGCTGACGCTGGAAACCCTGGGCCTGGTGCAGACCCTGCCCGCGCGCGGCAGCTTTGTGACCGATCCTGCCTCGCGCCCCGCATCGCTGCCCTGGCGGTACGACAATGCCCATGATTTGCGCCACGTGTTCCAGACGCGTGTCCTGATCGAGGCCGAACTGTGCCGCTTGGCAGCCACCGCCATGACGCCCCCTCTCCTGGAAGGCCTGAAGAACGCCGCCCAGGCCTTCGAGGATGCCTGGCAGTCCGGCGACCTGGTGGCCCATGTCGAGGCCGATCTGGCGCTTCACCTGGGCATCGCGATGGCTTGCCCCAACCGGATGCTGACCGACCTGTATCGCACGGTTCAGCAACTGCTGACGGAAACGCAGCGCCAGCCCATTCCGAACACCGACCCGGACCGAATGCGCCAATCGATTGCCGAGCATTGGCGGATCCTTGACGCCCTGGAGCGGGGCAATGGCAAGGCGGCAGGAAAAAGAATGCGCCTCCATGTGCAGAACACTGCCGGATCCGCCGGGGTGAAGCTGTGATTCTGGCGGGCGATGGGTGCCGTGTCAGTTTACCGCCCGCCCGCATGATCGCGGCCGGGCGGCATGATGATCCCAGACATGACGGAAATCATGCCTCATGCCGACAACAAGGCGGCGCGAGGCGAGGACAGCATGGTCAATGAAGCAATATCGTCAAAGGCCGGCAGGATGCTTCACACGGAACCCGCTGCTTCTTAGGTCATCACCCGCGTCAACGCCGCGTCGATGGCATCAGTGATCCGGTCGATGTCGTCCTTTGTGGCGATCAGCGCGGGCGACAGGCACAGCGTGTTGTTCAGGCCCGGCAAGCTGCGGTTGGTCGCGCCGATGATCACGCCTTGGCTCAGGCAATCGGCCACCACGGCCTGAACACGGCGTTCGTCCAGCGGCTCCTTTGTGGTGCGGTCGGCGACCAGTTCGGCACCGCAGAACAGCCCCTTGCCACGCACGTCGCCGATCACCGGATGACGCTCTTGCAGCGCCCGCAGGTTGGCCAGCACCCGCTCTCCCATCGCCACGGTATTCTCCAGCAGTCCCTCGTCCTCGATGATGCGCATATTTTCCAGCGCGGCCACCGGACCCGCCGTGCAGCCGCCAAAGGTCGAGATGTCGCGGAAATGGCTCATCGTGTCCTCGGGAGCGTCCTTGAACATCTCGAAGACGGCTTCCGTTGTTACCGTGCAACTGATCGCCGCATAGCCCGAGGCCACCCCCTTGGCCATGGTGACGAAGTCGGGCTGGATGCCGTAATGCTGGTATCCGAACCAGGTGCCGGTGCGGCCCAGCCCGCAGACTACCTCGTCGATGTGCAGAAGGATATCGTACTTGCGGCAGATCTCCTGGACCCGCGGCCAGTATCCCTCGGGCGGCACGATCACCCCTCCGCCCGCGGTGATCGGCTCCAGCACGATGGCGCCCACGGTGTCTGGGCCTTCGCGCAGGATCGCTTCCTCAATGGCGTCCGCCGCGCGCTGCCCATAGTTTTCCACGTCCCACTGGGCACGGTATTCCAGGCAATGCGGCACGCGGACGAAGCCGTCGGGATAGGGACCGTATTGGGCGGCCCGCTGGTCCTGACCGCTGGTCGCAAGCGTGCCGATGGTGGTACCGTGATAATCGCGGTCACGATAAAGGATCTTCCATTTTCTGCCGCCATGCTGCCTGTGGGCGATCTGGCGGACCATCTTGTAGACCTTCTCGTTGGCCTCGGACCCCGAGTTCGAATAATAGACCCGGCTCATCCCCGGCATCTTGGCGATCAGCCGTTCTGCAAACAGCGCCGCCGGGACGTTGCCCGCCGCCCCCGCATAATAGTTCAGCTTGACCAGTTGGTCGCGCACCGCATTGGCAATGCTTTCCCGACCATAGCCCACGTTGACCGTCCACACGCCGCCAGACACCGCGTCCAGATATTCGCGCCCGTTGGTGTCCCAAAGCCGCATCCCCTTGCCTTCCACGAAGACACGCGGGTCGGTGGTTTCATAGGGTTTGTGCTGGGACAGGTGATGCCAGACATGAGCGCGGTCGGCAGACACCACATGGGACAGGTCGTTCTGGTTCAGGTCAAGAGACATGGCATTCGTTCCCAAGAAGGTTGTGTCCGGCGGATTGGAAGGGCCGGCACAGGCTGGACCCCACGAAACCAAATCCCCCGCAAAAGGCAAGAGAAAGCCGCAGCCGGGAACGGACCCTGAGGTCGCGGGTTGATCCTTGCACCCTTGGAAAGGAGCAGACCATGTCAGAGAAATTCGACCCCAAGGCCGAGAACGAGAAATACGCCACCAAGCAATCCGCCCAGCAGGCCAAGATGGACCATGCGGACCTGAACCCCAAGCAGATCCACCAGTCCCATGAACCGAATGCCGGAGGCCAGAACCGAGAGGCTGGCGACCGATCGGCCAGGCAGAACGACCGCGCCACGAATGGCGGGGAATAGGATCAGAATACCAACCGATCCTGGCCGGTGCCGGATGACATCCGGCATCGGCCATGCTGGACCGCGATCAGGCGGCCGGCCCCCCTCATTTCTCGGACTGATCATCCTTGCGCGCCTCGCGCCGTTCTGACGCCTTCAGATCGGGGCGCGGATCGAAATCAGGATCGGCATTGGTCGTATCGACCTTCTTTTCGATGATCCGCTGTTGCTGGTCATGGGTTTTCTTTCCGACCATGGCTGCCTCCTATGGGTTGGTGCGGTCGCGCTGATCGGGATCGACGCCGCCTTGCGGGGTGGTGTCGTTCAGCACGTCGCCTTCAAAGGTATTGTCGCGCCGATTTCTGGATCGTCGCGGCCAGCACCCTTGGATCCGCCGATACCGGGATCCTCGCGCAGATCCTTGTCGGTCGGATCATCGGACTTGGGATGCTTGCCCATGGCCTAATCCTGACCGTCGCCAGTGGCATCGGACTGGCGGTTCGCAACATGGTCTTGATGCTGCTCGGTCTGGACATGACGGGAATCCAGGCCTCGCTGGTCCGAATGCCGGGACTTGTCCCGGTTGGACAGAACCTCGTTTTCCGGCAGCTCGTCCATCGTATCGGGTGACATCCCGCCGCTGCCGTCGCCCTTGCCCTGGTCCTGTTGACCGGCACCGAACTTCTTGCTGCTTGCATTTGCCATTCTCGATTCTCCTGTCTGTCTCGGTGGTGGCATTGGAGAAACCGGCGCGCGAGGCGATTTGTTCCGTTCCCGCCCCGGAACCGCCCCTCGTTCCCGCCGTTACGAAGGCATGTCACACACAACCGATCCCCCGGACCATCCCGCCCCCCAAACCGAGGGGTTGGAGCGGATGGATGTCGAGGCAGCGGCATCGGCCGCCCGGCACCGCCATCATCCCGTGGTCCAAACCCTTGGCACGGCCAGCGAACTGGCCGATCAGATCCCGTTGGCCCTGGTCTGCGGCGCGGTCATCGCGGGCGGGCTGGTCAGCGGGCGGCCCCATATCGCGCGCACGGGAATGCGGATGATGGCGGCCCATATCCTGGCGAATGTCGTCAAGCGCCGGATCAAGAACCGCCTGCGCCGCACCCGCCCCGAGGAAATCGTCAAGGACCGCGATTATGCTTTCGAGGTGGGGGAAAGCGAGGGCGGGCATGACACATCCTTCCCGTCGGGCCATACCGCCGGGGCAGTCGCGGTGGCGGCGGTTGTGGTGCGCGACGTGCCGCCCCTGGCCCTGCCCGCAAGCATTGCCGCGGCACTGGCATCCGGCGTGCAGATCCCGCGCGCCAGACATTACCCGGTCGACGTGGTCGCCGGTGCGGCGCTTGGCCTGACCGCCGCTCGCCTGGTCGATCTGCTGCTGCCGGACGCCCCCAACCCCCGATCACAGGAAAAACATCATGTCGGATAATGCCACAACGACCATCTCGGCCGTCTTTCAGACCCGCGAAGCCGCCGATTACGCCATCGAACATCTGGTGCAGCAGCATGGCCTGAACCGCGCCGACATCTTTGCCGAGGCGCAGGGTGACGATAACACCGCCGGCACCCGCCCTTCCGGCGGGGATGCGAACAAGGGTGACACGCCATCCGAACCGGCGCTGCAAGGGGCGGTGAAGGTGTCCGCCGATGCAAGCCGGGACACCGCGGATCTGGTGCGGGCCACGTTCCAGGAAATGGGCGGCCAGGACATCACCGCGCGTTGATCGCCCCAAACCGCCTGCCGGGAAAGCGACGGACGCATGGAACGTCCGGCCCGGCTGGCGGTTGAGGCCTGCCACCAGCCAGCCCAGATGCCAGCAACCGGGGGATTCATGCAGATAACACTTCACCTCAACGGCGCCGCCCATGCCCTGGACGTGGATCCGCGCACCACGCTTTTAGACGCATTGCGCCATCACCTGGGGCTGACCGGCACCAAGAAGGGCTGCGACCATGGGCAATGCGGCGCCTGCACGGTGCTGATGGACGGGCGCCGCGTCAATTCCTGCCTGACGCTGGCCTGCATGGCGGAAGACGCGCAGATCACCACCATCGAGGGTCTGGGCAGCCCGGATCGCCTGTCGCCCTTGCAGCAGCAGTTCCTGGACCACGACGGCTTCCAGTGCGGCTATTGCACGCCGGGGCAGATCTGTTCGGCCACGGCAATGCTCGAGGAGATCGCGGCAGGCTGGCCCAGCCACGCGTCGGAAACGCTGGACGGGCCCTTTGACCTGTCCCATGCCGAGATCGCCGAGCGGATGAGCGGCAACCTGTGCCGCTGCGCGGCCTATTCCAACATCGTCGCCGCCATCCGGCAGGCGGCAGGCACGACCGACCGGCGCGAGGACGCGGCATGAGGGAATTCACCTTTCACCGCGCGGCATCGGTGGCGGACCTGCCCGCCGGTGCCACGATCATCGCGGGCGGCACCAACCTGCTGGATCTGATGAAGCTTGAAGTGATGGCGCCGAACGCCATCGTGGATATCACCCGGCTGGATCTGGATCGGGTGGAATCAGATGGGCCAGGGCTGCGCATCGGCGCCCTTGTGAAAAACAGCGACCTGGCCGCGCATCCGGCGGTGCGGCGCGATTATCCGGTCCTGTCGCGCGCCCTGCTGGCAGGGGCCAGCGGGCAGTTGCGCAACATGGCGACCACCGGCGGCAACCTGATGCAGCGCACGCGCTGTCCGTATTTCTATGACCGCCGCATGGCCTGCAACAAGCGCGACCCCGGCGCGGGCTGTTCGGCCATTGGCGGGGTGACGCGCAACCATGCGATCCTGGGGGCGTCGGAACATTGCATCGCTACATATCCCGGCGACATGGCCGTAGCCCTGCGCGCGCTTGACGCCGTTGTGGACATTGACGGCCCCGCGCCGCGCCAGGTGCCGCTGGCCGATTTCCACCTGCTGCCGGGCGACACGCCGCATATCGAAACCGTGCTGCGCCCGGGCGAGATCATCACCGGCGTCACCCTGCCCGCCCCCATGGGCGGTCAACAGCGCTACCGCAAGGTGCGGGATCGGGCATCCTATGCCTTTGCCCTGGTGTCGGTCGCGGCGGTGATTGTCATGGACGGAAACCGCATCGGCCATGCCGCCCTGGCCTTTGGCGGGGTCGCCGCAAAGCCGTGGCGCGACCCGGATGTCGAGGCGATGCTGGTGGGCCAGGAACCCTCGGACGCGCTGTTCGCGCAGGCGGCGGACATCCTGCTGCGTCCTGCGAAAGCCTGGGGCGAGAACCAATTCAAGATACCCTTGCTACGCCGCACCCTGATCGCCACGCTGCGCGACGCCTCCGGACTGGAGGCCACGGCATGACCGCCACACGTCACCTGCGGGTCGATGGCCCGAACCATGACAACCGCTTGGACCACATGGCCCAAGGCGTGCTGGGCCAGCCCCTGAACCGGCTGGAAGGGCCGTTGAAGGTAACAGGCCGTGCCGCCTATGCCGCCGAGGCCCGTCCCGAAAGCATGGCTTACGGCGTGCTGGTCCAGGCCGCCATCCCGGCAGGCAAGGTGCTGGACATCGGCGATGCCCCCGGCGCTCTTGCTGTGATCCAAGACAAGCGCATGGTCCGCTATGCCGCGCAGGGCATGGACGAAAAAGGTCCGACATCCGGGCCCGATCAGGTCGAATACATGGGCCAGGCCATCGCCCTGGTCGTGGCCGACACGTTCGAGGCTGCACGCCACGCCGCCCAGAACATCGCCATCCGCTATGCCCCCGAGACAGTGCCGGTCATCCCGGAATCGGTCACGCCGGAACTGCCGCCGAAAAAGCAGTCGGCTGCGGGCAACGTGGACAAGGCCATGCGGGACGCGGCCCATACCCTGGACCAGATCTGGCACACACCCTCGCAGATGTCAGCCGCTATGGAGCCCCACGCCGCCATTGCCGAATGGGACGGGAACAGCGTCACCATTCGGGCGGGCCTGCAAATGCTGTCGTCGAACCGCAAGCAGATGGCTGATGCCCTTGGAATCCGGGAAAGTCGCGTGCGGTTGCTGGCCCCTTATGTCGGCGGCGGCTTCGGATCCAAGCTGGGCATCAATGCCGAGGCCGTGGCAGCCGCAATCGCCGCCAAGCAATTGGGCCGGCCCGTAATGGTCGCGATGACCCGCCAGCAGGTCTTCGACCTGGCCCATCGCCGGTCGGAAACGCGCCAGCGGATCCGTCTGGCCTGCGATGCCGACGGCCATCTGACCGGCATCGGCCACGACGTCCTGGTATCGACCTTGCCCAGCAGCGAGTTTACCGAACCTGTTGCACAGGCGACGCCCTTTACCTATGAGGCGGCGCATCGCCAGGTCGTTCATGCCGTGGCCCGCATTCATCGCGGATCCGCCGGATCGGTGCGCGCGCCAGGCGAGGCAGTGGGCGTCACTATTTTCGAATGCGCCATGGACGAACTGGCCGAAACCGTTGGCATCGACCCGGTGGACCTGCGCCTGCGCAACATCCCCGATGTCGAACCCACCACGGATCGACCCTTTTCCAGCCACAAGCTGGCCGAAGCCCTGCGCGACGGCGCCCAACGGTTTGGTTGGTCCGCCCGCAAGCCCATGGGGCAGCGGGTGGACGGCGAATGGTGTATCGGCATGGGCATGGCCGCGGCGGTGCGGGTGAATATGCTGGTGGAATCCCGCGCACGCGTCACCCTGATGCAGGACGGCCATGCCATTGTCGAAACCGACATGACCGATATCGGAACCGGCACCTATACGATCCTGGGCCAGCTTGCCGCCGAGATGCTGGGCCTGCCCCCCGACCGGGTCGAGGTCCGGTTGGGCGATACGGATTTCCCGCCGGCCTCGGGGTCGGGCGGATCCTTTGGCGCGGCGTCCAGCGGAAATTCGGTGTATCTTGCCTGCGAGGAGATCCGCACGAAAATCGCCAAGGCGATGCGCTGCGACGAAGGTGATCTGACCCTGCACAATGGCATGGCCCGGGCAGGGAACGTATCAAAGCCCCTGTCCGACCTGGTCAAGGGCCAGATCGTCGCCGAGGGTCACCTGCAGCCCGGCAAGACCGAAAAGTCCCATCGTCAGGCCACCTGGGGCAGCCACTGGGCCGAGGTGGCCGTGAACCGCTGGACCGGAGAGGTGCGGGTCCGCCGCATGATGGGCGTCTTTGCCTGCGGGCGGGTGCTGAACGAAAAGACCGCCCGGTCGCAATGCCTGGGCGGCATGACCTTCGGCATCGGCATCGCCCTGACCGAGGCCCTTGAACACGACCCCCGCGACGGCCATGCCGTAAGCCGCGACCTGGCGGAATACCACATCCCCACCCATGCGGACGTCCCCGCGCTGGAGGTGCATTTCCTGCCGGAACGCGATGCCTATGTCGGGCCGCTGCAGGCCAAGGGCTTGGGGGAACTGGGCATCTGCGGGGCGGGTGCTGCGGTGCTGAACGCCATCCACAACGCTTGTGGCGTCCGGGTGCGCCAGCTTCCGGCAACACCGGACAAGATCATCGCGGGGCTGGAGGGATGATGCAGACCGCAGCCTTTTCTGCGGCAGATGATGCGGTCGGCGATCCGCTGGCCGCAGCACTGGGTTGCGACCATCCGGTTCTGGCGATCATTACCGCAATCACCGGACCCTCCTATCGCCCACTGGGCGAGATAATGGCTTTTTGCGGCGACCGGCATATCGGATCGCTAAGTTCCGGCTGTATCGAGACGGACGTGGCCCGCCATGCCCGCGCGGCGCTGCGTGACGGCCCCACCCGTCTGCATTATGGCGAGGGTTCGCCCTGGTTCGACCTGCGCCTGCCCTGCGGCGGCGGGCTGGAGGTCACCTTGATCCCCCGTCCCTGCCCTGCCCTTCTTGCCGATGTTGCCGCGGCGCGTGCGGCCCGGCGACATATCGCGCTATGCATCACCCCGGATCTGCACCTGCAACGCTGCGACCCAGGGCCGACGGGTCCGATGCCGAACGGTTTCCGTATCGCCCTGACGCCTCCGCCGCGCTTCCTGATCTTCGGCCAAGGCCCCGAGGCGTCGATCTTTGCCAATCTGGTCCGGGCGGCAGGCTATCCTCATCTGGTCCTGGCCCCTGACCGCCAAACCCTGTCGCAGGCCGAGGCTCAGGGTTCCCCCACCCGCCTGCTGCATTGGCCTGCCCTGCCCGCGGACCTGGACATCGACGACCGCAGCGCCGTCGTGCTGTTCTTCCACGATCACGACTGGGAACCACCGATCTTGGCCCGCGCGCTGAATTCCCCTGCCTTTTATATCGGCGCCCAAGGGTCGCGGCGCGCCCGCGAAATCCGCATGGACCGCTTGCGTCAGCTTGGCGTCACAAACGGCTTGGATCGCCTGCACGGTCCGATTGGCCTGATCGGGTCGGCTCGCGATCCCCGCGTGCTGGCGGTGTCTGTCCTGGCCGAGGTTCTGGGACAGGCGTCTTGACCACGGTCGTGCTGCTGGCCGCAGGGGCATCGCGCCGGTTCGGCAGCGCCTGCAAATTGCAGTCCCTGTACCGCGGAAAGCCTTTGGTCCGTCATGCAGCGGAAGCTATCCTTGCAACCGGTTTTCCAGCCCTGGCTGTAACCGCAGATCCGGCAGTCGAGGCTTTGTTACCAGAATTTCGGATTATCCGCAGCATCGGTCCCCAATCACACTCTTTGCAAGCAGGCTTGGCCGAGGTAAGGGATGATTGCGCCTTGGTGGTCTTGGGCGATATGCCCCATGTCGATGCTGCTCTGTTGCGCCGCATTGCCGCATCACCCGCGCCTGCTGCGGCAAGCGATGATGACCGCATCACACCGCCAGCCAGCATCCCGCGATCCTTGTTTGCCGATATCGCACGTTTGTCAGGCGACCAAGGTGCCGCATCGGTCCTACGAACCCGAAGCGACCTTTATCGCATCCCGGTCCCCAAGGGAACTTTGGCGGATATAGATACCCAAGAAGATATCTATTTACTTCAATAGCTTGCCCTGATCCTATCGACCCAGAAGCTGGCAAAGCCGGTCAAGTTCCTCAAGGTCTCGATACCCGATCGTGACGGTTCCGCCCCCATTGGATCCGTGGTCGATGGTCACCGACATTTTCAACTGGGCAGACAGATCCGCTTCCAAGGCCCGGGTGTCGGCATCCTTGCTGGTTTTCCTGCCCACTTTAGGGCTATCCGTAGTGGCCTTGCCTTGCTTTCGCACAAGATCTTCGGTTTCACGCACAGACAATGTGTTGTCGATCACCCGCCGAGCCAAGGCCAAGGGATTATCCGCTGTAATCAAGGCGCGGGCATGACCCGCCGTCAGCTTGCCATCCTTGACATAGTCCTGGATCTGATCAGGCAGGCTCAGCAGCCGCAGCAAATTGGCGATATGGCTGCGGCTTTTGTTCAAGGCCTCGGCCAGTTTCTCCTGCGTGTGGCCGAACCGGTCCATCAGCTGGCGAAAGGAGGCGGCTTCCTCGATGGCGTTCAGATCCGCACGCTGGATGTTTTCGATAATGGCGACTTCCAGAACCTCGGTGTCCGACAGATCTCGGATGATGACCGGCAGTTCGTGCAGTTGCGCCATCTGAGCCGCACGCCAGCGGCGTTCACCGGCGACGATCTGAAAAAGGCCGTCATCCTGGGGGTGCTTGCGCACGATCAACGGCTGCAAAACCCCTCGCTGACGCAATGAGTCCGCAAGTTCCTGCAGGGCCCCATTGTCGAAGTGTCGCCGAGGCTGGTCAGGGTTTGCAGTGATCTGCTCGATAGGAACCATCGTGCGGTCCTTGACCGGCTTCGCCTCGGCCGGTCCGTCCAAGTCCAGATCGGCCATCAGGGCGGACAAACCGCGGCCCAGACCACGCTTGGCAAGTTTGCTGTCGGACATCAGGCTTCCTCCTTTGCCAGTTTCAGGCGCACTGCGAATTCAGTCGCGAATTGACGATAGGCGGCGCTTCCCTTGGATGAGGGATCGTACAACAACACCGGCTGCGCGAAGGAAGGCGCCTCGGACACACGCACATTGCGCGGAATAACCGTGGTAAAAACAAGATCACCCAAGGTGGCGCGAGCATCAGCCTCGACTTGTTGCGACAGGTTGTTGCGGTAATCAGACATGGTCAACAGGACGCCATTCACGCGGAGGTTTGGATTGCCGCCTTGCCGGACGTGCTTGACCGTGGACAGCAGCTGGGAAAGACCTTCAAGAGCATAGAATTCCGCCTGCAACGGCACCAGCACGGCATCGGCGGCAACCATGGCATTGACGGTCAACAAACCCAAAGCCGGCGGGCAGTCGATCAGAACAATGCTGTCACTTGCTGCCTGATCCAACTTGCGCTTCAAAAGACGCGTGCGATCCTTGACCTGCGACAAGTCTACATCTGCCGATGACAGATCCGAGGTGGCAGGCACTATGGACAGGTTCGGAATGTCGCTGTCGATAATGCAGTCAGTCAGCAGATCCGTGCCAGCCAGCAGATCATACACTGTTTTGCGTCGTTGCTCGACATTGATCCCCAACCCGGTTGAGGCATTGCCCTGCGGATCCAAGTCGATCAGGATGGTCCGATGGCCATCCATAGCCAAGGCCGCGCCCAAATTGATGGCTGTTGTGGTCTTCCCTACCCCACCTTTCTGGTTTGCAATGGCAACGACGCTATGCGCCATGTTTGACCCCGCTTATTTCCAGTATCGCCGCACCATCCTGCGTCTTGCTCGGGTGGGCAGTATAGTCGAAGGACGAAGCCTTCATGGCTTCTTCTACCTCTGTCCGCCATTGACGGCCTTTCATGAGAAAAGCTGTTCCAGACGGTGCAAGGTGAAGATCAAGATATGCCATAAGCTCACTCAAAGGAGCAAGAGCGCGCGCACTGACATATTCAGCGTTCAACGGCGGCACCGCATCGATTCTTTGAGACAGAACGGTTACCTTGGTCAACTCGGTTTCACGAACAACGGCACGCAAAAACGCAGCCTTTCGTTGATCACTCTCAACCAGAATAAATGTGGTCGCCCTGTCTGCGAAGGCAATTGCTATGATCAACCCGGGCAGGCCCCCACCACTTCCCAAGTCGGCCCAAACGCCTCCTTCAGGATTTGCGAGATGTGTCAGTTGCAATGAGTCCTTGATGTGTCGAGCTTCAAGATCATTTAGAGTTGAAGGGGCTACCAAATTGATGCGAGGATTCCACCGCTGCAGCATGGATTTGTAAACTTCCAAGCGCCCGGTTGTTTCACGTGAAACAGTCATGCCTGCTTCCTGGCCGATATGCGAGTAGCAGTAAGCAGCAGGGTCAAGGCGGCGGGTGTCATACCTTCAATTTTTGCAGCAGCAGCCAGGGTCGCTGGTCGGATTGCCATCAGCTTAGCGGTAAGTTCACCAGACAACCCAGATAATATAGAGTAATCAAAGTCATACGGAAGGTGAACTCCTTCGTCGTTGCGGAGCAACTCCGCATCCCTCGCCTGCCTGTCCGTATATCTATGATACAAGGCATCGTTTCTGATTTGCTGCAGGGTCTCCGGTTGAATCCGGGACAATGGCGGGAAAACCGCCACTAACTTTTCCAAAGAAATGTCAGTCTGACCCAAAAGACTGAAAACAGACCGCTGTTGTCCATCCTGGCTGACCGTGATGCCAGCTTTCGTTAATGCAGTAGGCGCGAAGGTTGCTGCCTCCAATTCTGATCTTGCTGAGTCGTAGCGAGCTTGGCCTTCTTCAAAGGCAAGGCGCCTTTCCTCCCCCACGCACCCAAGTCTAAGACCAAGCGGCGTCAGCCTCTGATCGGCATTGTCTGCGCGCAGCGTCAGCCTGAATTCTGCACGTGACGTAAACATCCGGTACGGCTCAGTCACGCCCTTGGATGTCAGATCATCAATCATGACTCCGATATAGCTTCCGGTACGGCTAAAAACTGCAAGCTCCCGGTCTTGCGCCGCATATGCAGCATTTAGCCCTGCGATCAAGCCCTGTGCAGCGGCTTCTTCATATCCGGTGGTGCCATTGATTTGCCCCGCAAGATAAAGGCCGTCGACATTCTTCACGCCTAGAGTCGCTGCCAAGGCGCGTGGATCGACATAATCATACTCGACAGCGTAGCCTGGCTGGAGGATATCTGTATGCTCCAACCCTTTTATTGAACGAACATAATCCAATTGCACATCGGCAGGAAGCGAAGTTGAAATCCCGTTGGGATATACCGTATCGTCACTCAGTCCTTCAGGTTCAAGAAAGATCTGATGTGAATCTTTTTCTGCGAAGCGAACCACCTTGTCTTCTATTGAAGGACAGTAGCGAGGCCCCTTGCCAGAGATGTGTCCACCGTACATTGCGGAACGAGACAAGTTTCTGGTAATGATGTCGTGGGTGCGCTGATTGGTGTGCGTAATTCCGCAAGCAATTTGGGGCGCTGCTACAGTTCGGCTTAGATAAGAAAAAAGTACAGGGTCACTGTCTCCCCACTGTTTTTCAAGACTAATCCAGTCAATTGTCCGACCAGCCAAGCGTGGGGGCGTGCCAGTCTTGAGGCGGCCAAGAGGCAGGTCAAAGCGCATCAAGGACTTTGCCAGGCTGTTTGACGCCTGATCACCCCAACGGCCCGCCGGTCGGGTGACATCTCCAATGTGGATTGTTCCATTCAAGAAAGTACCCGTTGTAAGGACCACCGAACGTGCAGAGAGAACAGTGCCGTCTGCCAGTTCAATACCAGTAACTTTGTCATCTGGCCCAACAAGCGACGCAACCTCCGAAAAAACCAATTCAAGATTTGGCTGGCGCGATATAGTCGCGAAAGCAGCTCTACGATATAGATGACGATCCATCTGGGCACGCGGCCCCTGAACCGCAGGTCCTTTTTTCCGATTAAGAAGTCTGAACTGAATTCCCGCTTGATCAGCCAATCGCCCCATCAAACCGTCCAAGGCGTCGACTTCCCTGACCAAATGACCCTTGCCAAGGCCACCAATAGCCGGGTTGCAGGATAAGGTGCCGATGTCTTCACGGCGCATCGTAACGAGAACTGTGCTTGCGCCGACTCGTGCCGAGGCGGCCGCTGCTTCCAAGCCAGCGTGCCCTGCACCAATAACTAGCACGTCGTATTGTTTCACGTGAAACACCTATTTTCCAATGCAGAAGGACGTAAAGATAACATCCAAGTAGTCCTCAGCACCGATTCTGCCAAGTAAACGATTCAACGAAACAGCAGATTGTCGGATGTTTTCCGCCAAAAACTCAGGCGGAAGGTCCTCAATGCCTGTCAATGCTGTGACTGCCTCCATCAAGGCAGTAACCTGTCGTTGATGACTAACCAAAGCAGCGTTAGAAGTGCGATCAGAAAGTGTTTCAAAGATCTGGTCAAGCAACAAGTCCAGACCCTGGCCTGTCAGAGCAGATACGCTCAGACCCTTCCTGGTTGCATTCAAATCAGATTTACTGGCGACTGCCAGGTCGCCGTCTTGCCACAATATCGTGTCAATTACCCCACTTGGAGACAGATGCACCCGCAGATCCGCCGCACTCGCTCTGTCGCGCGCGCGGACAATTCCGAGACTTTCGACGTAATCCTGAACATCTCGAAGTCCGGCTGTATCCAACAAGGTCACTGCCAGGCCGCGCAGATCAATCCGCAGTTCAATGATATCGCGAGTCGTCCCGGCAACATCCGACACCAAAGCTACCTCTCGCCGGGCAATACGATTGATTAGGCTGGATTTTCCAGCGTTCGGCGGACCAATGATTGCCACCTCGAAGCCATTGCGGATACGTTCTGCAGCGGAATAGCCTTGGATCTGCTCCTCAAGTTCCCGCCGGAAGGTGGCAAGCAGATCGAACACCTCGACTGGGACGTCTTCAGGAACGTCTTCATCGGCAAAATCAACGCTGCTTTCGACCAAGGCACCAGCCCGGATCAGCAAGGAACGCCATCCATCCGCCTTACGGGCCAGCTCGCCTTGGCTCATCCGAAGTGCCAGACGACGCTGCGATTCAGTTTCGGCGGCAAGAAGATCGCCCAGACCCTCGACTTCGGACAGATCCATCTTGCCATTCAGGAAGGCTCGGCGTGTGAATTCTCCCGCTTCTGCCAAGCGTAATCCCTGGCTTGCAAGGACGTGACCCAAGCGTCTGACAATGACCGGTGCACCGTGCAAATGAATCTCGGCCACTTCTTCGCCGGTATAACTATGTCCCGCTTCGAACCACATCACCAGGGCGCGATCCAGAATCTCGCTTTCCTCGCAGATGTTACGCAGGTAAGAATAACGCGAGCGCGGCAAGGGTCCTGCCAAGCGTTCGGCCGCCAACTTCGCGCCATCCCCGCTGATCCGAATAATGGAAACGCCACCCCGCCCGGGCGGAGTGGCTTCGGCAAAGATCAAGTCCATGGCTGCCTCGTCAGGCGTTCATTGAATCGAAGAATTCCGCGTTGGATTTCGTCTGCTTCAGTTTCGAGATCAGGAATTCGATGGCGTCCGTCGTGCCCATCGGGTTCAGGATTCGCCTCAGCAGATAGGTTTTCTGCAAGTCCTTCGAATCGACCAGTAATTCTTCCTTGCGGGTGCCAGACTTGAGGATATCCATCGCCGGGAAGACGCGCTTGTCGGCCACCTTGCGGTCAAGGACGATCTCGCTGTTACCGGTGCCTTTGAACTCCTCGAAGATCACCTCGTCCATGCGCGATCCAGTATCGATCAGCGCCGTCGCGATGATGGTCAGCGATCCGCCTTCCTCGATATTGCGCGCCGCGCCAAAGAACCGCTTGGGCCGCTGCAAGGCGTTCGCATCCACGCCCCCCGTCAGAACCTTGCCCGAACTGGGGACAACGGTATTGAACGCCCTACCAAGTCTTGTGATAGAATCAAGCAAGATAACAACATCTCGTTTATGCTCGACAAGGCGCTTGGCTTTTTCGATCACCATTTCCGATACCGCGACGTGGCGGCTGGCCGGTTCGTCAAAGGTCGAGGACACGACCTCACCCTTGACCGACCGCTGCATGTCGGTCACCTCTTCGGGACGCTCGTCGATCAGCAGCACGATCAGATAGCATTCCGGATGGTTGCGCGCGATGGAATGGGCGATGTTCTGCAACAGCACCGTCTTGCCGGTACGAGGAGGAGCCACGATCAGCGACCGCTGCCCCTTGCCGATTGGCGATACCAGGTCAATGATCCGGGCCGAGCGGTCCTTGGTCGTCGGATCCTCGATTTCCATCTTCAACCGCTCGTCGGGGTAAAGCGGCGTCAGGTTGTCGAAGGCGACCTTGTGGCGGGCCTTTTCGGGATCTTCGAAATTGATCCGCTCGACCTTGGTCAGCGCGAAATAGCGTTCGTTTTCGCCAGGCGCGCGGATCACGCCCTCGACCGTGTCGCCGGTGCGCAGGGCGTGCTGGCGGATCATGTCGGGGCTGACATAGATGTCATCGGGACCGGGCAGATAGTTGGCGGCGGTGGACCGCAGGAAGCCAAAACCGTCCTGCACGACCTCCAGCACGCCGTCGCCGCCGATGTCGAACCCTTCCTCGGCGTGCTCCTTGAGGATCGAGAACATCATCTCGCCCTTGCGCATGGTCGAGGCGTTCTCGATCTCCCATTCCTCGGCCAGGGACAGGAGTTCGGCCGGGCTTTTGGCCTTGAGTTCGGACAGGTTCAGGCGTTCTTCGGACATGATGGCACCGCAATCCCGCGCAGCATGGCCACACGGCTGGTCAGATGGGAATCGGGAAACCCCGGGCCGGACGGCCGGGCTTGTGCGTCACATAGACAGGCCCGCCGCCTGAGTCAATCTTTGCAGGTCAGAACTTGACGATCACAGACAGCACGATCACTGCCATCAGCAGCGTCGGCACCTCGTTCATCATGCGATAGCGCCGTCCCAGGTGGCCCCTGCCCGCCACCAGGGCACGCCGCTGACCCGCGCACCACATATGAAACCAGGTCATGCCCAGGACACCGGCGGCCTTGGTCCAGGGCCAGACCATCGACCAGTCGACGATGCCGGGTGTCAGGACCAGTGTCAGTCCGCTGAGCCAAGTGGCGATCATCGCCGGGTTCATGATCAGGCGCAGCAGCTTGTCTTCCATGATGGTGAAGCTGCCTGCAGGTTCGGGCGTCCCGCCCCGTTCCGCGTGATAGACGAACAACCGTGGCAGATAGAACAACCCTGCCATCCAGGAAATCACCGCCATGACGTGAAACGCCTTGGCATAGGGATAGATCACCAAAAGCCAATCCAGCATCGCTGTTCTTCTTCTTAAATAGAAAGAAAGATAAAGGATGATGTTGATGTAGGGCCTGTGGACAGTGGGATAAAGCAGAAATCCCAAGATTCGCCCCCGGATCTGCCGGATGTGGATAATTCCGGGACGAAGGTGTCAAAAAAAGAAATAGTCATTATTTGTCAGCGTTATAAGATGTGGATAAATCTGTGGAGACAGTTGTTGTTGCGTGTTTTTCCACAGATCCGCCGGCGCAGATCCGGCAGTTATGCACCTGGGGGCGTATCGCGGCTGTTCGACGGATGTTCCGGTCCGGTTTTGGCCACCTGCCCCTGCCCCGGATCCTGCCCCCATGATTCGACCCGATTCCCCCCGGCTGTTATCCACAGCCCTGCTGGCGCACTGGCCATCTTGTTGCAAAAGGGCGCTTTTTTTCATGGCCGCCAGGATTTAGGGTGAAGCGAGCCAAGGGATGCCCGCCATGACCGACGATCAGCCAAGCCACCCTGCCCCTGTTCCACTTGCCGGGGTGATCGGAATGCCAATTGCCCATTCCCGGTCGCCCCGCCTGCACGGCCACTGGCTGCGCCGCTATGGCATTGCCGGTCACTACATCCCCATGCCCGTCATGCCCGAACACCTGGCCGAGGTTCTGCGCGCCTTGCCCCGGCTGGGCTTCGTGGGGATCAACGTCACCATTCCCCATAAGCAGGCCGTGCTGACCCTGGCCGATGCCGTGACTGATCGTGCGGCGCTGATCGGGGCGGCCAATACGCTGATCTTCCGACCGGACGGCAAGATCCATGCGGACAATACCGACGGCTATGGCTTCGTGGCCAACCTGCGCCAGAACGCGCCCGGCTGGCAGGCTGATGCCGGACCCGCCGCCGTGATCGGCGCGGGGGGCGCCGCACGGGCAGTTGTGGCCTCGCTTCTGGACAGCGGCGTCAAGGAACTGCGGATCACCAACCGGACCCGCATCCGGTCGGAACAGATCAAGGCCGAGTTCGGTGCGCGCCTGATTGTCTATGACTGGGCACAGGCGGGCAATATGCTGCAAGGCGCCGCCACTGTCGTGAACGCCACATCCCTGGGGATGGAGGGAAAGCAGCCCCTGCGCGTGCCGCTGGACGCCTTGTCGCCGGACGCCTTAGTCACGGATCTGGTCTATACGCCGTTGATGACGCCCTTTCTGCTAGAGGCGCAGGCGCGGGGATGCCGGGTGGTCGATGGGTTGGGAATGCTGCTGCATCAAGCAGCCCCCGGGTTCGAACGCTGGTTCGGCCGCCGGCCAGAGGTTGATGACGAAACCCGCCGGGTGGTTCTGGAATGACCTTTCGCCTGGGCCTGACCGGCAGCATCGGCATGGGCAAATCCACGACCGCGCAAATCTTTCACGACCTGGGACATCCGGTCTGGGACGCCGATGCCGCGGTCCATCGCCTTTATGCGCCGGGCGGCGCGGCGGTCGGCCCGGTAGCCGTGGCCTTTCCGGCGGCCCTGCGGGATGGCGGCATCGACCGTGCCGCGCTGAAATCCGCGATTGCTGACGACCCGGCGGCACTGGACCACCTGTCGGCCATCGTTCATCCCCTTGTCGCGGCGGATCGCGAGGCCCATGTCGCCTGCCATGCGGACGCGCCCTTGGTCGTTCTGGATATTCCGCTGCTGTTCGAAAACGGGTATCAGGCGCAGATGGACGGCGTGGCGGTGGTGTCCACCGATGCGCAAACCCAGCGGCGGCGGGTGATGGCCCGACCGGGGATGACAGAAGATCTGCTGGCCCTGATCCTGTCGCGGCAGATGCCCGATGCGGAAAAACGGGCGCGGGCCGATTGGATCATTCCAACCGACAGCCCAGAAGGCGCCCGCCAGGCCGTCGAGGACATTGTGAAGGAGATCGCCGCCCGTGCGTGAGATCGTGATGGATACCGAAACCACGGGTTTCGACGCGGACAAGGACGACCGCATCGTCGAAATCGGCGGGATCGAGCTGGTGAACCACTTGCCCACTGGACGGGTTTTCCATGTCTATATCAACCCCGAACGCCCCATGCCCAAGGACGCATTCGAAGTGCATGGCCTGGGCGATGACTTCCTGCGCGACAAGCCGAAATTCGCCGATATTGTCCAAGGCTTCGTGGATTTCATCCGCGACGACGCGCGCTTGGTGATCCACAATGCCAGCTTCGACATGAAATTCCTGAATGCCGAATTCCGCCGCCTGGGCCGCCCTGCCCTGCCCTGGTCGCGTGCCTTGGACACCTTGGCCCTGGCGCGGGAAAAATTTCCCGGCTCGCCCGCGTCGCTGGACGCGCTGTGCCGCCGCTTTGGCGTGGACAACTCCAACCGGCAGCGGCACGGGGCGCTGCTGGACAGCGAATTGCTGGCCGAGGTTTATCTGGAACTGATCGGCGGCAGGCAGCCCGACCTGGTGCTGGACCAGCCCCGCGACAGCGTTGCCAGCGCCGGGCCGCAAGGTGGCACCGGCACCCGCGCCGCGCGCCGCGCGCCATTGCCTCCGCGCCTGACCCCGGCCGAGTCCGCGGCCCATGCCGAATTTGTCGCAGGGCTGGGCGAAAGCGCGATCTGGGCACGCTATACAGGTTGACAGATCCGCTTGCCGGTGACGCCATGGTGCTGGGCCGATCACAAGGGCGAAGGTGCCGATGCTGACCATGCTGCGCGAGATCTGGGCCTTTGTGGCGGCGGTTCTGGAACGCATGGACAAGATCCACATGGGCCTGATCGCCGCAGGCGTGGCTTTCTACGCCATGTTCGCGGTCTTTCCGGGCCTCGCCGCCATTATCGCCCTGTGGAGCCTTTGGTTCGATCCGAACGTGATCACGGCCTATCTGGATGTGGCGCATGAATTCCTGCCCGATGGCGCCGCAGATCTGATTGACGCGCAGATTATGTCGCTGACCTCGGCGGGCAGCACCTCGGTCGGGTGGGCATCTTTCGTGTCCTTCATGGTGGCCACCATTGCCGCCCGTGCCGGGGTCGAGGCTGTGGTGGGCGGCCTCAATGCGGCCTATGGGGTGCGGTCCCATTCAACGGTCTTCGGCTTTGTGCTGGCCTATGGGCTGACGCTGGCCATCGTGGGCATATCGCTGGCGGGACTGGCGACCATCGTCCTTGTGCCCATCCTGCTGAATTTCCAGGTTTTCGAACAGGTGCGCGGCTGGCTGGTGGCCGGCCTGCCCTGGGGCGCGATGTTCATCCTGGTGATCCTGGGGATCGGCATCCTGTATCGCTATGGGCCGAACGTGAAAACGCCGCGCACGCCGGTCTTTACCTGGGGGGCGGTCTTTGCGGCCTTCTTATGGGCCGTGGCCTCGGTCGCCTTTTCGGCCTATCTGAGCAGCTTCAACAGCTATAACCGGATCTATGGCTCGATCGGCACGGTGGTGGCCCTGCTGATGTGGTTCTATCTGGCCGGGTTTTCGGTCTTGCTGGGGGCGTTGATCAATGTCGAACTGGCCCGCCGCCGCCGCGTCCGCGCCGCCCGAGAGGCGCGCGCATCCCTGCTGGCGGATGTGAAAAAGGCGGCGGAATGATCCGCCGCCCTTGGTCGAAGGATCGCCCCTTCAGGCCGCGTCCAGCCCCTCGGTCGAGGCGAAGAACATCGCCTGGCTGACGGCGGACCGCACCTGCTCCTCGGAATAGGGCTTCGAGATCAGGAAGGCCGGTTCTGGCCGTTCGCCGGTCAGCAGCCGTTCAGGGAAGGCGGTGATGAAGATCACCGGGATGTCGCCCAGGTCGCGCAGCAGTTCGTTGACCGCGTCGATGCCGGAGGATCCGTCGGCCAGCTGGATATCGGCCAGGATCAGATCTGGGCGGCTCTGGGCGGCCAGCTCGATGGCGGCGGTATGGGTGCGCGCCACGCCCGTGACCTCGTGGCCCATGGACTGGACGATGCCCTTCAGGTCCATGGCGATGATCATCTCGTCCTCGATCACCATGACCTTGCCGCGCAAGGTCGCGCTCATTTCCGACAGGGCGATCCCGACCAGTTCCTCAGCCTCGGCCTGGTCGATCTGCATGACGCGGGCGATCTGGTCGTAACGCAGTTCCTCGATCGTGCGCAGCAGCAAGGCCTCGCGGGAATTGGCGGTCAGGCCGCGCAGATGATCCTGCGCACGCGACTCGCGCGCGGTGCGGTCGCCGTCCTCGATCGGTTGGCCGGAACTCTGCCAGATGGCATGAAAGGTGCGGAACAGGCCGAGGCGGGTATCGTCCTCGGCCTCCAGCACCGAGCGATCCGACAAGATCGCCTCCAGGGTGGCTGCGGCATAGTTGTCACCAGCACGCTGGCTGCCGGTCAGCGCACGCGCGTAACGCCGCAGGTAGGGCAGCTCGCGCCCGATCGACTGGGCAAGGTCGGCAGACGACATGTTTCACATCCTTCGAATTTCACATATTGCGCGGAACCTATCCCAACCCCTACAGGTTGGACAACGTGCGCACAAGATTTCCGGGACTAACAAAATAATGACACCGAAGCGAGATGACCGTCGCAAGGCGGCAGTCGAAAAGCAGATTGACGAGAATTTGCGTCGGGCCTTTGAACAGGACACGACCGAACAGATTCCCGACCGTTTTCTGGCCCTTCTTGAACAATTGCGCGACCAGAAGTGACTCATTTGCAAAAGCGACAAAGCGCGGCGGTGGACGGTGACAGAATGAAGACTCCTGCAACGACGGATCCGCGCGACCAGTTGGTGGACCATTTGCCCGCCCTGCGCGCCTTTGCCTTGTCGTTGACGCGCGAAGGCGCAGGCGCCGACGACCTGGTCCAGGACACCATCGTCAAGGCCTGGACCAACATGGACAAGTTCCAGGCCGGCACAAACCTGCGGGCATGGCTGTTCACCATCCTGCGCAACACCTTCTATTCCGCGCGCCGCAAGACCAAGCGAGAGGTCAGTGACACCGACGGCATCCATGCCGCGCGCCAGGCCACGCGTCCCGATCACGACGGGCGCCTGGCGCTCAAGGATTTCCGCGCGGCCTTCCAGCAACTGCCCGACGAGCAGCGGGAAGCGCTGATCCTAGTCGGTGCGTCCGGCTTTTCCTATGAGGAAGCGGCAGACATGACCGGCGTGGCCATCGGCACCGTCAAGTCACGGGCCAATCGCGGGCGGCGTAAGCTGGCCGAACTGCTGCACATGGAAAACGGTGAGGATCTGGACATGACCGATCAGGCGACCCTGGCCGTGATGGCCTCCAGCCACACCATCGCCCGCTAGGATACGCCGGTGCTCCGGCGGATCAGCGATCGGCTGGATTTCACGCGCAAGCTGGGGTTCCGGCTGGGTGCCCTTTTGTCGGTCGCGATCCTTCCGCTTGGCCTGATCTCGCTGATCCAGAACTTCAACCTGGTTCGAGAGGCCGAGCGTGGGGTTGAACTGGCCCTTCTGGGTCGCACGTCATCGGCTGCGGCGGGGGAACGGGCGTTGCTGCAAAGCGCCCTTGGCTCGGCCGACGCGCTTGGTCCGGCGGTGCTGGAATCGCTGGACCGACCGCAGCTTTGCGCCGATCTGATGCGCAATTTCATCGAACGCAGCGCGACCTATGTTTTTGCGGGCTTTGTGCCGCTGGACGGGATCAGTTCCTGCACCTCGTCCCCCCAGGACGCGCCTGTCGATTTCACCCCCTCGGAAGGCTATAAAAGGTTCATCGCCGCACCGGGCACGCTGGTCACGTCGCTGGACAGGGGAACAGTCACCCAGCGGTCCGTCGTCTTGGTCATGCAACCCTTGTATCGCAACGGGCAGTTGCTGGGCTATATCGGCCTTTCCCTGACGAACGAGCTTTTGCGCTCCACCCACAATACCACCTTCGGCACCGAAGGCGCGCGGATCGTGACCTTCAACCAACGGGGCGAAATCCTGACATCGGACAGCGATGCCCAGGTTTCGACCCAGGATATCCTGCCGCAGAACATGGACTTGGCCGACCTTCTGTCCCGGACAGAGACGACCTTCAAGGCGCGTGCGGGCAACGGGCAGACGCGAATGTTCGCCGTGGTTCCCGCCGTGCCGGGCCTGGTTTACGCGCTTGGAAGCTGGTCGCCCAAGACCGCCAGCGTGGGGCTGTTCCAGATTTCCCGACTGGGCGCGGTGACGATCCCCATGGCCTTGTGGCTGGTGTCGCTTGCCGTCGCCTATTTTGCGGTGTTCCGCATGGTCTTGCGCCATATCAGCGTTCTGCGCAGCCAGATGCGCCGCTTTGCCATCGGCAACCGGTCCGAACCACCCCCCGTCCTGACCGATGCCCCGACCGAGATTTGCGATGTCAGCCAGACCTTTCACAACATGGCCCGCATCCTGATCCGCGACGAGGAAGCGATGGAGGAAGCGGTCGCCGAAAAGACCGTCCTGCTGAAAGAGGTTCACCACCGGGTCAAGAACAACCTCCAGCTGATCGCCTCGATCATCAACATGCAAAGCCGGGTGATCGACGATCCCGATGCCAAGCGTGTCCTGCGCTCGGTCCAGGACCGGGTGGCGGCCTTGGCGACGATCTATCGCAACCTGTATCAGGCCGAGCACCTGGATGCGGTCGAGGCCGGGCGGCTGATCCAGGACATCGTCAACCAGATGGTCAGCGCATCCATGGAACCGGGCAGCGGCTTGCGGATCGAAACGCAGATCGAGACGCTGGTCCTGTTGCCCGATCAGGCCGTGCCCTTGTCGCTTCTGGCGACCGAGGCTTTCACCAATGCGCTGAAATATGCAGGTGCCGCCCCTGGCCAGGGCGCGCCCTGGGTCAGGATCAGCCTGACCTCGCCCGCGCCGCGCCGGGGCGTTCTGGAAATCGCCAACTCCATCGACGAAACCGATAAGTCGGGGGGGACCGGGCTGGGCAGCCAGCTGATCGATGCCTTTACGACGCAGCTCGAAGGTCAGGCGACTGCCGGGATGGAAGGCAACAGCTTCCGGCTGCGGCTGGAATTCGCGGTCGAGACCGGGGATGTCGCGGCCGATGGACGCAATGTCGTCCTGACTTCGGCCGCACGGGCCGGGGCCCGGCATTAGGGCGCTTGTGCAAGGCGGCCGGGGCATTATCTTGGAACGCATGGATGCACCCGACACCTTTGATCTGACGACCGGCCGAGGGCTGATGGCCTGTCCGCGCTGCGATGCCCTGCACGTCGAGGAAGAACTGGAACCGGGCGAAACCGTCCGCTGCATCCGCTGCGGCGGGGTGCTGGCCAAGCCGCGCGGGGGGGCGTTCACGCAACTGATCGCCCTGGCATTCACATCGATGGTGCTGATGATGGGGGCAGTGTTCTTTCCGTTTCTGGAAATATCGCGCATGGGATTTGGCAACGCGACATCGCTGTTTGGGGTGGGCATGGCCTTTGCCGACGGGGTGCTGCTGCCCCTGGTGCTGGCGGTCATGGCGATGATCGTCGGCCTGCCGGTCCTGCGGTCCTTTTTGCTGGTCTATACGCTGGCGCCGCTGGCGCAGGGCCGTGCGCCTTATCGCCACGCCGCACGGGCGTTTCGCTGGTCCGAACTGATGCGGCCCTGGTCCATGGCGGAAATCTTCGTGATCGGAACCGCGGTGGCCCTGGTCAAGGTGGCGGGACTTGCGACCGTCCATCTTGGTCCCGCCTTCTGGGCCTTCTGCGCGCTGATCCTGGTCAACCTCGCCTCGCGCGGGTTCATGTGCCAGACGACCATCTGGGATGCGATCGAGGACGCGGGCCTGCATACCGATGGCCGGGAAATGGCCCGGGGGCGCGCCTCGTGACTGTTGACGCGCCGGACGCGCCGATCATGACCGCGCATCGCGCCGGGCTGCTGGGCTGCCGGTCCTGTGGCCGCGTCTGGCCCGAGGGTCAGGAGACCTGCGACCGCTGCGGCGCGGATCTGGTGCCGCCCGACCGGCGCGGCCTGCAAAAGGTCTGGGCCTGGTGGGCGGCGGGACTGATCATGTATGTCCCGGCCAACCTGTTCCCGATGATGCGCACCCAGACATTCGCAGGCCTGCAAGGCAGTTCCGAGGCGACGATCCTGCAAGGCGTGGTCGAACTGATGCATTACGGCAATTACGACATCGCCATCATCGTCTTTGTCGCATCCGTCATCGTGCCCGGGGCCAAGTTCCTGGCGATCGCCTGGCTGGCGACGGTTGCCGGGCGGCCCGCGACCGTGGAACAGGCCCATACCCGCCTAAAAATCTATGAGGTGGTGGAATTCATCGGCCGATGGTCGATGATCGACGTGTTCGTGGTGGCGATCCTGTCGGCGCTTGTGCAACTGGGCTTTGTCGCCTCCATCCATCCCGGTCCTGCCGCCGTGTCCTTCGCGCTGTCTGTTGCCTTCACCATGCTTTCTGCGCAAAGCTTTGATCCAAGACTGATCTGGCGCGGCTTGCCGCTGCGAAGCCGGACGGGGACCGAGGGGCAGGACTGACATCGCGATGACCGACACGCCGCCGCCCCCAAGACCGGCAAGCCCCGTGCGCAAGACGGCCGCGCGCGCCGCCCAGGCCGGGATCAACGTGATCTGGCTTGTTCCGATCATTGCCCTGGTGGTGACGCTGGGCATTGCCTGGAACGCCTATGCCGACCGGGGCGCCGTGATCGAGGTCGAATTTGCCGATGCCACCGGCGTGACGCCCGGCGAAACGGCCCTGCGCTTTCGTGAAATCACCGTGGGCCAGGTCGAATCCGTAAGCTTTACCGCGGATCTGTCCCGCGTGGTGGTCAAGATTCGGGTGGACAAGGACGTCGCCCCTTATATCGACGCCGACGCCTCGTTCTGGATTGTCCGCCCGCAGGTCACGGCCCAGGGGGTCACGCGCCTGGACACGGTCCTGACCGGATCCTTTATCGAGGGATACTGGGACGCAAACGTGGCCGCGCCCCAGGATCGTTTTGTGGGCCAGGATCGCGCGCCCCTGATCCGCGAGGATACACCCGGTACCCAGGTGACGCTGGCGATGGAGAATGCAGACGGCATCAGCGAAGGCGCGCCGGTCCTGTATCGCGGGGTCCAGGTCGGTCGGATGGAAAACATCCGCCTGGCCGGAAGCGAGGATCAGGTCATTGCCGACGCCTTTATCGAGGCGCCCCATGACAAGCGCCTGACCACATCGACCGTGTTCTGGGACACTTCGGGCTTTTCGCTGTCGCTGGGCGCGTCGGGGGTGTCCTTCAGCGTCAATTCGCTGTCTTCGGTCCTGCAGGGGGGCGTGGCTTTCGACACCCTGGTCAGCGGCGGGCGGCCGGTCGAGGGCGGCCATGTCTATACCTTGCAGCCGGACGAGGAAACGGCGCGCAACGACATCCTAGCCAGCGACAATGCCGAACCCCTGCGCATCGCCATGCTGATTGACGATTCCCTGGAAGGCCTGGCCAAGGGCGCGGATGTGCAGTTCCAGGGCCTGCGCGTGGGCCAGGTCACCGATCTGGCCGTGTCGGTGGACGAACCGAGGGGCGAAATCCGACAGATCGTGACCATGGCAATCTCGCCCGCGCGCCTGGGCCTTGCCCAGGATTCCACGCCCGAGGATGCCCTTGCCTTCCTGCAACAGGCCGTGGCCGATGGCTTGCGCGCGCGCGTCGCCAGTGCCGGGTTCCTGGGGACATCGCTGATGGTCGAGCTGGTGGAAATCCCGAATGCCGAACCAGCCAGCTTCAACTTGGACGCCGAACCGAATCCGATCATGCCCTCGGTCCCCGGCGATCTGGACGATTTCAGTGCAAGCGCCCAAAGCTTCTTGTCGCGCATGGGCAGCCTGCCGCTTGAAGACGTGCTGCAATCGGCCACCGACATGATGAACAGCATCACTGCCCTTGCCAGCTCCGACGACACCCGCGCCATTCCCGAAAGCCTGCGGCAGACATTGGACCAGACCCGCGATGCGGCCACCGATATCGGCGGCATGGCCCGCGACCTGCGCGAGGCGGGCACGGCGGAAAACATCGCCCGCCTGGTCGAGGAAGCCGCCGCCGCAGCCGAGGCCGTCAAGCTGGCCGCAACCGATGCCCCCGAGATGGTTGAAAGCATCGACGCCGCCGCCGCTGCGGTCGAGGAGTTCAACTTTTCGGAAATCAGCGCCCAGGCCGAAGGAATCCTGGCCGACCTGCGCGCCATGCTGGGCAGCGAGGATGCCGAGCAACTGCCACGCAATCTGTCAAACACGCTGGAAGCGGCATCGGGCCTGCTGAACGACCTGCGCGACGGCGATGCGGCGGGCAGCCTGAACAATGCCCTGGACAGCGCCAGCACCGCCGCGGATGAAATCGCCACCTCGGTCCAGCGGCTGCCGCAGTTGATCCAGCGTCTCGAGGCGACGGCGGCGCGGGCCGACGGGGTGCTGGCCTCCTATGGCGACCGGTCGGCCTTCAACACCGAGGCGGTCAACATGCTGCGCGAACTGCGCCGCGCGACCGAGGCCTTCGGGTCGCTGGCTCGGCTGATCGAACGCAACCCCCGCGCCTTCATTCTGGGACGATGACATGACCCACAGCCTGCCCCTTGCCCTTGCCTGCCTTGGCCTTCTGGGACTGTCGGCCTGTTCCAACCCGGAAAAGACCGCGCGCTACATCATCGACCCGCCGGTGACGGGGGACCAGGTTCCAAACCGCCTGGGCAGCGCGGAACTGAAGGACGTGTCGCTGCCCGAATATGCGTCGGGGCAAGAGGTGGCCTTCCAGACCGAGGACGGCGCCGTGCGGTCGAACCCGCGCAACCTGTGGGCCGACAACCCGGAACGGGCATTCACCCTGTCGCTGGCCCGCGCGATTTCCGACGCATCCGGTGCGACCGTGATCAGCGAACCCTGGCCCCTGGCCGAACCCCCGCAGCGACGGCTGGAGGTTCGGGTCGAACGCGCCCTCGCCCAGGCCAATGGCACCTATCGCCTGTCCGGGCGCTATTTCGTGTCGGACGAAGGCAGCGGCGGGGCGAACCACGCCCGCAGCTTCGACATTTCCGTGCCCTTGGGAACCACCGGGCCAGAGGCCTCGGCTGCGGCGGCGTCATCGGCCATTGCCATCCTGGCCCGGCAGATCGCCACCCTGTCCGGTCCCGGCCGCACGATTGCCACCTCGGCCGCCGTGGATCCCTTCGCCCTTGATCCGTTGTTCTAGGGCAAGAAATTTGGCGGATGGTGCAAAAACCATCCGCCAAACAACCCGCAAGGGACAGGACACTGGTTACACGGGGGAACTTGGCGGGTTGTCCCGATCCCGGTAATCGCCGGGACGGGGTTCAGGGTTGTCGTGCAGATCGGCCCGCCCCATGACGCGGACGATGACCGGCAGCACGAACTGGTCGAAACAGCTTCGGTCGGGGGCAAAGGCACCGGGACGACCGACGCCTCCGCAGTCTTCGCAATCCTCGATCCTGCCCCAGCAATTTGGGCAGGCACCCAGGGCGCAGGCCAGCATCTCGACATGATCGACAAGAAGCTGGTTTTCCTGCTCGAGCCGGCGAAACGCGGCCCAGGTCGGGCGGTCGGGTTCGGCGAGAGGAGCACCGTTCCCTGACCGCCCTGGCATCACCGTTTCCAGATCGTCGGACAGATGGACCGGCGCATTCCGCGCACCCCCCGGTCCACCGCCCAAAAGCTGAAGCGCGGCGATTACGTTGTTGAAATTCGGAATTGTGTCACCCGGCATGTCGTTCTTCCCTCTTGCTGCTGCCTAGCGAGGCGTCACCCCGTGCGACCGATCATCGGTTACAATGGAAGCAGTATTGGCCCGGGCCGTGAAACGGACGTGAAAGCAAGCCGAGGAAATCGCCTGAAAGCCGTGAAATCCGACCGGGCGGGCGTTAATAATCCTTAAAACGCGCCGAAAGACCGATGACCGGCGTGGCCGTGGAGGGGAGGATCTGATTCGGGGTTGTCTCGTTCCAGGCCAACCGGCGAATCGCCGTCCGGCCGGCCGGGGTCTTGCCCTCGGACAGTTGCCGTGCCAGCCAGCGGGTCAACTGCGGAGCCGCCAGAGATGTCCCCGAGGCGAGGGTGAAGCTGCCGCTGTCGCGACCGCACACGATCATGCCGGGGCTGTTTCTTGCGCGGTCCACAGGCACCATGCAATCGCCGGGCCTGATGTCGCCGCCAAGGCTGTCGGCATCCAGCAGCGCCGTATAGATTGCCGCATCGTTCCCCTGTCCGCAAACCGCCCCCGCCCGCAGCGGCCAGTCGCCTGTGGCATAGGTATTGATCGTATCCTGGCGGATCACCAGGGAAGGCCCGCCATTCTTGTCGTCGGAGGGGATCGGAAATCCCGACGGATCTTGGCTTCGATAGGGGGGGTCGTGAAACCAGCTTTGCCGGGCTCCCCGGCGGAACCCCCGGATCACCGCGTCGCGCTGCACGGACAGGTCATGGCGGGCGCCGGGCAAGCCCTTGGCGATCCCCACCCGCCATTCGCCGGGCGGCGCAAAGGGATCCCCCAGGCGTTCGGGACAGGTCGGCGTGGCGATCACCGCGATCCCGTCGCGCCATTTGCCGCCGCGGGTCTGCTGCGGCGTGTAATAAGCCCGCGCCAGGGGGATCCCGTCCGGGCCGCTCAGGATCGAGCATTGGCCAGGCTTCGTGAAGGCGGTCGTGGCAGGCCCCAGTCCCGGCACCGTCAGGGTGATCTGCAAACCGCCGCACGGGGGGTCGTTTTGGGGCGGACCCCAGATTTCGATGGCATTGATGGTCGTGTCGTCAGGGGGCAGGCGCCAGCCCACCGATTGGCCCGGCAGCAGGCGGGCACGCAGCCGGTCCTGCCGGTGATTGCCCGCTGGCAGCACGAAATGCACCGGACCCAGATCCGCAACCTGTTGCGCGGAAACGGCATCCATGAACCGTTCCAAAAGGCTGGATCCGTCGCGCGACCCGGCGGTCAGTCCAAGGCTGATGTTGATCACCACCGGCAGATGGGCCGGACCATGGCCCTGCCGTTCGATGAATCGGCACAGGCGCCTGGCGCGATTGATGATGAAAAGGATCCCGGCAAGGATCGGGACAGGCGCCAGGGCACCCGTCGAATCGGCCGTGATCCTGGGCGGCAGGCAGACCGCGATGACCGGATGGTTCCTCGCCCGGCGGCAGGACGGATCGAAACCGGCGGCCAGGGGCGCCACTGCCGCGCCATGTCCTGTCTCGAACGCGCCGGAGGGGGTGGCAGGACGGGTCATGTCCACCGCCCCCGTGTGGCGATAGATCGCATCCTCCCCGCCCGTGTCGCCGGCCAGCAGGGCAGACAGTTCAGCCCCCCGCCATTCCGCGCCGAATGGAAGGTCTGTGGTCCGGCCGGCCCGAGGCCTCGCGTCCTGCAGCCAGACCGCGGCCATGCGCGACAGGATGCCGGGCAGCGTGAACCGCTGATGAACAAAGGGGATCGCGTCGTCGATCACCCCGATGATGCAGCCGGTCTTTGGATCGGGCAGGGCGCCGGGGGACATCCAGGCCAGGGCCGGATTCCCGCAATCATCCTGGTCCCCTTTTGCAGGATGGGCGTTCAATGCATCGGACGACAGGAAGCCTTTGTGATCCTTCAGAAAATCCCGAAAGGCCCCCAGGATGTTCTCGGTCTCGATCATCTTTCGAACGTCCGGCAGATCAGATCGTGCAACGCCTCTTCAAGCTGCACCAACAGATCTGCATCGGCCCTTTGCCCGGGTGGTTCACCCGAGGAAACCTCGGTCCGATGCGCCTGCAGGTCATGATGGTAATGCAGATAGGACGACAGCCCGGGCTGAGACATATGAGCCGCGCAGGGTTCGGACCAGTGGACCGGGGGCGGGTCTTCCTTCATGACCACCGGTCCCCCCATTCCTTTGCCGCGCGCTGGCACAGCGATGTCCACAAGGGCGCCGGGCGTGCCGTGGTCGCGTCATCATTGAACCGGGTCGAGGGGTCCTGGTTCGTCACCATCTGGTTCAGGATGGCGTAATGAAAATCGCGGGGCGTCCCCGCACCCCCGTTGAACGCGGCGCCGTCGAAGGTCGCCGACCCCACCTGGCCGTTCGATCCGCGCGCCATCAGGTAACGCCCCAACTGGATGCCCAGCACCGCCCCTGCCGCGCTGTCGATGGGGAAATGCACCCCCGCAACCGTCCGGTTGATCGCGATGCGGCAGGCCAGGCGATAGATCTGGCTGTCGCTGACCACCTTGGCTGCCCGGTCATCCAGAAGCGACAGCATCGTCGCCAGGGTGAACATCTGCGTCGCATGGCCGCTGGGCAGCGTGGGATGGGCCGGTTCGGAGATCATCGGCTGGATACGGTCGCTGAACTGGTTGGGCCGGGGGCAGCCAAGCGCCAGCTTGACCCGCATCACCACGGGCGTGACCAGGGCCAGCCCCACTTCCAGCATCTCGGCCAGGGCCGGGTTGCGGACAGGGTCAAGGGGCAAGATGCTGGCCAGGAAGGGGATCAGGTATTGCTGCTGGGCCAGGATCTCGGCCATGCGATCGGACCGCAGTTCGGCATAGTTGACAACCAGGGGCGCGGCGTTGGCGAAATCCGCGACATCCGGACGGGTGATCTTGGCAAGGGGGACATATGCGACCGCCCCGCCATCGGCCAGGCGCCGCTCCACGGCAATCGCTTGCGATGTATCCTGCGTCGGGCTGTAATCCTCGGCGACGAAGGCAAGGTCTTCCAGCAACTCGGACATCAGGACGGCATTGCGATAGTCACGCGGCAAGCGGCACAACCGGTCGGCGATGTTCAACCTGCTTGGCTCAGTCTGCGGAAGGGCGATGGTTTCCGTGCCGACAATGGCATCGCGAGATCGCATCAGGGCGGCGGCAAGCAGGCCGTCATGGGCGGATCCGCCTGCGCCCTGGCCCTGTTGTCCCTGCTGGCCTTGTTGCCCTTGCTGGCCCTGCTGGCCTTGTTGACCTTGTTGCAAGGACATGGCGCAACCTCATGAACCGACGTGAATCGAAAACACTGTATCTTTGCCGTAAGGGAAAGCGTAACAACGACCCTGGATTTCTCCTAAGCATTTTTGTGCATGCAACCGCTTACGCTTCGCCTCATGGGGCCGGTTGATCTGATCGGCCCAGGAAACCTGCGCCTGACGCCGCGCGGGATGCGCGCGCGCGGAGGCCTTGCAGTAATGGGCAGCGCGACGGCCATGCGCGTGCTGCGCGCGAGACTGCAGGATCTTCTGTTCAGCACGCGCGATCCCGATCATGCCAATGCAAGCTTGCGCCAGGTGCTGCGCGAAATCCGCATCACCTTGGGCGATTACCGCGAGGCCCTGGTCAGCGGGCCGGGATGGGTGGGCCTGGACGGCCGCATCGTCCGGGTGGACATGACGGCCCGGCCCGGGCCGGATGGGCAGATGCCGGAATTTGCGTCCGACCTGGATATCGACGATCCGGAGTTCGAAGACTGGCTGCGCGACGCCCGGATGCATGCTGAACAGGCGGTCACGCCCTCCGCGCCCGAAGCGCCGGTTTTGCCGGTCCTGCTGACGGCTGATCCTGTGACAAACGATCCCGAAAGCGGTGTCATTGCCGCCATGGTGATCGGCGAGGCTGCGGGCCGGGTCTGCGATCTGGTACCTATGATCACCATGCCCGACCGCGCCGATCCCGGCCAGACCGCAATCGTCCTGTCCGCAATGGCCAAGCGGATGGGCGCGGGGACACACCTGCTGGTCAAGCTGAGCCATCGGCCCAGCGACCGGCTGTTCTGGTCCCACAAGTTCGTGCTGGATGCGGACAACCTGACCCCTTCGATGAACGATTGCACGGCCCAGATCTGCGTGGGAATCCTGCGCGTGCTGGAAGCCCTTCGTACGATCGATGCCGCACTTGGCGTGTCCCTTACCGATGTCTTCAGCTATAACGAGGCGCGCCTGCACCGCGCCGAGCAAGCGCTGGCGGGAATGGACGGAAAGATCAATGCGTCCCTGACCTTGGCGTTGCGGGCCTGGGTGCTGATCACGCAGGTTGTTGAACGCCTGGTTCGCGATCCCAAAGTCAGCATCCAGGAAGCACAGGAACTTGCCCTGAAGGCACGCGAGGCCGATCCCTACAGCGCCACTGCGCTTGCTGTGGGTTCGGTGATCGAGGGACATCTGAACCATGGCCAAGTCAGCTTCTGGCTGGCCCAGCAGGCCGTGCAGATGGATGCACGCAATTTCCTGGCGCGATTTGCCTATTCCCAGGCGCTGACCGAAGTGGGTCGCCACAAGGAGGCGTATCGCGAAGCGCAGGCGGGGCTGGCCGAGGCGCTGCCGGTCCTGAACCCCGCCACCTTGCAGATGCGCCTGGGTATCGCACTGACGCGACTTGGCCGCTTCGACGAGGCCGAACAGCGGTTCGAGACGGTTCAGCAGTTCGCCCCGGAAAATCGTCCCTCGCTGCGGTTCCTTGCGGCCCTGCGGTACCACCGCCATGACGAGGCAGGCGCGCTGGCGGCGCTGGAATCCCTGCGCAGGGTCGAGCCTGGCTTTACCCTGGATCTGATGCGCAGCGACGGCTATCCGGTCGCCACCCTACGCCAGGGAGGATTGCTGGGCGTCACCCGGTCGGGACTGATCTAGCGGCCCTCGTCGGCCAGGATCCTTTCCGCTTCCTCGACCATCGGGTTCCAGTCGAACCGCGCGACGATGATGCCATGGTCGTTGTATCCAAGGCGCTTGCGGTCGGCATCCGTTGCGGTCAGGTGATCGTTAAGAACCCGCATTTCCCTGAACGACCATGAACGGATCGCCGAATGGTCGTAAAAGGAATCCGACACCAGGATGTGATCCAGCGATTCCATCTGGTTCTGGAAAACATAGGTGTAATACACGTGCCGGAACGACCGGAGCTGTTGCAGCTTTTCGACCGTGTAAAGGCCCGTGTCCGACTTGTTTCCCGCCGTGCTTTTGGCAAAGAACCGATATCCCGGATTCCCCGTCAGCAATTCGGTCGAGACCGAGGTGGTGGCATCGTTCAGATCGCCAAGGACCACCACCGGCTTGTCGTTCCTGCGCATTTCGTCGTTCAGGATGGCGCGGAAGGCCCCGGCCTCGACCATGCGGCGGACATGGGACACCACGGTCTGCGCGATGAACTTGTGTCGCCGCAGCACCGGATTGTCATCGTCGGCGCGCAGGGATGTCGGCCCCTTGGATTTCAGATGGGCGACAAAGACCGTGATGTCGGGCGTCCCGTCGGCCTTGTTCACCAGAACCCGCAGCAGGGGACGAGAGAACTTGCGGATCGTGACGCTGACCGATTCCTCGGCGTCGCGGGATTCCTGCAGGTCGGTGAAGCGCGCATCCTCGGGCAGGTCCGCGATCCATTCGGGCGGGCCTTGCAGCATCCCCTTGCGCACCGCAAGCGCCACCTGGATGCCGGGCGGTTCGGTGGTTCGGGCCACCAGGTCATAGCGGCCCTTCAGCGCCGGACGCTCAAAGATCTCGGCCAAAGCCCTTGCATCCCAGCATTCCTGGAAACCGATGATATCGGCGTCGATATCGTCCAGGATCCGTTCGGAAAAGGCGATCTTCGCGTCGTATTGAGCATCAGACCAGCCGTCGTCGTCATAGATCGGCTGGCCCGGCAGGTTGAGGTTCAACAGGTTGAAATTGGCGATGCTGATGTCTTTGCGGGCCATTGCGACACCTGTTCGATCAAAGGAATACCCCGATCATAGCACGAATGGCGGCCGCAGGATCCGTGCTTGCACGCACCATCGGCCGTTGCGGTGCGTGCAAAGCACGCACCCTAGGCCATCCCGGCGCGCATTTCCCCATGCAGCCTTGGCCCCGCAACGATCATTCCGTCCACCGTGGCGCGCGGGCTGTTGAAGCGCATGGGATAGCCATGCCGGTCAGTCGCCAGTGCGCCCGCGCGCTGCGCAATCAGGCTGCCTGCGGCGATGTCCCATTCCCAGACATGGCGCACCGACAGGGCGGCGTCGAACCGTCCCTCGGCCACCAGGCACAGCCGCCATGCGAGCGAGGGGCGGAATTCGCGGCGAAAGGGCGGGGTCTGGCCGTTCTTCCAGTATTCGGGGTCGGTCGCGGATTTATAGGTCAGCACGCGCGCGCCGTTGATGCCCGCCACGCTGGGGCGGATCGGCTGACCGTTCAGCAGCGCCGGACCATCCGCATGGGCGGCGAAGGTCAGATCCATCGCGGGCAGATGCACGACCGCCGCGATGATCCGGTCCCCTTCGGCAATTGCCAGCGAATGGGCGAAACCGGCCTGACCGGCGATAAAGGCACGGGTGCCGTCGATGGGGTCGATGATGAAGCAGTGGCGCGCATCCAGGCGGGATGCATCGGCCTCGCTTTCCTCGGACAGCCAGCCGTAGTCGGGCCGCGCGCCCGTCAGCATCGTTTGCAGGGCGTCGTTGACGGCCAGGTCGGCCTCGGTCACGGGACCGGCGTCGTCGGGCTTGTCCCAGGCCTTCGGTTCGGCCTTCCAGAAGGACAAGGCGATCGGCCCCACCTGCCGGGCGGCCCTGACCAGCAGGGCCAGGTCGTCCTCAGGCCCCGGCAACGGTCATCCCCCGGACCAGCAGGCTGGGCACCTCGGCCCCGCGCCAGGGCAGGGCGTCGTTCGCCGCCTCCAGCGTCATCAGCATGTCGCGCAGATTACCCGCGATGGTGCATTCGTTGACCGGCCAGGCGATGCGGCCCCCCTCCACCCAAAACCCCGCGGCGCCCCGCGAATAATCGCCGGTCGTCCCGTTGATCGACGCCCCCAGCATCGAGGTGACGACCAGTCCCGTCTCCATCCGGGCGATCAGGTCGTCCTGTGTCGCCGTTCCAGGCGTCAGGATCACGTTGCTGTTGGTGGGCGAGGGCGCCGACGACATGCCGCGTGCGGCCGACGCCGTGCTGTCCATGCCCAGTTTGCGGGCCGTTGCAAGATCCAGCGTCCAGCCTTGCAGCACGCCGTCTTCCACGATCTTGCGGGCCTTGGTCGCCAAGCCTTCCGCATCGAAGGGGCGGGATGAAGGATAGCGGGGACGCAGCGGATCCTCGGTCAGGTCGAAACCTTCGGGCAGGACCGGCTGGCCCAGATCCTTGCGCAGCCAGCTTGCGCCGCGCGCGATGGCCGCGCCATTCACCGCCGACAGCAGGTGCCCGATCAGCGACGATGCGACCCGGCGGTCATACAGGATCGGAAAGGCCCCTGTCGGTGGCTTTCGTGACCCGGCGCGTGCCAGCGTGCGTTCCGCGGCCAAGCGGCCGATGTCTTCGGGTGCGGGCAGGTCGGCGGCCCAAACGCGCGATTCTCCGGCATAATCGCGTTCCATCCCCAAGCCTTCGCCGGTGATGGCGACGGTGGAAATGGCATGGGTCGTGCGCCCGTATCCACCCGAGAACCCGTTCGAGGCCGCAAGCCACAGGAACCGGCGGCTGAATCCGGCATTGGCAGATTCGACCTGGGAAATGCCCGGCATATCCCGCGCCGCGGCCTCGGCCCGCAGGGCCATGTCCTGCAGCGCGTCGGGGGTGGGGTCGGGCTGGTCGTCGGCAATCTGCAAATCGCCCGCATCGCGGTGGCGGGCCAGTTGGCCCGGATGGGCGAGGCCCAGCAAATCATCGACCGGCGCCTCTCGGGCCATGGCCACCGCGCGTTCGGCCATTTCCGCAAGGGTGGCCGGGCTGTGGTCCGAGGCCGAGACGCTGGCCTGCCGGCCGCCCAGCAGCACGCGCAGGCCGATTTCCACCCCCTCGGCCCGGTCGGCCTGTTCCAGGGTGCCGCCGCGCATGTCGATGCTGATGGACTGCCCGCTGCTGGTCAGCGCGTCGGCCCCATCCGCGCCCGCGCGCAGCGCCGCATCGACCAGCTGTTCGGCCAGCGACTGCAAATCCACGGGTGCCATCGCGTTTCTCCTTTGGTGCGAACGAAAAGGCCGGGACCGTGGCCCCGGCCCCTGTTCCTGCAGGGGTGCCTTACTTGACCTGCTGGCCGTTGGCAAAGATTTGCCCGCCTTCGCGGAACTCAATTTCCGAGGTGAGCTGGTCGGGATTGCCCTCGGCCGGTTTGGCGAACATCGCCATCATCATGCGCATTCCCATCATCTGTTCCTGCGGCACCAGTCCCATGGCGACCAGCTTGTCCATCAAGCCGTTCACGCCTTCGAAGGTGCCGTTCAGCGTGCCTACCGGTTCGTTCGGATTGTCGCCGAATTCTAGGGCGCCGGTGATGTCGGCCTTGGCGCCCACCGCGTCCAGGGCGATCCTGTTGACGGTCAGCGTTTCGGGAAGGAAGGGGCTTTCCGAGACTGGCATCCCGTCGGCATCCGTCTGCGGCTGGCCCATGGCCGGGTCGAACAGATCCTGGGTGACGACCACATCGCCGGACAGATCGACGATCAGGCTGGCGGGGTCGCGGGGCAACTGGCTGGTCGGATCGAACAGGTTCCAGATCGCATCCGCAAAGGTCAGCCCTTCAAGCGCATAGGCCAGCTTGAAGGGTTGCGCCGCATCGCCCTTGGTCACGGGGATCAGCATCTCGCCCGAAATCTGATCCAACGCATAGCTGATCGGAAAGGGCAGGGTGCTGATGGTCATTTCGGCCTTGGCATCGGCGGTCGTGGCCTTGTAGCCCAAGCCCCCGCCCGACATCTGGAAGGCGATGTCGCTGGCCCCGGTCGCGAAGCTGCCGGTGCCGGTCTGGTCCTGCCCGTTCTCGTCGCGGCCCGCGACATCGAAGCTGCCTTCCAGGGTGTCATAGGTCACGGTCGTGTCCAGGGTCAGGCCCGCCGCCAGGGCCTGGGCCATCTGGCTGCCCAGGTCAAAGGCCTGGCCGGGGGTCTTGCCCGTGCCCTGGCTGGCCAGATTGGTCAAGGCAAGCTGGAAATCCAGCGTGCCGCCCTCTGCATCCGCATCCTCGGCAGGCATCTGGGCCACGATCTGCATCGCCGCCTGGGCGGCCTTCAGGTCGAAGCTAGAGGTCATGCCCCCGTCCGACGCCACATTGCGCTGCGATCCGGCCAGGCCGGTCACGGTGCCCGTGACGGGGATCGTCGCATCCTGTCCCGGTTCCGTCGGCAGCGTGAAATCGAAGGCCAGCGTGGGATAGCTGTATTCGTACAGCATATCCTCGGGCGTGCCGGACACCACCATCTCGTTGCCGGGCACCTTGATCGTGCCGGTCATGGTCATGTCGACCGTTTCCGCAGGGGCGGGTTCCGAAGGGGCCTCGGCACCTGCATCGGGCGCATCCTCGGGCAGGTCTTCGGTGGGGGCAGGGACGGTGAACCGGCTGTTCAGGGCCACGTCGCCCTCGACCACGACGCGGACGCGGGCATCGCCGGTTTCCTGAAAGGTCATCTTGGGAAAGGTGACGGAACTGTTGTCGGTCTCGCCGGCCATGGTGAAGACGGCGTCGGTCACGATCAGGGTATTGCCCGCATCCTCGACCGTGCCGGTGACCTGATAGCCGTAATCGGCGCTGTAGTCTTGCAGGTTTTGCCAGACTTGGGCCGGGGTGACATCTGCCAGGGCGGATCCCGCCCCCAGGGTCAGCGCAAGGACTGATGTTGCAAGGGGGCGGACCATGCCTGATACCTTTCGGAAAATCGTTGCTTGCAGGATTTGTCGCACAGCGGCCCGCCCGCGCCAAGGGAGCAATCGCGTGATCCGTTTCGTGAACCAGGACGGCCTGGCCATTGTCACCATCGACCGTCCCGGCAAGGCCAATTCGCTGACCGGCCAGATGCTGCGCGACCTGACGGCGGCCTTTGACCGGATCGCGGACAGCGATTGCCGGGCCGCCGTGCTGACCGGGGCGGGCACGGTCTTTTCCGCAGGGGCCGACCTGGAGGAGGCCCGGGCGGGCCTTGCCACCTCGCCCGAATGGGAATGCCTGTCGGGCCGCATCGCCGCCCTTCCCTGCCTGACAGTCGCAGCGCTGAACGGCACGCTGGCCGGCGGCGCCTTTGGCATGGCCCTGGCCTGCGACCTGCGCATCGCCGTGCAGGATGCGCGGTTCTTTTATCCGGTGATGCGCCTGGGATTTCTGCCCCAACCTTCGGATCCCCCGCGGTTGTCGGCTCTGGTCGGGCCTGCGCGGGCCAGGATGATCCTGATGGCGGGCCAGCGGATCGACGCCCAGGAAGCCCTGGCCTGGGGCCTGATCGACCGCATCGCCGCGCCGGGCGGCCTGATGGAGGCAGCCCGCGCCTTGGCGGCCGATGCCCTTGGTGCCGCGCCGGGCCATGTCGCCGCGATCAAGGCGATGATCTGACGGGCCGGGCTGCGGAACATTGTCCTGCCTTGGCCGTTTCCCAGCACCTGTTGTCCCGGACGCTTTCCGGCAGGCGCTTGCGCGGACCGCACGCCCGGCGCATCATGAAGGCCATGAAGATAAAGGAGTTTTCCATGCGCAGCATTATCCTGTCCGCTGTCCTTGCCGCCACCATCGCCCTGCCCGTCGCCGCCGACACGATCCGCGTCGGGATGTCTGGCGGGTATTTCCCCTTTACCTTCACCCGCGCCGACGAATTGCAGGGCTTCGAGGTGGACCTGATGAACGCGGTGGGCGAGATCACCGGCGATGACATCGAATTCGTCACCATGTCCTTTTCCGGCCTGATCGGCGCGCTGGAATCGGGCCGCATCGACACGATCGCCAACCAGATCACCATTACCCCGGAACGACAGGCAAAATTCGCCTTCACCCAGCCATATGTCTATGACGGCGCACAGGTGGTGGTGAAGGCCGGAAACGAAGGCGACATCACTGGCCCGGAAAGCCTGAAGGGCAAGTCGGTCGCCGTGAACCTGGGATCGAACTACGAGGAACTGCTGCACGCGCTGCCCTATGCCTCGGAAATCGACATCCGCACATACGAATCCAACATCGAACAGGACACCGCCCTGGGCCGGGTCGATGCCTTTGTGATGGACCGGGTGTCGTCGGCCCAGGTGATCAAGGAAAGCCCGCTGCCCCTGGCCCTGGCAGGCCAGCCCTTCAGCGAGATCCAGAACGCGCTGCCCTTCCGCAACGACGAGGCCGGGCTGGCCCTGCGCGACAAGGTCGATGGGGCGATCACGCAGCTCAAGGAAAACGGCCAGCTTGCCGAGATCTCGCAGAAATGGCTGGATGCCGACGTGACAAAGCCCCTGGCCGCCGCTGAATGAGGGGGCTGGACACCGCCTATATGTGGGATCTGGTTCCGATCATCCTCGGCTATGTCCCTCTGACCTTGGGCATGGCGCTGATCGCGATGATGGCGGCGCTGATCCTGGCGGCGGCTCTTGCCATTGTGCGCGTGTTGCGCGTGCCGGTGGCGGACAGCATCGTGGCGGTGTTCATCAGCTTCTTTCGCGGCACGCCGCTGCTGGTGCAGTTGTTCCTGTTCTATTACGGCCTGCCGCAACTGGTCCCGGCGCTGACCAGCATTGACGGGGTCACGGCGGCGGTGATCGGCCTGACGCTGCATTTCGCGGCCTATATGGCCGAAAGCATCCGTGGCGCGATCCTTGGCGTGGACCGCAGCCAGTGGGAAGCCGCGCAGTCGATCGGCATGACCCCCGGCCAAGTGCTGCGCCGTATCGTCCTGCCGCAGGCGTCGCGGGTGGCCGCGCCCACGTTGATGAACTACTTCATCGACCTGATCAAAAGCACCTCGCTGGCCTTCACCCTTGGCGTGACCGAGATGATGGGCGCCACGCAAAAGGAAGCGGCGGGCAGTTTCCTGTATCTGGAAGCCTTCCTTGTGGTCGCGGTGATCTATTGGATCATGGTCGAGGTTCTGTCGGTCGGGCAACGCTGGATGGAACGGCATCTGGGAAAGGCTGTGGCGCGATGAAGTGCGAAATCGACATCGCGGGCCTGGTCAAGCGCTTCGGCGCGAACACGGTCCTTGACGGCATCGACCTGTGCCTGAAACCGGGCGAACGCGTGGCGATCATCGGCCCGTCGGGAACGGGCAAATCGACGCTGCTGCGCTGCCTGAACTGGCTGGACGCGCCCGATGCCGGACGGATCACGGTGGGCGATCTGTCGGTCGATGCTGCGCGCGCCACGCGAACCGAGATCCTGGCCTTGCGGCGCAGGACGGGTTTCGTGTTCCAGAACTATGCGCTGTTCGCCAACAAGACCGCGCGCCAGAACCTTATGGAAGGGCTGACCACCGTGCGCGGCTGGCCCAAGGCCAAGGCCGCGGCGCGGGCCGACGAGATCCTGGCCCAGATCGGGCTGGCCGACCGGGGCGACAGCTATCCCTCGGCCATGTCGGGGGGCCAGCAGCAGCGCGTGGGCATCGGCCGGGCCATGGCGTTGGACGCCGACCTGCTGCTGTTCGACGAACCGACCAGTGCGCTTGATCCCGAATGGGTCGGAGAGGTGCTGGATCTGATCCGCAGCATCGCCGACGGACGGCAAACCATGCTGATCGTCACGCACGAGATGCAGTTCGCCCGCGAAATCGCCGACCGGATCGTCTTCATGGAAGGCGGGCGGATCGTCGAGCAAGGACCGCCTGCGCAGATTTTCGGCGATCCGCAGGACGACCGCACGCGCGCCTTTCTGCGCCGCGTGGTCTGAAAGGACGTAAATCCCTCTCGCGGGTCAAGTTTGAAAGATACACGGCGGACGGTGCAGATTATCCATAGTAGAGTCGCAGACTGTTGCCATGACTGGATACGCCCCCTGCATGGACCGCATTTCCGCGGCTGAACACCAAGGCGGTCCACGCCGTGAAGGCCTTCCGGATCGGGCTTGTGGTCCTGGCCTTTCAGGTGGTTCAGCGCAGCCCGGCCGTCTGGTAATAGACATCCACGTTGCGTGCCATGTCATAGCCGATGCCCGATGCGATGATGCAGCTGGTATCGTCGGGGCGCGGGGCGACCAGGGTCCAGGTGCCCATCTGGTCCGAGGCCCACAACTCGGTTGCGGCATGGCCGTCGCCCGGCACCGGGGCCTCGTTGAAATCGTCCTGCAGGGTTTGGTGAATCTCGGAATCCGCCGCACAATAGGGCTGGTCGCCCACGGCCATGTCGGATGTGGGCAGATCCTGGGCTTGTTCCAGCAGCGTGGCGGTCTCGACGCCCGCCATGGCGGGCCAAGCCTGGACCGGCTGGTCGGGGCGGGTGGCAGACAGGGCGGGCATGGCCATCAAGGCCGCGACGCTGCCAGCCATCCCGACGCGGGCGATGCGGGTTGCGATGCGGGTCATGGTTTCTGCCTTTCGTTCAGTATTTGCTGGAGGAAAACGTGCCATCATCGCCATGGGTTCCACCCTTTGCCGTGACGCGGCGTTGCGCCGCCCCTGGAAACCGGGCAATTCTGTCGGGGAATGAAGGACTAAGGCGACAGGAAGGACGGTCACCGAATGGCGATACTTCTGGGCGATGTGGGGGGCACGAACGCCCGATTGGCGATCGCGCGCAATGGCAGCATCGACCGGGACACGGTGACGCGCTTTCGCGGCGACGACTACCTGACCTTTGACGACGTGGTGCGGCAGTTCCTGCAGGAACAGGACCAGCCGCGCATCAGCGCCGTCTGTGTGGCGGTGGCGGGGCCTGTCAGCGGAGGACGGGCGCGATTGACCAATCGGAACTGGGATTTCGACCAGGACCGGCTGGCCCGGCTGACCGATGCCGATCATGTCCGGCTGATCAACGACCTGACCGCGATGGGATATGCCACACCGGTCCTGGGGGGCGACGGGCTGGCCACGCTGCGCCTTGCACCTGCGGACCGGGCGCGCAACGGACAAGCCCTGGTCGTGAACCTGGGCACCGGCTTCAACGTCTGCGCGGTGCGCAGCCTGCCCGGCGGCTCCATCACCGCGATGGAGGCCGAGGAAGGCCACACCAACCTGCCCGTCAACATCCATCAGCGGTTGCTGGAGGCCGTGGGTCCAGAGGCCATCAAGGGCTTCATCTCGACCGAGGAGGCCTTTGCCGGGCGCGGGCTGTCGCGCCTGCACGCGGCCCTGACCGGCACCGCCCCCGTGCGCAGCGAACAGATCGACGCGGCAGCCGATGCGGGCGACCCGGCGGCCAATGCGACCTATGACCTGTTCACTGAATTGGTCGGATTGCTGTGCCGGGAACTGGCGCTGCGCTTCATGCCGCTGGAAGGGCTGTTCCTGGCAGGCAGCGTCGGCCGCAGCATCGCCGACCGGATGGATCTGTTCGAGAAGTCCTTCCTGGCCGAGCCTTACATGCGCCACATCCCTGAAAACACGCCGATCTTCCTGATCCGGGACGACATGGCCGCGCTGCATGGCTGCCTGGCCGCGCTGTCCTGACCGCAACAGATCACGGAAAGCTGACCGCCGGCGGTTTTTTGGCCCATGAATCGCTGGATTCGCCGGAACGATCCTGTTCAAATGCCCCAAAGCAAGAACACACGGGGCAGGAACAATGCGGGCATATCTGCGGGCGGTGCTGGTTGCCGCAGCCACGGCAGGCTTGGGCGGCGCGGTATGGGCGCAATCGTCCAACCCTTTTTCGGGGCTGTTCGGCGGCGACCAGGCCGAAGGCCCCGTGTCCCTGCGGTTCGAGGTTCAGGGCGACGACGATCTGGACCAGCGGCTGCGCAACAGCTCTCTGATCTCGGGCGCCCTGTCCGAGGGGCGCACCACCGGCCAGGACGTGCTGGCCGCGGCCCGGGGCGATTACGCGCGCATCCTGGGCAACCTGTATGACCAGGGCTATTATTCTGCGATCATCAACATCACCCTGGACGGGGTCGAGGCGGCGGAAATCGCGCCGCTCGACGCGCCCGACATCGTGCGCACGGTCGTGGTCAGCGTCCAGACCGGACCGCGCTTCCGCTTTTCCCGCGCGGCCATTGCCCCCGTGGCACCAGGAACGGAACTGCCCGACGAATACCGGCAAGGAGAGGTCGCGGGCACCGGCACGATCCGGGGCGCGGCGCGTGCGGGCGTGGAAGGCTGGCGTGAGGTGGGCCATGCCAAGGCCGAGGTCGCGGGCCAGGAAATCACCGCCGATCACATCGCCAATGTCGTGGACAGCCGGATCGGCCTGGCCCCCGGCCCGGCCGTCACCTTTGGCCGGTTGAACATGCGCGGCTACGACCGCCTGGATCCCCGCCGCCTGCACAAGATCGCGGGCCTGCCCGAGGGCGAACGCTTCGACCCCGAGGAGGTCGAGGATGTGCGCAAGCGCCTGCGCCGGTCGGGGGTCTTTTCCGCCATCACGCTGGAAGAAGCGGAAACCCTGAACCCCGACGGCAGCATGGACATCAACCTGACCGTGGTCGAACAGAAACCCCGGCGCATCGGGGCGGGATTCGAGATCTCGTCCACCGACGGGGCGATGGTTTCGGCCTACTGGATGCACCGTAACCTGCTGGGCGGCGGCGAACGGCTGCGGATCGAGGGCGAGGTCAAGGACGTCGGATCCGACACCAGCGGCAAGGACGAACGGATCACCCTGCGCATCGACCGCCCGGCGACCGTCACGCCCGACACCACCGCTTATGTGCTGACAAGCCTGTCCCGGATGCGGGAAGAAGATTACGACGAGGATACGGGCAGCATCGCCCTGGGCTTCAACCACATCTTCAGCGACCGCTTCACCTTTGACACGGCGATCCAGTACCAGGTCTCGCGGGTTTATGACGAGGGCGGCGAGGAAACCGATTTCAAGACGCTGGCCTTTCCGACCAGTGTGATGTGGGACGCGCGCGACAATGAAAACAACGCCAAGCGCGGTTATTACCTGCAAGGCGACGCCACCCCCTTCAAGGGCTTCGACGGGACCGATACCGGGGTCCGCCTGTTGGGCGAAGGCCGCGCCTTTTATTCCCTGGGGGACGAGGATCGGTTCACCTTCGCAGGCCGCGCCCGCATTGGCAGCGTCCTGGGCAGCGAGATCGAGAACACGCCGCGCAATTACCTGTTCTTCTCGGGCGGCGGCGGCACCGTGCGCGGACAGCCCTACCAGTCGCTGGGGGTCGAGGAGATCACCGGTCCCAACGGTCCGATCAAGACCGGCGGGATGAGCGTGGCCAACCTGTCCGCCGAGGTCCGCTTTCAGGTGCGCGAACGCATCGGCGTCGTGGCATTCGCCGATTACGGCGAGGTTTGGGCGGAAGATGGCTGGAATGGCGGCAGCGAATGGCACTCGGGGGCGGGCATCGGCGTTAGGTACGACACGCCCATCGGGCCGCTGCGTTTCGACGTGGCCGGACCTACCGGGGGGGACACCGGCGAGGGCGTGCAACTGTATCTTGGACTGGGGCAGGCTTTCTGATGCGCAAGATCTGGCTGATCGTCTTTGCAATGCTGTTTCCGCTGTCGGTCATGGCGCAGACCGCCGCCGAGATTTCCCAGCAGGAAAGCGACGACCGGGGCTTTCTGACCCGGCTTCTGGAACGCAACCTGTCGGGTGCGGGCCGCGAGGTCGTGATCGACGGGTTCGAGGGTGCGCTGTCGTCCCGCGCGACCTTCGAGCGGATCAGCATCGCCGATGCGGACGGCGTCTGGCTGACACTGAACGACGGCGCAATCCAATGGAACCGGTCTGCCCTGCTGCGCGGCCGGATCGAAATCGCGGAACTGTCGGCCCGCGAGATCCTGCTGCCCCGCCTGCCCATGGGCGAAGAACAGGCCCCGACCGCCGAAGCGCGCGAATTCGAATTCGCCCTGCCTGAACTGCCGGTGGCGATTAACATCGAGCAGATCCGGGCCGAGCGAGTGGAACTGGGGGAACCCGTGATCGGCGTTGCCGCCGCGATTTCCCTGGCTGGCAGCATGAGCCTTGAAGGCGGCGAGGGCCAGGCCAAGCTGGCGATCCAGCGGCTGGATGGCCCGCGCGGCAGCTTCAACCTGGATGCGGGGTTTTCCAACCAAACGCAGGTTCTGCGCGTAAACCTGACGCTTGACGAGGCCGAGGACGGGCTGCTGGTCAACCTGATCGACCTTTACGACAAGCCATCCGTGGTGGCCGAGATCAGCGGCGAAGGCCAGATCAAGGACTTCGGCGTCGATATCAAGCTGGCGACCGATGGGTTGCCGCGGGTGACGGGCCGGGTCAGCGCATCGGGCGCCCCCGGCCCTGCCGGAACGCCCGGCACGAATTTCACGCTGCAATTGGGCGGCGACGTGGCCTCCTTGCTGGCGCCGGAAAACCGCGCCTTCTTCGGCAATGAGGTGCAGCTTCGCGCCGAAGGCTGGCGGGGCGACGATGGGCGGCTGGCCATCCCGACGCTGAATCTGGTGACGGAGGCGCTGTCGTTGGACGGATCGCTGGCCGTCAATGCCCAGGGCGCCCCCCAGAACGCCGAATTGCGGATCGCGCTTGGATCGGATGCGGGCGCGGCGCAGGTGCCGGTCCCCCTGCCCTTTGCGGGCGAAAACTCGACCGTCGAATCGGGGCGGCTGGAACTGCAATACGATGCGGCGGAAGGGCAGGGCTGGACGTTGAACGGGCGTATCGGCGCCTTGGATCTGGGCGATGTGCGACTGGGCGAGTTGCAACTGGACGGATCCGGCGCCGTGGTTCTGGACGGCGGCAGCCTGCAGTCGCTGAACGGCGCCATCCGTTTCGGGTCGCGGCAGATGGTCTTTGCCGATGCGGGCCTGGCCCAGGCCATCGGGTCCGAGATCACGGGCAGCACCCGCTTTGATTTCACCCCCGGCAACGTCGTGGAGTTTTCCGACCTGACGGTCAGTGGTCCCGACTATGGTCTTGACGGCCTGGTCCTGCTGTCGGGCCTGGGCAGCGGCTTTGTCCTGTCGGTCGATGCCGATGCCCGATACGAGGACTTGGCCCGCCTCTCGACCCTTGCGGGGCGGGATGTCCAGGGCCAGGCCCAGGCAAGCCTGCGCGGTTATTACCGCTTCCTGACCCGCAGCTTCGACATCGACGCCAGCGTGACCGGCACCGATATCGCGGTGGACCAGCCGCAGCTGGATCGGCTGCTGGAAGGCCAGTCCACGATCACCCTTGACGCCCGCCGCGATGAAACCGGGATCGAGATCGAGAGCCTGTCCGTCAACGCGCAGCGGCTGACAGCCCAAGCCCAGGGCTATGTCAACAGCCTGTCCAGCGATGTGACCGCGACGATCTCGATGCCTTCGTTGCAGGATGCGGATCCCGATTTCTCGGGCGCACTTCAGGCGGATGTCAAGCTGTCGGGGCCGTCCGGCGCCCGGCAACTGACCGTCAGCGGAGAAGCCGAGGATCTGCGCATCGACATGGAGGCACTGGACAACGCGCTTGCAGGCCAGACCACCCTGACCGTACTGGCGGCCGAGAAGCCCGATGGTTACGAGGTCGAGGTCTTCCGCCTGGCGAACCCCCAGATCCGCGCCGAAGGGCGGGGCAGCTTTGCCCAAGGCGCGCTTGACGCGACCGTCGATCTGTCGGTGCCCGACCTGTCGGCCATCCGCAGCGGCTGGACCGGCGGCTTCGATGCCATGGCGCGGCTGACCGAACAGGACGGGACACGCTTTGTCGACCTGACCGGATCGGGGCAGAACCTGTCCTTCGGAGTCCAGAACGCCGATGCTGCCCTGACCGGCACCACCCGCCTGCGCGTTCAGGCCGAGGAAAAGGACGGCACCGTCACCCTGCGCGACGTGGAACTGGTCAACGATCAGATGAACGCAACCGCGCAAGGTACCTATGGTCCCGGCGTCACGGATATTTCCGCCGATGTCGCAGTGGCCTCGCTTGCGCCATTCGGTCCCGGTTGGCGCGGCGCCCTGGATCTGACCGGCAGCTTTCGCGAGGCAGGCGACGGCGTCCGGCGGCTGGAGGTCACGGGCACCGGGCGCGACCTGGCCTTTGGCCAGGCCCAAGTCGATGGCGCGCTTGCGGGCGAAACCCGGCTGGCGGTCACCGGCACCGAGCAAAACGGCGTCTTCACCATCGAGCAGGCGCAGATCGACAACCCGCGCCTGAACGCCACGGCTGCTGGCACCCTGGGCGGCGAGCAGACCGACGTGTCGGCCCAGGTCAACGCGCAGGATTTGCGTTTCCTGGGCAATGGCATCAGTGGCGCGATGAACACGGATGCACGGCTGGTCCAGGACGGTGCGGTCCGCCGCATCACTGCGACCGGCTCGGCATCGGGCCTGTCGGTCGGTCAGCCGCGTGTCGATCCTCTGTTGCGGGGGCAGACCAGCTTTGACATCGCCGCGACGCAGGCAGAGGCCGGGATTTCGGTCCAGCGGCTGAATGTCCAGAACCCGCAACTTCAAATCCAGGCCGAAGGCGACACCGCCAGCGGCATGACCGTCACGGCCAGGCTGGCCGACCTGGGCCTGCTGCAGCCCGAATTCCCCGGCCCGGTGCAGGTGAACGGCAGCGTCCGCGAGGAGGGCGCGAATTTCGCCTTGGACCTGTCGGCCACGGCCCCCGGCAACACCCGGATGCAGGTCGCGGGCAGCGTGGCGCGCAACTTCTCGACCCTGGATCTGGCGATCAATGGCAACAGCGATGCCTCGATCGCCAATACCTTTATCCGCACCCGCAGCATCGAGGGGCCGTTGTCCTTTGATCTGGCGGTCAACGGCCCGCCTTCCTTGCAATCGGTCAGCGGGCGGGTGCAACTGACCGACGGCCGCATTTCCGACCCCGGCGTCGGCATCAGGCTGGAAGGGGTGAATGCCACCGCCGACTTGGCGGGCGGGCGGATCAACCTGGATGCGGATGCCGCCGTGGCCGCTGGCGGGCGCGTCAGCGTAACCGGGCCGATCGATCTGCAAGGCGGCACGCTGGATCTGGCGATCCTGCTGGACCGGGTCGTCGTGCGCGATCCCAACCTGTATGAAACCGAAATCAGCGGCAATCTGCGGATGTCGGGCCGCAATGCCGACGGTCCGCTGATTTCCGGCACCATCGATCTGGGCGAAACGGAAATCCGCATCCCCTCGACCGGGCTTGGCGGGGCAAAGGCGATCCCCGACATCAACCATGTCGGCGACACCCGGCCCGTCCGGTCCACCCGCGCCAAGGCGGGGCTGGAACCTTATCCCAGCGATGCATCCCGCGAGGCGGGCCTAGCCGGGCCGCCGTCCACTCCGCCATCGGCCCCGCCGCGGCTGGATTTGGTGATCAATGCCCCGAACCAAGTCTTCGTGCGGGGGCGTGGCGTGGACGCCGAACTGGGCGGGTCGCTGCGGGTCCAGGGCACCACGCGAAACGCCATTCCCATCGGCTTTCTGGAACTGATCCGGGGCCGGGTCGATCTGCTAGGCAGGCGCTTCGACCTGACCGAGGGGCTGGTCGAACTGCAAGGCAGCCTGATCCCGGTGATCCGGCTGGTGGCCGAAACCGAACAGGACGGCATCACCACCCGCGTCATCATCGACGGAGAGGTGCGCGACCCCGAGATCACCTTCGAATCCTCGCCCGAACTGCCCGAGGAGGAGGTCTTGTCCCAATTGCTGTTCGGTCAAGGGCTGGACAATATCAGTCCCTTGCAGGCAGCCCAGCTTGCAAATGCCATTGCCGTCCTGGCCGGGCGCGGGGGCGAGGGGATCATCGGCAACCTGCGCAACCAGGTGGGTTTGGATGATCTGGATCTGGCGACCGACGACGACGGCAATGTCCAGGTCCGGGCGGGCAAATACCTGTCCGACAATCTTTATACCGATGTCGCGGTGGGGGCGGACGGCAAAAGCAGCCTGAACCTGAACCTGGATGTGACAGAATCGCTGACCGCGCGCGGATCGGTGGGAACTGAAGGGGACAGCACCCTGGGGATCTATTTCGAACGGGATTACTAGGGCTGGACAGCGAAGTCCCGGTCTGCGCCTTCTGCGGCACCCGGGGCCTGCGCTGGAACAAGACCCAAGGACAGCCTGACGCGGGATTTCGGCAAGGCTGTAGAGCAGGTTATGTCCCGCTTTTTCTACCCATGCTACCAACACGGTGACGCCGGTTTAGGATAAGCCGGTGCCGCGGCCTGCATAGGGGGTGCCGTCTCGGGCGGCGTGGTTTGGAAAAAACCTGCCGGTGCAATCGCCTGATCGGCGGTATTCCGCATTTGACATTTCATAATCGATCTTTTTCTGAAAATGCACGTTATGGTTGAGGATTATCACTCTTCCAAGGCGTGTCCATGTCCTATGCCAATGCGAACGAACGCTATTTCGCCAGCCTGATCAATCAGTCCCGCAAGACCGATGGGCTGGCGGCCCTGACCCTGGAAAAGCGCCTGAACGACTCGGCCGATGCCCACAGCCGCTGGATGCTGGATACGGATGTGTTTTCCCATACGGGGCAGGGGGGGTCATCCTCGCGCCAGCGTATGGAAAAGGCGGGCTTCGATCTGGCCGGGGCATGGAGGACGGCAGAAAACATCGCCTATGTCAGCGTCCAGGGCGAAAGCGACCTGCGGGACGAGATTCGGGCACTGCACCAGAACCTGATGAATAGCCCCGGCCATTACGCCAATATCATGGGCAATTCGGCCTATGTCGGCATCGGGCTTCAGATTGGAACCATGACCGTCGGCGGCAAGGATTACCGGGTGCTGATGGCGACGCAGAACTTTGCCGATACCGATGGGCTGGTTCGGGTGGATACCGGAACGTTCCAACGTGTCGCGCAGCCTGCGGTGAGCGGCGCCATGCAGGTCCGCGCCGACTGGCTGGACGTCTTTAACGGAAAAGGCTTCGTCACGGCTGCCAGTGGCACGGCGTTGAACGACGATTACCGCTTGGGCGGCCATCATGACAGCGTATCCGCCGGGGCGGGCCATGACTGGATCGCAGGCGGCGGCGGCAATGACCGGCTGCTGGGCGAGGCAGGCGATGACCGATTGGTCGGGGATGTGGGGGCCGACGCGCTGAACGGCGGGACGGGCCATGACATGCTGCAAGGCGGCACCGCCAATGATACGCTGTCGGGCGAGGACGGCAATGATCGGCTGCGCGGTGACGCGGGCAACGACAGGCTGTGGGGCGGGACAGGATCCGATCGCCTGTTCGGGGGCGACGGGCGTGACAGACTGGCAGGGGATGCCGGCAATGACTGGCTGGCCGGGGATGCGCTGAACGACACCCTGTCAGGCGGCGACGGCAACAATACCTTGCATGGTGGCGCAGGAAACGACCTGCTGAACGGCGGTGCAGGGATAGATACCTTCCTGTTTGCGCCGGGCGGCGGATCCGACACGATCCAGTCCTATGAACAGGGGATAGACCGTTTGCTGATCCCCCAGGCCCGGCTGGATTCGAATCCTGCGGCCTTTAAGCGCGATCACATGGAAAAGACATCTGCTGGTGTGGTGATAGACCTTGGCGGAGGCGACCGCATCGTCGTGGCTGGCGCCACCCTGACGATCACCCAAATTGCGGATGATATTTTCGGATATTGAACGGCGGATCAACCCCAGGGTGTAAGATGACACGAAAATGCCCGCCAAAATAGGCGGGCACACTCGCTAAGCCATTGCAATAACGCAATTCTACTACCCGCACTCAACAAATCTTGGCGTGAGGGGTTCCTTGGTTTTCGTCAAATTCGACCGCTTGGTCAGGATTTTTGCTTCACATTCTTGCGCATTGACAAACCGGGTAGACCGGACATCACCTAGGCAGGGATGAGATCAGAACAGCGTGGCGCCCATGATCGTCGATCTTATCGGACCGGTGCGGGATATTACCAGCCGCCCTCCGGCGCGCCTTGCCTTGGGTAGGGGGCCGGCCAGCAGGGGTTGGTCGCCTGCGGCTTGACCGATGCACCGCTGCATCATGGTCATGGGTCCAAGCGGGGTGGGCAAGTCCACAGTGGCCGAAGGCATCGCCCGCCACCTGGACGCCGCCCTGATCGAGGGTGACGATTACCATCCCTCGGAAAATCGCGCCGCTATGGCGGCAGGACGCCCGCTGGACGACGCGATGCGCCGCCCTTGGCTTTTGGCGCTTGCCGAGGCGGTACGCCAATCGGCCAGGACGCGCGAGACCGTCTTCGCCTGCTCCGCCCTGCGCCGCAGTTATCGCGACCTGCTGCGCGACCGCATCGGGCCGCTGGTGCTGGTTTATCCCCATGCTCCGCGCGACCTGATCCTGTCGCGGATGAAGAACCGAAATCATTTCATGCCGCCTGCGCTTCTGGCGTCGCAGCTTGCCACGCTTGAAGAACCGGGAACGGACGAAGACCCCATCCGGCTGGACACCGCCCGCCCCCTGGATCAAGTGTTGGCTGCGGCCTTGGAACACCTATAGCCCTCTGCTGCGCCAGGGTTGCAGCGGATCAGCATCATACAGCCAGCACCGGGAAAACGTGCGTCACTGGTCCAGCCGGGACACAGGAATCCTGCGGCCTATGGCGCAGTGCTGGTGCCGGATGCCCTTGGCGATGCCGTCGGCCGGGATCGCCGGCTCAGCCTTGGGACAGGATCGCCTGGATCACCCGGTCTGCGGCATCTTCGGGGGACAGCGACGCCGTGTTGACGACCAGTTCGGCCTGTTCGGGGGCCTCATAGGGGCTGTCGATGCCGGTGAAGTTCTTCAGCTGGCCCGCCCGCGCCTTTTTATAAAGGCCCTTCACGTCACGCGCTTCGGCCACCTCCAGGGGGGTATCGACATAAACCTCGATGAACTCGCCCGCCGCCATCATGTCGCGCACCATCCGCCGTTCGGACCGGAAGGGCGAAATGAAGGCCGTCAGCACGATCAGTCCTGCGTCGGACATCAGTTTTGCAACCTCCCCCACGCGGCGGACGTTTTCGACGCGGTCGGCATCGGTGAAGCCCAGGTCGCGGTTCAGCCCGTGGCGCACGTTGTCGCCGTCCAGCAGGAAGGTATGCTTGCCCATCGCGTGCAGCTTGCGTTCGACGATATTGGCGATGGTCGATTTGCCCGACCCCGACAGGCCGGTGAACCAGACGACCTTGGCCCGCTGGTTCTTCTGGGCGGCATGGGCGTCGCGGTTGATGTCGGTCGATTGCCAGTGGATGTTCTGCGACCGGCGCAGCGCGAAATGCAGCATCCCGGCGGCGATGGTGGCATTGGTCATCCGGTCGATCAGGATAAAGCCGCCCAGGTCGGGGTTGTCGCCATAAGCCTCGAACGGGACGGGCCGGTCGGTCGAGATGTTGACCACGCCGATGGCATTCAGGCCCAGCGTCTTGCTGGCCAGATGCTCGGTCGTGTTGACGTTCACCTCGTATTTCGGCTCGGTGATGGTGGCGCTGACGGTCTGCGTCCCGATCTTGAGCAGATAGGGGCGGCCCGGCAGCATCTCGGCCTCGTCCATCCAGACCAGGGTTGCCTCGAACTGGTCTGCGACCTCGCAGGGCGCGTCGGCGCGCACGATCACATCGCCGCGCGAACAGTCGATCTCGTCGGCAAAGGTCAGGGTCACGGATTGGCCTGCGACGGCCTGGGTCAGGTCGCCGTCAAAGGTGGCGATGGACTTGACGGTCGTGGTCTTGCCCGAGGGCAGGACGCGGACCGGATCGCCCGGATGGACAAGGCCCGCGCTGATCTGGCCCGCAAAGCCGCGGAAATCCAGATGCGGGCGGTTCACCCATTGCACCGCCATGCGGAAGGGTGCGTCCTGCATCCGGGTGTCGCTGATCGGCGCGTCTTCCAGATGGCCCAGCAGGGTCGGGCCCTGGTACCAGGCCATTTCGGGGCTTTGCGTGACGATGTTGTCGCCCTTCAGGCCCGAAATCGGGATCGGCAGAAAGCTCTCCAAGCCGATCTGCTTGGCGAAGTGGCTGTAGTCACCGACGATTTCATAGAACCGCTCGGCCGAGTAGTCGACCAGGTCCATCTTGTTGACGGCCAGCACCACGTTGCGGATGCCCAGCAGGTTCACCAGATAGCTGTGCCGCCGCGTCTGGGTCAGCACGCCCTGGCGCGCGTCGATCAGAATTACCGCCAGATCGGCGGTGGATGCGCCGGTGACCATGTTGCGGGTGTATTGTTCATGGCCCGGGGTGTCGGCCACGATGAACTTGCGCTTGTCGGTGGCGAAGAAGCGATAGGCCACGTCAATGGTGATGCCCTGTTCGCGTTCGGCCGCCAATCCATCGACCAGCAGGGCAAAGTCGATGTCCCCGCCCTGGGTGCCCGATACCTTGCTGTCGTATTCCAGCGACGCCAGTTGATCCTCGAAGATCATCTTGCTGTCGTAAAGCAGCCGCCCGATCAGCGTCGATTTGCCGTCATCGACCGATCCGCAGGTGATGAAGCGCAGCATGGTCTTGTGCTGGTGCTTCACAAGATAGGCGTCGATGTCCTGAGCGATCAGGGCATCGGTGACATAGACGGGATCCTGGGCGTGCGCGGTCATCAGAAATACCCCTCTTGCTTCTTCTTCTCCATGGACGCTGCCTGGTCCTTGTCGATGGCGCGGCCCTGGCGTTCGGACGTGGTGGTCAGCAGCATTTCCTGGATCACCTCGGGCAGGGTGCGGGCATTGGATTCCACCGCCCCGGTCAAGGGATAGCAGCCCAGCGTGCGGAACCGGACCGAGCGCATCTGCGGCTGTTCCCCATCCTTCAGGGGCATACGGTCGTCATCGACCATGATCAGCAGCCCGTCGCGTTCCACGACCGGGCGTGGTTCGCTGAAATACAGCGGAACGATGTCGATATTCTCCAGGTGGATGTATTGCCAGATATCCAGTTCGGTCCAGTTCGACAGCGGGAACACCCGGATGGATTCGTCCTTGGCCTTGCGGGTGTTGAACAGCTTCCACAGTTCCGGCCGCTGGTTCTTGGGATCCCAGCGGTGGTTGGCAGAGCGGAAGGAAAAGATGCGTTCCTTGGCGCGCGATTTTTCCTCGTCCCGGCGCGCCCCGCCGAAGGCCACGTCGAAATTGTATTTCGTCAGCGCCTGCTTCAGCCCCTCGGTCTTCCACATATCGGTATGCAGGGGGCCGTGGTCAAAGGGGTTGATGCCTTGCGCCAATGCCTCGGGATTCTGGTGGACGATCAGGTCCATGCCTGCCGCCTTGGCCGCCTTGTCGCGCAGGTCGTACATCGCGCGGAATTTCCAGGTCGTGTCCACGTGCAGCAGCGGAAAGGGCGGGGGGGCCGGAAAAAAGGCCTTGCGCGCCAGATGCAGCATACAGGCCGAATCCTTGCCCACCGAATACAGCATCACCGGGTTTTCGGCGGTCGCCACAACCTCTCGCATGATATGGATGCTTTCGGCTTCCAGGCGTTGCAAATGCGTCAGGGTTGCCGGGGCGATCGGGGTATCTGATTGGCTGTTCATGGCATCGGCTTTCGGTTCGTCACGGGCAGGCATCTGCCAGGTTAGGCTGATCCGCTATCCTTCAGCAGGGGGCAAGATGCAAGTTTGGAATGCGGAAAAACCCAAGTTTCCTGCGGATTCAACCTTCCCCGGAACGCTGTTCCGCCGTCGTGGCCAAGGCCAGGCCATCGACCACGGCGGTAAAGGCCTCGGACCGGTGCAGGCGGGCATCGGGCAGGCAGCGCGCCGTCAGATTCGTGACCAGGCGCATCAGGCTGGACCCGCCCACCAGCACCACATCGCCGATGTCGCGCCCGGCGATCCCCGCCCGGTCCAGCGTTTCCGCGACGGCCTTTTCCAGTTCCGCGCCGAACCCCTGCAATGCGTCCGCCAGCGACCGGGCGCAGATCGGCGCTGCCAGGCGCGGCTGGATGAAGCCCATGCCGATCTGCGCGTCGTCCCCCCCGTTCGCGGCAATCTTGCCGCGTTCCACGGCAAAGGCCAGGTCGTGGCCCGTTTCGTCCGTCAGCACCGTGACCAGCCGGTCCATTTGCTCCGGTTGCACCGCCAGCCGCGCCATCTGTGCGGCCAGCCTGCGGTTTTCCGGGGTATAGACAAAGGGAATATGCGCCCAAGTCGCCAGATCGGCATAGATCGCGTTGGGCACCGGCAGCAGGCCGGGTCCCATCTCGCGCCGCAACTGCGATCCGTGGCCCAGCAGCGGCATGGCATGGCTCAGCGACAAGGCGCCGTCGAAATCCGTCCCGCCCAGGCGGATGCCGTGGCTGGCGAGGATCCGCATCCCGTCCCCTTCTGTGCGATACACCGAAAAGTCCGAGGTGCCGCCGCCGATATCCACGATCAGGCCGGTTCGGCCCGCAGCCCCCATGCCGTGGCAGGCCAGGGCCGCAGCCTCGGGTTCGGGGATGAAGCCCACATGATCGAAGCCCGCCGCATGATAGCAGGCACGCAGATCGGATTCCGCCTGGGCGTTGCGGACAGGATCGGCATGGAAACGCACCGGACGCCCTGACAAGGCGCGGGTCTGCGGCTGGCCGGTCGCGGCTTCGGCCCGCGCGCGCAATTCGGCCAGGAAGGCGGCGATCACCTCGGCCAGCGTCTGCCGCTTGCCGCTGATGAGCCGCGATTCATGCAGCAAGGGCGTGCCCAGAACGCTTTTGAGCGCCCGCATGTAACGGCCTTCCTCGCCGCCGATCAAAGCCTGTGCGGCGGCGTCGCCAATGCGCATGGCGCCGCCGCGCGCGGGAAAGAAGACGGCGGTGGGCAGGGTATCGGATGCCCCCTCGATCGGCACGCGCCGCACCGTCCCGCCCTCCAGGATCGCCACGGCGGTGTTCGAGGTTCCAAAGTCGATGGCAAGCGTGCTGGTCATGGCTGGACCTTCCGGCTGAAAGGCAGGCTGGCTATCCGATGCGACACAAGCCCGCAAGCAGAAGCCCGAAAGACGGGTTGACGCCGCGATCAACAATGCAACAGTCAGGGGACGCAAGGCGAACCACCCGGAAGGCAGGCGCGACGGCATGATCGACCCACAGCACGCAACGCCCCGGCCTCACGCCCCGGTCCCTGACGATCCGGCGACAATGCCCTTTCCGCTGATCAGCGACATATCCGCCGCACGTTGGCTGCTGGTCTTCATCATCGCCGCCGCGATCTATTTCTTTCACGGCTTTCTGGTGCCCGTGCTGGCGGCGACGATCATCGCATTCGCCAGTTGGCCCCTGTCGCGCAGCGTGCAGCGTGCCTTGGGGATCGACCGCACCGCCACGGCGGCGCTGTTCGTTCTGGTGATCGTGCTGTTTCTGGTGGTGCCCGTCACGATGGCGCTGCTTTATGCGTTCCGCGAATTGCAGCAATGGATTTACTGGGTGTTCGAGGTGAATGCCAATGGCGCCCCCGCACCCCTGTGGATGACCGGCCTGCCCCGCATTGGCGACTGGATCGACGAACAATGGACGCGCCATATCGGCCAGCCCGGCGCCATCGCGGAGTTGGTGCAACTGACCAGCGGAAACACCATCGCTTCCATCTATCGCAGCGTGCTGGCGGCGGGAAACCTCGCCTTTCACCTGGCGCTGAATTTGCTGTTCATGCTGATCGCGTTGTTCGTGTTCTATCGCGACGGCCACAAGATCGCGGGCCAGATCGACATCATCGGCGCGCGCATCCTGCCGCGCCGCTGGGAACGGCTGTCGCGCGTGGTGCCGCTGACGATCAGCGCCACCGTCACCGGCATGACCCTGATCGCCATCGGCGAGGGGGTGGTGCTGGGCATCGCCTATTGGATCGCGGGCGTACCCTCGCCGGTGACGCTGGGCGTCATCACGGGCATCATGGCACTGATCCCCGGCGGCGCGCCATTGTGTTTCACGCTGGTGTCGATCTATCTTGTGGCCAGCGGATCGGCGCTGGCGGGCGTCTTGCTGTTCGTCTGGGGAGCGGTCGAACTGTTCATCGTGGACAAGACCATCCGCCCGGTGCTGGTCGGCGGGCCGGTCAAGATGCCGTTCCTGCCCACGTTCTTCGGGCTGGTGGGGGGCGTCAAGACCATGGGCATCGTGGGCCTGTTCGTGGGTCCGGTGCTGATGGCCCTGCTGGTCGCGATCTGGCGCGAATGGCTGCGAGAGATCAGCGAACATCCGCAAACCCCTTGATCGGCCGCCCGGGCTGAATATGATCCCGCCATGGCGTGTGCTGCGTGCGCCCAGGGACGACCCCTGAATACGGAGACTGGTTGCAACCGTTTCTGACAAGGGGGGCCATTCATGGCGGGCCGCATTCAAAACACCATCCGCAAGTTTCTTGACAACGGGTCATCGGGGGGACTGCTGCTGATGGCCTCGGCGGCGCTTGCGCTGATCGTTGCCAACTCGCCGCTGTCAGAGGCCTATTTCGACATCCTTCACGCCTATGTCGGGCCGCTGTCGGTGGCGCACTGGATCAACGACGCGTTGATGGCGCTGTTCTTCCTGATGGTGGGGCTGGAGATCAAACGGGAAATGGTGGACGGTCACCTGTCGTCTTGGCCCCGGCGCATCCTGCCCGGTGTCGCGGCGGCGGCGGGGATGGCGGTTCCGGCCCTGGTCTATCTGTTCTTTACCACAGGCACTGGGGCGACGCATGGCTGGGCGATCCCGTCGGCCACTGACATCGCCTTTGCGCTGGGCGTGCTTTCGCTGCTGGGACCGCGGGTGCCGACCTCGCTCAAGGTGTTTCTGGCGGCCTTGGCGATCATCGACGATCTGGGTGCGGTGATCGTGATCGGGCTGTTCTATACCGCCGACGTGTCGCCTGTTTATCTAGGCCTTTCGGCGATTGTAGTGGCCGCCTTGGCCGGGTTGAACCTTTCCGGCGTGATGCGGCTTTCGCCCTATCTGATCCTGGGCGCAGTCCTGTGGTTTTTCGTCTTGCAGTCGGGGATCCATGCCACAATCGCAGGTGTCATGCTGGCGCTGACCATCCCGTTGAAGCGCACCCCCACCACGCCAGAGGCGCATGGATCAGAAAGCCCGCTGCACCGGCTGGAACATGCCCTGATCGTGCCGATATCATTCGTCATCATCCCGATCTTCGGCTTTGCCAATGCCGGGGTCAGCTTCGCGGGACTGGGGATGGAGGCACTTGTGGCCCCTGTAACCCTGGGCGTTGCCGCTGGCCTGTCCATCGGAAAGCTGGTCGGGATCTTCGGGGCCGTCACCATCCTGGTCAAGCTGGACTGGGCCGACCTGCCGGTCGGGGCCAGTTGGATGCAGATGCTGGGCACCACGCTTTTGTGCGGCATCGGCTTTACCATGAGCCTGTTCATCTCGCTTCTGGCCTTCAACGAGCCGCTTCTGCAAGACGAGGCCAAGATCGGCATCCTGATCGGGTCTCTGATCTCGGGCCTTGCGGGCTATACGGTCCTGCGCTTTGCCAAACGCGAGGCGCCGCGCCGGATGCAGTCGGCCCGCTGATCACATGGGCCAGACGGACAGGATCAGCGGCACTCCGGTCAGCACGACCAGGATCGACAGCGGCAGGCCCAGCCGGGGATAGTCGCTGAACCGGTATCCCCCCGGTCCCATGACCAGGGTGTTGCACTGATGCCCGATGGGCGTCAGGAAATCGCAGCCCGCGCCCACGGCGACGGCCATCAGGAATGCCTCGGGCGCGTAACCCAGCGTGCCCGCAAAGGTCACGGCGATGGGGGCCATCACCAGGACGGTGGCCGCGTTGTTCAGGAACGGCGTCACCGCCATGGCCGCGACCATGATCAGCGCCACCGCCCCCCAGACCGGCAGCCCGGTCGCGACATCCGACAGCCAGGCGCCGATCAGGTCGGTACCGCCGGTGGTCTGCAGGGCCTCGCTGACGGGGATCAGCGATCCCAGCATGATCAGCAGCGGCCATTCAATCGCGTCATAGGCGCCTTCCGGGCTGATCGCCCCGGACAGGATCATCAGAACCGCCGCGCCGAAAAAGGCGATGGCAACGGGCAGGATTCCGGCGGCGGTCAGTCCCATTGCCGAACCCAGGATCAGGATCGGCATCAGTTCCTTTCTGACGCTGCCGATGCGCAGGAGGCGTTCGGCCAGGGGCAGCAGGCCCAGCGACCGGATGCGTTCGGGCAACAGCTCTACCGGGCCTTGCAGCAACAGCACATCGCCCGCCTGCAACCGGGTCTTGGACAGCCGTTCGGTCATCCGATGGCCCGACCGCGACACCGCCAGCAGGCTGATGCCTTGTTCATCGAACAGCCGGATGCTGCCCACGCTCTTGCCGATCAGGCTGGAGGTTACGGTCGTCACCGCCTCGATCACCCCGATCTTGCTGGCGGGCAGTTCCAGCTTCGAGGCCGCGTCATGGCCTGTCAGTTCAAGCCCGCCCTGGGCGACGGCGCGTTCGATCCCGTCGGGTTCGCCCCGCAACAGCAGGATGTCGCCGTCTTCGATCACGGTGTCGAACAGCACCACCTTGCGCCGTTCGCCGCCCCGGATCAGGCCGGTGATGGTGATCTCGCCGTCCGCCATGCCGATCAGCGCGCCGATGGTGCGGCCGGCTGCGGCGGATCCCTCGGGAACCGTGGCCTCGGTGTTATAGTCGCTGATCTTGACCGCCTCGCCCAGGGATGCGGTGGCACGGCGGTCGGATGGCAGCAGCCGCCAGGCAAACATCAGGAAGATGACGCCCACCGCGGACAGGCCCAGCCCCACCGGGGCGAAATCGAACATCCGGAACGGCTGGCCGGTCATCTCCTCGCGCACCCCCGATACGATGATGTTGGGCGATGTGCCGACCAGGGTGATGAGTCCCCCCAGCAGCGATCCAAAGGACATGGGCATCAGGTAAAGCGAGGGCGACTGGCCGGATTTCTTGGCCATCTTCAAGGCGGCGGGCATCATCATCGCCAGGGCGCCGATGTTCTTGACCAGCGACGACAACAGCGTGACCGTGCCGACCAGCACCAGAAGCTGCACCCCCATGGTCGTGAACTTGCGCACCAGCCAGCGCAGCACGGCCTCGATGATGCCGGACCGGGACACGGCGGCGCTGACCACCAGGGCGCTGCCCACGATGATGACGATGTCGTCGCTGAACCCGGTGAATGCTTCGTCGGGCGAAACCGTTCCCGCCAGCAGGGATGCCAGCAATGCCAGCATCGCCACCACGTCATAGCGAAGCCTGCCCCAGATGAACAACACCATCATCACGCCGACGATGGCGAAGGCAAGCATCTGCAGTAGTGTCATGAAAAGCCCTTCCCTGCGCCCCTGCGCAAGGGGACCGTCGCAAAACAGACGCCGCGGGGATTTGGTTGCCAGCCGCCCCGCTGCGGACAGCAAGAATTTTCGCTTGGGATCATGCTGGCTTGGCCTGGACTGGGGTGGGGCGGTTCCTGTGACAGACTCTGAAATTGCAAGCGGGGAAGCGCGTGCCTTTCCCGTTTTCCGCAGTGACCAGGCTGCCATTCCCGGCAATGAAGCAGTCAAAGCCCTTCGCCGCCCCTTCGATTGCGTCAGAGCCGTTGGCGGCGGGTTCGGCTTAGCTGTTGCTGGAAAGGCCGTGCCCCTGCGCGCAAGCCCTCCGCCCTCGCGCTATTCCGCCGCCATCCGATGCCGCCCAATGGGCAGCATCATCGGCCGTCCCGAGGTGGGGTCGGGGATGATCCGGCTGTCTAGGCCGAAGACCGCGCGAACGGTGTTCTCGGTCAGCACATCCTCGGGGGCGCCCTGGGCGTGCAGGGTGCCGCCCGCCATGGCGACCAGTTGGTCGGCGTATCGCGCGGCCAGGTTCAGGTCGTGCAGCACCATCACGACCGTGGTCCCGCGCCGGTGGTTGAGGTCGGTCAGCAGATCCAGAACCTCGACCTGGTGGCTGATGTCCAGGAATGTCGTGGGTTCGTCCAGCAGCAGCAGATCCGTTTCCTGGGCAAGCGCCATGGCGATCCAGACCCGCTGGCGCTGCCCGCCCGACAACTCGTCCACAGCGCGTTCGGCCAGGTCCAGGGTCTTGGTGGCCTCCAAGGCGGTGGCCACGGCCTGGTCGTCCTCGCGCGTCCAGCGCGACAGGATCCCGTGATGGGGATGGCGGCCCCGGCTGACCAGATCGGCCACGGTGATGCCCTCGGGGGCGATGGGCGATTGCGGCAACAGGCCCATGACCTGCGCCACGCGGCGGGGGGCCATGCGGTGGATCGCCTTGCCGTCCAGAAGCACCCGGCCCGCCCGCGGGAACAGCAGCCGCGACATGGTGCGCAGCAGGGTCGATTTCCCGCAGGCATTGGCGCCGACAATGGCGGTGATCCGTCCCGGCAGAACCTCCAGGTCCAGATCCTGCAGGATCGTCCGATCGCCATAACCCGCGGAAAGCCGATGGACGGAAAGGGAATGATTGCTCACAAGGATCCTCCGGCGCGGTTCACGCGCACGATCAGCCAGATCAGGTAGGGCGCGCCCAGGGCGCCGGTGACGACGCCCACGGGAAAGCGCGTGGGCAGCAGGAACTGGCCGATGTAATCGCCGCCCAGCACCAGAAGCGCCCCGACAAGGCCCGAGGGGATCAGGACCGATCCGTTCGGGCCCAGGATGCGCGCGGCGATCGGGCCGGACAGAAAGGCCACAAAGGCCACAGGGCCGGTGATGGCGGTGGCGACTGCGATCAGGCCCACGGCGGACAGGATCACCAGCATCCGCGTGGCGGCGACATTCGTGCCAAGCGCGGCCGCCGTATCGTCGCCCAGGCGCAGCGATTCCAGGTCGCGGCTGCGGCGGACCAGAAGCCCGCCGAAGACCGCCAGCGATGCCAGCATCGGCAGGGCCTGGGACAGTTGCGCGCCGTTCACGCTGCCTGTCAGCCACCGCATCGCCTCGGCCAGATCCCAGGACGGCGCGCGCGTCAGTACATAGGCGATGAAGCTGTCCAGCATGGCCGAGACGCCGATGCCGACCAGGATCAGGCGCGTGCCTGCCACGCCCCCCTGGAAGGACAGCCCATAGATCAGCAGCGCCACGCCCAACCCGGCGATGACCGCGAAGATCGACACCACCGGCCCCTCGAGTCCCAGGACCACGATGGCAAGAACCGCCGCAGCACTTGCCCCCCGGCTGATGCCGATGATGTCGGGACTGGCCAGCGGGTTGCGCAGCATGATCTGGAAAGCGGCGCCCCCCAGGCCGAAGGACAGGCCCGCAAGCACCGCCACGACCGCGCGAGGCAGCCGCAACTGGCCCACGGTGAAGGATTGGCCGGGCACGTCCTCGCCTGCCAGCACCCGCAGCACGGTTTGCGGGGAAACAAAGGACTGGCCCAGCATCAGCGTCAGCGCAAACCCCGCCAGCAGCAAGATCAGCGCCCCGCCGATGACCGCCTTGCGGCGCCTGGCGCGGCGCAGGCGGCCAGAGGCGATCAGGTCGATAAAGGTCATAATTCCCGCACCCGGGCGCGGCGCACGATCCAGATGAAGAAGGGCGCGCCGACAAAGGCGGTGACGATGCCCACATCCAGTTCGCCAGGGCGGGCGATCAGGCGGCCCGCGATATCCGACGCGATCAGCAGGCACGCCCCCACCAGGGCCGAGAACGGCAGCAGCCAGCGGTGATCCACCCCCACCAGAACGCGGCACAGATGCGGCACGATCAGGCCCACGAAGGCGATCGGCCCGCAGACCGCCGTGATCGCCCCGCATAACAGGATCGCGCCCAGGGCGGCCAGCGCGCGTGCAACCGCCACGCGTTCACCCAGGCCAGCTGCCATCTCGTCCCCCAGGGCCAGCGAGTTCAGCTTGCGCGCGCAGGCGAGGCTGATGGCAAGACCTGCCGCCAGGAAAGGCAGCACCGGAACCAGGCGCGCAAAGGTCGCGCCGCCCACGCCGCCCACCTGCCAGGATTGTAATCCCCCCGCGACATCGCCCCGCGACAGCATGATCGCCAGCACCAGCGACAGGAACGCGACCGAGGTCGCGACCCCCGCAAGCGCCAGCTTCAACGGCGTCGGCCCCCCGCGTCCCAGAGACCCGATGGCATAGACAAAGACCGCCGTGGCCCCCGCGCCCCCGATGGCCACCCAGATATAGGCCTGGGCGGACGCGATCCCGAAAAAGGCCACCGCCACGGCGACGGCCAGGGACGCGCCCAGGTTCACCCCCAGAATCCCCGGATCGGCCAGCGGATTGCGCGTCACGCCCTGCATGATCGACCCCGCAAGGCCAAGCGACGCTCCGGCAAGCGCGGCCAGAACCGTGCGCGGGATCCGCGCCGCCACCGCCGCCTGGCCGATGGTGTCCACTTGCCCCCGCAATGCGGCGGCGATGTCGTCCAAGCCTACGTCCCGCGTGCCAATGGCCACCGACAGCGCGCACAGCATCGCCAGCAGCCCCAGCATCGCGGCCAGCCAGACCGCGCGGACGGGGTTCGACCGGGGCGCAACGGCGGCGCGCGGCAAGGGGCTGGCGGTGCCGGTCATCATTCGGATTTCTGCGCGGCCCCGGCCAGCAGGGCGGCGTAATCGTCAAGCACCCAGGGCAAGCCCAGCGGCGTGGGGTTGGCGGCATTGCCTGCGGGGTCGTTCTTCAGCATCACGATGGCGCCATTGGCAACGGCGGGCATATGCCTGAACAGGGGATCGGCGCGCATCGCCTCCAGCAACGGCTGGCCGCCATAGGTCACGACGATGTCCACGTCGTCAAAGGCGTCGATCCGTTCCGCGCTGATGGATCCGAAGAACTGCCCGGGCTGCGTCGCCTGCGTCACGCTTGCCGGCATCGACAGGCCCAGATCCTCGAAGAACTTCACCCGCGTGTCATGGGCGCTGTAGAAATTGATGACGGACAGGTTCGTGGTGTCCAGATGCGTCACGAACATCGCGGTCTTGCCCGCCAACTGCGGGTGGCGGGCGACCGCCTCGGCGATCCGGGCATCCATGCGGGCGATCAGGGCATCGCCTTGCGCCGCCATGCCCATGCCCGCGCTGTTCATGCGGATCATCTGCCGCCATTCGGTCGTCCATGCCCCGTCGGGATAGGCCACCACCGGCGCGATCTGTGACAGGGTGTCGTAATCGGCTTGGCTCAGGCCGGAATAGGCGGCCAGGATCACGTCGGGCCGGGTCGCCGCAACCCCTTCAAAGTCGATGCCGTCGCCTTCGTCGAACAGGACAGGAGTGTCGGCGCCCAGCTCGGCCAGCCTTTCCTCGACCCAGGGAAGGACGCCGTCGCCATCGTCATCGCCGTAATTCGCCGCGGCCATGCCCACCGGCACGATGCCAAGCGCCAGAGGAACCTCGTGGTTGCCGGAATTGACGGTCGCCACCCGCTGCGGCCTTTCCGTGATCGTGGTGGTGCCGAAGGCATGGGGGATGGTGACGGGAAAGGCCGCCTCCTGGGCCGGGGCGATGCCCGCGCCAAGACACCAGGCCAAGGGAAAGGCAAGCGGACGAAGATGGGTGGGCATCGGATCTCCAATCGCGGTCAGGTGCGGATTGCCCGGCGCCGCCCCGGTCCGTCAAGGCGTTTGGGCACCGGCCGCGGGCGCGTCCCGGCACATTTCCATGGATTCTGACAAAAACCGTAGGAATCTACAAGACGGGCTTTGCCCCGTGGATTAAGACGCGCGCCAACGCAACCAAGCGGCATCCTGCGGCCAGCTGCCAAGGGGGCCGCAGGTCTGCCCCATCGCAAGCCACCGGTATCCCCGGAAGCCAACAGCAAAAACAAGAACGCGGGACTTCGAACCTTGGCACATGACGTTTCTTATGGCGGCCGCAATCTGATTGCCCTTCTGCTGGGCTGCACGGCGCTGATCGCATCCCCGGCCGGGGCGCAGGACACCGGAACCGGGACCGAGGATGCGCCTTATCGCCTGTCCCCGATCCTGATCAATGCCGACGGCCAGGCAGACGACGACGCGAATTCGATTGTCGCGCAGGAGCTGTGGGCCGGCGGCAAGGTGGCGACCAGCATCCTGGACACCCCTGCATCGGTGTCCGTCATCACCGAAAAGGAAGTCCGCGACCGCGACGCCGACACGCTGGAGGAAGTGCTGAGCTATTCGGCCGGCATCCACACCGACTTTTACGGGACGGACGACCGGAATGAATACTTCCTGGTCCGCGGGTTCCAGGCCACGACCTATCGCGATGGGCTGACCCTGGGCTCCATGCGCAGCGTGCGCGAGGAACCCTATGCCTTCGAGCGGACCGAGGTGATCCGCGGCGGCAACTCGACGCTGTTCGGCACATCCGATCCGGGCGGCACGATCAATTTCGTGACCAAGCAGCCGCGCTTCGAGCGGTTCGGAGAGGTGTATGGATCCGTGGGATCGCCGCGCAATGCGGAATACGGGTTCGACGCGGGCGACGTGCTGAACGCGGAAGGGACGCTGGCCTATCGCGTGACAGGCAAGGTGCAGGACGGCGAACGGGACTATGACCATTCGCGGAACGACAGCCGCTTTCTAATGGGCGGCCTGTCCTGGCAGCCCAGCACCGCCACGACGCTGAGCGTGATCGCTGATTACCTCAAGCGCGAGAACACCCCCAACAGCGGCGGCTATCCGCTGGACCGCGAATACGACCGCGACCTGTTCTTCGGCGAGCCTGACTTCAACTATCAGAACGTCGAGCGCGCCAGCCTCACTGGCCTGTTCGAACATGACTTTGACAATGGCCTGAATCTGCGCGCGAACCTGCGCTATAGCGATCTGAAAAGCGACTTTGGCTATGTCTACCTGTCGGACAGCCCGGCACGGACAGGCACGGTCGTGGACCGCTGGTATTTCGGCGGCGACAACACTGCCGAGGAACTGATCGGCAACGTCATCCTGCAATATGACCGCAGCTTTGACCGTTTCGACAGCAGCACCGTGGCCGGACTGGAATTCCGGGACGCGTCGACCACCAGCGCGCCGTTCTTCGGGGCCTATACCCCGATCGACATCGCAAATCCGGTCTATTCGGGTGCGCCGGGCAGTCTGGCAGCGCCTTACGAATTGCGAGACAACGATTACAGCACGCAATCGCTGTTCTTGCAGCAGAACCTGTCCTTCGACGACCGCTTCATCGCGATCGTCGGTTTGCGCCACGACTGGCTGGACATCGAGGAAACGCTGAACGGCGTGAACGCCAGCGACGATTTCTCGGAAACCTCGATCCGTGGCGCGCTGACTTACAAGATCAACAGCGAGATCTCGACCTATGCCAGCTATGTCGAATCCGTGGCCCCTCCGGGCATCGGCGTCGAACCGGAACGGGGCGAGCAATACGAATTGGGCATTAAGTATCAGCCCCTTGGAACGAATGCGCTGTTCTCGGCCTCGGTCTATGACCTGCGCAAGAACAACGTCACCGTGGCCGTGGTCCAGCCAGACGGCAACATCACGCGCGAACTGGTAGGCGAACAGCGCGTGCGCGGGATAGACCTGGAAGGCAAGGCGGAAGTGGCAAACAACCTGGACGTGATCGCGTCCTATTCCTACATGAAATCAGAAGTGCTGCGGTCGGACCCGATCCGGGGCATAGATGTGGAAGGAAACGAGTTTTCCGAGGTGCCGAACCACATGGCATCCCTGTGGGTGAACTATACCCTGCCGGGCACCGAAACCCGCGGCGACATGACCTTCGGCCTGGGCGCGCGCTACATCGGGTCGTATTACTTCGCGATCTCGAACGCCACGGGCAAGGCCGATTCGTCTGTCACGCTGGATGCAGCCTTCAGTTACCAGGTGCAGGACAATACCAGCCTGGCCGTCAATGTCAGCAACCTGCTGGACGACCAGCACGTCGTCGGGCGTGGCACGGCGGATTACTACAACTCCGGCCGCGAGATTTCCGCGACCCTGCGCCACAGTTTCTAAGGCCCCTTACCTCGGCGCCTGCATCCGCCGCCACGCGGCGGGTGTTTCGCCCGCGACCTGCCGGAAGGCGCGTGTCAGGTGCGCCTGGTCCGAAAACCCAAGTTGCGCCGCGACATCGGCCACGGTCAGGTCGCTTTGCGCAAGCAGGTGTTGGGCAAGGGTGATCCGCTGGCCCAACTGCCATTGCAGGGGCGTCTGCCCGGTGGTCTGCTTGAAGACCGCCGCGAACCAGCTTTCCGACAGACCGACGGTCGCGGCCATCTCTGCCACGGTCATGCGGCGGTCCTGCCGGTCCTTCAGCGCCGCTGCCAGCTTGCGCATCTGCGCAGGCGCCAGCCCGCCCGAGGCGCGGTCATGGCGTTCGGCGGGGATCTCCAGCAGACCCGTGGCGATGCTGCCCACCAGGTTTTCGGCAAACACCGGATGGCGGCTGGGCTGCGACACCTCGTCAACAAGCAGCCGGGCCAAGGTCGCTAGGGCGGGCACGTCCTGGGTTTCGACCGGGCGGCGCAGGACGGACAGCGCATCCGATGCGCCGATGGAGGGGCCCAGGAAGCGCAGCAGCCGGTCGCGGTGGATATGCAAATCCAGATGCGAAAAGCGATGCGCGGCGGTGAAGCTGGACCAGATCGGCACGCCCGCCGGGACATACAGGGCGCGCACCATCGGTCGGGCATGGGCCGCCACCCCGCCATCGCGGTTCGACATCAGGATATGGGACGACACGTCATTCAGGAAGAACACGATGCGCGGGTCGGGCGATAGGTAATATCCCCTTGCGTCCGCCGCGCCCTCGGCCTGCCAATAAACGCCGACCATGCCGTCCAGGCCCCGCCAGCGGACCGGAACCGTGGGCCGGATGCCCTGGGTGCAGCAGGTCATGGTATGGCGATAGCCCATCTATCCGTTTTCGTATTGTTGACTGAATTTGTTCAGTATATGAAAATCGGAATCATGGAAAGGGGCGCGCCATGTCGCATCTGCGCAACCACCGGAATTCCGGCATCATTCCCATGGCCTCGGGCGCGGCTGCAGCGGCCTTGAAGGCCCGCGCCGCCGCCTGGGACGTGCCGCTTGTGGAAACTGCCGAGGCGCTGAGCCTGTTTGTCTGGGGCTGCGAATTGCGCCTGGTGCCGGGCGGCAACGATGTCCGCATCGAACTGGCCGCCCCCGAGGCCCGGCTGATCGGCAGCCTGCAGGACAGCGCGACCGAACTCTTTGCCGAAGCGGGGCTTGAGGTCCGCTGGGACCGTGTCGATGCGGGCGCCCTGGCGCCGGGCCTGTCGCTGATGCGCGTCCTGTCGGTGACGCAGCGGTCCCCGGGCTTTGTCCGGGTCCGCCTGACAGGACCGGATGCGGCGCGATTCGGCCTCGGCAGCCTGCATTTCCGCCTGCTGCTGCCGCCTGCCGGGCGGGTGGCGGTCTGGCCGCGCATCGGGGCTTCGGGCCGGACGGAATGGCCGGCCGGCGCGGACGCGCTGCACTGGCCGGTCTATACCGTGGCAGACCAAGGGAACGACTGGCTGGCTTTCGACATCTTCCGCCATGCCGGCAGCCCGACCTGCGACTGGGCGCTGTCCGGCCCGCAAGGCAGCACGGTCGGCATCATCGGGCCTGGCGGCGGATGGTGTCCGGACGCGGAACGCCTGCACCTGTTCGGCGATGAAACCGCGCTGCCGGCCATGGCCCGGATGCTGGATCTGGCCCAGGGCGAGGTCACGGCCCATATCCGGGCCGCTTGCCACGACCTGGGACCGCTGGCCGACGACCCGCGCGTCGCGCGCTGCGACGATCTGTTGGCCGCCTTGGCCGGGGCCGACTTGGGTTCGGGCAGCTTTGTCTGGTTCGCGGCCAAGGCGGCGCAGGCACGCCAGGCCCGCAAGCACCTGATCGAACGCGGCATCGACCGCAAGGATTTCCTGTCCGCTGCCTATTGGGGCTAAGCCGCCAGCCGGGCATAGATCCCGCCCTGGGCGATCAGGTCCGCATGGCTGCCGATTTCCGCGATGCGGCCCCCGTTCATCACCACGATGCGGTCGGCATTGCGGATCGTGCCCAGCCGGTGCGCGATGACCAGGGTCGTGCGCCCCACCGCAAGCGCATCAAGGGCCTGCTGGATCTCGCGTTCGGTCTGGCTGTCGAGCGCGCTTGTCGCCTCGTCCAGGATCAGGATGGGGGGGTTCTTCAGAAAGGCGCGCGCAATGGCCACGCGTTGTTTCTGCCCGCCCGACAGCATCACGCCGCGTTCGCCCACGACCGTGTCCAGCCCGTCGGGCAGCGATTCGATCATCGTTGTCAGCTGCGCCTGGGCTGCAGCCTGACGCACGTCGTCGTCGGTCGCGCCAAGCCGGCCATAGGCGATGTTCTCGCGCAGGGTGCCGCCGAACAGGAACACGTCCTGGCTGACCAGCCCGATCTGGCGGCGCAGGCTGTTCAGCCGCAGGGCGGGCAGCGCCAGCCTGTCCACGGTGATCCGGCCCCGCGTGGGTTCGTAAAATCGCGGCAGCAGCGCCAGAAGCGTGGTCTTGCCCGCGCCCGACGGGCCGACAAAGGCCACCGTTTCCCCGGCACGCACGTCCAGGTCAATGCCGTCCAGGATCGTGCGGCCTTCGTCATAGGCAAAACCCACGCCCTCGAACCGGATATCGCCGCGAAGGGCCGGGGCCTCGACGGCGTCCGGCGCATCGGTGATTTCGGGATCCGTCGCCAGCAGTTCCTGATACCGGCGAAACCCCGCGATGCCGCGCGGATAGGTTTCGATCACGGCGGCGATCTTTTCCAGGGGACGGTAAAAGACACCGACCAGCAGAAGGAAACCCACGAAGCCGCCGGTGGTCAGATCGCCCGACAGCACGAAGCCCGCGCCCATCACCATCACGATCACCTGCACCAGCCGCAGGCCCATGTATTGCAAGGCGTTCGACGCAGCCATCACGCGATAGGCGTCCAGCTTGGCCTGGCGATAGCGGGCGTTGTCGGCGGCGAAAAGGTGGTTCTCGTGCGCCTCGTTGCCGAAGGCTTGGACGACGCGGACGCCGCCCAGGGCTTCCTCCAGCCGGACGTTGAAATCGCCCACGCGGGAATAGATGGCCCGCCAGGTCTGCGTCATCCGCCCGCCATAGACGATCACCAGGGCCAGCATCGCGGGCACGATCAGCGCCACGATCACCGCAAGCTGCGGGTTGATCCAGAACATCAGCGCGAAAGCCCCGACAAAGGTCATCAGCGCGATAAAGGCATCCTCGGGTCCGTGATGGGCAACCTCGCCGATTTCTTCCAGGTCGCGGGTCACGCGCGCGATCAGCTTGCCGGTGCGGGCGCGGTCGTACCACCGCCAGGACAGGCGCGTCAGGTGGTCGAAGGCGCGGGCGCGCATTTCCGTCTCGATGTTGATGCCCAGCTGGTGGCCCCAATAGATCACCACCGTCAGCAGGCCCGCATTGGCCGCATACAAGGCCAGCAGGCCCACGGCGGCTGCCACGGTCAGCGTCCAGTTGCCCTGTGGCAGCAGGTGGTCGATAAAGGCGGTCACGGCCAGCGGAAAGGCCAGTTCCAGAAGGCCCGAAAGCACCGCGCAGCCGAAATCCAGCCAGAACAGTCCCATGAAGGGCCGGTAATAGGAAAAGAACTGGCGCAGCATGGGGCGATTCCTTCAGGCGGGTCTTGCCCGGACGCGGCGGCGGATTGTCATGCCCGGCGCCCGGGCGTCGATCCGCCTCTTGCCACAATGGCCCGCCAAGCGCCAGAACCCGGCCTCAGGCGAAGTCCTCGGGCAGAGCCCGCGGCCTAGGACCGCCGGTCGCCCAGTCCAGCAGTTCCGCCGTATGGACAACCGGAACCCCCGTGCCCGATCCGATCTGCATCATGCAGCCGATGTTGCCCGCGCTGATGACCTGGGGACGGGTGGCCTCCAGGGTGGCGACCTTGCGGGCCTTGAGTTCGGCCGAGATCGCGGGCTGCATCAGGTTATAGGTGCCCGCCGATCCGCAGCAGATATGGCTGTCCCTGGGTTCCAGCACGGAAAAGCCCGCATCCGCCAGCAACTCCTTGGGCGTGGCCTTGATCCCCTGGCCGTGCTGCAACGAACAGGCGGCGTGATAGCCGACCCGCAGGGGCGGGGCATGGGTGGCGTCCTGCAGCCCCAGGTCGGCCATGACCTCGGTGATGTCCCGGGCCAGGGCTGCCACGCGGGCGGCGTCGGCTTCCAGCGGGTCGCCTGCGAACATATGGCCGTAATCCTTGACCGTGGTCCCGCAGCCCGAGGTGTTGATGACCACCGCGTCCAGGCCGTCGCCGTCGATTTCCGCTTTCAGAGCGCGGATATTGGCCGCGGCAAAGCCATGGCTTTCGGTTGTGCGGCCCATGTGGTGGGTCAGCGCGCCGCAGCAGCCGAGGCCCTTGGGAATGACGACTTCGCAGCCATGGCGGCGCAGCAGGCGGATGGTGGCGTCGTTGATGTCGGTGTTCAGCGCCCGTTGCGCGCAGCCCACCAGCAGCGCCACGCGCTTGCGGCGCGTGCCTTGGGCCGAAAAGACCTGCGGGCGGTCGTTCAGGCTGGGCGGCGGGATGTCGCGGGGCGCCATGTCCAGCATCGCCCGCAGCCGGGGGTCTGGCATCAGGCGCCGGAACGGGCGGCCCAGTTTCGCGCCACGCAGCGCCAGCCGGAATCGGCCGGGATAGGGCAGGATTTTCGCCAGCATCCACCGCAGCAGCCGGTCGGGCAGGGGGCGGCGATAGTTTTCCTCGATATAGTCCCGCGCATGATCGACTAGGTGCATATAATGGACACCCGACGGGCAGGTGGTCATGCAGGACAGGCAGGACAGGCAGCGGTCGATGTGCTGGACGGTCTTCGGATCCGGCACCCGGCTGTTTTCCAGCATGTCCTTGATCAGGTAGATCCGTCCGCGCGGGCTGTCCAGTTCGTCGCCCAGAACCTTGTAGGTGGGGCAAGTGGCGGTGCAGAAGCCGCAATGGACGCAGGTGCGCAGGATGTCATTGCTGCGCGCGGTCAGCGGGTCGGCCAATTGCTGGGCTGTAAAGGTTGTCTGCATGTCACGCGTCCATCAGGCCGGGGTTGAGGATGCCCGCCGGATCAAAGGTCCGCCGCAGCCCGTCTTGCAGGCGCGCAACCGTGGCTGGCAAAGGCGGAAAGGCCGGGCCTTCGACGCCTGCGCGGCGGATCAGGGTGGCATGGGGCGCAAGGCCGCGCGGATTGCCGGGACCGCGATACCAGATCAGCCCGCCCCCCCAGTCCAACGAGCAGTCGCCGCCACCTGCCCGCAGCCCGGTGCAGATGCCGGGCGCATCGGTGGGCTTGCACAGGATCCGCCACAACGGCCCGCCTGTCGCGAAATGCGCCGCGTCGCGGATGTCGTCCCAGGGCGCGTCGTCCACCACCTCGGGGCGGTGTTCCGCCAGCAGCGCCAGCAGCCGGTCCCGGCGATAGGCAAGCTGGCCTTCCAACCCTTCGAGGCGCAAAAAGGCCGTGCCGCCCACATGAACGGCGCCGGAAACCTCGAACGGGGTGGACAGCGCCGTCGTGAAGATGCGCAGGGCGGTGGTTTCGGTCACGCCGGGAAAGGCCAGCGTGGTGCGTGCAGGCAGCAGGGGCAGGGTCTTCAGCACGACCTCGGTCAGGACGGCCAGCGTGCCATGCGATCCGGCCAGCAGCTTGGACAGATCCAGGCCGGTGACGTTCTTCATCACCCGCCCGCCGTTCTTCAGAACGCGGCCGCGCCCATCGACAAAGCGCACCCCAAGAAGGTGGTCGCGGCAGGCTCCGGCCAGCAACCGGCGCGGGCCGCTGGCATTGGCGGCGACCATTCCGCCCAGGGTGGGCGTGCCGTTCCGGCCCAGGATGCGGCCCGGATCCGGCGGATCAAAGGCCAGCGCCTGTCCTTCGGCAGCCAGCATGGCCCGGATCTCCGGCAGGGGGGTGCCGGGACGGGCGATCAGGGTCATTTCGGCGGGGGAATAGGTCACGACGCCGGACAGGCGCGCCAAGGACAAGGGTTCGCCGGGACCGGGGTTTTCGACCCGCGTGCCGCCACCCGCAATGCGTAGGGGGGTGCGGCGGGCATGGCTGTCGGCCAATATCTCCGAAACTTCAGCCTCGGTGGTGGGGGCAAGATCCAGGGCGATGCTCATTCCGCAGCCCTCGCGCGGTGGGTGGCGCTTGCGTCCAGCGGAAAGACCTTGGCCGGATTCAGCAGCCAGTCGGGATCGAACACGTCCTTGACCTGCATCTGGATCGTCAGGTCATCGGGCGCATATTGATCGCCCATCAGATCGCGCTTTTCCACGCCCACGCCATGTTCGCCGGTCAGGCAGCCGCCCACCTGAACGCACAGGCGCAGGATGTCCGCGCCAAAGGCCTCGGCCCGGGCCAGATCGCCGGGGGTGTTGGCATCGAACAGGATCAGCGGGTGCATATTGCCATCGCCCGCGTGAAAGACATTGGCAACCTCCAGCCCGTGCTGGCGCGACAGTTCCCCGATCCGGCGCAACGTATAGGGCAGTTGGCCCACCGGCACCGTGCCGTCGAGGCAGATGTAATCGCCCAAGCGCCCCATGGCACCAAAGGCCGACTTGCGGCCCTTCCAGATCGCCAGCGCCTCGTCCGCGTTGCGGCTTTCGCGGAACTCGACCGGGTTCAGCGCGTCCGCGATGGCGCGGATGCGGGCGATCTGGTCGTCGATCTCGGCGCGCGATCCTTCGACCTCGACGATCAGGACGGCGGGACAGTCGGGGTATCCGGCCTTGGCGAATGCCTCGACCGCGCGCAGGCAGGGTTCGTCCATGTATTCGATGGCGACCGGCAGCACGCCCGACCGGATGATGTTGGCCACGCATTCGCCCGCAACCTCGGGGGAATCAAAGCCGATCAGCACAGGCCGGGCGCCTTCGGGGCGGGGCAGGATGCGCAAGGTGGCCTCGGTCACGACGCCAAGCTGGCCTTCGGATCCGCAAAGGATGCCCAGCAGATCCAGGCCAGCCGGTCCCATCTCTGGCCCGCCCAGTTCCACGACCTCTCCGGTCGTCAGCACAACGGTCGCGCCCAGCAGGTTGTTGGTCGTCACCCCGTATTTCAGGCAATGCGCCCCGCCCGAGTTCATGGCAATGTTGCCGGCGATGGTGCAGGCCAGTTGCGACGAGGGGTCGGGCGCATAAAAGAAGCCCAAGGGTTCCAGTTCGGCGCTGACCGACAGGTTGGTCACGCCCGTCTGTACCCGGACATATCGGTTGTCGGTGTCGATCTCCAGCACCTCGCGCAGGCGCATGGTGCCCAGGATCACGCAATCGGCCGTGGGCAGCGCCCCCCCCGCCAGCGATGTCCCGGCACCGCGCGGCACCACCGGCACGCCCATGCCGCCGCACACACGCATCACCGCCGCGACCTCTGCCGTCGTGCGGGGCAGGACCACGGCCAGCGGCGGGCAGCGATAGGCGGTCAGCGCGTCGCATTCATAGGCGCGGGTTTCCTGGGGATCGTCGATCACCGCATCGGGCGGCAACACCGTGCGCAACGCTGCCACGATCTGCGGGCCACGAGCAATGATGCGCTGATCGGGCGCTGGCATGGCAATGGACATGGCTTTGCCTTTCTGTTCCCCATGCTGTGGTAAAATAATTTGACCAAGCCTGTCAATTGCGATGGAATGGGCGCGACAACAAGGCTCCGCACCATGACCGAACTGACCATCCGCCCCCAACGCGCGGCCGAGGCCGTGGCCCGCCATATCGAGACGCTGATCCTGGAAGGATCCCTGACCCCGGACGAGGCGTTGTTGCCGGAACGCGATCTGGCACTGCGGCTGAACGTGTCGCGGCCCACGCTGCGCGACGGCTTGAAGCTGTTGCAGGATCGCGGGCTGCTGGTGGGGGAAAGGGGACGCGGATTGCGGGTCGCGGCCCTGGGCCGGGCCGCCATCACCGATCCGCTGGTCGCGCTTCTGGCCGACCACCCCGAGGTCGAGGATGATTACCTGGATTTCCGCGACGTGGTGGAAAGCCACGCGGCAGGGCTTGCCGCCGCCCGCGCCACCCCCCTGGACCGTGATCGCATCACCGCCGCCCTGGACGCGATCGAGGCCGCCCATGCCGCCGCCACCCCGGAAGACGAGGCCGAGGCCGATGCCGCCCTGCACCAGGCGATCTATGAGGCGAGCCACAACCTGGTCCTGCTTCAGATCATGCGGGCCTTGTCCGGCAGCCTGCGCAGCAACGTGGCGGCGAACCGGGGGCGGATGTTCACCCTGCCGCAGGTTCGCGACCATCTGCGCAGCCAGCATCGCGCCATCGCGGTCGCGATCCTGGACCGCGATCCGCAAGGCGCGCGGGCTGCAGCCCATGCCCATCTGGCCTATGTCCGCCAGGCTGCCCGCGACATCGCCCAGGCACAGGTCCATGGTGAAACCGCCCGCCGCCGTCACTCAAGCGGCGGCCTGGGCCAGGGGCGATGAACCCCGCAGCCGATCCCCTGCGGATGCCGTCGGATGGCGAACTGACCGTAATCCGGTGCGGGAATCGGCGGGCCGAACGCCCGATACTGCCTAGCCCTTGCGTTGGACGGCCTCCAAGGATTCATGCCCTTGCCTGCGACACGGACGGCGTCGACGGCGCGGCCGAGGTGGCGGGGGGCGGTGATCGGACCCGGCATCTTGTCGGGCATCCCGGCCGGGCGAGCAGAACAAGCCTTGGACGACAACGACGCCCGCGGCTTCTTTGCCTCGCTGAATGCCCAGGTCGTGATCGGCCTCACCCTGACAAACGTCAACAATTTCAGGGCAATCCTGATTTCCTGACGCCAATCCGGCACCGATTTTCCTTTGGATTGCGATTTGTTAGGCGGAATGTCGGCTGGTTGACACTCTGGCTGGGACAAAAGGTCTATTTGTCATAAGGCGCAATCGTGGTGCGCTGCAAATTCTGGGTTGAGTGCGAGTTTCAGGCTATCCCGTCGCATCGCAGGATGCGGTGCCCTTGCGGGCCGGGATAGCCATTTTCCTGTTTGATTGATATCGTTTTGTGGTTCACGGGCGGTCAGCCCATTTGTCGATGGACCCGATTTCGATGATCGACCCGGATGATTTTGCCCATCTGTTCCAAGCCCCGATCCTGACAGGGCTGACGCGCAATCAGAAACACGCGCTTCTTTCGGCCTGCACCTCTCGCCTGCTGAAACCCTCGACCTATGTCCTGCGCCAGGGCGAGACGACGCAGGGCAGCTATTTCATCGCCTCGGGCCGGGTCGAGGTTTGTTATGTGGACAGTTCGGGCAACCAGGTGATCGTCCACATCGGCACCCCGGGCGAGATGCTGGGCGAGGTCGAGGCCCTGTCTGGCCGCCCTTGCGCGGCCAGTTGCCAGACCCTGACGGAGGCGACGGTGCTGTTCTGTCCGGCCAAGGCGCTTTACACCCATGTCCCCCCGCAGATCCTAATCCCGAACCTGTGCACCTTGCTGCATGACCGGCTGATGCGCGAAAACCGCAACAGGACGGCGGATCATTATTACAGCGCCGACCAGCGGATCCGGCTGTACCTGCGCGACCTGACCAGCGAAGCCGACGACTCCGTGCGAATCAGCCAGTCGCAACTGGGCGTCGTGATCGGCTGCTCGCGACAGACGGTGAACAAGATGCTGGGCGAATTGCGTGACGAGGGCGTTATTGAACTGGGGCGCAACGCGGTCCGGGTGCTGGACCGCGCCCGGCTGGCCGATGGCGCCCCGGTGATCGAATGATCAGCGCAGATCGGCGATGACGCGGCCATCGTTGGGCAGGGTGCCGGGGGCCACCACCTCGACTGATCCTTTCAAGCGGGTAATCTCGGCCAGTTTGTCGGCCAGGGTTGCGGCCAGGGTGCTGTCGGAATGCTCGGCCAGCAGATGCATCCGGTCCTGTTCGCCCGCACGGCTGATTTCCAGCCGCAGGCGTTGGCAGCCCGGAACGGCCCGCCCGATGGCCGCGATCTGTTCGGGGCGCACGAACATTCCCTTGACCTTGGCCGCCTGATCCGCACGGCCCATCCAGCCCTTGATGCGGCGCGCGCCCGTGCCGCCCGCGATGATCGCCGACATATCGCCCGTGGCAAAGCGCAGCAGCGGGTAATCGGCATTCAGGCGCGTCACCACGATCTCGCCCACCTCTCCGTCCGGCACCGGATCGCCCGTGCCGGGGCGGACGATTTCCACGATGACTCCGTCGTTCAGCACCATGCCCGGCCCGCCATCCTCGAAGGCGACGATGCCCAGGTCGGCGGTGCCATAGCACTGGCTGACCGCCATCCCGCGCTCCGACAGTTCGGCGCGCAAGGAATCGGGCAGGGCCGCCCCCGTGACCATGCCCACCTGAAGGCAGGAACGATCCACGCCGGATTCGTCGGCCTTGTCCAGGATGATCTTGAGGAAATCCGGAACGCCCACATAGACGCGCGGGCGATACTGGGCGATGGCCGTCATCTGGTCGGCGGTGTTGCCCGGCCCGGCCGGGATGACGGGGCAGCCCAGGGCTTCGGCGCCTGCCTCGAAGATGAACGCGGCGGGCGTCAGGTGATAGGAGAAGGTGTTGAGGATCACGTCACCCCCCTGCACCCCGGCGGCGGTCAGGGCGGCAGCCGATCCCCACCAGTCCCGCCCGCGCCCCTCGGGGTCGAAGATCGGCCCGGGCGACACGAACAGGCGGCGAAGTCCGCTGATGGGGTTGCCGTTGAGACCGCCAAAGGGCGCCCCTTTGGCCTGCAGTTCCAGCAGATCGGACTTGCGCAGCACCGGCAGGCGCGCGAGGTCGGCAAGGCTCTCCAAGGGCGCATCGGGCAGGTTGGCCCAATGGGATTGCGTCGCACGCATCCGCGCCAGTTGCGCGTTCAGGCGGTCAAGCGTGTCCTGCCCGCGCGTGTCGCGGGCGTGGTCAGGATCGGCGGTCATGGGATGCCCTCAAGCAAGCCAGCGCTTGCGCCGGCGATAGTGTTTGACGTTGCGGTAATCGGTATGTTCGGCCCCGCCCAGATAAAAGTCCTGCACGTCGGGGTTCGATTTCAGAACCTCGGCCGCGCCCGACATGACTACCTGCCCTTGTTCGATCAGATAGGCGCGGGAAACGATGTCCAGCGTCGCCGCGGCGTTCTGTTCGACCAGCAGCACAGACATGCCCTGTTCGGCGTTGATCGTGCCGATGATGCCGAAAATTTCCTGCACCAGCAGCGGCGACAAGCCCAGGGACGGCTCGTCCAGCATGATCAGCTTGGGTTCGGTCATCAGCGCCCGGCCGATGGCCAGCATCTGCTGTTCGCCGCCCGACAGATAGCCTGCCTTGGACTTGATGCGTTCCTTGAGGCGCGGGAAATAGGCATAGACCTGTTCGCGAAGCTCGTTGAAGCGCGCCATGCTGCGCCCGCGATAGGCGGCAACCAGGTTTTCGTCCGGGGTCAGGTGGCCGAAGATGCGGCGGCCTTCCAGCACATGGACCAGCCCGCCCGCCACGCGCTCGGGCGCGCCCATGTTCAGGATCGACCGGTCGCCCCAGCGGATCTCGCCCCGGGTGACCAGCCCGCGCTCGGGGCCAAGCAGCCCCGAGATGGATTTCAGCGTCGTCGATTTGCCCGCGCCGTTCGATCCCAGCAGGGCGACCATCTCGCCCTCGCCGACCTCAAGCGAGACGCCCTTAATGGCAAGGAAGACCTTGTCATAGATCACCTCGACGTTTTCCAGAACAAGCGCGGGCATGGCGTCAGTGCTCGGCTGCGTATTTGGCGGCCGATTCCTCGATCACCTGGCGGATCAGGTCGGGATAGGCGGCGTGCCATTCGCTGACGGGCACCCATTTCTCGCCGTCCCATTCCGACACCCGGCCAGCGCCGCCGCCCTGGTGGTCCTCGGCGGTATAGGTGACGGGCGGCATCAGCCCTTCGGCGTCATATCCCGCGATCTTCTCGAAGCCGGCCTTCAGCGTTTCGCCGGTCAGCGGCTGCCCGCCTTCCAGGCCCAGGCGCGCGGCCTCGACCGCCACCGCCATCGTGGCGACGCCCAGGTTGTAATAGCTGGTGCCGACATTGGCGCCTTCGCCCGACCCCTTGCCCGCGTCGATGACCTTTTCCTGGATCCGCTGGATGATCGGATGGTCGGTGCCCGAGGCCGTGGCCTCGAACCGCTTCACGCCCTTCATCTGCGGGCCCACGTTGGCCGCATCGGTTTCGGCCAGCCAGATCACCGAATGGATCTGTTCGGGCGCGATGCCGTTCTGGATGGCGGTGCGCACCGACACGGCCTGCCCGCCGCCCGCGCCCCAGATCAGGACGTAATCGGGGCGATAGCGCCGAACCTCGGACCAGGCGGCGGATTGTTCGTTGCCGGGGCTGGCATAGGGGAAGGCCTGGAATTCGAACTTCTCCTGTTCGGCCAGGGCTTCCAGGATCGGGCCGGGTTCGCGGCCGAAGGGGCTGTCGATATGGACGATGGCGATCTTCTTGCCTTCAAGGCCACCGGTTTCCTTCATGTGTTCGATCAGGGCGGCGGCCTGCGCCCAATAGGTGGCGAACATCGGGAAGACATAGGGGAAGACCGTGCCGTCGGATGCGTCGCCGCGCCCATGGGCGGGGGTGATGACCACGTTCTTGTCCGCGCTTGCCTGGTCCAGGATCGCGGCGGAAACCGGCGTGGACAGGAAATCGAAGAGAACCGCACCTTCCTCCTTGGCGCGGTTATAGGCCTCGATCCCCCGCTGGGGCTGGTTGCCGGTGTCGCGCACGATGGCGGTGACGGTATTGCCGTCGCCCAGGGTGCCTTCGGCATTCACAAGGGCCAGGTAATCTTGCTGGCCTTGGTTATACTGCCCGGTCACGAAGGTATAAACCGCCGTGAAATCCTGCAGCAGGCCGAACTTGATATCCTCGGCGGCGACGGGGGCGGACAGCCCGGCCACAAGGGCCGTCGTCAGCGCCAGCTTGCGCAGAAAGGTCATGTGTTTTCCTCCCATGTTGTGCGTTCCCCCTCCCAAGGGTCAGCTTCTGGCGTGGCGGAAAGGCCAGACCAGGAAATACTTGCGGATGTTGTCATAGATCTTTGCCAGGCCCAGCGGCTCCAGCAGCAGAAAGCCGATGATCATGGCGCCATAGATCATCAGGGGCAGGTGCGACAGGAAGTTCTGGCTGACCGGAACCCAGCCATTCGCGGCAAGACCGGATATGATATTCGTCAGGAAGATCGGCGCTAGCAGCACGAAGCCCGCGCCCAGCCAGGATCCGATCACTGACCCCAGGCCGCCCACCAGCACCATGGCGACAAGCTGGATCGAGACGTTGAAGCCGAACTGTTCCGGCGTCACCGCGCGATAGAAGCAGAAGGCCAGGATCGCGCCCGTCACCCCGCCCATGAAGGACGATGTGAAGAAGGCCATCAGCTTGGTCTTGAACGGATCGACCCCGATCACGGCGGCGGCGAAGTCCTTGTCGCGGATCGCCACAAGGGCGCGCCCGAATGACGTGCGCTTGACGTTCATGAAGAACACCGTCAGCAGCACCGCCCAGCCAAGCGCCAGCCAATAACGCGAGGCGAGGCTTTCGATGGGGAAGAACAGGAAGCTGACGGCGGGCGTGCGCAGGGTGGCGTGGGCACCGCCTGAAATGGCAGGCACGTTCACCACGACCCAATCGACCAGATACTGCATCGCCAGCGTGGCCATGACCAGGTAAAGCCCCTTCACCCGCAGCGCGGCCCCCCCGAAGATCGCGCCGATCACCGCCGAGATCAGCCCGGACAGCAGCAACGCCAGTTCGAAGGGGATGCCCGCGCGGACCAGGTGGATGGACGCATAGGCGCCGATCGCCATCACGGCGGCAAAGCCGAAATGCAACTGCCCCGCCAGCCCCATCAGCAGCGTCAGCGACAGGGCGGCGGCCGACCAGATCACCCAGGGCAGGACATAGCTGCCCAGATAAAGCGGCGAGACATAAAGCGGCGCCAGCAGCGCCAGCACCAGCAGCGCGATCACCAGCCAGCGGTCTGTGGGGATTTTCCACAGCCTGCGGTCGGCCTCGTAGCTGGTGTGATACGTCCCCGAGAGGCGATAGAACATGGCGTTAGATCCTCTCGATGTCTTCGCGGCCGAATATGCCGAAGGGGCGAACCATGATGGTCAGCAGGATGATCAGCGAGGTGACCACATCGCGCGTCGATCCGCCCGCGATGCTGTCCAGATAGCCGGGGATCACCGTGCCCAGCACGCCCACCAGGATGCCGCCCACGACCACGCCCGGAACCGAATCCACGCCGCCCAGGATCACCACGGCCACAGCCGGGAACAGCAGCGTGGACAGCGTCCAGTCCACCCCTTGGGACGATCCCCACAGCGCGCCCGCGACCACGGCGGCGATGCCCGCCAGGCCCCAGGAAATGCCGATGGCGCGTTCCACGGAAATGCCCACGGCCCAGCTTGACACATGGTCGTCCGACACGGCCCGCAGCTTAGTGCCCGTCCGGGTGCGGAAGAACAGCAGCGAGGCGCCGACCAGCAGCAGCGCGATGATGCCGCCGTAAAGCGAGGTGCGGTTGATGAACACGTCGCCGATGATGATGGGGGCGAAGCCGATGCCCAGGTCGATGGGCTTGGGCGCGGATCCCAGGATGCCCGGCACCATGCCGCGCAGCAGGATTTCAAGGCCCAGCGTCAGCATCACCACCATGATGACCGGCTGGCCCACCATGCGGCGCAGCAGCAGCCGTTCGACCACAAGGCCGAAGCCGAACATGATCGCGGCGGCAATGGGAATGGCGATCCAGACGTTCAGTCCCCAGGCCATGACCATCCAGACCGCATAGCCCGCCGTCATCACCAGGGCGCCCTGCGCCAGGTTCGGCACGCCCGCGGATTTGTAGATCAGCACGAAGCCCAGGGCGACCAGCGAATACATCAGCCCGGTCAGCGCGCCGGAAATCAGCAGTTCCAGGAAATAAGCCATTCAACCGGCCCCCTTCACGTCGGACAGCCGCAGTTCCCGGTCCAAGGATCCGGTCTGGCCGTTTTCATAGGTGATCCGCGCCTTGAAATCGATCTTGTCATGGCCCGCGTTCAACGCCTCGATGATCGGGCCATAGCGGTCGTCGATCACGTTGCGCTTGAGCTTGCGGGTCCGCGTGACCTCTCCGTCGTCGGGGTCGAATTCCTTGTGCAGGTTCACGAAGCGGTCGATGGACAGCCCGTGCGGCAGATGGGCGTTCACCGCCGCGATCTCGCCCGAAATCAGGTCATAGATGCGCGGCTGCTGGGACAGTTCGGCATAGGAGGTATAGGGCACGCCATGTTCCTGCGCCCACTGGCCCACCGCCTGAAAGTCGATGCAGACGATCGCCACCAGCATGTCGCGGCCCTGGCCGATCACCGCCGCGTCCTTGATATAGGCGGAAAATTTCAGCCGGTTCTCGATATAGGTGGCGATGAAGCGGGTGCCGTCGCGTTTCTCCACCACCTCGGACACGCGGCCGAGGACGACCAGTTGCCCGTCGGGTTCGATCTGGCCCGCGTCGCCCGTGTGCAGCCAGCCGTCCTGCAAAGCCTCGGCGCTGGCCTTGGGGTTCTGGAAATAGCCGTCGAAGATATTGTCGCCGCGCAGCAGGATCTCGCCATGCTCGTCGATCTTCATCTCCACGCCGGGGAAGGGGCGGCCGACCGTGGTCAGCGAGATGTCCTCGGGCTTTTGCGCCACAGCCAGGGCGCAGTTTTCGGTCTGGCCATAGAACTGGCGCAGGTTCAACCCGATGGCGCGGAACCACAGGAACACGTCCTCGCCGATCGCCTCTCCGGCCGTATAGGCACGCTTCACGCGGCCCAGGCCAAGCTGGTCGCGGATCGGGCCATAGATCAGCCATTCGCCCAGGAAACGCGACAAGCCGGCGCCCGCAGGCTTGCCGTCCAGGCGCGCGCGTTCGGCAGCCATCGCGCGGGGCATGAAATAGTCATACAGCCGCCGTTTGATCCCGGTGGTTTCCGCGATCCCCACCTGCACGCGGGTCAGCATGGCCGACCAGGCGCGGGGGGATGCAAAATACAGCGTCGGCGCCATTTCCCGCAGGTCGTGCAGCGCCGTTTCGTTCGCTTCGGGGATGTTGACGGTAAAGCGCAACTCCATCGCCGCGCCGATGGAAAAGATGAAATCGCCGACCCAGGCCATCGGCAGATAAGCCATGTGAACTTCGCCCGCGCCGAAATATCCGGCGGCGGCGGCATTGCGGACGCCTGACAGGATATGGCCGTGCTTCAGCGGAATGCCCTTGGGCGCGCCGGTGGTGCCGGACGAATGCATCAGGACCACGATGTCGTGGATGGTGGAACGTGCAATCAGGGACTTGGCAAGGTTCGGATCGGCAGCCAGACGCGCGGCGCCCTCGGCCCGGATGGCGTCGAAACCGGCCACGCCTTCCGGTTCCTGCCCCGCCAGCCCGCGCGGATCGTCATAGATGATCAGGCCCAGATGCGACCAGCGGCCCCTGGCCTCCAGCATCTTGTCCACCTGTTCCTGATCCTCGGCCACGGCCACGCGAATATCCTCGCGCTCCATCTGCGCGGCCAGTTCCTCTGTCGGCGCATCGGCATAGGCGGGGGACGGGATCGCCCGCAGGCAGGCCGCACCCAGCATCGCGAAATAGAGGTTGGGCCGGTTGTCGCCGATCACCATGACCGCGTCGCCGGGCTTCACGCCGCGCGCTTCAAGGCCTGCCGCGAATTCCACCACGGCGCGCAGATAGTCGGCCCAGGTATATTCCTGCCAGATGCCGTGGTCGCGTTCGCGCATGGCGACCTGGTTCGGAACCTCGGCCGCGTTTCGGGCCAGCCGCGCCAGGATCGTGTCCTCCGACCGCCAGTTCGGGTGCAGCGCCTGGGCCTGCGCCATGTTCACCGGATCATGCTGCATGGCGGGGCTTTCCGATATAGGCCTCGACCACGCGGGGATCGGCAATGGCCTCGCGCGCCGGTCCCTGGGCGATTTCCTGGCCGTTGTTCAGCACCAGTACCCGGTCGCAAAGCGCGGTCACGACATCCATGTGATGTTCGATGATCAGCACGGTCAGGCCCAGGGCCTCCTGGGCATCCAGGATGAAGCGGACCATGTATTCCTTTTCTTCCTGGTTCATCCCCGCCATCGGCTCGTCCAGAACCAGCAGCTTGGGTTCGGCGCACAGCGCGCGGGCCAGTTCGACCCGCTTTTGCAGGCCCAAAGGGATGACATCGACGTGTTCGTCGCGCGCGGGTGCCAGTTGCAGAAGGTCGATCACCTCCTCGACATGGCGGCGGTGGGCGACTTCTTCCTTGCGCGCCCACCAGGGATAAAAGAACGAGGCTAGCGGATTGGGCTTCATGAAGATGTGACGGCCCATCAGGATGTTGTCCAGGACCGACATCCCGTGGAACAGCGCGACGTTTTGGAAGGTGCGCGCCACGCCCATGGACGCGATGCGGAACGGCTTCAGCCCGTTGATCTGCTGGCCGTCCAGCGTGATGCGGCCTTCCTGCGGCGGATAGAAGCCGGTGATGGCATTGACCAGCGTGGTCTTGCCCGAACCGTTGGGGCCGACCAGGCCGAAGATCTCGCCCCGGTTCACGGCGACCGAGACATTCTTCAGCGCGACCACCCCGCCGAACCGGCGGACGATGTTGTCGCAGACAAGGGTGTGATCGCCGCTCATGCGGGCGGGCGTCCGTTCAGTCCGCGCATAGCCTGTCCTCCCAAACAGTCCTGCAGACCGGTTCCTCCTCCGGTCCTGGATCAGGAAAGGCTATCATCGGTTTGGTTTTTGGGTAAACCGAAAAGAATGGCAAAACTGTTTCGGGATTCTTGAAGTGCATCCGAATCTGGTCGATCACCTGCGGGCCTTTTGCGCCATCGCCGACCACGGCAGCCTGACGGCGGCAGCCCGGGAATTGCGGCGGCCGATCTCCTCGGTCAGCTATTCCCTGGCGCAACTGGAACAACAATGCGGCTTTCCGCTGCTGGGACGCGGCACCAACCGGGCCGAGCTGACGGAACGGGGCCGCGTGCTGCTGGCCGAAGCGCGCAGCGTCGTGGACCGCGCCCGAAGTTTCACCACCCATGCCGAGTCACTGGAAAAGGGCGAGGAAACGCGCCTGCGGGTCTTGGTCGACGTGCTGTTTCCCCGCGCGGACCTGAATGACGCGCTGCGCGCCTTTGCGACGCATCATCCCCATGCCCAGTTCCAGTTCTTCAACTCGTCGCTGGCGACGCTGTGGGACGACCTGCGGGACGGCAATGTCGATTTCGCCCTGACGCTGGCCGCCGCGATCCCGTCCGACATCGCGGCCCGGCACCTGGGAACCGAAACCCTGGGTCCGGTCTGCGCAGCAGGGCATCGGCTGGCGGGATTGCCGCAGCCCTTGGCCATGCGCGCCTTCGACCGGGAACGGCAGATATACTATGTCGGATCCCCGCAGATCGACATGGAACGGGTGGGGCGGCTGTTTTCGACGGATGTATGGACGGTGAACGATGTGGAATCCATCAAGTCGATGGTCACGGCGGGCCTTGGCTGGTGCTTTTCCGCCAGCCGCACCTTCGAGGCCGAAATCGCGCGGGGCGAGGTCGTGGCCCTGACCTGCGAGGATATGCAGTTCCACCCTGTCCGCACCGTGGTCGTGGCCTGGCCCGCGCATCGCAGGCCCGGCCCCTTGGGCAGGCGGATGGTGCAGGCCCTGGCCGATCAGTTCGGCCAGGGCACCGTGGATATCAGGCCAGAAGCCCGGTGAACCGCAGCATCGCCTTGAGGCTGTCGATGGGCTGCGAGGGCTGGAACAGATGCGGCGACCAGCGGTGCCCGCCGATCTTGGCGTTCCAGTATGAACCGGCGTCGTTGACAACCAGCCCGATCAGCGTGTTGGCGACCAGGTGGCTGCCCAGGGCGCCAAGGTGGTTGCCGCCGACCAGTTCGGCTTCGCGCAGCACATAGAACCACAAGGGCGTGGCGGCATCCAGGCCGGGGGCGGTCAGGAAATCGCGCCCTTCGGATACCTGTTCCGGTGTCAGCACGGGAATCGGGCGGTAAAGGCCGGTCGCATTGATCCCCTCGATCACCCCTTGGGCCGAGGGGATGTTCAGCCGGTATCCGCGCCGCAGGTTGCGGCTGGCAAGGCGCTTCATCACCGCAGGGTTGGCGGGTTGGTTGATCATGTCATCCAGCGGCGGGGCCAGATGCGTGTCGATCCTGCGGGCCGAGCGCAGCGGAGTTTCGGCATGGACGAAACGGTCCCATTCGATCACCCAGTTGCCGGGCAGGGACGTCTTGGGATCGGCGGTCAGGGGCGAGGGCATCTTGCCGCTGCCGGTGAACTGGAACAACTGGACAAAGCTGGCAAAGGGCGCAATTTGCCCCGATCCCGCCACGGCCCGCCCGAAGAAGCGGTTGTGGTCATAGCCGCCGCGCACCATCGAATGCCCGAAGCGGAAGCCCGCCACGGAAAATTCCAACGGCATTGGCATCTTGGCCGGATCCGCAGGCGGATTGTCCGCCAGGAATTCCGCATAAAGCGGGGCGCCGGTTGCCAGAACCTCGTCCACCACGTCGCCCGCGCAGATCGACGGCAGGAAGGCGTTCAGCACCAGCCATTGGTAATGAAAGCGGGTCAGGCGGCGGGCTTCCTCGAAATCGTTGCCCAGATCCACCATCCGGTTGTGCAGGCGCAAAAAGGCCACGTGCAGCTGGGCCACCAGCAGGTTTTCGTCGTTCCGCCCGTCGCCGATGATGGCGCGTGTGCGGATCGGCCCGTCGGCATCGACGAAATTGGCGCGCAGATCCGCCGGCAGGGCGTTCAGTTCCGCCGCCGTGATATCGCCCCGGTCCATCAGAAAGCCCAGCCGCAGGAGGTCGGCGGCAGGATCGGCGGGCAGGGGCGGGCGTCCGTCGCCAGAATCGGCGGTCACGCCCAGGCGCATCTTGTCGGTAAAGGTCGGATGGCGCATCAGCCCCGCCAGCTTGGTGGCAAAGGCCCCTTGGCCCGGCGAATCGCCGTAAAGGCTGTCCAGCGCCAGCGTCCCTTCGCGCAGGTTGTCCAACTTGTCCTCGACTTGGACACGGTCCATGGGGGCGATGTCGCCTGCGATTTCCGAAATGGTCGCGACCTCCCGGTCGGTGTTTGCGGTGATGTCGTGGTCGATGAACTGGCCGAAATAGGTCAGGATCGGCGCCAGCGAAGCGTCTCCGGGGCCGGTGACCTCGGTGGCCATGCTGTCGGCAAGCTGGTCCAGGGCTGCCAGCGTGGCGGGGCTTTCGGGCAGGCCGGGCGCGTCGCGGAACAGATATCGGAAAGCCCCCGGCGCGGTGGACATGGACCGCAGGCTGCCCGCCTCGGGTCCAAGATCGGTCGCACCGTCCACCACGGCGGACAAGGGCTTTACATCCAGGCGTTCCAGTTGGGCGGCGGGGTTTTCCAGGACCGCCGCGCCGCCGGCACGGGCGGCTTCAAGGGCGGCAGGCTGCGGGACGGCGGCATCTTGGACGATCCGCGTTCCGTGGCTGAGCGAGAACAGCATCTTGAACTCCAGGCAATCGTGATCACACCGGCGCAAAGGCTTTGCACCGAACATACGGGCCGCGGCAGTGCTGCGGTTTGACGGGATATTCAAGGGAGTGTTTTGTTTCAACCCGGAAAGACTATCCCGGGTTAAATGAATAACATTAAACTTTATTTAAATCTACGAATAAATGATAAGAATATATCGCCCTTGAAGACGATATATTCTATATTGCTTTGTGAATAATTTCAGGCGCTTCCGATATGCGGCAGGTTTATACCGCGCGCGTTGTCCCATCCTCGCGCCGCAGGGCAGGCAGGCCAACGCCCGTCGCGTCGAACCCGCCATCCACGGCCAGGGTCTGGCCGCTGACAAAGCTGGCCTTGTCGGAACACAGGAAGACAATGGCCTCGGCGATTTCCCGCGCCTCGCCGTAACGGTTCAGCGGGATGGCGTCATAATAGGCGCTGATGATTTCGGGCGCGTGGACGGCCATGGCCAGCTTGGTCCTGACCGGGCCGGGGGCCACGCAGTTGACGCGGATCCCGTGTTCGCCCAGTTCGGCCGCGAATTGCTTGGTCAGGTGGATCACGGCGGCCTTCGACGTGCCATAGGCCACCCGCAGCGTGGACGCCCGCAGCCCTGAAATCGAGGCGATGTTGACAATGGCGCCCCGGGTTTTCGTCAGTTCCGGGATCGCCGCCTGGGTGCAAAGGAACACCCCGTCCAGGTTCGTGGCCATGACCTCGCGCCATTGTTCGAAGCTGGTCTGATTCGCGCGGGAAAACAGCGCGACGCCCGCGTTGTTGACCAGGGCATCGACGCGGTCCCATTGGCCGACAACCGTGCGGATCACGCCATCGACGCTTTGCGGGTCGGAAATGTCGGCTTCCAACGGCAGGACGTTGTCCATGGGGTCGCAGGTGCGGTGCAGTTCCTCGGCATCGCGGTCGACGACGGCGACGCGCCAGCCCTGTTCCAGGAAAATCTCGGTCGCGGCCAGGCCGATGCCCCGGCAACCCCCGGTCACGATGGCGACTTTGGCGTCCTGCGTCATTCTTCCGTTCCTTCGATATCGACGATCAGTTCCAGCGTCACGCCGACGGGGTTCAGGCCCCTTTCCAGCGTGCCGCGCATGATGGTGCCTGCAATGTCCACGACCTCGATAGGAACATGGGCGCGGCCTTGGGCCAGCATAGCCCCGTCCAGCCGCAGTTCGGTGGCATGGCAGTCCATTCGGCTGCCACCGGTGAAACGGATATGATCGATGCTGCCCACGCCATGTAGGCGGGCGTCTGCGATGCCATGGCGGGCGCACAAGGTTTCAATCGCCGTGACCACATCCTCGCCAGGCCCGATCCGGGCCAGCAGGCCGGTGCCGGTGCCGGTGCCCTGCGGGGTGAACAGGGTAAAGGCGGTTTCCGCGTCCGGCAGCGCCTCGAACCAGGCATCGGGGGCGCCGATGCCGCTGACCCGCGCATCTGCCGCCAGCACCGAATCCAAGGGCAGAAGATGGCCCATCGTCCCGCCCCAGGTGCCGTGACAATGCAGGAAGGGGGCGCCGTCCTTCCAGCCGACCGTGGCCGTGGCCCTTTCGATGGTCACGGGGCCGTCAGGGGCGTGGGTGTCCGAATACCAGGCCGCATGGATCCCGTCGGTCGAAGGCGCGGGCAGGACATATCGCATCGGATCGCAGATTGCGCCGTCCAGCCAGACCACGCCGCCCTTGCAGCCCGCATCCGCGAACAGCCGCGCCACCGCTGTCATCACCGTCCGCCCGGCCGACAGCACGCCCCCAATCCGCCGCAGGGACGCAGGCACCGCCACCGCGCGTTCCGCCGCGCGAGGGCCGGGATGGATCATCCGCCCAGAAACCTTGGTATCGCTCATGCGATCATGCCGCGGGCTTCCAGTTCCTCGCGGATCATCTTCTTGGTGATCTTGCCATAGGCCGATTTCGGCAGGCTGTCCCAAAACAGGAACCGCTTGGGCATCTTGTATCGCGACAGCTTGCCGTCCAGGAAGATGGCCAGATCCTCCTCGGCCACGGGGGCGTTGGCCACGCAGACCGCCCAGCCGATTTCCCCCCACAGGGGGTCGGGGACGCCCAGCACCGCGACCTCGGAGATGGCGGGATGGGTGAGGATCTTTTCCTCGATTTCTCGCGGATAGACGTTGGACCCGCCCGAGATGAACATATCCGACTGCCGCCCGGTGATATAGACGAAGCCCTGTTCATCCATGTGGCCCAGATCGCCCGTGCGGAACCAGCCGTCGCGAAAGGATTTCGCGTTGGCGTCCGGGTTGTTGTAATAGCCCGCGAAGACGGCGGGGCCGATGCAGCAGATCTCGCCCGTCTCGCCCGGCGCGACTTCATGGCCCCCATCGTTCTGAATCTGGATCTCGATCCCGGTGCGGGCATGGCCGCAGGTGCCGATGCGGGCCGTGGGGCCGTCCTCGGCCTGGTGCAGGTGGGCGGGCAGGACGGTGATGTTGCCCGTGACCTCGCCCAGGCCGAAATACTGGACCAGCACCGGGCCAAGTGTCCGCAGCGCCTTCTGCTGGTCAACCCGGTACATCGGCGCGCCTGCATAGATGACATAGCGCAGCGAGGACGTGTCGGCCTGCGCGGTCGAGGGATGTTCCACCAGCAGCTTCAGGATTGTGGGCACGGTGAACATGGTGGAAACGCGCCATTCGCGCACCAGATCCCAGACCTGCGCCACGTCGAAGCGTTCGCTGGGCAGCAGGACGGTCTTTACCCCCCGGGCCACCTGGGTCAGTTGATGCACCCCCGCGCCATGCGACAAGGGCGCCACCACCAGTGATGCGTCCTCGGCCGTCAGCCCCGGCATCAGGTCGGCCAAGTGGTTCGTGACCACGAAAGCCATCTGGCCGTGGGTCAGGACGGACGCCTTGGGTCGCCCTGTGGTGCCGGACGTGAAGAAGAACCAGCAGGGATCGTCACGGTTCACCGGGGCCACCTGCGGGCGTTGGCCCATGTGTTCGGCGGTGATCGCTGTCACGTCCGGCCCGAAATCCGCCTGCCCGAAGGCCAGCGTCGTCACGCCGCAGGCCACCGCGTGATCCGGGAAGCCCGCGTTGCAGAACATGAGCGTCGCGCCGGATGCCTGCGTCAGATAGGCCACCTCATCCGGCGTCTGACGGAAGTTGGCGGGCACCCACACCCCGCCCGCCCGCCAGACGGCGAACATCGCCTGCATCATTTCCATGCAGTTCTGCGACTGGCACATCACCCGGTCGCCCTTTTGCAACCCGAACCGCGTTTGCAGCGCGTGGGCCAGGGCGTCGGTGCGGGCATTCCATTCCGCCCAAGTCCAGCGGGTATCGCCCATCACCAGGGCCACGCCGTCCGGATCGCGCCGCGCGGCTTGGGCCAGGAAGGTCGCAAGGTTCATCACGCGGGTGGAGACAGGCGCCAGCCCGCTAGCGGGATCGGTCATTTCTCTCGTTCCAGGATCGAGCAGTAATTGGCGACGGCGGTGCCGCCCATGTTGAAGACGCCCGCCAGTTCGGCGCCCGGCACCTGCATCGCGCCCGCGTCCCCGGTCAGCTGCATCGCGGCCATCACGTGCTGCGACACGCCGGTCGCCCCGATGGGATGGCCGCGCGATTTCAGCCCGCCCGAAGGGTTCACGGGCAGCGTGCCGTCCATGCGGGTCGTGCCTTCGCGGATCACCCGCCAGCCCTGGCCGCGCGGGGCAAGGCCCATCGCCTCGTACTCGATCATCTCGGCGGTGGTGAAGCAGTCGTGGGTCTCGACCAGCGACAGGTCGGTGATCGCCAGTCCCGCCTGATCCAGCGCCTTGCCCCAGGCGCGATGCGCGCCCGCGAACTCGGTCGGGTCGCGGCGCGACAGGGCAAGCATATCGCCCACCTGCGCACGGGCGCGGAAGCGGATGGCGCGGGCCAGGGTCTCGGCCACCTCGGGCGCGGCCAGCACGATCGCCGCCGCCCCGTCCGAGACAAGCGAACAATCGGTGCGCCGCAGCGGCCCCGCGACCAGCGGGTTCTTGTCGGACGGCGTGTTGCAGAACGCGATGTCGAAGGCCTTCTGCATATGCGCGTAAGGATTGCGCGTGCCGTTGTCGTGGTTCTTGGCGGCGATCATGGCCAGTTCCTCGGACCGGTCGCCGTTTCGCTGGAAATAGCTGTCGGTGATCCGCCCGAAGACGCCCGCGAAGCCGCCGGGGGTGTCGCCTTCCTCGGCCACGAAGCTGGCCGACAACAGCACGCCGCCGACATCGGCGATGGGAATGGCGGTCATCTTTTCCGCCCCGATCACCAGGGCCACCTTGCCGCGCCCGGATGCGATGAAGTCGGCGGCAGCGTAGAGCGCGGCGGAACCGGTGGCGCAGGCGTTTTCCGTGCGCATGAAGGGCACGCCCGCCAGTTCCGGGCTGCCCATCGCGACCAACGCGCCCTGGAAGTCCTGGCGCTGGAAGCCGTTGTTATAGACGCCGGTGAAGATGCCATCCACGGCATCGGGCGCCAGCCCTGCGTGTTCCAGGGCGGGCAGGGCCACCTCGGCCATCAGGGCCATGGTGTCGGGCGCCTCGGCCTTGCCGAATTTGGTATGCGCCCAGCCGACGATCAGGGGATCGGTCATGCGGTGTTCCTTTCAAGGTCGGCAAGGCTGGCGGCAATCACCGCCGCCTCGCGGTGCAACGCGGCGGCAAGATCGGCCTGCCGCGCCGGGGTCATGCGGTTTTCGATGGCGGCAATGGAGAGTGCCCCCGCAGGCCGCCCGTCTGGCCAGGGTATCGCAACCCCCAGGCCCCAGGAACCCGCCACGATGCGGCCTGGATTCAGTGCGTGGCCCTGGGCACGGGCATGGGCCAGATCCTCTTGCAGGCCGGACATCCACTCGCCCACCAGCGGCGCCACGCGGTCCAGCAGCGCCGCCGCCTCCGCCTTTGGCAGGGCGGCCAGCATCGCAAGCGCCCCCGCGCCGACGCCCGCAGGCTTGCGGTCGCCCCGCATCAGGGCATGGGTGCGGACCGGGAAATCGCCTTCGATCCGTTCCAGGCACAGGGTATGGTCGTCCTGCGGCACGGTCAGCAGGACCGTGTCGCCGGTGTCCCGCGCCAGCCTGACCATGCTGTCGCGGGCGTGATGCAGGATGCCGTGACGTTCCGTGGCAAAGCCCGCCAACAGATAGGTTTCGGGCCCCAGGTGATAGCGGCGCGTGTCCCGATCCTGTTCGACCATCCGCGCCGCGCCAAGCGCCAGCAGCAGCCGCCGCGCCGTGGGCCGTGCAAGACCCGAGGCTGCCGCGATCTGCGCCAGCCCCAAGCCTTGCGCGCCGCCCCGCCCGACCAGCGACAACAGCGACAGCGCACGCGCCACCGCCTGCGTCCCGCCGGTATCCGGGGGGGCCGCGCCGTCACGCATCAGGCCAAGGTCCGCCCGATCGCGGCTTCCAGGATGGCCCAGGCCTCGTCGCCATAGGTCTTCTTCCATTCGGCATAGAAGCCTGCTTCGCGCAGCTTGTCCTCGAAGGCCTTGGGATCGGCGTCGTTGAAGACGAAGCCGTTGGCTTCCAGCTCGCCGCGCAGCGAACCGTTCATCTGGGCGATGTCCTCGCGCTGCTTCATGGCGGCGGCGTTGAAGTTGTCGGCCACGGCCTGCTGCACGTCCTCGGGCAGGGCGCCCCAGGACCGGCGGTTGCCCAGCATCCAGAAGCCGTCCCACATATGGTTGGTCATGGAACAGTACTTCTGCACCTCCCACAATTTCGCGACCTTCATGATCGCCAGCGGGTTTTCCTGACCGTCCACGATGCCGGTCTGCAGGGCTGTATAAACCTCGGCAAAGTTGATCGACGCGGGGGCGGACCCGAAGGCCGTGAACAGCGATGTCCACAGCGGGCTGACCGGCACGCGGATTTTGAAGCCTTCCAGGTCGGCCGGCGTCGCGATGGGTTTCGTGGACGAGGTGATCTGGCGGAAGCCGTTGTCCCAGATCTTCTCCATCACCACCAGGCCCGCGCCTTCGATCTGGCCGCGCTCATAGGCGCCCAGCTCGCCGTCCATGGCCTTCCAGACGGTGTCGTAATCGGGGAAGGCAAAGCCCACGCCGTTGATGGATGCGTTGGGGACCAGCGTGGACAGGATGATCGGCGACAGCTGGAAGAAGTCCACCCCGCCCGAGCGCAACTGGCCCAGCACGTCCGTATCCGCGCCCAACTGGTTCGACGGGAAGATCTGCAGGTCGAACCGGCCGCCGGTGGCTTCCAGGATGGCCTTCTGCGCCTCGGCCAAGCGGATGTTGCTGGGGTGGTCCAGTGGCTGGTTGTTGGCCAGCTTATAGCTGAATTCGGCGGCCATGGCCGGGCGGACCCGGATGAACGGCGTGGCAAGCGCGCCTGCGGCGGCGCCCAGCAGGATCGTGCGGCGGGTAATGCTCATGAAATTCCTCCTCCCTGAGGTATCAAGCAACGGTTTACAGCAATGCGGTCGAGAACCAGGGCACGGCAGCGATGGCCAGCAGGCCCACCATCAGCGCGGCCAGATAGGGCCAGATCTTCGCCATGACCTGTTCGGCGGGCACATTGGCGATCTTGCAGGCGATATAGAAGCCGATGCCGATCGGCGGGGCCATCAGCCCGATGTTCATCGCCGTGACGATCACCATGGCGTAATGGATGTCGTGGATCCCTAGGCCGCGCGCGATGGGGAACATGATCGGCGCCAGCAGCACGATGGCGGGCAGGCCTTCCAGCACGCAGCCCAGGATCAGGAAGATCGCGATGGATGCCAGCATGAAGACCACCCAGCCGCCCGGCAGGCCGGTCACAAGCGTCATCAGGTCGCGTGCAAAGCCCGATTGCGTCAGCGCCCAGGCCATGGACGACGCTGCCCCCAGGATCAGCAGGATCGCCCCCGACATGGCGGCGGTTTCCACCAGCATCCCGCCCACCCGCTTCAGGGGAATGCCGCCATAAAGGATCGCGCCGATGATAAAGGCGTAAAGCGTGGCGATGGTGGACACTTCGGTCGCGGTGGCGACGCCGCCGCCGACCAAGCTGCGGATCATGAAGGGCAGCACCAGGGCGGGGGCCGCGATCAGGGCGGTCTTGCCGATCACGTTCAGCGGCGCGCGGCGCACCCCCTCCATCCGCTCGCCCCGCGCCTTCCAGCGCGCCAGCACGGCCAGCACCACCAGCAGCACCATGGCGATGGCAAAGCCGCTGGTGAACAGCCCGGCGATGGACACGCCCGCGACCGATCCCAGCACGATCAGCACGATGGACGGCGGCACGGTATCGGCCATCGCCGCGCCGGTTGCCAACAAGGCGGTCATTTCGGGGGCGGAATGGCCCCGGCGGCGCATTTCAGGAAACAGCGCGGGCGCCACGGTCGCCATGTCCGACACTTTCGACCCGGAAATCCCGGACACCAGGAACATCGACCCCAGCAGGACATAGCTCATCCCGGCCTTCACATGGCCGAACAGCGAGGCCAGAAAGCCCACGATGGCCCGGCCCATTCCGGTCGCATCCAGGATGCAGCCCAGCAGTACGAAGACCGGCACCGACAGCAGGATCAGCGACGACATTCCCTCGTCGATGCGGCCCATCATCACGAAGATCGGGGCATTGGTGGCAAAGGTCAGGTATCCCAGCGTGGCAAGCGCAAAGCAGAAGGCGATGGGCACGCCTACGGCCAGCAGCCCGCCCGCGAACAGGCCCAGGAACAGTGGCAGGTTCCAGTTGCCAAAGGCGAGGATGCTTGGCTTGGCGAACCACAGTGCCGCAACCAGCAGCCCCGCCACGGCCAGCGTGCCAAGGATCACCGCCCATTCGCGGGTGCGCACGACCGACAGCACCATCAACAGCGCCATCAGCCCGATGCCCGCAGGCAAGGCCGATGCGCGCCAGGACATCGGCAGTTGCAAGGCGGGCGAGGTGACGAAGGATTCCTCATAGGCATATTCGACAGCCACGGGAAACAGCCGGACCAGCAGCACGCAGACCAGCACGCTGCCGGCGATTTCCAGGGTGCGGGCCAGCCGGTCGGGCAGCAGCGGCAGAAACACCGTCAGGCGCATATGTTCGTGCCGGTCCACCGCCAGGGCCGCGCCCAGCATCGCCATCCAGATGAAGCTGATCGATGCGACCTCGTCCCCCCAGATCAGGGGTTTCGCCAGGACATAGCGGAAAAAGACATTGGCCAGAACCGTGACGATCATCGCCACCAGCAAGCCCGCGGCGGCGATTTCCACCGGGCGCATCCAGCGTTCCGCGCGCTTGGGCTCGGACAGCGCCTCGATCCCGCCAAGCGCAAGTTCGGCGTCCTGCGCCTCGGTATGGTGCATCCGTCGTCCCCCGGTCCCTTGGCGAAACGGCCCCTCCACCGTTGCACGTCCACGATGTGGATGCGCTGTCGCCCTTTTGGAATCAGGGATAAAGTGATCTTTGCATGGCTGGCAACAAAAAAATACCTTGTGGACAAGCTATCTTCTACAGCCGATTTTCCAGTCATTCCATATTACGGAACTGTCTTTCTTCAAACGCAGACATCGCCGCAGAACCTTGGTTCAGTCGATCCGGGCCAGAGGGGCGCCAAAGGCCAGCACGTCGCCCGGGGCGGCGATCTGGCTGATGCGGCCCGTCCGATGAGCCTCGACGCGGGTTTCCATCTTCATCGCCTCCATCACGGCAATGACTTGACCGGGTTCGACGGTTGCGCCGTCATCGACCTGCCAGGCGGTCAGGGTGCCGGGAACGGGGGCGGTCACGGTGGCATCGTCCGCTTCTGGCGCGGCATCGGGCGCGGGGCCGGGCGCAAGACCGAGGGAGGTTGCCGCCATGATCCCGGCAGGCAGGCCCAGTTCGTGGCGCTTGCCGTCGATTTCGATGGCAAGGCGCAGCAGGGGTGCGCCACCCGCCGGGGTCACGCGGGCATGAGGGGCGGCGACCTGGGCCAAGCGGTCGGCGAAGTCGGTTTCAATCCAGCGGGTATGGACGCCGAATGCGCCCCCCTCGGCCAGGAATTCGTCGGCCTCGACCACCGCACGGTGGAAGGGCAGGACGGATGCCACGCCCTCGATGCGGAACTCGGCCAAGGCGCGGCGGGCGCGGCCGACGGCCTCGGCGCGGGTGGCGCCGGTCACGATCAGCTTGGCCATCATCGAATCAAAGCTGCCGGGGATCACCGATCCCGCGACCACGCCGCTGTCCAGGCGAATGCCGGGACCAGCGGGCGTGTCGAAGCGGTCCACGGGGCCGGGCGTGGGCAGGAAACCGCGGCCCACATCCTCGGCATTGATGCGGAATTCGATGGAATGACCGCGCGGGACGGGCACCGTGTCGTCGGCCAGCTTCGCGCCCCGCGCGACCGCGATCATGCCGCGCACCAGGTCGATGGCGGTGGTTTCCTCGGTCACGGGATGTTCGACCTGAAGGCGCGTGTTCACCTCGAGGAAGGAAATCGTGCCGTTGGCCGACAGCAGGTATTCCACCGTTCCCGCGCCGCTGTATCCCGCATGGGCGCAGATCGCCCGCGCGCTGTCATGGATGCGCTGGCGCTGTTCGTCGGTCAGGAAGGGCGCGGGCGCTTCCTCGACCAGCTTCTGGTTGCGGCGCTGCAGGGAACAGTCCCGCGTGCCGATCACCTTGACGGTGCCGTGTTTGTCGGCCAGCACCTGCGCCTCGACATGGCGGGGACGGTCCAGGAACTGCTCGATGAAGCATTCGCCGCGACCGAAGGCGGTCAGCGCCTCGCGCGTGGCGGATTGGAACAACTCCTCCACTTCCTCCAGCCGCCAGGCGACCTTCATGCCGCGCCCGCCGCCGCCGAAGGCCGCCTTGATGGCGATGGGCAACCCGTGTTCGCGCGCAAAGGCCAGGGCGTCGGCGGGCGTTTCCACCGGGCCGGGGGTGCCCGCGACCAAGGGGGCGCCCACGGCTTCGGCGATGCGGCGGGCCTCGATCTTGTCGCCAAGGGCGGTGATGACAGCGGGGTCGGGGCCGATCCAGATCAGGCCCGCATCCTGCACAGCTTGGGCAAAGCCCGCGTTTTCCGACAGGAACCCATAGCCGGGGTGGATCGCATGGGCACCGGCTCGCTGCGCAATGGCGATGATCTTGCCGCCGTCCAGATAGGTTTCCGCCGGGCTGTTCCCTCCAAGCGCAAAGGCCTGGTCGGCCATCGCCACGAAGGGCGCATCGCGGTCGGCATCGGCATAGACGGCGACGGTCTGGATGCCTTCGTCGCGGCAGGCGCGGATGATGCGGACGGCGATTTCCCCCCGATTGGCGATCAGGAGGCGGTCCAGGGGCAGGGTCGGGCCGGTGGCGAAAAGGGTCATGGCTGGACCTTTATGTCGTGAAAGGGGGTGGCGGCGGTAAATCGGACGCGCGCGCCATGGGGGATCTGGCCTGCCAAATCCAGCGCGGACGGCAGCAGGGTCGCGATCACCGGATAGCCGCCGGTCAGCGGATGGTCGGCCAGGAATAGCACCGGCTGGCCGGAATGGGGGATCTGGATGGCGCCGGTTTCCGTGCCCTCGGACGGCAGTTCGCGCGCGTCGCTGCGGGTCACCGGGGTGCCTTCCAGGCGGATGCCCACGCGGGACGATTGCGGCGTGACCAGCCAGTCCTGCGACAGGAAATGCTGGATCATCCCGGGCGTGAACCAGTCCGCGCGGGGGCCAAGCGTCACGGGCAGTTCCACGATGTCACCCGGCTTGGGCAGCAAGGGCTGATCCTCGGGCGCGGCAATAGCGATGGCGGGTTTGTTCGCGGCATAAAAGCGTGCGCCATTGGTCAGCGCCTCGGGGCCGACGAAGGCCAGCGTATCGGTCGCAGCCGATCCCAGCACCGGGGCCACGTCAAATCCGCCCCGCAGCGCCAGATAGCTGCGCATCCCAAAGGCGGGGGGCGGGATCAGAACCTCGTCCCCGCGATCCAGCGCAAAGGTCGTGGGCATGGGATGCCCCGCCACCACCGCCTGCGCGGCGCCGGTCAGCGCCAGCGTCACCGGCTGTTCCGCCCGCAGCCGCACCGGGCCAAGGGTGATTTCCAGCACCGGCGCGTCCGAAGGGTTTCCGACCGCGCGATTGGCCCGGCGCAGCGCGCCCATGTCCAAGGCCCCGGATGCCGAGACCCCCTGTCCGCCCTGTCCCGGACGGCCTTCGTCCTGGAAGACGATGGGAAAGGCCGTTTGCACAACGGTCAGCGCGGGGCGCCCCTGGGGCTCTGGGACCGCGACCGAGGGGTGGACCTGGGCTACGCCTTCCACAAAGCGCGCGCGGACACCGGGGCGCAGCAGGGCGGGCGGGTCGCGGGACAGATCCCACATCGGCACCCGTGTCGTGCCGATCAGTTGCCAGCCGCCCGGCGTGTCCTGCGGATAGATGCCGCAGAACCGCGCCGCAAGCGCCACGGATCCCGCCGGGATCCGCGTGCGCGGCGCGGGGCGGCGGGGCAGGTCGAAGCGCGGGTCGTCGCCCGTCATATAGGCAAAGCCCGGCGCGAAGCCGCAAAAGGCCACGGCCCAGGTGGCGGACTGATGGGCGGCGATCACCTCGGCCACGGTCAGGTCCATGTGCGCCGCTACATCGGCCAGATCCTGGCCGTCATATGTCATGGGAATCTCGACCGTCTCGACCGGGCCTTCCTGGCGGATCGTGCCGGGTGCAGGCTGGCGCGCCATGATCTGCCCGGCAAGGGCGCCGTCGGCGGCATATCCGGGTGCCACGCGGACCATCAGCGTGCGCGCGGCGGGGATGATCTCGGCCACGCCATCCACCGGATCGGCCCCCAACGCGTCGAACAGCGCCAGCGTTTCGTCCAGATCGGCCAGTTCGACCAGCAGCGTGCGCGGCCCGACGGGAAGAAAGCGCATCGTCACACCTGCCACTGGCTGTCGGGGATGTCGGTGACGAACATATGCCCCGGCGCATGGGTGATCGCGAAAGGCGGTTTCGAGGCCATCACCGCCGCCTGCGGCGTCACCCCGCAGGCCCAGAAGACCGGAACCTCGCCGTCGCGGATTTCCACCGGATCGCCGAAATCGGGCCGCGACAGATCGGCGATACCAAGCGCCTCGGGGGCGCCGATATGCACTGGCGCGCCGTGGACCGCCGGGAAGCGGCCGGTGATCATCGCGGCATCCGCCACCCGGTCCGCCGGGATGGGGCGCATCGACACCACCATCTGCCCGTGCAACCGGCCTGCCTCGCGGCAGGGGCGGTTCGTCAGGAACATCGGCACGTTGCAGCCCTGCGCGATATGGCGCACCTCGATCCCCGCCGCCTGCAAGGGCGTCTCGAAGGTGAAGGAACAGCCGATCAGGAAGGTCACGAGGTCGGGACGCTCGGCCCAGGTCTGGGTCGCATCCGCGACCTCATCCGTCAGCACGCCGTTGCGCCAGACGCGATACAGCGGAATGTCGGTGCGCAGATCCGCGCCAGGGGCAAGCGCGGTGTGGTGGCTGCCGGGGTCGGTCACGTCCAGGACCGGGCAAGGCTTGGGGTTGCGCTGCGCGAACAGCAGGAAATCCCAGGCCCAGTCGCGGGGCAGAGAGATCATGTTGCACTGGGTAAAGCCCGGCGCCATGCCCGCCGTTGGCGCGACCGTTTCGCGGCAGGCCAGCCGGGCGGCGCGGGCGGTTTCCACGTCGGGACGCATCAGGCAGCCCCCGCGAAGGGGGCGATGGTGACGCCGCCCGCGACCAGTTCCTCGCGGATGCGCCGCGCCATGTCCACCGCACCGGCGCTGTCGCCATGCACGCAGATGCTGTCGGCCTGCAGATGCAGGACCGATCCGTCGATGGCCTGGATCACGCCTTCGGTGGCCAGCCGCAGCATCCGGGCGGCCACGGCATCGGCGTCATGCAGCACCGCGCCCTTTTCCCGGCGCGACACAAGCTGGCCGTCCGGCGTATAGGCGCGGTCGCCGAAAGCCTCGGCCACGGTGGCAAGACCTGCATCGGCGGCGCGGGCCAGGATCGGCGCCCCGGCAAGCGCCATCAGCACCAGCGAGGGGTCGATTTCCCTGATCGCCGCGATCACGGCGTCAGCCTGGCGGGCGTCGTTGGCGATGGTGTTATACAGCGCGCCATGCGGCTTTACATAGGTGACCCGCGTTCCCGCCGCCCGCGCAATGCCCTGCAACGCGCCGATCTGATAGATCACGTCGGCGGTCAGTTCCGCCGGGGTCACGTCCATCGGACGGCGTCCAAACCCCACCCGGTCAGGGTAGGACACATGCGCCCCCACCGCCACGCCCTGCGCCGCCGCCGCATCGACGGTGGCGCGGATGGTCAGCGGATCGCCCGCATGGAAGCCGCAGGCGACATTGGCGGAACTGACGATGCCCAGCATCGCGGTGTCGTCGCCCATGGTCCAGGCGCCATAGCCCTCGCCCAGGTCGCTGTTCAGGTCGATAGTGCGCATGGGTTCCCCCTCAAAGGCTCAGGAAGGCGAAGATCGGGCCGATGGATCTGTAGCCCATGTACCAGGTCAGCGCGCAGACAATGGCGCTGAGGATCAGCAGCGGACGGTTATAGTGGTGCCCGCCCATCAGATCCGACCGCGCAAATCCCACATAGGTGAAGATCGTCAGACCGATGGGCAGGATCAAGCCGTTGAAGCCGCCTACGAAGACCAGCAGGGCTGCGGGTGCGGTGCCTATGGTGATGAACACCGCCAGCGACACGGCGATGAAGATCACTGTGGCGATGTTGCGGCTGCGGTCGGTCATCTCCATGAAGGCCACAAGGAAGCTGACCGAGGTATAGGCCGCCCCGATGACCGACGTGATCGCCGCAGCCCACAGGACCACGCCGAAGATCCGCATCCCCCAGTTGCCAAGCGACGCGGCAAAGGCCTGACCGGCGGGGTTCGCCGCCTGGCTGGACAGATCCAGCGTCACGCCCGAGGCGACGACGCCCAGGATCGCCAGGAACAGCACGAAGCGCATGACGCCCGTGACGGCGATCCCGGTCAGCGAGGCCTTTGTGACGGCGGCCAGGTTTTCCTCGCCCACCAAGCCCTTGTCCAGCAAACGGTGCGCGCCGGAATAGGTGATGTATCCGCCCACGGTTCCGCCGACGATAGTGGTGATGGTGGGAAAGTCGATCACATCGGGAAAGATCGTCTGGCGCATCGCATCGCCCACCGGCGGGTTCGAGGTGACGGCCACGATCAGCGTCATCACGATCATCAGGATGCCCAGACCGATCAGCGACCGGTCCAGCAGCAGGCCGGCGCGTTTAGACAGGAACACGCCGATGGCCAGCAGGGCGGAAATCGCGCCGCCGATCTTGGGGTCCAGGCCGAACATGGCGTTCATCCCCAGGCCCGCGCCCGCGATGTTGCCCACGTTAAAGGCCAGGCCGCCGACCATCACCAGCACCGCCAGCAGATAGCCCGAACCGGGGATGGCGGCATTGGCGGTTTCCGACGCATTCCTGCGGGTCAGGGCGGTGATGCGCCAGATGTTCAACTGCACCACGAAGTCGATCAGGATCGAGGCCAGGATCGCAAAGGCGAAGGCCGCCCCCAGCTTGGCGGTGAAGGTCGCGGTCTGCGTGATGAAGCCCGGCCCGATGGCCGATGTCGCCATCAGGAAGATCGCCGCCAGCAACCCGCCCCGCAGGGTGGCATTGGCGGCCGAGGGAACGGCTGTTGCACTCATCAGTCATGCTCCTGCTGCAAGCGAGGGTCGGTGTCGGAATGAAGAAAAGGTGAATGCAGTGTGACAAGCTGTCAACGATTAATTGACATTTTGCAGGTAATTGTTGAACAAAAAACCATTGTAAAAGGTTGTAATTGCCTGATGGCTCGGCAGAAGTCCTGGATGTTGTTCTTTCAAAGGCATGGGAAAGACCGCGATCGGTTCCTGTCCGGCTTGCCTGTCACGTCCTGCCCGGCCATCCTGCGGCAATGAACAGGGACAGACAATGATCACGGACCCGCTGGGCCTGGCCGAGGAAACGGCATCGCGTTTGCGAAACGACATCACCGGGGGCGCCTTGCCGCCGGGCCAGCGGCTGTCGGAAACCCGGCTGGCCGCCGATCTGGGCGTGTCCCGCAATACCCTGCGCGAGGTTTTCCGCCTGCTGACGCGCGAAGGCTTGTTGCGCCATGAACCCAACCGGGGCGTCTTCGTGGCCGTGCCGTCCATGGCAAGCATTGTCGATATCTATCGCGTCCGCCGCCTGATCGAGGTGCCTGCCCTGGCCCATGCCTGGCCCCGGCACGAGGCGGTGGCACAGATGCACAGTGCCGTCGAAAAGGCCCGCGCCGCGCGCGAGGCGCAGGATTGGCGCGCTGTGGGCAGCGCGAACATGGAATTCCATGCCGCCATCGTGGCCCTGACCGACAGCGCCCGCCTGCAAGGCTTTTTTGCCCGGATCATCGCCGAAATGCGGTTGGCCTTTGGCCTGCTGGACAGCCCCGAACGGCTGCACGAACCCTATATCGACCGGAACCGCCAGATCCTGGACCTGCTGATGCAGGGGGAACAGGCACAGGCGGCGGCAATGCTGGCGGCTTATCTGGACGAATCGGAACGCGTGGTCCTGGCAGCCTTTGCGCGGTTGGGCTGAGTGCGTCAGCCTGCGCTTGCCAGCAATGGCTGATCATCCGCCTGCGACGGGGCGGCGGGATCGGGCAGGCGGAAACGCACCATCTGCCGTCCGGCACCCAGCTTCGTCACCGTCCAGCCAAGCAGCTGCCCTTGCGGACCGGCCATCAGGCCGCTGTCGCGCAGGCCGGATTCGGGCTGGGTCAGCCGGGCGCCAAGTGCCTCGACCCCCGCGCTGGGTTCCCCCTGGGGCTGCCAGCAGGAAACCGCATCGGACAAGCTGCTGGAACCGTTGGGCCACAAGTCGCGATAAGCGCGGTTGCACATGACCACCTGCCCCTCGGGACCAAAGACCGCCACGGCGTCACCCAGGTTGTCCAGGATGGCATGGCCCAGGGTCAGTTCGGCCCGGAACTTGCGGGTCAGGCTCATCTCGGAGGTGATATCCTCGAACAGGAAGGCCACCGCGCCGTCGGGATGCGGCCTGCCCGTCACGCGATAGGTCTGGCCGCCCGGCAAGGACCATTCCTCGACATGATGGCCGGTGGCGGCCGAGCTTTCCAGATTGCTCATCCGCTGGCGCCAGCTTCGGAAATCCTTGGGTTCGGGGACCATCCGCAATTCGCGCAGCTTGTCCAGCAGGTCGAACAACGTGGGCCGCGCGGTCAGGAAGCCCGTGGGCAGGTTGGTCAGGTCGATCAGCGCCGGGTTGAACAATTGCAGATGCCGCTGCCGGTCGAAGATCGCCAGGCCGATGGGCAGGTCGGCGAATGTCTTGGTCAGGGTCTGGACGAATTCGCGCAAGGATCGTTCGGCGCGCACCGCGGCATCGGCGGGCAGGGCGAACATCATCGTCTGGTCGCCCACCTGGTGGCTGTGGCAGTCGTACCAGGACACCGCGCCGTTCTGGTTCAGCGATGCCCGCCGGGTCCGCGTGCCGGCGCCGGGAACCGGGCGCGGCGAATCCAGCAGGCGCGGCAGGGGCCAGCCGATGGGTTCGTCCGACTGCCCCTCGGCCCGGCGCAGATAGGCGGCATTTGCCCAGGTCACCCGTTCCTCTGCGTCCTGGCGCCAGACCAGCATGGGCGTCTGGTCCAGGGACCGGCGCAGCAGGTCCAGTTCCTCCTCCATCGCCTGCTGGGACATGGAATCGACGATGATGCCCGCATATTCGGCCTGGGGATCGGTGATGGTGATGCGCAGCAGGCCCGGATCGATCTGTTCCACCAGCAGGCGCAGGGTCGCGCTGCCGGTGCCGGACTGTCCCAGACATTCGAACCGCCCCGCCCGGTCGATCCGCCCCAGCCCATCGATGGCCTCGGGAAAGCGGGGGCCGATCCATTGCAACAGGCGCGTCCATTCGCCCTCGGGCGCGGAAATGCGGTCCAGCAGCGCGCGCGCGGGCGGCGTCGCATCGACCAGCTGCTGATCGCGGAACAACAGCACCATCGGCTTCAGGCTGCTGTCCAGGCCCTGCGGCAGGCGCGGCCCGCGCCGCCCCGGGCCACAGTCCCACCACCGCAAGGCCGCGATCGCCAGCAGGACCGAGACGGTGCCCGTCAGGACCGCCAGCAAGACCAGCCCGATACCGTGCAGGGACATCCACAGCTCCTTCGCGTTTGGACAACCATAAAGCGAACGGGCTTAACGAACAGTTAAAACGTCACGGCACCCATGCGGGATTGTCGCCCAAGGGCGCGCGCGCGTCGGCGGCGATCCGGTCCAGCGGCCATCGGACGGTGACGACCGCGCCCGGACCGCCGTTGTTGAAATCCAGCCGCGCGCCCGACCGTTCCAGCAGGGTCTTGGCGATGAACAGGCCCAAGCCCATGCCATCATAGCCTTCGCGCTGCGCCCCGCCACGCTTGCTGGTCAGATAAGGATCGCCGATCCGCGCCAGCAGGGTAGGCGGATAGCCGGGACCGTCGTCACGGATCGTCACCGCCAGCCAGCCGTTGCCGGTTTGCGATTCGATCACAACCCGATGGGCCGCGAAATCGACTGCGTTCTGGATCAGGTTGCGCAATGCGTGGATGATTGCCGGGTCGCGCCGGATTTCCGGTCCCTCGGCGCGGATTTCCACCGCCGGGCCGCGTCCCGCATGGGGTTCGGCCGCATCCTCCAGCACGGTGCGCAGGGGGGCTGCGCGCAGGTGCAGGTCGTCCTTGCCCGCCCGCCCCATGCTGCGCAGGATTTCCCCGCAACGCACCGCCGAATCGCGCAGCGCGATGGCATCGGCCTGCAATTCGGGGCGGTCGTCCAGCTCGTCCGCAAGCTCGGCCGCGATCAGCTTGATGGTGGCCAGCGGCGTGCCCATTTCATGCGCGGCCGCCGCGACGACGCCGCCCAGGTGTTGCAGGCGCTGTTCGCGCGCCAAGGCCATCTGCGTCGCGAACAGTGCGTTCGAGGTTGCCTGCAATTCCGCCGTGACCCGGTGGGCGTATCCCGCAAAGAACACCACCCCGATCACCAGTGCCGCCCAATGCCCCAGCGCCAGGATCGGCGCCAGCACCAGTTCCCGCCCCGTGCTGTCCAGCAAGGGCAGCCCGAACAGCGATGCCAGTGAAATCAGGATCACCGTTGCCGTGCCCAGCATGACCGTCTGGCGCGAGTCCAGCGATGTTGCGGCCACCGTCACCGGCGCCAGGACCAGCAGGGCAAAGGGATTGGCCAGACCCCCGGTCAGCGCCATCAGCGCGGAAATCTGGATCACGTCGAATGTCAGATGCACCACCGCCAACCGGGCCGAGGTGCGGCGCGGCGGCGACAGCCCCTGCCACAGGTTCATGGCAATGGCGGCGGCAATCAGCGCCAGGACCGGCAGGATCGCGAAACCGATGCCCATCAGATACGCGACCACCACCGCCGCCATCTGCCCGGCAATGGCGAACCACCGCAGCAGGACAAGGGTCCGCATCCGGATCGGCTCGGCCTGAGAAACGGGACCGGAGGGAGGAAAGATCGGGTCGGGCATGGGAAACCGGGGTGCGACGATGCGGACCTTGATACGCGGGGCCGGATGGGCGATCAATGCGCCGCATTTGCGCGCGATGAATGGAGTTTGATCATGGCCGACCGCAAGATCCTGCTGATCGGAACCGTGGCAGCCCTGGCCCTGCTGGGAACGGGGGGCGCCTGGCTGGCCACGCGCCAGGCGGGTGACCAGTTCGCCGGATGCGGCGGCAGCGCGGTGGCGGGCGGCATGGACGCATTTGGCACCGATTTTACCCTGACTCGTCAGGATGGGCAGCGCGTCACAGCCCAGCAGGTCTTCGCCAAGCCGTCGCTTTTGTATTTCGGCTATACCTTCTGCCCCGATGTCTGCCCGATGGACAGCGCCCGCAATGCCGAGGCCGCGACCTTGCTGGCCGAACAAGGCAAGGACGTGCAGACGGTCTTCGTCACCGTCGATCCCAAGCGCGATACGCCCGAAGTGGTCGCCGATTTCACCAGCCTGTTTTCCGACGACATGATCGGCCTGACCGGATCCGAGGAGGAAATCGCCGCCGTCAACAAGGGCTGGCGGAATTACTACAAGGCCAATGACGAGGAAGACGAGGACTATTACCTGGTCGATCACATGACCAACACCTATCTGGTCCTGCCCGGAAACAAGACCGTCGATTTCTTCAACCGCGACACCCCGCCCGAGATCATGGCGGAACGCGTCGGCTGCTTCGTGGACGCGCTTGGCTGAGAAGTGATTGCCCCCGTCCCCGGCTTGCGGCACTGTTGCCGTTTACGCAAACTGGGACGAGCCGCGTCATGGAAGACGAAACCACTGCCCGGATCAATCCAGGCCCCGATCCGTCGCTGCTTCTGGTGGATGACGACGAAATCTTCGTGACCCGGCTGGCCCGCGCGATGGAAAAGCGCGGCTTTGCCACGCGAACCGCCGTCAGCGTGGCCGATGCCCTGTCGATGATCCGCAGCCAGCCGCCCGCTTATGCGGTGATCGATCTGCGGCTGGAAGACGGCAACGGCCTGGACGTGGTCGAGGCACTGCGGGATTTGCGGGAAGACGCGCGCATTATCGTGCTGACGGGATATGGCGCTATTGCCACCGCAGTGGCTGCCGTGAAAATGGGCGCGACCGATTATCTGGCAAAGCCTGCCGACGCAAATGACGTAACGTCTGCGTTACTGTCCAGTGGGGAATCCCTGCCCCCGCCACCCGATAATCCGATGTCCGCGGACCGAGTAAGATGGGAACATATTCAACGCGTTTACGAACAATGCGACCGCAATGTCAGCGAAACGGCCCGCCGGTTGCATATGCATCGCCGCACCCTTCAGCGTATTCTTGCCAAAAGAGGGCCGCGTTAAGACATTTGGCTATCTTGTAATTGAAACTGAATTGCATCAAATTGCGATTTAGTAATTCAATGTGGATGCAAACAAAATGAACTTAGATCTCGACACGATGACGCTTAAGGATCTGCGTGATCTTCGGGGAAAACTGGACCGCGCGATTAATTCTTATGAAGATCGGAAACGCCGCGAGGCATTGGCCGCCATCGAAGGAGCCGCGCGCGAGCATGGTTTCAATCTGGCCGAACTGACTGGCGCAAAGCCCCGCCGTTCCGGCACAGTTGCTCCGAAATACGCCAATCCCAGCGATCCGACGATGACCTGGACCGGGCGGGGACGCAAACCCCGTTGGGTTCAAGAGAACCTGGAAGGCGGCAAGCAGTTGGACGACCTGCTGATCTGACCGTTGTTTTGAAAAAGGCCGCCCCGAATCGGGCGGCCTTTGTCAGGCCGGGCTGCCGGCTGTCTCCATCAGCACGCTGAAGCGGTCCAGGAAAGCCGCCCTTGCCTGGGCAGGGGGCCTTAATCGAATGTGCAATACGGACATAATCGCGTCATTTTGCAGCGGAAATAAACGCCGCGCCTCGGATTCGGTGAAACCGGCGATTTGAACGGCCTCCAACCGGGCTGAAATCCGGTCGGCTGCCTTTATTTTCTTCTTTATTGTTCCTGGCAAGACCGCAGGCAGGCCGAAGCGGCGATGGATGGCGGCGGCCAGCCGTTCGTCCATCCGGCCATATTCCGCGCCAAGCGCGGCCTTGACCGGGGAAATCATGTCCCCGATCACATATTCGGGCGCATCGTGCAAAAGCGCGGCCAGCCGCCAGCAGGTTTCAATGTCTGGATTAAGCCGGGCCAGAATGTCTTCCACCAGCAGCGAATGTTCGGCGACCGAATAAGGCCAGTCGCCGATTGTCTGGCCGTTCCAGCGGGCCACGAAGGCCAGGCCATGCGCGATGTCGGTGATCTCGATGTCCAGGGGCGTCGGATCCAGCAGATCCAGACGCCGGCCCGACAGCATCCGCTGCCAGGCCCGGCGCGGTCGGGCGGCCATGGCCCGTCAGGACAGCCGCTGATCCGCAGGCGCGCCCGTTTGCTGGCTTTGCGCCCGGCGCGCCAGTTCCTGGCGATACAGCGCCACGAAATCGACCGGATCCATGTTGAAGGGCGGAAAGCCGCCGTCGCGCGTCACGTCCGAAATGATGCGCCGCACAAAGGGGAACAGCATCCGCGGACATTCGATCATCAGGAAGGGATGCATCTGATCCTCGGGCACGCCCTCGATCAGGAAAACCCCGCAATAGTCCAGCTCGGCCAGGAACAAGGTGGAGTTATCGCCCTTGTTGGTCGAGGTGATGCGGAACTTGGAAATCACCTCGTACTGGTTGTCGCCCGCGCGCTTGCGGGCATCCAGGCTGACCTGAACGGTGATCTCGGGCTGAACCTCGCCCTGGGGGGCGCCCTTGGTCGCCACCGCGTTCTCGAAGGACAGGTCGCGAATATATTGCGCCAGGATCTGCATTTTCACCTGGGGCGCTGCGGGCGCCGCGCCGTTGGGGGTGGTTTCGTCGGCCATGGGTTTTCCTTGAAGGATGGGATCCTGATCCGCGTTCTATCAGGCGCGGGCCACGGCCTCAATGCCGCGTCCAGCCGGAATTGCCGGGCCGCGACGGGCCATCGCCCGACAGATCCTCGGGCAAATCCAGGGGCGGGCGCGGGCTGCGGGCGGGGGGCGTGTCCTCGACCACGTAATCCGCGTCGATCACCCCGTCGGCATAAGGCGGGCGATGCGTTTCGCGCCGGGCCATGTGAACGGTCCCGGCACGCACCCGCCGGGTGGCGCGACGCATGATCAGATCACGCACCGGCGGGATCAAAAGCAGCAGCGCAACGAAATCGGTGAAGAAACCCGGCACGATCAACAGCGCACCCGCCAGGATCTGCATCATGCCATGGGCCAGGGGACGGGACGGATCGCGCATTTCGGCCAGGCTGCGCTGCGCCCGGATCCAGGCCTGGGTGCCCTGGCTGCGGATCACCGCCACGCCCGCGACCGCCGCCAGCACCACCAGACCCAGCGTTGCCCAAACCCCGATCCAACCGCCCACCTGGATGAACAGCGCGATCTCGACGATCGGCAGCAACGCGAACAGCCACAACATCCTCATGCGGATTCCCCCTTCCAGGTCCGGGGACAACTGGACTTGCCCCGGTCCGGTCCCTACATAATGACCCAGATCGCAGATACCAGCCAAGATGGATATGAGGCCAATCGTATGAACAACCCGCTGTTGCAGTTGCTTGTCCTGGCCGGGATCGCGATTTTCCTTATCCTAAGGCTGCGCAATGTCCTGGGCACGCGCGGCGGATACGAGCCTCCCCAGGTCGATGCGCCCGACGCGCCCCGCCCGCGCTTCGACGTGATCGAGGGTACGCCCGACGAAGCCGACCACGACATTCTGGACCATGCCGAGGCAGGCAGCCAGACGGCCCGTGCCCTGGCGGCGATGAAGACGGCCGAGCCGTCCTTTGGCGTGATGGATTTCCTCAACGGCGCCAAATCGGCCTATGAGATGATCCTGATGGCCTTTGAACGCGGCGATCTGTCCGATGTCAGGATGTTTCTGGCCGAACCCGTGGCGCAGGCCTTCCAGTCGGTCATCGACGCCCGCGCCGCCAATGGCCACACGGTGACGGCGCAATATATCGGCACCCGCGAAACTGCCCTGACGGGGGCGGAATACGATCCGGCCACCGGCATGGCCGAGGTTTCTGTGCGCTTCGTGGGCGAATTGATCGCCGCGACGCGCGATGCAGCGGGCAATGTCGTCGAGGGCGATCCCAAGGCCGCGCGCAAGCAGCGCGACACCTGGACCTTTGCCCGCCGCATGGGCCAGGACGACCCGAACTGGCAATTGGTCGCGACCGGCTGATGGCCAGGCGCCGGGGCCTGACCCCCGAGGACCGCGAACTGTGGTCGCGCGTCGCCCGCAGCGCCGCGCCGATGCATCCCGAACGTCCCAAGCCCATCGACCCCGAACTGCGCCCGGTCCCCAAGCCCGTCATGCTGCGCGCGCCCTTGCCGGATTTCACCATCGGCCAGATGGCTGCGGCGCGGCCTGCGCCTTTGCCGCATTCCCCAAGTCCCGCGCAGCGCCTGACCCAGCAACCGCTGCGCATGGATCACAAGACCCACCGCCGCATGGCGCAGGGCAAGCTGGCACCCGAGGCGCGGCTGGATCTGCACGGAATGACGCTGGCTGCTGCCCATCCCCAGTTGATCGGCTTTATCCTGTCCAGCCATGTCCAGGGGCGGCGGCTGGTCCTGGTGATTACCGGCAAGGGGCGGGGCGATCACGGTCCGCTGCCCACCCGTCCCGGCGCCCTGCGCCACCAGGTGCCGCACTGGCTGCATATGCAGCCCCTGGCCCCCGTCGTCCAGCAGGTCACGGCAGCCCATTACCGCCATGGCGGCGAGGGCGCCTATTACGTCTATCTGCGCCGCAGCCCCTAGGACGGGATTGCACCCCGCCATGTCCCCGAAGCCTAGAACGCCGGGGACAGCACCACTTGCACGGCCTGTTCGACCCGGCTGACCGCCCCGCCGATCAGGCCGGGTGCCGTGCCCCCCTGGTCGGGCAGGATCCGGTCCAGATCCCGTATTCGCGTCAGGATCTGCTGCAGGGCCGGGGAATCCGCGACATTGAAATGGCCGTATCCCGTGTCGAACGCCCCGGTATCCACCACGATCACATCCAGATCCGCCACCGGGCGGGCATCGGGGATATTGCCCAGCCGCAGCGGCTCGTCCGACAGCAGTGCCGACAATTGCAGCGCCCGGTCGCGGGGCGAGGTCATGATGACAAAGGGCCGGGGCAGCGGCCCGATGGCGCGTACCTGCGACCGGAACAGCCGCAGGTCCAGGTCGGGCGACATCAGGACCACGCCGTCGATCCGGTCGATCAGGTCGCGCCGCCCGGACAGGGCCATCTGGCGCAAGCCTTCCATCAGCAACTGCCCGCCCATGGAATGGGCCATCAGCACGATCTTGCCCCGGCCCTGTGTCCGCGCCAGCAGGTCGATGGTCTGCACCAGGCCGTCGCGGGAATACAGGGCCGCGTCGCGGTCACCCGCATAGGCATAGGGCTTCATCCGCGAGGGCCAGGAAAAATGCGCATGGACCCCCGGCAGTTGCAGGTCATGGGCCAGTTGGGCGGTGCGATAGACCCCTTCGGCGAAGCTGTAGTTATAGCCGTGGACGAACAGGATGATGTCGCGGTCGTCAGGCGCACGGCGGGCCAGATCCTGTTCGATGGCGCGGCGAAAGGCATCGGCATTCGCAAGACGGCCACCGCCGCTGACCAGGAACTGCCGGTCAGGATTCCCGTCCGGGCGGGGGTAAGCCAGATTGCCCGCCGCACGGTCCACGGGAACCGACACGTCGATGCGCGAATACCATGGCTGCGGCAGATGATCGCCCGACAGGCTGCGTTGCGAGGCGATCCAGACAGTTTCGACGATGCCTGGCTGGTATCCATCGGGCGCCAGCATCAACGCGCCGCGCGGGGCGCAGCCCGACAGGATCAGGACAAGACAAAGAAAGATATGCCGCAAGCGTCACCTTTACGGAAACGGTTGCGGCAACCTGCCCCAGAAATCCGGGCCGGACCAGATCCAATGGGGATGGATCAGCCGTAATTGGCCTTGGGTCCGGCGAAATACCAGATGATCAGTCCGACCACCGGCAGGATCGCGATCAGGGCGATCCACAGGATCTTGGTGCCCATGCTGGTATTCGTGTTGATGACAGAGGCGATGGCCCAGACATCCAGCACGAAGATGATGATCCCGAAAACGTAACCCATGATCAGTCCCCTGTGTTCTGCATCGCCAACCCGCAGCCGCGCGGGTCGGTTCCGTTACAGCACATAGCGCGACAAATCCGTGGACCGCGCCAGATCGCCCAAGTGGCGCTCGACATAGGCGGCATCCACCTCGACCGTCTCGCCGCCCTTGTCGGGGGCGCTGAAGGACAGTTCCTCGAACACCCGTTCGATCACGGTGTAAAGCCTGCGGGCGCCAATGTTTTCCACCGCCGCGTTCACCTCGGCCGCGATGCGCGCAAGGGCCGCGATGCCGTCGTCGGCAAAGCCCACGGTCACGCCCTCGGTCGCCATCAGGGCGGTGTATTGGCGGGTCAGGGCGTTGTCGGTTTCGGTCAGGATGCGGATGAAGTCGTCTTCCGTCAAAGCCCGCAGCTCGACCCGGATCGGCAGGCGGCCCTGCAATTCCGGCAACAGGTCGCTGGGCTTGGCCACGTGAAAGGCGCCCGAGGCGATGAACAGGATATGGTCGGTTTTCACGGGCCCGTATTTGGTGGAAACCGTCGTGCCCTCGATCAAGGGCAGCAGGTCGCGCTGCACGCCCTCGCGGCTGACATCGCCGCCGCGCGCGTCCGACCGGGTGCAGACCTTGTCGATCTCGTCGATGAAGACGATGCCGTTCTGCTGCACGGCGTCCAAGGCGGCGGCCTTGACGGCGTCGTCTTCCAACAGCTTGTCGGCTTCCTCGGCGATCAGCAAGTCATAGCTTTCGGATACGGTCATCTTGCGCCGCACCCGCCGCCCGCCAAAGGCCTTCATCAGCCCCGACAAATCCATCATGCCGCCCAGGGGCTGCCCCGGCTGGCCCGGAATTTCCATCGCACCCAGAGGATTCGAGGTATCCTGCACCTCCAGCTCGATCACGGTGTCGTCCAGTTCACCGCGTTTCAGCTTGTCGCGGAACATCTGGCGGGTGCCGTCGCGGGCGTCCTTGCCGGCAAGCGCCTCGATCACGCGATCCTCGGCCGACTTGTGGGCGCGGGCCTTGACCGCCTCGCGCATCCGCTCGCGCGTGTCGATCATCGCGGCGTCGGTCAGGTCGCGGATGATCTGTTCCACGTCGCGGCCGACATAGCCCACCTCGGTGAACTTGGTCGCCTCGACCTTGATGAAGGGGGCGTTGGCCAGTTTCGCCAGACGGCGGCTGATCTCGGTCTTGCCGACGCCGGTCGGGCCGATCATCAGGATGTTCTTGGGATATACCTCGTCGCGCAGGTCGTCGCCCAGTTGCTTGCGGCGCCAGCGGTTGCGCAGCGCCACCGCAACGGCGCGCTTGGCGTCCTTCTGTCCGATGATGAAGCGGTCCAGTTCGGAAACGATCTCGCGCGGGGTCAGGTCGGTCATGGGTCAGCCTTCTTGGTTTGATGGGCAGATATACAGTCCGGGCGCGGTTTTGAAGGGTTGCAAAGTGAAGATACATTCTGTATATACAAACTTGAACAACGCATAGGATGTGCTTCGTTCTCCACAAGTAGGATTTGGAGATCGGTCATGTCCGGCGATGAGAACCTTTACGAATGGGACGACGCTAAGCGTCTCAAGACGATTGAAAAGCACGGGATCGACTTCACGAGCGCCAGGCAAATCTTTGACGGACCGCATCTGGAAATAGATGCGCGCAGCGTGGACGAGGTGCGCCGGACAGCCATAGGCAGGGTCGGTGGGCATATGATTGCGGTCGTCTTCACACGGCGGGGCGATCTCATCAGGATCATCACGGCCCGGAGGGCACGGAGAAATGAACGAGAAAATTTCCGGTCCTTTTACGGCGACTCAGATACGGCAGATGGAAGACCGGACTGACTGGGACCGGCTTGCTCGCGAGGGCGATTTTGAAGGTGAGGACGAAGACGATTTCGAGGTGGACTGGTCCACCGCGCGTCTGGTGATCCCCGAGGCGAAGAAGGCCGTGTCGATCCGCCTCGACCCTGATGTGCTGGATTTTTTCAAGTCGCAGGGTAAGGGCTATCAAACCCGTATAAACGCAGTGCTGCGCGCCTTCATGGAGGCGAATAAGGCGGGCTGAAATTGCATGATCCGACCAACGCTGTCCTTTGTCCCGGTTGCCGCTGCCGACCTGCCGCTGCTGGCGCGCTGGATGGACCAGCCGCATTGGCGGGAATGGTGGAGCGACGAGGTCGAAACCGAGCTTAGCTATATCCGCAACATGATCGAAGGGCGCGACAGCACGCGGGCCTTTCTGTTCTGCCTGGACGGCCAGCCCGCCGGTTACATCCAGGTCTGGCGGATCGCCGATGCGCGGGTCGAGCCCTGGTTGACCGAAGCTCCCTGGCTGATGGCCCTGCCCGACGATTCGGTGGGCGTCGACTTGTCCATCGGCCCGCCGGACCTGCTGTCGCAGGGGATCGGATCCCGGGCCTTGGCCGAATTCGTCGCCATGCTGCGGGCGGAAGGGCATGACAACATCGTCATCGATCCCGACATCTCGAACCAGCGGGCGATCCGGGCCTATCAGAAGGCCGGGTTTCGCAAGATTGCGGGCCTGGCGGGGCGGACGGGTGACGTTCTTCTGATGCGCCATGACGGACCCGGCGACGCAACGCCCGGTGCGGAACAATCGGGCAGGCCCCACGTTGGCCCGGACATCTGATACCGGAGGATCCGAGATGCCCACGCCCGAAGACCTGAAAGCCCGCCTTTGGAAAGCCCTGCGCTCTGACATGACCGTGATGCTGGGCCTTGTGGGCGGCGAACACGGCCATGCCCGGCCCATGACCTCGCAGATCGAGGAAGGGGATCACGGGCCGCTGTGGTTCTTTACCTCCAAGGACAATGCCCTGGTGGAAAAGCTGGCGGGCGGCTCGCAGGACAGCGCGGCGCAGTTCGTGTCCAAGGGGCACGATCTGTGGGCCTCGATCGAAGGCACGCTGACCGAAAACACCGACCCGGCGGTCGTGGACCGGTTGTGGAACGCCCATGTCGCGGCCTGGTATGAGCACGGCAAGGACGACCCCAAGCTGGCCTTGCTGCGATTCGATCCGCAAAAGGCCGAAATCTGGCTTGATGCATCCAGCATCGTGGCCGGCGCCATGGTGGCCCTTGGCATCAGCGATCCCAAGGAAAGCTACAAGGACAACGTGGCTACCGTCCGGCTGTAACCCCTTTGCGCCGCAACACCGGACCGGGCCTCGGCCCGGTGTTGCGCGTTCAGGCGCCGATAACCTCGACCGTCAGGTTGCCGTTGGTGTAGACGCAGATATCCGCCGCGATGGCCATGGCCCTGCGGGCCACGGTCTCGGCGTCGCCTTCGCCTTCCATCAGCCCCCGCGCGGCGGCCAGGGCGAAGTTGCCGCCCGATCCAATCGCCGCCACGTCATGTTCGGGTTCCAAAACGTCGCCCGCCCCGGTCACCACATACAGTTCCTGCCCGTCGGTGACGATCAGCATGGCCTCCAGGTTGCGCAGGTACTTGTCCATGCGCCAGTCCTTTGCCAGATCGACGCAGGCGCGCTGCAACTGTCCGGGGGCGGCTTCCAGTTTCTTTTCCAGCCGTTCCAGCAGGGTAAAGGCATCCGCAGTCGATCCGGCAAAGCCCACCACCACGTCACGCCCACCCGGCGTCAAGCGCCGCACCTTGCGGGCCGTGCCCTTCATCACCGTCTGGCCGACGCTGACCTGGCCGTCGCCCGCCACCACCACGCGGCCGCCGCGCCGGACCGCCAGGATCGTGGTGCCGTGCCAGCCGGGAAATCTGTCATCCGCCATAAGGGGTCTCCGTCGTTCTCAATGAAAAAGGGCGGCCGCCCGCTGGCCGCCGCCCCATGTGGCCCGGGGGCCGGTCAGATGGATTCGTCGATCCAGGTCTTCAAGGCGGCCTTGGGCGCGGCGCCCATGCGGTTCGACACGACCTCGCCGCCCTTGAACAGGAACAAGGCCGGGATGCCGCGAACGCCAAGGGCCGCCGCCTGTTCGGGATTTTCGTCCACGTTGACCTTCACAATCTTCACGCGGCCCGCGTATTCGTTGGACAGTTCTTCCAGGGCCGGGCCGATCTGCTTGCAGGGGCCGCACCATTCCGCCCAGAAGTCCACCACGACCGGGGTGTCGGATTGGCGGACTTCGCTGTCGAACTGGGTGTCGTTGACGTGCACGGTGGCCATGCTTTCGCTCCTTGATGGGGATGCCGGCGGGATGCGGCAAAGCTGATCTTACAGCTATGAAGCCATGGCCCGCCGGTCAAGGGCAGCCATGGCGCGGTCCAGAACCGGATCGGGAATGGGCATCAGGCTGCGCGCGGCGGTCCACAGGATCGCGATCTGGACGGGCCGGGCGGGCCAGATCATCCGCAGCGCGGCGCGATAGGCGGCCATCTGGCGCAGGATCCCCTCGGGCGTATCCTCGGGGCGGTCGGGAACGACGATGTTGGACTTGTAGTCCACGGCCAGGATCCGGTCGTCCGTGACGATCAGCCGGTCGATGGCGCCATGGACCATGCCAAGGCCCGGCAAAGGAGCGGTCAGCGCCACCTCGGCCAAGACCTGGGCCTTGGGATCGGGCGTCATGACCTGGGCCAGGTCGGGCGCGGTGATGACCGCCGCCGCCTCGGCCAGAAGCTCGGCCAGTTCGGCAGCATCGGGCAGGCCCCCCTCGGCCCCCGCCAGCAGGGCGCGCGCGGCGCGCGGCCAGTCGAGCGGGGGCAGGTGAGGCAACCGTTCCAGCAGAAGATGCAGCCTTGTGCCGCGCAGCATGGCGGCGGTGGGATCGCCGTCGTCGCCCTGGGCGCCGATCACCTTGGCGCCCCCCAGGCCGGTCGCTGCAATGGCCTGGATGCGCGGCGGCGGCGGGGGGGCGGGCCGGTCCGACCAGGCAGGGCGCCGGACCATGGGCGCGGCCTTGCGTTCCAGGCTTACGGCCAAGTCGGGCCAGTCGCCAAAGGACAGGCGCTGCGCGGTGCCGATGCCCTGGATCTCGATGCTGGTCTGGGGCAGGGCGCTGCGCGCGGCGCCCATGGCGATCATCGAATGCCATGAGTCCAGCAACTCGCCCGTGGGGCCGGCCGCCGCCACGATCAGCCAGCTTTCCGCCCGCGTCATCGCGACATACAAAAGCCGACGCCGTTCCTGTTCCTGGCGCAATTCGTGATCGGCCACTGCCTCGGCCACCGGGTCGGGGCGGTCGGCGGCAATGCCGCGCCAGGCGGGCAGGTCGTCCAGGCGGATCAGCGGCTGGCCGCGACCGGGCCTGCGCTTGCGGGTTTCGGGCAGGATCACCACCGGGCTTTCCAGCCCCTTGGATCCGTGGACCGTCATCACCCGGATCAGGCCGCCCCCGCCGCCCGGCAACTGGCGCTTCACCTGCACGTCGTCGCGGCCGAGCCAGACCAGAAAGCCCGTCAGCGACGGCGTCTCTACCGTGTCATAGGCCAAGGCCTGCGACAGAAGTTCGTCGATGCCGTCCTCGGCCTCCGGTCCCAGGCGGGCCAGCAGCGCCGCGCGGCCCCCGTGGCGCACCAGCAGGCGCGAGATCAGTTCATAGGGACGCAACTGGTCCGTCCGGCCCATCAGGTCGCTCAAGACCTCATAGGCCCGGCGGTGGGGCGAGGCGCGCAGCCGTTCCCACAGGTAATGCCGTCCCCGGCCCGCAGCCATGCGGTAAAGGTCGTCCTCGGTCAGGCCGAACAGCGGGGACCGCAGGATCGCGGCCAGGCACAGGTCGTCCTCGGGGGTGGACACCACCGACAGCGTCGCGGTGATGTCGCGCACGGCCAGTTCGGCCGCAAGCTTCAGCCGGTCGGCGCCCGCCACGGGCAGGCCCGCGGCCTTCAGTTCGCGGATCAGGTCGTCGAACAGCCCGGCCCGCCGCTGGACAAGGATCTGGATATCGCCCGGCCCGATCGCGCGGACCTGGCCGGTCTTGGCGTCGGTGATGGGCGTGCCGATGATGCCCTTGACCTCTCGCGCCACGGCGCGGGCCAGTTGCGTGTCGGCGGCGTTTTCGGCCGGCGCATCGACCGGCGTGGTCCAGTCGCCGCGCTCGGGCTTTTCAGGTTCCGGCAGGGCCGGCCAGATGTCCACGCGGCCGGGCAGTCCGTCGCGAAAGGCGATGTGGCGGGGCGGGTCGCCCAAGCCTTCGGCCGCGTCCCCCTGAAAGACGGTATCGACCAGCGACAAGATCGCGGGCGAGGAGCGGAACGAATGGGACAGGCCGCGCTGCTGCATGGGCTGGGCGACCGCCTCGAAATCCTGGCGGAAGCGGTCGCGGACCGATTCAAAGACCGCGATGTCGGCACCCTGGAAGGAATAGATCGACTGTTTCGGATCGCCCACCACGAACAGCGTCCGGGGCCGGTCATGCGCACCTTCCCCGCTGGTGAATTCATCCGTCAGCCGCCGGATCACCCGCCATTGCTCGGGGCTGGTGTCCTGGGCTTCATCGACCAGGATATGGTCGATGCCCCCGTCCAGGCGCCACAGGACCCATTGCGCCATGCTGGATTCCTCCAGCAACTCAGCGGTGCGGCGGATCAGGTCGTCGAAATCCAGCCAGCCCTGGGCGGATTTCTCGACCGCCACCTGCCGGGTGAAATGATGGGCAAAGCGGTGCAGCGCCAAGGTCTTTTGCGCCAGATGCAGGCCCAGGGCCAGGCACCGGGCATCGGCCACGCGCTGCATCAACCCGTTCAGGGCGGCCATGTATTGCGCGCAGGCGCCCTGGCGCAGCGCCTTGGTGGGGATGTCGCCGATCTTGGGACCGAAGGGAACGCGCGCCGTGGCGCCAAACAGCAGGCATTTGCACAAAAGATGCAGGTCGGCCTGGCCGGGATTGTGCCAGTTGCCCTTGGACAGGTATTCGGCCAGCTTGCCGTCCTTGGCCCCGCTGCCGCTGAGGATCGGGATCAGGGCGTCGAACAGATCGCCTTCGTTGCCGTCGAAGACACGCGCCAGAAGCGCGGTTTCGTCCATGCCGGGGGGCAGCCCCATCGACTGCCAGATCGGCGCGGGATCGGGATCGCGGGTGAAATCCGCTTCCGACAGCCCCCCCAGAAAGGCGTCCAGGTCGTCGCCCGACACAAGCGCCGTCAGGTCGCGGATCGCGGGATCGTTCCCGGCTGCCATCTGGTCGAGGATCTGGGCGCGCAGCACGCGGGCCGACCGGTCGTCCAGTTCCCGGAACCCCATCGGGACGCCTGCCTCCAGCGGAAAGCGCCGCAGCAGGGCCGCGCAGAAGCTGTGGATGGTCTGGACCTTCAGCCCGCCCGGCGTCTCGATGGCGCGCGCAAACAGGCGCCGCGCCTCGGCCAAGTCGGGATCGCCGCCCTCGCCCAGTTCGGCCAATTCGCGCCGCAGGTCGGCTTCGGGCAGCATCGCCCATTGGCCCAGGCGGCGCAAAAGGCGGTTCTGCATCTCGGTCGCGGCGGCCTTGGTATAGGTCAGGCACAGGATGCGTTCGGGCGCGGTCCCGGCCAGCAGCAGGCGGGCCACCCGGTCGGTCAGCACGCGGGTCTTGCCCGACCCGGCATTGGCCGTCAGCCAGGTGGACCGCAGGGGATCGGCAGCGGCGATCTGGTTGAGGCTGGCTTCATCCATGCCCGTTTCCCTTTTCCAATCCGACCTTTTCCACGTGCGGCGCGTCGGCCAGCGACCATTCGCCGAACCGCGCCAGGTGATCGTAGTCGCCCGCGTAGCTGGTCTGTTCGGGCGCCCGCATGGAGGCAAATCCCGTGTCCCCCGCAAAATAGGAGGCGACCAGCCGCAGGAAGCCGTTCCAGTTCTCGTCCTCGAGTTCGGGGGAATAGTCGCGGACCTGCGTTTCCCCCTCTCCTCCCAGCTGGATATAGCGGATGCCCGCGACATCGACCGGGCCAAGCGCGTCGAAGCCGCCGCGCCGGGCCATCGCGGCTTCCAGGATCAGCTGCTTGTCAAAGGCCGCGATCTGCTTGTCGGTGGGCGGCGTGCCGGACTTGTAGTCATAGATCATCACGCATCCGTCATGCAGAAGGTCGATCCGGTCAGGCTTGGCGGACAGGGTGAAATCCAGTCCCGGCAGGGTCACCTTGCCGCGCTTTTCCACGATCACCGGGCGACCCTCGGCCAGGCGGGCAAGTTCGTCTGCCACGATCCGGTCGGCGATCCGTTCCATTCGCGCGGCCCAGAAGGCGCGGGCGGCGGGCCAAGGCACGTCGCGGGCCAGGATTTCCGCCGTCAAGGCCAGGAACCGGGCCTTCAGCGCCGCATGGGGCATATCGGGTTCGGGCCGGGTGCCAAGCCACGCCTCGACAATGGAATGCAGCGTCTGGCCGCGCAGGGCGGCATCGGGTTCGGGCCGCAGCGCGGGCAGCGGGCGCAAGCCCAGCACGCGCTTGGCGTAAACCGCATAAGGATCGCGGATCAGCAGCGACACATCCGTCACCGGCAATTCGCGGAACGGGGGGCCGGGCGGGACCGGCGCGGGACGGGGGCTGGGCGGCACCGTTCTTGCCGGATGAGAGACCGCCGTGGCAAGGGCCAGCCAGGCATGGCCCCGCGCCCGCATCGCCGCAAGCGCGGCGGGACCGCTGCGTTCGGGCAGGCCACCCATCAGGTTGGTCAGCCGGTTCAGCCAGCGGGATGGGATCGTTTCCGCCTCGGCATCGCGTCGCGCGCGGGTCAGGATCACCTGCTCCACGCCCATCACCTGCTGGAAATCATGCGCGGCCAGCCCGATCTGGCGTTCCGGCAACGGCAGCTCGGCCGCCAGGCGCATCTGCCGCGACAGCCAGGGGTCGGGCTTCAACTGCTGGGGCCAGCCGCCTTCGTTCAGGCCCGACAGGATCACGATGCCCTGGCCCACGATCCGCGCCTCGCGCGGGCCGCGGATATGCAGGTAATGGGCGTCGCCTTCCACCCGGACGGATTGCTGGCCCAGTTCGTCCAGAAGCAGGGCGCAGAAATCCTGCGGGACCAGATCCGGCCCATGGCCCGCGTGTTCGGCCAGGTGATCCATCGTCGCGCGCAGAAGCGAGCCTACATGGTCCTGCCACAGCTTGGACGCCGCGGCATTGCCGCCCGGACCTGCGGCAATTCCCTCGGCCAGGGCGATCAGGTCGCGCAGGCGGTCGGGCAGGGGGCGGGGCAGGCGGTCCCGGACCAGCGGCGTGATCCGGTCCAGCCCGTCGGCCAACCATTCCGCCCAGGTCTTGCGCAGCGCGTCCCCCCTTGAACCCCAGGTCCGCAGGCATTCGCCGTCCGGAAAGGCCGGGCCGTTGCGGCGCAGTTCCAGCTCCAGGTCGCGCGCCAGAAGCCGCGCCTCGTTCGCGCCGATCAGGGGCGATCCGGTCAGGGCCAGAGGATGCTTCAGCAGCACCAGCAGGCGGTCGATGCTCAGCGCCTCGCCGAACAGGGCGGCGATATGGCGCATGAACAATCCGTGTCCCGTCAGCGACAAGGGCTGGCCCGCGCTTTCGTCGGGGCACAGGCGCCAGCGGTCAAGCGCGGCGTTCACCCGCCGGATCAGGTTGCCGTCCGCCGCGATCAGCGTGGCGGGGGCGTGGCGTTCGGCGCAATCGCGCAGGATCAGGGCAATGACCTCGGCTTCCTGGCCGGGCTGCTCGGTCTCGATCAGGGTCAGGCCTTCGGTCGGCGCCATAAGGTCGGGCAGGCGCGGGCCTTCGGCGATCCACTGGTCGGTGACGGGCGCGGGCCGCAGCGCCAGCGACACCAGCCGGTTGCGCCCCGGCACCGAGGGGGGCGTATGGGTCCAGCGGGCGGGGCGTCCCAGGGCGTGGATCAAGGGGGCGAAGCGGGCCTGGGGATGATCTTCGGCCTTGTGGTCAAGGCTGTCCCAGACCGATTGGGGCTGGTCGAAGTCAAAGCCCGGCAGCACAACCGCGCCTTCGGGCAGCCGTGCGACGGCCTCCATGAACAGCCGCGTCGCGCCATGCGATCCCGTCGATCCCACGACGATCACCGGGCCGTCGGGCAGGTTCCGGCCCTTTGACCAGTCGTCGCACAGGATTTCGGCCGCCAGCCGTTGCCGTGCGCCCCGGTCCATGGGCGGGCCGTCCAGGTGAAAGCGCGCGGCGATGCGCAGGAAGACCAGGGCGTTCTGCCAATGCCGGGCATGATCGCCGGTGTCGATGCCTTCAAGCGCGTCCGGCCCCAGCCCTTCGGTCTGCATTTCCTGCATCAGGTCCGACAGCGACCGGGCAAGCGCCGCGATGGAATGGCCCGATGCCAGGTCGGGCCGCGTCGCCAGCAGCCCCGCCACCAGCCGGGCCAGTTGCAGCCGCCGTGCCAGAGGGGCGGATTCGACCTGGCCCAGCATCGCGGGGCTTTCCAGGTTCGTGACCGGCAAAAGCCGCGGCAGCAGCAGCGGCCCGCGCAGGTCGAAGCCGCATTTCAGTTCCGCCAGCGTGCGCGCGGCATTGGCATAGATGGTGACGCGGGCCATCGCCTCGGGCGGCTGGCCCGCCATGCGGTCCAGGAATCCGGCCACGAATTCATGGGCGAAGTCGATGCCCGGCGGCAGGGCGTAAAGGCCGCGAAAGCAGGGTTCAGCCATGCAGCACCTGTTCTGCCAGGGGGATCGCCTGGGGATAGCCCACGTCGCACCAGCCGCCCCGATGAACGATGCCATGGGCGCGCCCGTCCGCGATCAGCAGATCCCACAGGCGGTTCAGGGAAAACACCCGGTCCGGGATATCGGCCAACCGGTCGGGGCGGATGATCTGCGCGCCGCCATAGACCAAATCGCCTTGCCGCGCGATGCGGCCTTGCGCATCCATTGCGAAATCCCCCGTCCCCTGCCGTGCGGCAGCCCGGTCCAGCGGGATCAGCATCAAAAGCGCGTCCATGTCGTCGCGCCAGGCGGCGTCCAGCGCGGCCAGCGGGTTCGGCCCGGTCCAGACCACATCGGGGTTCAGCGTCATCACCGGCCTCGCCCCCAGCAGGGGAAGGGCCTGGCGCAATCCGCCGCCGGTGTCCAGGATCGCGCCTGCCTCACTGCTGATGGCCACGTCTTGGCCTGCCAGATGCGCGGCGATCTGGTCGCCCAGGTAATGGGTATTCACGACCACCGGCCCCGCTCCGGCATCCCGGCCCAGATCAAGCGCGCGATCCAGCAGCGTTCGGCCGCCCACGGGGATGAGGGGTTTCGGCAGTCTGTCGGTCAGCGGGCGCATCCGCGTGCCCAGCCCCGCGGCAAAGATCATCAGCGGGCGCATCGAGCACGGATCCTTTCGATGACGGCGGCGTCGGGGGCCGGCAGGGCAGCGACAACATCGGCCAAGGGCGCAAGCGCCGGATGGGCCAGGTTGCGCTGCACATAGCCCCAGACGCGCGGCATGAAATCCAGGTATCGCGCCTTGCCGTCGCGAAGGCACAGCCGCGTGAAGATGCCCAGGATCCGCAGGTTCCGCTGTGCGCCCAGCAAGGCATAGGCCGCGCGGAAGCGGTCTGCGTCCAACCCGGAGGCCGCCAGATAACGGGTGACGCAGGCGGCCTCGATGGCCGGGTCCACGTCGCGGCGCGCGTCCTGCAGGGCGGATACCAAGTCATAGGCCGGATGGCAGGCCACCGCGTCCTGATAGTCGATCAGGCCCAAAGGTGCCTCGCCCCGCCAGATCAGGTTTTCGGCATGAAAGTCGCGCAAGGACAGCACCGGCGGCACATCCGTGGCCAGATCGGCATGAAGCCGGGCGATCACGGGCGCGATCTCCTGGCCGCCCGCCGCGCCCGCCGCCTGCGGATACCAGTCGGCGAACAGTCCCACCTGATCGGCCAGGGTCGGCCCGTCCAAGGGGGCCACGAAATCCGGGACCGGGCAGCGGTGCAGCTCGGCCAGGAAATCCGTGATCCGGTCATAAACCCCCGGCGCCATGCCTGGGTCGCGTTCCAGCACGCGGGCCACCAGGTCGTCGCCCAGATCCTGCACCAGCAGCAGCCCCGCGTCTTGATCCTGCGCTAGGATTTCGGGCGCCCCGAAGCCATGCCCGCGCAGCCAGTCCGTCATCCTTGCGAAAGGCGCGCAAGCCCCCGTGGGATCGTCCATCAGCACCGCGCTGCCCCTTGCGCCCGTCAGCCGGAAATACTGCCGGGCCGAGGCATCGCCCGCCAGCGGCAGCACCCGCGCATCCCCCCATCCCGCGCCTGCCGCAAAGGCTGCGCGCGCCGCGATCCGGGCGGCGTCAGGGGCGATCAGGGTGATTTCCCGCACGTCAGGATCGGCATGGGCAGCGATCGCCACCGTGATCGCACCGTCGGGCAGGCGGTCCAGCCGGTCAGGCCATTCGATCAGGCAGATGGCGTCCGTCAGCGCCTCCTCCAGGCCCAGTTCGGCCAGTTCCGACGGATCGGTCAGGCGATACAGGTCGGCGTGCCAGATCTCGGTGCCCATGGGGTCGTCATAGGTCTGGACCAGGGTGAATGTCGGGCTGGGCACGTCCTCGGCCGCATCGCCCTGGCGGGCACGGATGAAGGCCCGGGCGAAATGGGTCTTGCCTGCCCCCACCGGCCCGTCCAGCAGGATCGTCTGGCCGGGCCGCAGCGTGGCGGCCAGCATCCGCGCCAGGGCGGCGGTCAGGGTTTCATCTGCGGTCAGGCGCGTGGTCATGGGATGTTTCTAGCGGCTTCGTCCTGCGGGGGGAACCATCCGTGAACGGATCGCGTGCCTTGTGGCACCAAAGCCGCTAGACTGGCCGGCAAAGGAGGCCTCCATGTTCCGCACCGCTTTCATCCTGACCCTGGCCTTTGCCGGGCCTGCCGCCGCCACGCAGGAATATATCCTGCCCACGCTGTTCGACGTGGCGGGGGTGGCATCCGACGACGTGCTGAACATCCGGGCCGAGCCGACCGCCTCGTCCGCGATCATCGGCACCCTGGCACCCGACGCCCAGCGGATCGAGGTGGTCGAGGAACGCCGGGGCTGGGCGCGCATCAACACGGCCGAGGGGACAGGCTGGGTCTCGGCGCGATACCTGTCCTATCGCGTCGATGTCTGGGAGCCGGGCGAACTGCCGCCCGCTTTCCGCTGCCTGGGAACCGAGCCGTTCTGGGACGCCAAGGTGGAAGGCGGCGATCTGGTCCTGCGCAGTCCTGATGATCAGGGGGGCGACCGCCGTCCCGTGCAGGCGGTGCTGGACACCGGCGTCTTCCGCGATCCGGCGCGGGTGGTCGTGGCGCGGGACATGACGCTGTTCTCGCATCCGCAGATCTGTTCGGACGGGATGTCCGACCGGCTGTTCGGGTTGGCGGCAACGCTGGTGCTGCATGGCGACCAGCCAAGGCTGCTGTCGGGGTGCTGCACGATCCAGCCCTAGGTCCGGGGTTCGCGCCGCTACCCTGCCGGTCAGTTCAACCCCAGCACGTCCTGCATGTCGTATTCGCCCGGCCCCTTGTCCTGGCCCCAGATCGCCGCGCGGATGGCGCCGCGCGCGAAGATCGCCCGGTCGGTCGCCAGGTGGCGCAGCACGATCCGTTCGCCCTCGCCTGCGAAGACCACGTCATGTTCGCCCACCACATCGCCGCCGCGAATGGCGGCAAAGCCGATGGAACCCGGCAGCCGCGCCCCGGTGATCCCCTCGCGCGCCGGGGTGCGCAGTTCGGCAAGCGTCCCCCCGCGCCCCTCGGCGGCGGCCTCGCCCAGCATCAGGGCGGTGCCCGACGGCGCATCGACCTTCATGCGGTGATGGGCCTCGACCACCTCGATGTCCCAATCCTCCCCCAGGACGGCGGCGACCTTGCGGGTCAGGCCGGTCAGCAGGTTCACCCCCAGGCTCATGTTGCCCGCACGGATGATCGGCGCGTGGCGGGCGGCGGCCTTGAGGCAGTCCAGATGCGATTGTTCAAGACCCGTGGTGCCGATGACATGGACCGCACGCGCCTGCGCGGTCAGTTCCGCGAAGGCCACGGTCGCCGCCGGTGCGGTAAAGTCGATCACCGCCTGGGCCTTCGCGATCACCGCGACCGCATCGTCGCTGACCGTCACGCCGACCGGTGCCGCTCCCATCGCCTCGCCCACGTCGCGCCCGATCCAGGGATGGCCGGGGCGTTCCAGGGCGCCAACCAGCCGCACATGGGGGTTTTCCCCCAGCAGCCGGATCAGCATCTGCCCCATCCGCCCCGATGCGCCGGTAACGACGATCCCCGGCAGGGCGGGCGCGTCCGTGTTCTGCAAGTCGCTCATGAGGGCCTCCGGCTGTCTTTCCCGCGTCATATCCCGTTGCGGCGCGGCCCGCGACCCCCTACATCGGGACGCATGGCACAGAACCGTTATTCCCATGGCTCCGGCCCCTCGCAGCGCCAGCTTCGCGTGGGCGAGCTGATCCGCCGCACCTTGTCCGACGTGCTGGCGCGCGCCGACGTGCATGACCCGGACCTCAACCGCCATTCGATCACCGTGGGCGAGGTTCGGATGTCCACCGACCTGAAGGTCGCGACCGCCTTTGTCCTGCCCCTGGGCGGGCAGGGGGCCGAGGACGCCCTGGCCGCGCTGCGTCGCAATACGCCCGAATTGCGGCATCTGGTCGCCAAGGCGATGACGCTGAAATACGCGCCTCAACTGAAGTTCCACCTGGACGAGACCTTTGACCGGATGGACGACACCCGCCGCCTGTTCGCCGACGAACGCGTCCGCCGCGACGTGGAAGCCGTGGACAAGGATGGCGATGAGGATTGACCTGCGGCCCCTGGGCGTGGCGTTCGGGATGCTGCTTGCCTGGGCGATCCCGGCGGCGGCGGATGGCTGCGGGCGCATGACCCATGACGGCCAGGGCTATGTCGTCTGCGAGGTGTCGGCCGACCGGGAACCCGCGCTGCGGCTGTGGCAGGACGATGCCAAGGGCAAGCCGCTGCGCAACTTCAACAATGTCCGCGCGACCTTGGGCCAGGGCGAAAGCCTGGCCTTCGCGATGAACGCGGGAATGTATCACGCCGATTATCGCCCTGTGGGCCTGTTGGTCATCGACGGGGTGGAATTGCAACCCATCGTCACGGGCGCCAGCCGCGACAATTTCGGGATGCTGCCCAATGGCGTCTTCTGCACTGGCGGCGCGCGTCCCTTCCAGGTGATCGAAAGCCGCGCCTTTGCCGATGCGCGCCCCGACTGCCGCCTTGCCACGCAATCCGGGCCGATGCTGGTCATCGACGGCGACCTGCATCCGCGCTTTCTGGTTGATTCGGACAGCCGCCATGTCAGGAACGGCGTGGGCGTCTCGCCCGACGGCCAGACGGCCTGGTTCGCGATTTCCGACCGGGCGGTGACCTTCCACGAATTCGGGCGGCTGTTCCGCGACGGCCTGGGCGTGCGCGACGCGCTGTATTTCGACGGATCCATCAGCCGGCTTTACGCACCGGGGGTCAACCGAGCGGATTTCGGGCGTTCGCTGGGACCGATCATTGGGCTGGTGGACAGCGCCGGTTGACCTTGCGCCAGTGGCTGGCTATGCCGCCGCCTTCCGTTTGCAAGGGGATCCCATGGCACGCAAGAAGGGCCGCGACATCAATGGCTGGCTGATCGTGGACAAGCCCGCGGGCGTCGGCTCGACGGCGGTGGTGGCCAAGGTCCGCTGGGCACTGGATGCGAAAAAGGCAGGCCATGCCGGCACGCTGGATCCCGACGCGACCGGCGTCCTGGCCGTGGCCCTGGGCGAGGCGACCAAGACCGTCGCGGCCGTGACGGACGCGCTGAAATGCTATGACTTCACGGTCAACTGGGGGGTCGAGACCGCGACCGACGATGCCTCGGGCGAGGTTGTCCGCAGGTCCGATTCCCGCCCGGACCGCGCCGCGATCGAGGCTGCGCTGCCCGCCTTTACCGGCAATATCATGCAGGTTCCCCCGGCCTTTTCCGCCGTCAAGGTCGATGGCGAGCGTGCCTATGACCTGGCGCGCGAGGGCGAGGATCTGGATCTGGCCGCGCGTCCCCTGTGGGTCCAAAGCCTGACGCTGCTGGATTGCGATACCGACACCGCGCGGCTGGAGATGATCTGCGGCAAGGGCGGCTATGTGCGGTCCATCGCGCGCGACCTGGGCCGGGCGCTGGGCTGCCTGGGCCATGTGGCGCATCTGCGCCGCACCTGGTCGGGGCCGTTCGAGGCCAGCGAGGGCGTTGCCTTCGACAAGATCGACCGAAGCGCGCAGGACTGGCTGGACAGCCAGCTTCTGCCTTTGGAAATCGCGCTGGGCGACCTGCCCATGCTGCGCGCCACGCCCGAAGGGGCGGTCCGCATCCGCAACGGCAATCCGGGCCAGGTGACGGGATCGGCGGAATGGGGCGATCTGGTCTGGGTCGCGGATGCCAAGGGGCCGGTCTGCATCGGGCGGTATCAAGGCGGGCTGGTGCAGCCCGAACGGGTCTTCAACCTTTAGCCCAGATAGGCACGCAGCCCCGGCGGCGGGTTGTCCAGCAGCGGCCCGGTCGGCACCGGCGGATGAGCCATGCCGCCATCGACCAGGATCGTCTGCGGCGCGAAGCTGCGGGCATCGCCGGGATCATGCGTGACCATCAGGACCGTGGCCTCGGTTTCATCGGCGATCCGCGCCAGCAGGGCCAGCATTTCCCCTTTCAAGGCGGGTCCAAGCGCCGCGAAGGGTTCGTCCAGCAGCAGCACGGGACGCGCGCGCAGCAGCACGCGGGCCAAGGCCACGCGCCCTTGCTGGCCGCCCGACAGGTTGGCGGGGCGGCGCGTCTCCATCCCCTCCAACCCGACTTCGGCCAGCACCTGCGCCACGCGGGCGCGCTGCGGATCGGACAAGCGCAGGTCCGGGCGCAGGCCAAGGCCCACGTTCTGCGCGACCGTCAGATGCGGAAACAGGTTCTGGTCCTGGAACAGCGTCGATACCGGGCGCCGACCGGGCGAAAGGGTGGTGATGTCCTGCCCCTCCACGCGGATCCTTCCCCGATCCGGGGCCAGGAATCCCCCCACCAGCGACAGCAGCGTGGATTTGCCCGACCCGGATGGACCGATCACCGCGATCCGCGCGCCCTTGGGTATCGACAGATCGGCGGACAGGGCAAAGCTGCCGCGCGTGACGTGGACGGCGTCGAATTCAAGCAAGGCGGCCCCCCCGGTCGAAGATCCAGAACAGGCCGAAGCTGATCGCCATCAGCAGCACCGCGCAGGCCGAGGCGTCCGCCATGCGATAGGAGTTCATCAACTGATACATCTGCAATGGCAGCGTTGGCCGGTCGCCCGCGAACAATGTGATCACACCCAGATCCCCCATGGCAAGTGCCGCCGCCAGCCCGCCCGCGAAGCCCAGCGGCCGGGCCAAGCGCGGCAAGGTTAGGTAGCGCAGCCGTGCAAGCCCCCCCATCTCCAGCGAATCGGCCAGCCGTCCATAATCCCTCTGCAAAGTCCGCGCGGCCGGGATCAGCGCCCGCAATCCGAAGGGCAGGGCCATGATCGCGTTGACCCCCACGGTCAGCGGCAAGGCCAGCGATTGGGGGTCAACCCATGGGCGCAGCAGGATGAACAGCCCCGTTCCCAGCACCAGGGGCGAGGCGATCAGCGGCAGCATCCCCGCGGTTTCCGCCCACCGCATCCGCCCGCGCGCCAGCGACAAGGCCAGCATCAGCGTCAGGATCAAGGCCAAGGTGGCCGAAATCAGCGCCATGACCATGGATCGCAGCGCAGCCTCCCAAACCTCGGGCGGCAGGGCGGGGATCGTCGGCAAACCGCGCGCCGTCACCGCGCCCATGGGCCAGATCAGGAATCCTGCTGCGGCTGTGATCACAAGGGCATCGCTGATCCGGCGCCAGCCGCCAGGCGCTGCGGGCATATGCGCGGCATCAAGCCCCGCCCCGAAGGCTGCAGGAATCGCAATCCACCATGCCAGCATCATCGCGCAGACGCAGATGCCGATCTGAATCAGCCCCAGGCTGGCCGCCCGGCCCAGGTCGAAGTCGAAGCGGAAGGCCTGATAGATCGCCAGTTCCACCGTGGTCGCGCGCGGCCCGCCGCCCAGGGCCAGCGCCACCGTGAAGCTGGTCAGGCAGACCAGGAACACCGCCAGCCAGACCCCCGGCAGCACCGCCCGCAGCATCGGCCGTTCCAGATGCCGCGCCACGTCGCGGGGGCCGAAGCCCAGCGATGCGGCCAGCCGGAAGCGTTCGGCCGGGATTGCCTGCCAGCCTTGCAGGATCAGCCGCACGGACAAGGGCAGGTTGAAGAACACGTGCGCCAGGATCACGCCCTGCCAGCCATAGATGCTGACCTCGGGCAATCCGGCAATCCGCAAGGCATCGTTGATCGCGCCGTTGCGGCCAAAGACCGAAATCAACCCCATGATCGCCACGATCACCGGCAGGATGAAGGGCGCGCCCAACAGCGTGACCAGGGCCGACCGTCCGGGAAAGCGCCGCCGGGCCAGGGCGCGGGCCACAGGAATTGCCAGCGCGGACGACAGGGCGGCGGACAAGGCCGCCTGCCACAGCGTGAACCAGACCGCCTGCCAGTCCCAGGGGCCAAGCCCGGACAGTCCCTGCGCCTGCCACATGACTGCGGCAAGCGTCCCCCCGATCAGCAGGGCCAGTCCGGTTGCGGCGACCGCTCCCCCGGCCTCGGCCCGCGTCAGCCGGAAAATGCCCGCAGCCATTCGTCTAGCGCGGGCTGACGCAGTGCCTCGGCCTCGTCCTCGGAATAGAACAGGGTCTTTTCGGGGCGCGGCAGGTCGCGCATGACCTGCGGCCAGTCATCCTGGGGCAGCTTGGCGGGCAGCGACCAGTTGGCCAGCGGGATCACCGTCTGGAACTCGGGCGTCAGGATCCAGTCCATGAAGGCTTGCGCCAGTTCCGGCTGGTCGGTGGTGCGAAGCTGGGCTGCGACCTCGGTCATGAAGTAGTGGCCTTCGGGGAAGATGGCGGCCTTCTTGGTCGTGTCGTCCTCCTCGGCGATGTGATAGGCGGGCGAGGTGGTATAGGACAGGACCATGTCGGCCTCGCCCTCGGTGAACATCCCATAAGATTCCGACCAGCCCTTGGTCACGGTCAGCACCTTGGGCGCCAGCTTGGCCCAGGCGTCGGGCGCCTGGTCGCCATAAACCGATTTCACCCACAAAAGCAGCGCCAGCCCTGACACGGACGACCGCGGATCCTGGATCACGATCTTCAGGTCGTCGGGAGCCTCCAGCAATTCGGCGAAACTGGCGGGCGGGTTCTGCAACCGGGTTTCGTCATAGACAAAGGCGGTCTCACCCCAGTTGTAGGGCAGGAAAATCTCATCCGTCCATTCGATGGGCAGCGACAGATCGCCCGTGTCCTGCCCATGCGGCGCGAAAAGGCCGGATGCACGGGCGCGGGCGGTCACGTCGGTGTTCAGGCCGAAGACGATGTCGGCCTCGGTCCGCTCGCCCTCCATCAGCACGCGGGACAACTCGTCCCCGGTGACAAAGCGCAGGTCGCAGTTGCAAAAGGCCTCGAACCCTTCCTCGATCTTCGGGCCGGGGCCCCATTCGCTGGTGATGGATTCGCCCGCATAGACGGTCAGGACGGGCTTGTCCTGCGCCATGGCCGGGGTCGCCGCCAGCAGAACAAGCATCAGGGGCAGTTTCATCGCTGTCTCCTTTCCAAAAGGGTTCCGAAAGAAAGGACAGCGTCACCTTCCCTCCGCCGGTGTTAGCCGGATCAGGTTCAACGGGTCCGCTTTCGCGTCTCAGCCACATGGCCCCCCGAGGTAGGCCCGAATGTAGGGATTTCGCGCGCCCGCGCAAGCGGCTAGAACAGCGGCCATGACGAAGGACATGACCGATCAGCCCACCCCGATGATGGCGCAGTACCTGGCGATCCGGGACGCCAATCCCGGTGCGCTGCTGTTCTATCGCATGGGCGATTTCTACGAGATGTTCTTCGACGACGCGGTGGCCGCCGCAAGCGCCCTGGATATCGCGCTGACGAAACGCGGCACCCATGCGGGGGAACCCATCCCGATGTGCGGCGTGCCGGTCCATGCGGCCGAGGGCTATCTGCTGACGCTGATCCGCAAGGGCTTCCGCGTGGCGATTGCCGAGCAGATGGAGGATCCGGCCGAGGCCAGGAAGCGGGGGTCGAAATCGGTTGTGGCCCGCGACGTGGTGCGGCTGGTGACGCCCGGCACCCTGACCGAGGAATCGCTGCTGGAAGCGCGGCGCCACAACTATCTGGCCGCCTTCGCCCAGGTGCGGGAGGATTGCGCGCTGGCTTGGGTGGATATTTCCACCGGCGCCTTCCAGGTGATGGACTGCCCGCTGCCGCGCCTGGCGCCCGAACTCGCGCGTCTGGCGCCGCGCGAATTGCTGGCCTGCGACGGATCGGGCCTGGACGATCTGGCGGCTGATGCCGGTGCGGCGCTGACCGACCTGCACGCGTCCGCCTTTGACAGCGCGGCGGGGCAGCGGCGGTTGTGCGCGCTGTATGGCGTGGAGACGCTGGACGGGTTTGGGTCCTTCACCCGTGCCGAACTGGCGGCCATGGGGGCCATCGTCGATTACCTGGACCTGACGCAGAAGGGAAAGCTGCCCCTGCTGCGCCCGCCGGTTCGCGAACGCGCAGGCGGGGCGATGGGGATCGACGGGGCGACCCGGCGCAACCTGGAACTGACGCAGGCGCTGTCCGGTGGACGCGAGGGGTCGCTGCTGTCGGCCATCGACCGGACGGTGACGGCTGCGGGCGCCCGTTTGCTGGAACGTCGCATCGGCGCGCCATCGCGCGATCTGGCGCTGATCCATGCGCGGCATGACGCGGTGGCGATGCTGGTCGATGATCCCCGCCTGACGGGCGATCTGCGAACGGCGCTGGCCCGTGTGCCCGACATGGACCGGGCGCTGTCGCGGCTGGCGCTGGACCGGGGCGGGCCGCGCGATCTGGCCGCGATCCGGGCGGGCTTGACGCAGGGCGCGGCCATCGCGGTGCGGCTGCCCGCCGAGGCGGCGCCGGTGCTGGCGGATGCCGCGCGCGACCTGACTGGGCACGACGACCTGATCGGTCTGCTGGACGATGCGCTTGTGGCCGAACCGCCGCTGCTGGCCCGCGACGGCGGCTTTGTGGCGGCCGGTTACGACGCCGATCTGGACCAGACCCGCCGTCTGCGCGACGAAGGCCGGGGGGTGATCGCCGGGATGCAGGCGGAATACGCGGCGCTTGCCGGGGTGCAGAGCCTCAAGATCAAGCACAACAACGTGCTGGGCTATTTCATCGAGACGACGACGACCCATGCCGAACGCATGATGGCCCCGCCGCTGAACGCGACCTTCATCCACCGCCAGACCACCGCCAACCAGATCCGCTTCACCACCGTCGATCTGTCGGAACTGGAAACGCGGATCCTCAACGCCCGCGACCGCGCGCTGGAGATCGAGCGGGGCATCTTCGACCGGCTGCGGGCGGCGGTGCTGGACCGCGCGGCCCCCATCGGCCAGGCGGCCCGCGCTTTGGCCGAGATCGACCTGTCAGCCGCCTTCGCCGACATCGCCACGGGCGAAGGCTGGACGCGGCCCATGGTCGATGAAAGCCGCGCCTTCGTGATCGAAGGGGGACGCCACCCGGTCGTGGAACGCGCCCTGAAGCGCAAGGCGGAAAGCTTTGTCGCCAATGACTGCGCGCTGACCGAAGGCGACACCCCCGCGATCTGGCTGCTGACCGGGCCGAACATGGCGGGCAAGTCCACCTTTCTGCGCCAGAATGCGCTGATCTCCGTGCTGGCCCAGGCTGGTGCCTTCGTGCCCGCCCGCAGCGCGCATATCGGCCTTGTCAGCCAGCTTTTCAGCCGCGTGGGCGCCGCCGACGACCTGGCGCGGGGCCGGTCCACCTTCATGGTCGAAATGGTGGAAACCGCCGCGATCCTGAACCAGGCCGATGACCGGGCGCTGGTGATCCTGGACGAGATCGGGCGCGGCACCGCGACCTGGGACGGGCTGTCCATCGCCTGGGCGGTGATGGAGCATCTGCACGAAACGAACCGCTGCCGCGCGCTCTTCGCCACCCATTACCACGAGATGACGGCGCTTTCCGCCAAGCTGGACGGCGTGGAAAATGCCACCGTTGCGGTGCGCGAATGGGAAGGCGAGGTGATCTTCCTCCACGAGGTTCGCAAGGGCGCCGCCGACCGCAGCTATGGCGTGCAGGTCGCGCGTCTGGCGGGGCTGCCCGCATCCGTCGTGGACCGTGCCCGCGCCGTGCTGGACGCGCTGGAATCGGGCGAACGCGAGGGCGCAGCCCGCCCCGCCGCCCTGATCGACGACCTGCCGCTGTTCCGCGCCGTGCCGCCTGCGCCGCCGCCTGCCAAGGCCAAATCCAGTCTGTTGGATACGCGGATGAAGGACATCCATCCCGACGCCCTGACCCCGCGCGAGGCGCTGGATCTGATCTACGAACTCAAGTCCCTGACCGGAGATTCTGCATGAGCTATAACACCTTTGGCCGCGAATTCCGGTTCACCACCTGGGGCGAAAGCCACGGTCCCGCCCTTGGCGCCACCGTCGATGGCGTGCCCCCCGGCATGGCCCTGGACGAGGGTTGGATCCAGCAGTTCCTGGACCGCCGCCGCCCCGGCACCTCGAAGCACACCACCCAGCGGCGCGAACCCGACCAGGTCCGCATCATGTCCGGCGTCTTCGAGGGCCGCACCACCGGCACCGCGATCCAGCTGATGATCGAGAACACCGACCAGCGGTCCAAGGATTACGGGGAAATCGCGCAGGCCTTCCGCCCCGGACATGCCGATATCACCTATCACCTGAAATACGGCCACCGCGATTATCGCGGGGGGGGCCGGTCCAGCGCCCGCGAAACGGCGGCGCGGGTCGCGGCGGGGGGCGTCGCGCAGGCGGTGCTGCGCGAGTTGCTGCCCGATCTGCGGATCACTGGATACATGGTGCAGATGGGAACGCTGCACCTGGACCGTGCGAAATTCGACGCGAATGCGATCAACGACAACCCGTTCTTCCTGCCTGATGCGACTGCGGTGGACCAGTGGTCCGATTATCTGGACACCATCCGCAAGGACCAGAACAGCGTCGGCGCCGCCATCGAGGTTTTGGTCGAGGGCTGCCCGCCGGGCCTTGGCGCGCCGGTCTATGCGAAGCTGGACACCGACCTTGCCGCCGCGATGATGTCGATCAACGCCGTCAAGGGCGTCGAGATCGGCGAGGGGATGGGTGCCGCCGCCCTGACCGGAACCGACAATGCCGACGAGATCCGCATGGGCAATGACGGGCCGATCTATCTTTCGAACCACGCGGGCGGCATCCTGGGCGGCATCAGCACCGGCCAGCCGATCGTGCTGCGCTTTTCGGTCAAGCCGACCAGTTCCATCACCACGCCGCGCCGCACCATCGACCGCCACGGCAAGGAAATCGACCTGATCACCAAGGGCCGCCACGATCCCTGCGTGGGGATTCGCGCGGTTCCCGTGGCCGAGGCGATGGCGGCTTGCGTCATCCTGGACCACCTGCTGATGGACCGGGCGCAGACGGGGGGCCAGCGAGGCCGGATCGGCGAATTGCCGCAAAACTGACGCAAAACTTTCAAAAATCCGGTGCCTGTCATAAAAGGGTCATGCTTCTTTCGCACAAGCGTCACCACGGGCGCTTAGGTCACGCACAGGCCCAGCCTTGGGCGTGAAGAAAACAGGAGAGATCCATGTCCACCGTGAAATTCACCGTCTCGGCCCTTGCCGTGATCGCCGCCTCGGCCACAGCCGCGGCCGCCCGCGACCAGATCCAGGTCTCGGGGTCGTCCACCGTGCTTCCCTATTCCACCATCGTGGCCGAAGTCTTCGGCGAGAACATGGACTTTCCCGTTCCGGTCGTCGAATCCGGCGGCACGGGCAGCGGGTTGCAGAAATTCTGCGAGGGCGTGGGCGCCAACACCATCGACATCGCCAATGCCAGCCGTCCCATTCGTGACGCCGAACGCGAAACCTGCACCACCAATGGCGTGACCGACATCATGGAAGTCCGCATCGGCTATGACGGGATCGTCTTCGCCAGCGCCGCCAATGGCCCGGATTTCGCCTATACTCCTGCCGACTGGTTCAACGCCCTGTCCGCCAAGGTGGTTCGTGACGGCCAGGTCGTGGACAACACGGCCGCCAACTGGAACGAGGTGAACCCGGATCTGCCCGCGCAGGAAATCCTGGCCTTCGTCCCCGGCACCAAGCACGGCACCCGCGAGGTCTTCGAGGAAAAGGTGATCCTGGCAGGCTGCGAGGAATCGGGCGCCATGGAAGCCTTTGTCGCATCCGGCATGGACGAGGACGCGGCCGAGGAAGCCTGCACCACGCTGCGCACCGATGGCCGCGCGGTCGATATCGACGGCGACTACACCGAAACGCTGGCGCGCATCGAGTCCTCGCCCAACGGCATCGGCGTGTTCGGCCTGTCCTTTTATGAAAACAACACCGACAAGCTGAAGGTCGGCACCATCGGTGGTGTCACTCCGTCCACCGAGACCATCGCCTCGGGCGAATATCCGGTGTCGCGCCCGCTGTTCTTCTATGCGAAGGCCGCGCATATAGGCGAAATTCAGGGCCTCAAGGAATTCCTGGAATTCTTCGTGTCCGATGAGATCGCCGGTCCCGACGGCCCGCTGGCCCAATACGGGCTGGTGTCGGATCCCGAACTGGCAGCGACCCAGCAAGCCGTCGCCAACGGGACGGTGATGCAATAACGCCAAGCGGGCGGCCCGGAAAAACCGCGCCGCCCGCCGCTTTCTCGTAAAGGATTGCCCCGAATGCCGCTGTCATGGGCGTTGTTTGCAAGTTTCCTGCTGGCCGCTGCCGGTTACATCGTCGGCCGCAGCCGCGCCTTTGCGACTGCGGGACCGGACGTGCGCAAGCTGCACAGCCGCCCCATCTATCACGGCACCAGCGTCGCGCTGGCCGCGTTGCTGCCCGCCGTGGCGGTGCTGGGCCTTGCGTCCGTCCTGCGCCTGACGGGTGTGGTGACGCCCGAATCCGGGCTGGTTGCGGGGGCCATCGCCCTGATCGCCGCCGTGCTGGGACTGGGCGTGGGCGTGATGCGGATCGGCCAGGAATACCAGGCCCGCAACGTGGTCGAGCGGATGGTCCTGGGCCTTCTGATGCTGTGTTCGCTGATCGCCATCGTGACCACCGCCGGGATCGTGCTGTCCCTGGTCTTCGAGACCGGGCATTTCTTCCAGCTTTACGACTGGAAGGCCTTTTTCTTCGGCACCGAATGGACGCCGCGCTTCCAGGGCAATTCTCGTCTGGGGATAGTGCCATTGCTGTGGGGCACGATGTATGTATCGGCCATCGCGCTTCTGGTGGCGGTCCCCATCGGACTGTTCGCCGCCGTCTATATGTCGGAATACGCGTCGCGCCGGGTGCGCGGCTTCGTGAAACCGGCCATCGAGGTTCTGGCCGGGATTCCCACCATCGTCTATGGCCTGTTCGCGCTGATCACCGTCGGCCCCCTGCTGCGCGATTACTTTGCGCAACCGCTGGGCCTGGGCAATTCCGGCACCTCGGTCCTGACGGCCGGACTGGTGATGGGGATCATGCTGATCCCCTTCGTCAGTTCGCTGTCCGACGACATCATCAACGCCGTGCCGCAATCCCTGCGCGACGGGGCGCTTGGGCTGGGATCGACGCCTTCGGAAACCGTGCGCCAGGTGGTGCTGCCCGCAGCCCTTCCGGGCATCGTGGGCGCGGTCCTGCTGGCCGCCAGCCGCGCCATCGGTGAAACCATGATCGTGGTCCTGGGCGCGGGCGCCGCAGCCCAGATGAGCCTGAACCCGCTAGAGGCGATGACCACCATCACCGTCAAGATCGTCAGCCAGCTGACCGGCGACAGCGACTTCAATTCGCCGGAAACGCTGGTGGCTTTCGCCCTGGGGCTGACGCTGTTCGTCATCACCCTGGCCCTGAACGTCGTCGCGCTGATCATCGTGCGCAAATACCGCGAGCAATACGAATGACCGATATGCCGCTGTCCCAGCCCGTCGCCGTGCCCGACCGCAAGTCCGCCTCGTTGCTGCAACAGGATGCGCGCACCAAGGCCCGCAATGCCGCCGAGAAGCGCTTTCGCCTGTATGGCGTCGCTGCCATCGCCATTTCCATGATCGCGCTTGTGGTGCTGCTGGCCACGATCCTGACCGGCGGCGCGGGCGCGTTCCGCCAAACCTATCTGAGCATCCCCGTGACGCTTGACGCTGCCGTCCTGGACCCCAAGGGCAACCGCGATCCGGCGGAAATGGCCAAGGTGCTGACGCTGTCCTATGGCAAGGTTCTGGACGCCGCGGTCGAGGCCACGGTCGCGCGCCACGGCATCCAGATCGAGGGACTGTCTGACAAGGACATCGACGGCCTGATTTCCAAGGAAGCCTCGGCCCAGGTGCGCAACCGCGTTCTGGCCGAACCCGACCTGATCGGCCAGACAGCCGAATTCGACGTGCTGACGGGGGGCCGCATCGACGGTTTCTTCAAGGGCCGCGTGACCATGGAAAGCGCGGCACGCGACAGCAACACCTCGCCCCAGCAGTTGCAACTGGCGCAGGAACTGGCCGACCGGGGCGAGATCGTGACCCGCTTCAACTGGAACTTCCTGAGGCTTGCCGACGCATCCGACCAACGCCCCGAGGCGGCTGGCGTGGGCGCGGCAATCGTGGGGTCGTTCTACATGATGCTGGTGGTGCTGGTCTTGGCCGTGCCCATCGGCATAGCGGCCAGCATCTATCTGGAAGAATTCGCCCCCAAGAACCGCATCACCGACATCATCGAGGTCAACATCTCGAACCTGGCGGCGGTGCCGTCGATCGTCTTCGGGATCCTGGGGCTGGCGGCCTTCATCAACTTTGCGGGCCTGCCGCAATCGGCGCCCATCGTGGGCGGGCTGGTGCTGACGCTGATGACGTTGCCGCGCATCATCATCCCGACGCGCGCCGCGCTGAAGGCTGTGCCGCCCTCGATCCGCGATGCGGCCCTGGGGGTGGGCGCGTCCAAGATGCAATCGGTGTTCCACCATGTCCTGCCCCTGGCCACGCCCGGCATCCTGACCGGCATGATCCTGGGCCTGGCCCAAGCCCTGGGGGAAACCGCGCCGCTGCTGCTGATCGGCATGGTGGCATTCATCCGCGACATCCCCGGCGGTCTTCCCCAGGGGTTGTTCGACCCGGCATCCGCCCTGCCGGTGCAGGTCTATAACTGGACGCAGCGGTCGGACCCGGCCTTTATCGAACGGGCATCCGGGGCGATCATCGTGCTGCTGGTCTTTTTGCTGTGCATGAACGTGCTGGCCATCTGGTTGCGCCGCAAGTTCGAACGCCGTTGGTAAACGGCCCCGAGGAGCCAATATGTACGATACGAGCCACCGCTTGGAGAACGCCGTGACCCCCAAGGACATCAAGATCCAGGCCCGCCAGGTGCAGGTCTTTTATGGCGACAAGCAGGCGCTGAAGGATGTCGATGTGGACATCCTGGACAAGACCGTGACCGCCTTCATCGGCCCGTCGGGCTGCGGCAAGTCCACCTTCCTGCGCTGCATCAACCGCATGAACGACACCATCCCCATCGCCCGGGTCGAGGGCGAGATCCTGCTGGACGGCGAGGATGTGTATGACCGCCGCGTCGATCCGGTGCAGTTGCGCGCCAAGGTCGGCATGGTCTTCCAGAAGCCGAACCCCTTCCCCAAGTCGATCTATGACAACGTGGCCTATGGTCCCCGCATCCACGGGCTTGCCCGCAACCGTGCGGAACTGGACGATGTCGTGGAAAAGGCCCTGCGCGGCGCCGCCTTGTGGAACGAGGTCAAGGACCGCCTGTCCGAACCCGGCACCGGCCTGTCGGGCGGCCAGCAGCAGCGGCTGTGCATCGCCCGGGCGGTCGCCACATCGCCCGAGGTTCTGCTGATGGACGAACCCTGCAGCGCGCTGGATCCGATCGCCACCGCCCAGGTCGAGGAACTGATCGAGGAATTGCGCACCCGATTCTCGGTCGTGATCGTGACCCATTCCATGCAGCAGGCCGCGCGCGTCAGCCAGAAGACGGCCTTTTTCCACCTGGGCAACCTGGTCGAATATGGCGACACCGACGACATCTTCACCAAGCCGCAGGACAGCCGAACCGAGGCCTATATCTCGGGCCGGATCGGCTGAGGCAACAGAAGGGCAGGACACATGAACCGCGAAAAGCATATCTCGTCGGCCTTCGACCGCGACCTGGAAACGATCCAGGCCCTTGCCGTCAAGATGGGCGGCATGGTCGAGGCCGCCATCAGCGACGCCGCCACGGCGCTGGAAACCAGCGACGTGGAACTGGCCGAACAGGTTCGCCGCCGCGACAAGGCCATCGACGCCCTGGAGGTGCAGTTGAACGAGGATGCCGCCCGGCTGATCGCCCTGCGCGCGCCCACGGCCACCGACCTGCGCATGGTTCTGGCGGTGATGAAGATCGCCCATTCGCTGGAACGGGTGGGCGATTACGCCAAGAACATGGCCAAGCGCACCCATGTCCTGTCGCAGATGTCGCCCATCGACGGGGCGGGCCTGGCCCTGCGCCGGATGAGCACCGCGGTGGGCAGGATGGTCCAGGACGCGCTTGACAGCTATATCCGCCGCGACGCCGGGCTGGCCGAGGACGTGCGCCAGCGCGACCTGGAAGTGGACCAGATGTACAACGCGCTGTTCCGCGAGTTCCTGACCCACATGATGGAAGACCCGCGCAACATCACCGCCTGCATGCACCTGCATTTCATCGCCAAGAACGTCGAACGCATGGGCGATCTGGCGACTGCCATCGCCGAACAGGTGATCTATCTGGTCACGGGCGAGTTGCCTGACGACAGCCGTCCCAAGGACAACAGCGTGCCGGGCATGGTTTCGGACCAGCCGGCAGGGGGCTGACCATGACGCGGCAAGCCCCTTGCGTTCTGGTGGTCGAGGACGAAGGCGCGCAGCGCGAAGTCCTGCAATACAACCTGGAGGCCGAGGGTTTCGCGGTCGTGGTCGCCGACAACGGCGAGGACGCGCTGCTGCTGGTCCAGGAAGAACAGCCAGACCTGATGGTTCTGGACTGGATGCTGCCCAAGGTGTCGGGCATCGAGGTCTGCCGCCAGGTCAAGGCCGATCCCGCGACGCGCGGCATCCCGATCATCATGCTGTCCGCGCGCAGCGAGGAGACCGACCGGGTGCGCGGCCTGGAAACAGGGGCCGACGATTATGTCGTGAAGCCCTATTCCGTGGTGGAACTGATGGCCCGGCTGCGCACGCAACTGCGGCGCACGCGGCCCGCCAGCATGGGCGAGCGGCTGTCGTTCGCCGACATCATCCTGGACGCCGCAGAACACCGCGTTTTCCGGGCGGGCCAGACCCTGCATCTGGGACCGACCGAATTTCGGCTGCTGTCCGCCTTGATGGAAAGGCCGGGCCGGGTCTGGACGCGCGAACAGCTGCTGGACCGGGTCTGGGGGCGCGACATCTATGTCGATACGCGCACCATCGACGTTCATGTTGGCCGCTTGCGCAAGGCGCTGATGCAGAACGGCGGCGCCGATCCGATCCGCACGGTGCGCGGGACGGGGTATTCGCTGGGCTAGGCGTTCTTGTCCCAGGACGGGTTGGCGATAAAGCCGATCACCTCCTCGATCCCCGGAATGGCGTCGCCCGCGCCTGGCCGCGTCACCTTCAGCGCCGCTGCGCCTGCGGCCAGGCGCAGGGCTGCGGGGACCGGATCACCCCGGTCCAGGGCCGCCGCGAAATAACCTGCGAACGTGTCGCCCGCCCCCGTCGTATCGACCGGTTTGACGGGAAACGCGGCTTGGCGGTGAACGGTCCCCGTGGTCAGGTCGCGGTATTCCGCGCCATCGCCCCCGCGGGTGATCAACAGGCCCTGGACCGGCAGATCGCCCGGCATTGCCGCAAACAACTCATCGGCCTCGCCCGCGTTCATCGCTAGGATGGTCGCAAAGGGCAGCATGGCGCGCACCGCCCCGATGTCGAAGGGCGCGGCGGAATAGATCACCCGGGCGCCCGCCTTCCGTGCGATCCGCGCGGCATCCACCTGGCAGGCCGTCTCGTTCTGGATCAGCAGGGTATCCTGGGGCTTGAGGGCCGTCAGGGACTTTTCCAGCATGGTCCGGGTGATCGCCCGGTTTGCGCCCGGATGAATGACGATGGCGTTTTCCGCCTGGCTGTCCAGCAGGATGATCGCATGGCCTGTCGCCTGCCCCGGCAGGCGCCCGATATCGGCGGTGCAGACCCCGGCGTTCTTCAACCGGTCCACTACCCAGTCATCGCCCGTGCCCATGGCCCCGATGTGATGGGTGATCGCACCCGCGCGGGCGGCGGCAATGGACTGGTTCGCGCCCTTGCCCCCCAGGCCCTGGACATAGCTGCGGGCGGCCAGCGTCTCGCCCGGGCGGGGCAGGTGATCCAGCCGATAAACATGGTCGATATTGATCGACCCCAGGTTCCAGATCGCCATGTGTTCCCTTTCGATATTCGATGCGGCCATGGTGGCGGGGGGCCGCGTGGCTTGTCCAGTAACGAAAGACGCGCCCCGAAAAGGGGCGCGTCAGGGTGTTTCATCGGCGATCGGATCAGCGATGCAGCTTCTTGCCCTTGTGCGGCGCCCAGATCCGCTTGTTGGTCAGATACAGAAGCGAGGTCAGCACGATCAGCAACAACACCGCCACCAGGCCCACCTGCTTGCGGTCGGTCAGCTTGGGCTCGGCGGTCCACATCATGAAGGCCGCCACGTCGCGGGCCATCTGGTCGGCCGTGGCGGGGGTGCCGTCCTCATAGGTGACCAGATCGTCCGACAGCGGCGGCGGCATACCGATCAGGCCGCCTGCGAAGGCGGTGTTTTCGTACAGGACGCTGCCCGCCTGCTCGACTTCCTCGCCCGTATAGCCGGTCAGCAGGGCATGGATGTATTCCGGCCCGCCGATACCGTTGACCAACTGGCTGATTCCGGTGCCGTAAGGGCCATGGAAGGCCGCGCGCGCCTTGGCCATCAGCGACAGATCCGGTCCCATGCCTTCGCCCGTGACCGTGGGCAAGTGGTCGGTCGGCAGGCGCGGACGCTCTTCTCCGGTTTCGGGATCCAGGACCGCCGTCAGGTTTGCCGCATAGGCGCGGACCTGATCCTCGGGCAGGCCGGGGCCGCCGTCGTCATGCAGCGTGCGGATCGGCACGAACTTCATGCCGTGGCAGGCCGAACACACCTCGGTATAGACCTGCAGTCCGCGTTGCAGCTGGAACTGGTCGTATTTGCCGAACGGACCTTCGAAGCTGAAGGCGATGTCTTCGATATGGGCCGCGCCGTGGCTGGCCGCGGCGTGTTCCTCGCCTGCGGCTTCCGCGTGACCGCCTTCTGCCGCGCTGGCATCGTCTTCGCCCGCGCCCTCGATGTCGTCATGGCCTTCCTCGGCCACAACGGTGCCGGTGGTTTCGGCCGGAGCGGCGGCTTCGTCCCCTTCGGTCACCTGGACGGCGTCCCCGGCTTCCTGGCCCGCGCCTTGCTCGGCTTCGGCAGGTTCAGCAGCCGCAGGTTCCTCTGCTGCCGGTTCAGCGGCGGTGGCCTCGGCTGCGGGTTCTTCCGCAGCCGGTTCCGCGGCAGCGTCCGCCGGAGCGGCGTCCGCTTCGGCAGCCGGGGCTTCCTCGGCCGGGGCTTCAGCGGGGGTTTCCCCCTCGGTTGCCGTCACCGATGGCACTTCCGGCGCCTCCATCGGGGTCTGCTCGGCCCCGGCGGGGGTCGAGGTCGGCTCGGACGACTGGGTGGGCGCGGTCGCGGATTCGCCGGCGGGGGTTTCCCCCGATCCGGCTTCGACCGGGTCGGCAGGCGCCTGGGCCGGGGTTGCCTGGCCCACATCCGTTTGATCGGCGGGGGCCGGGGCGGCGGCGGGTTCGGACGACTGCTGCGTTCCGGCCGGTTGCTGGGCCGGGGCGGGCGTGGCGGCGTCCTGCGCAAGGGCAGGGCCACCGACACAGACCGCCAGGGCCAGAGCGGCCGTGAGCGTCTTGTTTCTCAGGGTCATTGTCCGGCTCTCCTTACTCGGCCATGCGCGTGGGGGAATTGTGATGCGCAAGGTAGTCTTCCTCGATGGTCGCAGGCATGGGCTCGGGCTTCTCGATCACGCCCAGCAGCGGCAGGATGATGAGGAAATAGGCGAACCAATAGGCCGAGGCGATCAGCGAGATCGACGCATAGGGTTCTTCGGCAGGCATCGCCCCACACCACATCAGCAGCATGAAGTCGAAGGCCAGCAGCCAGAACCACCACTTGAACTGCGGGCGATAGCGGCCCGAGCGGACGCGGCTGGTGTCCAGCCAGGGCACAAGCGCCATGACTAGGATCGCGCCGAACATCGCCAGCACGCCGAAGAACTTGGCGTCGATGATGCCGAAGGACAGGAACTGGACGATCTGCACGACCCAGACATCCGCCGTGAAGGCGCGCAGGATGGCGTAAAAGGGCAGGAAGTACCATTCCGGCACGATATGGGCGGGCGTCACCAGCGGGTTCGCCTCGATATAGTTATCGGGGTGGCCCAGATAGTTCGGCATGAAGCCCACGACCGCGAAGAACACGACCAGCACCACGCCAAGCGCGAACAGATCCTTCATCACGAAATAGGGCCAGAAGGGCAGGGTGTCCTTTTGGGCGTCTTCCTTGCTGGTCCGGCGCACCTCGACCCCGGTCGGGTTGTTGTTGCCGGTGGTGTGGAAGGCCCAGACGTGGACAACGGCCAGGCCCAGGATCACGAAGGGCAGCAAGTAGTGCAGCGAGAAGAAGCGGTTCAGCGTGGCGTTGTCCACGGCCGGTCCGCCCAGCAGCCATTGCTGGATCGCGCCGCCGACGCCCGGGATCGCGCCGAACAGGCCGGTGATCACCGTGGCACCCCAGAAGGACATCTGGCCCCAAGGCAGCACATAGCCCATGAACGCGGTCGCCATCATCGCCAGATAGATCAGCATGCCGATGATCCAGGTGACCTCGCGCGGCGCCTTGTAGCTGCCGTAGTAGAGGTTGCGGAAGATGTGCAGATAGACCGCCACGAAGAACAGTGATGCGCCGTTCGCGTGCAGATAGCGCAGCATATAGCCGCCGTTCACGTTGCGCATGATGTGTTCGACCGATGCGAAGGCCATGTCGACATGCGGCGTATAGTGCATCACCAGGACGATGCCGGTGACGATCTGCAGAACCAGGCAGAACATCAGGACAATGCCCCAGATCCACATCCAGTTCAGGTTCTTGGGCGTGGGGATCATGATCGTGTCATAGATCACCCCCGCGATCGGCAGGCGGCGGTGAAGCCATTTTTCGAAGCCTGTCTTAGGCTCGTAATGGTCGTGCGGAATTCCGGCCATGCGAAGCCTCCTCAGCCCAACTGGATGGTTGTGTCGCTGATGAACTCAGCGACGGGAATGTGCAGGTTCTGCGGTGCGGGGCCGCGGCGGATGCGTCCGGCGGTGTCGTAATGCGAACCGTGGCAGGGGCAGAACCAGCCGCCGAAATCGCCCGCGCCGTCGCCGATGGGGACGCAGCCCAGGTGGGTGCAGACGCCAATCTGGACCAGCCATTCGCCGGCCTCGTCCAGGGTGCGGTTCTGGTCGGTGGCGGGTTCGGTCCCGCTCAGATTGGCATTCTGTGCGGTGGGGTCGATCAGTTCCCCCAGATCGACCGCGCGGCCGGCCTCGATCTCCTCGGGGGTGCGGCGGCGGATGAACACGGGCTTGCCCAGCCATTTGACAGTCAGCTGGGTGCCTTCCGCGATCCCGCTGACGTCGACTTGGATCGAGGCAAGCGCCTGCACGTCGGCCGAGGGGTTCATCTGGTTCACAAGCGTCCAGGCGGCGGCACCGGCGGCCACCGTGCCTGCGCCCGCCGTGGCATAATAGAGGAAATCCCTCCGGGTGCCTACGTGGTCATCTGCGTGGGACACGGGTCATTCTCCAATTCGGGCCGAAGGACCGGCCGATACGACAATCCGGGCCGCGTATCGTCGCAGCCTTCGCGCGGCGGTTCTAGCCTTCAATTATCTGTCAGTCCAGCCGGTAAGCCCGCCTGACCGGGGCCATGGACCAGCCTATGTTGGAAAATTGTCGCGGGCATTTCGTCGCAGGGAGACAGTCACGGGGCTTTCCGCCCTCATGGCCGCTGTTGCGGCCCGTCGTTGCCGGAAAAGGTCCGCCAGGCATCCTTGCCGGGGGCGCCAATGGCCCAAGGCTATTTGACGTGAACGAAGACGGTTACAAAAGACCCTGGCTGCGAAAGGAAAGCTCTCGCGACTTGCCGATGATCAGGTGGTCGTGGATGGTGATTCCCATGCTGTCGGCGGCCTGGGCGATGCGGGCTGTCATGGTGATGTCGGCATCCGAAGGCGTGGGATCGCCCGAAGGATGGTTATGGACCAGGATCAATGCCGAGGCGTTCAGTTCAAGCGCGCGGCGGATGATTTCACGCGGATAGACCGGGACATGGTCGACGGTTCCCCGTGCCTGTTCCTCGTCCGCGATCAGGACGTTCTTGCGGTCGAGGTAAAGGACGCGAAACTGTTCGATCTCGCGATGCGCCATGGCAGTGTGGCAGTAATCCAGAAGCGCGTCCCAGCCTGACAGAACGGGGCGGTGCATGACACGGGCACGCGCCATGCGCTGTGCCGCAGCCTCGACGATCCTGAGTTCGGTGATCACGGCGGGGCCAACGCCATCCATCTGTTCCAGGCGCGTAGCGGGCGCGGTCAATACCCGGTTGAAATCGCCAAAGGCTTCGATCAGGCGGCGGGCCAGGGGCTTTACGTCCTGGCGCGGGATGGCGCGGAACAGGACCAGTTCAAGAAGTTCGTAGTCAGGCATCGCCGCCGCGCCGCCCGCCATGAAGCGTTCGCGCAATCGGGCGCGGTGGTCTGCCAGATAGGACGGCGCCTTGCCACCGGGCAGCGGGATCGGCGCGGCCTCGTCAGTGGCGGGCTGGAACAAGGGCAGGGGCATTTCGCCAAAGGTGCGATTCGGGTCCATGGCGACAGCATGGACCCGTGCCGGTGAATAAAGGGTTAACGCACCATCAGCGCGTCATGCCGTCCCAGAAACTCTTGACCTTGTTGAAGAAGCTGTCCGACTGAGGGCTGTTGTCAGCCTTCTGTTCCTCGAATTCGCGCAGCAACTCGCGCTGGCGCGGGGTCAGGTTCACGGGGGTTTCGACCGTCAGTTCGATCAGCATATCGCCCGGTTCGCCCGCAGCGCCGGGGCCATGGCGCAAGGGTGGCATCCCCTTGGCGCGAAGGCGCATCTGGCGACCGGACTGGCTGCCCGCCGGAACCTTGACCCGGGCACGGCCACCGTCGATGGTCGGCACCTCGACCTCGCCCCCAAGGGCGGCGGTGGCCATGCTGACCGGAACCTGGCAGGCCAGGATCTTGCCGTCGCGCAGGAAGATCGCGTGTTCCTGAACCTCGATGAAGATATACAGATCTCCGGCAGGGCCGCCGCGCAGCCCGGCCTCGCCTTCCCCGGCCAGACGGATGCGGGTGCCGGTTTCGACGCCTGCGGGGATGTTGACCGACAAGGTGCGCTCGCGTTCGGTCCGGCCCGCGCCGTGGCAGGCCTTGCACGGATTCTTGACGATCTGGCCCTGACCGCCGCAGGTGGGGCAGGTGCGTTCAACCGTGAAAAAGCCCTGTTGCGCCCGGACCTTGCCCATGCCCGCGCAGGTGGGGCAGGTGGCGGGCTGGGTCGCGCCCTCGGCCCCGGTGCCCTCGCATTCCTCGCAGGCAATGGAGCCGGGAACGGTTATGGATTTCTTGAGGCCCGTATAGGCCTCTTCCAGGCTGACACGCAGGTTGTAGCGCAGATCCTGGCCGCGTTGCGCGCGGGACCGGCCACCGCCGCCGCCGCCGCGACGCCCCATCATGTCGCCGAACAGATCCTCGAACACGTCGGCAAAGGCGGTGCCGAAATCGCCCGGATGAGCGCCGCGCCCGTTGAAACCGCCACCGCCGCCTTCAAAGGCCGCGTGACCGAATCGATCATAGGCCGCCTTCTTCTGGTCGTCCTTGAGGCAGTCATACGCCTCGTTGGCTTCCTTGAAATGCGATTCGGCCTGTGGATTGTCTTGATTGCGGTCGGGATGCAGTTCCTTCGCCTTCTGGCGATAGGCCTTCTTGATTTCCTCGGCCGATGCCCCGCGCGTCACGCCCAGAACCTCGTAATAGCAACGCTTGGCCATTTTTTGTCCTGTCTGGTTCCCCAACGAAATGGCCGGCCCGCGTTTCTCGCACGGACCGGCCCAGAAAGGGTGCGGCCCGGATCAGCCGCGCTTCTTGTCTTCGCCGAGGTCTTCGAAATCGGCATCCACGATGTCGTCATCGACGTTGCGCGGCTGATCGCCATCCTCGTCGCCGCCGTCAGCGGTGGCCTGGGACGACTTGTAGATGGCCTCGCCCAGCTTCATCGATGCATCCATCACGTTCTGGATGCCGCCGCGGATCTTGCCCGCGTCGTCGGATTTCAGCGATTCCTCCAAGGCGCCCATCGCCAATTCGATCGCCTCGACGGTCGAGCTGTCCACCTTGTCCCCATGCTCTTCCAGCGACTTCTTGGTGGAATGCATCAGGCTTTCGGCCTGGTTGCGAGCCTCGACCAGTTCGCGGCGGGACTTGTCGGCGTCGGCATTGGCCTCGGCATCCTTGACCATCCGGTCGATATCCTCGTCGGTCAAACCGCCCGAGGCCTGGATGGTGATGTTCTGGGTCTTGCCGGTGCCCTTGTCCTTGGCGGAAACCGACACGATGCCGTTGGCGTCGATGTCGAAGGTCACCTCGATCTGCGGCAAGCCGCGCGGCGCGGGCGGGATGTCTTCCAGGTTGAACTGACCCAGCAGCTTGTTGTCCGCCGCCATTTCGCGTTCGCCCTGGAACACCCGAATCGTCACGGCGTTCTGGTTGTCTTCCGCGGTCGAGAAGATCTGCGACTTCTTGGTCGGGATCGTGGTGTTGCGGTCGATCAGGCGGGTGAACACGCCGCCCAGGGTCTCGATGCCCAGCGACAAGGGCGTCACGTCCAGCAGGACCACGTCCTTGACGTCGCCTTGCAGCACGCCCGCCTGGATGGCCGCGCCAAGCGCCACGACCTCGTCGGGGTTGACGCCCTTGTGGGGTTCCTTGCCGAAGAACTCGGTCACGGCCTCGATCACCTTGGGCATCCGGGTCATGCCGCCGACCAGGACGATCTCGTCGATGTCGGATTTCGACACGCCCGCGTCCTTGATGGCATCGGCCACCGGCTTCATGGTGCGCTTGATCAGGTCGCCCACCAGGCTTTCAAGTTTCGCACGGGTCAGCTTGATGACCAGGTGCAGCGGCGTGCCGCTGTTCTTGTCCATCGAGATGAACGGCTGGTTGATCTCGGTCTGCGACGAGGAGGACAGTTCGATCTTGGCCTTTTCGGCGGCTTCCTTCAGGCGCTGAAGGGCCATCTTGTCCTTGGTCAGGTCGACGCCGTGTTCCTTTTTGAACTCGTCGGCCAGATAGTTGACGATGCGCATGTCGAAGTCCTCGCCGCCGAGGAACGTATCCCCGTTGGTCGATTTCACTTCGAACAGCCCGTCGTCGATTTCCAGGATGGTGATGTCGAAGGTGCCGCCGCCAAGGTCATAGACCGCGATGGTCTTGCTGTCCTTCTTGTCCAAGCCGTAGGCCAAGGCGGCCGCGGTCGGCTCGTTGATGATGCGCAGGACTTCCAAGCCCGCGATCTTGCCCGCGTCCTTGGTCGCCTGACGCTGCGCGTCGTTGAAATAGGCGGGAACCGTGATGACCGCCTGCGTGACGGTTTCCCCCAGATAGGATTCGGCGGTTTCCTTCATCTTCTGAAGGATCATCGCGCTGACCTGGGCAGGGGAATATTTCTCATCCCGCACCTTGACCCAGGCGTCGCCGTTGCCGCCGTCCACGATGTCGTAGGGAACCAGCTTGCGGTCCTTTTCGACGGCCTCGTCGCCGACCCGGCGGCCGATCAGGCGTTTCACGGCAAACACGGTATTGGTGGGGTTCGTGACGGCCTGGCGCTTGGCAGGCTGGCCGACCAGGCGCTCGCCTTCCGTGAAGCCCACGATCGAGGGCGTGGTGCGGGCGCCTTCGCTGTTCTCGATGACCTTGGGCTGGCTGCCGTCCATGATCGCGACGCAGCTGTTCGTGGTGCCGAGGTCGATGCCGATGACTTTTGACATGCTTGTTTCCTTCTTGCGGCGATTGTCTGGACTTCAGGTCCGTTATGGCCCCCGAGGCCCGATCCCAAATACGTTTTCAGCTCCGGCGGGCCGGACGCTTCGGGGGTGTATATAGGGATGGTTTCAAGCCCCGCAAGCGCCGGATGCGGGCAATTTGCGCCTGCTCAATCAGCCGCGCTCCAGCTGAGGGATTCGTATTTGCGGGTGGTGAAGTTGATCAGCAAGCCGATCATCATCGCGGCCAGCGAAAACCAAAGCGCATAAAGCGGATCCGATTTCAGGGGCGTATAGTTGATGAAGATGTATCCGCGCTGCTGGTCGATGATGTGGAACAGGGGGTTCCAGATGAACCAGGGCAGCAGGGCGTTGGGCACCACATTGCCCACGAACATCTTGCCCGACGCGAACATGTTGATGCGCTGATAGGCCGTGGTGAACAGCTTGGACGCACGGGGCGACCAAGGCCGGATGCCCAGAAACACCAGGCCGATGCAACCCCCTGAAAACCAGGCCAGCAGATACATCCCCAGGCTGCCGGGCCAGAAGTCGAAACGGATGGGCGTCATCAGCACGTGATACAGCCACAGGATTGCGATGCAGCTGATGGTCTGGCGATACAGCACCGCAAGGGCCGCCGAGGCGATCAGGATCGCGGGGTTCAGGGGTTCGTGCTTGACCAGTCCGCCCGTCACCGAATGGCTGCCCGCCACTGCGCCCGATGCCTGGACATGGACCATGAACATGAAGATGCCCGACATCAGGTACAGCATGAAGTCGCCGCGAATGGGCGAATTGCGCACCCCCATGACCAGATAGATCAGCAGAAACGCCATCATGAAGATCGCCGACTGCAGGATCGTCAGCAGCAGCCCGACGACCGCGTTGCGATGGTCGTTGCGCAGGTTATAGACGGTCTGGTGATAGATCAGGCCCAGGGTCGTGCCCGCCGCCCCGATGATCGTGCTGTTCTTTCGCTGGTTGAACAAAGCCTGTGCCGCCCCTGCTGCCCGGTCCCGCGGGCGCTTGCCCAAGCCGTCTGCCCCGATCATAAGGGGATCCGGTGCCCGTCACAATCGGCGGGACCGCGACAGGCGGGCCGTCCGGGAGGGAAACTAGATGGAATTTGAACGACTGATCGCCCAGATGCGGCGCCTGGCGTTGCAGGCCGGAACGCGGATCCTGGAGATCTATGATGCCGATGACTTCGACGTGCGGGCCAAATCCGACGATTCGCCCGTCACCGCCGCCGACGAGGCGGCCGATGCGCTGATCTCGGCCGGGCTGCGCGAGGCTTTCCCGGACATTCCCCTGATCACCGAGGAACAGGCCGCCAGCCATGCGCAGACGGCCCGGACCTTCCTGATCGTCGATCCCCTGGACGGAACCAAGGAATTCGTCCAGCGGCGCGGCGACTTCACCGTCAACATCGCCTATGTCGAAAACGGCGTGCCCCTGCGCGGCGTGGTCTATGCCCCCGCCAAGGGACGGCTGTTCTATACCACCGCCGACGGACGCTCGGTCGAGGAGCAGGGGCCGTTCGGCGACACTCCCGGCCAGACCGTTCCCATCGGCGTCAATCCGGTTCCCGACAATCGGGGGTTGATGGTGGTCGCGTCGAAATCACACCGGGATGCCGCGACCGACGATTACATCGCGCAATATGCGGCGCGCGACATGACCAGCGCCGGATCGTCGCTGAAGTTCTGCCTTGTCGCGACCGGAGAGGCGGATCTGTATCCCCGCCTGGGCCGCACAATGGAATGGGACACGGCGGCGGGCGATGCCGTGCTGCGCGGCGCGGGGGGCGAGGTCGTGCGCTTTGACGACCACACGCCCCTGACCTATGGCAAGCCGGGATTCGAGAACCCGTTCTTCATCGCCTTCGCGCCGGGCGTGCTGCTGGTCCGGGCCTGATGTCGGTCCTGATCGTCATTCCCGCCCGCCACGCCTCGACCCGCTATCCGGGCAAGCCGCTGGTGGAACTGCGCGGCGCCTCGGGCCAGGCGCGCAGCCTGATCCGGCGCAGCTGGGATGCGGCCATGGCCGTGTCCGGCGTGGACCGGGTGGTGGTCGCCACCGACGACACCCGCATCCGGGACCACGCCGCGGGCTTCGGAGCCGAGGTCGTGATGACCGGCACCGCCTGCCGCAACGGCACCGAACGCTGCGCCGAAGCCCTGTCCAATCTGGGGATCGCGCCCGAGGTCGTGGTCAACCTGCAAGGCGACGCGCCCCTGACGCCCCCCTGGTTCGTCGAGGATCTGGTCGCGGGCCTGCGTGCGGATGCGGGCGCCGATGTGGCGACCCCGGTCTTGCGCTGCACCGGCCGGATGCGCGCCGACCTGATCGCCGACCGCCATGCCGGCCGCGTGGGCGGGACGACGGCGGTCTTTGGCCATGACCGCCAGGCGCTGTATTTCTCCAAGGAAGTGATTCCCTTCGCGGCGGGCGATTTCGGCGACGCCGAACCCAGCCCGGTTTTCCACCACGTCGGCGTTTACGCCTATCGGCCCAATGCCCTGGCGGAATATGCGTCCTGGGACGAAGGCCCCCTGGAGCGGCTGGAAGGACTGGAACAGTTGCGCTTTCTTGAACGCGGCCGCCGGATCCTGTGCGTCGAGGTCGAATCGCGTGGCCGCCAGTTCTGGGAACTGAACAATCCCGAGGACGTTTCTCGTCTGGAAGCCATGATGCAGGCCATGGATCTGGACTGACCGGGTGCCGGCGGCGGAACAATTTAATCAAAGACGCAGAAAATACTTGGTTGTTTTCTGCAATTGCATTGGCACCATTCCGCCGTCCCGGATATTATCCTGCTTGATGACGCAGCCTTTGCGGCTGATGAGCGTTGTGATGCGTTCGGCCGACCGGCCGCCGCAAATGATCGAACAAGGGTGTCACAGCACATGACTCGTAAGGTAACCAAGGCCATCTTTCCCGTCGCTGGTCTGGGCACGCGCTTTCTTCCGGCGACCAAAAGCATCCCCAAGGAGATCATGACCCTCGTCGATCGCCCGCTGATCCAGTATGCGATCGACGAAGCGCGGGCTGCAGGCATCACCGAGTTCATCTTTGTCACCTCGCGCGGCAAGGGTGCGTTGGAAGATTACTTCGACCACGCCCATGAACTGGAAAGCAGCCTTAAGAAATCCGGCAAGACCGACTTGCTGGAATCCCTGCGCGGCACGAACATGGAATCGGGGGCCATCGCCTATATCCGGCAGCACAAGGCGCTTGGCCTGGGCCATGCGGTCTGGTGCGCGCGCCGCCTGCTGGCCGATGACGAACCCTTCGCGGTGGTGCTGACCGACGATGTGATCATGGGCGACCCGCCCTGCCTGCAGCAGATGATCGAGGCTTATGGCGAAACCGGCGGCAGCATGGTTGCCACGATGGAGGTCGCGCCCGAAAAGGCCCAGGCCTATGGCGTGCTGGACGTGGCCGAGGACATGGGCGCCATCGTCAAAGTGCGCGGCATGGTGGAAAAGCCCCCCATGGGCACCGCCCCGTCGAACCTGGCGGTGATTGGACGCTATATCCTGGCGCCGACTGTCATGCAGAACCTGAACAAGCTGAAGGCCGGATCGGGCGGGGAAATCCAGTTGACCGATGCCATCGCCGACGACATTGCGGCGGGGCGCGATGTGTTCGGCCTGCGCTTCCGGGGCCAGCGTTTCGACTGCGGATCCAAGGCAGGCTTCCTACAGGCCACCGTGGCATTCGGCCTGGAACGCGACGAACTGAAGGAAGAATTTGCCGAATACCTGCACGACATCATGTCGATGCGCCGGGCGGCCGAATAATCCATGGCGCCCAATGTTCTGGTGACGGGGGGTGCGGGCTATATCGGCTCGCACGCCTGCAAGGCCCTGGCTGCGGCGGGATATATCCCAGTCACGCTGGACAATCTGTCCACCGGCTGGCGCGATGCGGTCCAGTTCGGACCCTTCGTGCAGGCCGATCTGCTGGACCGCACAGCCCTGGACGCGGCCTTTGCCGAATACCGTCCGATGGCCGTGCTGCACTTCGCCGCCCTCAGCCAGGTGGGCGAGGCGATGGCGGAACCCGGCAAATACTGGCGCAACAATGTCAGCGGATCGCTGAACCTGATCGAGGCCGCCATTGACGCGGGCTGCCTGGATTTCGTCTTCAGTTCCACCTGCGCCACCTATGGCGATCGCGACGGAGAGGTTCTGGACGAGCATACCCCCCAGGCTCCGCTGAACGCCTATGGGGCGTCCAAGCGCGCGATCGAGGATATGCTGGCCGATTTCGGTGCATCCCATGGGCTGCGCTCGGTGATCTTCCGCTATTTCAACGTGGCGGGCGCCGATCCTGACGGCGAGGTCGGCGAGCATCATCGTCCGGAAACGCATCTGATCCCGCTGATCCTGGATGCGGTGGATGGCAAGCGTGCGGCCCTGACCGTGCATGGGACCGATTACCCCACCCCGGACGGCACCTGCATCCGCGACTATGTTCATGTGATGGATCTGGTGGATGCCCATGTGAAAGGCCTGGAATGGCTGCGCGCTGGACGCGGCAGCCGGGTGTTCTGCCTGGGCACCGGATCGGGCTTTTCCGTGCGAGAGGTCGTGGACGCCACCCGCCATGTCACCAACCGCCCTGTGCCCATGGTCGATGGCCCGCGCAGGGGCGGGGACGCGGTCAAGCTGGTCTGCGGCAGCACACGCGCCAAGGCGGAATTGGGCTGGCATCCCGGCCGGTCCACCATGCAGCAGATGATCGCCGATGCCTGGCGGTGGCATCAGAACGGCACCTATCAGGCGTGACCGGCGACCGTGCCCCGGCGTTCCGGCGGGCTTGGTCGGCCTGGCGCCAAGGCTGGAAACGCCGAGAACTGCTGTGGCGCTGCCTGCGGGCGGGCCGGGATCTGGCCCCACTGGCCGACCGCACGGCGGCGATCCGGCCCGACAGCATCCTTTGCTTCGCAACCCTGCGGAACGAGATGCTGCGCCTGCCCGAATTCCTGGATCATTATCGCCGGCTGGGCGTCGGAAGCTTCCTGATCGTCGATAACGCCAGCACCGACGGGACCGGGGATTTCCTGCGTGGCCAGCCCGATGTTTCGTTGTGGCAGGCGCCGGGCAGCTACCGAAGCGCGCGTTTCGGGATGGACTGGCTGGGCGCGCTGCTGTTCCGCCATGGGCACGGCCATTGGTGCGTCACGGTCGATGCCGACGAACTGCTGATCTATCCCGAATGGGACCGCCATCCGTTGCCGCGCCTGACCGCCCATCTGGACGCCGCCGGTTGCCCGGCCATGGGGGCGATGATGCTGGATCTGTATCCGCGCGGTCCGCTGGGCCAGGCCGATGCCGGACCGGGGGCGCCCTTGACCGAACGCCTGCCCTGGTTCGATGCCTCCCCTTATCGGTGCCGGATGGTGCCGCCCAAACGCAACCGGATCCTGCATGGGGGCGTCCGCGAACGGGTCTTCTTTCCGGGCGATCCCGACCGTGGCCCGACGCTGAACAAGCTGCCCCTGCTGCGGTGGAACCGGCGATACGTTTACGTCAATTCCACCCATTTGGCTTTGCCCCCCCGGCTGAACGACCATTACGACGGTCCCGGCGACCCGCGCCTGTCAGGGGTGCTGCTGCACGGCAAGTTCCTGCCCGACAGCACCGCCCGCGCGTCCGAGGAACTGGTCCGAGGTCAGCATTTCATCGACCCCCAGGACTATCGCGCCTATCACGGTGCAATTGCCCAGGCGCCCGTCCTGTGGCACGAGGGATCGGTCCGATACCGGGATTGGCGGCAACTGGTCGATCTGGGGCTGATGGGCGGGGGCGACTGGTTGTCATCCAAAGGTTGACTGCGGATTAACCATCTTGCCAAATGCGTGCATCCAACGCATTCGGGCATCATGACAATCAGGCGAAACGGTATGGATCGGAGGGCGCGGCAATGCGGGGCATAGGCGCGCATCCGATCGCCGCCCGCTTGCGCCGGAGGGTTGAACGCCAGCGCCTGATCCTGCGCGGGATCCGGCGTCGCGGTTCCCTGCGCTCCTTGGCTGATCGTACCAGGCAGATCGGGCAGGGTGATATCCTGTGCCTTGTGACATTGCGCGACGAACGCTCGCGGCTGCCGTGGTTCCTGGATTATTACCGGGCCATGGGGGTGCGCCACTTCCTGATGGTGGACAACGACAGCGGGGACGGCAGCGGAGATTACCTGCGCGACCAGCCGGATGTGTCCTTGTGGTGGACGGACGCCAGCTACAAGGGCTCGCGCTTTGGCATGGACTGGATGAACTGGCTGCTGCTGCGCCACGGCCGGGGGCATTGGTGCCTGACGGTCGATCCCGACGAATTCCTGGTTTATCCGCATATGGGCCATCGTCCCCTGGCGGCGCTGACCAGCTGGCTGGACGCGACCGGACGGCGGTCCTTTCCGGCGATGCTGCTGGATATGTATCCCGAAGGCCCCATCGAGGATGCGATCTGCGCCGAGGGCGAGAACCCCTTCGACATCGCCTGCTGGTTCGACCCGGCCAATTACTCGATCCAGAAGAACCCCCATTTCGGCAATCTGTGGATCCAGGGCGGGCCGCGCACGCGAGCGTTCTTCACCCACGATCCCCTGTCCGGGCCTGCCCTGAACAAGATCCCCCTGGTGAAATGGGACGCGCGCTACGCCTATGTCAGTTCGACCCATATGCTGCTGCCGCGCGGGTTGAACCTGGTCTACGACGAAGACGGCGGCGAACAGATTTCGGGCTGTCTGCTGCACGCCAAGTTCCTGTCGTCCTTTGCCGCCAAATCGGCCGAGGAACTGGACCGCAGGCAGCATTACGGGGGCAGCGGGGAATACCGCGCCTATCACGCGGGCCTGCACCGGGGCGTGCAACTGTGGTGCAGCGAATCGCGCCGGTACCGCGATTGGCAGCAGTTGGAGGATCTGGGCCTGATTTCCCGGGGGAACTGGGCATGAAGGCGCCCGCGACCGTGCGGCTGGGCGTGGTGTTGCTGTGCCATGGCGATCTGGGCATGGCGGCACGGCTGGCACGGATCTGGACGGATGGCGGGGCGCGGGTGGCAATCCATGTGGATGCCAAGGTGTCGGGCGCGCGGGCGGCCGGACTGCGCCAGGCATTGAAGGATTGCGACAGGGTCATCTTCAGCAAGCGCCATCGGTGTTCCTGGGGCCGCTTCAGCCTTGTGCGCGCCACCCAGGATGCGGCGGCGGAACTGCTGGCGCGCTTTCCCGACACGACCCATGTCTATCTTGCCTCGGGTGCCTGCCTGCCGCTGCGGCCGGTTGGCGAACTGGCCGCCTATCTGGCCGCCGATCCTGACCGCGACCATATCGAGAGCGTCAGCAGCCATGACGTGGGCTGGACTGTCGGCGGGTTGAACGAAGAACGATTCACCCTGTTCTTTCCCTTTGACTGGAAGCGGCACCGCTGGCTGTTCGACCGTTTCGTGACCTGGCAACGCAGGCGCGGCATTCGCCGAAGGATGCCCGCCGGGCTGATCCCGCATCTGGGGTCGCAATGGTGGTGCCTGACGGCGCGCACCCTGCGCGCCATTCTGGACGATCCGCAACGGCCCGCCTTTGACCGGTTTTTCCGGTTCACCTGGATCCCCGACGAAAGCTATTTCCAGACCCTGGTGCGGCGCCATTCCACCAAGCTGGAAAGCTGGTCATTGACCATGGCCAAGTTCGATCACACCGGACGGCCTTATTCGCTTTATGACGACCATATCGACATGCTGGCCGAATCGCGCTGTTTCGTGGCGCGCAAGGTCTGGCCGGGGGCATCGCGGCTATTGTCGCATTTCCCGCTGCCCGACCAGGGCCAGCCCCAGGTCGATCCGCCCCAGCCCGCGCGGATTTCGCGCATCATCAACCAGACGGTGCATCGCCGCGTGCTTGGCCGGCCGGGCCTGTATATGCAAAGCCGCTTTCCCCGCAAGGACGCCGAGAACGGCAAGACCTCGGCCCCTTATGCGGTAATCCAGGGCCTGTCGGACATCTATCCGGGGTTCGAGGATTGGCTGCGCGGGCATCTGTCCTGCCAGGTCCACGGCCATTTGCTGGGACCGGAAGGGGTGGAATTCGCAGGGCGTGCCCGCATCGGTCCGGGGGCGATCTCGGCGGATCCGCTGATCCGCGACCGCGATCCGCAGGGGTTCCTGACATCCCTGATCCGCATCACCGACCGGATGCAGGCGTTCCAGTTCAGCCCGCGCGACAATCAGGCGCTGAACTGGTTCATCGCCACCGATCCCAATGCCCATATGCTGGTCGTGTCCGGCGCATGGAAGCTGCCCCTGCTGCATTCGGGGATGCCCTTCGACGACGTGCGCCGGGTCTTTGCCCAGCTGCAGCGGACCGAGCTTGAGCAGCTGGAGGTGCTGAATTCCGTCTGGGTCCGCGCGCGCCTGCATCATCACGACCTGGGCGAATTCCTGTTGAACCCCCGACCGATCCTTCAGGATTTCCTGTTGCAGATCGACCCGCATTCCGCGCCCGTGACCATGCTGCCCGCGATGCGCGACCTGACGGGGCTGGACGGGATGCTGCGGCGGTTGCGCAATTCCGGCCTGCGCCCGCGCCTGACGGGCGAGGATCTGCCCCCCATCGAACTGCTGACCACTGAAAGGGCGGCTGCCGAATGACCCAGGGGTTCCGCAGCTTTGTCATCTTTGCCGGGATGCGCACCGGGTCCAACCTGCTGGAGGCGACCCTGAACGCCGTCAAGCGCGTCACCTGCTTTGGCGAGGCGTTCAATCCCTACATGATGGGCTGGCCCGGCAAGGACGAGATGCTGGGGATCACCCGCGCCGCGCGCGAGGCGGACCCCCTGTCCCTGCTGGCGAAGCTGACCGACAAGCCGGGGCATCTGCCGGGGTTCCGCTATTTCCACGACCACGATCCCCGCGTGCTGGAACCCATCATCCAGGACCGGGGCTGCGCCAAGATCATCCTGACGCGCAACCCGCTGGACAGCTATGTCTCGACGCGGCTGGCCTGGGAAACGAACCAATGGAAGCTGAACGAGTCGGAAACGCCGATTCCGGCCCGCATCACCTATGACGGCGAGGAATTCCGCCGGACCCTGTCCGAAGCCGAGGAGTTTCGCCGCCATGTCGTCAGCCGCTTGCAGGCAACGGGGCAGACGGCGTTCCATCTGGGCTTCGACGATCTGCGCGACGGCGATGTGATCACGGGCCTGCTGCACTGGCTGGGCCGCACCGATCTGGCGCGCGTGGAACCGGCCCGCGACCAGGTGCCCCAGAACCCGCAGGAACTGGCGCAGAAGGTCGCCAATTTCGACGCGATGCAGGCCGATCTGCGCGACATGGATCCGTTCCTGCTGCACCGCCTGCCCGTGTTCGAACCCCGGCGCGGGCCTGCTGTGCCCAGTTTCCTGGGAGCGGACGCGGGACGGGGCCTGCTGTTCATGCCGGTCAAGGGCGGGCCGGAACAGGCGATCCGGGATTGGCTGGACAGGCTGGGCCCAGTCGCGGACGGCTTTACCCAGTCGACCCTGCGCCAATGGAAACGCGCCCGTTCCGGCCATCGCAGCTTTACGGTCCTGCGCCACCCCCTTTCGCGGGCATGGGATGCCTTCGACCACCTGCTGGCCCGGGGCAATCCCGAACAGCGCGAGGTTCTGCGCCGTCTCCACCGCGTGGCCCTGCCGCCAGACGATGCGCTTGCGGCCCTGACGGGCGACGCGCGCATCGCCGTATTCGCCGATTTCCTTGGATTCCTGCGGCGAAACCTGAATGGCCAGACATCGCTGCCCACCCATCCGACATGGGCCAGCCAGACCGAGGTTCTGTCGGGCTTTGCCCGCTTTGCCACCCCTGACATGGTGGTCAGGGAAGACCGCCTGACCGAGGATCTGGACCATTTGTCCCGCATGGCAGGCATTGCCGATGCAAAGCTGGAAACGGTTGCGCCTGCCCCCGTGCCGGACGCGCTGCGCGACAAGTCCCTGATTGACGCCGCGCAGGCTGCATACCTGCGCGACTATGTCACTTTCGGCTTTGACCCGATGCCCTAGCCCTTCAGCAGCGCGGCCAGTTCCGCCTGCTTTTCGCGCACCAGATCCGCATCGCCATCGGACTCCAGGTTCAGCCGCACCACCGGCTCGGTGTTGGACTTGCGCAGGTTGAAGCGCCAGTTTCCGAAATCCAGAGACACGCCGTCCAGGTCGTCGCGGCTGTCGGCCTGGGGCTCGTATTTCTCGATCAGCCGGGCAATCGCCGCGTCGGGGTCATCGATGTGATAGTTCGTCTCACCGGATGACGGGTAAAGACGCATCCGCTCCTCCAGCAGTTCGGCCAGCGTCTTGCCCTTGCGCGACAGCAGCTCGATCATCAGCAGCCAGGGGATCATGCCGCTGTCGCAGTAATAGAAGTCGCGGAAATAATGATGCGCCGACATCTCTCCGCCATAGATCGCGCCCACGTCGCGCATCTTGCGCTTGATGAAGGCATGGCCGGTCTTGCTGACGACTGCCTGCCCGCCCGCTTCCTCGATCATGGCGCGGGTGTTCATGATGACGCGGGGATCGTGGACGATCTTTTCGCCGGGTGATTTTTCCAGGAAGGCCGCGCCCAGCAGGCCGACGATATATTCGCCGGGAATGAAGCGGCCGTTTTCGTCGAAAAAGAAGCAGCGGTCGAAATCGCCGTCCCAAGCCACGCCCAGATCGGCCTTTTCCGCCTTCATCCGCTCGACCGTGGGGGGCTGGTTCTCGTCCAGAAGCGGATTGGGGATTCCGTTGGGAAAGCTGGAATCGACATCATGGTGCATCCGCACGAAGGTCAGCGGTGCGCCGCGCCGTTCCAGTTCATCGGCAATGGCGTCAAAGGTCGGCCCGGCAGTGCCGTTCCCGGCGTTGACCAGGATCTTCATCGGCTTCAAGGCCTGCACATCCACGAAATCCGCCATGGCCTTGGCATAATCCGCCCGGGCATGGCTGAAATCGGTGACGCTGCCCTTGGTTGCGGGGGCAAAGCTGCCGGATGTCGCCAATTCGATGATCGGCGGCAGTTCGGTCGCCGGATCCAGCGGCGCGGAGCCCCGGCCCACGATCTTCATGCCGTTGTAGTTGATCGGGTTGTGGGACGCCGTGACCTCGATCCCGCCATCGGTGTCGTGGAAGCCGGTGTGGAAATAGACCTCCTCGGTCCCGGCCAGGCCCAGGTCCAGCACGTCTGCCCCGCCGTCGGTCAGCCCCTCGATCAGCGCCGCCGCCAGTTCGGGCGAGGTGGCGCGGCTGTCGCGGCCCACCACGACGCGTTTCGCCTGGCGGGCCTGCGCAAAGGCGCGCCCGATGCGGTAGGCCACGTCGGCGTCCAGGTTCTTGCCCAATTCCCCCCGCACGTCGTAGGCTTTGAAACAGGTGATCTCTCGGGGTCCGAGGTTGCTGCGGTCGGTCATGGGCGCGGATCCTTTATGCGCGAGGTTGGTTCAATCGCTAACAGCTTGGCCCGGATTTTCAAGGCAATGGTCCTTTCGGATCAAGTGACGCCGGGCACTGGCCGCGATAATGGATGGCAAACGCACGGAAGGGCAAAATGGACACAAAATCTTTGATCGCCGCCTATTACGATGCCTTCAACGCGGGCCGCACCGACGACATGCTGGCCCTGCTGCATGACGAGATCGAGCATCATGTGAACGAAGGCGGCATTCGCCGGGGCAAGGCGCTGTTTGCCGAATTCAACGCGCATATGACGGAAAGCTACAAGGAAACCCTGACCGACATGGTGATCTTCGCCAACGAGGCAGGCGACCGGGCAGCGGCGGAATTCGTGGTCAACGGCACCTATCTGAAGACTGACGAGGGTTTGCCGGAAGCCAAGGGCCAGACCTATCGCCTGCCTGCGGGCACCTTCTTCACCATTCGCGACGACAAGATCGCGCGGGTGACGACCTATTACAACCTGTCCGACTGGATGCGGCAGGTCGGCCAATGACCGTCACGACGCGCGTCCTGACAGGCGAGGCGCTGGCCGCCGCGCTGGAGGATGTCGCGCGTCTGCGCATCCGGGTATTCCGGGATTTCCCCTATCTCTACGACGGGGACGCCGATTACGAACGCGATTACCTGCGCGCCTATCAGTCGCCGGGCGCGGTGGTCGCGGTGGCGATGGACGGCGAAAAGGTCGTGGGGGCGGCGACCGGCGCGCCCATGGCCGATCATGCCGCCGATTTCGGGGCGGCCTTTGCGGACCGGCCCGAGCCGATGGAACAGATCTTCTATTGCGCCGAATCGGTGCTGCTGCGCGACTATCGCGGCCTAGGCATAGGGCACGCCTTTTTCGACGCGCGCGAGGCCCATGCCCGCAAGCTCGGCCTGGCCTTCAGCGCCTTTTGCAGCGTGATCCGCCCTGCCGATCATCCGGCCCGGCCGGGCAATTACCGGCCGTTGGACGATTTCTGGCGCAAGCGCGGATATGAGCCGCTGCCCGGCGTCACGGCGCGTTTTTCCTGGAAGGATCTGGGCGAGGTGACTGATACCGAAAAAACCCTTCAATTCTGGATGCGCCGCCTGTGAAGATCGCCGCCGCCGCTTATCCCATAGACTGGTTCGACAGCTTCGCGGACTACGAGGCCAAGCTGACCGCCTGGGTCGCCGATGCCGCAGGCGCGGACCTGCTGGTGTTCCCCGAATACGGCGCGATGGAACTTGCCTCCTTGGGCGGGCGCAAGGTGGCCGGCGATCTGGAGGCTTCCCTGCACGAGGTCGCCCGGCATTGGCCACAGGTTCAGGCGCTGCATCAGCGGCTGGCGGCGGCCCATGGCTGCCATATCCTGGGCGCGTCAGGTCCGGTGTTCGAGGGTCCGCGCCCGGTCAATCGCGCGGTGCTGTATGGTCCCGAGGGCATCATCGGCCATCAGGACAAGCAGATCATGACCCGATTCGAGCGCGAGGAGTGGCACGTGACCGGCGCTTCCGGCCTGCGGGTGTTCGACACGACCCTGGGGCGGATCGGCATCCTGATCTGCTATGACAGCGAATTTCCCCTGTTGGGCCGGGTGCTGGCGCAAGCGGGGGTGGAACTGCTGCTGGTGCCAAGCTGCACGGATGCGGTGGCGGGTTTTTCCCGCGTGCGCATCGGCGCCATGGCCCGTGCCCTGGAAAGCCAATGCGTCGTGGTCCAGGCGCCCACGGTCGGGGCCTGCGACTGGATGCCCGCCCTGGATGAAAACCGGGGACGCGCGGCGATCTATGGCCCGCCCGATGGCTTCTGGCCGGAAACCGGCATCATCGCGGAAGGCCCGATGGACCAGCCAGGCTGGGTTTTCGCCCAGGTCGATCTGGCCCGGGTGGGGGACAGCCGCCGCAATGGCGCGGTCCTGCCCTTTGCCCATTGGCCCGAAAGCGAGGGCGCGAGGCTGACGGGCACGGAAACCATTTCTTAACCATTCGCGTTTTATTGGTCATTGGCGCTGTTCATGGCGTCTTTCCGTGCCATATTCCACGGCCATGCTGCATATCACGAACACCATCACCATTGAGGAGTGGGAACTGACCGAACAGTTCACCAGATCCCAGGGACCGGGCGGGCAGAACGTCAACAAGGTCGAAACCGCGGTCGAACTGCGGTTCGAGGCCGCGCGGTCCCCGAACCTGCCCGATGCCGTGAAGCGCCGCCTGGAACGGCTGGCGGGGCGGCGATGGACGCGCGACGGCGCGGTGGTGATCCTGTCCCAGGAAACCCGCAGCCAGGCCCGAAACCGCGACATCGCCCGCGAAAGGCTGGCCGAGCTGATCGGCCGCGCCGCCGAACCCGTCAAGCGCCGGGTTGCCACCAAGCCCACCTGGGGCAGCCAGTTGCGGCGTCTCAAGGCCAAGTCCACGAGGGGAGAGGTCAAGGCCCTGCGCAACCGGGTCGAGGACGGCGAATGACCGCGCTGCGCCATTCGCTGGGAATGCTGTTCGGGCGCCGTCCCCCCGCGATGCAGGTTGGCGCCATCTGCCGCTGCGTCAGAACGGGCGAGGTGGTCCTGGTCACAAGCCGGGGTACGGGCCGCTGGGTGATCCCCAAAGGCTGGCCGATGGAGGGCAAGACCCTGCCCGCCGCCGCTGCCACCGAGGCGTGGGAGGAAGCGGGCATCGAAGGGCGAATGCACGACACCGAACTGGGCCGCTATCGTTACAACAAGGAACAGGACCGGGGCTATTCCGTCCCGGTCGAGGTGCGCGTCTTTCTGATGGATGCCGACAGCCTGCGCGCCGATTTTCCCGAGGCGAAACAACGCAAGCGCCGCTGGTTCAGCCCCCAGGACGCAGCGCGGCACGTCGCCGAACCGGGCCTGCGGGAAATCCTGCTTGCATTGCCGCCCCTGCGCGGCTGACATCGGGGCATGACGCCGCCGCCCGACCGCCAATTTGATGTTCTGGACAAGGATTTGCGGCGCATCACCGTCGCGGAATCGGCTCAGTTCCACGCCGTCCGTCCGGTTTTGCGATTGGGCGCCGGCATCCTGCTGGGCGTGGCGCTGATCTTTCTGGCCCTGGGCGTCACCGGGCAGCAGCCCGGCCTGATCGCCATCGGCGCAGGGGCCATCGTGGCGGGCTGGCTGGGCTTGTCGATCGGGGCAAACGACATCGCCAACTCGCTTGGTCCCGCCGTGGGCGCGGGGGCGATTGCCATCGGTCCGGGGTTGATCCTGGTGGGCCTGGCGGAAATCGCCGGGGCAACGCTGGCCGGTCATGCGGTCACGCACCGGCTTGCCGACGGGATCGTCCAGATCGCCGTTCTGGAAAGCGGCGCGCGGGGGCAGGTGATGATGCTGGCTGCCCTGATAGGCGCAGCGGCCTGGATCACCATCGCCACGGGGGCCAGCCTGCCCGTCTCGACCTCTCATTCCATCGTCGGTGCGATTGCCGGGGCGGGACTGGCGGCGGCAGGGGCCTCGGCCCTGTCCTGGGGCGGCATCCTGGCCATCGCGCTTGCCTGGGTGGTGACCCCCTTTGCGGCGGCGCTGCTTGCGGGGGCCTTGCTGGCCCTGCTGCGCATCCGCGTGGCCGAGGCGCCGGATCGCGGCCGGGCTGCAAAGGCCTGGTTGCCCCCCCTGATCGGCACGATGGTCGGCCTGTTCGTGGCCTATGTCGCGACCCTGTTGCCGGTCTTGCCCCTTCGCCTGCCCGTGGCGCTGCTGCCGGGCGCAGTCGCGGGCCTTGCGGTGGCCCTTGTGATGCGCCGCCGCCTGGATCAGGCAATAGCGAAGGGAGAAGGCAAGCCCGGCATGAAGCGCATCCTGCGCCAGCCTCTGTTGTTCGCCGCCGTGATGATGGGTTTCGCCCATGGCGCGGGCGATGCGGGCAATGTCGCGGGTCCGCTGCTGGTGATCCTGACGCCTGCGCAGGCGGGGGCCTTGCAGGTGCCGCTGTTCATGCTGGCACTGGCCGGGGGGATCATCGCGCTTGGGGCGTTTCTGTTCGGGCGCCGCCTTGTCGGCATGGTCAGCGAGGGGATCACCCGCCTGAATGCGGTCCGCGCCTTTTGCATCACGCTGGCCACGGCGATGATCGTGCTGGCGGCGTCTGCGCGCGGGCTGCCGGTGTCATCGACCCATGTGGCCGTAGGCGGGGTCTTTGGCGTGGGCTTTGTGCGGGAAATGCTGGACCGGCGCGGCAACGCCACGCGCGCCGCCCCCCTGCCGGCCGAGGAGCGCCGCCGCCGGATGCTGATCCGCCGCAGCCATGTTGCCACGATCACCCTGGCCTGGGTGGTCACGGTGCCGATCACGGCGACTTTGGGCGGGTTGTGCTGCCTGGCGATGTTGTGGGTATCGGGGGTCTGACGATCAGACCACGACATCCATTCGGGCCTGCTGGCCCACGTCGAAGACGCGGCGGTAACGCGCGATCTCGTCTGCGGGGCCGGTCGCCTTGGCGGGATTGTCCGACAGCTTGACGGTCGGGCGTCCATCGGCGGACACCGCCTTGCAGACCAGACTGAAGGGTGCCAGCCCATCGCCCGCGACAAGGCCACGGAAATCGTTGGTCAGCAGCGTGCCCCAGCCGAAGCTGACCTTGACCCGGCCATGGAACTGATGGTGCAGTTCCACGATCTTCTGGACGTCCAGCCCGTCCGAGAAGATCACCAGCTTCTGGCGCGGATCCTCGCCCCGCTCGCGCCACCAGCGGATCGCGGTTTCCGCCCCCGTCGCCGGGTCGCCGCTGTCGATGCGGATGCCGGTCCAGCCCGCCAGCCAGTCCGGGGCGCCCGCCAGGAAGCCTTCGGTCCCATAGGTATCGGGCAGGATCAGCCGCAGGTTCCCGTCATGTTCCTCGTGCCAGTCGGCCAGAACCTCGTAGGGGGCGCGGCGCAATTCCTCGTCCGTGTCGGCCAAGGCGGCATAGACCATCGGCAGTTCATGGGCATTGGTGCCGATGGCCTCGATGTCGCGGCGCATGGCGATCAGGCAGTTCGAGGTGCCGGTGAAGCGTTCGCCCAAGCCCTCGATCATGGCCTGGACCGCCCAGTCCTGCCACAGGAAGCTGTGGCGTCTGCGCGTGCCGAAATCGGCGATCAGCAGGTCGGGCAGGGTGCGCAACACCTCGATCTTTTCCCACAGGCGGGTCATGGCGCGGGCGTAAAGCACCTGCAATTCGAACCGGCCCAGGGTTTCCAGGACGGCGCGGGACCGCAATTCCATCAGGATGGCCAGAGCGGGGATTTCCCACAGCATCACCTCGGGCCAGCGGCCTTCGAAGGTCAGTTCATACTGTCCGTCGCGCTTTTCCAGGTGATAGGGGGGCAGGCGCAGGTTCTCCAGGAACTCCATGAAGTCAGGGCGGAACATCTGGCGCTTGCCGTAAAAGGTGTTGCCGCGCAGCCAGGTGCCTTCGCCCCGGGTCAGCGACAGGCCGCGGACGTGATCCAGTTGTTCGCGCAACTCGCCTTCGTCGATCAGGTCGGCCAGGCGGATGTCGGTCGAACGGTTGATCAGGCGGAACCGGACCACCGTGTCGGGTCGGTTGCGAAAGATCGACTGGCACATCAGCAGCTTGTAGAAATCCGTGTCGATCAGCGACCGCACGATGGGGTCGATCTTCCATTTGTGGTTATAGACGCGGGTGGCGATATCGGCCATCGGCTTACTCCAGGGTGACGCCTGCGGCACGCATATCGGTGCGGGCGCGGTCAAGGCTGCCGTTCAGGTCGATGGCCCGGGTGGCGGATTCGATCACGGTGGCCGCAAAGCCCCCCCTGGCCGCGTCCATCGCGCTCCAGGCGACGCAGAAGTCATGGGCAAGGCCCACAAAGGTCAGGTCCAGCAGACCCCTGTCGCGCAGGTATCCGGCAAGGCCCGTGGGCGTCTGATGGTCGTTTTCGAAAAACGCGGAATAGCTGTCGATCTGCGGGCGGAATCCCTTGCGGATCACCAGATCAACGCGCGACAGATCCAGGTCCGGGTGGAAATCCGCGCCCTTTGTGCCGATCACGCAATGGGCGGGCCACAGCACCTGGGGGCCATAGGGCATCTGCGCCACGCTGAACGGTTCCGCCCCCGGATGGTTGGCGGCGAAGCTGGCATGGTTCGCCGGATGCCAGTCCTGCGTCAGGACAACCGCGTCATGATCGGCCATGAGCGCGTTGATGGGACCGACGATCCCGTCCCCGTCCGCTACGGCCAAGGCGCCGCCGGGGCAAAAATCAGCCTGCATGTCGATGACGATCAGCGCGCGCGGCATTGCCTTCCCCTTTCCAAGGATGACCATGCCTAGAAACTGCCGGGCACAGGGTCAATGGCTTGCAGAACCGGGCGTTGCTGGCTAAGGCCGCCGATATGCTGACCGTTGCCGCCCTTTATCACTTTACCCGCTTTCCCGATCCCGCCGCCCTCAAGGGGCCGCTGGCCTTGGTCGCCTGCGCGAACGGCGTGCGCGGCACGCTGCTGCTGGCGGCCGAAGGGATCAACGGCACCATCGCCGGGACGCGGGGCGGCATCGACGCGGTGCTGGCCCATATCCGCGCGCTGCCCGGATGCGGGGCGCTTTCGTGGAAGGAAAGCACGGCGGAGGCGATGCCCTTTGGCAAGATGAAAGTGCGGTTGAAACGCGAGATCGTGTCGATGGGCCAGCCCGACGTCGATCCCCGTGCCGCGGTGGGCCATTATGTCGAGCCTGCTGCCTGGAACACCTTGATCAGCGCCCCCGATGTGGCCGTGATCGACACCCGCAACGATTACGAGGTAGCCATCGGCACCTTTGCGGGCGCCGTGGATCCCGGCACGCGCAGCTTTCGCGACTTTCCCGCCTGGTGGCAGGCCAATGCGGACCGCTTTGCAGGCAAGCGCGTGGCGATGTTCTGCACCGGCGGCATCCGCTGCGAGAAATCGACGAACTATCTGCTGTCGCAGGGCGTCACCGACGTGTTCCACCTGAAGGGCGGAATCCTGAAATATCTGGAAGACGTGCCCGAAGACGACAGCCTGTGGCAGGGCGACTGCTTCGTTTTTGATCAACGGGTCAGCCTGACCCATGGCCTGCAACAAGGCCGCCATGTCCTTTGCCACGCCTGCCGCCGGCCACTTGCCCCCGAGGATCGGGCGCGGCCCGAATACGAGGACGGCGTCTGCTGCCACCGCTGCGTGCATGAATATGACGACGCCGACCGGGAACGGTTCCGGGAACGGCAGCGTCAGTTCCGTCTGGCCGAGGATCGGAAAACCCTGGGCCCCGCTTAGCGGGGGTTTTGCACCCCCACACCCCCGCAGGATACTTCCACCAGGCAAAGAGCCGCTGTTTCCCCGGCCTTTGGCCTGCACATCATGAAAAAACCGCCGCAGGCGACTTGGGCAGCGCCCTTATCGCCCCGTCCCCAGGCCCCCCGCTGAAATCGCGGCCATGTTGAGGATGTCGTTCACCGTCGAGGTGGTCGAGCAAAGCTGAATCGATTGCGGCACGCCGGTCAGGATCGGGCCGATCACGGTGGCCCCGGCCATTTCCTGCATCAGCTTCACGCTGATCGATGCAGAGTGGCGGGCGGGTACGACCAGGACGTTGGCAGGCCCGGTCAACCGGCTGAAGGGATAGCGCGCCATGGAGTCCGCGTTCAGCGCCACGTCCACAGTCATTTCCCCTTCGTATTCGAAATCGACGCCGCGGCGGTCCAGAACCTTGGGAGCCTCGGCCATCTTGATGGCGCGTTCGCTGACGGGATAGCCGAAGTTGGAAAACGACAGAAAGGCCACGCGCGGCTCCAGCCCCAGGCCGCGCGCGACGGCGGCCCCGCGCGTGGCGATGTCGGCCAGATCCTCGGCCTCGGGCCATTCATGGACCAGGGTATCGCCGATCAGCACGATCCGGCCCTTGTGCAGCACGGCGGTGATGCCGACTGCCCCGTCCTGCGGGCGCAGGTCGAAGACGGTGCCCAGTTGCGCCAGCACCGGCGCGTTCTTGCGGGTAGCACCCGTGACAAGCCCGTCGCCATGCCCATGCGCCAGCATCAGCGCGGCAAAGACGTGGCGGTCGCGGTTGGCCAGCTTGTGCGCGTCTTCCCGGTCCACGCCCTTGCGTTGCAGTCGGGCATAAAGGAATTCGTGATAGGCATCGAGGTGGCGGGAGTTCGCCGCATTGACCACGGACAGCTCTCGCACCGCATCAGCGAGGCCCACGGCTTCCAGCTTTTCCTTTACATCGGCCTCGCGGCCCACGACCAGGGCCTGGCCCATGCCGCCGCGCTGCCAGGCGACGGCGGCGCGCAACACGCGCGGATCGTCGCCCTCGGCGAAGATCATGCGGGCCTGGCTTTGACGAGCGCGGGCGTGGATGCCTTGCAGGATCGCCGCAGTCGGATCCATGCGGTTCTTCAGCGACTGGACATAGCCGTCCATGTCGATGATCGGGCGCCGTGCAACGCCCGTGTCCATGCCTGCCCTGGCAACCGCGGGCGGGATCACATGGATCAGGCGCGGATCGAAGGGCGTCGGGATGATGTAGTCGCGCCCGAATTGCAGCTTGCGGCCATAGGCCACGGCGACCTCGTCCGGGACATCTTCTCGTGCGAGCTTCGCCAAGGCCTCGGCGCAGGCGATCTTCATCTCGTCGTTGATGGCGCGGGCGTGGATGTCCAGGGCGCCCCGGAACAGATAGGGAAAGCCCAGGACGTTGTTCACCTGGTTCGGGTAATCGCTGCGGCCCGTGGCTACGATGGCGTCAGGGCGGACGGCATGGGCATCCTCGGGCGTGATCTCGGGGTCGGGGTTGGCCATGGCGAAGATGACCGGGTTGTCGGCCATCGAGGCCACCATGTCCTGCGTGACCGCGCCCTTGGCGCTGACGCCCAGGAAAACGTCGGCGCCACGCATCGCCTCCTCCAGCGTGCGGGCATCGGTCACGACCGCATGGGCCGATTTCCACTGGTTCATCCCCTCGGTCCGGCCCTGGTAGATGACGCCCTTGGTGTCGGCCATGATGCAATTGTCATGCCGCGCGCCCATGGATTTAAGCAGCTCCAGGCAGGCGATCCCGGCGGCGCCCGCGCCGTTCAGGACGATCTTCACGTCCTCGATCCTCTTGCCCGACAATTCCAGCGCGTTCAGCAGGCCCGCCGCGCAGATCACCGCCGTGCCGTGCTGGTCGTCGTGAAAGACCGGGATGTCCATCATCTCTTTCAGGCGTTGCTCGATGATGAAGCATTCGGGCGCCTTGATGTCTTCCAGGTTGATGCCCCCGAAGGTCGGACCCATCAGCTTGACGGCATTGATGAACTCGTCCGCGTCCTCTGTGTCCAGTTCGATGTCGATGGCGTTCACGTCGGCGAAGCGCTTGAACAGGACCGCCTTGCCTTCCATCACGGGCTTGGAGGCAAGCGCGCCAAGGTTCCCCATCCCCAGGATGGCGGTGCCGTTGGAAATCACCGCGACCATGTTGCCCTTGGTGGTATAGTCATAGGCGGTTTCAGGTCGGTCGGCGATGGCCTGGACGGGCACCGCGACGCCGGGCGAATAGGCCAGCGACAGGTCGCGCTGCGTCGCCATGGGAGTGGAGGCGACGATGTCGAATTTTCCCGGACGCGGCTCCAGGTGATAGGCCAAGGCCTCCTCGGGGGTGATGCGGGCGCTGCGGGGGGACTTGTCGGTCATCGGGATCCTCCGGGGGGACGGTGGTCCCGTTTAACGTTACGTCACCGCTGGCTCAACAGGCTTTGCAGGCAAATCTGTGTCGCGGGAACCGTGAAAATGCCCGGATCAGACCGAAATATTGACAAAGCTGTCGCGCAGCGCGGCGGACCAGGCCGCGCTCATCCTTGCAAAATCGGCGTCACCTTCCAGAATGCGGCGGCGATGCGTGACGGCGCAGGCGTCCCGTCCGATGATCGCCAAGTCCAAGGGCATTCCGACCGACAGGTTGGACCGCAGCGTCGAATCCATCGAGAGCAGCACGGCTTTCTGCGCATCGGCCAGATTGGTCGCGGGCGTCACCACGCGGTCGAGGATGGGCTTGCCATATTTGTGTTCGCCGATCTGCAGAAAGGGCGTGTCCTCGGTCGCCTCGATGAAATTCCCCTCGGGATAGATAAGGAACAGGCGCATATCGCCGCCGCACCGCTGGCCCGCGACGATCATGCTGGCCGACGCCTGCTGGCGCAGGTCGCGATGTTGCTCGGCGATTTCCCGACGTGTGCGCGACAGCGTGTCGCCGATGATCGTGGCGACCTGCAACATCGTCTGCGCCTTCATGATCGAGGTGGTCTCGTCTGCCATCTCGTCATGGATGGCCTCGTTCAGGCGCGCCAGGGTGGTTTGCGTCACCGACAGGGATCCGGCAGTCATCACCACGATGCTGCGTTCGCCCGGCTGTTCGAAAAAGAACATCTTTCGATAACAGGCGATATTGTCCAAGCCTGCATTGGTGCGCGTGTCCGACAACAGCACAAGTCCGGCATTCAGCTTCAAGCCGACGCAATAGGTCATGGCTGCGTCTTTCCCGTCATGATCGCGCTGCAATCTAGTCGTCGCGGGGACAGGTCGCAATCCGTCCTTTCCGTTCCCTCTGGCTTAAATATCCGCAGGGCTTCGGAACGCCCGGAAAGGTCCAGTGGATCTTTTCAGCAGAGAAGGGGCCGGCAGGCCTTTTCAACTTTGCGTCTGGCTTTGACTTTGGGTCTGGAAGCGTTCCACTTCCTCGACATTGACCGCGACATCCATCGTCTCGATGCCCTGGCCCGCGGCGATCCCGCGGATGGGGGCCGCGTCGGACGCATCCAGCCCTGACCCCAGGCGGACATAGCGTTCGTCGGGACAGCACTGGTTTGCCGGATCAAAGCCGATCCAGCCCAGACCGGGAACGTGGATCTCGGCCCAGGCATGGGCGGCCTCGTGCGCCTCGCCCTCGGTCGTGCTGTGCAGATAGCCCGACACATAGCGCGCGGACAGGTCACGCAGGCGCGCGACGGCGACCAAGGCATGGGCATGGTCCTGGCAGACGCCTTTGCCCTGTTCCAGGGCCTCGGCCGCGGTGGTGTGGAACTCCGTCTGGCCGGGGACATAGGCGATGGCGCCCGATACCGCCCCCGACAGCTTATGTGCAAGGTCCAGCGAATCCGATGGGTCGGTGACTGCCGCCGCCAATTCGCGCAGCCCTGCCTCGGGCTGGGTCGCGGGCGTGTCGCGCAGATATGCAAGCGGGTGGATCAGTTCGCGATGCCCGCGCAGCACGCCGGCGGTGTCGCGTGTCTCGACCCGGCCCGTCACGGTGACGGTGACTTCCCCGGTTGGCCCGCGCACGGTCCAGCCTTCGATCCAGTCGCCGGCCCCATCGCGGAAACCGGGGCCGCGAATGCCGCCCTCCACCTCGATCGCCCAGTCATGCGTCCGCTGGCCTTCGGAAACCGAGGGGGTCAGCCGCAGGCTTTGCACCAGGTTCCTGACCGGCCGGTCATAGCGGTAAACCGTCCGATGAAAGATGCGCAGCTTCATCACGATCCCCCCAAAAGATAATCCTCGTGCACCAGGGACGAGATCGTGCCGATCTCGGTGATGAACCAGGTCAGGAATTCATGCAGCCCTTCGTCGAAGATCATGTCGATGTCATGGGCCTGCAGGCGGGACAGCACCTCTCGTGCCTTGTCCCGCGCATTGGTCGGCACCGTTTCGCCATATCGCTTGGCAAGCCCTTCCAGGTTCCAGACCGCCTCGTAAAGCGAGGTGATCAGCGACCGGGGGCTTTCGCCGTTCAGGATCAGGAAATCCGCAACCCGCCCTGCCGTGATGTCGCCCCCATAGGCCCAGTGATAGGACCGGTGCGCCGACAGCGCCCGCAGGATCACCTGCCATTGATAGGTGTCCAGGCCCGATCCGACGAATTCGATCCGGGGCAAAAGCACATAATACTTTACATCCAGCAGCCGGGCGGTCGCGTCCGCCCGTTCCAGGCCATAGCCGAGATTCATGAAATGCCAGCCGTCGTTGCGCAACTGCGTGGCATTGATCGCGCCCCGCACGGTCGAGGTATAGCTGGTCGTCACATCCGTCAAAGAGGCCATGTCCAGCTTGTCGCGGGGCGTCTTCTCGATCTTGCGCAGATCCTGATAGGCCATGTTCAGCGCGTCCCAGACCTGGCTGGTCAGCGCGGTCCGCACGATCCGCCCCGCTTCGCGCGCCTTTTCGGTGCAGGACATCACCGATGACGGATTTTCCCGGTCGAAGAAGATGAATTCCTCGATGTTTTCCTGGCTGATCTCGCCATATTTGCGGGCGAACAGGTTGGCCGAACCCGATGCCTGCAACAGCGAGTTCCATTCGTTCTGATACCCCGAGGCGGTGTTCGGCAGCAGCGTGATGCGCTGGCCCACGTCCAGCAGGCGGGCGGCGGTGTCGGCGCGTTCCAGGTGCCGGCCCATCCAGAACAGGTTCGCGGCGGTGCGGCTGAGCATATACGTCCCCTTATTCCGACAAGACCCAGGTGTCCTTGACGCCCCCGCCCTGCGACGAGTTGACGACAAGGCTTCCCTCGCGCAGCGCCACGCGCGTCAGGCCGCCCGGCACCAGCTCGATCCGGTCGCCGCACAGGCAATAGGGGCGCAGGTCCACGTGGCGCGGGGCCAGCCCTTCGGCGACAAAGGTGGGGCAGGTGGACAAGGCCAGGGTCGGCTGGGCAATATAGTTGCCGGGATCGGCCTTTATCTTGGCACGGAAGGTCTCGATCTCCTCCTTGGTGGACCGGGGACCGACCAGCATTCCGTAACCGCCCGATCCATGGACCTCTTTCACGACAAGGTCGGGCAGGTGTTCCATGACATATTTGTAATCGTCGTCTTTCCACAGGGTCCAGGTCTGGACGTTCTGCAGCAACGGCTCCTCTCCCAAATAAAAGCGGACCATTTCCGGCACAAAGGTATAGATCGCCTTGTCGTCGGCCACGCCCGCGCCCGGCGCCGAACAGATCGACACCCCGCCCGAGCGATAGACATCCATCAGCCCCGGAATGCCCAGCATCGAATCGGGGCGGAAGCACAGCGGATCCAGGAAGGGATCGTCGATCCGGCGATAGATCACATCGACGCGCCTGGGCCCCTGGGTGGTGCGCATATAGACGAATTCGCCGTCCACGAACAAATCCGCGCCTTCGACCAGTTCGACGCCCATCAGGTTGGCCAGGAAGCTGTGTTCGTAATAGGCGCTGTTGAAATGGCCCGGCGTCAGGACGACGCAGGTCGGACGGTCGTGGCATTTGGCGGGCGCCACCGATTCCAGCGTGCGGCGCAACAGGTCGGGATACTGGTCCACGGGTTCGATCCGATTGCCGCGGAACAGGCCGGGGAACATCCGCATCATGATCTCGCGGTTTTCCAGCATATAGCTGACCCCGGACGGGGTGCGGCAGTTGTCCTCGAGGACATAGAACTCGTCCTTAGCGGTGCGCACCAGGTCGATGCCGATGACATGGGAATAAACGCCGCGCGGCGGCACCACGCCCACCACGGCCTTTTCATAGGCGTCGTTCTGGTAAACCAGCCGGGCGGGAATGCGGCCCGCGCGCACGATCTCGGCCCGGCCATAGACATCGCGCAGGAATGCGTTCAGCGCCCGCGCGCGCTGCTTGATGCCGCGTTCCAGGCGGCGCCACTCGGCCTGTTCGAAAACGCGCGGCATCATGTCAAAGGGGATCAGCCGGTCGGGATCGCCCCCCTCGCCATAGACAGCGAAGGTGATGCCGATGCGGCGGAACAGGGCCTCGGCCTCGGCCTGCTTCATCTGCCGGAAATCCGCCGGCATTGTTTCGACCCATTGGCTCAGCCGTGCATAGGGTTCGCGAACCTGCGATCCCTCGAACATCTCGTTGTAATAGGTCATGTCTTCACCCGCTGACACCGGACCCTTCGCGGGTCTTCTTCCCCCGATGATCGGAGACGGCCTTGCCCAAGTCCACACAGGAATGGTGGTTCCTGCATGAAAGTTCCGCAAGACAGTGTCGTCGGCGGGGAAAGCTTTGCCGAAATGTCAGGCGTTTGCCAAAGATTCGGGCGCTGCAGGTGCGGTGGGGAATCCGTTCCTCCGGCGTGGGCGTCGCTTACCGGATGGTAACCTTTCGGAGGTAAGGCTGATCCCTGGAAGCGCAGGGGAACAAGATGCAGCTAATCGTCACCGAAACCGAAACCCAACTGACCGTCACCGTGGACGAAACACGCATCGACGCCGCCATCGCCACAAGGTTCAAGGACCGGCTGCGAGAGATCGTGTTGCGGGGCCGCAAGCCCGTCCGCCTGGATATGCGCCGCGTCGATTTCATGGACAGTTCCGGCCTTGGCGCGATGATCGCGGTCCGCAAGGCCTTGCCGGAATCGTTGCCGCTGGTGCTGGAAGGACTGACGCCCAACGTGGAACGCGTGTTCCGCCTGACCCGGATGGACAGCGTGTTCGACATCAGGCCCGCCGCCGCCCCGCAGGAATAGTGACAACGATCCCAGACAGGAGTTTGTGTAATGAGTTCCACCGAACGGCAGAATGCCGGTCACACCCTGCGCCCCCTGGCCCGGACGCAGCCGATGTTCCATCGCGTGCTGCAGGCCGAACCCCATGACGTGCGCCGGACGCTGAAGGATCTGCGCACGCGCTTTGCGTCACAGGTCAGCGCTGATGCCATGGGCCGGCTGGAACTGGTCTTGGCCGAGGTGATGAACAACGTCGTCGAACACGCCGACCTTGCCCCCCAGCCCCTGCCGGGGTCGATGTCACGGTCGATGCATCTGTGCGTGGTGATGCACGACAATGGCCTGTCCTGCGCGATCACAGATGACGGCGGCCACCTGCCGGCCGACTGCCTGCTTCCCCGCAGCCTTCCCGCCCTTGATCCGCTCGATCTGCCGGAAGGCGGCTTTGGCTGGTGCCTGATCCAGGGGCTGACGCAATCGCTGTGCTATTACCGCGAAGGCCAGCGCAATTGCCTGGCCTTCATGGTGCCTTATCACCAATCTCAGTTCAGCGGGCCCATCAGCGGGTAACGCCCGTCCTCGAAGTCGCCGAACATCTCCTCGACCTCGGGGTGGTCCAGCGGCTCTCCCGAATGGTCGGGCACCAGGTTCTGTTCCGAGACATAGGCGACGTAATAGGTCGCCTCGGTTTCGGCATACAGGTGATAGAAGGGCTGATCCTTGGCCGGGCGCACGTCTTCAGGGATCGAATCATACCATTCCTGGGTATTGGCGAATTCAGGATCGACATCGAAGATCACCCCGCGAAAAGGCCTGTTGCGGTGGCGAACCACCTGGCCCAGGCCGTATTTGGCGATGCGATGCTGTCCGTACATGGATCTTCCATAAGGCTTCAGGGCCGGTCTGACTGGCGTTTTAATCCGATACGCCGATTCTGTCCATCGGATCGCCAGCATTTGCACGATTTCCTGGGGCAAGCGCGCCACAGGGCCAGGCCTACCGGGCGGGATTGCCCGTCATGTCCCCGGCCAGCAGCGGCACGGTGGACATCGACATCTTGGCCGAGCCTTCGTTCAACTCGCTCGCATGGGCCAGATAGACCAGCACCCGGTTTTCCGCATCATAGATGCGCTTGACCCGCAAGGACTTGAACAACAACGACCGCCCTTCGCTGAACACGTCCTCGGGCCTGCCCGGGCGCAGGGCGCTGAGATCGACCGGACCGGTGCGGGCGCATTGGATGGCGCTGTTCGAGGGATCCTCGAACCAGTTGCCCTGGCTGAGGCGGTCCAGGACCGAACGTTCAAAATAGGCCAGGTGGCAGGTTACGCCGCCCACATCGGGATCGGCAATCGCCTCGATCACGATGTCGTTCCCGACCCAGTCGACGCCGACCTGAGCGATCTCCCGGGCCTGGGCCAGAGCCGGCATCATCAGCAGGGCGGCGGCGATCATTCGCATGGCAGATCTTTCGGTTCCAGGGGGATGCGGCCCGCATCGGTCAGCAGATGCACCGCGTCCTTTTCGATCACCACCGCGCAAAGCGGCCGGCCGTAAGCCGCGCCCCCATCCACGTTCAGGCGGTTGCCGTAATGGGTGGCGGTCTGGATTGCGGTATGGCCATGAACCACCAGCGGCCCGTGGTCCTGCGGGCTGTTCAGGAAACCCTGCCGGATCCAGACCAGATCCTCCTCGGCCTGGTCTTGCAGGTCGACGCCGGGCCGGATGCCCGCATGGACGACCAAGGCCAACGGATGCAGAAAATACAGCGGCAGCGACGCCAGATAGGCGATATGACCCGCAGGCACCGCACGCCTGGCCTGGTCCAGCATCCGGTCCGGGGACACCGCTGTGTCCACTCCATAGGATTGCAGCGTTTCCGGCGCCCCCAGACCTGAATGCAGGGTCCAGTGCAGCCTGGAACTCAGCCCCGGATCGACCCAATCGGGCTGCAGCAGATATTGCGGCAAAAAGCGGTCGTGGTTGCCGCGCGTGACGATCCAGGGACGTCCCCGGTCCCGGCCCGTCATCAGGTAGTCAACGACACCGCGCGAATCCGGTCCCCGGTCGATCAGGTCGCCCACATGGGCGATAAGCGCATCGGACCCGCCATCGCGGAAGATGCGGTCATGAGCGGCCCTGAGTTGGTCCAGATGCCCATGGACATCGCCAATGACGTAAAGCCGCATTCACCGCCCCGCTGCAAGAAAGCCGCGCCCCTGACTAAGGGGACGCGGCGGGATCGTCAAACCTCGAACTGCAGGCGGCGTGCTTGCAGGAACTTGCCGGTGTTCTGCAAACCGGCCAGGGCCTCGTCGCTGATGGGTTCGTCCAGATACAGGATCGCGATGGCGTCATTGCCCTCGGCCGACCGGCCCAGGGTAAAGTTCGCGATGTTCACGCCCAGATCGCCCAAGGTCATGCCAAGCGCGCCGATCACGCCCGGCACGTCCTTGTTGCGGGTATAAAGCATATGCCGCCCGACCTCGGCATCGATGGTGATGCCGCGGATCTGGATAAAGCGCGGCTTGCCATCGCTGAAGACCGTGCCCGCGATGGACCTTTCGCGCGTGTCGGTGACGACTGTCAGCTTGATATAGCCCTCGAAGACGCCCGCCTTGTCCTGGGTGGTGGTGGCCACCTGCACGCCGCGTTCCTTGGCCATCACCGGGGCCGAAACCATGTTCACGTCCGGGTTCGTGGCCTTCATCACGCCAGCAATGACCGAGGCGTTCAGTGCGTTCAGGTTCATCGTGGACGCAACGCCGTCATACAGCACGTTGATCGCCTTGATCGGCTCGTCCGTCATCTGGCCCACAAAGGCGCCCAGATGGCCCGCCAGCTTGATCCACGGCCCCATGACGGCGGCTTCCTCGGCCGTGACCGAAGGCATGTTCAGCGCGTTCTGCACCGCGCCGGTCAGCAGGTAATCCGACATTTGTTCGGCCACTTGCAGAGCCACGTTTTCCTGCGCCTCGGTGGTGGAGGCGCCCAGATGCGGGGTGACGACCACGTTGGGCAGGTTGAACAGCGGGCTTTCGGTTGCCGGTTCCACGGCGAACACATCGAAGGCGGCCCCCGCGACGCGACCGTCCTTCAGCGCCTCGGCCAAGGCTTCCTCATCGACCAGGCCGCCACGGGCGCAGTTGATGACGCGGACGCCGGGCTTCAGCTTTGCAATGGCCTCGCGCGACAGGATGTTCTTCGTCTTTTCGGTCAGCGGCACATGGAAGGTGATGAAGTCCGCACGGCCCAGCAGATCGTCCAAGTCGACCTTGGTCACACCGATCTCCTTGGCGCGCTCGGGCGACAGGAAGGGGTCATAGGCCAGCACCTTCATGTGCAGCCCCAGGGCGCGGTCGATCACAATGGACCCGATATTCCCCGCGCCGATCACGCCCAGGGTCTTGTTGAACAGCTCGACCCCCATGAAGCGGTTCTTTTCCCACTTCCCGGCATGGGTGCTGGCCGATGCCTCGGGCAACTGCCGGGCCACGGCGAACATCATGGCAATGGCGTGTTCGGCGGTGGTCACGCTGTTTCCGAAAGGCGTGTTCATCACGATCACGCCCTTTTTCGACGCCGCCGGAATGTCCACATTGTCGACCCCGATCCCGGCCCGGCCGATCACCTTGAGGTTGGGCGCAGTTTGCAACAGCTTTTCGGTGACCTTTGTCGCGGACCGGATCGCCAGCCCGTCATATTGCCCGATCACTTCGGCCAGCTTTTCCTTGTCCTTGCCCAGGTCGGGCAGGTAATCGACCTCGACGCCGCGGTCGCGAAAGATCTGAACGGCGGTTTCCGACAGCTTGTCGGACACAAGAACCTTCGGCATGTCATTTATCCTTGCAGGGGCGCCCGGGCAAAGCCGCGCCGACGCCATGTTTCTTCTTCAGAAAAATATCCCGGGGGTCCGGGGGCAGCGCCCCCGGCTCAGCCTAGGCTTGCGCAGCCAACTCGGCGCGATAAGCCCATTCGATCCAAGGCATCAGTGCCGCGACATCGGATGCCTCGACCGTCGATCCGCACCAGATCCGCAAGCCCGCCGGTGCGTCGCGATAGGCACCCGCATCCAGGGCGACGCCTTCCTTTTCCAGCCGCTTGGCCACGGCCTTTGCGAAAGCCGCGCCGTCCCTGATGGCCGGATCGGTAAAGCGCAGGCAGACGCTAGTGTTGGACGCCGTTGCCGGATCGGCGGCAAGATCGGCGATCCAGTCCTTGTCCGCGATGAAATCGCGCACGGCGGCGGCATTGGCATCGGCCCGGGCGATCAGCGCCTTGACGCCGCCCAAGGACTGCGCCCATTTCAGCGCGACCAGGTAATCCTCGACCGCCAGCATGGATGGCGTGTTGATCGTCTCGCCCTTGAAGATGCCCTCGATCAGCTTGCCGCCCTTGGTCAGGCGGAAGATCTTGGGCAGCGGCCAGGCAGGGGTATAGGTTTCCAGCCGTTCCACCGCGCGGGGCGACAGGATCAGCATCCCATGCGCACCCTCGCCGCCCAAAACCTTCTGCCAGCTGAAGGTCACGACATCCAGCTTGTCAAAGGGCAGGTCCATGGCGAAGGCGGCGCTTGTCGCGTCGCAGATGGTCAGGCCGGCGCGGTCGGCCGGGATCGCATCGCCATTCGGGACGCGCACGCCGCTGGTGGTGCCGTTCCAGGTGAAGACGACATCCTTGTCGAAATCGACCTGCGCAAAATCGACGATCCTGCCATAATCGGCCTTGCGGACCGTTGCATCCAGCTTCAGCTGCTTGACAGCATCGGTGACCCAGCCTTCGCCAAAGCTTTCCCAGGCCAGCATCTCGACCGGGCGGGCGCCCAGCAGGGACCACATCGCCATCTCGACCGCGCCGGTGTCGGAACCGGGGACGATGCCGATGCGGTAATCGGCGGGAACGCCCAAGACCTCGCGCGTGAGGTCAATCGCCTCGGCCAACTTCGCCTTGCCAACGGCGGCACGATGCGAGCGGCCCAGGGGAGCGTCCGACAGAAGGTCCAAATTGTAATGGGGGATCTTGGCGCAAGGGCCAGAAGAAAAGCGCGGGTTTGCCGGGCGCGCCACCGGGGTCGTCAGATCTTTCATGACTAGCCTTCCAGCTAAAAGCCCTTCGTTGGGGAAGGGTGTCCCGCCGCCGGGAATACTTCCCCCCTGCAAATATTGCAACAGAAAAAGAAACTTGCGCGCTGGGCTCACATTCGCCGGGAGGTCTGGGAAGGCGGTGCTGCCGGAACTCGCGTATGGTCATCCCCCGCAGGTGACGCGATAAGAACGTGATCGGCGCCATGGTGCGATGGGGAGGGCAGCGTCCAGATCGCCCCTGTCATCGGGAGATCATATGCCCAAGAACATGTGACGTGCAGGCTTTTGTCGTTGGATGAGGATTTCGGTTCCAGATGAAAACCCAAGTTGTGGGCTTCTGAGGCACCATCATCGGCATGAGATGTCGTTGGACCGATTGGATGGCCACTGGGGGACGATGGCAACGACGCTGCAAATCTGCACGGTCCGTTCAAGATCAAGGTCGTTGAGTTCGCCGGCCCTAGGAAGCCATCAGATAATGTTGGACAGGGTCGACCGGTAGAAGAACATGCCTGCCAAGCGGTCGAATAGGTCACTCCAACTGGAACTGAGGACGCCATTCTCTCAGCTTGAACGCTGGCGAAAAAGCAACCCTGACCGGTGAAGACAATCTCTCCGGTAAACTCGGGCGGATCATAACCTCGTCCTCTTCAGGGGCCAGAGCATCAGACGAAGCTGGCGGTGCTGCATCGGGGTGCGATCTCTTGGGCACCGGCCTCCTCTTCGAGCCGGAAGTCCATGGAGAGATGGCCATGGCAGGAGGTCACATAGGGCAGGACGCTTCCCAGTGCGGGTAAGGGCCCCAAGAGGAGCTTCCAGCCTGGAGATCATCGGCTAGGTCAGACCGGACGCTTCGCCGACCTGCTCTTGCATCATGCCCCGCGCTTTGCGTAGCTCGCGCAGGGACGGTGCAATGTTGGTCTTGGCCGCGTTCCGCTTCAGCAGACCCGCACCGGCAGGCTCCAGACCCCTCCGCTACCGCAATCCGCGCCCGTGCCATGCCCGCATAGTTTGGATCGAGTTCGATCCCGATGCCGTGCCATCCGAGCTCCCGCGCGGGGACGAGCGTGGTCCTTGAGCCCAGGAAAGGATCAAGCACGACGCCTTGGCCGCCATGCATCCGGAGGCAGCGGTGCGGCAGTTCGAGCGGAAAGGCGGCCGGATGGCGCATCGCGCCGACGGACTTCCCGGCCGTCTCGTAGGGAACGAACCAAGTGTTGCCGCCACAGCGCAGATCCTTGGGCCGCCGCTTTCCAACGCCGCAGGTTCCTCTTGTCGGGATAGGGCACGCCGATCGCCAGGCGGTTGATCGGGACGTCGCTGCCTTTGGTGAGGTGGTAGATGCACTCGTGCGACCTGTTCAGATAGCGACGGCTGTTCACAGGCCGGACATGCCCCCGCGTCCCACCTTCCACGGTTACCGACTTGACCCAGGTGATGGTGTTCTGCAGCACCAGATGCCGGCGGAATTCGTTTGCGACGTCCATGGGCTGCCAGGGATCGGCGCTGGCGCGGAGATTGAGGAAGGCGGCGCCATCGTCAGCCACGACCCGCGCGACCTACGCGGCGGTTTCCCCCATCCAGTCCAGATAAGCCGGCTGGGGCAGGCAGTCATCGTAACTGCGATAGGACACGCCGATGTTGTAGGGCGGCGATGTCACCGCGACGTCAACGCTGCCGGCAGGCAGTGCCGCCATTCAGGCAGGGGCATCGCCGCAGATCACCGCGTGATCGAAGGCTGCTGGCGCGGTCGGGAAGGAGGGCACGGAAGAGGCAGGAAAAACAATGCTCCCTTGGATGTCCCTGGGATCGAAGGTCGTCATGTCGTCGGCAATCCTCTAGGATCCAGACTGATTGATATTCACAGCCAGAAGATGACGGTTGCGGCGAGGGCGACGGCGGAGAGGAAGGCCTTTGGGCACCTGTCGGGAGCCGGGTTGCAACGCGCCGCCAGTCCTTGAGCCTGCCGAACATGATCTCGATTCGGTTGCGCCCCTTGTGGCGGCGCTTGTCGTATTTGACGGACGTGCCACATGACTTCCGGCCCGGAATGCAGGGTGTGATACCCTTGTCTTGCAAGGCTTCACGATACCAGTCGGCGTCTTATCCCCGGTCGGCAAGCAGCCAGTCGGCTCCAGGCAGACTGCTCGCGCCGATGCAGCTGCACCGATGTAATCGCCGTTTCTGGCCGACGGTCATGAAAAACTTGATCGGGCGGCCCTTGGCGTCAGTGACAGCATGCAACTTGGTGTTCATGCCGCCTTTTGTTCGGCCAATCAGCCTGCCACGCCCCGCCTTTTCCAACCGCAGGCTCGAAGCTTGCGATGAGCTTTCAAATAGGTTGCATCAATCATGCTGGTCTTCTGTTTGGTGCCGTAGGAGGCGAGCCCCTCCATGATCCGTGCGAAGACCCCCATGTCACTCCACCGCTTCCAGCGATTGTAGAGCGTCTTCGCCGGCCCATACGCGCCGGGCGCATCGGACCACCGCAAACGGTTGCGATTGATGAAGAATATCCCGCTCAGGACGCGCCGGTCATCAACGCTCGGCTTGCCATGGCTTTCCGGAAAGAACGACCGCAACCGCGCCATCTGCTCGTCCGTCAGCCAGAAAAGATTGCTCACTTCGCGAGCGTGAATCATGCGGCCAAAGGGGCGCAAGCCGATTAACGGGTCCAGACCCTAATTCTGTTCTAAGGCAGTTCCGTCCATTCGTATCTGCCGCAATAGGTTCTGCCAAGTGAGCAGCAACTCGAATAAGAACGCGAGGAGGGACAATATCAGAGAGACTATGGCACCACCGAAGAACCAAAACAAGTTTTCCTGGCGTAGTCCGATAGCAAGGGCCCCAGCAAGAAGGTTCAACGTGGCCGCACCCGTGCAAATACCTGCTAGCACGCCCAGAACCATTGCGATGTTGAGCGCAAGTGTACGCCGCCGCAGGTATGCGAGCTGCATGCGGAAATGCTCGCTTTGTTTGTTCTTATCCGCCAGCGCGTTCAACCGATCCGAGACTCTCCCCAGACGGGCGGCATAAATGTTTACAAACGCCCCTGTGCCAGTCAACAGAAAGACAGGCGCAAGAGATATCTGGATGACTGCGGCAAAATCATAAACGATAGGCGGCGTATCCATGAGCTATCCTTCAGTGAACTTGGTCCCGTTCCACGCCCCTGGGGCGTAAACCGTTCAGTTGCGACAAAACTGGTTTCCGAATATGTTGCCAATCCCCCCAAGGCTCGCGACCTAGGTTTTAGAGATCACTCTTGAAGGACAGGCGGCTGGTGATTCCGCGTCATCCTCAGGATAACTTCCCACGCAGGCTCAAGAACGTCGATTAACAGGTCAGAAAAGACGACTTTCGTACTTTCTTGGGGCCTTATCGGGCACGATATCTACCCTGTCAGCATTGTAGGGTGTTTTACCGAGACCTTGAGAAGCTCATAGCCGAGCAAGGCCTGAAGGTCGACCATGGTACGCTGAACAGAGTAGGGCGCTAGGCCGGGCAGGTCGCGGAGGACCCACGCCGACGCAAGCAGCTGTTCAACATCCCTTGGTGGATGGACGAGATCTAAATCAGGGTGAAGAGACAGTGGGTCTATCTCTATCCCGCAGCCGACAAGTTCGGAAGGATTTTGGACTTCATGCTTGTCGAAGCGCCGTAAAAAGCCAGCAGCCATCGACTCTTGCGCAGGACCGCCTGGCCGCTTGCCCCGTAAAACTGGAACACAGTCTCCGCCGGATCGAACCCGACGGCGCAGATCAATCGTCAAAGCGGATTATGGCCGGTGCGGCTGGCCTCGTCGTATGAGGCCAGCAGCGGAATTGGACTGGGATGCGCGTCGTCAGTTCTGACTAACTTGCATCTTCGCCGTGACCTGAGCACCAGACGGCATTGTGACTGTCACGTCTGTCGGCTCGGTATACGCCGAGGCATCGACTTGCCTGAAGATATCGCACGTGCGGGCTGCGATCTCTTCTGCGGTCAAATCGGTATTCTCCTTTATGACCACCGCTGTATCCGCGCTCATGATCACGTCGGTCGCGCCACAATCGATCCGCAGCTCACGATCTTGAGCCTGTGCTGAAACAACCGACATCAAAGCGATCCCGCTTGCGACGATCAAGGTCTGTTTTGATATTTCCAACTCCTACAATGCAGACGGCGTCATCCTCCCGGCTATCTGGAATTCTAAGAGTTGCGGAAGTATGCCTCCATTGCAGCTATGTAAGTTACTGTTAACCTCAAACACCTCGCTCGCAGCATCATGCTGCCCAATCGCCGGGAAATTGATCCACCAGATCAATTTCTGGCCCGGCTCAGACGCGGAAAATCCACCTATCCCAGCCGTTCAGATTTCCTGAACCACCTCTGAATGGTGAGCTTCGACACCTTCTGTCACCGCCAGGGCGTCGCGCAGTTCGAAGAGCGTGATGTCAGGATCCTGGGTGACCAGTTCCTCGAAAAACGCCTGGAAGGGCGCGAGCTTGCCTCGCCCAAGAGGGCGCCCCTGAGGCGCGGGATGAGCGTGACCGCGTGTCCGGATCAACTGTGCCCACCGTGCTCCTGTCGCAGGTGACAACTTCAGGCGCATGGCTGCAGCACGGCCGCTCAGGCCCTCTTCGATAGACCGCTGAAACCGCGTCCGAAGTGCATTCGTCAAAGGTGCTGACATGATCCATCCTCCCCGAACAAGAGGAGCAAAGACTGCACCGTATCGAAATCCCTTGGCAATTCACGTTTTTACCGAAACGCCTTAGTGGCGGGCCAGAGCTTCGCGACCGAAACGGTCTTCTCGCACCCCTCGAAGCTGGAGATCGTGGACGCCGCTAGGGCGCGGGGATGCCTTGTCGTCGTCATGCACGTGGGCGTCGATGGCCCCGACCTTTCCGTCGGGCGCGTCATGGCCCGGACCGAGGAAGGGGGCCATGATGTCCCCGAGGAGAAAATCCGCGCCCGCTACGAACGCGGCCAGCCGCTGATCCGAGATGCCGTGTTGCGGGCGGATCGGGGGATGGTGTTCGACAACTCGCGCCTAAATGCGCCCCAGCAGCAGATGCTTGTCTTTGCCGGTGGCCGCCTGATCAAGGCCGCGCCAGTCCTGCCACGGTGGATTCTAACGGCATATGCCGCCGACCTCGTGATCTGATCGGCCGGTTGATGAGGCGGTCCTGCTATCCGGGCCCCAATCGTCGGGTGCGCCGGACGGGATCCCACGATGCAGTGGAGACTGCATCAGTACATCGGCAACCCTATCGTTTCAGCATCAGTTTGCATCAGTTGCGCGCGCTAATGTCTGCGTAAGTCTTTGATTTCTAGTACCCGAACCATCAGCCGGGCATCAAGCAGGAAAGCGTTTACCCGTTGATTATCCAAGGCGATAATTCGGGCTTTCCCGCGTGATCTGCACGTCGTGGACGTGGCTTTCCTTCAGCCCCGCGCCGGTGATGCGGACGAACTGGCAGTTCTGGCGCATCTCCTCGACCGTGGCGCAGCCGGTATAGCCCATGGCCGCCCGCAGGCCGCCCACAAGCTGGTGGATCACCGCATTGGCGGAACCCTTGTAGGCTACCTGCCCCTCGATCCCTTCGGGAACCAGCTTGTCGGTCGCGGCATCCTTCTGGAAATAACGGTCCGCGCTGCCCCGCGCCATGGCACCCAGGGATCCCATGCCGCGATAGGACTTGAAGCTGCGGCCCTGGTACAGGATCACCTCGCCCGGCGCCTCGTCGGTGCCTGCGATGGCGCTGCCGACCATGGCGCAGCTTGCGCCCGCCGCGATCGCCTTGGCGAAATCGCCGGAAAACTTGATGCCGCCATCCGCGATGATCGGCACGTCGCCCGCAGCGGATGCCGCGTCCATGATCGCCGTCAGCTGCGGCACGCCCACGCCCGCCACGATCCGCGTCGTGCAGATCGACCCAGGCCCGATGCCCACCTTGACCGCATCGGCGCCCGCGTCGATCAGGGCACGCGTGGCTTCGGCCGTGGCGACGTTGCCCGCGACCACCTGCACCTGGTTGGAAAACATCTTGACGCGCTCGACCGCCTTGGCGACGCCCGCCGAATGGCCATGGGCGGTGTCGATCACGACCATGTCCACGCCCGCCTCGATCAGGGCCTGGCTGCGCTCAAAGCCCTCGTCGCCCACGGTGGAGGCCGCAGCCACCCGCAGGCGGCCCAGGTCGTCCTTGCAGGCCAGCGGGTTCAGGACCGACTTCTCGGTATCCTTCAGGGTCAAGAGGCCTGTCAGCTTGCCCTGGCTGTCGGCGATCAGCAGCTTTTCGATCCGGCGTTCCTTCATCAGGTCGATGGCCTGCTGGCGGTCCGCCGGTTCATTCAGCATCGCCAGATTGTCCGTGGTCATCACGGCACGCACCGGCGTCCGGTTGTCGCTGGCGAAACGCATGTCGCGGTTGGTCACGATGCCGACGATGCGCCCCTCGTCGTCCACCACCGGAAAGCCGGTGACGTTGAAGCGTTCCTGGAAGGCCCGCGCGTCGCCCACGGTCTGGTCGGCCCGCAGCGTGATCGGGTTATAGACGATGCCCGATTCAAACCGCTTGACGCGCCGAACTTCGTCGGCCTGCTGTTCGGCGGTCAGGTTGCGATGGATCACGCCCATGCCGCCCGCCTGCGCCATCGCGATGGCCATGCGGCTTTCGGTGACGGTGTCCATGGCGGACGACAGCAACGGGATGTTCATGGCGATGCTTCGGGTCACGCGCGTCGTCACATCGGCGGTCGAGGGCATGACCGTGGATGCGGCGGGCACCAGAAGAACATCGTCAAAGGTAAGCGCCTCACGAATCTGCATGGGAGTGTCCTTGCGGCAACATCGTTTGGCAGTTTCCCCTTTCACGCGTCGGGGTCTTTGTCCAGTGCGTTGGCGCGGATTTCTTGCGCGAACGGCCTGGGCTCGGACAACCGAAAGTTGCCCCAATGCCACGGACCCCACACGCATTCCGGGCGGACGCCGCGTCATATTGCACCGTCAATTGATTCGTAGAACATCGGCGGTAAGTTGCGAATCCAGCGGTCCCATGACTGCCAAGGGAGGAACCTATGAAAAAAATCATGACGGGCGGTGCGGTTCTGCTGATATCCGCATCACCGCTCATCGCGGGCGGGATCGAGCGCGCGCCGCAGTCCCTTTCGGTGCTGTTCGAGGAAGGCAATTACGCTGAATTGAGCTTCGGCGGCGTCGATCCGACGGTCAAGGGCCAAGACAGAACGCCAGCCGCTTTTGGCGGACCCTACCGGACCGGTGACGTGGCACAGGGCTATGGTTTCGTGGGCCTGGCCTACAAGCACCAATTCAACAACAACCTATCGGCCGCCGTCATCATCGAGCAGCCCTTCGGGGCAGACCTTCTTTATCCGACGCAGCCTGGACCCATACCCGATCCTGCGGTCGAGGCGTCGGTCCTGCTGGGCGGAACACGGGTCGAAGTAAATTCGACCACCTACACGGCCCTGGCGCGCTACAAGTTCGACAACAACTTTTCAGTCCATGGTGGTCTTCGTGGTTCCTATGCCGATGGGCGCGTCCGGCTGGCAGGACAGGGTTATTCCAGCCTTGGACGGCCATATGACCTGACAATCGACGGTGAGTGGGGGGTGGGCTATGTTCTGGGCGCTGCATACGAGGTCCCCGAGATCGCGGCCCGTGTATCGCTCACCTACAACTCGGAGATCGAACACGACTTCGAAATGACTGAAAGCGGGGCCTTCCTGCCAAGCGAGGTGACCGGTGATTACACCGTCAAGACGCCGCGCAGCTGGACCCTGGAGGGGCAGACCGGAATTGCCGAGGGTACGTTGCTCTTCGGCTCCATACGCTGGGTGAAATGGTCAGAGTTCGTGGTGGACAACTTTGTCTTTCCGATCGCCACTGCTACCCCGGGAATCATTCCGCTGGTCGAGGTGGAGGATACGACAACCTATACCATCGGCGTGGGACGCAAGTTCACCGAGAACTGGTCGGGTTCGGTTTCGTTCCTTTACGAACCGGACGAAGGGGACACGGCATCGCCGCTGGCGCCGACCAACGGGCGCAAGGCGATTACGGTTGCCGCGATCTACACGATGGACAACCTGAAGATCACCACCGGCATCAACTACACCAAGCTGGGCGATGCCGACCTGGGAATCGGGGAAAGCGGAAACAAGACCACCGTTGCAACGATGGACGACAGCGACGCGTGGGGTGTCGGCGTCCGCATCGGCTACAGCTTCTGACACCGCAGCAGTGCGGCACCGGCAAGGCCCCGCTTCGGCGGGGCCTTTGCTTTCGGCATCCTGCGCATTACCTATGCGCCCGAAACAAAGGGGCATCCGATGATCTATGGCAGCGGCGGCGAATGGCTGGGGACAAGCGCCAAGCGCATTGTGCTGTTCGGGATGTCGGGCCTGGGCAAAACCTATCTGGCCAATATGCTGCGCGAAGCGGGCGACTGGTTCCACTATAGCGTCGATTACCGGATCGGCACCCGCTACATGGGCGAATTCATCGCCGACAACTTCAAGCGCGAGGCGATGAAGGTTCCTTTCCTGCGGGAACTGCTCTTGTCTGACAGCATCTATGTCGCCAGCAACATCACCTTTGACAACCTGGCGCCGCTGTCCACCTATCTGGGCAAGCCCGGCAGCCCGTCGCGCGGGGGGCTGCCCTTTGACGAATACTGCCTGCGCCAGAACCAGCACCGCCGTGCGGAAATCGCAGCCCTTCTGGACACGCGCCATTTCATGACCCGCGCCCGCGACATCTATGCCATCCCGCATTTCGTCTGCGACAGCGGCGGGTCCATCTGCGAGGTCGTGGACCCCGACGATCCCGCCGATCCGGTCCTGCAGGCCTTGGAACGCGACCTGCTGATGGTCTGGATCAAGGGGTCGGATGCCCATACCGCCGAACTGGTCCGCCGCTTCGACCGCGCACCCAAGCCCATGTATTACCAGCCTGAATTCCTGGAAAAGGCCTGGATCGCCTATCGCGTGGAAAAGGGCCTGGACGGGGACGAGGTCAATCCCGACGACTTCATCCGGTGGACCTATGCCCGCGCCCTGGCCCACCGCCAGCCGCGATACGAAGCCATGGCGCGGCGCGGCGTCACCATCCTGGCCGAGGAAGTGGCCGAAGTCCGAACCCCCGCCGATTTCGACCGCCTGATCGCACGCGCCATCGACCGCAAGGAATGAACCCATGCCCATCACCCTGAACGAGAACCTGCCCGCCTATCGCATCCTGTCGGACGAAGGCGTGATGGTCATGTCTCCGGGCCGGGCGGCGACGCAGGACATCCGGCCGCTGCGCATCGCGCTGCTGAACCTGATGCCCAAGAAGATCCAGACCGAAAACCAGTTCGCGCGGCTGATCGGCGCCACGCCCCTGCAGATCGACTTTCAGTTGATCCGCATGTCCGACCATGAAAGCCGCAACACCGCCGCCGACCATATGGAAAGCTTCTATCGTCCCTTCCGCGATGTTGCCGCCACGGGCGAGAAATTCGACGGCCTTCTGATCACCGGCGCACCGGTCGAAAAGCTTCCTTTCGAGGACGTGACCTATTGGGACGAACTGACCCAGGTGTTCGCCTGGACGCAAAGCCATGTCCATTCCACCTTCGGCGTCTGCTGGGGCGGCATGGCGATGGCCTGGCATTTCCACCGGCTTGAAAAGCACCCCCTGGACCACAAGGCATTCGGCTGCTTCCGCCACCACAACCAGGCCCCTGCGTCCCCCTATCTGCGGGGGTTCTCGGACGATGTGCTGGTCCCCGTCAGCCGCTGGACAGAGGTGCGCCAGCCCGACGTGGACGCCCGCCCTGCCCTGCGCACCCTGCTGGCCAGCGACCAGTGCGGTCCCTGCCTGCTGGAGGATCCGGGCCACCGCGCGCTGTATGTCTTCAACCATTTCGAATACGACAGCACCACGCTCAAGGAAGAATACGATCGCGACGTGGCTGCGGGCAGGCTGATCAACGTGCCGTCGAACTATTATCCCGACGACGATCCGGCCCGCGCGCCGTCGAACCGCTGGCGCAGCCATGCGCATCTGCTTTACGGTAACTGGATCAACGAGATCTATCAGACGACCCAATACGATCTGAACCGCATCGGCGAAGGATAGGACATGGCCCAAACCCCGGACCTTCCCCTGGTCGGCAAGATCACCGAGGCCTTGAAGGCCGCACCCAAGGACATCAGGAAGCTGGTGGAGGGCGCGGACAAGGACGGCATCCTGGATCCGACCTATCCTTATCGCCGGGAACTGGACAAGAAGATCTACGAGGCGCAGATGGACCAGTTGCAGCTGCAACTGGTGCGCATGATGGGGGACGTGGTGGCGACCGGCAAGCGGCTGGTCGTGCTGTTCGAGGGGCGCGACGCCGCCGGCAAGGGCGGCACCATCGAACGCACCCGCGAAAACCTGAATCCCCGATCCGCCAGTATCGTCGCCCTGCCCACCCCGACCGAACGCGAGGCGGGTCAGTGGTATTTCCAACGCTATGTGGACTGGTTGCCCGCCGCAGGGGAAATAACCCTGTTCGACCGAAGCTGGTATAATCGCGGCATCGTCGAGCGCGTCTTCGGCTTTTCGACCGAACAGCAGCGCAACGCCTTTTTCCGCCAGTTGCCAGGCTTTGAACAAACCCTGGTCGATGACGGGATCATCCTGGTCAAGCTGTGGCTGAATGTGGGCCGCGCCGAACAGATGCGCCGCTTTCTGGACCGGGAATCCGATCCTCTGAAGCAATGGAAGCTTTCCCGGATCGATGTGGACGGGCTGGCGAAATGGGACGATTACACCGCCGCGATCCGCGACACGCTGAACCTGTCGCATTCGCCCATCGCGCCCTGGACCGTGATCCGGTCCGACGACAAGCGACGCGCGCGGCTGGCCGCGATCCAGACGATCCTGGGCGCAGTGGATTTTGCGTGCAAAGACATGGATCAGATCGGTGTCGCCGACCCCGCCATCACCGGCGGGCCGGAATTGCTGGACCGGTAAGGAGGGACCGATGGAACTGCGAAACAGCCGGGCCATTGTCACCGGCGGCGCGTCGGGCCTGGGCGCCGCGACCGCGGCATGGTTCCGTGAACAAGGCGCCACCGTGGTCATCCTGGACCGGGACGCGGGGGATGATCCCAACCACGTCCAGGCCGACGTGACTTCGGCCGACAGCACCGCTGCGGCCATTGCGCAGGCCGTGGATCGCATGGGTGGGATCGACATCTGCGTGAACTGCGCGGGCGTGGTCATTGGCGAACGGACGGTCGGGCGGAACGGACCGCATGACCTGGACGCCTTTCGCCGCGTGGTCGACGTGAACCTGATCGGCAGCTTCAATGTCCTGCGGCTGGCGGCAGCGGAAATGGCCCGGAACGGGCGGACCGAGAATGGCGTGATCGTCAACACCGCATCCGTCGCGGCCTTTGACGGGCAAAAGGGCCAGGCCGCCTATGCCGCATCCAAGGCGGCAATCGCGGGCATAACCCTGCCGCTTGCGCGCGATCTGGCGGGCCTGGGGATCCGGGTCTGCGCCATCGCACCGGGCATCTTTGCCACGCCGATGCTGCGCGGGCTGCCGCCCGACGTGCAGGACGGGCTTGCGGCCGAGGTCACCTTCCCGCCCCGGCTTGGCGATCCACGGGAATTTGCCCGCATGGCCGCGCATATTGTCGAAAACGCCTATCTGAACGGCGAGGTGATCCGCCTGGACGGCGCCCTGCGGATGCGGTGATCACCGGTCGTTGAGAGCCGCGCGATGCCCTTGCGCGAGGGTTTCGCGGCCGTTAGCGTTTGGTCAAACCGCCCAACAGGAAGGCCGATTTCATGCGCTTGCTGACAACTACCGCCCTTGCCTCTGCCATCGCCCTGCCCGCCCTTGCGGCGGACCCGGAACTGACCGTCTTCGACTGGGCAGGGTTCGAGGAACCGTCGATCTTCCAGGGCTATGTGGACAAGCATGGCGACAGCCCGACCTATGCCTTTTACGGCGACGACGACGAGGCGTTCCAGAAGGTCGCCTCGGGGTTTCAGGCCGATGTGGCCCATCCCTGCAGTCAGATGGTCAGCAAATACCGCGATGCCGGACTGATCGAGCCTTGGGATACGTCGAAAATCCCGAATTTCGACAAGATCGCGCCCGAGTTCCTGGAATCCGAGGTGTTCAAGGATGACCAGGGCGTGTGGTTCATCCCGACCGACTGGGGCGCGACCGCCATCGCCTATAACACCGAGACGGTCCCGGCCGAGGACGTGTCCACCCTGCAGGTCTTCACCGACCCCAAATACCAGGGCCGCACGTCCCTGCCGGATTCGTCGGACGATGTCTGGGCGCTTGCCTATCTGGCGACCGGGACGACCGACTGGACGGACGTGACCGACGAACAATTCGCCGCCGCGGCCGATTGGCTGCGCCAGGCGCATCAGAACGTCGCGGCCTATTGGGCCGATCCGTCGGAACAGGCCCAGTTGATGGCGTCCGGCGCGGTGGACATCGCCTGGTCCTGGAACGACGGCGTCGTCTATCTGCAAGCCGACAACTATCCGGTGGGCTTCCAGCGGGCGCCAAAGGAAGGATCGTCCACCTTCTTTTGCGGCTATATCAACCTGAAGAACGGGCCGGGCAACGAGGAAAAGGCCTATGACTTCATCAACGCCTGGCTGGAGCCTTCGGCGGGCAAGGCGCTGCTGGACACGATCGGCTATGGGCATACCTCGACCGAGGCGATGGCGACCATTGCCGAGGAGCCTGCCGTAAAGGAAGGTCTGGGCGAGATCGACGCCCCGATCCTGGCGCAGACCCCGAACGATCCGGCGCAGCGCGAAAAGCAGCTGGCCGAGTTCGAGAAGATCAAGGCCGGGTTCTAGGCGGAAAGGCGGGGGACCAGTCCCCCGCACCCCCTTGGGATATTTAGATGAAGAAGAAAGGACGGGGCTTAGGCAGCCTCGTCCTTTTTGCGTGGGATATAGTTCAGGATCGGCGCCAGCCAGCGTTCGACCTCGGACAGGTCCATGCCCTTGCGCGCGGCATAGTCGCGGGCCTGGTCTTCCTCGATCTTCGCCACGCCGAAGTAATAGCTGTCGGGATGCCCGATATAAAGGCCGGACACCGACGACCCCGGCCACATCGCCATGCTTTCCGTCAGCCGCACCCCGGTCGCGGCCTCGGCATCCAGCAGGCGGAACAAGGTCAGCTTTTCGGTATGGTCGGGCTGCGCGGGATAGCCGGGCGCGGGGCGGATGCCCTTGTAGGGCTCTCCGATCAGATCCTGCGGCTTGAAGGTTTCGTCCGCGCCATAGCCCCAGAATTCCTTGCGGACGCGTTCGTGCAGCATCTCGGCCATGGCCTCGGCGATGCGGTCGGCAAGGGCCTTGACCATGATGGCGGAATAATCGTCATTCGCGCGTTCATAGCGGGCCGCGATCTCGGATTCCTCGGGACCGGCGGTGACGACGAAGCCGCCGACATAATCAGGCCGGCCCTCGGGCGCCACGAAATCGGACAGCGCCACGTTCGGGCGGTCGCCGCGCTTCGTCACCTGCTGGCGCAGGGTGTGCAGGGTTGCCAGCGGCTTCGACCTGTCCTCGCCCGTGAACAGGCGGATGTCATCGCCCACCGCGTTGGCAGGCCAGAAGCCCAGCACTGCGCGGGGGTTGAACCACTTGCCGTCGATGATGCGGGCCAGCATCTCCTGCGCTTCCTTGAACAAGGCGCGAGCGGCCTCGCCCTGCTTTTCATCGTCAAGGATGCGGGGATAGACGCCCTTCAACTCCCAGGTTTGGAAGAACGGCGTCCAGTCGATATAGCGCGCGATTTCCGCCAGATCCCAGTCTTCGACGATCCGGGGGCCGGTGAACTGCGGGACAGTGGCGCGGTAGCCGGACCAGTCCACCTTCAGCGCATTGGCCCGCGCCGCAACCAGCGGCAGGCGCTGCTTCGCAGCCTCGGCCCGTTCGTGGCGTTCCGCAACTTCCAGGTATTCGGCGCGGATCCCGTCCACATAGCCCGCCTGCTGGGTGGGCGACAGCAGGGACGACACCACCCCAACAGCGCGGCTGGCATCGGTGACATAGACGGCTGCGCCCTGGTGATAGCGCGGCGCGATCTTGACCGCCGTGTGGATTTTCGAGGTCGTGGCGCCGCCGATCAGCAGGGGCACATGGAAGCCCTCGCGTTCCATTTCCGAGGCGACATGGACCATCTCGTCCAGGGACGGCGTGATCAGGCCGGACAGGCCGATCACATCGACCTGCCGTTCCTTCGCGACCTCGAGGATCTTCTGCGCAGGGACCATGACCCCCAGGTCGATCACTTCATAATTGTTGCAGGCCAGGACCACGCCGACGATGTTCTTGCCGATGTCGTGAACGTCGCCCTTGACCGTCGCCATCAGGATCCTGCCCGCCGCCTGCCGTTCAGTGCCGCCGGTCAGACGCTTTTCCTCCTCCATATAGGGAAGAAGGACGGCGACCGCCTGCTTCATCACACGGGCGGATTTCACCACCTGCGGCAGGAACATCTTGCCCGCGCCGAACAGGTCGCCCACCACGTTCATCCCCGCCATCAGCGGGCCTTCGATGACGTGCAGCGGGCGTTCGGCCTGAAGGCGTGCTTCCTCGGTGTCGGCCTCGATATATTCGGTGATGCCGTTCACCAGCGCGTGTTCCAGCCGTTTTTCGACGGTCCATTCGCGCCAGGACAGATCCTTTTCGCGTGCCTTCTGCCCGCCTTCGCCCTTGAAGCGTTCGGCGATCTCCAGCAGGCGTTCGGTGGCATCGGGGCGGCGGTTCAGGACCACATCCTCGCAGGCGTCGCGCAGATCCGCTTCGATCGCGTCATAAACGGCAAGCTGCCCCGCATTCACGATGCCCATGTCCATGCCCGCCTGGATCGCATGATACAGGAACACAGCGTGCATCGCTTCGCGCACGGGCTCGTTGCCGCGGAACGAGAAGGACAGGTTCGACACCCCGCCCGAGACATGGGCGTGGGGCAGGTTCTGGCGGATCCAGCGGGTGGCCTCGATGAAATCGACGCCATAGTTGTTGTGCTCCTCGATCCCCGTCGCCACGGCGAAGATGTTGGGGTCGAAGATGATGTCCTCGGGCGGGAAGCCCACTTCCTCGGTCAGGATTTCATAGGCCCGCGTGCAGATCTCGATCTTGCGGGCGCAGGTGTCGGCCTGTCCCTGTTCGTCAAAGGCCATGACCACGACCGCCGCGCCATAGGCGAGGCAGAGGCGGGCCTGATGGCGGAACTGCTCCTCGCCTTCCTTCATGCTGATGGAATTGACGACTGGCTTGCCTTGGACGCATTGCAGGCCCGCCTCGATCACCTCCCATTTGGAACTGTCGATCATCACCGGAACGCGGGCGATGTCGGGTTCGGCCGCCAGCAGGTTCAGGTATTCGACCATGGCGGCACGGCTGTCGATCAGCCCTTCGTCCATGTTGATGTCGATGATCTGCGCGCCGTTTTCCACCTGATCGCGCGCAACCTCCAGGGCTGCGGCATAATCGCGGTTGGTGATCAACTTGCGGAAGCGGGCAGACCCGGTGACGTTGGTGCGTTCGCCGATGTTCACGAAGGGAATGTCGGGCGTCAGGACAAAGGGTTCTAGGCCCGACAGGCGCAAGTGACGTTCAAGCATATTCCGGAACCTTTCGGGGGGCATAAGCCGCAACAGCCTCGGCAATGGCGCGGATGTGGTCGGGCGTGGTGCCGCAGCAGCCGCCGACGACGTTGACCAAGCCTTCGCGCGCGAATTCGGCAACCTGCACGGCGGTATCGCCGGGGCCTTCGTCATATTGGCCAAAGGCATTGGGCAGGCCGGCGTTGGGATAGGCGCAGATGTTTGTGTCCGCCACGCCCGCCAGTTCCGCCAGATGCGGACGCATGGCCGATGCGCCAAGCGCGCAGTTCAGGCCCACCGACCAGGGCCGGGCATGGCGGACCGAATACCAAAAGGCGGTGGGCGTCTGCCCCGACAGCGTGCGCCCGGATGCGTCGGTGATCGTCCCCGAAATCACCAGCGGCAAGGCCTGCCCGTGCGCTTCCATCGCTTGGATGCAGGCGAAGATCGCGGCCTTGGCATTCAGCGTGTCGAAGATCGTTTCGATCAGCAGGATGTCGGCGCCGCCTTCAATCAGGCCCAGTGCCTGTTGCAGATAGGCTGTGCGCAGATCGTCAAAGGTGACGGCGCGGTATCCGGGGTCGTTCACATCCGGGCTGATGGACGCGGTGCGGTTCGTCGGCCCGATGGCACCCGCGACGAAACGCGGCCGCCCGTCCTGCGCGGTTGCGCGGTCCAGCGCCCGGCGCACGATGCGCGCGCCCTCGACGTTCAGGTCGTGGACGGCCTCCTGCATCCCGTAATCGGCCTGGGCGATGGTGGTGGCGGAAAAGGTGTTGGTTTCGACGATATCCGCGCCCGCCATGGCATAGCGGTAATGGATCTCCTCGACCGCTTGGGGCTGGGTCAGGATCAGCAGGTCGTTGTTGCCCTGCTGGGGATGATCGGAATGATGGCGGCAGGCATGGCCCGACCCGCGGCCCGTATAATCGTCCTCGGCCAGTCGAAGCTGCTGGATCTGCGTGCCCATCGCCCCGTCCAGGATCAGGATCCGTTCGGCCGCAGCCGCGTCAAGCGCCGCGAAGGCGGGGGATCGGGAAAGTCTGCCGGTCATTGTGTCAACCCTTGCCAGGAAGGCGCAGCTATAGCGACAGGGGCGCGCAACGGCAAATTCATAATCCTACAGAAGATTATGAAAGCGCGGCATATCTCTTTTACCTTGGCTTCAATATCCTCGGGGGGTCCGGGGGGCGAAGCGCCCCCGGCTTATCGCTCACTCGGCGCTGTTACGGGCATAGACATCCTCGTATCGGATGATGTCGTCTTCGCCCAGATAGCTGCCGGTCTGCACCTCGATCAGGACCATGGGCACCTTGCCGGGGTTTTCCATCCGGTGAACGGCGCCCAGCGGCACATAGATCGACTGGTTTTCCGTCACCAGCGTCACCTTGTCATCGACCGTCACCTTGGCTGTGCCCGACACGACGATCCAGTGTTCGGACCGATGCACATGGCTTTGCAGCGACAGGGCCGCGCCTGGCTTCACGACGATGCGCTTGACCTGAAAACGGTCGGCCAGGGCTAGTGTCTCGAACCAGCCCCAGGGGCGGTGATCGCGCGGGAATGCCGTGGCCTGCTTGCAGCCCTTGGCCTTCAGCGCGGTGACGGCGTGGCGCACGTCCTGGGCGCGGCTTTTGTCGGCCACCAGCACCGCGTCCGATGTCGCGACGACCATGACATCCGTCAAGCCGATCCCCACGACCTGCAAGTCGTCGCTGTCCGACCGCAGCAGCACGTCGTGGCAGTCGATCGCGGTGGAATTGCCGTCCGTCACCACCCCGGTGTCCGAGGGTTCCTCCAGCAAGGCCTCGCGCCAGACGGCGTCCCAGCCCCCCAGGTCGGACCAGCGTTCGGAAAAGCGCACCACGGTCAGGTTGCCGGCCTTTTCCATCACCGCATAGTCGATGGACTGGTCGGGCAGGCTGTCCCAAGGCCCCTTGGCCAGCCGCAGAAAGCCGATGTCGTCCTTGGCGTCGTCCAGGGCAGCCAGCACGGGGGACAGGTATTCCGGCGCATGGGCGCGAAAGGCGTCAACCATGATGCTGGCCTTGAACAGGAAGATGCCTGCGTTCCACAGGAAATTGCTTTGTGCCAGCATCTGCGCCGCCGTCGCCGCATCGGGCTTTTCGACAAAGCGGGCCAAGGGCTGAGGGCCGTCGCCCTGGCCCGCCAGTTCCAGATAGCCATAGCCGGTCTCGGGCCGGTCGGGGGTGATGCCGAACGTGACGATCCGCCCCTCGGCCGCCGGTCCCGCGCCCTGCCGCACGGCACGCCCAAAGGCCGCCTCGTCCGGGATCACATGGTCGGAGGGGGCGACCAGCAACAGCCCTTCGGGATCTTTCGCCGCGACCATCAGCGCGGCGACCAGGATCGCGGGGGCGGTGTTGCGGCCCGACGGCTCGATCACGATGGCGCCCGGGCGTATGCCGGCCTGTTCCAGTTGCTCGGCCACGATAAAGCGGAAATCCGCGTTCGTCATCACCACGGGATCGGCAAAGTCCGGTCCTGCCAGCCTGCGGGCCGAGGCTTGGAACAGGGTCTGGTCCCCCATCAAGGGGGCGAACTGCTTGGGAAAGCTCTTGCGGGACACGGGCCACAGGCGGGTTCCCGATCCGCCTGCCATCAGGACGGGGGTGATCTTGGTCATGTAGCTGTCCCTTGCGGCCGGTCTTGTTACGCAAGGGATAGCCTGCGCCGTGGGCTGAGAAAAGCCCGCACATATGAAAAGGCCGGCCCCGAAGGACCGGCCTGCAGCGCGGGGACAAGCCCCTACGCTTATTCGTAGATGTGGATGACCTTGCGGGTCTCGGGCTCGACCACGACGGGGCGGTCGTTGACATAGACGTATTGCACGGTCGAGTTCGGCACCGTCTGGATCGTCGCCGTTTCCGGCACAACGGTGCCAACCGCAAGCTCGCCGTCCAGAACAACGGACTCGGTGCGGTTTTCCATGATATAGGTGCGGGTTTCGGGGGTCAGCGCGTCTTCGCTGACGTCGCCCATGACAGCACCTGCGACGCCGCCGATGGCCGCACCAACCGGGCCGCCAACCGCCGCGCCAGCGATTGCACCGGTCGCCGCGCCGCCAAGGGCGCCGCCGCCGGTGGTGTTCGGGTCGCTTTCGACCTGCGTCACCGAGGTCGAAGGCTGGGTTTGAACGATGGTCGTTTCGGCAAAGCTGGCGCCCGCTGCAAGCGTCGCCACTGCGGTCATGGTCAGAAGGGTTTTCATCGTGATCTCCATTTCCGTATCTGCGTGTAAAATTCGGAAACCGGCGTCGAAGTTCCCGACGATCACGGATTATTGCCGTGACGCCACGGCATTAACCATGTTTCTTCATCGGCTTACCCGCCACATAGGTCTGGCGGATGCTGCGGTCGTCGCCCATGATCTGCAGCACGAACAGTTCCTGTTCCAGCGTTTCAGCCCGTTCCATGCGCAGCGCCATCGCGGGCGTGGCGCGGGCGTCCAGCACCACCAGATCCGCCATGCTGCCGGGCGCCAGTGTGCCGATCTGATCCTCCATGCCCAGGGCCAGGGCATTGCCCCGCGTGATCCAGTGAAAGGCCGACAGCGGTGTCAGCTTTTGCCCGCGCAGTTGCAGGATCTTGTAGCCTTCGTTCAGGGTTTGCAGCATCGAATAACTGGTGCCGCCGCCGACATCGGTGGCGATGCCGCTGACCACGCCCGCTGCCCGCAGCCCTGCCTCGTCGAACAGCCCGGATCCCAGGAACAGGTTCGAGGTCGGGCAGAACACCGCCCGGCTGCCGGTTTCGGCCATGCGCGCGATCTCTCGCGGGCGCAGATGGATGGAATGGCCCAGCAGCAGCTTGTCGGACAGCAGGCCATAGGTTTCATAGATGTCCAGGTAATCGCGGGCCTGGGGATAAAGGCTCAGCGTGAAGTCGATCTCGTCCAGGTTTTCCGACAGGTGCGTCTGGACATGGCAATCGGGATGTTCGCGCACCAGCGCTCCCGCCATCTCCATCTGTTCGGGGGTCGAGGTGATGGCAAAGCGCGGGGTAATCGCGTAGCGCTGGCGCCCCGTTCCGTGCCAGCGGTCGATCAGGGCCTTGCTGTCGTCGTATCCCTGCCGGGGCGTGTCCAGCACCTCGGGCGGGGCATTGCGATCCATCATCACCTTGCCCGCGACCATTGCCATGTTCCGGGCGTGGGCTGCGGAAAACAGCGCCTCGGCGGATTCCTTGTGAACGGAACAGAAGGCAACGGCGGTGGTCGTGCCGTGGTCGGTCAGCAGGTTCAGAAAAGCGTCGGCCATGGCGGGGGCATGGCCCTGCTGGCGAAAGCGCGCCTCCTCGGGGAAGGTATAGGTGTTCAGCCAGTCCAGAAGCTGCGCGCCCCAGCTGGCGATCACCTGCAGCTGCGGGAAATGGATATGCGTGTCGATGAAGCCCGGCAGGATCAGGTGCGGGCGATGGTCGATTTCCGCCAGGTCGGGGCGCGCCAAGGCCGTGTAGTCGTCCACGGCAAGGATGCGGCCATCCTCGACCAGGATCGCGCCGTCCTCGAGGTAGCGGTGGTTGGCGTCGGTGTCCTGTGGGTCGGCATGGAAGCCCAGAACGCGGCCCCGGATCAGCTGTTGCATGGATATTTTCGTGAAGAAGAATTGACGGTCAGCCGCGCGATCAGTTCGGCGGCGGTGAAGGCGGCAATGACGGCCGGGCGCTTGTCATGGGTGAAGCCCGCGCCGATGGGGCAGATCAAGGGCGCAGGGTCCAGGCCCCGTTCGCGGGCAAAGCGGCTGAACTGCGCACGCTTGGTGGCGCTGCCGATCATGCCGACATAGGGCAGGTCGTGCCGCGCCAGTGCCTCGGCCGCCAGCAGGAAGTCGAGCGCGTGGTCATGGGTCAGGATCACCACGGAACTGCCAGGGCGGGCGGCGCGGATCTCGGCCTCGGGCAAGGGGGTCAGGCGTGTTTCGATGCCGGGCGCAGCCTGGGCCAGTTCCTCGGGACGTTGGTCGATCAGCAGGGGGTTGACCGGCAGGGTATGCAGGGCCTGCGCCAGCGCGCGCCCGACATGGCCCGCGCCAAAGACCAGCACATCGGGATGATCCTCGGGCGTGGGGCCATGGCGGTCCAGTTGCAGGACCACGCGTCCCCCGCAGCATTGCCCGATCTCAGGGCCAAGGGGAATGTCCATGCGGGCCTCGGCCTCGTCTGACGCCAGCATGGCTCGCGCGCGGTCGATGGCCATGTATTCCAGCTGGCCGCCGCCGATGGTGCCTTCCACGCGATCGGGGCCGACGAACATCTCGGCCCCCGCATCGCGTGGCGTGGACCCGAGGGCCGATATGACCCGGACCCGGATCATCCCCGCAGCGCCTCAATCGCCATCAGCACGCGCTCGGCCGTGGCGGGGGCGTCCAGGCGGGCCGGTTCGCGGTAACCGCTGAAGGACGCAACGGCCATGTTGATCGCCTCGAAGACGCTGATGCCCAGCATGAAGGGAGGCTCGCCCACGGCCTTGGACCGCTTGATGGTGCGCTCGGTCGCCTCGGACCAGTCGGCAAGGCTGACGTTGAAGATTCGCGGGCGGTCGGATGCCAGCGGCACCTTGTAGGTCGACGGCGCATGGGTGCGCAGCCGTCCCTTGTCATCCCACCACAATTCCTCGGTCGTCAGCCAGCCTGCGCCCTGGACAAAGGCGCCCTCGACCTGGCCCTTGTCCAGCGCCGGGTTCAGCGACCGGCCCACGTCGTGGATCACGTCGGTGCGGTCGATGACGTATTCTCCGGTCAGGGTATCGACCGACACCTCGGACACCGCAGCGCCATAGGCATAGTAATAGAAAGGCCGCCCCCGCCCCGTCGCGCGGTCCCAATGGATCTTCGGCGTCTTGTAGAAACCCGCCGCCGACAGGTGGATCCGCGCCATATAGGCCGCCGCGATCACGTCGTTCCAGGGGATCATGTGGTCGCCCGCGCGGATATGGCCGGGGACGAACCGGACGTCCTCGCGCGGCTGCTGCCAGCGTTCGGCCACGAATTCGACGAGCCGGGCCTTGATCTGCTCGGCCGCGTCCAGCGCCGCCATGCCGTTCAGGTCCGTCCCCGAGGACGCCGCCGTGGCCGAGGTATTGGGCACCTTTTCCGTCGTGGTGCGGGTGATCTTGATGCAGGTGATGTCGCACTGGAAAGCCTCGGCGACGATCTGGGCGACCTTGGTGTTCAGGCCCTGCCCCATCTCGCACCCGCCATGGTTCAGGGCGATGGAGCCGTCGTTATAGACATGGATCAGCGCGCCTGCCTGGTTGAACCAGGTCGCGGTGAAGCTGATGCCGAACTTGACCGGCGTGAGCGCGATGCCCTTGCGGATCACGCCGCCTTTGGCGTTCCAGTCCAGCACGGCCTGGCGGCGGGCCTGATAGTCGCTGGATGCCTCCAGATCGGCGAAGATGCGGGGCAGGATCTGGTCGTTGACCTCCTGGTGATAGGGGGTCAGCTGGCCGTTCTGGTAGAGGTTCGCCTTGCGGATTTCCAGCGGGTCACGGCCCAGGGCATAGGCGATTTCCTCGATCATCCGTTCGGCGACAATCACCCCTTGCGGACCGCCGAAGCCGCGAAATGCGGTGTTGCTGACGGTGTTCGTCTTCATCGGATGGCTGCTGATCCGCACGTCGGGGTAGTAATAGGCGTTGTCCGCGTGAAACAGCGCGCGGTCCGTCACCGGGCCGGACAGGTCGGCGGAAAAGCCGCAGCGGGCATACCAGTCGCCCCGGACGGCGCGGATCTTGCCGGTGTCGTCAAAGCCCACCTCGTAATCCACGACGAAATCGTGGCGCTTGCCGGTGGCGGTCATGTCGTCGTCGCGGTCGGGACGGATCTTGACGGCGCGGTTCCAGCGCTTGGCGGCGATGGCCGCGACGCAGGAAAACAGGTTCATCTGCGTTTCCTTGCCGCCGAAGCCCCCGCCCATGCGGCGCACGTTCACCACGACCGCGTTGTTCCGGCAGCCCAGGACATGGGCGACCATGTGCTGCACCTCGGACGGGTGCTGGGTCGAGACGTTGATTGTCACGTCCTCGTCCTCGCCCGGGATGGCCATGGCGATCTGGCCTTCCAGATAGAAATGGTCCTGCCCGCCGATGTTGAAGCGACCCTTGATGCGACGGGGCGCGGCGGCCATGCCCGCGTCGGCATCGCCCCGGCGCAGCGTCAGCGGGTCGGTGACATAGCCCATGCCCGCGTCCTTCGCGGCCATCGGGTCCAGCGCATGAGGCAGAACGTCATAGGTGATGCGCGCCTTGTGCGACGCGCGCCGCGCTTGGTCGCGGGTTTCCGCGATCACGGCAAAGACCGGCTGGCCCCAGAACAGAACCTCGCGTTCCGCAAAGATCGGGTCGTCGTTCTTGCCATTGGGCGACACGTCGTTGACGCCGGGAATGTCCTCGGCCGTCAGCACGCCCACCACGCCCGGGGATGCCAGCGTTCCCGAAAAATCCATGCCGGTAATCAGCCCGTGGGCGCATTGCGACAAGCCCAGATAGGCGTGCAGCAACCCGTGAGGCTCGGCCAGGTCGTCGGTATAGTCGGCGCGGCCGGTGACGTGCTTGATGGCGCTGTCGTGGATGGTGTCCTGATGGGCCTGGCCGCGAATGGCGGTTTCGTCTTTCATCTCACGCTCCTACGGCTTGGCTCAGGCGCACGGGCAGGCCGGGCTCGGATTGTTCCAGCCAGAAGCGGCGGAACAGGTTGGCGGCGACCGTGCGGCGATAATCGGCGCTGGCGCGCCAGTCGGACAAGGGCTGGAAGTCGTCGGCCACGGCGCGGGCTGCGGCCTCGAACGTCTTGCGGGCGAAGGGCTGGCCAGTCAGCGCGGCCTCGGCCCCCGTGGCGCGCTTGGGCGTGCCCGCCATGCCGCCGAAGCAGATCCGGGCATCGGTGATGGTGCCATTGTCAACGGTCAGGCAGAAACCTGCGGCGACGGCGGTGATGTCGCTGTCGCGGCGCTTGGTGATCTTGTAGGCGGCGATCATGGCCTGCGGATGGGCCGGGATGATGACTTCCTCGACAAACTCGCCCGGCGCACGGTCTTGTTTCCCGTATTCGATGAAGAAGTCCCCCAGCGGCAATTCGCGCCGCGCCGCGCCCTTGCGCAGCACGATCCGCGCGCCCAGCGCGATCAGCAGGGGCGGCGTGTCGCCGATGGGCGATCCGTTGGCGATGTTGGCCCCGATGGTGCCCATGTTGCGCACCTGCCAGCCGCCAATGCGCAGCCAGTAATCATAGGCGGCGGGGATGTGCTGGCGGATCAGGGGCGCGGCTTCGGAATAGGTCACGCCCGCGCCCAGCCGGATCTCGCCATTCTCGACACGCTTCGACTTCATCAGGTGGCCGATGAACACGGCGGGCGAAATGTCGCGCATGAACTTCGTGACCCACAGGCCCACATCGGTCGCCCCTGCGATGATCGTGGCCTTCGGCTCGGCCTCCAGCACGGCGGCCAGGTCGTCGGTGTCGGCGGGGATGACCGCGCGTTCACCGTTCTTCGACAGTTCGACCCGATCGCCCCGCATATCGCGCAGTCTTGCAGCCACAAGCTCGCGTTCCACCGCCAGGGCGTCGGCGGCCTGACCGCCTGCGCGGCTGGCGGCAAGCGCGGCCTTGATGATCGGCTCGTATCCCGTGCAGCGGCAAATATTGCCCTGCAGCGCGACCTCGATATCGGTGGCCGAGGCCTCGGGATTGGTCATCCACAAGCCATACAGCGCCATGATGATGCCGGGCGTGCAAAAGCCGCACTGGCTGCCATGATATTCCACCATCGCCGCCTGGATCGGGTGCAGCCCGCCGTCGGGACCGCGCAGGTGTTCGATCGTCACGACATGGCAGCCGTGGCAGCTTGCCAGAAAGCGGATGCAGGCATTCACGGGTTCATAGACCAGCCCATCATCGGTCAGCCGGCCCACCAGCACGGTGCAGGCGCCGCAGTCGCCCTCGGCGCAGCCTTCCTTGGTGCCGGTCAGCCGCCGGTCGATGCGCAGGAAATCCAGCAGCGTGTCGGATGCCCCGACAGCGGTCAATTCGACGGGCCTGCCGTTCAGCAAAAAGCGCAGCGCGGGTGTCATGGCATTCCTTTGTGGCTGTGGACCCATGGGAAAACCTAGGCCGAAAAAAACGGTTGCGAAATCGGTGCCGACCCGGAAGACTTTACACGATTCCTTGAAAACGGCCTAACATCCATGTCCTATCTTGAAAGCCTGCGCGTCTTTGTCCGTGTGGTCGAACTGGGGTCGATCACCGCGGGGGGCAGGGATCTGCGGCTTTCACCGGCGGTCGCCTCGAACCGCATCAAGGATCTGGAAAACCGATTCGGGGTGCGGCTGCTGAACCGCACCACCCGCAAGCTGACCCCGACCGAGATCGGGCGCGCCTTTTACGACAACGCCCGCCGCGTGATCGACACCCTGGACGAGGCCGAGGCGCTTGTGTCCAGCTTTTCCGGCCGTCCGCAGGGGGTGATCCGCCTGACCGCACCCCTGGGTCTGGGGCGGCGGCTGATCGCGCCGCTGATCCCGCCCTTTTGCGCCGAAAATCCCGGGGTGGATTTCCGCCTGCGGCTGTCGGACCGCAACGTCAATATCGTGGAAGACGCCATCGACTTGGCATTTTTCCTGGGGGAACCTGCCGATTCCGCATTGAAATGGCGCAAGATCGCGGACTGTCCACGCGTGCTGGTCGCATCCCCCGACTATCTCTCGCGCAGCGGGACGCCGAAAGCGCCCGAGGATTTGGTCGATCACAACTGCCTGTTGCTGCGCTATCCCCGCAGCCCGGAATACTACTGGGTTCTGCAATCCGAGGACGGCCCGCAGAAGATGATGGTCAGCGGGCGGTTCGACACCGACGACGGCGATGTTCTGACCGCCTGGGCGCTTGGCGGCGAAGGCATCGCCAACCGGCCGCTTTACGAGGTCGCGACGGACATCAAGGCCGGGCGCCTGGCCGAGGTCTTGCCAGACAACCGGCCCCTGCCCTCGCAGTTCGGCGCCCTGACGCCGCATCGGCGGTTGCAGGATCCAAAGGTGCGGATGTTTGCGGATTTCGCGGTGCGGGAATTGAAAAAGGTGTTCTGACGGCGAAAGACCAGGCGGGCCTTACATCCCCGCCAGATCCGCCGCACCTGCTGCCCGGAACCAGCGGATGATCTGCTCGCGTTCCTGCGGTTCCATATAGGTGACATTCGCCGGCGGCATGGCATCGGTCAGGCCCGCCTGGACATAGATCTCGCGCGCGTGGCGGGCGATGTCGCCGGGGGTTTCCAGGAAAACCCCCTTCGGTGCATGGCGAATTCCCTCATAGCCGGGTTCGCGGGCATGACACATGGAACAGCGGCCCAGCACCGCGTCGCTGACCTGCTGGAATCCTTCAGCCTCGGCAAAGCGGGTTTCCACCGGGGTCAAGGGCCGGGCCTCGGCCTGCTCCAGGCTGTCCTGGTTCAGGCCAGCCGATGACAGCCACATCACCATGATGAACAGCACCACCGTCACCGCCCAGGTCCACCACTGGTATCCCTTGCGGGCGTGCATGGTGTTGAAGAAGTGCCGGATGGTCACGCCCATAAGGAAGATCAGCGCCGCGATCAGCCAGTTGTACTGGCTGGCAAAGGCCAGCGGATAATGGTTCGACAGCATCAGGAAGATCACGGGCAGCGTCAGATAGTTGTTGTGCGTCGAACGCAGCTTGGCAATCTTGCCGTATTTCGGATCGGGCGCCCGCCCGGCCTTGAGGTCCGCCACCACGATCCGCTGGTTCGGCATGATGATGAAGAACACGTTGGCCGTCATGATCGTCGCGGTGAACGCGCCCAGGTGCAGCAGCGCCGCGCGGCCGGTGAAGACCTGCGTATAGCCCCATCCCATCACCACAAGCGCCACGAACAGAAGCAGCATCAGGATGGTCGGCGTCTCGCCCAGGCGCGACTTGCACAGCGTGTCATAGATCAGCCAGCCAAGCGCCAGCGAACCGGCCGAGATCAGGATCGCCTGCCAGGTCGCCAGGTCGGCCTTGGCGGTGTCGATCAGATACAGGTTCGCGCCCGCCCAGTATGTGACCATCAGCAGCGCAGCGCCCGACAGCCAGGTCGAATAGCTTTCCCATTTGAACCAGGTCAAATGCTCGGGCATCTGTTCGGGGGCGACCAGGTATTTGTTGATGTGATAGAAGCCGCCTCCGTGGACCTGCCATTCCTCGCCATGCGCCCCTTTCGGCAGGTGCGGCGCTTTTTGCAGTCCCAAGTCCAAGGCGATGAAATAGAAAGACGAGCCGATCCAGGCGATGGCGGTGATGACATGGGTCCAGCGGATCGCAAAGGCCAGCCATTCCCAGATGATGGTTTGGTCGGGGATCAGGTGCAGCATGGATCAGCTTCCCCGATAGGTGGAATAGCCGAAAGGCGAGACCAGCAGCGGCACATGGTAGTGGTCGTCCTGCGACATGCCGAAGCGGATCGGGATCACGTCCAGGAAACGGGGGCTTTCAGGCGCAACGCCTGTCGTGTCCATCCAGGCACCGGCATGAAACTCCAGTTCATAGGTGCCGGTGGCGAAATCCGCCGCGGGCAGGATCTGGCTGTCAGTGCGGCCGTCGCTGTTGGTCTTCAGCCGCGCAAGTTCGGTCCGCTGGCCGTTCTCAAGACGGAACAGCACCACCTCCATCCCCTCGGCCGGACGGCCTCGGGCCGTGTCCAGCACATGGGTGGTCAGGTATCCAGGCATCGTCGCCCTCCCTTATTATCGCTGTTTTCTTGATAACCGATCCCTTCGCATCCGCACGAGAGGGACCATAAGCAAGGTAGTCTTAAGATTTCGTAGAAAATCCGGCGTTCACTTTGGCGCAAATATCCTCGGGGGGAGCGCGAAGCGCGTGGGGGGCAGACAGCCCCCCAGCCTACCCCGCCAAGCGCGCCACGGCCTTTTCGGCACGCGCCCGCAGATCACGCGGGTCGGCCGTCAGCAGCCGGTGATCATCGACGACCGCCCTGCCCCCGACATAGACCGCACGGGGGCGGATCGGCGCACAGAAGATCAGCGCCGCGACCGGATCCCATTGCCCCGCCAGCGGCAGGTCCGACACGTCCCACAACACCAGATCCGCCTGCATCCCGGGCTTCAGCGCGCCGATGTCGCTGCGGCCCAGAACACGCGCCCCGCCAAGCGTGGCGATCTCCAACGCCTCGCGCGCGCCCATGGCAGCCGGTCCGTCCTTGAGCCGCGCGACCAGCATGGCCTGCCGCGCCTCCAGCCCCAGATGGCTGCAATCGTTGCTGGCCGACCCGTCCACGCCAAGGCCCACCGGCACGCCCGCATCGCGCATGGCGCGGACAGGCGCGATGCCGCTGGCCAGCCGCGCATTGGAACAGGGGCAATGCGCCACCCCGGTGCCCGTGCGGGCGAACAGGTCGATCTCGGGCGCGGACAGCTTCACGCAATGGGCGTGCCAGACATCGTCACCCGTCCAGCCCAGGCTTTCGGCGTAATCGCCCGGCAGCATCCCGAAGTTGTCCAGAGAATAACGGACATCCTCGTCATTCTCGGCCAGGTGGGTGTGCAGGCGCACGCCCTTTTCCCGCGCCAGGATCGCCGCATCGCGCATCAGTTCCCGGCTGACCGAGAAAGGCGAACAGGGCGCAAGCGCCACCTGCACCATCGAACCCTCTGACCTGTCGTGGAAGGCATCGACCACCCGTTCGCTGTCGCGCAGGATCGCGGCCTCGTCCTCGACCAGAGCGTCGGGCGGCAGGCCGCCCTTGCTTTCGCCGATGGACATGGCCCCGCGCGTGGCTGTGAAGCGGATGCCGATCCCCTGCGCCGCCTCGATGCTGTCATCCAGCCGCGATCCGTTCGGGAACAGGTACAAGTGGTCCGACGAACAGGTGCAGCCCGACAGCGCCAGTTCCGCAAGCCCCACCTCGGCCGACAGGCGGATGTCATCCGGCGTCATCCGCGACCAGATGGGATAAAGCGTGCGCAGCCAGCCGAACAGCGCCGCGTCCTGCGCGGCGGGCACCGCGCGGGTCAGGGTCTGGAACAGGTGGTGATGGGTGTTGACCAGCCCTGGCGTGATGACGCAGCCCGCAGCCTCGATCACCGTCGCACCATCGCGCGGCAGGTTTTCACCCGCCGCGACGATCTTTCCATTCTCGATCAGGACATCGCCGCCCCGGATCTCGCGCCGGGCGTCGTCCATGGTGACGACGACCTCGGCGCCCCGGAACAGCGTCCTAGTGGTCCGCGACATGACCCGCCGCCCGCAGCTCTTCCTCGTCCACATGGGCTGCGCCGTTGTAGAACCAGTTCAGCACGACCGCACTGATCGCCGCCAGCAGGATGCCGGAATGGATCAGCGGGTGGATCGCGTGGGGCATCCACTGGTTGAAGTTCGGCGCGACCAGCGGGATCATCCCCATGCCCACCGAGATCGCGACGATGAACAGGTTGTGCCGGTTGCTGGCGAAATCGACACGCGACAGGATGCGCACGCCGGTCGCCGCCACCATGCCGAACATCACCAGACCCGCCCCGCCCAGGACGGTCGTGGGCAGGCTTTCGACAAGCGCGCCCATCTTCGGGATCAGGCCCAGCACGATCATGATCGCGCCGCCCGCCACGCAGACAAAGCGCGACCGGATGCCGGTGACGCCCACAAGGCCCACGTTCTGCGAGAACGAGGTATAGGGGAAGGTATTGAAAATGCCCCCGATCACGGTGCCCAGGCCGTCGGCGCGCAGCCCTGCGGCCAGCGACTTCTGTTCCATCGGCTTCTTGCAGATATCCGACAACGCCAGGAACATACCCGTGCTTTCGATCAGCGTCACCAGCATGACCAGCACCATCGTGGCGATCATGATTGGATCGAATGTCGGCATCCCGAAATGGAAGGGCTTGATCACCGCGAACCATTCCGCCGAGGCGACCTTGTCGAAGCTCATCATGCCCAGCATGGCCGCGACGACGCCGCCCACGACGATGCCCACCAGCACCGCGATGTTGGACAGGAAGCCACGGGCGAATTTCGACACCAGCAGGATCGTGCCCAGCACCAGAACCGCGATCAGGATGTTCTGACCGGCTGCATAAAGCGGATTCTGCACCGTTGGCGCCAGCGTCACGCTGGCCGGCACCTCGCCTGCCGCGCGCGCAGCCTCAAGCCAGGCGGCGGCAGCGGGATCGACGATCTTGGGCGCGGTCGGCCCGACCTGAAGGCCGAAGATCCAGTTGATGCCGATGGGCATCAGGCTGATGCCGATGGTCAGGATCAGCGTGCCCGTCACGACCGGCGGAAAGAACCGCAGCATCCTGGAGATGAAGGGCGCGATGAAGATGCCGATGATCCCCGCCGCGATGATCGCCCCGAACAGGGCGCGCGCGCCTTCGTGGCCGGGCAAGGACGTGGCGACCGCGACCATCGGGCCGACGGATGCAAAGGTCACGCCCATCATCACGGGCAGCTTGATCCCGAAATACTGGGTCGCGCCAAGGCTCTGGATGATGGAGACGATGCCGCAGACGAAAAGGTCGGCGGAAATCAGGAATGCCACCTCCTCGGGCGGCAGGTTCAGTGCGCGCCCGACGATCAGCGGAACCGCGATCGCGCCCGCATACATGACCAGCACGTGCTGGAATCCAAGCGTGAACAGCTTGGGGGCGGGCAGCATCTCATCCACCGGATGAACGCCCCCCTGATAGGTTGCATCAGACATAGCGGACCTCCCTTTCCACGGCTGTCTTGTTTCGTTCAGATCTCGACCTTCGCGGCCTTTCCCTGTTGTTTCGCCAGTTCCAGAACCGCCGCCGCGACGGCCAGATCCTGCAAGCCGACGCCCGTTCCGTCGAAGATGGTGACCTCGGCATCGCCGCGTCCCGGATGGTTGCCGATGATGACCTGGCCTATCGCGGTGACATCGCTGTCGGAAATCAGTTTCCGTGCGCTTGCGTGCTGGAATTCACCGATGCTGAGTGATTGGGCAATTTCGTCGGTGAACAGGCGCGCGCGGGCGACAAGCGCCGGATCCAGTTCCTGCTTGCCCTTGGTGTCGGTGCCCATGGCCGCGATATGAGTTGGGCCCTGAACATGGCCGTCCATCAGAAGCGGCTCGAAGGCCGAGGTGATGGAGATGATCACGTCGGCCTCGGCCCCCAGTTGCGGCAGGTCCACCGCCTCGAAGGGCAGGCCCAGTTCCGTGGCCGTGTCGGCCAGCCGGGACAGCATCTCGGGATGGGGGTTCCAGCCGATCACCTTCTCGAAGGCGCCGAAGCGCACGGCGGCGCGCATCTGGAAGGCGGACTGGTGGCCCGCCCCGATCATGCCCAGCACCCTGGCACCCTGCGGGGCCAGGTACTTGCTGGACACGGCACTGGCCGCCGCCGTGCGCAGCGCGGTCAGCAGGTTGCCCCCGACCGCCGCCGACACGCGGCCCGTATCCGGGTCGAACAGGAACACGGTGGACTGGTGGTTGATCAGCCCGTGGCTCGCGTTGTTGGGCCAGTAGCCCCCGGCCTTCAGGCCCAGTGTCAGCCCGGCCCCGTCAAAGCCGCCCTTGAAGCCGTAAAGCGCGTCTTCGTGCCCCAGGGCCTCGCGCACCACGGGGAAGTTGCGGGCATCCCCGCGCGCCATGGCGGCAAAGACTGCCTCGACCGCGTCGAACGCGGCCTCGGGGGTCATCAGGCCGGCGATCTCGCCTTCAGGAACGACCCACATCAATAGGCCTTTCCGCGCGCCGAGACCGGCCACAGGGTTTCCACCTTGCCGTTCCGGACACCCACATACCAGTCGTGGACGTTGCAGGTCGGATCGCAATGGCCCGGCACCAGCCGCAGCTTGTCGTTGACCTTCAACACACCGTCGTCGTCCTGGATCACGCCGTGTTCGTCGCTGCACTTGATGTATTTCACGTCGTCGCGGCCATAGACGAAGGGCAGGCCGCTGTCGACCGACTGCGCCTTCAGCCCCGCGTCCACCACCGCCAGATGCGGCTTGGCGTGCGACATCACGCTGGTCAGGATGAACAGCGCGTTTTCCCATTCGCCCTGGTCGATGCGCTTGCCGTCCGCGTCGTGGATGCGGCCGTAATCCGCGTCCATGAAGGCGTAGGAGCCGCATTGCAGCTCGTTATAGACGCCCGAGTTGCTTTCGAAGTAATAGCTGCCGGTGCCGCCGCCGCTGACCAGTTCCGGCTCCAGCCCGATGACCTTCAGCGCCTCGACCGCGTCGGTCACCTGGGCGATGGCCGCGTCCAGCTTGGCCTTGCGGTCGGCAAAGCTGTCCATGTGCTGCATCGCGCCCTGATAGGCCTGGATGCCGGTGAACTTCACGCCCGGTGCGGCATCGATGGCACGCGCGATCTCGACCACTTCGAGCGTGGTCTTCACGCCGCAGCGGCCCGCGCCGCAGTCGATCTCGACGAAGCATTCGATGGTGGTGCCGTGCTTTTGCGCCGCAGCCGAGAGGTCCGCCACGTTCGCCACGTCGTCCACGCAGACGATGATCCGGCCGCCCGAGATCTTGGGCAGCCGCGCCAGCCGGTCGATCTTGGCCGGGTCGCGCACCTGGTTCGAGACCAGGATGTCGGTGATCCCGGCGCGGGCAAAGACCTCGGCCTCCGACACCTTCTGGCAGCAGACGCCGATGGCCCCGCCCAGGTCCATCTGCAGCTTCAGCACGTCCACGGACTTGTGCATCTTGCCATGCGCCCGGTGGCGCATCCCGTGCGCCGTGGCATAGTCGCCCATCTTCCTGATGTTGCGTTCCAGCGCGTCCAGATCCAGGATCAGGCAGGGCGTCTGGATGTCACCCTCGTCCATGCCCGGCAGCGCCGGCACGTCGAAGCCGACTTCCAGAGTGTCGAAGTTCACGTCATTCGACTTGATGGGTGCGTTCATGATTGCGCTCCTTGGATCCAGGGCAGCCTGTCCAGATCGACATTGCCGCCGGTGATGATGATGCCGACGCGCTTGCCGGCGAATGCGTCGCGGTTCTTCAGGATGGTGGCCAGCGGCACGGCACTGGAGGGCTCCATCACCACGCGCAGGTGCTTCCAGATCAGCTTCATCGCCTCGACGATCTCGGCGTCGGACGCCGTGTAGATCTCGGAGACGTGGTTGCTGACGAAGTGCCAGGTCAGATCCTTCAGCGGCACCAGCAGTCCGTCGGCGATGGTCTTCGGCGCGTCGTCCGCGATGATGTGGCCCGCCTTGAAGCTGCGATAGGCGTCGTCGGCCTGTTCCGGTTCCGCCGCGATGACCTTGGTTTCCGGGGCCAGCGTCGCAAGCGTCAGGCAGGTGCCCGAGATCATGCCGCCCCCGCCGATGGGCGCCACCACCATGTCCAACCCGTCGGTCTGTTCCATGAACTCGCGCGAACAGGTACCCTGCCCCGCGATCACCCGCGGGTCGTTGTAGGGATGGACGAAATCGCCCCCGGTCCGCGCCTGGACCTCGGCGAAGGTCGCCTCGCGCGAACTGGTGGAGGGCTCGCATTCGGTGATCACGCCCCCATAGCGGCGCACGGTGTCCTTCTTGGCCTGCGGCGCGGTGCGCGGCATCACCACGTTGCAGGGGATGCCCCGGCGCATGGCTGCATAGGACAGGCACGATGCGTGGTTGCCCGATGAATGGGTCGCCACGCCCTTGGCCGCCTGCGCCTCGTCCAGGCCGAAGACGGCGTTGGCGGCGCCGCGCACCTTGAAGGCCCCCGGCTCCTGGAAGTTCTCGCATTTGAAGAACAGTTGCGCGCCGGTCAGGTCGTTCAGGTAATCGGAGGTCCGCACCGGCGTGCGGCGGATATGGGGCTGGATACGCTCATGCGCGTTCAGCATATCCTGATAGGTCGGGATATACATGGCGTCCCTCATCACGCGGCCTTTTGCATGGCGGGCACGCTGCGGCGGTAATGGTCCTGCGCGGCGGCGACGCCGGAACCCAGCTTCACCGGCAGGCCCAGGTCGGCCATGACCATTTCCGCCGTAGCGATGCCCGACAGGGCCATCACGTCGGTCAGGCTGCCCAGGTGGCCGATGCGGAACACCTTGCCCGCGACATCGCCAAGCCCGGTCCCGAAAGCCACGCCATAGGCGTTCAGCGCGTGGCTGACGATCTTGTTGGCATCGAAGCCTTCCGGCACGCGGATCGCACTGACGCTGTCCGAGTACAGTTCCGGCCGCTTGGCGCAAAGCTGCATCCCCCAGGCGCCGACCGCGCGGCGCACACCCTCGGCAATGCGGTGGTGGCGGGCAAAGACGTTCTCCAGCCCTTCGTCCAGCAGCATCTCGCAGGCGACGTTCAACCCGTTCAGCAGCCCGACCGGCGGCGTGTAGGGATAGCCGTTGGCGCCATAGCCTTTCGCCATGTCGCGGATGTCGAAGAAGGTGCGCGGCAGCTTCGCCGTCTCGACCGCAGCCATGGCTTTCGGCGAGAAGCCGACGATGGCCAGGCCCGGGGGCAGCATGAAGCCCTTCTGGCTACCGGTCACGGCAATATCGACGCCCCATTCGTCCATGCGGAAATCATAGCACGCGATCGACGAAACCCCGTCCACGAACAGCAGCGCCGGGTGGCCCGCATTGTCCAACGCGCGGCGGACGGCGGCGATGTCGCTGCGCACACCCGTCGCAGTCTCGTTATGGGTGGCAAGGACAACCTTGATCTGTTGGCTCTTGTCGGCGGTCAGGATTTCCTCGAACCGGTCGGCGGGAACGCCCTCGCCCCATTCCTGGGCGACGACCTCGACGTCCAGGCCGTGGCGCTGGCACATGTCGATCCAGCGGTGGCTGAACATACCGTTGCGCGTGGCCAGAACCTTGTCGCCGGGCGACAGCGTGTTGGTGATCGCGGTTTCCCAGCCGCCGGTGCCCGTCGACGGAAAGACGAAGACCTTCCCCTGCGTCGTTTTCAGCACCTTCTTCACCCCTTCCAGCGCGGGGTGCAGGATCCTGCCGAAGACCGGGCTGCGATGGTCGATCGTGGGCATGTCCACGGCCTTGCGCAGGATCTCGGGGATGTTGGTGGGGCCGGGAATGAACACGGGATTCTGGCTGGTCATGGCTGTTCCTCCTCTGATAAGCGCATAATACCCCTTGCGGCCAGAGGTCACAATTTTTCTGGAAAACATTTCCATTTTGGCGCTAAAAACTGAAATACCATGCCTGAACATGGTCTTGCCATTTTTCAGACCGCGAAACGGATTACTGCGGTTTTGGCAATGTATTCTTTAGAAAAGGATGAAAATGTCTGAACCCATCCGCCGCCGGGGCCGGCCACGCAGCGCCAAGGACACGGGCGGCACCGTGCAGGTGCTGGACCGTGCGCTTGACATCCTGGACCTGCTGGCTGCCCATCCCGGCCTGACGCTGTCCGAGGTCGCGGACCGCATCGGCCAGTCGCCTTCCACCGTGCACAGGCTGCTGCATTCGCTGGCCGCGCGCGGCATGGTGGAAAGCGATCCGGCCACGCAGGCCTGGAACATCGGCCCCGCAACCTTTCGGCTGGGTTCGGCCTTCATGCGGCGATCGGGGATCGTTGAACGCGCCCGCCCCATCCTGCACGCCTTGATGAAGCATACTGGGGAAACGGCAAACCTGGGGATTTTGAACGGCGATGCGGTGCTGTTCGTCAGCCAGGCCGAAACCCATGAAACCATTCGTGCCTTTTTTCCGCCCGGCACCCGGTCCCCCCTGCACGCATCGGGCATCGGCAAGGCGCTGCTAGCATTCGGCCGCCCCGAGACTCTGCAGGCCTATCTGGACAGCGCAAGCCTTGCAGGCTTTACAGACAAGACGCTGGTGACGCCCGACGCGCTGACCCGGGACATGGCCCGCATCCGGTCGCGCGGCTTTTCCTTTGATGACGAGGAACGGACCCGCGGGATGCGCTGCATCGCCGCCCCGGTCTTTGACCTGACGGGCGAGGCGATTGCCGGGGTCAGCGTCAGCGGCCCCACCCACCGGATCGGGCACGAACACGTCAAGACGCTGGGCGCAGTCGTGGCGGCAGCGGCGGCGGAACTGAGCCACGCGATGGGCGGATAGAAAAAAGGCTTCGCGATCGCTCGCGAAGCCCGCTGGTTGCGATCCCGTGTCGCGATCAGTGCCCGCCGAAGAAGGCGAACTTGATCACGAACAGGGCGGCCACGATCCAGGTCGCGGCATGGACCTGGGACGCCTTGCCGGTCAGCAGCTTGATCACCGCATAGCTGATGAAGCCGAACGCCAGGCCATTCGCGATGGAATAGGTGAAGGGCATGACCAGGGCGGTCAGCACGGCGGGGGCGGCTTCGGTCACGTCTTCCCAGGCGATCTCGGACAGTTCCCGCACCATCAGGGTCGCCACATACAGCAGCGCGGGCGCGGTGGCATAGGCCGGCACCGACCCCGCCAGCGGCGCGAAGAACATCGCCAGCAGGAACAGCACCGCCACCACAAGCGCCGTCAGCCCCGTGCGCCCCCCCGCCTGCACGCCCGCCGCGCTTTCGACATAGGCGGTGGTAGAGGACGTGCCCAGCATCGACCCGACCGTGATCGCGGTCGAATCGGCCATCAGCGCGCGGGACAGTCCGGGATTGGTATGGGCCGGTCCTTCCTTCAGCAGCCCTGCGCGCTTGGCGACGCCGATCAGGGTGCCCGTGGCGTCAAAGACCTCGACCAGGACCATGACTAGGATCACGTGGAAGATGCCGTAATGCAGCGCGCCCATGATATCCAGTTGCAGGAAGGTCGGCCCGATGGCGGGCGGCATGGACATGATCCCGCCGAACTGCGTGACGCCCAGCAGGATGGCGGCAACCGTAATGACCAGGATGCCGATCAGGATGGCACCCGTCACCCGCATGGCGTCCAGCGCCACGATGATGAAGAAGCCCGCGATGGTCAGCAGCGTGCCGGGGTTGGTCAAATCGCCCAGCGTGACCAGCGTCGCGTCGCTGTTGACCACGATGCCCGACGATTGCAGCGCGATGATGCCCAGGAACATCCCGATCCCCGCCGCCACGCCGCTGCGCATCGACACCGGGATCCCCGCCACCAGCCAGCGGCGGATGCCGGTCGCCGACAGGATCAGGAAGATGATGCCGCTGATGAAGACCGCGCCCAGCGCCTGTTGCCAGGTGAAGCCCATCGCACCGACCACGGTAAAGGCGAAAAAGGCGTTCAGCCCCATCCCCGGCGCCATGCCGATGGGCCAGTTGGCCCACAGCGCCATGACCGCCGATCCGATGGCGGCGGCAAGGCAGGTCGCCACGAAGACCGCGTTGCTGTCCATGCCCGTGGTGGACAGGATGGAAGGGTTGACGAAGATGATATAGGCCATTGTCAGGAAGGTGGTGATCCCTGCGATCACCTCGGTCCTGACGGTGCTGCCGTGCTGGGCCAGCTTGAAGTAGCGTTCCATGGGTTTTCCCTCCCGCGGCTCCTCCGGCCGCCATGGGGGGCAGCTTATGGGGGCTGTGACTGGCGCAACAATCGGCGCGAACCCGCAAGTCTTTCAATGGCTTTTTGAAACCGCCCGCGATCTTTGCCGATTCCTTGATACAGAATGTCGTCCCTGCCCGCTTGCCGTGCAGGTGCGGGCGCGCTTTGCTGTGCCCAGGATGCCACAGGAAGGATGCCCCATGCGCTATAGCCGCGACTTGCGAGGATATGGAGAAACCACCCCCGACCCGCAATGGCCCGGCGGCGCCCGGATCGCCGTGCAGATCGTCGTCAACTACGAGGAGGGCGGCGAGAACAGCATCGAACATGGCGACGCCGCCTCCGAGGCCTTCCTGTCCGAGATCATCGGGGCCCAGCCCTGGCCGGGCAAGCGGCACTGGAACATGGAATCGATCTATGACTATGGCGCGCGGTCGGGTTTCTGGCGGCTGCACCGGATGCTGCGCGACATTCCCGTGACGGTCTATGGCGTGGCGACCGCGCTGGAACGCAGCCCCGAACAGCTGGCCGCGATGAAGGCTGCCGGGTGGGAGATCGCGACCCACGGGCTGAAATGGATCGACTATCGCGACATCCCGCGCGAGGTCGAGGCGGATCACATCGCCCAGGCGATCGACCTGCATACCCGCGTCACCGGCGAACGCCCGCGCGGCTTTTATCAGGGGCGCACGTCGATGAACACGGTGGCGCTTGGCTGCGAGGAAGGCGGCTTCGAATACCTGGCCGACACCATCGCGGACGAGTTGCCCTATTGGCACGTCCACAACGGCAAGCCGCAGTTGATGGTGCCCTATACGATGGACGCCAACGACATGAGGTTTTCATCGGGCCAAGGCTTCGGCACGGGCACGGATTTCTTCGACTATCTGCGCGACAGCTTTGACGTGCTGTATGCCGAAGGCGCGGCAGGCGCGCCCAAGATGATGTCCGTCGGCCTGCATTGCCGCCTGGCCGGGCGGCCGGGGCGCGCGATGGCGATCCAGCGGTTCCTGGACCATTGCCGCGCCCATGAAGGCGTCTGGTTCGCCAGCCGCCTGGACATTGCCCGGCACTGGGCCGAGGTGCATCCGTTCCAGCCGCGCCAGCGGCCGTCCGAAATGGACCGCGACAGCTTTGTCGCGAAATTCGGCGGCATCTATGAACATTCGCCTTTTATCGCCGAACGGGTCTGGGATGGGGAAATGGGCGCGGTCCATGACAGCGCGGCGGGCCTTGCCGCGCGGATGGCGCAGGTCTTCCGCAGCGCGCCCGACGCGGAACGGCTGGGCGTCCTGACCGCCCACCCCGATCTGGCGGGCAAGCTGGCGCAGGCGAAACGGCTGACCGCCGACAGCACCGCAGAACAGGCCAGCGCGGGGCTGGACAGCCTGACCGATGACGAACGCGCCACCTTCACGCGCCTGAACGACGCCTATGTCGCCAAGCACGGCTTTCCCTTCATCATCGCCGTGCGCGACCACGACAAGGCAGGCATCATGGCCGCCATGCAGTCCCGCATCGACAACGACACCCAGACCGAGCGCGCCGAGGCCGAACGCCAGGTCACGCGCATCGGCGAACTCCGCCTGAAAGAGGCTTTGAAATGACCGACCTGTCCCCTGACCTTCCCCCCGCCGGCGCGCCGACGGGCGACATTGCCGAAGTTCCGGTCGCGCAGCCACAGCGCGTCCCCTATGCCGGTCCCGTGGCGGGGCTGCCGCCGCAGACCGGGATGACCACCGACACGGCGGTCTTTACCGAGGCTTACGCCGTCATCCCCCGCACCGTGATGCGCGATATCGTCACCAGCTATCTGCCCGGCTGGGAAGGAATGCGGATGTGGATGATCGCCCGGCCCTTGTCGGGCTTCGCGGAAACCTTCAGCCAGTATATCGTCGAACTGGCCGAGGGCGGCGGATCGGACAATCCCGACGACGACCCCGAAGTCCAGCACGCCCTGTTCGTGACCGGCGGGTCCATGTCGGTCACCATCGACGGGGCCGAGCATCTGCTGACACCGGGAGGCTTTGCCTATGTGCCCCCCGGCACGCCTTGGTCGGTCAGGAACACCACGCCCGGCAACACCGGGTTCCACTGGTGGCGCAAGCGGTGGCAGCCCTGCAACGGCGTGGACAAGCCCGATCCGATCATCACGCAGGAACAGGACATCCCGCCCTCGATGATGCCCGACACCGATGGGGCCTGGGGCACCACGCGCTTCATGGATCCGGCCGACCTGCGCCACGACATGCACATCACGGTGGTGACCTTCAAGCCGGGCGGCTCGATCCCCTTCGCCGAAACCCATGTTATGGAACACGGGCTGTTCGTGCTGGAGGGCAAGGCCGTCTATCGCCTGAACCGCGACTGGGTCGAGGTCGGTCCCGGCGATTATATGTGGCTGCGCGCCTTTTGCCCGCAGGCCTGCTATGCGGGCGGGCCGGGACCGTTCCGGTATCTGCTCTACAAGGACGTGAACCGCCACGCGCCCTTGTGGCCCAACAGATAGGCAAGCCGGGCATCGCGCCCGGCCTTTTTCACAGCGCGTATATCTGCCCGAACTTCTGTTCCAGATAGGCCAGCAGCGGTTCGGGCGAAACGTCGGCGCCGGTCGCCTCGCCGATCAGGGCGCGCGGGCGCTTTATCCCACCATGGCGCTGCACGTTTTCCCGCAGCCATTCGACGGCGGGCGCGGCGTCGCCTGCGGCAAGCGAGGCGTCCAGGTCGGGCACGGCGTCCCGCATGGCCTGGTTCAGGCAGCCCGCAAAGACGTTGCCCAGGGCATAGGTCGGAAAATAGCCTAACAGCCCAACCGCCCAATGCACGTCCTGCAGGACGCCGTTCGCGGGGCGGTCCACCACAACGCCGAAATCGCGCAGGAAGCGGGCGTTCCAGGCCTCGACCAGATCGTCCGTGGACAGCTTGCCCGCGATCAGGTCGCGTTCCAGATCGAACCGCATCATGATGTGCAGGTTGTATTGCACCTCGTCGGCCTCGGTGCGGATGAAGCCGGGGGTGACGCGGTTCACGGTGGCATAGAAGGCGTCGGGGTCGGTGATGTTCAACCCGCCAAAGGCATCCCCCATGCGGTTGAACAGCCAGCCCGTGAAGGCACGGCCCCGGCCCATCTGGTTTTCATAGATGCGGCTCTGGCTTTCATGGACGCCCATGGACACGCCGCGGCCCAGCGGCGTGAAGGCATAGTCGTCGTCGATGCCCAGCTCATAGCTGGAATGGCCGACCTCGTGGATGGTGGAATAGATGCAGTTGAAGGGATCGGCCTCGACCACCCGCGTGGTGATGCGGCTGTCCTGCCAGCGGCCGCTGCTGAAGGGATGGACGGCAATGTCCATCCGCCCCCGCGACCAGTCATAACCGAAGGCCGTCGCGCAGATGCGAGCCAGCCGGATCTGGGTTTCCTGCGGGAAATGGCCCGTCAAAGGCTGCGGCTGACGCTCGGCTCCCAACACGTCCTCGCGCAGGGCCACCAAGCGCGGGCGCATGGTGTCGAACAGGGCCGCGATCTCGGCCCCCGTCATGCCCTGCTCGTAATCGTCCAGCAGCGCGTCATAAGGATCGCCGCCGTCGGCCAGGGCCGCGGCCTCGTCCTGCTTCAACACCAGGACCTGGTCCAGCGTCGGCAGGAAATCCTCGGGCGCGTCATTGGCACGCGCGTCCGCCCAGATGCCTTGGGACAGCGAGGTCAGCCGCGCCAGTTCCTGAGCCAGCTTGGCCGGGATGCGGCTTGCGCGGTTGAAATCGCGGGCGATCAGTTCGACGGACCGCGCCTCGGCCTCGGACTGCGGTTCGGCCACGTCCAGCCATTCGCCGATGCGCGGGTCCGTGCGGCGTTCGTGCAGGACGGCCTCGATCGCGGCCATCTCCTCGGCCCGCTGCTCGACCGCGCCGCGCGGCATGACGGTTTCCTGGTCCCAGCCCAGGCGTTCGGCGACCGAGGACAGCGCCTCGGTCTGGCGCTGAAAGGCAAGCAGGTCGTTGATGGCCGTCATCGGATGGTCCCCCTGACCGAGGTTTCATGCGGAAAGCGCGCATGATGCCTTGCCCGGATGATAAGTGCAAACAGCACGACCGCGCCGACCTGATGCGACAAGGCCAGTCCCAGGGGCGAGGCGTGGATGACGTTCATGATGCCAAGGCCCACCTGGGCGGCGACCGCAGCCAGCATGACCGTGAAAGCGCCCCGCGTCACCGGATGGGGCGACCGGCGGGCGCGCAACCAGACCACCACGGCAAAGATCGCCAGCAGGTAACCCACCATGCGGTGGACGAACTGCACCAGAGCCGGGTTCTCGAACAGGTTGCGCCAGCCAAGGGCGGGATCCCAGATCGCCGCCGGGATCCATTCGCCGCCCATGGTGGGCCAGCCGGTATAGGTCCGGCCCGCGTCGATGCCCGCGACCAGCGCCCCGATAAGGATCTGCACAAAGGCTAGGTGCATCAGGCCCGTGGACATGGAGAACAGCTTGGGTTCGCCCGCGCGGCGGGCGCGCAGCAACTCGGCCTCACTGCGCCCCAGCAGCAGGACATACCAGGCGATCAGGCCCAGGATCACGAAGGCCAGCCCCAGATGGGTGGCCAGGCGATAGGATGCCACGCGGGTCATGCCCTCGACCAAACCGGAACTGACCATCCACCAGCCGATGGCCCCTTGCAGCCCGCCTAACGCGCCCAGGCCCAGCAAGCGCGGCGTCCAGCCCACAGGAATGCGTTTGCTGGCCAAGAAAAACACAAAGCCCGCCGCCCAGACAAGGCCGATCAGCCGGCCCAGCAGGCGATGCGCCCATTCCCATAGATAGATCTGCTTGAACCCCGCCAGATCCATGTCGGAGTTTACCTCGACATATTGGGGGATCTGCTTGTAAGCCTCGAATTCCGATTGCCATTCCGCGTCCGACATGGGTGGAATGGTGCCCGTGACGGGCGCCCATTCGGTGATGGACAGGCCCGATCCGGTCAGGCGCGTCGCCCCGCCAAGCGCGATCATCGCCAGGACCATCACGAACAACACCATCAGCCAGATGCGGATGGCGCGCCGCGCGCCGCGCGAGGCCGCGTCGATCATGCCGGTCGTGGTCACGGGGCGGCTGGGGGCGGCGGGGTCGAGAACTTCCTGGAAAATGGGGCGCTTGGCCATCGCTTGCTCCTTCAGGCGGACAGTGGGGTGGGTCAGCGCCGGGTCAATTGCCGCAGCATCCCGTGCAGGATGCGCACGTCGCCGCGCGTCAGCGCCAGGCGCGACCACATGTTGCGCAGGTTCAGCCGCATCGACGCGGCCTTGGTCTCGGGAAAGAAGAAGCCTGCCTCGCCCAGCCTTTCCTCGAAGTGGTCGCCCAGCTTCTCGATCTCCAGCCGGTCGGCCAGGGCAATCGCCTCGGGGCGGGCATGGTGGGGCGACGGTTCGGGCGGCAGGATGTCGCGCCCGTATTCGTAACCCATCAGCAGCACGGCCTGGGCCAGGTTCAGCGACGGGAAGTCGGGGTTCACAGGCACCGTCACGATGGCATTGGCACGGGCAACGTCGTCGTTTTCCAGCCCCGTGCGTTCCGGGCCAAAGATGATCGCGCAACGCCCCGGATGAGCGCGGGCCATGTCCATCGCCGTCGCCGGGGTATGGACGGGCTTGGACAGTTCCCGCCCCCGCGCGGTGGTGGCAAAGGCAAAGTCGATCCCTTCCATGGCTTCGGCCAGGGTCGGGAAGATCCGCGCGTGGTCCAGCACCTGCCCGGCCGCACCCGATGCCATGGCAATCGCGCGCGGATTGGGCCAGCCGTCGCGGGGATCGACCAGCCGCATCTCGGTCAGGCCGAAGTTCAGCATGGCGCGGGCAGCCGCGCCGATGTTTTCGCCCATCTGCGGGCGGACCAGAATGATGACGGGCAGGCGGGTGCTTTCCATGCGGGGCAGATAGTCCGTCTGGCGGCGGGCGGCAAGCTGCGCTATGGGCGGGATAAAGGAGTTCCGCCATGCCTGACGCCGCACAAGTCGCCCCGCAGCTTTACCTGATGACGCCCGCGGGCGCGCAGGCATCCACCCTGGGGCCGCAACTGGCGGCGGTGATGGACGCCTTTCCGGTGGCCTGCCTGCGCATCCGCGCAGGGGCCGAGGAGGACGAATTGGGCCGCATCGCCGATCTGGCCCGCGAAATCGCCCATGCGCGCGACGTGGCCGTGGTGATCGACGACCTTGTGGCGCTGGCGCAGCGGCATGGGCTGGACGGGGTGCATCTGACCGATGGCGCAAAGGCCGTCCGCTATGCCCGCAAGGAACTGGGCGCGGATGCCATTATCGGCGCTTTTTGCGGCAGTTCGCGTCACGAAGGGATGAACGCGGGCGAGGCGGGGGCGGATTACGTCAGCTTTGGCCCGGTGGGCGACAGCGCGCTGTATCGCGGCGAACCCGCGCCGCTGGATCTGTTCCAGTGGTGGTCCGAGACGATCGAGGTGCCGGTCGTGGCCGAAGGCGCCATTACCCGGGATCTGCTGGCGCACCTGTCCCCGGTCAGCGACTTTGTCGCCATCGGCCCGGAAATCTGGTCAGCCGAGGATCCGGTGGCCGCGCTGACGGCGCTCTGGGGCTAGATATCGAAGCGTTCGCGGGCGCCTGCGGCAAAGCGGCGCAGGATCAGCGGGTAAAGCTGGTGTTCGCGTTCCAAGACGCGGGCGGCCAGCGTTTCGGGCGTGTCGCCGGGTTCGACGAGAACGCGCGCCTGGCCCAGGATCGGGCCTGAATCCAGGTCGGACGTGACCTCGTGGACGGTGGCGCCGGCTTCCTCATCCCCGGCCTCGATGGCCCGGGCATGGGTGCGCAGGCCGGGATATTTGGGCAGCAGCGACGGATGGATATTGATCATCCGGCCTTCGAAGCGGTCGATGAAGGCGGGCGTCAGGATGCGCATGAAGCCCGCAAGGCAGATGATGTCGGGACGGGCGCCCAGCAGCGGTTCCAGAAGTGCGGCCTCGAAGGCGGCGCGGTCGCCATTATAGGCGCGGTGATCCACGGCGGCGGTAGGCACGCCCAGGGCCGCCGCCTTGGCAAGCCCGGCGGCAGCAGGATCGTTCGAGGCGACCAGAACCGGCTGGGCCGGATGATTGCCTGCCTGCATATCCTCGACCAGGCGGACCATGTTCGATCCGCTGCCCGAAATCAGGATGGCGACACGCTTCACGCAAGCGTCCCGTGGTACCGGACGCCCTGCCCTGCGGTGACGCGGCCAAGGCGGTGGACCGTCTCGCCCTGCGCGGCCAGCAGGTCAGCCAGCGCATCGGCCCGGTCAGAGGCGACCGCCAGGATCATGCCGATGCCGCTGTTGAAGGTCTTCAGCATCTCGGCCGCCTCGATCCCGCCCGCCTGCGCCAGCCAGCGGAAGACCGGCGGCAAGGTCCAGGACGACAGGTCGATTTCCGCGCCCAGATCCTTGGGCAGGACGCGCGGCAGGTTCTCGGTGATGCCGCCGCCGGTGATATGGGCCAGGGCATGAACCCCGCCCGCCCGGATCGCCGCCAGGGCGGGCTTGACGTAAAGCCGCGTGGGCGTCAGCAGCGCCGTGCCCAGGTCGCCGTCGCCGAATGGCGAGGCCGCGTCCCAGCCCAGCCCCGCGTGTTCCGCGACCTTGCGGACCAACGAATAGCCGTTGGAATGCACCCCGTCCGATGCCAGGCCCAGCAGCACGTCGCCCTCGGCCACGCCCGCAGGCAGGGCCGTGCCGCGCTGCATTGCGCCGACCGCGAACCCGGCCAGGTCGAAGTCGCCGTCGTGATACATACCCGGCATTTCCGCCGTCTCGCCGCCGATCAGGGCGCAGCCCGCGGTCTTGCACCCCCTTGCGATGCTTTCGACGACGCGCGCGCCTTCGTCCACCGACAGCTTGCCGGTGGCGAAATAATCCAGGAAGAAGAGCGGTTCTGCCCCCTGGCAAACCAGGTCGTTGACGCACATGGCGACAAGATCCTGACCGATGCCGTCCAGGTGGCCGGTGTCAATGGCGATGCGCAGCTTCGTACCGACGCCATCGGTCGCCGCGACAAGGACCGGATCGTCATATCCCGCCGCGCGGGGGTCGAACAGCGCGCCGAAGCCGCCAAGCGCATCCATCACGCCGGGACGCGCAGTCGCGGCGGCGGCAGGCTTGATGCGTTCGACAAGCGCATTGCCCGCGTCGATATCGACGCCCGCATCGCGATAGCTGATCCCGTTCTTGGTCATGGCGGTCCCCGGCTGAATCTGCGCATCCGATAACGGAAGGCGCCAACCGGGGCAACGGTGATCGCGCTTGACCCATGGCGCGCACATGATTAACCCAAGAACCGCTGGGGGCCTGTAGCTCAATGGTCAGAGCAGGGCGCTCATAACGCCTTGGTTGGGGGTTCGAGTCCCTCCGGGCCTACCAAACCCCTGCGTCATGTCATGCAAAATGCCCGCCGGATGAACCGACGGGCATTCGGGCTTCACGGAGCGGAAGCCGACCGGATTCTTACGAATCCAGCTTTTCGACCCTGGGGGCGGCTTTCGCGATTTCGATCCGGCGGGGCTTCAGCGCCTCGGGGATTTCGCGGACCAGGTCGATATGCAGCATCCCGTCGGCATTGCTGGCGCCCTCGACGCGCACATGGTCGGCCAGCGTGAACTTGCGTTCGAACGCACGGGTGGCGATGCCGCGATGCAGATAGGTGCGGGTGTCGTCTTCCTCGGCCTTGCGGGCGGACACGATCACGGCGCCGTCCCGAACCTCAACAGACAGGTCGTTTTCGGCAAAACCCGCCACCGCGATCGAGATGCGATAGGCATTCTCGCCCGTCTTCTCGATGTTGTAGGGGGGATAGGTCGGCGCGGACACGTCGGCCGACAGGGCACGGTCCATGACGTCTGCCAGGCGGTCAAAACCGACCGAGGCACGATACAGGGGGGTCAAGTCAAAGTTGCGCATGGTCACATCCTTTTCAAGCGATGCAGAGTCTGCCCCCCGGTTGCCGGGCGGGCGATCTTGCCAGCGCCAATCTGGCCGCCGGCAATGCAGATTTAAGAAAGCGCCAAGCCTGTTCAAGACCCCTGCCCCGGTCTTTTCAACAACCTGTGATCGGCGCTAGAACGGGTCATGGATTTGTTGATGTCCCTTCCCGTTTCGCTGCCCCTGACGGATCTGTCAGCCGTCGTCCTGCTGTTCGCCGTCTGGTTCGGGATCGGCTGGTTCACCGAACGGCCGCCCGCGGGCAAGCCGTCGGTTTCGGTCCTGATGACGCGGTTCCGGCGCGAATGGATGATGCATTTCCTTGCCCGCGACCCGCGCATCTTTGACGGCAACATCCTGACCAGCCTGCGCGACGGCACGGCCTTTTTCGCATCGGCCTGCATGATCGCCACCGGCGGGATCCTGGCGCTGATCGGCAATACCGACCAGTTGCAGACCCTGGCCGACGGGTTGGCCCTGGAAGGCGGCGGCATCCTGTGGGAACTGAAGCTGCTGGTGACGATGTTCTTTGTCGTCAATGCCTTCCTGAAATTCGTCTGGGCGCACCGGCTGTTTGGATATTGCGCCATCATGATGGGCGCGGTGCCCAATGATCCCGACGATCCGATGGCGCGCGACCGGGCGATGCAGGCGGCGGATCTGAACATCACCGCCGCGCGCAGCTTCAACGCGGGGCTGCGCAGCGTTTATTTCGCGCTTGGGTCGCTGGGATGGCTGGCAGGGCCATGGATCCTGATGCTGGGCACGGACGTGGTGCTGTTCGTGACCTGGCGGCGGGAATTCGCCTCGACCTCGCGGCAGGTGATCATGCGCAGTCTGCCACCGCCCCGCTTGCCCGATCATGCCAGACTGCCCCTGTCAGGACCACCGCCCCCGCAGCCGTAAGCGCGATCCCCACATAGCCGCTGGAGGCCCAGCCCCAGCCCGCCGACAGCGCCAGTCCCGCCAGGAAGGGTCCAAGCGCATTGGCGGCGTTGAAGGCCGCGTGGTTCATCGCGGCGGCCATGTTCTGGGCACGGCCCGCGACATCCATCAGCCGGGTTTGCAACGGAATCACCAGGCCCGCCCCTGCCGCCAGCAGGAACGACGACAACACCATCATCGGCCAGTTACCCACCGCAAAGGATGCAAAGCCTTGGGTCGCCGCCATCGCGGCCAGGCTGACATAGGCCGCACGGATCTGTCCCACCCGTTCAGTCAGCCGGCCCGCGACCAGGGTGCCCAGCGTGCCGCCCACGCCAAAGACAGCCAGCGCGAGGGGGATCGCATAGGCGGGCGCGTCGGTCGTGGCGATCATGGCGGCGGTCAGGAAGGCATAAACGGCAAAGAAGCCGCCAAACCCGATGGCCCCCACCGCCAGCAGCCACAGCACGCGCGGGTTGCGCAAGGCCTGCAATTCATCCCAGGGCCGGGCGTCCGGATTGCCGCCGATGCGCGGGGCGACTTTCAGGATCAGCCATGCCGACAGCAGTGCGATAAAGCCCGGCAGGGCAAAGCCCCATCGCCAGCCGATGCTTTGCCCCAGCCAGCCGGCCAGCGGCACGCCCACGATATTGGCGACCGTCAGGCCGATGATGACCTGTGCGGCGCCCCGCGCCCGATGCTCTCGCGGCAGGGCATCGGCGGCATACAGCATCGCCACGCCCAGGAAACCGCCATGCGGCAGACCGGCCAGGAACCGCATTCCGGTCAGCGCGGCAAGCCCCGGCACCACCGCAGCGGCCAGGTTCATCAGGCCATAGAACGCCATCAGCGCGGCAAGATAACGGCGGCGCGGCAAGCGCGCGCCCATGATCGAGGTCAGGGGCGCCCCGATCACGACGCCCAGGGCATAGGCGCTGATGACATGGCCCGCCTGCGGTTCCGTTATGCCCAGATCGCCCGCGAAATAAGGCAGCAATCCCATCGCCGCGAATTCCGAGGTGCCGATGGCAAAGGCGCCAAGCGCCAATGCCAGAATGGCATAGCGGAGATTACCGTGTTCAGTCATGCGCGCGTTCCTGTGGGTGGTTGCCCTAACATCATGCTGCATTGCAGCAAAGGCAACCCCGACAGTGCCCAAATCTGCATTGCATGGAATGCAAGGCCTAGAGATATCCGCGCTGAAGCAGGATCCAGACCGTGGCTGCTGCCAGAACAAGCAGTCCCAGCACGACCGAGGCCGCAAAGCCGATCGCCCGGCCCTGCCAGCAGGACAGTTCGCCAAGCGGCTGAAGATGCGTGATCAACGCCTGATGCGCACGCGACAGGCCAGGCAGGTCCAGTTGCCGGGCGACCTTGGGCTGGGCGGACAGCTGGTCGGCCTGCGCCAATGTCCAGGCTTGCTTGCGCAGCCGCCGCGGCAAGGCACCGCCCCGGCGGCGCAGCATCACCGACAGCGGCGGCCGTTCGCCCCGGCGCGCACCGCCGAAACGGGCGGCGATCAGGCGCGACACCTCGTCCGCCATGTCGCGGATGTCGTCGGCATTGGTTGCATTTCGCGTCATGGGGACAGTCTAGCGGCTCTGGTCCGGGGGCGCCAGACGATCTAGGATCGCGGGCATGAGACTGAATCACAGCATCACCGGCCCCGCCGAGGGCCTGACCGTCCTGATGGTCCATGGCCTGTTCGGGCAGGGCCGCAACCTGGGCGCCGTGGCGCGCCGCCTGGCCGAACGGCGGCAGGTCGCCATTGTGGACATGCGCAACCACGGCAACAGCTTTCACGACCCGGACCACGGCTATCCCGCGCTTGCGGAGGATCTGGCGCAGGCAATCGCCGACCTGGGCGGGCGGGTCGATCTGGTCGGGCATTCGATGGGCGGCAAGGCGTCCATGGTTCTGGCGCTGACACGGCCCGACCTGGTGCGCAAGCTGGCGGTCATGGACATCGCGCCGGTTGCCTATACCCATTCGCAGGATGCGCTGATCGACGCGATGGCGTCGCTGGACCTGGGAGCCATCGACCGCCGCAGCGCCGCCGACGCCGCCCTGGCAAGGCAGGTGGACGATCCGGGCGTTCGGGCCTTTCTGTTGCAATCGCTGGATCTGAAATCCGACCCAAAGGCGTGGCGCCTGAACCTGCCGGTCCTGCGCGACCAGATGGACAAGTTGGTCGGTTGGCCCGAGAACCTGCCCAAGGCGTCCTTCAATGGGCCGGTTCTGGAGATCGCCGGCGAACGGTCGGACTACGTCACCGACGCAGGCCAGGCCGCCCTGCGCGAGCATTTCCCCCAAGCCCGCGTCGTGCGCGTCAAGGGCGCAGGGCACTGGCTTCACGCCGACGCGCCCGAGGCGGTAGCGCAAATCCTTGTCAGCTATCTGGGCGAGGGTTGAGGGCGCCAGCAGTCCAGATCGAACCGCGCCACACCGGTATCCCCCGGCACCGTCGTCTTGCCGCTGAAGGCAATCACTTCGCAACCCGTGGCCTGGGCAGCGGCCCGGGCCATCAAGGCGGGGATTTCCTGACGGGAGGGGCGGGCGATAAAGGTTGTCCGCACGACCTCGGCCCGGTCGTCCTTGTGAAAGACGGCAAAGTCGATGTTGTGCAGCCGGATATCGTGCCGCGCCGCGTCCAGCATCCCCGGCGACGGGCTGGCGCAGGCGCACAGGATCAGAAGAAGGAAAAGGCAACGCATGGCATCCTTCTTGCCATGCCTTGTCTTAAGGCAGGGTTAACGGCCGCCTTGTTCCTCCATCCGGTCAGCCAGGGATTCGGCGCGTGCGGCCAGTTCGGCCATCGCCTCCTTCAGGTCGGACGGAATGGTCGGCACCTCGACGCGCACGGGGTTGGACTGCAAGCGGTTCAGGTGCCGCTCGGCCTTTTCGGCGCGGTCCTCCATGGTCGCCAGCCGGTCCGCCAGCATCAGCCCCGCCAAAAGCAGCAGGCGCGGTTCGGGCGTCCGACCCGCCTGGGACAGGATATGCTGCGCCTCGGTGTCCAGAAGGGCTGCGGCGCGTTGCAGCAACCGTTCCTCGCCATCTTGGGCGGCCAGGCGGTATTCCTTGTGCCCGATCGTGAACTCGACCTCGGCCATTACCGGTCCTCCTGCGGGATGTCGCTGTTCTGGATGGTTTCGGGAACCCCGCCGGCATCGCCCGCAACTTCAGGCGTGGCAACAGGCGCGGGGCCGTCCTCGGCCAGCAGCCGCTCGACCTCGGCCATCAGGGCGCCAAGCTGGGCTGCCTCGGCCGCGCGGGCGGCGCGCAGGGCCTCGATCTCGGCCTCGAGCGCGACGGTGACGGTCTCGATGACGTCCCCTTCTCCGGCCGCGGCCTGGATCAGGGCGCGGTTCGCCGCAGCCAGGTCGTCATTGGCGGCAGCCAGTCGCGCGGCCTGTTCGGCCATGTCCTGCTGTTCCAGCCGGTCCGTCAGCGCCTCGATCCGGGCATAGGCCGCCTCGAGTTCGGCCCGAAGATCCGCGCCGGGCACTGGATGAACCACCCCGCCGCGATCCAGGAACTGGTCGATGCGGTCCAGTGCGGCACTCAGGCGGCGTTCGCTGACAGAGATATCGCTCATCGGCGGTCCTTTCAAAGCGTCACCTTGGTTGTGGCATTGCGTCCGGCCCATGACAAGCCTGCCCGCTTGGCGCGCCTGCCGCAGCACCCTATAAGACGGGCGACGAAAGGACATTCCATGCGCGAAGCCACCATCACCCGCACCACCGCCGAGACGCAGATCGAGGTCGCGCTGAACCTGGACGGGACCGGCGTTTACGACAACCAGACAGGGGTGGGCTTTTTCGATCATATGCTGGACCAGTTGTCGCGCCATTCGCTGATCGACCTGACCATCCGCGCCAAGGGCGATCTGCACGTGGACGACCACCACACGGTCGAGGATACGGGCATCGCCATCGGCCAGGCCCTGACCCGCGCACTTGGCGACAAGAAGGGCATCCGTCGTTACGGCAGCTTCCTGCTGGCAATGGACGATTCGCTGGTGCGCGCGGCCCTGGATCTGTCCGCCCGCCCCTTCCTGGTGTGGAACGTCGATTTCCCGACCGAGAAGATCGGCGGCTTCGACACCCAGTTGGTGCGCGAGTTCTTTCAGGCGCTGTCCACGCATGGCGGCATAACGCTGCACGTGGACCGTATCCATGGCATCAACAGCCACCACATCGCCGAGGCTGCCTTCAAGGCCGTGGCCCGTGCCCTGCGCGACGCGGTGGAACCTGATCCGCGCATGGCGGGCGTGCTGCCGTCCACCAAGGGGGCGCTGTGATGCGGGTCGCGCTGATCGACTATGACAGCGGCAACCTGCATTCGGCGGAAAAGGCGTTCCAGCTGATGGGCCGCGACGCCGGGGCCGAGATCGTCGTGACGGCGGACCCGCAAGTGGCGGCCAGGGCCGACCGGATCGTGCTGCCGGGCGACGGCGCCTTTCCCGCCTGCCGCACCGCCTTGGGCGAGGTGGACGGCATGGCCGAGGCGTTGCACGAGGCCGTTCTGCGCCGCGGCGTGCCCTTCATGGGCATCTGCGTGGGGATGCAGATGCTGGCCACCACCGGCCACGAATACCGCGAAACCCCTGGCCTGGACTGGATCGGCGGAGAGATCGGCGCCATCGCCGCCCCCGGCCTGAAGGTGCCTCATATGGGCTGGAACGATCTGGTGATCGACCGACCGCATCCGGTGCTGGAGGGAATCGCCACGGGCGATCATGCCTATTTCGTCCACAGCTGGCAGTTCCAGGTTGCCGATCCGGCGCAACTGCTGGCCCATGTGGATTACGGCGGGCCGGTGACGGCGGTCGTGGGGCGCGACAATATCGTGGGCACCCAGTTTCATCCCGAAAAATCTCAGGCAGTCGGGCTGCGGCTGATCGCGAATTTCCTGGCCTGGAAGCCCTGAGCAGCGTCCTTGTCCGTTGCTAAACCGATGTTAACACTTCGTTAACCATCCGCCGATATGCCTCTGCGGACGGCTGTGTTTCCGGCCGTCCAGGGTCCGGTCAGCCGGGCCGTCCTCAAACCAGGGCGACGGGCGTATAGATTATCAGTTCACGGTGCTGACCGTCAGTCAACGCATCACAACGAACCCGGAGAACGTGAACGAACCAGCCCCCTGGTCGAACCTGCTGAACAAAACAATCACGATGCCGGGCGCGACGCTGTCGACGATCACCATCAGTGACGACGACGGCAGCTTCCAGAGCGGACGCTATGCCCCCGATACGACCGGACAAACGGTGACAGCGGGGGTAACCTTTGGCAACGACGCGCAGCCCGTCCCGGCCGGAACGCCGTTATCGTTTCACACCTCTACCATCATCAAGAGCACCACGGCCAATGCCGATGGCAGTGTTGACCAGTTCAGGGCATTGTTTCCCCGCAAGCTGATTCCCGGTTCCATCGGCACTGAACTGGGGGGGCGATATTCGGTCTTGCTGATGCCCCTGGCACGCGCCGACGGCACATATCCAACCTTCAGCCTGGCCAAGTCCTACACCGCCCAGGCTGTGCAGCCTCTCGGGCGGGCCGCTGATGCGGTCGCCTATCCCCCTGCTGTAACCTGCTTTGGGATGGGAACGATGATTGACACGGTTTCTGGCCCCTGCCCGGTGGAAACGCTGCGCCCCGGCGATCTGGTCCTGACGCGGGACGGGGGGCCGCAGCCCCTGCGCTGGCAGGGCGGTTCGCACGTCACGGCGCAAGGGTTAGGGGAGCGGCCAAATCTGCGGCCCATCCTGATCCGCGCGGGCGCCCTTGGCGCAGGCAGCCCGAACCGGGATCTGGTCGTCTCGCCCCAGCATCGGGTTCTGGTCCGATCCCGCATCGCCCACCGGCTGTTCAAGGACGGAGAGATTCTGGTCGCCGCCCGGCATCTGATCGGGTTGCCGGGAATCGAGGTGACAGTGCCTGCCGGCGGCATCACCTATTTTCACCTGCTGTTCGACCGGCATGAAATCGTGATGTCGGACGGCGCCTGGTCCGAAAGCCTGTTCGCCGGCCCGCAGGCGCTGAATTCTGTCAGCGATGCCGCGCACAGAGAGATTTTTGCCCTTTTCCCCGACCTGGCCGCAGGTCTTGCCCCGCAGCCCGCCCGGCGCCTGCTGACAGGGCGCGAGGCGCGGCAGCTGGCCGACCGCCAGCGGCGCAACCTGGGGCGGCGGAACCTGGTCGAATCGCTGTGACGGCGGATGCCCCCGGCCAGGCCAGGGGCGTCACGTGGTTCATTTGACGGTAATGCGCCCGTCAAGCGCGGGCTTATAGGCCCCGTCCTGCGCGCCCAGATAACCAGCGACCACCTCGGCCAGATCAGGGCCAAAGTCATAGGCGTTTTGCGCCTTCGTCTCGAAGACATCGTAACCGTCGCCGCCTGACCGCATATAGTTGTTGGACACGACCCCATAGGTCGCGGCGGGGTCGATGGGCTTCCAGTCGCCATCCGCCATCACCATCACGTCGCTGATCCGGCTGCCGGGTTCCGCCGCCGGATCGACGGTGTATTTCAGCCCCGCCACCTGCGAGAAGCGTCCTGCGCTTTCCTCATACTGGCTGGCGCCGTTTTCCAGGGCCGTCACCACATCCGCCCCTTTCAGCTGAAAGGTCGCCAGCGTGTTCTGGAACGGCAGAACGGTATAAACCTCTCCCATCGTGACCGGCCCCTGGTCAATCGAGGCGCGCAATCCTCCGCCATTGGCGATGGCAATGGTGATTCCCTGGTCCTCCACCCGCTCCAGCATCGCATCGGTGACCAGGTTGCCCATCTCGCATTCCTTCACCCGGCAACTGGAGCGGTCGCCGTCGATGGGGGCTGCGGTTTCGGCCACGACCTTCTGGCGCAGTTCCTCGATGGGGGCGGCCATTTCCTTGACGCGCGCCGCGATGGCTTCGTCTTCGGGGACAGAATTGTCCAGCAGGACCGGCTGTCCCTCGGCCTTGGTCAGGGTGCCGTTGTCATCAAAGGTCAGCGTCAGGTGGCCCAGGTATTTGGAATAGGCATAGGCGGTTGCAATGGGAACCTCTGTGCCGTCAGGTCCGGCGACCATCGTAGGATACGGCCCCTCGGCGCCTTCCATGTCGCCCAGCAAGGTGTGGGAATGCCCGCCGACGATCGCATCCAGGCCGGGAACCTCCTTGGCGAAATCCTGGTCGCGCAGATAGCCGACATGGGTCAGGGCGACGATCTTGTTCACCCCCTGATCGGTCAGTTCCTGCACATCGGCCTTGAGGCTGTCGATGTCGTCCTGGAAAATCACGTTCGGGCCAGGCGATGCCGTTTCAGGCGTGTCCATCGCCAAGGCGGAAACGATGCCGATCTTTTCGCCCCCGACATCAAGCGTCACGGCATTCTCGACCTTGCCGTTCAGCACATTGGATTGCGACAGGTCCAGGTTCCCGGACAGGACCGGAAACTCGACCCCGTCCGCCAGGATCGCCAGCCCTTCGGGGCCGTCATCAAATTCGTGATTGCCCACGGCCATCGCGTCATAGCCGATGGCGGTCATGAATTCGGCAACATCCTTGCCCTTGTAGGTCATATAGAACAGCGACCCCTGATACTGGTCGCCCGCGTCCAGCACGATCACATTGCCGCCTTCGGCGGTAATTTTGTCGCGCAGTTCCTTGACCTTGGCCGCCACCCGGGCAACGCCACCGAAACACTCTCCAGCGGCCGTGGTTTCCGCGTCGCACGTGCTGTCGAATTCGTTGATCGCCTCGATCCGGCTGTGCAGATCGTTGGTGTGCAGGATATGCAAAACCGTATCTGCCTGGGCGGCGCCTGCGAAAAGCGCCGCAGCCGAAGCGGCGGTCAGAAGGCGAAATGCCATGGTGATTCCTTTCTTCCCGGTGGGTCGGATCGAAAGGAAGATTGGCCCAGCATGGCGAAAGGGTCAAATGGGCGAAGGCTGTCGCTTGACCCGGGGCATGGTCCGGCGGCAAATGCGGCCATGATGATCTACAAGATTTTCCGCCCCTCGGAATGGGCCCATTTGCAAACTGCGGGCATCTCAAGGGGTGCGCCAGTCGATCTGGCAGACGGATACGTGCATTTCTCGACGGCGGCGCAGCTTGGCGTCACGCTGTCCAAGCATTTCGCGGCAGAGGGGGATCTGATCCTGCTGGCCTGCGATCCGACGGGGCTTGGCGAAGATCTGCGGTGGGAGCCGTCGCGCGGCGGCGATTTGTTTCCCCATCTTTACCGTTCCCTGGCCTTGGGGGATATCGCCTGGTCGCGTGTCATCCGGCGCGGCGACAACGGCCACGAAGCGGGACCGCTGGAATGAATGTAGTCGAGAAACTGGGCCTTGCCGCGCTGCACCGGATGGACCCGGAACGCGCGCACGATCTGTCCATCCGCGCGCTGTCGGCCGGATTGGCTCCCTTGCCCGGATCGCCTTTCACATCCGACCGTCTGCGGGTCACGCTGGCGGGGTTGGATCTGTCAAATCCGATTGGACTGGCTGCCGGATACGACAAGAACGCCAGGGTTGTTGCCCCCCTGATGGGCGCAGGCTTCGGCTTTATCGAACTGGGTGCCGCCACGCCCCGCCCGCAACCGGGCAACCCCAAGCCGCGCCTGTTTCGCCTGACCGAGGACGGGGCCATCATCAACCGCTTCGGCTTCAACAACGACGGCGCCCTGGCCATCGCATCCCGCATGGCCGCGCGTCCCCAAGGCATTCCTGTCGGCCTGAACATCGGGGCCAACAAGGACAGCGCGGATCGTGCGGCCGATTTCGCGGCGGTGGTGGATGTCGCAGGCGCGTCGGGGGATTTCCTGACGGTCAACGTTTCCTCGCCCAATACGGAACGGCTGCGCGATCTTCAGGGCGCAGAGGCGCTGACCGCGCTGCTTCGCGGTGTGCTGCGGGCCAGGGACAGCCTGCCAACGCGGCGCCCGGTCTTTCTGAAGATCGCCCCCGACCTGACGGAAGGGGAAATCGACGACATCGCCGCCGTGGCCCTGGATTGTGCCGTCGATGGTATCATCGCAACGAACACCACCCTGTCGCGCGATGGTCTGGCAAGCCCCCATGCCAAACAGGCGGGCGGGCTGTCAGGGCGTCCGTTGTTCGAACGATCGACCGTGATTCTGGCAAAGTTGTATCGCGCGACGGACGGCGCCATACCGATCATCGGTGTGGGGGGCATTTCGTCAGCCGAGGATGCATGGGAAAAGATCCGCGCGGGAGCTAGTGCCGTGCAGATCTATTCAGCCCTGATCTATCAGGGCTTTTCGCTGGTGACGCAGATGGCGAAAGCCCTGGATGCCAGATTGCACGACCAGAACGTTACCTTGGAAAGCCTGCGCGGCAGCGGTGCCGCCGAGTGGTCTCAAAGATAGTCCTCACCAAGCCCCAGCAACTGGTTCATGCTGTGCGAGGGCTCGGGACATCCCGCATCGCCGATCACGCGAGCGGGAACGCCGGCAACCGTCTTGCAGGACGGCACATCGTGCAGGACCACCGAACCTGCGGCGATGCGCGAATGGTGCCCCACGTGGATATTGCCCAGAACCTTGGCGCCCGCCCCAATCATCACCCCGTCGCCGATCTTTGGGTGACGGTCGCCGTCTTCCTTGCCGGTGCCGCCCAGTGTCACGGAATGCAGCATCGACACGTCGTTGCCGACCGTGGCCGTCTCGCCGATGACAATGGAATGGGCGTGGTCGATCATCACGCCGGTGCCGATCCGTGCCGCTGGATGGATATCCACGCCGAAACATTCCGAACAGCGCATCTGCACGAAATAGGCCATGTCGCAGCGTCCCATCTGCCACAGCCAATGCGCCATGCGATAGGCTTGCAGTGCCTGAAACCCCTTGAAGAACAGGATCGGCTGCAACAATCGGTGCGTCGCCGGGTCGCGGTCATAAACCGCCATCAGGTCAGCCCGCGCGGCATCCCCCAGTTCGGGCGAGGTGCGATACGCCTGGTCCGCGATCTCTCGCAGAATTTGCTCGCTCATCTCGCCGCTGGCCAGCTTGAGCGAGAAGCGATAGGCCAAGGCCGCTTCCAGGCTGTTGTGATGCAGCAACCCTGCATGGATCAGCGCCCCCAGCAAGGGTTCATCGCGGACCGCCGAACGCGCCTCGTCCCGCAGCTGCGCCCAGATCGCATCGCGGTCCAGGCCCAGGTTCTTCTTGGTGCTGCTTTGCATGTTCATGTCACAGGTCCAGGCCAGTCTTCGGCCCTTCTTAGCGCGAACAGGCGGCAGGGAAAAGGACGGGCATCAATCCGGCAGCCGCAGTTCCATCCAGTGAACCGCAAGCCTGACCTTTCCGCCCGTGAATCCCCCCCTTCACCGGTCATCAGCAGCGTCGCGCTGTTGTAATAGGTCATGGGGGCACCCAGCATCCCGCGCGCCCATGAACCCGCGCCCTTGCCCAGCCCCTGACCAAAGCGGTTGTTCGAATCCGCCGTGCCCAGCCGCCAGGTCGCCAGCCCCCCGGTCAGGGCCTGCGTGACCCGGGCGACAGCCCCGATCACCATGGCACCGGCCGGAATCGCGATGCCGGTATCGAAGGATGCGCCGATGCCCACGGTCACGTCTCCCTCGGCCATTCCGAAGGCAAGCCCCGATCCCCTGGCGCCAAACGTCATGGCGCCCATGAACCAGCCTTGTCCATCGAAGACGGCCTCGACCCCGCGATCGGCCACAAAGGCACGCATCCCGCGCGACGGCACCACGAAGACCCAGCCGCCGTTCGCACCAACCGCGATCCGTCCGCCCTGCCCTGCCCAAGCCCCTGACGCCCCCGAAGGAACACCCCAGGATTGTCCGTCGATCACCGCCTCGGGCGGCACGGCGACCGATGCGCTTTCCAGCACGGCATTGGTCAGGCCGTCCAGACGCATCAACGCCTCGTTCACCGTGACGTGCTTCTGGGCCTGGGCCGGTTGCAGCAGCGGCAGTTGAAGCCGCATGGTTTCATTGGCCATTGAAAATCCTCCTGACAAAGGGTCCGGGGCCGAACTGGTCGGACAACTGGGCAACGGCGGCGACAAAGGCGCCGCCGCTGGCCGCATCGTTCCAGACCTGTTCTGGCACGGTGTATTCGGGGACACTGACATCCGCTTCGTGCAGGACGACGCCATCCCGCAGGATGCGGACGCGATAGCGTTCGCGAACCTCGCCCAAGGGGATCTCTGCGCCATCCCAGCCGTCGCCCTCGACACGGCTGCGGCGAATCCAGCTTAAGGCGCGACCCTGGGCACGCAGATGGCAGGGGGCATAGGGCCGCAGCCCGATCCCCCGCGCCTGGGTCATCAGCGCCCGATAGCTGGGATCGTCAAAGGCCCGCCGCGCCGGGCCGATGCGCCAGAACCGTTCCTGCCCCCTGGCCGAAGGCGGCAGCGCCACCTGTTGCGCCGCGCCGTCCAGCATCACCACGACGCTGCCCTTGGGCCAGACCTCGGGCATGATACCGTCGGTGCCGGCCTGACGCGCAGCCTGTCGCCGATGTCCCACAGATCCTTGTCCACGGGAACGGCCTTGGAAAACTGGATAACCTCCCAGTTCTCCAACGACCCGTCCCCGATTGCCAAGGCATTCCCGCCCGCCAAAAGCGCCTTCAGCCCCACCGACCGGAGTGACGCATCCTTCAACCGGATGCGCAGGGGCGCACCGCGGTCGATCACCCCGGGCCGCGCGCGGTGCAGCGGCGTTTCGGTTCGGCCGACAAAGGCGCGCCGCAGCAGCGTGGTGTTCAGTTCGAACCCGCCCGTCTCCTCGATCGAGGAATAGGCGACCACCGACCCGGGCCAGGGCTTGGCCGTGGCGGCCAGAAAAGGCGCGTGCGGCTGTTCGTCACCCTTCAGCAGCGGCAGGTCCAGAAACAGGGACCAGACCGGCAATGGCGGATTATAACGCCCGACAAAGCCGTCATCCTCGTTCGTGGCCGCCTGACGATAGACGCCCGGTTCGACCCTGACGGCATCAACCGTCACAGCACCCGCGCGTTCGACGCGGTCGATCCTCCAGCGTTTGGGTTCGGCACGTCCGTCATCCATGCGGATCACGTCGCCCGGACCCAGATCGCCAAGCGACGGGGGCAGCGCAAAGCGGGCGGTATCCCGCGACACCACCGATTCCGCCAGCCAGCGTTCGGCAATGGCGCGGCCCTCGGCACGTGTCAGGGACATCGGAAATTCGCTGTCGCTGGCCGTGTTTCCCTGGGCATCGGCCAGGCTGGCCTCGGCCGTGGCCGTGGCATAGTCGCTCCCGGCCTCGACATGGGACAGGCGCAGCCGCCCGGACAGTTCCGCCTGGGCAAGACGCAGGGTTTCGAAGCCCTGAACCTCGTTGCCAACCGCCAGATGCTCGCGCCCCAGGGTGCGCTTGACCAGCCCGTCGCGGGGGACAAAGCGCAGGCAGCCGTCGCGTTCCACCGCGTCGATGCCATGGGCAAGCAGAATGGGTTGCAAGGCAGCGCGTGACGATTCCCCGCCGTTGACGTGGAAACCGCGCACCACACCCGTGACGGCGCTGACATCGAAATTTGCCACTCCGGCCTCGCGGCAGATGTCGGCAATAACGGATGCCAGCATCACCGACCCGGCCCGACCGTTCAGCCAATGGCCACGTTGCCAGGCGGGACCATCGGACCACAGGTCAGGCCGTCCCGGAAAGGCCGGAAAGGGCCGCGCGTCCCAGCACCACACATGCGCCCGGTCCAGGACCACCATGCGCCCACCCCCCGCCTTGGCGGGATTGTTAGCGGGCCTAGACCAATAGGACGTAACGGCCTGGATATAGGCGGCCTGGATCGCATCGTCGCGCTGACCGCTGGAATAATGCGGCAGCGTGCTTTCCGAACTCATGGCGTCCAGGAACTTGTTCGGCTGGTTCGTGGCCTTGTCCAGGGCCGCGCAGCCGTATTCGGTGAACCAGATCGGCTTCGATCCCGGCACCCAACCTGTCGCCTGCCGCGAGCGCACCCCGTTCGGGCGGTCGTAATGCAGGTTCTGCCACCAGCCTGCCAGATCCTTGTATCGCCAGACCCACGCCTCGTCATAAGCGCCGTCCGTGATCGGCGTCCGCCGTTGAGCGTCGCGGTCGGCGTCGCTGGCATAATACCAGTCGTATCCCTCGCCACCACAAACATTGGCTTCCAGATAGGCGGGGTTGCCGATCCGGCCCCAATGGGCATCCAGGTGATCTTCGGCGTCTCGCCAATCGGACAGCGGCATATAGTTGTCAATGCCGACAAAGTCGATGTCCGGATGCGCCCACAGCGGGTCCAGGTGAAAGAACAATTCGCCCCCGCCCGGATGGTGGCCGAAATACTCCGACCAGTCGGCGGCATAGCCGATTTTGACGAACGGCCCCAGGATCGCCCGAACGTCCTGGGCCAGGCGGCACAACTGCTGGACTGCGGGATAGCTGTTCCCCGCGCCGCGAATCTGGGTCATGCCGATCATTTCCGACCCGATCAGGAAGGCGTCGATCCCGCCTGCCGCTGCGCATAGATGGGCGTAATGCAGGATGAACCGGCGATAGGACCATTCGTCAGGCCCGTGATAAGATACCGCGTCCCCCTCCCGGCGGAAATCCTCGGCCGCAGCGGCGCCAAAGAACGCATCGACCTGGGCCTTGGCCGCAGCGGTGCCGTCAACAGACCCAGCCCGCCCCGGCGCGACCGAGGTCGTGATCCTGCCGCGCCAGGGCATGACCGGCTGCTCGTCCCCGCCATAAGGATCAGCCAGCCCATTGCCCGCCAACTGCTCCATCAGGATGAACGGATAAAACACCGCCTTGCGCCCCGATTGCGCAATGGCCCGCAGCCCTTCGACGACCGCCCCATCCGCAGGCGTCCCGCCATAGATCGGCCGGTCGTTCACCCGCGCGACCTGGACCGCGGCCTCTCGGCCAATGCCCGCAACCGTCCAGGACATTTCGGCGCCATCGATCTCGTTCTGCTCGACCTTGGGCTGGACCGTGCAGCGGTCGATCCGCAGGTCGCTGCCGAACCAGGACACGACCAGCGACACCGACCCAACATTCGGCAACTCACGCCCCAGAATGTTCATCGAGGCGGTGAAATCCGTTCCTCCCATCGGCGTGTTCACATTCGTGGACCGCAACTCCCCCAGGCCCAGATCCTGGTTGACCGGCGTGGTCGCAAGTGAATATTCGCCCGTACCGGGGATCAGCGCGACCGCGCGCACGTCGTGGGACAGACCGCTGCCGTCCTGCGCGGGCGAGGTCACCTCGAAGCTCAGCTGGGGCATCCGGTTGCCCCAGGCCTCCAGATTCAGATCCTCCAGCACGACATAGGCCAGACCGCGATAGGCAGGCGCCAAGCCTCCTTCATGCGCCGCAATGGCGGGATCGGGACGCTGGTCCTCGTCGCCGTTATAGACCCTCATGTTCAGGTCGTCGGCCGAGATTTCCTCGCCATCCGCCCAGACGCGGCCTACGCCCAAGATCCGCCCTTCGCACAGTGCAAGAGCGACGGACAGGCGATAGCTGATCTGCGTAACCGTGGACCGGGGCGTGCCCTTGCCCCCTCCCGCATCCTCGGACCGCGCGATTTCTTCAAGCGGAGAAGCCCAGATCACGTGTCCCGGCAGGCGCATCTGGCCCCAGATGCGCGGGATCGGCGCGCCTTCCCCCGCGGTCTGCAGGCGCAGGCGGTCGATGCGGCCGGTTTCCACGGCCTTGGACCCGCTGCCCAACAGCCGCTGGTCGATGACGCGGCCCACCGTCGCACCGACCGCGCGGCCGATCACGGCACCCGACAAGCCCAGAACCGCGCCGCCGAAGCTTCCGCCAATCGACGCCCCTACGGCGGACAGCACGATGGTCGCCATGATGGCCTCCTAAGACTTGAAATCAGGGAAAGCGGAACCGGGCAGCGATCCGGTTCTGCCAAGGCGTCGTCAACGGACTGTCGATGACGCCATGCGCGTTATAGGCATGGATGAAGCGCGGCGCCTCGCCGGCGTCGGACAGGATGCCCAGATGCTTGGCCACCGCCCCTGCCCGCATTCGGAACAACAGCACGTCGCCTGCCTGCATCGCCTGGTCGCGGCAGACAGGCACCAGATGGCGCAGCGCGGCTTCCATCAGCACCTCGTGACCGCCGCCTTCGCCCCAGTCGGGGGTATAGGGCGGAGGCGCCTCCGGCTCGGTGCCATGGCACTCGCGCCAGACGCCCCGGATCAATCCCAGGCAGTCACAGGCCACGCCCTTGACACTGGCCTGATGCTGATAAGGCGTGCCGATCCACGCCCTGGCCACGGCCACGACATCATCCACCACGGCGCGACCCCGCTTGCGGCGCCATGATCCAGTCTTCCGACGGAAGATGAGGAAAGCCGCGAAAGTTGATGAAATTATTGAACTTATCCCGGCAGGTCGCGGCGCGCTTGTCGCATCCTGCCACAAGCCGGATCCGATCCCCGATAAGGGGCGCGATCCCAAGAGCCTGCCACAACTCGATCTTGCGATCGCCCTTCGGCAATGCGTCGTCGTTCTTGACGGTGGCGCCCAGCCCCTCGGCTTCGCCGGACAGGACCAGCAGGCTGCCCCTCTCGAACCATCCCGCCTCATAGGCCGGAAAGCCCGCGAACCGCAGGATGCGCCCGTCCTCGATGGCAGCAATAGTCGCCTGGGCGGCAAAGGTCTCTCCGCCCAAGGCCAGCTTGCACTGGCCATCCCCCAGGCGGGCGGAACAGCGGGGATGGAACACCCTGCCCCGCGCGGCGTTCAGCGGTTCCGACAACCCTCGCAGTTCGGCGCGGAACGCCCCCTGGGACCGGGCGATTTCCCCCAAACTGCCGGCAAAGACCAGCCGCCGGGCCGCCAGGTTTGTCCAGTCCACCTCCCACATCCTGACTTCGGCCCCATCCCAACGGCCTGCAAGCACATCCTTTTCCGTGATGGCGTCATCGGACAGCGCCCCTTCGGCCTCGGAGTTGTCGACCGAAAGCCCTGTTGCCTGAACCAAGGCGCGGGCGGACATACCGTGGTCGGGGCGGAACCGGACGCCCTCAAAGGTCAGGACCGCATCATGGTCGGTGAACCCCAGCACCATCCCGTCCGCCCGCCGCACCATCCAGGCGCGCGCGATTGTCGTGGCCGTCATACCCGCACCTCGATCACCGGGATGGCAGGCATCTCGCCCGCCTGGAAGGACGCCACCGACACCGCGATCCGGTCGGTATCGAACCGCACCGGCACGTCGAATTCGAAGCCCGCCGTGACCTCGGCCCCCGGCTCGGGCGCGTCGCTGAAGGTGATCAGTCCCTTGGCATGATCGACCCCGTAATGGATGCCTGGAAAGACCTCGTTTCCGCCAATACCCGCGCGAACGGTGTCCTTGACCGGCTTGTCGATCGGCCGGGCATAGCGGCCCGGCCCCGACGCATAGGTTTTCGCCAGTTGAAAGACCCGCGTCACGCCGTCGCCCTGCCCGATCACCTGGTCGTCAAAGGCCGGTGCGCGCGACGGCAGGCAGCTTTTGTAATCCGACCAGTCCTTCCAGCGGAACCCGTGCAGTTGGCCCGCCCGCGCCTCGAAGAACGCAACCAGGGCCGACAGGTCGTCCAGCGACCGCAGTCCCATGCCCGCGTCGTAACGGCGGCGGGCGTGCGCCCATGGAGTGTTGCGCTCCTCGAAACCGCTGGCAAGCGCCACGATCTCGGTCCGGCGTTCTGGACCGCCAATGGAACCGAAGGACAGGTTCGCCGGAAATCTTACCTCGTGAAACGCCATGTCCGCCCTGCTTCAGCTGTTGCGTTCGCCGCGCGCCAGAACGCGGCCCAATTGGGCAGCGATCTGCGACTGGCTGCGTTGGAAGCCCGCGACATCGGGCGTGGTGACGTTCACCGTGACGTTCATCGGACGCGATCCGCCCCCGGCAGACGCCACCCCCAGCCTGCCATCCGCTCCCCGGCGCAACGGCATGATCGCCTCGGGACCGGCCTCGCCCATAAGGCCGGTTGCTCCGCGCATCGGGAAATGCGTGGGCTGGCTGACGACGCCGCCCTTGGCAAAGGGCATCACCCGCCCCTGGACGAAGGCGCCGCCATTGGCAAAGGGCAAGGCCCCCGACAGCATCCCGCCGATCCCCTGGGCCAGCGATCCTGCCAAGGCGTTCTCGACCGGCTTCATGGCCATGGAAAACACCGTGTCAGCAATCGACCGACCGATACCCTTCAGCGATTCCGACAGCTTGTCGCCGTCAAAGACCAGCCCGTCGAATGCGCGCCGCAATCCGCCCTCGATCCCTGAACTCAGCGATCCCACCTCGCGCGCGGTGACGGTCATCGATTGCCGCAGCCGGTCCAGCTCCGCCTCGAAGGCGGCGGTCATGCGGCTGGTTTGGCCGAACCCCTGATCCAGGTCGTCCAGCGTCGTGCTGAAACCATCCTTGTTGGCCATAAGCCTTGCCCCTTATCCAGATGTGTCGCGCGGCCTGTCGGGAAAGCGCGCGGCCAGTTCGGCCAGCCTGTCCCGCGTCATGGCGGGTGGCCCCGCCTCGACCCCCAGCATCAGCGCCAGTTCGGCGGGCGTCAGCGCCCAGAACTGATCCGGGTGCAGGCCCAGGCCGCGCATCCCGGCCCGCATCAGGCCCGGCCAGTCCAGGCCCCCGTTCATGCGGCGATCCGAAACGCCCGCGCCAGAAGCTCGGCGGCGGCCCGGCCTGCTGCAATTGGCCCGCCTCCGATTTCGACGCTCAGCAGATCGGCGGCCGTGCCGCGCCAGCCGCCGCCACGCAGGCCCGCGACCAGCACCGCCAGCACGTCGCGGCTGCTGAAACGGCCCGCTTCGAAACGCTCGGCAATCGCCATCAGACTGTCGGCGCCCAGATCGTGTTCCAGTTCAGCCAAGGCCCCCAGCGTCAGCCGTGCGACATGGGCGGTGCCGTCCAGCACCACCTCGACCTCTCCGCGCATCGGGTTCGCCATCACAGCGTCACGAAGGTCAGCGCACCGGCCGAGGCCATCGTCACCTCATAGGTCGCCTCGCCATTATAGCTGCCTGCATACTCCAGGGCGGTAATCTGGAACGGCCCCTCCACGGTGCCGAAATCCGGGATCACCACCTGGAACCGGGGCACCTCTGCGTCAAAGAAAATCTGCCGCGCCCGCCCGTCGGTATTGGCATCGCGAAACACCCCCGAGCCGGAGATGGACGCGCTGCGCACGCCTGCCCCGCCCAGCAATTCGCGCCAGCCGCCTTGGCTTTCAAGGCTGGTCACATCGATCGTCTCGGCATTGAACGACAGGCGGGATGCACGCAGCCCGGCTATCGTCTCGAAGGCCCCGTTCCCGGTCATGTCCATCTTGATCAGAAGATCGCGTCCATTCTGTGCCGCCATGGCCCCTACTCCTCAGCCCAGGTCAATGCGCGCGCGAAAGGTCAGATCGACCCGCCGCGCCGCGCCGTTTTCAATCCGCCGCGCCCTGGCACGTTGGAACCACAATGCGGTCAGCCGCCCCCGGCTCAGTGTCAGTTGCGCCTGGTCCAAGGCGTCTGCCACGGCCACTGCCGCCGCCTTGACCGACGCAAAGCCCGCGCCTTGATCTGCGCCAGACAGGACCGAAACGACAAAATCGTGCTGGGACGCCGCCGCCGTCATGTCGCCGGCGTCCCGGACATCCTCGGGTCCAAGGGACACGAAGACGCCCGCGGGCGCCTCGACGGGCATTGCATCGAAGATCGCATCGCCCACCAGATCATACAGCGCCGCATCCCCGCGAAGGCATTGATAAACCGCCCCCTGCAGGGCGACGCTTGCCGCAAAGCTCATGCCTGGTCCTCCTCGCGTGCAAAACAGGTCAGCCACTGCCCGGCGCTGTCACGCTCGGCCACGGCCTCGATGGCAAACAGACGCTGCGCCATCCGCAGCCGCTGGCCCGCCGCCGGGCGCCGGGGATCGCCAACCTTGGCCCCCCGCACGGTGATCCGCCAGGACACGACGCTTTCGGGACCGACCTCGGCTCCGCGTTCCCGCCCGGTGCCAGCCTTCATCTCGGCCCACAGCGACCCGATCCGCTGCCAGACGATGCGATAGCCGCCCATCCCGTCGCCCTGCCGGGCCGACCCTTCCAGCTCCAGCCGGACATTCAGTTTTGGCACGCTCATCGCCGCACCTCACGGCTGCCACGCCCGGCCAGCGTGCGGACCTGGCGCCAGCGTTCGATCAGGGCGCTGACGCCGAATGGCATGGCGCCCTTCGTGCCGTCATGACTGCGATCCTCATAGTAACGCGCCGCCAGCATGATCACCGCCTGCGCCAGGTCGGCGGGAACCAGGGACCAAGCATCTCCGAACCCCGCCATAAAGGTCACGCTGACCATCCCGCGGCGCGGCACATGGGGCAGGATCACCCCCGTGGGCAGGATCATCGGCCGCTGTCCATGCGGCAGCAGCCGCCAGTTCTCGGCCGGAACCTCGGTCACGGTGCCCATGCCGTCGTCGATCTCGATCTTCTCGACTGCGACCACCGGCGCCAGGGGCAAGGTCTGGCCCAGCCGGTCGCGCCAGTCGTCCAGTTGCATCCGAAAGCGCCGGGTCAGCAGCACCTTGCCCGTGCGCGCCTCGATCGTTGCGATCGCCGCGCGCAGGAACCCTGCCAGGGCCACGTCCTCTGCCGTATCGTCCGCAATCTCGAAGCCTGTTCCAAGCCGCAAATGCTCGCGCAGCGCCGCGACAGGCAGCGCCTCGGCTGCAGGCGCCGTTTCCTCGATCAGCATCATCTCGCGAACCTCCCGTCTTGCTGTCCGCTTGTATTTCCACCGGGCAAGGCCCACCCGGGGCCTCGCCGTTGCATCACGTCGGGAAAGACCGCGCCCGCGCGCCGGCCATCAGCGCGCGCGGACAGTTGCAAACCGGCATGGCCAGCGACCGGTGCGCGGTCTTTCCCTCACCTGGTCCCGCGATCGGGGATCAGGCGAACTGCAACAGCTTGACGGCGCGGAAATCCGTCACCCCGCCGCCCACACGCTTAGTCGCATAGAACAACACGTGGGGCTTGGCGCTGAACGGATCGCGCAACACGCGCAGATCGGGACGCTCGACGATGGTATAAGCGGCGCGGAAATCGCCGAATGCCACGGCCATTGCTTCAGTGCCGATGTCGGGCATATCCTCGCTGATCAGCACCGGATAGCCCAGCAACTGCGGGGTCTGGCCCGCGGCCAGGGCGTCTGTCCACAGGAACCGGCCATCGGCATCCTTCATCTTGCGGATGGCGGCAGCGGTTTTGGAGTTCATGACGAAGCTGGCATTGACCCGGTATTCGGCACCAAGGGCATAGATCAGGTTGATCAGCGCATCCGCCGGGGCGGCCGTATCGAACCCGCCCATGGTGCCTGTTTCGACAACGCCGATGGTGCCATCGCCCGCCGTGGCATTGGGCGCGGTCGGATAGCTCAGGATACCACGCGGCTTCGACATGCCGTCGCCCGCGACAAAGGCTGCGGCCTCGGACCGGGCGAACTTGTCGGCGATGCGCTCGGCCAGCCAGGCCTCAACGTCGAACGCACCGTCGTCCAGCAGGCGCTGGCTAGCCTTTGGCATGGCCGACAACTCGTGCAGCGGGATCGAGATACGCTCGATGCCGCCCGGTGCGGTCTCGGCCGCCATGTCCTCGTCTGCCCAGCCTGCGCCCATCTCGCCCTTTTCGACCAGCACTTCATAGCTGGCGGATTCGATGGTCACGACATTGGCCAGCTTGCGCAAGGACGCGCCGGACCGCAGCACGTTCTGCACAGTCTCGGCCACCTGGGGCGCTGCCAGGAAACCGCCGTCGCTGGCGACGGTCAGGCCCTTTTCCTCGATGACCAGGCCACGCAGGCCGTCGTCGTCGCCGCTGCGCAGATAAGCGTTGAACGCCTTCTGATGGGGCACCTCGACTTCGGCGGCAGCGGACAGCGGGGTGCGGCCACGAAGGGCGGTCTTGCGATCAAGCATGGTCATGCGTTCGTCCTGTGCAGTGAATTTCTTTTGAATGTCGTCACGAAAGCCCCTGAGTTCGCTGACGAACCCCATCATGGCCCCCTTCAGGTCGGCGGCCGTGCCGCCACTGTCCGCGGCTTTCACCTCGGTCATGGTCTGTCTCCTCATCACGATGATCGGGGATGCCGCAGCTCCTTGGCCGCCCCTGCCTTCGGGTCGCCAAGGCGACCCAAATCCGTAGGGTGCGCACTCGCACGCACCGCCAATCTCAAACCCGCAAGGCCTCTGCCGCAGCCACAAACAGTACCGCCACCTCGCGCAGGTCGTCCGCGTCCTTGCGGCCCACCTTGGCCTCGGGCAGCATCGGGAACGTGACCAGCGACACTTCCCACAACTCGACCTCGGCCAGCACGCGGCGGCCCTGCTTGTCCCGTTCCGCCCGGATCGTGCGATAGCCGATGGACAGGCCGTCGATGGCGCCCGCCTGGATCAGGGCCGCGGCTTCCCGAGCCTGGGTCACCTCGGGCAGCAACCGCCCCTTGACCCACAATCCCTTCTCGTCCTCGCGGATCTCGTCCCAGACGCCGATGGGCTTTGCCGGGTCGTGCTGCCACAGCATCCGCACCTTGTCGCCCTTGGCCGCCAGCCGCGCGAGGGATGCGCCAAAGGCCCCCGGCGCCACCGCGTCGCCCCCCTGGTCCGTCATCCCGAAAAGGCTGGCATAGCCCTCGATCACCTGCCCGTCGGTCAGGACGGGCGCACCGCCCGCGAATTTCACTTCAAGTCCCGGAACCATTCGTCAGCCTCCTTTGGGCGCAAATTCGATAATGCCCTGCACGGCCTGCGTCAGGATCACCGCGACGACGCCATAAACGGTCATCCACAACCGACGCTCCAGCCCCTCAATCAGCGCCTCGATCCGCTCCAGCCGCTTCTCCATGCCGCCGAATTGCAGCGCCATGATCCGTTCCTGAGCTTCGAACCGCTGGTCGTGCCAGCCAAAGCTGTCCTTCACAAAGCGCGACCCTTCCATCCGATCACGCTCCGGCCAGCGGCGGCAGGCCCAGCAGCGCCCGCTTTTCCGCATCCGTCAGAAAGGCCGCGGCCCCAATCCTGGCCCATTGCTGGTCCCGTTCCTCGGCCAGGGCCGGGATGCGGTCGGGATCCGGGCGTAACTCGAACTCGGCGCCCAGATGCTCGGACAGCCACCAGGCGACCGATGCCGCGACCCGCGTAGCCAACGGCAGCACCGTCAGCCGGTAAAAGGCCCGATGCGCCTCGGCATAGTTGGCATAGGTCGCGTCACCGGGGATCCCCAGGGCGTTGTTGCAGAACTCACCTTTTGAGGTGAGTTCCCCTTACCCCGCCATCGTCATGCCACGCGTTCGATCTCGGCGGTGCCGAGTGCGTTGAAGCGGTTCATGAGTGCGACGCGGATGTGGACTTCGGCCGTTTGTCTGTCCGGGTCTTTTGAGGCGATCCGCTCGCCGAAGGATTTGAGGCAGCGCATTCTCGCCTCGATCCTGCTTCGGACGTGATAGCCGGACCAGTGCTTCCAGGTGGCACGACCGAAGCGCCTGCTCGCGCGAAGGATGTCGTTGCGGACGCGGGCGGCGGGGCAATCCTCCTTCCAGAGGCGCCCGTTCTTGCGGATCGGGATGACGGCCGTGCCACCGCGATCCACGATTGCGGTATGACAGCGCCGGGTGTCGAAGGCGCCGTCGCCCGTCACGGTGCCGATCTGCTCATCGGGCGGGATCTGATCCAGAAGGCCCGGCAGAACCGGGCTGTCTCCCTCACGGCTTGAGGTGAATTCCACCGCCCGGATGTCACCAGTAGCTGTGTCCATGGCCAGATGGACCTTGCGGTATTGGCGCCTGCGGTGCGTGCCGTGCTTGCGCGCCAGCCACTCTCCATCGCCCAGAAACTTGATCCCGGTGCTGTCCACCAGCAGGTTCAGCGGCCCTGACGCGCGGCGGCTGGATATCTGAACGGCAAGGGTCTTCTGTCTGCGGCTCAGAGTGGAAAAGTCTGGCACCGCCCAGTCGAGCCCAGCCATCTCCAAGATGCTGGACACCATGCCCGTGCATTGCCGAAGCGGCAGACCAAACAGCACCTTCACCATCAGGCAGAACTGGATTGCCGCATCGGAGAACACGGGCGGGCGGCCGGGCCGCCCCGCCCTGTTCGCCAGCCACGCCATGTCCTTGTCCAACCAGATCAGCAGCGAGCCGCGCCGCCTCAGGGCATCATTGTAGGATTTCCAGTTCGTCGTACGGTAGCGGGCAGGTTCAGGCTTCGTCATGCGAGGACGCTTAACCTACAGCAGTCCCCGCGTGAATCCTCGCTCGGGCGAGTTCTGCAACAACGCCGATCCCCAGCAACATGGGCGGCACGCCGAATGCCAGCGCGATCTCTCGCGCCGCCGACAGCTTCGTCTCGTGGAACTCCATGTCGCTGGGGCTGAACCCCATCGGCTTCCAGTCAAGTCCCCCTTCCAGCAGCATCGGACGCCCCGCATTGCGCGCGCCCTGGTGGTTCATCTCGATCTCGCCCACCAGCCGGTCGTATTGTTCGGGCGACAGAACCCCCTGGCCGTCGATGCCCTTATAGACAATGGCCCCCGAGGGCCGCGCCGCGTTGTCCAGCAGTGCCTTGGACCAGGCCGATGCGCTGTTGTGGACATCCAACGCAACCGCCGCCGCCTGCATGGGGGACAGGCCGTAATGGTCGTCCTGCGGATGGAAGGACTTGACGTGGCAGATCGGGTCGGGACTGCCGGTCATGTCGAACCGATGCTTGCGCCCGCCCAGCGCATATTCATAGGCCACAGGCCATCCGTCCGCCCCTGGAACGATGCTCATCCGGTCCGACCGCAGCACGTGCAGTTCCTCGGGCAGCCCCTGCGCACCCAGGCCAGCCGCCTCGACATAGCCGTTGCCCGACAACAGCATCTGCCCGAACAACGCCTCGAACAGTTCTGCCCGGCCCTGGCCCGGATTGGGGCGACGCAACAGATCCAGCACGGGATGCACGTCATAGCGCCGGTCGCGATCCTCGCAGACCAGCGGCACGGCAGCCCCTGCCTCGGCGATCAGCTTCACGCAGCGAAAGCCCACGGGATTGCCCACGAACCCGCCGCGCGTCAGGCTGGCCGTGTCACGCGACGACCAGACCGCGCGGCCCGCGCCGCTGGCCAGCGCCACCACTCGGCCCGTCGCACTGGCCTTTCTTTCCGGCGCGGGGGCCTGCTTTTCCTCCCGCGAAAACATTCGAAACGCCATCTCTGCCTCCATGCCACGAAAAAGGGCCGTCAAACGGCAGCCCTTTCATCCTGGTCCAAATATCCTCTGGGGGTCCGGGGGGCGAAGCGCCCCCGGCTTTTGCTACAACCTCCGCATCTGCGGCCGCCGCCAGCTTGCTCCCGGCTCGATCACCAGTTCGTGGATCGCCCAGACCAGCGCATCCAGCCTGTCCGGCGACCCGCGCCCCTCGAAGCCGCGCACCGTCATCTGGCACATCTGGTCCTCCAGCGCGCCAAGCCCGCGCAGGTGCTTGACCCGCCCCTGCTCGTACAGCGCGGCCACAGGCTCGGCCCGCAGCCCCTTGCCGCGACCGGCCCGCAAGGCCCGGAAAGGCACCAGCGGATCCACCTGCCGGATCACGCTTTCCACCAGGTCGCCGCCCTGGTTCACCTCGGCCACTAGGCGTTCCGCCCCATGCCGGTCCATCGCGGCAATCGCGGCACGGGCCCAGTCCAACGGCCCGCCCCTGATCGTGGCGTCCTCCAGCACCTAGGTCCGCCAGTCGCCCGGCTCGCCCTCGGCCACGACGCCCGCGACCACGATCCCGCATTCGTCGCTGGCCTTGCCTGCAGTGACCGCCGGATCGACCGCCACGACGACGCGCGACAGCCTGGGCGCCCGGTCCACCCGGCAACCTTCCAGCATGGCCGTCGTCCACAACGCGCCCTCGACATCGTCCAGCAGCACGCCATCCAGTTCCTGCCGCCCCAGCCGGGTGCCGCCATAACGCTGCGCCACCTCGGCCAGGAAGCTTTCCGCCAGATAAGCGCGGTTCGTATCCGTGGGCGCATGGGTCGTGACCGTGGACGCGTTGCCCAGGATCCGCTTCAGCACGCCCACGTTGCGCGGCGTGGTCGTGACCACCTGCTGCGGATTGTCCCCCAGGCGCAGCGCGAATTGCAGCATATCCCAGACATCCTCGGACTTCTTCCACTTGGCCAGCTCGTCCGCCCAGGCCGCGTCGAACTGCGGCCCGCGCAAGGCCTCGGGCTCGTGCGCGGAATAAACCGTGGCCGTCGCGCCGTTGGCCCAGACCAGCCGCTTGCGCCCGGCCTCCCAGACGGGACGCCGGTCGGGAGGAGAGCAGGCGAGGACCCCCTTTCCCCGAACACCATCACCTCGCGCACCTGGTCAAAGGTTTCCCCGACCAGGGCCACGCGATGACAGCGCCCGGGTGCGGCGGCGCTCGGTCCCTCGACCATCCGCCGCACCCATTCGGACCCGGCGCGGGTCTTGCCCGCACCGCGCCCGCCCATGATGACCCAGGTCTTCCAGTCGCCCTCGGGGGGCAACTGGTGGGGCAAGGCCCAGAACTCGAACAGCCAGGGCAATGCCATCAGCGCGTTTTCCGAAAGCCCGCCCAGGAAAGCGTCAACGTCCTCCGGCGCGGCGGAGGCAAGCCAGGCGGCGCCCGATTTCATCTCGTGCCGCGTCAAGGTCAAGGCTTCCGCCCCCGACCCCGCCGGCGATATCCTTGCGTAACTTGTCAACCCTGTTCCTTTCCACCATCAAAAGGCCGACCGCTTCGCGGACGACCTTTGCGGTCTGCATGGCGTCCTTCAACTCGGCGGGATCGACGGCCCCACTTTGCCGGGCCTCCAACGCGGCCTCGTGTCGTTTCAAATCCTTGACATAGGACCAGAACAAACCCTCGGCGACGGCAATGGCCTCGCTGGGGTCCATCGCAGCCTCCGCACTCGCAACCGGCTTCACGTCCGCCCGGACCGGGTTGACCCCGGACACGAACGGTCCTTCGAGGTCAGAAACCCCGCGCCATTCCATATCGTTCATGCAAACTGTCCCGCCTCGTGTCCTGTCCGCACGAGCCGAAAAACGAAAAAGCGGCCCAAGGGGTGCCCCCCGGCCGCTTGCCCATTTCTCCCAGCATGGAAATGTTCTACCTTAGGGCGTTCGGTAAGTCAATCGCTAAACCCACGGGCGTTCGGTTCACCCAAGTTTAACCAACCCGAACAAAGCCTTGATCCGCGCAACACCCCATGCAACACCCGCCCAGGCAGACTGTCGCAGCGCATCGGGATTCGCCTAGACGTCCTTCTTTTTCTGGCCCTTGGCCTCGGTCGCGGCGGCGATTGCATTGGCAGCCTCGTCCTGCATCTTCTGCGCGAACCCGACCATCTGCGCGGCATAGGCCTCGGTCCATTCCGGCAAGTGTCCCGACTTCATGGCGGCGGCGCGCATTTCCTCGCCCTTGTCGCGCATCTTCTGGAACTGTTCTTCCCAGGCGGTCTGCATGACCTGCCACTGATTGCGGACATTTTCCCCGGCTTCCTCGAAATAGTTCTGGAACTGACGGTTCATCTCGTCCTGGCGCTGCATGGCTGTTTCCTGCCATTTGCGCGCACTTGCCATCATCTCGTCGTTGCGGCTGCTCATATTGTCCTGCCACTCGGTCACGCGCTTTTCATAGGTGCGCGCATTCTCGGCCAGGGTGGAAAACATATCGGACAGTCTCATGGCTCAACCTCCTTGCAAAGACTCAGGCCCGGCGCGGTCCACGCCATCGGAAAAGCCCGCCCCTTGCCTGCGATGCTGCGGCGGGGGGCGGGCCTTGTCAAACCCTTTGCACGGCTTGGGCCGGCTCAGCCGTCGCCCTGGACGGGACTGGTCGGATCGCCGCCCTGCTGGCGTTCGATCTCGCGCCAGCGCGCGACGGCGGCGTTGTGTTCCTCCAGCGTGCGCGAAAAGGTATGCCCCCCGGTCCCGTCCGCCACGAAAAAGATGTAATCCGTGCTGTCGGGGTTCAGGGCCGCCCGGATCGCCGCCCGGCCCGGATTGGCGATCGGCGTCGGCGGCAGCCCATCCACGCGATAGGTGTTATAGGGCGTGGGCGCCGCCAGTTCGGACCGCCTCAAGCCCCGGTCCAGAACCCCCTGCCCGTTCGTGATGCCATAGATCACCGTCGGGTCCGTTTCCAGCCGCATCCCGCGTTCCAGCCGGTTCACGAAGACACTGGCGACCTGGGGCCGCTCCTCGGCAAGGCCGGTCTCCTTTTCCACGATCGACGCCATTACAAGCGCCTCCTCGGGCGAAGCATAGGGCAGGCCGAACGGCCGTGCTTCCCATTCCTCGGCCAGGATCGCCGCCTGCCGCTGCGCCATCTGGGCCAGCAAGGCCGAACGGCTGCCGCCCTTCTCGACCTCATAGGTGTCCGGCGCCAGGCTGCCCTCGGCGGGAACCTCCTCGATCTCGCCGCTCAGGAAGGGCGCGGCCTTCAAGGCCTCGACCACCTGCCAGCTGGTCACGCCCTCGGCCATGGCGACCCGCAGCCGCGCGCCCGGCCGGTCAACCGCCGTGCTGATCGCCTGCGGCGGTTGCTCGGTCGCCGGATCGAACCGGGCCATCTCCTCGAAGGCGCCGGTATCCGGGTTCATGTCGCGCAACATCACCGTATTCTCGCGCACGCCGACCCGCACCACCACCTCGGTCCCGCAGGTCGAAGGCCCGCCTGCCGTGATCACATCGACGATCTGCCCCATGCTGGCACGGGGCGGAACCAGATAGCTGCCGAACTTCAGATCCCGCGCCTTTTCCAGGTAATCCGTTCCTGCCCGGAAGACATAGGAATTGCTGATCGCCCCCTGCTCCACCAGTTGCTGGCTGACCGCGTTCAGGCTGGCCCCCGGCGCCACCTGCACGCATTGTGCCACAGCGCTTGGGCCCGGCCCGGTGAACTGATGCTTGCCCCATGCCACCGCGGCCGCCGCGGCGATCAGCAGCACGATCATCAGCGTCAGGAAGTTCGAGGCGATGTTGCGCCAGATCATCCCCGGACCTTTCCAAGGACCAGGCAGGCATTCGTGCCCCCAAATCCAAAGCTGTTCGACAAGGCCACGTCGACGCGGCGCCGGACAGCCGCGTTAGCTGCCAGGTCAAGCTGCGGTTCGACTGCCGGATTGTCCAGGTTGATCGTCGGCGGGCAAATCCCGTCCCGAATCGCCAGCGTGCAAAAGATCGTCTCGACCGCGCCCGCAGCCCCCAGCAGGTGGCCGATGCTTGACTTGGTGGACGACATCACCACGTTCGGCGCGTGGTCGCCCAACAGGCGTTCCACCGCACGCAGCTCGATCGTATCGGCCATGGTGCTGGTGCCATGCGCATTGATATAGTCGATGTCGGACGGCTCCAGCCTCGCATGGCGCAGCGCGTTCTGCATCGCCCGGAAGCCGCCGTCGCCATCCTCGCTGGGCGCGGTGATGTGATAGGCATCCCCCGACAACCCGTATCCCAGCACCTCGGCATAGATCTTGGCACCCCGCGCCCGCGCGTGCTCATATTCCTCCAGGATCACGCAGCCCGCACCCTCGCCCATGACAAACCCGTCCCGGTCCATGTCATAGGGACGCGAGGCCGCCTGCGGATCGTTGTCGCGCTTGGTCGACAGCGCCTTGCAGGCGTTGAAGCCCGCGATGCCAATCTCGCTGATGGGACTTTCGGCCCCGCCCGCGACCATCACATCGGCATCGCCCAGCATGATCAGCCGCGCGGCGTCGCCGATGGCGTGGGCGCCCGTGGAACAGGCGGTCACGACCGCGTGGTTCGGCCCCTTGAAGCCAAAGCGGATCGACACCTGGCCCGACACCAGGTTGATCAGCGCACCGGGAATAAAGAAGGGCGACACCCGCTTCGGCCCGCGTTCCTTGATCAGCACCGCCGTTTCCGCGATCGAGGTCAGCCCGCCGATCCCCGACCCGATCATCACCCCGGTCCGCTCGCGGTCCTCATCGGTCTGGGGCTCCCAGCCGGAATCCTGGACGGCCTGAACCGCTGCGGCCATCCCGTACAGGATGAAATCATCGACCTTGCGCCGGTCCTTCGGCTCCATCCAGTCGTCGGGGTTGAAGCTGCCGTCGCGGCCATCACCCATGGGGATCTCGCAGGCGTATTTCGTCACCACGTCCTTGGGATCAAACCGGGTAATCGGCCCCGCGCCGGACTGCCCGGCCAACAGCCGTTCCCACGTCGCCTCGACGCCGCAGGCCAGCGGCGTGACCATTCCCAACCCGGTGACAACAACCCTGCGCATCCGATGTCCTTCACGCTGCAAATTCGTTGCGGCCCTGATACACGCGCCACGAGATCCACGCAACGTCGCGCCTGCCCTCTATCCGGCGGGCCTTTGCCTTGGTCCAAATATCCTCGGGGGGTCTGGGGGGCGAAGCGCCCCCAGCCTTCGCGGGACGCAATCAGACCAACCCTTCGGCCCTGAAATCCGCCCGCAGGTCGCGTTCGGGGCGTGGCCCGACGTGCCCGATCACCTCGGCTGCGGCCACGCAACCCATCCGGCCCGCCACCACCAGCGGCGCCCCCTGCGCCAGCCCATAGATCAGTCCCGCCGCGAACTGGTCCCCGGCCCCCGTCGCATCCACCGGCACGACCCGATGGACCGGCGCGGTTACCCGCTCGCCTTCCCGGATCAGGATCGCGTCGTCCCCCGACCGGGTGCAGATCACCGTGCCGCAATCGGCCGATGCCAGGCGCAGCGCCTCCTCCAGATCCGTGACCTGATACAGCGAGGTCCATTCGTGGATGTTGCCGATCACATAATCCATCGGCCCTGCCACCAGTCGCCGGAAATCCGCGCGGTGACGGTCCACGCAGAACGGATCGGACAGCGCGATGCCTGCCTGCCCGCCTGCTTCGTGACAAGACCGCGCGGCCTTCAGGAAAGCCTCCTTCCCCTTGGGCTTGTCGAACAGATAGCCTTCCAGGAACAGCCACCCGGCCCCTTGAAAGACCGAGGGATTCACGTCGTCCGGCCCCAGTTCGGCGGAAATCCCCAGATAGGTGTTCATCGACCGCTCGCCATCCGGCGTCACAAGGATGATGCTGCGCGACGTGGGCAACTGGTCCCCCGCGACCGGAGGGTTCACGAAGACCGTCCCCGCCGCCTCGGTCTGCTCGGCATAGGACAGGCCCAGCGCATCATTGGCGACCCGCCCGATAAAGGCCGTGCGCAACCCCAGCATCCCGATCCCGGCCAGCGTGTTCGCCACCGATCCCCCCGGCACCAGCCGCGATCGGGCGCGCTCCGGCCCATGGTCGTCGGCCTGCGCGGCCATCAGGTATTCCGACCGTTCCCGCTCGATCAGCTGCATGATCCCCTTCTGCACCCCCAATGCCGCAAGCCGCGCGTCATCGGTAGGCGAGATCACGTCCATCACCGCATTGCCGATGCCGATCACGTAAGGGGTGGTCATGCGGTCTTCTCCTCATATGGGCACAGGTCATGGATGATGCAGACCGCACAGCGCGGGCGGCGGGCCTGGCAGATGTATCGGCCGTGCAGGATCAGCCAGTGATGGGCGTTGTCCTGGAACCGGGCTGGCACGTTGTCCTCGATCGCGCGTTCCACTTCGTCCACGTCGCGGCCCGGCGCGATCCGGGTGCGGTTGCCCACGCGGAAGATATGCGTATCGACCGCCTGCGCCGGATGGCCAAAAGCCGTGTTCAGCACCACATTGGCCGTCTTGCGCCCCACGCCGGGCAGGGTCATCAGCGCCGCGCGGCTGTCGGGAACCTCGCCGCCATATTCGTCCACCAGGATGCGCGACAGGGCCATCACGTTCCTGGCTTTCTGGCGGAACAGCCCGATGGTCTTGATATGGTCGGTCACGCCGTCCAGCCCCAGGGCCAGCATCTTCTGCGGCGTGTCCGCCACCGCGAACAGGCCCCTGGTCGCCTTGTTCACCCCCACGTCGGTCGCCTGCGCCGACAGCGCAACGGCCACGACCAGCGTGAAGGGGTTGGTGAATTCCAGCTCGGTTTCCGGCTTCGCGTTCGCGCCCGCCAGCCGCGAGAAAATCGCGACCTGATGGGCAAAGGGCAAGGGCTGCGGCAGACGGCGGGGCTGGACCATGGCCCGTTGCTTTTGACTGCCCCCGCCGGGCATTGCAAGCCCGGCCCGTTGTTCAAGGATTTTTCCGCCAATCCAGCAGGTTCCACGCAGCCGTGACTTTCCTTTCCCCCGGAACTGCGCCAGCCTCCGCACGTTGAGCGGCAGCCGCAAGGCTGCGAGTCCCGGAAAGGAAAGCCCATGAACCTTCGCCTCACAACCCTCCTGGCCGCATCGGGCCTTGTCGCCCTTGGCGCCTGCGCGCCCACCGACGGCACCGGCACCACCGGCATGAGCCGCACCCAGCAAGGCGCCCTGGCCGGGGCCGCGGTCGGCGCCGTCTTGGGCGCGACCCGCGATGACGACAGCAACAACGAAGGCCGGGACGCCGCGCGCGGCGCGATCCTGGGCGCGGCGGCGGGCGCCGTCGCCGGCAATGTCCTGGATCGCCAGGCACAGGCCCTGCAACAGTCGCTGTCAAACCCGAACATCCAGGTGATCAACCGGGGATCCTATCTGCAGGTCGTCATGCCCGAAGGCATCCTGTTCGCCACGGGTTCCGCCGCCGTGTCGGGCGCCGCCCAGAACGACCTGTATGCCGTCGCGCGCAACCTGAACCAATACCCCAACAGCCGGGTCGAGGTCGTGGGCCATACCGACAATACAGGCAGCATGGCGCTGAACATGGACCTGTCGCAACGCCGCGCGCAATCCGTCGCAGGCATCCTGGCCGCAGCGGGCGTGTCGTCCGGCCGTCTGATGGCCTCTGGCGCAGGGTATAACCAACCCATCGCGTCGAACAACACAGCCGAAGGCCGCGCCCAGAACCGCCGGGTCGAGATCCTGATCCGCCCGACCAACTGATTCCTATAAGCGAAACCCCCGCCGCTTGCGCGACGGGGGTTTTTCACTGTCCGCTGATCCGGCTTGCGCCCGTCAGTTCAAACGACGCGCCACGTCTTCGATGGCTTCGTCGATCCCGGCGGACCGTTGCCCGCCGCGCACCTGCTGGGCCAGCAGGGCGGATGCCGCGGCAATCGCCGCCTGCACAGCACGGTCGCGCACGGCGCGCACCGCATCGGCCTCGGCACTGGCGATCTGATCCTCGGCCCCCTTCAGGCGGCGTTCGATGGATGCTTTCAGATCGGCCTGGGCCTTGGCGGCCTGGCCTTCGGCCTCGCGCTTTGCATTGGCGACGATCTGATCCGCCTGCCCTGCCACGTCGCGCTGGCGACGTTCATAGCTGGCATAGATTTCCTGCGCTTCCTCGCGCAGGCGCTTGGCCTCGTCCAGGTCGCGCCGGATGCCTGCCGCGCGGCTGTCCAGCAGTGCGCCGATCCGGGCGGGAACCTTGAAATACAGCAGCACGCCCACGAAGACCAAGAACGAGATCAGGACGATGAAGTTCGTATTTCCCAGCGAAAAGAACGAACCCGTCGCGGCAAAGGCCGGTCCGGCGGTCAGCGCGGCAGCAGCAATGACGGCAAGTTTCTTCATTGCAACGTCCCCTTCATGCGGCTGTCCACGGCCTGATCGACCGCAGCCTGATCCACCGTCCCGCCAAAGCTGCGCACCAGTTCGGCGGCAACATCGCGGGCGACCTCGCGCGCGTCGGTGTCGGCGGAATCGCGGATCTCGCGGATGCGCTTTTCCGATTCCGCCGCGCGGGCCGAAATCTCGGCATCGGCATGGGCAATGGCGGCGTCCAGTTCCTTCTGGATTTCCGCACGATTGGCCGCAACGATCTTGCCAGCCTCGGCCCGTGCATCGGCAAGGGCCTTGTCATAGGCAGCCTCGGCCTCCTTGGCCTTCAGCTTGAATTCCTCGGCGGCCATCAGATCGCCGGTCACGGCGCCCTGGCGGTCCGACAGGACGGCGCCGATGCGCGGCAGCGCGATCTTGGCCACGACCCAATACAGCACCAGCATGGTGACGATGAGCCAGAAAATCTGGTTCGCAAACGTCGCGGTGTCCAGCTGGGGCAGGCCCGTGGCCGTCTCGGTCTCGCCATGCGCGATCGAGCTGGCGACGCTTTCGGTATGTTCGGCCGCGGTTGTGGCGGCCTGTTGCAACAGGCTGATCATGTCCAGATCCCTTGGCCTTGTCAGGTCACGAAGGGGCGGAGGCGAACCCCCACCCCGCCGCAAGGATGAACAGGAATCAGACCGCGAACATCAGCAGAAGCGCGACGAGGAACGAGAAGATCCCCAGGGCTTCGGCAAAGGCCATGCCGATGAACAGCGTGGCGGTCTGGCCGGCGGCGGCCGACGGGTTGCGCAGGGCGCCCGACAGGAAGTTGCCGGCAACGTTGCCCACACCGATGGCGGCCCCGCCCATGCCGATGGCGGTCAGGCCGACGCCGATGTACTGGCCCAGTTCTCCGATATTGCCTTCCATGATGATGCTCCTTGCGGTTGGAAGTTGTGGATGGGGGTGATGACCTGTGCGTCCGGCGTCAGTGCGACGGATGCAGCGCGTCCTTCAGGTAAACGCAGGTCAGGATGGTAAAGACGTATGCCTGGATGAAGGCCACCAGGATTTCAAAGGCATACATGCCGACAACCGCCAGGATCGAGATCGGGGCAACGGCGGCGATGGCCGCAAAGCCCGCGAACACCTTGATCACGGCGTGACCGGCGATCATGTTGCCTGCAAGTCGGATGGAGTGGCTGACGGGGCGCACGAAATAGCTGATGACCTCGATCACCGCCAGAACCGGGCGGATCGCCAGGGGCGCCGAGCGGACCCAGAACAGATCCAGGAAATGCGCGCCGTTCTTGACGAACCCGATGGTGGTCACGGTCAGGAAGACCGCCACGGCCAGCAGCCCGGTGATCGCGATGTGCGAGGTGACCGTGAAGGCCATGGGCAGCAGGCCCAGGAAGTTCGCGAACAGCACGAACATGAACAGCGTCATGATATAGGGGAAATACTTCAGCCCGTCCTTGCCCGCGATGTCGGCGACCATCTTGTGGACCAGGCCATAGGCCAGTTCGGCCATCGACTGGCTGCGGTTCGGCACGATGGCACGCCCGCGCGTCCCCATGACCAGCAGCGCCAGCGTGGCCACGACGATCAGGAACAGCCACAGCGTGACATTGGTCGGCGTGTACCAGTGGACCGCCCCGTCGCCAAACAGCGGGCGCACGATGAACTGGTCCATCGGGTGGAAAGACAGGCCGGTTGCCTCGCCATGCGCTTCTGTCGCCACGATCAGTCCCTCTCGTCGGTGCCCGGCGTCTTGCCGGAGGTGCTGCCAAGTTCGGCTGCCGTGCGCATCATCACCTTGATGCCGGCCACGAAGCCCAAAAGTACAAACAGGATCAGCATCATCGGCAAGGTGCCGAACAGCCAGTCCAACCCGTATCCGATCCCGGCGCCCAGCATGATGCCCGCGACGATTTCGGTGACCATGCGCCAGGCGACGTGCGCCTTGTCATAGCCCGCCATCGGCCCGGCGGCCTCCGGCTGTTTGGTCAGCTTGGACAGCCGTCCTTCCAGGTCGCGCAGGCGGGCCGCATCCGCTTCCCTGTCCGCGTCGTTCCCGGGCCGATCGGCCATCTGTCACGTCCCCGTTATTCGGTTGCCGGGTGTCTAGGGTGGATCGCCGGGCAAGTCAAGCAACTGGCCATGATGATCAACCTTTTGAATAATCATCGTTTTCCAGATCGCATCACCGCCGCGTGCGACTTGCAATCCCTGCCCCGCCCGGACATTATTCAACCGCATGGTTGACCATTCCGGTCATCGACCTGCTCTGGACCTTGATGAACGCCCCCTTGCCCGACCGCCTGGACCTGATCTTCGCCGCCCTGGCCGATCCCACGCGCCGGCGCGTGCTGTCGATGCTGCTGGAGGACGACATGGCCGTCAGCGACGTGGCCCAGCCTTTCGAGATGAGCCTTGCGGCGATTTCCAAGCACCTGTCGGTTCTTGCGGCGGCGGGCCTGATCCGGCAGGAACGGCGGGGCCGGATCACCTGGTGCAAGCTGGATCCCGACGGGATGCGCGCGGCCTCGGTCTGGATGGGGGGATTTGGGCAGTTCGACCCGGTTGACCTCGACGATTTCGAGCGCTTTCTGGAAGCCGAGATGCAGGACTGGACCAAGGAATGACCCCTCGCCCCGACATCCTGTGCATCGGTGCGATGCTGTGGGACGTGATCGGCCGCGCGCCGCGCCGCATGGCGCCGGGCGCCGATGTGCCGGGCCGCATTCGCCACATTCCCGGCGGGGTGGCGCTGAACGTCGCCGTGGCCCTTGCCCGCTGGGGCCTGCGCCCCGCTGTGCTGTCCGCCGTGGGCCGCGACCCGGAAGGCCACGCGCTTGTGGCCGAGGCCGAACGGCTGGGCGTTATCACCGCGCATCTGGCCCGCGACACCGGGTTGCCCACCGACACCTATATGGGCATCGAGGACAGCGAAGGGCTGATCGCCGCCATTGCCGATGTCCACAGCCTGGAAGACGCGGGCGCCGCCATTCTTGCGCCGCTGGACGGCGCGTTGTCCGGCTGGACCGCGCCGGTGGTCCTGGACGGCAACCTGACCGCCGCCCTGCTGGACGCCATTGCCCGCGACGCCCGCCTGATGGGCGCCGACCTGCGCGTGGTCCCCGCCAGCCCCGGCAAGGCCGAGCGGCTGGAACCGCTGATCGCCGCCCGCCGCGGCTGCTTCTACCTCAACCGGCTCGAGGCCGAGATCCTTGCCGGCCACGCCTGCCCTGATGCCGCCAGCGCCGCGCAAGCCGTGGTGGCGCGCGGCGCCGCCCGCGTGCTGGTGACCGACGGTCCCCAACTTGTGGCCGAGGCGATGGCGGGCGCGCCCACCCTGACCTTTGCCCCGCCCGCCGTGACCGTGGCCCGCGTGACCGGCGCGGGCGATTGCTTTCTGGCGGCACATCTTGCCGCCGAACTGGCAGGCCAGCCGCGCGACACATCCCTGCGCCGCGCGGTGGAAGCCGCAGCAGCCCATGTTTCCGGAAAGGACGTTCCATGACCGCCCCCCTGACCCATTCGCCCGAGGTGTCCGACGCGCTTGCCGCCGGCCGCCCGGTTGTCGCGCTTGAATCGACGATCATCACCCACGGGATGCCCTGGCCGCAGAACCTGGAGATGGCGCGGCAGGTGGAACAGGTGATCCGCGACAATGGCGCGGTGCCCGCGACGATCGCGGTCATGGACGGGCAGATCCATGTGGGGCTGACGGACGACGCCTTGCAGGCCCTGGCCCGGACCCCGTCCGATCAGGCGATGAAGCTGTCGCGCGCCGATCTGGCGGTCTGCCTTGCCAATGGCCGCACGGGTGCGACCACGGTGGCGGCGACCATGATCTGCGCGCATCTGGCGGGCATCCGGGTCTTTGCCACCGGCGGCATCGGGGGCGTGCATCGGGGGGCGGAAAGCAGCTTCGACATTTCCGCCGATCTGCAGGAACTGTCGCAAACCCCGGTAACGGTGGTCGCGGCGGGCGCAAAGGCGATCCTGGACCTGCCAAAGACATGGGAGGTGCTGGAAACCCTGGGCGTCCCGGTGATCGCCTATGGCCAGGACGACCTGCCCGCCTTCTGGTCGCGCAACAGCGGGATCCGCGCGCCGCTGCGCATGGACGATGCCGGCCAGATCGCCGCCGCCGCCGCCATGCGCGGGCGCCTGGGCCTGAAAGGCGGCCAACTGGTCGCCAACCCGATCCCCCCCGAAGCCGAGATCGCCCGCGACCAGATCATGCCGGTCATCGAACAAGCCCTGTCCGAAGCCGAAACCCAAGGCGTCGCCGCCAAGGAGGTCACGCCCTTCCTGCTGCAACGCATCTTCGAACTGACGGGTGGCCGGTCGCTGCAATCCAACATCGCCCTGGTCCTGAACAACGCCCGCCTGGCGTCGCAGATCGCCATCGCCATGACCCGTTGACCAGACAACCCCTTCTGCCGTAAGGCTGGCGGCGTGCGCGGCTGGCGGAATTGGTAGACGCAGTTGGTTTAGGTCCAACCGCTTCGGCGTGGGGGTTCGAGTCCCTCGCCGCGCACCACATCCACCCTGCTGCTTGACGTGAACACCCTGCCCGTGGGAACTTGGAAGGATCGTGTCCGACCCGATACGGTATGACTGTTCACCTGTGCCGACATGGGAGACCATGATGAGTGACGAGGGGCAGTGTCGGCTGGTCAGGCCGGGCGGAACCTATGATGGCAAGCAAGGCTTCCGCTATCTCGAAGGGATCTCGGCTGAAAGCGTCGGCACGACCGGCATCTGCCTGCATCTTCTGACGATCCCGGCCGGCGGGCGCGCCAAGGCACATCTGCACAGCGACCACGAAACGGCGATCTATGTCCTGAGCGGGGTTTCGGAGATGTGGTATGGCGACCGGCTGCAGCATCACATGCGCGCGAGCGCGGGCGACATGGTCTATATTCCGGCGGGGGAACCGCATCTGCTGTTCAATCCCGGACCCGATCCCGTGGTGGCCGTGATCGCCCGCACAGATCCGAACGAACAGGAAAGCGTCGTCTTATTGCCTGAACTTGAAGGACTTGTTCCACGCTAGCCGTCCGGACAGATCTTTGCTGTCGGCAGCTTGATATGCTTTTGGCTGCCTTGAAGGGGCCGCTGAGAACGAACGCCGCTTGGAACGGCTGGTTGCCCGCCCCCTGCGTTCGCTTGACTTTCAACCGTCCGGTCAGCAATCTCGTTTTGTACCTATCTATCGACAGGCAGCAGGAGGGTCTTATGAACATCGACCTTTCGCGGCGCGGCTTTTTCAAGCTGGCGGGCGCGGGGGTTGCGGCGACATCGCTTGGGGCCATGGGCTTCGGCGAGGCCGAGGCGGCGGAACAGGCGCATGTGCGCGCCTTCAAGCTGGCCACGACCACGGAAACGCGCAACACCTGCCCTTATTGCTCGGTCGCTTGCGGCATCATCCTTTATTCCAAGGGTGACGTGAAAGCCGGCGAGACCGCCGAGCTTCTGCACATCGAGGGCGACGCGGACCACCCGACGAACCGCGGCACGCTGTGCCCCAAGGGCGCCGCGCTCAAGGATTTCGTCCACGCGCCGACGCGCCTGACCAAGCCGCGCTATCGCGCAGCAGGCGGCGCCGAATTCCAGGACATCACCTGGGAAGAAGCCCTGGACAAGATCGCCCGCGCGATGAAGGACGACCGGGACGCCAACTTCATCCAGACGAACGAGGCGGGCGTGCCCGTCAATCGCTGGACGACGACGGGCTTCCTGGCGGCGTCGGCAACCACGAATGAGACCGCATGGCTGACCTACAAGACGGTCCGGTCCATGGGGATCGTCGGATTCGATAACCAGGCGCGCGTCTGACACGGCCCCACGGTGTCCAGTTTGGGCCCGACATTTGGCCGTGGAGCGATGACCAACTCCTGGACCGACATCAAGAATACCGACCTTGTCATTGTCATGGGCGGCAATGCCGCCGAAGCGCATCCCTGCGGCTTCAAATGGGTGACCGAGGCGAAACACCATCGCGGCGCCAGGCTGATCGTGGTCGATCCCCGATTCACCCGCACGGCATCGGTGGCCGATTACTATGCCCCGATCCGTCCGGGCAGCGACATCGTGTTCCTGATGGGCATGATCCGCTGGATGATCGAGAACGACAAGGTTCAGTGGGATTACGTCCGCAACTATACCAACGCCTCCTTCCTGGTGAAGGACGAGTTCGGCTGGTCCGACGGGCTTTTCACCGGCTATGACGAGGAAAAGCGCGACTATGACAAGTCGTCCTGGGACTACAAGATGGGCGAGGACGGCTTCGTCCAGACCGATCCCACGCTTCAGGACCCGCGTTGCGTCTGGAACCTGCTGAAGGCCCATGTCGACGCCTATACGCCCGAGATGGTGGAACGCGTCTGCGGCACGCCTGCGGACAAGTTCCTCCACATCGCCGAAATGATCGGCGAATGCTCGACGCCGACCAAGACCATGACCTCGATGTATGCGCTTGGCTGGACGCAGCATTCCAAGGGCGCGCAGAACATCCGCAGCATGGCGATGCTGCAGCTGATCCTGGGCAATATCGGCGTCCGGGGTGGTGGGATGAACGCGCTTCGCGGCCATTCCAACATCCAGGGCCTGACCGATATCGGCCTGATGTCGAACCTGATCCCGGGATATCTGAACATTCCCACGGAAAAGGAAGCGGACTGGGCGACCTATATGTCCACCCGCGGGTTCAAGCCGATCGTGCCGGGCCAGACCAGCTATTGGCAGAACTATTCCAAGTTCATGGTCAGCTTCATGAAGTCCATGTGGGGCGACGCGGCGACGCCGGAAAACGACTGGGCCTATGACTATCTGCCGAAACTCGACGTGCCTGCCTATGACGCGATGCGCATGTTCGAGATGATGAACAACGGCAAGGTGAACCTGTATTTCTGCCAAGGCTTCAACGCGCTTTTGTCCTTCCCCAACCGCGACAGGATGACCGAGGCGTTTTCCAAGCTGAAGATGCTGGTGGTGATGGATCCGCTGACCACGGAAACTTCGCATTTCTGGCAGAACCACGGCATCCATAACGACGTGGCTACGGCATCCATCCAGACCGAGGTTCTGGAACTGCCCACCACCTGCTTTGCCGAGGATGAAGGCGCCCTGGTCAACTCGGGACGCTGGCTGCAATGGCACTGGGCGGGGGCGACCCCCCCGGGCGAGGCCAAGCACGACACCTGGATCATGGCGCAGATCTTCCAGCGGGTGAAAAAGCTCTATCAGGACGAGGGCGGGGTTTTCCCCGAACCGATCCTGAACCTGACCTGGGACTATGCCGACCCGCTGGAACCCATGCCGGACGAGTTGGCAAAGGAAATGAACGGCCGTGCGCTGTCCACCGTCTATGACCTCAATGACCCGACCAAGGTCGTGGCCGAGGCCGGGCAGCAGTTGTCGAACTTTGGCCAGTATCGCGACGACGGATCGACCATGGGCGGTTGCTGGATCTATGCCGGCAGCTGGACCGAGGACGGCAACATGATGGCGCGTCGGGACAATAACGATCCCGACAACACCGGCACCTTTTCCAACTGGTCCTTCTCGTGGCCTGCGAACAGGCGGATCTTGTATAACGCTGCCTCCTGCGACCCGCAGGGCAAGCCTTGGGATCCGTCGCGCAAGATCATCGAATGGACGGGCGAGAAATGGGAAGGCTATGACGTGCCGGACATTCCGGTCACGGCAAAGCCGGGCGAGGTCCATCCCTTCATCATGAACCCGGAAGGCGTGTCGCGCCTGTTCAGCCGGGGCATGATGCGGGACGGTCCCTTCCCCACGCATATGGAGCCGTTCGAATCGCCGGTTGCCAACGTGTTCAACCCCAGGATGCGGGGCAATCCGGTGGCGCGGGTCTTCGAAAGCGTGGCCGACCAGTTCGCGGATATCGGCGATCCCGGTTTCCCCTTCGTCGCGACCTCCTATCGCCTGACCGAGCATTTCCATTACTGGACCAAGCACAACCCGGTGAACGCCGCGTTGCAGCCCGAGTTCTTCGTGGAAATCAGCGAGGAACTGGCAGCCGAACGGGGCATCGCCCGTGGCGGCCGCGTCCGGGTCTGGAGCAAGCGGGGCGAGGTCTGGGCCAAGGCCCTTGTGACCAAGCGGCTGCGGCCGATGCAGGTGGATGGCAAGACCGTCCATGTCATCGGCATTCCGCTGCACTGGGGCTTTGTGGGCGCGGCGCGCAAGGGCTTTGGCCCGAACAGCCTGACCTCTCGGGTTGGTGACGCGAACGTGGAAACGCCGGAATTCAAGGCCTTCATGGTCAATATTGAACCCGCAGCAGAGGAGCCGGTGGCATGAGCGAGACCGCGCCCCAACCCACGACCGCGGCGGCGAACCCGCCGGTGCAACCCATGGCGTCCAACCTGCTGCCGTCCGACGTGGTCCGAATCTCGGCCACGCTGGACGTGCCGCAGCCGGATCGGCAACTGACCAAGGTCGCCAAGCTGATCGACGTGTCCAAATGCATCGGCTGCAAGGCGTGTCAGTCGGCTTGCATCGAATGGAACGACACCAAGCCCGAGGTCGAAACCAACGTGGGGGTTTACGAAAACCCCCACGACCTGACGCCCAACATGTTCACCCTGATGCGCTTTGCCGAATGGGTGAACCCGGAAACCGACAACCTGGAATGGCTGATCCGCAAGGACGGCTGCATGCATTGCGAGGATCCGGGCTGCCTCAAGGCTTGCCCGGCGCCCGGCGCCATCGTGCAATATTCCAACGGCATCGTCGATTTCATCCACGAGAACTGCATCGGTTGCGGGTACTGCGTGACCGGCTGCCCCTTCGACATCCCGCGCATCAGCAAGGTCGATCACAAAAGCTATAAATGCACGCTGTGTTCGGACCGTGTTGCGGTGGGCCAGGGACCGGCCTGCGCCAAGGCCTGCCCGACCGAGGCCATCGTCTTTGGCACCAAGGACGACATGATCGCCCATGCCAATGAACGGGTCGCGGACCTGAAATCGCGCGGCTATGACAATGCGGGCATCTATGACCCGGCAGGGGTCGGCGGCACCCATGTCTTTTACGTGCTGCACCATGCCGACAAGCCCGCGATCTATAACGGCTTGCCGGAAAACCCGCGCATCTCGCCCGTGGTCGAAGGTTGGAAGGGCGTGACCAAGACCGCCGGGCTTGCGGTCCTGGGGGTTGCGGCCGTGGGCGCGGCGATCCACGGGATCTTCGCCCGCGCCAACCGCGTCGACGAACACGAGGAAAAGGCCGCCGAAAGGCTGGTCGGTTCCGGCCCGGATGACAGGGGGGCCGTCTGATGGCGCGCCCCTATTATTCCGAACCGGGCGACCGGATCGAATCCACGAAACCGGTGACGGTCAGCCGTTACCGGGGTTTCATCCGGGCGAACCACTGGGTCACCGCGATCTCGCTGATCCTGCTGCTGTTGTCGGGCCTGGCGTTCTTCCACCCGTCGCTGTATTTCCTGACAGGCCTTTTCGGCGGCGGGCAGACGGCACGATGGCTGCACCCGATCATCGGCGTGGTGCTGTTCGTCAGCTTTTTGGTCATGTTCATCCAATTGTGGCGCCTCAATATGCCCAAGCCCGAGGACAGGACCTGGGTCGCCCAGATCGGCGACGTGGTGAAGGGCAACGAGGAAAACCTGCCCGAGCTTGGCAAGTACAATGCCGGGCAAAAGATGATCTTCTGGTCCATGACGATCCTGATCGTGGTGCTGATCGTGTCCGGCATCATGATCTGGGAACAGTTCTTCGGCGAGCTGGTCAGCATCCCCACCCGCCGCTGGGCTGTCCTGATCCATGCGCTTGCGGCAGTGGCGATCATCCTGGTGTTCATCCTGCACGTTTATGCGGCCTTCTGGACCCGCGGCACGCTGCGGGCCATGACCCGGGGCACCGTCACCGGCGGCTGGGCTTATCGCCATCACCGCAAATGGCTGCGCGAACTGGCTGGACGCCGCCAGAACGGCCCCGCAGAATAAGGCACAAGTGGCCGGTCCGGCCCGGAGATTAGATGAGCACGACCATCCAGCCCGACCCCTCGGCCATCGGCGGCGTCCCAACGGCGCCGCTGGCTTTTTTGCCAAACCCGGCGGCGGTCTTTGACAAGCGCGCCGGGCGGTTCGCCTTTCTGGCCGATCACGGCGGCAACCTGGCCCCCTATCTGCGGTTCCTGGGCGACCTGACGGCGTTGCAGGCGCGGCTGGCCCGCGAACTGCCGCCCGTGGCGCCCATCCCGGCGGATCGGGTGGACCTTGCCCGGTCCAGCCGGATGCCCCCCATAGACCGCGCCGCCATGGGCCGGGACGAAGGGATGCACGCCACGCTGGACCGCTTTCTGGCGGATGCCGCCAGCCTGACCATGCCCGAAGCCGCCCGGCTGGCGCTGTCCGCCGTGACGGCTGCGGGCATCGCGGACCGGCACTGGCTGCTGGACAACATCCTGTCCGACAAGATCCCCGATGACAGCGCCGCGCCGCACCTGTTCGTGGCCGCCGCCGTGCAACTGCACCTGGCGCGGCTGGCCGCCACGCTGGACGCGGCAAAGCTGGTCAAGATCAGGACCGGCACCTGCCCCACCTGCGGCGGGCGCCCCGCGACGTCGGCGGTCGTGGGGGGTGCTGCGGGGATCGAAAGCACCCGCTATGCCACGTGCGGATGCTGCGCGACCCAGTGGAACGAGGTTCGCGTGACCTGCCTGTGCTGCGGCACCACCAAGGGCATCAGCTATCGCAGCGTCGAAACCGACGAGGCGACGGTCAAGGCCGAGCTGTGCAGCGAATGCAATTCCTGGGTCAAAATCTTGTATCAGAACAAGAATGCCAGCCTGGACCCGATTGCCGACGACGTGTCCAGCCTGGGCCTGGATATGCTGATGAAGGGCACGGATTTCCGGCGCGGCGGCTTCAACCCGTTCATCGCGGGGTACTGATGGCGGGGTTTCGCGCCCTGCCCTCGGTCGATCAGGTTCTGCTGTCCCCGATGGGCCAGGCGCTGATCGACGGCCATGGCCGCGCGGCGGTCACGACTGCGCTCCGCAACCGGCTGGATGCCGCGCGGACGGCAATCCGCAACGGCGCCGACGGCGAGACCGAGGCCGCGCGCCTGCCCCACCTGCTGGCCGCCGACCTGGCGTCCGCCGCGCGGTCCAAGCTGCGCCCGATGCTGAACCTGACGGGCACCGTCCTGCACACCAACCTGGGCCGCGCCATCCTGGCCGAGGAGGCCATCGCCGCCGCATCCGCCGCCATGGCCGCCCCCCTGGCCCTGGAATTCGACCTGGACAGCGGCGGGCGCGGGCAGCGCGACGACCATCTGCGCGGGCTGTTGTGCGAATTGACGGGGGCCGAGGACGCGACGATCGTCAACAACAACGCCGCCGCCGTTCTGATCGCGCTGAACACATTTGGCCAGGGGCGGGGGGCCATCGTGTCGCGCGGCGAGTTGATCGAGATCGGCGGCGCCTTTCGAATGCCCGACATCATGGCCCGCGCCGGCGCCCGTCTGGTCGAGGTGGGCACCACCAACCGCACCCATCCCCGCGATTATCAGGACGCGATCACGGCGGATACAGGCCTGATCCTCAAGGTCCATACCTCGAACTACCGGATCGAGGGGTTTACCGCCGAAGTCCCTGCGCCCCGGCTGGCGCAGATTGCCAGGAAGGCGGGCGTTGTGCTGCTGAACGACCTGGGATCGGGGTCGCTGGTCGATCTGGGCACCTGGAGCCTGCGAAGCGAACCCACCGTGGCCCAGGCGGTGGCCGAGGGCGCGGACCTGATCACCTTTTCGGGTGACAAGCTCTTGGGCGGGCCGCAGGCGGGATTCATCGTCGGGCGCAAGGAGCTGATCGCGCAGATCAACAAGAACCCGCTGAAACGCGCGCTGCGGCTGGACAAGATCCGCATCGCCGCGCTGGAGGCCACGCTGCGCCTTTACCGTGACCCGGACCGGCTGGCCGAACGCCTGCCCACGCTGCGATACCTGTCGCGCCCGCAAGCGGAGATCGCCGCCCGGGCCGCGCGCCTGGCCCCGCAGGTGGCCGCGCTGCTGCCGGGCTTCGCGGTGACCGCCACGGATTGCGCCAGCCAGATCGGGTCGGGGTCGCTACCCACGGACACGATCCCTTCTGCCGGGCTGCGGATCACGGGACCGGGCGGCGATGCGCCCGACCGTCTGTCGGCCCGGCTGCGCGCCCTGCCCTGCCCGGTCGTCGGCCATATCCACGGCGGCGCGCTGATCCTGGATCTGCGCTGCCTGGATCGGGACGAGGATCTGCTGGGGGCCCTGTCGGCATGATCGTCGGCACGGCGGGGCATATCGACCACGGCAAGACGGCCCTGGTCAAGGCGCTGACCGGCACCGATGCCGACCGCTTGGCCGAGGAAAAGGCCCGCGGCATCACGATCGACCTGGGCTTTGCCTATGCCGACCTGGGGGCCGGGTCCGTAACGGGCTTTGTCGACGTTCCGGGCCATGAACGGCTGATCCACACCATGCTGGCGGGCGCGGGCGGCATCGACATGGCGCTGCTGGTGGTGGCCGCCGATGACGGCGTGATGCCGCAGACGCGGGAACATATCGCGATCCTGGACCTGCTGGGCATCGCGCGCGGCATTGTCGCGCTAACCAAGGCCGATCTGGCGGACCCGGCGCGGCGCGATGCAGTCGCCGCCGGGACCCGCGAGGCCTTGGCAGGCACCGCCCTGGCCGATGCGCCGGTCCTGCCGGTCTCTTCGCTGACCGGCGAAGGCATCGACGCCCTGCGCCAGGCGCTGATCGCCGCCGAAACGGACACCGCCGCCCGCCATGCCGACGGCCCGATGCGGCTGGCCGTGGACCGCAGCTTTACCCTGTCCGGCGCGGGCACGGTCGTCACCGGCACGGTGCTGACCGGGCGCGTGGCCGTGGGCGATTCCGTGGTGATCAGCCCGCGCGGCCTGCCTGCCCGCGTGCGCGCCATCCACGCCCAGAACCGCCCTGCGACCGAGGGCATGGCAGGCCAGCGTTGCGCCCTGAACCTGGCGGGCGAGGCGATCAGCAAACAGGCCATCCATCGCGGCGACGTTGTTCTGTCGCCCGCGCTGCACGCACCAACCGACCGCATCGACGCCTGGCTGACCGTGCTGGCGGGGGAACCCAGGCCCATCGGCACCTGGTTTCCCGCCCGCCTGCACAGCCACGCGGTTGAAACCGGCGCACGCATCGTCCTCCTGGGCGATCCCATCCAGCCGGGCAGCAGCGGCCCGGTCCAGATCGTTCTGGACCGGCCCATCGCGGCGGCGGTGCATGACCGCTTCATCCTGCGCGACGTGTCCGCCAGCCGGACCATCGGCGGCGGGCGCTTTCTGGACCTGCGCGCCCCGGCCTGCAAGCGCCGCACGCCGGACCGGCTGGCGCTGATCCATGCCGCGCGGGCCGCCGCCCCCGGTGCGGCGCTGTCCGCGATGCTGGCCGTGGCGCCGGTCGAACTGACCCCCTTCGCCCGCGACCGCAGCCTGACGCCCACGGCGCTGTCGAATGCCGTTCGCAGCGCGGCAGCCGTTCCCATCGGCGACCTGGCATTGGGCCGCGACAGCCTGGACAGCCTGCGACGGCAACTGGCTGAAACCTTGTCCCTGTTCCACGACGACAATCCCGACCTGCCCGGCCTGGGCCGCGAACGCCTGCGCCTGGCGTTGCAGCCGCGCCTGCCCAAGGATGCCTTCCTGACCTTTCTGCGCACTGAAGCCGCGCAAGGCGGCATCGTGCTGGACGGCGCCTTTGTCCGCCTGCCCGGCCACGAGGTCCGCCTTTCCCCCGAGGACGAGGCCCTGTGGGACCGCATCGCCCCCGCCCTGGGGGGCGACGCCCGTTTCCGCCCGCCCCGCGTGCGTGATTTCGCGGCCGACCTTGGCATCGACGAAAAGGACGTGCGCCGCGTGTTGCGCCTGACGCAAAAGCTGGGCCGCACCGACCAGATCGCGCATGACCATTTCTTCGCGCGCGAGGTCACGGCGGAAATGGTCGCAATCATCGAGGACGTGGCAGCCAGCTCGGCAGACGGCTGGTTCACCGCCCCCGCATTCCGCGACCGGGTCCAGAACGGCCGCAAGGTCGCCATCGAGATCCTCGACTTTTTCGACCGCCACGGCCTGACCTTGCGCCGGGGCGATTTGCGTCGCATCAACCCTCATCGTGCCGACCTGTTCGGCACGGATGGAAGGGAATCGTCCCCGGTGGGGCGGCCGGACTTCAAATCCGGTTGGGGCAGCGAGACTGTCCCGGGTGGGTTCGACTCCCATTCCCTTCCGCCAACATCCGAAGGCCTGCCATGAGCGATACCGATTTTGACGACTGGCTGCGGGCGACATTCGCCGAAACGCAGGGTTTCACGCTGCTGATCGTCCTGGTGGGCATTGGCGGAGGACGGATCGACTTATTGAAGTCCACGCATCTTCACGTGATCGGCGACGACATCGACTGGCCGCAGATGGTGGATCACCTAGACGGTTCGGGCGTGCCCTGGGACGGGGTCGCCCTGTTCCGGGCGGGCCGCGAGGGGCTGGTGGCCGACAACATCGCCAGCGACCGGCTGGACCAGCTTGTCCGCGCGCTGAACGGCGACCGGACGCTGATCCGCGACGGCGAGTTCTTCAACCGCGACGGGCTGCGCCTGCGGCTGGACGACGCGGAACCGCAGGTGCCGATCCTGAACTGATCAGCAGCTTTGGGCGACCGGTTCCGCCCGCCCTGCCAGATCCAGCCCGCGCACGGTGGGCGGATGCCAGGTGGGCGAGGTTGCAAGCGCGCCTTGGGTGTTGGTGCCCAGATGCGATCCGCCAAGGCCCCCGCTCCACCCGCTGCTGCCGGCATTGTTGGCATCGGTGGCATTGGCGCCGGGCTGCGGGGCGGTTGCGGGCTGGGCCACCGTGTCGCGGGCGGGACAGTCGCCTTCGCCCGACTGGCCCTGGACCTGGGTCTGTTCGGCCGGGGCTGCGGGCGCGGCGGCGGGCGCGGTCGGGGCGGTCTGCGCCCAGCCTGCGCTGACGGCCAGAAGGCTGGTGGCAAGAATGGCGCTGATGCGGGTCATGATGGACACCTGGGCGTTAGGGGGATGCCTTGCAAACGCCCCGCCCGCCGCGCGGGTTCCGGGACCGGCGCCCGCAATCCGCTTGCAGCGGCGCGCCCCCGCGACTAGAAGGGCGGGAATTTTTCAGGCCGCCCCCGCGGTGGCGGCCCTATGCCATGAGGACGATGATGCAGGTCAAGGAAACCCAGAACGAAGGTCTCAAGCGGGGCTACCAGTTCACCCTGCCGGCTGCGGATCTGGCCGCCACAGTCGATGCCAAGCTGAAGGAAGCCCAGCCCGAAGTCGAGATGAAGGGCTTTCGCAAGGGCAAGGTTCCGATGGCCATGCTGAAGAAGCAATTCGGCCCCCGCATCCTGGGCGACGCCATGCAGGACGCCATCGACGGCGCGCTCAAGTCGCACCTGGACACCTCGGGCGACCGTCCCGCGACCCAGCCCAAGGTCGAGATGCAGAACGGCGAAGGCTGGAAGGAAGGCGACGATGTCGTCGTCAACGTGTCCTACGAGGCCCTGCCCCCCATCCCCGAGGTGGACCTGTCCGGTCTGACGCTGGAAAAGCTGTCCGTCCCGGCCGAGGACGCGGCCATCACCGAGGCGCTTGAGAACCTGGCGAAATCCGCGCAATCGTTCGATGACCGCACGGCAGGCAGCCCGGCCGAGAATGGCGACCAGGTCGTGATCGACTTCAAGGGCTTCGTCGATGGCGAGGCTTTCGAGGGCGGCGCGGGCGAGGATTATCCGCTGGTGCTGGGTTCGAACAGCTTCATCCCCGGCTTCGAGGATCAGCTGGTCGGCGCCAAGGAAGGTGACGACGTGACCGTCACCGTGACCTTCCCCCAGGAATACGGCGCCCCGCATCTGGCGGGCAAGGAAGCCACCTTCGAGTGCAAGGTCAAGGCCGTGAAAGCCCCCCAGGCCGCCGAGATCGACGACGAACTGGCCAAAAAATTCGGCGCCGAGGATCTGGACGGTTTGAAAAAGCAGATCGCCGGTCGTCTAGAACAGGAATATGCCGGTGCAGCCCGCGCGATCCTGAAACGCTCGCTCCTGGACCAGCTGGACGAGAAGGTGAAGTTCGACCTGCCCGAATCGCTGGTCGAGGCGGAGGCCCAGCAGATCGCCCACCAGCTGTGGCACGAGGAAAACCCCGAGGTCCACGACCACAACCACGGCAGCATCGAGCCGACCGAGGAACACAAGACGCTGGCCGAGCGCCGCGTGCGCCTTGGCCTGTTGCTGGCCGAGATCGGACAGAAGGCCGAAGTGACCGTTACCGACCAGGAAATGACCCAGGCCGTGCTGCGCGCCGCCCGTCAGTATCCGGGCCAGGAACGCGCCTTCTTCGAATTCGTCCAGCAGAACCAGGCCGTGCAGCAGCAGTTGCGCGCCCCGATCTTCGAGGACAAGGTCGTCGATCACATCACCGAACAAGCGCAGGTCACCGAAAAATCCGTGACCAAGGAAGAACTGGAAAAGGCCGTCGAGGCCCTGGACGAACTCTGATCGTCCCTTTCCACTGAAACAGAAAGGCCGCGCCATCCTGCGCGGCCTTTTCGTTGGCGGCGATCTTGTGACGCCCGCCCCTGCCCCCTATCTTGCGGCCATGTCAGCACAACTCCACCTTATGAAGCTTTGCGTCGGGGCCGAAGGGCCGGACGATCTGGTCCACTGGCAGCGTCGTTTCGGCGATGGCCATGCCGTCCATGTGACCCGGATGTGGCCCAAGCGCGAAGGCGAATTGCTGGCCGGGGGGTCGATCTTCTGGGTGTTCAAGGGCGTCATGCTGGCCCGCCAGCGCATCGTGCGGCTGGACGAACACCGCCACGACGATGGCATCCGCCGCTGCGCCCTGATCCTGGACCGGGAACTGGTGCCTGTCACCGCCGTGCCCCGCCGCCCCTTCCAGGGCTGGCGCTATCTGCACGCCCAGGACGCCCCTGCCGACATGGTCCGGGGCCGCGAAGGGGACGTGGCATTGCCCCCGCAGATGGCGGCGGCGCTTGCGGAAATGGGGCTTGTCTGACGGCTTGACGCGGCCTTTTCCATCGTTTAGCCAAGGCGCCATGCGGGTGTAGCTCAATGGTAGAGCAGCAGCTTCCCAAGCTGAATACGAGGGTTCGATTCCCTTCACCCGCTCCAATCCCCTTGCAAGATCAGGCGGTCCCTTCAGGGCATCTCGACCGGCCGGACGCATGAAAAAGCCGCGGACGATCCGCGGCTTGTCGCTTTCCCGATCCTGTCCCGATCAGAACCCGAACGAGAATTTCCGCACGATGCCCAGCCGCAGCGCGGGCTGGTATTCGTCCTGCACGACGGGCGAATCCCCGGCATCGCCGATCAGCTTGCCGTATTCGACCTCGCCCACCAGGGCGACGTTTTCGGTCACGGCATAGCGGGCCGCGAAGCTGATTGCGGCCATGTTGAAGCCGCCGCCGATGTCGTACCCGGGGCGGCCGGGAATGGCCTCGGCAGGAGTCACGCCGAAGTAGGTTCCGTTGTAATCGCCGTCGCCATAGCCCAGCGACAGGCCTGACGACAGGATCAGGCGGTCCGACAGTTCGGTGCGATAGCTGGCGCCGATCTCGCCCGTCAGCCCCTCGTGCCCATCGAAGCCTTGGCGCACCGCACCAAAGACGACCAGAGGGCCGGTGCCATAGCTGACCCGCAGCCCCAGCTCATAGGCCGCGTCGATGTCGTCCATGCCTGCCAGATCATCGCTGTCCGACGCCTCGCGTTCGCCCACCGTGCCGAAGGACGGCGAGATGGCAAAGCCTTCGCGCAGGTCGCTGCCCGGCTGGTCGAACCCGGCATTGCGCCAGATCAGCCAAGGCCCGGCCTCGGCATCGTCGGAACCGGGATAATCGGGTCCGACATTCACACCGACCCCCAGATCGACCGAGAACTCGCGGCCGGCAAAGCCGAAATCCTGCGCGAATGCACCCGTGGCAGCGGATACGGCAAGAACGGCCAGGGCCAGCGTGTTTTTCATGGTCGGATCCTTCAGGGGGTCGGCGGAATGTAGATGTTACATGAGGCGAATCGCGGTTCCGCACAAGGCGGCGCGCGCCAATCGTTAATGATCGCCCGGCGGGCGGCGCATTTGGGCAACAGCCCCTAGGCGCGTTCCGCCCCTTCCAGGTTTTCAAGCACGCTCATCCAGATTTCCTCGGCGCGCGCCATCGCCTGCACGGCCTCGGCACGCTTGGCGGACCAGCGTTTCGCCTCGTAGGGGTCGTTGTAAAGCGCGGGATCCGCCAGCTTCACATCCAGCTTTGCCAGCATATCGGCCAGTTTTTGCACGCGCTCCTCGGCGCGGCGCGCTTCGGACCGCAGGGCCAGCACCGCGTCGCGCGACGGGCGCTTCGGGGCGGGTTTGGGCGCCTCGACCACTTTCGGCTCGTCCCCGCTCAGCAGGAACCGGCGATAATCGTCCAGGTCGCCCTCATAGGGGGCCACAGCGCCGTCCTTGACCAGCCACAGCCGGTCCGCCACCAGCCCCAACAGGTGCATGTCGTGGCTGACCAGCACCACCGCGCCGGTATAGTCGTTCAGCGCCTCGGTCAGCGCCTCGCGCGATTCGATGTCCAGGTGGTTGGTCGGCTCGTCCAAGATAAGCAGATGCGGCGCGTCGATGGTGGCGATCAGCAGCGACAGCCGCGCCTTTTGCCCGCCCGACAACTGGCCAACCTTGGTTTCGGCCTGCGCCTCCATCAGCCCGAAACCGGCCAGCCGGGCTCGCTGCTTGGCCTGGCCTTCGTGCGGGCGCAGGCTGCGGATGTGATCCAGCGGCGTTTCGTCCAGATGCAGTTCGTCCACCTGATGCTGCGCGAAATAGCCGATGCGCAGCTTGCCGGATCGGGTCAGTTTGCCCTCCATCGCGGGCAGGCGTTCCGCCAGCAGCTTGGACAGCGTGGATTTCCCCTGCCCGTTGCGGCCCAGCAGCGCGATCCGGTCGTCCTGGTCGATGCGCAGGGTCAGCTTGCGCAAGACCGCGCGCCCGTCATAGCCGACGCTGGTGCCCTCCATCGCCACAATCGGGGGCGACAGTTCCTCGGGCTGGGGAAAGCCGAAGCGGAACAGCTTGGCTTCCTCGGGGGCGGTGATCGGCTCCATCTTGGCCAGCATCTTGACGCGGGCCTGGGCTTGGCGGGCCTTGCTGGCCTTGGCGCCGAAGCGGTCCACGAAGCCTTGCAGATGGTCGCGCCGGGCCTGCTGCTTCTTCGCCTCGGCGGCCTGCAGGGCGCGGCGTTCCGCGCGCATCCGGGCGAAATCATCATAGCCGCCGGTATACAGCGTCAGCTTGCGCGCTTCCAGGTGCAGGATATGGCCCACGGCGCGGTTCAGAAGGTCGCGGTCGTGGCTGATGATGATCACGGTGTGCGGATAGCGCGCCAGATAGTTTTCCAGCCACAGCGCGCCTTCCAGATCCAGATAGTTGGTCGGTTCGTCCAGCAACAGCAGGTCCGGCTGCGCGAACAGCACGCCCGCCAAGGCGACACGCATCCGCCAGCCGCCGGAAAAGTCGCTGGTGGGCCGCGCCTGGTCGGCGGTGGAAAAGCCCAGGCCATCCAGGATGGAGGCCGCCCGCGCCTCGGCCGACCAGGCGTCGATGTCGGCCAGCCGGGTCTGGATGTCGGCGATCCGGTGCGCGTCCGTGGCGGCGTGGCTTTCGGCCAGCAGCGATGCACGTTCCTTGTCCTCGGCCAGAACGGTTTCCAGGACCGAGGTGGCGGTTCCCGCCGCCTCTTGCGCGACGCCGCCGATGCGCGCGCGGCTGGGCAGGCTGATGTCGCCGCCATCAAGACCCAGTTCGCCCCGGATCAGCCGGAACAGCGTGGTCTTGCCCGCGCCATTGGGGCCGACAAGGCCGACCTTGTGGCCTTCGGGAATCGTGGCCGAGGCGCCCTCGAACAAGGGGCGGCCCTGGATGGAATAAGAGATATCGTCGATGCGTAACATGGGCGCGGCATGGCCGATGCGGGGGGCGGCGTCAAGCTGGCATGGCCGCGCCTTGCCCGGGGCTTATCCGATACGGGGGTTAGGCGTCAGTTCGCCGGTTCCGCCGGGGCTGCCGTACCGGGCGCCGCTTCGACAGGCTGCGGAACGGTATCCGTGGCTTCGACGGCCGCCTCGGCTGCCGTCTCGGACGTGTCGCGCCCGGACAGCACCATGAAGGCAACCATGATCAGAAATCCGGCGGGGATCAGCGCGTAGAGCAGCGAGCGGGGCATACCGCGACTGGGCTTGGGTTCGGTGGCCATGAGAAGGTTCCTTTCGGGTGTCGGGGGGATAACAGCGGAAAGGACCAAGAAGTTTCAGAACGCCTGGGGATGTCCCCAAGGCGGTTGAAGAAGCCTGGTCGGTCGGCCCGGTCGGACATTGCCGCAACGACCTTCGGTTTATCAGTTCGCCGCAGCTTCCTGCTTCTGCTGTTTCAGCGGCGATGCGTCACAAAGGTAATTCCGCGCAGATGATCCTTCGAAAAGGCAACAAAAAAGCCCCGCCACCCGGCGAGGCCCCTTCTTCATTCCAACCGCAGATCAATACCGCGAAGCCATTGCCGACAGCGGCAACGGCACGATCTTGTCGGCGTTGCCGGCCGTGCCGAAAGCCTCGAAGCGGTCCTTGCAGACCTGCGACATCATCTGCATCGCGGGTTTCAGATACTTGCGCGGATCGAACTCGGACGGTTCTTCCGAAAAGACCTTGCGGATCGCGGCGGTCATGGCCAAGCGGTTGTCGGTGTCGATGTTGACCTTGCGCACGCCGTGCTTGATGCCGCGCTGGATTTCCTCGACCGGGACGCCCCAGGTCGGCTTGATGTCGCCGCCATAGCTGTTGATGATCTGCTGCAGATCCTCGGGGACGGACGACGAGCCATGCATCACCAGATGGGTGTTGGGCAGGCGGGTGTGGATTTCCTCGATCACGTGCATCGCCAGGATGTCGCCATCGGGCTTGCGCGAGAACTTGTAGGCGCCGTGCGAGGTGCCCATGGCGATGGCCAGCGCGTCCACCTTGGTGTCGTTGACAAAGCGCACGGCCTCGTCCGGGTCGGTCAGAAGCTGGTCGTGGCCCAGTTGTTCGGTCGCGCCGTGGCCGTCCTCCTGGTCGCCCATGCCGGTTTCCAGGCTGCCCAACACGCCCAGCTCGCCTTCGACGGACACGCCGCAGGCGTGCGCCATCTGCACCACCTGGGCGGTCACGTCCCGGTTATAGTCGTAATCGGCGGGCGTCTTGCCGTCGGCTTTCAGCGAGCCGTCCATCATCACGCTGGTAAAGCCGTTCTGGATCGCGGTGGCGCAGGTCGCCAGGCCGTTGCCGTGGTCCAGATGCATGCACAGCGGAATGTCCGGAAAGGCGCGGGCAAAGCCCTGGATCAGCCCCGCCAGCACTAGGTCGTTGGCATAGGCGCGCGCGCCTCGGCTGGCCTGCAGGATCACCGGCGATTTCGTCGCCTGCGCTGCGGTCATGATCGCCAGACCCTGCTCCATGTTGTTGATGTTGAAGGCGGGGACCGCGTAGCCATTCTCGGCCGCGTGGTCGAGAAGCTGGCGCAGGGTAATCATAGCCATGTCGTTATCCTTCGGTGGGTTCGGCCAGATAGCCGAGGATCGTCTCGACCTCGTCCTTAGCGCCGAATATCAGGGGCGTCATGTCGTGTACCGCTAACGGTTTGCGATAACGGATGGGCTGCGTGCCGTCGGATGCCAGCCCGCCCGCCTGTTCGACCAGAAAGGCGATGGGCATCGCCTCATAGACCAGCCGCAGCTTGCCGTTTCCGTACCCGGGGCGCCGGTCGGCGGGATAAAGGAACGCCCCCCCGTTCAGCAGGATGCGGTGCAATTCCCCCACGGCGGCGGCCAGCCAGCGCATATTGTAATTCTTGCCCAGCGGCCCGTCCCGGCCTGCGCGCAGATCGGCGACCCAAGCCTGCAGCCCCGGCACCCAGTGGCGTTCGTTCGAAGCGTTATAGGCTATGGTGGATGCCATAGGCTTTAGCGTGACATTTTCGCGCACCATGCGGAACTCGCCCGCCTCGTCGTCCCAGCCAGCGATATGGGTGCCGTCGCCCAGCGACCAGCCGAAATCCATCGAATGCCCGAAGCTGGCATAGCCCGCAGCCACCACCGCTTCACCCGTGCGCAGAAAGCCTTCGGGCGCGGCGGGAAGGATGGAAAACAGCATACCCAGGGGCGCGCCGATGCCAATGCTGCCCGATCCGTCGATGGGGTCCATCGCCACGTCCCAGGCGCCGTCGGGGTTGAGGGGAATGACCGCCTCGGCTTCCTCGGACAGGACCTGGCGGACACCGGCGCGACGCAGCACCTCGATCATGTGGTGATGGGCGCCCACGTCCAGCGCCTTCTGCTTGTCGCCGGTGTCGTTGACGCCCACGATCTCGGTCGGGTCGCCGTGCAGGCGTCCCGCGGCCAGGCGCCGCATCAGCGGCAGTTGCGCCTCGGCAATCGCACGGACAATGGCGGCGGGGCCTTCCCCTCTCAGCACATGCGACAGCAGGCGGCCCGTGGCCGGGCCGTCGTTCGGCAGTTTCAGCATCCCTCAGGCCTTGTTGTATTTCGAATCGACCGCGTCGATGGCATCCACGTTGCCTGCGGACTTGCCGGCCTTGTCGAAGTTCTGGGTCTCGGCCAGCCAGGCATCGGCGATGGCCTTGGCCAGTTCCGGGCCGATCACGCGCGCGCCCATGGTGATGATCTGGGCGTCGTTCGACAACGCGGCGCGGGTGGCGGAATAGGTGTCATGGGTCAGCGCGGCGCGGATGCCCGGCACCTTGTTGGCCGCGATGCAGACGCCGATACCAGTCCCACAGACCAGGATGGCGCGGTCAAAGGTGCCGTCCTTGACTTGGCTTGCCACCCGGTCCGACAGGTTGGCATAGAAGGCGTCGGGGCCTTCGTCGGTGCGGCTGATTTCTGACACCTGGTGCTTGTCCTTGAGGTGGTCGGCCAGAACCTTGGCCAGCCCCTCGCCCGCGCTGTCGCCTGCGATTGCCAGTTTCATTGCTTGTCTCCGATGGTTGCGGCGCAGCGCGCCAGGATGTCGAGATAGCCGTCCACGTTCCAGGCGGACCGGCCGATGAACAGCCCGTCGATATGCGGGCAGGAATTCAGTTCCTCGCAATTGCCCGGATTGACCGAGCCGCCGTAAAGGCAGGGCACGCGGCGCCCCAGCACGTTCTGCGCGACCGCGACGATCTCGGCCTGCCGCGCATCGGCATAGTCGGACGTGGCGGGGATCCCGTTAACGCCGATGGCCCAGACAGGTTCATAGGCCAGCAGGATCGTGGCGTTCTTCTGGTCGCCTGTCAGCTTGCCAAGTGCGCCGCGCACCTGCATTTCCAGCACGTCTTGCGCGCGGCCGGATTCGCGTTCGGCCAGCGTCTCGCCGATGCAGATCAGGGGGATCAGCCCGTGGCGGACCGCGGCCTCAGTCTTGAGGCCTACGGTCTCGTCCGTTTCGCCGAAATGCTCGCGCCGTTCGCTGTGGCCCAGTTCCACGATGTCGAGGTTGCAGTCGCGCAGCATCACCGGGCTGATCTCGCCCGTCCAGGCGCCCTCGTCGGCCCAGTGCATGTTCTGCGCGCCGACCTTCACGGATGTGCCTGACAGCCATTCCTTGACCTGCCGCACGGCGGTGAAGGGCGGGATCACGAAACGCTGGATGCGCGGGTCGCGGTCCCTGTCGGCGGCGGCCAGGCCTTCGGCAAAGACGCGCGCCTGATCCAGCGTCTTGTTCATCTTCCAGCTTGTGCCGATCCAGAAATCCGTCATGCGCTCAATCCCTTGCAATGGTCAGCCGCAGCCCGGCCCGCTCGATCGCGGCGCGATCATGGGGCGCAGGGGCGGCGTCGGTGATGATGGCGTCGAAGTTGGTCAGGTCCGCCAGCGCGTGCAGCGCGGACCGGCCGAAGCGAGTGTGGTTGACCAGCAGCACCGTCCGGTCGGCGGCAGAGATCATCGCGCGCTTGGCGCGCACCGCCGCGTCGTCCATGTGGAACGCCCGCAGCCCGGCCACGGCAGGCGTGGAAATAAAGGCCAAATCCGCGCGCAGCCGCGACAGCGCATCCTCGGTCACGACGCCGAAGAAGCCGTTGAACTTGGCGCTGTAGGTGCCGCCAAGCGCGATCAGCGTCACGCGCGGCGCGTCCTTCAGCCGGTCGATCACGGCGGCGTTGTTGGTGATGACGGTCAGGGGGGCCTTGTCCGTCAAGCTGGCGCCCAGCAGCGCGGCCATGGACCCGTCGTTGACCATCACGGTCATGCCGGGTTCCACCAAATCCAGCGCGGCGCGGGCCATGCGGGCCTTGGCATCAGAGTCCTGCAATGCACGGATGCGAAAGTCGCTTTCGAACTGGGTGCCCGCCTCGATGGTGGCGCCGCCGCGCACCTTGCGCAGCAGACCCGCCTGTTCAAGGTCGTCCAAGTCGCGGTGGATGGTCATGCGCGACACGGCGAAACGGTCGGCCAGATCGTCCAGATCCACGGCGCGGGCGCCGACCAAAAGGTCCATGATGGCCTGCCTGCGTTCGTCGCGCTTCAACCATGCCTCCTGCGTTGGGGCGGTTGTAACACCGCCCACCGAAATCGCAACATGATTTTTGTGACATTGTGATGGGCTTTTGTGATTATCGTTGTGATCCGTGCCGGTCCGCGTTATTCACCCCCAAACCGTCGGAGGACCATATGCCCCTAGATTCGCCCAAAGACCCCAAGATCGCGGCCAAGGCCGGACTGGATCCGCAGAACTTCGCGCTGGCCAACTGCATCCGCGCGCTGTCCATCGACGCGGTGAACGCGGCGAATTCGGGCCATCCGGGCGCCCCCATGGGCATGGCCGACGCGGCCACGGTGCTGTTCCGCAACCACCTGAAGTTCGACGCCAAGAACCCCGACTGGCCGGATCGCGACCGCTTCGTGCTGTCGAACGGCCACGCGTCCATGCTGCTCTATTCCCTGCTGCACCTGACGGGCTATGAGGACATGACGCTGGAGCAGGTCAGGAACTTCCGCCAGTGGGGATCCATCACGGCGGGCCACCCGGAATACGGCCATGCCAAGGGGATCGAGACGACGACGGGCCCGCTGGGCCAGGGTCTGGCCACGGCGGTGGGCATGGCATTGGCGGAACGGCGGCTGGCGGCAGAATTCGGTGACGATCTTGTCGATCATCACACCTATGTCTTCACCGGCGACGGCTGCTTGCAGGAGGGCATCGGGCAGGAAGCCATCAGCCTTGCGGGCCATCTGGGCCTGGGCAAGCTGATCGTGCTGTATGACGACAACGACATCACCATCGACGGCCCAACCTCGATCAGCTTCTCCGAGGATGTGCCCGCGCGCTTCCAAGCCTGCGGCTGGCACGTCGAGAGCTGCGATGGCCACGACGGCAAGGCGCTTGATGCGGCCATCGCGGCGGCCAAGGCGGAAACCGGCAAGCCCTCGCTGATCGCGATGAAGACGGTGATCGGCTTCGGCTCGCCCAACAAGGCGGGCAGCTATTCGGTCCATGGATCGCCCCTGGGCAAGGACGAGGCCGCGCTGACCCGCGAGGCGATCGGCTGGCCGCACGAGGCCTTCGTGATCCCCGAGGAACTGCTGTCGGAATGGCGCAAGATCGGCACCCGCGGCGCCACCGCCCGCGAAGCATGGGAAGCGCGTCTGGCGGGCAAGTCCGCCGAGGTCCAGGGCGAGTTCAACCGCCGCCAGTCGGGCACCTTTCCCGAAGGCTATGACGCCGCCGTCAAGGCCGCCCGCGACGCGCTGTTCGCGGAACCCAAGAAGGCCGCGACCCGCAAGGCCAGCCAGATGGCGCTGGAGCCGCTGACCGCCGCCCTGCCGGAAATGATCGGCGGTTCGGCCGACCTGACCGGGTCGAACCTGACCCGCGTCAAGGCCGTGGACAGCCAGTACACGCGCGAGGCGCCGGGCCGCTATATCGGCTATGGCGTGCGCGAATTCGGCATGTGCGCCGCGATGAACGGGATCAACCTGCATGGCGGCTTCATCGCCTATGGCGGGACGTTCCTGGTCTTTTCGGACTATGCCCGCAACGCGATCCGCCTGTCGGCGCTGATGGGGGTCGGCACGATCTTCGTGATGACCCATGACAGCATCGGCCTGGGCGAGGACGGCCCGACCCACCAGCCGATCGAGCATCTGGCGTCCTTGCGCGCCATCCCGAACCTGACGGTCCTGCGCCCCGCCGACACGGTGGAAACGCTGGAAGCCTGGGACATCGCGATCCGCAACCGCAACGTGCCCTCGCTGCTGGCCCTGTCGCGCCAGGACGTGCCGCAGCTGCGGACCCAGGCCGGGGACGAGAACCTGACCGCCAAGGGCGCCTATGTGATCCGCCAGTTCGGCGAAGGCCGCGACGTGACGGTGATCGCCACGGGGACCGAGGTGCAGCTTGCCGTTCAGGCCGCCGAAACGCTGCACGGCCAGGGCCTGGCCGTCGCCGTGGTGTCGATGCCGTCGTGGGAACTGTTCGACGCGCAGCCCGAGGATTACCGCAAGGCGACCCTGGGCGACGCGCCGCGCATCGCGGTGGAAGCGGCGGGCAAGTTCGGCTGGACGCGCTATGTCGCGTCCGAGGAGGACGTGATCGGCATGACCGGCTTTGGCGCATCCGCGCCCATCGACCGGCTGTACCAGGAGTTCGGGATCACGGCGGATGCCATCGTCGCCCGCGCGAAGGCATTGACCGGCAAGTAACCGGCCAGGGTGCGTGGGAAACCACGTACCCTACCCCCCCGAACCGTAGGGTGCGTGCTTCGCACGCACCTTGCCTATTGGTGGGCCAAGGCCCCCGCCGTCGCCTCATCCGTGATCAACCCGCGCAACCGGCCGCTTTTCAGGGCGGCGCGGATCGCCTGCACCTTGTCGGCCCCGCCCGCGATCACCACCACGCGGCTGTCGCCCGGATCGTCCAGCGATGCCGACAGCGTGCGCGCCGACAGCGTGGTGTCCAGCACATGGCCCTGGGCATCGAGGAAATGGCCCATCATCTCGCCCACCCCCCCTGCCGCGCGGATTTCGTCGATCTCTCGCGGCTCTATCATGCCGGATGCGACCAGTTGCGCGCCGGGATCGACCGTGCCCATGCCCACGAACTTCAGCCCCGCGCCATTGGCCAAGTCGAAAATCTCGCGCACGCCCGGTTGCGCCAGCAGCACCGCGCGGTCGGTTTCCGAATTGGCAAAGAACGGCACCGGCAGGACATAGGCCTGCGCGCCGGTCTTTTCGGCCAGCCGGTGCATCACGTCATGGCGGTTGGCCGAGTAGTTCCGCGTCAGCCCGCCCAGCAGCGACACGAAATGCGTGCCGTTCGCATCGAAGCGCGGCAGTTCCCCGACCGCTGCGGCCAGCGTGCGGCCATGGCCCAGGCCGATGACGCGATGTTCGCCCCGTTCGATTTCCCGGCGCAGAAAGCCGGCCCCTGCCAGGCCCAGGGCGCGCAAGGGGATCCCATCCTCGCCCAGATCCGGGGCAACCTCGCAAAAGGCCAGCCCGTAGCGCTTGCACAGCCGGTCCTCCAACGCCGCGCATTCGACAATGGCGCCGTCGATGGAAACCTTGACCGCGCCGTCGGCCACGGCGCGCGCGATCAGCCGATGCGCCTTGACGCCCGTGACGCCCAGCCGCTTGGCGACCGCAGCTTGGGTCAGCCCGCCCGCGTAATGCAGCCAGGCCGCGCGGGTGGCGAGGCTTTTTTCCGGGTCGATCCCGCCATGCCGCGCCATCAGCCCGCCTCCTCCATGATGCGGCGCAACTCGTTTTCAGTCAGCGCCACAGGGTTGGCCTTCATCGAGGACGAGGTTGCCGCCGCCTCGGCTGCGGCGGTCTGCGCTTCGGGACCGATGCCAAGCGCGCTCAACGCCGGAAGGCCCGCGCGATGGGACCAGTCGGCAAGCGCCCGCGTGGCCTCGGGCATCGAGGCGAAGGGCGTGTCGAAACCCGCACCGATCCAGCGGGCCACCTGATCCAGGCGATCGATGGCACCCGGATCGGTCGCGGCGCGGCGGTTTGCCATCAACACATGGGGCAGCAGCGCACCGCAGATTGCGCCATGGGGGGCGCCGGTCAGCCCGCCCAGCGGCCCGGCAAGGCCATGGACCGCGCCCAACCCGGCATTGGCAAGCGCCAACCCGCCGCAAAGGCTGACCCAGGCCATCTCGTCCCGGGCTGCGGGATCTTCATCCTCCATCAACCGCCGGATCGCGGCCAGCCCGCGCGGGATCGCATCGCGGCACAGCGCATCGGTCAGCGGATTGGCGCGGGTGCAGACGAAAGGCTCGATCACCTGGGTGATGGCATCGAGGCCCGAGGCCAGCGTCACCGCGCGCGGGCACCCGTCGGTCAGCGCCGGGTCCACGATCGCAAGGCGCGGCAGCATCCGCGCGTCGCGCAGGCTGACCTTGCGGCGCTGTTCCGGCACGCCGATCACGGCGTTGCGCGTGACCTCGGCCCCCGTGCCGGCGGTGGTGGGAATGGCGACAAAGGGCAAGGGCGGGTTGTCCAGCGGCAGACCCTGCCCCACGACCTCAAGGTGATCCAGCATCGGGCGCGTGGCGGGGACAAGGGCGGCAATGGCCTTGCCCGCGTCGATCACCGCGCCCCCGCCCAGGGCCACGACAACATCGGCCCCCTGTGCCGCGCGGATGCCTTCCTGGATCAAGGGAACGTCCGGTTCTCGCGGGACGGCAAAGCCCGTGATTTTGCAGCCCTGCGCTGTCAGCGCATCGGCCAACCACCCCGCCCGGCCCGCGTCGCGGCCATGGACCAGCAGCACCCGTTGGCCCATGCCCGCGATCCGCGCCGCCGCGACAGCCGCCTGGCCCCTGCCGAACAGGATCTCGGTCGCGGTGGCAAAGGCGAAGGGCGCGACCATCAGACCCTCAGATCCCCGGCGCCGCTGTCGATATGCGGCGCCCAGAAGGCTACGCTCTCGGCGATCTGGGCGATCACCTGCCGGTCGTTCGGTTCGCGTTCCTTGAAGGACAGTTCCAGGCAGATTTCGTTGTCCACGGCCCCGCCCTGGGCCAATGCCGCCAGAAGGGGTTCCGGCTGGATCGCACCCTTGGCATTGTATTCGGCGGTGAAGGGGCGATGGCCCGACTTGTCCATCATCGACTGCTTGATGTGGATGATCGGGCTGACCTTGGGCACCGCGCGCGCCCAGGCATAGGGGTCGGTGTCGTCGGGGTCGGGGCTGGTCACGTCGCCATGGTCGATATCGGCCATCATCCACATCGGCACGGCCATGTTTGCCGCCGTCAGCCGGTCCTGCAACTCCATGCAGGCGGCGATGGTTTCGCCGAATTCGCGCCCCACGCTCATCGGTTCCCAGAAGACATAGGACAGACCGGCGGCCTTGGCGTGGTCCGCGACCTCGGCCCAGCAGTCGATGGCGGTCTGGATCAGCGCCTCTCGCCGCGCGGGATCGTCGTAATCCTGATAGGTGAAGATCGCGAACTGCGTGCCGACCGAGGTGCCGCCAAGGTCGCCGATGATGTCGGCGAAGGTCTTGAACCAGTCCACATAGTACCTCCGCACGTCCCGGTCGGGGTGGCCGAAATGATTGAGCCGCCCGTAGGGTCCGGTCATGCCGCTGGTGACGCGCACGCCGGTGCGGTCCAGCGCGGCAGCGATCTGGCGGGTCAGGCGCCGGATCACCGGGGCGGGCCAGCCTGGGTTGATGAATTCATGCGTCAGTTGCAGGTCGCGGATGCGCAGGTCACGCGCCACCGTGTCGATCAGGTCGTCGGGATCGGCAAAGCGGTTGACCAGCGGGTTGGTGTTCAGCGAAAGCGTCAGGGCCATGGCGGTCACGCAGCCCTGGCCAGATCGGAACCGTCGAACCAGTCCGCGAAGGCGTCCCGTTCGGCGGGCGTCAGGTGCAGGTAATGCTTGGTGCGGCGCATCAGAATGTCCTCGGGCGTCTGCGCCCATTCGCGGGCGACCAGATAGCGGGCCTCGGCTTCATAGAGCGTGCCGCCGAAGTGGCGGCCAAGGTCCGCCATGGTCATCGCGCCCGCGACGACATCCCTGATCCGCGCGCCGTAAAGGCGGGCGTAATGAACGATCAGCGGGCGCGGCATCCAGGGATGCAGGTCGCGCTGCAGGTTCAGGAAGGATTCGAAGTCGGCATTGGCAATCTCTCCGCCCGGCAGGGGGGCGGCTTCGGTCCAGTCCGGCCCCATCTTGGGAAAGATGCCCTTCAGCCTGTGCATCCCGCGTTCGGCCAGTTCCCGGAAGGTAGTGATCTTGCCGCCGAACACGTTCAGCAGCGGCGCACCGCCGGTGGTATCCAGGTCAAAGACGTAATCGCGCGTCACGGCGGACGGATTGCCCGCACCGTCGTCAAACAGCGGGCGCACCCCGGAAAAGGCGTGCAGCACGTCCGACGTGCGCAGCTTTTCCTTGAAATAGCGGTTCACGGCGGCCAGCAGGTAAACGATCTCGTCCTGGCCCACGGCGACATCCTCGGCCCGTCCTTCATAGGCCACGTCGGTGGTGCCGATCAGAGCCTTGTCGCCTTCATAGGGGTTGATGAAGATGACCCGCTTGTCGTGGTTCTGGACCAGATAGGCCTGCTGGCCGGACCACCATTTCGGCACGATGATGTGGCTGCCCTTGACCAGCCGGACCTTGCGGCCGGAATTGGACCCGGCGACATTGTTGATGACATCGCTGACCCATGGCCCGGCGCAGTTGACGATGCAGCGCGCGCGGAAGCTGCGGATCTCTCCCGTGACCTCGTTGCGGGTCTGCACGGTCCAGGCGCCGTTCTCGCGCCGGGCGGAAATGCAGGGGCTGCGGGTCAGGACGGTGGCCCCCTTTTCCGCCGCGCCGACCGCGTTCAGGATCACAAGGCGGGCGTCGTCCACCCAGCAGTCGCTGTATTCGAACCCCTTGTGATACTGGTTCAGCAGCGGCGCGCCTTCGGGGTCGCGGCGCAGGTCCAGCGTGCGGGTGCCGGGCAGCTTCTTGCGCCCGCCCAGGTTGTCGTAAAGGAACAGCCCCAGCCGGACCAGCCAGGCGGGCCGGTCCTGCGGCGAATGGGGCAGCACGAAGCGCATCGGCCAGATGATGTGCGGGGCGGCGTTCAGCAGCACCTCGCGCTCGATCAGGGCTTCGCGGACCAGGCGGAACTCGTAATATTCCAGATAGCGCAGGCCCCCGTGGACCAGCTTGCCCGACCGGGACGACGTGCCCTGCGCCAGGTCGTCCTTTTCGCACAGCACGACCTTTAGACCCCGGCCCGCCGCGTCGCGCGCCACGCCCGCGCCGTTGATGCCGCCGCCGATGACGAAAAGGTCGATCATGTCGGTGTCAGAGGTCATTCTTCATGTCCTTTCAAGGATCGGGCTGCGGCAAGGGCGTCCCATGCGGGCGGCAAGGCCCGGCGCGAGGCGGCGAAGGCCGGAAACAGCGCGTCATAGGCCGCGACAAGCGCGGGATCGGGTTGTTCTGCCTGTCCCAGCAGGGGCGTGACCCACTCGGCGATGCAGCTTTCCATGTCGGGATAGGCGCCGATGGCGACGGCGGCCATCATCGCCGCGCCCGCCGCGCCCGCCTCGTCGCGGTCGGATACGCGGACGGGGGCGTTCAGGCTGGCCGACAGGATCCCGCGCAGGCCCCGCGACCGGGCAGCCCCGCCGGTCAGGCGCAGTTCGCCGGGCAGCGGACCCATCGCGGCATAGCAATCGCGCATGGCCATGCCCAGCCCCTCGGCCACGGCGCGGACCAGATCGGGGTAGCGGTGCCCTGCCGACAGGCCCACGAAGCCTGCCCGCGCGTCGGCATTGACGAAAGGCCCGCGTTCCCCGGCGTCCGAGATATAGGGGTGATAGACAATCTGGCCGGGTTTGGCCTGCGCCAGCCAGCCCTCGATATGCGCGACCAGATCGCGATGGGTCACGGACTGGCCCATGTCGGACATGATGTCCGCCGCGATCCCCAGAACCCAGTCCAGGTTCAGGGTCGCCGCCATGTTGGTCTGGACCTGGGTGACGATGCCGGGAATGGGCAGGCAGATGACATAGCCGGTGCCCTCATCGTTCAGATGCACGTGGCCCGCAGGGACCGCGCGCAGGTGGACGCCAGTGGACCCCACCGTGGAACAGGCCACGTCGCCTGCCGCGCCGCCATAAACGCCCGCGCCAAGCGCCGTCATCACCATGTCCACATAGCCCAAGGCGACCGGTGTGCCCGCCAGAAGCCCCGTCTGCCGCGCGGCATCCGCCGTCAGCGGATGCGTGACCTGGGTTCCGTCGATGATCGGCGGCAGCAGACCGCGGCGATGGGTCAGGCCAAGCGCGTCGATTACCGCGTCGTCGTATTCGCGGGTGCGGAAGTTGCCGAAGGTGAAGCTGGCTTCCGACGGATCGGTCGCCCGCACGCCCGTCAGGTTCAGGTACAGCCAGTCCTTGCAATGCAGCGCGACCTCGGCCCCACCCAGCAGGTCGGGCGCGTAGGCGTCCATATGGGCCATCTGGCTGCCTTGCTGGCAGGTGTTCAAGCCGGTGCCCGTCGCCTCGAACCGGGCGCGGTTGGCTGGGCCGGCGGCAAGGCGCGCCACGGTGGGCGCGGCACGGGCGTCCAGCCACAGCCAGGCATCGCCTACCGGCCCGTCGCGGCCGACCAGCCATGTTCCGTCGCCCTGCGCCGTCACCGACAGCGCCGCCGTACGCAAGGCCAGGCCGTCAACCTTGGCCCCCAATCCGCGCAACGCCGCCGCGCAATCGTCCCAGGTCTGGCCAAGCGATTGCGTGGCCGATCCGTCGGTGCCCGAATGATAGCGGTTGGGTACGGATGCCGCAGCGATCTGCCCGCCCGACAGGTCAAAGGCCACCGCCTTGATGACCGAGGTGCCCGCGTCGATGCCGATCAGGATGTCACGGCCAGGCATGGACCAATTCCTTGCGCGGCAGGCCGGGTTTCGCGGCGATCATTCCAAATCCTCCTGCGCGGGTCCGTTGCAGGACCGCGCCCATTCCCAAATCCATACACGAAAGGACAAGCACCGTGAATGCATTTTTTTGCAGACAGCGTAATTAATTTCAGTTAAGGTCAGGTTCAAGGGCAGGATCCGCCAGAGGAGGCGACTTGCCTGCCGGGCCGTGCAGCCAGTCAACGCAGGCCAGGTAAAAAGGTTACGAGGGGGGATCCGATATGCCCAGACCACAGGCATTGACGCCGCGCCGCCGGTGGGGGATTTCGCCTTGCGGCGCTTGCCCCGCATCCGCTGCCACCCGCCGACCCCCGAAAGACATTCAGGGCTTTTACCCATGACGCACAGCACCGCGCCGAACCCTTCCGCCCCCAAGGCACCTGCCCCGTCGCGGCGCGGAATGCTGCTGGGCGTGGTGGCCATCGTCGTCCTGGCGGGGGCGATCGCGCTGGACACCACGGTCGTCCCCATCGGGTCCGAGGCCGATGTCCGCGTCCAGGCCTTTTCGCCCGACAGCTATGGGCAGGAACAGTTCCCGCGCGTCCAGGCCTTCGTCAAGGAAAAGGCGGTGGATGCCGCCACCCTTGCGCCCGAGGTGCTGGCCGACAAGGACGCGGCGGCGCAGAAATACGGCACCGCGTCGTCCACCGGCGCGATCATGTTCGTGACCCTGACCGGCATCGCGGGCGAGGCGCGGTCGGGCGTCTATCCGCTGACGGTGGAAGGCGTGCCGGAAGACATCACCGTCCGCGTCCAGACCGGCCCCGCGATCAACGGCACCGACCTGCGCGACGCCCCGGGCGACATCGCATTCGGCGATTTCAAGAACCAGATCGAATACCAGGACGCCGGATCGGGCATCAACCGCGCCATGAAGGCCGCCGTGCTGGACGGCATCGACACCGCCAGCCTGACCGGCAAGTCCGTCACCGTCACCGGCGCCTTCCGCCTGATCAACCCCAAGAACTGGATGATCACCCCGGTCGAGGTCGCGGTCCAATGAGCGGGCCAGTGAGCGGGCAGACCGAAGGCAATCCCGATGCCCGCGACGTGGTCCTGGCCGCGCGCAACGTCGCCAAGTCATACGGCAACGTCCACGCGCTGAAGGGCGTGAACTTCGACATCCATCGCGGCCAGGTCACCACCCTGTTCGGCGAGAACGGCGCGGGCAAATCGACGCTGATGAAGATCCTGTCGGGCGTGATCCAGCCCACCACCGGGCAGATCATCCTGGACGGCCGGCCGGTCAGCTTTGCCAACGCCAACGAGGCCCGCGACCGGGGCATTTCCATCATCCACCAGGAACTGTCGCTGGCCCCGAACCTGTCGGTCCGCGACAACATCTTCATGGGGCGCGAATTGCGCGGCCCCATGGGCGTCGATTTCGCCGAGGAGGAACGTCAGGTCCGCATCCTGATGGAGGAGCTGGAGGAGGAAATCGATCCCCTCACCCCGGTCGAGGAACTGCGCCTGGGCCAGCAGCAGATCGTCGAAATCGCCCGCGCCCTGTCCGTGGACAGCCGCATCCTGATCATGGATGAACCCACCAGCGCGCTGTCGGCCAGCGAGGTCGAGGTGCTGTTCAAGGTCATCCGCGACCTGACCGCCAAGGGCGTCAGCATCGTCTACATCTCTCACCACCTCGAGGAGGCGCTGACGATCACCGACCATGCGGTGGTGCTGCGCGACGGCACGATGACGGCCTATGCGCCGCGCGCCGACATCGACCTCGACTGGATCGTGCGCAACATGGTGGGCGAGAATTACGACCTGGGCAGCCCGCCCGACAGCGCCAAGGGGCAGGTCGCCCTGTCGATCCGCAACCTGTCGGTGCCGGACGCGACCGGCAAGGATCTGGTGCGCGATCTGTCGCTGGACCTGCGCGCCGGGGAAATCCTGTGCATCTATGGCCTGATGGGCGCGGGACGCACGGAACTGCTGGAAACCTGCGCAGGACGGTTGCTGGCCACCGGCGGAGAGATCGTGCTGGAAGGGCAGGAAATATCCCACCTGTCCATCGGCGAACGCATCGCCCGCGGCCTGGCCCTGGTGCCCGAGGATCGCCAGCGCGACGGCCTGGTCCAGACCATGAGCGTGGGCCAGAACCTGTCGCTGGCATCCATCCGCACCTTCACGCGCGGGCTGTTCACCAGCGGCCGCGCGGAACGCAAGCTGGTCGAGGACAGCATCCGCAGCGTCACTGTCAAGACTTCGGGCGGGTCGGCACCCATCGGCTCGCTGTCGGGCGGCAACCAGCAGAAGGTCGTGATCGGCAAGATGCTGGCCACCAACCCCCGCGTCATCATGCTGGACGAGCCGTCGCGCGGCATCGACATCGGCGCCAAGGCCGAGGTCTTCCGCCTGCTGGCCGAAGGCGCCCGCCGGGGCCTTGCCGTCATCTATTCCACATCCGAGGTCAGCGAATGCCTGTCCATCGCGCACCGGATCATCGTCATGCACAAGGGCCGGATCTCGGCCGAATTCGATTCCACCGTTTCCAAGGAAAAGATCATGGCCGCCTCGGGCGAGTCCGTGGCCGCCTGATGGGCCGTTGAGCGAGGAAAACCTATGTCTGCCACCACCACCGCGCCCAAGCAGGACGGCTTCAGCATCGGACGGCTGCTGCTGGAAGGCCGCGCCTTCTTTGCCCTGATCGCGATTATCGCGGTCTTTTCCTTCCTGTCGCCGAACTACTTTACCCTGTCGAACTTCCTCATCATGTCATCGCAGGTGGCGATCTATGGCATCCTGTCGGTGGGGATGCTGCTGGTGATCCTGAACGGCGGGATCGACCTGTCGGTGGGATCCATCCTGGCGCTTTGCGGAGTCTGCGCGGGCGCGATGATGCAGGGCGTCACGCTGGAATGGGCGGGGGTGATCTTGTATCCGCCGGTCTGGGCCGTGGTCGTGCTGACCATCGCCGTGGGTGCCCTAGTGGGCGCGCTGAACGGCGTGCTGGTCGCCTTCTTCAAGGTGCCGCCCTTCGTGGCGACCCTTGGCGTGATGTATGTGGCGCGGGGTGTCGCGCTGCTGATGACGAACGGGCTGACCTACAACAACCTGCGCGGCACCGAGGCCCTGGGGAATACCGGCTTCAACTGGCTGGGCTTCAACCGTCTGTGGGGCGTCCCGATCAGCGTGATTGTGCTGGCCGTGGTGGCGATCCTGGCCGGGCTGATGCTGTCGCGTTCGGCCTTTGGGCGCTGGCTTTACGCATCCGGCGGGAATGAACGGGCGGCGGAACTGTCGGGCGTGCCGGTGCGGCTGGTCAAGATCACCGTCTATACCATCTCGGGCGCGCTGTCGGCGGTGGCGGGGCTGGTGCTGGCCTCGCAACTGACATCGGCGGGGCCGACGGCGGGCACGACCTATGAACTGACGGCCATCGCGGCGGTGGTGATCGGGGGCGCGGCGCTGACCGGCGGGCGCGGCGGAGTGCGCGGCACGATGCTGGGGGCCTTTGTCATCGGCTTCCTGTCAGCGGGCCTGGTGATCATCGGGGTGTCGTCATACTGGCAGACGGTGTTCACGGGCGCGGTGATCGTGCTGGCGGTGCTGATGAATTCCATCCAATACGGGCGCGGCGGGCGCAAGTCCTGACGGGCCGATCCATACCGCCGGGGCCACAGGGTCCGGGCGGATCGTCCTGCCACCAAAGGCAGTTTTTTAAAGGGAGAGAGAGTATGTTCACCATGACCCGCCGCGCGCTGCTTGCCGCCGCCGTCGCCATGCCGATGATGGCAGGCGCCGCCTCGGCCGAGGGGCTGATCACCATCATCGTCAACGACCCCGCGAACCCCTATTGGTTCACAGAAGGCGAGGTCGCCAAGGCCACCGCCGAGGAACTGGGCTATACCGCCAACGTGGCCGCGCACCGGGGCGACACCAATACCGAAAGCACGCTGGTCGATACCGCCATCACCAACAAGTCGGTGGCGCTGATCCTGGACCCGGCGAACGCCGATGGTTCCGTGGGCGCGGTGCAGAAGGCCGTCGATGCGGGCATCCCCGTTTTCCTGGTCAATGCCGAGATCAACCAAGAGGGCTTGGCCAAGGCGCAGCTGGTGTCGAACAACGCTCAAGGCGCGGCCCTTGGCGCGCAGGCTTGGGTCGAGGCCGTGGGCGATGCGGGCAACTATGTCGAACTGTTCGGCGCGCCGTCCGACAACAACGCCCAGACCCGGTCCAACGGGTTCGAGACCGTGCTGACGCAGTATCCCGACCTGGTGAAGGCCGGCCAGGAAGTCGCCAACTGGGACCGCACCCAGGGTTACCAGAAGATGCAGTCGCTGCTGCAGGCCAACCCCGACATCATCGGCGTGATTTCCGGCAACGATGAAATGGCCCTTGGCGCGATCGCCGCGCTGAAAGAGGCGGGCAAGCTGGAACAGGTCAAGGTCGGCGGCTTTGACGGATCCCCCGACGCGGTCGAGGCCGTGAAGGCCGGCGAATTGCAATACACCGTCCTGCAGCCCGTCGCCGTCTTTGCCGAGGAAGCGGTGCGCCAGGCCGACAACTTCATCAAGAACGGCACGACCGGCGTGGACACCGAAAAGCAGCTGTTCGACTGCCTGCTGATCACGGCGGACAACGTGGACAACTATACCGGCCCCTTCGTCCTGGAACAGTAAGGGCAGCCTGGAAAATCGAAAGGGGCGCGGATCACCGCGCCCCTTTTTCATTCAGCCCGCCATCTCGTCTTCCCGCCAGGCATGGTCGGGATCGGGCTGGCCCGCATCATCATGCTCGGCCAGCCAGTTTTCCGCATCAAGCGCCGCCATGCAGCCCATGCCCGCGCTTGTGACCGCCTGGCGATAGACGTGGTCGGTCAAATCGCCCGCCGCGAATACACCGGGGATCGAGGTGCGGGTGCTGCCCGGCTCGACCTTCACATAGCCGCCGTTGTGCAGTTCAAGCTGGTCCTTGACCAGTTCGCTGGCGGGGGCGTGGCCGATCGCCACGAAGACGCCGTCGGCCGGGACCGTGCGCGTGCTGCCGTCCACGGTCGAGGTCAGGACCGCGCCGGTCACGCCCGCCGGGCTGTCGGTTCCCTGAACCTCGGTCAGGGCGTGGTTCCAGATCACCTCGACCTTGGGGTTCTTGAACAGGCGCTGCTGCAGGATCTTTTCGGCCCGCAGGCTGTCGCGGCGGTGGACCAGCGTCACCTTGCTGGCGAACTTGGTCAGGAACAGCGCCTCCTCGACCGCGGTATTGCCGCCGCCGATCACCAGAACCTCGCGGTTGCGATAGAAGAAGCCGTCGCAGGTCGCGCAGGCGCTGACGCCGAAGCCCTTGAACTTCTCCTCGGACGGAAGGCCCAGCCAGCGGGCCTGCGCGCCGGTCGCCAGGATCACCGCATCCGCCGTCACCACGCGCCCGCTGTCGCAGGTCGCCGTAAAGGGGCGGCGCTGAAGGTCAAGCGAGGTCACCATGTCGATCACGATGTCGGTCCCCATGGCGCGGGCGTGTTCCTCCATCTTGACCATCAGATCCGGGCCCTGGATCTCGGTCTCGCCCGGCCAGTTCTCGACCTCGGTGGTGATGGTCAGCTGCCCGCCCGGCTGCATCCCCTGGATCAGTATCGGATTCAGCATGGCACGGGCGGCATAGACGGCGGCGGTATAGCCAGCGGGGCCGGACCCTATGATCAGAAGTTTGACATGCGTGCTTTCGGTCATCTTGCGTCCCATCCGGTGTTTGTGCATGAGGTAGTCCTTCCCACCGGAAATCGCAACGCGGGACGCGCCCAGAAAGAATGTTGCGCGCAATGTGCCCCCATTGTAGTTTCCGGCAACGCCAAAGACCCGATCAAGAAAGAGCAGCATGGCCGGCGCGAAACTGGACGACATCGACCGCAAGATCCTGGCCGAATTGCAGGCCGACGGCCGGATGACCAATGTCGAACTGGCCCGCCGCGTGGGCATATCCGCGCCCCCCTGCCTGCGCCGGGTTCGCGCGTTGGAGGAAACCGGCTTCATCCGCGGCTACCACGCCGACATCGACGCCCGGGAACTGGGCTTCGAGGTCAAGGTCTTTGCCATGGTCCGCCTGGCCAGCCAGTCCGAACGCGATCTTTCGGCCTTCGAGGCGCTTGTCCAGGGCTGGCCGCTTGTCCGCGAATGCCATATGCTGAACGGCGAGATCGACTTTATCCTGAAATGCGTCTCTCCCGACCTGTCCAGCTTCCAGCGCTTCCTAACGCAATCGCTGACGGCGGCGCCGAATGTCGCCAGCGTGAAAACGTCGCTGGTGATCCGCGCGGCGAAGGATCAGCCGGGGGTGCCGTTCGAGGTGGTCGAGGAGCGGGTGCGCGAGGCGGGGTAGAAGCCGGGGGCGCTTCGCCCCCCGGACCCCCCGAGGATATTTGAGTGAAGAAGATCAGGCGGCGGCCACCCTTTTCTCGATCGCCTCCCAGATCTTCTCGGCCGCGTTGATTCCGTCGAACCGTTCCAGTTCCTGGATCCCTGTGGGCGAGGTCACGTTGATCTCGGTCAGCCATCCGTCGATCACGTCGATGCCGGTGAAGATCAGGCCCTTTTCGCGTAAGGTCGGGCCGATCCGCTTGCAGATCTCGTATTCGCGCTCGGTCAGGCCGATCTTTTCGGCGCGGCCGCCGACATGCATGTTGGACCGGGCCTCGCCCATCTGCGGGACGCGGTTGATCGCGCCGACGGGTTCGCCATCGACCAGGATGATGCGCTTGTCGCCCTGGCTTACGGCGTGGATGTATTTCTGCGCAATCATCGGTTCGCGGTTGATGCCCGCGAACAGTTCCAGCAGCGCGGACAGGTTGCGGTCGTCGGGATCCAGGTGGAACACCCCTGCCCCGCCGTTGCCGTAAAGGGGCTTGACGATGATGTCGCCGTGCCGGTCGCGGAAGGCCCGGATCGCGGCGGGGTCGCGGGCGATCATGGTGGGCGGCGTCAGGTCGGGGAAATCCAGCACCATCAGCTTTTCCGGGCAGTTCCTGACCCAGAACGGATCGTTCACGACCAGCGTTCCCGGATGCACCCTGTCCAAGAGATGCGTGGAGGTGACATAGCCCATGTCGAAGGGCGGATCCTGGCGCAGCCAGACCACGTCGAAGTCCGACAGGTCCACCTCGGCCCAGTCGCCGAAGGTGACGTGGCTGCCTTCCTCGCGGCGCAGGGTGACGGGACGGCCGCGTGCGATCACCCGGCCTTCGTCATAGCGCAGCTGATCGACCGTGTACTGGAACAGGCGATGGCCCCGCGCCTGGGCCTCCAGCCCGATGCGGAACGTGCTGTCGGCGTGGATCGAGACATCCTCGATCGGGTCCATCTGCAGGGCGACATACAGGCTCATCCTGTCCTCCTTGGGCGGCTCGGGCCGCTTTTCGCCCGGCCCCCTGCCGGATGCAAGGCCGCCGATCGCCTTGGCGGTCGCATTGACTTGCACGCGCTTTGCCCCAAGTGATAGACGAAGCGTCAACTTGGACAAGCCCGGCCGGGGCGACAAAAAAGGCAAGACCGCATGGCGATGGACAAAACCAGCTTCGACCGCGACGACCTTCTGGCCTGCGCGCGGGGAGAGTTGTTCGGCCCCGGCAATGCGCAACTGCCCGAACCCCCGATGCTGATGATGGACCGCATCACCGACATTTCCGAGGACGGCGGCTGCCATGGCAAGGGCCATGTGACGGCCGAGTTCGACATCACCCCAGACCTGTGGTTCTTCGCCTGCCATTTCCCCGGCAACCCGATCATGCCGGGCTGCCTGGGACTGGACGGCTTGTGGCAGTTGACGGGCTTCAACCTGGGCTGGCGCGGCTGGCAGGGGCGCGGCTATGCCTTGGGCGTGGGCGAGGTCAAGCTGACCGGCATGGTCCGCCCCGACCGCAAGCTGTTGCGCTATCACGTCGATTTCACGAAGGCCGTGCAGACGCGGCGCCTGACCATGGGCGTGGCCGACGGCCGTGTCGAGGCGGATGGAGAGACCATCTATCAGGTTAAGGACATGAAGGTCGCGCTGTCGTCCAACTGATGGCGGCAAACTGAACAAGATTAAGGAGGAGGCCCATGCGGCGCGTCGTCATCACAGGCCTTGGCATCGTATCCCCCATCGGCAACAACGCCGATGAGGTCACGGAAAGCCTGAAGGCAGGCCGTTCGGGCATCGTATTCGCGCCCGAATACGCCGAACACGGATTCCGCAGCCAGATCCACGGAATGCCCCGGATCGTGCTGGAAGACCACATCGACAAGCGCAACCTGCGCTTCATGGGTCCGGGTGCGGCCTATAACTTCATCGCCATGGAACAGGCGATCAAGGATTCGGGGCTTGAGGAAGGCGACGTGTCCAATCCGCGCACCGGCCTGATCATGGGATCGGGGGGGCCTTCGACCAGCAACTTCTTCGAGGCGCACCAGACCGTCATCCAGAAGGGCGCGCCCAAGCGCATGGGTCCGTTCATGGTGACGCGCTGCATGTCGTCCACCAACTCGGCCTGCTTGGCGACGCCTTTCAAGATCAAGGGCGTGAACTATTCCATCACCTCGGCCTGTTCCACATCGGCCCATTGCATCGGCAACGGGGTCGAGCAGATCCAGTTGAACAAGCAGGACATCGTGTTCGCCGGCGGGGGCGAGGAACTGGACTGGACCCTGTCCTGCCTGTTCGATGCGATGGGCGCGATGTCGTCCAAGTACAACGACACGCCCGAAGCCGCGTCCCGCCCCTATGACGCGACGCGCGACGGGTTCGTCATCGCGGGCGGCGGCGGTGTTGTCGTGCTGGAGGAACTGGAACACGCCCTGGCGCGGGGGGCAAAGATTTATGCCGAAGTGACCGGCTATGGCGCGACCAGCGACGGATACGACATGGTGGCCCCCTCCGGCGAGGGCGGCGAACGGTCGATGCGGCTGGCCCTGGGCACCCTGCCCGAAGGCCGGAGCGTCAGCTATATCAACGCGCACGGCACCTCGACCCCTGTGGGGGACGTGGGCGAGGTCAAGGCCATTCGCCGCATCTGGGGCGAGGGGAACACCCCGCCCATCAGTTCCACAAAGTCGCTGACCGGACACAGCCTTGGCGCAACGGGCGTGCACGAGGCGATCTATAGCCTGCTGATGTTGCAAAATGACTTCATTGCAGCATCTGCAAACGTGACGGCGCTGGACCCCGAGATCGCGCCAAGCGAGATTGCCACCAGCCGGGTGGACAATGCCGGCCTTGATTCGGTTCTGTCCAACAGCTTCGGCTTTGGGGGAACGAACGCCACCCTGCTGATGTCGAAGTACCAGGATTAAGCGGGGTCATTGATGGGCGATCTTCTGAAGGGCAAGCGCGGGCTTGTGATGGGGGTCGCCAACGACCGTTCCATCGCCTGGGGCATCGCCAAGGCGGTGGCCGACCAGGGGGCCGAACTGGCGTTTTCCTTTCAGGGAGAAGCGTTCGGCAAGCGGGTGCAGCCGCTTGCGGCCACGGTCGGATCGGATTTCCTGCTGGACGTGGACGTAACCGACGACGCGTCGCTGGATGCGGCTTTCGGGACGATTGGCGAACGCTGGGGGCGGCTGGATTTCATCATCCACGCCATCGCCTTTTCCAACAAGGACGAACTGACCGGAAGGTTCGTCAACACCAGCCGTGCGAACTTCAAGCACAGTCTGGAGATTTCCTGCTATTCCCTGATCGAGGTGGCGCGCCGCGCGCATCCGCTGATGGCGGATGGCGGGTCCATCGTCACGCTGACCTATGGCGGATCGAACCGGGTGACGCCGTTCTATAATGTCATGGGTGTCGCCAAGGCGGCGTTGGAATCGACCGTGCGCTATCTGGCAAACGACCTTGGTCCCGACGGAATCCGCGTGAACGCCATCAGCCCGGGCCCGATGAAGACGCTGGCGGGCGCGGCCATCGGCGGGGCGCGCAAGACATTCCGCCATACCGAGGCGAATGCGCCGCTGCGCAAGAACGCCACCCTGGAGGCGATCGGCGGCACCGCCGTCTGGATGCTCTCGGACTGGGGCGCCTGCACCACCGGCGAGATCGTTCTGGTCGATGGCGGCTATCACGTCCTGGGGATGCCGCAGAGCGAGAATTTGTAAGGCCAGGCCGGGGGCCAGCCCGTCGCCGATCGGTTCTCGAACCGATGGCGCACCGACCGGCGACCCCTTGGGATATTTCAGCCAAGGCAAAGAGGTGGGCGATGTTCTTCACGGCGGATGACGGGGCGCGGCTGGCCTATTCCGACGAGGGTCAGGGGCTGCCGGTCCTGTGCCTGGCCGGGCTGACGCGGAACATGGGCGATTTCGATTATGTCGCGCCGCATCTGGCGGATGTGCGGTTGATCCGCATGGATTATCGCGGGCGCGGGCAGTCGGATCGGACCGGGGCCGAGACCTATACCGTGCCGCAGGAAGGCAAGGATGCCCTGGCGCTGCTGGATCATCTGGGAATTGAGCGTGCGGCGATCCTGGGAACGTCTCGCGGTGGGTTGATTGGGATGCTGCTGGCGGCGGTCGCCCGTGACCGGCTGCTGGGGTTGTGCCTGAACGATGTCGGGCCGGTGATCGAGCGCGGGGGGCTGGATCGGATCTTCGACTATGTCGGGCGCAATCCGGCGGCGCGGACGCACGAGGCCCTGGCCGAGCGGTTGGCCGGGGCAATGCCGGGCTTTGCCGATGTGCCGGAAGGCCGGTGGCTGGCTGATGCGCGAAAGCACTACGAGGAAACGCCGGACGGGTTGCGGATCAAGTATGACCCTGCCCTGCGCGAGGCTTTCCTGGCAGCGTTCCAGGGCGGGACCCCTGACCTGTGGCCGCTGTGGGATGCCACCGCCGGACTGCCTGTGGCGCTGGTCCGGGGGGCAAATTCCGACCTGCTGTCGGCGGATGTTGCGGCGGAAATAGCAAGACGCCGTCCCGGCACGATCTTTGCCACCGTCCCGGGCCGGGCCCATGTTCCCTGGCTGGACGAACCGGAATCGCTGGCCGCGATCAACACCTGGCTGGACCGCTGCGGGCGTTAGAAGCGCATCCCGACGCTGAAGCTTGCGCCCTCGGTCCCGATGCCGAAATCGGCGGCGCCGAAGCTGAATCCGATCAGCGCGCCGGCCATTGCCTGCTGCGCAGTGTGTTCGCCCGCATGGACGCGGCTGGCTGCCGCCAGACCGGCCGCCCCGTAGAGGCCGATCCCCGCTGCGCGGTCGTCGGGAAAGCACTTTCCCGCCAGATCAGCCGCACCAAAGGCTGCGGCGGCGGAGTGGCCCGACGGGAAACCCTTCCCCTCGCCCGAAGGTCGGACCGATACGGGCGAGCCGTCCAGCCAGGACTTCAATCCCAGCACGACAGCCGCCTGCAAGGCGCCGCGGATTGCGAAATCCTCCAGCCGGTCGTCGCGGGCGGCGCAAACGGCGGCGGCCAGCGGCAGGCCGTATTTCATCGCCGTTCCAAAATCCTCGAACGGATCGGCGGCGGCGGGATGGGCCAGGGCCGCTGCGAGGGCTGCGGCAGCCAGAATCTTCATGATTACCGCTGCATCGCCTCGACATATTCCATCAGCGCCACAAGGCGCGCGGGTGTGGGTGTCGGGTTGCCGTCGCCTGCATCATAGGGAACGGTCGGGCCGTCCAGCAGATCTCCGAACTCTGGCATGGGCGATTCGCTGCGGCCCGGCGTAAAGCCATAGATGTGGCCCATGACCTGCAAGCGCGGGAAGACGCCGCCGTTGCTGGCGGCCACGCGGGTCAGATCGACCGGCGCGGGCTGCATCCCCGCTGCGGCTGGCCCGCCGCCCCGCCCGTCGGCGCCGTGGCAATCGACGCACAGGGCGGCAAAATCGTTGCGCGCCTGCACCTGGTCCGACATCTGCGGTGCGCAGGCTGCAATCATGCCCGCCATTGCCAGCCCGGACAGGGCCGCCCCATATGTTGCCTTCATCGCTGCTGTCCCTTTTGGTTCTTTGGCCAGACTTTGCCCCGGCGGGATGCGTCAGGCAACCGCGCTGTTCAGTCGGATCACCCGGTCCATGCGCCCGGCCAGATCGTGGTTGTGCGTGGCGATCAGCGCCGACAGGCCGGTGTCCCGAACAAGACCCATCAGCATGTCGAAGACCCGGTTGGATGTCTCGGGGTCGAGGTTGCCGGTGGGTTCGTCCGCCAGCAGCAGCGCGGGGCGGTTGGCAAGCGCCCGGCAGAATGCCACCCGCTGCTGTTCGCCCCCCGACAGCGCCGCCGGGCGGTGATGCGCCCGTTCCGACAGGCCGACGCGCGACAGAAGGTCGGCGGCGCGGGTGGCGGCATCGCGTTGGGGAACGCCGTTGGCAAGCTGCGGCAGGACGATGTTTTCCGCCGCGCTGAATTCGGGCAGCAGGTGGTGGAACTGATAGACGAAGCCCAGTTCGGCCCGCCGCGCCTCGGTCCGGGGCTTGTCGGGCAGGCCGGTCATGTCGCGGCCGTTCAGGATCACGCGGCCCGCATCGGGCGTGTCCAGCAGGCCCGCAATATGCAGCAGCGTGGATTTGCCCGCACCGGAGGGGGCGACCAGGGCCACGACCTCTCCCCTTGCCACCGACAGATCCAGCCCGCGCAGGACCGGCACCGGGGCGGGACCGTCCTTGCCATAGGTCTTGCCGACCCCTTCCAGGCGCAACACGTCATTCATAGCGCAGGGCCTCGACCGGGTTCATGCGCGCGGCGCGGCGCGCGGGGAAGATGGTGACGATAAAGGACAGCGCCAGCGACAGTGCAACGGCGCGAAAGATGTCCCAGGCGCGCAGCTCGGCAGGCAGGCGATAGATGCCGCGCACCTCGGGCTGCCAGGCGCCGCCGCCGGTCAGCGCGTTCAGCGCGGCCATGATATTGTCCACGTTCAGCGCCAGAGCCACCCCCAGCACCACCCCCGCGATGGTGCCGATGACGCCCGTGAAGGCCCCGCAGAGGAAGAACACCCGCAGCACCGCGCCTTCGGTCAGGCCCATGGTGCGCAGGATGCCGATGTCGCGGCCCTTGTTCTTGACCAGCATGATCAGCCCGCTGGTGATGTTCATGGACGCGATCAGGACCAGCACCGACAGGATCACGAACATCACGTCATCCTCCATGTCCAGAGCCGCGAGGAAACTGCCGGAACTGTCGCGCCAGTTCCACGCCTGCGCCCCCTCGCCCGCCGCCTGCAGCAGGGGCAGGGTCCAGTCGTCCACCTGTTCGGGATCGGTCACGAAAACCTCGATCTCGTCCGCCACGCCTTCGCGGTTGAAGTATGACTGCGCCTCGGCCATGGGCATGTAGATGCGGGTGCGGTCGATGTCATAGCGCCCGGCGCTGAAGATATAGGTGACCTCGTATGCCTTGACGCGGGGCGTGGTGCCGATGGCGGTCCGCGCGCCTTCGGGGGCGATCAGGCGGATCCGGTCGCCCAGGCCGACCGCCAGTTCGCGGGCGATGCCGGACCCGATGGCGATCCCACGGTCGAAATCCGCCAGACTGCCGACCGACGTCGCGGGATCGACGATCCGGGGCATTGCCCTGAGATTTTCAAGGCTTACGCCGAAAACCTCGGCCACGTTCGAGCTGTCATTGGCCGAGGCCATGACCTGCCCGCGAATGACGGGCGCCGTGCGGGTGACACCAGGAACCTGCGCCAGTTTTGCGGCCACTGCGTCGTAATCGGCGATCCGGCCGGGGACGACATAAACATCCTCGGTGAACTCGTTGGTGATGCGCTGCGGGGCCATGTAGACGGTCGTATGGGCATTCGCGCCCAGGATCGTGTCCACGAATTCCGCGCGAAAGCCTGCGCGCACGGCCAGCGTCGCGATCAGCGCCATCACACCCAGGGCAATGCCGATCAGGCTTATCCAGGTCATCACGCTGACCCCGCCCTCGGCCCGGCGGGCGCGCAGGTATCGCCAGGCGATGGTGAATTCATAGCGGGAGAACGGTCGCGGACTGGCCATCGGGACGCCTTGATTTTACGCGGGGAACCTGACCGGGACGCCCCCAAAGATCAAGCCGACAATGGCGTGAGTTTGCCAACTTGCGGCGGCTGCCCCCAGATGCCACATGAAGGGCATGGCAAAATCCACCAACGCTTTCACCTGCACCGCCTGCGGTGCGTCCCACAAGAAATGGGCCGGGCGCTGCGACGCCTGTGGCGCCTGGAACACCATCGTCGAGGAAGCACCGCTGTCCCAGGGTCCGGGCCGGGGTCTGGGCGCCCACAAGGGCCGCGCCGTGCCCTTGTCCAGCCTGATGACGACCGAGGCCCCGCCCCCCCGCCACTTGGCGGGGATGGACGAACTGGACCGTGTGCTGGGCGGCGGCCTGGTGCCGGGCAGCGCCGTCCTGGTGGGCGGCGATCCCGGCATCGGCAAATCGACGCTGCTGTTGCAGGGTGCCGCGGCCTTTGCCCGGCGCGGAATGAACGCCGTCTATATCAGCGGCGAGGAAGCGAGCGCCCAGATCAGGATGCGCGCGCAGCGGCTGGGCCTGGGCGACGCGCCGGTGCGGCTGGGGGCCGAAACCAACCTGCGAGACATCCTGACCACGCTGGACAACGAACGCCCCGACCTTGCCATCATCGATTCCATCCAGACGCTGTGGTCCGACCAGGTCGAGGCCGCGCCCGGCAGCGTGGCCCAGGTCCGCGCCGCAGCCCATGAACTGGTGACATTCGCCAAGCGCAAGGGCGTGGCGATCTTTCTGGTGGGCCATGTCACGAAGGACGGCCAGATCGCAGGCCCGCGCGTTGTCGAACATATGGTCGACACCGTGTTGTATTTCGAAGGCGAACGCGGCCACCAGTTCCGCATCCTGCGCTCGGTCAAGAACCGCTTCGGTCCCGCCGACGAGATCGGCGTCTTCGAGATGACAGGCAGCGGCCTGGCCGAGGTCGCCAACCCCTCGGCACTGTTTTTGTCCGAACGCGGTCAGCCGGTGCCGGGCAGCGCGGTCTTTGCCGGGATCGAGGGCACCCGGCCCGTGTTGACCGAGGTTCAGGCGCTTGTCGCGCCCTCGACCCTTGCATCCCCGCGCCGCACGGTGGTGGGCCTGGACAGCGGGCGCGTCAGCACGATCCTGGCGGTGCTGGAGGCACGCTGCGGGATCCCCTTCGCGGGTCTGGACGTGTTCCTGAACGTCGCGGGCGGAATGCGGGTCAGCGAACCCGCCGCGGACCTGGCCATTGCCGGGGCGCTTTTGTCGGCCCGAGAAGACAATGCCCTGCCCCCCGAGGCGGTGCTGTTTGGCGAAATCAGCCTGTCGGGCGCCCTGCGTCCCGTGGCCCAGGCGGAAAACAGGTTGAAAGAAGCGCAGAAACTTGGTTTTTCACAGGCGATTTTGCCCGACAGCCAAAAGGTCGAGGGCGCGGGCGGCATGGGCGTAAGCCGCATCGCCGACCTGACGGGATTTGTGGGCGAGGTCTTCGGCGCCGGCTGAAGTGCTTGATTTGATAACATAACCGGCGCAGGGGCAGGTACCATGGACGGATTCACGATTATCGACGCGGTGGTGGCTGCGGTCATCATCCTTTCGGCCATTCTGGCCTGGTCGCGCGGTTTCGTGCGCGAATCGCTGGCCATCCTGGGCTGGATCGGCGCGGCCATCCTGGCCTTCATCTTCGCCGCCGCCATGCGACCCTTGATCGCACAACTGCCGGTCCTGGACCGTTTCCTGGGCGACAGTTGCGAACTGGCCACCATTGCGGGATTTGCCGTCGTCTTTGCCCTGGCGCTTGTGGTCTTTTCCATCATCACGCCGCTGTTTTCGTCGGTTGTGCAGCGGTCCGCGCTTGGCGGGGTCGATCAGGGCATGGGATTCCTGTTCGGCGTGGCGCGCGGCATCCTTTTGGTCGCGATCGCCTTTATCGTCTATGACCGCGTGATGACCAGCCAGCAGGTCGCGGTTGTGGAAAACAGCCGGTCCGCACAGGTGTTCGAACGGATGCGCGGGCAGTTGGACAGCCAGGTTCCCGACGACGCGCCGGGCTGGATCGTCAGCCGGTACGAGCAGATGGTGTCGGGCTGCACGGCCACGGCCACGCCTTCGGCCCAGGAAACGCCTCCTGCCGCGAACTGAGGGCCGCGAACCGATGCACAGGCTGCATGGCTGACCTGCCATGACGCTTTGGTGACGAAAAACCGCCCTTGCTGCCTTGCGAGGGCGTGACTTTGGGTCGCACCCACCTTACATAGCGCGGGACAGCCCAAAGCCATTCAGGACGCCGCGATGAAACCCTTCTTGGCCCATCCGTTCGATTCGGACCGCCTGCACGAAGAATGCGGCATCTTCGGGGCCATCGGCGTGGTCGATGCGTCGAACTTCGTGGCCCTGGGATTGCACGCGCTTCAGCATCGCGGGCAGGAAGCGGGCGGCATCGTCGCCCATGACCCCGAAAGCGGCTTCAACAGCGCGCACCGCTTTGGCTATGTGCGCGACAACTTCACCAAGCCCGATGTGATGGGCACCCTGCCCGGCCCCCTGGCCATCGGCCATGTCCGCTATTCCACCGCCGGGACCAAGGCCGCGACCGCGATCCGCGACGTGCAGCCGTTCTTTGGCGAATTCCACATGGGCGGCTGCGCCATCGCCCATAACGGCAACATCACCAACGCCGCCGCGCTGCGCCGCGAACTGATCGAGCGCGGGTCGATCTTCCAGTCGTCGTCGGACAGCGAATGCATCATCCACCTGATGGCCCGGTCGATCCAGCGCAACATCCCCGAGCGGATGAAGGACGCGCTGCGCCGGATCGAGGGCGCGTTTTCCGTCATCGCCATGACGCGGACCAAGCTGATCGGTGTGCGCGACCCCCTGGGCGTGCGCCCGCTGGTGCTGGGCAAGGTCGGCGACGACGGTTTCGTGCTGGCGTCGGAAACCTGCGCGCTGGACATCATCGGCGCCGATTTCCTGCGCGAGATCGAACCGGGCGAGATGGTGGTGATTTCGCGCGGCGAGATCGAATCCTCGCGTCCCTTCGGGCCGTCCAAGGGACGGTTCTGCATCTTTGAACACGTCTATTTCTCGCGTCCCGATTCGATCATCGGCGGGCGCTCGGTTTATGAAACCCGCCGCCAGATCGGGGTGGAACTGGCCCGCGAGGCGCCCATCGAGGCCGACCTGGTCTGCCCCGTGCCCGACAGCGGCACGCCCGCAGCCATCGGCTTTGCCCAGGAATCGGGCATCCCCTATGGCATGGGGATCATCCGCAACCAGTACATGGGCCGAACCTTCATCGAGCCGACCGAGCAGATCCGCAACATGGGCGTGCGGTTGAAGCTGAACGTGAACCGGTCCCTGATCGCGGGCAAGCGCGTGGTTCTGGTCGACGACAGCGTGGTGCGCGGCACCACGTCGCGCAAGATCAAGGACATGATCTTGGACGCGGGCGCGGCCGAGGTGCATTTCCGCATCGCCTCGCCCCCGACCGCCTGGCCCTGCTTTTATGGCGTGGACACGCCCGACCGCGACAAGCTGCTGGCTGCGAACATGACGCCCGAGGAGATGCGCAACTGGATCGGCGTCGATTCACTGGCCTTCGTGTCGCTGGACGGCCTGTATCGCGCCGTGGGCGAGGCCGAGGGCCGCAACAAGGCCAGCCCGCAATATTGCGACGCCTGCTTTTCCGGCGATTACCCGGTGGCGCCGTTCGACCAGTTGGAGCGCGGCTTTCGCATGAAGGCGGGGTCCGAAACGGCAATGAACGAGGCGGCCGAGTAGGCCTGCGTCCCGCAATGGCCGGGGGCCAGCCCCCGGGCCCCCGGGATATTTCAGTGAAGAAGATTTACCGGACGATCCGTTCCAGCGGGTCGTACCAGGCGGCGTGCTGGCCCCACACGGCGCGGGCCAGGGTGTCGGGCTTGTGGCGCAAGCCGCGAAGATCGGCGCGCGTGGCCCATGTGAAGCGGTTCACCACCTTTTCCGGGTCTTCGAGAATGATCCCGGCCTTGCTGACGAGCGAGGTGCGGAAGATGATTTCGACCTGATGGAAGCCGCGTCCGGGATCGTGGAACTCGTTCACCAGGATCGGGGCGCTGACGGTGATCCTCAGGCCGGTTTCCTCGGAAACCTCGCGGATCAGGTTTTCGGGCAAGGACTGGCCCGGTTCGACCCCGCCGCCCGGCAGGCACCACAGGTCGGATCCATGGCCCGGATAGGCATTGACCAGCAGCAGCCGGTCGCCATGCAGGATCGCCGCGCGGACCGCAAGCCGGGGCCGCGCCAGGCTCATCCGGTGATCCGGTTCACATGGCCCATCTTGCGCCCCGGTCGCGCCGCGCCCTTGCCGTAAAGATGGACCTGGGTGTTCGGCGCCCCCAGCAGGTCAGGCACCCGGTCCAGGTCGTCGCCGATCAGGTTTTCCATTCTGACATCGGCATACCGCCTGCCATCGCCCAAGGGCAGGCTCGCCACGGCGCGGATATGCTGTTCGAACTGGTCAACCGCGCAGCCAGCCTGGGTCCAGTGACCCGAATTATGGACGCGGGGCGCGATCTCGTTCACGATCAGCCCTTGGGCAGTCACGAACAGTTCGACGCCCATGACGCCGACATAATCAAGCGCATTGGCGATGCGGGCGGCGATCAGCACGGCGTCGGTCGTGACGGCGCCGGGCAGGCCGCAGGGCACGGTTGTGGTGCGCAGGATGCCCCCTTCGTGGACGTTCAGGCCGGGATCGAAGGCCGCGACCTGCCCATCGGCGCCGCGGGCGATGATGACGCTGATCTCGGCGCTGAAATCGACAAAGCCTTCCAGCACGGACGGCGCGCCGGTCCATTCGGCGGGGCCGTTCCCGATCCGCACCTGCCCCTTGCCGTCATAGCCCATGCGCCGGGTCTTGAGGATCGACGGGCGGCCGATGGCCTGGACGGCGGCATCCAGGTCAGCCGGACCGGGAACATCGGCAAAGGGGGCGGTTGTCAGGCCGATGTCGTTCAGGAAGGTCTTTTCGGTCAGCCGATCCTGAGAGACTGCAAGCGCGCGGCGGTTCGGGCGGATCGGGCGGATGCTTTCCAGCAGGTCGAGCGCCGAGGTCGGCACGTTCTCGAATTCATAGGTGATGACATCCACGCTGTCGGCAAAGGCACGCAGCGCGGCCTCGTCCTCGTAAGGCGCGTTCGTCACCCGCCAAGCCACGTCGCCCGCGGGAGCGGCACCGGGTTCATAGACATGGCAGCGCAGACCCAGGCGGCTGGCCGCGACGGACAGCATCCGGCCCAGTTGCCCGCCGCCCAGGATGCCGATGGTCTGGATGTCACTCATCTTGCGGAGCCTCGGGGATGGAATCGGACAGGGCCTGGCGCCAGGCATCCAGACGCTGGGCAAGGGCGGGGTCGCTTATGGCCAGAATGCCCGCCGCCATCAGTCCGGCATTGGCAGCCCCCGCCGACCCGATGGCCATGGTCGCCACCGGATAGCCCTTGGGCATCTGCAGGATGGAATAGAGCGAATCGACGCCCGACAGGGCCTTGGTCTGAACCGGCACGCCGATCACCGGCAGCCGGGTCTTGGATGCCATCATGCCCGGCAGATGGGCCGCGCCCCCGGCGCCCGCGATGATGACCCGCAGCCCGCGCGACACGGCGGTCCTGCCATAATCCCACAACCGGTCGGGGGTGCGGTGCGCGCTGACGATGCGGGCGTCATAGCCCACGCCCAGTTCGTCCAGAACCGCCGCAGCCTCGCGCATCGTGGGCCAGTCGGACTGGCTACCCATGATGATGCCCACCGGTTTGTCCATCCTTGTCCCCCGCATTTGCCCGCCTGCCATAACGCGGGGGGCGCAGCGCCGCAATCAGGCGATGATGTCGGGGGTGATCTCATCCTCCAGCCGGGCGATCTGGTCCTTCAGGGCCAGCTTCTGCTTTTTCAGCCGTTGCAGGGCCAGCGATGAGGTCAGTTGCTGCGCCGACAGGGCCGCGATCGCCTCGTCCAGGTCGCGGTGTTCGCAGCGCAGCGCCACCAGCTTGGCACGGGCGATTTCGTCATGGGACATTTCATGGTGCATGTTCATCTGGCTCGGCCCGGCTGGAGGCGATTGGTCTTGGCATCGACTATAACCATTAGCAGCGCCCATGTTAACAAGATGCTGCACGGCACGCAGATTCTTCCCCCGAATTCACCCCCGGATCCTGGGGCCTTGCACCTGCTGGCTTGCGTTCACATATTGAGCCCAAGGCGGATTGCCGCAAACGGGGTCCGCGCCACAGTCGCTTGATGGGCAGAGGGCTGACATGACAAAGATTTCACTGGGGGCGCATCCCTATCTTCTGGGCTTCGACCAGATCGAGCGCCTGGCCGAACGGGCCGCCAAGGGCGCCGAGGGCTATCCCCCCTATAACATCGAACATATCGCGCCCGACGGGTTCCGAATTACGCTGGCCGTGGCGGGCTTTGGCGAAGACGACCTGGCCGTCACGACCGAGGATCGGCAGCTTGTCATCCGGGGCCGGATGGCGGAACCGGAAGGGGATCGCGTGTTCCTGCACCGGGGCATCGCCGCACGGGCATTCCAACGCAGCTTCGTTCTGGCCGACGGGGTCGAGGTCGAGGGTGCAGCCATCGAAAACGGCTTGTTGCACGTGGATCTGAAGCGCATCCATCCGCAGCAGGTCGTCCAGACCATTCCGATCAGCCGTAAGTAAAGGGGATCATCATGGATACCAAATTCGATTTCGGCGGCATCGACGCCGAGAAAACCGTTTACATCCGGCAGGTCGAGACCAGCACCCTGCCGCAGGAAATCCGCCAGCAACTGAGCGGCATCGACAGCATGTATGCGGTCCATGACGTTGACGGGGAACGCCTGGCCCTGGTCAAGGACCGCCATCTGGCCTTTGTTCTGGCCCGGCAGAACGAACTGACCCCGGTCAGCGTCCACTGACCCCCTCGCGGCGGGGCGGATCGACCGCCTTGCCGCGCAGGCTTGTCCGCAGGGCCAGCACCACCAGGATCGCGCTGAAGGCGCAAAGCTGATAGGTCAGCGCATGCGCCATCGCCCCCGCATAGTCGTCGCCGCCCTGCCCGTGCAGCCGGACGAAGAACAGGCTGGACACGATGGCGATCCCGATGGCCGCGCCGACCTGCTGGAAAGCCTGCATCGCCCCCGATCCCGCGCCCGCGTCCTTGCCCGGTACCGATTGCAGCACCGACTGGAACAGCGGAGAGATCGTCAGCCCCATCCCGAACCCGCAGATGGCAAGCGGCGCGATCAGCGTGGCCGGGGTAAATGTCTGCGGCGGATGGCCCGTGACATGGCGCAGCAGGATCATTCCCGCCAGCATGACCGTCACGCCCGCAGCCATGCGGCCCGACAGCCACTTCGTGCCGAAACGCCCGGTGACATAGCTGCCCAACATGATGCCCAGCGGAAAGGGCGCGGTCGCAATGCCCGATTGCATCGGGTCCAGGCCAAAGCCCGTCTGCAGATAGATCGCCAGCACCAAAAACATTCCCGGTATGGCCGAGAAATGCAGCATCACCATCGCCACCCCTGACAGGAACCCGCCATTGCGCATCAGCGTCACCGGCAGCAGTTGCGCGCGGTCCTGCCGCGACAGCCTCACCTGCCGCCATATGAACAGCGCGCCCAGCGGCAGGGATGCCAGGATCATGGCGATGCACCACCAGGGCCAGCCCAGCAGCGCGCCTTCGATCACCGGCAGGACCACCAGCACCACCGCCACCGAGAACAGGCCGATGCCGATCCAGTCAATCCGCATCCGCCGGTCCGAGGACAGCGCCGGGATCCAGCGAAGCCCTGCCGCGATCACGAACAGCCCGACCGGCAGGTTGACAAGGAAGATCGGGCGCCAGCCCATCCCCGAAATGTCGCCGGTGATCAGTGCCCCGCCCAGCAGCGGGCCGCTTACCGCGCCCAGGCTGGCGACCACCCCCGCCAGGGCGAAGGCCCGCGCCTTCTGTTCGGGCGGAAACATGACGTGCATGATCGCCATGACCTGCGGCACCATCATCGCCCCGCCGATGCCTTGCAGCGCGCGCGACCAGATCAGCATCGGCATGGTCTGCGCCAATCCGCACAGCGCCGATGCCAGCGTGAACAGCCCCACGCCCCACAGGAACAGCCGCTTGCGCCCGAACTTGTCGCCGAACCGCCCAAAGGGCAGCAGCCCCGCCGCGAAGGCCAGCACATAGGCCGCCGACACCCATTCGATCTGCGCCGCCGTCGCGTTCAGGTTTTCCCGGATCGAGGGCAGCGCCACGTTGACGATGCTCACGTCGATCAGGTTCATGAAGTTGCCCAGCAGCAACAGGACCGTCGCCAGCCAGGGATTGTAACCGGAATCGCCTGTGCGCATCGGGGGGATGGTCCTGTCTGTTTGCAGATCGTGAAGCCCCGCCGGTCTAAAAGGTTCCGCCGGGGACCACCACCCGCACCCCGATCCGATCCTGGTGCGGGCGATAGATGTCCTGTGCCGCGGCATCGGACAGCATCAGATGCGTGGCCCCGAAATTGCGCGCCACCATTCCTTGCCACAGCGCCGCCTGGGGACCGGGGGGCGGGGCCACCGGCAGGGACGCCAGGATGGCGCCGGCAGGCGTATCGACCGCAAAGCCTGCCATGGGCTGGACCAGCAAGGCGGCGTCCATGTCTTGGGCCATACGCGCAGCCGCCCTGACCTGATCGGCATGATCGGGCTGGACGGCCAGAACGCGGTCGATGCGGCCATCCCGCCACAGCGCGCGCACCTTATTCGGGGCGGTGCTGTCCGGGCGGCGCAGGCCCTTGACCTTGCCGCCCAGCAGGACCGGATCGCCCCAGGCATCGGTCACGGACATGACCGCCACCACGCCGCCCCCATCGCGCAGGGCGATATCGTCGCCGGGCTGCACCCGTCCTGAAAAATCCGCGCTTACCTGCAAGGCCAGGGGCACCGGCCAGGCCCCGTCCGGCACGGCGCTGTACTCTGCCTCGCTCATATAGCCACGCAGGGGGGCAAGGGCGCCGTTCATCAGCAAGGCCAGTTCACCTTTCTGCCGCGCGTCCAGCATCCAGGCTGGCAGCTTTTCCGCCTCGGCCTGCAAGGCTGTGGCGGCATCGGGGGAAACATAAAGCTCTCGGACGGGGGTCTGGTGGGGATGGGTCATGCCCCCGACTAGCGCAGGCGGTGCCGTTTGTCATCCGCGCGCGATGGGTGTAGGGATCGGGCCGTTAACGCCAACAGGGGGTCCGCATGACCGATATCCGCGCCGTGATCTTCGACATGGACGGCTGCCTGGTGGACAGCGAACCGATGTCGCTGGCAACCCTTGCCGACCTGATGGCGGCCGAGGGTCTGGAAACCACCATGGACGAGCTGCGGCGGAAATTCCTGGGCGTGTCGATCCAGTCCATCGTCAGCCATATCGCCAAGGCGCTGGACCGTGACGACCTGCCCGATTTCGCCCGCGATTTCGAAGACCGGCTGCTGGCGCGCTATCCCACGGAACTGCGCGTGATCCCCGGCATTCCCGACCTGCTGGACGACCTGGCGGCGCGCGGCATCGCGGTGGCGATTGCCACGGGCAGTTCGGTCCACCGGCTTGGCATGACCTTGCAGGTGGCGGGGCTGGCGGATCGGTTCGGCGCCAACACGTTCAGCGCCGATCAGGTCGCGCGGGGCAAGCCTGCCCCCGACCTGTTCCTGCTGGCCGCGGAACGGCTGGGCATCCCTGCCGATGCCTGCGCGGTGATGGAGGATTCGCCCCATGGGATCGTCGGCGCGCGCGCCGCGGGGATGCGGGCGGTGGGATTCACCGGGGGCAGCCATCTGTCCGGGATCCAGGCCGACCATGCGCGCCGCCTGTCCGAGGCCGGCGCCGTCGCGGTGCTGCCGGGTCTTGACGGATTGCTGGACGCGCTTCTGGATCATCAGCCGACAGGCGTTTGAACAACGACATCAGGGGGACACATGAGTTTTCTGGGAATCGACCTTGGCACCTCGGGCCTGCGGGCGCTTCTGGTGGACGGCGGCGGCAAGCCGATCGGTTCGACCGAACGGCATTATCCGGTCAGCCATCCCCATTCCGGCTGGTCCGAACAGGATCCCGCCGACTGGATCGCCGCGCTTGAGGGCGCCGTGGCCGAGTTGCGCGACCGCCATCCCGAATTTTCGGCCCTGCGCGGCATCGGCGTGGCGGGCCATATGCACGGCGCGACGCTGCTGGACGCCGAGGACCGGGTGATCCGCCCCTGCATCCTGTGGAACGACACCCGCAGCCACGCGCAGGCCGCCCGGCTGGACGCCACCCCCGGTATGCGCGATCTGTCGGGCAACATCGTCTTTCCCGGTTTCACCGCGCCCAAGCTGGAATGGGTGCGCGACAATGAACCCGAAAACCACGCCCGCGTCGCCCGCGTGCTGCTGCCCGCGGCCTTCCTGAACCTGTATCTGACGGGCGATGCCGTATCGGATATGTCGGACGCGGCGGGCACGTCCTGGCTGGATACCGGCGCGCGCGACTGGTCGGACGCGCTGCTGGCGGCGGGCCATATGCGGCGCGACCAGATGCCCCGGCTGGTCGAGGGGTCGGCCCCCGCAGGCCAGTTGCGCGGGGACCTGGCGCGGGCCTGGGGGCTGTCCCATCCGGTCGTGGTGGCGGGGGGCGCGGGCGACAATGCCGCCGCCGCCTGCGGCATCGGCGCGATGCGCGAAGGCCAGGGCTTTGTGTCGCTGGGAACCTCGGGCGTGCTGCTGGCGGCGCGGGACGGCTATCACCCGGCACCCGAAACGGCGCTGCACACCTTTTGCCACGCGGTGCCAGGCACCTGGTATCAGATGGGGGTGATGCTGTCGGCGACGGACAGCCTCAACTGGCTGTCCCAGATCACCGGCGCGCGCCCGGCCAAGCTGACGGCAGGCCTAGGCGACACATTGCAGGCACCCGGAACCGTGCGCTTCCTGCCCTATCTGTCGGGCGAAAGGACGCCCCATAACGACGCCGTCATTCGCGGCGCCTTCACGGGGCTGGGATCCGGCACCACGCGCGACGACCTGACCCGCGCGGTCCTGGAAGGCGTGGCCTTTGGCCTGCGCGACAGCCACCAGGCGCTGAAGGAAACCGGCGCGCGGCTGGACCGGATGATGGCCATCGGCGGCGGCGCGCGGTCGCGGTACTGGCTGCGGGTGATCGCGACGGCGCTGGACGTGACCCTGGCCCTGCCCGCCGACGGAGAGTTCGGCGCGGCCCTGGGTGCTGCGCGGCTGGGCATGGCGGCGGCCGGTGGGGGCCGCGTGAACGACATCATGACCGCGCCGGATGTGGTCGAGGAGATCGCGCCCGATGCCGCGCTGCGGGACCATTTCGATGCGGGGTATCAGGCGTTCCGCGCCGCCTATCCCGCGATCCGTGGGGTGCAGTAGAACCCGAAGGATCGGCCGACCAGAAATCCGCAACGGCACGTTCCCCGCAATCTCGTGACGGGCCGTCGCATTGGATTCGGCGGGCCCGGCGCTATCTAGGAACCAGGAAACGGCTGCAGGAAAGCGGAGACAGGCAGATGCGATTTCGCCACGGGGTATTGGCATTGGCGATCTGCGCCGCACTTGCCGCAGGCGCGGCGGCGGTGGGCATCGGCCAATCCGGGGACAGCACCGGCGCAAGCGTGCTGACCACCCCCGTCGCGCGCGGCGATATCGAGGTGACGGTCCTGGCCCAAGGCACCATCAAGCCGCGCAACCTGGTGGCGGTCGGGGCGCAGGCATCCGGGCGGATCACCAGCATTGCCGTGGAACTGGGCCAGACGGTCCGAACGGGCGACCTGATCGCGGAAATCGATTCGGTCAACCAGCGAAATGCCCTGCGCACCGCGCAATCCGACCTGGCCGTGGCCCGCGCGCAGCGGCTGGAACGGGAATCGACGCTGGATCTGGCCGAACGAACCCTGGAGCGGCTGGAAAAATTGCAGCGCAGCAACCTGTCCCTGCAGGCCGAATACGACGGGGCGGTGTCCGACGTGGCCGTGTCCAAGGCCCAGATCCAGGCGCTCGACGCCCAGATCGCCCAAGCCCAGGTTGCCATCGAGACCGCGCAGGCGAACCTGGACTACACCCGCATCACCGCGCCCAGCGACGGCACCGTCCTGGCGATCACCGCCCAGCAGGGACAGACGGTCAACGCCGCGCAATCCGCGCCCACCATCGTCGTGCTGGGCGACCTGACCCGGATGGAGGTGTTTGCCGAAATCTCGGAAGCCGATATCGGCCAGGTCGAACCCGGCCAGCAGGTCTGGTTCACCACCCTGGGCGCGCCCGGCCGCCGGTACGAGGCTGTGCTGGAAGCCGTGGCCCCGGCCCCCGAATCCATCGTGAACGACCCCAGCATCGGAGGCACCGCAGCCAGCAGCGCCGCGGCCGAGGCGATCTATTACAACGGCCGCTTCACCGTCCCGAACCCGGACGGCACCTTGCGCACCTACATGACGGCCGAGGTGCATATCGTCATGGGCACGGCGCGGGACGTGCTGACGGTTCCGTCCATGGCGCTTGGATCGCCCGATGGCGACGGGCGCTATCGCCTGCAGGTCCAGGGCAGCGACGGCACCTTGTCGGATCGCGTGGTCAGCGTCGGCCTGAACGACAAGGTCATGGCCGAGATCACCGATGGCCTGGCCGAGGGCGAGAAGATCGTGACCGGCACCGGCGGCGACAGCCCCTCGCGCGGCCCGCTTGCCGGGATGCCGCGCGGGATGCGGGGCTGATCGCGTGGCCCAGCCGATCATCCAGTTGTCCGGCATCGGGCGCAGCTATCCCCAGGGCGACGGCGCGCTGACCGTTCTGCGCGACGTGGACCTGTCCATCGCGCCCGGCGAATTCGTGGCGATCATGGGGGCGTCCGGGTCGGGCAAGACCACGCTGATGAACATCCTGGGCTGCCTGGACCGGCCCAGCACCGGCACCTACCGTTTCGCGGGCCAGGACATCGGCACGCTGGACAATGCCCAATTGGCGGCGCTGCGGCGCGAACGCTTTGGCTTCATCTTCCAGCGGTATCACCTGCTGCCGGAACTGACCGCGCTTGGCAACGTCGAAATCCCCGCCGTCTACCGGGGCGAGGCCGCATCCGCCCGCCGCGCGCGGGCAGCATCGCTTCTGGACAGGCTGGGCATGGGCGCGCGGCTGGACCACCGCCCGGCGGCCCTGTCGGGCGGCCAGCAGCAGCGCGTGTCCATCGCCCGCGCGCTGATGAACGACGCCAGCGTCATCCTGGCGGACGAGCCGACCGGCGCCCTAGACAGCCGCAGCGGCGAGGAAGTGCTGTCCATCCTGTCGGAACTGAACGCGGACGGGCGCACGATCATCATCGTCACCCACGACCCCAAGGTCGCCGCCCGCGCCCGCCGCGTCATCGAAATCAGCGACGGCCGCATCATCGCCGACCGCCGCAACCAGCCCGACACCGCCGCCGCCGTCCGCCGCCAAGCGGCGGCCAGGGGTGCATCCGCCCTGCCCGGCTCGGCCTTTTTCGAGGCCTTGCGCATGGCGGTCGTATCCATGCGCGCGCACAAGCTGCGCAGTTTCCTGACCATGCTGGGCATCATCATCGGCATCGCATCCGTCGTGTCGGTGGTGGCCCTGGGCGAGGGGTCGCGCCAGCGGGTGCTGGCCAACATCTCCTCTCTGGGGACCAATACGCTGGAAGTGTTTCCGGGCCGGGACTTTGGCGACATGAGGTCGGGGCGGATCCAGACGCTTGTGGCATCCGATGCCGAGGCGCTGGCCCGCCTGCCCTTTGTCGCGGCAGCCACACCCGGCACCGCGGCCACGGCCACCATCCGCTTTGGCGGAACGCAGGCCAATGCCCAGATCAGCGGCGTGGGGGCGGATTACTTCACCGTCACAGGATCGGCGATCATCGCGGGCCGCGGCTTCGACACGACCGCCATCGCCCGCATGGCGCAGGAGGTCGTGATCGACACCAACACCCGCGACAGCCTGTTCGCGGACCGCATGGACGATGGCGTGGGCCAGGTGATCTATGCGGGCAACGCCATGCTGCGGGTGATCGGCGTGGCCGAGATCGCGTCGCGCGGTCCGGGGGGCAGCCAGACCCTGCGGCTCTATGCGCCCTATACCACCGTCCAGGCGCGCTATCTGGGAACCAGCACCCTGTCCAGCCTGACCCTGCGCATTGCCGACGAAGCCGACATGGCGGCGGCGCAGGCGGCGGTGACCGACTTCCTGGCCCAGCGGCACGGCACGCAGGATTTCTTCATCTTCAACACCGACCAGATCCGGGAAACCATCACCAGCACCACCGGCGCGCTGACCTTGCTGATTTCGGCCATTGCGGTGATCTCGCTTGTGGTGGGGGGCATCGGGGTGATGAACATCATGCTGGTCTCGGTCACCGAACGCGTGTCCGAAATCGGGCTGCGCATGGCGGTGGGGGCGCGGCGCAGCGACATCCTGCAACAGTTCCTGATCGAGGCCGTGCTGGTCTGCATGATCGGCGGCGTGCTGGGGATCGGGGCGGCGCTTGGCTTCGGCGTCGTCTTTGACCGCTTCAGCACCGGCTTTACCATGATCCAGTCCCCCAACGCGATGATCGCGGCCCTGGTCAGTTCGACCCTGATCGGCATCACCTTCGGTTTCCTGCCCGCCCGCAGCGCCGCGCGCATGGACCCCGTCGCCGCCTTGTCAAAGGGTTAGGTCCTGCAATTTGCCTCACTCGGGCGGAAATTTGTCTGCCCGGATAAGACCTTCCGAAAAAACCATTTGTGTCGGGCCGGAATGCTGACGCAATCTGATCCCAGGATGACGGCATCGCGCAATGCCGCATAACCGGTCTGGGAGGACTTATGACTGCTTCTAAACTGATCGGCGCCTTGTGCGCCGCAACGATCCTGAGTGCGCCGGCATGGGCGCAAACCTATCCCGAACGCCAGATCACCATGGTCGTGCCGTTTTCGGCCGGGGGGCCGACCGACACCGTGGCGCGTCTTGTGGCCGAGCGGATGTCGGCCGACCTGGGCCAGCAGATCGTTGTGCAGAACGTGGGCGGCGCCGGGGGCACGCTGGGCGCGGGCCAGGTCGCCAATGCCGAGGCCGACGGATACACCGTGCTGCTGCATCATATCGGCATGGCGACATCCGATACGCTGTATCGCAACTTGGCCTATGAAACGCTGGACGCGTTCGAATATGTGGGCCTTGTGACCGAGGTGCCGATGGTCGTCACCGCGCGCCAGGATTTCGAACCCGCCGATTTCCCGGCCTTCATCGAATACGTCAAGGCCAACGGCGATTCGCTGACGCTGGCCAATGCGGGCATCGGGGCCGCCAGTCACCTGTGTGGGATGCTGCTGATGCAGGCGCTTGAAGTGCCGCTGGTCACGGTGCCGTACAAGGGCACCGGCCCGGCCATGACCGACCTTCTGGGCGGCCAGGTGGACATCATGTGCGACCAGACCACCAACACCACCCAGCAGATCAAGGGCGGCACGATCAAGGCCTATGCCGTGACCACGCCCGAACGGCTTGACCTGTTCCCCGACCTGCCCACCGCCGCCGAATCCGGGTTGGAGGCGATGCAGTTCGGCATCTGGCACGGCATCTATACCCCGAAAGGCACCGCGCCCGAAATCAATGCGCGCCTGTCGGAATCGCTGCAAAAGGCGCTTGCCGACGAAGGCGTGGCCAAGGCCATGGCCGACCTGGGCACCGCGCCCTCGTCCGCCGAGGAGGCCACACCCGAGGCGCTGAAGGCCAAGCTTGAATCCGAAATCGCCCGCTGGAAGCCGGTGATCGAGGCTGCGGGCGTTTACGCCGACTGATCCACGCGCCCGCCGCCATCCCGGCGGCGGGTTCCATTGCGGCATGGGGGGATCATGTCCACGAAACCGAAAGACGGCACCGATATCGCGGCGGGCCTGCTGTTCATGGCCATCGCGGGCTTTTTTGGCTGGCAGGGGCTGGGGCTTGACCTGGGAACCTCGACCCGCATGGGACCGGGGTATTTCCCGATGGTCCTGTCGGGGCTGCTGTTCATCCTGGGGGCGGTGATCCTGTTCAAGGCCTTCGGGCGGCCCGATGACGAACCCATGGGCCGCATAGCCTGGCGGGGCATCCTGTTCATCCTGCCCGCGCCGATCTTCTTTGGCCTGACGGTGCGCGGCCTGGGCTTTGTGCCCGCGCTGTTCATCACCACGCTGATCGCCAGCCAGGCATCCGTGCGGATGCGGCCCTTGCCCGCGCTGATCCTGGCGGTGGCCGTCACGATCATGTCCACACTGATCTTCAGCTATGGCCTGGGGCTGCCGTTCCGGCGCTTCGGTCCCTGGCTGCCGCTGTAAGGGGCGCCCATGGACCTGCTGTCAAACCTCGCCCTGGGCTTCGGCGTCGCATCCTCGCTCGAAAACCTGGCCTTTTGCCTGATCGGGGTGCTGCTGGGCACGCTGATCGGGGTGCTGCCCGGCATCGGCGCCACCGCCACCATCGCCATGCTGCTGCCGATCACGTTCCAGCTGGAACCCGTGTCCTCGCTGATCATGCTGGCGGGCATCTATTATGGCGCGCAATACGGCGGATCGACCACGGCGATCCTGATCAACATGCCGGGCGAAAGTTCGTCCGCCGTGACCGCCATCGACGGATACCAGATGGCCCGCCAGGGCCGCGCGGGAACGGCGCTTGCCACGGCGGCCTTGGGGTCGTTCTTCGCGGGCAGCGTGGCGACTTTCCTGGTGGCGATCTTTGCGCCCCCCTTGACCACCATCGCCCTGAAATTTGGCGCGGCCGAATATTTCAGCCTGATGGTGATGGGCCTGGTCATGTCGGTGGCCCTGGCCCATGGGTCGGTCCTGAAAGCCCTGGCCATGGTGGTGCTGGGCCTGCTGCTGGGCATGGTCGGCACCGATGTCTATACCGGCGCGCCGCGCTTCACGATGGGCATCACCCAGTTCGCGGACGGGCTGAATTTCGTGGCGGTGGCCGTGGGCGTCTTCGGCATCGCGGAAATCCTGCGCAACCTGGAAGACGAACACGACCGGCAGGTGATGACCAAGAACATCAACCGCCTGTTCCCCACCCGCGACGAGTTCCGCCAGATGGTCGGTCCGGTTCTGCGCGGCACGGCGGTGGGGTCCGTCCTGGGCATCCTGCCGGGCGGTGGCGCGATCCTGGCGGCATTCGCCAGCTATACAGTCGAAAAGAAGCTGTCGAAGAACCCCGGCGAGTTCGGCAAGGGGGCACTTGCCGGTGTCGCCGGCCCTGAGTCCGCCAACAACGCAGGTGCGCAGACGAGCTTCATTCCCCTGTTAACCCTCGGCATCCCCGCAAACCCGGTGATGGCGCTGATGATCGGGGCCATGATCATTCAGGGCATCGTGCCGGGACCGAACGTGGTCAGCGAACAGCCGCAGCTGTTTTGGGGCATCATCGCCTCGATGTGGATCGGCAACCTGATGCTGGTGGTTCTGAACCTGCCCCTGATCGGGCTGTGGGTGAAGCTGCTGACCGTGCCCTATTACGTGCTGTTCCCGATCATCATGGCGATGTGTTCCATCGGGGTCTATTCCGTCAACTCGAACCCCTATGACCTGTTCGCCGTCGCCGGTTTCGGCCTGCTGGGATACATCATGTCCAAGCTGCGCTGCGAGCCCGCGCCGCTGCTGCTGGGCTTCGTCCTGGGTCCGCTGCTGGAGGAAAACCTGCGCCGGGCGATGATCCTGTCGCGCGGCGATCCCACCACCTTTGTCACAAGGCCCATCAGCGCCGCCCTGCTGATCCTGTCGCTGGCGATCCTGGTGCTGGTGTTCCTGCCCCAGATCCGCAAGCGCCGCGACGAGGTCTTCACCGAAACCGACGCCTGACCACAACCAAGGAAGATTACCATGCCATCCATCACCCGCCGCGTCCTACTGGCATCGACCCTGGCCCTGGGCCTTGCCGGAACGGCAGCCGCCGAATTTCCCGAACGCCAGGTTACCCTAGTCATCCCCTTTGCCGCAGGCGGTTCCACCGACGTGGTGGGCCGCATCGTCGCCGAACGGATGAGCGCGGAACTGGGCCAGCAGATCGTCGTCCAGAACGTCGGCGGCGCGGGCGGCAGCCTGGGCGCGCAGCAGGTCGCCCAGGCCAAGCCTGATGGCTATACGATCCTGATGGGCACCGTCGCCACGCACGCCCTGAACCCGTTGATCCTGAAGCAGAAGCCCTATGACCCGGTGGCGGATTTCGCGCCCGTGTCGCTGCTGGTGCTGGTGCCGAACGTGCTGGCGGTCCATCCCGACGTGCCTGCCCAGACCGTGCAGGAACTGATCGACTTGGCCAAGGCGGAACCGCTGGCCTATGCCTCCTCGGGCAACGGCACGCCGCTGCACCTGTCGGGCGAGTTGTTCAAGGCCATGGCAGGGGTCGAGATCGACCACATCCCCTACAAGGGATCCGGCCCGGCGCTGACGGATGTGCTGGGCAACCAGGTGCCGATCATCTTCGACAACCTGCCCTCGGCTTCCGGGCATATCAGCAGCGGCAAGCTGCGCGCCCTGGGCGTGACCACGGCGGAACGCGCACCCAGCTTCCCCGACGTGCCCGCCATCGCCGAAACCCTGCCGGGTTATGAAACCTACAGCTGGAACGCCCTGTTCGCCCCCGCAGGCACCCCGCCCGAGGCTGTCGAGGCGCTTGCCGCCGCCGCCCAGGCCGCCATGGCCGACCCGGCGGTCGTCGAACGCATGGGCGAGTTTTCCGCGACCATTGTCGCCTCGACCCCTGCGGAACTGGCGGATCATGTCGGGGACGAGATGGCGAAATGGGAACCCGTGGTCCGCGACGCCAACGTCAGCATGGATTGAACCAACCGGCCCTGCGGGGGTTGCATTCGGTGCGTTCCACGCCAAGGATCGCGCCGGATGCAGCGTATGAGGGATGGATGAGCGGACTTCTGGCACTTCTGGACGATGTGGCGGCCATCTCAAAGGTCGCGGCGGCGTCCATCGACGACGTGGCGGGCCAGGCGGTCAAGGCTGGCGCCAAGGCTGCGGGCGCGGTCATCGACGATGCCGCGGTGACGCCGAAATACGTCCACGGCTTCGACGCCAGCCGAGAGCTTCCCATCGTCTGGAAGATCGCGCGCGGGTCGCTGTTCAACAAGCTGGTGATCCTGCTGCCCGTCGCGCTGCTGTTGTCGGCCTTTGCGCCCTGGGCGATATCGCCCCTGCTGATGCTGGGCGGGGCTTACCTGTGCTATGAAGGCGCCGAAAAGGTTGCCCATGCGCTTGGCTATGGCAACACCCATGACAGTGCGGAACACACCCATCCCAACACCGAGGGCGCCGCGTTGGAAGAACAGCGCGTGGCGGGCGCAATCAAGACCGACTTCATCCTGTCGGCCGAGATCATGGTCCTGGCCCTGTCCACCATTCCGGGCGACGACACGCTGTGGATGAAGGCACTGATCCTGGTTGTGGTCGCCGTGGGCATTACGGTCGCGGTTTACGGCTTTGTCGCGCTGATCGTGAAGGCCGACGACGTGGGCGTGCATATGGCGACGCGTCGGAACGGCCTGTCCTCGGCCATCGGGCGCGGCATCGTCAAGGTCATGCCCGGCTTCATGAAGGTGCTGACGGTCGTGGGCACCGCCGCGATGATCTGGGTGGGCGGCCAGATCGTGCTGCACGGTTTCGCCGAACTGGGCTGGGCCGGTCCCTATGACTGGATCCACCACCAGGCCGAGGCGGCGTCCCATGCCGTTCCCCAGGCGCCCGGCGTTGTCGCCTGGGCTGTCACGGCATTCTTTGACGGCATCTTCGGGTTGATCCTGGGCCTGATCCTGATCCCCATCGCCCACCACGTTATCAATCCGCTGTTGCAGGCAACGGTCGCGCCGCTGATGGCGCGGCTGCGCGGGGCGTGACCGCAACCGACGCAACGGCATGAATTATGGGGGCGCGGGTGGCGGTTTCGCGTTGTTGACCGGATGGTCAAAGGATGTCACCCTTCTGTCATACGGTTGTTGCGTTCGCGTCACCATGGCCCGTTAGGCCCGGTCCGCGAACCGCAACTCCATAAGGGGAGGAAATCATGAGCAGAATTTTCACAGCGTCCACCGTGGCGCTGATCGCGTCGCTGTCGGCGGCGAATGCGCAGACCGAAATCCAGTGGTGGCACGCCATGGGTGGCGAGTTGGGCGCCAAGCTGGAAGAAATCACCAAGGGCTTCAACGACGCGCAGGACGAATACACGGTCGTGCCGTCCTATAAGGGTACCTATCCCGAAACGATGACGGCGGCGATCGCCGCGTTCCGTGCGCAGCAGCAGCCTGCCATCGTCCAGGTGTTCGAAGTCGGCACCGGCACGATGATGGCCGCCGAGGGCGCCATTGTCCCGGTCCACCAGTTGATGGCGGATAACGACGTGGCCTTCGATCCCGCGGCCTATCTGCCTTCCGTGGTCGGCTATTACACCGACACCAACGGCAATATGCTGTCGCTGCCCTTCAACAGTTCGACCCCGATCGTGTATTACAACAAGACCGTGTTTGAAAAAGCGGGCCTTGATCCCGACACGCCGCCGAAAACCTGGGCCGAGCTGGAGGATTTCAGCAAGAAGATCATGGAATCGGACGCGGCCACCTGCGGCTTCACGACCCAGTGGATCAGCTGGATCCAGACCGAAAACCTGTCGGCCTGGCACAACCAGCCGATCGGAACCGAAGGGAACGGCTTCGGCGGCACGGCCGCGCGCCTGACATTGAACGGGCCGGTCCAGGTCAAGCATTGGGAAAACCTCAAGCGCCTGTCCGATGAAGGGATCTTCAAATACGGCGGCCCGGTGGGCGGCGACAATGCGGCGCCGATGTTCTATTCCCAGGACTGCGCGATGTACATGGCAAGCTCGGCCAGCCGGGCGGGCGTGATCGCCAATGCCAAGGACTTCGAGGTCGGCTATGGGATGCTGCCCTATTACGACGATGTTGAGGGCGCGCCGCAGAACTCCATCATCGGGGGTGCGTCCCTGTGGGTGCTGTCAGGCCGCCCGGATGCGGAATATGCCGGCGTGGCGAAGTTCTTCGAATACCTGTCCACCCCCGAGGTCCAGGCGGACTGGGCGTCCTTCTCGGGCTATCTGCCGATCACGCAGGCTGCGATGGACCAGATGTCCAGCTTCTATTCGGAAAACCCCGGCGCGGACACCGGCATCAAGCAGATCACGCTGAACGAGCCGACCGAGAATTCCAAAGGGCTGCGTTTCGGCAACTATGTCCAGATCCGCGGCATCATCGACGAGGAGTTCGAGCAGCTTCTGTCGGGGTCCAAGGACGCCCAGGGCGCGCTTGACGCCGTGGTCGAACGCGGCAACGCGCTGATCACGGAATTCGAAGCCCAGAACCAGTAACCATGGCCTTGGGGCCGCGCCACCCGCGCGGCCCCATTCCCATTCCACAAGGCAGGCTGGATGAAGCGCACCTTATTTCGAAACCAGTTGCTGCCCTGGCTGCTGCTGGCCCCGCAACTGGCGATCACCTTTGTGTTCTTCCTGTGGCCCGCAGCCCAAGCCGTCCGGCAAAGCTTTCTGCGCCAGGACGCATTCGGCATCAACACCACCTTCGTGGGCCTGACGAATTTCAAGGCGCTGTGGAACAGCCCGGAATACCTCAACTCGTTGCAGGTGACGGCGGTCTTTGCCGTGCTGGTCACGGTGCTGTCGATGGGTTTCGCACTGCTGCTGGCAGTGGCCGTGGACCGGATGATCCGGTCGACCAGCATCTATACCACGCTGCTGGTCTGGCCCTATGCGGTGGCCCCGGCGGTGGCGGGCATCCTGTGGTGGTTCATCTTCAACCCGACCATCGGCGTCATGCCCTATGTGCTGGAGGTCGTGGGTTACGACTGGAACCACATCAGTTCGAAAACCGACGCCATGACCCTGGTGGTGATCGCAAGCGCCTGGAAGCAGATCAGCTATAACTTCCTGTTCTTCGTGGCGGGCCTGCAATCCATTCCGGCCAGCCTGCGCGAGGCTGCCGCCATCGACGGCGCGGGGCCGGTGCGGCGATTCTTCGACATCACGGTGCCGCTGCTGTCGCCCACGACCTTTTTCCTTCTGGTCGTCAACATCGTCTATGCCATGTTCGACACCTTTGGCGTGATCGACGCCACGACCGAGGGCGGGCCTGCGCAGGCCACCAATATCCTGGTCTACAAGGTCTATTTCGACGGCTTCGTGGGACAGAACATGGGGTCGTCCGCCGCGCAATCGGTAATCCTGATGCTGATCGTGATCGCGCTGACGGTGGTCCAGTTCCGCTATGTCGAAAAGAAGGTGGCCTATTGATGATCGAGAACCGCCCTGGCCTGAACCTTCTGGCGCATTTGACCCTGATGGCGGGCGTGGCGATCGTCGCCCTGCCCGTCTGGGTGGCCTTTGTCGCATCCACCCATACCGCGACCGACTTCATGTCGGGCACGATCCCCGTCTGGCCCGGCCCCCATCTGATCGAGAACTACAGCCAGATGCTGGGCGCGGGCGTATCCACCAGCGGCACGCCCCCGGTGGGCACGATGATGTTCAACAGCCTGGTCATGGCCCTGATGATCGCCTGCGGCAAGATCGCGATTTCCATCACCTCGGCCTTTGCCATCGTGTATTTCCGCTTTCCCTTTCGAAACCTGGCCTTCTGGTGCATCTTCATCACCCTGATGCTGCCGGTCGAGGTTCGGATCGTGCCCACCTTCCAGGTCGTGGCCGATCTGGGAATGCTGAACAGCTATGCGGGCCTGTCGATCCCGCTGATCGCATCGGCCACCGCGACCTTTCTGTTCCGGCAGGTCTTCCTGACTATCCCCGACGAACTGACCGAGGCCGCGCGCATCGACGGCGCAGGCCCGATGAAATTCTTCCGCGACATCCTGCTGCCCTTGTCGCGGACCAATATCGCGGCGCTGTTCGTGATCCTGTTCATCTATGGCTGGAACCAATATCTGTGGCCGCTGCTGATCACCACCAGCAGCGATTATTACACCATCGTCGCGGGCATCAAGCGCATGGCCGACGCGGTGGACGGGCTGCCGCAATGGCATCTGGTGATGGCGACCGCCATGCTGGCGATGCTGCCCCCGGTCGCCGTGGTGATCGGGATGCAGCGCCTGTTCGTCAAAGGTCTTGTCGAGACGGAGAAATAAGACAATGGCATCCATAATCCTCGACACCGTCGGCAAGATCTATGCCGGCGGCACCCGCGCCGTGGGCGATGTCAGCATCGACATCGCGGATGGCGAATTCATTGTGCTGGTCGGACCGTCCGGTTGCGGCAAATCCACGTTGCTGCGGATGGTTGCGGGGCTGGAAAGCATCAGCGAGGGCACGGTCCGCATCGGCGACCGGGTGGTCAACGACATCGAGCCTGCCGACCGCGACATCGCCATGGTGTTCCAGAACTATGCGCTTTATCCGCATATGTCGGTGCGCCAGAACTTGGCCTATGGGCTGAAGAACCGCCGCACCCCCAAGGCGGAAATCGAACGCCGCGTGGCCCAGGCGGCCGAAATCCTGCAGATCGGTCCCTTCCTGGACCGCAAGCCCCGCGCCCTGTCGGGCGGCCAGCGTCAGCGCGTCGCCATGGGCCGCGCCATCGTCCGCGAACCGGCGGCCTTCCTGTTCGACGAACCGTTGTCGAACCTGGACGCCAAGCTGCGCGTGACCATGCGGCTGGAAATCAAGGAGTTGCAGCGCCGTCTGCGCACGACCTCGATCTATGTCACCCATGACCAGCTGGAAGCGATGACGCTGGCCGACCGGCTGGTGGTGCTGAACGCAGGCCGGATCGAACAGATCGGCACCCCGCTCGAGGTTTACCGCAAGCCCGCATCCACCTTTGTCGCGGGCTTCATCGGCAGTCCCGCGATGAACCTGATCAGCAGCCGCGCCGTGCCCCATCTGCCCGGCATCGCCCATGCCGGAACCATCGGCATCCGCCCCGAGGATCTGGTTGTTGCCCCCGACGGTCCCATCGACATGGAGGTTCTGGCGGTCGAGGAACTGGGCGCGCAACGCCTGGTCCACGGCCAGACCGGGGGCGAACGGCTGACGGTGACGATGCCGTCCAACGCGGATCTGTCCGACAGCCTGCGGCTGGCCTATCGCCCCGGATCGTTGCATTTGTTCCAAACCGATGGGCGGCGCATCGACTGATGTTCTTGTTTTGTTCCTGATGTTCCCGTGCTAGTATAAGGTGAGTTTCCAGAACGGGATTCGCCTCATGTGCTTTTCGCTGAACGGTTTGCATCATCCTTCGACCCCCTGCATCGTGCCGCCCTATATGCTGCGGGTGCTGGCGCTGCGCGGTGATGCCAAGACGGCTGAAATGGCGCGGACGCTGTTGAAGCAGACTGAAAAACTGCGCGACGAACGTGCCGAACTGACACGCGCGGGCCTGCCGCAAGCCCAGCCGGTCAGCGGCGCTTTCGCCACCACGGCGGTCAGCCCGGCCAGGGGGCTGTGCTGCCCCGACCGGCGCATCCATGACGGGCAGTTCCGCGCCGCCCTGCCGGGTCCGCTGGTCCGGTCCGAAGGCGACGACCCCACCGGCATCCCCGATGCCGACACTGCCTATGACGCCGCGGGCCAGGTCTTTTCCCTGTTTGCCGAGGAATACGGCCGCAACTCCCTGGATGGGCAGGGAATGCCCCTGATCGCCACGGTCCATCACCGCCGCGATTACAACAACGCCTTCTGGAGCGGAGAGCAGATGGCCTATGGCACCGGCGACGGCAAGGTATTCCGCACCTTTCTGGAACTGTCGGTGATAGGCCATGAAATGGCGCATGGCGTGATCCAGCATTCGGGCGGGCTGATCTATGAAAACCAGTCGGGCGCGCTGAACGAAAGCATCGCGGACGTGTTCGGCTCTCTTGCGCTGCAACGCGCCCTAGGACAAGAGGTGCATCAGGCCGACTGGCTGCTGGGGCGCGGCATCCTTGGCCCCGGCATCAACGGCACCGCGCTGCGCAGCATGAAGGCGCCGGGAACAGCCTATTCCGACGATCTCTTGGGCCAGGATCCCCAGCCCTGGCACATGGATCATTTCGTCACGACCACTGACGACAATGGCGGGGTGCATATCAATTCAGGGATCCCCAACCACGCCTTCTACCTGTTCTGCGCCTATCTGGGCGGACGGGCATGGGAGTTGCCGGGCCAGGTCTGGTATCGCGCGCTGCAGGCATTGAACAACCCCATGGCCAGCTTTTCGGACTGGGCCGACCAGACAATGGACGCGGCCATCGAACTGGCCGGGCGCGGCAGCATCGAGACGGTGATGCTGCGCCGTGCGTGGAAACTTGTCGGAATCGCAATCTAGGCTTAGATTCCCCCCATTAGCGGGGGATCCTTGCCATGATCATCGAAATTGCGGCGCAGGGCGGCTTTGGCGGCATCACCGCCGCGCAGTTGCGCAAGACCATCGACGTGGAAAACCAGTCCGAACAGATGCGCCAGGATCTGTGCGACGCATTCGAGCCTGACGAACTGGCCCGCCTGGCCCGCCAGCCCTGCGGCGACGGGGCGGACCGGATGACCTATCGCATCACGGTGACCGAGGATCGCCAGACCCGCAGCTTCACCCTGCAAGAACAGCAGATCCCCCCGGATATGCTGGATTTGATCGACCAGATGTAAAAAACGCGGACGGAACCGCGCCTTTCTTCTTCACTCAAATATCCCGCGGGGGTCCGGGGGCGCGAAGCCCCCGGCTTTACTTAATGATGCGCCTCGCGCTTGTGGCGACGGTTCCACATGATCGAGTTCACAAAGGCCGCGCCGATGAAGATCGCGCCCAAAAGGCCGGTCACGACCTCGGGCAGGTGCCACATGGTCTGGCCGAACATGATGATCGACAAGATCAGGATCGACCAGAAGGCGCCGTGTTCCAGATACACGACCTCGGGCAGGTGCCACATGGTCTGGCCGAACATGATGATCGACAAGATCAGGATCGACCAGAAGGCGCCGTGTTCCAGATACCGGAATTCCGCCAGCGTGCCCTTTTCGACCAGCATCACGGTCATGGACCGGACATACATGGCGCCGATGCCCAGGCCGATGGCGATCAGGAACAGGTTCTGGGTCAGGGCGAAGGCCCCGATCACGCCGTCAAAGCTGAAGGACGCGTCCAGCACTTCCAGATACAGGAACCCGCCCAGGCCCACTTGCGCCGCACCCTTCGCGGCGTCCTGCGCCTTGCCCCAGCGGTCCAGCACATGGCCAAGCGCATCCACCGCCAGAAAGGTGACGATGCCCCACATGGCGCTGAACATGAAGACCTGTTCGTCCCGCACCGGCAGCAGCCAGACGAACAGCAGGATGATCACCAGGACAAAGCCCACCTCCATCCCGCGCACCGATCCGGCACGCCGCAAGGCGCGCTCGACCTTGCCGATCCAGTCCACTTCCTTGGACTGGTCGAAGAAGAAGGTCAGCGCGACCAGCATCAGGAAGGAGCCGCCAAAGGCCGCGATGGGCAAATGCGCCTCGCCGATCAGGCTGGAATATTCCTCGGGATCGGTGGCGGCCAGTTGCAGCGCGGCCCAGGGTCCGATCTGTGCGGCGATCACCACGATCAGCAACGGGAACACGATCCGCATTCCGAAGACCGCGATAAGGATCCCCCAGGTCAGGAAACGGCGCTGCCATTGCGGCGTCATTTCCTTCAGCTTGTTGGCATTGACGATGGCATTGTCGAAGGACAGCGAGATTTCCAGGATCGCCAGCACGACCGCAATCATGAAAAAGGACACGGCGCCAGTCATGCTGCCGGTAAATCGATAGCCAAGCCATGCCGCCAGGGCGATGCCCACAACGGTGACGATCAGCGGCCAGCGCAAATAGGACATGGATGAGCGCATGGAGTCTTCTCCCTATGTGAACGGTCCGAGCATTAGGCGGCTGGCACCAGCCCGGCAAGGGTGTTTGCATGGTCCCGCCTTGCCCTGCGCGTCACCTGGACCCTATAGCCAGCGCTTCCACCGCAGCACCAGCCAGGTGGCTGCCGCCGTCCCGGCCATCAGCGCCAGCGCCATGGGATAGCCCCAGGGCTTGTGCAATTCGGGCATCACGTCGAAGTTCATGCCATAGATGCTGGCGATCAGCGTGGGGGGCAGGAACAGGGCCGCCACCACCGACAGGATGCGCACGGTGTTGTTCTGTTCCAGGTTGATCATGCCCAGCGTGGTGTCCACCGCCAGGCTGACGCGCGATCCCAGGAAATCCGCATGAACCTCCAAGGCCTGGACATCGCGCAACTGACCCTTGACCACCGGGCGCAGACGGCCGGATTCCGGCTGTTCACCGACCGTGGCGATATAGAATGCCAGCATCCGTTCGATGGTCAGCAGCGACAGGCGGACGCGGGCCATGGCCTCGGCCTCGCGGCCCACCTGGCGCAGCGCGGCTTGCAGCCGGTCGCCCTGTCCGCGCACGGTCCGGGTTTCAAAGATGGAGATCGTGGTGTCGTCCAGCAATCGGCCAGAGCCTTCCAGGATATCGGCCAGCCGGGCGACGATCTCCTCGATCAAGCCGATGAACAGGCGGTGCGCGGTGCCGCAGCCAAGGGTGGATCGTTCGCCGCGTTCGGGAAAGGTCAGGAAGGGCCGGGGCGAATGGTGGCGCACCGTCACCAGCCGCCCGGGCGACAAAATAAAGCTGACGGGCATCGTCACGCGGTTGCCGTCGCCCCGTTCGCCCGGCAGCACGGCGGTCATATAGTCCATCCCCGCTTCCCGATACAGCCGGTTCGAGATCTCGATTTCCTCCATGTCGGCCAGGGTCGGGACATCCACGCCCAACTCGCGCAGCAGGGCCATTTCATCCTTTCCCGGGGCGATCAGGTCGATCCAGATGGCGTCGGACAGCGCGGCGCCCTTGTCCTGCCGCAGGATGCGCCCCTGGCGGATGACATAGGAATACATCATGGCGGCGTTCCCGGTTCTGGAAAACAGGGCCTTGGTAGCCTGCCTGCCGGCAAAGAAAAAGGGTGCCGGCAAGGCACCCTTTCCCGTCCGGCGCGCGGTCGCGTCAGATCGTGCGATCGCGGAAATGATCGTCGATGTTGCGTTCGGCCTCGTCCTTGGTCCAGCCGTATTTTTCCTGCAACTTGCCGGTCAGCTGGTCCTTGCTGCCGTCGATCCGGTCCAGATCGTCATCGGTCAGGTCGCCCCATTTTTCCTTGACCGAGCCTTTGACCTGTTTCCATTTCCCCTGGATGATGTCCCAGTTCATGCCATGCCTCCTTGAAGCTGCTACCGGTCAATGAACATTTGGCAGCCGCAGGGGTTCCTGTCGGCCCGTTCAGTTCACCCGGTCGCAAGGCACGGCCCCTTCGGAAAAGGCGATCAGATTGTCCAGCGCGCGCAAGGCCATGGCGGTTCGGGTGTCGTCCGTGGCCGTGCCCAGATGCGGCAGCAGCGTGGCGTTCGGGGCGTCCAGCAGCGCCTGTGGCACCAGCGGTTCGCGTTCGTAAACGTCCAGGCCCGCGCCTGCAATGATAGCGCCATTCAGCGCCTCGATCAGGGCGGCCTCGTCCACCACATCCCCGCGCGCGATGTTGACCAGATAGCCTTGCGGGCCAAGCGCCGCCAGCTGGCGCGCGCCGATCAGGTGGCGCGTCCCCGCCCCGCCCGGCACCGCCAGGACGGCGACATCGGCCTGGTCCAGCATCGCGTCCAGGTCCGGGATTTGCCGCGCCGGAACGTCCAGGCCGGTCAGGGGGGATCTGTTGAAGAACAGCACCTGCATCCCGAACCCGTGGTGGCAACGCCGCGCAATGGCCTGGCCGATCCGTCCCATGCCGACGATGCCCACCGTCCGCCCGCTCAGATGCCCGCCCAGCAGTTGCGTGGGGTTCCAGCCGGTCCACTGGCCCGCGCGCAGGATCCGCTCTCCCTCGGTCGCGCGGCGCAGGGTCATCAGCATCAGCATCACCGCGATGTCGGCGGTGGCGTCCGTCACCACGTCGGGGGTGTTCGTCACGACGATCCCGGCATCCGTCGCGGCCTTCACGTCGATATGGTTGAAGCCCGCCCCGAAATTCGCAAGAATCCGGCAACGCGGCTGATTGGCAAAGGCGGCGGCCTTGAAGGCATCCCCCAGCGTCGGGATGATCGCGTCAAAGTCGCGCAACGCCTGCGCGGCCTCGGGTTCGGACAAGGGCGTGTTGTCGCGGAAGGTCGCGTCGAAGCGATTGCGGATTGCCTGGGTGGCACGGTCGGTCATGGGTCTTGTGACAAGCAGACGCATCAGTAAAGCCTTCCTCCATTCGGGACATCCAAGTCGGGACGGATCAGAACGACCTCTCCGTCCGGGTCGGGAACGCCCAGGACAAGAACCTCGGACCGGACGGGGCCGATCTGGCGGGGCGGAAAATTCACCACGCACAAGACCTGCTTGCCGACCAGCCGGTCCGGTTCGTAATGCCGCGTGATCTGGGCCGAGGATTTGCGTTCCCCCAGTTCCCCCAGATCCAGCCACAGCTTGATCGCGGGCTTTCGCGCCTCGGGGAAGGGTTCGGCGCGGGTGATGGTCGCCACGCGGATATCGACCTTGAGGAAATCGTCGAAGCTGATGGTCATTGCGCCCGCCCCAGTTCACGCCCGCGTTCAGTGGCGGCGGCAATGGTCCGCGCCATCAGCGGCGGCAGGCCGGTTTCGGGATCCATCAGGATCTTCAGCCCGGCGGCCGTGGTCCCGCCCGGAGAGGTGACGTTTTCACGCAAGATCGCCGGATCCTCGTCGGCGTCGATCGCCAGGGCACCGGCCCCGGCAACGGTCATGCGGGCCAGTTCCAGCGACAGGGCGGGGGGCAGCCCCTGCGCCTCGCCCGCCTTTGCCATCGCCTCGATCAGGTGAAAGACATAGGCCGGGCCGCTGCCCGACAGCCCGGTCACGGCGTCCATCTGATCTTCGCTGTCCAGCCGCACGACGCGCCCCACCGCGGCCATCAGGGTCTGCGTCAGGTCCAGATCGCGGGACGTTGCCCGGGCATTGCCGATCATGGCGGATATGCCCTGCCCGATGGCTGCGGGGGTGTTCGGCATGACGCGGACGATGGGCGCGCCGGGAAAGGCCGCCTCGAAGGTGGCGATGGTGGTGCCTGCCGCGACGGACAGCACCAGCGTATCGGACAGCACCGGCACGCGGCCCAACGCATCCGCCATCATCTGCGGCTTGACGGCCAGGACCAGCACGGCGGGGTCAGCGGGCAGCGCGGCGTTCACGCGCAATCCCTTGTCCTGCCATTCGGGCGCCAGGCGCGGGTCGATCACCGTCACGGCACCGGGTTGCAGCCCCCGCGCCAGCCAGCCGCGCAGCATCGCGCCGCCCATCCGGCCGCAGCCGACCAGAACCAGCCCGCGCTTGTTGATGTTGTCGAAATCGCCCATCCGGCCTCCCGTCCGAACAAAGGGGCCATGCGCCCCGTCAGGCCCGTCCGTAGGCCTCGCCCAAGGCGATGTCCAGTGCGGCGGCGGGGGTGCTGTTGCCCCAGGCAACCAGTTGGAAGGATGGATAGAACCGTTCGCAGCCCATCAGCGCATTGCCGATCATCTGGTCCACCTGTTCGGCGGATGTGACGGCATCGCCGCCCAGCACCAGGCCATAACGCCAGACCATCAGCCGCTGCTTGGACCAGAAGGTAAAGCCCCCATCCCAAACCTGGTCATTGGCCAGGTTCAGCGTTTCATAGATCAACGGCAGCTTGTCCGCCGGCGGGTCCAGGTCAAAGGTGCAGATCAGCCGCAACACTTCCTCGCGTGCCGACCATGCAAGGGTCAGGGAATAGCTGCGCCACTGGCCATCTACCGCCATGACGATCTGGTCGTCGGCCAGACGGTCGAAATCCCAGTGATGGTGGGCTGCGACCACCTCGACGATGTCGATCGGGTGAATCTCATCCGTCGGGATCATCGGATCCGTTTGTGCCATTCCTGCATCCTCAGTCGGGAAGCGATTCTGCCGCCGCTTAGCCCTTGGTCGTGCCACAACAAGCGGGATGGTGGCCCGAATGTCCTGCAAGATATCGTGGTCGCGATTTTGTCCGCTGTAAAGCGAAATATGCTGTAACGGTTGCGGCGGCCTGGCGGTTCCCTTAGCCGTTAAGCCTTGTTTTTCCAGATGATACGGTCGGACCATGCGCGGGGATCCTTCAGACGACATCGACAGGGCGGCGGGATCCGGCCCAGGGGACTGGATCGACCTGTCCGCCACGATCAACCGCCGTCCATGGGGCGCGGACAATCCTGCGCAGCGGACATCCGCAACGGATGCGGCGGAACGGCTGACCTTGGTCGCGGCGGACTGGTTCGGATGCGATCCCGCGCAGGTTCTGCCGGTCGAGGATGCCTTGGCTGCGATCCTGCGCCTGCCACCCGGGCGGGCGGCGGTTCTTGCGCCCGGCGATACCTGCCCTGCAACCTGCCTGCGGGCGGCGGGCTGGCAGGTCACACAGGCCGATGCGCTTGGCAAGATGGCGGGCTCCGCCCTGGCCCTGGTGGTCAATCCGAACAACCCCGATGGCCGGGAATCCCCTCCTGACGCGCTGAGGCGGCTGGCCCGGCAAGTGGGCCATCTGGTCGTGGACGAGCGTCTTGCCGATCCGCGCCCGGACCTGTCCCTGGCGCCCGACCTGCCCGCAAATGTCACCCTGCTGCGCAGCCTTCACCCGTTCTGGGGTCTTGCGGGGCTTGGCTTCGTGCTGGCGGACCCTGCCCTGCTGGGTCGGCTGTCGGGCGCGCCCCGGGCCGACCCCCAGGCCATGGCGCTTGGCGCACAGGCTATGGCCGACCGGGCCTGGGCCGATGCCACAGTGGTTTACCTGTCCGAGGCCGTCTTGCGCCTGGATCGCATCGCCGTTCGGGCGGGCTGGCGGATGGCCGGGGGCACGCATCTGTTCCGGCTGTATGACACGGGCGACGCGGCGGCGGCGCAGGACCGGCTGGCCCGCGCCCATATCCGGGCGTGCCGGTTCCCTAGGTCGGACCGCCTGCTGCGGCTGGCCATTCCAGTCCGGCACGCGGAATGGGACCGCCTGTCGGAAGCCTTGCGCGAAATTTAAGCACAAGCCCCAGGATCCCTCGCGCCGCCATTCACATTGTGTAAGCTGGGCGCCAGCAGCGGGAACAGCCATCATGTCGATCAAGGCCAGCATCTATCACCTGACGCATTACAAGTACGACCGCCCGGTCGTCCTTGGCCCCCAGGTGATCCGCCTGCGCCCCGCGCCCCATTCGCGCACCCGGGTGATCTCTCATTCGCTGAAGGTGACGCCCGAAGGGCATTTCGTGAACCACCAGCAGGATCCCTTTGGCAACTGGCTGGCCCGCTTTGTCTTTCCCGAACCCGTAAGCGAATTGAAGATCGAAGTCGATCTTGTCGCCGACATGACCGTCTATAACCCCTTCGACTTCTTCGTCGAGGACAGCGCCGAAACCTGGCCCTTCGCCTATGCCCCCGACTTAGCCGAGGAGCTGATCCCCTATCGGCAGGTCGAACCCGCCGGGCCGATGATGCAAGCCCTGCTGGACGGCATCCCGCGCGACAAGACCCGCACCGTCGATTTCGTGGTGAACCTGAACGCGCGCATCGCGGCTGACACGGCCTATACGATCCGCATGGAACCCGGCGTGCAGACGCCCGAGGAAACGCTCACCCTGCGCAGCGCATCCTGCCGCGATTCCACCTGGCTGCTGGTCAATGCGCTGCGGCACCTGGGCTTTGCCGCGCGCTTCGTGTCGGGTTATCTGATCCAGTTGAAGCCGGATCTGAAGGCGTTGGACGGTCCTTCGGGGACCGAGGTCGATTTCACCGACCTGCACGCCTGGGCCGAGGTCTACCTGCCCGGCGCGGGCTGGATCGGGCTTGACCCGACATCGGGCCTGCTGGCGGGCGAAAGCCATATCCCGCTGGCGGCGGCGCCGCATTACCGGTCCTGCGCGCCGATTTCAGGTGCCGCCAGCTTTGCCGAGGTCGATTTCAACTTCGATATGCAGATCCGCCGCGTGGCCGAACATCCGCGCATCACCAAGCCCTTCAGCGACGATGCCTGGACGGATCTCAACCGCCTGGGCCATCAGGTCGATGCCGCGCTGCGCGACGGCGACGTGCGCCTGACCATGGGGGGCGAGCCGACCTTTGTGTCCATCGACGATTTCGAGGCGTCCGAATGGAACACCGACGCGGTCGGACCGACCAAGCGTCACCGTGCCGACGTGCTGATCCGCAAGCTGCGCGATCGCTTTGCGCCCAACGGATTCCTGCATTATGGCCAGGGCAAGTGGTATCCCGGCGAAACGCTGCCCCGCTGGACCTTTTCGCTGTACTGGCGGCGCGACGGGCAGCCGGTCTGGCAGAACCCCGACGTGATCGCGCAGGAAACCGACAACAGCGCGGTGACGCCCTTGCAGGCCCAGGAACTGCTGCGGGAAATGGCCGCCGAACTGGGCGTGGGCGACGACACCATCCTGCCCGCCTTCGAGGATCCGGCGGAATGGCTGGTCAAGGAAGCCAACCTGCCCGCCAATGTCACCCCCGAGAACAGCGAACTGGCCGACCCCGAGGCGCGCCATCGCCTGGCCGCCGTCTTTGACCGCGGCCTGACCACACCCACGGGTTTCGTGCTGCCCATCCAGGCCTGGCAGGGCAAGGCCGGGCTGCGGTGGTATTCGGAACGCTGGCATCTGCGGCGAGGCCATGTCTTTCTTGTGCCCGGCGACAGTCCGGTCGGATACCGCCTGCCGCTGGCCTCGCTCCCGCATCTGCCGGAATCGGATTATCCCTATATCAACCCGACCGACCCCACGGTGGACCGCGCGCCCCTGCCCCGGCCGGGCGAGATCGCGCCCGACCGCAGGACTCAGCCGAGGGCGAGCTTCGTGGCCGGCACGCCGGGCCAGGATATCGTCCCTCAGGTGCCCGGCACCGGGGATGGGGAACTGCAGGGAACGGTCCGCACCGCGCTGTCCGTGGAACCCAAGAACGGGCGGCTGTGCGTGTTCATGCCGCCGGTCGCCACGCTGGAGGAATACCTGGACCTGCTGCACGCCGTCGAGGCCGCGGCCCTGCGCCTGAACCTGAAGGTCCATGTCGAGGGCTATGCGCCCCCGCACGACCCGCGCCTGAACGTGATCCGCGTGGCCCCGGACCCCGGCGTGATCGAGGTGAACATCCATCCCGCCGCGACCTGGGACGACTGCGTGTCGATCACCCAGGGCGTTTACGAGGACGCGCGCCAGTCCCGCCTGGGCGCGGAAAAGTTCATGATCGACGGCAAGCATACGGGCACCGGCGGGGGCAACCATGTCGTCGTGGGCGGGGCGACCACCAACGACAGCCCCTTCCTGCGCCGGCCGGATCTGCTGGCCAGCCTGATCCTGCACTGGAACCGGCATCCATCGCTCTCCTATCTGTTTTCGGGCCTGTTCATCGGCCCGACCAGCCAGGCCCCCCGCATCGACGAGGCGCGCCACGATGCGCTTTACGAACTGGAAATCGCGCTGGCCCAGATCCCCGCGCCGGACCGGGGCACCCCGCCCCTGCCCTGGCTGACCGACCGGCTGCTGCGCAACATCCTGACCGATGTCACCGGCAACACCCACCGGGCGGAAATCTGCATCGACAAGCTGTATTCCCCCGACGGTCCCACGGGCCGCCTGGGCCTGGTGGAATTCCGGGGCTTCGAGATGCCGCCCGACCCGCGCATGAGCCTGGCCCAGCAACTGCTGCTGCGGGCGCTGATCGCGCGGTTCTGGCGGGAACCGGCAACGGGCGACCTGACCCGCTGGGGCACGGCGCTGCACGACCGCTTCATGCTGCCGCATTTCGTCTGGGCCGATTTCCGCGACGTGCTGCGCGACCTGACGGACCACGGCTTTCCCATGCAGGAGGAGTGGTTCAAGGCCCAGGCCGAGTTCCGCTTTCCCTTCTGCGGCGAGGTCGAGGTCGAGGGCGTCCACCTGGAACTGCGCCAGGCCCTGGAACCCTGGCACGTCCTGGGCGAAACGGGGGCCATCGGCGGGACCGTGCGCTATACCGACAGTTCCACCGAACGCCTGCAGGTCAAGCTTGGATCGGCCGAACCCAGCCGCTATCAGGTGCTGTGCAATGGCCGCGTGGTGCCGCTGACCGGCATCGGCGCGGGCGAAGCCGTGGCGGGCGTGCGTTTCAAGGCGTGGCAGCCCGCATCCGCGATGCACCCGGTGGTGCCGGTCGATGCGCCGCTGACCTTTGACATCTTCGACACCTGGTCGAACCGCGCGATCGGCGGCTGCGTCTATCACGTGGCCCATCCAGGCGGGCGCAACTACGACACCTTCCCCGTCAACGGCAACGAGGCCGAGGCGCGTAGGCTGGCCCGCTTCAGCCCCAGGGGCCATACGCCCGGTCATGGCCTGTCCCCGCGTCCCGAACGCATCCACCGCGAATTTCCGCTGACGCTGGATCTGCGCCGTGCCCTGGGGGTGTGACGCGCCATGACCGGCGGGGGTGCCGTCGCCGTGGGTCAGCCGCGCAGCGCGTCCTATCGCCCGCTGCCCGGCGTTCCCGACGAGATGGTCGGGCCCGACGGCACCGTCCGCCCCCTGTGGCGGAAGTTGGTCGCCCATCTGGACGCCTTGTCCGACGAGGATCTGACGCGCGACCTGTCCCGCGCGGACCGTTACCTGCTGGATAGCGGCGTCTTCTACCGGCAATACGGTGCAGGCGAATCGACCGAGCGGCCCTGGCCGCTGAGCCATATCCCCGTGCTGCTGGCCGAGGATGACTGGACCCGCATCGGCCATGCCCTGAAGCAGCGCGCCGACCTGCTGGAAGCCGTGATGGCCGATCTTTACGGCCCCAACGCCCTTGTCGCCTCGGGGCAGTTGCCCGCCGCCCTTGTCGCGGGCAACCCGGAATGGCTGCGTCCGATGGTGGGCGTCAAGCCGCGCGGCGGGCATTTCCTGCATTTCCTAGCGTTCGAGCTGGGGCGCGGACCGGACGGGCAATGGTGGGTGCTGGCCGACCGGACGCAGGCGCCATCTGGCGCGGGCTATGCCCTGGAAAACCGCGTGGCCATCGCCCGCGCCTATTCCGAGCATTATCCCGACGGCAACGTGCATCGCCTGGCCGGGTTCTTTCGCGATTTCCGCGACGCGTTGCAACAACAGGCCCGCGACCACGACGGCCGCGTCGCGATCCTGACCCCCGGCCCCATGAACGAAACCTATTTCGAACACGCCTATATCGCCCGCTATCTGGGGTTCACGTTGCTGGAAGGGGACGACCTCTGCGTGGCGGATGACCGGCTGATGGTGCGCACCGTCCAGGGGATGCGCCAGGTCGATGTATTGTGGCGCCGGCTGGACGGGCAATATGCCGATCCGCTGGAACTGGACGCGGCGTCCAGGATCGGCACCCCCGGCATGGCCGCCGCGTTGCGGGCGGGCACGGTGACGATGGTCAATGCGCTGGGATCCGGCATTCTGGAAACGCGCGCCTTGATGGCATTCCTGCCGCAGCTTGCGCCCGAACTGGTCCGCGCGCCGCTGGCCATGCCCAATATCGCAACCTGGTGGTGCGGCACCCCGTCGGCGCGGGCGGCGGTGCGGGCCAGCCCCCGCCGGATGGTGCTGGCCGATGCCCTGACCACGCGTCCGCCCTTTGACCCGGCGGATGACCTGATCCGCGCCATCACCCTGTCGCCCCAGGCCCTTGACCGCCGATTGGCGCAAGACGGCGCCGACCTGGTCGCGCAAGAGGCCGTGACCCTGTCCACCACACCCGCCCTTGTGGCCGGCCGGCTGGTGCCGCGCCCGATGACGCTGCGGGTCTATCTGGCCCGGACCGCCGATGGCTGGGCGGTGATGCCGGGCGGATTCGCGCGGATCGGGGCGGGACCGGACGCATCGGCCATCGCCATGCAGGAAGGGGGGGCCGCGGCGGATGTCTGGGTGGTGGGCCGCTTCCCGGTGCCCGTGATCACCCTGGCCCGCCACGCCAGTTCCGCAGACAAGCGCATGATCCCCGGCGGCCTGCCTGCGCGGGCGGCCGACAACCTGTTCTGGCTGGGCCGCTATGCCGAACGGGCCGAAGGCATCGTGCGCCTGATGCGGGCCTATCATATGCGTTTGGCGGAATCGGGCACGGCGGGCGCGCAACTGCTGGAGGGCTTCGATCCGCTGTTCCGGCAGATGGGCATCGACGCCAAGGCCCCGATCCCGCAACGGCTGCTGGACAGCCTGGCCGCTGCCATCGGCAGCGCCAGCAGCGTGCGCGACCGCTTTTCCCCCGATGCCTGGTCGGCGCTGCACGACATCGACCGCAGCGCCCGCCGGATGGCCCCCCGGGTCGCGCCCGGCGACGACGCGGCCCGCGCGCTGTCCGCGCTGCTGCGCAAGCTGGCGGGGATTTCGGGCTTGGTGCATGAGAATATGTACCGCTTCGTCGGCTGGCGGTTCCTGACCATCGGGCGGCTGCACGAACGCGCCATGGGCACGGCGGCGGCCCTGGCGGTGTTGTGCGATCCCGATGCCCCCGAAGGCGCCCTGGATCTGGCGATCGAGATTGGCGACAGCGTGCTGACCCATCGGCGGCGCTTTGCCCTGGACGCGTCCCGCACAACGGTCATCGACCTTCTGGCGCTGGATCCGCTGAACCCGCGCGCGCTGCGCCACCAGATCGACGGGCTGCGCGAACAGGTGGACACGCTGCCCGCCGCCAATGACCACGGTGCGCTGTCCCCGCTGGCCCGCGAAGTGCTGCGCCTGCACGCCGACTTGGCAACCGCCGATCCCGACAGCCTGACGACCCCCGCGCTGTGGTCCTTGCGCGGCCGCATCGCGGGGCTGTCGGACCTGCTGACCAAGGCCTATTTCCCCTGATGCTGTATCGCCTGCGCCTGTCCATCCGTTACGACTTTGCCCGGCCGACGGGGGCGGGGCGGCAGCTTCTGCGCATCACCCCCGCCGACCTGCCGGGCTGGCAAGAGGTCCAGCAGACCGCCATCACCATCACCCCGCAGCCTACCGAACGCAGCAGCTTTGTCGATTTCTTCGGGAACGAGGTGACCGAACTGGTCTTGCCCGCCGGCCTGACGCAGTTGAGGTTCGACATGACGGGCCGCGTGCTGCGCCACCGGGACGAGACGGAACTGGACCTGTCGGCCACGCCCGCGAACCTTTCCCTGGATCTGGACGAGATCACCGATCTTGGTCCCCATTCGCCCCACCACTTCCTGCGCCCCTCGCCCCGCATTCCGCAGGTGGCGTCCATCACCGATTTCGCCCGCGCCGCCTGCGCCGATGCCGCCACCGTGCGCGAGGCGGTCGAAGCCCTGGGCCGCGCCATCCACGCCCATATGCGCTTTGACGCCGATGCCACCGAGGTGGATACCCCCATCGCCCAGGCCTTTGCCGGACAGAAGGGCGTTTGCCAGGATTTCTCGCAGATCATGATATCGGGCCTGCGCGGCCTGGGGATTCCCGGGGCCTATGTTTCGGGCTTCCTGCGCACGATCCCGCCACCGGGCAAGCCCCGGCTGGAGGGGGCGGATGCCATGCACGCCTGGGTCCGCGCCTGGACCGGGGCCGAGGCGGGATGGTGCGAATACGATCCAACCAATGCCCGCTTCGTGGACGCCGATCATGTGACCATCGGCTATGGCCGCGATTACGGCGACGTGGCGCCGGTCACGGGGTCGATGCGGTTGGCCGGATCGCAGTCGGGCAGCCACAGCGTCGACATCCTGGCCGAGGATTAGGGCCGATTGTGCAGCATCGTCGAACACTGAAGCCAGCATTGCTGGCCTAATTCAAGATATTTCATCGGCTTATATCCATGTCATAGAAACGACAAACGAATGAGAGAACCGATGAAAACCTTTGCAACCGTTCTTGGCGCCCTGATCCTGGCAACCGGCACCGCACAAGCGGCCAGCTACAACTCGGGCAATTCCGATTCCGATATGCCGACCGCCCCCGTCGTCGCGACCAGTGCCGTGCAGGTCAAGGCCGCGGATGTCCTGTCCTCGAAGGAACTGGAACGGGCCGGGCTTGATGCCGATGCCGAACTGACCGTCAGCGACTTTACCGCCCCCGGCGAACGGTCCACCTATATCCGCTGACCGCAGCGTCACGATGTCGAAAGCCGCCCCCTTGGGGCGGTTTTCCTTTTCCGCGGCGCGATGCATGGTGACACATGGACATCAGCGTGTTTCGCACTTTTGTCAGCGTCGTTGACGAAGGCAGCTTTTCGACCGCCGCATTGCGGATGGGCATTTCCCGCAGCCTGTGCAGCAAGCACGTCGCGGATCTGGAGGCGCATCTGGGCGTCCGCCTGTTGACGCGCACCACCCGCAAGGTGACGCCGACCCCCATGGGCCTGTCCTATAGCCGCGACCTGCGCGAGGTTCTGGCCCGGCTGGATGCCGCCACCGAATCGGTCAAGGCCGCCTCGGGCAACCTGTCAGGCACGCTCAAGATCGGCAGCCCGATCTTTTATACGCTGAAGGTGCTGCAACCGCATCTGCTGGACTTCATGGAACGCCATCGCGACGTCCAGTTGCAGATCGTGCTGGACGACGGCGCCAGCGACATCATCGGCGACGGCTTCGATGCCGTGATCCGCATCGGCAACCTCAAGGATTCAACCCTGTACGCGCGCAAGCTGCACACGGTCCGCATCATGCTTGTGGCGGCGCCCGATTACCTTGACCGGAACGGCCCCCCGGAACGGCCCGCCGACCTGCTGCGCCATGATTGCCTGCATTATACGAACCTGCCGGGCAACCTGACCTGGCCCCTGCGCCGGGGCAGCCGCACGATCCGCCAGCCGGTGCGGCCCAGTTTTTCCAGCAACAACACCGAATTGCTGCATTCCATGGCCGTGAATGGCAGGGGACTGGCGCTCTTGCCGGAATTCATCATCCGCGACGATGTCGAGGCAGGCAGGCTGGTGATCCTGATGCCCGAATACGCCCTGCCCGATCTGCCGGTAAGCCTGGTCTATCCCTCGGGCAAGCTGCTGACGGGGGCTATGCGCAGCTTCCTGGATTTCGCATCCAAGCTGCAACTTTCATGAAAAAGGCGCCCCGAAGGGCGCCTTTCCGGTCACTGTCCCACGCTGTCAGCAGCTGTAATACATCGCGTATTCGATCGGGTGGGGCGTATGCTCATAGGCATAAACCTCTTCCCATTTCAGCTTGATATAGGATTCCAGCTGGTCGCGGGTGAAGACATCGCCCTGCAGCAGGAAGTCCATGTCCTTCTCCAGCTCCTCCAGCGCCTCGCGCAGGCTGCCGCAGACGGTCGGGATTTCGGCCAGTTCCTCGGGGGGCAGGTCGTACAGGTCCTTGTCCGACGCGGGGCCGGGGTCGATCCGGTTCTTGATCCCGTCCAGGCCCGCCATCAGCAGGGCCGCGAAGGCCAGATAGGGGTTGGCGGCCGGGTCGGGGAAACGGGCCTCGACGCGCTTGGCTTTCGGCGATTCCGTCCACGGAATACGGACGCAGCCCGACCGGTTGCGCGCGGAATAGGCCCGCAGCACCGGCGCCTCGAAGCCCGGGATCAGCCGCTTGTAGCTGTTGGTGGCCGGGTTGGTCAGCGCGTTCAGCGCCTTGGCGTGCTTGAGGATGCCCCCGATGAAATACAGCGCCTCCTGCGACAGGTCGGCGTATTTATCGCCGGAAAACAGCGGCTTGCCGTCCTTCCAGATCGACATATTGACGTGCATCCCCGACCCGTTGTCGCCCTTCATGGGCTTGGGCATGAACGTCACCGACTTGCCATAGGCATGGGCCACGTTGTGGATGACGTATTTGTATTTCTGGATGTTGTCGGCCTGTTCGACCAGACCGCCGAAGATCAGGCCCAGTTCGTGCTGCGCCGAGGCGACCTCGTGGTGGTGCTTGTCCACCTTCATGCCCATGCGCTTCATGGTGGACAGCATCTCGCCCCGGATGTCCTGGGCGGCATCGATGGGGTTGACCGGGAAATAGCCGCCCTTGTGGGCCGCGCGATGGCCGGTATTGCCCATCTCGTATTCGGTATCGGTGTTCCAGGCCGCATCGACGGAATCGATCTGGTAGGACACCTTTTGCGGCGAAACCTGGTAACGCACGTCGTCAAAGATGAAGAACTCGGCCTCGGGACCGAAATAGGCCGTGTCGCCGATGCCGGTCGATTTCAGATAGGCCTCGGCCTTGACGGCGGTGCCACGCGGATCGCGGCTGTAGGCCTCGCCCGTGTCGGGTTCTGCGACGTTGCAATGCACGCACAGCGTCTTTTCGGCATAGAACGGATCCAGATAAACCGAAGCCGGATCGGGGATCAGCTTCATGTCGGACTGGTCGATGGACTTCCAGCCGGCGATGGATGACCCGTCGAACATGAAGCCTTCCTCGAAGAAGTCTTCGTCGATAAGATCGACATCCAGCGTCACATGCTGAAGCTTGCCCTTGGGATCGGTGAAGCGGACGTCGACATAGGCGACCTCCTCGTCCTTCAGAAGCTTCAAAACGTCTTTGACCGTCATCTCTTCCCTTTCTGCGTAGATGCGGCCCGGTCGTCCTGCCGGGCGCGATAATCCTGTTGGGATATTGTTCTTCTTGTGTTCAGACAGCGTCGTCGCCGGTTTCACCCGTGCGAATGCGGATTGCCTGCTCGACAGGCGATACGAAAATCTTGCCGTCGCCGATCTTTTCGGTGCGCGCCGCGCCGACGATCGCGTCAATGGCGGCATCGACCTGGTCGTCGGGCAGCACCATCTCGATCTTCACCTTGGGCAGGAAATCGACCACATATTCGGCGCCGCGATAAAGCTCGGTATGGCCCTTCTGGCGGCCAAAGCCCTTGACCTCGGTTACGGAAAGACCCTGCACGCCCACTTCCTGAAGCGCTTCCTTTACATCATCCAGCTTGAACGGCTTGATGATCGCCTCGATCTTCTTCATCGCAATGATCCTTCCTCGCGGCTTGTCTGACGCCTGATTGGCGGGTTTCATGGCGTGGGTAAACGGGATGCGGCACGGATTGCCCGCGCAAACGATCAGACCAAGGGTTTGTGCCTTTTTTTTGTGCGTAACGATGAATAAAAGGGCAAATGTCATGCTGACAGGCACCGAAGTCCTGACCACCGCCCAAATGCGCGCCATCGAGTTTGCGGCAATGTCCAGCGGGCAGGTGACGGGGCTGGAGTTGATGGAGCGGGCAGGACGTGCCGTCGCGGGCCAGATTCGGCTCCGCTGGCCCACGGGGGGACGCGCGACGGTGCTGTGCGGTCCGGGCAACAATGGCGGCGACGGCTATGTCGTGGCGCGGCTGCTGCACCTGGCAGGCTGGCGGGTGCGGGTGCTGGGGATGGAGAACACGCCGGGACCGGATGCGGTCGAGATGAAGCGGCGGTGGCTGGAGATTGGTGGGATCGCGCCGCTGACCGAGCAGGAGTTGCGGAGCGGGGCGGAAAACGATGTCTATGTCGATGCGATCTTCGGGACCGGCCTGACTCGCGCCCCTGAGGGAGAGGTCGCCCAGGTTCTTGGGCATCTTGGCGGATCGGGCGGCGATACAGGCTATTATCGGCCCCGCCTGGTGGCGGTCGATTGTCCCAGCGGGATGTGCATGGACGCCGGCGTTCCCTTGCGCAATTCCGGTAACGGCGGCGCGTTTGTTCCCCGTGTCCGGCTGACCGTGGCCTTCGACAGCCCGAAACCCGGCCATCTGATCGGCCTTGGTCCTGCTCTGTGCGGCGAGCTGGTTGTCGCCGATATAGGTTTGACCAGCTGGAGAGCACGCCGTCTCGACAGCCAAGGCCAGCCACCCGCCCGGCTGGAGGCAATCTGGCCAAGGTTCGGCATTCCACACACAAGGCGGACCGGATCTTTGCCAGGGGGGCAACTGCCAAAACACTCTGCTGCAAGCCCGCACAAATACAGCCACGGACACGCCCTGATCCTTGCCGGAGGCCCGGCCCAGGGCGGTGCCGCCCGCCTGTCGGCCCGGGCCGCCCTGCGCATCGGCGCGGGCCTTGTCACCATTGCCCCGCCGCAAGACGCGCTGCCGGATCATGCAGGCCAGCCGGATGCCCTGATGCGGCGCGGCATTGACGGCTCCGATGCCCTGCGCGACCTGCTGGCCGACAAGCGCATCAACGCACTTTGCATCGGGCCAGGCTGCGGCATCGACCGCGCGGCTGGCCTGCTGGCCGAGGCCTTACTGGCCCGCCGCCCTGTCGTCCTGGATGCCGATGCACTGACTGCCGTATCGCGCGAACCAGTTCTTGTCGCTGCGCTTCACGGGCACTGCGTCCTGACCCCCCACATGGGGGAATTCGCGCGGCTGTTTCCCGACCTCGCAGGGCGGCTGTCGGAAACCCCGGCCCGCGGCCCCGCCTATTCCAAAATCGATGCCGCCCGAGATGCCGCCGCCCGTTGCGGCGCCGTGATCCTGCTGAAAGGCCCGGACACGGTGATCGCCGCCCCTGATGGCCGCGCCCGCATTCATTCCGCCTTCGACATCCCCTGGCTTGCCACCGCAGGCGCGGGTGACGTGCTGGCCGGGATCATCACCGGCCTGCTGTCGCGCGGATTGCCGCTCCTTGACGCCGCGAGCACGGCCACGCTGGTCCATGCCAAGGCCGCGCGCCTGTTCGGGCCCGGCCTGATCGCCGACGACCTGCCCGAGATGATCCCGCAGGTCCTGCGCGACATGGGCGCCTAGAAATCCCAGTCCTCGTCCTCGGTCGCGACCGCCTTGCCGATCACATAGGACGACCCGGAGCCGCTGAAGAAATCGTGGTTTTCGCTGTCGGGCGACAGCGCGGCCAGGATCGCGGGGTTCACCTCGCAGACCGATGGCGGGAACAGCGCCTCGAAGCCCAGGTTCTGCAAGGCCTTGTTGGCGTTGTAATGCAGGAAGGCCTTCACGTCCTCGGTCAGGCCGATCCCGTCATAGAGTTCCGCCGTATAGCGCTGCTCGATGTCGTAAAGCTCGAACATCAGCGAAAAGGCGAAGTCCTTCAACTCGGCCCGACGCGCCTCGGTCTCGCGCTCAAGCGCCCGCTGGAACTTGTAGCCGATGTAATAGCCATGCACCGCCTCGTCGCGGATGATCAGGCGGATCAGGTCGGCGGTGTTGGTCAGCTTGGCGCGGCTCGACCAGTACATCGGCAGATAGAAGCCCGAATAGAACAGGAAGCTTTCCAGGAAGACCGATGCGATCTTGCGCTTCAGCGGATCGCTGCCTGGCTTGTATTCTTCCAGGATCAGCCGCGCCTTGGCTTGCAGATGCGGGTTTTCCTCGGCCCAGCGGAAGGCCTCGTCCACTTCCTTAGTCAGGCACAGGGTCGAGAAGATCGAGGAATAGGACCGCGCATGGACCGCCTCCATGAAGGCGATGTTCGACAGCACCGCTTCTTCATGCGGGGTGATTGCGTCGGGCATCATGGACGGCGCGCCGATGGTGTTCTGCACCGTGTCCAGCAGCGTCAGCCCGGTAAAGACGCGGATCGTCAACTCGCGCTCGGCCGGGCGCAAGGTGGCCCAGCTTTGCACATCGTTGGACAGCGGCACCTTTTCGGGCAGCCAGAAGTTCACCGTAAGGCGGTTCCAGACCTCCAGATCCTTCTCGTCGTCCAACCGGTTCCAGTTGATCGCGCGCGCGACCGTCTGCATCACTTGATCCTTCATCGCGAAGAACCCCTCTCTTTGCTTTGGCTTAAATATCCTGGGGGTCCGGGGGCTGGCCCCCGGCCTTGGCTCAAAGAGTGCAGGACACGCAGCCCTGGACCTCGGTCCCCTCCAGCGCGGTCTGGCGCAGGCGGATGTAGTAGATGGTCTTGATGCCCTTCTTCCAGGCATGGATCTGGGCGCGGTTGATGTCCCGCGTCGTCGCCTCGGCCGGGAAGAACAGCGTGAGGCTCAGACCCTGGTCCACGTGCTCGGTCGCGGCGGCATAGGTGTCGATGATCGCGTCCGGGCCGATCTCGTAAGCGTCGCGGTAATATTCCAGGTTGTCGTTCGACATGAAGGCGGCGGGGTAATAGACGCGGCCAATCTTGCCTTCCTTGCGGATCTCGATCTTGGACACGATCGGGTGGATCGAACTGGTCGAGTTGTTGATATAGCTGATCGACCCGGTCGGCGGCACCGCCTGAAGGTTGCGGTTGTACAGCCCGTGCTGCATCACATCGGCCTTCAGCGCGGCCCAGTCGTCGCGCGTGGGCAGGGTCATGCCTTCGAACACGCGCGCGACATCGGGCAGCGTGGGCAGCCAGTCGCGGTCGGTGTATTTGTCGAAGAACGTCCCGTCGGCATATTTCGACTTGTCGAAATCCTTGAAGGTCCGGCCATGTTCCTGCGCCAGCAGGTTCGATGCGCGAATCGCGTGAAAGGCCACGGCCGCGAAATAGACCGACGTGAACTCCACCCCCTCGGGCGACCCGTAATGGATCCGCTCGCGCGCCAAAAAGCCGTGCAGGTTCATCTGGCCCAGGCCCACGGCATGGGCCTCGTCATTGCCGCGCCGGATCGAGGGCACTGCCTCGATGGCCGACATTTCTGAAACAGCGGTCAGGGCGCGGATCGCGGCCTCGATGGTGGCGCCGAAATCGGGGCCGTCCATGGTCGCCGCGATGTTCAGCGATCCCAGGTTGCAGGAAATATCGGTGCCCAGGTGCGAATAGGACAGATCCTCGTTGAACTCGGAGGCCTCGTTCACCTGCAGTATCTCGCTGCACAGGTTCGACATGGTGATGCGGCCATGCACGGGATTGGCGCGGTTCACCGTGTCCTCGAACATGATATAGGGATAGCCGCTTTCGAACTGGATCTCGGCGATGGTCTGGAAGAACTCGCGCGCGTTGATCTTGCGCTTCTTGATGCGCTTGTCGTCCACCATCTCGGCATATTTTTCCGTGACCGAAATCTCGGAAAATGGCACCCCATAGACCTTCTGCACGTCGTGGGGCGAGAACAGGTACATATCCGCGTTCTTCTTGGCCAGTTCGAAGGTGATGTCGGGGATCACCACGCCAAGGGACAGCGTCTTGATGCGGATCTTCTCGTCCGCGTTCTCGCGCTTGGTGTCCAGGAAGCGCATGATGTCGGGGTGGTGGGCGTTGAGATAAACCGCCCCCGCCCCCTGCCGCGCGCCAAGCTGGTTGGCATAGCTGAACGAATCCTCCAGCAGCTTCATCACGGGGATGACGCCCGATGACTGGTTCTCGATCCCCTTGATGGGGGCCCCGGCTTCCCGCAGGTTGGTCAGCATCAACGCCACGCCGCCGCCGCGCTTGGACAGTTGCAGCGCCGAGTTGATGGACCGGCCGATGGACTCCATGTTGTCCTCGATCCGCAAGAGGAAGCACGAGATCAGCTCTCCCCGCGACTTCTTGCCGGCGTTGAGGAAGGTCGGCGTCGCCGGCTGGAAGCGGCCCGACAGCATCTCCTCCATGAAGCGCATGGCCAGCGCCTCGTCCCCGCGGGCCAAGGCCAGGGCGACCATGACCACGCGGTCTTCATAGCGTTCCAGGTAACGCTGCCCGTCGCGGGTCTTCAGGGTATAGCTGGTGTAATACTTGAACGCGCCCAGGAAGGTCGGAAAGCGGAACTTGCGCTTGAAGGCGGCGTCCCAGATCGCGCGCTGGAAGTTCTTGGAATACTGGTCCAGGACCTCGGGCTCGTAATAGCCTTCCTCGACCAGGTAATCCAGTTTCTCGTCCAGCGAATGGAAGAAGACGGTGTTCTGGTTCACGTGCTGCAGGAAATACTGCCGCGCCGCCATGCGGTCGGCGTCGAACCGGATGCGCCCATCGGCGTCATACAGGTTCAGCATCGCGTTCAGCGCGTGGTAATCGAGTTCAGGCTTCAGGCCGTCAAGCATTCCAACCCCCGGAATTGATGAAGGCCCGTGCGGACCTTTTGAATGTCGGTGTCCGTCCCCGCCAGCTCGAATCGCCACAACACGGGAACAGTGCATTTCTCGGCAATCACGCGCGCGGCCAGGGCATAGGTCGCGCCGAAGTTGCGGTTGCCCCCGCCGATCACGCCGCGCAACAGCGCCCGGCGGCGGGGGTCGTTCAGGAAGTGGATCACCTGCTTTGGCACCGCGCCCCGCCCCTGCCCATCGGCATAGGTTGGGCAGATCAGCACAAAGGGCGCATCCACGACCGGCATCGGATCGGCGGGCCGGATCGGGATCCGCAGCGCCGGCAGATCCAGGCGCGCCACAAACCGCGCCGTGTTGCCCGATGCCGAGGAATAAAAGACCAGCCCCACCATGACCGGCTTAGGCCAGGCGGCCGATCATGTCGGGCCGGAACCCCGCCCAATGGGCATCGCCCGCGATCACCACAGGGGCCTGGCGATAGCCAAGCGCGGTCACACGCTCCATCGCTGCCGTGTCCTCGGTCAGGTCGATCACGTCATAGGACAGGCCGCGCGCATCCAGGGCACGGGTCGTCGCGGTGCACTGCACGCAGGCGGGTTTGGAATAAACGGTGATGGTCATGCCCACTGCTCCTTCGTTTTGGACAAAAGAAGGCGTCATGGCCGCAGGGGGCACCCCGCAGGCCACAGCGCCGGACCCTTGCCCGGTGTCATTTCTGTCTTGGCCTGCTCTGGCCCCTTGCCGATAGCTTGCCGGGCCCGCCAGTCGGTCGCAATCAGGGACTTTCCAGACCAGAAGGACGGTAACCCGCCCTGCCGCAATGGAAATCACAAAACCGCGTCTCGACCACAGGATATAGACACGAACATCCTCAAATCGTCAACATATGGTTATCGCTTGACAGGCGATTCGGTTCCGTCTTTTCGCGATATGTCGCCAAATTGCCGCACCGGATTTTTCCGGAAGCCAGGATTGCCGCAGGACTGCCCGGCGATGTCTCAATCACGCGACACAAGGTCGCAATCCGGCCACGGCCAAGTCGCAATTGCGCTAATTTGCACCCCATAACAGCCAGCACCTCTATGGGTCCAGACATGAATACGACCTCGACCGCCAGCCTGATCGCAGAACGCATCCCTGGCTTTTCCCTGCCGCGCGAGTTGTATTGCGGCCAGCAGGCCTTCCAGGACGACCTGGAACAGATCTGGTATCGCGAATGGCTTTTCGCCGGGCCGTCCTCCGAGATTCCCAAGACCGGCAACTACGTCACCATGAACGTGGGCGCCTATCCGGTGGTCGTGATCCGCGGCGCCGATGGGCGTGTGCGCGCCTTTCACAACGTCTGCCGCCATCGCGGCCAGCGGCTGTGCGCCAAGACCAGCGGGTCCAACCCGAAACTGGTCTGCCCTTATCACCAGTGGACCTATGACCTGGATGGCAAGCTTCTGTACGCCCGCGACATGGGCGAGGATTTCGACGCCAGCAAATACGGGCTGAAGCCGGTCCATTGCGTCGATCTGGGCGGCATGATCTTCATCTGCCTGGCCCAGATCCCGCCCGCGATCAACGACCTGGCCGCGAACCTGACGCGCTATGTCGCGCCGTCTGCCATCGCCGACAGCAAGGTCGCCTTCTCCTCGACCATCGTGGAAAAGGGCAACTGGAAGCTGGTGATGGAAAACAACCGCGAATGCTATCACTGCGGCGGCTCGCACCCCTCGCTGTGCCGGACCTATTCCGACGATCCGCTGATGACGGTGATGGAAGGCCCGAATTCCGCCAGCCCCGAGATCCTGGACCATTGGGCGCGCTGCGACGCAGCCAACCTGCCGTCGCGGTTCACCAATGCGCCGGACATGCAATGGCGCATGGCGCGCGTGCCGCTGATGGACAATCAGGAAAGCTTTACCATGTTGGGCAAGGCGGCGGTCACGCAGCGGATGGGGTCGATCCCCTGGAACGACGCGGGCAGCCTGATGTTCTATCACTTCCCGTCAAGCTGGAACCACTTCCTGCCCGATCACGCCATCGTCTTCCGCATCCTGCCGCTCAGCCCCACGGAAACCGAGGTGACGTCCAAATGGCTGGTCCACAAGGACGCGGTGGAAGGCAAGGACTATGACCTCAAGGCCCTGACCGAGGTCTGGCTGAACACCAATGACGAGGATCGCCAGGTGGTCGAGGAAAACCAGCGCGGCATCCTGTCGCCCGCCTATCAGCCCGGACCCTATTCGCCGACGCAGGAAGCGGGCGTCATCCACCTGATCGATTGGTATTGCGGGCTGATGGCGCGCAGGCTGACCCCCACAAGCGTCGCGGCGGAGTAAGACAGGCATGAAGAAGCCACGCCTGAACTGGGCCGCCGAGCCGTGGTCCGACGACGAAATGCTGGAATGCACGATGGTGGTGCCGGAAACGCCGGACACGGCCAGCTTCACCTTCCGGGCGCCGTCGGGGGCGTGGTTCGATTACCAGCCCGGCCAGTTCATCACGCTGGACCTGCCCGTCGATCCCGCGCGCGGGCCGGCGGGCAATGTCCAGCGGACCTATACCATCTCGTCCTCTCCCTCGCGGCCCTTGTCGATCTCGGTCACGGTCAAGGCTCAGCCGGTGTCGGTGGGGACGCGGTGGATGCTGAACAACCTCAGGCCCGGCGTGCGGATCAAGGCATACGGGCCAAGCGGCATCTTCACCTTCCACAACCATCCGGCCCGGAAGTACCTGTTCATCTCGGCCGGGTCAGGCATCACGCCGATGATGTCCATGGCCACCTGGGCCTGGGATTCGGGCCAGGCGCCCGACATCGCCTTTGTTCATGCCGCGCGGCGCCCGTCCGACATCATCTTCCGCAGCCGCCTGGAACAGTTCGCCAGCCGCACCCCCGGCCTAGCCCTGCATTTCACGGTCGAGGAACAGGACAGCTTCGGCGCCTGGCCCGGGTATCGCGGGCGGCTGAACCAGATCATGCTGGGCCTGATGGCGCCCGATTACCTGGAACGCGAAGTGTTCTGCTGCGGCCCGGAACCCTTCATGCTGGCAGTGCGCGAGATGCTGGTCTCGCTGGGCTTCGACATGGACCATTACCACCAGGAAAGCTTCGGCGCCCCCATCAGGACCGAAGCCGATGCCCCGGTCATCGACGACATCGCCCCCGAGGAAGGGGCAAAGGCCCAGATCACCTTTGTCAGCAGCGGCGTCACCGCCCCTTGCGCGGAAACCGACACGGTCCTGGCTGTCGCCAAGCGGTCGGGGCTGAACATTCCGTCAGGCTGCACCTTCGGGCTGTGCGGCACCTGCAAGATCAGGAAACTGTCGGGCGAGGTTCACATGGTCCACAACGGCGGCATCAGCGACGACGATATCAACGAGGGTTACATCCTGGCCTGCTGTTCCCACCCCATGGGCCGGATCGAGGTCGAGGTCTGAGCGCAGCCGCGTCGCGGCCCGCGCGTGCCTTCTGGTTCCGATAACGGAAAAGTTGGATAAATCCTCCCGCTGCGGGCAATCTGGTCTTGATCTTGCTTGGGGCGAAAGGCATTCGGGTTCTTGTTCCCGAATGCCTCGTGCAGCTTGTCCTCCGTGCCTGGAAGGTCAGGGCTACGCGGCCATGTGCCGGGAAAGGCGTCATATTTACTGAGGTGAGGGCAAGGCGACAATGGCCGAACACAATCTGTTCCTGTTGCTGGCTTGCCTTCCCTTCGCGACCTCGCTGATCCTTTGGACCCTTCCGCAATCCGCGCGCGGCGCATCGACCTGGCTGTCGGGCCTGTCGCTGGCGGCGGGGCTGGCGATCCTGGCGGGGTTCCTGCCGGGCATCCGCGGGGGCGGCGTCCTGCGCGCCAGCATGGAATGGGTGCCCTCGCTGGGGATGAACCTGGCCCTGCGCATGGACGGCTTTGCCTGGCTGTTTACCACGCTGGTGCTGTCCATCGGCATCCTGGTGGTGATCTATGCGCGCTATTACATGGGTCCGGGCGATGCCCTGCCGCGCTTTTTCGCGCTGCTGATGGCCTTTACCGGGGCAATGCAGGGGATCCTGATTTCCGGCAACGTGCTGGGAATGGTGGTCTTCTGGGAACTGACATCCTTCATGTCCTTCCTGCTGATCGGCTTCTGGCACCAGGGGGCTGCCGCGCGGGACGGGGCGCGGACCGCGCTGATCATCACCGCGCTTGGCGGGCTATGCCTGTTGATGGCCATGCTGATGCTGGGCCAGGTCGCCGGCAGCTATGACCTGGGGATCATCCTGCGGTCGGGCGACGCCATCCGGGCGCATCCCTGGTATGGTGCGATCCTGGGCCTGTTCCTGCTGGGCGCCTTTACCAAGTCGGCGCAGTTCCCGTTCCATTTCTGGCTGCCCGGTGCCATGGCGGCGCCGACGCCGGTATCGGCCTTTCTGCATTCCGCGACGATGGTGAAGGCGGGCGTGTTCCTGCTGGTGCGGTTTTCCCCCGTCCTGGGCGGGACCGAGGCCTGGTTCTATGTCGTCACCAGCATCGGCATGGCCACGCTGATCCTGGGGGCGGCGGTGGCGCTGTATCGCCACGACCTGAAGGGGCTGCTGGCCTATTCCACGATCAGCCATCTGGGCCTGATCACCGCGCTTGCCGGGATCGGCGGGCCGGTGGCGATCCTGGCCGCGATATTCCACATCTGCAACCATGCGGTCTTCAAGGCATCCTTGTTCATGGCGGCGGGCATCATCGACCACGAAACCGGCACGCGCGACATGCGCCGCCTGTCCGGGTTGTTGCGGCCCATGCCGATTACCGCAACACTGGCCATCGTCGCCGCCGCGGCAATGGCCGGGGTGCCGCTGCTCAATGGCTTCCTGTCCAAGGAAATGTTCCTGGCCGAGGCGGTGGACTGGCACAACGGCACCTGGCTGGACAACGCCCTGCCCTATTTCGCCATTGTTGGCAGCACCCTGTCGGTTGCTTACTCGCTGCGCTTCATCGCGACCGTGTTCTTCGGCCCGCAAGCAACCAACCTGCCGAAAACCCCGCACGAGCCGCCCGCCTGGATGCGCCGCCCTATCGAGCTGCTGGTGATGATCTGCCTGTTGGTGGGTATCGTCCCGGCACTGACGCTTGGTCCCGCCGTCAATGCGGCGGCGCGGTCGGTGGCGGGTCTAGATATGCCTTACTACAAGATTGCAGTCTGGCATGGGGTGAACGCGCCCCTGATGCTCAGCCTGGTGGCCTCGGGGGTCGGGGCGCTGATCTATGCGTTCAGCGCGAAATCCATCCCTGCCGGTCCCGAAGGCCCGTTCCTTTTGCACCGGCTGCGCGGGCAGCGCATCTATGACTGGCTGCTGTTCCGCCTGACCTGGCGGCTGCCGCGCCTCGCCCACGGCCTGCTTTCGACCGAGGCGTTGCAGCCGCAACTGCGCCTGCTGGTGCTGATCGCCATCGCGGTCGCGGAGGCATCGCTGTGGACGGGGCTGACCTGGGCGCCCGAACTGCGGCTGCTTGCCCCGAACCCGGCATTCGCGATGCTGTGGACCGTCGGCGCCGCCTGCGCCATCGGGGCTGCCTGGCAGGCCAAGTATCACCGCTTTGCCGCCCTGGTCCTGGTGGGCGGCGCGGGGGTCGTGACCTGTCTGACATTCGCCTGGTTCTCGTCGCCCGACCTGGCCCTGACGCAGTTGCTGGTCGAGGTGGTGACGACGGTCCTGCTGCTTCTGGGCCTTCGCTGGCTGCCCAAGCGCCGGTCCGAGATCGCCGAGGACAAGCTGCTGCCCGCCAAGATCCGCCGCAGTCGCGACCTGGTAATTGCCGTCGCGGGCGGCTTGGGCATGGCCTCCATCGCCTTCGCCGTGATGACGCGCCCGGTGGTCAGCAATGTGGGCGACTGGTTCCTGGGCAACGCCTATTACGAAGGCGGCGGCACCAATGTCGTGAACGTGATCCTTGTCGATTTCCGGGCCTTTGACACCTTTGGCGAAATCGCCGTGCTGGCGATCGTGGGGCTGACCGTCTATGGCCTGCTGCGCCGGTTCCGCCCCGCCCCCGAAAGCGTAGAGGCCCCCTATCAGCAGACTGTGGACGACAGCCCGTCGCTGGACGATTACCTGTTCGTGCCCTCGACCGTGATGATCTGGATGTTCCCGATCCTTATCATGGTGGCCGGATATTTCTTCTTCCGGGGCCATGACCTGCCGGGCGGGGGCTTTGCCGCAGGCGTGACATTGGCCATCGCCTTCCTGATCCAGTACATCGCCACGAACGTCCGCTGGGTCGAGGCGCGCATCACCGTTCTGCCGATCCGCTGGATGGGCTTTGGCCTGCTGGGGGCGGTGTCCACCGGCATGGGCGCCTGGCTGTTCGGCTATCCATTCCTGACGGCCTATGCGCGCTATGTCCATGTGCCGCTGGTGGGCGACGTCCCGGCGGCGACCGCGCTGCTGTTCGACATCGGGGTCTTTTCCACCGTGGTCGGCGCGGTCGTGCTGATGCTGATCGCCATCGCCCACCAGTCGCTGCGTGCCAGCCGCAGGCGCGAAGCGGACGAGATCGCCGCCAAGAAGGAAGCCGCCTGATGGAGATCATCCTGTCCGCGGCCATCGGCATCCTGTCGGCATCCGGCATCTGGCTGCTGCTGCGGCCGCGCAGTTTCCAGGTGGTCATCGGGCTGTGCCTGCTGTCCTATGCGGTCAACCTGTTCATCTTTTCCATGGGCCGCCTGACGCCGGGCGCGCCGCCCATCATGCCCAAGGGGGGCTTCGTCGATCCCACCCTGTATGCCGACCCCCTGCCCCAGGCCCTGGTGCTGACGGCCATCGTCATCAGCTTTGCCACCACGGCGCTGTTCCTGGTGGTGATGATCGTGTCGCGCGGGCTGACCGGCACCGACCATGTCGACGGGAAGGAGCGCAGCCAGTGATCGGCGAACATCTTATCATCGCGCCCATCCTGATCCCCTTCGTCGCGGGCGCGCTGATGCTGCTTTACGACGACCGGCAGCGGCAGGCGAAATTCTGGCTGAGCCTGATTTCGGTCGCGGCGCAACTGCTGATCGCCGTCGAGCTGGTGGTGCGCGCCAAGACCGGCGGCGATATCAGCGATGCCGAGGGGATCAGCTTCTATCTGCTGGGCGACTGGTCCGCGCCCTATGGCATCGTCTTGGTGCTGGACCGGCTGGCGGCAATGATGCTGGTCCTGACCGCGCTGCTGGCGATCCCGTCGCTGGTCTATTCCGGCGCGGGGTGGGCCAGACAGGGTCCGCATTATTATTCCTTGTTCCAGTTCCTGCTGGTCGGCCTGAACGGCGCCTTTCTGACCGGCGACATCTTCAACCTGTTCGTGTTCTTCGAAATCCTGCTGGCCGCGTCCTATGGCCTGCTGCTGCACGGATCGGGGCAGTTGCGGGTTCGGGCGGGGCTGCATTACATCGCGATCAACCTGGCCGCATCCCTGCTGTTCCTGATCGGGGTCAGCCTGATCTATGGCGTCACCGGCACACTGAACATGGCGCATCTGGCGAACCTGGTGTCGTCGATGCCGGGCGAGGATCGGCCCCTGCTGCACGCGGGCGTGGCGATCCTGGCGGTGGCCTTTCTGGTCAAGGCGGGCAGCTGGCCGCTGAACTTCTGGCTGCCTACCGCCTATATGGCCGCCGCTGCCCCGGTCGGCGCGATGTTCGCGATCATGACCAAGGTGGGCGTTTACGCGATCCTGCGGCTGGCGATGCTGCTGTTTGGGGAAACCGGCGGCGCATCGGCGGGTTTCGGGGCAAGCATCCTGATCGTCCTGGGGATGATCACGGTACTGTTCGGGCTGCTGGGCATCCTCGCCTCGCAGGGCCTGGGGCGAATGGCCGCGCATTCGGTGCTGATCTCGTCGGGGACGGTGCTGGGAATCACCGGATTTGCGCTTGCGGGCGGCGGACAGGCGATGCTGGCGGGCGCGCTGTATTACATGGTCGGGTCGGTGCTGGCGACCGGCGCGCTGTTCTTGCTGATCGAGCCGATGAACCGCGAGGACGGCGGCATCGCCGCCATGCTGGCCTTGACCGCCGACGCATACGGCGTCGACGACAGCGACCTGGACGAGGTGCCGGACGTGGGCCTGGCGATCCCGGCGACGATGACCGTTCTCAGCATCTGCTTTGCGCTGTGCGTGCTGATGCTGGCGGGCTTGCCGCCGCTGCCGGGCTTTATCGGCAAGATCGCGATGATCCAGCCGCTGATCGCGCAGTCCGCATTGCCGGCGGGCCTGGCCTGGGCCTTTGTCGCGCTTCTGATCCTGTCCGGTTTCGCCACGCTGATCGGCATGGCGCGGATCGGCATCCAGACCTTTTGGGCCAATGACATCCCGCTGCCGCGCGTCCTTGCCCTGGAGATCGCCCCGGTGATCGCGCTTTTGGTGATCCTGTCCCTGATCAGCTTCCGGGCCGAGGCGATGCTGCGCTATACCACCGGCACCGCCCATGCGCTGCACGATACGGCGGCCTATGCCTATGGCGTCTTTGCCACGCCCCGCGCCGCCGACCGGCCCGAGGACGAAACGGATGCCGGGGAGGACCAGCCATGAAACGGCTGTTCCCCCATCCGGTCCTGTCGCTCTGCATGATCGGCCTGTGGCTGATGCTGACACGCTTTTCGCTGGGCTATCTGATCCTGGGAACGGGTTTGGCTCTGATCGCGGGCTGGGCCTATGCCGCGCTGCATCCCGCCACGCCCCGGATCCGGCGCTGGCGGACGATTCCCCGGCTGTTCGTGACCCTGATCGTGGACGTGATCCGGTCGAATATCCAGGTCACCCGGCTGCTGCTGACCGAAGGACGCGGCACGCGCAAATCGGCCTTTATCCAGATCCCCCTGACGGTCAGGGACGAAAACGCCCTGGCGCTGCTGGCGATCATCCTGACGGCGACGCCCGGCACGGCCTGGCTGGAATACGGATCGGACACCGGCATCCTGACCCTGCATATCTTCGATGGCAGCCAGGCCGATCATTACCACGAGATGGTCGGCCAGACCTATGAACCCATGCTGATGGAGATCTTCGAATGAGCGAGATTATCCTGTCTCTTGCCCTGGCTTACGCCCAGATCGCCCTGGCTCTTGCGGGCTGTCTTGTCGGCACGCGGCTGTTGCGCGGCCCGCGTGCGCAGGACCGGGTTCTGGCGCTTGATGCGCTGTATGTCTCCATCATGCTGCTGTTCCTGGTGACGGGCATGCAGCTTGGCACCGCCTTTTTCTTCGAGGCGGCCATGGTCATTTCCATCATGGGTTTCGTGTCCTCGGTCGCGCTTGCCAAGTTCCTGTTCCGCGGCGAGGTGATCGAATGAGCCCGCTGCAAGCCGTCCCCCTTGTCGTGGCGATCCCGGTCGCCTTTTTCGTCGTGCTTGGCGCGACCTTGACCCTGATCGGCGCGCTTGGCTTTGCGCGGCTGCATTCGTTCTATGACCGGCTCCACGCTCCCACGCTGGCGACCAGTTGGGGAACGGGCAGCCTGATCATTGCATCCGCGCTGATGTTCAGTTTCATCGACGGGCGGGCGATCGTGCATGAATTCGTGATCGGCTTCTGCATCGTCGTGACGGCGCCGATCACGCTGATGATGCTGGGCCGGGCGGCCCTGGAACGCGACCGGGCCGAGGGGTCCGACATCCTGCCCCCCGAAATGCGGACCCGCCCCGAGCAGGGCGACAAGACGGCCCAGGGCTGACATGCGCGCCCTGTTTGCAGCCGTCGCCTTGTCCCTGGCCACCGCCATGGCCCAGGCGGATGCGCCGCTGATCGTGCTGGACCAGACCCGATTGCCCTTTGACCTGGGTCCGGGCCATCCGGCCAACAACCCGGCAAGCCCCGCCAATTCCCCCAATGCCGCCTGGAATTCGTCGGGCAATACCGCCAATGCCGGCACCACCTGGCAGAACCGGCCCGGCAATCCCGATAACGAACGGCGCCTGATCATCACCGCCGACGGCAATGTCCTGGGATATTACGCGGCCAATCCCGGCGGCGTCCTGAACCTGTTCGACGTGAACGGCCGGCGCATCGCCTATCGCCCCGCCACCGGCACGCGCAGCCTGTTCACCGTGACAGGCCAGTGGTGCGGCACGGTCGATGGCGGGCGCGCCGATTTCGTGCTGGCCGTCACGCCCGCCTGCGCCGCGCGGTTTTCGCGCTGACCGACGCAAATCCGACACGTTCCTGCCCTAGACGAACCCTGCATTGCCCGGAGTTGAGACCATGACCGACGCACCAAAGGACTGGCTGGAAGCCGAGCTTATGGAAACCCTCGACGAGGATTACGAGATCGAGTTGGAAGACGCCGTCCTGTCCGAGGAAATCCGCCGCATCTATCGTGACAAGCGGCCCGAACAGATGGACCGGAAACTGTATTTCCGCGAATTGCTGCGCCTGCAGACCGAGCTGATCAAGCTGCAGGACTGGGTTTCCCATCACAAGGAAAAGGTCGTCGTTATCTTCGAAGGCCGCGACAGCGCGGGCAAGGGCGGCGCGATCAAGCGCATCACCCAGCGGTTGAACCCCCGCGTGGTGCGCACCGTGGCCCTGCCCGCCCCGTCCGACCGCGAAAAGACCCAGTGGTATTTCCAGCGTTACGTCCCGCATCTGCCCGCAGGCGGCGAGATCGTGCTGTTCGACCGCAGCTGGTACAACCGCGCGGGCGTCGAACGCGTGATGGGCTTTGCCACCGACGACGAGGTGGACCAGTTCTTCCAGGACGTTCCCGAATTCGAACGGATGCTGGTCCGGTCGGGGATCCGGCTGGTGAAATATTGGTTTTCCATTACCGACGAGGAACAGCAGATGCGCTTTCTGATGCGCATCCACGACCCGCTGAAGCAATGGAAGCTGTCGCCCATGGATCTGGAATCTCGCGTCCGCTGGGAAGCCTATACCAAGGCCAAGGAGGATATGCTGGAACACACCAACATCCCCGAGGCGCCCTGGTATATCGTCCCCGCCAACGACAAGAAGCGCGCCCGCCTTAACTGCATGAGCCACCTGCTGGATCTGGTCCCCTATACCGATGTCCCGTCGGAAGAGGTGACCTTGCCCGACCGAGTGTTCAACCCGGACTATGAACGCGACGTGCTGTCACGCGAACTGTATGTGCCGCAACGATATTGACGCGCCAGAGGCCGCCGATCCTCTTGCCCTTTGGTCAACGTGCGGTACAACAAAAGAATAGTTGCGTCCTTAATCCTTGAATGTTGTCCATGGCATCGTAAGGTGGGGAATGTTTCGCAATCTGTTGAACCGCCTGTTCACGGAAGACCCCGATCCGCGGCCCCTGGTTGCGGAAGACGCCGAGGTTGCGGTGGCCGCCCTGCTGGTACGCGTGGCGCGTTCGGACGATCATTACAATACGGCCGAAAAGCGGCGCATCGACGAAGTCCTGGCCCGGATCCATGGCCTTGGTCCGGTGGATGCCGCCGAACGCCGGGCCGTGGCCGAGATGATCGAGGCCGAAGCCCCCGACACCGTGCGCTTCACGCGCCTGATCAAGGAGCGTGTTTCGATCGAGGATCGGGCCGCCATCATCGGCGCCCTGTGGGAAGTCTCGCTTGCCGACAATCACCGCTCGGCCAATGAGGAAACGGCGATACGCCTGGTTGCCAGCCTTTTGGGCGTGACAGACCGCGATTCCGCCGTCCAGCGCCAACGGGTCGCGGGCGGGCGCTAGAACCCCAGCCTGTCGCGCAGCCCGTACCAGGCCATGCCGGCCACCAGCAGGGGGCTGCGCAGCATGGAGCCGCCCGGAAAGGGCCGGGTCGGGATCGCCGCCATCGCGTCGAAACCGTCACCCTGCCCCGCCACCGCATCGGCCATCAGCTTGCCCGCCAAGGTTGCAAGCGCCACCCCATGCCCGGAATAGCCGCCCGCCGACAGGCAGTTCGCAGCGGGCCGGGCGAAATGCGGCATCCGGTTCATGGTGATCGCCAAGGTGCCGCCCCAGGCATGGGTGATGCGAAGATGGGCCAGTTGCGGATAGACCGACAGCAGATGCGGGCGCACCAGGGCGGCAATGTCGCTGGGAAAGCGATAGCGGACAGTCTCGCCCCCGCCGAAGATCAGGCGGCGCTCGTCGTCCAGCCGCCAGTAATTGACCACGAACTTGGTATCGGCGGCGGCCGTGCGCCGGGGCAGAATCTCGGGGAAGTCCCTGCCCAGGGGTTCGGTCGCGACGACATAATTGTTGATCGGCATGACCCGCGCCGCGACCCGCGCATCCAGGCGGCCCTGATAGCCGTTGCCCGCAAGGATGACGTGATCGCAGACGATCCTGCCCGTGTCGCACAGCACGCGGCTTTTGGTCGTTGCCGTCCCATGTTCGATCCGATGGACATGGCTGCCCTCGTGGATGCGCACGCCCGCCGCCGCGGCCTGACCCGCCATGCCCAGCGCCAGGTTCAGCGGATGCACGTGTCCAGCACCCCAATCCACGTCACCACCGGCATAGGCCGTGCTGCCCAGATGCGCGGCCATGCCTTCGCGGTCCAGGGGCTGCACGCGGTCGTAATTGTAATGCGCCGCAAGATGCGCGGCCATATGGGCGCTGTGAGCAACCTCGGACAGGCTGCGGCAGGCATGGGCCACGCCGTCGCGAATCGACACATTGGACTCGGCCGCTAGGGACCGGACAAGCGTCTTGGCATCCTCGGCCAAGGCCCACAGCCGCCGGGCGGTGTCTCGGCCAAAGCGGCTTTCCAGCCAATCGACTTCTTGGCGCTGGCCCGATCCGATCTGCCCGCCATTGCGCCCGGATGCCCCAAATCCGACGCGATGCGCATCCACCAGCACCACGTCCCGACCCGCCCGCGCCAGATGCAGGGCGGCGGACAAGCCGGTATAGCCCGCGCCAACCACAGCCACGTCCGCCCGCGTTTCCCCCTTCAGCGGCGGGAAACGGTCCAGGGCCGTGCAGGTTTCGGCATAAAGGCTGGGCGGATATTCCCCGCGCCGGTCGTTGGCGTAAAGCAGCTTCATACGTTCAGCAAAAGGTGTTCGCGTTCCCAGGGGCTGATGACCTGCAGGAATTCCTTGTATTCGTTGCGCTTGACTGATTCGTAAACTGCCGTGAAATCCTCGCCCAGGACGCCGCGCATGGGCGCGCTGTCGGACATGATGTCCAGCGCATCGCCCAGGTTATAGGGCAGTTCGTCCTGCGACGACATATAGGCGTCGCCCAGGCATTCCCCGCGGGGGTTTTCCCCCTCCACCAGGCCCAGGTAACCGCAGGCCAAGCTGGCTGCGATGCCCAGGTACGGGTTGCAATCCATCCCTGCCAGCCGGTTTTCGACGCGCCGCGCCTCGGGTGACGAAATCGGCACGCGCAGGCCGGTGGTGCGGTTGTCGCGGCCCCATTCCAGGTTGATGGGCGCGGCAAAGTCCGGGACATAGCGGCGATAGCTGTTCACATAAGGCGCCAGCAGCGCCACTGCGGCGGGCAGGTGTTTCTGCATCCCGGCGATGAAATGCAGGAACTGCGGGGTTTCCGCCCCCCTTTCATCCGAAAAGATGTTCCGGCCCGTCGCCACGTCGATGATCGAATGATGCAGGTGCATGGCGCTGCCCGGCTCGCCCTCGATGGGCTTGGCCATGAAGGTGGCAAAACAATCATGGCGCAGCGCGGCTTCGCGGATCAGGCGCTTGAAATAGAAGATCTCGTCGGCAAGGGCGACGGGATCGCCGTGGTTCAGGTTGATTTCCACCTGGCCCGCGCCGCCTTCCTGAAGGATGCCGTCGATCTCGAACCCCTGGGCTTCGGCGAAATCATAGATGTCGTCGATGACCTTGCCGTATTCATCGACCGCGGACATGGAATAGGCCTGCTTGGCCGCCGCCCGCCTGCCGGTCCGGCCCATGGGCGGGATGATCGGCTGGTTGGGGTCGATGTTGCGGGCGACCAGGAAGAATTCCATCTCGGGCGCGACGACAGGCTTCCAGCCCCGTTCGGCGTAAAGACCGACGATCCGCTTCAGCACATTGCGCGGCGCGATCGGCACCGGGTTGCCTTGCTGGTCATAAGCGTCGTGGATGACCTGCAGCGTCCAGTCGGCCGTCCAGGGGGCGGCGGTCGCGGTGCTGAAATCCGGGGTCAGGATCATGTCGGGTTCGGTGAACGCGCCCGCCGGGTTGTCGGCCCATTCCCCCGTGATCGTCTGCAGGAAGATCGAGTTCGGCAGATAGAACTTGTCCTGGCGCGCGAATTTCGACGCGGGCATGGCCTTGCCGCGCGCCACGCCAGCGATGTCGGCCAGGATGCATTCAACCTCGTCCAGGCGGCGGCCGGCCACGAAATCGCGGGCGGCCTGGGGCAAGCCATCGATCCAATCGCTCATGCGGCACCTTTGGCGATAGGGCGGGGCTGCTTGAAGAACGCCTCGATCCGGTCGGCCACCGCGCTTGATCCCCCGGCCTCTCCCATGCGGTCGATGGCACGGTCCATCAGTTCCTGCGGAACCCTGCCCTTGCCGCGCTTGTCCATCAGCCCGCGGATGAAGTCGTCGGTAAATTCCGGGTGGGCCTGCACGGTATAGGCCCGGTCGCCATAGATCAGGGCCGCGTTCTCGCAAAACTCGTTGCGGCCCGCCACCTGTGCGTCCTTGGGCAGCACCACCACCTGATCCTGGTGCCAGGCATTCAGCCGCACGGTTTCCCCGCCCAGATCGTAATCATGCGTGCCAACGGCCCAGCCGCCCGGATGCTTGACCACCGTGCCGCCCAGAGCCTGGGCGATGATCTGGTGGCCAAAGCAGATGCCGACCAGCGGGACGGCCGCGTCATAGGCGTCGCGGATAAAGCGTTCCAGCGGGCGGATGAAGGGGTGATCCTCGTATGCGCCATGGCGCGATCCGGTCAGCAGCCAGCCATCGGCGTCGTGGACAGATGCGGGGAACTCCATCGCCTCGACGTGAAAAGTGCGGAAATCAAAGCCGCGCCCGTCCAGAAGCCGGACGAACATATCGGGATAGTCGCCCATGTCCTGCTTCAATTCGGCGGGCGCCTGGCCGCATTGAAGAATGCCGATACGCATGAAGAACCTGCGGTGTTGCTGTCGGCCATGAAGGTAGTCGCCCGGACGGGGGGGCCGCAAGGGGGCGTTTTTCGCGGTTTCCCGGCAAGCCCCGAATAAGGATCAATAAATAATAATATTAATTTTCCATGTTTGATTTAATATATTCAGGTCCGACAGGATTTTTAAAATGGACTTTTTATCGAGTATATTTGTGGTTTCGGGATTGCATCTTGCCGTGGCAATGACGCCCGGTCCCAGCACCTTTGCAATATGCTGCGCGGCCAGCACCGGATCGCGCCGGGACGGGTTGTCCGCGGCTGCGGGCGTCGTGACGGCAACGGGCCTGTGGTTCGGCATCGCGCTGTTCGGGGCGGGCACGGTGATTGCGTGGAACAACCAGCTTTTCCTGGGACTTCGGGTGGTTGCCGCGTTGTATCTGATCTGGATCGGCTTGCGGATGCTGCTTGTGCCTGCGGTTCCGGGCAGGGCCAAGGTCGGGGAACGGCCGTTCCTTGTCGGGCTTGTGACGGCGCTTGCCAACCCCTTTGCCATCGCCTTCTGGCTTGGCACGTTTCTGACCGCATTGCCCGCGACGGCGCCCGACCATCTTTATGCGCGGATATTCGGGCTGATAATCTTGCAAAGCCTGATCTGGTATTCATCCCTGGCAATCCTTTTTTCAACTGCCATGCGCGGCAGGACATTCGGGACGACGCGCCTTTTGCGGGGCATCACGGCGGGGGCGATGATCGCGGCAGGGCTGAACGCGCTGATCCCCGGCTGATCCGCCTGCGGCCTTTGGCTGTCTGGCGCGGGCCGCCGCAGGGCGCTAGGCTGGTTCCGGTTTGACAGGAGGACGCGATGCCCCATCTTCACCCCGACATCGACCCCGAGGGCTTGGACGAATTCTCGGTCGTGTTCACCGACCGGTCGCTGAACCATATGTCCCAGCGGTTCCAGGGGGTGATGCGCGACCTGTCGGCGACCCTGCGCCAGGTTTACGGCGCCCATCAGGTTGCCATCGTGCCGGGCGGCGGCACCTTTGCGATGGAATCGGTGGCCCGCCAGTTCGGCACGGGGCATGCGCTGATCGTCCGCAACGGCTGGTTCAGCTATCGGTGGACCCAGATCTTCGACATGGGCGGCTTTGCGCGCGACACGACCGTGGCAATGGCCCGGCCCGTCGGGAACGAACCCCAGCCCGCCTATGCGCCCCCTCCGATCGACGAAGTGGTGGCGAAAATCCATGAAGCACGGCCCGATGCGGTCTTTGCGCCCCATGTGGAAACATCGGCCGGACTGATCCTGCCCGACGATTACATCCGTGCCCTGTCAGAGGCCGCGCATGACGTGGGCGCGCTGATGGTGCTGGACTGCATCGCCTCGGGCGCGGTCTGGGTGGACATGGGGGCGACGGGCGTCGATGTGCTGGTCTCGGCCCCCCAGAAGGGCTGGTCGGCATCCCCTGCCGCAGGTCTGGTGATGCTGTCGGAACGGGCAGCCCAACGGCTGGCACAGACCGACAGCAACAGCTTTGCCCTGGACCTGAAGAAATGGCGCGCGATCATGGCGGCGTACGAGGACGGCGGCCACGCCTATCACGCGACCATGCCGACCGATGCGCTGCTGGGCCTGCGCGACGCGATGGAGGAAACGCGCGCGATGGGATTCGATGCCGCCCGCGATGCGCAATGGCGGCTGGGCAATGCGGTGCGGGCGATGCTGGCCGAACGCGGGGTCCGGTCGGTCGCGGCACAGGGATTCGCCGCGCCGGGGGTGGTGGTCAGCTATACCGACGATCCCGATATCAAGAACGGCCGGAAATTCGCCGCCGAGGGGATGCAGATCGCGGCAGGGGTTCCCCTAGCCGTGAACGAGGGCGACAGCTTCTCAACCTTCCGTCTCGGCCTGTTCGGGCTGGACAAGTTGAAGGACGTGGACGGCACCCTGGCCCGGCTGCGGGCGGCAATGGACAAGGTGATCCCCGCCTAAACATTCCCTGGTTTCTGGCAAAGGCCCGCCCTGGTGGCGGGCCTTTTGGTTTGCCCGGGGAATGATCTTCTCCTCTGCCCCCTCATTTCAGCAAATATATGCTCTTGCTAAACACGACTTTCCCTGTCGTTATTTGTGGAATAAGCGACCGACGAGTCAAAGGAGCGATCGAGATGACGATCCAGGGCCAGAACATCGATGCCAAGGCACGCCCGCTTTATTCCGTCCGGCTGATCGACCGCCGCACCGGCCAGGTCCATCGCGTGAACGGGGCGCCCCTTCTGGCGCTGAGCCGGGAACCCCAAGCGGCAGCCGCATCGCTGCTGGAAGGCCGCGACCCTGCCTTGTGGGAAGCCCGGATCGAATCGCTTTCCACGCATACCACCCGTTAACCATCGGCCCCGCCGACGCAGTTCTTTTCAGGAGACGGTCCATGTCGAAATCCAACACCAGCCGCATCGGCGCAACGCTGCCCGCCATCCTGCTGGCCCTGGCGATCGCAGCCCCGGCCCAGGCCGAGACGCTGCTGAACGTCAGCTATGATCCCACCCGCGAACTGTATCGCGACGTGAACGCGGCATTTGCCGAAAAATGGGCTGCCGACGGCCACGAGGCGCCCACAATCGAAACAAGCCATGGCGGGTCGGGCGCGCAGGCCCGTTCGGTCATCGACGGGCTGAACGCCCAGGTGGTGACGCTGGCCCTGGCCTCCGACATCGACAAGATCGCCGAGGCAGGCAAGCTGCCCGCCGACTGGCCGTCGAAGCTGCCCCACAATTCCAGCCCCTATACCTCGACCATCGTGTTCCTGGTCCGCGAAGGCAATCCCAAGGGAATCGCCGACTGGGGGGATCTGGTCAAGGACGGGGTCGAGGTGATCACGCCCAACCCCAAGACCTCGGGCGGGGCGCGGTGGAATTACCTAGCGGCCTGGGCCTGGGCGGAAAAGAACGGCCAGAACCCGCAGGACTTTGTGGGCCAGTTGTTCACCCATGTCCCGGTGCTGGATACCGGCGCGCGCGGATCGACCACGACCTTCGCCCAACGCGGCATTGGCGACGTGCTGCTGGCCTGGGAAAACGAGGCCTATCTGGCGCTTGAGGAAATCGGCGAGGATCAGTTCGACATCGTCGTGCCCTCGGTGTCCGTGCTGGCCGAACCTCCGGTCGCCATTGTCGAAGGCAACATCGCCAACGATGCGCAGCGCGAACTGGCGGCCGCCTATCTGGATTTCCTGTATTCGCCCCAGGGTCAGGCGCTGGCCTTCAAGCATTTCTACCGCGCCTGGGACGACAGCGCCGCCGCCCCCGAGGACGTGGCCCGCTTTCCCAAGCTGGATCTGGTCAGCATCGAGGATTTCGGCGGCTGGAAGAAGGTTCAGCCCGAACATTTCGGTGACGGCGGCATCTTCGACCAGATTTATACGACGAAGTGACGGCCATGACTGCGCGCCCCCTGGTCCACCGAACTGCGATGCCCGGCCTTGGCCTGTCGGCCGGCATCACCCTGACGATGCTGTCCATCGTCGTCCTGCTGCCCATCGGCGCCCTTCTGTTGAAGGGCGCCAGTTTCGGCCTTTCCAACGTGCTGGAGGTTATGGCCCGCGAACGCGTCCAGGCGGCGCTGTTCCTCTCGTTCAAGCTGTCGCTGCTGGCGGCGGCGTTCAACCTGGTCTTCGGCGTGCTTCTGGCCTGGGTTCTGGTCCGCTACAGCTTTCCCGGCAAGCGCATCCTGGACGCCGCCGTTGACCTGCCCTTTGCCCTGCCCACTGCCGTGGCGGGTATCGCGCTGACCGCGCTTTATGCGCCCAATGGCGCCTTTGGCGAACTGTTCCAGCAAATGGGGCTGAAGATCGCCTATACCCAGGCGGGCATCTTCATCGCCCTGGTGTTCGTGGGCCTGCCCTTCGTCACCCGTACCGTCCAGCCCGTGATCGAGGAAATCGACCGAGAGGTCGAGGAAGCCTCGGCCACCCTTGGCGCCAGGCGCCTTTACACGCTGCGCCATGTGATCCTGCCCATGCTGACGCCCGCCGCGCTGACGGGCTTTGCCTTGTCCCTGGCCCGCGCGGTGGGCGAATACGGGTCGGTGATCTTCATCGCGGGCAACATTCCCCTGCGCACGGAAATCGCGCCCCTGCTGATCGTGATCCAGTTGGAGGAATTCAACTATGACGCCGCAGCCGCCATCGGCATCGCCATGCTGGTGATTTCCTTCGCCATGCTTCTGGCGATCAACCTGATCCAGATCATCAGCCGAAGGAAAATGGGCCATGTCTGACGCCACCCTTCACCCCGCGCGCGCCTTTCGCGCAGCCACCCAGGAAGCGCCCCTTTTGCGCGCAGCCCTGATCGGGATCGCGGTCGCGGGCCTGGCCGTTCTGGTGTTCGCCCCCCTGGCCGTCGTCTTTGCCGAGGCCCTGAAGGACGGCTGGCTGGCGGCCGTGGAATCGCTGGGCAACCGGGATGCCCGGTCGGCGATCCAGTTGACGCTGCTGATCACCGCCATCGCCGTGCCGCTGAACGCCGCCTTTGGCATCGCGGCGGCCTGGCTGATCACCAAGTTCGACTTTCGCGGCAAGGCCTTCCTGATCACGCTGATCGACCTGCCCTTCTCGGTCAGCCCGGTGGTCGCGGGCTTGTGCATCGTGCTGCTGTTCGGCGCCAATTCGGTCGTCGGCGGCTGGCTGATCGCCCATGGCTGGCCCATCGTCTTTGCCATTCCCGGCATCGTCCTGGCGACCGTCTTTGTGACCTTTCCCTTTGTCGCGCGCGAACTGATCCCGGTGATGATCGAGCAAGGCCGGGCCGAGGAGGAAGCCGCCCTGACGCTTGGCGCATCCGGCTGGCGGACCTTCCGCACGGTGACCCTGCCCAACATCCGCTGGGCACTGCTGTATGGCACGCTGCTGTGCACGGCCCGCGCCATGGGCGAATTCGGCGCGGTCGCGGTGGTGTCGGGCAAGATCCGCGGCCAGACCGCGACCATGCCGATCACCATTGAGATGCTGTACAACGAATACCTGTCCGTCGCGGCGTTCAGCATGGCCGCGCTGCTCACCGCGCTTGCCCTTGTCACCCTGCTTCTGAAAACCCTGCTGGAACTGCGCCACGCCGACCAGCTTGCCGCCATTCGTCGCCATTGAAGGGAAACCGATCATGCATATCGACATCGACGAAATCGCCAAGACCTTCGGCGCCACGACCGCGCTGCGTCCCGTGTCCCTGAACATCCCATCGGGCGCCCTTGTCGCGCTTCTGGGTCCATCGGGGTCAGGCAAGACCACGCTGCTGCGGATCCTCGGGGGGCTGGAATTCCCGACCTCGGGACGGGTGCTGTTCAACGGCCAGGACGCGACCGGCATGACGGTCCAGGACCGCCGCGCGGGCTTCGTGTTCCAAAGCTATGCGCTGTTCCGGCACATGACGGTGTTCGACAACATCGCCTATGGCCTTCGCGCCCGACCCCGCAGCCAGCGTCCCACCAAGGCGGAAATCACCCGCCGCGTCACCAAGCTGCTGGACCTGATCCAGTTGCCCGACATCGCCACCCGCTATCCCACGCAACTGTCGGGCGGCCAGCGCCAGCGCGTGGCCTTGGCCCGCGCCCTTGCAATCGAGCCGCGAATGCTGCTGCTGGACGAACCGTTCGGCGCACTGGACGCCAAGGTGCGGCGCGAATTGCGCCAGGGCCTGCGCGACATCCATGACGAAACCGGCCTGACCACGGTCTTCGTGACCCATGACCAGGACGAGGCGATGGAGCTGGCCGACCTGGTGGTGGTGATGTCGATGGGCCGGATCGAACAGATCGGCAAGCCGCAGGACATCCGTGCCAAGCCCGCGACCGAATTCGTGCGCGACTTCATCACGGCCTGACCGGCAGGCGTCAGCCTTGCAACAGCGCCTTCGCGGCCTGCGTCGCCGCGTCGGTGATGCGATCGCCCGACAGCATCCGCGCGATTTCCGCCACGCGGTCGTCAGGACCAAGGGCCGTGACGGTGGACGTGGTCATGTCGTCCTGGACCGATTTCGACACCTGGAAATGGGTGGCGCCCAAGGCCGCGACCTGCGGCGAATGCGTCACCACCAGAACCTGCGCGTCGTCGGCCAGGCGTTTCAGCCGCCGCCCCACGGCATCCGCCGTGGCCCCGCCCACGCCCCGGTCGATCTCGTCGAAGATCAGCACAAGCGCGTCGTTGCCGCGCGCCAGGCACACCTTCAGCGCCAACAGGAATCGCGACAGTTCCCCGCCCGACGCGATCTTGTCCAGGGCGCCCGCAGGCGCACCGGGATTGGTGGCCACTGTGAAGGCCACGTCGTCGCGCCCATCGGGTCCGGGCTCGCCCCGCGTGACAAGCGTCTGGAAGACCGCGCGTTCCATCTTCAACGGCACCAGTTCGGCCGTCACGGCGCGGTCCAGGGCAACGGCCATGTCCGTGCGCGTGCGCGTCACGGCATCGGCTGCGGCGTCATAGGCGGCGTCGGCATCGGCCACCTGCCGTTGCAGCGCGGCAATCTGCGCCTCGCCCGCGTCGATCTGGCCCAAGCGGTCGCGCAATTCATCCGCCAGTCCGGCCAAGTCATCGGCCAGGACATTGTGCTTGCGGGCAAGCGCGCGCAGGGCGAACAGACGTTCTTCGGCCGCCTCAAGCTGGCCGGGATCCACGTCCAGGGCTGACAGCGCATCCTCGACCCCGCGATGCGCCTCGCCCAGTTCGACAAGGGCGCGGGACAGCGCGGCCAGCGGTTTGTCCAACCGCCCCTCGGCCCGGTCGGCGGCCCCCTCCAGCCAGCGGGCGGCATCGACCATTGCGCCTTCGGCCCCGTCGCCGCCCAGCATCTTCAAGGCGCGGGCCACATCCTCCCGGATGCGGATGGCGCCCTGCATGGCGCGGCGGCGGGTGTCCAGGGTCGCTTCCTCGCCCGCTTGGGGGGACAGGTCGTCCAGTTCGGCGACCGCATGGCGCAGGAAATCCTCCTCGGCCCGCGCGGCGGTCAGGCGGGCCTCGGCTTCGTCCAGGGCACGGCGGGCAGTGCGGCGGGCCGCCCAGGCATCGCGCACGGGACCAAGCGGGACAGCGCCGAACGCATCCAGCAGCGCGCGATGGCCGCGCGGGTTCAGCAGCCCCCGGTCGTCATGCTGGCCGTGGCGTTCGACCAGCACGTCGGACAGTTGCCGCAACACCTCGCCTGAAACGCGGCGGTCGTTCACAAATCCGGTCTTGCGCCCGTCCGCGCCGTTCACGCGGCGCAGGATCAGATCGTCGTCTTCCAATTCGATCCCGGCATCGGCAAGGATATCGCGGGCAGGATGGTTGACGGGCAGGTCGAACACCGCCGTCACCTCGCCCTGGGCGGCACCCTGGCGGACCAGATCGGCGCGGCCGCGCCAGCCCAGCACGAAGCCCATGCAATCCAGCAGGATCGACTTGCCCGCCCCGGTTTCCCCGGTCAGCACGTTCAGGCCGGGACCAAAGCCAAGCTCCAGCCGGTCGATCAGCAGCATATTGCGGATGTCCAGCGAACGCAGCATCGGCCGGTCCCTATCCCACGCGGGTGGGGGTCACAGCCACCGTCCCTGAATCATCTGGCGATACACATTCGTCAGCCAGTTGTCGCCCCGAACCTCGGGCGCCAATCCGCGCCCGCGCAACTGGCCGTAGGCATCCCCATAGAAGGGCGACGACTGGAAGTTATAGCCCAGGATCGCACCGGCCGTCTGCGCCTCGTCCGTCAGGCCCAGGGCCAGATAAGCCTCGACCAGGCGCAGCAGCGCCTCGGGTGTCTGGGTGGTGGTCTGGAATTCCTCGACCACGACGCGAAAACGGTTGATGGCGGCGGCATAATGCCCACGCTTGAGGTAATAGCGCCCGATCTCCATTTCCTTGCCGGCCAGGTGATCAAAGGCGAGGTCGAACTTCAGGATCGCACTGCGGGCATATTCGCTGTCGGGATACTGTTCGATCACGCTGCGCAGCGATTGCAGCGCTTGGAAGGTCAGGCCCTGGTCGCGCCCGACCTCGTCGATTTGGTCGTAATAGGACAAGGCCAGCAGATATTGCGCATAGGCCGCATCCTCGTCACCCGGATAGGTGTCGATGAAGCGTTGGGCAGCGCCGCGCGCTTCTTCGTAGTTCTGGGCGCGGTGATTGGAATAGGCTTGCATGATCAGCGCGCGCTTGGCCCATTCGGAATAGGGATACAGCCGCTCGACCTCGGCGAAATAGAACACCGCGTCTTCGGGCTTGCGGCTGTTTTCCAGCTCGAATTCGCCGCGCTTGTAGATTTCCTCGGCGGTGAAGCGGTCCAGGTTCCGCTTGTCGGAATCGGTTCCGCCGCGCCCGCAGCCCGTCAGAACCAGACCCGCCAGAACCGCCGCCATCACGGAAGCCGAGAATTTCGAGCGCGCCATCTTCACCCTGCCTGTGACTTCTTCCTTGCAGCCGTCCCATGCCGGACCGCGCTGCCCGGACCCTCTAGCACAGAACATCAGGGGGCGCAAAATGGCAATCCGTTGAATTTCACGCGCGTTTTCCACCACCGCTTGACGTGGCGGAAGGCCGCGCGGTCACGCAGCGGCCCAAGCCGTGGGGGCAAGGTCGTATGCCGCCACGCCCGCGCCCGGCAGGCGGTCCTCCAATGCAGGCGAACAGGTTTCCCACTGCCATGCCGTCGGATCGGCGAACAACGCACGCAGCAGACGGTTGGTCATGGCATGGCCCGCGCGGTGCCCGGTGTAACGCGCCAGCAGCGGCGCACCCGCCAGAGCCAGGTCGCCCATCGCGTCCAGCATCTTGTGGCGCACGGCCTCGTCCCGGTGGCGCAGACCGCCGGGCGACAGCACGCGGGCGCCGTCCACGACAACCGCGTTCAGATAGGTGCCGCCCAGGGCCAGCCCGTTCTTGCGCATCGCGTCCACATCGGCCTGGCGGCAGAAGGTGCGGCTGTCGGCCAGTTCGCGCAGGAATGCGCCATTGGCCATGTCCAGGCGCTTTTCCTGATGGCCGATGGCCGCATCGGCAAAGTCGATCTCAAAGTCGATTTCCAGGTGATCGGCGGGGGTCAGGCGGGCGAAAGCCTCTCCCTCGCGCACCTCGACCGGGCGCAGCACGCGGATGGCGCGCAGGTCGGCCTGCTGCAACGCGATTCCGGCGCGCAGGATGGCGCGCACAAAGGGGGCGGCGGATCCGTCCAGGATCGGCACTTCGGGGCCATCGGCCAGGATGCGGGCGTTGTGGATTCCCGTTCCGGCAAGGGCGGCCATCACGTGTTCGACGGTGGACAGGGTCGTGCCCTTGCCATCATCCAGCAGCGTGCAAAGCCTGGACGGCGTGACGCGATCCCACCGGGCGGGGATATCCACGGCAGGCGACAGGTCGGTGCGGCGGAAGACGATGCCGTGGCCGGCAGGAGCGGGATGGATCTCCAACCGGGCGGGGGCGCCGGAATGCAGCCCGACCCCCTGGAACATCACCGCTGTTTTCAACGTCGCCTGCATGACAACCTGCCTTCATCTGTATCGCAACGGGATTTCCCTTTGCTGTAACGGATGACCTAGGCCCAAGGGGGCAAGCGTTCAATTAACGAATTGTGACGGGGTGAAACATTCACCGTGGGACTTTGCCGCGGCAAAAGAAAAAGGCCGCATGACGCGGCCCTTTCTTGTCAGATGGGTGACCGGTTCAGTTGGCCTGGCGGCGCAGGAAAGCCGGAATTTCAACATTGTCCCCGGATGCATCCGGGCTGGCCAGATCGTCGAAATCGGCGTCCTGCTGGCGGGCGCGCACGGCCACGCGTTCATTGACGCGTTCTGAAATCGAACCGGCGGCAGGTTTCGGCGCGGCTTGGTCGGAATGGCCCGCCATCCGTTCCAGCATCCGGCCCAGACCCGCCATGCGGCTTTGCGCGCGCACGGGTTCCTGGGGCGCGGGCTGAGGCTGCTGGCGTTCGCCCTTGTTCTCGACCGCGCGGCGCAAACGCTCCAGCGTCTCGGGCGAGGCTTGGCCACGGGACGCCCCCTGCGGGGCACGCGGGGCGATAAAGCCTGCGTCCTCCTTGACGTTCAGAGCCATCGGCTGCGCGGCTTCCTTGCGCTGATAGGCCGGGGCCGGCATCTCGTCCTCGATCCGGGGGGCCGGCGCGACGGGCCGGGATTCGGCCAGCGGCGTGCCAACGCGGCGCGGCGGCAGGTCGTCACCCTGAGGCCCTTGGGGCGCGATCTCGACCCTTTGCGAAACCTGCGGGTTCTGCGTCAGGGGTTCGGCCATGGTGCGGCGGGGGGCCGGAACCTCGGCCATGGCGGCGGCGGCGTCGATGCCGGTCGCCACGACCGACACGCGGATGGAACCGTCCATGTCGGGGTCGAGCGTCGAGCCGACGATGATGTTGGCGTCGCTGTCCACCTTGTCGCGGATGACGTTCGCGGCCTCGTCCAGTTCGAACAGGGTCATGTCATAGCCGCCGGTGATGTTGATCAGCACGCCCTTGGCGCCGTTCAGGCTGACCTCGTCCAGCAGCGGGTTGGCGATGGCGCGTTCGGCGGCTTCCTGGGCGCGGTTCTCGCCCGATGCTTCGCCGGTGCCCATCATCGCCTTGCCCATCTCGTCCATGACCGACCGCACGTCGGCGAAGTCGAGGTTGATCAGGCCCGGCTTGACCATCAGGTCGGTCACGCCCTTGACGCCCTGGTACAGAACGTCGTCGGCCAGGGCAAAGGCTTCGGTAAAGGTGGTCTTTTCGTTGGCGATGCGGAACAGGTTCTGGTTGGGGATGATCAGCAGCGTGTCGACGACCTTGTGCAGCGCCTCGATCCCCTCGTCGGCCTGGCGCATCCGCTTGGTGCCTTCGAACTGGAAGGGCTTGGTCACGACGCCGACGGTCAGGATACCCATTTCACGCGCAGCCTGCGCGATGATCGGGGCCGCGCCGGTGCCGGTGCCGCCGCCCATGCCGGCGGTGATGAAGCACATATGGGCGCCCATCAGGTGATCGACGATATCCTCGATCGTTTCCTCGGCGGCCTTGGCGCCGATGGCGGGCTTGGCGCCGGCGCCCAGACCCTCGGTCACCTTCGGACCCATCTGGATGCGGTTGGCCGCGCGCGAAGCCGACAGCGCCTGCGCGTCGGTATTGGCAACCACGAACTCGACCCCGTCGAGGTTCTTCTCGATCATGTTGTTGACCGCGTTGCCGCCCGCGCCGCCCACACCGAAGACAGTGATACGGGGCTTGAGTTCGTCTTCGTCGTTCATCATCAGATTGAGGTTCATGGTTCCGCCTGTTTTTTTGCTATGTCGATCGGGTCATGACCTGCCGCCCGTCGAATCCCTCGTAATCAGTCTTCAATCCTAGCGGCGGACCGCCGCTGCGTCACTGTAAAAACGCGGGCAAACCCCAAAATCTGGTGGTGTTTGCAGGCCGTTTCGGCGGTATCTTGCCAATGCGGTTGAACGCGGTGCCGCGCCCGCGCCACCCCAAATTCCACCCCAGATCACCAGTTGTTCCTGAACCAGCGATACGCGCGGCGCAGGCTTCGGGTCGGGTAACTGTTGGCAGGCATTTCGAAATCCCACCATTCGTCCTGGGGATGGGCGGCGAACAGCGCCAGCCCCACGGCACTGGCAAAACCCGGATCGGTGAACTGATGGGCCAGCCCGTCGATGCGCAGGGGACGGCCGCAACGGATGTTCGGACCCAGGATGCGCGCGGCCAATCCGTCCAGGCCGGGGATCTGGCTGCCCCCGCCGGTCAGGACGATCTGCTGGCTGGGCATCGAGTCGAACCCGGCCGCGTCCAGAACCTCTCGCACGCCTTCCAGGATTTCCTCGACCCGGGGGCGCATGATGCCGATCAGGTCGGCGCGGCTGACAGACCGGCGATCGGCGTCCCATTCGCCCGTCCCCGTGCCGATTTCCAGCATGTCGCGGTCGTCGCGGCCTGTCGCCTCGACCCCGCCGTTGAGGGTCTTCAGCCGTTCCGCAACAGGCAGCGGGATCCGCAAACCCTGGGCGATATCCTGTGTGACCAGATGGCCACCCATTTTAACATTGTCTGCGAAGATCATGTGTTTCTTGACGAAAATAGACACGCCCGTGCCGCCGCCGCCAAAATCGATGCAGGCCGCGCCCAGTTCCTGTTCGTCTTCCACCAGCGACGCCCTGGCCGAGGCATAGGAGGCCGAGGCCACCCCCGCCAATTCCAGGTCGCAGCGACGGATGCACTGGACCAGGTTGCCGATCACGTCCCCATCCACGGTCAGCACGTGCATGTCGCAGGCCAGGCGGTTGCCGACGTGATCGCGCGGATCGCCAAGCCCGCTGCGGTTATCCACGGCAAAATTGACCGGCTGGGCGTGCAGCACCTCTCGCCCCCGGCCGAAATCGGGCGCGTCGCAGGCGGCCAGGACCGATGCCACGTCGTGATCATGGACCCGGCCCGCATCCAGAGAGATTTCCCCGGCCAGGCCATAGGATGCGGGGCGGCCGCCCGACAGGCAGGCGATGACGTGATCGACGCGCACGCCCGCGACCTTTTGCGCGGCGGCGACCACGGTGCGGATCGCGCGTTCGGTTTCGGCCATCACATCGATCTCGCCCCGGCGCATCCCGCGCGACCGGGTCGAGGCGGCACCGATCACCTTGAAGTTGACCTGCCCTGCCATTGGCCCCACGCCGTCGGTTTCCCGGAACGTGCCCGTGCCGTCGAAACGCAGCACCAGACAGGCGATCTTGGACGTGCCGATATCCAGGATGCCGATCACGCCGCGTTGCAGGGCCGCCCGGCGGATGTTCCGCATTGCCCGTTGCGTTTGGTACAGTTCCGCCATCGCCTAGCCCCCCTTCTTTTCGTCTTCCTGAACAACCTTGCCGTCCGGTCCCAGGACCGGCTGGCCGCGTGCGGCGCGAATCGTGTTGCGCGCGTCGATCCCCAACCGCATCACCGGGCGCGACGGATTGCGCAGATCCACGGCGGCAATGTCGCGGCCCAGCATATCCTGGGCGCGGTCCAGGGCGATCACTGCCTCCATCGCGATCACCGCGCCTTTCGCGGGCAGCATGATCCGCTGCCCGTGATCCAGCACCAGATCCCAGCGGCGCTCGCCCCGGCGGACCAGCCCGCGCACGCGGGGCAGGATCGGGCCGGCCGCGTCGATCAGGGCCAGGGCCTCGGGCACGGCCAGGTCAGCGCCATCGCCCGCGATCAAGGGCAGTTCGGGCCGCACATCGCGCGAGGTGACCGACGCGACGCGGTGGCCGGTCTTGTCCAGGATCTCGATCCCGCGGGCATGACGCCACAGGATCGCGGGTTCGCGTTCCTTGACCACGGCGGACAGGATCCCGCCCGGCTTGATGCGCAGGTCGATGGATTCGATCACGTCCAGCTGCATCACCTGCAACCGCAGGGCCGTCAGGTCGATGTCAAAGCTGGAGGCGGGCAGATCGACCGGCAACATCGCCCGCAACGCCGTGTCCACCACGGGGGACGCACCCTCGACCGTCATAGTGCGGACCTGGAATTCCTCGCGGCTTTGCACCTTGGTCATGATCTGCTGGACGCCATCGGACAACAGCGCCCGGCGGTCCTCGTCGGACAGCCAGATGCCTGCGGTCATGGCGACCAGAAAGGCCGGGACGCCGATCCGGACGGCACGGCGCCAGATCGGGCGCAGCCACATCCGTTCCAGACGGTATTGCAGCCGCGACGGCGCCGGGTCGCGCTTGACGCGGTCAGCCTGCAGCAAGGCCCGGTTCGGGCGGTGGTCGATCACTTCGGGCACAGCGCGTCCTCGACCATCCAATGCATCAGGTCCGGGAAGCCGATCCCGGCATGGGCTGCCTGTTCGGGCGCAAGCGAGGTCGGCGTCATGCCGGGCTGCGTGTTCACCTCGAGGATGATCAGCCCGTCCAGACCGCGCGCATCGTCCCAGCGGAAATCGGTGCGCGACAGCCCCCGGCAGCCAAGCGCGCGGTGCGCGCGGATCGCATAATCCCCGCAGGCCTGCGCGATGTCGGCAGGAATGTCGGCGGGGATCACATGGCGCGACCCGTCGACCGTGTATTTCGCGGCATAGTCATACCAGCCCTCGGTCACGATCTCGGTCACGCCAAGCGCCCGGTCGCCCATGACCGCCGTGGTCAGTTCCCGCCCGGGCGCATAGGTCTCGACCATCACATGGGCGGGCATCGTATCAGAAAGTTGCGGCGGCTGGTTGGCGCCGTCATGGACGATATAGACGCCGACGGACGACCCTTCGTCGTTCGGCTTGACCACATAGGGCGGTGTCAGGACGTGCCGCGCGCGCACCTCGTCAGCAGCGGCGATGACGCTGTCCACCACCGGCAGACCGGCCACGCGCAGCGCATCCTTGGCGCGGGTCTTGTCCATCGCCAGGGCGGATGCCAGCACGCCCGAATGGGTATAAGGCAGGCCAAGCCCTTCCAGGATCCCCTGGACGCAGCCATCTTCGCCAAACCGGCCATGCAGGGCATTGAAGACGACATCGCAGCGCAGATCCGCCAGCCGCGCGACCAGGGGGCCGCCGCGGTCAGGCCCCAGTTCGACCTCGATCACGTCATAGCCCGCCACCCGCAGCGCATTCGCGCATTCGCGCCCCGATGACAACGACACCTCGCGTTCAGCCGAGGGTCCGCCCATCAGAACGGCTACGGTATGGGCTGTCCTGCTCGACCTGCCCGCCACGTTTTGCCTTTCGCCCCGGTTGGTCCCGGGATTTCCTGTCCCCGCGCGGCCGGGTTGACCCCCGATCCTGCGCTTATCGGGCGAGGATAGCGGATGCGTGGAAATCGCAAAAGGACAATTTTAGCTATCCGCCAAAGATTGTTGGGAAATTCGTTAATCAATTCCCGGTTGATCCGGGCAACGGGTCGCCGATGCGGATCACCTCCCATTGCAGGGAGTGGCCGCTGTGTTCCAGCACGCGGCGGCGGACCAGTTCGCCCAAGGCTTCCAGTTCGGCGGCAGTCGCGCCGCCGGTGTTCAGCAGGAAATTCGGATGCTTTTCCGACATCTGCGCCCCGCCCCAACTGTGGCCGCGCAGCCCCGCCCGATCGATCAGCGACCAGGCCTTGAGGTCGTGGACATCATCCGCCCGACCTGTGGAACTGAACCCCGCCGGGTTGCGAAAGGTCGAACCGGCGCTGCGGTCCCGGGTGGGCTGGGTTTCGTCGCGGCGGGCCAGTTGATCGGCCATCATCGCGTGCAGGACGTCGGGATCGCCGGGTGGCGCGTGAAACACCGCCTCGGTTACGACGCAGCCTTGCGGCAGGTCGGCATGGCGGTAAGAAAATCCAAGCTCGTCACGGGTCAGGACGATTCGCTTGCCGGTCCGCGTGACGGCCCGCACCGAAATCAGGTGATCGGCGACATAGCTGCCATAGCAGCCCGCGTTCATGCACACGGCGCCGCCGATGCTGCCGGGGATCGTGCGCAGGAAGGTCAGGTCCAGCCCCGAATCCGCCGCCCGCCGCGCCACATGGGCATCCAGTGCGGCCGCGCCTGCGGTCACGCGGTCGCCTTCGACCGTGATGGCGTTGAAACCCCGGCCCAGGCGGATCACCACGCCCCGGATGCCGCCGTCGCGCACGATCAGGTTGCTGCCCACGCCCATGGGAAAGACCGGCACGGCAGGGTCCAGACCGCGCAGGAAATCGGCCAGGTCGTCTTCGTCGGCGGGTTGAAACAGCCAGTCGGCGGGGCCGCCAACGCGCAGCCAGGTCAGCGCGTCCAGGGGCCGGTCGGGGGTCAGGGTGCCGCGGGGGGTGGGAAGATCAAGGGTCATGGCACAGGGTCGTAGCCAGCGGTTCCCACCCCGTCAACGGGCGATGCCCGGGGGCGGCGCGATCAGGGGCCGGTCACTCAGCCGGCGGCACCATGTGCTTGGACACCCGGCGGCGCGGCGCGCGCAGCAGGACCCCGATGCCGATGGCAAGCCCCGCCACGCCCGCCATGGGACCGCCGTTCAGGGTCAGCCAGCCGAGGACAGGGATACCGATCAGGATCAGCGCCCAGAAGGCGCGGTTGCGGTGGCGTGCCTGCAACCGCCGCTGGATCGCGGCCAGGACTATCCAGCCCAGCACCACCGCAATCGTGATCAGCACGCCCTGCGTCATGCGGCCCGTCCCTGCAAGCGTTCCGGCAGGCTGTTGGCCCAGGTCGAGATCGTGCCCGCCCCCAGGCAGACCACCATGTCGCCGGGCCGAGCCTGTTCGCGCACCAGCCGTTCCAGATCGTTTTCGTCCAGGATGGCGCGGGCGTGGCGGTGGCCATGGGCGATCAGGCCCGCCACCAGGTCGTCGCGGTCGGCGCCGGGGATCGGATCCTCGCCCGCGGCATAGACCTCGGCGATGGCGACCACGTCGGCCTCGTTGAAGCAGGTGCAGAAATCGTCGAACAGGTTCGACAGGCGGGAATAGCGGTGCGGCTGGTGGACGGCGATCACACGGCCCTTGGTGGCCTGGCGCGCGGCCTTGAGGACGGCGGCGATTTCCACCGGGTGGTGGCCGTAATCGTCGATGATGGTGACGCCGTTGATTTCCCCCACGTGGGTAAAGCGCCGCCCCACCCCGCCGAACTTGGCCAGCGCCTCGCGGATTTCGGCCTTCTTGATGCCCAGGTGACGGGCGACGGCCACGGCGGCAAGCGCGTTCGAGACGTTGTGATCGCCCGGCATGGGCAGGCTGCATCCCTCGATCATCTCGATATCGCCTGTTTCCGTCGGCCCCTCGCCTTGCAGGGCGATGTCGAACAGCGCAATGCCGTTTTCATAGTGCAGGTTCATGGCCCGCACGTCGGCCTGGGCGTTGAAGCCGAAGGTCACGACACGGCGGTCGGTCAGCTTGCCCACCAGGGCCTGGACCTCGGGGTGGTCGGTGCAGCAGACGGCGAGGCCATAGAACGGGATCCCCGAGGCGAAGTTGTAAAATCCCTGGCGCAGCGCGTCGAAGCTGCCCCAGTGTTCCATATGCTCGGGGTCGATGTTGGTGACGATGGCGATGTCGGCGGGCAGGCGGTTGAAGCTGCCGTCGGATTCGTCGGCCTCGACCACCATCCACTCGCCTGCCCCGGCCCGCGCATTCGATCCATAGGCATGGATCACCCCGCCGTTGATGACGGTCGGATCCAGCCCGCCCGCGTCCAGCAGCGTCGCCACCATGGTCGTGGTGGTGGTCTTGCCATGCGTGCCCGCGATGGCGATGTTGGATTTCAGTCGCATCAGTTCGGCCAGCATCTCGGCCCGGCGGACGACCGGCAGGCCACGGCGGCGCGCTTCCTCAAGCTCGGGGTTGCCCTTCTTGATCGCGGTGGAAATCACCACGACGCCCGCCGCACCGATATTCTCGGCCCGTTGGCCCTCGAAGACGCGTGCGCCCAGGGTTTCCAGCCGGTCGGTGATCTTGGATTTCTTCGCGTCGCTGCCCTGCACGTCGTAACCAAGGGTCAGCAGCACCTCGGCGATGCCCGACATGCCGATGCCGCCGATGCCGATGAAATGGATCGGTCCCAGTTCGTGCGGCAGTTTGGTGGCGGCGTTCATCGGGCAATCTCCGTGACAAGGTCGTACAGGCGCCGTGCCGCATCGGGCCGGGCAAGAAACAGCGCGGCCGCAGCCATCTGGCTGGCGCGCGGGGGATCGTTCAAAATCGCGCGGATGTCGCGCGTCAGGCCCGGCGCGTCAAGCACCGATTCGGGATGGATCAGCGCCGCGCCCACTTCGGCCAGGGCCTGGGCATTGGCGGTCTGGTGATCGCCCGCGGCGGCTGCAAAGGGAATCAGGATCGCCGGGCGGCCGATCACGGTGATATCCGCCAGGGACGAGGCACCCGACCGGCTGATGACCAGATGGGCCGCGGCCAGTCGTTCTGGCACATCCGCGAAGAAGGGCTGCACCTCGGCGGCGATGCCGGCATCGGCATAGGCGGCAATGACGCGGGCCGCGTCCTCGGCCCGGGCCTGGTGGCTGACGCGCAGCCGGGCGCGCAGGTCATCCGGCAGGGCGGCAATGGCTGCGGGAACCACATCGGACAGGATCCGCGCGCCCTGGCTGCCGCCGATCACCAGCAGGTGCAGCGCCCCGTCGCCCGGCGGGGCATAGGGGGCGGCGGCATGGTCCAGCACGGTCTGACGGACAGGATTGCCGGTATGGACGCCCTCGACATTGGCAGGAAGATCGGTGGGCCAGGTGCCGCAGGCGATGCGCTGCACGCGGCCTGCGAACATCCGGTTCACCCGCCCCATGACGCCGTTCTGTTCATGGATCATCCGAGGCAGGCCCATGGTCACGGCGGCGGAAAGGGCCGGGATCGTGGGATAGCCGCCAAAGCCGATCACCACAGCGGGACGGTCGCGCCGCAGGCCCGTCCGCGCCGCCACGACGCCGGCGGCGATCTTCAGGGGCGCGGTCAGCTTGCCTGCCAGCCCGCCGCGCGCGGTCGTGGCGGACCGCACGATGCTGCGTTCGACGCCATCGGGAAAGCCGCCCGCATAGCGCGCGCCCCGGTCGTCGGTGGACAGGCGGACGCGCCAGCCCTCGGCCAGCAGCAGTTCGGCCAGGGCCTGGGCGGGAAACATATGGCCGCCCGTTCCCCCGGCGGCGATCAGGGCCAGCGGTGCGCTCATCCCCGGCCCCTTCGCAGGATTTCGGCCAGTTCGCCCTGCGGGCGAGTGCGGGTCAGGGCCAGCAGCATCCCGGCGGCAATGCCCGATGCGATGACGGATGACCCGCCATAGCTGACAAAGGGCAGCGTCATTCCCTTGGCGGGCAGCAGGCGCACGGCGACCCCCATGTTGATCAAGGCCTGGACGCCAAAGGCGCAGGCCAGGCCCGACCCGGCGATGCGCGCAAAGGCGTCGCGTTCGCGCAGCAACCGCAGCAAGGACCGCACGACGATGGTGCAATACAGCGCAATCACTGCCAGGACTAGGACGGTGCCGTATTCCTCGGCGGCCACCGCGATGATGAAGTCGGTATGCGCATCGGGCAGCGACCATTTCACGCTGCCCTCGCCCACGCCGACGCCAAAGAAGCCACCGTCCTGGATGGCCTTGGTGGCATAGCCGATCTGAGTGCGGGGGTCGATCTCGGGGTTGAGGAAGCCATTGATGCGGCGGGCAAAGTGTTCGGACGCGCCATAGGCGAAGACGCCCCCGGCTATTGCCAGTCCGGCCACGCACATCAGCAGCAGCATCGGCGCGCCTGCGATGAAATACATCACCAGCCAGGAAAACAGCACCAGCGATGCCTGGCCGAAATCGGGCTGCAAGGCCAGCAGGATCACCACCGCCATCGCCGTCAGAAAGGAATAAAGCCTGCCCGGCGGTCCGCCGATCGTTTGCGCGGCGGCCATGAACCAGGCGCAGATGGCCACAAAACCGGGTTTCAGGAACTCGGACGGCTGCATGGAAACGCCGGCAATGGACAGCCAGCGCGTGGCGCCCTTGCCGTGATCCTCGCCGATGAAGGGCAGCAGCATGATCAGCACGAAGGCCGCCGCAAAGCCCAATACCCCGATGCGCCGGATCTGGCGCGGTGACATCATCGAGATCACCAGCATCGTGACCAGGGCCATGGCCCCGAACACCCCCTGCCGCTGGACATAGTAGAAGCGCGGCAGATCGTTCTTTTCCGCCAGCGGCACAGAGGCCGCCAGCCCCAGAAGGATGCCGATGGCAAACAGCCCCAGCACGCAGGCCAGCGACCATTTGTCCAGCGTGCGCCACCAGCGTGGAAGAATCGGGTCGCCCGCCCCAACGGGCGTCGTGCCAAAGACCATCTCGGTCATGGGAATACCGCCGTCACTGCCTCAGAGAATCCGCCCGGTTTGTCCGGGTCTGCCGATTAGCATAGCGGGAAAATCGGGTCCGCGCTACTGGCGATTGGGTACAGGGTCACCCCAACATCGCCAGCCCCGGAAAGGTTTCCAGCAACCAATAGGAGAATGCCGAAAACGCCCCGGTCAGCAGCATCACGCCCACGACCAGCAACAAGGCGCCCATCACGCGTTCGATGACGCGCAGCCAGGGCTTGATGCGGTTCATCAGGCCGATGGCGCGGTTGATGAAGATCGCGGCCAGCAGGAACGGGATCCCCAGGCCCAGGGCATAGACCGCCAGCAGGGCGGTGCCCCGCGACAACTCTCCCCCGGTCGCGGCCAGCGACAGGATCATGCCCAGTTGCGGGCCGATGCAGGGCGTCCAGCCAAAGGCGAAGGCCAGCCCCAGCACATAGGCGCCAAAGGCCCCCCCGTCCTGCTTGCCCGCATTCACCCGCGCCTCGTGATCCAGGATCGGAATGCGGATGACGTGCAGGAAATGCAGGCCCATCACGATCACCATGACGCCCGCGGCCTTGGCCAGAAGATCCTGGTATTGCAGAAAGGCCCGCCCAAAGGCCGATGCGGCAAAGCCCATGATCAGGAATACCGTGGACAGGCCCAGCACGAAGAACAGCGCGGGCAGCACGGCGCTGCGTTCGTGCGTTTTCAGCCCGTTCACACCGACCCCCGTCATATAGGCCAGATAGGGCGGCACGATGGGCAGCACGCAGGGCGACAGAAAGGACAGGATCCCCGCCAGCAACGCGACAAGGGCGGCGGGCAGAAAGGCGGCGGTGGCAAGTTCGATTCCCAGCATGGCGGGCACCTTACCCGTTCGGGCGGCGCAAGCCATGGGTCATTGCGTCACGCCTTTGCGAAAGGGGCGCGGTGTGACCCGCGCCCCTTGCACCATCAGCGGTTGCCCGACCACCAGCCCCGGCGCTTGGGGCGGTCAGGGTCGGCTTCGGCCATTTCCGGCTCTCGCTCGGCCGGGCGGTCGTCGAATGATTCCGCCGGTTCGGAACCGGCGATTTTCGCCTCGACCGGGATGCCATGCGGCGCTTCGTCCTCGGCCTCGCCCTGCGCCGCCTCGGACGGCGCCGATTCGACAAGGACCGCTTCGATCACGGTTTCCTCGACCCCTACGGCGACCACACCGGCCGGCAGGAAATCCTCGGCCTGCGGTTCGGGCTGGGCCGCCTGGGGTTCGGTGGCGATTTCCGACAGGGGCACGATCTCGCCTTCATCGGGGGTTTCCGCGGGTTCGCGACGGGCGTTCAGGCCGGGCATGGCTTCGACAGGCTCGTCCGGCTGATCTTGCAGATCCACGACCTCGGGCAGACCCTCGGCCTGGGGCAGATCGCCGTTGCGGCGACGGTTGCGCGACCGCGACCGGCGGCGGCGGCCGTTTTGCCTGGAGTCGCCGGAGTCGCCCTCGGCGGCGTCCGCGTCGCCAAACGCCTCGGCGGTTTCGCCAGCCTCGGCGTCGTCCCCGTCCGTTTCGCCCGCGTCGCCATCGCCCGCTTCGCCTTCGGCCCGTTCGCCCGGCTTGCGCCGGCGGCGGCGGCGGCGGCGGCCCCTGCCCTCGCCAGTCTCATCCTCGGCCGACGCGGCCTCAGCGGCGTGCCCGGTCGTCTCCTCGGCACGCTCCTCCTCGGCCTCGGCTTCGATCTCCTCGGGCAGATCCTCGTCCTCGTCGTCGATCTGGGCCATCAGGTCGGCATCCACCGACAGGACGGGGGCCGTGACATCGGGGACGTTGCGGGTCGCGGTCTTGAACTTCTCGATGGCGAAATCGGGCGAGATCAGCGACGGATCGGCCTCCAGCCGGATCGACAGGCCATAGCGCGCCTCGATCCCGGCGATGTGTTCGCGCTTCTGGTTGATCAAGAAGTTGGCGACCGCGATCGGCGCCTTGACCAGCACCTCGCGCGAACGCTTGCGGGTGCCCTCGTCCTCGATGGCGCGCAGGATGGTCAGCGCCAGGCTGTCGTCGGACCGGATCAGCCCGGTGCCGTGGCAATGCGCGCAAGGCTGGGTCGTGGATTCCAGCATCCCCGGACGCAGCCGCTGGCGCGACATCTCCATCAGGCCAAAGCCCGAGATGCGGCCCATCTGGATCCGCGCGCGGTCGGACTTCAGCTTGTCCTTCATCCGCTTCTCGACCGCGGCGTTGTTGCGCCGTTCCTCCATGTCGATGAAGTCGATGACGATCAGCCCGGCCAAGTCGCGCAGGCGCAACTGGCGCGCCACCTCGTCGGCGGCCTCCAGGTTGGTCTTCAGCGCCGTTTCCTCGATCGAGCCTTCCTTGGTGGCCCGGCCCGAGTTCACGTCGATGGCGACCAGCGCCTCGGTCACGCCGATGACGATATAGCCGCCAGATTTCAGCTGCACGGTTGGGTTGAACATCCCCGACAGATAGCTTTCCACCTGATAGCGCGCGAACAGCGGCATCTGGTCGGTATATTGCTGCACGGACCCGGCATGGGTCGGCATGATCATCTTCATGAAGTCCTTGGCGGTGCGATAGCCGCGCTCGCCCTCGACCAGAACCTCGTCGATTTCCGAATTGTACAGGTCGCGGATGGTCCGCTTGATCAGGTCGCCTTCTTCATAGATCGCGGCCGGGGCCACCGACTTGAAGGTCAGGTCGCGGATCTGTTCCCACAAGCGCAGCAGGTATTCGTAATCGCGCCGGATTTCGGTCCGGGTCCGCTGGCTGCCCGCCGTGCGGATGATCAGGCCTGCGCCTTTCGGCACGTCCAGTTCGGACGCGATGTCCTTGAGCTTCTTGCGGTCGGCGATGTTGGTGATCTTGCGACTGATGCCGCCGCCGCGCGCGGTGTTGGGCATCAGGACGCAATAGCGTCCCGGCAGCGACAGATAGGTGGTCAGCGCGGCGCCCTTGTTGCCGCGCTCCTCCTTGACGACCTGGACCAGCATGATCTGCCGGACCTTGATCACTTCCTGGATCTTGTAGCGGCGCGGACGGGGCTTTTTCTGGACGCGGATTTCCTCGGCCACGTCCTCTTCGGCGACAGACTCAATTTCCTCGTCCTTGTCGGACGCGTCGGTCACGGCGGTTTCGCCGTCGTTGTCGTGATCGCCGGCGTCGGCCTCGTCGGCTCCGGTATCCTGGTCGTCCCGGGTGTCGTCTTCGGGCGCGGCATCGGCCGTGGCAACCTCGTCGCCCGTTTCGGCGCGTTCGGCCTGCGGCTTGCGGCGGCGATTGCCGCGCGTCGCCTCCTCGGCCTCCTGCGCCTCGGCATAGGCGCGTTCCTCGGCGATCAGGGCCGCGCGGTCGGCGGCGGGGATCTGGTAATAATCCGGGTGGATTTCCGCGAAGGCCAGAAAGCCGTGGCGGTTTCCGCCGTAATCCACAAAGGCCGCCTGCAGCGAGGGTTCGACCCGCGTGATCTTGGCCAGATAGATGTTGCCCGAAATCTGGCGCTTGTTTACGGTCTCGAAATCAAATTCTTCGACCTTGGTTCCGTCCACCACGACCACCCGAGTTTCCTCGGCATGGGTGGCGTCGATCAGCATTTTCTTTGCCATTGCTATGTCTTTCGCGCAGAAGCGCGCCCGGCGGCGCCAGCGGCACCCCCGAACGCAGACTGCGATATGATGATGGGGACACGGGCGCGGCAGGGGCTACGGCGATGCGGCGGGAAGGGCTGAATGCCCCCCCGTCCCGATCCTGTCCGTCCCGTGCGCGCGTCATCGCGTCTGTTCCTTACGGTTGACGCGAAGGCCAAAGCCTGTTGCGCCGCTGTCCGATATCGCCCGGCCGCATCGTGATGCGCCCCGGACGGGCTTTCCCGCATGACACGTGCCGCCTTCCGAAACCCGGTGCGAAAAATGCCACGCTGCGAAACTGTGGGCGTCGCGCAACCCCCGATTGCGGGCAGCAGGACGCATAGCCGCAACATAGAGGGCTAAGGGTGGAAAATTCAATGCCGAAAACGGCATGGCGCGGAATACGCGGGTTCTGGCCTGCGTAAACGAACCGCGCGCACCGTGCGTCACGCAGGCTTAACGCTTCTTTCACGCCGGTGTTGCACCCTGTGCCTATGCCCCGTGGCCGGGAGATCAGGAGAAAGCGTCATGCCGGTGGTCAAGGTCGATGCGGATCGCGCGCTGCCCGAGGGGCTGATCCCCGCCGCCCGCGCCCTGCCCGGCCATGCGCCCCTGATCGTGATGATCCACGGTTTCCGTTACTCTCCCGCCGCCGCTCATTGCGACCCGCACCGCCACATCCTGTCGCTGGACCCCGATCCTGCGGATCGCCGGGTGCTGTCCTGGCCCCGCGCCTTGGGATTTGGCGCAGGCGCGCCGGACGAAGGCCTGGCCCTTGCCTTCGGGTGGGAAGCACGCGGGATGCTGGGCCAGGCTTATGCCCGTGCCGGGGACGCCGGGCGGGCGGTCGCGGCCCTGGTATCGGATCTGGCCCAGCAGGCGGGTCGACCGGTCGCGCTGATCGGACATTCGCTGGGCGCACGGGTGGCCTTGCAGGCCCTGCATCATGCCGATGGCGGCAGCATCGGCCGGATCGTCCTGTTGACGGGGGCAGAGTTCCGCGACACCGCCGCCGCCGCCCTGGACAGCCCCGCGGGCCGCCGGGCCGAGGTGCTGAACATCACGTCCCGGGAAAACGACCTGTTCGACTTCGCGATGGAGATCTGGCTGGACCGAGGGCGCAGGCAGGCGCTCGGCTTTGGGCTGGACCGGCCCGCGGCGAACTGGGTGGACGTGCAGATCGACGACCCGGCGACGCTGTCGGCACTTGACCGGCTGGGCTTCGCGACCGAGCGTCCGTCGCTGCGCTTGTCGCATTGGTCGCCCTATCTTCGGCGCGGGCTGTTCGATTTCTATCGCACCGCCCTGGCGCAGCCCTGGGCCTTGCCCTTGTCGATGCTGCGCACCCGCCTGCCGGGACGGATACAGCCTCGCTGGTCACGGCTGCTGGCCGCGCCCGCGCAGATCGGCGGGGTGCGCGCCTGAGTCACTTCATGGCGTCGTCGGTCGGCACCTCGATCGCATGGGCGCGATACAGGCCCGCATTCGCCATAAGGAAGACAAAGATCACCAGCGGCATCCCGAAGGTCTTGAAGTAAACCCAGGTTGTTTCGGACATGGCGCGCCAGACCACCTCGTTGGCGATGGCCAGTCCCAGGAACAACAGCGCCATGCGCCCGGTCAGCTTGCGCCAGCCTTCGGCGTCCATGGGCAGGGCCTCGGACAGGATGGCTTGCAGCCAGTCGCGGCCCGCCACGAAGCTGAAGCCCAGAAGGCCCGCAAACAGCAGATAGATGATCGTGGGCTTGATCTTGAAGAAACGCGGATCGTTCAGCCAGACCGACAGCCCGCCAAAAACCACCACCAGGACCAGGGTGGCGATCTGCATGGGCGACAGCTTGCCCGTCAGCCGCCAGCGGACCAGCGTGGCAAGCGCCAGGGCCGGGATGAAGACCAGCGTGGCAAAGACCAGCGGCGTATAGGACTGGCCCCACAGCGCGACCGGGGTTCCCCGGTTCAGCATGAAGACCGCGAAGAACAGCAGCAGCGGTCCCCATTCCAGCACTTGCAGCACCCAGGCTTTCGGTTCCTTCATGGCGTCCTGTTCCCTTGCCCGTCAGACAGCGTCTTGTCCCGCATTGCAGGCGGGCGGTCAATCCAGCCGGATCGCCGCCAGGATCGGACCGGGCATCCCGTCACCGCCCTGTTCCCGCTGGACCAGCAGGGCGTGGCGGGTATCGGCGGGGAAACGGTCGTCCGCAGGCCCGTCGGGGCTGATGGTCACGCGCAGGGCGGCGATCCCGTCCCATTCCGCCAGCCGGTCCAGCGACAGGACGACATTGGTATAGGTGATGGCCTTGCCGCGATTTTCCCCCGCGGTCATGTGTACCTCGCGTTCGGGGGCATAGCGGACCAGCAGGATATCGACCCCTCCACCCAGGTCGGACAAGGGCATCAGTTCGATCACCTCGCCCCGGGGGGTGGTGTCGCGCTGGACGCTGATGGTGGCGGGGGATACGCGGCTGGCGTCGATCAGGCCCATCAGTTGCGCGGGCCCCAGCGCCACGGCGGTATCCTGGCCATCTACGATGACCTGCGGCGTATAAACCGACCGTTCCCCTGCAACCAGGGCATAGCGTTCTTGGCGCAGGGTGAATTCGGGCCGCGCGAAACTGTCGGCCCAGCCCAGGTAATCCCAGTAATCGACGTGAAAGGACAAGGGCAGGATGTCGGGTTCGTCCGACAAGCCCGCCAGCATGGCGTCGGCGGGCGGACAGGACGAACACCCCTGCGAGGTGAAAAGCTCGACCACCACGGGCAGCGCGTCGGGGTTCAGGCCAAAGGTCTCCATGGGCGGCACGCCGTCGCCTGCGGCAAAGCTGTTGAAGCCGCCCATGTCGGAGGGGACATGGGTGGACAGGGGCGACGGCTCGACCCGGCCCGCATCGTCGGGCGCGGCAATGACCGGCGCGTCGTCGCCATGGTCCCCACTGCCCGTGCCGGGGCCGGAGGCGCTTGCCGCCATGCCGCCGCCCTCAAGCGCGCCGGGTGCGGGATCGCCCCCTTGCGCGCCCGCGGACCCGCCGCCAAGCGCGATGGCCAGGCTGCAAAGGGATGCGGCGACAAGGGTTCTGGTCTTTGTGGCTGCCGTTCCGGTCAGCATTCCGGGGTCCGATGCGTGATTGATCTGTCCCCCTGCATAGCCCCCTGCGTGCGCCGCGAACAAATCAACGCTTCGTTAAGCAGGATGTGACCGTCATTCCGTGCCCCTTGAGCAACAGCCCGGCTTATGGTATGCGATTGCATACAATTCGCCGCGTGACGCCCTTGCGCAGCCCCGCCGCTTGGGGCAAAGCAGGGGCCATCCATGCCCGACCCATCCATTTCGCAGACAGGGAGGCCACCATGCCCATCCAGATCGGAACCGACACCGCCAAGACGCGCCGCAAGCTTTCGGCCGGCGGCAAGGATTACGCCTATTATTCCATCGCCGCCGCGACCGAGGCGGGGCTTGGCGACTTCTCGAAACTGCCCGCCGCGCTGAAGGTGGTGCTGGAAAACCTGCTGCGCTTCGAGGACGGCGGCTTTTCGGTGTCGGTCGATGACATCAAGGCCTTCGGCGAATGGGCCAGCCTTGGCGGCAAGAACCCGCGCGAGATCAACTATCGCCCCGCCCGCGTGCTGATGCAGGACTTTACAGGCGTTCCGGCTGTCGTTGACCTGGCGGCGATGCGCGACGGCATCCTGGGCCTGGGCGGCAATGCGCAAAAGATCAACCCGCTGAACCCGGTCGACCTGGTCATCGACCATTCGGTGATGATCGACGAATTCGGCAATCCGCGCGCCTTCCAGATGAACGTGGATCTGGAATACGAACGCAACATCGAACGCTACCAGTTCCTGAAATGGGGCCAGAAGGCGTTCCAGAACTTCCGCGTGGTCCCGCCCGGAACCGGCATCTGCCACCAGGTGAACCTGGAATACCTGGCCCAGACCGTCTGGACCGACACCGACCAGAACGGCGACTTGGTTGCATACCCTGACACGCTGGTCGGCACCGACAGCCACACCACGATGGTCAACGGCCTCGCGGTCCTCGGCTGGGGCGTCGGCGGGATCGAGGCCGAGGCCGCGATGCTGGGCCAGCCCGTGTCCATGCTGATCCCCGAGGTCGTGGGCTTCAAGCTGACCGGCCGCATGGTCGAGGGCACCACCGCCACCGACCTGGTGCTGAAGGTCGTGCAGATGCTGCGCAAGCACGGCGTAGTGGGCAAGTTCGTCGAATTCTATGGCGAAGGCCTGGACAACCTGCCGCTGGCCGACCGCGCGACCATTGCCAACATGGCCCCCGAATACGGCGCCACCTGCGGCTTCTTCCCCATCGACGACGAAACCCTGCGCTATCTGCGCAACACCGGACGCGACGAGGATCGGATCGCCCTGGTCGAAGCCTATGCCAAGGAAAACGGCTTCTGGCGCGGCGCAGATTATGCGCCGGTCTATTCCTCGACGCTGGAACTGGACATGGGCAGCATCGTGCCGGCGATTTCCGGCCCCAAACGCCCGCAGGACTATCTGCCGCTGACCGATTCCGCCCAGAGCTTCCGCAAGGTGGTCGCCGATTATCGCGGCGGTGCGCAGGATGATGGCGAGGTGATGGTCCGCGACGCCGTGCGCACCGTTCCGGTCGAAGGCACCGACTATAGCATCCGCGACGGATCCGTCGTGATCGCGGCGATCACAAGCTGCACCAACACCTCGAACCCTTATGTGATGATCGGGGCGGGCCTGGTCGCCCGCAAGGCGCGCGCGCTTGGCCTGAACCGCAAGCCCTGGGTCAAGACCTCTCTGGCCCCCGGTTCGCAGGTCGTGGGCCAGTATCTCGAGGCTGCCGGCCTGCAAGAGGATCTGGACGCCCTGGGCTTCAACCTGGTGGGCTATGGCTGCACCACCTGCATCGGCAACTCGGGTCCGCTGGGCGATCCGGCGATCACAAAGGCGATCCACGACAACGACCTGGTGGCGACCGCCGTGCTGTCGGGGAACCGCAACTTCGAAGGGCGCATCAGCCCCGACGTGCGCGCGAACTTCCTGGCCTCGCCCCCGCTGGTGGTGGCCTATGCCATCGCGGGCGACCTGAACATCGACCTGACCAAGGATCCGATCGGCCAGACGCCCGAGGGCCGCGATGTCTATCTCAAGGACATCTGGCCCACCAACCAGGAAATCGCCGACCTAGTCCACGCCACCGTCACGCGCGAGGCGTTCCAGTCGAAATACGCCGATGTCTTCAAAGGCGACGAACGCTGGCAGGCGGTCGAGGTCACCGACTCCGAGACCTATGACTGGCCGCCGACCTCGACCTATATCCAGAACCCGCCCTATTTCCAGGGCATGGCCAAGGAAGCGGGCGTCATCAGCGACATCGACGGCGCGCGCGTGCTGGCGATCCTGGGCGACATGATCACCACCGACCACATCAGCCCGGCCGGGTCGTTCAAGCCCACCACGCCCGCTGGCCAGTACCTGATCGAACGGCAGGTCGCGCCGCGTGATTTCAACAGCTACGGATCGCGTCGCGGCAACCACGAGATCATGATGCGCGGCACCTTTGCCAACATCCGCATCAAGAACGAGATGCTGGACGGGGTCGAGGGCGGCTATACCAAAGGCCCGGACGGCCAGCAGACTTCGATCTTCGACGCCTCGATGGCCTATCAGGACGCGGGCGTGCCGCTGGTGATCTTTGGCGGCGTCGAATACGGCGCAGGCTCCAGCCGCGACTGGGCGGCCAAGGGCACCAACCTGCTGGGCGTCAAGGCGGTCATCGCGGAATCGTTCGAGCGTATCCACCGGTCCAACCTGGTCGGCATGGGCGTCGTCCCGTTCGAGTTCCTGCCGGGCGAGAACCGCAAGACGCTGGGCCTGAAGGGCGACGAGACCGTGTCGATCCACGGCCTTGCGGGCGATTTCAAGCCGCTGTCGCTGGTGCCCTGCACCATCACCTATGGCGACGGCACGGTGAAGGAAATCCAGTTGAAAGCCCGCGTCGATACCGAGGTCGAGATCGAATACCTCAAGAACGGCGGCGTGCTGCATTACGTTCTGCGCAACCTGGCGAAAAGCTGACCCGTAGGGTGCGTGCTTGCACGCACCTTCGCGGCAAGACCAACGCCCCCGGTGCCGGCCAGCGGGGGTTTTTCATTGACGCAGGGCCACATCGCGGCCATATCGCGCCTTGCGCGGAGGGCTGGATGACCGCGGCAGCAATGTCGAGGAAAGTCCGGACTCCATGAGGCAGTGGTGCCGGGTAACGCCCGGCGGGGGCAACCCCAGGGAAAGCGCCACAGAGAACAGACCGCCCATGTCCGCATGGGTAAGGGTGAAACGGTGGGGTAAGAGCCCACCGGGGGGCTGGCAACAGCGCCCGCATGGCAAGCCCCACCAGGAGCAATGCCGAATAGGGACCGCGCGCGGGGGCAACCCCGCAGGGCCGCCTTGCCCCAGCAGGTCCGGGTAGGCAGCTTGATCCGGCGGGCAACCGCCGGGCCAGAGGAATGGTCATCCAGCCGCGCAGGCGGTGGACAGAATCCGGCTTACAGGCCCTCCGCGCAAATCACGGCCTGGCTTGGGGCGATTCGGGTTGACTTCGGCCCGCCCATGGCTAAAAGGCGGGCTTCAAACGAATTCCACGGGGTCTGCGCCGCGCGATTGCCCCGAAGCAGGAGCAATGACATGGCGAAGCCGACCACCATCAAGATCCGGCTGAACTCGACCGCCGGCACCGGCCACTTTTACGTGACCAAGAAGAATGCCCGCACGATGACCGAAAAGATGACCGTGCGCAAATTCGACCCGGTCGTCCGTCAGCACGTCGAATACAAGGAAGGCAAGATCAAGTAAGGATCCTGCCCGACGGGCTGGCCCCTTTGGGGGTTTTGGCCTGAACTGAAAGGGTGCCCTCGGGTGCCCTTTTTTCGTTGTGCGGCAGACCCTGCCCGGCCCTCGGAACCCGAAGCCCTTCTTTGCGCTATAGCTTTGGCGCCCCCGCTTTGGGGCTTGAACGCGAAAGGGCCTTTCGATGGTCAGAACGATGCTTTCCGCGGCCTTTGCCGCCGCTGTCACCCTGACGCCCGTCCATGCACAGGATCTGGGCGATATCGTGGGCGGGGTTGCCCTCCAGTATCTGGAACAGGAACAGGACCGCGCCGCCTTCGCGCAGGCGCAAGGCACCGATACACGGGCAGCCTATCAATCCTATCTGCGGCAGTTCCCGAACGGGGCCTATGCCGCGCAGGCGCGTGATCGCGTCCAGCAGCTTGGCGGAACGACAACCGCGCCAGCCGCCCAGAGCCAGGGCGACACGGCAGGGCTGTCCCGCCAGCAGCGCGTGCAGGTCCAGCGGCAACTGAACGGGCTGGGCTATAGCACGAACGGCGCGGACGGCAATTTCGGTCCCGGAACGCGCCGGGCCATCGCCTTGTGGCAACGGGACCGCAATTACGCGCAGACCGGCACCCTGAACGCCGCCCAGGCGAACGAGATCCTGCAAGGAACGGCCACCACCCGGCCCGCCGCGACGACCACCCCGTCCGTCGGCCCTGCCGGGAACGAGGCCGACCTGGGCCTTAGCCTCCAGCAGCGCCGGGCGGTGCAGGCCGGGCTGACCCAGCGGGGTTTCGACACCCGTGGCGTGGACGGCGTCTTTGGCCAGGGCACACGCAATGCCATCGCCTCGTGGCAGCGGGCCAACGACCTGGAGGCGACCGGCTATCTGACCGCCGCGCAATACGACCGGCTGGTGGCGCGCTGACCGCCCTTAGGGCAGGATGAACTCGACCCCGGGAAGGACCGCGATTTCCGCCACATCGGCGCGATACTGGTCGGTGACGCGGTCCACCAGATCCTGCGTCCATCCCGGCAGGTCGATCACCTGATCCAGCGCGGCGGGCAGGGCATGGGCCTCGATCATCTGCGCCGACAAGGCTCGACGCCTGGCGATGGTCATCTGGTCCTGCGCGGCCAAGGCTTCCTTCAACTGCCCCAGGCCGGTCTGGTCCAGGATCTCTTCCAGATACATCATTCCGCCTTTCAGCGGCGCGTCCGGGGGGATGCTGCCCACAAGGCGCGCGATCTCGGGCCAGATCAGGGGCACGTCCTCGTGGCACCAGATGACCACGCGGCGGCCGGGCACCGCGCGCAGCAGCGCCTGGATCGGATCGCGCCATCGCAGGTCCAAGGGACGGCGGCCCTGCATCAGAACGTGATAGCCGCCCCCGGTAAAGACCGGCAGCACCTCGGCGATCAGGGTGGCGGGGTTGCGGATGGCCAGAAAGAACTCGGCCTCGTGGTCGGGAAACAGGTTGGCCAGCGCCGCCGCCCTTGCGCCCATCTGCGGATACAGCCCCGTCTGCCCCACCACCCGGCCCGGCGCGCCCATGAAGGTCGGCGTGGAAAACACCGCGCGGTCGGGGGATTCGCTGTGCAACACCGCATCCAGCATGATCTGCTGCATTTCGGCTGTGGCGCGCCCCCCCTTCAGGGACATCAGCGCCTCCTCGAACAGGCCGCGGTGGCGGTTGGGGGTGACGATGTCGGTTCCGTGCTGCATCAGCCAGTCGCGGTTGTTCAGAAGCGTCTTGAGCAGCCTGTCCCCGTCCGTGCCATGCACCCCCAGGTGGAACACCATCTGCATATCGGCCCTGCCCCTTGTCTCACCTCAACCCTTGCGGGTGCCGTCGCACAGTAGCGAGGCGATCCGCACAGTCAAACCGCTTTCACCGCTTGCGGAAACCGCCCGCAGGGGCTAGGCAGAAGACGCCGCCCTTGCGCGTCACGCCGGTTTAGCTCAGCTGGTAGAGCAGCTGATTTGTAATCAGAAGGTCGCGGGTTCGATTCCTGCAACCGGCACCAATTCCAAAAGATCATCCCGAACGCACCCTCATGGGGCCTCACCGCATCATGCCCTGGTAAAGGATGCGGCGCGACGTCTTGGCTGACCCGTCCCCCTTGGACATCGCCCCCCGCACCCCCTATAACGCGCGCGACATCCAGACGCTGCGAAGGTGCATCACATGATCAAGGTCTTCGGCCATACCGCCCCCGATACGGATTCGACCGGTTCCCCCATCATCTGGGCCTGGTATCTGAACGAGGTCCGCAAGTCCCCCGCCCAGGCGGTCCTGCAAGGGGAACCCAACACCGAGGCCCTGTGGATGCTGAAGCGGTGGAACCTGGACAAGCCGCAGATCATCGCCGATGTCGCAGCCGGCGATCAATGCGTGATCGTGGACACCAACAACCCCGCCGAACTGCCCGCCAGCCTGGATCAGGCCGAGGTGATCGAGATCATCGACCATCACCTGCTGGCAGGCGGCATCAAGACCCGCACCCCGATCAACATCACCGTGCGCCCGCTGGCCTGCACCGCCACGATCATGCACGACCTGATGGGGGCGGACATGGCCCGCGCACCCGAAGCCATCAAGGGCGCGATGCTGACCTGCATCCTGTCCGACACGCTGGAATTCCGCAGCCCGACCACAACCGCCCATGACCGCGCCGTGGCCGAAAAGCTGGCCGCCGACCTGGGCGTCAACATCACCGACTATGCGACGGAAATGTTCGCGGCCAAATCCGACATCAGCGCCTTCAACGATGAAACCCTGCTGCGCACCGACAGCAAGGAATACGAACTGGGCGGCAAGCAACTGCGGATCACCGTCCTGGAAACCACCGCGCCGCAGGTGCTGCTGGCGCGCAAGGCCGCGCTGATCGCCGCCATGCCCCGTGTCGCCGCCGAGGATGGCGCGGACGAAGTCCTGTGCTTCGTCGTCGATATCCTGCGCGAGGAAGCGACCCTGCTGATCCCCAACGACTTCGTCCGCCGGCTTGCCGAACGCAGCTTTGGCGTGGCTGTCACCGGCGACAGCGTGGTCCTGCCGGGCGTGATGAGCCGCAAGAAGCAGATCATTCCGGTTCTTGCCCTGTAATGAGCAAGATCATCCAGTCGCTGTCCCAGATCGGCGCCGATTACGACGTGCTGTTCTGCGACCTGTGGGGCTGCCTTCACAACGGCAAGCAGCCCTATCCCGCCGCCGTCGCCGCCCTGCAAGCCTTTCGCGCAGGCGGCGGCAAGGTCGTCCTGATGACCAATGCGCCGCGTCCCAACCAGTTCGTGATTGCCCAGCTTGACCGCATGGGCGTGCCCCGCGACGCCTGGGACATCGTCGTCAGTTCGGGCGATGCCGCGCAAGAGGCGATGTTCGCGGGCGCCGTGGGCCGAAAGGTCTGGCACATCGGCACGGAAAAGGACGACGGTTTCTTCGACGACATTCCTGGCGAATTTGCCGACGCCCCGCCGATCCACCGGGTATCGCTGGAGGAAGCGGAAGGCATCGTCGCCACCGGCCCGTTCGACGAACTGACGGAAACGCAGGGCGATTACCACGACCGGCTGATGGCCGCGCGCGACCGGGGGCTGCCGATGCTGTGCGCCAACCCGGACGTGATCGTGGACATGGGCGAGACGCGGATCTATTGCGCGGGCGCCCTGGCGGAATATTATGAAGGCTTGGGCGGGCGGTCGCTTTACTTCGGCAAGCCGCATCCGCCGATCTATGACCGGGCGCGGCGGTTGCTGGACCTGGGGCCGGATGCGCGAATCCTGGCCATCGGCGACGGCGTCTTCACCGATGTGAAGGGCGCCCTGGACCAGGGGATCGACGCCTTGTTCGTGACGGGCGGCCTGGCGGCGGACGCGCTTGGGCCTGATGTCGAAAACCCCGACCTTGCCCTGCTTCTGGACTGGCTGGGCGGCCACGCCCTGGCCCCACAATACAGCATCGGCCGGTTGCGCTGACCGATCAGCCCTGCCGTCACGCGCGGCAGGAAAAGACGTGCACGGACGAGGGGATGCGAACCGCGTCCCCCTGTCCGAATGGGGCAAAGGCTGTTTCGATATCGGCGGCAATCGCCGCGCGATCCTCGGCGGTGGCGTTGCACAGCCTCAGCAGACGCGCCGCAGGTCCGACATGGGTGGCCAACCTTGCCGCGCCCGCAACCCCGCCGGGCGGGGTCAGGTCGATCTGCCAGGTCTCCCACCGGCCATCCGACAGGCCGGCCCGGTCCATCAGGTCCAGGACATGATGGGGATCGGCGAATGCCATCGGCCCTGGCGCAGTGGAGACCGGATCCGGCTCAGCCGCCAGCCGCTGCCCCGCCACCTGTTGCGGAATGGAAAACCAGGGATTTCGCTCCAATCCGTCCCAGGACACAAAGACCATCCGCCCGCCCTCCTGCAATGATGCCGCGAGGTTGCGGAACGCGGCCACGCTGTCGGCGAAAAAGCTCATCCCGAAGCGGGATATCAGGACATCGTGGCGTTTGGGGGAAAGACGCTCGACTTGGGCATCGCCCAGGCGAAACGTCGCGTTCGTCACGCCTTGGGCCACGGCGCGCTGCCGTGCGCGCTCCAGCATGGGCGCGGCGATGTCCAGGCCCAGCACCCTGCCCGCCGGAACCCTTCGCGCCGCCGCGATCGTGCTTGCCCCGGTTCCGCAACCCACGTCCAGGACATCCTGCCCGTCGGCGAATGCGGCCGCATCCAGAAGGACCGCCATGATCCCCTCCATGGTGGCGTCCAGGCTTGCCTCGTGATCGACCCAGGCCCGACCGGCGGGCGAGGTCCAGAATTCTGCCTGTGACTGGTTGCCGCTTTCCATCACTGCCGATCCTTTGCGAAAGGATATTATACTTTGGTGCTGTATATCAGAAATATTCTTGCGCGCAAAAAATTTCGCTGCTATGCAGCATCATTGCCCTGCTATCGGCCAAGCCCATGGAACGCAGCATGTTCGACAACCTTCCCCGCGGCACCATCGTCATCGAGGATCTGGAGGTGGGCATGACCCGCTATCTGCAAAAGCAGGTGACGGATCGCGACATCGACTTGTTCGCCGAGGTGTCGACCGACCGCAACCCGGTGCATCTGGATGATGATTACGCCCGCGACACCATCTTCGAGGGGCGAATCGCGCATGGGATGCTGACGGCGGGCCTGATCTCGGCGGTGATCGGGGAACAACTGCCGGGGCATGGCACCGTCTATCTGGGTCAGACGCTGAAATTCATGGCCCCCGTCCGCCCCGGCGACACTGTCCGGGCCGAGGTGACGGTGGAAACCATCGATCATGCGAAACGGCGGGTCACGCTTGCAACCCGCTGCCTCGTGGGTGATACGGTCGTCCTGAAAGGCGAGGCGGTCGTTCTGGCGCCAAGCCGCAAGTTCGACTGACGGGGCTCCTGGCAGCCCCAGTGGGGGCACCCTTTGCAAATCCACCGCGACTGGACTGGACTTCCGGCAGGCGCCCGCGGCGCATCCGTCGCCATGGGCAATTTCGACGGTGTCCATCTGGGCCATCGCGCAGTGATCGAGGCCGCGCGGCAGGCGGCCGACGCCCCCCTGGGCATCGTCACCTTTGAACCCCATCCCCGTCAGTTCTTCGCGCCCGACGCGCCGCCCTTTCGGCTGATGAATTCGGAATCCCGCGCAAACCGCCTGGCCCGGCTGGGGGTGGAGCAGCTTTACGAGCTGCCCTTTGGCGCGGTCCTGGCGGGCCTGTCGCCCGATGCTTTTGCGCGCGACGTGCTGGTGGGCGGCCTGGGTGTCGTTCATGTGACCGTGGGCGCGGATTTCGTCTTTGGCAAGGACCGGGCGGGCAATGTCGCGACCTTGCAGGATCTGGGCCGCCAGCTTGGCTTCGGCGTCACCGCCGTGCCGCTGGTTGGCACGGGCGGCCAGGATTACAGCTCCACCGCCATCCGGCAGGCCTTGGCGGATGGGCGCCCGCGCGACGCGGAACGGATGCTGGGCCACCTTCACCGGATCGAAGGTGAGGTGATCCATGGCAACAAGCGCGGCCGCCAGTTCGGCTGGCCCACCGCGAATATGCAGATGGACGACCTGCACCTGCCGCGCCTGGGCGTCTATGCGGTGGTCGTCGATGTCCTGACGGGGCCTGACAAGCTGTCCTGCCAGGGCGTGGCCAGCCTGGGCGTTCGTCCCATGTTCGGCCGCAACGCCCCGAACCTGGAGGTGCATCTGTTCGACTTTGACGGCGATCTTTATGGCCAGCACCTGTCCGTGGGCCTTGTCGAATTCCTGCGCGACGAGGCGAAGTTCGACAGCGTGCAGGTTCTGATCGACCAGATCGCGGCCGACGCGGACCAGGCCCGCGCGGTGCTGGCGGGCGCATGATGCGCGACCGGTTCTGGGAACTGCCCCTGCCCCAATTGCAGCCCGACGAATGGGAAGCCCTGTGCGACGGCTGCGGCAAATGCTGCCTGAACAAGATCGAATACGAGGATACGGGCGAACTGGCCTTCACCCGCGTGGCCTGCAAGCTGCTGGACGGTGACAAGTGCCAGTGCAGCAGCTATCCGAACCGCCACAACTTTGTCCCTGATTGCGTCGTCCTGACCCCCCGCAAGCTGGCCGAGATCGCCTGGTGGCTGCCCGCCACCTGCGCCTATCGTCTGCGCCACGAAGGACGGCCGCTCTACAAGTGGCACCACCTGGTCTCGGGCGACCGCGAAACCGTCCACAGCGCCGGCGCCAGCGTCCGCGGCTGGACCGTCAGCGAGGTCACCGTCAGCGAGGAAGACTGGGAAGATTACATCATTGAGGACTTGTCCTGACGCGACAGCCGCAGCTTTTCGCATAACGGTCGACAAGACGGCAGACGGCTAGCTTTCCTGCTGTCCCAGGCGTTCGAACCAGCCGGCATAGGGGGTATTCTTCACCATCCTGCGGTTCAAGTCCGGCGCGCCATCGTCCCACCAGACAGGCCCGCGCTCGCCCAGGGCGATCTTTGCTTCGTTGACGTCGCGATGCGCGCCGTCCTCGGCCGTCTTGTCGCCTGACATCCGCGCCGCCCCGACCGCCCGTCGCGCCGCCATCAGCGCCTTGACCAGCTGTTCCCGTTCCGCACCCGGCAAATGGGGGTTTGCTGCCCGCCACAACCGACCGCGGACGACGATATAGCGATTGTCGGGCGTCAAGGGCGGCATTTTAGGCAGGCTTGGATGGATGTGCAATCTGCGCCAATGCCCAAAGCCGCGTCACGGTTCCACGAATGGATCGCGAGGCTTGGGGTAGCTGATCTTTTTCAGGATTTGGCTCCGGCGGTAGGGATCGAACCTACGACCAATTGATTAACAGTCAACTGCTCTACCGCTGAGCTACGCCGGAACACGGGGGCCGTATAGCAATGGCACGGGGGGGCGTCCAGAGGGGGAAGAACGATTTTTTCACAAAGACATGAATCGGGTCTTCGCACCCAGCACATCAAGCGGGACCACTGCGCCAAGGTCGGCCAGGGCCAGCAGATGCGCCAGGACGTTGCGGGCGGCCGCGGGCATCAGCGCCGGGGCCACCTCATAGATACGGGCCGCAAGCGAGGCGGCATCCGCTGGGCCGTCGCGCAGCGCGGTCAGGATCTGGGCGCTGCGTTGGCGGCGGTGGGCGGCCAGGTCGGACAGGCGGGCCTGCGGGTCCGTTATGGCCTCGCCATGGGAGGGCAGCAGGCGCCGGGGCCGGTGATGCGCCAGCCGGTCGAGCGAACGCAGGTAATCCGCCAGATCACCGTCGGGCGGCGAGATGATGGTCGAGGACCAGCCCATCACCACGTCGCCGCAAAAAATCTGGTCGTCCCACAGCAGGCTGACATGGCCGCCGGAATGTCCGGGCGTGTGCAGGACTGTCAGGTGCCAGCCGTCCCCCTCGATCACCTGCCCGTCGTGCAGGACGATGTCGGGCGCGAACGACAGGTCCAGCCCCTCGCCTCCGCCGACGCCTTCATCCGCCAGCCGCCGCATCATCGGGGATCGCCCCGACAGCGCGCCGCCAAAGGCCAGGACCGGCGCCCCCGTCATCTGCGACAGTCGTGGCGCGCCCGCACTGTGGTCCAGATGGGCGTGGGTGACGATGATGTGGCTGATCCGGCCCTGCCCCGCTTCCGCGATCGCCGCCAGGTGGCCGGGATGGTCGGGGCCAGGGTCGATCACCGCGACATCCCTGCCGCCCAGCAGAAAGGTCGTCGTCCCCGGCCCGGTCAGCGGCGAGGGGTTCGGGGCCAGGATGCGCAGGGGGTCTTTCGTCCGTTCGTCCATGTCATTAGCCTTAGCACGACAGGCAGGGGTTTCCATGGCAAACCAGGCAGAGGGCGGCTGGCTCAAGGGGTTTCTGCCGCGCGGGCTTTACGGGCGCGCGGCCCTGATCCTGTTCCTGCCGGTCGTGGTCGTCATGCTGGTGGTCAGCGTCATGTTCCTGCAACGCCATTTCGAAGGCGTGACCCGGCAGATGACCACCAGCATGGCGCGCGAGCTGGCCTTTGTCGCGGCACGAATCGACCGCGCGGGCGGCCAGCGGGATGCGGGCTGCGAAATCGCCGTGCCTCTGGAAGTGACCATCGGTATGCCCACGGGCAGCCCCGAGGGCGACAGCCGCCTTTTCTATGACTTCTCGGGGCGCGTGGTGATCGAGGTCTTGCGCGAAACGCTGGGCAATATCCGCGCCATCGATCTGGCAAGCGACGACAAGCGGGTGATCGTCACGGTGGACGGCGCGGCCGGTCCCTATACGCTGGCCTTCGACCGACGCAGGGTCAGCGCGTCCAACCCGCATCAACTACTGGTGCTGATGGTCTTCACCTCGCTGCTGATGACCGGGATCGCCACGGTGTTCCTGCGCAACCAGTTGCGCCCGATCCGCCGCCTGGCCGAGGCGGCAGAAGAATACGGCAAGGGCCGGATGGCGCCCTATCGCCCGTCCGGCGCGTCCGAGGTGCGCAGCGCCGGCACGGCCTTTCTGGATATGCGCAACCGGCTGGAACGCCAGAACGAGCAGCGCAAGCTGATGCTGTCTGGGATCAGCCACGACCTGCGCACGCCCCTGACCCGGCTGCGGCTTGGCCTGTCGATGATGTCCTCTGACCAGCCGGTGGATGACGAGGAAATCGGGGCGATGGAGGCCGACATCGCGGAAATGAACCGCATGGTCGATGCCTTTCTGGATTATGCCCGCAACGATGCGCAGGACAGCCCGCCCGAGCCGACTCCGGTTGCCGAGTTCATGGACGCCATCGTGGCCGATGCGCAGCGGGCGGGCCAGCGGGTGACGCTGCGCAGCCTGGACGGCGACCGGGCGGGGCGCGCGACGTTCCGCCCCGACACGCTGCGCCGCGCCCTGGAAAACCTGCTGGGCAATGCCGCGCGATACGGCACCCGCGCCGAACTGGATGCGACCCTTGGTCCGCGCAGCCTGCGCATCGGGGTCGAGGATGACGGCCCCGGCATCCCCGACGACAGCGTGGATGCGGCGATGCGGCCCTTTACCCGCCTGGATCCGGCACGCGGGCAAGGCGGGGGCGCGGGTCTTGGCCTGGCGATTGCCGCGGATGTCGCCCGCGCCCATGGCGGACAGTTGCGGCTGGGCCGGGGGCAGCGGCTGGGCGGGCTGCGGGCCGAAATCGTCATCCCGCGATAGGCCGGGCGGAAATAGCGGGCATTTTGCGCGTCATATTGAATGCGGGGGGCCACAGCCCTAGATTGACGAAACGCAGGGGCCGTGTGCCGCCATGACGGGGCCACGGCTTCGGGCAGAAAGGAACGCCTAATGAACGAATTCGCATCTTCGACCTATCCGGTGCTGCCGCTGCGCGACATCGTGGTCTTTCCGCACATGATCGTTCCGCTATTCGTGGGCCGCGAAAAATCGGTCCGCGCCTTGGAAGCCGTGATGGAATCCGACAGCCCGATCCTGCTTGCCGCGCAAAAGGACGCTTCGGTCGATGAACCCGCGGAAGACGGCATCTTTCGCGCCGGTGTGCTGGCCAATGTGCTGCAACTGCTGAAGCTGCCCGACGGCACCGTCAAGGTGCTGGTGGAAGGGCGCGAACGCGTCCAGATCACCGAATTTGTCCCAAACGACGATCACTTCGAAGCGACCGCCATTATCCTGGACGAAACGCCCGGCGATTCCGCCACCGTGACCGCCCTTGTCCGCACCGTGGCCGAGGAGTTCGAGCGTTACGTCAAGGTCCGCAAGAACATCCCCGAGGAGGTCGTCTCCGCCGTGGCCGAGGCGAAGGAGCCCGGCAAGCTGGCCGACCTGGTCGCGGGCCACATGGGCATTGCCCTGGACCGCAAGCAGGATTTGCTGGACACGCTGGACGTGGCCGAGCGTCTGGAAAAGGTCTATTCCCATATGCAGGGCGAAATGTCCGTCCTGCAGGTGGAAAAGAAGATCAAGTCCCGCGTCAAGACCCAGATGGAAAAGACGCAGCGCGAGTATTACCTGAATGAGCAGATGAAGGCCATTCAGAAGGAATTGGGCGACGGCGAGGACGGCCAGAACGAGATTGCCGAGCTTGAGGAAAAGATCGCCAAGACCAAGTTCAGCAAGGAAGCCCGCGACAAGGCGGATGCCGAGCTGAAGAAGCTCAAGTCGATGTCTCCGATGTCGGCCGAGGCCACGGTCAGCCGCAACTACCTCGACTGGCTGCTGTCGCTGCCCTGGGGCGTGAAGTCGCGCACCCGCAAGGATCTGGTCGCCGCCGAAAAGGTGCTGGACGCCGATCACTATGGCCTGGAAAAGGTCAAGGAACGGATCGTCGAATACCTGGCCGTGCAGACCCGCAGCCAGAAGCTGAAAGGCCCGATCCTGTGCCTCGTCGGCCCTCCGGGCGTCGGCAAGACCTCGCTCGGCCGTTCGGTCGCCAAGGCGACGGGACGCGAGTTCATCCGCATTTCGCTGGGCGGCGTGCGTGACGAATCGGAAATCCGCGGCCACCGCCGGACCTATATCGGCTCGATGCCGGGCAAGATCATCCAAGCCCTGAAAAAGGCCAAGACGACCAACCCGCTCATCCTGCTGGATGAGATCGACAAGATGGGCCAGGACTTCCGCGGCGATCCTGCAAGCGCGATGCTCGAGGTGCTGGATCCCGAACAGAACGCGACCTTCGTGGACCACTATCTGGAAGTGGAATACGACCTGTCGAACGTGATGTTCGTGACCACGGCCAACAGCTACAATATGCCGGGGCCGCTGCTGGACCGGATGGAGATCATCAGCCTGTCCGGCTATACCGAGGACGAAAAGCGCGAGATCGCGCGCCAGCACCTGCTGCCCAAGCAGATCGCGGCGAACGGGTTGCGCAAGGGCGAATTCGAGGTGACGGACGACGCGCTGACCCACATGGTCCGCTATTACACGCGGGAAGCCGGGGTGCGTTCGCTGGAACGCGAGATCGCCAAGCTGGCCCGCAAAGCCGTGACCGAGATCCTGAAGGGTCAGGTCAAGTCCGTGACGGTCGATGCCGCCAAGGCCGAGGAATACCTGGGCGTGCGCCGCCATCGTTACGGCCTGGCCGAGAAAGAGGACCAGATCGGCGTGGTGACGGGCCTGGCCTGGACCTCGGTCGGGGGTGACCTTCTGCAGATCGAGGCGCTGCGCCTGCCGGGCAAGGGCCGGATGAAGACGACCGGGAAGCTGGGCGACGTGATGAAGGAATCGATCGACGCGGCATCCAGCTTCGTTCGTTCGATCTCGCCGGAAATCGGGGTGAAGCCCCCGGAATTCGACAAGCGCGACATCCACGTCCACGTGCCGGAAGGGGCGACGCCCAAGGACGGACCGTCGGCGGGCATTGCCATGGTGACCAGCGTCGTGTCGGTGATGACCGGCATCCCGGTCCGCAAGGACGTGGCCATGACGGGCGAGGTAACGCTGCGCGGCAACGTGCTGGCCATCGGCGGCTTGAAGGAAAAGCTGCTGGCGGCATTGCGCGGGGGCATCAAGACGGTGATGATTCCGGCCGACAACGAAAAGGATCTGGCCGAGATCCCGGACAACGTGAAGACCGGCCTGACCATCATCCCGGTCAGCAACGTCCGCGAGGTGCTGAAGCACGCCCTGGTGCGGATGCCAGAACCCGTTGAATGGGACGAGGCCGCCGAGGAAGCCGCCGAGGCCGCAAGGACTGCCGCCATGCGCGACGACCGATCTGCCGGTGGGGCCGTCGCACATTAAGCGATCCAGCAGGGCCGGGTAACACCGGCCCTGTTTTCATTGGATCTGCCGACCCCTGAATTGCGCCTTCCGTCCTAACCGTTACACCATGGTCATCCGATGAAACCTGCTGTCGCCCTTGCCCTTGCCACACTGGCCTTGTCCGCCGCCCAGGCCTGGGCTGCCGATCCCCTGGCCGGCACCTGGCGCACCCAGCCCGGCAAGGATGGCGGCTTCGGCCATGTCGAAATCCTCCCCTGCGGGGAGGGCCTGTGCGGCACCGTGGTTCGCACATTCAACGCGGCGGGTCAGGCGGTCGCGGCCAGTGACCTGGGTGCGTCCATCCTGGCCGATGTCCTGCCCACAGGCGGCGGCACCTATGGCAAGGGACGCATCATCAACCCGGAAACCGGACGCGGCTATACGGCGCGCTTGACGCTGCGAGGGGATCTTCTGGATGTCGGGGGATGCGTGATGATGATCTGCCGCAATGCCGGGACGTGGCAGCGGGTGAGGTAAACACCATCGCGCGGCGCAGGCCGAACGCTTGGAAATACGGGATGATTTTGGTGGAGCCAAGGTCCACCTAACTCCTGTGCCGCGCAGTTCCATCCCGTTCCAGTTTATCCAGCAATACCTGCACTTTTAGGCGAAACCTGTATCAGTCTGTTGCAATCCATTTCATCCTGTCCCACCATTGTTGGCGGGACAAATGGTGGGACAGGATATGCCTAAGCTATCGGTGAAGTCGATTGCCGCCCTCAAGCAGCCCGGCATGTATTCCGACGATGATACTCCTGGCCTTTATCTGCGGATCGGACCCACAGGCGCCAAGTCATGGATCCTCCGCACGCTCGTTCACGGAAAGCGCCGCGAAATGGGTCTTGGTTCGGTAAACGTGGTGGGGCTTGCCGAGGCGCGCGACCTAGCCCGCACTCACCGCAAGTCAGCCCGGCAAGGGGGCGATCCTCTTGCAGAACGCAAGCGCTCCAAGGGCATCCCGTCTTTCCACGATGCGGCGAAGTCCGTCCATGAGGCGCTATTGCCTACCTGGCGGAACAAGAAGCACGCGGAAACCTGGCTAGCGACGGTTGAAGCCTATGCTGTCCCGAAGATTGGTTCACGGCCGATCGACACAATCACCAGCGGCGATGTGCTGGAGATCCTCTCGCCGATCTGGACCACGACGCCCGAGACAGCAAAGCGGCTCAAGCAGCGCCTCAGCACGGTCATGGATTGGGCAAAGGGCAAGGGCTTCCTGACCTCAGGCAATCCTGTCACCGGCATTGAGAAGGCGTTGCCAAGGGTGGAGCGATCGAAGGTCCACATGGCGGCGCTGCCCTGGCGCGAGGTTCCGGACTTCATGGCCGATCTGGCAGGCCGCGAGGGAATATCTGCCCGGTGCTTGGAATTCATCATCCTGACCGCTGCGCGATCTGGCGAGGCCCGTGGGGCGCGCTGGGAGGAAATCGACTTCGCGCAAAAGGTCTGGACCGTGCCGGCCGAACGAATGAAGCGGAAGAAGCCGCATCGAGTGCCGCTCTCAGAGGCTGCGCTGGCCGTACTTGAGGGGGTTAGGGGTATGGACCCCATTTATTGCTTTCCCTCGCCCCAGCGCAGCCATACAGCGGGCGGGAAGCCGCTTTCCGACATGGTGTTCAAGTCGCTCTTTGCGCGGATGGAGCGCAATGGCTTCGTGACCCATGGTTTTCGGTCCTCATTCCGAGATTGGGCCAGCGAGAGCGCCCACGCCCCACGGGAGGTTGCCGAGGCCTGCCTGAGCCATGCAACGGGCAACGCCGTCGAACAATCCTATGCGCGGTCGGATCTTCTCGAACGGCGCCGCGGGCTCATGGATGCTTGGGGCCGCTTTGTCACCGGTGCGGCTGGCCAGGTTGTGGAGCTTGTCAGGGCGTGAAGCGGGATCAAGTAGTTGCTGAGTTGAAAAAGATAGGTCTCCAGCAAGCGTTGGCTAAGTCACCAATGCGAGCCCAAGCATTGATTGCCCAAGTTCTTAAGTCAGCCCAAATTCCAACAACGGATCAGCGGAAGGAAGAGGTCAAGCGGCTGTTAAGATTTCGCAAAGCGGTTCAGAAATTGCAGTCCGCTACTGCAGCATTGTCCCCTGGGTCTATGCAAATGCTTGATTGGGGAGGGGAGCCCAACCTTCTCAAGCTCCAATCAGCACTAGAGGCGCTTGAGCCGGGCTTCGCACTGGCACTTGAGGCCGCAAAGCATGACGTCGGACCTGAAGGCAAGAGAGGGCGGAAGCCTCTTGCCTCAGCGCAATCAGTGGCGGCGGCATGTGCAGAAATCTGGGTTCTCGCCTACGGAGAAACGCCAGGATACGGCAGGCATGCAGAGCGACATAGCGAGGCCACGGGAGAGTTTTGTCGGACAGTGGGTCGCATCCTTAAGATCTTAGGCATCCAAGTCGGTGATGTTGCTCACCAATGCCAAATTGCAGTTCAACAGGCAGATGTGAACGGGATCCTTCTCGGGGCGATGAATGAACGCAGGTGGGGCCCCTCGATCTTTGATTTTGCTGCCGCTCAATCCGAAAAATTGCGGTAGTCTTCTTTGAATTGTTCCATTTGGCCGAGATGGCATTAATCGAGAGATGGTGTGGGCACCGATATGGAGAGTGCCCATGCAAACCCACAACCGTCCTGAACTTCTGACCGTCCGCGATGTGGCTGCGATGCTGAGCTTAGGTGTCAGCACCGTATGGAGGCAGGTGAGAAAGGAGCAGCTACCCCGTCCAGTTCGGGTAGGCGGCTCCACTCGTTGGCGCCGCGTTGACATCGAAGCGCTGTTCGCCCCCGCTGAATAAGAACCGCCACCCTCGGGCATAAGGGCGGCGGCGGTATTGCTATCCAGGGCATCGAACACCTTGGAACATAATGCCCAGCGCCCTTGCCTGCAACGAAGAAGGCAAGAGCAATGGCTCATCCCAGATCTTCAAACGTAACAGCACCCAGCCCCCAGGGGGTTTCGGAGGGGCGCCCGATTGAACTTGGAGCGATCCCGAAAAACAGCCGCGAGGTGATCCGCATCACAGCGGAACACTTCAAAGGGCGGGACATCATCAACTTTCGCGTCTGGTATCGCGACGATGCAGGGGAGATGCGACCAGGCAAACAAGGGCTCGCGTTCCGCACTGATTTGCTACCGGCCGTCCTAAAGGCTCTGGGCCAGGTTCATTCAGGGGGCGATCATGCGGATTGACCTTCCTGTGAAACCGGCCTTGCTGTCCTATTGCCGCAAGCTGGTGGCCGAGGGTGCCGATCCCTGCGAACTGGTTCACGTCTACCGAGGCCGAACCCTATGCTTTCAGCCCGTTCAGCTTGCCACGTTCGCCAAGCTGGCCACGGAAGAACGTAGTGACGGATCCATCCGGTTCGTCCGCCACCGCGAAACCGCCCCTCAAAGTTACGTATACGCCTCAGCCACGGCTATAACGGAAGGGTGCGCCCATAGGTGACGCCCACGTTCTGTCCGTTGATGCGCGCAAGCTCATGCGTCGGATCGTGGCTGAGTGCCTAAAGGCGCAGGGCCTTCCCTCGCATCGCCAGAGTGTATCAGCCGCTATCGAGCTAATTGAGGCAGGTTTCGCTGTCATCAGGTCCGACGGCGAAAACCACTGGCTGGAGGCGACCAATGGCTAAAAGGAAGAAGGTTGGTACCCTGCCGCAGTTCGTGCCGATGCTGCATCAGACAATGGACTGCGAGGCATGGCAGGCCCTGACCCCGCCTGCAAAGGCTCTGTATCCCTTCATCAAGCGCCGCGCCGGTCACCATGGCGCGAGCAACGGGGCGGTGATCTGTAGCGTCAGGGAGGCAGCCGGGTATCTGGGCGTTCACAAAGACACCGCCGCACGCGCCCTCCAGGACTTGCAACGCAAGGGGTTCATTGTCGCCGTCCATGTAGGCTGCCTGGGCATCAATGGGGAAGGCAAGGCGACAACTTGGCGACTGACGGAAATGGGCGCCTTTGGGGAGCATCGTCCATCAAAGGAGTTCGAGAGGTGGTCTCCCGGCAATGACTACCCGGTCGCGGAGGGTAAACGCCATGCAGCCTTAAAACAAAACCCTGTCCTATAAAACCGACAGGCCCGTCCTAAAAAAGCGGACGTTTTGGGCGAGCCTGTCCTGCAATTTAGGACAGCCTGTCCTAATAAGCCGGACGTTTTGGCCGATTTTCAGGCTGAGCCTGTCCGGGTTCCTAGGACACTATAGAGATCTTACCACATCCCCCCTCGTCTTTTGGGCGTCTTGTGTCCTGCTTTGGCAGGCTTCGCCCGGTTTCCCCCATCAATCACCTCCCAAAGGAGCCAAAAATGGCACGCACATTCCCCACCTATGAAACCCCGCAGGGGCCAGTCAGAGATTTCATCAGATACTTGGCTGAAGACACAGAGCCGCCGAAGGACCAGCCGCTTGCCGAGGCAATAGCTCACGCGCGCCAGACCATAGCCGAGGGCGGAGACTTCTTATGCGACATGGGCGACGGACTTGGTCCTCGTCACGCCTCGAAGATCCTTGACGAGATGGAAGCTCCTGCCCGCTGTGCTTTGCTGTTCGAGCGGATCAGGACGGACCTGCGGCAGAAAGTCCAAATGCTGGAGGCGGCAAATGACGTTCTTCATTAACCCCCCGCCCAGCACCGTTTCTATCAAGGCGCGCGGCACCGATACGCCGCTCACAGGCTTCTGGGGTGGCGTCAGCGCGGCAACGGAACAAAGCTTGCTGCAGGCCAATGCCAACTTTCGGCGCGGCCGCGAAAGGATCCAGCAACGGGATATGCTTGCGGTCGAGGCCGCGCGCCACATGGGGGCAGACCGGATTAGTCAGATGGTCGAGGGGTTCAACGAGCGGGCGCGGGCGGCGGGAATGCAGGAACGCCAAATGCCCGAGGACTTGGCGGACCTCCCCAGCATCTTCGGCCCGAACTTCAGCAAGCAGGTTCTGGACGAGGCGCGCAAGGATCCCGAATGGGGCGGGCCGGACGTATCTGACGAAGTGGTCGAGCAGCGGCTGAACGACCAGTTCCAAAAGGAAAGGCGCGATCTGGCTGAAACCTTGGCCACGATGCCAGGCGGGGCAAATCGTCCGATCGCGGAAATCATCGGCGCCTTTGGTGCTGATCTTCTCGACGTGCGCAACTGGCCGTTCCTTGTCGCTGGAGGTGCCCCCGGCTCCCTTGCCCGCATCATGGGCCGGGAGGCGATGCTGAACGTCGCGGCCGAGGGCGTCACCATGCCGGATCGGTTTGACATGGCGAAGCGGCTCGATATCCCTGAGCCTGATGTTGCCATGACGCTGGCCTATGCGGCGGCGGGCGGTGCGATCTTTGGCGGCGCTGTTGAGGGGCTGGCGCGGGGGATCACCTATTGGCGGGGGACACGGACAGGGAAGCCGTCGGATCGCGTGGCGGACTTCGATCAGCAACTGAACGTGGACATCGTGGAGGACGCGCTTGCCGATCTGCGCCACCCATTCGAGTATGTTCGGGACACGGTTGTCGAAACGCCGCCGCCCCTAAACCTGCGGCTGGAAGATTTCGCGGATCAGTCGCCCCTGTCGGGGTTGCGTGTGGAGCGTCCAACTGGAGAACGTGTCGCCCTTGGTTTCGACGACTGGTGACGCCCCCCGCTGCAGGGGGAGATGTGAGGTTGCCCCGCGCATCAACAGCCCTTCCCCCGGCGCCGTCCCGCCCTAACATCGGCCCTGTGGTGGAGCAGTTAGAGGTCCACCGGATCGACGCTTTCGCGCGCAACATTGACGCGGAAGCCTTTGCTCAGCGAGACGCCTTGCTGGACCTTGCGCGCCGCCGCAGGGCGGAGGCAGGAGAGGCCGTCCCAAGCTACGAGGCGGATACGGTTGCCACCAGGGATGGGGCTGTTCAGGAAGTCGACCGGCTGGAAGCAGAACTCGCCCAGACTTAGGGCAAGAAGGCCCGCTCAGAACTCCGCAGCAGGATCCAGCGGGCGCGGGCTGACCTGGGGGAGATCGGAGGCCTGCAAGGACAGGGCGCCAGCGTGACGGATAAGGCCCGCCTACCCGCTCTTGAGGCAGATCAGGCACTCATCGTCGGGATGGGGGAAATAGGCCCTCGTATCAACGCTGCCCGCGCACAGGCTGCGGCACAGATCGGTGACACTCCATCGCCTCCGGGAGGACAAGTCGAACCAGCTTTGGAGCGCGCGGACTATGACACCGCAGTGGCCGAATACGAGGCTTCGCGCCGGCATGCGGCTGCCTATGGCCGGGAACTAGACGAAGGCATTGTTTGAAATGCCTGCCGCTCCTGGCTGGGTGGACACGCCCAAGGAGCGCGAAACCATCGCGGCCTATCAGACAGATGATCTACGCACTTGGGTCGAGCGCAACGGTGACAGGATGATCGGAGATCGCAGCGTGTCGTCAATCCTTGACGAACTGGACGCTGATGACGAATTCGTCGCAGTCGCCGAACTGTGCGGCCGGCGCTCCGCTTAGGCATATCGGCTGCTGTGGTGAGAGGCTGCGCAGAGGGCGGTAAGGGGACGGGAGCCATCCTTACCCCCGGAACCGCTTAACCCGGCCCAGCGCAGCCCCAGACGTAATGCTGCTGCTGACTGTGCAGGGCGACTGATAGGTGGGTTTGCAGACAGGGGGACTAATGAGAGCATGGGAATGCCTCCCGCAATGCCGAGTGGACGAGGCTAAATGCAGGCTCGTGTCGCTCCTGTGGATTGCGCGCGAGATAGTCGACCACAACATCCATCAACTGAAAGAACGTGCCGCCGCTGACCGGGGCGCAATACCCCGTTGCTCTATACGTCAGATCGACGACGTTTCTCTCATCCGCGTGTCCCAAGGTGGTCAGGCTGTAAGCGGTTCCTGCTTGGATCCCCATCCTTACGCCCGTTACAAAGCCGTAGCAGAAGCCTTGCCCCTTGGGAGAAATGCACTGCTCATACAAGGTGTTCCCACTCAGTTCCTGTGCATAGGCAGAGGACACAGCCAATAGCGCCACAGCTATTGAAGCCCACCTCATTTTCCTTCCTTCAGCGCTACGCCGGGGCCATTTGCCAGATCGCCGTTGTCCAGGAACTGCGCCCCGCGCTGTTCTAGGGTCATTCGCACGAGCTGAACCGTAGATGCCTTGCCCTCCCCCCTGTCCAGCTTGTTGACGGTGTTCCTGTGCAGACCCGTCATCTCAGCAAGATCAGGATTGCTCAGGCCAAGGATCGCCTTTGCCGCTTTGAACTGTTCTGGGGTCATCACTAAATCCGTGTGTCATTAGCATATTTTCAGTGTTGACAACATGTATCAACAGACCTCATTTTATGCTGACGATACACGTTGTCCATGCCTTTAACCTCCACCCACCTGAAAGGGAAAACCATGACTGTTCACACCGTCAATCTGGCTGACGAAGCTCAGACGGAAATCCTGCGCCTGTTCCGGCGGCATCAGGCCCTCACCGAAGAAGCCGAACGTCACATCCAGTCTGGCCACGATGATGAAGACGGACAGCGCTTTGCTGCCCAGATCGCGGACCTTGAGGACAAGATGCAGGCGCTGCCCAGCACGTGCGCCGCTGACTTCGCTGCCAAGGCGATCGCACTCACGGGCATCGGGCAATCTCTCCCTGACACAGAGACGGATCCGTTCTGGGTCGAGGCCCGGGCGCTGGTGGAGCAAGGCGCGGCGCCCGCAATGCCGGCCACCCGGCTTGGGCGGTTGAAATTCGCAGCCGACACGCTGGGGATCGATATGCCCGACAATCTCACCCCTGATCTGTTGGCGGAGGATGCCGCCCCGCAGGCCGAGGTTCTGAAATTCTGTGCCGCCTCCGGGGTGAGCCTGGATTTCATCTATCTGGGCGACATCAGGCCGATGCTGTGGGTCAACTTCAACCGCAGGTTTGATCAGCAGGGAGCCGCGGCATGACACCGTATGTGCAACGGTTTGCAGGCAACGACGGGATAACGAGCGAAGATTTTCTTGGCCTCGTCGCACAGGCGGACGACGACCTGAAATTTATCATCATGCTGATGGGGTACGCGCATAGGCGTGGAGACAACAAACTCTTCGATGGGCTGATGGCGCTCGGTCACATGAAGGCGACCACCGCTCATCAGGAAAGCCCAATCGTTGTCAGTTCTGCAGGCCTACCAAGCATGGACGCAATCGCACAGGAACGCGAACGCGTTTGGTGGGGTCGGCTTGCTTGGCAAATCCTTGAGGCGAACGACAGGCCGCGATGGGAATTTCTGACCGGCCTGATGCAGCGCCGAATGGCTTGCTAGAACCCGCGCCCGGCTTTGGTCGGGCGTTTTCATTTGACCCAAGCAGCGTAGCAACATGGACGGATCATACGTCACGAATAGAAGCTGGTCCGACCGCTTCATCCCGGAAATCCGCAGGATCGTGGGTGTCCATCTATTGCAGATCGCGCCCGATCATCTGGACATGCGCCAAGTCACCGATCTGCTGATGCTTGATGGCAGGGACGTGCGGATTGCTGCCCGCGTTCGGCGCCATGGCTACGCCGGCCGATACCCCTACGATTTCACAATCCGTTCGCGCCTCCCTTCCGGCAACCAGACCGAAGTAGCCAAGATCGTGAACGGAGAAGGGGACTGGCTGTTCTACGGCCACGCCAACGCTGCCGAGACAGGCTTTGACCTGTGGTGGCTGCTGGACCTTCGCTCCTTCCGCGCTGGGTTGATCCGCCAGGCGTCTAACAGCTTCCCGATATCGTCAGGCGATCGCCGCAACCAAGACGGCACCTGCTTCAAGTGGTTCGACATCAGATCCTTTCCTAACGAACCGCCCCTCGTGCTTGCAACATCGGGGCCTGGGCCCGCGGTTATGGCAGCACGCGCGTGCTGATTTTTTGATGCCCCAAAGAGGGGCGCAGCAGCATCAACCCGGTCGGCCAGACCTTTCCAGAAAGTCAGGGCTCCTGTTCCTTAAGCGCCCTAAGCCGCAAGTAATTATAGGCGAATCATTGCCTGCCCATTTAGGAATGAAATTGTATTCTCCGAGTCCGGTTTGGTTATGCGTCAATTCCTTGCAGCGATTTTCATTTGCTTTTGCCTTCCAGCATTTGCCGACGGTGAACCGACCGCAGCAGGCGAACCAGCCCTCGCGGTTGGTGCCCTCACAGCAGAAGACATCGCCACAGCACGACAGCGGCTTTTGAACTTGGCAGACTTTCGACTAGAGGCGGTGCTGCTGGACGCCGCTTGCTGCAAGGTGTGCAGCAAGGGTCAGGCTTGCGGGGACAGCTGCATCAGCCGCAGCAAACAGTGCCGGAAAGGGCCAAGGTGTACCTGTGACGGATGAGGGAGGCAGCGAACCCGAAGAGGCATCAGCGCCGCACGCGGGGGAGGTTGATGCCCTCCGAGACGCGCTGCTGAACACGTTAATCGAGTTTCCTCTTTGCATACATGTGGACGGAGAGGGGTTGGCCGATACCATCTGGGAATACGAGAAAGCCGCCGCCCGGGCACATCCGGCTGTGGCGGAGGTTGTTCGCGAGGCCGTGGCAAGGCTGAGGGGATGACCGCTCCGCCCGTGCAGGGCTTTTCATGCCTGCTAGGAACAATGCGGTCTAACGCGTGTTGACCCGCACTCCCTGTTGGACTCACGCCCGCCCTCACCGGCGGGGCCTTTTCATGCGCTGGACAGACTTACGGACAGCATGTCCTCGTCGCGCTGTGTACTCCCCACATCCGGCCCCGTAGTCGCGTGTTTCCAGTTGGCGGGGCTGCGCCAATCCATCTGCGCTGATCCCCCCAGTCGCGACTCGGCCGCATTTGCCGCCTATCTGTGTGGCAGATTTACCCTCACCAGAAAGCAACGTCGCTGCCGGCACGGATCGTTATTTACAGAACGTCTAACCAAGGCCTATCTGCGGTTGAGGCTGCGTAAGCACTTCAACCCAGAAAGACCTCCGGCGCCACGATACGCCGGAGGTTTAACTTTTCTCAACTGGAACTGTTCAACAGAATGGTTAACGCTCCCGCTTGCCCCACCCACGACGATGGGGCTGTGGTAGAGAGTAGTGCCCCGCTTCGGCGGGGCTTTTTGCTGCGCATGTGGGCTATCGTTAGCCTCCCCTTAACCTCGCCGCAGTAGCATGACGAACAAAGAGGAGAGGATCATGACCCATCGCATAACGACATTTGAGGTCCTTCGGGCCAATCTGTCGGCAGCCGGAACAACACTGATGCTGTGCCGCGCGAACATCGGCCGGATGAACCTTTCGGACGAAGAGAAGGCAGACACGCTCTGGCGGATCGAACGCCAGATCACTGAGTTGGAAGGCATGCGCCTGGAGATGACCCGCCCGGCAACCCACAAGCGGTGCGCTCCAACAACGAGGAAACCCCACCTCTGGTCTGTGGATTGATCCTGTCTGACCTTCTGCCTGCTTTTCTTCGTCTCTACGGCACCTGCCCTTCGACAATCGCGGAAATCGCAGCACCCTGGGGCGCGCTGGTGGTGATCTGGTGGCAACGAGGGAGGGACGTCGGACAGAGGTCACGGCAACTGCAATGCGGCGCAAGGTGATCAAGGCAGTGGAACTTTTGCAACCCTTGGCTAGCTCCAAGCCCTGTCCGCATTCGTACCAATGCCGCTGTTACTAAAGTGCTGCGATAGGCGGTGAAAATTAGCAACAAACGTCGCCGCAGCCCCGGTCACCTTGACGTGAATTTCCTCCTCCGCGCAAACAAGGCCAACAGCGGAGGGAAAAGTGACAGACGTATTCATAATCGGCGGCTCCAACAGCCTGATGAACAAGGGTTGGACGGCTCATGTCAATGAAGCCGCGTTGGGCGCCATCTCGAACATGTCGGTCGGCGCCGCGACCTCACTTATGGGTATTTTTCGCCTGCTGCGAGAGGAGGTTCCTGATGGGTCGACTGTCGTCTGGGAGTATGCGCTGAACGAGTCTAACCATTTCAGGTCTGGTCAGTCCTTGGAGAGTTTGCTGTATCACCTGGACTGGTTCATGGAGATCGCCCGGCGCAAAGCTATTCGTGTGCTGCCGCTGCTGCTGTGGACCAGAGCGGAGCAGGTCTCCGGGAAGCGAAACAGATACCGGCAGGCGTTGGAGCAGCGTTTAGAGGCTCATGGGCTGCCCATCATTGATGCGTTTCAGCCGGTGCAAGATTTGGCCGCGCAGCATGGCGTGGAGGTGGTAACCTACTTTGACGGAAATATGCATTACTCGTGCGAGACGCCATTTCCAAAGTATCTAGCTGGCCTCGTTCTTGCCGGAATAGAAGCCGCTGTTGTGCCATCTGCTCTTCGGCCCCTTCAAGACCTTGAACTTGCGCTTTGCACCCCAGAGGGAGAGGGCAGAGATTTCTCAAATAGCGTGTTCCGGGCCACAGTTTTTACGTCGTCCTGCCCTCTCCGGGTAAACGCTAGTGGGAAGTTGCTTGCTTCCTATGTTATCGCGGCAATGGATGCGGGAGCGGTGAGGATCGAAGCCGACGGTCTTCATGTTGGAACATATTCGTTGCAACGACCAACAGGCGGAAACGCCCGTATGCTACTCTTGAAGCATCTTGTTCATTGGCAGGCGGCCAATGAGATTGCCCAAGTCCAAAATACGCTTGCGATTTCCGGGGATGCTCCTGACGACGCGCCTATAGTACAGAACACCTTCGACTGGCGTGGTCAGTCTGACAGCTTGGAGCGCGCCGATGCGTATGTTTGTGCACTGATAGAGAGGGCTGTCTAGGGTGTGTTGACGTTCACCGGAGCCGAATGACGGTTGCGGCGAGAGCAATGAAGGCGCTGAAACTTTCATCAGTCTTGCAGCAGCGCATGGCGATGCCTCTGTATTCCTTGAGCCTGCCGTCCCTCGCGGCGCCAGAACGATTCGGGATCGCTGACCGATTCGGCATAAAGGCGGGCGTAATCGGCTGGCCCTACATGGGCCTTTTCAAAGCCCGCCGGAATTGGATGCTTTTCAATCGCTTCAGTCATCGTGGTCCCCTCCTCGCTGTCCTGCCGGTTCTTTCCCCTGCGATCTTTGCCAATCTGTTTTTAAGATCAGACGGCACACGCCGGTACAAAATAAATGTTAATGTTAATGCGCTATATACCTTAAATCCTTTTTTTAAAGGAAAAAATTAGTAAATATATTATCGAGTAAAACTATATGTTCGTAAATTCTTTACCTTTAGACCCCCTGATTGGGCTGTCATGTCTTCGTTGAAGCGTTTGTACTTGCCGCGGCGGGAGCACCTCGACAATGTCTGCGGCTGAGGTCAACGCCATCTGTGGCTGCTTCTGGCAAGGCATTACCAATGACGCGCATGAGCCGTATTTCCAGACCACTCGTCTTGGCGAGGGTGCTGGTCGGCCCCCGAAGATCGCAAGGAAGCGACCACCTGCTTGCGCTGTTTCTTGCGGTCGTTGCAGGGGCTTCCAATGCAGGGGGCTTCTTCGCGCTCGCGCAGTATACTTCGCACATGACGGGTTATCTGTCCCAAGTCGCCGATAATCTGGTAGTCGGCAACTTCCTGGTCCTGGTGACGGCACTCCTTGCAATCGTCTCCTTCATGTCGGGTGCTGCCGTCAGCGCCTTCCTGGTCAACTGGGCAAGGCACCAAAGGAACGGAAAGCATTTTGCACTTCCGCTGGCGGTAGAGGGGACATGTCTAGCATGCTTCGCCTTCGGCGGGGTGTTCACCAATGAAGCAGGTCGGATTTTTGCCTTGGCCTGGCTCTGCTGCATCATGGGAATGCAGAATGCCACGATCACCAAGATATCGGGTGCCAGGATACGTACCACCCATGCAACCGGGATGATCACGGATATCGGAATCGAAAGCGGGCGCGCCGTCTATGGCCTGCTCCGGCCAGAGAGCAGGGTGAAAGCCGACCGAGGGAAACTGCGCATTCTGTTGTCCCTGGTCGGGGCCTATGTCCTCGGAGGGGTGGTGGGCGCCACAGGCTATCTCCTTTTGGGTTTCTGCTTTGCCCTTCCTCTCGCCGCCCTACTGCTTGCCCTGTCCTTGCCTTTGCTCCTCACCAGGCCACCTCTGTATCAGCAGCGGTAACTGCACGACCATCTGCCACGAGGCGCTGCTCCTGTCTGCTGCCAGTCCTCATCAACTGCAATCGGCGAGATCCAAGCGCGTCAATGCAGCGCGGCGAATGACCGGAACGTCCCGTATAGCCACACGTACCCCAGGTCTGCGGATCACCCCTTCGGATCCTTTCCGGCAGCGTCCGAAAGGGATCGTCCAGAGGACAGTCTATGCGCTTTCCAAGTATACGTCAGGGCGTCGCCAGCGGCAGTTCTGTAGGCTTGAACTGCCGTTGCTAGTTTAATCTGATCCTAGTCAGCTTTTTGGGATTCCGGGTCATGTAGATGTTGATGATCTGCTCGGCTTCCACGTCGAGCGCAGTCGTTTGGAGTTCGCCGCCGATACGCCAGATGAACCCCGGTAGGCCGTCGATCATGGTGAAGTGAAGATACTCCATCTCATCTCCCCTTTTGCGCGACAGACTCTCGAACATCCGCATCAGCTTGTCGGACCCTTGTATGACATTCAGCACGTTGTAGACTTTGCCCCCGCCGTCGGAGTGCAGCGTTGCACCTTCTGCCAGTATGTTCGAAAGAGCAGTGCCATTCCCGGTCTTGCAGGCCTCGAAGAAAGCCTGGGTCAACTGCTCGCCGGTTTCACGCGGCACCGTGTAACGGGGACGGTCGACATGAACACGCCCCTAACGGGTATTATGGTTCGGCCCCGATGGCATCTGGCAGCTTGGACGGCGAGCGCGCTTCCAGCACTTCCTTGTCCCGCAGTTCCTTGGCCAGGCGGGCTTCGTAGAGTTTCCGTGTCTATTCGGCCCTTGGTCCAAGGGGCTCCACATGGCCGTTCTTGCCTCGACTGCTATGGCACCCGCTCCCACCGCCAGACCTGACCAGCCTCTTCGTCGATTGTGTCCCCGACCTGCCGGAAGCCAAGGTGGATGAGCACGGACGTGATGCGTTACGCTCGGGAAGCGTATGCGCGAAGATCTTCGGGAAAGGAGCATGTGACTGGGCAATGGAGATGAGCCCTGCTGCCATCGATCTTGCAATGCCCCGCCCCTCGGCATGAGGGAAGGTGAAATAGGCGATCTCAGCGAAACCCATGCGAGGGGGGCCGACGAAGCTGCAGCAGCCGACAACCTCCCCGTCGTCTGCCTTGATTCCGAGATAGCCGATCCAAGGCTCTGACGCCCCGGTGCGGTCGTATAACGCAAGTTGCGCGCGAGCGATGTCGCGAACCACCACGGCCACCTTGTTGTCAGGCAGGATCGGCCCCGCGTTGCCAAGGTCTTGACCGGCTCGCAGCGCCAGGGTCCGCGTCAGGGGCATGAGGTTGATGTCAATGGGCATGGCGTCTCCCGCTAGGAGTCTGAAGCTGTGCGAAAGGGTCTGCTTGTGGCCGCGGGAGGTTCGTCACGTCACCCGGAATGAGTCAGGCAGCGCCGCCAGGGAGGGACAGCCAGCGCAGCTGCAGCAAGTCTCCGGTAAAGCAGACGGCCACAAACATGAGGATTGCAGCAAAAGACCTATGAAGCGATTCTCACGTTTGCCAGACGAAACGGCCTTGAGCTTGACCCACGGCACCAAACCCACTCGCGCGGTGCAATGATCGAAGTCCTAGAGGCTGAAGTCAGCTCCGGTGAGGGTGATAGCGTAGGAGGCATCCGCAATGTCGATGGCGAAGTCAGCCCTGCCATCACCGTTCACGTCGCCCTGCACCCGCAGGCCGGTGGAGGTGTGGACGGCTCTCAGCTCCCCAGCCTGACCACGGAAAGCCACATCGGTGCCGATGAAGGTAAAGGCGTCGTTGGCGGCGATGCCCACCTTGGCGTCGATGCGGTCGAGCGCGATCGCATCCCAGCCGTCTTCGAAGTCGGTGACGAGGTCACGCGCGTCGGCGGTGGTGCCGCTGTCGGTGCTGGTTGTGAAGTGGAAGAAGTCGGCCTGCGCACCGCCAACTAGGACGTCGCGCCCGGTGCCGCCCACCAGGTTATCGGAGGAGGCGCCTCCGTTAAGTCTGTCGTTGCCGCCATAGCCGAACAGGAAATCCGAGCCCCCGTTGCCTTCGATGACGTTGCCGGCGGTCGAGCCGTAGACGATGTCGGCGCCTGAGCCGCCCTTGACGTTCTCGATGCTGATGACGGTGTCGGCGCCCGCCCCGGCGACATAGTCGCCGTCCACGGTACGGGCCGCGACGCGAAAGGCGCCTGGTGCGAAGGGCGCAAGGTCGTGGGCGACGCCGTCGAGGTTGATCTCGATGCCTGCCGTGGACCCGGTGGCGTCGTAGGTGTCGAGGCCCGTCCCGCCGTTGATAACGTCGAGCCCGTCGCCACCACCGGGGCCGGTGGTGGCCCCGACGCCGATCCAGGTATCGTCGCCGTCACCGAGCACCACAGTGTCGGAGCCGTCGTTGTCCTGGACCGTCTCGGCGCTTGCGCCGCCCGTAAGCTTGTCGTTACCGTCGCCGAGGTCGATGGTGCCATGGACAATGCCGCTTGTCGTGAGGCCACCCACAGTGCGGACGTTGGTGAAGGTGTCGTGGCCGTCACCAAGGGCGACGGACCCCATGATTGTGCCGGAGTTCGTCACAGTGTCGTTGTTGGGGCCGCCCTGATCAAGGATCCCATAGGCGCCCTCGAGGATCCAGGTATTGGTGATGGTGTGTGCGCCGGTTCCGACCAGGTAGATGCCGGCAAAGGTGCTTCCCGAGATCGTACCAGCGTTTTGAATGATGGCAGAGCTGCCAACCAACATACCAAAGTCGCCGCCCCGGACGCTTCCTTCCGCGCCCACGGTGATCATCGAGGCCCCAGTGTTGCCGGTATCGAGGGTCAGACCAGCGTCGTAGGAGGAAACGACGGAGCCGTTGACTCTGACGGTCCAGGCGCCGGTGTTGGCAAGATGCGCGCCGCTGGCGCGAAAGCCACCCGCCGCGACCAGAAAGGCATCGGTATCCACGGTAAGCGAGTCCGGGCCACTGCTGTCGGAGTCAAAGGCATGGTCACCATGCCATGACGCAGTTCGGCCGCGCTCTGGCGGAACTGAACATCGAGATCCTCTGTGCCAACTCCTCGCAAGCAACGGATGAGATTGACGGATGAGATTGAATAGACCCTTTCTGTGTGTACGTGCTATCTTCTGCACTGCAGGCGACCACGGGGCAAAGGACGGGGTGTGAGGTTCAAACCCCGGCGCGTGGCCAGATCATTGACGTTCCTCGTTTGTGGCGCCTGCACCGCGATCCGGCCCTCGCTTTCGCCACCCTTGGGTCAGGTGCCGATAGTCACACTCGGCCTGATCCGCAACGGCCCGATCGGCTTGTCGGCGTTCCGGGAGGTTGTACGCATAGGTGGCCCCGCGTTGGCCACGCCGCGCGGGAAGACCGGCCGCCAGTTCCAATGACCGCATCTTTCGAGTCATCAGCGCCGGCCGCGCCCAGGTGTAGTCTTCGCCTTTTGTCAGCATGTGCCAAATCAGAACGGTCAATTTCCGAGCCACTGCCACAACCGCAATGTGGGTGCCGCGGCGTGCGCGGATACGGTCGTAGAAAGCCCGCAAGGGACCCGGGACGCGAATGGCTTGCCACGCTGCTTCGACCAGGAGGTGACGGGCGCCCGATGGCCCACGCTTGGTGATCCGGCCATGATACGCCGGCCCTTCGCCGGATTGGCGGACGCTTGGGTTCAATCCGAAGTAGGCGACCAGCTTGTCGGGGTTGTCAAAACGTTCGATCCGGCCGATGGCCGCCATCACGCCGATTGCCACAACCATGTCGATGCCGGGCGCAGTCATGATCCGCTTGACGTCCTTATCGTCCAAAGCGGCGCGGGCGATGTCCTTCTCGACGCCTTTCTGAGCCTCGGTCAAGCGGTCATACTCGTCGATGTGGCGCGCAATTGCCTCGCGTTCGTCTTCAGGCAGATACTGCGCCTTGAGCCAGGCTCGACCCTTGATGCCAAAAAGATCCACATGGGGGCAGCGCGGGACGAGATGGGCGTGCAGGATGGATTGCACGATCCCTTTCAGGCGGACCCGCTGTTTGACGAGCTGGCTCCGGCGTGTGACCTGGCGCCGTCGCGCCAGTGTGGCCTCGTCCGGCACCCATACCTCCGGCAGGAAGCCTGCGGCGTAGAGCTGTGCCAACACGCGGGCATCAATCTTGTCAGTCTTGGTCTTCGCTTTGGCGATCAGGTATACTGGCAGCGGATTGGCGACCGCCACACGTGCGACATATGGCGTCAGGATTTCCACGAGCGCCGTGGCGTTCCCTGTCGCCTCGACAATCACGTGATCTGTTTTCTTCAGTGTCGCAGCGAAAGCGGCCAAGTGCTCGCGCGTCATCCCGATCCGCCCAAGACGCGTGAATTCCGCACCTTCAAGCGCCACCGCCTCCGCAAAGACCCGGTGAATGTCCAAGCCGATGATTCTCATGCTTTCCTCCCGTTTTTGGAACGAATGAGTCTTCATTCACGGGAGCGGCGGGCACGCGGCACCTACAGATCCGCGCTCGCAGCGCATCCGGGCAAGCCGCAGGGGCGACCACTTAAAGGCTCGGGCTCGCGGCCCATGCGTGTTGATCGGTCTGTCCGCACTCACGTGCTCCCCGCGCCCCAGAACCCGGATGGTCTCACCATAACGCCAATCGTGAAGAATCGGCAGGGCCTCGAAGCGCCGCTCTCATCATGCCGGATAAGGGCCGCGTCGAGCGCGCCAACCGCACCCTGCAGGACCGTCTGGTCAAGGAACTGCGGCTGGCCGGCATCTCCGACATGGAGACTGCCAATGCCTTTCTTCCGGGCTTCATGGCACGCCACAACGCGCAGTTTGCCAAGGTGCCACGCCGTGCGGACAACCTGCATCGGCCACTGAATGTCGAACCGGATCAGCTGCGCGACATCCTCTGCTATCGCGACGAACGCTATGTCAGCAACCAGCTGGCCTTTTCCTACGACCGGCTGCGGATCATCCTGGCCCCAAACGAGATCACCCGCGATCTGCCGGGCAAATACGTGGACAGCTATGAGTTCGCGGACGGCCGGCTGGAGTTCCGCTGGAAGGGTGTTTCGCTGCCCTACTCCGTCTTTGACAAGGATCAGCGGGTGACCCATGCCGCCATTACCGAGAACAAGCATCTGAGCGCGGTTCTAGAATACATCAAGGCCGAGCAGGACAAGGCTCCGCCGAAGGTGCACCGGGTTGGCAAGCAGCGGACCCGCTACACGCCCACGGGACGGCGCAACAACGGCTGGAACTCGCTGGCCGACCGCGCGGCAAAGGCGCGTGCCGCTCCACCCACGGAATGACGCTTCATCGGCCCATTGACGGTGGTATCTTTCGAAAAGGAAGGCGTGCGCGCCTTCTACTCGCCAAAGGAACGTCGAAAGCTGCGGCTCTGAACGCATGGCCGGTCACGGCTGCGATGGCGGATGTCTCCGCCCTGCCCGGCCATGCTTGGCCACCCTCGGTGAGACATTTCTGCTTTGCGCAGCCAAGGACATTTCAACTTGGTTGCAACAGGAGGCTACCTGCGGGGCATGACCCGCGCCTTCCAGCAAGGCCAGCTCAACCTGATGGGAAGCCTGATCGGCTTGAGCGAGCGGCGACGCCCAGAGCAAGCACCGTGATTGCCCCTCTTGCGGTGCTGCAGCCGCCTTTTTCATGGACCAATTTCCTAGCATTACAGTTGCATTCTCCTCTTCTGTCTGAATCCATGCGCTCTCATGATTGATGGAGGCTTGTGGATGGCGGGCTTGTCGGTCGAGGAGACACTGGAGCTTTGGGCCTCGTCGCTTCGTGCTGCGAAGGCTCGCATGCGCCCGCTGTTCACGCAGGCACGGGTTGCGGCATCGGCCGAACGGTTTCTCGACGGTTTGTTGGGCGAGGAACGGCGCAAGACGGGCTGGATGCGAGCGGAGGCGGCTGGAGATCCGGGTCCTTGGCGGCAGCAGGCCATTCTGGGACGCGCCCCTTGGGATGCCGATGCCCTGCGCGATATTGTTCGGGACTACACCTTGGACACCCTTTCTGATCCCGAGGCGGTGCTGGTGATCGATGAAACCGGCTTTCTGAAGCAGGGCCACGCGTCCTGTGGAGTAGCGCGCCAATACACCGGATCCGCAGGCAAGATCACCAATTGCCAGATCGGTGTTTTCGCCAGCTATGTTTCGCGCCATGGACATGCCTTTATCGATCGGGCGCTTTATCTGCCAAAAGCCTGGACTGATGATCTGGAGCGGCGAACCAGAGCCCATGTCCCCGAGGCTGTGCAATTCGCCACAAAACCTGCTCTTGCCCGCGCCATGATCGAGCGTGTGCTGTTGGCTGATGTCCCCTTCTCCTGGGTGGCTGCCGACACTGTTTATGGCGTCGGTGACATCGAAATGGCGCTGCGCCGTGCCGGCAAGGGCTATGTGCTGGGCGTGAGCGCCAGTCATTCCTTCACGTCCTGGGGCAAACCCCACGCGGTCCGCGGAACGGCAAGGGACATCGCGGAAGACTTGCCTCCAAAGGCTTGGCAGCGCCTTTCGGCAGGCTCGGGCACAAAGGGCGAGCGCCTCCACGACTGGGCCTACCTTGATCTGGCCGATCTTGATGCTGGCGACTTCAATGCCGATTTCCGCGGGGTCTGGACCCGAGGCCTGCTGATCCGCCGCAATATCTCTGATGGCGAGTTGACGTTCTTCACCACCTGGTGTCCGCAGGGCACGGGCATGGATACACTGGTGCGCGTCGAAGGACATCGATGGGCAATCGAGGACAGCTTCGAGACCGCAAAGAACGAACTCGGCCTCGATCACAACGAGACCCGCTCCTGGCACGGGTGGCACCGCCATGTGTCGTTGGTCATGCTGGCCTTTGCCATGATGGCGACCATTCGCCATCACGCCAATGCCGAACCGCCCAAAAAAACCATGCGCAGGATGCCAGCAAACCCAGGCTGATCAGCTGGTCAATCCAGGAGATCCGACGCATCGCCAATCGCTTGGCCCAACGTCAGATCGAACCGGCTCATATCATCGCATGGTCGATGTGGCGAAGGGCCCATCAAGCCGCGGCAAGGCAGGCCCACCTTCGACGAAAGGTGCAACTGTAATGCTAAGCCGGAATGCGTGCCAGTTCCCCCCATTGCGGGAAGAGGGCTTTCGCGCTGCAACCGAGGCTTCTATATGGGAGCACCGCCGCGACAGCGATTCCGCGCAGTGGCTGCGCTTGATGCGGACAAGAATGGGGACAGCCGGTGAAACCGGCGCGAAAGGATACGGGCATGGCATTCGGCGGGTTGTTTTCGACCGACATCGCAATCGACCTGGGGACGGCGAACACGCTGATCTATGTCAAGGGCAAAGGCATCATCCTGAACGAGCCCTCGGTCGTGGCCTATCACGTCAAGGACGGCAAGCGGCAGGTCCTGGCGGTGGGCGAGGATGCGAAACTGATGCTGGGCCGCACGCCCGGTTCCATCGAGGCGATCCGGCCCATGCGCGAAGGCGTCATCGCCGACTTCGACAGCGCCGAGCAGATGATCAAGCATTTCATCAAGAAGGTGTTCAAGCGCACCTCCTTTTCCAAGCCCAAGGTCATCGTCTGCGTTCCCCACGGCGCGACCCCCGTTGAAAAGCGCGCCATCCGCCAGTCGGTCCTGTCGGCAGGCGCGCGTCGCGCGGGATTGATTGCCGAACCCATCGCCGCCGCCATTGGCGCGGGGATGCCCATCACCGAACCCACCGGGTCCATGGTCGTCGATATCGGCGGCGGCACGACCGAGGTGGCGGTCCTGTCGCTGGGCGATGTGGTTTATGCCCGGTCCGTCCGCATCGGCGGGGATCGCATGGACGAGGCGATCATCAATTACCTGCGCCGCAACCAGAATATGCTGATCGGCGAATCCACGGCCGAGCGCGTCAAGACCAGCATTGGCACGGCGCGGATGCCCGACGACGGGCGCGGCGCCACCATCATGGTGCGCGGCCGCGACCTGCTGAACGGCATTCCCAAGGAAATCGAGATCAGCCAGGCCATGGTCGCCGAGGCCCTAGCCGAACCCATGCAAGCCATCTGCGAGGCCGTGATGGTCGCCCTGGAAGCGACACCCCCGGACCTTGCCGCCGACATCGTGGACCGCGGCGTGATCCTGACCGGCGGCGGGGCGATGCTGGGCGATCTGGATCTGGCGCTGCGCGAGCAGACCGGCCTGTCGATCACCCTGGCCGACCAGCCGATGAACTGCGTGGCGCTTGGCACCGGCAAGGCGCTTGAATACGAAAAGCAGCTGCGCCACGTCATCGACTACGACAGCTGAGCGGCGCGGCCGGGCAGGGGTCGCCTGAATGGCACGCAAGGGTCCAGACTTCACCACACCGGTGCGGCGCGTGCTGATCGCGCTGATGACCCTTGTGCTGGTCGCGCTGTTCCTGTTCTGGCGCATCGACAGTCCCCGGGCCGAGGCGATGCGCATCGCCATCATCGACCGGGTGGTGCCAGGTTTCGGCTGGGCCATGGCCCCCGTGACGAAAGCCAGCCAGATGATCGGCGGGTTCCAGTCCTATGCCCGGATCTATGAACAGAACCAGGAACTGCGCCGCGAATTGCAGAAGATGCAGGCCTGGAAGGAAGCCGCCGTCCAGCTGGAACAGGAAAATTCCAAGCTGATGGCGCTGAACAATGTTCGCATCGACCCGGCCCTGACCAGTGTCACGGGCATGGTGATGGTGGACAGCGGGTCGGCCTTTCGCCAGTCGGTGCTGCTGAACGTGGGCACGGATGACGGCATTGTCGAAGGCTGGGCCACGATGGACGGGCTGGGGCTGGTTGGCCGGATTTCCGGCGTGGGCAAGCGCACCAGCCGCGTGGTGCTGCTGACCGACCCGTCGTCGCGCATTCCGGTATCCGTCCAGCCTTCGGGCGAAAAGGCGCTGCTGACCGGGGACAACACGTCGTTGCCGTTCCTGGATTTCATCGAGATGCCGGACAACGTGCGCCCCGGCGACCGGGTCGTCACCTCGGGCGACGGGGGCGTGTTCCCGCCGGGGTTGCTGGCAGGGCAGGCGGTCCAGGGCAGCGACGGGCGGATCCGGCTGCGGCTGGCCGCCGATTACGGACGGCTGGAATTCCTGCGCGTGCTGCGGTCCCATCCGGCTGAAACCGTGGTGGACAGCGGGGCGGTGATCGCACCCGGCGACCGGGGCCTGATCGGCCCGCAGATGCCCGCCTCGCCGGTCGAGGCGGCGGCCTCCGATCCCCTGGCGACGGGCACCGAATGATGAACCGGCAGATGCTGATTGGCACGGTCCTGTTCTGCGCGGCCACGGCGGTGCTGCTGTTCCTGCGGCTGCTGCCCTTGTCGGCGGGGGCGACTCGCTGGCCGGGCGCGGATCTGGAACTGTGCCTTGTGCTGGCCTGGGTGCTGCGCCGCCCCGACCAGTTGGCCGCACCGGTGATCGCCCTGGTCTTTGTCCTCCAGGGCATCATCCTGTTCCAGCCCCTTGGCCTTTGGGCCGCCATCGTCCTGGCCGGATCCGAGGCTGCACGCTTGCGTGAAGCCCGTTGGCGCGATGCGCCATTCATGGTTGAATGGCTGCGCACAGCCATCCTGATGGGCATGATGATGCTGGCTTATCGTATCATACAGGTGCTGTTCATGATGCCGGTTCCGGCCCTGGGTCAGGTGCTCCTGCATTTCATCGCCACGGTCGCCGCCTATCCGCTGGTCGTCCTGGCCGCGCGGATCCTGTTCGGGCTGCGCCGCACCACCCCCGTCCTGGCCGAGCAGATGAGGTTCGCGCGATGACCAGAACGCCGCGCCAGACGGGCGAAACGGGTGGGGGCATCGGCCGCCGGGGGCTGTTGCTGGGGGGTATCCAGTTGGGCGTGGTGACGACGCTGGCCTTGAAGCTGCGCTCGATGCAGGTCGAGCAGGCCGAGCAATACCGGATGCTGGCCGACGGCAATTCGATCAAGATCCGCCTGCTGGTGCCCGCGCGCGGCCTGATCCATGACCGCAACGGCATCGTCATCGCGGGCAACGAGCAGAATTACCGTGTCACCCTGACCCGAGAGGAAGCGGGCGGCGATGTGGAACCCGTCCTGCGCCGGCTGGCCCGGCTGATCCCCATCAGCGACGACCGCATGGCCGAGCTTCTGGAAGAATTTTCCAGGCGCAGCGCGGTCACGCCCATCGTCCTGGCCGACCGGCTGACCTGGGAACAGTTCAGTTCCATCGCCGTCAACGCCCCGTCTCTGGCCGGAATCACGCCGGAATCGGGCCTGTCGCGCGTTTATCCCCGCGCGGGCGACATGGCCCATGTGCTGGGCTATGTCGGGCCTGTGTCCGATTACGACCTGTCCAAGATCGAAGATCCCGATCCCGTCCTGATGCTGCCCGAGTTCCAGTTGGGCAAGGTCGGCTTCGAGGCCCGGCTGGAGGATCACCTGCGCGGCAAGGCCGGTCAGCGCCGAGTCGAGGTGAACAGCGCGGGCCGCGAGATGCGCCAGCTGTCGCGCCAGGAGGGCGACCAGGGCGCCACCGTCCAGATGTCCCTGGACGCGCGGTTGCAGAATTATGCCGCCCAACGCATGGGGCAGGAAAGCGCGGCTGCCGTCGTGATCGACGTGCATTCGGGTGACATCCTGACGATCTGTTCGTCGCCCAGCTTCGATCCCAACAAGTTCGTGCGGGGAATTTCATCGTCCGACTACAAGGCGCTGATGAACCACGACCACCGTCCCTTGGCCGACAAGACGGTGCAGGGGGTCTATCCGCCAGGCTCGACCTTCAAGATGGTCACGCTGCTGGCAGGGCTGGAATCGGGCGTGATCAATGCCGGAACGCGCTTTTACTGCCCCGGCCATACCGAGGTCGGCGGGCGGCGCTTTCACTGCTGGCGCCGGGGCGGTCATGGCAGCGTCGATGCGGTGACCAGCCTGTCGCACAGTTGCGACGTTTATTATTACGAACTGGCCCAAAAGGTCGGCATCGACCGGATCGCCGCCATGGCCCGCAGGCTGGGGCTGGGCCAGCGCCACGATTTGCCCATGTCCGCCGTGGCCGAAGGCATCGCGCCGGACCGGGCCTGGAAACAGGCGCGATATGGCCAGACCTGGCAGGTGGGCGACAGCCTGAACGCCTCGATCGGCCAGGGCTATGTCCTGGCCTCGCCGCTGCAACTGGCGGTGATGACCGCGCGCATCGCGACAGGGCGCGAGGTTCGGCCCCGGCTGGTGCGCGCTATCGACGGGGTGGCGCAGCCGGTCCCCGATTTTCCGGACCTGGGGTTGGATCCGGGGTTCCTGCGTATCGCGCGGATGGGAATGGACGCGGTGATGAATTCCGAAAGCGGCACCGCCCGCCGGATGCGCATCACCCGCGAGGAGTGGCGCATGGCGGGCAAGACCGGCACCAGCCAGGTTCGCAACATCACCGCCGCCGAACGCGCGCGGGGGGTGGTGTCGAACGATCAGTTGCCCTGGAATCGGCGCGACCACGCGCTGTTCGTCTGTTACGCGCCGTTCGACGCGCCGCGCTATGCGGCGTCGGTGGTGGTCGAACATGGCGGCGGCGGATCGGCGGTGGCGGCGCCGGTTGCGCGCGACATCATGCTGTTCGCCCTGGCGGACGGGTTGCCGCCGCTGGACGCCGTGCCCGGCGATCAGCGCGATGCGATGGAAGAACGCCACAACGCCATGCACCTGTTCACGCCGGATGCGCCCCGGCTGACGCGGGCCTGATCGTCATGTCCTATCTTGGCTACTCCGTCGCCCAGACACCGACCGGCATCCGCAAGATCCTGTATCTGAACTGGCCGCTGGTCTTCCTGATCGCCGCCGTGGCCTCGATCGGGTTCCTGATGCTGGTTTCGGTCGCCGGGGGCAGGGTGGACACCTGGGCCGAGCCGCAGATGTATCGCTTTGCCGCAGGCATGGTGATCATGATCGCCCTGGCCTTTGTGCCGATGTGGTTCTGGCGCGGCATTTCCATCCCCGCCTATGTCTGCTGCTTCCTGCTGCTGGTCGCGGTGGAACTGGTGGGCGAAATCGGCATGGGCGCGCAACGCTGGATCGACATCGGCCCGATCCGCCTGCAACCGTCCGAGCTGATGAAGATCTCGCTCGTGCTGCTGCTGGCGGCCTATTACGACTGGCTGGCCCCCCACCGGGTTTCACGGCCCTTGTGGGTGCTGATCCCGGTGGTCCTGATCCTGGCCCCGACGGCGCTGGTGCTGATCCAGCCCGACCTGGGCACCTCGATCATGCTGGTGGCAGGCGGCGGCATCCTGATGTTCGCGGCAGGCGTGTCCTTGTGGTATTTCGCCGCCGTGATCGCTGCCGCCGTGGGGCTGGTGGTGACCGTCCTGAAAAGCCGCGGCACGGACTGGCAGTTGCTCAAGGATTATCAGTTCCGGCGCATCGACACCTTTCTGGACCCGACCGCCGACCCTTTGGGCGCGGGATACAACATCATCCAAAGCCAGATTGCCCTGGGATCGGGCGGCTGGTCGGGGCGGGGCTTCATGCAGGGCACGCAATCGCGGCTGAACTTCCTGCCCGAAAAGCACACCGATTTCATCTTCACCGTCCTGGCCGAGGAATTCGGCTTCGTGGGGGCCATGTCGCTGTTGGGCCTCTACACCCTGATCATCGGCTTTTGCCTGTATTCCGCGCTGACCAACCGCGACCGTTTCGCGGCCCTGATCACCGTGGGCATCAGCGGGACGTTCTTTCTGTATTTCGCGATCAACATGGCGACCGTGATGGGGATGCTGCCCGCCAAGGGATCGCCCTTGCCGCTGGTCAGCTATGGCGGGACATCCTTGATGATCCTGATGCTGGGCTTTGGTCTGGTTCAGGCCGCCCATGTCCACAGGCCGCGATGATGCGCGTCCTGTTCGCCGCCCCCGATTCGCTGTGGCCCGACTGGGCGCCCGTCCTGACCCGGCTTGCCCCCGAGATGGACCTGGTGCGCGAGGCCGATCCCGCCAGCATCGACGCGATCATCTTTGCGCCGGGTGGCCCGGTCGGCGATTTGTCGCCCTTCGTGAACGCGCGTCTGGTGCAAAGCCTGTGGGCCGGGGTCGAACGCATCGTGACAAACCCCACGCTGACCCAGCCCCTGGCGCGGATGGTCGATCCCGGGCTGGCGCGGGGCATGGCGGAATATTGCACCGGCTGGGCGATGCGCGCACATCTTTGCATGGACGCCTATGCCCAGGATGGCGTCTGGCGCAACGACCTGACCCCGCCCCTGGCCGATGCCCGGCAGGTGACGATCCTGGGGATGGGAGAGCTTGGCCGCAGCGTGGCGGCGATGCTGGGCGGCATCGGCTTCCGGCTGGCTGGGTTCAGCGCCTCGGGCCGCGCGGTGCCGGGGGTGCGGGTCTTCGGTTCTGACGGCCTGGATCAGGCCTTGTCGCAGGCCGAGATCCTGATCACCCTTTTGCCCGATACACCGCACACCCGCGGCCTGCTGGATGCCGGCCGGCTGGCCCTGCTGCCCAAGGATGCCTGGCTGATCAATCCCGGACGGGGCACGGTGCTGGATGACGACGCGCTGCTGGCGGCCTTGGACAAGGGTCATCTGGGCCATGCGGTGCTGGATGTGTTCCGCGCCGAGCCGCTGGGCCCCCGCCATCCCTTCTGGTCCCATCCCCGCGTGACCGTCACCCCCCATATCGCCGCCGAAACCCGCGTGGAAACCGCCGCCCCCGTTGCGGTCGAAAATCTGCGCCGCGCCATGGCAGGCCGGCCGGTCCTGCATCTTGTGGACCGGCAGCGGGGTTACTAGGCTTCCCAACCAGTTAACTTTCGTTAACCCCCTGTCTGGATTTGCCTATTGCAGCATTTCTGCAAGGACCGCTATGTCTGGGCCATATGAACCTGCAACCCGGCTCCCTCATGACAGACGGCTCCCTCCGCCGCGTTCTGATGATCGAAACGCGTGATCTGCATGACCGCCTGGACCAGGCGATCGGCGTTTTCGACGAACCTGCGGACTATTGCGCCTTTCTGTCGGGCAGCTATGCCTTTCGCGCGGCCATCGAACCCGTTCTGGCCGATCAGGGCTGGCAGGTGCAGCGGCTTGCCCCCCTGATCGCGCAGGATCTGGCGGATCTGGACCAGCCGCGCCCCGACGTTCCCGCACCGCCTTCCCTTGCAAGCCCCGCCGCTCAGGCCGCCGCCTGCTATGTGCTGGAGGGATCGGCCCTGGGCGCGCGGCTGCTGGCGCGGCGCGCGGTAGACCAGGGGTTCACGGCGGATCACGGTGCCCGCCACCTGGCGGCGCAGACGGCATCGCCGCACCGCTGGCGGCAGTTCCTGGCCTGGCTGGAAGGGGCCGACCTTCCCGTGGCCCAGGCTGCATCCGCCGCGCGCGATGTCTTTGGGCTTGCGCTGCGGGCTTATGGCGTAAAGGCGCTTGCATGAACGAAAGCGCCGCCTTTGACGCATCCCTGGTCGGCAAGCCCATCGACCTGACCAATTGCGACCGAGAGCCGATCCACATTCCCGGCAGCATCCAGCCCCATGGCTGCCTTCTGGCCTGCGACAATGCCGCGCGCCGGGTGGTTTACCGTTCCGCCAATGCGGCGACGATGCTGAACCTGCCGGCCGATCCCCTGGGCCAGTCCCTGACCGAGGTGATCGGAGCCGATCACGCGCACAGGCTGCTCAACGCCCTGGCGATGTCGGGCCAGAACCCGCGCCCGGCCCTGGTTTTTGGCGTGCTGCTGAACGAACAGGTGCTGGACGTGACCATTCACCGCTTCCGGGGCCAGACCCTCATCGAGTTCGAGCCTGCCTCGGACCGGCTGGGGACGATCATCAGCCTGTCGCGCACGGTGATCGAACGGTTGCGCCGCACCGAGGACACCGAACGGCTGATCGCCCAGGCGGCGATGCTGATGCAGGCGCAACTGGGATACGACCGGGTGATGGTCTATCAACTGGGCGAGGACGGTGCGGGCAAGGTCGTGGCCGAGGCCAAGCTGGACGAACAGGAAAGCTTTCGCGGCCAGTATTTCCCGGCGGGCGACATTCCCCAGCAGGCCCGTGCCCTGTATCTGCGCAATCCCATTCGGGTGATCGGCGACGCGTCCTTTGTGCCGGTGCCGATCCTGGCCCAGGGACCGCAGGCCGAACCGCTGGACTTGTCCTATGCCCATCTGCGCAGCGTTTCGCCCATCCATTGCGAATACCTGCGCAACATGGGCGTGGCCGCGTCCATGTCGGTGTCGATCATCATCGACGGCGCCTTGTGGGGGCTGATCGCCTGCCATCATTACTCGCCCAAGGTGCTGACCATGGCCGACCGCGCGGCGGCGGAAATGGTGGGCGAGTTCTTTTCGATGCATCTGGACGCACTGACCCGCAAGCAGGCGCGCGACGCCGAACTGGCCGCGCGCCGGGCACTGGACGACCTGCTGGTCAATGTCACCCGGAACGAGGATGCGGGCCAGACCCTGCAAAGCCGGATGCCCGACCTGGCGGAACTGATCCCGGCCGAAGGCATCGCCATGTGGTTCGACGGCTGCTGGACCGCCCTGGGCCATGCCCCGGACGCCGCCCAGGCCGCGCCGATCCTGGCCCTGGCCGAAGGCTTGTCCGAGGCTCAGGTGTTTCATACCGACTGCCTGTCCGACCTGCTGCCCGATGCAGGTCCGTTGGATGTCGCCGGGGTGATGATCGTGCCCTTGTCGAAGCGGCCGCGCGATTTCCTGTTCTATTTCCGCAAGGAAGCCGTGCAGACGCTGGACTGGGCGGGCGATCCGAACAAGATCTATGCCACCGGCCAGTTCGGCGACCGCCTGACCCCGCGCAAGAGTTTCGCGATCTGGAAGGAAACCGTCCGCGGCAAGAGCCACCCCTGGTCCGAGGCCGACCGCCGCTTTGCCGAGGCGCTGCGCATCGCCGTGGTCGAGGTGCTGTTGTTCAACAATGAGGTTCTGGCCGACGAACGCACCCGCGCCGCCGTCCGGCAGCGCGTGCTGAACCAGGAACTGAACCACCGGGTCAAGAACATCCTGGCGATCATTCAGTCGCTGGTCAGCCGCAAGCCCAAGGACGACGAGGTTCTGGGCGATTACGCCGACGCCCTGCGCGGGCGCATCCAAGCCCTGGCCTTTGCCCATGACCAGGTGGTCCGCGACGACCAGGGCGGCTTGCTGGCCGACCTGCTGGGGGCGGAGCTTGGTCCCTATGCGGGCGACGGCAAGCCGATCCGGCTGGACGGGCCGGCGGTCGCCCTGGACGGTCGGGCCTTTTCGGTCATGGCGCTGATCCTGCACGAGATGGCGACCAATGCCGCGAAATACGGCGCCTTGTCGCGGCCAGGCGGTCATCTCTCGGTGGACTGGTCCCTCGACGGCGACGGTCATTGCCGCATCCGCTGGACCGAGGATGGCCTGGAAGGGCTGACGCCCCCGCAGCGGTCGGGCTTTGGCACCGCGCTGATCGAACAATCGCTGCCCTTCGACCTGGGAGGCAAGGCCCATATCGACTATCGCCCGCAGGGGATCGCCGCCGTTTTCACGCTGCCCGCCGATTTCGTGCGCCTTGCCGATCCGGGCCCTGCTGCCCGTGCGCGGCCCCAGGCGCCGGTCGTGGCGGCTGTCGGTCCCTTGTCCGGGCGGCGCGTGCTGCTGGTCGAGGATCAAACCCTGATCGCCATGTCGCTCGAGGCGGAATTGCAGGACAACGGCCTGCAGGTCACCGGACGCGCGGCCACGGTCGCTGCCGGCCTGGCCCTGATCAAGGCCGATCCGCCCGAACTGGCCGTCCTGGACGTGAACCTGGCGGACGAAAATTCCCTGCCCGTGGCCGAAGCCCTGCGCGCCCGCGCCATCCCCTTTGTCTTTGCCACCGGCTATGGCAGCGACATCGGCCTGCCCGACCGCTTTGCCAACACCCCCATTGTCAGCAAACCCTATCAGATCGGCGACATCCTGCGGAAACTGGCCGAGGCCGAAGCGCAGGCCCACTGACCCCCGGCGGGCGGGCAATCCCTGAACGCAAACCCGCCATGCGCACGCAATTATCGGGCTGTCTCGCATTCTCTTTCCGCAGTCTTTGCGATAGCGCAGGGTCTTTGGCGGGCATCTTCCGCGATGCCGCGCCGTTCCTGAACAAGCGGATCGACGAACCATGACTGATCAGACAATCCCCGCATCCCATGTTGCGCGTGCTGCCCCCGCCAATTCCCCGGCGCGGGTGCTGCTGGCCAGCCTGATCGGCACGACCATCGAGTTCTTTGACTTCTACGTCTATGCAACGGCCGCCGTGCTGGTCTTTCCGACGCTGTTCTTCCCGGCCAGCGATGCGACAACGGCGCTGCTGGCATCCTTTGCCACCTTTTCCATCGCCTTCTTCGCCCGGCCTTTCGGCGCGATCGTCTTTGGCCATTTCGGCGACCGGATCGGGCGCAAGGCCACGCTGGTCGCGGCGTTGCTGACCATGGGAATTTCCACCGTCATCATCGGCCTGCTGCCGACCTATGCCCAGATCGGCGTTGCCGCGCCCGCGCTGTTGGCGCTGTGCCGGTTCGGGCAGGGCTTCGGCCTGGGCGGCGAATGGGGCGGGGCCGTGCTGCTGGCGACCGAGAACGCGCCTGAAGGCAAGCGAAGCTGGTATGGGATGTTTCCGCAGCTTGGGGCGCCGGTCGGGCTGTTCCTGTCTTCGGGCTTTTTCTGGGTGCTTTTGCATTTCATGTCCCAGGAGGACCTGCTGGCCTGGGGCTGGCGGCTGCCTTTCCTGGCCTCGATCATCCTGATCGTCCTGGGCCTGTGGGTGCGCCTGTCGATCACCGAGACGCCGGAATTCGCCGAGGCCGTCAAGCGCGACCAACGCGTATCCGTTCCCGTGGTGGAACTGTTCCGCAATCACAAGCGCAGCCTGTTCCTTGGCACATTCGTGGCGCTTGTGACATTCGTTCTGTTCTATATCTGCTCGGCCTGGCTTTTGTCCTATAACGTCAAGGTCCGGCAGATCGCCTTCATGGACGCCCTGCTGATGCAGCTCTATGGCTCGGTCATCTTCGGGCTGGCGATCCCGCTGGCTGGCAAGATCGCCGATGCGACAGGGCGGCGTCCGTTCCTGGTGGTGGTCACGATCCTGATCGGCGGCTTTTCCTTTTTCCTTGCGCCGCTGATGGGCGGCGGGCAGGGCGGGCTTTATGCCTTTGTTACCGTCGGCATGTTCCTGATGGGCCTGACTTATGGAGTGATCGGCGCCGCCCTGGTCGCGCCCTTTCCGACGCGGGTGCGCTATACCGGGGCGTCGATCACCTTCAACTTCGCGGGGATCTTCGGGGCCTCGCTGGCACCCTATGCCGCGACCTGGTTGCAGCAAACCTATGGGTTGTCCCATGTCGGCTATTATATGCTGGCGGCATCGGTGATCACGCTGGCCTGCATCCTGGCCTCGGGACGCGACGAGGTTTGAAGCCGAGCGCGGCAGGAAGCCTGAGCGACTTGCGCAGGCGGCAGGCGTTCACGGTGCCGATCGGAGTTATCGGCGTCGTGCTGTTCTGGCTGTTGCACCTGCCGCTGCCGTTCCTGTTCGGGCCGATGATCGCATCGCTGGTGGCAGCCATGGCGGGCGTGCGGCTGGCAGGGCTGGGCCAGGCCACGGTTGCGGCGCGGTCGGTGCTGGGCGTGGCCATCGGCGCATCAGTCACGCCCGCCCTTGTGGCCGAACTGCCCACGATGCTGGCGTCGGTGGCGATCATCCCCTTTTATGTCGCGGCCATCGGTCTGGTCGGGGTGCCGTTCTTTCGCCGTTTTTGCGGCTTTGACCTGGTCACGGCCTTTTATGCCGCCATGCCCGGCGGGGCCGCCGACATGACCATCTTCGGGGCCGAGGCGGGGGCCAATATCCGCCAGGTGTCGCTGGTCCATGTCACGCGGCTGCTGGTCATCATGATCGTCGGGCCGCTGGTGCTGGTGGGCATCTATGGGGTCGAACTGACGCATCCGGTGGGCCAGCCCGCCGCCGACATCCCGTGGCGCGAACTGGCGGTCATGGTTGCCGCCGCCCTGCTGGGCTGGAAGGCGGCGGAACGCGCAGGACTGTTCGGCGCGGCGATCCTGGGCCCGCTGATCGCCGCCGCCGTCCTGTCGCTGGCGGGCGTGTTGCATATGCGCCCCCCGCAAGAGGCGCTGCTGGCCGCGCAATTCCTGATCGGGATGGGCATCGGCGTAAGTTACGTCGGCGTCACGATGCGCGAACTGCGCGAAACCGTCGCGGGCGGTGCGGTCTTTGTGCTGATCCTGGCGGTGATCGCGGGCGCGGTGACGGAATTCGTGACCCTGACCGGCCTTGCGCCCCCGGTCGAGGGCTTTCTGGCCTTCATGCCCGGCGGCCAGGCCGAGATGTCGATGCTGGCGCTGATCGCGGGCGCCGACCTCAGCTTTGTGGTGGTTCATCACATCACGCGGGTGATCCTGGTGCTGACCGGCGCGCCGATCCTGTTCAGGCTGCTCCGCCGCCGCGGGCGCGGCTGACCCCAGCGGATACCCCGCCCCCTCAGGCCAGCGTTTGCCGCAGCACCGCGATTAGATCGTGGAACCGGTCCCCTTGCACGATCACATGATCGCGCAGCGCCCGTGCCGCGCCATCGCCATCGCCCTTGCCGATCGCCGCGACAATGGCGTCATGTTCCGCGAACGACCGGCCCATGCGATTGCGAACCTGCAACTGCATCCGGCGATAGGGTTGCAGCATGGCGTGCAGGCGCGCGGCTTCCTGCATCAGAAAGGCATTGTGGGTGGCACGATAGATGCAGTGGTGGAAATCCGAATTGCGGGCGTAATAGGCCTCGATCTCGCCCGCCTGGGCCAAGCGGCGGCAGTCGTCATGGACCTGCCGGAAGGCGTCCAGTTCCGCGTCGTTGATGCGGCGGGCGGCCAGGCGGCCGCAGCTTGCCTCGACCTCGGCCATGACCTCGAAGCGTTCGGCCAGTTCCGCAGGCGTCCATTGGCTGACGAATGTCCCGCGCTTGGGCATGACGCGGACCAGGCCCGAGGCTTCAAGCTGCTGGAACGCCTCGCGGATGGGGGTGCGTGAACAGTCGAATTCCTGTTCCAATGCCTCGGGGTCCAGACGCGTGCCGGGAAGGTATCGGCCCTGGACAATGGCGTCCTCAAGCGCGCGCCTGATCCGCAAAGTGGTCGGAACACTGGCCAATGCCGTTTCTCCCGTCGCTGCCCACAGCATAGCCAAGCAGCAATGAAACATCCATCAGCAATCCTGTTATATACAACACATCCTGTTTGGCGTATAAAACCTGCGGGAGGAGGATTCGTGTGGAGGCGGATCCCCGACGCAGATCATGCAGGAAAAGGGGAAACGCCGCATGACACCACATCTGATTTCCATCTATGCGCTAGTGCTGATGTTCGTGATCGCGACCATCTGGCCGATCAACATGGGCGTCCTGGCCTTTGTCGGCGCCTTTCTGGTCGGCACGCTGCTGGCCGCGCAGACCACCAAGGATATCATCGCCGGCTTTCCGGGCGGGTTGTTCCTGACCCTGGTCGGTATCACCTGGCTGTTCGCCCTGGCGCAGAACAACGGCACGATCGACTGGCTGGTGCGCATGGCCGTGCGTGCGGTCAAGGGCCGGATCGGCGCGATCCCCTGGATCATGTTCGGGATTTCGGCGCTGCTGACGGCGGTGGGCGCGGTCAGCCCCGGTGCGGTCGCCATTGTGGCGCCCATCGCCCTGGGCTTTGCCTTCCGCTATCACATCAGCCCGCTGCTGATGGGCTTGATGGTGGTGCATGGCGCGCAGGCCGGGGGATTTTCGCCCATCAGCATCTATGGCGGCATTACCAACGGCGTCGTGCAGGAAGCGGGTCTGCCCTTGTCGGCGCTGACGACCTTTGCGGCCAGCTTCTTTGTCAACGCGGCGGTGGCGGCGATCCTGTTTATGGTCCTGGGCGGGCGGCAGTTGATGACCGCGCGGTCCGGCGCCGTGGAAACCGTGCGCGTCCCGCATATCGAAATCGCCCGGGCAGCCACCGGCCCCCAGATCTTTGGCGACAGCGAGGCCGAGGCGCTGAGCCGCCGCATCGGCGAGGAAGCGGGCGGCGATTCCAACCGCCTGGTGGCCGAGGTCGAGGAAGGCAACCAGCCCGACGGCACGCCTTATCAGATCTTCACCCTGGCGGGTCTGGCGCTGCTGGCGGTGCTGGTTCTGGCCTTCAACCTGGATATCGGCTTTGTCGCGCTGACCATCGGCCTTGCGCTGGCGTTGTGGAACCCGACCATGCAGAAACGCGCCATGGCGCAGGTCGCCTGGCCGGAAATCATGCTGATCACCGGCGTGTCCACCTATGTCGCGGTGCTGCAGGCCATGGGCACCATCGACTTCGTGGGCGACAGCGTGGCGGGCATGGCCTCGCCCCTGCTGGCGGCCTTGATGCTGTTCTTCATCGGCGCGGTGGTGTCGGCATTCGCGTCGTCCACGGCGGTGCTGGGATCGCTGATCCCGCTGGCCGTGCCTTTCCTGCAAGGCGAAAGCGGCGTCGGCGCCATCGGCTTCATCGCCGGGATGGCGGTCGCGTCCACCATTGTCGATGTCAGTCCGTTTTCCACCAATGGCGCCCTGGTCCTGGCCAACGCGCATGGCACTGACCGGCAGGCCTTCTTCCGCAAGCTGCTCAGCTATGGCGCCATCGTCACCGTCGTGGCACCGGTGGTGCTGTGGCTGATCTTCGTCGTGCTGCCGGGCTGATCCCGGCGGCCTTTCTCAAGGAGAGCGCCGTGACACGGACCGCGCAGACCCCCCGCACGAACCGCTTCGGCGATCTGTTCGACATGCTGACCGACCGGGGCCGCGCCCTTCTGCGCTGGCGCGACCCCGCGGGCCGTGTCACCACCCCGCCCGGGCTGCCCGAGATGGGCGAGCTGTTGCTGTCCCGGCGGGGCGAGGCGTCGGGCGTGGCCTTGGCCCGCGCCCTGGTCACGGCCTTCCAGGACGCGGACGAAGCGAAACGGCTGGAGTTCCTGACGGCCCTGGCGGACCACTTCGGTCCCGATCCCGATGCCGTCCGCAAAGCTGTCGAGGCGCTGCGCGACAACCGCTCCGTCGAGGCCATCGAGGCGCTGCACGATGCCGCCGAACCCCGCCGCCAGGAACTGTTCCGCCGCCTGAACCTGGCCCCCGGCGGCACGGCGGCCCTTGTGCGGATGCGAGAGGAACTGCTGCGCCATCTGAAGGACAGCCCCGGTCTGCGCCGGGTGGACAGCGATTTCGCGCATCTGTTCGCGTCATGGTTCAACCGGGGCTTTCTGTCGCTGCGACATATCGACTGGAACACCCCTGCCGCGATCCTGGAAAAGATCATCCGATACGAGGCCGTCCACGCGATCCAGAACTGGGACGACCTGCGCAATCGCCTGCAACCGACCGACCGGCGCTGTTACGGATTCTTCCACCCGCAGCTGGTGGACGAGCCGCTGATCTTCGTCGAGGTCGCGCTGACCCGCGACATTCCCGACACCGTGGCGCCGCTGCTGGATCTGGACCGAAAGCCCATCGACGCGGACCAGGCCAGCACGGCGGTGTTCTATTCCATCTCGAACACGCAGCGGGGACTGGCAGGGGTGTCCTTTGGCAATTTCCTGATCAAGCAGGTGGTCGAGGAACTGAAGGCCGAACTGCCCGACATCCGCACCTTTGTCACCTTGTCGCCGGTGCCGGGCTTTGCCGCCTGGCTGGAAAAGGCGCGGGCGGAGGGCGACCTGCTGGACGACGATCTGCGCGCCGCCCTGAAACCCCTGGACCAGCCGGGCTGGCACGTGGACCGCGATGCCGCGCAGGTGCTGCGCGAACCGTTGCTGGCCGCGGCCGCGATCTATTTCCTGCGCGCCCGCGACGCTAAGGGCCGTGCCGTCGATCCCGTCGCACGATTTCACCTGGGCAACGGCGCCTGCCTGGAGCGGCTGAATTTCGGAGGCGACGTATCGGCCAACGGCTTGAAGCAATCGCACGGGCTGATGGTCAACTACCTGTACGACCCCGACCGGATCGAGGCCAATCACGAGGCATTTGCCGAACGCACGGAAATCGCCGCGTCGGATGCAGTCCGCCGCCATTTGCCCGCGCGTGCCACCACGAAGGAAAAGCCATGAACGCCAACCTGTTCCACATCCTTGAAACCGGCGTCACGGACGCCCGCGCCGCCGCCATCGAGACCGCCGGTGGCGAGCGGATCAGCTATGCCGATCTGGTGGCGCGCGCGGGGCGGATGGCCAATGCGCTTGTGTCCCTAGGCGTTGCGCCGGGCGACCGGGTGGCCGCGCAGGTGGAAAAGTCGGTCGAGGCGATCATCCTTTATCTGGCCACCGTGCGCGCGGGCGCGGTCTTCCTGCCGCTGAACACGGGCTATACGCCCGCCGAGATCGACTATTTCATCGGCGACGCGACACCGGCGGTCTTTGTCTGCGATCCCGCCCGGGCCGATGCGCTGTCGGATGCCGCCGCACGGGCAGGCGCGCGAATCATGACGTTGGACTCGGACGGGAAGGGCAGTCTGACGGAGGCCGCCGCCAGGGCCTTGCCCGATTTCGCGACCGTCCCGCGCGAGGCCGATGATCTGGCGGCGCTTCTATACACCTCGGGGACCACCGGGCGCAGCAAGGGCGCGATGCTGACCCATGGCAACCTGGTGTCGAACACCCAGGCGCTGCAGGATGCCTGGCGCTATACCGCCGATGACGTGCTGATCCATGCCTTGCCGATCTTTCACACGCACGGGCTGTTCGTGGCGACCAACGTGACGCTGTTTTCCGGCGCCTCGATGATCTTCCTGCCCAAGTTCGACCCCGACCGGATCATCCAACTGATGGACCGTGCGACGGTGCTGATGGGCGTGCCCACTTTCTATGTCCGGCTGTTGCAGGACGACCGGCTGGACCGCAACGCAACCGCGCGGATGCGCCTGTTCATTTCCGGCAGCGCGCCGTTGCTGGCGGAGACGCACCGCGAATGGCAGGCGCGCACCGGTCACGCGATCCTCGAACGATACGGGATGACCGAGACGAACATGAACGCGTCCAACCCTTATGAGGGCGACCGGATCGCGGGCACCGTGGGAATGCCCCTGCCCGGGGTCGAGATCATCGTGACCGATCCCGACACCGGCGCGGACCTGCCGCAGGGCCAGATCGGCATGATCGAGGTGCGCGGCCCCAATGTCTTCAAGGGATATTGGCAAATGCCGGAAAAGACCGCTGCCGAGTTGCGCGACAACGGCTTTTTCATCACCGGCGACCTGGGGAAATTCGATGAACGCGGCTATCTGCACATCGTCGGGCGCGGCAAGGATCTGATCATCACCGGCGGCTACAACGTCTATCCCAAGGAGATCGAGACGGAAATCGACGCGCTGCCCGGCGTGACGGAATCCGCCGTGATCGGCCTGCCCCATGGCGATTTCGGCGAGGCCGTGACGGCGGTTGTTGTGCCTGCCACGGCCAATGCCCTGTCCGAGGGGGAGGTGCTGGCGTCGCTTGACGGGCGGCTGGCGAAATTCAAGCAGCCCAAGCGTGTGCTGTTCGTGGACGAACTGCCCCGCAACACCATGGGCAAGGTGCAAAAGAACCTGCTGCGCGACCGATACGCCAGCCTTTATGCGTAGGGTGCGTACTTGCACGCACCGCTCTGACGCCAAAGGTGCGTGACATCACGCACCCTACGGCGTGCGGGCCAGAAGCGCGCGAAGCTGCGACGGGAACAGTTGCAGGATCAGCGTTTCCGTCATGGCCGTGCCGCCGTGATCGACATAGGCGCGCAGGTCGATCGGCGCATCGCCCGTGTCATCGAAGGACAGGTCGAACAGCGCCCGCCAGTAATCCGTGCCCACGACGGGATAGACGGCGGTGTTCGACACCCGGGCCTGCGCCGTCGATACGGCAACGGCCAGCCCGTCCTGCCGGGTCAGCCCCTGAAGGTTCGGCCCGGCAAAATCGCAGACGATCTTGACCACCCCCTTGGGCCGGGGCTGGCCCGGCACCCCGCCCGCGCCGATGCGGGTGGCGGTGAAATGGGCAATGGGGCTGACAGCAGGGTTGTCGCGCACCCATTCCAGGCGATAGGCGAAATCGTGGCTCTGGCCCGCTGCCGTGGGGCCGGAAGGCTGCCAGAAGGCCACGATATTGTCGTGAATTTCGTCATCCGTGCGCAATTCGGTCAGCACCACCGAGCCGCTGCCCCAATCGCCCTGCGGCGTGATCCAGGCGCTTGCGCGCCGGTCATAGAAAACCCCGTCGTCCTGGTATTGCGCGAAATCCCGTTCCCGCTGCATCAGCCCGAACCCCGTGACCGATGGGGCGGCAAAGCTGTTCACCATGGTTCCCGGCGGGTTGTTCAGCGGCCGCCAGATCCGTTCGCCGCTGGCGGCCAGAATTTCCAGCCCGTCGGAATCATGCACCTCGGGGCGCCAGTCGGGGGCCACATGGGGCGTGTTCTTGCCGAACCAGAACATCGAAGTCAGGGGCGCGATCCCCAGCCGTTCCACCGCGTCGCGCAGAAACACCGTGGCGGTGATGTCCTGCGCCACGCCCTTGCCGCGCCGCGATTCGATGCGATAGGCGCCGGTCGCGCTGGGGCTGTCCAGCAGCGCAAAGGCGGTCAGATCGCCGTTTTCCGCCGGTTCCAGCCAGAAATGGGTGAACAGCGGAAACTCCTCGGGGCCGTCCGGGATCGCGGTGTCGATAGCAAGGCCGCGCGCGGACAGGCCGAACTGCCCGCTATAGCCCGACGTGCGCCAATAGGACGCGCCCAAAAAGGCCATCCAGTCGATCTTCGTGTCTGCGTCCTGGACCCGAAAGCCAGCGAATCCCTTGGTGCGGGTCAACTGGCGGGCCGGATGGCCTTCGGGGATGTCGAACAGGTCCAGCGAAAACGGCACCTCGGCCGCCATGCCATCCTTGACCGCGAAGATCCGGACGGGATTGCGGAAATACCTGCCCGGGAAAAAGGCCTGCACCGGCGAGACATCGCCTTGCCCCTGCCACAGGCTGCGGTCGGAACGGAAACGCACCTGATTATGCCGGTCGTAATCCACCTGGTCCAGGATTTCGGGATCGGCGATCTCCTCGGGGGCATAGGGTTTCGCAGCCAGGTCGCGCGCCATGTCCCGAAGCCGGTCAAAGGAAAATGGCTGGCTTTCCCCCGCCGCGTCCTGCGCCTGTGCCAGATGCGGCAACAGAAAGAACGCCCCGCCGCCCAGGGCGGCTTGCAGCAGGTGGCGGCGGTGGAAACGGTCGCTCGACATGAAAACCCGGTGGCTGGCATTTGCGCGGCAACAAATGTTTGCTTCTGGCGCAAATGCAAGCCCGAGCGCGAAGGTCGGCGGTCCCTTGCCATCGCATTGGGCAGGCACGCCAAGGCAATGCCGCCCGTTTGGCCGAGCCGCAGGCTGCGGCCCGGCCATGGGGTCACCAGATGAAGTCGTCGTTGTCCAGTTGATTCAGGCGCGTATCCTCGATCACCAGGGTGTTGCCGCCAGCGCGGATCACGACATCCGCTCCGTCTTGGCTGGCAGCCGAACGGATGCTGGCAAAGCTGTCGAAGCGGGCAAAATAGGAAACGTCGATTTCGTCGTCGCCGTTCTCGAAATCGGTGATCCGGTCGGTGCCGCCGTTGAAGACAAAGCGGTCGGCCCCTTCACCTCCGGCCATCACGTCGTTGCCGGCCCCGCCGTTCAGCACGTCGTTGCCTTCGCCGCCGATCAGCCGGTCGTTGCCTGCCTGGGCCAGCAGCACGTCGTCGCCTTCGCCGCCGCGCAGGATGTCGTTGCCCGCGCCCGACGTCATGCGGTCGTTGCCTTCGCCCCCGTCAATCGTGTCGCGCCCGTCCCCTGTGACGGCGTTGTCATTGCCCTCGCCCAGGGTAACCGCGTTATTGCCGCCGCCCGCGCGGACGGTGTCGTTGCCTTCGCCGGCATTGATACGGTCGCTGCCCCCGTCGGCCCAGATGACATCGTTGCCCGATCCGCCCCAAAGGACATTGTTGCCTGATCCACCCCGGATCTGGTCGTTGCCTTCGCCGCCGTCGATGGTGTCGTTTCCGCCCCCGCCCGACAGGGTGTCGTCGCCCGACCGGCCAAAGATCAGGTCGGCCAGGGTCGTGCCATTGTATCGGTTGTCGCCGTCGTTTCCGCGATAGGTCGCCATGTCAGTTTCTCCTGCAAGGGCGGTAAGGGGAAAGGCCGCGCTGCTCGCCCGTGGCAGCTGCGTCCCGTCAGGCGGGGCGGGCTGCACCCCGCCGTTACCGCCTGATGCAGCGTTTACGAGACAGGGCCGTGACTATTCCCGGCGGCGTGAAAATTTTCGGGCGGAACAGCAAAAAGGCCTCCTTGGGGGCCTTTGCGCCGCGATAGGTCGGCCGACGCGCTATTCTGCCAAGGCCGCCGCCTCGTCTTCCGGGGTCAAGGGATCGCCCGCGCCGGTCCTGGACAGCCATTCATCCAGTGCCGCGATGTCGCCGGATGCGGGGACATAGCCATCCATGGCCGTCATGTCGCTGGCGAACTGGCGTTGCCAGCCATCGCCGCCGCGGCAGGCGACGCTGACCGTCAGGCTTGCATCCTGCGCGGTTTCGTATTCCCGGCAGAAGGCACCATCCGCCGTGCGATAAGACGCGATCATCGTCAGGTCGCGCCCGTCCCCAAGCTCTATCCCCTGACCCGAGGGCAGGCTGTCCAGTGCCGCGACCTCTGCCTGCGGCAGGTCCGAGGGTGCGCCCCCGATCTGCCACCAGCCAAGCCCCACCACGGCCAAGGCCATCGCCGCAGCAAGCGCCGCCCAGGGCGCGCGGTTGGTATTGGCAGGCCCGGGGGCCGCCGTCGGGGTGACCGTGGCCTGGGCTTGGGCCTGGGCCGCGCTGCCCGCCGCGCGAATGCGGGCGATCAGGTCCTTGTCGGAAGGCACCGCCGGGGCAGCCGAGGACAAGGCCTTCAGCCGTGCCCGCGATTCGCTGAACAGCCGCAGCCGGGCCTGGGCCTCGGGGTCGTCGGCAATGGCCGCGGAAATGCGGGCGGCTTCGGCCTGCCCCAACTCTCCGTCGGCCAGGGCCATCAGGGTTTCGTCGTCAATCTGCACGGCCTGATCCTCTTGAACAGGTATCGTTGAAATACGCGTGGCCTGTCATCTTATTCCCAGCCTGTCCGACAGCGCCAGCCGGGCGCGGGACAGGCGGCTCATCACCGTGCCCTTGGGAATGTCCAGAACGGCGGCGGCTTCGGCATAGCTCAGTTCCTCGATGCAGATCAGGTGCAGGATCTCGGCCTGCTCGGGGGGCAGGGACTTCATGGCATCCTGGGTGGCGCGCAGCATCAGGCGTGCCTCGACGGCGCGATCGTTGTCATCGGGCAAGGCCTCGGGAATGTCGAAGACGTCGACCTCGACCCCCTGGGTGCGCTGGCGTCGCGTCACGTCGATAAAGGCGTTGCGGGTGATGCGGAACAGCCAGGGTTCCAGCCGCGCCGCCGGGTCATAGCTGGCGGACGCCCGGATTGCGCGTTCCACCGTGGTCTGGACCAGATCGTCAGCCAGATCGGCACGCCGGGCCAGCGACATGGCATAGCGGCGAAGATTGGGCAAAAGCCGGATCAGGGCCTCGCCGAAAGCTGCGTCCATGCCACCCCTCTTGGATTTTACGCGTTCCGGGGGAATATTTGCGGGTCTGTCGCGTCGATGTCCAGAAACGAACTGTCCAAGGGGACCGACCATGCCGAACCCGATGCTGTTTCTTGCCCTGGTGCTGCTGACCCTGATCAGCCAGCCGCAGGTCCAGTCCGATGGCTGGTCGCTGATCGCCACGGCCCTGGCGGACGACGACGGCGATGATGATGATGACGACGATGACGACGATGACGACGACCGGGTCGTCCGCCCGTCCCGTCCCGCCCCGGCGGCCCCCACGCCCTTGCCCACGCGCGCGGAAAACGAGGTTCTGGCCCGTGGCCTGTCCGACGCCGACCTTGCCGCCTTGCAGGCCGAAGGCTTTGCGCTGCTGCAAAGCCGCGTCCTGTCAGGCGGCGACAGCCTGGCGCGGTTGTTGAAGCCCGCCTCCCTGACCATGGATCAGGCCCGCGACAGGGTGCGCGATCTGGCCACCGGGGCAAGTGCCGATTTCAACCATTTCTATCGCAGCGAACAGGCGGGTGCGGGCACGCGCTGCGACACCGCCGATTGCCTGGCCCGCGACATGATCGGCTGGCCCGCAGGGCTGTCGGGCTGCGCCGCCTTGCCGCGCATCGGCATGGTCGATACCGGCCTGAACGCCGGTCACGCGGCCTTGTCGGACGCGAAAATTCGTGTCCACCGCATCGACACCCAGGCGCCGCCATCCGACCTGCTGCACGGCACCGCCGTGGCCGCGCTTCTGGTGGGCGACGGGGACAGCCGCAGCCCCGGCCTGGTTCCGGGGGCCGAACTGATCGCAGTCGATGCCTTTCAGAAGGTCGCCCAGGATCAGCGCGCCGACGCCTTTGCCCTGATCGAGGCTCTGGATTACTTGACAGCCCAGGACGTGCGGATCGTCAACCTGTCGCTGGCCGGGCCGCCGAATGCCGCGCTGGCCCGGCAGATTGCGCAAATGGCGGCGGAAGATATCCTGATGATCGCGGCGGCGGGCAATGGCGGTCCCCGGGCCGCGCCTGCCTATCCGGCGGCCTATGACCCGGTGCTGGCCGTCACGGCGGTCGATCGGCGGGGCCAGGTTTATCGCCGCGCGAACCGGGGCGAACACATCGACCTGGCCGCGCCGGGGGTGAATGTCTGGACGGCGGCCTCGATCAGCGGGGCGCGGACCAAGACCGGCACCTCCTTTGCCGCGCCCTTCGTGACGGCGGCGGCGGCGCTGATCTGGCAGCGCGACCCGTCGATGACGGCTGCGGATCTGCGCGACAGGCTGCGCAATGCGGCGCGCGATCTGGGACCGGACGGGCGGGACGCCATCTTCGGCGCCGGCCTGATCGCGGCCCCGCCGCCCTGCTGAGGGGGTTTTGGCAGGGCGCGCGGGTCATGCGACACCTGCCGCATGGGACGTTTTGTCTGGATGATATGCCTTTGCCTTGCCGGTCCTGCGGCGGCCCAAGGTCTGCGTATCGCCACCTATGATCCCGGTCTGACCCGCAAGGGACCGGGATTGCTGCTGCGCGATATCCGCCGGGCCGATCCGCAGGTTCTGGCCGCAGCCCGGGTGATTGCGGCGGCGGCACCCGATGCGATTCTGCTGACCGGGATCGACTGGGACCACGACGGGCTGGCATTGTCGGCCTTTGCCGAGGTGTTGGACCAGGCGGGCCACCCGATGCCGCACCGCTTCGCCGCCCGCCCGAACAGCGGAATGCCGACCGGGCTGGATCTGGACGGCGACGGGCGGGCCGGCGGGGCGGATGATGCGCAGGGCTTTGGCCAGTTCAGCGGCCAGAATGCCATGGCGGTCCTGTCGCGGCTGCCCTTGGGATCGGTCGCGGACCATTCGACGGCCTTGTGGCGCGATCTGCCGGGCAACCTGATGCCGCCCTCGGCGCCCGAAAGCCAGCGCCTGTCGTCCACCGCCCATTGGGACCTGCCGGTCCTGACCGATGCGGGTCCGCTGCACCTGCTGGCCTGGTCGGCCACCCCGCCGGTCTTCGATGGTCCCGAGGATCTGAACGGCCGCCGCAACCATGACGAGGCCGCCTTTTGGCTGCACCACCTGCCGGATGCGCCCTTTGTCCTGCTGGGCAATCCCAACCTGGATCTGGCCGATGGCGATGGCCGTGCGCAGGCAATGACCGCGCTGTTGGACCAGGCCCGTGATCCCCGGCCAAAGGGGGCTTTCCAGCCCGACCAGACCGGGGCCAATGCGGGGCAAAAGGGGGATCCGGCCCTGGATACGGCGGTCTATGACCCCGGCGGGCTGGGCAACCTGCGCGTGGATTACATCTGGCCTGCCAAGGCGCTGCGTGTCACGGACAGCGGGGTGATCTGGCCGGCGCCGGACGATCCGCTGGCCCCGGCAGTCGAGGCCGCGTCGAATCATCGGCTGGTCTGGGTGGATATCGAATGGGGGCCGGCGGCGGAACAAGCCGAGCCTTGAGGCTGGCGAAAAAGGGCAGGGTGAAATCCCCCTGCGCCGCCATATTGCCCGCAAGGCGGGGCTCTCTCTCGTTGACATCCAATGGGTTGCGCCGCGCCCTTTGCATGGCGCGTTCCGCCATCTCTGCTGCGCCCAAGGTTCAGTACCCCGGCCCCTTCTCCTCTGCGCGGCGGGCCGCCGACAGGGTCAGCAGGACCTCGGCCCGGCCGAATTCGCGGGCGGCGTCACGGCGGGCGGCGTCGAAACGCGGCAGCATCCGCGCGACCTCGGCCTCGGCCTGGTGCAGTTCGCGGGCGCTGCGGCCCGCCTGGGCATTGGCGATGCGCGCCTCGGCCACGGACAAGGGCGCGGTGCTGCGATAGCTTTGGTCAAGCGCGGTGCGCATGGCCCCCGCATGGTTCTGGGCCTGCGTCATATGCAGGCTGAAGGCCGCGAAGCGTTTCAGTTCGCGTTCCGCCTTGATCCGGGCGATGCGTTCCAGTTGCGCCAGCTTGTCGCTGTTCTTCACCACCCGGCCCTTGCCTTTTCGCGCATCTTTTCGGCAAACCGGATCGCGGCCGCAACGGCGGCGAACTGTTCGCGGCGGATTTCCTCACCCACCTCGACCGTGGCGTGGATCGCGCGGGCGCAGGGCGGGTCTGAAAAGATCGGCACCTTGTTGTCGCGCGCGCGTTCGCGGATCCGGGCCGCGACCTCGTCCGTGCCCTTGGCCAGGCAGACCGGCGCCCGCCCGCTGCCGCGTTTCCACTCCAGGGCCACGGCGTAATGGGTTGGGTTCACGATTACCACGTCGGCACGCGCGACATCGGCCAGCATCTGCTTGGTGGCAATCTCGACGGCACGCTGGCGGCGGGCGGCCTTGAAGTGCGGATCGCCTTCGGAATCCTTGTATTCGTCCTCCATCTCCTTGCGGGTCATGCGGTTCTTGCGGCGGTGGTCGAATGATTGCCAACCCATGTCCAGCCCCGCGAACAGGACCGAGATCGCAAGCGCCAGGGCCAGCACCCGTCCCAGCAGCACGCCCAGATCGGCGATCCAGCGATCCCCCGCCAGCGGGCTTGCCATCAGATGGCCCAGAAGCGCGCGGAACAGGAACCACCCGCCCGCGCAGACAAACGCCACCTTGCCCAGCGAGATCGCGAAATTGACCAGCCCCGACTTGCCGAACTTCTGCGACGCCGTCTTCATCGGGTTGATGCGGTTCATGTCGAATGCCAGCTTTCCGGGCGCGAAGACCAGCCCGCGCGCCCCGATCAGGGCCACGACCATCACCAGTGACGGCACGGCGGCAAGCGCCAGCACCGCCCAGCCCGCGTATTGGCCAAGCGCAACGGCCACGGTCCCGGTCGCACCGGGTGCCCACCCCTCGGATCCCAGCGCGCGCATGGACATCGACAGCCAGGCCTTGACCGCAAAGCCCCCGCCGACCGCGAAGGCCAACCAGACACCCAGATACATCGCCGCCACATTCAGTTCTGCCGACCGGGGAATGTCGCCTTTTTCGCGCGCCTTGCGCAGCTTCTGGTCGGATGCCTCGAAGGGCTTGTCGTCGTTTTCCTCGCTCATGGCGCCCCTGGAAGCACATGGCCCAGAATCGCGTCGGCCCACAGCGCGATCAGCACCGGCGCCAGCATGGCAAGCGCCGCCAGGGCCAGCATGATTGCCGCAGGCGATCCGATGAAGATCACCGGCAGGGCAGGCATAACGCGGTTGATGACGCCCGACAGCGCCTGGAACATGAATCCGCCCAGGGTAAAGGGCGCGGCCAGCAGCATCGCGATCCAGAAGCTGCGGGCGACAAGCCGGATCGCCTCGGCCGCCAGGCCATCGGCATCGGGCCAGCCCCCGGGCGGCCAGATCGCCAGACTGTCGGCCATCAGTTGCACCAAAAGGATCGGCAGGCCCAGGGCCATCAGCACCGCAAGCCCGGCCAGGTGGACCAGGTTGCCAATGGGATGGGGCGCGGCCTCGTTCTGGCCACCCACCAGTTGCGACAGCGACGCCGTGGCCGCAATGGCAGAGGTCGCGATGTCCAGCGACAGCGCCAGCAGCCGCAGTCCCATTCCGGCCGCCAGCCCGATCAGCGTTTCGCCCGCGGCCTGGCCCAGGGTGGACAAGGTATCGGCGGGCGGCAGGGCGGGCGGCACCAGTCCCGCCAGCATCGGCGTGACGGCCATGGCGGCGGCCGCGCGCACGCGGACCGGAACCACCCGTTCGCCCAGTCCCGGCAGGACCAGGACCAAGGCCTGGACGCGAAGATAGACCAGCACCCATGTCCAGCCAAAGCCCGGCAGCACTTGGGAAAGCCCGTCCCACATCACCCGACCTCGATGGTGCCGACCAGTCGCAGTTCGGCGCCGGGATCGATCTCCTCAAGCCCCAGGACGGGCAGGGCGATGCCGTTCGATCCCAGAACCGCGCGCAGCATCCGCCGCCGGTGATCGGGCGCGACCAGCACGGTCTGCAGCGCGGGCTCGACGGTGGCCATGGCGCGGCGTGCGGCCTCCAGCAGCTTGCGGGACAAGGCGGGGGTCATGGCGCCGCCGCCCGCGCGGCCTGTCTCGGTGTCGGCGCGGACGAACTCGGCCTCCCATGCGGGATGCAGTTGCAGGGCGGAAACGCCGCCCGCCGGATCGCTGTATTGCTGGGTGATCTGGCCCCGCAGCCGCTTGCGGACCAGTTCATAGATCATCTCGACCGAATCGATGCCTCGGAATTCGGCCATTGCGTCGACGATCAGCGGCAGGTTGCGGATCGAGACCTTTTCATCCAGCAGCGCGCGCAGCACCGCCAGCAGCGTTTCGGGCGAAACCTTGTCGGGGATCATGCCGTCGAAATAGCGCCGGTTGCGTTCAGCCCGCGCGCTGTCAGACAGGGTCTTCAACTCCTCGATCTGGCGCTGCATGGCGCCCAGAGTCAGCAGGGACGACAGGTTGGCCTTGACGACCTCCATCAGGTGGGTGGACAGAACCTCCATGGGGGTGACGACCGTGGCTCCTTGCGTTGCGGCATCGTCTTGGGCGTCGCGGTCGATCCAGCGGGCGGGGCTGAGGTAAACGGGTTCGCGCACCGCATCGCCCTGCAGACCCTGCAGGACGTGGTCGGGACCAAGCGCCAGGATCGCGCCGGGCCGCAGGCTGCCGCGCCCGCGCACGACGCCGTGGATGCGTATCTGGTAGTCGCCGGGATACAGGTCGTCGGTGTCGGTGATGCGCACGTCAGGCAGGATCAGGCCATAGGCGCGGGCGATGTGGATGCGCAGGTTGGTGATCCGGCTGCCCAGACCCCGCGCCTGGTCAAGCGCGATCAGCACCAGATCGGTGCCGATTTCCACGCTGATCTCGTCGGTGTCCAGCACGTCGCCGATCCGGGCGGCAGGGCGCGGGGCAGAGGTTTCTGGCGGCAGGTCGGGCAGGGCCGTCGAGGCCAGGACGGCTTTGCGGTGCAGCCGCCAGCCGCAATAGGCCATGGCCCCCGCGAATGCCAAAAACAGCAGCCGCGGCATTCCCGGCACAAAGGACATCAGCACCATCGCGGCCGCGACAACCGAAACGGGTTGCCAGCCGCGGATCAACTGGCTGGAAAGCAGCCGCGCGGTCGTGTCGGTGGCACCCCCCCGCGACAACAGCAGCGCCGCCGCCATCGAGGTGATGACGGCAGGGATCTGGCCCACCAGCCCGTCGCCAATGGTCAGGTGGGAATAGGTGGCCATTGCCTCGCCGACCGGCATTCCATGCGACAGGATGCCGATCCCCAGGCCCACCAGCAGGTTGACCAGGGTGATGACGATGCCCGCCACCGCATCGCCCTTGACGAATTTGGAAGCGCCGTCCAGCGAGCCGAAGAAGTTGATCTCCTGCTGGTCGCGCTGGCGGCGGGTCTTGGCCTCCTGGTGGTCGATGGCGCCGGCATTCAGGTCCGCGTCGATGGCCATCTGCTTTCCGGGCAGCGAATCCAGGGCAAAGCGCGCCGCGACCTCGGCCATGCGGCCGGAACCCTTGGTGATGACCATGAAGTTCACGATGGAGATCACGGCAAAGACCGTCAGCCCGACCATCAGCGACCCGCCCGCGACAAAGCTGGCGAAGCCGTTGATGATATGGCCGGCCGCCTCCGTGCCGGTATGGCCTTGGGTCAGGATCAGCCGGGTGGACGACACGTTCAGAGACAGCCGGATCACCAGCGTCACCAGAAGCAGCATCGGAAAGGCCTGGAAATCGGTGGGGCGTTCCACAAGGGACGCCATGACCAGGATCAGCACTGCCGCCGCGATCGACAAGGCAAAGCCGAAATCCAGGATCGCGGGCGGCAGCGGGATCACCATCGAGATGACGATCAGCACCAGGCACCCGGTCACAAGGACCGAGGTGTCGAAGGATTTCAGGCGATTGGCGCGCAGAACGGCGGTCATTCGGCACCTGCCTTTGCCGGGGCGGGGTCCAGAATGTCGGACAGCGCCCAGGGATCGCTGGTCAGAAGCCCTGCCCGGCGCAGGAAGACCAGGGCCTGAAGGCGCGCCTCGGGCGGCATCCGCATCAGCCGGGCGCGATAGTCCGGGGGCAGGGGTTCCCCGTCCAGCAGCCAGCCCGTCGCCTCGTCCGCCAGGGCGGCGGCATCGGGCAGCAGGGCCGGATCGGCCGGGGCGCTGCCCGACAGCGCGATCACCATCACCATCGCCCCAATCATCATGCGGCCTTCTTCAGGTCGCGCAACGCGGCTTCCAGCGTGTTAAAGCTGGGGCGGACATGATCGGGCACGGTCTGGCGCCCGACCTCGACGCACAGGGTGGTGGCGTGCTGGTGCAGGCCCGCGATCAGCACCGACTTGATCACGTCGAAGAAGGCCAGATCCTGCTTGATGACGCCGCCCAGCCTGCCTGCCAGGGGCGCCACGAAGCCATAGGCCAAGAACACCCCCAGGAAGGTGCCGACCAGGGCGCCGCCGATCATGCCGCCCAGCACGGCGGGCGGCTGGTCGATCGCGCTCATGGTCTTGATGACCCCCAGGACGGCTGCGACGATCCCAAGCGCGGGCAGGGCGTCGGCCATGGTTTGCAGCGCGTGGGGCACGTGCATCGCGTCCTCGCGCAGGCCTGCCAGGCGGCGCGACAGCATATCCTCGACCTGATAGGGATCGTCATAGTTCAGGCTGGCCGATCGCAGCGTGTCCGCGATCAGCGAGACGACCTCGTGATCGGCCAGAAGCCGGGGATAGGCCGTGAAGATGGGCGATTCGGTCGGGTTCTCGATATGCTGCTCCAGGGCCACGGGGTTTTCGCGCGCGATCTTGAGCAACTGGAACATCAGGCACAGCACATCCTGATGGTCGGATTCGGTCCATTTCGGCCCTTTGAAGGCCTGGATGATCCCTTTCGGGGTATGTTTCAGCGTATGGCCGTCGTTGGACAACAGATAGGATCCGATGGCGGCGCCGCCGATCATCATCATCTCGAAGGGCAGCGAGTGCGTGATCACCCCCATCTTGCCCCCGGCCAGGATATAGCCGCCAAAGACCATGGCGAAGGTGACGACGATTCCGACGATGCCGAACATGGCTTTCTCCTTCAGTCGTTCTGGACGCTGCGGGCGCCCATCTGGGCGGTCAGCAGGGCAGCCTGGCGCGGCTCGACCGCCGCGATGATGCGGGCGCCAGTTTCGGGCTGGACGCGCATCAGGATCTCGGCGGCGAAATCGGGGGGCAGGTTGGTCAGCACCGCCGCGGCCTCGGCGGGCTTCATCTGGTCGTAAACGGCGACCAGGCGGTCGATATCCGCACGCACGGCTTGGGACGCGCCGTCGCGGCGCGACTGGATGCCGGATTTCTGCTGGCGCAGTTCGGTGGCGCGGGCACGCAGCGCGGCCTCGGCGGTGGCGATCTCGGCCTTGCGGGTGTCCATCGCCTCCATGTAGCGTTCGATCCGCAGCGCGCGGTCGCGCAGTTCGGTCGCAAGCGCCATGGCTTCCGGCACGTCGGTGCAGCCTTGCAGCAGGTCGCCCGAACTGGCGGAGGCCGCGAAAAAGCGCGACACATCCCCGGCCTGCCAGATCGCGGCCCCGGCAGGGACGGCAAAGGCCAGCGTCAGCGCGGTCAGGATGGATTTACGCATCGCCGTTCACCACGCGCTTGCGCAACCGGCGCATGGGGATGACGGGCGCGGGCTGGGCCGCAGGCGCCTGGGCCTGGGTGATCTTCTGGCGCAGATCCCACAACGCGCGTTCCTTGCGCGCGGATGCGATTTCCGCCGACAGCGCCCGGCCTGCCGCCGTGGCTTCGTCCTTGGCCTCGCGGATCGCGCGGTCCAGGCGGTCCACTTCGGACGCCATGATGGCGATGGCGCCGCCCAGGCCGGTTTCCAGGTTGTTGAGCCTGCGCAGGCGGCGCGACAGGATCAGGCAAAAGGCGCCGAGGCCCAGGGATGCGGCCAGCAGGGCGGCCTGAAAGACATGGTCCAGTGTCATTTGAAGCGAAACTCCGTGATCAGCAGATCCTTGATGGCGTCCTCGCCCAAGACATAGCGGGTGCGCGCCAGCAGCTCGGCCCGGATGATCTCCAGAACGCCGCGCTTGTCATAGGCGGCGGGGTCGATGCCCGACAGGAAGCTGGTGAAGGCGTCGGACACGCGCGGCATCAGATGCGCGACCTCGGCCTGATGGGCGCTGTCGGTTTCCAGGCTGGCCGCGAGAACCAGGCTTTGTCCCGATCCGCCGGGGATGATCAGGTCGACGGTGGGAACCGTCACGAACACCACCGCCGGTCCCTTGGGGGCTTCCTCCTTGGAGGCCATGATCGCAGCGGGCGACCACAACCCCAGATAGGTCGAGGCAAAGCCGCCCCCCGCGAAGGCCAGGGCGGCCAGGATCGGGATCAGCTTCTTCGTGCCGGATGCCTTGGCAGGCGGGTCGGCTGCCAGATTCGCGGTCGCATCGGTCATGGTGATTCTCCGTCGTGACAAGACGGAATTAGCACCCTGCGACTAACCAAATCTTAACGACGCCCATGTCATCAACACCGGGACACGAGGAACCTGACGCTGATTCGAAAGGGCCGGTTTTGCAAAAATTGCAGGACTATTGGACAGAGCGAAGCTCACAACAGAAAGCCATCCTGGTGGCGGCGTTTCTGACGACATTCCTGGCCATCGCGGGCTTTGCCTGGGTGGCGAACCGGCCCTCGATGAGCCTGCTTTACGGCGGCCTTGATGCCGCCCAGGCGGGCGAGGTCGTGGCCGGGATCGAGCGTTCGGGCGTGCCCTACGAGGTGCGTGGCGATTCGATCTGGGTCGATGCCGCCAGCCGCGACAAGCTGCGCATGGATCTGGCGGCCCAGGGTCTGCCTGCTGCGGGGGGCGCGGGCTACGAGCTGCTGGACGGGATGTCGGGTTTCGGCACCACGTCGCAGATGTTCGACGCCGCCTATTGGCGCGCCAAGGAAGGCGAATTGGCCCGGACGATCCTGGCCCTGCCCAACGTGAAGACCGCGCGGGTCCACCTGGCTATCGAGACCGGGCGCGGATACCGCCGCGACGGCCAGGGCAGCGCGTCCGTCACCATTGGCACCAACGGCCAGGGGGTCAGCCGCGAGCAGGCGGCGGCGCTGAAATACCTGATCTCGTCGGGTGTGCCGGGCATGACGCCCGAATCGGTCACGGTCATCGACGCCCAGCACGGCATCGTCGCCGCCGGAGAAGATGAGGCAGGCGCGGACCGCGCGGCCGAGATGAAGCGCAACGTCCAACGCATCCTGGAGCCCCATGTCGGCATCGGCAACGCCATTGTCGAGTTGAACCTGGATGTGGTCACGGAAACCGAGATGCTGACCGAACAGCGCTTCGACCCAGACAGCCGCGCGCTGATTTCCCAGGTGACCGAGGAAACGACGGATCAAAGCAACAGCACCGGCTCGGGTGCGGTCACCGCGGCCTCGAACCTGCCCGATGGCGACCGGGCCCAAGGTGACAAGTCCGAGGCGAACCGCCAGGAAACCCGACAGCAGGCCAATTACGAAGTGACCCGCGTGACCCGCGAGGTGTCGCGCCAGCCCGGATCGACCCGGCGCATGACGGTCGCGGTGCTGGTCAATGGCGTTCCCGAGGAAAATGCCGGGGGCGAGGTGCAGATGGTGCCGCGCAGCGAGGGCGAACTCGACGTGCTGCGCGAGCTGGTGGCGTCCGCCGTGGGCTTTGACGAGGCGCGGGGCGACCAGATCACCGTCAAGTCGCTGCCCTTTGCGGGCCTGGGACAGGATGGCACCTCTGCCGCGCCGGGCTGGATGGACCGGCTGGAACTGAACGGGCTGGCGCGCATCCTGCTGATCGGGCTGTTCGCCCTGGCGCTAGTGTTCCTGGTGCTGCGCCCGGTCCTGAAGGGCCGCGCCCGGCCCGCCCTGGACAACAGCCGCCCGGCGCTGGACGTGCCCGCCCTGACCGGCACCATCCTGCCCACGGTCGAGGTCATGCCGGAACCCATGGTTCCGCCTGCGCCGCCGCGCGCGCCCGAGCAACTGGCGCTGCCCCCGGCCGATCCGGTCGCCCGGCTGCGCAGCATGATGAAGGAACGCCATGACGAAAGCGTCAAGATCCTGACCGGCTGGATCGACAACAAGGAGAATGCGCTGTGACCCTTGCGGTATTCAAACTGGAATCCTTCAGCGCGGCGGTGGCGGCGCAGGGCGCTGCCCTGACCTTCAGCCGCGAGGCGCTGGACCAGGCCTTTGCCGACGGGCTGGCCGAAGGCATGGCCCGCCAGGGCGACGAACAGGCCCGCACCCTGAACGCCGGCCTGGATCGCCTGGCCCGGGCGCTTGCCGATGACGAGGCGCGCCGGGCCCACCTGCGCCGCGAGGCGGTCGAGGCCTTGGCCCCGATCCTGACACAGATCCTTGATTGCCTGGCCCCTGCCGCACAGTCGCGCCGCCTGGAAGAAGCGCTGACCGAGGAATTGCTGCGCTTGTCCCGTGCCGCCCCCCCCTTGCGCGCCAGCATCGCCTGCGGGCCGTCGTTGCGCGCCATGGTGGATCGCTGCCTGGCCGATTGCGGGCTGGGGGGGATCGAAGTCACCGCGACCGAATCCGATCGCATTTCCCTGTCGCTGCAAGGCGGCCGGATCGAACTGGAACCGGCGCGCCTGGCGGCGGACATCCGCGCGCTGCTGACCGAAATCAACGAGGCCAAACCGGAGGGAGACGAAACATCATGGACGCATTGAACCACCTGATCGACACCGACGCCATCAAGGTCGAGGTGACGGTGCGGTTGGGCCGCACGCGCCAGACCGTCGCGCAGCTTTCCTCGCTGCGGGCCGACGATATCCTGCTGCTGGATCAGTCCATCGACGAAGGCGTCGAGATCTGCGTGGGGGACAAGGTCATCGCGCGGGGCGAGTTGACGGCGGACGCCACCGCCGAGGATCGGCTGTGCGTGCGCATCCTGCCCGGCCCCGGCGCGGCATGATCCATCGCGCGGCTTTGGCGGCGGGGCTGGTGGTCCTGCCCACGGCAGTCCTGGCGCAGGATCAACTGGGCCAGATCGCCGAACAGGTGGGGCAGGGCCTGGGCCAGAACGCCGTGCTGCTGGTGGGCGCGCTGACGGCGCTGTCGCTGGCGCCTGCCATCGCCATCACCGTGACCTGCTTTCCCTTTATCGTCACCGTGCTGTCGATCCTGCGCCAGTCGATCGGGCTGCAATCCTCGCCCCCCAATATGCTGATCGTCAGCCTGGCGATGTTCCTGACCTGGTTCATCATGGACCCGGTCTTGCGCGAGGCGTGGTCCGTTGCGGGCGCGCCCCTGCAGGACGGAACCATCACCTTGGGCGAGGCGATCCGACGCGGCATCGTGCCGTTCCAGGATTTCATGGCGGCCCGCACCGACCCCGACACCCTGGCGGGCCTGGCCGAGATCGCGCCCGGCTCCGGCGACCGCAGTGCCCAATTGTCGGTGCTGATCCCGTCCTTCATGCTGTCCGAAATCCAGCGGGCTTTCGAAATCGGCTTTCTGATCGCGCTTCCCTTCCTGATCATCGACCTGGTGGTATCGGCCGTGCTGATGTCGATGGGCATGATGATGGTGCCGCCCGTCGTGGTGTCCTTGCCCTTCAAGCTGGCCTTTTTCGTGGCCGTGGACGGCTGGTCGATAATCGCGGGGGCCTTGGTGCGCAGCTATCAGTGACGCGCGTCTTGCGGGACGGGGCCGTTGTGGGGCAGATGCAGGCCAAGGCGGCGAAGGGCTGGGCATGGCGGCAGGAACCAACGGATGGCCGGGGACCGGCGCGCGATGAGCGTGGATCTGCGCGGCATCGGCGTGACCCTGGCCGGGCGCCCTGTCCTGGGGGGCATCTCGGCCTGCGTGACCGAGGCGCGGGTGGGTATCGTCGGGCGCAACGGCTCGGGCAAGACCACGCTGGCGCGTGTGATATCCGGGCTGATTGCGCCGGATGCGGGAACCGCCCGGATCGGCGGCATCGACATGGCCCAGGATCGCCGAGCTGCGCTGAAAACCGTCGGAATCATTTTCCAGAACCCAGATCACCAGATCATCTTTCCATCCGTAATCGAGGAAATTGCTTTCGGCCTGGCCCAGCAAGGCGTGCCCCAGCGTCAGGCCGAAGCTGCCGCACAGGCCATGCTGGAGCGTTTTGGCAAGGCACATTGGGCCAATGCCGCCACCCACAGCCTGTCGCAGGGGCAAAAGCAATTGTTGTGCCTGATGTCGGTGTTGGCGATGCAGCCCCGTGTGATCGTCATGGACGAGCCGTTCTCGGGCCTGGATATCCCGACGCGGCTGCAACTGATGCGCTATCTGGACGGGATCGCCGCACAGGTGGTGATGGTCACGCATGATCCCGCCCAGGTGCGCGGCTTCGACCGTATCCTGTGGCTGGAAGAAGGCCGCCTGCTTGCCGACGGCCCGCCCTCGACTGTGCTTCCTGCTTTCGAGGGCCGGATGCTGGAATGGGGGGGCCTTGATGATCTCTCTCACCTCGCCGGCTAGAACCTGGGCGCATCGCATCCCGGCGGGGGTCAAGCTGCTGGCGCTGTCCGGCCTGACCATGGCCCTGTTCCTGCTGGACGCTGCGGGGCTGGCCCTGGCCATGCTGGCGGTTGTGATCTTGTATCTGACAGGGGGCACGGGTTTCGCCGCACAGGGCGTGCGCCATCTGCGGATGCTGTGGCCGTTTCTGCTGCTGATCGCCGTGTGGCATGGCGCAACCGGGCAGGTCCAGGCGGGCCTTGCCATCGCCCTGCGCCTGCTGGCCGCGCTGGCGCTGGCGAATTTCGTGACCATGACCACACGTCTGACCGATATGATCGCCGTTTTGACTTGGCTGCTTACGCCCATGCGCCGCCTAGGCCTGTCCACCCGCGCAGTGGAACTGGCCATTGCCATGGTGTTGCGCTTCACCCCCATGCTGGTGGAAAACGGCCAAAGGCTGGCGATGTCCTGGCGTGCGCGGTCGCGCAGAAAGCCGGGCTGGCGCATCGTGATGCCGATGGCCGCCTTGGCGCTGGACGACGCCGATCATGTCGCCGAAGCTTTGCGCGCGCGGGGCGGGATTGTGCCCGATACAGGCCCGGGGAGGGGCTGAAACAATGGAACGCAACATGACCCGGATCGCGCTGTTCGCCGCGCTGATCGCAGCCCTGGGGCTGATTCCCAGCCTGACGCTGGCCTTTGGCGTGCCGATCACGGCGCAAAGCATGGGGGTCATGCTGGCTGGTGCGATCCTGGGCGCGAAACGCGGCGCGTTGGCCGTGCTGTTGTTCATGGCGCTGGTGGCGCTGGGCCTGCCGCTGCTGGCGGGCGGGCGCGGGGGGCTGGGGGCCTTTGTCGCGCCGACATCCGGGTTCTTCCTGGGCTGGCCGGTCGCGGCCTTCGTGACCGGGCTGATCGTCGAACGCTGGCGCGGCGCACCGCTGGCGGTTACGGTCGCCATCGCCTCGATCATCGGGGGGATCGTGGTGATGTATGCCTTTGGCATCGTCGGAATGTCGGTCACCCTGGGCAAGACCTTGGCGGAATGTGCGGCCTTGGTCACGGCCTTTGTTCCGGGCGACATGATCAAGGCAGTGCTGGCCGGGTTGATCACCCAGGGGCTGGCTCGGTCGCGCCCTGCCAGCCTGCTGTCGCGTCAATAGGGCCGCGCGGATTTTTTGGTGCAAGATCATACAAGTCTTTGACCTGTCACGCGGCAGGGCTATGCTTTGCGGCGATTGACCGGCGCCCCGGGGGGCGGCCATATCGGGGGACCACACATGAGCAGACTTGATCGCCGCGGGCTTTTGAAAGGCGCGGCTGCAACCGCGGGACTGACGCTGGCCGCGCCGTGGATCGCGCGGCCGGGACTGGCGCAAGGCGCGGGCACGCTGAACATCTTTGCCTGGGCGGGCTATCTGAACGACGAGATCCTGGGCGCCTTTGAAAAGGCAACGGGAATCAAGCCGAACTATACGGGCTATGGCACCAATGACGAACTGCTGAACCAGTTGCGCGCCAACAATGGCGGAGGCTTCGATCTGATCTGGCCAACCGTGGACCGGGTGCCGAACTATGTCGAATATGGCTTGGTCCAGCCGCTGGACGAATCAAGGATCGAGGTCGCAAAGGTTCTGCCCTCGGCGTGGGAAAACTCGACCAACCTGGGCGCGGTCGTGGACGGCAAGCGCTATCAGGTGCCGACCGACTGGGGGACCGAGGCGGTGGCCTTCGACCGCGACCAGATGCCGCTGGAATACGGCAGCGCCTCCTATGGCGACATCTGGGGAGAGGCTGCGGCGGGCAAGGCCACCGTGCGCGCCCATTCGGCCCTGGTGGGCCTGGGCCTTTGGCTGGAGGCCGAGGGCAAGCTGCCCCGCCCGTTGCTGGACGCCTTCAAGACACCCGAAGCGCAGACCGAGATCTTTGACGTGATCCTGGCCGAGGCGGTCGCGCGCAAGGGCAACATCATCCAGTTCTGGAACAACGAGAACGAAGCCCAGGGCGCCTTCCGCGTGAACGGCGCGGCCGTTGGCCAGACCTGGGACTCGACGGCCGCCGCCCTGGCCAAGGAAGGGATGCCGGTGGGCTTTGTCGCGCCCAAGGAAGGCGCGCTGGCCTGGATGGAGGGGCTGTCGATCCCTGCGGGCGCTGCGAACCTGGATGCGGCCTATGCCTTCATCAACTGGTTCCTGACGCCCGAGGCGGGGGCGATGTACACCAACGCGACCTCGATCAACTCGACCGCCGTGGGATCCGCCGATCTGTTGTCGGATCAGGCCAAGGCCTTCTTCGCCGCCGCTTATCCCGGCGATGCGCTGGACAAGCTGTGGTGGTGGCCGATCCAGGAAAGCTGGTATGTGACAAAGCGCAACGAATATCAGGACCGCTTCCTGTCTGCTTGACGAAAGACCGGGACAGGGGGCTTCCCCTGTCCCCACCAGAAAATCGGGGGATGGATGTCGCATTCGGTAGAGCTTGACGGGATCGGGATGACTTTCGGGTCAACGCGCGCAGTCAGCGACGTGTCCTTCCAGGTTCAGGCGGGCGAGTTCTTTTCGATCCTGGGGCCGTCGGGCTGTGGCAAGACCACCATCCTGCGCATGATCGCGGGATTCCTGGAACCCACCGAGGGACGCGTGCTGATCGGCGGGCGCGATATGCGGGGCCTTGGGCCCAACCAGCGGCCGACCGCGATGATCTTCCAGTCCTTGGCGCTGTTTCCGCTGATGCCGGTCTGGGAAAACATCGCCTTCGGGTTGGAGGCGCGCGGCGTCGGCAAGGCTGAACGCCGAAAGCGCGCCGACGAGTTGCTGCGCCTGATCGCGCTGGAGGGATACGGCGACCGGATGCCGGGCGAATTGTCGGGCGGGCAGCGTCAGCGTGTCGCCATTGCCCGCGCGCTGGCGGTTGAACCGGGCGTGCTGCTGCTGGATGAGCCGCTGTCCGCCCTGGACCTGAAGCTTCGCCAGCATATGCGGGCGGAACTGCGCAGCTTGCAGAAACGCACGGGCGTCACCTTCATCTATATCACCCATGACCAGTCCGAGGCGCTGGCCATGTCCGACCGTGTGGCGGTGATGAGCAGCGGTTTGCTGCAACAGGTCGCCACCCCGCGCCAGCTTTACGACAACCCGGCCACGCCTTTTGTCGCCCGCTTCGTGGGGGAAACCAATGCCATCGCGGGCCGGGTCAGCGCCATTGGCGAGGGCATGGCGCGTGTCGATACCGCCCTGGGGCCGCTGCACGGGCGCGCTGACCGGGGCCTTGCCATCGGCCAGGCCGCAACCCTTTATGTCCGGCCCGAGGCGCTGATCCCCGGTGCCGGCGCCAACACATTGCGCGCGCGGGTAGGCCGCATGGATTTCGAGGGCGCCTTTGCCCTTGTCCACGGCCAGTTTTCCGACGGCGCGGCCTTGACGGCGGCGGTGCCGTCCACGCGGCTGGGGGACGCGCCCGCGCCGGGGACCGATGCCAGCTTTTCATTCGCCCCGGAACACGCCGTGGTCCTGGCCGATGCGTGATCTTTACGCGCGCTTCGGCGGGGGCCTGGCGACGATCTTCCTGTCGCTGGTGATGATCTGGCTGGCGGCGATGGTGCTGGCGCCGAACCTGATGATGATCGACTATGCCTTGCGCCCGAACCTGCCGCCTGCGCAGCAGGGCGGACCGCAGGATGTCCGGTCGCTGGACAATTTGCTGTACCTCGCCAACGAGGGCGTGCATCGCGCCATCTTCTTCAAGACCATCTGGGCCAGTGCCCTGGTGGCCCTGGTGACGTTGGTCGTCTGTTATCCGGTGGCCTTCTGGATGGCGCAGCGCGCCACCGTGGGACAATTGTCCATCGCTCTGATGCTGGTCATCATCCCGTTCTTCATCAACGAGGTGTTGCGGACGCTGGCCTGGTTCATCCTGCTGGCCTATCGCGGGCCGCTGAACGCGGTCTTGCAGGGGATCGGGCTGATCGACGCGCCCATCCGCTGGCAGGGGAACGGCGGTGTGCTGGCGGGGATGGTTTACGCCTATATCCTGTTCATGCTGCTGCCGATCTATAACGCCATCGAATCCTTGGACAAATCGCAACTGGAGGCCGCGCGGGATCTGGGCGCCTCGACGGTGCGGACCCATCGCCGCGTGGTCATTCCCCATGCCAAGGCAGGGATCGCCACGGGCTGCGTCTTCACCTTCATGCTGGCGGCCGGATCCTATGTCGCGCCCGCGCTGCTGGGCAGCCCCGGCAGCCGCTGGTTCACCGAGATCATCTATAACTGGTTCTTCGAGGGCGGCGACTGGAACCGGGGCGCGGCCTATGCGCTGACGCTGCTGGTCCTGTGCCTGGCGGTCGTTCTGGTCACGCTGCGGCTGTTCCGTGTCAACCTGACGGATGTGGCGAAATGACGGCGGACCGGATCTTTCGCGGGCTGTTCGTCCTGTATCTGCTGGCCTTCGTGCTTTACCTGTTCGCGCCCTTGGTGATCATGGGCGTTGCGGCCTTCAACGAAAGCCGCTTTCCCACGGTGATCCCCTGGCAGGGCACGACGCTGGACTGGTTTTCCGCGATGTGGGCCGATGCCGCGATGTGGAGGGCGTTGTGGACATCGGCCATCGTGGCGGTGCTGGTGGTGGCCGTGGCGTTGCCGGTGGGGACGGCGGCGGCGCTTGTGCTGACCACGCTGCACTCGCGGGCGCGCAGCGTGGCCTATGCGGTGATGGTCTCGCCCCTGCTGACGCCGGGGGTGGTGATCGGGATTTCCACCCTGATCCTGTGGCGGCAGGTAGGCGTGGGCGGCGGCATCGCCCTGATCGTGGTGGCGCAGACGACCTTCATCATCTGCTATGTCATGCTGATGGTGATGGCGCGCCTGCAACGCTTTGACCGCACGCAGGAAGAAGCGGCCCTTGGACTGGGGGCCTCGCGGGTGATGGTGTTCCGCCGGGTGCTGCTGCCCTTCCTGCGGCCTGCGCTGCTGGCGTCGGGGGGGCTGGCAATCCTGCAATCGGTGGAAAACTACAACACCACCCTGTTCGTGCGCGGCTTTGAAACCCCCCTGACCGTGTTCATCGCCACAAAGGTCCGCACCGGCCTGACCCCCGCCGTCAACGCCCTGGCGCTGATCATCATCGCCGTCACGATCATCGGTGCCGTCGCCTGGGAAATCGCGCGGCGCAGGCAGGTCACAGCCCGGCCGCGTTCCTGATCGGGCTGCGCGACATCTGCGCCACCGCATCGCGCAACCGCTTGGCCAGGGGCGACAAGGGACGGCGCTTCAAATCCAGCAGGAAATAGGGCGACACCCGGATCGGCTGGGGCGTCGGAATGATCGTGAACCCGGCCTTGACCGGCGGCTGGATCAGCAGTTCCGCGACCTCTTGCGAGGCGGGCGTGATCGCATCCGTCTGCGCCAGATAGGCGATGGTCAGCAAAAGCGAAGGGCTGTTGACGATGTTGTCGGGTTCCGACAGCCCGACGCTGGCGAAAGCTGCCAAGGTCGCCTCCCGTATGGGGGAACCGCGCTGCTGCATGATCCATTCCTGGCCCACCAGTTCGGTCAGCGTGACCAGCCGCGCACGGGCCAGGGGATGATCGGCCCGCGCCATCAACGCTACCTTTTCATCCGACATCGGCAGGATGTTGAAGCTGTCGCTGTCGAATTCCGGCAGGATCCGGCCCAGGACGAAATCCATTTCCCCCGCGCCAAGCTGCATCAGCAGATCGCGCGACGGCATCACGTCCACGGTGATATCGGCGCCAGGGCTTTCTTCCTTGATCTGGCGGATCGCGCGGACAAGATAGCTGACCGCCGGTCCCGTCACCGCCCCCACCCGCACCGACCCGGCATAGCCGCCCCGCAGGGCGCGCACGTCGGCCTCGATGCTGGCCATTTCGCGCAGGATCACGCGGGCGCGGCGCAGCACGGTGGTGCCGATCTCGGTCGGCTCCATCCCCTTGGGCTGGCGGATGAACAAGGGCGCGCCGATCCGGCGTTCGGCCTCGGCCAGCATCCGGGATGCGGCGGGCTGGGTCATGGCCAGCGATTCTGCCGCCATCTGCAACTGGCTGTGCAGGGCGATTTCATGGATCAGGCGCAATTGCGCAGGCTTCAACGCATGGAATGACATATCAATTCAGCTATGTGGATGTGCTGTTTTCTCATTTTACCGTTATGACAGACCTGCGCTAGAACTTTCTGACCTATGGAGGATGCGCAGCCAACGATGCCGCGCAAGGGAGGATACAGATGAAGTTCAGAACCGCTGCGGTCGCGCTGGCGATCGGGGTATCTTGGCTTGCCACCGGCGCCATGGCCGAAACCATCGGCATCGCCATGCCGACGAAATCCTCGGCCCGCTGGATCGACGACGGCAACAACATGGTCAAGCAGTTGCAGGAAGCGGGCTATGACACCGACCTGCAATATGCCGAGGATGACATCCCGAACCAGTTGGCCCAGGTCGAGAACATGATCACCAAGGGCGTGAACGTTCTGGTGATCGCCGCCATCGACGGCACCACCCTGTCGAACGCGCTGGAAAACGCCGCCGCTGCCGACATCAAGGTCATCGCCTATGACCGGCTGATCCGCGGGTCGGAGCACGTGGACTATTACGCGACCTTTGACAACTTCAAGGTGGGCGTCCAGCAGGCGACCACGCTGGTCGATGGCCTGAAGGAACGCTTCCCGGACGTGAAGCCTTGGAATGTCGAACTGTTCGGCGGCAGCCCCGACGACAACAACGCCTTCTTCTTCTATGACGGCGCGATGTCGGTATTGCAGCCGCTGATCGACGACGGGTCCATCGTGATCGGGTCGGGCCAGACGGGCATGGAAACCGTGGGCACGCTGCGCTGGGATCCGGCGGTCGCGCAGTCGCGGATGGATAACCTCCTGTCCTCGAACTATGGCGACAAGCAGGTTCATGGCGTGCTGTCGCCCTATGACGGGCTGTCCATCGGCATCCTGTCGTCGCTCAAGGGCGTGGGCTATGGGTCGGGCGACATGCAGATGCCCATCGTCACCGGCCAGGACGCCGAGGTGCAGTCGGTGAAGTCCATCGAGGCAGGCGAGCAGTATTCGACCATCTTCAAGGACACCCGCGAGCTGGCCAAGGTCACGGTGGGCATGGTGGACGCTGTCCTGAAGGGGACCGAGCCGCAGATCAACGACACCGAAACCTATGACAACGGCGTCAAGGTCGTCCCGTCCTATCTGCTGGAGCCTTTGCCGGTGACGAAGGACAACTGGAAGGACGTGCTGGTCGGGTCCGGCTATTACACCGAAGACCAGTTGAAGTGATGCTTGCGGGGCGCGGGCCAAAGGGTTCCGCCCCCCGGTCACCGGCACCTTGGGAGGGGATGCGAATGACGAAGCTGAGACAGATGCTGACCGTTGCCGCGATGGCGATGGCGGTCCCGCTGGCTGCGGTGGCGGCCGACGAAAAAGTGGGCATCTCGATGCCCGAAAAGATCACCGCGCGCTGGGTTGCGGACGGTGAGAACATGGTCAAGCAGTTTCAGGAGGCCGGGTATCAGACCGACCTCCAATACGCCAATGACGACATCCCGGCGCAGCTGAGCCAGATCGAGAACATGATTACCACGGGCTCGAAGGTGCTGGTCATCGCGGCGCTGGACGGCACCACGCTGTCGAACGCGTTGGAAAGCGCCAAGGCGGCGGACATCAAGGTCATCGCCTATGACCGGCTGATCCGCGACACGCCGAATGTCGATTATTACGCCACCTTCGACAACTTCAAGGTCGGGGTCCAGCAGGGCACCTCTCTCGTGGAAGGCCTGAAGGAGCGTTTTCCGGACCAGAAGCCCTGGAATGTCGAGTTGTTCGGCGGCAGCCCCGACGACAACAACGCCTATTTCTTCTATGACGGCGCGATGAGCGTGCTGCAGCCGCTGATCGACAGCGGAGAGGTCGTCATTCCCTCGGGGCAGATGGGGCTCGACAAGGTCGGCACGCTGCGTTGGGACGCGGCCACGGCGCAGTCGCGGATGGACAACATCCTGTCCGCGAATTACGGCGACAAGGAGGTTCATGGCGTCCTGTCGGCGAATGACGGGCTGGCGCGCGGGATCATCTCGTCCGTCAAGGGCGTGGGCTACGGCTCGGGCGACACGAAGATGCCGATCATCACCGGCCAGGACGCGGAAATCCCCGGCATCAAGGCGATCATCGACGGCGAACAGTACTCGACGGTCTTCAAGGATACGCGCGAGCTTGCCAAGGTCACGGTCGGCATGGTCAACGCCATGCTGGAAGGCAAGGAACCCGAGGTGAACGACACCGAGACCTATGACAACGGCGTCAAGGTCGTGCCGTCCTTCCTGCTGGAGCCTGTCGCGGTCACGGCGGCGAACTGGAAAGAGGTTCTGGTCGACTCGGGCTATTACACCGAAGACCAGTTGAAATAAGCCCCGGCGGTCCCGGCCCGCGCTGGGACCGCTTCACGATGGGAGGAACGCGATGACGGCCATCCTTGAGATGCAGGACATCACCAAGACGTTTCCCGGCGTCAAGGCGCTGAGCAATGTGAACCTGTCCGTGCGCGAAGGCGAGATCCACGCCATCTGCGGCGAAAACGGCGCGGGAAAATCGACGCTGATGAAGGTGCTGTCGGGTGTTTATCCCCATGGCAGCTATGACGGCGAAATCCTGTATGACGGCAAGCCCACGCGGTTCCGCGACATCCGCGACAGCGAACACGCGGGCATCGTCATCATCCACCAGGAACTGGCCCTGGTGCCGCTGCTGTCGGTGGCCGAGAACCTGTTTCTGGGCAACGAGGTCGCGACCGGCGGCGTGATCAACTGGCCGCTGGCCTATCAGAAGACCGGGGAACTGCTGCGCAAGGTCGGCCTGACCGAGGCGCCGACCACCAAGGTCGAAAAGCTGGGCGTCGGCAAGCAGCAGCTGGTGGAAATCGCCAAGGCGCTTGCCAAGAACGTGCGCCTGCTGATCCTGGACGAACCCACCGCCGCGCTGCAGGAAAACGACAGCCAGAAGCTGCTGGACCTGATGCTGGAACTGAAGGCGCAGGGCGTCACCCAGATCATCATCAGCCACAAGCTGAACGAAATCCGCCGCGTCGCCGACCGCGTGACCGTGATCCGCGACGGATCGACGGTCTCCACGCTTGACCGCAGCGAGATCAACGAGGACCGCATCATCCGCGACATGGTTGGGCGCGACATGGCCCACCGTTATCCCGACCGCACGCCGAAGATCGGCGAAATGCTGATGGAGGTGCGCAACTGGTCCGTCATGCATCCCGACCAGCCTCGCCAGGTGATCCGCGACGTATCCATGTCGGTGCGCAAGGGCGAGATCGTGGGCATCGCAGGCCTGATGGGATCGGGGCGCACGGAATTCGCCATGAGCCTGTTCGGCCGCAGCTATGGCCGCGACATCAAGGGCGAGGTGACGCTGGCAGGTGCCAAGCCCGATCTGTCGACGGTGTCGAAAGCCATCGACGCGGGGCTGGCCTATGTGACCGAGGATCGCAAGGCCCTGGGCCTGATCCTGGACGAGCCGATCCTGCGCAACATATCCCTGGCGAACCTGGAAGGTATCTCCAAGGGGGCGGTCCTGTCGCGCGGGCGCGAACAGCAGGTGGCCGAGAAATACCGCAAGGCCATGAACATCCGCACGCCCAGCGTCTTCCAGCGGGTCGTGAACCTGTCGGGCGGCAACCAGCAGAAGGTGGTCTTGTCCAAGTGGCTGTTCACCGATCCCAAGGTGCTGATCCTGGACGAACCCACCCGCGGCATCGACGTGGGCGCCAAGTTCGAAATCTACAACATCATGAACGAGCTTGCGGCCCAGGGCCACGGCGTCGTCATGATCAGTTCGGAAATGCCCGAGCTTCTGGGCATGTGCGACCGCATTTATGTGATGAACGAGGGCCGGATCGCCGGTGAACTGGCCCAAGCCGAGGCCAGCCAGGAACGGATCATGGCCCTGATCCTGCAAGACGGAATGAAGGGGGAGGCCGCATGAGCACTGCCGAGACGGACAAACCCGCAAGGGCAAAGACAGGCATCGGCGCCCATCTGGGCAGCCACCTGCGCGAAAACGGGATGATGCTGGCTCTGGTGGCCATTGTCCTGTTCTTCTTCATCATGGTGCGCGCGACCCAGGGCGTCGATTTCCTGTCCGCGCAGAACATCACCAACCTGTTCCTGCAGAACTCCTATGTCATCATCATGGCACTTGGGATGCTGCTGGTGATCGTGGCGGGTCATATCGACCTGTCGGTGGGGTCGGTGGCGGCCTTCACCGGGGCGGTGGCGTCCATGCTGCTGGTCAAGATGCAGTTGCCGGTGCTGATGGTGATCCCCATGGTGCTGGTCGTGGGCGGCCTGATCGGCGCGGCCCAGGGATACTGGATCGCCTATTGGCGCATCCCGTCCTTCATCGTGACGCTGGCGGGGATGCTGGTGTTTCGCGGCCTGACCTTGTGGCTGCTGGGCGGCCAGAACATCGGCCCGTTCGAGCGGTCCTTCCAGTCGCTGTCCACCGGCTTCATTCCCGACCTGTTCGGCCCGGACAAGCCCAACTTCACGGCGCTGGTCCTTGTGGGCCTTGCCGCCGCTGCCATTGTCTGGGCGGGTGTCCGGGGCCGGGCGCGTGAAGCCGAATTCGGCATCGCGCCCGAACCCGCGGGCTTTTTCTGGGCGCGCAATGCCGTGGTGGTGATCGCGCTGCTGTTCGTGGGCTGGAAGCTTGCCAGCTTCCGGGGACTGCCCAATGTGCTGCTGATCATGTCGGTGCTGATCGTGCTGTATGCCTTCTTCACCGAAAGCACGACCACCGGGCGGCGCATCTATGCCCTGGGCGGGAACGAGAAGGCGGCGAAGCTGTCGGGCATCAAGACCGAACGGCTGGTCTTCTTCACCTTCGTCAACATGGGCGTGCTGGCGTCCCTGGCCGGGATGATCGTCACGGCGCGCCTGAACAGCGCCACCCCAAAGGCGGGCGTGGGCTTCGAACTGGACGTGATCGCGGCTGTGTTCATCGGCGGGGCGTCGATGACGGGCGGGTCGGGGCGCATCATCGGCGTCGTGGTCGGCGCGCTGATCATGGGCGTGATGAACAACGGGATGTCGATCATGGGAATCGGCATCGACTATCAGCAGGTGATCAAGGGGCTGGTGCTTTTGGCCGCCGTGATCTTCGACGTTTACAACAAGAACAAGCAAGGCTGAGCCATGTTTCTGTCGCAACTGAAAAGCCCCGGCGGCGACCGGGCTGTCGCCGCACGGACGGACGACCGCGCGTGGATCGTGCCGGGCGCCACCTCTACCCGCGATCTGGCCTGGGCCGCCATTGCCGCCGGCCGGGGATTGGAAGCCGAGGTTCTGGCGCGGGGTCGGGGTGAGGCCGTCGATCTGGCAGCCGCCCTGGCTGACAGCCGGGTGCTGCTGCCGCTGGATCACGATGACACGGCGCATCTGCACCTGACCGGCACCGGGCTGACGCATCTGGGCAGCGCGGCCACGCGCAATTCCATGCACGCGAAATCGGATGCGGAATCCCTGACCGACAGCATGAAGATGTTCCGCATGGGCCTGGAAGGCGGCAAGCCGCAAGGCGGGGCGGCCGGCGTGCAGCCCGAATGGTTCTACAAGGGCAATGGCGTGAACGCGGTCGCGCCTGGCGCGGCTCTTGTCTCGCCCGGCTTTGCCCTGGACGCGGGAGAGGAGCCGGAAATCGCGGGCCTTTACCTGATCGGCCCGGACGGCACGCCCTTTCGCCTGGGCTTTGCGCTTGCGAACGAATTTTCCGACCATGTGACCGAACGCGGCAATTACCTGTGGCTTGCCCATTCCAAGCTGCGGCCTGCCAGTTACGGACCCGAAATGCTGGTGGGCGATCTGCCGCAGCATGTCGAGGGCACCAGCCGCATCCTGCGGAATGGCCGGGCGATCTGGGAAAAGCCTTTTCTGTCGGGCGAATCCAACATGTCCCATTCGCTGGCAAACCTGGAACACCATCACTTCAAGTACGCGCTGTTCCGCTGCCCCGGCGACGTGCATGTGCATTTCTTCGGCACCGCCACCCTGTCATTCGCCGACGGCATTAAGGCACAGGCGGGCGATGTCTTCCAGATCGAATCCCCGGCCTTCGGCCTGCCGCTTTCAAACCCGCTTGACCAGCAGAACGGCGAAGCCCTTGTCGCCGTCGCCACACTTTGAGGCCGAAAATGACCTTTACACCCGCCCCCTGGCCCCGCCAGCTTCGTTCCCAGCATTGGTATGGCGGCACCTCGCGCGACACGATCTATCATCGGGGGTGGATGAAGAACCAGGGCTGGCCCCATGACCTGTTCGACGGGCGCCCCGTGATCGGCATCCTGAACACCTGGGCCGACCTGACGCCTTGCAACGGCCATCTGCGCGAACTGGCCGAAAAGGTGAAGGCGGGCGTTTGGGAGGCCGGCGGCTTTCCGGTCGAGGTGCCGGTCTTTTCGGCATCGGAAAACACCTTCCGCCCGACGGCGATGATGTTCCGCAACCTTGCCGCATTGGCGGTCGAGGAAACCATCCGGGGCCAGCCCATGGACGGCGCGGTCCTGCTGGTGGGCTGCGACAAGACCACGCCGTCGCTGCTGATGGGGGCCGCGTCCTGCGACATCCCGTCCATCGTCGTCACCGGCGGGCCGATGCTGAACGGCTATTTCCGGGGCGAGCGCGTGGGTTCTGGCACGCATCTGTGGAAGTTCTCGGAAGCCGTGAAGGCGGGTGAGATGACGCAGGAGGAGTTCCTGGAGGCCGAGGCATCGATGTCCCGGTCCTCGGGCACCTGCAACACCATGGGCACGGCCTCGACGATGGCATCCATGGCCGAGGCGCTTGGCATGGCGCTGTCGGGCAATGCCGCGATCCCGGCGGTGGATTCGCGCCGCCGCGTCATGGCGCAGCTTTCGGGCCGCCGGATCGTGCAGATGGTCAAGGACGACCTGAAGCCCAGCGACATCCTGACCCGCCAAGCCTTTGAAAACGCCATCCGCACCAACGGCGCCATTGGCGGATCCACCAATGCCGTCATCCACCTGCTGGCCATCGCGGGCCGAGTGGGCGTCGATGTGACCCTAGACGACTGGGACCGCTGCGGCCGCGACGTGGCGACCATCGTGAACCTCATGCCGTCCGGCCAATACCTGATGGAGGAGTTCTTCTATGCCGGCGGCCTGCCGGTGGTGCTGAAGCGCCTGGGCGAATCCGGGCTGCTGCACAAGGACGCGCTGACCGTCAGCGGTGCCTCGATCTGGGACGAGGTCAAGGATGTCGTCAACTGGAACGAGGATGTGATCCTGCCCGCCGATCGCCCGCTGATGGCCCAGGGCGGCATCGCGGTGCTGCGCGGCAACCTCGCGCCCAAGGGCGCGGTGCTCAAGCCCTCTGCCGCCAGTCCGCATCTGCTGGTCCATCGCGGCCGCGCGGTCGTGTTCGAGGACATCGACGACTACAAGGCCCGGATCGAGGACGAGGCGCTGGATATCGACGAAACCTGCGTGATGGTGATGAAGAACTGCGGTCCCAAGGGCTATCCCGGCATGGCCGAGGTGGGCAACATGGGCCTGCCGCCCAAGGTGCTGCGCAAGGGCATCACCGACATGGTGCGCATTTCCGACGCGCGCATGTCGGGCACGGCCTATGGCACCGTGGTCCTGCACACCAGTCCCGAGGCTGCGGCGGGCGGCCCCCTGGCCGTGGTCCGCGACGGCGACATAATCGAACTGGACGTGCCGAACCGCCGCCTGCACCTGGATATCCCGGACGAGGAACTGGCCGCGCGCCTGGCCGCGTGGCGCCCCAGCCATGACCTGCCGGCCAGCGGCTATGCCTGGCTGCACCAGGCCCATGTCGAAGGGGCGGATACCGGCGCGGATCTGGACTTCCTGAAAGGCTGCCGGGGCAATGCGGTCGGGAAGGACAGCCACTGATGAAGATCGCGCTTGTCGGCATCGGAAAGATCGCCCTGGACCAGCACGTCCCTGCGCTGAACGCCAGCCCGGACTGGGAACTGGCCGCCACCGTCAGCCGCCGTGGCACGGTCGAGGGTGTCGAGGCCTTTGCCGACATCGGTGCCATGCTGGACGCGCGCCCCGACATTCCGGTCGTCAGCCTGTGCCTGCCCCCCGTGCCGCGCTTCGATGCGGCCCAGGCGGTGCTGCGCGCGGGCCGTCACCTGATGCTGGAAAAGCCCCCCGGCGCGACCCTGGCCGAGGTTCATGCGCTGTGCGATCTGGCAGATCGGCAGGGCGTCACGATCTTTGCCACCTGGCATTCGCGCATGGCGATGGCCGTGGCCGCAGGGCGTGACTGGCTTGCCGGGAAAACGATCCGGGGAGGCCGCATCACCTGGCGCGAGGATGTGCGCAAATGGCATCCCGGCCAGGACTGGATTTTCGAGCCCGGCGGCATGGGCGTCTTTGATCCCGGCATCAACGCCCTGTCGATCCTGACCGAAATCCTGCCCCAGCCCCTGCGCCTGCTGTCCGCCGACCTGGATTTCCCGGCCAACCGGCAGGCCCCCATCGCCGCGCGCCTGACATTCAGCCAGGGGATCAGCGCCGATTTCGATTTCCGCCAGGAAGGCCCGCAAACCTGGGACATGGAATTTGAGACAGACGCCGGGCAGCTTGCCCTGCGGATGGGCGGAAACCGGCTGGAGGTCGATGGGCGGCACATCCAGGGCGTCGATGACATCATGGGCGAATATCCCGCGCTCTATGCACAGATGGCAAAGCTGGTTGCCGCAGGAAAATCCGACACGGACCTTGCACCCATGGTGCTTGTGGCCGATGCCTTCACCCTCGGGCGGCGCAACATCGCCGCGGACTTCAATTTCTGAGGATACAGCAATGACCTTCATCCCCCACGGCAAACATCTGATCGCAGGCGAATGGCTGACGGGCGAGGGGACGTTCCAGTCCTCGCCCGCTCATGGCACCGCGCATGACTTTAGCGCCGGTACGGTCGATCTGGTCAACCGCGCCTGCGAGGCCGCCGAGGATGCCTTTGGCGCCTATGCCGCCACCAGCCGCGAAGACCGGGCACGGTTCCTCGAAGCCATAGCCGACGGGATCGAGGCGCGGGCCGAGGCGATCACCGCCATCGGCACGGCGGAAACCGGCCTGCCCGAGGCGCGGCTGCAAGGCGAACGTGGGCGCACCACGGGCCAGTTGCGGCTGTTCGCGGACCATATCCGCAAGGGCGATTACCTGGACCGCCGCGTTGACACGGCGCTGCCCGACCGCCAGCCCCTGCCGCGTCCCGACCTGCGGCTGATGCAGCGGCCCATCGGGCCGGTCGCGGTCTTCGGCGCCTCGAACTTTCCGCTGGCCTTCTCCACGGCGGGCGGGGACACCGCATCCGCGCTTGCCGCAGGCTGCCCGGTCGTCGTCAAGGGCCATCCCGCCCATCCCGGTACCGGAGAGATCGTGGCCGAGGCGATCCATGCCGCCATTCAATCCACCGGAATGCCCGCGGGCGTCTTCAGCTTCATCCACGGCGACAGCCATGCAGTGGGCGCGGCCCTTGTCCAGCACCCGCTGATCAAGGCCGTGGGCTTTACGGGCAGCCTGCGCGGGGGGCGGGCACTGTTCGACCTGTGCGCCGCCCGTCCCGAGCCGATCCCCTTCTTTGGCGAACTGGGCAGCATCAATCCCGGCTTTGTCCTGCCCCAGGCCCTGGCCTCGCGCGGTGCAAAGCTTGCCGAAGGCTGGGCGGGCAGCCTGACCATGGGCGCGGGCCAGTTCTGCACCAATCCCGGCCTGATCGTGATGCCCAAGGGCGTGCTGGCCGATGCCTTCGCCAAGGCGGCGGGCGACGCGCTGTCCAAGGTCGGGCCGCAGGTCATGCTGTCGGACGGCATCGCCGAAGCCTATCGCACCGGCGCCAACCGCGCCGCGGGCGTGGCCACCCCCATCTTCGAGGCACAGGCCGAGGGCCGCAACGCGCTGCCCTCGATCTACAAGACCTCGGCCGAGGAATTCCTGCGCGACCATACCCTGGCCGAGGAGGTCTTCGGTCCCCTGGGCGTGATCGTCACCGTTTCGGGCGAGGATCAGATGCTGGACGTGGCCGAGGCCATGGAAGGGCAACTGACCGCGACGCTGCATCTGGACGACGGCGACATGGACATGGCGCGTCGCCTGATGCCGCTTCTGGAACGCAAGGCAGGCCGGATCCTGGCGAACGGCTGGCCCACCGGGGTCGAGGTCGCGGATGCCATGGTTCACGGCGGTCCCTATCCGGCATCGACCAATTTCGGCGCGACCAGCGTGGGGACCATGGCGATTCGCCGTTTCCTGCGTCCGGTCAGCTATCAGAACATCCCCGAGGCCCTGTTGCCCGAGGATTTGCGGGGCCTTTAGGCCCCGCACCATTCGTCCGGCGGGGCCGGCGAGATTATAAGAGAGGGAGGAATACCAATGACCATCAAGACCCTGCTCGGCACCGCCGCGCTTGTGGCCGTGACCGCCACCGGCGCCCTTGCCGAGGGCGAGACGGTCGGCTTTTCGCAGATCGGATCGGAATCGGGCTGGCGTGCGGCGGAAACCACGCTGACCAAGCAGCAGGCCGAAGAACGCGGCATCCAGCTGCAATTCTCGGATGCGCAGCAAAAGCAGGAAAACCAGATCGCCGCGATCCGGTCCTTCGTCGCGCAAGGCGTGGACGCGATCCTGCTGGCCCCAGTGGTGGCGACCGGCTGGGATTCGGTCCTGCAGGAAGCCAAGGAAGCCGAGATCCCCGTCGTCCTGCTGGACCGGCAGGTGGACAGCGCCGATGACCTGTACCTGACCTCGGTCGGGTCGAACCTGGTCCATGAAGGCGAGGTCGCGGGCGAGTGGCTGGCCAATGAGGTCGGCGACCGCGAATGCCGGATCGTCGAATTGCAGGGCACGACCGGATCCAGCCCCGCTATCGACCGCAAGACCGGCTTCGAGAACGCGATCAAGGACCACGCCAACCTGACCATCGTGCGCAGCCAGACCGGCGATTTCACGCGCGCCCTGGGCAAGGAGGTCATGGAAAGCTTCATCCAGGCCGAAAACGGCGGCAAGGACATCTGCGCGCTTTATGCCCATAACGACGACATGGCGGTGGGCGCGATCCAGGCCATCAAGGAGGCCGGGTTGAAGCCAGGCAGCGACATCCTGGTCGTCTCCATCGACGCCGTGCCCGACATCTTCAAGGCCATGGCCGACGGAGAGGCGAATGCCACGGTGGAACTGACGCCCAACATGGCCGGCCCTGCCTTTGACGCGCTTGCGGCATACTGGAAGGACGGCACCATGCCGCCGAAGTTCATCCAGACGGAATCCAAGCTGTTCACGCAGGCTGACGATCCGGCGGGCGAATACGAGCGCCGCAAGGGCCTGGGCTATTGACTGCCCTTGCCGGGCCGCGCGCAAGCGGCCCGGCATCCATGACGAAGGGGAAGGCGTCATGCTGCTGTCCATCCGGTCTCTGACCAAGACATTTCCGGGAACGCGCGCGCTTGACGCGGTCGATTTCGACCTGCGCGCAGGCGAGGTTCACGCCCTGCTGGGCGAAAACGGCGCGGGCAAGTCCACGCTGATCAAGTGCCTCACCGGCGCCTATCGCCGCGACGAAGGCACCATCAGGCTGGACGATGCGCCCATCGATCCGCGTTCCACGGCCCATGCGCAGGAACTGGGCATCGGCACGGTCTATCAGGAGGTCAACCTGCTGCCGAACCTGACGGTGGCGCAGAACCTGATCTTCGGGCGCGAGCCGCGCCGGTTCGGGTTGATAAACAGCCGCGCGATGCGGGCCGAGGCACGGGCGATGCTGGCCGAATACGGGCTGTCGCTGGACGTGGACCGCGACCTTGGCACCTATTCCGTGGCCATCCAGCAGATCATCGCCATTGCCCGCGCGGTGGCGCTGTCGGGCAAGGTGCTGATCCTCGACGAGCCGACCGCATCGCTGGACGCGGCCGAGGTGCGGATGGTCTTCGACGTGGTGCGGTCCTTGCGCGAACGGGGCCTTGGCATCGTCTTCGTGTCGCATTTCCTGGATCAGGTGTTCGACCTGACCAACCGGGTGACGGTGCTGCGCAACGGGCGCAAGATCGTGACGGCCGACACCGCCAGCCTGGACCGCGTCCGCCTGATCGAACATATGCTGGGCCGTGAACTGGAAGCCGCGACGAGCGATCAGTCGTTGTCGCGCGGTCCCCGTCCGCCGATGCTGGATTTTCGCGGCATCGGCCGCCGCGGCACCGTCGAGCCGTTCGACCTGGCCGTTGGACAGGGCGAGGTCGTGGGCCTTGCCGGCCTGTTGGGGTCGGGCCGAACCGAATCCGCCGAACTGCTGTTCGGCCTGCGCAACGCCCATTCCGGCGAAGCGCGCGATCAGCAGGGTCCGCTGGACCTGCGCAGCCCGCGCAGCGCCATCGCGGCAGGCTTCGGCTTCGTCCCCGAGGAACGCAAGACCGACGGCATCGTGGCCGATCTCTCGGTGCGCGAGAACATCATCCTGGGCCTCCAGGCCCGTCGCGGCTGGGCGCGGCCCATTCCCCGCGCCGACCAGAATCGGCTGGCCGACGATTACATCAAGCGCCTGGACATCCGCACGGCGGGCCGGGACAAGCGCGTCGGCGACCTGTCGGGCGGAAACCAGCAAAAGGTCGTGCTGGCCCGCTGGCTGGCGATGAACCCGCGCTTCCTGATCCTGGACGAGCCGACGCGCGGCATCGACGTGGGCGCGCACGCGGAAATCGTGCGGCTGATCCACGAGCTGGTGGAACAGGGCATGTCGCTGCTGGTGATCAGCAGCGAGATCGACGAACTGATCGCCGTATCCGACCGCGTGATCGTGCTGCGCGACCGCCGCCATGTCGCCCAACTGACGGGGGACCAGATCGCGCCGAACCGCATCATGGGGGCCATCGCCGCCACCGAGAGGGCCGCGTGATGGAAATCCTGAAGCGCCTCGCCCCGCAACTGATCGCGCTTGCCGCCCTGGTCGCGGTGGTGACGGCCTTTTATCCGGCCTTCCTGAATATCGCCATGAACGACGGCCGGCTGGTCGGCCCTGTCATCGACGTGCTGAAGCGATCCGCGCCCGTGGCGCTGCTGGCGGTGGGCATGACGCTGGTCATCGCCACGCGCGGCATCGACCTGTCGGTGGGCACGATCATGGCGATCTGCGGCGCGGTCGCCGCCGCGGCCGTGGCGGCGGGCTGGGGCCTGCCTGCCGCGCTGATCCTGGCGCTTGGCGCGGGTGCGCTTGCGGGGCTGTGGAACGGCGTGCTTGTGGCCATTGTCGGCATCCAGCCCTTTGTGGCCACGCTGATCCTGATGACCATGGGGCGCGGCGTGGCGCAACTGATCACCGAGGGTCGGATCCTCACCTTTACCGATCCCGGCTTTGCCTGGATAGGGTCGGGCGCAGTGGGGGGACTGGCCGTGCCCACCTGGATCTGGATCGCCACCGCCATTGCCGCCGCCCTGCTGATGCGCCGCACCGCGCTTGGCCTGCTGGTGGAAGCCATCGGCATCAATCGCCGCGCCAGCACGCTGGCAGGCGTCAACGCCACCGTGCTGCTGATCGCGGTCTATGTCGCATCCGGGCTGTGCGCCGCCCTGGCGGGGCTGATCGTGACCGCCGACATCCGTGGAGCGGACGCCAACAACGCAGGCCTGTGGCTGGAACTGGACGCGATCCTGGCCGTCGTGATCGGCGGCAATTCCTTGCTGGGCGGGCGGTTTTCCATTGCGGCATCCGTCATCGGGGCGCTGATCATCACCACGATCAGCATCGGCATCCGCCTGATCGGCTTTCCGTCGGAATACAACCTGATCATCAAGGCCGGGCTGGTGCTGGTGATCCTGATCCTGCAATCGCCGCGCATCAGCGCCGAATGGCGGTTGTGGCGCGACAGCCACCGCGCGCAACGCGACGCACAGTTGCAGAGGCCCACATGAACATCCGCGCGCTGCCGCTTTATGTCACCATCGGCATCTTCCTGCTGGCCTATGCGGTCTTCTGGCTGCAATTCCCGAACATCCTGTCCACGCGGGTGGTGGGCAACCTTTTGACCGACAATGCCTATCTGGGCATCGTCGCGGTCGGCATGACGCTGGTGATCCTGTCGGGGGGCATCGACCTGTCGGTGGGGTCGGTGATCGCGTTTTCGGGGGTGTTCATCGCCGTGATGCTGCGCGACACGGGGCTGCACCCGCTGGCGGTCTTTGCCCTGCTGCTGGCGCTGACCACCGCCTTTGGGGCGGGCATGGGGTTCCTGATCGACCGGCTGGCGATGCCCGCCTTCATCGTCACGCTGGCGGGAATGTTTTTGGCGCGGGGCGCGGCCTATATCCTGTCCATCGATTCCGTCCCCATCCAGCATCCCTTCTATCAGGCGCTGCAAGGGGCCTATTGGCTGATGCCGGGCAAGGGGCGGCTGACGCTGATCGGGGTGCTGATGGTCCTGACCTTCGTGCTTGGCATGATCGTCGCCCACAAGACCCGCTTCGGCGCATCCGTCTATGCCCTGGGCGGGGGCGAGGCCGCGGCCCGGCTGATGGGCGTCCAGCAGGGCCGCACGACGGTGCTGGTCTATGCCTTTTCGGGCGCGATGGCGGGGCTGTCGGGGATCGTCTTTTCCATTTACACCGGGTCGGGCTATTCGCTGGCGACGGTAGGGACGGAACTGACGGCCATCGCCGCCGTGGTGATCGGCGGCACGCTGCTGACGGGGGGCGCGGGCTATATGTTCGGCACCTTCGTGGGCGTGCTGACCATGGGGCTGATCCAGACCTATATCGTCTTTGACGGCAGCCTGTCGTCCTGGTGGACCAAGATCGTCATCGGCATCCTGTTGCTGGCCTTCATCCTGCTGCAAAAGGGCCTGCTGAAACTGTCGCAGATGCGGCTTTCCCGGGCAGCATAGAAGGGGGACATGATGATCCACGACAACCGCCAGTGCCAACTGGGCGAGGGGGCGTTCTGGCACCCCGAGCGATGGCAGTTCTTCTGGTTCGACATCCTGGGCAAGCGGCTGTTGTCGCAGGACGGTGGCAAGCCCTTGGAGTGGCAGTTGGACCGCATGGCCTCGGCGGCGGGATGGATCGACCGCGACCGGCTGCTGGTCGCGACCGAGACCGGGCTGGCGATCCTGTCACTGGCCGCTGGATCGCTGGCCGATGTGGCCGCGGTCGAGGCTGACAATCCCGCCACCCGGTCCAACGACGGCCGCGCCGACCGGCAGGGCGGGTTCTGGTTCAGCACCATGGGCCGGAACGGAGAGCCTGGTTTGGGCGCCATCTATCGGTATCACCGGGGCGAGGTCCGCAAGCTGCTGGATCCCATCACCATCCCGAACTCGATCTGCTTTTCGCCCGATGGGGGGACGGTGCATTATTCTGACACGGATCGTGGCATTGTCTGGCGGCAGGGGCTGGATACGGACGGCTGGCCGGTGGGCGAGCGTCAGGTTTACCTGGATCTGTCCGCTGCGGGCTGGTCCCCCGACGGCGCGGTGATCGACGCCAGCGGCGGGTTCTGCTGCGCGATCTGGGGGCAGGGGGCGGTCATGCGGTTCGATGCCGACCGCCAGCGGACCCATGAATGGAAGGTCGGCGGACAGCACTCCTCGTGCCCGGCCTTTGGCGGGCCTGACCTGACGCAATTGCTGGTCACGACCGCCCTGGACGGGATCGACAATCCAGACGAGGCGCAGGGCACGACCTGGCTGCTGGACAGCGGCTTGGCCGGGTTGCCCGAACCCCGGGTGATCCTGTGACGGCATGGAACTTGCCTGACGGACGCCGCGTGGACCGGCTGACGCTGCGCGGCGGCGGGCTGACCGCGCAGCTGCTGACGCTGGGTGCGACCGTGCAGGATCTGCGGATGGACGGCGTGGACCATCCGTTGGTCCTCGGCTGCCCCGATCCGGCGGATTACCTGGGGGACGGGCTTTACATGGGCGCCATCGTGGGCCGCTTTGCCAACCGCATCGGTGGTGCGCGCTTCATGCTGGACGGGCAGGAATACCGGACCGACCCCAACTTCAAGGACCGCCACACGCTGCACGGCGGATCGCGCGGGACCAACTGGCATCTGTGGCAGGTCGAGGAGGCCCGCGACGACAATGCCATCCTGTCGCTGGCCCTGGCGGACGGGGATTTGGGCTTTCCCGGCGCCATGACCATCCGCGTCCGGATCACCCTGCGCGAAGGCGGGCTGGTCTTCGACATCGAAGCCCAGGCCGATGCGCCGACGCCTTGCAACCTGGCGCATCACGGCTACTTCAACCTCGACGGCGGGGGCGATGTGCGCAACCACCGGCTGCGCGTCGCGGCAGACCGCTATCTGCCCGTCGACGACGACCTGATCCCGCTGCCGGGCACGGCGCCCGTCCAGGGCACGCGCTTCGATTTCCGGCAGGCCCGAGAGATCGTGCCGGGGGAATACGACCACAACTTCTGCCTGTCCAAGGGTCCCGCCGCGCCGCGCGTGGTGGCGGACCTGACCGGGCAAAGCGGCATCCGGATGCAGATCGAGACGGACCAGCCGGGATTGCAGGTCTATGACGGTGTGCATTTCGGCGGGCTTCCGGGGCTGGACGGCCGCAGCTATGACCGTTTCGCGGGCGTCGCCCTGGAAACGCAGGGCTGGCCCGACGCGCCGAACCGCCCCGACTATCCGGATGCGATCCTGCGGCCCGGCCAGGTTTATCGCCACCACGCGGCCTACCGGTTCAGCCGATGACGGCGCTGATCGGCATCGACTGGGGCACCACCTCGTTCCGCGCCTGGCGGATGGGCGCGGGTGGCGAGGTGCTGGAAAGCGTGGGCGACGGTCCGGGCATTCTTGCCGCGGCCGGTTTGCCAGGCGGGTTCCGCCAGGCCGTGCAGGACCGGATCGGCAGTTGGCTGGGAACAGCTCCGGTCATCGCGTCGGGGATGATCACCAGCCGCAACGGCTGGGTCGAGACGCCCTATCTGCCGCTGCCCCTTGATGCTGCGGCCCTGGCCGCGAACCTGACCCTGCACGAGGGCGTCCACTTCGTGACCGGCGCGGTCAGCGACCCCGGCGGTCCCGCCCCCGACGTGATGCGCGGCGAGGAAACCGAGATCATCGGCCATCTGGCGGGCGGCGGGGGCGACGGCCTGTTCGTCTTGCCCGGCACCCACAGCAAATGGGCCTGGGCGCAAGGCGGCAGGCTGGTGGCCTTTCGCACCGTGATGACCGGAGAGGTCTTTGCCGCCCTGCGCGATCACACCATCCTGGGCCGCCTGATCCAGCCGGGCACGGGCAGCGAGGATGCCTTTCGGCGCGGGGTCCAGGCTGGGCGGCAGGACGGCGCACTGCTGGGCCGCATCTTCGCGGCCCGGACACTGGCGCTGATGGACCGGCTGGCCCCGGATGACATCGCCAACTATCTGTCGGGCCTGCTGATCGGGGACGAGGTCGCGCAAGGGACGCGGGACGCAAGCGGCCCGGTCACGATCATCGGGCGCGGCGATCTGGCTGCGCGTTACCAGACGGCATTCCAGATTATGGGTCTTGCAGCAAGGATCGCCCCGCCGGGCATGGCGCGGCGGGGCCTGTGGGAAATCGCCCGGATGGGAGGACTGACATGACCGACCTTGACACCGCCTTTGCCGCGAACCCGCTGATTGCGATCCTGCGCGGACTGAAACCTGACGAGGCCGCGGATACCGCCGCCGCCCTGACCGGCGCGGGTTTCACGATCCTGGAGGTGCCGCTGAATTCGCCCGACCCTCTGGACAGCATCAGGCGCATGGTCACGGCGGCCCCGGATGCGATCGTCGGCGCCGGCACGGTGCTGACACGGGATCAGGTGGGCCGGGTCGCCGATGCGGGCGGGCGGATCATCATCGCCCCGAACTTCGACCCTCGTGTCGCGGTCGAGGCGCGGCGCCTGTCCCTGGCCTATTGCCCCGGTGTCGGCACCGTCAGCGAAGCCTTTGCCGCCCTCGAGTCAGGAGCGGCCGCGCTCAAGCTGTTTCCGGCGGAAATGATTCCCCCTGCCGCTGTCCGGGCTATGCGCGCGGTGCTGCCGCGCGAAACCCGGCTGTTGCCAGTGGGCGGCATCGACCCGTCAACCATGGCGGGCTATGTCCGGGCGGGGGCGAACGGGTTCGGACTGGGATCGGCGCTTTACAAGCCAGGTCAGGATGCGGCGGCCACCGGCCGGCGGGCGCAGGATTTCATGGCCGCATGGCAGGCCTTGGGCGACCTGACTTAAGTTAACTGCCGGACCCGGCCGGGAACATTGCCGGCGGGCGTGCGTTTCAAGCCAAGCGCCGCAGGGGAAGGCGTGTCATACAATCCGGGAGAAACAGATGAAGCCCATTTACACAGGGGTTGTCGGCGCTGCCTTGCTGGCGATGACGACCGTTGCCGCACAGGCCGATTGCGCCGCAGAACTGGCAAGCCTGACGGAAGGCGCCTCGGCATCCGAAGGGATCGCCAAGGATGGATCTCTTGCACCGCTGGAAGGCGCTTCTGATGCGGCCGCAGGAACGGATGGTGCAGCCGCCGATGCCGCAGACACGGCGGAAGCAGCGGGCATGAACAGCGCAGCACCGACGGATACCCCGGCCAGCGGCACCGCCGCGACGGACACCGCCGCTTCGGGCACCGCCGCGACCGATACTGCCACGACAGGCACTACTGCGACGGACACCGCTGCTTCGGGCTCTGCCGCGACTGATACTGCTGCGACGGGCACTACTGCTTCGGGCACCGCCGCGACCGATACTGCTGCGACGGGCACCTCTGCGACAGGCACTGCGGCAACGGACACTGCCGCAGCGTCGGGCAGCGAGGGGATCGCCAAGGATGGATCCCATGTGCCGCTGGAAGACGCCTCCGGTCAGCAGGCCGGCGTTGCCATGTCGGGCGCCGATGCCCAGGCACAGCAGGAAGGCCAGCCCACTGCTGCCGAACAGGCGACCGGCGCCGCCGGCGATGCCTCGACCCGTGACGCGCATATCCAGGCCGCACGCGACGCGCTTGCAGCGGGCGACGAAGATGCCTGCATGAAGGCCGTGCAGGCGGCCCAGTCGTCCTGATGAAAGGGTGGCCGGGGGCAGCGTCCCCGGCTGCCTTGCCGGTTCATCGCCCATCCGGGCGAATAAGACTGGAATGCCGCGCCGCTTTCTGGTGAGAGAGGCGCCATCACAGCCTGGCCCCGGATGGACGACGCGATGAGCATACATCTTTACCCGAACGATCTTCCCGACGACCTGACCCTCGGCCCGGTCGTCGCCATCGACACGGAAACCATGGGCCTGGATCCCCGGCGCGACCGGCTGTGCCTGGTGCAGCTTTCCCTGGGCGACGGCGATGCGCATCTGGTCCAGATCGAACGCGGGCAGACCGAGGCGCCGAACCTGTGCCGGATGCTGACCGATCCGAAGGTTCTGAAGCTGTTCCATTTCGGGCGTTTCGACATTGCCGCCCTGGAAAATGCCTTTGGCGTGGTGACCGCGCCGGTCTGGTGCACCAAGATCGCCTCAAAGCTGGTGCGGACCTTTACCGACCGGCACGGGCTGAAATATCTGCTCAGCGAATTGGTGAATGTCGACGTCAGCAAGCAGCAGCAGACCAGCGACTGGGGCGCCCCCGACCTGACCGACGCGCAACTGGAATATGCCGCATCGGATGTCTTGCACCTGCACAAGCTGAAGGAAGCGTTGGAAGAACGGCTGCGGCGGGAAAACCGCATGGGCCTGGCGCAGGCCTGCTTCGATTTCCTGCCCGCCCGTGCCCATCTGGACCTGTTGGGCTGGGGGGATGAAAACGACATCTTCCGGCATTAAGTGCGGCAAGGCCGGGCGCTTCGACCCCGGAGTGCCCGAGGATATTTGCACCAAGATGAAAGCAGGCAGGTTGACGGATTATCTGGACACGGCGCGGCGGGTGATCCTGACCGAGGCGCAGGGGCTGGCCGTCCTGGCCGAGGGGCTGAACGGCGATTTCGCCCGCGCCGTCGATCTGATCCTGGGCGCGCAGGGACGCGTCATCGTGTCCGGCATGGGCAAGTCGGGTCATGTCGGGCGCAAGATCGCGGCGACGTTTGCCTCGACCGGAACGCCTGCGCAATTCGTTCATCCGGCCGAGGCAAGCCATGGCGACCTGGGCATGGTCACGCAAGCCGATGTGGCCCTGGTTCTGTCCAACAGCGGCGAGACGCCGGAACTGGCCGACCTGATCGCCCATACCCGCCGGTTCAAGATTCCGCTGATCGGCGTCGCCTCGCGGGCCGAATCGACGCTGCTGCGGCAGGCGGACGTGGCCCTGGTCCTGCCCGCCGCGCCCGAGGCCTGCGGCAGCGGCATCGTGCCCACCACCTCGACCACCATGACCTTGGCGCTTGGCGATGCCCTGGCGGTTGCCCTGATGGAACACAGGCAATTCACGCCTGAACATTTCCGCACCTTCCATCCCGGCGGCAAGCTGGGCGCCCGCCTTGCCAAGGTGGGCGACCTGATGCACCGCGATATGCCCCTGGTTCCCGCCGATGCGCCAATGTCGGACGCGCTGCTGGTGATCAGCCAGAAGGGATACGGCGTGACCGGCGTCACCGATGGGGCGGGGCATCTGGCCGGCATCATCACCGACGGCGATTTGCGTCGCCATATGCAGGGACTGCTGGACCACCGCGCGTCCGAGGTGATGACCCCGAACCCACGCGTGATCGCGCCCGACGCCCTGGCCGAATCCGCCCTGGCGCAGATGCAGGACCGCAAGATCACCTGCCTGTTTGCGGTGGCGGACGGAATGCCCCAGGGGATCCTGCATATCCACGACTGCCTTCGCGCCGGGATCGTTTGACCCATGAACCGGACACGCACCGTCCGCTGGCTGCGCGTGCTGCTGCCGTTGCTGGCCTTGGCGATGCTGTCCACGCTGTTTCTGTTTTCGCGCGGGAGAGACGGCGAATCGCAGATCCCCTATGCCGATGTGGATGCCGAGGCGATGGCCCGCGACCCGCGCCTGGTGGCCCCGGAATATGCGGGCGTGACACCGGACGGCGCCCAATTGACCCTGCGCGCGACCGAGGCCGCGCCCGCTGACGGCGGCGGCAGCGCCCGCGACCTGCGGCTGGACTGGCACCGGCCAGACGGCTTGCGCGCCGACCTGACCGCGCCCCGGGCCGGGCTGTCGGATGGCGCGATCCGGCTGGACGGAGGGGTGCGGATGACGACATCCTCGGGGTGGACGCTGGATGCGGACAGTGTCGAGGCCGCGACCGACCGATCACGCATTGCCGCGCAGGAGGGCGTGCAGGCGCAGGCCCCCTTTGGCAGCTTGACCGCCCAGCGGATGGAGCTTGCGCCGGGCGAAGGCCAGGACGCTTCAATCTTGAATTTCTCGGGCGATGTCCGTCTGATATACCGGCCCTGACCCACCAGAAGGACAAGCCATGCTGCGCCCCCTGCTGACAGCCCTGATCCTTGCGGCCGCCCCCGCGGCGGCGCAGAATGTCGCCTTTGGGGGCATCCGCGCCGATATCTCTGCCCCGGTCGAGGTTGCGGCGGACAACCTGTCGGTCAACCAAGCCGACGGCAGTGCGGTATTCACCGGCAATGTCGTTATCGGACAGGGAGAGATGCGCCTATCCGCCGACAGCGTGACCGTGATCTATGCCGAGGGCGGGCAAAGCCGGATCCGGTCGCTGGATGCCAAGGGCAACGTGACCCTGGTGTCGGGCCAAGACGCGGCCGAGGCCCAGGCTGCGACCTATGACGTGGAATCGGGCAATGTCACGCTGACCGGCGATGTGGTGCTGACCCAGGGGCAGAACGTGCTGACCGGCAACACCATGCAGGTGAACCTGGAATCGGGCACGGCGCAGGTCCAGGGCCGGGTGCGGTCCGTCCTGCAACCGGGCGGCAACTGATGCGGGGTGCGGCGGGGCGAACGGGCGACGGGCTGCGGGTCCGGGGCTTGCGCAAGTCTTATCGCAACCGTCCGGTGATCCGCGACGTGTCAGTCGATCTGGCACGCGGAGAGGTCGTGGCCCTGCTGGGTCCGAACGGATCGGGCAAGACCACTTGTTTTTACTGCATCGCGGGACTTGTGCCGCCCGATGCGGGACAGGTGCTGATCGACGGGCGCGACGCCACGCGCTTGCCGATGTTTCGCCGGGCGCGCATGGGCATCGGCTATCTGCCGCAGGAAATGTCGATCTTTCGCGGGCTGTCGGTCGAACAGAACATTATGGCCGTCTTGGAGGTCGTGTACGAGGATCCCCGCCACCGCCGTGACCGGCTGGAGGAACTGCTGGGCGATTTCTCCATCGAGCACCTGCGCGCCGCACCCGCGATGGCGCTTTCGGGGGGCGAGCGGCGGCGGGTTGAAATTGCGCGCTGCCTTGGCTCGGACCCCAGCTTCCTGCTGCTGGACGAACCCTTCGCGGGCGTCGACCCCATCGCCGTGGGCGAGATTCGCGGGCTGGTCCACGACCTGAAATTGCGCGGCATCGGCGTGCTGATCACCGATCACAACGTGCGCGAAACGCTGGGCATCGTGGACCGCGCCTATATCCTGCACGACGGGCACGTGCTGATGTCGGGCAGCACCGCGGAAATCGTCGCCGATCCCAAGGTGCGCGAAGTCTATCTGGGCGAAGGTTTCCAACTGGCCTGAGGCCAGGGCGCCCACGAAATCGTCTCACGGGAACGTGCGCCCCGTTGACAGAACCGATCCGCTGTCACCAGATTGATTCATGCGGGTGCGGCAGGAACCGTATCCCGCCACCCCCGTTTCCGCCCTGTGCCGGCAGACGGGCCGGCGCAGACGGGAACGGGCAACCGAGAGGAAAGACGATGCGCTATACCATCAGCGGAAAACAGATCGACATCGGCGAGGCACTCAGCACGCATGTGAAGACGCAAGTGGGCGAAACCATCGACAAGTATTCGCAGCGTCCTACTGACGCCACAGTGACATTTTCCAAAGATGCCCACCAATTCCTGTGCGATTCCGTGGTTCACCTGTCCACCGGGCTGAACGTGACCGCCCGTGGCGCTGCGACCGAGATCTATGCCGCATTCGAAGCCTGCCGCGAAAAGATGGACAAGCAGCTTCGCCGTTACAAGCGCCGTTTGAAAGATCACCACAAAGACAGGTCGGGGCCGGTTGAATTCGGCCAGGCAGGGACGTATGTGCTGGCCGCTGACGAGGATGAGTGGGAAGCGCAGGACAGCGGCCTGCAACCGATCATCATCGCCGAGATGGAGACCCGTGTCCCGACCCTGTCGGTTGGCGATGCGGTGATGCAGATGGAACTGTCGGGGACGCCGCTTCTGGTGTTCCGCAACGAAAAACACGGGGGCGTCAATGTGGTCCACCGCCGCGACGACGGCAATGTGGGCTGGATCGACCCGCGCGGCAACAGCTGAGGCTGCCGGCGGAACGCCTGAACCGATGCGCCCCTGCCTTTGCGGGGGCGCTTGATCCTTGGGAAAGACGCAAGCCATGCAGTTGACCGAAATCCTCAGACCAGGCGCCGTGCGGTCGCTGGGACAGGTAACGTCGAAAAAGCGCCTGTTCCAGGAATTGGCCGACCTGGCCCATGCCGAATACGGCCTGAACGCGACCGAGGTTCTGGACGCGCTGCAGGAACGCGAAAGCCTGGGGCCAACCGGCGTAGGGCAGGGCGTGGCGCTGCCCCATGCGCGGCTGCATGGATTGGATGCGGTCGTGGGCCTGTTCGTGCGCCTGGACAAGCCCCTGGATTTCGACGCAGTGGATCGCCAGCCGGTCGATCTGATCTTTGGCTTGCTTGCCCCCGAAACCAGCGGCGTCGATCACCTCAAGGCGCTTGCCCTGGTGTCCCGCACCCTGCGCGACACCGACTTGCGGGCCAAGCTGCGCGCCAACGATGATCCGGTGGCGCTGCACGCTGTTTTGGCCACCCAAGGCGTCAAGGCCGCATAAAGGTTAGGCTCGGCGGCGATTCGGTCCTATACAAGGCTTCCACCCAAGGAAGGAGGCCGACAATGACCAAGCCGATCACTGACCAGCCCCAGGCCAAGGGGGCGGCCCGCCTGCGCGAATTTACGCGCCACGAACGGGAATCGCGCACCCACCCCGCCATCGCGATGCTGCGATCCCGCCCGCAAACCCGCAGCGAAGAAAACCGCAAGGTCGTCGAATACGCGCGGATCGAGCGCGGGAAGACGGGTTGAGGCCCAGAGTATGGGCCGTCCGGAAAAGGGCGGCCTTTTCTTGGGGCAGGACGCCGCCTGTCGCTAGTCGTCCCGGCTCGGACCGTCGATCACCCGCTCCGCGGAAGCGAAATTAGAAACCGACACCAAGTCTCTTGAGGACAGGCCGCTGCTGGCAAGGTCATAGGGACTGTGCAAACGGCCAGCCTCGACCTCGACCTGGGCCGCCTTCGAGATTCCTGGCGCAGATTCAGGCCTTTCATGGGCGTCTTGCGCCGAAACTGCCTGGGCAGTGATCGAAAGCAGGGATGCAGTGGCGACATATATGAGTAATCTTGACATGACGAACTCCATTATCCGAGGCGCTGTGCGCACTCGGTTGTTCAAGGGTGAAAGTGCGGTCTCATCTAGGCAACATTCATTTCAGCGGCGCGGGATGAGACAGCACCAGGGTTGCCAACGCCGAAGCCTGACGGCGTTGGGATGGTGCTTATTCTGAATAGCCTCGTAGCCGTTCCAAGCCTGCAAAGGCTTGACGGCCTGCCCATTGCTGGGTCCGTGATTGCAATGTCGCGGTCAGGAACGGTTGCGACAGCCTAGAGGCACGCAACCGGCGTGTAGCTGATCGGTTTGCCCGACCTCAAGCCTAAGCTTGACGCCGATCGCGCACCAAGTTGACTGGGCTTTTCTTGACGGATCAAAGGCATGTTGCTTATTGCTTGTGAAATCCTGCCATTAGAATTTCCTATTTACAGTTGACCATGCTGCCGAAGCTTCTGCGGTCTGAAAGGCAAATTCCTCACAGGTATCCCAGAAAGCAAGTCCAAGCAGATCGCATGAACGGCGGCATGAGATATATTATATTGCAACTATCTGAATTTACAATTCACGTAATTGGTATGTATCAATTGCATATTGCTGTTTTTAGGTAATGCCACGGGAAATAATAAATGTTTTTATATTATTTATAACCTCTGATTGCGCAAATGATAGGCTCTGCATGGCATTATCAGGATAATGATGATCTGAAGAAATGCTGGTCGCTGATGTCAGTCAATTTCACCCCAAGAGGCGTGCTTTCACCTGCCCAGCAGTGGCAGTGAAAGAGGGCCACCCCTGTTGGGGCAACCATCCTTGTCCTTACGCCCTGACCAGACGCTCGTAATCTTCGGCCACCTGCCGCGTCGTCTGCCCGACCTGGAAATGCCAGTCCCCGATCTGACCGACCGGCGTCACCTCGGCAGCGGTTCCGGTCAGGAAGCATTCCTGGAAATCCTCCAGTTCCTCGGGACGGATGCGGCGTTCGTGGACCGTGGTGCCGTTGTCCTTCAGCATCTGGATGATGGTTTGGCGCGTGATGCCGTTCAGGAAGCGGTCGGCCTGCGGGGTATGGACCTCTCCGTCGCGGATGAAGAAGATGTTGGCGCCGGTCGCCTCGGCCACATAGCCTTCCCAATCCATGAACAGCGCATCCGAACAGCCCTTGGCCTCGGCCGCGTGCTTGGACATGGTGCAGATCATGTAAAGGCCCGCAGCCTTCGCCGCGGTGGGGATGGTTTCGGGCGACGGGCGCTTCCATTTGGCCACGTCCAGCTTGGCGCCCTGCCACTTGGCGTCGCCGTAATAGCTGCCCCATTCCCAGACGGCGACCGCCATGCGAACCGGATTGCGCACCGCCGAAACGCCCATGTCGGGGCCGGACCCGCGCCACATCACCGCGCGGACATAAGCGTTGGTCAGCCCGTTGGCCTGTAGCACGGCCTCTTTCGCGGCGTCGATCTGCTCTGCTGAATAGGGCGATTCCATGTCCAGCAGGCGGGCCGATTCGATCAGCCTCAGGGAATGTTCGTGGCCCTTGAAGATCTTGCCGTCATAGCAGCGCTCGCCCTCGAAGACCGAGCTTGCATAATGCAGGGCATGGGTCAGGATATGTACATTCGCGTCGCGCCAATCGACCAGTTCGCCGTCCATCCAGATCTTGCCGTCGCGATCGTCGTATGCGCCCGTCATCATTCTCTCCAAAATCAGTCCGGGATTTTGCGGATCTTGCGCGGGTCCGCCCGGGATCGGCCCTTTTGTTGCGCGAAGCCCTTGACGCCTAGCAATCGAATCTTGGAAAGTCAACAAGACTGCCCTATCAGTGCGGCATTGGGAAAGGATGGACCATGGTCGAGACGCTTCGCGTTCATACCCTGATGGGCGAGGATCTGCTGTTTCTGACCGATGATCAGATCCGGCGCGGGATCGAGGCGATGTTCTTTGCCTATCGTGCCTTTACCGCCGATCCGGACCTGATCCTGACGGGAATGGACTACGGGCGCGCCCATCACCGTGCGCTGCACTTCATCCACCGCGATCCGGGCCTGACGGTCACCGCCCTGCTGGCGGTGCTGGGGGTGACCAAACAGTCGCTGAACCGCGTCCTGCGCACCTTGATCGAGGATGGGTTGGTTGAAAGCCGCGTGGGCCGGCGCGACCGACGCGAACGCCACCTGCACCTGACGGCCGAGGGCGCGGCCCTGGAACGCCGCCTGTCCGAGGCGCAGCGGGCGCGGATGCGCCAGGCCTATCGTGCCGCCGGGCCGCAGGCGGTGGCGGGCTTTCGTCAGGTGTTGGAGGCGATGATGGACCCCGAGACGCGGGCGCAGTATCAGTCCATGAAGGATCTGCCCGAATAAAGGCCTGCCATGAGCCAGTCTGATGCCCATCTGCTGATCGTCGACGACGACGAACGCATTCGTGCGCTGCTGGGGCGTTTCTTGCGCAAGAACGGATTCCTGGTGACGCTGGCGCGCGACGCGGCGCAGGCCCGGCGGCTGCTGGCGGGGCTGGACTTCGACATGATCGTGCTGGACGTGATGATGCCGGGCGAGGATGGATTTGCCCTGACCCGCAGCTTGCGCGAAAGGTTGACCACGCCCATCCTGCTGCTGACCGCGCGAGGCGAGACCGAGGACCGGATCACCGGGCTGGAGGTAGGCGCCGACGACTACCTGCCCAAGCCCTTCGAGCCGCGGGAACTGCTGCTGCGCATCAACGCCATCCTGCGGCGCATCCCCGCGCCCGAGATGCACCAGCCGAAATTCCTGACCCTGGGGGCGCTGCGATACGACATAGACAAGGGCGAATTGTGGCAAGGGGAAAGCCACCTGCGCCTGACCGGCACGGAACAGGCGCTGCTGCGGCGCCTTGCCGCCAGCCGGGGCGAACCCGTCAGCCGCGCCGACCTGATCGACGATCTGGGCCGGGGCCCCGGCGACGAGGCCGAGAATTCCGAACGCGCCATCGACGTGCAGATCACCCGGTTGCGCCGCAAGATCGAACCCGATCCCAGGGAACCGCGATTTTTGCAAACCGTGCGCGGCACCGGCTATATGCTGGTGGTGGACTAGTGGACCGGGTGATCTGGCAGGGGGCCGAACTGGACGGGGAAACCGCGCTTGCCTTGCTGGAATGGCAGGCGGAAATGGGCGTGGACGAACCCATGCTGGACGCCCCGCTGGACCGCTTCGACCTGGCGGCCCCACCGGCGCCTGTTCAGCCGCAGATCCCCTTGGCCCCCCCTCCGGCGCCCGCCCTGTCCCTCACGTCCGAGGGTGACGACCTGCCTGCCCGTGTGTCCCAGGCCGAGGCTTTGGCGGCCGCTTGCGACACGCTGGACGCCCTGGCTGCCGCGCAGGAACGCTTTGACGGGATCGAGCTGAAGAAAGGCGCGCGGAATTTCTGCTTTGCCGACGGAAATCCGGCGGCCCGCGTCCTGATTCTGGGCGAGGCGCCGGGAGACGAGGAGGACCGTCAGGGCCGTCCCTTTGTCGGTCGCGCGGGGCAGATGCTGGATCGGATGGTCGGGGCCATCGGATTGTCGCGCCAGGCAACGGATGCGGAAAAGGCGATCTATATCACCAACGTCCTGACCTGGCGTCCGCCCGGCAACCGCGACCCCCGCCCGGACGAGATTGCCGTCAGCCTGCCGTTCCTGCGCCGCCATATCGACCTGGCCGCGCCCGACCTGATCGTGCTGATGGGCAACATCGCCTGCGACGCAGGCCTGGGTCGGCGCGGCATCCTGCGCCTGCGCGGCCATTGGGACCAGGCGTTCGGCCGTCCCGCGCTGCCCATGACCCACCCGGCCTATCTGTTGCGCAATCCCCCTGCCAAACGGGAAGCCTGGGCCGACCTGTTGTCGCTGTCGGCGCGGCTGGACTAGCCCGCGCAGCCCCGCATCTCGACCGCGCCATCGTCGTTCACCAAGGTGAACACCAGCCGGTCCCGTGGCAGGTCGAAAGGGGCGGCCTGGGGCGGGACGAAATCGGCCGTCAGCGTCGTGACGCCCCCATCCGTGCGCAATTCGGTTCCCGAAGCCCAGACTTCGGGATCTGCCAGCTCCATTGCCGCCAGGGCGACAGGGCCGGGCACGGTGGCAGTGACGCGCATCCCGTCGTCGATCGGTTCCAGCGTGCAGGCGGGGCGGCCGGGGTCGGGCCGGGGCACCCGGTCCATGGCCGACTGGATCACGGGGTCGGGGGTGGCGGTCGCCGCATCCCCTCTCAGAACGACATGGGCGGGAACGCAGATATCCTTGCACAGCCCGAAATCCACGGTGACCGCCAGATCGACGGCTTGGCCGGGATCGGCGGGACGCGCGGTAAAGGGCAGGACCAGCCGGTCGTGATAGCCAAGCGCCACGCCCTCGCCGGACGGGACGGCCTGGGGTGCAGGCCAGTGCAGGACCAGTTCGCCCAGGTTGTCCGATCCCGACCAGTCGAAGACCGGGGGCAGCCCGCTGTCGCCGGGATTGCGCCAATAGGTCTTCCAGCCGGGGTCCAGCCGGAACTCGATGGCCCCGATGCGGCTTCCATCTGACTGGGTCCATCCCGGCAGGATGCGCGCGCCGGTCAAGCCCGGGGCCGGGCTTTCGGCGGCCAGGGGCAATGCGGCCAGGCACAGGCAGGAAAGGGTCAAGGCGGAACGGATCATGGCCCAAGCAGTAGCGGTTGGCGGGCCCCGGATGAAGTCACAATTCTGCGCAGGCCTTGCAACAAGACCCGCCAAAGCCGATTTTGGAAGGGAAGGAGAACAGATGAGCAGTCCCGACATTCACGGCAACCGGTCCGGCGGCACCCCTTCTGGCAGCGCGGACCATTCCAACCTGACCGGCAAGATCCTGATCGCCATGCCGGGCATGGCCGATCCGCGCTTTGAACGGTCGGTCGTTCTGATCTGCGCCCATACCGACGAGGGCGCGATGGGCCTGGTCCTTAACCGCCCGCTGCCCGAGATCGACTTTGGCGATCTTCTGGAACAGCTTGGCATCTCTACCGACGCCTCGGCCCGGCGGATCGAGGTGCGGTTCGGCGGCCCGGTCGAACCGGGACGCGGCTTCGTGCTGCACAACGTCCCCGAACATGGCGACGACCCGGAAGGGCGGCTGCGCATCGGCCGGACGCTGGCGATGACCACCACCCGCGACATTCTTGAGGATCTGGCGAATGGCCAAGGCCCGGATTCGGCGGTGCTGGCGCTTGGCTATGCCGGATGGGGTCCGGGACAGCTTGAAGACGAGATGCTGCAAAACGGCTGGCTGACGGGCGACGGCGCCGATGAACTGATCTTCAGCGCCGCTCACTCCGACAAATGGCAGGCGGCCCTGCGCGCCCAGGGCATCGACCCGTCGCTGCTGTCCGCTGCGGCGGGCCGGGCCTGAGGCACCGCCTATTCGGCGGCGCTTCTGCGGGGCAGCACCCAGTTCGGGCGCGGGAAATGGCAGGTATAGCCGTTCGGGAACCGTTCCAGGTAATCCTGGTGTTCGGGTTCGGCTTCCCAGAAATCCCCCACCGGCTCGACCTCGGTCACGACCCTGCCCGGCCACAGGCCCGACGCGTTGACATCCGCAATGGTGTCCTCGGCTACCTGCTTTTGGTCGTCATCCGTGTAATAGATCGCCGAACGATAGCTGGGACCGATGTCGTTGCCCTGCCGGTTCGGCGTGGTCGGATCATGGATCTGGAAGAACACCTCCAGCAGCTTGCGATAGGTGATGATGCCGGGATCGAAGACGATCTCGATCCCCTCGGCATGGTTGCCGTGGTTGCGATAGGTGGCATTGGGAATGTCACCGCCGGTATAGCCCACGCGCGTCGTGATGACGCCCGGCAGCCGCCGGATCAGATCCTGCATCCCCCAGAAGCAGCCGCCCGCAAGAACCGCGCGTTCGGTCATTGGCCCGCCTCCTCGACCTGGGGCAGGTATTGTCCGTAACCCTCTGCCTCCATCCGGTCCTTGGGGACGAACCGCAGGGACGCGGAATTGATGCAGTACCGCAGGCCCCCGGCCTCGCGTGGGCCGTCTGGAAAGACATGGCCCAGATGGCTGTCGCCGTGCTTCGACCGGACCTCGATGCGGACCATTCCGTAGGAAACGTCACGGTGTTCGGTCACGTTGCCCTCGATCGGCTTGGTGAAGGCAGGCCAGCCGCATCCGGAATTGTATTTCGTGGTCGACACGAACAGCGGTTCGCCCGAAACGATGTCCACATAAAGGCCAGGTTCGAAATGATGGTCGTATTCGCCGGTAAAGGCGCGTTCGGTGCCGTTTTCCTGGGTGACGCGGTATTGTTCGGGCGTCAGCCGGGCCACGGCATCGGGGGTCTTCTGATAGGCCATGCTTGTCCTCCGCTGGTCCTTTGTCGTCCCCATATGGGGACGCCGGGATCAGATCGCAAAGGTCAGCCGAAGATTGCGGCGCGGGCTTCGGCATATTCGGCCGCCAGGCGGTCGATGCGCGTGGCGGCGGGCACGATGTCGCGCACGGCCCCGATGCCCTGGCCGGATCCCCAGACCTGGCTCCAGGCCTTGGCCTTGGAGGCGTTGCCGCCAAAGTTCATGGCCGACGGATCGGCCCCTTCCAGGGCGTCGGGATCCATTCCCGCCGCGCGGATCGATGGCGCGAGGTAATTCCCGGACACCCCCGTGAACAGCGACGAGGTGACGATATCCATGGCGCCGCTGTTCACGATCATCTGCTTGTAATCGGGGGTCGCATTCGCCTCGGTCGTCGCGATGAAGGGGCTGCCGATATAGGCCAGATCCGCCCCCATGGCCTGGGCTGCCAGCACCGCCCGCCCTGTCGCGATGGCGCCCGACAGCAGCAGCGGTCCGTCAAACCAGTCGCGGATTTCCTGGATCAGGGCAAAGGGCGACTGCGGCCCCGCATGGCCGCCTGCGCCCGCCGCCACCGCGATCAGCCCGTCCGCGCCCTTTTCAATGGCCTTTCTGGCAAACACGTTGTTGATCACGTCATGCAGCGCGATCCCGCCGCAATCATGGGCGGCCTGGTTCACCTCGACCCGCGCGCCCAGGGACGTGATCCAGATCGGCACCTTGTGGCGGTGGCAAATCTCGATGTCGCGCTCCAGCCGGGCATTGCTGCGATGGACGATCTGGTTGACGGCAAAGGGCGCTGCGGGCCGGTCGGGATTGGCCTGGTTGTGGCGGTCCAGTTCGGTGGCGATGCGGGTCAGCCAGGCGTCCAGCAAGGGCTGTTCGCCATCCTTTTCGCGCGCGTTCAGCGCGGGAAAGCTGCCGACGATGCCCGCCTTGCATTGCGCGATCACCAGATCCGGTCCCGAGACGATGAACATGGGCGAGGCCACGACGGGAATGCGCAGGCTGGACAGGATGGGGGGCAGCATGAAATCCTCCGAATTTCGGGCACGATGGCTTGCCGGCTGGCAGCGGGCAACCCTGACGCGACGGAAAAACTCACGCCATGGTGAACCTTATGGCACGGCGGGGGGTTGGGTCTTGTCACCCGTTGCAAAGGAGAATGCGCGCCGATGCAGCCGCTTGCCCTGTCTGTCCCCAGCTTGACCGCTGAGACTGCCCTGTTCCTGGATTTCGATGGTTGTCTGGTTGACATCGCCCCCCGTCCGGACGCGGTGGTGATCCCGCCCGGCCTTCCCCAGCGGCTGGCGCGCCTGCACAGCGCCTTGGGCGGCGCAGTGGCGTTGGTGTCGGGACGCGACGTTGCCGACCTGCGCGGCTATCTGCCCGACTTTCCGGGTGCCATTGCCGGCAGCCACGGGGCGGAACTGTCACTGTCGGGCCATTTGATCGAAACCACCCATCAGGTCGATCTGGACCTGGCTGCGCTGCACCAAGCGGCTGCGGACGCGGTGGCGGCCCATCCCGCGATCCTGGTCGAATACAAGCCGCATGGCGTCGCGTTGCATTACCGCGCCGATCCCGCCCTGCGCCCCGTGGTCGAGGATGTGACGGCACGGCTGGCCGAGTCCCATCCGGGCATGATGCTGCAGCCGGCCAAGATGGCGGTGGAACTGCGACCGGCGGGCACCGGCAAGGACGGCGCCCTGGACCGGCTGATGGGCATGGCCCCCTTTGCAGGCCGCGTTCCGGTCTATGCGGGCGACGATCTGACCGATGAGGTGGCGATGGCCCGCGCGCAGGCGCTTGGCGGCCAGGGCATCAAGATCGGCGCGGGCGATACGGTGGCCCGTCATCGGCTGCCCGATCCGGCCGTGCTGGCCCATTGGCTGGACGATGCCTTGAAAGGGCTGCGCTGATGCCGCGTCTGGTTGCCGTATCGAACCGCATTCCGCTGGGTGACAATCCCTCCGGCGGGCTTGTGGTGGCCCTGGAAGATGCGCTGCGCACATCGGGCGGGCTGTGGGTCGGTTTTTCGGGCGAGACAGTAGACGAGCCTTCCGACGAGCTGACCTTTCACGAGGGGGCGGCCTTTGGGCGCGCGTCCTTTGACCTGACACCGCAGGATCACGAAGAATACTACTTGGGCTATTCCAATTCCGTCTTGTGGCCGGTCTGCCACGGGCGTGCGGATCTGATGCGGATCCTGCCGGAATATCTGGAAGGCTATCGCCGCGTGAACGAACGCATTGCCCGGCTGCTGGTCCCGCATTTGCGGCCCGACGACCAGATCTGGGTGCAGGATTACCAACTGTTTCCTTTGGCCCAGGAGTTGCGCAAGCAGGGGTTCAAGGGGCTGATCGGCCATTTCCTGCACATCCCCTTTCCGGGCCCCACCGATTGCGCGACCCTTCCCAACCCGGACGAAGTGTTCGAATGGCTGGCCCATTACGACCTGGCAGGCTTTCAGGCGCAGCGCGACCTGGACCATCTGGCGGCAAGTGCCCGGGCGCTGACCGAGTTCGAGCAGGTATCGGACAATGAATTCCGCATTGCGGGCCGCAGCATCCGCACCGGCGTCTTTCCCATTGGCATCGACGCCAAGGCCTTCATCACCGAAGCGCAGGCCGCCCGAGAGCAGGACCGGATGCGCACCCTGACCGGGTCGCTGTCGATGATCGGGGTGGACCGGCTGGATTATTCCAAGGGTATCCCGCAAAGGTTCCGGGCGTTCCAGTACCTGCTGGAAAACGACCCTTCGCTGACAGAAAAGGTGATGCTGCTGCAGATCGCGCCGCCGACGCGGGAATCCGTCGATGCCTATCAGCAGATCCGCGAGGAAACGGAACATCTGGCGGGCCGCGTCAACGGCCAGTTCGCCACCGTCAACTGGACGCCGATCCGCTTCATCCACCGGCCGATTCCACGGAACGAGCTTGCGGGCCTGTATCGCCAGTCGCGGATCGGCCTGGTGACGCCCTTGGCCGACGGGATGAACCTGGTGGCAAAGGAATATGTCGCGGCCCAGGATCCGGCCGATCCGGGCGTTCTGATCCTGTCGCGCTTTGCCGGCGCGGCCGAGGCGATGACGGAGGCCCTGATCATCAACCCGCATGACCCCGGCGAACTGGCCCAGGCCATGCAGCAAGCCATCACCATGCCGCTGGACGAACGCCGCGCACGCCACGCGGCCTTGCTGCGCGGGGTGGTTGAACAGGATGTCGGCTGGTGGTCGGCCACCTATCTGGAGGCGCTTTCCCAAGCCCGTGCGTAATATTCACCTTGGCAAAATATTCCGGGGGGTTCGAGCTGGCCCCCTTATGCAGCGTCAGTCGTGCTTGCGGGCCTTGTCCAGGGCACCATGCACCCTGTTGATCCGCGCGGCCATCGCCATCGACTTGCGCCGGTGATAACGGCGCACGATCGGGACCGTCAGATAAAAGGTCACCACTGCCGCGATCCCGCCCAGCACTGCGCCGCCTGCCGCATAGGGCAGGAAAATCTCGTGCCAGAACTCCGACAGCCCGCTCCAACTGGTTGGACCGGGGCCTACGACAGACATGATGTTGTGCCAGGTTTCAGCCGTGGCATGGGCGAATTCGCGAAAGATCACCTGGGGCGACATATCGCCCGGCAGGCCCAGCAGCGTCCGTCCCAATCCCACCGCGGCAAGCGCGATGAAAGGCGTGGTCAGCGGATTGCCCGCGAAGGTGCCTACGAAAGCCGCCAGCACATTCCCCCGGATCGCCAGCGAAACCAGGGCGGCCACGATGAAGTGAAAACCGTGCAAGGGCGTGAAGGACAGGAACACCCCGGCCGCCAAGCCCCGCGCAATGCGGTGGGGCTGGTCGGGCAGCCGGCGGATACGATGCCAAAGATAGGCAGTGGACCGGCGAAAGCCGCCGCGCGGATAGACCAGTTCGCTGGCCAGTTGTCCGTATGTGCGCGGCTTGCTGCGCTTGAACACGGTTTGTGCTTCCTTATGCCCCAGGCAACGCCCGTGTCACGGCTTCTTTGCTATATCGCGGATACGTGCAACCTGTGCGACATCGCTTTCCGCCTCGAGCGCGGTCAGAAGGTTGTGCAGATGTTCCTGGTCCCGCAACTCGATCTCGACCTCGATGCGATAGAAGTCGGGCTTGCGGTCCTTGAATTCAAGGTTCGAGATATTGGCCCCCTGCGCGCCGATCAGCCCGCAGATGCGGCCCAGGACGCCCGCGTCGTGGCGGATCGTCAGTGACAGCAGCGTCGAATAGGCGGCTGGATGGCGGCCCGCGCGCCACTGCACGTCGACCCAGCGGTCGGGCATATCCTCGTATTCCGCAAGCACGGGGCAGTCGATGGCATGGATCACCACGCCCTTGCCGCGATAGGTGATGCCGACGATGCGTTCGCCGGGCAAGGGGCGGCAGCAAGGCGCGCGCTTGAAATCGGCATCCGCCTCGACCCCTGCAAAGGGGCGGGTGCCATCGATCTCGTCCTGGTGGGCGGCCAGGTCGGGATACAGAACCTGCAGCACCTCCTTGGCCGAATTTTCCGCGCTGCCGATCCGCGCCAGCAGTTCGTCGCCGTCCGCCAGGCCCATCTGCTTGGCTGCAGTCCGCAGCGCCTTGTCCGTGACCTTGCGCCCGACGTGTTCGAAGCTGACGCGCACCAGTTCGCGGCCCAGGCGGATGAAGCGGTCGCGGTCTTCCTCTCGCAAGGATCGGCGGATGGCGGATTTGGCCCGGCCGGTGGCGACGATGTCCAGCCAGGTCGATTGCGGGCGCTGGCCCGATGCCGAGATGATATCGACCGACTGCCCGTTTTTCAGCCGCGTCCACAAGGGCACGCGGATCCCGTCCACCTTGGCACCGACGCAGGAATTGCCCAGCCGCGTATGGATCGCATAGGCAAAGTCGATGGGCGTCGCCCCCTTGGGCAGTTGCAGCACGTCCCCCTTGGGCGAAAAGCAGAACACCTGGTCCTGGTACATTTCCAGCTTGACGGCTTCCAGGAACTCGTTGTGGTCCTCGTCCTCGAACCGGTCTGTCAGGCTGTCGATCCATTCTGCGGGATCGACGGCAAAGGGGTTCTTGGTGCGCGTCCCGTCGCGATAGGCCCAGTGCGCCGCAACGCCGGATTCGGCCACCTCGTGCATCTGGCGGGTGCGGATCTGCACCTCGACCCGCTTGCCGTCGCGGCCCGACACGGTGGTGTGGATCGACCGATAGCCGTTCGATTTCGGCTGACTGATGTAATCCTTGAACCGTCCCGGAACGGCGCGCCAGCGTTGGTGGATCACGCCAAGCGCGCGATAGCAGTCCATGTCGGACCGGGTGATGATCCGAAAGCCATAGATGTCGGACAGCCGCGAAAAGGCCAGCTGCTTTTCCTGCATCTTGCGCCAGACCGAAAAGGGCTTCTTGGCGCGGCCAAAGACATCGGCCTCGATCCCTTCCTTTTCCAGCACGACGCGGATGTCGGCGGTGATCTGGCCGATGATGTCACCGCTGTCCCTTTGCAGGCTGACAAAGCGGCGGATGATGGAATTGCGGGCCTCGGGGTTGATGACCTTGAAGGCAAGGTCTTCCAGTTCCTCGCGCATCCACTGCATCCCCATGCGCCCGGCCAAGGGTGCGAAGATGTCCATCGTCTCGCGCGCCTTCTTGACCTGCTTTTCGGGGCGCATGGACCGGATGGTGCGCATATTGTGCAGACGGTCGGCCAGCTTGACCAGGATCACGCGCAGATCGCGCGACATGGCCATGAACAGCTTGCGGAAATTCTCGGCCTGCTTGGACTGGGCGGATGACAGTTCCAGATTGGTCAGCTTGGTGACGCCATCGACCAGATCGGCAATCTCGGGACCAAAAGTGGTGACAAGGTCTTCCTTGGTGGACCGGGTGTCCTCGACCGTGTCGTGCAAAAGGGCGGTGACGATGGTGGCGTCGTCCAGCCGCATTTCCGTCAGGATGGCAGCGACGGCAATGGGATGGGTAAAATAGGGTTCCCCGGAATGGCGGAACTGCCCTTCATGCATCCGCATCCCGTATTCATAGGCGTCGCGGATCAGGGTGGCGTTGCTGCGGGGGTTATAGTTGCGGACAAGCGCGATAAGGTCTTCGACGTCGATCATTCTTTGCCGAAGACCCCTGTTTTCCCGGCTTTAACGCTGGTTCGCTTCCAGCATCATGCGCAGCATCCGTTCCTCGGATTCCTCGTCGGCGGGACGAGGACGATCCACCTCGGCACCCAGCAGGAGGGCCATGGCGTCTTCTTCCGGCTCATCGACCTCGATCTGGGTTTGGGTCGATTCGATCATCCGCTCGCGCAGATCGTCCACCGGCTGCGTTTCCTCGGCGATTTCGCGCAAGGCGACGACCGGGTTCTTGTCGTTGTCGCGGTCAACCGTAGGCTGGCTGCCGGCGGTGATTTCACGGGCGCGATGCGAGGCCAGCATCACCAGATCAAAGCGGTTCGGGACTTTGTCAACGCAGTCTTCAACCGTTACGCGGGCCATGTCTCACCTGTGCAGTTGCGAATCAGATATCCGGGGCGAAACCGAGGTTCTGGACGCCATGAACAGAATTGTCAAGCATTGGCCAAGCCGCTGCCCGGCGCAAGCGGCGTCATGCCCTCCAGGGCATCGGGTCCAAGTTCCGCCAGCATCCGCGACACCGGCTTTCCGGTCAAGGGGTGGCGCCAGCCGGGCGCGATCTCGGACAAAGGGGCCAGCACAAAGCCGCGATCCCCCATCCGGGGATGGGGCAGGATCAGCCGGTCGGGCGCCAAGACCCCCTGCCGGTCCGCAGGCAGGTCGATCCAGTGGCGCAAGGTCGCGGTGTCAGGCAGGATCAGGTCGTCAAGGGCGATCAGGTCCAGGTCCAGAACCCGGGCAGACCAGCGGCCGGTGCTGCGGTCGCGCCCGAAGTGCGCCTCGATCCCGTGCAGACGGTCCAGCAGATCCTGCGCGGCAAGGCTTGTGCGGATCGCTGCGGCCGCATTGGCGTATTCCGGTCCCGATCCCGGCGGAAAGGCGGGCGTGCGCCAGATGCGGCTGATCGCCGCTATTGAAATATCCGGTTCACCGTGCAAGATCGCCAAGACATCGCAAAGGGTCCGGGCCGCGTCGCCCGCGGCGGACGGCAGGTTCGCGCCCAGGGAAACGATACCGAAAGACAAGTTTTCCATAGGCACCTGTTCGTTCTATGAAGACCTGTGGCGAGGCCATTGCGCACGCATCGCCCGCGTGTTGAACGAACAGTCTCATTGAAGGCAACAGGAATGTTTTACAAGGACGATCGCTTGGCGATCTTCATCGACGGAGCCAATCTCTATGCCTCGGCCAAGGCCTTGGGATTTGACATCGATTACAAGCTGTTGCGGCAGGAGTTCGACCGTCGGGGCAAGCTGATGCGCGCTTATTACTATACCGCCCTGATGGAGGGAGAGGATTATTCCCCGATCCGTCCGCTGGTCGACTGGCTGCATTACAACGGTTATTGCGTGGTGACAAAGCCTGCCAAGGAATACACCGACACCATGGGCCGGCGTAAGATCAAGGGCAACATGGACATCGAACTGACTATCGACGCCATGCAGCTTGCCCCCCGGCTGGACCATGCGGTGATCTTTTCCGGCGACGGCGATTTCCGCCCCCTGATCGAGGCGCTGCAGCGCCAAGGCGTGCGCGTGTCGGTCGTGTCCACCATCCGCAGCCAGCCCCCGATGATCGCCGACGACCTGCGCCGTCAGGCCGACAACTTCATCGAACTGGATGCGCTGCGCGATATCGTGGGGCGACCGCCGCGCGAACAGCAACCGGCAGAGGGCTGAGAACTTGTGCCCGGCCTTTGCCTGAAAGGCCGGGTATCGTCAGGATATTGTCTGGCAAGGCAAAGCCCTGCTTCAGACCAACCGTCCTTCTTCCATCGCCGCCCGGACAAAGCCTGCGAACAGCGGCGCGGGTTCGAACGGCTTTGACTTCAACTCGGGATGAGACTGCACGCCGATGAACCAGGGGTGGTCGGCATATTCGATCACCTCGGGCAGCTTGCCGTCGGGCGACATACCGGAAAAGCACAGGCCCGCCTGTTCCAACTGCTCGCGATAGGTCGCGTCCACTTCATAGCGGTGGCGGTGGCGGTCCTCGATTTCGACAGCACCGCCGTAAACCTCGCTGATCCTCGAATCAGGGGCCAGGATGGCGGTATAGGCACCCAGCCGCATGGTGCCGCCCTTGTCGTCCGTCACCTTGCGCTGCACGGTATAGTTGCCCTGCACCCATTCCTTGAGGTGATAGACGACCGGCGTGAAGCGGGTCTTGCCGGCTTCGTGGTCGAACTCCTCGGACCCCGCGTCGGGCATTCCGGCCAGGTTGCGGGCGGCCTCGATCACCGCCATTTGCATTCCCAGACAGATGCCCAGATAGGGCACCTTCTTCTCGCGCGCGTATTTGGCGGCGGCCAGCATCCCTTCGGTCCCGCGTTCGCCAAAGCCGCCGGGCACGATGATGCCGTGGTATCCGTCCAGCAGATGCGCGCCTTCGCCTTCCAGCTTCTCGCTGTCCACCCAGTCGGCACGCACGCGGACGCGGTTGGCCATGCCGCCATGGGTCAACGCCTCGGCGATGGATTTGTAGGCGTCCTCAAGCTGGGTGTATTTTCCCACGACCGCGATGTTCACCTGGCCCTCGGCGTTCTCCAGCCGGTCCATCACGTCCTCCCATTTCGAGAGATCCGGACGCGGGGCGGGGCTGATGGCAAAGGCGTCCAGAACGGCGCGGTCCAACCCCGCGCGATGATAGGCCAGCGGCGCCTCGTAGATGGTCTTCAGGTCATAGGCCGGGATCACGGCGTCCGGGCGGACGTTGCAGAACAGCGCGATCTTGGCGCGTTCCTTTTCCGGGATAGGGTGTTCGGACCGGCAGACCAGCACATCCGGGGCCAGACCGATGGATTGCAGTTCCTTGACGCTGTGCTGGGTGGGCTTGGTCTTCAATTCGCCCGATGCCGTAAGATAGGGCAGCAGCGTCAGGTGCATCAGGATGCATTGGCCGCGCGGGCGTTCATGGGTGAACTGGCGGATCGCCTCGAAGAAGGGCAGGCCCTCGATGTCGCCCACCGTGCCGCCGATCTCGCACAGCATGAAATCGACCTCGTCGTCGCCGATGGCAAGGAAATCCTTGATCTCGTTCGTGACGTGGGGGATCACCTGGATGGTCTTGCCCAGGTATTCGCCCCGCCGTTCCTTTTCCAGCACGTTGGAATAAACGCGGCCGCTGCTGATGCTGTCGGTGCGGCGCGCGGAAACGCCGGTGAAGCGTTCGTAATGGCCCAGGTCCAGGTCGGTTTCCGCGCCGTCGTCAGTGACGAACACCTCGCCATGTTCAAAGGGCGACATGGTGCCGGGATCGACGTTCAGGTAGGGGTCAAGCTTACGCAGCCTGACCGTGAAGCCCCGTGCCTGCAGCAACGCGCCCAGTGCCGCCGAAGCCAGGCCCTTGCCAAGCGAGGACACGACGCCGCCGGTGATGAAGATGTAACGCGCCATGAAGGCCCCCGTGATTTCGCAAATTCCGAATGGCTGCGGACCGTCGGACAGCCAGCATCACGGGATCCGAGATATAGCCGATTCGCCCCGTGGCCGCAAGGAACCGCAAGTTGATGTGGGGGCGGAAAGATGCCGCCCCTAGTTGTTGTGTGGTTCAGTTCGCCGGTGCTTGGGCCGGTGCGGCGGGTGCCGGTGCGGCGGGCGTCGGTGCCTCGGCTGCAGGAGGCGCCACGGGTTCGACCGCGGGGGCCGCAGCCTCGGGCGCAGGGGCGGGGGCGTCAGCCGCCGGGGCGTCGGGCGCGGGCGGGGTCAGCGGATCGCCCGCCGTGCCGGTCGTGGGCGGCGGCACATAGGCCGGCGCCTGCGGCAGCGTGGATTCCTGACGGCTTGCGGGCACGCCCAACTGGTCCATGATCGAGCTGTTGGACACCTGCCGCGCGGCGATGATGGTCAGCGCGATCGAGGTCACGAACAGCGCGATGCCGAAGATCCAGGTCAGCCGGGTCAGGGCGTTCGCGGCCTGGCGCCCGGTCATGACGCCGCCACCGCCGCCGCCCATGCCCAGCCCGCCGCCTTCGGACCGTTGCAGCAGCACCACCCCGGTCAGCAGAACCGCGAGGATCAGATGGATGGTCAGGACGACGTTTTCCACGGCTTTCGGCCTTTCACATTCGGACGCGCCTATCTAGTCACCCGGGCGGATGATGGCAAGCGGAGTGTCCAATGCCCGCGCCGATGATCGGGCGCGCGGGATCCAAGGTCGGAAAGGGGGCCGCGAGGTGCAGAGGGGGCGCCGCCCGAGGGCACGGCGCCTTCTTTCCTGTCAGGAACGATGCTGGCCCTTGTCCTTGCCGCTTTGTGACGCCCGTGCCGCTGGACGAGGGCGGCCTTCCGCGCTACCTCGGGGCCATGGAAAACGCGAAACCGCCCCTGATGCTGTATCTTGCCGCGCCGCGCGGGTTTTGCGCCGGCGTGGACCGTGCCATCAAGATCGTCGAACTGGCGCTGCAGAAATGGGGCGCACCCGTTTATGTCCGCCACGAGATCGTGCACAACAAGTTCGTCGTGGACGGGCTGCGCGACCAGGGCGCGATCTTTGTCGAGGAACTGGACGACGTTCCCGATGACCGCCCGGTGATCTTTTCCGCCCATGGCGTGCCCAAGGCGGTGCCTGCCGAGGCGCGGCGGCGCAACATGATCCACGTGGACGCGACCTGCCCGCTGGTGACCAAGGTCCATAACGAGGCCGCGCGCCATCATGCCGAGGGCCTGCAGATGGTGATGATCGGCCATGAGGGTCATCCCGAGGTGCTGGGCACCATGGGCCAACTGCCCCCCGGCGAGGTGATCCTGGTCGAAACCGTTGCCGACGTGGCAGCCATCACGCCCCGCGATCCCGGACGGCTGGCCTTCATCACCCAGACCACCCTGTCGGTCGATGACACGGCGGAAATCGTGGCGGCCTTGCAGGCGCGGTTCCCGGCTATCGTGGGTCCGGCCCGCGAAGACATCTGCTATGCCACCACCAACCGCCAGGCGGCGGTCAAGGCGGTCGCGCACAAGATCGATGCGCTGCTGGTCATCGGGGCGCCGAATTCGTCGAACTCGAAGCGCCTGGTCGAGGTCGGGAGGGCCGCGGGCTGCGCCTATGCGCAGCTGGTGATGCGCGCGGACCAGATCGACTGGCGCGCCATCGACGGGGCAACGGCCGTTGGCGTTACCGCCGGCGCAAGCGCCCCCGAGGTGCTGGTGAACGAGGTGATCGACGCCTTCCGCGCCCGCTATGACGTGACGGTCGAGATCGTCGAGACGGCGCAGGAAAACGTCGAATTCAAGGTGCCGAAGGTGCTGCGCGAAAGCGCCTGAGGCACGCGCCGGGGGCGCTTCGCCCCCCGGACCCCCCGAGGATATTTCAGCCAAGGCAAAGCAGATGAGACTTTTTTCCATGCCGTCCTCGGGCAACAGCTACAAGGTGCGGCTGCTGCTGTCCCTGTTGGGGCGGACGGTCGAGACGGTCGATGTCGAATACCAGACCCGGGCCCTGGACCACGCCTGGGAAACCGGGCGGCTTCCCTTTGGCAAGGCGCCGGTGCTGGAGCTGGACGACGGGCGGCTGCTGCCGGAATCGAATGCGATCCTGTGCTGGCTGGGCGAGGGGACGGGGTTTGTCCCTGCCGACCCGTTCGGGCGGGCGGAAATGCTGTCCTGGATGTTCTGGGAACAAAACCAGCATGAAGGCGTGATTGCCGTGCGCGCCGCGCTGCTGACCTATCCCCATCGCCGTGCGCAGGCCACGCCCGACCGGATGGCCGCGCTGCTGGACAGCGGCCACGCCTTGCTGGGGGTGATGGAGGATCGGCTGGCCGCCCGAGATTGGCTGGTCGGTGACAGAGTCAGCCTGGCCGACATCTGCCTTTATGTCTATACCCACACGGCGGGCGAACGCGGCGGCTTTGACATGGCGCGGTTTCCGGCGATCATCCGCTGGCTTGCCCGTGTGGCGGCATTGCCGGGATATGCGGGGCTGGATGGCTGAGCTTTTCGCCTGGACCGATGGCGCGTGCAGCGGCAATCCCGGCCCTGGTGGCTGGGGCGTGTTGATGCGCGCAATGGACGGCGGCACCGTTGTCAAGGAACGCGAACTGGCGGGCGGCGAGGCACTGACCACCAACAACCGGATGGAGTTGATTGCGGCGATTTCCGCGCTTGAGGTTCTGGCCCGGCCAAGCACCATCACCATCACCACCGACAGCGCTTATGTGAAGAACGGCGTGACCCAGTGGATCCACGGCTGGAAGCGCAACGGCTGGAAGACCGCCGACCGCAAGCCGGTCAAGAATGTCGAGTTGTGGCAGCGCCTGGATGACGCGCAGCGGCGCCATAGCGTGACCTGGGCCTGGATAAAGGGTCATGCGGGCCATCCCGAAAACGAACGCGCCGACGAACTGGCACGCGGCGGCATGGCACCCTTCAAGCCCGCCAAGGCCGTGGGGTGACGCCGGGCGTCCTGATCCTGCTGCTGGATTATGCCGCGGTGCTGGTCTTTGCGCTGACTGGCGCCCTGGTCGCCAGCCGGGCGCAACTGGATCTGGTGGGCTTTATCTTCTTTGCGACGCTGACCGGCATCGGCGGCGGCACCACGCGCGACATGATCCTGAACCGCGATGCGGTGTTCTGGGTGCAGCAGCCCGAACTGATCCTGCTGACATCGGGCGCGGCGGTGCTGGTGTTCTTTACCGCGCATCTGTTCGAAAGCCGCTACAGCCTGATCGTCTGGCTGGACGCATTTGCTCTGGCGGTGGCTGTCCCCGCCGGCGCGGGCGTGGCCCTGGCGGCGGGCGTCAGCCCCATTGTCGTCGTGGCCATGGGTGTCGTGACTGGCACCTTCGGCGGGCTGATCCGCGATGTGGTGGGCAACGAACTGCCCATGGTGCTGAAGCAGGGCGAACTGTATGTGACTGCGGCCTTTGGCGGCGCGGTTGTTGCCGTGGCGCTGATCGGGGTGGGAATGCCCCGACCGGTGGCGCTGATCTTTTGCGGCCTGGTCGTGATCGCCCTGCGCGCGGGCAGCCTGCTTTTGGGGTGGAGCCTGCCGACCTATCGCGCTCGTCCGCCTCGGCGTTAACGCAGGCTGGGAACCCCCATCCGGCGTTCCCGCAGATCCTCGACCCCCATGCGCAATCCGGCACCGATCCGGTGCGCCAGGGCCGACCAGGCACGGGCGGCGTCCGGGGGCAGGGTGCGGCGCAGGGTTTCATCGAACAGCCCCAGCCAGATCGGAAAGTGATCCGCCCGCACATCCCCCGCCTGCATATGCACACGCATCGGATTGCCGTCATAGCTGCGTTCATACAGGATCGCGTTGCGCCAAAAGGCGGCAATCTTCGCCTCGTGACCGGGCCAGTCGGCGATGTGGCCTGCAAAGATGGGGCCAAGCACCTCGTGTCGGCGGACGGCGCCATAAAAGACGGCGACGACCTGGTCGATCTGGTCTGCGGTGACGTCAAAGCGGGGCGGGATCATGGCAGAGGAATCCGTTTGGTCAGACCCCATGTGGCGCGGCGGGGGACGCGACGCAAGGGCGCGGTTTGACGCATCGGATGGCCGCTGCTATCCCCGCGCGCCTGCCCGGAAGGATTCCCAATGACCCATTACACCGACGCCCTGACCCAGCTTGGCGCGAAAGCCGACCTTCCCGCCAGTCCCGGACAGGCGGTGCTGGAACGCGTCCCGAACCCCCAGGCGGACGAGGTTTACGCGGTCCGCTTTACCCAGCCCGAATTCACCAGCCTGTGCCCGATCACCGGCCAGCCGGATTTCGCGCATCTGGTGATCGATTATGTGCCAGGCGAGTGGCTGGTGGAATCCAAGTCGCTGAAGCTGTTCCTGGGCAGCTTCCGCAACCATGGCGCCTTTCACGAGGATTGCACCGTCGGTATCGGCAAGCGGCTGGTGGATGCCATCGCACCGCAATGGCTGCGCATCGGCGGTTACTGGTATCCGCGCGGCGGGATGCCCATCGACGTATTCTGGCAAACGGGTGCTGCGCCTGCGGGGCTGTGGCTGCCCGACCAGGGCGTGGCGGGCTATCGCGGACGCGGTTAGCGAAGGTTTCGCCACAGCATCAGCATGGCTTCCGACAGATCGCCCGCCCGCGCCAGCAGGTGTTCGCGTTCCAGGCCCGGTCCGGGCTGGGCGCGGTCCAGCCGGTCCAGCAGGCGCAGGATGCGGCGGCGATGCGTGCCGGCCCAAAGCTGGACCGGATCGGCGATCAGTCCGGCAAAGGTCGTGACCAGGGATCCCGCCACGGCCAAGGCGACGCCGGTCAGCAGGACCTCCCACGGGGACAGTTCCACGGGAAAGGCCCAGTACCAGGCTTTGCCAAGGCTGTCGCCCAGCAGGAAATCGCGGACTGCAGTGGAATGGGCGCGGATCTCGGCCAGCGGACCGGCCAGAGAGATCACGCCCGGTGTCGCACGGCTGAACAGCAGCCAGCCGCCTGCCAGCACGATGATCGAGGTGGTGATCTCGGACACGGCATTGCGGGTTTCGGCCAGGGCGGCGGCTTCGCGGCGGACGGCGACCGACGGGGCGTTGGGACCGATGCCCGATGCGTCCAGGTCGGCCACCAGGCGGATCAGGTCTGCCGCGATCACCCGGCCCATGTCGGATGGCAAAAAGACCCGCCGCGCGCCCAGCCAGGCGCCCGCGCGTCTTGCCCCCAGGCGCGGCAGCGTCCAGGCCAGCAGCCGGGTCAGCAGAAAGACCGGCGACAGCATCACGTTGACCGGCGCACGCAACAGATCCCAACCAAGCGCCGCGCGGTGCAGGCGCAGGCTGCCGCGCGGCCCGTATCGGTCGCGCACGAAGCGCGTTACCGCATCTTTGCGGCGGCGAAGCACATCATCGGTCAGGGTTGCGGGCACGCGGGCGGGTTCCTATAGAGGTCGGCATGGAATTTCTGGCGTTCGGACCCCGAATTAGCAACCCGGCGGCGTGAGGTTTCGCGCCGCCGGGTCGCCTGTATGTCCGAACCCTCCGCACCAAGGAAGCCCCGATGGCCGCCGATACCTCTGCCGATCCCGTCACCGCCGACGCCCCCGACTACCGCGATACCGTGTTCCTGCCGCAGACCGAGTTTCCCATGCGCGCGGGCCTGCCGCAGCGCGAACCCGAATGGCTGGCCCGCTGGGAACGCATCGGCATCTATGACCGCCTGCGCGAACGCGCCGAAGGGCGCGCGCCCTTCATCCTGCATGATGGCCCGCCCTATGCCAACGGCCACCTGCATATCGGCCACGCGCTGAACAAGACCATCAAGGACATCATCGTGCGCAGCCACCAGATGATGGGCCGCGACGCGCGCTATGTCCCCGGCTGGGACTGCCACGGGTTGCCGATCGAATGGAAGATCGAGGAAAAATACCGCGCCGAGGGCCGTGACAAGGACGCCGTGGACGTGGTCGAGTTCCGCCAGGAATGCCGCCGCTTTGCCGACGAATGGATCGACATCCAGCGTCAGGAATTCAAGCGCCTGGGCATCACCGGCAAGTGGGACGACCCCTATCTGACGATGGATTTCCATGCCGAGGCGGTGATCGCGGCCGAGTTCATGAAGCTGGTGATGAACGGCGCCCTGTATCAGGGGTCCAAGCCCGTGATGTGGTCGCCGGTGGAAAAGACCGCCCTGGCCGAGGCCGAGGTGGAATACAAGGACCACACCAGCCACACGATCTGGGTGCGTTTTAAGGTTTCTAAAGCGGAACAAAAAGCTCGATTTGCTTCTGACGGCCCAATGCCATCCATTGGAGAGTTCGATAATGCTTCGGTCCTGATTTGGACCACTACTCCTTGGACGATTCCTCAGAACCGCGCGGTCGCTTTTAACGTCGGCATAGAATACGCATTTTACGACGTTGTGGAAATTGAAGAAAATAGCACTGCCCGAGTAGGTGAACGTGTAATACTTGCTAAGAAGCTTGCACACGACGTTTTCAAAGCAGCCCGAGTGACCAAATATTATCAAGGGCGAGACTTAATTGCTGGCGATCTTGCTGGTCTTACCCTAGCCCACCCCTTCCGCGGCGTCGAGGGCGGCAATGGCGAATGGGACTATGACGTGCCCCTTCTGCCCGGCGACCATGTCACCGACGATGCGGGCACGGGCTTCGTTCATACCGCCCCCAGCCACGGCGACGACGACTATCAGATGGGCCTGCGCTTCAAGCTGCCCATGACCTATAACGTCGAACCTGACGGATCCTATCGCGCCGACCTGCCGCTATTCGGCGGGCAGGCGATCATCGACGCGGATGGCAAGGACGGCCCCGCCAATGTCAGCGTCATCAAGCAGCTTGCCTATGCGGGTGCGCTGCTGGCCAAGGGCAAGATCAAGCACTCCTATCCCCATAGCTGGCGATCCAAGGCGCCGCTGATCTATCGCAACACGCCGCAATGGTTCGCGGCCATCGACAAGCCGCTGACCGACGGCATGAACGACTATGGCGACACGATCCGCACACGGGCGCTGACCAGCATCGACAAGCTGGTGAAATGGTGGCCGCAGACCGGGCGGAACCGCATCCATTCCATGGTGGAAAACCGCCCTGACTGGGTGCTGTCGCGCCAGCGGGCCTGGGGCGTGCCGCTGACCTGCTTCGTGCGTCGCGGTGCAAAGCCCACCGGCGACGATTTCCTGCTGCGCGACCAGCGTGTGAACGACCGCATCATCGCGGCGTTCGAGGCGGACGGCGCCGATGTCTGGTATCGCGATGGCTTCAAGGCCCAGGTTCTGGACGGCATCGTGAACCCGGACGATTACGATCAGGTCACGGACGTGCTGGACGTGTGGTTCGACTCGGGTTCAACCCATGCGTTCGTGCTGCGCGACCGGGCGGACGGGGCACCCGACGGGATCGCCGACGTCTATCTGGAGGGCACCGACCAGCATCGCGGCTGGTTCCAGTCGTCCTTGCTGCAAGGCTGCGCGACCAAGGGACGCGCGCCCTATCGCAACGTGGTGACGCATGGCTTCACCCTGGACGAAAAGGGCATGAAGATGTCCAAGTCGCTGGGCAACACCATCGTCCCCGCCAAGGTGATCGAGCAATACGGCGCCGATATTCTGCGCCTGTGGGTGGCGCAGGCCGATTACACCGCCGACCAGCGGATCGGGCCGGAAATCCTGAAAGGCACCGCCGACAGCTATCGCCGCTTGCGCAACACGCTGCGCTTCCTGCTGGGCGCGCTGGATGGGTTCACGGATGCCGAAAAGATCGACCCGGCCCAGATGCCGGAGTTGGAGCAGTGGGTGCTGCACCGGCTGGCGCAACTGGATCACGCGGTGCGCAAGGGATACGACCAGTTCGACTTCCAGGGCGTGTTCCAGACGCTGTTCCAGTTCTGCACCGTGGATCTGTCGGCGTTCTATTTCGACATCCGCAAGGACGCGCTTTACTGCGATGCGCCCGGCGACCCGCGCCGCCGCGCCGCGCGGACGGTGCTGGACACCGTGTTCCACCGCCTTGTGACCTGGCTGGCCCCGATCCTGCCCTTCACGACCGAGGATGTGTGGCTGTCGCGCTTCCCGTCTGACGACGACAGCGTCCACCTGCACGACTTCCCGACCACGCCCGCCGATTGGCTGAACGAGCCTCTGGCCGCGAAATGGGACCATGTCCGCCGCGCCCGCCGCGTTGTCACCGCCGCATTGGAGGTCAAGCGCACCGACAAGACCATCGGCGCCAGCCTGGAGGCCGCGCCCGTTGTCCATGTCGAGGACGCCGACATGTTGGCCGCGCTGAAATCCGTGGATTTCGCGGATGTCTGCATCACCTCGGATCTGTCGCTGACGCTGGACCCGGCCCCGGCGGAGGCGTTCCGCATGGCGGAGACCCCCGACATGGGCGTGGTCTTTGAACTGGCGGAAGGCGAGAAATGCCAGCGATGCTGGAAGATCCTGCCCGATGTGGGGACGCACGACCATCCCGGGGTCTGCGCCCGCTGCGACGACGTGCTGGCATGACCGATCCCGGCCCGCGCGGGATGGATCTTGCGCGGGCCATTCTTGACCAGGTGGAACGGCTGCGTCCCGGCACGACCTGCTGTCCCAGCGAAATCGCGCGCGACCTGGCCGCCGACTGGCGGCCGCTGATGCAGCCGATCCGGGATCAGGCCTTGCTGCTGGCGGACCAGGGCTTGCTGAGCATCACCCAGGGCGGGACGCGCATCGCCGGGCCGGATATCCGGGGACTAATCCGCCTTGGACCCGCCCCATCAACCGAGGACCGCGATGTATAAACCTGCAAGCGACCGTTACGACCGGATGCAATACCGCCGCTGCGGGCGGTCCGGGCTGCTGCTGCCCGCAATCAGCCTGGGGCTGTGGCACAATTTCGGCCATGACACGCCCCACCAGACCAAGCGAGACATCTGCCGCACGGCCTTTGATCTGGGCATCACCCATTTCGACCTGGCCAACAACTATGGCCCGCCCCCCGGCAGCGCCGAGGAGGCCTTCGGGGACATCCTGCGCACCGATTTTGCCGGACTTCGCGACGAACTGGTCATCAGCAGCAAGGCCGGATGGCGGATGTGGCCCGGTCCTTATGGCGAATACGGAAGCCGCAAATACCTGGTCCAATCCTGCGACCAGTCGCTGAAGCGGATGGGCCTGGATCACGTCGATATCTTCTATTCCCATCGCTTCGATCCCGACACGCCCCTGGAGGAAACCATGGGCGCGCTGGATCATATCGTCCGGTCGGGACGCGCGCTTTACGTGGGCATCAGCAGCTATAACAGTGCCCGCACGCGCGAGGCGGTGGCGATCCTGCGCGACATGGGAACGCCCTGCCTGATCCACCAGCCCAGCTATAACCTGCTGAACCGCTGGATCGAGCGTGACGGGTTGCTGGACACGCTGGATGATGCGGGCATGGGCAGCATCGTCTTTACGCCGCTGGCCCAGGGGATGCTGACGGGCAAATACCTGAACGGCATCCCTGCCGACAGCCGCGCGGCCCAGGGCAAGTCGCTGGCGCAGGATTGGCTGACGGATGACATGATCCAGCGCCTGAACGGGTTGAACGACCTGGCGGCCGCACGCGGGCAAAGCCTGGCGCAGATGGCTGTGGCCTGGACCCTGCGCGACGGCCGCGTGACCAGTGCGCTGATCGGCGCCTCGCGTCCGTCGCAGGTTGCGGATTGCGTCGGCGCACTGGATCGGCTGGATTTCACCGCCGAAGAACTGTCCCGCATCGACGATCTGTCGGCAGGCGGCGATGTGAACATCTGGCGCGGATCGACCGAGGACGCGGGCGAGGGGTAAGGCGACAGGGCGGCCCGTCCCGTGCTAGGCTGGTCCCGGATCAGCCGCAGGGGGCCGCCGCCATGCCTGTTGTCAGCATCAGCCTGATGAACGTTCCGGGGACCGAGGCCGCGGTGGGCTGGGCCGGCACCCATTGCATCATCGCCGACCGTCCCGAGGGCAAGGCGGGGGGCATGGGCCTGGGGTTCAACGGCGCGCAGTTGCTGGCCTTGGCGATTGGCGGGTGCTTCTGCAACGACTTGCGCTATATCGCGCACAGGCGAGGGGTCTGTGTCGCCTCGTTCGCGGTCAAGGTGCATCTGACGATGGAGGGCGATCCGCCAATCGCCACCGGGGCCGAGATGGTGGTGCAATGCGCCATGGATGACGGATCCGACCCGCAGCCCTTGATCGACGAGGCCAGGACCAGTTCGATGGTGGGCTGCTCCCTGCAGCGTGGCATCCCGGTTTCAATTTCGGCAGCACAGGGCGGCTAGTCCCACCACCAGCCGTTCTTTTTCAGCGTCTGCCGGATCGGCTTTTCCTTGGACGGCAGCCCGCCCGCGAACAGCGGCCGCACCTTGTCGCGGCCCTTGCCCTGATAGATCAGCTTCTTGGCCGGTTCCCATTCCCGCAGCCTCTTCTTGATGCGGTTGGGCGCGGTGGCGGTTTCCAGCACGTCCAGCACCGCGTCGGATTCGCGTGCGTAAAGCAGCGGCAGGTTGCGGTAATGGCAGCTGACAGTGCCATCAAGCCCGGCCAACTCAACACCGGGGCGCCCGCCGCCCAGGCTGTGGACGACCAAGGGCAAGACCACCTGGTCCAGCCAGGGGTTCAGGCTTTGGCAGGCCAGCTCATCGGGTGGGTCGCGGCGCACGGACAATGCCCAGTCCAGGAATCGCTGGGAAAAGGCCGCAGGATCGGGACCGCAGAACCAGCCTGCGTTGAAATACAGATAGCGTTCCCAATGCTCGTCCGGCTGCGACAGGTCCAGGGACGACGCGAAGTCCAGGCCAAAGCGGTCATAAAGCGATTTCCAGATCGCCGCATATCCGGGCCCATACAGCGGCGGTTCCGGCCACGTCCCCTCGCGGCGCATCGATGCTGCGGGGCGATTGCCGAAAGGCACCTGATCCAGGGGGCCGGTGATCAACGTGTCGCTGTCGAAAAAGACAAAGGGGCTGTCGGGGGGCAGGATCGACAAGGCCTCGATCTTGTTGCCGTAAGGATAGGCTGCTCCGAAATGGCGGGCGGAAAAGGGCGTGACCTCGGCCCCCAGGCTGTCCAGCAAGGCGCGGGTATCGTCCCCGATCCGCGTATCATGGCCCGCCCATGCGCCTTCGGGCTGGGGTTCCGCCACGATCAGGCGGCCGGTGAAATCGGGGGCAGCGTGGCGCAGGCTGGCGGCGAAGATGATCGCCTGGAATTCCAGGCGACCGGCCTGGGCCACGATCAGCAGATTCGACGCAGCCATCAGCGTGCCAGCAGGTCGAAGACGGTTTCCTTGGGCCGGCACAGCCGTGCGCCCGCCGGGCCGAAGACCACGGGGCGCTCGATCAGCGCGGGGTGATCCGACATCGCCTGGATCAGCGCATCATCGGACAGCTTCGGGTCGCCCAGACCCAGTTCGTCGTAAGGCGTGTTCCTGCGCCGCAGCAGGTCGCGGGGGGCCATGCCCAGCCGGTCCAGGGCCGCGCGCAGTTCGACAGTCGAAGGCGGCTGCGCCAGATAGTCGCGCACCGTCACATCCGCCCCGGCATCCCGCAAGGCTTGCAGCACAAAGCGCGAGGTCGAGCATTTCGGATTGTGCCAGATGGTATAGTCGGACATGAGGCCCCCAAACGTGGCACAACCCTAGCGCGTAACGTCCGGAATGGGAAGCGCACTGGTCGCCTTGATCTCCTCCATCGACAACAGGGCGGTGACGTTGTGGATCTTCACCTCGCCGATCAGCGACTGGTAGAATCGGTCATAGGCGCGCGCGTTCCTGACCTGCACCTTGAGGATATAGTCGATGTCGCCCGCCAGCCGGTGGGCCTCGATCACCTCGGGGCGCTCGCGAAGCGCCTTGAGGAACCGCGCGGCCCAGGTCTTGTCATGTTCGCTGGTGCGGATCAGCACGAAGAAGCAGGCCTCCAGCCCCAGGGCCTCGGGGTCCAGGATCGCGACCTGGCGGCGGATCACGCCAGCCTCTCGGAGCTTGCGGATCCGGTTCCAGACGGGGGTCTTGGACGCGCCCACGCGGTCGGCGATCTGGTCCAGCGACAGGCTTGCATCCTCTTGCAGCAGGGACAGGATTTTGCGATCCACCTCGTCCAGCCGGAAATTCGTTTTGGTGGCACCGGCAATCTGTGGAAGCTGTTCTGACATGGGGAACCATCGGGATTGAATGTCCTTATTTTCCCGACCCTATCGTAAAGATCCAGAACAAAATTCTATATTGCTAGAACCTATCGGAAAGGGTCCGTGTCATGAGCAAAGCCTTCACCCCGACGGCCGCGAAACCCGGCGTCATCACCGCAAACGATCTGCGCGAAGGCCATAACGTCTGGATGTGCGAGGATGGCTGGACCGCCGATCCCGCCCACGCGACCCTTTTCGAGGACGAGGCCATCGCCGATCTGGCGCTGCTGAAGGCGGTGGGCCAGTCCAACATCGTCGTCGGCCCCTATCTGGTCGAGGCACGGCGCGGCCCCAACGGTCCCGAACCCGCCCATTTCCGCGAAGCGTTCCGGCAGCGCGGGCCGTCGAATTACTTCCACGGCATCCAGACCCTGAAGCAAGCCAACCTGACCGAGGCCAGCAATGTTTGATGTTCGTCCCGTCGAAACCGACTATGTGCGCCACCGTGCGGCCCAGTTCCGCGCCCAGGTCGAACGTCGCCTGGACGGCAGCCTGACGGAAGACGAATTCCGGCCCCTGCGCCTGATGAACGGCGTTTACCTGCAACTGCACGCCTATATGCTGCGGATCGCCATTCCCTATGGCACGATCAGCCCCGACCAGATGCGGATGCTGGCCCATCTGGCTGAAACCTATGACAAGGGCTATGGCCACTGGACGACGCGGCAGAACATCCAGTTCAACTGGCCCCGGCTGGTGGATATCCCCGACATGCTGGACAAGCTGGCATCCGTCGGGATGCACGCCATCCAGACCAGCGGCAACACGATCCGCAACGTCACGACCGATGCCTTTGCGGGGGCTGCCGCCGACGAATACATCGACCCGCGCCCTTATGCGGAACTGCTGCGCAGCTGGTCCACCGACCACGCCGAATTCCAGTTCCTGCCGCGCAAGTTCAAGATCGCCATTACCGGCGCGGCCCGCGACCGCGCCCTGGTTGCCGCCCATGACATCGGGCTGCGCCTGATCCAGAAGGACGGCCAGACGGGCTTCGAGGTCTGGGTGGGCGGCGGTCTGGGCCGCACCCCCATGCTGGGCAAGGTGATCCGCGACTTTCTGCCCGAAGCCGACCTGCTGGCCTATATCGAGGCGATCATCGCGACCTACAACCTGTCGGGACGCCGCGACAACAAGTACAAGGCCCGCATCAAGATCACCGTCCACGAACGCGGCCTGGATGTCTTCAAGGCCGAGGTCGAGGAGGAGTTCCAGAACCGCCGCCGCGACTTCCACGGCGCCGACCGCGAGGCGCTGGCGATCTTCCGCGACCGCTTTGCCGCCCCCGCCTTCCGCAATGCCGGAACCGAGGGTTACGAGGCCGAGCGTGCGAAGAACGGCGCCTTCCGCAGCTGGACGGACACCAACCTGCACGCCCACAAGAGCCCCGGCTATGCCAGCGTGATCGTGACCTTCAAGACGCATGGCGAAACGCCGGGCGACGCCGGTGCGGACCAGATGCGCCTGCTGGCCGATCTGGCGGAACAGTATGGCCATGCCGACCTGCGCATCAGCCACGACCAGAACGTCGTGCTGCCCCATGTCCACAAATCGGACCTGCCCGCCGTTTATTCCGCCTTGCAAAAGGCCGGGCTGGCGGTGGCGAATGCCGGCCTGACCAGCGACATCATCGCCTGCCCGGGCATGGACTACTGCACGCTGGCCACCGCCCGCTCGATCCCCATCGCGCAGGATATCGCCACCCATTTCAAGGACAATGGCCTGGAAGACGAGATCGGCAAGCTGAACATCCGCATCTCGGGCTGCATCAACGCCTGCGGACATCACCATCTGGGCCATATCGGCATCCTGGGGCTGGACCGGGCAGGGGTGGAAAACTATCAGATCACGCTGGGCGGCGATGGTTACGACATCCCGGCCATCGGCGAGCGTGCCGGCGCGGGCTTCCCGATCGAGGAGGTCGTCCCGGCCATCGACCGCCTGATGCGCGCTTATCTGGACCTTCGCACGGACGCATCCGAACGCTTCATCGACGCCTATCGGCGGCTTGGTCCGGCCCCGTTCAAGGCCGCGCTCTATCCCGAGCCTGCCCATGCTTGATGACAGCCTGGACAGCCGCGCCGCGCGGTTGAACGACCGATACCGGCACCATGCCGCGACCGAGGTTCTGCGCCGCGCCGTATCCGACCCCGACCTGGGCCGGGTGGCCCTTGTGTCGTCCTTCGGGGCGGAATCGGTGGTGCTGCTGCACATGGTCAGCCGGGTGGCGCCGGGCCTGCCGGTGCTGTTCATCGACACGCAGATGCTGTTTCCGGAAACGCTGGAATACCAACGCGACGTGTCGGCCAGGCTGGGCCTGACCAATGTGCAGGTGATACGCGCCGATCCGGCGCAGGTCGCGCGCCAGGATCCCGACGGGACGCTGCACCAGTTCGACGCCAATGCCTGCTGCGACCTGCGCAAGACCGTGCCGCTGGAAGGCGCGCTGTCGGGCTATGACGCCTGGATCACGGGTCGCAAGCGGTTCCAGAACAGCGACCGCGCGGCACTCGAATTCTTCGAACCCGAGCAGCCCTTGCGCCTGCGCATCAACCCGCTGGCCCATTGGCGCAGTGAAGATGTCCAGGAATACATGATCGAGAACAACCTGCCGCGTCATCCGCTGGTGGCCCGCGGCTATCCGTCCATCGGCTGCGCGCCCTGCACGTCCCCCGTGAAGCCGGGCGAGGATCCGCGCGCAGGGCGGTGGCGGGGCAGCGACAAGTCCGAATGCGGCATCCACTTCATTGGCGGCAAGATCGTCCGCGGAAAGGTTCCGGCATGACCGAACGGTTGAACAGCGAACGCGTGATCGCGCGCGACGACGGCTTTCACCCCCTGGTGGACGAGGCCGAGGAAACCCTTGCCCCCGATACCCCGCTGGCCGACCTGGCCCAGCATCTGGACCGCGACCTGATCGCCATCGAATTTCCGTCCTTTACCGATGGGCGTGGCTTTTCGCTGGCCCGCCGTTTGCGTGAACTGGGCTTCAAGGGCCGCCTTCGCGCCTCGGGCCGCTTGATCGCGGATCAATACGCCATGGCCCGCCGCGTGGGCTTTGACGAGGTCGAGGTGGCCCCCGACATCGCCGCCCGCCAGCCGCAGGACCAGTGGATCGCCCGGACCGACTGGAAGGCCTTCGACCACCGCGCCCAACTGGCGGGCTGAAGGGGTTTCGCCCCGCCGCCCCATCGACTAGAACAAGCAGGACTTCCCATGACCCTGGACATTCCCGTGGCCGACGCTGCCCCCAAGACCGTTTCCAAGACGCTTCCCGACGCCCAGACGGTGACGGCGGTCAGGCATTGGACGGACAGCCTGTTCTCGTTCCGGGTGACGCGGCCCGCCAGCCTGCGATTCCGGTCGGGCGAATTCGTGATGATCGGGCTGCTGGGCGACAACGGCAAGCCGTTGCTGCGCGCTTATTCCATTGCCAGCCCCAACTGGGACGAGGAACTGGAATTCTATTCGATCAAGGTGCCGGACGGGCCGCTGACCTCGAAGCTGCAGCACATCAAGCCGGGGGACGAGATCATCCTGCGCCCCAAGCCCGTGGGCACGCTGGTGCTGGACGCGCTGCTGCCCGGCAAGCGGCTGTGGTTCCTGGCGACCGGCACCGGCATCGCGCCTTTCGCCAGCCTGATGCGCGACCCCGAGACCTTCGAGCGGTACGAACAGGTCGTGATGATGCACACCTGCCGCACGGCCGAGGAACTGTCCTATGGCCGCGAATTGGTGGAAAACCTGAAGCACGATCCCCTGCTGGGCGAGATTTACGGCGAGGAATTCGCCAGCCGGCTGATCTATTACCCCACCACCACGCGGGAGGCTTCGCCCCGGATGGGCCGGATCACCGACAACCTGACTTCGGGCAAGGTATTCGCGGATCTGGGCCTGCCGCCGATCAGCCCGGAAACCGACCGCGCCATGGTCTGCGGCAGCCTTGCCTTCAACGTCGACGTAAAGACGGTGCTGGAAGGCTTTGGCCTGCGCGAAGGGGCTAATTCGGACCCCAAGGAATTCGTGGTCGAAAAGGCCTTCGTGGGCGACGGCGTCTAGGTCACATCCCAAAAACGGCACGAAGGGCGCGGCATCGACTGCGCCTTTTTTCATGGGTTCTTTCCGCCGATCACGCAGCGGTCACGCTGATGTTTGGAACCCGTGTCTTCATCCGCCGGTTAGATCCTCAACAGATGAAGCCGTTCCAGGGAAGGGAATTGCCATGCGCCGCATGATCCACAACACCACCGCCATCGTGGCCTGCCTGTCGCTGCTGGTGCCGCCAATGGCCCAGGCCCAGGGCGCACCGGCCGAGGGGGAACAGCCGCCCGTTCCGCCTGCCCAGGAACAGCCCGCCGAAACCCAAGCCGAACCGGCGGCTGAAGCCCCTGCCGAGGCTGCGCCCGAATCCGCCGAAGCCCCCGTCGAGGAAGCTGCCCCCGAAGCAGCCGAACCTCCGGTAGAGGAACCGCAGCCCGCCCCCGAGCCGACCGAGGCGCCTGCCGAACCGGAAGCGCCCGCCCCGGTCGAGGACGCCCCCGAACCTGCGCCTGAGCCGCAGGCCGAACCGGCAGAGGCTGCCGAACCCGCCGCTGCGCCAGAGCCGCAGGAAGCCGCACAAGAGGCTGAGCCGGAGGAGGCCCAGGCACAGCCTGAATCCGCCGAACGCCCGGCCCCGGCCCAACGTGAACAACAGGAAGAACGGCCCGTGCAGGCCGAACGTCCTGCCGATCAGGAAGGCAAGTCGCAGCGTGCGCAAGACCGTGCCGAACGGCAGGCCGAGCAGGAGCAGTCCACGGCCGAGGGCCAGGCCGAACGCCCGGTAGAGGCTGCCCGCGAACAGAGCGGGGAACGCCCTGCCGCAGCCGATGCGGCCCGTCAGCAAGACGAGGAACGCCCGGCCGAGGCCGCCGCTGCCCGCGAACAGCAAGCCGACCGTCCCGAACCGGCCCCGGCAGATGCCGAGGCCCCGCAGGCAGAAGGCGGCGACCCCCTGGGTGAGGCGCTCCAGGCTGAACAGCAGGGCGAACAGCCGGCCCCTGAGGCCGAGAATGAACCCGCCCAAGCCGAAACCGAGACGGATGCGGCACCCGCCACGCCCGACGAGAATACGTTGCGCGACGCCTTGGCCCGCGAACAGGCGGAACCTGAATCCCCCGCCAGCGAGCAGGCGGCAGGCCAACCTGCCCAGGCAGCACCCGCGGCCGCGCCCGAAGTGGATGCGGCCCCGACCGAAGGCGCCCAGCAGGCCGCCGAGGAAACCGGTGGATCTACGGCCGCCGCCCTGGATGACGACCAGGAAGGTGAGATCGTCGAACAGGAGATCACCGAGGAAAACAGCCGCTCCTCGTCCGAGGATTTCGCGACCAGCCTGCGCGACGCCCTGGCCCCGCAAGGGGAACAGCCTGCCGCGCGCGAGGAGGATGACGACGACAACAACGACCTGGCCAAAGCCCTGCTGCTGGGCCTGGGCGCGGTTGCGGTCGGCAGCTATCTGAACAACAACCGCCAGGTCGCGCTGAGTGCCCCCGACCGGGTCGTGGTGACCCGCGCCGACGGCAGCCAGGAGGTGATCAAGGACGAGGTCGCCCTGCTGCGCCAGCCCGGATCCACCGTGGCGACCGAGAACTTCGATGACGGATCGTCGCGCACGGTCGTGACCCGTGCCGATGGCAGCCGCGTCGTGACCATCCGCGACGCGGATCTGCGCGTGCTGCGCCGCACGCTGGTTTCCCCCGACGGCACCCAGACCCGCCTGATCGACGACACGGCCGAGGTCGAACCCGTCGATCTGGCCACCCTGCCGGCCCCCGCGCCGGTCACGGCCACCGGCGTGTCCCAGGACGAGGCAGCCTTGCGCGAAGCCTTGCAACGGCAAGTGAATGTCGACCGCCGTTTCACGCTTGGCCAGGTGCGGTCCATTCCCCAGGTTCGCGCCCTGGTCCCGCCGGTCACGATCGACGCCATCACCTTTGACACCGGATCGGCGGCGATCTCTCCTGACCAGGCCACGCAGCTGTCGACATTGGGCAGCGTGATCCAGGACGCTGTTGCGCAGAACCCGCAGGAGATGTTCCTGATCGAAGGCCATACCGATACGGTCGGCGCCGATGCGGCAAACCTGGCGCTGTCCGACCGCCGCGCGGAATCGGTGGCCCTGGCCTTGTCCGAGTATTTCCAGGTGCCGCCCGAGAACCTTGTCGTGCAAGGCTATGGAGAGCAATTCCCGCAGGTGCGCCAGGAAGGCGATGTGCGTGAAAACCGCCGCGCTGCGGTCCGGCGGATCACCGATCTGCTGCAAACGGCGCAGGCACAATAAAAGGAAAGGCCCCGGTCATTGCCGGGGCCTTTTTCTGACGCCTAAAGGTGGCGGGGGAATTCGATCTTGGGGCATCGGTCCTGAATGACCGTGATGCCCCTGGCCTCGGCCCGTGCTGCTGCGGCATCGTTGCGAATGCCCAGTTGCAACCAGATCGACTTCAGGTCGGGAAGATGGGCCAGGGCCTCGTCCACGATGGGGCCGACGGCCTCGGATCTGCGGAAAACGTCCACCATCTGCACATGGGCCGACTTCGGGATATCGGACAAGCTGGCATAGACCGTTTCCCCCAGGATCATGCCTCCAGCCTGACCGGGGTTCACGGGAATGACACGATACCCGTTCGCCTGCAGGAAACGGGCCACCCCCCAGCTGGGCCGTGCCTCATTGGGCGACAGTCCTACAACCGCAATCACTTTTATGCTGCGGACAATCCGCGCAATATCTTCGTCGTCCTTGAAATCGACTTCCATGACGGGTCTCCCCTCCTCGTCCAAAAGTTGTAGGCACCATTACATATAAAAGGCGCCCGGTCCAGATTGCTGGCCGGGCGCAAGTCGCGGAACGAGGGACAGTGATCTGAACATGACGGTTCCAAGTCATGTTCCACAGTGTAAATAGGCAACACCCCCCAAAAGTTCCAGCGATGTCGCAATTTCGTGATGAAAATCCGCTAAAAAAGCGTCAGGGTTTCCAGCGCTCTCGGGCCCGGGACAGAACCTCGCGCGGCGCTTGCTGCAGCTTGCGGACCGCCCTGTTCGATCCCACAAGATATAGGCGGTTTTCGATAATGACGAAGTGGCGCGGATCACCGGCCACCCGTCGCCCTTCGGACAGCGCAACCGGGCAAAGCCCGCCAAAGGCCGGGGCGAAGCTGCGCGGATCGGCCTCGAAGCGGTTGCGGTTTTCCTCGGTCGCGAAATGCCAGACCTTGCCCTTCCACAGCGTCGAAATGTCGCCCCGTCCCGGAATGGGCCGCCCGCTTTCCAGAAAGCCCACCGCATCGAATCCGTCGATGGCCCAGTCCTGGGCCATGACCGGCAGGGCAGGTGCCAAGGTCAGCATCAGCGAGAGAAGCAGCGTTTTCATGGGTCAGGCAATTTCCTGGCGGCAGGATGCCTCATTGGCAGCACCCGCCGCGATTCTCAACGCCGGCGCGCGGATTGTCGCAGGGATGTGATCCCTAGGACATGCTGGCCGCATAGAGCGCCACCGCAGCCGCGTTCGACACGTTCAGCGATCCGAAATCTGCCGCAAAGGGAATGCGCGCGACGTGATCGCAGCTTTTCATGGTCAGATCGCGCATCCCCGGCCCTTCGGCCCCCAGGACCAGGCAGATTGCGCGGCCTGGCAGGCCTTCCAGCAGGTCGGGCAGGGGGGCGTCGCCTGTCCCGTCCAGCCCGATCAGGATAAAGCCCATGCCCTTCAGTTGCGAAAGCGCCTCGGCAAGGTTGGGTACGCGCAGATAGGGCTGGCGTTCCAGCGCGCCCGAGGCGGTCTTGGCAAGCGCGCCGGTTTCGGGGGCGGAATGGCGGGCGGGGGCGATGACGGCGCGGGCGCCGAATACCTCGGCCGACCGCAGGATGGCGCCGATGTTGTGAGGATCGGTTACCCGGTCCAGGGCCACAAGCAGCGGCCGCCGTTCGCCGGGCGCCTGGCGCAGCACCACATCGCTGAGGCCGCCCCATTTCAGCGGACGCACCTCCAACGCGGCGCCCTGGTGGACGCTGTCGGGGGCCAGGGGCACGGCCTTGCCGAAGACCCGGGGGTCGGTGATCTCGGGTTCCATCCCGTGCAGGTCGCCCAGGCGGTCCACCGCGTTGGGGGTCACCACCAGCCGCAGCTTTTCGCGCGCGGGATTGGCAAGCGCGTCGCGCACCGCGTGCAGGCCGAACAGCCACACGGTTTCCGCGGCCCCCGCGCGGCGGGCACGTTCCTTGTCGATCACCCAGGTGGGTTTCTTGGGCTTTCCCGGTCGATCACTCATGCGCAGGGTCCTTTCGGCTGGCCCCCTTCATCGCGCGTCCTGCGGCCCTTGCGCAAGGCCCGGAAATCCGCTTGACGCCCCGTGCCCCGCCCGCTAATGACCCCCCACGCCGACTGGCTCGGCGGGCGACGTGCTGCAAGGTGCGGCAGCGGACTGTAACTCCGCCGGGGAGACCCACGCCTGGTTCGATTCCAGGGTCGCCCACCATTCCCCCCCATCTTGACGCCATTGTTCCCATGCGATTGTCTGGCCGCATTGCGGGGGCCATGCATTGCAGATCGACGATTTCATCCATCGCTGGCAAAAGTCCGGCGGCAGCGAACGCGCCAATTTCCAGCAATTCGCCATCGAGCTGACGCAGCTTCTGGGCGTCCGCAGCTTCTGGGCGTCGATGCGCCCAAGCCCGCCACGGCGGACGGGCAAAGCGACGATTACCGTTTCGAACGGCCCGTGACCTTCATCCATACCGGCACGCAATCGCGGGGCTTCATCGACCTGTATCGCCGCCATTCCTTCGTGATGGAGGGCAAGCAGGGCACCGGCGCCAGCCCCGCCGACCAGTTGACCCTGCTGCCCGATGCCCCCGCCCAAAGGCAGGGCCATGGCCTGCGGGGGACGCGCCGCTGGGACGACAGCATGCTGCGCGCCCGCGGACAGGCCGACAGCTATGCCCGTGCCGTGGCGCGAGAGGACGGCTGGCCGCCCTTTCTGCTGATCGTGGACGTGGGCCACGTGATCGAGGTTCATGCGGATTTTTCCGGCCAGGGGCAGGGCTATACCCAGTTCCCCGATGGCAACCGCTATCGCATCACGCTGGACGACCTGCGCTGCGACAAGACCCGTGACCGGCTGCGGCTGATCTGGACCGATCCGGCCAGCCTGGATCCCGCGCGGGTCAGCGCCGATGTGACGCGCAAGGTGGCGGGGCACCTGGCGGAACTGGGCCGGTCCTTCGAATCCCAGGGCCATCAGCCGGACACGGTGGCCCGGTTCCTGATGCGCGCCCTGTTCACCATGTTCGCCGAGGATGTGCAGCTGATCCCCGACGGCGCCTTCTCGAAACTGCTCGGCGACCGGCGGGGCAATCCCGAACACGCAGCGCCCATGCTGCAAAGCCTGTGGGCCACGATGAATGCGGGCGGGTTTTCCCCGGCGCTGTCCTGCGACCTGAAACGCTTCAACGGCGGGCTGTTCCGGGACGCGACCGCGCTGCCCCTGAACGAGATCCAGTTGTCCCTGCTGATCCAGGCCGCGTCCCACAACTGGCGCGAGGTCGAGCCCGCCATCTTCGGCACCCTTCTGGAACGCGCCCTGGACAAGCGCCAGCGGCACAAGCTGGGCGCGCATTACACGCCCCGCGCCTATGTCGAGCGGCTGGTGAATCCCACGGTGATCGAACCCCTGCGCGCGGAATGGCGCGACATCCAGGCCGCCGCCTTGACGCTGGCCGGCCAGGACAGGCTGTCGGACGCCCGCGCGACCGTGCGCGGTTACCACCAGCGGCTGTGCAACGTCACCGTGCTGGATCCGGCCTGCGGGTCGGGCAATTTCCTGTATGTCGCGCTAGAACTGATGAAGCGCCTGGAAGGCGAGGTGATCGTCCTGCTGCGCGACCTGGGCGAGGATCAGGGCGCCCTGGCCCTGACCGGCCACACCGTCGATCCGCACCAGTTCCTGGGGATCGAGGTGAACCCCTGGGCCGCCGCCGTGGCCGAGCTGGTGCTGTGGATCGGCTATCTGCAATGGCATTTCCGCACCCATGGGAACGCCAGCCATTCCGACCCGATCCTCAAGGACTTTCGCAACATCGAAAACCGCGACGCCGTGCTGGACTGGGACGGCACCCAGGCCCGGCTGGACGCGGCGGGGGCGCCGGTGACGCGGTGGGACGGGGCGACGACCATCACCCATCCGGTGACGGGCGAGGCCGTGCCCGATCCGGCGGCGCGGGTCGCGGTGATGGATTACACGCATCCCCGGCCCGCCACATGGCCGCAGGCGGATTTCATCGTCGGCAACCCGCCCTTCATCGGGGCCAGCCGGATGCGCGACGCCCTGGGCGACGGTTATACCGAGGCGCTGCGCCGCGCTTATCCCCGGATGCCCGAAAGCGCGGATTTCGTGATGTTCTGGTGGGACAAGGCGGCGTTGGCCCTGCACGGGGGCAAGACCCGGCGGCTGGGGCTGATCACGACCAATTCCCTGCGCCAGACCTTCAACCGGCAGGTGCTGGAACCGCATCTGAACGACCCCAAGAAGCCCTTGTCGCTGGCCTTCGCCATTCCTGACCACCCTTGGGTCGATGCGGGCGACGGGGCGGCGGTGCGCATCGCCATGACCGTGGCCGAGGCGGGATCGGCGCCGGGGCGACTGTTTACCGTCGCATCCGAGGCGAAGGGCAATGAGCGGGCCGAGGGTCGCGACGTGGTCCTGTCCGGTCAGGTGGGGAAGATCTTTTCCAACCTGCGGATCGGCGCGGATGTGGCGGGGGCCAAGGCGCTGAAGGCGAATGATGGCATCTCATCGCCGGGCGTCAAGCTGCATGGCGCAGGCTTCATTGTCACACCGGGAGAGGCGCGGGCGCTTGGCCTTGGCGTGGTGCCGGGGCTGGACAGGCATATCCGCGAATACCGCAATGGCCGCGACCTGACTGCCGCCCCGCGCGGGGTCATGGTGATCGACCTGTTCGGCCTGTCGGAAACCGAGGTGCGGACGCGGTTTCCCGCTGTCTATCAATGGGTGCTGGACAAGGTGAAACCTGAAAGGGACCAGAACAACCGCGACAGTTATAGGCGGAACTGGTGGGTGCATGGCGAGCCGCGCAGGGATCTGCGACCCGCGCTTGAGGGGTTACCCCGCTATGTTGCAACGGTTGAAACGACCAAGCATCGCCTGTTCCAGTTTCTTGGATCGCAGACCTTGCCAGACAATATGCTGATCGCGATCGGCACTGACGACGCCGCCCTGCTCTCTGTCCTCTCCAGCCGCTTCCATGTCGTCTGGGCCTTGAAGTCAGGCGGAACGCTTGAGGATCGCCCCCGTTACAACAAATCGCTCTGCTTCGACCCCTTCCCCTTCCCGGATCCGACCGAGGCGCAGAAAACCCGGCTCCGCGCCCTGGGCGAGGAACTCGACGCCCATCGCAAGGCGCAGCAGGCCGCGCATCCCCGGCTGACCCTGACCGGAATGTATAACGTGCTGGAAAAGCTGCGCGCGGGCGAACGCATCGAAGGCCGCGACAAAGAGATCTATGACGCGGGCCTTGTTGGCATCCTGCGCGACATCCACGACCGCATCGACGCCGCCGTGGCCGACGCCTATGGCTGGCCCGTGGACCTGTCTGACGACGACGTCCTGCACCGCCTGGTCGATCTGAACCGCACCCGCGCGGCCGAGGAGGCCTCGGGCCATGTCCGCTGGCTGCGCCCCGAATACCAGAACCCCGCAGGCCAGGCCGCCGCCCCCAAGGGCCGCCAATCCGAACTGGACATGGACGCGGCGGCCGATCCCGCCGACAAGGCGCTGTGGCCCAAGACCCTGCCCGAACAGATCGCCGCCGTCCGCGCCGCCCTGTCCGACCTGGGCGATGCCACCCCCGACCAGGTCGCCCGCCACTTCAGGCGCGCCCGCGCCGCCACCGTCCAGCCGCTTCTGGACAGCCTTGCAGCGCTTGGCCAGGCAAGGACACTGGGCCACGGGCGTTACGCGATATAGGGCATTGGTGACCCCGACAGGACTTGAACCTGTAACCTGCCCCTTAGGAGGGGGCTGCTCTATCCAGTTGAGCCACGGGGCCGCCTTTGCCCTTGTGACCGCAGACGCGGCATTTGGCAAGGTTGTCGCGGGGTCGAACGGGCGCTAACATCGGGCAAAGACCTGATCCTCCGGTGCCCGATGAACGTCCCCAGACCCCGCCGCCCCCTGACCCTGCGCGATGTATCCGAGGCATCGGGCGTGTCAGAGATGACCGTCAGCCGGGTTCTGCGCAACCGGGGCGACGTGTCGGCGGCCACCCGCGAAAAGGTGCTGACGGCCGCCAAGACGCTGGGATATGTCCCCAACAAGATCGCGGGCGGCCTGGCCAGCCAGCGGGTGAACCTGGTCGCCGTGGTGATCCCGTCGCTGTCGAACCTGGTCTTTCCCGACGTGCTGGGCGGGGTTTCGGCGGAACTGGACGACACCGGCCTGCAACCGGTGATCGGCGTCACCAACTATTCCCCCGCGCGCGAGGAGATGGTGCTGTATGACATGCTGTCCTGGCGCCCCTCCGGCGTGATCCTGGCGGGCCTGGAACACAGCAAGGCATCGCGCGCCATGCTGGAAAATTCCGGGATACCCGTGGTGGAGATCATGGACGTGGACGGCGAGGGCATCGACACCATCGTCGGCATTTCCCACCGCCGGGCGGGCCGGGAAATGGCCGCGCGGATCCTGGCCGCCGGTTATCGCCGCATCGGCTTTGTCGGCACCCATATGCCCGAGGATCACCGCGCCCGCAAACGCCTTGCGGGATTCGAGGAAGGCCTGACCGATGCGGGCGTGACGCTGGAAGCGCGCGAATATTACCAGGGCGGATCGTCGCTGCTGAAGGGGCGCGAATTGACCGAACGCATCCTGACCCGCGCGCCGGATCTGGATTTCCTGTATTTCTCGAACGACATGATCGGGGCAGGGGGGCTGCTGCATTGCCTGGACAAGGGCTATGACATTCCGGGCCGGATCGGGCTTGCCGGGTTCAACGGCGTCGATCTGCTGGACGGGCTGCCGGTGCGGCTGGCCACGACCGATGCGCGCCGGGTCGATATCGGGCGGCGCGCGGCCCGGCTGGTTGCGGGCAAGGACACCATCCCCGAGGATCGCATCGTCGCGCTGACGCCGACCTTTCTGCCGGGCGATACGATCCGCCATGCGTGACGCTTGTGGCAGGCGCGGGGCATGATTAAGTCTGCGGTCATGCATATTCCCTATCTTGACCGTTTCATGACCAAGGGCCCCCGCGTGTCGGTGGTCCGCCTGCACGGCGCCATCGGCATGGCCGGGCGCGGCGGTTCGCTGTCGGACGCGGCCCTTGCCCCGGTGATCGAGCGCGCCTTTCGCAAGGGCAAGCCGGTGGCAGTGGCGCTGTCCATCAACTCGCCCGGCGGATCGCCGGTGCAATCCTCCCTGATCGCCGCCCGGATCCGGCGTCTGGCGGACGAGACGAAGACCCCCGTCCATGCCTTTGTCGAGGATGTGGCGGCATCCGGCGGATACTGGCTGGCCTGCGCGGGCGACCGGATCTGGGCCGACGAAAGCTCGATCCTGGGGTCGATCGGCGTGATCTCGGCCGGGTTCGGGTTCCAGGATCTGATTGCCCGATGGGGGATCGAGCGGCGCGTGCATACCGCTGGCCGGTCGAAATCCACGCTGGACCCGTTCCGCCCCGAACGCCCCGAGGATGTCGAACGCCTGCACAACGTGCTGGAACCGATCCACCAGGCCTTCAAGGACCACGTGACCGCGCGGCGTGGCGACAGGCTGGCTACGGACCGCGACCTGTTCACCGGCGAATTCTGGGCCGGCCGGCAATCGGTCGATCTGGGGCTGGCGGACGGCATCGGCCATCTGGTGCCGCAGATGAAGGCGCTTTACGGCGACAAGACACGCTTTGTCGTCCATGCCCCGCGCCAGTCGCTGTTCTGCAGGCTGGGCCTGTCGGCAGGCACCGTGCTGGACGCAGCCCAGGAACGCGCCGCATTCGCCCGCTTTTGTGCCGGGGGATGAGCGTTCGGATCGTGGTCATCTTCCTGCTGGTGATGGTCGCCTTGGCGCTGCTGCGCGGCCCGGCCTTTCGCCGCGGCATCCGGCGGATCTTGGGCATCCCGCCGTCCCGCCGCAGGCCGCGCGACTAGGACGCTTCAGGTTGTCCCCGTGCAGGTAAGATTCGTTAAGCAAGGGTCTGAAACTGCGCAAGTTTCACCAACTGGCAGGGGAAGGATTAAGTTTCCCTATGAAAACAACGGCCTGGGTATCTGCCCAAAATAAAGGCAAAGTCACCGTTTTGTAACGATTGCTGGTCAGGACGGCCCTGCCTCACAGGACTCTCACAGAGTTATCCACAATGGCGGTGGACAGCTTTGCCCTTGTAATCACACCCCGGAACTTGCAGCCCGCGACGGGAATCACCTATCTGACAGATATGACACAAGGCACCACCCCCAAGACCGGCCATGCGCTGATCCAGGACTATCTGCGGCAACTGGACCGCAGCCCCGGCGTCTACCGGATGCTGGATGCCCAGGGCGGCGTTCTGTATGTCGGCAAGGCGCGGGATCTGCGGGCGCGGGTGTCGAACTATGCCCGGCCGTCGGGCCATTCGGCACGCATCGCGCGGATGATCCGCGAAACCTGTTCGATGATGTTCCTGACCACGCGCACCGAAACCGAGGCGCTGCTGCTGGAACAGAACCTCATCAAGCAGCTCAAGCCGCGCTACAACGTGCTGTTGCGCGACGACAAGTCCTTCCCGAACATCCTGGTCGCGAAATCCCATGCCTATCCCCAGATCAAGAAGCATCGCGGGGCCAAGTCGGAAAAGGGCGATTACTACGGGCCCTTTGCCAGCGCGGGGGCGGTCAACCGGACACTGACGCAGTTGCAGCGCGTCTTCCTGCTGCGCAACTGCACCGACGCAACATTCGAATCGCGCACCCGTCCCTGCCTGCTGTTCCAGATCAAGCGGTGCAGCGCGCCCTGCGTGGGCCGGATCAGCGCCGATGATTACGGCGCCCTGGTGTCGGATGCCGAACGCTTCCTGCAGGGCAAGACGACCGTGATCCAGGCGAACCTGGCCCGCGACATGGCCGAGGCGGCCGAGAACATGGAATACGAACGGGCCGCTGCCCTGCGCGACCGGATCAAGGCGTTGACCGCCGTGCAGTCCGTGCAGGCCATCAATCCCAAGCGCGTGGCTGAGGCCGACATCGTCGCCCTGCATATGGAAAGCGGCCAGGCCTGCGTTCAGGTCTTCTTCATCCGCGGCAACCAAAGCTGGGGCAACCGCGACTTCTATCCCCGGCTGGGCGGCGTCGAATCCCCTGCCGAGGTCATGCAGGCCTTCCTGCTGCAATTCTATGACGACAAGCCACCGCCCCGGATGATCCTGCTGTCGCACGTCCCGGACGAGCCTGACCTGACGCAGCAGGTGCTGTCCGAACGTGCCCACCGCCGCATTGTCGTCGGCGTCCCGCAGCGGGGCGAGAAGTTCGAGCTTGTGGAAAACGCGCTTCGCAATGCCCGTGAAAGCCTGGCCCGCCGCATGTCCGAAAGCGCCACCCAACTGCGCCTGCTGGACGGCGTGGGCGAGGCCTTCGACCTGCCCGCCGCCCCTCGCCGGATCGAGGTTTACGACAACAGCCACATCATGGGCACCAATGCCGTGGGCGGCATGATCGTGGCCGGGCCGGAAGGCTATATCAAAAGCCAGTACCGCAAGTTCAACATCAAGGGGACCGAGATCACGCCGGGCGACGACTTCGGCATGATGAAGGAAATGCTGGGCCGCCGCTTTGTCCGCCTGCTGAAGGAAGACCCCGACCGCCAAACCGAATCCTGGCCCGACCTGCTGCTGATCGACGGCGGCGCGGGGCAGGTGTCGGCCGTGGACGGCATCCTGGCCGAACTGGGGGTCGAGGATATTCCGGTCGTCGGCGTCGCCAAGGGCATCGACCGCGACCAGGGCAAGGAGGAATTCCACCGCCCCGGCCGGGCGCCCTTTGCCCTGCGCATGAACGACCCGGTCCTGTATTTCATCCAGCGTCTGCGCGACGAGGCGCATCGCTGGGCCATCGGCACCCATCGCGCCAAGCGCGCCAAGGCGGTCATGGCCAACCCCCTGGACGAGATCGCAGGCATCGGCGCATCCCGCAAGCGCGCCTTGCTTCAGCATTTCGGCAGCGCCAAGGCGGTCAGCCGCGCGGGCCTGGCCGATCTGCAAGCAGTCGAGGGAATCTCGGCCGCCATGGCGCAAAAGGTCCATGACCATTTCAATGCGCGGGGCTGACAGCGGCCCGTTTCCGCCCTGTCCCAATGGAATGATGTCCCAAATTGTCGCAGCCAAAGGGAACAACAGTCGCTGCAACAATCACGCCCGCGACTAAAGTGCCGCTAGGTCAACGGCTTGCAGCGGCTTTCAGGACGACGCGAATGCCGCCTCCTGCAGCGCAATGTCTTGCGGTATCATGGTACCGCATGGTTGGGCGTGGATCACGTTATGGTTGCCCCGCTCAACCTGGGAAAGAGGCTATCATGACTCATTTGCCCGCATCTGGCATCGTTGCCCTCCGGTTCCTGCCCGCCGGCCTGCCCAAGGCCGCACGTGGGGACGAATACAAACCCCATCTGACGGAACTGACAGGCACGGTGACCGACAATTACAGCAGCGGCAGCGATCCGGTGCTGTGCGTCAGCGATGCCGAGGGCCGCAACTGGACGGTGGAACTGGCAAGCCGCGCCCGCAACGCCCAGATCGGCCTGACGGACGCCGCCGCGATGCCCGGCGATCCCATCAGGATCATCGGACACCGCACCCGCCGCTTTGGCGAACAGCGCATCAAGGCGGTGCACCTGACCATTGCCGGCCGTGCCTTTGCGCTGATCGAAGGCGCGCTCGGCTGACCTTTGGCGCGGCGCATTTCGGTGCGCCGCCCCTTTCCAAGTCCGGCGCCACGGACTAGCTTGCCCGTTATGCGCTGGACCGTCCCCAATATCCTGACCCTTCTTCGGCTGATCGCGGCGCCCGCCGTGCCGCTGATGTTTCTGTATTTCAGCCGGCCCTTTGCCGACTGGGCAGCCCTGGCGCTGTTCATGATCGCGGCGGTGACCGACTGGATCGACGGCTATCTGGCGCGAAGCTGGCAGCAGGAAAGCCGCTTCGGCGCGGCCATGGATCCCATCGCCGACAAGGCCATGGTGGTGATCGCCATCGTGGTCATCACCGGCTATTCCGGGATGAACCCCTGGCTGATCCTGCCCGCCACCCTGATCCTGTTCCGAGAGGTCTTCGTGTCCGGCCTGCGCGAATTCCTGGGATCGAACGCGCGCCTGCTGAAGGTGACAAAGCTGGCGAAATGGAAGACCACCACGCAGATGGTCGCCATCTCGGTCCTGTTCCTGGGCACGGGGCTGGCCTATGTCGAACATGGCCGCCCGCCGCGCGTAGGGGAAACGAACCTGCCCTGGTCGTCGTCCTGGGCGGATCTGGCGACGCAGGTGGGGCTGTTGCTGATCTGGATCGCCGCGATCCTGACGGCCTGGACGGGTTGGGATTATTTCGTCAAGGCGCGCCCTTACCTGCGCGAACCCGGCCATGACGCTTGATGTCCTGTATTTCGCCTGGCTGCGTGAACGCATCGGCCAGCCCCGCGAACGGATCGAGACCGACGCCGCCACCGTCCGCGACCTGATCGCCGAGCTTGCCGCCCGCGACGACTGGCACGCCGCCGCATTCGCCGATCTTGCCGCCGTGCGCTGCGCCGTGGACCAGCAGCTTGCCGACCTGGACGCACCCCTTGCGGGTGCCCGAGAGGTCGCGTTCTTCCCGCCCATGACCGGCGGCTGAAGCCGATGTCGGCCCGCGTCCAGACCGTCCCCTTTGACCTTGCCGCCGAACTGGCGGGCTTTGGCGCGGGCGCGGGGGCCATCGTCACCTTCACGGGCGTGGTGCGCGACGACACCGGAACCATGGCCGCGCTGGAGATCGAGCATTATCCCGGCATGACCGAACGCGCGCTGTCCGATTACGGCAGCGAAGCCGCCACCCGCTTCGCGCTGACCGACTGGCGCATCGTCCACCGCCATGGGCGGTTGGCCGTGGGGGAACCGATCATGATGGTCGCCACCGCCGCCCGTCACCGCCAGGCCGCCTTCCAGGCCGCCGATTACCTGATGGACTGGCTGAAATCCCGCGCGCCGTTCTGGAAGCGGGAAATCGGCCACGACGGCGCCGTTCGCTGGATCGATGCCAAGACCAGCGACGAAGACGCCTTGTCGCGATGGTAGGCCCCTTGGTCCGGCCCGAATTGCGTGCATGGACCGCCCGCTGGTCCGAAGCCCTCGTGGCCGTCGCAATCCTGCTGGCCGGATCGTGGCTGGCGCTGCGGGGCGGCTGGTTCTTCGCGGCCCTTGGCGCCATTGCCGTGGTGGTCGGGTTGTCGCTGCTGATCGGGGCGCTTCGCAGAATGCCCTTTCGCCGCCGCATCGACGCCCCCGGCCTGGTCGAGGTGGACGAGGGCGCCATCCGATATTTTGGCGCGTCCGTCCTGGGCGGCGAGATCGCCCTGCGCGATCTGGTCGAGATCCGCCTGCTGCGGCTCAAGGGCCGGGGCCATTGGCGGCTGCGCAGCGCCAGCGGGGAAGCCCTGCTGGTGCCCGTCGATGCTGCCGGATCGGACGCCCTGGCCGATGCCTTTACCGCCTTGCCGGATCTCGACATGGGCGCGGTGTCCGCCGCCTTGGCCCATGTCGCCGACCAGCCGGACGCCGTGCGCACCGTTTGGCGGAGAGCGGGTTGAGGCGGGTTGACTTGGCCCGCGCCGCGCGCCACCTGTGACCGTCGCAACTTCTCGAAAGGCCTCGCCTCATGTCGATACCACAACAGGGCGGAGGCCCGATCGAAAGCCGCGACCAGCTGGCCGCCTATATCGCCAGCGGCGAAAAGCCGCGCGAGGATTGGCGCATCGGGACCGAGCATGAAAAGTTCGGCTATGACAAGGCGAACCTGTTGCCGCTGCCCTATGAGGGGGCTTGTTCGATCCATGCGATGCTGGCGGGCCTTCAGGAACGCTTTGGCTGGGCACCGGTCATGGAACAGGACAAGCTGATCGGCCTGGAACGCAACGGCGCCAACATCAGCCTGGAACCGGGCGGGCAGTTGGAACTGTCGGGCGCGCCGCTGGAAACCATCCACCAGACCTGCGACGAGGTGAACGGGCATCTGGCCGAGGTGAAGGAGATCGCCGACCGCATCGGCGCGGGCTTCATCGGCCTGGGCGCAGCCCCGATCTGGGGCCAGGACCAGATGCCGATGATGCCCAAGGGCCGCTATCGGCTGATGACCGACTACATGGATCGGGTCGGCACCCTGGGCAAGCAGATGATGTACCGGACCTGCACCGTGCAGGTGAACCTGGATTTCGGCAGCGAAGCCGACATGGTCCAGAAGATGCGCGTGGCGTTGTCGCTGCAACCTGTCGCCAATGCGCTGTTCGCCAATTCGCCCTTCCTCGACGGCAAGCCCAACGGCTGGAAAAGCTGGCGCGCCCATATCTGGCAGAACCTGGACGGGGCACGCACGGGAATGCTGCCCTTCGTGTTCCGCGATGGGTTCGGATACGACGCCTGGGTGGATTACGTCCTGAACGTGCCGATGTATTTCGTGTATCGCGACGGGAAATACATCGACGCCCTGGGCCAGTCGTTCCGCGATTTCCTGGACGGCCGCCTGCCCGCCCTGCCGGGCGAGGTGCCCACGCTGTCGGACTGGGCCGACCACATGACCACGGTTTTCCCCGAGGCGAGGGTCAAGAAATACATCGAGATGCGCGGTGCCGATGGCGGTCCGTGGCGGCGTCTTTGCGCGCTGCCTGCCCTGTGGGTCGGGCTGATCTATGACCAGGGGGCGCTTGATGCCGCCTGGGATCTGGTCAAGGGCTGGGACGACGATACACGCGAGGCCTGGCGGCGAGAAGCCGGGATCCACGCGCTTGATGCGCAGGTGAACGGCGTCAGGATGCACGACCTGGCCGGGCAGGTGGTCGAGATCGCCGAAGGGGGCCTGAAGAACCGCGCCCGCGCGGGCGCAGGCGGACTGGTTCCGGACGAGACGCATTTCCTGAACGCCATCAAGGAAAGCCTGGACAGCGGCAAGGTCATGGCCGACGAATTGCTGGACAAATACCACGGCGAATGGGGTGGCGACCTGACCCCGATCTATGGCGAATATTCGTATTGATGGTGCGCGGCGCCCGGAAGCATTGCTGCATCCCTGCGATCCGACCGCAAGGACTGGGTGAGGCGGATTCTCTCATCCTGCAGGTGGATGGGATCATCGGCGCGTCGTAATCTTCGGGTCGGGATGGACGGTGTGATCCATCTCGGCGGCGGCCATTTGTAAGCACCAGCCAACGCACCCGATCCGTCCTTCGGGTGACGCACGACAATATGACCCCGCCCTGTCTTGCGGCAACGGCGCGCGGGTGGCAGTGCCATTGGCAGGTAACCGGAAAGGGACGGGGCGATGAAGACGGATGCGATGGTGTGGGTGCAGCGGATCGTGGGCGCGGTCTTTGTCACGGGGGTCGTGGCCCTGATCGGGGCCATTGTCACCCAGGTCGGCCAGGCCGAGGGGCTGCCGCCTTTGCCGATCTTCGTGGGCATCCTGGGGGTCGTGGTGCTGATCCTGCTGGCGGGGGGGTGCTTGGCGCTGATTTCGCTGGCGATATCCGCGCGGCGCGGGGCCGATGCGCTGCGCCGCATGGCGGGATCGGGTGCGGCAGCCCCCGCCCCGGCGCGGGTTTTCAGCCAGGCGCCCCTGCGCGAGGTCGTGGCAGAGCCGCAGCCTGAACCCGTTCCCGTCCGTCCGACGCGTCCCATGGGCCGGACCCTGGTGGCCGAACGCTAGCTTTTCTTCCCGATCCGTGGTTCGGATCCGTCCAGCAGGCGGGCGATGTTCGGGCGGTGGCGGACAAAGATCAGCACCGCCATGAACAGGCTGACGGCCATCAGGTCCGTGCGGCCCAGCCCCCAGGCAAAGACCGGCGACAGCGCGGCGGCCAGCAGAGCCGACAGGCTGCTGATCCGGCTGACGACCGCCGTCAGCAGCCACACCCCGCAAGCGATCAACCCCAGCGGCCAATGCAGGGCGATCAGCGTGCCCAGGAATGTCGCGACACCCTTGCCGCCCTTGAAGCCCAGCCAGATGGGAAAGCAATGGCCCAGAAAGGCCGCGCCACCCGCCAGCATCGCCGCCGTATCGCCGCCGAAATGACGCGCGATCAGCACGGCGATGGCGCCCTTGCCCGAATCCAGCAACAGCGTTGCCAGGGCGGCAGGCTTGTTGCCGGTGCGCAGCACGTTGGTCGCGCCGATATTGCCCGACCCGATCTTGCGCAGGTCGCCCAGTCCCAGGGCGCGCGCGATGACCATTCCGAAGGGAATTGAACCCAGCAGATAGCCGAAGGCGGTCCACAGGATCAGGGTCATGCCTTGTCTCCGAACACGCGGCGGCCTGCGACCCAGGTGCCGATCACCCGGCCCTCCATCCGCGCGCCATCGAAAGGAGTGTTCTTCGATTTGGACAGCAGGGTAAACCGGTCCAGCACGAAGGGCGCGTCGGGATCGAACAGCACCAGGTCGGCAGGCGCGCCCACCGCCAGCCGCCCGCCCGGCAGGCCCAGCCGTTTCGCCGGGTTCAGCGACATCGCCCGCCACAGTTGCGGCAAGGACAACCCGCCCTGGTGATAAAGCCGCATCGCCGCAGGCAGCAGCGTCTGCAGGCCCACGGCGCCGGGGGCTGCGGCCTCGAAGGGCAGGCGCTTGGATTCCTCGTCCTGGGGGGTGTGAAAGCTGGCGATTACGTCGATCACGCCCTCGGCCACCGCCTCGACCATGGCCAGACGGTCGTCCTCGGACCGCAGGGGCGGGGTGAAGCGGAAGAAGGTGCGGTAATCGCCCACATCGTATTCGTTCAGCGTCAGATGGTGGATGGAAATTCCCGCCGTCACGTCCAGCCCCGCATCCCGCGCCCGGCGCAGGGCAGGCAGCGACCTGGCGGTGGTGATCTGGTCCGCGTGCCAGCGGCAGCCGGTCATGGCGACCAGGGCGAGGTCGCGGTCCAACCCGATGACCTCGGCCATGGGGGACACGGCGGGGATGCCATAGATCGAGGCGAACTTGCCGCTGGTGGCTGCCGCCCCCCGCGAAAGCCCTGCGTCCTGCGGGTGACCCACGATCAGCGCGCCCAGGCCGCGCGCATAGGTCATGCAGCGCGACAGCAGCCGCGTGTCCGCGACCTGCCGCACGCCGTCGGTGAATGCCACGGCGCCCGCATCGGTCAGGAACCCGATCTCGACCATTTCGCGCCCTTCGCGGGCCTTGGTCAGGCTTGCCATGTGGCGGATGTTCACGGGCGCGTCGGCGGCGCGCCGGGTCACGAATTCCAGCGATTCTGGCGTGTCGATGGGCGGCAGGGTGTCAGGGCGCGCGACGATGGTGGTCACGCCCCCGGCGGCGGCGGCCAGGCCTGCGCTGCGGAAGGATTCCTTGTGCCGCTCGCCCGGCTCTCCGATCTTGACGCCCCAGTCGATGATGCCGGGTGCAAGCGCACGGCCGTTGCAGTCGATGACGGTCGCGCCTTCGGGGGCGTCCGCGTCGATGTCTTGGATCATGCCGTCGCGGACCAGCAGGCTGCCCGTGGCATCCGTTTGCGCCTCGGGGTCGATCAGGCGGGCGTTCTGGAAGCAAAGCGTGGTCACAAGGCGGTCTCCGTCCTGTCGGTCTGGCGCGATTGAATGTCCCGGATCATGGCGGCGATCCCGTCAGCGCCCGCGATGCCAATGAAGCCCGCCTCGCGCTGCGGCCTGGGCGGGCGGTTGCCCTGCCACGGCGGTTCCACGATGACCGAGCCGGGATCCTCGGGGTGAACCGTCAGGTCCAGATCGGGCGTGATGTCCCATTCCCGAAGCGCCTGTCCGTCATGCGCCAGCATCCGCCGGTCGGTCAGCGCGTAACGGCTGCGGCGCAGCCGGGCGATCTGGAACCGGCGGGGCAGGATCTTGCAGGTCAGCCCGACCGCCAGGGCCACGATGCCGATGCCGCCAAAGCCTGCGACGAAATCCGGCTGCGACCGGCCCAGGAAGGCGATCAGCAGGAACAGCAGGCTGCCCAGCGACAGGATCGTGCCCAGCAGGGACCAGAACCGCACCGGCAGGTCGGGACGCCCCGCGCCGATGGCACGGCCTTGCCACAAAAGCCGTTCGCCGGGATGCAGCAGGGCGGTCCAGTCCACTTCCCCGAAGGCCTGCGGCATCACGCCATCACCCCTGCAGCCGCCCGCCCGCGTTCGGCGCGCAAATTCCGTGCCAGAAGGTCAAGCGCCGCCATGCGGACCGCCACGCCCATCTCCACCTGGTCCTGGATGACGCTGCGATTGATGTCGTCGGCGATGGTGCCGTCGATTTCCACGCCACGGTTCATGGGACCGGGATGCATGACGATGGCATCGGGTGCGGCGCAGGCCAGCTTTTCGGCATCCAGCCCGAAGCGGTGGAAATATTCACGTTCCGACGGGATGAAGCCGCCGTCCATGCGTTCCTTTTGCAGACGCAGCATCATCACCACATCGGCGCCGCGCAGCCCCTCGCGCATATCCTCGAACAGCTCGACCCCCATCTCTCCCGCGCCCGCGGGCATCAGGGTGGCGGGGCCGATCAGGCGCAAACGGTTTTCCATCTTGCCCAGCAGCAGCAGGTTCGACCGGGCCACGCGGCTGTTGGCGATGTCGCCGCAGATGGCGATGGTCAGGCGGTGCAGCCGCCCCTTGGCCCGGCGGATGGTCAGAGCGTCCAGCAGCGCCTGCGTCGGGTGTTCGTGCCGTCCGTCGCCTGCGTTGATGACGGCGCAGTTCACCTTTTCGGCCAGCAGGTTGACCGCGCCCGACTGGGGGTGGCGCACCACAAGCAGGTCGGGCTGCATGGCGTTCAGCGTCAGGGCGGTGTCGATCAAGGTTTCGCCCTTTTTCACCGACGAATGCGCCACGGCCATGTTCATAACGTCGGCCCCCAGCCGCTTGCCCGCCAGTTCGAAACTGGCTTGGGTGCGGGTCGAGTTCTCGAAGAACATGTTGATCTGGGTCATCCCCGCCAGCGCGTCGGCGTGTTTCACCGTGCGGCGGTTCAGGGCGACGTAATCCTCGGCCAGATCCAGAAGGGTGACGATCTCGGGCGGGGACAGGTGGTCGATGCCAAGCAGGTGACGGGCGCGGAAGGTCATGGGCGGCCTTTTGATCGGGGTCGCGTTTCTATCGCAGATGGCCCGCCATGCGGCAAGCGGCAGGGTCAGCCCGGCTGCTGCCTGCGGCGGGGCAGGTCGGCCATGATGCGGCGGCGGGCATCATCGGACAATCTGGACCAGGCGGCGATTTCGTCCAGGCTGCGCAGGCAGCCGGTGCAAATGCCGGATGCCGGCTCGATCACGCAGACCTTGATGCAGGGGGATTCGATCATCGGACCAGATACCGCAGCCGGTCAAGTGCGCCTTGCAGGATGTATCCCGCCGCCACCTGGTCGATCACCTCGGCCCGGCGCTTGCGCGAGGTGTCTGCCTCCAGCAGCGCGCGTTCGGCAGCGACGGTGGACAGACGCTCGTCCCAGAAGCCGATGGGCATCTCGGTCAGGTTCGACAGGTTGCGGGCAAAGGCCCGGGTCGATTGCGCGCGCGGGCCTTCGCTGCCGTCCATGTTGCGCGGCAGGCCCAGGATCAGGCCCACCAGCCTGCGATCCTTGGCGATGGCCAGCAGTTCGGCAGCATCCAGCGTGAATTTCTGCCGCCGGATCACCGTCAGGGGGGACGCCACCTGGCGCAACCCGTCGCTGACGGCGACGCCGATGGTCTTGGTGCCCAGATCCAGCCCGGCGATGGCGCCCACGGGGGGCAGGGCGCCTGCAAAATCGGCGATCTCCAGATGGATCATTGGACAAGCCCCGCCTGGACGGCCCCCTGGCGGACGATCTCCAGGGCCTCGGGCTGGCTGGCAAAGCGCGTCTGCGCCTCGGTCCAGATGGCGCGCGCCTGGTCGGTATTGCCGATTACCACAAGCGAGGAAATCAGCCGCGCCCATTCATCAGGCGTGCCGCCCTGCTGGGCCAGCCGCGCCTCCAGTTGCGACACCATGCCCGCGACCATCTGCTGGCGCTCTTCTGGTGTCATGTCCCCGGCTGCTGCCACCGCATCGGCATCGGGGCCGGGCATGGGAGAGGGGGGGACATAATCGGGCTGGCCCGCCAGCCAGGCCAGATCGGCGATGGCGGTGCGGATCGGCGCGATCCAGGGGGCGTCCTCTGGGCCTTCCTCCAATAGTTGGCGCCACAGCGGGAAGGCCCGGTCGGGACGGTCGTTCTGCAATTGCAGCATCCCCAGCAGATATCGCGCCTGCGGATGGGCAGGATCCCTGCCCAGGGCGCGGGCCAGGACTTTCTCGGCCTCGGGCGTGATCAGGCCGCCTGCGGCTTCGATCATCAGGGCCGACAGGCGGACCAGTTCGTCAGCGGTTGCCCCCTCGCCGCGCAGATCGACCAGCCGTTGTTGCGCCTGGCGCGCGGCAGGCAGGTTGCCCAGCCGGATCTCGTTCGTGGCAAGCAGGGCCAGGCCTTGCGGATCATCGGGGTTCCGGGCCACTGCTTCGCGCAACTGCTCGATCAGGGCCGCGAAATCTTCGGGCACCTCCACCGGCGCGGGGGCCGGGGCCCTTGCCTCGGCCTCGGACTGGCTGGGGCGGTTTTCATAGACCTGCTGGGACTGGGCGATGCGCTGCGCCACCGGCAGGTCGCCCCGGCCCGGCTGGCCTTCGCGCAGATACAACCCCACCGCGCCCGCAAACAGCACCGCCAGCACGCCAAGGACCACAAGCCCGCGCCCGCCCGCACCGCCCGCCGTCACTTGGGACAAGCGCCGGTCGGCATCCAGAACCTTGCGCCCGATCTCGGTTCGCAGGCGGACGGCATCGTCCGGCGCGATCACGCCGCGTTCCAGGTCACGCTCGACCTCTTGCAACTGGTCGCGGTACACGCGCAGGTCAAAGGCCGCCGCAGGCTGGGCGGCATCGCCCCGGGCACGCAGCAGGGGCGCCATGATGGCCAGGCCCACGGCCCCTGTCAGCGCGGCGCAGATGATCCAGAACATGTCAGCCCCTTTGTTCGAACCCACCTTTTAGGGTGCTTTGGCCCGTTCGGAAAGCGTCAGCCTGTCGCATTCGGCCTGGACCCCCGCAACTGCGGGGTGTGACACATTGACCACGAACCCGCGCATCGGGAATTGCGCGGGAACCGGAAGGGCTTGGCCCTCATTGTCCGGGTGTGGAATGTTGAACCGAGAGGGAAAAGAATGGCCGAACCCAACAGCAATCGCATGTATATCATTATCGGCGCCATCGTCGTTGTGGTGGCGCTGTTGTTCTTCTTCATGTCGGGCGACGACACGGCGACGGACGCGACCGCGACCAGCGACACGACCACAGGCACCGCCACCACGACGGTACCCGCCGGCACGACCACCACGACGCCCGCCGACACCGCCGTCGACGATGCGGTCGAGGTCGAGCCTGCCGCGCCGGGCACGACCACGGCCCCGGCCAACTGAGCCGCGAAGGCCCGCCAAGGCTTTTGCCTTGGCCTAAATATCCGCGGGGGTCCGGGGGCAGCCAGCCCCCGGCCTTCGCCGTTCCGGGGTCCGCCCGCATGGTCAGGAACCCGGCCATTCCCCTTGCGTTGATCAGATGAATGCGGGACTGTGCGCCGGACCCAAAGGTTCAATCCCTTACGAAAGGACAGAAAAATGGCTTTCACGCTTCCTGATCTTCCCTATGCGCATGACGCACTGGCCGAAGGCGGCATGTCCAGGGAAACGCTGGAATACCACCACGACAAGCACCACAAGGCCTATGTGGACAAGCTGAACGAGCTGGTCTCGGGCACCGAATGGGACGGCAAGTCGCTGGAGGACATCGTCAAGGGCACCTATCAAAAGGACGCGGTGGCGCAGAACGGCATCTTCAACAATGCCAGCCAGCACTGGAACCACGCGCAGTTCTGGGAAATGATGACGCCCAAGCCCGGCGCCATGCCGTCCGAGCTGGAAAAGGCGATCACCGAATCCTTCGGCTCGATCGATGATTTCAAGAAGAAATTCACCGAAGGCGGCGTGGGCCAGTTCGGGTCGGGCTGGGTCTGGCTGGTCAAGTCCGCCGGCGGCGGGCTGGAAGTGACCAAGACCGAGAACGGAGTGAACTCCCTCTGCCACGGTCAGACGGCGCTGCTGGGCTGCGATGTGTGGGAACACAGCTATTACATCGACTTCCGCAACGCGCGGCCGAAATACCTGGAAAACTTCCTGTCGAACCTGGTGAACTGGGAAAACGTCGCTTCGCGGATGTAACCCCCTGCACCGTCTTGCAAAGGCCCGGCCGCTGTGCCGGGCCTTTTGCCTTCTGCAAGGCCCCATTGGCTTTTCGGCCCGTGCCGGTATAAGACAACGCGCAAGACACTGCGGAATGCGGGACATGGCCAACCAGAACGACAATTTCATCGACGAGGTCTTTGACGACCTGCGCCGCGAACGCCTGTTTCGGCTGTTCCGCCGCTGGGGCTGGGTGGCCGGCCTAGTGATCCTGGGCATCGTCGCGGGCGTCGTCTGGCGTGAATACAGCCAGGCACGGGACCAGGCGCGGGCGCGGGCCTGGGGCGATGCCGTTCTGGCGGCGGAAAGCTCGGGCGATCCGGCAGCGATCATGGGGGTCGATCCGCAGGGCGCCGAATCCCGCCGCATTCTGGGCGCGATGATCGCGGCCTCGGAATGGTCCGACAAGGGCGACGACGCTGCCGCAACCGATGCGCTGCGCAATGTGGCAGGCGATGCCGCGGCGGGAACAGTCCTGCATGACCTTGCCGAACTGAAGCTGGTGATGCTGCAAGGCGACGCGATGGACCTCGCGCAACGCGACGAGATCCTGTCGCGCTTGTCCCAAGCCGGGGCGCCGTTCGAACTGCTGGCCCTGGAACAAAAGGCCATCGCCTTGGTCGGCGCGGGCCGGCCCGATGACGCGGTGAACCTGATCCGCCAGATCCAGCAAAAGGACGGCACGACCGAGGCCTTGCGCCTGCGCCTGTCCGAGATGATGATCGCCCTGGGATTTGAACCGGAACCGTCCGACAATATGCCCGCGGGCTGATCGCCAATGACAGATACGAGGGAGAGGCGAGGAATGACCGCCACGCTGCGACTGACCCTGGCCCTGGCGGCCACGCTGGGCCTGGGGGCTTGCGGCGAACGGGACACCATCCTGCCAGGCCAAAGGCTGGATCCGCTGGCCGTGACCTCGCCCGATGGTCCCGCGATCGACGGCCCGGCGCCCGTCACCTCGACCGCGCTGTTGCTGGCGGCACCTGTTGCCAATGCTGAATGGACGCATCGGGCGGGCAATGCCGCGCATCAGCCGGGGCATCTGGCCGTGGGCGCGGGGACCAGCCGCATCTGGACCGCGAATATCGGCGACGGCAGCGGCAAGCGCCATCGCATCAGCGCCGACCCCGTCGTGGGGGGCGGGCTGGTCTTCACGCTGGACAGTCGCACGCGCGTGACCGCGACGACCACCGGCGGCGCCACCGCCTGGACCAGCGACATCGCCCCGGCCCTGGAAACCCGCGACAGCGTGTCGGGCGGCGGCCTCGCCTATGAGGGCGGGCGTGTTTATGCAACCAGCGGCTTTGGCGAACTGGTCGCGCTTGATGCGGCCTCGGGCCGCGTGCTGTGGCGCCAGCGGGTCGATGCGCCGATCGGCGGCGGTCCGGCGGTGCAGAACGGCACAGTCTATGTCCTGGGGCGCAACGACATCGGCTGGGCGGTCCGCGCGGCCGATGGCAAGGTGCTGTGGCAGACTTCGGGCACGCCCTCGACCGCAGGGGTGATGGGTGTGTCTGTCCCGGCGATCCAGGGCAATACGGTGGTCTTCCCCTTTGCATCCGGCCAGCTTCTGGCAGCCGATCGCGAAACCGGCGCAACGCTGTGGACCGCTCAGATCGGCGGGATACGGATCGGGCGCGCCATTGCCAACATCCGCGACGTGACCGGCGATCCGGTGATTTCGGGCAACGTGGTCTATGGCGGCACCTCGTCGGGCCGCATCAACGCCGTCGAACTGGACAGCGGGATCGAGGCCTGGTCCGCGCGCGACGGGGCCAACAGCCCGGTCGTCGTGGCGGGCGGGTCGGTCTTTGCCGTCAACGACCAGGCCGAACTGATCCGGCTGGACGCCGCGACCGGCGGCGTGATCTGGCGCGTCCCCATGCCCTATTACACAACCGAACGCATCCGCAGGCAGGACCGGATCCATGCCCATTTCGGCCCCGTGCTGGCCGGGGGACGGTTGTTCGTCGTGTCCTCGGACGGGGTGATGCGGGTCTTCGATCCAAATTCCGGCGCCCTGACCGGCCAGGCGCAAATCCCCGGCGGTGCCGCCGCCGCCCCTGCCGTTGCGGGCCAGACGATCTATGTCGTCTCGCGCAGCGGCCAATTGCACGCATTCAGATGACATTCACCCTCGCGATCGTCGGTCGGCCCAATGTCGGCAAATCGACCCTGTTCAACCGCCTTGTCGGCAAGCGCCTGGCCCTGGTCGATGACCAGCCCGGCGTCACCCGCGACCTGCGCGAAGGCGCCGCCCGGCTGGGCGACCTGCGATTTGTCGTGATCGACAGCGCCGGCCTGGAAATGGCCGAGGACGACAGCCTGCAAGGCCGGATGCGCCGCCTGACCGAGCGTGCCGTGGACGAGGCCGATGTCTGCCTGTTCGTGATCGACGCGCGCATTGGCGTGACGGCAGCGGACGAATATTTCGCCGATATCCTTCGCAAGCGTGCGAAACACGTGATCGTCGCCGCCAACAAGGCCGAAGGCCGGGCAGGCGAATCCGGCGCGATGGAGGCCTGGGGCCTTGGCCTGGGAGAGCCGCTGCGCATTTCCGCCGAACATGGCGAGGGGATGGACGACCTGTATCGCGTCCTGATGCCGTTGTCCGACCAGATCGAGGCTGAACGGCCGACCCCGGTCGCCGCCGAAACCGACGTGGATCTGTCCGAGGCCGATGCCGAAAGCGGCGAAGGGGCCGAGGATTGGCGCCCGTCTGCCGCGCGTCCGTTGCAACTGGCGGTGATCGGTCGGCCCAATGCGGGCAAGTCCACGCTGATCAACAAGATCATCGGCGAGGACCGGCTGCTGACCGGACCCGAGGCCGGGATCACCCGCGATTCGATCAGCGTTGCGACCGAGTTCATGGGCACGCCCATGCGCATCTTCGACACCGCCGGGATGCGCAAGCGCGCCAAGGTCACGGACAAGGTCGAAAAGCTGTCGGTGGCCGATGGGTTGCGCGCCGTCCGCTTTGCGGAAGTCGTCGTGGTGCTTCTGGACGTGGCGATCCCCTTTGAACAGCAGGATCTGCGCATCGCCGACTTTGCGGAAACCGAGGGTCGGGCAGTCGTGGTGGCCGCGAACAAGTGGGATCTGGAAGACGACAAGCCGCAGAAACTGAATGAGCTGCGCGCGAACTTCGAAAAGCTGCTGCCGCAGTTGAAGGGCGCACCATTGGTCACCGTGTCCGCGCGCACCGGCAAGGGGCTGGACCGGCTGCACGCCGCGATCCTCAAGGCACACGAGGTCTGGAACCGCCGCATTTCGACCGCGCGCCTGAACCAGTGGCTGGGGGCCATGACCGAAAGCCACCCGCCCCCCGCGCCCGGCGGGCGCCGGATCCGGTTGCGCTATATGACGCAGGTGAAGACCCGACCCCCGGCCTTCGTGGTCAAGGCGACCCATACCGACAAGCTGCCAGACAGCTATCAGCGGTATCTGGTCAACGGCCTGCGCCAGGATTTCGATATGCCCGGCACCCCGATCCGGCTGTTCTTCCGCGACCAGGGGGGGGACAATCCCTTCAAGGAAAAGGCCAACAAGATCAGCCAGTCTGGCGCCTTGTCCAAGCACAAAAACCGGCAAAAGCCCAAGGGGGCCTAGGTCGCCGCGCGCACCAGCACGACTCCCATGCCCGATATGCCGATGATCGCGGCCAGGGCGACACCGGGGCTGCTGCCCATGGTCGAAATGGCGACCGCGCAAAAGGCCCAGATGATCGCCAGCGAAAAGCCCAGCGACCGTTCCAGCCGTTCCTGGGCGATCATGCCGATCACCGCGCCGGGCAGGATTGCCAGGATGGCAGTCTGTGGCGTGGTCAGGGACATGGGTACGCCGATCAGGGTGGCGACGGTCGCGGTGCCAAGCGCCACGCTCCACCCCGCGAGAAAGGCGGGGGCGGGTCGGCGCTGGCCCCGCGCGCGGATCGCTCCCGACAGGGCCGCCGTCAGCATCAAAAGCGCGCCCAGCGTCGCCAGGGGTTTGTGCAGGCCCGCCAGCCAGGGCCAGGCCGCCCCGCCCATTAGGGCCAGGCTCAGCGGGTGCCAGGCTGGGTGGGGCCCATGGTCGAACGGATCCAGGTATTGCCCGACCCCGTCCAGCAGCAGCAAGCCCCACAGCACGATCAGCAAGGCCCACATGAGCAGGTTCTGCGGCTGCACGTAAAGCTGCGGCAGGGTGGCCATCGGAACGGCGATGCCGTTCCCGAACAGGTCATAGCTTGGCCCCTGGAACAGGTCGGGCGTGACGATCTGCACGGCAGGCCGGCCCAGTGTCGCCAGCGACAGCCCGCTGGCGACAAAGATCGTCACCGATCCAAGATAAAAGATGTCCGCCGTTCGCGCCATGACTGCCAACGCCTCGGTCGGCGGCCCAGTTTCGGTAAACTTGCCGGATCGCGGATTGTTTTCACGTCAGCTCAGCTTGCCGTCCGCCCCCAGCATCGTCGCCCCACCCAGATAGGGGTGCAGCGCGGCGGGAAGAATCACCGACCCATCCGCCTGCTGGCCATTTTCCAAGACGGCGATCAGTGCACGGCCCACGGCCAGGCCCGACCCGTTCAGCGTATGGACGAATTCCGGCTTGCCGGTCTGGTCCGACCGGTAACGGGCGTTCATCCGCCGCGCCTGGAAGTCGCCGCAATAGCTGACGCTGCTGATTTCGCGATACTTGTCCTGGCCGGGCAACCACACCTCGATGTCATGGGTGATGCGCGCGCCAAAACCCATGTCACCGGTGCACAGGACAATGGTGCGATAAGGCAGTTCCAGACCTTCGAGCACCGCCTCGGCGCAACGGGTCATGCGGTCGTGTTCGGCCACGCCCGTGTCGCCATCGGTGATCGACACCATCTCGACCTTTTCGAACTGGTGCTGGCGCAGCATTCCGGTGGTGTCGCGGCCCGCGCTGCCTGCCTCGGACCGGAAGCACTGGGAATGCGCGACCATGCGGCGGGGCAGAGTGGCGTGTTCCACAAGATCGCCATGCACAGTGTTGGTCAGAGTCACCTCGGAGGTGGGGATCAGCCAATAACCCTCGCGCGTCAGATAGCTGTCCTCGCCGAACTTCGGCAACTGGCCGGTGCCGACCATCATGTTTTCCAGGACCAGCACCGGGGTCCAGGTTTCTTGCAGGTCATGCTGGGTGACGTGCAGATCCAGCATGAACTGGGCAAGCGCCCGGTGGATGCGCGCCACGCCGCCCTTCAGCACCACGAAGCGGCTTCCCGACAGTTTCGCGGCTGTCTCGAAATCCATGCCGGGCCGCACGCCCGCGATCTCGAAATGCTCGACAGGGGTGAAATCGAAGGCACGCGGGCTGCCCCAGCGGCGCAGTTCCACATTGTCCGCCTCGTCCGCGCCGTCGGGCACACTGTCCAGGGGCAAATTGGGAATCTCCATCAGCAGGTCGCGCAACCGGCCATCCAGCAGGGATACCTCGGCCTGCATCCGGGTGATGTCGGCCTTTTTCTCGGCCACAAGCCCGCGCAGACGCTCGAACTCGGCATCCTCGCCCCGCGCCTTGGCGGCACCCACGTCCTTGCTGGCGCGGTTCTGGTCGGCCTGGGCCGTTTCCGCCGCAACGATCCGTGCGCGGCGATCGGCGTCCAGCGACAGGATGCGGTCCGACAGGGGGGCAAGCCCGCGCCGCGACAAGGCCGCGTCAAAGGCTGCGGGGTTTTCCCGGATGGCACGGATGTCATGCATGATCGTCACCGTCGCTGAAAGAATGCTGGCCGTTGCCTAGCCGATGCGCGGCACCTGGGAAAGCCCGCTCATCGCGCCTGCTCCAGCAGGGCTGACAGGGCCGGATAGAATTGCGGGGCGGCCATGTGGCCTTCCAGCCTGCCGACCTCGGATCCCCCGTCCAGCAGGATAAAGGTGGGCGTGACAAAGGGGCCCCGGGCCAGGGCCAGGCCGTCGGGGTAGGGGCCATGGATATCCACCCGCATCAGGGGCGCGGCGCGGCCCGCATTCGTCGCGGCGTATCCCGGCCCGATGTTGCGGTCCCAGGCTTCGCAATAAACGCAGCCCTCTTTCTCGACCATCAGAAGGCGCAGTGGACCCGCGGCAGCGGGCAGGGCGAACAGCACAAGGGCAAGGGCGGCAAGGATGCGAGTCATGGCAGATATTATCACGGTGCGGCGAAGGCTTGGCAATCGTTCCCCGCCCCCCTATCCCTTTGATCCATGGACAAGCTTCTGGAACCCCTGGTCACAGGCGACCGGCGCGCCCTGTCGCGGGCGATCACGCTAATCGAATCGACACGCCCCGACCATCGCGCCCGCGCGGTCGCCCTGCTGGCCGACCTGCCCGACCGCCAGTCCTTGCGCATCGGGCTGTCGGGCACGCCCGGCGTCGGCAAGTCCACCTTTATCGAGGCGTTCGGGACCATGCTGACCGAACAGGGCTTGCGCGTGGCGGTGCTGGCGGTCGATCCGTCCTCGACCCGGTCCGGCGGGTCCATCCTGGGCGACAAGACCCGGATGGAGACGCTGGCCCGCAACCCCATGGCCTTCATCCGCCCCACGCCTTCCAACGCGCAGCTTGGCGGCGTGGCACGGCGCACGCGCGAGGCGATCCGCCTGTGCGAGGCGGCGGGCTATGACGTGGTCCTGATCGAAACCGTGGGGGTGGGCCAGTCCGAGACCCTTGTGGCCGAGATGTGCGACCTGTTCGTGCTGCTGCTGGCCCCGGCGGGGGGCGACGAATTGCAGGGCGTCAAGCGCGGCATCATGGAAATGGCCGACCTGATCCTGGTCAACAAGGCCGATGGCGAATTGCTGGGTACCGCGCGCCGCACGGTGGCCGATTACGCAGGCGCGTTGCGGCTGTTGCGCAGGCGTCCCCAGGATCCGCAGGGCTTTCCCAAGGCGCTGCCGGTATCGGCCGCGACGGGCGACGGGCTGGCGGGCGCCTGGGACCAGATGCAGGCCTTGGCCGGGTGGCGGCGGGACCAGGGCCATTTCGCATCCAATCGGGCGGAACAGGCGCGGCAATGGTTCGTGGCCGATGTGCGCGCAGGCTTGTTGGCGCGGCTGGAAACGGCTGCCGCGCGCGACCGGCTGGCCTGCCTGGGCGATGCGGTGGCGGGCGGCAGCAAAGCCCCGACCGAGGCGGCGCACGCCATGCTGGACTGGCTGGCGCGGCAGGAATAAACGCCCGATTTTGCGGCCCATGGCGGCGGCGAATCGGTTAGTGTCGGGCATGGACAGGGGGAAACGTCATGCTGGATTTGCCCGATACCGACACGCTTTATGCCGCCCTGCTGGCGCGCGATCCGGCCTGGGAAGGCCGCGCCCTGGTGGGCGTGACGACCACCGGCATCTTTTGCCGCCTGACTTGCCCGGCCCGAAAGCCCTTGCCGCAGAATTGCCGCTGGTTCGCCACGCCCGATGCGGCGCAGGCGGCGGGATTCCGGCCCTGCCGCCGCTGTTATCCGCTTGGCCCCACGGCCGAGGGCGATGCCCTGGTGGGCGACCTGATCGCGCGCCTGGAAGCCAGGCCCGGCCATCGCTGGTCCGAATCCGACCTGCTGGCGCTTGGGCACGACCCCTCGACCGTGCGCCGTGCGTTCAAGCGTCATTTCGGGCAAAGCTTCCTGGACATGGCCCGCGCCGCCCGGCTGAAGGGGGGAATGGGCCGCCTGGCGAAAGGATCGGCGATGATCGACGCACAGTTAGAGGCCGGGTTTGATTCGGCGTCGGGCTTTCGCGGGGCTTTTGCACGGCTGTTCGGCCATGCCCCACACCAGATGCGGCAAGGGTCGGACCTGCTGGCCGACTGGATCGACACCCCCCTGGGCGGCATGATCGCCATCTGTGACGACCAGGCACTGCACTTGCTGGAATTCATCGATCGCAAGGCCCTGCCCGATGGGCTGCGGCGCCTGTCCACCCATGTGGGCGGCCGCGTGGGCCTGGGCCGGACCGCCACCCATGACCTGACCGAGGCGCAGTTGTCCGCTTATTTTGCGGGCCGGGCACCACGCCTGGATGTTCCCGTCACCCTGCACGGCACGCCGTTCCAGCAGCAGGTCTGGCGCGCCTTGCAGGATATCCCCGCAGGCCAGACGCGCAGCTATGCCCAGCTTGCCCATGCCATTGGCCGTCCCACGGCCACCCGCGCCGTCGCCCGCGCCAATGCCACGAACCGCATCGCCCTGGTCGTGCCCTGCCACCGGGTGATCGGCGCGGACGGCACGCTGACCGGATATGCGGGCGGGCTGTGGCGCAAGGAAAAGCTGATCGGGATCGAGCGTCGCTATGCCTGATTCGGGTTGACGGCCTACGCAGGTTCCATTAGGGACGCGCAAACGGAATTCAGGGCGCTGCCTCGCGGCGCCTTTTCACTTTGGGACGGAACCCCTGCCGGGACCGCCCGCATAGCAAAGACGAAGGATCAACACCATGTCGCGCGTCTGCGAACTGACCGGCAAAGGCCCGATGAGCGGTAACAACGTCAGCCACGCCAACAACAAGACCCGCCGCCGGTTCCTGCCGAACCTGAACGAGGTCACGTTGACGTCGGAAAAGATGAACCGCGGCTATTCGCTGCGCATCTCGGCGGCTGCCCTGCGTTCGGTCGATCACCGTGGCGGCCTGGACGCCTTTCTGGCAAAGGCCAAGGATACCGAACTGTCGGACCGCGCCCTGAAGATCAAGCGCGAGATCGCCAAGGTCGAAGCACAGGCCTGATTGGCGCCCTGATTGCGGCAATATGCCCCGTCGTTCCTGCGGCGGGGTTTTTGCGTATCGATTGCCTTTACCCCGCGCATCAGGGATGGTCGCGCCATGAAACGCCCGGTCCATCTTGCGCTGATTCTGTGCCTTGTCCTGACCGGCATCGGCCTGGGCGCGGCGCGCGGGACCGTAGTGCGCGCCGAACAGGTCGTGCTGTGCACGGGTCATGGCGTGGTGCTCGTCGATCACCCCGACGGGACGCGGCAAACGCAGGTCTGCCCCGACATGGCGCTGTCGCTGTTGTCCGCCCTGCCGGGGGGAACGCTGGATCTGGCGCTGTCCCCCGGTCCTGCCAGGCTGAATCGGCCCGGTCTTGTTCTACATGCGCAGGGGCGTCCATCGCCGCGTCCCGCGGCGCGCGGTCCTCCGTCACCAGGGATTTCCGAACCATTCCCTGTTTGACACAAAGGACGAAATCATGATCCGCATCATTCTTGCCGCAACCGCGGCCCTTATCCCTGTTGCCGCGTTCGCACATGACGGGCTGGCCATCCGCGACGCCTATGCCCGCAGCGCCAATGCGCAGACGGGCGCAGTTTTCCTGGTGGTCGAAAACCACCGCAAGGTGGAATGCCGCCTGACCGGCGTTTCATCAAGCGCCGCCGAGATGGTCGAACTGCACACCCATGCCGAGGCCGACGGCGTGATGAAGATGCAGAAGATCGAGGGCGGCATCGTTATTCCCGCAGGCGGCGAACACGCGCTGGCGCGCGGCGGCGACCATGTGATGCTGATGGGGCTGACCTCGCCCTTGGCCCAGGGCGACAGCATTGCCCTGACGCTCGATTTCGGCGATTGCGGCACCCAGCAGGTCGAGGCTGCGGTGGACAACGACCGCGCCGCTGAGGCCGAGGCAACTGCCGCCCACAAGGGCCACTAGCCCAGCATCTGCTGAACCTTCGGTCCAAGCGCCGCGGCCATCAGCCTGATGCCCGCGGCGTTCGGATGGACGCCGTCGGCCAGCAGATAGCTGCGGTGATCCGCCTTGGGCAGGGCTGCGATGGGCGCGTAAAGGCTGGGCAGCAGCACCGCACCGTGACGTTCCGCCAGGCGCGGCCAGATCGCCCGCCACGCTTGCCGCCAGGCCTGCTCGCCCGGGATAGGGTTCAAGCCGACCAGCAACAGCGGGCGCCCGCCCTGACCGGCCTGGGCCAGGATCGCGTCCAGGTTCGCCTCGGCCCGCGCGGCGGACCAGCCCAGCAGCATGTCGTTGCCACCCAGTTCAACGATGACCGCATCGGGGCGGTGGCGGCCCAGCGACAGCCCGATCCGCACGCGCCCGCCATAGGTGGTGTCGCCCGACAGCGCCGCCGGGACCATCTGTGCCGGGGGGCCGTGGCGATCCAGCCATGCCTGCAACTGCGGCACCATTCCCGCGCCCCGCGCCACGCCATAGCCCGCAAACAGGCTGTCCCCAAAGGCCAGCACGCGCGGGCGCGGCGGGGCGGCGCCTGCCAGGGCCATGGCGCCCGTCCCGGCCAGCAGCCCGCGGCGCCCGATCATCGCACACCCCGCAGCCGCAAGGCGTTGCCTACCACGCAGACCGACGACAGCGCCATGGCCCCAGCCCCCAGCATGGGGGACAACTGCGGCCCGCCGAACGGCACCAGCACCCCCATGGCGATCGGAATCAGTGCGGTGTTATAGGCAAAGGCCCAGAACAGGTTCTGGCGGATGTTGCGCATCACTGCGCGCGACAGGCGGATGGCGCGCGGCACGCCCCCCAGGTCGCCCGACATCAGCACCAGATCGGCCGATTCGATGGCAATGCTGGTGCCGGTGCCGATGGCGATACCGGTTTCGGCGGCGGCAAGGGCGGGTGCGTCATTGATGCCGTCGCCCACGAAGACCGATCCCGCGCCCATGTCGCGGATCGCGGTCAGCTTGTCTCCGGGCATCAGGCCCGCCTGCACATGGTCGATGCCAAGCTGCACGGCCACAGCCTGGGCCGTGGCAGGAACGTCGCCCGACAGCATGGCGGTTTTCAGGCCCATGCGGTGCAAAGTGGCGATGGTGTCCGGCGCCTCGTCGCGGATCCGGTCGGCCAGGGCAAAGCTGGCAACATGGCGGTCATCGACAGCCAGATGAACCGGGGTGGCGCCTTGGCGGGCCATGTCTTCGGCGGCATTGCGCAGGCCGGGGGCCGCGTCGATGCCGTTTTCGGCCAGCGCGGAAAGATTGCCGATCAGCAGGCGGTGCCCCTGGACCAGGCCCGTAAGACCGCGCCCCGCCGTGGCCCGGACCTCGGCCGCGGGCGGCAGATCCAGACCGCGCGCCACCGCGCCCGCGACGATGGCCGCGCCCAGGGGGTGTTCCGACCGCGCCTCGGCACCCGCGGCAAGGCGCAGGGCGTCGTCTTCGGAAATGCCGTCCACATGGACCGCAACCAGTTCGGGATGCCCGCACGTCAGGGTGCCGGTCTTGTCAAAGCCGATCAGTCGGGCGTTCGACAGGCGCTGCAAGGCCTCGCCCCGGCGGAACAGCACGCCCAGTTGCGCGCCCCTGCCGGTGCCGACCATGATCGAGACCGGAACCGCCAAGCCCATCGCGCAGGGGCAGGCGATGATCAGCACGGCCACGCCTGCCACGACCGCGTGGGCCAGGTCGGGACCGAAGACCAGCCACAACAGGACCGTCAGGGCGGCCAGCCCGATCACCACGGGCACGAAGACGCGGGTGATCCGGTCCACCAGGGCCTGCACCGGCAGGCGGGCGTTCTGCGCCCCTTCCACCATGGCGACGATGCGGGACAGGGTGGTGTCCGATCCAGTGGCCGTGACGCGATAGGTCAGCGCGGCGCTGCCGTTCACCGTGCCGCCTGTGACGGGATCGCCGGGGGATTTCTCGGCAGGCACGGGTTCCCCGGTCAGCATGGCTTCGTCGATATGGCCCCGTCCTTCGGTCACGATGCCATCGACGGCCACGCGTTCGCCCGGTGCCAGCAGGACCAGATCGCCCGGCCACAGATCGGCGACAGCCATGGGAACGGGCTTCCCGTCGCGCAGGACAGTGGCGCGGTCGGGCGCCAGTTCGATCAGGGCGCGGATCGCGGCGCCTGCCTGGCCCTTGGCCCGCGCCTCGAGCCAGCGGCCCATGAGGATCAGGGTGACGATCACCGCCGCAGCCTCGAAATAGACATGGCGGGATGCGGGCGGGATCAAGCCGGGGGCCAGCACCACGACCGCCGAATACAGGAACGCCGCCCCGGACCCGAGCGCCACAAGGCTGTTCATTTCAGGGCCGCCGCGCAGCAGGGCCGGGATGCCTGTCGCAAAGAACCGTCGGCCCGGCCCGGCAAGCACGGCGGCGGTCAGGATCATCTGCATCCAGTTCAGCGGCGCGGTGCCGACAAGGCCATGCAGCCAGTGGTGAAAGCCGGGGATCAGATGGCCGCCCATTTCGGCCACAAAAACCGGCAGGGTCAGGGCGAGGGCGGCCAAGAAGGCGCGCTGCAGCGTCGCGGCCTCGCTTTCCGTCCGGACGGGCGTGGCTTCTTTCGGGATGGCTGCCGGATAGCCCAGCCTGGTCACGGCCTGGGCCAGGTCGGCGGCCGACAGGGTGGGTTCGTGGCGGATGCTGGCGGTGCCGGCCAGCAGGTTGACCTGCGCATCCGCCACGCCGGGACGGGCGGACAGCGCGCGCGAGACGCGGCCCGAACAGGCGGCGCAGCTCATCCCCTGGATGGACAGGCGAGTGGTGATCAGGTCGGACGGGTTGCCCGGAACGGGCAGGTCAGCGGATTGAACGGTCATGACGGTTTCCTGAGATCGTGCGAAGGGTGCAGGACGGGATCAGGAAACGGGGCGGCGCCTGCGGGCGCCTGGGGGCCTGTCGCGGGAATTGCGCGGCGATCAGCGCGCGCGGGTCGGTGCGCGGTGCGTGCCGGGGCCGGGCATTGGTCACGCGCGCCTCCTGGTGACAGCGGCAGGCGCGGTCGCCTTGGCCCCGGCACAGATGCGCGGGCCGCCGCAGGGGACGGCGCTTGGCATGGCAGCAGGGGGGCGTGACGGGAACCATAGTTCGCAGATGTGTCTGCGGCAGCCCTGGGTCAAGGCCTATTTCCAGCCTTTGATACGTCGTCGTGAGTTGCCAGATGGACCTTACCCTTGCTATGCGCGTTGCCAGAGCAGAAGAACACGAGATTGACAGGATCACCATGAACCGCCGTGAGCTTATGTCGTTGGCCGTGCCGCTGATGGCCGCCGCCTATTTCGCCCCCTCGCTGGTGTTCGCACAAGAAGCGGCCCGCGATCCCTATGCCCCGACCGAGGTTGCCATCCGCGAGGATTTCGAGGTCGGCAGCATCGTCGTGGTCAGCAAGGACTTCTTCCTGTATCACGTCATCGCGCCGGGCCGGGCGGTCCGCTATGGCGTGGCCGTGGGCACGGCCGAGCTGGTCTGGAAGGGCCGCGCCACCGTGGGCCGCAAGGTCGAATGGCCGTCCTGGACGCCCACGCAAGACATGATCAAGCGCAAGCCGCAGCAATACGCCAAATGGGCCAACGGGATGCCGGGCGGGCCGCAGAACCCGCTGGGGGCGCGGGCGCTGTATCTGTATAACGCCCAAGGCCAGGACACCGCGATCCGCATCCATGGCACGACCGAACCGGGCTCCATCGGCCGGGCCGTGTCGAACGGCTGTCTGCGGATGCGCAACGAGGCGGTGATGGCGCTGTATGACCAGGTTCCGATCGGGGCGCCGGTCTACGTCTACTGACTTGGCCCTGACGCTGACGCGCCTGTCGGATCCCGCGCTGGCGGGGTTCGATGACATCGTTGATGTCAGATCGCCCTTGGAATATGCCGAGGATCACCTGCCCGGCGCGATCAACCTGCCCGTGCTGGACGACGGTGAACGGGCGCGGGTGGGCACGATCTACAAGCAGGTTTCACCTTTCGATGCGCGCAAGCTGGGCGGCGCCATGGTTGCCGCCAATGCCGCGCGCCATATTGCCGGGCCCTTGGCGGACCGTGACGGAAGCTGGCGCGGGTTGGTTTATTGCTGGCGCGGCGGGCAGCGGTCGGGCAGCTTTGCCACGATCCTGTCGCAGATCGGCTGGAGGGTGGACCGGATCGAGGGCGGCTACAAGGCATGGCGCGCGCTTGTGGTGGACCGGGTGCAGAACCGGCCCGTTCCCGCCCCGGTGATCGTGCTGGACGGCAATACCGGCAGCGCCAAGACCGCAATCCTGGCGCGGCTGGCCAAGCGAGGCTGGCAGGTGATCGACCTGGAAGGCCTGGCGAACCATCGGGGCAGCCTGTTCGGCGGGCAGCCCCAGGGCCAGCCCAGCCAGAAGCTGTTCGAGGGGCGCCTGGCGGTCGTCCTGGAAGGGCTGGACCCGTCCCGCCCCGTCGTCGTCGAGGCCGAAAGCAGCCGCATCGGCGATATCGTGGTGCCGAAATCCTTGTGGCAGGCGATCTGCGCCGCACCCCGGCTGCGGCTGGACGTGCCGGTTGCGGCGCGGGCGGGTTACACAGCCGCGACCTATGGCGACATGGTGGACGATCCCGCTCGGGTCGAGACGATCGTTTCCGCGCTGTCACCCCTCCATCCCGCCGAGCGGATCGAAGGCTGGCGCGCCGCCGTTGCCGCGCAGGACTGGCGCGGTCTGGCCGAAGGGTTGCTGCGCGATCATTACGACCCGCGCTATCTGAGGCACCGCCTGCGCTACGCCGAGCGTGAACGGGCGGTCGTCGTGCTTGATGCCCTGCATGATCTGGACGCGGCCGCGGCACAGGTCGAGGCGGCACTGGCGCGCCTGACCTGAAGCCTTGCCGCAGGTTGCCGGGGCAGGAGCCTCCGGCGGGGATATTTGAGTGAAGAAGAAACGTCAGGCGTCGCGCAGGAAGCGGCGCAGGATGCGTTCCAGTTTGGCCGCGCCCAAAGGGGCCATGGCCTTGGTGTGGTCGTGACTGATGGATTCGTCGGACAGGCCCGCGCCCATGTTGGTGATGACCGAAATGGCAGCGCAACGAAGCCCCAGAAAGCGGGCCAGGATGATTTCCGGGACGGTGGACATCCCGACGGCATCGGCGCCGAGGATTTTCGCGGCACGGATCTCGGCCGGGGTTTCGAAGCTGGGGCCAGAGAACCAGCAATAGACGCCACCCGGAAGCTTGGTTCCCTCGGCTTGGGCGGCCTGGGTCAGGGCGGCGCGCAGGCGCGCGTCATGGGCGTCGGTCATGGGGACGAAGCGGGCGTCGGTCGGCTCTCCGATCAGGGGATTGGTGCCGGCGAAGGCGATGTGGTCGTCCAGCAGCATCAGGTCGCCCGGCGGGATGTCGGGGCGCAGCGATCCGGCGGCGTTGGTCAGGAGCAGCTTGTCGGTTCCAAGGGCGGCCAGCGTTTCCAGCGGAAGCCGCATGGCATCGGCCCGCCCCGATTCGTAGTAATGCGACCTGCCGCCAAAGACCGCAACGCGGCGGCCTTCCAACTGGCCGATCACCAGTTGCGGCATATGGCCCGACACGCCCGCATGGGGAAAGCCCGGCAGGTCGTCATAGGGGATCGCCACCCCGTCCACCGTGCCGGACAGGTGCCCCAGGCCCGATCCCAGGATCAGCCCGTATTCCGGCGGCTGGTCGCCCGCGCGATCCCGGATCAGGCGGGCCAGCTCAACGCTCTTTGACATAGGGTTCTCCTCCGGCGCGGGGCGGAATGGCGCGGCCGACGAAACCGGCAAGGATGATGACGGTCAGGATATAGGGCAGGGCGTTCATGAACATCGACGGCACGGTGATCACGCCCAGATCCAGGTTCGGATAACGGTTGGCGATGGCCTCCAGCAGACCGAAGAGGAAGGTCGCCCCAAGCGCGCCCCACGGCCGCCACTTGGCGAAGATCAGCGCCGCCAGGGCGATAAAGCCGCGCCCGGCGGTCATTTCCTTGACAAAGCCCGCCGACAGCCCGGTCGCCAGATAGGCCCCCGCCAGCCCGCAGAGCAGCCCGGCAATGGCGACTGCGGCAAAGCGCAGCCGCGTCACCGACACACCCGCCGTATCGACCGAGGCGGGGTTTTCCCCCACCGCCCGCAGGCGCAGGCCGAAGCGCGTGCGATACAGCACCCACCAGGTCAGCGGCACCATCAGGAAGGCCACATAGACCAGGATCGTGTGGCCTGATATCACCTCGGCATAAAGCGGGCCGATGACCGGCACGCCCCGCAGCGTCTCGGCCAGGGGCAGGGTGATTTCGCCAAAGCGCGGGGTGGCCGTCAAGGCCGACGCGCCGTCCGGTCCGGTCACGCCCGACAGCCAGGTGTGGAAGGGGGAAACCTGCGCATCCAGTTCGGCCCCCGGCGTCAGGCTGGGGGTGCGCCCGCCCAGGCCGAAGATTTTTTGCCCCAGCAGCACCGTCAGCCCCGAGGCGAGGAAGTTGATCGCCACGCCCGAGATCAACTGGTTGCCCCGGAAGGTGATCGAGGCGATGCCATGGATCGCCGACAGCATCAGCGCGCCCAGAAGCCCTGCGCAGGCGCCCAGCCAGACATTGCCGGTCAGCGCGGCCACGGTGGCGGCGCTGAATGCGGCCATCAGCATCTTGCCTTCCAGCCCGATGTCGAAGACCCCGGCGCGTTCGGAATAAAGCCCCGCCAAGCAGGCCAGCAGCAAGGGCGTCATCAGCCGCACCGCGCTGTCGAGGATTTGCAGGACGGTGTTCAGATCCATCACGCGCCCCTTTTCCGCATCGCCATGAACATCCGTTCAAGGGGCATCCGCACCATGTTGTCCAAGGCGCCCGTGAACAGGATCACAAGCGCCTGGATCACGATGATCAACTCGCGCGGGATGCTGGTCCACAACGCCAGTTCGCCCCCGCCTTGATACAGGAACCCGAACAGCAGGGCTGCCAGGAACACGCCCAGCGGATGGTTGCGGCCCATGAGCGCCACGGCGATGCCGATGAAGCCCGCGCCCTCGACCGCGTTCAGGACCAGGCGCTCCGCCTCTCCCATGACACTGTTGATGGCCATCATCCCGGCCAGCCCGCCGGATATGAGCATGGCGATCACCGTGATGCGGACCGGATTGATGCCCGCATAAAGGGCGGCGGGTTCGGATTTGCCAAAGGCGCGGATTTCAAATCCCAGGCGCGACCGCCAGATCAGCAGCCAGACCAGAACGCAGGCGATCACGGCCACGAAGAAGCTGATGTTGACGGGCGTGTTCTTGCCCCATTCGAAACCAAAGCTCAGCGCCATGTCGGACAGCTGGGGCAGGTGCGTTTCGTTGGGAAAGCGGGCCGAGGCCGGGTCCATGCTGCCCACCGGGCGCAGCAGGTTCACCAGGATGTAATTCAGCGCGGCGGCGGCGATGAAGTTGAACATGATCGTGGTGATCACGATATGGCTGCCGCGTTTCGCCTGAAGCCAGGCAGGGATCAGCGCCCAGGCCGCCCCGAACAGCGCCGCGCCCACCATCGCGGCGGGCAGGGCAAGCGCCCAATGCGGCAAGGGCAGAAGCAGCAGCGCCAGGGCCACGCCCAAGCCCCCCATGGCGGCCTGTCCTTCGCCGCCGATGTTGAACAGGCTGGCGTGATAGGCTACCATCACCGCAAGCCCGGTGAAGATGAAGTTCGTCGCATAATAGAGCGTGAAGCCCCAGCCATAGCTGGAGCCGAGCGCCCCGTCGATCATCGTCGTCAGCGCCTCGACCGGGCTTTCGCCGATGGCCAGGATCACAAGCGCCGAAATCGCCATCGCCAGCACCAGCGAGATCAGCGGTGTCAGGATCAGATCGGCCCATTTCGGCATCTTTTCCATCGGCCTAGCGCCTCATGCCGTGACACAGCGCCAGAAAGCTGCGGGCATCGGCGATCTGGTCCCAGCCGATCGCATCGCCGTTGCCCGCCATGCGGGCCAGGCTGCGGGCACGGGGGACCGCGCCGCCCGCGCCGGGATAGCCGCGCACGGCCAGCAGGTTTTCATCGGACCGTGACTGGCCCTGGCGCGCCTCTCCGGTGCAGCGGCTGCCGTCTGACAGCGCGGCAAAGGCGATGGCGACGCGGCCCGTGACCTGGGGCGCGGTTGCGGCCCCGGCGGGCATTTCCACCGGGGCATGGTCCGCGCAGGCGGTGCCGCGCGCATCGGTCACGCAATTCCACCCAAAATCCTTCTGGTAATCTGACCCCTTGATCGGATCCGCCACGGCCCAGCTGCCGTCCGGGTTGCGGGCGCGGGTCTGGGCGCGGGCCTCGGCCGCCATGACCAGGCGGTCGGGCGCCGCGCCATCGGGCCAGATGTCCATCTTGGGCATCCGGGGCATCGGCACGGTGCTGCATCCGGCAGCGAGGAGAAAGGACAAAAGGCGGGCGATACGGGCAGGCGTCATTCACATTTCCCGGGAAAGGTCGTGGGTCTGGGGGTCGGCATCGGCGTCAACGCCCGCCATCAACAGGCCCAGGTCGCCCGTCGTCGTCTGGCCGGGCAGGCGTTCGCCCATGATGCGGCCGTCGAACATCACCGCGATGCGGTCGGACAGCGACAGGATCTCGTCCAGTTCGACGGATACCAACAGGATCGCCTTGCCCGCGTCGCGCAGTTCCACGATGCGCTTGTGGATGAATTCGATCGCGCCGATGTCAACGCCGCGCGTGGGCTGGCCGATCAGAAGCAGGTCTGGGTTGCGCTCGATTTCCCGGGCGACGACGATCTTCTGCTGGTTGCCGCCGGAAAAGTTGCGTGCGGCCAGATCGCAACTGGGCGGGCGGACGTCGAAGCGGGCGATCTTGCCCTCGGCATCGCGGCGGATGGCGTCGCGGTCCATCAGCGGGCCGCGACCGTATTCCGGTGCGTCGTGGTATCCGAAGGCCACGTTCTCCCAAGCCGCGAAATCCATGATCAGGCCTTCGGCCTGGCGATCCTCGGGGATGTGGCCGATGCCTTGGCGGCGGCGTTCGGCGGCGTTGCAGGCGGTGCCGCCAAGGGGAAGGGGGGCGCCGTTCACGCGGACCTCGCCCGACAGCGTGCTGCCCTTTTCGGGATATCCGCCCATGATTTCCAGAAGCTGGGTCTGCCCGTTGCCGGACACGCCCGCGATCCCCAGAATCTCTCCCGCCCGGATGTCCAAATCAATGCCGCGCAGCCGTTCGACGCCCGCCGTATCCACCATGCGCAGGCTGCGGATTTCCAGGACCGACTTGCCGGGTGTCGCTGGCGCCTTCTGCACGTTCAGCAAGACCTTGCGGCCCACCATCAGTTCGGCAAGCTGTTCGGGGCTGGTTTCCGCCGTCCTGACGGACGCCACCATCTCTCCTCGCCGCATGACGGATACGGTGTCGGTGATCTCCATGATCTCGCGCAGCTTGTGGGTGATCAGGATGATCGTCTTGCCCTCGGCCCGCAGGCCTTCCAGGATGCGGAACAGGTGGTCGGCCTCGGCCGGGGTCAAGACGCCCGTCGGTTCGTCCAGGATCAGGATGTCGGCCTGGCGATACAGCGCCTTGAGGATCTCCACCCGCTGCTGGTGTCCGACCGACAGGTCTTCGATGCGGGTATCGGGATCGACGTTCAGTTCGTAATCCTGCGCCAGTTGCCGCAGGACGCCGCGCGCCTTGGACAGCGACGGGCGCAGCAACCGCCCTTCCTCGGCCCCCAGGATGATGTTTTCCAGAACGGTGAAGTTCTGCACCAGCTTGAAGTGCTGGAACACCATGCCGATGCCCGCACGGATCGCGGTCTGGCTGTCGGTGATGGTCAGGGGACGGCCGCCCACCAGAATCTCGCCCGCGTCGGGCTTGTAGAAGCCGTAGAGGATCGACATCAGCGTCGATTTGCCCGCGCCGTTTTCACCGATGATGCCATGGATCGTGCCGCGTTCCACGCGCAGGTGGATGTCGCGGTTGGCCTGCACGGGGCCGAAAGCCTTGGAAATGCCGCGCAGTTCAATCGCCGCAGGGGCGGCCGTTCCGGGCCGCCCCTGTGTCTGCGCCATCGCCGCCACCTACTGGACCGGGCAGGCGTTGTCGGTCATGTAGTCATGGACCGCGATTTCCCCGCCGACGATCCCCGCGCGCGCCTCATCCACGGCGGCCTGCATTTCCGGCGTGATCAGCGGCTTGTTGTTGTCATCAATGGCCACGTCCACGCCCTCGGCCTTGAGGTCCAGAACCTTGACGCCCGGCTCGACGCCGTTCTTGAAGGCGTCATAAACCGCCGTGTCCACGCGTTTCACCATCGAGGTCAGCACCTTGCCCGGATGCAGGTGGTTTTGGTTGCTGTCCACGCCAACCGACAGGATCCCTTCGTCGGCGGCGGCTTGCAGGATGCCGATGCCGGTGCCGCCCGCCGCCGCATAGATCACGTCGGCGCCCTGGCTGATCTGGGCCTTGGCAAGCTCGCCCCCTTTGACCGGGTCGTTCCAGGCGGCGGGGGTGGTGCCGGTATAGTTGATCAGGACGGTTCCGTCAGGCTTGGCGGCCTTGAAGCCCTGGGCAAAGCCGCATTCGAACTTGTGGATCAGCGGGATGTCCATGCCGCCGATAAAGCCCACGGTGCCGGATTTCGACGCCTGCGCCGCCATGATCCCGGCCAGATAGCTGCCCTGTTCCTCGGTAAAGACGATCGACTGGACGTTGGGCTGTTCCACCACCATGTCGATGATGGCGAACTGGGTATCGGGGTAATCGGGGGCAACCTGGTTCAGCACGTCGCCAAAGGCGAAGCCGGTCATCACGATGGGGTTGGCACCCGTTTCAGCCAGGCGGCGGAGCGCCTGTTCACGCTGCGCCTCGGACTGCATTTCCAGTTCCTTGTAGGTGCCGCCGGTTTCCTCGGCCCAGCGTTGCGCGCCGGTGAAGGCCGCCTCGTTGAAGGACTTGTCGAACTTGCCGCCAAGGTCGAAGATCAGCGCCGGTTCGGCCAGGGCCGCAGCGCCCGTCAATGCCGTCAGCGCCACGCCCGCAAGCAGCGATTTCGTCAGGGACATAAGGAAACCTCATCCTGTTGTTGCGCGCGATTCAAGCCGCCCGCGTGATGGCCCCGATTAGGGCGCATCGCCCCCTGCCGGTCAACCGCCTTGTTGGACGGGTTCCAGGGTCAAGGCCATGACAATGGCGTCAAGATCGGGCCCATAATACCGCCGCCTGCGGCCGGATTCCTGCCAGCCTGTCCCATGATAAAGGGCTTGGGCGGGGGCATTGTCGGCGGCGACCTCCAGAAAGGCGCGGGTTGCCCCCCGGTCCCGTGACGTGGCGGCAAAATCGTCCATCAGGTCGCGTGCGATGCCCTGTCGGCGGGATTGCGGGGCCACGGCCAGGGTCAGCACCTCGGCTTCGTCAACAACAAGGCGTCCCAGCAGGAAACCGTCCGGGCGGGTCAGCAGGAAGGCATGGGGACTGGCCAGCAGATCCGCAAACTCGGCCACCGTCCAGGGCCGGGGGCGGGTGAAGCAGCGCGCGTGCAGCGCCGCAAGCCGGTCTGGCGTCACGGCAGGATCAAGGGTGCCACGTCCCGCGCAGGGGCGGCATCGGCCGGGCGCAGATACAAGGGCGCCGGGCGCGGGCCGGGGTCAGCGCGGCGGGCCAAGGCGATGCGCGCAATGGCCACCGCAGGCTGGACCACCGGCAGAGCGGGCGCGAGGCCGGGCGGCAGGGAATCCTGCGTGGCCTGCCCAGGCTGGGTTTCGCCCCTGCCAAAGTCCTGCCACACCACCTGGTCCGCCCGCAGCGGCAGAACGATGCGGCAGGGGCGGGGCAGGCCATGGGCCGCCGCATCTGTCGTGGTCACGCCCACGGCAGGAATGCCAAGCGACAGTGCCAACCCGCGCGCGGCCGCGACCGCAATGCGGATGCCGGTAAAGTTCCCCGGCCCGATGCCCACGCCGATCACGTTCAGATCCCGCCACGCCAGGCCGGTTTGGGCCAGAAGCTCTTCCAGCAGCGGAAACAGCCGTTCGGCCTGGCCCTTGGTCATCTCCTCGGACAGATGCGCCAGAACGGTGTCGCCCCGCAACAAAGCGGCCGCGCAATGCGCGGCCGATGTGTCAAAGCCCAAGGCAAGGGAATCAGGCAACCGGCCGGACCTCGACCACCTCGGGGATGTAATGGCGCAGCAGGTTCTCGATCCCCATCTTCAGCGTCAGGGTGGACGACGGGCAACCCGCGCAGGCGCCCTGCATATGCAGATAGACGACACCCCGGTCGAAACCGTGGAAGGTGATGTCGCCACCGTCCTGGGCGACCGCCGGGCGGACGCGGGTGTCCAGCAGTTCCTTGATCTGGACCACGATTTCCGAATCGGGACCGTCATGGCTGGCATGGCCAGATTGTTCCGCCTTGCCTTCGACCGATGGGGCGCCTGACTGGAAATGTTCCATGATCGCGCCCAGGATCGAGGGCTTCAGGTGATCCCAGGGCTGGTCATCGGCCTTGGTCACGGTCACGAAGTCACGGCCCAGGAAAACGCCCGTCACGCCGCCCACGGCAAAGATGCGCTGCGCCAAGGGCGACTTGGCGGCGGTGTCGGGGGCGGGAAAGTCGGCGGTGCCGTTGTCCAGCACGATGTCGCCGGGAAGGAACTTCAACGTCGCAGGGTTCGGTGTGGTTTCTGTCTGGATGAACATGGCCAAGGCTCCTTTGGAACGGATATGGCGACGCGGGGCCTGCAGGTCAAGCAGGGCGGGGGTCAGGTGATCGCTTCCAGCCGTTCCTTCGAGATATCGGCGGGTACGATGGTGATCGGGCAGGGCAGGGTCGCCGCATCGCGCAACAGGCGCGTCAGCACCGGGTTCTGGACCGACCGGTCCGATCCCAGGCCCATCGCGACAATGCCCACCTCGGGGTCTTGGGCCAGATAGGCCAGCAGTTCCTCGGCCGGATCGCCCTCGCGGATGATCAGTTCCGGTTCCACTTTCGGCCGCATTCTCATCCACTTGGCGAAAACTTCGAAATGCGCCTCGATCCGTTCGTAGGCCTCGGCGCGCATCACTTCGGCCACGCCGAAGCCGTGCTGGATTTCATTCGGGGGGATGACCGCCAGCACCGTCACCGCGCCCCCGGAATTGGACGCGCGCATGGCCGCAAAGCGCATCGCGTTCAGGCATTCCCGGCTGTCGTCCAGCATGACAAGAAATTTCCGCATCACCCGCCTTCGAATTGCCCTTTTCCGGCCAGACAGTGGCCCCTTTGCCATGGTCGCGCAAGTCATTCGGCAGATTGGCGCTGCCACGGTTTCCATGCTTTCGTCGATATGCTACCCGACAGCGAAGAACGAGTTGTTGCAGGGCAGGTATCGTGACGATCCACCATGACTGGGACAAGGGCGAAGCAGCATATGTTCCGGCCACCAGCTTAACCTGGCTCATGCATGAGGCGAGGGCGGCGGGCATCAAGCCATTGCCCCGGCGCAAGCGTTTGTTCGATGTCACGCTGGCCCTGCTTCTGCTTGTCCCCTTGTCGTTCATCATGGCGTTTGTTGCGCTTGTACTGTTGATCGTTCAAGGCAGACCCATCTTTTATGCCGCGCCGCGCATGAGTTCGCCGAACCGGACCTTCATGCATCTGAAGTTCCGCACGATGATGCAGCAGGACGGCGATTTCGGGGTGACGGGCGCCCACAAGAACTGGCGCATAACGCCGCTTGGACATTTCCTGCGCCGCACCCGGATCGACGAGATGCCGCAGTTGTTCAACATCCTGTCCGGCGACATGAGCTTTGTCGGGCCGCGCCCGACCATCCGTGAATATGCCGAACGCTTTCCCGCCGTTTATGGGCAGGTTCTGCGAAACCGCCCCGGTGTGACGGGGCTGGCCACGCTGATCTATCATCAGCACGAGGGCAGTATCCTGGCCAGGTGCCGCAGCGCCGAGGAAACCGAGACCGCCTATCAAAGGCGCTGCCTGCCCACGAAGTTGAAGATAGACCTGATATACCAGAAAAACCGGACAATGGCCCTTGATATCTGGATCATGTGGCAGACATTGGTCGTGGTCTTTTCGAAAAACCGGCGGCCGCGCAGGCGGAAATGATCCTGAACTGCCGATGGAGCATGGTTTGGCCCCGATAGCATGAACACCCGCAAGGTTCTTGTTACCGGAGGAGCTGGATTTATCGGAACCCACCTGGTTGACCGCCTGATTGGGCAAGGCAACCACGTTGTCGTTCTGGACGATCTTTCCACGGGAAAGCCGGAAAACATCCATGCAAAGGCATCCTTTGTGCGGGGAAGCATCCTTGACGGACCTTTGGTGCGCGACCTGGCATCGGGGGTGGACGGCATTTACCACCTGGCTGCCCGTGTGTCTGTCCAGGCCTGCATAGACGACTGGCTGGATGCGCACAGGGTCAACCTGGATGGCGCCCTTACAGTCTTCCTGGCGGCCAGCGAGCGTCGCAGGATTCCGGTGGTCTTCACCTCTACCGCGGCGGTGTACGGCAACATGACGGGGGCATCGTGCCGCGAAGATGACGCCTTGTTGCCGCTTTCCCCTTATGGGGCGGACAAGCTTGCTTGCGAACATCATCTGGGGGCCATGGCGGATATCCGCGGCCTGCCCTCGGCCAGTCTTCGGCTTTTCAATGCTTATGGCCCAGGGCAGGATCCCGCGTCCCCTTATGCGGGGGTGATTGCCAAGTTCTTTTCGAATGTCCTGCACGATCTGCCCCATACCATTCAGGGCGATGGCTCGCAGGTGCGGGACTTCGTCCATGTCCAGGATGTTGTCAGTGCGATCCTGCACGCAGGGGATCTTGCGGCCAGCCGGCCGGGCGCCCATCGTTTCAATGTCTGCACGGGTGCCGGCACCACCGTGGCCGAACTTGCGCAAAAAGTCGATGCGGCGTCCGGCAGGGCGCGGACGGCCGATATTCACGTCCCGGCGCGACCGGGGGATATTCAGGCTTCGCTCGGATGCGGCAAGGCAGCCCGCGACGAACTGGGCTTCACGCCCCGATTTTACGTGGACAAGGGGCTGTCGGATCTTTGGCGGTGGATGACGGAGCGATCGGCCCCTGACAGCCGCTAGGGGCTTTCAAACGGATCCTGCGGATAGCCGACACCGCACAGATACAGCCCGTGCGGCGGGCAGACCGGGCCGCATTCCGACCGGTCACGGGCGGCCAGGGCATCGGCCACCCGGTCTGGCGGCCACGATCCCGCGCCGACCCGCTCCAATGTGCCCACGATCGACCGGACCTGGTTATGCAGGAACGACCGCGCCCGCAGGTGAAATCGGTATTCGCGCCCGTGGGGGATGGGGGTTTCCTCGATCCTGATGTCATCCAAGGTCTTGACCGGGCTTGCCGCCTGGCAGATCGAGGATCGGAAGGTCGTGAAATCGTGACGGCCCCGCAGATGCGCGGCCCCCTTGCGCATGGCGTCTGCGTCCAGAGGGTGCAGAACCTGCCAGGCCAGGCCACGATCATGGGTCGCGGGCGCCCGGCGGGCCTGCAGGCGGAACAGGTATCGCCGTTCGACGGCGGAAAAGCGGGCGTGGAAATCATCGGGAACGCGGGCCGCAACCAGCACCGCCACGGGTGCGGGTTTCAGGTGGAAATTCAACGCCTCGGCCAGGCGGAACGGATCCCAGTCGCGGGCCAGATCGGCATGGGCGACCTGGGCTGTGGCGTGGACGCCCGCATCGGTGCGCCCGGCCGCCGCGATCCGCGCCCCTGCGGCAAAGCCGGGATCCAGGCGGGCCAGCGCGGCCTCGATTGCGCCTTGCACCGAGGGCTGGTCGGCCTGGGCCTGCCATCCGGCAAAGGGGCGCCCGTCATATTCGATCTTCAGGGCAAAGCGCGGCATCGGCGGATCAGCGCACCTTGTCCTGGCCGGGGGTGAGCAGGTCGTCCAGAAAGCGCGCGGCCTCGGTCCGGGGCGGCTCGAGCGCCGCGGGTTCGCTGGCCCGGACGCCTTCCCGCGCCAAACGGTCGCGCAGGACCGATATCTCGATGTCCAGATCGGTGCGGTCGCCTTCCAGCAATCGCCGCGACTTCGCGCTGAAATCCTTTTCCAGATCGTCCAGGAACGTTTCATAGGACGACCGCACCGCCGGATCCTGCGTTTGGCGATACAGATCCGCGAACTTGACCGAGGCATCGCGCGCGCCCATCAGGTAAACGCCCAGGTATCGCCGTGCGGCCGACAGATCGCCGGGATTGCTGCGCACGCGGTCGAACAGGTCTTCGACCGTGGCGGCGAAACGGTTTATCCGTGCGTCCAGCCAGCGGTCGCCCAACTGGCGGATCGCGTCGCGCATCTGGGCCAGATGGGCCTCGGCTTCCTCGATCATCTTCTGGGCGCGTTCCCCCTGAAAGCCGTCGACCCCGTCCATCCCCTTGTCGCGCATCGGGTCGGACCCGAAGGCCAGCCAGTGCAGCGCCAGTCCCGTCACGCCCACCGCCCCGGCGCCGGCCAGGCTGCCGGGTTCCGCGACCCCCAGCCCCACGCCCAGCCCGGCCAGCACGCCCCCGAACAGCTTGCGCGGGATCGCCGGGCGGCGCGCGACGCGGCGCACCTCGTACGCGGCCTCGGCGGCAAGTCCTTCGCGGGTCATCCACATGGCGCTGGCAATCACGCCAAAGGCCGCAAGATTGGCGGCCATGCCTGCCGGATCCTGGAAAAACGCGCTGAACAGGAACGGCACCGCCGCCATGGTTACATATTTCGGGCGCCCGGCCAGCCGGTGGCGGATCGGCGCGTCCGGGATGGGATTCAGATTGCCGTTCTCCAGGGCATCGGGCGAGAACCGCCCGCCAAAGCGTTTCGCCATGGCCCTATCCCGCCCCTAGCGAGGCATAAAGGGTCACCAGAACCAGCAGATAAAAGCCCAGCCGTTGGATGGCGTTCCGCGACATGCCTGTCCTTTCCCCTTGGGCCATCACGGCCCGTCCTGCCCTATATCGGGATTGCCGGGCCGATTGCAAAGATCAGCCACGCGGAAACAGACGGTCAAGCGCCCGGTCCAGCGGCGCGGGGTCGTCAAGGGCCAGGCGCACGGGCAGGGTCATCACCTTGGGCCGGAAGGATCGGGGCAGGCGGGCCGCGTCCTTTTCGGTGGTGACAAGCTGGGCGCCCAGCAACCGGGATTCGGTCTCCAGCCGGGTCAGCAAGGCGGGGGTGAAGGGCTGGTGATCCTCCAACGCCTCGGCCCGGACCAGATCGGCGCCAAGCCCGGCCAGGGTGGCAAAGAACTTCTCGGGGTGGCCGATGCCTGCGAAGGCCAGGACGCGATGGCCCCCCCAGTCCATGCCCATGGGCAGGGGCGCCAAGGCCCCGCGCAGATGCGGCGGTGCCCCCGGCGGGGCGGCAAAGCAGGCCTGCGCGTCAGGGGGGCCGACCGACAACAGCAGATCGGCGCGGGCAAGGCCTGTCGCCACGGGTTCGCGCAAGGGACCGGCCGGAATGCAGAACCCGTTGCCAAAGCCCTTGGCCGCATCGACCACGACCAGCGACAGGTCGTGGGCAAGGGCCGGATCCTGGAACCCGTCGTCCAGGATGATCGCCCCTGCGCCATCGGCCACCGCCGCCCGTGCGCCCGCCAGCCGGTCCCTGGCCACCCAGACCGGGCCGAAGGCCGCCATCAGCAAGGGCTCGTCCCCGGTCAGAGCGGCCTCATGGCGCGCTTCCTCGACCCGAAGGGGGCCAGTGGCGCTGCCGCCATAGCCGCGCGACACCACCTGGGCGGCAATCCCGCGCGTCTGCAGCGCCTGTTGCAGGTGGATCACCGTGGGCGTCTTGCCGGTGCCGCCTGCGTTCAGGTTGCCCACGCAGATCACCGGCACGCCCACCCGCGCCCGCGCGCCGCCCGCCAGCCGCCGGGCGGTGGCACGGGCATAGGCCGCGCCCAGCGGCGACAACAGACGTGCGGCGAGCGTCGGCGGACGCTGATACCAGAAGACGGGCGCGCGTTTCATGGCGTGGCCTTTCCGATGGCGTCCAGGACCGGGGCGCAGATGCGCATGGTCACGTCCGCGCCGCCCGTGCTGACGGTCCAGGCATTGCTGGCAAGCGTTGCGATCAGGTCGGGCTGGGACAATTCGGCGATGGCCGCCGCCAGATCCTCGGGGGTGGCGACCTGCCGCGCGGCGCCCGCGCCGCCAAGCTGCTGCCATTCGGTGGCAAAGCGGTCCGTATGGGGGCCATGGACGATGGCGGAACCCAGGGCGGCGGGTTCGAACGGATGGCGGGCCGCGGCATCGTCACCCCCCAGCGTGCCGCCCAGGTAGGTGACGGGGGCCAGGCGATACCACAAGCCCATTTCGCTCGGACCGTCGGTCAGCATGACATGGACATCATCGGTCGGATCCTCGTCCCAGGACCGGCGGGCGACGGTCAGGCCGCCGGCCTCGATCGCCTGGGCCAGGGGGTCGATGCGGTCGGGATCGCGCGGGGCCAGGAACAGCAGCGCCCGGTGCGATTGCGCAAGCGCCGCGTGATGGGCGGTCAGCACCGCGTCCTCCTCGTCCGGGGGGACCGAGGCTGCAAGCCACGCATGGCGGCCCCGCAGCAACTGGGCCATGACGCTGCGCTCGGCCTCGGAACAGGGCAGGGGATCGCGGATTTCGGCCACCGGGCCGGTCATGGCGACGCGCCTGCGGTCTGCGCCCATGCGCAGGGCGATGGAGTGGCTGGCAGGGTCGGTCACAAGGATCGCGCGCATCTGGCGCAGCAATTCGCGCCGCGCGCTGGCCCGCAGCGTCCAGCCGGTATCCTCGGGGGCAAGCCGCGCTTCGGCCAGGATGACCGGCAGGCCCCGGCGGCTGGCCGCCAGGATCAGGGATGCGGGCAGGTCCGATCCCAGCAAAAGGACGGCGGCAGGACCAGCGGCCATCAGCGTCTCGGCCATGGCGGGGGCGGGATCGCCCGCGTCCAGGATGCGCAGGTCGGGGCGTCCCCGCATCAGGCGGCGCTGCACCTGGGCAAAGGCCGCCCGCGCTTCGGGCGCGACCTGCACCAGCAGCAAGGGGCCGCTGCCCTGCGGGATTTCGGGCGCGGGGGCATCGTCGGGCACGGCCCGGCGGCGTTGTAACCACAGGCCGAACTGCCCGATGCCGGATACCTTGATCATGGCCAGCGCCGAACCTGGGCGATCAGCCTCGGACCTCCAGCTCCTCGGTCGGGCTGGCGGCGGCTTCCTCGTCGCGCAGGCGGTGGAGGTGGGCGATGAAATAACGGGTATGGGCGCTGTCCACCGTCCGCTGCGATTCCGCCTTCCAGGCATCATAGGCGGCCTGGTAATTGGGGAAGATGCCGACGATGTGGATGGCGTCGGTGTCGCGGAACTGGGTGCCCTGCGGGTCGGTCAACTCGCCGCCAAAGACAAGATGCAGACGCTGGCTCATGGGTGTCTTCCCCTGTTGGATGTCGCCCGGACCCTAACGCGGTGGCGCGGCGAGAGGAAGCGGCAAGCCGGGGGTTTCACACCCCCGGGCCCCCGTGGGATATTTTGCCCAAGGCAAAAGCTATAGCCCCGCCAGTTTCATGATCGCGGCCCATTCGTCATCCTTGACAGGCTGGACCGACAGGCGCGAGTTGTTGACCAGCACCATGTCCTTGAGCGCCGGTTCCTGTTTCGCCTGGTCCAGCGAAACCGGGCGGGGCAGGGGCTTCACGGCCATGATGTCCACGCATTCCCATTTCGGATCGTCCGCCGTGCTGTCGGGATGGGCCTCGACGATGACCTGGACGATGCCCACGGCTTCCTTGCCGATGTTGGAATGATAGAACAGGCCCAGATCGCCCGTCTTCATCGCACGCATGAAGTTGCGCGCCTGATAGTTGCGCACCCCGTCCCATTCCTCGCCCGCGTCACCCTTGGCGACCAGGTCGTCCCAGCCGAACACGTCGGGTTCCGATTTGAACAGCCAGAAGGCCATCAGCCGATCACCTTCTTCCATTCGACGACCTCGGTGCTGCCAAACAGCCCGGCGGCCTTGTAGGGATCCTTTGCCGCCCAGTCCTGCGCCGCGGCCAGATCATCGGCTTCGACGACCAGCAGGGATCCGCACATCTGGCCTTGTTCTATAAGCGGGCCGGCCATGCGGACGATGCCGCTGTCGTGCAGATAGGCCAGATGCGCATCGCGCGTATCCAGGCGGGTTTGCAGGGCGCCGGGCTTGTCCCGGCAGATCACGGCGAACAGGGGCATCATTCCTCCTTCAAGGGGCGGGTCATCAGGGATTGGGCCGCGTCGTCCACGGTCATGCGGCCCTCGGCCAGGCGGGCCACCATGGCGGCGATCGGCATATCCTCGCCGATCTGGTGCGACAGGGCCGCGACGGCGCGGGCGGTGGCCGCGCCTTCGACGGTGGTGGTGCTGTCGAACGGCTGGCGCGCGCCAAGCGCCTGCCCATAGCGGAAGTTGCGCGACCCCGCCGAGGTGCAGGTCAATGTCAGGTCGCCCAGGCCCGACAGGCCGGTCAGCGTTTCGGGGCGCGCGCCCAGGCGGGCGGCAAGGCGGGTCATCTCGGCAAAGCCGCGCGTGACGATGGCGGCCCGCGCGCTGTCGCCCAGGCCCGCGCCGATCACGACGCCCGCTGCGATGGCGATGACGTTCTTCAGCGCGCCGCCGAGTTCGGCGCCTGTCACGTCAGTGGTCCGGTAAAGCCGCAGGACCGGGGTGGACAGCGCGTGTTGCAGCGCCTTGCCCACCCCAGCGTTGGCGCAGGCCAGCGTCAGGGCGGTGGGCAGCCCGCGCGCGATGTCAGCCGCAAAGGACGGGCCGGTCAGGACCGCCACGGTTGCGCGCGGACAGGCGTTGGACAGCAGGACGGACGGACCGGTCAACTGGGCAAGGTCGATGCCCTTGGCCGTGCTGACCAGGTGCTTGCCGTCCAGAAGCGCCGCGTGATCGGCCAGGAAGCCGCCAAGCGCCTGGGCGGGCAGGGCCATCAGCAGCGCATCGGCCTGGGTGGCCGTGGGCAGATCATCGGTGATGCGGATGGCATCGGGCAGGGTGACCCCCGGCAGGCGCGGGTTGTCGCGGCCCCAGCGGATGTCGCGCGCCCACAGCGTCACAGGGCCGTTCGCGGACAAGGCCACCGCAAGCGCCGTGCCGAATGCGCCCGCACCCAGGATCGCGATGCTCATGCCTTGGCACCCTTCCTGCCGCTGCCCAGCATCGGGGCCGCGTCCTGATCCAGCGGCCAGCGGGGGCGGGCGGCCAGGTCCATGCCGTCGCGATGACCCAGGGCAAAGCGTTCCGCCCCGGCCCAGGCGATCATCGCGCCGTTGTCGGTGCAAAGCGCAAGCGGCGGGGCAAGGAACCGCGCGCCCGAATCCTGCGCCACGCGTTCCAAGGCCGCGCGGATGGTGCGGTTGGCGGCGACACCGCCCGCGACGGCCAGAACCGGGGTCGGGCTTGCCGCAAGCGCCCTGCGGGATTTTTCGGCCAGAACCTCGGCCACAGCCTGCTGGAACGCGGCACACAGGTCCGCACGGTCCTGTTGGCGCAGGCCTCCCTGGTCCGCGATCAACTGGTCGCGCAGCCGCAGCGCGGCGGTCTTGAGGCCGGAAAACGACATATCGCATCCCGGACGGTCCAGAAGCGGGCGGGGCAGGGCGAAGCGGTCGGGATTGCCGGACGCGGCCTCGGATTCCACGGACGGACCGCCGGGCTGTGGCAGGACCAGCAGCTTGGCCAGCTTGTCAAAGGCCTCGCCCGGGGCATCGTCGATGGTGCCGCCCAGGCGGGTGAAATCCTGCGGTCCGTCCACGCGCAGGAACTGGCAATGTCCGCCCGATACCAGCAGCATCAGATAGGGAAAGCCGATGCCGTCCGTCAGGCGCGGGGTCAGCGCATGGCCCGCAAGGTGGTTCACGCCGATCAGCGGCAGGCCCGCACCGGCGGCGATGCCCTTGGCGCACATGACGCCCGCCATCACCCCGCCGATCAGCCCCGGTCCCGCCGTGACCGCGACCGCCGCCACATCGGACAGCGGGACGCCCGCCTGGGACAGCGCCTGTTCCACGACCAGGTCCAGCCGTTCCGCATGGGCGCGCGCGGCGATTTCCGGCACCACGCCGCCGAAATCGGCGTGAAGCGCGGTCTGGCTGTGGACCACGGATGCCAGGATCCGCCGGTCGCCTGTCACAAGGGCGGCGGCGGTGTCGTCGCAACTGCTTTCGATGCCAAGGAAAATCTGGGTATCGTTCATGCTCTTGCCGGGCGGGGAAATGGCGCTTACGCGTCAGGCCCTAGCATCGGTCACGGGGGATGCCAATGTCCAGCGCCAAGCGGCCTGTCCTGCTGCTGACCCGCCCGCCGCAGGATTCGCGGCGGTTCGCGTCAATGCTGCCCGACTGGCCAGCGGTGATTTCGCCGGTCTTGCGGATCGTGGCGGTGGATCATGACGCCGCCGCCTTGCGCGATGCGCCGGGGCTGGTGTTCACCTCCGCCCATGCGGTGCCCGCGGCCGGGGCGGGGCGGGGACGGCTGGCGCTGTGCGTGGGCGGGCATACCGGGCAGGTTGCGCGCGCGGCGGGATTTGACGTTCGGACGGGCAATGGCTTTGCCGAAAGCCTGCTGCCGCTGATCGAGGCGGCGGGGGTGCCGCTGATCCACCCGCATGGCCGGCATCTGGCAAAACGCCTGCCGGTCCCGGGGATGGTCGTGTATGACCAGCAGGCCGTCCCCTTGACCAACGAGGCGGCGGCGTTGCTGGCGGGAACGGCCCCGGTGATCCTGCCGCTGTTTTCCCCGCGCAGCGCCCGTCTGGTGGCGGATGCCGGGCGGGGGGCAAGGGCGCCGTTGTGGCCGGTGGCGATCAGCGATGCCGCCTGGGCCGCCTGGGCCGCGCCCGCCGCCGGTCATGCCGTGGCCCAGCGGCCCAATGCAGCGGCCATGGCCGCGGCCATCCGCAGCCTGCCTTTGGCGGAACAATGATGCGCAGGGCGGGTTGAGAAGCGCCTCCGGCCTCATTAGGCTGCGGGCCAGGCGCGGCCATGCGTGCTGCCGCGAGACGGGGATACCACGTGAAAAAGCCAGACAAGACCACAAGCGACAGCAAATCCGAAACCCCGCAGGACAAGACCCCCCTGATGCCGAAAAAGGATGCGGCCACGCCCGGCGTGATTGCCCAAGCCGATATCGGTGCATGGGACGGACGTGCCGCATCGGCGCAAGAGGGAGAGATGAAGCCCGTCGAATCGACCCTGCTGGGCGACAAGACCGGCCAGCATCCCCCCGCCGCGCGCAAGCCGGACGCGGCCGGATCCGATGCCCCCCCCAAGGCTGCCATGCCGGAACCCGCGCCGCGCGACATCCCGGTCCAAACATCCGCACCAGCACCGGCGCAAAAGGTCGTGGTGAAAAAGACCGGCTTCTGGCCGGTGTTCCTGGGCGGGGTGGTCGCCGCAGGCCTGGGATCGGCGGCAACAATCTGGGCATTGCCGCATCTGCCGGCGGACTGGCTGCCCGGACAGGCGGTCCCCCAGCCCGTTGCAGCCGCCCCCGAGGTGGATGTGGCTGCAATTCGCAGCGATGCGGTTGCCGCAGCCCAGGCTGCGGCCGCCGAACAGGTCGATGCACTGCGCAGCGAACTGGCTGCGGCACAGCCCGAAGCCGCGGCGGCAGATACCCCCGCCGGTCCTACGCCCGAGGATCTGGCCGCAATGCGCCAGCAGATCGAAGCGCAAGCCGCCCAAATCCAAGAATTGACGGCCCGTCCGCAGATCGACCCCGACATGGCCGCGCGCGTGCAGGCCTTGGCGGCTGAGGCCGATACCCTGGAACAACAGCTCCAGACCGCAGCCCAGGCCGCGCAGGCGCAGATCAATGCAGCCCAGGCCGAGGCGCAGCAGTTGCAGGAAGCCGCCGCCGAAAGCACCCGCCGGGCCGAAGCCGTGGCCGCCGTCGCCGCCCTGCAATCCGCCCTGGACCGGGGCGTGACACCGGAGGAGGCGCGGCAAACGCTGGAAGGCGCGGGGCTTGAGGCGCCCGAGGCCCTGACCCGGGACGTGCCCAGCCTGGACAGCCTGCAAGCCAGCTTTCCCGAGGCGGCGCGCGCCGGCCTGCGCGCATCGCTGCGCGGGGACAGTGCGGCAGGCAATGGCAACCTGCTGACCAATTTCCTGCGGGCCCAGACCGGCGCCCGGTCGGTCGAGGCGCGCGAAGGCAGCGATCCGGATGCGATCCTGTCCCGCGCCGACGAAGCCGTCCAGGCGGGCCGCATTGCGGATGCCGTGACGGAAATCGAAGCCCTGTCCGACAACGCCCGTGCCGCCCCCGCCATGGCCGAATGGCTGGCCGGGGCCGTGTCCTATCGCGATGCGCAGGCGGCATTGTCCGACCTGTCCGCCCCTTCAAACTGAGGTCCGGGCAATGCTGCTGTCCTTGTTGAAAATCCTGTTTTTCTTCGCCGTGGTCCTGGTCGTCTCGCTTGGGGCGGTGCAGTTGTCCGAAACGGGCCAGATGCTGCGCATCGAATATGCCGGCACGGAATACGCGCTGACCCCAGTCAAGGCGGTCGTGGCGCTGCTGGTGCTGATGGTTCTGGCCTGGCTGGTCTTCAAGGCCCTGGGCCTGGTCCTGGCCTTTATCCGCTTCATCGCGGGGGATGAAACGGCCATCGACCGCTATTTCGCCCGGTCCCGCGAACGCAAGGGATACGAGGCCCTGGGCGAGGGGATGCTGGCCGTGGCATCGGGCGAAGGCAAGCTGGCCCAGGACAAGGCCGCCAAGGCCGAGAAATACCTGAACATGCCCCATATCACCAACCTGCTGTCCGCCCAAGCGGCCGAGGTGGCGGGCGACAAGACCCGCGCGGGCCAGGTTTATCGCACGCTGCTGGAAGACGACCGCACCCGCTTTGTAGGTATTCGCGGGTTGATGCGTCAGAAGATGGAAGACGGCGACACGGCAACCGCCTTGCTGCTGGCGCAGAAGGCCTATGCCCTCAAGCCCCGTCACCGCGATCTGCAGGATACGCTGCTGGATCTGGAAATGCGGGAACATGACTGGAAGGGCGCGCGGCAATTGCTGAAGGACAAGCGCCGTCAGGGCGATCTGCCCTCCGATGTGCATATCCGCCGCGATGCCGTGCTGGCCTTGCAGGAAGCCAGCGAGGTTCTGGCCCACGGCAATTCCATCAGCGCCCGAGAGGCGGCGATTTCCGCCAACAAGGCATCCCCGGACCTGATCCCGGCGGCGGTCCTGGCCGCGCGCAGCTATATCGCGCAAAAGGATTACCGCAATGCATCCCGCGTGCTGGAAAAGACCTGGTCGGTGCGGCCCCATCCCGACGTGGCCTCGGCTTATGCCGAGATCGTGCCCGATGAGACGCCTTCCGCCCGTCTGACCCGGTTCGACCGGCTGATCGCCAAGAACCCCAACGACGAGGAATCGCGCCTGCTGCGCGCCGAACTGCTGCTGGCGGCCGAGGATTTCCCCGGCGCCCGCCGCGCGTTGGGCGATCTGGCCGAAAAGCATCCGACCGTGCGCACGCTGTCGATCATGGCGGCGGTGGAGCGGGGCGAAGGCGCGGACGACAGCGTCGTGCGCGGATATCTGGCGCGCGCGCTGACCGCCTCGCGCGGCCCGCAATGGGTTTGCGACAAATGCCACAACGTGATGTCGGACTGGGCGCCGGTTTGCGACAGTTGCGGCGGCTTTGACACGCTGACCTGGCGGGAACCCCAGGCAAGGGGCACCGGCGCCATGGCGGCGCCGGGCGCTGAAATGCTGCCCTTGCTGGTCGGCGCGCCAAAGCCCCAGCCATCGGCCCCTGTGGTCGAGGACGCGGTCCGGCAAGACGAGCCGGTCAGGCCGGTCGTGGAACCCGAGGGCAAGACCTCCAAGGTCCGCAGGGTGGAGATCGCCGATGTGGCCCCGGGGATGGTCCCGCGTGAAAGCGACTATGTGACGGTCGAACCCGCCCATACCATCACCACGCCCGAACCGGTGCCCGTCCGGGTCGAGGTCATGGCCGCAGACCCGCAGCCGTTGGTTCGGCCCGCGCCGGCCGTACAGCCCGAACCGACCCTGATCCGTCCCGATGTCCTTCCGCCCGAGGATGCGGACTGGACCGAGGGCAAGACCCGGCCCTGACCGAAGGGGCGCAGAAAAAGTGCTGCGCCCCCTTTTCCCTTGGGCTGGAACCTGCTATCCGGCGCCGCACAACCAGATGCCGCTGTAGCTCAGCTGGTAGAGCACGTCATTCGTAATGATGGGGTCGGGGGTTCGAGTCCCTTCAGCGGCACCATGGTTGATCCAGGAACGGCCGGTCCTTCGGGGCTGGCCGTCTTGCGTTTCCGGGGGAAAACTGGTGCGGGCGGCGGGACTTGAACCCGCACGGGCTTGCGCCCCAGGGAGTTTAAGTCCCATGCGTCTGCCATTCCGCCACGCCCGCGTTCCCTGTCGCTAACCGGCAGGGGGGCAATTGGCAAGGCTTTCAGAAGCTGCGGGTGGGGCGGTCGAAGACCTTGCGGCCCATCAGGCTGCCGACCAGATCGACCATCAGCTTGGCCGTGCGGCCCCGGTTGTCCAGGAACGGGTTCAGTTCCACCAGATCCAACGACGTGACCAAGCCAGATTCGTGGAGCAGTTCCATGACCAGATGCGCCTCGCGGAAGGTGGCTCCACCGGGGACGGTGGTGCCTACGGCGGGTGCGATCGACGGGTCCAGGAAATCCACGTCCAGCGACACGTGCAGCATCCCGTTCGCCGCCGCGACCTGGTCCAGGAATGTCCGCAACGGGGCGACAATGCCTTGTTCGTCCAGCACCCGCATGTCGTTCACCGTGATGTCGATGGCAACAAGGGCGGCGTGTTCGGCCGGATCCACGCTGCGGATGCCGAACATGCAGATGTTTTGGCCCCGCACCGGATGGGGAAAGGACGGAAAGGGATCAAAGCCCGGCAGCCCCAGCGCATAGGCTATGGGGGTGCCGTGCAGGTTTCCCGATGTCGTCGTCTGGACCGTGTGGATGTCGCTATGCGCGTCCAGCCACAGCACGAACAAGGGCCGGCCCGTGGCGTGCGCGTGGATTGCCGCCCCCGCCACGCTGCCAAGCGCAAGCGCGTGATCGCCGCCCATGATGATCGGCAGCCCGTCGGGCAAGGCTCCGGCCACGGCATCCCGCAGCGCATCGGTCCAGGCGATCATCTCGGGCAGGTGGTGGACGGCAGGGTTGGCGCAGGACAGGTCGGGGATGGCACCCGGCAGCACGTCGCCCCTGTCCTGGACCGTGTGGCCCAGGGCCGTCAGGGTTCCCGGCAATCCCGCCACGCGATAGGCCGCCGGTCCCATCAGGCAGCCGGGGCGGCGCTGGCCTTCGTCGACAGGCGCGCCGATCAAGATGCAATGGGTCATGGTCGCGTCTCCTTGGGCCGGGTGACCCGAAAAGAACACGCCTGGCGGCGAAGGTCCACCACCGGGCGCAGGCCGGTTCGCGACACGGGGTCAGAAGCGGGTGGTCAGCCCGATCTTGAACAGGCGGCCATCCTCGCGGTAATCCACCTCTGATTCGGGCTGGTCATCAAACAGGTTGTCGATGCCCAGGTTCAGCGTGGTGTCGTCGGTCAGGTCGAAAGCCGCCGCGACATCGACCAGGTAATAGGCCTTGCTGTTCTGCCCCGCCGGAACAGACGCCTGTTCGTCATCGCCCACCGTCAGCCCCTCCTCGATTACAAAGCCCGCCTGCTTGCCGACATAGGTGACCTGCCCCGACAGGTTCAGGCGGTCGGTGGCCTGCCAGGCAAGGCCAGTGGTGACGTTCCATTCCGGGGTCGTGGCCATCGGATAGGCGGTGTCGAAATCGCCATACTTGAATTCCGACTTGGCGATATGGGTGGCCGAGGTGGTCCAGGCCAGGTTGTCGGTCAGGTCATGTTCGAACCCCGCCTCGATCCCGGCGGTCTTGCCGTAATCGAAGTTGTCGCGCTGAAACAAGGCGGTGTCATCGGGATTTTCAGGATCGGCCGGGCGGATCCTGCGGGCGTTTATCATGTCCTCGACATCGTTGTAAAAGACCGTCACCTCCCAGCTGGTCCGTTCGCCCTGATAGTTCAGCCCGATTTCATAATTGTCCGAGGTTTCGGGTTGCAGGTCGGGGTTGCCGATGATCGTGCAGGGACCGGGATAGGGTTTGCAGCCGTTGCCGCGCGAACCCATCCGATAGTTCGGGTTCAGGTTGCGCAGGCCGGGCGCGACAAAGGCCTGGGAATAGCCCGCCTTCAGCATCAGCGCGTCGCTGATCCGGTAATTGGCATAGATGCGGGGGGTCACATGGGTGCCGAAATCCTCGTGATGATCCACGCGCAGGCCTCCGGTCAGGCTCAGCGCGTCGGTCACGTCCGTGCGAACCTCTCCGTAAAGCGCCGCCGTTGTGGCCGAGCCTTCGATCAGCGCATCCGCCGTGGTGTTCGGATCGCGCAGCTTTTCATGGGCGATCAACCCGCCTAGGGTATAGTCCAGCGCTTGCCCGCCCAGCGTTGCCGCAGACGTATAGCGCGATTCCAGCGTCGTCGCGTCATAATCGATGGCATCGTCGAAATCGCCCGTATCGGTGTTCCGGCTTTTGTTTTCCGACGCCTCGTGGCGCAGATAGCTGGACAGCTGTCCCCCGCCCAATTGCCATTCGTTCGTTAGGCCGATGCTGTGGCGGGTGACCTCGTTTTCCGTCGGGCCATTGTCGGGCGCCAGGTAGTCGTCGACTGAAGACTGCGCCTCGGCCCCCCATTCCATGCCGTCGCCGGGGGTCCAGGTCAGGCGCGCACCCAGGCTCTGGGTGCGGATCCCGTTCGTGGAATATTGCGGGATCAACTCGCCCCGGCTTTCGGTGAAGCCATAGGCTTCGGGGGATTCCGTTTCCGCCAGCTTGCCCCAGGCCGACAGGGAAAGGTTCCTGCCCAGCGGACCCGACAGATAGGCCGAGACCGACCGGCTGTCGGCAGTGGTGTTGTCGTCCGCAATGCCGAAATCGGTCGTGACCGATCCGGTCCAGGCGTCGCTCGACTTTCGGGTGATGATGTTGATCACCCCGCCCATCGCATCCGATCCATAAAGGGTGGACATGGGACCGCGCACGACTTCGATCCGGTCGATGGCATCCAGGGGAACGATTTGCAGGTCGCCTTGGTAATGGCGGGCGAATGTGTTGCGGCTGCTGATGCGCTTGCCATCGACCAGGGTCAGGGTGCGGCTGCTGGACAGGCCCCGGAACGAGACGTTCGAATTGCCGTCATTGCCGCGCGTCAGGTTCAGGCCTGGCACCGTGCGCAGCACGTCCTTGACATTGCGCGCGCCGCTGGCTTGGATCGCTTTCTGGTCGATTACCGTGATCGAGGCTGGCGCGTCCTGGATGGAGGTCGCGATGCCCGACGCGGTCGTGACGACGATCTCCTCCAATACGGTTGGGGCGGCCTGGGTCTGCGCAAGGGCAGCGGCGGGGCCGCACAAGGCAGTGGCGGAAAGAAGAAGGGCCGAAAGGCGAAAGGCAAGAGGCATGATGAAGTCCAGGCATAAATCCTTGATTCTTCCTGAGTTCGCTGTGCCGCATTCGTGGGTATTTCTGTCGGATTAACCGCCCAGCCTTGCTGCCTCAAGTTTTCGCAGGGGATCGAGGGCCTTCCTGTGGCTTGATGGCCACAGGATCCCTGTCAGGTCCGAACGCCCTTGAAGCGTTCTTCCCACTCGGCGCGGCTTTCGTCGCTGATCTTGGCGAACAGCACCTCTGGCACGGAGAAGGCATGGCCGGGCGCCAGCGCAGTCAGGGCACCCGCCACGTCGTCGGGCCAAGCCTCATCCGTGGTTCCCATCGCCTCCAGCATCGACCTGGCGGCAAAGGGGATGAAGGGCGCGGACAGCACCGCATAAAAGCGGATCAGGTTCAGGCCCAGGCGCACCTGCATCGCGGCCTTTTGCGGGTCGGTCTTGTGCGTGGACCAGGGGGCTGCGGATTGCAGGTATTCGTTGCCCAGAACCCAGATCGCGCGCAGTTCACCGGCCGACTTGCGGACCTCCATCGCGGCCATGAAGCCTTCATAGGCGCGGATGCGGGTGGTCAGCGTGTCGATCAGCCGGGTTTCCTCGGGACCGTATTCGCCACCCTCGGGAACCGTTTCGCCGAACTTGGACCGGCAGAACTTGGTGATGCGGCTGACGAAGTTGCCCAGGACATCGGCCAGATCCTTGTTCACGGATTGCTGGAAATTCTCCCAGGTGAACTCGCTGTCGCCGGATTCGGGGGCGTGGGACAGCAGCCACCACCGCCAGTAATCGGCGGGCAGGATTTCAAGCGCATGGTCCATGAAGACGCCGCGCCCCTGAGAGGTGCTGAACTGCCCGCCGTCATAGGTGAGATAGTTGAAGGACTTGATGTAATCGACCATCCGCCAGGGCTCGCCCGAGCCGATCAGGGTGGCGGGAAAGGACAGGGTGTGGAAGGGGACGTTATCCTTGCCCATGAACTGGGTATAGGTCACGTCATCCGCGCCTTCGTCGCGGCGCCACCAGCGACGCCAGTCGGCCTCCGTCTTGCCATGCGCGTCGGCCCATTCGGCGGTGGCGGCGATGTATTCGATGGGCGCGTCGAACCAGACATAGAAGACCTTGCCCTCCATCCCCGGCCAGGGCTGGTCGCCGCGCCTGACCGGCACGCCCCAATGCAGGTCGCGGGTGATGCCGCGGTCCTGCAACCCCTCGCCGTCGTCCAGCCATTTGCGCGCGATCGAGGTGGTCAGGATCGGCCAGTCGGTCTTGCTGTCGATCCAGTCGCTGATCTGGTCCTTCAGCGCCGACTGGCGCAGGTACAGGTGCTTGGTTTCCCGCACCTCAAGGTTGGTGCTTCCGCTGATGGCGCTGCGCGGGTCGATCAGGTCGGTCGGGTCAAGCTGCTTGGTGCAATTCTCGCACTGGTCGCCGCGCGCCTTGTCATAGCCGCAATTGGGGCAGGTGCCCTCAATATAGCGGTCGGGCAGGAAGCGGCCGTCATCGACGGAATAGACCTGCTTTTCGCTGACCTCGGAAATAAAGCCGTTCTCGGCCAAGCGGCCCGCGAAATGCTGGGTCAGCGCGTGGTTCCGGGGGCTGGAGGACCGGCCGTAATGATCGAAGGACAGGCCAAAGCCGCGCGCCAGTTCCGTCTGCACCCCATGCATCCGCGCGCAGTAATCGGCCACGGGTTCGCCCGTCTTGGCGGCGGCCAGTTCGGCGGGCGTGCCATGTTCGTCGGTGGCGCAGATGAACATCACCTCGTGCCCCCGCGCCCGAAGGTAACGGGCGTAAAGATCGGCGGGCAACTGGGATCCGACAAGGTTCCCCAGGTGCTTGATGCCGTTGATATAGGGCAGGGCAGAGGTAATGAGATGGCGGGCCATGGTTGCGTCCTTTGGGTCGCACCGTCTCTAGCCGTCTTGGGCTGCGATGAAAAGTGCCGGGGCTTGCCGCCGCCCGCCAGACGGTGCAGCGTCACGGCCATGATCGACGAATCCGAAATCACCTTTGGCGGCAGCTACCTGGACCGCGCCGACCGGCTGCGCGGCGACGGCGGGGCCATGGCGCGATATCTGGCCGATCCCGCCAGCCGCGTGCTGCCCTTCTGGCAAGGCAAGCCGCTGTTCGATTCGACGGATGCCGGTCCGCGGCTGGTCTGGTGGGGGGCGACCGATCCGGTCGTGGCGGAACAGGCCGATACGGCGCTGTTCCTGGGTCTGGACGACGGCGGCAGCGCGCATTTCGCCATTGACCTGTCAGGCCTGACGCCGCCCGACGGCGAGCCGGCCACCGACCTGGGCCTGCCCGCGTCGCAAGGATTCATCGACCTGCGCGCCGTGCTGGGCAACCTGGATCATCGCGATGCCGCCATCGCCGCCCCGGCCAAGGGCATCTTCGAATGGCGCCGCAGTCACGGGTTCTGTTCCAATTGCGGGGCGCGCAACATCGTCGCCCATGCCGGCTGGCGTTTCGACTGTCCGGCCTGCAAGCGCCCGCATTTCCCGCGCACCGATCCGGTCGTCATCATGCTGGTGCTGGACGGCGACCGCGTGCTGCTGGGCCGCCAGCCCGGCTGGGACGACGGGATGTATTCCCTGCTGGCCGGTTTCGTCGAACCGGGCGAAACGATCGAGGAAGCCGTGCGCCGCGAGGTTCACGAGGAAACAGGGGTCCGGGTGGGTGCCGTCCGCTATCTGACCTCTCAACCCTGGCCGTTCCCCGCATCCCTGATGATCGGTTGCGTGGCGCGGGCCGAAACAAGCGCGATCACCATCGACCCCGTTGAACTGGAAGACGCGCTGTGGGCCGGCAAGGCCGAGATGGCGAATGCCCTGGCCGGAAAGCACGACCGCATCCGGCCGGCGCGCAAGGGTGCCATCGCCCAGACGATCCTGCGCGCCTGGGTCGAAGGCCGGGTGCCGGGCCTTTAATCCGTCTGCACGCAGGACCGGGTGGCGGCGTCGTCCGTGGCATTGGTCAGGCTGGCGTTGCGGCCCTTGGCCCACCATTCGTATTCGCCCGAAACATAGCGCACGCCCGATGCCGCGATCACATTGACGAAGATCCGCTGTTCCCCGTCAATTGGCAACAGCGCCAGGCTGTTCGGCCCGGCGTCAAGGTAGCTGACCTGCACAAGGGCGCCGCCGTCGCAGAAATAAGTGATGTCATCCAGCGTTGCGCCGTCCAGGGGCAGGGACAGGGTGGTCTGCGCCTGTCCGGGACCGGACAGGAGGGCGGTCATGGCAAGGGTCAGGCAAGACAGGCGCATCATGATCAAACCCCTGTGGCAGGCCTTACCGCCGCCGGTCGCGCCGCGAACTCATCGGTTGAAAGGCCACGCTGACATGGGCGTCGCAATAAGGCTTGCCCGCCTGGCTGGGCAATCCGCAGAACCAGAACTTGTCGGTCGCAGGATCGCCGATGGGCCATTTGCAGGTGCGTTCCGTCAATTCCATCAGGGTCAGCTTCTTGGCACGCTTTTCCACCTCGCGGACGGATGCCAGGGTTTCCGGGCTGATCTCGTTGGCGGAAGGCTGCGGCGGCAGGGGCTGGCCCGCCGGCACGATGGGGCGGCGCGGAACGGGGGTGAAAACGGGCTGGGACACGGGTTCTTCCTCGGCGGGAGCCTCTCGCGCGGGGGCGGCAGGCTCGGACGGCTGCTGCGGTTCGGGACGCGGGGCGGCTTGGGCGGCGGGGGCCGGCTTGCGGTCCGCCTTCTTTTCGGCAACGGGCTCCGGGGCGGGCGCGGGGGCAGGCTCGGGTTCGTCGTTGCGGTTCGACAGGCCAAGGCGGTGAACCTTGCCGATCACGGCGTTGCGGGTCACGCCGCCCAGTTCCTTGGCGATGGCACTGGCGGACTGGCCTTCGGACCACATGCGCTTCAGCGTCTCGACGCGTTCATCCGTCCAGGACATGGCTGCCTTTCCGGGCGTGCATCTGCGCCGCCCCATCTTGAAACCTGCGATTGCCCCCGTCAGAAACGGGATGCCGAGATTTAGCCGCCGATGCGCAGAAATTCAAGGACCGCCTGATGCCGCCCATAATCCGCACCGAAACCCCCGCCATGGGCGTGCGCCGTTTCGGCCGCGTCAACTGGCTGGGCTTGCTAACCCTCGCCAGGCGCGAGGTGATGCGCTTCATGGCCGTCTGGCAGCAGACGATCTTTGCGCCCTTGATGACGGCGGCGTTGTTCGTGCTGATCTTTGCCCTGGCCATGGGGCAGGGGCGGGGACAGGTGATGGGCCTGCCCTATCTGGTCTTCCTGGGGCCGGGCATCCTGATGATGACGGTGATCCAGAACGCCTTCGCCAACACGTCCAGCTCGATCACCTCGGCCAAGGTGCAGGGCAACATCGTGGACACGCTGATGCCGCCCTTGTCGGCGGGGGAATTGCTGGCAGGCTATCTGGCGGGGTCGGTCGTGCGCGCAGGCCTGGTGGGCGCGGTGATCGGGACTGGCATGGTCCTGGTCACGGGGCAGGGGATCGCGCATCCCGGCTGGACGCTGGCCTTTGTCCTGCTGGCTGCGCTGATGCTGGGGGGCCTGGGGATCCTGGCCGGAGTGCTGGCGCAGAAGTTCGACCAGATGGCCGCGATCAGCAACTTCATCATCACGCCGCTGTCCTTTCTGTCCGGCACCTTCTACTCCGTCCAGGCCCTGCCCGAGCCGTTCCGCACGCTGTCGCACTGGAACCCGGTCTTCTACCTGATCGACGGCGCGCGATATGGCGTCACCGGGGTCAGCGACGCGCCGGTGTGGCGGGGGCTGCTGGTTTGCATCATGGTTGTCGCGCTGATCCTGTGGCTGGCCTGGCACTGGCTGAAAACCGGCTATCGGATGAAAGCGTGATTGCGCGAGGCCCGAATCGGCGCTATGGCCGATGCCATGATCGCATGGACCGCCTTTGCAGCCCGTCCCCGACGTTGACGTTTCGTCACCGTCCGATCCCGCCTGCCCTCACATTCCGTCCTGCCAATCGTGGAGTCCCCTATGATTTCGCACGTCCTGCCGACCTATAACCGCGCGCCCATCGCCTTTGACAAGGGCGAGGGGGCCTGGGCCACCGCCACGGACGGCAGCCGATACCTGGACCTGGGATCGGGCATCGCGGTGAACGTGCTGGGCCATGCCAACCCTGACCTGGTGGCCGCGCTGACCGAACAGGCGGGCAAGATCTGGCACGTCTCGAACCTTTACCAGATCCCGCAGCAGGAACGGCTGGCCGACCTACTGGTCGAACATACCTTCGCCGATACCGCCTTCATCACCAATTCGGGAACCGAGGCCGCCGAACTGGCGATCAAGATGGTCCGCAAGTACTGGCACGACCAGGGCCAGGACCGCATCGAGATCCTGACCTTCGAAGGCGCCTTTCACGGCCGTTCGACTGGCGCCATCGCAGCCTCGGGGTCGGAAAAGATGACCAAGGGCTTCGGCCCCCTGATGCCCGGCTTCCGCACGCTGCCTTGGGGCGATCTGGATGCGCTTCGGTGCGCCATCAGCGATAAGACCGCCGCCGTCATGCTGGAGCCCGTGCAGGGCGAGGGCGGCATCCGCCCGCTGCCCGACGCCGACTTGCGCGAGATCCGTGCCCTTTGCGACCAATACGGCGCGCTGCTGGTGCTGGACGAGGTTCAATGCGGCATGGGCCGCACCGGCCGCCTGTTCGCGCATGAATATGCGGGCATTGCGCCCGACATCATGATGGTCGCCAAGGGCATCGGCGGCGGCTTCCCGCTGGGCGCGGTGCTGGCCACGGAACAGGCCGCTGCAGGCATGGTCGCGGGCACGCATGGGTCCACCTATGGCGGCAATCCCCTCGCCTGTGCCGTTGGCGCACGGGTGATGGAGATCGTGGCCAATGATTCCTTCCTGGCCGAGGTCAACCGCAAGGCCGCCCTGTTCCGCCAAAGGCTGGAAGGCCTGGTCGCCGCCCATCCCGATGTGTTCGAAGCCGTGCGCGGCCAGGGCCTGATGCTGGGCCTGAAATGCAAAGTCGCGCCCACGGATGTGGTCAAGGCGGGCTATGCCCAGCACCTGCTGACCGTGCCCGCCGCCGACAATACCCTGCGCCTGCTGCCGCCCCTGAACATCACCGATGACGAGATCGCCGAGGCGGTGGCGCGGCTCGACCGCGCGGCGGCAAGCCTTGGCTGACCTTGCACCCAGATGCGGCATCGGCGGCAGGAACCATCCCTGCCACCTGCTGACCCGCCGACGATAATCGCTTCTTCTTCACGCAAATATCCCGGGGGAACGCGCGGCACGCGCGTGGGGGCAGCGCCCCCTCTTGACCGCGGAACGCCAAGCGGGCTTCCTTGTCCAAATCGCGAAAGACGAAAAGATGAAGCATTTTCTGGACATTCACACCACCGGCAAGGCGGATCTGCGGTCGATCATCGACCAGGCGCTTGCCATGAAGACCGCGCGCAACAATCGTCCCAAGGGCATGACCGACGACGAACAGCCCCTGGCGGGCCGCATGGTTGCGCTGATCTTCGAAAAACCGTCCACCCGCACGCGCGTCAGCTTCGACGTGGGCGTGCGCCAGATGGGCGGGCAAACCATGGTCCTGTCAGGGTCAGAGATGCAGCTGGGCCATGGCGAGACCATCGCAGATACCGCCCGCGTGCTGTCGCGCTATGTCGACCTCATCATGATCCGCACCTTCGAGGAAGCGACGCTGCTGGAAATGGCGGAACACGCCACCGTCCCCGTCATCAACGGCCTGACGAACCGGACCCATCCCTGCCAGATCATGGCCGACGTGATGACCTTCGAGGAACATCGCGGTCCGATCGCGGGCAAGAAGGTGGTCTGGGTCGGCGACGGCAACAATGTCTGCGCCAGCGTCATCCATGGCGCGGGCCAGTTCGGCTATGACTTCACCTTCAGCGGCCCGCCCCCGCTGGATCCCGAACGCGAGGCGCTTGATTTCGCACGCGCCCAGGGCGTCCGGGCCGAGATCGTGCGCGACCCGGCCCAGGCGGTCGAGGGCGCCGATCTGGTCATCGCCGATACCTGGGTGTCCATGCACGACCCCCAGTCGGCCAAGGAACGCCGCCACAACCAGTTGCGCGGCTATCAGGTCAACGAGGCGCTGATGGCGCGCGCCAAATCCGACAGCCTGTTCATGCACTGCCTGCCCGCGCACCGAGAGGACGAGGTGACAAGCGCCGTCATGGACGGCCCCCATTCGGTGATCTGGGACGAGGCCGAGAACCGGCTGCACGCCCAGAAGGCCGTGATGCGGTGGTGCCTGGGCGTCTAAAGCGGTTCGGGATTAACCTGCGACATAGCCAGCTGCCTGAAAGTAGTTCCAGCACTCAGCGGGCGTGACCATTCCGCAGATGTGTCGGAGCGCGTTGAACAGTTCGGTAAAGGTGCGCGCGCCGAGCTTGCGCAGATGCGCTTTGAGCTTCGAGAACGCCTGCTCGATGGGGTTCAGGTCTGGGGAGTATGGCGGCAGGTAGAGAAACCAACAGCCAGCCTGCTTGACGGCTTTGGCTGCCTCGAGGTTCCGGTGTGTCGCGAGGTTGTCCAGGATGACAACAGTGCCGGGCATCAGTTCCGGCACCAGAACCTTTTCGACGTAGGCGGCGAAGGCAGGCCCGTCCATCGCCCCCGTGATGACCCAAGGGGCAATCAGGCCGTTCTGGGTCAATCCCGCGATGAAGGTCTGGCTGTTCCAGTGTCCGAAGGGCGCGTCCATGGCGAGCCGCTCACCGCGGGGAGCGCGGCCACGCAAGCGGGTAAGGTTCGTCTTGATGGACGTCTCGTCAATAAACACAAGCCGTTCCGGCTGACGCCGCATTGCAGGCAAGCGGCGCGTCAACCAATCGTGCCGGGCCTGCCTTACCCTTGCGCGGCCCCGTTCGCTGGCCACCAGCGATTTTTTTTATAGGTGAAGCCGAGGCGCGACAGCAGCGCGGCAATGGAGGAATGGTGAACTTCCACACCTTCGCCATCGCCAGGGCGTCGCGCAGTTCGAAGAGCGTGATGTCAGGATCCTGGGTGACCAGTTCCTCGAAAAACGCCTGGAAGGGCGCGAGCTTGCCTCGCCCAAGAGGGCGCCCCTGAGGCGCGGGATGAGCGTGACCGCGTGTCCGGATCAACTGTGCCCACCGTGCGCCTGTTGCAGCTGACACCTTCAAGCGCATGGCTGCGGCACGGCCGCTCAGGCCCTCTTCGATATACCGCTGGAACCGTGTCCGGAGTGCATTCGGCAAAGGTGCTGACATGATCCATCCTCCCCGAACAAGAGGAACACAAACCGTGCCGTGTGGGAATCCCTCTGCGATTCACGTTTTTACCGAAACGCTTTAGGCCGATAAAGCGAACGCCCGCCATTGCCGGGCGTTTCGCCATTCCTTGGCGGTTTCGAAAAACCTTCACACTGCTGACGCATCACTGTCGCACCGCCCGCCTATCCGCTGCCCGACAGGCCATGACCGGCCCCAACGACCAGCCAGGAGAGCGCGATGCGTGACCAGCAGACCCGCAACATCTTTCGCACCAGCAAGCTGGAGGAAGCCGACGGCCCCGGCCTGAACCCCACCGCCAACCGCACCATGGGCGAGATCATCGCGTCCCGCTTTTCCCGGCGCGGCTTTCTGCGAGGCGCAATGGCCGTGACGGCGATTTCCGCCACGGTCAGCCCGATCGCGCTGTTGTCGGCGGGCGACGTGCAGGCGGCGACGGATGCGCAAGGCCGCGTGCCGGGTTCGGCCTTCGATTTCTCGGAAGTGACGGCAGGCGTGGACGCCAACCATCACGTCGCCCAAGGCTATGACACCGACGTGCTGCTGCGCTGGGGCGACAAGGTGTTCGCAGACGCGCCCGACTTCGACCCGCTGAACCAGTCCGAGGCCGCGCAGGAACGCCAGTTCGGCTACAACAACGACTTCGTGGGCTTCATCCCGCTGGACGGCGCCGATGATCGCGGGTTGCTGGTCGTGAACCACGAATACACCAACGAACATCTGATGTTCCCTGGCATCGTTACCATAAAGGACGGCGAGATCCAGATCGCCGCAGCCGACGAAACCCGCGTGAACATCGAGATGGCGGCCCATGGCGGCACGATCATCGAAATACGCCGCGTGGATGGCAAATGGCAGCCGGTGCTGGACGGCGCGCTGAACCGCCGCATCACCGCCAAGACTGCCATGGAACTGTCGGGTCCGGCGGCGGGCCATGCGCGCCTGCAAACGGCAGCCGATCCCTCGGGCCGCAAGGTTCTTGGCACCATCAACAACTGCGCGGGCGGCGTGACCCCCTGGGGCACCTACATCCTGGCCGAGGAGAACATCCACGGTTATTTCACAGGCGAACTGCCCGAGGGTCACGCCGAAGCCACAAACTATGAACGGCTGGGAATCCCGGATTCGACCTATTCCTGGGGCCGCTTCCACCACCGCTTCGATGTGTCCAAGCACCCGAACGAGGCCAACCGCTTCGGCTGGATCGTCGAGGTGGACGTGATGGATCCAACCTCTACGCCGAAAAAGCGCACCGCGCTTGGCCGCTTCAAGCACGAGGGCGCGGAAAGCGTCGTGGCCAAGGATGGCCGCGTGGTCTTCTATCTGGGCGACGATGAACGCTTCGATTACGTCTACAAGTTCGTGACGGCGGGAAAATACAATCCCGATGACCGCGCCAAGAACATGGACCTGCTGGACGAGGGCACGCTGTATGTCGCGCGCTTCCACGATGATGGCCGTGTCGAATGGCTGCCGCTGGTGCAGGGCCAAGGCCCGCTGACCGCCGCCAACGGCTTTGCGACGCAAGCCGATGTCCTGATCGAGACCCGCCGCGCCGCCGACCTGCTGGAAGCGACCCCGATGGACCGCCCCGAGGACATCCAGCCGAATCCGCTGACGGGCCGCGCCTATGTCATGCTGACCAACAACACCAAGCGCGAGGAAGCAAACGGCGCCAACCCCCGCGCGGACAACGCCTTCGGGCATATCATCGAGATCATCGAACAGGACGGCGATTTCACCGCCACCACCGGCACCTGGGAAATCCTGGTGAAATGCGGGGATCCCAGCATTGCCGAGGTGGGCGCGACCTTCTCGACCGAAACCACGGCGAACGGCTGGTTCGGGATGCCGGACAACGCCGCAGTCGATACGGATGGTCGGCTATGGGTATCCACCGACGGCAATTCGATGGAGGACACGGGGCGCACGGACGGGCTGTGGGCGGTGGATACCGAGGGCACCGCGCGCGGCACGTCGCGGCTGTTCTATCGCGTGCCGGTCGGTGGAGAGTTGTGCGGACCCTGCATCACCGAGGACATGACTACCTTCTTCGTCGCGGTCCAGCATCCGGGCGACGGGGGCGAGGACTGGGAAGGCCATGGCCGCCCGTCCTATTACGAGGATCTGTCCACCCGCTGGCCGGACTTCGACGACGCCATGCCGGTGCGCCCGGCGGTGGTGGCAATCACGAAACAGGGCGGCGGCCGGATTGGATAGGTTCATGGTGCGTGCAAGCACGCACCCTACGCAGGGCCAATATCCGGTAGGGTGCGTGCTTTGCACGCACCGCAAGCCGCAAAAGCAAAAGGCCGCGCAATCCGCGCGGCCTTTCCATTCGACTTCGGCGGGCAATCAGCCGATGGCCGCCGCGCGAACCTCGTCGTCAATCGCGCCCAGATATTGGGCGAAGTTGTCGCTGAACATCCCCACCAGCTTGGCGGCCTGCTTGTCATAGGCGGCGGGGTCGGCCCAGGTCTGGCGCGGATCCCGTCGTCAATCGCGCCCAGATATTGGGCGAAGTTGTCGCTGAACATCCCCACCAGCTTGGCGGCCTGCTTGTCATAGGCGGCGGGGTCGGCCCAGGTCTGGCGCGGATCCAGCAGCCTGTCCTCAACGCCCGGCACGCTGACCGGAACCTCGAAGCCGAAGTTTGGATCCTTGCGGAACTGCACGTCGTTCAGGCTGCCGTCCAAGGCCGCCGACAGCAGGGCGCGGGTCGCGGCGATGGGCATCCGCTTGCCTGTCCCGAAGGCACCCCCGGTCCAGCCGGTGTTGACCAGCCAGCAGCTTGCGCCGTGCTGGGCAATCTTTTCCTGCAAGAGCTTGCCATACACTTCGGGCCGGCGCGGCATGAAAGGCGCGCCAAAGCAGGTCGAGAAAGTCGGGATCGGCTCGACGATTCCGACCTCGGTGCCCGGCGTCTTGGACGTGAAGCCCGACAGGAAGTGATACATGGCCTGCGCGGGTGTCAACCGCGCGATGGGCGGCAGCACGCCATAAGCGTCACAGGTCAACATGATGATATTCTTCGGATGCCCGCCCAGGCTGGTTTCCGAGGCGTTCGAGATCGCCTCCAGCGGATAGGCGCAGCGCATGTTGTCCGTGATCGAGTTGTCCTCGAAATCCAGTTCCAGTGTGTCTGGGTGAAAGACCATGTTCTCGATCACGGTGCCGAAACGCGAGCATGTGGCATGGATTTCCGGCTCGGCCTTGGCCGAAAGGTTGATGGTCTTGGCATAGCAGCCGCCTTCGAAGTTGAAGATGCCCTTGTCCGACCAGCCGTGTTCGTCATCGCCGATCAGCACGCGCGAGGGATCGGCCGACAGCGTGGTCTTGCCGGTGCCCGACAGGCCGAAGAAGACGGCGCTGTCGTCGGGGTTGCCAATGGCGTGGTTGGCGGAACAGTGCATCGGCATGATGCCCTTTTCCGGCAGCAGATAGTTCAGCAGCGTGAAGACCGACTTCTTGTTCTCGCCCGCATAGGCCGTGTTGCCGATCAGGATCAGCTTGCGCGCAAAGTTCAGCGCGATCACCGTCTCGCTGCGGCAGCCGTGGCGTTCGGGATCGGCCTTGAAGCTGGGGCAGTTGATGATGGTGAAGTCGGGGGTGAAGCTTTCCAGTTCCGCCGCATCCGGGCGGCGCAGCAGGTGGCGGATGAACAGCCCGTGCCAGGCCAGTTCAGTCACGACACGCACGTCCAGGCGGTTGTCGGCATCGGCGCCGCCGAACAGATCCTGCACGAAGTAATCGCGGCCCTTCATGTGGTCCAGCATGTCGGCATACAGCCGGTCAAAGGCCTCGGACGACATCGGCTTGTTGTTTTCCCACCAGATCGAGTGCTCGACCTCGGGGGTGCGGACCACGAACTTGTCCTTGGGCGAACGGCCGGTATGCGCCCCGGTGGACACCAGGAAGGTGCCGCCCAATCCCATCTGGCCTTCCTTGCGCGCGACCGCCTCGGTCATCAACGTCGGTTCCAGAAGATTGTAATAAACCCGGCCAAGGCCCTCGATTCCCTGATCCTCAAGCTTGCAGTCCGGGTTTACGCGGGTGGCCATGATATCGACGCTCCTCATTCGATTGGGCTTGCGACACGTTCGTGAAGCAGTATGCGGGGCCTATAACACGGCCTAAAGGGCAAAAAAGAAGTTGGCGCGAACAGTTAGCGTAAACAGGTGATGTTATCGCCAACGGTCCGCATCGAGAGTGTTTCTCAACCCTGTGTTAGCGGAATTCGCAGATGATCGGATCGAAGGAGTGATTCGGAAGTGCAACTTCACGCGACCACAATCTCTATTAATGGCACTGGCTTGATGATCCTGGGACCGTCCGGTTCGGGAAAGTCGACGCTTGCCTTGGACCTTATGGCGGTGGGTGCGATGCTGGTGGCTGACGACCGAACCGACCTGTGCCGCAAGGGTGTTGAAATCGTTGCGAGTTGTCCCCCTGCCTTATCGGGCCGGATCGAGGCGCGCGGGATCGGTATCCTGCGCGCGGACCCTGCCGGGCCTGTCACGGTCGCGCAGGTGGTCGATCTGGGGGCTGCGGCTGGGGATCGGCTGCCACAGTCGCGCATCTATGACGTGCTGGGGGTGGGCTTGCCCCTTGTCACAGGGCCTTATCGACCGCATCTTCATGCTGCGCTGCGGCAGCTTTTGCTGGGCGGGCGTGTCGCATGACGGACGGTCCGCATCCTTTTCAGGCAGGAAAGATGGTCGCCTTGACCGAAGATTCCACCAAGACCCCTGTTGACCCTGCCGTCCCGTCGGACGGGACGCAGCGGCTGGTTCTGGTCACAGGCCCGTCGGGCGCAGGCCGGTCCACCGCCATCAACGTGCTGGAAGACCTGGGTTTCGAGGCCATTGACAACCTGCCCTTGTCGCTGATCCCGCGCTTGCTGGATGGTCCCAGCCGTCCTGAACCGCTGGCCCTTGGCCTGGATGTGCGCAACCGCGACTTTTCGGCCAGCAATGTGATCGAGCTGATCGACCGGCTGACCCGTGACCCTCGCTATGCGCCCGAGGTGCTGTTCCTGGACTGCGCCCCAGAGGTGCTGGAACGCCGTTACAACGAAACCCGCCGCCGTCATCCGTTGTCTCCCGACAGCGGGCCTGCGACAGGCGTCATGGCGGAAATCGACCTGTTGCAGCCGATCCGGGTGCGCGCCGACGTGCTGGTGGATACGTCGGACCTGTCGCCCCACGATCTGAAGGCGGAACTGACGCGGTGGTTCGACATCCGGCCTGATGGCAGGCTGACCGTCTCCTTGCACTCCTTCAGCTATAAGCGCGGCGTGCCGCGCGGCATCGACATGATGTTCGATTGCCGCTTCCTGACCAATCCCCACTGGGAACCGGCCCTGCGTCCCCTAACCGGGCGCGAAGCCGCGGTTCAGGATCATGTGGCGGGTGATTCGCGATTCGCGGAATTCCTGGATCGCGTATGCGAAATGATATTGTTTCTGTTGCCCGCCTATGTTGAGGAAGGAAAATCTCATCTTTCGGTCGGTTTTGGATGCACGGGCGGGCAACACCGTTCCGTCACTTTGGCTGAAATGGTGGCTGCCGTGCTTGCTAAGGCGGGCTGGCCGGTGTCAATAAGGCATAGGGAACTTGAACGTCGCATTCCGGCGCCGTCTTCCCTGGGGGATGCCGCGTGCATTCCCCAGGAAACGGTCCGGCTGCGCGGTTTTGAACGTGGTGGAACGCGTTGATTGGAATCGTGATCGTGGCGCATGGCGGCCTTGCCAGGGAATACCTGTTGGCGGTCGAACATGTGGTTGGTCCGCAAAGCGGTATTGCAGCCGTCGCGATCGAGGATGATCACGACCGCGCGGCCAAGACGGCGGAAATTCAGGCGGCCGCCAATTCGGTGGACGACGGCAATGGCGTGGTGGTGGTGACGGACCTGTTCGGGGGATCCCCCTCGAACCTGTCGCTGCCTGCCTGCGCGATGCGCGACCGCACCATCCTGTATGGTGCCAACCTGCCGATGCTGGTGAAGCTGGCCAAGTCGCGGCACCTGCCGGTGCCCGATGCCGTGGCTTTCGCCAAGGAAGCCGGACGCAAATACATCAACTCCTATAATGTCCCGGTCGAGGCGGCGTTCGACACGGGTTCCCGTTTCGGATGACGGGGCCGATCACGCGCCGGCTGGCCATCATCAATGAAAAGGGCCTGCACGCCCGAGCCAGCGCGAAATTCGTCGATCTGGTCGAACGCTTTGACGCACAAGCTCAGGTGGAAAAGGATGGCATGGCCGTCTCAGGGGATTCGATCATGGGTCTTCTGATGCTGACCGCGCCGCGCGGCAGCCAGATCACCGTCACGACCAGTGGCCGCGAGGCCGCAGCCCTGGCTGACGCCCTGGAAGCCCTGGTGTCGGATTATTTCGGCGAAGGCATGTGAAGCGCCAGGATCCCGTGCCCGACCGCAAGACCTATCATCACGGCAATCTGCGCCAGGCCCTTGTCGACGCCACGGCCCTGCTGATCCAGGAAACCGGCCCCCTTGCCTTTACCTTGTCCGAAGCCGCGCGCAGGGCGGGCGTTTCCCCCGCAGCTCCGTATCGTCATTTCAAAGGGCGCGACGATCTGCTGGAAGAAGTGGCCAGGCAGGGATTTGTCGATTTCGGCGAACGGCTGGAACGCGCCTTTGACGGGGGCCGGCCTCGTCCGCTGACCGCCTTCATGCGCATGGGCCAGTCCTATCTGGACTTTGCCGCCGAGCGGCCGGGATATTACATGGCGATGTTCGAATCCGGGATTTCCATCGCCGGGAATGCCGATCTGTCGGCAGCATCCGAACGGGCGCAGCGGGTGCTGATCGACGCGGCTGAAACCATGGCCGAACGCCTTCCCCCTGATCGCCGCCCGCCCGCCCGGATGGTGGCAAACCACATCTGGGCGCTAAGCCATGGCGTGGTCGAACTGTTCTCTCGCGGCAAGCCCGGCGGGCGCAGCCCCGTCGGCCCGTCCGAGATGCTGGAAAGCGGCGCCATCATCTATCTGCGGGGGCTTGGCCTGATCGGCGAATAATTTTCGGGCAGCCGCTTGACGCTCCGCTGTCTCCACCCATCTATGTAAATGTGATTAACATTAACATGGAGGTTCCCTGGATGCACAGTGCATCATCCCGAATGCCCGCCTATCCGATGTCCTCGCGCGCGGCGGGACTGCTGTCCCGCGCCCGCGACTGGCTGGATGCGCGCGGCAAGGCGGCCTGGATCGTCGCCATGATCCTCGGCTTTGTTGCCTTCTGGCCTGTTGGACTTGCCCTTCTAGGCTATATGATCTGGAGCAAACGCATGTTTGGTTGTAGCAACCGTCAGTCGCGCGTCCGCTATTACGCGCCCACCACCGGCAACAGCGCCTTTGATGCCTATCGCGAGGAAACGCTGAAGCGGCTGGAGGATGAGCACCGCGAGTTCGTGGACTTCCTGCAAAAGCTGCGCGAGGCCAAGGACAAGGCCGAATTCGACCAGTTCATGCAGAACCGCGGCGAAAAGACCGAGGCACAATAACGAAAAAGGGCCGGGACGACCGGCCCTTTCCTTATTCCCCGCGCGGGAACCGCTGGCTTTCCTCCAGCACGTTCAGGTCCATGTGGTTGCGCATATATCGCTCGGACGCCAGTTGCAGCGGCTGATGGTCCCAGGGGTAATAGGCCCCGTTGCGCAACGCCTCATAGACGATCCAGCGACGGGCCTGGGACTGGCGCACCTCGGCGTCATAGGCGTCCAGATCCCAGTGCTGCATGGCCATGGCGCGCAGATGCCCCACCGTGATAGCGTGATCGGGATCGCCCGCAAGGTTCAGGCGCTCTGCCGGGTCAGTTTCCAGATCGAACAGCATCTCGGGATCGGCGTTGCAGGCAACATATTTCCACCGACCGTCCCGAAGCGCGATCATGGGCGACACGCTGCCCTCGGCCGCATATTCCATCGGCACCGGCCCACGCGCCGCATTGCCTGCCAAAGACCGGCCGTCCGTCCAAGGTGCAATCTCGTCCATCGACAGGCCTGCCAGGTCGCAAAGTGTCGGCAGCACGTCGATGGTGCTGACCGGCTGGTCCACGCGTCCTGGCGCCATGCCCGGCGCCGCGATCATCAGCGGCACGCGGGCGGACGCCTCGAAGAAGCTCATCTTGAACCACATCCCGCGCTCGCCCAGCATCTCTCCGTGGTCGGACAGGAACAGAACGATCGCGTCCTGCCGGGTGCGGTCCAGCACGTCCAGAATTTCGCCGATCTTTTCGTCAACATAGGTGATGTTGGCGAAATATCCCTGCCGGGCGCGGCGGATATGGTCGGGCGTGATCTCAAGCGCGCGCCAGTCGCAGGCATCCATCAGCCGCTGCGAATGGGGATCCATGTCGTCATAGGGGATGGCGGCAGGCGGCTCAAGCTCGGGAATGCCCTCGTACAGATCCCAGTATTTGCGGCGCGCCACAAAGGGGTCGTGCGGATGGGTAAAGCTGACCGTCAGGCACCAGGGACGGTAGTCCTTGCCGCGCGAGAGGTCATAGATCTTGCGGCAAGCGTTGAAGGCCACCTCGTCGTCGTATTCATACTGGTTGGTGATTTCCGCCACCCCGGCGCCGGTGACGGAACCGAGGTTGTGATACCACCAGTCGATCCGTTCGCCCGGCTTGCGGTAATCGGGCGTCCAGCCAAAATCGGCGGGATAGATGTCGGTCGTCAACCGTTCCTCGAACCCGTGCAACTGGTCGGGCCCGACGAAATGCATCTTACCCGACAGGCTGGTCTGGTATCCGCCCCGGCGCAGATGATGGGCATAGGTCGGGATGTCGGATGCAAACTCCGCCGCGTTGTCATAGACCCGCGTCCGGCGCGGCAACTGCCCCGACATGAAGCTGGCCCGCGCGGGGGCGCAAAGCGGGCTGCCGGTATAGGTGTTGGCAAAGCGCGTCGACCGTTCGGCCAGCCGACGCAGGTTCGGCGTGTGCAGGAAGGAGGCAGGGCCGTCGGGGAAAAGCACCCCCGACAGCTGGTCCACCATCAGAATCAGGATATTCGGATTCAAGGTCTTATCCGGCAACCGCCGCCTTCACCGCATCCCCGCCCGGCTGGCCGTCCAGCGTGGTCACGCCCTCCAGCCAAGCGTCCGCAGCCTGAGGATTTTCGGCCAGCCATTCCCTGGCGGCGTCCTTGGCGTCCATGCCGTCATCCAGGATCTTGCCCATCAGCACGTTTTCCATCGGCACGTCGAAGACCAGCTGGCTGAACAGCTTGGCGGCATTCGGGCACGCCGCGACCCATTCCTTGCGCGCAAGCGTATGCACGGTCGCCCCGCCGAAGTCCGGCCCGAACTGCGCGTCGCCGCCCGACAGATAGGTGATCTCGATCGCCTCGTTCATGGGATGGGGCGCCCAGGCCAGGAACACGACCGGCGTATCGCCGCTGCGCGTGACCTGGGCCAGCATCGCCTGTTCGCCCGATTCCACCAGTTCCCAATCGCCCAGGCCGAAATCGTCGTTCTCGATCATCGTCTGGATGGACTGGTTCGCGGGCGCTCCGGGTTCGATCCCATAGATCTTGCCGCCAAAGGCATCCTTTTGCGCATCCAGGTCGGCAAAATCGGCCACGCCTGCATCGGCGCCCGCCTTGTTGACGGCCAGCGTGAACTTGGCGCCTTCCAGGTTCTGCGTCAGCACGTCGATGGTGCCTGCCGCATCCAGATCGTCGCGGAATTTCTGCTGGGCGGGCATCCAGTTGCCCAGAAAAACGTCGGTTTGGCCGTTCTTCAGCGCCTCGTATCCGACCGGCACCGACAGGGTGGCGATGTCAGGCGTGTAACCAAGCGCCTCCAGCACGACCGCGGCTACGCCGTTTGTCGCGGTAATGTCGGTCCAGCCCGGATCGGAATAGCGCACTGTGGCGCAGGTGGCCGCATCATCGGCGAAAGCGGGCAGGGCCGATGCCGCCAGCATCAGGGCGGCCGTTGTGGTCAGGGCCTTCATCATACTACCTCCTGTGACGTTTTTGGTTATCGGCTCAATCAAGAACGGATTCGCGCCGCCGTCGCGCCTGAATCCGACATGGGGGTGGCATCACCGTGTCGGAACCGGCGTTTCTCCGCGATAGTCATAGAAACCCCGGCCGGTCTTGCGGCCCAACCATCCTGCCTCGACATATTTGGTCAACAGCGGGCAGGGGCGGTACTTGGTGTCGGCCAGGCCGTCATGCAGCACGTTCATGATCGCCAGGCAGGTATCCAGGCCGATGAAGTCGGCCAGTTCCAGCGGACCCATGGGCCAGTTCGCGCCCAGCTTCATGGATTCGTCGATGGATTTGACGTTTCCGACCCCTTCGTACAGCGTATAGACCGCCTCGTTGATCATCGGCATCAGGATGCGGTTGACGATAAAGGCCGGGAAATCCTCGGCGCTGGCGGCGGTCTTGCCTAGGCGTTCCACCACCTCGTGCAAGGTCTTGTATGTCGCCTCGTCCGTGGCAATGCCGCGGATCAGTTCGACCAGCTGCATGATCGGGACGGGGTTCATGAAGTGAAATCCCATGAACTTTTCCGGCCGGTCGGTGCGGCTTGCCAGTCGCGTGATCGAGATCGAGGATGTGTTCGAGGTCAGGATCGTGTCAGGCTTCAGGTGCGGCACCAGATCCTCGAAGATCGCCTGCTTGACGGTTTCGCGCTCGGTCGCGGCCTCGATCACCAGGTCGGTCCGGCCCAGGTCGGCCAGCCGCAGCGTGGTGCGGATGCGGGCCATGGCAGCTTTCTTGGTCTCGGCGTTGATTTTGTCGCGGCTGACCTGGCGCTCGAGGTTGCGGTCGATCAGCGCAAGCGCCTTGTCCATCGCCTCCTGGCTGATGTCGGTCATCAGGACATCGTACCCGGCCAAGGCAAAGACATGGGCGATGCCGTTGCCCATCTGCCCCGCTCCGATGATCCCAACCGTTTGAACCGTCATGATTGCCTCGCTGTCTGTTGGGCGGGACGATAGGGCCGGTGCCGCGATGCTGCAATGCAAAACCGCCCCTGGTGGGGGCGGTTGCAGGCTGCGGGATATGTCGGGAACGACCGTCCCCTCAGACTTTCTCGGTCAGTTCCGGCACCAGCTGGAACAGATCCCCCACGAGGCCGTAGTCTGCGATCTGGAAGATGGGGGCTTCCTCGTCCTTGTTGATGGCGACGATGACCTTGCTGTCCTTCATGCCGGCCAGGTGCTGGATCGCGCCCGAGATGCCCACCGCGACGTAAAGCGCCGGCGCCACCACCTTGCCGGTCTGGCCCACCTGCCAGTCGTTGGGGGCATAGCCCGAGTCCACCGCCGCGCGGGACGCGCCCACGGCCGCGCCCAGCTTGTCGGCCAGGGCCTCGATGATCGCGAACTGCTCCTTGGAGCCCACGCCGCGCCCGCCAGACACCACCCGGCCCGCCGCCGTCAGCTCGGGCCGATCAGAGGCCGCCACCTCGTCGCCGATCCAGGACGACAGGTTTGGGTCATCAGCCAGGCTCGCGTCGCTGATGGGGGCGCTGTTGCCCGTGCCCGCCGCCTCGAAGCTGGCGGTGCGGATGGTCATGACCTTCTTCGGGTCGTGCGAGCGCACCGTCTGGATGGCGTTGCCGGCATAAACCGGGCGCTCGAAGGTGTCGGCGTCGATCACCTTGGACACCTCGGGGATCACCATCACGTCGAGCATCGCCGCCACGCGCGGCATCACGTTCTTGGCGTCCGTGGTGGCAGGCGCTGCGATGTGGTCGAACTCACCCGCCAAGGCGGCCAGCAGGGCTGCGGTGGGTTCGGCCAGGCGGTGGCCATAGCGGGCATCCTCGGCCACCAGCACCTTTTCGACGCCGGCAATGGTCGCGGCCTCGGCCGCCGCATCCTTGGCATGGGCGCCCGCGCACAGCACCGTCACCGCGCCAAGCGCCGCCACCGCGCCCACCGCCTTGGCGGTGGCGTCGCGGTTCAGCACCCCGTTGGTCACCTCGCCCAGAAGAAGAACAGCCATCAGATCACCCCCGCTTCTTTCAGCTTCGACACCAGCTCGTCGACCGATCCCACCTTGATGCCCGCCTGCCGGCCCTCGGGCTCGCGGGTGGACAGGATCTCCAGCCGCGGCGTCACGTCCACGCCGTAATCGGCGGCCGTCTTTTCCTCCAAGGGCTTCTTCTTGGCCTTCATGATGTTGGGCAGGCTGGCATAGCGCGGCTCGTTCAGACGCAGGTCGGCCGTCACGATCGCCGGCAGCGCCACCTCGATGGTCTGCAGCCCGCCGTCCACCTCGCGCGTGACGCGGGCCGCGTCATCCGCGATCTCGAGCTTGGAGGCAAAGGTCGCCTGGCCCCAGCCCAAAAGCGCCGCCAGCATCTGCCCGGTGGCGTTCATGTCGTTGTCGATGGCCTGCTTGCCCGCGATCACCAGGCGCGGCTGTTCCGCATCCACAACGGCCTTGAGGATCTTGGCCACCGCCAGCGGCTCGATGTCGGTGTTCACGTCGTCGGAGGCCACCACAAGGATCGCCCGGTCCGCCCCCATCGCAAGCGCGGTGCGCAGCGTCTCGGCCGCCTGCTTCACGCCGATGGACACCACCACGACCTCCGCGGCCGCGCCCTTCTCCTTCAGCCGGATCGCTTCCTCGACCGCAATCTCGTCAAAGGGGTTCATCGACATCTTCACATTGGCCAGGTCAACCCCAGACCCGTCCGCCCGAACCCGAGCCTTCACGTTGTAGTCAATCACCCGCTTCACGGGAACTAGGATCTTCATGGGCTACGCTCTCCCTTGTCTTCACGTGTTGGGGGCAGTGTTAGCGACGGATCGACACGGTTTACAATATAAAAGCGTCCCTCGACGCTGCGTTTGCGCCAGCATCCGGCACGCGAAACGCTTTCAGCGGCTGCTCCCCGGCACCCACAGGATATCGTCGGCTCCGCCGTTGTTGGCGACACGGGCTGCCACGAACAGCCAGTCCGACAGGCGGTTCAGGTAACGGATCGCCGCCCCGTTCACGTCGCCGCCGACAGCCAGGTCCGTTGCGCAGCGTTCCGCCCGGCGGGCTACGGTGCGCGAAAGGTGCAGATGCGCCGACAAGACGGAACCGCCCGGCAGGATGAAGCTGCGCAGCGGGTCGAGGTCGGCGTTCATCGCGTCGATCTCCGCCTCCAAGCGGGCAACCTGGCTGTCGATGATGCGCAGGACGGGATGGCCCGCCTGGGCATCAGCGGCCAGGTTCGGACGGGCCAGATCCGCGCCAAGGTCGAACAGGTCGTTCTGGATCACGGCAAGTGGCCCTTCCAGATCGCCGGCCGCGTGCAGGCGGCACAGGCCCAGCGTCGCGTTCAATTCATCCACGGTGCCATAGGCCTCGACCCGGGGATCGTGCTTGGCGACGCGCGTGCCGTCGGACAGCCCGGTATCGCCCCCATCGCCCGTGCGGGTATAGATCCTGTTCAGAACAACCATCAGCGGCCCCCCAGCCAAACGAACAGCATGATCAGCGCCACCGCCACCGCCTGCGCGATCAGGCGCCATCGCATCATCCGGTTGCCGTGCTTGCGGTTCCAGTCACCGCCCTTTGCAAAGCCGCCGATCCCGGTGGCAAGGATCGCCAGCACCGCCAGCATCGCCAACGCAATCACATAGAACAGGGGTTCGTCCGTCATGCTGCCGCCTTTCGTTGGTCCGGACCCTAGCCGTGGCGCGCGAACCAGTCCAGTGCGCGCGTCGGCAACAGCCGGCGCGCGGTGCCCGACATCCAGGTCGGCGTTGTGACATAATACCGCGGGCGGGGCCGGGATGCCGTCAGCGCGTGGACGATCCGGTCGCTGACGGCGGATGGCGGCAGCTCGAAACGGTCCTTGCCGCCGGGTTCGTACAGCCGTTTCAGCAGGGTCGCGCGATATTCGTCCGCGCGGGCGCTGTCTTGCCAGTTCACCCATCGTTCGAAATGGGGGATGGCATTGGCGCGGATGCGGCTGGCGATGGGACCGGGTTCGATAAGGATGATCCTGACCGGGGTGTCTGCCATTTCCAGCCGCAGCACGTCAGTCAGCCCTTCAAGCGCGAATTTCGTCGCGACATAGGGACCGCTCCAGCGGATGCCGATCAGTCCCAGGACCGAGCTAATATTGACGACCCGCCCGCCGTTTTGACGAAAATGCGGGATCATGCGGACGGTCAGGTCGTGGGTGCCGAACAGGTTGGTTTCAAAGATGTCGCGCAAGGCGCCGCGCGGCATATCTTCGACCGCGCCGGGCAGGGCGAAGGCGGCATTGTTGACAAGCGCGTCCAGCTGGCCGCCCGCCAGCACCTGGTCGGCCAGCCGCGCCACGCTGTCGCCATCCGACAGTTCCAGGTGGTGGCATTCCATCCCCTCGGCCCGGCGGGCGGCGATATCGGCATCCTTGCGGCAGGTCGCCACGACCTGCCAGCCGATCCGCTGCATCCGGCGGGCAGCGTCCAGTCCGATGCCGGACGAGCAGCCGGTGATCAGGACGCGTTTCCTCACGGGGCGGTGGCCGACAGAAAGCGGCCCGCGACGTAACCCGTGCGGCCATCGGCGTCACGAACATTGACCCATTCGCCATCCTGAGGCCCGAGCGCCTGCACCCCCGTGCCGCGTTCCAAGGCGGTCACGACCCGGTCCCCTGTCGAGGGTCCGGCGCGGACATTCACCCGGTCGCCAGTGACATACAAGACCGGACCATCGGCAACCGCCACCGGTTCAGGCGTCGTTTCCCCCGCATATTCGGGCGACGGTTGCAGCATGGGCCCGGGAAAACGCTGGACCTGCTCGGGCGTTTGCGATTCGGCCTGCACGACGGCGGCGGCGGGGGTCGCCTGCGGTTCGGGGACGGCAGGCGATGCGGCCCCGGCATCCAGGGCGGCAGGCTGTGGTGGGGGCACGGGACGGCGGTCGGCACGAAGGTTGCCGTCCCCCCAGACCAACAGGATCACGAACAGGCCCGCCAAGGTCGCCAATAGCAGCGCGCCCAGTCTGATCATGCCTTGCCCCCGCCGGTCCTTGCGGACCTTGTTACCCTATGATGCCTCGCAACGCCAACGGCGGCACTGGCGTTCCAACGGATTCCCGCTGGACCGCGCGCCCGTCGCGCCCTATCTGAGTGCCCATGTCCAGCCTGCCCATCGACCCCGACGACAATACCCAGACCGAGCCGTTGAGCCGCGCCATCGGCGAGCGGTATCTGACCTATGCCTTGTCCACGATCATGCACCGGGCGCTGCCCGATGCGCGCGACGGGCTGAAGCCGGTGCATCGCCGCATCCTGTATGCGATGCGCGAATTGCGGCTGGCGCCCAACGGGGCGTTCCGCAAGTCGGCCAAAATCACCGGCGACGTGATGGGCAACTATCACCCCCATGGCGACGCCGCGATCTATGACGCCATGGCGCGCCTGGCTCAGGATTTCGCCATGCGCTATCCCCTGGTGAACGGGCAGGGGAACTTTGGCAATATCGACGGGGACAACCCGGCCGCCGCCCGATATACCGAGGCACGGCTGGCGCAAACCTCGGAAAGCCTGATGGAGGGCTTGTCCGAGGATGCGGTGGATTTCCGCCCCAATTACGATGGCACCTTGCAGGAACCCGTGGTCCTGCCGGCGGCATTTCCGAACCTGCTGGCAAATGGCGCATCGGGGATCGCCGTGGGGATGGCAACCAACATCCCGCCCCATAACCTGCACGAGGTGATCGACGCCTGCCTGCACCTGATCAAGACGCCGGACGCACGCGACGACACGCTGGCGGGCATCCTGCAGGGGCCGGATTTCCCCACCGGCGGCGTGATCGTGGAAAACCGCGAAACCATTGCCGAGATTTATCGCACCGGGCGCGGCGCCTTTCGGGTCCGGGCGCGGTGGGCCGTCGAGGATCTGGGCCGCGGGTTGTGGCAGATCGTCGTGACCGAGATCCCTTACCAGGTCCAGAAATCCCGCCTGATCGAACGCCTGGCCGAACTTATCCAGACGCGCAAGATCCCGATCCTGGCCGACGTCCGCGACGAATCCGCCGAAGACATCCGCATCGTCCTGGAGCCAAAGACCCGCACGGTCGATCCCGAACAGCTGATGGGCGCGCTGTTCCGCGTGAGCGACCTGGAACTGCGCTTCAGCATGAACATGAACGTGCTGATCGACGGGCGCGTCCCGAAGGTGTGCAGCCTGAAGGAAGTCCTGCGCGCCTTCCTGGACCACCGCCGGGACGTGCTGGTGCGCCGCGCCAGTTTCCGCCTGGACAAGATCGCCGCCCGGCTGGAGGTGCTGGAAGGCTATCTGATCGCCTATCTGAACCTGGACCGCGTGATCGAGATCATCCGCCACGAGGATGATCCCAAGGCGGTGATGATCGCCGAGTTCGCCCTGACCGATGTGCAGGTCGAGGCGATCCTGAACATGCGCCTGCGCGCCCTGCGCAAGCTTGAGGAAATCGAGCTTCGCGCCGAACGCGATGCCTTGCAGGAGGAACGGCAAGCCCTGGAGGCCATGCTGGCGGACGAGCGTGCGCAATGGACCCGCATCAGTGACCTGCTGAAAGAAGTGCGCAATCTGTTCGGCAAGTCGAAGGCCGAGGGCCAGCGCCGCACGCAGATCGCGGAAGCGCAGGACATCGCCCCCCTGGACATGGACTCGATGATCGAGCGCGAGCCGCTGACGGTGATCCTGTCCAAGATGGGCTGGATCCGCGCCATGAAGGGCCACCAGCCGCTGGACGGCGAGGTCAAGTTCAAGGATGGCGACGGACCTGGCATGGCGCTTCATGCGGAAACCACCGACAAGCTGATGGTCTTCGCCAGCAACGGCCGTTTCTATACCCTGCCCGCCAACAGCCTGCCCGGCGGGCGCGGAATGGGCGAACCCCTGCGCCTGATGATCGACCTGCCGAACGAGGCCGAGGTGATCGCCCTGTTCCCCTGGCGCGAGGGCGAACGGTATCTGGTTGCATCCAAGGCGGGGGATGGCTTCATCGTGGGCGCGGGCGACATCCTGGCGCAGACCAAGTCCGGCAAGCAGGTGCTGAACGGGGATGCGCTGCTGTGCCGCCCTGTCGGGGGCGATCATGTCGCCGTGGTTGGAACGAACCGCAAGATGCTGGTCTTTCCCGTGTCCGAGCTGCCCGAGATGTCGCGCGGCAAGGGCGTGCGCTTGCAGAAATACCGCAGCGGCGGCGGCCTGGTGGCCGACGACAGCCTGTCGGACGCGGCCTTCATCACGCTGGCCGACGGGCTGCGCTGGCAGGAAAGCGGTGGCCGAACCCGGACGGAACCCGACCTGACCGCCTGGCTGGGCAAGCGCGCGTCCGCAGGCAGCATGGCCCCGCGCGGCTTTCCGCGGGACAACAAGTTCAACTGACGAAGGGCTTACGCCCTTCGGCGCCCTTTTCTCAGGGAGCTTTGCCCCCCGTCCGCCTTTGGCGGACTCCCCAGGATATTTGATCCAAGATGAAGGACGGCCTCCTGCTGGGCCGGCATGATGCGGCGGGCAGGGGGCTTTCACCTTGGACGGTCATCGGCGTCCCCGCCTGTACCGTGATCCCAGTATGGAAGTGGAACTCTTTCAGCTTGGTTAAAATATCCCCGCCGGAGGCAAGAATTCTTTGCCTGGCCTACAGTCCCGAACCGCCCACGGATCCGAAATATTCCCCGGTGATATAGCTCGCCTCGTCCGATGCCAGCAGCACATAGATCGGCGCCAGTTCCACGGGCTGGCCCGGCCGGCCCAGGGGCTGCGACTTGCCGTGCTCGGCCGCCTTGTCGGTCGGCTGCCCGCCCGAGATTTGAAGCGCCGTCCAGTAGGGGCCAGGACAGACCGCGTTCACGCGAATGCCGCGCGGCGCAAGCTGCTTGGCAAGCGACTGGGCGAAGGCGACATTGGCCGCCTTGGATTGGGCATAGTCGAACAGGTGGTTCGAGGGCGAGAAAGCCTGCACGGACGAGGTGATGATGATCGACGCGCCCGCCTCCAGATGCGGCAGGGCTGCGCGGGTGACCCAGAAGGGGGCATAGACATTGGTCTTGATCGTGGCGTCGAAGGCCTCGGTCGTCAGATCCTCCAGCTTGTCGCAGAACTGCTGGCGGCCCGCATTGTTGACCAGGATGTCCAGCCCGCCCAGGCCCTCGACCGCCCTTGCGACCAGGGCCTTGCAGAAATCCTCGTCCCGCAGGTCGCCGGGAATGGCGATGGCGCGGCGACCCTCGGCCTCGATCAGGGCGATGACCTTGTCAGCGTCTTCCTGTTCGTCGGGCAGATAGTTGATCGCGACATCCGCCCCTTCGCGGGCATAGGCAATGGCGGCCGCCGCGCCGATGCCGCTGTCGCCGCCAGTGATCAGGGCGCGCTTGCCCCTCAGGCGCCCGGTGCCGCGATAGCTGTCCTCGCCGTGGTCGGGCAGCGGGTCCATCCGGCTTGCCAGTCCGGGAAAGGGCTGTTCCTGTTTCGGAAAGTCGGGCCGGGGCAGGCGCGGGCCGCTGATCGCGCCGCTGCGGAAGGTTTGGTCGCTGGTCATGATGGGCTGTCCTTTCAGGTTGCCCTGTCCAACAAGCCCCGTCCGCAAGGGTTCCCGCCTACTGCCGCCGGACCCATTTCCAGCCGTTGATCATCGGCCGGACAAGATCCTCTTGCTTCCAAAACCGGTAAAACGCGATCACCGCCCAGTGCAGCAGCACGAGGATCAGGATCAGATCGGCGCCGCGGTGATGCCATTGCAGCGCCATGCGCGAGGTGGCGGAACTGACCTGCGAAGCCAGCGGCCCGACATTGATGTAATCGTCGGGGTCGGCGAACAGGCCGGTCGTGACCTGCAGGACCAGCACTGCCAGCATTGCCAGGACCGCCAAGGCGCCCACGGGACTGTGTCCGGGCCAGTGGCTGGGCCGGGGGCGGACCATTTCCCGCGCATAGCCCAGAACGGCGCGCGGTCCCCTGACAAAGCGGGTAAACCGCGCGGGGGCCGGACCCACAAAGCCCCAGACCAGCCGGAAGACCAGCAGGGCTATGACCCCATAGCCCAACCAGAAATGCAGCGTCATGTCAGAGGGGCCGATCTTGCCCAGAAGCCAGTTCGAAACGACCAGCAGCGCCAAGGCCCAGTGAAACGCCCGCAGCGCCGGATCCCAGATCCTTTCGCGCTGCGCCGGGCGTCCCGCCATCAATCGGCCTTGCGGTAATTGTCGTGGCAAGCCTTGCAGGCGCCGCCGATCTTTTGCAGCACCGGCCCAAGGTTTTCCTGCCCGCCCTTGACGGCGTCCGGGCTGCCCGCCGCAGCCTCGCCCAAGGCGGCGAACTTGGCGCGGAAATCGTCGGGCTTTTCCCAGATCGCGGGCAGGGCGTCGGAGTCGTCGTTATCTTCGGACGACGTGCCTTCGATGAACAAAGCCGGGGCATCGTATTGCGTCAAGGCGACGATGTTCGCGGCAGCCCTGGTCGCGGCAGCCTCGTCATAAGCGATCTCGCCCTTTGCCATGCCGGAAAGCTGTCCCATGTTGATGCCAAGCATGGTCATGAAGCCGTGCCGCGCCTCGATGGCCTTCTCGGCGGCTTCTTCGGCGGATTGCGCAAGCGCAAGGCCCGGCAAGGCAAGAACAAGGGTGACGGCAAGGGCTTTGACGGGGGTCATGGGCTGGTTCCTTACAAGGACTGGCGATGATGACGACACAACTGTCAGGAAAAGAGTGGCAGGATCAAAAGCCTGGATCAATTGGACTGAAGGGCAATTGCAGATTTGGAAAGGCGGCCCCGAAGGACCGCCTGATCCGTCAATTGTAAAGCTTGGTCACGCCCACCTCGGCATGGATGTCGTTGACCGCCGGGCGGTCCAGCTTCAACGCGCGGGCCAGCCGGTCCAGGTAACGTGCTTCTTCCTCGTGATCCAGGTCGATGGCCAGAAGCGACATCAGGTAAACCTGGGATTCCAGGCCTTGGGGAACTTCGCGGGCCAGGGCCTCTGGGTCCACGGGGGCGGCCATCTGGTCGCGGATGAACTGGCGTTCCTCATCGTCCAGGTCGTCGCCCAGCTTGCCCAGCAGGCGCTGTTTTTCCGCCTCGTCCACGGTGCCGTCGGATTTGGCGGCCTGGATCATCGCGCGCAGCATCAGCCCGGCCACGGCATTCTGTTCCGGGGTGGGCGCGATTTCAGGTTCGTCCTGCTTGACCACGGCATCGTTGAACAACTCGCCAAAGCTGGCATCGTTGGTGGGTTGTGAATCCTTGCGGGCCAGGCTCCCAGCCATGCCGCCCGCGGCCGCACCGCCCAGAAGACCGCCCAGCAGGTCGCCAAGACCCCCGCTGCTGCCCGCGCTGCGGGTCTTGGTGCCGCCGCCAAGCTGGCCCAGCAGATCGCCAAGCCCGCCGCCGCTGCTGCCGCTGGTGCGGGCCTTGTTGGTCAGGCCGTCCAGAAGCCCGCCAAGCCCGCCCGACGCACCACGAGAGTTCGGCCCGCCATAGCGCGATCCGCCGCCCGGGCGTCCTCCGCCCAGAACCTGGCCCAGCATATCGCCCAAACCGCCGCTGCCTTGGCCAGAAGCGGTGTTGTTTCCGAACAGATCGCCCAGAAGCCCGCCTTGGCCGGCGCGGTTCTGCGTGATCCTGTCACCCGGCCTGCCTTGCGGGCGTTGCTGCTGCATGGCCGCGCCCAGGCCCTTGGCAAGAATGACGCCGGCCGCGACACGGCCCAGGGTTTTCATCAGGCTCATCGAACATATCCTCCACTGCCGGGTATGGCCGACAAGGCCATTCCGGTTCGCCCCCGAACAGATATGCGTGCCGAATGGTTCCGCAGGGCGCCCGGAACGGTGCCCCCTTAAGGTGCCGGGGGACGCGCGGGCACCCTTGATTTTCCCCAGTCCTGCTTATACATCGCGGCGCACGTCAATTCGGGGCCGTCTTCGCCATGCCCCGCGATCAGGAGGCCATCATGGCAAAGGCAAAGTTTGAACGGACGAAACCGCATGTCAACATTGGCACGATTGGCCATGTTGACCACGGCAAGACGACGCTGACGGCTGCGATCACGAAGTATTTCGGCGAATTCCGGGCTCGACGATCCGCGTGTGAACCCCAACGGCGGGGCCATTGCGCTCGGCCACCCCCTGGGCATGTCGGGCGCCCGCATCACCGGCACCGCCGCCCTGGAACTGGCCCGCACGGGGGGCCGGCGCGCGCTCGCCACCATGTGCATCGGCGTGGGCCAAGGCATCGCACTGGCCATGGAACGGGTATAGGGAAAACGGCGGGCCGCGCGAACTGCCCGCCGGACTGGATCACACCGCCGTCGCGGTCATCTCGTAGGCGAAGGTCTTGGGGTCCAAGTCGTCCAGCATCCCGCCGTCCGTCTGTCCCTGCGGATACATCAGGAAGGGCAGGGCGCCGCCCGCCGCGCCGGGCAGGGCCACGTCGCTTGCGGTGTTGAAGGCCACCCAGTTGCCTTCCCAGTTGCCATGCAGCGCGGCGTTGACCGGGGCGACCAGCGGATCGGCGGGATCCTTGATCCAGGTCTCGGTCTCGGCGCGCATGACCTTCAGCACATCGGCCGGATCCATGGCGACCCAGCCCAGGCCCGACAGCCAGACCTCGGCCCGGCAATGCTGTGCGCCGGTGACGGTCGGGCTGTTCGCGCCCAACTGCTTGTAGCCAAAGGCCGAGGGCGCGACGCGCACGCCATAGACATCGCGCGCCGGAACGCCCGCCGCACGCACCAGCCCCACGAACAGTCCGTTCAGGTCGGCGCATTTGCCGCCGAAATTCGCCGTGGTCAGCGTGGCCTGGATATCGCCCGACCCGCAGCCCGCCACGTCCATGTCGCGGTGGCAGTTGGCAACGATCCAGGCATAGATTGCCGCGACCTTCTCGCGGTCGGTGGTCGCGCCCTGGGTGATCTGGGCCGCGCGTTCGGCCACGACGCCGTCCAGGGGCTTGAAGCTGGAGCCTTGCAGCGCCGCCTGCAGCACGGCCGGATCCTCGGACACATCGGCGGTTCTTGACCAGTCGATCACGCGGCCGCGCGTCTCGACCCGGCTGACCAGTTCCAACATGGGCTGCGCGGTGCCCGCATCAAAGCGGGCGTGCAGCATCTTCGTGCCGGTCGCGGGATCCGTGACGATCTCGGCCGCGGCGGCATTGCCGGTAAAGGTATCGCTGACCGACCGCTGCCAGTCGGTCTGGACGGACGGCACCGGCAGCCAGACCTGTGCCGGGCCGCCCTGGGCCAGCGTGACGTTGGTGCGCAGGTCGAAGCCCTGCCAGTTGCCCGCCTGGGGCGCATAGGCGGGACCGGCAAGGGCCGGGCGCAGCACCGCAGGCATCAGGGGCAGCAGCCCTGCGGCCAGCGACAGTTTCAACAGCGAACGGCGGGTGGAATGGGGCATGGGGAACCTCTGGCGGCTGGATCTTTGGGGGCATCATGCGATATTTCCCGCCGATCCGAAAGGGAGAGATCACTTGAGGCTGTAAAGCTGGCCGGGGAATGCTATCCTGTGGGGTGTGGCGATACACGCACCGTCAATCATCACAATCTCCCAGCCAGAAATAAATTGCATTTTATTACGGCAATGTGCATTGTTGTCCGGATCGCACAGATGCGACATCAGGGAGGATACCATGACATTCTTTCGTTCCCGGCTGGCCGCAGCCTGGCTGATCGCGGCAGGCGCCGCATTTTCCGCCCCCGCCGCCATGGCGCAGGATCTGGAACTGGCCATCACCGCGCCTGCCGGGGCTGGCGGGGGATGGGACGCGGCCGCCCGGTCCCTGCAAGAGGTGATGATGGCCACCGGCAACGCCCGCAGCGTCCAGGTCCTGAACGTCCCAGGCGCGGGCGGCACGGTAGGATTGGCGCAGTTCGTCCAGGGTGCAAAAGGCAGTCCCAACCAGCTTCTGGTCGGCGGCATCACCATGGTGGGCGCCATCCTGACCAACAAGGCGCCCTATGACCTGACCGCCGTCACCCCCATCGCACGGCTGACCGGCGACCCGCTGGTGATCGTGGTTCCGGCATCGTCGCCCTATCAGACGATGGCGGACCTGATGGAGGGGATCAAGGGCGATGTCGAACGCACCATCTGGGCTGGCGGATCGGCCGGCGGCGCGGACCATATGCTGTCGGCCCTTGTCACGCAGGCGGCGGGCCAGGATCCGGCCAAGGTAAACTATGTCGCCTATTCCGGCGGTGGCGAGGCCCTGGCCGCGATGCTGGGCGGGCAGGTCACGGCGGGCATTTCCGGCTATGGCGAATGGCAGGGACAGATCGAATCGGGCGACCTGCGCGCGCTTGCGATTTCCTATCCCGAACCCATCGAGGGGATTGCCGCCCAGCCTTTGAAGGCCCAGGGCATCGACATCGAGCTGGTCAACTGGCGCGGCGTCTTCGCAGGGCCGGACATCAGCGATGCCGACAAGGCCGCGCTGGAGACTGCCATCGCCAAGACCGTGGAATCGCCCGAATGGCAAGAATTGCTGAAGGCGCGCGGCTGGTCTGACTATTACGCGCCGTCGGACGAATTCGCCACCTTCCTTGCGTCGGAAACCGAACGGGTCGGGGCCATCCTGAACTCGATCGGGTTGGTGGAATAACCTGAACGGGGGCCTTTGCGCCCCCGTTTTTCCTTGACCGATTGGGGGACCGTCCGTGACCACATCATCCGCCAGCGGCCTGCACAGGCCCACGCTTGTCATCGGCATCGCCTTGCTTGCCCTGGCGTTCATCACCTGGCGCGATGCCAGTGCCATGCAGATCCGCGCCACATACGGGATGGGCGCGGATGCCGCGTCCTATTTCGTGGCGCTGTTCCTGGCGGTCATGGGGGTGGGCCATCTGATCGCCGCCTTCCGCTGGCAGGACGATCCCGGCGCCACCGACTGGAAGGCGGTGGGCTGGGTGGCCCTGGGCCTGGGCAGCCTGATCGCCGCGCTGTGGTTCGGGGCGGGCTTCATCATCGGATCGACGCTGCTGTTCGTCTTTACCGCCCGCGCCTTTGGCCGCCGGGCCTGGTTGGCCGATCTGGCCCTGGGCCTCGGCCTCGCGACCGGGATTTTCCTGTTGTTCAACAAGCTGCTGACCCTGTCCCTGCCCATGGGACCGGTCGAGCGGCTGTTCTGAGAAAGGGCGGGCGATGGAATCCTTGGCCTTTCTGATGCAGGGCTTCGGGACCGCGATGGACCCGATGAACCTGGCCTTTGCGGCCATCGGCGTGCTGTTGGGCACGGCGGTGGGCGTGCTGCCGGGCATCGGGCCTGCGCTGACCGTGGCGCTGCTGCTGCCCATTACCTTCAAGCTGGACCCGGGCGGATCGCTGATCATGTTCGCGGGCATCTATTACGGCGGCATGTATGGCGGTTCGACCACCGCGATCCTGCTGAACACGCCGGGCGAAAGCGCCTCGGTCGTGACCGCGCTTGAAGGCAACCAGATGGCCCGGCGCGGGCGGGGCGGCCCGGCCCTTGCCACCGCCGCCATCGGATCCTTCGTGGCGACCCTGATCGCCACCATGGGCCTGGCCCTTTTCGCGCCGATGCTGGTCAAGATCGCGATCCAGTTCGGACCGTGGGATTACTTCGGGCTGATGCTGATCGCCTTTGTCACGGTGTCGGCGACCTTCGGATCCTCGCCGCTGCGCGGGCTGACAAGCCTTGCCATCGGGCTGTGGCTGGGGCTGATCGGCATCGACCAGCTGACCGGCCAGGCGCGGCTGGCCTTTGGCGTCCCGAACCTGCTGGACGGGGTCGAGGTGACGACGCTGGCCGTCGGCCTGTTCGCCCTGGGCGAGGCGCTGCACGTCGCGTCGCGTCACCTGTTCAACGACGAAAAGCCCATTGCCATCAAGGGATCCATCTGGATGTCGCGCGAGGATTGGAAACGGTCCTGGAAACCCTGGCTGCGGGGCACGGCCATCGGCTTTCCCATCGGCGCGCTGCCTGCGGGCGGGGCGGAAATCCCGACCTTCCTGTCCTATACCACCGAACGCAAGCTGGCCCAGAAGCCCGAGGAGTTTGGTCAGGGCGCCATCGAAGGCGTTGCCGGCCCCGAGGCTGCGAACAACGCATCCGCCGCGGGCACCCTTGTGCCATTGCTGACGCTGGGCCTGCCCACCTCGGCCACGGCGGCGGTGATGCTGGCAGGGTTCCAGCAATATAACCTGCAACCCGGCCCGCTGCTGTTCGTGCAGCATCCCGATCTGGTCTGGGGCCTTGTCGCGTCGCTGTTCATCGCCAACGTGATGCTGCTGATCCTGAACCTGCCGCTGGTCGGGTTGTGGGTGCGGCTGCTCAAGATCCCGCTGCCCTGGCTTTACGCGGGAATCCTGGTCTTTGCCTGCATGGGCACGATTGCCGCGAACCCGTCGGTGATCGAACTGATGATGCTGGTGGCCTTTGGCATCATGGGCTTCATCATGCGGCGATATGATTATCCCATCGCGCCCGTGGTCGTGGGCCTGATCCTTGGTCCGATGGCCGACAGCGCCCTGCGCCGGTCCCTGCAGATGAGCTTGGGCGATCCGATGATCCTGCTGCAGCATCCGGGTTCCGCCGTGATGATCGGCATTGCCGTCATCGCCCTGCTGGCGCCGTTCCTGTTCAAGGGCTTGGCCCGGTTCCGCCAGGACGAGGATTGAGGTTGCGGGCGGCGCGGTCCCAGAACCGCGCCGCCTGTATTCTTGAAGGAGTCTTCCATGGCGCGCGCCAGCCTTTCGCCCCAGATCATGGCCCGGATCGTGGATCACGCGCGGCAGGCGGACATGAAGGCAGGCCAGCATCTTCCCGCCCAGGTCTTGGCCGACAATTTCAAGGTGTCGCGCCAGCCGGTGGTCAGCGCGCTGAAGATGCTGGAACAGATGGGCATCGTCGAGGCCACGCCCAACCGGGGCTTTTTCCTGGCCTGCAATGCCGTGGAAATTCCGCCCATGGACACGGATGCGGCAGGCGACGACGTTCTTTACGACCGCATCGCCGCCGATAAGCTGGCAGGCAACCTGCCCGACCGGCAAAGCGAAAACGAACTGATGCGCCTTTACGGGGTAACGCGGGGCCGCTTGCTGCGGGTGCTGCGGCAGATCGCGGACGAAGGCTGGATCGAGCGCTTGCCGGGCAATGGCTGGGAATTCCGAGAAATCCTGACCTCGCGCAAGGCCTATGCCGACGCCTATCAATTCCGCGCCGCGATCGAGATGCAGGCCTTGCTGCTGCCCAGCTTTCGCATCGACGAAGAGGCCTTTGACGCCGCCCGCCGCCATCAGCAGCAGCTTCTGGAAAGCTATGAGCGCGAAACCCCCCAAAAGGTGTTTGGCACCAACATCGAATTCCACGAGATGCTGATGACCTGCGCCAACAACGACTTCTTTCTGGACGCCGTGCGCCGGGTGAACCGGGTGCGGCGGCTGATGGAATACAGCATCGCCCACGACCGCAGGCGGATGCCCCAGCAGTGCCGCGAACATCTGCAAATCCTGGATCTGATCGGGGAACGCGACATGCAGGCGGCCGCGACATTCCTGTACCGCCACATCCGAGAGGCAGCGATCATCAAGACTGCCCTGTTTGCCTGATTGCATTTCATGGCGAAATAATGCTATCCTTCCGCGACTGCGGAGGGATCGCGATGCAATTTGCCGCCATGTTCGACGGACACGGAATCATCGACCTGCCGGGTGCGGCGGGCGCGGCGCTGCACCGTCTGCCGCATATCCACCGGCTGCTGCTGGAAAACGTCCTGCGCACCGGCGACGACCCGGCTGCCGGGCGGGCTGCGATCCTGGACTGGCTGGGCCAGGGGCGCAGCACGGCCGAAATCGCCTTTCGGCCCGGCCGCGTGCTGATGCACGACACGACCTGCGGCCCCGCCTTGGTCGATATCGCCGCCATGCGATCCGCCCTGGCCGAGGCGGGGTTCGACCCCCGGCTTCTGAACCCGGTCCTGCCCGTCGATGTCTCGACCGACCATTCCCTGGCGGTCGATGCCTGGGGCGGGCCGGGTGCCATGGCGCGCAACATCGAAAACGAATACCGCCGCAACGGCGAACGCTATCGCTTCATGAAATGGGCCGCCAACAGCCTGTCGAATTTCCGCGTTCATCCACCCGGCACCGGCATCATGCACACGCTGAACCTGGAACGGCTGGCCACCGTGGTCACGACGCGGGGTGGCTGGATGATGCCCGACACCCTGATCGGCACGGACAGCCACACGCCCATGATCAACGGCATTGGCGTTCTGGCCTGGGGCGTCGGCGGGATCGAGGCCGAAAGCGTCTTCTTTGGAATGCCCGTGATGCTGCGCGTCCCCGACGTGATCGGCGTCCGCCTGAACGGGCGCTTGCCCGAAGGAGTGACGGCGACCGATCTGGCGCTGACCGTGACCGAACAGTTGCGCCGCGTCGATCTGGCCGACCGTTTCGTGGAGTTCTTCGGACCGGGGGTGTCCAGCCTGTCTGCGGGGGATCGGGCGGTGATCGCCAACATGGCCCCAGAGTTCGGGGCCAATTCCGGGTTCTTCCCGGTGGACGGGGCAACGATCGCCTATTTGCGCCAGACCGGGCGCAGCCTCGATCACTGCGCCATGGTCGAAGGATACTGCCGCCGCCAGAGGCTGTGGTTCGACCCGGAAGAATCCCCCGTCTTTACCGACACGCTGAGCCTGGACCTGTCGGCGGTCGAGGTCAGCCTGGCTGGTCCCCGCCGCCCCCAGGACCGCATCCCGGCTGGGGGTACCGTTGCCGCGACCCGGTCCATGCGGGGCGACCCCGTGGCGGCGCCCGCAGGTCAGGCCCCGGACGGCGCCGTGGCTATTGCGGCCATTACCAGTTGCACCAACACCAGCGACCCGCGCCTGCTGGTCGCCGCCGGTCTGGTGGCGCGCAAGGCCCGTGCCCTGGGCCTGACGCCGCCGCCCCATGTCAAGACCTCGCTGGCGCCGGGATCGCCGACGGCGGAACGATACCTGGAACGGGCCGGACTGCTGGCCGATCTGGAGGCCGTGGGCTTTGGCATCGTGGGCTACGGCTGCACCACCTGCATCGGCAATTCCGGTCCGCTTCCCGACACCGCGATCCAGGCCCAGGCCCAGGGGCGGTTGCAGGTGGCCGTCCTGTCCGGCAACCGCAACTTTCCGGGCCGCGTGCATCCGCAGCTCGAGGCGGGGTTCCTCGCCTCGCCCCCCCTGGTGGTGGCCTTTGCGCTTGCTGGCAATGTGGAACGCAACATCCTGACCGATGAGATCGCACCCGGCGTCCATCTGGCCGACCTGTGGCCCACGGGGGCGGAAATCGACGCGGCCCTCACCCTGGCCTTGGACAGCGCCGATTATGCCGCAGCCTATGACGGGGCCGAGGCCAGCAGGTTGTGGGGGGATCTGGATGCCCCCGCGACGCCGCTGTTCCCCTGGGATCCGGCATCCACCTATATCCGCCGCCCGCCTTTTGCGGATTTTGCCGCCCCACGCGACGCCCGGATCACCGCCGCGCCACTCCTTGTCCTGGGCGACGACATCACGACCGACCATATCTCGCCTGCGGGGGCCATCCCGAAGAGAGGAGAGGCCGGGCGCTATCTGGTGGAACAGGGCGATCCGGCCCATGACCTGAACGTCTTTTCGTCCCGTCGCGGCAATTGGCAGGCGATGCTGCGCGGGCTGTTCACCAACAAGTCCGTCCAGAACCTGCTGGCCCCCGGGATCCCGCCGGGCAGCACGATCCTGCCCGACGGCACGCTCCTGCCCTTGTGGCAGGCGGCCGGACGGTATCGGGAAGCGGGCATCCCGGTCGTGATCGTCGCGGGCGAGCGTTACGGCATGGGATCGTCGCGCGACTGGGCGGCCAAGGGCGCGGCGCTGCTGGGCACGCGGGCGGTGCTGGCGGTCGGTTTTGAACGGATCCACCGGTCGAACCTGATCGGCATGGGCATCCTGCCCCTGCGTTTGCCGGACGGCGTCACGCCCCGGTCACTGGCCCTGACGGCGCATGACCGGATCGAGATCGACCTGGACCCTGCCCGGCTGGCCCCCCGCGCGCCCGTCCGCGTGACGCTGCATCGCGCATCGGGCACCGTTGACATCCTGGACGCCACCGCCGCAATCGAGACCAGCCTTGAAATCGAAACCCTGGCGCATGGCGGGCTGATGCCGCTGATCCTGGACCGGGTGACAAAGGGACAGCCCTGCACCTGACGGGGGGCGAGGATGCCGTGCTTTCCAAACTGTGATCGCTGGCTGCGTCGAAATGGCCCTAGGATCCCGTAGAACGCAACCGCACAAGGGATTTCAGATGGCCCGACTGACCGCGAAGGACTTTCCACCCGAACTGCTGGAACTGTATGATGGTTATGCCCATGGCCGGATTACCAAGCGTGACTTCCTGGACCGGGCGGCCAAATACGCCGTGGGGGGAATGACGGCGCTTGCGCTGCTGAAGACCCTCAGCCCCGATTACGCGCTTGCCCAGCAGGTCGCCTCTACCGATCTTGGCATCATTGCCGAATACATCACCTATCCTTCCCCCAATGGACACACCGAGGTGCGGGCCTATCTGGTCCGCCCGGCAGCCGAGGGCGTGGCCCTGGATGCGCCCGCGCCCGGCGTGGTGGTGGTCCACGAAAACCGCGGCCTGAACCCCTATATCGAGGATGTGGCGCGGCGCGTGGCCAAGGCGGGGTTCGTGGCGCTTGCACCGGACGGGCTGACCCCGGTGGGGGGCTATCCGGGCAATGACGAGGCTGGGCGCGAATTGCAAAGGCAGGTGGATTCCGCCCGGCTGATGAACGATTTCTTTGCGGCCATCGAATTCCTGATGGCAAGCGACATGACCACCGGCAAGGTCGGCATCACCGGCTTTTGCTATGGCGGCGGCGTATCGAACGCGGCCGCCGTCGCCTATCCCGAACTGGCCGCCGCCGTACCCTTCTATGGCCGCCAGGCCCCGGTCGAGGATGTGCCGAAGATCCGGGCCCCGCTGCTTTTGCATTTCGCCGAAACGGACGAGAACGTGAACGCCACCTGGCCCGCCTACGAGGCCGCGCTGAAGGAGCACGGCAAGCGTTACGAGGCGCATATCTATCCCGGCACGAACCACGGCTTTCACAACGATTCCACCCCGCGCTACGACGAGGCGGCGGCGAAGCTCGCCTGGGACCGGACGCTGGACTGGTTCAAGACCCATCTGTCCTGACCGGCAAGGGTCGCCTGGTTCCCCGCCGGGGCGGCCCGTCGATCACGGCAGGTGACGGACCCGCCCCCCCTGGGGCCGTCGTGCCTGCGGGTGCCCTTTTTCCCCAGGCCTGCGACCGCAGCCAAGCGGGCCCTGAATCCGGCGGTTAGCGTTTGCCCACCGCCCACATTGGTCCGCCGCGCCAGCGGGGAAAGCCGTAGCCGTGGATTTCCACCAGGTCGATGTCGGCGGGGGTTGCGGCGATGCCTTCGTCCAGGATCGCCTGGCCCTCGGCGGCCATCTCGGCGACCAGGTGGCGGGCGATGGCGTCGGCATCCATCGTGGTTGTGCCGGCGATCCGGTCCGCCAGCAGGTCCGCCACGGCGGCCGAGGGCTGCGGCCTGCGGTCGCCCGGGGCATAGTCGTACCAGCCGCCGCCGGTCTTCTGGCCCTTGCGGCCCGCGCGCACCAGGATGTCGCCCAGGGTTTCCTCCACGTCCTGGCCCGCCGCCCGCGCGCCTTCGCGCTGCAGGTATGCGATGTCGAGGCCGCCCAGATCCTGGGCCTCGAACGGTCCCATCGCCAGGCCATAAGCGCGCATGGCCGCGTCGATGTCCGCAATCGGGATGCCTTGGCGGACCAGGGCCTCGGCGCCAGCGCGATAGCGCTTGAGGATGCGGTTGCCGATGAAGCCCTCGCAGATGCCCGACTGCACGGGCGTCTTGCCCAGCATCCGGCCAAGCGCAAAACCTGTGGCCAGCGTCCGGTCCGAGGTTTCGGGCACCGGCACGATCTCCAGAAGCCGCATCACGTTGGCGGGGCTGAAGAAGTGCAGGCCGATGAAGCGGCCGGGGTCGGGCACCCCCTCGGCGATCAGGCGCGGGTCGAGGTAGGAGGTGTTGGTGGCCAGCACCGCATCGGGCCGGCAGGCTTGCGCCAGTTGCGCGAAGACCGCGCGCTTGACGCCGATCTCCTCGAAGACGGCCTCGATCACCAGGTCGGCGTCCGACAGCGCCCCGTAATCCGTGGTGGCGGTCACGCCCGCCATGCGGTCGGCGGCCTGCGCCTCGGTCAGCTTGCCGCGCTTCACCGCGCCCGCGAAGATCGCGCGCAGGTTGGCGATCCCGCGGGCCACGGCCTCGTTGTCGCGTTCGATCAGCACCACCGGCAGGCCCGCATCGCGCAGCGCGGCGGCGATGCCCGCGCCCATGGTGCCGCCGCCGATCACGCCCGCCGTGGTCAAGGGCAGCGGATCGACGCCCTTCAGGCGCGCGGGACGCGGCGCGGCGCGTTCGGCAAAGAACACGTGGCGCAGGGCCGCCGCCTGATCGGACCCGCGCAGGTCCAGGAAGGTCTGGCGCTCGAACGCCATGGCCTCGGTGAAGGGTGCCTCTGCCGCCTTGCGCAGGCAGTCAAGCGCGCGCAGCGGCGCATCCGCCCCCTTGGCGGCTTTCGCGACCGTCTTGCGGCGGTCGTCCCAGAAGGCGGGATCGGGGGCGGTGACCGGGCGGGCCGATACCGGCGGCGGCAGGTCGCGGGTCAGCGCCTCGCGGGCGAAGGCCACGGCATTGGCCTGCAGGTCGCCCGCAAAGACCGCGTCCAGCAGGCCCAGCGACAGCGCCTTCCCGGCCCGCACCGGCTTGCCGGATGTGACCAGATCGACGGCAGCTTCCACCCCCGCCAGGCGCGGCGTGCGCACGGTGCCCGATGCGCCGGGAACGATGCCCAGCGTCACCTCGGGCAGGCCGACGGATGCGCCCTCCACCGCCACCCGGAAGCGGCAGCCCATCGCCACCTCGAACCCGCCGCCCAGGGCGGAACCGTGGATCGCCGCCACCCAGGGCTTCTGCGCCCCCTCGATCCGGTCCACCAGGTCGGGCAGGTGCGGCGCCTGCGGCGGCTTGCCGAATTCGGTCACGTCGGCGCCCGCGATGAAGGTCCGGCCCGCGCAGATCAGCACCACCGCACGGACGGCGGGATCGGCCTCGAGCGAACCCACCGCATCCCACAGCCCCTGCCGCAGGGCCTGGCCAAGCGCATTCACCGGCGGGTTGTCCACCGTCACAACGGCAATCCCGCCCTCGCGGCTAATGGTCACAACTGACATCTCATATCCCCAGATAAGCCGCGCGAATGCGGGGGTCGGCGATCAGGTCCGCCGCCGCGCCGGACATGGTGATGCGGCCGGTCTCCATGACATAGCCCCGATCGGCGATCTTCAGCGCGCCAAAGGCGTTCTGTTCGACCAGCAGGACCGTGACCCCAAGCGCCTTCAACCCGCTGACCACGTCGAAGATCTGCTGCACGATGATCGGGGCCAGGCCCATCGACGGCTCGTCCAGCAACAGGCAGGACGGACGGCCCATCAGCGCGCGGGCCATGGCCAGCATCTGCTGCTGCCCTCCCGACAGACCGCCCGCGGGCAGGTTGCGTTTTTCGCGCAGGATGGGGAACATCCCAAAGGCGTCCTCCATGTCCTTTTCCACGCGGTCGTCGGTGAACAGATAGGCACCCAGGCGGAGGTTTTCCTCGACCGTCAGGTTGGTGAAGATCTGGCGTCCTTCAGGTGATTGGGTCAGGCCGCGCGCAGGGCGGCGATGCGCGGGAACGCCGGTCAGAGCCTCGCCCCGGAAGGTAATGGTGCCGCCCGATACCGGCTGCGTGCCCGACAGGCATTTCAGCAGCGTCGTCTTGCCCGCGCCGTTGGCCCCGACAACGGTGACGATCTCGCCCGACTGGACGTTCAGGTCGATGCCGTGCAAGACCTCGATACGGCCATAGCGCGACCGCAGCCCTTCAACCGTCAGCATGGGCGGCCTCCGTTCCAAGGTATGCGGCAATGACCGCCGGGTTGCGGCTGACGCTGGCGGGATCGCCCTCGGCGATCTTTTCGCCGTGGTCCAGCACGACGATATGGTTCGAGATGCGCATGACCATCTTCATGTCGTGTTCGACCAGCAGGATCGCCACGCCGGATTTCGCGACCTCGGCGATCAGGTGGTCGATCTCCTCGGTCTCGACCGCGTTGCAGCCTGCGGCGGGTTCGTCCAGCAGCAGGATTTTCGGCGACAGCGCCAGGGCGCGGGCAATCTCCAGCCGTTTCAGCGCGCCATAGGACAGGTTCCCGGCCTCGCGCTCGGCCGCGCGTTCCAAGCCCACGCGGGCCAGAAGCGCGCGCGCGCCTTCCTGCGCAGCGGCGGCGCGGCGGCGGGATGAGGGCAGGTTGAACAGGTCCGCCAGAACCGGCCCGCGTTCCTTGAGGTGATAGCCTGAGATGGCGTTTTCCAGCACGGTCATGGACTGGAAGATCTGCAGGTTCTGGAAGGTCCGCGACATACCGCGCCGGGCCAGCAAATGCGGGGCCATGCCGGTCACGTCCTCTCCACCCAGGACCACGCGGCCCTGGCCGGGCTGATAGACGCCCGAGATCATGTTGAACAGCGTGGTCTTGCCCGCGCCGTTCGGCCCGATGACGGACGTGATCTCGCCCGGTTCCACGACGAAGCTGACATCGTTCACGGCCTTGAGGCCGCCGAAGCTGATGCCCAGGCCCTCGATGGACAGAAGCGCGGTCATTCGTCTTTCCCCCGGACCTTGCGCAGGATCGACGGCAGCAGCCCCTGCGGCAGGAAGATCATCACCAGCATCATCACAAGGCCCAGCACAAGCTGTTCATATTCGGCAAAGACCGTCAGCACCTGCGGCAGCAGCGTCAGCACCGCCGTCCCGAAGATCGCGCCCAGGACCGATCCAACGCCGCCCAGGACGGCCATGGTCACCATCTCGATCGAGTGCATGAAGCCCGCGACATCCGGCGTGATGAACTTGTTCTGCAGCGCCAGCAGCGACCCCGAGACCGAGGCATAGACCGCCGAGATTACGAAGGCCTGCAGCTTCAGCCGGGCCACGTCCACGCCCACGGTGCGCGCCGCGACCTCGGATCCATGTAGCGCGCGCAGGGCGCGGCCGGTGGGGCTGTTGAACAGGTTCAGCGCCAGCCATGCGGCCAGGATCAGGACGATGCCGCAGAAGAAATACCAGAACTGGCCGTTGGTCAGGTCCAGCCCGGCGTCTTTCAGCAGCCCGCGCAGGCCCAGGTCCGGCACTTCCATCCCGTCGGGACCGCCGGTCAGTTGCCGTTCGTTGTTCAGGACCATCGACACCAGGATGCCGAAACCCAGGGTGGCGACGCCCAGGTAATAACCCTTCAGCCGCAGGATCGGACGGCCGACCAGATAGGCCAGGACTGCCGAAATGGCGGCGCCCAGGAGCAGCGCCAGCGAGGGATGCAGGCCCAGATGGAGGGGCGCAAGCGCGCAGGCATAGGCGCCGATGCCTGCGAATCCGGCATGGCCCAGGCTGATCTGACCCGCATATCCGGTCAGGATCACGATGCCGGTCACGGCAATGGCGTTTACGAAGATCAGGGCGCCGACGCGGTAGTAATAGCCCGAGGGGAACAGCAGCGGCGACAGGGCGACCAGAACGACCAAGACCAGCAGCGTGGCGGTTTTCGGCGTCAGCTTCATGGTCACACCCGCTCGGTCGATTTGGCGCCGAACAGGCCCTGCGGCATGAAGAACAGCACCAGCAGGATCACGACAAAGGCCGCGGCGTCCTTGTATTGCGAGGACAGGTATCCGGCCGTCAGCGCCTCGATCAGGCCCAGAAGGAAGCCGCCCACAAGTGCGCCCTTGGGGTTGCCCATGCCCCCCAGCATGGCGGCGGCAAAGCCTTTCAGCGCGAAGGCCAAGCCCACGTCATAGGAGGTCAGCGTGATCGGCGTCGCCAGCACGCCCGCAAGCGCGCCGATGCCCGCCGACAGCGCGAAGGAGAGCGTCATCACGAAGCCCGTGTTGATGCCCACCAGTTGCGCGGCCAGCCGGTTGTTCGACGTGGCCAGCACCGCCCGGCCCGTCAGCGTGCGGGTGAAGAACAGCCACAGGCCCACGAAGACCACCACCGCGCCGCCGATCACCCACAGGCTTTGCGGCAGGATGGTGGCCCCGCCGATGCGCAGCGGCGTGTCGCCGGAAAAGGCCGGAAAGCTGTGGATCTGCTTGCCGAACAGCAGTTGCGCAGCCCCCCGGATGAAGATCGACGCGCCGATGGTGATGATGATGAGCGATACGACAGGCGCGCCGCGCGCGGGCTCGATCGCCAGCTTGTTCATCGCGACACCCACGACCGAGGTAACGACAATGGCGATCAGCGCGGCCAGCGGCAGGGGCAGGCCCGCCGCGTGGCACACGAAGGTCAGCATTCCCCCCAGCATGACGAATTCGCCTTGCGCGAAGTTCACCACGTCGGATGCGTTGTAGATGATCGTGAAACCAAGCGCGACAAGCGCATAGACCGCGCCGACCGTCACGCCCGAAAACAGGAATTGCAGCAGTTCCGCCATGGCGACCCCAAGATTGTCAGGTGAGGCCGCGCCCGCGACGGGGCGCGGCGGTCAGCGGATCACTCCACCACGTTCCATTCGCCGCCCTTGATTTCCAGCATGCGGAAGGCGGACAGGTCGAGGCCCAGGTGGTTGTCGGCCGACATGGTATAGATGCCGGTGGTGCCGGCCAGGCCTTCGGTCGCCTCGATGGCGTCGCGGATCGCCTGCGGCTCGGCGCTGCCGGCGCGCTTGATGGCGTCGGTCAGGATGAGGAAGGCGTCATGGGCATAGCCGCCGAATGTGCCGACCGAGGTGCCGGTCTTTTCCTCGAATGCGGTCTTGTAGGCATCGACCACGCCCTTTTGCGGATCGTCCGCACCCAACTGGTCCGCAATCAGCAGCGCGGTGCCGGGCAGGCGCACGCCCTCGGCCGCCTCGGCGCCCGCCAGTTCGATAAAGCCGTCGGATGCCACGCCGTGCGACTGATACAGCGGCAGGTCGATCGCCAGCTGGCGATAGTTGCGCGTCACGATGGACGGACCCTGGCCAAAGCCGGGGTTCAGCACGGCCTGCACGCCCTCGGTGTTGCGGATCTTGGTCAGCTGCGTGGTCATGTCGGCGTCGGTCGGGTTATAGGTCTCGTCCGCGGCGACCGTGATGCCGTATTCGCCGACCACGTCCTTGCACTGCGCCTGCATCGATGCGCCAAAGCCGTCGGTGCCCGAGATCATGCCGATGGTGGTGATGTTCTGCTTCTGCATGTCCTCGAAGATCTTCTGGCAGGCCATGCGGTCGGTGTGCGGGGTCTTGAAGGTGAAGGGCTTTACGGGGTCGATGATGTCGATGGCGCCGGCCAGCGAGATAAAGGGGATCTCGTTGTCCTCGGCCACCGACAGGATCGACATGGAGGTGCCGGTGGTGGACCCGCCGATGATCGCCACGACCTCGTCATCCTCGATCAGGCGGGTGGCGAAGGTGCGCGCCTTGTTCGGGTCGCCGCCGTCGTCATAAAGCGTCAGCGCGATTTCCTCGCCGTTGACGCCGCCCGCCTCGTTGATCTGCTCGACCAACATTTCCACCGTCTTCGCCTCGGGATCGCCCAGGAAGGCGGCAGGGCCGGTGGCGGAAACCGATGCGCCGATGCGGATTTCGGCGGATGCGGCGGTGGCGCCAAGGGCCAGCAGGGTGGCAAGGGCCGTGGTGGTCAGGGTCTTGTGCATTGTCGTCTCCTCCCCAGAGAACTTGGTTAAACGGTAGCGGCGGCGGGCCTGCGCCACATCACGCGGCGAAAGCGGGTCGCGACAAAGGCGGTGTCGGTCAGGCTGGCGTTTCCGGCCGGGTTCGCACCCGTCACATGGAAATCGCTGAAGGCTGCCGACTGGTTGACGAAGATGTTGCCGGTCAGGTTGACCGACAGGTTGACCCCCGCGCGGGCGAAGGCGCGAACGGCGCGTGCAATGCGGGCATCCTCGGTGTCGTAAAGCGCGGCAGTGATGGCGCCCTTGGTCGCGGCCAGACCTGCGGCGCGGGCGACGCCGTCGTCCGCGTCGGCGCAGGGGATGACAAAGGCCACGGGTCCGAAGCATTCATCCTGCGCGATGGCTGCGCCCGGATCCACCGCCAGCAACAGCGGCGTGCCGTCGCGGATAACGTGGCCTTGGGCACGGGCCTGTTCCACGCGGTCGCGCGTCGCGGGATTGGCAATCGCGCCGCAGATACCTGCCGCCTGCTTCGGATCGGCCAGAAGCCGGTCGATAGCTGCGGCCAGACCTTCGGCCACCTGATCGAAGGATTTGTGGCCTTGGCCCGTGTCTATCCCGCCCTTCGGTACATAGATGTTCTGCGGCGAGGTGCACATCTGCCCGGAGTAGAGCGACAGCGAGAACGCCAGATTCGCGCACATCCCGTCGAAATCGTCGGTGGCGGCGATGACGATGCTGTTGACGCCGGTTTCTTCGGTGAACAGTTGCGCCTGCGTCGCGTTCGCGCGCAGCCAGTTCCCGAAGGTGGACGACCCGGTATAGTCGATCAGCCGCACGGCGGGATCGGTCGCCAGTTGCTTGGTGATCTCGGCCCCCGGTTCATCCACGGCCAGCAGGATCGCATCGGCGGGCAGGCAGGCTTCCGCCATCACCTCGCGCGCGACCTGCACGGTCAGGGCCAGCGGCAGGATCGCGGCAGGATGCGGCTTCACGATCACCGGGTTCCCGGTGGCGAGGCTGGCGAAGATGCCGGGATAGCTGTTCCAGGTGGGGAAGGTGTTGCAGCCGATGGCAAGCGCGAGACCGGCAGGCACCAGCGTCCATTGCTTGTCGATCACCAAGGGCGCGGCCTTGCCCTGGGGCTTTTCCCAGCGGGCAGCATCGGCAAAGCGGGTCATTTCGGCGTAGGCCATGACGACCGCTTCCAACCCGCGATCCTGCGCGTGCGGTCCGCCCGCCTGGAAGGCCATGGCGAATGCCTGGCCCGTGGTGTGCATGGTCGCGTGGCCCATCAGGAAGCTGATCCGGTTCAATCGCGACAGGATCTCAAGGCAGGCGCCAACGCGCTGTTCCACGCTGGCCGATGCAAGATCGTCGGCCGCGCCCTGCGCCGCCGCGATCACCGCAGGCGCATCCGCCGCCGGATAAGTGATGTTCAGCGAATCGCCCCAGGGCGAAACCTCGGCCCCCAGACGGTGCTGTTCGGGATGGCCGGGCATTGCGAAGGGCTGGCCCAGCAGCGCGGCATAGCTGGCTTCGCCATCCGCCTTGGCGGTTTCGCCATAGATTTTCCCGCTGGGCACCTCGGGGAAGGGGGTCCAGAATGTCCGCGCGTGAAGCGCCCGGACGGCGTCGTCCAGCATCTGGCGATGGCGGGCAAAGAAATCGGTCATGGGCTCCTCCGCCGGTTCCTCCTCCGGCTTGCGAATATCATTGACCGGCCGGTCGGTTTATGCAACATATTTCTGCGAGGAGGCCGAGAAATCGGCGCGAAGGGAGAAGACCATGACCGCATCCCCCACGGTGCTGTCGGCGCTTGCCGATGGCGTGCTGACGCTGACGTTGAACCGTCCCGACAAGCTGAATTCCTTCAACGAGGAAATGCACTTGGCGCTGCGCGAAGGCATCCAGCGGGCGCACGACGATTCGGCCGTTCGGGCGGTGCTGCTGACCGGGGCGGGGCGCGGATTTTGCGCGGGCCAGGATCTGGGCGACCGCGATCCCCGCAAGGGCGGTCCTGCGCCGGATCTGGGGAAAACGCTGGACACCTTCTACAACCCGACGCTGCGGCTGATCCGGTCTCTGGAAAAGCCGGCCGTCTGCGCGGTCAACGGCGTGGCGGCAGGGGCGGGGGCCAACATCGCCTTCGCCTGCGACATCGTTCTGGCGGCGAAATCGGTGAAGTTCATCCAGGCCTTCGCTAAGATCGGCCTGATCCCCGATGCGGGCGGCACCTGGTCGCTGGCCCGCATCCTGGGTGAACCGCGCGCCAAGGCGCTTGCCCTGACGGCCGAACCGCTGATGGCCGAAAAGGCCGCCGACTGGGGGCTGATCTGGAAAGCGGTCGAGGATGCCGACCTGATGGCCGAGGCGGAAACGTTGGCCCGGTCACTCGCCGCAGGCCCGACCCTGGGCCTGGGCCTGACCAAACGGCTGATCCAGGACGCGGCGACCAACAGCCTCGACCAGCAGCTTGACGCCGAACGCGACTGCCAGCAGCAGGCGGGCCGCAGTGCGGACTATGCCGAGGGCGTCACTGCCTTCCTGGAAAAGCGCTCCGCGCGGTTCACCGGCAAATGAAGCCCATCAGCGACATGACCCCGCAGGAGATCGCCGAAGCCTCGGCCCAGGCCATGTGGAACGACGACTCGGCCAGCCAGCGGCTTGGCATGACCCTGGACCACATCGCGCCGGGACAGGCCACGTTGTCCATGACGGTCACGGACGCCATGTCGAACGGGCATGGGAACTGCCACGGCGGCTATATCTTCACGCTGGCGGACAGTGCCTTTGCCTTTGCCTGCAACAGCTACAACCAGATGGTCGTGGCGCAGCATTGCTCGATCACCTACCTGATCCCGGGCCGCATCGGCGATCGGCTGACCGCCACCGCCACGGAAACGTCGCGCCGGGGCCGGTCAGGCATCTACGACATCCGCATCACCAACCAGGACGGCGACCACGTGGCCGAGTTCCGCGGCCATTCGCGCACCGTCAAGGGCACCCATCTGCCCGCCTGACCGCACCGAGAGGGAGGAGACCCATGGAAGACCTGACCCCGAACCCCAAGGATCTCGACCCGATCGAGACCGCGTCGCGCGACGAGATCGAGGCGCTGCAGTTCCACCGCATGAAGCGGTCGCTGAAGCACGCGTTTGAAAACTCGCCCTTCTACCGCAACCAGTTCATCAAGGCCGATGTCCACCCCGAGGATCTGAAGACCCTGAAGGACATCGCCAGGTTTCCCTTTACCACCAAGCAGGATCTGCGCGACTGCTATCCCTTCGGCATGTTCGCCGTGCCGCAGTCCAAGCTGGTGCGCATCCACGGATCGTCGGGCACCACCGGCAAGCCGACCGTGGTGGGCTATACCCAGGCCGATATCGACCACTGGGCGAACCTGATCGCCCGGTCGATCCGCGCGGCCGGAGGGCGGCCCGGCGACATGCTGCACAACGCCTATGGCTATGGCCTGTTCACCGGCGGGCTTGGCGCGCATTACGGGGCCGAGCGTCTGGGTTGCACGGTCGTTCCCATGTCGGGCGGCATGACCGAACGGCAGGTGACGCTGATCAACGACTTCAAGCCGCGCATCATCATGGTGACGCCCAGCTATATGCTGTCGATCCTGGACGAATTCCGCCGCCAGGGCTTGGACCCGCGCGAATCGTCGTTGCAGGTCGGCATCTTCGGCGCCGAGCCCTGGACGAACGCCATGCGCCAGGAAATCGAGGACGCCTTCGATATGCACGCCGTCGACATCTATGGCCTGTCCGAGGTGATGGGGCCGGGTGTCGCAATGGAATGCGTCGAAACCAAGGACGGGCTGCATATCTGGGAAGACCACTTCTATCCGGAAATCGTCGACCCCGTGACCGGCGAGGTTCTGCCCGATGGCGAGATGGGCGAACTGGTCTTCACCACGCTGACCAAGGAAGGTCTGCCGATGGTGCGTTACCGCACCCGCGACCTGACGCGGCTTCTGCCCGGCACCGCGCGGTCCATGCGCCGGATCGAGAAGATTACGGGCCGGTCCGACGACATGATCATCCTGCGCGGAGTCAACGTCTTCCCGACTCAGATCGAGGAGCAGATCCTGAAATGCCCAGGCCTCGCGCCGCATTTCCAGATCGAGCTGACCCGGTCGGGCCGCATGGACACGATGACCGTCCATGTGGAATGCGCCGGCGATCACGCCGCAGCCGATGCCCGCGCGGCAGCGGCCAGGGAACTGTCGCATCACATCAAGTCGGTGGTGGGCGTCTCGACCCGGATCGAGGTGCGCGATCCCGGCGGCATCGCCCGGTCGGAAGGCAAGGCCAAGCGGGTGATCGACAACCGCCCGAAAGAGTGACAACCGCGCCGGGGGTGATGGTGACTTTGCCGCGACCCCCGGTTAAAGCGGCGGATGATTGTCCAGCAGGAAAGTGACCCCATGGCTCGGACGCGGGCACAGGATTTCGAGGAAAAGAGCCGCAGCATCCTGGATCATGCGGCGCTTGTCTTTGCCGAACAGGGCATGGACAAGGCGTCGATGTCCCAGATCGCCCAGCAGGCCCAGGTCAGCAAGGCGCTGCTGTATCATTACTATCCGTCCAAGGATGCACTGATCTTTGCGATCATCATCACGCATCTGGAAGAACTAGACGAGGCGATCCAGGCCGCCGACGACCCCGCCTTGCCGCCGCATCAGCGTCTGCGAAGCCTGGTTGGCGCGGTTCTCGACGGCTATCGCGGGGCCGACAACCAGCACAAGGTGCAGTTGAACGGCACCGCCGCCCTGACCGACGACCAGAAGGCGCAGATCATGGAGGTCGAGCGGGGGATCGTGAAGCGGTTCTCGGCGGTGCTGGACCAGATCAACCCCGGCCTCAACACCCGCGAACGCCCGCTGCTGATGCCTGTCACCATGTCGCTGTTTGGCATGATGAACTGGGTCTATATGTGGTTCAAGGACGGCGGCCGTATCAGCCGCGAGGATTATGCGGATGTCGCGACCACGCTGATCCTGGAGGGGATCAAGGCGGTGCGTTAACCCGTAGGGTGCGTGCTTGCACGCACCCCGTGGTGGATGATGGCGCAAGCAAGCACCCTGTCGGGGCCACGTCTCCTGCGCCTCACCGGCAAGCCGCAGGCAACCATCACGCCATGGGTGTTGCGACGGGCGGCCATTGTTTCGCCACCATCGTCAGCACGTCATATTGCGCAACCACGGCGCCGTTCTGGTTCGTGACCTGACAGTCCCAGCGGACCTCTCCGTGGCCGGCGTTTTCGCGCGGGTTGATCTCCTTGCAGGTCAGGCGGACCTGCAACGTGTCGCCGAAATAGACGGGGGTCAGGAAGCGCAGGTTGTCCACGCCATAGTTTGCCAGCACCGGGCCGGGATTTGGTTCAACGAACAGCCCCGCCGCAAAGGACGCGATCAGATAGCCATGGGCCACACGGTCGTCGAAGAAGGGGTTGGCTTTGGCAGCATCGCTGTCCATGTGGGCATAGAAGGTGTCGCCGGTGAATTCCGCGAAATGCTCGACATCCTCCAGCGTGACCTGCCGCGCCGCCGTGACCAGCTGGTCGCCGATGCGCAGTTCGGCCAGCGACTTGCGGAAGGGGTGGTCGCCCGCCTGGGTATCCGCGCCCTCGATCCAGCGGCCCGTGACGGCCGACAGCAGGCGGGGCGTTCCTTGGACCGCAGTGCGCTGCATGAAGTGCTTGACGCCGCGGATGCCGCCCATTTCCTCGCCCCCGCCGGCGCGGCCGGGCCCGCCATGGACCAGCGGCGCCAGCGGTGATCCGTGCCCGGTGGACGACTTGGCCGAGGCGCGGTTGCCGATCAGCACCCGCCCATGGAAGGGGGCCACGCCCAGCACGACGCGTTCGGCCACGTCCTTGTCGTCGGTGAAGACCGAGGACACCAGCGACCCCCGCCCGCGCGCGGCCAAAGCCACCGCCTCGTCGATGTTGTCATAGCCCATGACGGTGGAAACCGGCCCGAAAGCCTCGCAATCATGCACCGCGTCGGCCTCGAACGGGTTGGCGGCATGAAGCAGGACCGGGTTCAGGAAGGCGCCTTTCTCGGCATCGCCCGATCCGACGCGCACGTTATCGGGGTTGCCCGCCACGATTTCCGCCACCGCCTGCAATTCGCGGATCCGTGCCTGGACCTCGTCCCGCTGGCCCAGGCTGGCAAGCGGACCCATGCGCGTGCCCTCGTCCCCCGGCATCCCCAGGGCGGTCTTGTCCAGACGGTCGCGCAGGGCGGAGATCAGGGCGTCCACCTGTCCGCGCGGGGCGATGACGCGGCGGATGGCGGTGCATTTCTGGCCCGCCTTGCTGGTCATCTCGCGCGCGACTTCCTTCACGAACAGGTCGAACTCGGGCGTGCCCGCCACCGCGTCGGGGCCGAGGATGGTGGCGTTCAGGCTGTCGGCCTCCATCGTGAAGCGGACGGAATGATTGACTATCGCCGGGTGCGTCTTCAGCTTGCGCCCGGTATGGGCCGACCCGGTGAAGGTCACGGCGTCCTGTTCGGTGACATGGTCCAGCAGGTCGCCCACCGATCCGCACACCAGTTGCAGCGCGCCTTCGGGCAGGATGCCCGTGTCGATGATGCGGCGCACCACCAGTTCGGTCAGATAGGCGGTCTGGCTGGCGGGCTTCACCAGGCAGGGCACGCCCGCCAGCAGGGTGGGCGCGATCTTTTCCAGCATCCCCCAGACGGGGAAGTTGAAGGCGTTGATGTGGATCGCCACGCCATGCAGCGGCGACAGGATATGCTGGGCGCTGAAGCTGTTGTCCTTGGACAGCACCTCCACCTCGCCATCGGTCAGCACGCGGGTGTTCGGCAGTTCGCGCCGTCCCTTCGAGGCAAAGGTCAGCATGGTGCCGATGCCGCCCTCGATATCGACCCAGCCATCGGCGCGGGTCGCGCCGGTATGCAGGCTTTCGGTGTAGAAGTCTTCCTTCTGCGCCATCAGCGCCAGGCCAAGCGCCTTCAGCATTCCTGCGCGTTCGTGGAAGGTCATCGCCCGCAGCTTCGGTCCCGCCTTGGCGCGGCCATGGTCAAGCGCCGCCCGGAAATCCAGGCCAGTGGAATCGATGGTCGCCACCGGATCGCCGGTGGCCGCGTCCAGAAGGGTCTGCCCTTCCTTCGCGCCGGGCACCCATTCCCCGCAAAGATAGCTTTCCAGGCGGCGCGGCGCGCGAAGCGTGATGGTCATGGCTTGTCCTTCTAGTTCGTCCAAGGCCGCCGGGGTCAAAGACCCAAGGCCGCCAGATGTTCGTTCGTCAGCTGCTCCCACTGGGCCAGCAGCGTTTCATTCGGGGTGTGGCGGATACCGAACCGCGCCTGCGTGTCATACCGGGCCGAGTTCGCCACGCCGAAGCCCGCCGCGACGCGGGGGCGCCAATAGGCAAGGCTCGCCTGTGCCTCGGCCCGGCCGGCGTCGGTTTCCACGATGCGCGTCAGCCCCTCCAGCCCCAGTTCGGCGTGGCGGGCCTCTCGCGGGGCGATCTCGCGGAAGACCTCGGCTAGGGGGGCATAGGAGATGCGGGTCAGTTCCTGCATCTGCACGCCGGTCGCCAGCCCCTGCAGCACGTTCATCACCACCGCATCGGTCCAGCCATTGATCGGATAATGGAACACCGACAGGCGCATATCGCCTTCGCGGCGCGTCGTGCCCAGGTCGGTGTCGCGGTCAATGCGGGCGGCCCAGTCGTGCTGGGTCTGATACCGGCGGGTATCGGTGCCGAAATCGCCCATCACCGCCAGCACGCGTTCGGCATGGTCGGCCTTTTCCAGCGTGATCCGGCTGGCGCTGATGCGTTCCTTGATACCGGGCGCGAAGTTGATGGAGGACGCGAAGCCTGCGGATGCCGCCAGTTCGCTGTCCACAAAGGACGACATCAACCGCAGCAACTCGCCCCGATAACGGGCGGGCACGTTGCCGGGAACGGTCAGGACGCCGCCCTGGGCCAGATAGTCCTCGATGTTCATCGTGTCGTTCATGGCGCCCTCATTCGTCATAGGTGACGACCACGCGGTCGGTCAGCGGATAGGACTGGCAGGACAGGACATAGCCCGCGCGCACCTCATAATCTTCCAAGGCGTGGTTCACGGCCATCTCGACCTCGCCTTCCACGACCTTGCAGCGGCAGGTCGAACAGACGCCCGCCTTGCAGGAATAGGGCGCGTCAAGATTGTTGGCGATGGCGGCGTCCAGGATCGTCTGCCCTTCGCGCGGCATGGCAAAGCTGCGGGTGGCGCCGTCCAGCGTCACGGTGGCCTGCGTTCCCTCGCCCGCCTCGGTGGTCTTGGACACGGGGCGGGCCTTGGCGCGGCCCGGCTGGCTGGAGGCGAACAGCTCGAACCGGATCTGGTCGTCGCGCAACCCGTGGTCGCGCAGCGACTGCGCCACGGTCAGCATCATCGGTTCCGGCCCGCAGATGAAGGCGGCGTCCACCGATTTCGGGTCGATCCAGCGATCGAACAGCGCGGTCATCTTGGCGGCGTCGATGCGGCCGGTGAACAGGTCGATCTCCTGCGCCTCGCTCTCCAGCACATGCAGGACCGAGAAGCGGCCCAGGTAAAGGTTCTTCAGATCCTCCAGTTCCTCGCGGAACATGATGCTGCTGATCTGGCGGTTGGCATAGACCAGCGTAAAGCGCGACTTCGGTTCGCGGCGCAGAACCGTCTTGACGATGGACAGGACCGGCGTGATTCCGGATCCGGCGGCGAAACCGACGTAATGGCGCGCGGCATCCGGGTCGAGCGGCATCGAGAACTTGCCCATCGGCGGCATCGCCTCGATCTCGTCGCCCGGTGCCAGGTTCTCGTTGACCCAGGTGGAAAAGGCACCGCCATCGACGCGCTTGATGCCGACCTGAAGGCAGCCGTCATCCACGCCCGCGCAGATGGAATAGGACCGGCGCAGTTCCTCGCCGTCGAAGCTGCGGCGGAAGGTCAGGTATTGGCCTTGGGTGAAATCGAACAGGGCGCGATCCTCGTCGCGCGGGGCCAGCGTCAGCACGACCGCATCGCGGGTTTCGCGGCGCACATCGGTGACCTTCAGGGGCAGAAAGCGTGCCATCGGGGTGTCTTTCCTCGGACTTGAAGAGGGGCGTGCAGTCAGATGCACTTGAAATAGTCGAAGGGTTCCAGGCAGTCGGTGCAGCGATAGCTGGCCTTGCAGGGGGTCGAGCCGAACTGGCTGACCTTTTCCGTCTTGGTCGATCCGCAGCGCGGGCACTGGATGGTCAGGTTGTTGCCCATCAGGCGCGACACCCGCCCCGCCAGCACACCGTCTGCCGCCGTGCCATCGACCGGGGGCGCGATGCCATAGGCGCGCAGCTTCTCGCGCCCCTCGGCGGTGATCCAGTCGGTCGTCCAGGCGGGGGCAAGCTGGCGTTTCAGTTCCAGCTTCTGGATCCCGTGGGCGCGGAGCGCGGTCTCGATGTCCAGGTTGATGATGCCGGTCGCGGGGCAGCCGGAGTAGGTGGGCGTGACCGTGACCACCAGCGTGTCGCCCTGCCACTGCACGTCGCGGATGATGCCCAGGTCGGTCAGGCTGATGACGGGGATTTCCGGGTCCGGCACCTGCGACAGCCATTCCCAGATCTGGTCGGTGTGGGGCAGCGTCGTGGTTGCCATGGCGTCACCACTTGGCGCCGGGATAGGCGCGCTGCAGGAACTGCATCTCGGCCAGGATATAGCCCAGGTGTTCCGTGTGGATGCCCTTCTTGCCCCCCTTGTGCTGCCAGGCGCCGGTGGGCGCGGCCAGCGTCGCCTCGTCCAGGACCGCCGCAACGGTCTTGTCCCAAGCCGCTTGCAGCGATGAGGGCAGGGGCGCGATCCCGGCATCGGCCATGGCCTGATCCACGGCATCGTCCACGAACATCTCGCCCGTATAGCCCCACAACCGGGTCAGCGCGGCCTGCATTCGGGCGCGGCTTTCATCCGTGCCGTCGCCCAGGCGGATCACCAGATCGGCCGAGCGTTCCAGGTGATAGGCCACTTCCTTTTCGGCCTTGGCCGCGATGTCTGCCACGCGGCTGTCGCTTGAGGTCTTCAGTGCCCGCAGCAGTTCGATATGGAAGGCGTCGAACAGGAACTGGCGCATCAGCGTCACGCCGAAATCGCCGTTCGGCAGTTCCACCAGCAGCAGGTTGCGGAAGGCGCCTGCGTCGCGCAAGTAGGCCAGCGCGTCGGCGTCGCGTCCCCGGCCCTCGACTTCCGCCGCAAGACCCAGCCACAACTGGCACTGGCCGATCAGGTCAAGCGCCTGGTTGGCAAGGGCGATGTCTTCCTCCAATGCCGGGGCATGGCCGCACCATTCCGACACGCGGTGGCCCAGGATCAGGCAGTTGTCGCCCAGCCGTTGCAGCCATTCGCTGAACTGTTCCTGCCCCGCATCGGGGGCGGGCACGGTGACATGGCCGCTTTCGGCCAGGGCCTGACCCGCAAGCGCGGTCAGGTTCGGGGTGGTCATGTCGGGAAGGGACGGCATCACATATGCCCTATTTCATCGGGAATGTCGAAGAAGGTCGGATGGCGATACACCTTGCTGTTCGACGGATCGTAAAGCGGCCCCTTTTCCGAAGGCGAGGACGCGGTGATGTCGTTCGAGCGCACCACCCAGATCGACACGCCCTCGTTGCGGCGGGTATAAACGTCGCGGGCATTGCGGATCGCCATTTCCGCGTCAGGCGCGTGCAGGCTGCCGACGTGGCGGTGATTGAGGCCGTGCTGGCCCCGGATGAAGATTTCCCAAAGCGGCCATTCGCTGGACATGATGCTTCCTCCCGAAGCTGCGGGGATGTTGCTGGGGCAGGGCGCGGGATACGCGCCCGGCTTATTCGGCGGCGTGGCGGGCGGCGCGGGCGCGTTCACTGGCCTTGGCGGCGTGCGCCATCAGCCCGTCGCGGAACCACGCGCCGTCTTCCCAGGCCTTGACGCGGGCGCCCAGGCGTTCGGCGTTGCAGGGGCCGTTCCCGGCGATGACGGCGAAGAATTCCGACCAGTCGGGTTCGCTGAAATCATAGCCGCCCTTTTCCTCGTTCCATTTCAGGTCCGGGTCGGGAACGGTCAGGCCCAGATATTCGGCCTGCGGCACGGTCTGGTCCACGAACTTCTGGCGCAATTCGTCATTGGTGTTCATCTTGATCTTCCACGCCATCGACTGCGCGGAATGGACGGAATCCTTGTCAGACGGCCCGAACATCATCAGCGAGGGATACCAGAAACGGTTCAGCGCATCCTGCGCCATCGCCTTTTGTTCCGGGGTGCCGGCGCACATCTTCATCATGATGTCGTAGCCCTGCCGCTGGTGGAACGACTCTTCCTTGCAGATGCGGATCATCGCGCGGGAATAGGGACCGTATGACGTGCGCTGCAGCGGCACCTGGTTCATGATGGCGGCGCCGTCGACCAGCCAGCCGACAGCGCCCATGTCGGCCCAGGTCAGGGTCGGATAGTTGAAGATCGACGAATACTTCATGTTGCCGCTGTGCAGCTTTTCCAGCAGCTCGTCACGCGACACGCCCAGGGTTTCGGCGGCGCAATACAGGTACAGCCCGTGGCCCGCCTCGTCCTGGACCTTGGCGAGCAGGATCGCCTTGCGTTCCAGGGTGGGCGCGCGGGTGATCCAGTTGCCTTCGGGAAGCTGGCCCACGATCTCGCTGTGCGCGTGCTGCCCGATCTGTCGGATCAGCGTCTTGCGATAGCCTTCGGGCATCCATTCCTTGGGCTCGATCTTCTCGTTGCGGTCGATGCGGTCCTGGAAGGCGATCTCCTCGGGCGTCATGTCCTCGCGGGATTTCGACCCTTCGGATTTGACCAGCTGTGCATACATGGCAGTCTCTCCCTTCAGACGCGTTCGATGATGATGGCGATGCCCTGGCCGACGCCCACGCACATGGTGCAAAGCGCGTATTTCCCGCCGCTGCGGATCAGCTGGTACATCGCGGTGGTCACAAGACGGGCGCCGGACATACCAAGCGGATGGCCGATGGCGATCGCCCCGCCATTCGGGTTCACGCGCGGATCGTCGTCGGAAAGTCCCAGGTCACGAAGCACGGCCAATCCCTGCGCGGCAAAGGCTTCGTTCAATTCTATCACATCCATCTGGTCCAGCGACAGGCCCGCGCGCGCCAGAACCTTGCGCACTGCAGGCACCGGGCCGATGCCCATGATTCGGGGTTCGACACCCGCCGCCGCCATGGCGATGATGCGCGCCTTGGGCGTCAGGCCCTGGGCGCGGGCCGCTTCCTCGGACAGGATCGCAAGGGCTGCCGCGCCGTCGTTCACGCCGGACGCGTTGCCCGCCGTCACCGTCAGGTCTGGGCCGTTCACGCCGCGCAGCTTGGCCAAGGTTTCGACGGTGGTGCCGGGGCGGGGGTGTTCGTCGGTGTCAAAGGTGACGTGGTCGCCCTTCTTCTGCGGCACATGAACCGGCACGATTTCTTCTGCGAACAGGCCCGCTGCCTGGGCTGCGGCCCAGCGGTCCTGCGACCGGGCCGCAAAGGCGTCCTGGTCGGCGCGGCTGATGCCATAGTCAGCGGCCACGTTGTCGGCAGTTTCCGGCATGGAATCCGTGCCATGGGCCTTGCGCAGCGCGTGGTTCGGGAAGCGCCAGCCGATGGTCGTGTCATAAACGGTGTTGTGGCGCGAGAACGCGGTTTCCGCCTTGGGCATCACGAAGGGCGCGCGGGTCATGGACTCGACGCCGCCCGCCACCATGAAGTCGCAATCGCCCGCCCGGATCGCCCGCGCCGCCATGCCGATGGCGTCCATCCCCGAACCGCAGAGCCGGTTGACCGTGGTGCCCGGCACGCCAATGGGCATTCCCGACAAAAGCACGGCCATGCGGGCGACGTTGCGGTTATCCTCGCCCGCCTGGTTGGCGCAGCCCAGGATCACGTCGTCCACGGTGGACCAGTCCACATCCGGGTTGCGCGACATCAGCGCCTGCAAGGGCAGGGCGGCCAGATCGTCGGCGCGGATCGTGGCAAGCGCGCCGCCGTAACGGCCGACTGGCGTGCGGATCGCGTCGCAGATGAAGGCTTCGGACATACGGACCCCCGGTGATTTCCAGATGAGGCCGATGATTCTCCCAATTCATCGACCGAATGGTCAGCTTATAGCAGGCGACACATTACATCGCCAACAGAAATGTGCATTCGGGTGTAATGTTTCAAGCCAAGGCGTGAAGGCGCGCCTGCGTCCGGGGGGTGGTTTCCGCCAGCGGCCCATCCTCGCCCACCATCACGCGGGCGATATGCGCCTCGGCCAGCGGCGACAGGGCGGGATACAGGCTGCGGAACAAGGCCTGCGCCTCGGTTCCCGGCCAGTCGGGGGGCAGGGCTTCCGGGGGCAGGCCGGGATCGCGCAACAAGACCCCGCGATACAGATGCACCAGCAGCAGCCGGGCGATCAGCGCGTCTTCGGGCGACAGGACCGGGCCATCCGCAAGCGGTCGGAAACGCGCCAGCACCATGCGATAGCCCTGGGCAAGCGCCGCCAGATCCCAGAACCCCGCCAGTTGCGGCAAGCGATCCAGCCCCGCCACGGGGGCCGCGCGCAGTACCAGACCGCCGGGCGGCGGCAGATCCCCGCGCGCCGGGCAGAGCCACAGGTCGCCGCCCATGCGCGCCATGCGATGGCGGCGGGCCAGATCCTCGGGCATGGCGGGATGCAGCATCACCAGCCAGTCGCCCGAAGGCTGGGGCCGCGCATAAAGCAGCCGCGCGGCGTCCGCAAATTCCGCACGGGCGGCAGGGGCCAGGCGGTAAAAGCTGCGCCGGCCGGAACGCTCGCCTTCCAGCCGCCCTGCCGCCACCAGGCGGGACACGGCGGTGCGCACCAGGTTTTCGCTGATGCCGATGCGGGCGCAGGTTTCGATCAGGCTGCCGATCCACAACACTTCGCCGCGCGGCACCACCACGTCGCCATAGACGGTGACGATAAAGGAACCGGCGGTGATCGGCAGATCGGCACTCAGGCGGGGGATCAGGTCGGTCTGGCTCATCGGACGATCCGGCGGTGGTTTCCCTGGCCCTAGGGGCAGGGCCGCCCGATGTCAAACGAGGCCGGTCGGACAAGGGCCATCCCGGCCTTGTTGGATCGCATCGCGCAGACTTATACAAGCGCGTGAAACAGACAGACCAAGGAAACCCCATGTCCCTGCGCAGGACCGAGGCCGTGCTGGCCCGCTTCGGTTTCGACCGATACATGCTGCTGCTGGTGCTGACCGTGGCGCTGGCGACGGTCCTGCCCGCGCACGGTGCAGTGGCCACCGTGCTGTCGCACGTGACTTATTGGGTCATTGCGCTGCTGTTCTTTCTGTATGGCGCGAAACTGACCACGGCGACCATTGTCGCGGGACTGGCGAACTGGCGGCTGCAACTGTCGGTGCTGGCGCTGACATTCGTGCTGTTCCCGGTCCTGGCCCTGGCGCTGAAGCCCTTGTCGCTGATCTGGCTGCCCACGGCCATCGGGGTGGGGTTCCTGTATATCGGCTGCATGCCCTCGACCGTGCAAAGCTCGATCGCCTTCACCTCCGTATCGGAAGGCAACGTGGCGGGGGCGGTCTGCGCGGCCTCGATCTCGAACCTGATCGGGGTGGTCCTGTCGCCCCTGCTGTTCGCGGCCTTGATCCCGCAGGGGACGGGCTACGGGATCGATCCGTCCGCGATCTGGAAGATCGTCCAGCAGATCCTGTTGCCCTTTGCCCTAGGCCAGGTGTGCCGCCCGCTGCTGGCGGGCTGGCTTGCCCGTTACCGCAAGGCCACGACGGTCGTGGATCGCGGGTCGATCCTGCTGATCGTCTATGCGGCCTTTTCGGCGGGCGTGGTCAACGGCATCTGGCAGGTGATCTCGGCCCCGTCGTTGATGGTGCTGGTGGCGCTGTGCGGGATCCTGCTGGCGGCGGTGATGGGGGCGGCGGTGGGGATGGCCCGCGCGACGGGAATGGATCATGCGGATCTGATGGCACTGCTGTATTGCGGATCGACGAAAAGCCTGGCGACGGGGCTGCCGATGGCGGGGATCCTGTTCGCGGGTCAGGACATATCCCTGATCATCCTGCCCTTGATGCTGTTCCACCTGCTGCAACTGGGCGTTTGCGCGATCATCTCGCAGCGCATGGCGGGGCGGCTGGACCCGAGGGCCGCCGAATGACCCCCGCGCCCCTTGTCGCCGTCATCGCCACGGGCGGGACCATCGCCAGCCAGCAAAACGCGGACGGATCCAGCACGCCTAGCCTGAACGGGCAGGCGCTGCTGTCCCGCCTGGGCGATCTGCCCCCGGTCAGGCTGAAACCCGTCGATCTGTTCGCGCGCGATTCCTCAACCCTGACGCTGGCGGATATGCAAGCCGCAAGCGATGCGGTGGGCGCGGAGCTGGCGCGCGGGGCGGCAGGCGTGGTCGTGCTGCACGGCACCGACGCGATGGAGGAAACCGCCCTGCTGCTGGCCTTGCAGCATCCCGGCGCGCCCGTGGTGCTGACCGGGGCGCAGTTTACCGACGATCATCCGCAGGCCGACGGCCCTGCCAACATGGCCGCGGCGATCCGTGCCGTTCTGGACGGCGGGGGCGTGCGGCTGGCCTTTGGCGGACGGCTGCTGCCCGCCTGGGGGCTGGTGAAATGCGCGACCGACAGCGCCGATGCGTTTCGGCTGGCCTCCGATGCGGAGGCGCCAGATGTGAGGCTGACCGCGCCGGTGGCCGGGGTCCGCGTGGATGTGGTGGCGATCCATCCCGGTGCGGATGCCACCCATATCGACGCAAGCCTGGCTGCCGGCGCGCAGGGGATCGTGCTGGCGGCGCTTGGGTCGGGGAATGCCACGCCCGCGATTGCAGGCGGGGTGGCGCGCTGCACGGCGGCGGGGGTGCCGGTCGTCGTCTCCAGCCGGGTGCCGGGGGGGCGTCTTGCCGCCAGCTATGGCGGTGGTGGCGGCGGGCATGATCTGGTCCGCGCAGGGGCGGTTCTGTCCGCCGTGCTGCGCCCTGGTCAGGCGCGGGTGCTGCTGGCCGCGCTGATCGCCGCCGGGCAGGTGGACCGGGCACGGGCATTTTTCGGCTAGGCTGCCTGTTTGGCAGGCACAGGGCAGCCCCAGCCCATGCCCGGCATTGCGCCCGCCGCCATGCCCGTGCAAGCAGAACCCATGTCGAAACGCCTTCTCATTGTTGTCGTCGAACCCGATGCAGACCGCGCGCAGCCCATTGCAGAAGGGCTGCGGGACGCGGGCGACCACGACATCCGCATCATTGCCGAACAATCGGGGCTGGCCCGCCAGGTGGCCGAACTGCGCCCCGACGTGGTTCTGATCGACATCGCCAACCCGTCCCGCGACGTGCTGGAGGAACTGGCCCTGGCATCGGGTCCGTCGGAACGCCCGGTGGCGATGTTCGTCGACCGGTCCGATGAAGGCCTGACCCGCGCCGCGATCGAGGCCGGGATTTCCGCCTATGTCGTGGACGGGCTGCGGCCCGAACGGCTGAAGCCGATCCTGGACGCGGCCATCGCGCGGTTCCACATCTTCCAGCAGATGCGCGCGGAGCTGGCCGCCACCCGCGCCGCATTAGAGGAACGCAAGATCATCGACCGCGCCAAGGCCTTGCTGATGAAGGCCCGCGGCATCGACGAGGAGGCGGCCTATGCCCTGCTGCGCAAGACCGCGATGGACAGTGGCAAGCGCCTAGCCGACATCGCGCAGCAACTGGTCATGGCGGCGGGGCTTTTGGGCCGATGATCACGCTGCGCCTGGGCTATGTTCCCCTGATCGACGCGGCCCCCCTGATCATCGCGCATGAACTGGGCTTCGCGGCCGAGGAAGGCCTGGTCTTCGACCTGGCCCGCCTGGGGGCTTGGGCGCAGGCGCGCGATATGCTGGGCGCGGGGCTGATCGACGCGGCGCAGATGCTGGTGCCGATGCCGGTCGCGCAGGCGCTTGGCCTGGGGCCGATCCTGCCTGCCATCGATCTGGTGATGTTCCTGTCCCATGGCGGACAGGCGGTGGCAGTCAACCGCGCCCTGGAACACCGCCTGCGCGACGCGGGACATGATTTCGCCTTCGGCAATGCCCGCGCGGCCGGAATGGCGCTGCGCAGGGCGGTGCCGGGGCGATTGCGCGTGGGGGTGCCGTTTCCGTTTTCGACCCAATCGGAACTGGTGCGGCATTGGCTGGCAGCCTGCGGATTCGCCCCCGCCGACATGGATCTGGTCACCGTGCCGCCGCCGATGATGGCCGATGCGGTGGCGCGGGGCGATGTGGATGCCTTTTGCGTGGGCGAGCCTTGGGCCAGCGTCGCCGTCGATCGGGGGCAGGCCGCGCTGCTGCTGCCCGGCACCGCGATCTGGGCCGCGCCGCCCGAAAAGGGACTGGTGCTGCTGCGTTCCTTTGCCGAAACCCGGCCGGGGGAAACCGGAGGGCTGATGCGGGCCGTGTGGCGCGCGGGACGCTGGCTAGACGATCCCGACCACCGGGGTACGGCGGCGGAAATCCTGTCGCGCCCGGCCTATCTGGATCTGCCGCCGGAACTGGCCGAACGGGGACTGACCGGGCGGCTGACGATTTCAGGCCGGGGCGAGATGCGCGACGTGCCCGGTTTTGTCGTCTTCAACGCGGGCGGCGCCAGCTTTCCCTGGAAAAGCCTTGCCGCGCTGTTCGCCAGCTGTATCGCCCCGCGGCACGGGCTGGACCCGCAAGCCGCAATGGCCCGCGCCATGTCCCATTTCCGCACGGATCTGTATCGCCGGCACCTGCGCCCGGCAGGCGCGCCGCTGCCCGGCGCGTCCCAGCGGGTCGAGGGTGCCTTGGCCCAGGATCGGTCCGTGGCGGCCGAGCGGGGCGGGATGATTCTGCGGGCCGACGCGTTCTTTGACGGCTTTTCCTTTGATCCGGCATCCGCGAACTGACCAAAAGCCGGGCAATCCGCGCAATCTTTCCGCGCGGGCGGCGTCCTGCGCGCCGGTCCGACGCATGACGGCTTGGCAGCACGGCGCCGGTTTGCGATCCTGCATTCATGGCCCGGCGCAATGGCGCGCCAGCGGCCCGCGCGCAACGATGCGGCATTCCCCGAAAGCGTGACCGGCCCCGGCCATGCGCTTTTCCAAAGCCACAGACACAGCCGCATCGCCCGAAAGGCATTCCCATGTCCTATGTCACCCCCGCAGATTTCGCCCGCAAGATGATCGACGCCGGAGAGGCGAAGGTCTTCATGTCAACCAAGGACACCCTGATCCGCGCCTATATGGCGGGCGCGATCCTGGCGCTTGCGGCGGCCTTTGCCGTAACCGTCACGGTCAACACCGGCGATCCCCTGATCGGCGCGCTGCTGTTCCCCGTGGGGTTCTGCATGCTGTATCTGCTGGGCTTCGACCTGCTGACCGGGGTCTTTACCCTGGTTCCGCTGGCGCTGATCGACAGGCGCCGGGGCGTCACGCTGCGCGGGATGTTCCGCAACTGGGGCCTGGTCTTCGCGGGCAACTTTGCGGGTGCCTTTACCGTCGCGATCTTCATGGCGATCATTGTCACCTTCGGCTGGTCCGAGGCCCCGAACGCGGTCGGCGAAAAGATCGGCCATATCGGCGAGGGCAGGACGGTCGGATACGCCGCCCATGGCGCGGCCGGGATGCTGACGCTGTTCGTGCGCGCGGTGATGTGCAACTGGATGGTGTCCACCGGCGTCGTGGCCGCGATGATGTCCACAAGCGTGTCGGGCAAGATCATGGCGATGTGGATGCCGATCCTGGTCTTCTTCTACATGGGGTTCGAACATTCCATCGTGAACATGTTCCTGTTCCCGGCGGGCCTGTTGCTGGGCGGCAACTTCACCGTCATGGACTATATGATCTGGAACGAGATCCCCACGGTGATCGGCAACCTGGTTGGCGGCCTGACATTCGTCGGCGCGATGATCTATGCCACCCACCACAAGACCTCGCCCGAACTGGACCGCGAAGACGCGGCCGTCCCCATGGCCGTTCCGGCGGAATGAACGGCCCCTTGCCGCACCTGCCCCTCGCGGCGGGTTGATCCGGGGGCACGGAACGGATCGGTCCCTGCGGCGGTTGACCCCTGCCACGCCAGCCACAGCAAGGGGCCGATGATGCAGCCAGCCGTCCGCTTTTCCTCTGATGTCGAAACCCCCGCCCCGGACGAGACGCAGGTGATCCGCGATCTTTGCGACACCTTGCACGACATCATGGAAACCACGTCGCGCGATTACGGCCATGCCGTTCGGGCGGTCCATGCGAAAAGCCACGGCATCATCCGGGGGGAACTGGAAATCCTGCCGGATCTGCCTGCGGAACTGGCGCAAGGTATCTTTGCGCATCCGGGGCGGCACCCGGCGATCATCCGCATTTCGACCAATCCCGGCGACCTGCTGCACGACTCCATCTCAGTCCCGCGCGGTCTGGCGCTGAAGATCCTGGGGGTCGAGGGCGAGCGGCTGGAAGGCGCGGAAGGGCAGACCCAGGATTTCATCTTCGTCAACGGCCCGGTCTTTACCACGCCCGACCCGGCGGCCTTCCTGAAGAACCTCAGGCTGCTGGCCAAGACGACGGACCGGGCCGAGTGGGGGAAGCGCGGGCTGTCGGCGGTGTTGCGCGGGGCGGAAAAGGCCCTGGAAACGCTTGGCGGCGAAAGCGCGACCTTGCAGACCTTGGGCGGTGCGCCGAACGTGCATCCGCTGGGAGAAACCTATTTCACCCAGACCGCCTTCCGCTTTGGCGATCATATCGCCAAGCTGTCGCTGGAACCTGCCTCGGACAGCCTGACCCGCCATGCCGGCCAGGTCATCGACACCAAGGGCCGCCCCGATGCCATCCGCGAAACGGTGGGGGCCGATATGCGGGCCGGCGATGCCGTCTGGAACCTGCGGGTGCAACTGTGCCGCGACCTGGACAGGATGCCGGTCGAGGATCCGTCGGTGCTGTGGGACGAAGCCCTGTCCCCCTTTGTCACCGTGGCCCGGCTGCACGCCTTTGCCCAGGCGGGGTGGTCCAAGGATGCGGCGGAACTGGTCGATGACCATATGCGCTTTTCCGTCTGGACCGGCATCGAGGCGCACCGGCCCTTGGGCGCGATCAACCGTGCGCGGCAAGAGCCGTATCGCGTGTCGTCGCAATTCCGTGCCGACTTCAACCGCTGCCCGATCCATGAGCTCTCCAGCCACGAGCCCATGACGTGACCCAGGAACGGGACCAGGATCCGACCACCACCCATTACGACCATCCGACCGGGGGCTGGGGGTCGCTGAAAAGCGTTCTGGGTCACGCCACGCAGAACCGGATCCGGCTGGGCGTCCTGGATACGCTGCGCCGGCAGAACAAGCCCGGCGGGTATATGTGCTCATCCTGCGCCTGGGCCAAGCCGCCGTCCCCCCACTTGGCCGAGTTCTGCGAGAACGGCGCCAAGGCCACCATCTGGGATCTGACGCCCAAGCGCTGCGGGCCGGATTTCTTTGCCAAACATACGCTGACGGAACTGCGCAACTGGTGCGATCACGACTTGGAGGCGGCGGGCCGCCTGACCCATCCCCTGCGCTATGACCCGGCCAGCGACCGTTACGTCCGCGCCACCTGGGGACAGGCCTTCACGGCCATCGGTCAGGCGTTGCAGGGGCTGGATCCGAAATCGACGGTCTTCTATGCCTCGGGCAAGGCCAGCTTAGAGGCATCTTATCTTTATGCCTTGTTCGCGCGGCTTTACGGCCACAACAACCTGCCCGACAGCTCCAATATGTGCCACGAGACGACCAGCGTCGCGCTGCAGCGCACCATCGGCGCGCCGGTCGGCACCTGCGTGCTGGAGGATTTCGAACATTGCGACCTGATGCTGTTCTTTGGCCAGAACACCGGGTCGAACAGCCCGCGTTTCCTGCACCCCATCCAGCAGGCGGTCAAGCGCGGCTGCAAGATCGTGACCTTCAACCCGGTGCGCGAACGCGGCCTGGTCGAATTCATGAACCCCCAGAATCCGGCGGAAATGCTGACGGGCCGCGCGACCCCGATTTCCGACCTGTATCTGCAGCTGCGTCCCGGCGGCGACATTGCGGCCACCGCGGGCATCTGCAAGCACCTGTTCGACCGGGGCGCCCTGGACCGCGATTTCATTGCGCAGCATTGCCACGACTTCGAGGCGTTCGAGGCATGGGTCCGCGATCTGTCCTGGGACCGTATCGAGGCCACCTGTGGCCTGCCGCGGACCGACCTGATCGAGGTGGCGGAACTCTATGCCCGGTCGAAACGCGTGATTGGCGTCTACGGCATGGGGCTGACCCAGCACGTCCATGGCGGCGACAGCGTGGGGATGCTGATCAACCTGCTGCTGATGGGCGGCAATATCGGGCGCAAGGGCGCGGGCATCTGCCCGGTGCGCGGCCATTCCAACGTCCAGGGCCAGCGGACAGTGGGCATCGCCGAAAAGCCCGAGCTGGTGCCGCTGGACCGGCTGGCCCGGATGTTCGACTTTGATCCGCCGCGCGACACCGGCATGACCACGGTCAAGGTGGTCGAGGGACTGATCGACGGCAGCGTCCGGGGCTTTGTCAGCCTGGGCGGCAATTTCGGCCGGGCGATCCCCGATCTGGCGCGCGCGGAACCCGCCTGGGCGGGGCTTGATCTGAACGTGCAGATCGCCACGCGCCTGAACCGCACGCATGTCCTGGCCGGCAAGGGCGCATGGCTTTTGCCCTGCTTGGTACGGGCCGAACGCGACCGGCAGAAATCCGGTCCGCAGACGGTCACGATGGAAGACAGCCTCAGCCATATCCACGGCTCCATCGGCAGGCGCCCCCCCGCGTCGCGGCACCTGATGTCGGAAACCGCCATTGTCGCGGGCATCGCCAAGGCCACGCTGCCGCCCAATCCTCGTGTCAAATGGGACGAATGGGCGGCCGACTATGCCCGCATCCGCGACCTGATCGGGGCCACCTATCCCGACCAGTTCGCCGATTTCAACGACCGCATGACGGAACCCGGCGGCTTTTACCGCGGCAACTCGGCCCGCGAACGCGACTGGAAAACCGACAGCGGCAAGGCCGAATTCACCTTGCCCGCCGACCTGTCCGCGCTTGGCGGCGATCCGGTGGACGGCGCCTTCACCCTGGTCACGCTGCGGTCGAACGACCAGTTCAACACCACGGTCTATGGATTTTCCGACCGGCTGCGGGGACTGTCGGGCGACCGGATGATCGTCCTGATCTCTCGGGGTGACATGGCGCGCGCGGGCCTGACCGAAGGACAGCGCGTGGCCCTGGTCACCGCGGTCGATGACGGTGTGACGCGCCGGGTCGAGGGGCTGACCGTCACCCCTTACGACCTGCCCGCAGGCTGCATCGCCGCCTATTACCCCGAGGCGAACCCCCTGGTGCCCGTGTCCCTGCACGACCGGGCATCGAAGACCCCGGCCTACAAGGGGGTTCCCGTGCGGATCGAGGCCTAGGACGATCCATCACGGTCCTGAATCAACAGGGGCGATCCGATTCTCAATTATCATTGGATTTTTGCAGATTTCGGGCAGACACTGGTATTATGACACAGGAACCATGCAGCGTGCTTCTGGAACGCCATGATCCCGCCCGGAACATGGCGCGCTTTTACCGGATCGAAATCTCGCAGGACTTGTTCGGCGGCGTCGTGCTGATCCGCAACTGGGGCCGCAGCGGACGGCACGGCCAGGAACGACGCCAATGGTTTGCAGACCTGCCCGATGCCCAGCAGGAACAACAGGTTTGGCTGCGCCGCAAACTGCGCCGCGGCTATGGGTTCGACGCCATCTGAGATTATTGCTCCATAATTCGGCTTATTATGGAAGTTGGTGTTTGATGAGTGGATTCACAAACGAAGTGAAAATGCCAAGATAATACAGGTATTTGCATCGAGGTTGGCGAATGGCTTCCCCCGACCTACACCTGAGCTTTGAAGAACGTCGAAAGATTGCCAAATGGCGCGAAGGCAAGATGCCGGTGCCGGAAATCGCAGATCGGCTCTCGCGCGCGCTATCGACAATCTACCGGGAGCTGAAGCGGAACACGTATCGGGACGCCGAACTTCCGCAGTATAGCGGCTACTATGCGGTGACGGCCCAGGACAAGTACGAGCGCCGCCGTGGGGTTCACCGGAAGCTGGTCGCCCACCCGGAGGTGAAGGCAGCGGTCGAGGATGCGCTCAAGGCGGTTGGTCTCCGGAACAGATTGCTGGCCGGATGCGGCTTGAGCAGCACCGCATCTGCGTCAGCCATGAAACGATCTACCGCTTCGCCTATTCGAAGCTTGGCCTCGAGGAAGCGTTCTATCGCCACCTGCCCGAGCATCGCAGGCGCCGCAGGCCGCGAAACCACCGACGACATCAGCGTAGTCACATCCAGGACAGCCAGAGCTTGTGTCACCGGCCTGCGGTTGTTGCCGAGCGCCAGCAGTTCGGCCATTGGGAGTGCGATCTGATGATGTTCCGCAAGGAAAACGGCAAGGTGAATGTCACCTCGCTGGTCGAGCGGGTCAGCCGGTTCACCGTTGTCATGCGCAATGAGGATCGCCACTCCGAGCCGATCATGGAAGCGCTGATCGCGGGGCTCGCGCCCTTGCCCGCCGAAGCGCGTCAGTCGATTACCTTTGATCGCGGCACCGAGTTCTCTGCCTGGCAACCACTGAAGGATGGGATCGGCGCCACCAGCTGGTTCTGCGATCCGCAGGCACCGTGGCAAAAGGGAACGGTCGAGAACACGAATGGCAGGCTGAGAAAGCACCTGCCCCGCTCAACTGAACCGACGGCTCTGACAAATCGATATTTGAGGTCGATTTGCCAGAGCCTCAATTCCACGCCTCGTAAATGTCTGGGCTACCGGACACCCGCAGAGGTCTTCGAAAATGGCAAAAGGGAACGGTTGAGAACACGAATGGCAGGCTGAGAAAGCACCTGCCCCGCTCAACTAAACCGACGGCTCTGACAAATCGATATTTGAGGTCGATTTGCCAGAGCCTCAATTCCACGCCTCGTAAATGTCTGGGCTACCGGACACCCGCAGAGGTCTTCGAAAGCAACCTGATGGCCATCAGAAACACACTGGAGTAGAAGAAAAACAAGCATTTGCGCTTCGGCGTGAGTTCACAGATCCTGGCGACAAGAACTCGCGCCGCCACCACTTACGACGGAGTGGCCGTAAAAACCACGACCCGGCAGGGGCGAAAGGACAGGTCGTTCGCAGGCGAGGCGTCCAGCATCCGTTGCAAAAGCCATGCAGCCAACCCGGCGAAAACGCGCCTTGACGGGAAGCCTTAATGTTTATTGTTGCCGGCATGGGGGAACGCTTTGGCAAAGTTCGGGGTTCTCAAGCGCACCCCTTACCCCCGGAGAACCCAGATGTTCCTGCGTGTCGATAAGCTGCAAGTCGAACTTCCTGCCCCCAAGCGACAAGATCCGAACGCCGGCGCCGCCTTGCAGGAACTACTTGGCGGCAAGTATGGCGAGATGTCCACGCTGGGCAACTATATGTTCCAAAGCTTCAATTTCCGCAGCAAAAGCAAGCTTCGCCCGTTCTACAGCCTGGTCGCTTCGATCACGGCCGAGGAACTGGGCCATGTCGAGCTGGTCAGCAATGGCGTGGCCATGCTGAACAACGGCCCGGACGTGCCCGGCGGGGACGAGGCCTTTGGCGGCGATATTTCCAACGCGCCGTTCGAGTCGATGAAGGACATCCGTTCGGCCGCCTCGTTCTATAGCCATGCGGGGGGCGCGGTTCCGGTCAACTCGAACTCGATGTCCTGGAACGCGGACATGGTGACGACCACCGGCAACGTGATCGTGGATCTTCTGCACAACTTCCACCTGGAATGCGGGGCGCGGCTGCACAAGCTGCGGGTCTATGAATCGCTGACCGACGCCAACATCACCGGGCGCGAGGTGTGCGGATACCTGCTGGTGCGCGGGTCGGTCCATGCCCATGCCTATGCCCTGGCGCTGAAAAAGGTCACCGGCGTCGATCTGGACAAGTTCCTGCCCACGCCGAACATCCCGCTGGGCAATATCCCGGAATGCCAGAAGTACCTGGCCGAGGGCTCGCATCGCCGCCTTTATACCTTCAGCCCCAATGACTACAAGGAAATGCGCGGCATCTGGGGCGGCGGCGGGGAAACTGCCCTGCCCGACGATCCTCCGGGCGAACTGGAAGTGGTGGACGGCCTGCCCGATGGCGGCAAGATCCATGACCTGACGGGCGTTCCTTCGGCCTTTACCCCCGACTATGCGCCCGAGGAAATGTTCGAGATCGCGTCCAAGCTGTACCAGAAGTCGCGCTGATCATCCATCGCGGCGGCCTTGTTGGCGGCCGCTTCCCGAAGGAGGCCCGATGCCCCGCCGTTCCCAGGACCTGCCCCTTGCAGCCACCGTTCTTGCACTGTCGATCGGTGCGGGCCTGGCCGTCGGCGCCGCGATGAAATCCACGCCCCGGCATCCGCCCGACAGCGCACCGGGGCGCACGGCGCGGCGGTCCCATTTCGGCGGCTATCAGATCGCCGGGCGCACCGTGACGATCAAGGCGCCGCGCGCCGAGATATACCGGATGTGGCGCGACCCCAGCCACCTGACCGATTTCATGGAAGGCTTGGCGGCGGTTCAGGTCAGCGGCGACACCGTGACCTGGCTTGTTGATACCCCTGACGGCCATGTTCCGATCGAGACGCGCCTGGTCGAGGACCGTCAGGACGAGGCCCTAGCCTGGCGGTCGGTCGAAGGCGCCGATATCCAGATCGAGGCCAAGATCCAGTTGCGCGACGCCCCCGCCGGACGCGGGACCGAGGTCGAGGCCCATGTCGCCTGGCGTCCGCAGGGCGGGATCGTCGGCCACTGGGCCGCCACCCTGCGCGGCACGGATCCGATGATCCGGGGCAAGCAGGATCTGAAGCGGCTCAAGATGCTGCTGGAGACCGGCGAGATTGCCACCTCGGCCAATCGAAAGGCAGACTGATGCGCGCATTGACCTGGCACGGCAAGTATGACGTTCGCGTCGATACCGTCCCCGATCCCCAGATCGTCAACCCGCGCGACGCCATCATCCAGGTGACGGCGACCGCGATCTGCGGATCCGACCTGCATCTGTATGACGGCGTGATCCCCGGCCTGCGTCCGGGCGACATCCTGGGCCATGAATTCATGGGCCGCGTGGTGGAAACCGGGCCGAAATCGACGCTGAAAAAGGGCGACCGGGTGGTGGTGCCCTTTACCATTTCCTGCGGGGCGTGCTTTTTCTGCACGCAGCAGCAATTCTCGGCTTGCGACAACTCGAACCCGGTGGAAAAGCAGGAAGCGTCCGAACTGCTTTATGGTCACGCCATGAGCGGGCTTTTCGGATATTCCCACCTGACCGGCGGCTATCCGGGCGGACAGGCGGAATATGTGCGGGTGCCGTTTTCCGATGTCGGTCCCATCGTGGTCCCGGACGGAGTATCCGACGAACAGGTGCTGTTTCTGTCCGACATCCTGCCCACGGGCTGGATGGCCGCGGAAAACGCCGATATCCAGGACGGCGACACAGTGGCGGTCTGGGGATGCGGGCCGGTCGGGCTGTTCGCGATCCAGTCGGCGCTGCTGATGGGCGCCCGTCAGGTCATCGCCATCGACCATTATCCCGGACGGCTGGCCCTGGCGCGCAAGCTGGGCGCAAAGGTCATCGACTATACCCAGACCCATGTGCTGGAAGCCCTGATGGAAATGACCGGCGGCATCGGCCCGGATGCGGTGATCGATGCCGTGGGCATGGAAAGCCACGGCTTTGCCCCCGACAGCATCATGGACGCCATGAAGCAACGGATCGGCGTGGGCGCCGACAATGCCCATGCCCTGCGCATGGCGCTGACGGCGGTGCGCAAGGGGGGTCGGGTGTCCATTCCCGGCGTTTATGGCGGCATGGCCGACAAGTTTCCGCTGGGCGCACTGATGCAGAAGGGGTTGCAGATCCGCACCGGCCAGACCCATGTCCAGAAATACACCCGCCAGCTGCTGCACCGTATTCTCGAAGGCGAGATCGACACGACCTTCCTGATTTCTCACCGGTTGTCGCTGGAAGACGCGCCGACGGGTTACAGGAACTTTCACGGCAAGCAGGACGAATGGACCAAGGTGGTCCTGACGCCGGGGGGCGTGTCCACCCCCGATGGGATGAATTGAGCCATGTCCACCACCGAAGACGGCGACAAGAAGACCGAGGGCGGCGCCCTGGACCGATCCGCAGGGGCTGCGGGCGAGCCGTCGGACACCGATTATGTCCGCGCCACGGCACCCGTGCGCAACAGGTTGGCCTGGCAGGTGCTGATATGGCCGCTTGCCATGGTCCTGCTGGTGATCGGGGGCGCAATCTGGGCCTTGTCCTGAAGGGGAAGGCCGCCGGGACCATGCAACCCCGTCCATGATCCATTTGGGAACCGGAACCCCTTGGCCGGCCTTTTGCTTGCATAAGCAAGCGGTTGGGGCAGGGCCATGGGCCAGGATTCACGATTGGACATTCCGCCGGTCCGGCCGGACGGGCTGCAGCTGGCCGAGCCGCGCGACCGTCAGCGCCGGTACTGGCAGGTGCAACGGATCGCATGGTGGGGTTTCGGGGTCGTCATGCTGCTGGCGGTGCTGGGGCTGACCGGCAGCGGCGGGTTCTTTCACAAACAGACCATCGACTTTGCCGCAGCCACCGTCGAAGTTCCGCGCATTTCGCGGTGGGAAGGATCGGACGATATGTCCGTCACCTTCACCCGTCCGGCGGAAAACCACGAAATCATCATGACGCAGCCCTTCTTCGACCGCTTCATGATCGAACGCATCCAGCCCGAACCCGACAGCAACACCCTGCATCCGGGGGCGCAGGCCATGACCTTTCCTGCCGCCGATGCCCCGCCCCATCATGTGAAGTTCGACATTCGCGCCATGCATTTCGGCTGGACCGGCTTCGCCATGACCATCGAGGGCGAAACGCGCCAGATCAACCTTCTTGTCCTGCCCTGAGGAAGACATCATGGATTCGGTCATTCGCGGCATTTCCATTTATGCAGTCCTGCTGATCGCAACCCGGCTGTCGGGCCGCCGCGCGATGGCGCAGATGACGCCGTTCGATTTTGTGCTGCTGCTGATCATCGCCGAAACGACGCAACAGGCGCTGCTGGGCGACGACTTTTCCATCAGCAACGCGGTCGTTCTGATCCTGACACTGTTTGCGACGGATGTGGTTCTGGCCTGGCTGAAAGGCTGGTCGCCCCGGGTCGCATCCATCCTGGACGGCAATCCCACCGTGCTGATCAGCCAGGGCAAGATCGACGCCGAGGCCATGGGACGCGCCCGCGTCAGCATCGAGGACGTGCTGGAATCCGCCCGCGAGCAGCACGGGCTGAAGGGCCTGGCCGACATCGACGCCGCCGTGCTGGAGGTCAGCGGCGGCATCAGCATCATTCCCAGGGCACAGTGACGCCGCCGGACCCTTCAGTCATTCAGCTTGCGTTCGACCTTGTCGCGGCTGTTGCCTTCGGACTTGACCGCCTCGCGCACCTTGTCCTTGGATACGTCCATCTTTTCCGCCTCATAGCGGACTTCGTGGTCCTGGCCTCCCGCGACCTTGCGGCGGTCCTGGGCGCGGCCCTGATCCTTGCGTTCCGTGGCCATGGGTTTTCTCCTTCCCGGTAATTGGCGCCAGATCAACGCCAACTGTTCCATTGCGTTTCCATCTGCCGGGATGCAGTTAACCTTTGTTCGCCCCTTCTGTTGGAACGGATGGGGGCGGGATTGGTTCTTCTGGTTCAAGCCGCCCGACCGGCCAGATTCACCAAAGGACGTAGATCATGACAAACGCTGCCTATGACGTGTTCATCGACGGATTGCGAAACGCCCATGCCATGGAGAAACAGGCGCTTTCGATCATGCAGCCGCAACTGAACCGGCTGGAACATTATCCCCAGGTGTCCGCCCTGCTGGATCGCCACATCCGCGAAACCGAAGCCCAGATTCAACGCATCGACCAGATTTTCGAAACGCTGAACGAATCCTCATCGGGACTGAAGGACACGATGCTGTCGCTCAGCGGGTCGATGGCGGCAATGACGCATTCCATGGCCACCGACGAGATCCTGAAGAACTCGCTGGCGAACTTTGCCTTCGAACACTTCGAGATCGCGGCCTATACCGCGCTGCTGACTGCAGCCCAGGAAGCCAATGTCACCCAGGCCATTCCGCTGCTGGAACAGAACCTCCAGGAAGAAGTGGCGATGGCCTCCGCCATTCATGACGGGCTGCCGGACGTGGTGCGCCAGTACATCACCCTGTCGGCCAGCGATCAGCGCGCCGATATCTGACCCTTGCCCCCCACAGGATTGCCCCCGATGACATCGGATGTCTTTGACTGCGCCATCATCGGCGGCGGCCCTGCGGGCCTGACGGCCGCGATCTATCTGGCCCGCTTTCACCGCAGCGTCGTGGTGATCGACGGGGGCGACAGCCGGGCGTCCTGGATCCCCCGGTCCCACAACCACCCCGGCTATCCCGAGGGCATCCATGGCAACGACCTGCTGGCCCGGATGCGCAAGCAGTTGAACAATTTCGGCGCTGTCGTGATCGCGACCCCCGCGACGGGGATCAAGGCCCTGCCGGATGACGGCGGCTTTCGCATCCATGCCGGGCAGGATGTCGTGGCACGCCACCTGATCCTGGCCACCGGGATCCGCGACCGCCTGCCCCCCATCGACAATGCCCTGGACCATGTCCGCGAGGGCTTGATCCGCCAATGTCCCGTTTGCGATGCTTACGAACTCACCGGTAAGCCGGTCGGCGTGATCGGCACCGCTGCCTGTGCCGCGGGCGAGGCGCTGTTCCTGCGTCATTACACGTCTGACGTGACGCTGCTGACCCTGGGCGGGGAACTGGACCTGCCCGACCGGGTGATGGCAAAGCTGGACAAGGCCGGGATCGCGATCCTTCACGACAAGGCCCGGGATTGGGATTTTGGCTCCGATGGCGTGGATGTTGACCTGGCCGACGGGACCAGCCATCGCTTTGCCGCTGTTTATTCCGGGTTGGGCAACGATCCGCGCAATGACCTGGCCGTCGCTCTGGGCCTCAAGCTGGATGATGACGGCCGCATCCTGACGGACGCGCATCAGCAAACCTCGGTCCCTGGGGTGTTCGCTGCGGGGGATGTCGTGACCGGCCTGAACCAGATCGCCGTCGCCATGGCACAGGGAGAGATCGCGGCGACCCACATCCACAACCTGTTGCGCGTCCAGGAAGACCGCTGTGTTCCCGACACCTTGTAAGGGCGGAACAAACGTCGCCTGCGGCCGTTTGATTTCGCCCCTGCAAGGATCCCGGCCATGGCACCGCGCACGTTCTGGAAAGGCTATCTGAAACTGTCCCTGGTGACGTGCCCCGTGACGCTGATGCCCGCCACGACCGAAGGCGAGAAGGTCCGCTTTCATACGCTGAACGCCGACACCGGCAACCGCGTCGTCAGCCAGTATGTCGATTCCGTCACCGAAAAGCCGGTGCGCGAGGATGACGAGGTCAAGGGCTATCAGCGTGGCGAGGACGACTATGTCATGCTGGAGGACGCCGAGATCGAGGCCGTGGCCCTGGACAGCACCCGCACCATCGACATCGACATGTTCGTGCCCGACCATTCCATTGGCTGGGTGTGGTACGACCGCCCTCATTTCCTGCTGCCGGGGGACGAGGTGGGACAAGAGGCATTCGCCGTGATCCGCGACGCCATGGCGGCCACCGGGACCGTGGGGATTTCGCGCGTGGTGATGTATCGGCGCGAACGCGCGGTGATGCTGAAGCCGCGCGGCAAGGGGATCGTGCTGTGGACCCTGCGCTACGGCGACGAGGTGCGCGACGACGACGATTACTTCGACAAGCTGTCCTCGAACAAGCCCGAGGCCAAGCTGCTGACCCTGCTGCGCAAGCTGATCGACGAACGCACGACGCCCTGGGATTCCGCCATGGTGGACGATCCCGTCCAGGCGCGTCTTCTGGACATCATCGCCGCCAAGAAAAAGGGCAAGAAGCGCGTGGCGCGGGCCAAGGCACCCAAGCCCGAGACGCAGGACAATGTCATCGACATCATGGCCGCGCTGAAGAAAAGCATCCAGGCCGAGGGAAGCCGCCGCAGCCGCTGATCAGCCCTTGCGCTTGCGGGGGGCCTTGGACTCCAGCGGCGTGGCTGCCGCGCGGAAATCCTCCCATGGGTCACGGGCCAGGGCGTCCAGCCGGGCGGGCGTGTTCATCACCGTGAAATAATCCGGGGTGATCTGATCCAGTTCGTCCCAGGCGACGGGCATCGACACGGCGGCGCCGGGGCGCGCGCGGGTGGAATAGGCGGCCACTGCCGTCATGCCGCGCTGATTGCGCAAATAGTCGATGAGGATGCGGCCCTTGCGCTTCGACTTGGCGACGGTCGCGACATAGGCATCGGGCGCGTCCGCCGCCATCGCCTCGGCCAAGGCCTTGGTGAAGGCCTTGACGGCGGGCCAGTCGGCCTTGGGCTTCAGCGGCGCCACGACGTGCAGCCCCTTGCCGCCCGAGGTCTTGACGAAAGCCGCAAGCTCCGCGTCCGACAGGCGCTGACGAACCTCGGCCGCGCCTGCGATCACGGCGTCCCAGGTCACGTCCTCGCCCGGGTCCAGGTCCATGGTGATGGTATCGGGGCGCTCCCAGTCGGCCACGGTGGTGCCCCAGGGATGGATTTCCAGCACCGCCGACTGGACCAGGGCCATCAGCCCGTCCAGATCGTTGATGCCGACCATTGGTTCCTCGGCCTTGTTCCGGGGATCCTGGACCAGGGCGATATGCTTGCTGATCCCCTTCCAGGCGTGCTTTTGAAAGAACCTTTGCCCGTTTATTCCGCTGGGGCAGCGCAACAGGGCCAGCGGCCGTCCAACAATGAAAGGCGCGATCCGGGTCCAGACCTGGGCATGGTAATCGGCCAGGCCTTCCTTGGTGATGCCTTCGTCGGGCCAATAGATGCGGTCGGGATGGGTCAGGGCGACGCGGCGTTTCTGCGCCTTGGGCGCGGCCTTGGATGCGGCCTTTTCGGGGCCGCTTTCGCGCACCACATCGGTGGCGGGCTTGTCTTCCCGCAGCCCCCGGAACGACGCGTGGCGCAGCAGGCCATCGGCCGTCCAGGCGCGGAATTCCACCTCGGCTACTAGGTCGGGGCGCACGAAGCGGACGCCGCGCGCCTCGTCCGAGGTCAGCTTGCCCGCAAAGGGGCTTTTGTCGATGCGCAATTCGTCCAACTTGTCGCGCAACTGCTGGGCGACCGTGGCAGAAAAGCCGGTGCCGACCCGTCCCACATAATCCAGCTTGCCATTGTCATAGACGCCCAGGGCCAGGGAACCGACCAGCTTGTCCGACGTGGTGGACGGCACAAAGCCCGCCACCACGAATTCCTGCCGGGCCGAACATTTCGACTTGATCCATGTCTTGCCGCGCCCCGACCGATACGGCGCATCGGCCTCCTTGGAGATGATGCCTTCCAGGCTCAGGCGGCAGGCATGGCGCAGCACCATGGCGCCCGTCTCTCCGAAATGGTTGCTGTATCGCACCCGGCCCGGATCGGTCCCCACCAGATCTTCCAGCATCCCCTTGCGTTCGATCAGGGATGCGTCGCGCAGGTCATGGCCGTCCAGATACATCAGGTCGAAGACATAGAAGACGAAACGGTCGTTGCGCCCTTCCGACAGATCCGCCTGCAAGGCCGGAAAGTCCGAGGCCCCTGCCCCGGATTCGACCACCAGTTCCCCGTCGATGACAAAGGTGTCGGCAGGCAGGGCGCGCAGCGCATCGGTCACCTCGTTGCCGAAACGATGGGTCCAGTCCAACCCGCTGCGGGTCAGCAGGCGGACCTTTTGCCCTTCCAGACGCGCTTGCAGGCGATAGCCGTCGAACTTGACCTCGTGCAGCCATTTCGGCCCGGTGGGCGGTGCGGGTTTCAAGGTCGCCAGGGCCGGTTCGATGAAATCGGGCATCGGCGCCCGTTTCGCGCGTCCAGCGGGGGCGTCCTTGCTTTTGGCGCGGGATCGCTTGGCCTTGGGCTTGGCGGGTCTTGGCTTTTCATCGGACCCTTTCGCCACCTCCTCGACCGTGCGGCCGGTGGTCACGGATTCGGGCCGTTCCGTCAGGACGTCAGGCGCGTCGCCGGGCCGGGCGGCATCGTCGTCGGACTTGATCAACAGCCAGTTTTCCCGCGTCTCGCCGCGCTTGCCGCGCATTCGCACCAGATGCCAGCGGCCCGAGAGTTTCTCGCCCGTCAGTTCGAATTCCAGCTTTCCTTCGCCATAGCTGCCGCCGGCGGGCGTCCATGTCCCCCGGTCCCAGACAATCACCGCGCCCGCGCCATAGTTTCCCTTGGGGATAGTGCCTTCGAAGGTGCCATAGTCAAGCGGATGATCCTCGACATGGACGGCCAGGCGCTTTTCGCCCGCGACCAGGCTTGGCCCCTTAGTCACGGCCCAGCTTTTCAGAACGCCGTCCATTTCCAGCCGCAGGTCGTAATGCAGCCGGGTGGCCGCGTGCTTCTGGATCACGAAAGACCGGCCCGCCTTTCGCGCCTTGCGCCCACGCGGTTCCGCCGTCTGGGTAAAGTCGCGCTTGTCGTTATAGGTGGCAAGATCTGCCCCGGATGTCCCCGCCATGGCCTAGCCCGCCTTCTTGCTGCCCGATGTGCGCGACGGGGACTTTCGGGCGCCCCCGCTGCGCGGCTTGCCGGGCGCGGCGGAACGGCGCGGAGCCTTGCGCGCGCTCATGCTTGCGCTTTCTCGCAGGGCGGCCATCAGATCAACCGGCGCTTCGCGCTCGGGCTCGGGGCGCGGCTGGATTTTCTTGCCCTCGATCTTGGCGCGGACCAGATCGGCCAGGGCGGTTTCGTAACGGTCGTCGAAATCCCGGGGATCGAACTTGCCGCGCTTGGTCTTGATGATGTGCTGGGCCAGATCCAGCATCTCGCCCTCGATGCGCACATCCGGGATATCTGCAAAGACCTCGTCGGCGTCGCGCACCTCATAGTCGAAGTTCAGCGTCGTCGCGATCAGCCCGCAGTCATGGGCGCGGATCAGCACCGTCCTGACGCGGCGGAACAGGACCGTCTGCGCCAGGGCCGCGACCTTCTTGCTGCGCATCCCTTCGCGGATCAGGGCGAATGCCTCGGCGGCGCTGTCGTCGGCGGGCACCAGGTAATAGGGCTTGTCGAAATACAGGTCGTCGATGTCGTTGCAGCCGATGAAATCGGTCACGGACAGGGTCTTGTCGCTGTCGGGCACCGCCGCCGCGACCTCGTCGGGATCCAGCACGACATATTCACCCGACGCAATCTCGTATCCCTTGACCTGATCCTCGCGGTCCACAGGCTTGCCTGTGTCGCTGTCCACGAAAACGCGGCGCAGGCGGTTTCCGGTCTTGCGGTTCAGCGTGTGAAAGGCGATCCGATCCGAGGTCGAGGCCGCGGTATAAAGCGCCACCGGGCAGCTGACCTCTCCGACCTTGAGGAAACCTTTCCAGTTCGCCCTGGCTGCCATGGCCCGATCCCTTCCGGTGACTGGATCCGAAACGGCTGGCTGCACCCTCGGGTTCCCGCAGCGGTCATTCCAGGCCCTTGTTTCGGACGGTGATTTCACGCGCTAGGTTCGGCTCGACCGTGCGGCTGCCGGAATGGGGATCGTGGCCCAGCAACCCGTTGGGACACAGCCGGTCGTCATCCCAGCCGGGATGGTCCGCGACAGGGTAAAGGCAGATCCCCTCGACCCGGACGCCGCGCCTGCGGGCGCGTGCGACCTCGTTGCGGATATAGGCGAACCAGGATGCGCGGCGCGCCCCCTCGGTCCCCGTTTCGGCGATCATCAGGGGGCGGTCGTAACGGGCCGCGACCTCGACCAGCAGGTCGGACAGGGGGCGATACCAGGGGTGGTCCATGTCGATGGGCGAACCGCCATGGATCCATTGGTTGTTCCAGTAATAGTTGACGCCGACGATATCCAGAAAGGACGGATCGCCGCCAAGCTGCGGCCACATCCGGCCCATGATCAGCTCGAATGCCTGGAACTGCGCGTCGTGATAGCCATGCGCTTCCCACAAGGGGCGCCCGTTCTGCGGATCGTGATGGATCGCCAGCAGGGGTTCGGCATGGACAAACCGCGCGCGCGGATCGACGGCGCGCAATTCATGCATGGCCTCGATGGATGCCCGGGCCAACTGGCATTTCAGTTCATACCCGCGATGTTCCGCAAAGGGGTTGAGGTATCGGGCGTCGCCCGCCGCCCAGGCAAGGAAGCTGATCTCGTTCACCGGGCACCAGAAGGGCACGTCGTCGGACAGGTCGCGGTGATGTTGCGCAACCGTGCGGGCAAAGCGGGCAAAGCGGTCCACGAAAGCCGCGCCCCAGATGTCCAGGTCGTCGGGCCAGCCGTAATGCAGCAGATCCCAGACCACCTGCGTGCCCGTCTTGCGCGCGGCCTGCATCATCGGGGTCAGGCTGGACAGATCGTATCGGCCCGGTGCCGTTTCGATCAGATGCCAGCGGGCGCCGTCGCGGCAGGCGCGGATGCCCAGATCCCCCAGTTGCCGGTAATCCTGTTCGGCAAAGCGGTCATGGCCGATGGACGCGATCACGTCCAGACGCCGCCCGGATCGCAGGCGGTGGGTCGATGCCTCCCACCCGCCCAGGACGAAGCTGTCAAAGGTCGCGGGCGGGGGTGCGGGCCTGCGTTCCGCCAGCACCCGGTCGATCAGCGCGCGCCATTGCGGGACGACCACCCCGGCGGAAAAGCTGGCGCGGACATGATCGTGAAGGGCCGTTCCCAGCCGCCGGCGCAGGGCGGCATCGTGCAGCAGGCGTTCCATGGCATCGGCCACGGCAGCCGGATCCTCGTGGGGAACGAACAATCCGCTGATGCCGTCCCGGATTTGTTCGACCGATCCGTTGTCGGCGGTGGCGATGACCGGCAGGCCCGCCGCCCCGGCCTCGGCGATGACGTGGGGCATCCCCTCGCCGCGCGACAGCCAGCAAAAGATATCCATGGCCACCAGCAGGTCGGGCACATCCCTGCGGTCGCCGGTCCAGATGATCCGCCCGCCCAAGGGTTTGGCCATGCGGCGCAATTCATCCGCATATTCGGGCATGAAGGCATCGGGACCGCCGACGACCACAAAGCGGGCCTGGGGTGCCAAGGGGGCCACGCGCAGGGCGGCGGCGATGAAATCCTCGACCCGTTTCTTGCGATCCAGCCGTCCGACCCAGCCGATCAGCACCTCGTCCGGCGCGATGCCCAGGGAGGCGCGCACCGCGTCTCGTCGTTCGGGACGAAATTCGTCCAGATCGACCATCGAGGGGATTTCAACCGCGTCCCCGGGCCGATCCGGCATCCTCGATGCCGCCGCCGCGCGGATGCTGTCGCACACGCCGACATAGCGGGCGGTGAAATGCTTTGGTCCAGACAAAGCTTCGCGGACAAGCCCGCCATGTTCGATCAAGGGCGGGCGCAGGGCCATGCGTTCAAGCGCGGGATAGATGTCGGCCACGTCCTGGCAGGACACGACCACGTCGGCCCCCGCCAGCTTGCGGCGCAGATAGTCGATGGTGTCGTCGAATCCCAGGCCATAGGAGGTGGTATCGACTTGCACGCCCAGCTCGACCAGTTGGTCGTAGGTCTGGTTGGGCATTCCCTCCTTGTGGAAACAGGGAATGACGGTGATGCGATACCGGTCGCGCGGCAGGTTGCGGGCCAGCAGGCGGATTTCCGTTTCCTCGCCGCCGACGACCAGCCAGGCCATGACAAAGGTGATGCGGATCAAGGCGTGATCGGCATGGGGCAGCGGAAAGCTTTCCGGGGGGACGAACCCCCAGGCCAGGGCGTCATCCGCGCTCATGACGCGTCGAACACGATTTGCAGGAAATCGGGACGATCCGCGATCAGCCGGCGCAGGAAATCGGGGGCATCGTCATAGGGCACCACATGGGTGATCATGTGCCGGCGGATCCCCTCGCCCTCGGATGCCAGCAGGCGCAGGGTTTCCTGCGCCAGCCGCCGCTGGTCCCAGGCATGGGCCACCTGCCGGGGCATCCGGTTGATCTGGGCGCAGCGGATCGCCAGACCGTTGTGGTGGAACTCCTCGCCAAAGCGGGCGCCATCCATGCCGCCCTGGTAAAAGGCCAGGTCGATCACCGTTCCCTGCGGGCGCAAGGCCTGCAAGCAGCGGTTGAGGCTGTCGGACCGCGCGCGGGTCTGGAAGACATATTCCGCGCCCCGCCCCGCGGTCTTGTGGTGCCAGGCCGACTTTGCATATCGGACTGCCTCGTCCTCGCCCATGGCGGCAAAGCCCATCTTGCGGGCGATGTCCTGGCGAAAGGGCGAGGGATCCACCACGACGATTTCCGAGGCACCCCCCTGCCGCGCGAACAGCGCGCAGAACAGGCCGACCGTGCCGCCGCCCCAGACCAGCACCGGACGGCCCTCGACCCCCGCGCCAAGGAACGGGACAGCCGCGCCGAACTGGTCGGCATCGGCGTGCAGGATGCCGTTCGCGGCAATCGGTCCCATCTGCGCCACGAAGATCCCCAGGATCGGGTCCATCCCTGCGGGCAGCTTCAGCAGCAGGTCATGAGCCGGGTTCGCGGTATGGCCGGTCTTGTGGCCAAAGGTGGTTCCCACCACATCGCCATTGGCAAATCCCGGCGCGCGGGCATCGATGACCTTTGCCACCTCCATATAGCCCATGAAGTTGACGGGGAAATGCGCCGACGGCTCTCCGGGAATGAACAGGCCCTGCCAGTCGTCCCAGCGGCTGTGCAGGTAAGGGTTGCTGCCCTTCAGAAAGGTCAGTTCGGTCCCCGCAGACAGGCCGGTATACATAAGATCCAGCCGCACCTGGCCGTCGCCCGCCGGGCCTTCGTCATAGCCGAAGAAATAGGGCTCGTGCGGACGCTCGATCCCCAGCGACCGGATGTGGCGATGCTCATGCGGCATGGTGGGAACCCGGCGCAGAGGCTTGACAAAAGATGGGCTGCGGGTCAGCCCGCAGCCCCTCCATCTTCACAAGGGCGCCGTCGCGGGCGGACTGGCTGACCGCAAGCGCGACGCGATGGGTCAGCAATGCCTCGGAATAAGGGCAGCGGATGCGGTTTTCGCGGCCCTGCACGGCCTCGATGAAATCGCGGTCCTCTCGCCAGACGGGATCGCCCTGGGCATGGCGCACGGGACGGCCCTGCCCCACATCGACCATCAGGTCATGGTCGGTGATCTCCATCGCCATGCCGTCGGCAAAGACGTGCAGGCCGACGCGGTGGTTCCATCGCAGCAAGCAGGTGGCCGACAGGTTGGCAATCGCGCCGCTGGCGAAGCGCAGCGTGGCGGCGGTGGCGGTGGGCACGGTAAGGCCTTGGAAATCGTCGCGGTCGCGGCGGGCGGACATTCCGAACACCTCGGTCACGTCGCCTGCCAGGAACCGAGCGGCGTCGATCACATGGGTCGCCTGTTCGACCACCTGACCGCCGCTCTGGTCCTGGTTCCACCACCATTGCGGGGGCGGCGTCTGGTCCAGCCAGAAGCCCTGGATCAGATGGGGGGCGTTCCGCGCCAAATGCGCCCGCGCCTCGTCCATGGTATCCAGGTAGCGCCAATGGTATCCAACGGCGGTGATCAGCCCGGTGTCATTGACGGCGGTCGCGATCTCCTCGGCCAGGCCGATATCCAGCGAGATAGGCTTTTCCACGAAGAACGGCAGGCCCTTGGCGATGCAGGCCCGTTCGGGGGCGCCATGGGCAAAGGGCGGCACGCAGATAAAGACGGCATCCAGTTCCTCGACCGCCAGCATCGCCTCGTGGTCGGCATAGGCTACCGCGCCCGTCTCTCGCGCCGCATCCGCCGCACGGGTCTGGTCGGGATCGCACAGCGAGGCGATATGGACATCCTCCATGGTGCGCAACACGCCGAAATGGCGATGCGCGATCCCGCCCGCGCCGATGAATCCCAGCCTTGTCTTTTGCATTCCATCCTCGTTTCGCTGCCGCAGCACGCGGCGGTAAATCTGCATCGTATCCGCCGCCATGCGGGCGGCCGTGAAATGCCGGGTCCAGCGGTCGCGCCCCTTGCGCGCCACGATGGCCCGGCCTGCCGTGTCGGTCAACGCCCGCGCCAAGGCATCGGCCAAAGGGCGCGACCGGCGGGGCGGCACCAGCCAGGGATGATCCGGTCCCAGGGCCTCGACCGATCCGGCGACATCCGTGGCCACCACGGGCAGGCCGACGGACATCGCTTCCAACAGGACCAGCGGCAGGCCTTCGAACCCGGACGGCAGGACCAGCAGGTCGGATGCGGCCATCAACGCGGGCACGTCGTCGCGCCGGCCCAGGACACGAACCGCATCGGCCATGCCAAGGCGCATGGCCCAGCGGTTCAGGCAGGGATTGTCCGGGCCGGGACCGGCCAGGTCCAGCCGTGCGGGTATGCCTTGCCGATGCAGGCGGGCCAAGGCCACCAGCAACGTGCGGTGCAGTTTCTGCGGGGCAAAGCGGCCCACGCACAACAGCCGCATTCCATCGCCGCCGCCATGCTGCGCGGCAAGGGGCGCGGTGCCGTTGGGCACGGCATGGACCGGAACATGGGGGCGCTTCATGCCGTCCAAGGCGGTGCGCCAGCCCTGGCCCGCCGCCTGCGAAACCGCGATAACCGCATCCACAACGCGGCTGGACCGGGCATAGGCCGCGATCTGACCGGCATCGGTCAGCAGCCAGGGCAGATGTTCGGTGCGGATGACGGCCCTGCCCGCCTTGGCCGCCGCCGCAACCAGGCCATGGCCTTCCCAGCCGATGCCTGCGTGGACATGAACAATGCCGGTCCCGCTGGCACGGACAAAGGCCTCGGCTTGGTCCGGGTCGAAGACCTGCGCGCACAGCCCCATGGCCGCCGCGCGCGCGGCCAGGGCCCGGCCTGCCGGATGGTCGGGAAAGGCCAGCGTTGCCATGCTTGGCGGCAGGGAAGCCGCCAGGGTCAGCATATGTTCGCCCACTCCCGACGGCTCGGGGCTGTCTGTCATCAAAAGGCAGCGCATCAGGCGGCGTTCATCCCAGGGGGACCATTGCCGCAACGCCCGCCTGCCGCACAGTCAGCCGCCGATGGATCGCAAGGGCCTGCCCCACGACCTGATCCATGTTGTAATACCGATAGCTGCCCAAGCGGCCCGCAAAGATCACATTGGGTTCCGCAGCGGCAAGGGCGTCATAACGGCGGAACAGGTCGTGATTTTCAGGCCGGGGGATCGGGTAATAGGGATCGCCCTCGTCCGACGGATATTCATGGCTGATCGAGGTTCTGGCGTGCTTCTGCCCGGTCAAGTGCTTGTATTCGGTGATCCGGGTGTAGGGCACGTCCTCGGCCGGGAAATTCACCACGCCGACCGGCTGGAACTGGGCCTGGTCCAGCGTCTCGTGCCGGAATTGCAGGCTGCGGTAAGGCAGCGTGCCGAAACGGTGTCCGAAATAAGCGTCGATCGGGCCGGTATAAACGGTCAGCGCCCCCCGGTCGGCGGGTTCCAGGTCGTGGAAATCGGTGCCAAGCGCCAGTTCGATCCTTGGGTGATCCAGCATCCGTTCGAACATCCGGGTATAACCATCGCGCGGCATGGCCTGATGCTTGTCGGTAAAGTACCGGTCATCGGTATTGGTGCGCGTCGGCACCCGCGCCGTCACCGACTTGTCCAGTTGGGACGGATCCAGCCCCCATTGCTTGCGGGTATAGCCCTGGAAAAAGGTTTCATAAAGCTCGGTCCCGATGGCGTTCACCACCACGTCGCGCGACGTGCGGATGTCGCGGACCGGCTGCGCCTGGCGGGACAGGAAAGCCTCGGCTTCGGACTCGGACTGCATATCCAGGCCGTAAAGCGCGTTCAGCGTGGTGCGGTTGATGGGCATGGGCACGGACTGGTTGCCGACCCGCGCCAGAACGCGGTGTTCGTAAGGGCGCCATTCGGTGAAGCGGCCCAGCCAGTCGAACACATCGTCGCTGTTGGTGTGGAAGATATGCGGGCCATAGCGGTGGATCAGGATCCCTGCCGCATCCAGACAGTCGAAGGCATTGCCGGCGACATGGTTGCGCCGGTCGGCCACCAGAACGCGCTTGCCCGATACCTCGGCGAACTGGCGCGCCAGGACCGACCCGGCAAAGCCCGCCCCGCAGATCGTCACGTCGTACTTGCGCGCGCCGCGCCGGACCGGGGGGGCGGACAGGCTGACGACGACCTGCGGACCGCGCCGCTTGCGCGCCGCGCGGTCCAGATGCCCGCGCATATGCTGGAAAGTCTTGTCCCAACTGAGATCGGCCAACAGCCGGTCGGCATCGTCGCGCCATTGGGGCTGGCCCTTTGCCGCCAGTGCGGCCTCACAGGCGCGAACAAAGCCCGGGGCGTCGGCGGCAATCCGGACCGCCGCCAGATTGTCGTAGTGGCGAACCACGTCGCGCACCGGGGTGGACACGACCTGCACACCGCCTGCCAGGTATTCCGGGGTCTTGGTGGGCGATATGAAGCGCGTCGCCTCGTTCATGGCAAATGGCATCAGCGCCACGTCCCAACCCCCCAGATAGGCGGGCAGTTGGTCATAGCCGCGTTGCCCCAGCCAGTGGATGTTGGGCGCGCGGGGCAGATCGTCGGGTTCGATCTTGGCCAGGGGTCCGATCATCACGATCGACCATTCGGGATGCGCGCGCGCCAGTGCCGCGACCAGCCCCAGGTCCAGCCTTTCGTCGATCACGCCGTAATAGCCAAGGCGCGGTCCGGGCAGGGCCGCCTGGTCGGCGGGTTCCTGCGCCCTGGTCCGGGCGCGGGCGAAATGCGCGGTATCGACAGAGGAGGGAAAGGAATGGATGTTGCCATGCCGCCCGGCCTTTGCCTCGAAGATCGAGTGACCGCCGGTAAAGACCACGTCGGCGGCGCCCATCAGCGCATTCTCATTTGCCGCCAGATTCGGCGGAGCAAAGCGAAAGGCCGACAGTTCGTCCATGCAGTCGTACACCACCGCACTGGCATCGACATGGCGCGCGATGGGCCACATCATCGGCGTATAGAACCACAGGACCGGCCGCTGGATGCCTGCCAGGCCCATCATCTGGTCCAGCAGTTGCGGCAGGGCGCGGGCCTGATCCTCGGGGGACCAACGCGCCGGGATGCGCGGACGGATCGCCTGGACGGTGGTGCCCTCGAAGGCGTGGAATTCCAGGTAAGGCAGGTGGTGATCCGTGGGGATCGCCTCTTCCCAAAAGAACAGGCGGTATTCCTCGGCAAAGCGCGCCATCAGGTGCTGGGGGCGCTGACAAACGAAATCCCACCGCAGATGCGAAAAACAGATCAGCGCAGGCCGGATCGCAAGCGCAAGGGGGCTGACGGGGTTGGCATCGTTCATGGCACCATCCTTGCATCGAGGATTTCATTCAACGTCTTGCCCAGCAGGGCCATGCTGGGCTGCCAGCCCCAACGGGCCAGGGCCACGTCGCGCGTGTCGTATCGGGCGTAATCGCGCAGCAACCTGTCCAGGGCTTCCGCAAAATCGGCGCCTTCATGGGCGGCGATCCCGGTTTCCGGGGTGACGAACTGCAACCCGCAGGACAAACGGGCATTGGCCAGCACCGGCAGGCCCGCCAACTGGTATTCGGTCAGGATCGCGGGCGCGCCGTCGTCCTGGCCGCAAACGACGCCCACGCGGGCGCGGTTGATCTGGCGGTTCACCTCGTCATGGCTGACGCCCGGAGGACCGACGATTTCCAGATCCAGCCCTTCACGCGCGGCGCGTTCGCGGAATTCATCCGCCTGGTGGCCATAGCCCACCACCAGCAGCCCGCGCGTTCCGGGCCTGCGCGCCATGGCGTCGAACAGGATGTCGTGGCGCTTGTAGGGCTGGGCACAGGCGACATAAACCACGTCGCGGTCCTTGTCCGTGCCGGTCGGGAAAAAGGTCTGTCCCGATGCAAAGGCCGGTCCGATGGGCAGCACCAGGGTACGCGCACCAGGCACGCGGGCCTCGATTTCGCGCGACTGCCAGTCGGCGCCGGTCAGGAACAGGTCGAACCGGGCGGCCAGATCGTCGGAAATCCGCAAGGCGGGGGCGTCGATGGAGTTATAGATCTTCAGCGACGTCGCGCAGGCGTCCAGCAGCGCCCGGTCCACCCCCAGGCCCCAAACGCACAGGATGTCGGGCGCCCCCACCGTTCGGATGAAATCCAACGCCTCGGCGGATCCGTAAGGGGCGGGGCTGTCGGCACGGAACACGCGCCGGACCAAGGCCGGGTTGTCCGGATCGGGCATGCCGTCAGGGCGGCCCCTGTCACGGTCGGATTCGCCGTCGCGGCCGGCAAAGCTCCATATCTCGGCATGATCCATCATGCCGCTTGCAACCGCGGACAAGGGCAAACGTTCAAGATAGCCGCCGATCACATTGATGCTGCCCGATCGGACCCGTTCACCAGGCGGGGTGCCTGTTGTCCAGAAACCAGGATCTGAGGGGGATTGTGGAACGACGGGGGGGATCTGCGAACAAAAATCGGAAATCGCAGCAATCCAGCCCGGCATAATGGTCCACCTACGAAAGAAGCCTGTTCCAACGAACAAAGCTCACAAAGGGTTTCATTGATCTTTATTAAAGCCTTACTTCGGTCCCTTGAAGCTTGCGGAACAGGGATCGACGGCCCTGTCATTTCTCGCCACAGTTTGCCCCAACAAGGGGGGACACCATGACCACGCAGACGCAAGCCATCACGTTTTCGCAGTTCGGCGGGCCAGAGGTTCTGTCGCTGCAACCTGTTGCCCTGCCCGCACCAGGGCAGGGCGAAATCCAGTTGCGCCACCGGGCCGTAGGGCTGAACTTCATCGACATCTATCACCGCAAGGGAATTTTCGCAGCCCCCCTGCCCCTGCCCAGCGGCCTGGGGGTCGAAGGTGTGGGAACGGTGATCGCCACCGGCGACGGCGTCACGGGCTTTTCAACGGGCGACCGGGTTGCCTATGTCGGCGGGCCGCCGGGAGGCTATTCCGAAAGCCGCAACCTGCCTGCCGCCCGCGCGATCCGCGTGCCGGACGGCATTGACGACACCACGGCTGCGGCAATGATCTTCAAGGGCCTGACCGCCGAATACCTGATCCACCGCTGCATGGCCGTCCAGCAGGGCGACCCCGTGCTGTTCCATGCCGCGGCGGGCGGGGTCGGGTCCATCGCCTGCCAATGGCTGAAATCCATCGGCGCCGTTGTGATCGGCACGGTGGGATCGGATGCCAAGGCGGATACGGCCCGGCGCAACGGCTGCGATCATGTCATTGTTGCCGGAACCGAGGATATCGCCGACCGCGTCAGGCAGATCACCGGCGGCAAGGGGGTGCGGGTGGTCTATGACTCGGTCGGGGCCGATACCTTTGCGGCATCCCTGGATTGCCTGGCCCTGCGCGGCACCCTGGTCAGCTTTGGCGAAAGCTCCGGTCCGGTGCCGCCCCTGGCGGTCGGGTCGCTGGGGGCCAGGGGGTCGCTGTTCGTGACCCGCCCGTCCATCGCGCATTACACTGCGGATCGGGCGGAATACGAAGCGGCGGCGCAGCGGCTGTTCGCGGCCATGAGGGATGGAACGCTGGCGCCGCCGCAGGTGACACCCTATCCACTGGCCCAGGCGGCACGGGCGCAGGACGACATGGAAAACCGCCGCACCCAAGGATCGGTCGTGCTGCTGCCCTGACGGATCGACCTCATCTTGCCAGCTCGGCCCCCTGCCCGGTGGCCGGAACAGACCACCGGCAGGTGTCGGCACAGAAGACCGGGGGCGTCACATCGTGGAAAGATTTCACAAAATCTGTCGTCCGGTTTCCGATATTTTGCCGCTATCCCACGGCCGCGTCACGGCAACCTCGGCCAAGGCTCACGCGCCCGTCAAGGAACCTGCCGCATACGCCATTCCGCCGCCACGCCCGCCATGGCATTTGCCGCGAACGACAATATCCTGGGACGACGCAGTGGAAACCATGCAAGGGGCGAGGATGGACGACGTGGCGGTGGTAATCGGCGCGGGTGGCGGCATCGGGGCCGCGCTGCTGGATGAGGTGCGGGCGCGAGGCCGGTTCCGGACGGTGATTGGGCTGTCGCGGCCCGACCTGGATCTGAGGGATCCGGCGTCCATCGCGCGGGCGGCGGACCGGGTCGCAGGGATCGGGGCGCCTGCGCTGATCCTGGTTGCCACGGGGGTTCTGCATGGGCCGGGGATGGCGCCGGAAAAAACCATTCGCGCCCTGGACGGCGACGCGATGGCCGCGTCCTTTGCCGTCAATGCCATCGGGCCTGCGCTGATCCTGCGCCATTTCCTGCCGCTGATGCCCCGCGACCGGCGCGCAATCTTTGCCGTGCTGTCGGCCAAGGTGGGCAGCATCGCGGACAACCGGCTGGGGGGCTGGTATTCCTATCGCGCGTCCAAGGCAGCGCTGAACCAGATCGTCCGCACCGCATCGGTGGAACTGCGCCGCAGCCACCCCCAGGCCGTTTGCGTGGCCTTCCATCCCGGGACGGTGGCGACGCGGCTGTCGGACGGCTTTGCCAAGACCGGCCTGCAGGTCCAGACGCCGCGCGATGCCGCATCCGACCTGCTGGACAGCATCGACCGGCTGACGCCCCGGGACAGCGGTGCGTTCCTGGACCGTTTCGGCCAGCCGATCCCCTGGTGACCAGACCAAGGCCTGCCCGTGCCCCCTATCCATCCCCCCGGATCGGCCACATCCGCCCCCAGACGCCGTCGCGGCGGATCAGGGCGTGCTGGGCTGCGGCACCGATGTGGATGGCCAGGACCGCGATCAGGGTGAAGGCGCCGACGGCATGGATCCCTTGGGCGATGTCGGCCACCCGTTCGGACTTGGCAAGCCATGGTCCCATGCCCAGCCGGTCCAGAAGCTCGATGGGAAAACCGCCCGCGCGGACGCGGATGAACCCGCTGACCGGCATGACGACCAACAGGACATAAAGCAGCACATGGGACAGGCGCGCCGCGCCCCGTTGCCAGCCGGGGACGGACCGCGGCAAGGGCGGCGGCCTGTGGGTCAGGCGATAGGCGATCCGCGCTAGGATGACCGGGACCAGCAGCACGCCCGTGTTCTTGTGAAACAGGAACAGCGTGTCCTGAAGGGGCCGGGAAATCCCTTCTTGCGTCATGATCAGCCCCGCCGGGATCATCAGCAGCACCGCAACCGCCACGATCCAGTGCAGCCATCGGGCGGGCGTTCGATAACCGGGCAGGCGTTCGATCATGGCGCGGCTCCTTTGTCCCCGGGCAGGCTAGCAGAAAATGCGGGTTTCGCACAGGTGATGCGGCATGGCGGCGCTTGACGGATCGCGGGCTTGGCCTAGGCTTCGCATATGCGCGGCATCCACCCATCACGGCTGACATCCTTGCGGCAAGCCCGTCGCGGCGGGACGATTCCGGCGCAGATCAGCATGACTGCCATGGCCGGGGTCGCCCTGATCGCCGCGACGCGAACCGTGGTGGCGGGAAACCCCTCTGGCCTGCTGGCGGCGGGGCTTGCCTTTCTGCTGGTCTGCGCCGTTGTTGCGGACCGGATGCGGCAGGGCTATCCCCATGACCGCATCGGCGGGTGCAATGTGGTGACGCTGATGCGCGCGGGTCTGGTCTGCGCGCTGCTGATGCCTCTGTTGGCGGGCGATGCGGGGGGCTGGGCTGTCGCGGCGGTGGCGGGGACCGCGCTGATCCTGGATGGACTGGACGGCTATCTGGCCCGGCGCAGCGGCCTTGCGTCGCGTTTCGGCGCCCGCTTCGACATGGAGGCCGACGCGGCCCTGGCGCTTGTCCTGTCCCTGCACATCATCGCCGGAACCGCTGTCGGGATCGAGATCCTGGTGCTGGGCGCGACCCGTTACGTGTTCGTGCTGGCGGGCATGGCCCTGCCCTGGCTGCGGGCCGACCTGCCCCACCGGCAATGGCGCAAGGTGATCTGCGTGATCCAGATCTCGGTGCTGATCCTGTTGCAGGTGCCTGTCCTGACGCCGGACCAGGCGATTGCCGTCGCCCGCATGACCGCCCTGCTGCTGGCTGGATCCTTTGCGGTGGACATCCGCTGGCTGTGGAGGCACGCGACATGACCGCTGCCCGCCTGCTGGCCGCGGGGCTTGTCATCCATCTGCTGCTGATCCTGCCTGCGGCGCCGATGCCTGCGGCGCAGGCCTTGCTGCGGGTTGCCCCCGAACTGCCGCTGATCCTGCTGGGCCTGGCTTGCCTGGCCGGGGCGGGCATGGGCATGGCGGGGCGCGTGCTGGTCACGCTTGGCCTGGCGCTGCTGGCAGTGCAGAAGATCGCCGACCTGGCGATGATGTCGGCGTTCGGGCGGCCCTTCAATGTGTTGACCGATACGGCGCTGATCGGGGCGGGATGGGATCTGCTGACAGACACGGTCGGCGGACCGGCGCTTTGGGCCGCAACTGCGGGGTCGGTGGTTGCTGCGGCAGGCATCCTGTGGGCGGTGTGGTGGGCCTGCGGGGTGTGGTCTGGGCGGCGTCTGGCCGGGCGCGGGCGGCTGGAACTTGCGGCGCTTGCCGCCCTGTCCGTGACCGTTGCGGGGTCGGGCATGGGATGGACCGGCAACGCGCCCTATGCCCTGGCGCGGGCCAAGCTTTTCAGCAAGACCGCCCAGGATCTGCGGCAATTGAAGGCGTTGGCCGCGCAGGACGACCTGGCAGGCGCGGCGGGCCTGATGGAGGCCATCGACCGTGACGTTCTGGTGATCTTTGTCGAAAGCTATGGCCGTGCCAGCTTTGACGTGACGTTTCATGCCAGCAGGCATCTGGAGACGCTGCGGCGGGCGCAACAACGGTTGGGGGATGCGGGGCTGGCGATGCGGTCGGGGTTTCTGGCCGCGCCCACCCGGGGCGGGCAAAGCTGGCTGTCCCACGCGACATTTGCCAACGGGCTGTGGATCGCGGACCAGGCGCGCTATGGGGCGGTGCTGGCCAGCGGCAGGCAGGGGCTGTTCCACCACGCCCGCCGAGCGGGCTTTCGCACGGCGGCGGTCATGCCCGCCATCACGCAGCCCTGGCCCGAGGGGGACAGGATGGGCTTTGACCGCATCCTTGCCGCAGGGGATCTTGGCTATCGCGGGCAGCCGTTCAACTGGGTGACGATGCCCGACCAGTTCACGCTGGCCGCGACCGACCGGTTGCTGCGCACAAGCGACGGTTCGCCGCATCTGTTCGCGCAGATCGCCCTGATCTCGTCCCACGCGCCCTGGGTGCCGGTGCCGCAGCTGGTGCCTTGGGACCAGGTGAGCGCCGGGACGGTCTTTGACGCCATGGCCCTGGCAGGCGACCCGCCCGAGGTCGTCTGGCGCGACCGCGACCGGGTGCGCCACGCTTATCGCGACGCGGTGGATTACAGCCTGGAGGCGGTCATAGACTATGCCCTCTTGCACGCGGACGATCCGCCGCTGATGATCGTCTTGGGCGATCATCAGGCCACGCCCTGGGTCGCAGGGGACGACCGGCCCGATGTTGCCATCCACCTGATCGGGCCTGCGCATCTGGTGGACCGTGCGGCGGATTGGGGGCTGGCGCCCGGCCTGATCCCCCCTGCCAGTCAAAAGGTCTTGCCCATGGACCGGATGCGCGATCTGATCCTGCGCGGCTTCGGCGACAAGGCGTCACAAACATGATCTTTGCACACAGAGGTTCCTGATGTCCCCCTTTCCCTTCACACGGCGCGGCATGATCCAGGCGGGGGCGGCCGGGCTGGCCTTGGGCGGCATGGGGCTGGCGCGGCCCGCATCCGCGCGCACGCCCGTGGGATTGCAACTGTCCTGGCTGCATTCGGTGCAGTTCGCGGGCAGCTATATCGCCCGGCAGAACGGCTGGTGGACGGATGCGGGGCTGGATGTCACCCTGCTGCAAGGGGGTCCGAACGCGCCCGTCGAGCCGCCGGTGGTGGCGGGGACGGCCCTGATCGGCATTTCGGCCGCCGATTACACGGCCGCCGCCGTGGCCCAGGGCGCGCCCTTCAGGATCATCGGCGTGGCGATGCAGAAGAACCCCTTTGTCATCGCGTCCCTGCCCGGCAACCCGGTCCACACGCCCGCCGACCTTCCGGCCAAGCGGATCGGCATGGCAACGGCGAACACCCCCGTCCTGCAGGCGCTTTGCACGCTAAACAACATCGACATCGCCGAAATCCGGGTCGTCCCCACCCAGTATTCCGCCCAACCCTTGTTGGCGGGCGAGGTCGATTGCCTTTTGTGCTGGGAAACCGACCTGCCTGTCGCGATGGAAATGCAGGGCGTGCGGGCCGAAACCATGCTGCTGGCCGATCACGGTTATGTCCTGCATTCCCAGACCTATATCGCCACCGACGACAGCATCGCCAACCGCCGCGCCGATCTGGTTGCCTTGCTGGCAGGAGAGGTTCGGGGCTGGGACGCCTATCGCGCCGACACCGACGCGGCGGCGGAACTGACGGTGCGGATGTTCCCCGATGCCGGGATGGATCTGGAAACGCAAAGGCTACAGGCCCGCCGCCAGGTGCCCTTGATGTTTTCTGCCCTGACCGACGCCAACGGCTTTGGCTGGTGGAGCGATGAGTCCGTCGAGGCGACGATCCGCACCCTGTCACTGATGGGCCGGACGGTGACACCCGACCTGTGGGACCGTTCGATCCTTGAAGACATCCATGCCCGCTGACCAAAGCCCATCCGACGACATCGTCTGCACCGGCCTGTCCAAGCTGTTCGCGGGCGGCATCCTGGCGGTGGACGGGATCGACCTGACCTTCGCCGCAGGCCGGACCACGGCGCTGCTTGGCCCCTCGGGCTGCGGCAAATCCACCCTGCTGCGCATGATCGCGGGGTTGGAGGATCCGACCGCAGGACAGATCCGCATCGCGGGCGACACCCCCGCCGCGCTGTGCCGGCAGGGCGCGATGTCCATCGCCTTCCAGGATCCCTGCCTGCTGCCCTGGCTGACCCTGCGGCGCAACATCGCCCTGGGGCGCAAGCTGGCGCGGCAGGCGCCCGATCCGCAGGCGGTGGACCAGATGATCGACCTGGTGGGGCTTGGCGGGTTCCAGAACGCCCGGCCTGCGGCGCTGTCGGGCGGGATGCGGCAACGCGCGGCCATTGCCCGCGCCCTGATTACCCATCCCCGGGTGCTGCTGCTGGACGAACCCTTTGGCGCGCTCGATGCCCTGACGCGGCGGCAACTGGCCCTTGACCTGCCGCCCCTTTGGCAGGACCGGGGCACGACAACGATCCTTGTGACCCATTCGGTGGACGAGGCCGTGATGCTGGCCGACCGCATCATCGTCCTGTCGCCACGCCCGGCGCGTGTCCTGGCCGATATCGAGGTGGCCCTGCCCCGCCCGCGCCTGCCCGGCCTGGCGGAAGCCCCGGCCTTCAGGCGGCTTGTCGGCAAGGCCATGGCATCGCTGGTGCAAGGGGGCGAACAGGTCCGATCCATGGCCGCGCAATGACGCGTCCTGCCGCCTGGGCGGGGCCGGTCGCCTTTCTGGTGCTGTGGCAGGGGCTTGCCCTTGCCAGTGGCGGCCTGTTGCTGACCGGGCCTGTTGGCGTCGCGCAATGGCTGTGGTCCAATCCCGGCCTGGCAGGCCGCGCCATGGGGGTGACGCTGGCCAATGCCGCCTGGGGATGCGCCCTGGGCAACGCGGCCGCGATCGGGCTTGCGGGCGTCGCGGTGATCTGGCCGCGCCTGCTGAACCTGGTGGGCGGGCTGGCACTTGTGGTCTTTTGCCTGCCCCTGGTCGCCACCGGCCCGATCCTGCGGGTGCTGATGGGGCCGGGCCAGGGACCGCAGATCGTGCTGGCGGCACTGGCCGTCTATTATACGACGCTGATCCCGCTGCTGGCGGGGCTGCGGGCGGCGCCGCGCGCCTGGTTCGACCTGGTCCAGATCCATGGCCGGGGCCGCTGGGCGGAACTGGTTCATATCCGCGCCCGCGCGTCCCTGCCCTATCTGCTGGCCGGGCTTCAGATATCCGCCCCCGCCGCCATCCTGGGCGCGATGGTGGGCGAATTCACCGGGGCTGAACGCGGCCTGGGCGTGCTGACGATCCGCTTTACCCGCGACCTGGACATTCCCGCCTTGTGGGCGGTCGCGGCGCTGGCGGCGGGTTTGTCGATTGCCGTTTATGCCGCGATCGGATGGCTGGGGCGGCGCATCCTGCCCGATCCGCCGCCCGTCATCCTGGCACCCCCCCGCCTGATCCGGGGATCGCCCCACCGCAAGATGGCCGATGCCGCCCTGCTGGTGGCCGTGGTCCTTGCCTTGTGGTGGGTCGGGACCGAAGGGTTGGACCTGAACCGCTTTTTCGCCAAGCGCCCCCCGGATGTCGCGGCGGCGCTGATATGGGCGCCCGATGCCGGTGCAACCCGCGCCACGCTGTGGGCGGCCACCGTGCAGACCCTGGTTCTTGCCATCCCGGGATATGGGGCGGGCCTGGCCCTGGGGGCGGGGCTTGCGATCCTGCTGGCGCTGCGGCCTGCCTTGTCGGCGCTGATGACGCCCATTGCCGTGGCGCTGCGGTCGATCCCCATCGTCACCACCGCGCCGCTGATCGTGCTGCTGCTGGGGCGCGGGGCGGCGGGCACGATATCCCTGGTCGCGCTGATGGTGTTCTTTCCGACCTTTGTCGCCTGCCAGCACGGTCTGCGTCAGGCGCCCGGCCCGATCCTGGATCTGTTCCGCAGCTATGCGAGCGGACCGCTGCGCCAGATGCTGGATGTCCGCATCCCCGCGATGCTGCCCGCCCTGTTCGCATCAGCCAGGATGAGCGTGCCTGCCGCGATCCTGGCCGCCACGGTGGTCGAGTGGCTGGCGACGGGCCGGGGCCTTGGCAACCTGATGGCGCTGTCAGCCTCGGTTTCCGACTATGCCATGCTGTGGCTGACGGTGGCGGCGGTGACGCTGATCTCGGGGGTGCTCTACGGCGGGGTGTCCATGGCCGAGCGCCGGGTTCTGGCGGTCTTTGCCCCCGAACAGGCCCGCCCGTGATGCGCCCCCTGGCCTTTGCGATCCCCGGAGACATCGCCACGCTGACGGGCGGTTACATCTATGAACGCCGGCTGCTGCAAGGGTTGCGCGCGGCGGGCCACGACGTGCACCATCTGGAACTGCCCGCCAGCTTTCCCGACCCCTCGGCCGCCGACATGGCAACGGCCGTGGCGGCCCTGGCCCAGGTTCCGCCAGACCGGCCGCTGATCCTGGACGGGCTGGTCTTCGGGTCCATCGACACAGGCGGGTTGGGGCAGGTGCGCGCCCCGGTGGTAGCGATGATCCATCACCCGCTGGCCCTGGAAACCGGGCTGACGCCCGACCGGCGCGACCACCTGTTCCGCACCGAACGGGACAACCTGCGGCTGGCGCTCCATGTCGTGGTTCCCAGCCCCCACACCCGCCGCATCCTGGCCGACCGCTATGATGTGCCGCCCGATGCCATCACGGTGCTGCGCCCCGGGGTGGACCGGCCCCGCCTGCCCCCCGCGCCTGCCACACCGCCCCTGATCCTGTCGGTCGGCATCCTGCATCCCCGCAAGTGTCACGACATCCTCCTCGACGCGCTGTCCTTGCTGTCGGATCTGGACTGGCAGGCGGTGATCGTCGGCAATCCCTGGGACCGGGATCATGCCGCGGCCCTGGAACGCCAGCGTGGCGCAAGCCCGCTTGCCGCCCGGATCAGGCTTGCGGGGCGCGTTTCGGCGGATGAGCTTGAGGAGCTTTACGCCCGCGCCGCGATCTTTGCGCTGGCAACCCATTACGAAGGCCACGGCATCGTCTTCGACGAGGCTCTGGTGCGCGGGTTGCCCATTGTCAGTTGCAGCGCGGGCGCGGTGCCCGACACGGTGCCGCAAGGGGCGGGCCTGCTGGTCCCCCCCGGCGATGCGGAGGCCTTTGCCGCGGCGCTGCGGCAGGTGATTGCAGATCCCGGCCAAAGGCAGGCCATGGCGGACATCGCCCTGGCCGCAGGGCTGCTGCTGCCCGGCTGGCAGCAGATGGCGGACGGGGCCAGCCGGGTGCTGTCGCGGATCTGACGCGTCAGACGCGCGCGTCCTCCAGCCGCGCTGCGGGAAAGGCGGTCATCAGGGCATCCAGTTCGCCCCGGTTCCGCGTCAGGCAGGCGGCGGTGGACAGGGCATCGGACAGGGCCGCGCTTGGGGCGGATACCGTGACCTGCGCCCAGGCCGAGGACGCAGGCTTTCCGGTCCGGGGATCCAGGATATGCCCGTCCTGCCCGCCCACGTCAAAGCACGTCCCGCGCGGGGCCGAGGTTGCCAGGGCGCGTGCCGCCAAAGGAACGCTGGCCCCATCGGCGATGCGCACCGGCCACGCGCGGTCGCCCAGGGCGCGCATCTCGCCCGTGTCGATGAGGATGTCGGTCATCCCTTGGGTTTCCAGCAGCGTGGCCACGCGGTCCGCGACAAAGCCCTGTCCGATGCCGTTCAGCGTCAGCGCCATGCCGGGTCGCAGGATGATGGCCTGGGGCGAAAGCGTCACATCGCCCCAACCCCCGGGGACCAAGGCGGCGTCGCGTTCGGCCTGCGTGGGGCGGCGGTCCTGGACGGCCGCCCTGGCCCAGGCAGCCCACAGCGGTTGCAGGGTCACGTCAAAGGCGCCGCCGCTGGCGCGATGCACGGTTCCTGCCAGGGACAGGCATTCCAGCAACTCGAACGGCGGGGCGTCAAGCCGCCCCGTGCGGTTCAGCCGCGACAAGGCGCTGTCGGCGCGGTAAAGCGACAGGATGTTTTCCAGCCGGTCGATCTCGGCCAGGCAGCGGGCGGTGATGGCGGGCGCATCCGGATGGTCCAGCCGGATCGAGGTGCGGGCGCCAAGTGCCTGGCCCGACCAATACCGGGGCGCGGCGGCAAGCGCGCCGGGCAAGCTGGCGGCGACGGCGGAAATGGTCAGGAAACGGCGGCGGGTCAGGGTCATGGCTTATCCCTCGGCCGGACGCGACAGGGCGCGCAGGCGGTTCTCGAAATCGGCGTCGTCGGCTGTATCGGTGGGACCGGTCTCCTCGGGCGTCAGGACCAGGTCGTCGGGAATATCGGACAGGCGCATCACTGTGCCGCCTTCCTGCACGGCAAAGGCATCGGCTGCGTCCTGGGTGGCAAAGGGCACCGCCTCGGGCGCGCCCATGCCGCCTTCGCGCGCCGATCCCAGCACGAAGAAGGCATCGGCGGCGTCGATCCAGTTGCCCTTGCCCGGAACCTCCCATGTGGCGCCCGATGCGCCCATGTCATTGACCTGCATGGCCAGGATCGGGTGGCTTTGTTCGGGCAGGCGGGCATAGGCGATGGCGTCGCGGACCTGGCTGAAGAACAGGGGCGTGCCGGGCATCCCCTCCAGATGGACCTGCGCCTTGGGACCGGGATGTTCCAACAGGTTCATCTGGCAGAAATGGCCCAGCGTCTCGGCCGTCAGCTCGACGGGGGTCGTGTCCTGCGCGACCTCCTGCTTGCAGGCAGCAAGGCCAAGGCACAGGGCCAGGATCAGGGCGCGTTTCATGGCGAAACCTTTCGAAAGGCGGCGATGGCCAGCATCAGCGCCAGCAGCGGCCAAAGCGCGATGGACAGCGCCGACTGCCACAGGGGAATGGCCGCCGCCGCACCGCCCATCCCGCCCGCCGCGGCACTGGCTTCGGCTGCGGCCAGGTTGAACAGGCGGAAGGCATCGGCGGGGTTCGCCAGCAGCGCAAAGGGCAGCGCCTGCGTCGTCAGCGCGCCGCCGCCGTCCGACACGATCAGCGCCAGCAGCACCAGATCGTAAAGGACGACCGCCCCCAGCCACAGCCCGACCGCCAGCCCCGCCGCACCCGACGGCCTGCGCGCAAGCGCCGACAGCCCGTAGCCCGCGCCCAGGAAGGTCGCGCCCAGAAGGACGGAACTGGCAACCAGCCGCAGCAGCGCGGGCAGCCCAGTGGCAGATGCCGGATCCATCCAGAACGCCGCAAGCGCCGCCGCGCCATAGCCCGCCAGGACCGCCAGCGTCAGGACCGCCAGATGCGCCAGCAGCTTGCCCGCCAGGATTTCCGCCCGTGAAACGGGATAGGTCAGCAACAAGGACAGGGTGCCGCGCTCGACCTCTCCGGCGATGGCGTCAAAGCTCATCAGCAGGGCGATCAGAGGGACCAGATAAACGGCCAGCGAGGTGAGGGAGGCCACGATCACCGACAGCCGGTCGGCGCCGATGTCGCCCGTGGGCGCGGCGCCTGCGGCAGCCAGGACAAGCGCAAAGACCACCATCAAGGCGACGGCGATGGCGACCCAGCGGTTGCGCAACGCGATGCGGAACTCGACACCGGCGGTGGACAGGATGCGGTTCATTGCCCGTCCCTTTGGCTGAAATGGGAATAGATGTCTTCCAGACTGGGCGGGATCACCTCCAGATCCTCGACCTGCGGCAGCCCGGTGATGCGCGCCAGGATGGCCAGCTTGTCACCCTGGGCGATGTCCAGGTGCAGCCGCCCGTCGCCATTGGCCCGCGCCATCGGCAAGGCGGCGGACAGCGCCGCCTTTTGTCCCGCCACAGGGGCCACGCTGATCGCCACCGGCAAGGCGGCCTTGCGGCGCAGGTCGGGCAGCGAGCCTTCGGCCATCAGCCGCCCCTTGGACAGGATCAGGATGCGGTCGGTGCGCGCCTCGACCTCGGTCAAGGCATGGGACGACAGCAGGATCGCGGTGCCGCCCGCCGCCAGATCGTCCAGCAGGGCATAGAAATCGCGCCGCGACACGGGGTCCAGGCCCGATGTCGGCTCGTCCAGGACCAGCAGGCGCGGCTTGCCGATCAGCGCCTGCGCCAGTCCCACGCGCTGCCGCATCCCCTTGGAATAGGTGCCGATGCGCCGTTTCGCGGCATCGGCCAGACCCACGCGGGCCAGCAGGTCCAGGGCCTGCGCCGGGCGTTCGCCGCGCAGGGACAGGTAATGGCGGATCTGCTCCCCGCCCGTCAGGGCCGGATGGAAGGCCGCGTTTTCGGGCAGATAGGCCACCTGCGCGCGGGCCGCAGCGGAACCGGGGGCCGCACCGCAGACCGTGACCGCGCCTTCGTCGAAGGGGATCAGGCCCAGGATGATCTTCATCATCGTCGATTTGCCCGCGCCGTTATGGCCCAGCAGGGCCACCCGTTGTCCGGGTTCCACCGTCAGGGACACGTCGCGCAATGCCTCGACCCCGGCAAAGCGTTTAGTGAGATGCGATATCGTCAGGGTCGATGTCATCGTAATTTCCTTTGGCCCAGCGTCCTGCCACCTCGGCCTCATGGGTTTCGATCCGGGGCGGAACGGGGATGGTCAGCGGGCGCATCAGCGGATGGCTGTCGGTGACGCCGCCGGGAAGGGTGGCGGGAAAGCTCGACTGGCTCCAGCGGACAAGCTGCACGGCGGGCGATCCGGTCAGCAGGGCAGCGGCGGGCTGCGACCACAGGATATGGTCGATCAGGTCGTTGGGGCGGTACGTGCCGTCTGCCACCCCGTCGCCGTTCAGGTCATAGGCCGGGTGGTCGGACCAGAAGTTGCCGCGCCCCTCGTGGCTCCATTCCATGAAACGGGTGCCCACGTATTTCACCTGCTCGCGGTTGGCGATGAAGGCATTGCCGGTCAGGACGTTCTTTTCCGACCCGGCGGTAAAGTGGATGCCGATGCCGCAACCTTCGAAGCGGTTGTCCCAGATCAGGTTCTTGTGGGCGTTATAGATGAACAGGCATTTCTTGGTGCCGCCCCGGATCAGGTTGCCGGACACATCGGCATTGTTGGCATAGTTCAGCATCAGCCCGTGTTCGCGGTCCCCCAGGCTGAGGTTGTTCAGGATCTTAGCCCGGTCCGAAAACATGATGGCAAAGCCCAGGTGGTTGCCGATGCTGGTGTTGCCCGACACCTCGGTGTTGCGGGTGTACATGAAATGCACGGCGAAGCGCAGGTCGCGCAGGATGTTGTTGCGATAGATGCTGTCGGCGCTTGCGTTGGAAAAGATGCCGTCGCGGCCATAGCGGATCACGTTGCCGTCCAGCAGCGTGCCGGGGCTGTTCCAGACATAGATGCCGTTGCCGCGCTCGTTCATCTGTCGGTTCTGGCGCCCGGTGATGCGGTTGTTCGTGACCTTGGCATCGCGCCCGCCATGCACGTCGATGCCGTGCAGGTTGTCGGTCAGGATCAGGCCGTCGATCTGCGCACGGTCGGCGCCTTTCCCGATCTTCACGCCCGCGTCCAGATCCTCGTTCTTCGTGCCCGATCCGGTGACGGTGAAACCGCGCAGCGCCACGTCGGGGACGCCGATGGTGATCACGGTGCCTTGGCCCTGCCCATCCACCACGGCGCCTTCGGGGCCGGTGATCGTCAGGGGGCGGTCGATGGCGACGGGACCAGGATAGGCCCCGTCACGCAAGATCAGCACATCGCCGGGGGCGGCCCCGGCGATGGCCTGGGCCAGCCTGCCCGGACCCGGCGCAACCTGATGCTCTGCCGCGAAGGACGGCAGGGCAGCGAGCAGAGCAAGGATCAGGGCAAGCAGGCGCATGGTCAGGCAGCCTTCGGTTCGACGAACATCCGGCCGCGCATCTCCATGTGCAGGGCATGGCAGAACCACTGGCAGTAATACCAGTAGACGCCCGGCTCGCTGGCCACGAAGGTCACCGACGACGTCTGCTGCGGCCCGATTTCCATCGCGACGCCATAGTTGCCCATGGTAAAGCCATGGGTCAGGTCGTCGATCTCGTCCATGTTGGTGATGATGACCGTGACCTCGTCGCCTTGCTGGACCGTGAAGGTTTCCAGGCTGAAGTTCGGCGCCACGCTGGTCATATAGACGCGGACCTTGTTGCCGTCGCGGATCACCGTGTCGGCCCAGTCGTCGATGTTGACGCCGTCCGCCTCGGCCTGCTTGCGGGTTTCGGCCCACATGGGATCCTGGCGGTCCCAGACCGACTTGATGCCCGACATGATCGACGGATGGACCGCGATCGCGTCATGGGGTTCCGCAAAGTTCGGGCCGTCATGGACAAGAACCATCTTGTCGCCCGAGATGTCGATCAGCTGGTCGTTTTCAGGCTTCAGCGGCCCCACGTTCAGGAAGCGGTCCTTCGAGAACTTGCACAGCACCACCAGCCAGTCGTTGGTGGCGTCCAGCGTCTCGCCCATCACGGTCTTGAGGTGGCCGGGCTGATACTGCACGTCGATCTTGTCCTTGATCGGATCGACCTGTTCGCCATTATGGGCGCGGATGGCGTCCTCGATGTTCCACTTGACGACCTGGCTGTCCAGGAACAGCGAGGTATAGGCATTGCCCCGCCCGTCGAATGCCGTGTGGAGAGGCCCGAGACCCAGTTCCGGCTCGGCCACCACGGTGCTGCGCGGATCGGCGTTTTCCGTGAACAGGGCGTCGAACTTGGTCACGTCCAGCACGGTCACGGTCGGCGACAGCTTGCCCGCGATGCACAGGTGCTTCTTGTCGGGCGCCATGTTGCAGCCGTGAGGGTTGTTGGCGATCGGGATATAGCGGGTCAGCTGGCTGTTGGCCTCTTTCCGCCCGTCCAGCACCTTGACGCCGTTCAGTTCCTGGTAATCGCCCGCCTCGACGGCCTTCTCGATCTCGGCGATGTTGAAGACGACGACGTGGTCCATCTCGGCCTCGGTCATCTCGGCCAGGGTCATCCCCATTTCCGAGTTGTACGAGGTCGAGAAGGCCCACTTGCCTTCATAATCCGCATCGACGTTGTCCAGGTTGCCCGACACGATGACCTGCCACGCGACCTGCATCTCGTCGGCGTTGACCGCCGTGAAGATGTTCACATAGGTGGACGGATCGTCCATCGTGGTGCCGTCGTTGACCAGCGGCGCTTCTTCCTCGCCATTGGCGAACAGATAGTTGGTGCGCGGGAATTTCTGCGGCCGGAACCCGTGCATGGCCTTGGCGTTGGGGATTTCCAGGATGGAATCGCATTTCATCACGTCGCAGCGGATACGGGCCACGCGGCTGTTGGCCTTGTCCTGCGTGAACAGGTAACGGCCGTCATACTTGCCCTCGGTGAAGGACATGTGCAGGTGGTGCAAATCGCCGTTGTCGTGGATTTTCTTGCCGTTGGCTGCCAGCAGGTTCTTGGTCTTGTCCGACATCGTCCGCTGATGGATGCGGATCGATTCGTTGGTCTGCCCCCAGCCCGTGGCCGAGCAGCGGTTGAAGACCGGGATCCGCATCAGTTCGCGCATGGACGGCACGCCCAGGATGCGCGCCTCGCCCGTCTGGCCGGACGACCAGAAGCCGTAATAGCTGTCCAACTGGCCCGGCGCGACCGCGCCATTGCCTTCGGCCGCGCGGGCAGCCCCCGTGGTCGCGGCGGTGACGCCCGCCGCGCCCCCCAGGCCAAGCGCCAGCCGCCCGCCGAAGGCGGTCGCGGCCGCCGCGCCCCCCGCCGTCGCGCCCAGCAGCATCCGCCGGCTGAGGCCCCGTCTGTCGTTCATCTCCATGGTCGTCTCCTGTTACGTTCAGAGTGAGGGTTCGGTGACGCGGGCCGCGTTGGGATGGCCCGAAGGGGGCTTGCCCAGGTTCGGGACCGCGCTTGCCGCCAGCTTGTCGCGCCGCTTCACCTTCTTGATGACAACGGGACAAACGGTCGGCGATTGGTAAAGCACCTGGCAATGCAGGCAGTTGACGCATTCGTTCGGATTGATCTCTCCGGTCGGATGGATCGCCTGCACGGGGCATTCATGGGCGCAGATCTGGCAGGGATTTCCGCATTCGTGATAGCGTTTCAGCCAGTCGAACATCCGCAGCCGCGCCGGGATCGCAAGCGCCGCGCCCAGCGGGCACAGATACCGGCAATAAAACCGTTCGACGAACAGCCCCGCGACCAACAGCGCCACCGCATAGGCGACAAAGGGCCAGGCGCGCACGAAGTTCAGGATGATCGCGGTCTTGAACGGCTCGACCTCGGCCAGCTTTTCAGCCTGCTCGACGCTGGCCAGGGACACGCCGAACAGGCCCAGGAAGATCATGTATTTCAACGGCCACAGCCGTTCGTGCAGGCCCCAGGGCAAGGTCCATTGCGGGATGCGCAGCTTGCGCGCGACCTGGTTGGTCAGTTCCTGCAACGCGCCGAACGGGCACAGCCAGCCGCAATAGGCGCCGCGCCCCCAGAACAGCAGGGCGGCAGCCACCGCGAACCACAGGATGAAGGTCAGCGGATCCAGCAGGAAAGCCTGCCAGCTGAAACCCGTCATCAGCGACCCCGTCAGGGCCATGATGTTGACCACCGACAGTTGCGCGTTGAACATCCAGCCCAGCACGACCAGCGTGACCGCCAGATAGATCATGCGGAAGGCATAGAAGCGCCGTTCGTTCCTGACCGCGAAATGCTGAAAGAAGAACACGCCCGTCAGCACCGCCAGCATGACCGCCAGCACGGCGATCTTTCCCCGGGAATCCTGCCAGATGCGTTTCCACAATTCGGCCTGGGCCTGGGTTTCCTCTTGCACGATGGGCGCAGCGGCGGCTGGCGCCGTTTCGGGCGCAGGGGGTGTCACGAGGCGCAGGTACTGGGGGGGCAGCTGATAGGCCAGGTCGAAGGTCTGGAAAACCTTTTCGATCGGCCCGACCTCTCGCTGCACCAGCAGCTGGATGCGAAACGGCTTGGCCGGGTCGAAGCCCGTGCCCGCCGGGATGCGGAACAGATCCGTTTCCGTGAAATCGGGCGCGCCCTCGGCGGCGATCCCGTTGATGCGGCGGTGATCGCGGTCGCGGAACCGGACGGACACGTCGTCCTGGATCAGCACGATCCGGTCGAAGATCCCGCCCCGTACATAGCCCGACCCCTTGAAGCTGTAGAGGCCGCGTCCAAAGACCGCGATGGCGTGATCCCCGTCGGCCAGCCAGCCGCGCAGGTTCGCATCCGCCGCCTCGCCCAGCAGCGCGCGGCCGATGGCGGGGACGGATACAAGCGCCACCTGCATCTCGATAAATGTGGTTTCCGGCGGCTCGGTCAGGGCGCGCGCGGCGGCGCGCGGGTCGGGATTGGCCGCGAACCCCGCATTGACCTGGCCCACGTCCAGCATCAGGCGGCGCAGCGTGCCGTCGCCCTCCATGGTGGACCAGTCGGCAGGCGCCGTGGCGGCAGAGTCGATCTCGTATCGCGGCCCGGTTGCCGCAGCCTCGGGCGCCAGGCCGCCCAGGCCCAGGGCACGGGCGACCTTCAGCCCCGACCGGATGACGGAATCGTCGATCACCATGACCGTCACCGTCGCGCCGGAGATGATGTCCACGTCATGCGAAGTCCCGCCCGAGCGTGCCTCGGCCACCAGGTCCAGGCCCCTGTAGCCCTCGACAAGGGTGCGGACCTTGGCCTCGGGGATGCCGATCAGGACGATGGGTTCGGAATGCTTGACCAGCCGGACGCCCGCGATCTTCGCATCGGGATCAACGGCGATCAGCGTATGAATGGGCTTGCCGGAATAGCCGGTGGTGCCCACGAAATCGGATGTGACAAAGGCCCAGGCGATTGTCTCGCCCCCTTTCAGGACGGGGGCCGCGGCCACGTCGTCGCGGATCGGGCCAAAGCTTTCGGCGCCGGGAACCAGGTCGGATGCGATCTGATCGGGAAGAAGATCGGCCAGGACGGTCTGGGCGGCCGCAGGCAGGGGCGCCAGCATTGCCAGGCAGACCAGGGCCAGAATGGCCGACAACAGCAGGCGGTGCAGGGACAGGCGTAGGATATTCATGCGCGGAACCAAGGGGTCAGGACTGGGGGGCCGCGCGACAGGGGACCGGCCGCCCTGCGGGACAGGACCAGGGCCGCAACCTCGGGCCGATGGACGGCAGGCAGCCAGTCGGTCGGCCGTGTCACATGGGCGGCTTGCGCCGGATCCGAAGGCACCGGCAGGATGCAGGCCGGGCAGTGGCTGCAATCCTGAGGGCCGTTGCCGGTGTCTTCAGAAACGGCCTGGACGGTCTTCATTGCGCCGTCGCTGCAAATGACGATCGTCATCGCCTCGGCTGACGTCGAAACGCCTTGCGCCCATGGACCCAGCAGCAGCAGCAGCGCAGGCAGGATCGCCAGGCAAAGCCGCAAAGGGACAATATATTGGGCGCGTTTCATAGGCTTCCAATAGGTTGCAGGGTCTGACCCGTCTTTGCGTTAGATCAAACAGCACACTGGTTGCACCTTGTGAAGTCAACCGCATGGTGTGCGACCCGTCAACCCTTTGCGCCCCCCGGGCCTATCGCCGCCTTTGCCGCCACAGCATCACCCCGCCCGCCAGCACCGCCCCGCCGATCAGCATATGGCGCGCGGTGACGCCCACCCGCGCCCGGGCGCTGCGGCGATAGCGGGGATCAAAGAACCGCGTATCGGCCAGGATGCCGCCCAGCCAGGTTTCGCGGCGCGGGCGCAGGGGGCGCAGGCTGCGTCCCTGCGGGCGGCACAGCGTATCGAGCGCGCCCAGCAATCCCCCTTGCCGTTCGATTTCCTGGACCACGCAGTCCTGGGACAGGCCCAGATGTTCCGCCAGCAGGGTGGTGCGGATATGGCCGATCAGGCGGCGCGTCCCGTCGTCGGTTGCGGTGATGGCCACGTCGCATTCGGTGTCAAAGCCCATGGACCGGCGGTCGATATTGCTGGATCCGATGCGCAGCAGCACGTCGTCCACGATCATGATCTTGGCATGGACATAGATCGGCTGGCCGCTTTCGGTGACGGGATACAGAATGCGGAACCGGCGATGGGGATCGCGGGCCTGCAACTGCCGGATCATGCGGCTGCGGGTGACGTGCATCGCCTGGTCTTCCAGGGCGCCCTGGGCGGCATGGGGATTGATCACCACGATTTCCGGGCAATCAGGCCGCGTCAGGCGCCGGGCGATGGCGCGGGTGACGCTGCCGGCGCAGAAATACTGGGATTCAATATAGATGCAGTGTTTCGCGCCCTTGATGGCGTCCAGATACAGATCCTCGATCTCGTGGATGCCGGGCTTGTCGGCCTCGGGCGGGGCGGTGCGGGCGATGGCCAGGGGGATGTCGCGAAAAACCGTGTCGATGCTGTCCGGCCACAAGTCGGCGCCTGGGGAAAAATCCTCCTCGACGGCGGCGTCATGGGCGCGTTCCCAGCGGGCGCGGGCCAGTTCCGACAGCGCCGCCGCCGCCGGTCCCGAAAACACGGTCGAGGCATCGTGCCAGGGCTGCGCATCATCGCCGTTCTTCAGGCAGCGCAGAGGATTGTCGTCCAGATGATCGCGGTCGTCCCAGCGGCCATCCGTCATGTCGATGCCGCCGCAAAAGGCCAGGCTGTCGTCGATGACCACGATCTTCTGGTGATGGCAGGCGCCAAGCGGGTGGCGGCCGTCAAAGGCCAGGTGGATCTGGTCGGGCGACATCAGCTTGACCTGAAGCGCGGGCAGGATTCCGCCCGGCGCGATCAGGGCGCCCCCGCTCCATTTCAGCAGATAGATGTTCAGGCCGGGGCACCGGTCCACGATGGCGTCCAGGAACAGGCCGATCCGGTTCGGAAACCCGTCGGGGGCCAGGCCGTCCCCGTCGCTTTCGCCGGGCAGCATCTCGATCTCGAAATCGAAATCCCAGCCGATCATCATGACCATTCGCTGCGCCTTCAGCAGCGCCTCGCGCAGGGCGCGGAAATAGGCCTGGCCGTCGATGATCACGGACAACCGGTCCGCCGTTTCCACCCGCCAACAATTCCGCCCCGGCTGCAATTCGATCATGACCCGACTTCCCTTGATACGACGCCTTCCCGGCGGAACGCGTGCAAGGGAAATCACGTCCGGGTCAAACGGGTTCCGTAAAGGGGAAACCGCCCGATCACCCCGCCCCGTCGGCCAGGAGCCCCACCCCCTCGCGCACGATGCGCATCCTGTCGGCCGGATAGGGACGCAGCAAGGCCCGCGCATCCGAAGGGCTGCCGCACAGCCATTGGTCATGATCGGCAGGATCCAGGATCACCGGCATCCGGGTCGGATGAACCGGGCGGACCAGGTCGTTGGCGGTTGTGGTGATCATGGTATGGGTCAGCCAGTCACCCGCCTCGCCCGCGACCCCTGGCTGGCCCGCACGCCATAGGCCCGCAAAGGCAAAGGGCGGGCGGTCATCGTCGCCGGTCAGCGCGAACCACACATCGGTCGCCGGGTTGCGGCCCTTGGCCTCGCGAAAGCTGGTGGCCGGGATCAGGCAGCGGCGATGCAGAAAGCTGTCCTTCCACAAGGCGCCCGTCATCTTGTCGTCGCGGGCGTTGTTCCAGGCCACGGGCGCGATCGGCTTGCCGGTCTTTTTCGACAGCGCGGGCGTCAGGAATCCCCAATGTGCCCGGACCAGCTCGCGCGGGCCGTCAGGGGACAGCCGGACGATGGGCGCCTCGTATTTGGGCCAGATCGCGGGCCAGTCGGTCGCGTTTCCCAGGTGGTCGCGGCCGGCAACCACGTCAAAGACCTGCCGCATGTCATGCTGGCTGAGGCGGTTGGAATACAGATTGCAGATGGACGACCCTCCGGTTGTCGGGATGCTGGCACGCCTGGCCGTATCGCTTGCGGCGGCATCGCCTGTCGCAGAGGGATCCTCTGCGGCCTGCAAGTCCGGCAAGCGGGGGCCTTTGCCCATTGTTATGCCGAGAACCCCCGAACGGTCGATTGCAAATCGTTCCCGGCCGCGCCTTTCCGTCCCGCAGGGGAGGCGCGCGATCCCGCCGCGCCGCCAGACCGTCTGGATCAGGCAGAACCAAGCCTTAACCCTGCGCGGGCCTGGACTGACCGCTTGCCGGTTCCTTGCGGGGGAACCGGCGGCGCCCGTCCGTTAGGGCATTTCCAGCTTGTGCGGGGGCACCGGGGCATAGCCCCCCAGGCGAGACGTGCGCAGCCCCAGCCGCACAAGGGCTTCGCACAATGCGACCGCGCAACTGACACCGTCCAGGACAGGAAGCCCATGTTCGTCGGACAGCCGCCCGGCCAGGTCGGTCATGCCCGCGCAGCCCAGGACGATGGCCTCGGCCCGGTCCTCGGCGATGGCGCGGGCGATTTCCCCGCTGATCCGGGTGCTGGCGTCGCTGCCCGGTTCCTCCAGTTCCAGCACAGCCACCTCGGACGACCGGACGCGGCCGCAGCGCGCCCACAGGCCGTAACGGTGCAGGTTGTGTTCCAGGGCCGGGACGGACCGGGCCAGCGTGGTCACGACCGAGAACCGGTTCGCGATCATCGAGGCCATGTGATAGGCGGCCTCGCCGATGCCCACGACCGGCTTGTCGGTCAGGCACCGCGCCGCGTCCAGGCCGGTGTCGTCGAAACAGGCGATCACCACCCCGTCCACGTCGGGCGTGTCGCGGATCACCCCCAGCAGGCCCGCAAGGCTCATCGCCTCGTCATAGTAACCCTCGATCGAGGCGGGGCCGCGGGTCGGGTTCGCCCCCAGGATCTCGGTCCCCGGCGCCGCGGCGCGCCGGGCGGCGGCTGCGATCTTGGTTGTCATCGAGGCGGTGGTATTCGGGTTCAGGACCAGGATGCGCATTGTCATCTATACCTCTGCGCCCAGATAGGCGGCCTTGACGCGCGGATCGGCCAAAAGCGCCCGGGATTCCCCCGACAGCACCACCTGCCCCGTGGACAGCGCATAGGCCCGGTTGGAAATCGACAGCGCCATGCGGCTGTTCTGTTCGACCAGCAGCACCGACACGCCTTCGTCGCGGCTGATGGCCACGATGGCCCGCGCGATGTCCTGGACCAGCTTTGGCGCGATCCCCAGGCTGGGTTCGTCCAGCAGCAGCAGGCGCGGCTTGGCCATCAGCGCACGGCCGATCACCATCATCTGCTGTTCGCCCCCCGACAGGGTGCTGGCCTGCTGGCCGAACCGTTCCCGCAGGCGCGGAAAGCGGGCCAGGATGCTGTCCAAGGTGCGGGCGATATCGGCCTTGTCGCTGCGGGTGAAGGCGCCCATCAGCAGGTTGTCCTTGACGCTCATCAAGGGAAAGACACGCCGTCCTTCGGGGACCATGACGATGCCCCGGCGCACGATATCGGCAGCGGACGTGCCGTCCAGCCTTTCCCCCAGATAGGTGATCTGGCCCGACTTGATGCGCCGCAGCCCAGTGATCGCGCGCAGGATCGACGACTTGCCCGCGCCGTTCGCCCCGATCAGGGCCACTGTCTCGCCCTCGTGCAGTTCCAGCGACACGCCCTTCAGCGCATAAACGTGGTCGTAGTAAAGCTCGACATTGTCGAAACCCAGCATCCGTGTCATGCGCCTATATCCCGATTGCCGCGTCTTCCGAACCCAGATAGGCCTCGATCACGCGGGGGTTGGCCTGGATGTCGGCCGGGCTGCCTTCAGCGATCTTCTGGCCGAAGTTGATGCAGACGATCCGGTCGGAGATTTTCATCACCGCAGGCATATCGTGTTCCACCAGCAGCACGGTGACGCCGCGTTCGTCGCGCAGCCGCCGCACCAGGGCCACCATGCGCATGGTTTCGTCATGGTTCATGCCCGCGAAGGGTTCATCCAGCAGGATCACCTGCGGCTGCGTCGCAAGCCCGATGGCCATGCCAAGCGCGCGCAGATGGCCCTGCGGCAGGGTCGCGGCCAGTTCGTCCCGTATATCCGTCAGGCCCAGGAAGGTAATGATGTCGTCGGCGGACGCGGCGAAGTCCGCCTCGTCCGCGCGAGCCTGGGCGCTGTTCAGGAAATAGCCCAGCAGGCTGGCGCGCGACCGCAGGTGATGGGCGACGATGACGTTCTCGCGCACAGTCATCGACCGGAAGATGGTGGTTTCCTGGAAGGTCCGCACCACCCCCATCCGCGCCACCTTGTGCGGCGGCAGGCCGGAAATGCGTGCGCCCTTGTATCGCACCTCGCCCGCCGTGGGTCTTTCGAACCCCGCGATCTGCTTGAACAGCGTGGATTTTCCCGCGCCGTTCGGGCCGATCACCGACAGGATCTCGCCCTGCGTCACGTCGAAGCTGATGTCGTTGTTGGCCGTCAGCCCGCCGAATTTCTTGGTCAGGTTCCTGATCTGCAGGATCGCGCTCATCTGCCGGCCCCTTTCTTGTCGAACAGGCTCAGAACGCCGTTGGGCAGCACCAGCATCAGCGCGATCATCGTGCCGGAATAGATCAGCAACTGGTATTGGCCCGCGACCTGCAGCAGATCCCAGCCGAAATACAAAAGCAGCGTGCCCAGCATCGGCCCCAGGACATAGCCCAGGCCCCCGACAAAGCAATACAGCATGAAGTTCACGCTGTCCTGGACCACGAAGGACGATGGATAGATGGATTGGGAAATCGACACGAACATCGCCCCCGCCACGCCCCCGAAGAAACTGGAAATCGCATAGGCCAGCACCCGCAGCCAGGCGGTGTTGACGCCAATCGAGGCCGACAGTTCCTCGTTCTGCTGAAGGCTGCGGCACAGGTGGCCCAGGCGCGAATTCACGATCCGCCACAGCACCAGATAGACCAGCACCATCACCACGACGGCCACGAAGTAAAAGGCCTGGCGCGGGTTCTGAAGCGTCGCGAAATCGGGGATCAGGGTGATGCCCATGACCGACAAGCCCCCCGGCAGCGGGATCGAGGTGATGCCCTTGGCCCCGTTGGTGATGGGCAGCGCCAGGGCAGTCAGGCGCGCGACCTCGGTCAGGACAAGGGTCACCATGGCGAAATACACGCCGCGCAACCGCAGGATCGGCCAGCCGATCAGCACGGATATCCCGGCGCAGAACAGACCCGCCAGCGGCAGGGTCAGCCAGAAGCTGACACCGCCCTGGGTCATCAGGATGGTCGAGACATAGCCCCCCGCCAGGGCATAGGCCCCCTGCCCGATATTGATCCGGCCGATATAGAAGGTCAGCCAGACCCCCGCCGCCGCGATGGACAAAAGCGCCACCGAGGTCAGCGTGTAATAGAAATCCCATCGCCCGGTGGCGGCGATAAAGGCGGGCACGGCTCCGAAGACAAGGGCCAGGAAGGCGGCCAGGCCCAGCAAGCGCCGGGGCGACAGGCGGCGCCGGCCAGGTGCGGGCGTGGTCAGGACGGATGCTTGGGTGTTCATCGCTCAGCCCCAGGGTTTGCCCATCAGGCCTTGCGGCCGGATGGCAAGAAAGACCATCAGCGTGGCGAAGATCACCAGATAGGTGACATCGCCATAGGACGACAGGACCGACAGCCCGACGCTTTCCATCATGCCCAGGATCAGGCCCCCGGCGATGGCGCCGGAAATGACGCCCGCGCCCCCGATCATGATCATCAGGAACGCCTTGATCGAGGTCGGCCCGCCCATCCCCAGGTTGACCCCGGTGATGGTGACCAGCAGCGCGCCCACCAGTCCCGCCAGCATCGCGCCCATGGCGAATCCGACCATGGAATAGCGGTCCACGTCGACGCCCATCAGCTGCGCCGCCGTCCGGTCTTGCGCAAGCGCCCGCATGGCCCGGCCCGCCTTGGAATATTGCATGAACAGGATGAAGCCTATGATCAGGCCGATGGCCAGCACCCCGATCAGGATGCGGTCATAGGGCATGATCAGCCGGAAATCCCAGTTGAAGACCCCGTTCACGATCTTGGGCACGCCACGCTGCTTTTCGCCGAACAGCAAAAGGATCACCGCATCCAGGAAGAACGCTATCCCCGCCGCCAGCAGCATCGTCGATTCGTCGCGCTTCGACCGTCGGATGACGGGGCGGAACAGGAACCGCTCGATCAGCGCGCCCATTACCCCCAGGACCAGGGCCGATGCGATCAGCCCCAGGATGAACGGCATTCCCAGTTGCGCCACGACCGTATAGCAGACGAACCCGCCAAAGACATACATCTGCCCATGGGCGAAGTTAAGCACGTTCATCAGCGAAAAGATAAGTGTCAGGCCCAGTGCGATCAGCGCGTATTGCGCGCCAAGATACAGGCCGTTTGCGATGATCTGTTCCATCCGCGCGCCCCTTGTCGTTGAAATGCGGGGTCCGCCCGGCGGACCCCGGCGATCCGTGGTCAGTCCACCTCGGCCACGAACAGGGTCTCGAACTGGCCGCCCCGGTATTCGTTCACGACCAGGGGCACCGCGATCTGGCGTTTCTGCCCGAACGAGCTTTCGCCGACATAGCGCAGCTTGGCATCGCCCACCATGAAGGGGTTGGGGGCCTCGAAGGTGTCGATGGTCGTCTTGAACGCCTCGACATCGTCAATGGCCGCCGGGTTCGCCTTCAGCGTTTCGATGATGTATTCCAGGGCATAAACCTTGGTGTTGGATTCATCGTTATATTCGCCGAACATCTTGGTATAGCGGTCCACGAATTCGCGCATGGCGTCCGATGCCAGTTCCTCGGTCGAGGCGCCCCCGACCGAGATGAATCCCTCAGCCAGATCGCCTGCGCCTTCCGCCAGCACGCTGGCATCCTGCGCCGTCTCGGTGGAAATCAGCCCGGTATAGCCCAGTTCGCGCGCGGACCGGATCAGTTGCGGCGCGTTGGCGGGCGACACGCCGGCCAGGACCAGCAGGTCGGGCTGGGCTTGCAGCACGGGCAGCAGCACCGGGGTGAAATCGGTCGTGTCCACCTGATAGGTCACGCGATCCGACACCACCTCCAGCCCCAGGGCCTTGGCGGCCTCGACCCCGGAATCGCGCTGGCTCAACGGGTCGGATTCGTTGGCGGCGACAAAGGCCACCTTCTTGATGCCCTTGTTTTCCATCAGGTATTTATAGATCGCCGGGCCGGATTGATAATTCGCCACCATGCCCAGGATCGCATTCGATGCGGGCGCGGTGTAAAGCTCTTTCGGGAAGGCATAGGGGAAATAGATGATGCCGTTCTGTTCCGCCACCGGGCGAACGGCGGCGGCGCCGTCATCGACATTCGGGCCGACGACGTAATGCACACCTTCCTGGGCCATGCGTTCCATCCCGGCAATGGCGCGCTTGGGATCCTTCTGGTCGTCAAAGGGAACGATCTGGATGTCATAGGTGGCATCGCCGATCTTGACGCCGCCCAGCTCGTTCAGCCAGGCCGCCCGCGCCTCCAGAGAACGTTGGTTCGAAATGCCCCAAGCGGCGGCAGGACCCGAGGTGACGCCCACAAAGCCGATCTTCAGCGTGGGGTTCTGGGCATAGGCGGCCGGGATCAAGGCCAGGCTGGCGGCGGCGGCCAAGGCGGTGGATTTCAGAAAATGACGGCGCAGCATGATGATGGCTCCCTGTTCCTGCGCCTTCCTGCGCGGTGGAGTGAAACCGGCGGCGGCGCTTTTTCGCAATATTCGCCCCTCCATGCTGAACCAGTTAACAACAATGTCAACTTTTTTGTTAACAATCTGGAAAGGGTGGCTGTCTTGCTGTAGCCTGCCTAGAACCCTATTTCCGGGGGGAACAACAGCATATTGCGGGGAAACGATTGCCGATGGACGCAGCGGACGCACAAGCAGATGCCGCCGAGATTGGCGAAGAAGACATCGTCGAGCATATTTTCGAGGCAATCATCGAACAGCGGCTGCCCCCCGGAACCAAGCTTTCCGAATCGGCCTTGTGCGATGCCTTCGGCGTTGGCCGGATGCGGATCCGCCGCGCCTTGCTGCTGCTGGCCAGCCGTCAGATCGTGGAGCTTCACGCCAATCGCGGCGCCTTTGTCGCCAGCCCCACAAGCGAGCAGGCCCACGAGGTATTCGAAGCGCGGCTGATGCTGGAACCCCCGATCGTGCGCCTGGCCGTGGCGCGCGCCACCGACACCCAGGTCGCCATGCTGGCCGATCATATCGAACAGGAACACAAGGCCCATCACGCGGGCCGCCGCCGCGACGCGATCCGCCTGTCAGGACAGTTTCACGGCCTGCTGGCGCAGATCGCCGGCAATCCCACCATGATGCGGATCATGAAGGAGATGATCACCCGCACCTCGCTGATCATCGGCATCTTCGGCGCCCATGACATGACCGACTGCCGCGACCACGACCATTCCAGCATCGTGGACCGGATCCGCAACCGCGACGCCGACGGCGCAGCACGGCTGATGCAGGATCATCTCCAGCAGATCAAGAACGACCTCGACCTCAGCAGTCGGGTGACAACGGGGCTGGATCTGGTGTCGATCCTGAAACGGTAAGCGGACCTGTGACCTGACCGCGCATGGCCGCCAAGGCGGGTCTGGTCTAGCAGCGCGTTGGGATTTCAAAAGCCGGGATCGGGACAGGAACGTTTTTCCGCCATGGCTCATCAAGGTAGGGCTGCGGACCGACAGACTTCTTTGAAATCTCGGAAAGCACCAATATGGTTCATGTCCGCCTTACCCACTCCATAATGAGAAAAGCGCGAGGGCCAGCGATCCTATAGCAAGAAGCGCACCCACCACTGCCACCCCGGCCAGCCATCCGGGCTCGCTGCGGGGCGGTTCTGCCGCCGAAATCCCGCCTTCAAGCCGCAACTGGACAAATTCCAGCCGTTCCTGGAACCGCGCGCGGTTTTCCTCGGCCGATGCTGCATCCTGACGCAGGGTGCCGACATCCGCCCGCAGATCAGCCAGTTCGGCAAGGATGCGGCCAAGCGCCTTCTTCTCGGCCGAGATCGGCTTGGCTGCTGCGCCGACCGGTTGCAGGAGCAGCGCAACCCCGTCATGCGACACCGCCGTGACTGCGACCGTGAACTCCATCCCTTCCTCAAGCGGCGGATCAAAGGTGAAGGCGAAACCATAGGATCCGGTGCCCACGGCCTGGCGTTCCAGATCCTTGCGCGGCCGGTTGGCGGTCATGGTTGCGATCAACCGCCCCTCGCGGCGCAGTTCGACCGTTGCGCATCGGGCCGCGTCCGTGCGGTCGATGACCCAGCCCGCCACACGATCCGCGCGCAGCACGTCAACCACGCCGTAAAGCCGCGGCTCCTTTGCAATCTGGGGAAAAGGCGTCTGGTCTGTCATGGGAAAGCCTTCCAATGCGGTCTGACAGTCTGATGGGATCAGATCGTCAGGTTCATGGTTTCATGAAAATCCGGTGCCCTGCCTGGCACTGCGATCCTGTCGGAAACCCGATCAACTGGCCTGCGCCACCGGCGGAACAAAGCGGGTCGCAAGATCGGCGGCAAGGCCCTGCGGGTCACGCAGGTTGCCTGCGGCCACAACGGGGCCCTCATAGGGCGCAAGCTGCCCCGACCGCACCATGTCCTCGATCCGATCCAGGGCGGCGTCGATATCATCCAGCGGTGCCGAGAACAGGTCAAAGATCGAGTACTGCCACCATTGCAGGGAAAGCAGGCGCGCCACCGTCGCCTCGGGGAAACGCGGCCGCACCACCCGTCCCGGGCTTCCCACCACGATGGAATAGGGCGGCACGTCGCGCAGCACGATGGCCCTTGCGCCGATGATCGACCCGGTGCCGACCGTCACCCCCGACTTGATGAACGCGCCCTGCCCGATCCAGACATCGTCGCCGATTTGGGTGATCGGACAACTGTCCTTGAAGGGGCGCAGGCCGCGCCTGATTTCGTCGCGGCGGTCCGGTGCGACAAGGTCGCGCCAGCCATTCACCTGCGGAAAGTATGCGGTCCGAGAGGTCGTCAACCAATCGGTCGGGTGTTCGTGCATCCCGATGACCACGCCCGATGCGATCGAACAATAGCGACCGAAGCGCACATTGTTGATCGTCCCCCCGCTGAGATTGCAGAATGCGCCGATGTCGATAAACGCCCCCGGCGTCACTGTCGCAATGACCGAGGTCGGCCCTTCGATCCGCGACCCGGCGGCAAGCCGGCCAGTCTGAAGAAGGCCCGGAAGGCGCAAGCCAACCCGGTCAAGCGCCGGAAGATCGGCGTGCTTCAGCGTGAAGTCACTTTCGCTCATCTTGTCCACCCTGTTTCCCTTGGCGACTGTCGCGCGGAAAGGTTAAGATTTTTACTCATCCCGCATCGCCTTGCGCAGATGCCGCAGGATGGGTTCCAGCAGATAATCGCCCGCGCGCCGTTCGCCGGTCTGGATCGCCACCTCGACCGGCATGCCCGCCGTCAACGCGATGTCCGGCTGCTGTTCCAGGGCCGCCGGGTCCAGCCTGACGCGCGCCTCGAAATAGCGGCTGCCATCGCGAGGTTCTTCCAGAAGATCGGCGGACACATAGGTCACTTCGCCGTCGATCATGGGGGCCGTGGCGCGTCGATAAGCCGTCAGCCTGACCCGTGCCTTGCGGCCGACATGGACCGTGTCGATGGATTCGGGCGGAAGCCGCACCTGGACGACCAAGGCATCCGCATCGGGCAAAATCTCCATCACCACGGCGCCGGAACCGATCACCGCGCCCGGCGTCACGACCGGAATATCGACCACCAACCCGTCCTGCGGCGCGCGAAGGGTGCGGCGGTGCAGGATATCCTCGCTTGCGCGAATCTGGGCTTGAAGCGAAGGAAGGGCGCGGCGGAATTGGGCCAGCAACTCGGCCGCCTCTGCCACGCGCTGCTGCCGCAAGGTCGAGATATCGGCGGCGACACGCGCCCCCTCCCGTTCGTTCGCCTGCGCCAAGGCAGCATATTCGTCACGCTCCCCTTCCAGAACGGAAAGGTTGCGGTCGATCTCTCGCAGTTTCTGCCGGGTTGCCGCGCCGCGTTCGACCAGGGCTGTGGTATTGGCGTGTTCCTGCGTCCAGCTGTCGATCTGACGCTGGGAGGCGCGGGCCTGGGCGCGGTTGGCGTCGGCCTGGGCCGAAAGGTGGTCTGCCTGGCGCATCATCGAGGCGATCTGACCCTGATGAAGGGCAAGACGCGCGTCGTATAACGCAATCTGTGCGGCGATCCTGGCCGGATCGGCCCGAGGGGCCTGTGCCGGGTCAAGCGAAAGCCCCCCTGCCTCGGCCTCGACCCGCCAGATGTCCAGGGTCAGCGCAAGATGTTCGGATTCCATTTGCGCCAAACGCTCTCGGTCCTGGGTGGTGTCAAGCTGGGCGACCGGCTGGCCCGCGCGGACCCGGTCCCCCGGAGCCACCAGCAATTCGGACAAAATGCCGCCTTCCAGATTTTCGACCGTCTTGCGCCTGCTTTCCGCAAGGACGACGCCCTGCGTCACCACGGCACCGTCCAGTCGCGCATAGATCCCCCATCCCCCAAGGGTGCAGACCAGGAAAAGGATCATCGCAAGCGCGGTCAGAAAGACGGGCCGATAAGCTGTCAGGGCTTCGTCGTCGGACATCACGCTCATGACAGGCGCGCCTTTCCTGCTGCAACGAATTCGCGCCGCCTGGGACCGAATGCCGCCAGCACCTCGGCCTTGTCGCCATATTGCGCCACGGCGCCTTCGCGCAGCAGAAGCAGGCGGTCAGCCTTGTTGAGGATCGACATCCGTTGTGCGACGATCAGCACCGCAGCACCCAAGGCGCGGGCGCGTTCCACGGCCTCGATCAGCGCGGCCTCACCATCGGCGTCCAACGAGGAATTGGGTTCGTCCAAAACCAGTAATTTCGGAGTCCCGAACACTGCGCGCGCCAGGGCGATCCGTTGCCGCTGCCCGCCCGAAAGGCGCGAACCGCCATCGACCAGGGGCGTTTCATAGCCTTTCGGCAGACGGCCGATCATGTCGTGGACACCCGCCTGGCGCGCGGCGGCCACGACATCCTCGACAGGAACATCGCGGAACCGGGCGATGTTTTCCCGCACGGTTCCATCCAGAAGCAACGGCTCCTGGGGAAGATAGCCGACCGCTTGGCCGAAACTGGCCCTTTCGTGAAGAAAGGTGGACTGCCCGTCCAAAAAGATCCCTCCCGTTGTCGGCGGCCACAGCCCGACAACCAGTCGGGCCAAGGTTGATTTCCCTGCGCCCGACGGGCCGATCACGCCCACCATTTCCCCCGGAGAGATCGAAAAGCTGATATTGCGCAACAAGGGCGTGTCCTGCCCGGTCGGCACATAGCCGAGGCGATCCACCACAAGTTCGGCGCGTCCGACCGGCACCTTGACGGTTGATCGGGTGCGCGCCCCATCGCGCAGAAGGTCGCGCAGCCGCTGGGCAATGGCAAAGGCGTTGACCCATTGCCGCCACCCATCGATCAAATGTTCAAACGGGGACAGCATCCGCGACGTGATCACCGCTGCGGCCAATATGGTCCCCGGACTTGCTTCCTGGCGGATAACCAGGGCGGCCCCGGTGCAGATCACCGCGATCTGAAGGCCGACCCGCGATCCGCGCGCAAGGGCGGCCAGGAATTTGGCCGTGTTTCCCCCCGCCTCGATGCTGTCCAGCGAGATGGCCTGTCCGCGCCGCCACCGCCGCGCCAGATCGGGCAACATCCCCATGGCCGCGATCACTTCTGAATTGCGGATGGCATTGGCGGTATTGGATTGCAGCAAGACGTTTTTCTGGAGTGCGTTCGCGGCCGGACGCCGGGCCAACATTTCGGTCGCCAACGCGATCAGCGTCAGAAGACCCGCGCCGCACAGCCCAACCAGGCCATAAAGCGGATGCAGCAACGACAGCACCACCAGCAGGATCGGCGTGAAAGCCATGTCCATCGGCAGGGTGATCGCCCCCCCGGCGACAAAGCCGCGCAACCCGTTCAGGTCGCGCATTGCTGTGGCAGCCGAGGCGGTGCCGGATTTCAGCGCGTTTTCGACCGCGGCCTGGAAGACAGGGCGGCCAAGTGTGGTGGAAAGCCGGGCCGCGGTGACCAGAAGCAGGCGGGACCGCAGGAAATCCAGCATGGCCTGGAAGATGAACATGAAGGCCACGATCATCGTCAGGGCCGCCAGGGTGTCGAAATTCGCGGACGAGATCACCCTGTCGAAGATCTGCGCCTGGTACAACGGCAGCGACAGGTAAAGAAGGTTGACGAAAAACCCTATGAAGCCTGCGGCCGCCACGCCCTTGGCCAGATCGACCAGGGCCGCACGCCAGGGGGTTGCGCCGGCACGGTCAGACATGGTTGGCCGCCAGGGCAGGTTCGGACTTGCGGGCCATGACCTTTTCGAACAAGGCGGCGTGCAGGCGGGCCGATTCAAACGCCGTGGTGGGGGGCTGGATGCCTTCATGCAGGCGATTCCAAAGCGTCGGATCCATCGCGCGCGTCATGGCCTCGGCCAGGCTTTCGGGGTTGGACACGCGGAAATGCAGCCCGTCGATCCCGTCGCGGACCTTTTCCGACATCCCGCCGATGTCCGACGCGATGATCGGGCGGCGGTGGTGAAATGCCTCTTGGATGACGACGGGGGCGTTTTCCCACCAGGTCGAGGGCACGATGGCCCAGTCCACCTCGCGCATCAGATGCGGCAGGTCGGCACTTTTATAGGATCCCATGAAGCGCAGGCGGCGGCCGGACAGGCGAAACAGCTCCTTGACCTGGGCCTGGAAGTCATCGGGCTGATGCTCCAGGTTGCCGCCGAAAACATACAGGATGCCATCGCCCCAGATCTTTTCAGGGATGCGGGTCACGGCCTCGACCAAAACCTTGATGCCCTTGAAGGGATTCAATTGCCCGAAATAGGCGAACCGGTTGCGGCGTCCGCCCGCAGGCAAGGTGCGGGTTGGGGCAACAGGACCGCCGTCCAGGCCGTTTTCGATCATCACCAGTTTTTCACGCGGCAGGCCCCAGTCCCCGAACCGTTTCAACAGGAACCGCGACGGAGAAACGAAGGCGTCCACTTGGTTGAAAAAGGATTTGATGAACAGTTCGCGCCGCAGCATGTTCGGTGCGCCGATGTCCGGGAAGCACATGCCGCAATCGGACGCCGAGGCCTTCATGCAAAGCGCCCCCGACCTTGCCTTGATCATCTGTCCATGATGGGCACAGATCGGAAGGTATTCATGCAGGGTATAGACGATGGGCACATCGCCCAGGGCGCGGCGCGCGGCGCGGATCGCCTGAATGCCGAAGCCCATGACATGATGGAAATTCACGACATCGGGCCGCAGGTCGGACAGAAAGCGTTCGAAATGCGTCATCAGGGCATCGGTGTCGTTCAGGCCCAGGTGGAACCAGTCATAGTCGTTGGTCCAGAACAGCGTTTCGTCCGGCGCCTGTCCCAGCGACATCAAGGGCGTCGCGCCGTGCCGAGCGACCGGGGGGCCGACGCCTGCCATGTAATGCGCGTTCCATCCCGGCTGCTGCCTCATGCCCTGGAACAGGTTATAGGATGCGACCTGCGCCCCGCCGATCGAAAAGGCGGGATGGGCGTGGCTGAGAACAAGGGCTTTCATCCGAATCGGGCTCCGCTGGCGGTTGGCCCAGTGTTACCCAGCAATGCTGAATCAACCGTTTCCAGAAGACGCGTCAGTCCATCCGGGGCTGCGGGCAGGTCGTCCAGCATCCAGAAATCAACGCTGCGCGAGGCCCAGGTTCCGAAACCCCCTTCGTGCAGGCGGCGGGCAAGGTCGCGGTGAAGCATCGCGTCGGAGTAAAGATGCCCCCGGAGACCGCCGGCCTTTGCCATCGCCTCGCGGTCGATCAGTGCCAGTTGCGCCGCGCCTGCCGGCATGGGCCGCGGGGTGCCCCGGGCCAACCATCCCCGGGGATAGCCCAGCATCAGGGCGCCATCGGCACCCCCGTCGCCGCCATGGAAGATCGACCCATCCTCGTAAACCAGGGTGGGCGAAATGAGGCCAGGCGTGCCAAGCCCCGCCAGTTCGGCCTCCAACAGGGCAAGCCAGCCCGGAGCCGCCGGAAGCACCGAGGGCTGCCAGATCAGAACGCGCGGACCCTTGGCCAGGGCAAGCCCCGCCTCGATCCGGGTGCAAAGAGAAGTTTGATCTGCGACCAGCAGCAGCCGCCCGCGCAGACGGTAGAAGGCGAACAGATCCTTCAGCCGCGCAGCCATGCCCCCCGCCTCGGCCCGGGTCATGACAACCGCCAGATCCAGCCGGCCGGCCTCGGGCGTGCCGGACAACAGGGCCATCATCGGCTGAAGATGGTTCAGGCGGGACAGCGGGATCACCGCGGTAATCTCTCCTTCCTGCGAAGAAAGGGGGATGGGCCGCTGCGTGTTGCGGAATTTCACTGGATCGGCGGGCAGTTGCGCCAGAAACGGCGCCAGTGTGTTTTCGACGATCAGGTCGAGCGCCGGATCGTGCAGCGGCATGGCAGAGAGGATCTGCGGCAGAAGTTCGCGCCCGGCCAGGCGCGTGATCGTCAGCGGGCGGAACAGGCAGGTGCCGTCGTCCAGAACCAGTTCCAGAAAGAAATCTTCATCCCCTTGCGGGGGCCGGCCCGGGGCAAAGGCCACAAAGCCATGGGTGCTGTCGGCGGCATCCAGCAGCCGGGCAAAGCGCGGATCGCCGGCAAAGCCCGCGTTCAGATCGTCGCGCGGCAGCGGGTTCCAGCGGTCGTGAAGGGGTGCGTAAAGCCCGGCCGTGCTTTTGACGATGACCCGTTCGACGCGACGCAGCGGATCCAGCAGCCAGCCCATCGCCAGCAGGCCGCCTGAAGGGGCCTGGAACACCGCATCAAAGGCAGCCGCCAGGGGCAGCGGCGTCAAGGAAAGCGTGTCGACCCCTTGATAACGCGGGCGGCAGATGCGCCGGTGGATGCCCACGGCCTTGCCGTCGCCCGCCAACCGGGGCAGCATCTGGCGAACATGGTTGGCCGCCGCTTCCCCGTGCAGCATCACAACGGTTCCGCGCACGATTTCAAGCCGTTTCAGCACGCCGTCCTGTTCATAGAACAGGCAGTCCGTCCCCTCCAGATCGGTTCCGCGCCACTCCAGGCTGAACAGGCAGAACCCCATGCCGGGCGCCGGAATATCCTCGCGCGAAAACACCGCCACATCGGCGTCGCAGGCCTTCATCCTGCCGTCCAGGCGGGCCAGAGCGTGACGCCCGGCGGCAAGGGACATCGCCCAACCCTGAGCGAAAAGCCCCCCAGTGTCCGGGCAGGCAAGGATTTCGACAAAACCGTCTGCATCGGTTGCAAGCGACAGGAAGCGGGCCGCGAAATCGCTGTCGCCGGGGCGGGCTTCCTCGGCTGTCAGTTCGATCAGGAAATCGAACACCTCGCGGATGTTCAGCCCGTTGCGCCGGACGAAGTCGGCAAGCGGCGCAGGGGCCACATCCACGGCGCGGGATGGCGCGATCCGATGTTCCTGACCCGCCTGGTCGCGAAGCCAGCCGGTTCCGACAAGCGGCGCCCCGACAAGGGCAAGTCCGGCGCGCCCTTGCTGCGCGGGCCAGCAGATTGCCCGCCAGGGCGCATCGCTGCAAAAGCCAGTCCGGGGCAGCGCATCGCCCAGATTCGAAAGCGCCAGAAGCGTCTGCCCCCCTGGCAGGATGATCGCCAGATCCGGCACCAGGGCGGCATCTTCTGCAATGCCGAAAAAGGCTCCGTCAGCGGGACTCATGCGGGAACCCCTTTTGAAAGGCTGCGATAGATATCCAGATGGGCGTCGACAAAGCGGCGATAGGCACTGTCGTCTTGGCGCGCGCGCTGCGCCGCGGCCATGCGGGCATGGCCCTTGCGGTCGGTTGCGGCGGCGCGCATGGCATCGGCCAAGGCGCGGGGATCCCCGGGGGGAACGTGCAGGCCGGTCCTGCCGTGTTCCACCATCTCGGCCATGCCGCCGATCCCCGAGCAGATCACCGGCACACCTGCCGCCTGCGCCTCGAGCAGCACGAGCGGGGCGTTTTCCCACCAGATCGACGGCAGCACCACCCAGTCGACGCTGCCCATAAGCGCAGGCAGATCGTCGCGCGGATATGGGCCGCGATGGCTGACATTGGGGGCCGCCGCAAGGGCCTGGTCAAAGGCGCGGCGGAATTCATCATCTGCATGGCCAAGGCCGCCGTGCAGGTCCAGCGTCATCTGGTCCCCGGCAAGGCGTGCTGCGGCCAGAAGCGGCAAGATGCCCTTGTGCTGGGCGATGTTGCCGAAAAAGGCAAAGCGGTCGGGACGCGGGCGCGGGCTGCGTTGGGGATGCGCCATTCGCCGAACCTGGTTTGGCAGGATCGCGATCCGTCCCGCATCCAAGCCCCATTCGACAACGCGTTCAGCCAGAAAGCGCGATGGCGCGATGAACCGGTCGACCAGCGACAACAGCGCCGTCAAATGCGCCTTGCGCAGCAGATGCGACGCCGCTGGCATCGCAGGATAGCAGCCCCGGCACTGGTCCTGCCCGGCCTTTCGGCATCGCGTGCCATCGGGCACCGTCAGCATCAGCCCGTCATTGGGACACAGGATCTGGTAATCGTGCAGCGTCAGCACGATCCGGGCTTGCGGCACAAGGCGGCGAAGGACGGCCAGAACCTCGGCCCCGATGCGGTCAAGACCATGCAGATGCACCACATCCGGGCGAAAGCTGCCCAGCAGCCGATCCAGGGATGCTATCCAGTCGGTTCCGTCCTGCCGCAGCATCGAAAACCGGTCATAGCGGCCGGTCCGCAGCAGGTGGTCGGCCCCCTGCATCCCCAACGATCCCGGCGCGTCGTCGGGGCGTTGCAGAGAGGTGGTCGCGGCCAGGAACCTGACGCGGACCCCGCCCATGGCACCAAGAGCCGTTGTCAGGTCATGGGCCAGAAATTCCGTCCCGCCGCTGGTATAGGCAGGGTGATCATGGGCGATCTGCAAGACCTGAAGGGTCATTCGCGATCCTTTCCGATCAGGGTGAATTCGGTTTCGGCAAGGGCTGCGGCAAATGCGCCCGGCACCGTGGCGGGACCGAAGCGGTGAAAGGGAAAACGTGTTTCGGTCCGGGCCGTGCCCCCCACGGCCCCGGCAATCCAGACGGTCGGGTCGGGATGAGGCGCGGCGTCAAGAAGCCGGGCGATCCCCGCAGGCCCAAGCGCCAGGCAGCTGGCCAAGGGCCTGTCGGCCCTGCGCCCCGAGGCAGGCAGATGCGCTGTAGGCAAGCCCCGGACGGGATCCTGACCTTCGCGCGTGGCGGCGATGGAGCCGTCGCTTGCCAGCAGCGCGGGGGCAAGCACCGCCCGCCTGCGCAGGCGCTGCAGCCAGAAGGACAGCCAACCCGGCCCCTGGGGCAGGACATCGGCACCCAGCACAAGGGCGGGCCCATTCCCTGCATGGCTCAGGGCAGCGCAAAGACGTTCGCCCGCCGTCGCGAAATCAGGCAACAGCACCAGCCGATGCGGAATACCATAGATCGTAGCGGTTTGGGCAAGGGCGTGGCGCGCAGCCACCGCCAAATGGCCTTCGGTCATGGTGCAGACAACCTCGACCGGGATGACGGGGTTTTCGGCCAGAATCAGGGCGGCACGCGCCCGGATCACATCGGCCGAGGTGCCGATGGAGGTGACGATCCGCAGGCCGCATCTCTGCACCGGACCGAAGGACTGGCTTACGAAAGGCGGAGCTTTTCGGCGGAATGCGGCGCGAGCCTGCGCCAGCGGCCGCAGGGTATCGGCACCCTCCGTCCAGGCTTCCTCGAAACCAGGGGGGATGCTTCCGTCATAGGCCGCGACCCGTGCCTCGGCCAGCGTCCGCAGGCGGCCCGAATGATGCAGGACGCGGATCCGGCACGTGTCACTGCCGCCTGTCCTGCCCGCCAGGTTGGCAAAGCCAGCCAGCACGGCGGTTCCATCAGCCCCGTGCGAGGGTATCAGATCGATCTGCCCCCCCTGCCAATCCAGAAGCACCTTGCGAACCACGCGAGAGGGATCCTGCAAGACCAGCAGGTGCAGCAACCCCGCAGGAACCTGGGAAAGATGCCGGATTGCGATTGTCGGTTCGGTCAGGCCGCCCGCAAGCTCTTGTTCAAGCGCGGCGGCGGTGCCCCCCCCGATGCGCGCGAACAGCCAGTCACGGCACGGCTTGCCGCGCCCCCGAATCCAGGCCGGGGCCGGATGGCGGGGCGCGGCATCCGCCGGGGCCAATCGCAACGGGGCGTCAGTAAAGGCCACGACCTGACCCAAGGGAAGTCCAGGCGGAAGCAGCAGGTGCAGCAGGTCGTCTTCTGCAAAACAGTCAGCCTCGGACAGGCGGACCAGGCGTCCCTCTACAAGCGCAACGGCATCGGCCGGATGCGGCAGGCTGGAAAGGCCGGGAACCAAATAGCTGACAAGCGATCGCCCGGCGATGTCGGTCCGTGCGACCGGCGTGCAGGCCGGGATGTTGCAAATGTCCATCAGGCGCGGGATTGCCTCTGTCAGGCCAGCCTGTGCCTGTCCGGCGAAAAGAGACGCCCCGGTGGTCAGCATCACCCGCAGCAACCTGGATATCCCTTGCGCCGAAAGCTGCGCGGTCAGCGCCGGAAGATCGTCCTGCGGCAGTTGCAGCCAGTTCGGGTCGATCTCGGCCACGGGCCTGCCCCCCAAACGCAGCACCAGATGGCGCGACAGCAGGGTGCCGCGGCCCTGAGGGACGAACAGTACGTGCCGCACCCCCCCGGAGGAAAGGGCAAGTTCCACCGCAACGAACGGACGCTGGATGGGCAAGCCGTCCTGCTCCGCCCCCAATCTGTCGCGACGGCCTGCGGGACGGTCGAAGAACACCGCGCTTAGCGACGCGCCCATGGCGATGGCCGTCGCTTCCCCAATCTTTTCGGGAAATGAAGGCCGGTCCGATGGGCAAAGCTTTCTATCAACGGGGATGTTCATGCTTTTGACGCCTAGAACGAAAGGACGGAAATCGATCGGCATGGTCCGGGCACAAGAGGCGCCCGGACCGTCAGTATCAGGCCTCGGTTAAGAATCCGTTTCAGACCACCGTGAAGAAGCGCCCCGGATCCGAGGTCACGTCGTCATAGGCGATGCCATGCAGCAGGACGCTGTCGCCTTGGCCAAAGTCGATCAGCGTTCCCGCGTCTCCAAGATCAATGGCGAATTCTGCAACCTCATCGGCAGAACCAAGCGTGACCCCCTCGAGCCGCGAGGAAATCTGAAGGATGTCGCCGTCCGTGAAGTCCATCACGACATCCCCGCCGCCCGAAAAGACGAACAGGTCGTCGCCCGCGCCGCCATACAGGTTGTCGTCGCCCGCGCCGCCGTCCAGCGTGTCGCGTCCGGCGCCGCCCACCAGCAGATCGTCGCCGTCGTTGCCCAGCAGAAGATCGTCCCCGGCATCGCCGAAAAGCTGGTCGTCGCCTGCGCCGCCGTTCAGGTTGTCATCGCCTGCACCGCCGGTCAGGGTGTCGTCGCCCGAACCGCCCGACAACAGGTCGTTTCCGGCGTCCCCGGACAGCGCATCGTCGCCTGCGCCGCCATCAAGCCGGTCGTTTCCGGCACCGCCCGCAAGAAGGTCGTCGCCCGCGCCGCCTTCCATATAGTCGTCGCCCGCGCCGCCGGAGAGAGTGTCGTCGCCTGTGCCGCCGCCAAGCGAATCGTTGCCCGAGCCGCCAAGGAGCTGGTCGTTCCCTTCGTCACCCAGCAGCCGGTCCTCGCCCGAGCCGCCATTGAGAAGATCGTCGCCCGTCCCGCCGTAGACGATGTCGTCGCCCGAGCCGGACATGACCGTGTCATGCCCCGCCCCGGCAGAGATGAAGTCCGAAAGCGATGTCCCGAACAAGAAATCGCTGAAAGCGCCTCCTGGTATCGTGGCCATGGTGGCCCCTTCCTTGCTGTTGACCTAACGACGCTCAACCTAAGCGAGAGAGCCGGAACAGCCGATCTCTAATTAGTTAAAATTGCTTCTATTTCTTGGATCGCCGCGGGGCGGGGCGGCGATAACATCTGCACGGTGGCCTGGTTCAGGGCCGGCATCCGGGCAGAAGGCATCGGGCCATTTCAAACTGGAAAAACACCATGACGATATATTCGACCTCGACCCTCCTGTCCGACGGCCTTTCCCCCCTGCTGCCGGCCAACCCGGACCTTGCGGCGGCCCTGGCGGAACGGCAGGATCTTGCGAACACGGCCATTGCCGCCTTTCTGGACAGTCTGTCCACGGGCCTGCGGCTTGGGGGAAGCGGCGGCGACACGATATGGGGCGGCTTGGGCGACAATGTTCTGGTCGGCTATGCGGGCGGTGATTCCCTGCATGGCGGTGGGGGGTGGAACCTGCTGTTCGGGGGCGCGGGCGACGATGTTCTGGATGTGCGGTGGTTGACCGATCCCGCCCGCGGGGGGCTGTCCCATGACGACTGGTCCGCAGCCAAGCGCGTTTCGTCCGACTGGCTGTTCGGCGGCGCGGGCAATGACGGGCTGTTAGGATCCTTTGGTTCGGATCTGCTGCATGGCGGGACCGGGAACGACACGCTGGACGGGCAGGACGGCGACGACCTGCTGCTGGGGGGCGACGGCAACGACCTGCTGGACGGGGATGCGGGGCGCGACATCCTTTTGGGGGGCGCGGGGCGCGACACGCTGTCGGGCGGCTTGAACAACGACCTGCTGTTCGGCGGCGAAGGCAATGACCGGCTGGAGGGCGACAACGGCAACGACCGGCTGGATGGCGGCGCCGCAAACGACACGGTCCATGGCGGCTTCGGCGATGACAGCATCACGGGCGGCGCCGGCAATGACTGGGTGGATGCAGGCGGTGGCGACGACAACATCGACGGGGGCGAGGGCAACGATTTCGTCGCCGCGACCGAGGATCTGGGGCGCGGGGACGATTCGATCTTTGGCCGGGCGGGGAACGACACGCTGCATGGCGGGCGCGGAAACGACCTGATCGACGGCGGCGACGGGGATGACGCGCTGAACGGCGGCGCAGGGGACGATTTCCTGGTCGGCGGCGCGGGGGCGGACCAGTTCCAGTTCCGCAGCGCCCACGGGGTCGACATCATCGCCGACTTTTCGGCCGAGGATCGCCTGATCGTCACCCAGAACATCAACGGCCAACCCATCGACCCTGCATCCCTGGACGACAGGGTGCAGGATCTGGGTGACGCGGCCTTTCTTGATCTTGGGAACGGCTATGGGGTGATCTTCCTGGACCAGGACGCCGAATCGCTGACCGGGCTTTTGCAGACGCGGATGGATTTCTGGTGACCTGCCTGCCGGGCGCGGGGCGGTTTCACGGTTCCGGCGCGTCAGCGGCGGCTTGACGGGCTGGAGCCTGCGCGCATGACCGGATAAGCAAAGGCCCAGCCGTCCCTGCCTTTCGGGGCCGGGATCAGGAAAGGGCCAGGTCATGTCCGCAAACCCGGCATCATCGCTGGAACTGGAACAGGTGTCGCGCCATTTCGATGGCCGCTCGGTGCTGTCGGACATCTCTCTGGCTATTCCGCCGGGCAGGATCACTTGCCTTCTGGGACAGTCGGGATGCGGAAAATCGACCTTGCTGCGGATCATTTCCGGCGTGGACCGCCCGGACCCGGGCGGCCGCATCCGCATCGGCGGGGCCGAGGTGACAGGCCCCGATCGGTTCGTCGAACCCGAGAACCGCAAGATCGGCTTCATGTTCCAGGACTATGCCCTGTTTCCCCATCTGGACGTGGCGGATAACCTGGCCTTCGGGTTGCGCCACCTGCCCCGCCCCGCGCGGCGCGCCCGCGTGGTCCAGGTGGCCGAGCGTATCGGCATCGCGCATCTGCTGGACCGGTATCCCCATTCGCTGTCGGGCGGCGAACAGCAGCGCGTGGCCCTGGCACGCGCGCTTGCCCCCGAACCCGCGATCCTGCTGATGGACGAGCCGTTTTCGAACTTGGACCAGGGTCTTCGCGAAAAGGTTCGGCGCGAAACGGTCGAAACCCTGCGCCGCACCGGCACCACCGCCATCATCGTCACCCACGACCCGCAAGAGGCGCTTGCCCTGGGCGATCTGATCGTGCTGATGCGCGGGGGCCGGATCGAACAGGCGGGCACGCCGTTCGAGATTTATGACAGGCCCCGTTCGGCCTATGCCGCCGAATTCATGGGACCGTGCAACCGCCTGGCCGGCATCTGGACCAGGGGCCGGATCGAGACCCCCATCGGCACCTTTCCCGCCGACCTCGACCTGCCGGACGGCGCGCTTGCCCTGGCCTGCATCCGCCCCCAGGCCCTTTCCATCGGTCCCGACGGTCAGGGAATTTCCGCCCGCGTCGTGCAAAAGACCTTTACGGGGGAAAGCGAACAGATCGACATCATGGTCCATCCCCTGGCCCAGCCGCTGCGGATGCATTCCCATGTCCGCATCCCGATGGGGGTCGGCGAAAAGGTCAGCCTGCAACTGAACGGCGCTCAGATCCATGTATTTCCCGAGGATCCGGCCCGCGATGTGCTGAAACCGGAAACTTGACGAAAATACTAGACTACCTTTCCGCAACTGCGTATGACCCTTGCAACGGTTTTACCGGCTAAGAGGGACATGATGAAACTTGCACCGATCGCACTTCTTTCCGCCTTGGCGGCAGGCGCCGTCCAGGCCCAGGAAGTGAACCTTTACACATCCCGCGAACCCGGCCTTGTCGAGCCTTTGCTGACAGCCTTTACCGAATCCACCGGGATCAAGGTCAACACGGTGTTTCTCAAGGACGGCGTGGCCGAACGTGTCGCGTCCGAGGGCGAAAGCTCGCCCGCGGATCTGCTGATGGCGGTCGACGTGGGCAACTTGGCCGATCTGGTGGACAAGGGCCTGACCCAGCCGGTCGAATCCGAGGCGCTGACCACGGCCATTCCCGAAAACCTGCGCGATCCGGGCAACCAGTGGTTCGCCCTGTCGATGCGCGCGCGCGTGATCTATGCCGCCAGCGACCTGGACCTGGACGCCATCACCTATGAGGATCTGGCCGATCCCGAATGGAAAGGCCGCATCTGCATCCGGTCGGGCCAGCATCCCTATAACACCGCGCTGTTTTCCGCCTTCATGGCCCATCACGACGCGGCCCAGACCGAAGAATGGCTGACCGGCCTCAAGGCCAATCTGGCGCGGCAGGCGGGCGGCGGCGACCGTGACGGGGCCAAGGACATCCTGGGCGGCATCTGCGACATCGCGATCGCCAATTCCTATTACGTGGGCCTGATGCGGTCCGGCAAGGGCGGCGACGAACAGCGCGCCTGGGGCGATGCGATCAAGGTGATCCTGCCCACCTTCGAGGATGGCGGCACCCATGTGAACATCAGCGGGGCTGCGGTGGCGAAACACGCGCCCAACCGCGACCAGGCCGTGCAACTGCTGGAATTCCTGGCCTCCGACGAGGCGCAGAAAATCTATGCCGAGGCGAATTACGAATATCCCGTCAAGCCCGGTGCCGCCATCGACCCGATCATCGTATCCTTTGGCGACCTGAAGGTCGATCCGGTTCCCCTGACCGAGATCGTCAAGAACCGCCAGCAGGCGAGCGAACTGGTCGACCGCGTTGGCTTCGACAACTGACGACGGGGCCGCAAGGCGCCAACGGACGTTTTCCCTGACATCCCCGGCCCTCCGCCTTCGCGGGGGGTCTTGGGTCATTGCCAGCCTGCTGATCGCGGGGCTGGTGCTGGTGCCGGTGCTGGCGCTTGGCTGGCAGGCAGCCCAGGGATCAGAGGGGTTGTGGTCGCATCTGGGGCGCCACGTCCTGCCCCATGCGCTGATGCAGACGGCCATCCTGATGGCGGGCGTGGGCGTCCTGACAGCGGGGATCGGCACATTGGTCGCCTGGCTGGTGACGGCCTATGATTTCCCGGGGCGACGGATGCTGGAATGGGCGCTGCTGCTGCCCCTGGCGGTGCCGACCTATATCGTGGCCTATGCCTATCTGGACATGATGCATCCCTTGGGTCCGTTCCAGTCGGCGGTCCGGGCGGTCCTTGGCTTTGACAGCCCACGCGATTTCCGCCTGCCCGACATCCGGTCGATGACCGGGGCGATCGTTCTGCTGGGGCTCGTGCTGTATCCCTACGTTTACCTGCCGGTGCGGGCCATGTTCATGACCCAGGCCGCAAACCTGGTCGAGGTCGCCCAGACCCTTGGCACCACGCGGCGTGGGATCCTGTGGCGCGTGGCCCTGCCGCTGGCGCGACCTGCCATCGCGGTGGGCGTCAGCCTGGCGCTGATGGAAACGCTGAACGACATCGGCGCGTCCGAATTCCTGGGCGTCCGGTCGCTGACCATATCAGTCTATACGACCTGGGTCACGCGGTCGGATCTGGCGGGGGCTTCGCAGATCGCGCTTGCCATGCTGGTGCTTGTGATCGCGCTGATCTCGCTGGAACGATGGGCGCGGCGCAAGCAACGCTATTCCGTCAGCGCGCAACGCGCCCGCCCCATGGCACGCCAGCCCCTGACAGGAACCGCCCGCTGGGGGGCGCTGTGCGTCTGCCTGCTGCCCGTGGTGCTGGGCTTTGTCCTGCCTGCCGCCTATCTGGCCGCCGAGGCGTGGAAGCGGTTCCGGTTCGCGGGCCTGTCCGAGCGCCTGCTGGCCGAGGCCGCGAACACCTTTGTGCTGTCCGCCCTGGCAACCGTCGCCGTTCTGGTCTGCGGGCTGACCGTCGCCTATGCCGCGCGGCTGTTTCCGCAGCGCGGGATGGGGGTGATCCACCGGATGGCGTCCCTGGGCTATGCCATGCCGGGCACGATCCTGGCGCTTGGCATCCTGATCGCCGCCGGTGGGCTGGACCGCTGGATCGGCCGCACCGCCAAGGCGCTGTTCGACATCGACCCCGGCCTGGTGCTGATCGGGTCGGGGCTGGCCTTGGGCTATGCCTATCTGGCGCGGTTCCTGGCCATTTCCATCGGCGCGGTCGAGGCCGGGCTGACCCGCATCCCCCGCAGCTATGACCAGTCCGCCCGCACGTTGGGCCACGGCGTCTCGGCCACGCTGCGCCATGTCCATCTGCCGCTGTCGCGCGCAGCGCTGGCGGCGGCCGGTCTGCTGGTCTTTGTCGATTGCATGAAGGAACTGTCCGCGACCCTGCTGCTGCGCCCGCTGAATTTCGAAACCCTGGCGACCCACCTTTATGGCGAGGCCGCGCGCGGCACCTATGAGGAAGCGGCCCTTGCCGCCCTGGCCATTGTCCTGGTCGGCATCCTGCCTGTGATCCTGCTGGCGCGTGTGGGCGGGTCAGGCTCGCGTCCCTGACGGATCAGGGGCCGTCCCCGCCAAACGCCTCTACCAGGAAATCCAGAAGCGCCCGCGCGCGGCGGGTCAGGCGGCGTTGCGGCAGATAGACCGCATGGATGTCCAGCCGCGGGCCATGAAAATCCGGCAAGACGCGCACCAGCCGCCCCCGGTCCAGATCGTCGCGGACAATATAGTCCGGGCATATCGCGATCCCCTCGTCCCCCATGGCCAGATCGCAGGCCGCCCGCGCGCTGTTGACCAGGAAATGCCCCGTCACGGCAATGCGCCAGTCGCGCCCGCCATCGGTCAGGGGCCAGCTGCCGTCACCGCGCATATTGGTGTCACGGATGCAGGCATGGTCCGCCAGGTCATCGGGCGAGGCGGGGTGGCCATGCCGTTCCAGATAGGCGGGCGAGGCGACCAGGACCAGGCTCATGGTTCCCAGCTTGCGGGCCATCAGCGCGGAATCGTCAAGCTTGCCGATGCGCACGGCAAGGTCGATGCCCTGGGCCACCAGATCGACAAAGCGGTCCGACAAGCGCAAGTCGATCGTCAGGCCGGGATGGGACGCGCGGAACCGGCGCAGCATGGGCGCCAGCAGCACCTCTCCATGCGTCAGCGCCGCGGAAACGCGGATCGTGCCCGACAACCCGCGCTGCGCGTCGCGCATCTCGGCTGCCATTTCGTCCAGTTGGTCCAGCCATTCGGGGGCCTGGGCCATCAGCCGTTGCCCGGCGGCGGTCAGCCCAAGGCGGCGCGTGGTGCGATACAAAAGCTGCGTGCCCATCCGCGCCTCAAGTTCGGCCATGTATTTCGACGCCAGCTTGGGAGAGATGCCGACCCGGCCGGCTGCCCCCGCAAAGGATCCCGTCTCGACCGCTGCGACAAAGACCCGCATTCCATCGACAAGATCCATGCCCACCCCATTCGGAACGATATGGCGACAGTGATACCACAATGCCGCCATTTCCGCCAGCCTGCCCCAGCCGCATATTGAGGACATCACAACGCAAGGCCGCTTCCGCCGCCTTCCCATCGGAGAACCATCATGACCGACCTCAAGACCGCCCCCTTGGGCATCCTCGCGCTGCGCGTGACGACCGGCGCATTGTTCCTGTTCCACGGACTGGTGAAGCTGTTCGTCTTTACCCCCGCAGGCACCGCCGGATATTTCGAATCCCTGGGCCTGCCCGGCGCGCTTGGCTTGCTGACCATGCTGGCCGAGATCGGCGGCGGCCTTGCGCTGATCCTGGGGATCAAGGTGCGGCTGGTTTCGCTGGCCTTGGTGCCGGTCTTGCTGGGGGCCGCCATCTTTGGCCATGGCGGCTTTGGCTTCAACTGGTCGAACCCGAACGGCGGCTGGGAATATCCGGTGATGTGGGCCATCGTGCAGGCGTCGATCGCCGCCATGGGCGACGGACCCTATGCCCTGGTGCCGACGACCCGGCGCGCCTGACCCCCCCTCTCGTGCCGCCCCTCGTGCGGCACGACCCCCATCGTTGCAGGAGAATAATCATGCTGGTGAACGGCACATGGACAACCGACTGGCACCCGGTGCAGGCCAAGGACGACCAGGGGCGGTTTGTCCGGCAGGTGTCTTCCTTTCGCAACTGGATCACCGCCGACGGCCGCCCCGGCCCGACGGGGACCGGCGGCTTTCGGGCCGAAGCAGGGCGCTACCGCCTGTATGTGGCGCTGATCTGTCCCTGGGCGTCGCGCACGCTGATCGCGCGCAAGCTGAAGGGGCTTGAGGATCTGATCGCCGTCACGGTCGTCAACCCGGTGCTGACCGATCAGGGCTGGGGCTTCGGCGGCTATCCGGGCGCGGATACCGACCCGCTGCATGGCGCGGCCCATCTGCACGAACTCTATAGCCGCGCCGATGACCGCTATACGGGCCGGGCAACGGTGCCCCTGCTGTGGGATGAACAGACGGACACGGCGGTCAGCAACGAAAGCGCCGAGATCCTGCGGATGTTCGACACCGCCTTCGCCGACCTGGTTTCGGGCAGGCCCGTCCTTTATCCTGCCGACCTGGCCGCGGACATCGACGCCCTGAACGCCGAGGTTTACGACAGCCTCAACAACGGCGTCTACAAGGCCGGGTTCGCCTCCACCCAGGAAGCCTATGACGAGGCCGTGGCGGGCGTCTTCGCGATGCTGGACCGGCTGGAGGATCGGCTGACCGGAGATTTCCTGTTCGGCGACCGCTTGACGGAAGCCGACATCCGCCTGTTCGTGACGCTGATCCGGTTCGACGCGGCCTATCACGGGCTGTTCAAGACCAACATCCGCCGCATCGCGGATTACCCGCGCCTGTCGGCCTATCAGGAACGCATCCTGCGGCTGCCGGGCGTGGCGGAAACGGTGAACCTGGACCACATCAAGGCCGGGTATTATTCGATCAAGGCGCTGAACCCGACAGGGATCGTGCCCGCCGGTCCCGACCATGTGGCACGCCTGCTGGCAAGCGTCGCGTGAAAGGATAGGCCGGGGACTACCGTCCCCGCCGCGCACCGCCAACCGGGGGCCGTTGTTACGTCTGCGGCGCGTCCTGCAACCCCGAGGACGCCGCGATCATCTGGGCGATCTGACGGGAATCATAGGGCTTTTGCAGCACCGGGATGTCCGAATACCCTTCGCCCAGCCCCGCCCCGCCATAGCCGCTGGCGAAGATGAAGGGGATGCCCCGCCGCCGCAGGCAATCGGCCACCGGAAAGGATTGCTGGCCCGCCAGGTTGATGTCCAGAATCGCAAAGTCGAAATCCCCGGTCTCGGCTGCGGTCAGCGCGGGTTGCAGGCGCATCATCGGGCCGATCGGGTCATGGCCCAGGTCGGTGACGATATCCTCCAGCAGCATGGCGACCAGGACTTCGTCCTCGACAATCAGAATCCGCGCCATCGCTGCCTCCGTTCAGGCTGCCTGGTCGCTGACCGCATCGACCGATGCGGTCAAACGGAACGCGATTCCCGCAGGCCTGTATTCCAGTTCCGCCGCGCCTTGCAGTTGATCCGGCAGCACTTGCAGGATCAGGCGCGAACCGAAGCCGCGGCGGTCGCTTGGGGTAACGACCGGCCCCCCCGTTTCGATCCATTCCAGCCGGAAGACCTGGTCGGCGCCCACCGACCAGCCGATCCGCACCCTGCCTGCGGGCGTGGACAGCGCCCCATACTTGACCGCGTTGGTCGCCAGTTCGTGCAAGGCCAGGGAAATGGAGATCGCGGCATAGGGACCGACCCGCATATCGGGACCGGACAACTGGAAGGCGTCGGGTCCGGGACCCTGAAAGGGATGGATCGCGGTTTCGACAAGGGTGCGCAGATCGGCGCCGTTCCAGCTTTCCCGTGTCAGCACGTTATGGGCGCCCGACAGCGCCATGATCCGCGCGGTGATGGCCCGGGACGCATCTTCGGGGTTGGCGGCGTGGCGCAGGGTCTGGGTGACAATCGACTGGACCGCCGCCAGCGTGTTCTTGACCCGGTGGTTCAGTTCGTTGATCAACAGCCGCTGGTGGTTTTCGGCCCGGACGCGTTCGGTAACGTCGGACCCTTGCACAAAGACCTGGGCGATGGTGCCGTCCTCGTCCCGGATGGGCTGATAGACGAAATCCACGAACCGTTCCTCCAGCGGCCCTTCGTCCCGCCAACGCAGCAGGATGGGCTGGGCCGCACGCGTCACCGCCTCGCCCGAAGCGAAGACATGATCCAGCAGGTCGAAAAAGCCCTGGTCGACAACCTCGGGCAGGGCGTCGCGGACGGTCAGGCCCATCACGTCGCGTCCGCCGATCAGCTTGCGGTATTCCGGGTTGACCAGGGTAAAGCGGCGATCGGGACCGCTGACCATGGCCATGAAGGTGGGCGCCTGGGCAAACAGGCGTTGCAGGCGCTGGAATTCCTCTCGGTTGCGGCGCTCGGCCAGAACGCGGTCGGTCGTCTCGATGACGATGGCGATCACGCCTGCGGGTTTGCCGTCCTCGTCCAGAACCGGGGAATAGTCCAGGTTCATCCAGACCTGTTCGGGATAGCCCTTGCGATGCAGCGTCAGTTCCTGGTCCTGATAGGCCAGCGTGCCGCCCCCCAGGCCCACCTTCATGACGTTGTCGTTGAAATCCGCGACCTCGGGCCAGCCTTCGCGCACGTTCGACCCGAACAGCGCCGGGTGCCGATGCCCGGCAAAGACGGAATAAGCGTCGTTATAGATCATCACCCCCGACTCGCCCCACAGCATGACCATGGGGACCGGGGAATGGATCAGCAGCGCCGTCGCGGTCTTCAGCGATTGCGGCCATGTCTCGACCCGGCCCAGGGGCGTGGTGCCCCAGGCAAAGTCCCGGACAAGCTGCGCGGCAGACCCGTCATGGCCCAGAAAGGCAAAGGGATCGTCAGTGGGCATGGGCGGCGTCATGCTGGTCCTTGGCGGCTGCAACAGCAGGACATAGGCGTGAAATGAATGCGGGCGTCAATCCCGCCATCCTGTTCTTTTCGGGGGCCGGCCCTATCGCGCCTCCAGCACCATGTTCAGCGGCGTTTCGGCCACGCGCCGGACATGGTTGAAGCCGCCCGACCGGACCACGGCGGCGATGCGCGCCTCGCCCGCCTGCGCGCCCAGGGCAAGGCCGGTTTCCTGCGCCAGCGATGTCGGCACGCAGATCATCGTCGAGGCCGAATAATAGATGCGCCCCACGGGATTGAGGTTGTCTTCCAGCCGGTCGCCCGCGGCAGGCTCGACGATCATCCAGGATCCGCCGGGCTTCAGGGCCTTGCGGATATGCGCGGCCGCCCCGGCGGGATCGCCCATGTCGTGCAGGCAGTCGAAGCAGGTGATCAGGTCCAGATCCTCGGCCGGGAAATCCTGTGCCCGGGCCACGGCGAAACGCAGGTTCGTCAGCCCGTGGCTGCGCGCGTGCGCGGTCGCTGCCGCGATGGAACCGGGGTGAAAGTCGAAGCCGGTGAACTGCGAGGCCGGAAAGGCCTGGGCCATGACAATGGTGGAAACCCCGTGGCCGCAGCCCACATCGGCCACCGTCGCGCCTGACCGCAGACGTTCTGCCACCCCGTCAAGCGCGGGCAGCCAGTCCTGGACCAGGGCGTTGACATAGCCGGGCCGGAACAGCCGCGCCACGGCGCAGAACAGGCAGCCCGCCTGGTCGCCCCAAGCCACGCCCTTGCCGGTCTTGAAAGCCACCTGCACCTTGGCCTGATTTTCCGACATCGCGGCGGCGGTGTCAAAGGCCCCGACCAGGTTGACCGGGCTGTCGGGTTCCGCGAAAACCATCGCCTGTTCAGGGGTCACCGAAAACCGCCCGTCGTCATGGGTCACATAGCCGGATGCAGCCTGGGCCGACAGCCATTCGCGCAGGTATCGCGGCGCGCAGCCGCTGGCGGCGGCCAGATCCTCGACTGTGACCGGGCCTGTGTCGCGCAAGGCGCGGTAAAGGCCCAGTTCGTCGCCGATCCGCACCAGCGGCACGCTGAAGGCGCCGCCCAGATCGCCTAGAACGCGGCCGACCAGCTCGCCCAATCGGGCGTCATCAACTTGGGTCATCGTTTCATCCTCCGCGCGGCGAAAGGCGCCGCATGAACAGGATGGGCGCGTGGATGCGTCGGCGCATGGGCCGCTTGTCCCGCCAGTCCCCAGGAAATGCCGCGCATGATGGGGCAAATGGCCCGCGATGCGCCGCGTGGCGGTCACGCCCCAAGCGCCAGAACGATGGCCTGCGCCCGGCTTTCGACGCCCAGCTTGTCAAAGATCACCGACAACTGGTTGCGCACGGTTTTTTCGCTTTTGCCCAGCCGTTCGGCGATGGCGCGGTTGTTCAGGCCCTTGGCGACCAGATCCAGCACCTGCGCCTCGGCCGGGGTCAGGGCGGCGCGGCGCAGGGCCGGGGGTGCCCCGTCACGGCCCAGGAACCGCGCGATTTCCTCCTGCATCACGGTCCAGGCGGGTTCGCCGGGCAGAAGAACATGGTTTGCGCTGTCCAGCGGCACGAAGCGGGCATCCGGGATCAGGGCGGCCAGCTTGCAGCCTTCCTCGAAGGGGACGCGCATATCGTCGCGGCTATGCAGGATCAGGGTGGGCACCCGCAACTGCCGGGCCTGATCGGTCACGTCGATGCCCTGCATTTCCCACAGCAGCCGCGCCGCCACGTCGGGGGCGGCGGTCAGGCGTTCCAGGTCGCCCCACCACCGATGCTGTTCGGCGGTGCCGCCGGGAATGAACAGGTTGGTGAAGAACTGGCAAAAGGCGGGGTTTTCGCGGCCCCAGCCGATGCGGACGAAATTGACAAGGGTTTCGGCCTCCAGCCGTTCGGCCTCGGATCCGGCGCGCACCCGCCCGCCCTGGGCATAGGCGTTCAGCAGCACCAGATGCGACACCCGGCCCGGATGGGCCAGGGCAAAGCGGATCGCCAGGGCGCCCCCTTGCGACAATCCCAGCAGGACGAAGCACGGATCCGCGATGGTGGCCGCGACCGCGTCCAGGTCGGTCTGCCAGGCGTCAAAGGACAGGTCGGCCACGAAACGGTCCGACAACCCGCAGCCGCGCGGGTCATAGCGCACGAAGCGGTATTGCCGGGCGAACGCGGCCAGCCAGGGCCGCCAGACCGGGCTGTCAAGATCATGGTGGCAATGGCTCAGCCAATGCGCCGCGCGCAGCATCACCGGTCCCTGCCCGCAGGTGGCGACGGCAATGCGCGTGCCGTCGGCCGCATGGCAAAAGCCTATGGTCTGGTGCAGCGACATGGCCGGAAGATGATACCCCCCGCGGCCGATTCCGCCTAGCCCGCCCCGCCGCCCGTCAGGCCATCCGTTCCAGCAGGTCGCTTGCCACGTCCAGCCGGTCCTCGGGGCCGGGGTGGTGCAGGGTCAGGCGCCTGTCCTCGACCGTCAGTCCTTCCAGATCGGATGCCAGGGGCGCGCGGTCCGCCATGTCCACGCCGTCGCGGAAACACAGCGCCACGCCTTCCGGGCCAAGGCTGAGGGTTTCGACCCCCAGCGTCGCGCCAAGCGCGCGCAAACCGGCCGCGCGCAGCAGCGTCTCGACCGGTTCCGGCGGGGTGCCAAAGCGGTCCGCGATCTCGTCCGCCAGGCGCGCCACCTCGTCCGCCTTCGCCGCGCGCGCGATGCGGTGATAAAGGTCGATGCGGTTTTCCGGTTCGGGGATGTAATCGGCGGGGATGTGGCCCGGCTCGCCCGGAACCTGCGGCGGCGGGGGAATGTCCATGTCGCCCTTGGCGCGGCGCAGGGCCTGGGCCAGCATCTGCTGATACAGGCCAAGGCCCACCCGCTGCACATGGCCCGCCTGCTGGTCGCCCAGCAGATCGCCCGCGCCGCGCCGGTCCAGGTCGGCGGCGCTGATGGCCATGCCCGCGCCCAGCCGGTCCATGGCCTGAAGCGTCCCCAGGCGCTTGCGCGCATCGTCGGACAGATCCTCGCCCTCGGCGGTCAGAAGGTGGCAATAGGCCTGCACCGGACCGCGCCCGACCCGCCCGCGCAGCTGGTGCAACTGGGCCAGGCCGAACAGCGCCGGGCGCAGGATCACCATGGTGTTGGCGCGGGCCACGTCCAGCCCGCTTTCGATGATGCCCGTTGCCAGAAGAACATCGCCGTCGCCCCCGGCAAAGCCCACCATCACCTCGTCGATCTCGCGCGCGGAAAGGGCGCCATGCGCCACTTGCAGGCGCAGGCCGGGAAGCAGGCGTTCCAGGCGGTCCGCCACCGGCGCGATGTCCTCGACCCTGGGAACGACGACGAAGCCTTGGCCGCCGCGCCGGTGTTCGCGCAGCAGCGCCTGGCGCAGGGTCGTGTCGCCGTCATCGGCGATCAGGGTGCGGATCGGGCGGCGGCGGGCCGGGGGCGTGTGAAGATAGCTGAGGTCGTGCAGGCCGACCAGTGCGGTCTGCAAGGTGCGGGGGATGGGCGTGGCGCTCATCGACAGGACGTGCAGGCCCTGGCCCAGTTCCCGCAGCCTTTCCTTTTGCGCCGCGCCGAACCTCTGTTCCTCGTCGATCACCAGCAGGCCAAGATCGTCAAAGCTCACCCCCTTGCCCAGCAGGGCATGGGTGCCCACCGCGATGCGCACCGACCCGTCGGCAAGGCCCGCGCGCGTGGCGGCGGCGGGCTTGCCCGTAACCAGCCGCGACAGATGCCCCACGGTGATCCCGAAAGGGGCGAAGCGGCGACGAAAAGTTTCAAAATGCTGCCGCGCCAGAACGGTGGTGGGGGCGCAGACGGCCACCTGACGCCCGCTCAGGGCCGCCGCCGCAGCCGCGCGCAGGGCGATCTCGGTCTTGCCAAAGCCCACGTCGCCGATCACCAGCCTGTCCATCGGCCGCCCCGATGCCATATCGGCCAGCACTGCGCGCACCGCAGCCGCCTGATCGGGCGTCGGCTGAAACGGAAAGCGCGCGATAAACCGTTCATAATCGCGCGCGGGCGGGACCAGTTCGGGCGCCGTTGCCGCATCCCGCGCGCGGGCAAGCTCTACCAGGTGATCGGCCAGCGTGGCCAGGGCCGCGGCCGTGGCCTCGCGGCGCTTGGGCCAAGCCGTTCCGCGCAGGCGGTCGGGCTTGACCCCCGCCTCGGCCGTGCCATAGCGCCAGATGCGGCCCGCGTCATGGGTGGGAACCATCAGGCGTTCGTCGCGGGCGAATGTCAGGCGGATGCCCTCGGGTCCAGGACGGTCGGGGTCCAGAGGCTCCAACCCGTCCAGCCGGGCCAGGCCGTGTTCCTCGTGGACGACGATATCCCCCAGATCCAGCCCGGCACCCGGCAGCGCCAGGACCGGGGCCGCGCGGTTGCCGGGTCCGGCGCGGCTGCCCAGCAGATCCTGGGCGGTGATGACAACCAGATCCCCGGTCACCGCGCCCTCTGCCAGATCAGCCAGAAGAACGGATCGGTCGTGGGCTTGGGCATCGGCCCAATCGGCGGCGGGTGCAGGCGGATGTCCGTCGGCCTGGGCCACCATGCGCGTGATGCGCCCCCGTTCCGCCCCCGACCCCGCGACAAGAACCAGCCGCCGCCCCGCCACGGCAGCGTCGCCCAGAAACTGCGCCAGCCGGGCGCGCGGCCGGGCGGCGGCGGCAAAGGCGGGAACGGCGGTCCAGTCCCCAGGGGGCAGGGTGTCGATGCGAGACGCCAGTTCGGCCCATTCCCGCGCCCCCAGATACAAGGCATCGACGGGCAGCGGGAAGGCGCCATCGGCCTCGGCCTCGGCGCGTGCTTCCTCCAGCCGAGCCAGCCGTTTTTCGGCCAGGTCCAGCGTCGCGGACAACGCGGTGATGCGGGCGCCGGCCATGTGGTCGGGCAGGATCGTCAGGGCGGGCCAGGCCTTGGGCAGGCGATGTTCCGCCCCGCGATCCCAGGCGTCATCGGCTGGGGGCAGTTCCGTGACGGGCACGATGTCCAGCCTGTCGATATCGCGGATGGACCGCTGGGTGACGGGATCAAAGCAGCGCAGCGCCGTCACCACCCCGTCCGACAGCTCGATCCGGCAAGGCAGCGCGTCGCCCGCGGCAAAGATCTCGACCGTGCCGCCGCGAATGGCGATCTCTCCCGGTTCGTCGATGCGGTCGTCGGTTGCGTATCCGGCGCTGCTGGCGAATGCCTCAAGCGCACCCGTGTCCAGGGGATCGCCCGGCCGGACGGAAAGACTGCGCACGGCCTGCGGGGGCGGCAGGCGTTGCAGCAGGACGGACAATGGCGCCACAAGAATGTCGCCGGGCCGGGGATCGTGCAACTGGTGCAGAACGGCCATGCGGCGGCCCATCGCGTCAGGCGTGGGCGAGGCCCCGTCGAAGGGCAGGCAATCCCATGGCGGCAGGAACAGCACGCGCCGGCCCGGCAGCACGCCGCGCAGGAAGGCGGCAAAGGCCTCGGCCGTCCGTTCGTCGCGGGCAAGGTGCAGGACCGGGCCTTCCGGGCCAAGGTCGCGCAAAAGGGCCAGGGCTTCGACGCACGCGGAAAAGGGGTCGGACATCTGCACCTCTGATCGTCGCCTTGGTCAGGGGATCTGCCCGCGTCGCCTGCATAACTGCGACCGCCCCCGTGTCGGTTCCGGTCTCCGCCGGGCGAAAGGCGAAAGAGGGAGCGTCACAGGGCCGTCTTTCCCGAACCGGGGCCATCTGCATCCACCCGGCCCATCCCTCGTTTCTCTGCCTGTTGCAGCAGCATCCGGACGGTCGAGGGGTACCATTTGGCATTCCCGCGCGGGGTGCGCTCGTGCATCTGCTCCAGGCGCTTGGCGATGCCCGCCAAGGTCAGGTCGGGGTCGGCGTGGCGCATTCCCGCGACGATCGCCATCAGGCGGTCGCCCGGATCGCGGCGCGGCGCGCGTTCCAGGACCGTGGCCGGCAGCAAGCCATCGCGGACATAGCGTTTGGCGGCACGCTTCAACCGCTCGACCAACCAGTCCTGGCCGGTGCGGGCCTTGACCAGGCGGGCCAGGTCGTCCCAAGCCATGGCCGGGCGGTGGCGGCGCAGCAAGGGCAGCCACTGTTCGGCGCCCGCCTCCAGCTTGCGGAAATAGCTTTCGTCGCGGGCCGTCCGCAGCTTGCGGATCGCGTCGCGGTCGCCCGCCCGCAGGCCCGGGTTGCCGCCCACCCGGCCCTGGGCGCGGGCCGATCGCAGGCCCGCCTTTGTGCGCTCGCGGATCAGCGCGCGTTCCAGTTCCGCCACCGCCCCCATCACCTGCAGCGAAAACGTCCCCTGTGGCGTGGTCGTGTCCACGGGATCGCCCAGGGACCGGAAATGCGCGCCCCGCGCCTTCAGCCGCTCGATCACCTCCAGCAGGTGCGACAGCGACCGGGCCAGCCGGTCCAGGCGCACCACCACCAGCGTGTCGCCGGGCCGGATCGCGGCCAGCAGGCGCGCCAGGGCCGGGCGGGCGCGGTCGGCGCCCGAGGCGTGTTCCTCGTGAATGGCAGCACAGCCCGCCTCGCGCAACTCGTCGCGCTGCGGGTCAAGGGTTTGTTCGCCCGTCGAGACGCGGGCATAGCCGATGAGTGCCATGGAAAAAGGGTCCGTCCTGGGGCCAGAAGCGGCAGCATACACTGTTGTGAGGCGGGATGAAACGGTCGTTTGATGGCATATCCGCTGTGCAGACAGGGCGCAGGCGTCCGGCGTTTCTTGCCGGCATTCGCCAAATGACTGCTGGAATCACCCTGCCCTGCTGGGGAACAAAAACCCTGTTTCCAGAAACCGGGCCTGATCCGCAGATGATTCCTCAATTGCGCCCATGATTCGCCACGCCCTGCCCTTGCGGCAGATTTGAAACATAAGCAGAACACGCGAAAGCCCTTACAAGGCCTTCGCGTGACCGGATACTGGCGCAAACGCCGTTTTCAGATGTTCTTCTGCTGTCCGAGTTCCACCACCCGATTCGACGGCAGGCGATAGTAATTCGTCGGCTCGGCAGCGGAACGGTACAGCCGGACGAAGATCCGGCCCATCCAGCGGGGCATCAGCGTGCCCTTGCCCGACCGCAGCGTCCGCCGGTTCAGGAAGAACGAAGTGGACATGATGTCGAATTTCTGGCCCTCGCGCTTGGCGCTTGCCAGGGCGCGGGGGACGTTCGGCTGTTCCATATAGCCAAAGGACAGCCAAGCCCGCCAGAAGCCGGGCGCGATGCTTTCCAGGCGCAGGCGCGCGTCGTCGGGGACGCGGGGGGTGGTCGCGCTTTCGACCTTCACGATGAAGTTGCGCTGATGCAGGACGCGATTGTGCTTGAGGTTGTGGAGCAGCGCGGGCGGGGCGGCCATCGGATCGGCCGTCAGGAACACCGCCGTGCCCGGCACGATGACCGGGGGCGATTTCGACAGCTTGCCGGCCAGCAGGTCCATGCTGATGCTTTCGACCGCCAGCTTGTCCTGCAACCGGCGCATCCCCTCGATCCAGATCAGCATCAGGACAATGGCACAGGCGGCAAAGACCAGCGGGATATAGCCGCCGTCCAGCAGCTTCATCAGGTTGGCCGTGAAGAAGATCAGCTCCATCCCCAGGACCGGCACCATCACGATGGCGATCAGCGGCCATTTCCAGTTCCACGCCCAGCGGAACACGATCACTGCCAGGACCGAGGTGATCACCATGTCCCCCGTCACGGCGATGCCATAGGCGCTTGCCAGCCGCGCGGACGACCCGAAGGACAGCACCAGGGCCACCACGCCGACCAGCAGGACCGTGTTGACCTTGGGCAGGTAAATCTGCCCCGCCTGCAGGTCCGATGTGTACTTGATGTGCAGGCGCGGCAGCAGGCCCATCTGCACGGCCTGCGCCGCCACCGAAAACGCGCCCGAGATCACCGCCTGCGACGCGATCACGGTTGCCGCCGTGGCCAGGATCACCAGGGGCGCCAGGAACCACGACGGCGCCATCAGGAAGAACGGGTTGGACACGGTTTCCGGGTGCGCCAGGACCATGGCGCCCTGCCCCAGATAGGACAGCGCCAGGGCCGGAAAGACCATCACGGTCCAGGCGGTGCGGATGGCGCTGCGCCCGAAATGGCCCATGTCGGCATAAAGGGCCTCGGCCCCCGTGACGGCCAGGAAGACCGATCCCAGCACCGGCAGCGCGGCCATGCCGTATTCGGTCAGGAAACCGGCGGCGCGCAGCGGGTTCAGCGCCTGGATGATGCGCGCGTCATCGGCGATATGGCCGATGCCCAGGGCCGCCATGGTGGAAAACCACACCAGCATCACCGGCCCGAACAGCCGGGCGATCCGGTCCGTCCCGCCGCTTTGCACCCAGAACAGCACGATCACGATGCCAAGTGTGACGGGGACGACCCAAGGCTTGAAGTCCGGCTCGACCAGGGTCAGCCCCTCGACCGCGGACAGGACGGAAATCGCGGGCGTGATCATGCTGTCCCCGAAGAACAGCGACACGCCCACGATCCCCAGCAACAGCAGCAGGCGCCGCCGCCTGGCAAGCGGCCCGGCCTTGAGCGCGCCTTGCGCCTTGGCGACCAGCGACAGGGTGCCGCCTTCGCCGTTGTTGTCGGCCCGCAGGATAAGGATGACGTATTTCACCGTCACGATCAGCACGACCGTCCAGAACAACAGCGACACGATGCCGATCACCGATGTTTCGGGCAGCCCTTCCTCATGCGCGTGGACCAGGGATTCCCGCAGCGCATACAGCGGCGAGGTGCCGATGTCGCCGTAAACGACCCCCAGGCAGGCCAGCACAAGCGCGGGCGTCATGCGGGACGGACCATGGTGTTGGGATGCAATATCCGCGCCGGACGGGCTGGCAACGGCTTCTTCGCTGGCCATTCCGGCACTCCGACTGCGATATCCGCAGGGATATGCGCCTGTCCGGGAAGTGCTTCAAGACAAATTTACCGGATCACTCCCGCAACCCGGCGCCTTTTCCATCGGGGGTTGAAGGATCGTCTTCCCGTCCTGAGGGCCGGACGTTGTTCGCTTCCAGCCAGGCGGGATTTTCGGCATACATGTCGCGGATCAGCGTCTTGGCCATGGCAAGATAGCGCGACGTGTCGCCCGCGCGGTGGTTCAGGATCACCGGCGACACCGCCCGAGGGCTGTCGATCACGCGATAGCGGACATCGGACCGCATCTGCCGGGCGGATGAGGGGATGATGCAGATGCCCGATTCGGCGGCAACCAGGCCAAGCGCCGTCTGGATTTCGCGGACCTCCAGCACCTCGGCCGGGGTGATGCCGTCGTCGCGCAGCACGGCCAGGACCTGGTCGGCATAGCTGGGGCGCGGCTCCTTGGGATAGACGATCAGCTTCTGCCCGGCCAGGGCCGACAAGGGCAGCGGACTGTCGTCGCCTGCCAGGGGCGTCCCCTGCGGCAGGGCCGCGACCAGCCGTTCCTCCCTCAACACGGTGCTGGTGACATTGGGATCGTTGTGCCGCAGACGGCCAAAGCCCATGTCGATGCGACCTTCCTTCAGTGCGGGGATCTGCTGGATCGACAGCATCTCAAGCAACTGGATGTCCAGTTCGGGGGCGTTCTGGCGCAGCTTGCGCACCAGCATCGGCAACCCGCCATACAGCGTCGAGGCGACAAAGCCGATGGACAGCAGCCGGTTGCGGTTCAGCCCGACCCGGCGGGTCGCGTCCTTCATCTGGTCCACGCGGCCCAGCACCTGCATCGCCTGTTCGTAAAACAGCCGCCCCGCGTCGGTCAGCTTGACGGGGCGGCTTTTGCGCACGATCAGGGCGACCCCCAGTTCTTCCTCCAACAGCTGGATCTGGCGGCTGAGCGGGGGTTGCGCGATGTGAAGAATCGCAGCCGCGCGGGTGAAATTGCGTTCCCGCGCCACGGCGGCGAAGTATCGCAACTGACGCAGATCCACGGCTTGCCCCCGTCTGGAACCACAAAAATTCGCCCGTTTCAGGTATTCTGCCCTGCGGCAAGCCCCTGAAACCCCGTCTTTTCCAAGCTATAATACCTTGAAGGTATGATTGCCAATCCAAATGGTGTTGGACGGATGGCGGGACGCGGCGTCATCTTGGCGACATGAACCAGTCATTCGCCCCCCACGCCACCACATCCGCCGCCCCCGTCGTGACGCGGGTGGACACGGTGATCCTTGATCTGCCGACCATCCGCCCGCACAAGCTGTCGGTCGCGACGATGAACGGCCAGGTCCTGACCCTGGTGCGCATCCATTGCAGCGACGGGATCACCGGCATCGGCGAATGCACCACCATCGGCGGCCTGGCCTATGGCGGCGAAAGCCCCGAAAGCATGAAGACCAACATCGACGCCTGGTTCGCGCCGGTGATGGTGGGCCAGGACGCGACGCGGGTGCAGGCGCTGATGGCGCGGATCGGCCGCATGGTGCGCGAGAACCGTTTCGCCAAGTCAGCGGTAGAGACCGCGCTGCTGGATGCGCAGGGCAAGCGCGTCGGCCTGCCGGTCAGCGAGCTTCTGGGCGGACGCAGACGCGACCGGCTGCCGGTGGCCTGGACGCTGGCCTCGGGCGATACCGCGCGCGACATCGCGGAAGCCGAAAAGATGCTGGATCTGCGCCGCCACAACATCTTCAAGCTGAAGATCGGCGCACGCCCCATCCGCGACGACATCGCACATGTGGCCGCAATCAAGATGGCCCTTGGCGACCGTGCGGCGGTGCGCGTCGATGTGAACATGGCCTGGTCCGAGGGCGAGGCCGCATTCGGCATGGCGGCCCTGGCCGATGCGGGCTGCGACCTGGTCGAACAGCCCGTCGCCTCGACTGCGGCGCTGTCGCGGCTGGTGCGGCGCTTCCCGGTGGCGCTGATGGCCGATGAATCGCTGACAGGCCCGGAAAGCGCCTTTGAACTGGCCCGCGTCCAGGGCGCCGATGTCTTTGCCGTCAAGCTGGAACAAAGCGGCGGCGCCTTCAATGCGGGCCGGGTCGCGGCCATCGCGGACGCTGCGGGGATCGGGCTTTACGGCGGCACCATGCTGGAAGGCGCGGTGGGCACGGTGATCTCCGCCCATGCCTTTGCCACCTTCGCGAACCTTCAGTGGGGCACCGAACTGTTCGGCCCGCTGCTGCTGACCGAGGAAATCCTGACCCAGCCGCTGGATTACAGCGATTTCGAACTGACCGTGCCGGGTGGCCCCGGCCTCGGCGTGACGCTGGACGACGACCGCGTAGCCTTTTTCGCCCGCGACGGCATCCGCAAGACGATCAGCCTGCCCGGAAAGGTGTAAGACCATGCTGTTTCATGTGACCATGGACGTGAAGATCCCCCGCGACCTGCCCGCCGATGAACGCGCCGACATCCTGGCGCGCGAAAAGGCCTATTCCCAGGACCTGCAGGCCCAGGGCAAATGGCGCCACATCTGGCGGGTCGCCGGGCAATACGCCAACGTCAGCATCCTTGACGTGCGCGACAACGACGAACTGCACCAGATCCTGTCGGGCCTGCCCTTGTTCCCCTTCATGCAGATCACCGTCATGCCGCTGCTGCGCCATCCCTCGGCGATCCGGGACGACGACAGCTAAGCCATCCCGACGGGGCGGCAGAGGGAGCTGCCCCGCCCAGTTTCCAAGCGAATCCAGGAGGAGAAAAACCATGACCGTCAAGATTTTCGACCGTCCCGACGTGCAAGAGTTCCTGCGCGAGCTCAGCGGCCTGAACGCCGCCGACGGCAATCCGCGCATGAAGCAGATCGCCCATCGCCTGATGTCGGACCTGTTCCGCGCGATCGACGACCTGAACATCACCCCCGACGAATACTGGACGGGCGTGGCCTGGCTGAACGACCTGGGCGCGGCCGGTCAGGCTGGCCTGGTGTCGCCGGGCCTGGGACTGGACCACTTCATCGACGAGCGCCTGGACGCCATCGACGCCGCCATAGGGATCGAGAACCCGACGCCCCGCACCATCGAAGGCCCGCTGTATGTGGCCGGCGCCCCTGAATCGGTGGGCTTTGCGCGCCTTGACGACGGCGCCGATACCAACGGCCACACGCTGATCATGCATGGCACGGTCCACGGGGCCGACGGTCAGCCGCTGGCAGGCGCCAAGGTCGAGGTGTGGCACTGCGACACGCGGGGCTTTTATTCCCACTTCGATCCGACCGGCAAGCAGGCGCCCTTCAACATGCGCCGCACGATCATCACGGATGAAAACGGCCGCTACAAGTTCCAGAGCATCCTGCCCAGCGGCTATGGCGTGCCACCCGGCAGCCCGACCGAGGCGCTGCTGACCGCCCTTGGCCGCCACGGCCAGCGCCCGGCGCATATCCACTTTTTCATCAGCGCCGATGGCCACCGCAAGCTGACCACCCAGATCAACATCGAGGGCGATCCGCTGATCAACGACGACTTCGCCTATGCGACCCGCGACGGCCTGGTGCCCCATGTGATCGAGCGCACGGATGAAGACAGCATCCATGCCAATGGCCTCAACGGTCCCTTCGCCGAGATCAACTTCGACATCCACCTGACCGCCCTGGTCGAGGGGATGGACAACCAGATCAACGAACAGCGCCGTCGCGCCGCCGCGTAAGCGGCCCCCGGACGGCCCCGGAGGGAGGGCCGTCCACCCCCACCCGATCTTTTCATCATCGACATTGGCAGGGGCCAGGCCGCAAGGCGCGCCGCCCCTGGGGAGGAGAAATCATGTCCGCGATCATCGAAAAGGCCCGCGATTTGGATCACCTGCTGGACGTGGCCGTCCAGGACGACAAGGAGGCAGGCCTGTTCCGCTGCCGCCGCGACATCTTCACCAACGAGGATCTGTTCGCGTTGGAGATGAAGCACATCTTCGAGGGCAACTGGGTCTATCTGGCGCATGAAAGCCAGATCCCCGAGGTGAACGATTACTACACCACCTGGATCGGCCGCCAGCCGGTCGTCATCACCCGCGACAAGACAGGCACCCTGAACGCCGTCATCAACGCCTGCGCCCACAAGGGGGCGATGCTGTGCCGCCGCAAGCAGGGCAACAAGGGCAGCTTCACCTGCCCCTTCCATGGCTGGACCTTCGCCAACACCGGCAAGCTGCTGAAGGTCAAGGACGCCAAGACAACGCAATATCCCGACCAGTTCAACCAGGACGGATCCCACGACCTGACCCGCGTGGCGCGGTTCGAATCCTATCGCGGCTTCCTGTTCGGCAGCCTGAACGCCGATGTCGCGCCGCTGACCGAATTCCTGGGCGAGACCACCACCATCATCGACCAGATCGTCGACCAGGCCCCCGAGGGACTGGAGGTTCTGCGCGGCAACTCCACCTATATCTATGACGGCAACTGGAAGTTGCAGATGGAGAACGGCTGCGACGGATACCACGTCAGCTCGGTCCACTGGAACTATGCCACCACCATGGACCGCCGCAGCGAAACCGGCACCAAGGCGGTCGATGCCAACAGCTGGTCCAAGTCGGTCGCCGGGGTCTATGGCTTCGAGAACGGCCATATCCTGCTGTGGACCAACACCAAGAACCCCGAGGTGCGCCCGGTCTTCAACCGCCGCGAGGAAATTGCCGCCCGGCTGGGCGAGGAAAAGGCGGGCTTCATCGTCAACCAGACGCGCAACCTGGGGATCTATCCCAACGTGTTCCTGATGGACCAGTTCAGCACCCAGATCCGCGTGGTGCGCCCGCTGTCCGTGGACAAGACCGAGGTCACCATCTTCTGCTTCGCCCCCAAGGGCGAGAGCGCCGAAGACCGCACGACCCGCATCCGCCAGTACGAGGATTTCTTCAACGTGTCCGGCATGGGCACGTCCGATGACCTGGAGGAATTCCGCGCCTGCCAGACGGCCTATGCCGCGCCCTTGTGGAACGACATGTCGCGGGGCGCCCCCCTGTGGGTCCATGGTCCCGATGAAAACGCCCGCCGCATGGGCCTGAACCCGCTTCTGTCGGGCGAACGCAGCGAGGACGAAGGCCTGTTCGTCTGCCAGCACGAATACTGGGCCAGGACCATGCGCGAAGCCCTTGCCACCGAAAAAGCAGGAGAAGCGGCATGAGCCTGGATCACAGCATCACCACCCCCGGCATCGACCATGCCGCCATCTGCGCCTTCCTGTATCGCGAGGCGCGCCTGCTGGACGACCGGCAATGGGACGAATGGCTGAGCTGCTATGCGCCCGATGCGTCCTACTGGATGCCGGCCTGGGACGACAACGACCAGACGACCGAGGATCCGCAGTCCCAGATCTCGCTGATGTATTATCCCAACCGCGAGGGGCTGGAGGACCGGGTGTTCCGCATCAAGACCGAACGGTCCGGCGCATCCACCCCCGAACCCCGCACCAGCCACACGGTCAGCAATGTCGAGGTGGTCGCGGATCGCGGGTCCGAGGTGGACGTGCGCTACAACTTCCACACGCTGAACCACCGCTACAAGACCACGGACCAGTTCTTCGGGACCATGTTCGTGACCCTGCGCCGGGACGCCGAAGGGCTGCGCATCAGCGCCAAGAAGATCGTCCTGAAAAACGACTATATCCGCCAGGTCATCGACGTTTACCACGTCTGACGGCCGCCAGACCCACGCACACCGCAAGGAGGAGGCGACCATGTGCTATACCATCGCGCTCAATTTCGAGGACGGCGTGACCCGCTTTGTCGGCTGCAAGCCGGGCGAAAAGGTTCTTGATGCGGCGTTCCGCGCCAAGATCAACCTGCCGATGGACTGTTCGGACGGCGTCTGCGGCACCTGCAAGTGCCGCGCCGAAAGCGGCAGCTATGACCTGGGCGACGATTACATCGAGGACGCCCTGACCGAGGACGAGGCCGCGGAAGGCCTGGTCCTGACCTGCCAGATGGTGCCGTCGTCGGATTGCGTGATCTCGGTGCCGGTGACGGCCGCGTCCTGCAAGACCGGCCAGCAGGTCTTTTCCGCAACCGTCGCCCGGATCGAGCCGCATCAGGATGCGGCCGTGGTGCTGGAACTGGCCGTGGACGAGGCGCCTGCCTTTCTGCCGGGGCAATATGTCAATATCGGCGTTCCCGGCAGCGGCGACCACCGGTCCTATTCGTTCAGCACGGCGCCGGGCGACGGCACCTCGGGCTTTCTCATCAAGAAGATCCCCGACGGGCTGATGAGCGGCTGGCTGGCCCGCGCCAAGCCCGGCGACCGCCTGGACCTGACCGGGCCGATGGGCAGCTTCTATCTGCGCGATGGCGACGGCCCGCTGTTGTTCCTGGCGGGCGGCACCGGCCTTGCGCCCTTCCTGTCCATGCTAAAGGTTCTGGCGCGGGCGGGATCGCGGCGGCAGATCCACCTGATCTATGGCGTGACGCGGGATCAGGATCTGGTGCTGGTGGATGATATCGCGGCCCTGGCCAACCGGCTGCCGAACTTCACCTTTGCGACCGTGGTGGCCGATCCCGCGTCGGATCATCCGCGCAAGGGCTGGGTCACCCAGCATATGCCCGAGGAGATGCTGGCTGCGGGCGAGGCCGACGTGTACCTGTGCGGCCCCCCGCCGATGGTCGATGCGGTGCGCCACTACTTGGACAGCAACAACCTCCGCCCCGCCAGCTTCCATTACGAGAAGTTCACCCCCAACGCGCCCCTGAAGGCCACCGCATGACGGGCGCGGTCTTTGCCGGGCGCTTTGCGGGCAAGGTGCTGGTCGTGACCGGCGCCGCGCAGGGGATCGGCCGCGCCGTGGCCCTGCGCGCGGCGGCGGAAGGGGGCCGGGTGCTGCTGGTGGACCGCGCCGATTTCGTGACCGATGTCGCGGCCGAGGCCGGGAACGGGGCTGCGGGCTTCACCGCCGACCTGGAAACCTGGGACGGCGCGGATGCCGCCATGCGCCATGCGGCGGACACCTTCGGCGGCATCGACATCCTGATCAACAACGTGGGCGGCGCGATCCGGATGCGGCCCTTTGCCGAGTTCGAGCCGACCCAGATCGACGCGGAAATCCGCCGGTCGCTGATGCCCACGCTGTATTGCTGCCGCGCGGTGCTGCCGCATCTTCTGGCGCAAGGCGGGGGCACCATCGTCAACGTGTCGTCCAATGCCACGCGCGGCATCCACCGCGTGCCCTATTCGGCGGCCAAGGGCGGCGTGAACGCGGTCACGCAGTCGCTGGCCATGGAACTGGCGGGCCAGAACATCCGGGTGGTGGCCACCGCCCCCGGCGGAACCGAGGCGCCGCCCCGCCGCATCCCCCGAAATGCCGAAGGCGACAGCGCCGACGAACAGCGATGGATGTCGCAGGTCGTGGACCAGGTGAAGCAATCGGCCTTCATGCAGCGATACGGCACCATCGAGGAACAGGCCGCGCCGATCCTGTTCCTGGCCTCGGACGAGGCGTCCTACATCACCGGCTCCGTGCTGCCCGTCGCGGGAGGCGACCTGGGCTGACGCGAAAAAACCAACAATGACTGGGAGGAAACAAGGAATGCGCAACATAGACGTAAGCCAGGCCATAGACCAAGGCCCGTTCGGACGTTTTCAATGGATGGTGGTCGCGCTGTGCGGCGCGCTGCTGATCGTGGACGGATACGACGTGTTCGTGGCGGGCACGGTGCTGCCCACGCTGATCGCGGAATGGGGCCTGACCAAGCCGCAGGCGGGCGCGCTGCAAGCCTGGGCGCTGTTCGGGATGATGTTCGGCGCGCTGATCCTGGGGCCGCTGGCCGACCGGATCGGCCGCAAGAAGGGCGTGGCGATCAGCTTCGTGCTGTTCACCTCGGCCACGGTAATGACGGGCTTTGCCAATTCGCCCGAACAGTTCAAGATCTTCCGCTTCATCGCGGGCCTGGGCTGCGGCGGGCTGATGCCGAATGCCGTGGCCCTGATGAACGAATATGCGCCCAAGCGGTTGCGCGGCACGATGGTCGCGCTGATGTTCTCGGGCTACTCGGTCGGCGGCATGGTCGCGGCGGGGCTGGGTATCGGGCTGATCCCCTCGTTCGGGTGGCAGCCGATGTTCTTCATCGCCGCCGTGCCGCTGCTGCTGCTGCCGCTGATCCTGTGGAAGCTGCCGGAATCGCTGGGCTTCCTGATCCGCCAGGGCAAGCAGGACGAGGCCCGGCGCATCTTTGCCAAGATCAACCCCGCAACGCCGCTGGGTGCCGACGACCGCCTGGTCTTTTCCGAAGCCAACGGCGCCAAGGCATCCATCGCCGAACTGTTCCGCCACGGCCGCGCCCTGCGCACGCTGATGCTGTGGCTGTCCTTCTTCTGCTGCCTGCTGCTGGTCTATCTGCTGTCGTCCTGGCTGCCCAAGGTTCTGCAAGAGGCCGGCTATGCCGAACGCGCCAGCCTTCTGTCGCTGTTCAGCCTCAACTTCGGCGGCATGGCGGGCGCGATCCTGGGCGGACGGATGGGCGACCGCTTCGGGCTGCCCAAGGTCGTGGTGGGCTTCTTCGCCGCCGCCGCGCTGTCCATCGCCCTGATCGGCTTCAACCCCGCGCCGGGGCTGCTGTTCGCCCTGGTCTTCGTGGCGGGTGCCACCACCATCGGCACGCAGATCCTGCTTTATGCAAGCGTGGCCCAGCTTTACAACCTGTCGGTCCGCGGGGCGGGCCTGGGCTGGGCATCGGGCGTGGGCCGGATCGGCGCCATCGTCGGGCCGACCTTGGGGGGCGTGCTGCTGGCGCGCGAACTGCCGCTGGGCCAGAACTTCCTGATCTTCGCGATCCCGGCGGCGGTGTCCACCGTGGCGATGGTGGTCTTTGCCCTTGCCAACGGACGGCACCGCGACACCGCGCAGCTTGCCGCCGCCTGATCTTGCCGTAACACTGGCGCGCGGTCCCCCCGGGCCGCGCGCCTTTTCATTGGAAAGCTCGCCATGCCCCATCTGGACCTGCCGACCCACCGCCTTCATTACCGCATCGACGGCGCAGCCGAGGACAAGCCCTGGCTGACCTTCTGCAACTCGCTGGGAACAGACCTGCAGACGTGGGACGCCCAGATCGCCGATCTGTCAAACGATTTCCGCATCCTGCGCTATGACCGCCGGGGCCATGGCCTGTCCGGCACCCCGACCCCGCCCTATGCCCTGGGGGATCTGGGGGCCGACGTGATCGCGTTGTGGGACGCGCTGTCGATCACCCGCAGCCATTTCTGCGGTCTGTCCATCGGCGGGCTGACCGGGCAATGGCTGGCCGTCCATGCGGCGCCGCGCCTTGACCGGGTGATCCTCTGCGCAACGGCGGCCCGGATCGGCACGGCGGACAGCTGGACCGCCCGGATCGCCGATGTCCGGGCCAATGGCCTGTCAGGCCTGGTTCCCGCAACGGCCGAGCGGTGGTTCACGCCCGGCTTTCGCGCGGCCCGGCCCGCCGTTGTCGAGGCGATCCTGGACAGCTTCGCCGCAACCTCGGCCAATGGTTACATCGGCTGCTGCGCGGCCCTGGCCGGGGCCGATCTGCGCGGCGATCTGCCGCGCATCGCCGCGCCCGTGCTGGCGATTTCCGGCGACAACGATCCGGTCTGCCCGCCCGCCGACCTTGCGGCGATTGCCGGCGGCGTGCCGGACGGCCGCCACCTGTCCCTGCCGGGGCGCCATATCGTGAACGTGGAATCCGCCGCTTCCTTCAACGCCACCATCCGGGATTTCCTGACGGCCGCGTCCTGAAGGACCGGGACTGCCAAGACGCGATGGCACGTCATGGTGGATCAGGAAATCCACCGCCATGAAGAAGGCCTTGTCCCGAACCCGCTAGCCCTCGGGGGTGCCGATGGCGATGGTATAGACGATGCCTTCGTCCGGCTGGTCAAGGCCCAGCAGCCGGTTCAGCGCGCCGTCGCGAAAGCCGCCCATGCACAGGCTTGCCAGGCCCAGTTCGGCGGCCGCAAGGCACAGGTTCTGCGCGACATGGCCCGCTTCCAGCAGGACATAGCGATAGCCGCGCGGCCCGTATTTCGCCTGGGTGCGGGCGAACACCGCGCCCAGGCACAGGATCACCGGGGCCTGGGCCACATAAGGCCAGGTATAGAACACCGGGGCGGCTTCCCCCTGCCAGGGTCCGGGCCGGGTCAGTTCCAGCGCCTCGCCCAGGGCGTCGAAATGGTGGATGCCGGGGACCAGCCCCTGCACCCGTGCAACAAGCGCGTGGATTTCCAGCGGATAGGTGCCGCCCGCCGACGGCACGGTGCGCCGCAGGAACTGCCCGCCGCCCTCCATCCGGTCGGGCCCGCAGATGCCATAGCCCGCGCGCAGGATCGCGGCCAGGCTTGCCAGCGGCAGCGGGTCGGGACGAAAGGCGCGGACCGAACGGCGGGCGGTGGCCAGGATTTCGACTCCGCCCGGCGCGGTGGGCGGCAGGGGCACGCGCGGCGCATCGGGATGGCTGGCAAAGGCTTGCAGATAGGGCCCGGCGCGATAGGCGGTCTCGTTCAGCCAGGGTTCCGAGTTCAGGTGGAACAGCCGCGACAAGGAAAACGGATCGTCGGATGGCAGGGTCATGGCGTCACGCAAGGGGATGGGGACAAGGGTTCAACCGGTCTTCCGTCAGGGGCACGGACCGCAGGCCCCAGCGGATCGGGGCGTCGAACAGGCGCCGCCCGCCGAACCGCCCTTCGCCATGGCCGAAATGGATCGGCTGGAAACCGGTGGCGACGCAGCGGACCACGCGCGGCCCCAGGGCGGCGATGTCCGGCGTGGTGATGTCGCAAAAGGCAACCCGCGCGCCCGCCGTCCGGAGGCCCGCGACGATCAGGGCCAGGGCTTGCGCCGGGGCGGCGGTGCTGCGCGGCATCCGGTCCAGCGTGGTGCGCTTGCCTGACGCCAGAAGAAAGTCGAACTCGGCCCGTTGTTCGGGCAGGGCGTGAAACAGCGGGTGATCGTCCAGGTCGCGCACGTCTGCATAGGTCCGCAGCCGCCCGGCGATATCGCCCCGCGCCATGCGCACCGCCATGGAGGGCCGGGCCTGGCACAGTTCGAACACCGCCTTGTCGATGGCCGCGCCCGCGTCCAGATCGCAGCCCATGCCGATCACCCGCGCGCCCTGGGCGGCGGCGTCGGGATTGTCCGCCACCGCCATCACCACGACCGGCGCCTGGTCCGAGGCCAGCCACAGCAACCGCACCCCCACCCCGAAACGGGCGTAATGACGGATGACCGACGCCGCCATGCAGCCGGTTTCCGGCGTCTCGACCAGCGTGGCGGGCAGGCGGTTCGCCCATGTGATCATCAGGGCGTCGCGTTCGATGACCTCATACAGCCCGCCGACGACGGCGCGGTCCCCATCCGCCCCGGCGGCCAGGCCGTTTGAGGTGATGGCCGTCACATGATCGACCGGACGCGGCGTCGGGCTAACCAGATAGACCAGGGCGGCGGGCAGATCGACGGGATCCCCGCCCGGCAGCTCGACCCCGGTGATCCAGCTTGTTTCCGCCTCGTCCGACCAGCGGGGATAGGGCAACCGGCCCGCCGCATATTGCGCGTCGGAATACAGCACCAGGTCGGCGGGCGTGATGGCCCCTGCCGCCGCGCGGTGGACATGGACCCGGGCTGCGTCCCAGTGAAAGGCGGAATACCGCTCGATCGCCTCGCCCAGGGCCGACAGTTGCGCCTCGGCGCGGCTGCGGCCCTTGCCCGCGTTCAGCCGTTCGGCGGGACCGGCGGCGCGAAAGTCGAAATGCGCCAACGTCGCGGTCCACAGATGCGGGGGGCACGGCTCCTCGGGTCCGCGGCCCTGGGGGGCCATGTCGCGCACCAGGCCGCAGCGGCGGCTGACCAGGGCATCCATCAGGCGGGCGGCCTCGGTTTCGGGATCGGGCACGCTCATCCCCCGGTTCCGCAGACCGGGCAGCCGGGCTTGCGCAGGACGCTGTGCTTGTCCTGGTGCAGGCCTGGCAACTGGATCACCAGCAAGCGCCTGTCCAGCATCGGCTCTCCCGCGCCGGTCAGGATCGCCAGCACCTCGGCCGCCATCATGCCGCCGACGATATCGGCGCCCACCGACAGGTTCTCGCGCCGCCCCGACAGGTCGCTGTGCAGCCGGTCGAGGTGGCGTTCCAGGGCAAAGCGCGCCTGCGGATTGGCGGCAGAGGCCACCTCTCTCATCCGCCAGCACAGATAGCAGGGCGCGTCGAGATCGCCGGAAAAGCCCGGCCCGACGACCAGATCCAGGCCTTCCAGGCTGCCTGCCAGCCACCGCATCCCCATGTCGCGGCAGGCCCGGTTCAGCTTCAACGCCAGGTTCAGGTCCGCCGATTCTAGGCAGCAGAGAGCCATGGCCGCGCCTTGCAAAAGCTCTGCGATGGCGGCGCTGTCCCCGGGGCGGGCGGGGTGCGCCGTGACCCGCGTATCGGGCGCCAGGGTTCCCACGGCGCCGGCCAGGACCGTCGCGCGGGGCTGACCCGCGTCATCGGCGCGATACAGGGCCGAGAAATAGGGATCGGTCGCCGACACCGTTTCCCCGTCCACGATCAGCAGCTCGCCGATCCCGGCGGCGGCCAGGTTGCGCGCCAGCACCGCCCCCGGCCCGCCCGCGCCGAACAGCACCACCCGCGCGCCCGACAGATGGCGCTGCGCCGCCGGCCCCTCGGGCGCGGTTTCGGCAAGCCAGCCCATTTGCGGCAACAGGCGTGCCGAAGGATCGGTGTCCCCCCGCTCTTGCGCCGGGGCGGCATCGACGACGATCCCCTGCCCCGCCAGCATTTCCAGGGCGCTAACCAGATCGCCCGGCGCAAAGGTGTCGGCCACCGCATCGCAGATGCCGTCCAGGTCGTGCCGTCCGTCCAGAAGCGGCACGACCTTGCGCGCGAATTCGCGAAAGGAATGGCCCTTCAGCGTGACCGACCGCCGCCAGGACACCACGCGCCACACCTCGTCCCCGTTCTCGTCGGGGGGTTCGGTCCAGGTCAGGAAATGATCAGGCAACAGCGGGTTCCGGATGGGCATGGCTTCTCTGGGGGATGGGCTGGGGCCGGGTGCGGAACACGGCCAGGGCCAGGACGCGGTCCCCCTGGCGCGCGACAAGGGCATCATTGTCAAGGGCGGCAAGCGCGGCCTCGACGGGGGCGGGGTCCGCGCCGGTCGCATGGGCCAAGCCCGCAAGGCTGGCGGTGCTGTCGCACAACGCGTAAAGGCGCGCCGCAAGCCCGGTCAACCGGTGGACCGCTTGTCGCGCCATGGGACGGCTGTCGCGGATGGTCACACCGTCCGCGTCGAAATCCGCGTCCAGCCGGGGCGCCGCCACGGGGTCCACCCGCGCAGCCTTCCAGGCGGCCACCTGGGCCTGCACCGCGCCCAGGTAATCCTGGGGATCGCGTCCGTCCGCATGGTCGAAATCGAAGAAATAGGCCAGCCGCGACAGTTCCTGGCGCCCGAAGGGATAAACGTGGAAATAGGCGCGCGCCGGGCGCATCCGGCGGATCCCCAGGGCCTCGGCCCGGTTGTGGAAGGGGCTGAAGCGGTCCAGCCGCAGCATCCCGCAGGAACAGGGCGGATCCAGATGCGCCAGCCGCGGCATCAGCGCGGCCATGGCCTCGTAATCGGCCGGATCCTCGCCGGGAAAGCCGGCCAGCACGTTCCAGGCGACCTCGATCCCCAATTCCGCGCACCACCGCATCAACTGGATGTTCTGGAACCCGGTGCAGCCCTTGTCCATCAGCCGCAGCACATGGTCCGAGAAACTCTCGATCCCCGGCTGGATCTGGGTGACGCCGCCCGCCCGCATCCGGCGCAACTGGTCCAGCCGCAGGTTCGATTTCACCTCGTAGAACAGATCCAGTTCCAGCCCGGCCTGGGCCAGCCGGGGAAATAGCGTGTCGATGTATTTCATGTCCAGGATGTTGTCGACGCAGCCGATCCGCCGGGTCTGGTGGCGTCCGGTCAGCCAGGCGATCTCGTCGAAGGCACGGTCGGGCGACTTGGACCGGAAGGCCATGGTGTCGCCGTTCAGCCCGCAGAAGGTGCAATGGTGCTTGGCCCCCCACCAGCACCCGCGCGAGGTTTCGAACACCAGATGCCCCTCGAAGGCCCCGGCCATGGGCGATGCAGCAAGGCGGGCGAAGTAATCGTCGAAATCGGGAAAGGGCAGCGCGTCCATGGCGGTCACGCCCTGCGACCGGACGGCCACCTGCGCCGCGCCCTGGGACAGCACGCCTGCCGGGGCGCAGCCCACGGATCCGCCGGCCAGCCAGTCCAGCAGCCGGGGAAAGCTGATATCGGCCTCTCCCGAACACAGGTGGTCGATGCAGGGAAAGCTGCGGATCAGCTGCAACCCCATCTCGCCCTCGCAATTGGCGCCGCCGAAGACGACAATCGGCGCATCCGCGCGGGCCTTCAGCCGCCGGGCAAGGGCCAGGCAGGCGCAGGTCTGGTGAAACACGGTGCTGAAGCCCACCACGTCGGGCTTGGACGCCATGATCTCGTCCGCCCAGCGGTCCAGCCATTCGGGCATCACCCGGCGGATCTCCATGATCGCCGCCAGCAGGTCGCGGTCCTGGCCCAGATAGGGAATGACGATCTGGCCGAAGAAATCCTCGGGGGACGATATCTGGTCGCCGAACAGGTCGGCGGCAAAGATCCATTCGCCGATCAGCAGGTTCGGCGGAAAGCTGGTGGCGATGCGCTGATAGGGGACCAGCCCCACGGCGGATGCCAGATCGATGTTGACATAGATCGCCCGGGCATCATGGCCCGCCGCCCGCGCCTCGGCGATCAGCAGGCCCACGCCCATGGCGGGCCTGCCGATATCGGCGAAAGGCACGACCGGGAAAACGATACGCATGAAGCCCCGCCTTTCGTATGGGGCGGTTCTTATCCGCCCAGGCCTCCGAATCCGCCGCCAAAGCCGCCGCCGCCGAAACCGCCGCCCGGCGCGCAGCCGCCGCCGCATTCGTTGATGCAGTCCTGGATGATCGTGCAGGCCCGGATCGTGCATTGCTGGACGATGCAGGGCTGGATGATCGTGCAGGCCCGCACCGTGCAGGCGCGGATCGTGCATTGCTGGACCACGCAGGCGCGGATGCATTGCTGGATCACGCAACTGTCCGGCACCGGGGTCAGTTGCTGCGTCATTTGCCCGGCCTCGGTGCCCGTGGCGGCGCCCCCGCCCCCGGCCATTCCCCCGGCCATCATCGACGCGACCTTGTGATAGGCGCGCATTTCCTCTTCGGTGACCTGCATCCCCTTCAGCTTGTCCTCAAGGTCGGCCACCCGCATTTCAAGGGTCTTTTCGGTCTCCTTTGTGTCGGCCATTCTGGAATCCTCCACCACTGGCGCGATTGTTCCGTGATCTTAATATGCCACGAATCGGCGAAATTGATAATCAAAACCTGTGAAATTACTGCGGACCGCAGGATCCCAATTTTCTTCATGATTTTGTTGGGATTTTTTGAATGGCAAACGTTCGAGTTTGGAATGGATCATCGGGATTTCCGGCCGACTCGGGTGGAATAATGTTGATTATCTTTCCGAATTATAGGACGCTGATCCTGTCTTGTTACGACACCGCAAATTCGGAGCATTCCTCATGCGGCCGAGCTGGTATCCGGTTGCCCGTTTTTCCGGGCTGAAAACGCCGCCTCTGCTGGCAGGCGTCCTGGCCGCAACCCTGGCTACGGCCGGCTGCCGGAACAACGGCGAGACCGTCCAGGCCGACCAGGGCTGGAGCCCCCAGCAGCGCGAGGCCTGGTATTTCGCCACCCAGGGATCGCGCCTGATGCCGCGCGCCTGGTTCGACGCCCTGGAACGGGCGGATGCCGACCAACCCTTTGGCGACATCGACCACCTGTCCCGCTTCGGCTTTCTGCCGCCCCCGGACGGCAGCGACCGCATCCTGCCCATAGGCTTTGCCAATGATCGCCAGCCGGACGCGGACTTCAGGGTGACGGGCCTGCGGTGGTACGAAGGCCAGCGGGCCGAGGGCGAGGCGGTCGAACCCTGGCTGGGCCTGAACTGCGCGGCCTGCCACACGGCCCGGATGCGCCATGACGGGGTGGACTATACCATCGACGGCGGCCCGTCCCTTGTGGATTTCCAGGGCTTCATCGAGGATCTGGACGCGGCCCTGCACGCCACCCGCGCTGATGCGGACAAATGGGACCGTTTCGCCGGGGCCGTCCTGGCGGACCGCGACACGCCCGCCAACCGCGACCTGCTGGCAGCGTCCTTTGACAAGCTGCTGGCATGGCAGGATCTGACCGCGCAGATGAACGACACCGACCTGCGCTATGGTCCCGGACGGCTGGATGCGGTGGGCCATATCCTGAACAAGATCCTGATGTTCAATGGCGCGGCGGCGGGCGACGGCAACCCCGCCAACGCGCCGGTCAGCTATCCTTTCCTGTGGGGCATCGCCAAGCAGGAACGGGTGCAATGGAACGGCATCGCCCAGAACAGCCGGTTGCAACTGCCCGGCGACGACCTGGAATACGGCGCCCTTGGCCGCAACACGGGCGAGGTTCTGGGCGTGTTCGGCGAAATCCTGATCACCCCGCAACTGCCCGGCGCGGGCGCGCTGATCCATTACCAAAGCTCGATCCGCACCCGGAACCTTGTGGAAATGGAGTTGCTGGTCAAGGACTTGCAGTCCCCCGCCTGGCCCGCCACCTTTCCGGTCATCGACGAGGATCTGCGCGGCCGGGGCGAGGCGCTGTTTTCCGACCATTGCGCCGCCTGCCACCTGACCGAGCGCGATCAGCGCGCGGGCGAGCCTACCGAACGGATGCTGGCCTTTCAGGATACGGGAGGCGAAAACCTGACCGACATCTGGATGGCCTGCAACGCCTTTGTCTATTCCGGTCCGACCGGTCCCATGCAGGGGGTGCAGGACAATACCGGCCAACGCCTGCGGGCCGAGGCGCCGGTCGCCAATATGCTGGCCACGGCGGTGCGCGGCGCGTTGATCGCGCAGGCCCCGGATCTGGTGCGCGCAGGCTTCAACAATTTCTTCGGCATCCGACATCTGCCGGGGATCGAGGTCGGACCGTCGTCCGAGGATCCCCGTGCCGCCGACCGCCTGGCCTGCCTGACCACGCCCGATGTGGCGACGCTGGCGTACAAGGCGCGGCCCCTGGACGGGATCTGGGCCACCGCGCCATACCTGCACAACGGATCGGTCCCCTCGCTGTACGAACTGCTGCTGCCGCCCGACAGGCGCAGCCGCGAATTCTGGGTCGGCGGGCGCGACTTCGACCCGGTGAACGTGGGCTATGTCGGCACCGAGGGCACCGGTTTCCTGCTGCGCAGCCATGACGACGCGGGCCGGGTGATCGAAGGGAACAGCAACGAGGGCCATGTTTATGGCGCCGACCGCTTTTCGGACGACGACCGGCGCGCCTTGGTCGAATACATGAAATCCTTGTGAGAACACCATGGGCCAGCACCTCGACCGGATCGACGCCCTGCCCGCCCCCGCCCGATGGGCCGAGGCGCGGCGCCTGATCTTTGCCGATCCCCTGCCCTTCCTGGCGGAACTGCGCGAAGAACGGCCCGTCTGGGATCTGGGCCGGGTGACGCTGGTCACGCGATTTGCCGATTGCATGACGGTGCTGCGGCGCCACCAGGTCTTCGGCGTGGACCTCTATGCGCCCAAGCAGGGCGGCTATTTCATGGCCCAGGACGACACGGCCGGTCACTGGCGGGAAAAGTCGCTGATGAAGACCGTCCTGGATATCGAGGACATCCCCCGGATGCGCGACTGGATCGGCCAACGCACGCGCGATCTGCTGGACGGCCCCCCCGGCGATTTCGACCTGGTGCGCCGGGTGACGCGGGGCGTGCCCGTGGATCTGGTGCAGGAATGGTTCGGGCTGACCCGCGCCGATCCCGACAAGCTGATCGACTGGTCATACTGGAACCAGCAGGACGCCTTCTGGAACCAGCCTTTCGACGACGTGATCCCCGGCATCGACCAGGACGCCATCATCGAGAAACGCAAGCGCGCCAGCCTGTCCATGGCCTTTTATCTGGGCCGTCTGGTCGCGCGGCGCACGGCGGCGGTCCGGCTGGGCAGCGACGCGCGCGATCCCGCGACGCGGGTGGTGCGGCTGGCCCTGGACGGCGGGCTGGAGTTCGGGCTGCGGGATGCGATCTTCAACATCGGCGGGTTGCTGATCGGCGCGGTGGAAACCACGTCCCACGCCGTCTGCAATGCGCTGACCGAACTGCGCCGCGATCCCGCGCGTTGGGCCGCCGCCCATCACGCCGCCCGGACCGGGGGCCCGCCCTTTGACGGCCATGTGTTCGAGGCGCTGCGCTTCAACCCGGCCTTCCCCTATTTCTTCCGGGTCTGCCATCGTCCGACCGAACTGGCCCCGGACACGCCCTTCCGGACGACCGTTCCCGCGGGCGCCACGGTGCTGGCCATAACCCATGCGGCGATGTTCGACCCGGCGGGCTTTCCCGATCCCACGCGGTTCGATCCGGGCCGCGACCTGTCCGACAGCTTCACCTTTGGCATGGGTCACCACGCCTGCCTGGGCCGCCACGTCGCCGCCGCCATGGTGCCAGAGATCCTGCGCCAGATCCTGCTGGCGGACCGGATCACCCTGGCCCCGGCACCCGATTACCGCGGCGGCACGGTTCCGGCCTTCTGGGCGACGACGCGGGCCTGAGGCGTCATTCCGCCGCGCGGGCCGTGGGCAGATATAAAAGCTCGGACAGGATCTGGCGCAGCGATGCAGGGGGAAAGGGCTTCTGGATCAGCGGCGCATCCTCGAATCCCTGGGGCAGGTGTTCGCGGCCATAGCCGGACACGAAGCAAAAGGGCACCGCCCCCTGGCGCAACGCGTTGGCCACCGCATCGACAGGCTGGCCCTTGAGGTTGCCGTCCAGCAGCGCCAGGTCAAAGCGTTCCTCTGCCAGGGCCGTCAGGGCGGCATCGACAGTGCGGGCGATCTGGACACGGCCCGCGCCCGCAAGCTCCAGTTCCGCCTGGATGTCCAGCGCAACCAGAGGCTCGTCCTCGACCACCAGGATGGCGCAACCGCGCAAGACGGTGCCGGTTCCCGCCGGGCCATCAGGTGCGGCATGGACGGGCGCTGAGGCGCCGTCCAGGGCCTTGGCCCCGTCCGACAGGCGGATGGTCCAGACGACCCCTTCGGGGCGCCAGTCGGCGGCCACGGCCCCGTCCTCGCCCCCGGCGACCGCGGCGATCAGGTCCGATCCGAAACCGCTGTGTACGGGCGGGACCACGGCAGGCCCCCCGGTTTCGCGCCAGGTCAGGCACAGGCCCCCGTCGTCAAGCCGCCAATCCAGGTGGACAACGCCCCCCGGCACCGACAAGGCCCCATATTTCGCGGCATTGGTCGCCAGTTCGTGCAGGGTCAGCGCCATGCGCAGCATGGTGTCGGGCGTCAGTTCGACCGCAGGCCCGTGGCGGCGCAACCGGTCGCCGTCCAGGGTGCCCACGCGGATCTGGTCGTCGATCAACTGGTCCAGCGGCGCACTGGCCCAGGTCGAATCCGACAGGATGGAATGGGCGCGCGACAAGGCCTGCAACCGGCCCACGAAGCTTTTCTCGAACTCTGCCAGGTCGCGCGACCGGCGCATCCCCTGCCGCGCGATGGCCTGGACATTGGCCAGCGTGTTCTTGATGCGGTGGTTCAACTCGCCCACCAGCAGGGACCGCACTTCCTCGGCCCGCTTGCGGTCGGTGATGTCCAGGATTTGCAGCGACAAGGTGCGCTGCTGTTTGCCCGACAGGATGGATCCGTAAATCTCGCAGGGGATCGGACCCCGCCCGGCATGGCCCAGCGTCATTTCCGCCGAATGGCGGGGTTCCCCGTCCCCGGGCGCCAGCCATCCTGCCAGGATGGCCGCCCCCTCCTCGTCCAGCCAGCCGGTGCCTGCAGCGGGCTGACCCAGCAGGTCGGCTGCGCCCCGCCCGAACATCCGTTCGGCGCCCTTGGACCAGTCGCGGATTACCAGATCCTGATCCAGCGTCACGAAAGCCAGCGGCGAATTGTCGGCATGGGCGCGCAGCAGGCTGGCCGCGCGGTCGCGGTCATGGGCAATGCGCTGCATCTCGTCGTGCTGGCGTTGCAGGTCGCGGGCCTGGCGGCCGATGCGAAAGAACACCTCGGCCTTGGATTTCAGCACCACGGGGTCGATGGGCTTGAAGATGTAATCGACTGCACCCGCCTCGTATCCCCGGAACCTGCGGGTTTCATCCCGTTCAGCGGCGGTGACGAAGATGATGGGCACGCCCCGGGTGCGTTCCGTGGACCGCATCAGTTCCGCCAGATCGTATCCGTCGGTACCGGGCATATGCACGTCCAACAGCGCCAGGGCGTAATCATGGACCAGCATCAGCTCCAGCGCCTCGGACGCGGACTGGGCGTGATCGACGATCAGCCCGTCCCGGCGCAACAGCGCATCCAGCGCCAGGATGTTTTCGGCGATGTCATCGACGACCAGGAAACGGATGGCGGTATCGGGCATGGTGTCAGGCATGGGCGTCTTCGTGGCTGGCGACGCGCCGCCAGATGCGGTCGGGTTCGTCGAAGGCGGCGAAATGCCGGGCATGGGGCGAAAAGCGCAGGGTTTCGTGCGACCCCAGGCCCAGGAACCCGCCCCGTGTCAGCGCCCCGGCGAACAGGCCCAGGGCGCGGTCCTGCAAGGGACTGTCGAAATAGATCAGGACATTGCGGCACGACACCAGATGCACCTCGGAGAAGACCTGGTCGGTGGCCAGGTTGTGTTCGGTAAAGACCGTGCGGTCCCGCAGCCCCCGGTCAAAGGCCACCCGTCCATAAGCGGCGGTGTAATGATCCGCAAGCGTCCCGGTCCCGCCCGCACGCTGATAATTCTGCGAAAAAACCGGCAGGCGGTCAATGGGATAGACGCCCGCCTCGGCGCGCGCCAGGGCGCGGCGGTTGATCTCGGTCGCATAGAACAACGTGCGGTCGAACAACCCTTCCTCGCGCAGCAGGATCGCCAGGGAATACAGTTCCTCGCCGTCCGCGCAGCCCGCCACCCAGACCTTGAGCGAGGGAAAGGTCCGCAGATGCGGCACCACCTCGCGCCGCAGCGCCAGGTAATAGCTGGGGTCGCGGAACAGTTCGCTGACCTGCACCGTCATGGCGTCGATCACGTCGGGCAGGATGGCGGGGTCGCGCAACAGCCGCCCCTGCAGTTCCGACAGGCTGGCACAGCCCAGCCGTTCGCGCGCCAGTTCTGCCCGCCGGATCAGAGAGGCGCGGGAATAGGACCGGAAATCGTAATGCCAGCGGCGGTGCAGCGCCTCGAGGAACAGATCCAGTTCCACCACATCGGCGGGATCGGTGGCGACGGGCTCGACCGTCATCGCGGCATCCAGACCCGGGTCAGCGACAGCAGCTTGTCCACGTCCAGGGGCTTGGACAGGTAATCGTTGGCCCCCGCCTCGATGCAGCGGTTCTGGTCCTCGGCCATGGCCTTGGCGGTCAGCATGATGATGGGCAGCGTCTTCCAGCGGTCGATCTTGCGGATCTCGCGCGTGGCGGTCAGCCCGTCCATTTCCGGCATCATCACGTCCATCAGCACCAGATCGACGCGCGGCGCGGCGCCGTCGTTGATGCGGCCCAGGGCTTCCAACGCCTCGCGCCCGTTCCGCGCGATCTGGACGGTGGCGCCATGCGGCTCGAACACCCCGGTCAGGGCATAGACATTGCGGATGTCGTCCTCGACCACCAGGATCCGCCGTCCTTCCAGCTGCGCGTCGCGGTTCAGCGACGCGGCCAGCATCTGGCGCTGCTTTTCGGGCAGTTCGGACACCACCTGGTGCAGGAACAGCGTCACCTCGTTCACCAGCCGTTCGGGCGATTTCGCACCCTTGATGATGATCGACTTGGAGTACCGGCGCAGTTGCTGTTCCTCGGCATCCGACAAGGCGCGGGCGGTATAGACGATGACCGGCGGAAAGGCCGCCGTGCCGTCGCCGTCCAGCCGTTCCAGCAGGTCGAACCCGGATGCGTCGGGCAACGTCATGTCCAGCACGATGCAATCGACCGTCTGGCTTTGGCAGATCCGAAACGCCTCGGCTGCGGTGCCCGCGCCCACGGTTTCCACCTCGTCGCTGGCCAGAAGGGCGCGCAACCCCTCCATCTGGGCGGGGTCGTCCTCGACGATCAGGACGCGGCGCAACCGGCCCTGCAGGCGCTGTTCCAGGCTGCGGATGGCGGTTTCCAGCTGCCCCCGCGCCACCGGCTTCAGCATATAGCTGATCGCCCCCTGGGCCATCGCCTCGTGCATGTAATCCTCGGCCGAGATCACATGGACGGGGATGTGCCGCGTGGCCGTGTCGCGCTTCAGCCGGTCAAGCGCGGACAAGCCCGAATGATCCGGCAGGCGGATGTCCAGAACGATCGCATGGGGCAGGAACCGCTTGGCCGCGCGCACCGCGTCGTCGGCCCGGTCCACGCAGACGCAGCGGAAGCCCAGTTCATGGGCCAGGTCAAGCAGGACGCCCGCAAAGGCCGGATCATCCTCGACCACCAGCATCACCCGGTCGCCCGGCGCGATGATGTCGCGGTCGTCCGACAGCCCCGGCAGGGCCGCAAGCGGCGCGTTGTCGTCACCCCCCTGCCCTGCCGCGGCCAGGTCGGGCGCGGGCGAGGCGTCGGGAAGCCGCGCAGGTGCCGGCGCGGCGGCGTCCGGCCTGTCCGGCAAGGTCAGGGTGAAGGTGCTGCCCCGGCCCGATCTGCTGTCCAGGGTGATGCGCCCGCCCAGAAGGTCGGCCAGTTCGCGCGAAATCGACAAGCCCAGGCCCGTGCCGCCGAAGCGGCGGGAAATGGTGCCGTCGGCCTGGCGGAACGCCTCGAAGACGGCGTCCTGCTGGCCTTCGTCGATGCCGATGCCGGTGTCGGTGACCGAAAACGCGGTCCCGCCGCCCGTCGCGGGCGCGATGCGCAGCGTCACCCGGCCGCGTTCGGTGAATTTCAACGCATTCGACAGGAAATTGCGCAGCACCTGTTCCAGCCGCGCCGGATCCGTCTGGACCCGTCCCAGGCCCGGCGCCAGTTCGAACCCCAGTTCCAGCCCCTTGGAACGGGCCTGTTCCTCGAAGGCACGGACCAGCTTCTTGGCAATGCTCCGGGGGTCGATGGGTTCGACCGCGACCTCCATCTTGCCGGCCTCGATCTTGGACAGATCCAGGATGTCGTTGATCAGGACCAGCAGATCCTTGCCGGAACTCTCGATGGTCTCGGCCCAGCGGACCTGTTCGGGGGTCAGGGTGCGGCCCCGGTTCTCGGCCAGCAGCCGCGACATGATCAGCAGCGCGTTCAACGGCGTGCGCAACTCGTGGGACATATTCGCCACGAATTCGGATTTATAGCGGCTTTCGCGCGCCAGTTCGACCGTCTTGCCTTCCAGGTCGCGGCGCGACCGGGCGAGGGCGTCGCGCTGACTTTCCAGTTCGGTTGTCTGGATCTCCAACTGGCTGTTCTGCTGTTCCAGCTCGGCCTGCTGTTCCTCCAGCCGCCGCTGGCTGTCCTGTAGGACGCGGCTTTGTTCCTCCAGTTCCTCATTGGTTGCGGCCAGTTCCTCGGCATGGCTGCGCAGTTCCTCGGCCTGGTGGCGGGTTTCCTCCAGCAATTCCTGCAAGCGTTGCCGGTAATGGACCGACCGCAGCGCCAAGGCCAGTCGTTCGCCCACCCGGCCCAGCAGATCCGTCACCCGCCCCGGGGGCGGGGCGTCAAAGCCGAATTCCAGGATGCCTTCGGTCTGTCCCCCTTCGCGCAGGGGCACGATCAGGACATGGGCCGCACGCCCCTGCGCCAGGCCGGACCCCCAGCCAAGCGCCTGGTCGGGCGCCAGCGTCAGTTGCACGACCCGCCCTTCCGACAGGCTGCGGGCCAGATGGCCGGAAACGCCCCGGTCGGGTGCCACCGTCCCGTCGACCCCCCAGGCCGCCAGCCGGTCCACGCTCCCTGCCTGCGTGCCGTATGCCAGGGCCGCCCGCGCGCCCACCCGTTCGGCCAGCATCGCCAGGGCGCTTTCGCCCAGTTGCACGGCACTGGGATCGCCCTGAACGACCTGGGATATCTCGACCTCGCCTTCGCGGATCCAGGCTTCCCGGGCCAGATCCTTGCGGCTTCGGATCAGGGTCCGGCCCATGTTGCCCAGGACCAGGTACACCAGGCCCGCCATGGTCCGGTTGAGCGCGGCGATGCGCGGATCGATGCCCGCCTGCCCGTCCAAGAAAAAGGCCGCCGCCATGGCCAGTCCGGTAACAACGGCAGTCGCCATCGGCACCCAGGACATGGTCGTCAGGAAGCTCAGCGCCAGCGGTATGATATAGATCAGCCAGACTGCCGTGCCCAGGCGGACGTAAAGATCGAAGATGAAAACGGCACAAATGATAAGGGCGATCAGCGACAGGATCACCAAGTCTTTCGTCTTTGTCACAGCCTCTCCTTGGCTTGCGGCGGCAGGTCGTCTGGCCGCAGGCGGCCAGCGTCGAACGCCTGTCTGGGGGATGTGGTTCCCCGACGAGGTTGCAAAACGGGGGCGGCGAGGCAACCCCTTGCAGATGCTTGCACCAAGTTTACGTAAGGTAAACTTTGGGTTTCGCAGCGAAACCTATTTTTCCAACAGCGACCGGATTTCCGCCATCAGGCTGTCCATCAACTCGTCGTCGATCATGCCTCCTTCCAGGCGCAGAACATGGGCCATGCCGTCCCGGGCGCGGCGAATGGTGATGCCGCTTGTGGTGCGCAGGGTCTGCCCGTCGATCCAGCCATATTGGACCGGCGCGGCGGTGCGCGGCCGACCGCCGCGCGACGGGCTGCGGGGGGCGGCTTCCGATCTGGCGATCACCGGCTCGACAAGCTGCCATTCCTCCTCGGCATCCTGGGGGTTGCCCGATGACAGGGCCTGGCGCAGGCGTCCCTCGGATCCGTCCCGCAGGGCGGTGGACAGGCGCAACCCGCGTTTTTCGGTCAGCGCCTCGGGGAACCGCAGCATATCGCCCAGTTCCTCGAAGATCAGGGCGAAGGACCGGACCTTGGACCGCTTGGCCTTGGACCCGGTGGCGAACAGCCGGTTCACCGCGTCCTCGACATTGGCGAAGGCACCTTGGTTGGCGGCGATCACGGCGATGCGGCCGCGTTCGAAATGGCTCAGCTCCTCGCGGACCTCGTTTTCCTCGACCATGGCGACAAAGGCGGCGTCGGCCTGGGTGCGGGGCCGGACAAGGGCGCGGATCCGGGCATGAGCGGCCGATCCCGTCAGGTCATGCAGCGCCCGCATGGCGTGCAGCCGGCGATAGCCCGACAAAAGGCCATAGCGCATTCCCTGCCCGCCCGGGCGTTCCAGTTCGAACACCTCGATCGGCAGGCGCAGCCCGTTGGCCGCGATCGACAGGCGCAGTTCCGTCATCTCGCCCTCGTCCATGACCATGCGGTCGCGGATCATCGCGCCCTCGTCGATCTGCTCCAGCGGCAGTTCCACGATCAGCAGCCCCTGCCCTTCCGCCTTTCGCAGCCGTTCCGCATCCGCCTGGTCGCGCGCCCGCGCGGCCCGCGCATCGGCCGTTTCCACCGATCCCCGCGCGGCCGTATCGGCGGCAATCTGGGCGATGGGCGCGATGCCCGGCCCGACCGAAGGCCGGCCATGGGTTTCGCGGCGAAACTCTGCCTCGATCCGGGACAGGTCGTCGGTGCTGGGGGTTTCCAGGCGCCTGCGCTTAACCATTGGCCTTCTCCCGCTCGGCTTGGTCCATCTGAAGATCGCGCCACCAGGCGCCCAGGATTAGTTCCTTGACCTCGGCCCAGGTGCGATCAAAGGTTTCGCGTCCCCTGACATAGGTGTCGCGGTTGAACTCGCGGTAATCGGCCTCGTAGATGCCGTTTACCTGTTCGCCCGCTTGGCCGACCATGGCGGTGACGTCCTGGCGGAAGGTGGTCATGAAATCCCCGAAATAGGCCTGGATGACATTGGCCAGATCCGTCTGCTGGGCGGCATCGAAGCGGGTGATGATCGCACGCACGGCATCCCATTCGAAGCGCATCTCGGGCAGGCCTTCCCGACGACGGGCGGCGTTTTCCCCATCCTCGACGCTGGCAAAGGTGGAATAGAGCATATCGAAAAACCGGCCCGTCGAATCGAATTCCAGAAAGGACGCGCCCAGCGGCACCAGCAGGATGTCAGCCGCGGCAAGCGCATTGATCGTCAGGTAGCCAAGCGCGGGCGGCGTATCCAGGATGATGATGTCATAGTCGTTGACGATCCCGTCGCTGGTCAGTGCATTGCCAAGCGCGTCCCACAACGGCCAGCCGCGCAGGCCCATTCGCCAGACGGGCACCTGGAATTCCGCCCAGTACAGGTTCAACTGCGCGCCCAGCAGGTCGATGTTGGGCCAATGGGTCGTCTGGATTACGTCGCGGGCGGTGATGGTCAGCGCCTCGGTCAGGGTCTCGTCGAAGGGCAGGGGAGGTTGGCCCGCAGCTTCCCGGACGCGGTTCTCGCCTTGCAGGGCCAGGGCATAGTCCTTGGCCAGCAAAGGGAACGCGGTGGACCATTCGTCCCCCACCTTGCCCCCCATGATCGAGGTCATGCTGCCCTGGCTGTCCAGGTCGATCACCAGCACCTTGTAGCCGTCAAGCGCCGCCGACATCGCCAGATGCGCGGCGGTCGAGGTCTTGCCAACGCCGCCCTTGAAATTGGCGACGGCTATGGTCTTGGCGGGCAACCCCTCGGGGCGCCAGGGGCGGTATTCCCGGCCTGCCGCACCCTCGGCCGCGAAGTGGTCGCGCAGGCGCAGCACGTCGTCCAGGCTGAACCACTTGGAATTGCCTTCGCCGGTGCCCTGGGGCAGGTCGGGGAACTTGCGCAGCACCCGGCGAAAATGGGCGGGGGCCACCGGAATCAGGTATCGGCACACCTCCCAGGTGGAAAAGCGGCGCAGGCGTTTCTGGCCGTCGGGGGCATAGCCGCGTTCAGCCAGATCCTGACGCCCCCGTGCGGCAAAGGCGGCGGCCTTGGCAAAGCGGGCAGTGTCGATGGGTTCTGACAATCGCCGGGCCGCCTTGGCGGGATCGATGTTGAAGTAAGGGGGCAGGGGGTCTTTGCCTGTGGACATGTCATCGTTCCAGGGATGTGCTGCAGATTGCAGTCTTTCCGCAAACTCCGGCACATGGAAAGGCAAAAGTTCTGGAATTAGGGCAAGTTTCGCCGCGAAACCCTGTATATATCCTGAAAAGACCCTCTACGATTTAAGGATCTATGACTCTCTTTAAGATCTTTACCCTCATTAAATTATTTTTCCTCAATGGGTTAATCGCCATAGGGCACCCATATTCAGGATGAAAGGCACCCATGAGCAGGATGATGGGTGCCCGATTCCGGGATAGGAGGATCCGATTCGCAGGATCGGGCCAATTTGGTCCTTCAAAGGCGCAACAGGGGGCAAGATGCGGTCTTGAACTCACATTCCATCCTGTAAAAGGGCACCTTTAAAATCGGCACATACTATTAGGCACCCGTTTGCGGGACGTTGCTTCGCCGCATTCCGCAACCCTTATGGTGCCCCAGGCGTGATTGCCAACGGGCACCTTTGTTGCCATGATGCAGAAAACCCGCAGCTTTCGGACAGGCCCATGCAGGATATTCCGCGCGATCAACTGGCTGGCGCTCTGCGCCGGGGGGCGGTGAAAAAGCACGTCGCGGCGATCCATGTGTCGGGCAAGCTGACGCTGTTGCAGCGCAAGCTGTCCAACGTGCTGCTGCTCAACGCCTATGACACGCTGATCACCAGCACTCGCCACCAGATCGACGCGCGCACCCTGTGCCTGATGATCGGCTATAATTCGAACGACATGGACACGCTGAAGCAATCGCTGCGCGGCTTGGCCGAAACGGTGGCGGAATGGGATATGCTGGACGAAAAGGGCCAGCAGGAATGGGGTGTCAGCAGCCTGTTGTCCTTTGCGCGGCTGAAGGGCGGCGTGTGCGAATACGCCTATTCCCCGGCGCTTGCGGAAAAGCTGCACGATCCCAAGGTATTCGCGCTGATCAACCTGAACATCCAGCGGCGCTTCACATCCGGCCATGCGCTTGCGCTTTATGAAAACTGCTATCGCTTCGTGCGCACGGGATCGACGGGATGGTGGCCCATCGATCTGTTCCGCCGCCTGATGGGGGTCGATGGATCGGCCTATTACGAGACGTTCAAGCACCTGAACGCCAAGATCATCAAGCCCGCCGTGGCCGAGGTGAACAAGACCAGCAACATCGTCCTGACGCCCGAGGTCCGCAAGGCGGGCCGGGCCGTCACCGATATCCGCTTTCTGATCGGGGAAAACCCGCAACTGGCGATCCTGGACATCGACGACGGGGAAGGGGCGCGGCATGGCCCGGTCTATGCCCGGCTGCGCGCGCTTGGCGTCAGCGACCGGCTGGCGCGCCAGTGGCTGACATCGCATGGCGAGGATCAGGTGCTGGCGAAGCTGTCCTATGTCGAGGGCAAGGACGGGGTGCGCAGCAAGATCGGCTATCTGACGGCGGCGCTTGACGGTCCTGCGCCCATGCCTGCGCCGGTGGGGCAGGGGCCTGTGCCCTCGCCGCGCGCCGAACGGCTGCGCCGGATACTGGAGGCCGTGAAGGCGCGCACCCCCACGCAGCGCGACGCAGACAAGAGGCTGTTTTCCAGCCAGCTTACCAACGCCCGGCTGCGCGAGGATTTCGAGCGCCACGGCTGGATGTCACCCTTGAACGCCGAGCGCATCGCGGGTTTCTGGAAGGAGATCTCGCCCGACCTGATAGCGGGCCAGGTCGAGGGGTGATCGCAGGGCGGGGTGGACCCCACCCTGCGGAGGACCGTGCCTGGATGGCGACCTTTGCCAGTCAGGACCGGGGCCGGTCAGTCCGGCAGAACGGCGATGTCGCGCAGATCCACGCCCTCGATCCGGGCGACGGGACTGGCCGCGCCGCTTTCCAGATCAACCGAGTGGATCCCGCCCGCCGCCACCAGCCAGGCGCGGTTGTTCCCCTGGCCGTCGGCGGCGATGTCGAATGCGGCCTGGGCCGGGGTCGCGCCCAGTTCGCCCACCGGGTTCAGAACGCCGTCATTGGGCGGATCCTGCAAGACCAGCCAGCCAGCCGCACCGTCGATGGCGTAAAGCTGGGTGGCGTCAGTCCCCGCCACGGAATTGGTATAGGCCCCGGCGATCACGCCCGGACGGGTGTCGCCGCTGGCATAGGAATGGCTGCCGTCGGTCACGACCTCGCCCGTGTCGACGGTCACGCGCAGGCTGGTGCCGTCGCTGCCCATCACCCGCAGCTTGTCGGCGACCGGGTTGAAATCGACGGTCGCGGCCACGCTTGCGGGCAGGGTGGTCGCCAGCGTGCTGACCTTCTGGGCCGCGCCGGTCATGTGGTCGATCACCGCCAGGGTGCCGTCGTCGTAAAGGCCATACAGCTTGCCATCGGCGGGACGGACGTCGATGCCCAGCAGGCGCGCATCCACGCCGGTCACGGCAACGCCGCCGGTGCGGGTCCAGGCATCCGTGTCCAGCCAGTGCAGGTCGTTGTCGGCGCCAAGGCCCACAAGGGTCGTGGCGAATGCGGGCGCGGCCAGGGAGGACAACAGCAGGGACAGGCAGACGGGTTTCAGTGCAGCCATATCGCGTTCCTTTTCAGGGAATGGATTAAAAGGGGCAGACGGGACATCCCGCCTGCCCGAAAGGTTGGAGCCGGTCAGCTTTTGGGCAGCAGCACCGCGTCGATGACGTGGATCACGCCGTTCGACTGATCGACATCGGCGATGGTGACATTGGCCACGGTGCCGTTTTCATCTGTCAGGGTGATGGTGCCGTTCGCAGCCTGCGCCGTCAGCTTGCAGCCGCCCAGGGTTTCCACGACATGGCTTCCGCCGTCATCGGCGATCATGGTGGCGATGGCGTCCGACATCGCCTCGGCCCCGACCACATGGCAGGTCAGGATGGTCGTCAGGGTTTCCTTGCTTTCAGGCTTCAGCAGGGTTTCGACCGTGCCCGCAGGCAGCGCCTCGAAGGCGGCGTTCACGGGGGCGAAGACGGTGAAGGGACCGGGACCGGACAGGGTTTCGGCCAGGCCCGCGGCCTGCACGGCGGCGACCAGGGTGGTATGGTCGGCCGAATTGGCGGCGTTTTCGACAATGGTCTTGTCGGCCATCATGGCGGCGCCGCCGACCATCGGGTTGTCCTGAGCCATGGCTGCGCCGGTGACAAGCGACAGGCTAGCCGCAACAAGGGCCGTGGTGATCGTTTTCATGACAAATCCTCCTTGAGTGTCGCCCCCCATCGGTCGGGGGATGCAAGCAGTCACGAAGGGGCGGCGATGATAGTTTCAGGGCCGTAGGGATTTTTTTTTGCCGGCGCGTCAGATGCCGCGCAGGTCGCCCGCCGCCACCACCGCGCCGCTGGGCAGGCCGGTGGCCGATCCGCCCTGCGGTTCCAGGGTGATGGCCAGTTGCGCCCCCGCCTCGACCAGGGCGCGGGTGCGGTCGTCCACGGCCAGATGCGCCGCAGCCTCGCCCGCGGGAATGACGCCCAGGGATACCGGGGGACGCTGTGGATCCCGGATCACCCACAGTTCGAAATCCTGGCCTGGGGCGGGATTGCCCGACAGGTGCGACAGGCCGACCGCGCCGTCGTCCGTGTCATAGACTGCCATGTAATGCACGTTGCTGCCTTCATGCGCCAAAAGCGCGACCAGGCGCATTTCGGGCGTGGGCGGGGGGGGCGACAGCAAGGGCAGCGACAGGGCCAGCAGGAAAGCCGCCGTTGCGGCGGCGGTCAGGCCGCGCCACAACGCCAGGCTGCGCCACGCGCCGGGGCGTTCGGGAACCGCGCCGAACAGCCGCAGGTCCAAGGCGCCCTTTACCGCCGGGGGCAGGACGGCGGGCGCAAATTCGTCGGCCAGGGGCAGCAACCGGTCCTGCCAGTCGGCCACAAGGCGGGCAAAGGCCGGGTCGATGTCGGCGCGCCGGGCCAAGGCCGCCTGGTCTTCGTCGGGCAGCACCCCCAGGGCGAATTCCGCTGCCAGGATGTCATCGCCCCCTTCGGGCAGATCGGTGTCCACGCTCATTGCTCCAGACACTCCTTGAGGCGCAAGAGGCTGCGCCGCAGCCAGGTCCGCATGGTGTTCAGAGGCACGCCATGGCGCAGGGCCAGGTCGGCATAGCTGTCGCCTTCGAGATAGGCGCCCTTGACCGCCGCCGCGCGGTCGCCGTCCAGTTGCGACAGGCAGCCGTCCAGTTGCCGGCGTTCGGCGCGCGCGATGCTGCGGGCCTCGGGGGTGGGGGCGGGGTCGCGGATGTCGAGCGCGGCGTCGTCGATGCCGCCGGTGACATCGCGCCGCATCCGCAACCGGTCGATGGCCTGGTTGCGGGCAATGGCGATCAGCCAGGACATCGGGCTTTGACCCGTGACCGAAAAGCGGTCGGCCTTGAGCCAGATCTTGACGAACACCTCCTGCACGGCTTCCTCGGCCTCGGCCTTGTTGCGAAGGATACGAAGGCAGGTGCCGAAAAGTTTCGGGCCGGTCGCCTGGTACAGCCGGTCAAAGGCCGCCCTGTCGCGCAGCGAAACGCGCAGGATCAGCCCCGAAATGTCGTCTCCGTCGTGGATGTCCCGCATTCCCGCATCCTGCCCGCGCATCGCGCCAGAATGCACGTTCGCGGTCCCGGCGCAAGGATCGGCAACTGCGGGGGGAAACCCTGCCCGTTGCAGTTGCGTTCATTCCACAGCCCGAAAGACGGTCAGAAAAGGAAACACCATGGTTGCCCTGTCCGCCCCTGTGGCTCTCAGACCCCCTCATCCCCTGCACGCGGTCCTGCTGTCCTTTCCCTTTCCGCTGTTTCTGGGAACGCTGCTCAGCGACATCGCCTATGAGCGCAGCTACCAGATCCAGTGGTCGAACTTTGCCCAATGGCTGAACGCCGCGGGCCTGCTGGCGGGCGGTTTCGTCCTGCTGTGGGCGCTGATCGCGCTGTTTCGCCGCCATGGGCGCAGCGACCGGCGGCGGGTCGTGTATTTCGTGCTGGTCCTGGCGATGTGGGTGCTGGGGCTGTTGAACGCCTTTGCCCATGCCAAGGACGCCTTTGCCATCTTCCCCGAGGCGTTGTGGCTGTCGGCGATATCGGCTGCCCTGGCCTTTCTGGCGTCCTGGGTCGGCTTTACCGGTTTCCGGGCCGAGGGATGGAGATGATGACGATGCGCAAGTTCCTGACGATCACCACCCTTGCGGTCCTGCCCCTGGGCGCCCTGGGCCAGACATCCACCGGCACCGAACCGGCCCTGCCGGAACCCCGGCGCGGGCTGTTGCCCGACATGGTCATTCCCCGGCCCGCCGGCTGGGGCGACGACCTGCCGACCGTGCCCGATGGATACACGATCACCGCCATTGCCACAGGACTTGCGATCCCGCGCCAGACGCTTGTGCTGCCCAACGGCGACATCCTCGTGGCCGAGGGCAAGGGCCAGGGCGCACCCGCCCTGCGACCCAAGGACATCATCGCGGGATTCATCAAGGCCCTGGGCAAAAGCCCCGTTCCGGGCGGCAACCGCCTGACGCTGCTGCGCGACGGGGAGGGCGACGGCACCTATGAAACCCAAGGGGTCTTTGCCGAGGGGTTGAATTCCCCCTATGGCTTGGCGCTGATCGGCAACGAGCTGTTCGTGGCGAACCAGGACGCCGTGGTCCGGTTCGACTATACCGACGGCCAGACCCAGGCCAGCGGCCCGCCCGAAACGCTGACCGACCTGCCCAAGGTGATCAACCACCATTGGACCAAGGCCATGACGGCCAGCGCCGACGGGCGGTTCCTGTATGTGGGCATCGGGTCGAACAGCAACATCACCGAACGCGGCATGGAGGCCGAGGAAGACCGCGCGATGATCTGGCAGATCGACGCCCAGACCGGCGCGCACCGCCCCTATGCCACGGGCCTGCGCAACCCGACCGCGCTGACCATCCAGCCCGACAGCGGCCAGTTATGGGCCGTGGTCAACGAAAGGGACGAGATCGGGCCGGATCTGGTTCCCGATTACCTGACCGCCGTGCAGGACGGGGGCTTTTACGGCTGGCCCTTCAGCTATTGGGGGCAGACCGTCGATGAACGCGCCCAGCCCCAGAACCCCGACAAGGTGGCCTCGGCCATCGTGCCCGATTACGCGCTTGGCGCCCATGTCGCGGCCCTGGGGGTGGATTTTTCCGACCCGGTCATGGGGGGGGGCTTTGCCGAGGGCGCCTTTGTGGGGATGCACGGCAGTTGGAACCGCAAGGATCCGGTCGGCTACAAGGTGGTCTTCGTGCCGTTCCAGAACGGGCAGCCGTCCGGCGAACCCGTCGATTTCGTATCGGGCTTTCTTTTGGACGCGGACAACACCCGGGGCCGGCCGGTGGGCGTGACCCTGGATCCGCGTGGCGCGCTGATCGTGGCGGACGATCTGTCCAACACGATCTGGCGGGTCGCGCCCGACGGGTCCTGACGGGACGCGCCATGGGCCATCGCGTTGTCGTGGTCGGGGCGGGGTTCGCGGGCCTGCAACTGGTCCAGGATCTCAGGGGCGCCCCGTGCCGGATCACGCTGATCGACCAGCGGAACCACCACCTGTTCCAGCCCCTGCTGTATCAGGTGGCGACCACCCTGCTGTCCACATCGGAGATCGCTTGGCCGATCCGCCGCGTGCTGCGCGACCGGCCCGAGGTGACAACCCTGCTGGCCCGCGTCACCGGAGTGGACCGGCAGGCGCGGGCCGTGACGCTGGAGGATGGCACGCAGGTGCCCTTTGACACGCTGGTGCTGGCGACGGGCGCGCGTCACGCTTATTTCGGCCATGACGATTGGGAAGTCCACGCCCCCGGCCTGAAGACGCTGGAGGATGCGACCACCATCCGGCGCCGCCTGCTGCTGGCCTTCGAGCGCGCCGAGCTGACGCCCGATCCCGCCGAACGCGACGCGCACCTGACCTTTGCCATCATCGGCGGCGGGCCGACCGGGGTGGAGCTGGCGGGCATCGTCGCCGATCTGGCCCACCGGGTTCTGCCGCGAGAGTTCCGCCGCATCGACACCCGCACCTCCCGCATCATGCTGATCGAGGCCGGGCCGCGCCTGTTGCCGGTCTTTGCCCCCGCCTTGTCCGATTACGCGGCCGCCGCCCTGCAACGGCGCGGCGTGCAGGTTCTGACCGGCCGTCCCGTGACCGACCTGTCGGCGCGTCACGTGACCATCGGCGACGAGGACGTTCCCTGCCGGACGGTGATCTGGGCGGCGGGGGTCCAGGCCTCGTCCGCCACCGCATGGCTGGAGGCCGAGGCCGACCGGGCGGGGCGGGTGATGGTGGGGGCGGATCTGACCCTGCCGGGCGACCCGCAGATCCTGGTTCTGGGAGATACCGCCCATGTCGAGGTGAACGGCAACCCCGTGCCCGCCCTGGCCCCCGCCGCCAAGCAGCAGGGCCAATACGCGGCCCGCCTGATCCGGGGGCGTCTGGCGGGGCGGCCCGCGCCCGGACCCTTCCGCTATGCCCATCAGGGAAACCAGGCGACCATCGGACGCAACGCGGCAGTGATCGACTTTGGCCGCCTGCGGCTGACGGGCCGGCTGGCCTGGTGGATCTGGGGCATCGCCCATATCTACTTCCTGATCGGCGTGCGGTCCCGCCTGGCCGTGGCGATCAACTGGTTGTGGAGCTTCCTGTCCCGCCAGAACCCGGCCCGCTTGATCACGCAGAAAGACATTCTGCGGGCGGGCGGCGGGGGAACGCAAGACACCGTAGGGGGTTGGTCCGCAGGAGGACCATCCATGACCCGCGAAACCCCCAAGCAACCCAATCCCGCCACCGATCCCCCCCGGCAGAACAAGCAGGGCGATCACGAGGGCGTCCCCCATTCGCCCGAGGAGTTCGACGTGATGAACCCCGCAAAGGCCGAAAAGACCCCCGGCGGGCCGCAGGAAAACCAGTAAGGCAGATGGCCCGGTTCACAGACCGGGCCATTTCCGTTCCTTGGCGGATATGAACCCTGCCGGGCCGGATGCGCCGTCCGTTCCGGCACCTTGCATGGCGTGTGCATTTATCGCAGCGGCGCGTCGAGCAGGCCCGCCGCGATGCCGTTGCGGATGATCTGCGCATCGGTGGGTATGGTGGCCTGCATGGCGTTGGCCTGACGAGGGCGTCTGTCATTCGGCCGTGCCGGGGACAGGGGAAATGCCGCTTTGTCCCGGACTTCGCGGAAGCGAACAAATGCCAAGTCACCCCGTGCAAGGCGGGGCGCGGACCCCCGTTCCCGGGTCCGGCGTGTCCCCCTCCGCGCGGCGAGCGTCAGGCCTGGGGCGTGGCCCGGCGCCGGTTCAGGATCGACCGGACGGCCATGCGGTTGGCCGCCTCCTGCCCGATGCCCAGGGCCATGCAGTTCTTGACGATGGCCTGCATGATCTGCATCTCGGCCTCGATCGGGGCGGGTCCGGTTCCCGTCGGCAGCGGAGCGGGCGGGATCACTTGGATTTCTTGGCGATCATGCCGGCCACCGCATCCTTGGTGCTGGGGGCGGCGGCGATCACCTTGGGCTTTTCCTTCTTGGGCTTTTTCTCGTCACGTTTTCGCTTGTCCATGCCCTTGGCCATGACCGGCTCCTTCCTAGGCCGCCGCAAACCGGCGGAAACCGCAGATTAACCCTTTGCGGGGAAAAGAACAGACACGTCTTTGGCATGGGGCGCGGCGTGCCTTAGCGGGCCTTGGGGATCACCGTCAGCTGCCCGTCGCCTTCCAGGAAGACCTTGGCCACCTGGGCCAGATCCTCAATCCCTTCGCGCCGGAGGCAGCTCATCAGTTCACCCTCGGTCAGGGATTCCCGGCGCATGTTGCGGCGCAGCATCCGGCCGTCCTTCACGACGACCAGGGGAGGGTGTTCCAGCAGCTTTTCCAGGGCGGGAAAGCGATAGGACAGCCGGTTTGTCAAGAAATTCAGCCCCATAAAGGTCAGGATCTGCACCGTGCCATCGGCCAGGGATGAAAAATCGCCCAGTGAATGGGCGGCCGCCTCGGTGACAAGAAGCAGAAAGACGAAATCCATCGGCGCCATCTCGCCCGCCGTGCGGCGCGGCAGGATGCGGAACAGCACCATGAACAGCAGGAACAGGAACGCCGCGCGCCCCATCAGTTCGAGAATCGGGGTTTCAAGGTGCAGCATCGTTTCCGGCCTTCTGCCACTGGGACAAGGAAGAATGGCCCATTCCCCCGGCCTTGGCCACAAGCCCCCGCGCCCTTGGCGACAGGCAGCAAGGGCGCTATGCGGGCGTGGCAGGGGGCAAAGGGGGGGCTGGCATGGCGCTGCTTCTGGGGATCGACAACGGGCTGACCGTCACAAAGGCGGTGATCTTTGACGAGGCTGGCCGGGTGCTGGCCACCGCCCGCCGCCGGGTCGCGCAATCTATGCCCCAGGCCCGCCATGTCGAACGCGACATGGGCGAATTGTGGTCCCAGACCGCCGCCGCCATTGCCGAGGCGGTTGCCGCCTGCGGGCGCCCCGCGTCCGAGATTGCGGCGGTGGCTGCGACCGCGCATGGCGACGGGCTGTATCTGCTGGACCGCGCCGCGCGCCCGCTTGGCCCCGGCATCCTGTCGCTGGACAGCCGCGCGGCCGATCTGGCGGATGCCTGGCTGCGCGACGGCACCGCCGATGCGGCGCTTGCCCGCACGGGGCAGATGCCCCATGCCTCGGCCCCTTCGGCGATCCTTGCGTGGATCCGGGACCATCAGCCTGATCGTTTCGCCCGGATCGGCCATGTTTTGGCCTGCAAGGACTGGCTGGCCTTTTGCCTGACCGGCCATATCGGCACCGACCTGACCGAGGCCAGCACGTCCTTCACCGATGTCGCCAGGCAGGGCTTTGACGCGGACATTCCGGCGATCTTCGGCCTGGCGGGGGTGGCCGATGCCCTGCCCCCCATTGCGCTGCCAGACGAGGTGATCGGCCATGTGACCCCTGCCGCCGCGGCCCTGACAGGGCTTGCGGCGGGTACGCCCGTGGTGGCCGGGCTGCATGACGTGACCGCATCGGCCCTGGGTGCGGGCGGATACGGCGCGGGCACCGTGGCCATCGTGGCCGGCACCTATTCCATCAACGAAACCGTGTCGGGGGAACCGCGCGTGGATGCCCGGTGGTTTTGCCGCAACGGGCTGCGGCGGGGCGAATGGAACGCCATGTCGATCTCGCCCGCGTCGGCGGCCAATTACGACTGGTTCCTGGACACGCTGTGCGGCAACGACCGCCACGCGGCCGAGGCGCAGGGCCGCCTCTTTCACGCCGCCATCATCCCCGAAATCGAGGCGGCCCTGGCCCGGCCCTCGACCGCGATCTTCCACCCCTTCCTGTTCGGGTCGCCCCACGGTCCCCATGCCAGCGGAGCGTTTCTGGGCCTGCATGGCTGGCAGGATCGCGGCGCCCTGCTGCGGGCCGTGGTGGAGGGCATCGCCTTCAACCACCGGTATCACGTCGATGCGCTGCGCGACGGCTTTGCCCCGGGGGCCGCGCGTCTGACGGGGGGAATGTCGCGCAGCCCGGTCTTCGCGCAACTGTTTGCGGATGTTCTGGGAATGCCCGTTGCGACCTGCGACACGGACGAGGCCGCGGCCTGGGGGGCTGCCCTGTGCGCGGGGGCGGGCGTGGGCCTGTTCGACAGCCCGCGCGCCGATCCGCGCGACATGACCGCGCTGACCGCCACCTATCGGCCCGATCCCCGGCGCGCGGCGGATCTGGCGCGGCGCCATGGCGTCTATACCGACCTGGTTGCTGCCCTGTCGCCCTTGTGGCCACGGATCGAGGCGCTTTCAAAGGACATGGCATGACCGGCATCCGCGACATCGACGTTCTGATCCTGGGCGCGGGGATCAACGGTGCAGGGCTGTTCCGCGACCTGTGCGAACAGGGCATCAGCTGCGTGATCGCTGACAAGGGCGATTTCGGCGGCGGCACATCCGCCGCGCCGTCGCGCCTGATCCACGGCGGCATCAAGTATCTGGAAACCGGCGAATTGCGGCTGGTCGCGCAATCCACGCTGGAACGCAACCTGCTGTTGCGCAATGCCCCCCACCTGGTGCGCCCGCTGCCCACGGTGATCCCGATCTTTTCCTGGCTCCGGGGGGTGCCTGCGGCATTGCGCACTTTGCTGGGGTCCGCGACCGCGCCGCGCAGCCGGGGCGCGGTGCTGATGAAGACCGGGCTGGCGATGTATGATTTCTATGGCCGCCGCCACCGGGTCATGCCGCGCCACCAGCTTTGGTCGAAAAAGCGCGCATTGCGGGAAATCCCGCCCCTGACGCCCCGCATCGTCGCGGCGGGGCAGTATTACGACGCGACCGTCACCCTGCCCGAACGGCTGGTCTGGGAGCTGCTGGCGGACGGGATGGGGGCCAACCCCGCCTCGACAGCGTGGAACTATGCCATGCTGGCCGGTACCGATGGCGCGGTGGTGCATCTGGCGACCCCCGACGGGCCGCAGGCGCTGCGTCCCCGGCTGGTGGTGAATGCCGCCGGTCCCTGGATCGACCGGGTGAACGCGGCGCTTGGCGCGCCCTCGCGTCTGATCGGCGGCACCAAGGGGTCGCATATTTTGCTGGATCACCCGGACCTGATCGCTGCGCTGCAAGGCCGGATGATCTATTTCGAGGCCGACGATGGTCGCATCTGCCTGGTCTTCGACTATCTGGGCCGGGCGCTTGTCGGATCGACCGATACGCGCGACGACGACCCCGACGACGTGGCCTGCGACGACGGCGAGATCGACTATTTCCTGGATGCCCTGCGCGGGCTGTTGCCGGGCCTGTCCTTCGGCCGGGACCAGATCGTCTATGCCTATTCCGGGATACGCCCGCTGCCGGCATCCGACGCGGCCAATCCGGGCCTGATCAGCCGCGATCATTCGGCGCCGGTGGCCGAACCGGACGAGGCGCGTCCATGGCCCGTCATCTCGCTTGTCGGGGGCAAGTGGACCACCTTCCGGGGCTTTGCCGAGGAAGTGGCCGACACGGTCCTGGCGCGTCTGGACCGGCCCCGGCAGCGCGACACCAAGCTGATGCCCATCGGCGGCGGGCGGGATTACCCCGCCGATCCTGCGGCTTGGGCGGACCGGGCCGGGCGGGAGACGGGCGCCACGCCCGCCCGCGCCGGCGTGCTGCTGGCGCGATACGGCACGGGCGCGCGGGCGATCCTGGCAGCTGAAGGCGCCGCCCCGGCGATGTTGGCAGACGCGGATCACTCGCTGGCGGAACTGGACTGGCTGGTCCGCCACGAACGGGTGCGCCACCTGCCGGATCTGGTGATGCGCCGCACCGCCCTGGCCGTCACCGGGCATCTGTCGCGCCGCGACCTGGACCGGATCGCGGCCCTTTGCGCGGGGGCGCTGAACTGGGACACGGCGCGGATGGATCAGGAATTGCGCGATACCCGCGCTTTGCTGGTCAGCCGCCACCGTTTGCGGCTGGCATGACCACAAGGCATTGACAAACATCCCCGGTGTCCCATCATCGAACGGCGCAAAGGGGCGGTTATTGTGTGCGTCTTGTATCGGGTTTTCGGGTTTGCAACAGTTGCCGCCGCTCTTGCCTGGGCGCCAGCGGGCGCGCAGGATGATTTGCCGGGCCAGGCCCATGCCTTGCGCCAGGTCATCGCCACCATGGAATCCGAGGCTGCCGAACTGGAACCCCGCCTGGCCCAGGCCCGTGCCAGGCTTGAGGCATTGCGGCAGGAAGAAACCGCGATCGAGGCCGCAATCGCCGAAGGCCGCGCGGAGCAGGACCGGCAGGATGCCGCCCTTCAGGCTGCAACAGCGGACCTGGCCGCACAGGAGGACGCCGCCCGCGCCACCCTGGACGACCTGACGCGCCAGATTGCCGCCCGGGAAGCCCGGTTGGCCGAATTGGGACAGCAGATCCAGGCGCAGGAGGGCAGGTCGGAAATCCTTGCCCGGCAGATCGCGGAGGGGGAAGACCGGTCAGCCGATCTGGAGGGACGGATCACGACGCAGGAAAACCGGCTAGCCGAATTGGGGCAACAGATTGCTGCGCAGGAAAGCCGCTTGGCGGATCTGGCGGAACAGATTGCCGCGCAGGAAAGCCGGTCAGGCGATCTGGAAACCTTGCAACAGGACGAAGCCGCGATCCGCGCCGCAATTGCCGAAGGCCGGGCGGAACGGGACCGGCAGGATGCCGCGTCCAAGTCTGCTGCCACGGACCTGGAGCAACTGACCGCCCAAATCGCCGAGGCTCGTGGCGCATTGGCCGACCTGACCACGCAGCAGGAGCAAGCGCAGGCTCAGGTGGACCGCTCTGCCGATCTGGCAGAACAGATCGCCGCGCAGGAAAGCCGGGCAGCCGACCTGGCCGGCCGGGTCGGTGAACTGACGGCCGAGTTGACGGCGCTTGCGCGGGTGCGCGAGGCTGCGGCGCAGGCGCCGGAACCCGTGTCGGTGCCGACCGCTGCCGCACCCGCTGCGCCCGCACCCACGCCCCCCGCGTCGGCGGCGCAGGCGGCGGACAGCCCCGCCCCGCGCGGGCAGCCCCGCGACCCCGGCCTTGTCGATTCGGCCCTGGCGCTTGCCCCGGCCCTGCCCCCCGCCCCGCAGCGCGCCCGGCTGCGCGACCTGCTGGTCCAGGGGCATTGCGCGACCGAGGCCCTGGGCCAGGTGCAGGATCCGATCAACCGTCAGACGCTGCTGGTCCTGGTGGACCGGCTGGGGGGATGCTGACCGTTACAGGAAGGACCAGACGATGCGATTTCTCCGATTCCTGCTGCCCGCGATCCTTGCAGCCGGGCCGTGGCTTGCGCCCGCCCAGGCCCAGGACGCCCGTCTCAGCATCATGACCGGGGCGCCGACCGGCACCTATATCCAGATCGGACGCGACCTTGGCAACCTGATGGGCCAATGCGGGCAGGGGCTGGAGGTGGTGGAATCGGCCGGATCCCTGGAAAACTTCCTGGCCGTGCGACAGCGCCCGAACACCCAGTTCGGCATCGTGCAAAGCGACGTGCTGGAATATATGCAGACCTTTGCCGGGGGCGATCCGGGGGTGGCGCGGGCCATCCAGGGCGTCCGCATCGCCTTTCCCTTGTACGAGGAAGAAGTCCATGTCCTGGCCCGGCGCGACATCGCGGGGCTGGACGATCTGGCGGGCAAGAGGGTGGCCATCGGCGTGGAAAACAGCGGCACCTTTCTGACCGCATCCTTGATCCTGTCGCTGGCGGGGGTCGAGCCTGCGGAAACGCTGCTGACGGCCCCCGCCGATGCGCTGCCGCAACTGAAGGCGGGGCAGATCGACGCCTTCTTCTATGTCGCGGGGGCACCCGCGTCGCTGTATGTCGAAGGCGATATCGACGGCGAACGGTTCCACCTGCTGCCGATCGCGGATCCGACCTTGCAGGCGGTCTATTCGCCCTCCACGCTGGCCGCGGGCACCTATGGCTTTCAGCAGGATCCGGTGGATCTGGTCGCCGTCAAGGCGGTGCTGATGACCTATGAATACGACCCGGCGGGCAACCGCTATCACCGGGCCAGTTGTCAGGGGGTGTCGGACCTGTCCAACCTGATCCTGACGCGCATCGACCAATTGCGGGCCGAGGGCCATCCGAAATGGAAATCCGTCGATCTGACCGACATTCCGCCCGGATGGGATGTGGGGGCCTGCGTCAACCGCGGGCTTGACCCCGGCTATCAAGCCCATTGCACCGCGCCCCGGGCCCAGCCGGAATCCCTTCCCGACAGCGAGGCCAATTCCGCCTATCGCCGCAACATCTGCGCGGTGATCGGCTGCTGATCAGCGCGGCCCGGGCGTCAGGTGCGACCAGCCTGACGCCGGTCCCGTGGTTCCGTCCCCCCGCAGCGCCATGACCCGCCATTGCCGGACCGGAAAGGACACCAGGGCCGCAGTCAGGCTGGTGTCGATCCGGTGGATCCGGTCGTCGCCCGCCGGAACGACCTCGACCCGGAAACGCTGCTGTGCTGCATCCGGGGGGCTGTCCCAATGCAGTTCGGTCTGGCCCGTGTCGAACAGCATCTGAAGGACCGGGACCGGGGCCGCCTCCGCCGTCGGATCGGCCTTCGGGGGCGCGGACAAGTCCGCCAGCCGGGCCGCCGCCCCGCCGGTGTCGCCCGCCGCCCGATACCAGGCCCGCGCGCGGGTCGGATCGGCGTCCACCCCCACGCCTGTTTCGTAAAGCTGCCCCAGGTAATAGGCCGCCCGGCCGTTGCCCCACAGCGCGGCACGGGCATAAAGCCGTGCCGCGCGGGCCGGATCGGCGCTGCCCAGGGTCAGCGCCTCGGCCAGAAGGCGTTCGGGGGCGGGCGGGCTGTCCACCGTCACGACGCGAGGCAGCGGCGCGGGCACGGGTCCGGGCACCGGCCCGGGCGGCGGGTCTTGCCGGGCAGGGGGCGGGGCAAGGGCTGTCATGGCCGTTCCGGGTGGCGGTTGGAGGTTGCGGACCGGGACAAGCACCAGAAGCCCCACAAGCACTAGAAGCCCCGCAAGCACCGCCGCCGCCCCGATCCGGACGGCCCGCACGCCCTGCCGGGGCTGGACAAGGGGTGGCGAGGGTCGGTCCTGCACAGGAATAGGCGCAGGCGCAGGGGCAGGAACAGGACGGGCGGGCGGGACTGCTTGGGGGGCGGGGGGCGCGGGTCTGGGCGCCGGGGCGGGACCGAGCAGATGGGACAGCCGCCCGTCCCGGATCAGGGACGACAGGCAGTTCTGGACAAAGGCCTCGTCCAGGGTGTTGCGCCCGGTTGTCCCCGCCTCGAACAGGCAGCTTTGCACCAGGTGGTTGACGATGCGGGGGATGCCCCCCGACAGGGCGTGCAGGTGCCGGGTCGCCGCCGCGTCGAAGACCTGGATTCCCGCATGGCAGGCGCAGCCCGACACGCGGAACCGATGCGCGACGTAATCGGCGGTCTCCGCTGCATTCAGCGGTGACAACAGGAACCGCCCTCCGATCCGGGCGCGCAAGCGGTCATGGGCAGGGCTTGCCAGCAGCCTGTCCAGCCCCGCCCCACCCGCCAGCACCAGGACGATCCCGCCGGGCGGATCCGTCAGCCCTGTCAGGTAGGTCAGGCCCTGGTCCGACAGGCCCTGCGCCTCGTCCACGATCAGCAGGGTTCGGTGGCCGGTGTCGCGGCAAGCTTGGGCCAGGGCTTGCGGGCCGGTGTCGGGATCGTCGAAGGACGGCACATGGGGGATGCCCAGGACCTTGGGCAGCTGGTGGTTCAGGTCGATCAGCTGCGCCCGGCTTTGGCCAATCCGGGCGAGGCGGAAATCGGGACGCGACAGGCCCAGATGATGGGCCATCGTGGTCTTGCCGGTTCCCGCCTCGCCCGTCAGGACCAGGACGGGGCGGCCGCCGTCGATGCAGGCGGTCATGGACTCCAGCACCTGCCGGTGCGCGGCGGACAGGTACAACTGGCCGGGGGCCGGGGCCGACCGGAAACTGGGGCAAAAGGATGCCAAGGGGGATCGGTCCATGATCCTCTCGCTCGGGCGGCAAGGATCCGGGCAGGGATCCTGGCCGGAATGGAAAGCCTAGGCCCGGCGACAGCCTATGTCCATGCGGTCCTTAGACCTGCCGTCCGGGCCAGCCGCAGGGCCAGCGGCCATGGGCGGGGTTGTCCCAGGCGGGCATATCCAGCCAGGGATACCAGCACAAGCCCGCGACCGGCACGCTGGACAGGGCGATCTCGGCATGGACATGGGCCAGCCAGTCCCAGCGGTTGCGGATATGGGGAAAGCGCCTGTGGGCGGCGTGCAGCCCGTCGTGCCAGCCGGTTTCCGTGATCATCACCGGCAGGCGGTACCGATCCGCCACCGCGCGCAGCACCCGGTGCAGGGGTTCGACGGCATGGTGGGGGTAATAGTTGACGCCCACCATCTGCACATGGCCGCTGGCGACCAGCCGGTCGGTGGCCTTGAAGACGTTGGGATGCAGGTGATGGAACGGATCGCAGGTCGCAAAGCGCGGGCGGACGGGAAGGCAGGCCGCCGTGGACATGATCCGCAGCGCCATGTCGGTGGCGCGCCCCGGCGTCATCCCTGCTACCCGCCGCCCGACCGAGGGTTCGTTGACCGCGATCGCCCAGGCATCCGGGGGCAGCGCCAGGCAGCAGGCCACGGCGTGCTGGGCCGGGCGCGGGGGGGCGTCGAAATGCACCAGATCCCAGATCACCGGAAACCCGCGCGGCGCCGTGTTCACCCGGGCCACGATGTCGTGGCGCCAGGACAGCCCGTCCCGCGCGCCTGCTACGCCCTGGTCCTGCGCCACGGCGTAATGATGCGCCATAGCTGCCTCGGGCAGGTGGCCCGTCGAATTCAGCAGGTCGTGCCCGTTCCAATGCAGCCGCCCGCATTCGAAGCCCGCCAGGATCGGCGTCGCCCCGTCAGGTTGCGGGGAAAAGGCGTCGGGAAAGATCAGGGCGTTCATGGCGTGCAATCGGAATGGCGTGGCCCGGGCAGGCAGGGCCATGTGCAGAAAAGGGCGGAAGGGGGGAATTTATCAGCCGGGCGGCGAACTCGCAAACACTGAACACCGTGCCGCCTGGCTGATAAATGTCTTATGTCTGAACATGACGCCAAGGGAAACCTGTCCTTTCGGCCAAGGCCTGTCTGGAACAATCCCCCCTGCGGCCCGTTCGTCCCGGATCAGGCAGCGGGGTCTTTCCATGGACGACATCAGGGCGCAGGCGCGGGATCTGGGCATCCAGGCCGAATACGCGGGCATGGACGGGACCAGCCACGATGTTCCCGAAGCGACCCTGGAAAAGCTGATCGCGGCCTTTGGTCCGGGGACCGCGATGCGTCCGCAGTCCTTGAAGGCCCCGCCGGGCGTGCGCTGCCACCTGCCTGACGGACCCCGGTCCTGGGGCGTGGCGGTGCAATTGTACCAACTGCGGTCCGCACGCAACTGGGGCATCGGCGATTTCGCGGATCTCGAGGATCTGGCGGCCAGGCTGGGGGGGATGGGGGCGGATTTCATCGGATTGAACCCGCTGCACGCGATGTTCTTGGCCGATCCCGTCCGGTGCAGCCCCTTTTCGCCGTCGAACCGGCGGTTCCTGAACCCGCTTTACCTGGCCGTGGACCGGATCCAGGGATTCGACCCCGCCATGACCGACAATGACGAGATCGAGAGACTGCGCGGGACCGATCTGGTCGATTACCCCGGCGTGGCCGGGGCCAAGCTGCGGGCGCTGCGAGAGGTGTGGCGGGGGCTGGGACAGCCCGACGCCGATGACGGTTTCCGGCGCAGGAATGGCGCGGATCTGGACCGGCACGCGCTGTTCGACGCCTTGTCGGCCCATATGGTGGCCGCGGGCCATGGGGCGGGCTGGGCCGCCTGGCCCGACGGATGGCGCGATCCCGATGGCGAACCTGTCGCGCGGTATGCCGGGGATCATGGGGCCGACATCGCCTTTTACCGCTGGCTGCAGGACCAGGCCGACCGCCAGCTGGCCCGCGCCCGCGATGCCTGCAAGGCGGCGGGCATGGGCATCGGCCTTTACCTGGATGTCGCCGTGGGCGAGGCCGGCGACGGATCGGGAAGCTGGGGCCAGCCGGATGTGCTGGCCGATGTGCGCATCGGCGCGCCGCCCGATTACTTCAACGAAGGGGGGCAGGACTGGGGCCTTGCGCCCTTGTCGCCCGCCGCGATGGCCGCGTCCCGGGCGGCGCCCTTCGGCGCGCTGATGGCGGGGGTCATGGCGCGGGCGGGCGCGGTCAGGATCGACCATGCACTGGGGTTGTGGCAATTGTTCCTGATCCCCGACGGGGCGGGGGCCGAGGCGGGAACCTATGCCCGCTATCCGCTGGACGATATGCTGCGCGCCCTGGCGGCTGCCTCGCGGGACAGCGAAACCCTTGTGATCGGCGAGGATCTGGGCAATGTCCCCCCCGGCTTTCGCGAGATGATGGAGGCCGCGAATATCCTGTCCTATCGCATCCTGTTCTTCGAACGCGACAAGGACGGCGGCCTCCTGCCCCCCGAGGACTATCCCGGCAAGGCCCTGGCCTGCCTGTCCACCCACGACTTGCCGACCTTCCTGGGCTGGTGGGCCGGGCGCGACATCGAACTGCGCGCCCAATTCGACCTGATCGGCCCGGACACGGCCCGCGAACAGGCCGAGGCCCGCCCCGGTGAACGGCGTAACCTGGTCCGCGCCTTGGCCCGCGCCGGCCTGCTGGAGGATGAAGGGATCGCCGACAGCGGACAGGCGCCGCTTGATCTGGTCGTGGCAGCCCATCGTTTCGTTGCCCGCACGCCCGCGCGGCTGATGGCGGTGCGCCTGGAGGATCTGGCCGGGGACGACCGGCCCGTGAACCTGCCCAGCACCGCCGACGAATACCCCAACTGGCGGCCCAAGCTGCCCGGGACCATCGACGCCATCACCGGCAGCGACACCTTTGGCGCGATCGTCGCGGGGATCAGGGCCGAACGAGGCGGTCAGGGACGCTAGCACGCCGGGTCAGCAAAGCCTGCTCATCCGGGGAATGTCCTTGACATAGAGCAGATGCACGCCGGTCTTTCGAGACAAGGCCTTGGCGCTTTCGGTGTACCGGCCTGTCGTGATGACGACGGCAGTATCGACGCGGTGAAAGGCGCGGCCCGAGAACGCCTCTTGCACGGCCTTGTTGCCGACCGCGCCGTCGTAGCGCTTGCACTGGATGCCGATCTTCCGGCCGTCGCGCCGGGCGATGATGTCCAGGCCCTGATCGCCCGACCCTGCCGTCACCTCGGCCCGCCAGCCGTGCAGTTCCAGCCGCCCTGCCACCCATTGTTCGAATTCATGCCCGTCCCGGGGGCAGGACACCGGACGCGATGGGGCGCGCGGCCGCGCGGGCGGGTTCCTGCGCGTCCGGGCGACGCCCTTTTTCCCGCCGCGCCTTGCCTTGCGCCGCCGTCCACCGCCACGGGGCAGGAACAGCGCGGGCAACAGCAGCGCCGCCAGCACCAGCCCCGCAAGCGCGGGCCGCGCGTCCACAGCCGCCGCCGAGGCATCCCCCGCGAATGTCGCCATCGCGACCCCGCCGATCACGATCAGCGTGGCCGACAGGACGGCATATCGGAACAGGTAAAAGGCTGTCGTGATCAGGCGGCGCATCGGGAATCGGGAAGGGATCATGCCTGGCGCGACTGTCACCCAGGAAGCACAGCCTAGGGTAAAAATGCGCCTTCGGCAATTGCCTGTGCAAAAGCCTGCGAAATCAGGGATTCGTCCCGGATTGCCCTGCCGTCAGGGGCGGGGCTCGCCCCGGAAGATGGTGTTGTTGAGCAGATAGCGATAGCCGCGCGACCAGCTTTCGTCGGTGTTGCCCCGGATATCGACGGCACCGTGGCGCAGGTTCGTTTTCGCCTCTACGTCGCGTAGGAACAGGTTCATGGCCAGGATCAGTTCGGATGTCTTCTGAACCTCTCCGGTGACGGAATAATCCGCGCCCAGTTCCCGTGCCAGCTTCATGTCGCAGCCATTGCAGGATGCGATGTTCTTGACCTGCGCCAGCTTGTCCGCGACAGGCGCGGTATCGACCAGGGTAAAGCCACGCGCTTCCAGGTTCTGGGAGATCTGGTCCTCGACCATGGCGATGCGGGCGCGTTCGTCGCTGTCGTCCCGGTCGCCCTGGTTGTTCATCAGGTAAAGGCCGAAGAACGCCACGGTTCCACGCGGAACCGGTTCCTGCGCCCAGGCGGGGGCAAGGGCCAAGGTTGCGGTCATCGCCAGGACAAGACGTTTAAGCATGGCTTGCGCCCCTTCCTTGTGCATATCCCCACCCTAGCCGCCGCCAGCCGGGCTTCCTATCGGACAAAGGGGGCAACCGCCTCATTCCTCGTCTGCCGCGCCGATGTCGTCGTCGGCAAGCACATCGCCGGCCAGGCCATCGCCGGCCTGCAGGCCGAAACGCGCCGCCACGTCGGGGGCATAGCGGGCTAGGTCGCCGCGCAGCTTCAACAGCGACAGATCCTTGGTCTTGGCCTCCAGCATCACGTCGAAATCCAAGCCCTCGGCCGTGCGCATGAAGGTCGCGAATTCAAACGGATTGGTGAAATCCGCGTGTCCCGTCCAGATGGGCGGCAACAGCACGGTCTTGAAGCGCGAGGTGGGCTTGACCACGGCCTTTGTCAGCGGCCCCTTGGCAGGCGTGGCCGATTGCAGGGACGCGCGTTCCTTGTCGGTGATCCGGCGCTTGATTTCGCGCAGTTCGGTCCGTGGGGACGAGAAATGGATCTTGGGCCGCACGCCCTTGGGCCATGACCCGACAAAGCGTTCCAGCGTCGGGCGCAGCGCCAGGCCTTCGGGGTTCAGGCACCAGAAATGCTGGTAATCGAAGATCAGCGGCACCCCGCAGCGTTCATGGATCCACAGCACGTCGGCTGCGGAAAAGCGGATGTCGTCGTTTTCCAGCACCAACCTGCGGCGGACGGGTTCGGGGCATTGCTCGTACCCCTTGATCCAGCGGGCGCGGGACGCGTCCCGGTCGTCATAAACGCCGCCGACATGGGTCACGAGGACGCCTTCCGGTCCCATGCCCATGCGGTCCAGCATTTCCGCTTGGGAGGCCAGATCCCAGATGCTTTTCGCGGTCAGGGCCGGGTCGGGACTGTTCAGCAGCACGAATTGCGACGGATGGAACGACAGGCGGATGTCCAGGTCGCGCGCCTTCTGCCCGAATGCCGCCAGTTCCGCATCGCTGTCGGCCACCACCGTGTGAAACTGCGGCATATCAGGGTGGGTGGCATAGGGCGCCAGGTCGGACGACATCCGATACATGTCGATGCCGACATCGACCAGGTAATCCAGGATCGCGTCCAGATATTCCAGCGAGGTTTTCAGATGCGGGTCCTGCTGCCACCGCCGCGTGTCGTTGCTTTTCAGGCCGGGCCGTCCCATCACCTTGACGGGAAAGCCCAGGCGCAGCGGTTTGTCGGTCATAAGGGCACGATCTCCTCGGGAAAGCCGATGCGGGCGGCAAAGTCGTTCCAATCGGCGGGCCGCAGCGCGCCGCCCGTGGCCTGGATGTGGCCGCTGCCATATTCGGTGCCTGCGCCGGGCGGGCGATGGGCCGCCAGGAACGCGATCAGATCCGTGCCGCTGGCCGTGCGCGCGGCGAAATGGATCCAGCCGGGGCGATAGCCGGTATTGACCGCCAGCACGATCTTGTCCCGCAGCCGCCCGCGCCAGGATTGCGCGACCAGCGGATGGATCTGGCAGGCCGAGGCGAAGCGGATCAGGGCGACATCGCCGCGCACCTGGGGGGCCACGCGCTTGGCGCCGTCCAGGGCTTGGGCCACCTCGGCCTTGGCGGCGCGCAGAAGGTCGGTTTCGGGATGGCCGCCCTTCAGCAGATCCTTGGGGCTGTCACAGGTCATCAGCAGCCGAAGGGCCGGACCCGCGTCGGCTGCGGCGGTTCGGCGCGGCGCGTTGACCAGGGACACGGCGTCGCGCAGCGCGGTCTTGCCGTATTGCGCCTGCGCCCGGACCAGTTCGGGGAAACCGTCATCCGCCATGTCGCCGATCAGGCCCATGGCCGCCAGCCACAGCAGATCGTCGGGTTCCCCCGCGCACCACCAGGCCAGCAGGGACGATGTCGGTTCGGGCGTCCATCCGTTGCCCGATATCACCGCCGCATCGCCGGGCCTGCCGCGCGGAACGTGGTGGTCGATCAGCACGGTGGGCAGGCCGGGCAGGATGCAGCCCGCCTGCACCCCCAGGTCGGTCACGATCAGCCCGCCGGGGCGGCGGTCGGCCAGTTCCGCGCGCAGGCCGGGCGACCAGGGGTTTTCCCCCTTGCCCATGATGCGGACATCGGCGCGACGGCCTTCCCGGTCCAGGGCGCGTGCCAGGATCGCCGTGGCCGACAGCCCGTCGGCGTCGAAATGGCCCAGGATCAGGGCCGGCCTGTCCGGGTCGAAACGCCCAAGCGCGGCCCGAAAGGCGGGACCGACATGGGCAGGCGACTGGACAGGCGGGAAATCCATGCCCTTCAACCGCGCAGGGCGGGCATGGTTTCATGGGCGATGCGGAACAATTCGCGCCGCGCCCGGTTCCGCCTGCCCGGTGACAAGGAATCTGCCATGCCCGCGACAAGTCCCGACAGCCTGGATCGTTTCCTGGACGCGCAAAAGGACAGTTATGACATCGCCTTGTCCGAACTGATCCGGGGCCGCAAGCAAAGCCACTGGATGTGGTTCATCTTTCCGCAATTGCGGGGCCTGGGCCATTCGGCCATGTCGCATCATTACGGCATCGCTGACGCGGACGAGGCGCGGCGATACCTGGCCCATCCGGTCTTGGGACCGCGCCTGATCCGCTGCGCCGATGCCGTGCTGGCCCACCAGGGCACCCCGGCGGACCGGATCTTCGGGTCCGTGGATGCGGCCAAGCTGCGGTCGTCCGCCACGCTGTTCGCGGCAGTGCCCGGCGCGCCGGATGTGTTCGACCGGATCCTGCAGGCCTTTTTCGACCACCGGCCTTGCCGCACGACGCTGGACCGGATGGACTGACCTATAGCCCCGGAGGCAGCGCAGGTTTCGGGATCAACGTGCGTCGGCAATCCAAGGCTATGACCTGCGCGGGACCGGCATCCGCTTCAGTTGAAAGACCCTATTTCCCGATGCCGTCCAGCCAGGCGCCCACCGCCGGACCCATTGCCTCGACAATAGCCCGGACCCCGGCGGCGCTTGGGTGCAGGCCGTCATCCTGCATCAGGTCCACGTAACTTTCACCCGCCGCATATTTCCGTGTGATGGGGGCCAGCAGGTCGGGATACAGCGCCGCGTCATGGTCGCGGGCCAGATCGGGGAACATCGCCTGGAAATCCCGCTGAAAGTCGGGGCCGAAATTGCCCGGCGCGGGCAGGCCCACCAGCATGGCGGGCACGCCCTCGCTGTCCAGGCGGGTCAGGATCGCGTCCAGGTTGGCGCGGCTGGCGGCGGGGTCGATGCCGCGCAGCAGGTCGTTGCCGCCAAGCGCCACGATCATTGCGTCGGGTTTGTCCGCCAGCGTCCAGTCCAGCCGCGACAGCCCCCCCGCCGTCGTGTCGCCGCTGACGCCCGCGTTGATCACGATCACGTCATGGCCCGCCGCCCGCAGCCAGTCCTGCAGCTGCGGCACCAGGCCCTGACCCTGGGCCAGGCCATAGCCCTGGGTCAGCGAATCCCCCAGGGCTGCGAGCTTCAGCGGTTCCTGGGCCTGGGCGGCGACGGGGGCGCAGGCCAGGACCAGGGCCATGAAAATGTCGCGCAGCCGTGGCTTGCCTGAACGGCGCCAGGCCTTAGATGCCAAGAAACACAGGCTTTGGGGAATGATGGTCATGATGGGTCCGGTTCTGTCGCTGAAGGATGTCCACCTGACCTTGCAGGGCAATGCCGGGCCGGTGGCGATCTTGCGAGGCATTTCCCTGGATGTCCACGGGGGCGAGACGCTGGGACTGGTCGGGCCTTCGGGGTCGGGCAAGTCGTCCCTGCTGATGCTGATGGGCGGCTTGGAACGCGCGACGGGCGGCACGGTCCAGGCCCTGGGCCATGACCTGACCGCGCTTGACGAAGACGCCCTCGCCCGGTTTCGCCGGGGCCGGATGGGCGTGGTGTTCCAGTCCTTTCACCTGATCCCCACGATGACCGCGCTTGAAAACGTCGCCACGCCGCTGGAACTGGCAGGCCATTCCGATGCCTTTGACCGCGCAAGCGCCGAATTGCACGCCGTGGGCCTGGGCGCGCGGGCCGACCATTACCCGGCGCAGATGTCGGGGGGCGAACAGCAGCGGGTGGCGCTTGCCCGCGCGACGGCGCCGCGCCCGGCGATCCTGCTGGCGGACGAACCCACGGGAAACCTGGACGGCGCCAACGGCCAGGCGATCATGGATCTGCTGTTCGGCTTGCGCGACCGGCACGGGGCCACCCTGGTGCTGGTCACGCACGCCGCGGACCTTGCCGCGCGCTGCGACCGGGTGCTGCGCCTGCGCGACGGCGTGATCGAGGGCGAGGATCTTCGCCGCCGGGCCGCCTCGTGACCGCGGCCTGGCGCATCGCCCGGCGCGAGTTGCGCGGCGGCTTGGCGGGTTTCTGGATTTTCCTGCTGTGCCTGACCCTGGGCGTCGGCGCCATCGCGGCGGTGGGGTCCGTCCGCGCCGCCATCGAAGGGGGACTGTCCCGCCAGGGCGCGGTGCTTCTGGGGGGCGACGCGGAACTGCGCCTGACCTATCGCTTTGCCACGGATGCCGAACGGGCCTGGATGGAGGACAACGCCGACCAGGTGTCCGAGGTGGTGGATTTCCGGTCCATGGCCGTGGTGGGGGATGACCGCGCGCTGACCCAGGTCAAGGGCGTCGATGCCACTTGGCCGCTGCGGGGCCAGGCGCAGTTCGACCCAACCCTGCCGGTGGACAAGGTGCTGGCGGGGCAGGCGGGCCTGCCGGGGGCGGCGATGGATCCGTTGCTGATCGACCGGCTGGGGTTGCAGATCGGCGACCGGTTCCGGCTGGGGGTTCAGGATTTCGTGCTGATGGCCGCGCTGCTGCGCGAACCCGATGCCATCGGCGGCAGCTTCGGCCTTGGCCCGCGCACGCTTGTCGCAACCCCCGGCCTGGCGGGGTCGGGGCTGCTGTCGCCCGGCACGCTGTATGAAACAAGCTATCGCTTGGCCCTGCGTCCCGGCGACAGCCTGGACGCTCTGCGCATTGCCGCCACCGCCCAGTTCGAGGGGGCGGGGATGCGGTGGCGCGACAGCAGGCGCGGCGCGCCGGGGGTGGAGGCTTTCGTGGACCGGCTGGGATCCTTTTTGGTGCTGGTGGGCCTTGCCGGTCTGGCCACGGGCGGGGTCGGCGTATCGTCCGCCGTGCGCAGCTATCTGGACACGAAGACCCCGGTGATCGCCACGCTGAAGACCCTGGGGGCCGAGGGGCGGGTGATCTTTGCCATCTATTTCGCCCAGATCGGCGCACTGACCCTGCTGGGGGTCATGGCAGGGGTGATCCTGGGTGGGCTGGCCCCCGTGCTTGCGGCCCCCTTCCTGCAGTCGCGGCTGCCGATCCCGGTGGAATTTGGGCTCCAACCCGCCCCGCTGTTCGAGGCTGCGGCCTATGGCATCCTGACCGCGCTGATCTTTACCCTTCTGCCGCTGGCGCGGGTGGAACGGGTCCGCGCAAGCGCCCTGTTCCGGGGTATCGGGGCGGATGCCCGCGCCCGGCCCCGAAAGCGCTGGCTGGCGGCCCTGCTGGGGGCGGTGGGCGCGCTGATCGGGACTGCGGCCCTGATGGCGTCAAGCCCGCGCCTGGCCCTGGCTGTGGCGGGGGGCGTGGTGCTGGCCCTGGGGGCGCTGTGGCTGGCGGCGCGGGGCCTGCGTGGCGTGGCCCGGCGGCTGGCGCGCCACCCCGCCCTGCGCGGGCGGACCGCGCTGCGGCTGGCGGTGGGGGCCGTCGCCAATCCGCAGGAAGGCGCCGTCGCCGTTGTCCTGTCGCTGGGACTGGGCCTGACGGTGCTGGCCACCGTGGGCCAGATCGACGCCAACCTGCGCCGCGCCATCGCGGCCGAGTTGCCCGACCAGGCGCCGTCCTTTTTCTTCATCAACATCCAGCCGGACCAGTTGGCGGGATTCCTGGACCGGCTGGACGCGGATCCCGGTGTGGGCCGGGTGGCCACCGCCCCGTCCCTGCGCGGCATCGTCACTGCGATCAACGACATCCCGGCCAGCGACTGGAGCGACCACTGGGTCTTGCGGGGCGATCGCGGCGTCAGCCATGCCGCCTCCCCGCCCCCCGGCACCGTGCTGACCGCAGGGGAATGGTGGCCCGCCGATCATGCCGGACCGCCCCTTGTCAGCTTTGGCGCGACCGAGGCCGAAGAACTGGGCCTGTCTCTGGGCGACCGCATCACCGTCAACATCCTGGGCCGCGACATCACCGCCACGATCGCCAATTTCCGGCAACTGGACTTCCGCAGCGGCGGCATCGGCTTCGTGATGATCTTCGACGCGGCCTCGCTGTCCGGCGCGCCCCAGACCCATATCGCCACCCTCCACACCGATCCCGCATCCGAGGCCGCGATCCTGCGCGACATCGGCGACACCTTTCCCAACATCACCGCCATCCGCGTGCGCGACGTGGCCGCCCGCGTGGCCGAGGCGATGGGCGCGCTTGCATCCGCCACCGCGCTTGCGGCGCTTGCCGTGCTGGCGACCGGTTTCGTGGTGCTGATCGGGGCCGCCGCCGCGGGCGAGCGCGCCCGCGTGTTCGAGGCGGCGGTGCTGAAAACCCTGGGCGCCACGCGCGGCACGGTGCTGGCCAGCTTTGCGCTGCGATCGGCGCTGATGGGGGCCGCGGCGGGGCTGGTCGCGGTTCTCGTGGCCGCGCTGTCGGCCTGGGCGATCCTGACGCAGGTCATGGAACTGGATTACCGCTTTGCCCCCGGATCGGCCGCGGCCGTCATCGCCGGCGGCGTGGCGGCGACCTTGGCTGCGGGACTGGCCTTTGCCCTGCGTCCCTTGTCCGCGCGGCCCGCCCGCGTGCTGCGGGCGCAGGAATAAGGCGGGCAGGCCGGGAACCCTGTTCGGCCCTGCACGGTTTCACCACAGCCCATCAGAGGAGGAATTGCTGTGCTTGCTGCCGATTACAGGGGTCCGCGCCGGGTGCGGGTGGCCTCGAAGGCCGATCCCGTCATCCAGCATCCGCGCGATGCCATCGTGCGCGTCACCCGGTCCTGCATCTGCGGATCGGATCTGCATCTGTATCACGGCCTGGTCCCCGACACCCGGATCGGCACGACCTTTGGCCACGAATTCTGCGGCATCGTCGAGGAGGTCGGATTCGAGGTCCAGACCCTGAAGCCCGGCGACCATGTGCTGGTGCCCTTCAACATCGCCTGCGGCCAGTGTCATTTCTGCAAGCAGGGAATGTTCGGAAACTGCCACGAATCCAATCCCCAGGCCACCGCCGTGGGCGGCATCTTCGGATATTCCCACACCGCCGGAGGCTATGACGGGGGGCAGGCGGAATATGTGCGCGTGCCTTACGCCGATGTGGGGCCGACGCCGATCCCCGACTGGATGGATCCCGACGATGCGGTGCTGCTGACCGACGTGGTGCCGACCGGATACCAGGCCGCCGAAATGGGCGGCATCCAGATGGGCGACACGGTTGTCGTCTTTGGCGCAGGGCCCGTGGGCATCATGGCCGCGCGCTGTGCCTGGCTGTTCGGGGCGGGCCGGGTGATCGTGATCGACCATGTGGAATACCGGCTGGATTTTGCCCGCCATTATTGCCCGGCCGAGGTTTACGATTTCAAGTTCATCGACGACATGGCGGTCTTCATCAAGAAGCTGACAGACGGCCTGGGCGCCGACGTGTGCATCGACGCCGTGGGCGGGGACGCATCGGGCAACGCCCTGCGCACGCTGATGGGCAAGAAGCTGAAGCTCGAGGCCGGGTCGGCCATCGTGCTGCACTGGGCCATCAATTCGGTGAAAAAGGGCGGCGTCGTGTCCATTGTCGGCGTTTACGGTCCCACGGGCAACATCGTTCCCATGGGCAATGTGCTGAACAAGGGCCTGACGATCCGGGCCAACCAGGCTTCCGTGAAACGCCTGCTGCCGCGCCTGATTGACCATGTGCAGGCGGGCCGAATCGACCCCAAGGCCCTGATCACCCACCGCGTGCCGCTGGATGACATTTCGGACGCGTATCACATCTTCTCGTCCAAGCTGGACGAATGCATCAAGCCGGTGCTTTACCCCAACAACGGCCGCTAAAGGAACGATCATGGCAAGGCAGATTACTTCCCAGGCAATCGACCCCGTGAACGTGAACGGATGGGGCGTGGACGCCGATCCTCAGAACGACCCCACCTATCCGATGCGCGACAGGTCCGTCGAAACGGGCAACGGCTGGAACCGGCCCAAGGCGCAGCGGACCGATATCGAGGTTCTGCAATCCGTCGAATACAACCGCCGCCCGGCGGTCTTCGGCACCGCGCCCCAGCCTTCGGGCCTCAGCGGAATGATCCGCCGCGCGGCCTTCGGCTATAGCGAATCCGACTGGCGGCATTGGCTGATGCTGCTGGGCGCTGACCGGATCAACATGGTCGAGGGCCTTGTCGAGGATCTGGCGCACGGCCATGTTCCCAATATTCCAGGCGAGATGGGCATGGGCGCGGCCTGGCGGCACGACCGCAGCGGCCTGACCAGGAAGCTTGCCATCGGCGCGGGCGTGGCCGTGGTGGCAGTCGCCTTGATGGGCAAGAACAAGGGTCGCCACCGGCGATAAGGTTGCCATGGTCCCGGTCCGTGCCGGGACCATGGCGCAGGCTTCAGAATTCCGACGACGGCTTTCTCAGTTCCGGCTTGGTCGGATCCTTGTAGCCCGCGTGTTCATCCGCAGGTTGGGTATAGCCGACATCGCGCGTCGTCCCGCGCACGCCATCGGGCAAGACACCGTCCTTGTCGGCAGGATTGTCCTTGCGGATGTTCCGGGCGTCCTGATTGTTCTGGGTCATGCGTATCCTCCGTTCCCCTTCGCGCCGGCAAGCGGCCATGGGCGGAAACGAAGTCCTTGGGCCTTTTGTTCCTGGCCTCCGCCCGCGCGGTTCACCTCACCGTCGAATGAAGGGCCAGTTCCGTTCGGTTTCGCACCTCCAGCTTCTTGAACATGTTGGTCAGGTAGTGCTTGACGGTCTTTTCGCTGAGCGAAAGACGGCGGCCGATATCCTTGTTGCAGCAACCCTGCCGGATCAGGCCGTAAATCTCGGCTTCCCGCTTGCTGAGGCTGCGCAGTTCGTTGCCCTGCTCGCGTTGGTCGGGCACGGCGGGAAGGTTGAGAGAAGCCATCAGCCGGGCCGCCAGATGGGGTGTGACATAGCAGTTTCCTTCGGCCACCGACCGGATCACCTCGCACAGATCCTTGCCGCTGGTGCCTTTCAGGACATAGGCCGCGGCCCCCAGGCGCAGGCAGCCGATCACGTCGCTGGCCTGTTCCGACATCGACAGCACGATGGCCAAGGTGGAACTGCCCTGGCGGGCGATCTCGGCCAGGACGCTGTGGCCCGACCCGGGAATGTTCAGGTCCAGGACAAGGATGTCGGGCTTTCGTTCCAGCACCATCGCGATGGCCGTTCCGGCCGTCCCTGCGACACCGGCAAGGGAAAGGCCTTCGCAGTCGGCAATGACCCTGGACAGTCCTTCGCAAACAAGGGGGTGGTCATCGACGATCGCTACGGTGATGTCTTGCATCGGGGGTCTCCGCTTGGGCAAGGGGGAAGCTGGCGGACAGCCGCATTCCCATGGTGTCGTGCCTGACCAGCGTCAGGGTGCCGCCGAGCTGTTCGATCCGGCGGCGAAGGTGATCCAGTCCCAAGGGCTTGCGCAGGTCAGGCCCGGGAACCACGGCCAGGCCACCCCCGGCGTCGCTGACCGAAACCTCCAGCCGACCGCCATCGGCCGTGCGCAGGGCGACGCGCTGATCCGCCCCGCCCGCGTGCTTGAAGGCGTTGTGCAGCCCTTCGCGCAGGAACCGGCACAAGGCGATCTTGACGGGCAGGGACGGTTCGGCAAGGTCCGCCTCCATGCGCAGGTCGACATCCGTTCCGGTCCGACGCATATGGTCGTTCACCACCGCCCCGACCGCCTGGGCCAAGGGCAGGTCAAAGGGCTGTGCCGGGCTTGTCCCGGTCAGAAGGGCCTGAACCTCGGACATGGCTTCTTCCAGGATGGTCTGCACGGCGCGGGCGTCGTCTGACGCATCGTGGTTCCCGGCGGGCTTCATCCGCAGCAATGCCACCGTCAAAAGCTGACCGATGCCGTCGTGGATATCGGCATTCAATTGCCGCAACCGGCTTTCCTGCTGGTCATGCAGGACGCGCGCGTCCTGGCGGATTTGTGCATCGCCCCGGCGCAGCAGAAGATAAAGGATAATCGTGAAGAAAATGCCGACGATGCAAATTGCCGCCCACATCTGCCAGCGGATATTCAACAAGATCCGTGATGCAAAGGCGGCGTCCTGATAATATTCTGCCACGGCAACGATGCGGTTTCCAGATAAAAGCCGGATCGGCACATATATTTCAAAGAACTTGTTGCCATCCATGGCGGGTGCCGATGAAACCTCCGCGTGAAATTCATCCTCGATCTCAACGCTGATTTCGCCGGACAGGGCTTTTTCAAAATGCGGGCCGACGGGAAAGCTTTGGCCTGTCATATCGCGCCGGACGGCATAAATGACCCGCCCGGCCGGATCCCAGACGATCATGTCGAAGACCCCAAGAGATGCCGAAACTTCGTGAAAATGGGCGTCCAGCCTGTCGCGGATGTGGGGCGGCAGAAACCCGGCCGCGAAATTGGGGGCATAGGGAGTCAGCGTCGCTTCCAGAACGACGCCCGCCCGGTGCCCGACCTCGGCTTCGAGCGTTTGATGCAGGCGGGATACGAACCAGATGCCCAGGCAGGCCAATCCCGCGGCGACGATCAGGATGCCGGCGGACAGATATTTTCGAAACATCCCCCGCCATCCTGATTGACTGGATAAGAATGAAAATTCGGCAGAAATATCCGGCAGTTTCGACAACTCCCCCCTCCTGCGGACGGCGTGTTCGGCATTGGTAAAAACTAGCGCGAAATTGCCAAGCCGACAAAGCGGCATTTTCGCGCAGGTGCTTTTTATTCAGCCAAACTGCGGAAAGGGTAGGTTTGCAGGCTTCCGAAGTTCGACAGTTCCGACGGCATTTTGATCCTGATTGAACGTCTCACTTATGTGGAAACAATGGGTTAGCAGTCGAGGACGAGGCGTTCTCCGCGGTTTTTGTTGTGGCACGTTGTTCGAACCGCTTTCGCCGCCTCGCCATCCGGTATGAGCGGCGCGCCGACATCCATGAGGCCTTCGTGATCCTCGGCTGCGCTCTCATCTGCCTCAACCAGATCAGAAGGTTTTGTTAGGTGTTCTTAACCGTCCCCTTGTTTGCGTTTTCGCAAAGTGCGGGTGGCCGCCAAGGCCTAAAGTCCTGATCAACGGGCCAGGATCGGCCCGCCTATTCAGGAGATGACCATGAAACGCGCTTTCTTCCTTGCTGCCCCTGCCCTGATGCTGGCCCTGGGGGGCACGGCCCTTGCCGCCGAACACGAGGTGCATATGCTCAACAAGGGCGAGGCCGGGATGATGGTGTTCGAACCCGCCTTCGTGAAGGCCGAGCCTGGCGACGTGATCCATTTCATTCCCACCGACAAGAGCCACAACGTCGAAGCCATCAAGGACATCCTGCCCGAGGGCGTGGAAACCTTCAAAAGCAAGATCAACGAGGAGTTTTCGCTGACCGTGACCGAGCCGGGCTTGTACGGCGTCAAGTGCACGCCGCATTTCGCGATGGGCATGGTGGGCCTGATCCAGGTGGGCGACGCGCCCGCGAACCTCGAGGCGGCCAAGACCGTGAAGCTGTCCAAGAAGGCGCGCGAGCGCATGGACGCGGAAATCGCCCAGGTCCAGTGACGCCGATGACCGGCGGGGCGGGCGACAGCCGCCCCTGCCTTCTTTCTTCCAGAAAAGGCCGCATCCGATGAGCATGAAACTGTCTGCCGCGCACCGCCAGGTCGCCTGCCAGTCGCGGCTTTTCGCGACCCTGCCGGCCGGACTGCGCGACACGTTGCTGGATGCGGCCCATGTCGTCCATCTGCGGCGCGGGCAGGTTCTGTTCCAGCATGGCGATGACGCCCAGGCGATCCATATCGTCGCCGATGGCTGGATCAAGCTGTATCGCATCGCGCCCAACGGGGCCGAAGCCGTGGTGGGCGTGATGACACGGGGTCAAAGCTTTGGCGAACCCATCGCCCTGCGCCAGGCGGCCTATCCCGTGTCGGCCGAGGCGGTGACGGCCTGCGACCTGATCGCCGTGCCGGCGCGGGCTTTCCTGGATATGCTGCAAACCCGGCCCGAGGCCGCGATCTCCATCCTGTCGGCGACCTTCCTGCACCTGCAGGGCCTGGTCGAACAGATCGAGCAGCTGAAGGCCCGGTCGGGCGCGCAGCGGGTGGCCGAATTCCTGCTGGAACTGTGTCCCGAGGGCACCGAAAGCGCCACGGTCGTGCTGCCCTATGACAAGGCGCTGATCGCGGGCAGGCTGGGGATGAAGCCCGAAAGCCTGTCCCGCGCCTTTGCGAAGCTGCGGGAACTGGGCGTGCGGGTGAACCAATCAAGTGCCGCCATCGCATCCGTTTCGCGCCTTCACGACCTGGCCCATGCCGAAGCGTTCGGCGCGATCAGCCGCGTCATCTGACAGCAGCCAACCCCCAGACCACGCAAAGCCACAAGGCCAGCGGTACCAGGAAGGCCGGCAGCCATCCCGGTGCGCGGTCCAGATGCAGGAAGCCGCCCAGGATCGCCCGCGCCTTGGCCCAGGCCAGGACCAGCAGCCCGGCTGCGGCGATGCGTCCGTCCTGCGTCGCCACGGCCACGGTCGCCAGGATCAAGGCGATCAGCATCAGCCAGTTGCGGTTCAATCGGTCCATCGTCATCACATCAGCAAATAGATCGGCGGCAGGATCAGCACCCAGACCAGATCGACCATGTGCCAGAACATCGCGCCCGCCTGCACAGGCTCGGGACGGGCGCGAATGGCCACCAGCGCCAGCACCGCCACGCCCGCGATCACATGGGCCGCATGAAATCCCGTCAGCAGGAAATAGAAGGTGAAAAAGGGATGCGTGTCGATCCCGATCCCCAAGGACAGGTCATGCGCATATTCCATGCCCTTCACGACCAGGAAGATCATCCCGCCCAGGGCCGCCAGCATCAGCCCCCGCCGCGCGCCACGCTTGTCGCCCCCGGCCGCCGCCCGTTCGGCGCGGGCGGCGAACAGGCCGGAGGTGACCAGCACGACCGTGTTCAGCGCCGCCATGCGCCCGTCCAGCATCGCCTGCGCGTCGGCAAACCCCGCCGGATCGGTCAGGCGCATCGCGGACATGGCCGTGACGCCCGCTGCGAAGACAAGGATCTCGGATCCGATCAGGATCCACATGATCAACTCGCCCGGCAGGTCGTCCAGATCCATTACAGGACCAGCTGGCGATAGATCTGGGGCAGCGTATTTGTCAGCCGGTCCGGGTCGCGGATCACCGAAAATCCGCCTTGTCCGAAGATGCGCGGGAACCAGCTTTGCGCGCCCTTGTCGATGGTGATGCCAAAGACCGAATGGCCTGCGCGGCGCGCCTCGCGGACGGCCATGGAGCTGTCCTCGATCCCGTGGCGGCCTTCGTAATGGTCAAGGTCGTTGGGCTTGCCGTCGGTGATGACGATCATCAGCCGCCGCGACCGGCCTTCGTCCGCCAGCCCGGCAGAGGCATGGCGGATCGCCGCGCCCAGCCGGGTATAGAAGCCCGGACGCAGCGCATGAATCCGCGCCTCGGTAGTGCGGGACATGGGTTCGTCGAAGGTCTTGCATTCATGCAGCCAGACCCGGTCGCGTTTCAGCGAGGAAAAGCCTTGGATCGCAAAGCGGTCGCCGCAGGCATCCAGCCCCCAGGCAAGCGCGGTCAGCGCCTCGCGCGCGATGTCGATGACGGGGCGGCCGGTCACGGCGCTTTCCGTGGACCGCGACACGTCCAGCAGGATCGACACGGCAAGGTCGCGGTTTTCGGGGCGGGCCTGGCGCCAGATGCGGTCGCTGCCGCGACCCGATGCGCGCAGGTCGGTCACAGACCGCAGCGTGGCGTCCAGATCCAGGTCGTCGCCGTCGGGCTGGGCATGGCGGATCAGCCGGGCCGGGCGCAGGGCCTGGAACTGGCGGCGCACCGCGTCGATCCGGCGGCGGGCGGCGGGGTCGGTGACGCCTGCGTAATCGGGCGCGGGCTCGACCGGGGCTGCCAGCACGCGGCAATGATCCGGCATCCAGACGCCGCCACGCGCGTCCCATTCGGGATAGGTGAACTTGCCCGCAATGCGTTCGCGGTCCACATCCTCGGGCGCCAGATCCAGATGCAGCTTCAGTTTCGTCGCCGGTGCCTTGCTGATCTGGCCCAGCACGATTTCCTCGTGGTCGTCGGTGGCCTTCTTGGCATTGTCCAGGTCGTCGTCTTCAACCCGGCGGTTGATGTTCAGCATCTCGGCCCAGGTCAGCATGGCCTCGAACTTGTAAAGGATCAGGCTGTCCTTGCGCTCGGCCTGGTCGGCCTTCATCCGCCGCGTCTTGCGGGCGGTGCCGTCCCCCGATTCCTCGGGCGTGCCGTCGGTGGGCAGGCTTGCCACGTCGGATGCGATGCCGCTGGTCAACCCGCGCAGGTCGGGCCACATGGGCACGGGCAGCATGGGCCGGTATTTGCGCGGGGCGCGCCAATGAGCAGGGGGGCTGTCCAACCCCGCCAGCAACCCGGAAGGGACCGGGGCCGGATCGCCCAGCAGATGCCGGATCAGCCCTTCTACGCCCGCCTCGGCCCCCGACAGGTTCGGGCGGATGCGGTCGGCCAGATGGGCGGCGCAAAGCCGGGTCCAGACGGCGCGCAGGCCGGGCGCGGCCTCCAGCGTGGCCTGCGTCATGGCCTGGCCCGCACGGATCGCGGCCAGGTCGGCCAGGAAGGGATCGTCTTGGGCCGCAAAATCCGGCGCATGGGCCGATGCGGCGGCCAGCCACAGATAGAGCGCCTTGTTATCGTCGCGTTCCGGGAAAACCGCCAGTTCCATCGGCAGGCGCAGCGACCCGCCGTCGAAGCTGGCGCGGGCCAGGTGTTCGGTCTCGAACGCCAGCTTGCGGCGCAGGGATATGCGATGCCGGCTGGCCTGGTCGGCCACCGGCTTCAGTTCCACATCGGCCGCCCCGCCAAGCCCGCGGAACAGCACGGCAATCCGGCCACGCATATCGTCGAACCGCACGGCCGCATCGGGATAGCGGCGTGGCGGGTCCATGCGCGAGGCCAGGAAGTGCCACAGCTTGCCGACGCTTTCCTCGGGTTCCCAGGGGGCGATCTCGATATGGCCCATGGCGTCAGCCCATCACTGCGACGACCAGATCCATCAGGCCCGCGCGAATGTCGGCGTCGTCGGTCAACGGTTCGATCATCGCGGCCCGGATGGCGCGGTCCATGGACATCCCCCCGGCGATCAGCGTGGCCGCATAGACGACCAGCCGTGTGGACACGCCTTCCTCCAGATCCTGGCCCTTCAGCCCGCGCAGCTTGCCCGCCAGCCGCACCAGCAAGGACACGCGGTCGGCATCCAGGCCGCTTTCGCGCACCACCACCGGGATTTCGTGTTCGGGTTTGGGAAAGGTGAATTCGACCGACAGGAAACGCTGACGGGTCGAAGGCTTCAGCGTCTTCATGATGTTCTGGTAGCCGGGGTTGTAGGATGCCACCAGCATGAAGCCGGGGGCGGCCTGCAGCTCCTCTCCGGTGCGGTCGATGGGCAGGATGCGGCGGTCGTCGGTCAGGGGGTGCAGGACCACGGCCACGTCCTTGCGGGCCTCGACCACCTCGTCCAGATAGCAGATCGCGCCCTCGCGCACTGCGCGGGTCAGGGGGCCATCGACCCAGACGGTTTCGCCGCCCTTAAGCAGATAGCGCCCGATCAGGTCGGCCGCCGACAGGTCGTCATGGCAGGCGACCGTGTAAAGCGGCCGTTCCAGCCTTGCCGCCATATGCGCGACAAAGCGGGTCTTGCCGCAGCCGGTCGGGCCTTTCAGCAGCAAGGGCAGGTTCTTGGCATATGCTGCGGCGAAGATGTCGCATTCGTCCGCCTGGGGCAGGTAGAAGGGGGCATCCGCCCCCCTCAGGTTGAAGGTTCCATCCATGGTCATCACTCCGCGGCAATGTGGTCAGGGTTGTGGGCCAGACGATCACGTTCCACCGGGCCGGGGCGCACCACCTCGCGGCGCGGGAAGGCCACGGCATAGATGAACAGCAGGGCGCCCAGGACCACGGCGATGCCCGACCCGAACCGCATCCAGTAGAACAGCGCCAGCTGGTCCTGCACTTCCATATAGCCCATGCCCATCACGCGTTGCAGATGGGTCTGGACCGTGCCCGCAAAGGTCAGGGTAAAGGTCATGAACAGCATCCCGCCCGACATCAGCCAGAACGAGGCCATGTTCAGCACCTGGTTATAAGGATCGCGACGCCGCAGGATCGGCATGGCATAGCTGAACAGCGCCAGGTTGAGGCAGACATAGGCGCCATAAAAGGCCAGGTGCCCATGGGCGGCGGTGACCTGCGTGCCGTGGGTGTAATAGTTCACCCCGTGCAGCGTGTGCAAAAAGCCCCAGACGCCCGCGCCGAAGAAGGCCAGCACGGCGCAGCCCAGCGACCACAGCAGCGCGGCCTTGTTCGGGTGATCGCGGCGGCCCTTCCAGACCATGACAAAGGCGAATGCCATCATCGCGAAGAACGGCACCACCTCGAAGGAGGAGAAGATCGAGCCGATCCACTGCCAGTACGCGGGCATCCCGATCCAGAAGTAATGGTGTCCGGTCCCGAGGATGCCCGAGAACATCGCGGTGGCGACGATGACGTAAAGCCATTTTTCCACCACCTCGCGGTCGACGCCGGTCAGCTTCAGCATCAGGAAGCCCAGGATCGACGCCATGATCAGTTCCCAGACGCCTTCGACCCACAGGTGGATCACGAACCACCAGTATTGCTTGTCCAGACCCAGGTTCGCGGGGTTGTAGAAGGCGAACAGGAACAGCAGCGCCAGCCCCCACAGCCCGATCAGCAGGATGGTGCTGATCGCGGTCTTGCGGCCTTTCAGCACCGTCATGGACACGTTGTAGAGGAAGATCAGCGCAGCAACGACGATGCCGACCTTGACCCAGGTAGGCTGTTCCAGGAACTCGCGCCCCTGCGTGCCCACGAAATAGTTGCCCTGCCACGGATTGAACAGATAGGTGGCGACAGCCCCCAGCGTACCCACTACCAGGATGAACAGTTGCAGATAGGCCAGGAAGGGCGAGTGGATTTCGCGTTCCGCTTCCTCGGGGATCAGGAAATAGGCGGCGCCGAAAAAGCCGGTCAGCAGCCAGACCACCAAGGCGTTGGTATGAACCATCCGGCCCACGCTGAAGGGCAGGATTTCAGACAAAAAATTCGGCTGGACATAGATATAGCCGATGATCAGCCCCATCGTCACCTGGATGGCGAACAAGGCCAGGGCCACGGTGATATAAACCAGGGCGATTTGTTGTGATTGATATTTCATGGTGTTTTCCAATCAACCGGCGTCGTTGGGGGGCCATCCCTGGGTGCGGATCTTGTTGGTCCACAGCAGGAAGTCGGTGACTTCGCGGATTTCATCGTCCGAAAGGTTGAACTGCGGCATCTGGCGCCGCCCTTCGATGCCGGACGGCTGTGCCTCCATCCAGGCCTTCATCACCTCGAAAGCGGCTTCGGGGTCGTCCTGGACGCCCCAACGGGTCATCACATTGCCCAGTTCGGGCGCAAAATAGGCGCCTTCGCCCAGGATCGAGTGGCAGTTGACGCAGGCGTGCTTTTCCCAGACGTGCTTGCCGCCGACGACGCTTTCGGTCAGCGGCGCGTCGTTGGTGGACACGTTCACGATATACCAGTGGCTGTGAACCGACAGGCCGACAAAGATGAGGATAAAGAACAGTGACCCGCCATAGAAGATATTCCGGGCCATGCTCTTTGTCAGGACTTCGCGCATGGCGAGGATCTCCCGATATTGTTACGGTGACTGCTACATCAACTGTAAGACGACGGGGATCCTTGTCCTAAGTCAAGGAAAGGGAATTAAATCTGCGCAAGATCGCGCAAGATGCGGATCGGGCATGAAAGGGAAACAGACCATGGACGATCGCTGGCCCGTCTGGAAACTGGCGCTGATGCTCTATGTCTTTGCGGCGGGGGCGGTTGCGATAAACCTGTTCATGCTGGGACTGTTGGGCCAGGCCATCGGCCTGCCCGCGCTGTCGCCCGTGGCGACGGTCCTGGTGTCGATCCCGCTGGGCATCCCCGCCGCCTGGGCGTCGGGGATGTGGGCGCGTCACCTGATGGACGAGGCAAGTTGACCGGCGTCAGGCCGTTTCGGAAATAGCCTGGGCATAGCGGCTGCGGGCGGGCAGCCCGCGCGTCCCGAAATCCTGCGCCAGCCGGTCAAGCGCGGCCTGGAAATCCGGTCCCGCCAAGGCCAGGCCATGGCCCGGGATCATCCGTTCGGGCCGCAGCGCCGCCAGCCTGCGCACCGATCGCCCGGCGGCGTCCCAATCGGTCGTGAAATAAGCGGGTGGTCCCTGCAGATGCGGGATCTGCAGCACGGCGTTCGACAGCGATTCCTGGCGCGTCGCGCTGATCGCATCGCCCGCGATCAGCGACGAGGTGGCCGCGTTCCAGAAGGACACATGGCCCGGCGCATGGCCGGGCGTATGGATCCACTGCCAGCCGTCCAGTCCGGGGATCGTCCCGTCGCGCGGAAGATCGCGCAGCCGGTCCGACACGTTTATCGGCGTGCGCGGGAACAAGGGCGACAGTTCGGCCATGCTGCCGCCGCCGACTTCGGGCGCGGGGGGCGGATAGGACCGGGTGCCGTCGAGAAAGGGGCGTTCGGATCGGTGGGCAAGGATCGGCACGTCCCAGTCGCGGGCCAGGTCGGCCAGGGCACCGACATGATCGAAATGGCCATGCGTCAAAAGGATCGCGGCAGGGCGTGCATCGCCAAAGCGTTCCCTGGCCGCCGCCCTGATGGCGGGGCCGGAACCGGCAATCCCCGCATCGACCAGATACCAGCCTCGATCCCCTGCGCCACGCGGCCCGATAAAGGCCACGTTCACGATGCCGCAGCGCAGCCGGGCCAGGTCGGGACCAAGATCCTCCGCCACGGCCCCCCGGGGCAACAGCACCCCTTTCGGTCCCGGCGGCTGGGTCAGTGCGGCGGCGGCCAGGGAAAAGGCGCCATAGCCCGTCAGAAAGGCGCGGGGACCGGGGGCCTCTTCCGCAAGCCCCGCCGCCAGGCAGGCCGCCCCCTGCGCCGCATCCAGCATCCGGTGCTGGTCCAGATCGATGCCACCGCCAGGCCCCGGGCGATAGCGCGTCGCCAAGGAATAGGCCGCCACCCCCAGCCCGGCCAGGGCCAGAGGCTGCGCCAGCCGGTCGGGCCACCGCAACGCACGGGGCAGCAGGATCAGCGCGGCGGCCGACAGGGCGTCAAGCCGGGCGTGAAGACGGGGCGGGATCATTTGGACACGTCCTCCAAATCGGTGGATTGCGGGGCGGGGGCGGGGATCATGACGTTCAGGTCGGTCAGGGCTTCGCTGGTCAGGGCCGCGCCCAGCCGCACCCGGCGTTCCAGGTTGGACCTGCCGAAATCAAAGGCCTTGCCCACGAAAACATCCTGGGGGTCGGTCAGGACGATATGGCGGAAATTGCGGCCTTGCAGATCGGCGCATTGGATCATGCGCACCGATTGCCCGGCAAAGAACAGTTCCTGCGCGCGGGTGCCGATGCCGTCCATGGTTTCCTGCATCTTGCCCCGCTGCGTGAACAGATCGAGCGCGATGATGGCCGCGTCGCCCGGCCGGTCCAGCAGGGGCCGCAAGGGCAGGTTTTCGCACAAGCCCGGGTCCAGAAAGGACCGCCCGTCGATATGGACGGGCCGGAACAGGACCGGCAGGGCGGTGCTGGCCATCAGGTGTTCCACCGTCAAGGCCGTGCCCCGGTTGCGGAAATCCACCACGTCTCCGGTTTCGGCGTCAAGCGCGGTGATCGTCACCTCGATTTCCGCGTCGTTCAGGCGGTCGAAGTCGATGGACCGTTCCAGCAGACGCCGCATCGGCCCGCGCCGGAACTGCGACCTGTCGGCGGGCATTCCGGGCAGGATTTCCCACAACCCCGGCCAGGACGGGACGAACAGTTTCGAATGGCCGCGCATCAGCATTCCCGTGACCGACGCCCGCCGCCCGCCCACCGGTCGGTCGTGGCGGACCTGGGCCAGAAAGCCGTGCAGCGCCTCGGTCCGGCGGTCGGGGGGATTGCCTGCGATGATGGCGGCAACCACCGCGCCGATAGAGGCGCCCGCCATGCGCGAAACGCGCAGGCCGGACTGTTCGATTGCCTGCCAGGCGCCGACGTGGAACGCGCCAAGCGCGTTCCCTCCGGCAAAGCAAAGCCAGGCCTCCATCAGGTCAACCCAGTCGGTTGCTGATCGCGCGCAGCATGGACATATGGGAATCAATCGCCGGGACGCCGACAATGGACGCGCCGCGCGCCATCGGGTTGGCGCCGTTTTCCGCATAGGCCGCGTGCAGCGCGCGCAACTGTTCATGACCCTGCATCTGCGCCGCCAGGTACTGCTGGTCGAATTCGGCCCCGGCAGGCATGGCGCCCATCTGTTCCAGCATCGCCGCATGGTCCGGCGCGACCTGGTCGGAGGGGGCGGCGCCAAAGGCACGGGCCACGGCTTCCTGCTCGGAAACCTCCAGCATGGCAAAGGCCTTCACGGCGGGATCGGTGGCCTTGTCGACGGCGACCCGGCTGCTGAGCAGGGAAAAGTTGCCGCCCATCAGGATCGCCTGCATCTCTGCATCGGGCGCGGCCTGGGCAAACGACATCCGGGCGACCGGCATGACGGCGGCCATGGCACCGGCGGCGAAAAGGGTTCTGCGCTTCATCGTGGTGTCTCCTGCTGGGTGGTCCGGGATTGCCGGACCCTGTGATCCGCCTGACCGAACGGCCTGGCAAGGATTGGGTTCATTCGTCCTGCGGCTTGGCCATCTGCCGATGCGCCTTGGCCACCATCCCGGCGGGCAGGATTTCGGCCATGGCGGCTTGGGCCTTGTTCTTGAGGCCCGGCGTCATCTGTGCCCGGCCCGCCAGCATCGCGTCGTAACCGGCGCGGGCGACCATTTCGGGATCGTCCTTGGTCTTCATCTGGCCCAGGGCTGTGTCCAGCAGCCCGGCGCGCTCGAAGAAAGCCGTGTCGGTGATCCCCGGCATCAGGCAGGTCACGGAAACCCCCGTGTCCTTCAGTTCCTCGTTCAGGGCGAGGGCGAAGTTGTTCAGGAACGCCTTCGAGGCGTTGTAGATCGCCTGGAACGTCCCGGGCATGAAGCCCGCGATGGATCCGGTGATCAGGATATGGCCTTCGCCCCGCGCGCGCATCCGGCGGCCGATGGGATGGGCAAGCCGCAGCACGCCCAGGACATTGGTCAGCACCACATGGTCGATGCCCGCCGGATCCTGGTCCAGAAAGGAATGGCCCATGCCGGTGCCCGCGTTCAGCATCAACAGATCGACATCGCGTCCCCCCAGATGGGTCAGAACGGCCGCGATCCCTTCGGGCGTCGCCAGGTCGGCCTCGACTGCTTCTGCGCCAAGGTCTGCCGCCGCCGTGTGGATGGCGGGTTCATTGGCGACCACGATGGTCTGATGTCCGTCAGCGCGGGCGATGCGGGCCAGTTCCAGCCCGATGCCGCTGGACGCGCCGGTGATAAGGGCAAGGGTCATTGTCGTCTCCTGTTCGGGGCGCGTCAGACGCGCGCCCAGTTGAAACATCCGGCCGGCACGCCCGAACCGCTGACCAGCAGCGCCCCGGCCAGGTAAAGGCGCCAGGGATCGCCCCCGTTCAGCCGCGCGACCGCGACCTGCGACAAGGGGTCGGACCAGATCAGGTCCGCCTGCGCGAAGCCTGCGCGGTCCAGGGCGGCTTCGGGATTAACGCCCGGCGCCAGGACAATGGTGGTGAACGGCTGATCCGCCGGGGGCTGCGCCGCCCAGATACCCGCCCCGAGGCCGACCGCCGCCAGCAGGGCCACGGTGACGGCAGGCGGAGGCCCGCCCTGGCCCGGCCTGCGCGCGACCATCCACCCCAGCAGGATCGGCCCCAGCCCAAGCGTCGCGAACCATCCAAGATCCCAGGCAAGCGGCGCGGCGCTGTCCAGCTTGATCCGGTGGATGCCCAGCAGCCAATGCGACAGGATCGCATCCGCCACGTGCCAGCCGCCAAAGCCCGCCAGCAGCGCGCCAAGGGTGGGGTTCGTTCCCGCCGCGCTTCCCCGCCCGCGCCACAGCCCGATCAGCGCCAGGGCCGCAAGCGCATACATCAGCGCGTGAAACCAGCCGTCCCACAGGATTTGCAGGCGCAGATCCTCCATCCCCGGCACCAGGCTGAGAAGATGGTGCCATTGCAGGATCTGGTGCAGCAGGATGCCGTCAAAGAACCCGCCCAGGGCAAATCCCAGCAGGACGGTCCACCGGATCCAGGAGGAATGTCTCATTGCGGGGTGTCTTCGACGGGGAACATCGGAAATCCTTGGCCGGTCGTGGACTGAAGGCCCGCCAACCGGGCCGCGCATCACACGCCCGCATATGGCAGGCGCCCGACCTCCAACCGTTCGCCCGCCCAGATGTTCCCGACGATCTGCCCGCTATACCTTTATCAGCCGGCCCCCGGGGTTGTGCCTGGCCTCAGCCCGCATCCCGCGCGATGACGCCTTCCACCTCGGGCGCGGCGACAAAGCGCCAGTTCCTTCGCGGCCCGGCCATCACGTTGAGGTAATACATCTCGAACCCATGGGGGGCGCCGCAGGGGTGGTGCCCCCGGGGGACGAGGACCACATCGCCGTCGCGCACGGCCATGCATTCGTCCAGCGATCCGTCGTCGGTATAAACCCGCTGGATGCCCCAGCCGTCGCATGGGTTCAGGCGGTGGTAATAGGTTTCCTCAAGATAGGTGATGCGGGGAAAGTCGTCCTCATCATGGCGGTGGCTGGGATAAGAGGACCAGTTGCCCGCGGGGGTAAAGACCTCGGTCACCAGAAGGCTGTCGCACCAGTCCTCGGCTTCCATGGCTATGTTGTTGATCCAGCGGGTGTTGCTGCCCTTGCCGCGCTGGGTCAGGGCGATCCCCTGGGGCCCGATCCGGCGGGCGGGATGTCCCCCGCGCCCCGGCGCGGTGCAGACGGCGATGGTGCAATCCGTTACCGCCACGGCCTGCCAGTCCTGGGCATTCGGGACATACAGGCAATGGGGCGGGGTCTTTTCGAAGACATTCATCCGGTCCCCCATCTCGCCCCAATCCTGGCCTGCGCCCACAAGGCGCGCGCGCCCCTCGACCATCACCAGGATCGCTTCATGGTCTCCGGTCGCCTCGGATGCCGTTTCGCCCGCCCGCAGGCGATAAAGGGAAAAGCCCACGTATCGCCAGCCCGCCGCCTGCGGCGTGATCTGGTGCACCTTTCCATGAGTGCCGAAGGGTTTGCAAAGAAGGTCAGGCATGGCGGCCTCTTTCACTTTGGCTCAAATATCCCGGGGGTCCGGGGGCTGGCCCCCGGCTTTCGCAGCAAGCAAATCAGGCCGCCGCGCGATCCAGCCCTGCCTCGCGGGCCGCCTCTTTCAGCGACTTCAGCCCCAGCGACTGGTATTCCAGCGGATTGCGCTTCCGGGGATCCTGCTCGGCCTCGATCACCAGCCAGCCGTCATAGCCGGCCTCGGCCAGGATGCGCAAAAGCGGCACGAAGTCGATGTCGCCTTCGGGATCGCCCGGCACGGTAAATGCCCCGGCCAGCACGCCCTGAATGAAGGACAGGTTTTCCGCCCGCACCTGCCCGGTGACGTCCCGGCGGATGTTCTTGGCATGGAAATGCGCCACGCGGCCCGCGTGACGGCGCAGCACGGCCACTGGGTCGCCGCCGCCGAAGGTGCAATGGCCCGCGTCGAACAGCAGATGCGTGGCGGGGCCAGTGGCAGCCATGAAGGCGTCGATCTCCTCGGGCGATTCAACGACTGTGCCCATATGGTGGTGATAGGCGAGGGTGATGCCCTGGGACGCCAGATAGGCTGCAAATTCCTCGATCTTGCCGCCGAACGCCGCCATCTCCTCAGCGGTCAGGCGTGGGCGGTCATTGACGGGCATATCGGGATTGCCATGCACGGTGTTCGAGCATTCGCAGACAATGCAGACGCGGCAGTCGTTCGCCTTCAGCTTGGCCAGGTGCGGCTGGACCGCCGCAATCTCATCCTCGACCGAACCCACCAGCAGGTTGGTCGAATACCAGCCCGAGATGAACTTCAACCCGTATCCCCCCAGCAGATCCTTCAGCGCCTGCGGATCGTCGGGCCAACGGTGGCCGTTCTCAATCCCGTCGAAGCCGATGATGCGGCCCGCCTCGTTCAGGATCTGGTCGGTCGGGATATGGGCGCCGATGGTCTGGTCGTCGTCATTGGCCCAGGCGATGGGGTTGGTGCCATAGCGGATCATGCGTTCTTTCCTCAGTTCACCAGCCGCGCGCGGGCGGCATTTTCCAGATAGGTCTTGTAGGCGTCGCGCAGCTTGGCCGTGTTGCCGACCTCGGGGACGGCCACGTCCCACCAGTGGCCGGCATCGCCAAAGCCCGGCCCGTCCTTGGCCGTGGTGTCGATCACGATCACGGTGGGGATGTCGCGCCCGCGCGCGGCCGCGATCTGGGCTTCCAGATCGGCGATGCCGCCGGCCTTGACCGCGTGCGCGCCCATGGATCCCGCATGGGCCACATAGTCGATGCGGGGCTGGTCCTCGACGTTGCAGTCCACATACATGTTGTTGAACGGAACGCCGCCCGATACCTGCTGCAGCCGGTTGATGCAGCCATAGCCCCGGTTGTCGGTCAGCACGACAGTAAAGGGCACGCGCCGCATCACTGCCGTGGCCAGTTCGCTGTTGGCCATCATGTAGCTGCCGTCGCCCACGAAGCAGATCACCTCGCGGTCAGGGCAGGCCAGCTTGATACCCAAGGCGCCCGCGATCTCGTAGCCCATGCAGCTGTAACCGTATTCCATGTGGTATCCGCCCTGCGCGGGCTGCCACAACAGCTTCAGCGCGCCGGGCATGGTGCCGGCGGCACACATGGCGATGGCGTCGGGCGCGGCGCGCTGGACCGCGCCGATCACCTGCGCGTCGTTGGGAAGGTCGTTGCCGGGCGCGGGCGCCGCGCAATGGGCATCGACGGCGGCCAGCCAGTCGGCGCGCGCCGCGGGATCGAAGGCCGCCTTGTGATCGCCCAGCAAGGCCGTCAGCCTTTCAAGCGCCACGCGCGCATCACCCACCAGCGACACCGCACCATGCTTGGCCGCGTCATAGGGCTGCACGTTGATCGACACCAGCGTCGCATCGTGCGCGAACATCGTCCGCGATCCGGTCGTGAAATCCTGCAGCCGCGTGCCGACCCCGATCACCAGATCCGCGTCCCGCAGCACCGCATTGGCTGCCGCCGACCCGTCTACGCCGGATGCGCCGAAGTTCATCGGGTCGGATTGCGCCAGCGCCGACTTGCCCGCCTGCGTTTCCGCGACAGGGATGCCGTGGCGGGCGGCGAACGCGGACAGCGCGGCCTCGGCCCCCGAATAGATCACGCCGCCCCCCGCGACGATGGCGGGCCGTTTTGCGGCGCGGATCAGGCCCGTTACCTCGGCGAGTTCCTGCGCGTCGGGTTCCGGGCGGCGGATGCGCCAGACGCGGGGTTCGAAGAACGCCTCGGGCCAATCGTATGCTTCCGCCTGTGTGTCCTGGCAGAAGGCCAGGCAGACCGGGCCGCAATTCGCCGGATCGGTCATCACCCGCAGCGCGCGGGGCAGGGCGGTCAGAAGCTGTTCGGGCCGCTGGATGCGGTCGAAGTAACGCACCACCGGGCGGAAACAGTCGTTGGCGGAAACCGTGCCGTCGTCGAAATCCTCGACCTGTTGCAGCACGGGGTCGGGGCGGCGGCTGGCAAAGACATCGCCCGCGATCAGCAGCACCGGCAGGCGGTTCACATGGGCCAGCGCCGCCGCCGTGACCATGTTGGTGGCCCCCGGCCCGATGGAACTGGTGACCGCATGGGCGCGCCGCCGCCCCTTGGCCTTGGCATAGGCGATGGCCGCATGGGCCATGGTCTGTTCATTCTGGCCGCGCCAGGTTGGGAAGGCGTCGCTGATGCCGTGCAGCGCCTCGCCGATGCCCGCCACATTGCCATGGCCGAAGATTGCCCAGCAGCCTTCGATGAAACGCTCGTTATCCTCGGTCATCTGCACCGACAGCCACCGCATCATGGCCTGCGCGGCCGTCAGTCGGATCCTGTTCATGTCGTCCCTCATTTCCCGGTCGCGCCTGCGCGCGCCTTGTCCCAGATGCCGCACAACCGGCCATAGCGGCGTGCCATTTCCTCGACCGCCTCGCCGTCGGTCAGGTCGCCGTCCAGCCAGGCGCGTGCGACCGCGCCAAAGATCGTGCGCCCGACCGCGAAACCCTTGACCAGCGGGAAGGCTGCGGCAACGGCAAAGCTGTCGGCCAGTTCCGCCTCGGGCGCGTCGAGGCCAAGCACCACGATGCCGCGGGTGTTGGGATCGTTCTCCTCGATCGCGGCGATGGCCTTGCGCCAGGCCACGGACGATGTCATCGGCTCCAGCTTCCACCAGTCGGGATACACCCCTGCCGCATAGAACTGCCGGATCAGGGTGGCGTTTGTTTCATTGTCCACGGGGCCGACCTTGGACGGGATGATTTCCAGAAGGAATTCCAGGTCGTTGCGGCGCGCGGCCTGGAACAGGCGCTTGACTGTTTCCTCTTGCCCTGCACGTGTCGCTTCGTCGTCGGTTGGATGGCAGAAGCACAGCACCTTGACCACGTTCTCGCGCGCCCAGCCTTCCAGCCCGCCGCAGTCGAGGCCCAGTTCCGGTTCCAGTTCCAACGGCCGCGACCCCGGCCATTCGGCGGGCCGCCCGATCCACAGCCCGGTGCCCGAGGCCGCGTGCAGCGCATCCCGCCCGATGCGGTTGTCACACAGGATACCATAGCCCGAACGGCCAGCTTGCACCTGTAAGGCGGCTTGCAGGCACAGTTCCTTGAAGGCGCCGCCCTTGTCCGGCGTGTATCCGGGCATCTGTTCCAATTGCATCCGGTGGTCGAAGGCAAAGACCCGCATCGTGGACCAGTCGCCGCCCGTGCGCCGCTGCCGGTTGGTGGCCCAGTGGACCTGTTCCAGTTCCGGGTCGTTCCTCAGGTCGGGCCGGATCACGCCGCGTTTCAGGAAGAACTCCAACTCGGCCAACGACGGATAGGCAGGCGTGCAGCCGTGGCGGCTGACGGCAAGCGCCCCGCAGGCATTGGCGTATTCCAGGGCCTTGGGCCAAGGCTCGCTGTCCAGCCAGCCCTTCATCAGGCCGGAGAAGAAGCCGTCCCCAGCGCCCAGGACGTTGAAGACCTCGATGGGAAAGCCCGGTCCTGCCTCGCCCTCATCAAGCGTGTCGGGAATGGCGCCGGTAAAGGCCACCGCACCCGCTGCCCCGCGCTTGCAGACCAGCGTGGCCGGGGTGATCGCCCGCACCGCCCGCAATGCGGCAACGGTGTCGGTGGACCCGCCCGCGATGTGAAACTCTTCCTCGGTCCCCACGATCAGGTCGAACAAGGGCAGCGTCGATTGCAGCCGCGCCGTCACCGCCGCGCTTTCCACGAAGCGGCTTTCGCCCGCGTCGTGCCCGGCAAGCCCCCAGAGGTTCGGGCGATAGTCGATGTCGAGCGCCGTCCGCGCGCCATGCTTGCGGGCCAGCCGCAACGCCTTGATGACGGCGGCCTCGGTGCGCGGATGCGACAGATGCGTGCCGGTCGCCAGCACCGCGCGGGCGTCCGCGATCAGCCCTTCGTCGATGTCATCCTCGCACAGCGCCATGTCGGCGCAGTCGCTGCGATAGAAGATCAGCGGGAACTGCTCTTGGTCGCGGATGCCCAAGATCACCAGGGCGGTCAGCCGGTCGGGGTCGGTCCTGACGCCGCGCACGTCCACGCCCTCGCGCACCAGTTGCTCGCGGATGAAGCGGCCCATGTGTTCGTCGCCCACCCGCGTGATCAGCCCGGACCGCAACCCCAGCCGCGCCGTCCCGCAGGCGATGTTCGTGGGACTGCCCCCGATATACTTGCGGAACGACCCCATGTCCTCCAGCCGCCCGCCCACCTGCGCGCCATACAGATCGACGCCCGCGCGGCCGATGGTGATCAGGTCAAGGGATTTGGTCATGGGATCGGTCCTTGTCTTGGGATCAAAGCTGCGCGGAAACAAAGGCCATGCTGGTCTTCAGCGCGTCTTTGGGATCGGCGGCCCGGTGGACTTCGGGGGCGAAGGGTTCAAAGCTGAAGGCGCCGTCATAGCCCGCGTCCAGCAGGGCGCGGATCTGGGGCAGGTTTTCCAGCCGGTCCTGGCCGTCCACCAATACCCGGTGCGCGTCCAGCATATCCGCCACCGACACATCGGGGTCGGTCACGCCCGAGATGTGGACAAGGCCGGTCCATTCCGGGAAGAACTCGGTTTCCCCCGCCAAGTGGTGGTGGAAGGTGTCGTGCATCAGCTTGTAGGTGCCCGTTCCCCCGGCGGCTTCGATGGCGCGGATCGCCTCGGCCTTGGTCCGCAGGGAGGAGATGGGGAAGCCCAGCGGTTCCACCAGCCCGGTCAGGCCGCGGGTATCCAGGATCGTCTTCATCGCGGTCAGCGCGCCGACCAGACCGTCGAAATCCACCCGCGTGCCGTCGTTCAGCGGGCACATGACCAGGGCCTTGGCCCCGCAGGCGGCGGCGTAATCGGCCATCGCCTCGGCCCGCGCGGGCAGGTCGCCCCCCCAGACGTTGAAGGGATACAGCGCGTTGATAGAAACGATGGTCACGCCTGCTTTCTGGGCTTCGGCCTTCACGTCCTCGGGACGCCATTGGGACAGGACATCGGGCAGGTCGTTGCGGATTTCCACCTCGGTCACGCCAAGGTCGCGGGCGGTGGCGAAGAAGTCGGGTAGCGACAGGGTCGGGGCGGCGATGTGGTTCAGGGCAAAGCGCATGGGTCAGCCTTGGGCGTAAAGGGCGGGACGGTCGGGATAGGTGATGGCGATCATCTCGCCCTCGGCCTCCTGCGCCTGGACGCAAGCGTCAGACGCGACGGCGGCCATGTAGCCGTCCCAGGATGTCGGGCCGGATGCGGTGCCTTGGGCTGCGGCCTTCAGGAAGTCCTGCAGTTCAACGTCATAGGAGGCGACGAAGCGGTCCTTCCAGTCGGTCAGGATCGGGTTCTGCAGGCTGGCGTTCAGGCGTGTCTGGATCGCCATGGGTTCGGGCAGGCGGGCCACGCCATCTTCGCCCACGACCTCGCACTGGATGTCATAGCCGTAGTGGCAGTTCACGAAGATTTCCGTGTCGATGACCGTGCCCTTGGCCGTCACCAGCGTCACGATCTGCGGGTCGCGCAGCTTGGCATGGGTGCGGGCGCAGGACCGCGGGAAGGTCACGCGGGCCGAGACATAATCGTCGGCCAGCAGCCAGCGGAACACGTCGATCTCGTGGATCAGCGTGTCGTGGATCGCCATGGGGGTGGTATAGGCTTCCGGCACGGTGGGGTTCCTGTGCGCGGCATGAACCATGATCGGCGCGCCGATCTGGCCGTCCACCACCTTTTTCAGCGCAGCGTAGCCTTCGTCATAGCGGCGCATGAAGCCGACCTGCACCAGCCGCTTGCCGTGGGCGACCTCGGCATCGACGATGCGCTTGGCGCCTTCGGCGGTCGTGGCCAGCGGCTTTTCGCAGAAACAGGGCTTGCCCGCGGCGATGGCGGCCAGCACGTATTGCTCATGCGTCGCGCCCCAGGACGTGACCAGCACGGCATCCACCTGGTCGCTGGAAATCAGTTCCTCGCCCGTGTCGAAGACGGTGGCGTCCGGGGCGATGTCGGCCTTCACGGCTTCGGCGGATGCGCGGTTCACGTCCGACAGCGCGGTGATGGTGCCGCCCGACAGCACCTGGTTGATGCGCCGCGCGTGGTCGCGGCCGATGGCTCCGGTGCCGATGACACCAATCCTGACGGTCATGTTGGATCTCACTTCCAGTATTGTTCGACGTATCGTTTGGTTTCCGACAGCATGAAGCGGGCGCTGTCCTCGGCCCGGTCCTCCCAGGCGAAGACGCAGTTCGACAGCACGCCGTCGAACTTCATCTCGGCAAGGGTGGCGAAGAAGATGTCCCAGTCGATCTCGCCCTGGCCGAAATCGGTGTGCTGGTGGACGCGCACCTTCGATCCCGGCGGATTGACGATGTAACGCAGCTGCGACGACCTGGTGTGGTCGTAGGTGTCGGCCAGCCGGACGTGTTCCAGATACCCTTCGGTCGCGCGCAGGTTCGCCACCATGTCGGGACCGTAGAAGAAGGTATGCGGAGCGATGAAGGAGGCGCGCACCATGGGCGAGTTGATGGTCTTGATGATATCGACAGCCGGGGCGATCTCCTCCAGCCAGTCCTCGGGATGCGCCTCCAGCGACAGCTTGATCCCCTCGCGTTCCAGGATCGGGACAAGCACGTCCATGGCACGGAAGAACGCGGCCTCGCAGGTTTCGGGGCGGTGCAGGCCGGACCTGTCGTTCAGGCTGCGGTCCGGGCTGCCGCCGCGGCCGAATTCGCTGACGAACAGCGGGCATTCCAATTCCACGGCCCATTCGATGGCACGCTTCCAGTTGTCGATCGCCACGTCCCATTCATCAGGATAGGGACTGGCCCAGCGATACATCGGCTGGATCGAGGCCAGGCCCACGTTATTGTCGCGCAGCGCACGTTTGAAGCTGGCGATCCGCTCCGGGTAAAGCTTCGGGCGGGTCCACCACGAGAAGAAATCGGGCCGGGGCGACATTTCCACATGGTCATAGCCAAGCTCGGCCACCTTGCGGACGGTATCCTCCAGCGACAGGTGGCGGATCATGTGCGGGTCAAGCGTGTGTTTCATCGGGCGTCTCGGACAGGGGGTTGGGGCCGGGCGAGGCGGGGAGGAGGAGACGCCCCGCCCGGCAAAGGCCGGTTACTTCTGGTAATCGGCCATGTTCTGGGGGGTGACCGGCTCGAACGGGATCCAGTGTTCGGGTTCGATCTTCTCGCCCCCTGCTGCGGCGACGGCGGCGCGGACCGCCTGTTCGCCCTGGCCGGTGGCGTTCTGATAAACGGTCACGTCCATCTGCCCTGCCTCCATCGCAGCAAGCCCGTCGGCGGTGGCGTCGATGCCGGCAATGACGATGTCGCCCTTGCCGGTGGTCGCCGCTAGGGCCTGCGCCGCGCCAATCGCCATTTCGTCGTTGTTGGCGACGATGGCATCGAATTCCAGGCTCGCCGTCAGCCAGGACGTGACCAGATCCTGCGCCTGCACGCGGTTCCAGTTGGCGACCTGCTTTTCGATGATCTCGACAGGGCAGTCGGGCTGGGCAAAGGCTTCCTCGACCATCTGGGTGCGCACATGGGCGGCGTGGTTTTCCAGCGGGCCCATCAGGATCACGGCCTTGGCATCCTCGCGGCCCTTCAGCGCCTTGCAGACGGCCGCGGCTTCCAGGCGGCCCGCGTCGGTTTCCTGCGATCCGACATAGCCGGTGCCTTCGGGCATCCCGGTTTCCAGTTCCGCAGGCGGGTGGTTCACATAGATCAGCGGAATGCCCGCCCCCGTCGCCGTGGCGGTGATGGCCGCCGTGCTGTCGCCATCGACCGCGTTCACGATGATCGCATCGACGCCGTTGGCGACGAAGTTCTGGACCTGGTTCAGTTGCTTGGCCACGTCCAGTTGCGCATCCTCGACCGACAGGGTGACGCCTTCGGTGCGCTCGGCCTCGGCGCGGATGCCGTTCAGCAGGATCGTCAGGAAGGGGTTGTCGAATGATGTCATGGTGACGCCGATCCGGGTTTCGGCAAGCGCCGGGGCGGCAAGCGACAGGCAAAGGGCGGTGGTGACGGCAATCTTTCTGGGCAGTCTGGTCATGGGATGCATCCTGTCGTTTGGGGTGTGCAGGGGGAACCGGCCGGCGCCGGGGGCGGCCCGATGGCCGGGACGCGCGGGGTGTTTCAGCTGGTCTTGCGGCGCTTGCGCTGGCGGTGGACATCGGCCACCACGGCGGCCACGACGATCGCGCCCTTGATCATCTCCTGGTAGTAGGCATCCAGCCGCAGGAAGGTGAAGCCCGAGATGATGACACCGAAGATCACCATGCCGATGGCCGTGCCCAGGATGGATCCCCGCCCGCCGTTCAGCGACACGCCCCCGATCACCGCCATGGCGATGGCGTCCAGTTCATAGGCAAGGCCCATGCCCGCCTGCGCGGTCTGGCCGCGCGCCGCGACCACCATCCCGGCCAGCGCCGCCAGCATCGCGGCGATGACATAGACCTTGACCAGGTGGCGTTCCACGTCGATGCCCGACACGCGCGCGGCCTGGGCATTGGCGCCGATGGCATAGGTGAACTTGCCGTAGCGGGTGTATTTCATCGCGACATGGAAGATCGCCGCGACGATGATGAAGATCACCACCGGCATCATGCCCGACCCGATCCAGGCAAAGCCCTCGGTCGGGAAGCTGACCGGCTGGCCCTTGGTGTACCACTTGGCAAAGCCACGCACCGTGACCATGGTGCCCAGCGTGGCGATGAAGGGCGGGATCTTGGTATAGGCGATCAGCCAGCCGTTGATCAGGCCCACGACGGCCCCGCAACCAAGCCCGATCAGCAGCGGCACGATCATCGGCAGGTCGGTTAGCGCCGGATAAACCGCGCGGGCATAGGTGGACACCTGGGCAAAGGACATCGCCACCATGGCGACCGCCCCCACCACGGACCCCGACGACAGGTCGATCCCGCCCGAGATGATGACCTGCGTCACCCCCACGGCGATGATGCCGATCACGGACACCTGCAGGATCATGATCTTGAGCCGGTTCCAGGAAAACAGGAACGATTGTCCCTGGAAGATCCAGCCCAGGATCTCGAAGACCAGGGCGATGCCGATCAGGACCAGCAGGATGTTGACCTCGGTCGGCAGGCGGCGCTGCGTGCGGGGCGCGGCGCGGGCGGTGATGTCTTGGCTGCTCATGCGAATGGTTCCCTTACTTCGCCGCAAGCGACATGATCTTGACCTGATCCGCATCGGCGCGGTCCAAGAAGCCGGACACATGGCCTTCGTGCATGACCATGATGCGGTCGGACATGCCCAGCACCTCGGGCAGTTCCGAGGAGATCATCAGCACGGCCACGCCCTGGGCTGCCAGTTCCGTGATCAGGCGGTGGATTTCGGATTTCGCGCCCACGTCGATGCCGCGGGTCGGTTCGTCCAGGATCAGGATCCGGGGTTTCGTCAGAAGCCAGCGGGCGATCAGCAGCTTCTGCTGGTTGCCGCCCGACAGGTTTTCCACCGTTTCCTGAAGGTTCGGGGTCTTGACGCGCAGGGTGCGGGCCATGTCCTCGGCCAGGCGGTTCACTTCGCGCTGCTGGACGAAGCCGTTCTTGACATGGCTGCGGGTGATCAGCGCGGACTGGATGTTTTCCAGGCAGTCCAGCGTCAGGAAGCAGCCGGTTTCCTTGCGATCCTCGGTCAGGAAGGCCATGCCATGGGCCATGGCCTGCGCGGGCGTGGCGATGGTCACGGGCTTGCCGTCGATCAGGATTTCGCCGGACTCGGCCGGATGGACGCCGAACAGCGCCTCGGCCACGTTGGACCGCTTGGATCCGACCAGACCCGCCAGGCCCAGGATCTCGCCCCGGCGCAGGGTGAATGACACGTCGTGGAAGACGCCGGGCAGCGTCAGGTTGCGAACCTCGAGGATCGTGTCGCCGATGGGGCAATCGACCTTGGGGAACATGTTGGTGATCTCTCGGCCCACCATCATGCGGATGATGTCGTCGCGCGTCACGTCGGATGCGTTGTGGGTGCCGACATACTTGCCGTCGCGGAAGACGGTGAATTCGTCGGCGATCTCGAACAGTTCGTTCATCTTGTGGGTGATGTAGACGATGCCGATGCCGCGTTCGCGCAGATCGCGGATGATGGCGAACAGGTGGTCCACCTCGCGTTCGGTCAACGCGGATGTCGGTTCGTCCATGATCAGCACGTCGGAATTGTGGCTGACCGCCTTGGCGATCTCGACCATCTGCTTTTGCGCAACGGTCAGGTCGCTGACCTGCGCGCGGGGGTCCAGCCCGATGTTGAGCCGCGCGAACAGATCGGCCGTCATGCGGGTCATTTCGGCATGGTCGATCAGGCCGAAGCGGTTCTTCGGTTCGCGCCGGATCCAGATGTTTTCCGCCACCGTCATCCAGTTCATCAGCGCCAGTTCCTGGTGGATCATCGAGATCCCCTGTTCCAGCGCATCCAGCGGCGATTTCAGCGCGACCACCTGTCCCCGCAGACGGATCTCGCCCGCGTCGGGCTGATAGACGCCGGCGATGATCTTCATCAGCGTGGACTTGCCCGCACCGTTTTCCCCCATCAGGGCATGGACGGTGCCGGGCCGGATGCGCAACTGCACGTCGTCCAGCGCAAGAACGCCCGGGAATTCCTTGCGGATGCCGCTGATCGACAAGACACCCTCGCGCTGGGTTGCCGCGTGAACGCGGTCGATGGCGGCTGCGGTTCTTGGGCTGACCATCCTCTGTCCTCCGGTTGGGGAAGGGCGCCGGGCGCGGACCGCCCGGCGTCAAGGCTCAGTTCCGGGCCTGGTATTCGGCCAGGTTCGCGGGCGTCACCAGTTCGAAGGGCACATAGACCTTGTTCTCGACCTCTTCCCCGCGCGCCAGCTTCAGGGCCGCATCCACCGCACCCTCGCCCTGGCCCGCCGCGTTCTGGAACACGGTCACGTCCAGGTCGCCCGCCTCCATCGCGGCAAGCGCGTCCTGCGTCGCATCAACACCACCGACGATCACGTCATCCATCGACACGCCCGCCGATTTCATGGCCTGGATCGCGCCGATGGCCATTTCGTCGTTGTTGGAAATCACCGCGTCGAATTCCAGCCCCGAGGTGATCCAGTTCGTCATCAGGTCGGCGGCTTGCGTGCGCGACCAGTTCGCGGTCTGCTCCTCGACGATCTGGATGAAGCTGCATTCGGGCGTGGCGATCACGTCCTTGATGTCCTGGGTGCGCATCCGCGCGGCCTGGTTCGACAACTCGCCCATCAGGACGACGGCCTTGGCCTCGGTCTTGCCGGCCTCTTTCAGAAGGCGGCAGATTTCCTGGGTTTCCAGGGTGCCGGATTCCTTTTCGTCGGATGCCACGAAGGCCTGGTTTTCCGGCAGGTCATCGACGTTCACAGGCTCGCGGTTCACATAGACCAGCGGAATCCCGGCGTCGGCCGCGGCCTGGGACATGGCGACGGTGGCATCTGTATCGACAGGGTTCACGATGATCGCGTCCACGCCCAAGGCCACGAAGTTCTGGATCTGGTTCAGCTGCTTGCCCACGTCGTTCTGCGCGTCTTCGATCTGCAGGGTCACGCCGTCCCGGCTGGCGGCGTGGTCCCCCATCCCGTTGCGCAGGACAGTCAGGAAATTGTCGTCGAACAGGGCCATGGACACCCCGATGTTCTCGGCCTGGGCAGCCGTTCCCAGCAGCCCGCAGATCGCGGTCGCCGTCAGCAGTCGCTTCATGGTCTTCCTCCACTGATGGTGCGCTTGGGCACCTTGTTCGTTGCTTCGTGCCAGACGACGGGCCGCAAGGGACCAGCCCTGCGGGTGCAGGGTTGCGCGGCTTTGGGTCTTTGGCAGGCGGCGACGATTCTCCTCAGGTCGTCGCAGGGGAAAGATCACGGAATGGCGTGCGTGGGTCAATCATGCTGTGGCGGCGAAACCCATCATTCGTGATGGAAAATGACGGGTGCAATGATGGCTTTACATCACGCGCCTTACAGGCTTTCCGGTGTCCAGATCTGGAAGGGCAGGAACCGCTGCCCCGGATTATCGGTCAGCCCGTGGTCGCGCGCCTGGATCATCAGGGCGAGGGTTTCCTCGCAGACCTGGCGCAGGGGGGTGCTGATGACGACGGACAGGGTGCGGTCCTGCAAGGCCTCGCGCGAATCCGGCGTCAGTTCATTGACGATCAGCACCACGTCGCCCGGCTTTCGCGACTCGCGCAGCGCGGCGATGGCGCCTTCCATCCCGCCGCCCGCGCAATAGATGCCGACGATGTCATTGTGCCGTTCCAGAAGTTCGGTCACCGCCTCATGGGTCAGTTGCCTTGTTTCCAGGTTGACCTGGGGGTTCAGCAGTTCGAAATCCGGGGCGTATTCCCGGAAATAGCTGCGAAATCCGGTTTCGCGCAGTTCGTGGCCGTGAAACCGGTGCCCGCCGATGAAGACCGCGACCTTGCCGGGCTTGGGCGCGATCCTGGAAATCAGCCAGCCCGCCGAACGGCCGACCTTGATGTTGTTGGTGCCGACATAGCTTTCGCGCACCCCTTGGGCAAAATCCGACAGCAGGGAAAAGGTGGGGATGCCGCGTGCCCGCAAATCGCTGACCGCCGCCGTGACCTTGTGGTGATCCAGCCCCGTGGCTGCCACCGCATCGACCTTGCCGGCCAGTGACGCCAGCAATTGTTCCAGTTCCCCCGGCAGGGTCGATTGCGCGAACCGCACCGTCACCCGCACCCGGTGCGAGGTGATCTGCGCCGCCTGGTCCTGAAATTCGCGCGCGAAGTCCTGATAAAACGGATGCCGTTCCTTTTGCAGGATCAGTGCGACGTGCAGTTCGGGAAGTTCCGCCATCAGCCGCGCCCGGATCGCATTGGCGCCGTGATAGCCGATGCGCTGCGCGGCGTCCTGCACGCGGCGCGCGGTTTCCTCGCGCACCTTCAGGCGGCCGTTCAGAACCCGGTCGGCCGTGGCAAGGCTGACGCCCGCCTCGCGCGCAAGGTCGGCAATGGTCGGGCGGCGCATCGGCTGTCTTTCCGGCTGGTGATGGGATCCGTCAGGGTCTTGACGGTTTCACATCATCGCCCCGCCCGTCAAGGCTGCCAGCCGCCCCGCAGATCGACCGGCTGGCCCGTCGCGATCGAGGCGATCGCGGCCTCGGCCAGACGCTGCGCCTCGTATCCGTCGCGGATCCCCGCCAGCGGTGCAGGGCCGCCCTGCAGCCATGCGGCAAAGGCTTGCATCTCGGCGCGATAGGCGGCCTCGAACCGGGAAATGAAGTAATCCATCGGTGGCGCGGTCATCTGGCCCGATGGCCCGGCAATGCGGACATCCGTCTGCGGGCGGTTGTCGATGAACAGGACCTCGGCCGCGCAATGCGCCTCGAGCCGCTGATCATAGCCAAGGGGGCCGCGGCGGTTGTTGGTCATCGTGACCATGCGCCCGGATTCGGTCAGCATCGTCACCGCCAGCGTGTCGATATCGCCCGCCTCGCCAATGGCGGGATCGATCTGGCAATTGCCGACGGCATAGACGGTCGCGATCTCCTCGCCGCACATGAACCGCGCCTGGTCGAAATCGTGGATCGCCTGGTCCCGCAGCATCCCGCCCGAACGGCGGACATAGACGATAGGCGGCGGGCCGGGGTCGCGGGTGTGCATCACCAGCTGTTCCAGCCGCCCCGACTGGCCCGATGCGATGCGGTCCCGCACGGCGCGGAAGTTCGGATCGTAACGGCGCTGAAAGCCCAGCATGCAGCGGATGCCCGAGGCCTCGACGGCCGCGGTCACGCGCGCGACCGTCGGCCAGTCGAGCGAGATCGGCTTTTCGCAGAACACCGCCAGCCCGCGTTCGGCCGCCGCCAGCAGCAATTCCGCATGGCTGTCGGTGGACGAACAGATGACGATGCCGTCCAGGTCGTCGGACAGCGCGTCATGGGCATCCGACCGCCGTGCCCCGATCCGGGCGGCAAGTGCGTCGCAGTCGGCGACCGGATCGACAAGATGGACGACCTCGACACCGGGAATGGCGGTGGCGTTCATCGCATGGACGGCGCCGATGCGGCCCGCCCCGAAAACGGCAAGGCGCGTCATGCCCAGGCCGCCGATTCGATTGTGTTGACGTGGATCCAGCCGCCCGTGTCGCAGGATGCCAGCACCGCATCGACCACGGCGGCGGTATGGACGGCGGCGGCAAAGTCCGGCCAGGCCGGGGTGCCTTGCACGATGGCGCGGATGAATTCGGCCATTTCGACCACGATCATGTCGTTATAGCCGAAGCCATGGCCCGCGCCGATGCAGAAGCGGCCATAATCGCCATGACCCGGCGCGGCCAAGATCGTGCGGAACCCTTGCCGCCCCTTGCGGTCGCGGGCGTCATAGAATTGCAGTTCCGCCATCCGTTCCTGATCGAACCGCACCGTGCCTTTGGTGCCCACGACCTCGTAGGTCAGGCCCATCTTGCGTCCCGCATGGATGCGGCTGGCCGTGATGCTGCCCGGCACGCCGGATGCAAAGCGCATCAGGAACTGGGCCTGGTCGTCGTTTTCGACGGCGGCCATCCCGTCCCCCGCCGGGCGCTGCGCGTAGACCGTCTGGCGCATGCCCACCACCTCGGCCACTGGACCGACAAGGAAATGCGCCAGGTTGATCGCATGGCTGGCGATGTCGCCAAGCGCACCGGCCCGCCCGACATTGACCGCGACCTGCCGCCAGTCATGGGGCAGCGTCGGGTCCAGCAGGTAATCCTCGACATGGGTGGCGCCGAAATGGATGACCTCGCCGATCTCTCCAGTCTCGATGATCTCTCGGGCAAGCTGGGTCGCGGGATTCTTGATATAATTGAAGCCGGTCATGGTGACGCGACCGCTGGCCTGCGCGACCCTGGCCATCTGCGCGGCTTCGCGCGCGGTGCGGCCCAGGGGCTTTTCGCAGATCACGTGCTTGCCCGCCTGCAGGGCCGCCACGGCCATGTCCGCGTGCAGGAAGGTGGGCGAGGCGATGGCGACCGCCTGCACGTCTTCCGCCGCCAGCAGATCGCGCCAGTCGCCTGTGCCGCGTTCAAAGCCGAATTCCGTCGCGATGACGCGCCTGATTGCGCGATCCGGCATCTCGTATACGGTCGAAACCTGCGACAGCGCGATGGCATAGGCCTTGCCCATGTACCCCGCGCCGATGACCCCAAAGCCGATGTCAGCCATGTTTCCTCCATCCTTGGCGCCACGCTAGTCACGGCGGGGCAGGGGACAAGCGCGGGGTTGAGGGAAAACCCTCAGACGCTTTCGGGCATGAGGATCCGGATCTCGGTCGCGATGGAACAGGCCTCGCCCTCAAGCCGGCCGATCAGCCGGGCCATGGTTTCCACGGCCAGCCGGGCCTCCAGCACGGGGTTCTGGTCGATGATCGCCTGCACTTTGCGGGCCTTCAGCATCAGGCGGCGTTCGGGGGTCTGTTCATGGGTGACGATGGCGAGGGGGCGGGTCTGTCGAATGGGCGCCAGCGCCGCGACCAGTTCCGAACAGCCGGTGGTGCACAGATAGATGCCGCACAGGTCGGGGTTCGTGCGTGCCGCGCGCAGCGCCATGGCGGCTGCGGTCCCCTTGTCCTCGTGCGTTTCCAGGATATCGGCGACGCGCAGGGCGGGATGGCGTTCTGCCAAGACGTCCGTGAAGCCGCCGCTGCGCGCGCCATGGCCGGGCATGTCGAAGCGGCCGATCAGCACGAGCGTTTCACCCCCGCCATGTCCGACCAGATATCCCATCAGGTCGCCCGCGACGCGGCCCGATTGGCGGTCGTCGGGACCGACAAAGGCCGCGCGGTCACGGGCGGGCACGTCGTCGGCCAGGGTCACGACCGGGATGCGCGGGGGCAGCGCCTCGATCGCCGCGACGATCTGGGCGGCGGCGGGAACGGTCAGGATCATCCCGTCCGCCCATGCGGCGGCACGGGCGATCTGGGCGGCGATGCGGTCAGGCTGCGCGGGGTCGATCCGCTCGATCTGGAACAGCAGGTTCAGGTCGCGATGAATGGCGCGGGCCTGTTCGATGCCCTGGCGCAACTGGGCATGGAACGGATTGGACGGCGGCTGAATCAGCACCGCGATGCGCTTGGCAGCCGTGGGCGTGACCCGCAGACTGCGGTCCAAGCCCAGGCGGCGGGCGGCCGACAGGATTGCCGCCTCCTTGTCTGCGGACACCCCGCCGCGGCGGTTCACCACCCGGTCCACGGTGGCCAGCGATACCCCTGACGCCTGCGCCACGTCTTCCAGCGTCACTTTTCCCATGGTTCTTCCCTTTTCCGCAGGACGATGAGCGATTGAGGGGATCCCCTCAAGGCCGATCTTCGTCCTGCGTCACTTGCCGGTTAATCCTGCCTGGACTGGAGGAAGCCATGACCATCACCATCACGACAGCGCCCTGTTGCTGGGGCGTGGACGATGTCTCGAACCCGAACCTGCCCGACTGGCGTCTGGTGCTGAAGGAGGCTGCCGCGGCAGGTTACGGCGGGCTGGAACTGGGGCCATACGGATACATGCCGCTGGACGCACCGATGGTATCGGATGCCTTGCGCCAGCATGGGCTGTATGTCGTGGCGGGCACCATCTTCGACAACCTCGTGGATCCCGCGAACCGCGAGGCGCTGGAACGTCAGGCGCACCAAATCTGTGCGGTGATCACGGCGCTTCCAAAACCGCCCACGGCGCCGGGCCAGCGGTTCGCCGCACCCTATCTGACGGTGATGGACTGGGGGCACGATGCGCGCGATTACACCGCGGGCCATTCGGACCACGCGATGCGGCTGCACGACGCCGCCTGGGCGGGTATGATCGCCAATATCCGCGCCATCGCCCGGATCGCGCGGGACGAATACGGCGTCCGCGCCGTGATTCACCCCCATGCGGGCGGCCATGTCGAATTCGCGGACGAGATCGCGCGGGTCTGTGCCGACATCCCCGCCACCGAGGCGGGGCTGTGCCTGGACACCGGCCACACCGCCTATGCCGGGATGGATCCCGTGGCGATGCTGGACCGGTACTGGGACCGGCTGGACTACATTCACTTCAAGGATATCGATGCCACGAAATTCGCGGATGTGATGACCCGCCGCATCCGCTTTTTCGACGCCTGCGCTGAAGGCGTGATGTGTCCCATCGGCGACGGCTGCATCGACTATCCCGCGATCCGGTCGCTGCTGGAACGGCGCGGCTATGCCGGTTTCATCACCGTCGAGCAGGAACGCGATCCCCGCAATGCCGGGGGATCGCTGGCCGATGTCGCAAAATCCCGCCGCTATCTGGAAACCATAGGCTTTGCCCCCACCAAGGAGACGACCCGATGATCGATGGCACCCGCCTGACGAAGAATGCAATCCGCTGGGGCATGGTCGGCGGCGGCAGGGGCAGCCAGATCGGCTATGTCCACCGGTCGGCCGCGATGCGCGACGGCTATTTCGATCTGGTGGCCGGGGCCTTCGACCTGGATCCCGGCCGGGGTCGGGCCTTCGGGGCCGACCTGGGGCTGGATCCGGATCGCTGCTATCCCGATTACCAGGCGATGTTCGCGGCCGAAGCCGCCCGCCCCGACGGCATCCGCTGCGTGACCATCGCCACGCCGAACAACACCCATTACCCGATCACCAAGGCGGCATTGCTGGCGGGCATCCATGTCATCTGCGAAAAGCCCCTGACCTTCACCACGGCCGAGGCGTTGGACCTGCAGGCCATCGCCGCCGAACGCGGTCTGGTCGTGGGCGTCACCTATGGCTATTCCGGCCACCAGATGATCGAGGAGGCGGCGCGTCTGGTCGCGGATGGCACCCTAGGCAAGATCCGCATCGTCAACCTGCAATTCGCCCACGGCTTTCACAGCGCACCGGTGGAACAGGACAGCCCCGCCACCCGCTGGCGCGTCGATCCGGCCTTTGCCGGTCCCAGCTATGTCCTGGGGGATCTGGCCACCCATCCGCTGTATATCGCGCAGGTGATCTGCCCCGACCTGCGGATCCGGCGGCTGCTGTGTTCGCGGCAAAGCTTTGTCGCCTCGCGCGCGCCGCTGGAGGATAACGCGACGGTTCTGATGGAATATGACGGGGGCGCGGTGGGGACGCTGTGGACATCGGCCGTGAATGCCGGGGCGATGCACAGCCAGAAGGTGCGGATCACCGGATCCAAGGGATCGGTCGAGTGGTGGGACGAACACCCCAACCAGTTGCGGCTGGAAATCCAGGGTGAACCCGCGCGCCTTCTGGACCGGGGAATGCCTTATCTGCACCCGCAGGCGCTGGGCGATGACCGCATCGGCGCGGGCCATCCCGAAGGGCTGTTCGAGGCATGGGCCAACCTGCATTCGCGCTTTGCCCAAGCCATCGAGGCGCATGAGGAGGGCGATCCGTCCCGCGTGGCCCATCTGCGCTATCCCGGGGTCGCGGCGGGGGTCGAAGGGGTCCGCTGGGTGGAACATTGCGTCCGGTCCGCGGATGCGGGCGGCGTCTGGGTGGATTATGCCTGACAGCCGGGGTTGTCCCCGGCTGCCAGGGCCGTGGTTCACGCCATCGTGGCGATGTCCATGACAAAGCGGTATTTCACGTCGCCCTTCAGCATCCGTTCGTAAGCCTGTTCGATTTCATCGGCGCGGATCATCTCGATATCGGCGGTGATGCCGTGCTGGGCGCAGAAATCCAGCATTTCCTGGGTTTCCGGGATGCCGCCGATCAGGGAGCCGGCAAGGCTGCGACGGCGCATGATCAGGTTGAAGACATTGGGCGAGGGATGGGGCGTCGCGGGTGCGCCCACCAGCGTCATGGTGCCGTCGCGCTTCAGCAACGCCAGGAACGCGTCCAGGTCATGGGGCGCGGCGACCGTGTTCAGGATGAAATCGAAGCTTTGCGCATGGGCCGCCATCTCCTCGGCATTCCTGGACACGATCACTTCGTCCGCGCCCAAGGCCTTGGCGGCCTCGCGCTTGTCGGGCGAGGTGGTGAAGGCCACTACATGGGCGCCCATCGCGTGCGCCAGCTTCACGCCCATATGGCCCAAGCCCCCGATGCCGACGATGCCGACCTTCTTGCCCGGACCCGCGCCCCAGTGACGCAGCGGCGAATAGGTGGTGATGCCCGCGCACAGCAGCGGGGCCACGGCGGCCAGCTGATCCTCAGGGTGGGTGATGCGCAGGACGAAGCGTTCATGGACGACGATCGCCTGGGAATAGCCGCCCAGCGTATGGCCCGGCGCGTCGGCGGTCGGGCCGTTATAGGTGCCGACCATGCCGTCGCAGTAATTCTCCAGCCCTTCGGCGCAGTCGGGGCAACCCTGGCAGCTGTCCACGATGCAGCCGACGCCGACCAGATCGCCCGGCTTGTGGCTGGTGACATGGGCGCCGACCTTGGTCACGCGGCCCACGATCTCGTGGCCCGGAACGCAGGGATACAACGTGCCTGCCCATTCGCTGCGCACCTGGTGCAGGTCGGAATGGCAGATGCCGCAAAAGACGATCTGGATCGCCACGTCATGGGCACCCACGTCGCGGCGGGTGATCTCCATCGGGCCAAGGGGCTGGTCGGCGGCATGGGTTCCAACGGCATGAACGGTCATGACAATATCCTTTCGGGGATTTTGCGAAGGGGATGACAGTGCCTTATCGCGGCCATTTGGACCAGCGAAAATCATAAGCGGGCAGGGTGACTTTCAGATGCCCGTCATCCGTGGACAGCGGATCGCCCAGAAGAACCGCGCCCCCGCCCCGACACGATGCCCCCAGATCCAGATCCAGAGGCGCGGGCTTGGCCGACAGGTTGTGGATCACGACAAGGTCATGGTCGGCGGCGGCATATCGCAGGGCGATCACGCTGTCCGGCGCATCGCCGATGGGGCGGCATTCGCGACGGCCGATACCGGGATGGGCCAGGCGGATCGCAGCCAGGCGCGCGACCAAGTTCAGCAGCGATCCATCATCCGCCCATTGGTCTTCGGCATTCACGGCGTTGGGACCGAAATCGCCCGTCATCAGGGCTTGGGCCAATTGCGCCTTGGGGGCGGTGGAAAAGCCGCCGTTGCGGCCCTTGGTCCATTGCATCGGGCTGCGCACGGCGTTGCGGCCCTTTTGCGACAGATCCTCGGCCATCCCGATCTCGTCGCCATAGCAGATCAGGGGGGCGCCAGGCATGGCGAACAGCAGGCTGAAGGCCAGGCGCAGCCGCGGGCCGTCGTCCCCCAGCATCGGCGCCAGGCGGCGGCGCAGGCCGCGCCCGAAGATGCGCATGGCGTCGTCCGGGCCAAGGGCATCCATGGTGTCGCGGAAGGCGTCCGGGTCCAGCCGTTCCAGGTTGGCCTCGTCGGGCATCGTGGCGGGCCGACAGGAACTACGGATGCCGGTCCGAGGTGTGCTGCGCCACCAAATCCAGGATCACGCGGATGCCGCGGGCCCCGGCGCCGGTCACAAAGGCCAGGAAGTCGTCGAAGGTGCCGTATCGCGGATTGACCTGCAGGTAATCGGTGATGTCATAGCCGTTGTCGCGGTTGGTCGAGGGATGGAAGGGCAGCAGCCAGATGCAGGTCACGCCCAACCGGGCGAGGTGGTCCAGCTTGTCCGTCAGCCCCGTGAAATCGCCGATCCCGTCGCCGTTGCCGTCGCAAAAGCGTTCCACGTCCACGCCATAGATGACCGTGTTCTTCCACCACTCGCCCGTCTCGGCCATGCCCGTCCCTTTTCGTGCCACAGCGCAAGCTGCCAGATGCGGGAATTGTTCCGCGCGGGAACTTCCTGCCGGGTCAGGGGCTTGCGCAGGGACGAATGACGGGATCTGCCATGACGCGCATCGGATACCACGCTTCTCACGAACAGTTCGACCCGCGCACCTTGCGCGACCTTGCGGTCCGGGCCGAGGCGGCGGGCTTTGCCGCGATCAAGTGTTCCGACCACATCCAGCCCTGGAGCGCGCGTCAGGGCCAGTCCGGCCATGCCTGGGTCTGGCTGGGGGCGGCGATGGCGGCAACCACGATTCCCTTCGGTAACATTTCCGCGCCGGGATACCGCTATCACCCGGCCGTGATGGCCCAGGCGGTGGCGACGCTGGGGCAGATGTTCCCGGGCCGGTTCTGGGTGGCCCTGGGCACGGGCGAGGCGCTGAACGAGGCGATGACGGGCATGGCCTGGCCCGACAAGCCCGAACGCAATGCCCGCCTGCGGGAATGCTTTGACGTGATGCACGCCCTGCTGCGGGGCGAAACCATGACTCATCGCGGCCGCATCACCGTTGTCGAGGGGCGGTTGTGGTCGTTGCCCGATACGCCGCCGCCCTTGTTCGGCGCCGCCGCGACACCCGAGACGGCGCGTTACCTGGGCGGCTGGGCCGAAGGGCTGCTGACCCTGGGCGGCGACCCCGACAAGGTGGCCAAGGTGATCGCCGCGTTCCGCGACGGCGGCGGAGAGGGCAAGCCCGTCCATATCCAGCACACCATGTCCTGGGCCGAAACGCCCGATCAGGCCATGGCCAACGCTCTGGACCAGTGGGCGCCGGTCGCGATCGGAGGCGAGATCAACTGGGACATCCGCCGCCCGTCCGATTTCGACCTTCTGGGGCAGTTCGTCGGCCCCGACCAGATCGGACGGTCGGTGCGCGTCTCGGCCGATCCGGGGCTGCACCGCGCCGACCTGCAGGCGCTTTCCGGCCTGGGCGCGGATACGGTCTTTCTTCATAATGTCGGGCGCAACCAGGAAGCCTTTATCGACATGGCCGCGCGCGAATTGCTGGGGTGACGCCTGCCCCGGGACGCGGCCCTACAGCTTGTCCCGCCAGCGGTTCACCAAGGGATAACGGCGGTCCAGCCAGAAGGCGCGGGTCGAAATCCTCGGTCCCGGCGCGGCCTGATACCGCTTCCATTCGCTGCCATACAGCAGACGTTCCACGTTGCGCACCGTATCCGCGTCAAAGCCCTGATCGACCAGATCGGCCAGCGACAGATCCTTTTCGACAAGCCCTTCCAGGATCGCGTCCAGGATTTCATAGGGGGGCAGCGAATCCTGGTCCACCTGGTCGGGACGCAGTTCCGCCGACGGGGGCTTGGTGATGATCCGGGGCGGGATCACCTCGCCCGCCGGTCCCATCATCCAGTCGCGGTGATTGGCGTTGCGCCAGCGGCAGGTCTGGAACACGCGGGTCTTGTACAGATCCTTGATCGGATTGTATCCTCCCGCCATGTCGCCATAGATCGTTGCGTATCCCACGCCCACCTCGGACTTGTTGCCGGTGGTCAGCAGCATTCCCCCGAACTTGTTGGAAATGGCCATCAGCATCACCCCGCGCAGGCGGGACTGGATGTTTTCCTCGGTGATGTCGGGCTGCGTGCCTTCCATCAGATGGGCCAGGGCGTCGGACACCGCGTCGCGCGCGCCGTCGATGCGGACCGTGTCCAACCGGGTTCCAAGACGGGCCGCGCAATCGGCCGCGTCGTCCAGGCTGGTCTGGGACGTGTATTCGCTGGGCAGCATCACGCAATGGACGTTTTCCGGCCCGACGGCGTCGGCGGCGATGGTCGCCACAAGCGCGGAATCGATCCCCCCGGACAGGCCCAGCACCACCTTGGAAAAGCCCGACTTGCGCATGTATTCGCGCAGGCCCAGCATCATCGCCATGTAATCCTGTTCCCATTCGTCGGGCTGGGGGGCCATTTCGCCCGGTTCGGCCCGCCAGCCGTCGCCCGTCAGTGTGAAATCGACATGGGCCAGCATCTCCTGGAAGGGGGGAAGCTGCACGACCTTGTGGCCGCCGGGATTCAGCACGAAGCTTGCGCCGTCATACAACTGGTCGTCCTGTCCGCCGACCATGTTGACGTAAACCAAGGGCAGCCCGGTTTCCACGACGCGGGCGACCATATGGCCCATGCGCAGGTCCAGCTTGTTCCTGTGATAGGGCGAACCGTTGGGCACCACCAGGATCTCGGCCCCCGTCTCGGCCAGGGTTTCCGCCACGTCGGGGGCCCAGCCGTCCTCGCAGATGGGCGATCCGATGCGCGCGCCCGCCACCGGATAAGGACCGCTGATCGGTCCGCTGTCGAACAGGCGCAACTCGTCGAACAACTGCTTGTGGGGCAGGCGGTGCTTCAGCACGCGGGCCACCAGCTCGCCGTCCTTGAAGACCCAATAGGCGTTGTAGAGCATGTCGCGGTCAGCCCAGGGTCCGCCGATGCCGATGGCGGGACCGCCGGTGCAGGCCGCGCCCAGGGTCCGGATCGCGTCCTCGGCCTGACGGGTGAAGGCGGGCTTCAGCACCAGATCCTGGGTCTGGTATCCGGTGATGAACATCTCGGGCAGGGCCAGCATATCGGCCCCTGCCTCCTTCGCGGCGGCCCAGGCCTCGCGGGCCTTGGCGGCGTTGCCCGGCAGGTCGCCCACGGTGGGGTTCAGCTGGCCGATGGTCAGGCGGAAACGGTTCGTCATGGTGCTTTGCCCCTGGTCCTTGTGGGAATCGTGATAGGCGATGGTGCGCATAAGGAAAAGTCGGGCTTTGCGCCGGGGGTTCCGCTGCGCTAGACCATGGGCAAAAGACAAAGGGCATTGTGGCGATGAAGGCGGCAAGTTGGGCGGCGGTCGTGGCGCTGTTGGCGGGGTCTGCGGCAGCGGACGCGCAGGTCGTCACCAAGCAATACGACGACGGCGGCGTTTATGAAGGCACCTTCCGCAACGGCCGCCAGCACGGCCAGGGCAGCTATCAGTTGCCCAACGGCTATCGCTATGAAGGCGACTGGGTCGAGGGCGAGATCCTGGGCCAGGGCCGTGCCACCTTTCCCAACGGCTCGGTTTATGAAGGCCAGTTCGCCGAAGGCAAGCCCAACGGCACGGGCACCATCACCTATGCCGATGGCGGCACCTATCAGGGCGACTGGGTCGCCGGAGAGATCACCGGCAAGGGCGAGGCGCGCTATGCCAACGGGTCGGTCTATGTCGGTGATTTCGTCAAGGGCCTGCACCAGGGCCGCGGCGTGCTGACCCAGTCCAACGGCTATCGCTATGAAGGCGACTGGAACGCGGGCGTCAAGGAAGGCCAGGGCCGGATCACCTATCCCGACGGCGCGGTCTATGAAGGCGGGATGCTGGCCGGCCAGCGCGCGGGCAAGGGCCGGCTGACCATGGCCGACGGGCTGGTGTATGACGGCATCTGGTCGGCCGGGCAGATGTCTGGCACCGGCGTCCTGGTCCAGGGATCGGGCGACCGCTACGAGGGCCAGATGCTGAACGGCAGGCGGGAAGGCCAGGGGGTTGCCACCTATGCCAATGGCGATGTTTATGACGGCGCCTTCAAATCCGACCGCCGCCACGGGCAGGGCACCTTTACCGGCATCGACGGCTATGTTTATGCCGGCCAGTGGGTGGAAGGCCGGATGGAGGGGCAGGGCCGGATCACCTATCCCGATGGCTCGATCTACCAGGGCCAGATGAAGGCCGACCGCCCCGATGGCCGGGGCAAGATCACCTATCCCGACGGCGCGACCTATGAAGGCCAGTGGTCCCAAGGCGTGATCGAGGGCGAGGGCAAGGCCACCTATGCCAATGGCATGGTCTATGAGGGCGGTTTCAGGAACGCCCGCAACCATGGCCAGGGGCGCATGACCTATCCCGACGGCTATGTTTACACCGGCGCCTGGGCAGACGGCCAGCGCCACGGCGAAGGCCAGGCCACCTATGCCGACGGCACGGTCTATACCGGCGGCTTCGTCAACGGGTTGCGTGAAGGCCCGGGCAAGCTGACCACGCCCGACGGCTTTGTCTATGAGGGCGGCTGGAAGGCCGGGGAAATCGACGGCCAGGGCGTCGCGACCTATGCCAGCGGAGACCGCTATGAAGGATATTTCGTGGCAGGCAAGCGCCAGGGCCAGGGCGTGATGCGCTATGCCAGCGGAGAGGTGGCGTCGGGCGAATGGAACCAGAACCGGCTGGTGGAAAGCGGGCCGGCACCTGCCACCGAGGCGACCGAAACCCCGGCAATGCCTTCTGAAGCTCCTACGACCCCGTAGGGGTTCAATTCGCTTGCGTTGCAAGGGGACCTGCAGGGCAACCCTGCCAGTTAACGCCTTTACTTGTATGGAAGTATGGCATAATAATGCCCCAGGAGGCTTCCATGGACATCGCCCGGATCACCATCGCTCCCAGCACCTCGGCCCAGGTCCATGACTGGCTGCGCAAGCGTGTCCAGCAGGGGGATCTGCCCCCCGGGATGCGCATCAGCGAAACCGAGGTCGCGGCCGCCATCGGCCTTAGCCGCCAGCCTGTCCGCGAGGCCTTTATCCGCCTGGCAAGCGAAGGCCTGGCCGAGGTCCGGCCACAGCGCGGCACTTATATCAGCAAGATCTCGGTCGCGTCGGTCCTGTCCGCCCGCTTCATCCGCGAAGCGGTCGAGGCCGATCTGGCCCGCGCCGTGGCCAAGGCCCGGCCCGCCGACATCCTAGACCGCATGGCGGACGAGATCGCCCGCCAGCACCGCGCCGACCAGACCGCATCGGTCGAGGATTTCATCGAATCCGACGACCGCTTCCACCGCCTGCTGGCCCTGGCTGCGGGGCAAGAGGCCCTCTGGGCCGACCTTGACCGGCTCAAGGCGCAGATGAACCGGCTGCGGCATTTGTCGATGCGCGTCTTCGACCGGGGTTTTACCATCGGCCAGCACCAGCAAATCCTGGATGCGCTGCGACAGGGCGACCCGGATGCGGCGGAAACCGCCATGCGGCTCCATCTGCGCCAGATGCTGACCGAGGTGCCGCAGATGGCCGCGGCCCAGCCCGACTATTTCACCGACTGAAAGGAATCCCGGATGCGACAAACCTGGCGCTGGTTCGGCCCGAACGACCGCGTGTCCATCGACGACATGATGCAGGCAGGGGTGCAAGGCGTCGTCACGGCGCTGCACCATGTTCCCACGGGCGAGGTCTGGTCGCCCGAACAGATCGCGCTGCGCCAGGCCCAGTTGGCCGCGATGCGCGACGGCAGCCCGTCCGGCCTTGCGTGGGAGGTGGTGGAAAGCCTGCCCGTCAGCGAGGCGATCAAGACCCAGACCGGCGATTGGCGGGGCCATGTGCAGAACTGGACCCAATCCATGCGGAACCTGCACGCGGCGGGGATCCGGGTGATCTGCTATAACTTCATGCCGGTGCTGGACTGGACGCGGACCGACCTGGAATGGCGCCGCCCGAATGGCGCCCGCTGCATGAGGTTCGACCTGACCGACTTTGCAGCCTTCGACATCCATATCCTGGAACGTCCCGGCGCGGCCGAGGACTTCCCCGAGGACATCCGCGATGCCGCCGCCCGCCGCTTTGCCGATATGGACGACGCGGCCCGCCAGCAGCTTGCCGGGAACGTGGTCTTTGGCCTGCCCGGCGCGGCCGAGCATCTGACCATGGGCGATGTGCGCGACCTGCTGCAAACCTATGCCCCGGTGACCGACGCGGTGCTGCGCCGCAACTTCAACGACTTCCTGGAACAGGTGGCCCCTGTCGCGCAGGAACTGGGGATGCGGCTGTGCTGCCACCCGGACGATCCGCCCTTTGCGCTGCTGGGCCTGCCCCGCGTCATGTCCACCGAGGCCGATTACGCCGAACGCATGGCGGCGGTGGATCTGCCTGCGAACGGCATCACGCTGTGTTCCGGATCCCTGGGCGCGCGGCATGACAACGACCTGCCCGGCATGATGCGCCGCCTGGGCGACCGGGTGCATTTCCTGCACCTGCGCAATGTCCGCCGCGATACCGACACCATCCCCGCCAGCTTCTTCGAGGATGAGCACCTGACCGGCCAGACCGACATGGTGGACCTGATCGACGCGGTGCTGGCCGAGGAAGCCCGCAGGCGGGCAGCGGGTCGCGAGGACTGGCGCATTCCCATGCGCCCCGACCACGGCCAGGACATCCTGGACGACATCGGGCGCGGCGGCCAGCCGGGCTATCCGGCCATCGGGCGGTTGAAGGGTCTGGCGGAACTGCGCGGCGTGGAACTGGCCTTGTCGCGCAACCACCGGGCCGCGTGATGCGCATCCTGTCCATTGGCGAGGCGATGGTCGAACTGGGCCAGTCGGACCAGCCCGGCCTGTGGCGGCTGGGCATCGCCGGCGATACGCTGAACACCGCCTGGTATCTGCGCCGGTTGCTGGGCGCCGGCTGGCAGGTCGATTACCTGTCGCGCGTGGGTGCGGGCGCGTTTTCACAGCAGATGCTGGATTTCCTGGCGGCCGAGGGGATCGGCACGGATCATGTCGGGCGCGACCCCGACCGGGAAATCGGACTTTATGCGATCAGCCTGGCGGATGGCGAACGCAGCTTCGCCTATTGGCGCGACACATCGGCGGCCAAGCGGCTGGCGGATGATCCGGCAGCCCTGGACGCGGCGCTTGACGGCGCGGATGTCGCCTATTTCTCGGGAATCACCGTGGCGATCCTGCCGCCGGAAGGCCGCGCGAACCTGCTGGCGTCGCTTGTGCGCGCAAGGTCGGCGGGGACACGGGTGGTTTTCGACCCGAACCTGCGTCCGCGCCTGTGGGCCGACGCCGACACGATGCGGCAGGGGATCAGCGAGGCGGCAGCGGGCGCCGATCTGGTCCTGCCCTCCTTCGACGACGAGGCCAGCCATTTCGGCGATGCCGACCCGCAGGCAACCGTCGCGCGCTATCTGGCGCTTGGGGCGGGGCAGGTGGTGGTCAAGAACGGCGGCGGGCCGATCAGCTTTGGCGGGGCCGGGGGATCGGGCACCATCGACGATCTGCTGCCCGAAACGCCCGTGGACAGCACGGCGGCGGGCGACAGCTTCAATGCGGGCTATCTGGCGGCCAGCCTGTCGGGTGCGGATTGCGCGGGCGCCATTGCGGCGGGCCACGACCTCAGCCGCAAGGTGATCCGCCATCGCGGCGCCTTGGTACGGCAGGCCGTGGCGGAACCGGCCTAGAACAACAACGGCGAAGGCTTTCGCCTTCGCCGGTCCTTGCTGTCGGCAAAAAGCAGTATCGTCAGGCCGAAACCCGATCTGCCGCCGTGGCCCGCGCACCGTCGCGCACCAGCCTCGACAGCGCCGCCGACAGATCGGCCGCAAAGCCCGCATCGTCGCGCAACGCGGGGGGAAAGACCTCGGCCAAACCAAGGAACCCGACCACCGTCTGCGCGGGATCGTCGCGCCACAGCGCGGCAAGGCGCGTGGACAGCGGATCCTTGACCTCGATCGCCTGGCCCTTTTCATCGCGGCCCGAAATATAGCGCATCCAGGCGGCCACCGCCAAGGTCAGGCCCGGCACGGCGCGGCCCGCAGCCCGGCTTTCCCCGATTGTGCCCAGGATGCGCTGCGGCAGCTTCTGGCTGCCGTCCATGGCGATCTGCCATGTCCGGTGCCGGATCGCGGGGTTGGCATAGCGCGCAGCCAGCGCATCGGCATAGGCGGCCAGATCCTCGCCCGGCGGGGGTGTCAGGGCCGGAATGATCTCATCATGCCAAAGCCTACGCACGAAATCGGCAAAGACCGGATCGGCCATCGTGTCGGCAATGGTTTCATGCCCCGCCAGATAGCCCAGATAGGCGAGGCTGGAATGCGTGCCGTTCAGCATCCGCAGCTTCATATGCTCGTAAGGCGTGACATCGGCGACCATCTGCGCGCCAACGGTTTCGAACGCCGGACGGGGGCCGCAGAACCGGTCCTCGATCACCCATTGGCGGAAAGGCTCGTGCATCACCGGCGCTTCGTCGCGGTATCCGCTCGCAGCCTCCAGCCGGTCCAGGTCCGTGGGGGTCGTGGCGGGGACGATGCGGTCAACCATCGTGGAGGGGAAGGCGCCATGCGCCTCGATCCAGTCCGCAAGCGCGGGGTCGATCAGGCGGGCCAGATCCCCCACCACGCCCCGCACGACCCGGCCGTTTTCCGGCAGGTTGTCGCAGCACAGCACCGTGAAGGGCGGCAGGCCCGCGGCCCGGCGCAGGGCCAGGGCGCGCACAAGGAAGCCGGGCGCGGACTTGGGCAGCGGGTTTGCCAAGTCATGCCGGATGTCGGGGTGGTCGCGGTTCAGGCGGCCGGTCGAAGGTTCGTGGCAATAGCCCTTTTCCGTCACCGTCAGGCTGACGATATGCGTGTCGGGCGCGGCCATGACGTCCAGGACGGCCTGAGGATCCTCGGGCGCGACCAGCACGTCGCGCAGCACCGCGACCACCTGCGGCTTTTTGCCATCGGGCGCCAGTTCAAGCGCGGTATAGGCCCAGCCTTGCGGGCGCAGCTTGTCGCGGGTGCCGGGCGATTGCAGCGACACGCCGGTGATGCCCCAGCCCCCGGCCTCGGCCACATAGACCGCACCGTGGGCACGGAAAAAGGCGCCAAGGCCCAGGTGGACGATGCCCCCCGCCGTGGTGGGTTCGCTGTAAAGCCTATCGTGCAAGCCAGCCTCCGTCGACGTTCAGGACCGCGCCGTTGATGTAATCGGACGCGGGCGCGGACAAGAACACGGCGGTCTGGCCGATATCCTCGGCACGGCCCCAGCGGCCTGCGGGGATGCGGTCCAGGATCGCGCGGTTGCGGTCGGGATCGGCGCGCAGCGCGGTCGTGTTGTTCGTCTCGATATAGCCCGGCGCGATGGCATTGACGTTGAGACCCCTTGCGGCCCATTCGTTCGCCATCAGCTTGGTCAGGCCCGCCACGCCGTGCTTGCTGGCGGTATAGGACGGCACCCGGATGCCGCCCTGGAAGGACAGCAGGCTGGCGATGTTGACGATCTTGCCCCGCCCGCGCGGCAGGGCGGCGCGCGCGAAGGCCTGGCAGGTGAAGAACAGCGCCTTGAGATTCGTGTCCATCACCTCGTCCCAGTCGGCTTCGCTGAAATCCACCGCATCGGCGCGGCGGATGATGCCGGCGTTGTTGACCAGGATGTCGATGCGTTCCCCGGCAAAGACATCGCGCGCGGCCATCGGATCGCTGAAATCCAGCCGCAGCCCGCGCCCCGCCTTTTCAGAAACCTGGCCCATCAGCGCCAGCGTTTCGTCGCAGTCGCGGCGGCCTGCGGCGATCACCTCGGCCCCGGCCTGTGCCATGGCGACCGCGATCGCCTGCCCGATGCCCGTATTGGCGCCGGTGACAAGCGCCACCTGGCCGTCCAGCGAAAAGGCGTTCACCGCAGATCACCCGGCTGGACGAAGTCCATGTCGGTGTAATCCACGTTGTCGCCCGCCATGGCCCAGATGAAGGTATAGCCGCCGATGCCCGCGCCCGAATGGATCGACCAGGATGGCGAGATCACCGCCTGTTCATTGGCCACGAACAGGTGCCGGGTTTCCTGCGGCTCTCCCATCAGGTGCAGCACGCGCGATTCAGGCGCCATGCCGTGATACAGGTATGCCTCCATCCGGCGGTCATGGACATGGGACGGGATGGTGTTCCAGACCGAGCCGTCTTCCAGCGTGGTATAGCCCAGCACAAGCTGGCAGCTTTCCATGACCAGCGGGTGGATGAACTGGCGGATGGTGCGCTTGTTCGAGGTCTCGACCGCGCCGGTCTTCATCTCCTTGGCCTCATCGACCGTGATCAGGCGGCAGGGCAGTTGCCGATGCGCGGGACAGGAGGTGATGTAGAACCGCCCCTTGCCGCTGAAGGTGACGGCGCCGGATCCCATCCCGAGATACAACACGTCGCCGTTCTTCAAGTCCCATGTCTGGCCCGCCGCCGTGACGGACCCGGCCTCGCCGATATTGACGATGCCCATCTCGCGGCGTTCTAGGAATGTGGCGGTTTTGGTTTCCGCGATCTGGTCCAATGTAAGGTCGGCGCCGTCCGGGACCGCGCCACCCACGACAAAGCGGTCGTAATGGGTATAGACCAGCCGGATTTCCGCCGTTGCAAACAGCCCCTCGGCCAGGAAATGCTGGCGCAGGTCCGCCGTGTCCATGCGCTTGGCATGGTCGGGGTGGATCGCGTGGCGGGTTTCGACATGGATGGTCATGGTATGGCCTTTCACAGAAAATCGTCGCGGCGGGGGGTGAAGCTGTCGATCAGCAGGCCCCCTTCCAGGCAGGTGCAGCCATGCACCGCGTTCGAGGGGATCACGAAAGCATCGCCCGGCCCGACCTCGAACTCGTGGGCATCGACCGAAAAGCGATAGCGGCCTGATTGAACATAGGTCGATTGAACATGGTGATGGGAATGCAGCGCCCCCTGGTCTCCCGCCTCGAAGGCAAAGCGGACAACCATCAGGTCGGGGGAATGGGCCAGGACGGTGCGGACAGGGTCGCTCATTTGAACACCCCCGGCAGCCACAGCGACAGGGCGGGGATGTATGTGACCATCAGCAGAACGATCAAGCCCGCGGCATAGAAGGGCCAGACGCTGCGCATCGCCTCCCAGATGGAAATCCGGGCCACGGCGGCGGCGACGAACTGGACCGGGCCAAGCGGCGGAGTGTTCAGCCCGATGCCCAGGTTCAGGATCATGATGACGCCGAAATGCACGGGATCGACACCAAAGGCGGCCACCACCGGCAGGAAGATCGGCGTGGTGATGATGATCAGCGGCGACATGTCCATGAAGGTGCCCAGCACCAGCAGCACGATATTGATCATCAGCAGGATCACCAGCGGGTTGTCGGACACCGACTGCATCCAGTCCAGCGATATCTGCGCCACGTGCAGATAGGCCATCAGCCAGCCAAAGGCGCCCGCCATGCCGATGATCAGCAGAACCATCGCCGTGGTGCGCACCGCCTGCTGGGTGGCATGGACAAAGTCCATCCAGGACATGCTGCGATAAACCAGCATCGTCACCAGCAGCGCATAGATCACTGCGATGCACGAGCTTTCAGTGGCGGTAAAGACGCCCGACCGCACGCCGCCGAAGATGATGGCGATCAGCAGCATCCCGGGCAGCGACTGCACCAGATAATATCCGACGCGGGCAAAGCCGGGGAACGGCTCGGTCGGATAGCCGCGCTTGCGGGCCACCAGATAGGCGGTCACGGACAGCGCACCCGCCAGCAGCAGGCCGGGGATGATGCCCGCCGTGAACAGGTCGGCAATCGAAATCCGCCCCCCGCCCGAGATCGAATAGATGATCATGTTGTGGCTGGGCGGAAGAAGCAGCGCGATCAGCGCCGCCATCGAGGTCACGTTGACGGCGTAATCCGCGCCATAGCCGCGCGCCTTCATCTGCGGGATCATGATGCCGCCGACCGCCGCGGCCTCGGCCACCGCCGAACCCGAGATGCCGCCGAACAGGGTGGACGCGGCGATGTTGACTTGGCCCAGCCCGCCCCGGACATGGCCGATCAGCGATCCGGCGAATGCCACGATGCGCGCGGCGATGCCGCCCCGCACCATCAGGTCGCCCGCGAAGATGAAGAACGGGATGGCCATCAGCGTGAAGACCGAAATCCCCGCGGAAAGCCGCTGGAACACGACCACCGGCGGCAGGTCCAGATACAGGATCGTCGCAAGGCTGGAAATGCCCAGGCAAAAGGCGATCGGCGTGCCGATCAGCATCAAAAGCGTAAAGACGCCGAACAGGATCAGGTATTCCATCGTCTTACACCTCGGTCATCAGAATGTCTTCGGCATCGGGTTCGGCATCGACGTGCTTGCCCGACAGCCGGTTCAGCAGATGTTCCAGCATGAACAGCGTCATCAGGACGCCGCCCGCGAACAGCGGCATATAGGTGAACCCGCCCGGCAGCCCGACCACCGGGACCGACGATTCCCAGGTCTTTGCCATCAGTTGCCAGCCATAGACCGTCATGCCGACGCTGAAGGCCAGGACCGCCAGGTCGGACACGACCCGCAGGGCGGCGGCCAGTTTTTGGGGAACGAAGAACAACAGCACCTCGAACCCCATGTGGAAGCCTTCATGGACACCCACGGCGGATCCCAGGAAGATGAACCAACTCATCAGCAGGATCGCCACCGGTTCGACCCACAACAGGCTGTCGTTCAGGACATAGCGGAACCAGACCTGCGCGAAGACGATGACCGTCATCGCCACAAGCCCGGTTCCAGCCAGCCACAGGCAGGCCACGGAAAGCCGGGAATTGAGACGCGACAACGCGGCGATGCTGCCAGACATGGCGCCACCTTTCGATTGCGGGAAAAGAGGAAAGCCCGCGGCCAGGACGCCGCGGGCTGCATGGGTTACTGCGCTGCTTCGGAGGTTTCCTGGATGCGCTTGACCAGATCCTGCGCCTCGGGCGTGGTCACGTATTTTTCATAGACGGGGGCCATCGCCTCGATAAAGGCGGTCTTGTCCACGTCCTTGATGACCTCGGCGCCGGCCGCGACGACCTTTTCCTCGCTGGCCTTTTCCTGTTCGGCCCAAAGCTGGCGCTGAACGGTGGCGGAATTCTTGGCCGCCGTGCGCATGATTTCCTGGTCCTCGGGCGACAACTTTTCCCACGACGACTTGGACACCGCGACCAGTTCTGGCACCATCAGGTGCTGGTCCAGCGTGAAGTATTTGGCGACCTCGGCATGACCCGAACTGTCATAGGACGGGAAGTTGTTTTCCGCCCCGTCGATGACGCCCGTCTGGATCGAGGAATAGACCTCGCCATAGGGCATCGGCGTGGCGTTGGCGCCAAGCGCGGACATCATGTCCACGAACACGTCGTTCTGCATGACGCGGAACTTCATGCCCTTGAGGTCTTCCACAGACCGGATCGGCTTTTCCGAGTTATAGAAATTGCGCGCGCCGCCATCGTAGTAGGCAAGCGCGATCAAGTCCTTTTCCTCGAAGGCCTTGGCGATTTCCTCGCCGATGGGGCCGTCCATCACTGCGTGCTGGTGTTCGGGCGAGGTGAACAGATAGGGCAGCGACAGCGTCTGGGTGACCGGCACGATGTCGTTGAACGACCCGAAGGATGCGCGCACCATGTCGATGACGCCGAACTGGGTTTGCTCGATCGTGTCCTTTTCCTCGCCCAGCTGGGACGAGGGGAAGACCTCGATGCAGATGCGGCCTTCGGTCTTTTCCTTGACCTCGGCCGCCATGGCCTTGACCCCCTCGACGGTCGGATAACCGTCGGGATGGGTGTCGGACGAGCGCAGGGTGATTTCGCAATCCGCCGCAGCGGCCCCGCCGACAAACGCGGCCGAGATCAGCAATCCGGCAAAGGTGGTCTTGACGAACTTCATGGTATCCTCCCGTTGGTGAAGCTCAGAGTTTGTAGGCCTTCTTGACGAGGCCATAGGTCAACTGGTGGGCAAGATCGGGCGCCTCGTCGGCGGCAAGGCGTCCGGTGGCGACCAGAGTGGCAAGAAAGGCGCAATCCACCCGGCGCGCGACATCATGGCGCGCGGGGATCGAGCAAAAGGCGCGGGTGTCGTCGTTGAAGCCCACGGTGTTATAAAAACCGGCGGTTTCCGTTGTCATTTCGCGGAACCTGCGCATCCCCTCGGGGCTGTCGTGGAACCACCAGGGCGGGCCAAGCCGCAGGCAGGGATAAACGCCCGCCAAGGGGGCCAGTTCGCGGGAATAGGCGGTCTCGTCCAGCGTGAACAGGATCACCGTCAGGTCGGGACGCATCCCCACCGCGTTCAGCAGCGGGCGCAGCGCGGCCACGTAATCCGTCCGGCCTGGAATGTCGAAACCCTTGTCGCGGCCATGGATCGCCATCACCGGGTCCGAGTGGTTGCGCCGCGCGCCGGGATGGATTTGCAGGACAAGGCCGTCCTCTCCGCTCATCCGCGCCATTTCGGTCAGCATATGGCCGCGAAAGGCGTCCGCCTCGTCGGCGGTGCAGGTGCCGCGCAGGGCCTTCTGGAACAAGGCGGCCGCATCGGCCTGGGGCAGATCCTCGGTCCGGGCTGTCGGGTGGCCGTGATCGGTGGAGGTTGCGCCATGATCCTTGAAGAACGCCCGCCGCGCCCGATGCGCGTCCAGGTATCCATCCCAGGTGGCGGTGTCGAAGCCCGTCTGCTGCCCCAGCAGCGCCACGTTGTCGGCAAATCCCGCCATGTCCGGATCCACCACGCCATCGGGCCGATAGGCGGTGATGACGCGGCCGTGCCAACCCGAATCGCGGATCATGCGGTGCCAGTGCAGATCGTCGGTCGCGGCCTCGGTCGTGGCGATCACCTCGATATTGAAGCGGTCGAACAACGCGCGGGGGCGAAATTCGGGACGGGCAAGGCAGTCGGCAATATGGTCGTAATACCAATCCGCCGTTTCCGCCGACAGACGGCGGTCGATGCCGAAGACGTTCTGAAAGCTGTGGTCCAGCCACATCCGCGAAGGGGTTCCGCGCAGCAGGTGATAGTTCTGCGCGAACAGCCGCCAGATCTTGCGCCCGTCGGTCTCGGTTGCGCCGCCATCGACACGCGGCACGCCCAGATCGGTCAGCGAAACGCCCTGCGAACACAGCATCCGAAAGACGTAATGGTCGGGGGTGACGAACAGTTGGGCAGGATTGGGAAAGGGCCGGTCCTCGGCAAACCAGCGGGGATCGGTATGGCCGTGGGGGCTTATGATGGGCAGGTCGCGGATCCCGGCATAAAGGTCACAGGCCAAGCCCCTCGCTCGCCCTTCGGGCGGGAACAGCCGATCGTCGTCCAGCAAGCCCATCCGTCCTCCCCCGCGAGTCGTGCTTGTTTTGCAGCTACCCATCTAATATGCTAGTTTTCAAGAATGGTCAATCGGGTGTTCTAATGGCGTCATCGCGGGGACTGTCCATGGTCGATCTGCCGGTGCTGGATGGCGGGCGGACACGTTCGGTCACGGACCAGATCTTTGATCTGCTTTACGACCGGGTGGTGAACCTGACCTTGCCACCCGGCGCCAAGCTGTCCGAGGCCGAGGTTGCCGCCCAGATGGGCGTGTCCCGCCAGCCGGTGCGCGATGCTTTTTACCGGCTGTCGCAACTGGGCTTCATCGAGATCCGGCCGCAGCGCGCGACCATTGTGACGCCGATTTCGGAAGAAGCCGTCCTGCAGGCCTATTTCATCCGCGCCGCGTTGGAGGAATCCTGCATGCGCGTTGCTGTGGTTCGGCTGACGAACGATCAGTTCGACAGGCTGGACCGGCTGATCGAGCTGCAAGCCCGTGAAATCCAGGCCAAGGACACGGCGCGCTTCCATGCGCTGGACGACCAGTTCCACCACGACATCTGCACCTTCGCCGGGCTGGAATTCGTCTGGACCCTGGTCAAGGACAACAAAGGCCACATGGACCGCGCACGCTACCTGTCGCTGTCCTATGGCGCCGAAACGGCATTCGCCGAACACCGCCGGATCCTGGATTCGCTGCGCCGCCGCGATGCCGAAGCCGCCGTTACCGCCATCCGCCAGCACCTGAGCCGGATCGAGGGGATCATCGCCCGCCTGCGCGTGGACCAGCCGCAGGTTTTCGGCTGACGCCCTGATCTTTGCCTTGGCCAAATATCCTCGGGGGGAATCTCCGAAGGAGATAGGGGGGCAGACAGCCCCCCGCCTTTGTCATCGAACTTGCAGGTTGATCGGCAGTTGGAAACTGTAGCTGGCATCGGTCAGTTGGGCGGGCGCGCGGGGACAGCGGCCTGCACGCTGCGCGGCCCTGACCGCCGCCTCGTCCAAGGCGCCGTTGCCCGAGGATCCGGCAATGCCAACGCCCTGGATCGACCCGCTGCGCGACACCGACAGGTTCAGCGTCACCCGTCCGCCTTCGCGCACCCCGCGCGGGGCCGATGCGCGGCGGCTGATGCAGGACCGGATCTGGCCGCCCCATTGCGACATCAGGCTGGCCTTTTGCTGGGGGCTCGGGCCAGCCGCGCCGCTGCCGCCCGCGCCCTGGTCGGCACGCCGGACCTGCTGTTGCTGCGGCGCGGGCTGTTCCTGGCGGCGCGGTTCTGCCTGGCGCTGCGGTTCGCGCCGTTCCGCACGCCTGGGTTCGGGCTGGCGCTGTTGTTCGGGTTCACGCTGGGGCCGGCGTTGCGGTCGGGCAGAGCTGTTCAGCACCACCTCGGGCGGGGTTTCCAGTTCGGGGGGCGCGGGCGGGAACAGTTCGGCCATGTCGTCCAGCGGTTCCAGTTCCGGCAGCGGCGGCAGGTCCAGAGGCTTGGCCACCTCCTCGGGTTCCGCCTCGGGCCGGGGTTCCGGCTCGACGGGTTCTTCGGCCGGGGCCACGGGTTCCTCGGCCACCTCCTCGGCAGGGGCGAGATCGACGAAAACGGGCTCCGGCAGGCCGGGGGGCGCAGCGGCCTCGGCCTGGCGCATGATCCACAGCGCGCCGCCCAGATGCAGCGCCACCACCAGAACCGAGGCGCCGCCCCAAAGCGCGCCCTCGCGGATCACCCGGCCGCCGCGCCCGGTCATTGCGCGGGTTCCGGGGCGGCTGGTGCCGCAGGAACAGCCCCCGTGGTCGATTCAAGGCCCACAAGCGCGATCTTCAGATAGCCGGTGTCGCGCAGGGTGTTCATCACCCCCATCAGGTCGCCATAGGCAACCTCGCGATCGGCGCGCAGGAAGATGCGCTGTTCGCGGTCGCCCTTAGTCGCGGCCGCAAGGGCCGCAGCCAGCCCGCCCGGCGCGACATCCGTGTTGTCGAGCGCCAGCGTCAGGTCCGGCTTCACGGTCACATAGACCGGCTGGTCCGGGCGCCGCGCGGGCGTGGCGTTCGAGACCGGCAGGTCGACGTTCACATCCACTGTCGCAAGGGGGGCGGCGACCATGAAGATGATCAGCAGGACCAGCATCACGTCGATGAAGGGGGTGACGTTGATCTCGTGGTTCTCGACCAGGTCGTCGCCGCTGTCGCGTATCCCGCCTGCCATGGATCATGCCTCCTTCGGGGGGGTAAGGCTGCGGAAATCCAGGTCGCGGCTGACCAGTTGGCGCACGCCCGCCGCTGCATTGGCCAGACGCAGGCGATATCCGGTGATGCCGCGCGCAAACACGTTATAGATGACAACGGCGGGAATGGCCGCGACCAGACCGATGGCGGTCGCCAGAAGCGCTTCGGCGATGCCGGGAGCCACCACGGCTAGGTTGGTGGTTTGCGATTCGGAAATGCCGATGAAGCTGTTCATGATCCCCCAGACCGTGCCGAACAGCCCCACGAATGGTGCGGTTGATCCGATGGTCGCCAGCACGCCCGTGCCCCGGCCCATGCGGCGGCCCGCAACGGCCTCGATCCGTTCCAGTTGCGATTGGACGCGTTCCTTGACGCCGCCATCGCCCGCAGCATCCAGGGCGGGCTGGGACCGGCGGTATTCATCGGCCGCCTGGCGGATCATGCGCGACACCGCGTCGCGGCGGCTGCCGCTGGCGGCAACGGCGGCCTCCAGGGTGCCCGCCCGCTGGATGCGGCGGATGCCGCCCTGGGCGCTTGCGCTGGCGCCCCACAGTTCCAGGGCCTTCACCACCAGCACCGTCCAGGTGATGACGGATGCGATGGCCAGCCCGATCATCACCGCCTTGACCACGATATCGGCCGCCCAGAACATTCCCATCGGCGACAGGTCATGGGGCAGGTTCGGATCGCGCGCGGGCGGCGTCAGGATCGGGGCAAGCGCGTCCTGCACGGACTGGGGCAGGAACTCTGCCACGGGTTCGGGGGCAGCGGTGGCAGGCGCTGCCGTGCTTTCGGCAGGTGCCGCAGGTTCGGGCGTCGATGGCGCGGCAATGGGCGCGGCGGGTTCGATCGCATCTGGCGCAACTGGGGCTGCGGGCTGTTCCGTCGCCTGGATCCGAGCGGGGGCGGGCGCCGTATCCTGGGCATGGGCGACGGGTGCCAGCAGGCAGGCAAGCACCACGGCAAGGGTTGCGCCAGGACGGGACAGCGGCAGGTTGCTCATGGCGTTCCTTGAACTTCTGGATCCGCCGGGGCGGACGGTTCGTGGGGCGGGACGCCCTTGGCGACCCGCGACTTTGGGCCGGGTATCGAACAGCCATGTAAAATTGTCAACTATTGACGGGCGACGGATGCGGGTATCATGCGGTCCAATAGGCTGCGAGATGGGCACGCAGCGCCCCGGTCCCGCCGTGGTCGTTTATCGCGGCCTTCAGCGGTTCCAGCCGGGACCGCTCGGTCGCAAGCCAGAGCCGTTGGGCATCGGTGCCTTTACGCCTCAGGCGATGGGCAAGGTCCGCCTCTCCGCCGGGGGCGTGGATCACGCGGATTCCGGGATGATCGGGCAGGGGGTAATCGGCCCGTGCCCCGAACAGGTGGCATTCGCCGGTCGTGTCCGGGCCTGCGGCCTCGATGGTGCGGGCAAGGGCGGGATAGGCCGTTTCGTCCCCGCCGATCAGAAGGCTGTCCCCTTGCGCGATCCCGCCCCCGCCCGGGCCGGTCAGCCCGACCATGGTTCCCGGCACCGCATGGGCCGCAAAGCCGCAGGCGCGGCCGCCCTCATGGACAAAGATGTCGGTTTCCAGCCATCCCGCACCCGGGTCGATGTGGCGCACCGTATAGACAGGACGGTGCAGGGTTGCCGCCCCCTTTGGCCAGACCGTCCGGCCATCGTCGCCGATCACCGGCCAGGCGGGCGCCTGCGCGCCTTGGGGTTGCAGGATCAGGCGGAAATGGATCAGGTCGCGCGCAAAGCGGGCCAGATCGCCGGATTCCAGCCGCAGCCGCAGGAAGTCGGGCGCGATGCGGGTCACGCCCGCCACGCGCGCCAGGCTGAAATTGGGCGGATGCGCCCCCGGCTTGTCCAGGGGTGACCAGGCGGGCTGCAGGCCGGGCAGGTGTTCCCCGAGTTGATGGGCCAGGGATTCCACCACGTCCTGCAGGCGGTCGCGCGTGTGTGCGCGGGCAAAAAGGATGCTGCCCGTCGGCCCCATCTTGGCGCCGAATTCGGCCCCGTCCGGCAGCTTGCACCAGGTGGACCGGCCATGCCCGTTATGCAGATCCAGCCCGTCCTCGGCGGCCTGTGCCCGGATCAGGGCGTCCATGACGGCAAAGGACAGGCCGGGCAGGCTGGCCTCGGTCTGAAAGGGGGGCAGGGGATCATGTCTCATGGGGAACCTTTGGCCGATGAAGGACGCGGTTTCCTGCGTGGGTCAAGGGGCCGTGATAGCCGCCGTCAGGAACTGCGTCCAGTCAGCGCGACCTGCCTTTGACCAGTTGGCCCATCCCAAAGGGTGGCAAGCGTACCCTTGCCACCCTTGCCGCCCCGCGCCACAACTGCCCCATGACCCATCCCCCCGCCATCATCCTTGCCGGAGGCCGCGCGACCCGCATGGGCGGGGGCGACAAATGCCTGCTGGACCTGGGGGGGCGGCCCATGCTGGCGCGGATTAGGGAACGCCTGGCCCCGCAATGCGGCCCCCTGGCGCTGAATGCGAACGGCGGCGGGGCGCGGTTCAAGGACTTCGGCCTGCCGGTCCTGCCCGACAGCCTGCCCGATTTCCCCGGCCCGCTGGCAGGGATCCTGGCCGGGATGGACTGGGCGGCGGGACTGGGGGCAGGGCGGGTTGTCAGCGTGGCGGGCGATACGCCGTTTTTTCCCACGGATCTGGCCCTTCGTTTGACGGCGGCCGGGGACGGCATTGTCCTGGCCGCCAGCCGCGACAACAAGGGCCACATGAACGACCATCCCACCTTTGGCCTGTGGCCCACGGCGCTGCGGGACGCCCTGCGCGGATATCTGGCGCGGGGCGAACGGCGGGTGCGCGGCTTTGCCATGATCCATGGCGCGGCCAAGGCGATGTGGGACGCGGAACCGGTGGATCCCTTCTTCAACATCAACACGCCCGGGGATCTGGACCGGGCCCGTTCGGCTTTACGCCTGCAACCGTGATCGAGGCACATCCATGCGAACCATGCTTTCCGTCCTTGTCCTGCTGGCAGCCATCGCCTTTGCCGTATCGCCCATGCTGTCGAACGGGTTCGGCGGCTATCGTCCCGACCAGTTCCCGATCCCGCAGGCCGATCCGCCGGTCCAGCCTGCAGGCTGGGCCTTTTCCATCTGGGGGCTGATCTTTGCCTGGCTGGTTGCAGGGGCAGGCTTCGGTGCCTGGAAACGGGCGGGCGATCCCGGTTGGCAAGGGATGCGGCCCGCGCTGCTGGTCAGCCTGGTCCTTGGCGCCTTCTGGATCGAGACCGCGCACCATACCCCCATCGGCGCCACCATGCTGATCGTGGCGATGCTGGTGCCTGCGCTGATCGCATTCCTGCGGGCCGGACGGCAGGACGCGGTCTGGCAGATGCGGCCCGTGGCGCTGTATGCAGGCTGGCTGACGGCGGCGACGGGTGTATCGGCCGGAATGGTGCTGGGCGGATACGGGATCCTGTCGGAACAGGCGGCGGCGATCCTGAGCCTTGTGGGCGTCACGGCTGTGGCCCTGGCGGTGCAGGCGGCGCGACCCGGGGAATGGGCCTATCCGGCAGGCGTGGTGTGGGCCTTGATCGGCATCCTTGCCGCGAACCTGTCGCCCGCCAATCTGCCGGTCCTGGCCTTGGCTGGCGTTGCGGCCCTGCTGCTGGCCTGGCGCGCAGCCGCATCCTATCGCCGGAACGCGGCATAGGCATCCAGGGCGCGCTGCCGGCCCCAGTCCAGATCGACGGGCGGCACCGGGTGGGCGTCCACCCCCCAGGACAGCGGCGCGGCTGCGGCGAAATCGCGCGCGCCTGCGGCCCCCGCGACCAGCCAGGTGTCGCGATAGCGCCGTGCGCCGTCGAATTTCGCCGCCTGCGTGTCCGGGTTGAACACCCGGAAAAAGGGCGAGGCATCCGGCCCGCAGCCCGCCACCCATTGCCAGTTCATCGCATTGCTGGCCGCGTCCCAGTCGGTCAGGCAACGGGCGAACCAGTCCAGCCCGATCCGCCAGTCGGTCATCAGATGCTTGACCAGATAGCTTGCGGCAATCATCCGCACGCGGTTGTGCATCCGCCCGGTTGCGAACATTTCCCGCATCCCGGCATCGACCATGGCGACGCCGGTGCGGCCCTGACGCCAGGCCTGAGCTTCATCACTGTCGCCGCGCCATGAAAAATCGTTCCATTCCGGGCGCCAGCAGGTCCGGTCCATGTCGGGCATGGCGTCGAACAACTCTCGCGCAAAGTCGCGCCAAGCCAGTTCTCGCAACAGATCCTCGACCCCGCCGCGCCCGTGGTGCTGTGCGTTCATTGCCTTGTGCCACAAGCGCCGGGCGCTGATTTCGCCCACGGCCAAGGCGTCCGACAGGCCAGAGGTGGCATCGCCATCCGCAGGAATGTCGCGCCGTTCGGCATAACGCGCATCCACCCGGTCCAGGAACGCGTCCAGCCGGTCATGGGCCGCGCTTTCCCCTGCGCGGACATGGCGTGCCATCACGTCCCAGCCCCGGTTCATCGCGGCGCGCGCTTCTGGCCAGTCAAGGCCGTCGCTGTCGGGCCATGCGTCGGGCGCCGACAGGCGCGGCAACGGCAAGGGATCGGCGATATGCGATTTGCGCAGTGCCCGCCAGAAGGGGGTAAACACCTTGAACCGGGTGCCGCTGCCGGTCAGCACGCTGCCGCGCGGGACCAGATCGGCCGGGGGGTGCAGATGCAGCCTTGTCCCAGCCTGCTCCACCGCCCGACCCAGGCCGTCGTCGCTGGCAAAGGGCATCCCCTGGGTCGTATGCACCGCCCGCGCGCCGGTGTCGCGGACCACCTGCGCCAGCACGGCGGCAGGGTCGCCCCGCCGGACGATCAGCCGGCTGCCCAGACGGCGCAGGCTTGCGTCCAGATCGGGCAGCGCCATGGCCTGCCGCTGGGCAGACGCGGGATGGGCGCGCGCTTCGAGCGGGTCCAGGATCACCAGCGGGATGACCGGCCCTTCCTGGGCGGCGGCGACAAGCGCGGGGTGGTCGTCCAGCCGCAGCACACGGCGAAACCAGCAGATGACGGTCATTGCACATCTTTCGTTCAATCCCGGGATCACGGATGAGGGCGGCAAAAGTTTCACCGCCGTGCATTGTCTGCCCCAGCATGGGTGGTATAGCTGGAATTCCCCGGACGAAAGCCGCCCTGTTGCCTGATCCCGCCCCTCCATCCGGTTTCGTGTCGCTGGTGTCCGCCGGGCCGGGCGATCCCGAATTGCTGACCCTGAAGGCCGCAGACCGCCTGGCCAGGGCCGAGGTGGTGCTTTACGACGACCTTGCATCTGGTCCGGTGCTGGACCACGCCAATCCCCGGGCGGAACTGATCGCGGTGGGCAAGCGCGCAGGCCGCCCCTCGGCCCGGCAGGATCACGTGAATGCGCTGCTGGTCGAACAGGCCTTGGCCGGGCGCCGGGTGGTGCGGCTGAAATCGGGCGATTCCGGCATCTTCGGACGGCTGGAGGAGGAACTGACCGCCCTGACGGCCGCCGGCATCCCGTTCGAGATCGTGCCGGGCGTCACATCCGCCAGTGCGGCGGCGGCGGCGGCAGGAATCCCGCTGACCCGGCGGCTGACCGCCCGGCGGGTGCAGTTCATCACCGGAGCGGATGTGACCGGGCACTTGCCGGGCGACATCAACTGGGCGGCCATCGCCGATCCCGGCGTCACCACCGTGGTCTTCATGGGGCAACGCAGCTTTCCCGAACTGGCCGCCGGATTGCGCGCCCATGGCCTGCCCGGCGACACGCCCGCGCTGTTCGCCCAGTCCGTGGGCCATCCCCACCAGCGGCTGATCCGCACCACGGTCGACGATCTGGCGGCGATGATGGAAACGGCCCCCGTGTCCCAGCCCGGTCTGATCCTCTATGGACCTTTGGCTTTTTTTCCATAAAGATTTCATCAATCTGCGGGAACAATCCGGTTGTTAGAAGGCCGTGGATTAAGGTTCTGTTAGCGTATCGCCCCGTGTCGGGCCTGCTGCCAAAATGCGCGTCGGACAAACCAGATGATCTCGTATCGCCACATCGTCACCTATGGGACCGGCCAGCATCGCTGGCTGTCGAATGTGACCGACCTGGCGCTGGCGGGTATCGGCGCGGAATGGATGCTGTTTGCCGTGAATGCCACCGGCGGGGTCAGCACATATCGCCTGGGCGATCCCCTGACACCCCTGGAACGGGGATCGGCGGCGGAATTTCCGGCGAATTTCACCTATAACGCCCGACCCGTCCTGACCGTCTTGGGCGAGGCGGGCGGCGGCGACTTGCTGGTTGCGGGGATGACCGGCGCGGGCGTGGCGGGGCTGTCCTTTGACAGCCGGGGCCGTCTGGGCGAGCTGGGTCAACTGTTCCCGGCGGACCGGATCGGCGCGCGCCTGTCGGCCAGCGGCCAGGTGACCTGCGACGGGGGGCGGTTCCTGTTTTCCGCCCGCCCCGACAAGCTGGCGATCGAGGTGAACCGGATCAACGCCGACGGCAGCCTTTCCCCGGTCTCGACCGCCGCCCTGCCGATGCCCCCCGGCGTGGCCGAGGCGTCGTTGGACAAGATCATCGCGGTCATGGTCGATGGACAGCAACTGCTGGTGGCGATTTCGGGCTTGGGCAACTTCATCTCGACCCATGCCATCGGGGCCAACGGGGTCTTGGGCGCGGGGTCGCTGCATATCGCGGACGGGGGGATGGGCTATTACATCCCGTCGGACATCGCGGCGCTGCATTTCGGGGGGCGCAGCTTTGTGGTGGTGGCGGGGGCCACGTCGTCCTCGCTCTCGGTGTTCAGGCTGGACAAGACCGGCGCCCTGACCGCGACCGATCATGTCCTGGACGAACTGACGACGCGCTTCCAGTCGGTGACGGCCTTGGCCACGGCGGCGGTGGATGGGCGCGGCTACGTGATTGCAGGCGGCGCGGACGGGGGGATCAGCGTTTTTACCCTGCTGCCCGACGGCAGGCTGTTGCATCTGCAAACTATTGTCGATGCCAATGACACGACCCTGGGCCGGGTTAGCGCAATCGAGGCCGTGGTGATCGCGGGCCAGATCGTGCTGCTGGTCACATCCGGCGGGGAAACGGGGGTGACGCAGCTTGTCATCGACCCCGGCGATACGGGCGGCACCGGCTTTGCCGGGGCAGGCGTGGCTGGGGGATCGGCGCGCGACGATCTTCTGGTGGCGACGCCTGCGACCACGCATCTGCAAGGGGGCGCGGGCGACGACATCCTGGTCACTGCCAAGGCCAACATCATCCTGACCGGCGGGGACGGGGCCGATGTCTTTGCCCTGACCCGGTTCGATGGCCGGGTGACCATCACCGATTACGAGGCGGGCATCGACCGGCTGGATCTGTCGATGCTGGGCATGATCCGCAGCATCTGGCAATTGAATTTCGCGCCGCAGCCCTGGGGGATGCGGATCCTTTACGGCAATTCCATCCTGGAAATCCGCACCCGCGACGGCAAGGCCCTGCTGCCCACTGATTTCGGCAACGGCCTGTTTCCCGTCGCCCATTACGGGCTGCCCGCCCTTGACCCCGTGAAGATCGAAACCCCGCCCAGCACAGTTGGCACCTTCATTTTCGGCACCGAGGCGGCCGATCAACTGCTGGGGGCGGGCGGGGGCGATTCGATCCAGGCGGGCGGGGGCAACGACACGGTTTCGGCGGGGGCGGGAAACGATACCGTGCAGGGACAGGCGGGCAACGACCTGCTGCGCGGGGGCAGCGGCGCGGACCAGGTGCTGGGCGGGGCAGGCAACGACACCCTGTTCGGGGACGAGGGCAATGACAGCCTTTTGGGCGACGACGGCAACGACCTGATCTATGGGGGCCTTGACCACGACACCCTGCGCGGTGCCAGCGGAAACGACCGCCTGTATGGCGGCGGGGGCAACGACAGCCTGCAGGGGGATGCGGGCGACGACACCCTGTCGGGCGAGGACGGCAACGATCGGCTGGAGGATGTGTCAGGCAACAATCACCTGCTGGGCGGTGCGGGCAACGACACGCTGATCGCGGGTCTGGGGTCCGATTACCTGTATGGCCATGACGGCAACGATCTTTTGCAAGGCGGAGCCGGCAATGACCGGCTGGAGGATGTGGCGGGCAACAACCACCTGATCGGAGACGCCGGCAACGACCTGCTGGTTGCGGGTGCGGGCCGTGACACGCTGCGCGGGGGCACGGGCCGCGACTCGCTGCGGGCTGGCGCGGGCGACGACCTGTTGTGGGGCGATGCCGACGACGATCACCTGATGGGCGAGGCAGGTGCCGATATCCTGGACGGCGGATCTGGCAACGACATTCTTTATGGCGGGTCGGGGAATGACCGGCTGAACGGGAATTTGGGGAACGACACGTTGTATGGCCAGGATGGCAACGACGCGCTGACCGACCTGTCGGGCAGCAACCGGCTGCTGGGGGAAGGGGGCAACGACACCCTGCGCGGTGGCGCGGGGCAGGATTGGCTTTATGGCGGGACGGACAATGATTCCCTGCTGGGCGGGGACGGCGACGACCGCCTGTGGGGCGATGCCGGAAACGACCGGCTGCTGGGCGAGGGGGGAAACGACCTTCTGCTGGACCTGCTGGGCAACAACCACCTGGACGGCGGATCGGGCAATGACGGGCTGAAGGCAGGCACCGGACAGGACACGCTGCTGGGGGGCAGCGGCAACGATCTTTTGCAGGCGGGGTCGGGCAACGATGTCCTGGACGGCAGCGCGGGCAATGACACCCTGCATGCCGAGGCGGGAAACGACCTGCTGACCGACTTGTGGGGCAACAACCTCCTTTGGGGCGGCGGGGGCAATGACCGCCTGACCGCCGGCGCCGGTCATGACAAGCTGCATGGCGATGCCGGGAACGATATCCTGAACGGCGGCGGTGGCAATGACGGGCTGCGCGGCGGGTTGGGCAATGACCGGCTGCTGGGACAATCGGGCAATGACAGCATCCGGGGGGACGGGGGCAACGATTCGCTGTGGGGCGACGCGGGGAACGATCTTCTTTATGGGGGCTTGGGCAACGATGCCCTTTGGGGTGGCGCGGGTTCCGACCGGCTGTGGGGCGACGCCGGCAACGATGTCCTGAACGGCGGCGATCTTCGCGACATCCTGTTCGGCGGGCTTGGCAACGACACGCTGATCGGCGGGGGCGGCAACGACGGGATGTCGGGCGGCGCCGGCGCGGACGTGTTCCGTTTCATGTCCTGGCGTGACAGCACCACGGCGGCGGCCGACATCATCCATGATTTCCGGGCAAACAGCGACCGGCTGGACCTGCGCGCCATTGGCTTGGGCTATGTCGACGATTCGCAGTTCACTGCGGCACGCCAGGTCCGCTGGCAGCACGTCGGCGCCGAGACGCGGGTTCTGGCCGACCTGAACGGCGATGGAAAGGCGGATTTCCTGCTGCGGCTTTCGGGCCATATCGACCTGGACCGCGGCGATTTCCTGTTGTGACGCCTTCAGGCCCCGGCCAGGCGTCCCGCCGCCCAAAGGGCCGCATCGGCCACGGCGGGATCAGGATCCTCCACCAACCCGCGCGCCAGATCCGCCAGCGCGGGATCGCCCGAATTGCCGATGGCATACAGGACATTGCGCACGAACCTGTCGCGCCCGATGCGCTTGATCGGGCTGCCCGAAAACCGCGCCCGAAAGCCTGCGTCGTCCAGGACCGCCAGTTCCGCCAGCGGCGGTGCGGCGACGATGCCGCGATAGCGCATTTCCGATCCCGCCTGGGCAAACTTGTTCCAGGGACACACGGCCAGGCAATCGTCGCAGCCATAGATTCGGTTGCCCATCATGGGACGCAGTTCGGGATCGACCGGGCCTTTATGCTCGATCGTCAGATAGGAAATGCAGCGCCGCGCATCCAGTTGATAGGGGGCGGGAAAGGCCCCGGTCGGGCAGGCGTCCAGGCAGGCACGGCAGGATCCGCAATGAGAAACCTCGGGCGCATCGGGGGGCAGGGGGATGGTGGTGAAGATCGACCCCAGGAAGAACCAGCTTCCCAGGTCGCGCGACAACAGGTTCGTGTGCTTGCCCTGCCAGCCCAGGCCCGCCGCCTGTGCCAGGGGCTTTTCCATGACCGGCGCGGTATCGACAAAGACCTTGATCTGTTCGCCTGGCACCTGCTCCAGCAGCCAGCGGCCAAGCTGTTTCAGCCGCTTCTTGACCAGGTCGTGATAATCGCGCCCTTGGGCATAAACGCTGATCGCCGCGCGGTCGGGCCGGTCCAGCACGGCCAGCGGATCGTGGTCAGGCGTGTACAGCTCGGCCAGGACGATCACCGATTTTGCCTCTGGCCACAGTTGGGCCGGATTGCCGCGCCAATGGGTCCGTTCGGCCATCCAGTCCATCTGGCCATGCCGCCCGGCATCCAGGAACTGCTGCAACCGCTCGGCCACTTGTGGGACCGCATCCGGGGTCGTGACCCGCATCTGGGAAAATCCGACCGCCTTCGATTCGGCAGCCACGCGCTCTTTCAGCTTGGCCCAAATATCCCGGGGGGTCTGGGGGGCTGGCCCCCCAGTTCTATCCGAAATCAAGCTCGGCATAATGGGGGGCGGGGTGAATCCCCGGAACCTGGTCGGCCAGGATCGACCGGAAGGCCGGGCGCGACTTGATCGTCGCATACCAGTCGCGCAGGCTGTCCGACCGGTCCCAGTCCACGTCCGAGATGTAATCCAGGCAAGAGAAATGCGCAGCCGCCGTGAAATCGGCCAGCGACAGGCTGTTGCCCGCCAGCCAGCGGCGGGTTTCCAGCAGCGTGGCGAGATAGTCGATATGCTCCTTGATCGCGCGCAGCCCGTCCTTGACCACCCGGCTGTCGGGATAGCCCTGGCGGGTAACCTTTTTCCACACGCGTTCCGTCAGGATGGGGGTCGTCACCTCGACGTTGAACTTGTCGTCGAACCAGGCGCACAGGCGGCGCACCTCGTGGCGCTCCAGCGGGGTGGCGGGCATCAAGGCGGGCTGGGGGACGGCCTCGTCCAGGTATTCGATGATCGCCTGGCTTTCGGCCAGCATGATGCCGCGATGGCGCAGGACCGGCAGCTTTCCGGCCGGGTTGCGGCGCTTCAGGTCGGGCGGGCTTTCCCAGTAACGCTCCTCGACCAGTTCGACCTCGATGCGCTTTTCGGCCAGCACCAGCCGAACCTTGCGGCAAAAGGGCGACAAGGGCGAATGGTAAAGCCGGGTGGTCTGGGTGTTGGTGTTCATCGCCTGCTTCAAGAATCCCTGCGTCGCAATCGGGCCTTGATAAGCCTGTGCCCGCCTTGTTTCAACCAAGACGGGCAGGCTTACAGGCAATTGGCGCGGCCGTCGCGCGCAATCGTCGCCGCCCCGTCGGCAATCGCACGGGACCGGGCCGAGGCGCGGCCGGGGCTGCGGGTCTTGGGCGCGGGCAGGACGGCGGCAAGCCGTGCGGCCTGAACCTTTGTCAGCTTGTCCGGGGTCGTGCCGAAATATTCGCGCGCCGCAGCCTCGATCCCGAAGATGCCGGGACCGAATTCGGCTACGTTCAGATAAACCTCCAGGATGCGGCGCTTGGACCAGAAGGCCTCGATCATGGGGGTAAAGGCGGTTTCAAGCGCCTTGCGCGCCCAGCTGCGACCTTGCCACAAAAACACGTTCTTGGCGGTCTGCTGGGTCAGGGTGGACGCGCCGCGCGTTGAACCCGATGCCACGACCTTGCGGATCTCGGTCATGTCGAAGCCCCAATGCGCGCAGAAATTCGCATCCTCGGCCGCCACGACCGACCGGCGCATGACGGGGGCGATATCCTCGATATCGGTCCAGGACCGGGGTTCGGTCGCCTCGGCCACGATGGTCCAGGTGGTTGGCGGATTGATCAAGGCATAGAACATCACCAGCCCGACCATCAGCGCCAGAAAGCGCAGCGCCAGCCAGCGTGCCCAGATCAGCAGGCGACGCAGGGGACGCCAGCGTATCGCTGGAATCCCCGTGTCGGCCTCGGCGGCGGGGGGGCTGAACAAAAGGCGAATGACCATGGGCCGCCGTGTCTCATGCAGCCCGGTCTTGCGTCAAGCGCCCGTGGCGGACGGTGCCGCCGTCGCGTCGCCCGACAGGGCATCGCGCAGCCGGTCCTCGTCCTGCTGGGACAGCGAGGTTTGCAGCAGGCGCCCCCGGCGGTGAAACGATTGCAGCCGGTCAAGTACCTTGTCGGCGGTCATCTTGCGCAACAGCACAAAGACCGCCGATCCGCCCGGCGGCAGGGCGCGGGCGGTGTCGCGCATGAAATCGTCGTTGATGCCGATATCGGTCAGCCGCCCGGCAAGCGCCCCGGATGCCGCCCCGACCGCCGCGCCGATCAGCGGGTTCAGGAACACCAGGCCGATCAGCGTCCCCCAGAAGCCGCCGCCAAGAGCGCCTGCCGCCGTCAGGTTCACCGCCTGGTGCAGGGTGAAGCCGTCTTCGCCCGCACGGGTGACGACAACCGCGTCCTCCATCTCGATCAGGTATTCCCCCTGCATCTTCACCAGTTCGGCGCGCAGTTCGAATCCGCTGGCTCCATCGTCGAAGGCAATGACGATCAGGTCCGACATGGTTTCCTCCTTGGGTCTGGCTGACAAAATGACCGTGGCATCGGCAGGTTCCAGCAATATGAACGGAGACGGCGAAAATCACTTGAAAACAGCAGGCTTGCTGCGCCATATCGGGCCATCCGCAACGACCCGGCCGCCAGGGATGAGAATTCTTGCCACATTGATCCTGATGGTATCGCTTCTGGCGATGTCTGTCACGGTGGCAAGCGCGGACATCACGCAGCCCCCGTGCAGTTCCCAGATCCGCGCTGACAATCTGTGCTATGCGGCAGGTATGCCCGGCAGTCAGGCCGAAATGGTCAAGAAACCCGGCGTCTGCTTTATCTGCCTGGCACCGGGCGGCGGCGTGATGGATGCGGCACGGCCGGGGTCGCAACTTCCTGTGGGCTTTGGCAAGGCCGTCCTGGCCGATGACCGCTGGACGCTTCCTTGGCGCCCGCCCCGCGCCTGATCTTCCGGCTGCATCAATCCTGCCCCACCCGGGGCAATGCTGTTATCCTTGCGCCGCGTTGCGGCCGCAAGTTCCAGGAGATCGACAATGACCCATTACACCACCGACACCCGCCTCATCATCCCGAAACTGCAGGGGCTTTATGCCGCTCTGGCACCGCTGACGGTGCTTTTCATGCGCCTGATCGCGGGCATCACCTTCATGGTCCATGGCTGGCCCAAGATCCTGGCGCCGATGGGCGCGGTCGGCATGGTCGAGGGGCTGGGCTTTTATCCCGGCTGGCTTTGGGCGCCGCTGCTGGCCGCGACCGAGTTCTTTGGCGGGCTGTTGCTGGCCCTGGGCCTGCTGACGCGTCCGGCGGCCTTTGCCACCTCCATCGTCCTGTGCGTCACGACCTATTTCCACTGGGTCGTTCAGGCCGAGGGATTCTCGGGGGCGGAAAAATCGCTGTTGTGGCTGGCGATCACGCTGTATTTCGTGGCCCATGGCGGCGGCAGGCTGTCTGTTGACCGGGCGATGGGCAAGCAGTTCTGACAACGGCGGGGCGGGCTTGGTCCCGCCCCAAATCTGACGGACAACAAGAAAAAGCCCCCGGAAAACAGAAGTTTTCCGGGGGCTTTTTATGGTGCCCAGAAGAGGACTCGAACCTCCACGCCTTGCGGCACACGGACCTGAACCGTGCGCGTCTACCAATTCCGCCATCTGGGCCAACTGGTGTGGGCGGGTCTCTAAAGCCAGTCGCGGGGGGCGTCAATGGGGGTGGGGCAGAAATCTTGCGAAAATCCATCCGCTGTCCCCGCGCCCCCGCCGCCCGCCTTGTCGCGGCCCGCGCGCGGGGGTATGGAACGGACGGATATCGGCATGAAGGAGGCGAAACGCCCATGGCGAAACTGGTCACGATCTATGGCGGTTCGGGCTTTGTCGGCCGGCACGTCGCCCGTCAGATGGCCAAGCGCGGCTGGCGCGTCCGCATTGCCGTCCGCCGCCCGGACGAGGCGCTGTTCACCCGCACCTATGGCGCGGTGGGCCAGGTCCAGCCGGTCCTGTGCAACATCCGCGACGACCTGTCCGTGCGCGCCGCGATGGCGGGGGCCGATGCCGTGGTGAACTGCGTCAATATCCTGGCCCCCAAGGGCAAGAGCAATTTCCAGACAGTGTTCGAGGACGGCGCCGAACGGATCGCCCGCCTGTCAGTCGAGATGGGCGTTTCGCGCATGATCCATATCTCGGGCCTGGGGGTCGATCCCGAATCGGACAGCCCTTATATCGCGACCAAGGCACGGGGCGAATCGTCGGTGCTGAAGCATCGCCCCGATGCGGTGATCCTGCGGCCTTCCGTCATTTTCGGGCAGGGCGACAATTTCTATAACCGCTTTGCCGCCATGACGCGCCTCGGCCCGGTGTTGCCGGTGATCGGCGGCAAGACCCGGCTGCAGCCGGTCTTTGTCGATGACGTGGCGCTTGCCGTCGTCAAGGGCGCGACGGGCGAGGCCGCGCCCGGCATCTATGAACTGGGCGGTCCCGACGTGATGACCGTGAAAGAGGTCGCGGACCAGGTTCTGCGCACCACGATGCGTCGGCGCGGCGTGGTGAACCTGCCCTTCTGGTTCGCGAACCTGGGCGCGCGGATGCTGGGCATCGCGCAATTCGTGACCGGCGGGTTGTTCACCAATTCCCTGTTGACGCGCGACCAGATCGCCCTGCTGCGCACCGACAACGTCGTGTCGCCCAGCGCCCGGGGTTTTGCGGATCTGGGTATCCAGCCCGTCGCGTCGGATGCGGTGATCGAAGACTATCTGTGGCGGTTCCGTCCTTCGGGGCAATATGATGCGATCAAGCAATCGGCCAAGAACCTGCGCGCCGACTGATGGAATCCAACACGATCGTCGCCGCAGCCCTCGGGGTTCTCGAGGGGCTTACGGAGTTCATTCCGGTATCCTCGACCGGGCATATCCTGCTGGCAGGCCATTTCCTGGGCTTCGATTCCCCTGGCCGGTCGTTCGAGGTGCTGATCCAGCTGGGTGCGCTGCTGGCGATCCTGGGCGTCTATTCCACCCGGATCGTGCAAATCCTGTCGGCCGCGCCCCATGATCCCGCCGCGCGGCGGTTTCTGGGGGCGGTGCTGCTGGCCTTTCTGCCTGCGGCAGTGGTAGGCGCCTTTGCGCATGGCTTCATTAAGTCGGTACTGTTCGAAACGCCCATGCTGATCGCGGTCATGCTGATCCTGGGCGGGATCGTCCTTTTGTGGGTGGACCGCCGCGCCGACCACCCCATCTATGCGCGGGCCGAGGATTTGCCCCTGTCCGTGGCCTTCAGGATCGGCCTGTTCCAATGCGTGGCGATGATCCCCGGCGTGTCGCGGTCGGGCGCGACCATCGTGGGCGGGTTGCTGCTGGGCGCGGACAAGCGCGCGGCCGCCGAATTTTCCTTCTTTCTGGCGATGCCGACGATGTTCGGGGCATTCGCCCTGGATCTGTTCAAGAACCGTGACCTTCTGGATGCAAGCGCCCTGGGCAATATCGCCGTGGGCTTTGTGGCAGCCCTGGTCAGCGCGCTGATCGTGGTCCGCTGGCTGCTGAACTATGTATCGCAGCATGGCTATGCGCTGTTTGGCTGGTGGCGCATCATCATGGGCTGCGTTGTCCTGCTGGTGCTTTCCGTTTTTGGGTAACCTATTATGACCTAATTTTTGGGGGCGAAGCGAATTTATTTGACCTTGTTGCCATAAATATGGGGTTTAGGTCAGCATGGCTGACTTTTAATGGTTTTTGCCTTGGTTTATTGCGGCTGTGGAAGTTCCTGTCATTGGAAGGTCGCGCAGCCATGGCCACGCAGAAGATGCTCAAATTCGTCTCGACCCCGCGCGAAACGCCGATCAAGCGCCCCGCGACCGAACGCAGCGAGGATTTCCATGAGATTTATCGCGAATTTGCCGATGCCAAGGCTGCCGAGCAGGCCAGCCGCTGCAGCCAATGCGGCGTGCCTTATTGCCAGTCGCATTGTCCGCTGCACAACAACATCCCCGACTGGCTGCGCCTGACCGCCGAAGGCCGGCTGGAAGAGGCCTATCACGTCAGCCAGGCCACCAACACCTTTCCGGAAATCTGCGGCCGCATCTGTCCGCAGGACCGTTTGTGCGAAGGCAACTGCGTGATCGAACAGTCGGGCCATGGCACCGTCACCATCGGCTCGATCGAGAAATACATCACCGACACCGCCTGGGAGATGGGCTGGGTCAAGCCCGCCGCGCCTGTGGTGGAACGGGCCGAAAGCGTGGGCATCATCGGCGCGGGGCCGGGTGGCCTTGCCGCCGCCGATATGCTGCGCAGGCAGGGTTTCCAGGTCACGGTCTATGACCGCTATGACCGGGCGGGCGGGCTGATGACCTATGGCATCCCCGGCTTCAAGCTGGAAAAGGACGTGGTCATGCGCCGCAACGCATGGCTGGAAGACGGCGGCGTGGAATTCGTGCTGAACTGCAACGTGGGCCAGGACATCAGCTTTGACGCCATCCGGGGCAAGCATGACGCGGTGCTGATCGCCACGGGCGTTTACAAGACCCGCGACCTGGATCTGGACAATGCCGATGCGGGCGGGGTGGTGCGGGCCATCGACTATCTGACCGCCTCCAACAAGGTGGAATTCGGCGACGAGGTTCCCGATTACGACGATGGCGAACTGAACGCCCGGGGCAAGCGCGTGGTCGTGATCGGCGGCGGCGACACGGCCATGGACTGCGTGCGCACGGCGATCCGCCAGGGCGCGCTTTCGGTGAAATGCCTTTACCGCCGCGACCGCGCCAATATGCCGGGATCGCAGCGCGAGGTTCAGAACGCCGAGGAAGAAGGCGTCGAATTCGTCTGGATGTCGGCGCCGGGCAAGTTCATCGGCCATGTCACCGGCGATTTCGCCGCCAACCAGGAAGCCGACGTGGACGGTCCGGTGCGGACCGTCACGCAGATTGCCTCGGTCGGCATCCAGAAGATGCGCCTTGGCGCGCCGGATGTGACGGGCCGCCAGTCGCCCGAACTGATCGAGGGCGCGGATTACGACGAACCCGCCGACCTGGTCATCAAGGCCCTGGGCTTCGAGCCCGAGGATCTGCCAAAGCTGTGGGGCGTCGACGGGCTGGAGGTCACCCGCTGGGGCACCATCAAGGCCAATTTCCAGACCCACCAGACCAGCCTGCCGGGCGTCTTCGCCGTGGGCGACATCGTGCGCGGCGCCTCGCTGGTCGTCTGGGCGATCCGCGACGGGCGCGAGGCCGCCGAATCCATCGCCGGTTTCCTTACGGGCGAAGCCCGCATCGCGGCGGAATAGGGGCTGTGATGCTGCGGATCATCGCGCCACTGGGGTTTGCCTTGGCCGCGTCCGTCGGCCATGCCGCAAGCTTCACCCCGCCCAAGGGCTGCCAGTTGCAGGCCACGGTGCAGAACCGCGGCTGTTCGGTCACCCAGTATTACCAATGTTCCGCGGACCCCGCGGGTCATCAGCGCAGCGCCATCCTGGGCGAAGACGGGTTGCGCCACCTGTCGCGTATCGACGCCGAAACCCGCTGGATCGAAAGCAGCGATCCTAATACCGGGCTGGCCGATTTCCTGGTCGAACGGTCCAAGGACCATGCCAGCTTCCAGACCCTTCTGGAAACCGGCAAGGACGATTTTGATTTCTGGACCGAATCCAATACCGGCGAACGGCTTCGTCATGTGGGCCAGGATACCCTGACCGGCGAGACGGTCGACATCGACGGGCAGCCGCTGGAAGTGACCCGGTTCCAGTTGAAAACCTATGATGCCAGCGGCGAATTGCTGATCGAGCGCACCGGCCAGCAATTCATCAGCCGCAAGATGGGCCGCTTTTATGGCGGGGTGGAAACCCAGTCCGACTGGACCGGCCAGCGCCAGGAAACCAACGACAGCCCCGTCACCTTCGCCTTTCCCGGCGAGGAAGGCTTCGGGGAGGCCGAACCGAAATTCGACTGCGATCAGTTGCTGACGCAGCTTCTGCAAGAAAGGGCCTAGCGATGAGCAAGGATTGGCAGGAACAGGAACAGGCCCGCCGCGACTGGATGGCCCGCAACAGCCTGTACCGCGAGGAGGACGAGCATTCGTCCTGCGGCGTGGGTCTGGTGGTCAATATCGACGGCAAGCCCTCGCGCAAGGTCGTGCAGTCGGGCATCGACGCGTTGAAGGCGATCTGGCATCGCGGCGCGGTTGATGCGGATGGCAAGACTGGCGACGGCGCGGGCATCCATGTCCAGATCCCGGTGCCCTTCTTCTATGACCAGATCCGCCGCACCGGCCATGAACCCGACCAGTCCAAGCTGATCGCCGTGGGCCAGGTCTTCCTGCCTCGCACCAACTTTGCTGCCCAGGAAGCCTGCCGGACCATCGTGGAATCCGAAGTCCTGCGCATGGGCCATTACATCTATGGCTGGCGCCACGTCCCGGTGAACACGGCCGTTCTGGGCGAAAAGGCCAATGCGACACGGCCCGAGATCGAGCAGATCCTGATCCGCTGCGAAAAGGACATCGACCAGGTCCGGTTCGAGCGCGAGTTGTACATCATCCGCCGCCGCATCGAAAAAGCCGCCGTCGCAGCCCAGGTCGCGGGCCTGTATTTCTGTTCGCTGTCCTGCCGCTCGATCATCTACAAGGGCATGATGCTGGCCGAACAGGTCGCGGAATTCTATCCCGACCTCAAGGACGACCGCTTCGAGAGCGCGTTTGCGATCTATCACCAGCGGTATTCCACCAACACCTTCCCGCAATGGTGGCTGGCCCAGCCCTTCCGGATGCTGGCCCATAACGGCGAGATCAACACGCTGAAGGGCAACCTCAACTGGCTGCGCAGCCACGAGATCCGCATGGCATCCAGCGCCTTTGGCGAGGCGGCCGAGGATATCAAGCCGATCGTTCCCGCCGGGTCGTCGGACAGCGCCGCCCTGGATGCCGTGTTCGAGGTGATGGTCCGGTCGGGGCGTTCCGCGCCCATGACCAAGACCATGCTGGTCCCGGAAAGCTGGTCCAAGGCTACCACCGACATGCCCAAGGCCTGGGCCGATATGTATGCCTATTGCAACGCGGTGATGGAGCCTTGGGACGGTCCCGCCGCCCTGGCGATGACCGATGGCCGCTGGGTCTGCGGCGGGCTTGACCGCAACGGCTTGCGGCCCATGCGCTATGTCGTGACGACCGAGAACCTGCTGATCGCGGGATCCGAGGTCGGCATGGTCCCCGTGGACGAGATGAGCGTGCGCGAAAAGGGCGCGCTTGGCCCCGGCCAGATGATCGCCGTCGATATGTGGGACGGAAAGCTGTATCACGACGGCGCCATCAAGGACCGCCTGGCGTCCAGCCAGCCCTTTGGCGAATGGATCGAGAAGGTCGTGGACCTGAACGACATCATGCGCGAACTGCCCGAACGGACGCATTTCAGCGGCGACGACCTGCGCCGCCGCCAGACTGCGGCAGGTTACACGCTTGAGGAACTGGAGCACGTCCTTTCCCCCATGGCCGAGGACGGCAAGGAATCCATCGCATCCATGGGCGACGACACGCCGCCCGCGGTCCTGTCGAACCAGTACCGCCCGATGAGCCATTTCTTCCGGCAGAACTTTTCCCAGGTGACGAACCCGCCCATCGACAGCTTGCGCGAAACGCGGGTGATGTCGCTGAAGACGCGGTTCGGCAACCTCAAGAACGTGCTGGACGAAAGCAGCACCCAGACCGAGATCCTGATCCTGGAAAGCCCCTTCGTCGCCAACGGCGAGTTCGCGGAAATGTCGCGGATGTTCGGCGAGGCGGTAACGCGGATCGACTGCACCTTTCCCGACGACGCAGGGTCCGAGGCCCTAGCCGAAGGCCTGGCCCGCATCCGGGCCGAGGCAGAGGATGCCGTGCGGTCTGGCGCGGGCCATCTGGTGCTGACGGACGAGGCGCAGGGTGCGGCGCGCGTCGCCATGCCGATGATCCTGGCCACCAGTGCGGTCCATTCCTGGCTGACCCGCAAGGGATTGCGGACCTTCTGTTCGCTGAACGTGCGGTCCGCCGAATGCATCGATCCGCATTACTTCGCGGTGCTGATCGGCTGCGGCGCGACAACCGTGAACCCCTATCTGGCCCAGGATTCGATACAGGACCGGATCGAACGCGGCCTTCTGCCCGGCACGCTGATCGAGAATATGCGCCGCTATCGCGATGCGGTGGATGCGGGCCTTCTGAAGATCATGGCCAAGATGGGGATTTCCGTGATCTCGTCCTATCGCGGCGGCCTCAACTTCGAGGCCGTGGGCCTGTCGCGCGCGATGGTCGCCGAATACTTCCCCGGAATGCATTCCCGCATCAGCGGCATCGGATTGCACGGGTTGCAGGCCAAGGTCGAGGGCCTGCATCACAAGGCCTTCCACGCGGGCGGGGTGGATCTTCTGCCGGTCGGCGGCTTCTACAAGATGCGGCGAACGGGCGAAAAGCACGCCTGGGAAGCCAGCACCATGAAGCTGCTGCAGGTGGCCTGCGACCGCGCCTCCTATGACGTGTGGAAGCAATACAGCGCCACCATGCGGGCCAACCCCCCGATCCACATCCGCGACCTTCTGGACATCAAGGCCCTGGGCAAGCCCGTGCCCATCGAGGAAGTGGAATCGATCACCTCGATCCGCAAGCGGTTCGTGACGCCGGGGATGTCGCTGGGGGCGCTGTCACCCGAGGCGCACATGACGCTGAATATCGCCATGAACCGCATCGGCGCGAAATCCGACAGCGGCGAAGGCGGCGAGGATCCGGCGCACAGCCACCCGCTGCCCAATGGCGACAACCCTTGCGCCAAGATCAAGCAGGTGGCCTCGGGCCGCTTCGGCGTCACCGCCGAATACCTGAACGCCTGCGAGGAACTGGAGATCAAGGTGGCCCAGGGCGCAAAGCCAGGCGAGGGCGGGCAGTTGCCGGGCATGAAGGTCACGGACCTGATCGCGCGCCTGCGCCATTCGACCAAGGGCGTGACGCTGATCTCGCCCCCGCCGCATCACGACATCTATTCGATCGAGGACTTGGCGCAGCTGATCTATGACCTCAAGCAGATCAACCCGCGCGCCAAGATCACCGTGAAGCTGGTGGCGTCTTCGGGCGTCGGCACGATCGCTGCGGGCGTGGCCAAGGCCAAGGCCGACATCATCCTGATCTCGGGCCACAATGGCGGCACCGGGGCCAGCCCCGCCACCTCGATCAAGTTCGCGGGCCTGCCGTGGGAGATGGGCCTGACCGAGGCGCATCAGGTCCTGGCGATGAACCGGCTGCGCGAACGCGTGACGCTGCGCACCGACGGGGGCTTGCGCACGGGCCGCGACATCGTGATGGCCGCGATGATGGGGGCCGAGGAATACGGCATCGGCACCGCCGCCCTGATCGCGATGGGCTGCATCATGGTCCGCCAGTGCCAGTCGAACACCTGCCCGGTGGGCGTCTGCACCCAGGACGAACGCCTGCGCGCCATGTTCACCGGATCGGCCGACAAGGTGGTGAACCTGATCACCTTCTATGCACAAGAGGTGCGCGAGATCCTAGCCTCCATCGGTGCGCGGTCCATCGACGAGATCATCGGCCGCGCGGATCTGCTGACCCAGGTCAGCCGGGGCGCCGCGAACCTGGACGACCTGGACCTGAACCCGTTGCTGATCACCGTCGATGGCGCGGACAAGATCGTCTATGACCGCACCAAGCCGCGCAACGCGGTGCTGGACACGCTGGACAGCGAGATCGTCAAGGACGCCGCCCGCTTCTTCGAGGATGGCGAGAAGATGCAACTGTCCTACGCGGTCAGGAACACGCACCGGACCATCGGCACGCGCACCTCGTCGCTGATCGTGCAGAAGTTCGGGATGCGCAACACGCTGCAACCCGACCACCTGACGATCCGCCTGACCGGTTCCGCAGGCCAGTCGCTGGGCGCGTTTGCCGCGCCGGGGCTTAAGATCGAGGTATCGGGCGATGCCAACGATTATGTGGGCAAGGGCCTGTCGGGCGGCACCATCGTGGTGCGCCCGCCGATGGCAAGCCCGCTGGTCGCGGCGGAAAACACCATCATCGGCAACACGGTGCTTTATGGTGCAACCGACGGTTTCCTGTTCGCGGCGGGCCGCGCCGGGGAACGCTTCGGGGTGCGCAACAGCGGCGCCAAGGTTGTGATCGAGGGCTGCGGGTCGAACGGTTGCGAATACATGACCGGCGGCGTGGCGGTGATCCTGGGCCGGATCGGCGCGAACTTCGGCGCGGGCATGACCGGCGGCATGGCTTACCTCTATGACCCGCAGGGGGTGGCGCGCGACTATATCAACACCGAAACGCTGGTGTTGTGCGCCGTGACCAAGGACCATTGGGAAGGGCAGTTGAAGGGCCTGATCGAACGGCACCTCAAGGAAACCGGATCGCGCCGCGCCGCCGAGATCCTGGCGGACTGGGAGGTCGAGAAGGCCAATTTCCTGCAGGTCTGTCCCAAGGAAATGCTGATCCACCTGCCGCATCCGATCATGGATGTCGAAGAGCCCACCGCCGTTCCGGCCGAATAGGCCGGGCGGCCCGACACCGATGCCGGGCGCGCAGCACTGCGCGCCCGATGACATTTGGGGGCAAGGGGTCTGGCAGCAGGGGCAGGGGGGCGGACAAAAGATCAGGGCCTGGGCATTTCGGCCCAGGCCCTTGATTTGTGAATGGTGAGCCCAACAGGATTCGAACCTGTGACCCACTGATTAAAAGTCAGTTGCTCTACCAACTGAGCTATGGGCCCAACACGGGCGTTTACTAGGGGGGGCGCCCGAGGGCGTCAAGCGGAAAAGTCAGCAGCACTGGCGGAAATTTTCCGCAGGGATTATATGGCCGCCATGAGCAGCACACCCACCCCCGGCCTGCCCTTCATGAAGATGCATGGGCTTGGCAATGATTTCGTCGTTCTGGATCTGCGCGGCGGGGGCACGGCCCCGGCGGCCGAGGTGATCGCGCGCATCGCGGATCGCAACCGGGGCGTGGGGTTCGATCAACTGGCGACCATCGAGGCGGACGAGGGGGCGGATGTCCGGCTGCGGTTCTGGAACGCGGACGGTTCGGTCAGTTCGGCCTGCGGCAATGCCACGCGCTGCATCGCGCGCCATGTCATGGACCAGACGGGCCGCGACCGGCTGAGCCTGCGCACCGATCACGCCATCCTGCTGGCCGAGGATGCAGGCGGCGGGGCGACACGCATCAACATGGGGCCGCCGGTGCTGGACTGGCGGGCGATCCCCTTGGCGCAGGATGTGGACATCGACCACCTGCCCATCCCCGGCGATCCCGTGGCGACCGGCATGGGCAACCCGCATATGACGGTCTTCGTGGAGGAGGCGGCAGCGGTCGATCTGGCGACCTTTGGTCCCGCGATGGAACATCATCCGCTGTATCCGCAGCGCACCAATGTGGAAGTCGTGCAAGTCGTTTCCCGCGACGAGATCATCCTGCGCATCTGGGAACGCGGGACCGGGCCGACGCTGGCATCGGGTTCCTGTTCCTGCGCCGCCGCCGTGGCTGCCGCCCGTCGCGGCCTGACCGGGCGGCGCGTCAGGGTGAACGTGCCGGGCGGCGTGCTGCTGATCCACTGGCGCGACGACGGGGTGTGGATGGAGGGGCCGACGGCCCATGTCTTTTCCGGCACCCTGACCCCCGAATGGCTGGCATCATGACCGCGCCCGTCTTTTCCACGCTGGGCTGCCGCCTGAACGCCTATGAAACCGAGGCGATGCGCGAGATGGCCGAGGCTGCCGGCCTGTCCGGCGCGGTTGTCGTCAACACCTGCGCCGTCACTGCCGAGGCCGTGCGCAAGGCCCGCCAGGAAATCCGCCGCCTGTCACGCGAAAACCCGGGCGCCCCGGTGATCGTGACCGGCTGCGCCGCCCAGACCGAACCCGAGACCTTTGCCGCCATGCCTGAGGTCACGCGGGTGATCGGCAACCACGAAAAGATGCAGCCCGAGACTTGGGCCAGCCTGCGCGCGCCCGACCTGATCGGGAATACCGAAAAGATCCGCGTCGATGACATCATGTCGGTGCGTGAAACGGCGGGCCACCTGATCGACGGATTCGGGCGGCACCGCGCCTATGTCCAGGTCCAGAACGGCTGCGACCACCGCTGCACCTTCTGCATCATCCCCTTCGGGCGCGGCAATTCCCGGTCGGTTCCGGCGGGCGTGGTGGTGGAACAGATCAAGCGTCTGGTCGGGCGCGGCTTCAACGAGGTCGTGCTGACCGGGGTGGACCTGACAAGCTGGGGCGCCGACCTGCCGGGCGGCCCGCGTCTTGGCGATCTGGTGATGCGGATCCTGCGGCTGGCGCCGGATCTGCCGCGCCTGCGCATCAGCAGCATCGATTCGATCGAGGCGGACGAGAACCTGATGCTGGCCATCGCCACGGAACCCCGCCTGATGCCGCATCTGCACCTGTCCTTGCAGGCGGGCGACGACATGATCCTGAAGCGGATGAAGCGCCGTCACGGGCGCGACGACGCGATCCGCTTCTGCGAGGAGGCGCGCCGGCTGCGCCCCGACATCGTCTTTGGCGCGGACATCATCGCGGGCTTTCCCACCGAAACCGATGCCATGTTCGACAACAGCGTCAAGCTGGTCGATGACTGCGGGCTGACCTTCCTGCACGTCTTTCCGTTTTCGCCCCGCAAGGGCACGCCCGCCGCCCGGATGCCCGCCGTCCAAGGCCCTGTGATCCGCGACCGCGCGGCCCGTTTGCGCAAGGCGGGCGAGGCCGCGCTGCGGCGCCACCTGGACGGGCAGATGGGCCGGATGCACAGCGTGCTGACCGAAGGCCCGCGCCTTGGCCGGACGGAACAGTTCACCGAGGTCGCCTTTGCACGCGACCAGCCCGAAGGCGCGCTGATGGACCTGCGCGTCACGGGCCATGACGGGGCGCGGCTGACCGCCTGACGCGCCCGCGCCCCGCGTCACCCTTAACGGGCCATGAAGACCGGCACCTTGGCCTTTTCCAGCATATTGCGCGTGGCCCCGCCCAGGATCGCCTGACGAAAGCGCGAATGGCCATAAGCGCCCATCACCACCAGATCGGCGGCAATTTCCCTGGCGCGGCGGTTCAGCTCCTCGCTCACGGTGGCGGCGGTGCGGGCCAGCACGGTGATGTCGGCATGGACGCCGTGGCGGTTGAGCATCTGCGCCAGGGGGGCGCCCGGTTCGGATCCGTCGGTGCCACCGCGGGGGTCGATCACCGTGATCTCGACCGAGCCTGCAGCCTGCAGCAACGGCAAGGCGCGGCGCACGGCCGCCAGGGCCTCGATGGACTGGTTCCAGGCGATCAGCACCTTGCCGGGGGGATCCGCGGGCAGGTCGGTGCCGGGCAGGACCAGGACCGGACAGCCGCCTTCGAACAGCGCCGCCTCGACCACGGCTTCGGCTTCCCCTGGGGCATCCTCGCCATAAGGGCGGGCGAGGACGGTCAGGTCGGAAAACCGCGCGCGCATCCCCACCAGGTTGGCGACGCCGCCGATCTGGGCCACCGCAGCCTCGGACGACCATCGCAGGTCGCTGTAGCGGGCCAGGTGCTGCCGGACCATCCGGTCCAGGGATCCAGCCTCGTCCATCGCCATGTCGATGGCGTCCTGGAAGGCATAGGGCATCCCGTTCGGGAAATAATAGCCGACCTGCGTGTGATCCAGCCCAAGGCTGAGGACCGACAGATGCCCATCCTCGCGCGCGGTCAGGGCCGCCGCCGCGTCAAGCTGCGGCAGTTGGCGGGCGTCGGACAGGACGGTCAGAATGCTTTTGTAACCCATGGCGGTCTCCTTCATCGGTCTGGCCAGAATGGCAGGGGCGCCACCGCGCGGCCTTGATCGGAATCAAACCGCCGAACTTGATGCAGATCAAGGTTTCGGAGGTCCCCGCCGCCTTATGCCGGGCGGCAACGAAGGAATCTGTCCGGCGGCGATTCGAGCCGCCCGGTCAGTCCGGCCAAGGGACGCGGGTGGAAGCCATGTGGAATTATGTAAAGCTGATCTTGCTGGGCTTGATCGCGCTGTTGGCCGCAATTGCCGCCAACATGGCGCGCGACCCGGCCTATATGGTCAATGCGATCGTTGTCATGCTGGTCGCGGGCGGGATGTTCATCTGGGCCTTGCGCCAGGTCGACGAACCCGCGCGCGTCATCGACCGGACGCAATATATGGACGACGTGGTCCGGTTTGGGGTGATCGCCACCACCTTCTGGGGCGTCGTGGGCTTTCTGGTGGGCGTGGTCATCGCCTTTCAGTTGGCCTTTCCGGCGCTGAACCTCTCGGAACTGACCCAGGGATACACCAACTTCGGCAAGCTGCGTCCGCTGCACACCAGTGCGGTGATCTTTGCCTTTGGCGGCAACGCGCTGATCGCGACCTCGTTCTATGTGGTGCAGCGCACAAGCGCCGCGCGTCTGTGGGGCGGGAACCTCGCATGGTTCGTGTTCTGGGGCTACAACCTGTTCATCGTGCTGGCCGCGACCGGCTATATCGCGGGTGCCACCCAGTCCAAGGAATATGCCGAACCCGAATGGTATGTGGACCTGTGGCTGACGATCGTCTGGGTCGCCTATCTGGCCGTGTTCCTGGGCACCGTGATCAAGCGCAAGGAACCCCACATCTACGTGGCCAACTGGTTCTACCTGGCCTTCATCATGACCATCGCGATGCTGCACATCGTCAACAACCTGTCGGTGCCCGTCAGCATCTTCGGTTCGAAATCCGTGCAGGTCTTCAGCGGTGTGCAGGACGCGATGGTGCAGTGGTGGTACGGCCACAACGCCGTGGGCTTCTTCCTGACCGCGGGTTTCCTGGGGATGATGTACTATTTCATCCCGAAACAGGCCGAGCGTCCGGTTTATTCCTACAAGCTGTCGATCATCCACTTCTGGGCGCTGATCTTCCTCTATATCTGGGCCGGTCCGCACCACCTGCATTACACCGCGCTGCCCGACTGGGCCTCGACGCTGGGAATGGTCTTCTCGATCATGCTGTGGATGCCCTCCTGGGGCGGCATGATCAACGGTCTGATGACCCTGTCCGGGGCCTGGGACAAGCTGCGCACCGACCCGATCCTGCGGATGATGGTGGTGGCCGTGGGCTTTTATGGCATGGCGACATTCGAAGGGCCAATGATGTCGATCAAGGCCGTGAACAGCCTGTCGCATTACACCGACTGGACCATCGGCCACGTCCATTCCGGCGCCCTTGGCTGGAACGGCATGATCACCTTTGGCGCGCTGTACTACCTGACGCCGCGCCTGTGGGGCCGGGAACGCCTCTACAGCCTGTCGCTGGTCTCCTGGCACTTCTGGTTGGCGACCATCGGCCTGGTTCTCTATGCCGCGTCCATGTGGGTGTCGGGGATCATGGAAGGCCTGATGTGGCGCGAAGTGGACAGCCAGGGCTTCCTGGTCAACGCCTTCGCCGACGCGGTCCAGGCCAAGTTCGCCATGAACGTGGTGCGTGCCCTGGGCGGTGTCCTGTTCCTCGCCGGTGGGATCATCATGGCCTACAACCTCTGGGCCACGGTGGCCCGCCAGCCCAAGGCCCATTCGACGGCCATCGGCGTGCCGGCCGAATAAGGGAACGCGAGCCATGCAAATTCTTGAAAAACACAAGATCCTCGAAAAGAACGCGACGCTTCTGCTGATCCTTTCCTTTATCGTCGTGACGATCGGCGGTTTGGTGCAGATCACGCCCCTGTTCTATCTGGAAAACACCATCGAGAAGGTGGAAGGGGTCCGCCCCTACACCCCACTGGAACTGGTGGGCCGCGACGTTTACGTCCGCGAAGGCTGCTATGTTTGCCACAGCCAGATGATCCGCCCCATGCGCGACGAGGTCGAGCGTTACGGCCATTACTCGCTGGCGGCTGAATCGATGTACGACCATCCGTTCCAATGGGGATCCAAGCGCACCGGGCCGGACCTTGCGCGCGTGGGCGGGCGCTATTCCGACGAATGGCACCTGGATCACCTGCGCGATCCCCAGGCCGTGGTGCCAGAGTCCATCATGCCGAAATACGGCTTCCTGATGGATCGGATCATCGGCCCGGAATATGTCCAGGACCGCGTGGAAACCGATGCCCTGGTGGGCGTGCCTTATTCCGAGGAAATGATCCTGGCCTCGGCCGAGGATTTCCGGGCGCAGGCCAACCCCGATGCCGATGCGTCCGGCCTTCAGGAACGCTATCCGGGCGCGCAGCAGCGCAACTTCGACCGCCAGCCGCAACTGACGGAAATGGACGCGCTGATCGCCTATCTGCAGGTGCTGGGCACGATGGTCGATTTCTCGACCTTCGAGCCGGATCCGACGCGGTAAGGGGGCTGTCATGGAAACCTACAGCTTCCTGCGCGGCCTGGCCGACAGTTGGGCGCTGCTGCTGCTGGTGCTGATCTTCCTGGGCGTGATCGTGTTCGTGTTCCGCCCCGGCGCCAGAAAGGCCCAGAAAGACGCAGCCGAAAGCATCTTCCGGCATGAAAATCGTCCCGCCGACGCGGATGAGAAGGAGGGCCGGTAATGGCCGAAGACAAGGACAAGCCCGTCGATCCGCACACCGATCCCGCCAATCCCGACAACCAGGTCAGCCTGGAGCGTCGTGCGGCCGACAGCGAGCACGCGGCCAAGATCGCCGGCGTGATCCCCGAACGGACCCGTGCCGACAAGCCGGTCGCCCCGAAGATGCGCAAACCGGCGCGCAAGGGCTTGGTGCAAGAGGTGGGATCGACCGGGCACCAGTGGGACGGGATTACGGAATACGACAATCCCATGCCCCGCTGGTGGCTGTGGACCTTTTACGCCACGATCGTCTGGGCGGTCGGCTATGTCCTGGCCTATCCGGCGATCCCGCTGGTCGACCAGGCCACGCAGGGCCTTCTGGGCACCGATACCCGCCAGGAAGTCGCGGCCGAGATCGACCGCTTTGACCAGGCCAACGCCCCCATCCAGACCCGCCTGGCCGCCGTCGATCTGGCCGCGATCCCCGGCGACCCCGAACTGGTGAACTATGCCACCAATGCGGGCGGCGCGATCTTCCGCACCTGGTGCGCGCAATGCCACGGTTCGGGCGCGGGCGGGGCGCGGGGTTATCCCAACCTGCTGGACAACGACTGGCTGTGGGGCGGCACGCTGGAGGATATTCACCTGACCCTGCAACACGGCATCCGCGATCCGCAGGACGGCGACACGCGCTATTCCGAAATGCCGCATTTCGGCAGCGACGGCATTCTGGACCGCACGCAGATCGACCAGGTGGTGAACCATGTCCTGGCGCTGTCGGACCAGCCGCACGACGCCGGCAAGGCGGCCGAAGGCGCGCAGGTTTATTCCGACAACTGTTCGGCCTGCCACATGGAAGACGGCAGCGGCGACCGCAGTCAGGGCGCGCCGAACCTGGCCGATGCCGTCTGGCTGTATGGCAACGACCACGCGACGCTGACCCGCATCGTGTCGGAAGGCCCTTACGGGGTGATGCCCGCCTGGAACACGCGCCTGTCCGAGGCCGAGATTCGCGCTGTCGCCACCTATGTTCACAGTCTGGGCGGCGGGGAATAACCCCTGCCCAGACCCCGGCTTTCGCCTGCGCGCACCACCGCGGGCGAAAGAGACCGGTCCCCGTCCTGTTCGCGCGTTCCTGGGGGCCGGTCTTTCATCATAGCGCCCGTCATCGCCGATGGCGATGGCCCGGCGCATCGGACTTTCGTGTCGGTCCACTGACGCGAAAGAGGCCGACCCCCTTTATGTTCGCGCGTTCCGGGGGGTCGGCCGCATTCATTTCCAGACGCCGTGGGCGTCAGCCTTCCCCGCCAAGAGCCACCTGGGCGTGCTGGACCACGGTCCAGTCCTCGTGCCCCTTGCGTCGATAAACCGAGGTGCAGGCCGCGGTAAAACAGGTTTCCCCCTTTTCTGCCCTGACCTTGTAGCCGACGACGATCATCCCTTCCTCGGGCCGGGACACGCTTTTGTCCTGGAACGTCACTTCGTCCCATTCGGGCGTGCCGCTGACGGCGCGGGTGGCATCCTCGCCCGCGAACAGATGCGGCGCATGGCTCAGCGCCATGATGCATTCGGGATCGACCCGTTCATGATAGCGTTCCTGCGAGGCGCGCCACAGGCTTTCCTCGAACTTCCAGACCCGGTCGTCGTCCATCCTGTCCCTCCTTGCGTGATGCGTCAGGCTTAACCGCACGCGCGAAGGGCGGTTCCGAGGGCGATGGATTTTGCGTGTTCCGCGAGGGCTGCCGTTTCCTCAGTCCAGGGGCGCGCCGCGCTGATGCAGGACAAGGCCGGCCTTGATGGCCCGCTGCGTCACATGGGGCGAAAGAACCAGATCGGGATCCCCCATCTCCTCGGCCCGGTCCAGCAGCCTTTGCGCATCGTCGATGCCGGCCGTGCTGATCAACTGGTTCAGCAGGACCGACAGGCTTCTGGATGAAGGCGCCAGGTCGAAGAACCTGCGGAAATGATCCAGGGCGATCCGGGGTTCGGTGCGGGCCAGGGACTGTCCCTTGCGGAAATGCCAGCCAGGATTGGCATCGGTCGGCATCTCCAGGGGCAGCAGCACGTCGTCGCGGATCAGCGTCGCCATAAAGGTCGGCAGCGCGCCTGCCGCCGCAATGGCCGCAAGCACCGTATGGCCGAAATGGGGCAATTCGACCAGCCGCACATCGGGATAGGCGGGCTTGACCATCTGCTCGACCGTTGTGCAGTCGTGGGCCACCTTGGGATCATAGATCACGACCGGGGCTGACATGCTGCGCGGGCCGTCACCGAGGGGCTTGTGGGCCAGCGGAATGCTCAGGTGAGGCGATGTGATCGGTGGCCAGGCGGGCAGGCGCGGGGCTGCGGCAATGATGCGGGCGTTGATCGCCCCGCCGTAATACAGCGCCGCATAGCCCCCCAGGCTGGACCCATAGCAGACCACGTCCCGCTTATCGACAACGGGGGCGACCGCTGCCTGGAACGCCGCCAAGTCCAGGCCCTGATACTGGCTCAGGGCACGTTGCGCGACATAGATCGTGGTCCACCCCTTGGAAAGGCAAAAGGTGGTCCCGAACCCGCTTGCCGCAAGACCGGAGGGCATCCCACCAAAGGTAATGACGATCACGTCCGCACTGGGGCGGTCCGGCCGATGCAGCGTGATCAGGTAATCGTCGTTGCGCGCAAGGGTCTGCAATTGTGTCATCAGGTTCCCAGACGAAGGCCGCTCTCAGGCCGCCAGCTCTCCTCGCAGCGAGTTCGAGGCGCTTGCCACGATCCTCACCTGAACCAGATCGCCGACCTGGGCCTGGGGGGCATCGACAAAGACGGAGTGCAGGTAATCGGATTTGCCGATCATCTGCCCGTCTTGGCGGCCCGGCTTTTCGAACAGGACGCCCAGGGTGCGCCCGACCATGCCTTCCTGCGCGGTCTTCTGCTGTTTCGTCAGCAGAGCCTGCAATTCCTGCAGGCGGTCGTCGGCCACCTGGCTGTCCACCTCGGGGCGGTCAAAGGCAGGGGTGCCGGGGCGGGGGGAATACTTGAAGCTGAAGGCAGTGCCAAAGCCCACTTCGGCCACCAGGCGCAGGGTGTCCTGGTGGTCGGCATCGGTTTCGCCCGGAAAGCCCACGATGAAATCGCTGGTCAGCAGGATGTCGGGGCGCGCTTCCCGGATCCGGTCGATCAGGCGCAGATACTGGGCTGCCGTGTGTTTTCGGTTCATCGCCCGCAGGATCCGGTCGCTGCCCGATTGCACCGGCAGGTGCAGATAGGGCATCAGTTCCGGCACGTCGCGATGGGCCGCGATCAGATCCTCGGCCATGTCGTTGGGGTGGCTGGTGGTATAGCGGATCCGGTCCAGCCCCTCGATGTCGCCCAGGGCGCGGATCAGGCGGCCAAAGCCCCATTCGCCGTCCCCGCCCGCGCCGTGCCAGCCGTTCACGTTCTGGCCCAGCAGGGTGATCTCGCGCACGCCGCGGTCCACCAGATCGCGTGCCTCGCGCAGGATGCGGTCCACGGGACGGCTGTTCTCGGCCCCCCGCGTATAGGGAACGACGCAAAAGGCGCAGAACTTGTCGCAGCCTTCCTGCACGGTCAGAAAGGCCGCAGGCGCGCGGCGGGTGGCGCGGCGTTGGGGAAGGTGGTCGAACTTGTCTTCCTCGGGGAAGTCGGTGAGGATCGCGGGCGCCTCTCCGCGCACCATGGCGGGCAGGCGGTGATAGGTCTGGGGTCCCACGACCAGATCGACCAGCGGCATCCGGCGCACGATTTCCTCGCCCTCGGCCTGGGCCACGCAGCCCGCCACGCCGATCTTCAGGTCGGGCTTTTCCGCCTTGAGCGGCTTGAGGCGGCCCAGGTCGGAATACAGCTTCTCGGCCGCCTTTTCGCGGATGTGGCAGGTGTTCAGCAACACCATGTCCGCGTCCGCCTGATCCTCGGTCAAGACATAGCCTTCCGCGCCCATGGCCTCGGCCATGCGCTGGCTGTCATAGACGTTCATCTGGCAGCCATAGGTCTTGATGAAAAGCTTTTTCACTGCCGGGGGATTGGCCTGGTCGTTCATTGCCGCTGTCCTTGGAAGGTTCGGTGCTGATACAGGAATTGCGGGACTTTGGAAAGGCGCGCGATGGACAGTGATCTGACCACCATCAACACGATCGGCCCTGCCACAGCCAGGGCCCTGATCGCCGCCGGTATTCCCGATGCCGCCACGCTGCGCCGGGTCGGGGCGCATGACGCCTATCGCGCCATGCTGGTCGCGGGCAGCAAGCCCCATTTCATCTGGTATTACGTCCTGGTGATGGCCCTGCAGGGACGGCCTTGGAACGATTGCCGGGGCGCGGAAAAGGCCGCGCTGCGCGCGCGGTTCGATGCCCTTGTGGCCGAGGTGCGCGGCCAGCCCTTGTCGGGGATCGAGGCGGAACTGGACCTGATCGGTTTGCGCCGTCCTTGAACGCCTGCACCCGCCCGGCTAGCCTGCGGTTCAAACCGATGGAGGCCACCATGAACAAACCGCAAAGCTGGGAAGCCCGGGCTGACGAATTCTCGCTCTATGGGTTCACGGACCTGCCCAGCGTCGCCAGCCGCGGCGCGGTGGTGCTGACCCATGGCGAAGGGCCTTATGTCGTCGATGTGAACGGCCGGCGCTACCTGGATGCCAATTCCGGCCTGTGGAACATGGTCGCGGGTTTCGACCACAAGGGCCTGGCCGAAGCCGCCAAGGCGCAATACGACCGCTTTCCCGGATACCACGCGTTCTTCGGGCGGCTGTCCGACCAGACGGTGATGCTGTCCGAAAAGCTGGTCGAGGTATCGCCCTTTGATCGGGGCAAGGTGTTCTACACCAATTCGGGGTCCGAGGCGAACGACACCATGGTCAAGATGCTGTGGTTCCTGCACGCATCCGAAGGCAACACGCAGCGGCGCAAGATCCTGACCCGCTGGAACGCCTATCACGGCGTGACGGTGGTGTCGGCATCCATGACCGGCAAGCCCTATAACGAGGTGTTCGGCCTGCCGCTGCCGGGCTTCATCCACCTGACCTGCCCGCATTACTGGCGTTACGGCGAGGCAGGCGAGACCGAGGAGCAGTTCACCCGGCGGCTGGCGCAGGAACTTGAGGACACGATCCTGCGCGAAGGCGCCGACACCATCGCAGGCTTTTTTGCCGAACCCGTGCAGGGGGCAGGCGGGGTCATTCCGCCCTCGGCCGGCTATTTCCAGGCGGTGCTGCCGATCCTGCGGAAATACGGCATCCCGGTGATCGCGGACGAGGTGATCACGGGCTTTGGCCGCACCGGAAAGACCTGGGGCTGCCAGACCTATGATTTCATGCCCGACGCGATCATCAGTTCCAAGAACCTGACGGCGGGCCTGTTTCCCATGGGCGCAGTGATCCTGGGCGGCGACCTTTCCGACCGGGTCCAGGCGGCAGTGGAAAAGATCGAGGAATTCCCCCACGGCTTTACCGCATCCGGCCACCCGGTCGGCTGCGCCATTGCGCTGAAGGCCATCGATGTCGTGATGAACGAAGGCCTGGCCGACAACGTGAAACGCCTGGCGCCGCGTCTGGAGGCGGGCCTGCGCGCGATCATGGAGCGCAGCGACCATATCGGCGAATTGCGCGGCGTGGGCTTCATGTGGGCGCTGGAGGCGGTGCGCGACAAGGCCACCAAGACGCCGTTTGACGCCGGTTTGTCGGTCAGCGAACGCATTGCCAATGCCTGCACCGATCTGGGCCTGATCTGCCGCCCGCTGGGCCAGTCCATTGTCCTGTGCCCGCCGTTCATCCTGACCGAGGCGCAGATGGACGAGATCTTTGACAAGCTGGAACGGGCGCTGAGAAAGGTCTTTGCCGAGGTGGCGTGAACCCGGCATCCATATGTCCAGACAATATGCCATCCTGATGCTGGCGATCGTGGCCGAGGTGATCGCCACCACCGCCCTAGCCCGATCCGCCAGCTTTACCAAGGCGGTGCCCGGCGTCATTGCCGTGCTGGGCTATGTCGCCGCGTTCTGGTTGTTGTCCTTTCCGATGCGCGTCATCCCGACCGGCGTCGTTTATGCGATCTGGTCGGGCATGGGCATCGTGCTGATATCGGCGGTGGCCTGGCTTTGGCATGGGCAAGCGCTGGACACGCCTGCGCTGCTGGGGCTTTCCCTGATCCTTGCTGGGGTGATCGTCATCAACGTCTTTTCGAAATCCGTCATGCATTGACGCGTCGGGGGCTTGGCGACGGCCCACGCGCCCTAGCGCCGCGCCAGCTTTCTTTCGATATAATCGCGCAATTCCTCGATCTCGGTGCGGCTTTCGCGCAGGCCTTCCAGCGCGGCTTCCAGTTCCGTCTCGGCAGCGGACAGGCGGGTATCGCGTTCCTTGATCATGGCAATCGCCTTGTCGCGTTCGCGTTCGGTGTCGCGCACCTTGCGCTCCAGCTCGCTCAGGTCCGCCAGGCTGGGGCGGGTCAGGCGCCCGATCAGCCAGCTTGCGAACCAGCCCAGCACAAAGACGCCGAACAGGATGATCGTGGTGATGGTGACGAATTCCGTGCGGTTCATGGGAATGGCTTGCCTTGCGGTCAATCGGCGGCGTCTGGCGCGTCGTCCGGGCGGGGCGAGGGGCGGGGCGTGTCCGGCGTGGGCGTCTGGACCGGCAGCCTAATGTTTTCCTCGCGTTCGTCCAGCGTCTGAAAGACCTCGCTGGCGCCGACCGTCGCGGGGGCAGTGGGACCGATCGTGACACGCGGCATTTCGGGGCCGAACATCTGCGGCTGGGCAGGCGGCTGGACGGGGCCGATCAGATCCGCCTCAGGCTGGTCGGGGGGCAGGGGTTCGGCGGTCACCCCCGACAGCGTCACCGGCGGGGGCAGGGGCGCCATGCGCACCGGATGATCCGACAACAGTCGAAATTCGATGCGGCGGTTTTCCTCGCGTCCTTCCTCGGTTTCATTGGTGGCGATGGGCTGGCTTTCGCCATAGCCGCGGGCGGTCATGTTCGTCACGTCGATGCCTGCACCCGCCATGGCGGCAACAAGAGCCTGCGCCCGGCCACGCGACAGGTCGGCGTTGAAGCCCTCGGACCCTTGGGAATCGGTGTGCCCTCCCGCCTCCAGTTGGTAATCGGCGCATTCGGCCATGACCGAGGCCAGCCGGTCCAGCGTCGGGGCGGGGTCGCCCGCAATGGCCGATTTCGAAGGCTCGAACCCGACTTCGGATTCCGACATCACGATGTTCATCCGGCGCACGCATTCCGGCCCATCGGGCAAGTTTAGCGACTGATCCAGCCTGCGGTCATAGCGGATCGCCAGTTCATATGCCGCCCCCGGACCCAGCCGTTCGGACAACCGGGCCGCCGCAGCCTCGGCCGCGCCCGGATCGCCCGATGTGCCGGTGACGCGGATCAGGTCGGGCGTGACACCCGCGCTGCCGGTTTGTAGGGTATCCAGGGCCTCGATGGCGGCGATGACGCGCACGGTCCAGCCCTGGGGCACCTGGGGATTGGCGGTCAGGTCGGCCTGGACGGTGGGAAATCGCGCGCGGGCCAGGCTGTCCACGGTGTCGCGCATCCGGTCGTCGCTGATCGCGCCGCGCAGGCTCAGAACCTGCGCGTCCGACAGGGTGGCGATGAATTCCGCCGGACCCGCAACCGTTTCATCCGGTGCCTGTTCCAGGGTCGCCTGCAGCGAAAAGACCGGGGGCAGGGCTTGCTGCAACCGGGTCACGGCAGCATCGAAGGCGGGCTTTTCCACCGAAGGCGGCGCCGTCAGCGCAACATCCGCATCCGACAGCGTGACCGCCCCCTGGCCCAAGTCGCCCGCCGCCGCAATGGCCGCCGCCGCCGCATCGGCCCAGTCCGGGGACGGGGAACCCAGGGCCAGCGTGCAGGCGGGCACGTTGCGGGCCCCTGCTGCCTGAGCAGCCGCCACGATGCGGTCCCGCCCTTCTTCGGTATCCGCCGCGCAGGCTTCAAAATGCGCGCTGTCCCCATCCTTGACAAAGCGCAGCGTGAAGGGCGCGATCACCGGGCGCGGCGCCGAAATATCCGTGACCAGCGTCACCCCGTCAGGCAGCGCCCGCCGCAGCGCGGATTCCAGCCGCTCCTTTTCGGCCGCGCTGTCGGCAAGCGCCGAAATCGTGACGCCGCCCGGCTGGATCGAGATCTTGGCCCGCGCAGCCATCTGCGCCGCCCGCAGCCCGTATTGCAGGGCCGCATCCCATTGATCGGGGACGGCGTAATCGGCGGTTTCCAGCAGGTCGGTGACATTGGGGGCCGCCGTTTCGTCACGCAGCACCCGCAGCAATCCCGCCCGGTCGGTCGATGCCGGGACCAGTCCGATCAGCGAGATGCCCTGGTCGTTGCGCAGCAACTCGACCTTGAAATCCGGCGGGGTCATCTTGTCGGCCGAGGCGACGGTCATGCGGTCCACCACGCGGGACGGATCGACGGCGCTGCCCGCCTGGGTCATGGCGCGAAAACGGTCAACCTCGGACGGGGCGGTGCCGGTCAGGCGGACCTGAAGGCCGTCGGTCGCAACATCGACCCAATCCTGGCCAGAGGCCGCCAGGGCCAGTTCCACATCCTGACGCGACCGCTCCTCGAGGTAGCGGGCGGCGGATTCGGCGCCCAGCCAGCACAGCCCGCCCGCGGCGGACAAGGCCAGAACGGTGGCAAAGGATGACAAAAGCCGCCTGCGGGATGACGCCATGGGGCATGACCTTGGGCTGTTTCCTGAACGCGCGGTCTAGCGGCAGGCGGGGGTTCGTGCAATCAGACCAGCCCTGCCAAGGCAAGAAACAGCGCAAGCACCAGGCCCGCATCGCGGTTCGACCGGAACAGGCGCAGGCAGACAGCCCCTTGTTCCGGCTGGAAGTTCCGCAACTGCCAGGCCAAGTGCGCGCCGAATCCGGCCAGTCCCGCATAGGCCATCAACAGATTGCGACCCGCCAGCAGGATGGCCACGGCGAGCAGCAGGACCGTCAGCACCGCAAAGCCCGCCAGGATGCGCGGGCTGTTGTCGCCGAACAGCCGGGCGGTGGATTTCACGCCGATCAGGACGTCGTCTTCCACATCCTGGTGGGCATAGATGGTGTCGTAGAAGATCGTCCAGGCGATCCCCGCCAGCCAGGCCACCACCGGCGCCAGGTCAAGGCGGCCCATATGCGCGGCATAGGCCAGCATCACGCCCCAGTTGAAGGCCAGGCCCAGGAACACCTGCGGCCACCAGGTGAACCGCTTGGCAAAGGGATAGATCGCCACAAGCGCCAGGGACGCCACCCCCATCCAGACCGCCGCCCGGTCCAGCGTCAGCAGGATCACCAGCCCCACCAACCCCTGCGCCGCCAGCCACAGATATGCCCCGCGCAACGTCACCTGCCCCGACGGCAGGGGACGGGACCGGGTGCGGGCCACCTTGTCGTCGATGTCGCGGTCGGTGATGTCGTTCCAGGTGCAGCCGGCGCCGCGCATCACAAAGGCGCCGATGGTGCAGGCCAGGGCGATCCACAGGTCTACCCAACGGGGACCATCGGCCATCATCGCCAGCCCGATCCCCCACCAGCAGGGCAGCAGCAGCAGCCATGTTCCGATGGGCCGGTCGGCGCGGGACAGGCGCAGCCACGGCCTCCATGCCAGGGGGGCAAGGCTGTCCACCCAGTTGCCCTTGGGGGCGTCGATGACGGTGTCTGGTCTTTCCGTCCGGCTTTGCATAGCGTCTGGCCCCATGGCAAGGATCAGGCTGTTCATAGATCACCCGCTGGCTGCGGGACAACCCGTCCCGCTGGACCCGGGCCAGGCGCATTACCTGGGGGGCGTGATGCGCCTGACGCCCGGCGCGGTGGTCGAGGTCTTCAACGGCCGCGACGGCGCCTGGTCCGCGCGCATCCTTGCGGCGGCCAAGCGCGGCGGTTCGCTGAAGGTGCTGGACAAGTCCGCCCCGCAGCGCAATCCGCCCGACCTGTGGCTGTGCTTTGCGCCCATCAAGAAAGCGCGCACTGATTTCATCGTGGAAAAGGCGGCCGAGATGGGGGCCGCGCGCATCATGCCGGTGCAAACCGATTTCACCAATTCCGAACGCATCCGCCAGGACCGCCTGCAGGCCCATGCCGTCGAGGCCGCCGAACAATGCGGCGGCACCTTTGTCCCCCCTGTGGCTGATCTTGTGCCGCTGGCCCGCCTGCTGGACGGCTGGGATGCATCGCGCCGCATCCTGTGGGCGGACGAGGCGATGGCGGGACCAGCGGAAACGCTAGCAGGCCTGCCGCGCGGTCCCTGGGCGATCCTGATCGGTCCCGAGGGCGGGTTTTCCGATCCCGAACGCGCCCGCCTGTCGGCCCTGCCCTTTGTGAGTCGCGTCAGCCTTGGCCCGAGGATCTTGCGCGCCGATACGGCTGCCGTCGCGGCACTTGCGCTGTGGCAAGCGACGTTAGGCGATTGGCAATAAACTGATGCTGCAATGCGGCATTTCATGCTGCAAAAGCGACAATCGCGAACTGCTAACCTTTCCTCAATCTGCACGCGGTGCATAGCGGCCTTGCCCGGCCTGTGCCTACTCTTATTTGACTGCCCAATCTATATCCTTGTTCATGAAGCGAATGCCCGATGGTCGGGCACTTCTGGAACAGGTGATGGAAATGTCGACGATCGAACTGAACCGCAGCGTGGCTGTTGGGGGCGTTGGCAATGTCGTTGCGAAATTTTTCTCGATGTTGAGCACGTGGAACGATGCCCGTGTGACCCGTCGTGAACTGAGCCGCCTGTCGGATCGCGAGCTGGACGATATCGGTCTGTGCCGCGGCGACATCGAGCGGATTGCGCGCGGCTTCTAGGCCAAAGCATCCCCGTCAAGACGAACGAACCCCCAATGCGGATGCAGAGGGGGTTTTTTCCTGTTCCGGCATCCGTCCCCTCAGGGATCAACAGGGTTTGAACCCTGCCGTCCGGGCGGCATCCGAAAAGGCCGTGCGGGCCGATCCGACCGGCGTCATGCAATGGGCCGCCGCATCAAGCACCTGCGCGGCATGGCGGCGGGTCACGTCATCGACCGGCCATTTGCGTTGCAGCCAATAGGCGGCGGTTTCAAGGGTGGTGAAGGTCTTTACGTCGCCATCGGGCGATACGACAAAGGACAGGGGCTGGCCCCAGTTGATTTCTATCAAAACTGATCTTTCAGGGAATGCATCCGATCCCGCGCCGGGGCGTCTGGGGATCGGGAATGGGAGGCGACAAATGCCGCCACCCGATGATGTCGCAAAGGCGTCTTATGCCAGGGCGAGGTTGGTCGCCGATTCGCGGCCGTCGCGGCCACGTTCCACGTCAAAGGTCACGGCCTGACCGTCTTTGATCTGCTGGAGGCCAGCACGCTCGACGGCGGAAATGTGCAGAAACACGTCCTTTGTGCCATGCTCGGGCGCGATAAAGCCGAAACCTTTGGTTGCGTTGAACCATTTCACGGTGCCATTGGCCATCGTGATAACTCCTGTCATTGTATGCCACCCGCGAGATTGCGATGGCGCGGCTCAGTCGTCGCAGGAACATCTGAAGCCGTAAAGCAGACAGAAGGTCGAAGGAAGAACATCAGCCAAGCCTACATAACGAATCGCGGCCGGTTTTTCAAGTCCGGCCTTTACCGGTCAGGATCGCCGCGTCAGGGTCAGCGCGGACCAGTCCCCAAGGTCGTCGCGTCGGTCCAGGCCAAAGCCCTGCGCGCCATAGATATCCAGAACCTCGTCCGCCTGTGTGGTCAGGATGCCCGACAGGATGATGCGGCCTTCCGGCGCGACCATCTGGGCCATCTGGGGGGCCAGGTCGATCAAGGGCTGCTTCAGGATATTGGCCAGCACCAGGTCATAAGGCGCGTTGTCTTCCAGCATCTGGTGGCCAAAGCCCGCAGCCTCGATGCAGATCACGCGGCCGTCCAGGCCGTTGGCGATGACATTGGCGGCCGCCGTGTCTACAGCCACCGCGTCGATGTCGCTGGCCAGCACCGTGACCGGCCACAGCCGCGCCGCCCCCATCGCCAGAACGGCGGTGCCGCAGCCGATATCGACGACGCGGCGGGGCTGGAAGCCCTGGGTGGCCAACCGGTCCAGGGCCTCGAGGCAACCCTTAGTGGTATTGTGGTGGCCGGTGCCGAAGGCCATCGCGGCCTCGATGCACAGGGCCTCGACCCCCTCAGGGACGGTGTCGGCATCGTGGCTGCCATGGACATAGAATCGGCCCGCCCGCACCGGGGTCAGTTCGCGCCTGACATGGGCCACCCAGTCCACGTCTGGCACTTCCGAGATCGCGAAGGGATTGGCGCCATGAACGGCGGCCAGCAGCGCAAGCGCGATATCGTCGGGGCTTTCGGTGAAATAGGCGCCCACTTCCCAGCGGTCCGACCCGTCCTCGATCTCGAAGACGCCGGTGCCGAAGGGTTCGGGATCCAGATCTTCGCAAGCCTCGGCAAGGGCTTCGGCGGCCTGGCGGCCCTGGGTATGGGTCAGCGCGGAATAGGTGGTCATCAGATCGGATCCGGGTTGGGCAGGCTTGCCTCTATCCCCGTGCCCTTCAGGCCGCAATAACCGTCGGGGTTCTTTTCCAGATACTGCTGGTGCGCCTCATGCGCGGGCCAGAAGGGGGCGGGGCCGATGATCTGAGTGGTGATCTTGCCAAAGCCCGCCACGGCCAGGCGGTTGTCATAGTCGATCTTCGAGGCCTCGGCCGCCGACCACTGGCTGTCGTTGAAGGCCATGATCAGGCTGCGATACTGGCTGCCGATGTCGTTTCCCTGCCGGTCGCCCTGGGTCGGGTCGTGGTTTTGCCAGAACAGTTGCAACAGGTGGTCATAGCTGATCTTGGAACTGTCATAGATGATGCGCACGACCTCGGCATGGCCGGTGGCGCCGGTCTTGACCTGGTCATAGGTCGGGTTTTCAACCGTTCCCCCGGCAAAGCCCACCTGGGTCAGCCAGATGCCGTTCTGCTGCCAGAACAGCCGTTCCACGCCCCAATAGCAGCCCATGCCGAAGATCGCCTGGTCAAGGCCCTGCGGGACGGGTGCGTCCATGGGACGGTCGAAGATCGCGTGTGTGGTCATGGTGACATCCTTCTGATCCTGCGCGGTGAACGCGGCAAGGCGGGGCGGGGTTCGATGTCAGCCCCGCGGATGCGCGGCATGATAGACCGCCATCAGATGCGCGTCGTCCACCCCGGTATAAACCTGGGTCGTGGACAGGCTGGCATGGCCCAGCAATTCCTGGATGGTGCGCAGGTCGCCGCCCGCTGCCAGCAGATGCGTGGCAAAGGAATGGCGCAGGGCATGGGGCGTGGCGGTGGGCGGCAGGCCAAGGGAGGCGCGGGCCTTTTGCATGGCGCTGTCGATGACCCCGGTCAGCAGCCGCCCCCCCCGCACGCCCCGGAACAACGGCTGGTCGGGAACCAGGGGCCAGGGGCATTGGCGCAGGTATTCGGCCACGCCGTCACGCGCCACCGGCAGGACGGGGACGTGCCGCTGGCGCCCGCCCTTACCGGTGATGGTCAGGCTGTCCCGGAAAGGCCAGTCGGTGCCATTGAGGTTCAGCGCCTCGGATATGCGCAACCCGCAGCCCCACAGCAGGGTCATCACCGCCACGTCGCGCGCGGCCACCCAAGGGGTGTCATGGCCGATTGCCACTATGTCCAGCGTGTTCCGGGCCTGGTCGGGCGTCAGGGGGCGGGGCAGGGAGCGGGTGTATTTGGGGCTGCGCGTGGACAGGGCGGCGGACAGGTCATAGCCTTGGCGATCCGACATCCAGCGCAGAAAGCTGCGCACCGCCGACTGCCTGCGCGCCAGCGACCGCGCGCCCAGGCCCCGCGCGCGTTCCGAGGCGGCAAAGGCGCGCATATCCCCCTGACGCAGTTCGGCCAGCGACTTGGGTGTCGCGGGTTGCCCGTGATGGCCGCCCAGAAAGCCCAGAAAGGCCAGAAGGTCGCCGCGATAGGCGGTGATGGTGTGTTCCGACCGGTCGCGGGTCGCGGCCTCGACCTCCAGCCAGCGGGCCAGGGCATCGGCCATGGCAGGGGCCAGGGCCAGCGGCGGGGTCATCCGCGCAGCCGCGACAGCATCACCAGCCGGAAGACCTGGGCAAAGAACCGCAGCAGGTCGGTGCCGTGGGCGGGCATGAAGCGGGTCTTGTCGCCGCTGCCCATCAACAGCATGGCGCGGGGACGCCGTGCGCCCAGGTCGATGGGCAGCATCGCTTCAGACGCGACCTGGCGGCCGTGCAGGGGCTGGGTAATGGGGGAGGCGGGGCGCAGGACGATATCGTCGCCTCGGGGCGTGCGCCGCCCGGCAGCGATGATCCGGCCGATGGCGCCTTCGGGCACAACCACCGCATCCTCGGGCAGGCCCGGAATGGCAGGGTCGGGTTCGACCACCAGCCGCAGCGTCTCAATCCGCAGCAGGGGCGCGATATCCGATTGCAGGCTGTCCACCAGTTCCGCCAGGTCGGCCGATTCCAGCAGGCCGATCACGGCGCGATGGATCACCGCCATCCCCGACTGGTTGTCGAAGGCCGCGGCGATCACGCTTTCATGCTGGGTTTCCAGCCGGTCGAGGCGCGTTTCAAGCACCTCCATCGCGCGGCCGCGGATGTCGATCACGTTGTCGCCGATCTCGGCCTCGCGGGCGGCGACAAGGGCGCGCATCAGGTCGCGGTCGGCCAGGATGACGCCGGGATCGGCCAGCAGCTTGTCGCGCGTTTCGGGATCAAGCCCCGCCTGCTGTTCCGCCGTCATGCCTGTCCCCTTATGTGTTCAGCCGATCTTCTGACCGGTCTTGGCCCAATCCGCAGTGAACTGTTCCACACCCTTGTCCGTCAAGATGTGCTTTGCCATCGACTTGATGACGGCGGGGGGCGCGGTGATTACGTCGGCGCCGATCTTGCCCACCTCGATGATGTGGTTCACCGACCGGATCGAGGCCGCGAGGATCTGGGTTTCATAGCCATAGTTGTCGTAAATCTCGCGGATGTCGGCGATCAGGTCCACGCCGTCCAGGCCGATGTCGTCCAGCCGGCCCACGAAGGGGCTGATGAATGTCGCGCCCGCCTTAGCCGCGAGGATCGCCTGCGCGGGGGAAAAGCACAGCGTGACGTTGACCATGTGGCCTGCGTCGGCAAAGGTCCGGCAAGCCTTCAGCCCGTCCCAGGTCAGCGGCACCTTGATGGCGATGTTCTTGGCGATCTTTGCCAGGTGGCGGCCTTCGCGGATCATGTCTTCGGCGCTTTCGGCCACGACCTCGGCGGAAACGGGGCCTTCGACCATGGCGCAGATCTCGGCGGTGACCTCCTCGATGTTGCGGCCTGCCTTGAGGATCAGGGACGGGTTGGTGGTCACGCCGTCAACCATGCCCAGTTCGTTCAGTTCGCGGATGGCATCGACATCGGCGGTATCGAGGAAGAATTTCATGGTCATGCTCCGGTAAGGCGGTTCCGGGGAGTGATAGCGCAAAACCGCATCCGCCGAAAGGGGCAGGGCGGGCCTTGCAACGGGCACCGCGCGGGGTTTTATCAAGGCAATGAAAACCCTGCCCGCATTTTTTCCCGCTCGTGCCCGGATCGGCGTCCTGACGGTCGAACCCGTGGGCGTGCTGGATTATCTGGCGCCCGAAGGCGGGGTGGCGCAGGGGCAACTGGTGTTGGTGCCGCTGGGTCCGCGGCGGGTTGTGGGCCTGGTCTGGGGCGAAGGCCTGGGCGATTTCGACCTGGCCAAGCTGCGCCCCGTGGCCCGTGTGCTGGATGCCGAACCCTTTGACGCGCGGTTCCTGGATTTCCTGACGCGCGCCGCCGATTACACCCTGACGCCGCTGCCCTTGATGCTGCGCATGGCGACGCGGGCGCCCGACCTGGACCAGCCGCCCGCCGCGCGCCGGGTGATCGTGCCGGGCGGCGCCCCCCCGACCCGCATGACCGAGGCGCGGGAGCGGGTCATGCAGGTGGTGGCCGATCACGGCGGGGCAAGCTTTGCCCCGTCCGAACTGGCGCAGTTGGCAGGCGTTGGCACGGCGGTCGTCAAGGGCCTGGTCGCGGCAGGCACCCTGGCCGAGGTTCAGGCCCCGCGCGATCTGCCCTATCCGCTGTTGGACCCTGCCCGCCCTGGCAAGCCGCTGGACGCCGATCAGCAGGCAGCGGCGGATGCCCTGCGCAGCGCGGTCCGGTCGGGCGGTTACGGCACCACCCTGCTGCGCGGGGTCACCGGATCGGGCAAGACCGAGGTTTATCTGGAAGCCGTCGCCGAATGCCTTGCCCAGGGCCGCCAAGCCCTGGTCCTGCTGCCCGAAATCGCGCTGTCGGCCGAATTCATCGACCGGGTCGAGGCGCGGTTCGGCGCCCGTCCCGGCGAATGGCACAGCGGCATCACCCGGTCCGAACGCCGCCGGCTGTGGCACATGGCCGGGCGCGGCGATGCGGGCCTTGTGGTGGGTGCCCGGTCTGCGCTGTTTCTGCCCTTTCGCGACCTGGGCCTGATCGTTGTGGATGAGGAACACGATTCCAGCTACAAGCAGGAAGACGTGGTTTACTACAGCGCCCGCGACATGGCGGTGCTGCGGGCCTCCATCAACGGGGCGCAGGTGGTGCTGGCCTCGGCCACCCCGTCCCTGGAAACCTGGGTGAACGCGGGCATCGGAAAATACCGGCGGCTGGATCTGCGGTCGCGCTATGGCACCGCCGAACTGCCCGACATGGCCGCCATTGACCTGCGGGCCGAGGAAATGCCGTCGGGCCGCTGGATATCCCCCACGCTGGCAAGCGCGGTCGAATCGCGGCTGGCGCGTGGCGAGCAGTCGTTGTTGTTCCTGAACCGGCGCGGATTTGCGCCCGTCACCGTCTGCCGGGCCTGCGGCGAACAGATCGGCTGCCATCAATGCGACGCGCGGATGGTGGAACACCGCTTCCAGAACCGCCTGATCTGCCATCAATGCGGCGAAATCCGCCCCATCCCGCTTGCCTGCCCGTCCTGCAAGGTCGAAGGCAAGCTGGCCCCCATCGGCCCGGGTGTCGAGCGCATCGCCGAGGAGGTGGCGGCCCGCTTTCCCGACGCCAAGGCCACGGTCCTGTCCTCGGACCTGTTCCATTCCGCCCGCGCCCTGAAGGACACGATTGCGGAAATCGCGAATGGCGACACCCAGATCATCATCGGCACGCAGATCGTCGCCAAGGGCCATAATTTTCCGCGCCTGACGCTGGTGGGCGTGATCGACGCCGACCTGGGCCTGCAAGGCGCGGACCTGCGCGCGGCGGAACGCAGTTTCCAACTGATGCGGCAGGTCGCGGGCCGGGCGGGGCGCCTTGCAGGAACGGCGCCGGGGGTGGCGCTCTTGCAAACCCACCAGCCCGACCACCCGGTCATCCGCGCCATCCTGGGGGGCGAGGACGAGGCCTTCTGGAACGCCGAGGCTGCCGGGCGCCAGGCTAACGGAATGCCCCCCTTTGGCCGTCTGGCGGGGATCATCCTGTCCCATCCCGACCTGGGCATCGTCGCCGATTTCGCCCGCCACCTGGCCTCTCATGCAGCACCCTTGGAACAGGCGGGCGCGCAACTGTGGGGACCGGCCCCTGCGCCCATCGCGCGGATCCGGGGGCGCCACCGGATGCGGATGCTGGTCCATGCGCCGCGCCAGGCGCCCGTGCAAACCGCAATTGCCGACTGGCTGGCCCCGCACAAGCCGCCCACGAACCTGCGGCTGTCGGTGGACATCGACCCGCAAAGTTTCCTTTAGCAGCTGACCCGGGAACGCGTCCGGAAGCCGCCCATGCCCTTTGCTGTCAGAGAGGTCGAACCGTCAGGATTCCGGGGCTGCTTGTGGTCCAGCCGGCGCGCATCCTTGTCCAGGCTGGTGCAATAGGGCAGGGCTTGCGCCCCAAGGTAGACGGCTGCCAAAAGGTCGAACCGGCCAACAGCCATCGCGCCCGGGATCAATTCCGCAACACGATGCAGCGCCCGCCCAGCTGCTTGAGCCGATTGCAGAAGGCTGCGGCCTCGCGCTTGCTGTCCCAGCCGATCTGCGCGGTATAGACGGCGCGAGGCATTCCGGTGATGCGCTTCCTGACATAGCCCACCTGCTTGTCCCCCAAGATCGGGCGCAGGCTGCGGTTCAGGCGGGCGACCTGCTGGATGGCGCCCGACTGGCTGGGATGGCTGGCCACGATCACGCCCCAAGGGAAAACCTTGGGCTGGATCATGAATTCTCGCAGGCGGCGGTCGCCCGCCAGCTTCTCGCAGGCAGGACGGAAGGCCATGTCGGGGTTCAGCGCCATTTTCAATTCGCTGGCCGGGGGCGGGTTGTCGCGCCAGCGGAGCGCCTCGAACCCGGTGATCGAGGCCACGTAATCCTGCGTTTCATAGGGCAGGCCGCCGGTCCGGGCGACAAAGCGCGCCGCGCGGTTTTCACCGCCGTTATAGGCAACGGCGGCCAGGCCGATATTGCCGAACATCGCGGTCAGGTGGCCAAGGTACCAGGCCGACTTGTGGATCGCCTGCGCGGGGTTGAAGGGATCGTGCAGGTCGTAAAGATCGGCGGTGCCCGGCATGAACTGCGCAATGCCAAGCGCACCCACGGGGCTGATCGCACCCGGTTCGAACCGGCTTTCCTTCCACAGCAACCGGGCCAGGAAATTCGGGTCCAGGCCGCGTTCCGTCGCGTTCCTTTCGATCAGCTTGCAGACATCGGCGGCGTAATGGTCCAGCCGCACGCAATCACGCCCGTCATCCGTGCAGCGCAGCGTTTCCGACTGGCGGGCAGGCGGGCGCCCGGCCAGGGCATCGACTGCCGGAAGCGCCTGCGCAGGCGCGGCCAGAACCGCGAGAGCCGCAGCCGCTTTCCAGAACCCGCCAGCCATGCTGCGGCAAAGGACGACCAGACCCATCATGTCCGCATTAAGCGTTTTCCGAAGGCTCGGATGCCCGTGCCTTGCCTTTTCCCTTGCCCTTGGGCTTGTCCGTCTTTGCGTCCTCGGCCTTGCGGGCGGCTTTCGTGGCTTGGCGAGCGGCCTTTCTTTCAGCCTTCTCGGCTGCCTTGACCGCGTCCTTTTCAGCCTTGCGGGCGGCCTTGCGCGCCACTTTCTCGGCCTCTTTCGCGGCTTTGCGGACGGCCTTGTCCTTGGACTTTGGCGCAACGGCGGCATCACCTGCCACGGGCGGCGGAATGGTGACGGCGGGCGCAGCGGGCTTGACCGGGGCTGACATTGCGGCGGCCTGCGGCGCGGGATCCAGCGGGGCAGGGGCTGCGGGCTTTGCCCCGGCCTTGGCGACGCGGCGCGATCCGGTGCGCAGGTCGGCCTTGCGATGCTCGGCCTTTTCGCGTCCCGCAGGTTTGCGGGCCGGGGACGCGGGCTTGCGCTTGGCGGACTTGGCGGGCGGCTTTGGCTTGGCTGCAATGCCTTCGGCCGGTTTGCTGCCCGCGTCTTGGGGGGCAGCCTTGCGCCTGCGCCGTTCGGCCTTGGCCCGTCTTGCCGCGTTGACCAGAAGGTTCGCGGCTGTCACCTGGCCGTTTTCGCCCCGTGGTCCTGCCTGGCCCAGGGCGGCTTCCAGGTCGGCGATCAGCCCCGACAGTCCCGGATCGTCCATCTGCCCAAGCGCCGGGCCACGGCTGTTTTCGGTCAAGGCCCGCTGTTCGGCGGACAGCAGTTCCTGTTCCAGCTTGCTGTAGTTGGGCATCGCTACTTCCTTGGCGCGGGCCTTGTTTTTCGCGCGGATTTTGCGAGAGATTCTTGGGATTTGCAAATGGAAAGGCCCCGGCGGGACCAGGGCCCTTCAAGGCGCGGTCAGTGTCACGCCCTTACTGGACGGCGCTTTCCACCGGGGACATCGTCGTCACCGGCGCGCTGTAGGGCGTGGAGATGGTCGTGACCGCATACGGATCCGTGACTTGCGACGTGGTCGGGGCCAAGGAAGCCGCAGCCATGGGCGCCTGTCCGGCGGGCACGACATAGCCTTCGGGGGTTTCCGTCATCGGGCCTTCCAGACTGAGGCTTTCGGCCTGGCTGCGGACATGAACGGTGGATCCGTTCTGCACCTGGGCGAACAGGTCGATGATGTCCTGGTTGAACAGCCGGATGCAACCCGCCGAGGTCGCCTTGCCAATGGACGACGGATCCATCGTGCCGTGGATGCGGTAATAGGTGTCGCGCCCGCCTTCATACAGATACAGCGCCCGCGACCCCAGGGGGTTGTGCATCCCGCCGGACAGCCCGCCCGCGAATTGCGCATAAAGATCGGGCTGGGTGCGGATCATGTTGTCCGTCGGGCGCCAGCTGGGCCATGCGGCCTTGCGCGCGATGGTGGCGGTTCCGGCATAGCCAGTGCCGGTCCGCCCCACAGCCACGCCGTATCGCATCGCCTGGCCACCCGGCTGCACATGATAAAGCACGCGTGCATAAGGATCGACCACGATGGTGCCGGGGCCTTCGGGACCGTTATAGGGCACCTGCTGGCGCTGATTGCGCTCGGTCAGATAGGCTGCGCGGACGGCGGGGATCGGGATCACCTCTCCGTTCGGGCCGGTATCGGTGCGGGCCTGATAGGCTTCGGGCACAGGGGGGGTGGCCAGCGTGATGGGCTGGCTGCTTCCACATGCGGCTAGGCCCAGGGCAAGCGCCGTAAACAGGGTAACAAGACGCATCATCATTTTCCTTCATGGCATCGGGCAGCCTGTCGGAGGCGCCGGCAGCATCCAAGACTTCGTGTGAAACACTCCCATCCGCAGGACGGAGGGTGATTCGCGCTATGGTTCATCAGCCTGTCACAGGCAGGGGCCGTCAAGACTTGCGGCCCAGCCCGGCGCGTAACAAGGCTTGTGTTGTGGCGAAAGGGCGGCAGTCCGGTCAAGATTGGCTAACGGCGGAACAAATTCCTGTTTGTTTTGGTTTCATCGCCATCGAAAGAAGCGCGCTCGTCCGACATTGCCCTGCCGCATCCGGCTGGCTAGGCTGACGTGAAGCCCAAAGCGACGGTGTCCGTGACCGATCCGACCTCCTCCCGATCTTCGGCCCTGGCCCCCTTCCGCCACCGAGATTTCCGCCTGTTGTGGAGCGCGACCCTCGTCTCGAACTTTGGCGGGCTGGTGCAGGCGGTGGGCGCGGCTTGGCTGATGACGCAGCTGACCGACAGCGCCACGCTGATTGCCCTGGTGCAGGCATCCAACACGCTGCCCATCATGCTGCTGGCCCTGGCATCGGGCGCCCTGGCCGACATCTTCGACCGCAAGGCGATCCTGATGTTCGCGCAATGCTTCATGGCGGCGGTGTCGCTGGCCCTGGCGGTGGTCGCGTGGCAGGGCTGGCTGACGCCCTGGCTGCTGCTGGCCTTTACCTTTCTGATCGGGGCGGGGCAGGCGCTCTACAACCCGCCCTGGCAGGCCAGCATGGGCGATCTTGTGCCGCGCGCTGACCTGCCTGCCGCCGTCACGCTGAACTCGGTCGGGTTCAACCTGATGCGCTCCGTCGGGCCTGCAGCGGGCGGTTTCATCGTCGCGGTCTTCGGGGCGGCGGCGGCATTCGCGGTCAACGCGCTCAGCTATGCGCCTCTGCTGGGGGCGCTGCTGCGGTGGCGCCCGAACATCGCCCCCCGCACCGCCCCGCCCGAGGAATTTCTGCCCGCCGTCGCCGCTGGTCTGCGCTATGTCTTTCTGTCGCCGAACCTGATGAAGGTGATCGGGCGCGGCGCCCTGTTCGGTTTCGCCGCCGTGTCCGTGCTGGCGCTGCTGCCCCTGGTTGCCAAGTCCCACCCCGAGGGCGGGTCGATGTTGTTCGGCGGATTGCTGGGCTGCTACGGCATCGGCGCCATCGCGGGGGCTGCGCTGAACCCGCGCATCAGGGCGCGGTTCAACAATGAGAACATCGTGCGCATGGCCTTTGCGGGCTTTGCGTTGTCGGCCATCGTCCTGGGGCAGACGCAGGCCACCTGGATGCACGCGCTGGCCTTGTTGCCCGCCGGCGCCTCCTGGGTGCTGGCCTTGTCGCTGTTCAACGTCACCGTGCAACTGTCCACACCCCGCTGGGTCGTGGCTCGCGCACTTGCGCTGTACCAGACGGCGACCTTTGGCGGCATGGCGGCGGGATCCTGGATCTGGGGCAGCATCGCCGGGGCGCACGGCCTGGGCGATGCCTTGACGGCGGCGGGTGGCGTGCTGCTGGCGGGGGCGGTGATCGGCGTCTGGTTCAAGGTGCCGGAATTCGGCACGGCCGACCTGGATCCGGCCAATCGCTTCCGCGAGCCGGCGCTGCGGCTTGATCTGCGGGGACGGTCGGGACCGATCATGGTGATGGTCGATTACCAGATCGCCCAGAAGGACACGGTCGAGTTCCTGCGCCTGATGCAGTTGCGCCGCAATATCCGCCGCCGCGACGGGGCGCGGAACTGGGCGCTGCTGCGGGATCTGGAACATCCCGACCTGTGGTCCGAAAGCTATCACATCGCCACCTGGGACGAATATGTCCGCCATAACCTGCGCCGCACGAAATCCGACGCGGAAATCACCGAGGCCCTGCGCGCCTTGCACCAGGGCGAGGGCGGCCCGCTGGTTCACCGCATGATCGAAAGAAACAGCGTCGGCCCCGAGGACGACCTGCCCCTGATCGGCAAGATGGATATTTGAGGAAACATCATGACCACGGCCCTGTTCACCCATCCCGACGCCGAACGCCACATCACCCTGCCCGGCCATGCCGAACAGGTCGCGCGCCATGCCGCCGTCCTGGACGCGCTTGCCGACTTGCCCCTGGACCGGCGCGAGGCGCCGCGCGCGGATGAGGCCGAGATCCTGCGCTGCCATCCCTTGTCCTATCTTGAGCGGATCCGCGACGCGATCCCCGAGGACGGCTGGCAGATGCTGGACGCCGACACCCACCTGTCGCCCGGCAGCCTTGATGCCGCGCTGCGCGGCGCAGGGGGCGCGGTGGCAGCCGTCGATGCCGTGCTGGCGGGCGAGGTCGCCAATGCCTTTGTCGCCATGCGCCCGCCCGGCCATCATGCCGAACGCGAAACGCCGATGGGTTTCTGCATCTTCGGCAACGCGGCCATCGCGGCGATGCGGGCCTTGGATCATCATGGGCTGGACCGCGTGGCGGTGCTGGATTTCGACGTGCATCATGGTAACGGCACGCAGGATCTGCTGTGGAATGAACGCCGCGCCTTCTTCGCCTCCAGCCACCAGATGCCGCTTTATCCGGGCAGCGGGGCGGCGTCGGAACAAGGCGCGCATGGGCAGATGGTGAACGTGCCGCTGCGACCCGGATCGGACGGGGCGGCGGGGCAGGCGGCGTGGCGCGACATCCTGACCCGCTGCCGGGATTTCGCGCCGCAACTGGTGATCGTCTCGGCCGGGTTCGACGCCCATGCGGCCGATCCGCTGGCGCAACTGAACTGGGATGACGACGACTTCGCGGCCATCACCCGCATGATCTGCGACATGGCGGGGGATCTGTCGGCCCCCGTGGTATCCTGCCTGGAAGGTGGATATGATCTGGACGCCCTGGGCCGGTCCGCCCGCGCCCATGTCCAAGTCCTGCTGGAGGCCCGAGAATGACTGACATCGCGACCATGAGCTTCGAGGAAGCCATGAAGGAACTTGAGGCCACGGTCGGCAAGCTGGAAACCGGCGACGCGTCTTTGGACGAATCCATCAAGCTTTACGAACGCGGCGCCGCCCTGCGCCAGCATTGCGAGAAACGCCTGCGCGAGGCCGAGGATCGGGTGGAAAAGATCACCCTTGCGGCCAATGGCCAGCCCACAGGGACGGAACCGGCCGAGGGGCTGTGATGCATGACCGGGTTTCGGCAGTAAAGTTTCAGGTTCAGGCCGAACTTGACCGGGTGATCGGGGATCTGCCCGGCGGCGAGTTGCGCGATGCGATGGGTTATGCCTGCGCGGGCGGCAAGCGCATCCGGGCCTTCCTGGTCATGGAATCCGCCCGCCTTCATGGCGTGGCCGATGATGCCGCCCTGCCGGTCGCTGCGGCGGTCGAGGCGCTGCACGCCTATTCCCTGGTCCATGACGACCTGCCCGCGATGGATGACGACGACCTGCGGCGGGGTCAGCCCACTGTCCATGTGAAATGGTCCGAGGCGACCGCGATCCTGGCGGGCGATGCCTTGCAGACCCTAGCCTTCGGGTTGCTGGCCGATCCCGCCATTGGCGATCCCGCTGCCCGCGTCCGTCTGGTCGCGGCCTTTGCGCAGGCTGTCGGCGGGGCAGGGATGGTCTGGGGGCAGGCGCTGGATATCGCGGCTGAATCTGCCGCGGCCCCCCTGACCCTGGCCCAGATCACCCAGTTGCAGGGCGGCAAGACCGGCGCCCTGATCCGTTTTGCCGCCATCGCAGGGCCGCTGATCGCCGATTCCGACACTGCGCCCCTGGCCCGATACGCCGATGCCGTGGGCCTTGCCTTCCAGATCGCCGACGACATCCTGGATGTGACCGGAAACGAAGATGTGACCGGCAAACGCGTGGGCAAGGACGCATCGGCGGGCAAGGCGACTTTCGTGTCCCTGCTGGGTCTTGCCGGCGCACGCGCCGAGGCCGCGCGGCTGGTCGCGGATGCCGATGCTGCCCTTGCCCCCTATGGCGAAGCCGCTGCAAACTTGCGCCAATTGGCGCGTTTCGTTATCGAACGCGACACCTGACCGACGCCCGCCCCTGCAATCTTTCGCCCGAAGGGCCAGCCGATGACCGACCTGACCAAGACGCCGATCCTCGACCGGGTCACGCTGCCCTCGGACATGAAGTCGCTCAGCGACCGTGAACTGCATCAGCTTGCCGACGAACTCAGGGCGGAAACGATCAGCGCGGTCAGCGTCACCGGCGGGCATCTGGGCGCGGGCCTGGGCGTGGTGGAACTGACGGTGGCGCTGCACGCGGTCTTTGACACGCCTCGCGACAAGATCATCTGGGACGTGGGCCACCAGTGCTATCCCCACAAGATCCTGACCGGCCGGCGCGACCGCATCCGCACGCTGCGCATGGGCGGCGGACTGGCGGGCTTCACCAAGCGTGCCGAAAGTCCCTATGACCCTTTCGGCGCGGGCCATTCCTCGACCTCGATCAGCGCCGCGCTCGGCTTTGCCGTGGCGCGGGATCTGGGCGGCGATCCGGGCGATGCCATCGCGGTGATCGGCGACGGCGCCATGAGCGCGGGCATGGCCTTCGAGGCGCTGAACAATGCGGGCCATCTGGGCAAGCGGCTGATCGTGATCCTGAACGACAACGAGATGTCCATCGCCCCGCCGGTTGGGGCGCTGTCGTCATATCTGACCAGCCTTTACACGCGCGGCCCGTTCCAGGATCTGAAGGCCGCCGCCAAGGGCGCCGTGGGCCTGCTGCCCCCGCCCTTCCAGGAAGGCGCGCGCCGGGCCAAGGAAATGCTGAAGGGCATGACCATCGGCGGCACGCTGTTCGAGGAACTGGGCTTTTCCTATGTCGGCCCGGTCGATGGGCATGACCTCGACCAGCTTCTGCCCTTGCTGCGCACGGTGAAGTCGCGGGCGACCGGCCCGGTGCTGATCCATGCCGTCACGAAGAAGGGCAAGGGCTATGCTCCGGCGGAAAACGCCGCCGACCGGGGCCATGCCACGGGCAAGTTCGACATGATCACGGGTGTGCAGGCCAAGGCGAAATCCAACGCCCCCAGCTATACCGCCGTCTTTGCCCAGGCTTTGATCGACGAGGCCGGACGCGACGACAAGATCGTCGGCATCACCGCCGCCATGCCGGACGGCACGGGGTTGAAGCAGTTCGCCGAACGCTTTCCGCGCCGGACCTTCGACGTGGGCATCGCCGAACAGCACGCCGTGACCTTCGCGGCGGGACTGGCTGCGGGCGGCATGAAGCCCTTTTGCGCGATCTATTCGACCTTCCTGCAGCGCGGCTATGACCAGGTGGTTCATGACGTGGCGGTCCAGAACCTGCCCGTGCGCTTTGCCATCGACCGCGCGGGGCTGGTTGGGCAGGACGGGCCAACCCATGCGGGCGCCTATGACATCGCCTTCCTGGCGAACCTGCCCGGCATAGTCGTGATGGCCGCAGCCGACGAGGCCGAACTGTTGCACATGGTCGCCACCGCCGCCGCCCATGACAGCGGCCCCATCGCCTTCCGCTTTCCGCGCGGCGAGGGAACGGGCGTCGAAATGCCGGAACGTGGCCAGGTGCTTAAGATCGGCAAGGGCCGCATCGTGCAGCAGGGCAAGGGCGTGGCGATCCTGTCCTTTGGCACCCGCCTGTCCGAGGCGCAGAAGGCCTGCGAATCGCTGGCCGCGCGCGGCATCACCCCTACGATCGCCGATGCGCGCTTTGCCAAGCCGCTGGACCGCGACCTGATCCTGCGGCTGGCAGGCAGCCATGACGCGCTGATCACGCTGGAAGAAGGTGCGGTCGGCGGTTTCGGCAGCCATGTCGCGCAATTGCTGGCGGACGAAGGGGTGTTCGACCGTGGACTGCGCTTCCGGTCCATGGTCCTGCCCGACCGCTTCGTCGATCACGACGCGCCCTTTGCGATGTATGACACATCCGCGCTGAACGCCGCCCATATCGAAGCCAAGGTGCTGGAGGTCATGGGGGTGGCGCAACTGGCGGGCAAGACGGCATGATCTGACTGCCCGAATTGCGGGCAGCGTGCCGATCTGATGATCAGGACGCAGGATTTTCTCTGCGTTGCAGCATGATCTTCGTCATGTGACGGAATACCGGAAGGCATCTGGCGCATTATGGACATGCGGGCAGGTTCCTGCCCGCTTCCCTCCGACCAGGACGGTCCCTGCCGTCAAAGCCGCCAGAGACGCGCCCTCCTCCCTGCGAAGTCTCTGGCGGCCTCTCTCGCAAGGGAGAAGCGCGGGACTTTCCCTTTGCCCCGCGCTGTTCGTGCTCAGTGGACGGTTGCCTCGGGCTTGGGGCCCTCGCCGACGGCTCCAAGCTTGTGACCCGCCCGGCCGATGCGGTTTTCGACGATCAGCCCGTCCGGCCCGGCGCTGACATGGACGGTCTGCCCGTCCAGAACCTCGCCCGACAACAGCAGTTCGGCCAACGGATCCTGCAAGGCCCGTTGGATCACCCGCTTCAGGGGACGCGCCCCGAAGACCGGATCATAGCCCTGGTCGGCCAGCCATTTGCGCGCCGCATCGTCCAGATCCAGCGTGATCTTGCGCCCGGCAAGCCGCTGTTCCAGACGCCGCAACTGGATGCTGACGATCCCGTCCATGTTCTGCCGCGACAGGCGGCGGAAGATGATGATCTCGTCCAGGCGGTTCAGGAACTCGGGCCGGAAATGGGACCGGACCGCCTCCATCACCTGCGCCCGCGCGTCGGACGAATCCGACCCTTCGGGCAAATGCGACAGCGCCTGCGACCCCAGGTTCGAGGTCAGGATGATCAGCGTCTGCTTGAAGTCCACCGTCCGGCCTTGGCCGTCGGTCAACTGCCCGTCGTCCAGAACCTGCAGCAGCACGTTGAAGACATCCGGGTGGGCCTTTTCCACCTCGTCGAACAGGATCACCTGATAGGGTCGCCGCCGAACGGCCTCGGTCAGCACGCCGCCTTCGTCATAGCCGACATAGCCCGGAGGGGCGCCGATCAGCCGCGCCACGGAATGTTTTTCCATGAATTCGGACATATCGATGCGGACCATCGCGCTGTCGTCGTCGAACATGTATTCGGCAAGCGCCTTGGTCAGTTCGGTCTTGCCGACGCCGGTCGGCCCCAGGAACAGGAACGACCCCAGCGGGCGGTTCTCGTCATTCAGGCCGGCGCGGGCGCGGCGGACGGCGTTGCTGACCGCCACGACCGCTTCCTGCTGGCCGATGACGCGGGCGCCGATCTGTTCTTCCATCTTCAGAAGCTTCTCGCGCTCGCCTTCCAGCATCTTGCTGGTGGGGATGCCGGTCCAGCGTTCCACGACCTCGGCGATCTGTTCGGGGCGCACGGCTTCCTCGACCATCAACCCGTCCGGGCCGCCATTCTCGGCCTCGGCCAACTGCTTTTCCAGGCCGGGGATGATGCCATAGGACAGTTCCCCCGCACGGGCCAGGTTGCCTTCGCGCTTGGCCCCGTCCAGTTCGGCCCGCGCGCGGTCAAGCTGTTCCTTGAGGTGGCGCGAGCCTTCCAGCTTGTCGCGTTCGGCCTGCCAGCGGGCGGTCATCTCGGCCGACCGTTGCTGCAGGTCGGACAAATCCTTTTCCAGCCGTTCCAGCCGGTCGCGCGATGCAGCGTCGTCTTCCTTTTTCAGCGCCTCGGCCTCGATCTGCATCTGCAGGATCTGGCGGTCGAGCTGGTCCAGTTCCTCGGGCTTGCTGTCCACCTCCATGCGCAACCGGCTGGCGGCTTCGTCCATCAGGTCGATGGCCTTGTCGGGCAGGAAGCGGTCGGTGATATAGCGGTGCGACAGCGTGGCAGCGGCAACCAGGGCGGCGTCGGAAATGCGGACGCCGTGGTGCAGTTCGTATTTCTCCTTGATGCCGCGCAGGATGCTGATCGTGTCCTCGACCGTCGGTTCCTCGATCAAGACCGGCTGGAAGCGCCGGGCCAGGGCCGCGTCCTTTTCGATGTACTTGCGATACTCGGCCAGCGTGGTCGCGCCGACGCAATGCAACTCTCCCCGGGCAAGCGCAGGCTTGATCAGGTTGGCGGCGTCCATCGCCCCGTCGGTCTTGCCCGCGCCGACCAGAACGTGCAGTTCGTCGATGAACAGGATGATTTCACCGGCGGCGTTCTCGATTTCCTTCAGGATCGACTTCAGCCGTTCCTCGAATTCGCCGCGGTATTTGGCGCCCGCGATCAGCGCGCCCATGTCCAGGGCCATCAGCCGCTTGTTGCGCAGGGATTCGGGCACGTCGCCGTCGATGATGCGCAGGGCCAGGCCTTCGGCGATGGCCGTCTTGCCGACGCCGGGTTCGCCGATCAGCACCGGGTTGTTCTTGGTGCGGCGCGACAGCACCTGCATGGCACGGCGGATTTCCTCGTCCCGGCCGATGATCGGGTCGATCTTGCCGTCGCGCGCCGCTTGCGTCAGGTCGCGGGCGTATTTTTCAAGCGCCTCATAGCTGTCCTCGGCGGACGCACTGTCCGCCGTGCGGCCCTTGCGGATGTCGTTGATGGCGGCGTTCAGGTTCTGGGCGGTGACGTTGCCCGCCGAAAGCGCATCGCGCGCGTTGGTGTTGACCATGGCAAGCGCCATCAGGATGCGCTCGGCCGGGACAAAGCTGTCGCCCGCCTTCTTGGCGACCTGCTCGGCCTCGTCCAGCACGCGCACCAGGCTGGGGTCCACATAGACCTGGCCATTGCCGCCCTTGACCTTGGGCAGCTTGGCGACCGCGCCATCCACGGCTTCCTTCACGCGGCGCGCATCGCCGCCCGCGCGGGTGATCAGGTTCGACGAAAGCCCCTGGTCGTCATCCATCAGCGCCTTGAGCAGATGTTCCGGCACGACACGCTGGTTTTCCTCGCGGATCGCGATGGTCTGGGCGGCCTGCATGAAGCCGCGCGACCGCTCGGTGAACTTTTCCATGTTCATCGGCATATTCTCCTTGTGCTAGCCCCCGTGTCGCAGACGCCCTGTCGGCGCGCCGCGGTCCGGGTCTTCGATTATGATCTGGTATGTCTTGCGGCGCTTTCAAGCCGGGGGGCACTATGCCATAACGCCGCGATTTCAGGGACAACGGGGTTAAGCATGGATGACCGGCTGATCGTGGCACTGGACGTGCCGAACGCCCTGGCGGGGCTAGACCTTGCGGAACAGCTAGGCGATGCCGTCGGCTTCTACAAGATCGGGCTGGGGATGCTGACCGGCGGCGGGCTGGCGCTTGCCAACGAGTTGAAGGGGGATCACGGCAAGCGGATCTTCCTGGACATGAAGCTGTTCGACATCGGCGCCACGGTGGAGTCCGCCGTGCGCGGGCTGGCGGCCTTTGATCTTGATTTCCTGACGGTGCATGGCGATCCCCATGTCGTGCGCGCGGCCAAGGAAGGCGCGGCGGGATCGAACCTCAAGATCCTGGGCGTGACGATCCTGACCTCGCTGGAACGCGCGGACCTGGATGCGGGCATGATCCGCCCCGGCGATCTGCACGAGATCACCGTGGAACGCGCCGCCCGCGCATTCGAGGCAGGGGCCGACGGTATCATCTGTTCCCCGCGCGAGGCACAGGCGATCCGCGCCCTGCCGGATGCGCGACTGATCGTTACGCCGGGGGTGCGTCCCGCAGGCGCGGCCCTGGGGGACCAGAAGCGGGTGGAAACCCCGGCCAGTGCCATCGCGGCGGGGGCCGATCATATCGTGGTCGGGCGTCCGGTCTGGCAGGCCGCCGACCCGCGCGCGGCGGCGCAGGCGATCCTGGCGGAACTGCGTGGCTGCCCGGTTAACGATTGATTGACCGTCCCCGCCATCCGCGCCAGTCTGGCCAAAACGGGGGGCGGGATGGCGGACGAGCGCGGCATCTGGCAAAAGTCGCATAACGACCTGGTGCTGTCCTTTCTGGCCGTGCGCCGGGCCATCGGGGCGCTTGGCTTTTTCCTGCCGCTGGCCCTGCTGGCCTATGGCCTGTCCGCGGGCGATCTTTTGCCCAGCATATCCTCTGCCTATTACTCCCCCATGAGAGAGGTTTTCGTGGGCTGCTTGATGGCGCAGGCGGTGTTCCTGTGGAGCTACGAAGGCTTTCGCCCCGATGCGGGCGATCTGGTCAGCGACAAGGCCACGGCGCGGGTGGCGGCGGTGGCGATTGCCCTGGTCGCCCTGGCCCCGACCCATCCTGGAGACAAGGCCGGGGAAGCCCCTGCCGGCCTGTCCTGCACGCTGCTGCAATGCCTCCTTGGGCCGGATGTGTCATCCACCCTTCATCTGGTGTCGGCAGCGGTGTTTTTCGGCGCGCTTGCCGTGTATTGCCTGGTGCTGTTTACCAAGGGGGCCGTGGACGGGGCGGAAAAGGACGCCTCGAACCGGATCTATCGTGTCTGCGGCTGGACCATCCTTGGTGTCATCGGCGTGCTGGGCGTGCTGTTCGCAACCGGCCTGGACGACCGGCTGTCCTGGTGGCGCCCGGTCTTCTGGCTGGAAACCGTGGCCACTCTTGCCTTTGCCACAAGCTGGATGGTCAAGGGCGACGCCCTGCGCCCGCTGGTGCGCGGCGTTGCCGCGATGCGGTGAGTGGCGTCAGTCGTTGATGTCGCGGTCCCAGACGCGCCTGCTGCCCTGGCTGGTCGGCCACACGCGCCGGAACAGCATCCAGGCCACCGCCGACAACAGCGCAGTGACGACAAGCGTCACCGGCAGCCCCGCCGTCCACAGCCCGGTCAGCATCAAAACCCCCATCAGCCCGACGGATGCCGCAAGCCCCATGAAGGCCCAGCCCGGCACCAGCAGTTCGATCCCCGCCAGCACAAGGCCCGCGATCAGCCACCACCAGCCATTCATCACGACGACCGTCCACGCAGCAGGCCAAAGGCGTCGGTAAAGGCATCCAGGGCGGCGGCGGGCACCAGCACGACCTGCTTGCCCTGGCCCTTGCCGATGTCAGCCAGGGCTTCGACCTGCTTCAGCGCCACCTGGTATTGCGCGGCCTCAAGCCCGTTCCGGGAAATCGCCTCGGCAATGGCGGCGGTGGCATAGGCTTCGGCATCGGCCAGCACGCGCTTGGCCTTGGCAAGCTGTTCGGCGGCATAAAGGTCGCCGTCCGCGGCCAATTCGACGGCCCGGCGCTTTCCCTCGGCCTCGGTCACCTGGGCGCGGCGGGCGCGTTCGGCGTTCAGTTGTTGCAGCATGGCGGGGCGGGTGGCCTGGTCTAGGTTCACGTCCAGGATCTCGGCCCGCGTTACCTCGATCCCCCAGTCATCGACGACATTGGCCAGCGATTCGCGGATCCGGGTGATCAGTTGCGCGCGGTTCGACTGGACCCCGTCCAGTTCCATCGTGCCGATTTCCGACCGCACGATGCCAGCCACGGTGGTGGCGATGGCCGCGTCGATGTCGCGGATGCGGTAAACGGTCTTTTCGGGTTCGATGATGCGGTAAAAGACGCTGGTTTCCACCTGCACCAGCACGTTGTCGGCGGTGATGGCGTCCTGGCTGTTCGTGGGCAACTGCCGTTCCAGAACGGAAATGCGATGCGCCACCCGGTCCAGGAAGGGCACGGTGAGGTTGATCCCCGGTCCCAGCACCGAATGCAGCCGGCCAAAGCGTTCGACCACGTATTTCTCGGATTGCGGAACGATCTTCACGGCCGAGGCCACGGCCATCAGGATGACAACGGCCAGGACGATCAATGCAAGGTTCTGGCCGATCAGGCCGGGCAGGTCGTCCATCGTCTCGCTCCTGTCATTCTGCGGCGATCGCGGCGTCGGGCCGGCCGTCGGCATCCAGCACCGACAGCTTGCGAATCACCCGTGCCATGCGGACCGCGACATCGTCGAACCCGTCATGCGGCACGATGGCCTTTTCGTCCATGTAAAGCGCCCGGTCGATTTCCAGTTGCACGACATGGACGTTCGCGCCGGGGCGGCCATAGGCCGAACAGATATAGGCGCCGGCAAAGGGCGAATTGCGCCGGATGCGCCAGCCTTCGGCCTCGATCGCCGTGACAATGGCGTCTGACACGCGCGCGGCGGCGGACAGCCCGTGGCGGTTGCCCAGCACCATGTCGGGGCGCGCGCCGTGCAGGTGGTTCAGCGCGTCATGGGGCATGGAATGCATGTCGATCAGGATCGCCTGGCCGAACCGCGACCGCGCCTCGGCGATCAGGCTGGCCAGGGCCTGGTGATAGGGGCGCCAATAGGCATCGATGCGCCGTTCGGCCTCGGCCCGGTCGATGGGGCGTTCCAGGATGGCGCGGCCTTGGGACACGACGCGGGGGATGACCCCCAGGCCCGCCAGCGTTCGCTGGTTCAGCGGATGGCGCGGCACGCCGCGAACCACCAGGGGGTCGATCTCGTCCGGGGCGCGGTTCAGATCCACGATGGCGCGGGGAACCTGCGCGCGAATCGTGACCGCGCCAAATGACGGGGCGCAGGCGATCAGGCGGTCCACGAAGGCATCCTCGGACGACCGCAATGTTTCAGGGGGCAGCTTCGTGCCTTCCAGGAACCAGTCGGGATAGGCCCGGCCTGAATGAGGCGATCCGAAAATGACGCCGCTGGCCCAGCGATCGGGCCGGTCGATCAGGACAGGCAGGTCGGATTCAGTCACATCAGACCCCGGCAGGCGGTTTCTTCCTGACTGTTATAGACGATAAGTTTCTTGCTGCGATAGGTCTTGAAACCCCCGAGGCCCCCCTATATAGACACGCGGACCAAAGGCGGTTCAGGATGTTTCCCCCGGGATGCGGACGGTTCCACCCAAGGACGGGCGGTTAGCTCAGCGGTAGAGCACTACGTTGACATCGTAGTGGCCACTGGTTCGATCCCAGTACCGCCCACCATGTTTTCGCCGCCCCCGGCAGCTTCGTCGGGGGTCTTTCGTTTTCCTGCGGCTGCGAGCCGCGTGATGGAGAAAAACCGATGAAGGTTCGCAATTCGCTCCGCTCGCTGAAAAGCCGGCACCGCGACTGTCAGGTGGTGCGTCGCAAGGGCCGCATTTACGTGATCAACAAGACCAACCGCCGCTTCAAGGCCCGCCAGGGCTGATCCGGCGCGATCACTGCGAAGACGAAACAAACCCGCCCGATCCGGCGGGTTTTTTCATGTCCTCGTGGCTTTTCTGCCGCGTGTTAACCCGTTCTTAACAATGTATTTGGTTAATGACCCCTTGCGGTTGTACGGCTGGTTTGCAGTTGGTTTCGGGGTGTCGCCATGTTTGTGCTTGCCAGTCTCATGGCGCTTGCAGCCGCAGGCGCCGCGCTTGATCTGACAGGCAGCCGCGACCCGGAAGACGACGAAACCGACACTCTCGCCCCCACCCTCGGCCCTCCTGACGCAGGAGAGATCGGGGATGTCAGCTCGGATACGGCCGAACAGGGTGGCGATGACGGCATCGACTGGCCGCTGCCCTTGCCATCCCCCGAACCTCCGGCCGGCGATGATCTGATCGAAGGCAGCGACGGCGGCGACGACCTGCAAGGCGGGTTTGGCAATGACACGATCGCCGCCGGGTCCGGCAATGACTGGGTCCAGGGCGATGGCACCTTCGACCAACCGGGCTGGGATGAGATCCATGGCGGCGCAGGCGATGATTCGCTGGCCGGGCAGGGGGGCGACGACATCGTCTGGGGGGACGAGGGCGACGACACCATCCTGGGCGGCGAGGGCAACGATACCTTGTTCGGCGGGTCCGGCAACGACTGGATCTCGGGCCATGATGGCGACGATATCCTGGTGGCGGGCGGTGGCGGCGACGATCTGGACGGCGGGCGCGGCAACGACCAGCTGGTTGGTGACGACGATCCCCAGACCGCCTGGCTGCACGGCGGCGAAGGTGACGATACCTTGATGCCGGGCAGCGCCGATTTCGCCGAAGGGCAGGAGGGTGCGGATGATTTCGTCGTCAAGCCCGGCGCGGCCGAGCTGCCGGTGATTGCCGATTTCGACGCGCGCGAGGATCAGATGATCCTGCACTTGCCCGACAGCATGGCGCAGGACGCGAAAATCGACCTGGCCCCCGATCAGGACGGCACGATGCTGGTGACGCTGAACGGCGATCCGATTGCCCGGATGCTGCAAGGAGGCGGTCTGACAGTTGCGGATATCGTGATCGTCCGGCTGCCCGGCTGACAGGCGAAACCCCTTTCCCCGGCCGCGCTTTTCCCTTATAGGCGCGCATCCGTTCCGGTTCGCCGGCCGGACGCTCCACGGGCCTGTGCTGGACGACATCCCGGCCTGCGCCATAACCCCTTTCCGAAAGGAGATCCCGATGTCGATCACCGTTGAAGAAAAAGCCCGCGTCATCAAGGAATTCGGCACCGTCGCAGGCGATACCGGTTCGCCCGAGGTGCAGGTTGCGATCCTGTCGTCGCGCATCGCCACCCTGACCGAGCATTTCAAGGCCCACAAGAAAGACAACCATTCGCGTCGTGGTCTGTTGATGATGGTCGCACAGCGCCGCAAGCTGCTGGACTATCTGAAGAAGAAGGACGAAGCCCGCTATACCGACCTGATCGGCAAGCTGGGCCTGCGCCGCTGATCTCGGCCCGACCGGACAACAAGGCGCCCGCGATCCTGTCGCGGGCGCTTTGCATTTCGCACCGCTGGGTTGGTTAATTTTTCGTTAAAATACAAAAGAATTTTCCGTGGACTCGGTTTCGGTGCCTTTTAAAATCGAAGGCGTCAACGAAAGGAACCGCGAATGGTACTTGGTGTTTTGAAACCGATCCTGAGTCCGCTTTTGCCCCCGGCGGCACCCAATGCCGCCCCCAATAGCGCCGTGGGCCAGGCGGCTGCGGCCCAGCAGGCGGCCCAGGAAGCAGCAGCCCAGCAGGCAGCAGCCCAACAGCAAAACGCCCAGCAGGCGCAGCCCGAAGGGGTCACGTTCGATCTGTCGGACAAGGCGCTGCAACTGGTCGAGGATGCTGCAGCGGCCCAGTCCGCTGTCCTGCCGCCGGCCACGCAAGCCCCATCCGGGCCGGTCGCACCCTCGGCTGCACCCCAAACTCAGCCCGCCTCAACCGCTGCTGCCGCCGCACCGGCCATTGTCGCGCCGCGCACAGCTCCTGTTTCCGTCCGGCCTGCAGCCGAGCCGGTGCCCGAGGCGTCAGACGTGGAGGCCCGCCAACCCGCCGAGGCCGGCGACCCGACCGAGGAGGAGCGCGCCCGTGCCTGGGCGATCCGGGGCATGGAACGCGAAAAGCTGCTGAGCCTTGTCGAAACCCTCAAGGTCAAGCCCAAGGCCGATCCTGCCCAGAAGGAAGTGGCCGAACACACCGCCGCGCAGCCGCTTGTCCAGGCCGCGCCGTCGGAACGGACGGCGGCCGTCTAGCGCCTGCCATTGCCCAGCCGGAAAGGCAGCGCCCGTGGCCCTTGGTCGCGGGCGTCTTGTCTTGGCAGCCCGCAAGACCGTCCGTGGACCCGCCTTTGGAATGCCGTTCCCCCTGCCAGAGCAGGCATCCGGCCACTTCCCAAACCCCTTGTTTTCCTGTAATGCCCCGCCATCTGTGACGTGACGCCCAAGCCCCGGGGCACATGCAAAGGATAGGGGCGGCGGCAATGGGGTCGCCATATGACACGGGCGCGGCCAGAGGGCTGGCGCGGCCCAGAGGAAACCAGATGTTTGATGAAGTGAAGAAATCCATCCAGTGGGGCCAGGAAACGCTCACGCTGGAAACGGGCAAGGTTGCCCGTCAGGCCGACGGCACGGTCATCGCCACCCTGGGCGAGACCAGCGTCATGGCCAACGTGACCTTCGCGAAAGAACCGAAGCCCGGGCAGGATTTCTTCCCGCTGACGGTTCACTATCAGGAAAAATACTATGCCGCCGGCAAGATCCCGGGCGGTTTCTTCAAGCGCGAGGCGCGCCCGACCGAAAAAGAAACGCTGACCGCGCGGCTGATCGACCGGCCCTGCCGCCCGCTGTTCGCACCCGGCTTCAAGAACGAAACGCTGGTGATGTGCACCGTGCTGTCGCATGACCTGGTCAACGATCCCGACATCGTGGCCATGATCGCGGCATCCGCTGCGCTGACCCTGTCGGGCGTGCCCTTCATGGGTCCGATCGGCGCGGCGCGCGTGGGCTTTGCCAATGGCGCCTATGTGCTGAACCCCGAGGTTCAGGACATGGACCAGCTGCGGTCCAATCCCGAACAGCGCCTGGATCTGGTTGTCGCCGGCACCAAGGACGCCGTGATGATGGTCGAATCGGAAGCCTATGAACTGACCGAGGAAGAGATGCTGGGCGCCGTCAAGTTCGGCCACGAGCAGATGCAGCCCGTGATCGACCTGATCATCGACCTGGCCGAGGCTGCGGCCAAGGAACCCTTCAATTTCCAGTCGCCCGACTACAGCGCGCTTTCCGCCCGCGTGAAGGAACTGGGCGAAACCGGGATGCGCGCGGCTTACGGCATCATCGACAAGGCCGAGCGCCGCGACGCCATCCAGGCTGTGCGCGAAAAGATCGTGGCCGAACTGTCCGAAAGCGAACTGGCCGATCCGAACCTGGGTTCGGCGCTGAAAAAGCTGGAATCGGGCATCCTGCGCGGTGACATCATCAACGGCGGCGCCCGCATCGACGGCCGCGACACCCGCACCGTCCGCGCCATCGACAGCGAAGTGGGCATCCTGCCCCGCACGCATGGCTCCGCGCTGTTCACGCGTGGCGAAACCCAGGCCCTGGTCGTGACCACGCTGGGCACAGGTGATGACGAACAGATCATCGACGCGCTGCACGGCAATTTCCGTTCGAACTTCCTGCTGCATTACAACTTCCCCCCCTATTCGGTGGGCGAGGTTGGCCGTGTCGGTTCGCCGGGCCGTCGCGAGATCGGCCATGGCAAGCTGGCCTGGCGCGCGCTGCAGGCGGTTCTGCCCGCGCCCACGGACTTTCCCTATACCATCCGCCTGGTGTCCGAGATCACGGAGTCCAACGGATCAAGCTCGATGGCGTCGGTTTGCGGCGGATCGCTGGCCATGATGGACGCGGGCGTGCCGCTGAAATCGCCGGTGGCGGGTGTGGCCATGGGCCTGATCCTGGAGGACGACAAATGGGCCGTCCTGACCGACATCCTGGGGGATGAGGATCACCTGGGCGACATGGACTTCAAGGTCGCAGGCACCGCCGACGGCATCACCTCCTTGCAGATGGACATCAAGGTCGCGGGCATCACCCCGGTGATCATGGAACAGGCCCTGGCCCAGGCCAAGGACGGCCGCCTGCACATCCTGGCCGAGATGGCCAAGGCCCTGACCGAAGGCCGGCGCGAGTTCAGCGCCCATGCCCCGCGTATCGAGACGATGCAGATCCCCACGGACAAGATCCGCGAAGTGATCGGCTCGGGCGGCAAGGTCATCCGCGAGATCGTCGAAGTGTCGGGCGCCAAGGTCGATATCAACGACGACGGCACCATCAAGATTGCTTCGGCCAATGCCGATTCGATCAAGAAGGCCTATGACATGATCTATTCGATCGTGGCCGAGCCGGAAGAAGGCAAGATCTACACCGGCAAGGTCGTCAAGCTGGTCGATTTCGGCGCCTTCGTGAACTTCTTCGGCAAGCGCGACGGCCTGGTCCATGTGTCCCAGATCGCCTCCAAGCGCCTGAACCACCCGAACGAGATCCTGAAGGAAGGCCAAGAGGTCAAGGTCAAGCTGCTGGGCTTCGACGACCGCGGCAAGGTCCGCCTTGGCATGAAGATGGTGGACCAGGAAACCGGTCAGGAGATCACCGAAGCCAAGGAAGAAACGGCCGAGGGCTGATTTTTTCTCATGGTCGGTCCCACATTGGGGCCGGCCAATTCCTGAAGGACGGATTTTTCTCTGATCTTCCGGGGTTTGGGTTGATCTGGACCGCGCCGCATTGCCGCCGGACGGAGATTGCCGGGTAGGCATGAAACCGGAAGCCTTTTCAACAGCGCCGTCCTGTCGGTCGCAGACGCCTTGGCACCTGTGATCGATCAGACTTCAAGGCATATGCACGACGTGATGAACGATCCTGTCCTGATCCTGACGATGAAATGGGGCACGCTTTACAGTGCTCAGGATGTGAACCGGTTGGCGGCACAGGTACGCCGCCACCTGCCGCGTCCGCATCGGTTCATCTGCTTTACCGACGATGCCCAAGGATTGGCACCGGGGATCGAGGCGATGCCCTTGCCCGAACTGGGCTTGGCGAAAGGGCACGGCGATCTGCGATGGCGCAAGCTTGGCCTGTTCCGGCGAGACCTGGGCGGGCTTGCGGGGCATACTGCATTGTTTCTGGACCTTGATCTGGTCGTGGTGGACGATCTGTCGCCCTTCTTCGATCTTCCTGGCGATTTCCTCATCATTCGCGACGACGACCTGTTTCGTCCGAAACCGCTGCGCCGCATCAACCCGGCGCGGGACCGTTTCCTGCACAGCGTCGGCAATTCCAGCGTCTTCCGCTATAAAGTAGGCCAGCACGCTTACATCCTCGATGCTTATCTGGCCGACCCGCAGGCGGCGGTGCGGCAATACGAGATCAGCCAGCAATTCCAATCGGCGCAACTGACAGAGCGGGGGCATCTGAATTATTGGCCGAAAGGCTGGTGCGTCAGCTTCAAGAACGATTGCGTGCCGCGCTATCTGGCCAGCTATCTGCGCGACCCTGTCCTGCCGCCGGGAACAAAGATCGTGCTGTTCGCAGGCGCACCCAAGATGGAGGATGTCTTTGCGGGACGAGGCCACAAATGGTATCGCCGCATCGGCAAGATCGACTGGCTGCGCCAGGCATGGGAACGTCCATGATCTCCGGTGCCTTCCGGGCCTTCAAGCATCGTCGCAGGTTGGCCCGCGCCCATGCCGAGATCAAGGCGCGCTCGGACGCGGCAGGCCTGCCGCATAATCTGCCTGGCCCCCTGGTCGTGTCGCTGACCAGCTATCCGGCACGCTTCGGCACCTTGGCCCTGACGCTGCAAGGCATCTTGCGCCAATCAGTCCGGCCCGACCGGGTGATCCTATGGATTGCGGAAGGTGATATTGATCGCGTGCCTCAGGACGTACTCTCTGTTCCGGAACTCGAGGTGCGGACCTGTCCGGACTGGCGGTCTTACAAGAAGATTGTGCCTACGCTTATACACCATCCCAATGCCTTTATCGTGACGGCCGATGACGATGCCTATTACGCCGCCGACTGGTTGGAAGGGCTAGTTGTCGCGGTTAGGCAAGGCGCACGGATCGCCTGCCACCGCGCTCATCGGATCACGCTACATGATAATCGCCCTGCACCTTATGCCGCTTGGCGCCACAATGTGCATGCGCCCGAACGATCCCCGCTGACCTTTCTGACCGGGGTCAGCGGCGTGATCTATGCGCCGGGTGTCTTTCATCCCGACGTGACTCGGGCTGATCTGTTCACCCGGCTTGCGCCGAGTTCGGATGATGTGTGGCTGTATTGGATGCACCGCCTGAAGGGGATCCAGGCGCAGAAAATCGGACCCCGCGCCCGGATTCTGGAATGGGAGGACAGTCAGGCGCAAAGCCTGCGCGCCGCCAATCTGCACGGAATGGGCAACGACCAGGCCATTGACGCAATGATCGCCCATTACGGCTGGCCCGGTTGCGATGCCTAAGCCGGATCCTTCGCAAACCGCAGATAGGGCAGCTTGATATCTAGGGGGCCATAGCGTTCCTCGGCCGTCTTGTCGTCCAGGGACAGGGCTACGATGACGTCTTGGCCCGGCACCCAGTCGGCGGGTGTGGCGAGGGGGACGCCGTCGGTCTTGCGCACCGCATCGAGCGCGCGCAGGATTTCCGCGAAATTGCGGCCCACGGACATGGGGTATGTCATGGTCAGCCGGACTTTCCTGTCGGGGCCGATGATGAAAACGCTGCGCACGGTCGCCGAATGGGCAGGCGTGCGGCCCTCGGCCGGCAGGTCGTGGTCAGCGGGCAGCATATTGTATACCTTGGCCACCGTCATGTCGCGGTCGTCGATCATCGGAAAGTTGGCGGGAACGCCGGCGACCTGTTCGATGTCGCGCTTCCATTTGCCGTGGTCTTCCACTGAATCGACCGACACGCCAAGAACCTTGGTGCCCCGCTTCTCGAATTCCGGGATCAGTTGCGCCACGGCGCCGAACTCGATCGTGCAGACCGGCGTGAAATCGCGCGGGTGGCTGAAGATGATGGCATAGCTGTCGCCCAGCCAGTCATGGAACCGGATCTCTCCCTCGGTCGAGGGGGCGGTGAAATCGGGGGCAATGTCGTTGATGCGCAGGGACATGGGCGTCCTTTCAAAAGGTTGCCGGTGCAAGATAGGCAAAGCGGACCGGATGCCAGTCATTTGATCGACTGTATTTGTCGATATTTACAATGCTTGCGCAGGCCTCGCCATCGTTTCACCTTGTGCAAGAAATCCGAAGGGGAGGGGGTCGCGATGACCGGTCTGCTGGACAAGCGCAAGTTCTATATCGACGGGGCATGGGTCGATCCTGCCCGTGCCAACGACCTCGAGGTGATCGACCCTTCGACCGAGGAAGCGGTGGCCGTTATCAGCCTGGGCGATCAGGCCGATACCGACCGCGCGGTGGCCGCAGCCAAGGCGGCTTTCGCGACCTGGTCTTGTATTGAACCCGCCGAACGGCTGCGCCACGTCGAAAGGATCCTGGAGGTTTACAACCGCCGTGCGCAGGATATGGCCTGGGCGATCAGCCATGAAATGGGCGCCCCCCAGGATATGTCCCTGGGCGATCAGGTTGCTGCAGGCACCTATCATATCGAGAATTTCGTAAACGCGTTCAGGGACTTCCAATTCGTTCGCCCGCTTGGGGACCATGCCCCGGCCTCGAGGGTCGCGTGGGAGCCGGTGGGCGTCGTGGGCCTGATCACGCCCTGGAACTGGCCCATGAACCAGGTGACGCTGAAGGTCATACCCGCGATCCTGGCGGGCGACACCTGCGTGCTGAAACCGTCCGAGATCGCGCCCCTGTCCTCGATGGTCTTTGCCGAGATCGTGGACGAGGCAGGCTTGCCGAAAGGCGTCTTCAACCTGGTGAACGGCGACGGGCCGGGTGTCGGAACCCAGCTTTCCACGCATAAGGACGTGGACATGATCAGCTTCACCGGATCGACCCGCGCGGGGATCGCGATCACGAAGGCTGCCGCCGACACGCTGAAGAAGGTCGTGCTGGAACTGGGCGGCAAGGGCGCCAACATCGTTTTCGCCGATGCCGACGACAAGGCCGTGGTGCGGGGCGCGCGGCATTGCTTCTATAACAGCGGGCAGTCCTGCAACGCGCCAACCCGGATGCTGGTCGAACGCTCGGTCTACGACCAGGCGGTCGAAACGGCGGCCAAGGTGGCCCAGGAAACCCCTGTCGCAAGCGCCCATCAGCCGGGCAAGCATATCGGCCCCGTGGTCAGCAAGCCGCAATGGGACAAGATCCAGGATCTGATCCAGAAGGGCATCGACGAAGGCGCGCGCCTTGTCGCCGGCGGCACCGGTCTGCCCGAGGGCGTGAACCGCGGCTATTTCGTCCGCCCCACCGTGTTCGCCGATGTCGGAAACGACATGACCATCGCCCAGCAGGAAATCTTCGGCCCGGTCCTGTCGATCATCCCCTTCGATTCCGAGGAGGAGGCAATCAGCATCGCCAACGACACGCCTTACGGGCTGACCAACTATGTCCAGTCGCAGGACGGGGCCAAGCGCAACCGCGTCGCCCGCCGCCTGCGGTCGGGCATGGTGGAAATGAACGGCCAGTCGCGCGGTGCGGGGTCGGCATTCGGGGGTGTCAAGATGTCGGGCCGCGCCCGCGAAGGCGGGATCATGGGGCTTGAGGAGTTCATGGACTCCAAGGCCATCAGCGGCTGGCACGGCGACTGAACCGCCGTCACGGCAGGGGATAATGCCTCGCATTTGACGGGTCGGCTTGTTCCGGGGCCGACTTGCCACGACATTCCGTCTGGTAATCGAAGGCGGTATGGCGATGGCAAGGCAGAAGGGGGCGGCAGGCCCTACGATCATGATCAAGCGGGTGACCGCTTCCGGCGAGGGCGGCCACCATGGCGGCGCCTGGAAGGTCGCCTATGCTGATTTCGTGACCGCCATGATGGCGTTCTTTCTGCTGATGTGGCTGCTGAATGCCACGACCGAACAGCAGCGGGCGGGACTGGCCGACTATTTCAACCCCACCATCGTGCGAACGCCCGGCGCTTCAGGCGAGGGCGTTGAACAGCAGGGCAAGGAACCGTCGGACATCACCTTGCAGCAGATGGCCGAGGAGATCGACCGTCAGCTTCGCGCAAGCGGCGGCGAATCGCAGCAGTTGACCAACCTGCTGCGCCATGTCGTCACGCGCATGACCGACGAAGGCCTGGTCATTGAACTGGGCGATCTGACCGAGCAGGCACTGTTCGTCGAGGATACGGGCCAGCCGCAGCCGGTCCTGTCGGAACTGACCCGAATCATCGCGCGCGTCATTGCCAAGACCCGCAACCAGATCGCCATATCCGGCCATGTCCGCGCTTATCCCGAAACCTTGGTGAGTTCGCCGGTCTGGGCGCTGTCGGATGCGCGCGCCCATGCCGTCCGCAACCTGCTGGAGGGGTCCAGCCTGGACGGACAGCGAATCCAGCGGGTTACGGGATATGCCGACCGCAAGGGCAAGACCGGCAACCCCATGGATCCCGCCAATAACCGGATCGAGGTGATTTTACTGAGATAGCCGACGCGATTAGGCGAATCTTAAGCCCTGCGGTGGATGATCAAGGCGAACTGTAAAAGGGTGATGCCATGTCAATGTCTTCCGCGATGAGCGCCGGTGTCTCGGGGCTGGCGGCCAATTCCACCCGACTTGCCACGATTTCCGACAACATCGCGAACTCGGGCACCTATGGCTACAAGCGGATGGAAACCGACTTCAATTCCTTCGTGCTGAACCAGCACCGCATTGCAGGGATGTATTCGGCGGGCGGCGTAACGGCCACGACCAACCGGGTGATCGAAGATGACGGGGCGCTGTCCACGACCTCGCATCCGCTGGACATTGCGGTGTCGGGCCGGGGGATGCTGCCGGTCACGTCGGCGGTGGATCTGGACAACGGCTTTACCAACCTGCCTTTCATGATGACCCGCACCGGGTCGTTCCGCACCGATGCCGAAGGGGTGCTGAAAACCCAGTCCGGCCTGGTCCTGATGGGATGGCCCGCCCAGTCTGATGGCTCGATCCCGGTGATGTCTCGCGATACCATGACCGGGCTGGTGCCGGTGCGGATCAGCGCGAACCAGACCGCGGGCGACCCGACAACCCAGGTGTCGCTGGGCGTCAACCTGCCCGCCACCGAAACGCTGCCCACCAAATCCGGCGACCCATTGGCCTTGAAGGTGGAATATTTCGGAAACCTGGGCACGTCGGAAGCTTTGAACATCAGCTTTGTCCCCGACACCTCGGATGCGACGGGTATGTCCAACACCTGGGTGATGGAGGTGCGCGATTCAGCCTCGGATCCCGCATCGAACCTGGTGGGGTCGTATCGCATCACCTTTGATGAAAGCCAGGCCAAAGGCGGCAGCATTGCCAGCGTGACCACCCTCAGCGGCGGGGCCTATGACCCGGTGACTGGGGCGATCGGCCTGTCCGTGGCGGGCGGACCGATGGACCTGGTCATCGGCACGCCGGGGGGGACAACCGGAATGCGTCAGCTTTCCGCCAGCTTCTCGCCCACGAACATCACCAAGAACGGATCCTCGGTCGGCAACCTCACCACGGTCGAGGTGGATGCGGACGGTTTCCTGAAGGCCAGCTATGACACGGGCTTCGTCAAGACGCTGTATCAGATCCCGCTGGTGGATGTGCCCAATCCGAACGGCCTGACATCCGTCGATGCGCAGGCCTTCACGATTTCCCCTACCTCGGGCAGCTTTTTCCTGTGGGATTCGGGCGATGGACCGACGGGATCGGTCCAGGGCTATGCCCTGGAGGGTTCGACCACCGACGTGGCCGAGGAACTGACCCATCTGATCCAGACGCAGCGGGCCTATTCGTCCAACGCCAAGATCATTCAGACCGTGGATGAGATGTTGCAGGAAACCACCAACATCAAGCGCTGAGAAGGCCAAGCTGATGAGCATTGCACGCGCCTTGGGAAATGCCATGTCGGGCCTGACGGCCACGGCACGGGGCACCGAAACTGTGGCAGCGAACCTGGCCAATGCCGCGACCCCTGGCTATGCCCGGCGCGAACTGGCGGTCAGCGCCCAGACGGCGGGCGGAAATGCCGGGGGGGTGCGTGTCGACGGCGTCACCCGCGCGGTCAATGCCAGCGTGCTGTCCGAATCGCGCCTGGCCGAGGCTGCGCGGGCCGAGGCTTCCACCAGGCTTGCCTTTGCAACGCAGATCGAGGAGCGGATCGGTATCGCCGGCAATCCGGGTAGTCTGGGCGCGGCGCTGACCGATTTCCAGACCGCGCTGTCGTCTGCGGCCAGCCGCCCCGACGACGAAATCCGCCTGACGCAGGCCGTGGACAAGGCAAAGGCCCTGGCTGCCAGGTTTAACGTGGCTTCTGGCCAGGTTCAGGCCGCGCGCGGCGCGGCCGATCAGGCCATTGCCACGGATGTCGCCACACTGAACACCTCTCTGGCCGAAGTCGCGAATCTGAACCGACGTATCGCCGTGATGGAAGCCGATGGCTCGGACCCTTCAGCGCTGATCGACCAGCGGCAAGGGATCATCGGCGAAATTGCGAAGATCGTCCCGGTGCAGGAGGTGACGCGGGCCGCAGGGGCCGTGGCGCTGTTCACGGCAGAAGGCGCCGTGCTGCTGGACGGCACCACACCGACCGCGCTGTCCTTCGACGCGGCGGGGCAGGTGACGGCGGGCCTGACCGTCGGGACGGGGCTGGCGCTGCTGACGCAGAATGGCGCCGAACTAACGGCGTCGCAGATGCGGCTTTATGCTGGCGGATCGCTGGCGGCGAACTTCGCCATCCGCGACGAACTTGCCCCGGCGATCCAGGCATCGCTGGACGACCTTGCCTATGACCTGCACGAACGCCTGGCCAATCCGGCGGTTGACAGCACGCTGAACGCGACCTCGGCAGGGTTGTTCACCGACAGCGGCGCCCGGGCCAGTCTGGCGGACAAGACCGGGCTGGCCGGACGGATCAGCGTGAACGCCGTTGTTGTCGGATCGGAAGGAGGCGCGGTCTGGCGCCTGCGGTCCGGCCTGCAAGCCGGGGCCGAGGGCGCGGTCGGCGACGCGTCCCTGCTGATCGCGGTGTCGGACGCGCTGGAACAGGCGACATCCGCGCTGACGGGCACCGGGTTCAGCGGCAAGGCCTCGTTGGCCGACCGTCTGGGCAGGGTGGAATCGCAGGTCTCGACCGCGCGGGTGAACGCCCAGTCCGACGCCGCGATCCGCAACGGGCAGGCCGATACGATCTGGTCCCGCCTGGCCGCCGACGGGGTGGACAGCGACGCCGAAATGCAGCGGCTGCTGCAATACGAACAGGCCTATGCCGCCAATGCGCGGGTCATTCAGGCCATCCAGACCATGATGGATCAGATACTGGGGATATGACGATGACGGTGCAATCCATCGGGGACCAGGCGCGCGCCTTTGCCATGCAGGCCGCGTCAAGCCGGATCAAGACCACCATGGCCACGCTGACCGCCGAATTGTCCAGCGGCGAGGTCGCCGATCTGGGCAGCAGGCTACAGGGCAATACGCAAGCCCTGGCCGGAATCGAATCGCGGCTTTCCATGATGGCGCAATTCGGGCGCAACGCGGCCGAGGCCGCAGCCCATACCAGGGGGATGCAGGACGCCCTGAATTCGGTCCAGTCGATGACCGGGGATCTGGGAAAAGGACTTTATCTCGAACCCCTGGGGGTGACGGACGGCCTGATGGCCGCGCGTTCAGCCGAGGCCGCATCGACGCTGCAGGCGGTGATCGGCCAGTTGAACGGCACGGTGGGGCAGCGGTTCCTGTTTTCCGGCACGCAAAGCGATACCCAGCCCCTGGCTTCGGCGGACACGATCCTGACTGCCCTGACCGCACAGGTTGCGGGGCTGACCACGGCGCAAGACGTGGCCCAAGCCGTGTCGGCCTGGTTCGACGCGCCCCCCGGCATGGGGGGCTTCGCGGATGTCGCCTATCACGGCGGATCAGGCGGGCAACTGACGCCCATTGCTGAAGATACGACAATCGCCCTGACCACGACCGCCTTGTCGCCGGCGCTCCGTGACAGCCTCAAGGGTCTGGCGATGGCGGCATTGGTTGATCACGGCGCCTTGGCGGGGGATGGCGCCGAGGGGCGGAAGCTGTTGCAGGCTGCCGGCAAGGCGCTTTTGGACAATTCGCCCCCCCTGATTGCTGAAATGTCACGCATCGGCTATGCCCAGCAGGTCATCGCCACGGCGCAGTCCGAGGGAACCGCCGCGATCGCCACGCTGCAAATTGCCCGCAACACCCTGCGCGAGGCCGATCCCTTTGCCACCTCGGCCGCACTGAGCGAGTCCGAGACGAAGCTGCAGACCTTGTATTCCGTGATCGGACGGTTGTCGCAGCTCAAGCTGGCGGACTACTTGTGATGGGGCGCTTTCTGGCGATGATCGTCCTGGCGCTGCTGCCTGCGATCGCGGCTGCCACGCCGGTCCGCATCAAGGACTTGGCCGATTTCGACGGTGTGCGTGGTAACGATCTGGTGGGTTATGGCCTGGTCGTGGGTCTGGACGGCACCGGCGACGGCTTTCGCAACGCCCCCTTTACCGAGGAGTTGCTGGCAGGCCTGCTGGAACGGCTTGGCGTCAACGTCACCGACGAGGCGCTGCGGTCCCGAAACGTCGCCGCCGTTGTCGTGACCGCGGCTCTGCCGCCCTTCGCGCGGTCGGGCAGCCGCATCGATGTCAGCGTATCCACCATCGGGGATGCCAAGAGCCTGCTGGGCGGGACGCTGGTGATGACACCCCTGAAGGCGGCGGACGGCAACATCTATGCCGTGGCCCAGGGGTCGATCATCGCGAGCGGTGCGGCAATAGAAGGCGAGGCGGCACGCGTGGTCGAAGGCGTGCCAACCTCGGGCAAGATCCCCGTGGGGGCCCGCGTGGAACGCGAGGTCGAGTTCGATTTCGCGGGCATTCAGAATATCCGCGTCGCCCTGCGCAATGCCGATTTCACCACCGCGACCCGGATCGAGGACGCCATCAACCGTGACTTCGACCGCCGCGTCGCCATCGCCCAGGACAGCGGCACGGTCCTGGTCGAATTCCGCCAGTTGGGCGAGGTCAATCCGGCCCGCGTCCTGGGACGCATCGAAAACCTGACGGTCGAGCCGGAAGATCGCGCCAAGGTGGTCATCGACCACAAGTCCGGCACCATCGTGATCGGGGAACGGGTGCGAATCTCTCGGGTCGCGGTGTCCCAGGGCGCGCTGACCCTCAGCGTCAGCGAGGCGCCGATGGTGTCCCAGCCCAACCCCTTTGCCCGGGGGGAAACCGTTACCGTTCCCCGTACCGTGGCCGAATTGCGCAACGAGCCGGGCATCGGTTTTGCCGAGGTGGCGGGCGAAACCTCACTCAGCGATCTGGTCCAAGGGCTGAACGCCCTGGGTGTCAGGCCCCGGGAAATGATCGACATCCTGAAGTCGATCCATGCGGCGGGGGCGCTTCATGCCGATCTGATCATCGAATGACAGGAACAGGATTTTTCGGCGGGCAAGTGACAGGCCTCGATCCATCGCATAAACGGAAGCGACATTTCCAGCCTTGGGTTGATCCGATGCATATAGAAGCCACCGCCTTGCCTGATGTTCTTGTTCTGACGCCTGCCCGGTTTGGGGATGATCGGGGCTTCTTTTCCGAAAGCTGGAACCGCAGGACATTGGCTGAGGCTGGGGTGGTGCTGCCCGACTTTGTGCAGGACAACCATTCGATGTCGCGCCGCGCGGGAACGGTACGCGGGCTGCATTACCAGGCGCCGCCCTTTGCGCAAGGCAAGCTGGTGCGTTGCGGGCGCGGCGCGCTTGTGGACGTGGCGGTCGATGCGCGGCGGGGCAGCCCGACCTATGGCCAGTGGGTCGCGGTCGAACTGTCCTTCGAGAATGGACGCCAGCTCTGGATCCCGGCGGGGTTCCTTCATGGCTTTGTCACGCGCGAACCCGATACGGAAATCGTCTATAAGTGCACCGCGCATTACGACCGGTCCAGCGATGGGGCGGTGCGGTGGGACAGCCTGGGCATCGACTGGGGGGTGGAGGATCCGCTGCTGTCCGACAAGGACCGAGACGCCCCGGCATTCGCCGACTGGCAGTCCCCTTTCGACCGCACGGTGGCGGCATGAAGATCCTTGTCACCGGGGGTGCGGGCTTCATCGGCTCGGCCGTGGTTCGGCTGGCGATTTCGCGCTGCCACGAAGTGGTCAATGTCGATGCGCTGACCTATGCCGCCAATCTTGCGAATGTGGCGGATGCCGCCAACAGCCCAGGCTATTGGTTCGAACAGGTCGATATCCGCGACCGCGCGGCCCTGGACCGGATCTTTGCGGTCCACCAGCCCGATGCCGTGATGCATCTTGCGGCCGAAAGCCACGTGGACAGGTCCATCGACGGTCCCGCCGCCTTTATCGAGACCAACGTGATCGGCACCTTCAACATGCTGGAAGCCGCGCGCAGCTACTGGACCGCGCGGGGCCGGCCGGACAGCTTCCGGTTCCACCATATTTCCACCGACGAGGTGTTCGGATCGCTGGGCGAGACGGGGCAGTTCACCGAAACCACCCCTTACGACCCGCGCAGTCCTTATTCCGCCAGCAAGGCCGGATCGGATCATCTGGTGCGCGCCTGGCACGAGACATATGGCCTGCCGGTCGTGCTGACCAATTGTTCCAACAATTACGGGCCATATCATTTCCCCGAAAAGCTGGTACCGGTCGTGATCCTGAAGGCGCTCGCGGGCGAGCCGATCCCGGTCTATGGCGATGGCGGCAATGTGCGCGACTGGCTGTATGTGGAAGACCACGCCGATGCGCTGCTGCTGGTGGTCGAAAAGGGGCGGGTCGGTCACAGCTACAACATCGGCGGAGAAAATGAGGCCAGGAACATCGACCTGGTCCGCACCATCTGCGCCCATATGGACGACCTGCATCCCGAAGGCGCTCCCCACGGCGACCTGATCACCTTCGTGACCGACCGACCCGGCCATGATCGCCGCTATGCCATCGACCCGACGCGCATCCGCACGGAACTCGGCTGGCGCCCCTCGGTCACGCTGGAGGAAGGGCTGCGGCGGACGGTGGAATGGTATCTGACCCATCGTGACTGGTGGCAGCCGCTGTTGTCGCGCCAGGGCGTCGGCCAACGCCTGGGCCAGGCCCGATGAACGGTCTTCTGGTTCTGGGAAAGTCCGGGCAGCTTGCCCAGGCCTTGGCACGCCTGGCGCCCGGTGCGACCATCTGGGGCCGGGCGGATGCCGATCTGAACGATCCGCAGTTGGTGATGGAGAGGATCCACAACCTGCGTCCGCAGGCGATCATCAACGCCTCTGCCTATACTGCCGTGGACCGCGCCGAAGTCGAGATCGAAGCGGCAAGGGTGCTGAATGCTACAGCGCCCGGCCTGCTGGCCCGGACGGCGGCAGAACTGGGCATTCCGTTTCTCCACGTCTCGACCGATTATGTTTTCGACGGGTCCGGCGATGCCGCGCGCACCGAAGACGCGCCGACGGGGCCCCTGGGGGTTTACGGCCGCACCAAACTGGAAGGCGAAGGCCAGGTCGCGGCGGCGGGTGGACAATGGGCCGTGATGCGCACGTCCTGGGTCTTTTCCCCGGACGGGGCGAATTTCGTCAAGACGATGCTGCGCCTGGGGGCCGAACGCGACACGATCACCGTCGTGGCCGACCAGACCGGCGGCCCGACCGAGGCCAGCCGGATCGCACAGGCCTTGCTGGAGATGGCACGGCAGATGCAGGCCGACCGGGGCAAGGGCGGGCTTTACCATTTCGCAGGCGCCCCCGATGTCAGCTGGGCTGATTTTGCGCGTGCCATCTTTGAGCGCGCCGGACTGGATTGCGCGGTGCGCGACATCCCCGGCAGCGCCTATCCGACGCCCGCAAGGCGGCCGGGGAATTCGCGGCTGGATTGTTCGCGGATCGCGCGCGATTTCGGCATTGCTCGCCCCGATTGGCGGGCCGATCTGGACCGGGTCTTGAATCAACTGGGATATCCGACATGACCACACGCAAGGGCATCATTCTGGCGGGGGGGTCGGGGACGCGCCTTTATCCGATCACCATGGGGGTGTCGAAGCAGCTTCTGCCGCTTTACGACAAGCCGATGATCTATTACCCGATCAGCGTGCTGATGCTGGCCGGCATCCGCGAGATGGCGATCATCACCACCCCCGAGGATCAGGCCCAGTTCCAGCGACTTCTGGGCGATGGCGCGCAATGGGGGCTGCGCTTCGAATGGATCATCCAGCCCTCCCCCGACGGTTTGGCGCAGGCCTATATCCTGGCCGAGGATTTCCTGTCCGGCGCCCCTTCGGCCATGGTTCTGGGCGATAACATCTTCTTCGGGCATGGCCTGCCCGAACTGTTGAAGGCCGCCGATGGCCGCAAGGATGGCGGCACGGTCTTCGGCTATCGCGTGTCGGATCCGGAACGATACGGCGTGGTGGACTTCCAGTCCGACGGCCGGGCCCGCGCGATCATCGAAAAGCCCGATCTGCCGCCGTCGAACTTTGCCGTGACGGGGCTTTACTTCCTGGACGGCACCGCCCCGGCGCGCGCCAGGCAGGTCAAGCCCTCCGATCGGGGCGAGCTGGAGATCACCACCCTGCTGGAAAGCTATCTGCACGATGGCAGCCTGACGGTCGAAAAGATGGGCCGCGGCTTTGCCTGGCTGGATACCGGCACCCATGGCAGCCTGCTGGACGCGGGCAATTTCGTGCGCACCCTGGAAAACCGGCAGGGATTGCAGACCGGCTGCCCCGAGGAAATCGCCTTCGAGGCAGGCTGGATCAGCGAGGACACCCTGCGCGAACAGGCGCAGAAATACTCGAAGAATGCCTATGGCCGTTATTTGCTGGGGCTGTTGGGCGACGGGCGATAAGCATCGACCATTGCTTCCTCATGGCGCCGCGACTTGCTATCAGATGGCGCATATTTTACGCGATGCCCGCCAAGTGAGTCCGTCTTGTCCTTATCCAATCCATCCGCCGTTGTGGTCGCCGCTGTTGTCGTCACCTATAACAGGCTGCCGCAGATGCGGAAAACCTTGGCCCGGCTGCTGGCCGAACCACTCGATCATGTCATTGTGGTCGAGAATGGATCGTCCGATGGCACGCGCGAATGGCTGGCCTCGCTTGAGGACCAACGCCTGACCGTAATCGAGATGGCGCAGAACGGCGGCGGTGCATTGGGATTCGAGGTGGGCATGCGCGAGGCGGGTGCCCGATTCAATCCCGACTGGCTGGTATTGATGGATGACGACGCTCGCCCCCGTTCCGGCGCGATCACCCGCTTTCGTGACGGTCTTGCCCGCGATCAGTGGCAAGGGGCCGAGGCCATTGCTGGCGCGGTCTATTTTCCCGATGGCCGCATCTGCGAGATGAATAGGCCTTGGATTAATCCTTTCGCAAGACCCCGGATTTTATTGCGTGTGCTTGCAGGTGGCGGGAGGGCGGCGTTTCACATCCCTGATACAGCCTTCGAAACCGATCAGGCTTGGCCGCTGGACGGAGCTTCCTTTGTGGGGTTCTTCATCTCGCGTGCAGGGGTCTCGCGCGCGGGCTATCCAGACGGACGCTTGTTCATCTATGGTGACGATGTGCTTTACACCCTGGGCATGACGCAGGCGGGCGGGGGGCTGCTGTTTGCCCCCAACCTCGCCTTCGAACATGAATGCGGCACGCAGACGGCCGGTGCGATGATGCGCCCTTTGTGGAAGACTTATTATCACCATCGCAATCTTTGGTTCGTCTATCGCCGGACGGCCGGAAGGCTGGCCTTTCCGATCCTGATGATGGCAATGCTTCCCAAATGGTTGGCAAAAGGTCGAAGCCTTTCTGTCACCGAAAAGCGTCGCTTCCGTGGACTTGTGCGGCTTGCAATCGCCGATGCATTTCGTGGCCATTTGACTCGCAGCCATTCGGAGATTGTCGAGCGATCCGAAGGTCGGGCCTAGTTGGTGCAACCGGACGGATGTAGTGGGCATTTGTCGCCCCAATGTCGCAACGCAGGGTCGCGGATTGGTTTCCGCAACGCTGAAGAATACTTGGTAATGGGGTAAAGATAAGGCGGCGGCTGCCTTATCACCCTGCCTGCCTGGCGATATCCTCGATCAGGACGGCCTTGACGGTCAAGTCGGTGCTGGCCTGCGCGGCCTTGTGAAGCTTTTCGCGCAAGGGGGCCAGCCGCACCTCGGATGTGAAGTTGCCGTCGAAGCCGCCGGTGTTGGCATGGATCAGCAATTCGCGCAGCAGCGCGTCGCGGAGCCGGTGTTCCTGTTGTTCCATTGCCGCCAGTTCGGCACCGGGGGTCTCGATGGTCAGCGTCAGGATCATCACGGCGCCCATGTCGCCATTGCGCATCAGGGGAACGAAGAACTGGGATGGAAAGGTGAACCACCCTTCCGCCGGGACGGGGCCGCCATGGCCGTCATCATGCCCGCCGCCGTAGTCGTTGGCAGCGGCGTGATCCGACGGATCCGCGGCATGATCGTCGCTGCCATGGGCGTCGGTTTCTGCTTCGCCATGTTCACCGGCCGGCGCCTCGGCGGCATGGCCAGGCCCCTCTGGGGCAGGGCGCAGCATCTCTCCTGCGGCGACCCCCCCGACAAGGGCCACAACGGGGATCAGCAGGGGCAAGAGCTTTTTCATGATCCAACCTCAATATGGCAGGATCACGTCGGCGATCTGCTGGCCGAAGCGGGGTTGCTGCACATCGGTGATCTGCCCGCGCCCGCCATAGGAAATGCGCGCGCCCGCGATGCGGTCATAGGAGATCTCGTTGCTGCGGTCGATGTCGGCGGGGCGCACGAAGCCGCTGACGGTCAGTTCGCGCAGTTCGTAGTTCACACGGACTTCCTGGGTGCCCTCGATCTGCAAGGTGCCGTTGGGCAGGGTGTCGATCACGGTGGCGGCCACGCGCAGCGTCAGCTTGTCGCGCCGCGTGATGTTGCCGCTGCCCTTGTAGGTGGATGAGGATTCCGCCTCGGCCAGGTTGTCGAAGCTGGCACCCTCGGGCAGCTTTTCGTTCAGGCGCTGCGGAATGCCGATCATCTGCGGGATGCTGACGCTTTCGCCCGACTGGCGGCTGCGCCCTGAGGTGTTGGTCATCTGCGCCTCGTCGTCGATCTCGATCACCACCGTTAGGATGTCGCCGCGCGTGGCCGCCCGCCGGTCGCTGATCAGCGACGAGGTGGTCCCGGCCCAGAGCGAAGCCGCGGCCTCGGGGCGGCCGGAATCGACGGGGATTTCCAGGGGCGGGTTGGTCATGGCGATGAACTCCTCGCTGTTGCGGGGCGAGGTGAGGGTCGGCGGCTTGCCCAGGTGGTCGGCGCGTGCGCAGGCGGTCACGGCAAGTGCCAGGAGGATCAGGCGGGTCGGTTTCATCGGATGTCCTTGTCGATCTATTTCATGGCCAGAAGGCTGCCGTCCGGCTGGACGACGGCGCTGATCGTGGCGCGGGATTCGAGGTTCATGACGCGGATCACATCGCCCGCCGCACCATCGGACAGGGTCCGTGCCTCGGTCACGATGCGCAGGGCGCCCCGCTGGAAGACCAGAGGGTGGATCTGGTTGCGGGCGATCAGCCGGGGCGCTTGCAGCAGGGATGCTTGCAGCGGACGGCCTTCGTGGATCGTGATGCGGGTTTGCAGCCCGATCGCCTCGGAGGGATCGGACAGTCCGGGGCGGTCGCCATCGACAGCGCGCAGGTCGGCCGCGGTGATGACTGTCCCCGCAGGAAGGGTCCGTGCGGCGGCCAGCACCGCCGCGGTAGCGGGCAGAGGCGCAAGCGCCAGCAAAAGCACAAGCCACCGCATCAGCGCACCTGCGTGGTGGCCGCCAGCATCTGGTCGGCAGCGGTGATGACCTTGGCGTTCAGTTCGTATCCGCGCTGCGCCTTGATCAGTTCGGTGATCTCTCGCACCGAATCGACCGAGCTGTCTTCCAGATATCCTTGGCGCAGCGTGCCAAGGCCGTCCACGCCGGGCGTCGTCGCCTGGGGCGTGCCGGAGGCGCCGGTTTCCAGGAACAGGTTGGACCCGATCGCCTCCAGCCCCTTTTCGTTGGAAAAGCCCGCCAGGGTCAGCTGGCCCAACATCTCGGGTTCGACCTGGTCGGTGAAATAGGCGTAAACCTCTCCGGCGGCGTTGATGGAAATCGTGCGCGCGTCGTCCGGGATGGTGATGCCAGGGACGACCGGATAGCCGTCCGAGGTCACGATCAGCCCGTCGGGGGACCGTTTAAGCCCACCGTCGCGTGTATAGGCCGAGATACCGGAGGGCAGCGTCACCTCGAGATAACCCTCGCCGTCGATGGCCATGTCCAGATCGCCCCCGGTCTGGGTCAGCGCGCCTTGCTGCAGGTTGATGCTGACCGCCGTGGGCCGCACCCCCAAGCCCAGTTGGACGCCTGCCGGAATGACCGTGCCGTCCGCTGCCGTGACCGTGCCGGGGCGCGTGGCCTGCTGGTAATGCAGATCTGCGAATTCGGCACGCCGGGCGTTGTAGCCGGTGGTGGACATATTGGCGAGGTTGTTGGAAATGACCTCGACCCGGGTTTGCTGCGCGCTCATGCCGGTGGCGGCGATTTGCAGGGCTCTCATGGGTGGTCCTTTCAGCGTGTCATGCCGGTGATCGCGCTGCGGATGCGCTGATCTTCGCGGTCAAGGAAGGATTGGCCCAGTTCGTAGGCGCGCTGGACCTCGATCATGCGGGTAATCTCGAAGACGGAATCGACGTTGGATTCTTCCAGGAAACCCTGGCGGATGCGGGCGTCATCCACCGGCTCGGGCGGGCTGTCGGTGGTGAAGGCCGTGCCGCCCTGATGGGTCAGTTGCGCGTCATCGGGTGCATTGAAGACGCCGATCTTGCCAAAGACCACCCCATTCGCCGACAGGGTGCCGTCAGCGCCGATTGCCACGCCGCTGGCGCCCGCGGGAACGATGATCGGCGCCATGCCCTCGTCCAGCAGGCGAAAGCCCTCGGCGGTCATCACCTCGCCCTCGGCAGAGGGCAGAAAGGCGCCAGCGCGGGTCAGGCGGGTGCCATCAGGGGTTTCGACAAGGAAAAATCCCTCGCCCTCGATTGCCAGGTCGAAGTTGCCGTTGGTCTGGGTCAGCACGCCCTGGTCCAGATCCAGCGTCCGGCCGCGCGCATGGGCCATCGACAGCGTGTCGCCGTTGCGGTCGAGTGCCGACAGGTGTTCGGCAAAGATCACCCCTTCGCGGCGAAAGCCGGTGGTGTTGGCGTTGGCGATGTTGTTGGCCACCACCCGCATTTCGGCCATCAGCCCGGCCTGGCGGGTCAGGCTTGCATAGATCGCATTGTCCATGGGTCAGCTTCCCGCGATCAGGGGGATGATCTGCCCAAGATAGAAATCGGACAGCGCGGTGGTCATGAAGCTCATCGTTACCCAGAAGACGGCCAGCATCAGCCCGACCTTGGGCACAAAGGTCAGCGTCATTTCCTGGACCGAGGTCAGCGCCTGGAACAGCCCGATCACGACACCCGCGATCAGCGCGACCGCCAGCATCGGGGCGGATATGCGGACCGAGATCAGCAAGGCCTGTCGCAGCATGTCGAACAGCAGCGTTTCATCCATGGGTCACACCGGCATCCGCAGGATTTCCTGATAAGCCTCGACCACCTTGTCGCGGATAGCGACCACGGTCTCCATGGCCATCTCGGCCTCGGCCAGGGTCTGGACCAGGCGGTGGGTTTCGACCTGGCCGGTCATGGCGCCGGTCGCCACCTGATCGACCTTGCCCATCTGGGCGGCGAAATCCTCGGCGGCGCTGGACAGCGCCTGAACGGCGGGACCGGGCTGACTCGGCGCCACGGCGGTGCGGGCGGCGGAATAGGCAGTGGCTGCATTCAAAATGGTGAACATGGGCGACCTTTCTAGCGGCGCAGAAGTTCCAGAAGCGACGCACCCATCTGGCGCGTCTGCTCGAACATTTTCAGGTTGGCTTCATAGCTGCGGCCCGCCTCGCGCGAATCCGCGATCTCGATCACCAGATCGACGTTGGAGCCCAGGTAATAGCCGTCCTTGTCGGCCAGGGGATGCGAGGGATCGTAAAGGCGCGGCAGTTCCTTTTGATCCAGCCGCAGCCGCGATGCCGAAACCTCTCCGGTGGGACGGCCGAAGCGGGTGGCTTCCTCGAAGGTGACCAGCTTGCGGCGATAGCCGGGCGTGTCGGTGTTGGCGATGTTCTCGGCCGTGTGGCGCAGGCGTTCGCTTTGCGCGCGCATCCCGGAGGCGGCCAGGTGCAGGGCGGAAACGGGACGGTCCATCATGCCCTCCGCCCGATGCTGGTGCGCATCAGATCAAGCGCCGAACTGTAGATGCCCAGCGACAGGTCGTGGCCGCGCTTGACCTCGGCCGCCTTCAGCATCTCCTCCTCCAACGAGACGGAATTGCCGTTGGGCGAGACGCCGGTTTCGTCTGCGGTCTGGCGCGTCAAGGGCGACCAGTCCGGCGTGGCCAGGTGGCGCGGATCGGTTGCCCGCATCGGCGTCAGGTCCGCGCTGCGATAGCTGTCGGCAAAGGACGCCGTGTCGGCGGCCTTGAAGCCAGGGGTGTCGGCATTGGCGATGTTGCGGGTGACCACAAGATGCCGCTGGCTGGCATGGGCGCCCAGGGCACGGGCCATGCGCATCATTTCGATCTTTTCAAACATGAGGCTTCTCCTCATTGGCGATAACCCGGTCTTAACCGTGATTCGTTTAGAAACCGTTTGCGGCTTGGAAAAAACGGAGGCGGAGATGGATCAGTTGGCGTCAGTTGCGGCGCGGATCGCGGACTTGCGCATGACGCGGCATTTTGGCCGGGTGCATTCGATGCAGGCCGGGCTGATCCGGGTCGAAGGGTTGAACAGCCATGCCTCGGTCGGCGACAGGGTTCTGATTTTGCTCCAGAAAGGTCAGGTTTCGGGGGAAATCGTGGGGCTTGCCCCGCGCCATGCGGATGTGCTGCCCGAAGGGGATGCCGAAGGGCTGTCCGTGGGTGCCGAGGTTGAGCTTTTGTTCGCGCCGACCATCGCCCCCTGCAATGCCTGGGTGGGCCGAATCATCGACCCGCTGGGTCAGCCGCTGGACGGGCGCCCCCTGCCGCAAGGGCGCGAACCCCGTCCTTATCGCCGCGAAGCCCCACCCGCCGTGCGGCGCAAGCGGCTGGGGATGCGCCTTCCCACCGGCTTTGCGGTCTTCGACACGCTGCTGCCGCTGGTCACGGGCCAGCGGATCGGGCTGTTCGCGGGATCGGGGGTGGGAAAGTCCACACTGTTGTCCGGCCTTGCCAAGGGCGTGCAGGCCGATGTCGTGGTTATCGCCATGATCGGCGAACGGGGCCGGGAACTGCGCGAATTCGTCGAAAAGACCCTGGGACCGGAGGGCATGGCGCGGGCGGTGATCGTGGCCGCGACATCCGACCGCTCTCCCTTGATCCGGCGGCGCTGCGCCTGGGCGGCCATGGCTGTGGCCGAGCATTTCCGCGACGAGGGCCGCCATGTCCTGTTCCTGGCCGATTCGATCACCCGTTTCGCCGAAGCGCATCGAGAGATCGCCCTGGCTGCGGGCGAGCCGCCCAGCTATCGCGGCTTTCCGCCGTCGGTTTCGAACCTGATCATGGCGCTTGCCGAACGATCCGGCCCGGGCTTGGAGGGGACGGGCGACATCACCGGCATCTTCAGCGTGCTGGTCGCGGGATCGGATATGGAGGAGCCGGTTGCAGACATCCTGCGCGGCACGCTGGACGGCCATGTGGTCCTGGATCGCACCATTGCCGAACGCGGGCGCTTTCCGGCCATTGATGTGGTAAGATCGGTATCGCGGTCCTTGCCCGATGCCGCCACCGCGGACGAAAACAGGATGATCGGCAAGGCCCGGGCGGCTTTGGGCGCCTATGCGGAATCGGAATTGATGATCCGCGCGGGCCTTTATGCGCCGGGGGCCGATCCGCGCCTGGACGAGGCGGTGAAGCTGTTTCCGCAGCTGGATGATCTGGTGACGGTCAAGACACCGGGCATCGCCGAAAGCTTTGCCGCCCTTGGCACGGCCTTGCGGATCCCGGCGCAGGGGCGGCAGGCGCGGGGTTGAAACCCAGAGCCAAGGATCTGTGTTGGCTTGATGAAGGTTAGCGGGGCTTGCGGTCGACTGCGAAAGTCGAGGCGGTTACACACAGCAGAACGAAAAGGGCAACGGAATTGGCGATCACCGAGTATTTTGTCCGCTATCTTCAACGGCGCGACCAGCTGAGCGCAAGAGACCTGGAACGTTTGCGTTCGTTGAAGATCGAACATGCCAGCTATGCCCCGGGCGAAGTGATCGTTCCCGTTGGCAGCAGTCCCAATCGCAGTTGCATGATGCTGCGCGGATTGTCGGCCCGGTCCCACCCTCTTGTCGGGCGGCCCGAGGATCGCGTCATCACGGCCTTGCACGTTCCAGGGGATTTCGTTGACCTTCATGCCTTTCTGATGGCGAAACTGGACCATTCCATCATTGCGGTAGGCCCGACCGAGGTCGAATTCGTCAATCACGAAGAACTTACTGAAATATCACAGAACTTTCCCCATCTGACCCGGCTGTTGTGGATGACGACGGTGATCGATTCCGCCATCCACCGGCAATGGCTGGTCGCGGCGGCATCGCTGCGGTCCAGTGCGCATCTTGCCCACTTTCTGTGCGAGATTTACACGCGGTTGAACGCCGTGGGGGTCGCGTCGGAACACCAGTTTCACCTGCCGCTGCTGCAACGCGAATTGGCCGATATCCTGGGCTATTCGCCTATCCATGTGAACCGTGCCGTCCGCGACCTGCGCGATCGCGGGTTGATCCGCTGGCTGGGCGCGGACATCACGATCACCGATTGGAAGGGCTTGGCGCTGTTGGCGCGGTTCGATCCGGCCTATCTGGATCTGGAACGCACCCAGCGGTGATCACTGGCACAGCCGCCAGCCTCCGCGTCGGACCGCCACGTCCAGATGCAGGTGGTCGTCATGGGCATCATTGGATCCCGGACCAAGCACCGTGCTGAAGAACAGGCATCCGGCGGCGCGCGCAGTTCGCTGGAACGCCTCGGCCAGATCGCCGGTGTCGGTGCGGGGCTGGACGATCAGCGGGTCCGCGCCGTCAAAGACAAAGCCCGAGATGTCGATGGCATTGCCAAGCGCGTGTTCCGACAGCTTTGGCTGCTCTGCCCCGGTGCCTACGCGCGGGCGACAGTCATAGGCCGTGCCAAGCTGTAGGCCCGTGACACGAGGCGCGCCGGGCAGCATCGCCGCAGCCGGGCGCAGGAAGTCGCGCGCCCAGAAGCCAAGCGCCCGGGCCGTATCGCAGCGCATCACCGCATCGCCCTCTAGCGTCAGGTCGGGCAGGATGCGTTCGACCCGGACCGGGCGGACGATGCCGCAATCGGAATCGTCGGGGTCGGTGATCGACGGTTCCTCGGTATAAACCGTGCCCAGGAAGGACAGCGCCAGCTTGCAGGCGGCATGATCCTCGTCCGTTTCCCGCAGGCTGAACCAGCGGGGCGGGGCAGGGGGGCCAAAAATGGCGCCCGGATCGGGCTGGGCCTTCGGGACTGGCTGGGGCTGTGCCGGCGCAGGGCGTTCGGGTGGGCGGTCCTGCGCGGCGGCGGGCGCTGCCTGGCACAAGGCCAGGGCGCACAGGATTGCGCCCCACCGGGTCACGGTTGTTCGTCCACGGGCGCAGTCACGAACCCGTCGGGCAGGGCGCCCGTCAGCGCATCGGTCAGCGGATCCCCGGCAGGGGCCAACGCCTCGGTGTCTTCCTCCGAGGTGTTTTCATAAACCGGCTCGGACGGGGTGCGCTTGGCGGCCAGCGGATCGGCGTAATCCAGCGGCGCGGCCGGGGTTGTCTGGGCGGGTTCGGCCACTGCCTCGACCGGTGCCGCAGGCTCCGTCGCCGGGGTGGCAGCCGCCCCCGTGGCATCGGCAATGGTCATGCCCTGGGGCAGGAATTGAACCGTCGTGGTTTCGGCCGCAACCATGCGGGCCAGTTCCTCGGCGTCCCAGTTGGTCAGGCGGACGCATCCCATGGACTGGTTGCGAAACAGGGTCGAGGGCGTGGGCGTGCCGTGGATCCCATAGGTCGGCTTGGACAGCCCGATCCAGACCGTGCCAACCGGACCGTTCGGCCCCGGCGGAACCACCAGGGGCTTGTCATTGTCGCCCTGCTGAAAGTTCTTTTGCGGATTATAGGTATAGTTCGGATTCAGCGCGACCGTTTTCACGCGGTGCTCGCCAGAAGGCGAGGGCGTGGCCGACGATCCGATCGTTGCCGGGTAATCGACCAGCAGCTTGCCATTCGCATCGAATCCCGCCACCCGCCGCGTGTTCACATCGACCAGGATCCGCGCGACGCTGCCGCGCATCCGGCTGCCGGTATCGACCACCTTGATCGTGGCCCCCGCCACCAGATCCGTGCCGGGATTCAGAAAGGCAATGAACTTTTCATCCATATGGAACCGCTCGCCCAGGCGTTCGGCGACACTGGTATGGGCCATGGCGGTCATCTGCGCCTTTTCGGCATAGTCGGTGGGGATTGCATCGACCAGGCCCTGCGCGTCCTCGGCCGTGATCGTGTAATCCTGGGTTGCGGGCTGGGCTGCGAAGGATTGCAGCAGGTTCCAGACATGCGGGTCCATCACCCCGTCGATGGGCAGGCCCGACCGGCGTTCGAAGGCCATGATCGCGCTCTGGCTCATGCCGCCCTTGAAGCCGTCGATGACGCCGGGCGAGATCCCCGACCGGTCCAGCAGCACCTGGACCTTGGTCGTCAGCGCCGACCGTCCCGAAGGCAGGTCACCGCCGTCATAGGCCGCCGCCTCGATCTCGGCTGCCGTGAAGGGCAGATCCGTCTGGGCCGCCACAGGCAGGGCCATCAGTGCGGCGATGACCAAGGCAAGCGGGATTCGGCCAAGGGGAATCCGGGGGGTGAATCGCGACATCAAATTCTCCGTCGGGGTGGGCGCAGCATTCAGTGTCTTGCGCGGATTTGCCAGATAGACCGCCAGTCACATTTCGGTCAATTCCAGTTTGAGTTTGCCGCGACCTCGCACTAGCCTGCCGTTGCGGCAACGGATCCGGGGAAACGGTGACACAGCACGGACCGGCGGGCAGGACAGTTCGACCATGGGCATGACCGGGTTTGCCGCCATTGCCGCAGCCATTGCCCTGCTGGCCCTGCGGATGCCCGTGGCGCTGGCGCTGATGCTGGCGGGCGGGACAGGGCTGGCGCTTGTCGGGGCGGGGGACCAGGCCTGGCGCCAGGTGGACGCGCTGCTGCGGGCGCCGGACTTGCTGGCGGTGCCGCTGGTCCTGTTGCTGGGCAACCTGGCCTTCTATGCAGGCTTTGCAACGCGGGTCCATGATGCGGCGGCGGTGCTGTTGCAGAACAGGCGCGGCGGGCTTGCCGGCGCCGCGATCCTGGGCTGCGCGGGCTTTGCCGCGACCTGCGGGTCATCGGTGGCTTGCGCCGCCACCATGTCGCGCATTGCCGTCCCCGAGATGCTGCGTGCGGGCTATGATCCGCGGCTGGCCGGGGCCTCGGTTGCAATGGGCAGCACGCTGGGGGCGCTGCTGGCGCCGTCGATGCTGCTGATCCTGTGGGCGCTGCTGTCAGGCACGCCGGTTGCGGCGGTGTTCCTGGCGGCGCTGCTGCCTGCGGCCCTGTCCCTGGCAGGGATGATTGCCGTGCTTTCGTGGTGGACCCGGCACGATCCCCAGGCCGCGCCCCCGTCGCAAGCCCTGCTGCCGCCGCGCGGGGCGGCGCTGCGGGCGATCTGGCCCGCGCCGGTGGTGTTCGGGATCATCCTTGGTGGCATCTGGTCGAGGGCCATGTCGCTGGTGGTGGCCCTGGCGACTTGCGTGGCCCTGACACTGGCCGTTGCCATTCTCCAGCATCGCCTGACGCTTGAAACGCTTTGGTCAGCCCTTCGCGGCAGCCTGGCGCAGGCGGCGATGATCCTGTTGGTGCTGGTCGCCGCACGCCTGTTCCTGACGTTTCTGGACATGACCGGCCTGCCCGCGATGCTGGCCCAAGGTACCGCCGCCCTGCCGCGCCTGGCGACGATCCTGTTGCTGGGCCTGGCCTGCGCCGCACTGGGTCTGTTGGCCGAACCGGTGGCGATCCTGGTCCTGACCCTGCCCTTTGCCTTGGCCATCGGCACCGCCTATGGCCAGGAGCCGGTCTGGTCCGGCATCCTTCTGGTCAAGCTGGTCGAGATCGCGCTGATCCTGCCGCCCTTGGGCCTGAATGCAGTGGTTGTCGCCACGGCGGCCCGCGATATCCCGGCCCGCGCCGTCTTTGGGGGCCTGGGCCGGTTCCTTTTCCTGGACCTTCTGGTCGTCGCGGCCTTGGCGCTGTTTCCGGCCCTGATCGGAGGGTTCTAATCCTCGGACACCAGCCGGTGCTGGGGAGGATAGAATTGGCGGGCAAAAGATACGGGCGTCGTATCGGACCAGTTCGTGCGTTCGATGGTCAGCACCGCCGTGCCTTCGGGGATGTTCAGGTGATGGGCGCAATCGCCCCTGGCAGCATCCGCCAGGATCGAGAACCGCCCATGCGTCAGGGCAACCTGGCTGGCCAGCCATTCATGCGCGGATTGCTGTTCCACGTCCTGGCGTGTCAGCGGCGGCAGGATGGCGGGATTCAGCCAGATCGCCTCGCAGCAATGCGGGTGGCCGTCGGCGGTATAGGTGGCCTTGACCAGCACCAGTTCCTGGGAGGCGGGCACCTGCAAGGCGCGGGCCGCAGCCTCGGTCGGGCGTTGGGTCGTGAAGCTGGCCAGGACATAGGAATAAGCCGCCCCCATGCCTTCGATCTCGGTGCGCACGGCGGGCATGTCCAGGACCGTCCGCCGGGCCGAGGTCGCGGCGACGCGCGTGCCGACCTTGCGGCGGCGTTCGATGATGCCGCTGTCGGCCAGTTCCCGCAAGGCCCGGTTCACCGTGGCCCGCGCGCAACCCATGCTGTGGGCCAGCTCCTGTTCGGTCGGGATCAACTCGCCCGGCGGCCATTCCCGCGAGCGTATCCTGTCCAGAACATCCGCGCGGACGGATTGCCAGGTATTCATGCGCCGTCCGCCGCCCGCCGCGCCCGATGCGCGCAGCGACCGGACGAGGTTGCCGGGAATCTTTGCCATTTTACAACTTTATTAACTCGAAACACATACCATCCCAATGTCGGGTCCATGCGGCGCCAAGGGAAGCTGTCCAAATCGTCAGTGGGCGGGCTTCGGCCAAAGCCCGCTTGCACCTGTCCCCGCGGCTGCTATTGCATCATATGCAGGTAAGCGTGGGGGAACGATGCGCGCCGACATCCCGACATCCGGCCCGATGGCCGCAACCGGCACGGCCTGGGGCATCCTGACCGCAATCAGCCTGTGCCACATGATCAACGACGTGATGCAGTCGATGCTGGCGGCGATCTATCCGCTGCTTCAGGTCGAATTCTCGCTGACCTATGCGCAGATCGGGGTGATGACATTCGCCTTTCAGGTGACGGCATCGCTGTTGCAGCCGCTGATCGGAATGGCGACGGACAAGCATCCGCAGCCGCGATCCTTGCCTTTCGGCATGGCCTCGACCTTTTGCGGGGTGCTGCTGCTGGCTTTCGCGCATCATTACACAATGCTGCTGGCGGGGGCGATGCTGATCGGGGTCGGGTCGGCGGTGTTTCATCCCGAAAGCTCGCGCGTGGCGCGCATGGCCTCGGGCGGGCGCTTCGGGACGGCGCAGTCGCTGTTCCAGATGGGCGGGAATTTCGGGCAGTCGCTTGGCCCCCTGCTGGCCGCCTTTATCGTCGTGCCGCTGGGCCGTCCGGCGGTGGCCTGGTTCGCGGTGGCCGCAGCCTTGGGCGGGGCCTTGCTGTGGCACGTCGGCTCCTGGGCCGAGGGCCGCCGCCGCGCCGCCACCGCGCGGCCCGACACGGCGTTGCGATACCCCCGGAACCTGGTGATCCGCTCCATCGCCGTGCTGGCGGTGCTGACCTTTACCAAAAACATCTACACCGCCTCGATAAGCAGCTATTTCACCTTCTACACCATCGAGAAATTCGGCCTTGGCACGCAGGGCGCGCAGATCATGCTGTTCCTGTTCCTGGGCGGCATGGCCGGGGGCGTGATCCTGGGCGGCATCGTCGGCGACCGGATCGGGCCGCTGCGGGTCATCTGGTTTTCCATCCTGGGCGTTCTGCCCTTTACGCTGCTGCTGCCCCATGTCGGGCTGGCCGCGACAGGGGTTCTGGCCGTCATCATCGGGCTGATCCTGGCGTCGGCCTTTCCGGCCATCGTGGTCTTTGCGCAGGAACTGGTGCCGGGCCGCACCGGGACCATTGCAGGGCTGTTCTTCGGCTTCAGCTTCGGCATGGGCGGCATTGCCGCCGCCGCCCTAGGCGTGCTGGCCGACGCGCGGGGGATCGAGACGGTGTTCTTGCTGTGTTCGTTCCTGCCGATCCTGGGGATTCTGACGATCTTCCTGCCGCGGCCGGGGCGGCTGATCGGCGGATGAAGCCGTCATGACCCCGGGACCGCTGTTCTTCCATATCAGCCCCGACGGCTGTGCGGAGGCGCGACTGGCCCGGTTGTTCCGCCGCAACGGGCATCGGGCGGTTTGCCACGACACGGGGCAACTGGCCGAGGATATCCTGTTCGCCCGCGCAACCAACGGCGACCCGTTGACGCCGTGGCAGGGCGCGGTGCTGTTTTCCGGCCTGTACCGCGACAGCCCGCATTGGCGCCCGCCGCTGGAGGCATGGCGGCAGTTCGGCTGGCTGGCCGGCCGCTTTCCCCAGGCGCGTTTCATCCTGACCACCCGCCCGCCCGAGGATTGGATCCTCGACCGGCTGACCCGCGACAGGGGCGTCGCTGCACGCTGCCATGCCCTTCACCGGGGCTGCGACCCAGCCGACCTGCCCGACCTGTGGGAGGCTGACTGGCACGCCCACCTGGCCGCGGTCGATGCGTTCTTCGGTGGCGATCCCCGCCTGATCCGTATGGACTTGGACCGTGATACGCATGCCGATCTGGCGACCAGGCTGGATCCGATCCTGCCGATGTCTGATCCGGGATCGCAAGAAGGGTGGTTTCCCGCCGCGAAAACCCTGCCCGATATGGAACGGTTGCTGGCCAAGCCCCGGCCGGAACCGGTGGATCCCGCCTATGTCGAGGAGGTGGCGGCATTTTGCCTGCGCGGCGTCGGACCTGGAACGGGCCAGGACGCCGGGCTTTCCGAATATTTTTCCATTTGGGACGGGGGCGGTATCGTGGCCGACCGGCATGGTGCGCGGCGGCGCATCAGGGTCCGGGAGGGCATCGCCCTGTCGGCCTTGGGCCGCCACTTCAAGATCATCCGGGTTGAGGGCGTTATCAACGATGCCTTGCGCCTGAACCGCCCCATGCCGCTGCGCATCGACATGGAGGATTCGCGGTGGTTCGGATCCCCGCAGGGCGAGCCGCTGTCGGCCCCCACCTTGTGCCACAATCGCCGCCAAGGCGCGCGGAATGCCGTGCTGTGGCCGCTGCCCGACCAGCACAGCATCGGCTTGCCGGGCTTTGACCCTGACGTCGCCCCGGACCCGATCCCGTGGGAGGACAAGCTGGACCAGATTGTCTGGCGGGGCATGATTTCCGGCAGCGAGATGCGCGACAGCGTCAAGCCCGGCCCGGCGTCCCACCTCGCCTTGCGCCAGCTTGCCGAGGCCGGGGACGATCCCGACAAACGCCGGGCGGCCTGGGACCGGCTGTGCGGCACGTCCCGGCTGGCCTTTGTGCGGCGATGGTTCGGGCATCCCGATTTCGACCTGGGCGTGGTCATGGCCTGGGGCTTTCGCCAGTTTGCAAGCGATCCGCTGCTGGCGCCTTTCTGCACCCCGCGCCGGGACCGCGCCTTCTTCCGCCGCTTCCGCTATCAGCTGTGCTTGACAGGCTATGATCACGGATCGAACTTCATCGGGGCCATCGATGGGCAATCCGTCCTGTTGAAGGAGGAGGACGAATGGGAAGTGTTCTATTCCAACCGCTTCCAGCCGTGGAAACACTATATCCCGCTGGAACGCTATGGCATCGACATCGCCGAAAAACTGGCTTGGGCGCGGGCAAATCCCAATGAATGCAAGGCCATGGCGACTGCGGCGCGCGCCGAGGCTGCGTTGCTCCGCAAGCCTGCCACCCGCCGCGCGATCATGGCGCGGATCCTCGACGGGCTGGCCGCGGCAGGCTAAGGCACAAGGGCAGGAGGACACCCATGACCACGATCCACTTGGAACCCATCACCGCCGATGCCTTCGCCCCTTTTGGCGACGTCCTGGCCCCGCGCGCCACGCCCGACCGCATGATCAACGCCGGCCGCTGCGAACGCCACCACGCGCTTGCCACCGTGGAGCGGGCTGGGGGCGAGGCGATCATCTCGATCTTTCGGTCCGATGCCGTCAGCCTGCCTTATGATTGCACCCTGCTGGAACGTCACCCCTTGGGCAGCCAGGCCTTCATGCCGCTGGGGCCGGATGCCTGGATGTCGGTCGTGGCGCCGGACGATGGCGGCAAGCCGGGGATGCCGCGCGCCTTCCTGGTGCCTGCGGGAACCGGCGTGAACCTGCGGGCCGGGGTCTGGCATGGAGTTCTGACGCCACTGGACAAGCCGGCCGATTTCCTGGTCGTGGATCGCGAGGGGGACGGCGTGAACCTTGAAGAAGTAACCATCGCCCCTGTAACCATCACCCCATGATTCTGCCCGACTTCAGCACCGAACTGGCCGCCCTGTCCCGTGGCGCCCGCCGCATCGCCGGCGTGGACGAGGTCGGGCGCGGCCCCCTGGCCGGGCCTGTCACGGCTGCCGCCGTGGTGCTGGACCCAGGCAACATCCCCGAGGGGCTGAACGATTCCAAGAAGCTGACCGCCAGACGGCGCGAGGCCCTGGCCGCATGGCTGGCGGACCATTGCGACCACTGCATCGTCCATGTCGGGGTCGAGGAGATCGACCGTCTCAACATCTATCACGCGGCCCATCTGGCAATGTGCAAGGCCGTCGCAGGGCTGAAAACCGCGCCCTGCCTGGCGCTGGTCGATGGCAACCGCGTCCCGCGCGACCTGTCCTGCCCAGGGCAGGCCATCGTCGCGGGGGACGCCCGCTGCGTGACCATCGCTGCGGCCTCCATCCTGGCCAAGGTGGCGCGCGACCGGCTTATGGTGGATTTGGCGCAACAACATCCCGGATACGGCTGGGAGGCCAATGCGGGCTATGCAACCCCTGCGCATAAACGGGCACTGCTAGATTTGGGCGTTACCCCTTATCATAGGCATTCGTTCGAACCCGTCCACAACATCTTGTGTAAAGCCCTGGTGGCAAACCCTTGATTCAAAAAAGAAATTGACGCCGATTCGCGTCTGAATCATGTTAACGGGACAGCAGACCGGCAAAAAGCCGGCAGCGACCCCCGAGGCAGAGATGATAAAGACCAAGGATCAGCGCATGGCAGCCGCGCGGCCACTTCCCCTGAACCAGATTCTGGCGGGCGATTGCATCGAGGTGATGAACGCGCTTCCCGAAGCCAGCGTGGACCTGATCTTTGCTGATCCGCCCTATAACCTGCAATTGCGCGGCGACCTGCACCGGCCCGACAATTCCAAGGTCGATGCGGTGGACGATCACTGGGACCAGTTTTCCAGCTTTGCCGTCTATGACGCCTTCACGCGCGACTGGCTGGCTGCCGCGCGCCGTGTGCTGAAGCCGAACGGCGCGATCTGGGTCATCGGCAGCTATCACAACATCTTCCGCGTGGGGGCCGAGATCCAGAACCAGGGCTTCTGGATCATGAACGACGTGATCTGGCGCAAGTCGAACCCGATGCCGAACTTTCGCGGCAAGCGGTTGACCAACGCCCATGAAACGCTGATCTGGGCCGCGAAATCCGAAGCCTCGAAATACACCTTCAACTACGAGGCGCTGAAGTCGCTGAACGAAGGCACGCAGATGCGGTCCGACTGGGTGCTGCCCATCTGCAATGGCGGTGAACGGCTGAAGGACGCGGCAGGCGACAAGGCCCATCCGACGCAAAAGCCGGAATCGCTGCTGCACCGCGTCATCATCGGCACGACCAATCCCGGCGACGTGGTTCTGGATCCCTTCTTCGGCACCGGCACGACCGGCGCGGTCGCCAAGATGCTGGGCCGCGATTTCATCGGGATCGAGCGCGAGGAAGCCTATCGCACCGTTGCGGAAAGGCGCATCTCGCGCATCCGCCGCCTGGATGCCGAGGCGCTTGCCACCACCCGCGCCAAGCGTGCCGAGCCGCGCGTTCCCTTTGGCCAGGTGATCGAACGCGGGATGCTGCGCCCGGGCGAGGAACTGTATTCCATGAACAGCCGTCACAAGGCCAAGGTCCGCGCCGACGGGTCGCTGATCGGCAATGACGTGAAGGGGTCGATCCACCAGGTCGGCGCCGCCCTTGAGGGCGCCCCTTCCTGCAACGGATGGACCTATTGGCATTATCGGCGCGAAGGCCGGATGATCCCCATCGACATCCTGCGCCAGCAGATCCGGGCCGAGATGGAAGGCGAGGTTTCCCGCCCCAACTGAGGCTTCACGGTTCGCCTGGTTCCCCCGGCTGCCGCCAAGGTGGAACCCCCTTGCCCCGCCATAACGCATGGCGGGGCTTTTTCATGCCGTCAGACCCAGGGCCGGGCTTGGGCCATCTGCGTCTCGTAGCTGTCGATGCGCGGAGCCTTTTCCATGGTCAGCCCGATGTCGTCCAATCCGTTCAGCAGGCAATGCTTGCGGAAGGGGTCGATCTCGAAGGCAAAGGAAACCCCATCGGATGTCGTGACGGTCTGGTTTTCCAGATCCACTGTGATGCGGGCGTTGGCGCCCTTGCGGGCATCCTCCATCAGCGTATCGACGGCGTCCTGGGGCAGCACCACGGGCAGGATGCCGTTCTTGAAGCAGTTGTTGAAGAAGATGTCGGCGAAGCTGGTCGAGATCACGCAACGGATGCCGAAATCCAGCAACGCCCAAGGCGCGTGTTCGCGCGACGATCCGCAGCCGAAATTGTCGCCGGCCACCAGGATTTGCGTCTGGCGATAGGCCGGCTGGTTCAGGATGAAATCCGGCAGTTCGTTGCCGTCGCGATCATAGCGCATTTCGTCGAACAGATTGATCCCCAGCCCCGACCGCTTGATGGTCTTCAGGAACTGCTTGGGGATGATCATGTCGGTGTCGATGTTGACCAGCGGCATGGGCGCCGCGATGCCGGTCAGGGTGGTGAACTTGTCCATGGGTCCTCTTGGCTTCTGCTTTGCCCCGGGCCGGTCTAGTCTGGTCGCGATCGGGCAAGGGGTATGTTGACGTGACTGGAAGCGAGTTGCAGGCCTGCGTGATGCAACGGTGGTCGCCGCAGATCGGCGATCCGGGGGTGACGGGATGGCTGACGGTCCTGGCCTATGCATTGTGCGCGATGCTGGCCCTGGCCGTGTGGCGACGGCTCAAGGGTCAGCGGGGGCGCCTGTTCTGGGCGGTCCTGTCGCTGCTGCTGGTAGCGCTGGCCGTCAACAAGCAACTGGATCTGCAATCGGCTGTCACCGCCACCGGTAAGTGCCTTGCCCGTGCGCAAGGATGGTACGCGCAACGACGCCTGATGCAGGCGCTGTTCATCGGCCTGGTCGGAGGTTGCGCGCTTGCCTTGCTTTTGGGCCTGACGCTCAGCCTGTGGGGCAGACTTCGCCAGAACCTGCTGGCCGCGACCGGACTGACCTTTGTGCTGTGTTACGTGGTGATCCGGGCCTTGAGCTTTCACCATTTCGACCGCCTGATCGGCACCCGGAACTTCGGTGTGACGAACAACTTCCTGTTCGAGAACGCCGGGCTGGTGCTGATTGCGGTCAATGCAGCCTGGCTGCTGTGGCGCAGGCGCAGACCCGCCCGGCGCAGCCAGGCCGCGTGGCCAGGCTGAGGGGGACGGCCGACGCAGGGGTGCGCAGGGGCGGGCCATCTCAGGCCGCTTCCCGCGCAAGCTCCCGTATATCGACCAGATGCCCGGCCACCCCCGCCGCCGCCGCCATGGCGGGCGACATCAGGTGCGTGCGGCCCTTGTATCCTTGCCGGCCCTCGAAGTTGCGGTTGCTGGTGGCCGCGCAGCGTTCGCCGGGGGCCAACTGGTCGGGATTCATGCCCAGGCACATCGAACAGCCCGCAAGGCGCCATTCGAAACCCGCCTCCTTGAAGATCACGTCCAGCCCTTCTTCCTCGGCCTGGGCGCGCACAAGGCCCGACCCGGGAACAACCATGCCGCGCACCCCGGCCGCCAGCCTGCGGCCGCGCAGAACCTCGGCCGCGGCGCGCAGATCCTCGATCCGGCCGTTGGTGCAGGAACCGATGAAAACCGCGTCGATGGCGATATCGGTCAGCCGAGTGCCGGGGGTCAGGTCCATATAGTCCAGGGACCGCCGGGCGGCCTCGACCTTGCCGCCGGTGAAATCCGAAGGATCGGGAACGGTCGCGGTAATGGGCAGCGCATCTTCAGGGGACGTGCCCCAGGTCACGGTGGGGGCGATATCCTCGCCCCGCAGGGTGACGACCTTGTCCCAATGCGCGTCGTCGTCGCTGTAAAGCGTCTTCCACCAGTTGACCGCAGCCTCCCATTGCGCGCCCTTGGGCGCATGGGGGCGGCCCTTGACGTAATCGAAGGTCGTCTGGTCGGGCGCGATCAGGCCCGCGCGGGCGCCGCCTTCGATCGCCATGTTGCAGATGGTCATGCGGCCTTCCATGGACAGGCTGCGGATCGCCTCGCCACAGTATTCGATCACATGGCCGGTGCCGCCCGCCGTGCCGGTATGGCCGATGATCGCCAGAACCACGTCCTTGGCGGTAACGCCGTGTGCCAGGCGGCCCGTCACCTCGACCTTCATGTTCCGGGATTTCTTCTGGATCAGCGTCTGGGTGGCCAAGACGTGTTCCACCTCGGACGTGCCGATGCCGTGGGCCAGGGCGCCGAACGCCCCATGCGTGGCGGTATGGCTGTCGCCGCAGACGACCGTCATGCCGGGCAGGGTCCAGCCCTGTTCGGGGCCGACGATATGGACGATCCCTTGGCGGATGTCGTTGACCGGATAATAGACCACGCCGAATTCGCGGGCGTTGCGGTCAAGCGCATCGACCTGGATGCGCGACTCCTCGTTGTCGATGCCTTGTTCGCGGTCCCAGGTGGTCGGCACGTTGTGATCGGGCACGGCGATGGTGCGTTCAGGCGCGCGGACGGCGCGGCCGGTCATGCGCAGCCCTTCAAAGGCCTGCGGGCTGGTCACTTCGTGGACCAGATGCCTGTCGATATACAAAAGGCAGGTGCCGTCATCCTGACGGTCAACGACATGGGCATCCCAGATCTTGTCGTAAAGCGTCCGCGGGGCGGCGGATTGGGGATCAAAGGTCATGGCTGCTTGGCTTTCGGCTGTGATGTGATCATGGCGGACAGGTCGGCTGCGGCAGGACCGCAGCCCGTCACAGTCGCGCCGTCACGCCGCGCGTTTCGCCGAAGAACCGCGAAGGCAGGCGCGCGCGGTCATGGATGTCGAAATAGATGAACCCGGACATGGCCGATCTTTTATGCGTCTTTCGGCGTTGACGCAATATTGTCGCAGGCGAGGGGGGCTATGGAGCCGGTCGGTCCAGACATCGTGGATGCCGCCCAGGGATTATGGTCGCGCATTTCCCTGTTCCTCGAGATCATGATCCTGCCCGCCCGCTTGTACCAGCTGGCCGCTATTGCCGGGCTGATCCTGCTGTCCTGGCTCTTGGGCCGGATCGCGCTGCGCTTCTGGAACGCCTGGCTGCATGATCGCAGCGACTGGCCGAAATGGCGGCTGCGGCTGGGCGTGCTGATCGGGCGACGGATGGGCCTGATGATCTTCGCGCTGCTGGCCTGGACCGTGGTCATCGTCATGCGAGAGATCACCTGGCCTTCGCGCAGCGCGCTGATCGCGCTTGCGGCATCTATCGCCCTGTCTTGGCTGGGGATCTTCTTCGTGGCACGGCTGATCGCCAACCGCTTCCTGCGCCGCATTGTCAGTTGGGCAGGCTGGATCTGGGTGACGCTGTTCCTGCTGGGCCTGACCAAGCCTGCGGGCGATTTCCTGGACAGCCTTGCCATCACCATTGGCGACTTGCGCCTGTCGGCCCTGACGGTCCTGAAGGCCCTTGTAGTGACCGGCCTGCTGATCGGCGGCGCGCGCGCCTTGTCGCGGCTGATCACCGGCAGGCTGGCGCGGAACGAAGACATCTCGCCCACGATGCGGGTGCTGACGGCCAAGCTGTTGCAGGTGGTTCTGTTCAGCCTGGCCGTCGTGGTCGGGCTGAAGGCCGTGGGCTTTGACCTGACCGGCCTTGCGGTCTTTTCCGGCGCGGTGGGCGTTGGCCTGGGCTTCGGGCTGCAGAAGGTCGTCTCGAACCTGGTGTCTGGGGTGATCATCCTGCTGGACAAGTCCATCAAGCCCGGCGACGTGATCAGCCTGGGCGACACCTTCGGCTGGATCGAGGAGCTTGGCGCCCGCTATGTCAGCGTGGTGACGCGCGACGGCAAGGAATACCTGATCCCGAACGAGGATCTGGTGACGGGCCAGGTCGTGAACTGGTCCCATACCAACAGCTTCGTGCGCCTGGATCTGCGATTCGGCGCATCCTACGGCGACGACCCGCACAGGGTCAGCGCCACGGCCATTGCCGCCGTCAAGACCGTGCCGCGCGTGCTGTCCGACCGGCAGGCGGTCTGCTGGGTGACGGGATTTGGCGACAATGCCGTGGATTATGTCCTGCGTTTCTGGATCGACGATGCCGCAAAGGGGCTGACCAACGTGCGCGGGCAGGTTTACCTGGCCTTGTGGGACGCGTTCAAGGAACAGGGCATCACGCTGCCCTTTCCGCAGCGCGAGGTGCGGCTTGTCAATCCGTCCTTGCGGGTCCAGATGGACGATCCGCCGCCCGACAATACGGAATCGGGCCGGGAACATTGAGATGGCCTGAAAAGTTGCTATCTTTGATCCATCCCCTGCGCCGGGGGCGATCGGCGCGCTGACCGGAGGATTGAACCCTGTCACAAGACGTCTCGCCGGCCACGGGGCCGGCTGCGACCCCCGCGCCGCAGGATCTGACCAGCGACCAGATCCTTGCCCGCATCCTGTCCTCGCTTGACGACGACAAGGCCGAGGACATCGTGACGATCGACCTGCGCGGACGGTCGGCCATGGCGGATCACATGGTGATCGCATCGGGCCGCAGCGCGCGCCAGGTGGGCGCCATCGCCGAAAAGCTGGCCGACCGCATGAAGCAGGCGACCGGCCGCACCCCCCGGATCGAGGGCAAGGATACCGGCGACTGGGTGCTGATCGACACCGATGATGTCATTGTCCATGTCTTCCGCCCCGAAGTTCGGGAATTCTATCAACTTGAAAAGTTGTGGATGCCTTCGGACGCGCTTGTCCGGGTGCGTGATCAGGCCCGCCCCGCGCATTAGGCCGGGCAGGACGCCATGCGGATCGACATCGCCGCCGTCGGCCGGCTGCGCAAAGGCCCCGAAGCGGCGATGGTTGCGGACTACCTCGACCGTTTCGCCAGGACCGGCCGCAGCCTTGGCCTGCCGCCTATCGCCATCCACGAGGTGGAAGACAAGCGCGGCGGCGGGATGGTGACCGAGGCCGAGTTGCTGGCGCGCGTCATCCCGCAGGGCGCTGCCCTGGTGATGATGGATGAAAGGGGCGAGCAGGCGACATCGCCGGAATTCGCACGTCGTCTGGCGGACTGGCGCGACCAAGCCAAAGATCTCTGCTTCGTGATCGGCGGCGCGGATGGGCTGGATCCCATGTTGCGCGCGCGCGCCGATTGGCAGATCAGCCTGGGCCGCATGGTCTGGCCGCATATGCTGGTGCGGGTGATGCTGGCCGAACAGTTGTACCGTGCCGCGACGATCCTGGCCGGATCGCCTTATCATCGCGAATGAACGTGGCGACCGGTGGGGGGCTGCCGCCCCCTCTTGGCCTGCGGCCAATTCACCCTGGCGGATATTTGGGCCAAGATGAATCGGCTTTGCTTCACTTTGGCGTAAATATCCCGGGGGTCCGGGGGCTGGCCCCCGGCCTTTCGGTTGCCGCAACCGCCGCGCCCGCGTAACAAGGCGCAAATCATCCGAGGGGCGATATGACGAAACCTGTGGTCCTGTGCATTCTTGACGGGTGGGGCATATCCGACCGGCCCGAACAAAGCGCGCCGGACCAGGCGGCGACGCCGAATTTCGACCGGCTGATGCGCACCTGCCCCCATGCGACACTGACGACCTTTGGTCCCGACGTGGGCCTGCCGCGCGGACAGATGGGCAATTCCGAAGTGGGCCACACCAATATCGGCGCGGGCCGGGTTGTTGCCATGGATCTGGGCCAGATCGACCTGGCGATCGAGGATGGCAGCTTTGTGGGCAACGACAGTCTGATCCGCTTTGTCGAACGGCTGCGGGCGACGGGTGGGACGGCGCATCTGATGGGCATCGTGTCCGACGGCGGCGTGCATGGCCATGTTGTTCATGTCCAGGCCGCCATTCGCGCCATTGCGGCGGCGGGCGTGCCCGTTGTGCTGCACGCCATCACGGATGGGCGCGACGTGCCGCCGCAATCGGCCATGGGTTTCATCACCGAATTGCAGGGCAGCCTGCCCGAAGGCGCGCGGATCGGCACCGTGATCGGGCGATATTATGCGATGGATCGCGACAATCGCTGGGAACGGATCGAGCGCGCCTATCGGGCAATCGTCGCCGGGCAGGGAGAACCCGCGCTGTCTGCCGATCTGGCCGTCACTGTGGCTTACGGGCGCGGGGAAACCGATGAATTCATCCCTCCCTTCGTCATCGACGGGTACAACGGCGCGATGGATGGGGACGGGTTCTTCTGCCTCAACTTCCGGGCCGACCGGGCACGGGAAATCCTGACGGCGCTTGCAGATCCGACGTTCACCGAATTCGACAACAATGACCGCCCCGCATGGGCCGCGCTGCTGGGCATGGTCGATTACAGCACCCGGCATGACGAATACATGACCGCCGCCTATCCCAAGCGCCAGGTGGTCAACACGCTGGGCGCCTGGGTCGCAAGCCATGGTCTGCGCCAGTTCCGCCTGGCGGAAACCGAGAAATACCCCCATGTCACCTTTTTCCTGAACGGCGGCAAGGAATCGCCCGAACCGGGCGAGGATCGATTCATGCCCGCCAGCCCCAAGGTCGCGACCTATGACCTGGCCCCCGAAATGGCCGCGGAGGAGGTTGCCGATAAACTGGTCGAGGTGATCGGCGCAGGCTATGACCTGGTCGTGGTGAACTTCGCCAATCCCGACATGGTGGGCCATACCGGCAACCTGCCCGCCGCCATCCTAGCCTGCGAAGCTGTGGACCGCGGCTTGGGCAGGATGCTGGCGGCCCTGGACCGCGCAGGCGGCGCGGCGGTGATCTGTGCCGATCACGGCAATTGCGAAACCACCATCGACCCCGTGACAGGGGGGCCGCATACAGCCCATACCACCAACCCGGTGCCGGTGATCGTCTATGGCGGTCCCCCTGGCGCGCATCTGCGCAACGGCAGGCTGGCCGACCTGGCCCCCACGGTGTTGCAGCTGATGGGCGTGAACAAGCCCGCCGAGATGACCGGCACCAGCCTGATCGTGACCGCATGAAGTTCTTTCTGCCCCTGGCGCTTGCCGCCCTGATCGCCGCGCCCCTGTCGGCGCAGGACGTTCAACCATCGGTCACCGCCGCCGTGGCCGAGGCGCAGGATGCCGCCGCCCAGTTGCGCGCCGCCGTGGCCAAGCTGGCCGATGCGGTGTCCGCCGATGACCAGGTCGTCGCCTTGACCGAGGTGATCCGGGGTTACGAACAGGGCCTGTCTGCCCTGCGCGACGGGTTGCGCCAGGCCAGTGCCCGCGAAGCCGAGCTGCGCGCCCGCTTCGAATCGCAGCGTGGCCGGCTGGCTTCGGTCCTGGGCGCCATGACGGCGCTGCAGCAAGCGCCGGAAACCACCATGCTGCTGCATCCGGCGGGTGCGCTTGCCACGGCGCGGTCGGGCATGGTCCTGGCCGATGTCACCCCCGGCCTGCGGGCCGAGGCGGAACGGCTGCAGGACGACCTGGAGGAAATCGCCACGGTGCGTGACTTGCAGGCGGGCGCCGCGCAGATGCTGGGTGCGGGGCTTGCCTCGGTCCAGGAAGCGCGCCGGTTGCTGGCAAGCGCCGTCACCGACAGGTCCAGCCTGCCCATCCGATACGCCGACGCGCCTGCGGAAATGCAAAAGCTGCGCGATGCGGCGCAGTCGCTGGACGAATTCGCCACCGGGGTTGCCAGTATCCAGATGGACGTCGGCCCCCCGCTGGAGGATTTCGAGGGCGCGCGCGGCGCCCTGCCCCTGCCGGTGGTGGGCACCATCCTGCGTCTTTACGACCAACCCGACGCGGCGGGCGTCGAACGGCCCGGCTGGGTGATCGCCACGCCCCCCGCGGCACTGGTCACCACGCCCTGGTCCGCCACCATTCGGTATCGCGGTCCGCTGCTGGATTACGGCAATGTGATGATCCTAGAGCCCGCGCGCGGTTATCTTCTGGTCTTCGCGGGGATGTCGCAGGTGTTCGGAGAAGTTGGCGACGTGCTGCAAGCGGGCGATCCGATCGGCCTGATGGGCGGGACCGAGGCGTCGGCGCAGGAATTCGGCGCGCAGTTCGTGACCGATGCCGCCATCGGCGGCAATGGGGGACGGACCGAATCCCTGTATCTGGAAGTGCGCAAGGGACAGGAAACTCTGGACCCGGCGGAATGGTTCGTGCTGAATCCCGTCGTGGAGCCTGAACAGGATTGAAGGCAGGAAAGGCCGTCATGAAACATTATCTGATCGCAGGCGTGGGCGGTGTTCTGGCCGGTGCGCTTCTGACCACCCAGATCGCCGGGCCGCTGGTGGCGCAGGAAACCGGCAGCAATGCCTCGATCTATGAACAGCTTGAACTGTTCGGGAACGTCTTCGAACGCGTCCGCGCCGATTATGTCGAGGCGCCCGACGACAAGGAACTGATCGAGGCCGCGATCAACGGAATGCTGACATCCCTGGATCCGCATTCCTCGTTCCTGTCCGCCAACGATTACGAGGATATGCAGACCCAGACCCGCGGCAGCTTCGGCGGGTTAGGGATCGAGGTCAGCCAGGAAGAAGGCCTGGTCAAGGTCGTATCCCCCATCGACGACACGCCCGCCGCCCAGGCTGGCGTCAAGACCGGCGATTTCATCACCCATGTGAACGGCGAATCGCTGATGGGCCTGACGCTGGATGACGCGGTGGACATGATGCGCGGTCCCATCGGGTCGGAAATCACCGTCACGATTCTGCGAGAAGGCGAAACCGAGCCGTTCGATCTGACCATGACGCGGGACACGATCAAGCTGACCGTGGTGAAAACCCGGATCGAGGGGAAATCGGTCGTCCTTCGCGTGTCCACCTTCAACGATGAAACCTATGACACGCTGAAATCCGAACTGGACAAGGCCGTGGCCGAGGCCGGCGGCATCGACAAGGTGACGGGCTTCGTACTGGACTTGCGCAACAACCCCGGCGGCCTGCTGAACCAGGCGATCAGCGTGTCCGACGCCTTCCTGGATGCCGGCGAAATCGTCAGCACCCGGGGCCGCAACCCCGAGGAAAGCGAACGCTGGAACGCCGAAGCGGGCGATCTGGCCCAAGGCAAGCCGATGGTCGTGCTGACCAATGGCGGATCGGCCAGCGCGTCCGAAATCGTCGCGGGCGCCTTGCAGGATCACCGCCGCGCCATCGTCGTGGGCGAAAAGACCTTCGGCAAGGGGTCGGTCCAGACGGTCATGCCGGTCACGGCCGAAAGCGCCATCCGGCTGACCACCGCGCGCTATTACACGCCGTCGGGCCGGTCGATCCAGTCGCTGGGCATCCAGCCCGACATCCTGGTGGCCCAGCCCACGCCCCCTGCCACGCCCGAGGACGAGGAGGAAGGTCCCCGCACGCAATCGAACTTCGGCCGGTCCGAGGCTGACCTGCGCGGCGCGCTGAACAACGATTCGGTCAGCGACGACGAAAAGCAGCAGATCGAGGACGAAGCCGCCGAGGTCGAGGCTACCGCCAAGCTGCGCGAGGAGGATTACCAATTGGCCTATGCGGTCGATATCCTCAAGGGTCTGGCTGCGGTCGATTTCCAGGCGGGTCAGGTGCCTGCCGCCGCCACCCCCGCCGTGACGGGCGAAGGGTCGGGGACCGAGGGGACCGGGGCCGCCAAGACGAATGGCTGATGCGGAACGGACGGGGCCGGGCGGACTGCCTTACCGGCCCTGCGCAGGCGTGGTGCTGATCAACGCTGAAGGCCTGGTCTTCGCAGGCCAGCGGATCGACACCCAAGGTGCCTGGCAGATGCCCCAGGGCGGCATAGACGAGGGCGAGGATCCCCGCCAGGCCGCCCTGCGCGAACTGGTCGAGGAAACCGGCGTTTCCCCGGACAAGGTGCAGGTCCTGGCCGAAACCCCGGGCTGGGTCTATTACGACCTGCCGCCCGAATTGCTGGGCAAGGTCTGGAAGGGCCGCTATGGCGGTCAGCGCCAGAAATGGGTGCTGATGCGGTTCCTGGGCCAGGACGCCGACATCCGCATCGACACGGATCACCCCGAATTCCAGGAATGGCGGTGGATGCCTGCGGCGGCGCTGCTGGAAAACATCGTGCCCTTCAAGCGCGGAGTCTATGAGGAGGTGCTTGGGGCGTTTCCGGAATGGCTGCGGTAGGCCTTGTGCAAGGCAAAAGCTTCCAAGCGGACTTTCCCATTCCGCTGGATCATTGCCACGATCTTTCCGAGCGGCCCCAGTGTCCACACAGCTGCGCCTTGCCAATTGCTTCCACAGCGAAGAAGCAACGGGATTGGCGGTGACCTTGGTCTGGGACAGCCGTTCTCAGTTCCCTGGAACCTGCAGAGTGAAGCTGCCGTCAAAGAGAAGCGCATCCGTCCATGACGTGTTGATCCCGGTGAGTTCCCCGGTTCCCGTCGCACCTTCGAAAGCGCCTGCACCGGACAGCAACGTATATTCGACCTGCGATCCCTCGGGGGACCAACTGCCGGAGAATTGCAGGTTGAGCGCGTCGCCGTTCTCGAACGTATAGGTGCTGAGGCCCATCCAGTTGCCGTCTTCCTTGCCGCGGATGGTAGCAAGAGCGAACCGCTTGAAGGCCACGCGCCCGTCCTCGAAAAACGCGACGCCGACCGCCTCGCTGGCCACAAGCGACTGGTCCGTGATGCTTGGAAGATCCATGGTCGCGTCACTTGTGGTGGTGATGACAAGCTTGAACCGGAGTGTCTGTTCTTCCGCCAATGCGGCGCCGGACGAAAGCAGGCCGACCGAGAGAACAGCAACGGCCATTTTCGCGAGAGCCATTTCCATATCTCCTTTGAACAACAGCAGGAAAAGCCATGACGCCTCGACTCAAAGGCCTTCCGAGGCGACAGGAAGATTATACGCTCGTCAAAGACCCCCTCAAAATCGAAAATCCCTGATGGACTGTCGCCGAGACGTCAGGCTTCAATGCGCCCAAGGCATAGGGGGCGCCCTTTCGGACGCCCCTCCTTGCCTACCGCCGCAACTGGCCCAGCAGGATCGAGGTCGGATAGCCGTCCGGCGTGACCCCGATAGACCGCTGATAGGCCGCGACCGATTCCATGGTGGCCGATCCGAACAGCCCGTCGATCTCGCCCTGATAGAACCCCTTGGCGCGAAGGCGCTGCTGGATTTCCTGCCGCTCGCCGGTGGACAGCGCGCGGTCGTTGCGCGGCCAGGACCCCTGGATGCCTGCCCGTCCCGCGATGCGTTCGCCCAGGAAGGCCACGCCAACCGCATAGTTGTCCGAGTTGTTATAGCGCAGGATCGACCGGAAGTTGTCGAGGATCAGGAAGGCCGGGCCGTTTGCCCCCGCCGGCATGATGATCGACCCGTTCCCGCCCGGCAGCGCGCCGCCGCCCATGCGGCGCACGCCCTGCGCGGCCCAGTCCGACCGGCGCGTGCCCTTGCCGACCAGCCCCATGTTGAAGCCTTGGGGCAGTTGCACCTCGGCCCCCCAGGCCTGGCCCGGCACCCAGCCGTTGCGGCGCAAGTAGTTCGCGGTGGATGCCAGCGAGTCGGTCGGATCGTCCGACCAGATGTCGCGGCGGCCGTCGCCGGTGAAATCGACGGCATAATCCAGATAGGACGTGGGCATGAACTGCGTGTGGCCCATGGCCCCGGCCCAACTGCCCAGCATATGTTCGGGATCAGTGTCGCCTGCCTGCAGGATGCGCAGCGCGGCGATCAGCTGGTTCTGGAACATCTCGCCGCGCCGTCCGTCATAGGCCAGCGTCGCCAGCGACGGGATGATCTGCATCTTGCCGCGATTGGCGCCGAAGTTCGATTCCATTCCCCAGACCGCCAGCACGATTTCGCGCGGCACGCCGTAGCGGGCCTCGATCTGGGACAGGGTGCCAGACAGTTGCGCGGCCTTCTGGCGGCCGGTGGTGATGCGCACGTCCGACACGGCACTGTCCAGATACAGCCAGACAGGGCGCGAAAACTCGGCCTGTTTGCGGTCAAGGCGGATCACTTCGGGATTGTAGCGCGCGATCCGCATGGCGCGGTCATAGGTCGCGGGCGACACGCCCGAGGCGACCGCGCGCGACCGGAACGACTGGACGAAGTTCTGCAACCCTGCCTCGTCGCCTGCCGATGCCGCGGGGATCGGCGCGGGCGTGACCGGGCTGGCGCCGGTCATGCCGCCGGGCGCCCGGTTCATCGGCCCCGCGCAAGATGACAGGGCACCCACCAGGGCGGTGGTCAGGAAGATGCGGGAAAATGTCATGGGATCGCCTGTCCGTAACTGCTGCTATTATTGTTAGGGGCAGTCTAGCGAAGACACTTTCGGTTGAATAGGGTTGGCGCGCCCGTCAGTGCAGCGTCTCGCCCTCGTCCGATGCGCCTTCGCCTTTGAAGAAGGGCTGCATCTGCGCAATGATGACGGAATTTTCATCCAGGGCGCGCTGCATCAAGGCGCGTTCATCGTCGTCGATCTCGTGGCCCTCGGCCAGGCGTTCGTCCAGGCTGCCATAGCCCGTCACGTCCAGCGGCGAAAGGTCGGCCTGCTTCAGGATCGCTACGGTCTCGCGCACCGCCTCGGCCTCGTCATGGCCGGCGGCATAGCAGATCAGCGCGGCCCCGGTCGATCCGTCGGGCAGGCCGTCTTTCGCGGTCCGGCCCACCTCGACCAGCAGGGTATAGACGTTCATGGCGGCCTCCGGTGATGATTGCCCGTGCAACAACACGACTGGCGCCAAAGCGCAAGACGCATGGCAGGGGGGATGGATGAGCAAGAGCCTGGCACGGGTCCGCGCGGCCTTGGACGCAGCAGGGGTGGATGCCGAGATCCTGGAGATGCCCGGGACCACCCGAACCGCCCGGGACGCCGCCCAGGCGGCAGGCTGCAACCTGGACCAGATCGCCAAGTCGATCATCTTCCGGGGCGAGGCGACGGGCCATGCCGTCCTGTTCCTGACCGCAGGCGGCAACCGCGTCGATCCTGCAAGGGCAGCGGCGGTCGCGGGTCAACCCCTGGGCAAGGCCGACGCCGCGCTGATCCGCGACGAGACCGGCTTTGCGATCGGCGGCGTGGCCCCGGTCGGGCATTTGAAGCCGGTGACGGCCTTCTTCGATCCCCGTCTGCTGGATTTCGACCGGGTCTGGGCGGCGGCAGGAACGCCGCGCCATGTCTTCGCCATCAGCCCGAGGGTGCTGCTGGCGGTCACGGGCGCGACGCTGGCGGATTTCACCGGCTGACCAGCAGCCTGTCCAGCAGGGGGCTGTCTGGCTGTTCCAGTCGCTCGATCACGTCGAAATGGTGCAGGCCGGGATCGGTCACGCAGTCCGTCGCGGCCCCCAGCCCCGCCCAGATATTGGCCAGCAGGCGCGATTGGCGGATGAACTCGGGCCGTTCCATCCCGCCGACCCAGGCGGTGACGGGAATGCCCGCGCGCGGCGCCAGCAGGGCCGGGCTTTCCGTCGCAGCCTCGGCAGAGTCCAGCCGCAGGGTGGCGTTCATGTCCGTGCGCATCAGCGGGCGCAGGTCGGTCAGCGCAGAGATGGGCACGCAGGCCGTCACCCGTGCGGCAACCGCCTCGGGCAATGTGGCGTCGTCGCAGATCATCCGCGCCGCAAGGTGCCCGCCCGCCGAATGGCCTGTCAGCGCGATGGGGCCGTCCACCAGCCCCGCAGCCTCGGCCACCGCTGCCGCGACTTCGCGCGTCATCTGCGCGATTCGCGCCTGCGGGGCCAGCGTATAGCCGGGCATGGCGACCGCCCAGCCACGCGCTAGGGCGCCCGCCGCCAGATGCGACCACAGGCCGGGATCGAAGCGCATCCAATAGCCGCCATGCACAAAAACCATCAATCCCGGTGCTGTTCCTGCCGGGCGGAACAGATGCCCCCGGCCCAGCGGCTGCGGGGGATGGGCCTGCCGGAAGGCTGCTGCGGCGTTCTGCCAGCGGGGCACGAACCCGTCGGCCTGCGGAATATGCGCGCCATTGGCATAGGCGTCGTCCCAGTCGGTGACGTGATAGATCATCCTGCCCTCTCTTTCCGGCAGAAAAGGCTGCTGATAGCCTGCGGTCAAGATGGAGACTGCCATGACCGATTTCGCCGCCACCCGCCGCGCCTTTCACCTGCCCTCCGGGATCACCTACCTGGACGGCAACTCGCTTGGGCCAATGCCCATTGCGGCCAAGGAAAGGGTGGGGCGGATGATGGCGGACGAATGGTCGGAAATGCTGATCACCGGCTGGAACAAGGCGGGCTGGTATGTCCAGCCGCGCAAGGTCGGCGACCGCATCGCCCGCCTGATCGGCGCAGGGCCGGGCGAGGTCGTGATGGGCGACACGCTGTCGATCAAGGTGTTCCAGGCCGTCAGCGCGGCCTTGACCCTGCGCCCCGGCCGGCGGGTGATCCTGTCCGACAGCGGCAATTTTCCGTCGGACCTGTATGTGGCGCAGGGGTTGGCCCGCGCGGTGGGCGCCGAATTGCGCGTCGTCGCCCCCGATGAGGTGGCCGCCGCGATCACCGACGACCTGGCCGTCCTGATGCTGACCGAGGTCGATTACCGCACCGGGCGGCGTCACGACATGGCCGCGCTGACTGCCCGCGCCCATGCGGCTGGCGCCCTGACGGTCTGGGATCTGGCACATTCGGCAGGCGCGGTGGATGTGAATCTGGCCGGGGCGGATGCGGATTTCGCGGTGGGCTGCACCTATAAATACCTGAACGGCGGGCCGGGCGCGCCTGCCTTCATCTGGACCCATCCGCGCCATGCGGACGCCGCCCAGCCGATCCTGCAAGGCTGGATGGGCCACCACGCACCCTTCGCCTTTGACGCGGATTATCGCCCCGCGGCGGGGATCGAGCGGATGCGCGTCGGCACGCCCCCTGTGATCGCGCTGAGCGCACTGGATGCGGCGTTGGACATTTGGGACGGCGTGGCCCTGTCGGACCTGCGCGCCCGGTCCATCGAACTGACCCAGGCCTTCATCGCGGGGGTCGAGGCCGCCTGCCCGGACGTGGCCCTGAATTCCCCCCGCGACCCGGCCCTGCGCGGCTCTCAGATCGGGTTCCGCCATCCCCATGCCTATGCGGTGATGCAGGCCTTGATCGCGGCGGGGGTGGTGGGCGATTTCCGCGCGCCCGACGTGCTGCGCTTTGGTTTTGCACCGCTTTACAACGATCTGGACGACGTGGACCGGGCGGTCGGGACGCTGGCCCGGATTTTGCGGGACGGGGCGTGGAATGATGAAAGGTTTCAGCAGAAGGCCGCCGTAACGTAAGGGCAGGGGGCTTTCCTTGTCCCGGATTGTGACGCAGATATGCGTCATTTCGATGGGACATCATCATGCGCATTCGGGGGCTGGTCTGGTTGTTCGTTGCGGGATTGCCGGGATTCCCGGCACTTGCGCAGGATGGCCTGCTGCGTGTCGAACTGGTCGCGGCCCAGGAACAACCGGTCGAGATCAACCTGCAACTGTCCGGCAGCATCGCCGCGACCGACAGCGTGCAGATGAGCTTTCGCCAGGCCGGGCGCGTAACGAGCGTGTCGGTGGACAAGGGCGACCGCGTGACCCGCGGCCAGGAACTGGCGCGGCTGGATTCGGTCCAGCAAGACCAGGCCCTGCGCGTGGCCGAGGCTGGGATGGACGCCGCCCGCGCTGGCCTGTCGCAGGCCCGCCAGGCCAGCGAGCGTGCCGATGCGCTGCTGGCGCGGGGCGTCGGCACCAGGGCCGCGCGTGACGATGCCCTGCGTGCCTTGTCCGAATCGCAGGGGGCTGTCGAACGCGCCGAAAGCACGCTGGAACAGGCCCGCCGCGCGGTGAGCGACACGGTCCTGCGCGCGCCCCAGGATGCGGTCGTCACGGCCCGCGACATGGCGCCGGGCCAGATCGTCGGCGCCGCCCAGGCCGTGCTGACCCTGGCCACGCTGGAGGGGCTGGAGGCCGTGTTCAATGCCCCCGACCATCCCCGGCTGGACAGCGCCATGAACAGCCCCGTCCGGCTGGACACCATCGACATCGACCGGCCCCAGATGCAGGGCAGGGTGACCGAGATCTCTCCCTTGGTGGACCCGGCCACGGGCGCGGTGACGATGCGCGTCAAGATCGACGATGCAACGGCCGATACCGCCCTGCTGGGCGCGGCGGTGCGCGGGCGGGTGGATATCGCGGTCGATCGCGGCATCGCGGTGCCCTGGACGGCGCTGATGCGCGACGGCGACCAGCCCGCCGTGTGGCGCGTGGGTGCCGACAACCGCGTCAGCCTTGTGCCCGTGACGATCGGGCAATTCACCAATGGCGTGGTTTACCTGTCTGGCGGAATCGCGGCGGGGGATGTGGTGGTGGGCGCAGGCTCGCAACTGCTTTATCCCGGACGGCAGGTCCGGCAGGCCGAGGTCTTGCCGTGACGCGCCTGATCGCGGTGCTGGCCGCCCTGGCGATGGCCGCGCCCGTTCACGCGCTGAGCCTGCCCGATTGGCTGGACTTCGGTTCCCCTGTCGAGGTTGCTGTTCCCATACGCCCGGTCGTGTCCGAGATCGTGGAGGACCGGGGCCACGACGCCCGCTGGATCCCCGGCGTCGTGGGTTCGCGCACGCAGGTGACGATGGCGTTCCAGACGCTTGGCCGGATGGTGTCGCGCCCCGTCGATCTGGGCGACCGGGTGGAACGGGGCGATGTCTTGGCGAATCTCGCATCCGAGGATCTGGCCGCCACCACCCGCGCCGCCGAAGCCGCCCTGGCCGCGGCCGAGGTTCAGCGCGACACCGCTCGCCTGACCCTGGAACGGACCGAAGCCCTGGCGGCCCGCAACGTTGCCAGTGCCGCGCAACTGGAACAGGCCCAACGCGCCGCCGCCGCGGCCGAGGCCGGTGCCCAACAGGCCCGGTCCGCCCTTGTGCAGGCCCGCGATTCCCAGGGCTACGCCCGCATGACCGCGCCCTTTTCCGGGGTGGTCAGCGCAATCTACGAAGCCCCCGGCAGCGTTTTGGGTGCAGGGACGCCCGTCCTGCAGCTGTCTGCCGAAGATCAGTGCGAAGCGGTGATCGACCTGCCCGAATCGGCGCTTGCCGGCCTGCCCCTTGATGCGGTCTTCACGCTGTGGCAGCGCACCGACCCGGATCGGCAGGTGCGGGCCGTGCTGGACCGGATCGACCCGATCGCCGACATGGCGACCCGCACACGCAGGCTTTACCTGACCTTGCCAACGGACGCGCCGTTTCGCCTGGGTTCCCTCGTCCGCGCGAGTCTGGGCACCCCCAGCGAACCCGCCCTGATGCTGTCGGGGACGGCGATCTTTCAGCGGGACGGCGTGCCTCATGTCTGGCGCGTGCTGCGCAAGGGCCAGGACGCGCAGGTTCAGGCGGTTCCTGTCGCCCCCAGCGGTGCCTTTCAGGGCCGTGTCCTGATCGGCAAGGGATTGGCCCCTGGGGACGAGGTCGTGATCCGGGGCGTCCATTCCCTGGCCGACGATCAGCCCGTGGGCGAAAGGGTCCAGCCTTGACGCGATTCAACCTGTCCGACTGGGCCCTGAACCACCGCAGCTTCGTGTGGTTCCTGTTGATCGTCTCGCTGCTGGCGGGGACCATCGATCTGGACGATGTGGGCCTTGCAATCTACACGCGGACCCGGATCCTGCGCGAAGGCTCATGGAATGATAAGAAGGTTCATCACAAGCCTGCGGTGACGTAAGGATAGGGAGCTTTTCCTCTGCCCCCGTTAAGACGCACAATTTTGCCATTTGATGAGACGAGTTCATGCGCGTGTTTCGGTTTTCATGGGTCATTGCGGCAGTGGGTGCGGTTGCATCTCCGGCACTTGCGCAAGATGGCCTGCTGCGTGTCGAACTGGTCGCGGCCCAGGAACAACCGGTCGAGATCGACCTGCAACTGTCCGGCAGCATCGCCGCGACCGACAGCGTGCAGATGAGCTTTCGCCAGGCCGGGCGCGTCACGGGCGTGTTGGTGGACAAGGGCGACCGCGTGACCCGCGGCCAGGAACTGGCGCGGCTGGATTCGGTCCAGCAAGACCAGGCCCTGCGCGTGGCCGAGGCCGGGATGGACGCCGCCCGCGCGGGCCTGTCGCAGGCCCGCCAGGCCAGCGAGCGCGCCGATGCGTTGCTGGCGCGGGGCGTCGGCACCAGGGCCGCGCGTGACGATGCCTTGCGTGCCTTGTCCGAATCGCAGGGGGCTGTCGAACGCGCCGAAAGCACACTGGAACAGGCCCGCCGCGCGGTGAGCGACACGGTCCTGCGCGCGCCCCAGGATGCGGTCGTCACAGCCCGCGACATGGCGCCGGGCCAGATCGTCGGCGCCGCCCAGGCCGTGCTGACCCTGGCCACGCTGGACGGGCTGGAGGCCGTGTTCAATGCCCCCGACCATCCCCGGCTGGACAGCGCCATGAACAGCCTCGTGCGGCTGGACACCATCGACATCGACCGGCCCCGGATGCAGGGTACGGTGACCGAGATCTCTCCCTTGGTGGATCCGGCCACGGGCACGGTGACGATGCGCGTCAGGATCGACGATGCGACGGCCGATACCGCCCTGCTGGGTGCGGCGGTGCGCGGGCAGGTGAATATCGCGGTCGATCGCGGCATTGCGGTGCCCTGGACGGCGCTGATGCGCGACGGCGACCAGCCCGCCGTGTGGCGCGTGGGTGCCGACAACCGCGTCAGCCTTGTGCCCGTGACGATCGGGCAATTCACCAACGACGTGGTCTACCTGTTGGAGGGGATCAAGGCAGGCGATGTTATCGTAGGGGCAGGATCGCAACTGCTTTACCCCGGACGGCAGGTCCGGCAGGCCGAGGTTCTGCCATGACGCGGATCCTTGTCCTGCTTGCGGCGCTGGCGTCCGCCGTGCCCGCCCGTGCGCTGCATGTGCCCGATTGGCTGGACTTCAGTTCCCAGGCCAAGGACACGGTTCCCATCCGCCCTGTCGTCTCCGAGATCGTTGAGGACAGGGGAGAGGATGCCCGCTGGATCCCGGGCGTCGTGGCCTCGCGCACGCAAGTGACGATGGCGTTCCAGACGCTTGGCCGGATGGTGTCGCGCCCGGTCGATCTGGGCGACCGGGTGGAGCAGGGCGATGTCCTGGCAAATCTCGCGGCCGAGGATCTGGCCGCCGCCACCCGCGCCGCCGAAGCCGCCCTGGCCGCGGCCGAGGTTCAGCGCGACACCGCCCGCCTGACCCTGGAACGAGCCGAGGCCCTGGCCGCCCGCAACGTCGCCAGTGCCGCGCAACTGGAACAAGCCCAACGCGCCGCCGCCGCGGCCGAGGCTGGTGCCCAACAGGCCCGGTCCGCCCTGGTGCAGGCCCGCGATTCCCAAGGCTACGCCCGCATGACCGCACCCTTTTCCGGCGTGGTCAGCGCAATCTATGAAGCCCCCGGCAGCGTGCTAGGCGCAGGAACGCCCGTCCTGCAACTCTCCGCCGAAGATCAGCGCGAGGCGGTGATCGACCTCCCTGAATCCGCGCTCGAGGGTCTGCTGGACGATGCGGCCTTCACCGTCTGGCAACGCACCGATCCGACCCAGCAGATCCGCGCCGTGCTAGACAGGATCGACCCGATCGCCGATGCCGCGACCCGCACACGCAGGCTTTACCTGACCTTGCCAACGGACGCGCCGTTTCGCCTGGGTTCCCTGGTCCGCGCCCGTCTGGGCACCGCCAGCGAACCCGCGCTGATGCTGTCGGGGACAGCGATCTTTCAGCGTGACGGCGCCCCCCATGTCTGGCGCGTGCTGCGCAAGGGCCAGGACGCGCATGTTGAGGCCGTACGCGTTACGCCGACCGCCGATTTCCACGACCGCGTGCTGATCGGCGAAGGATTGGCCCCCGGGGACGAGGTCGTGATCCGGGGCGTCCATTCCCTGTCCGACGATCAGCCCGTGGGCGAAAGGGTCCAGCCTTGACGCGATTCAACCTGTCCGACTGGGCCCTGAACCACCGCAGCTTCGTGTGGTTCCTGTTGATCGTCTCGCTGCTGGCGGGGACCATCAGCTATAACAATCTGGGCCGAGAGGAAGATCCGAACTTCACCATCAAGATCATGGTGATCAGCGCAGCCCTGCCCGGCGCCACCGTGGACGAGACCTTGACCCAGGTCACGACCCGGATCGAGACAAAGCTGGAAGCAGCTATAACAATCTGGGCCGAGAGGAAGATCCGAACTTCACCATCAAGATCATGGTGATCAGCGCAGCCCTGCCCGGCGCCACCGTGGACGAGACCTTGACCCAGGTCACGACCCGGATCGAGACAAAGCTGGAAGAACTGGACGAGCGGTATTTCACCCGGTCCGTCACCATGCCGGGGCAGGCGGTCGTTTATCTGGAACTGTTGCCAACGACGCGCGGACCCCAAGTGCCCGAGATCTGGAAGCGCGTGCGCCAGATGATGTCCGACATTCGGCCGGATTTTCCACAGGAATTCGCGGGCTTCCAGTTCAACGACGATTTCGGGGATGTTTACGGCAATATCTATGCCTTCACCGCCGACGGATACAGCCCGCGTGAATTGCGCGACCGGGTTGAACGCATCCGCAAGCAGGTGGCGGCCTCGCTCGCAGCATCATGCTGCCCAATCGCCGGGAAATTGATCCACCAGATCAATTTCTGGCCCGGCTCAGACGCGGAAAATCCACCTATCCCAGCCGTTCAGATTTCCTGAACCACCTCTCTGTTCTTTTACACGGTCGGGTCTTATCACCTGCCGAAGCTGACAAGGGATTTTGCAGCTTTGTAAAGACTTTTGCTCCGATAGTCATGTCGACCAATGCACCCCGACCCCCAAGACCGGGACGGCTTGGAGAGTATCTCGTGTGACCGCCACCGGAACCAAGTGACTCAATCCTTCAGTATGAGCACCAGTTCGCGACTGTTCCGAGAAGGTGCGGTTGTCTGACGAACTCGGGGTTCTACAATCCGTTAGGACTGATGCCGTAAACCGCAAGCCTGCTGGATTTCACAAGTGGAGGCAGACTCCAAATCTGTCCCGATCAGAAACCCGAGCGAGGCAGGCTCAGCCCAACACGGTCATCAGTGTCCCGCCCAATCCCAGAAGCGCGCCAAGGGCGGCCACGAGGATCACCAGGCCGTCTCGGACCATCAGACCCAGGCCCATCGAGGCAATTGCACCCATGGGAATCGAGGAGGCAAAGGGCAGAAGTTCCAACGGCGGAACGGTGGCGCAGAGCAGGATGCACAGAAGGGCGACAAGGCGCAGGCCGGCCTTTCCAGTCAGCCAATCAAGCCGCGGTCGGAGCACACGGTCTATCCAGCCCGCTGGCCGTTTCAACCATTCCATGCCTTTCTTGACGCGGTCGCCGTCCAGTGTCCGGCGCTCCAGCACATCGGGAAGCCAAAGATGGTCGCGACCAAAAAGGATCTGTGCAGCGACCAAGGCAATCCCAAGGGCGATCAGCGTGGGAAGGCCGGGGATGCCGCCGATCGGCGTGATCTCGATCAGTGCCAGAATGGCCAGGAATGGCCCAAAGCTGCGCTCTCCCAAGGCTTGGCGGATGTTGTGGACGCTAACTTGGTCCTGCTCTTCTCCAAGATTACCAAGGTGCTTGACAAGGTCGGAAAGGCTGCTGTCTTGACTGCTCACCCGGGCCAACGAGCGCGAGAGGCTGCTGGTTCCTGTCAGCCGTTCCATGCACGGTCACGCGATCTGGTCGCGGACGATGTGGGCTTTGCCGGGCAGGAGACTATGGGTCATGCCGCCCTCCGGCCTGACCCGTCCCTGGCGCCGGAATGCGGCGCCAGGCGGTGGATGCGATCATCAGCTTTTCGGTGACGGGACGGCGCCGGGCAGCTCGATGTTGATCTCGAGGCTGGACATCTGCTCGCCGCGCTCCATGCGGACGTCGACCTCCTTTTCCCCGATCGGGACATACTTGCGGATCGCCGCAATGATGTCGCGCTGCAGCATCGGCAGGTAGTCCGCCTCGGCGGTGCCGCTGCTGCGTTCATGGGCCAGAAGGATCTGCAGCCGGTCTTTTGCGGTCTGGGCTGTCGGGGTCGGGCGCGGCTTGCGAACAAAACTGAACAGGTTCATGACGCACGCTTGAACAACCGCTGGAACAGGCCGGGGCGACGCTCGCCCTGGATGCGCATCTCGACTTGGGTGCCGGTCAGCCGGGACACCGCATCCTCATAGGCGCGGGACGCGGCCGAGGGTTCGTCCAGAACCACGGGCGTGCCCACGTTGGAGGCCTTGAGGATCGCCTTGCTTTCCGGGATCACGCCCAGCAGCGGCACGGCCAGGATCTCCAGCACGTCCTCGACTGTCATCATCTCGCCGCTGTCGACGCGGGCCTGGTCATAGCGGGTCAGCAGGACCTGGGCCTTGATCGGCTCGGCTCCGTCGGTTTCGGCACGGCGGGTCTGACTGCTGAGCAAGCCCAGCACGCGGTCGCTGTCGCGCACCGAGGACACCTCGGGATTGGTCACCACCACGGCCTCGTCGGCGTAATACATCGCCAACTGGGCGCCGCGCTCGATCCCTGCGGGACTGTCGCAGATGATATAGTCGAACTCGGCCTTCAGTTCGGTCAGGATCTGCTCGACGCCCTCCTTGGTCAGGGCGTCCTTGTCGCGGGTCTGCGAGGTCGGCAGGATGAACAGCGTTTCCAGCCGCTTGTCCTTGATCAGCGCCTGCTTCAGCTTGGCATCGCCCTGGATGACGTTGATGAAGTCGAAGACCACCCGGCGTTCGCACCCCATGATCATGTCCAGGTTGCGAAGGCCCACGTCAAAGTCGATGACGACGGTCTTGAAGCCCTGCTTTGCCAGTCCCGCCGAAATGGCCGCGGACGAGGTCGTCTTGCCGACGCCCCCCTTGCCCGAGGTGATCACGATGACCCGCCCCAGGGGCGCGTCCTTCTTGGCTTGCGATGTCATGCGATTACCTCCATGCGAAGTTTCTCGTTCTCCAGGTAAATATGGGTGCAGCGGTCTCGGGCGGCCTGATCCAGCGTCTCGCTGGTCTGGTAGAGGCCCGCGATGGCCACCAGTTCGGCGTCCAGGTTCTGGCAGAAGATATGGGCGTTTTCGTTGCCGTGGCAGCCCGCCATGGCCCGCCCGCGCAGCGTGCCATAGACGTGGATATTGCCTGCCGCGATCAGCTCCGCCCCCGAGGCGACCGTTCCGATCACGGTCAGGTCGCCTTGATCGGCCACGATCATCTGGCCCGACCGCACCGGAGAGCGGATGACCTTGGTCTCGGCCGGTCGAGGTGGGATGGCGGCCGGCGCGGGGCCGGGATCGCGGGGCAGAGGGGCATCGCGGCCGGTGTTCACGGCAATCAGCCCCAGGTCGTCAAGCAAAGCCGGATCAAATCCGGCGGCATTCTGGACGCCGAACACCCGCAGTTCACGCTGGCGCAGACTGTCCAGCAGGCTGCGGATACGGTCCGGTTCCTGAAAGCCCGGGGACTGGCCCAGATCCAGCACCATCGGCGCGCCGGAAAAGAACTGAGGCGTGCGGCCCAGTTGTTCATCCAGTTGCGCATGGAAGCGGTCGTCGGCCATGTCGCCGTCGATCCGAAGCGCCAGAACGGTCAGGAAGCGGCCGCGAACCTGGAACGTGGCTGTCTTGGCCGAGGGCCGGTCATGCCGGGCACGGGCGTATCCTTCTGACACGTCGACACTCTGCTCCTGCTCTGGCGGATCGCGACTCGGGCCACGCCGCTCTTGTTAGGGGGCCATTTCCCACGAAGCGCCCCATGGGTGGAAGACGCTTCGTGCGTGCCGGCAGGAACCCGCCGACGCCCATGGCGTGTGATTGCCCTGTGCCGCAGTCCGTGTCCAGACGCGAATTCAGTGGTGTGAGTTGGCTCCCGGACACGATACCGCATCGAAGGTGCCAGCCTTTGTCGATGGCAACAAGCGCACGGGCTTTGTCACGGCACTGACCTTCCTGCGCATCAACGGCTTTGGCTTTCGCGCCGATCCGATCCAAGGCGTCCACATGATGGAGGATCTGGCCTCGGGCGGTGTAACCGTGGCTGCCTTCGCCGCGTGGCTTCAAGCGGGGGTGGAGGGGCTTCGAGGGGCTGCGATCCTGCGACAGAATAGGTTCTGTGATGTACTGTGAGACACGGTTGCCCCGGATCGACAGCCGCCGCATCGCAGCGCACTGACCATGGGGTGCATTTCGGGAACGATGCGGTTCGCAAAATTCACTCGTTAGCGCGCAGGGATCGGTGTCATCCAACGCCCCTGGGATGAGGGCACGAGAGAGGCGGTTGAACACCGCCCGCCAATGCGGAACTATTGCCGGGACTGGAACGGAGGGCACATGGATCACGACAGCCTGGAAATGAGATCGATTGTGCGCGCGGATGGCACGCTGCGCCTGGAACTTGTGACGGTGCGCCTGGCCGACCCGGGACCGGGAGAGGTTCTGGTGCAGGTCGAGGCGGCGCCCATCAATCCGTCTGATCTGGGCCTCATGTTCGGGCCGGCCGATATGGACAGCCTCCACTTTGACGGACAGGCGTTGACGGCGCGCATTCCCGACCGCGCCATGCCCGCCATGCAGGCGCGCATCGACCAGTCGCTGCCCATCGGCAACGAGGGGGCGGGCATCGTCATTGCGGCAGGCCCGGACCAGCAACATCTGATCGGCAAGCGGGTCGCGATGCTGGGCGGCGCGATGTATGCCAGCCTGCGGCTGATCGCGGCCAAGGATTGCCTGGTGCTGCCGGACGGCGCCTCGGCCGAAGAGGGCGCCGCGCTGTTCGTCAATCCCCTGACCGCCCTCGGCTTTGTCGAGACGATGCGGGCCGAGGGGCACAAGGCGATCGTTCACGCCCCCGCGGCATCCAACCTGGGACAGATGCTGGTGCGCATCTGCAAGGCGGACGGCATCGGCCTGGTCAATATCGTCCGCAGCCAGGAACAGGTCGCCCTGTTGCGCGGTCTTGGGGCGGTCCATGTGGTGGACAGCAGCACCGACAGCTTCCGCCACGACCTGACAGAGGCCATCGACGCGACCGGCGCCACCTTGTCCTTTGACGCCATCGGCGGGGGCGAGATGACCAGCATCATCCTGAACGCCATGGAGGCGGTCGCGATGCGCCGCATGACCAGCTATGACCGCTACGGCTCGGCCGTGATGAAGCAGGGCTATATCTATGGGGCGCTGGATACCGGGCCTTCCATCCTGCGGCGCGGCTTCGGCTTTACCTGGAGCGTTGGCGGCTGGCTGTTGTTCCACGCGCTGCGCCGCCTTGATCCGGGAACGGTCGAAGCCATGCGCAAGCGGATCCTGGACGAAATGACCACCACCTTCGCAAGCCACTATACGGCCCGCATCACGCTGGAGCAGGCGCTTCGGCCCGACACGGTCGCGGCCTATACGCGCAAGTCCACAGGAGCGAAGTATCTGCTGACGCCGCAACGGCCATGACCGGGGCGTCAGTCGTTCCTCAGGTGGTTCATGGATCTGCCGGGGCGCCTGCCTCAAAGGTGCTGCCCCTGTTGCAGGCCGCGAGCCAAGCGCCCTGTCGGACGCAAGACATCAAGGTGAAGGCGCAGGCCACGGCTTGATCTTCGGCCCGGCGGCGGCTTTCCTGCCTTCGGGCCACTCTCGGCCCGCCAAGGGAACGGTACATGACAGTCATGGATGACTTTCGCTCGGACACCGTGACGCGGCCGGATGCTGCGATGCGGGCCGTCATGGCCTCGGCCGAGGTCGGGGATGCGGTTTACGAGGACTGCCCGACCACCCACAGGCTCGAGGCGATGGCGGCAGAGCGCCTTGGCAAAGAGGCGGCGTTGTTCTTTCCGACGGGCACGCAGTCGAACCTTGCCGCACTGATGGCGCATTGCGGCCGGGGCGACGAATACCTGGTCGGGCACAAGGCCCATACCTTTCTTTATGAAGGGGGCGGCGCGGCGGTGCTGGGTTCGATCCAGCCGCAGCCGTTGCCGAACGAGCCGGACGGGACAATCTTGCTGGCCGCGATCGAAGGGGCGATCAAGCCTGACGATTTCCACCATGCCCGCACCAGGCTTCTGACCTTGGAAAACACCTTCAGCGGGTCGGTGCTTGACCCTGCCTATCTGAAGGCTGCGACCGGGCTGGCACGCAGGCATGGCTTGGGCACCCATCTGGACGGCGCGCGGCTGATGAACGCCTCCGTCGCCACCGGCTGCGAGGCGGACGTGTTTGCACGGGGTTTCGACACGGTCTCGCTGTGCCTGTCGAAAGGGTTGGGTGCGCCCGTAGGCTCGGTCCTGGCTGGGCCGAGGGATCTGATCCAGGCCGCGCGCAGGCTGCGCAAGATGCTGGGCGGCGGGATGCGGCAGACGGGCATCCTGGCGGCCGCGGGCATCCACGCGCTTGAACACAACGTCGCGCGACTGGCAGACGACCACGCCCGTGCCGCGCGCCTGGCCGATGTCCTGGCAGCTTTTCCCGAACTGAGATCTGGACCGGCGCAAACCAACATGGTGTTCATGACACCCGTTGCCATCGACGTGGATGCCTTCCGGCGTTTCCTGGCCGATCGCGGCATCGCTGTCGGCGGCCGCTATGGCAGCCTGCGGTGGGTCACGCATCTGGATGTCGATGATGCATCGGTCGACAGGGTCCAGGCTGCCTGCGAGGACTACTTTTCCGGGGACGGGACTCACTAGGACGGCAACACGAGGCGCAGGCGGGAGCGTTTGATGTCGCGCCCGTGCCCTAGACGGCCCGGAGCTATTGCCGACGCAAGGTGCCGCCCCACAATGCGGCTGTCCTGAACCAGCCAGTCATGGTCGCCGCAGCACATCGCACATTACCCCTCATCGCAAAGGCGGCTCAGGGCCGGAAGATGCGCGGTCATGCTCTTGATGCCGTGCAAGGGTGCCTCTCTCCGCTTGCTGTTTGGAACACGCAACGGACCCTCAACGCGTTCTCATGGAACGAGTAGCGGCGCGCCTTGTTGTTCCTGTGAAAAGACCCTGATCGCAGAAGGAACATGGAAAATGGCGCAGAACCCGAATGCTGAAATGAAGCAAGACCCCAAGGCGATTGCAGCCGAGGCCGTTACCAATCTCAAGGCGGGCGCTTCCAATCTGGCCGAGCGTGGTGCCGCGACTGTAAACGACACGCTGAATACAGGGCGGGAATACGTCGGCCATATCCGGGATGCTGGGCAGAACCTTGCCAACAGCGTGTATGAAACCGGACACAGAAAGGCCGAGGAAGCGGCGTTCTATGCCGAACTAGGTTACGAGGAGGCCCGCGACTGGGTTCGCGGTCATCCCTCCCAGGCTCTGGGCATCGCAGCGGGGATCGGCCTTCTCCTCGGCATTACGGTGGCGCGCCGCTGAAAAGCAGCGAAACCCCGACGCGTCTGATTGAAGTTGCTGGAACGGAACACCTTCTCCTTGCAGCCATACAGCTAGCAGCACCCCGGGCGCTTCGGGGCGTCCGTGATGCTCTCGCATCGCTGCCTTCGCGCCCTTTCCTGGACCCTATCGGGTTCTTGCCTCAACCAGCGGGACTCGCATGACAAGACTTTCCTCCAAAGCCCCTATGGGCATCAGGCGTTCCCCTTACCAAAGGCCAGGAAAGTGGCGGGTCGGACTTGCGATCGTCGGCGTTCTGGCGGCAACGGCAGTGGTCAATCACCGCCTTGCAAAGCGGGCAGAGCAGCGCAATCCCCCGGTCGGCCGCTTCATCGACGTGGACGGGGTTCGTCTTCATTATCTGGAACGAGGCGAGGGACCGCCGCTGGTTCTGCTCCATGGCAATGGCAGCATGATCCAAGACTTTGTCTCCAGCGGTCTGGTCGACATGGCGGCCCGGCAACACCGCGTTATCGTGTTCGACCGCCCCGGCTATGGACACAGCACGCGGCCACGGGGGAGGGTCTGGAGTCCGGAGGCCCAAGCCGATCTCCTCCGGGAAGCCCTAGACCGGCTGGGTGTGTCACAGGCCGTGATCCTGGGCCACTCCTGGGGAGCCTCGGTTGCCGTGGCGATGGCGCTGAACCATCCGCAGATGGTTCGTGGTCTGGTCCTGGCCTCCGGCTACTACTATCCGACCGCGCGGGTGGACATGGCGCTTCTCTCTGGCCCAGCGGTGCCGCTGGTAGGGGACGTTTCACGCTATACCATTGCGCCCCTTGTCAGCAGGCTTGTCTGGCCCCTGCTTTTGCGCAAGATCTTCGGTCCAGCCCCGGTTCCAGCAAAGTTCAAGGGCTTTCCAGAGGAAATGGCCGTGCGCCCGTCGCAAATCCGTTCCGAGGCCGCAGAATCAGCCCTCCTGATCCCGGCAGCTGCCGTGATGTGCAAGGACTATGCTGCCCTGACAATGCCGGTCGCCATCGTCGTGGGTGCCGAGGACCGCTTGATCGACCCTGACGCGCAATCGCGCCGGCTTCATCAGGCGATTGCCCAGAGCAGCTTTCACCTGGTTCAGGGCAGTGGTCACATGGTGCACCAGACCAGCCCGGAAGCTGTGATGGAGGCGATATACGCCGCCCGTGGATAGGGGTTCGGGACGGCTTGACCAAGGCCGGTCGTCCACTCTCCACCGGCGTTGCCATGAAAGGACGCTGGTCGGAAATCAAAGCCGCATTGCAACGATGCTGTACCATTGCAAGGCATCCTCTCCGGTCCTGACGTCCGTGCCCTTTGCGGCATTCCCTGTGCTGCAATGTCGGCGACGCTATCTAATCCATTCTCAGACGGCATGATCCTATAAAGAAGATATCAGGACATCGTAAGCGAAGCGCGAACAGACTATCAGCAGAAACAGGCCAAACAGTACTTCCAGCCTTCGTTTGGACAACTGGTGGGCAACGCTGACGCCCAAGCGAGCGGTTAGAAAGGAAGTCGGCAGCAGGCATAGGAATGCAAGGGTGGAAATGTATCCGATGGCATCTGACGGCAGCCCGGGCTTTCCCCACCCTGCATAGACGTAACCCAAGGTCGCAGGAACCGAGATCAGGACACCCACCCCTGCCGAGGTCGCGATCGCCCGGTGTATCGGAGTGCCGTAAAGGGACAGCACCAGATTCGAGATCGCTCCTCCACCGATCCCCATGAGGGCCGAGACGAAACCGATCGCGGCGCCATAGGCGCTCATAAGTGCTTTGCCCGGCAGGGTATCGGCAATGGACCAGCCCGCGCCACGCAGCAGCTTGGCTGAAACCACCCCCGCAACCAGGATGAAGGCCACCTTGAAGACCCAGGGGTCGGCATGGCGCGCCACCACGGCTCCGGCCAGAACGGCCATGACGATGGGCAGCGCCCATCGCCGCAGCACGGGAACGTCCATGGCGCCGCGCAGGTAATGGCCGCGCGCCGATTGCAGCGAGGTCGGCACGATCAGCGCCAGAGAGGTACCCACCGCCAGAGGCATCTGCACCGCGGCGTCCAGGTTCATTGCCCCGAATGTTTCATAAAGGACCGGGACCGAGACAGCCCCGCCGCCCACACCGAACAGTCCCGCCAGAAACCCGACCGCCGCCCCCGCAATGACCAGCAGCAGGCCGATGACGATCAGGTTCTGGATGTCCATGGTCATTCTTCGGCCTCCTTGCAGGTGATTTGGGAACGTCAGGAGCGGGTCAGGCCCCCTGCATGATCTCTTCATAGATTTGCAGGGTAAGAAGATACTGCCCCTGCAGCGCGGCCACGGCGGCGTCGATGTCACCTGCCAGGGCGGCATCGACGATGGCCTGATGTTCGTCGGCGCTGCGCCGCCGCGGAAAGCTGTTGGCCATCGAGATGAAGCGATACCGTTCGCTGAGCAGCATCAGTTCGGCCGCAAAGCGCAGAAGATGCTGCGAGCCGCAGTTGGCGATAAGCGCGCGGTGAAAGATGCGGTGACGTTCTTCCCACAAGCCATTGTCGGGGGGTGGCGTGCCGGGGGCGGCATCCTCGCCGTAATGGATCGGCGTGACCTTCAGCCGGTGCGTCGCCAGGATGATCGCATCCTCCCAAGCGTCCGTCCGATTGCGGATCGAAATTTCTAGTGCCCGTCCCTCGACCCAGCACCGGGTCTGGACAATGTCGCGGAAGTCCTCGAGCGACAGGGGCGGCACGAAGAAGCCGCGCTGATCCTCTCGATCCACCAGCCTTTCCGACGACAGGCGGTTCAGCGCCTCGCGCACGGGGTTGGTGCCGGCGGAATAGCGTTCGGCGATCTGGTCGATCTGAAGCTTGTGGCCGGGTTCAAGGATACCCTGGACGATGTCGTGCTTGACCGCCTTGTAAACCAGGGTCGCCGAGGTCTCGCGTTCCACGCGCCTTGCAGGTTCGCGCCGGGGCACGTTCGTCGTCTTGGTCATGGGCCGTTGCAGCCTTCCGTTCGTTGCAAGTCATCGCGCCTTGTCATGGATCACCGGCGGTCGTCGATACCGGTCACCGATGACCGATGCCAGAAGACCAGCTTGCGTTCGATCAGCACGACGGACCAGAACAGAAGAAAGCCCAGAACGCTCAGGTAAAGGATCAGCGAAAAGACCCGGGGCGTCTGCAACTGGCTGGCGGCGACGCGGATCAGTTCGCCAAAGCCCTTGCCCCCGCCCAGAAACTCGGCGGTGATCGCCCCTGCCATCACGCCCACGGCGCCGATTTTCAGCCCCGTGAAGATTTGCGGCAGGCCCGATGGAATTTTCATGCGAAACAAGGTCTGCCAGCGCGATGCCCCCAGGGTGCGGAACATCATGCGCGCATTCTCGTCTGCCGCGTGCAGGCCTGCGGCGGTGCCCACGACGATCGGGAAAGTGGCGATAAAGGCGGCCAAGGCGACCTTGGACGAGATGCCAAAGCCCAGCCAGGCAAGGAACAGCGGCGCGAAGGCCACCTTGGGCATCGTGTCTATAGCCACGAGATAAGGCAGCACGGCCTTTTCGCCGAAGCTCGTCTCGCCCACCAGCACCCCAAGCGAGAACCCGATCACGATCGCAAAGACAAAGCCCCACAAGACCTCTTTGGTGGTCATCCACAAGGCATCCAGCATATAGCCGCCAGACAGGATATTGGCGCCCACGGTGACGATATCGCGCCCGACTTCCTGCGGCGAAGGCAGGATAATGCGCGAAACGATCTGGAAGTGATGGATCGACCACCAGATCATCAAAACGATGAACAGCAGCGCCGCCATGGCGACGGCGCGGGGGACGCGATCGATCCAGGCCTCCCTCACGCTCCAGACGGTATCGGGAAAGTGGCCCGGCTCGACGGTGATCGGGCGGCCCAGAACCTGGTTCTTCGATGGCGTCATGGGTGAAACCCTCCCTCGTCCAGACGACTGCGGATATAGCGGACATAGGCGCCGAATTCCGGGGTCGTCATCATCTCCAATGTGCGGGGGCGGGGCAGGTCGATATCGACCGCCTCCTCGAACCGGCCGGGACGTGCCGACATGATATAGACGACATCCGACAGCAGCACCGCCTCGGGGATCGAATGGGTGATCAGAAAGGCGGTCGCATGGCGCGACATGCAGATCCGCTGCAGTTCCATGTTCATGAAATCGCGCGCCAGTTCGTCAAGCGCCGAGAAAGGCTCGTCCAGCAACAGCATATCGGGCTTGGTGATCAGCATCCGGCAGATCGAGGCGCGTTGGGCCATGCCTCCTGAAAGCTGGCGTGGATAGACCTTTTCGAACCCGTTTAGGCCGACCAGATCCAGAAGCTCGCGCGCCTCGTGCTGGCGCGCGGCGGCTGCGGCCTTTCCATCGCGGATGCTGAGGGGCAGCAGGACGTTTTCCAGCGTGGTCAACCAGGGAAACAGCGTCGCCTGCTGATACATCATGCCGATCTCGCGGCGCGGGCCGGTCACCGGCTGCCCGTCAAGCATCACACTGCCCGAGGAGGGGGGCGCCACCCCCGCCATGATCTTGAGCAGCGTTGACTTCCCGCAGCCCGACGGCCCGATCACTGTGGAGAATGTCCCCTCGCGCAGATCCAGATCCACCGGGTCCAAGGCCCTGATGGCCCCGTTCCCGAAGGTCTTAGAAACGCCGCGCAGTTGATAAAGGGGCCGGGCGCTGTCGCGCCCGACCTTCCGCGCCGAGGATGGCACGACATCCTGCATCATCTCAGTCATTCGCGTTCCAGGCTTCGACGAACTGGTTGGTATAGGCCGCCTCTAGGTCGTCCAGCGGCGCTTCCATGCTGCCGGCGGCGACAAGGCTGTCTTGCCATTTCACCCAGGCTTCGGGGGGGAAATAGCCCAGGGGATCGCCCTCGGCTACGGGCCGCGTGCGGTCCTGCGTGGTGGCCAGAAGGGTTGCCGCGAAGGCGGGATCCTCGCTTTCCTGCGGGTTGCCCGCAGCGACGTGGCGCAGCGTTGCCTCGGCATTCGCGGGATCCATTCCGAACCTGGTGCCCTTGACCAGGGCGCGGCCAAACTTTTCAAGGATTTCCGGGTTTTCCTCAAGAAAGGCGCGGGTCACGGCCCATCCGTTGCCGAAATATTCCAGATAGGGTTCCGGGGTGATCTCGCGCAGCGGGATGCCGCGCGACGAGATGATGGCCGCATCGGAAACAGCCGCGGCATAGGCATCGACCTCTTCGTTCAGGAAGGCCGCGACAGCCGTGCCGCCATCGCCGATGGCCAGGAATTCGTAATCCGTGCCCTCGACCAGGCCCAGATCGGTCATGATGCTGCGGGTAAAGCCCACCTCGGCCCCGTCAGCAGTCCCCACGCCGATGGTCGTGCCCTTGAGATCCGCAGGCGTCTGGGCGGCGGAATCTTCAGGAACAACAAGGCCGAAGACCGATCGGCTGAAATGGTTGTAGATCATTACGATGTCTTCACCGCGTGCCCGCGCTGCGAGGACCGGCGCCGGTCCGGGCTGGCCGATGTCGCCCTGGCCCGAGGCCAGGAGCTGCAGCACCGAGGCCGACCCGTTCACGGCTTCGACCTGCACCTCCAGCCCTTCTTCGGCGAAATAGCCTTCGCCTACCGCCACGTGCAACGGATAGTTGTTGATGGCCGACGGGTTGGGAACGACAAGCGTCAAGTCGGTCACCTGGGCCAAGGCCGGCGTGCTTGCCGCCATGGCCAGCAGAAACGTCGCACCACAGCGCTGCAGTCCGTTCATGGTTCTTCCTCCCTCAGGGGCAGTTTTCTGCCTGCGTGAACGTCAAGGAGCTTCGGCCAGTGCCTGAGCATCCCCGGGCGACAGGCTCCTCTGACCAGTCAGCCAAGGATCAGAGTGGGCCGCACATTTTTATCTGTCAAAGAAAAAATAATGTATGAAATGCTTTGTGGATTGGATCATACATTGCCATACTGCCGTTCGTACGGCCCAGGCTTTCTGACGGCCTGGCGATACTGCTAAGGAGGAGAGGACAGATGACCACGACCATGATCGAGGCGCCCGCGCGCGTGACCATTCCCGTCGCCGGATCCGGCGAAGAATTCCCGGTTCGCCGGATTTACTGCATTGGCCGGAACTATGTGGCCCATGTCGAGGAAATGGGCGGCGACGCCGAACGCGATGCGCCGCTGTTCTTTCAAAAGCCCACCGATGCGGTGGTCGCCACTGGCGCAACCATTCCTTACCCGACCAAGACCGCGGATTTTCACCACGAGGTCGAACTTGTGCTGGCGATTGGCCGAGGCGGGCGCAACATCCCGGTCGATCAGGCTGAGGATCATATCTGGGGCTATGCCGTGGGCCTCGACATGACCCGCCGCGATATCCAGGGCGGCGGACTGCCCTGGGAAATCGCGAAGTCCTTTGATCATTCCTTTCCTGTGGGTCCGATCACCCCGATTTCCCGGACGGGAAAGCTGAACGCGGGACGGATTGAACTGACGGTGAACGGAAAGGTCACGCAGGAATCCGACATCTCGCTGCTGATCTGGCGCATCCCCGAGATCATCTCGCGGCTGTCGGAGTACTTCGAACTGATGCCGGGGGATGTCATCCTGACCGGCACGCCCCACGGCGTCGGCCCGGTAAAGCCCGGCGACAAGTTGGTGGCAAGCTTTGGCGGGCTTGAGCCGTTGCACGTCACCATCGGCGCGGCGGCCTGACCTCGTGTCGCGGGACGGGGCAAGTGTTTCACCCAGCCTGCTGGAGGAACTGGCCGGTTACGGTACCGCGACACTGCACGAAGCGGCGGGCGGTATCGGTGCCCTGCCAGGAAGCATTGCCCCGCTGGACCCGACCTGCGTCGTCTGGGGCCGGGCGCTGACCGTTTGGTCGCCGCCCGGCGACAACCTTGCCTTGCACCGTGCCGTGGCGGTCGCCCAGCCGGGCGATGTGCTGGTCGTGGATCACGGCGGTTCGCTCGACTATGGGCCTTTCGGGGATATTCTCGCCTTGGCGGCCATCCAGCGGGGCGTGGCTGGGCTTGTCATCGATGGCGCGGTGCGTGACAGCGCGAGCCTGATCAAGATGAGGTTTCCGGTCTTCGCACGGGGCAGATCGATCCGGGGCACGATCAAGTGTAACCCCGGGCTTGTCGGACAGGCGCTGCTGATCGGGCAGGTGACCGTTCACACGGGTGACCTTGTCTTTGGCGACGCCGACGGTGCGGTTGTGTTGCCGCCCGACGAGCTGGAGACCCTGCGGGACGCGGCAGCATCGCGTATCCGGGTTGAAGCCTGCCTGCGAGATGAAATCCTGAAAGGCCGCATGACTTTGGATTTGCTGAATCTCAGGCACCCGGCAGATGAGAGTAAGCCTGGTTGATCGGACCATGATGCTGGAAGCCTGCGCAGCATCTCCTCGAGCGACATCAGCAAGGTTCTATCTGTCGGAACTCTCGAAGATCAACGACTGACGGTCGTGGATGATGCGGCCCCCGCAGACTGTCAGGACCACGCCCAGATCCGGGATTCTCGCGGTGTCCGTGGCCTCGATGTCCCCTCCCAGCATCACGAGGTCCGCAGCCAGCCCGGGACGCAGGGTTCCCGTCACGTGGTCGCGGTGCGCTGCCCAGGCTGCCCCTGCCGTATAGGCGCGCAGCGTGTCCACCAGGGACAGCCGTTCATCGCGTGCGCCGGCGTAAGGCTCGCGCGTCAATGCTGTCGCGATACCACGGAGAACCGAGACATCGGCCACCGGCCAGTCACTGGAGAAGGCTATGGGGGCGCCCGCCTCGGCCAGGCTGCGCCACTGGTAGGCATCGGCCCACCGGTCGGGTCCGAACCGCGACAGCGTCGGCTGTAACGGGAAATCCATTGCGCCAGGCGCGTGGGGGGGTTGCAGGCTGGCGGTGATGCCGAGCGTCCCCAAACGGCGTACATCGACAGGGTCGATCAGTTCAATATGTTCGATGCGGTGGCGGCTGTCACGCGGGCCGTTGGCGGCACGGGCCGCCTGGTAGCCGTCGATCACCGTCCGCACCGCGCCGTCACCGATGGCATGAACCGCGATTTGTAAGCCCCGCCGGTCGATCTCGGTGGCGATCTTGTCGAAGCGGTCAGGTGGGAACAGCGGCGCGGACCCGTGGCCGGGCTGATCGGCGTAATCCCAAAGCATATAGGCGGTTCTGCTGTCGATCACCCCATCCATGAACATCTTGACGAAGCCGGAACTGATCCAGTCATCGTCAAATTTCGCCGCCATGGCCGAGGCGCGATCAAGCGCATCCAGTGCCATGTGCGGCTTGAAATGAAACGGCACCTTTACGCGGACGGGCAGGTTGCCCTCGGCCCGCATCTCGGCAAGCAGGTCCAGCGTGTAGCGATTGCCGTCCATGTTGACGAGGCTGGTCACACCATGGGCGGCGCAATGCAGCATCCCCCTCAGCAGCAGCGCCTTATCCGCGGCACGCTCGGTTCCCGTGGGCCAGGGATCCGGCTCCTCTCCCGTGGCAATACCAAGATTGATGCGCCCTTCGCCCGCATAGGCAATCAGCGGGCCGAAGGCCTCGAACTCGCGCAGTTCGCCGGTGGCAAGGCCGTCGTCGCCCGTGACGACCTCGTGGCCGTGCGGCATTTCGGCGCCGTGCAGCAGCCCGGCGGCCTTCAGCGCAGCGGTGTTGGCCCAGACCGTGTGCAGGTCGGGCGACATCATCGCGATCGGACGGTCAGCGATCATCGCGTCAAGGTCGTGGCGCGTGGTGGGCTTGTCGAGGATGCCGTAATGCGCCTCCTGGGCCATGAGCAGCGCCATGTTGGGGTTCGCGGCGGCAAAGCTGCGAAATGCAGCGCCAACTGCCTCGGGCCCATGCAGGTGGCCGATGTGCAGATGCGTCAGGTCCGCGCCGCCAAGGCCCACATGCACGTGCCCTTCGAAGAAGCCGGGCAACAGCGTCAGCCCGCCCGCGTCAATGATCCTCGTTCCCGGCCCGGCCAGCGCCGCGATTTCTGCCGCGCTGCCCACCGCAAGGATCCGCTCACCGGCAACGGCCACCGCTAAGGCACGGGGGTGGTCCGGGTCCATGGTCAGGATACGTGCATTGGTCAGGATCAGGTCGGCAGTGGTCATGGGGGATTTTCCCGAAAGGGTCCGTTGCAGCAAAGTCTGCAACCCGCCGACGCACGGACCGGTCACCAGGGCAGCGGTGGGCTTACTTCAGCTTGATGGCAAAGTGCTTGCGCACGGGCTCCTCGATGGTCCAGGTGCCCTTGAAGGTCGGCTCGACCACGAAGGCGTCGCCGGGGGTCAGCGTGACAGGGACACCGCCATCGGGTGTGATGGTGATGCGGCCTTCGATCAGATGGACGAACTCGTAGAACTGATAGCTTGCGTGCCAGGTGCCGGTCGTCGCCTCCCAGGTGCCAGAGATCATGCTGCCGTCAAGCGAGCTGTGCTGCACCCAATAACGCATGGTCGGGTCGCCCTCGATCTTGGTCCAGCCAGCCAGGTCGGTGGTGATGGGTTCCGGACCGGGTTCGGGAAAGCGGAAAACCGTGTCGCTCATGTCTGTCCTCATCAGGCGCTTCGTGGATCACGGCCCTTCGTAGGCAGCCCCCGTGCGACGCGCAAGCCAGACCATCGGCGTGGGAGCGCAATGATCAAAGGGGCTGGCGAGCGGGCGTCAAATCGTCAAAGACTGACAGGCGCGAAGGGCGCAGGCAGAGACAGGAAACGGGCATGGACATCCGCAGGGCAAGGGCATCGGATGCCGCGCATCTGGTGCGCTTCATCAACATGGCGGCGGACGACCTGCCGCTGCATTTCTGGCGCAAGACGGTTGGCCCCGAGGGAGACCCCTGGGCGCTTGGACAGGAACGTGCCGCGCGCGAGACGGGGAACTTTTCCTACAGCAATGCCTGGCTGGCCGAGGTCGAGGGCACAATCGCGGCCTGCCTGCTGGGCTATGGGGCGGAGGCTGAACCCGGCCCGATTGACCCGGACACGCCGCCGATCTTCGTGCCGCTGCTGGAACTGGAGGCGCTGGCGCCAGGGTCTTGGTACCTGAACGTCCTTGCCACCTACGAGGCCTTTCGAGGCTCGCCGATGAGACCTTTGCAAGCCTGTCCTTCGGCATTGGACACAAGAATACCACGCCCTTGTTCACCAGGTTTGCGACGACTCTGCTTGGAATGAGGCCGGATTTCTCAAAAGCCATCCTGATCTCAAGAAAAAGGCGCTGGAGCAGCTCGGGACGGTTGGGTCAGGGGAACCATCATGTCTTCGTCTTTGCCGATGAAGCTGATCGCATCGAGGTAGGCGCGCATTTCGGCTCTTGCGGGCTGGGCCATGCGATTGCCACACATTTTATGGAGCGCGCCCGCGACAACGAGACACCTACATGCTGGATACCGATAGCCGTCACGGGCGTGACTATATCCGGGCGATGCGGCTAGCGGGCCACTATGCCTACGCGGGTCGTGACTGGGTTTGCGAGACGGTGGTCGGTATCCTGGGCGGTAAAATCATGGAGGAAGTCCACAACTACAACAACTTTGCCTGGGAAGAGACCCATTATGGAGGGACCTATTGGGTCGTTCGTAAGGGCGCCACACCGGCATTTCCCGGTCAGCGCAGCTTCATCGGATCCTCGATGGGCGATGTGTCGATTATCGTCGAGGGCGTGGACAGCGATCTATCGCGGGCGGCCTTCTATTCGACCATCCACGGCGCTGGGCGGATCATGTCGCGGACCAAGGCCGCTGGCAAACGGCGCAAGCGCGTTGCCGAGCAGAAGCAGCCGAACGGCAAGATGAAGAAGGTCACCCAGTGGCACCCGAAGGTGGCAAGGTGGACTTCGAGGCGGTGCGGCTCAGGATCACGCAGGCTGGAACACATCTGCGCGGCGCCGGGGCTGACGAGGCACCCGAGGTTTACAAGAAGCTTGCCGGGGTTCTTGCCCCCCATGGCCGCACCGTCAAAATCATCCACACGCTAAGACCGCTGATTGTATGCATAGCCGGAGGGGATGAGTTCGACCATTATAACGACTGATCCACCATTGCAAAAAGCGCCCTTATGCGCCGGTTGCCTGTACATGAAGCCGGGAATGCGTATGCGCGGCATCCCCCACGGGATCGGATGAAAAGGCGTTGATCAGTCGTAGCCTGTCATCTCGAGATAGCCGACGCCCCTGTGGCTGCCCGTGATGGTCACCGGCCCCTCCCAATATGGCACCGAGGTTTGCATCCAGGCATCGGGGTTCAGGGCTTCTACCGTCAGCTCCACGCCCTGCGCGGGCAAGCTGACGTTCCATGTCGTCGGCACTTTCCGCCCGGCCACGCTCTGACGAGACAGCGGCGCGGCAGTAAAGGCGCCATTGGGAAGGGGGGTGGCCTGTCCATCAGCGGTAATCCAGGTCGCGGAGGTATAGTCACTGGCGCCGCGCAGAACAAAGCCCATCAGCTTGCTGCCATCGTCGAACGACAACGAGAACCAGTCCCAGCCCTGCTGATCCTCGGCCAGCGGTTGCGATGACCATTCCCGATCCAGCCATGCCGTGCCGGTCACGGGAACATCGCCATCCGGCAGGGACAGCGTGCCGGACAGATTGAAGAAGGGCTGCGAATAATAGTAGCTGGCTTGTCCTGCGGCAGATTTGACCGAATAGCCGTCCTGACCATGGCGGACCAGGGGACCGGACGCGCGCAGTTGCACGTCATAGGCAAAGTCAGAACCGGACGCCGTCAGGTGCAGGGTGTCGAAATCCGGCCCTTCCATGACCCAGTCGTCGATCCAAGCCGAGAATGGATCGGCCTGCACCCCCGCTTGGCCGATACCCCCACGGGCCAATCGTTCCGCCACATGATGCGAGCCGGGCGTGGTGACCGCCGCATGGCCCATCCAAAGCTGCGGCGTTTCCCATCCTTCCCCGTCGCGCGGCGCCCGGGCGGACCGGAACAGCGTCCATTGCAGGCCGTATGGCGTCCCGTCAGGGCCGGTCATGTTGGCGGTCAGATACCACCATTCGATCCTGTAGGCGGGGTGGGCGCCATGGTCGGCCGGAAACTCCAGCGCGGTCCCGGGGACAGGCAGTGCGAAATCCTCGGCTTCTGAGCCCAGACCGGCAAAGCCTTGCGCCAACGCCGTAACCGGGAAAAGCAGCAAAAGAACCAACGCTTTAGCGTTCATGGCGGAATACCCCCAGAAGTTGCGCGGGCGGTGTGCGCGACAGCCGCCATGCCGGCCATATCGCGGCAATCGCCGCCGCCAGAAGGGTCAGCATCCCCAGCCGCAAGTAGTCGAGCGGGAAAAGATACATCGGCAGCCGCCAGCCAAAGGCCTCGACATTGACGATGGCGAGCAGGGACCAAGCCAGCGCCAAACCCAGCGGCAGCGCCAGTGCGCCGGTCAGCGTGGCCAGCACCAAGGCCCGCAGCAGGTCCAGCCCGGCCAGCCTGCGCCGCGTCAACCCAAGCGCCCAGACCGGGGCCAGTTGCGGCAGCCGCATCGCGGCCAGGGTCAAAAGGCTCATCAGGATGGCAAAGCCCGCGACCGCCAAGGTCAGCACATTCAGCGCGGCGGTCACGGTAAAGGTCCGCTCGAAAACCGCCAGAGAGGCGGCCTTGACCGCGGCCTGGTCGATCATCGCGCTTTCGGCCACTCCGGCTTCGGCGCTCAGGCGATCCCGCAAGGCATCGACGCGACCCGGATCGACGCGCAGGCCGAACTGCCTGACCGTGGCATCCGGGAACAGGTTGCGAAACAATGTCTCGGTCAGGACGACCTGTCCGACCGGGTTGCCATAATCGCCGTAAACGCCCAGCACCGGAAGGGTGACATCCGGCATTCCCGTACCCCCAGGCGCAGCGATCTCGGTACCCAAATCCAGATCCGCCCGCCGATAGATCTGTTCGTTGATCAGCACGCCTTCACCCTGCGCCAGACGGTCCCAGACATCGGGGACCGCGCGCAGAAGCCGCCAGTTATCGCGATAGGTCGCATCATCGCGCTGGCCCAGGATCTCGCCTGGCAGGCCAGCGATCTGACGATCCACGCTCAGCAGCGGCAATATCGCATGGGCGTACCGGGTCGCGGCTGCGGTGATGGCGTCAGCCTGCGCGGGATCTTCGACCCTGACATAAAGTTCAGCCGCCAGTCGCTGGTCCAGGAACCCGACAAAGGTCAGCCGGAAGGACGAGACCATCGTCGAGACGCCCACATTGGCCGCCATCGCCAGCATCAGGGCCATCAGCGCCAGGGAAAGCCCCGGCACCTGCTGGCGGGTATCGGCCCAGAACCATTGCGTCACCGGTGCCCTGGCGCGCCTCTCGGCCCAGGACAACAGCAAGGTCAGCACCGGAGGCAGGGCCAGCGCGCCGCCGATCAGCAAGGCACCCAGCATGGCGAACCCGGCCGGCAGCCCCTGGCCCCCGATCGCCAGTGCCGCAGCGATGACAAGCAGGCCCGCCGCCACCGCCGACTGCCTTCCATGGCGGTGGGACATAGTCAGGGCGCGCGCGTGCGCTCCGCTGAGCAGCGGCATCCGTGCAAGCGACCACAGTGCCCCGCTTGCGGCCACGGCCGTGCCGACCAATGCTATTGCCAGCCCCGATAGCCACCACACCGGGCGCAGCGTCATCTGCCCCGAGACATCCGCACCGTAAAGCCCGCGCAAGGTCGCCGCCACGTCTGGCAACAGGGCCGCTGCGATGAGATACCCCAAGGCCACGCCGATCAGGCCTGCAACAAGGGCCAGCACCGCAAGCTCCACGGCCATCAGCGCGATCAGCCGCCCCAGCGGCGCACCAAGCGCCCGAAGCGTGCGCACCAACGCGCGGCGCTGCTCGAAGGCCAGTCCAATGGCGCCATGCACGATGAACAATCCCACGGCAAAGGACAGCAGGCCAAAGGCGGTCAGGTTCAGGTGAAAGCTGTCCGTCAGTTGCGCGATATCGTTGCCGCCCTGCGGCGCAACCACGGTCAGGTCGGGCGCCACATCGGCCAACGGGCGGCGGGTCAGGGGCTGATCGGGAAGGACGATCAAGCGGTCGATCTGACCGGGTCGGTTCAGCAGGCGCTGCGCCAGCCCGATATCGGCAATAGCGGTGTCGGGTGCGACATCCGGGGACACAACAGCCTCGGAGTCGAGGTCAGGCAGTTGGGCGAGGATATCTTCGCGCGCAAAAACCTGCCCGGGCGCGGACAGGAAGGCCTCGAAATCGGCGCCGCTTTCGGGGCCGGCTGGAACCAGGTCACCGGGGGCGGTCAAAGGCTCCAGCCCCAAGATCCGCACGGGGCCAAGGCGACCCTCGACCACCGGCGAGACCATCCATCCGGCCCGTCGCAGCGCGACATAGGTTTGCTGAGGTATCCCCCGGCCGTCCCGGGCCGTGATCTGGGCGAACTGGCCTTCGCCAAGGGTTGCCGCTGCGGCCCTATAATTGGCGCGCGCCTCGGCGTTGATCGCCTGCACTCCAGACCACAGGGCTGTCGAGAGGGCCAGCCCGACCAGAAGCGTGAGCAACTGCAAGGGATTGCGTCGCCAATGGGATGCGAGGGCCGAGAGGATCGCGGCAGTCACTCCAGACGACCCGCGTGCAGGCGCAACCGGCGCGGCATACGGGACGCCAGCCGTTCGGAATGGGTGACCAGGATCAACCCTGCGCCCGCTTCTTCGACCAGTTCCTGCAGCATGGTCAGAACGATGTCCGCCGTGGCTTCATCCAGATTGCCGGTCGGCTCATCCGCCAACACCAGATCTGGGCGCGGCGCAAGCGTGCGTGCGATCGCCACCCGCTGCTGCTGGCCCCCGGACAACTGTTCTGGATACTTGTGCAGGTGATCGTTCAATCCCAGCCGGGCGGTCAGCGCCTTGGCGCGGTTCGCGTCATGGCGACCCGCCAGTCGCGCCTGGAAGGCGATGTTTGCCGCCACGGTCAGCGAGGGGATGAGGTTGAACTGCTGAAAGATCACGCCCACGGCACCACGTCGAAGGCCCGCGCGTCCCGCATCGTCCATCGGCGTAAGATCGGTGCCGTCGATCGCCACCACGCCGTGATCGGCCGTGTCCAGCCCGCCGATCAGATGCAGCAGCGTGCTTTTGCCCGAGCCGGACTCGCCTGTCAGCGCCAGCATCTGGCCCCGCCCCAGATCAAGGGAGACACCGCTCAGCACCGGTACTGTTGCGGCCGGATAGGTCTTGGTGACGTCACGAAGGCTCAGCAGCATCGGGTATCCTTTGAGGAGTCAGATAAGCCGCAACCGGTCACAGAAAAGGGGGCGGTGGACTTGATGTGCTGCCGTAGGCTTCGGTGCCTGTGCGGCGCTGCTTGCCCTGCCGGTAATTCGGTGAATGTGATCTGGGACGGCACCCTGGATAGCACGGTTCAACAAGGGATCCGCCTGTCTTCATTGCGGAAGCTGGAAACCAGGTCTGGCTGAGGGTCGTCAGAACTTCGGGCGGGGGATGAATACCTGCCGCTATCAGTTGCGCAGGCCCATGCCGGTATCAGCAAGTTGACCTGGCTCCAGGCAAACGCTGCGATGGGGTTTGGACCATTCGCGGCACCGCTACTGGTAGCCGCTGTTGAACGGTGGAACCGCGAATATTGTCCAGAAAGCGTCCCCTCAGCCGTCGCTCTCGCCGCGACACTCCTGTTCTGGCGCTGAAATTCAGTGGGTCGCGGCCTGGACGACGAGATTGGTCACGCCAATTTCGTCGCCCAGCGCGATGCCTATTCTCCTATCGCTGGCCGCCACCAAAAAGTTTGCTCAGCAACCGGCCGAAGATCGACCCGCTTTCTTTGGCAGGGGCCGGCGGGGCGGATTTATGCTGCGGCGCAGCCGAGGCGCTTTGCCGTGTCTCGGCAGGCGCCGGTGACGCGTTTTGCGTTGCCGCGGCGGGTGCTGGTTTCGCCTGACGCTTGGCCGCATGGGTCGCGATGGCGTCCATCAGGGGCGGCGACAATGTATCATAGGGAGTAAGCCCCAACTCGCGCAGCCGCGCCCGGATGCCGTCCATTCGGGACGGAGCAATGCCGGATTCGATGACCGAGCTGACAAAGGCCGCGAACTCGGGCGCCGACCATCCGGCTTCGGTCGACAGTTCCGTATGGACAAAGTCCAGTCCATAGAACGGATGGTCCTTGTTCTCGATCCGGCCATACATATGAACGCCGCAGCCGGTGCAGGCGTAACGCTGGATGGGCGCGTCCTTGTTGACGATCTGCAGCTTGTCGCCGTTTTCCAGAACCTGGATTGCATCGCGCGATACGACGGCCACCTGGCTGAAGACAGCCCCGTCGGGCTTCCAGCATTTCGTGCAGCCGCAAACGTGATTATGCGCGGTCTGCGCGCCGACCCGGACCTTGACCGGCTTCGTCGCGCATTTGCAGGTCAGGACGCCGCCGGAAAAATCCGGGTTCCCACGCTTTATCCCGTTGTCGACTGCGGGATGAATAAGCACGCCTTGTGTATTTGCCATGAGCCTCTCCTTCGGTAACTAGATTGTCCCAGCCTCTCCCCGCCGGGCCTGATGGGCAACCTAGCAGAAAGTGGAGGATTGATCTGTTGAAAAAAGGCGTTCACCTTTGATGCCCTTGCAGAATTACGGACGCCGTTCCGGTTTATTGTTGCGTTCACAGGTTGCGCATCCCGGGCGGCTAAAGCTAGTTTCGCCCGATCCGAGGGAGGGACCTGAGATATGAAGAATTTTGTTGCTGCCGCTGTTCTTGGCTTGGTCTTGGCTGCGCCTGCCGCTGCACAGGAAATCAAGATCGGCTATGCGCTGGCCGAGGAAAGCCATTATGGCGCCGGGGCCAAGGCGTTCGAGGAGTCCTTGAAGAACAGCCTTGGCGACCAGTTCACCTTCCGCCACTTCCCGTCCTCTGGCCTTGGGGGTGAACGCGAGGTTCTGGAAGGGCTGCAACTCGGCACGGTCGAGATGACGATCGCCTCGGATGGAACGCTGTCGAACTTTGTGCCCGAAGTCGGTGTTCTGGGCATCCCGTTCCTTTTGCGCGACAAGGACCATGCCCGTGCGGTCCTTGATGGCGAAATCGGCGACGAGATGCTTGCCAAGTTCGAGAATGCAGGCCTGCACGCGCTTGCATGGGGGGAACAGGGCTTTCGCCACATCACCAGCAACCGCGGCCCCATCGAGACGCCGGCCGATCTTGAGGGCCTGAAGATCCGCACCATGGAGAACCCGGTCCATATCGAGGCGTTCCGCGCCCTTGGCGCAGCACCCACACCCATGGCATGGCCCGAGGTGATCGGCGCGCTTCAGCAAGGGGCAATCGATGGCCAGGAAAACCCGCTTTCGGTCATTGTCTCGGCCAAGCTGAACGAGGTTCAGAAGAACCTGACGCTGGACGGGCACGTCTATTCCTCGACGATCATCCTGATTTCCCCCTCGCTCTGGGGGAATCTGGATGACGAGCAGAAAGCCGCCTTCGAGAAAGCCGCCGACGACGCCGTTGTCGCCATGCGGGCCTATGTCGATGAGGTGGACGCATCCGGTGTCGCCCAGATGCAGGAGGCCGGCATGACGGTGAACGAACTGTCGGCCGAGCAGAAGGCGGCCTTCCGTGAGGCGCTTGCCGAGCGCTACAAGGCCTATGAGGCACAGTTCGGCAAGGAGCTTATGGACCGCATCCAAGCCTTTGAATAATCAGATGCGCCGCCTCGAAAATGCCTTTGTGACGCTGAACGGCACCGTGTTGGTGCTTGGGCTGATGGCGATGTCGGTCATTCTTGGCTGGAATGTCCTGGGCCGCTATCTGACGGGCAATTCGCTGAGCTGGGCAGACGAGGTGGCGCGCTATTCGATGATCTGGCTGACCTTCCTCGGCAGCGGCCTTGCGCTTCGCGAGGGCGCGCACGCCGCGATCACCAATGTGCAGGATGCGCTGCCAGGCCCGCTGCAGCGTGCACTGCGCGTGTTGATCCTGTTGGTTCTGCTGGGGTTCTTCGGCTTCATGGTCTGGGTCGGTGTTGACTACATGAATCGCATGGCGGTCCAGCGGTCGGCCGCATTGCAAGTTCCGATGAAGTGGGTCTATGCGGCAATGCCAGTCGGCTTTCTGCTGATGATCGTTCATCTTGTCCTGATGGCGCCCCGCTATTTGCGTGCTGGCATGGAACACCCGGAAGAGAGTGCCCTTGGCTGAGATCATGATCGCCGCATTCCTGATCCTGATGATCATGGGGGTGCCCGTCGCATTCAGCCTTGCCATGGCAGCCTTTGCGGCGGTGGCCATCGACGGACGCTATCCCATGGTCGTGGTGGTGAAGGAGATGTTCACCGGCCTCGACAGCTTTCCGCTTTTGGCCGTCCCGTTTTTCATCCTTGCGGCCGAGATCATGTCCACGGGCGCGATATCGCGTATGTTGATGCGGTTCGCATCGCAATTCGTGGGGCATCTGCGCGGCGGCCTGGGCTATGCGAACATCCTGACCGGAACTCTGTTTGCTGGTATTTCAGGCTCGGCTCTGGCGTCGGCGGCAGGCCCTGGGGCGATGATGGCCCGGATGATGGAGCGCAGCGGCTATTCCAAGGCTTATGCTGGCGCGCTGACGATTTCGGTGGCTGTCGTGGACCCGATCATACCGCCGTCGATCACGATGATCATCTATGCGCTGCAGGATCGCAATGTATCGGTCGGATCGCTGTTCATGGCGGGACTTCCGCCGGGCCTGCTGATCTCTGGCCTCATCGCCGGCGTGAACTGGTGGATCAGCCGCAAGCGCAACTATCGCAGCCTTGAGGCGCGTCCCCCTGCCTCGCAGATGGTGCGCAACACCATAGCCGCGCTTCCCGCGCTGCTTTTGATCGTCACCATCGTTGGCGGCATCCGCGGCGGCATCTTCACGCCGACCGAGGCGTCGGTGGTGGCGGTCTTCTACGCGATCGTTGCAAGCGCGGTCATCTATCGCGGTTTCACCTTTGCCGACCTGTGGGGCGCGTTCCTGCGTTCGGCCATCATGTCGGTCGCCGTGCTGATGATCCTGGCGGCAGCCCGTGCCTTTGCATGGGTGCTGATCATCGAGGGCGTCCCGCAAGCCATGGCCAGTGCCGTGATCGCGATGGACCTGTCGCCCATCGCCTTTCTGCTGATGGTCAACGTGCTGCTGCTGTTCTTCGGGATGTTCATGGATCCCTTGCCGGGTGTGATGATCCTGGTTCCGATCCTGGCGCCCATTGCCCATAACCTCGGCATCGCGCCGGATCACTTTGCCATCATCGTCATCGTCAACCTGACGTTCGGGCTTATGACCCCGCCAGTGGGGGGACTCATTTTCGTGGTTGCCTCGGCGACCAAGCAAAAGCCGTCAGCCCTGGTCCGCGAATTGCCGCCCTTTTTCCTTGCGGCAATCGTGTCGCTGCTGATCCTGACCTTTGTGCCCGCGCTGTCCACCTGGCTGCCCAGGATCAGCGGCTTTGCTCACTGACGGCCTGCAGCAACAGCGGGGGAATCACTGCGGGACGAACCGATGCCAAAGGCGGGCAGGGTGCTGGGCTGGTGGCGGAAAGGCTCGACGCCGAGATTGTGACGTTCCTATCCCCTTGCGGCTAGAACCATTGTCCGGGTTCCATCAGCCCCAGATCCATCAGTTGCTGTGCGTTCCATTGGAAGCGTTCCGAGTTCCGCCACTGAAAACTGCCCACTGCTTCCCGGGAACCGGGATTCTTGGCCAGAGCCTTGGCGGCGCGGAATGACGCAACGGCGGCGGTCAGGTTGTTGTGCCAGGGGCAGGCATAGGTGTTGTATTCGGGAATGCCGAACCTGTGGTCGGCTTCCAGGTGCAGGCCGGGCGCCGCGCGGAACAAGGCGATACGGTCTATGCGGCGGCGGGCGGGGGCGACGTGTTCCTCGAACCGCCACCGCAGACCGCCATGAAAATCCAGTTGCCGGTCCAGCGGCTGCCCATCCGGTCCCTTGCGGCCAAGCGCGAAATACCCCGCACGGTCGAACATCGCCTCTGTCAGGCTGACCGCGTTCGGATCGCGTGTCAGGTTTGTCGAGTAAAGGTCGATGACATAGGTCAGCATGGCGCTGCGCCGTTCCTCGGCGTGAAAGGCCAGAAGCTCGGCCACGCTGCGGGTTTCCGAAAAGGGGAAGAACAGGAATTCCGCGTTGTAGCAGTAATAAAGCCAGGTTCCTGCAGGAACGGCAGCGATCACCGCATTGACTGCACCCTGATGGGCCATGGAATCGCGGGCGTTCCAATGCAGGTTGGTGACGCGGCCCGCTAGATCCGGGGGCAGGGTGACAGGATCGGGCGACAAGGCCAGGATATGGCGGAACCCGAGGCCAAGGTGATGGAGCAGGGTTTCCTCGACCGCCGCATCGTCTTCGATCAGGATGATGGCAATGGGACCGCGGCCCAGAACCGATGGACGCGATTTCAGAAAGGCCGCCAGCGGCGGATGGGCTGTCACGGCATCACGGCCTTGACCTGATCCAGGGCCTGCCTCAGCAGGTCCGGGTTGGACCCGGCGGTTTCGACCAGCCGTTTCAGCGTGGCTTTCTGCGCATCGCCAAGGGCGGCGTCGTCGATGATCCGGGCGACCTGGGCCGCGTCAAACCCTTCGGGCGTCAACAGCGACTGAATGCGCGTCGCGGCAACGGCAGCGGTTGCGGCCTGGTCCGTCGCGGCGGCTGCATCATTGGCGGCCTGTGCGGCATCCTGGGCCGCTTGGGCCACGGGGGCGACGGCGCCACTGGCGGCGGTGGCTGCGGCATCTGCCGCACGGTCCGCAGCCTCCAGCGCAGCCTCGGCTGCGGCCTCGGCCTCGGCGGCCGCGTCGCTGACGGGGGCCACGCCCGCTTCCTCGGACGCTTCGACCGCCTCTGCAGCCACATCGGCTGCAATGGCTGCGGCATCGGCTGCGGCATCGGCCGCAGCCTCGGTCGCCTGGGTGGCTGCGGCGGTGTCGGCCGCCACTGGCGCGTCAGGTGCGGGCACGTCTTGCGCCAGCCGACCGTCTTGCCAGATCCACCATCCTCCCAGGCCAAGGGTCAGAATCACGATCAGGGCCAGAAGAATGCGCATGGCGGACGGTTCCTTGCAGACGTTTCGCCAGCTATGGCACAGGGGCGCGGCACGGAAAAGGCGCCGGGCGCGCACAAAGGCAGGGGGATTTGGCCCCGCCTTTGGGCAAAGCATCAAATCCAGTTGAACAATCCCGTTTGGACGCTTATTTTCCGTCTATTCCGATTTGGCTATCAAAGGAGCACAGCCATAGCCCGCCGACCGCATAACGCACCGCCCACCCGTGATACTGGACCCCGCGTGAACGAACGCATCCGCGTGTCCGAAATCCGCCTGATCGGCGCCGATGGAGAGAATGTCGGCGTGGTTCCGCCCTCGGTCGGGTTGCAGATGGCGCAGGACGCCGGGCTGGATCTGGTCGAAATCTCGCCCAATGCGACCCCTCCGGTCTGCAAGGTCATGGACCTAGGCAAGTTCAAGTATGAACAGCAAAAGCGCGAGGCCGAGGCTCGCAAGAAGCAGAAGATCATCGAGATCAAGGAAATCAAGTTCCGTCCGGGAACCGATACCCATGACTATGATGTCAAGATGCGATCCGTGATGAAGTTCCTGGAGGAAGGCGACAAGGTCAAGGTGACCCTGCGCTTTCGCGGTCGCGAGATGGCCCACCAGGATCTGGGACTGGAACTGCTGAACCGCGTCCGTACCGACGTGGGCGAAGCGGGCAAGGTCGAATCCATGCCAAAGCTGGAAGGCCGGCAGATGGTGATGATGATCGCCCCGAAATAAGGCGATCGCCTGGAAAGGAAAGGCCGCGCGGGCGATTGCCTGCGCGGCCTTTTTGTTACCAGCGTCCTGCCATCAGCCGTTGCCGGATCACGGCCTGGTCGTCGCGGATCATGCCGGGGATCAGGAACAGGTCGATGACCGCCCAGACCCAGACAAAGGCCAGGGGGATCCAGCCGATCAGGATGGGCGCGGTCAACGCGCCTATGCCGGACAGGATCAGCATGATAATGCCGCTGACCCAGCGGCCCAGATACATGCGGTGAACGCCCAGTCCCCATAACAGGACCGCCAGCAGATAGGCGACCAGCTGCGATTTCGATTCGTTTGCGACGCGCTGTTCGATCAACAGCTGTTGCTGGACATTGTCCGACAAGGGCTTCTCCTATCAGAGGGGGCGGAACCGCCGCCCCTTTGCTTGATAGATAGGATTGGCGGGCAGGGGTGCAAGATTACTCGGCCCTTAGGAAACGGTCGAAGGTCAGGCCGATGGGACGGATCGGCCCGGCGCTGCCATCGTTGCGCCCGACATCGACCACCCCCAGGTGATAGCGGCCCGGCTCCAGCAGCACCGGACCCAAGCGGGCATCCGTGCCGCCATCGGCATCGTCGTTTTCGCCCGCAACTGCGCCTGATGCGGCGAACAGCACCAGCCTGGGATCGGCCCCGACAAGCCCGCCAAAGGCATTGATGATGACCACGGTCGGCTGGTCCAGATCGAAGCCCAGCCATTGCGTGGCGCCGTCATGCAGGACAACCGTCTGCGTGACCTGCGCCAGGTCGACCGCCTGGATCGGATGGGAGCCGTCCGCAGGCGGGCTCAGTTCCCCCTTGCGATAGGCATTGCGCAGGAAAGCCTCCACGTCCAGCTTTTCCGCGCTGACTGTCAGTTCGCCCGGCTGCGCGGAAAGCGCGGCAACCGCGACGCAGTAATCCCCCGGCGTCAGGGCCGTGGCGAAATCCAGACGCGAATTCAGCCCGTCGGCATCGTCGTTTTCTCCCAGCAGGGCGCCTTGGGCGTCATACAGGCGCAGCATGGGATCCAGCGTCGGACTTGCGGCGCGCAGCGTCAGCGGCATTCCCTGTGCCAGGCTGAAACGGTAGTATCCCGTCTGCGTGCCGTCCTGCGTCGCCGTCACGGCCCCCTGGCCCAGGCGTTCGTCCAAAACGCCCTGAACCAAGGACTCGGCCGGAGTGTCCGGTGTACAGGCGGCGATCCGGTTGATGCCCGCATCGTCTCCGCCCTGCGGCAGCGCGGCTTGCTCGGGGCGCGAGACCTGGACCGTGGCCGACATGGCGCTGTTTCCCACCGACCGGACCGCAACGCAATAAACGCCCGGTCCAACGGTTGTCTCGAGGGCCGAGTTCAGCGATACCGGCGTATCGTCGTTTTCCGCGATCACGTCCCCGTCCTCGGTCAGCAGGGTGATCGCGGGATCGCCGTCCGACGCGCTTGCCTCGACCCGCAGGGCCTGGCTTGCAGCGCCCGTGCGAAAGGCGAAAAGCGCCTGCTGTCCGCCCGCCACCTGCGCTTGGGCCGACAGCGCGGCCGGGCTGGCGGCGATGTCCTGGCTGCCATCACCCTCCAGCCATTGCGCATCGCCGCCGCAGACCGGCGTGCTGTCCGATGCCTGTTGCGCGGCGGCGGGCAGGCCCAGGCTCATGGCGGCTGCAAGGGTCAGACCGGCAAGGACCGGATGATGAGGATATGGCATGATCGACCTTGGGAAGAGATTTTCGCCCGTTCTGGCATTCCCATGGGCCTTGGGCAATCACCGCCTGCAAGATTTCGGCGGATTGGGGCAGCTTGGCGCTTGACCATCCCGCCCCGGAACGGTTCAACGCTGGCAAATGCCCGTGCTGACGTAACCGGAAAGCGAAGTCATGAAGTTCACCCTCTCCTGGCTCAAAGAGCATCTGGACACAACCGCGACCCTGGACCAGATCACCGAGGCGTTGACCGACCTGGGCTTGGAGGTCGAGGAGGTTCGTGATCCGGCAGCGAAGCTGAAGGCTTTCACCCTGGCGCGCGTGCTGCACGCCCAGCAGCACCCGGACGCCGACCGCCTGCGCGTTTGCCGCGTCATGACCGACGAGGGGGAAAAGCAGATCGTCTGCGGCGCCCCCAATGCCCGCGAAGGCATCACCGTGGTTCTGGCCAAGCCCGGCGACTATGTCCCCGGCATCGACGTGACGCTGGGCGTGGGCAAGATCCGGGGCATCGAAAGCCACGGCATGATGGCGTCGGAACGGGAACTGGAACTGTCCGAGGAACATGACGGCATCATCGAGCTGCCCTCGGGCGAGGTGGGGCAGCGGTTCGTGGACTGGCTTGCCGAAAATGCGCCGGACAAGGTTGACCCGATGATCCACATCAAGATCACGCCCAACCGCCCAGACGCGCTTGGCGTCCATGGCATCGCACGCGACCTCGCGGCGCGGGGCCTGGGGGTGCTGAAGCCCGTTGCCGGTACTGTGGTGGCAGGGCGCTTTGCCAGCCCCATCGCTGTTTCCATCGACCCCAAGATTGCGGACAAGGCCCCCTATTTCGCAGGCCGGGTGATCCGCAGCGTCAGGAACGGTCCTTCGCCGGAATGGCTGCAACAGCGGTTGCGCGCCATTGGCCTGCGGCCCATCAACGCCCTTGTCGATATCACCAACCTATTCACCTATGACTTGAACAGGCCGCTTCATGTCTTTGACATGGCAAAGGTTTCCGGCAACCTTCTTGTCCGTTCCGCAGCGCCGGGCGAGGAAATCCTGGCCCTCGACGGCAAGACCTATGCGCTGCCCGATGGCGCCATGGTGATCGCCGATGCGAATGGCCCGGAAAGCATCGCGGGCATCATGGGGGGCGAACACTCGGGCTGTTCGGACGACACGACCGATGTCTTTCTGGAAAGCGCCTATTGGGATTCCATCGCTATCGCAGCGGCGGGCCGGGCGTTGAAGATCAACAGCGACGCCCGCTATCGCTTTGAACGGGGCGTTGATCCAGCGTTCACCCGTCCGGGGCTTGAACTGGCGACACAACTGATCCTGGATTGGTGCGGCGGCGAGCCGTCCGAAGTGATCGAGGCGGGGGCGGTTCCCGACACTGCCCGCGCCTATCGGCTGGACACGGCGCGGACTGCCAGCTTGGTCGGCATGGACATTCCGGCTGACCAGCAGCGTGCCACGCTGACGGCGCTTGGTTTCCGCATGGACGGCGAAATGGCCCATGTACCGTCCTGGCGTCCCGATGTATTGGGAGAGGCCGACCTTGTCGAGGAAATCGCCCGCATTGCCAGCCTGACGAAACTGCAAGGCCAGCCCTTGCCGCGCCCGCGCCCCGGCGTGCCGCAGCCGGTCCTGACCCCCTTGCAGGTCCGTGAACGCACCGCGCGGCGTCACGCCGCCGCTTTGGGCTATAATGAATGCGTCACCTACAGTTTCATCGACCGCGCCTCGGCTGAACTGTTCGGCGGCGGTTCGGATGCCGTCAGGGTCGAAAACCCGATCAGCAGCGAAATGACCCATCTGCGCCCCGACCTGCTGCCAGGCCTGCTGAGTGCTGCTGCCCGCAACCAGGCACGCGGGTTTTCCGACCTTGCGCTGTTCGAGCTTGGCCCGGTCTTCGCAGGGGGCGAACCCGGCGAACAGACCACGCAGATCGCAGGGCTGATGATCGGCAATACCGCCCCCCGCGATCCTTTCGGCAGCCGCCGCAAGGTCGATCTCTACGACGCCAAGGCCGATGCCGAGGCCGTGCTGGCCTCCATCGGCGCGCCCGCCAAGGTGCAGGTGAACCGCAAGCTGGATCCGTGGTGGCATCCGGGCCGCGCGGGCAATATCGCGCTTGGCCCGAATGTGCTGGCGACCTTTGGCGAAATCCACCCGCGAATCCTGCGCAGCCTGGATGTGAAGGGTCCAGCCGTCGCCTTCACCGTCCGCATCGCCAACGTGCCATTTCCCAAGACCCGCACGGCGACACGGCCCGCGCTGACCATTTCGGAATTGCAGGCGGTCGAACGCGACTTCGCCTTTGTCGTGGATCCTCAGGTCGAGGCCTTGGCCCTGGTCAATGCCGCCGCAGGCGCGGACAAGGCGCTGATCGACGGCGTGACGGTCTTTGACCAGTTCACCGGGCTGGAGGGCGGCCGGAAATCCATCGCCATCACCGCCCGCCTGCAACCTCGCGGGAAAACCCTGACCGATGCGGAAATCGAGGCCGTCAGCCAGAAGATCATCGACAAGGTGCAAAAGGCCACCGGCGGCACCCTGCGCGGCTAAGGGTCTTCTTCACGCAAATATCCCGCAGGGGGTCCGGGGGACGCGAAGTCCCCCGCTGCTCGCGGGACGCGATCAGTCCTGCCGCCGCAGGTCCGCGACCACGAACAGCCGCAGCGCCGTCGCCAGACCAACCTCGGGCGGGCGAGCGTGGTCGATCTGCCCGATCAGGTGCGCCCGGGTCATGCCGCGCGTGCGGGCGGCATCGGCGATACCGCGCCAGAATGCCTCTTCCAGCGAAACCGACGTGCGGTGCCCGTCGATCGTCACAGACCGCTTGACCGGCGGGGTCATCGGCGGCAGGTCAATCATCGGTCGCGGTATCGTCGCGGCGATGCGCATCAAGCACGCGACCGGCGCGGTCCGCTTCCGCCTGGCGGGCATCCCGGACGGGCTTCGCCTCGCCAAAGCGTGCAGCATTGGCATCGCCTGCCGCGCGTTTTGCGTCGCGGGCACGTTGCTTGCGGGTCTGGCGCAGGTTGACGATCTTGGTCATGCGTATCCAACGAACAAGGGCGCGGCCATCATACCGCGCCCCTGCCGCCATTGGTCAAGCCGCGATCAATCCTTGGGACCGATCATGTCTTCGGGACGGACCACGCGATCAAAGGTTTCGCCATCCACCAGACCCAGGGCAATGGCTTCTTCGCGCAGGGTGGTGCCGTTCTTGTGCGCGGTCTTGGCCACCTTGGTCGCGTTGTCGTATCCGATGGTCGGCGCCAGCGCCGTCACCAGCATCAGCGATTCCTTCATCAACTTGTCGATGCGCGCGACGTTCGCCTGGGTGCCCACCACCATGCTGTCGGTGAACGACCCCGCCGCGTCGCCCAGCAATTGCATGGACTGCAGGACGTTATAGGACATCATCGGGTTATAGACGTTCAGTTCGAAATGCCCCTGTGACCCGGCAAAGCCCACCGCCGCGTCATTGCCCATGACATGGGCGCAGACCATGGTCAGCGCCTCGGCCTGGGTCGGGTTGACCTTGCCGGGCATGATCGACGAGCCGGGTTCATTTTCTGGCAGGATCAATTCGCCCAGGCCCGACCGCGGGCCGGACCCCAGCAGGCGCATATCGTTGGCGATCTTGAACAGCGATGCCGCAACCGTCTTGAGCGCGCCCGAGAAGAACACCATCGCGTCATGCGCGGCCAGAGCCTCGAACTTGTTCGGCGCGGTGACAAAGGGCAGGCCAGTGATCCGGGCGATTTCCGCCGCGATGGCCGTGTCCCAGCCCTTCTTGGTGTTCAAGCCGGTGCCAACCGCCGTGCCGCCCTGCGCCAGTTCATAGATGTCGGTCAGCGCCAGCTTGACCCGCTCGATCCCCTTGGCGACCTGATGGGCATAGCCGCCGAATTCCTGGCCCAGCGTCAGGGGCGTCGCGTCCTGCGTGTGCGTGCGGCCGATCTTGATGATGTCCTTGAATTCCTGCGCCTTTGCCTCAAGCGCCTTGTGCAGCTTTTCCAGGCCCGGGATCAGGGTGTCACGCGCGACCATGCCGATGGCGACGTGCATCGCGGTCGGGAAGGTGTCGTTCGACGACTGGCTCATGTTGACGTGGTCGTTGGGGTGGACCGGCTTTTTCGATCCCAGTTCGCCGCCCAGGATCTCGATCGCGCGGTTGGAAATCACCTCGTTGGCATTCATGTTCGACTGGGTGCCGGAACCCGTCTGCCAGACAACCAGGGGAAAGTTGTCGTCAAACTTTCCCTCGAACACCTCGGTTGCAGCCTGTTCCATCGCATTGCCAATGCCGGCGTCCAGGTCGCCGTTTGCCTGGTTCACGCGTGCCGCCGCCAGCTTGACCGCGCCCAACGCGCGGATGATGGCGACAGGCTGGCGTTCCCAACCAATGGGAAAGTTCTGGATCGACCTTTGGGTCTGCGCGCCCCAGTATTTGCTGGCGTCAACCTCCAGCGGGCCAAAGCTGTCGGTTTCGGTGCGGGTCTTGGTCATGGAAAGGCTCCCTCGCGATTTCGCGCGGTTCTAGCCGCCGAAAGACCGATAGGCAATCGGTATGCAACGGTATGCCGGTTTCAGATCCCCTCCAGAGCGGAAATGGCATGGCGCAGCGCCACGTCGTGATCGGGCGCAAGCGGCAGGATCGGACGCGGCGGTTGCGCATCCGACAGGCCCATCAGGTTGGCCGCACGATGAACGACGCGGAAACTGCCGTATTGGCGAAACAGTGACCAGAGCGGCTGAAAGCCCGCGTCGATCCGATCGGCTTCCCGATTGTCGCCCGCTTGGGCCGCCCTCACCAGACGCAGCGCGGCCTCGGGCCAGGTGCCCGCAGCCACGCTGTAGAAGGCATCGGCCCCCGCCAGCATTGCCGCCCCGCAGCCCCGGTCGCCGCTGTAGCCGATGGAAAACCCCTGCGGCAGGTCGGTGCGCAGACCTGCGATTTCAGTCACGAAGTCGTCGTGTACGGGCAGGGGCATCTTGACCGCGCGGATCTGCGGAATGGCCGACAGGCGGACCAGCAGATCGGGCGAAAAAGTGAAATGCGTGGTGGTCGGGTTGTTGTAGATGCAAACCGGCAGCTCGCCCGCATCGGCGATGGCGGCGAAATGGGTGAACACCTCGTCATCCGTCAGGGGAGTGTAGGATATCGGCGGCACCAGCAGCGCGTCCGCCCCGGCGGCCTTTGCATGGCGGGCAAGCGAGATGGCCATGTCGGTGCGCAATGCACCGACGCCCATGATCAGGGGCAGGCTGCCGTCCAATTCGGCCATGGCCGCGTCCACGGCGACGTGGCGCTGATCGGGGTCCAGATAGGCAAAGCCGCCGGTGCTGCCCAGCACGCAAACCGAATCGACCCCGGCATCCGCTGCCCGCCTGACGATCCGGCGCAGATCGCCGGGGATCACCTTTCCGTCCGCATCGGCAGGGGTGATCGGGAAGGCGGAAAGGCCCTGGAAATGCATGATACTGTCCCCGAATGGCATCGGGGCAGAAGGTCATGCGGCGACCGGAATGGCAAGGTCAGGCGAACAGCATCCCGTCCAGTTCGTTCCCTTGGTCATCCACGGGAAAACACCAGACCCGAAAGCCGGTCAGGGTATGGGGACCGAAGGTGTTGATCAGGGGCACGTCCGCGGCGTCCAGTCCGCGCGCCACCACCACGCGGCCAATGCGGCGTTCGTTGTTGCGGGGATCAAAGGTCCACCACTTCCCACCCAGGAACACCTCGATCCAGGCGGCGAAATCCATCGCCGCAGCGGCCGGGGGCACCCCGATATCGCCGACATAGCCGTTGACGTAGCGTGCCGGGATGTTCAGCGCCCGCAGATAGGCCAGCGCCAGATGCGCAAAGTCACGGCAGACGGCGACCCCGTCGTTCCGCGCGCTTGCCGCCGTGCGGAACTGCGAGGCCAGCTTATAGTCGAACACCAGGCTGCCGTTCACATGATCGACGATGTATTGCACCCGGTTCCAGCCGGGCGCGATGTTGCCGAACAACCGCCAGGCCTCGTCACTGACCAGATCGGTTTCGACATAGCGCGAGGCGGTCAGAAATCCCAGAACCTCGGTCGGCAATGCCTCGACCGGCCACTCGGCGGCATTGAGGTCGGCCTCGTCCCGTGTGCCGGGGTCGTTTACCGTGATGTCGCTGTAAATGGTAAAGGCTCCAGCCGGCGCCATCATGCGCCGGCAGATATTCCCGAAGCGATCGACATAGCTCTGGACCGGGACCGAGGGCGTCGTTGTGAAGTCCTCGGGGAAGACATAGTCACGCTGCCGCGCCGTCTCGGGCGTGGTGAGACAGATCAGGGGGGTGTCCTGAGGCGTCTGTATCGTCATCTCGTGCCCGATCCGGATGCGCATCAGGCGACTGTCGCCTCCATCGTAACTTCGGCGTTCAGCAGCTTGGAAATGGGGCAGCCTTCCTTGGCCTGCTGGGCCAATTCCTCGATCTGCGCCTTGTCCCCGTCGGCCGAGATGGTCGTGACCAGATGGGCCTTGGTAACGGTAAAGCCGTCTCCATCCTTTTCCAGCGTGATCTTGGAGGTCGTCTTGATGTCGATACCGCCAAGGCCCGCGCCCGACAGCATATTGGCCAGCGCCATGCTGAAGCACGACGCATGGGCCGCACCGATCAATTCCTCGGGGTTGGTGCCCGGCTCGTCGCCGAAGCGCTTGTTGAATCCATAGGACAATTCTTTCAGGGCACCCGATTGGGTCGATACGGTGCCGTTGCCGTCCTTCAGCCCGCCCTGCCAAGTGGCCGATCCGCTGCGCGTGAACATTCCTGCGTCCTTTCTGCATCCAAGGTTCAGCCCCGAACGCATTGGGCAGGCAGAGGTTCAGGTCTGGCGAAAATATCACTGCCCGTTGAACAGCCGCTGGTGTTCCGCGATGGCAAAACGGTCGGTCATGCCTGCGACGTAATCAAGAACGACACGGGCGCATTGCGTCTCGTCCCCCGCCTCCCTTGCGATGCTGGACCAGTGGTCAGGCATCTGGCCCGGATCGTGCAGGAACAGCGGGAACAGGTCGTTCAGCATCTCCGTCACGTTGCCGCGTTCCACCACGACCGAGGGCGCGCGATACATCCGCGTGAACAGGAAGGACTTGATTGCCTTGATGTTCTGGTAGAGCGGCTTGGAAAAGCGGATGATCGGCCCGTCCATGTTGCGGATGTCCTGCGCGGATTGCGGCTGCAACCCGGCCAGGCGGTTCTGGGCGACGGCAATCACGTCCTCGACCATGGTGCCAAAGACGCGGCGCAGCGCCTCGTAGCGGCGGCGCGTCGGGTCCAGTCCGGGGTAAAGTCGGTCCACCTCGGCAAAAGCGGGGCCGACAACGGGCAGTTCGGCCAGTTCGTCTTCGGTGAACAGTTCCGCGCGCAGCCCATCGTGCAGGTCGTGATGGTTATAGGCCACGTCGTCGGCCACTGCCGCGACCTGGGCTTCCGCGCTGGCATTGGTGTGCAGTTCCAGATCCCAGTCCGCGTTCACCTCGGCCAGGGCATAGGGCAGGGGGCCGGTGACGGGACCGTTGTGTTTGGCGATGCCCTCCAACGCCTCCCACGTCAGGTTCAGCCCGTCGAAATCGGCGTAATGGCGTTCCAGCCGGGTGACGATCCGCAGTGCCTGGGCGTTGTGGTCGAAGCCGCCATAGGGTTCCATCAATGCCGCCAGGGCATCTTCGCCGGTATGGCCGAAGGGGGGATGGCCCAGGTCATGCGCCAAGGCCACCGTTTCGGCGAGATCCGTGTTGAGGCCAAGCGCGCCTGCGATGGTGCGGGCGACCTGGGCCACCTCGACCGTGTGGGTCAGGCGGGTGCGGAAATAATCGCCGCGATAGGCCTCGCCGTCGTGTTCCACGAAAACCTGGGTCTTGTGCTTGAGGCGGCGGAAGGCCGACGAATGGATGATCCTGTCCCGGTCGCGCTGCCAGGGACTGCGAAACGTGGACATCCGTTCAGGGTGCAGCCGCCCGCGGCTGGCGTCGGGATGACAGGCATAGGGGGCATTCACGGGGGCAGGGCCTTCCTTGCAACAGGTGCGTTCGAGCCTATATTTAGGAACTGCCGACGAAAACGGGAACGCCCCATGAACCTGCCGCCCAAAGTCACCGAACGCGCCTTTGCCAAACTGGCCGAGATCAACGATTCGGACAATGTTCGCCCCTTGCGCGTGGCCGTGTCGGGGGGCGGCTGTTCGGGGTTCCAGTACGACATCCGCCTGGACCAGGCCGAGGCCGACGATCTGGTGCTGGAAGGCGCGGGCCAGAAGGTCGTGGTCGATCCTGTATCGCTGCCTTATCTGGCCGGGGCGGTCATCGACTTTGCCGACGAATTGATCGGCGCGCGCTTTGTCATCGACAACCCGAACGCATCGGCCAGTTGCGGCTGCGGCACGTCCTTCTCGATCTAGCCGCAGACGCGGTTGCGGGTGTCCAGATCGATCTCGAGCCTGCGCAGGCCGGGGGTGGGCAGGCGGTTCAAATCGTCCTCGCGTTCCTCGTCCAGCTCGATCAGATCGGTTGTCACGGTCAGTCCCTGGCACAGATCCAGCGGCCCGGCGGACACGACCGTCATCCTGCCGTCGCTTTCCATCAGCCGGATGATATAGCCGTGCTTGCGCGCCACCGATGCGCCAAAGCTCATCGGCTGGTCCATGGTGGTCCATTCGGTCGCCGGACCAAACAGCGTATCTTCGTCCTGCCAGTCGCGGCCATGGGCGAAACGGATGTCCCAGGTGCCGGGCGGGACAAGCAGGCGAAAGAAACTGCCGCCGCGGATATAGCCGGCCATGACCGGATCGCCCCCGTCAGGCGGCGCCAGGAAGACGACATAATCCTGCCCCGTCATGGTCTTGACCACCAGGGGCAGCGTGGCGGGCAATCCGCTGCGGTTCCACATCAGCCCGGCGCGCGGCCGGTCCTGTGCCCAGGCGGGCAGGGCCAGGGCAATCAACAGCAGCAGGGCAAGCAGGCGGCGCATGGGGGTGAACGCAAGCTTCCCTCCTGCGGTTGCCAATCGCGCGGCATTCACTGATGATGCGGCCATGAAAATCGCGACATTCAACATTAATGGCGTCAAGGCCCGCATCCCGGCGCTGACCGACTGGCTGGCCGGATCGGGGGCCGATCTGGTCGTCCTGCAGGAAATCAAGTCGGTGGACGAGGGGTTTCCCCGACAGCATTTCGAGGATCTGGGCTGGACCGTCGAAACCCATGGACAAAAGGGCTTCAACGGCGTGGCGATCCTGTCCCGGCTGCCGCTGGAGGATGTAACTTGCGGCCTGCCCGGCGACGAGGGGGACGAACAGGCCCGCTATATCGAGGCGACGGTGCTGGGCACCCAGGCCGTCCGCATCGCGGGGCTGTATCTGCCCAACGGCAACCCCGCGCCGGGGCCGAAGTACGATTACAAGCTGGCCTGGATGGAACGGCTGCGCCTGCGCGCGGAAGAGTTGCTGGCAAGCGAGATGCCGATAGTGATGCTGGGCGACTTCAACGTCATCCCGGAGCCGCGCGACGCTGCTCGTCCGGCAGCTTGGGTCGATGACGCGCTGTTCCTGCCTGAAAGCCGCGCGGCCTTTCGCCGGATCGTGGCCCAGGGCTGGACGGACGCCGTGCGCATTCGCAACCCTTGGGCCACGCGCGGGCCGTTCACGTTCTGGGATTATCAGGCGGGATCTTGGTCGCGCGACGACGGCATCCGCATCGACCACCTGCTGCTGTCGCCGCAAGCCGCCGACCTTCTGGTGGAAACCGGCATCGACAAGGATGCGCGCGCGGCGGAAAAGCCCAGCGACCATGTTCCCGTCTGGGTCAGGCTGGCGGCCTAGATCACCAGAACGCCCGAATGCTTGGCCTTGTGTTCGGGTTCGACATGGATGGTGATCTGCGCGTCGTCCAGTTGCCGCCGCAACGCGGCTTCGATCCGGTCGCAAATGGCGTGGGCCTCGGCCACCGGGGTCTCGCCGTCCACCACCAGATGAAAGTCGATGAATGTCATGCTGCCCGCATGGCGGGTGCGCAGGTCATGCGCCTCGATCGCGCCGTCGGCATGGTCGGAAATCGTGGCCCGGATGTCGCGCAGCATATCGTCGGACACCGCCCGGTCCATCAGCCCGCCCAGCGATGCGGTCATCACCTTCCAGCCCGACCACAGGATATTGACGGCGACCACGGCCGCCAGGATGGGGTCCAGGATCGCATGACCCGTCGCAATCGCCAGGGAAACCCCCAGGATCACCCCGGCCGAGGTCACGACATCCGACAACAGGTGCCGCCCGTCCGCAACCAATGCGGGCGATTTCAGGCGGCGGCCCTGGGGGATCAGGACGCTGCACCAGGCCGCGTTGATGGCCCCGGCGAATGCATTGATTGCCAGGCCCAGCACGGGCGCATCCAGCGGACGGGGGTTGCGGATGCCGTGATAGGCTTCTTCCAGGATCAGCAGGGCTGCCACGATGATCATGACGCCTTCCAGCACGGCGGACAGGAATTCGGCCTTGTGGTGGCCGTAAGGGTGGCTTTGGTCCGCAGGCCGCTGGGCAATGCGGATCGCGATAAGGGCGGCCAGGGCGGTCGCCACGTTGACGGTGCTTTCCAAGGCATCCGACAGCAGCGCCACCGACCCCGTCAGTCGCCAGGCCAGCGTCTTCAGCGCAAGGACCACGATCCCGATTGCGATGCTGCCCATGGCGATCTTGATGGTGCGATTCATCGCGACGGTCCTTCGTGTCATCCCCCCGTCGGGCGGCATTTGACAGAAGCAGAGGCCAGTTGCAACTGGAAAGGGGTGCTGGACGCTGCGCGTGGCCTTCGCTATCCAGCCGCGATGCAGGCATTCGCGCTCTACCTGATCGCCGCCTTGGCCGAAATCGCCGGCTGTTTTGCCTTCTGGGCCTGGTTCCGGCTGGAAAAATCGCCCCTGTGGCTGTTGCCGGGAATGGCATCGCTGGCGTTGTTCGCGTGGGTGTTGACGCTCATCCCGGCAGATCACGCGGGCCGGGCCTATGCCGTTTATGGCGGCGTCTACATCACCGCGTCGGTTCTGTGGATGTGGCTGGCCGAGAGGCGCAGACCGGATCAATGGGACGTGACAGGGACCGTGGTCTGCCTGGCGGGCGCGGCCATCATCCTGTGGGGACCGCGCGCCGCCTGACGGTCAGTCGTCGCCGTCGTTCGGATATTCGTCGTCATCCCCGAAACGGGCATCATCGGCGAATTCATCCTCGCCCTCGCCCACATACTTGGCACTGAGGGCGATTGAGTGATTGTCATGCGCGGGATCCATCACCACGTCGGACGGTATCTCTCCGGCCAGCCATTCGCGCAATTCCTCGCGGATCTCGGACGGTTCCTGCCCGGTCGTTTCCGCCAGATGCGCTATGAAGGCGCGCTGATCGCCGTCGATCTCGTCCAGGTCGGATTCATCGACTTCGGGCCATTTTTCCACGATCGCTTCATAGAAAGCGGCCCAGTTCTGCTGCACATGCTGCCATTTCATCAGTATCCGCCTCCCATCGACGACTGCGCCCAGTTTGCGACGCCCGTTATATCCTCGCCCACGCCGGCGACCGTATTGCATCCGGCCAGCATCGCGCAGGCCAATGCCATGCCTATCACTGCTCTCATTCCTCTGCCTCCTGCCACCAAAGCTCGGGCATGAAGCCCGGCCAATCTCCGTAAAGCGGCGTTGTTTCGGCAGGATACCGCAGGTCCGCGGCATGGGCCAGCCGCGAGACCGGCGAGAACCCGACCGGTATCACGTAACGCCCGGCAGTCAGGATTCGATCCAAGGCACGCACGGCTGCGGTGAAATCGGCGTCGGTTTGCGAATTGACCATGGCGGCGATCACGGCCTCGGCAGCGGGGCTTTTCATGCCCATCCAGTTGCGGCTGCCGGGCTGATCGGCGGCGTCCGATCCCCAATACAGCAGCTGTTCGTTGCCCGGCGACAGCGACAAGGCGCGTTCATACCAGGTCATGTCGAACTGGAATTCATTGGTGCGCTGCACGAACTGCGCCGAGTCCAGCAGGGTGATGCGCGCCTGCATTCCCAGGTTGCGCAGCGCCTGGACATAGATGTCGGCGATCTGCTGGGTTTCTGATGCCGTGCGCATCGAGGTGCCGGACTGGTTCAGCAGGATTTCGAAGGCGAATGGGCGGCCTTCCGCATTTTGCAGCACGCCGTCGCGCACCGTCCAGCCTGCATCCGACAGCAGCGCAATGGCCCGGCGCAGGCCCGCACGGTCAAGCGCGCGGTCCGACCCCTCGGGCAGGGTATAGCCTTCGATGGTTCCCGGCGGCAGGTCTGCGGCAAAGGGCGCCAGCAGGTCGGCCACGCGGCCGGTCGCGGGACCGGGCTGCATCGCCAGGGTGGAATTGGCGAAGTAGGACGTGATGCGCCGGTCCTTGCCGCCGTTCAGCGTCGTGTTGATGAAGCGGAAATTGAACGCCTCGATCATCGCCTGCCGCACGCGCCAATCGGCAAACAGCGGATTGCGGGTGTTCATCACCAGGCCCATGATCCCTGAAGGCCGGCTGTTGGGGATCTCGGCCTTGACCGCATCGCCGCGTGCCATCAGGGGAAAGTCGTATTCGCGATCCCATTTCAGCGCGGACAACTCTCTCCAGACCGTCACCTCGCCCGCCTTGAACGCCTCGAACATGGCATTGGCATCGCCAAAATAGTCATAGCGGATCACATCCAGATTGTTGCGCCCGCGATTGACCGCCAGATCCTTGCCCCAATAATCGGGGTCGCGGCGAAAGGTGATCATGCGGCCCGGATCGACCTGATCCACAATGTAGGGACCGGACCCGATGGGCACGTCCAGGCTCGAGGCAGAAAATTCCTTCCCCTCCCATTGCGCCTTTTTCAGGACCGGGCGCAGGCCCATCAGCATGGCCAGTTCCCGATCGTTCTCAGTGAAGGAAAACCGGATGCTGCGGTCGCCGGTTTGTTCCATCTTCACGACCTTGGACCAGGCACCGTGATAGCGCGGATGGCCCTGGGTGCCCAATGTCTCATAGGACCACATCACATCCGCCACGGTGACGGGCGATCCATCCGAAAACCGCGCCTCGGGGCGCAGGGTGAATTCGACCCAAGACCGGTCCGCCGCGGCTTCGACCGACTGGGCCAAAAGGCCGTAAAGCGTGAACGGCTCGTCCAGACTGCGATACATCAGCGTCTCGGCCACATGGATGCCGACGCCCCATGCTGCATTGCCTTTCAGCACCCAAGGCTTGAGCGAGTCGAATCCCCCCGGCTCTGCCAAACGAATCATCCCGCCCCCTGGCGCGTCGGGGTTGACATAGGGCAGAGCGGAAAATCCCTGCGGTAGAGCAGGTTCACCATACATCGCAATGGCATGGGCAGGGGCGGCATGGCCTTGCAGCGGCATAGTTGCAACACCCGGAAAAGCCCCCAAAATCAGGCACAAGGCGCGGATAAACGCGAATTTGTTAAGGTTTCTTAAGATTTTCATTGCCCGTCCGCGTGCTTTTCTTGTTTTCGATACAAATTCAACTGACTCGGATGGGGATCGTCAATGGCGGGTCGAACTTCTTCGTTGGACTCTGACGGTTGTTGGCGTATAAATGGCTTACTGCTCGATAGGTTTCTTGCCTGTATGAAACCTGCCTCATGACTTAGCGCCCGCCTTGTGCGGGCGTTTTTTTTTGCCCATGCTGCACCTGCAAACGATCTGGCCCTGAGTCAGACCGTTTAATGTCATCAGTCAGGAGGGGGGCGATGTTCCAAAAATTTCTAAGCGGTAAAACCGCAATCGTGACGGGTTCCAACTCTGGCATCGGGCTTGGGGTGGCGCGTCGTCTGGCCATGGCCGGGGCGGATGTCGTCCTGAACAGCTTCACCGACCGGGACGAGGATCATGCCCTGGCCCGGAATCTGGCTGAGGAACATGGCGTAACGGTCCGCTATATCAAAGCGGATATGTCGCAGGGCGCCGAATGCCGCGCCTTGATCGAACAGGCGGGGCGTTGCGATATCCTGGTCAACAACGCAGGCATCCAGCACGTCGCACCGATCCAAGATTTTCCCGTGGACAAATGGGACGCGATCATCGCGATCAACCTGACCTCGGCCTTTCACACCACTGCGGCCGCCTTGCCGATGATGCGCGCCGCCCGATGGGGCCGGATCGTCAACATCGCATCCGCCCACGGGCTGACGGCAAGCCCCTTCAAGTCAGCCTATGTCGCGGCCAAGCACGGGATCGTGGGATTTTCCAAGGTCACCGCCCTGGAAACCGCGAAAGAACCCATCACTTGCAATGCGGTATGTCCCGGCTATGTCCTGACCCCCTTGGTCGAGGCGCAGATCCCCGACACGATGAAGGAATACGGCATGACCCGGGACGAGGTGATCCACAAGGTGATGCTGGAGCGCCAGCCCTCCAAGGATTTCGTCACGGTAGAGCAGTTGGGCGACACCACGGCCTTTCTGTGCAGCGATGCGGCGGCGCAGATCACCGGCACGACCATCAGCGTGGACGGCGGCTGGACTGCGATGTGACGAAAACGCCACCCTGGCACGGGTGGCGTCCCCCTGTCAGGCCAACGCGTCCTCGACACTGCGCAGATCGGAATTGGTCAGGTTCTTGGCGACCTCCTTGCGCAGGCGGAACTGCAGTTCCTTGTGATACCGTCTGCGCAACGCCCCCAAGGTCGAGGGATCGGCGATCACCGCGATGTCATCGATCTTGTGCTTCAGCACCATCGCATTCAGGTGATCGGCAAGCTGATGCGCGAACATATCGGGGTCATCGCCCGGATTGACATCGGGGATGGCATCGCCGGCCTTGGGCTGGTTCAGGCTTTCCAATGTGACCCGTTCCGTTTCCGTCAGCTCAAGGCCATGCTTGGCCGTATTGCGAAACAGCGTCGCGGAACGGCCGTCGGCCACGACGATCAGGGCGTTGTGGGGCAGCATCTTTGTCTCCCTTTCATGCTGCCTGTTAACGCGCCGCGGCTGCGGTCAGTTGCAGCCTTCGCAGAACCGCCGGATGCGGGCGACGGCCTCGGTCAGCTGTTCGTCGCTGGTCGCATAGGAAATGCGGAAATGCGGGCTGAGGCCGAAGGCTGCGCCAAAGACCACCGCAACCCCGGTTTCGTCCAGCAGCGCATTGGCGAAAGCCTCATCATCCGCGATGACCGTGCCTGCGCCCGAGGTCTTGCCGATCAGTCCTGCAATCGAGGGATAGACATAGAACGCACCCTGCGGCGTGGGGCAGTCGATGCCGGGGCAGGCGTTCAACCCGGCCACGACCAGATCGCGGCGGCGTTGGAAGACCGCGCGGCTTTCGGCGATGTAATCCTGCGGTCCGGTCAGCGCAGCCTCGGCCGCATATTGGCTGATCGAGCAAGGGTTCGAGGTCGATTGCGACTGCAGTTTGGCCATGGCCCGGATCAACGGTTCCGGCGCCGCGCCGTAACCGATGCGCCAACCGGTCATGGCATAGGCCTTGCTGACGCCGTTCATCGTCAGCGTCCGGTCCTTCAGCAGCGGCTCGACCTGGACGGGGGTCACGAACTCGAACCCGTCAAAGACCAGGTGTTCATAGATGTCATCTGCCAGGATCCAGACCTGCGGATGGCGCAGCAACACGTCAGTCAGTGCCTGCATCGCCGCGCGGTCGTATCCTGCGCCGGACGGATTGGACGGCGAATTGAGGATCAGCCATTTCGTGCGCGGCGTGATCGCCGCATCCAGCGCCTCGGGTGTCAGGCGAAACCCTTGATCCTGCCCGCATTCCACGATCACAGGCGTTCCCCCGGCTAGCAGCACCATGTCGGGATAACTGACCCAGTACGGGGCGGGGACGATCACCTCGTCGCCTTCGTCCAGCGTCGCCATCAGCGCATTGAACAGGATCTGCTTTCCGCCCGTTCCGACGGTAACCTGGGACAGGGTGTAGTCCAGCCCGTTTTCCCTCGCGAGCTTGTCGCAGATCGCGCGCTTCAGCGACGGCGTGCCGTCCACCGCAGTATAGCGCGTGTGGCCTGCATCAATGGCGACCTTGGCGGCGTTGCGGATATGGACGGGCGTGTCGAAATCCGGTTCGCCAGCGGACAGGCCGATGATGTCGCGGCCCTGCGTGCGCAGCTCCGCCGCGCGGGTGGTCATCGCAATGGTGGGCGAGGGTTTGATTCGGTTCAGGCGATCAGACAGGAAACCCATGGCAAACCTTGGTGATTTGAACGGCGTTACGGTATGGCTTATGCTGGCCCGTCAGGGACGGCAAGCACGCCCGAAAGGATGCATGGAATGATCGAATCTGCTGAAACCCGTCTGCGGCGTCTGAAAATGCGCAGTTGGCGCCGGGGAATGAAGGAAATGGACCTGATCCTGGGTCATTTCGCAGACGACGCCCTGGCATCACTGGATGGCGCCGACCTGGATGCCTACGAGGCCATGTTGTCCGAAAACGATCAGGATCTGTATCTTTGGGTGACGGCGCGGGTTAATGGCGGGACGGATCGTGGCCCGGCAAGCATTGCGGCCGTCCTGGACCGGATCGCGGCCCATGCAGCGGAACGGCTGAAGCTCGTTCAATAAAATTTTCCCCAATCTTCTGCGGAAGTTCCGTTGCATTAACTGAAGATTTTCGTTTTTGCGGCAATGTCAGGGCATGAGGAACAAATCAGGACCGCGAGACGCCATGATTTCCCCCGCTCCGCGCGATATGCGCCCCCAGGCTGACGTTCAGGCCCTGCCGGACCTGGCAGATACGACCGAGGCTTACCTTGAATCCCTGCAGCTTCTGGAACGGCTGCACCGGCTGATGCTGGATCTGGTCAAGGACGAATTCGAACGTCTGGGCCAACACGACCTGACCCCGGTCCAGGCGATGATCCTGTACAACCTCGGCGGAGCCGAGGTTTCTGCAGGCGAGTTGCGGTCCCGCGGCATGTATCAGGGATCCAATGTCAGCTATAACCTGAAAAAGCTGGTGACGATGGGCTATGTCCACCACGAACGCAGCGACATGGACCGCCGGTCCGTGCGGGTAAAGCTGACGCCTGATGGACAGGCGGTCCGCGACATGGTCCACCGCCTGTTCCTGCGCCATGCAGAAGGGCTGGCCATGTCCGGCGTGCTGGAAGATCCCCCCTTGGAACAGGTCAACCTGCAAAGCCGCCGGATCGAACGGTTCTGGCTGGAGCAGATCCGCTATATCTATTGACCGGAGGGAGCCTTACCAGTGGCCGGTGTTTTCCATGCTAGCCCAGGGTTCCGCCGGGGGCAGGGCATCGCCTTCTTGCAGCAGTTCGACCGACACGTTGTCCGGACTGCGAACAAAGGCCATGTGCCCGTCCCGCGGCGGGCGGTTGATGGCGACGCCTGCATCCATCAGTCGCTGGCACAGGTCATAAATATTGCCGACGCGGTACGCCAGGTGGCCAAAATGGCGGCTGTCCGAGGGCAGGCCGTCGTCGCCATCCCAGTTATAGGTCAGCTCGACCGGGCATTCCGGCTGGCCGGGCGGGGCCATGAAGACCAATGTGAAGCGGCCCTTGTCGTTGTCGATACGACGGGTTTCCTCCAGCCCCAGTAGCTTGAAAAAGGCCATGGTCTTGTCCAGGTCGGCAACCCGGACCATGGTGTGCAGATAACGTATGTTCATGGAGATCCCTTCCGGTGGTTCAACGTCGGCGCAGATATTCGAACAAGGTGCAGCGCGGGTGTTCATGGCGCAGTTCGACGGAGCCCAGGCAGTCCCATTCGTTCCTGTCGAAGGCGGGAAAGAACGTATCGGCAGCCCGCACGTCCAGATCCACCTCGGTCAGCAACAGCCGGTCGGCCAGGGGCAGCAGCGCCTCATAGATACCCGCCCCGCCAATGCCGTAAACCCGCCGATGACCCATGGAATGCGCAAGATCAAGGGCAGCCCGAGGCGTGGCAGCAACATGGTCCGCCGCGTCCGGGTTTGAGGATACCACCAGGTTCAGGCGATTCTTCAGGGGCTTGAAGGGCAGGCTGTCCCAGGTCTTGCGGCCCATGACGACCGCGCCGCCTGTTGTTTCCCGCTGAAAGAAAGCCAGATCCTCGGGCGCGCGCCAAGGGATGTCGTTGTCTTTGCCGATGGCGCCGTTGCGGTCGCGGGCTGCGATCAAGGTCAGCATCTTACACGGCCACCGGGGCCTTGATGGCCGGGTCGGGATCATAGTTCAGAACCTCGAAATCCTCGTACCGGAAATCAAAGATCGACTCGACATCGCGGCGCAGGCGAATTTGGGGCAGGGGCTTGGGAGACCGGGCAAGCTGGGTCCGCACTTGGTCCAGATGGTTGGAATAGATATGCGCATCCCCGATGGAATGCACGAAGTCACCGGGTTCGTATCCGGTGACATGGGCCAGCATTACCTGCAACAATGCATAGGACGCGATGTTGAACGGCACCCCCAGGAACATATCCGCCGAGCGCTGATACAGTTGCAGATGCAGCTTGCCCGCAAGAATGCGCACCTGCCACAGCGTGTGGCAGGGGGGCAGCGCCATGTCCGGGACGTCGCCCGGGTTCCAGGCCGACACGATCAGACGGCGCGAGTCAGGCGTCTGGCGGATCGCCTGAACCAGATCAGCGATCTGATCGACATGATCCGCGAAGAACAGGGGGCGGCCATTGGCATCCTGCCCGCTGGGCACCAGCTTCGGGAAATGCCGCCACTGGCGGCCATAGACGGGGCCAAGGTCGCCGTTTTCATCCGCCCATTCGTCCCAGATAGAGACACCATTTTCCTTCAGATATCGGATGTTTGTGTCGCCGGACAGGAACCACAGCAGTTCGTGGATGATCGACCTCAGGTGCAGCTTCTTGGTCGTCACCAGCGGAAAGCCGTCCGCCAGCGGATATCGGCATTGCAGCCCGAAATGGCTGATCGTACCCGTTCCCGTACGGTCCGTGCTTTCGTGCCCCTGATCCAGGACCATGCGCAAGGCGTCGTGATATTGCCGCATCTCAGACGTCCAGCTCTTCGGCGAAGCGCGCGTTTTCCTGGATATACTCGAACCGCAATTCGGGCTTCTTGCCCATTAGCCGTTCAACCAGTTCGCCGGTTTCCCCGCCTTCGTCGTCGTCGATGCTGACGCGGATCAGCTTGCGGGTCTTCGGATTCATGGTCGTGTCCTTCAGATCCTTGGCGTCCATCTCGCCCAAGCCCTTGAACCGCTGCACGTCGATCTTGCCGCGCCCGCCCAGGCCCTTGACCAGCATCCGTTCCTTTTCGGCGTCATCCGCGACATAAACCCGATGCGCCCCCTGGGTCAGGCGATACAGCGGCGGGCAGGCCAGATACAGATGCCCCTTGTCGATCATCGGCCGCATTTGCGTAAAGAAGAACGTCATCAGCAGCGAGGCGATATGGGCGCCGTCCACATCGGCGTCCGTCATGATGATGACCTTATCATAGCGCAGGTCATCGACCTTGAACTTGGATCCCATTCCCACGCCAAGCGCTTGACAAAGATTGCTGATTTCCTGATTGGCCCCCATCTTGGTGGATGCCGCGCCCAGCACGTTCAGGATCTTGCCGCGCAAGGGCAGCAGCGCCTGGTTGGTGCGGTCTCGCGCCATCTTGGCCGATCCGCCCGCACTGTCGCCCTCGACGATGAACAGTTCGGTGCCGTCCCGGCTGGTGGCGCTGCAATCGACCAGTTTGCCGGGCAGGCGCAGCTTTTTCGTGGCCGTCTTGCGCGCGGTTTCCTTTTCCTGCTTGCGGCGCAGGCGTTCGTCGGCACGCAGGACCAGAAAATCCAGGATCGCGCCCGCGGATTTCGTATCCCCCGCCAGCCAGGTGTCGAAATGGTCCCGCACGGCGTTCTCGACCAGGCGCGCGGCCTCGGTCGTGGCAAGGCGGTCCTTGGTCTGGCCCACGAATTCCGGTTCGCGGATAAAGCAGCTGACAAGCGCGCAGCCGCCGGTCAGCAAATCCTCTCGGGTGATGTTGGCGGCTTTCTTGTTGCTGATCCGCTCGCCATAGGCGCGCACGCCCTTCAGGATCGCCGCCCAGAAGCCGGCCTCGTGCGTGCCGCCTTCGGGCGTGGGCACGGTGTTGCAATAGGACTGAATGAAGCCGTCGCGCGAGGGCGTCCAGTTGATCGCCCAGTCCACCTTGCCGGGCGCGCCCTGGCGGCGGAAATCGACACTGCCCGCGAAGGGGCGGTCGGCATAGGTGCTGGCGCCGGTCAGCGTCTCGGCAAGGTAATCGGCCAGGCCGCCGGGAAAATGGAACGTCGCCTCTCGCGGAGTTTCGCCGTCGTCGATTTCCGATTTCCAGCGGATTTCCACGCCACTGAACAGATAGGCCTTGGATTTCACCATCTTCAGCAGCCGCGCGGGCTTGAAGCGGTGGTGGCCGAAGATGTCCTCGTCGGCGTGGAAGGTCACCGTTGTGCCGCGCCGGTTGGGGGCGGCCCCGATCCTGGCAACCGGCCCCTGCGGCACGCCGCGCGAAAAACGCTGTTCGAACAGTTCCTTGTTGCGCGCGACCTGCACCACCATAAGGTCCGATAGCGCATTCACGACCGAGGCGCCGACCCCGTGCAAGCCCCCCGAGGTCTGGTAGGCATCGCCCGAGAACTTGCCGCCGGCGTGCAGGGTGCAAAGGATCACCTCGAGCGCGGATTTGCCCGGAAACTTGGGATGCGGGTCAATCGGGATGCCGCGTCCGTTGTCACGCACGACGACACTGTGATCGGCCAGCAGCTCGACCTCGATCCGGGTGGCATGGCCTGCCACCGCCTCGTCCATCGAGTTGTCGAGAATCTCTGCCACAAGGTGATGCAGCGCGCGTTCGTCCGTCCCGCCGATATACATGCCGGGCCGTTTGCGCACAGGCTCCAACCCTTCCAGAACCTCGATCGAGGCGGCGGAATAGCTGTCGATCGCATCGACTGCGGAAAGAAGATCGTCGGCCATGGGGTTCTGCTCTTGTTCTCGGTTGGGGGACTATCTCATGCAAGCGGGACCAAGGCCAGTCCCGCTGCACCCGGCCCAGCGTGCCGAGTGTTGGTCAGGCCCTGAACCAGGGCTGCGATCTTATGACCGAAGTCTTGGACATTGGAGTCGCGGCAGGCGTGCATCCCAAAAATACCATGCGGGTCGCTCAATACGGTGGTCATGCAGTTGCGGCTCGTCAGCAAGCCCGTGGTAATCTTCTGGTTCTACGAGGGCGCTTTACTCCGGTTCGGCCAGCCGGGCTTCCCACATCTTTCGAAATGCCGGACGGGACTGGCACCGTTCCAGCCAAGCCATCACCGCGGGAAACTGTCCCATCAGCTCGCCATATCCCTGTGCATAGCGCAGCACCTCGGCAAGGTTCAGATCAGCCACGGTAAAGCGGTTTCCGACCAGATGTTCATGGGTGGCCAGATGACCTTCGATCACCTTCAAGGGCCGGATCAGGCGTTCGGCTGCATTGGCGACAAGGGCTTGATCGTCGCCCGATTGCAGGCGCGACGGGGCGTGAAGGAACAGGATCGTCAGCGCCTCGGGTTCGACGGCAGTGGCGGCGTAAAAGCTCCACTGCATCATCTGCGCGTCTTCCTCCAGGTCGGCGGGGCCAAGGTGGCCGCCGTACTTGCGTGCCAGATACAGGGTGGCGGCAAGGGATTCGCTCAGGGTCAGGCCGCCATCCTCGATCACCGGGATGGTTCCTGCAGGCGACAGCGCCAGGAAGGCCGGGGAATGCGTGTTCAGGGGCGCATCGGGCGCATCGGGATGGCCCAGGCGATAGGCCTGAATGACCGGGATCTGGCGAAACTCCAATCCGATCTCGTGGCACAGCCAGATGATGCGCGAGGCGCGCGAACGGGTGACGCCATGGATGGTCAGCATGAAAGGCTCCTTCATCGGCCTGCAGGTTACGTCAGCATGGCAGCGCCGGAAAGCACGATGATTCGGCTGCGCAAGACGCAGACCAATGGCGGCCGTGACAGGCACGATTGCCCCAAGCCGTGCAATTATGGGTGATCCCGTCCAAAGGCAGAACTCGGCGGGCAGGGCGGCATCTGCCTGTGGACTGGCTGCGTGGTTGCGATGATCATATTCTGGCGGCCAAGGCCGACGATCGCTTTGCCCAGATTCGTGGCCCTGCCGCACCCTGGACGCGCTAGGCAAGCGCCGCTGCACCGGATTGCGTTTGATGCAGGTCAAAGAATCCCCTGCCTGTCCGGTCTAGACCGGATGGGCGAAACAGGAGCGATTCTTCATATGTCCACCCCCGAGTTGGACCCCCCGAGCCTTTACGCCAAGCGGGAACCGATTTTCCCCAAGCGCGTGCAAGGGCGGTTCAGGAACCTCAAGTGGATCGTCATGGCGGTGGCCCTGACGATCTATTACGTCATGCCCTGGCTGCGTTGGGAACGTGGCCCGGCCATGCCCGACCAGGCCGTTCTGGTAGACCTGGCAAACCGCCGGTTCTTCTTTTTCTGGATCGAGATTTGGCCGCACGAATTCTATTTCGTGGCCGGGCTTCTGGTCATGGCGGGACTGGGGCTGTTCCTGTTCACGTCGGCCCTGGGTCGCGTGTGGTGCGGCTATGCCTGTCCGCAGACCGTCTGGACCGACCTGTTCACCCTGGTCGAACGCTGGATCGAGGGTGATCGGAACAACCAGATCCGCCTGCACCGCCAGAAATGGGACGCCCACAAGATCCGGCTGCGGGCCGCGAAATGGTCGATCTGGCTGGTGATCGCGCTGTTGACCGGCGGGGCTTGGGTTTTCTATTTCACCGACGCCCCCACCTTGCTGGGCAACCTGCTGACTGGGCAGGCCCATCCTGTCGCCTATATCACGATGGCCATCCTGACCGGGACCACCTTTCTGTTCGGCGGCTTTGCGCGCGAGCAGATCTGCATCTATGCCTGCCCCTGGCCGCGCATCCAGGCCGCGATGATGGACGAAGACACGCTGACCGTCGCCTATCGCGAATGGCGGGGCGAGCCGCGCGGCAAGGGCAATGTCCGAAACCGCCCCGCCGCCGCCGCCTTCCAGGCCGAGGCCGAGAGCCATGCCGCCGGTCCCACGGCAGGGGGACAATATCCGCCCATTCCCTATCCAGGCGTGCGCACGGGCGTGGGCGGGCCGATCCCGCTGAACTCTGCAGGCGACTGCATCGACTGCATGGCCTGCGTGAACGTCTGCCCCATGGGCATCGACATCCGCGACGGTCAACAGATGGAATGCATCACCTGCGCCCTGTGCATCGACGCATGCGACGAGATCATGGACAAGATCGGCAAGCCGCGCGGACTTATCGACTATATGGCGCTGAGGGACGAGACTGCCGAACGCGCGGGCGCTGCGCCAAAGTCAGTCTGGAGGCATATCTTCCGTCCCCGCACGATCCTTTACTTCACCCTATGGGCCGGGATCGGGGTTGCGCTGATTGTGGCGCTGTTCATGCGTTCTCCCTTTGATCTGAACGTCTCTCCGGTGCGCAATCCGATGTTCGTGACCATGTCCGACGGTGCTGTCCGCAATACCTATGAGGTGCGGTTGCGCAACAAGCAGCAAGACGCCCGCAGCTTTGCCTTTGCGGTCGAAGGGGCCGAGGATCTGGCGGTAACGGTGGAAGGGTCAACCACGGGGACAGTTGACGTGCCTGCGGACGAAACCCTTAGCCGCAGGCTGTACGTGACCGCGCCTGCGGGGTCCGATCTTGCCACAAGCGCCACGACATCGCTGGACCTGGTCGTGCGGGACGAACTTGACGGCACCACCGCCACGGTCGGCACGATCTTTCACGGAAAGGGCGAATGATGGCAAAGGAACTGACGGGGCGCCATGTCCTGATCATCACTCTGGCGGCCTTCGGGGTCATCATCTCCGTAAACCTGGTCATGGCTTTCCTGGCCGTTGGCAGCTTTCCGGGGCTTGAGGTCAAGAACAGCTATGTCGCGTCCCAGGAATTCGACCGAGACCGGCTGGCGCAGGAAAACCTGGGTTGGACGGCCAAGGCAAATTATGACGGCACCGAAATCGTCATCGAGATCGTGGACAGCCAAGGCGCCCATCCCATCCTGCGCGATTTTACCGCCACCATCGGGCGCCCGACCCACAAGCGCTCCGACGTGACGCCGCAATTCGATCCTGCGGGCGGCGGTATCTATCGCGCGTCCCTGGTGCTGGAACCGGGCGTCTGGAACATCCATGTCCAGGCGACGGCGCCGGACGGAACATCGTTCCGGCAGCGGCTGGACCAATACGCCGGGGCAAGGGTCAAATAAGATGGCAGACCTGACCGCATCAGGCTTCAGCGCCTGTCCCGCCTGCGACGCGGCACCCTTGGCGCAACGCCTGGCCGACCGGGCCGAGGCCGCGCGGGGCACAGTGATCCTGTCCCTGCCCACAGCCCATTGTGCGACCTGCATCACCGATGTGGAAACCGCACTGACGGCCCATCCCGGCGTGCAGAATGCCCGCGTCAATCTGACCCTGCGCCGCGTCACCGTCGATGCGCCGGGGCTGACTGCGGATGATCTGATCCCAGTGCTGGCGGGCGTCGGATTCGAGGCACACGAGCTTGATCCCGACGCGCTTTCCGCCACCACGGCCGACCGGCAGGGACGCGACCTGCTGATGCGCATCGGCGTGTCGGGTTTCGCGATGATGAACATCATGATCCTGTCAGTGGCCGTCTGGTCTGGCGCCGAATCCGCCACGCGCGACCTGTTCCACTGGATCAGCGGTGCCATCGCCCTGCCGACGGTATTCTTTGCGGGCCAGCCTTTCTTTCGCAGTGCCTGGGCGGCGATCCGGGTGGGGCGGCTGGGCATGGACGTGCCGATCTCGCTGGCGCTGATCCTGGCCAGTGCCATCTCGGTCTATGAGACGATGGAATCGGGGCATCACGCCTATTTCGACGCTGCGGCGATGCTGTGCTTTTTCCTGCTGATCGGGCGCTATCTGGACCACCGCACCCGCGCCATCGCCCGGTCTGCCGCAGCCGAGCTGACCGCGCTGGAGGTTCCGCGTGCGACCCTGCTGGTCGAGGGGACGGAACAGACTGTTCCCGTCGCAAACCTGCGCCCCGGCGACCTGATCCGCATCCGGCCCGGCGCGCGCGTTCCCGCGGATGGAGAGATCGTCGAGGGACAGTCTGAAATCGACCGTGCCTTGCTGACCGGCGAAACCCTGCCCGTGCTGGCTGCGCCCGGCCAGATGCTGTCGGCAGGCGAGGTGAACCTGACCGGGCCGCTGGTGCTGCGCGTGACGGCTGCGGGCCGCGATTCGTCCCTGTCCCGCCTGACCGCCCTTGTCGAGGCGGCCGAGGCTGCGCGCGGACGCTATACCTCTCTGGCCGAACGGGCCTCTCGGGCTTATTCGCCAAGCGTTCACCTGATGGCGCTGTGCAGCTTTGCGGGGTGGGTCTGGACCACGGGCGACCTGCGCCTTGCCGTCAACATTGCGGCGGCGGTGCTGATCGTGACCTGTCCATGCGCGCTTGGCCTGGCGGTTCCGGCGGTCGCCACCGCCGCATCGGGGCGGCTGTTCCGGCGCGGGCTGCTGATCAAGGACGGCACCGCCCTGGAGCGCATGGCCGAGGTCGATACCGTCGTCTTCGACAAGACCGGCACCCTGACCCTGGGCCGTCCGTCGCTGGTCAGCGCCGATCCGCTGCCTGCCGAAATGCGCCCCGTTGCCCATGCCCTGGCCCAAGGTTCCTCTCATCCGCTGTCTGTTGCCCTGGCTGCGGCCCTGGCCGATCATCCGGTTGCAGATCTTTCCGACGTGGCCGAACATCCAGGCTTTGGCGTCTCGGCCCGCTGGGGTGGCCGCATCGTCCGGCTGGGCCGCGCCGACTGGCTGGGTGTCGCGGATGACGACGAAGACAGGCCCACAAGCGCGACATGGCTGGCGGTCGAAGGGCAAGCCCCCGTCCGTCTGGATTTCACCGACGAATGGCGCCCCGGCGCTGCGGAATGCGTGGCGATGCTGCGCAAGGCAGGGCTGCGGGTTCTGCTGATATCGGGGGACCGCCGGGCGGCCGTGGCGGATCTGGCTGGGCGCCTGGGCATCCATGATTTCCACGCCGCCGTCGATCCCCAGGGAAAAGAGGCGATGGTGGCGGGCCTGGCTGCCAAGGGCGCGCGCGTCCTGATGGTGGGCGACGGGTTGAACGACACGGCGGCATTGGCCCGCGCCCATGCCTCGGTCTCGCCCGCCAGCGCATTGGACGCGGCGCGGGTGGCCAGTGACATGGTGCTGACCGGCAACGATCTGGTGGCCGTGGCCGAGGCGGTCGCGACCGCCCGTCTGGCGACGCGGCGTATTCGCCAGAACTTTGCAATCTCCATCGCCTATAATATCGTGGCGGTTCCGCTGGCGGTGGCTGGCATGGTCACCCCGCTGATTGCGGCGCTTGCGATGTCGCTCAGTTCGATCACGGTGACCCTGAACGCGCTGCGGCTGCGGGATTGAAAGGAAGCACGCATGGAGATCCTGTCCATTCTGATCCCTGTTTCGCTTGGTCTGGGGGCGGCAGGTCTTGTGGCCTTTATCTGGGCCTTGCGGTCGCATCAGTTCGAGGATCCGAAAGGGGATGCCCAACGCATCCTCAGCGACAAATGGGACGACCGCCCCAAGCCAGATTGACCCGGCCGGACAATGAAGAAGAGGGCAAAGATCACTCTGCCCCCTTCGTCATGGAACGGTGACGGCTTTCAGCGGCCGACGACCTGGCATTCCTGCGACCGGCTGACGAAGCGTTCGCACACCAGTTCGGCATTGCCCTTTGTCATGTTGGCAAAGCTGGGCTGGAAGCCGCGCTTGGTATCGGCAACGTGTCGCGCGGCGCCGCCCAGGATTGCACCGTCTTGCAAGGCGCTGCGCAACAGCAGCTTTTCCGCCTCGGCCCGGGACGAAAACATACCCAGCGTCACGCCCCAGCCGCGTCCGCCATTGGCGGGGCGGGACACGATCTCCAACGCCTCGGGGTCGGCTATGTCGCCTTCGCCCATGGCCGCCAGGATCACCGTTTCGGAACGCGGCTTCGGCGCGGGCGAGGCCAGCAGCGACATCGAGGTTCCGCCGTTCTGCGGAACGGCCTCGGCCACGGCGCGGGCGATGGCCTCGGGTTCGGCCCCTGGATTGGGGGTCGCGACAACCGCCGTGCTGGCTGTGCGGGACCGTGGTGACGGGGCAGGGCGGGCCGATGCGGCCAGAACCGGGGCGGCCAGGCTGGCGGATTGCGCCTGTGGCGCAGCTTCGGCGACCTGGGCTTCCGCCACAGGTGCCGTCGCGCGGCGGCTGACCGGGCGCGCACTGGCCGCCAAGGTCAGGCCGCCCACCGGGGCCGCTTCGCGTGCGACCTGCGGGGCCTGGGCCACGGCGGCTGTCGAGGCCAAGGCGGGACGGCTGACCCGCACGGGCGGCGCAGACGCCGACAGCACCAGCCGCTGCGGTTCCGGTGCCGTCGCTGCGGCCGAGGGCTCGACCTGCGCGCGCCGCACGACACGTTGTGCCAGCAGGCGCGGTGCTTCGGGGCGGACCTCGCGGACGCGATTCGGAACCCGGCTGAAGCCAGCATCCAGCAGTTGTGCCATGACCTGGTTGCGATGCGTGGTCGAGGTGCCGCCCAGAACCGTGGCGATCACCCGCTTGTTGCCGCGCTGCGCAGACGCCGTCAGGTTGAAGCCCGCCGCACGGGTATAGCCGGTCTTGATGCCGTCCGCGCCTTCATAGGCATCCAGAAACCGCTTGTTGGTCGAGGCCACCTGCGCAATTCCCGCATCTGCCGACCGGCGCGAGAAAATGTTGTAATATTGCGGAAAATCATAGAACAACCGCCGCCCCAGGATGGTCATGTCATGGGCCGACGAATAATGCCCTTCCTGAGTCAGGCCATGGGCGTTGCGGAAATTGCTGTTCCGCATTCCCAAGGCGCGGGCCATCTGCGTCATCTGCTGAGCAAAGGCCTCCTCCGACCCGGCCAAGCCTTCGCCGATGGTCGTGGCGGCGTCGTTCGCGGACTTGATCGCGGCGGCACGGATCAGATAGCGCAATTCGATTCGCTGCCCAGCCTTCAACCCCAGCTTGGATGGCGGTTCGGACGCCGCATTGGTGGATACGGGGAATTGGGAATCCAGCCGGACCTGCCCGCGTTCGATTGCGGTAAAGGCCATGTACAGCGTCATCATCTTGGTCAGAGACGCGGGATGGAGCCGCGTATCCTCGTTTTGCTTGTAGATGGGCTGGCCTGTGCGCGCGTCGATCACATAGGCGGCAAAAGGTGCCGCCGAAAGCGTCGCTGGAACGAGCATGGCCAGCACGAGAAAGGCCCACAGCCGGGCTGTCTGGGAAATACGGATCACTGTCGCTGTCTCTCTGCCTCGGGACGGCATGTCGTTTGTCGCATGCCCTTGCTTAATATCTGGATAATAGCACGGCATTCACAGCCATGTAACCGCCCATTTGGTGTATTTTCTTGTCCCATCTCAACTTTGGGCGGGCTTTCATCGTCGGTGAAATAGACTATATTGGCTTGGGCAGCAGGATCGCAGGACCAGACGGACAGCATGGCGCACTGGATGACAGACGGCGACGGACCCGACGACCACATCGAACTGGCCGTCAAGCCACGCACGCGCACGCAGCGCCCGCCGATGTACAAGGTGCTGATGCTGAACGACGACTTCACGCCGATGGAATTCGTGGTCCATGTGCTGGAACGGCTGTTCAACATGACCCATGCCCAGGCGATCGACATCATGCTGACCGTCCATCGCAAGGGCGTGGCTGTTGTGGGCGTCTTTTCGCACGAGGTTGCCGAAACAAAGGTCGCGCAGGTCATGGAACTGGCGCGGCGCCAGCAGCACCCGCTGCAATGCACAATGGAAAAAGAATAACAGTGACAACGACACGTCTGGCCCTGGCCATTTCGGATGGCTGTCCCGAAGGGGATTTTCTTGTGATCGGCGCGCGGGGGGGCGATGATCTGTCACCGCTGGACCCGGCGCATACCCGCATCCGGCAAGGACATTTCCCCGATCACAACGCCTTGGCCGCCCGCGGCTTTCTTGTTGCGCCTGCGGTCGAGGGCCGGTTTGACGGCGCCCTGGTCATCCTGCCCCGCGCCAAGGCCGAGGCTCGGGCTCGCATCGCCGATGCCGCGTCCCGCCTGGTGCCCGGCGCCGCGCTGTGGATCGACGGGCAAAAGACCGATGGGATCGATTCGATGCTGCGGGAACTGCGGCTGCTTGCCCCGGTGGACGAGGTTCACAGCAAGGCGCATGGCAAGATCTTTCGAGTGACCGTGCCGGCGGGCGACTGGCTGCCCGAAGACTGGACCGCGCGCGCGCGCGAGGTCGTGCCGGGCTTCGTGACGCGGCCCGGCGTGTTTTCCGCCGACGGGATCGATCCCGGATCGGCCATGCTGGCGGCTACGCTGCCCGACCGGATGCCGACCCGCGTGGTCGATCTGGGTGCCGGATGGGGATGGCTGTCCGCACAGGCCCTGGCCCGTCCGGGGATTGAGGCCATTCATCTGGTCGAGGCAGATCACGCCGCCCTGGAATCTGCGCGCGAGAACATCTCGGATCCGCGTGCGCAGTTCCACTGGGCGGATGCACGCGACTTTACCCTGCGCGAACCTGTGAACGGGGTGATCATGAACCCGCCCTTTCATGATGGTCGCCTGGCCGACCCCCGGATCGGGGCGGATTTCATCGCCGCTGCCGCGCGCCTGCTGACCGGGGCAGGGCGGCTGTGGATGGTTGCCAACCGGCACCTGCCCTATGAAACCGCCCTGGCGCAGCATTTCGCCCAGGTCACCGAACTGCGCGGCGACAACCGCTTCAAGGTGATCGAGGCAACGGGCGCGGGTCGCAATGCCAGCCGCAACCCGGTGCGCAAGGCGCGGCGCTGATGGGCCTGTCCATCCAGGGCAAGACCGCCATCGTGACGGGGGCAGGGCGCGGTATCGGCCTGGCCATTGCGCGGCACTTCGTTGAACGCGGCGCCCATGTCATGTTCGCCGACTGGGACGAAGCCGCACTGGCCACGGCGATGTCCGATTACGCCGACGGCGATCCCCATGTCCGCTGCTTTTCGGGCCGGATGTCGGAAAAGTTGGCGACAGCGAACCTGTTGTCTGCGACGCTGGATGCCTTTGACCGGGTTGACATCCTGGTCAACGCGCATCGGCTGGTCAAAGCGTCCGACCCGCTGGATACCGACCTGGACGTGCTGGAACAACTGTTGCGCCAGAACGTGATGGCCGGGCTGCGGATGACTCAGATCGTGGCCAAGCGCATGATCAAGCAGGCCGAGACCGAGGCCGATCCCGACGCCGGCGCGGCAGGGGCGATCGTCAACATCTCGACCCTGGCCGCGCTGCATCCGGTGCCGACCATGCTGGGATATTCCATCGCCTATGCGGCACAGGAACAGGCGACGCGGGGGATGGCCCTGGCGCTTGCACCCCACAAGATCCGCGTGAATGGCGTCCGTTTCGGAAGCGTGATGTCCCACGAATTGCAGGAATCGCTGCGCGAAAAGCCCGACCTGCGCAACCGGATCGTCGCGGCGACGCCCATGGGACGCATCGCCCCTGCCGATGAACTGGCTGACACGGTGCTGTATCTGGCAAGCGATGCGTCGCGGTTCGTGACCGGACAGATCGTGACTGTTGACGGCGGGCGCAGTCTGGCCGATCGGGTGGCGGTGCAGACGGTCTGATCAGCCCTGATCTTCGGGGAATGCCGCGCGGCAGGCCTGCACCACTGCTGCCGCCCGGTCGCCCAGTTGCGTTTGACGCGCCGCCAGGTTGTCGCGCTTGCGCTGTTCCGCGGCCGGGTCGATGGGCACGCGATAGCGCTCGGTGTCCACATAATCGCGCCAGCAGGGTTCATAGCCGTAGATGGCCCGGCCGTCCCGTTCATAGTGATAGCTGCGGCACTGGGTCAGATAGTCGCGCACGACCTGCCGTTCCTCCCATGCATAGCCACGCGCCAGGTTTCCCTCGACCTCGGCCAACAGGCTGCTGACAGTGCGGTATTCGCTGGTGTTGTTGCTGATGCAGCGTTCCTGCGGCGTTCCGCAGGCGGCCACCATGAATGGCAGGGCAAGGGTCGCGGCAAGGGCGGTGTTGCGGGTCATGGCGGGTCTCTTTACAGCAGGTTATCGGATGGTAACCCTGCGCCCTCTGGGTGGCAAATCAAGTTTGGAGAAGGCTGATGGATCAGGAACGCCGCACCGCCGCCGCTTGGTTTCGCACCCTTCGCGACCGCATCGTCGCAGCGTTCGAGGGGTTGGAGGATCGCGGTCCCGGCAGCGTAGCTCCCGGCCGTTTCGAGGTGATGCCCACGGCCCGCGCCGACGACGGCGGCGGCGGTCTGATGTCGGTCATGCGAAGCGGCCGTGTCTTCGAAAAGGTCGGCGTCAACTGGTCCGAGGTTCACGGCACCCTTGCCCCCCGCGCCCAGGCCGCCATGGCATCGCGCGGCGTGCCGGGGATCGACAGCGATCCGCGTTTCTGGGCATCGGGCATCAGCCTGGTCGCACATATGCAAAATCCCCACGCCCCTGCGGTCCACATGAACACGCGGATGTTCTGGACGCCGGGTGCCTGGTGGTTCGGCGGCGGGGCGGACCTGAACCCCTGCATCGAATATGCCGAAGACACGGCGCATTTCCACAGCACCCTTCGCACCGCCTGCGATGCTCATGGCGCCGATTATTACGACCGCTTCAAGGCCTGGGCGGATGAATACTTTTTCATCCCCCATCGCGGCCGGGCGCGGGGCGTCGGCGGCATTTTCTTCGACGATCTGAATACTGGCGCCTGGCAGGCCGATTTTGCCTTTACCCGCGCCGTGGGCGAGGCGTTCCTGCCCGCCTTCCTGCCTTTGGCTGAATCGCGGATGGGCCACCCTTTCACTGGTGACGACCGCGACACCCAGCTTGTCCATCGGGGGCTTTATGCGGAATACAACCTTGTTTACGACCGGGGCACGAAATTCGGGCTGGAAACCGGCCATAATGCCGATGCGGTGCTGATGAGCCTGCCACCCTTGGCGAAATGGACCTGACGCAAAGCCTGTTAGGCGGGGTCGATCCGGGGCAGTGTGGGGCTTTCTCCTTGCGTCGATCCTGAGAGAGATCACACCCGGACCAACATGGCCTCTCCGGCGATCCTTGCGCTTGGCGACGGGCGGCGCGCGGGTTACGCCGCCAACCCCAAAGCTTTTGCTTTGTAAATCGCGGTGCTGCCTAGGTTTCTGTCACCCGATCACCTCCTTGTGCTGCAGGCGGTCGGGTTGTCGCTGGTTCATGTGGCGATTTCGATCGTGATCCATGCCGGGATCATTACGGTTGCAGGTGCAGCCGCCTAATGCTGCCGGATTCGCGCGGCATGTTCGTGATGCGCCGGTTTCTGTCGTTGATGCTGGTCGCGGTCTGGATTGCGCTCAGGAAGCGAGCATATGCTTACGCAACCGCCAGCAGCCAGCCAACCCCCGCCAGGATCAGCGCCATGCCGGCCAGTTGCAGCGGGCGAACGGTTTGGCGAAACAGCCGCCCCGACAAGGCTTGCGCCATCACCACCTCGACAAGGGCCAAGGTGCGGACATTGGCGGCGGGCGTCAGCGCGAAACCGATGAACCAGAACAGCGAGGCAAAGCCGCTCAGGAACCCAGCCGCCAACGACACGCGCCATTCGGCCAAAATCCCCTTCAGCGCGCGCCGGTCGCGCAGGACCAGCCAGGCCATCATCAATACCGCCTGGATCCCCAGGGTGATTGCCAAGACCGTTATCGCGCGGATCACATAGCCCCCGTCGGGCAGGCCCAGCAAGGCGCCGCGAAAGCCGATGGCCGACAGCCCGAACAACGCGCCTGACAAGACGCCCGTTGCAACTGCGCCCCAGGGCGCACGGCCCCATGCCGCACCCGATGCCAGAACGACGCCAAGGGTTGCGACAGCGATGGCACCCATCCGGGTCGGGCCCAGCGGTTCGGCCAGAACCACCGCGCCGATCAGCGCCAGCGTCACGGGCTCGGTCTTCATCAGCGCAGTGGCGACGCCGAAACCCTGGCCCCGCATCGTGACCAGCATCAGGGCCGTCGCCGCGATCTGCGCCAGGGCGCCAAGCGCCGCCCATCCCAGCACCAGTCCATCAGGCAGAGGAATGGGCACCCATGCCGCCGCGATCGCCAGCGCGAATGCCGCAAAGGGAAAGCCGAAGACAAAGCGCACGGCGGTTGCGCCCATCGTGCCGACCTGTCGCGTCAGACCCGCCTGGGCGGCGTTTCGTGCCGTCTGCGCCGTGGCCGCGATCAGCGTGGCCGCGACCCAGATCATGCGCTGCGGACAGCCTCGATCATCGCGGCGACATTGTCGGGGTTCGCGTCCGGCGTGATGCCATGGCCCAGATTGAAGATATGCGGCCCCCCCCGCAGCGTGCGGGTGATGCGCTGTGCTTCGGCCACAAGGGCAGGACCACCCGTGACCATATGCCGCGGGTCGAGGTTACCCTGAACGCAGCCGTCCGGCTGAATATGCCGCGCTGCCCATTCCGCATCGACCGAATTGTCCAGGGCAACGCAATCGGCCCCGGTCGCGCGGGCGAAGCCGATGTAACGCTCGCCCGCTTCCCTCGGGAAGGCGATGATGGGGGTGCCAGGATGGCGTTCCTTCAACGCGGCGATGATCCGCTGCACAGGCGCGACGGCAAAGTCGTCGAAATCCGCACCCTTCAGGCTTCCTGCCCAGCTGTCGAACAGCTTGACGACTTCGGCCCCCGCCTCGATCTGGGCGGACAGGTACAGGATCGTGGCGTCCGTGATGCGGTCGATCAGCGCCGTAAAGGTGGCGCGGTCCATGTCTTTCAGCGCATGGGCCGGACCTTGGTCGGGCGTGCCGCGCCCGGCGATCATATAGGTGGCAACCGTCCAGGGCGCACCTGCAAAGCCGATCAGTGCAGTGTCCCTTGGCAATTCCTGTGCCAGGATACGCAGAGTTTCGTAAACCGGAGCCAGCCGATCATGGATCTGGTCAGCCGGTTTCAGACGCGCCAGATCGCCTGCCGAGGTGATCGTGGACAGGCGCGGACCTTCGCCCGTGACGAACCACACGTCGGCGCCAAGCGCCTGCGGGATCAACAGGATATCCGCAAATAGGATCGCAGCGTCAAAGCCGAAACGGCGAATGGGCTGCAACGTCACCTCGGCTGCCAGATCGGGGTTGTAGCACAGCGACAGAAAATCCCCGGCCTGCGCCCGCGTGGCGCGATATTCCGGCAAATAGCGGCCAGCCTGGCGCATCATCCAGATCGGCGGGGTGGGCAGGCTTTCACCCGCCAGGGCGCGCAGAAGAAGTTTGGTCATGTGGCCTCCTGAAGCCCGTTCAAGGCGAGGCAGGGGGCGTTGTCAAGCAGCCCGCCTGACGCTATGCCGGAACCATGATGCAAATGCCCGATCCCACACGCCCCATGAAAATCGGAACGCGCGGTTCCATGCTGGCCCTTGCCCAGGCGCACGAGACGCGCGACCGTCTGGCAGCTGCCCATGGGCTGGCACCTGATGCCTTCGACATTGTCGTCATCAAGACCACCGGCGACCGGATCATCGACCGGCCCTTGAAGGACATCGGTGGCAAGGGGCTGTTCACCAAGGAAATCGAGGATGCCCTGATCGCGGGCCAGATCGACATCGCCGTGCATTCGATGAAGGATATGCCGACCCTCCAGCCCAAGGGCTTGGTGATCGACTGCCTGCTGCCCCGCGAAGACGTGCGCGACGCCTTTGTCAGCCCGCATACCGACTCCATAGCCGGGCTTGCGGCCGGTGCAGTTGTCGGAACCTCCAGCCTGCGGCGGCGCGCGCAACTGGCCCATCGTCGCCCGGATTTGCATCTGGTCGAATTTCGCGGCAATGTGCAGACCCGGTTGAGGAAACTGGACGACGGCATTGCGGTGGCGACCTTCCTGGCAATGGCGGGGCTTTCGAGGCTGGATATGCTGCACGTGGCGCGCGGACCCATCGACCCGGCCGAAATGTTGCCCGCCGTGGCCCAAGGCGCAATCGGGGTGGAACGGCGTGCCGATGATGAAGTGGCGGCAATGCTGTTGGCCGCAATCCATCACGGACCAACCGGCCATCGTATCGCTGCAGAACGCGCGTTTCTGGCCCGGTTGGACGGATCCTGCCAAACGCCAATCGCAGGATTGGCCGAAATCCGCGACGATACCCTGCTGTTACGCGGAGAGATCCTGCGTCCCGACGGGTCCGCTGCGATCAGCGGGCACCGCGAGGGCAGTCTGCAAGACGGTCCGGCCATGGGCGCCGACCTTGCACAGGAACTGCTGGACCGGGCCGGCGCGGGGTTCTTCGACCACCTTTGATCCCCGCAGCCTGGTTCAATAGCTGCGGATCAGACCGACAAGGCGTCCCTGGATGCGAACCCGATCCTCGGGCAGGATGCGGGGTTCATAGGCCGCATTCGCAGCCTCCAATGCGATCATTCCGCCGCGACGGCGATAGCGTTTCAGGGTCGCCTCGCTGCCATCGACCAAGGCCACGATGATATCGCCATTATCCGCCGTATCCTGTTCCCGGATCACCACAACGTCGCCGTCGTTGATCCCCGCCTCGATCATCGAATCGCCTTGCACCTCGAGCGCGTAATGGTGTTCGCGCCCCGACAGCATGGTGCCCGGGACCGCGATGTGGTGGGAAACTTCGGATATCGCCTCGATCGGGACACCAGCCGCAATCCGGCCCATCAGAGGCAATTCGACGGCTGGGCTGTCCATGATCGAGATTGCACCCCGCGGCCGAGGCGGCCGGGTATTGGCAATGACCCGAGGGGTAAATCCCGCTTGCTTCGCTTGGACAGGCTCGGCCGCTTGGTTGCCAAGCAACGCATCTGGCAGGCGCACGATTTCCAAGGCCCGCGCCCGGTGCGGCAGGCGGCGGATGAATCCCCGTTCTTCCAGTGCCGTGACAAGTCGGTGAATGCCGGATTTCGACCGCAGATCCAAGGCTTCCTTCATTTCATCAAAGGACGGCGGCACACCGTCGCGCGCCATGCGCTTTTGAATGAAATCCAGCAATTGGATTTGCTTCTTGGTCAGCATTGCGTCCATCCCCGGCATCGTATTGTTCCTTTTATGTTCTATCGCACAAGCTGAATTGCGTCAACGAACAGAACATAAGGAATTGAAAATTTAGTTAATCCTTAGACAGACAAGGGGAGGTAATCGACGATATCATCTGCAGACCGCGCCGGATCACCAGCGGGACGGACCAGCAGCGCATCGGCTTGGGCCATCAGCGACAACCGGGCCGAATCCTGGCTGGGGAAAGGCTGGATCAGCGGAAGGCTGGGGCCTTCTGTCAACGCGGCACGCAGGTAGTGCTGACGGTTTCCTTCGGCTGGAAGCTGATGGGCAAGCTGCGCTTTCCGAAGGTGCAGCCGAGGGGGCAGGCCTTGCATCGCCCGTATCAGAGGCTGCATGAACAAAATTCCACAAACCATTGCGGAAACTGGATTTCCAGGCAGTCCAAGCATAGGCATGGTGTCAAGGTTTCCCGCCATCAGCGGCTTGCCGGGCCGCATCGCGACCTTGTAGAAGGCGCGCTGCAGGCCCAGATCCGATGCAACCTTGCCGATCAGGTCGTGGTCCCCAACGGACGCGCCGCCAATCGTGACCAGCAGATCGGCGCCTTGGGCCGCAGCAAAGCTGGTGCGCAGGCTTTCTTCGGTATCCCGTGCGACTGGCAGAATTTCCGGCATTGCACCTGCCTGGCGGGCCAGGGCTGCAATGGCCAAGTCGTTGGAACTGATGATCTGGCCCGGCCCCGGTGTGACCCCCGGCGGCACCAACTCATCTCCACCCGCCAAGATTGCCACGCGGGGGCGGCGAGAGACTGTGACCACTGGCACGTTCATCGCGGCCAGCAACGCAATATCTGCGGCCGAAAGCTTGCGACCGGGCGTCACCCTGTCGCCTGTGCAAAAATCGTCGCCTGCAGGGCGGATATTGCTCCCACCCGACTTGTCCACGACCGTGATGCAATGCCCGTCGCGGATCACGTTTTCCTGCATGATCACACGGTCATATCCCGCAGGAACCGGCGCGCCCGTGAAAATGCGCACTGCCGTGCCGGGGGCTGCCTGACCCGAATAGGGATGTCCCGCAGCAGCTTCTCCGACCACATGAAGGTTCTGGTCGATGTCGGCGTTGCGGATCGCATACCCGTCCATGGCGGATGCGTCGAAAGGCGGCTGCGTCATGCGCGACAAGGCCGGTTCCAACAGTGCGCGGCCCCAAGCTTGGTCAAGCGGCAGATGCTCGGCCACCGGGGCCGGGGCAAGCGCCAGAACCTGTGCCAGCGCCTGTTCGACCGAAATCACAGATTGGCCTCGTAAAAACCGGACTTTCCACCGCTTTTTCGCATCAGCCTAATGCCTTCGATCGTCATGGATTTCTCGGCCGCCTTGAGCATATCATAGACCGTCAGGCAGGCGACGGATACGGCGGTCAACGCCTCCATCTCGACTCCGGTTTGGCCGGTGGTGCGGACGGTGGCCGTAATGCGAAGTCCTGGCAGGGCCACGTCTGGCGTCAGATCGAGCGACACCTTGGTGATAGGCAAAGGGTGGCATAGCGGGATCAGGTCGGCAGTCCGCTTGGCAGCCATGATCCCGGCAAGACGGGCCACGCCCATCACGTCGCCCTTGGCTGCGCCGCCTTGCGCCAGGGCCAGCGTTTCCGCCGACATCGTGATGCAGCCTTCGGCCACGGCCTCGCGCGTCGTGATGGCCTTGTCCGACACATCGACCATATGGGCCTGACCGGCCGCGTCGAAATGGGTCAGGCTCATGCGGCGATATCCAGAATGTGGCGCGTTGCGGCGGTCACGTCAGTTTGGCGCATCAGGCTTTCTCCGATCAGGAAACGGCGCGCGCCCACCTGCATCATTGCACCAAGATCGGAGGGGGTGAACAGGCCGCTTTCGCAGACGATGTCACGATCTGCGGGGATAGCGGGGGCCAGTTCGCGCGTTACATCCAAAGACAGATCGAAAGTCTTGAGATTGCGATTATTTATACCGATCAGCGAGGATTTCAGGCGCAAGGCGCGGTCCAGTTCGGCCCGGTCGTGAACCTCGATCAGCGCGTCCATGCCCCAGTGGAAGGCCGCGTCCTCCAACTCGGCCGCGAGGGGATCGTCGACCGAGGCCATGATGATCAGGATGCAGTCCGCGCCCCAGACCCGCGCCTCGGCCACCTGGTAGGGATCGTAAAGAAAGTCCTTGCGCAAGGCGGGCAGGGAGCAGGCGTTTCGGGCAGCGGTCAGGTATTCGGGGGCGCCCTGAAAGCTGGGTGCGTCTGTCAGGACCGACAGGCAAGCCGCGCCGCCCGCCTCATAGGCACGGGCCAGGGCCGGGGGATCGAAGTCGGGACGGATCAGTCCCTTGGAGGGACTGGCCTTCTTGATTTCCGCAATCAGCGCAGCGCCGGTTGCGGCTTTTGCCGACAAGGCGCGCGCAAAACCACGGGGAGCGGAGGCCGCGCGGGCGGCAGCCTCGACATCGGCCAGCGGACGCGCAGCCTTGGCGGCTGCAATTTCGTCCAGCTTATAGGCCTTGATCTTGTCCAGAATATCCATGGGCACGGTTCTAACGCCGCCTGCGCGTTTCGGAAAGGGCGTTCAGGCAGGCATCTCATGTGCCCATGGGGGATTGGCGCCAGGCCGGGACACGGTGATCGCGGCGGCTTGCGCGCCCAAGGACAGCGCGGCGGCGATCTGATCCGCGGTGATCGCAGCCAATCCGGCTTTGGTCAGCACGCCTTGGCGGCGCAGGCTGGCGAGGACGCCCGCGTTGAACGTATCGCCCGCACCGATCGTGTCGGCAACGGCAGTGCGGATCGCCGGAACCGCGACAGGATCGCCTGCCCAATGCGCCCGCGCCCCCGCCGCGCCGCCCGTTTGCAGGACCAGCCGTGGACCTTGGGCCAGCACCTGACGCGCGGCGTCGTCGGGTGTCATGCCCGGATAAAGCCAGTCCAGATCGTCGCCGGACATCTTGACGATATCCGCCCCGGCGATCAGCCGCGACAGTCGCGAGCGATAGGCGTCGGCGTCAGCGATGAAGAAGGGGCGGATATTCGGATCCAGCATGACCGGCAGACGGCGGCCATCTCGTGCGATCAACGATTCGATCGCCGCGCCGCAGGGATCCGGAACCAGACTGATGCCCCCCGCGAACAGGGCATCAACGGTGTCCGGCAGGGCGGGAATATCCTGCGCCGTCAGCATTCGGCCCGCCGATCCTTCGTCGTAAAACGAATAACGCGCCTCGCCCCCTGCCAGCGTTACGAGGGCAAGCGTTGTCAGGCGGTCGGTGCGGGGACACAGGTCGGTATTCACCCCAGCGTCTGTGAGGGGACGCAGCAGGACCTCGCCAAAAGGATCCCGGCTGATGGGCCACAGATAGGCCACGGATTCCCCCAGACGGCCAAGGGCAATAGCGGTGTTGTAAACCGAACCGCCCGCGAGAGGGCGGAAGCCGCCGTCCTGCGGCACCATGTCGATCAGGGATTCACCTGCGCATAAGATCATTTTAAGCCTCGTATTGCGATATCGGCTGGCAGGTTGCGCGGATGATACGCGGTTCCGGCGTGCATGAACGCGATGGTTTCATCCAGGATTTCGGTTTCGTCCTGCGGTTGCTGTTGAACCTGCTTTTTTGGACAGGTCGCGGAAATTTACTTAGGGCCAAAGCTGCGATGCAGGCAAGGTTCATCCCAGTCTGTATCGTGGAGAGTGAGATGTTGAACTATGCAGGTGCCGCCGTTATCGCCCTTGCCGCCCTGGCGGCGCCAGAGGCCAGGGCCGCGACGCTGGACGGCATGACCCTGTCGGCCGTCTATCTTTATCCCAATGCCGGAACGGTCTATCCGGAAGCGACTGAAACGGGTTCGTTCACGGTCGGAGCAGGCGTCGATGCCAGCATCAGCGTCGAGGGCGTCACCGATATCCTGCTAGACTTTGCCGAGAACGCCCTCACGGTCACGTTCAACACGACGTTGACCAATCCGACTTGGGAAAGCACGCCATTCAACGGACTCCAGATCTCGCTGCTGTCGGGCACCGCATTCACCGGCTTCTCGCATACGGGTGGTTCGATCGCGCCGTTCGGAACCAGTTTTGACGCTAGCAATCTGTTCATCACCTGGCCCGGCGTGAGCTATGTTGACGGCAGCACGATGAGCTTTGACGTGGCCGTGGCGCCTGTGCCGCTGCCTGCGACCATGCCGTTTCTTGCTGCGGGACTGGCCGGTTTTGCCCTGCTGCGCCGCCGCCGCGCCGCCTGAGGCCAGGGTCGCACAGAATGGCCCGGCAGCGTCGGGCCGTTCATCGCCATGCGCGGTTTTCAGAAGCCCTGGATGACCGGCCCGGCATCCTGAAGCGCAGCGCCCATGTCGATATAGCCCCCTGCCTCTGCCAGATAGAAAAAAGCCGCCACCGCGATCAAGGCTGCAATCAGTGCGGCGGCAATCTTCCACGCTGACCAGGGCCGTTCGCCCATAACGCGGCCGGACTGGCCGTTGACCACAAAGCGATAGCTCTTGCCATTGTAACGATAAGCTGCCGACCAGACCGGTAGCAGGATATGCTTGAATGTCTCGTCCGCATGGTCTGTCTGGATGTGATCGACGCGCTGTTCGTCGCCGCCGATGTCGCGGCGGGCGTCGTTCAGGATCACCCCTGCCATTTCAGACCGCGCCGTCTTGTGCCCGTCCGCCAAGGGGATCGTATAGGCTTCGGATTCCAGGCCAGCCAGATAATCCGGGCGATATGGGCGCAGGTGGGACAGATCCCAGGGCGTCAGCCCATCCACGAACTTGCGCGGCAGTGATGCCGAGGCAAGCACCAGAACATCGTTGAAATCACGCGCCACACGGCCAGACGCGGGGCGCCATCTTGTGCGCCTGACTTGCCGCGCCACCTGCTGATTGCGGCCATTGACCTGCTGGGTGACCCATACGGTTTCGTAATAATAATCGCCCCGCTGTCCGGCATAAGTCGACCGGGTGCGCGCGTCGAAGGTCCAATAAGGAGAATAGACTCCGCGCATCCTTCGCCCTCGGCGGGCATAGGCGGTCAGGCCCGATGGCGCGAACCACAGGTTGCCCAGCCAATCCTGCATCGCCCGGTGCGCCTGATCTTCGGTCAGGCGAAAGGGCAGGACGCCTTGCGGCTTGATCTTGCGGCTGGTCCCGGTGTCGGTGACAACCGGCGTGGCACAAAAGGGGCAGGCACTGGCATGGGTGGTATCCCCCAACTCGATCTGGGCGCCGCAATTGGGACAGGACAGCAGACGGACGGTCTCGGCCAGCTCGGATCCAGCATCCAGCCGCAGGCCTTGGTCCAGAGGGATTTCGACCAGATCGGGCGATTTGTGGCCCGCGTCCCACTGCAAGGCCCTGCCGGTTTCCGGATCGGCGAGGATCGCGTCCTCGCCCTCGGGCCCGCCCTGGGTCTGGCGCGCAGGCGCGCGGGCGGGACCAGAGCCGATGGCCTGGCGGTGCCCACACCAGTCGCAGACCAGCACCTGCTGGCCCGGCTGAAAGCGCAGGCTGGCCCCGCATTGCTCGCAGGGGTATCGGTGTTCGGCCTGTGGCGTGGGCATAAGGCGGTCAGCCCGGCAGGGGCGGCGGCATGGTGGGGAACAACGCCGCCAATTCCGGGATCTCGCCTGCCTTGCGCCAGCCGTCCTGGCCGGGTGCCCAGACCAGCGTTTCGTGCATGAACCGCCCCTCGGTTGCCAAGCGCTCCAGCCCGGCGCGGTCGAATGGTCCTTCCGATTTGCCGTTCAGGGCAACGTGCCAGACCGGCTGGGCCTGTCCGGGCAATGGCGGCGGCGTGGCGCCGCCCTGCGGAATGCTGCCCCATGGCCCTTGCGCGGGCCGGTTTGCCATTCCCACGCCAAGAACCGCGCCCATGGCGGCCCCCATGCCCGCCCCTGCGGAACCAGGGTTCTGGCTGGCATTCACCATCGCCTCGGACGCTGCATATTGACCAAAGCGGTCCATGTCGCCCAGGATTCCCATCGAGGTGCGCTTGTCCAGCATCTTCTCGACTTCTTGGGGCAGGCTGATGTTCTCGATATAGAATTCTGGAATTGACAGGCCATAGGCTGCGATTGTCGGTTCGATCGCCTGGGCGATCAGCCGGCCTAGGTCACCGGTATTGGCCGCCATGTCCAGCACCGGAATCCCTGACCCGGCGATGGCGCGGGAAAATTCCTGGGTGATGACATTGCGGATCTGGAACGTGATCTCGTCACTGGTGAATTCGCCATCTGTGCCGACGATTTCCGTCATGAAGCGGGCGGGATCGGTGACGCGCAGGGAATAGGTGCCAAAGGCGCGCAGGCGCACGGGACCGAATTCCGCATCGCGCGTCATGACCGGATTCTTGGTGCCCCATTTCAGGTCGTTGAAGCGGGTGGTGCTGATGAAATAGATCTCGGACTTGAAGGGGCTGCGAAAACCGTGGTCCCAGTGCTGCAACCGGGTCAGGATCGGCAGGTTGTTGGTTTCCAGCATATAAAGGCCGGGCCCGAAGGTATCGGCCAGTTGCCCCTCATGGGTGAAAACGGCGGCCTGGCCTTCGCGAACGGTCAGCTTGGCGCCGTATTTGATCGCGTTGCCGACGGTCGGATAGCGCCAGACCATCGTGTCGCGCGTATCGTCCGTCCATTCGATGACCTCGATGAACTCGCCGCCGAGAATGTCGAAGATCGCCATCTTTTCCTCCGCCGGATGTCATGTCTTTATGCGGCCAAGCGCGGTGACGGCGCAAGTCAGATGCTTTGCGCCACCAGTTCCGTCGCGATCTGGCGGACAATGGGTTCGGCCTCGGCCGCGGACATCCCGGGGCGCAGCCGGGGATCGTAAAGGATCCGCAGCAGCAATTCGTCATGCCGGGTCAGCAGGGCGAATTCCTCATCGTCGTTGAAGACCGAGGGGCGGGCGGCGGGGCTGTCATTGGCAAGACCCATGCCCTGGGCCAGTTCCTCGTGGATGCAAGAGGTCTGCAACAGCGGGGGCAGTTCGGCGCGGATCAGCGCGACGGCATTCGAATAAACCGGCGAGGCACCGCGCGAATAGGCAAAGACGGTACAGAAATTGTCCGGGTCCAGGGCCTGCATGACGGCAATGTCCTGCGGCGGTATCCCTGGCACCAGCTGCGCCAGCCGCGAACCGATGGCACGGCGTTCGTCGTCGGACAGCACCAGAACGATGAAATTGCCGCCGCTGTCGGTCAGCGACACGCCATTCCCGGTCGCCTGCGCCAAGCGCGCGGCAAACTGGCTGACCTCGACCCGATAAGCGCGGCGGGTGGCCACATCCACGACCGCCCCGAATTCCAGCTGCACCCGCACCGGTTCCTGCCAGCGGCGCAGGGGGGCAGGCGCGCCACCGCCATTCGCCTGCATTCCGCCCGCGCCATATTCGTCGCGCAGGGCGATGGCGATAAAGTTGCGGGTCAAGGTGTCCGCGTCGATGGGCGCATCCAGCGGAACCCGGTCACGGCGCAAGCGTCCCCCATCGCGCAGCGCGCGTTCGGCGCGGGCATAGAAATCCCGCTGCGCGTTGCTGGCAAGGCTGGCCTTGGTCAGCGCCTGTGACGCAGCAATATTGGCGGCACGGTTGCGTTCGGCGCGGGCCTTGCGCAACTCCTCCTGCGACGGGCCGGTGTTTTCGGGACGCGGCTGCGGGCGAGGCGCGGGAATCGGTTGCGGCGCGGGGTCGGGTGCCTGGCAGGCGGCCAAGGCCAGCAGCCCCAGCAGGGGCAGGCTGCGCCGGAAACCGGTTGTCTTCTGCATCATGTCCGGGCCGGCGCCCCCTGCCGCTGCGCTGTTGCGCGAGCCAGGGTGTCGCGCAGATCGGCCTCCATCTTGGTCAGGTCGCTTTCGGCGGCGGCGCGGCGGGCACGGCCCTCGTCGGCAATGCGCAGGCTGTCCTCGATGGTGGCGATCAGCTGGGCGTTGGCCGCCTTGACCGAATTGATGTCGAACACGCCGCGTTCGGTCTGGGTGCGGATCTGGACGTTCGCCTGGCGCAGGTTGTCGGCATTGCGGGTCAGCAGGTCATTGGTCAGGTCGCTGGCTTCCTTGACGGCGCGCGCCGCCTCGGCGCTGCGTTGGATGGTCACCGCCTGGGCAAGCTGGGTTTCCCACAGCGGCACCGTGTTCACCAGGGTCGAGTTGATCTTGGTGACCAAGGACTTGTCGTTTTCCTGAACCAGCCGGATCGAGGGCAACGACTGCATCGTCACCTGCCGCGTCAGCTTCAGGTCGTGAACGCGGCGTTCCAGATCGTCGCGGACGGCCCGCAGGTCGCGCAGGGCCTGGGCCTGCATGACCTGGTCATCCTCGGGGACGGCCTTTACGCGCGCTTCCATTTCGGGAATCGCCGTGCTGTCCAGTTCCTGCAACTTCTCCTCGCCCGCAACGATATACAGGGCGAGTTCGTCATAGAAGTTCAGCGTATGGTCATACAGCAGGTCCAGCGCCTTGATGTCCTTCAGCAAGGTTTGCTCGTGCCGTTCCAACTCCACGGTGATGCGGTCGATCTGGGTCTGGACCTGTTCGTAATTCGCCACGAACTTGGCAAAGGGCGCCGATCGGCCCAGCAGCTTCTCCCACCAGCTCCGCGTCCGGCGCATATCCAGTTCGCTGGTGGAAAATCCCCGGATCGTGGTCACGATGCCGCGCAAGCTTTCGCCTGCCGGACCGACGTCCTTGCTTTTCACGTCGGCCAGCATCTTCTGGCTGATTTCCTGCAATCCCGCCTGCGCACGTGTGCCAAACCGGACAATGGATCCTGAATCGGTCAGGTCGATCTCGTCCATGCGACGGCGGATCTCGGCGGCAAGCTGGGGATCGGCCGTACGGACCGACACCGGTTCATCCTTGGGCTGGGGCAAGGGTGCCGAAATCACCGTTTCGATTTCGGTGCGGATGTCTTCGGCGCGGCGGCGGGTCTCGTCGGTCATGGCGCTTCCTTCCCTGGGCCTGTAAAGGCGGGTATGTCGCAGTGCAGCATAGGCGGAATGCGGCGCAGTTCAACCGAACCTCGGCTGAAAAATGCACAGTCCCGTGTGGTCCCGTCACGAATGGCGATTCGCTGCGCTTTAGGTCGCCTTCCGGCAGCATCGGGTCACGGCCTATCCAAAATGTCAGGTCGTTAACCCAATTAAATCAAACTTTATCCATATTAACCCCCTCGCGGAAATGCTAACGTCAGTCTTGTTATCGGTGTCCGCCTTCGGTGTTTCGGGGGCATATTTTTTCCAAGTGCTAGTGCAGGTAAAGATGTCGGTTAAGTCCCAGTCGGTCGCGATGGCCCGCGTTACGGCCGCCCCATCCATCGAAACCCCGCGTCCCTGGCTATATCGCAGCCTGATCAAGCGACCGCTGGACATGACATTGGTGCTGCTCACCTGTCCGGTCGTGCTTCCGCTGGTGGTGCTTTTCGCGCTGATCGTCATGCTGGACGGCAGGAACCCGTTCTATTCGCAGCAGCGCATCGGCCGCGATGGCCGGATATTCCGGATGTGGAAGCTTCGCAGCATGGTTCCCGATGCCGACCAGCGGCTGGAGGAACATCTGGCCCAGAACCCGCAGGCGCGGCAGGAATGGGACGATACGCAGAAGCTGCGCGACGATCCGCGCGTGACTGGCTTCGGGCGGGTGCTGCGCGCCTGTTCGATGGACGAATTGCCGCAACTGTGGAATGTCGTGACCGGGGACATGAGCCTTGTCGGCCCGCGTCCCATGATGCCCGACCAGCAGGGAATGTATTCGGGCCAGGGATATTACCGCCTGCGTCCCGGCATCACCGGCTTCTGGCAGACCTCGGGCCGCAACAAGACCACCTTTGCGGCGCGTGCATGGTATGACGACCGTTACGAACGCAGCCTGTCTTTCGCCAGCGATGCTGCGATCCTGCTGCGCACCGTGTCCGTTGTGCTGGGCCGGACCGGCTGCTGATTAAAGGCGCTGCCGCAAGGCCGCCACCGCCTCGGATGGCAGGATGGCGGCGCAGCGGGCATAGCGGGGGACAAGCCGTCCGGGCGCCGACAGCATCCGCCATGCCCATTCCATCGCGATCCGCCTGACCCATTGCGGCGCCCTGGTCTGGTTGCCTGCCAAGAAATCCAGCCCCGCACCGATCGATGCAAAGCCGATTTCCGGCGCCACCGACCGGCCCCGCGCCGCCAGTCGTTCCTGTTTCGGGGCGCCAAGCGCCAGAAGGCACAATCGCGCCCCGCTGCTGCGCACCTGCAACAGAAGATCGCGGGCGGCATCGCTGTCGGGATCGAAACCCATCGGCGGGGCGATCCGGGCCACGATCCGGCAACCCGGCGCGCGGCGTTGAATTTCTTCTGCCGCCGCTGCCAGAGCATTGTCCGTGGTGCCGACCAGGGCCACGCCCACATCCTCGGCCGCAGCCAGCCGGGCCAGCGGGATCACCAGATCCGATCCTGTCACCAGGCCGACCGGATGGCTGGCCAGGCGTGAAAGCCAGACAATGGGATTTCCGTCCGCCACCACCAGATCCTGTGCGGCATAGGCGTCGCGAAAGCTTTCGTCCTGGCGCAGCTTGACCAGGTGATCCAGGTTTATGGTCGCAAGGGCAAAACCCTGGCCGTTGCGCAGGCGACGCGTGATCTCGGCCATAAGCGAGGAGGGATCGGGCATGTTGACCCGGACCACCGACGATCCATAGGAAAATTGCATTGCGACCTGTTCCGCACTTGGCCGGGGACCGGCATCTGCCGTTTCCTTGCAGCTTTGTGCAGGCACCGCAATCCGACAGTTCAAGCTTTCGGCAAATAGGGGATGGCGCCTGCCAGATCGGTGTCGTCGATCAGGTGGAAATTGCTGGTGCTGCCTGCTTTGCGTGCCTGGGCAAAGGGGGCATAGTCGGGATCGGCGGCAAAGGCGCGGGCGGCATCCTTTGTCGGAAACTCGATCAGCGCGACCAGGGTGCCGCCCAAGGCCTTGCCTTCGAGCGTGTCGATATTGCCCGACCGCGACAGATAGCGCCCGCCATGCCGGGCTGCGATTTCATGAACGCGGGCGGCGTATTCCGGCACCCAGGAATCGTCGGTCACGGTCACGTCCGCGATCAGATAGGCAGTCATTGGACACTCCCCCATTCATCTGCCGGATCACAGTGCCTGCGGGCCGGGCATGAAGCAAGCGCGCCATCGCGCCGCCGCGCAGAAATCGCATCGACCCCGTTGTCCTTTTTGCCGGTTGACGATAGCGTTATCGGCGGCGACGGACTGCCTTGCCCAAGCCGGCAGTCGCCAGCATCGGGAATCCTTCAAACGGTATGGACAGCATGGCGACGCTGACACGAATCCTTGTTCTTGCAGGCATGGCAGCGGTGGGCCCCCTGGGTTCATTTGCTCAGGCGCCGGGCGGGGATATGCCGCCCCCTGCCGTTACCGTTGTGACCTTGAAGGCCCAGGACGTGACCCTGACCGCCAGCCTGCCGGGCCGCGTCGTCGCCTCGGCCGAGGCGGAATTGCGTCCGCAGGTCGGCGGCCTGATCGTCGAACGCCTGTTCGAGGAAGGCAGCGAGGTATCCCAGGGCGATCCGCTGTATCGCATCGACCCGCGCACGTATGAGGCGGCGGTGGCCCAGGCCAGGGCAGCCCAAGCCCAGGCGCAGGCACAAGCCGATGCCGCCCGCCGCGACGCAGAACGGGTCGTGGCCCTGCGTGACCGGCGCGTGGCCAGCGAACAGACCGAGGACAGCGCCATCGCCGCCCGCGACGCCGCCGAGGCGGCGGTCAAGGCAGCCGAGGCGCAGTTGCTGGCAGCCCAGATCGACCTGGACCGCACCACCATCACCGCACCGCTGGACGGCGTGATCGGCCTGGCCCAGGTCAGCCCCGGCGCCCTGGTGACTGCGGGCCAGGCCGCGCCGCTGACCGTGATCCGCCGCATCGACCCGGTGCGCGTGGACGTGACCCAGTCGGCCGCCGAAATCATCCGCTGGCAGCGCATGGGGCCGAATGCCGCGCTGCCCGAGGGTGCCGACCGCACCGTGGCGCTGCGGCTGGCCGATGGCAGCACCTATGAACACACCGGATCCCTGACGGCTGCCGAACCCCATGTCGATGAAACAACCGGCGTGATCACCCTGCGGATGGAGTTTGCCAATCCCGACGGGTTTCTGCTGCCCGGGATGTTCGTGTTGGCCGACATCCCGCAGGCGCAACTGAAAGGGGCTGTTCTGGCCCCACAGGAAGGCGTCAGCCGCGACCGACGCGGCCGTCCGGTAGCGATGGTTGTGAACGATCAGAACCTGGTCGAGGAACGCGCCCTGGAAATCGCCCAGGACCAGGGCAACCAATGGGTCGTGACCGGCGGCCTGGCTGCGGGCGACCGCATCATCGTGGCCGGCGTCCAGCGCATTGCGCCGGGGGCCCCGGTCACACCGCAGGAACGCGGCTCCGAGGATCCTGCCGCCCGGTCCCCCGATCAGGCAGCACAGGCCGAAGCCGCGTCCAGCAACTGACGCCCCAGCCCGCGAAGGCGTGACAGATCATGGCCCGTTTCTTTATCGATCGTCCGGTGTTCGCCTGGGTGATTTCCATTATCATCATGGGCATCGGCATCCTGTCGATCCTGACCCTGCCGGTGGCGCAATATCCCCAGATCGCGCCCCCGTCGGTCACGATCCGCGCGACCTATCCCGGCGCCTCGGCTGAAACCATCTCGAACACCGTGACGCAGGTGATCGAGCAGCAGATGACCGGCCTCGACGGGCTGCGATATATTTCGTCCAACTCGACCTCGGCCGGTTCATCCTCCACCACCCTGACCTTCGAAACCGGAACGGACGTGGACATCGCCCAGGTCCAGGTCCAGAACAAGCTGTCCCAAGCAACGGCCCTGCTGCCCGAGCCGGTGCAGCGCCAGGGCGTCGTGGTCGAGAAATCGACCGCCGGATTCCTGATGGTCATCGGCCTGATCGGCGACGACAATTACGACCAGACCGACCTGTCGGACTATATGTTCTCCAACCTAGTGGACGACCTGTCCCGGGTCGAGGGCGTGGGCAGCGTCCAGGTCTTCGGCTCGCCCTATGCCATGCGCATCTGGCTGGATCCCGACAAGCTGGCAGCCTACGAGATCACGCCCTCGGACGTCGTGGCATCGGTATCCGCGCAGAATACCCAGATTTCTGCCGGAGCCTTTGGCGACCTGCCCACGGTCCAGGGGCAACAGCTGAACGCCACCGTCACCGCGCAGTCGCTGCTGTCCACCCCCGAGGATTTTCGCCAGATCGTCCTGCGGGCCGAGGAGAACGGCGGCCTTGTCCTGTTGCGCGATGTGGCGCGGGTGGAAATCGGTGCGGAAAGCTATGCCACCGACGCGACCTATAATGGGCGTCCCGCCTCGGGGATGGCGCTGTCCCTGGCACCGGGGGCCAACGCGCTTGACACCGCCGAACTGGTCAAGGCGCGAATGGAGGAATTTGCCGAATTCTTCCCCGAAGGCGTGGATTACGTGATCCCCTTCGACACGTCCCCCTTTGTGTCCATTTCCATCGAGGAGGTCGTCAAGACGCTGATAGAGGCCATCGTGCTGGTCTTCATCGTCATGTATATTTTCCTGCAGAACTGGCGGGCGACGCTGATCCCGACCCTGGCCGTTCCCATCGTGCTGTTGGGCACCTTCGGCATCATGTCGGCTTTTGGCTTTACCATCAACACGCTGACCATGCTGGCCATGGTGCTGGCCATCGGGTTGCTTGTGGACGATGCCATCGTGGTCGTCGAAAACGTCGAACGCATCATGGAGGAGGAAGGGCTTGAGCCCAGGGAGGCCACGCGCAAGTCCATGGGCCAGATCACCGGCGCGCTGATCGGCATTGCCCTGGTCCTGTCGGCGGTCTTCGTGCCGATGGCCTTTTTCGGCGGATCCACCGGGGTGATCTATCAGCAATTCGCGATCACCATCGTGTCCGCCATGGGCCTGTCGGTGCTGGTCGCGCTGACACTGACACCGGCGCTGTGCGCGACGCTGCTTCGGTCCAAGGACCATCATTCGAAACGTGGCCTGTTCGGCTGGTTCAACCGCAACTTCGACCGGCTGACCAACGGCTATACCGGTTCGGTGGGCTGGATCGTGCGCCGACCGCTGCGGTCGCTGCTGGTCTATGCGGCCATCGGCGCGGCCATGGTGCTGCTGTTCATGCGCACGCCCGAAGGATTCCTGCCGGACGAGGATCAGGGCATCATGTTCGTCCTGATCCAGGGACCGACCGGCGCCACGGCGGAACGCACCGCCGCCGTGATCGACCAGGTGCAGGATTACTTCCTGAACCAGGAAAAGGATTCGGTCGATTCGATGTTCGGCGTCGTGGGCTTCAGCTTTGCCGGGCAGGGGCAGAATGTCGGCATGGCCTTTGTTCGGATGAAGGATTGGGACGAACGCCCCGACCCCTCGCAATCCGTGCAGGCCGTCGCGGGCAGGGCCTTTGGCGCGCTCAGCGGTATTCAGGACGCGATGGTCTTTCCCATCGTACCCCCTTCGGTGATCGAGTTGGGCAACGTGTCGGGCTTCGATTTCTATCTGCAAGCCCGTGGCGGGCAATCGCATGAGGAATTGCTGGATGCGCGCAACCAGTTCCTGGGCATGGCGGCGCAAAGCCCGCTGATCGCCCAGGCCCGGCCTTCCGGGTTGGAGGATGCGGCACAGTTCAGCCTGGACATCGACTGGCGCCAGGCGGGCGCGATGGGCGTGACCGCGACCGATGTGGCGAACCTGTTGCAGATCGCCTGGACGGGCCGCTACGTCAACGACTTCGTGGATCGCGGTCGCATCAAGCGCGTTTACGTCCAGGGCGAGGCGATGTCGCGCGCGACACCCGGCGACTTTGACAAATGGCGGGTCAGGAACGCCATGGGCGGACTGGTGCCTTTCTCGAATTTCTCGCAGGGAAACTGGTCCTTCGGGCCGCAGGGCCTCAGCCGGTACAACGGCATTCCCGCGATGCAGATCCAGGGCGGTCCGCCCCCCGGCGTCAGTTCCGGCGATGCCATGGCCGAGGTGGAACGCTTGGTCGCGCAGATGCCCGGTTTCGCCGTGGCTTGGACCGGCCTGTCGCTGGAAGAACAGGAATCCGGCGACCAGACCATGCTGCTCTACGCACTGTCGCTGGCCGCCGTGTTCCTGTGCCTGGCTGCGCTGTATGAAAGCTGGTCGATCCCGCTGGCAGTGATCCTGGTGATGCCCATCGGCGTTCTGGGCGCGCTGCTGGGGGCGTTCCTGGGCGGGTTCGACAACGGCGTGTTCTTCCAGGTGGGCCTGCTGACGGTGATCGGCCTGACGGGCAAGAACGCCATCCTGATCGTGGAATTCGCGCGAGAGCAATCCGAGGCGGGCGTTCCCCTGTTCAAGGCCGTGCTCGAGGCTGCGCGCCAGCGGTTTCGTCCCATCGTCATGACCTCGATCGCCTTCACGCTGGGCGTGCTGCCCCTGGTCCTGTCCACCGGGGCAGGCGCAAATGGCCGGAATGCCATCGGCGCCACGGTGATCGGCGGAACCATCGCATCGACCGTGCTGGGCATCCTGTTCGCACCGCTGTTCTATGTGCTGATGCGCCGTCTTCTGGGGCGCAAGGACCGGCTGGACGAAGCCGCGCTTGCGCCGGCGGAATGATCGACAAGCTGGAAATGTTCCTGGCAGTGGCCAAGGAACGCCATTTCGGCCGCGCCGCCGAAAGCCTGGGGATTACCCAGCCCACGTTGTCAGCGGGCATCAAGCAGTTGGAAGAACAGCTTGGCGTGTTGCTGATCTTTCGCGGCTCGCGTTACGGTGGCCTGACGCCCGAAGGACAGTCAGCCCTGGTCTGGGCGCGCCGCATTGTCGGCGACACCCGGCAGTTGCGAGAAGAGATGCGGGCCACGCGCCACGGGCTGTCGGGCCAGCTTCGCATCGCCGTGATCCCGACCGCCTTGACCTGGGCCGCACGGATCAGCGCCCGGTTTGGCGCGGCCCATCCCAATGTCGGCATGACGATCCTGTCGCGCACCTCGGTCGAGATCCTGCAGATGATCGACGACCTGACGGTGGACGCGGGGATATCGTATCTGGACAACGAACCCTTGGGTCGGGTCAGCACGGTGCGCCTTTATGACGAACGCTATATGCTGGTCTGCGCCGAGGGATCGCCCCTGGCCCTGCAGGACCGGGTGGGTTGGGCCGATCTTGCGGGGCATCGACTGTGCCTGCTGACCAGCGATATGCAGAACCGCCGCATCATCAACCGTAACCTGATCGAGGCGGGCGTCGTCCCCCAGGCAACGGTCGAATCCAGTTCCACCGTGGTTCTTGTTGCCCATGTGCTGGAAGGCGGCTGGATCACCATTCTGCCCGAGGATATCGCGGCCTTCCTGACCGAAGGAAAGCCCCTGCGCATGATCCCGCTGGACGGGGCAGGCGCCAGCCATGCGGTGGGCTTGGTCGCACCGTGGCGGGAACCCCATACGCCGGTGCTGGAAGCCTTGCTGGCCGAGGCACGACGGATGGCGAACGATAGATGATTTCTATCGTCTAACGGAACAACGTTATTGATTTTGAAATGACCGTCCGGTTTCATGGCGCACCAGACCGTTGAAAGGCCAACTTATGCACTCCCATGCGCCAGCCCCGTCCGAGGAGGAGATCCGCAGCGTTGTCGCGCCGCTGGTATCCTTGGAAGGGCCGATTTTGCCGATGCTGCACGCGTTGCAGGAAACCTGGGGCTGCGTGCCGCAGGGCGCCGTGCCGGTGCTGGCCGATATCCTGAACCTCGGCCGGGCCGAGGTGCATGGCGTCATCAGCTTTTACCATGATTTCCGCGATCATCCCACGGGCCGCCACGTCCTGAAGCTCTGCCGGGCCGAGGCCTGCCAATCCATGGGCGCCAATGCCTTGGCCGAGGAAACGCTGCGCAAGCTGGGCATCGGATGGCATGGCACCACCCCGAATGGCGCCGTAACGGTCGAACCCGTCTATTGCCTTGGAATGTGCGCCTGCGCGCCTGCTGCCATGGTGGATGGGCGCGTGGTGGGGCGCGTCGATGATGCCCGGATGGATCGCATCCTGGCCGAGGTGGGCGCATGAAGGTCTTTGTTCCCTTGGACAGCGCGGCCAAGGCGCTTGGCGCGGACGACGTGGCCGATGCTATCACGCGACAGGCCGGCGCGCGCGGTCTGGATGTGCAGATCGTTCGCAACGGCACGCGCGGCATGGTCTGGCTGGAACCCTTGGTCGAGGTCGAGACGCCGGAAGGCCGCATTGGTTACGGAAACGTGACCACCGATCAGGTGCCGGATTTGCTGGATGGCAAGCTGAACGGCCTGGGACGAGTCGAGGATATCGATTGGTTCGCCCGCCAGACGCGCCTGACCTTTGCCCGCTGCGGCGTGATCGATCCGCTGGATCTGGATGACTATGCCGCCCAGGGCGGCTTGGTCGGCCTTCGCCGCGCGCTTGGCATGACCACGGCCCAGATCGTGCAGGAAGTCACCGACAGCGGTCTGCGCGGACGCGGCGGCGCGGGCTTTCCCACCGGCATCAAGTGGAAGACCGTGGCCGAGGCGGAAGCCCCGCAGAAATACATCGTCTGCAATGCCGACGAGGGCGACAGCGGCACCTTCGCCGACCGTATGATCATCGAGGGCGATCCGTTCTCGCTGATCGAGGGCATGGCGATCGCGGGCGTGGGCGTGGGCGCGACGCGCGGCTATGTTTATCTGCGGTCCGAATACCCGGACGCCATCGCGGTTCTGTCGCAGGCGGTAAGGACCGCCCGCCAGCGGGGCTTGCTGGGGCCTGACGTGCTGGGATCGGGCCGCGCCTTCGACATGGAGGTTCGCACGGGCGCGGGCGCCTATGTCTGCGGCGAGGAAACCAGCCTTCTGAACAGCCTGGAAGGCAAGCGCGGCACCGTGCGCGCCAAGCCGCCGCTGCCCGCGCTGCAGGGTTTCCTGGGGCGGCCCACGGTCGTGAACAACGTGATCTCTCTGGCGACAGTCCCGGTGATCTTTGAACGCGGCGCGCAGCACTACGCCGATTTCGGTCTGGGCCGGTCGCGGGGCACTGTGACCCTGCAGATCGCGGGCAACGTCAAGCGCGGCGGATTGTTCGAAACTGCCTTCGGCATGACCCTGGGCCAGGTCGTGAATGATATCGGCGGCGGCACCGCCACCGGCCGTCCCGTCAAGGCGGTGCAGGTCGGCGGCCCCTTGGGCGCCTATATGCCGGTCGAGAAGTTCGACACGCCGATGGGATATGAGGAATTCGACCGGAACGGCGGGCTGATCGGCCATGCCGGTCTGGTGGTCTTCGACGATACTGTGGATATGCTGCGCATGGCCCGCTTTGCCATGGAGTTCTGCGCTGTCGAATCCTGCGGCAAATGCACGCCCTGCCGGGTCGGCGCGGTGCGCGGGGTCGAAACCATCGACCGCATTGCGCAAGGCGACGCCGCCGCGATCCCGCTGCTGACCGACCTGTGCGAGACGATGAAGGACGGCTCGCTCTGCGCGCTTGGCGGCTTCACGCCGTTTCCGGTCATGTCCGCCCTCACCCATTTCCCCGACGATTTCGCCACCTTGCAGGAGGCAGCCGAATGAGAGACTTCATCATCCCCCAATTCCCGCCGGGCGACGATCGCGACATGGGCACGCCAGCCAAGGTTGGCCTGCCGGTGACGATCAGCGTGGACGGGATCGACGTGACGGTGCCCGAGGGCACGTCGGTCATGCGCGCCGCAGCCGAGGCCGGGATCATGGTGCCCAAGCTATGCGCCAGCGACAACATCGAGGCCTTTGGTTCCTGCCGTCTGTGCGTCGTGGAAATCGAAGGCCGCCGCGGCACGCCCGCGTCCTGCACCACGCCCGTGACTGAAGGCATGGTCGTCCACACCCAGTCCGACAAGCTGCGCCGGATGCGCAAGGGGGTGATGGAGCTTTACATCAGCGACCACCCGCTGGATTGCCTGACCTGCGCGGCCAATGGCGACTGCGAATTGCAGGACATGGCGGGCAATGTCGGCCTGCGCGACGTGCGCTACAAGGCGCCCGAGGGTCGGACGCTGCTGAACCATTTCGCCCAACGCGACGGGGCCGGGGTGAATGCGCATTACATCCCCAAGGATGAAAGCAACCCGTATTTCACCTTTGATCCGGCCAAGTGCATCGTTTGTTCCCGCTGCGTCCGCGCCTGCGAGGAAGTGCAGGGCACCTTTGCGCTGACCATCGAGGGACGGGGCTTTGACAGCCGCGTCCGCGCGGGCACGTCCGAGGACAGCTTCCTGACCTCTGACTGCGTGTCCTGCGGCGCCTGCGTGCAGGCCTGCCCGACCGCGACCCTTCAGGAAAAATCCGTGATCGAACTGGGCACGCCCGAACGGTCCGTCATCACCACCTGCGCCTATTGCGGCGTGGGCTGTTCCTTCAAGGCCGAACTGAACGGCGATCAGCTGGTCCGCATGGTCCCCTATAAGCACGGCAAGGCCAACCGGGGCCATAGCTGCGTCAAGGGCCGCTTTGCCTATGGCTATGCTCAGCACAAGGACCGGATCCTCAAGCCCATGATCCGCGACACCATCGAGGAACCCTGGCGCGAGGTCGAATGGGCCGAGGCGCTGTCCTTCGCCGCCGCGAAGATGAAGGGCATCCAGCAGAAATACGGCCGCAAGTCGGTCGGCGTCATCACCTCCAGCCGCTGCACCAACGAGGAAACCTATCTGGTGCAGAAACTGACCCGCGCGGTCTTCGGCAACAACAACACCGACACCTGCGCCCGCGTCTGCCATTCGCCCACCGGATACGGGCTGGGCAAGACCTATGGCACATCGGCCGGAACGCAGGATTTCGACTCGGTCGAACAGGCCGATGTCGTGATGATCATCGGCGCGAACCCGACCGACGGGCACCCGGTCTTTGCCAGCCGGTTGAAAAAACGCCTGCGCGATGGTGCCAAGCTGATTGTCGTCGATCCGCGCCGCACCGACATCGTGCGGTCGGCCCATGTCGAGGCCGCCCACCACCTGCCGTTGAAGCCCGGCACCAACGTCGCCGTTGTCACGGCCATGGCCCATGTGATCGTCACCGAAGGGTTGTTCGACCAGGACTTCATCCGCACCCGCTGCGACTGGGACGAATTCCAGTTCTATGTCGATTTCGTCAGCGACCCGCGCCATGCGCCGGAGAATGTGGAACTGCTGACCGGCGTTCCGGCTGCCGACCTGCGTGCGGCCGCACGGCTTTATGCCACCGGCGGCAATGGCGCGATCTATTATGGGCTGGGCGTGACGGAACACAGCCAGGGGTCCACGACCGTGATCGGCATCGCCAACCTTGCCATGCTGACCGGCAATATCGGTCGGGCGGGCGTGGGCGTGAACCCGCTGCGGGGCCAGAACAACGTGCAGGGTTCCTGCGACATGGGCAGCTTCCCGCATGAACTGCCCGGCTATCGTCACGTCAAGCTGCCGGACGTTCGCGCGATCTTCGAGAAGGTCTGGAATTGCGAGATTGACCCTGAACCCGGCCTGCGCATCCCCAATATGCTGGACGCGGCGGTCGAGGGCACCTTCAAGGGCCTTTACTGCCAGGGCGAGGATATCCTGCAATCCGATCCCGACACCCACCACGTCGCCGCGGGTCTGGCGGCGATGGAATGCGTGATCGTCCACGACCTGTTCCTGAACGAAACCGCGAACTATGCCCATGTCTTCCTGCCGGGTTCGACCTTCCTGGAAAAGGACGGCACCTTCACCAACGCCGAACGCCGCATCAACCGCGTCCGCAAGGTGATGGCCCCCCGCAACGGATACGAGGACTGGGAGGTCACGCAGCTTCTGGCCAATGCCATGGGCGCTGACTGGCACTATACCCATCCCCGCCAGATCATGGAGGAGATCGCCGCGACCACGCCAAGCTTTGCCGGCGTCACCTATGAGGTGCTGGAGGAAAAGGGCTCGGTCCAGTGGCCCTGCAATGAGAAGGTGCCGGACGGCACGCCCTTGATGCACGTTGATGGCTTCGTGTCGGGCAAGGGCCATTTCATGGTCACCGAATATGTCGCGACCGACGAACGCACCGGCCCGCGCTTCCCGCTGTTGCTGACCACTGGGCGGATCCTGTCCCAATACAACGTGGGCGCCCAGACCCGCCGGACCGAGAACGTGGTCTGGCACGCCGAGGACGTGCTGGAGATCAACCCGCATGATGCCGAGAACCGGGGCATCAACGACGGCGACTGGGTGCGGCTGGCATCGCGGGCGGGGGAAACGACCCTGCGGGCCGTGCTGACCGACCGGGTGGCAGCGGGGGTGGTCTATACGACCTTCCATCACCCCTCGACGCAGGCTAACGTGGTCACCACCGATTTCTCGGACTGGGCGACGAACTGCCCGGAATTCAAGGTAACGGCGGTGCAGGTCAGCCCCTCGAACGGTCCGTCCGAATGGCAGGAAAGCTATAACGAACAGGCCGAACGGTCGCGGCGGATCCTGACCGCAGCGGAGTAGGACATGACCCTGCCGCAGCCCTTCGGGGCCTCGGACGCGATCCATCACAGACCGGGCAGCAGCGTTGCGGTAACGCGCGCGCTGCCCGAGGAAATGGCGATTGCCATGGTCTATGATGGAACCACCCATGCTGTGATGATGGCGACGCCCGCCGACGTGGACGACTTCGCGGTGGGTTTTTCGCTGACGGAAGGCATCGTGGACGGCATTCATCAGATCGCCAGTTGCGACGTGATCCCCCATCCCAAGGGGATCGAGGCGCAGATGTGGCTGGCCGAGGATCGGGGCGAAGCCCTTGCCGCCCGGCGCCGGACATTGGCCGGTCCGGTCGGCTGCGGCCTGTGCGGCATTGACAGCATCGAGGCCGCGGTGCGATCCCTGCCCAGCCTTGCCGCGACAGGGCCGACCCTGACCGCCCAGGAAATCACGGGTGCAACGGAATCCCTGCGCGGCTGGCAGCCCTTGCACGACCGGACGCGGGCCGTCCATGCGGCAGGCTTCATGCTGCCGGACCAGGGTGTTGTCCTGGCGAGGGAGGATGTGGGCCGCCACAACGCCCTGGACAAGCTGATCGGGGCCATGGCGCGCCAGGGGATCGACCCGGCCCAGGGCGCCATTGTCCTGACCAGCCGGGTCTCGACCGAGATGGTGCAGAAATGCGTGATGGCGGGCTGCGCCATCCTGATCGCCGTGTCTGCCCCCACGCTGCACGCTCTGCGTCTTGCGGAAGAGGCGGGCCTGACCCTTGCCGCCTTTGCGCGGGGCGAAGGCTTTGACCTGTTCACCCACCCCGAACGCCTGCGGGCAAAGGTTTCCGATGTCGCCTGAAAAGATGGTCACCATGGCCAACCAGATCGCCACCTTTTTCGACACCCAGCCAGGCGACGCCCCGGACAAGATCGCCGATCACCTGAAGGATTACTGGGAACCGCGGATGCGCGAGCAGTTGAAATCCTATATCGCCGCAGGGGGTGCGGGGCTGCGCCCTTCGGTCGAACAGGCAATGCATCGTCTTTGATGCACCCGGCGTGAAACCGCGCTGCTGCCCCCCGTGTTGTTCCCCCGCAATCACCGGAGGGGCAAATGCGCGATACAGCCGACAAGGTCGATCTTTCCGCGTGCAGGTTGTGCGTGATCCGCAACCGTGGATCGGGCAAGCAGGACGACCAGGCAGAAACGATCCGCGCGGCGCTGCAAGACAAGGTGGCCGAATTTGCCCTGCGGGAAACCGACCGGGGCGACCGGCTGATCCATCTGGCCCGGCAGGCGGTGGCCGACGGTTTCGATATCGTCGTGGCAGCAGGCGGGGACGGCACGCAGTCGGCGGTCGCGGGTGCCTTGGCGGGCACCGGTACGATGATGGGGGTTCTGCCAGGGGGGACGTTCAATTACTTCGCGCGCGACTTGGGCGTGGGCGAAACGATCGAGGAAGGGCTGGAAACTCTTCAGGATGCTCGCCCCCGGGCAGTTGACATCGGCCAGATCGAGGATCTGGTGTTTTTGAACAATGTCAGCCTGGGCGCCTATCCGCATATCCTGAAGACGCGCGAAGGGATTTACAAACGCTGGGGCCGGTCGCGGATGGCAGCCTATTGGTCGGTGCTGGTGGCGCTGCGTCGGTTGCGCAATCCAATGCGCCTGACGGCCAAGGTCGATGGGCAGGAACGGCGCTTTACCACGGCCCTCGTGTTCGTGGCACGCAGCGCCTATCAGTTGGACGCCTTCGGCCTGGACGGGGCCGATGCGATCCGCGGGGGAAACATGGCGGTGCTGATCGCCAAGGCGCGCAAGCCCCTGCCGCTTCTTCGGTCAGCCTTCCGGCTGGCCCTGGGCCTCAGCGCGAAAGACAGCGACTTCGACCTGATCGTGACCGACAGCCTGGTGATCGACACCGGCCAGTTTCGCCAGCTGATCGCGCATGACGGTGAAAAGACCCGCATGAAAACCCCGTTTCACGTCCAGGTCCTGCACGGAGCCTTGACGGTGCTGGTTCCGGCCGATGGCGGCAAGACCCAGGATCCGGCCGCGTGACGCGCATCGTCCATCTGTCCGACCTGCATTTCGGGTTTCACCGGGCCGAGTTGGTCGAACCCCTTCTGGATCGTGTGAACGACGCGGGGGCCGATCTGGTGGTGGTGACGGGCGATGTCACCCACCGCGCCCGCGCCGATCAATACGCCGAGGCGGCGGCGTTCCTGGGACGCATCCAGGCACCGCTGATGGTGCTGCCCGGCAATCACGACGTGCCGCTGTATAACCTGCCGGTGCGGTTCCTGGCGCCTTGGCACGGCTTTCGGCGGGCCGTAGGACCGGACCTGACGCCCACGCGCCAGGTTGGCCCGGTTCGGATCCTTGCGCTGAACAGTGTCGATCCCTTGGCCGTGCAGCGGGGTGTGATCCGGGGCGGAGAGATCGCGCGGCTGGAACGCAGTCTCGATCCGACCTGCATGAACATCGTCGCGCTGCATCACCCGCTGGAACATCTGGCCCAGGTGGACAAGGAACTGACGCGCCGCGCCCCGCAGGCCTTGGCGCGGCTGGAACGCGCGGAGGCGCAGATCGCGCTGTCGGGGCACCTGCACGTCTGGGCGACGGGCGCCATGCTGGACCAGACTGCGCATCCGGGCCTCCTGCAGGTGCAAGCGGGGACGGCGCTGTGCGCGCGACTGTCGGACCGGCAAAGCGAATTTGCGGTCTTGCAGATCGACGGCGCGTTGCTGACCATCGAACGGCATATCGCGCCCATGGGGCAGGGATTTCAGGCGCCTGAATATGAATATTTCTCTCGTGAAAGCGGCATCTGGGTCGCCCATCAGCCTGCGGAAAAGCCGATCGTTCCGGGTGCCACGGAAACCGCCTTCAGCACGGCGTGAACCGGCTTGCCGGGATGCAGGTCAAGGACGCGGGCGGACCGGGCGGTGATGCGCGACAGGATCGCCTGATCCCCGGCATCCAGGCGCACCAGCACGCTGCCCTCGCTGTCGGTCAGGTCGCGGACCGTGGCAGGGATGACGTTCAGCGCCGAGATGCCTTGCGGCGGGATGGTCGCGATCATCACGTCCTGGGCCAGGATCCGCAGCCGCAGAATGCTGCCCACAGGGGCCGCGACCCGGGGCAGGAACAGCGCCCCGGCAGGGGTTGCAAGCCGGGTCAGGCCGTCCGCGTCCTGCCCGCATACCCGCGCGGTCAGCACAGCACCGATTTCGGCAAGGCCCAGCATGGGGGCGATCGCGGGATCCGACAGCATCTGCGCCGCTGGTCCGGCAGCCGTCACGCGGCCCCCGTCCACCAGGACGATAGTGGTGGCCAGGCGCGCAACCTCGGCCGGGGAATGGGTGACATACAGGATCGGCAGCCCGGCATGATCGCGCAGGCGTTCCAGATAGGGAAGGATCTCGTCCTTGCGAGGCTGGTCCAGGGCCGCCAGAGGCTCGTCCATCAACAGCAGCCGGGGATGGGACAGGATCGCCCGGCCAAGCGCGACGCGCTGGCGCTCGCCCCCCGACAGCGCGGCGGGGCGGCGGGACAGCAGCGGACCGATGCCCAGCATTTCGGTCACGCGGTCTAGATCGGATTGCCGCCCGCGGCCTGTGAACCAGTGGCCGTACAGCAGGTTCTGCCGGACCGTCAGGTGCGGAAACAGCCTTGCATCCTGGAAGACATAGCCGATGCCGCGCCGGTGCGGCGGCAGGAAGATGCCTTGGCCGCTGTCTGTCAGCACGGTGCCGCCGTCAGCGATGCGCCCGTGGTCAGGCCGCAGAAGCCCGGCGACGGCGTTGACGATGGTGGTCTTTCCCGAACCCGAATGCCCGAACAACGCCGTCAGCCCCGCCGGGGCATCGAAGGCCGCATCCAGCAGGAAGCCCGGAAAGGCATGACGCAGCGCGACGGTCAGCATCACGCGCCCCGAATGCGCCGGGCAATGGCCCGCGACAGCCATTCCGACAGGAACAGCGCGCCCATGGCGACGGCGACGGCGATGATGACCAGCCGCGCCGCCGCAGCCTCTCCTCCCGGCACCTGCAGGAATGCATAGATGGCGGATGGCAGGGTCTGCGTCTGGCCGGGGATGTTCGATACGAATGTGATGGTGGCGCCGAATTCCCCCATGGCCTTTGCGAATGCCAGGATCGCGCCCGCGAGGATGCCGGGCAGGATCAGGGGCAGGGTGACGGTCAGGAACACCCAGACCCGCGGGGCGCCGAGGGTGGATGCGGCCTGTTCCAGCCGGGGATCCACCGCCTCGATCGACAGGCGGATGGCGCGGACCATCAGGGGAAATGCCATGATCGCGGCGGCCAGGGCCGCGCCGGTCCAGCGGAATGCCAGAACGATGCCGATCCCGTCCAGCCATTGCCCGACCCATCCGCGCCGTCCAAAGGTCAGCAGTAAAAGATAGCCCGTGACAACGGGCGGCAAGACCAGCGGCAGATGCACCAGCCCGTTCAGCAGGCCGTGTCCCGGAAAACGCCATCGCGCCAGGGCATAGGCTGCAAGGATCCCCAGCGGCAGGCTGGTTGCCACGGCCCACAGCGATACCTTCAATGACAGTCGAAGGGCCTGCCACGCCTCGGGGGTCAGCCAGTCGGTCACGTCAGTCCGTCACCGTAAAGCCATGTTTTGCAAAGACCGCGTCCGCGGCATCCCCCCTTATGGCGTCGAAAAACGCGCGGTCGGCGTCATCGGCAGCCTCTGTCAAAAGGGCGGCAGGATAGGTGATCGTGGGATAGCTGTCCGCAGGAAAATCCCCCACAATCGTCACATTGTCTTCGGCGGCCGCATCGGTGGCATAGACGATGCCGAAAGGTGCCTCGCCCGCGGCGACCAGGACCAAGGCCGCGCGCACATTGTCCGATTGCGCGACATCGGCGCCCACGTCGTCCCAAAGCCCCAGGTTTTCCAGTGCCGCCTTGCCGTATTGCCCGGCGGGAACGGAATCCACCAGGGCCATCGCCAGCTTGCCGCCATTCAGCATCCCAGCCAAGTCGGTGCCCGTCGAAATCCGCACGGGTGCAGCATCGCCATGGCCGATCAGCACCAGGCGGTTGCCCAGGATATCGGCGCGGTCCTGCACAAGCCCTGCTTGTTCGACCTGATCCATCCATTCCGCATTGGCCGACAGGAACAGATCGGCGGGCGCCCCCTCGATGATCTGTTTGGCAAGCACGTTGGACCCGGCATATGAAATCGTCACCGTGTAGCCCGTATGGGCCGTGAACTGTGCCGCGACCTCATCAAGCGCGTTCTTCAGGGAGGCGGCGGCGAAGACGCTGACATCTTCGGCCCAGGCGGGCGCGGTGGTCAGGGTCAGGGCGGCGGCCAGCAGGGCAGGGCGCACGGGAACCTCGGCTGGTTATGGTTGTCCGAAGCTATCGTCCGGGCAAGGCAGCCCGCAAGCGATATTTCCGATTGGCCATATCGAAGCCGCATCTTACTTTTTACGTTGAGTTGCAGCAAAAACACGACTATATGACCGCCAGTCCAAGGGCGACATGGTCAGAACAGACCGCATCTGAACGGGTCGGGCGCCAGCCGCGACCCTTTGTCGTTCCCGAAGGGCAGCCATAAAGACCGGCGGAGCCAACCGCATGGCCAGTGAAATCGACCAAAGGAAACTGATTATATATGTGCGCTAAAGCGACCATGGAGGAATTCGAAGCCCTCCTGAACGAAAGCTTCGACATCGACACCCCGGACGAAGGTTCGGTTGTCAAAGGCCGCGTCATCGCCATCGAGGCGGGCCAGGCCATCATCGACGTCGGCTACAAGATGGAAGGCCGCGTCGATCTGAAAGAATTCGCAAATCCCGGCGAAGAACCCAACATCAAGGTTGGCGACGAAGTCGAGGTTTATCTGGACCGCGTGGAAAATGCCCGCGGCGAAGCCAGCATCAGCCGCGAAAAAGCCCGCCGCGAGGAAGCCTGGGACCGTCTGGAAAGAGCCTATGCCGATGAAGAGCGCGTCGAAGGCGCCATCTTCGGTCGCGTCAAGGGCGGCTTCACCGTCGATCTGGGCGGCGCCGTGGCCTTCCTGCCCGGTTCGCAGGTCGATGTGCGCCCCGTGCGCGACGCCGGCCCGCTGATGGGCCTGAAGCAGCCGTTCCAGATCCTGAAAATGGACCGCCGTCGTGGCAACATCGTCGTGTCGCGCCGTGCAATCCTGGAAGAAAGCCGCGCCGAACAGCGCGCCGAAGTCATTGCCAACCTGACCGAAGGTCAGACGGTCGATGGCGTGGTCAAGAACATCACCGAATACGGTGCGTTCGTCGATCTGGGCGGTGTTGACGGGCTGCTGCACGTCACCGACATGGCCTGGCGCCGCGTCAACCACCCGTCCGAAATCCTGGCGATCGGCGAGACCCTGAAAGTTCAGGTCATCAAGATCAACAAGGACAGCCACCGCATCAGCCTGGGCATGAAGCAGCTGCAGGCCGATCCGTGGGATACCGTGGGCGACAAGTTCCCGATCGGTTCGGTCCACCAGGGCCGCGTGACCAACATCACCGACTACGGCGCCTTTGTCGAACTGGAAGCCGGTGTCGAGGGTCTGGTCCATGTCAGCGAAATGAGCTGGACCAAGAAGAACGTCCATCCGGGCAAGATCGTCTCCACCTCGCAAGAGGTCGAAGTGATGGTCCTGGAAATCGACGAAGCCAAGCGTCGCGTGTCGCTGGGCCTGAAGCAGACGCAGCGCAACCCGTGGGAAGTGTTCGCGGAAACCCATCCGTCGGGCACCGTCATCGAGGGCGAAGTCAAGAACATCACCGAATTCGGTCTGTTCGTCGGCCTCGAAGGCGATATCGACGGCATGGTCCACCTGTCGGACATCTCGTGGGATGCCCGTGGCGAGGATGCGATCCAGGACTTCCGCAAGGGCGACGTGGTGAAAGCCGTCGTCCAGGACGTGGATGTCGAAAAAGAGCGCATCAGCCTGTCGATCAAGTCGCTGGAAAACGAGCACATGGCCGAAGCCGTTGACGGCGTGAAGCGTGGCACAGTCGTGACCGTCGAAGTCACCGCCATCGAAGAAGGCGGGGTCGAGGTGGAATATAACGGCGTCAAGTCGTTCATCCGCCGTTCGGATCTGGCCCGCGACCGTCAGGACCAGCGTCCCGAGCGGTTCCAGGTCGGCGACAAGGTCGATGCCCGCGTCACCAACATCGACACCAAGACCCGCCGTCTGGGCCTGTCGATCAAGGCGCGCGAGATCGCCGAGGAAAAGGAAGCCATCGACCAGTACGGATCGTCCGATTCGGGCGCGTCGCTGGGCGACATCCTGGGCGCCGCGCTGAACCGCAACGCCTGATCGCGCCCTTTGCGATGCATCATCGCCCGTCCCGCTTGCGCGGGACGGGCTTTTTCATGCCCTCCGGATAGGCAGGGTGTGTTCACTTCTCTTGCGCGGCAGGGGCAAAACTGGCATCGCTATGGAAACTAGGAACCTTTTCCTGCGTTGCCTTTTGTCGCTAGTCCTGCGGACGATGTCTTGCAGCCGTTACGCCACCTGGGGGGATGATGATCCGGTCCGAACTGATCCAGCTTATCGCTGACGAAAACCCGCATCTGTTCCGTCGCGATGTAGAGCGGATCGTGAACACCGTGTTCGAGGAAATCATCGACGCCATGGCGCGCGGCGACAGGGTCGAACTGCGCGGCTTTGGCGCCTTTTCCGTCAAGAAGCGCGACTCGCGGACCGGCCGCAACCCGCGCACGGGCGAGGCCGTGGATGTGGACCAGAAATACGTCCCCTTTTTCAAGACCGGCAAACTGTTGCGCGATCGGTTGAACGGGGAGGCCTGAACGGCGTAGAAGCCGTCAGGATACCGGGCCGCGCATGGCGGCCGCAACCAAGGACATTTCATGCGCTTTCTTCGACTGATCTTCGTGGTGGCTTTGGCAATCGTCCTGATCGCCGTTGCCCTGGCCAATCGTGAAACGGTGACGCTGTCGGCCTTTCCCGCGAATTTCGGGCAGTATCTGGGCGGACGCTGGTCGGTTGCCTTGCCGCTGTTCCTGGTGATCTTTCTGGCCTTTGCCTTTGGGATGCTGGCGGGCCTGGTCTGGGAATGGCTGCGCGAATCCCACATCCGCCGCGAGGCGCGCGCGCAGGCCTTTCGCGCCGCCCAGCTGGAGAGCGAGGTAGGCCACCTGCGCAACCGCCACGCCGCACCCAAGGATGACGTTCTGGCGATCTTGGAGCGCCCCGGGACCACGACGCCTGCGTTGCCTGTAGCTTCGGCCGAACCGGCCCCCGGCACCACGCTGCCCGCCAGGCGCTGAGGGATGGCCCAAGTCAAGATCTGCGGCCTGCGCCGACCCGAGCATATCGAGGCCGCAGCCGATGCGGGCGCGCGCTATGTCGGGTTGGTCTTCTTTCCGAAATCACCGCGCGCCGTGTCAGCCGACGAGGCCGCGGCACTGGCCTTGCACGTGCCCGTCGGCATGGCGCGGGTTGGACTGTTCGTGGATCCCGACGATGCGATGCTGGATGCCGTGCTGGGCAAGGTTCCCCTGGACATCATCCAGCTTCATGGCAATGAAAGCCCGGACCGGGTGGCGCAGGTCAAGGCTTTGACGGGCCTGCCCGTGATGAAATCCGTCGGGCTGTCAGATCCTGCCGACCTGCCTGCGCTGACCGACTATGGCTTGGTGGCCGATATGCTGCTGGTTGATGCCAAGCCGCCCCAGGACGCGGTCCTGCCTGGCGGGAACGGACTGTCCTTCGATTGGCGGCTGCTGGTGGGGCGCAAGTGGCTGCGCCCCTGGATGCTGGCCGGTGGCCTGACCCCGCAAAACGTAGCCGAGGCGATCCGTCTGACCGGCGCGCCTGCGGTCGATGTTTCCTCGGGCGTGGAAACCGAGCCGGGGGTCAAGGACGAAGGGTTGATCCGGGCCTTTGTCGCGGCGGCGTCGTGACTGTCCGGTTCCGCCCCGCCTTGCGGGACGAGGTTCCTGCGGTCGTAGCCCTGTTGGCCGACGATGTGCTGGGCCGGGCCCGAGAGGGGGCCGAGATGGATCCCTATCTGGCGGCCTTCGACGCCATGCAGGCGCAAAACGGCAATATGCTCGTCGTGGGCTTGCTGGGTGACCGGATCGTCGCGTGCTATCAGATCCTGTTCATTTCCGGCCTTTCCGCTGCGGCCGCCCGCCGTGCGCAGATCGAAGGGGTGCGCGTTGCGTCCGATCTGCGCGGCAGGGGTCTTGGCGCGCAGCTGATCGCCGATGCCGAGGATCGCGCGCGGGCGGCGGGGTGCGGCAAGATGCAGTTGACCACCAACAGGTCGCGGACCGATGCCCACCGCTTCTATGACAGGCTGGGCTTCACCCCCAGCCATATCGGCTATAAGAAAGCCCTTTGAGGCTTCCACATGAAGGCGCGTCCGATGGCAGATGATCTGGTGAACAGCTACAAGTCTGGTCCCGACGAACAGGGGCGCTTCGGCATCTATGGCGGCCGCTTTGTCAGCGAAACCCTGATGCCGCTGATTTTGGACCTCGAGGCCGAATACGAACGCGCCAAGACCGACGCGGACTTCTGGGCCGAGATGGACGATCTGTGGACGCATTACGTGGGCCGCCCCTCGCCCCTGTATTTCGCCGAACGGCTGACCGACCACCTGGGTGGTGCCAAGATCTACATGAAGCGGGACGAACTGAACCACACCGGCGCCCACAAGATCAACAACGTGCTGGGCCAGATCCTGCTGGCCCGCCGGATGGGCAAGACCCGCATCATCGCGGAAACGGGCGCGGGCCAGCACGGCGTGGCGACCGCCACCGTCTGCGCGCGCTTTGGGTTGAAGTGCATCGTCTATATGGGCGCGACCGACGTGGAACGCCAGGCGCCGAACGTCTTTCGGATGCGCCTGCTGGGGGCCGAGGTTGTGCCCGTCACATCGGGTCGCGGCACGCTGAAGGATGCGATGAACGACGCGCTGCGCGACTGGGTCACGAACGTGCGCGACACCTTTTACTGCATCGGCACGGTGGCGGGTCCGCATCCTTATCCGGCCATGGTACGCGATTTCCAGTCGATCATCGGAAAAGAGGTCAAGGAACAGATCCTGCCCCGCGAAGGCCGCCTGCCCGACACCATCATCGCGGCCATCGGCGGCGGGTCGAATGCGATGGGCCTGTTCTATCCCTTCCTTGACGACAAAGAGGTCCGCATCATCGGCGTCGAGGCCGGGGGCAAGGGTGTGGACGACCGGATGGAACACTGTGCCAGCCTTTCGGGCGGGCGCGCGGGCGTGCTGCACGGCAACCGCACCTATCTGCTCCAGGACGACGACGGCCAGATCCTGGAAGGCCACTCGATCAGCGCGGGTCTGGATTATCCCGGCATCGGGCCGGAACACGCCTGGCTCAAGGACATGGGTCGGGCGGAATATGTCAGCATCACCGATGACGAGGCCCTGGCGGCGTTCCAGCTGTGCTGCGCCCAGGAAGGCATCATTCCTGCCCTGGAACCCAGCCACGCCCTGGCCCATGTGATGAAGATCGCCCCCGATCTGCCGCGCGACCACCTGATCGTCATGAATATGTGCGGACGGGGCGACAAGGATATCTTCACCGTCGCCAAGCACCTGGGCTTCGAGATGAAAATATGAGCATCCTCAACGGCTTAAAGTCAGGATGTTGAAGCGGGATTCCAAATAGGGGTCGGGGAACATCACCCGGCCCCTAGTGTTCCCGGTCATCTCGACCAGGCCGATCTCGGGCATCCTTTGCGGGCCGGATCCGGGTTCGGAAAAGGCTGGCAGGTCGGCATAAGGCGGCGGCGTGTCGCCAGCAATGAAGCTGGTGCCCAGATAGACCAGACGGTCGCCGTCCACATGAATCCGCCCTTTGGTCCGCTGGGACCCGGTCAGCTTTTCCAAGCTTCCATCGTTGCCGATCCGGCATCGAAACGGCTGATAGACAATGATGTGCAGAAGCCCGCCCATCTTGATTGTCCGACAGGACCAATCCCCCGGGATCATCGCCAGGGCCTGATCCGAAGGCAGCGGATCGCCCTGCAGAACCCCGGTCAGAATCACAAGATCCTCGGGATCGCCGCCGGAAAATGCGTCCAGCATCGCCTCGCCCGCAGCGGCGTGATATTCGCCCAGCCTGCGGGCATCGTCCGCATGAAGCGGCGTTCCGTCGGCAAGCTGCTGCGACAGGGCAGCCCCAGGCAGCAGGCAGGCCACTGCCACAGCGGCAAGATCAGCCCTGCGCATCGACCGAATGGACCCGCAGCAGTTCCAGCGGGATGATATCCAGGGCGCGGGCATGGGTCGATTCCAGCACAACCTTGGGCGCGGCAAACTCTTGCGCGGCTTGCAGGAACCGCGCGGCGCACAGGCACCAGCGATCGCCCGGTTTCAGCCCGTCGAACCGGAATTCGGGACGCGGCGTGGACAGGTCGTTTCCCAGGTATTTCGACACGGCCAGGAATTCTGCATCGACAATGACGCAGACCGTATGGCTGCCCGCGTCGCCCTGACCGGTATCGCAGCAGCCGTTGCGGTAAAAACCCGTCAGCGGCTTCATCGAACACGGTTCCAGCCGCGTTCCCAGCACGTTCAGCGATGGATCCATGTCCAGTCCTCCTCTGGTCAGGCTACAGCCGCGCGGGGCTTGCGCCAAGCCCTGGATCAGCGAAAGCGGTCGGTCAGCTGGCGCAGCTTGTCGGTCAGGCTGGCGGGCTGGTCGGGGACCGTCGGGGCGGGGGGTGCCTTGGCGGGGACTGCGGGCACAGGCATCGTGCCGCTGTTGCGCGCAGGCTGGGTGCGGGCCGCGACCAGGTTCTGGAACCGCGCGCTGTCCCCCTGCGCCAGGGCAGGCGCCCCGAATGATATTCCCCGCAGCAGATCGTCCAGCCAGTCCCCGTCCGCCTTGGCGAAATCCGACAGGACATAGCCCGCAACGCGATCCTTGTGTCCCGGATGCCCGATGCCCAGGCGCACGCGGTGATAGTCGGCACCGATATGCTGATGGATCGACCGCAACCCGTTATGGCCCGCATGGCCGCCACCGTGTTTCACACGGCATTTTCCCGCGGCAAGGTCCAGTTCATCATGCAGCACGATCACCTCGGGCGGCGTTATCTTCAGATAGCGCATCGCCTCGCCCACGGATTGACCCGAAAGGTTCATGAAGGTCTGTGGTTTCAAGAGGGTGACGCGCGCATCGCCAAGCCTGCCTTCGGCCGCAAGTCCCTGAAACCGCGCCTTCCAGGGTGAAAAACCGTGATCCTCAGCAATCCGGTCCAAGGCCATGAAACCGATGTTGTGGCGGTTGGCCGCATACTTCGCGCCTGGATTGCCCAGTCCGACGATCAGTTTCACGCGCTGTCTCCTGCGGTTTCGGCCCCGGGGCGGGGGGCAAAGTTCGTTCCATGCCTTGCGGCGGACCTTGCCCGTTACTAAGACTCTGTCAACCTTTCGCGTCTAACGATGGGATCAGCGCCCTGGCGAATCGCGGGAACAGGGACACAAGGCAAGGACAGACGATGACCGATCCGGCAGAATTCTACATGAACAACCTCGTTCCCATGGTGGTCGAACAGACCTCGCGCGGGGAACGGGCTTATGACATCTTCTCGCGCCTGCTCAAGGAACGGATCATCTTCGTGTCGGGGCCGGTCCATGACGGCATGTCCACGCTGATCTGCGCACAACTGCTGTTTCTGGAAGCGGAAAATCCGAACAAGGATATCAGCATGTATATCAACAGCCCGGGCGGCGTCGTGACCTCGGGCTTGTCGATCTATGACACGATGCAGTATATCCGCCCCCGCGTTTCCACGCTGGTCGTGGGCCAAGCCGCGTCGATGGGATCGCTGCTGCTGGCGGCGGGCGAACCGGGGCTGCGCTATTCGCTGCCCAACAGCCGGGTGATGGTCCACCAGCCATCCGGCGGGTTCCAGGGTCAGGCGACCGACATCCTGATCCATGCGCGCGAAACCGAAAAGCTGAAGCGGCGGTTGAATGAAATCTATGTGACCCATACGGGCCGCGACCTGTCCGAGGTCGAGGAAGCGTTGGAGCGCGACCGCTTCATGTCGCCGGACGAGGCAAAGGACTGGGGCCTGATCGACGAGGTGGTGGCCCCCCGTGGAAAGGCCCAGCCCGAGAAGAAATAGACCGTTGGGGATTGTGACGGACGCGCGTCAACCCTAACATAAAGGACAGACCCCGTGGCGGCGCGTTCGCCACGGATCAATTCAGGTGCGGCAAGGGGCGACCGGCGCCGCCAGCGGGTTGGCAGACCTGCGGCAATCAAGGAACGTGGACGATGGCGAACCAGTCCGGCAGTGACAGCAAGAACACGCTCTATTGCAGCTTTTGCGGCAAGAGCCAGCACGAGGTTCGCAAGCTCATTGCGGGACCGACCGTCTTCATCTGCGATGAATGCGTCGAATTATGCATGGACATCATCCGCGAGGAAACGAAATCCTCGGGACTGAAATCGGGCGACGGGGTGCCCACGCCCAAGGAAATCTGCGCGGTTCTGGACGATTACGTCATCGGCCAGGAACACGCCAAGCGGGTTCTGTCCGTGGCGGTCCACAACCATTACAAGCGGCTTAACCACGGCACCAAGGGCGACATCGAACTGGCCAAGTCGAACATCCTGCTGATCGGCCCGACCGGCTGCGGCAAGACCCTGCTAGCGCAGACGCTGGCCCGCATCCTGGACGTGCCCTTTACCATGGCCGATGCGACCACGCTGACCGAGGCCGGCTATGTGGGCGAGGATGTCGAGAACATCATCCTCAAGCTGCTTCAGGCGTCCGAATACAATGTCGAGCGCGCACAGCGCGGCATCGTCTATATCGACGAGGTGGACAAAATCACCCGCAAGTCCGACAACCCCTCGATCACCCGCGACGTGAGCGGAGAGGGCGTGCAGCAGGCCTTGCTGAAGATCATGGAAGGCACGGTGGCATCGGTGCCTCCGCAGGGTGGGCGTAAGCATCCGCAGCAAGAGTTCCTGCAAGTGGACACGACCAACATCCTGTTCATCTGCGGCGGCGCATTCGCCGGCCTCGAACGGATCATCGCGCAGCGCAACAAGGGCACTGCCATGGGCTTTGGCGCCTCGGTCAAGGACAATGATGACCGCGGCGTGGGCGAGATGTTCAAGGAACTGGAACCCGAGGATCTGCTGAAATTCGGCCTGATCCCCGAATTCGTCGGCCGACTGCCGGTCATTGCGACGCTGACCGATCTGGATGAAGAAGCCCTGATCATCATCCTGACCAAGCCGAAGAACGCCCTGGTCAAGCAATATCAGCGCCTGTTCGACCTGGAAGGCGTGCAGCTGACCTTTACCGAAGACGCGCTGCAAGCCATCGCCAAGCGCGCCATCAAGCGCAAGACGGGCGCCCGGGGTCTGCGGTCGATCATGGAGGATATCCTGCTGGATACCATGTTCGAACTGCCCGGCATGGATAGCGTCGAGGAAGTCGTGGTGAACGAGGAAGCGGTGGATAACGCCGCCACCAAGCCCTTGCTGATCCATGCAGATGCCAAGAAGGAAACGGCCTCGGCTGGCTGAGCCACGGGGTATTGTCGGGGGCCGTATGGTCCCCGTTTCCTTAAGGCATCCCCATGGATATTTGTGCGCCAAGGATGGGGCAGGCTGGATCTTGGAGGCGCTTTGCGTCATATGTCTCGCAGCCATGAATAGAAGGTTCCAGCCCATGTCCTTTCTGCTTCGCGCCCTGACCTGGTGGAACAGCCAGACCATCAACACGCAGTTCTGGACTTGGCGGAACGGCACCAAGGTGGGCGAGGATGCCGAAGGAAATGTCTTTTACCAGAACAAGGACGGATCCCGCCGCTGGGTGATCTTCAGCGGCGAATCTCAGGCAAGCCGTGTCAGCCCGGAATGGCATGGCTGGCTGCATTACACCTGGGACGAACCGCCGACCAAGGTGCCCTTGACGCATCAGCCTTGGGAAAAGCCGCATCAGGAAAATCGGACAGGGACAACTGGCGCTTATTACCCGGAAGGGTCGCTTTATCGCGCGGACCAGCCTGTGCGCCGCGACTATGATGCCTGGCAGCCCGAATAGATGACCACAGGGGCCGAACATCGGGCAGAACTGGTGGCAGGCGCCATTGTTCTGGCCGTCGCCGCCGGGTTCCTGTTCTGGGGGTTTGGCAAGGGATTCGCCCGCGAAACCGGCTATGAGGTCAGGGCGTCCTTCCCCGATGTGGACGGCGTCGCCGTAGGGACCGAGGTCCGGCTGGCTGGCGTTCCTGTCGGGTGGGTGTCCAGCGTGTCACTGAACCCTGCCACCTATATGGCTGATGCGCGGCTGACCATTCCGGCCGATATCGCGCTGCCCAGCGACAGCGCGGCGTTGATCCAGTCGGATGGACTGCTGGGCGGGGCCTATATCCAGATCCAACCGGGCGGCAGCGCCGACAACCTTGTCCCTGGTGATGAGATCGAGGATGTGCAGGGTGCCGTCAGCTTGTTGCAACTGATGATGAAATTCGTGGACAGCCAAGCCGGGGACGAGGAAAACTCGTGATCCGCGCCTTGGCCTTGGTTGCGATCCTGACAGCCCCCGCTGCCGCGCAAGAAGTTGCCCGTGCAGAGGGCGCATTGTTGCGGGGCTTGGACAAGATATCGGGCAGGACCACGGACTTGCCGGTGTCGGTGGGGCAGGCCGTCCAATATGGCCGCTTGCAGGTCCGGCTGGGCGAATGCCGCTTTCCCGCAGGCGATCCCAGTTCGGATGCCTATGCGCAGTTGACGATCACCGACACCGCGCAGAATGTCACCCTGTTCAGCGGCTGGATGATTGCGTCGTCCCCCGCATTGTCGGCCCTGGACGACACCCGTTATGATGTGTGGGTGATTTCCTGCCAAAGCTGATCGGCCGTCGGCAAAGGCCGTGACCCCAGATCGGCGCGTCGTGCCAGCGCATCGTTTAGCATCAGGTGATAATCGGAACGGGGAATTTCCCGCCCGCCCATGCGTTCAAGATGCGGCGTCAGGAATTGCGTGTCGAACAGCGTGAATCCGCAGCGCGCAAGATGGCTGGACATCCACAGAAGCGCCATCTTGGACCCATTGGTTCGGGCGGATACCATGGATTCCCCGAAGAACGCCGCCCCCAAGGTCACGCCGAAAATCCCGCCTGCAAATCGTCCATCGTACCGGACTTCGAGGGCATGGGCATGGCCTGCCCGATGCAACTGTTGATAAAGTCGGGCCAGGGTTGCGTTGATCCAGGTCGTTTCCCGGTCCCCGCAGGCGGCAACCACGGCGTCGAAATCGCTGTCGAGATGGGCCGACCAGCCCCCCCGCCGCAAATCGCGACGCAGTGATCGTGAGGCATGGACCCCGCCTACCGGCAGGATCCCCCGCGTCGGGGGATCGTACCAGTAAAGACGCGGATCATAGGCGCTGTCAGCCATGGGGAAGACCCCCTGCGCATAGCCTTTAAGCAATTGCGCGGGTGTCAGCATGGCAGGAAATCAGCCGAACTTCTTGTCCAGCCAGCGTTCCAGCCAGTGGATCGAATAGTTGCCTGCCTGAATATCGGGTTCCTGCAACAACGCGGTGAACAGCGGAACGGTGGTGTCAATGCCGTCCACGATCAATTCGCCCAAGGCGCGGTCCAGACGGGCCAGGGCTTCGGGTCGGTCGCGGCCATGCACGATCAGCTTGCCGATAAGGCTGTCGTAATAGGGCGGGATAGAATAGCCGTCGTAAAGCGCGCTGTCGATGCGCACCCCCAGCCCGCCCGGCGCATGGTATTGCGTGATCCGTCCCGGGCAGGGCGAAAATCCCGGCACCTTTTCGGCGTTGATGCGAACTTCGATCGAATGGCCGCGGATCGACAGATCCTCTTGGCGGAACTCCATGGCGTGGCCGGCGGCGACCAGAATCTGCTGGCGGACCAGATCGACGCCGAAGATCGCCTCGGTCACGGGGTGCTCGACCTGCAGGCGGGTGTTCATCTCGATGAAATAGAACTCGCCGTCCTCGTACAGGAACTCGATGGTCCCCGCCCCCGAATAGCCGATCCGGGCCACGGCATCGGCGCAGGTCTTGCCGATGCGGGCGCGTTCCTGTGCGCTGATCGCGGGGCCTGGCGCTTCCTCCAGCACCTTCTGGTGGCGGCGCTGCAGGGAACAATCGCGTTCCCCCAGATGGACCGCGCGGCCTTTGCCGTCGCCAAAGACCTGAATCTCGATATGGCGCGGCCTTTGCAGGTATTTCTCGATATAGACGTCAGGATTGCCGAAGGCGGCCTTGGCCTCGGCGCGTGCGGTGCGAAAGGCGACTTCCAGGCCTGCTTCGTCCTGGGCGACCTTCATGCCGCGCCCGCCGCCGCCCGCCGTGGCCTTGATGATGACCGGATAGCCGATCTGCGCCGCAACCTGCTTGGCCTGGTCCACGTCATCGACGCCGCCATCACTGCCGGGAACGCAGGGCACGCCCAGGTTCTTCATCGTGTCCTTGGCGGTGATCTTGTCGCCCATGATGCGGATATGTTCCGCGCGCGGACCGATGAAGGTAAGGCCGTGATCCTCGACCATCTGCACGAAGGCCGCGTTTTCGGACAGGAAGCCGTAACCGGGATGAATTGCCTGCGCCCCCGTGATCTCGCAGGCCGAGATGATGGCGGGCATCGACAGATAGCTGGCCGATGATGGGGCGGGACCGATGCAGACGGATTCGTCGGCCATGCGGACGTGCATCGCATCGGCGTCGGCGGTGGAATGCACCGCGACCGAGGGGATGCCCATTTCCCGGCAGGCGCGAATCACGCGCAGGGCGATTTCACCCCGGTTGGCGATCAGGATCTTGTCGAACATCCCGACCCTCACTCGACGACCATCAGAGGGGCACCAAATTCGACGGGGGTGCCGTCGTCGATCAGGATGCGCCGCACGATGCCCGCGCGGGGCGAAGGAATGTGATTCATGGTCTTCATCGCCTCGACGATCAGCAGCGTGTCGCCTTCGGCCACGGATTGCCCGATCTGGACAAAGGGCGCGCTGCCCGGTTCCGCCGACAGATAAGCGGTGCCGACCATGGGCGATGTCACGGCGCCGGGCAGGCTGGCCGGATCCTCGCTGATCGCGGGCAACTGCGCGGCGGTGGGGGCAGGCATCCCAACAGGCGCAGGGGCTGCGGCAGGGGCGGGTGCGGCATAGGTCACCTGCTTGCCCTGCTTGGACAGGCTGACAGTCAGCCGGTCGTGTTCGCCATATTCACGCTTGACCGACAGTTCCAACAGGTCGCTGGCATTCAACAGTTCCGCAAGCGACTGGATGAAAGCCACGTCGCCTTCGTGATGTTTGCCATTCTGGGAATCGTTGCTCATGCGGTCCTCTGCCATGTTTATGATGTCGCCGGCCGCGCGGACCGCAACAATTTGCCCGCTTATAGACCCCAAGCCCCGCCAAGGGGAAGGGTTTGTCCGCCTAGGACGGTCGCGTCGCCTTTTCCGCGATCCCCGAGGTGCCTGCGCGTCTGTCCAGTTCGGCTTCCACCTCGGCCAGGGTCAGGTCGCGCGCGGCCAGCATGACCAGCAGGTGAAAGATCACGTCCGCAGCTTCCGCCGTCAGGCGCGTGCGGTCGCCCTTGACGGCCTCGATGATGGCCTCGACCGCTTCCTCGCCGAATTTCTCGGCGCATTTCTCGGGGCCTTTGGCCAGCAGTTTCGCGGTCCAGCTTTCGTCCGGGTCGGCAGTCTTGCGGGCGGCAATGGTGGCGGCCAGGTTGTGGATCGCGCTCATGCCAGCCTCATGGGAATGCCGGCTGCGGCCATATGGGCCTTGGCCTGGGCGATGGTGAAGGTGCCGAAGTGAAAGATCGAGGCGGCAAGGACCGCGCTTGCATGGCCCTCGGTCACCCCTTCGACCAGGTGATCCAGCGTGCCGACCCCGCCCGAGGCGATCACGGGGATGTTCACCGCATCGGCAATTGCACGGGTCAGGGGGATGTTGAACCCGGCGCGCGTGCCGTCGCGGTCCATGCTGGTCAGCAGGACCTCTCCGGCGCCCTTGGCCTCGACGGTGCGAGCGAATTCGACGGCGTCGATGCCGGTGGGCTTGCGCCCGCCATGGGTGAAGATTTCCCAGCGTCCCTCGGCCACGGTCTTGGCGTCGATGGCCACGACGATGCACTGGCTGCCAAAGCGGTCCGCGGCATGGGCCACGACATCGGGGTCGGCCACGGCGGCGGAATTGAAGCTGACCTTGTCGGCCCCCGCCAGCAGCAGGTCGCGCACGTCCCGATGGCTGCGCACGCCGCCGCCCACGGTCAGCGGCACGAAGCATTGTTCCGCCGTTCGCGTCACCAGGTCGAACATCGTGCCCCGGTTTTCATGGGTGGCGTGGATGTCGAGGAAGCAGATCTCGTCCGCGCCCGCTGCGTCATAGGCGCGCGCGGCTTGGACCGGGTCGCCGGCGTCGATCAGGTCCACGAAGTTGACGCCTTTGACGACGCGGCCATCGGCCACGTCCAGGCAGGGGATGATGCGGGTCTTGAGCATGGCTTCTCCTTGCGGGACCGTCCTATGCCGAAACCGTGCTTCGTTGAAGATGCGATTTGCGGGTGATAGCGTGGCGCGAACCGAACGGAGGCCACCATGGACGACCAGCACAAGACCGAACCGCGCCTGACTTCGCTGTCCCATGGCGGCGGCTGCGGCTGCAAGATCGCGCCGGGCGTGCTGACCGGGTTGCTGCGCGGCACCGCCATGCTGCCCGTCCCCGAGGCGCTGCTGGTGGGGATCGAGACATCGGACGATGCCGCCGTCTACCAGTTGAATGAACGGCAGGCGCTTGTCGCGACGACGGATTTCTTCATGCCCATTGTGGATGATCCGCTGGATTTCGGGCGCATCGCCGCGACGAATGCGATCAGCGACGTTTATGCCATGGGCGGGACGCCGATCATGGCGCTGTCGCTTGTGGGGATGCCGATCAACACCCTGTCGGGCGAGACGATTGCCCGGATTCTGGAGGGTGGCGCCATGGCCTGCCGCGAGGCGGGCATTCCCATCGGCGGCGGCCACACCATCGATTCGGTCGAGGCGATCTATGGCCTGGTGGCGCTTGGGCTGGTTGATCCTGCCCATGTGAAGCGCAATTCGGGCGCACGTCCCGGCGACGTGCTGATCCTGGGCAAGCCGCTGGGCGTGGGCGTGATGTCGGCGGCCCTGAAGAAGGGCGCGCTGTCGGACGAGGGCTATCGCGCGATGATCGCGGCCACGACCAAGCTGAACACCCCCGGCCCGGATCTGGCGCGGCTGGCGGGTGTTCATGCGATGACGGATGTGACGGGCTTCGGCCTGGCGGGTCACGCCCTGGAAATGGCGCGAGGGTCTGGTTGCGAGTTGCGGTTGGACTGGCCTGCCGTGCCGCTGTTGGCCGGGGTGCGCGATCTGGCGGCGGGCGGATTTGTCACCGGGGCGTCAGGGCGGAACTGGACCAGCTATGGAGGGGATGTGGTGCTGTCCGAAGGGTTTGCCGATCTTGACCGTGCGCTGCTGACCGATCCGCAGACCAGCGGCGGGCTGCTGGTTGCCTGCGCCGAAGATCAGGCGGACGCGGCCTTGGCGATCTTTGCCAAGCACGGCTTTGCCGAGGCTGTGGTGATCGGGCGGGCGGTCGCAGGCCCGGGGCGGATTGTCATCGGCTGAGGTCCACCGCCTCCGGCGGGGATATTTGAGTGAAGAAGAAGCGGCCGGGTCAGGCTGCTTCGACCGTCCGGGCACGGGCGATTTCTTCGGGGGTTAGCGGTCCGGGAAAGTGGCAGGCGGTCTGGTGATCGCCGCCCAGCAGGGCCGGAACCTCGGCCGCGCAACGGGCTTGGGCGCGGGGGCAGCGCGTGCGGAACACGCAGCCCGATGGGGGGGCCGTGGGCGAGGGCAGTTCCCCCCGCAACGGGACAATCCGCACCGCCGGATCCTGCGCGGGGTCGGGCACCGGCACCGCTGACAGCAGCGCCTGGGTGTAGGGATGCTGCGGGCGGGCATACAGATCGTCCGCCGAGGCAATCTCCATCACCTTGCCCAGATACAGCACCATCACCCGGTCGCTGATATGGCGTACCATGGACAGGTCATGGGCGATGAAGATCAGCGACAGGCCAAGATCGGCCTGCAACCGCATCAGCAGGTTGATGACCTGCGCCTGGATCGACACGTCCAGCGCGCTGACGGGTTCGTCGCAGATGATCAGTCGCGGTTCCACGATGAGCGCGCGAGCGATGCCGATCCGCTGGCACTGGCCGCCGCTGAATTCATGCGGATAACGGTTGATCTGGCTGGGCAGAAGCCCGACCCGGTCCATCATCGCCCTGACCCGGTCCTTGACCTGCGCCCTGGCCATTCCCGGATGATGGGTTTCCAGCGGTTCCGCGATGATCTGGCCTACGGTCATGCGAGGGTTGAGGCTGGCCAGCGGATCCTGGAAGATCATCTGCATCTGGCTGCGATAGGCCATCATCCGACGGGGGGACAGGCCGATCAGGTCGGCGCCGTCGATCCATTCCGCGCGGCCCGTGGCCGGGACCAGGCCGATCAACGCACGCGCCAGCGTGGATTTGCCGCAGCCGGATTCACCCACGACGCCCAGGGTCTGACCCGCCCCCAGCGTGAAGTCCACGCCGTTCACGGCACGCAGGTTCCGGGGCTTGGCCCAGGGCATCGCGCCCGCCTGCCGGATGGGAAAGCTGACCCGCAGGTCGCGAACGTCAAGCAAGGGTTTGGTCATGGGCATGGTTCCTTCCCGACCGCAGTTCATCCAAGGGCGCAAAGCAGGCACGCCAGCGGTCCAGGGCAAAGTCTGCAAGGACCGGGCGGTTCAGGCATTCATCGCGCCGATACGCGCAACGCGGCCGGAAGGCACATCCTTGGGGCGGGCGGCTCATGTCTGGTGGCTGGCCGGGGATGACAGCCAGTTCTGCAGCGTGTGAGTCGATGCGCGGGATCGCCGAGAGCAGCCCTTGGGTATAGGGGTGGGCAGGGTCGGCAAAGACAGGGCCGACCGGCCCCAGTTCGCGGATGCGGCCCCCATACATGACCCCGACACGTTCGCAGGAACCGGCGACCACACCCAGGTCATGGGTGATCAGGATCATTGCCATGCCGAAATCGCGCTGCAAGTCGGCCAGCAGCGTCATGATCTGCGCCTGCACTGTCACGTCAAGCGCGGTTGTCGGTTCGTCGGCGATCAGCAGTTTCGGACGGCACAGCAGCGCCATTGCGATCATCACCCGCTGCCGCATCCCCCCGCTGAATTCATGGGGATAAAGCCTGATGCGTCCCTTGGCGTCAGGGATGCGCACCGCGTCCAGCATCCGGACGGATTCGGCCACGGCCGCGCGCCGGGAAAGACCCTTGTGCAGGACCAGCACCTCGGCCATCTGGTCGGCCACGCGCATATAGGGGTTCAGCGAGGTCATCGGATCCTGGAAGATCATCGCGATCTTTTCCGCCCGGACCCGGTTGATGACCTTGGGCGGGGCGTTCAGGATTTCCTGCCCGTCCAGTCGCACGCTGCCCGATGCGCGTCCGTTGCGCGCCAGAAGGCCCATGACTGCAAAGGCCAGTTGCGACTTGCCCGATCCGGATTCGCCGACGATGCCCAGCGTCTCGCCGGGCTGGACAGTCAGGCTGAGATTGCTGACCGCGTGAACCTCGGCGTCATGGGTGTGGAAGCGGACCGACAGGTCGCGGATGTCCAGAAGTGCCATGTCAGCGTTCCTTCGGATCAAGCGCGTCGCGCAAGCCGTCGCCCACGAAGAAGAAGCCGAACAGCGTGATGACAAAGAAGAACAACGGAAAGGCAAGCTGCCACAGGGTGCCATAGCTCATGGTGCCCGCGCCTTCCGAAATCAGCGCCCCCCAGGAGGTCAGCGGTTCCTGCACGCCCAGGCCCAGGAAGCTGATGAAGCTTTCTGTCAGGATCATCAGCGGCACCAGAAGCGTGGCATAAACCGCAACGACGCCCAGCAGGTTCGGCACGATATGGCGGGTGATGATGCGCCAGGTCGATACGCCGGTGGCGCGAGCAGCCTCGATAAATTCCCGGTTCTTGAGCGACAGGGTCTGGCCGCGCACGATCCGCGCCATGTCCAGCCAGGAAATCAGGCCGATGCCCAGAAACAGCATGGACATGGACCGGCCGAACATCACCAGCAGCAGGATCAGCACGAACATATAGGGGATCGACATCAGGATATCGACCGTCCGCATCATCACTTGGTCGGTGCGCCCGCCGACATAGCCCGCGACAGCGCCGTAAAGCGTACCCACGATCACCGCGATGCCTGCGCCGACGATCCCCACCAGCAGGCTGATCTGCGTGCCCTGCACGGTGCGGGCGAACAGGTCGCGGCCCAGGTCGTCGGTGCCGAAGTAATGGCCGTTCGACCAGGAGGGCGCGCCCATTGTGGCGACCTGGCCCATGACGCCGAAGTCCAGCTCCTCGTTCGACCAGACGGCGAACTGGCTGCCGAAGATCGCGAACAGCGCGACCAGGATCAGGATCACCAGACCAGCCATGGCCGCCTTGTTGCGCCAGAACCGCCTGCGGGCATCGGCCCAAGGGGACCGGCCCTTGACCTCGGTCATGCGATGGGCAAGCGAGCGCATCTTTTGTTCTTCGATGACCATGCCCTAATACCGGATCTTCGGGTCGATCCAGGCATACAGGATGTCCACGACCAGGTTGAACAGGATGGTCAGCGCGCCGACCAGGATCGTCACGCCCATCATTACCGCGTAATCGCGGTTCAGCGCCGAATCCACGAAAGCCTTGCCGATCCCGCCGGTCGAAAAATAGATGTCGATCACCACCGATCCGGTGATCATCGACACGAAGACCGGGCCAAGATAGCTGACGACGGGCAGCATCGCCGGGCGCAGCGCGTGACGCAGGATGACGCGGCGATCGGGCATCCCCTTGGCGCGCGCCGTGCGGATGTGGTTGCTGCCCAGCACCTCGAGCATGGATGACCGGGTGATCCGCGCGATGGATGCCATGTAGCTGGTGGACAGCGCGATCACCGGCATGATCCAAAAGGAAGGGTCCGAAAAGCTCCACCCCCCGCCGGGCAGCCATCCCAGCCACAGGGTCAGGGTCAGGACCAGCAGCGGCGCCATCACGAAGTTCGGCAGCACCTGCGCGCCGATCGAGATGCCGACCGCCAGATAGTCCAGCCAACTGTTCTGCCGGATCGCAGCCACCGTGCCCAGCGTGACCCCCACAAGGACTGCGGCCAGAAAGGCCAGCGAACCATAGGTCAGCGTCACCGGAAAGCCGTCCGCGATCAACTGGTTCACCGTCCGGTCGGGATAGACGAAGCTGGGACCGAAGTCGAAATGGACGACGATGCCCCAGACATAGTTCCAGATCTGGCGCCACAGCGGGTCGTCCAACCCATATTTGGCATTCAGGTTCGCCAGGACCTGCGGCGGCAGGGCGCGTTCCTGGGTGAACGGCCCGCCGGGCGCAAGGTGCATCAGCAGGAACGACAGGACGATCAGCAACAGCAGCGTGGGAACCGCCATTGCCAGCCGCCGCAGGATATAGGCGAACATCGGTCAGGCCTTATTCGGCGATCCGATACAGATCCTTGGCATACCAGGCGTTGGTCACGTTTTCCAAGGGAAGGCCCTTGACCGCCGGATTGATCATATCGACCTTGGAATAGTGGTAAACAAAGGCGGCGGGCACCTCTTCGGCCAGGATCTCCTCGGCCCGCTTGTACAAGGGCGCGGTATCCTCGGCCGTCTTGGAATCCGCCATCAGCTTGTCGTATTCCGCGTTCGACCATTTGCCCGAGTTGTAGCCGTCGGTGCGGAACCAATCCAGGAAGGTCGTCGCCTCGTTATAGTCGGCGCACCAGGCATAGCGGGCCATGTCGAAGTCCTGGCTTTGCATCCGGTCGGTATGCACCTTCCATTCGACATTGTTCAGCGTGATGTTCACGCCCAGGGGCTTCCAGAACTGCTGGGCCGCGATGGCCAGCTTCTTGTGGTTCTCGTCCGTGTTGTATTGCAGCGACAAGGCCAGCGGGTTGTCGGGACCGTAACCCGCATCCGCCAGAAGGGCACGGGCTTTCTCGATGCGCTGTTCCTGGGTCAAGGTGGCGATTTCCGCATCGGGCGACTGGAATCCCTCGATCGCCCAGTGGGTCCAGCTGTATGCAGGCTTCTGGCCGCCTTGCAGCACCTGGTCCACGATGATGTTGCGGTTCAGGCCCAGCGACAGGGCCTGACGCACGCGCACGTCCTTCAGCGCCTCGGGGCCTTTATCCGAAACGTTGAAGACATAGGCGTAGGAACAGGAATACGGGATCGAGATCGCCTGGTCGGGATATTCATGCGACAGGCGGGGATACTGCCCTGCGGGGATCTGCACGCGGTCCAGTTCGCCTGCCAGATACCGGGTCAGGCCGATGTTGTTGTCGTTCACGGTCACGCCGCGCACGGTTTCCATCACCACGTTCTCGGCGTCCCAATAATTCGGGTTCTTCACCAGCGTGATGTCCACGCCCAGGTTGTGGCTGTCCAGCATGAAGGCGCCGTTGCCGACCAGGTTGCCGGGCTGGGTCCAAGCATCGCCGTGCTGTTCGACGACCTCTTGCGGCACCGGGAAGGTGGTGGCGTGGGACAGGGTCTTGAGGAAATAGGGGGTGCGCGTGGTCAGCTTGACCTCCAGCGTCTTGTCATCCACCGCGCGCACGCCAAGCTGGTCGGGCGTCATCTCGCCCGCGATGATCTGGGTGGCGTTCTGGATGTTCATCAGTTCCAGGAACCAGGCGTATTCGGACGCGGTTTCGGGGTTCACAACGCGCTGCCAGGCATAGACAAAATCCCCCGCCGTGACCGGATCGCCGTTCGACCACTTGGCGTCGCGCAGGGTGAAGGTATGGGTCAGCCCGTCGTCGCTTTCCGCATGGCTTTCCGCCATGCCGGGGATCATGGCGCCGGTCTGGTCCTCGTTCATCAGCCCCTCGAACAACTGGCGCAGCACGTCCGAGCCTTCGACATCGGTGTTCTTGGCCGGGTCCAGCGTCTTGATCGCGTCCAGCAGCCAATAGGTATAGGTCTGGCTGTCGGCCAAAGTCTCACCCTCGGCGGGTTGCACGGCTTGGGCGGGCAGGGCCAGAGCGGCCAAAAGGGCGGTGGTCGTGAACAGCTTGGACATCGGCTCCCCTTGTCGTTGAATGGCGGCATCGTGATGCACGCAGGCGCAAAGCCTAGCCCATCAAGCGCGGCGGTAAAGATCGAACGCACCGTTCCCGGTTCCCATCCTTGTGAAGGGGCCGTATCGGCGTCAGATGCACGACCGGTGTCGGCCCGCTGGCGGCAAAGGCTCCGAGAGCAGGGTAGGTCGTGGGCTGAGCCACAGGACAGACGCTGAACCCGATCCACGCGAGGGTGTCTGCCGGGTAAGGGATCGGCGGAATGTTCAATTGGAACAACGTCCGTCGCCATCTGGCATGAGGGATCGGGAGGGGCGGGACGCTGAACTCGTGCTTTGCGCAGCGACCGCCAGACGGGACCGTGATCCGGCACGAAACTGGGCCAATGCGCCGGGACTGCACCAGGCAAGCGCCCTGGTCGCGACGTGGCGTCAGATGCGGACGGATGCCGATCCGGTGGCAAGATCGCCATGCGTGCAGCCCACATTACCCACCAGACACCGAACTTCTTGACCGGTTTTGGCGGTTCGCGCATATGCGAATGAATGAACAGTCGGCCAAATGGCTCATAAGGCTGGTATTCAAGGGGGAGTAATCTTGATGAACGGCCTTTTGGCCCTGTCGCGCGGCATCGACCGCGTCAACACAGTAATCGGACGCAGCGCGGCCTGGCTGATCCTGCTGGCGATCTTTGTCAGCGCAATCAATGCCGTCGTCCGCAAGGTGTTCAGCGTGTCGTCGAACGCCTATCTGGAATTGCAGTGGTATCTGTATGGCGCGGCGTTCCTGCTGGCGGCCGCCTATACGCTGCTGGAAAACGAACATATCCGCATCGACATCGTGTATGGCGCCTTTTCGCGCCGGGTGCAGCACTGGATCGACCTTCTGGGCACGATCTTCTTTCTGATGCCGGTGGTCTTGCTGACGCTGTATTTCGTCTGGCCTTGGCTCATGCGCAGCATCCGCGGCGGAGAGATGTCGATGAACGCGGGCGGGCTGATGCTGTGGCCCGCCAAGGCCATGCTGTTCGCGGGCTTCGTGCTGCTGTTCTTTCAGGGCATTTCCGAGATCATCAAGAAGATCGCCGTCATGCGCGGGCTGATCCCCGATCCCTTCCCGGCGACCAGCCACCATGCCCCGTTGGAGATCGACCCCGACCTGGCCGCCCAGGCGGGCTTCGCCGATCCCGACCATCCGCTGACCGATCTGGTCGATGACGTGCGCAAGGAACCCCGCAAATGATGGAGCTTATTGCGCAGAACATGGCGCCGATCATGTTCGTCTCGCTGATCGCCTTCTTGCTGGTCGGCTATCCAGTGGCCTTCGCCCTTGGCGCCAACGGGCTGTTGTTCTTCATCATCGGGGTTGAACTTGCGCCCCTGTCCAACGGCTCGATCAACCTCAGCTGGCCCCTGCTGGGGGCGATCCCCGACCGCTTCTTCGGTGGTGTTGTCGCGAACGAGACATTGCTGGCGGTGCCATTCTTTACCTTCATGGGGATCGTGCTGGAAAAATCCGGCATGGCCGAGGATTTGCTGGACACGATTGGCCAGTTGTTCGGCCCGATCCGGGGCGGCCTGGCCTATGCGGTGATCATCGTGGGCGCGCTGCTTGCTGCGACCACGGGCGTGGTGGCGGCATCCGTGATCGCGATGGGCCTGATCTCGCTGCCGATCATGCTGCGATACGGCTATGACCGGCGGATCGCGTCGGGGACGATTGCCGCGTCGGGAACATTGGCGCAGATCATCCCGCCGTCGCTGGTGCTGATCGTTCTGGCCGACCAGCTGGGCCGGTCGGTGGGCGATATGTACAAGGGCGCGATGATCCCCGGCCTGGTGCTGACCGGGCTGTATATGCTGTATATCTTCGTCATGACGATCCTGCGGCCGAATGCCCTGCCGGCCCTGCCGCCCGAGGCGCGGACTCTGGGATCGGGCATCACGTCGCTGCTCGTGGCGCTTTTGGTGGCGGGGGGCATTTTCTATGGGATGTGGCACTGGCTGCACGACACCCATGGCGCGGATGCCGACATCCTGGCCGTGGTCGTCGCGGTGCTGGTCATCTATGCGGCGGCATTGATCGACAAGACCATGAAGATCGGCCTGATGTCGCGGTTGGCCCAGCAGGTCATCATCGTGCTGATCCCGCCCCTGGCCCTGATCTTTCTTGTGCTGGGCACGATCTTCCTGGGCATCGCCACCCCGACCGAGGGCGGCGCGATGGGCGCGGTCGGCTCGTTGTTCCTGGCGGGTGTCAAGGGACGGCTGAACCTTGGCGTCATCAACCAGGCCCTGGCGGCGACCACGCGTTTGTCCGCCTTTGTGATGTTCATCCTGATCGGGGCGCGGATCTTCTCGCTGACCTTCTATGGCGTGAACGGGCATCTGTGGGTGGAACACCTGCTGACTTCGTTGCCGGGGGGTGAGCTTGGCTTCCTGATCGCAGTGTCGTTGCTGGTGTTCCTGCTGGCATTCTTCCTGGATTTCTTCGAACTGGCCTTCATCATCGTGCCCCTGCTGGCGCCTGCCGCCGAAAGCCTGGGCATCGACCTGATCTGGTTCGGCATCATCCTGGGCGTGAACATGCAGACCAGCTTCATGCACCCGCCCTTTGGGTTCGCGCTGTTCTATCTGCGGTCCGTGGCGCCCAAGGCGCCCTACAAGGACAGGGTAACCGGCCTGATGATGGATCCGGTCCGAACCGGCCAGATCTATTGGGGGGCGGTGCCCTATGTCTGCATCCAGATCGTGATGATCGCGGTGGTGATCGCCTTTCCGCAGCTGGTCATGCACTACAAGGGGCCAGCGATCGATCCATCAGGCGTGCGGCTGGAAATTCCGGCAGGCGGTTCGGGCGGCTTTGGCGGACTGGGCGGCGGTCTGGGATCGCCCTTCGGCCAGGGCGCGGCCCCGGGGGACGGCCAACCCGCGCCAGGCGGTCTGGGTGGCGGCTTAGGCGGCGCGCCGAGTTTCGGCACGCCAGCAACCCCCGCCGCGCCGCAAGCCCCGGCACCTGCGGCACCGCAGCCCGATCAGACCCAAGGCAGCGGCGGTCTGGGCCTAGGCGGTCCGCCGCCGGGCCTGGGCGGAAACTGACAGGATTGCAAAGGGCCGGGAGACCGGCCCTTTTTCCTTGCCGCAGTCACGAAAAAACCGCCACAGGCTGGGCTGCGGCGGTTTTCCATTCAGAAGATGGCCTCAGCCCTGGGTGGGGGCCAGCTTGCCGTTGCGCTGCTGGATCATCATGAAGGTATCGAAGGTGTATTCCGCAGTCTGGTTGTACAGATACCAGTCGTCGCGGAATTGCAGCTGCGCCTCGTATTGCCGCTTGAAGTGTTCGTTCTGCGTGGACAGCTCGGCATAAACCTCGTTCGCCGCCTGGAAGGCCGCGTTCATGATTTCCTCGCTGAACGACCTCAGCTGCGCGCCCGACGCGGCCAGTTCCTTAAGCGCAGTCGGGTTCTTGAAGTCGTATTTCGCCAGCATATTCTGATCGGCCGCCTGGCAGCAGGTGCGCAGAAGCGATTTGTAATGTTCGGGGAGCTCGTCAAACTTGCCCTTGTTGACGAAGAAGCTGACCGTCGGCCCGCCTTCCCAGAAGCCAGGGTAATAGTAATAGGGCGCGACCTTCTGGAAGCCGAGCTTGTTGTCGTCATAGGGGCCGACCCATTCGGCGGCGTCGATGGTGCCCTTTTCCAGCGACGGATAGATGTCGCCGCCCGCGATCTGCTGGGGCACCACGCCCAGTTTCTCGACGACGCGCCCGGCCAGACCGGAAATGCGCATCTTCAGGCCCTGCATATCGGCAAGGGTGTTCACCTCCTTGCGATACCAGCCGCCCATCTGCACGCCGGTGTTGCCGCTGGGATAGGCCACCAGTCCGACCGTTTCCAGGAACTGGTTATACTGGTCGATCCCGCCGCCATGATAGTTGTAGGCAGCCTTGGCGCGTGCGCTGAAGGTAAAGGGCAGGTCGGCGCCGCAGGCGAAGGCAGGATCCTTGCCCCAGTTGTAATAGCCCACGGAATGGGCGCATTCCACGGTGCCGTCCGCGGCAGCATTGATCGCGTCCAAGCCCGGAACGATCTCGCCCGCGGCAAAGACCTGAAGGTTGAACTTGCCATCGGACGCTTCACGCAGGCGCAGCGCGACCTCTTCGCCGCCGCCATAGATCGTGTCCAGCGACTTGGGGAACGACGAGGCAACCCGCCAGTTGATCGTCGGCGCCTCCTGCGCGATGGCGGGGGCGGCCAGCGTGGCACCGGCTGCGGCGGCAACGCCGCCCACCGAAGCCGTTGTCAGGAACGACCTGCGGTGCAGCGTCTTGGAATCTTTCATGAACTCTCCTCCGATCAGGGCTGTCGGGATGGCCTCCTCAGCGGGTTCCCGGCCCGAATGGGATGCAGTTTAGCCCGTGATCCTCGTCTGTCGAGGGGGCTGCGCCCTGTCCGCAGAAAAAATGAGGCCGCCCCGGCAGATGCAGGGGCGGCCTTGATGCTGGAACAGGTTTGGGCGATCAGCGCAGGATGCTGCGCCCCGCATATTCGGCGGTGGCGCCCAGCATTTCCTCGATGCGGATCAGCTGGTTGTATTTCGCCAGCCGGTCGGACCGGGCAAGGCTGCCGGTCTTAATCTGGCCGCAGTTGGTGGCGACGGCCAGATCGGCGATGGTCGCGTCCTCGGTTTCCCCGGAACGATGCGACATCACCGATGTATAGCCGGCCCGGTCGGCCATGCGCACGGCGTCAAGCGTTTCGGACAGGGTGCCGATCTGGTTCACCTTGACCAGCAGGCTGTTGCCGCAGCCGCGCTCGATCCCCTGGGCCAGCCGGGTCGGGTTGGTCACGAACAGGTCGTCGCCGACCAGTTGCACGCTGCCGCCCAGACGGTCGGTCAGCAGTTTCCAGCCGTCCCAGTCATCCTCGGCGCAGCCATCCTCGATCGACAGGATCGGATAATCGGCGCAAAGCGCGGCCAGATAGTCCACGTTCTCGGCTGAGGTCAACGACTTGCCTTCGCCCTTCATCTCGTAGCGGCCGTTCTTGAAATATTCGGTCGCTGCGCAATCAAGCGCGAGCATGATGTCGTCACCCGGCTTGTAGCCTGCCTTCTCGACCGCGCGCAGGATGAAATCCAAGGCGTCGCGGGTCGAGGACAGGTTGGGCGCAAAGCCGCCCTCGTCGCCGATCCCGGTCGAAAGCCCCGCCGCCGACAGTTCCTTTTTCAGCGTGTGGAACACCTCGGATCCCATGCGCACGGCATCGCGGATGTTTTCCGCAGCAACCGGCATGATCATGAATTCCTGGATGTCGATGGGGTTGTCGGCGTGTTCGCCGCCATTGATGATGTTCATCATCGGCACCGGCAGGATCCGCGCGGCCGTGCCCCCGACATAGCGATACAGCGGCTGGTTGGTGCCGTCCGCCGCGGCCTTGGCCACTGCCAGCGAAACGCCTAGGATCGCATTGGCGCCCAACCGGCCCTTGTTGGGGGTGCCGTCCAGTTCGCACATCATCGCGTCGATGGCGCGCTGTTCGGTCGCGTCCTCGCCGATCAGGTTCTCGGCGATCTCGCCGTTCACGGCGGCGACCGCTTCCAGCACGCCCTTGCCCAAATAGCGCGCCTTGTCGCCATCGCGCTTTTCCACCGCCTCATGCGCGCCGGTGGACGCGCCCGAGGGCACCGCCGCCCGGCCCATGGTGCCGTCTTCCAGCGTCACGTCGACCTCGACCGTCGGGTTGCCGCGGCTGTCCAGGATCTCTCGCGCGAAGATGTCGATGATGGCGGTCATGTTGCCCCTCCGGTGTTTGATGCCGGCGTCTTCATAGCTGCCGCAAGGGCAGGCCGAAAGCGGCAATTTCAGGGCTGCTCGATCTCGGCCCAGATGGGCAGGTGATCGGATGCCTCGCGTGCCCTTGCCCCTGTAAAGACGCCATGATCCAGCAGGCTCAGATGCTGGGACATTGCGATGCGGTCGAACCGGAACTGCGGCATGGGCGCGGGATAGGACGGGCCGGGCGCAACGACCCGAAAGCCCGCCAGCGATTCCAGCCCCCGGCTGTCGTGCCATTCGTTGAAATCGCCCATCAGGACGATGTTGTCGTCCGCGATCCGCGCCGCCTGCGCCGTAATCCGGGCGAGTTGCGCGCGCCGGGATGATCGGGCAAGGCCCAGATGCACCCCTATCACGGTCAGCTTGGGCAGGCGCAGGACCACGGCCCCGCGCGGTTCAAGCCCAGGCAGGGGCAAACGGCGCAGCACAGCGTTGTCAGCCAGATCGGGACGCATCAGGATCGTCTGCCCGTGCCAGCCCAGCGAATTTTCGCCCGTCGTCGTCATGTCGGCCGGGACCAGGCCTGTCGCCTCGCGGATCAGGCGGCGGGGCAGGGCCTCGGGGCGGGCGCCCAGGCGAAAATCCACCTCTTGCAGGGCGATGATGTCGGGCTTCAGCGCGGCGATGACGGCAAGGTTGCGTTCAGGGGCATGGGGGCCGGTCAAGCCGCGACATTTGTGCAGATTGTAACTTGCCAGTCTCAACAAGAACGTGCCGCCTTTCGTGCTTGCGCGCAGGATAGCCGGGGAAGGGGACGTTGCAAGGGGATCGGGCGGGCTGACTGACGGGTCAGGTGCCGCAAAAGGTGTTGCGCACGATCTGTTCGTCGCGCGGCGCATGGGCAAGGTCGTCCCAATCCGCCCGCCCCTGGCGCGGATGCGTCACCGCATCGAACAGCCGGTGGAAGGGGTCCAGGTCGCCGGACACGGCTGCGGCGATGGCTTCCTCGATCCGGTGGTTGCGCGGGATGCGGACGGGGTTGGCATGGCGCATCAGATCCGGATCGGGATCCTGCGCCCGCCATTCGGCGGCCCAGGCATCAAAGGCATCCCGGTCGACGAATTCGTCGCGAGCGTTGCCATCGGCCAGTCCCGCGAAGACGCGGGTGAAATCCGCCCGCTGCTGCGCCATGATGGTCAGCAGGCGTTCGACCAGAGGCTGCACGTCTGCGCCTTCGGTCAGGCCCAGCTTTTCTCCGAAACGCCGCAGCCAGGCGGCCTGATACAACGGCGCGAAGCTGTGGACGGATTTCGTCGCAGCCTCGATCGCGGCGTCGCGGTCGCCCATCAGGGGGATCAGGCTGGTGGCAAGCTGCGCCAGGTTCCAGACGGCGATCTGCGGCTGCTGCGCCCAGGCATAGCGCCCGCCCCGGTCGATGGATGAAAACACCGTGTCGGGGTGATACACGTCCATGAAGGCGCAGGGACCATAGTCGATTGTCTCACCCGACACGGCCATGTTGTCGGTGTTCATCACGCCGTGAATGAAGCCAAGCGCCATCCAGTGCGCAATTGTTTCCGCCTGCCGCGCCACGACATGATCCAGCAGCGACAATGGGCCATTGGCTGTTGGATAGTGCCGGGCAATGACATGGTCGGTCAGGGCGGCCAAGGCGTCCTCCTGACCCCGGACGGCGAAGTACTGGAAGGTGCCGACCCGAATATGGCTGGAGGCGATGCGGGTCAGGACCGCGCCCGGCAGGGCGTCTTCGCGCCACACTGTTTCTCCGGTTGCGACGGCGGCCAGGGCGCGGGTGGTGGGCACGCCCATCGCGTGCATGAATTCGCTGACGACATATTCCCGCAGCACCGGCCCGACCCAGGCCCGCCCGTCGCCGCGCCGTGAAAACGGCGTTGGCCCGCTGCCCTTCAGCTGGATGTCGAAACGGGCGCCATCGGGGGCCACGACTTCGCCCAGCAGCACGGCGCGGCCGTCGCCAAGCTGGGGCACAAAGCCGCCGAACTGGTGGCCGGCATAGGCCTGGGCAAGAGGTTCGGCCCCCGCAGGCACGGCATTTCCCGCCAGCATCGCAAGGCCCTCGGATCCAGCCAGCCAGTCCGCATCCAGGCCCAGTCTGCGCGCCAGCCCGTTGTTCAGCGCCAGCAGCCGAGGCTCGGCCACGGGCGTGGGCGAAACGCGGGCGAAGAAGCCCTGCGGCAGGCGGGCATAGCTGTTGTCGAAGTGGATCATGGGGACCTCCTTGATAAGCTTTACATAGGACAGACCAGCCGCATTGCCAGACCGCGCCCTTGCACGACCGAAACCAAGCGCGTATCGCATTTCCTGAACAGGAGCCTTTGCCATGAAATTTCTTGACCTCGCCAAAGTCTATATCCGCTCGGGCGGGGGCGGTGCGGGCTGCGTGTCCTTTCGGCGCGAGAAGTTCATCGAATACGGTGGCCCCGACGGTGGGGACGGCGGCAATGGCGGCGATGTCTGGGCCGAGGCAGTGGAAGGGCTGAACACCCTGATCGACTTTCGCTATCAGCAGCACTTCTTCGCGAAATCCGGCCAGCACGGCATGGGCAGCCAGATGACCGGCAAGTCGGCGGATGATGTCGTGCTGAAGGTGCCGGTCGGGACCGAGATCCTGGAAGAAGACGAGGAAACCGTCATCGCCGACCTGACCGAACCGGGGCAAAGGGTCCTGCTGGCGCGCGGCGGCAATGGTGGGTGGGGGAACCTGCATTTCAAGACCTCGACCAATCGCAGCCCGCGCAATGCCAATCCTGGCCAGGAGGGGGTGGAGCGCACGATCTGGCTGCGGCTGAAGCTGATCGCGGATGCCGGCCTGGTTGGCCTGCCCAATGCGGGCAAGTCCACCTTCCTGGCGGCCGTGTCGAACGCCCGGCCCAAGATCGCGGATTATCCCTTTACCACGCTGCATCCGAACCTGGGCGTTGTGGGCATCGACGGCCATGAATTCGTCATGGCCGACATCCCCGGCCTGATCGAAGGCGCCAGCGAGGGCAGGGGTCTGGGGGACCAGTTCCTGGGCCATGTCGAACGATCCCGCGTGCTGTTGCATCTGGTTGATGGCACGTCCGATGATGTGGCAACCGATGCCCGCACCATCCTGACCGAGCTTGCGGCCTATTCCCCAGTCCTGATGGAAAAGCCGCGCGTCACGGCGCTGAACAAGATCGACGCCATGGATGATGAAACCATCGCCCTGCGCAAGGCAGAGCTTGAAGCAGAGATCGGCACTCCGGTCCTGCTGATGTCTGGTGTCGCGAAACTGGGCGTGACCGAGGTTCTGCGCGCCTTGTGGTCCCAGATCGAACCATCCCGCAGCGTCAGGAAGGACGAATCAGAGGCGCCATGGCAGCCGTGATCCCGACCCTGGCGCAAGCCCGGCGGTTGGTCGTCAAGGTCGGATCCGCGCTGCTGGTCGATGATCGGGGCTTGCGGGGCGACTGGCTGCGGGGGTTGTGCGACGACGTGGCCTTGTGGCGCGGGCGCGGCTGCGACGTGGTGCTGGTGTCGTCGGGGTCAATTGCGCTTGGGCGGCGGGTGCTGGGCTTGCCCAGCGGTGCGCTGCCGCTGGAACAGGCGCAGGCCGCCGCCGCCGTGGGCCAGATCCGGTTGGCGCGGGCTTACGAGGAAGCCCTGGCCCCGCATGGCGTCACCACCGCGCAAGTGCTGCTGACGCTGGAGGACAGCGCGGACCGGCGCCGGTATCTGAACAGCCGCGCGACCATGCAGACGCTGCTGGGCTTGGGCGTCGTGCCCATCGTCAACGAGAACGACACGGTCGCCACCGACGAGATCCGCTTTGGCGACAACGACCGCCTGGCCGCGCAGATTGCCGTCACCTGCGGCGCGGACCAGTTGCTGCTGCTGTCGGACGTGGACGGGCTTTACACGTCTAATCCCAAAACCGACCCGACCGCCCACCACCTGCCGGTGATCGAAGCCCTGACGCCCGAGATCGAGGCGATGGGCGGCGATCCGGTATCGGGCCTGTCCAAGGGCGGCATGAAGACCAAGCTGATGGCCGCGCGCACGGCCATTGCGGGGGGATGCGCCATGGCAATTGCCGAAGGATCGGTCATGCGCCCGCTGTCGGCCGTGGCGGACGGCGCGCGGTGCAGTTGGTTCCTGCCCGAAAGCGACCCCCAGCTTGCCCGCAAGCGCTGGATCGCGGCCATGAAGCCCAAGGGCGCGCTTGTCGTCGACGAGGGCGCCGTGCTGGCATTGCAAGGCGGGAAATCCCTGCTGCCCGCCGGGGTCCAGACGATTGTGGGCGAATTCGGGCGTGGCGATCCCGTGGCGATCACCGGGCCTTCGGGCCAGACGCTGGCGGTTGGCCTGACCCGCTATACTGCGGACGAAGCGCGGCGGATCGCGGGCCACCGGTCCGACCGGATCGAGGCGATCCTGGGATACACCGCCCGCGCGGCCCTGGTGCATCGCGACGACATGGCGCTGTAGGGCGCGGGCCACGTTTTTTCGTCGCTGCGGGAATAATCCTGCGCCCCATCCGTCATCATCCCGCAGGCAGGATGGCCTGTGACAGATGAAGGACCGCAGCCATGACACGACACAGCCTTCTGCTCGCTTTGGCGACAAGCGCCGGACTTGCCATGCCGGGCGCCGCCCTGGCCGATGACAACGACGACAGCAACCGCATCCTTCGCGGACTTGCCACCTCGCAGTTCGATATGCAGGGCCGGAATCGGAACGACGACCGCTGGTGGGGCGGCGCTTATCGCGTCGGCCATGACGACGACTATGACGATGATGATCGCTGGGATGATGACGACGATGACGACGATGATCGCCGTGGCCGGTGGGGCGATGATGACTGAATAAAAAAAGGGGCAGGATCAGGCACGCCCCGGCCGCAAGGCCGGGGCGTTTCCTTTGTCAGGCGGCCTGCTTGCCGCTGCCATAGCGGTCGTAGAAGCCTTGGCCACTTTCGGCCATGTCGCGCAACAGCCTGGGCGCGGCAAAGCGATCGCCATGATCCGCCGCCAGCCGGTCGCAGATCTGGACCGCTCGGGCCGGGCCCATCATGTCCAGCCATGCAAACGGCCCGCCCGACCAGGGCGCAAAGCCCCAGCCCAGGATCGCGCCAACGTCGCCTTCGCGAATATCCTCCAGTACGCCGTCCTCGAAGGCGCGCACGGCTTCGAGAGTCTGGGCGAACATCAGGCGGTGCTGAACGGTGGTCAGATCCGGCTGGTCCTCGGCTTGGGGATGGCGCGCGGCCAATCCATCCCACAGCCCTTGCCGCTTGCCGTCCTCGCCATAGGCATAAAAGCCTGCGTTGGATTTGCGCCCCAGGCGACCCTGGTCGGCCATCCAGAACAGCACCTCATCGACCGACCCGTCCGGATAGGCGTCGCCCATGGCCGCGCGCGTGGCCTTGGCGATCTTCACGCCAAGGTCGATGGATGTCTCATCCACCAGTTGCAGCGGTCCCAGTGGCATTCCCATCATCTTGGCGGCGTTTTCGACCAGAACCGGATTCACCCCCTCGGCCACCATGCGGATGCCTTCGTTGATATAGGGGATGATGCACCGATTGGCATAAAAGAACCGTGCATCGTTCACGACGATGGGCGTCTTGCGGATCTGGCGCACGAAATCGAGCGCCTTGGCAACGGCAACAGGGCCGGTCTGCTGGCCCTTGATGATTTCCACCAGCATCATCTTGTCCACGGGGCTGAAGAAGTGGATGCCGATGAACCGGTCGGGCCGGGCACTGGCCCGCGCCAGGTCGCTGATCGGCAGGGTCGAGGTGTTGGTGGCAAAGATCGCATCGGGCGGGATGACGGCCTCGGCGCGCTTCGTGACCTCGGCCTTGATGGCGGGATCCTCGAAAACGGCTTCCACGACCAGGTCGCAGTCTTCAAGCGCGGCATAATCGGTGGTGGCGGTGATGCGGTCCAGCACCTCGGCCTTTTTCTCGGCCGTCGATTTTTTGCGGCTGATGGCCTTGTCCAGCAGGCCTTCGGAATAGGACTTGCCCTTGTCGGCGCTGTCCTGCTTCGCGTCGATCAGCACCACCTGAATCCCCGCCATGGCGCTGACATAGGCGATGCCGGCGCCCATCATCCCGGCGCCCAGGATGCCGACCTTTTTCACCGACTGGTCCGGTGCCTCGGGACGGTTCGCGCCCTTTTCCAACGCTTCCTTGTTGATGAAAAGGCTGCGGATCATCGCGGTGCTGGAGGGGTTCATCAGCACGCTGGTGAACCAACGCGCCTCGATCTTCAGCGCCGTGTCAAAGGGCACCTGCGCGCCTTCATAGACCGCCGACAGCAGCGCCTTGGCCGCCGGATAAACGCCCATCGTCTTGCCGTTGACCATGGCGGACGCACCGACGAAGGTCATGAAGCCCGCCGGATGGAACGGCTCTCCCCCGGGCATCTTGTAGCCCTTGGCGTCCCAAGGCTTGACCAGGTCCGCGTCCTTGGCATTCAGCACCCATTCGCGGGCAGCGGCAACCGGATCGGCCACAACCTCGTCGATCAGCCCGGCAGCCTTGGCCTTCTTGGGGTCCGACAGCTTGCCCTCCAGAAGGAAGGGGGCGGCTGCCATGGCGCCCAGCTTGCGCGACAGGCGGATGGTTCCGCCGCCGCCGGGGAAGATGCCGACCATGATCTCGGGCAGGCCGATCTTCGCCTTGGGATTGTCGGCGGCAAAGATGCGATGCGTGGCCAGCGGCAGTTCCAGGCCAATGCCAAGCGCGGTGCCCGGCAGGGCCGCCGCGACGGGCTTGCCGCCCTTGAGCGTCTTGGGGTCCATGCCCGCACGCTCGATCTTGCGCAGGACATGGTGCAGCGACATGATCCCGTCAAATACCTGCTGCGCTCCACCCTCCTTCATCTGCGCGATGACGTTCAGGTCCATCCCGGCGGCGAAATCCTTCTTGCCGCTGGTGATGACGATGCCCTTGACGGCCTCGTCGGCCAGAGCGTCGTCGATCAGCGCGTTCAGTTCGGACGCGCCTTCCAGCGACAGCACGTTCATCGACTTTCCGGGCACATCCCAGGTGATGACGGCGACGCCATCTGCGTCCTTCTGCATGGTGAAATCGGTCATTCGTTCTCTCCCTCGGTCGGGTAGGGGGTGCCGTCCAGGTGCGTGTACCCCGCAGGCGTCGCCAGCATATCGAGGCCCGGATAATGCGTGATGTTGTTCGGATTCCGGCTCCCCGCGATCAGATAGACGGCGGGCTGTCCGGTGTGGTTTTTCAGGGTGTGGGCGACGGGTGTGCCCGCCTTCCAGCAGCAGGCGTCGCCAGGGTGGATAACGGTTTCCACGCCAGCCTCGACAACGGTCAGCGTACCTTCAAGCAGATAGAGGAACTCGTCCTCGTGCTGTTCCCAATGGGGCTGGCTTGACTGCTTGCCGGGATGTAGGGTTTCAAGCGCGATCCCGAACTGGGTCAGCCCACCCACCTCGGTCAGGTGACGATAGGACAGGAAGCCGCGACCCAGGTTGAACGGCCGGGGATAGCCCGAGACGGCCTCGGTCACGGGCACGCTGTCCTTGCGGATGATCATCACACGCGCTCGATGATGGTGGCCGCGCCCATGCCGGACGCGATGCACAGCGTGGCCAGGCCCATGGTCTTGTCCTGCCGTTCAAGTTCGTCCAGCAGCGTACCGATGATGATCGCGCCGGTCGCACCCAGCGGGTGGCCCATTGCCATGGCGCCACCATTGACGTTCACCTTGCCGGGATCGACCTGGAACGCCTGCATGAATCGCAGGACCACGGCGGCAAAGGCCTCGTTCACCTCGAACAGGTCGATGTCGCTGATCGACAGGCCGCTGTCTGACAGGATTTTCTCGGTCACGGGCACCGGGCCGGTCAGCATGATGGTGGGATCGGTGCCGATCTTGGCGGTGGCACGGATGCGGGCGCGGGGCTTCAACCCATGGGCACGGCCGAACTCCTCGTTCCCGATCAGCACGGCGGCGGCGCCGTCCACGATGCCGCTGCTGTTTCCGGCGTGGTGGATATGTTCGATCCGGTCAAGATGCGGGTATTTCAGCATTGCGACCTTGTCGAAGCCGGGCATCATCTCGCCCATGTCCTTGAAGGCGGGCTTCAGCTTGGCCAGATCCTCCATGGTGGTGCCGGGCCGCATGTATTCGTCGCGGCCCAGGATGGTCAGGCCATTCTGATCCATGACCGGAACAATAGAGCGAGAGAAGCGGCCTTCCTCCCATGCACGGGCGGCGCGGCTCTGGCTTTCGACGGCCAGCTTGTCGGCCTCCTCGCGCGTGAAACCGTATTCAGTGGCGATGATGTCGGCGCTGATGCCCTGCGGCACGAAATAGGTCTTCATCGCCAGCCCGGGATCCACGGCGATGGCCGCGCCGTCGCTGCCCATGGGAACGCGGCTCATCATCTCGACCCCGCCCGCGATATAGCCGTTGCCGGCGCCAGCCTTGACCTGGTTGGCGGCCAGGTTCACGGCCTCCATGCCGCTGGCACAGAAGCGGTTGATCGACAGGCCGGGAATGCGTTCGTCCAAGTCCGAGGCAAGAACCGCCGAGCGCGCAAGGCAGCCTCCTTGTTCCTTGACCTGGGTGACATTGCCCCAGATCACATCCTCGACGGCGTGGCCTTCCAGATTGTTGCGTTCCTTGACGGCATTCAGCAACCGGGCCGATAGCGCCAAGGATGTCACTTCGTGCAGGCTGCCATCCGGGCGGCCCTTGCCGCGCGGCGTGCGGGCCGTGTCATAGATGAATGAGTCGGTCATGCGTCCTCCTTGGGCGCCCGGTCGGCAGGGTTGCCGGGCATCAGGTCATAGGGGTGTTTCCAGCCGGGCAGGGCGCTGATCGCGTCCAGCCAGCGGTCGATATGGGGCCAGTCCTTGCGGTCAAAGCCGAAGGGTTCGGGATAGAACAGGTATCCGCAACAGGCGAAATCGGCGAGCGTCGGTACGCTGTCGGCAACCCAGTCGCGGTTGGCCAAGTGGTCGTCCAGCACCCGGTAGGTCGCCTTCAGCCGCCCCTGCAGATATTCCGCCGCGCCTGCCGGGCGTTTGTCCGCAGGCAGGAAGTTCAGCAGGAACCGCGCCGGGCCGGCCTGGCCCGACAGCTTGTGATTGTCGAACATCAGCCAGCGGAGAGTTTCGTTCCGGTCACTTCCCAGGAACTTCCCTGTGCGTTCCGCCACATGAAGCTGGATCACCGCCGATTGCGTCAGAGTCAGGTCGCCTTCGCGAAAGACAGGAACCTCGCCCATGGCATTGATCGCGCGAAAGGTAGGGTCTCGTGCCTCGCCGTTGAAGAAATCGACAAAAACCGGGGTCCAGTCGTAATGGGCCAGATCCAGGGTCAGGGCCGCCTTGTAGGCATTGCCGGATTCGCCAAAGCACCACAGTTTCGCCGTCATCCTGTTCCTCCAACCGCCGGGGGCTTCGCGCCCCCGGACCCCCGCGGGATATTTTCGTGAAGAAGAAGGGACGGGTTAATCCTTCTTCAACATTCTGCGCCTAATTTCGGAACTGCGGTACAGGCTGGGAAGCCAATGACCGCTGAAGGAGACGTTTCCGGCCTGCGAGTCTGATGCCGATGGCCGAGCGCGGGCCGGAAATGCCGCTTCTTCTTCACTTAAATATCCCCGCCGGAGGCTCCGGCTCGTGAAGCCAGAGCCACGATAGGGTATCAGAACGCCTCCGCCTCCAGTTCCATCACCGGCGCGGCGCCCGATTGGATGCGGGCCAGATGCGTCGCGGTCATCGGCAGCTGCCGCTTCATGTAGTATCGCCCGGTCGCCAGCTTGGTCCTCAGGAACGCCGCATCCCGATCACCCGCATCCAGGGCCGCTTGCGCCGCGACCGCCATCTGCGCCCACATGAAGCCAAGCGCGACATGACCGAACAGGTGCATGAAGTCATAGCTGCCCGACAGCGCGTCGTTGGGGTTCTTCATGCCCCGTTCCATGAAGAACATAGCGGCGGTCTGCAGATCCTTGGACGCGGCCTTCAGCGGCGCGATGAAGTCGTCCGCGATGGCGCTGTCGCCATGCTGCCTGCAGAAGGCCTTGACCATCTCGAAGAAAGCCATCACGTGCTTGCCGCCGTCCTGGGCCAGCTTGCGGCCCACCAGATCCAGGGCCTGAACGCCGTTCGCGCCTTCATAGATCATGGTGATGCGGGCATCGCGGACGAACTGGCTCATGCCCCATTCCTCGATATAGCCGTGGCCTCCGAAGACCTGCTGGGCCAGCACTGCCGTCTCGAATCCCTTGTCGGTCAGAAATCCCTTAATAACGGGGGTCAGCAGCGACACCAAGCCTTCGGCATCCGCATCGCCATTGTGACCCTTGTCGATCAGGTGTGCGCCCCACAGGGCCAGCATCCGCGCGCCTTCCAGGAAGGATTTCTGGTCCATCAGGCTGCGGCGGATGTCGGGGTGGACGATCAGCGGATCTGCCGCCCCGGCAGCATTCTGCACACCCGTCACCGCACGGCCTTGCAAGCGGTCCTTGGCATAGGCGACGGCGTTCTGATAGGCAGGCACCGCGCAGGCATAGCCCTGCAGGCCCACGCCCAGGCGCGCCTCGTTCATCATGGTGAACATGGCCCGCATCCCCTTGTGCAATTCGCCCAGCAGCCAACCCTTTGCGCCGTCGAAGTTCATCACGCAGGTAGCATTGCCGTGGATGCCCATCTTTTCTTCCAGGGCGCCCACGGACACGCCGTTGCGCTCGCCCAGGGATCCGTCGGCATTCACAAGGAACTTCGGCACGATGAACAGGCTGATGCCCTTTGTGCCTTCGCCCCCGCCGGGTGCCTTGGCCAGGACCAGATGGATGACGTTTTCCGCAAGATCGTGATCCCCGGCCGAGATGAAGATCTTTTGCCCGGTGATCAGATAGCTGCCGTCGCCCTGGGGTTCGGCCCTGGTGCACAGCAAGCCCAGGTCGGTGCCGCAATGCGGTTCCGTCAGGTTCATGGTGCCGGTCCAGTCGCAGCTGACCATTTTCGGCAGATAGGTCTGCTTCTGGTCGTCGGTCCCATGGGCATGGATGGCGGAATAGGCGCCGTGGGTCAGGCCCTGGTACATGTTGAAAGCCATATTTGCCGAAACGAACATCTCGCCCGTGGCGACACCCATCACATAGGGCATTCCCTGCCCGCCATAATCGGGGTCGCAGTCGAGCGCGGTCCAGCCGCCTTCCTTCATGGCCTGGAAAGCCCGGTCGAACCCGTCGGGCGTGCGCACCACGCCGTTTTCCAGGCGGCATCCCTGCCGGTCGCCAACGGCGTTCAGCGGTGCCAGAACCTCGGCCGCCAGCTTGCCTGCGGCGTCCAGCACCGCTTCGGTGAAGTCGCGGTCCAGATCCTCGTGCCCCGGCAGGCCGGATTGCGACAGCTTCAGCACGTCATGCAGCGCAAACTGCATGTCGGTGACAGGCGGGATGTAAATCGTCATGGCTCTACCCTGTGGTCGTGTCGTTGGACGCGGCGGCAAGTCGGGTTTCTGCATCGGAAAGCTGGGTCTTGAGTTCGACGATCGCCTCACTCAGTTCAGCATATTGACGTTCCATGTCGCCAAGGCGTTGGCGCCCGACCGAGATGGTCGCGGCGATCTGCGCCTTGTTCGTGCCGCCGGGTTCATACAGTTCAAGCAACTGGCGGATTTCCTCGAGGCTGAAGCCGAACCGCTTGCCGCGCAGGATCAATGTCAGCCGCGCCCGGTCCCGGCGGTCATACAGGCGATGCTGCCCGCGACGTTCGGGAAAGATCAACTCGCGCGCCTCATAGAAACGCAACGTGCGGGGGGTGACATCGAACGCATCGCACATCTGGCGAATCGTCATCATTTCGTCGGACATGGATCGCGGTTCCTCCTCATTCACCGTCTGCCGTCCTTGACCACAATATAGGGGCAAGTTGACGCGAACGTAAGCAAGACGCCGCGTCACAAGTGAAGTCAAGGCTAACCGTGACGCAGGGTCAACCCATCTTGCTCAGGTCTTGGGCGGCGGTATCGCGCAGGGCTTCCAGATCGGCCCGGGCTGCAGTCAGATCGGTGATCTGTTCGTCCAAGACCTTCAGTTGCCGGTCCGCCAGATCCAGCCAGACCTGGTACTGTTCGCGCGATCCCTTTTGTTCATAGATCAGCAGCCATTGCCGGATATCCTCCAGGGAAAATCCGAAGCGGCGGCCGCGCAGGATCAAGGTCATGCGGGCGATTTCCCGGGGTCCATAGAACCGGGACCGTCCTTCCTTCCGGGGGTTCAGCAGTTCGATATATTCGTAATAGCGCAGCGTCCGGGGCGTCACGTCGAAGCGTGTGCACATATCCTTGAAGCTGATTGTCTGATCGCCCGGCATCCGCCCCCCTTCCGTCAGCATCTGGGGCAAGGCTAACGGGTTGGCACGCGCTTCTCAACCGGTGCGAACATCGGGAAGGGGTTGAGCGTGCGGCCCGGTCGCGGATAGCGTGTCGGCTGCAAGCAGGGGGGCGGCGATGGACAGGACCAAGGGCATGACGGACACGGACCAGACCCGAATCGCGCAACAGTTCATCGAGGCGATCCCTCATGCCCGCGCCCTGGGGATGCAGGTCGATGCGCTTGGTGCCGGAACGGCCACCATCAGCATGCCCTGGGCCGAACATCTGGTGGGCGATCCACGCAGCGGGGTGGTGCATGGCGGGGTGGTGTCGGCGCTGATGGATACCTGCTGCGGGGCGGCCGTGATGGCCCATCCGTCGGGTCCGGGGTCCACCGCGACCATCGACCTGCGCATCGACTATATGCGCTCGGCCACCAAGGGACAGCGGATCACGGCACGGGCCGAATGCTATCACATCACGCGAACCGTGGCCTTCGTTCGCGCCGTTGCCCTGGACGAAAGCGGCGACAACCCGGTTGCGGCCGCAACCGGCGCCTTTACGGTCGAAAGGTAAGCGATGATGGACCGACGCGAACCCCTGGACCAGATCAAGTCGCGCCGCGATTCGGCGCTGGCGGCCCTGGTGGGCGGGGTGCCCTATCTGGCCTGGCTGGGTATCCGCTTTGACAGGCGCGGGGATGAACTGACGGCGATCCTGCCTTACGACCGGAAGCTGATCGGCAACCCGTTGCTGCCCGCGATCCATGGCGGTGTCACCGCGGCGTTCCTGGAAACCACGGCGATCATCGAGCTGGCCTGGACCGCAATGTGGGAGGATATGGAATCAGGCCGCACCGTTCCTGACGCCGCGATGGCCGCCAGCGTGCCGCGCCTGCCCAAGACCATCGACTTTACCGTGGATTACCTGCGCAGCGGGCTGCCGCGCGACGCCTATGCACGGGCGCGGGTGGTGCGGTCGGGACGGCGGTATGCAAGCGTCCGGGTCGAGGCATGGCAGGACAACCGCACCCGCCTTATGGCGCAGGCAACCGGGCATTTCCTGATGCCGCAGGGATAAGCGGCCTGGGATGGACAGGCTGACCAACCGGCGGGTGCTGTCGATTGCCCTGCCCATCGTGCTGTCGAACGCGACGGTGCCGCTGCTGGGGCTGGTCGATACCGGCGTGATCGGCCAGTTGGGCCGACCCGAGGCGATCGGCGCCGTTGCCATCGGCGCGGTGATCCTGACCTCGATCTACTGGATCTTCGGCTTCCTGCGCATGGGCACGTCGGGCCTTGTGGCCCAAAGCCATGGCGCGGGCGACGGGTCCGAGGCGGGGGCACATCTGTTGCGCGCCCTGGCCATTGCCGGAGCGGCGGGGCTTGCCATGATCCTGCTGCAGGGCAGCATCTTTGCGGCGGCTTTCCGCATCGCCCCGGCTTCGGCTGCGGTTGAAAGGCTCGCGGGGGAATACCTGGCAATCCGCATCTGGGGGGCGCCCGCCACCATTGCCCTTTATGCCATTACCGGCTGGCTGATCGCAGTTGAACGCGCGGGGTCGGTCCTGCTGCTGCAACTGGTGCAGAACGGGGCGAATGTCGTCCTGTCAGTCTGGTTCGTCCTGGGGCTGGACCTGGGCGTGCCGGGCGTGGCTGCGGCCACGCTGATTGCCGAATACGGCGGGTTCCTGCTGGGCTTGTGGATGACACGGCGGGCCTTGCGGGACGGATTTCGGGCGGCGCATCTGTTCGGGCGCAACAAGCTGGCGCGACTGGTGCGGGTCAATGGCGACATCATGATCCGGTCGGTGCTGCTGCAGGCCAGCTTTACCAGCTTCGTGTTTCTGGGCGCGGGGCAGGGCGATGTGACCCTGGCCGCCAACCAGGTGCTGCTGCAATTCCTGTCGATCACGGCTTATGCCCTGGACGGCTTTGCCTTTGCCGCCGAAAGCCTGGTGGGCCAGGCGGTGGGGGCGCGCAGGCCCGATAGGGTGCGTCGCGCCGCGATCCTGACATCGCGATGGGGCGTGGCCGGGGCGGCGGTCCTGGCGGCCGTCTTCTGGTTCGGGGGCGGCGCCATCATCGACCTGCTGACGACATCCCCCGCGGTCCGCACCGAAGCGCGCGCCTATCTGCCTTGGCTGGGCTTGGCGCCGCTGATCGGGGTGGCAAGCTGGATGCTGGACGGGATCTTCATCGGCGCGACCCTGACCCGGGAAATGCGCGTCGCCATGATCCAGTCGGTCGCGCTGTTCGGGGCCGCGGTGATCGTCCTGCCGCCGGCAATGGGCAATCACGGGCTGTGGCTGGCGCTGATGATCCTGAACGCCGCGCGGGGGCTGACCATGGCGCTCCGTTACCACCGGGCCGAGGCCGCAGCGACCTGAAGGATCGCATCGCCCCGTGCCCGAACCCGGAGCCTATTCTTTTTCTTCAAGCACCTGGAGGCGAGCCGGGTGCACCAGTTCAGCCATCTTGGCGCGGATCGTCGCGGCATCGGCCAGCCCGGCCAGATCGGCCTCCAGCTTGCGGAACACGTCCTCGTCGCCCGGTTCGCTGAAATCCGATGTCACCACCGCCATTGCATAGGTCCGGGCATCGTCGCCCGTCTTGCCCAGAAGCCCTGCCGCCCATTCGCCCAGCAGGCGGTTCCGGCGGGCCTCGGCCCGAAAGCGCAGATCGGCGTCATGCGCGAATTTCGCCTCGTAACCGCGTTCGCGGTCGTCAAAGGTGGTCATTGCAGTCTCCAGTCCATTTGCCCGGATCTTAGCCCGCCCACGGGCGCTTGCAAGCCTTGTATTGCCCCCGGTGCCGCTTGTGGGGTAAGGCGCTTGGGATAAGGGACATGCGAAAGGACGCCGCCATGGCACCGCGCCGGAAGAAAGTTTACGAAGGTAAGGCGAAGATCCTGTACGAAGGCACCGAACCCGGCACGCTGGTCCAATACTTCAAGGATGACGCCACCGCTTTCAACGCGCAGAAAAAGGCCGTGATCGAGGGCAAGGGCGTCCTGAACAACCGCCTGTCCGAATTCTTCATGAACGGTTTGACGAATATCGGCGTCCCCAACCATTTCATCCGCCGCATCAATATGCGCGAACAGCTGATCCGCCAGGTCGAAATCGTGCCGCTGGAAGTGATCGTGCGCAATTTCGCCGCAGGATCCATTTCCAAGCGCCTGGGGCTTGAGGAAGGCACGCTGCTGCCCCGTCCCATCGTCGAATACAGCTTCAAGAACGACGAGTTGGGCGACCCGATGGTGTCCGAGGAATACATCATCGCCTTTGGCTGGGCGACCCAGCAGGATCTGGACGACATCGTGTCGCTGGCGCTGCGGGTGAACGACTTCCTATCTGGCGTCTTCTATGGCGTCGGGATCAAGCTGATCGACTTCAAGATCGAGATCGGCCGCGTCTGGGACAACGACTTCATGCGCCTGATCGTCGCCGACGAGATCAGCCCCGACAGCTGCCGTTTGTGGGACATGAAGACCGGCCAGAAGCTGGACAAGGACGTGTTCCGCCGCGACCTGGGCAACCTGACCGACGCCTATACCGAGGTTGCGCGGCGCCTGGGCCTGATGCCCGCCAACACGACCAGCCTGAAGTCGGCCACGATCAACTAGGAAGGACTGCCACCATGAAAGCCCGCGTCACGATCATGCTGAAGGATGGCGTCCTTGATCCGCAAGGCGAGGCGATCCGCCACGCGCTTGGCGGGCTGGGCCATCGGGGCGTCTCGGGCGTGCGCCAGGGCAAGCTGATCGAGCTGGATCTGGATGCGACCGATGCCGACGCCGCCCGGACCGAGGTTGCGCGGATGTGCGAAGGCCTGCTGGCCAATACCGTGATCGAGAAATACTCGGTCGAAATCGTCTGACGCAGCGGCAACCTGCGTTTATCGTCAGGTTGCCCTGCAGACCCCGTTGCAAAAGCGCCGGGATTATCGCCCAATGCGCCGATGATGAACGATAAAGCCGCACCGAAGGACGCCGCCCCCGTGATCCAGATCCAGGGGCTGCACAAGGCCTATGGATCGGTCGAGGTGCTCAAGGGCGTGTCCATGTCCGCGCCGCGCGGCCATGTGGTCAGCCTGATCGGGTCGTCGGGTTCGGGCAAATCCACCCTGCTGCGCTGTTGCAACCTGCTGGAAAACAGCCAGGCGGGCGAGTTCAGCTTTGAAGGCGAAGCCGTGCGGTGGAAAGGGCAGGGCATGGCCCGCGTGCCCGCCGACCGCGCGCAGGTGATGCGGTTCCGCACCAACCTGTCGATGGTCTTCCAGCAGTTCAACCTGTGGTCCCACATGACGATCCTGCAAAACGTCATGGAGGCGCCCGTGACCGTTCTGCGCGAAGACCGTGCGGCAGTCGAAGCCCGCGCCCGGATGCTGCTGGACAAGGTGGGCATCGGCGACAAGACCGAAGCCTGGCCCGCGCAGCTGTCGGGCGGCCAGCAGCAGCGCGCCGCCATCGCGCGCGCCTTGTGCATGCAGCCCAAGGCCTTGTTGTTCGACGAACCGACAAGCGCCCTCGATCCCGAGTTGCAGCAGGAAGTCGTGCGCGTCATCAAGGATCTGGCGGGCGAAAGCCGCACCATGATCATCGTGACGCATGATATGCGCCTGGCGGCCGATGTCAGCGATCATGTGGTCTTTCTGCACCAGGGCCTGATCGCCGAGGAAGGCCCGCCCGACCAGCTTTTCGGCGCGCCGAGAACCGACCGGCTGCGCCAATTCCTCAGCGCCTCCCTGGCGCATTGAACAAGACGACCAACAGGAGTGTTTGAGAATGAAGAAACTGCTGCTTGCCGCGACCGCCCTGGCCTTGACCGCCGGGTTGGGGATGGCCCAGACCGTCCGCATGGGGACCGAGGGCGCATACCCCCCCTATAACTTCATCAATGAGGCGGGCGAGGTCGCGGGCTTTGAACGCGAACTGGGCGACGAGCTGTGCAAGCGGGCCGAACTGGACTGCACCTGGGTCAAGAACGACTGGGACTCGATCATCCCGAACCTGGTGTCGTCGAACTATGACACCATCATGGCCGCGATGAGCATCAACGAGGAACGCAAGGCGGTCATCGCCTTTACCCAGGATTACCTGCCGCCCGCGCCTTCGTCCTATGTCGCGCTGCAGGATGGCGTGGATCTGGAGGGCGGCGTGGTTGCCGTGCAGACCGGCACCGTGCAGGCGTCCCATGTCGCCGAAACCGGCGCGACGATGCTGGAATTTCCCAACATCGACCAGGTTCTTGCCGCCATCCGCAACGGCGAGGCCGACGCGGGCTTTGGCGACCACGAGGTCATGCGTCCCTTTGTCGAGGACAGCAACGATCTGGTCTTCGTGGGCGAGCAGGTGAACCTGGACGAAGGCATCGGCGTGGGCCTGCGCCAGTCCGATACCGAATTGCGCGAAAAGCTGGATGCGGCCATTACCGCGATGAAGGAAGATGGCAGCCTGAACGCGCTGATCAAGAAGCACTTCGGCGACGACGCGCAGACTTACGAATGATCTGATACCGCCGCGGGGTTCACCTGCGGCGGCCAACGGGACAGGCGAATGTTTTCCTATTGCAGCGACCCTTCGGTGCTGGACGGTTTTGCGTGGTTGTCGTGCTATCTGACGACCGGCACGCATATGCTGTTCTATGCCAGCTTCCTTGTGGTGCTGCTGCTACTGGCAATCACTGCCCCCATTGCGCTGCTGTTCGGATATGGCGGGGCAATGGCGTCGCGGTCGCGGATCTTGCCGCTGCGCTGGCTGGGCAAGATCTATACCTCAATGGTGCGGGGGGTGCCGGATATCGTCTTCTTCCTGTTCGTGCCCATTGCGCTTGACCAGGGGCTGGAATGGCTGCGCCACAAGGCGCTGTGCGACAGTGACGCCCCGGTGCGGCAGGGCAATGATTTCGTTGTCTGCGCGGCGGCCAAGCTGCCCTTGTCAACCAGCCCGGAATGGGTCCACGACATCTATGCCATGTCGCTGGCCGTGATCGCCTTTTCGGTGGTCTTCGGAGCCTTTGCGGCGAATGTCCTTTATGGCGCGATGCAGGCGGTTCCGCGCGCGCAACTGGAAACGGCCGAGGCTTATGGCATGACCCCTCGGCAGGTGTCGCGCCGGATCCTGGTGCCGCAGATGTGGACCTATGCCCTGCCGGGGCTGTCGAACCTGTGGATGATCCTGATCAAGGCCACGCCCCTGCTGTTCCTGCTGGGAATCGAGGATATCGTCTATTGGGCGCGGGAACTGGGCAGTGCCAAGACACGGTCCTTTGCCTATCCCCATCCCGATTGGCGGCTGTATTACTTCATCGCGGTGCTGGTCTTCTATCTGCTGATGACCTGGGTGTCGGAACGGGTGCTGGACCGGGTGATCCGGCGCCTGTCCGCAGGCCAGGCGACCATGGCCGGCGAGGCGCAGCGCAAGGCAGGCGTGGCATGACCTGCGCGCAGACGATCATCGACTATGGCCTGCGGTCGCTGGGCATTGGCGAACGGTTGCTGCCGCGCAGCGATTTCACGTTGTGCCAGCAGGTGACGCTGATCGGGTCGGGCCTGATCTGGAACCTGTATTTCGCCTTTTTCGCGCTGTTGTTCGGGTTCTTCCTGGCAACTGCCCTTGCCCTTGCCAAGACCAGCACGAACCCCTTCCTGCGCAAGCCTGCCGACGCCTTCATCTTCCTGTTCCGGGGCAGCCCGCTGTTCATCCAGTTCTTCCTGGCCTACGAGGCCCTGGTGCTGCTGCCCCGCGCGGGCATCGAAATCTTCGGCATGACGGTGGCGACAAGCTGGCTTGCGAAAGCCTGGGCCGGTGCGTTGATCGTGCTGACGCTGAACACCGCCGCCTATTCCGCGCAGATTTTCCACGGCGCGCTGATGGCAGTGCCCAAGGGCGATATCGAGGCCGCCGAGGCTTACGGCATGACGGGCTGGACCAGGTTCCGCCGCGTCCTGTGGCCCACCATGCTGCGGCTGGCCTGGCCTTCTTACACGAACGAGGCGATCTTCCTGTTCCATGCCACCACGCTGGTGTTCTTTTCGGGCTTCCCGGCCTTCCAGCAGCGGGGCGACAGCCTGTATTATGCCAGCTATTTCGCGGGCCAGACCTTCAACCCCTTTGTCGCCTATCCGATCGTGGCAGGCTATTTCGTCCTGTCGACCCTTGCGCTCATCGGCTTGTTCGGCATCGTGAACCGGCGCCTGAACCGCCACCTGCCCGGTGCCGTGGGGCGCATCCGTTATCGTCCGCAAGTGATCCGGTGAAGTTATGGACTGGCTGAAAGAACATCCCGAGGTCAAGACGATCCGCGTGGCCGCAGCCGACCTGAACGGCGTGGCGCGCGGCAAGCGCATCCCTGCGCGCTATGCCCACAAGGTCTTTGATGAAGGAACCAAGTTTCCATATTCCGTCCTGAACCTGGATATCTGGGGCGAGGATGTCGAGGACAGCCCCCTGGTTTTCGAGATCGGTGACCCGGACGGCTTGCTGCTGCCCACTGAACGGGGCTTCCTGCCCATGCCCTGGCTGGATGCGCCGACGGCGTTGCTGCCCTTATGGATGTTTCATACCGATGGCCGCCCTTACGAAGGCGATCCGCGCCAGGCCCTGGCCCGCGTGGTCGAACGCTATACCCAGGCGGGCCTGACACCCGTCGTGGCAACGGAACTGGAATTCTTCCTGATCGACGATTCAGGGCGCCATTTGCGCGTCCCCCCTAGCCCGCGCTCTGGCAAGCGCCGCACGGGGGGCGAAGTGCTGAGCCTGCGCGCTCTGGATGCCTTCGACCAGTTCTTCACCACGCTGTATGATGCCTGCGAAAGCATGGACATCCCCGCTGACACAGCCATTTCCGAAGCCGGGCCTGGCCAGTTCGAAATCAACCTGATGCATCAGGCCGATCCCCTCAAGGCCGCGGATGACACCTGGTTCTTCAAGATGCTGGTCAAGGGCATCGCGCGCCAATATGGATTCGCGGGCAGCTTCATGGCCAAGCCCTATGAGACGTTTTCGGGCAACGGGATGCATATGCATTTCTCGATTCTGGACAAGGACGGGCAGAACATCTTCGACAATGGCGGGGACGAGGGGACGGAACAGTTGCGCCATGCCGTTGCGGGTTGCCTGCGCGCCATGCCGGGATCGACGTTGCTGTTTGCACCCCATGAAAACAGCTATGACCGGCTGGTGCCGAATGCCCATGCGCCGACCGGCATTGGCTGGGCGTATGAAAACCGCACGGCGGCGATCCGTATTCCGTCATCGGGACCAAAGGCGCGCCGCATCGAACACCGGGTGGCGGGGGGCGACGTGAACCCCTATCTGACGGTGGCCGCGATCCTGGGGGCGGCGCTGAACGGAATCCTGGACCGGCTGGAGGCGCCTGCGCCGTTCCGGGGCAATGCCTATGACCAGAACCTGGCCCAGCTTCCTGCAAGCTGGGGCGAGGCGATTGACGCCTTCGACACCTGTCCTGAAATGCGCCGCATCTTTCCTGCCCACCTGATCGAAAACTTTGTCATGACCAAGCGCCAGGAACTGCACTACATGGCGGAACTTTCGGACGAGGAAACGGTGGAACTGTATCTGGACACCGTTTGAAAAGGCGGCGGGAAAGCCGCCGCCTTTCGCGTCAGTCCCGGTGTTCAGGCAAAGCCTTCAAATCGTCCTTTGTCCAGCGCGACACCGCGTGAACGACCCCGTCGCCGTCGCGCATCACGTCCAGATCCGATACCGGCACCAGCACGGGCTTGGACCCGATGCCCAGGAACCCGCCCACGTCGATCACCACCTGCGCGCTGCTGCCCGACCCATGCACATGGGATACGGTGCCGACCGTGCTGTCGCCGGGGCCGTAAACGGTTGCGCCCGTCAGCACGGCATCGGTCATCTCATCCGGCAACAGCCGGGGATGTTCGGAATGATCCATGTCCTATCCTCCGTTAGCCTTGATCATGTCGGGCCAACGTCTGGGACGGTCGGGTGTTCCGTCAGGTCAGTTCAGGTATTTTTCGGGATCCACGCTGTCAAAGCCCTGGCGAACCTCGAAATGCACGAAACCGCCGCGGCCTGCCGTGCCGATGGACTGGCCCGCCGACACGCTGTCGCCCTTGGCTATATCCAGGGCGTCCAGCCCGGTATAGACCGTCATCAGATTGCCGTCATGGCGAACCACGACGATGGGCGCGCCGGACGTGTCCGTTGTCACGGCCGCAACCGTGCCGCGGCCCGCTGCCTTGACGGCTGTTCCGGCGGTGGCGGAAATGTCGATGCCGTCGTTCTTGCCCTTTTCATAGACCCGGATGATCGAGCCCGACACCGGCATCTGGAACCGCCCCCCCGTGGACGCTGCGGTCCGGGTCGCGCCCAGATCGGTCGCTGGTGCCTTTGGGCCGGGTTCGGCGGCAGGAATGGTCGTTTCCGAAGGCAAGGGCTGCGCGGCGGAGGGCGGGCGCGGGGTCGGGCTGCCGGTGCCGGGCGCGGTCGTGACCACCGCCGGATCGGGGGCCTTCTGGCCCGCGACCGGCACGATCAGCCGCTGTCCCACCCGCAGCGTCATCGACACGGGAAGCCCGTTCCAAGTTGCCAGATCCTGCACGCTGACGTCGTATTTGCGCGCGATGGACCAAGCCGTCTCGCCCGAGGCGACGACGTGCTGCGCCGGATTGGCAGGACTGGCCTGAGGTTTGGGAGCACTTGCAGCCGCAGGTGCCGCCTGCCGGGCAGGCTGGCCCGCAAAGGGGTCTGCCACGGCCCCCGACGCGGCTCCACCCGCTGCCGCCCCCCCGCCTGTCACGCGTTGCGACAGGACCAGTGTCTGCCCTGCGGCCAAGGGGGCGTTGGCGGGCAGGGCATTGTGCTGTGCCAGCCGCGCGGCATCGATGCCCAGCCGGGACGCGACGGTCGAAACCGTATCGCCATTGCGGGCCACGACGACCTGATAGGTCGGGAATGTTATCACGCCCCGATCATCGGGCTGCGGGCGGGGTGCCGCGCGGGCGGCGGCGTCAGCAGTGGTCAATGCGCCAGGCATCCAGCCGCGCAGGTCGGGGTCAAACCCGGTCGCCCCGCACGAAGCCAGAAGCAAGGCAGCCGCCCCGAGGCTGGCGGCTTGTCTGAAAGTCCTGCTCATTTCCGTCGTCCTTAACCTGCCATGCCGCAGATCCGGGTCATGTCGGTCCCAACCCTTCGACCAGCGGCACAAATCGCACTTGACGCAATTCGTCATAGTCATAGCCGGCTTCCGTCCGTGTCACGCGGATCAGCGTCTGGACCGCATCGGACTGTCCCACCGGCACAACCATGATACCGCCGATCTTCAGCTGTGCCAACAGCGGCCCCGGCGGATCCTCGGCTGCGGCGGTGACAAGGATGCGATCAAAGGGCGCCTGATCGGGCAAGCCTCGCGATCCGTCGGCCACCTGCGCGGTGATGTTCGACAGGCCGAGCTGGCGAAAGATCGCCTCGGCCTCGGTCACAAGGCGGCGGTGGCGGTCCACGGTATAAACGCGGCGACACAGACCCGACAGGATCGCCGCCTGGTATCCCGATCCGGTTCCGATCTCCAGCACGGTGTCGCGAGCGCCGGGGTTCAGCGACTGCGTCATCAGGCCAACGACCGAGGGCTGGCTGATCGTCTGGCCGCATGGGATGGGCAGGGGGGTGTCCTCATAGGCCCGGTCGGCGAACTGCCCGCGCACGAACAGGCCCCGGTCGATCTTTTCCATCGACGCCAGCACGCGCGGGTCGGTCACACCGCGCGACCGCAACTGGAACAGAAAGCGCATCTTGCGCTCGGCCGGGTCGTCGTTGCCGTCGGGGCCTTCGGTCATGGCATCTCTGCCTTCGAGGTATCGTCGAACAGATCCGCCATGTCTTGCAGCGAGGCATGGCAGGTCAGATCGGCCCGCATCGGGGTGACCGAGATAAAGCCGTCCAGGTTCACCGCCACATCGGTGCCGGCTTGGGCCGGGGCATTCTGCGCCCCGCCGGCCGCCCACATGAAGCGGCGGCCGTTGGGCGCGGTATAGGGCACGACGCTGAAATTCGTTCCCTGCCTGCGTCCTTGGCGGACAACGCGGGTGCCGCGCACCCCTGCCGCGGGGACAGGCGGAAAGTTGATGTTGTAGAACAGCCGGAAATCCGCGTCCGAGGTCCAGTCGCCATGATCCAGCAGCCGGCGGATGACCGCCGCGCCGTGCTGGCGCGCGCCCTCGAACGGATCGGCCAGCGCCGATGTCTGCGGGCCGAGGTATTGCGACAGGGCAATGGCGGGCAGGCCTTGCAACGCGGCCTCCATCGCGCCGCCGATCGTGCCCGAATACATGGCGTTTTCACCCGAATTGTTGCCCCGGTTCACGCCCGACAGCACAAGGTCCGGCGGCGCATCGGTCATGATGTCGCACAGGGCGGCCAGCACGCAATCGGCGGGGCTTCCCTCGGTCGCGTACCGGCGTTCATCCAGGCGCGCGACCATGGTCGGATGGGAATAGCTGATGCAATGGGCGACGCCCGATTGTTCGAATGCCGGGGCCACCGTCCAGACCTGTCCCGAGGGACCGGCAAGGGTTGCGGCGATTTCCGCCAGAACCGCCAGGCCCGGTGCGTTGATGCCGTCGTCATTGGTGATCAATATGCGCATCTTCCGGCCGTTCTTGGACGCTGCGGCAGCGTCAGTTCACGTCTTCGTTCCTGCTTAGCCGGGCGACCCGCCCGCTTCAAGCGTCAGAGGGGCCAGCGATGCCCGAAAGCGGTTTGACGGGACTGCCGGGCCGTTGCATCCTTTCCGCCAACGCAACCGGCGCGCGGGTCATGCAGATTTATCTTCCCATTGCAGAAGTATCCGTGAACGCCTTCACGCTGATCGGGCTTGGCGGGCTTGTCGGACTGATGAGCGGGCTTTTCGGCGTGGGCGGGGGTTTCCTGATCACGCCGCTGTTGTTCTTCATCGGCATCCCGCCCGCCATTGCCGTGGCAACGGGCGCGAACCAGGTCGTCGCATCCTCGGTTTCGGGCGTTCTGGCCCATGTGAAGCGCAAGAGCGTCGATTTCAGGATGGGCGGCGTGCTGCTGGCGGGGGGGCTTATGGGATCCTGGATGGGGGTTTGGGTCTTTACCCTGCTGCAGCAGGTGGGCCAGGTCGATCTGGTCGTGCAGCTTTGCTATGTCGTGTTCCTGGGCCTGATTGGCGCCATGATGTTGCAGGAAAGCATCCGCGCCCTGCACCGATCGTCCAAGCCCGGCCATCGCAAGCGGCTGCATCAGCACAACTGGGTCCATCGGTGGCCGCTGAAGATCAAGTTCCGTACCTCGGGCCTGTATATCAGTGCCTTTCCTCCGCTGCTGGTGGGGGTGGCCGTGGGGGTGCTGGCCGCGATCATGGGGGTGGGCGGCGGCTTCATCATGGTGCCTGCGATGATCTATCTGCTTGGGATGCCGACCCGGGTCGTGGTCGGCACGTCGCTGTTCCAGATCACGTTCGTGACTGCCTTTACCACGCTGATGCACGCGGTCAGCTATAACACCGTGGACATGATGCTGGCGGTGCTGCTGATCATCGGCGGGGTCGTGGGCGCACAGTTCGGCACCACGCTCGGTGCAAGGCTGCGGGCCGAACAGTTGCGGATCCTGCTGGCGCTGCTGGTGCTGGCCGTTTGCGGCAAGCTGGCGCTTGACCTGTTCCTGACGCCCGACGACCTGTACGTCATCCAGCCGGGGATCGGCTGATGCGGATGCGGATGGCGGCGCTGATGATGCTGGTCCTGGCCTGCACTGCAAGCGCGCAATCAACGGTGCCGCAGGGCAATGCCGATGCCTTGCCCCTCCAGGCCACGCCTGTTGCCGAACCGCCCCCGGCCGAGAGCGTGGTGGCGGGCCTGTCCAGCGACAGCGTGGCGATCACGGCCAGCTTCAACGGATCGGACATCCTGATCTATGGCGCGATAAAGCGCGAAGCCCCCATCCCATCCGGCCCGCCCTTGCAGGTGATCGTCACGGTCGAGGCCCCGTCCAGTGCCGTCACCGTATGGCGCAAGGAACGCAAGGCGGGGATCTGGGTCAATTCCGAAGCCGTCAGGATCGGCGCCGCGCCCGGTTTCTATGCGGTCGCCACATCGGCCGCCTTGGACGATATCCTGCTGCCCGAATGGGACAGCCGGTATCGGATATCCCTGTCCCATGCCATGCGGGCCTTTGCGGGCCAGATCGCCGTCGAAAGCGCCGTTCCCTTTACAGAGGCGCTGATCCGCATCCGCGAAGACGAGGGGCTGTATCGCCTGGACGAAGGCAGCGTGTCGCTGATCGACCAGACCCTGTTCCGCGCCGATGTCAGCCTGCCCGCCAACCTGGTCGAGGGGGCCTACAAGACCCGCATCTTCCTGCTGCGCGATGGGCAGGTCATCGACGTGTTCGTGGCCCCGATCAATGTGCGCAAGGTAGGACTGGAACGCTGGCTTTATCGGCTGGCCTTTGACCAGCCGTTTCTTTACGGGCTGATGTCTCTGGCCGTGGCGGTCTTTGCAGGCTGGGGCGCGTCCGCCGCCTTCAGAAAGCTGCGCCGTCCCTAACCCGCGATCAGCTCCGCCTGCCGCACGATCACCTCGGCCTGCTTGATCGAGGCGATGTCGACCAGCCGGCCCTTGTAGACGGTGGCGCCCGCGCCCTCGGCCTTGGCCTTTTCCATGGCGGCCAGGATCTCTCGCGCCTCGGTCACGGCGGCGTCGCTGGGCGAAAACACCTCGTTCGCAAGCGCCACCTGGCTGGGATGGATTGCCCATTTGCCAACCATGCCCAGCGTGGCAGACCGGCGGGCCTGTGCGACGAAACCGTCTGTATCGCTGAAATCGCCGAACGGGCCATCGACCGGCAGCAATCCGTGGGTGCGGCAGGCGGCGACAATGGCGGTTTGCGCCCAATGCCAGGGATCGGGCCAGTATTTCTGACCGTCGCGGATCATGTAGTAGTTTTCCTGCGTCCCGCCGATGCCGGTCGTCGCCATCCCCATGGAGGCCGCAAAATCGGCGGCGCCCAGGCTGATCGCCTGCATCCGGGGGGACGATGCCGCAATCTCCTCGACATGGCAGATGCCTGCGGCGCTTTCGATGATGACCTCGAAATCGATGCGCTTGGCTCGTCCCTTGGCGCGTTCGACCGCCGTCACCAAGGCATCGACAGCATAGATGTCGCTGGCGCTCCCGGCCTTGGGGATCATGATCTGGTCCAGCCGATCACCGGCCTGTTCCAGCAGGTCCACCACGTCGCGATACCAGAAGGGCGTGTCCAGTCCGTTGATACGGACCGACAGCGTCTTGTCACCCCAGTCGATGTCGCCAATGGCCTGGATGATGTTCTGGCGCGCCCGGTCCTTGTCGTCTGGTGCCACCGAGTCTTCCAAGTCCAGGTTGACAACATCGGCGGCGGATTTCGCCATCTTTTCGAACAGGCTTTCCCGCGATCCGGGGCCGAACAACTGGCAGCGGTTCAGGCGGGCAGGCGGCAAGGGTTGGGGGCGAAAGCTCATGCAAGGATCCGTTCCGAAAAGATTTGCGTTGCAGCAAGCAATATTGTTTCGCACCTGCAGCATCAAGCCCGCAGTTTGGTTTGGCTTGACGCGCCGGTTCTTTGGGCGCAGGACCGCTGCCACAACCGCTGAACACAAGGGGACACCATGACGCGCACGGTCTATGTAAACGGCGACTACCTGCCCGAGGATCAGGCCACCATCTCGATCTTCGACCGGGGGTTCCTGATGGCTGACGGTGTCTACGAGGTTGTCAGCGTCCTGAATGGCAAGCTGCTGGATTTTAACGGCCACCTGGTGCGGCTGAAGCGGTCGCTGTCCGAACTGGCGATGGACAATCCGCTGCAGGATGACGATTACCTGACGGCCTTCCGCGCGTTGGTGGACAAGAACGCGATCACCGACGGGATGATCTATCTGCAAGTGACGCGCGGCAACCCTGGGGATCGCGATTTCGCCTATCCCCCCGCAGGCACCCGGCCCACGGTGGTGATGTTCACCCAGTCCAAGCCCGGACTGGCCGATGCGCCCGCCGCCAGGACCGGTTGGAAGGTCATCAGTGTCGAAGATCAACGGTGGGCACGCCGCGACATCAAGACGGTGCAGCTGCTGTTCCCATCCATCGCCAAGATGGAGGCCAAGGCCCGCGGCGTGGACGACGCCTGGATGGTCGAGGATGGCAAGGTGACCGAAGGCACCAGCAACAATGCCTATATTGTCAAGAACGGCACCATCGTGACCCGCGCGCTTTCCAACGACATCCTGCACGGCATCACCCGCGCCGCTGTGCTGCGGTTTGCCACCGAGGCGCAGATGCAGGTCGAGGAACGCAGCTTTTCCATCGAGGAAGCTCAGGGTGCGGATGAGGCTTTCATCACCTCGGCCTCGGCTTTCGTGATGCCGGTCGTGGAAATCGACGGGGCGGCAATTGGCACGGGGCAGGTGGGTCCGGTCGCCACGCGGCTGCGAGAGATCTATCTGGAAGAAAGCCGCAAGGCCGCGATCTAGGCCAGCCCTTCGGACCCGCGCACAAGCCGCGCGCCGCTGCGATCCTGCATCAGGCGCGCGGCATCCGGCCCCGGCGCGGGCAGGGCCAGCACCATGTCGCGCAGGACGTTGATCGTGTCCTCGCCCTTGGGCAGGGTGGCGGGGTCAACGGGGGCACCGACCGTGATGCGGTATGGCTGGCGGCGCTTGTTCAGAACCTCGTTGAACAGTGTCACGTCGCGCAGCGTCGGATGGATCGCGTCCAGCAGATAGAACAGCGCCGAATTGCGGGCGCGGATGTTCATGGGAATGATCGGCACGCCGAACTTGCGCGCGATCATCGCGGCGCTTGCCATCCAGGGCCGTTCGTGCAGCGTCAGACCGTGGCGTTTCGCCAGGCGGCCTGACGGGAAGATCAAGCCGATCCGGCCCGCCGCCAATGCCTCGCGCGTGTAATCCATCGTCGCCTTGGTCTTGGCGTGGCTGCGCTTTTCCAGGCGCCATTCCACGCCTGCGATCAGATCGGCAGTCTGCGGCAGCACGCGGATCATGTCGTGGTTGGCATAGATGAACAGGTCGTCGCGCAGTTGCGACATCAGCGCATGAACGACGATTCCGTCCGCGATGCCGGTAGGGTGGTTTGCCACGATCAAGGCCGGGCCGGTCGCGGGAATATGCTCCATCCCCTCGACCCGGACATCGCGGACGATCAGGTCCGTCATGCGCCGCATGATCTCGATCGTGGGCAGGTCACGGAAATCGGCACCAAGGCGCAGGGTGGTGGGATAGCGCAGCAGGCCCATCATCGCCCATTTCGCCAGCCGGTGATGGGGCTTGCCGGAGTAAAGCCAGGGCGCCCGCTCGGCGATCAGCGGGTCCAGACGGGCCTGCATCTCGGCCTTGGCAATGGCGTCACGGTCAGTCATTCCGGTCTTTCTGCCCCGCTGCCTGGGTGCCTGCAAGCGGCATCACCGGCCTGCAGCGATCATCCGCGACACCATCTCGCGGGTGTTCTTGCTCAAACCTTCGACGGCGGCGATTCGTTCCAATGCGGCCAAGGCCTTGGCACGGCGGCCTGCGTCGTATCGGGTCCAGGTTTCGAACGCGGTGGACATCCGCGCGGCGATCTGCGGGTTGACCGGATCCATGCGCATCAGCCATTCGGCCACGAAGTCATAGCCCGAGCCGTCGGCGGCGTGAAAACCGGCATGGTTGCCCGACAGCCCGCCGATCAGGGCGCGGAAGCGGTTGGGGTTCTTCCAGTCGAAATCCCGGCGCTGCGACAATGCGCCGGCGATAGCGGCGGCGTCAGAAGGGCGCGCGGCCATGGGCTGGATCGCAAACCACTTGTCCATGACCAGACGGTTGTCAGCAAACTGATCATGCAGCGCAGCCAGTTCCGCCTGTCCGCGTCCGCGCCGCAGCAAGGCTGTCAGGGCCGCCATGCGCTCGGTCATGTTTCCGGCGATGCCGAACAGAACCTCGGCCCGTTCGCCGCCGTCAATGCGGCTCAGCAGCGCCAGCACGGCATTGCGCAGCGAACGGCGCGCCGCGTCCGCCGCGTCGGGGCGATAGGGGCCGTCCACGGTCATGTCGTCGTAGAGCCGCGACAAAAGATCCAGATGGGTCTTGGCAATTTGATGGGCCAGGGATTCGCGCGCGGCGTGGATCGCATCGGGATCGGGGGTGATGCCATCTGCAGACAGGCGGGTGGCGATCTCTTCCTCGCCCGGCAACGTCAGGCACAGGGCGCGGAAGGCGGGGTCGGCGGTATCGTCGGCGATCAGGCGCCCGATGGATCGCACATAATCGTCGCCCGCAGCCTGGCCCTGCGAGGCCGCGATCAGGGCGGACAGGGCCAGTTCCCGTCCGGCTTCCCAACGGGCGAAGGGATCGGTGTCATGGGCCAGCAGGAAGGCGCGGGTCGCGTCGTCCAGGTCGCGCAACAGAATCACGGGGGCGGAAAATCCGCGCAGGGCGGATACCATGGGACGCGCACCCAGCCCGTCAAAGGCAAAGGCTTGGCGACTTTCAGTCATTTCCAGAACCTGCGTGGCCACGACCTCATTCCCGTTGGGACCGATCAGACCCAGGGCGATGGGGATCACGCGGGGCAGTTTTTCGGTCTGGCCGGGCGTGGGCGGCGTGTCCTGCGCGAAGGTCAGGACCAGGGTGCCGCCAGCCTCGGCCCCCTGCCAATCCTCGGTCATGGTCAGGCGGGGCGTTCCCGCGTCGGTATACCACCGCTTGAACTGGGCCAGGTCGCGGCTTGTCGCATCCTGGAAAACCTGCAACCAGTTCTCGATGGTGGCTGCATCGCCGTCATGACGGTCGAAATACAGATCGAGCGCGCGGCGATAGCCGTCATCGCCCACAAGGCGCTTGAGCATCCCGATCACCTCGGCGCCCTTTTCATAGACGGTCGCGGTATAGAAGTTGTTGATTTCCTCGTACCGATCAGGGCGCGGGGGATGGGCCAATGGACCCTGATCCTCGCGGAACTGTCGGGCGCGCAGGGCGCGGACATCCTCGATCCGCTTGACTGCCGCGCTGCGCATATCGCCGGTGAACTGCTGGTCGCGGAAAACCGTCAGGCCTTCCTTGAGACACAGCTGGAACCAGTCGCGGCAGGTGATGCGGTTGCCGGTCCAGTTGTGGAAATATTCATGGGCTATCACCGCCTCGATGCGCTCATAGTCGCCATCGGTCGCGGTCTCGGGGCTTGCAAGCACCAGTTTCGAGTTGAAGATGTTCAACCCCTTGTTTTCCATAGCGCCCATGTTGAAGTCATCGACGGCAACGATGTTGAACACGTCCAGGTCGTATTCGCGGCCATAGACATCCTCGTCCCACCGCATGGACTTGATCAGCGATTCCATCGCGAACCCCGCACGGTTCTGATCGCCCGGCCTGACCCAGACGTTCAGGGCCACGCTGCGCCCCGACCGGGTGGTAAAGCTGTCGCTGACGGCCACCAGATCGCCCGCGACAAGCGCGAACAGATAGGACGGCTTGGGCCAGGGATCGTGCCATTCCGCGCGGCCCTGCGATTGGCCGACCGGGTTGCCGTTCGACAATAGCACCGGCAAATCGCTGTCGATGGTCACGTGGAACGTGGCCATCACGTCGGGACGGTCGGGATAGAAGGTGATGTGCCGGAACCCTTCGGCCTCGCACTGGGTGCAGAACAGGCCGTTCGACATATACAGGCCTTCGAAAGCAGTATTGGCGGACGGGTCGATGCCGACCTCGGTTTCCAGAAGGAAAGGATGGCGGGGCAGGGCGGCTGCGGCAATCGTCAGGGTTTCGTCGCTGCGCGTCACATGGGCGGGGTCAGGGGCCGTGCCGTTGATGGTCAGCGACAAAAGCCTGACCGCCTTGCCGCCATCCAGAACCAGGTCCGCGGACTGTTCGTGATCGCGCGGCGCTAGCGACAGTTCGGTGCGTACCCGCGTATCGGTCGGAGAAAGCCTGAATCCCATGCGTGTCGCCGACAAAACAAAGGGATAGGGCCGATAATCGGCAAGAAGCTGCACATTTTGCCCTTGGGTCGTGGTCATCGCATCCTCGGCATGAAGAAAGCTGCTCCGGCTGGCGGAACCTGATCTTGACCAAGGTGTTAGTCGCATGAAGGCCGGGTCGCAAGTCGGCTGGTACCACCGATGGTCCGACCGATCGAATTGACGGCGGGCGACAGGCGGGACACACCGCACGCGACACTGAAACCGGTGTCTCAACACAGAACTTTGGAGGCCAGCAATGACCCATGATCCGAACGACCCGAACCGTACCCGGCCTGTCGATCCCGCCCGTCCCGTTGATCCGCTGGTTCGCAATGAAACCTATGTCGAACCGGTCGAACGTCGCTCTTCGCCGCTGCCGCTGATCATCGGCGTCCTGCTGGCACTGGCCTTGGCGTATTTCGTGCTTCAACGCTTCACAGGCGATGACACGGTGGCAGTCGATGGCGACACAACAACCGTGACCACGACCGACGCGCCTGCCAGCGACGCGGCCAGCAATGCCGCAGCCGATGCGGAAGCCGCGGCCGACGATGCTGAGGCCGCAGCCGACAGCGCCGCCACGGCGACGGAAAACGCCGCGGACAATGCAGCCGATGCGACCCAGGATGCGGCCGAAAATGCAGCCGATGCTGCTGAAAGCGCCGCCGAGAGTGCAGCTTCGGCAGCTGACAATGCAGCCGATGCCACTGGCACCGCGCTGGAAGATGCAGCCGATGCCGCCAGCACTGCAGCGGACAGCGCAGCCGAGACCGCAGCCGATGCCGCAAGCGATGCGGGCGAGGCCGTGGATGACGCGATCTCGGTCGAAGAAGCACCTGCGACCGGTACGACCCCGGCCCCCACAGCCCCCGCGCCTGCGAACTGATCGAGGCTTTACGTTGAAGCTGGCGCCCAAGGTCTTTCGGCCTTGGGCGTTTTCTTTTGCGGCTTTCCGTCCCAAGACATTCGTATTGAACAGGTGATGCACGGACTTGTGAAAGATTATTTCGCGGTGCTATCAGTCGTGCGACCAAAATGAAGCGAGCGGGGGACAACACAGCCATGAAGATCGGCGCGTTGAAGGAAGGTTTCGAGGGGGAAGCGCGGGTCGCGATTACTCCTTCCTCTGCCGGGCATCTGATGAAGCTGGGGCACGAGGTTTTCATTGAAAGCGGCGCGGGGGCGCGGGCCGGGTTTTCGGACGACAGCTATCGTGCCGCAGGCGTGACGGTGCAGCCCAGTTCCGCCGATCTGATCCGGTCGGTCGATGTGGTGGCCAAGGTGCGCCAGCCCTCGGATGCCGAAATCCGGCAGATGCAGCCCGGGCAGACGCTGATCAGCTTTTTCTATCCCGGCCAAAGCCCCGAGATGCTGGCCCTTGCCAAGGAACAGGGCATTACCGCCATCGCGATGGACATGGTGCCGCGCATCAGCCGCGCGCAAAAGATGGATGCGCTGTCGTCGATGGCCAACATCGCGGGCTATCGCGCGGTGATCGAGGCCGCGAACAACTTCGGCCGCTTCTTCACCGGCCAGGTCACGGCGGCGGGCAAGGTACCGCCGGCCAAGGTTCTGGTTGTCGGGGCAGGGGTCGCGGGTCTTGCGTCCATCGGCACGGCGGTCTCCCTGGGCGCGCAGGTTTATGCCTTCGACGTGCGCCCCGAGGTGGCCGAGCAGATCGAATCCATGGGCGCCGAGTTCGTCTATCTCGACTTCGAGGAAGCGCAGGACGGGGCCGCGACCGGTGGCTATGCCGCGCCTTCCTCGCCCGAGTTCCGCGATAAGCAGCTTGCCAAGTTCCGCGAGCTTGCGCCGCAGATGGACGTGGTCATCACCACCGCGCTGATCCCCGGGCGCGATGCGCCGAAGCTGTGGACCCGCGACATGGTCGAGGCGATGAAGCCCGGCAGCGTGATCGTGGACCTTGCGGCCGAACGGGGCGGCAATTGCGAACTGACCATCCCCGACGAACGCCATGTGACGGAAAACGGCGTGACGATCATCGGCTATACCGATTTCCCGTCGCGCATGGGCGCCCAGGCATCCGAGCTGTATGGCAACAACGTCCGTCATTTCCTGACCGATCTGACGCCCAAGAAGGACGGCGTGATCCTTCACAACATGGAAGATGACGTGATCCGGGGCGCCACGGTCACGCGCGACCATGACATCACCTGGCCGCCGCCGCCGCCCAAGATCGCGGCCATTGCCGCCCAGAAGCCCAAGGAAAAGCCAAAGGCCCTGACGGTCGAGGAGCGCCGCGCCGCCGAGGTCGCAGCCTTCAAGGCCGAAACCCGCTCACAGGTCACGCTGCTGGTGGTGGGTGCGGCGGTGCTGCTGCTGATCGGGCTGTTTGCGCCCTTCAGCTTCATGCAGCACTTCATCGTCTTCGTGCTGGCCTGCTTCATCGGCTTCCGCGTGATCTGGAACGTCGCCCATTCGCTGCACACGCCGCTGATGGCGATCACCAACGCGATCAGTTCCATCATCATCCTGGGCGCGCTGATGCAGATCGGGTCCGGGTCCTGGTGGGTCGTCGGGCTGGGCGCGCTGGCCGTGCTGATGGCGGGCGTTAATATCTTCGGCGGCTTCATGGTCACGCGCCGGATGCTCGCCATGTTCCAGAAGTCGTAAGGGGACAGCAATGGAATACGGATTCACCACCGCGGCCTATGTGGTCGCAGCCGTGCTGTTCATTCTCTCGCTGGGGGGATTGTCGGGACAGGAAAGCGCCAAGCGCGCGATCTGGTACGGGATCGTCGGCATGGGCCTGGCGGTGCTGGCCACGCTGTTCGGGCCGGGGGCAGGCAACTGGCTGTTGTCGCTGGTCATGATCGCCATTGGCGGGGCCATCGGCTGGGTCGTGGCGCAGCGCGTGCAGATGACGGAAATGCCGCAGCTTGTGGCCGCCATGCATTCGCTGGTGGGCCTGGCCGCGGTCTTTGTGGGCTTCAACGCCCAGATCGAACTGGCTCGCGTGCTGCGCGCCAAGGCCGAGGGCGGCGTGCAGGTCTTTCACGGCTTTGCCGCCGTGCTGGCCCACAAGACCCCGGCCGAGATCGCCATGCTGAAGATCGAGGTGTTCCTGGGCATCTTCATCGGCGCCGTGACCTTTACCGGGTCGGTCGTGGCCTTTGGCAAGCTGGCGGGCCGCGTCGATGGCAAGCCCAGGAAGCTGCCGGGCGGGCATATGCTGAACGCCGGCGCGCTTGCGCTGTCGGTGCTGCTGGGCATCCTGTACTTCACAGGTGTCGGACCTGCGATCCTGTGGCTGATCCTGATCACGCTGCTGGCCTTCTTCATCGGCTATCACCTGATCATGGGCATCGGCGGGGCGGACATGCCGGTCGTGGTGTCGATGCTGAACAGCTATTCCGGCTGGGCGGCGGCGGCCATCGGCTTCACCCTGGGCAACGACCTGCTGATCGTGGTCGGCGCGCTTGTCGGCTCAAGCGGTGCGATCCTGTCCTATATCATGTGCAGGGCGATGAACCGCAACTTCGTCAGCGTGATCCTGGGCGGCTTCGGCGGCGAGGCTGGCCCTGCGGCCGAGATCACCGGCGAACAGATCGCGATCGATGCCGATGGCGTGGCGGCGGCGCTGAACGACGCCGACAGCGTCATCATCGTGCCGGGCTATGGCATGGCGGTGGCCCAGGCGCAGGGCGCGGTCAGCGAACTGACCCGCAAACTGCGCGCGGCGGGCAAGACGGTACGCTTTGCCATCCATCCCGTCGCGGGACGCCTTCCGGGCCACATGAACGTGCTGCTGGCCGAGGCGAAGGTGCCCTATGACATCGTGCTGGAGATGGACGAAATCAACGAGGACTTCCCGTCCACGGACGTAGTGATCGTCATCGGCTCGAACGACATCGTGAACCCGGCGGCGCAGGACGACCCGAACAGCCCCATCGCCGGGATGCCGGTGCTGGAGGTCTGGAAGGCAAAGCAGGTGTTCGTGTCCAAGCGCGGGCAGGGCACCGGCTATTCGGGCATCGAGAACCCGCTGTTCTTCAAGGAAAACACCCGGATGTTCTATGGCGACGCCAAGGACAGCCTCAACAAGCTGCTGCCCATGATCGAGTGAGAGAAATGGGGGCGGGAAATCGCCCCCATTCGCCCCGGACTGGCACCAAAGGAGAATGGCTTGGGGCAGGAAATCGAACACCCGTTACGATACGATCTTGTCAACGAACTGCACGCCAGGCCGTCGCCCCGCCTGTCCGCGCCCGCGACCTGCACCTTTGTGGCCTTCAAGGAACCGCGCGACGCGGCCAACCGTGACAGGCTTCGGGATTTCGCGCACCTGACTGCGCTGACGACCCGCCACGGGGGACCGCGTCCCGATCCCGATGACAGCCATTATCAAGGCCGACTGGGCCGCCATGACCTGAAATGGGAGAGTCATACGGAATTCGTGACCTATATGGCCACGACGCCGGGCCTGCCGATCCGGCCCTTCGATCCAAGCGCGGGCGCGATCTTTTCGGCCGAATGGCAGGGGGATGCGCCGGGACGGCGTGTCGCCGCCGTGCTGGTCCAGATTGACATCCTGCCGGAAAATCCCGCAGACCTGCTGTCCCGGATCGAGAACTGGTTTGCCAAGGACAGCCTGACCGCCGTCTGGGTGCTGGAAGAAGCCGCGATGATTGCCGGGGATTTTCGCATCGATCCGGATGGATGGATGCGCTTTGCGGTCTTTGTGCGCCCCGATGTGGGTGCGGGGCGGATAGGGCGCATCGTGCATCGGCTGGTCGAACTGGAAACCTATCGCGCGATGTCGATGCTGGGCCTGGGCCGGTCGCGCAGCCTGTCGCGCCGGTTGAACGAATTGGAACCCCGTCTTTCCGCCATCGTGGACGGAATGCACGACAACGCCCGCCCGGCCGAGGCCGTGCTGCACGAACTGCTGGAGGTTTCCGCCGAACTGGAGGCACAGGCGGTCCAGCATTTCTTCCGCTTTGGCGCGACCAAGGCTTATGAGGCGATCGTCATGGACCGCGTAACGGCGCTGCGCGAAACGCGGTTCCTGGGCCGACAGATGCTGGCCGAATTTATGCGCCGCCGGTACCGACCGGCCATGCGCACCGTTGCCTCGGCCGAAGATCGGTTGCGCGCGATGATCGAACGAACCCGCCGTGCGGCCGACTTGCTGCGCACGCGGGTCGATGTTGAACGGTCTGCCCAGAACCAGGCCCTGCTGGAGCGCATGGACCGGCGCGCCGACCTGCAACTACGCCTGCAACACACGGTCGAGGGGCTGTCGGTGGTCGCGATCAGCTATTATGCGGTGGGGCTGTTGTCCTATGCACTCTATCCAGTGGCCTCGGCCATAGGGGTGGACAAGGCCTATCTGATCGCGGCACTGACGCCGGTCGCAGTGCTGATCGTGTGGGGGGCGATGCGGCAGGTGCGCCGCCGCCTGCACAAGCATGGTCCGGCAGGCGATTTGTGACTTGCCCTAGGTCTGCGGGATGGAAATAAGCCGTTCCATCCCATTTCGCCGGAGCCAATCGTGAAACTGATGCTTGCCCTTGCCGCACTTCTGACCCTGACCGCCTGCGGTGTGCCGCTGGTCCCGTTCGTCTGAGAGGATCCCGCGATGAAATCCCTGATCCTGTATGGACTGGCACACTGTTCCACCTGCCAGAAGGCGCAGGCCGACCTGGAACAGAACGGCTGGACGGTCGACTTCCGCGATGTCCAGAAACAGCCGTTGTCGGATGCCGAACGCGCCCGCCTGGCCGAGGAATTCGGTGACAAGATCGTCAACCGCGCCAGCCTGACCTGGCGGGCCATGTCGGAGGATGAGCGAGCGGCGGATTCGGTGGCAATGATGGGCGCGAAACCCAGTGTGATGAAGCGCCCGGCCATCGTGGCGGACAATCTGCGCTTGCTGGGTTGGACCGCCAATGTCAAACGGGCGCTGAACGTCCCGGTCTAGGCATCAGCGGCTGGCGCCCGCCAGCGACCGCATCAGCGGCACCACGCCGGACAGGTCATAGCCTGCCTGGGATGCTGTATTAAGCACCTCGGCTTCGGACAGCTTGCCTGCCTGGCCAAGCGCCCACAGGACCGTGGAGCGGTTTCCCGATCTGCAAAAGGCGATTGCAGGCTTTGGTCCATCCAGGGCGACGGAAAAGCCGTGGATCAGGTCGGGCGTAATTTGGCCGGGACGAAGCGGCAGGTAATGGTATTCCATTCCCGCATCCGCCGCGGCTTGGGCCATTAGCTGATGATCGATCGCGCCGTCCTCGTCGTCGGGGCGGTTGTTGATCAGGGTCTTGAAGCCCGACCGGGCCAGCAGGGCCACGTCCGGCAGGTCGATCTGCGGTGAGACTGCAAGGTTCGGGGTAAGCTGGCGCAGGTCCATGACAAGCCTTTCCGTGGCATAGTCCCGGATTGGCGCATCTGCGACCGCAATGTCAAGCACCCGCAAGAAGGCCAGCCAGCGGGGCGGGCAGGGGCAGCCGTCAGATCGGGCAACAGCCGGTCGGCTGCAGTGCAATCCTCGGCCCGCCTATAGCTAGAGGGTGTGACCAGAAGGCGCAGACCTGCCGCTTATGCGCAGGCAAGGCCCGGCGGGCTGTCTTCCATTGCGATGCAGCCGGACCGCACGATGCCAAGCCGGTGCAAGGCCAGCAGATAGACATCCGGCGCGGGCTTCCTGGCAGCCACCTTGTCGCCTGCGGCAGTGACCTTGAAGACTTGGTCGGCGGTTTTCTCAATATTGCCAAGACCAGAGCATCGACAACACCTGGGCCCAGTGCAACTGACCCAGATCGGATCACTTTTCATTAGAGCCTTCCCTCGGGCAAGGTGCCGTCCACGTCCCAGTTCGGGGCACGGATCATGCCAAGACCTGTGCTTCGATCAGGGCAGGCAGCGCGGAGAAATCGTCAAAGGCTGCAAGATGGGGCAGATCCTCGACTGGGGTCTGGCAATAGCCCTGGGTATAGATCAGGAAGGGCACCGGCACCGCTGCCGCGCAGGCCGCATCGAATTCGCTGTCCCCCACATAGATCGCCTTGGGCTGCCTCGGGTCTGCGCCCAGCCTTTGCAGTGCGGCTCGCAAGGGGGCGGGATAGGGCTTACGCTCGAGAACCGAATCCCCGCCGATCACGCAACCGAACAGATCCGTGATGCGGAAATGCGTCAGGATGGCCTGGGTCACGGCCAGCGGCTTGCTGGTGCAAATGCCCAAGGGATGGCCGCGATCCGCAAGCGTTTCCAGCGTTTGTGCAACATCGGGAAACAGCTGCGTCAACTGCGTCGCATCCTGATAACAGGTCATGAAGGCTGCGATATAGTCTGCCTTCTTCGCATCAAGAAGTTCCTGTGCAGCAATAACCTTGTGCCACAGCACATCCACGCCGCCGCCGATGAAGCTGCGCACCTGGTCCAGCGTCAAAGGCGGAGTCCCATGCTGGCCCAGAACGTCGTTCACGCAGGCATGAATGTCGGGGGCGCTGTCGATCAGCGTGCCATCAAGATCGAAAATGATCGGGCAGGGGGCAAGGCAAACATTCATGCGGATTCCCATTCGACTGAGCAGCCCATCGAGGGAACCTCATTCTCCGGCCACTTGCCAGTTTTGGTGATCTGAAGCATCGCCTCCAGCCGTTTCTGGCATATTTCGGTGGAGTCTGGTGTTTGTGCCGAGGCACCGAACCGGCCGCGATATTGCAACTCGCCAGGGGCGTTGTAGCAAAGGAAATCCGGCGTGCATTCTGTCCCGTAGACTTTGGCAATAACCTGCGTTTCGTCGTAAAGATAAGGGAGAGTGAAACCGTGGGGTGTAGCCAGGGCCTTCATGTGGTCAGGACCGTTCTGTGGATAATCCACAACATCGTTGGACGAGATCGAAACAGCTCCGATGCCCGCATTCTGCATTCACGCGCATCACGAACGACGCGGTCGATGATAGACTGGACATAGGGAGGTGATTGCAGATGAACATTACTAGCGTGCCGCCCGTGCCAGCCCCATCAGCCAGCCTGTACATCTGGCCATCTGTTCCCGACAACTAGAAATCATGCCAAGGCGCACCAAAGTTGCATGCTGGGTAAGACTGCCATGAATCCTTCTAGGAGTCAGGACAAGGTTTCCGAACCATGGCAATAACGACAAGTACGATAATAGCAACTGGACCTTTGTTCCATAATACGGATTATTAATATTGAAGCAAGGTAGGGGTGGATTCACAAACGAAGTGCAAATGCCAAAGTAATACAGGTATTTGCATTGAGGTTGACGAATGGCTTCCCACTACCAGCACCTGAGCTTTGAAGAACGTCGCAAGATTGCCAAATGGCCCCCGAGGCGGCCTATGCGATGCTGGCCTGCGCGCGGATCGGCGCGATCCATTCCATCGTCTTCGCGGGCTTTTCGCCCGATGCCCTGGCCAACCGCATCAACGACTGCGGCGCCAAGGTGGTGATCACCGCCGACACCGCGCCCCGCGGCGGGCGCCGCACGAACCTCAAGTCGAACGCCGACGCGGCCTTGCTGCATTGTTCCGACCGGGTGCGCTGCCTGGTGGTCAAGCATACCGGCGACCAGACGACCTGGATCGACGGGCGCGACGTGGACGTGAAGGCGCTGATGGAAACCGCCAGCCCCGATTGCCCGCCCCGTCCCATGGGGGCCGAGGATCCGCTGTTCATCCTCTATACCTCGGGATCGACCGGCAAGCCCAAGGGGGTCGTGCATACCACCGGCGGCTATCTGGTCTATGCCGCGATGACGCACCAATACACCTTCGACTATCATGACGGCGACGTGTTCTGGTGCACGGCGGACGTGGGCTGGGTCACGGGCCACAGCTATATCGTCTATGGCCCGCTGGCCAACGGCGCGACCACCGTGATGTTCGAGGGCGTGCCGACCTATCCCGATGCCGGCCGCTTCTGGGAAGTCTGCGCCAAGCACAAGGTCACCCAGTTCTATACCGCGCCCACGGCGATCCGGTCGCTGATGGCCAAGGGCACCGAGCCGATCGAGAAGCACGACCTGTCCAGCCTGCGCCTGCTGGGCAGCGTGGGCGAGCCGATCAACCCCGAGGCCTGGAACTGGTATAACGAAAACATCGGCAAGGGCCGCTGCCCCATCGTCGATACCTGGTGGCAGACCGAGACCGGCGGCCATCTGATCACGCCGCTGCCCGGCGCGACGGAAACAAAGCCCGGTTCCGCCACGGTCCCCTTCTTCGGCGTCACGCCCGCGATCCTGGAGGCCGAAAGCGGCAAGCTGGTCGAAGGCAACCCGGCCGAGGGCGTGTTGTGCATCGCCGACAGCTGGCCCGGCCAGATGCGCACGCTGTGGGGCGATCACCAGCGGTTCATGGAGGCCTATTTCCAGCAATATCCCGGTTACTACTTCACCGGCGACGGCTGCCGCCGGGACGAGGACGGCTATTACTGGATCACCGGCCGGGTGGACGACGTGATCAATGTCAGCGGCCACCGGATGGGCACGGCCGAGGTCGAATCGGCCCTGGTCGCCCATGAAAAGGTCGCCGAGGCTGCCGTGGTCGGCTATCCCCATCCGCTGAAGGGGCAGGGCATCTATGCCTATGTCACGCTGATGAACGGCGTGCAGCCCTCGGACGAGTTGCGCGGCGAGCTGGAGAAATGGGTCCGCACCGAAATCGGCCCCATCGCCAAGCCCGACGTGATCCAATGGGCGCCCGGCATGCCCAAGACGCGTTCCGGCAAGATCATGCGCCGTATCCTGCGCAAGATCGCCGAGAACGACTATGGCAGCCTGGGCGACATCTCGACCCTGGCCGAACCCGAGGTGGTCGACGACCTGATCGCCAACCGGATGAACCGGGCCTGACGCAAGGGGCCATGCGCGCCCCGCGATGACAAGGCGGCCTCCGAAGGAGGATCGGGTGCCGCCAGACCCGCCTGACGAGCAATCCCCCGCCCGCGTTTCGGCATCCGAAGCGCGACCGGAGAAGGCTTGACCGTCGGGATCCCATGCCAGCACAGGCGCTGGCCCAACAGGAGGAGGATTGATGGCTTACGCATCGCCCGACGCGACGACCCGTTCGCGTCCCATGACATCCGAGGAAAAGAAGGTCATCCTGGCCTCGTCCGCGGGCACGATTTTCGAATGGTACGATTTCTACCTTTACGGCTCGCTGGCCTCGATCATCGGCGCGCAGTTCTTCACGGCCTTCCCGGAAGCGACGCGCAACGTGTTCGCGCTGCTGGCCTTTGCGGCGGGCTTCCTGGTCCGTCCTTTCGGCGCGCTTGTCTTTGGGTCGCTGGGTGACATCATCGGGCGGAAATACACCTTCCTGGCCACGATCCTGATCATGGGCTTCTCGACCTTCCTGGTCGGCCTTCTGCCCGGATATGCGTCCTGGGGGATCGCAGCCCCGATCATCCTGATCGCGCTGCGGATGTTGCAAGGCCTGGCGCTTGGCGGCGAATACGGCGGGGCGGCGGTTTATGTGGCCGAACACGCGCCGCAGGGACAGCGCGGCTATTTCACGGCCTTCATCCAGACCACGGCCACGCTGGGTCTGCTGCTGTCGCTGGTGGTGATCCTGATGGTCACGGCCTATGTGAACGGCAACTATCCCACGGTGCCGCAACTGGGCCTGGACGGACAGCCGCTGCTGGACGCAACCGGCGCCCAGGTCATGCTGGAGCCGTTCCGGGCCTGGGGCTGGCGCATCCCGTTCCTGGGTTCGGTCTTCCTGCTGCTGATCTCGCTCTATATCCGCCTGCAGATGAACGAATCCCCCGCCTTCAAGAAGATGAAGGAAGAAGGCGCGCAGTCCAAGGCACCGCTGAAAGAGGCTTTTGGCAACTGGAGAAACGGCAAGATCGCCCTGATCGCGCTGTTCGGTCTGACCGCGGGCCAAGCCGTCGTGTGGTACTCGGGCCAGTTCTATGCCCTGTTCTTCATCCAGAACGTGGTCAAGGTCGACCAGTTCAGCGCCAACGTCTTTGTCGCCTGGTCGCTGATCCTGGGCACTGCGGGCTTCATCTTCTTCGGCTCGCTGTCCGACCGCATCGGCCGCAAGCCGATCATCCTGGGCGGCTGCGCCCTGGCTGCCGCGACCTATATGTGGGTTTTCCCGATGCTGACCAGCGTCGCCAACCCGGCGCTGCACGCGGCCCAGGAAACCCCGGTCATCGTGACCGCCGCGCCTGACGACTGCTCGTTCCAGTTCAACCCGGTCGGCACCGCGCAGTTCAACAACAGCTGCGACATCGTCAAGGCGGCACTGTCGCGGTCGTCCGTGAACGTGCAGGAGACGGTCGAAGCCCCGGCAGGCACCGTGGCCTCGGTCCAGGTGGGCGAGACGGTCATTCAGGCCTATGACGGCAACACACTGACGGGCGATGCCCTGGCTGCGGAAAAAACCCGCTTCACGGCCGAAGTCAACGCGGCGCTGACGGCGTCCGGCTATCCGCTGACGGCTGCCGACAACACCACCATCGCCAAGGCCAACCACTTCTTCGACATCTTCAACGGGCAGAACATCAAGGTCGTGCTGATCCTGACCTATCTGATCGTGCTGGTGACGATGGTCTATGGTCCGATCGCGGCGCAGCTGGTGGAACTCTATCCGACCCGGATCCGCTATTCCGGCCTGTCGCTGCCCTATCACATCGGCAACGGATGGTTCGGCGGCCTGCTGCCCGCGACCGCCTTTGCGATCTCGGCCCAGACCGGCAACATCTATGCGGGCCTGTGGTATGCCATCGTGATCGCAGTCATGACGGTGATCATCGGCACCCTGTTCGTGCCGAACGACAGCCACAAGAAGAACATCTTCGCCGACGACAACGTGTGATCCCTGTCCGGGCCGGGGGAGACCCCCGGCCCGGCGTCCCCTGTTAGTCCAGGAAAGCTTGGCTCATGGCGCGCATTCTTGTTGTCGAGGACGAGGACAACATCGCCATGGCCCTGGAATTCCTGCTGGCCCGCGACGGCCATGCCCATTCGCGCCATTCGCAAGGCGGCCCGGCGCTGAACGCGATCCGCAGCGAACGCCCAGACCTGGTGTTGCTGGACGTGATGCTGCCGGATATGTCGGGTTACGAGATCGTCGAACGGCTGCGCGCCGATCCGGGTCTTTCGGGTGTGCGCATCCTGCTGATGACCGCGCGCGGGTCCATTGTCGAAAAGCGCCGCGGCATGGCGCTTGGGGCGGACGGCTTCATCGCCAAGCCGTTCGAACTGTCCGAACTGCGGGCCGAAATGATGCGGCTGCTAAGCTGAAAACCTATCCGCGCTGCTTCCACAGCGACCAGAGGGCCAGCCCGATGGCAATATAGACCGCATTCACGACAAGTCCGGACAGCACTTGCATGGGCAGCGGCTCGGGCCGGGTGGTGGCGCCGGTCAGCGGAATGATCACCGCCACGAAGACGGCCCCTGCGGCCAGGGGCAGCAACATCCCCGTGATCGGGCGGTTGCGCAGGGTTGTCAGCAGCAGCGCCACCAGAAGGCCGATCCGAAACACATCCCCGGCTTGTGCGGCCAGCAAATCACCCATCACCGATTCCTTTGCATTTTCCGCAGCCTAGCCGATTCAGCAAGCCGGGGTCTATAAGGGGATCTCGGGCTGGTCGGGGTCTATGGGAACCTGCGGGTCATCCTCGCCGCCTAGGTCACGCAGCGATTCTCCGAGGGGAGGAGGCGGGGGCGCATCGGCGCGGCGGCGGATCAGGATGTCGCCGTTCTCCAACCGCTCGGGGGCCTGGTAATTGCCCAGGTCATCGACCAGAACCGCCAGATCCTGAAGGACCGGCCCCAGGTCGGTCAACGCCGCGCCCATGCCCTGGCCCAGTTGGCCCAGCTGCGGACCGAATTCGGTCCACAAGTTGTCGGCGATGATGCCAAGGCCGCGTTCGACCAGGCCAAGCCCGTCCTCGGTCTCGAGTTGCGCGGCCGCCGGACCGTGTGCCGCCAGAAAGGCCAGGATCAGAAGCCGGTGCATGGTCACCTCGCAGGTTTCCCGAACGGTCAGGGGACAGGTTACGCCCGACCTCGGTTCCTGTCCACCGGCGCAACGAAAAAGGGCTGGCCAAAGGCCAGCCCTTTATATCCGACGGAACCCGGGTTCCGTTCAGAAATCACTCGGCCGGGGTGGAATCATCATTATCATCATCGTCGTCGTCCGAAGCGACGGCGGCGATAACGCCCAGCAGCAGCAGGGCCGGGACAACCAGGCCAGCGTTGGTCGAAGCGGGACGCTCCTCCACAACAACAGGCTCAACGTCCACGATGGGGGCGACATAGCCACCGGCCAGAGCCGAAGTGGCGGTCAGGCCAAGAGCGGCAGCGAAAGTAGCGAATTTGGTCATGATCATGCTCCGTTTCGTTGAAAGCTGCCGTCACCGGCAACATCGAGGCGACAGTTACACAATCCCCAGACGTTTGAAAGCTGCATTGGTTCAAATCCGTCGCTGGCTCGTGCAGACTGTTGCATATTGGCCAACACCCCTGCCGACCCTTGGTTCCGCCATGGAAATGGTGCTGCTCGGGGTGTTGCAATCCTGCACTAAGTGCGGCGAAAAGCCTGCGAAATCAGGAAAATCATGGTGGCCGCGGCCACGATGGACGGACCCGCCGGAGTGTCCGCGCGCAGGCTGGTCCAAAGCCCCGCCATGACCGACAGGGCCGCGATCAGCGTGGCGTTGCCAACCATCCTTTCGGGACTGCGCGACAATCCGCGGGCGGCAGCCGCCGGAACGATCAGCATGGCAGAAATCAGCAGCGATCCGACCACCCGGATCGACAAGGCCACCACGACCGCCAACGCAAGGGACAGCACCAGCCGTTCGACTCGGGGGTCGATTCCCGCGGCCATGGCCAGCTCCTCGTTCAGGGAGGCGGTCAGCAGCCGTTGCCACCGCCAGACAAGAACGGCCAGCACCGCGGCCGCGCCCGCCCAGATCAGCGCCAGATCGCCCCGGCCCACCGCCAGGATGTCGCCGAACAGATAGGCCGACAGATCCGATCGCGCCGTGGGCACAAAGCTGATCGCGACCAAGCCGATGGCCAGGGCGGAATGCGACAAGACGCCAAGCATCGTGTCCATCGCCTGCCCCCGCGACACCAGCGACGAGATCGCCAGGGCCATCGCCAGGGCCACCAGCATCGTGCCGGCATAGATCGAGATCTGGAAGGCCAGGCTGATCGCCACGCCCAGGATCGCCGCATGGGCGGTGGCGTCACCGAAATAGGCCATGCGCCGCCACACGACAAAGCTGCCCAGGGGGCCGGCGACAAGGGCGATGCCAAGGCCCGCCAGAACCGCGCGGATGAAGAAATCGTCCAGCATCAATGCGCCCCGGCATGGTGGTGATCATGGTCGTGATCATGATCGTGGTGGTGGCGATACAGCGCCAGCGTACCCTCGGCCTCGGCCCCGAACAGGGCGCGGTATTCGGGGGCGGAGCTGACGTGCTGGGGGGTGCCCTCGCAGCAGATATGGCCGTTCAGGCAGATCACCCGGTCGGACGCGCGCATCACCACCAGCAGGTCGTGGCTGACCATCAGGATGCCGGCGCCGGTCTGGCGGCGCACCTCCTCGATCAGCTTGTAGAAGGCGACGATGCCGGGCTGGTCCAACCCTTGCGTGGGTTCGTCCAGCACCAGCAGTTCAGGGTCGTGCAGCAGCGCGCGGGCCAGAAGCACCCGTTGGAACTGACCGCCCGACAACTGCGTCAACTGGCGCGCGCCAACCCCATCGACCCCTGTCCGGGCCAGGGCCTGGGCGGCGTCGCGGTCGTCCACACGGCGGGGCAGGGACAGGAAGCGGCGCACGGTCATGGGGATGGTGGTATCGACCAGCACCCGCTGCGGCACATAGCCGATGCGCAACCCCGGCTTGCGTGCGACCTGGCCCCCTGCCAGCGGCATATGCCCCAGCAGCGCCCGCACCAGCGAGGATTTGCCCGATCCGTTCGGCCCGACCACCGTCACGATCTCTCCGGCCGCAATGCGGAAGTCGACGCCTTCCAGGACGGTTTCCTGTCCGCCCGGCCGGTGGATAGTCAGGCCCTGGGCCTGGATCAGGGCGGTCACGGCTGGGTTCCTGCGCAGGCGGGGCAAAGGCCCAGGGCCTCGATCGTGACGCGCTCGACCTGGAAGCCGTTTTCGGCGGCCAGAGCCGTCAAGGCGTCGCGGACCGGCGCGGCGGGCAGTTCGGCCAGCATATCGCAGGACCGGCAGATCAGAAAGGCGGGCGCATGGTCGTGGCCGGGATGCAGGCAGGCGGCAAAGGCGTTCAACCGTTGCAAGCGATGCGCCAACCCATGTTCCACCAGAAATTCCAGGGCGCGATAGGCCACTGGGGGCTGCCGGCCAAATCCCTCGGCCGCCAGACGGTCCAGAACCTCGTAGGCACCCATGGCCCGGTGCGATTCCAGCAGGATTTCAAGGGTCCGCCGCCGGACGGGGGTCAGTCGCGCGCCGTTTTCGGCCAGACGGTCGCGGGCCTGGTCAAGCGCGCGCGTTTCGCAGGCCTGGTGGTCGTGGGGGGCAAAGGCGGCGGTTGGATGGACAGCGTGATCGGTCAATTTGTTACTTTATCACATTTATGATTGACTTGTTATGATGTAACATGAAAATGCGCGGACCTGCAAGAAACCAAACCAAAGGTGCCCGATGCGCATGATGCTTTCCGTTCTGGCCTTGACGGCCGCTGGCCCGGTGGCCGCCCAGCCCTTGCAGGTGGTCGTCGATACCCCGATCACCGCATCCCTGGTCGCGCAGGTGGCAGGCGATCTTGCGCAGGTGCAGGTTCTGCTGCCGCAGGGGGCCAGCGCGCATCATCACCAGATGCGCCCCTCGGATGCGCGCGGGTTGCAGGATGCGGGCCTGCTGGTCTGGACGGGCCCGGAGTTGACCCCCTGGCTGGACCGCGCCGCTGCCTCGGTGGGGGCCGAGACCCCTCAACTGCGCCTGCTGGAGGTGCCGGGCACGCATCTGCGCGGATATGGCGACGATCATGGCCACGATCATGACGACCATGCGCACGACGACTATACGCATGACCACGGTCATGGCCATGACCATGACGGCACCGATCCTCATGCCTGGCTGGATCCGGCCAATGCAAGGCTCTGGCTGGAGGCCATCGCGGAAATGCTGGAGCAGACCGACCCCGGAAATGCCGATCTTTATGCCCGGAATGCGGCGGCGGCGGATCGCCGGCTTGCGGATCTGGATGCGCGAATCCAGACGGAACTGGCCCCTTATCGCGATGACGGCATTGTTGTTTTTCACGACGCCTATGGCTATTTCACCGACCATTTCGGATTGCGCCCCGCCATTGCGGTGTCCTTGGGCGATGCCAGCACCCCGTCCGCCGCACGCCTGAGCCAGATTCGCGACCAGATCGCCGAGACCGGGGCAACCTGCGCCTTTCCTGAATTTGGCGGCGATCCCAAGCTGGTGCAGACTGTTATCGAGGGCACTCCGGTCAGAATGGGGAACGAACTGGAACCGGAAGGAGGGATGCAGGAAATCGGGCCCGGATTATACGAACAAACGCTGGAGAACATGGCGGCTGTTCTGGCCGGATGTCTTGGCGGGGAACAGCCAAAATAGCACTGTTCAGACGCGGACCAGATTTCCGACTATTTTACTTTGACAATCCATATCGTTTTCGTCAGATTTGCTGCAATGCAAGGCTAACCCCAAGAGGCTGATCATGACCGCAGTACGTCCCGCAGATTTCCAGCACCCGGCGACCAGCGTCCTGACGCGCATCCCGCAGCATGACGCGACGCAACTGACGCGGGGCGGCAACCAGGCGCTGATCGTCCTGGATGAACAAATCTATCAACTGCGCATCACGCGCGCGGGCAAGCTGATCCTGACGAAGTGATCCCTCCTTCGTCCCGGACCGGCCCTTGTGCGCGGCCCGGGGGCGGGCGGCGGATCACCCGCGCGGCTTGCCTCCGGGACGACCGCCCGGTTTGCCTTCGGGCCGCCCGCGCGGCTTGTCGGTGAACCGGGCGCCCTGACCACCCCCGGCACCGCTGCGTGCGGGTTTCGGCCCGCCAGGTTTTCCAAAGGACTTGCGTTCGCCCGGCTTGCCGCCCCCATGCGGCCCATCGGTCCGAGGCCTGTCCCCACGCGGCCCGTCCCCACGCGGCTTGAACCCCCGTTCGCCCCCCGGCTTGCCCTCTCCTCGTGGCTTGAAGCCGCGTTCTGCGGGTTTTCCGTCGCCCCTGGGCTTGAAACCCCGTTCACCGTCGGCCCGATCACCATCCCGGCGAGGCTTGAAGCCCCCCTCGGGCCGGTCGCCCCTTGGCTTGTAGCCGCGCTCACCCTCGGGGCGATCACCGCGGGGCTTGTAGCCGCGTTCGCCTTCGGGCTTGTCGCCCCTGGGTTTGTAGCTCCGCTCGCCTTCGGGCCGGTCGCCCCTTGGCTTGAACCCCCGATAACCCTCGGGACGGTCGCCGCGCGGCTTGTAGCCCGGCTTGCCGCCGCGCGCGTCGCCCGTGGGCTTGTTGAAACGTGGCCGATCGCCGGCGCCATCGCGATCCTCGCGCGGCTTGCCGGACCAGGGGCGGGCAGGGCGGTCGTCGCCTTGCGGGCGCTTGTCCCGGAATTGCGGCCGGTCATCGCCGCCCTCGGGCCGGGGTTTGCCCGACCAGGGCCGTGCGGGGCGATCCGAACTGTCGCGCGGACCGCCGGGCTTGCGCGCAAAGCGGCCTTCCCCTTCGCCGCCGGCAGACCGGAAGCTGCGGCGGGGCGCTTCGCCCTCGTCCCGGCGCGGACGGGTGCCTTCGGCGCCGCGGGGACGCATTTCGCGGTCCTTGGGGGCGGTTTCCTCGCCCGTCAGCAGCCCGCCCAACTGGTCGCGCAACACGCGGCGCTTGACCTCGACCACCTCGTTCTTTTCCATGCCGGTCAGCTTGAAGGGACCATAGCCGATGCGGATCAGCCGGTTCACCTGCAAGCCCACATGGGTCATCGCCCGGCGGATTTCGCGGTTCCTGCCTTCGCGGATGCCGACAGACAGCCAGGCATTGGCACCTTGCTGGCTGTCCAGCTTGATTTCCATGGGGGCGAATTCCTCGCCCTCGATGGTGGCGCCCCGGCGCAGCGGGTCAAAGGTCATGTCGCTGGGCGTGCCATTCACCCGCACCCGATACCGCCGCAGCCACCCGGTCGAGGGAAGCTCCAACCGCCGCTTCAATTCGCCGTCGTTGGTCAGCAGCAGCAGGCCTTCCGAGGTCAAGTCCAGCCGCCCGATGGTCATCACGCGCGGCAGGTCGCGGGGCAGGGCGTCGAACACCGTTTGGCGGCCCTTTTCATCGGCCTCGGACGTGACAAGGCCAATGGGCTTGTAATACAGCCACAGCCGCGTTTCCTGCGGTTCGTCCAGCTTTTTCCCGTCCACGGTGATATGGTCGCTGGGCAGCACGTCCAGTGCGGGGCTGTCGATTTTCTTGCCGTTCACCGTGACCCGGCCTTCCAGGATCATGCGTTCGGCGTCCCGGCGGCTGGCCACGCCCGCACGGGCCATCACCTTGGCGATGCGGTCGGCGGATTGGCTGGCGGATTGGCGGGGGGCTGGCGTGGTGTCGTCGGTCATGGCGATCTCTCCTGCGCATCGCTGCGGTGGCAAAGGCGCGCTTCTAGCGGGCGCGCGGGACGGGGGAAAGGGCGACTTGCACGGTGGCCGCGCCCCTGCGACAAGGGGGTCATATGACCCGCTTCACCTCTCATATGGCCCTGGCCTTGGATCAGGCAAGGGCTGCGGCGCTGCGGGACGAGGTTCCGGTGGGCGCCGTCGTAGTGGCCCCCGACGGCCGGGTGGTCGCGGCGGCAGGAAACCGGACGCGCGAATTGTCCGATCCGACGGCCCATGCCGAGATCCTGGCGATCCGGGAAGCCTGCCTGGCGATAGGATCGGAACGGCTGCCCGGCCATGACCTGTGGGTCACGCTGGAACCTTGCCCCATGTGCGCGGCGGCGATTTCCGCGGCGCGGATCGGACGGCTGTATTACGGGGCAAGCGACCTGCGCATGGGCGGGGTCGAACATGGGGCGAAGGTGTTCGACCATCCGCAATGCCATCACCGCCCGCAGGTTTACGACGGGATCGACGCCAAGAACGCGAGGGCGCTGTTGCAGGGTTTTTTCCAGACCCGCCGATGACGGTTGCACGACCCGCGCGCCTAGCCTATACCACCGCCCATGCGGGTGTAGCTCAATGGTAGAGCAGCAGCCTTCCAAGCTGAATACGTGGGTTCGATTCCCATCACCCGCTCCAACCTTTCCCCCGATCAATCGAAGGCGACGCTGTCCTTGCGCAGGATGGATTGCAGTTCCATCGTCTGGGGGTCGATGCGGACCAGGTGCCCGTCAACGATCGCATAGCGGCTGCCGCGAAGGTCCGATCCAAGGCCATAGCGGCCGGGCTGTTCGATGAGGTTGATGTCTTCGGCCGACAGCCTGTCGCCGGGCGTCAGCACGCGCGGTTCCGTTTGCACTGCCGGAGTTTCCTGCGCTTGCGGGGCCTGGTTGCCGAGAATGGCGATCACGACGGCTGCCCCTGCGGCGGTCGCGATTGCCATGGTCTTGCGTATCATCGTCCTGCCCGGCATTTTTCGATCCTTCGCAGGGAAAACCGGGCGGGCGCCGTCCGGGTTCCCTGGTTTCGTCACAGTTCTGTCGTGTCAGCCGTTTTTTTCGACAAAGCGTGGCAACATTGCCGAAAAGTCCCGGCCGCGCCCGCCTTCCTGTTCGACGAACTGGTGGTAAAGCTGTTGCGCAAGCGCACCCATCGGGGTGTCCGCCCCGGCCGAGGAGGCAGCGGCCTGCGACAGGTTCAGATCCTTCAGCATCAGTTCGGCGGCAAAGCCCGGCTTGTAACCGCTGTCGGCGGGCGATTTCGGACCTACGCCCGGTGCCGGGCAATAAGCGTTCATGGACCAGCTGTAACCCGAGGATGTCGACACCACGTCGAACATCTTTTGCCGGTCGAGGCCCAGCTTGTCGGCCAGCGCAAAAGCCTCGCAGGTGGCGATCATGGTGACGCCCAGGATCATGTTGTTGCAGATTTTCGCGGCCTGTCCGGCGCCCGCATCGCCGCAATGGACGGCCTTCTGGCCCATGATGTCGAATAGCGGGCGGACGGTCGCAAAGGCATCGTCCGGCCCGCCCACCATGAAGGTCAGCGTGCCCGCCTGCGCCCCGCCGATGCCGCCCGATACAGGCGCGTCAAGCGCCCCCAGCCCTGCCGACCGGGCCTGGTCAGCCACCGCGCGGGCGCTGTCCACGTCAACGGTGGAACAGTCGCAAAGGATCGCGCCCGGTTTCATCGCGGGAATCACCTGGTCGGCCACGGTGCGCAGGATGGGACCGTTGGGCAGCATGGTGATGACCACGTCTGCGTCGGCTGCCGCAGACGCGGCGCTGTCGGCCAGGGTCAGGCCCTCGGGCCGGGCGGCGGTGTCGAAGCCCGTGACCTCGTGCCCGGCCTGCGCCAGGTTCAGGGCCATCGGCGCGCCCATGTTTCCAAGCCCAATGAATGCGATCTTCATGCCGGTTCCCTCCAGCTCAGTTCATGTGCGCCCAAGGGTGCCAGCAGCGCCGCCACATGGTCGGGGCTCGCGTCGGACATCCACTTGGGCTTGCGGTCCTTGTCGATGATCTGGGCGCGCACCCCTTCCAGGAAATCGGTTTCCCGCGTCGCGCGATAGGTGAAGCGGTATTCCCGGGCCAAGGCATCCTGCATCCGGGCGTCGCCGCGCGCCGCGCGCACCATGGCCAGCCCCGCCGCCATCGACAGGGGCGAATTGGCGTGCAGGATCTTCAGGGTCTGGGCATCGCCGTCCTGTTCCAGCGCGTCGATGATGTCGGCCACCGTGTCCTGGGCAAAGGCTGACAGGTCGCGGGTCTTCAAGGGGGCCGAGGGTGCGTCGCCGCCCTCGATCAGGGACAGATCGCCCGTGGCCTCCAGGCGGTCGATCAGATCGGGCCAGCGATCCTCGGGAAGATAGGTATCGGCAAACCCCGCGTGGATCGCATCGCCCGCGCCCATCCGCGCCCCGGTCAGCGCCAAGTATTCGCCGATCCGGCCGGGCGCACGGGACAAAAGCCAGGTGCCGCCCACGTCCGGGATCAGGCCGATCCCGGATTCGGGCATGGCGATCTGCGTCGTGTCGCCGACGATGCGATGGCTGGCATGACCGCCAACCCCCACGCCCCCGCCCATCACGAAGCCCCCCATGAAGGCCACGATGGGCTTTCGATAATCGGCAATCGCCGCATTCATGCGGTATTCGTCGGCAAAGAAACGCTGTCCCAGGGCATGGTCCCCCGCCAGGCCCGCGCGATAGACCGCGGCGATGTCACCGCCCGCGCAAAAGGCGCGATCCCCTTCGGCGTCGATGATGACCAGTTCGACCTGCGGGTCGTCGCGCCAGCCCTCCAGGGCGTCGTGGATCGCCAGGGCCATGTCGTGGCTCAGCGCGTTCAGCGCCTTGGGCCGGGTAAAGGTGATGCGCCCGGCGCGGCCGGATTTGCGGATGTTCAGGTCGTCCAATTCTTACCCCCGTTCGGCCAGCATCGCCCGTCCGACGATCAGGCGCATGATCTCGTTCGTGCCTTCCAGGATCTGGTGGACGCGCAGGTCGCGCACGATCTTCTCGATCCCGTAATCGGCCAGATAGCCGTAACCGCCATGCAGTTGCAGGCAGCCGTTCGCGACCTCGAAGGCGCGGTCGGTGACGTGCAGCTTGGCCATCGCGCAGAACTTGGTGGCATCCGGGGCGCGGGTGTCAAGCTTCCACGCCGCCTGGCGCAGGAAGATGCGCGACGATTGCAGGGCTGTTTCCATCTCGGCCAGGCGGAATTGCAGCGCCTGGAACTGGTCCAAGCTTTGCCCGAAGGCGCGGCGTTCGCCCATATAGGCCAGCGTCGCGTCAAGCGCCGCCTGCGCCCCGCCAAGCGCGGTCGCCGCGATGTTCAGCCGACCGCCATCCAGACCCGCCATGGCATAGGCGAAACCGCGCCCCTCATCGCCCAGAAGGTTGTCGGCGGGGATGTCGCAGTCGTCGAACTGGACCTGCGCGGTGGGCTGGGCGCGCCAGCCCATCTTGTCTTCCAATGCGCCAAAGGACAGGCCGGGGGTGCCGTCGGGGACGATCACGGCGCTGATGCCCCTGGGTCCGTCGCCGCCGGTGCGGACCATGGCGATATAAGCATCCGAATAGCTGCCGCCCGAGATGAAGGCCTTGGTGCCGTTCAGCCGCCAGCCGGCATCCGTCCGGTCGGCGCGGGTGCGCAGGGCGGCGGCGTCCGATCCGCTGCCCGGTTCGGTCAGGGCATAGCTGAAGACGGTGTCCATGCCGCACAGCCCCGGCAGCCAGCGGGCCTTGGCGTCCGGCGATCCGAATTTGTCGATCATGCCGCCACACATATTGTGGATCGACAGAAAGGCCGCGACCGAGGGGCAGGCCATGGCAAGCGCCTCGAACACCAGGGTGCCGTCCAGGCGCGACAGGCCCGACCCGCCGTATTCCTCGGCAACATACAGCCCGCCGAAACCCAGGGCCGCCACGTCGGACCACAGGTCGCGCGGGATGGTGCCCCGGGCTTCCCAGTCGCGGGCATGGAGGGCGATGCGATCCTGGCCGAAATCGCGCGCCATGTCGAAGATGGCCTGCTGTTCCTCGGTCAACGCGAAATCCATGTTCCCATCCCCTTGTCGAAATTGAACACGCGTTTAATTGCCCGGCCTGCCCGGATTTGGCAAGGGTTGCAGGCCGTGGTGGAATTCGGCGGCCAGGTGGCGGACCAGTTCGACCATCGCCTGCTCCCGCGTGGCGCCCGCAGCGGTGGCGCGGGCCAGGACGGCGCGCTGGCGCGCGGCGGACCCGCCCGATCCCACCATTTCGCGCGTATGGGCGACTTGGGGCTGGCTGCCCAAGGCATCGGCGTCCGGGGCGATCAGGGCCAGCCAATCCTCGATGGCTTCGGCAAAGGGGATGATCTGTCCGGCGCCAAAGTCGATCATTCCTTCGGTCATGCCGTAACGAACGGCCCGCCAGCGGTTCTCGCCCAGCAAAAAGGGGTCGTATTGCCGCCAGCGTTGGTTCTGCCGCGACAGGCGCCACAGCATCCGCAGCGTGGCCTGGTTCAGCGCCGCCAGCGTGATCGTGTCGTCCAGCCGAGGCGAGGCGTTGCAGACCCGCGTTTCCAGCGTCGGAAACCTGGACGAGGGCCGCAGATCCCACCAGATCTTGGAACTGTCCTCGATGATGCCCAGGTCGGCCAGCGCCCGGATCGACCGGTCGTATTCGTCCCAGCCCCCGAACTGCGGGGGAAAGCCGGTCCGGGGCATCCCGCCAAAGACGGTGGTGCGATAGGATGCAAGCCCCGTATCGCTGCCCTGCCAGAAGGGGCTGGAGGCCGACAGCGCCAGCAGATGCGGCAGGAAATAGGTCATCTGGTTCATCAGGTCGATGCGCATGGCGGGCGATTCGATGCCCACATGGACGTGCATCCCGCAGATCAGCATCCGGCGCGACACCGCCCCCATGTCGCGCGACAACTGGTGATAGCGGTCCTTGTCGGTGTGGAACTGGTCGCGCCAGTCCGCGAAGGGGTGGCAAGACGCCGAAATGGGCACCAGCCCGTATTCCCCCGCGATCCGCGCCACCGTCCGGCGCAGATGCGCCAGGTAATCGCGCGCCTGGGCGATGTCGGCAGATACCGGCGTTCCGACCTCGATCTGGCAGCGCAGGAATTCGGGGCTGACGGCGTCGCCCAGGGCGTCCCGGCAATCGGCCATCATGGCATCGGGGGCAGGGGCAAGCTGGCCCGTATCCGGGCTGACAAGCAGGTATTCTTCCTCGATGCCAAGGGTGAAAGGGGGCTCGTCGGACATGGGCTTCCTTTGCTGACTTGTGTGGGATGGAAGCGCGCGGCTGCCCGCAATGCAAGGGGCGGGTCAAGGAAAGGGCGGGGATGATCCCCGCCCTTTGTTGTCTCAGTCCATGGCGCGGAAGTTGAATTCCCCGCCTTCCTTGATGCCCGATGGCCAGCGGGCCGTGACCGTCTTGGTCCGGGTGTAGAACCGGAAGGCGTCCGGCCCGTGCTGGTTCAGGTCGCCGAAGCCCGATTTTTTCCAGCCGCCAAAGGTGTGGTAGGCCAGCGGAACCGGGATCGGCACGTTGATGCCCACCATGCCGATGTTGATGCGGCTGGCGAAATCGCGGGCGGTGTCGCCGTCGCGGGTGTAGATCGCGGTGCCGTTGCCGTATTCATGGCTCATCGCCAGGCCGATGGCTTCCTCGTATGATCCGGCGCGGACGGTCGACAGGACCGGGCCGAAGATCTCGGTCTTGTAGATGTCCATGTCGGGGGTCACGCGGTCGAACAGGTGAGGGCCGACGAAGAAGCCGTTCTCGTAGCCCTGCAGGTGGAAATCGCGGCCGTCGATGACGAGTTCTGCGCCATGGTCCACGCCCGTCTGCACCAGCCGCAGGATGTTTTCCTTGGCCGCCTTGGTGACAACCGGGCCGTAATCCACGTCATTGCCGGCGGTCCAGGGACCGACCTTCAGCTTTTCGATCCGCGGGATCAGGCGTTCGATCAGCGCGTCGGCGGTCTTTTCGCCCACCGGGACGGCCACGGAAATCGCCATGCAGCGTTCGCCCGCCGCGCCATAGCCCGCGCCGACCAATGCATCCGCCGCCTGATCCAGATCGGCGTCCGGCATAATGATCATGTGGTTCTTGGCGCCGCCAAAGCATTGCGCCCGCTTGCCCGTCGCCGCCGCGCGTTCATAGATGTACTGCGCGATCGGGGTCGATCCGACAAAGCCCACGGCCTGCACGGTCGGGTTGTCCAGGATCGCATCGACGCTGTCCTTGTCGCCGTTCACGACTTGCAGGATGCCGTCGGGCAGGCCTGCCTCTTGCAGCAGCCCGGCCAGCATCAGCGGCACGGACGGGTCGCGTTCCGACGGCTTCAGGATCATCGCGTTCCCGGCAGCCAGGGCCGGACCCATCTTCCACAGCGGGATCATGGCGGGAAAGTTGAAGGGCGTGATGCCCGCCACCACGCCCAGCGGCTGGCGCATGGAATACATGTCGATGCCGGGGCCGGCGCTGTCGGTGAACTCGCCCTTCAGCAGATGCGGCGCGCCCACGCAGAACTCGATCACCTCAAGGCCGCGCTGAACGTCGCCCTTGGCGTCGGGAAAGGTCTTGCCATGCTCGGACGACAGCGCCTCGGCCAGCTTGTCCATGTCGCGGTTGATCAGGCGCACGAATTCCATCATCACCCGGGCGCGGCGCTGGGGGTTGGTGGCACCCCATTTGACCTGCGCTTCGGCCGCGCGTTCGACGGCATGGTCCAGTTCGGCCTTGGTGGCCAGCGACAGGCGCGCCTGAATCTCGCCCGTGGCGGGGTTGAAGACATCGCTGAACCGGCCCGACGTGCCTTTGTATTCCTTGCCGTCGATCCAGTGGTGAATCTCTTTCATCGCATCCTCCTTGATTGGGCGCAGCCTAGCCTTGCGGAATTGCTGGATAAAGGGGCAGGGTGGCAAAGACGTTTTGCATAATTGCAAAGGGGCAAGGGTGGACTGGGACGACTTGCGCATCTTTCTGGCGGTGGCGCGGGCCGAAAGCCTGTCCGGCGCGGGCCGCAGGCTGGGCATGGACGCGTCCACGGTCGGGCGCCGAATCGCGCGGCTGGAGGCATCCGTCGGTGCGGCGCTGTTCGCCAAGACACCGCAGGGATACGCCCTGACGGCCGAGGGGGCACGCCTGGTCGCCCCCGCCGAGGCCGCCGAGCAGGGCGCCAATGCCGCAGCCGAGGCGACCCGCCGCGAGGCCGGCCTGACCGGCCAGTTGCGCATCGGCGCGCCGGATGGCTGCGCGAATTATTTGCTGCCGCAGGTGGCGCGCGACCTGTGCGCCGCCCATCCGGGGCTGGAAATCCAGATCGTCGCCCTGCCGCGCGTCGTGAACCTGACCAAGCGGGAGGCCGACATGGCTGTGGCGGTCTCGCCCCCGGATACGGGTCGGCTGACCGTGCAGCGGTTGACGGATTACCACCTGCACCTGGCCGCGCACGCCGATTACCTGCGCGCCGCCCCGCCGATCCGCGAACTGTCCGACCTGCGCGGGCATCGGATGATCGGGTACATTCCCGACATGATCTTCGACCGGGAACTGGACTATCTGTCGCAGACCGGGGTGCAGTCGGCGGCGATCACCTCGAACTCGGTGTCGGTGCAGATGCAGGCGATCCGGGCGGGGGCGGGCGTCGGCATCGTGCATGACTTCGCCATTCCCTTTGCGCCGGGGGTGGAACTGGTGCTGCCCGAACGCATCGCCCTGAAGCGCAGCTTCTGGTTGATCCGCCACGCCGACGACCGCGCGTCCCGGCGGCTGTCACTGCTGGCCGACCTGCTGGCGCAAGGCCTGCGGGCCGAGGTCGCGCGCCTGGAATCGCTGCTTTCGGCCTCGCGCCTTTGTAGCCCTTGACGGATCACGATTCGGGGAAAATGATGAACTAGCAATATCGCTATCGGAGAATGCCCCATGCTCGTCAATCAGCTGCTGTCGACCAAATCCAGCTCGGGAAAGCCGGGGATCGAGGCACAGACGATCGTGACCATTCGCCCGGATGCAACCTTGGGCGAAGCGGTGAAGGTTCTGTCCGAGCATCGCATCGGCGCCGTGGTCGTGTCCGAGGACGGAAGGAAACCGCAGGGCATTCTCTCGGAACGCGACATCGTGCGCCAGCTTGGCGCGCAGGGCGCCGGGGTTCTGTCCACCCCGATCAGCGACGTGATGACCCGCGCCGTGCAGACCTGCACGATGGGCGACGATGCCCTGGCGATCCTGGAACGCATGACCCAGGGGCGGTTCCGGCATATGCCGGTGGTCGATCCCGACGGCAATATGCTGGGCGTGGTGTCCATCGGCGATGCGGTCAGCGGGCGGCTCAAGGAACTGGCCGCCGAGAAAGAGGCCCTGACCGGGATGATCATGGGGGCCTGACAGCCTGCGCAATCGCTTGCAATCTTGGCAGGAATCCGCTTTTCCTGCAGGGCAGGCAAGCAAAGGACGCCCGTTCATGCGCATCGGTCTTTATCCCGGCACCTTCGATCCGATCACGCTGGGCCATGTCGACATCATCCAGCGCGCCATGGCGCTGGTGGATCGCCTGGTGATCGGCGTCGCCATCAACCGCGACAAGTCCCCCTTGTTCCGGCTGGAAGACCGCGTGGCGATGGTGCAGGCCGAATGCGCCCAGATCACCGAGCGCACCGGGGGCGAGATCGTCGTCCACCCGTTCGAGAACCTGCTGATCGACTGCGCCCGCGACGTGGGTGCCCAGGTCATCGTGCGCGGGCTGCGCGCGGTCGCGGATTTCGAATACGAATTCCAGATGGTCGGCATGAACCGCGCGCTCGATGCCAGCATCGAGACGGTGTTCATGATGGCCGACGCCCGGCGCCAGGCTATCGCATCCAAGCTGGTCAAGGAAATCGCGCGCCTGGGCGGCGACGTGTCGAAATTCGTGACGCCCCCTGTGGCCGAGGCCTTGACGGAACGGTTTCGCGGATAAGGCTTGCGACGAACTGTCGCGCTGCTAGCATCCTTCCGAACGCGCGCCTGCCATGACACCCGGAGGGATTCCTTGGCCCGATCCGACCTGCCCGCGCGCGACCATGCCAACCTGCCCGACATCCTGCCCGAGCCGGGCCATATCGCCCTGTCGGATTTGTCCGATGCCCTGACCCTGGGTTGGCGCGATTTCCGCCGCGCCCCCGCCTTCGGACTGATCTTTTCCGCCTTTTACGTCCTGGGGGGCTGGGCCTTGGCATCCGTTGCCTTTGCATCGGGACAGGACTGGTGGCTGATCCCCTTCATCCTGGGGTTTCCGTTGATCGCGCCCTTTGCCGCTGTGGGCCTCTACGAGGTCAGCCGCCGGATCGAGGCGGGCGAGCCGCTGGAAACCGCCCGCATCCTGCGCGTCGTCTTTGAACAGCGGCAGCGGCAGATCCCGTCCATGGCGATGGTGATCCTGCTGTTGTTCATGTTCTGGGTCTTTGTCGCCCACACGGTTTTCGCGCTGTTCATGGGTGTGTCGGCGCTGACCAACATTACCACCTCGCCCGAGGTGCTGTTTGGGGGCAGGGGGTTGGTGATGCTGGTTCTGGGCACAATGATCGGCGGGGGCTTTGCGGCCGTTCTGTTCTGCTTCACCGTCGTGGGCCTGCCCCTGCTGTTGGACCGAGAAGTCGATTTCATCACCGCCATCATCACGTCCTGCCGGGCGGTTGCGGAAAGCCCGGGCGTGATGGCCGTCTGGGGGGCGCTGATCGCGATCTGGCTGTTCGTGGCGATCGTTCCCGGATTTCTGGGCCTGCTGATCGTGTTGCCGGTGCTGGGCCATGCCAGTTGGCACATCTATCGCCGGGTGATGGGTGGCGGCTAACCCCGCCCGATAAAGGGCATGGTAGTGGCCATCACGGTCATGAACTGGACATTCGCCCCCGGCGGCAGGCTTGCCATGTGCAGAACGGCATCCGCCACCACGGACACGTCCATCAGCGGTTCCGCATCCGGCGCATTGGTGCTGACCTGGGTCAGCAATTCGGTCGCGGCATTGCCGATGTCGATCTGGCCGCAGGCGATGCCAAAGGGACGCCCGTCCAGCGACAGCGACTTGGTCAGCCCGGTCACGGCGTGCTTGGACACGGTATAGGCGACCGATCCAGGACGCGGGGCATGGGCGGAGATGGATCCGTTGTTGATGATCCGCCCGCCTTGCGGATTTTGCCCGCGCATCAGCCGAAAGGCAGCGCGGGCGCAAAGGAACATTCCCGTCACGTTGACCGCGATCACGTCGCGGAAGATGCCGGGGTCGACGGCGTCGGGCGTGGCGGGGCTCGCGCCGCGCCCGGCATTGTTGAACAGCACCTCCAGCCGCCCCCATTCCGCATGGCAGCGGTCGAACGCGGCATCCACCGCAGTTTCACTGGTCACGTCACAGGGCAGGATCAGCGCGGGGTTTTCCCCGGCGGTTTCCCGCAACGCATCGACCCGGCGTCCCAGAAGCGCGACCCGCCAGCCCGCCGCCAGAAAGCGCCGCGCGGTGGCCCGCCCGATGCCGCTGCCTGCGCCGGTGATGATGATGGATCGCGCGCTGCCCATGTCAGACCGCCCGTTGCCGCTGTTCGCCCAGGCCTTCGATGCCCAGCCGCATGACTTGGCCGCGCTGAAGGTAAACCGGAGGCTTCTGCCCCATGCCCACGCCCGGCGGCGTGCCGGTGGCGATCACGTCGCCCGGATGCAGCGTGGTAAAGCGCGAGGCATAGGCCACGATTTCCAAAGGCCCGAACACCATCGTCGCGGTCGTGCCGTCCTGGTAGCGATGCCCGTCCACGTCCAGCCACAAGCGCAGGGCAAGCGGATCGGGGATTTCATCGGCGGTGACCAGCCAGGGGCCGATGGGACCAAAGCCGTCATAGCCCTTGCCCTTGTCCCAGGTGCCGCCGCGCCGCAATTGCCAGTCGCGTTCGCTGATATCGTTGATGAGGCAATATCCGGCGATATGGTCCGCTGCCCGATCCTGCGGAATGTCCCGCCCGCCGTTGCCGATGACGATGCCCAGCTCGACCTCCCAGTCGGTCGTGGACGAATCTGGCGGCAGGGCGAGGTCGTCGTCCGGTCCGGCAATGCAGCTGGTCCATTTGGTGAACAGGATCGGCTCGGCCGGCACGTCCATGCCCGCCTCGGCGGCATGGTCCGCGTAATTGAGACCAACCGCCAGGAATTTGCCGACCCCCGCCACGCAAGCCCCCAGTCGCAGATCCTGCTGCGGGGCGCCCGAAACCAGCGGCAGCGATGCCGGGTCGATCGCGCGCAGCGCGGCCAGCCCCTCAGCCGTCAGGCAGGCGCCGGCGATATCCGCGACATGGGCCGACAGGTCGCGGACCCGGCCATCGCCGTCCAGAAGCCCCGGCCGTTCCGCGCCCTTTGCGCCATATCTGACAAGTTTCATGCATTCCCCCCAATTGCGATGATCGCAAGCCTAACCCATGTTGCAGCACGGGATTTTGCCCGATCGCCAGATGCTTTATGCTGCAGCCGAGGAAAGTCGGACATGGCAAAACGGCCCGCGCGGGACACGGGCCGGCCTGTCTGCACCAAAGTGCCTATTCCGACGCGGGCGGCGCCAGCTTCTTGGTCGGGCCATTGGCAATGGGGTCTTCCTGCCGCTGGACGGATCCTTCGAAATGCGCACCGGATTCGATGGCGATGGTCTTGTGGATAATGTCGCCCTCGACCCGCGCGCTGGCGGACAGGCGGACCTTCAAGCCCCGGACGCGGCCCACGACACGACCGTTCACCACGACCTCGTCGCCCACGATCTCGCCCCGGATGGTGGCGGTTTCGCCGATGACCAGTTGATGCGCGCGGATGTCGCCTTCGACGGTGCCTTCGATCTGGATGTCGCCTTCCGTGCGGATGTTGCCCGTGACCGTCAGGTCCGAGGACAGGATCGACGGCGCGGACCGGCGCGCGGGCGTCGCGGCAACGGCCGTTTCAGTCTTGTGGTCATAGGTGGGGGCGGGTGCCGAAGCGGCGGACCCATCGGGTCCGGGGGGCGTGGGATTTGTCTGCGGTTTCTCGGTTACGCGGGTCTTACTGAACATTGCTTGCAGCCTTGATGAAGCTCATCGGGTCAACGGCCCGACCCTTCATGCGCACCTCGTAATGCAGATGCGGCCCGGTCGAGCGTCCGGTATTGCCCATATCACCGATCCGCTCTCCTTGCGACACCCTTTGGCCGACCTTTACGCGAATCCGCGACAGGTGGCCGTAGCGCGTCTCGACGCCCAGTTCATGTTCGATCTTGATCAGGTTGCCATAGGCGCCCTGACGCCCCGCAAAGGTGACGACCCCGTCGCCCGGTGCATGGATCGGGGTGCCGACCGGGGCGGCCATGTCGATGCCTTCATGCGCGCGGCCCCAACGCCGCCCGAAGCCCGAGGTATAGCGGAACGAATCTTTTACCGGCATTGCCAGCGGCAGCTTTTCCATGGCGATGCGATAGGTGTTCATCTGGTCCAGCGTGACGATGATCTGGTTGGCCTTTGTCTCGCTGTTGGTCAGGGCGGCATTGCCGCGTGTGGAACGGCCCATCGGCGTCAGGGGGCCGCCCTGGCCGGAATAGCCCTCGCGGATGGTGTCCAGCACGTCGTCGGGGTTCATGCCCACCGACCGGAACACCTGATCCAGCGGTTCGACCGACACGCTGACCGCGTCTTCCAGCTGGGTCAGGATTTCATCGTTGCGCGCCAGGATCTGGTCGCGTTCCAAGGCCAGTTCCTCGGCCGTCTGGAGGGCGGCCTCGGCTTGCTGGACGGCAGTGGCGCGTTCGTCGGCGGTTTGGCGCAATTCCCCGGTGAGGATGTCCAGGGCGGCGGCGACTTCCTGTTCGCGGGCAGGCTCGGCTGCGTCGGATCCGGTCGCGTCAACCACGGCGCGGGCATCGTTGCGTTCGCTGATCGCGTCGCGCAGGGTGGACTGGACCATGCCAAGCCCGGCTTCCAACTCGCGGCTGCGCTCCTCGGACTCCAGCAGTTGGGACTGCATCTGCGACACCTGTTCCAGGGCCACGGCAAAGCGGTTCTGCGCGGCCAGCGCCTCGGCCGCGCGGGCGTCGCGTTCCTGGGACAGTTCGGTCAGGCGCGCTTCGAACGAATACTGGGTGCGGGTGATCTGGTCGCGAGCGGACCCTGCGCTGATCGCGTCGATGGCCAGAACCGAGCTTGCGACCAGCGTCCAGCCAAAGGCAAGGGTGATGCCGCTGATGCCGATCAACTGGGTCAAGGGACGGAGGCGGACGAACCGGGTATCGTCATCGGACCGCAGGAACAGGCGCTTTTCAGGCAGAATGCGTCCCAGCGAGGCGTTGAGGCGGTTCGTCACATTCGGCAAATCATGTCCCCCGACAATGCACCCCTGTTTGGCCGGGGCGATCTGGTTCCAGTTGCGGTCGGGTTAATCGCAACTGTGTCGTCCTGGCAACAACCGCAGTCACCTTGGTTCCTTACATGCGCGAAACACCGCCCCTCCGGGCGAAAATCCGCCGAACGCTTGTGCGGAAAACCTGCAACCCTATGAAATTTCATAAGGAAGCGGTCCATTGCGGTCGGCAGGGATACGCAGCGGGCGATCAATGGGCGGAACCGAGCGCTGGTGGCAATCCGGCCTGGGGCAGATCCGGCAAGAAATTCCGATCGGTTCGAAGGCGCGCGGCTTGGTCAGATCCAGCCCATCGGCGTAAACGACGCTGCCTGCATGGGACACCTCGCAACCCAGGCCGATAGCAAAGCGGCGGACCGGGGCGTTGAAGGCGCCTGCGTGTTTCGACACGTCGCGCGACATCAGCAGGTAACGCATTCCGTCCGGCGTTTCGGCCAGCTGGCGCAGGAAGCGCCCCGGCTGTTCGAAGGCCTGGTGGACGTTCCACAGAGGACAGGCGCCACCGAAACGGGCGAATTGCAGCCGCGTGGCGGAATGGCGTTTGGTGATGGTGCCTGCCTGATCGACGCGGACAAAGAAGAAAGGCACCCCCTTGGCGCTTGGCCGCTGGAGCGTGGACAGCCGGTGCGCCACCTGTTCCAGCGATGCGCCGAACAGATGGGACAGCCGTTCCAGGTCGTGGCGTTCCGCCTGGGCTGCGGCCAGAAAGGGGCGATAGGGCATCAGCGCCGCCCCGGCAAAGTAATTGGCCAGGCCCACCCGTGCCACGTCCCGCGCGGTCTGGCTGCGGAACCGTGCCAGATCCAGCGTCGCCTCCAGCAGGTCTGATTGCCGTTCCAGGGCCACCAGGTGCAGCAGCTGGAACAACTGGGTGGGCCGTTCGGCTGCGGCATTCACCTGGATGTCGGACCCTGTGCGGCGAAAGACCGCGTTGGCAGGCAGTTCGGCCCGCGTGACCCGGATTCCGCGTTGCGCCAGGGCGGCGACGCCGGCATCCCAAAGGTCCAGGCGCTGGCCCGCCGGGCAGGCAAAGCGTTCCGCCGCCCGGTCCACGGCGTCGATATAGTTGTCGCAATAATGGAAGAAGTCGCGCACCTCCTCCCACGGGGTTGAAAGGGCATTCTGGCTGGATGCGCCGATCGCCTCGTCCAGGGCGGCCAGGCGTTCCTGGCCTTGGCGGTGGGCGCGGTACAGATCCAGAAAGGCGCGCGCCAGGACCGGGGCGTTGGTCGCAGCCAGGCGCAGGTCGGCCAGGGGCGGGGCGGCGTCGAACAGTGGATCGGCCAGGGCTTCCTGCATGTCGATGACCATGCGTTCCGCATCGCCCGCCGCCAGCGTGGTCAGATCGACGCCGAATTCCTGCGCCAGGCGCAGCAGCACGCCCGCGGAAATCGGACGGTGGTTGTTTTCCATCTGCGACAGATAGGGCAGCGACACCCCCAGCCGTTCGGCAAAGCGCCGCTGGGTCAGCCCGCTGCGGCCCCGCGTTTCGCGCAGCGAGGTGCCTGCATAGATTTTCTGAGTGGCCATGATGATCCCCCATCTTTGCAAAAGCCGCCATAGCGTTTGCAAAGCGGTCCCCGCAAGGGCCGTGATAGGGGAAAGCGGCGGGGTGCAGGTCAGGATCATGGCGTGATCGTGGCCTAAAAACCCTAAGATATCGTTGCTGCTTGCGCGGCGCCCGAAGGCGGGCTTTCATCGCGGCATGAAGCAACGCCCTGGCAGCCGCATCCTGACCGGAACCCGCATTCGCGAACGCCGTCTGGCGCTGTCGCGGCGGCAGGCAGACGTGGCGCGGGCGGCAGGAATTTCAGCGGCTTACCTGAACCTGATCGAACACAATCGCCGTCCGGTGGGCGATCACCTGGTCCTGCGCCTGGCCGCCGCGTTGGAGGTGTCGGCCGCCGAGTTGGCCGAGGGGCGAGAGGAAGCCCAAATCGCCGCCCTGCGCGAGGCGGCGGTGCGCTTGCCCGACAACGTGACCCCGGAACTGGAACAGGCGCCCGAACTGCTGGCCCGATTCCAGGGCTGGGCGGCGGCCCTGATCGCCACCGCGCGCCGGGCCGATGCCCTGGAACGCCAGCTTGTCACGCTGTCGGACCGGATGCGGCAGGATCCCTATCTGCTGACCACCCTGCACGAGGTACTGTCGGCCGTCACCTCGGTCCGGTCCACCGCCTCGATCCTGGCCGAGGGGGGCGAGATCCCGGCCGACTGGCGGGCGCGGTTCCATGCCAACCTGGACGGCGACAGCCTGCGCCTGTCCAATACGGCGCAGGCCCTTGTGGCCTATCTGGACAGCTTTGACACCCAGGACGCCATCTTCACCCCGCAGGAGGAAGTGGAGGCCTGGTTAGCCGCAGGCGCGCCGCCGGTGGACGATGCAGGCGATCTGGCATCCGATGCGGCTCGCGCCCTGGCCCGCGCGCATCTGCGCCGGATGGAGGAGGAAAGGGCGGCCCTGCCGGACGCCGCCCTGGCCGTGGCGGCCGAAGATCCAGACCCCCTGCGCATGGCCGGGCGTTTGCGCCAGCCGCTGGATCTGGTCATGCGCCGCCTGGCGGTGCTGAAGCCCGCAGGCTTCGAATCCGCGGGCCTGCTGGTCTGCGACGGATCGGGGGCGCTGACGCTGCGCCGCCCCGCGCCGGGCTTTCCGCTGCCCCGTCCGGGCGATGCCTGCCCGTTGTGGCCGCTGTTCCAGGCGCTTGCCGTCCCCCAGACCGCCATCGCCAGGCTGGTCGAGGCGCCGTCCGGCCGCCGTTTCCGCACCCTGTCGCTGGCCACCCGCCATCAGCCGCTGGGCACGGATGGCCCGGTCCTGACCCGCGCGCAGATGCTGATCCTGCCCGACGAGGCAGGATCGCCCGCCCGGCCCGACCTGCTGATCGGCCCGGCCTGCCGCATCTGCCCGCGTGCGGAATGCGCGGCGCGGCGCGAACCCTCGATCCTGCTGACGGGGTGAACACAGGCTTTGACAGCAGCCGCCCGACCGTCACATTATCGTGCCATATGGGGGGCCATTCGCCGAATGCTCGATATCCTGATGATCGAGGACGAACCCAACATCGCCGAGGCGGTGCGGTTCATCCTGTCCCGCGAAGGCTGGCAGGTTGCCCTGCACGGCGACGGTCTGGGCGGGATCGAGGCGATCCGGGGGGCCAAGCCGCGTCTGGTGATCCTGGACGTGATGCTGCCGCATCGGTCGGGGACCGAGATCCTGGCCGAACTGCGCGGCGATCACGACCCAAGCCTGGCGGCGACCCCGGTGCTGATGCTGACCGCACGGGGCCAGGCGACGCTGGCGCTGCCGCAGGCGGATGCGGTGCTGGCAAAGCCCTTTGCCAATGACGACCTGCGCGCGATGGTGCGCCGGATGCTGGTCTGACCGCCGTGCCGGACCGGCCGCTGTTTCTTGAACGCGCCTCGTTCCGCCGCCGCCGCCTGGGCGACGCGGCCCGGGTGCTGCCGGTGCTGGCGGCGATCCTGGTCCTGGTGCCGGTCTGGTGGATGCCCGCCCAGGTCAGCTTTGCGGCAGGCGCGGTCTGGCTGTTCGGGATGTGGGCCGGGCTGATCATGGCCATCTGGGCGCTGCACCGCGCCTTGCGCCGGGCCGATGCCGCAACCCTGCGCGCCAGCCGGGAAATCGCCGGGCAAGACGACGATGCCCTTTGAGGCGCTGGTCGCGGGCTGCCTGGCCTATGTCGCGCTGATGTTCGGCGTGGCCTTCGCGGCCGACCGCGCGGCTTCGCAGGGCAGGGTGCGATGGCTGGATCACCCGGCCGTCTATACGCTGTCGCTGTCGGTCTATTGCTCGGCCTGGACCTTTTATGGCGCGGTCGGTTACGCCAGCCGGTCGGGGCTGGAATTCGCCACGATCTATCTGGGACCGACCGTTGTCTTTTGCGGGGCGTGGTGGGGCCTGCGGCGGCTGGTGCGGGTCGCGCGGATGCACCATGTCACGTCCATCGCGGATCTCGTCTCGGCGCGCTTTGGCAAATCCAACCGGCTGGCGGCCCTGGTCACGCTGATCGCGGTGATCGCCGCCACGCCCTATGTCGCGCTGCAACTGCAATCGGTCAGCCTGTCGTTCGAGGTGTTTGCCACCGACAGCCTCACGGACATCCCCATGGCCGGGGGTGGGGGAACGGCGCTGTGGGTGGCGGGCGGGCTGGCCCTGTTCACCATCATCTTCGGCACCCGCAACCTGGCCGCCGACGAACGCCACCACGGCGTGGTCACCGCCATCGCATTGGAGGCGCTGGTCAAGCTGCTGGCCTTTCTGGCGCTTGGGGCATTTGTCGTCTGGGGCCTGGCCGACGGCCCCCTGGATATGCTGCACCGGATCGAAGAAACGGCCGCAAGTCCTGAACATGGCGGCTGGATCCTGCGCCCGGACCGCTGGACCGCGCTGATCATCGTGTCGGGCGCGGCGATCATCGCCCTGCCGCGGATGTTCCAGGTGCTGGTGGTCGAGGCGGCGGACGAAGACCGCCTGAGCGTCGCGGGCTGGGCCTTTCCGGCCTATCTGTTCGCGATGTCGCTGTTCGTGCTGCCGATCGCCGTGATGGGCCAGCAGCTTCTGCCCGCAGATGCCAATCCCGACCTGTATGTGCTGACGCTGCCTGCGCAATCGGGCCAGAACTGGCTGGCCTTCCTGGTGTTCCTTGGCGGTTTTTCCGCGGCCACATCCATGGTGGTGGTTTGCACGATCGCCCTTGCCACCATGATCTCGAACCACTGGCTGGTGCCCTTGTGGCTGGGGCTTCGCCGCAAGCCGCAATCGGACGATCCCGAGGATCTGCGCGGCTTCGTCCTGGGTGCCCGGCGGCTGGCGATTTTGGCGGTGATGGCGGTGGGCTGGGTTTATTACCGGGCCACCGGGGGGACGACGGCGCTTGCCTCGATGGGGCTGGTGGCGTTCACCGGCATGGCGCAGGTGCTGCCGGCGATGATCGGCGGCCTGCTGTGGCGCGGTGCCAACCGGCATGGCGCTTATGCCGGGGTGGGGACCGGCTTCCTTTTGTGGCTGGCGCTGATCTTTCTGCCCTCGGTCGGGATCGGGGGGGCGCCAACCCTGCCGCCGGGGGTGGATCCGCTGGCCTTCGCGATCTTCCTGTCGCTGACCCTGAACACGCTGGCCTTTATCGCGCTGTCGATCTTTGGGATGCCCGACCCGGTGGAACGGCTGCAAGGCCTGTCCTTTGTCAGCGCCGTCGATCCGGTCCGCCACCGGCGCTTGTCGCGCGGCGCCGATCAGGTGGAACCGCTGCTGGTCATGGCCCGCCGCGTCTGGGGGGCCGAGGATGCGCTGCGCTTCTTTCAGTCCGAGGCCGCGTTCCAGGGCAAGTCCGGCTATCTGCCCGACCTGACCCCGCGGTTCCTGACGCGGCTGGAACGGCGGCTGGCAGGCTCGATCGGGGCGGCCACCGCCCACGCCATGATCGACAGCGTGGCGGGCGGGTCGGAACTGACCGTGTCGGACCTGATGCAGGTCGCGACCGAGGCACAGCGCGCCAAGGAGGAAACGCAGCGCCTGGAAAACGCCCGCGCCGAACTGGCCCGCACCGCAACCCAGTTGCGGGAAGCGAATGACAAGCTGACCGCGCTGTCGGTGCAGAAGGACGCATTCCTGGGCCAGATCAGCCACGAATTGCGCACGCCCATGACCTCGGTCCGGGCGTTTTCGGAAATCCTGCGCACGCCCGATCTGCCTGCCGCCGACCGCGACCGCTTTGCCAAGATCATCTATGATGAATCCGGGCGGCTGACGCGCCTGCTGGACGACCTGCTGGATTTGTCGGTCCTGGAAAGCGGGCAGGCGCAGCTTTCGGTCACCCCCGCCAACCTGCACAACCTGATCGACCGCGCGCTGTCCGCCGCATCCGCCACCCGCCCCGAACGCGTCTTCCGCATCGAGCGAGAGCCGCTGGCAGAATATGTCGGCATCATCACCGACGCCGACCGGCTGTTGCAGGTGCTGATCAATGTCATCAGCAATGCGCGCAAGTATTGCGACGCCGAGCCGCCGGTTCTGTCGATCAGGGTGCGCCGGACCCTGCGGGGCAGCGCGCAGATCGACATCATCGACAACGGATCGGGCATCGAGGCCGCGCGCCAATCCCTGATCTTCGAGAAATTCGCTCGCCTGAACGATCCGGCGCGGGCAGGGGGGGCGGGGCTGGGCCTGGCGATCTGCAAGGAAATCATGGCGAACCTGGGCGGGGAAATTTCCTATCTGCCCGGGCAGGGGGGCGCGGCCTTTCGCATCCTGCTGCCACGGCGTCCCCCGGTGCCGGTGAATGCCGGGCTGCGGCGGGCATAAACCCTTTCTCAACCGCTTTTTGCCACATTGCAGGTCAGGCAAGGGCGATTCGGGGCAATCATGGCGCAATCTGGTCAGGCAGGACTGCTAAGGACGCTGCTCCGGGCGCGGAACCGCGACGCGGACAAGCCGGGCCGAATTCCCCAGCCGCAGCCCTTGTCGCCTGCCCGCGCGGCGGCCAATGCGGTGGGGCGCGCTGCCGAACGGCTGTATCGCCTGCCTGTCCTGCCGGTCGAGATCAAGCCGGGCATGGCGACGCTGGCGGAATTGCCGGAACTGCTGCCCGACCAGTCGTTGCTGGTGGTCCTGCAGGGACCGGGCGACCAGATCGGCGTCATGGCGCTTGGGTTCGAAGCCGTAACCGCGCTGATCGAGGTCCAGGCCCTGGGACGCATCACCGCCCGCCCCGCCGAACGCCGCCGCCTGACCCGCAGCGACGCGGCCATCTGCGTTGATTTCGTCAATGCCCTGATGGCGGATCTGGGAACGGAAATGGCGGCGGTGGACGGATTCGGCCCTATCCAGGGCTATCGCTATGCGACCCATCTAGACGATCCGCGCCCGCTCATCCTGATGCTGGAGGATCGGCCTTATCGCAGCTTGGCCTTCGATCTGCGGTTTGGGGCTGCGGAAACCCGTGACGGCCAGATCCTGATCGCAGTGCCGCACAAGCCTGACGCGCGCCCTGCCCTGCCGCAGCCTGTTGCCCGGAATGCGGCCCCGTCCGCAAATGCCGGGGCGGCGCCGGCCGCGACCCTGGCCTCTGCCATGGCCGCAGCCCCGGTCGAGGTCGTGGGCGTCCTGTGCCGACGCACCATGACCCTGGGCGAATTGCGTGCCCTGGTTCCCGGCAAGCTGATGCCCCTGCCGCGCGTCACCCTGATCGATGCGCGTCTGGAAACGCCGGACGGCCAGTTGCTGGCCACCGGCAAGCTGGGCGAGGCCGAGGGATGCCACGCCTTGCGCCTGCATGACCCCGTCGATGCGGCGGCTTCCCCCCGGCTTGACCCGGTTTCCCAGCCCTCCGCGCTGCCCCCGGCAGACTTGGCCGACCGCGACCCGTTCCGGGCCGCGCTCGACGTGGGAACCGGCGGCGCGGACGGCATGGCGGCGCGTGCCCTTGGGGCATGAAATGTTCTTTACACTTGAAATCCTTGCGTTGTGGCCGCATTTAACCCCGGTCCCGAATCAGCCGGGTCGATCACGATGGAGTAGTCATGGCCAAGGAAGAAATGCTCGAATTCCCGGGTGTCGTGAAGGAACTCTTGCCGAATGCGACGTTCAGGGTCGAGCTGGAAAACGGCCATGAGATCATCGCGCATATGGCAGGAAAGATGCGCAAGAACCGTATCCGGGTTCTTGCCGGCGACAAGGTTCAGGTAGAAATGAACACCTATGACCTGTCCAAGGGACGGATCAATTACCGCTTCAAGTGATGCGGGCGCCGCGATGACCGTGCGCCCCCTGGCCGCATCGCGCCCGCGTCTGATCCTGGGTTCGGCAAGCCCGCGCCGTCTGGATCTTCTGGCGCAGATCGGCATCGTCCCCGACGACATCCGCAGCGCCGATATCGACGAAACTCCCATAAAGGGCGAGTTGGCGCGCGATTATGTGCGGCGCATCGCCATTGCCAAGGCGCAGGCTATCGACCTTGCGCCCGGTGACGTGCTGCTTTGCGCCGATACCACGGTTGCGGTGGGCCGCCGCATCCTGGGCAAGCCGGAATCGCGCCTGGAAGCCGCCGATTTCATGCGCTTGATGTCGGGCCGCCGCCACCGCGTCCTGACCGCCATCGTCCTGCGCCAGGATGGCCGTACGCGCGATCGTCTGGTGGAAACCACCGTGCGGATGCGCCCCATCGGCGTCACCGAACTGGAAGCCTATCTTGATATCGGCGACTGGCAGGGCAAGGCCGGGGGCTATGCCATCCAAGGGGCTGCCGCGGCGTTCATCCCCTGGATTCAAGGGTCGTTCTCGGCCGTTGTCGGCTTGCCGTTGTCGGAAACCGCCGCGATGCTGGCCGCCAGCGGCATTACCATGAAAGGATCCTGCCTATGAAGGGACGACAGGTCGTTCTGGGCCATCTGTTTGGCACCGAGGCTGCCGCCCTGATGCAGGACGGCGTGCTGACCGACCTGTTGGTGGATGCCAGCAGGCTGGCCCCCCTGGTGCCCGGCGATATCTGCCGGGGCGTGGTCGAGCGCCTGATGAAGGGGCAGGGCGGCGTCTTCCTGCGCCTGCCCGAGGGTCAGCGCGGCTATCTGCGCGACCGGTCCGGCCTGCGCGAAGGTCAGGCCCTGCTGGTCCAGGTGGCTGGCGTGGCCGATGAAGGCAAGGCTGTTCCCGTGACCTCGCGCATCGTGTTCCGTGGCCGGCACGCGCTGGTGACGCCCGGCGCGCCCGGCATCAATGTCTCGCGCCGCATCCGGGACGATGATCTGCGCGCCGAACTGACCGCCCTGGGCGAGACCGCTGCCCCCCCCGAAGGTACCGGCATCATTTTCCGCAGCCTGTGCGACGTGGCGCCAATGGACGAGATTGCCGGGGAATTGCGTAGCCTTCTGGATTTGTCCGCCAAGGTCGCGGGCGAACAGGCAGGACCACCCGAATTGCTGCTGGGGGCGCCTTCGCCCCATGAGCAGGCCTGGATGGATTGGGCCGATCCCGAACCCGACGCGATCGAGGAGGGCGAGGACAGCTTCGACCGCTGCGGCGTCATGGAAGCCGTCGATGCCCTGTTGTCCCCCGACCTGCCCTTGCCGGGCGGCGGCCATGCCATCATCGAGCCTACCCGAGCGCTGCTGGCCATCGACGTGAACACCGGCTCGGACGCCAGCCCCGCCGCCGCGCTCAAGGCCAATATCGCGCTTGCCCGCGACCTGCCGCGCCAGTTGCGCCTGCGCGGCCTTGGCGGGCAGGTGGTGGTCGATTTCGCCCCCATCCCCAAGCGCGACCGCGCCACGCTGGACCAGGTGCTGCGCGCCGCCTTCAAGGGCGAAAGCGCGGAAACGTCGCTGATCGGCTGGACCACGATGGGCCTTTACGAGATCAACCGCAAACGCGACCGCATCGCCCTGCACCGTCTGGCCGCGGGGGCGGACTGATGGCCTGCCCGATCTGCACCAAGAACAGCGTCCCGGCCTATCGTCCGTTCTGTTCGAAACGCTGCGCCGATGTCGATCTGGGCCGCTGGCTGCGCGGCGCCTACGTCATCCCTGGCCAGCCGGATGAGGATCTGCCCCCGGATCACGGCGGGGAAAGCGAAAAAAACAATGGTGAGGGACTGGACAGCCGCCCCAAGCGCCCGTAAACACCGCCCACACCACGCGCCCAACGGCGCGACAGGGCGCCCGGATAGCTCAGTTGGTAGAGCAGCGGATTGAAAATCCGCGTGTCGGCGGTTCAAATCCGTCTCCGGGCACCATTCACCCAGGCAGTTTTTCTTACGGACCACTGGCGGGAAAGCGCGTCTTGTCGCATCCTGCAAAGGTCGGTCGGGGCTTGCGCCGGAGGGGTTCGCGGTGCAGATGCAAGGGCGGCCTGCGCGTGTCGAGGATCGGCAAGGCCTTCAGTTGAATAACCGTGATTGTGGCGGAAGAAGGTTTTGTCACCCGCCATCAATCCCTTGCAGGAGCGGCGGATGTCCGACAACACTCCGGGACCAGTCGAACGCGACTGGTCCGACGCGATTTCCCCCATCGAGGAAATCATCAACGAGGCCCGCAATGGCCGGATGTTCATCCTGGTCGATCACGAGGACCGGGAAAACGAAGGCGACCTGGTGATCCCCGCGCAGATGGCCACGCCCGAGGTCATCAACTTCATGGCCACCCATGGGCGCGGTCTGATCTGCCTGTCCATGCCCGGCGCGCGCATCGACGCGCTGGGCCTGCCGCTGCTGAGCGCCAAGAACTCCAGCCGGCACGAGACCGCCTTCACCATGTCGATCGAGGCGCGCGAAGGCGTGACCACCGGGATTTCTGCCCAGGACCGCGCGCTGACCGTCGCCGTGGCCATCGATCCCACCAAGGGGCCGGGCGACATCGCAACCCCCGGCCACATCTTTCCGCTGCGCGCCCGCGATGGCGGCGTGCTGGTCCGCGCCGGCCATACCGAGGCCGCGGTCGATGTCGCGCGGCTGGCGGGGCTGAACCCCTCGGGCGTGATCTGCGAGATCATGAACGACGACGGCACCATGGCGCGGCTGCCCGACCTGGTGGCCTTTGCCCAGAAGCACGGGTTGAAGATCGGCACCATCAGCCAGTTGATCGCCTATCGCCGCCGCCACGACAACCTGATCGCCGAACGCGGGCAGATGGCTGTCCAGTCGGCGCATGGCGGTGAGTGGATGATGCGCATCTTTGCCGACGACACCACCGGCGCGGAACATATCGTGCTGACCAAGGGCGATCTGGCAGCACCCGGCCCGGTCATGGTGCGGATGCACGTGCTGGATCCCCTGCACGATGTGCTGGGCATCGGGCGCGAAAACGCCGGGTCTCTGGGCAGCGCCATGCAGGTCATCGCCGAGAAGGGCAGGGGTGTGGTCGTGCTGTTCCGCGACATCGAACCGCGCCTGCCGCGCCAGGACGAGGTGTCTTCCCATGTTCTGCGGCAATACGGGCTGGGCGCACAGATCCTGTCCGTGCTGGGTTTGTCGGAACTGATCCTGCTGACCAACTCGGCGCCGGTCCGGGTGATCGGGCTTGATGCCTATGGCCTTTCCATTCATTCCACCCATCCGGTTCCCAAGGGATAAGCCATGGCCGCCAGCATTGAACATTACCAACTGCCGCTGCCGCCCGCCGAGGGGGCCCGCCTGCTGATCGTGGTCGCGCCTTATTACCGCCAGATCGCCGACGGGCTGGTCGAGGGCGCGCGCGCCGTCGCGGTCCAGTCAGGCGCCACCGTCGATCTGGTCGAGGTGCCGGGCGCGCTGGAAATCCCCACCGCCATCGCGCTTGCCGCCAGCGGCGGTCTTTACGACGGCTATGTGGCGCTTGGCTGCGTGGTCCGGGGCGAGACGACGCATTACGACACGGTCTGCAACGACAGTTCCCGCGGGCTGACGCTGCTGGGCTTGCAGGGACATTGCATCGGCAACGGCATCCTGACGGTGGAAAACATCCACCAGGCCGAGGTCCGGGCCGATCCGCAGGGCCAGAACAAGGGCGGCGGCGCGGCGGCGGCTGCGCTGCACCTGATCGCGCTGAAACGGCGCTGGAACCCTGCGTGACCGTAGGGCGGCGGGGTGCGACTTCTAGTCGATTGTGACCGCCCCCCGCCCGTGCCACCTTTGTCGCCAAAGAAAGCCGAGGGGGGAAACCATGCGCTTTCCGTGGATTGGCCGGATTGCCGGTGTGGTCGCGGCTGTCCTGGTGCAGGCGGAGGCGGGCCTTGCGCAGCAGGCGCCGCTGCCCGTGGTCACCATCGGCACCCTGGAAAACGGCACCGTCAATTGGGAACTGCGCACCATTCAGGATCGCGGCTTCGACCGCGAGAACGGCTTCGAATTGCGGATGCAGCCCTTTGCCGGCAATCCCGCCACCCAGGTCGCCATGCAGGGCGGACAGGTCGATGCGATCGTGTCGGACTGGATTTGGGTGGCGATCCAGCGGGCCAACGGCGCGCCTTTCACCTTCTGGCCTTATTCCACCGCCGTGGGCGGGCTGGTGGTTCCCGCCGACAGCCCGGCGCGCAGCCTTGAGGATCTGGAGGGGGAAAGGATCGGCATCGCAGGCGGGCCGGTGGACAAAAGCTGGCTGATCCTGCGCGCCTGGCATCGCCGGCAGACCGGCCGCGATCTGGCCGATGTCACGCAACAGGTCTTCGGCGCCCCGCCGATGATCCAGAACGCGGCGGAAACCGGACAGGTCGCGGGGGCGATCAACTTCTGGCATTTCATGGCCAAGATGCAGGCGGCTGGGATGCGAGAGGTCGTCAGCGTGTCCGACGCCGCCAAGGGGCTGGGGCTGGATCCGGGCACGCCGCTTTTGGGATATGTGCTGCGCGACGACTGGGTGGCCGCGAACCCCGATCTGGCACGCGGGCTGGCGCGGGCTTCGCGCCAAGCCAAGGATCTGCTGGCAGCCGACGACGCGGCCTGGCAAGCCCTGCGCCCGATGATGGGCGCCGATACGGATGCGGAATTTGCGGCCCTGCGCGACGGCTGGCGGGCGGGCATCCCGCCAGAAGGCCCGGTCGATGCCGGGGACGCGCAAAGCCTGTTTTCCCTGCTGGCGGACCTGGGCGGCGACGATCTGACGGGCGGGCTGACCGAATTGCCGCAAGGGTTGTTCTGGCAAGGTGAGTGACGCGTCCCCCCGCAAGCGCCCCGGCCTTGTGCCGGGCATCCTGTCGGTCCTGGTGTTGCTGGCCTTGTGGATGGCGGTGGCGGGCGTGGCCGGTGATCCGCGCACCATGCCTTCGCCCCTGCTGGTGGCGGCGCGGATCGTCGATCTGGCTGTGACGGGGGAACTGTGGCTGCACGGGGGGGCGACGCTGTTGCGGGTGCTGGCTAGCTTTGCCATCGCCATGGCGGTGGGTGGGGCCCTGGGACTGTGGATGGGCCGGTCGCGTCGTGCGGATCACTGGCTGAACCCTGCCCTGGTGATCGCCTTAAACGTGCCTGCCTTGGTGGTGATCGTGCTGGCCTATATCTGGATCGGCCTGAACGAGGTCGCCGCCGTCACGGCCGTCGCCCTGAACAAGATCCCCGTCGTCACCGTGATGCTGCGCGAGGGCAGCCGCGCGCTGCGTCCCGACTTGGACGACATGGCGCGTGTTTTCGCGATGGGATGGTGGGCGCGGCTGCGCCATGTCGTGCTGCCCCAGCTTGGCCCCCATATCGCGGCGGCGGCGCGGGCGGGGATTTCGCTGATCTGGAAGATCGTGCTGGTGGTCGAATTCCTGGGCCGGTCGAACGGCGTCGGCTTCAAGATCCACCTGCTGTTTTCCTCCTTTGACGTGGCGGGCGTGCTGGCCTGGGCCTCGGCCTTCGTGGCGGTGATGCTGCTGATCGACCTTGCCGTCCTGCGTCCGTGGGAGGCTGGCGCGAACCGCTGGCGGCGCGATGAGGCTTGATCTGGCGGGTAAGTCCTTTGCGGACCGCCCGGTGCTGGGCGCTTTGAACCTGGCCGTCGAGCGCGGTCAGCGCGTGGCGATCTTGGGTCCGTCGGGCATCGGCAAATCGACGCTGCTGCGGATCCTGGCCGGGCTGGACCGCGATTTCCACGGTCAGCTTCAGGGCGGCGAAAAGCTGGCCCTTGTGTTTCAGGAGCCGGTCCTGCTGCCTTGGCGGCAGGCGGTGGCCAATATCACCCTGCCCACGGGTTGCGACCAAGCCCAGGCCCGCGCGCTGCTTGCCGATGTGGGCCTGGCAGGCCACGAGGACAAGTTTCCCCGCCAGTTGTCCTTGGGCCAGCAGCGCCGCCTTTCGCTGGCCCGCGCCTTTGCCGCACGTCCCGACATCCTGCTGATGGACGAACCCTTTGCCAGCCTTGACCCGGACACGGCAGGCCGGATGCTGGATCTGACCGCACGTCTGCTGGATCGCAGCGGCGCGGGGCTGATCCTGGTCACGCATGACGCGGCCGAGGCTGCCCGGCTGGGCGCCGCCCCGATCCGGCTGGCGGGCAATCCGGCGGCTGTCGTCCCCTGTTGACGCCCGCTTCTCGACCGGTCGCAGCCCCGGCGTGCCTGCAACAAAGGCGGCTGTCGGCATCATGGCCCGCGACCGCGACACCCCATCGTGCCGCCGCCTTGCCGCGACAGGTTCTCGCATAACCGCATCACTCCTGCAAAATCCGCGACTCGCAAAGACAGCCGGTTCGCACTGACGCCAGATCCGGGATCTGGCCCGCGACGGTGATATGGGCATGGCCCAGCATCTGCACGCCGTTCAGGGTCAGGAACGCCCGGCCGTCCAGCGTTTCCGCGTCGGGATCGTTGCCGCAAACGAACTGGCACCTGTCCTTGGCCTGGTCGTGCCGCCGGGCGTGGCGACATTGGCCCGGGCGCCGCACCAGCCGGGGGAGGGAGGCACGACGATCCAATTCGTCGACCTATTCCGGAAAACAGCGCCTTGCTTGACCATCGTCAAGAGAGCAGCCGATTTCCCGGGCTAGAGAGAAGCCCCATGATCCAGTCCCAGATCCCTCTCCGCAGCCGTTCCCCGTTTCCCGACCGGCGGGCTGTTCTGGCCTTCGCCAAAGCGCGGGGGCATCTGGCGCGGATCGGCGCATCCCTGTCCCTGCGTCACGAGATGACCGCCTTTCCGCCTGCCGCCCTGCGCCGCCAGGGGCCGATCCCGCCGCGCTATGCGCGACGCCCGGTCCCACTGGCGGATGAGGCGGGCGGCGTGGCCCATGGTGCGGCGCAATGCCCCCTGCAGCAGGAGGATCTGGCGGGCATCAATGCACTGCCCGTGCAGTTGAAGGAGCGCCGCCCGCCGGTCACGCTGGCCCGGGAAGCGCCGCTGACCCTGGCGCATCTGCGCACCATGCAGGCTGCGGCGGAACCGGGGGCGGTGATCCTGTCCCCGGTCCCTGCCTTTTACCTGCGACCGGCAAAGCCGGCATCACTGCCCGGATCGCGGCCCGCGCCGTCGATCTGCTGCATCCGGCCCTGCCGCCGGCGCGGTCCTGGACCCCCTGATCCCATCGGAGAAAACGCATGACCGACCCCCTTCTTTCCCCCGGCAACACCGTGGCCGACATTGCCGCCAAACTGCCCGGCGCGGCCCGCATCTTTCGCGAGGCCGGTATCAGCTTTTGCTGCGGCGGCAACCTGAGCCTGAGCCAGGCCGCAGACAAGGCGGGGCTGGATCTGGCGGCCCTGACCGCGCGGCTGCAGAGCCTGATCGACAAGGCCAGCCGGGATGCCCCTTCGGACACGCCCGCGCTGATCCAGCATATCATCGACCGTTACCACGTCACCCACCGCGAGGAACTGGACTTCCTGATCCCGCTGGCGAACCGGGTGGAAATCGTCCATGGCGATCATGACGATGCGCCCCTGGGCCTGACCCAGGCGCTGATCGCATTGCGCGAGGGTCTGGAAGCCCAGAGGACGGCCCAGGAAAACCTGCTGTTTCCTGCAATCCTGCAGGGCGAGGTTGCCGGATTGGCTGGTCATGTCAGAACGGCGATCGACCAGCACGACGAGATTGGAACAATCCTGCAACGGATCGAGCACGTCACCCATTCGATGCAGCTTCCCATCGGCGCCTGCGGATCCTGGACGGCGCTTTACACCGGATTGCGCAAGCTGTGCGCGGACGTTGTGGCGCATTTCTATGTGGAACAATCGCTGCTGCTGCCCCGCGCCGTGGCTGCCTGACGCCCTGGCTAGCCTTTGGGCCAGCCACGCCACCGCGTCTTGAAGATGGAAAAAGGGGGCCGTCCGGCCCCCTTCCTTATCCCGCCAGCAGCGCGGCGTTGCCGCCCGCTGCCGTGGTGTCCACGCATAGGTGGCGTTCATGCGCGACATGGGCCAGGTCGGGCATCCCGGTGACAAGCTGCACGATCTCGCCGTTGCGCGCGGCCAGGGCCTGGGCATAGGCGCGGCCCTGCGCCTCGTCGCCCCACCACAGGGCGGCGGCCATGGCGGGCAGGCGGGTCAGGGCCTCGGACGGCAGGGGACCACCATCCACGCCAACGGCATCCCCACCCAGGGCGGCGACCGCTGCCATCTGGGCCGCGACCGTCTGTGCGCCCGGGCCAAGGCACAGGACAGGCGGTCGGGTATGGGCGGTCAGGCGGTTCAGCTCTCCGGTCGGGCCGGGCATCAGGCGTTCGTCGATCTTTCTTGACCGATGGGCGGCAAGCTGGGCGCGAATGCGGCCTTCATCCGCATGACCCTGCCAACCGGCCCCTGCAACAGCGGGGGCCTCGGGGGCGAAGAAGCGCGGCACATAGCGCGGCCCGCCGGCCTTTGGTCCGGTGCCCGACAGCCCCTCGCCGCCAAAGGGCTGGCTGCCCACGACGGCGCCGATCTGGTTGCGGTTCACATAGATGTTGCCCACATGGATCGCGTCGCTGACCTCCTGCACGCGGCTGTCGATGCGGGTGTGAAGCCCGAAGGTCAGGCCGAAGCCGCGCGCATTGATCTCGGCCACCACCTTGTCCAACTGGTCCGCCTTGAAGGTTGCAACGTGCAGGACCGGACCAAAGATTTCGCGTTCCAGATCGTTGATGCCCCCCACGCGCAGCATGGTCGGCGGAACGAAGGTGCCGGTGCCGGGCGTGTCCAGCTTGTGGATGACGCGGTTGCCGTTGGCGGCGATATAGCCCGCGATGTCGTCCCGTGCGCCCGTGTCGATCACCGGGCCGACATCGGTCGCCAGATCCCACGGATCGCCCACGACCAGTTCGTCCATCGCGCCCCGGATCATCTCGATCACATGGGGGGCGATGTCCTCTTGGACATAAAGGCAGCGAAGGGCGGAACAACGCTGGCCCGCAGATCGGAAGGCGCCGTTCACGATATCGCGCACCGCCTGTTCGGGCAGGGCGGTCGAATCCACGATCATCGCGTTCAGCCCGCCGGTTTCGGCGATCAGCGGCGTGCCGGGTGCCAGCTTCTCGGCCATCGTGCGAGCAATGGTCCGGGCGGTGTCGGTCGATCCGGTAAAGACCACGCCCCTGACGCGCGGATCCGCGGTCAGGGCCGCGCCGACCACGCTGCCGCGTCCCGGCAGCAGTTGCAAGGCCGACAGCGGCACTCCCGCCTGATGCAGCAGCCTGACGCCATAGGCGGCAATGATCGGCGTGGCCTCGGCGGGCTTGGCGATCACCGCATTGCCCGCCATCAGCGCCGCCGCGATCTGGCCCGTGAAGATCGCCAGCGGAAAGTTCCAGGGGCTGATCGCGCCGACGATGCCGCGCGGGGCTTGCGGGCTGTGTTCGCCCTCGGCGGCGTAATAGCGCAGGAAATCCACCGCCTCGCGCAACTCGGCCACGGCATCGGCCAGGGTCTTGCCGGCTTCTTTCGCAAGGATGCCGAAGATCGGGCCGAAGTTTTCCTCGTAAAGATCCGCAGCCCGGCGCAGCACGGCGGCGCGTTCCGCAGCAGGCGCGTCCCAGGCGCGCGCATCGTCGATGGCCCGCGCGGCGGTTGCGCCATCTGCCATCGTCACCGTGGCGATCCGGCCGCCCGTGGCGGGATTCACCACGTCCTGCACAGTGCCCGTGGCGCCTGATACCGTCAGCGGCACCGCGTCGGGCATCGCCACGTCGCGCGCGGCGTTGATCCGGGCCAGGGTTTGCTCGTCGCTGATGTCGAACCCGGTGGAATTACGACGCGAGGCTCCGAACAAACCCGCGGGGGTCAGCAGGGATGCCGGGGCCTTGGCCGTGGCAAGCGCATCAAAGGGATCGCGGGCGACTTCCTCGGGCGTGACCGCCTCGTCCACAATCTGGTTGACGAAGCTGCTGTTCGCGCCGTTTTCCAGCAGGCGCCGCACCAGATAGGCCAGCAGGTCGCGATGCGCCCCCACAGGGGCATAGATGCGGCAGCGTCCCCCGGTTTCGCGCAACACGATGTCGTGCAGGCGTTCCCCCATGCCGTGCAGCCGCTGGAACTCGAAGGGGATGTCGCCCGCCATCTCCAGGATCGCGGCGACGGTATGGGCGTTATGGGTGGCGAACTGCGCATAGATGCGGTCAGCGTAGCCGATAAGCTTGCGGGCATTGGCGATATAGCTGACATCCGTGCCGGTCTTGCTGGTGAACAGCGGAAAGCCGGGGTGGCCGTCCACCTGGGCGCGCTTCATCTCGGCATCCCAATAGGCACCCTTGACCAGGCGCACCATGATGCGCCGGTCCAGCCGCGCGGCCAGGTCGTGCAGCCAGTCGATGGTCTGGCCCGTGCGCTTGCCATAGGCCTGCACCACCACGCCGAACCCGTCCCAACCGGCCAGTGATGGATCGGCCAGCACCGCCTCGATCACCTTCAGCGAGACGACCAGCCGGTCCTGTTCCTCGGCGTCGATGTTCATGCCCATGTTCGCGGTCTTGGCCTGCTGGGCCAGCCGCAGCACCACCGGCACCAGTTCGCGCATCACGCGGGCTTCCTGCGCGACCTCGTATCGCGGGTGCAGCGCCGACAGCTTGATGGATATCCCGGGGTTCTGTTCGACCGACCCCTTGGTGCAGGCTTTCGCAATCGCGGCAATAGCATCGCCATAGGCGCGGGCATAGCGCGCGGCATCCGCGCCGGTCATCGCCGCCTCGCCCAGCATGTCATAGCTGTAGGTGAAGCCCTGCTTTTCGCGCGTGCGGGCGCGGTCAAGCGCGTCGGCGATGGTCTGGCCCAGCACGAACTGGCGGCCCATTTCCTTCATCGCCCGGCCCACGGCGGTGCGGATCACGGGTTCCCCCAAACGGCGGACCATGCGGCGCAGCGTGCCTGCCTGATCGTCGTCCAGAACCTTGCCTGTCAGCATGAGCGCCCAGGTCGAGGCGTTGACCAGCGACGACGACGCCTCGCCCAGGTGGCGGCCCCAGTCGGACGGGGCGATCTTGTCCTCGATCAGGGCGTCGATGGTGATCTTGTCGGGCACGCGCAGCATCGCCTCGGCCAGGCACATCAGCGCCACGCCTTCGCGGGTGGACAGCCCGTATTCGGACAGGAAATGTTCCATCAGCGACGGACGCGCCTCGGCCCGGATGCGGCGGACCAGATCGGCCGCGCGGGCGGTGATGGCGGCACGCCGATCCGGCGGCAAGTCGGCTCCTGTGGTCAGGCGTTCCAGAAGCTGCGCTTCGTCCGCGAACTTGGCTTGGGTGGAAAAGACGCTGGAAGCAACAGGGGCCATGCCGATCTCCTTGACTGACCGAACAGGAATATCAAAGATCGGCTAGGCGGTGCGCCTGTCTTTGATATAACCGCTGGTCGGATCGAACATTGTTGGGGCGGTTTTCAGGATGAATGTCAAGCTGGATGCCCAGGACCAGAAGATCCTGGCCGAACTGACCCGCAATGCCCGCATCCCCATCGCCGAACTGGCGCGCAAGGTGGGCCTGTCCAAGACCCCGGTCGCCCTGCGCATCAGGCATCTTGAGGAGATCGGCCTGATCACCGGATACCGCGCGATCCTGTCCCCCGTGAGACTGGGCCTGACCCATGTCACCTATGTCGAGGTCAGCATGAGCGACACCCGAGAGGCTGCATTGCAGCAATTCAACGCCGCCGTCCGCGCCATCGCGGAAATCGAGGAATGCTACATGATTGCCGGGGGCTTCGACTACCTGGTCAAGGTCCGGTCCCGCGACATGGCCGATTTCCGGCGCATCATGGCCGAGAAGATATCCAGCCTTCCCCATATCAGCAACACATCCAGCTATGTCTCGATGGAGGCGGTGGTGGAACAGACCTTTACCTTCGGCTGACAAAGCCAAGGTCTCGGCAACTGCAAGCACTGCGCGGACGCTTTCCGGGAACTGGTAAGCCATTGAGTGATCTGGATCGAGCCAAGTGTCGAAATCCCGGCCAAGTAGGGACGTTCGCTTGTCCGGGAATGCAGATGCCGCCATTTCTGCTCGAATGCGGGGTCATGGCTCCGGCTTGGACGCTTCGCCATGCTCATCTCCCATCCTTGCGCACCATGTCGCCGCCAAGGCGGGTTAGGGGAGAAGTGGTTCAGCCCTTCCATGGCGCCTTCGATAGATGGGAAATTGCCTGTCTCTCAGGATCCCGCGAGGGCTGAGTCGAGCGACAAAGGGCAAGCAATGGTTCTGACCTAGTTCATCTGGGCACCGAAGCGACCGTGCATCCCGATGGGCCGGAACTGCATTTTGAAGTTGTGCAGTCCTTCGCGTCCGCTGTCCCCTGAACTGTTGAAATACGGAAGTTCTGGATGGGATTCCATCAACTGGTATCGCAGAAGCTGCGGAAGGCCGCGGAAGCGAATGTCTGTATAGCAGAGGTAAATACAGCCCATTTTCCCAAAAATTCGGCCTGCGAATGCAAAGCCCCGGACAGTTCCATCGATTTCGACGACCAGCCCACCAAGCAAGGGATGCGCAAAGCGCGATGCTTCTGCCAAGCAGGCCTTTGTCGCATAGGTGCCGACGGTTAGCTTTATGCCCTGCGCCGACACTCTCTTCTCCCAACCCTCCAGCACTGCCAGGCAGGCGGCCTTATCCTCCTCCCGATAGGGCCGCGTTTCAAGATTCTCCATCCTGCGGACGCGTGACAGGTCTTGCCTCAGGCTTCTGAATGAGGGGCCTTCCAGCTTCATAACCGCTGCGCGATCATGGATGAATTCATCTATCTTGAAAAAGACCGAAAATCCTGCGCGGGCGACAGTGAGAACCTCTTCTTCGCCGACCCAGATGATCCTGACCACCTTGCTTGCGTTGAAGTCCCGTATCCGGTCAGAGGCGTGCCGCAGGGCTTCGGGATCAAAAGGCATGGGTGGAAGATACAAGGTCATGTGCTTTCCCCCGGTCGGCCGCCGCCGGACCTGATAGATCAGGATCGAACCATGATATCGCTCCCATCGCAGACGTCCGTCACTGCCGTAGAAATGCAGAAACGGAAAATAATTGACATAGGATCGTCCTCCGGCAGCCTCGCAGGCTTGAACGAAGGTGTCGGCATACTGGATCTGGATACGAGCAAGGCCGCTCAGCGCGGCGGCCTGGTCGGGGATTGGCAAGGCCGCATCTTCTGGATGCATGACAAACCTCGAATATCAAGGGGTTTACCAAGGCGATCACGCCTTGTCTTGGGTCATTCGTGACAAGCCTGGCATCGTAAACCAAGAGGTCCGGCAGACGCAGACGCCGTTTTGTCCGCCCAGCCGGACTGTGTCAGGATTATCTTTCCTGCACCGTGCTTTCCGCCGCCTCCGTCTTCTCGGACGTTCGGAATTTGGCGATGCCGTCGATTTTGAATTCCAGGAACAGCCCTGCCTTAGATGATCGCCTGACGAACTGCGTCTTGACGCTCTGTCCTACCATTCCAACGGCCTCTGCAAATTCCTTCCTTGTTACAGGGCGGCTCTGGAAATTCGTCACCGTGTTGTCGGTAAGGATCGGGAAAAGCCGTAACGAGATGCCGCCCTGGCCTTGCTTGCCGTGGAAGACCAGTGCTGCGACCAGGCTGTAGGGCGGGGCGCCGAATTTGGTGTAATGGCCCGGCGTGTTCCAGACGAAATTGCCAAGGCCATAGACAACCGGACGACCGGCCACGATCTCGACAGCCTGGGCAGAGTGCGCCCCATGGCCGATGATCAGATCGACGCCCCCCTCGATCAGCCGGGCAGCCTGTTCGCGCTGTGCGTCGTTTACTTCGGAATAGTGATCGCCCCAATGCGGATAGGCCACGAAGACCGGCGCGGGCAGGCAGTCCCGCAAGACAGCGATGCTTGATGCGATGCGATCGGCTGAATGTCGGCTTACCCCTGGCGCCTGCGGCCGTGCATACCACCTGTAGCGGTCCTTGTAGCGTTCGCGATGTTCAAAGCCGCCGAATACCACAAGGCTTCGTTCCTGCCCCCCGACCATGAGGCGCCGGATCAGCGGCTGGTCGGCTGCCGCAAGGTCGGCGCCTGCACCGAAACTGGCGATGCCGGCTGCTTTCAGGCGGGCCAGCGTCTCGGCAAGGCCGATCGCGCCGCAATCAAGCGAGTGGTTGTTGGCCAGCGAGACCGCGCCAATGCCTGCCTGACCCAGGGCTGCCACGGTCCGTCTGGGATCCGACCAGCCAAGATTTTTCTTGTAGCTTCGCAGGGCAGTGTCGGGATGCAAGGAAAGCGGAACCTCAAGGTTTCCGATCACCAGGTCCGCCGACGACAAGAGGCCCTGCAGCCCCGCCAGGGAATAACCGTAGCCTTGGTCATCAAGCATATGCAGCAAGCCCGAGGCCTTGGGCAGATGCATATACGGCTCACCAAAGCCGATGTCGCCCACCAACAGGACCGTGGCATTTGCGGACTTGGGCCGCAGCACGTCGCTGGCCGGGGGCGAGCTGGCCGGATCAATGGCAGCGGCAACAGCGGGCTGCGCCGCCGGCGGCGTCTTTGTAGGTGCGGAAACCGGAGGCGTTTCGGTCCTTGCCTGCTCGATCCGGCCTGCCTTGGGCAAGCCCAGTGCTGCAAGGATCCGCTTTCGCGCCACGGGATCATCTGGCCGGAGGACGCGGTTGCCGGACAGCCGCGCCAGTGCATTGCGCGCCGCCGCCGAGATCACATCGCCCTCTGAGGCCTTCAGGACTGCCAGGTCGATCCGATCAAGGCCTAGGCCGCGATCAGCCACCACGCGCGGCGAAGCAAGAACAAGAACTGCGTCAATCTCCCTGTCCCATCCAACCGCCTCCACCCCCCCAAGATGCCGCGTCGCTGCAGCAAGGCTCATGGCACCCAGGGGTTCCGTCACCACGCCCAGAACCTTTCCAGCCTTGGCTGCCGCCCTTTCGGCGGAATGCACCAAGTCATGTGTCTCTGCATCCGTGCCGACAATGGCGACCACGGGGCACCGGCTTGGGCCGCCGTCGGGAAAGAGCATATCGAGTACATTGGCTGCGACATTGCGCGGCTTTCCATGCGAAACGCCATAATGCAGCTTGAGGCCGGGGCGCGTGTTGACCTCGCAGATCGCGCCGCCGGTTTCCTGAAAGGATCGGCTGATGTCGGTCGTGATGAAGTCAATGCCGCAGATGTCGATTCCCAGGATGGTCGCGGCCCGCTCTGCCATGCTTCGAAGGGACGGGTGGACCGCGTCGGTCACATCCACGCTGTCGCCCCCAAGCGCGTGATTGGACTGGCGACGAAGAAGAACCGTCTGATCCGGACCTGGCACCGCAGCCGGGCCGAACCCCTGTTCAGCCAGCAGTGCCAGGGCTTCGTCGTCGAGTGCGATCGGCACAAGCGACGTGGCGCGGCCGGCCAGTCGCCTGTCACGCTCGGGCCGGGCGTTTTCGCGCTCGACCAAGTCAAGGATGGTGCTGGCGCCGTCGCCCCGCACCTGCGCGGGCCGGCGATGCACGGCAGCGGCAAAGCGGCCGCCGATGACCAGAAGGCGGTACTCGTTGCCCGGAACGACCGATTCGATGATTGCCTTGGAGGAAATCGCCTGGGCACGGCCAAAGGCGACCAAGACACCAGCCTCATCGGTGACGCCTATCGAGACGGCCCGTCCCTTGAACCCCTCGGCAGGCTTGACCACGAGGGGAAAGCCGATGGCGCGGGCAGCCTCCAGGGCTTCCTCCTCGGATCGGGCGACCTGTTGGCGCGGCAGCGGAAATCCCGCCGTAGCCAGGATCCTGCCGGATGTATGCTTGGAGGCAGCGATAAGATTTGCGATCGACAAGGCTCGGGACGTCTTTGAACCCGCAACCATTTGCGCATACCGGCCCGAACCCAGTCTCAGGATGTTCGATCCTTCGACTACGGACCAGGATATGCCCCGCACTGTCGCCTCTCGCGCAATTTCCAGCCCATCCACATGGGGCCTTTCATGCACCGTTTCTTGCCTGAGGTCGTGCATGTGCTGCAACAGCATCGCCTGAAGCTCGTCAGGTTCCTCGCCATCCAGCAGTGCCGAGGCCAGCGCAAGCGCCACCCTGGATGCGACAATCCCGGTCGTCGGCGTTGCGACCTCGAAAACGGCACGGGCCGGGTTCCCCTCAGCCTGCGGCGATGGTGCTTTCCCTGGGGGTATCAAGCCAGTGTTGTCCTCGGATGGTTTCCAGGAACAAAAGCGCACCGGCCAGCCGGCATAGCGTTGCACGGCGACTGCCAGAACCTCGACCAGAGCCGCGACGGGAACGGGTTCCGTGGACGTGGTCACCCGCCGCCATCCCCCAAAATCGGGAACGCGTCCCGACAAAGGTGGAAGTATCGTGCTGACCGTCTGCGCCAAGGCGGCGGGAACCACGATCTCTGCGCCCCCGAGGATGGGAAGTTCGATCACCGGGCGGCGCGCGTGAATGTTTCCCGCGTCGAAAATCCGGGGTTCTTCGGCGCGCAAGCGTCCACTGCGCGCCCGGCGCACGTCTCCATCGCTGCGCGGTTGAAGGGGGGCGATCGCGACAGGGTTCTTGATGGCTGACTTTGGCAAAGCCTTGGATATGGACTTCCCCTTTGGGCTTTTCGACGGAGCGTCCTCGGCTGACTTGCCCAGGGCCTTTGGGCTTCGCAGCTTGCGTCCCAGGGCCAATGCCTCATAGCTTCTTCGTGCCAGGTCGGGGTCATCAAGTGCCAGGATCCGGCCCCGCGCCACTCTTTCCAGAATACGGCGCGCCCGCCGGTCAAAGTTGCTGGCCGCTTCTCCGGCAGGGACGACTGCAAGATCCACGGATTCATAGCCAAGACCCCAGTCGACAAGCTGGCGCGGCGCCAGGACGACGATGCCCAGGTCGGCTTCCGGGTCGAGGTCCAGGGCACGCAGGCGTTCCTCGAAAGCGGTCTGGGGGACGGTTCCGGTCCTGTCGCCCGCCGTGGCCAAGGCCGATGCGATGGCAACCTTGTAGCCCCGTCCTTCCCATTCGGTGCGCAGCGCGCCTTCGATGTCGCCGTCGGCCTCGTCCCGGAGGACCGCGATCACGGGGAAGCCCCATCCCTTGCCGGGAGGATAAATCAAATCAAGCACGGCATCGGCGGCGTCCCTGGGGGTTCCCGCCCTGACCTTGAGATGCACGCCCAGGTCGGGGAAGGTGTTGACCTCGCAGATAGCGCCGCCGGTTTCCTGATAAGGTCGGCTGATGTCGGTGGTGACAAAATCGATGGCCAGAACGTGGATGCCCATGACGGCGGCAACGCGCTCGGCCATGGCGCGGATGGTCGGATGGAGGATATCGGTCACGTCGCTCTTGTCCCCGAATGGCGGGTTAGGCACACGGCGCAGCAGCACCCAGCGGCCCGCTTGGGGAACGTCTTCGGGGGAAAGGCCTTGCTCGGCCAGCAGGTCCAGCATCTCCTCGTCCAGGACGATGGGCTTCATGCTGGCGATATAAAGGGCTTGGCGCTCGGGATTCTTGTTTTCCTCGACAATAAGATCGGCGACCGTGCTAGTGCCGTCACCCTGGACCCGTGGCGGGTGCCGTTCCACGACGCCGAAAAGGCGTCCGCCGATCACGGTCAGGCGGAATGTCGGACCCTTGATCATCGACTCGATCACCACCGCCGGAGAGATTTTAACCGCCAGTTCGAAGGCACGGGTGACCTGCTCGTCGGTCTTGAGATCGACCGAGACCCCCTGGCCCCCGTTGCCGTCCCTTGGCTTCACGACAACGGGGAACCCGATCTCGTGGGCGCCAGCGATGGCCCGGGCCAGGTTGCGGGCGTAACGCTGCTCGGCAATGGGCAGGCCCGCTGCCCTGAGCAGGCTGCTTGCGATCTCCTTGCGCTTGGCAAAGCCTGCGGCAATGCAGGGCGTAAGGCTGGTATCCAGGCCTCGCAGCAACTCGGCCTGGCGCCCTCGGCCCAGCCTTAGAAAGGCTTGGCCAGGCAGGGCTGTCCAGGGAATGCCCCGCCGCATCGCCCGCGAAGCCATCCACAAGGCAAACCGGTGGGGAGTCGTGCTTGCAGTCCGGCGCTGAAAGGTTGCGAATGCTTCGGCCAGGACCGCGGCAAAGCCGTCCTCGGGTGCTGTCATCAGCCTGTCGCACAGATCCAGGGCAAGCCGGCCTGCCAGAAGCCCAGCCGCCTTTTGCCGCGTCTCAAACACGGCGGTAAGCCGCTCTTCGCCCGGAAGGCTCGGGGACGCGCTGGAACGTTGGTCAGAACCGGGTGCCGTGCGGGAACTTGCCATAAAGGTAACGGGCCAGCCCATGGACCGTTGAAGAAGAAGGGCTACAAGTTCGACAAAGGCGACGAGGGGGATCGGCGTTTGGGCGTTGCAAGCAAGCTGCCAGTCCGGAAAGTCCATGACGGCCGGTGGCAGGATGGGAAGCGCCGCCGTGATCTTCTGCCACCGTTGTGGGGATACGCACCGGGCGCGGTCTTCCTCCAGGCGGAATTCCATGCGGATGACCGGCTTGCGCGAAGAACTATTGCCGGCGGCCAGCATCCGGGATCGGATTGGCTTTACAGGGATGCGGCCAAGCAAGGCTGCGTGATCGTCGGAATTCGTGGTCGGACCTGCGATATCCATATCAACTCTCCCGCAAAGCGAAACTGAGACTGCGAACAATGGGTGCGGACAGATAATCCCAGGCCGTGCGCGCGCCCGTCTTGATCATGACATCCGCGCTCATGCCGGCTTGCAGCGGGACGGCCGAATGCTCGACGGCCGCCGCCTCCATCTCGACACGCGCGAGATAATAGGGAAGGCCCGTGCGGGGATCGGTCAGGCGGTCGGCCGAAACCGTCTTCACCCGTCCCTCGATCCCCGTCTGCGTGCGCCGGTTAAGCGCCGACAGCCAGATTGTCGCTGGCAACCCTTCGGTTACCTGGTCGATGTCAAGCGGATCGATGGTCGCCTGAACCACAAGCTTGTCGTTCAGGGGCACCACGTCCAGCAGCGGTTGTCCCGCCGCGATCACGCCCCCTACCGTGTGGACATTAAGCCCCACTACGGTTCCCGCGATCGGCGAGCGGATCGTGGTTCGATCCAGAATGTCCCGCGCCGCCGCAAGCCGCTGGCCCAAGTCATAGGCGCGCGTCTGGATTTCGCGCAATTGTTCCTCGGTTTCGTTGGCCATCGTGGCCTTAAGCTCGGCCATGCGCAGCAACGCTTCCTCGGCTCGCTGCTGCGCGACGCCGATTGCCGCGCGGTGTTGGCTGATCGTTCCCTGCAATTCCGCCTGGGTGCGCCGAAGCCCAAGAACGCGCGGCGCTTCCATCAACCCGCGCGCAAGCAGGCTGTTGGCACTGGTAAGCTCTTCTTCGATCAGGGCAAGTTGCCGTTCGGCCGAACCTATTTGCCCTTCCAGTCCCTCGATTTCGTTGGTCAGGGCGCTTTGCGTGCGCTTCAGAATGTCAAGCCGATCACCAAGAAGCGAGCGGCGGCTGGCAAAGATGCTTTCTTGTCCCAACATTGAGGCTTGCGCCGCGCTATCGCCCACCTTGTCCCGAAGTTCCGGGGGAAATTCGATCCGGTCCAGCCCGTCGCGTTCTGCGATCAGCCGCGCCTCGGTGGCGCGGGCCTCGAAATACTGAGCCTGCATTTCGTTGAGGGCTGCGGTCGGGTGCGTGCTGCCAAGCCGGATCAACACGTCGCCCGCGGCTACGGAATCGCCTTCCTGGACCAGGATTTCCTGCACGATCCCGCCTTCGAGGTGTTGAACCGTGCGCACATTGCTTTCCACCGCAAGAACGCCTGGCGCCACCACCGCACCCTCGATCGGGGCCAGCATGGACCAGACCGCAAAGGCGCTGCAGAAAAGGCCGATGATGGCAAAGCCGCAGAAGGTGAGGCCGGCGCCGAACGGCGGGCCGGAACCGGCACCTGCCGATAGTCTTTCGTCGGAAGCGGTCATGTCACGCTCCTCAGACCGGTGGTGTCTTCGGACGCCGTTTCGGTCCTGTCGGTCTGCGCTTTTGTCACCTCTAGGCTTTTTCCGCCCAGGATCAGGAATTTGTCTGCAATGCGGCTAAGCGGCGTCGAATGCACCGCCTGGGTCATGACGATGGTGCATCCATCGGACTTCAGTTGCTTCAGCGCCGACCCAAGGGCCCGTCTTGTGGAATCATCCAGATTTGCCATCGGCTCATCCAGGACGATAAGGCGCGGCTTGCCGACAAAGGCGCGTGCAAGCGCGATCCGCTTGCGCTCGCTTCCCGACAGCCCCGTCACCTCCGGACCGATAAGGGTGTCATAGCCCTGCGGGAGTGCCACGATACGTTCGTGGATCCCGGCGAGCTGTGCTGCCGCAACAACCTGGCTGAACGGCAGGTCGCCCATGCGCGCGATGTTTTCCCGAACCGTGCCGCCGAAGATCTCCGTATGCTGGGGAAGATAGCCTATCAGTCGTGTCCTGAGGTCGGCGGGAATCCTCGATATTTCGATGTCGCCAAGCCTGACCTGCCCATAGCGCGGCTCGATCAGTCCCACGATGAGCCGCGACAGTGTGGTCTTGCCAGTGCCGGCCGTGCCGGTGACAAGAAGCCCTTCGCCCGCGGCCAGGGTCAGCGACAGGCGCCTGATCACGTCGTCGCGCTGTCCCTGATGACGGAACGATACCTTGTCCAGCACAAACGGCGCCCCGTCCGTATCGGGCAGAACCGATGTCTCGGTTTCCCTTTCCTCGGCAAGGCGCAGCTTGAGGTTCGCATAGGCCATGCGCGCCTCGCGCAGAGAGCGCCAGTTGCGCGCGGCACGTTCAGCAAGCGTGTAACCAAAACCTGCCATGACGCGTGCCGCAAAGATGCCGCCAAGCGTCAGGCCACCGGTCACCGCCAGCCACAAACCAAAGGCAAGCATACCGATGCGCAACACTTCCCCCAAGCCCCTGATCAGCGTGCGAAAGAAAGTCTGGCGGGCTTCGATGCGTTCACGCTCGGCCAGCCGACCCCCGGCGCTTCTTTGCCACCTCTCCGTCAAGGCCGATGACATGGACAGCCCGACCACGCTTTCGCGGTTGCGCTCTGCATCAAGCATCAGGTTTTCAGCTTCGCGCGAAGCGTCGTTCGACACGCGGCGGGCTTCACGGGTGGTGTATTCCTGCAAGACAGCCAGAACGATCAAAAGAACCGTCGCACCAACCGCCACCCCGCCCAGCACCGGATGGATCAAATAGGTTCCCAGCAGGAACAGCGGCGTCCATACCACGTCCATCCAGGATGCAGCCGACCGCGTCACGAACGACCTGACGCGGCCCAGGTCGCCAAGCGCGTTGTTCATGTCTGCGGACACCTGTGGTCCCGACCTTGACAGTTCCTGCTGGACGATGCGCGGCCCGAACCGGTGTTCGATCCAGGTGCCCCAGCGGGTCAGCATTCGGCGGCGGACAATATCCAGGGCAAGGCCCGCCGCAACCGCCGCCAGGACCATGACGGTCAGCATCACCAGTGTCTCGATGCTGCGGCTGACCGGGATGCGGTCAAGCACCTGCAGAAGATAAAGGGGCGTCGCAAATTTGAGAAGATTGATGAAGACCGTAAACAGGATTAGGGCGGCAAGCCCGCCGCGTGACGCCCGCCAGGCAGCCGTGATTGCTGTGTTGTTCCCGGCCCTGCGTCGCCTTGCCACCTGTGCCTGCCTTTACCTGGGCGGGGCCATGGCGAGAACATTGTCTCCGGCCATGGCCTCGGCCATTGAAGGATCTCTGGCAATGTCATCGGCAAAGCCCAAGGCCTCCTCGTCCTCGGCATCGGGGAGGTCGCCATTGACCTCTTCATCGTCTGGCCAGACATCCTGGGAACGAAAGTCGCTGCCGCTATTGGACAGAGCCAGGCCAGCCGCCTGCCTATCCCGCGCAGGCAAGGCGGGCTTGCCCATAAGGGCCATTACACTGGGGACAATCGCCGTCGCATCGCCGCGCCCTATCCCCAGGCCGCCCAGTGATCGCAAGATATCCAAGATCGCATTCTCGCAAGCGGCGATATCGGCTGCCTGCAGCACAGCCTCGACCTGGGCTGGCGCGATCTCGGTTCCCAGGAACGAGGGAACATAATATCCATGCCGCAGCCGCGGAACCGCAAGCTCGATATTTCCCAGGCTGCTGGTCCAGCATAGCCGCCGAAAGCCATTGCGGCGGTTCGTGCGGCAGGGGGGGTGCATTTCCCCACGGCGCAAGCCGCAATGGGCGGCCACCTCCATGTCCATCAGGTGTTTTGCCAGCACGGCCAAAACCTCCTTGGACTGATGCGCCGGAGGCCTGAAAGTCGGGGACGGGACCATTCGATCTTCGGAGTGAACGGCGTCCAGGGAGCCTTGCGACATCGCCTCCCGGGTCAGCACCAGCAATGATTGCCGCTGGAAACGCGAGGCGGCAAAAGCCTGGACTGCCCGGCGCTTGATCAGCGGGACAAGCGCACCCTGTTGCAAGTCCCAGGGTGAATAGCAGCGCAATCCGGTGGCCGCTTCTGCTTCCCGAACTGCCAGCGGGGACAGCCCCAGTCGGCCACTGATGCCAAGCACCTTGCGGCCCGCTTTGACCAGTTCGTGATATCCGCAGATTGCACCCATGGCGTCGTAAGCCGCGAACGTGCAGCCCAATGACAACGAGCAGAGCGCCTCGTTGCGGATAAGCTGTGCGGTTTCCCTTTGCTGCAGGCCATCGGCAATTTCGATCACCGCCACTTGGCAGCCGGCCTCGGCCGCAACGTTTATCAGGCGGAACGCGCCCTTCACGATCTCGTCGATCGGGGCCAGGTAAGTGCTGGCAAACCCAGCGTCGGTAAAGTCAAGCGCGACATCCGCGCCTGCGTCGCGCACGATCCACATATCACCGCCGGCACCAGTGCCTGTGATCTTCAGAGCTGCAACTCGCAGCCCCAGGCGCTTGAAACCACGCACCAGCGACGTGGAGGTCAGCGTCTTGCCGGCATTCATCGATGTCCCCAAGGACAGGACCACCGGCATGTCCGGGGTCTTGTCCGGCGCATCGACGCGAAACTGCGCCAGGTTGATGCGTTTGCCAGCGGCATCGCCGACCAGGCCGATCGGCGTTATTTGGGTCGGCGGAAGCATCCGGGCATGCCGCGACAGTTCCGTTCCCGCGATGCCACCCGCAGCGACCAAGTCGCAAGGCGCCAGATCGTCACAAACCACCGCCTCGAACTGGTCCGGTGCATATCGGTTGCCATAACTCACGATAATCTCGTCGCCAGGAAACATATGGGCGCGGCGACCATCCGTCAGCTCCAGCTTGGTCTGTTTTCCCAAGACATCCACCCTGGCCAGGACAACGTCGCCTGCAGCAGGGCGGATATTCCCGCTGATCAATGTCAACATGGCGTCCCGAGGAATACGGCGCGTGCTGAAGGCACATTTTGCTTTGTTGATACGATAACTATTCAACTGGATAAGAGACACGGCCTTTCCTCCCATGGACTGGCTGTCTTTTTCAGGTTCCGCATAGATTCGGAACTTTGTCGCACTGTTGTATTAACCACGATTAACAATGCGAATCATGAAATAAATCAAGAAGAATAAAATGTGGTCGCCTTGCTTCCGAAAACGCCGCGATGACAAGTCTGGTCGTCGATTTCTTTTCCTGATTGCATTCTTAAATTTCGATCAATTTTTGGAAGAGTATATTGTTTGCCTGCAATGCGCAGCAATTCTTCGGATAAAAACATCCGGGTGTTTATTTTCCAGACGTTATTGCATTCAGCATCTCTGGAGACCGCATCATCTGCCCGCCGGCATGTCCGATCCCATCTGCCTTGACCAGGCGCCAGTTGAACGGCCAACCCTTGTTCTGCGCGGTGCGGCGGGCGGCCTCGAACACGTTCAGGCCGCGTTCCAGGCGATTTGCGCCCTGGCGCCGCGCAGGCCTGGTGGTGACCAGGTCCTCGTCGCCCGTATCTATCGTTCCCAAGAACACCGTCACGGGCGCGGCAAGATACGCGCGAAGCAATTCATCTTCGAGGATGTCATCATCGATGCGGTCGAAGCCATAGGGCGCATCTTCCTCGAGGTCGGGCCAGACATAGGTCGAGGGGTTGGCAATGACGATGCGCTTGGCCTCGGATGGGGGATCATAGGCGGCAACGCGAGACAGGAACTGTCCGCCGGCAGAATGGCCGAACAAATACGCATCGGCTTCAGGTCGTCCTTCCTGTTCCTGGGCCCAGTCGATAAGGTCATCCACCAGTCCCACGGTCCAGCTTTCCCGCGGCTGAACCTCTCCTTCATGCACAATCCCGCCACTTTGATACCGCCAGTTCGGAAAGCGATCCTTGTCGAATAAAGGTGCATAGATGGTCAGGCATGCCTTGTCGGCCAATGGGCGCGCGGCGTCACGATAGGATTGTGCTGTTCGCCCGCTGCCGTGAAAGACCAACAGGATGGACGGCAAGGCGCAGCCCGGCGGGCGATAGGTAAAGACCTCGATATCTTGTCCCGCGACCTTGGCGGTGGCGCGTCCTTCCCCGGATTCTGACGGCGCCCCATTGGAAGCCAGGCCGCCAAAAACTAAGATACCCAGCAGCGCGATCATGGCCGGTGCGATGGGATGTGCCATGAAGCGTTCTCCTGAATAAGCCTGGCAATGGGGTGATTTCGGTTTCACCAGGGATAAATGCCACCTGTCATGAAAGGCTTGCAAACAATTTGATTTCCCCAACGATGCAGAAAGGGTTGATACCCGGGTCTTGGCGGGTCCGCCCCCGGCTTGTCATTCCTGCCAGTTCTCGCCGACGGCCATCACAACGAGGCCTGGCGTCTCGCCGCTCCTTTCACTTCCTGCGCCTTGAAGATGTTGTGCATTTCAATCGGCCGAAATCGTTGTTTCATTTCCCTCAGTCCCGGACGGTTGTTGTCTGTCGAGTCGTTGAAATAGGTGAGGTTCGGCCAACTCATCATCATCTGGTGGCGCAGCGCGTAGGCAAGGCCCGGAAAGTCATGGTCTGCCACCGTAAGGAAAGCACAACCATAGTCCGAATTGATCGGTCCGCCGAATGAATAGGCACGAATGGCGCCGCCCGCCTCGAACACCTGGCCCTGCAGGCGGGTCAGCGGAAGTCCGGTAGCGCCCTTGAGGCAGTTCACCATGGCGCTGAAGCCTTTCGGCTCGACACCTTTCGACTGAAGCTGGCCACGGAACTTTCGATAAAGCGTCATGCAGCCGTCCTCATCTGCCTGGGTAAAGCGCCGCACCACCAGATCGCCATATTTCTTGACGCTGGACAGATACCTGCGAACTCTGGCGAATTCAGGCCCTTGCAATGCCACAACGGCTGCGCGGTCATAGATGAATTCCTGTTCGCGCAGGCTGAGGGAGAATCCATGGCCCGCCATCAAGGCCGCTTCCTTCTCTTGCACCCAGTCGATCCGGCTCGGGCGTCCTTTGTTGAATTCTTGCATTCGCGCCAATGCCCACTGCAAGGCGGTGGGCTGAAATGGGATGGGCGGCACATAAAGGCCCAAATCAAGGCCGGAACTCCGCTCCTGCAAGCCATAGACAAGAATGGACCCGGAAACTTCCTCGAACAAAAGAACACGGCGTTCCCTTTGGCCGCTGAAAAGCAACCGCGGAAAGTAATAATGATGGGATTTTATGTTTGCCTGCTCAATAGCGGCCTGAAAACGGTCGTGATGGTCGGCCCTGATAATGGTCAGATCCACACAAGCGGCAGGAATATCCAACACCTTCATGGTTCTACCCTTTACATTATGACTCACTACATCAGGGAGATGGCTACCATATTTAAGCTGTCCACTGGAAACAGATGATGACGCTGTTATGCAAGAAATCAAAGCCATTATAGGCTATGTCCCTGAATATCGCTTGCCTCGCTTTTACTGCGCCGGAAGCTACAGGTCGAAGCATAGGCATTGGGTTTCTAAGGCTTTCATACCGACGATTGAGTTCAAACTTGGCAGCTTGTGAGGAGATACGACATTTCCCTTGGCGTTGCACAGATGGAGTGCAGCGCAAGTGAACACGCAGCGGATACAGGAGTCCAACACTGTCTTGGACAGCTTCGGCAGCCTTGATCTCGGTCTTCGCATAAGCGGTTCGGGGTGCTTTCGAACCTGTGTTCTCGCGGTGTTTGGCAGGGCCGCACCTACACAACGGACGTCATTGCACAATGCCCACTAGGTCACATTCGCTTTATTCGGGTACAAGATCGCGGTGATCGTCTGATCCTTGCCACTCGGCGTCCATGCGTCGGCAGCAATACGCCCCCTGCCGACGGCGGCGATTGCCCTTGGTGTTTTCCTGGGAAATAACCCTCAGCGGCAACTGTAACGGAGACGGTAACGCTGCCTTTGTTACAACGAATGTCGGGTACTGCCGGGAAGCCGGAGTTTGCCTGCCTGCCAAGAGGCCAGTGCTGCGGGATATCTGATAACCCGCAGATGCTGTCTTTCAGCCTGGCTGGTCAGCCGCCTGCCGGGCTTTGGAATGAGTTCAGCGATGCCCTGGGGGGACAGGAACCTTTGCAGGAACAAAAGCTACTGCTTATTAATACAACCTTAAGTTGTTTATGATGTGCAGTATCGATTGCAGCAGTGTGGAGCCGTTTTCAGAAAATACGCGGTTTCATGTGAGTGGGGTCCAGCAAACCGCCCAGCTCGAAAATCTTGAAGGATGATCCAGGAATGACGTTGAATTTGCCTGCTGCTCCCTTGGGGAAACAGGAACTTACAGTAACTTATGATGGTACGCCGCTTAAGACCTTCACCTATCGCCCTGATGGAGAGATCAAGGGCGTGTTGCTGAATTTCCATGGTGCCGGCCGCAATGCCGAGGCCGCTCGCGACACGGCCATCAAGGTTGCGAACGAGCATGGACTGTACGTGGTGGCCCCGATGTTTGAGGAGAAGGACTTCTCGTCTTCCGACTACAATCGGGGCGGCTTGTTTTCCGCGAACGGCAAGCTCTTGCCAAAGGAAGACTGGACCGTCTCGCTTGTGGATGACATTGCCGAATGGGCCCACGCAAAGATCGGCAACCTTCCAGGAGCCGAAACCATCGCTTTTGGTCATTCCGCAGGCGCTCAGTTCCTGAGCCGTGTCGCAGCCTTTGGACCGGATGTCTTTGACAAGATGATCATTGCCAACCCGTCCACGCATGTCCGTGCCAGCCTGACCGAGGATATGCCCTATGGCTTCGACGGAAACATGACATCGGCCGAACAGGAAGCCTATCTCAGGGACTATCTGGCCGATCCGGTCACCATCTATGCAGGTTCGAAGGACAACGATCCGAACGCGCCACAACTGTCGGGCGGGTCCGCCGCAATGCGGCAAGGCGACGACCGCCTGGAGCGAGCCCATGTCGTGTTCAACGAGGCCAAGGATCTTGCCGAGGCCAAGGGATGGCAATTCAATTGGGAACTTGTCGTCGCCGAAGGGGTGGCCCATTCCGAGCGCAATATGCTCAACGCTCCCGAATTTCAGAAGGCGTTCGACGGACGCACGGGCGAGGACGCCCCTTCGATCTCTGTGCCGAGCAAGACATACGAATTTGAGACTTCAGCGGACTGGCACGGTTCGATCATCAAGGACTATGTCGAGGGCGATGTGTTCGACTTCAGCGGCATTGACGCGAACATGGGAAAAGCTGGCGATCAGGCATTTGATTTTCTTGGTGTTGCAGGCACGAAAGCCTTTACGACTGATGGCGCTCAGATCCGGCTGCGTCATTATGACGGCGATACCTATATCTATCTCAACACGGATGGAGATACCTTCTACGAGGCCAAAGGAAGGATCGAAGGCATTCACCAGTTGAGCGCGGACGACTTGCTGCTCTAGGCGCGAGCCTTTGGGGTGTCCTCCGCGCAAGCGCCCCACACGCTTCACGCCGAGAAGGCCGGTATCATCCCCACTGGAGCGAATGCCGGAAGCGCGCCTTCACGCCCGGCGAGGCATGGACAGCAGCCACAGGCAGGGCCGACACCGCCGGGGTGTCGGCCAACAAGCGGCGCGCCGACATCCAAGAGGCTTTCGCGATCCCCGCCGCGCCTTCATCTGCCTCAACCAGACTAGAAGGCGTGTCAGGTACTCTCCGGCCGGTCAGTATGGGGACAACGCTGCTTTCCGCCCGCAACAGATCCCGGTTACCATTTTCCTAATGTCCCACAGGTCTTATTGGCAGATTAGAAAACACCCGGAGACAAGGAAATGAAAGCCCACCAAACAATGACTTCTGCGGGTTCCAGCGCGGCTGGAAACGCCAGAATGGCGGAGAGGGTGGGATTCGAACCCACGGAACCCTTGCAGGCTCAACGGTTTTCGAGACCGCCCCGTTCGACCACTCCGGCACCTCTCCGCGCTTTGGGTGGTGAGGCGGGGATTTAGAGAGGTGGGGGTTGAAGCGCAAGTGGTTTTGTCGAAAAAAACACTTGTGCCAGAAAGGATATCTGATGCTGCGGTTCCTGAGTCTTTGCCTGATGATCGCCCTTGCCGGACCGGGCCATGCGCAGCCGCGTGCACCCCTTCCGCAGCACCAGCAGACAGCCGTTGCGGTATGGGAGGTGATGCGCCTGGACAACCTTGCGCCGATCCTGCGCGACGAGGCCGTGGCCGAAGGAACAGAGATGGCTGCGGCCATGTTCCCGCGTGGCGGTACCGGCCGCTGGGTGGATGGGATCCGCGCCATCTATGACCCTGCCCGGATCAGGACACTGTTCGTGGCGGGCATGGCGGCGGCAATGCCTGCGGCGCGCCCGGAGGATGTGCAAAAGGGTCTGGCCTTTTACGGGACCGTTTTCGGGCAGCGGGTGCTGGCGCTGGAGGCTTCGGCCCGCGTGGCGATGCTGGATGCGGATGTCGAGGCAACGGCCCGCCATGCCTTTGCCAGGGCGGTCCGGCAGCGTGACCCCCGGGCTGCACGGATCATCCGGCTGATCCAGGTCGCCGACTTGATCGAACCGAACGTGGCCGGTGGTCTGAATGCCGCCGTTGCCTTTTCCCGCGGCTTCCAGGCAGGCGGGGGCTTTGCGATGCCGTTGTCGGACGGCGAGATCGTCCGGGATGCCTGGGCGCAAGAATCGCGGTTGCGGGCGGATACCGAAGGCTGGATCGGCGCCTATCTGTTTTATGCCTATGCCGTGCTGGGGGACGCGGAACTGGATAGATACATCGCCTATGCCGGATCGGCCGAGGGGCAGGCCTTGTCGCGTCTGATGTTTGCGGGATTTGATGCGGTCTTTGCGCAGACATCCCATGACATGGGCCTGGCTGCTGCGGCAGAACTGCGGGGGCGCCAGCTATGAGCGACACGGTCTTGCTGGTGGGCATCCTGGCGCAGCCCGATATGCTGGATGTGTTTGGCCTGACAGGGGCGCCCGAAAGCCTGCCCGGCGGATTGACGGGTGGCGCGCGGGCGGGGATCGACCGCGACGCATGGCCCCGCCTGGCGGCAGGGCAGGGGACGGTTGCCGCGATGCGCGTCGTGCCGAATGCGGCGCTGGCCCGCTATGCGGCCGTGATGGGGCTGATGGCGCAGGACGGGATCCTGGGCCTGGGCCATGGCACCGCCGAGGGAGAGCCGCAGTCCTCCCTGGCCACAGCCATCGCGCGCCATATCCTCGCGATACCAGCCGGCCGGTCCCCAGATGACATTGCCGCGCGGTTGCCGATGATTGGGGTCGTGGCGGCGTCTGAACTGCGCGGGGCAGGCAGCCCTCATTCGGGCGCGCCATTGGTCGAGCCGCGGCTGCCGGGCGATGTGCAGATCATGTCGCGCGATGAAACCCATTCGGGTTTTTTCTCGGTCCAGGTCTGCCGCCTGCGCCACCGTACCCATGCAGGCGGCATGACCCCCGTCCTGCGGAGAGAGGCGCTTGTATCCGGCGATGCGGTTGTCTTGCTGCCCTGGGATCCGGTCCGGGATCGCGTCCTTCTGATCGAACAGCTGCGGATTGCACCCGTGGTGCGCGCCGATCCGCAGCCCTGGCTGCTGGAACCGATCGCGGGCCGCGTCGATGCGGGCGAAACGGTCGAGGATGCCGCCCGGCGAGAAGCGCGGGAGGAAGCGAACCTGACGGTGACGCGACTGTTTCCGGCGATCCATCATTATCCCAGCCCCGGCGTGCTGGGCGAATACCTGTATCTTTATGTCGGCATCGCCGATCTGCCCGACGGGATCGAGGGCGTGCATGGCCTGGAAGCCGAGGCCGAGGATATCCGCGGCCACCTGACCAGTCGCGCCCAATTGACCCGGATGGCAATGTCTGGGCAGGTGAAAAACGGTCCGCTGGCGATGATCGCGCTGTGGCTGGAGCTGCGGCACACGGCATTGCGTGCGGGACTGGGCATGGCCTGACCAGACGGCGGGGTTGTGCCTTGGCGGCGGTCCTGTGTAGGTAGCGCGGAACCCTAGCCTGACCGAAAGGTTGCTTGTTTATGCGAATTTGCCCTGACCTGGCCGACATGATCGGCAACACGCCCTTGATCCGCCTGCGCCATGCCAGCGAGGCGACGGGCTGCGAAATCTTGGGCAAGGCCGAATTCATGAATCCCGGCCAATCGGTCAAGGACCGCGCGGCGCTGTACATCATCCGCGACGCGGTGGCACGCGGAGAGCTTCGTCCCGGCGGCACCATTGTCGAGGGAACGGCGGGCAATACCGGGATCGGTCTGGCCCTTGTCGGTGCGTCGATGGGGTTCAAATCGGTCATCGTGATCCCGGAAACGCAAAGCCAGGAAAAAAAGGATATGCTGCGCCTGGCAGGGGCGACATTGGTCGAGGTTCCGGCCGCACCCTACAAGAATCCCAACAACTATGTCCGTTATTCCGGCCGCCTGGCCGAGGCCTTGGCCCGCACGGAACCCAACGGCGCGATCTGGGCCAACCAGTTCGACAACGTGGCCAACCGCCGGGCGCATCTGGAAACCACGGGGCCGGAAATCTGGGAACAGACCAACGGCAAGGTCGATGGCTTTGTCTGCGCCGTCGGGTCGGGCGGCACGCTGGCTGGGGTTGCCATGGCGCTTCAGCCCAAGGGCGTAAAGATCGGCCTGGCCGATCCCGAAGGCGCGGCGCTGCATTCCTTTTACACGACGGGGGAATTCGACGCGCCCGGAAGTTCGATCACCGAAGGCATCGGGCAGGGACGCATCACTGCGAACCTGGAAGGCTTCACCCCCGATTACAGCTGGCGCATTCCGGACGAGGAAGCCTTGCCCGTGGTCTTCGACCTTCTGGAATACGAAGGTTTGTGCCTGGGCGGATCGTCCGGCGTCAACGTCGCGGGCGCGATCCGCATGGGCCGAGATATGGGACCGGGCCATACCATCGTCACGATCCTGTGCGATTTCGGCAGCCGTTATCAGACCAAGCTGTTCAACCTGGATTTCCTGCGCGCCAAGGGGCTGCCCGTGCCCGGCTGGCTGACGCGCGAAGCGCCCGACATTCCCGAAGTTTACCAAGGCTGAACTGATGATCCGCGCGTTCCTGGCTGTCGTCCTGACAGTCCTTGCCCTTTGTATGTCGCCTGCCTGGGCGCAGGATCCTGTCCTTCCGAATTACGAAACCTGGGACAGGATCGCCACGCAAAGCGAACAGCTGGTCGGCAATGGCGACACAACCGCCGCGCAACTGAACGACATCCGGGCGCGCATTGTCGATTGGCGAAAACAGTTCCAGGATGCCCAGGGCGTCAACGCCGATCCGATCGCCACGATCGGAAGCCAGATCGCCGCCCTTGGTCCTGCGCCTGCCGAAGGTCAGACGGAGCCTGACGACATCGCTGCGCGCCGGTCGGAATTGCAGGCCCGGCTTTCCGAATTGCAAGCCCCGCGCCTTGCGGCGGTCGAGGCATTCAGCCGCGCCGATACCATCGTGCGGCGGATCGACCAGGCCCTGACAGAACGCCAGGTCATGGAACTTGCGCGGCTTTCTCCCTCGCCCCTGCTGCCTGCCAATTGGCTGCTGGCTGCGTCGGAAACGACGCGGCTGGTCAATGGCATCGTGGAAAACACCAGTCAGAGGATTGGGGAGCGGGCAACCTGGGGGGAATTGCGTCCGCGCCTGCCGCAGGTGGCCGGCTATCTGATTGCGGCGCTGCTGCTGTTGACGCTGGGGCGATACTGGGTGGACACGCTGCCGCAGCGCCTGTCAGCCCGGACCAAGGATTATTCGCGCGGGGTCGTGGCCTTTATCCTGTCGCTGGCGCAAATCGCGCTGCCGATGATCGGGGTTTACCTGTTGATCAGCGCCCTGACGGCGACGGGCATCTTTGGCCTGTGGACCCGGCCTTTCCTGGATGCGCTGCCTGCTGCGGGCGTGATCCTGTTCGGCAGTGCCTGGCTTGCACGGCAGTTGTTTCCCAACAAGTCGGTTGCCTATGACACGCTGAATGTCCCGCATGATGAACGCCAGAAGGCCCGTTGGCTGGTCAATGCGTTGGGGATGGCGCTGGCGGTCCACCACGTCGCCTCGGTCGCCTTTCTGCCCTTGTCGGGCCTGGCCGAACGCAATTCCCGCTTGCAGCGCGTGCCGCTGGACTTTGCGGAAGGCGGAGCCGTCGTCTGGCACTTCGCCCTGATCGTCATTGCCGCGGCCCTGCTGTTCAAGCTGGGCATGATCCTGCGCGGCCTGAAGCCCTGGGCGGATCAGTCCAACACCAGCTATCGCCATCGGGTGCTGTCGCTTGCGGGCACGCTGACCCGGCCCTTGGCCATTTTGGCGGTGATCGCCGCGGCAATCGGCTATGTGAATGTCGGCAATCTGCTGATCTGGCCCTGGATACAGTCGATGGCGCTGCTGGGCGTGCTGATCCTGCTGCAGGACTTTATCGCCGACGTCTTCAACATGCTCAAGCGCGGGCAGGAGGGGGCGCGGGACGGGTTGGCACCGCTGCTGATCGGGTTCGCCCTGGTGCTGCTGTCGATCCCGGTCTTCCTGCTGATCTGGGGTGCCTCGGGCAACGAACTGGTCGAATACTGGAACCGCTTCCGGCAGGGCCTTACCTTGGGGGGCGTGCGCCTGTCGCCGGGCGCGGTGCTGATGTTCCTGCTGGTCTTTGCCATCGGCTATTCGATAACGCGGGCGGTGCAGGGGGCCTTGCGCACATCCGTCCTGCCCAAGACGAAACTGGATGCGGGCGGACAGAACGCGGTCGTGTCGGGCATCGGCTATGTCGGCATCATCCTGGCCGCGATTCTGGCCATCACCTCGGCCGGGATTGACCTGTCGTCCTTCGCCATTGTTGCGGGTGCGCTGTCGGTCGGCATCGGTTTCGGGATGCAAAACATCGTGTCGAATTTCGTATCGGGCATCATCCTGCTGATCGAACGCCCAATAAGCGTGGGCGACTGGATCAGCGCAGGCGGCCAGCAGGGCATCGTCAAGCGCATTTCCGTGCGCGCCACATCGGTGGAGACTTTTGACAAGCAGCAGGTGATCGTCCCCAACAGCGACCTGATCAGCCAGCCGGTGATCAACTGGACTCGGCAAAGCAAGACGGGCCGGATCATCATCCCCATCGGCGTCAGCTATGGCACCGACACGCGCAAGGTCCACCGCATTCTCAAGGAAATCATCGAGGATCAGCCCCTTGTCACCATCGACCCGGCCCCTTCGGTGCTGTTCCGGGGCATTACCGTCGATGCGCTGAACTTTGAAATCCGCGCGGTGATATCCGACATCGGATCGGGCCTTGGCGTCACATCCGAGGTGTACCACCAGATCGTCGAACGGTTTGTCCAGGAAGGCATCGGGATGCCATTCACGACCCGCGACATCTGGAAGGACGGCGATCTGCCAATTGGAGACGAGGCCGAGGATCAAATCCCGGCGCAGGTGGCTCAGGTGGCGCAACGCGAATTGCCCGACGACGGCAAGTAAGCCCTCAGCGGCTGGCCGTGTCGATATCGGCCAGCCCTTCGCGCGACAGCAGGATCGCCACGGGTCGCAGCCAGGGGATGTGCCAGCAGACGATCATGACCGCCACCATGATCGGCACGGCCAGGAAAGCCCCTGCAATTCCCCAGATCGCCCCCCAGAAGGCCAGGGACAGGATGATCCCGAAGCTGGACAGTTGCAGCGTTTGCCCGGTCAGCATGGGATCCAGGATGTTTCCCACCACGAAATGAACCAGCAGGCAGGCAAAGCCCACTGCGATGGTCGCGGTCGAATCGCCGGTCAGCACAAAGGCCAGGGCGACCGTGATCCCCCAGGCGATGACCGAACCGATATTCGGGATGAAGTTCAAGACAAAGGTCAGCAGGGCCATGGCCATCGCCAGTTCCAGCCCCGCCACCACATAGATCAGCCAGACGGCTGCCCCGGTCAGCGCGCTGACGAAGGTCTTGACCACCAGGTAACGGTTCACCCGCCGCATGATCGAGGCCATGATCAGCCTGATCCGCACGGCCTGCGCCGGATCGCCCGTCAGCCGTTCGACCTTGACAGGCAGCCAGGTGCGTTCGGCAAACATGAAGCCCACGAACAGGATCACCAGCAGGCTGCCCGACAACAGCCCCGAGGCTTGACCCGCAAGCGAGCGCAGCCAGCCGGTGATGTTGAATTCCGTCAGCACGGCCAGCAGGCGGGTCTGGGCGTCGGGACCGAACCGCTCGATCAGCGTAGTCAGGGCGATCTGCACGGATTCGGTATAGGCGATGGCGCGGCCCACCACCTCGTTGATCTGGGACATGATCGTTGTGGACAGCCAGATCAGCCCAAGGGTGATGCCGATCAGCGCCAGCGTCGTTGCCAACCAGTTCGGAACCTTCAACCGCGAGGAAATGGCCTGGATCGCGTCCGTGGTCAGCGAGAACAGGATGATCGCAATGGCCAGGCAGATCAGCACGAAGCGCGCCTGGAACAGCAAAAACAGGATCAGAGAAAAGGCGATGATACCCAGGAACCCGGTCTGAAGCCGTTGGCGCAGCACGTCTTCGCTGGATGGGGTCAATCCGTTCCTCGCATGGAAAAAGGCCCGGCCAGCCGCCGGGCCTTGGTGTTTCAGCCTTCTGCCGCTTCTTCGTCGCCCTGTTCCGCGATGCGGGCCACGGACACCACTTCCTCGCCCGCGGCGGTGTTGAAGACCCGCACGCCTCCCGCACTGCGCGACCGGAAGCTGATGCCGTCAACCGGCACCCGGATGGATTGCCCGGTCGATGTCGCCAGCATGATCTGGTCGTCCATGTCCACCGGGAAGCTGGCGACCAGGGCGCCGCCGCGCATCGCCTTGTCCATCGCCATCACGCCCTGGCCGCCGCGCCCGCGCACCGGGTAGTCATGGCTGGAACTGATCTTGCCCGCGCCATTGGCGGTGATGGTCAGGATCAGATCCTCGGCCGCGGACATCTCGGCATAGCGTTCCTGGGTGATTGCGGCCTCGACCACGGCTTCCTCGTCCTCATCCGCCTCGGCGCCGTCGTCCAGGGCGCCTGCCACCGCGCGGCGCATCTTCAGATAGGCGGCGCGTTCGGCCGGATCAGCCTCGAAGTGGCGGATGACCGACATGCTGACAACGCGGTCGTCCTTGGCCAGCCGGACGCCCCGCACGCCGGTCGAATCGCGGCCCTTGAAGACCCGCACATCCGTCGTGGGAAAGCGGATCGCCCGGCCCGATGCCGTGACCAGCATCACGTCGTCATCGGTCGTGGCCATGCGCACGCCGACCAGTTCCACGCCTTCCGGCAGCTTCATGGCGATCTTGCCGTTCGTGCGCACGCTGGTGAAATCAGACAGCGCATTGCGGCGCACGTCGCCCTCCGATGTCGCAAAGACCGCCTGATAGCTGTCCCATTCCGTTTCCGGCGCATCGACCGGCATCAGCGCGGCGATGGAGACACCCGGTTCGATCGGCAGGATGTTGACGATGGCCTTGCCCTTGGCCGTCCGTCCGCCCAAGGGCAGCCGCCAGGTCTTCATGCGATAGACCATGCCGTCGGTGGTGAAGAACAACAGTTCGGTATGGGTATTGGCCACGAACAGCGTGGTGACGACATCGTCTTCCTTAGTCGCCATGCTGGACAGGCCCTTGCCGCCGCGACGCTGGCTGCGGAATTCTGCCAAGGCCGTGCGCTTGATATACCCGCCCGAGGTGATGGTGACGACCATGTCCTCGCGCTCGATCAGATCCTCGTCCATCATGTCGCCGGACCATTCGGTGATCTCGGTCCGGCGGGGGACGGCGAACAGGCTGCGCACTTCGCGCAACTCGTCGCTGATGATGCCCATGATCCGTTCGCGAGACCCCAGGATCGCCAGGTAATCGCGGATCGAATCGGCCAGTTGCTGCAATTCGCTGGTCACTTCCTGCACGCCAAGCTGGGTCAGGCGTTGCAGGCGCAGATCCAGGATGGCGCGGGCCTGGGTTTCCGACAGGTTATAGGTGCCGTCGTCGTTGACCGGGTGTAGCGGATCGTCGATCAGGCGCAGGAATTCCAGAATCTCGTGCGCGGGCCAGCGGCGTTCCATCAGCCGTTCGCGCGCCTCGGAGGCATCGGCGGATGACCGGATCGTCGCCACGACCTCATCGACGTTGCTGACGGCCACGGCCAGGCCGCACAGCACATGGCTGCGTTCGCGGGCCTTGCGCAGTTCGTATGCGGTGCGGCGTGCGACGACTTCCTCGCGGAAGCTGAGGAAGTAGGTCAGGAAGTCGCGCAGCGTCAGTTGTTCAGGCCGCCCGCCGTTCAGCGCCAGCATATTGCAGCCGAAACTGGTTTGCAGCGAGGTGAAGCGGAACAACTGGTTCAGCACCACATCGGGCGTGGCGTCCCGTTTCAATTCCACCACGACCCGCACGCCCTGGCGGTCAGATTCGTCTTGGACCGAGGCGATCCCCTCGACCCGCTTTTCCTTGGCAAGCTCGGCGATGCGTTCGATCAGGCTGGACTTGTTCACCTGATAGGGAACCTCGTCCACGACGATGGCCCAGCGGTCCTTGCGCAGTTCCTCGATATGCGTCTTGGCGCGGATGATGACGCTGCCGCGCCCTTCCAGATATGCCTTGCGCGCCCCAGACCGGCCCAGGATCAGCGCCCCGGTCGGAAAGTCCGGGCCGGGAATGATCTCCAGCAGGCGCTCGGTCGGCAGGTCGGGGTTCTCGATCAGTTCCAGCGTGGCATCGATCACCTCGCCCAGGTTATGGGGCGGGATGTTGGTCGCCATGCCGACGGCGATGCCGCCCGCGCCGTTGACCAGCATATTGGGGAAACGCGCGGGCAACACGGTCGGCTCGCGGTCCTTGCCGTCGTAGTTGTCCTGGAAGTCGACCGTGTCCTTGTCGATGTCCATCAGCAGGAAGTTCGCTGGCTTGTCCATGCGCACTTCGGTGTATCGCATGGCGGCGGGGGGATCGCCGTCCATGGACCCGAAGTTGCCCTGGCCGTCCAGCAGCGGCAGCGACATGGAAAAGTCCTGCGCCATGCGAACAAGGGCGTCATAGATCGCGGCGTCGCCGTGCGGGTGATACTTACCCATGACATCGCCCACCGGGCGGGCCGATTTGCGATAGGATTTGTCGGGCGTGTTGCCGGATTCGTCCATAGCGTAGAGGATGCGCCGATGCACCGGCTTCAACCCGTCGCGCAGATCCGGGATTGCCCGGCTGACGATGACCGACATCGCGTAATCCAGATAGGATGTCCGCATCTCGGCGCTGATGTCGATGACCGGACCGTCATGGGGCATCACGGTCCGCGTCGCGGCGCCGTTTTCATCGCCTGCCTCGGGGGTGTCGGACAAGTCGTCTTCAGGGGTGTCGGCCACGGGATTTCCTCAACATCTTGTTGGGTTACATATAGGTGATGTGGCCGGTGGGGGCAATGTTTGCGGGGGGATTTGGCGGGTGAAACCCCACCTTAGGCCCGTTTCGCCGCCACCCCCCAGACCACCGCCAGAATGCCCGAAAACACCGCGTTCCAGGCGGCCATCGACAGGCCCAGGAACCGCCAGGCCACCTCGTCGCAGCGCACCACGGGGGTGGCGTTCAGCCGGGTCAGCAGATCCTGCGCGGACATGGTCGCCAAGTTTCCCACGGTCCCCGAACAATGCGTCGGTCCCGCCCACAGCTTCAGTTCAACCCCGGTGTGATAGATCGCAAGGCCCATGGCGACGCCAGCCGCGACCATGCCCAGGATGGCCAGGCCGCGTACCCTGCCGGTCCACCAGACCAGCACCGCGACTGCGATGGCAGCGACATGGGGCCAGCGTTGCAGGATGCACAATTCGCACGGAGCATAGCCCGCCGCCTGAAAGCCAAGCGCGGCGATCAGCAACCCCGCCGATCCAGCCCCGGCCAGCAGGGAAAGGTGTCGTCCGTCCATGGTGCACTCGTCCTTGTTTTGCCCTGTGGATCGTCCCCCGGAACGCCCGCGTCAAGCGCCTTGCGATCTTGTCGCGCCGCTGTGATCATCGGGCCATGCGGGGTTCGTGGAACCTGTGGCACGGCCCCGTGTTTTGGTCTGGAAGGCCGTTTCGGCCAATGGGGGATCACGGCTCATGCAATGGCGGGGACGGCGCGGCAGCAGCAATATCGAGGATCGGCGCGGCATGGGCGCCGCAGGGGCGGGGGGCGTCGGCATCGTGGGGATGCTGGCGATCCTGGCCGTCGGCTATTTCTTCGGCATCGACATCAGCCCGGTCGTGCAGGGGCTTGACCAGGGACAGTCCCGCCAAGGCCAGCCCCTGACCGAGGAAGACCAGCAATGGGGCGAGTTCGTATCCGTCGTGCTGGCCGATACCGAGGAGGTCTGGGGCCCGCTCCTGCCGGAACAGGCGGGCATCGACTATGTCGACCCGCGCCTTGTGCTGTTCAGCGGCGTTGTCCAATCGGCCTGCGGGGGCGCGTCGTCGGCCATGGGACCGTTCTATTGTCCGGGTGACCAGCGGCTTTACCTGGACACGGATTTCTTTGACATGATGGCCAGCCGCATGGGCGCGGGCGGCGATTTCGCCTATGCCTATGTCATCGCACACGAGGTCGGCCATCACGTGCAGAACCTGACCGGAACCCTGGCCGAGGTGAATCGCCTGCGCTCTCAGGTCAGCGAAAGCGACGCCAACCAGATATCCGTCCTGACCGAACTTCAGGCCGATTGCTATGCCGGTATCTGGGCGCGCCAGGCCCAGGATCGCTTCGGAACGCTGGAACAGGGCGATCTGGAGGAAGCGATGGGTGCGGCACAGGCCGTGGGCGACGACGTGATTCAGTCGAACGCCGGCCGGACCCCGGTTCCCGACAGCTTTACCCACGGCAGCGCGGCGCAGCGTCAGGAATGGCTGATGCGCGGCTTCAATTCGGGCGACATGGCCCAATGCGATACGTTCCAGGCAGCGGGGCGGTAACGCCCCAAGACAGGAGAAAGACGATGCTGACGATCATGATGATCCTGACAATCGGCTTAGGCGCGGCCGCGCTGCGCCAACACCGGGCGCAGCCTGTCAGGGCACGGGTCCGCTGACCTCTCGCGGGATGCGGGGGGCGCGGCCTTCCTCCAGGCGCGCCCAGTCCGGCCACAGGTTCAGCCATTCCAGGGCGGCAATGGCCAGTCCTGCCGCGACCACCAGCAGCACCAGGCGGACCATCCGTGCGCTTGGCGGGTTGCGCGCCCATTTGGACGCCCGCAGCAGCCAGATCAGGTTGTTCATGGTCGTTGCCTTTTGCTAGATCGGGGCGACTCGATCAAAAACCCGGTCGCGTGACAAGTCCGAACCCTGCGAGATACCATTGCCCCACCATCAGGATACCCGCGACCTTCCCTACAGCGCCCGGCAGATGTTCGACCTGGTTGCCGATATCGAAAGCTATCCCCAGTTCCTGCCCTGGAACAGCGCCGCCCGCATCCGGTCGCGCGAAACGCGCCCCGACGGGGCCGAAGAAATCGCCGCCGACCTTGTGATCAGCTTCAAGGTGTTTCGCGAACGCTTTGGCAGCCGCGTGGTGCTGTGGCCCGCCGATCCCGCCACGGGCGCGCTGAAGATCGACACCGAATATCTTGACGGTCCATTCAAATATATGCGCAGCGGCTGGATCTTCACCGACCGGCCCGGCGGCGGATGCCATGTCGAATTCTTCGTGGATTTCGAATTCCGCAATGCGCTTTTGCAAAGGCTGATCGGCGTGGTGTTCCACGAGGCCATGGTGCGGATCGTGCGCGCATTCGAGACGCGGGCAAAGGTGCTTTACGGGGCGGGGTAGGGCAGGCAGTGGGGTGGGTTCCACCCCACCATCCTATGACAGTGCCGCCTTCAAATCCTCGGCCCGATCGGTCCTTTCCCAACTGAACGCCGTTCCGCGGTTCAATTGATACGGCTGCCGCCCAAAATGGCCATAGCTGGCCGTGGAGCGATAGATCGGGTGCAGCAGGTCCAGGTCGCGGATGATCGCAAAGGGCCGAAGGTCGAAAACCTCGCGCACGGCTGCCACGATCTTGTCATGTGCCACGGTTTCGGTCCCGAAGGTGTTCAGCGAAATCGAGGTCGGCTGCGCCTCGCCGATGGCATAGCTGACCTGGATCTCGCAGCGGCTGGCAAGGCCGGCGGCCACGATGTTCTTGGCGACCCAGCGGCCGGCATAGGCGGCGGAACGGTCCACCTTGGAGGGATCCTTGCCCGAAAAGGCGCCGCCACCGTGGCGCGCCATGCCGCCATAGCTGTCCACGATGATCTTGCGGCCGGTCAGCCCGCAATCGCCCACCGGCCCGCCGATCACGAACTTGCCGGTCGGGTTGATGAAATACTTGGTCTTGTCGCTCAGCCACTCGGCGGGCAGGACCGGCTTGATGATCTCCTCGATCACGGCCTCGCGCAGGTCGGACAGCGTGATTTCGGGATTGTGCTGGGTGGACAGGACCACCGCATCGATCCCCTCGGGGCGGCCGTCCGCACCATAGCGCAGCGTGACCTGCGACTTGGCGTCCGGGCGCAGCCATTTCAGCGTGCCGTCGCGGCGGACCTTGGACTGGCGTTCCACCAGCCGGTGCGCATAGGTGATCGGCGCGGGCATCAGCACGTCGGTTTCGTCCGAGGCATAGCCGAACATCAGCCCCTGGTCGCCCGCGCCCTGATCTTCCAGATTTTCGCGGTCGACGCCCTGGTTGATCTCGGGCGACTGCTTGCCGATGATGTTGATGACCGAACAGGTCGCGCCGTCAAATCCCACGTCGGACGAGGTGTAGCCGATTTCGTTGATGACGCCGCGAACGATGCTTTCCAGATCGACCCAGGCATTCGTCGAAATTTCGCCCGAAATGATGGCGACGCCGGTTTTGACCATGGTCTCGCAGGCCACGCGGGCGCGCGGATCCTCGGCCAGGATGGCGTCAAGGATGGCGTCGGAAATCTGGTCGGCAATCTTGTCGGGATGGCCCTCGGACACGGATTCAGAGGTGAACAGTGAATATTCCATGCATCAATACCGGTAATGATCTGATTTGAAAGGGCCTTCGGGCGTCACGCCGATATAGTCGGCCTGTTCGCGCGACAGTTCTGTCAGCTTTGCCCCGACCTTGTCCAGATGAAGACGCGCGACCTTTTCATCAAGCGCCTTGGGCAGGATATAGACGCCGGGCGCGTATTCGTTGCCCTTGATCCACAACTCGATCTGGGCCAGGACCTGGTTGGTAAAGCTGGCCGACATCACGAAGGACGGGTGGCCCGTGGCATTGCCCAGGTTCAGCAGGCGGCCTTGCGACAACAGGATGATGCGGTTGCCCGAGGGCATCTCGATCATGTCCACCTGATCCTTGATGTTGGTCCATTTGTGGTTGCGAAGGCTGGCCACCTGGATTTCGTTGTCGAAATGGCCGATGTTGCCGACGATGGCCATGTCCTTCATCTCGCGCATATGCTCGATGCGGATCACGTCGCGGTTTCCGGTGGTGGTGACGAAGATGTCGGCGGTGGCGGCCACGTCTTCCAGCAGCACGACCTCGAACCCGTCCATGGCGGCTTGCAGGGCGCAGATCGGATCGACCTCGGTCACCTTCACACGCGCACCGGCACCCTGCAGAGAGGCCGCGGAACCCTTGCCCACGTCGCCATAGCCGCAGACTACGGCGACCTTGCCTGCCATCATCGTGTCGGTGGCGCGGCGGATGCCATCGACCAGGGATTCCTTGCAGCCGTATTTGTTGTCGAATTTCGACTTGGTCACGCTGTCGTTCACGTTGATCGCGGGGAAGGGCAGTTGTCCGCGCTTGTGCAGGTCATAAAGACGATGGACGCCGGTGGTCGTTTCCTCGCTGACGCCCTTGATGGCCTCGCGCTGCCGGGCAAACCAGCCGGGGGTTCCCGCGATGCGGCGGCGGATCTGGGCGAATAGGGCTTCTTCCTCCTCGCTGGTGGGGGTGTCGATCAGGCCGGTCTCGCCCGCCTCGACCCGCGCGCCCAGCAGGACATACATGGTGGCGTCGCCGCCATCGTCCAGGATCATGTTGCAGGTGCCTTCCGCGAACTGGAAGATCCGGTCGGTATAGGCCCAGTATTCGGCCAGCGTCTCGCCCTTGACGGCAAAAACCGGCACGCCGGAGGCGGCGATGGCCGCCGCCGCATGGTCCTGGGTCGAATAGATGTTGCAGGACGCCCAGCGGATATCGGCGCCAAGGGCCGTCAGCGTCTCGATCAGAACGGCGGTCTGGATCGTCATGTGCAGGCTGCCCGCGATCCGCGCGCCTGCCAGGGGCTTTGCCGCGCCATATTCCGCCCGCAATGCCATCAGGCCGGGCATTTCCGTTTCGGCGATGTCCAGTTCCTTGCGGCCGAAATCGGCCAGGGCAATGTCGCGGATGATGTAATCGGTCACGGCGGTTCGTCTTTCGTCTGCTGTGGTTGGGGATGGGATAGCCCAAGCCCGCCACGACCGAAAGCGAAAATACCCTGCCTGCACCTGCCGGTTCGGACAGGGTCATTGCGGCTGCGGCGGAACCCCAGTATCCGCCGCAGCCCGGAGAACGGCAGTGCGCTGCACGTTCCCCGTCGATGCGACAAGCCTTCGCGGCGGTCGGCACGGGCCATCCCGTCCTGCCGCAGGTTGTCAGAAGAATCTGAAAATTTGATTAAGCCGATGTCGGGTGGCGGCTGCGACCGGGCACGGGTTGAATAGGCAACGGTGAAACGCCGTCCGGGGCCTTGGACGTCAGCCCCGGGACAGGGAATGCTTGGCCGAGGCGCGGGCGATCCGCTTGACAAAGTCCGCAAGCGCCTGTTCAGCGGCCTCAAGGGGGGTGCGGGCCGGCAGCCAGGCATCCACCCGGCCATCGACCACCATTTGCGCCAGACCATGGGCAAAGATCCGCGACGACAGGACCAGCCTGGGGATGTCCTCGTCATCGCGCAGGCGACCGGCAGTGCGGGCGCGTTCCAGCATCCGCGTCATCAGGTCAACGACCGAATCAAGATATCGGCGAAGTTCCGGAACCTTGTCCGCGTTCAGCGTCGGGTGGCTGGAGATAATGCGAAACTGGACACTGTGATCCGCAGCCCAGCGGATGTAGGCGTTGCCGAGCGCGAGGAACTGCCCCACCGCATCGTCGGGGTTGATCTTGACGACCGCCTTTGTGCAGGAATCCATGAGCCTGATCAGCGCCTGCTCTGCCACGGCGATCATCAGGCTGTCATCGTCGGGAAAGATACGGCGCAGGGTGCCGGGTTCGGCGCCGATCCGGCTGGCAACCTGGTCCAGCCCCGGATTGCGCTTGCCCAGGTCGACCATCATTTCCAGGGCCGCGACGACGGCTTGGCCGTGCAGCCCCAGTCCCTTCATGATGTCGTCATGTCTGCTCACGTTCAGATCCTGGTCCACAAGGCTCATGTCGAGCCAAACCAACGGACGTTCCGCCCGTTGTTCCTTCCCGTACAGGAACCGATCACATTCCTTGCAGTTCCCTGCCGCTGCCCGGAACCGGCGGGCGAATGCCCGGACGGCTGCATGAACAGGAGTGCCGGACAAGGCGACGAAACCGGATGACCAGATACCACGAACATGCGCCGACGATCCCGACACGGGCTCCACCATTCAAGGATACCACGCGGCCGGGCGGCTGCGAACCTCGCTAAAACGACAGGTTGACGTGGGGGAAGCTTATGCCTCCGCCCGTGCCTGACGCTTGCGTTCGTGAGGGTCTAGGTGGCGCTTGCGCAGGCGAATGTTCTTGGGCGTCACTTCGACCAGTTCGTCGTCGTCGATATAGGCGATGGCTTCTTCCAGCGACATCCGCACCGGCGGCGTCAGGCGAACCGCCTCATCCGTGCCCGAGGCGCGGACGTTGGTCAGCTGCTTGCCCCGCAGGGGGTTCACTTCCAGATCGTTGTCGCGGGAATGTTCACCAATGATCATGCCCTGATAGATCTGTTCCTGCGCGCCGATGAAGAACTTGCCGCGATCTTCCAGCTTCCACAGCGCATAGGACACAGAAACGCCGTTTTCCATCGAGATCAGCACGCCCTGGCGACGCCCCTGGATCGGTCCCTTGTGCGGAACCCAACCATGAAAAATGCGGTTCAGGACGCCGTTGCCGCGCGTGTCGGTCATGAATTCGCCGTGATAGCCGATCAGCCCGCGCGACGGCACATGGGCGATGATCCGGGTCTTGCCGACGCCTGCCGGGCGCATGTCCACCATCTCGCCCTTGCGTTCGCCGGTCAGCTTTTCGATGACCACGCCGGTATAATCATCGTCCACGTCGATGATGACTTCCTCGACCGGCTCCAGCCGCTGGCCGTCTTCCTCGCGATAAATGACGCGCGGACGGCTGATAGACAGTTCGAATCCTTCGCGGCGCATATTCTCGATCAGCACGCCCATCTGCAATTCGCCACGGCCGGACACGACAAAGGCGTCGCCGCCCGGCGTATCCTCGACCTTGATGGCGACGTTGATCTCGGCCTCGCGCATCAGGCGCTCGCGGATGACGCGGGACTGGACCTTTTTGCCGTCCTGACCGGCCAAGGGAGAATCGTTGATGCCAAAGGTCACGCTGATGGTGGGCGGGTCGATCGGCTGGGCGGGCAGGGCGGTGTCCAACTCCGGCGCGGCGATGGTATCGGCGACCGTGGCCTTGGACATCCCCGCAAGCGTCACGATGTCGCCTGCCTGCGCCTCGTCGATCGGGGTCTGGGTCAGGCCGCGAAAGGCCAGCACCTTGCTGATGCGGAACTGCTCGATCCGCTCGCCGTCGCGCGACAGGGCCTTGACGGTATCGCCCGCCTTGGCGCGGCCCGCCTCGACCCGGCCGGTCAGCAGGCGGCCCAGGAAGGGGTCGGCCGACAGCGTGGTCGCCAGCATCTGGAACGGTTCACCAACGCGCGCGATCTGCTTGGGCGGCTGGACATGGCTCAGGACCAGGTCGAACAGCGCCGACATATCCTTGCGCGGGCCGTCCAGCGTCGCATCAGCCCAGCCGCCGATGCCCGAGGCATAGACATGGGGGAAATCCAGCTGTTCGTCGCTGGCACCCAGGTTCGCAAACAGGTCGAAGACATCGTTCAGCGCATTGTCAGGTTCTGCCGCAGGCTTGTCGACCTTGTTCAGCACCACGATGGGGCGCAGCCCAAGCGCAAGCGCCTTGGCCAGCACGAACTTCGTTTGCGGCATTGGCCCTTCGGCGGCATCGACCAGCAGGCAGACGCCATCGACCATGGACAGGATCCGTTCGACCTCTCCGCCGAAATCGGCGTGGCCGGGCGTGTCCACGATGTTGATGCGGGTGCCCTTCCATTCGACCGATGTCGCCTTGGCCAGGATGGTGATGCCCCGTTCGCGTTCGATGTCGTTGCTGTCCATTGCCCGTTCGGCGACGGCCTGGTTTTCGCGAAACGACCCCGACTGGCGCAACAGCTGATCGACCAGCGTCGTCTTGCCGTGGTCAACGTGAGCGATGATGGCGATGTTGCGGATATCCATGGGCGACCTTTGTGATTTGCGGTGGCCCTAAACAATCACAGGCCAAAAGGCCAGATGAAAACTGGGCAAGGCGGATGGGCTGAATGCCACGAAAAACCCCGCCACGGGCTTGTGGCGGGGTCGATATAACCTTTGACGACAGGGGTCAGCGGTTGCGGATGCCGCGATGCAGGCCAGACCAGACGCGGCCTTCGTCGCGATCCCGTCCGCCGCGGATGGCGGAAAGAAAGGCCACAGCGCCCGCGATCAGGGTCGATGCGGCCAGCAGGAACGCCGACCAGACGGCGGCGCTGCGGGCAGCCTCGGCCGCGTCGATGGCAGCCTGGCGGGCTTCTTCAAGGCGCTGTTCGGCCTCTTGCTGCAGGCGCTGCGCTTCGGCTTGCGCCGTATCCAGGGCCTCTTGGGCCTGGGCCTGGACATCGGCCAGGCGCTGCTCGGCCTCGGCCCGCAGATCCTGCACCTCGGTCACGGCCTGGTCGACGCGGGCCTCCACCTCTTGCGGGGAAAGCTGGGTCCGGGCAGCCACGGCGCGCACCAGATAGTCGCGGTCTTGCTGGGGCAGTTCGCCGGTGCGCAGAACGGTGCCGACAATGCCCGCGATCTCGCCACGGATCGCCTCGTCCGAGAAGGCGTTGGGGGCGGTTTCCTGCGGGCGCAGCAGGCGGTTTGTGATGTAATCCATCGGGTTCTGCTGCATTCCTTCAGGCAGCATATCCTGCAGAGTGTCGCCGCCTGCGGCCTCGTCCGCGCCTTGCAGGGCACCGCCTGCCGCCTGGCCCGCGCCGCTGATGACGCCGCCTGCGACCTGGCCCACGCCGCCCGCAACGCCGCCTGCCAATTGGCCCGCCCCTTGAAGGGCACCGCCGACGGCGGATCCGCCAGCCTCGATGGCGGTGCTTGCCGCCGATCCCACGGCGCGCACGCCGCCCGACACGATGCCAATGGTCAGCATGGCACCGACCAGCGTGCCGATGGCCCAGACGGTCAGGCCATGGACGCCGTCACGGGCATGGGTTTCATCGGCCGCGATGCCGGAAACGGGGGTGCGCATCTGCCCGGCGACATAGCCGCCCAGGGCATAGGACGCCAGCGTGCTAAGGAATGCGAACAGGCCAACCAGGATGCTGGCGAATGTCCCCAGCCCTTCGCCCGGTTCCGCTGAAACCGACCCCAGGCCGATGGCGGCGGTGAATCCTGTAAAGACGACCATGGCCCCTGCGGCGATGGCCGCGCCCGACAGGATCGCGGGCCAGTCCATGATGCTGCGGGGCGGGGTCGCGTCGGGGGTGATGCTCATGTCGGATCAGCCTTGTGTGGGCCGCGCTTCAGCGAAGGCCAAGGAAGGACAGGATGAACAGGACGACGACCACCAGGCCGACAATATAGATGATGGAATTCATGGGTTGTCTCCGCTGTTGATCATGCGCCAGGAATGGGTTTTTCCGAACGGCGTCATGGCGATAACGCGGGCCGGGAACCCCGGTTCCCTGCAGGCGGCCTTTGTCAGGAAAGCGGGGGCCGCAGCCAGTCCAGACCCTTGGCCGTCAGGCCGGAAGGTTCGTATTCCGCGCTGACCCAGCCACGATAGCCTGATCGGTCCAAGGCCGCGAAAAATCCAGGATAGTCGATCATCCCGCCCGACGGTTCGTGCCGCCCGGGCACCCCCGCAATCTGGATATGGCGGGTGATGCCCGCGTGCCTGCGCCAGACGGCCATCGCGTCGCCGGTAATCAGCTGCGCGTGATAGGTGTCCAGTTGCAGCCCCAGGTTGGTGGCGCCGATCTGCGCGATCAGATCGGCGGCCACATCGAAATCGGCCAGGAAATAGCCCGGCTGGTCGATGGGATTCAGCGGCTCGATCGTCAGGCTGACATGGGGCGCGCGTTCTGCGGCCCAAGCGAGGTTGCGGATGAACGTCTGGCGTGCCTCGGGTCCTTGGGCATAGCCCGCCATGATATGGATATGGCGCGTCCGCAACACGCCTGCAAAGCGCAGGGCGCGGTCGAAATCGCTGCGGAAGCGGTCCTCGCGCCCGGGTTCGGCGGCAAAGCCGCGCGGGCCGCCCGCCCAGTTCGGCGGCGGCGTGTTCATCAGCACAAATTCCAGCCCGGCGGCAATGGCGGCGCGAGACAGGTCGCGGGCCGGGATGTCATAGGGGAACAGGATCTCGACCCCGGCGAAACCCGCATCGGCGGCGGCGGCGAATCGGTCCAGCATCGGCAAGTTGGTAAACAGCATCGTCAGGTTGGCAGCGAAACGGGGCATCAAGGCTCCAACGGAAAAAAGACACCGCCGGATCTGATGCCGCTGCGTCCCGCATCATCGGTCGCGGCGGCGGCAAGGCGATAGAATGTCTTGCGGTCGATCAGCGCATCCAGCCCCGCGCGGACATGGACATAGGGGCGGGGCGCGTCCCCGGTGCCGCGCAGCCTAATGGGATTGTCCGGTCCCGCCGTCACCCGGTCGCCGACATTGGTGGTGAATGTCACCGCATCGGCAAGGATATCGGCATCGACCGCCACAAAAGGCGCGTCAACCACGCGGATCCCGACCTTTTCCACCGGCGTCACCAAGAAGAAGCCGTCCCCCTCGCGCTTCAGGATCGTGGAAAAAAGCCGCACCATGGCAGGCCTGCCGATGGGCGTGCCTTGATAGAACCAGGTGCCGTCCGCCCGGATCTCCATGTCCAGGTCGCCGCAAAAGGGCGGGTTCCACAGATGGACCGGCGGCAGGCCCCCCTTGGCGGCCTTGCTGGCGGCGCTTGCAATGCCCTCGGCGCTCACAGCTTTGTCACCGCGATCTGCCATTCGCTATAGTCGCCTTTCGGTTATCTGCTTATGGTCCGGGTGTAGAGCAGTCAGGGGGCATTGTCATGGCTTCGGATGAAATTCTGGTGCAGCGTGTGGAACAGCTTGGGCAAACCCTTGCCGATGCCCGCGCCAGCATCGAGCGACGCTTTGTCGGACAGCACCAGGTGGTCGAACAGGTGCTTGCGGCGATCCTGGCGGGCGGTCACGCGCTGCTGGTGGGCCAGCCGGGCCTGGGAAAGACCATGCTGGTCGATACGCTGTCCACGGTCCTGGGCCTGGGCAGCCAGCGGATCCAGTTCACCCCCGACCTGATGCCCGCCGACATCCTGGGGTCCGAGGTTCTGGACGTGCTGCCCGACGGATCGCGCGCCTTCCGCTTTATCGAAGGCCCGGTCTTCACCCAGCTTCTGATGGCCGACGAGATCAACCGCGCATCCCCGCGCACGCAATCCGCGCTGTTGCAGGCCATGCAGGAACGAGAGGTCACGATCAGCGGCCAGCACCGCCCCCTGGGCCGCCCGTTCCATGTTCTTGCGACCCAGAACCCCATCGAGCAGGAAGGGACATATCCCTTGCCCGAGGCGCAGCTTGACCGCTTCCTGTTGCAGATCGACGTGGACTATCCCGACCGCGACACCGAACGCGCCATCTTGCTGGCCACCACCGGGGTCGAGGATGCCCGCGCCCATGCGGCCTTCGATGCCGAGGGCCTGATCGCCGCGCAACGACTGATCCGCCAGATGCCCGTGGGCGAGGGCGTCGTGGAATCGATCCTGGATCTCGTCCGCGCCTGCCGTCCCGGAGAGACGGATTCGGCCTCGTTCCTGGGCGACGCGCTGCTGTGGGGGCCGGGGCCGCGTGCCGCGCAGGCCTTGATGCTGGTCACGCGGGCGCGCGCCGTGCTGAACGGCCGTTTCGCCCCCACGCTGGAGGATGTCGAGGCCCTGGCTGCCCCCGTGCTGCGCCATCGCATGGCGCTGTCCTTCGCCGCCCGCGCGCGGGGCGAGACGGTGGACGGCGTGATCGCCCGCCTGCTGGGTGACCGTTTCGGCAGCCGCCAGGCCGCATGAGGGTGTCTTGACCCGGTCCCCCGCCGATCTTCGCGCAGCCACGCTTCGATCAGGGGCGCAGACGGCCAGCGGCCATCTGCCGGCGCTGATCCTGTCCGCCGAACGGCTTGCGGCAATGATCGCGCCCGGCGCCCACGGGCTGCGCCGCAGCGGCCCGGGCGAGGATTTCTGGCAATACCGTCCCGCCGCCCAGGGCGATTCCGCCCGTGCCATAGACTGGCGCCGCTCTGCCCGTTCGGACGCCCAGTTCGTCCGAGACAGGGAAGCGCAGACGGCGCAGGCGGTGGGGTTATGGATATCGGCGGGGCAGGGGATGGGCTATTCCGGTGCGCCGGATCGCCCGGCCAAGGCGGACCGCGCACATCTGCTGGCCCTGGCCCTGGCGATGGTCCTGCTGCGGGGCGGCGAAAAGGTGGGCCTGCTGGGTCTGCCTGCCCGCGCGGGGCGGGTGCAGGCAGACTGGCTGGCGGAACAGATCGCCGCGACGGCGCTGACCGGAACCGATGATGACGCCCCTTCGCCCGACACGCTGCGCCCCAATCAACGGCTGGTGATCCTGTCGGATTTCCTGGGCGATCCTGCCTGGGTCGATGCGCTGCTGTCGCGGGCATCGGGCATCGGTGTGACGGGCGTGCTCATGCAAGTCCTGGACCCGGACGAAGAGGCGTTTCCCTGGTCCGGCGCCGTCCTGTTCCGGTCCCTGTCGGGCGCCGTCCGCCATGACAGCCGCGATGCAGGAGGGCTGCGCGATGCCTATCTCGCGCGGCTTGCGGAACGGCGCGACTGGCTGCGCCACCGCGCCATGGGGGCGGGCTGGCAGTTTGGGCATCATTCGACCGGCCATCCGCCTGCAACCGCGTTAAGCTGGCTCTATCAGGTGCTTGCGGGCTGATGCTAATCCTTGGTCCCATAGGCTTCGCGGCCCCCTGGGTGCTGACCGCCCTGATCGCGTTGCCGGTCCTGTGGGTGATCCTGCGCGCCCTGCCGCCCGCGCCGCGCCTTGTGGACTTTCCCGGCGTGGCGCTGTTGCGCGGATTGGTGGACCGCGTGCCCATCGCGCGGCGCACGCCCTGGTGGCTGCTGCTGCTGCGCTTGGCGGCGGTGGCCGCGCTGATCCTGGCCTTTGCCGGGCCAAGCTGGAAGCCGGCGGTGCCCAGCGGGCAGGACGGCTCGCTGCTGGTGGTGCTGGATGCCGGCTGGTCCGCCGCCCCCGACTGGCCCGCCCGGCTGACCCGCGCCGAGGCCGTGTTGAACGATGCCGCCGCCCAGGGCCGTCCCGCTTCCCTGCTGCTGGCCGATGGCCGCGATGTTCCGGCGGCGCTGCCCTTCGCCCCTGCAGATACGCTGCTGGCAAGGCTGCGGGCCGCGCAGCCGGTGTCCTGGGGAACCGGCCTGCCCGAGGATCCCGCCGCTGCCCTGGCCTCTGTTCCCGAGGGCCAGCTTGCGACCTTGTGGATCAGTGACGGGCTGGACCATCCCAACCGCGCGGCCTGGCTGTCGGCCTTGGCGGACCGTGGTCCGGTCACGGTGGTCCCGCCTGCCCGTGCGCTGCGGTCGCTGTCCCTGCACGGGGGCGACACGCCGTCCCTGACGCTGACAATGACGGACGACGCCGCGCCCGCGATCCTGGCCATCGGTCCCGATCCCCAGGGCGTGGAACGCGAACTGGCCCGCCTGACCCCCGGTGATGCCGCCAATGCCGCCGGGATCGCCACGCGCCCCACCGCCATCGACCTGCCGCCGGAACTGCGCAACCGCATCACCCGCTTCCAGATCGAGGGCGAGGCTCATGCAGGCGCCGTCGTGCTGGCCGACGACCGGGTCAAGCGCCGGAAGGTGGGCCTTGTGGGCGAGGCCGACCGTCAGGCGGAAGGCCAGGAACTGTTGTCGCAACTTCACTATCTCCGCCGTGCCCTGACACCCACGACCGATCTGGTGGAAGGCGGCCTGGGCGACGTTCTGGACACCGCGCCCGACGTGATCGTGCTGGCCGACCAGGTCGATCTGGCCGAAGCCGACGACCTGTCCGCCTGGGTCGATGACGGCGGGCTGCTGATCCGTTTCGCCGGTCCCCGCATGGCTGCCTTCGAGGAGTTGCAGACCGAACCGCTGGTTCCCGTTGCGCTGCGGCAGGGCGGGCGCGACATCGGCGGGGCGCTGTCCTGGGGCGACCCCCGGGGGATCGCCCCCTTTGCCGCCGACGGCGTCTTCGCGGGGCTGACCGCGCCCGGGGATGTCGCGATCCGCGCGCAATTGATGGCCCAGCCCGCCCCCGATCTGGCCGACAAGACCCTTGCCGCGCTGTCGGACAACACGCCCCTGGTCACGCGCGACCGGGTGGGGCAGGGGCAGGTGGTGCTGTTCCATGTCACCGCCAATGCCGAATGGTCGAACCTGCCGATCTCTGGCCTGTTTGTGGAAATGCTGAACCGCCTGGTCCAGACCGCCCGCGTTGCCCCGTCCGAGGAAGGAACGGACGACCGCGACCAACCCTTCTGGACGCCGGAAACGGTGCTGGACGGCTTTGGCCGCGCCGCGCCCGCGGACGGTCTGGCCCCGGTGGCGGCAGCGGATCTGGCGCTCGGTCCCGGTCCCGACCGCCCGGCGGGCATTTATGCGGCAGGCGACCGGCGGGTTGCGCTGAATGCAGGCGGGCCGCTGGTCCTGGCCGACTGGCCGGGCGCCACGGTCGAGGCTTCCGGCGCCGCTGCGGGCCAAGACCTGCGCGGGCCGCTGCTGGCACTGGCCGCGCTGATCCTGGCCCTGGATGCGCTTGGATCGGCGATGATCGCGCGGGGCGGGCGGGTTGCGGCGGCGCTGCTGCTGGCGCTGCTGGTCCAGCCCGCGCCCCCTGCCATGGCGCAGGATCCGAACCCCGAACTGGCCCGTGCCGCGAACGAGGTGGCGCTGGCTTATGTGATCACGGGGGAGGAACGGATCGACGAAACGTCGCGCGATGGCTTGCGCGGGCTGTCGATGCTGCTGGCAAGCCGCACCTCGGTCGAGCCGGGGGATCCGGTGGCCATCGACCTTGACGCGGACGATCTGTCGGTGCTGACGTTTCTGTACTGGCCTATCACCGACACCCAGGCCCCGCCCTCGCCGCAGGCCTATGTCCGGCTGAACCATTTCATGCGGTCGGGGGGCATGATCCTGTTCGACACGCGCGATGGCGATGTGGCGGGCGTCGGCGGGCCGGATATGTCGCAGGGGCTGCAAGCCCTGGCCTCGCCTCTGGAGATACCCCCGCTGTCGCCGGTCCCCGAGGATCATGTCCTGACGCGCAGCTTTTATCTTCTGGGCGACTTTCCGGGCCGTTGGCAGGGTAACCCCGTCTGGCTGGAAGCCCCGCCCGCCGGGGCCGAGGCTGCCGAGGGTGTGCCCTTCCGCCAGTTGAACGACGGCGTCAGCCCGGTGGTGATCGGCGGCAATTCCTGGGCCGAGGCCTGGGCCGTGGATGAAAACGGCTATCCTGCCTTTCCCATCGGGCGCGGCTGGGAAGGCGAGGCGCAGCGCGAGATGGCGTATCGGTTCGGCGTGAACCTGATCATGTATGTCCTTACAGGCAATTACAAATCCGACCAGGTCCATGTTCCCGCCCTTTTGGACCGGATGCGGACCGAGGAGACGCTTGGCCCATGACCCAGCTTCGCTTCGATCCCTTGTTGCCCTGGTGGGCCATTGCCGCGCTTGCCGTTCTTGCGCTGCTGGTGGCGGGGTTTGCGCTGTGGCGGGGCTTGCGGGGCTGGGCCTGGCGCGGTCTTGCGGGGCTTGCCGCAGCCCTTGCCCTGGCCGGTCCCGCCCTGGAAATCGGCAGCCGGTCCGGGCTGTCGGACATCGTGATCCTGATCGACGACCGGTCCGCCAGCCAGGGCCTGCCCGAACGGACCGCGCAGGCGGACGCGGCGGTGGATGCCATGACGCGCCAGATTACCGCCCTGCCCAACACCGAACTGCGCCGCGTGACGGTGGGCGACAACGACGACGGCACCTTGCTTGCCACCGAAATGGCCCGCGCCATTGCCGCCGAACCCGAAACCCGGCTTGCAGGCGTGATTGCCGTCACCGATGGGCGGCTGCACGATCCGGCCATGCTGCCGGTCGCCGTTCCCGCGCCGGTCCATGTCCTGCTGACCGGACGCCCGCAGGACTGGGACCGCCGCCTGGTGATCGAGGAAGCCCCGGCCTTTGGCCTGATCGACCAGCAGGTCGCCATCCGCCTGCGGATCGAGGATCAGGGCGCCGTCCCGGCCCAAGTCCAAACGGGTTCCGTCAACCTGCGCCTGTCCATCGACGGAGAGGACGAGCAGGTGGTGGCCGTGCCGGTGGGCCAGCCGATCACCTTGCCGCTGACGCTGGACCATGCAGGCCAGAATGTCGTCCAGATCGCCTTTGACGCGCCCGAAGGGGGCGAGCTGACCGACCGCAACAACAGCGCGGCCATCAGCATCAACGGCGTGCGCGACCGGCTGCGCGTGCTGCTGGTGTCGGGCGAACCGCACGCGGGCGAACGGACCTGGCGCAACCTGCTGAAATCGGATGCGGCGGTGGACCTGATCCACTTCACCATCTTGCGCCCGCCCGACAAATCCGACGGCGTGCCCGTCAACGAGCTGTCGCTGATCGCCTTTCCGACCCAGGAACTGTTCATGGAACGGATCGGCGACTTCGACCTGATCATCTTCGACCGCTACAGCGTGCGGGGCATCCTGCCGCCCGATTATTACGCCAACATCGCCCGCTATGTCGAAGGGGGCGGGGCAATCCTGGTTTCCGCCGGGCCGGAAATGGCGGGAGTGGAAAGCCTGTATCTGTCGCCGCTGGGCCAGATCCTGCCTGCACGCCCCACGGGCGGGGTGCTGGAACAGCCCTTCCTGCCGCGCCTGACCGAAGAGGGCCAGCGCCACCCCGTCACCGCCGCCCTGCCGGGATCCGAGGGAGAGGATCCCACCTGGGGCCGCTGGCTGCGCATGGCAACGGTCCAGCCCGACCCGGATGCGCAGGTCGCCATGACCGGCATCGACGGCGAACCCCTGCTGATCCTGGACCGCGTGGGCGAGGGGCGGGTGGCGCTGCTGACCTCGGACCAGGTGTGGTTGTGGGGGCGCGGCTTCGAAGGCGGCGGGCCGCAATTGGAATTGCTGCGCCGCATCGCCCATTGGTCGATGAAGGAACCGGAGTTGGAGGAGGAGGCGTTGCTGGCCGATGTCTCGGGCGACATGACGGTCCGGTTCACGCGCCGCACCATGGCCGAGGACGCCGGGCCGCTGGTCGTCACCCGCCCGGACGGCGAAACCGAGGAGGTTCCCCTGACCAAGGCCGGGCCGGGCCGCTTTACCGCAGACTGGGCCGCACCGGAACCGGGGCTTTACCGCCTGCAGGACGGCGATCTGCGCCGGGTGCTGGCGCTTGGCCCGGCGGCACCGCGAGAGTTCGAACAAACCGTCGCCAGCGCCGCCCTTCTTGATCCGCTGGTCCAGGCCACCGGCGGCGGCGTGATCGCCCTGTCCGACGGGATCCCCGATCTGCGCACGGTGGCGCCGGGCCGCAATGCCCATGGCGCCGCCGCCCTGGGCGACTGGATCGCCATCACTCCGCGCGATGCGGCATCGGTCACGGGGCTGGAACGCCGCCCCTTGCTGCCCGGCTGGGCCTGGCTTTTGCTGGTGTCGGGGTTGATCCTGACAGGCTGGCTGCGCGAGGGCCGGGCAGGCAAGGCCGCGCCCATTGTCCCTGCCGCCCCCGGCTGAACGCTTGCCAAGGGGCAGGCGCATTGCTAACCGGGGAAAAATGTCCCGAAGGAACGCTCATGGCCGATGAAACGCGCGCCCCCGCCCTTTATGCCGGGGCCGACCTGTCGCTGATCAAGCGCATCATTCCGCACCGCTATCCGTTCCTATTCATCGACAAGGTGCGCGACATCGTCTCGCACGAAAGCGGCGTGGGCATCAAGATGGTCACCTGCAACGAGCCGCATTTCCAGGGCCATTTTCCCGACGAGCCCGTCATGCCGGGCGTCACCATCGTCGAGGCGATGGCCCAGACGGCGGCGGTGATCGTGGGCATCAGCATGAACATCATCGACAAGCCGCTGGCGACCTATTTCATGGGCATCGACAAGTGCAAGTTCCGCCGCATGGTGGTGCCGGGCGATATGCTGGAACTTCATGTGAAGGCCCTGCGCGGCGGCGGCAAGATCTGGAAGTTCGAGGGCCGTGCCCTGGTGGACGGCCAGCTTTGCGCATCCGCCGAATTCACCGCCATGATGGCCCTGAAGGCCAATGCTTGACATCCATCCCACCGCCGTGATCGAGGACGGCGCGCAGATCGGCGCGGGCGTCCAGATCGGCCCGTTCTGCGTTGTCGGACCCAAGGTGCGGCTGGCCGATGGCGTGGTGCTGAAATCCCATGTCGCCATTGCCGGGGATACTGCGATCGGCGAAGGGACCGTGGTCTTTCCCTTTGCCTCGATCGGCGAGGTGCCGCAGGATTTGAAATTCAAGGGCGAGGATGTGCGCCTGGAAATCGGCGCGCGCAACCGCATCCGCGAATACGTCACCATGAATCCCGGAACAGGGGGCGGAGGCGGCGTCACGCGGATCGGCGACGACGGGCTGTTCATGGCGGGCTGCCATGTGGGCCATGATTGCCAGCTGGGCGACCGGGTGATCCTGGTCAACAACGCCTCGCTTGCGGGGCATTGCCAATTGGACGACGACGTAATCATCGGCGGGCTGTCGGGCGTGCATCAGTTCGTGCGCATCGGGCGCGGCGCAATGATCGGCGCGGTGACGATGGTGACGGCGGACGTGATCCCTTACGGGTTGGTCCAAGGACCGCGCGGGCATCTGGATGGGCTGAACCTTGTGGGCCTGAAACGCCGGGGCGCCAGCCGGGCCGACATCCTCGAACTGCGGGAAATGCTGGACCGGCTGGGCGGCGGCAGCTTCCGCGACACCGCGCGCCATCTGGCCGAAGGGGAAAGCGGCGCGATGGTCCGCGACGTGCTGGATTTCATCCTTGGCCCGTCCGACCGCAGCTTCCTGACGCCGAGGCCCGCATGACCCGCACCGTCGTCATCGCGGGCCAGGGCGCCCTGGCCCCCGCCGTCATCGCCGCCCTTGACGCGCCGCTGGTCTATGCCCTGGACGGATTCGCGCCCGAAGGGGTGGATGCGCAACCCTTCCGGCTGGAACGGCTGGTGCCGTTTCTGGACAGCCTGCTGGACCAGGACGCGTCGCAGGTGGTTTTTGCCGGGGCCATCCGCCGCCCCCGCCTGGACCCGGAACTGTTCGACAATCGCACGGCGCAACTGGTGCCACGCATCATGATGGCGATGCAGTCGGGCGACGACGGCGCGCTGCGGGCGGTGCTGGAGGTGTTCGAGGAACACGGGCTGGCCATCGCCTCGGTTGCCGATGTCGCGCCCGACCTGATCCCCGGAGAAGGCGTGCTGGCGGGCGAACCGTCCGCCGCCGACCGGCGCGATGCAGCGCGGGCGGCGCTGATCCATGCAACGCTGGGACCGCTGGACGTGGGGCAGGGGAATGTGGTGGCGCAGGGCCAGTGCCTTGCCATCGAAACCCTGCCCGGCACGCAGGCGATGCTGGACTTTGCCGGGCGTCATGCCGGGCTGCGGCCCAACCCGGACGGCGCGAAGGGCGTGTTCTTCAAGGCCCCGAAGCCCGGCCAGGATATGCGCATCGACTTGCCCACGCTTGGTCCCGACAGCGTGACCCAGGCCGCCGACGCCGTGCTTGCCGGCATTGCCTGGCAGGCGGGCGGTGTGATCCTGCTGGACCGGGACGAGGCCATCCGTCGCGCGCAATCGGCAGGGTTGTTCTTGTGGGCCATGCCTCCTGCCTGACATAATCGTGCCGGAGGTAGGCGCATGAAGTTCTTCCTGATCGCGGGCGAGCCTTCGGGCGACCAGCTTGGCGCGGCGCTGATGGCGGGCTTGCGGGAACTGGCGCCTGACGTGGAAATCGTCGGCATCGGCGGCGATGCGATGGCCGCCCACGGCCTGGAGAGCCTGTTTCCCATGAGGGAACTGAGCCTGATGGGGATATGGGAGGTTCTGCCGAAATACCGCCACCTGAAACGCCGCATCGCGGAAACCGCAGCCCGTGTCGTCGCCGAAAGCCCGGACGCGCTGATCGGCATCGACAGCCCGGATTTTTGCCTACGCGTGGCCCGCGCGGCACGGGCGCAGCGGCCCGACCTGCGGGTGATCCACTATGTCGCGCCCTCGGTCTGGGCCTGGCGGCCGGGGCGGGCCTTGAAGATGGCCGAGGTGGTGGATCACGTGCTGGCGATCCTGCCCTTCGAGCCGCCCTTGATGCAGGCCGCAGGCATGACCTGCGATTTCGTGGGTCACCCCATTGCCACCATTCCTGTGGCTGGCCCCGACGAGGCTGCGCTGTTTCGGGCGGGCCACGGGATCGCCCCCGAAAGCCCCGTGGTCCTGTGCCTGCCCGGATCGCGCGCGGGCGAGGTCGGGCGGCTGCTGCCCCGCTTCGGGCAGGCGCTGGCCGATCTGCGCCGTCATGTCCCTGACACGCAGGTCGTGCTGCCGACCGTGCCGGGTGTTGCGGGTCAGGTGCGGCACCTGACTGCCGGGTGGCCGGTCCGTCCCCTGGTGGTCGAGGATGCGGACCAAAAGCGCGGAGCCTTTGCCGCAGCCGATTTGGCGCTTGCGGCGTCGGGGACGGTCAGCCTGGATTTGGCGGCCAACCGGGTGCCGATGGTGATCGGCTATGACATGGCGCCCCTCAGCCGGATGCTGATCGGGATGTTGCTGAAGACGGACACGGTGACGCTGGTCAACCTGGTCAGCGATACTCGCACGGTGCCCGAATTCCTGGGCCGCGATTGCCAGCCCGCGCCCATGGCCCGGGCGCTGCTGCGGTTGCTGGACGACCCCCGGGAACGGCAGGCCCAACTGGATGCGATGGACCTGACCATGGACCGGCTGGGCAAGGGCGGCGAGGCGCCGGGCCTGCGCGCCGCCCGGTCCGTGCTGCGGGCGGTTAAAGAACCGCGGTGACGATCACCTCGACCTTGTAGTCGGGGGTGGCCAGCTTCGCCTCGCCCGTGGCACGCGCAGGGGTATGGCCCTGCGGCACCCATCCGTCCCAGACTGCGTTCATTTCCGCGAAATCGGCCATGTCGGCCAGCCAGATCTGGGCGGACACGATGCGCGTCTTGTCGGTTCCGGCCAGGGCCAGCAGGCGGTCCACCTGTTCCAGCACGACGCGGGTCTGGTCGGCAACCGACGCGCCCGGCTCGCCCACCTGGCCTGCCAGCCAGACGGTGCCATTGGCGATGACCGCTTGGCTCATGCGCGGGCCGGTTTCGATGCGCTTGATGTCGTTCATGCTCATGCTCCTTGAATGAGACGCCAGAAAAAGATTGCGGTCATGCCAAAGCCGATCACGGCGATCAGCAGGCGTAGGATATTGCGGGGTATGCGCCGGGCCACGGGCGCGCCGGCATAGCCGCCGGTGATGGTGCCCACGGCCATGATCGCCGCTGGTCCCCAGGCCACCGACCCGCCCGCCGCGAAGATAGCAAAGGCCACCGCGGATAGCGCGAAGCTCAGCCAGCATTTCAGCCCGTTCATCTGATGTAGGTCCGTCATGCCCCACATGGCAAAGACCGCCAGCAGCACGATCCCCAGGCCGCCGTTGAAATAGCCGCCATAGATCGCAACCGGCAGCAGGATGCCCAAGCCAAAGGGCAGGACCACCGACCGCCACCGCGACGCCATGCGGCGCACGTCGTCGGCAAAGGAAAACACCAGCGTCGCGACCAGCAGCAGGAACGGCACAAGGGCCGAGAAAGCCTCGTTCGAACTGACCAGCAGCAAGCCGCTGCCAATGGCGCCACCGATCATCGTCCAGATCGTCAGCTTGGCGAAGGGCGCGTCGTGGATGGCGCGGATGTCGCCCCGGAACGCGATGGCCGAGGAAAGGTAACCGGGCAGCGCCGCCACGGTGCTGGTCGCATTGGCGACGACCGGGGGAATGCCGGTAAAGACAAGCGCGGGAAAGGTGATGAATGTGCCGCCACCGGCGACCGCGTTCAGCATCCCGCCGAAAAACCCGGCGGCGAACAGAAGCAGGGCTTCCAGCATGGCAGTCCTTCGGTCAGGCGCGAAGGACGGGTGTCCTTGGCAGGTGGCGGATTCGGATCGGCCGCGACGCTAGCCGCAGGGTTGCAGGGACACAAGGCCATGCGCCAGTGCCCGCATTCCCGGCAGGGACGCCGATTGCATGGGCGGGCACCGCCAATGACTGTAAGCGACCTTCACCCCGCAAGAAATGTCGCAAACAGTGTTGCACAGACGCCAAGCCGCCGCGTAACCTGTTGATGCGCTGAACAACGAAAATCGATAACAGGGAGAGCGCCTTTTGCTGGACGACCGCCACGGCGATACCTTCGTTGCCTTTGAGCACGTGCAAAAAAGCTATGATGGACAGACTCTTGTCGTCAAAGATTTGAACCTGTCCATCGGCAAGGGAGAGTTCCTGACGATGCTCGGACCATCGGGTTCGGGCAAGACGACCTGCCTGATGATGCTTGCGGGGTTCGAAACCGCGACTCATGGGGAAATCCGGCTGGCCGGGCGGCCGATCAACCAGGTGCCCCCGCACAAGCGCGGCATCGGCATGGTGTTCCAGAACTATGCCCTGTTTCCGCACATGACCGTGGGCGAGAACCTGTCCTTCCCGCTGGAAGTCCGGGGAATGTCCAAGGCCGACCGCGAAACCCGTGTCGCCCGCGCATTGGACATGGTGCAGATGGGCAAGTTCATCAACCGCCGCCCCGCGCAACTGTCGGGCGGCCAGCAGCAGCGGATCGCGCTGGCCCGTGCCCTAGTCTTCGACCCCGAGTTGGTGCTGATGGACGAACCCTTGGGCGCCCTGGACAAGCAGTTGCGCGAACACATGCAGTTCGAGATCAAGCACCTGCATGAACGGCTTGGAATCACCTGCGTCTATGTCACCCACGACCAGGGTGAGGCGCTGACCATGTCGGACCGCGTGGCGGTCTTCAACGACGGCCGCATCCAGCAGCTTGCAGCGCCCGCCGACCTCTATGAACGCCCGGAAAACAGCTTCGTGGCCCAGTTCATCGGCGAGAACAACAAGCTGCCCGGCGTGATCGAGGAAATATCGGGCGACAAGGCCCTTGTGCGCCTGTCCACCGGTGAGGTGATCGACGCCACCCCGGTGAACGTGACTTCCAAGGGACAGCAGGTGCTGGTGTCCATCCGGCCCGAACGGGTCGAGTTCAAGCCCGAGATGATGCCCCCCGGCGCCCACATGATCGGCGCCGAGGTGTGCGAGGTCGTCTATATGGGCGACATCCTGCGCGCCCGCCTGAAGGTGGCGGGCAGCGCCGATTTCGTCATGAAGATGCGCAACACCATCGGCCAGACCCGGCTGGAGCCGGGCCAGCAGATCAAGATCGGCTGGCATCCCGCCGATGCCCGCGCCCTCGACCCGGTCTGAGGGCCAGGGGATACCCTTGGGCCACGAATGACGGCAAATGCCGCGTATCCTTGCAGTTGGAGTGATAGATGAAAAAGACGCTTGCCCTGACCACCGCACTTGGCCTGGTCGCCTTTCCCGCGCTGGCGGATGTGAACCTGCTGTCCTGGGGGGGTGCCTATGGCAACAGCCATGTCGAGGCCTATGCCAAGCCGTTCGAGGCCGAGACCGGCATCAAGGTGAACATCGCCGACGCCGACAACCCCGCCACCCCCATCAAGGCCATGGTCGAGGCGGGCAACGTGACCACCGATGTGGCCTCGGTGGAATACGCCGATGCGGTGCGGCTGTGCGATGAAGGGCTGCTGGAGGAAATCGACCCGTCGATCCTGGTCGCTGCCGAGGATGGCACGGCCGCGACCGACGATTTCATCGAAGGCGCGATCACAGAATGCTTTGTCGCGACCGACGTTTATTCGATGGTCCTGGCCTTCGACGAAAGCAGGTTCCCGGATGCCAAGCCCGCCAGCCCGGCGGATTTCTTCGACCTGGAAAAATTTCCCGGCAAGCGCACCATGCGCAAGGGTGCCAAGTTCAACCTGGAACTGGCGCTGATGGCCGACGGCGTTCCTGCCGCCGAGGTGTATGAGGTCCTGGGCACGCCAGAAGGCGTGGACCGGGCCTTCGCCAAGCTGGAAACCATCAAGGACGACGTGATCTGGTGGGAAGCCGGTGCCCAGCCGCCGCAACTGCTGGCGGATGGAGAGGTCGTGATGGCCTATGCCTTCAACGGCCGGATCTTCAGCGCAGCCCAGGAAGAAGGCAAGCCCTTCCAGATCATCTGGGATGGCCAGATCTATGAGATGGAAGGCTGGGTCGTGCCGAAAGGCGCAAACAACCTGGAAGACGCGCTGAAATTCGTGGCCTGGACGACATCGCCCGCCCCGCAGGCGCGCGCGGCCGAATTCATCAGCTATGGTCCGCCGCGCAAGTCGGCGGCCGCCCTGGTCGGCAACATCGAAGGCTCGGACACGCCCATGGGTCCGAACCTGCCCACGACCGAGGCGAACATGACCAATGCGTTGGGATCCAACCTGGAATTCTGGGTCGATCGCGATGCGGAACTGAACGAACGCTTCAACAGCTGGCTGGCCAGCTGACCGGATCGGGGCGGGCAGACCAATGCCCGCCCCTTGCCCCAAGGGGGCCAAGAACATGGGGCAAAGACCCCTCATCAACGGGAGTTCGAGAACGTGAAAACCACACTGGTCCTATCCACCGCCCTTGTCGGCATGGCGTTTGCGGCCACCGCGCAAGAGGTCAATGTCGTGTCCTGGGGCGGCGCCTATGAGGTCAGCCAGGTCGAGGCCTATAACAAGCCCTTCACCGAGGCGACCGGCATCAAGGCCAACATGATCGCAGCCGACGATCCGGCCACCCCCCTGAAGGCGCAGGTCGAGGCCAGAAATGTCACCGGCGATGTCTTCGATCTGGCGATGGCCGATGCGATCCGGCTGTGCGACGAAGGCGCGCTGATGGAATTCGATCCCGCCGATCTGCCCGCAGGCGCCGATGGCACCCCTGCCGCCGAGGATTTCGTCGATGGCTCGCTGGGTGACTGCGCGGTGGGCAATATCGTCTGGGGCACGGTGATCAGCTACGACAAGACCAAGTTCGAAGGCGAGGCTCCGACCACCGTCGCCGATTTCTTCGACACCGAGAAATTTCCCGGCAAGCGCGGACTGCCCAAGTCGCCCAAGCGGACGCTGTATCTGGCGCTGATCGCCGATGGGGTGGCGGCCGACGACATCTATGACACCCTTGCTACGCCCGAAGGCGTGGACCGCGCCTTTGCCAAGCTCGACACGATCAAGAACGACGTAGTCTGGTGGGAAGCCGGCGCGCAGCCCATGCAACTGCTGGCTGATGGCGAGGTGGCCATGACCACCGTCTATAACGGCCGTGTCTTCGATGCGATGGTGGGCGAAGGCAAGCCCTTCGACGTGATCTGGGACGGCCAGTACCTGGAGATCAACGCCTTTGTCGTGCCGAAGGACGCCCCCAACCCCGAGGCTGCCCTGGAATACGTGAAGTTCGCCACCGGCACCCAGCCCTTGGCGGATCAGGCGAAATACATCGCCTATGGCCCGGCGCGCAAATCCTCGGCGCCGCTGGTCGGGATGTATCAGGACGGCACGACCGAAATGGCGCCGCATATGCCGACCGAACCCGACCACCTGACAACCGCCGTCGTGGACAACCCGGAATTCTGGGCCGACCACGATGCCGAACTGTCCGAACGCTTCAACAGCTGGCTGGCTGGTTCCTGATCGGGCGGCGCCGGCATGGCGCCGCCTTCACCCAAGGGTTTCGAAAGAGCAAAGCATGACCAGACGACTGATTGCAGGCACGGCCCTGGCGCTGATGTCCGGGGTTGCGGCACAGGCCCAAGAGGGGCCAATCAACATCACCACCTATGGCGGCGCCTTTGGGGCCGCTGTGAACGAGGCCTTCGTCAAGCCCTTCACGGCCGAGAAGGGCATCCAGGCCACGATGGTGGACAACGACAATCCGCCTGCAACGCTGAAAGCCCAGGTCGAGGCGGGCAACATCACCAGCGACGTCTTTGACGTCGAGCAGTCGGACGTGCTGAGGCTGTGCGACGAGGGCCTGATCGAGCCGATAGACCCTGCGATCCTGCCTGCCTCGGCGGACGGCACCCCTGCGGCCGAGGATTACCTGCCCCAGGCGCTGCATGAATGCGCAACGGCGATCATGGTCTGGTCCACGGTCATCGCCTATAATACCGAAGCCTTCCCGGACGGTGCGCCCACGAGCGTTGCCGATTTCTTCGACACCGAGAAATTCCCCGGCAAGCGCGGCATTATCAAGCGGCCGAAATACGCCATGGAATTTGCCTTGCTGGGGGACGGCGTGCCGGCCGACCAGGTCTATGACGTGCTGTCCACCACCGAGGGCGTTGACCGCGCTTTCGCCAAGCTGGACAGCATCAAGGACGAGGTCGTCTGGTGGGAAGCGGGCGCCCAGGCGCCGCAGCTTCTGGCCGACAAGGAAGTGACGATGACGCTGGCCTATAACGGTCGGATCTTCGATGCCATCGTCGATGAAGGCAAGCCCTTCGCCTTTGTCTGGGATGGTGCGAACCTGGACATGGACTATTGGGTCGTGCCGATGGGTGCGCCGAACAAGGAGGTGGCGATGGACTTCATCGCCTTTGCCTCGGACCCGACGCGGCAGGCGGACCTGTCGAAATACATCGCCTATGGTCCGCCGCGCGAATCGGCCTCGGCCAGTGTCGGCACCTACAAGGACGGCACCACGGAAATGGCGCCGTACCTGCCGACGACACCCGAGAATGCCGAGCGCGCCCTGGTCAACGATGCAGGATTCTGGGCCGACCACGATTCCGAACTGACCGAGCGCTTCAACAGCTGGCTGGCCGGTTCTTGACAGAATGATTGCCGCCGCCCGTGCCGGTGCCGGGCGGCGGCCCTGATACTTTGAGGAATTCATGGCAAACGCTCTTGATCCGCACGCAGCCATTGCGACAACGGCCACCGGCCTGACCGACGGGGCGCTGCGGACCACCGATGGCATGCCGTTGGTCCGCGCCCTGGCCCGGTCGCAAAAGCGCGCACGCCGCCGCGCCTTTCTGCTGGTGCTGCCGCTGCTGGCCTTTATCCTGATCACCTTCGTGGTCCCGATCGGGCAGATGCTGCAACGGTCGTTCTATAACGACGGTTTTTCGGCCCATATGCCGCAACTGTCGCAATGGTTCGACGGCAATCCGCGCGGCGCGGAACCCGACGAGGCCGCCTGGGCCGCCCTTGCCACCGACCTGCAGGCTGCGGCCGAGGCACGCACCATCGGCATCGTCGGCACCCGCATCAACTATGACGTGCCTGGCACGCGGTCGCTGTTCACCTCGACCGGCAGGCAGGTCCGCCGGGGGCTGGAGCCGCCCTATCAGGCGGCCCTGCTGGACATCAACGAGGACTGGGGAAGTCCTGCGCTGTGGTCCGCAATGCGCGAGGCGTCCAGTCCCATCACCAGCAACTTCTATCTGGCCGCGGTGGACCGCACCCGCGCCGACGACGGCAGCATCGCCCCCGTCGAGGAACGCCAGCAGGTTTACGTGATGCTGTTCATGCGCACCTTCTGGCTGTCGCTTGTCATCACCGCCACCACCTTTGTGCTGGGCTTTCCCATCGCGCATCTGCTGGCAACGCTGCCGATGCGGAAATCGAACCTGCTGATGATCCTGGTGCTGCTGCCCTTCTGGACCTCGCTTCTGGTGCGGACCACAAGCTGGATGGTGCTGCTGCAACAGCAGGGGGTCATCAACGACATCCTGGTCTGGCTGGGGGTGATCGGGGGCAGCCAGCGGCTGCAGATGATCTATAACCAGACCGGCACGATCATCGCCATGACCCATATCCTGCTGCCCTTCATGATCCTGCCGCTGTATTCGGTGATGCGCACGATCAACCCGTCCTATGTCCGGGCGGCGCGCAGCCTGGGGGCGACAAGCTGGACGGCCTTCCGCCGGGTCTATTTCCCGCAAACGCTGCCCGGCCTTGGGGCAGGGGCGCTGTTGGTGTTCATCCTGGCCGTCGGATATTACATCACGCCCGCGCTTGTGGGTGGATCGTCGGGGCAGCTGATTTCCAACATGATCGCGATGCACATGACCGATACGCTGAACTGGTCGATGGCCGCCGCGCTTGCCGCGCTGCTGCTGGGCGCGGTTCTGCTGCTGTATTGGGTGTACGACCGGATGGTCGGCATCGACAACCTGAAGCTGGGGTGATCCATGGCTGTTCCGACCTATGCAAGCCCGCTGGAGCGCATCTGGCACTATTCCTATCTGGTGATCTGCGGGCTGATCTTCTTTTTCCTGATCGCGCCCATCGTGGTGATCATCCCGCTGTCCTTCAACGCCGAGCCGTATTTCACCTTTACCGACCGGATGCTGTCCTTTGACCCCGAAGGCTACAGCACCCGGTGGTATCGCAGCCTGCTGACCTTCGGGATGCAGAACCCGGACGCGACCGGCTGGGCCTTCTGGTCGGATGCCTGGAACAACGCCAACTGGGTCAAGGCCGCGAAGAACTCGATCATCATCGGGGTATTCTCGACGATCCTGGCCACGGTCCTGGGGACACTGGCCGCGCTTGGCCTGTCGCGCCCCGAGATGCCGTTCCGCCGGGCGATCATGGCGATCCTGATCTCGCCCATGATCGTGCCGCTGATCATCACGGCGACGGGGATGTTCTTCTTTTATTCGAACCCTTGCGAGTTGCTGGGCATCTTTGGCCTGCCCACCAATTGCGGGCGGCTGGCCGGCACCTATCTGGGCGTGATCCTGGCCCATGCGACGCTGGGGATCCCCTTTGTCATCATCACCGTGACCGCGACGCTGGTGGGGTTCGACCAGTCGCTGAACCGGGCGGCGGCGTCGCTGGGGGCCAATCCGCGCACCACCTTTTTCCGCGTGACCATGCCGCTGATCCTGCCCGGCGTGATCTCGGGCGCGCTGTTCGCCTTTGTCACCTCGTTCGACGAGGTGGTGGCGGTGCTGTTCATCGCCGGACCGGAACAGCAGACCATTCCACGCCAGATGTGGAACGGTATTCGCGAGCAGATTTCACCCGCCATCCTGGCGGTGGCGACGCTGCTGGTGATCTTCTCGATCGCGCTGCTGACCACGGTGGAACTGCTGCGCCGCCGGTCGGAACGGATCCGGGGCGTGACGCCAAGGTAAAGCCGGGGGTTTCACACCCCCGGACCCCCGCGGGATATTTGGCCAAGGCAAAAGGGCCGGGTCAGGGCAGGATCGCCAGCCACATCCAGATCGACAGGATCGAAACGGCGGTGCCGACAAGGACCGTGGTCGCCGCGACCCGCTTGGCGGCGCCGTAAAGATTGGCGAACAGGTAGGCGTTCACGCCCGGCGCCATGGCGGCGGTCATCACCGCCGATCGTAGGCCCGCATCGTCCAGGCCCGTGATGCGACCCAAGGCATAGGCGATGCCCGGATGGACCAGCAGCGAACAGGCGCAGCACATTGCAATGGCGCCCATGTCGCCTTCGGGGCGATAACGGTAGAGGACGCCGCCCAAGCCGAACAGCGCGGCGGGCAGGGCGGCAGCGGCGATCATGTTCACGGCGGCCCAGAAGCCCTCGGGCATGACAAGGCCCGCCTGTTGCAGCACGTTCATGGCCATGCCCGCCATGATTCCGATCACCAGCGGCGTTCGCAGGACGCCGGTGATCGCGCGCAGAGCAACCCGGCCCACTGACAGGCCGCTGCCATGGGCACGGGTGAACTCCATGAAGGTGATGCCGAAGGTGTATAGCAGCGGCGAATGGATCGCTATGATCGCCCAGTTGCCCGACAGCGCGTCCGGCCCATAGGCGCGCTCCATGATCGGAATGCCCAGCAGCAGGCTGTTGGAAAACAGGCAGACGAAGCCGATCGCCACGCAATCCATGGGCTGACGGCTGAACAGGAAGCGGGCCCCGGCCCAGCCGACGAAGAAGCTGGAAAAGGCCCCGACATAGAAAGGAAGCAGCAGGGCGGGGCGGAACTCGGTTCCCAGGTCCAGCCGCGACATCGACGCGAACAGCAGCGTGGGCGCGGCAAAGTTCTGGGCGAAGACCATCAGCCCGTCCACCGCGCTTTCGCGGAAGATGCCGCGCCAGGCCACGAGATAGCCGAAGCCCACGATCAGGAAGACCGGGACGATGATGTTGAACAGCGCGCTCATAGCGCGGCGGGATGGTCGGGGGTATCCGATGTCGTTTCGATCACCATGCCGTCGAAGGCAGGGACGACATGGTCGGGCGTGATGGCCGCGACGGTGGCGTAATCCATGTCGATATGCATATTCGTCAGCACCGCGCGCGGGGTTTGCGCATGGGCTATCCAGTCAAGCGCCTGGGCCAGATGGGCATGGCTGGGATGAGGCTGCGGTCGCAGGGCGTCGCAAACAAAGACCTCGGCCCCGTGGACAAGGGGCCAGGCGGCGTGGGGGATATCGGACACATCGGGCAGATAGACCAGCCCGCCGATGCGCAGGCCCAGGGCGGTGATCTCGCCATGCTGGACGCGGAACGGGATCAGCGTGACCGGACCGCCGGTGCCATCCACGACGATGGGGCCGTCGATCACGTGCAGGTCGCAGATCGGCGTGTAATAGCTGCCGGGCGGGGTCTTGAAGATATAGCCGAAGCGGTCCAGCAGCTGTTCCGAGGTGGACATATCGGCCCAAACAGGGATCAGGCGGCCGGCGTTATAGGCCACCTGCCGCAGGTCGTCGATGCCGTGGATATGGTCGGCATGGGCATGGGTATAGACCACCGCGTCCAGCGTCGCGACATTCGCATCCAGCAGCTGCGGCACCAGGTCGGGGCCGGTATCGATCAGCACCTGCGTTGTGCCATCGGGACCGGGACGTTCCACCAGCAGCGAACAGCGGCGGCGGCGGTTCCTGGGCTCGGCCGGATCGCAGGCACCCCAGCGGTTCCCCAGCCGGGGCACCCCGCCCGAGGAGCCGCAGCCCAGGATCGTTGCCCGGATCATGCGGCCGCCTTCGGGAACAGACGGTTGAAATTGGCCGAGGTCTGGGCGGCGAACTGGGGGTAATCCATGCCAAAGACCTGGGCGACAAGGGCCGCGGTCTTCGCCACATAAGCCGGTTCGTTGCGCCGCCCTCGATGGGGGGGCGGAGCCAGGTAGGGACTGTCGGTTTCCACCAGGATGCGATCCACCGGGGCCGCAGCAAAGATCGAACGCAATTCGGTTGAACGGGGAAAGGCAGCGATCCCGGACATCGACAGATAGAAGCCCAGGTCAAGGGCCGTCTGCGCCAAGTCCGCGCCCGAGGTGAAGCAGTGCATCACGCAGGCAAAGGCGCCGGCGCGGTGTTCCTCGGTCAGGATCCGGGCCATGGCTTCGTCAGCGTCGCGGGAATGGATGATGAGGGGCAGGCTCGTGCGGCGCGCGGCCTCGATATGGATGCGGAGGCTTTCCGCCTGAAGGGCGGCGCTTTCGGCGGTATAGTGGTAATCCAGCCCAGTCTCGCCGATCCCCACGAATTTCGGATGGTCCGACAGGGCGACAAGCTGGTCCAGCGTGGCCATTGGTTCCTCAGCCACGCTCATCGGGTGGGTGCCGGCGGCGTAGAAGACGCCATCGTATCGTTCGGCCAGGGCGCGGACCTGGGGTTCCTGCCGCAGGCGGGTGCAGATCGTGACCATGCGGGTAACGCCTGCCGCGCGGGCGCGGTCGACCAGGGCGTCGTGTTCGCCTTCGAAATCGGGGAAGTCCAGATGGCAATGGCTATCGACGATCGGCGGAGGGGCCGACTGAAAGGCCTTTTGGGACATGGATCAACCTTTGGCTGGCGGGGCGGATCGCGCGGGCGGCAGATGCGCCAGTTCGATCAGCATATCCATCACCAGCGCGGCGGGGTCAAGGTTGACCGCCCGCCCGGTCCGGGCGCGGGCCGACAGCCGCGCCTGCGCATCGGCCCAGGCGCGCGCAGCCGTGTCGTCGGGGGACAGGCGGGCCAGCAGCGCGCCCTCGCCCCGCGTGGCCTGGGGCAGGGGGGCACCCATCAGGCCCGCTCGGGCAGTCCGGGCCAGAAAGCGGTCCAGCACCGTCATCGTCAGGTCGAAAGGATCGCCATCGACCCCCGCCCGCCCCGAGGCACCCTCGGCAAAGGCGGCGGCCAGAGGACGGTCCAGTCGAGGCAGGGTGGACATCAGTTCGGTCAGTTGCTGGTAACGGTCAAGGCCTCCCTGGCCCGCCAATCGCAGAGCCTCGCCCACCGAACCGTCGGACAAGGCGGCCAGCGCCTCGGCATCGTCGTCGATCCCCAGATGGGCCAGCACGTTTCCCATCCGCGTGGGATCCAGCGGCAACAGGCGCAGGGTGCGGCAGCGGGACCGGATGGTCGGCAAAAGACCCGCAGGCTGGTGGGCGACGATCAGGATCAACGCGTCTGCGGGCGGTTCCTCCAATACCTTCAAAAGGGCGTTGGCGGCATTGGGGTTCATGTCGTCGGCGGCGTCGATGATGGCGACACGGCGCCCGCCCTCGGCAGCCGACAGGTGGAAGAATGACAGCAGCCGCCGGATTTCATCGACCGTTATCTGCGCTGACAGGCGGCCTGCCTTGTCGTCCCAAGGGCGGCGGACCAGATGCAGACGGGGTTCGGACAAGGCGGCGATGCGCCGCGCCTCGGGCGTGTCGGTGGTGCCAAAGGAACCGGTCCCCAGCATCCAGCGGGCGATGGCCCAAGCCAGCGTGGCCTTGCCCACGCCACGCGGGCCGGTCAGCAGCCAGGCATGGTGCAGGCGTCCGCCCTGGGCGGCGTCCATGAATTCCGCAATGGCCCTGTCCTGGCCGATCACCCGGTCGGTGTGGCGCGGATGGGGGACCCCCGGCACGCGGTCGGGTTCGGGAATGTCGTCGGGATCGGCCTTCACAACGCGGCCCGGATGCGGGCTGCGACATCGCCCGCGCTGCCGCTGCCGTCGATCAGCCGGACGCGCAAGGGAAATTCCCGGACCAGGGCGCGAAAGCCTTCTGCCAGCCGTTTCTGAAAATCCAGGCCCAGGCTTTCGAAGCGGTCCTCGGCCCCGCCGCGCGCATTGCCCCGGCCAAGGGCGGTCGCCGGGTCCAGGTCGATCACAAAGGTCAGGTCAGGCTCGACCCCGATCGCAAGGTCGTGCATCCGGTCCACAAGCCCGCGCAGATCGCCGCGCGTGGCACCCTGGTAAACGCGGGTGCTGTCGGCAAATCGGTCGGTGATGACGGTGTTCCCGGCATCCAGGGCGGGGCGGATCGTTCGTTCCAAGTGATCGCGGCGGGCGGCGGTGAACAGCAGGCATTCGGTTTCCGCCGACCAGCGTTCGCCCGCGCCTTCCACCAAAAGGCGTCGGATCTCCTCGGCCCCCGGGCTGCCGCCCGGTTCGCGGGTCAGGACGACCTTGCGGCCGTCGCTGCGCAGGGCATCGGCCAGCAGGCGGGCCTGGGTGGACTTGCCGCAGCCGTCGATCCCCTCGAAGCTGATGAACATCAAAGGCCTGCGGCCTCGACCGCCTTGTGGCCCAGGCGCATGACGGCGCCCTTCATCCGGCCTGCGAAACCTGCTTCGGGCACATCCTCGGCGGCCAGCAGGGGGGTGATGGCATCCTGCGCGCCAGGGACGGTCACGACCAGGCGACCGATCTGGTCGCCCTTGGCGATGGGGGCGGGAATGGGAGAATCGTACACGGCCTCGACCTTGACCTGATCCTTGGATCCGGCGGGCACCAGCACGTTGACGCCGTCCCTGGTGGTCATTCCGATCCGGGCCGCAGTACCCAGCCAGACCGGAGCCTCCAGCACCGTATCCCCGGCAGGCACCAGGGTTTCCATGCTGAACTGGCGGAAGGCCCAGTTGACAAGGCGTTCGGATTCCTCGGCCCGCGCGGTTTCGCTTTGCAGTCCGCTGATGACAAAAATCACCCGGCGCCCGTTCTGGACGGCGGATCCGACCAGGCCATAGCCCGCTTCCTGCGTATGGCCGGTCTTCAGGCCGTCCGCGCCGATGTCCAGCTTCAGGATCGGGTTGCGGTTGAAGCGGTTCGATGGCACCCGGTCCATATAGCGGAATTCGGTCAAGGAAAAATCGCCGTAATATTGCGGGAAATCCTGGATCAGGTGCATGGCCAGCATCCCCAGATCCTCGGCCGACATGACATGGCCCTCGGCAGGCCAGCCGGTCGAGTTCCTGAAGACCGAATGTTTCAGGCCCAAGGTCTTGCCACGCTCGGTCATCTGGCGGGCAAAGGCTTCCTCGGTTCCTGCCAGCCCTTCCGCCAGGACCACGCAGGCGTCATTGCCGGACAGCACGATCACGCCCTTGATCAGTTGTTCCACTGTCGGCGTGTCGCGGGGTTCCACGAACATCTTGGATCCGCCCATCTGCCAGGCCTTCGTGGACACGGGCAGGGTGTCTGTCAGTTTCAGGCGGCCGTTCTCCAGCGCCTCGAACACCATGTACAGCGTCATCAGCTTGGACATGGATGCGGGCGGGATCGGCGCTTCGGCATTCTTGGACATCAGCACGGTGCTGGTGTTCACGTCATAGACCCAGGCAGATGTCGCGGTTGTTTCGAACGCCTGCACCGGGGCGGCCAGACACAAAAGGGCGAGAAGCCGCAGCAGGAACGCGCGCATGGAAGATCCTTTGCCTGTTTGGGGCCGATGGTTACAGCAAGGCCAGGGCTGTCGCAACGCGGGCGATACAGCTTCCAATAGAATTGATGCTCAGTTGCCCGTCGCCTCGCGCCAGTGGCGGCGGCACAGGGACACATAGGTCTCGTTGCCCCCGACCTGGACCTGCGCGCCCTCGGTTATCGCGCGGCCTCCTTCGTCGCGGCGGATCACCATGGTGGCCTTGCGCCCGCAATGGCAGATGGTGCGGACTTCGCGCAGATCGTCGGCCAAGGCCAGAAGGGTTGCCGATCCGGGAAACAGCTCGCCCCGGAAATCGACGCGCAGGCCATAGCACATGACGGGGATATGCAGGTCGTCGGCCACGCGCGCCAGTTGCCAGACCTGGGCCGGGGTCAGGAACTGCGCCTCGTCCACAAAGACGCAAGCGCAGCCCGGGCGGTCCCCGATCAACGCGGCCATGTCGGTTTCCGCGTCGAAGGTCAGCGCATCGTCCCCGATGCCGATGCGGCTGGCGATGCGGCCCCGGCCCGCGCGGCTGTCCAGGGCGGCGGTCAGCAACAGCGTGTCCATTCCCCGTTCGCGATAGTTATAGGACGCTTGCAACAGCAGCGTGCTTTTGCCCGCGTTCATTGTCGAATAATGGAAATACAGCTTGGCCATGCCGCCAGATAACGCCGGACCCGGACGGCATCAAGGCTTGCGAAAAAGCCGCCGGGCGCGAACCCGGCGGCTTCTTCTTCATTCAAATATCCCACAGGGGGTCCGGGGGACGTGAAGTCCCCCGGCCTTACGCCATACGGCTTTTCGGCTGACGCGACGGGCGGCGGGCCGGACGCTTGTTTGCACCCGCACCCATCGGCTTGCCCATGCCCGAACCACGACCGCCCTGCGGACGGGCCGAAGGGACCGGACCCACCGGAACCTCACCGCCGATCACCGGAATCGCGGCTTTCATGGCCTTCTCGATGACCCATCGGCTTGCCCATGCCCGAACCACGACCGCCCTGCGGACGGGCCGAAGGGACCGGACCCACCGGAACCTCACCGCCGATCACCGGAATCGCGGCTTTCATGGCCTTCTCGATGGCGCGCAGTTCGCCAACCTCGGCAGGCGCGCACAACGCCACGGCGCGGCCATCGCGGCCCGCGCGCGCGGTGCGCCCGATCCGGTGGACATAGTTTTCCGGCACGTTCGGCAGGTCATAGTTATAGACATGCGCGACCTCGGGAATATCCAGGCCCCGCGCGGCCACGTCGGTTGCGACCAGCACCCGCGTCTGCCCCTTGCGGAAGGCGTCAAGCGCGCGTTCCCGCTGGCCCTGGCTTTTGTTGCCATGGATCGCGGCCACGGCAAAGCCCCACTTCTCCAGTAGCTTGGCCAGCTTTTCGCACCCATGCTTGGTGCGGCCAAAGACCATGGCCAGTTCATCCGTGTGCTTGGACAGGTATTCCGCCAGCAGAGTCGCCTTGTCGCCCTGGCCCACGAAATGCACGCCCTGCTCGATCTGCTTGGCCGCCTGCCCCGGAGGGTTCACGGCGACCCGGACCGGATCCGTTAGATAGGTATCCGACAGTTCCGACATCAGCTTCGGCATGGTGGCCGAGAACATCAGCGTCTGGCGTTCCTTGGGCAGCATCCGGGCGATCTTGCGCAGGGTGTGGATAAAACCGATGTCCAGCATCTGGTCGGCCTCGTCCAGCACCAGATAGGTGGTGGCCTCGAGGCTGATCGCGCGGCGCTCGATCAGGTCCATCAGACGGCCCGGTGTGGCGATCAGCACATCGACGCCACGCGACAGACGCTCGGTCTGGGTGTTGATGGATGCGCCGCCGACGACGCGGAACGACCGGATCGGCGTGCCTTCGGCATAGGCGTCGATATTGGTGGCGATCTGGGTCGCCAGTTCGCGGGTCGGCGCAAGGATCAGCGCGCGGCAGGTCTTGGGATCGGGCTTCTTGCCGAAATTGATCAGCCGGGTCAGCATCGGCAGACCGAAAGCCGCCGTCTTGCCCGTGCCCGTCTGGGCCAGTCCCAGCACGTCGCGTCCCTGAACGATCGCGGGGATCGCCTGGTCCTGGATCGGCGTGGGCTTGGTCAGTCCGATGGCGGCGATATTGGCGTTGATGCGGTGGTCGATGCCCATGTCCGCAAAGGGACCGGTGGGCAGCGGTTCGCGCGCGGGCGCCCGACGGCCTTCGTTCGCGTCGAAATGGGGCGCGGTGCGGGGCTTCGGTTTGTGGCCGCGTGCTGGGCGGCGGGTATTGTTGTCCATCAAAGGCTTTCGTGCCCCGTCCCCCGTATCGGACGCAAGGCAATGGCCGCGACCAATGCGCGGCGTTCAGCAGGGATGCGGGCGCGATACGAGGATGCCCGCAAGCCTCCCCGCGTGAATGGGAAACTGGAATGAGGTGCCGGACCCTTGGGCGTAAAACGCGGCTGCTCACGCGGCAGCAGGCATCGGCTGGACCCCACATGGGGCGGTTTGACGTGAAAGTCAAGTCGTACCGGCAGGCCTGCCAATTTGTTAACGATGTTTAACAATGGCAGTGGCAAGGCTTCTCCGCCAATGGCAAGATGTGCAGACAAAGCCGCTTTGACTTTGTTCCAGCTTACGTTTTTCAGGAGTGTGGGTCATGGCGACCGTTAAGGCATATTACGGCATCGACAGCCAGATGCTCGATCTCAACTTCTATTCCCGCCATTTTTTTGAGGATTTCTTCTACGAGGACATCGACCTCCGGTATGAAGGCCGGACGTATCAAGACATCTATTCTATCAACGGATGGGACTTGCAGAACGACCTTATGATTTCGGTCCTGGGCAGGGGCTTCGGCTTCAATTCGTGGGGCACGGTTATCCAGGGAACCGTGACCGCAATAACGGAAGAAATCTATGACGGTGACATGATCTGGATCGCCCAGGATGTGTCCGTCTCCGCAGCAAAGCTCTATGATGCCGGGCTGACACCCGGAGATGCCGACGACCGGGCTGTGTTCGCCTCGATGATGGCAGGGAACGACACCGTCAACCTCAGCGCCTTTGACGACCGGTTCGAGGGATGGGCAGGCCATGACCGGATGTTCGGGCATGGCGGCAATGACACGCTGATCGGCGGTTCGGGCAATGACGTGCTGGACGGAGGGTCCGGCATCGACAGGCTTGTGGCTGGCGACGGGCAGGACCAGTTGCGGGGCGGGACGGGCAAGGACCGGCTGGAAGGCGGCGGCGGGGCAGACACGCTGGAAGGCGGCGCGGGCCAGGACCGGATGCTGGCCGGTCTGGACACCGCGCGGGATGTCTTCGTCTTCCGCAGCACCGGTGACAGCGTGCGCGGGTCGCAGCGCGACACGATCCTGCAGTTCCGGGCGGGCCAGGATGACATCGACCTGTCGGGCATCGACGCCCATGCTGGGCGGGGCGGAAACCAAGCCTTTGCCTTTGCCGGCACCAAGGCCGCCGCGCATTCGGTCTGGTATGTCAAGCAGACCGATGGAGTTCTGGTCTAGGGCGACACGAATGGCAACAAGACCGCCGATTTCGAGATTTGGGTGGACGATGCGACGCGACTGGGCGCCACCGATTTTCTGCTCTAGGCCCGGTCGGCCGTGTCCAGCCAGATCGTCACCGGCCCGTCATTGACCAGCCGCACCGTCATGTCGGCGCCAAAGCGGCCGGTTTCGACCGTAACCCCCTGCGCGGCAAGGCTGGCGGCGAAGCGTTCGTAAAGCCGCCGCCCGTCGTCCGGTGCGGCAGCGGATGAAAAGCCAGGGCGGTTGCCGGTGCGGGTGTCGGCCGCCAGGGTGAACTGGCTGACGACCAGGGCGCCGCCGCCCATGTCCAGCAGGGATCGGTTCATGCGGCCCCCGTCGTCGCGGAAGATGCGCAGCTTGGCCACGCGCAGGGCCAGCCGGTCGGCGCCGTCCTCGTCATCCCCTGCCATGGCGCAGACCAGCACCAGCAGGCCCGGACCGGTCTGCCCGACGACGGCGCCGTCCACCTCGACCGAGGCTTCTGTCACGCGTTGGACCAGGGCGCGCATCAGCCCAGCACGATCCCGGTGATGACCAGCAGCAGCCCGATCATCGACAGCGCCAGGGCGCCCATGTTGACCGCCAGCACGGGCCGCATCCGGTCGCGCAGCGCGGCGTCGTGCAGGCCCGCCCGGCGCGCGCGCGCCACTGCCAGGATGCACCAGATCAGCGCCGCAACCCCCGCCAGCGTCAGCACGGCGCCACCCCAGATCAACCCGTCAAAGACCGTCATCGGATCACTCCGCCAATATCCATCCCGCGCCCTAGCGGCGATTGCGCCTCCCGGCAAGACCGCCTAACAGATGCCGCCAAGAACGGGCAGGATCAAGCGGAAGGACACCCCATGATGGATGATCAGGCATACAGCGTCGCGGCCGATGAGCTGCGCCAGTTCATCGAACAATTCGAGCAGCTGGAGGCGGAAAAGAAGGACATCACCGAACGCCAGAAGGAAGTGATGGGAGAGGCGAAGGCCCGTGGCTATGACACCAAGGTGATGAAAAAGATCGTCGCCCTGCGCAAGCGCGACCGCGACGACATCGCCGAGGAAGAAGCGATCCTGGAAATGTACAAGCAGGCCCTCGGCATGGGCTAAAGGCCACGCACGGCCTTTATTCCTTTGACTTTTGCCCCCGGTCTGTCTAGAAGCGCCCTTTCGGCTTCGGATTTCCGGGGCGGCGGGCTTGGGAGATGTCTGTCGCAAGGATCGCGGTGCCTTCACGGGTGTCCGCACCCCCATTCTGGCGAAGACATGACAAACAACACAATAGCCGCGCCCTTGGCTGCGGCCCTGGCAGCCAAGGGCTATGCCAGCCTTACCTCGGTTCAGCAGGCGGTCCTGGAAAGCGCTGCCGATGGCCGCGACCTGCTGGTGTCGGCCCAGACCGGGTCGGGCAAGACCGTGGCATTCGGCCTGGCCATTGCGCCGCAACTGCTTGACGGCGACACGCTGCCCGACGCTTCTGCGCCGCTGGGCCTGGCCATCGCGCCGACCCGAGAGCTTGCCTTGCAGGTCGCCGCGGAACTGTCCTGGCTTTACGCCGATGCGGGCGCCCGCATTGCCACCTGCGTCGGCGGCATGGATTACCGGGGCGAACGCCGTGCCCTGGAACGAGGCGCCCATATCGTCGTGGGCACCCCCGGCCGCCTGCGCGACCACATCGAACGCGGGTCGCTGGACCTGACCGCCCTGCGCGTCGCCGTTCTTGACGAGGCGGACGAGATGCTGGATCTGGGTTTCCGCGAGGATCTGGAGTTCATCCTGCAATCCGCGCCCGAGGAACGGCGCACGCTGATGTTTTCGGCCACCGTGCCGCCTGCGATCGAACAACTGGCCCGCACATTCCAGGACGATGCTCTGCGCATCATGGCCCAGGGCGAATCGCGCCAGCACGTCGATATCGAATACCGCGCCTTCACCGTTGCCGCACGCGACCGCGAGCCCGCGATCTTCAACCTCCTGCGCCTGCACGAGGCGCAAACCGCGATCATCTTCTGCAAGACGCGGGCCAACGTGAACCACCTTCTGGCCCGCATGGCCAATCGCGGCTTCAAGGCCGTCGCGCTGTCCGGGGAACTGAGCCAGCAGGAACGCACCCATGCCTTGCAGGCGTTGCGCGACGGGCGGGCGCAGGTCTGCGTGGCGACTGACGTGGCCGCGCGGGGGATCGACCTGCCGGGGCTGGAACTGGTGATCCATGCCGACCTGCCCACCAATTCGGACACGATGCTGCATCGGTCGGGCCGGACCGGCCGTGCAGGAGCCAAGGGCGTGTCGGCCCTGATCGTGACGCCCGCCGACCTGCGCAAGGCGCAAATGCTGCTGAAGCGTGCACGCGTGGACGCCGAATGGGGACCGGCGCCGTCCGCCGACGAGGTTCGCGCGCAGGACGACACCCGGATGCTGGATCATCCCGCCCTGAAGGAAGGGGCGGAGGATGATGCCGCGATGGCCCAGATGCTGCTGGACCGCTTCGGTGCCCCCCGGCTGGCCCAGGCCTTTATCCATCTGTGGCGCGAAGGCCGTCCCGCGCCCGAGGAACTGACGGTGCTGCATCAAGGCAGCACCGCCCCTGCCGCTGCACGCGAACGCCCGCCGTTCGGCGAATCCGTCTGGTTCTCGCTGTCGGTCGGACATACGGGCCGGGCCGAGGCCCGCTGGCTTCTGCCCAAGATCTGTGATGGCGGCGGCATCACCCGCGACGCCATCGGCGCCATCCGCGTGCGCGGGGACGAAAGCTTCGTCCAGATCGCCGTGGCGCAGGCAGGCCAGTTCGGCAAGACGATGGAACTTGAGCCGGGCCTGACCATGCGCCGCCTGGATGGCGAACCCGATCTTGACCGCGCCCCCCGCGCGGCCGATCCGCGCCCCGCCCGCCGCAAGCCCGAGGGCGACTGGAAGAAGCCGTCCCAAGCCGAGGCGCCAGCCGATCCGGCAGCCAAGCCCCGCAAGGCCCGCTGGACCCCCGAGGATCGTGCTGCAAAGGGCGGCAAGCCACCGCGCGCGGCCGGATCCTTTGACAAGCCGGGCGGGTTCAGGGCGGGTGCATCCAAGCCCGGCGCAGCCAAGGATCGCGGCGCAAAATTCGCCGCCCCCAAGAAGGGCGGCAAGCCGCGCAAGGGCGACCACTGACGGCTGCGCGGCCTCCCCGGCTTGGGGGTGCCTTCGCGCAACCTGCGGTAGAAGTTAACGAATAATGTTGACCTTGGGTCAAACAAGTCTCACGCTGGACCTCGTATTCCCGTTTTGGTGGAGTGTGTGATGATTAAGCGTGTTTTCCCCCCCGGCAAGGACTCGGGAACGGTTCCTCGCAACCCGCAGCCTGCGCATGTTCTTCAGAAAAAGGATTTCGTGGACCGTGTGGTCGCCGCCAGCGGGGCAAAGAAGGCCGACGCCCGCCCCATCATCGAGGCGACGCTGGCCCAGCTTGGCAAGGCCCTGTCTGCGGGCGAGACGCTGGCCGTCCCGCCCCTGGGCCGCGCCCGCGTGAACCTAGAGCGTGACCAGCGGGGGGGCGAAATCATCACCCTGCGCCTGCGCCGCCGCCCGTCCAGCATCCGGCAATCCGTCCACCCTTCGGCCGAGTGAAATCGGCCGATTCGCCCTTGCGATCACCCTGTGCCCCTGCTAGATGCTGCGCCCACGGGTGATTAGCTCAGCGGTAGAGCGCTTCGTTCACATCGAAGATGTCAGCGGTTCAAATCCGTTATCACCCACCACCTTTTCCTTTTGCGCGTTCGTCAGATGATGAAAACCTTTGTCACGAACGCAGCGACCTTGTCCGTTGCACCGATGATGGACTGGACGGACCGGCATTGCCGCGTCTTTCACCGGATCATGTCCCGCCGGACCCTGCTTTATACGGAAATGGTCACGGCACCTGCCATCGTTTATGGCGACCGGCCCCGGCTGCTGGATTACGACGCCGCCGAACATCCGGTAGCCCTGCAACTGGGTGGTTCGGATCCGGCGGAACTGGCGCAGGCCGCGCGGATCGCAGGCGACTGGGGCTATGACGAGATCAACCTGAACGTCGGCTGCCCCAGCGACAGAGTGCAATCGGGCTGCTTCGGCGCGGTCCTGATGAAGACGCCTGACCTGGTCGCCGGTTGCGTGGCGCGGATGATGGACGCCAGCCCGGTCGAGGTCACGGTGAAATGCCGCATCGGCGTGGATGATCAGGTGCCCGATGATGTGCTGCCGGCCTTTCTGGACAGCATGCGCGGGGCGGGCGTGCGGCGCATTGCGATCCACGCGCGCAAGGCCTGGCTGCAGGGGCTGAGTCCCAAGGAAAACCGCGACATTCCGCCACTGGATTATTCCCTGGTCCACCGGATGAAGCAGGAATTCCCCGCCTTGCACCTGTCGGTCAACGGCGGGATCGGCAGCTTCAACGCAGTCCGCGATCACTTGCGGCTCATGGACGGGGTGATGGTGGGCCGCGCGGCCTATCACCAGCCTTGGGACATCCTGGGCGGGGCAGACCGTCTGTGGGGCGACACCCCTCCCTTCGACAGGCCGGAACAGGTCGCCCAGGCAATGCGCCCTTATATCGCCCGGCATCTGGCGGCAGGCGGGCGGCTGCATCAGGTCACGCGGCATATGCTGGGGCTGTTCCACGGGATGCCAGGGGCGCGGGGCTGGAAACGCACCTTGTCCGAAGGCGCCTCCAAGGGCGGGATCGAGGTTTATGACGCGGCCCTGCGCCAGGTCACGCAACTGGCAGCCTGATCTTCTTCACCAAAATATCCTGGGGTGAGGCCCCGGCACGGGGCCGAGGGGCAAAGCCCCTTACTCTGCCGCCTTTTCGGCCGCCTTGGCCTGATCCCACAGCCGGTCCATCTCGGCCAGGTCGCTGTCCTCGGGGCGGCGTCCCTGGGCAGCCAAGGCGGCCTCGATGGCCTCGAACCTCCGGGTAAATTTCGAATTCGCCCGACGCAGCGCCTGTTCCGGGTCGATCTTCAGATGCCGCGCCAGGTTCGCCATGACGAACAAAAGGTCGCCGAATTCTTCCTCGCGCGCGTCGGGGCCAAGGCTGTCGCGTGCTTCGACCAGTTCGGCGGTTTCCTCGGCGATCTTGTCCAGAACCTCGGCGGAGCCGGGCCAGTCGAAGCCCACGCGGGCGGCACGGTTCTGCAGCTTCACGGCACGGGTCAGCGCGGGCAGACCCATCGCCACGCCGTCAAGCGTGCCTGCTTCGGCCTTGCCCGCGCGTTCGATGGCCTTGATCGCTTCCCAATCCTTGACCTGCTGTTCGGCGGACTTGTCGCGGTTCTCGGTGCCGAAGACATGGGGGTGGCGGAAAACCAGCTTCTCGGAAATTGCTGCTGCGCAATCGGCGAAATCGAACATTCCGGCCTCGTCCGCCATCTGCGCGTGAAAGACCACCTGCAACAGCAGGTCGCCCAGTTCGCCCGGCAATTCGGCCCAGGCCTGCCGGTCTATGGCATCCGAGACCTCGTGCGCTTCCTCGATCGTGTAGGGCGCGATGGATGCGAAATCCTGTTCGACATCCCAGGGGCAGCCGGTCCGGGGGTCACGCAATTGCGCCATGATGTCGATCAGGCGGGCGATCTCGGCGCTGGCGTCGCGGCGCGTGTCTTCGGTCATTGCGATTTCCCCTCGCTTCTGTCCTGATGGGCCATTGCCACAGCCAAGGTCGTTAGTCCACATGCCCGTCGTGAACCGCATTGCCGAATTTTCCGGCGACATGATCCAGTGGCGGCGTCACCTGCACCAGCATCCCGAACTGGGCTTCGAATGCTATCAGACCGCCGCCTTCGTGGCCGAACGGTTGCGCGAGTTCGGGGTGGACGAAATCCACGACGGGATCGGCAAGTCCGGGCTTGTCGCCATCATCGAGGGGCAAGGTCCGGGGCCGACCATCGGCCTGCGCGCGGACATGGACGCCCTGCCGATGGACGAGGCAACCGGCCTTGACTACGCCTCGACCGTTCCGGGGCGGATGCACGCCTGCGGCCATGACGGGCATACGACCATGCTGCTGGGCGCCGCGCGATACCTGGCTGAAACCCGCAATTTTGCGGGACGCGTCGCGCTGATCTTCCAGCCGGCCGAGGAAAACGGCGGGGGCGGCCAAGCGATGGTCCAGGACAGGATGATGGACCGGTTTGCCATCACCAATGTCTTTGCGATGCACAACACCCCCGGCCTGCCCGTGGGCATAATGACCACCACGCCCGGACCGATCATGGCGGCGGTAGATACGTTCGAAATCCACGTCCAGGGCCGGGGCGGGCATGGCGCGATGCCGCATCTGACCGCCGACCCCGTCGTGGCCGCCGTGGCCGTGGTGAACGCGATCCAGACGATTTCCAGCCGCAACCATTACGCCCTGGACGACCTTGCCCTGTCGGTCACGCAAATCCACACGGGCAGCGCGGACAACATCGTTCCCGACGGCGCCTATGTCTGCGGCACGGTGCGGACCTTTGCGCCCCATGTGCGCGACATGGTGCGCCGCCGCATGGAGCAGATCTGCGACGGGCAGGGCGCGGCCTATGACGTGACGATCCGGCTGGATTACGTCGAAGGCTATCCGGCCACCGTCAACGACCCCGGCCAGACCGCCTTTGCCGTGGGGGTCGCCCAGGAAATCCTGGGACATGAGAATGTCCTGAGCGATGCCGGGCGGGAAATGGGGGCCGAGGATTTCAGCTATATGCTGAACGAACGGCCCGGCTGCTACCTGTTCATCGGACAGGGCGACACTGCGGGCGTCCATCACCCGGCTTATGATTTCAACGACGAAATCTCTCCGGTCGGGGCAAGCTTCCTTGCGCGCCTTGTCGAGCGCGCGCAGCCCTTGTCGCGCTGACGTTCACGATCCTGTTCGTCGCGGGCCACGCGCCCGGCCTTCCTTGCCAAGCCCGGGCCGCGGCGATAGGTTGCGCGCCAATCCGGGCGGGTTCGACCGCCATGACAGCCGAAAGGATAGCCATGCTCGTATCCCCCGCCTATGCCCAGGCCGCCGCAGGCGGTGCAAGCCCCACCGCAGCCTTTGCGCAGTTCATCCCGCTGATCCTGATCTTTGCGATCATGTATTTCCTGATGATCCGCCCGCAGCAAAAGCGCGTCAAGCAGCACCGCGAAATGGTCGCGGCTGTGAAAAAGGGCGATCAGGTCGTTACTTCGGGCGGCATCATCGGCAAGGTCGCATCCGTCCGCGACGAGGAGCTGGAGGTCGAGATCGCGACCGGCGTCCGCGTTCGCGTGGTGCGCAGCACGGTATCCCAGGTCTTGAACAAGACCGAACCCGTCGCCGCGAACGCCTGACGCTTTTCCTATTACCATTCAAGGGCTTCGGCAAAGATGCTTCAGATCGACCGTTGGAAACGCATCCTGATCGTCGGGCTTTGCGTCCTGGGCATCGGCTTTGCCGTGCCAAACCTGTTCTATCAACGGGTCGAATCCCATAACGACGCCCTGGCCGAGATCGAGCGCAACGGCGTCGAGACGCCCGAGCTTGCCGCCGCCCGCGATGCCTGGCCCGGCTGGCTGCCCAGTTCCGTCGTGGCGCTTGGCCTGGATCTGCGCGGCGGCGCCCATCTTCTGGGAGAGGTGCGCGTGGCCGAGGTTCACAAGGCGCGCATGGACGCGCTGTGGCCCGAACTGCGCCGCGCCCTGGCTGACGAACGCGCGACCCTGGGCGCGATCCGCCGCCTGCCGTCCCCCGAAGGCACCCTGAAGATCGAGGTCGAGAACGCCGACGGGATCGCCCGCGCCACCGAAATCGTGCGCGGCTTTTCCACGCCCGTCACGACCCTGACCGGCGCGGGCCAGCAAAGCCTGGCGATCCAGCAGCAGGGCAACACGTTTACCATCCAGTTGTCGGACGCCGAAAAGGCCGTGACCGACGACCGCACCGTCCAGCAAAGCGTGGAAATCATCCGACGCCGCGTGGACGAGGTCGGCACACGCGAACCGACCATTGTCCGTCAGGGCGCAGACCGCATCCTGATCCAGGTGCCGGGCATCGGCTCGGCCGAGGAACTCAAGGCGCTGATCGGCACCACGGCCAAGCTGACCTTCAATTCGGTCGTCGCTACCGGCACTGATCCGCAGGCGCGGCCGGGCGTGGGCCAGGTCATCCTGCCTGCCGCCGATCAGGAAGGCATCTATTACACGCTGGAAGAAAGCCCCGTCGTTACCGGCGAGGAATTGACCAATGCGATGCCGGGAACGGATCCGAACGGCCAGCCCGCCGTTGATTTCACCTTCAACCCGACCGGCGCGCGCAAGTTCGGCGCCTATACGTCGGCCAATATCGGCCAGCCCTTTGCAATCGTTCTGGACAACCAAGTGATCTCGGCCCCGGTGATCCGGTCGGCCATTCCGGGCGGAACCGGCCAAATCTCGGGTTCCATGGATTTCGAGGGCGCGAACCAGTTGGCCGTGCTGCTGCGTGCGGGCGCGTTGCCTGCGCAACTGGATTTCCTGGAAGAACGCACCATCGGCCCGGAACTGGGCCAGGACAGCATCGACGCGGGCCGCCTGTCGTCGGTCATCGCCACGGCGGCGGTGGTCGCCTATATGATCGCCAGCTATGGGCTGTTCGGGGCCTTTGCCTCGGTGTCGGTGGTCCTGAACGTGGTCCTGATCCTGTCGATTATGTCGATCATGGGCGCCACGCTGACCTTGCCGGGCATCGCCGGGATCGTACTGACGGTGGGCACGGCGGTGGATGCCAACGTCATCATCTATGAACGCATCCGCGAGGAATTGCGCGCGGGCAAACGCGTGGCCAAGGCCATCAGCGACGGCTTCGACGAGGCGATGAGCGCGATCATCGACGCGAACGTCACGTCCTTCATCGCGGCGGCGGTGATGTTCTTCCTGGGTTCTGGCCCGGTCAAGGGCTTTGCCGTGACGCTGACCATCGGGCTTGTCACCTCGGTCTTCACCGCCATCTTCCTGACGCGGCTGATGATCATCTGGTGGCTGGAATGGCGCAAGCCCAAAGAACTGATCCTGTAAGGGGACCGATATGGCATTCCGTCTGAAACTTGTCCCCGACAATACCAACATCAACTTCTTCCGCTGGCAATTTCTGACCTTCGGCGCGTCGATGGCAGCTATGGTGGCATCGGTCATCCTGATCTTCACGATGGGGCTGAACTTCGGCATCGACTTCAAGGGCGGCACCACCATCCGCACCGAAAGCCCCACCGCCTTCGAGGTTGGCGATTACCGCGAAGCCCTTGACGACTTGGGCTTCAGCGACCTTGCCATCACCGAGGTGTTCGATCCCAGCTTCGGCAGCGATCGCCATGTCGCCATGATCCGCATCGGCACCACGGACGAGACCGGCTCTGTCAGCCCCGAGCAGTTGAACCAGATCGAGGCTGCGCTGCACGAGGTCGATCCGCAGATTACCTTTGCATCCGTCGAATCTGTCGGTCCGAAGGTGTCGGGCGAATTGATAAAGACGGCCTTCTATGCGGTGGGGGCCGCCTGCCTGGGCATCATGGCCTATATCTGGCTGCGCTTCGAATGGCAGTTTTCGGTCGGGGCCGTCGTGTCGCTGATCCATGACGTCCTGCTGACGGTCGGGCTGTTCTCGCTGTTTCAGTTGAAGTTCGACCTGACGACCATTGCCGCGCTTCTGACGACCTTGGGCTTTTCCTGCAACGACACGGTCGTGGTCTTTGACCGGCTGCGGGAAAACCTGATGAAGTACAAGACGCGGCCCTTGATCGACCTGATGAACCAGACGACCAACGAAACGCTGTCGCGCACTATCATGACCGCCGTGACCACCGGTATCGCCCTGACCGCGATGCTGATCTTTGGCGGCGACGTGATCCGCGACTTCGTGATCGCCATGCTGTTCGGGGTGATCGTCGGCTGTTATTCCACGATCTATGTCGCCAAGAACATCGTGCTGTGGCTTGGCGTCAAGCGCGACTGGTCTAAGAAGGATCCGAAGCTGGCGGCGTCCCCGTTCGAAAACGCGGAACGTCCCTGATGAAGCTGACGCCCACCGATTTTGGCGGGGCGATGGCTGTGGACAGCTATGGCCCAGGCTTTTTCCGGGTTGGCAGGACGGTGTATCACGGCCCCGTGCTGGTCACGGCCACAAGCGCCGGGGCCTGGGGCGGACTGGATGACCGCGCCGCGCTGATGGCCCTGGCGGGGCAGGTGGACGTCTTGTTCCTGGGCATGGGGGCGGATGTCGCCCATGCCCCCGCCGATCTGATCGCCACCCTGCGCGAGGCGGGGATTGCCGTCGAACCCATGGCCTCTCCCACTGCCGCGCGCTCCTATAACGTCACCCTGTCCGAGGGGCGGCGCGTCGCCTGCGCCTTGCTGCCCCTGTGACATTGCTGTCCGTCCATGACCTTGCCGTCTCGCGCGGGGGATTGCGGACGGTGGAAGGGGTGTCCTTTACCCTGGCTACGGGGCAGGCGCTGATCCTGCGCGGGCCGAATGGCATCGGCAAGACGACGCTGCTGCGCACGGTCGCGGGCCTGCAGCCCACAGTGACGGGCCGGATCGAGATGCCCGATGACGCTGTCGCCTATGCCGCCCATGCCGACGGCCTGAAAGGCGCGCTGACCGTGACCGAGAACTTGGTCTTTTGGGCGCAGGTCTTTGGCGGCGGCGATGTGATCGGCGCAATGGATGCCATGGACCTTGCCGCCCTGGCCGACCGTCCTGCCGCGGCCCTGTCGGCAGGGCAGAAGCGGCGTCTGGGCCTTGCGCGCCTGCTGGTTTCACGCCGTCCGCTGTGGGTGCTGGACGAACCGACCGTGTCGCTGGATGCGGCATCCGTCGCGCGCTTTGCCGATGTGGTGCGCACCCATCTGGATCAGGGCGGGGCGGCGCTGATCGCCACCCATATCGATCTGGGATTGGAAGCGCAGGTGCTGGACCTGACACCGTACCGCGCGAAAGCTGACAGCGCCGCCCGTCCCGCGGGCTTCAACGAGGCTTTCGCATGATTGCCCTGTTGCGGCGCGACCTGTCGCTTGCGGTGCGCGCGGGGGGCGGGTTCGGACTTGGCGTCGCCTTCTTCCTGATCCTGTGCGCGCTTGTCCCCTTTGGCGTCGGCCCGGACACCAGCGCGCTGCAACCCATCGCGCCGGGCATCCTGTGGTTGGGCGCGCTGCTGGCCTGCCTTTTGTCGCTGGACCGCGTCTTCGCGCTGGATTACGAGGATGGCAGCCTGGACCTGCTGGCGACATCCCCCCTGCCGCTGGAAGGGGCGGTGGCGGTCAAGGCGCTTGCGCACTGGATCACCACCGGGCTGCCGTTGATCCTGGCCGCGCCGCTGTTCGGCATCCTGCTGCACCTGCCCCCTGCCGCCATCCCGCCGCTGCTGGCGTCGCTGGCTCTGGGCACGCCCGCGCTGTCGATGCTGGGCGCTTTCGGGGCGGCCGTCACGGTGGGATTGCGGCGCGGGGGGCTGCTTTTGTCGTTGCTGGTGCTGCCGCTTTATATCCCGACACTGATCTTCGGGACCGAGATGATCCGGCGCGGGCAAGAGGGCGGCGACATGGGACCGCCGCTGCTGTTTCTGGCGGGCATCACGGCGGGCGTGCTGGCCGTGATACCTTTTGCCGCAGCCGCCGCGCTGCGGGTCAATCTGCGGTGAACCGGCTTGAGCCGGAACGGCGCGGGCGCTAGGGGATTAGTCATGTCGATCTGGGAATACGCCAACCCTGTCAAGTTCATGCGCACCTCGGGCGCGATCCTGCCATGGGTCGTCGCAGGGGCCGCGGTCTGCACCGTCACGGGGCTGATCTGGGGCTTCCTCACGCCCGAAGATTTCCGCCAGGGATCGACAGTCAAGATCGTCTTCCTGCACGTCCCCGCCGCGATGATGGCGATCAACATCTGGGTCATGATGCTGGTGGCGTCGCTGATCTGGCTGATCCGCCGCCATCATGTCAGCGCGCTTGCCGCCAAGGCCGCAGCCCCCATCGGTGCGGTGATGACGCTGATCGGGCTGATCACCGGGGCGGTCTGGGGCCAGCCGATGTGGGGCACCTGGTGGGAATGGGATCCGCGGCTGACCAGTTTCCTGATCCTGCTCTTGTTCTATATCGGCTATATCGCGCTGTGGTCCGCCATCGACGATCCCGACAGCGCCGCCGACCTGACCGCCGTCCTGTGCCTGGTCGGGTCGGTCTTTGCCCTGTTGTCGCGCTATGCCGTGTTTTTCTGGAACCAGGGCCTGCACCAGGGCGCCAGCCTGTCCGTCCAGCCGGGCGAAAGGATGAGCGCGGTTTACCGATACCCGCTGTATCTGACGATGCTGGGCTTTGGCCTGCTGTTCCTGTCGCTGCTGCTGATCCGCACCCGCACCGAAATCCGCAAGCGGCGACTGGCCGCGCTGCAAGCAAGGGAAATGCGCGCATGATCGAGTTGGGTAAATATGCGGGCGCGGTCATGGGTGCCTATGGCTTGTCGCTGGGCCTGCTGGGCGGGCTGATCTGGCATACGCTGGCCGCCAATGCCCGCGCGCGGCGCGCTTTGGAAAGGCAGGAAAACCGTGGCTAGGATTTCACCGCTTGTCGCCGTTCCGCCCTTGGCTTTCGCCGCTTTGGCCGGAATGTTCCTGTGGGGCATGGGGCGTGACGATCCGAACACGCTGCCCTCGGCCATGGTGGGGCGTCAGGCGCCCGCCGTTCCCCTGACGACGCTGCCTGGAAAGACCCAACTGACAGACGAGATGCTGCGCCAGCCGGGGGTAAAGCTGGTGAACTTCTGGGCCAGCTGGTGCCCGCCTTGCCGCGCCGAACATCCGACGCTGACCGATCTGGCCCAGCGGATGCCGGTCTATGGCGTCGATCTGCGCGACAACGATGCCAATGCGCTGGCCTTCCTGGATCAGGATGGCGATCCCTATGCCGCCATCTCCACCGATCCCAAGGGGCGGGCCGCCATCGACTGGGGCGTCACCGCCCCGCCGGAAACCTTTATTGTCGACGGGGACGGGACGATCCTTTACCGCTTTGCCGGTCCCCTGGTCCGAGAGGATTACACCGGACGCTTCCTGCCGGAACTTGAAAAAGCCTTGGCAGCCGAGGATTAGGCCCACCCCAGAAAGGGGGAGGGCACAAAGCGCCCTTACGGCCCGTCGTTCAGATAAGGGGTCGAAGCCGAGGCTGCCGTTTTTGCCGACTTCCGGGTTTTCTTCGGTGTCTTGCCCGCCATGGCGTCTGCCGCATCCGGCTGGCTTTGGTTTTTCCGGGTACTCTTGCCTGCTTGCCCGCTGCCGCTTTCCTGCCCGCCGCCCGGCTGAACGCCGCTGGATTGATCGCCTCCACCAGTCTGGTCGCCTTCGCCCGTCTGGCTGTTCAATTCCTGTTCGGCCTGGGACCAATGATCAGCATCCCGGCCTTCGGGGCGACCCTCGCGTTCCCAGATTTCATGGGCGCGTTGCTTGATCCGGTCCTGATGGTCGTGGTCCATGTCGTCCTCCTTGATTTTGGTTATGCCTGCGTCTGTGGGGCGCGCATAAAGGCCATGACTGTCTGCCAGGACACCGCCACCGTGCCGCTGACCAGTGTATCCTGTGCCACCCCTTCGGTCGAGGTGTCGATGCGCAGGGTCCATTCCCCCTCGGGCAAGGCGAATTCCGCATCCTCGCCCGCGTTGACCAGGATCAGCAGGTCCGGCCCGTCGGGAAGGGCCTGGTGCAGGGCAAGGCAGCGCAGTTCGCCGTCCTGCCAGTCGCCGTCCTCCATCGCGCCGCCGCGCGGATGCAGCCATGTGATGGCCGGCTGACGGGCCTGGGCGTCATCGGGTGCCGCGCCAAAGCGGGATTGCGACAACGGCACCTCGCGCCGGAATGCGGCCAGGGCCTGCACGGCAGTCATGATATCCTGGTTAGCCTTGGGCCATTCCAGCCAGCTGATCGCGTTGTCCTGGCAATAGGCGTTGTTGTTGCCGTCCTGGGTATTGCCAAAATCGTCGCCCGCCAGGATCATCGGCACCCCTTGGCTGAGCATCACTGTCGCCAGCATCGCCCGCACCCGCCGGATGCGTGCGGCGATTATGCCCGGTTCGTCCGTCGCGCCCTCGGCCCCCAGATTGTCGGACAGGTTGTGGTCGTGGCCGTCGCGGTTGTCCTCTCCATTCGCATCATTGTGCTTGTCGTTGAAGCTGACCGTGTCCCACAGGGTAAAGCCGTCATGGGCCGCGACGAAATTCACGCTGGATGTCGCGGGGCGGTGGCTGTGGTTGAACTGCACTGGCGATCCCGCCAGCCGTTCAGAAAAGGCAGGCAACAGCCCCGGATCGCGGCGCCAGAAGGCGCGGGTGTCGTCGCGGAACTTGTCGTTCCATTCGCGGAATGGCCAGCGGTATCCGCCGACCTGGTATCCGCCTTCGCCGATGTCCCAGGGTTCGGCGATCAGCTTGGCACTGGACAGGATCGGATCCTGGCGGATGGCGTTGAAGAACGACCCGTCGCGTTCGAACCCTTGCAACTCACGCCCCAGGGTCGATGCCAGGTCAAAGCGGAAGCCGTCGACGTGCATCGCCTCGACCCAGTAACGCAATGAATCCATGATCATGCGCAGGACCATCGGATGCGCGACGTTCAGGGTGTTGCCCGTGCCGGTGGTGTCGAAGCTGTGGCGGGGGTTGTCGGGCGACAGCAGGTAATAGGACGCGTTGTCGATGCCCCGGAACGACATCGTCTGGCCCAGTTCGTTGCCTTCGGCGGTGTGGTTGAAGACCACGTCCAGGATCACCTCGATCCCCGCCTTGTGCAGCCTGCGGATCGCCTCCTTCACTTCGCGGATCTGGCCGGATTTCAGATAGGGGGCATGGGGCGCGAAGAACGACAGGGTGGAATAGCCCCAGTAATTCGACAAACCCTTTTCACCCAGGAAGCGGTCATTGGCAAAGGCGTGGATCGGCAGCAATTCGATCGCGGTGACGCCGATCTTGTGCAGGTGCTCGATCACCGCCTCGCTGCCCAAGCCGCGAAAGGTGCCGCGATCGGTTTCGGGAACATCGGGGTGCAGTTGCGTCAGACCCTTCACATGGGCTTCATAGATGAAACTGTTCTGCCAGGGTGTGCGGATGGCGCGGTCGGTATCCCAGTCGAACTTGGCATCCACCACGACCGCCTTGGGCATGAAGGGCGCGCTGTCGCGGGTGTCGAAGCTCAGGTCATCCTCGCCCACCTGATAGCCGTGCAGCGCATCGTCCCATTCGATCTGCCCGCGCAATTCGCGGGCATAAGGGTCCAGAAGCAACTTGTTCGGGTTGAAGCGGTGGCCTTGTTCCGGCTCGTACGGACCATGGACGCGATAGCCGTACACCTGGCCCGGCCCTATGCCGGGAAGATAGCCGAACCAGATCCCGCCTTCCATGTCGGGCAATTCCAGGCGGTGCAGTTCCTGTTTGCCGCTGTCGTCGAACAGGCACAGTTCGACCTTGGTGGCATGGTCCGAAAACAGGGCGAAATTCGTCCCTTCGCCCAGGAACTCGGCGCCCAGGATGTCGGGACGTGTGACGGATAGGTCAAAGGCGGGTGTGTCTTTCAAATCGCGCATCGCGTTCCCCCGATCATGCGACATCTTGGGGCCGCAGCGCATAGCGCGCCCCGGCGGGCAGGGTCATCGGCACGCGCATCGCGTCCCGCCGGTCCAGCATCGCCTGGGTGATCAGAAGGGTGTCCTTGTCCCGGCGGAACCAGAGGGAATCCTCGTCTGGATCCTCGCCCGCGACCAGACCGGAAGGCACCTGGGTGCCAGGGGCCACAAGGCAACCCGTCAACCGAGCCGAGCCGGGGACAAGCGCGCCCGGCATCGCCACGCTGCCCCGTCCCAGATACCATTCGGACAAGGTGGACATACGCGGCAACCGGGCAGGCTGCTGGCCCACGAAATCCAGATGGGACAGGCGCAAGGCATCCAGCGTGCCGACATCGCGCCAATAAATATGGCCCGACGGGCCCGCAGGCAGGCGATAGGCCGCGGCAATCCCCTGGGCCACCGCCACGGGAATGACATCGTGCCCGAAATCCATGGGCTTGATATCGCCCTTGAACAGGGCATCCCTCAGCCAGTCGGTCTTGAACACATAGACGCCCATGGACACCATGGCACGATCCGGCTCGCCGGGGATGGCGGGGGGGTGGGCGGGCTTTTCCAGGAAGGACAGGATGCGGCCGCCGTCATCGGCCTGCATCACGCCAAAACCGCCGGCCTGATCCAGAGCGACGACGTCCACGGCGACCGTTACCGCCGCGCCTGATGCACGATGCGCCGCGATCAGCGGGCCGTAGTCCATATCATAAACGTGGTCGGCTGCCAGAACCAGAACCTGTTCCGAACCCCAGTCCGCGATCTGCGGCCAGTTGTGGCGCACCGCGTCGGCAGTTCCAAGATAGCGGTTGCCCCCGTCGCACAGCACCATGCCGCCTTGCGGAAAGTGGCCCTCCCACCGGGCGGGCAGATGGTCGTGCAGGGTGGCGGGCGCGTATTGGCTGGCGACCAGCATCCTGTCCAACCCCGACCGGACGATGTTCGCCATGGCGAAATCCACGATTCGGTTGCGGCCTGCGAAATGCACGGCAGGCTTGCTTTCGGCGGCGGTCAGTTCGTGCAGGCGGCTGCCTTGGCCGCCCGCCAGCAGGACGGTCGCAACCCCTTGATCCGAGGGGGTAATGATGGACGAACGGGAATGCGTTGCTGACACCGGACAAACCTTTGTTTTGGAAAACAAGCGCCCGAGGGGCGGCTTGCTTTCCAAACTGAAACAACGCGTGATTGTTCCGGCCGTTATCAAATGTTAGCAGGATTTTCGCTGCTTGGCACGGTGACGCTGACGCTTGTGCCATCGGCGAAGGCGCGGGCCAGGAACCGGTCGCCCGGCAAGGCGGCGTTGCCCGAAAACTCGGCAATCAGATGCCGGTCGCCCATGCTGCGGATCAGGCGCAGCCGGTCCCCGTCGATCTGCACCCGCGCATCCGCATCGCGAAGGAAATCCCCTTGTGTCCTGCGCAACGCCAGAAGCTGCCGGGTCCAATGCAGCTTGGCGTCCGTGTCAGCCCCCTGGTCCTGCAGGGCGTCCCAATCCACCGCCAGGCGATTGTCGGGGTCGGTCAGGGCCAGCAAGCCTGCTTCGTCCCCCCGATAGATGTCGGGAAATCCCGGCATCAGCATCTGGAAGGCCAGTTGGGCAAAAGCCAGGGCCGTTCCCCGGTCCAGCAAGGCTTGCAGGGCAGGACCGGGGCGGCTGGTCCATTGGTCCAGAAGGTCGCGTGCAAAAGCCTGTGCGGCAGCCTCGGCGGTTTCGTCGGGGTTGGTCCAGAAACTGGTCAGCTTGGCTTCGCGCATCGCCTTTTCGATATGGCCGTTCAACCTGTCCGCGGCCGGTCCCGCCCGTCCATCCCAGATCGCTAGGGCCGATTGCAAGACATACCACCGCCAGCGGGGTTCGACCCGGCTGGCCGAGGGCAGGCTGTCCGCCGCATCGTACAGCGTCCGGAACGCCTGGGGCAGGTGGCTGATCGCGACCAGCCGCATCCGGGAATCGCCCGACCGTTTCGTGTCATGCGTGGACACCAGCGTCATGTCCGCCGGACGCCGCGCGGACAGGAAGGCCGTGGCCTCCTCGACAGTGGCCGTCGGCTCGTCGGGTTCAGCCCCGACTTCGTTCGCGGGCAGATAGCGGGTCCAGCGAAAGCCCGCCGTGTCTTCCTGCGCCTTGGCAAGCAGGGCGCCGGACACTTGCTGGAACCGGCGCACAAAGGCACGCGCGGCATCGGACTGGGGATCCAGCATGACCTCGGCAAGCAGATCCACGACCGTCCGGCTGCGCAGCCCTTGGGCCGCATCCTCGGCCACGGCACGCAGCAGGTCGCGATCATCGGGACGGGCCGTATCCGTGACATAGCTGCGATAGCGCGGCATGGCCATGAGAAGGGCGGTCACTGCCTCTCGCAGGGATTCCGGGCCGGGTTCCGCCAGGGGGGATCCTTGCGCTGCCAGGGCGGCCATGTCGCCGAGTTGCCGCCGCTCGGCCGCCAGTTCATTGTCCAGCACGTCCAGCTTGGCTTGGCGCAGTTCGTCGCGAAAGCCGGTTTCGATGCCGGTGGCCTGACGCCAGGCGCGGTCCAGTTCCTCGATCCCCGCAGGGTCGGTGAACAGCCGGGCGATCAGGCGCGCGGCCTCGTATCCGGTGGTGCCGACGGTCTGCCATTCAGGGGGCAGCGTCTCGTGCCCCACAAGGATCTTTTCCACCCAGACGGGCGTGTCGGGCAGTTCGTCATGCAGCCAGTCCAGATAGGTGGCAGGGTCGGCCAGCCCGTCGATGTGATCCACGCGCAGCCCCTGGACCAGGCCGTTGCGGACCAGATCGAAGATGAGGCTGTGGGTGTCGTCAAAGACCGCGCGATCCTCGACCCGCATCCCGATCAGGCTGGTGACGTTGAAGAACCGCCGATGGGTGATGCCGTCGCGTTCCAGTTCGAAATGAACCAGCCGCCAGTGCTGGGTATCGTGCAGGGCGCGCAAATCGCCGGTGACCGGGCTATCTTCGGCCAAGGGCAGGGACACGTCTCCGAAATGCCACATCCCGTCCGCCGCATGAAAGGCGCCGTCGTCCAGCATCTTTTCGAAGGGTTCCGGCAGGAAGGGCAGGACCAGCGGCCCTGCGTCCCAATCGATGTCGAAATGGCGGGCATAGCGGCTGGCGGGACCGTGCTTCAGCACATCCAGCAGCCAAGGGTTCTCCAGCGTAAAGGCCGTGTGGTTAGGCACGATGTCCAAGATGATCCCCAGGCCCTTTTCGCGTGCGGCACGGGCCAGGGCATCGAACCCCTCGCGCCCGCCCAGGACGGGATCGATGCGCGTCGGGTCGATGATGTCATAGCCGTGGGTCGACCCCGATCCCCCCAGGAAGATCGGCGACAGATACAGGTGCGATATCCCCAGGTCGGCCAGATAGGGCAAAAGCTGCGTCACGCGGGCAAAATCCACGCCGTCGCGCATCTGGATCCGATAGGTTGCCGTAGGGATATGGGTCATGTGAACCTTGTGGTGATGGAAAGGGCAAAGGGATCGGTGCCGATCCGGCCCAGGGAAAACGCGGCCTCGTCCAAAGGTGGCAGGCCCGGTTCAGCCTGACCCAGGCTCAGCCGCAGATCCAGTGTTCCCTTTTGGAACTGCCAGGTCGCGGCCAGCGATGCCGCACCATGCCGCACGACCTGCGCGGGCCTGCTGCGGCCGCTTGTCAGCAAAGGCACCACATGGTCGCGGCGGAACGAAAGGGCACGGCGCGTCACGTCCAGCCAGTGGCGCGCCGTGGCGGTGTCGTCCCAATCCAGGCGCGACCGGGCGAATGTGTCGGGCGCCAACGGATCGGGCACCCTGGATCCCAGGCTGGCGATGCCTGCAAATTCGGCGGCCCGGCCCTCGCGCACGGCGCGGGCGAGATCGCCAGTAAAGTCGGCGAAGAACAGGAAAGGGGTGGTGGCGCCCCGTTCCTCGCCCATGAAGATCATGGGGATATAGGGCGCTGTCAACAGCAGGACAAAGGCCACCTGCACGCCCTGCGGATCGGCCAGCGACAGCAGCCGTTCGCCCATGGCGCGGTTGCCCACCTGATCATGGGTCTGGGTTGAATTGACAAAGCCCGTGGGCGGCAGATGCCCGCAAGGCTCTCCTCGTGGTTCGTCGCGGCCGGGGCGGGGCTGGCCTTCCTCGATATGGCCGCGTGCCAGGGCCAGGCACAGGTCGCCCACGGGATCGTGCGAGAAGCTGGCGTAATAGCTGTCGGATTCGCCGGTAAGCTGGCAATGGACCGCATGATGGAAATCGTCATTCCAGCTTGCGTCATAGCCGTTTTCGCGCAGCGAAGCCTCGTTTCTCTCATCCTCGACGATCAGGTGGATGGGACGGGCGGGATCCACGGCGCGGGCACGCCGGGCGAACTCTGCCATGAAATCGGTTGCGCCCGGCCCGGCGATCTGGTGGACCGCGTCCAGCCGCAGCCCGTCCAGCCGGTATTCGCCCAGCCAGTATTCCGCGCCTTGGATCCAGTATTCCCGGACCGCGTGTTGCGAAAAGTCGATGGCGGCGCCCCAGGGGGTATGGCGGCCTTCGTCGAAAAAGGGCGGGGCGGCGTGGTGCAGATAGGCGCCTTCCGGGCCGAAATGGTTCATCACAAGATCCAGGATCACCATCAGCCCCAGCGAATGCGCGTGATCCACAAAGCGGCGCAGATCGTCCGGGCTGCCATAGGCCGGATGCAGCGCATAGGGCAGCACCCCGTCATAGCCCCAGCCGCGTTCCCCCTGACACTGGCCGATGGGCATCAGTTCGACCGCCGTGATCCCCAGGTCGGCCAATTCCGCCAGCTTGCCGGTCGCCGCAGGCAGCGTCCCCTCGGGCGTGAATGTGCCAAGGTGCAGCTCATAGATCACGGCCTCGGCCCAGGGGCGGCCTGCCCAGGGGGCTTGCCGGGCATCGTCGGATGGTTTCACCACGACCGATGGCGCATGGACATCGCCCGACTGCAACCGGCTGGCAGGATCGGGAATGTCCTTGCCGTCCACGCGCAGCAGATAGGTGTCGCCCGCCCGCGCGTCGACCGTGGTCGACCAGAACCCGTCCGCCAGCCGTGTCATCGGACAAGGCTTGCCATTCAGGATCAGCGCGACCTGATCCGCCAGCGGCGCCCAGGTGCCCACCGTCCATCCCGCATCCGTCCAGTATCCCCCCCACATCTGTGCCATCACATCATCGGCTTGCCGCCGGTCACGGCAATCGTGGCGCCTGATACAAAGCTGGACATCGGCTCTGCCAGCATCACATAGGCCGAGGCGAGTTCCACCGGCTGGGCAGGGCGCTTCATCGGATAGTTCTCGCCGAATTTCGACACTTTCTCCGGCTCCATGCTGGCGGGGATCAGGGGCGTCCAGACGGGACCGGGGGCCACGACATTGGCGCGGATGCCGCGTTCGGCCAGCAGTTGCGCCAGACCCATGGTAAAGTTCTGGATCGCGCCCTTGGTCGTGGCATAGGCCAGCAGGTTCGGGCTGGGATCGTCGGAATTGATCGAGGCCGTGTTGATGATCGAACTGCCGGGTTGCATATGCGGGACGGCGGCCTTGGTCAGATAGAACATCGCGTCGATGTTGGTGGCAAAGGTATAACGCCATTCCTCGTCCGGGATGTCCTCGATCTTGTCGAAGGTGCGCTGGTGGGCGGCGTTGTTCACCAGGATGTCGATCCGCCCGAATCTTGCGACCGTGTCGGCGACGATCTTGCGGCAATGCGCGGCGTCCGAGATGTCGCCGGGTAGGGCCAGGCATTCGCGCCCTGCATCGCGGACCAGTTGCGCGGTGGATTGCGCATCGTCGGTTTCGTCCAGATAGGACATCGCCACATCCGCGCCCTCGCGGGCAAAGGCGATCGCCACCGCCCGGCCGATGCCGCTGTCGCCGCCGGTGATCAGGGCCTTCATCCCTTCCAGCCTGCCCGCGCCGCGCCAGCTTTCCTCGCCATGGTCGGGCTTGGGGTCCATCTTCTGAAAGGTGCCGGGCAATTCCTGCTGCTGTTTGGGGAAGGGCGGCTTGGGATAATCGCGCATCGTGCGGCCTTTCTGATCTGAAGGATGCCGCCCGGTCCGGGCGGCCTGCCCCCTTTGAACCATCGGGGGACCATCGGGTTTCCACCTTGCTGTTTATCAGTCGAAATAACCCTCCGCCCGTTCGGGGAACAACTGCCGCCGCGAGGTCGTTGATTCCCGAACAACAGGAGCAATGACATGCGCAATTGCGACATTCTGATAGCAGCGGGCGGGTTCCTGCTGGCAGGGGGACTGATTACCAAGGCGATGAGCGGCGGCTCGGGGTCGCAGGGCCACCGCTATGTCCGCCCCGCGGGACGCCGCGAGATGTCGGCGCCGCCCCGTGACTGGGACCGCGTGGACGAGACGGCGGACGAATCCTTTCCCGCCAGCGATCCCCCCGGCACCTACTGAGGCCGCCATGGGACAGGACGCCAGGGCCATCGCCCATGCCAAGCTGATCGAGGCTTTGCCGAACCTGCTGACGCCAGATGCCCGCCGGTCGCTATGCGACTGGCTGGCCGAACGGCAGGTCTTGCATGACGGCCAGGAAGACCCCGGCGCCGTGATCGTCGAAGGGCTGGAAACCGAACTGGCCATTGCCGAGACATTTCGCCAGATCGCCGAGCGTCTGGACTGCCGCACGGACAGCTAGACCATCGCGGCGACCAACTGGTTCGTCGCGACCATCTCGATCTGCTGACCGAAGCGCTTGGCATACATCTCCATCGCGGCGTCATGGGTTTCGTCCGTGGACGAGCAGACGGCATCCGACACCACGATCACCCGGTATCCCAGATCGACGGCGCCGATGATGGCGGCCAGCAGGCAGACATCGGTCTCGCCGCCTGTCATGATCAACGTGTCGATCCGGTCCTGTTGCAGCATCTTGTGCAGCCGCCCGTCCATCCAGGGGGAATAGACCGGCTTGTCGAAGACCTGGGCCGTCGGCAGGTGGATTTCCAGTTCCGGCAGCAGCCGCAACCAGTCGGGATCCAGGTTCCGGCGCAGCATCTGCGGCCATTTTTCGTAATAGCGCCGCCAGCTTCCCGGCGCGTCGTCCAAGGTTTCGGGCGTGATGAAGCGGGTGAAGATCGTGCGCGCGGGAAACATCTTGACCAGGTGGCAGACATTGGGCAGCACCCGCCGGATCCATTCGACCTCCCATTCCGAGCCCTTGTCGAACAGCCGCTGCATATCGATGCACAGATGTACGGCCCTGTCGCCCGGCGGGCCATATCTCAGGCCTTCGTTCACCTTGTCGGCGTCCTGCATGGTCATGTCGTCACCCGATCCTGAATCCTGTTCCAGAACCGCGGGGCAGGCGAGAAGTTTCCGATTCCGCCCGCCGCCAAACATTTGTTCCATGGACGATCAGTGCAGATGCGACCGGCCCCGCATCCGGTATTCCTGATCCAGCAGATGCAGCAGCCATGGTCCGACCTCGGCCGAACCGTCCCTGACGGATCGTTCGGCCACGGCACGCTGCAAGGTCGCCTCGACCAGGCGTTCGGCCGAGGAAGCGTCGGGCATGACCCGGCGTGACTGCTGCATCATCTGGACCACAATGGTCTGGATGGCATCATCGTCCTCGGGGATCCCGACACGGCGTTGTCCCAGCAAATCATTCAGCAGGGGCGCCGCATGGCGATGGCGGGGATAGGCGCGGTGCCCCTTGAACCGGCGCGGAATGGCGCCGGAACCGGCGTCGGTCAGAAAGACAAAGGGCACGTCGCTGTGGCGCAGGGTATCAGCCACCCAGAAACAGCCTTCGGTCCGGGCCGCCACGTCCAGGATCGCGGCCTGCACGCTGCCCGCGATCTGGATCGCCTCGTGCACGTCCGCGAAGGGGCCAACCACCACATGGCCGCACTCGCGGACCTCGGCAGTCAGCCTTTGGGCATGGATAAGATCATCCTCCATGACCATGACACGCAATGGTTCGACTGTCATTCGTCCCCCCTGACCGGCGTGACAGGACATCCAGTCCCATCACAGGTTTTTCCGCGCCTTCCCAAAGGGAAGCCTAGCGTCAGGTTCGGGCAAATCCAGTCATATCAGACTTAAGGACTAATTGATCTTTAGCAGCCGTCGATTTGGGCAGGAATCTGCCGACTGGGCCAGGACAGGACGGCCGTTCGCCTGTCCTGTCCTGGCAATCTCGGTCACTTGACCTGGGCGATTTCCGCGTCCATGCGCTCGCGCGCCTTCTTGGACAGCTTCACGGTCTTGGCCGCCTCGAGGTTCGCAGGCGCGTCGCCCACCTGGATCAGACCCACCATGCCCATCGCGAAATGCGGCGTGCACTTGACGCCGTACAATCCCGGCTCGGTCACCGTCAGCGAAAACTCCTCGTTGATCTTGCTTTTGAAGGTTTCCACGCCCTCGGGCAGGATGTCCTTGATGGCTTCGACGTTGTGGCTCTTGTCGGTGGGAATGAAATGGATCACGTCGCCAGGCTCGGCCTTCACGAAGGCGGGTTCGAACACCATCATCCCGGCCTCGCCCTTGTTGAGCATATGCACCTCGTGTTCGGCGGCAAGGGCCGTGCCCCCCAGGGCCAGCATCAGGGCGGGGGCGGCAAGCAGCAGGGACAGTTTCATGGTCATTCTCCGTAAGGACGCGGGCCAGGAGGCGGCCCGTTCGCCCAAGGACTTAGGGCTTCCATCCGGCCCCCACCTTGACCCACCGCAAACTGCGGCGCGAAAACGCGGCGTCACAAAGACCATTTGTTCCATCTTTGTTTCTTTTTCCCGTTCGGTTAGGCTGGCCCGGCGGAAAGAAAGGACGCAAAGCCCAGATGGCGGAGCCAAGGGAACAGCCTGAACAAGCGCCACCGGCCGTGATCCGCAAGATCATCCATGTGGACATGGACGCCTTTTATGCCTCTGTCGAACAACGCGACGATCCTGGCTTGCGCGGCAAGCCGGTGGCGGTGGGCGGGTCTGCCGCGCGTGGCGTCGTTGCCGCCGCCAGCTACGAGGCGCGGGTTTTCGGGGTCCGGTCGGCCATGCCCTCGGTTACGGCGCGCCGCCGCTGTCCCGACCTGATCTTTGTCAAGCCGCGCTTCGATGTTTACCGCGCCGTATCGCAGCAGATCCGCGAGGTCTTTGCCGAACATACCGACCTGATCGAGCCCTTGTCCCTGGACGAGGCCTATCTGGACGTGACCGAAAACAAGCAGGACATTCCCCTTGCTACAACCATTGCGCTGATGATCCGCGACAGGATCCGGGATGTGACGGGGCTGAACGCCTCTGCAGGGATTTCCTATAACAAGTTCCTGGCAAAGCTGGCCAGCGACCTGAACAAGCCCAACGGCCAGGCGGTCATCACGCCTGCGCGCGGGCCCGCCTTCGTGGCCGAACTGCCCGTCAAGAAATTCCATGGCATCGGTCCCGCCACGGCGGCCAAGATGGAACGGCTGGGCATCGTCACCGGTGCCGACCTGCGCACCAAGTCGCCCGATTTCCTGCGCCATTATTTCGGAAAGTCGGGCGACTGGTATCACCGCATCGCGCGCGGCATCGACCACCGTCCGGTCGAACCCCACCGTGTCCGTAAATCCGTGGGCGCCGAGGATACCTTTTCCGTCGATATCCACGATTTCGACCTGGCCCGGCGCGAGATCACGCCGCTGGCCGAAAAGGTGTGGCGGGCTTGCGAAAACAAGCGGCTGACCGGGCGGACCGTCACACTGAAAGTAAAATACGCCGATTTCCAGCAGATCACCCGCAGCCGCACGCTGACCGGCCCGGTCCATGGCGCCGAGGATCTGGAAACCATTGCCATCGGCCTGTTGCAGCCTCTTTTCCCTGTTGCCAAGGGGGTGCGGTTGCTGGGCGTCACGCTGTCGTCGCTGGAAGACGACGAAGGGCAGGGACCGCAACTGACCCTTTGCCTGCCGGGCTTCGACTGACACCAGGATCGGTCCTTGCCCGTTATTCCCGGCGGGGCATCATGAACGAGTCTGCTCGGCTGGACCCTCCCAAGAAATCCTGGATCGCCGCAAACTGGCTTGGGCCGGCGCGGGACGATTGGAATGATGCCCCCTAGTAGCTGATCGCAGCGGTCCGGCGCAGATCGTCCGCCAAGGGTTTGCCGAAGCCGAAAAAGTCCAGATAGGCGGGGATCTGTTCGAACAGCATATCGGTGCCGACCTGATACCGGCAGCCGCGTTCGGCGGCGGCGGTCAGGAAAGGCGTCATCTCGGACTTCATCACCACCTCGCCCACGAAGGCTAAGGGGTCGATGCGGGTCACGTCCAGCGGCAGCGGATCCTCCGGGTTCATGCCCAGGGGCGATGCGTTAACGACCAGTTCGAACCCGGCGGCATCGCGGCTGCCCGTTTCCACCCGCAAGTCGGGATAGGCCGCGATCAACCGTCCGGCCAGGGCCTGCGTCGCCGCCGGATTGAGGTCGAACAACGCCAGCCGCGAGACGCCCGCGCGGGCCAGCGACGCCGCGATGGCCGATCCGACCCCGCCCGCGCCAACCACAAGCGCGCCGATCCCGTCCAGCCGCTGACCCTTGGCCTGCACCCCCAGGACAAAACCTTCGCCGTCGAACATGTCGGCCTCCAATGCGCCATCGACGCCCAGCCGCAGGGCATTCGCCGCTCCTGCGATCCGGGCCGTGACCGACACCCTGTCCGCCAGACCCAGGGTGGCTACCTTGTGGGGCATGGTGATCAGCGCGCCGTGGATGTTCGACAGCCGGAACACCAGCGGCAGGAAGGCTGCGTAATGCTCGGCCCGGCAGCCCATCGGCACCACCACGGCGTCGATGCCCTGGGCGTCGAACCAAGGGTTATAGATCATCGGCGATTTGAAGGTATCGGTGGGAAAGCCGATATGCGCAATCAGCCGGGTCGTGCCGCTTATCATTGTTGGTCCCTAATGGTGCAGGATTTCGCCCAAGAAGTTCCGGGCGCGTTCATGCCTGGGCGCGCGGAAGAATTCCTTTGGGGTGTTTTCTTCAAGGATCTCGCCCTCGGCCATGAAGATCACCCGGTCGGCGACCTGGCGGGCAAAGCCCATTTCATGCGTGACGCAGATCATCGTCATGCCGTCGCGGGCCAGGCTGACCATCGTGTCCAGGACCTCCTTGACCATCTCGGGGTCGAGCGCGCTGGTCGGTTCGTCGAACAGCATGGCGATGGGCTCCATGCAGAGCGCACGGGCGATGGCGACGCGCTGCTGCTGGCCGCCGGAAAGCTGGGCCGGGTATTTCTGGGCCTGGTCGCCGATACGGACACGTTCGAGGTATTTTCGCGCGGTCGCCTCGGCCTCGGCCTTGCTGAAGCCGCGCACGCGCATGGGGGCGAGGATGCAGTTTTCCAGAACCGTCATGTGCGGGAACAGGTTGAATTGCTGAAACACCATGCCGACCTCGCGGCGCACGGTGTCGATGGCCTTTTGCCCGTCGTCCAGCCTGGTGCCGTCCACGATTATGGTGCCGGACTTGATCGCCTCAAGATGGTTGATGCATCGGATCAGCGTCGATTTGCCGGAACCGGACGGACCACACAGCACGATCTTTTCGCCCCGCCGGACGGTCAGGTTGACGTTCTTCAGGGCATGAAAGTCGCCATACCATTTTTCCACATTCTCCATGCGGATCAGATAGTCTTGGGTCATGATCTCCTCCCCTGGGGATCACAGGGTCACGCGCGCGCCGATGGCGGCGGATGATTTGACGGCTTCGATGACACGCAGAGTTTCCAGCCCCTCGCGGCCTGACACCAGGGGCGGTTCCTGCCCCTTGATGACCCGGACGAACTGGCTGACCTGGCGGGCCAGCGGGTCTTCGTCGGGAACCTGGGCGCGGCTGATGTCCAGGGGCGAATACCAGCTTCTCTCGCCCTGTGCCCGCCGCAGTGTCAGCGACGGCAGGGCCAGCGACCCATGCGTGCCGCCAATCAGGTAACAATCCTGGTCGGTCTGGGGATAGGCGGGGTTTTCCCCGCTGTTCGCCTCCCAGCTCCAGGCCGCGACGGTCGCGTCGCAGACGCTGGCGGTGGCCAGGACGCCGCTTGCGAATTCCAGCAGGATGACCGAGGTGTCCTCGACCGCGTTGCCGCGCACCGTATTGGATTCACGCGCGGTCACGGCGATGATGTCGCCCAGCAGAAAGCGCAGGTTGTCTATGTCGTGGATCAGGTTCAGAAAGACCGGACCCGCGCCCTTTTCGCGCCGCCATTCGACCTCGAAATAGTCGTCGGGCTTGTAGATCCAGAACATCGCATTGGCGACGACCGGCCTGCCGATGGCGCCGTCGTCGATGATCTGGCGCGCCCGCTGCATCAGCGGATTGTGGCGGCGGTGGTGCCCGGTCAGAAGGGGCACGCCCGCCGCCTCTGCCGCGGCCACCAGCCGTTCGCCGTCCGCCACGCTGTCGCACAGCGGCTTTTCGATCAGCGCGGGCAGACCTGCCGCAACGCAGTCCAGTCCGTTCCGCATGTGCATCTGGTTGGGCGTCGCCACGATCACCCCATCCGGCCGGCCCGCCGCCAAGGCATCCTCCAGCGACTGCATCCAGGGCGCGCCGAACTCCTCGGCCACGGCCTGGCCGATGGGCGAGGGGTCGATGACGCAGGTAAGGTCCGCATCGGGCGATGCCGCGACGTGCATCGCGTGCCGCCTGCCGATCAGGCCCGCGCCCATCACCGCGATGCGGGGTGTCACGCGTCGGCCCCGGCCAGCGACACGATCCGGCGCAGGGCCAGCCTGTAACCCTCGGTCCCGCAGCCTGCGATCACGCCGTCGGCGCGCAGGCTGACATAGGATTGGTGGCGGAAGCTTTCGCGCTTGTGGACGTTCGAGATATGGACCTCGATCACGGGGCCGTCAAAGGCGTTCAGCGCGTCCAGGATCGCGACCGAGGTGTGGGTATAGGCGGCGGGGTTGATGACGATGCCCACCGCCTCCTCGCGCGCGGCATGGATCCAGTCGATGATCTGGCCTTCGGCGTTCGATTGCAGGAAGCGGATTTCCACGCTCAGATCGGCCGCCAGGGCGGTGCAATCGCGTTCCACATCGGCCAGAGTCTCGGATCCATAGATATGCGGCTGGCGCTTGCCCAGCAGGTTCAGGTTCGGGCCGTTGAGGATATAGACGAGCTTTGTCATGGGATGACCTTGAGGCGCAGGGGATGCCCGGCGACACGAACCGCCGGGCGAGGGGGGTTACTGGGCAATGGCGAAGGGCACGCCTTCCATTTCCGCGGGCAGTTGCGGCGGATCCATCTTCATCCAGGTGTTGTAGATGCCCTTGAATTCGTCCGTCGCCATGAATTCGGTCAGGAAGGCGTTCACGTTCTGGTTCCAGTCGGCCTCGCCCAGACGGGTGCCCACGCCGTTATACAGCGCAGTCAGCGGCATCTTGTTTTCGAACTTGCCGGGGGCGCCGGCCTCGATCCGGGTGATATAGAACTGGTTGCCGCCCACGGCATCGACCTGTCCCGACATCAGCGCCTGGATGGTCGCGGCGTCGTCGTCAAAGCGCATGATGGTGGTGCCTTCGGGCGCCATGGCTGTCAGCGCGGTATCCTGGGCCGCCGAACGCGGCACGCCGATGCGGTAATCGGCCAGCGATTCCGGCGTGGACAGGTCGGCGTCCTTTGGACCCACGACCGACATCTGGTTCGCGGCATAGGGGACCGAGAACTGGATCGACTGGGCGCGTTCCGGGCTCATCGCCATGGTGGCGAACAGCACGTCCACCTTGTCGGTGGTCAGGGCGGGGATGCGGTTCGCGACGGCCAGGGGCAGGAACTCGGCCTCGACGCCCAGGTATTCGGCAAAGGCGCGGCCCATAGCGGCGTCGTATCCGTCGGCCTCGCCCGCCGAATTGATGCAGCCCCAGGGGCAGTTGTCGCCCTGGATGCCGATGCGGATGGTGCCGGACGCCTTGGCTTCCTCGACCGTGCGGGCATCGGCCTGGGTGCCGGCCATGGCGGCAAGCGCCACCACCGCAGCGGCGGCGATGCGGGTAAAGTGCAGCATGGATATCCTCCCTGATATCTGGACCGGCTGGGGGTCCCTTTTGAACTTAGAACCTATTGTCGCGCCACAGTGAAGCTGACGCGTAAGGCGGCAGGGGCTTGTGGTTCATCGGCGGTCGCGTGCCATGCGGCGTTCCATGCGGCCGCCCCACAGCGACAAGGGCCAGCACAGCAGGAAATACAGCAGGCCCACGATGCCAAAGACGATCAGCGGCTTGAAGGTCTGGTTCGACACGATTTGGCCTGCGCGGGTCAGTTCGATAAAGCCCACGATGGCCGCCAGCGAGGTTCCCTTCAGCAGCTGCACCAGAAAGCCGATGGTGGCGGGCAGCGACAGCCGGAACGCCTGGGGCAGGATGATGTCGCGCATCAGGCTGCGATACTTGATGCCCAGGGCGTGCGCGGCCTCGGACTGGCCCAGGGGGACGGCCTGGATGGCCCCGCGCCAGATCTCGCCCAGATAGGCAGAGGCATGGGCGGTCAGCGCAACCGCAACTGCACCCCAGGCGGGCGGGTCCAACCCCAACAGCGGCAGGCCGAAATAGAAGACGAACAATTGCATCAGCAGCGGCGTGCCCTGGAAGATGGCGATCCAGGCCATGGCGATGGTGCGCATCCACCGCCTGCGGGACACTCGCGCCAAGGCCACGACCAGGCCAAAGGCGATGCCGCCCACAAAGCCAACGGCAGTCAGCGCCAGCGTCCATCCCAGGCCGCGCAGCAGGAACAGCAGTTCGGGGGATCCGATAGTTGACATGGACGGCCCTTCTTCAGCGCGTGGGATAGGTGAAGGCGGCGCGGGAAATCAGCGCGAACAGGCTCATCACGAACCAGGACAGCAGCAGATACAGGACCGTGATGGTGAAATAGACCTCGAAGCTGCGGAAGGTGTCGCCGTCGATGCGCTGCGCCACGCTGGTCAGTTCGTATGCGGAAATCGAGGTGGCGATGGACGTGGTCAGAGTGAGCAGGACGAACTGGCTGACCAGCGACGGGAACACGGCGCGCAGCGCGGGCTTCAGGATGATGCGGCGGAAAACCTCGGCCGGGCGCAGGCCCAGGGCCAGTCCGGCTTCGGTCTGGCCCCTGGGGATGCTTTCGACCCCGCCCCGGATGATCTCGATCGCATAGGCGCCGCCGTTCAGGCCCAGGGCGATGATGGCGGTGACGGTGGGGTTCAGGCGCACGCCCGCCAGCGGCAATGCGAAGAAGATGAAGAAGATCTGCACCAGAAACGGCGTGTTGCGGATCAGTTCGACAAAGGCGATCACCAGGGCCGATCCGATGCGGCTGCCTGACCGGCGGATCGCCACGCCCAGAACACCGATGGTCAGCGCCAGGATCATGCCCGACAGGGCCAGGAACAGCGTGCCGCCCAGTCCCATCAGCAATTCGGGCCACCGCGCCCAGACGACGCCAAAATCCAGTGTCATGGTTCCCCTTCCCCAAGGTGCAGGGTGCTTCAGGCACAGTCGCCCGTGTGGGGAAACTGACCGGGGAAGGCCACTCCGTCAAATGCCAATGCCGCATTTTCTTGAGCTCGCATTGATTTGGCTGGCACGCGCGGGCATGGATCCAGGCTGGCGGTAACGCGGCTTTTGGCAGATCATGGCCACCACCTTCTGCGAAAGGACCGGCCCATGACCAATCCCTGCATCATCTGCGTGGCGATCACCGGATCGCTGCCGACCAAGGACAACAATCCGGCGGTGCCGATCACCATCGCCGAGCAGATCGAATCCACCCAGGAAGCGTTCGAGGCCGGAGCGACCATCGCCCACTGCCATGTCCGCGATGACCAGGGCAAGGCTACCAGCGACCCCGACCGCTTCGCGCGGCTGAAGGAAGGGCTGGAGCAGCACTGCCCCGGCATGATCGTGCAACTGTCCACCGGCGGGCGGTCCGGGGCAGGGCAGGCGCGGGGCGGAATGCTGCCCCTGCGGCCCGACATGGCGTCCTTGTCGGTGGGCTCGAACAACTTTCCGACCCGCGTTTACGAAAACCCGCCCGACCTTGTGGACTGGCTGGCATCCGAGATGCTGGCCCATGACGTGAAGCCGGAAATCGAGGCCTTTGACCTGTCCCATATCCTCAAGGCGCATGGGATGTGGAAGGCGGGCCAGATCAAGGACCGGCCCTATGTCCAGTTTGTGATGGGCGTGAAGAACGCCATGCCTGCCGACCGCGAGGTGTTCGATTACTACATCCACACCGTCAAGCGCCTGTTCGGCGAGGACGTTCCCTGGTGCGCGGCTGGCATCGGGCCGAATCAGATCGTGCTGAACGAATGGGCCATCGGCGCGGGCGGCCATGCTCGCACGGGGCTGGAGGATAACGTGCGCCTGGATCGCGACCGGCTGGCGCCGTCGAACGCGGCCCTTGTGCGACGCGCGGTCGAGATCGTCGAAAAGCACGCCCGGACCGTGGCGACATGGCAGCAGGCGCGGCAGATTCTGGGGCTGCGGATGCCGCAGGCGGCGTGAAGGAATGGTCAGGGGCCTGGTTGCAGACTGGCAATGCAGTGCCGCGTTTGAAGGCTGCGGCGGATCGACAGGGCTGACCTGATGCCACGGAGTGTGGAGTTGCGGCGCATCCGCCGGCAGACCGGCCGTCTTGGTTGATCGGCAAGGAAACTTTTATGCAAACCGGTGATTGGCAAAGGGGGCGTTGCGTGTTTCCCTAAAGGGAAAGGGGGTGGCATGGCATCGTTGATGATCATCCTGCAACTGGGCGGCGCCGTGGCCTTGCTGCTGTTCGGCCTGAACCTGGTGCGCGACGGCGTGACCGAAGGGTTCGGGATCCGGTTGCGCATGGCGCTGGGGGTGGGCACCCGAACCGGGCCGGGGGCGTTCCTGGCGGGATTGGCGGCCACCCTGGGCCTGCAATCTTCGACCGCCACTGCCTTGCTGACCGCGTCCTTTGTCGATCGCGGCATGGTCCGCCCGCGCATGGCACAGATCGTCCTGCTGGGCGCGAATGTCGGCACGGCGCTGACCGCCTGGGTGGTGTCGTCCGGCGCAGGGGCGCTGACACCGGCGTTGTTGTTGACGGGCTATGCCCTGTCCCGGCGGAAAGGGCCGGTGCTGGCGGGGACGGGGCGCGCACTGATCGGGGTCGCGCTGATGCTGCTGTCGTTGTCGTTGCTGGATCACGCGGCGGCACCCTTGCGCGAATCTCCCCTTCTGGCGGCCTTCCTGCCGATGCTGGACCAGGCTTGGCCAGTGGCCCTGCTGCTGGCGGCAGGGCTGGCCTTTGCCTGTTCATCGTCCTTGGCGGCCGTGCTGCTGGTGCTGTCGCTGGGCCTGCCTGCGGGGCTGACCGTGGTTCTGGTCCTTGGCGCCAACCTGGGCGGTGCCGTGGTGCCGGTGATGCTGACCGCGGCCCTGGGGGCGCCCGCGCGGCGTGTTGCGGTGGGCAACCTGGTGATCCGGGCCATCGGCTGCCTGATCGCAATGCCCTTTGCGGGCTGGATCGGCCCCGCGCTGCACCGGGTGCCGCTGCCCTGGACCGGCCTTGCTGTCGAGGCGCATCTGGCCTTCAACCTGACCTTGGCCTTGCTGATCTGGCCCTTTGCCGGGCTGATCGCGCGGATGCTGGACCATCTTGTCACGGGTGACGAACGCCACGCCGAACCCGGTCCCTTGTGGCTGGACGAGGCTGCGCTGGACACTCCCATCCTGGCCTTGACCGGCGCCGCCAGGGAAGTTCTGGCCATCGGCGATACGGTCGAACGGATGCTGGCCCAGACCCGGCTGGCCTTTCAGCAGAACGATCCCGCGCCCCTGGCCGAAGTGACGGAACTGGAACGCCGCGTCGATCGCCGCCAGCAAGAGGTCAAGACCTATCTTTCCCGCCTGGGCAGCCAGGCCACCGAAGGGGAACGCCGCCGCGCCATCACCATCTTGGATTACGTCATCAACCTGGAACACGTGGGCGACATCATCGACAAGGGCCTGGCATCCGAGGTGCGCAAGAAGATCGGACTGGGCCTGCGCTTTTCCGACGAAGGCTTTGACGAACTGGAGGCGATGTTCGTCATGACCCAGGAAAACCTGCGCATGGCGCAAACGGTCTTCATGACCCGCGACCGCGACATGGCGCGCCGGCTGATGGAACTGAAGGTCGAAATCCGCAACCTTGAACGCCAGTCCGCGCAACGCCACCTGTTCCGCCTGCGCGAAGGGCTGGCCGCCAGCCGGGAAACATCGTCCCTGCACCTGGACATCCTGCGCGATCTGAAGCGCGTGAATGCCCATGTCGTCTCGGTCGCCCATCCCATCCTGGACGAGGACGGGCTGTTGTTCGAAAGCCGGTTGCGCAGCGGATGATCGCGGGAACGGGCTAATAATTGTGATTTCGTTTCAACGCATCGGGAACAGTCGCGGCGCCGGGTTGTTGTGATGGCAACGCCCCCTGCCATTCCAGGCATCGGGGGCGGCTAACCCCAAGGAGTTTTCCATGGCCGACCAAACGCTTGACACGCTGTTCCACGAAACCCTGAAGGACATCTACTATGCCGAGCGCAAGATCGCGACCTCGCTGCGCAAGATGGCGCGCGCCGCACAGAACCAGGATCTGAAAGCCGCGTTCGAGATGCACGAACAAGAAACCCAGACCCAGATCGAACGCCTGACCCAGGTCTTCGAACTGATCGGCAAGCGCCCGCGCGGCAAGACCTGCGACGCCATCGAAGGCATCATCTCCGAAGGCGAGGAGATCATGGACGAATTCAAGGGCAGCCCGGCGCATGACGCGGGCCTGCTGGCGGCGGCCCAGGCGGTCGAGCATTACGAGATCACCCGCTATGGCACCCTGAAATCCTGGGCACAGGCCTTGGGCATGGACGAGGCGGTGACGCTGCTGGACGAAACCCTGCAGGAAGAATCCGCGACCGACGAGAAACTGACCGCTTTGGCGGAATCCGTGATCAACGCTGCGGCCCAGACGGGCAAGGCGGCCTGATCCCTGAAAGGCCCGCGTCCTGTGCGCGGGCCTTTTCCCCATAACCTCATTCAAAGAAGACCTGCCACAGTCGGATGCCGAAAAGCTCTGCTCTCGGCCTATTGCCGCCATCAGGTATATCCGCAAGGCGCAACCTGACTTGGCTAGAGCCTGTTGCACTCAATCGGCCTCATAACCTGCGGCTTTGAAGTAGTTGTAGCATTCCTCGTCGGAGAACAGATCGCAGACCTGGCCGACCGCAGCCCATAGTTGATCGTAGGTTCGTTGAACCGCTTTCGCCGCCTCGCCATCCGCTACGAGCGGCGCGCCGACATCCACGAGGCCTTCGTGATCCTCGGCTGCGCTCTCATCTGCCTCAACCAGATCAGACGGTTTTGTTAGGTGTTCTTAGGACGAACGCATGAAAAAGGCGCCCATGACTGACATGGACGCCTTGGAATTTCTTTAGTCTGTCTCAGGCTGCGTTGCGGCGGCGACGCAGGAAGGCCAAAGCGGCCAGTCCGGCCGGCAGCAGCGCCGCGCCGGCAGGCAGCGGGACCGGCGCCGGGGCAGGCTCACCCGAGAAATAGACCGAAGCGTGGGACAGCCCGCCCGTCGACTTGCCCGGCCCTTGGGTAAACCAGTTCCCCGACAGGTCAGCGGCCGAATCCAGCAAGAACGCTGCAAACGAACTGCCCTGCTTGAGAGTGACCATAACGAAGTCATAGCCAAGCGGGTTCAGCACCGACCAGCTATAAGTGGGAGACATCGTGAAGGTATCAAACCCACCGTCCAGGTACGCGTTACCATCGTCGGTCTTGTCAGCCAGCATCCAGCCGGTCTGACCGCCGAAACTGAAAGTGGCATCGATCGTGTTGGTATCGTTGCCGGAATAGCACTGGACTGACTGAACAGCATCCGGGCTACCCTGCGTAAGGGTGTACGTCACCGAATCCTGCGTGCAGGTCGCAGCCTGCGCAACACCACATGTCAGCGCCAAAATCGACGCCGCAATAACCGTCTTCATCGTTAAATCTCTCCTTTGGCACGCGCCCGCTGCCCATGACCGAACAACGGTTTACTGTAACCCGCCCATATAGAAAAAGAAAATTTGAACTTTTAGGCAGGCAATTACGCTTTATCTATCCAATAATCATCCGCCGGATTTAGCGACCTCGGTCGAAACACTCTGCGGTTGTTTTCTTAGCTTCATCCGAAAGCGGCAAGACTGCCGCCGGGTAGCGGAAAGGCATTTCGCCCAGTCCTGGCGAATCAGGACCGGGCATTATTTCAATGCGAATACATGCTGATTTCCTTGCCGTCGCGCCCTGCCCGCGTGCGCCGCACGATCAGGTGGTTCAGCGCGCCGACATAGGCTTTCACCGATGCCAGGATCGTATCGGTGTCAGAGGCCTGGCCGTTCACGATGCGGCCCTCTTCCTCCATCCGCACGGATACGGTTGCCTGCGCGTCCGTTCCCTCGGTCACGGCATGGACCTGATACAGCTTCAGCGTGGCGCTGTGCGGAAAGATCTGCTTGACCGCATTGAAGCAGGCATCGACCGGGCCGTCGCCGGTGGCGTGGACGGTCTGTTCCGTGCCATCCACGATCATCGTCAGGTCGGCGGACTGCCCGTCGCTGCCGCAGACGACGCGCAGATGTTTCACTTGCAGGAAATCGTCGCCGGTATTGGCCGAGGCGTCCTGGACCAGGGCCACGATATCCTCGTCGTAAACCTCTTTCTTGCGGTCGGCGAGCGCCTTGAACCGCACGAAGATGTCCTTCAACTGATTGTCGCCCACATCGTATCCCAGGTCGGACAGCTTGGCGCGCAGGGCGGCACGGCCGGAATGCTTGCCCATGGCGATGTTGGTTTCATTCAGCCCGATATCGGCCGGGCGCATGATCTCGAAGGTTTCGACATTCTTCAGCACGCCGTCCTGGTGAATGCCGGATTCGTGCAGGAACGCGTTCTTGCCGACGATGGCCTTGTTGAACTGGACCGGGAAACCGCTGACTTGGGCCACGCGGCGGGAAATACCGATGATCTTCGTCGTGTCGATACCTGTGGTGAAGGGCATGATGTCGTGGCGCACCTTCAGCGCCATCACGACCTCCTCCAGCGCGGTATTTCCTGCGCGTTCGCCAAGGCCGTTGATGGTGCATTCGATCTGGCGCGCACCCGCCTCGACCGCGGCCAGGCTGTTGGCGGTCGCCATGCCCAGGTCGTTGTGGCAATGGGTGGCAAAGATCACGTCATCAGCGCCCGGCACGCGTTCCAGCAGCATTCGGATCAGGTCGGCCGATTCGCGGGGCGCGGTATAGCCCACCGTGTCGGGGATGTTGATCGTGGTGGCGCCCGCCTTGATGGCGATTTCCACCACGCGGCACAGGTAATCGTGTTCGGTGCGCGTGGCGTCCATGGGCGACCATTGCACGTTGTCGCACAGGTTGCGGGCGTGCGTCACGGTCTGCTCGATCCGTTCGGCCATCTGGTCCATGTCCAGGTTCGGAATGGCCCGGTGCAGGGGCGAGGTGCCGATAAAGGTGTGGATGCGCGGGCGGCGGGCGTGGCGTACGGCTTCCCAGCAGCGGTCGATATCGGGCAGCTGCGCACGGGCCAGGCCGCAGATGACGGCATTCCTGGACTGCTTCGCGATCTCGCTTACGGCAGCGAAATCGCCTTCCGAGGCGATGGGGAAGCCGGCCTCGATGATGTCCACGCCCATCTCGTCCAGCATGGAAGCGATTTCCAGCTTTTCCTCGTGGGACATGGTGGCGCCGGGCGACTGTTCACCGTCGCGGAGCGTGGTGTCGAAGATGACGACGCGGTTCTTGTCGGTCATGGGTTCTGCTTTCTTGCGGGGTCTGTCACGGGATGACCGGGCACTTCCTGGCTGAGCGGCGGCCCGGAGACCCGCTCAGCGCAGCGTAAGAAGCAGCAGACCGCGGAGGTTCACGACCACGCGCGCGCCAAAGGGCGCGGTCGGGGCGGCGGGAATGTCCAGCATCCGGGTCATGGCGCGGACTATGCCGCGTGAGGGGGCAAATGAAAAGCGGAAATCATGCCGCGCCCTGGCCCATGTCCAGATCGTCGATTAATCGCCGCAGCCGGTCCCGGTCCGGTGCGGGCAGGCACTCCATCCCGCGCGCGCAAGCGATGCGCAATTGCGCCGCGGCGGCCTGGCGCGCGCCGTCGGGGCCGATGCGGGCCAGGGCGTCCAGGGCCTTGATGACGCGGGTCAGCACGTCGATCTGGCCCGCCGCGTCCCGTGCGATCAGGCGGAAGGCGTCGTCGTAAAGGTCGTCATGGCGCAGCGGCGGGACGCGCAGGCGGGGATAGTCGGCCTTGTGCAGTTCCGCCTTGTGCCAGCCTTCGGACCACAGCGTCAGCAGGCGCACCTGCCGACCGATCACGTCGATGGCGGTGCCGGGGTCGTTCACGGCCGGGGACAGGGCGCGCAGCGCGACCTCGGACAGGGTGATGATGCCAAAGTGCGGATCCTGGTCAAAGGATCGCGCCCTGGAAATCGTGAAGGCGCGGCGGATATCGGCGGCCAGATCCTCGGCAAGGGGCTGGCCCTGGATCACGGCCAGGGGGGTGCCATGGTAAAGGAAGGTGCCGGGCAGAACCCGGATGTCCAGCCGCAAATCGCGGTCGTCGCACAGCTTCGACAGGGCTGCGGTGTCGATGAATTCGACATAGCCCACCTTGTCCAACAGGATCGCGGGCGCAATCGGCGCGTCGTCGGGCAGCGGATGCCCGCCCAGGAAAGGCAGGTCCAGCCGCGCCTGCATGGACTTGCGGGTCGCGTCCTCAAGCCGGTCGATGGTGTCGCCGACCCGGCCCAGCTTGGTCAACTGGTGGATCCAGCGCAGCAGCGCCAGCACGATCAGGATGATGACCAGAACCGTCACCACGAACAACAGCGCCCTGCCCTGGGGGCCATAGACGCTGACCCGCAGCGTCACCAGTCCCACGATGCTGAACAGGAACGACCCGATGAATGTCGCCAGCACCGACTGGATGAATTCGTCCTCGGTCAGCAGGCGCGTCGCGCGGGGGGTCGCGTTCGACGTGGCCGAGCCATAGGCCCCCGTCAACGCCATGACCGAGAAGGTCGTGACCGCCAGCATGGACGAGGCGATGACGTTCAGCAGGCTGTCGATGGCCTCGGCGCTGATGTCGATGGGCAGCGGCCAGGGCAGGAACGCCGCCAGCGTGGCGGCAATGGCGGCGAAAAAGCCCAGCACCGCATAGAGCGAGACGCGGATCCACAATGTCCGGCGCAGCCGCGACAGGATCCACCGCAGTCGCGACATGCTATGGTGTCCACCGCACCCGTGTCAGGTCGTTGGCCTGCGTGGGCGCGTTTTCCCACAGGCCCTCGATCCGGGCATTGGCCACGCCGGTCTTGGCAAGCTGGAACAGGAAGGCGTTGACGTAATCGCCCGCGATCATCTCCTGCGCCTGCCGGTACAGGTCGCTGCGCTGCTGGGGCGTGACCGCACCTTGCAACTGGTCCATCAACGCCACAAATTCGGGCCGCGCATAGCTAAAATAGTAATCGGGCCGGGCATAGATATCGATGTCCAGCGGCTCGGTATGGCTGATGATCGTCAGGTCGAAATCGCCGCCCTTGAACACGGTTTCCAACCACTGCGCCCATTCCATGTTGGTGATCTGGGTCTGGATGCCCACGGCAGCCAGTTGCGCCTGCACGATCTCTCCGCCGCGCCGGGCATAGGGGGTGGGCGGCAGGGCCAGGCGCAGGATGATGGGACCGGCGGCAGCCTCGGCCAGCAGGGCCTTGGCCTTTTCGGGATCATGGGCAGACAGCCCGGTCAGATCGACGTAATCCGGGTGGTGCGGCGCGAAATGGCTGCCGATGGGCGTGCCGTATCCGAACATCGCCCCGTCGATGATGTCGGGGCGGTTGATCGCGCGGGCGATGGCCTGACGCACCCGGATGTCGTCCAGGGGCGCGTGGGCGTTGTTCATGGCCAGGATCGTCTCGCCCTCGGTCGTGCCGACGATCACCTGGAACCGGGGGTCGGCCTGCAACTGCGGCAGCGTCTCGGGCGCGGGGAAGTTCGGAAAGGCATCCACATCGCCCGCCATCATCGCCGCGAAGGCGGCCGTGGGATCGGGGATGAAGCGGAAGGTCGCGGTGCGCAGCGCGGGCTTGTCGCCCCAATAGCCGTCGAAAGCAGACAGCACGATCCGGTCGCCCTGCACCCATTGGTCAAGGCGGAACGGCCCGGTGCCTATGGGCGCTGTGGCAAGACCGGCGGCGCTGGCCGGATCCAGCATCACCGCATCGCCCCAGGCCATCTTGAAGGGGAAGTTGCCGTCCGGCGCCGTCAGCGTGACGCGGACGGTCAGGGGGTCCACGGCCTCGACGGTTTCAATTCCCTCAAACAGCACCTTCTGGGCATTGGTCGAATCCGCCGCCCGCGCGCGGTCCAGCGTGAACACCACGTCGCTGGCGTCAAACGTCGCGCCGTCGTGGAAACTTACGCCGTCATGCAGGTGAAAGACATACACGCGGCCGTCTTCCTGAACATCCCAGCGTTCGGCCAGTGCGGGCTCAACGGTGCCGTTCGGGCCAAATCGGGTCAGGCCTTCGAAGAGATTGGCATAAACCACCTCGTCCGTCGCCGCCGCCGCCCCGCCGGTCGGATCCAGGTTGGGGGGTTCCAGCACCATTCCCAGGGTGATCGCATCCTGCGCGGCGGCGGGCAGCGCCAGTGCGATCAGAGCGGCCAAGGATCTTGCGGCATGGATCACGGGCGTCCCCTTCAGGCGCGTTTCGGCATCAGTTGCTGCGCGGGACCGGCCAGCAGCAGCCAAAGCGAGGTCACGACCAGCCCCCAGTTGGCCCAGCTGTCGGGGTGGAAATCGACCCATGCCGCGCGCGCGGCAAAGACGCACCACAGCACCGCCACGGGCAAGGAAATGGCCCGCCAGCGTTCGGTGCGGACCGGGTGGATGAACTTGATGGGCAGGAACATTCCCACTGTCAGCGCGACAACGATCAGCAGGATCACCGTCCAGTGCGGATCGGTCGCGAACAGGACCAGCACCACCATGTTCCAGCAGCCCGGAAAGCCGGAAAAGGAATTGTCCTTGGTCTTCATGCGGCTGTCGGCCCAATAGATCACGCTGCCATAGATGATGGCGATGATCGCGAACCAGCCGGTCCAGCCAGACAGCAGGCCTGACTTGAACAAAGCATAGGCCGGAATGAACGCATAGGTCAGATAGTCGATGATCAGATCCATCAGCACGCCGTCGTAATTGGGCGAATGGATCTTAACGTCGTATCGACGCGCCAGCGGACCATCGATGCCATCGACAACCAGGGCCACGACCAGCCACAGGAACATCAGGGACCATTTCCCCTCGACCGCGGCCAGCATGGCCAGCATCGACAGGACCGCGCCCGTGGCGGTCAGCAGGTGGACGGACAGGGCTTTGTGCTGCGACTTCATGACGGGGTTTTGGCAGCTTGGCGGCGATCACGCAACCGTGCTTGGACGATCAGCGCAGGATAGGCGGGCCTTTGGGACGCGGCGCAGGCTCGGGCACCTCGGGCGGCGTCAGGTCGAAGCGCAGGATCCCTGCGGGCAGGGTGGCGTCGGTAAAGCTGACATCGACGCCGCCGGACTGGGGCGGCAGGAAGGCCAGGGCCTCGGCCAGGGCCTTGGCGATGGCGGGCTGATGGGGGGGATCTGCGCCTGCGATCAGGACGACATGGCCGTCCCCCGCCCCGGCCAGGGCGGCGCCCGCGATCAGCCCGCGCATATCGGCCAGACGTTCGGCCAGGGGCTGGGCCAGGGTTTCGACAACGGCGGGCGCGGGCGCGGTCAGGCGCAGCCGGGCGTCCGTTGGTTCGGGGGCGGCCGCAAGGGCGCTGGTCAGCCAGTCCAGCATCGCGGCGTCCAGCAGCATTTCCGACGGATGTCCCGGATTGACCAGCAGCCCCGCGCCTTCGGATTTCAGCAGCCCCGCCAGCACCCGCCCCGGCATCGCGGCATAAGCCACGGGGCCGCCCAGGAAACCGGCCAGCCGATCCTCGGCGTCGCAGGCAAGCGCCACGGGGCCTGCGTCCAGCGGGAAGATCCGCAGGTCCACCCGGTCGCCCGCAGGCTCGGTCACCAGGGCCACGGCCAGTTCGGTATCCGCCAGCCGGGACAGCATCCGCGCACGCTGCGGTGCATCGGCGTCGTGGAAGGGAACCGGGGCAAGGTCGTCAAGCGCGGTCATGGCGGGCCTTCATGCTGCGTGAACGGGCGTGGCCCTGCCCTAATCGCGCGACGGCCCCCCGACAAGCCCAAGCTGACGCAAGCGTGATTCCGCAAGGACGCGCAGCGCGCACATATACCCGTTATGAACCGACGCACCCTTTTGCTGACAGCCAGCCTTTCCCCGCTGCTTGCCGCGCCCGCCTTCGCGCAGACGGACCTTGCGCCGGTCCTGGAGGATGCCGCGCGGCTGGAAAACCTGCGCGCCGTCGCCGTCTGGCGGGGCGGACAGGAAATCGCCGCCCGCGGCTATGGCGGCTTTACCCCGGACAGTCCCACAAACATCAAGTCCGCGTCAAAGTCGATCATCTCGGCCCTAGCGGGCATCGCCATCGACCGGGGCGATCTGGAAGGCCCCGGCCAGCCCATCGCGCCGATCCTGCAAGACCAGTTGCCCGACGATCCCGACCCCCGGCTGGCCACGGTGACGCTGGGCAACCTGCTGTCGATGCAGGCGGGGCTGGAACGCCAGTCGGGCGCGAATTACGGCGCCTGGGTCAGCAGCCGCAACTGGGTGCGCGCCGCCTTGGCCGCGCCCTTCACCCAGGATCCGGGCGGGCGGATGCAGTATTCGACGGCCTCCACGCATCTGGTGTCGGCGATCCTGACGCGGGTGACGGGCCGGTCCACGCTGGAGCTGGCGCGCGACTGGCTGGATGCGGTGCCGGGCTTTGCCATTACAGGATGGGAGCGCGACCCCCAGGGCATCTACCTGGGCGGCAACCAGATGGCGATGAGCACGCGGTCCTTGCTGGCCTTTGGCGCCCTGTATGCGGACGGGGGCCGCGCGGGCGGACAGCAGGTCGTGCCCCAGGCGTGGATCGAGCAAAGCTGGCAGACGCGCACCGCGTCCATCTTTACCGGCCAGGGCTACGGTTACGGCTGGTTCATCGGACAGGCCAGCGGGCGCCCGGTAAGATACGGCTGGGGCTATGGCGGGCAGATGATCTATGTCTTTCCGGCGACGGGTCGCCAGCCTGCGGTAGCCATCGCCATGACCTCGGATCCCGACCAGCCATCGGCGCGCACGGGATACCGCAACGACCTGCACATGCTGGCCGACCGGATCATCCAGCTGCTGTAGGGTGGGTGCTTGCACGCACCGCACCCACCGCCGTCAGTCGATGATATCGGCCGCCTGGAAATTGCCCAGGTTGCCCAGCAATTGCCCGATCAGCGAAATTTCGGTCACGCTGCCTTCGGTCACGCGGCGCGACAGGGTGACGACACGGCCGCGTTCCAGCCCGAAGCGTTCGACATTCGTGACGGTGCCGCCAGGCGCAAAGGACACGGCCACGACCTCCCGGCTGACCTCGCGCGGTTCCAGGGCACCGAAATGCCGCCAACGGGATCCGACGTAATACCAGCCCGAACCAGTCAACAACCCCTGGGCCGAGGGACGGCCGATCAGGCCCGCCAATTCGTCCACGGTGGTCTGGCCCACGACGACCTGGGACAGATCCTCGGGCGCGGGGATGAAGCCGTGGTTGCGATAAACCGGCGCGCAAGCCGAAAGGCCAAGAACGGCCAGGAAAGCCAGGATCACGATATTCCTGATGGCTGTCATTCCGTCTTTCCTTTGCAAGGGGCTGTTGACGCGGCCCGCCCGGCTTAGCAAACTCGGGCACCGCGCTCAAGAATGACAATCCTGTCGGGGATTTGCCGCCGGTTGCCGGTGCCGTTCCCCTGGACAACATGACACGAAGGCCCGCCATGACCACCCCCAATCCGCAGCCCGAACGCCTGCGCGTGGCGCATCTGAACGCGCGCGCGCCCACGCCCTTTTCGCTGACACCCGATGCGGACCGTTGCGCCGCCATCGCGGCCGAGCTTGGGATCAGCGGCCTGTCCAGGCTGACATTCGCCGGAGAGATTCGCGCCGAAGCGGGCGAGGCCTGGGCGCTGACGGGCCAGTTGCGTGCCCGCGTCACCCAGCCCTGCGTCGTCACCCTGAGGCCCGTGAAGACCGCCCTGGACGAGCCTGTCGAGCGGCATTATTCGCCCCATGTGACCGCCCCCGAGGGGGACGAGGTGGAAATGCCCGACGATACGCTGGAACCCCTGGGCCAGTTCATCGACCTCGCCGCGGTGATGATCGAGGAACTGGCCCTGGCCCTGCCCGAATACCCCCGCGCCGAGGGGGCCGAACTGGGCGCCGCGCCCCAGGACCCTGCCCCCGACACCCGCCGCCCGTTCGAAGGGTTGGACAAGATGCTGCGCGGCCGGGACACGGATCAGGGATGATTCCCGGATGCAAAGCGTTGCGCAGGGGCCACATCGGACAAGGATTCCTGCGACATGGCGTCCTTGACGCTGGCGGAAACCCGGCGCCCTGGTGCAATTAGCCCTGCCTGCCCCGATGCAAGGGGTTGCGGGCAGGTCCGTCATGGCGTATCTGCGCGGTTCATTTTCGAATTCAAATCCCCGGGGTGCGCAGGACGCCTGCGCGTCGCACCCCATACAAGCCCGAGGTTGTGACATGGCTGTCCCTCAGAATCGCGTTACCCGGTCCCGCCGGAACATGCGCCGCGCCCACGATGCCCTGGTCGCCGGGAACCCGAACGAATGTTCGAACTGCGGCGAACTGAAGCGTCCGCATCACGTTTGCCCGTCCTGCGGCCATTATGCCGACCGCGAGGTCGTGGCCCAGGCGAACCCGACCGACCTGGACGACGACGCGGCCTGATCGGGCTTGGCATTCGCGCCAGATGACCGTTCGTGACGTGACCCCGCCTGCCACGCCCGCCCCCGGCCACCGGGGCAGCGTGGTGATTTCGGTCGATGCCATGGGCGGTGATCGCGGCCCGGCGGCGGTTGTCGCGGGAATGGCTGAAAGCGCGTCCAAGAACCCGGAAATCCGGTTCATCGTGCATGGCGATGAAGCAGAGCTTCGCCGCCTTGTCGGTCGCCGCAAGGACCTGGCGGGACGCTGCGATATCCGCCATGCTGGGGGAGTCGTCTCCATGGACGACAAGCCCAGCCAGATCGTGCGCAAGGGCGATGGCACATCCATGTGGTCGGCCATCGAATCGGTCAAGACGGGCGAGGCGGGCGCTGCCGTCAGTTGCGGCAATACCGGCGCGCTGATGGCCTTGTCGATGCTGCGCCTGCGCAAGCTGCCGGGCGTGAACCGTCCCGCCATCGCCTGCCTGTGGCCGTCGCTGAACTCCCAGGGCTTCAACATCATGCTGGACGTGGGCGCCGATATCCGTGCCGATGCCCATGATCTGCTGCAATATGCGCTGATGGGCGCGTCCTATGCGCGCAACGGCCTGGGCCTGACACGGCCCCGCGTCGGTCTGCTGAATGTCGGGACCGAGGAACACAAGGGCCGGGCGGAGCTGAAGCAGGCCCAGGATATGCTGGCGGCGGCGGCCGATGCCGGCCAGTTCGAATACATGGGCTTCGTGGAAGGCGGCGACCTGCCATCGGCGCGCGTGGATGTGATCGTGACGGACGGCTTTACCGGCAACATCGCCTTGAAGACGGGGGAAGGCACGGCCAAGCTGGTCGGCACCCTTCTCAAGGACGCATTCGCGAATTCGATCATGTCCAAGTTTGCCGCCGTGCTGGCGATGACATCCCTCAAGCGCCTGCAAAAGCGGATCGACCCGCGCCGCGTCAATGGCGGAATTTTCCTGGGCCTGAACGGCACGGTGATCAAGTCGCATGGATCCGCCGATGCCACCGGCGTTTCGGCAGCGATCAAGCTTGCCTTCCAGCTGGCGAAATCCGGTTTCCAGGACCGGCTGGCCGCCCGCGTGGCCCAGGGCGCCGCCGCATCCGTGACAACCGGCCCCCAGAACGAGGCTGCATCGTGACCTTGCGATCCGTAATCCGGGGCACCGGCCATTACCTGCCTGACAACGTGGTCGAAAACAGCTGGTTCGAGGACAAGCTGGACACGACCGACGAATGGATCCGGTCGCGCACGGGGATCGAACGGCGCCATTTCGCAGCCGAGGGCCAGGCCACCAGCGACATGGGCCTCCGCGCAGCCCGCGCGGCGCTGGACAAGGCGGGATTGCGTCCCGACGACATCGACGGGATCGTGCTGGCGACCTCGACCCCTGATTATACCTTTCCGGCATCCGCGACGATGATCCAGCACGGCCTGGGCATGACCCACGGCTTTGCCTATGACGTACAGGCGGTTTGCGCGGGCTTTGTCTTCGCGCTCGCCAATGCCGACGCGATGATTCGCGGCGGCCTGGCCAAGCGCGTCCTGGTCATCGGGTCCGAGACCTTTTCCCGCATCATGGACTGGACCGACCGGGGCACCTGCGTGCTGTTTGGCGACGGCGCGGGCGCGGTGGTGCTGGAGGCGCAAGACGGCGCCGGCACCAGCGACGACCGGGGCATCCTGTCCTGTGACCTGAACAGCGACGGCCAATATCGCGACCTTTTGTATGTCGATGGCGGCGTCGGGACCACCGGCACGGCGGGACAATTGCGGATGCAGGGCAACCTGGTGTTCCGCCATGCCGTCGAAAAGCTGGCCAAGACCGCGCATATCGCCTTGGACAAGGCCGGGCTGGCGCCTTCCGCCGTGGATTGGCTGGTGCCGCATCAGGCCAATGCGCGCATCATCACGGCGACCGCGCAAAAGATGGGCCTGCCGATGGACAAGGTGATCCTGACGGTCGCCGATCACGGCAATACCTCGGCCGCGTCCATTCCGCTGGCCCTGTCGGTGGCCGATGGTCAGGACCGCTTCGCCCCCGGCGATCTCATCGTGACCGAGGCGATCGGCGGCGGCCTCAGCTGGGGGTCGGTCGTTCTTCGCTGGTAGGCGGCTATTTCAACTGCGAATCCTTGCTAGCCCGCCGGTTGATTCCGCCTGCGGGACGCCAGGCGCGGTCACGGTCGGCCTGGCATTCCACGCATAATTGCACCCCCGGCAGGGCCTTGCGCCGCGCCTCGGGAACGGGTTCGTCGCAGTCGATGCAGACCAGGGCGCTGTCCCGGACAGCCTTGACCTGTCCGGCACGCAGCCGGGCGCGTGCCACCGCCTCGGCCGTGCTGATCTCGATCTGGTCATTCACCGCGTCGTCACGCGCCCATCCACCGGCCATGTCCTGTCCTCCGTGATCCTGAAAAGATAAGATGCCGCAGCCAGGTTGCAACGCCGCCTGCCGTGCAGCCCCCGGGGGATCGGAACGAAATCCTCCTGCTTCTCGTTGACAGGGGGCGTAAATCCAACCATCCTAGTGATATAAAAGGGGAAAACTCATGGGTGAGAAGACGCTGACTCGGATGGATCTTGCGGAAGCCGTTTTTCGGGATGTCGGCTTGTCGCGTCATGAATCCGCCCAGCTTGTCGAATCAGTCCTGGACCATATTTCCGACGCCCTTGTGAACGGCGAACAGGTGAAGATTTCGTCCTTCGGAACCTTCAGCCTGCGCGACAAGAACGAACGCATCGGCCGCAACCCCAAGACGGGCGAGGAAGTGCCGATCACCCCCCGCCGCGTCCTGTCCTTTCGTCCTTCGCACCTGATGAAGGATCGCGTGGCGGCGGGAAACAAGGGCTAGAGGCGTCCGGACTGAATGACAAAAGGCGCAGACGCATTCCGGTCGATCGGCGAAGTCGCAAACCTTCTGGGCGTGGCGCCCCATGTGCTGCGCTATTGGGAAACGCAGTTTCCGCTGCTCAAGCCGATGAAGCGTCCCGATGGGCGGCGCTATTACCGCCCCGATGACGTGCGGCTGGCGGCGGGCCTTTGCACGGTTCTGCGGGACGAAGGGCTGACCATCCGGGGTGCCAAGATGCTGCTGGCCCGCGACCGGGGCGCCAGCTTGCGAGAACGCGGGTCGCTGCGCCTAGCCGATTTGCCCGAACCGGATGGCGACCCGGATGAAACCGTTCAGGACAGTCCCCGTGAAAACGACCCGATGTCCCATGGGGGGCCGAAATCGCGCCATCGCAGGCGCCGGATCAGCCCTGCCGGAATGCCGGCAGAGGATCGGGGTCCGCATGACTGGCTGGGCCGGCTGGTTGCCGTGAATGCCCGATTGGGCGCGCTTCGGCCCGAAGATCCCGCAGCCCTGCGTGGACGGCAGGCCTTGTCGCACCTGCGCGACGGCCTGGGGCGGTTTTGCTGACAGATCCGGCATTTGGTTCGCAAATTTCCGCATTGCGGCCCTTGTGCAGCCGGGCCGGATCGCTTTATACGATGCGCGTCGGGCCGTGGCGCAGTCTGGTTAGCGCGTCCGTCTGGGGGGCGGAAGGCCGAGAGTTCGAATCTCTCCGGCCCGACCATTTCGAAAACGCCCATCCCTGTTCCGGGGTGGGCGTTTTCGCATCAAAGGTTTCGGCATGAACGGCGTTCTTCCCGACAGCGGCATCCGCACCCTGATCCAGTCCAACGCCATCACGGCCGATTCTGCGATCATCCCCGACCAGATCCAGCCTGCGTCGCTGGATTTGCGCCTGGGAACGGTCGCCTATCGCTTGCGCGCCAGCTTTCTGGCGGGGCGCGGGAACAGGGTCATGGATCGGCTGGCCGATGTCCAAATGCACCAGATGGACCTGTCTGGCGGCGCGGTGCTTGAACGCGGCTGCGTGTACCTGATCCCGCTGATGGAACATATGTCGCTGCCTGAAGGGCTGACGGCTGTGGCCAATGCCAAGTCCTCGACCGGCAGGCTGGATCTTCTGACCCGGCTGGTGGCCGACGGGGGCACCGAATTCGACCGCCTGCCCGAAGGCTATGACGGCCCGATCTATGCGGAAGTCTGCCCGCGCAGCTTTTCGGTCCTGGTCCGCCCGGGAATGCGCCTGAACCAGTTGCGGCTGCGCCAAGGCCAGGCGGTGCTGTCGGACAGCGAGTTGGGCGACCTGAACGCCCGCGAACCGCTGGTTGGCGGCCAGGCGTTGATCGACAATGGCCTGGGATTTTCCGTCGATCTGAAGCCTGCCAGTGGCAATCTGGTCGGCTATCGCGCGCGCCCGCACAGCGGGGTGATCGATCTGGACCGGATCGGCGCCTATGAGGCCGCCGAATTCTGGGACGAACTGCGCACGACCCAAGGCCGCCTGATCCTGGATCCAGGCGCCTTCTATATCCTTGTCAGCCGTGAATCGGTGGCAATTCCTGCCGATTACGCGGCCGAGATGGCCCCCTATCTGGCCATGGTGGGGGAATTTCGCGTCCATTATGCGGGCTTTTTCGACCCCGGCTTCGGCATCGGCGACACCGGCACCGGCGCACGCGGGGTGCTGGAGGTCCGATGCCACGAAGCGCCCTTTGTCCTTGAACACGGCCAAGTCGTGGGCCGCCTTGTCTATGAACGCATGGCCGCGCGCCCGGACCGGCTTTACGGGGCGGGCATCAAGTCGAACTACCAGGGACAGGGCCTGAAGCTTGCCAAGCAATTCCGCTGAACGGCGGCGTTATTGCCTTGGCTGAAGTATCCTCTGGGGGTCCGGGGGGCGAAGCACCCCCGGCCTTGGGGGGCTACAGCACCTCCGATTGCCACAGCCTCACCTTCAATCCGCCATGCGCCACGACCGGCCCCGATTCCAGCGGCAGCCCGGTCGCCTTGGCCAAGGCCCCGTCGGTGGTCACGATCCCCACCCGCCAGCCTTTCAGGCGTTCCCGAAACACCTGCCCCATCGCAGCGTGCAGCCCGAACAGCGGCCCCTTGTTGCCAATGCGCGCGCCATAGGGCGGGTTCACGATGACGAGGCCGGGCGCGCAGTCAGGACGCTTCAGATCGCCGATGGCCCGACAGTCAAAGCGGGTCAGGCCCTCTATCCGTGCCCGTTCCGCATTCTGGATGCTCATGCGGATGGCGCCAGCGTCGCGGTCGCTGCCAAGGAACTGCGCGGGCGCCGGGCGGGACGCCACCGCGGCGCGCATTCCATCCCAGGTGGCAGGGTCAAAGGTCGCAAGCTGCTGAAATCCGAACGCGCGGCTGCGGCCCGGGGCCAGGCCCGCCGCGATCTCGGCGGCCTCGATCACAAAGGTTCCCGATCCGCACATCGGATCCAGCACCGGCTGGCTGCCATCAAAGCCCATCTCTCGCAGAAACATCGCGGCCATGGTTTCCCGCATGGGCGCCTTGGCAACGGCTTCCTTGTGGCCGCGCTTGTGCAGGGACTCTCCGGTCGTATCCAAGCTGAGGGTGACAAGATCATCCTCGATCCGCGCCTTTACCACCATCGTGGCGTCAGCCGCGATCGGCGCGCCCAGTTCCTCGGCGATAGCGCGTTCGATGCGCTGCGTGGCCGCACCCGCATGATAGATGCGGCTGGCCTTGCAGGTGGTTTCCACCCGGACGGGCGCATCGGGCCGCAGCACCGAACCCCAGGGGAACTTCCGCGCCCGCTTGTCCAGTTGCGCCAGATGCATCGCACGAAAGCTGCCCACCCGCGCCAGAACCCGCGTGGCCCCGCGCAGCCACAAGTTCGCGCGCCAGACATCCGGCCAGCCGCCGGTGATCGTCACGCCGCCCGGCTGCACGACCGGCTGCCAGCCCAAACCGGCAACCTCGGCCGCCAGTGGCGCTTCCAGGCCCGGCGTCGCCACCAGGAAAATCTCGAATCGGTCATCCATCGCGCAGCCCTAGCCCGGCTGCGCCGGAAAGGCGAGTGTCAGCGCCCGATGCGGCGGGTCAGCCGGGCGGCCTGGCGGGCGCGCTTGACAGCCGTGCGCATATCCCGGGCCTGCTTGGCCGAAACCGGCGCGGGCTTGCCCCCGGACTTTGCAATCTTGTCGATGCCCTTGTTGATGCCCCAGTTCATGGCGCGGCGGCTGACCATGCGGGTCAGCATATGGATGATCCGGTTCAGGCCCATGCGGTCATTCGTCCTTGGAAAAACAGTCTGCGGATTGGGTTGCATCCATATCATCATCCCCCTCCTGCGGCACAAGGGGCAAGACCAGCCCGTCGGCAGGCGGACGCGATTCCAGCAGTCCCGCCGCCCGCAATTCCGCAAGCCCCGGCAGGTCGCGTGCGGATTCCAGGCCGAAGTGGTCCAGGAATGTTTCCGTCACCACGAAGGTCGCGGGCCGCCCGGGGGTCATGCGGCGGCGGCCGATGCGTACCCATTCCATCTCGATCAACTGGTCCAGGGTGCCGCGGGACACGGCCACGCCCCGGATTTCCTCGATCTCGGTGCGGGTGACGGGCTGGTGATAGGCGATGATGGCAAGCGTCTCGATGGCGGCGCGCGACAAGCGGCGCTGTTCGACGGTTTCCGTCTGCATCAGGAAGGACAGGTCGGGGGCGGTGCGAAACGCATATCCGTCGCCGATCCGTTCCAGCACCACGCCCCGCCCGGCATAGGTCCGTCCCAAGGCCGCAAGCGCCTGCACCGGATCGCAGCCGGGGGGCAGGCGATCCGACAGGTCGCGCAACGTCAGGGGCTTGCCGGATGCGAACAGGATGGCTTCCACCATGCGTTCCTGGTCCGCAAGGGACGGCGGGAACAGCTCGGGCTGGGGATCGGCGGGCTGGGTCACGGGGTCTCGGACGTGTCGGATTTGCGCCGAAAGCGGATCGGCGCGAAGGGATCGGACTGGCGTATCTCGATCCGGCCCTGCCGCGCAAGTTCCAGCGAGGCAGCGAAAGTCGCCGCCGTGGCCGACCGGCGGCGCGTGCCCTGCGTCCCCCAGCCATCCGGCAGAAAGTCGGACAGATCGGTCCAGTCGCCCACATATCCGATCATCCCGCGCAGCCGGTCCAAGGCCTGTTCCATCGTGAACACGTCCCGGCGATCAAAGGCATAGGGGCGGAATTCGCTGCGCGTCTTCAACCGGGCATAGGCACGCATCAGGTCGATCAGCCCCGCCCGCCATTCGGTGCGCCGCGTCCTGGCCACGGCTTCCGGCGTGCCGCGCGGAAATCGGCTGATCCCCAGCCGGTCGCGGGCCATCAGTTGCGCCGCCGCCTGCCGCATCGCCCCCAGCCGTTCCAGTTGAAAGGCCAGATGCGCGGCCATGTCCTCGGCCGACGGTCCCTCGGCCTGGGGGTCGGGGGGCAGCAGCAGGCGCGATTTCAGAAAGGCCAGCCAGGCCGCCATGACCAGGTAATCGGCGGCAAGTTCGATCCGCAACGCACGGGCCTGTTCGACAAATGCCAGGTATTGTTCCGCCAGATGCAGGACAGAGATCTTCATCAGGTCGACCTTCTGCACCCGGGCCAGAGTCAGCAGCAGGTCCAGCGGGCCTTCATAACCGTCCAGGTCGACGATCAGCGATTCATCCGCGCGCCGCTGCGCGACGTGGTCTGCCTCGGGGACAGGCCTCAGGTAGGGGACATCGCTGATGGTGCGGGCCACGGGGCGTCTTTCGGTCATGGGGCATCAAGGTCGGCGCTGCCCAGGCCGGAGTCAAGCGGACAGCGTTGCGGGGGCGTTCCGCCCCCGTCCCCTTCGGGGACTCCCCCCGAGGATATTTTCGTGAAGAAGAAGCGTCAGGCAGTAGCCCCTGCGAGGCTGTGCCATTCCGCCATCAACGCGCCGGGGTCGAGTTCCTGCGGCAGGCGGCGCTGCGCCAGGGCGGCATCGGCGCGGCGTTGGGCATCCGGCGACATGGCGCCTGCGGCTTCGACCACCGGTTCCATGTCCGCAACCGTGCCGTTGCAATGCAGCACCAGGTCGCAGCCAGCGGCAAGGGATGCCGTTGCCCGTTCGGCTTGTGTTCCCGACAGGGCGTTCATGGTGATGTCGTCGGTCATCAGCAGACCATCAAAGCCGATCAGGTCGCGGATCAGGCCAATCATCCGGGGGGATGCCGTGGCCGGGGCGTCGTCCAGGGCCGTAAAGCGGATATGCGCGGTCATGCCCATCGGCAGGTCGCGCAAGGCACGAAAGGGGGCAAAATCCAGGACTTCCAGGTCTTCCACCGCAGCCGCGACAATGGGCAGGTCGTGGTGGCTGTCGGCGACGGCGCGCCCATGGCCCGGCAGATGCTTCATCACCGGCAACACGCCTGCGGCCAGCATCCCGTCGGCGCCTGCGCGGCCAAGAACGGCAACCGTGGCAGGGTCCGTGCCAAGGCAACGGTTGCGCAGAAACGGATGGGTGTCGGCCTGCGCCACGTCCAGCGTGGGGGCGCAGTTGCTGTCGATCCCCACGGCCCGCAGTTCGCGTCCGATCAGGTGATAGCGCAGCCACATCGCGCGCGGCCCGGCAGCCGCCTGATCCAGAGGCGCGGGCCAGTCGGCCCAGTGGGGCGCGCGCAAACGCTGCACTCGTCCGCCTTCCTGATCGACGGTGATGACGGCATCGCGGCCTACCGCGTCACGCAGATCACCTGTCAGGCGGCGCAACTGATCGGGACTTTCGACATTGCGCCCGAACAGGATAAAGCCCCAAGGGTCGGCCGCGCGGAAAAATGCCCGCTCGGCCGCTGTCAGTCTGGTCCCGGCGATGCCGCCGAGGATCGTGGCACTGGCAGCCATCAGTTCAAGGCAAGGCAGTCCGTGCCCGCCGATTTCAGCGCGGCGCAGAACTGGCGTGCCTCGCCCAGCGAATCGAAGCCTGCGACGCGGAGCCGCCAGAAGGTGCGGCCGTTCGACTGGTGCTGCTGGATCACCTGCTGCTTGCCGCCAAAGACGACATGCTTGTTCATCAGGCGGTTCCATTCGCTGGCCGCGATGGAATCGCTGTCAAAGGCGCCCAACTGGACCTGCGGGCCGCTGGCCTGGGACACGGGCGCGGGCGCGGGCGCAGGCGCCGCCTCGGGCCGCGCCTCGGCGGCAACGGGACGCGCATCGGTCGCGGTTGTCCCGGCCGAGGCCACGCGGGTGCTGCGCGGGCGCGGCGTGGGCCGGGGGGACGCGGTCAGCACGCCGGGATTGGCCTGGGCCTGGGCTTGGACCAAGGCCTCGGTGATGGCGGCGGCCTGCGCGGGCGCGCCATTTTCGTCGGTCAGCGCCTCGTTCACCGGGCCTTCGCTGGCGGGGGCGTCGATGATCGTGGCGTCCTGCACGGCGCTGTCGGCCAGGGCCAAGCGCTGCGCCTCGGCCTGGGTTTCCGCCAGGGCGCGCGCTTCGCTGTCGGACAAGGGCAGGACAGGTTCGCCGTCAAAGCTGAGCGGCGTTTCGGATACGACCGAAGGCTGGCGGGACGTGGCGCCAAGCTGGCCCATCGCCACGTCTTCGTCCGACAGACCGACCGGCGCGGGGGCAATGGCCACCTGCTGGGTTGGCTGGTGGTCGATCCCCTCTGCCACGGTATTGACCGCATAGCCGGTATAGTTCGTCAGCTCGCCGCCGGGATCGGACGGAGTGGTGCGCGCATCGCCCGTGATGGCGCGGATCACCGGCACGCCCGACACGTCGCGCGACACCAGTTGCCATCCCCAGACCATCAGCCCGACCATCAGCGCAACCGAGGCGACCGCGCCCAGGTAATGCGTCAACCGCGCGAACCGGGCGGTCAGGCTGTCGTTGCCCTGGGGGTCCGACGCCGATCGCGCCCCGTCCCGGTGCGGCTGGTCGTCCCGGCCGCCCCCTTCATAGGAAAATTCGCGCTTCACCTTGTGCCGCGAGAAAACATAGCCGCCTTCGCGGAAATCCATCACTGCCATAGCCTGCCTGCCTGCCGGTTGATCCGACTTGAACTTGACTGCCCGTTCCGACCGGTGGGGGCGCTTTGTGAAGTCAGCGCATTTCCTTGACCGGCGTGACCCCAAGGATAGCGAGACCACATGAAATAACAACGCCAACTGCACGCACCAGCGCGATTTTTGCTTGCGACGTGTCCGGATTGCCATCTTGCACAAAGCGCAACGACGGATCGTCATTGCCGCGGTTCCAGAGCGAATGCAGGTCGGATGCGATGTCGTACAGGAAAAAGGCGATGCGATGCGGTTCATGCGCACGGGCCGCGTGTTCGACCAGGCGCGGCCATTCGGCGACTTTCCGCGCCAGATCCAGCTCGGCCGGATGGGAAAGCTGTGTCAAATCCGCCGAGGCGAGAACCGAATCACCGACCTCAATCCCCGAATCAGTTGCCCGGCGCAGGACGGAATGAACCCGCGCGCTGGCATACTGGACATACCAGACCGGGTTGTCCTTGGACTGTTCCAGAACCTTGGCAAAATCGAAATCCAGCGCCGCGTCGTTCTTGCGCGTCAGCATGATAAAGCGGGTCACGTCGGCGCCCGCCTCCTCGACCACGTCGCGCAGGGTGACGAATGTGCCCGCACGCTTGGACATCTTGAACGGCTCGCCGTTCTTGAACAGCTTGACCAGTTGGATCAGCTTGATGTCCAGCGGCACCCGGCCGTTCGACAAGGCCGCGACCGCCGCCTGCATCCGCTTGACATAGCCGCCGTGATCGGCGCCGAACACGTCGATCAGCTGGTCGAAGCCCCGGTCGATCTTGGACCAGTGATAGGCGATATCGGGCGCGAAATAGGTCCAGGCCCCGTCCGACTTCTGGATCGGCCGGTCCACGTCGTCGCCATGGGCGGTGGACCGGAACAAAAGCTGCTCACGCTCCTCCCAATCCTCGGGCAGTTTTCCCTTGGGCGGCTCCAGCACGCCGCGATAGATCAGGTCCAGCGACCGCAACCGCTCGATCGCGGCCTCGATCTGGCCGGTGCCGTAAAGCGCCTTTTCGCTGGAATAAACATCCATGCGGACGCCCAGCGCCGCAAGATCGCCGCGGATCATCTCCATCATGGCCAGGATGGCGAAATCGCGCACCTCGTCCAGCCATTCGCCTTCGGGCCGATCCAGCAGACGGGTGCCGTACTTGTCCTTCAGCGCCTCGCCCACGGGGATCAGGTAATCGCCCGGGTAAAGTCCTTCGCGGATTTCAGGTTCCAGCCCGTTGGCCTCGCGGTAACGCTCGTATGCCGACCGGGCCAGCACATCGACCTGTGCGCCGCCGTCGTTGATATAGTATTCGCGCGTCACCTCGTGGCCCGAAAACGCCAGCAGGTTCGCAAGCGCATCGCCAAAGACGGCGCCGCGCACATGGCCTACGTGCATCGGGCCGGTGGGATTGGCGCTGACGAATTCGACATTGACCTTTTGCCCCGCGCCGATATCCGAACGTCCAAAGGCATCCCCTTCGCGAATGGCGGTGCCGACGACGCCCTGCCAGACGGCGGGGGACAGGCGCAGGTTCAGGAATCCCGGTCCCGCGACTTCGGCTGCGGCAATGCGCGGATCGGTCAGGCGGGCGGCCAGGCGCTCGGCAATGTCGCGAGGCTTCAGCCCGGCGGGCTTTGCCAGCACCATCGCGGCATTGGTGGCCATGTCGCCATGGGCGGGATCGCGCGGCGGTTCGACCGCGACATTGCCAAAATCCAAACCCTCGGGCAATTCGCCCGCCTGCGTCATCTGCTGCAACGCGGCCAGCACGACGCCGCGCAGATCGGTGAATAGGTTCATCATCGCTTTCCTGACTGTCCGGTGCCGGTTATCGCCTGGGGCGGGGTTTGGTCAACACAAAGCCCGAAAACCTGCATTTTTCGTAAGGTTTCCGGGGCGAAACATTGACGTGGCGGTCCACTTGGTCTAAGTCGCTGCATGGTTCGCATCCGGCGGGCCGACTGAAGGGGCGTGCGAGTCTGCGTCCCATTGCAGGCCGCAGCAGCCACCCGGGCGACGCGGCAATGGAACGCCACGCGCCGGCCTGCCGCCGCGCAAGCCTTGGAAAGCCCCCGAATGACGAAATTCTCCGATCTCAAGCTCGATCCCAACGTGATCAAGGCCATCGCCGAGGCCGGGTATGAAACGCCGACGCCTATCCAGGCCGGCGCCATCCCCCCGGCCCTGGAAGGCCGCGACGTTCTGGGGATCGCGCAGACCGGCACGGGCAAGACGGCAGGCTTCGTGCTGCCGATGATCACTCTTCTGGGGCGCGGACGCGCGCGTGCGCGGATGCCGCGCAGCCTGGTCCTGTGCCCGACCCGCGAACTGGCGGCCCAGGTGGCCGAGAACTTTGACACCTATGCGAAACATACCCGCCTGACCAAGGCGCTGCTGATCGGCGGCGTGTCCTTTGGCGAACAGGACAAGCTGATCGACCGGGGCGTGGACGTGCTGATCGCCACGCCGGGCCGGCTGCTGGACCATTTCGAACGCGGCAAGCTGTTGCTGACCGGCGTGCAGATCATGGTCGTGGACGAGGCCGACCGGATGCTGGATATGGGCTTCATCCCCGATATCGAACGCATCTTCCAACTGACGCCCTTTACCCGCCAGACGCTGTTCTTTTCGGCCACCATGGCGCCGGAAATCGAACGCATCACCAACACCTTCCTGCACGCCCCCGAACGGATCGAGGTCGCGCGCCAGGCCACCACAAGCGAAACGATCACCCAGAAGCTGGTCGAACTGACCCCCACCCGCCGCGACATGGCCGCCAAGCAGAAACGCGACCTGCTGCGCGCGCTGATCGACGCCGAAGGCCCGGAAACGGAAAGCGGCGGGCTGAAGAACGCCATCATCTTCTGCAACCGCAAGACCGACGTGGATATCCTGGCCAAGTCCCTGGCCAAGCACGGCTATGACGCGGCGCCGATCCATGGCGACCTGGACCAGAGCCACCGCACCCGCACCCTGGAAAGTTTCCGCGAAGGCAAGCTGAAATTCCTGATCGCCTCCGACGTGGCGGCGCGGGGCCTGGACATTCCGGCGGTCAGCCATGTGTTCAACTATGACCTGCCCTCCCATGCCGAGGATTACGTCCACCGCATCGGCCGCACGGGCCGGGCGGGCCGCCTGGGCAGCGCCTTCAGCATCGCCACCCCGTCGGACGAGAAATATCTGACCGCTATCGAAAACCTCGTGAAACAAGCCCTGCCCCGCGTTCCCTTGCCCGAAGGCTTCACCTTGTCCGACACAGACCGCAACGCGGGCCGCGATGACCGCCGCCCCGCCCGCGACAAGACCCGTGGTCGCGACAAGGCCCGTGGCCGCGACGAGAGCCGCAGCCGCGATGACGAACGGCGCGAACCCCGCGAAGAGCGCGCCGCCGAGCCTGTCGCGCGCGAGGAAACCCGCCGCGAACCCGTCCGCGAGGAACGCAAGGAGGAACGGCGCGAGGATCGCGGTCACGAGCGCCGGGAAGAACGGCGCGACGACCGCCGCGATCAGGGCCGCGAACGCCGTGGGCGGCGCGACGACAATCGCGGTCCTGCGGTGATGGGCATGGGCGATCATGTCCCGGAATTCATGCTGGTGGAACTGCGCCGCGCCCTGGCCTCGACCTCGCAGGACAGCGACGAACGTGCCCGGCCGGCGGAACCTGTCCAGCCGGTCACGGCAGACAGCCAGTCCGACAAGCCGCGCCGTGGCCGCAATCGCCGCAAAAAGCCCGAGGCCATGGCCGTGGCAGAAACCGCCGTCGTGGAAAGCCCGGTCGATATAGCCGCGCCGGAAGTGGTGCAGGAAAGCCCGGCGCATGAAACGCCGGCTAGCGATCCTGTGGCGGAACAGGCCCCTGAGGCTTCGACGCCCGCTGCAGGTCCAGTGGCCGATCCCGCCACTGATCCCGTGGCGGAGGAAACGCCCAAGCCCAAGCGCACCCGCCGCAAGAAGGCCGAGGCAGACAGTCCAGCCGAGGCCAGCGAAACCCCGGCCGAGCCTGCGGAAAAGCCGAAACGGACCCACCGCAAGAAAGCCGAAGCCCCCGCGGATGCCCCGCAGGCCGAAGCAGAAGCCGCGCCCAAGCCCAAGCGCACGCGCCGCAAGAAAGCCGACGAGGCGGCCCCCGAAGCGCCCGCCGACAAGGCCGAGGCCGAGGCCTGAGCACAGCCAATGCGCGGCCGTCCGCCTCTGCGGCAGCTTTGGGCCCCGCTTGCGCTTGGCTTGATCGCGGCGCTTGGCCTGGCACCCTTTGACATCTGGATCGCCACGCCTCTGGCATTGGCGGTCCTGATCCGGCACGTCGCGCGGTCGGGCGGGGTCTTCTGGCCCCTGCTGGCTGCGGGCTTTGGCTGGTTTGCCTTGTCGATGTCCTGGATCGTCGAGCCGTTCCTGGTCGAACCTGACATCTATGGCTGGATGGCCCCCTTTGCCTTGGTCATGATGGCCGGGGGTGGGGCGCTGTTCTGGGCAATCCCCGCCACCTTTGCCACGCGCCTGACCCCCCTTGGGCCGCGCCGGGCCATTGCGATTGCCGCATCCCTGGTGCTGTCCGACTGGCTGCGGGGCTGGATTTTTACCGGCCTGCCCTGGGCGCTGATCAGCCATGCCTGGATCGACACGCCGGTGGCGCAGGCTGCCGCCTGGACCGGCGCCATCGGGCTGAGTGCGATCACCTTGGGACTGGCGGTCCTTCCCTCGCTGATCCGCCCCTTGCCTGCCGCTGCGGTGGCCTTGACGCTGGCCGGCGGGTTGTGGGCGGCAGGGCAGGCGCGGCTGGCGCAACCGCTGCCTGCCGATACCCCCACGATCCTGCGCATCGTCCAGCCTAACGCCGAACAGCACCTGAAATGGGATCCCGAATGGGCCGCGATCTTTTTCCAGCGGTTGCTGGACCTGTCTGCGCAACCGGGACAGCGTGATTTGGTCATCTGGCCCGAAACAGCGGTGAACTTCCTGCTGGAGGACGCAGGCCCTGTCCTGCCCGCCATGGCCCAGGCCGCAGGCGCACCCCTGGTCATGGGCATCCAGCGCCGCGACGGCAGCCGGTTCTATAACAGCTTGGCCACGCTGAACCCCGATACGACTATCGGCGCATTGTATGACAAGTTCCACCTTGTCCCTTTCGGCGAATACGTGCCTTGGGGCGATGCCTTGTCACGGATCGGCATCACCGCCTTTGCAGCGCAACAGGGAAACGGCTACTCCTCCGGCTCCGGCCCATCGATCATGTCCGTGCCGGGCCTTCCGCCCTTCCAGCCGCTGATCTGCTACGAGGCGATCTTTTCCCACCACCTGCGGGGCCTTGACGGCCGCCCGGCCTGGCTGCTGCAAGCCACCAACGACGCCTGGTTCGGCCAGTTCTCCGGTCCCTACCAGCACCTCGCCCAGGCCCGGCTACGCACGATCGAATCTGGCCTGCCGCTGGTCCGCGCGGCCAATACCGGCATCAGCGCGGTCATCGACCCCCATGGCCAGGTCCGCCAATCGCTCGCCCTGGGAATGGAGGGAAAGATCGACGCGGCCCTGCCTGCCCCGCTGCAGGAAACCGCCTGGATGACATGGGGCAACGCGCCTGTCGTCCTGTTCGCCTTATTGGTTCTTCTTGCAGCGACGTTGCCCCGCAAGCGCCGTTGACCGCGTCTTCTTCACTCAAATATCCGCGGGGGAGGCCGCGCAGCGGACGGGGGCGGCAGCCCCCTGCCCGGCCTCAGTCCTTGAAGAACCGGCTGTCCTTGACCTGATCCCAGGCCCAGACCACCTCGGACAGGCGATCCTCGTCCGACCGGTCGCCGCCATTCATGTCGGGATGCAGGTCTTTCACCAACGACTTGTACTGCTTGCGGATCTCGGCCCGGGTCCAGCTGTCCTTGGCTTCCAGGATATCCAGGGCCTTGCGTTCGGTGGGCGGCAACTTGCGGCTGGCCTTGGCGCGGGCCTCGGGGGCAGTGCCATTGGCGCCCAGAATCTCCAAGGGGTCGCTGACGCCGTGGCGCGCCCACTTGTCCTCGGCCGCGGCGCGGCCAAAGGGCTTGGTGGGACGTTCCCAGACGGTGGCGTTGTCGATGAACTGCTGGAATTCTTCCTCGGACTGGCCCTGGAAGTAATTCCAGTTCGCATTGTATTCGCGGACATGGTCCTTGCAGAACCAGAAATAGTCGTCCAGATGCCGGGGGTTCTTGGGTGCCCGATACTGCCCCGGCTCGTCGCAGCCCTGCTTGTCGCAGATGCGGGTCGAGGTCTCGAAGGCGCCCGACATACCGCGACGGCCCTTGTTCTTGCGCTTCTTGTCCTTCGCGGCCGAAATGTCGAAGCCGAACGGGTCGTTACTGCTCATCCTGGGGCACCTTTGCGACTCGGAGGCGGCAGTTTAGGGTTTTTGACGCGACATGAAAGGTCTTGACGGATGATTGCAGATGAAATGCGCGAAAGGCTGGCCGCGCTGAACCCCACTCGGCTGGAGGTCATCGACGAAAGCGAAAGCCATCGGGGCCACGCCGGATACCGCGATGGCGGGCAAACCCATTTCCGCATCCGCATGGCCAGCCCCGCCTTTGCCGGGCTGAACCGCGTGGCGCGGCACCGGCTGGTCCACCAGACCCTAGGCGATATCGTGCCGCGCATCCATGCCTTGGCGCTTGATCTGACGGATGCCTAGGCGTTAGCGCCGACAGGCTTGCCGCTGCAGCGGGTGGGGCGTAAGACCCGTCCAAGCTGTCGCAACGAGGGATGGACATGACCGCGCCCAAGGACTTCAACGACCGGATGCTTTCGCTGGGCCTGGCCCGCGTCAGCGAGGCTGCGGCCCATGCCTCGGCCCGGCTGATCGGGCGCGGCGACGAAAAGGCCGCCGACCAGGCCGCCGTCAACGCCATGCGCGACCAGTTGAACATGCTGGACATCAAGGGCGTCGTGGTGATCGGCGAGGGCGAGCGCGACGAGGCGCCGATGCTGTATATCGGCGAGGAAGTCGGCACCGGCGAAGGCCCCGAGGTGGACATCGCCCTTGATCCCCTGGAAGGCACCACCTTGACCGCCAAGGACATGCCGAACGCGCTGACCGTGATCGCAATGGCCCAGCGGGGCACCCTGCTCCACGCGCCGGACGTGTATATGGAAAAGCTGGCCATCGGGCCGGGATATCCGACCGATGTGGTCAGCCTGGAGATGACACCCTCGCAGCGTATCCGCGCCCTGGCCGACGCGCGCGGCGTCAAGGACAGCGACATCACCGTCTGTATCCTGGAACGTCCCCGGCACGAGGATCTGGTGGCCGAGGTCCGGTCCACCGGCGCTGCGATCCGGCTGATCACCGATGGCGACGTGGCCGGTGTGATCCATTGCGCCGAGGCCGAACTGACCGGCATCGACATGTATATGGGTTCCGGCGGCGCCCCCGAGGGCGTCCTGGCGGCATCCGCGCTGAAATGCATGGGCGGGCAGATGTGGGGCAAGCTGCTGTTTCGCAACGACGACGAACGCGGCCGCGCGCGCAAGGCGGGCATCACCGACCTTGACCGCATCTATGCACGCGACGAACTGGTGACGGGCGACGTGATCTTTGCCGCGACCGGGGTCACGAACGGGTCGATCGTGGCTGGCGTCAAGCGCGAGCCCGGCTATCTGACGACCGAGACGATCCTGATGCGGTCCAAGACCGGATCGGTCCGGCGGATGATCTATCGCAACCCAATCAAGTAAAAGGGGGCTTTGCCCCCGTCCCTGCGGGACTCCCCCAGGATATTTTGATGAAGAAGAAGGTGCTGCCGTGACGTTTCTGGGAATCGAGCAATCGCTGACAAATCGGCGGTGGGTCGGCCCGGACGGCACGGCGGACCGCTTGGCGGAAGGGCTGGCCCAACGCACCGGCCTGCCCCTGGCCGTCGCGCGCGTCCTGGCCGAACGAGGGGTCGAGGCGGATGGCGCCGAAGGATTCCTGACGCCGCGCTTGCGCGAGTTGCTGCCCGACCCGCTGTCCCTGCGCGACATGGGGATTGCGGCGGAGCGGTTGGTGGCTGCGGCCGTCAATGGGGAACGCATTGCCGTCTTTGCCGATTACGACGTGGACGGCGGCGCCTCGGCCGCGCTGCTGCTGGACTGGCTGCGCGGTCAGGGCCGGGATGCCACATTGTATATCCCCGACCGCATCGACGAAGGTTATGGCCCGAATGCCCCTGCCATGGCGGCCCTGGCCGAGAACCACGACCTGATCGTCTGCGTCGATTGCGGCACCCTGAGCCATGACGCCCTGGCGGCTGCGGCAGGCACCGACATCATCGTGCTGGACCACCACCTGGGCGGCGAGACCCTGCCCCCTGCCCTGGCCGTCGTGAACCCTAACCGCGCGGACGAGGATGGATCGCTGGGCCACCTCTGCGCCGCAGGTGTGGTGTTCCTGACGCTGGTGCAGGCGGGTCGCGTGCTGCGCGCCATGGAACGACCCGAGCCTGACCTGATGGCGATGCTGGATCTGGTGGCGCTTGCGACCGTGGCCGATGTGGCCCCGCTGGTTGGCGTCAACCGCGCCTTTGTGCGGCAGGGCCTGGCCATCATGGCCCGCAGGCAGCGCCCCGGCCTGGTGGCGCTGTCGGATGTAGCGCGCCTTGACGGCCCCCCGAGCGCCTTCCACCTGGGCTTCCTGCTGGGCCCGCGCATCAATGCGGGCGGCCGCGTGGGCCGGGCCGATCTGGGCGCGCTGTGCCTGTCCTGCCGTGATCCGAGAGAGGCCGGCCGGCTGGCGGCGGAACTGGATATGCTGAACCGCGACCGCCGCGCCATCGAGGCCGCCGTGCGTGACGAGGCCTTCGCCCAGGTCGAGGCGCGGTCCGATGCGCGGCTGTCCTGGGCCGCAGGACAAGGCTGGCATCCGGGCGTCGTCGGCATCGTGGCCGCACGGGTGAAAGAGGCAAGCGACCTGCCCTCGGTCGTGATCGGGGTTGATGCCGGGATCGGCAAGGGCAGCGCCCGGTCGGTCCCCGGCGTTGACCTGGGGCGCGCGATCCACAGGCTTGCGGAGGAAGGATTGCTGATCAAGGGGGGCGGGCACACCATGGCCGCAGGCCTGACCGTGGCCGAAGACCTGATCCCCGCCGCCATGGCGCGCTTGGCCGACCTGATCGCCCCCGATCTGGCACAGCGGACGGGGGCGCGTGACCTGCGCATTTCGGGCCTGATGGAATGCGCAGGCGCCACGCCGCAAATCTATCGCCAGTTGGAGGATGCCGGACCTTACGGCCAGGCTGCCCCTGCGCCGCGCTTTGCCTTTGCCGACCAGTTGATCGACAGCGCCAGCACCATGGGCGACAACCACCTGCGCCTGTCATTCCGCAGCGCCGGTGGCCCGGTCCTCGAGGCCGTGGCCTGGGGCGCGATGACCGGCCCGCTTGGTCCCGCGCTGCTGGGCGCACGCGGGCGGCGCTTTCATCTGGCGGGCAGGCTGGATCTGTCCACCTGGAACGGGCGCGAACGCCTGCGCCTGCGGCTGGAGGATGCGGCGCCGGTCTGAATATGTCCCCTTCTATCGCGTCTGGTCACGGCACGGCCCCGCCGCTAACTTGCCCCCGCACTGTCAAGGGGAACGCGATGAAACTGACCTGGCTTGGACATTCGGGCTTTCGCCTGGAAATCGAGGATGCTGTAATCCTGATCGACCCCTGGATTTCCGGCAATCCGGTCTTTCCCGAAAACGCCCGCCCCGAGGCCATCAAGGGCGCGACCCATATCCTGCTGACCCATGGCCATGGCGATCATTCCGGCGACACGCTGGCCATCGCCAAGGAACTCAAGATCCCCGTCGCGGGCATCTATGACCTGATCGACAGCTGGTCCACCCATCACGACATAGACGGCATCGGCTTCAACAAGGGCGGCACGGTGGATCTTGGCGGGGCATCGGTAACGATGGTGAACGCCAGCCATTCCAGTTCGCTGAACGGGGCGGACGGGCCGATCTATGCGGGCCATGAATCGGGCTACATGATCGCCGGGGACGGCCATGTGATCTATGTTTCGGGCGACACTGACATCATGGCCGACATGGCCTGGATGGGCGAATACCACCAACCCGATATCGGCATCCTGTGCGCGGGCGGACATTTCACCATGGACATGAAGCGCGCGGCTTGGGCGGCCCGGAAATACTTCGACTTCAAGACCGTGATCCCCTGCCATTACAAGACCTTCCCCCTGCTGGAACAATCGGCGCAGGCGCTGATCGACGGGCTGCCCGGCGTGCAGGTCATCGAACCGGAAATCATGAAGGCGATCACGCTGTGAGGTTCCAAAGCTTCGACGACCCCGCCGGCAGCGCCGATCACCCGGCGCGGCTGGCGCAATTGCGCGCGCGGCTTGCAGGGGACGGGCTGGACGGCTTCATCGTTCCGCGCGCGGATGTCCATCAGGGCGAATATGTGGCCGATGCCGATGCGCGGCTGGCCTGGCTGACGGGATTTACCGGCAGCGCGGGCTTTGCCGTCGTCACAGCCGACCGGGCGGGCGTCTTCATCGACGGCCGTTATCGCGTGCAGGTCAAGGCGCAGGTGGACCTCGACCACTTCACGCCCGTGCCCTGGCCTGAAACCCGGCCTTCGGAATGGCTCCGGGAAGCCATGCCGGCGGGCGGGCGGCTGGGCTTCGATCCCTGGCTGCACACCCGCCAGGAAATCGAGACGCTGGAAAAAGCCCTGGCCGACAGCGGCATCGGGTTGATCGCGGTGGACCACAACCCCCTGGACGCGATCTGGACAGACCGCCCCGCCTTGCCGGTGGGCCGGGCACGAGCCCATGACGATGCGGTGGCGGGCGAAACATCCGCCGACAAGCGTGCCCGCCTGGCCGCCATGCTGCGCGACGAAGGACAGGCAGCGGCCCTGCTGACCCTGCCGGATTCGATCTCTTGGCTGCTCAACATCCGGGGCAGCGACGTTCCCAAGAACCCGATCGTGCAATCCTTCGCGGTGCTGTCCGACAATGGCCACCTGGCGCTGTTCGCGGATCCGGCCAAGTTCGACGATGCCCTGCGCGCCCATCTGGGCAACCAGGTCGCGATCCTGCACTCCGAAGGACTGGCACCCGCGTTGCTGGATCTGGAAGGCCCGGTCCGCGTTGATCCCGCTTCTGCCCCCGAGGCTGCCTTCCGCCTGCTGGAAAGCGCCAACACCCAGATCGCCCGGGGCCCCGATCCCGCGATCCTGCCCAAGGCCCGCAAGAACGCCGCCGAACTGGACGGAATGCGCGCAGCCCACCGCCGCGACGGCGTGGCGATGGTGCGGCTGCTGGCCTGGCTGGATGCCCAGGATCCGGCGGCCCTGACCGAGATCGACGTGGTCGAGAAACTGGAATCCCTGCGCCGCGAGGCCGGGATCACCGACATCAGCTTCGACACCATCTGCGGGTCGGGTCCGAATGGCGCCATTGTCCATTACCGCGTCACCCGTTCCACCAACCGTCGCCTGGCGCGGGGGGATGTGCTGCTGATTGATTCCGGCGGGCAATATCCCGACGGGACGACCGACATCACCCGCACCGTGCCGCTGGGCGATCCCCTGCCCGAGGCCGTGGCCCCCTATACCGCTGTCCTGCGGGGGATGATCGCCATCAGCCGGGCGCGCTTTCCCAAGGGCGTCGCCGGGGGACATCTGGACGCCCTTGCACGCCAGCACCTGTGGGCGCAGGGCCTGGATTACGACCACGGCACCGGTCATGGCGTGGGCGCGGCGCTGTGCGTCCACGAAGGCCCCGTGCGCATCAGCCGCGTCAGCACCCTGGCCCTGGAGGCCGGGATGATCCTGTCCAATGAACCCGGCTATTACCGCGAAGGCGCCTTTGGCATCCGCATCGAAAACCTGGTTGCGATAACCCAGGCCGAAGCCGAGCCGGGTCGCGCCATGCTAGGATTCGAGACGCTGACCCTCTGCCCCATCGACCGCCGCATGATCGACATCGCGGCCTTGCCGCGCGAAGAAATCCTGTGGCTGGACGCTTATCACGCGCAGGTGCAAAATACGCTGTCCCCGCACCTGGACGAGGAGACGCGGGCTTGGCTGGACCAGGCCACGCAGCCGCTTGGGTCTTCTTCATGAAAATATCCTCGGGGGGTCCGGGGGGCGAAGCGCCCCCGGCCACCGTGGGACACAAGCCTACAAGGCGTTCAGTATCCGGGCCGCCTCGTCCTTGCAGGGCGTAAGGCTGGCGCGATCCTCGCCCGGAAAGAACCGCGCACGGACGGCGGTCGGCATCGGCGCAGGTTCGGCAATGACCACGCGGGGGCCGACGGTGGCGGCCTCGGCCTGCCAGCTGCGGGCCAGGGCGATCTGCCCCGCCTTGGTGGCGCCATAGGCGCCAAAGAATTTACGCCCCCCGCGCGCGTCGTCAAAAAACAGCGCCGTGCCGCCCCGCGCGCGTAACAGCGGTTCCAGCAGCGCGATCAGCCCGCGTGTCACGTCCATGTTGACCAGCACGGACTTGGCCCAGTCCTTGCCATCCACATGGGCCGCCGGCGCCAGGGGTGCGGCATGGATCGCGCAATGCGCCCACACGTCCAGCCCGCCCCAGCGGGACATCGCCGCCTGGGCCAGTTGCTGCATGGCAGGCGCCTCGGCAACGTCCATCGGCGCCAGGGTCGCGCTGCCGCCTGCGCGGCGGATGCGATCGTCCAGTTCCTCCAATGCCCCGACCGTCCGGGCCACCGCCAGAACGTGATAGCCGCGCGCGGCCAAATCCTCGGCCAGGGCGGCGCCAAGGCCGCGCGATGCGCCGGTCACCAGCGCGATTTTGGGTGTCTTTGTCATGGCTTTGTCCCTTGCCACCAGCCCTGCGGCTTCGCAAGACCCGCCACGCAAAGAGGCCCCCGAAGGGGCCTCTGGAACCTGCGACCGATCAGCGCGCGGCGACGTCCAGATAGTCGCGCTTGTCCTCGCCCACATACAACTGGCGCGGACGGCCGATCTTGGCCTGCGGGTCGCCGATCATTTCCTTCCACTGCGCGATCCAGCCCACCGTGCGCGACAGCGCGAAGATCGGCGTGAACATCGAGGTGGGGAAACCCATCGCTTCCAGGATGATGCCGGAATAGAAATCGACGTTGGGATAAAGCTTCTTCTCGATGAAGTACTCGTCCTCAAGCGCGATCTTCTCCAGCTCCTTCGCGACTTGCAGCGTCGGATTGTCGTGGATGCCCAGCAGATCCAGAACCTCGTCCGCCGATTCCTTCATCACCTTGGCGCGGGGGTCGAAGTTCTTGTAAACGCGGTGGCCGAAACCCATCAACTTGAACGGGTCGGACTTGTCCTTGGCCCGCGCGATGAATTCAGGAATGCGGTCCACGGTCCCGATCTCTCGCAGCATCTCCAGGCAGGCCTGGTTCGCGCCGCCATGGGCCGGGCCCCACAGGCAGGCGATGCCCGCCGCGATGCAGGCAAAGGGGTTGGCGCCCGACGATCCCGCCAGCCGCACGGTCGAGGTCGAGGCGTTCTGTTCGTGATCGGCGTGCAGCGTGAAGATGCGGTCCATGGCACGGGCCAAGGCTGGATTGACGTTGTATTTCTCGGCCGGGACGGAGAAGCACATATGCAGGAAATTGCTGGCGTAATCCAGTTCGTTCTGCGGATAGACGAAAGGCTGGCCGATCGAATACTTGTAGGCCATCGCCGCGATCGTCGGCATCTTGGCGATCAGGCGGATCGCCGCGACCTCGCGCTGCCATGGGTCGTTGATGTCGGTCGAATCGTGATAAAAGGCGGACATCGCGCCGATCACGCCCACCATGGTCGCCATCGGGTGGGCGTCGCGGCGGAAGCCCCGGAAGAAGTTGTGCATCTGTTCATGCACCATCGTGTGGCGGGTCACGCGACGCTCGAAATCGTCCATCTGCTCGGCGGTGGGCAGGTTGCCATAGAGCAGCAGATAGCAGACTTCCAGGTAATGGGACTGGTCGGCAAGCTGTTCGATGGGATAGCCGCGATACCACAATTCACCCTTGTCGCCGTCGATAAAGGTGATGGTCGAATCGCAGCTTGCGGTCGAGGTGAAGCCAGGGTCATAGGTGAACACGTCCGCCTGCCCGTAAAGCTTTCGGATATCCAGCACGTTCGGTCCCTGGGTGGGACGAAGGATCGGAAGCTCGTATTCGGAGTCGTTGATCTTGAGTGTGGCGGTTGTCGCGTCGGCCATCCAAGGCGTCCTTTCCGGCTGGGCCGGGCCGACCTTCGACTTCGCGGGGGACGACCCTGGCATGTAAGGGCAGGCCGTCAGCCTGCCAAATCCGTCTGGTCTTGCAACCGGGCCAGCGATTCCTCGCGGCCTAGCGCCGTCATCATGTCGAACACACTGGGGGTCGCGGTCCGTCCGGCCAGGGCGGCGCGCAACGGCGCCGCAAGTTTGCCCAAGCCCACGCCGTTTTCCTCGGCAACCCGCTTGGCCGCCTGCTCCAGCTCGTCTCGGGTCCAGCTAGCATGCTGCACTGCGGCAGTCAACGCGGACAGCATACCACGGGATACCGAATCAAGAGACTTTGACGCTTTTTCGTCCGGTTCCACCGGCCGGTCGATCAGCGCGAAACGCGCCTGGTCCAGCAATTGCGGCAGGGTTCTGGCCTTTTCCTTCAGGGCTGGCAGTGCTGCCATGATCCGGCCGCGCTGTTGGCCGGTCAAGGGCGCGGCACCCGTGTCCGTCAGGAACTGATCCAGCACCGCCATCAGATCGTCCTCCGGCATGGCGCCGATATGATGGCCGCTGACATGTTCCAGCTTCTTGAAATCCAGCCGGGCCGCCGCACGGTTGATCCCCGACAGGTCGAACCATTCCCGAGCCTGAGCGTCGTCGAACAGTTCGTCGTCGCCATGGCTCCAGCCCAGACGGGCCAGATAGTTGCGCATCGCCGCCGGGGGATAACCCAGTGCCGCGAATTCATGCAGCCCCACCGCACCGTGACGCTTGGACAGCTTCTTGCCATCCTCGCCATGGATCAGGGGGATATGGGCAAAGACAGGGCGCGGCCAGCCCATCGCGTCGAAAATCTGCACCTGGCGGAAAGTGTTGGTCAGGTGGTCGTCGCCCCGGATCACATGGGTCACGGTCATGTCGCGATCGTCCACCACCACCGCCAGCATATAGGTGGGCGTGCCGTCCGACCGCAGGATGATCATGTCGTCCAGCTGGTCGTTGGCCACACGGACCATGCCCTGCACGGCATCGTCGATCACCGTTTCCCCATCGCGCGGGGCGCGCAGGCGGATCGCATAAGGCGCGTCCGGCAGATCGGTCACGTCGCGCCAAGGGCTTTGGAACGGCTGGCGCGGATGGGCCTCGCGCCATTCCGCAATCTCCTCGGGGGTGGAAAAGCACTTGTAGGCGGTGCCGTTGGCCAGCATCTGCCGCGCCACCTCGGCATGGCGGTCGCGGCGTTCGAACTGGCTGATCGGCTCGCCGTCCCAGTCGAGGCCCAGCCAGGTCAGCCCCTTCAGGATTGCCTCCGTGGCCTCGGGCGTGGAGCGGGCGCGGTCGGTATCCTCGATCCGCAAAAGGAACTTGCCGCCCCGGCCGCGGGCATAAAGCCAGTTGAACAACGCCGTGCGTGCGCCGCCGATATGCAGGTATCCCGTGGGCGAAGGGGCAAAGCGGGTGACGATTGGCGTGTCGGACATGGCGGCTTCCTGGATCGGGGCGGGCATTAACGCTTTGGTAAGCTGTCCATGCCAGTGTTCGCGCCGAGAGATAGCCAAGCCAGGGCGAAAGGACAAGAATGGCCGCTTCGGGCGACATGGCGGCGCTGCCGGGGTTTTCCGGTGCGCGCGCGGCATCGTGGCACATGGATGTGCGGCCCGCCCGAATGGCGGCCACCGTCCGCACCGGGCTGTTCGCCTGGGTGCCGGTGTGCCTTGCCCTAGGGATCGCGCTCTGGTTCGCGCTTCCTGCCGCACCTGGGCGCAGGATATGGATCGGGCTTGGCCTGCTGGCAGCCTTGGCGCTTGCGGTATCGCGGCTGGCCCTGCCATGGGCCGAACGGGGGCGCATCGGCTGGACCTTGGCGGATGCCCTGCGGATCGGATCCACCGCGCTTTTGCTGGTCATCGCGGGCTTCGGCCTGATCGGGCTGCGGTCGGCCACTGTCGCAGCACCGGTCATGGAATGGCGATATTATGGCCCCATCGAAGGGCGGCTGGTGGAAATCGACCGCTCCGCCCGCGACCGGGTCCGGCTGACGCTGGACCGGGTGGTGTTGCGTGACACCGCGCCCGCACGCACGCCCGGCAAGGTCCGGCTGTCGCTGATGGAGCAGTCCGATCCGCTGCCGCCCCTGGGCCAGCGGGTGATGCTGACAGGCCATCTTGGTCCGCCCCCTGCCCCGGCATCGCCGGGCAGCTTCGATTTCCGCTGGCTTGCCTGGTTCGAAGGGTTGGGTGCCGTCGGTTACACCCGCACGCCGATCATGACCGTCGAACCTGCCGAGGGCGGCATATGGGCCATGCACCGCGCCCGGATGGCTGTCAGCCAAGCGATCCAGGAGGGCATCGGCGGGCAGGAAGGCGCGGTGGCATCGGCCCTGATGACCGGCGACCGATCGGGGATCGCCGAGGCCACGAACGAGGTCATGCGGGCGTCGAACCTGTATCACATCATCTCGATTTCCGGCCTGCATATGTCGATGCTTGCGGGCTTCGTTTATACCGCGCTGCGCATGGCCCTGGTGCTGGGACAAGGCCTGGGCGCGCCCCTGCCGCAGGCGGTCCACAAGATCGCGGCCCTTGGCGCGTTGCTGGCATCGGCTGCCTATCTGTGGCTTTCGGGCGGCGGCGTTGCGACCGAACGGGCCTTTGTCATGGTCGCGGTGATGCTGCTGGCGATCATCGCCGACCGGCGCGCGATATCGCTGCGCACCATCGCCCTGGCAGCCACCATCATCCTGATCTATTCGCCCGAGGCGGTGACCCATCCCGGCTTCCAGATGAGCTTTGCGGCAACCGTGGCGCTGATCCTGTCCGCCGGTCCCTGGTCGAAGATATCGCCCCATATCCCCTTTTGGCTGCGGCCAGTGGCAATGCTGCTGGTCTCGTCGCTGGTGGCCTCGGTCGCGACCTCGCCGCTGGCGGCGGCGCATTTCAACCGGATGGCGCAGTATGGCCTGCTGGCGAACCTGCTGGTCGTGCCGGTCATGGGCGCCCTGGTGATGCCTGCGGGCGTGATCGGCGCCCTTCTGGCGCCCGTGGGTCTGGCGGGACCGGCGCTGTGGGTGATGGGGCTGGGGACCAGGTGGATGCTGTGGGTGGCGGAATATGTCGCAGGCTTGGGCGGGGCGGTGACGGCCCTGCCCCTGCCGCCCGCGCCGGTGATCCCGTTGATGTGCTTTGGCGCGACAATGGCGGTGTTGTGCTGGCGGGGCGGATCGGCCTTGCGACGGTTCAGCCTGACGGGCGGGGGTTTTTTGGCGGGGGTTGCGATGCTGGCCGCCGCCGGAGGGATTTGGCTGACCGCCAGCCGCCCGCTGTTGCTGATCGCCCCGGAAGGCGAGGCGGTGGGCCTGATGACCGCGCAGGGCCGGGCGGCGTCGAAACCGTCGGGCGGGGCCTTTATCGTCGATACCTGGCTGCAAGAGGATGGTGACATGGCCAGCCAAGAAGAGTCAGCCGCCCGGCCTGCGTGGCAGGGTGACAAGCGCGACCGGATGGCCGCGCTGCCGGGGGGCTGGCAGATCTGGCACTTTACCGGAAAGGGCGCGGCCGACCGCGCGCCAGCCGCGTGTCAGCCGCGCAGGATTGTGGTTCTGTCGGAGAAGCTGCCAGCGCGCGCCGAGTGGCCCTGCGTGATGCTGGACCTGGGGCGCCTGCGGGTCACAGGCGCCGTGACGGTCGAGATGGACGAGGCCGGCCCCGTCCTCCGCGGCGTCAACCAGATGCTGCGCAGCCCGGGATGATGCCGAGAATCAGATCCCGGTGTCGATGATGGCGCGGGCCAGGACCGGCACGGTGTGCTGGTTCAGCCCGGCGATGTTCAGCCGCGAATCGCCCACCATATAGATCGCGGCCTCGGATTTCAGCTTGGCCACCTGTTCCGGCGTGGCGCCCAGCCGGGAAAACATCCCGCGATGCTGTTCGATGAAATCGAAGCGGTCGCTGCCTGACAGGTCACGCAGTTCCGATGCCAACTGCGACCGCAGGCCCAGCATGGTGCCCCGCACTTCCTCAAGCTCGGCGGCCCAGTCGGCGCGCAGGGCATCGTCGGTCAGGATGGTGCTGACGATGCGGGCGCCGTGATCGGGCGGGAAGGAATAGTTCTGCCGGTTCAGGAAGGCCATCGACCCTTGGGCCAGATCGCGCGCAGCCGCATTGTCAGCCAAGGCGAACAGGATGCCGGTGCGTTCGCGATAGATGCCGAAGTTCTTGGAACAGGACGCGGCGATCAGCACTTCGGGCAGGCGTGCCGCGATCATGCGGGTGGCGGCCGCGTCTTCCTCCAGCCCGTCGCCGAAACCCTGATAGGCCAGGTCGATCAGCGGGATCGCGCCGGATTGCTCCAGGATCGCCGCGACTTCGTTCCACTGGTCCATCGACAGGTTGGCGCCGGTCGGGTTGTGGCAACAGCCGTGCAGCAGCACGATGTCGCCCTTGCCCGCCTTGGCGATGTCGGCCTTTAGCCCGTCGAAATCGACGCCCCGGCTTTCCGCATCGAAATACCGGTATTCGACAAAAGGCAGGCCCATGAACTTCATGATCGACAGGTGGTTGGGCCAGGTCGGGTTCGACACATAGACCGTCACCCCCGGATTGGCCAGGCGCGCCAGTTCCAGCGCCTGCCGGATCGCGCCAGTGCCGCCGACCGTCGCCAGCGAGGCCAGCCGGTCCCCCGGCACATCCTTCAGCACCATCCGGGCCATGGCATTGCGATAGTCCGCCTCGCCCGCAAGACCGGTATAAGCCTTGGTCGTCTGGCTTTCCCAGATGCGCTGTTCGGCCGCCTTGACCGCCCGCATGACCGGCGTCACCCCCTGCGGATCCTTGTAGACGCCGACGCCCAGGTCGATCTTGCCCTGCCGGGTATCGGCCTTGAACTCCTCGATCAGCTTCAGGATCGAATCGGGGGCTTGGGGTTTCAGGTTCGACAGCATTCAGGCGTCTCCGGTTGCGATGGGCAGGTCGGGGAAGCTGCCCCATTCGGTCCAGCTTCCGTCGTAAAGCGAATGGTTGCGGTGCCCGATCCGTTCAAGCGCCAGCGACAGAACGGCGGCCGTGATGCCGCTGCCGCAACTGGTGATGACGGGCTTTTTCAGATCCACCCCGGCGGATTCGAATTCGGCGCGCAGGGCATCAGGCGATTTCATCGTGCCGTCCGTGTTCAGCAGCCGCCCAAAGGGAACGTTGCGCGCACCCGGGATGTGCCCGGACCGCAAGCCGGGGCGCGGTTCTGGTGCTTCGCCCCGGAATCGTTCGGGGGCGCGGGCGTCGATGATGCCGTGATCGGCCAGCTTGCTGGCAGACGCCACCTGCGTCACGTCGCGCACCAATCCCGCCTGGCGCTGCACGGTGATGTGGCGGTCGCGCAGGATGGGGGGCATATCTTCAACCGGGCGGCCCTCGGCCTGCCACTTGGCGAAGCCGCCATCCAGCACGGCCACGTCGGTCTTGCCCATCAGGCGGAAGGTCCACCAGACCCGCGCGGCGCTGCGCACGTCGGAATTGTCATAGACCACCACCTGATGCCCGTCGCCCACGCCCATGGCGCGCATCCGGGAAATGAACATCTCGACCGGGGGGGCCATGTGCGGCAAGGCGCTGCGCTTGTCCGAAATCGCATCGATGTCGAAGAACCGCGCGCCGGGGATATGGGCCGCCTCGTATTCGGCCCGCCCGTCGCGGCCCGTGGCCGGCATATGCCAGCTTGCATCCAGGATGCGCAGGTCGGGATCGTTCAGGTGGGCCGCCAGCCACTCGGTCGAAACCAGCGTTTTCGGATCGTCCTGCAAGGCCCCCTCCTGTTCATGGCGCGGGACCGATCTACAAGGGCGACCGGACTGGTGCAATGCTAACCCTGCTTCAGAAGCCGCTGCTTTTGCCGGTTCCAGTCGCGCTTGGCGTCCGTTTCACGCTTGTCGTGGTTCTTCTTGCCCTTGGCCACGCCGATCTTCAGCTTCACGATGCCGCGGTGGTTGAAATACATCACCAGCGGGATCAGCGTCATCCCCTCGCGTCCGATGGCCTGCCACAGCCGCGCCAGTTCCTTGCGCGATACCAGCAGCTTGCGGCGGCGGCGCTCCTCGTGGCCGAACACCCCGGCCTGCTTGTAGGCGGCGATATAGCCGTTGATCAGCCACAGCTCTCCTCCCTCGACCGAGGCATAGCTTTCGGCGATGTTCGACTGCCCGGTGCGCAGGGACTTCACCTCGGACCCGGTCAGCATGATGCCGACCTCGAGGTCGCTTTCGATGAAGTAATCGAACCGCGCCCGCCGGTTTTCGGCGATGATCTTGTAGTTCTTGTCGGGATCTGTGGCCATGACGGGGTTAGATAGGGGGCGGCAGGGGGCGTGTAAAGATGCGCGTTGCGCCCTGGCGCCCGCAGGGGATAGCCCTTGCACTATGCACGGGGGGCATCGCCATGCTGGGACAGATTGCGTTAGGATCGTGCCTGATGCTGGGCAGCATCGCCATTGCCGGTTTGTGGATCTGGCTGCTGGAGGGGGCCTTTGCCCGGTGGGAAGGGTGGCTTGTGCGCGCCCCGCACCGGCCCAAGTTGATCCTGATCGTGCTGGCCTCCAGCCTGGCGGTGCTGGCAATGGTCACGATGTCGGTCTGGTTGTGGGCCTTGACCTTTCACCTGCTGCGCATCTTCGCCAGTTTCGAGGAGGCGATGTATTTCACATTGGTGACGTTCACGACGCTGGGTTATGGCGATGTGCTGATGCCGCGGGACTGGCGCATCCTGGGTGGGCTGGCCGCCGCCAACGGGCTGCTGAGCTTTGGCCTGATGACGGCGCTGATGGTGGAATCGCTGCGTCATGTCCGGGTGCGCCAGATCGAGTTCACAAGGGAATAGCATGGAACCAGGACCGCTGAACCTGATCACGGACATCCCCGGCCTGCGGGTCGGCAATGCCGCCGATCCGCGCCTCAAGTCGGGCGTCACCGTTCTGACCGCCGATGCGCCCTTTGCGGCGGCCTTTCATGTGATGGGCGGGGCGCCGGGAACGCGGGACACCGAATTGCTGGCCCCCGACAAGCTGGTGGGCGGGGTCGATGCGCTTGTGCTGTCCGGCGGTTCGGCCTTTGGACTGGCGGCTTGCGACGGGGCGATGGCGGGGCTGCGCGCGGCGGGACGGGGCTTCGCGGTCGGCACGACGCGGGTGCCGATCGTGCCGGGGGCGATCGTCTTCGACCTGCTGAACGGCGGGGAAAAGGACTGGGCCGACAATCCCTATCCTGCGCTTGGGCGGGCGGCTTACGATGCGGCGGGGGCGGATTTCGCCATCGGAACGGCTGGCGCGGGGACGGGGGCCACGACGGGGAACCTGAAGGGTGGGCTGGGTTCGGCCTCGGCCATCCTGGCGAACGGGCTGACTGTGGGTGCCCTGGTCGTGGTCAACGCGCTTGGACGGGCAACCGTTGGCGATACCCGGCATTTCTGGGCGGCGCCCTGGGAACTGGACGGCGAACTGGGGGCGCTTGGCCTGCCCGTCCGCTTTCCCGCCGCCGATGAGCCCCGGCCCGCGAAACGCCTGGGCGAGGCCACGACCATCGCCATTGTCGCCACCGACGCGGTTCTGGACAAGGCCGCCCTGCAACGTCTTGCCATTGCCGCCCATGACGGCATGGCCCGCGCCCTGGTGCCCAGCCACACGCCCTTCGACGGCGACCTGGTCTTTGCGGTATCCTCTGGCACCAAGCCCTTGGCCGACCCGGCGGTCGATCCCTTCCTGCTGGGCCATGCCGCCGCCTCCTGCCTGGCGCGGGCGATTGCACGGGGAATCCATGCCGCCAGCCGGGCACCGGGCGACCTGCAACCCGTCTGGCGCGACCTGCAGGCATGAAAAAGGGCGGTGCGCCACTGGCCCACCGCCCCGATCAGAGAGAGGGTCGCCAAGAGGGAAGGCTTGACGATGCCCTTTCAACGCATCCGGTCCCGGTCGGTTTCACGGCAAAGGCGATTTTTAGCGATTGCCACACGCGCCGCGTTGCGCCCCGGCTTTGACAACGTCCCGTCTGCGTGATGATCATGCCCCAACCGCCCAAAGGGAGCCATGCCATGACCAAGCATTCCACCGACCTCAAGACCCTGCTGCGCGACCCCTCGTTGCTGGAAACCCGCGCCTTTGTTGCCGGCGAATGGGTGGACGCGCCGGACGGCGCGACGTTTGACGTGATCAACCCGGCACGCGGCGATGTCATTGCAAAGGTCGCCGACCTGTCCCGCAAGGACGCGGCCCGCGCCATCCAGGCCGCTGCCGAGGCGATGAAGGGCTGGACCGCGCGCACCGCCAAGGACCGTGCGGGGGTCATGCGCAAGTGGTTCGACCTGATGATGCAGAACCAGGACGACCTGGCCCGCATCCTGACCGCCGAAATGGGCAAGCCCTTCCCCGAGGCCAAGGGCGAGATCGCCTATGGCGCCAGCTTCATCGAATGGTTCGGCGAGGAAGCCAAGCGCGTGTACGGCGAAACCATCCCCGGCCACCTGCCTGACAAGCGCCTGACCGTGATCCGCCAGCCGATCGGCGTGGTGGGCAGCATCACGCCCTGGAATTTTCCCAATGCCATGATCGCGCGCAAGGCCGCCCCTGCCCTGGCCGTTGGCTGCGGCTTCGTTGCCCGTCCTGCAGCGGAAACCCCGCTGTCCGCCCTGGCCATGGCGGTTCTGGGCGAACGCGCGGGCCTGCCCAAGGGCATCCTGTCCGTCGTCACCTCGTCGCGATCCAGCGACATCGGGAAGGAGTTTTGCGAGAACCCCTTGGTTAGGAAGCTGACCTTTACCGGCTCGACCGAGGTGGGGCGCATCCTTTTGCGCCAGGCCGCCGACCAGGTGATGAAATGCAGCATGGAGCTGGGCGGCAACGCGCCCTTCATCGTCTTCGACGACGCCGACCTGGACGCGGCGGTCGAGGGGGCGATGGCGTCCAAGTTCCGCAACAACGGCCAGACCTGTGTTTGCGCCAACCGCATCTATGTCCAGTCCGGTGTCTATGACACATTCGCGCAAAAGCTGGCAGCGGCGGTGGACAAGCTGCGCGTCGGCGACGGACTGGAGGACGGCGTGACCACCGGTCCGCTGATCAACCAGGATGCGGTGGAAAAGGTCGAGGAACATATCCGCGACGTGCTGGATGGTGGCGGACAGGTCGTCACGGGCGGCGAACGGATGGAAGGACTGTTCTTTCAGCCCACGGTCGTGACCGGCGTCACCGACCGCATGAAGGTCGCGACCGAGGAAACCTTTGGTCCCCTGGCCCCCCTGTTCCGCTTCGACACCGAGGAGGAGGTCATTCAAAAGGCCAATGACACGATCTTCGGCCTGGCGTCATATTTCTATGCCCGCGACATCGGCCGCATCACCCGCGTCCAGGAAGCCCTGGAATACGGCATTGTCGGCGTGAACACCGGCATCATCTCGACCGAGGTGGCGCCCTTTGGCGGCGTCAAGCAGTCGGGCCTGGGCCGGGAAGGCAGCCGCCACGGGATCGAGGATTACCTGGAGATGAAATACATCTGCCTGTCTATCTGACAGATCGTAACGATTTCCGGCGCTTGGGGGGAACGCAAGGCGGGCATAATGCATTGACACGCGAAGGCCCCGCCATTCTGGCTTCAACGGGGTCGTTTGCAAAAAGGGGAAGTGCATGGAAGGTTTCGGCTGGATTCTGTCGATCATCCTGGGGGCCATCGCAGGCTGGATCGCGGAAAAGATCATGAAGACCAATACCGGGCTGCTGATGAACATCATCGTCGGCATCGTCGGCGCCCTGATCGGTAACTTCCTGTTCGATATGCTGATTGGCCGCAGCGGTGAAGGCAGCGTCATTGGCCAGCTTGTGGTCGCGGTGATCGGCGCCTGCATCCTGATCTGGATCGTTCGCATGGTGCGCGGCCGGGCCTGATCCCCGGTCTGCAAAGGAAAAGGCCGGTGCGGGATCATCCGCACCGGCCTTTTTTCATGGACCCCGATCAGCGGGCCTGATCGTCGTCCTCATCCTCGTCATCGCCCGCATCGGGCAGGTTGAAGAAGCTTTCCGCGTCCAGTTCACGGTCCGGCGTCTTTCCCTCGTCCCGCGTCAGCGTGAAATTCTCAAGCCCTGCCATTGACGACGGCAAGCGCGGCTCGTCGCTCATCGCCAGAGAGGTTTCGGTGCTGACCAGCTTGCGGCGTTCGTCATCGCTCATCACCTCGCCGGTGCCGCCTTTCTTGGCGGCCTTCTGCACCGCCGCGTCCAGTTCGGTCTGGCGGCACAGGCCCAGGGCCACCGGGTCGATGGGCTGCATGTTCTGGATGTTCCAATGCGTCCGTTCGCGGATCGAGGCAATGGTGGGCTTGGTGGTGCCGACCAGCTTGGCGATCTGCGCATCGACCAGTTCGGGGTGAAACTTGACCAGCCACAGGATCGCGTTCGGGCGGTCCTGACGCTTGGACAGCGGCGTGTAACGCGGGCCGCGGCGCTTTTCCTCGCCTTCCGAGGCGGGATTGTGCTTCAGCTTCAACCGATAAGCCGGGCTGGCCTCGCCCTTCTTTATCTCATCGGCATCAAGCTGGTGCGAGGCAACCGGGTCATAGCCCTTGACCCCCGCCGCCACGTCGCCATCGGCGATGCCCTGCACCTCCAATTCGTGCAGACCGCAGAAATCGCCGATCTGCTTGAAGCTCAGCGTGGTATTGTCCACCAGCCAGACGGCAGTCGCCTTGGCCATCAGCGGCTTGCTCATGTCAATCTCCTTCGCGTGTCTGCCCCCGAACGATAGCAGGCTTGGGCCGGAAAAACGGCTTTGGCGGGTGCCATTCCTCGTTTTAGGGGGGAATTGTCAGCCGATATAGCGATTCTCACGTCCGGGGAAAAGAGGATTCGCATCGGCCCGTGGACGTGCCTGCCCAGGCCGGGCATGGTGAGGCCATGAAACCTGCATTCCTGATCCCGCTTGCCCTGGCCCTGTGGCCCGGCGCAGTCCCCGCGGACGGCGTCGCCGGCGATTTCGATTACTATGTCCTGGCGCTCAGTTGGCAACCAAGCTGGTGCAGCAGCACCGGCGACGCGCGCGACGCCGCCGAATGCGGCCCCGGCAGCAGCCGGGATTTCACCGTCCACGGGCTTTGGCCGCAGCATGAAAAAGGCTGGCCGGATCATTGCGACACCCCCGAACGCGACCCCTCGCGCCGAGAGGCACAGGCCCTGGACGACCTCATGGACCCCGGTCTGGCCTTGTACCAATGGCGAAAGCACGGCCGTTGTTCGGGCCTGTCGGCAAGGGATTACTATGCGACGATGCGCAAGGCGGTGGAGGGGATCACGATCCCCGGCCCTTTCGACGATTTGCCCCGCGACATCACCCTGCCCCCGACCGGGGTCGAGGATGCCTTCATCGAAGCCAATCCCGGCCTGACCCGCGATGCCGTCACCGTCACCTGCAAGGCCCAGGCCTTGGCCGAGGTCCGCATCTGCCTGACCCGCGACCTGCGCCTGCGCGATTGCGCGCCGGACGTGCGCCAGGATTGCCCCTTGCCACGAGTGCTGATGGAAAAAGTGCGGTGAAGCGGTTCCCGAAAGCCGGGGGCTTCACGCCCCCGGACCCCCGTGGGATATTTCCGTGAAGAAGATAATCGCCGAATTCTTCTTCACTTCAAATATCCCCGCCAGAGGCTCCTGACCGTGCCTCAGGCACTGTCGCCTCCCACTTTCAGGACGATCTTGCCAATATGCTGGCTGCTTTCCATCCGGCGATGCCCCTGGACCACGTCCGCCAGGTCGAATTCGCTGTCGATCCTGACCTTCACCGAACCTGCCGAGATCAGCGGCCACAGCCGTTTGCGCAACGCTTCGGCTATTTCGGCCTTGGCGGCATCCGATTGCGGGCGCAGGGTCGATCCGGTCACCGTCAACCGTTTCGCCATGATCTGCGCGAAATTCAGTTCGACCTTTGGTCCCTCCAGGAAGGCGATCATCACCAGCCGCCCGTCCGGGGACAAGGCCTTGATGTTCTTCGGGATATAACTGCCGCCCACCATGTCCAGGATCAGGTCGGCCCCCTCCTCGGCGGCCATGATCTTGGTGAAATCCTCGGTCCGGTAATTGATCGGCGTCGCGCCAAGCGCTGCGATGGCCGCGCATTTCTCGTCGCTGCCGGCGGTCGCGAAGACACGCGCGCCAAGGCTGCGGGCGATCTGGATCGCCATCATGCCGATGCCCGACGTGCCACCATGAACCAGGAAACGCTCGCCCCCGGTCAGGCCGCCTCGCGTCACGACGTTCGACCAGACGGTAAAGGCCGTTTCCGGCAGGCAGGCACCCTCGCGCAGCGACAAGCCATAAGGAATGCGCAGCGCGTGATCGGCGTGGCAGGCGACATATTCGGCATAGCCCCCGCCGGGCAGAAGCGCGCAGACCTGTTCGCCCTTGCGCCAGCGCGTCACGCCCGCGCCCATGCCGACGATCTCGCCCGATGCCTCCAGCCCCGGCAGGTCGGATGCGTCGGGCGGGGGCGCATAGCTGCCCATGCGCTGCAGTACGTCGGGGCGGTTGACCCCTGCATAGGCCACGCGGATCAGGATCTGGTCGTGGCGCGGTACGGGGACCGGGCGGCGGGTCAGGTGCAGCACGTCGGCATCACCGGGCGCGGTGATCTCGACCGCGTTCATGGCGTCGGGGAACATCGTTTCTCCTGCTTTCAGGGGCGGGTTCGGCCGGGAAGATCGCGCGACCGGGGCGCGCGGATCCAGCCAAAGGCAAGGTTCGTCATGGTTTCCGCCCCCGGCAGCTTGCGCAAGGTGGATTTCAGCGACTCGATCCGCATGACCCCGTCGATGCGGCGGTCGATGAAGGCGCGGGTCTCGGCATGGTCGGGCGAAGTGTCGCCCAGCCAGAACAGCACGCTGGCGCTGATCACGGCCGCCAGGGTGGCGCGCTTGGAATACCAGTTCACGTCCCGGGACGTATCGCCCAGGCCCGTCCAGATCACATCCGCCGTTTCCCAGACAAGGCGCGCGGCAAGCGCGGCGTTCTGCGGCAAGGACAAGGTGGCCGCACCGGCGCGCACCAGTTCGGCATCGACCAGCATCAGGCGGCGCCAGATCGCCTCGGCCACGCGGTCGCGGAAACGGCCGCCCGGCGGGGTCTGGGCCAGGCTGTCGCGCAGCATGGCATCGGCGCGGCGATGATAGGCCGCAGCCAGCCCCGCGCCCCCTTGCGGAAAATGCACCCGCGCCAGGTCGGGCGAAAGGCCCAGGTCGCGCGCCCCTGCCATCAGGGCGCGATCGTTCATCCCTTCGAACGGGACATGGGTCAGGGCAGCGTCGAGAAGGGCGTCACGGTCGGTTCGGGTCATGGACAAGCCTCTGGCTGGACAAGGGCGCCCGGCTTTGATAGGGGGGCGCATCCTGCAATCTTGCAACTCTAACCTAGGAAGGTGGTGACAACCACATGCAGGTCAATGTTCGCGACAACAACGTCGAACAGGCGCTTCGTGCCCTGAAGAAAAAACTTCAGCGCGAGGGTGTGTTCCGCGAAATGAAGCTCAAGCAGCATTTCGAGAAACCGTCCGTCAAGAAGGCCCGTGAGCAGGCTGAGGCCGTGCGCCGCGCCCGCAAACTGGCTCGTAAAAAAGCACAGCGCGAAGGCGCACTGTAAGACGACGCGATCCGCGTTATCCGCAAACCCCCGCAGCGCAAGCCGCGGGGGTTTGCATCCCAAGCCTGCCAAAAGGTTGTTGCCTGACCCGTTGACCTGTGTGACGTTTCCATGAACGCCAGTTTGTGTGTACGGGTCACGAGTTCAAATGGTTTTGCAAACGTCGGCCGATCCTCAGGGCTCGGCTTCATGAGCTTTCATATTCCCGTCATGCTGGGACTAGTGCTGGCCGACTTTGTGCTGATCCTGGTTCACGCGCTTCTAGGCGCGTTATCCGTAACGGGAACGATCGCCGTCTTCCCTGACGCTTTGAGGATCGACCGCGACTGGGGCGTGGGCGAAGTCCTGAATTATGCGAAGTGGCTTGCCCTCGCCGGGATTTCGGCCATGCTCTTTCATCAGCAGAAAGCGATGATATTTCTGGCATTCGCTAACCTATGCGTAATCGCCCTTCTGGATGACAGCCTTCAGTTGCACGAACGGTACGGGATCATCCTGACTGACGCCTGGCTCCAAGGGCTGAAACTGCCGAACGGTTCAGGAGAGATAATCTTCCTGGCCCTCGAAGGGGCAATAGTTGCCGGACCCCTAGTATATGGCTGGATTGTTGCGCCCTCGCCGGTCCGGCGACAGGTCATGTCCCTGTTCCTGCTGCTTGGGTGGGCGATATTCTGCGGCGTCGCTGTCGACTTCGTTCATGCCCAGGCCATGGGCGGCTCGATCAAGGCCGGCATCCTCGGCATCATCGAGGATGGGGGCGAGATGATATTTCTGTCGCTGACAGTAAGCCATGCAGCCAGCCTGTTGATCCGGGCCAGACCTGCAACCGCCTGACATGCTATCGCCACAGATGCAGGTCCAATGCGTCTGCCGTGGATGGCACCATCAGCGAACCGTGGTCTTCCTGCGGATAAGGGCGGTACAGAACCTCCAACCCCCGGACCCCTGACAGGATCCGCACCAGGGCGGTGGGATCATGGGGATGGTTCTGACGCGCCCGGCCCGCCTGGGCGATCATCACCTGGATGCCAGGGTCGATCACCCCGCCCGCCGCCAGGACGCCGCCCACAAAGGCCGCCGCCTCGCGCTGCGATTCGCCCGCGTTCCACCATACCGACGGATCGGCGGCGACATGGCGCGCGAACAGACGGGGGCGGGTGAACAGCGCGTGCAGCACGAACAGCCCGCCCAGCGAATGGCCATAAAGGGTCATCTGGCTGCGATCCAGGGGATGACGGCGGGCCAGTTCGGGCAGCAGTTCATCCCCGATCATCGCCAGGAAGTCCGCGCGCCCACCGGTCAGCCGGTCCGCAGGCGCCGCGCGATAGCCAAGGATCGGCGCGATCGGCTTCATGGACCGCGAGGTCAGGTCGCGCCAGCGCCGGTTGGGGCCTTCATAGCTGATCGCGACCAGGATCACCGGAGCCTGCGGTGCCCGTGCTTCGCGGTGCCGCCAGAACAGGGGAAAGGTCCGCTGCCCATCCAGCGACAGGATGACCGAATAACCCTGGGGCGGCGACGGCGCATCGGGAAGGCCCACAAGGATGCGCCATTGATCGCCTGCGGGACCAAAGGCGAAATGGCTGGCGCGGGGGTGGACGATGTCTTCGGGCGGGTCGCGGCCGGGCTGCGCCAGGGCGGGCGCGGCGGCACTTGCCGCCAGCAGGGCCAGCAGGCTGCGGCGATCCATCGCCGTCAGACCGGAATCGCGGTGGTGCGGAACACCGTGCGCAGCGCGAAGGACGAATGCATCTGCGCCACCCCCGGCAGGCGGGCCAGGTGCTGGCGGTGGATGCGGGCGAAATCGTCGGTATCCTCGACCACGATCTTCAGCAGGTAATCGGCGGTCCCGGCCATCAGGTGGCATTCCAGTACGTCGGGGATGGCGCGTACGCCTTTTTCGAACGCCTCCAGCACCTCGTCCGCCTGGCCAGAGAGGGTGATTTCCACGAAGACCGTGGTCTGGCGGCGCAGTTTGCGGGCATCCAGCAGCGCGACATAGCCGTGGATCACGCCTGCTTCCTCCAGCCGCTGCACGCGGCGGTGGCAGGCGGACGGCGACAGGTGGACGCGCAGCGCCAGGTCGGCATTGCTGATTCGCCCTTCCTTCTGAAGCAGGGCCAGGATGCGGCGGTCTATTGCATCAAGATCGGACATGACGGGATATTCTTCGACCGGCATCCCGGTTGCCAGTGTTTTTTGTCGCGCAAGGCCGCCATGGGGCAACAGCTTCGCAGCACCTTGCGGGCGGCGAGTGACACAGTGGTGCGCAAGACAAGGGAGGATAAGCATGAAGATCGGTTGCCCGAAGGAAATCAAGCCGCAGGAATTCCGCGTGGGCATGACGCCCGCCGCCGTGACCGAGGCGGCCTTTCGCGGCCACGAGGTCGTCGTGGAAACCGGCGCGGGCCTTGGCGCGGGCTTCACGGATGACGATTACATCGCCGCCGGGGCCGGCATTGCGGCGGATGCCAAATCCGTTTTTGACACGGCGCAGATGATCGTGAAGGTCAAGGAACCCCAGGCCGCCGAACGGGCGATGCTGCGCGACGGGCAGGTTCTGTTCACCTATCTGCACCTGGCCCCCGACCCCGACCAGACCCGCGACCTGCTGGGATCGGGCGTGACCGCCATCGCCTATGAAACCGTGACCGACGCGCGGGGCGGGCTGCCCCTGCTTGCCCCCATGTCCGAGGTGGCCGGGCGCCTAGCCCCGCAGGTCGGTTCCTGGGCGCTGCAAAAGGCCAATGGCGGGCGCGGGGTGCTGATGGGCGGGGTGCCGGGGGTCCGGCCCGCCAACGTGGTCATCATCGGCGGCGGCGTGGTGGGCACGGCGGCGGCGCGGGTGGCCGTCGGCATGGGGGCCAATGTCACGGTCATGGATCGGTCGGTGGCGCGGCTGTCTTATCTGGACGACATCTTCATGGGGCGGCTGACCACCCAATATTCCAGCGCCGCAGCGACCGCCGACCTGATCCGCACGGCGGACATGGTGATCGGCGCAGTGCTGATCCCCGGCGCGGCGGCACCCAAGCTGGTCACGCGCCAGCAGTTGTCCACCATGCAGCCCGGCGCGGTGCTGGTGGACGTGGCCATCGACCAGGGCGGCTGTTTCGAGACCTCGCGCCCGACCACCCACCAGGATCCGATCTATGAGGTGGGCGGGATTGTGCATTACTGCGTGGCGAATATGCCGGGGGCGGTGGCGCGAACATCCACGCAGGCGCTTGGCAATGCCACGCTGCCCTTCCTGCTGGCGCTTGCAGACAAGGGCTGGCGTCAGGCGGTGCTGGAGGATCCGCATCTGCGGGCGGGCCTGTCCACCCATGGGGGCCGCTTGACCTCGCCCCCGGTGGGCGAGGCCTTGGGACTGGAGGCGATCACCCCCGATCAACTGCTGGCAGGCTGAACACCCGGCCCGGCGCGGATCATGGCCGTGCGGGGCTGACGCCGCTATGGCCGGGGCAGCGGATAATCCGCCATCACGGACCGGTCGGCCAGCAGGTCGCGGATCTGGGCCAGCAATTCTTCCTGCGTGGGGGCCGCCACGACGACTTCCTCTTGCTTGCGGACCGCCATGCGTTGCAAGCGGTTGACGGCCTTGACCAGCAGGAACACCGCCCAGGCGATGATCAGGAAGTTCAGCACCGCCATCGCAAACGATCCATAGGCAAAGACGGCGGCGCCCGAATCGCGGGCCGCAGCCAGGCTGGCGCCTTCGGGGACGTTGCCGGACAGGACGAAATACTTGTTGGTGAAATCGACGCCGCCGGTCAGCAGGCCGAGGAGCGGGTTGATCAAGTCGGCGACCAGCGAGCTGACGATTGCCGTAAAGGCCGCGCCGATGATGATCCCGACCGCAAGGTCGATGACATTGCCGCGGGCAATGAATTCCCGGAATTCTCTGATCATGGACAAGCATCCCCCTATGACAAGCGCCGTGCGGGCGCAGGCCAAGAATGCGGCCGGTCTTGCTGAAAAGCAATTCCCCGTGATACCGGAGGCCCGCCCGGCGCCGGACGGGCCGCGGTCGTTGCTTACTGGCTGCCCGCTTCGGCCAGCTTGGCGTCGATCACCTGCTTCATGTCGTCCCAGGGCTGGTTCATGACCTTTTCGCCATCGATGATGAAGGTCGGCGTGGCCTCGATCTCGTCGGCGGTGGCGTTCTTCTGGAAGGTCGCGATCAGCTGTTCGGCCTTGGCGGTATCTTCCCAGCAGGCATTCATCTGGTCTTCGGTCATGCCTGCCTTCAGGCCGATCTTGCGCAGGTTCGCGGCGATTTCCTCGCCCGTGCCGCCAGCCAGCCATTTCTGCTGTTCCTCGAACAGCATCGAGGAGACGGGATAGAACTTCTCATCCCCGCCGCAACGCGCCAGCACCCCTGCCCACAGGCCCGGCTGGTCGAAATAGACATCGCGCTGGATGAATTTCACCTTGCCGGTATCGACATACTCGGCCTTCAGCCTGGGCCAGCTTTCGGTATGGAAATTCGCGCAATGCCCGCAGGTGAAGCTGGCATATTCGACAATGGTCAAGGGCGCGTCCTCGGCGCCCAGCGCGATGTCGGGCAGGGTTTCGGCTGCAGGGGCGGCGGGCGCATCCTGGGCCATCGCGGCGGGGGCGGCCAGGGCCAGGGCAAGGGCTGCGACGGCAGAGCGGATCAGCATGGAAAATCCTTTCAGTGGTTCCGGTGTCGTTTGGTTTCGATGTTCAGCGCCAGTTGGGCCATCGCCTGGGCCAGGATCGGATCCTGGAACTGGCGGGCGACCTGATCGGCCTTTTCGATGATCTGCGGGTCGGGGGGCGCCACCTTTGCTGCGGGCGCGGCAAAGACCGCCTGCCCTTCGGCAAATCCGCTGGCCGCCGTCTGGGTCAGCACGATCCGCTGCACCGCGTTATAGCCATAACAGGCGTTCACCCGTTCTCGCAGTTGCGGCAGTTGCATTTCCACCAGCGGCGCGGCGGGCCCGGTGGTCAGCAGGGTCAGCGTCGCGCCGAACCCGCCGCGCGCATGGCTGATGCGAACGGGCCGCGTTACCCGGGCAAGCTGGGCACCGGCGATTTCGGGCCAATGGGTCAGCAGGCGGGCCATGGCAAAGCCACGCCCCTCGGCCGCCTTCTGCACCCGGTCGGCCAGCAGGATTGCCGCCTGCTGAAACCCGCGCCTGCGGCGGGTGGGCGGTTTGCGGGTGCGGTCGGGCGACTGTGCCATCATTGCCTGTCCTGATATCACGCCCATATCCTTACGCAGACGCGTGGCCGGATGAAAGCGCGGGATCGGAACAAGGGCCTGAATATTGCGTGACGCCAAGGTGATCGCCCCGCAACTGCTGGAATGGTACGACCGCCATGCGCGGGTTCTGCCCTGGCGCATCCCGCCGGGCGCAGGCCCCGCTGATCCATACCGCATCTGGCTGTCCGAGGTGATGCTCCAACAAACCACCGTTGCGGCGGTCAAGGCCTATTTCGAACGCTTCACCGCCCTTTGGCCCACCGTGCAGGATCTGGCGGCAGCCCCCGACGCGCAGGTGATGGCCGAATGGGCGGGGCTTGGATACTATGCCCGCGCCCGCAACCTGCTGGCCTGCGCCCGTGCGGTGACAGCGGCAGGTGGGTTTCCGATAACGCGAAAGGAACTGCAGGCGCTGCCGGGGATCGGGGCCTATACCTCGGCCGCGATTGCGGCGATTTCCTACGATGCGCCGGAAACGGTGGTCGATGGAAATGTCGAACGCGTGGTGGCGCGTCTGTTCGCGGTGGAAACGCCCTTGCCTGCCGCCAAGCCCGACCTGGTGGTCCTGGCGGAAACGCTGACGCCCGTCGGGCGCCCCGGCGATTATGCGCAGGCGATGATGGATCTGGGCGCGACGATCTGCACGCCCCGCAGTCCCGCCTGCGGCATTTGCCCGCTGATCTACGATTGCGACGCCCGTGCCCAGGGGATTGCCGCCAACCTGCCGCGCAAGGCCCCCAAACCCGCCAAGCCCGACCGCACCGGCATCGCCTGGGTCGCCCGCCTCGGCGACGCGGTAGTGTTCGAGGAACGCCCGGCCAAGGGGCTGCTCGGCGGCACGCTGGCCTTTCCCTCTGCCCATTGGGACGGGCGCGACCTGCCGCCGCCCGGGATGGCCGAATGGCGCGATGTCGGCCAGGTCCGCCATGTCTTCACCCATTTCAACCTGTCCTTGCAGGTGATGGTGGGCGATCTGTCCGCCGCCCCCGATCGTGGCCATCTGGTCGCCCTGGCGCAGATCGACCGCGAGGCCTTGCCCGGCCTGATGCGCAAGGTCTGGGATATGGCGCAGGCCCAGATCGCCGCGTAAGGTCGCGCGCATGAGCGTTTCAACCCCCGGCAGATTGCCCGCCGCAGCCCCCTTCTGGATGTCCCTGGTCATGCTGCCCTTGGTCGCGCTTGCCGCGGCCCGGGGCGGGTTGTGGTGGATGCTGTTGCCCGCCTATGCCTGGTATCTGACGACCGCGCTTGACGGCCTTCTGGGTGAAAGCAAGGCCAACCCCGATCCGCACACCGAAACCCGCGCCCTGTTCTGGCACCGGGCCGTTACGATTGTCTGGTTCCCGCTGCAATGCGCCGCGATCTTCGGGACGATCTGGTATGCGGCCCAGGCGGGCCACCTGTCGGGCCTGGAAAAGCTGGGCCTGTTCTTCGGCGTGGGCGTGCTGTCGGGCACCATCGGCATGGTCTATGCCCATGAACTGCTGCACCAAAGGACGGCGGTGGAACGCTGGATGGGCGACCTGCTGCTGGCCTCGGCGCTGTATTCGCATTTCAGGACCGAGCATCTGCTGGTCCACCATGCCTGGGTTTCCACCCCCCGCGACGCGGTGTCGGCGCGTTACAATGAAGGGTTCTACCGCTTTTTCTGGCGCGTCCTGCACAAGGGTCCGGCCAGCGCCTGGCGGGCCGAGGCGCGCCTTCTTGCACGGGCCGGGCGCAGACCCTGGGACCGGCGCAACCCCTTCTGGCGATACGCCGCGCTGCAGGCGGGAATGCTGGGGCTGGCGCTGATGCTGGGCGGCCTGCAAGGCCTGCTGCTGTTCGTCTTCCAGGCCCTTGTCGCGATCTGGCAGTTGGAACTGACGAACTATGTCGAACATTACGGCCTGACGCGAAAGCATCTGGGCCAAGGGCGATACGAACATATCCTGCCGCGCCACAGCTGGAATGCCAGCCACAGGGCCTCGAACTGGCTGCTGATCAACCTGCAGCGCCATTCGGACCACCATTACAAGCCCGACCGCCGGTTCCCGCTGTTGCAGACCTATGGCGCGGACCAGGCGCCGCAACTGCCCCTGGGCTATCCGGCGATGACCTTTGTCGCCATGGTGCCGCCCTGGTGGCGCCGGCGCATGAACCCGCGCGTCCGCGCCTGGCGCAAGCAGTTCTATCCCGAGGTGACGGACTGGGGGCCCTATAACCGGGGCGAGCTGCCCATGCCGAGGAACGCTCTTTAGGCCACGATCACCCGCGTCCCCGGCCGCGCATGGCGCGCGATCCAGATCAGGTGCGGACGCGCAAAGGCGATGCAGCCCTCGGTCCCGTATCCCGGCCTGCGCCATTGATGCAGGAAGATCGCCGAGCCCCGGCACGGCACGGCATCCGGCCAGTTCCAGTCCGTGGTCAGGATCAGGTCATACAGCGGATCGGCCCGGCGCAGGTTTTCGTGGCTGGCCGCCAGAGGCGCGCGGGCATGGTGGTTATAGGCCGGATGATCGGGTGCATCGCACCACAGGTCGCCCGGCCTGATGGGCCGCGCCCAAGGGGCAGGCCGCGCCAGCCGGTCGGGCCGATACCAGAGGCCCGTGATCCGCATCACCCCTGCGGGCGTGGCCCCGTCGCCTTCGCGCTTGTCGCGCGTCACGCCGCGCTTGCCGATGATGCACGGGAACAGGCGCCCGCGATACCGAACCCCTTGCGGCGTCAGGACCAGATCGTCGGGCCTCACAGCAGATGCCCCGACTTTTCGGCCTTGGTGTCCAGATAGCCTGCATTGAAAGGATTGCGGCCCACCGCCAGCGGCACCCGTTCGGTGACGGCGATGCCATGGCTTTCCATCATCGCCACCTTGCGCGGGTTGTTGGTCATCAGCCGGGCCTTCGAAAACCCCATCCGCCGCAGCAGGGCCGCGCCGATGCGGAAATCGCGCTCGTCATCCTCGAAGCCCAGGCGGTGGTTGGCCTGGACCGTGTCGAAGCCCTGGTTCTGCAGGGCATAGGCGCGCATCTTGTTGGCAAGCCCGATCCCGCGCCCTTCCTGGTTCAGATACAGCAGCACCCCCTGTCCTGCCTGCCCCATGGCCGTCAGCGCGGCATGAAGCTGTGGGCCGCAATCGCATTTCAGGCTGCCCAGAACGTCGCCGGTGAAACAGGCCGAATGCAGCCGCGCCAGGACCGGCGCGTCGCGGGGCGGATCGCCGATCTCGATGGCGTAATGCTCGGCCCCGCCGTCGTCGGGGCGGAAGATGTGCAGCCGCGACCGTTCCGCAGCCAACAGCGGCAGGTTCGCGGCGGCGACCGGGGCCAGGGCCGCCTCATGCGCAAGCTGGGCCAGCAGCGGGCCGGGCGTGATCTGCGTCAGGCCGGGCAGCGGCTCTACCTCCACCACCAGCACGGCGGGCAGAAGCTGCGCGGATTTGGCAAGCGCCAGCCCGGCCAGATGCGGCGTGGCGTCCCCTTCGCGTTCGGTGAACAGCGGCCCCTTCATCGGCGTCATCAGATCGCCCGCAGGATCGGCCATGGCCCGCAGCCAGGCGTGATCGGCATCCCCCGGCACGATCACCCGCGCCAGGCCGTCGTCATAGGCCCGCGCCTTCAGCGTCTCGGCCCGCCGTTCGGTCAGCGCCAGCACCGGACGCCCAAGCGCGCGGATGTCGGCCAGCCGCGCGGGCGCCAATGTCTCCACCGCCGCGACCAGATGACCGCCGATCATCACCGGCAGGCCCATGCGCAGATCGCTGCGCGCGCGCGACACGGTTTCGGCCAGGGTGGGGATCAGGCTCATGGATGGTCCCGATAAATTGAAACATATTGAAACATAAGCGCCCTTGCCGACAACTCCATGTGAGATTTCCGACATGAGGCTGGACGGGACCGCGCGCCGCGCCCACCTACTCTCGCAACAAGCGAAGGGAGGCAACATGCCCGGACTGAAAAAAATCCTGCTGGTCGATGACGAGGAAGACCTGCGCGAGGCCCTGGCCGAACAACTGACCGCCACCGAGGATTTCGACGTGACCGAGGCCGGCACGGGTGCCGCCGCCGTGGATGCTGCCAAGGGCGCGATCTTCGACCTGGTGATCCTGGACGTGGGCCTGCCCGATACCGACGGGCGCGAATTGTGCAAGAAGCTGCGCAAGCTGAACGTCAAATGCCCCGTCGTCATGCTGACCGGCCATGACACCGATGCCGACACCATCCTGGGCCTGGACGCGGGCGCCAACGACTATATCACCAAGCCCTTCAAGTTTCCGGTACTGCTGGCCCGCCTGCGAGCGCAATTGCGCACGCATGAACAGTCCGAAGACGCGATCTTTCAATTGGGGCCGTACACCTTCAAGCCCGCGATGAAGATGCTGATCGACAGCAAGGACCGCAAGATCCGCCTGACCGAGAAGGAAACCAATATCCTGAAATTCCTGTATCGCGCGCAGGACGGGGTGGTCGCCCGTGACGTGCTGCTGCACGAGGTTTGGGGATACAACGCGGGCGTCACCACGCATACGCTGGAAACCCACATCTATCGCCTGCGCCAGAAGATCGAGCCGGATCCCAGCAATGCGCGCCTGCTGGTGACGGAATCGGGCGGGTATCGGCTGGTGGCGTGACCACATTCGACGCCCGTGAATGGCCCGGCATCATGCCGGGCCTTTTTACGTTCCGCCTGGTACGCGCAGGCAATCGCCGTTTTGGAATTTCCACCTCAATGGTCGGCCTGCAACAGGGTCCAGACGATTAACCATTAAACCAGAATGGCAACCCTTTTCCCGCCGATCCTTTTATCATAATCGGGCAGGCAACTGATTTGAGGGTAGTTACCAGTGTATATTTTCAGTCACGGCCTTCGCAGTCATGCGGCCTGAAGGCGTCTTCAACAAGGATACGAACCGCTCACACGATCCTTGCTGGCGACAGGATTTTCAAGAAAGGCACGAACCCGGGTTCTGATCTTTCATCATCCCAACCGGATTTGCTGGGCCAGCATCTATCCTTATTTTCATCACGGCGCCGAACTGGCGGCGCGCTATGGCACCGACTTGCGCGCCCGACCGATCGCCGATCTGTTCGGCGACGACGCTCCGCCTGCCGATATCGTGCTGGTCCAGCCTTGGTTTACAGAAAACATCGACCGATTGGCCCAGGCGATCGCCCGTTATCGCGCCCGCCACAATTCGGCCCGTGTGATCTTTCTGGACAGCTTCGCCCATGTCGACCTGCGTTTCGGCCGCGCGCTTGAACCGCTGGTCGATCTTTATCTGCGCAAGGCCCTGTTCCGCGACCGCCGTGACTTCCTGACGCCGCGCCTGGGCGACACGAACCTGACCGAATACTACATGACCCTATATGGCATTCCGGGGAAGATCGTGGACCGGCAGGTGCCTGTTGCCTTGCTGGACAAGCTGGGGCTGATGCCGAACTTTCTGACCGCACCGCATCTGATGCCGCAATTCCTGGGGGAACTGCCGGACTTGAAGGGGCGCCCGATTGATCTTCATGCCCGCATCGCTACCCAGGGAACGCCTTGGTATCAGGCAATGCGAGAACACGCGGCCCGGGTCACCTGCGACTTGCCCGGTATCGTCACCACCCCGAAGGACCGCATCGCCCAGACGCGCTTTCTGGAGGAGATGCGTCAGTCCAAACTATGCTGGAGCCCATTCGGCTATGGAGAACTCTGCTGGCGCGACATCGAGGCCTATATGACCGGCGCGGTGCTGATCAAGCCCGATGTGTCCCATCTGGACAGCCTGCCCGACCTTTATCGCCCGCATGAAACCTACCTGCCGGTCCGCTGGGATTTTTCCGACTTCGAGGATGTCGTGCGAAATGCGTTGGCCAATCCTGAAGACTTGCGCCGGATCGCCCTGACTGCATTCCAAGCCTGCCGCGATTATCTGAACAAAGGCAGGTTTGTCGATGATTGCGCGGGGCATCTGACATTCGCGGACGCTTCTATCGTGACGGATGCCGCCTAGCCGCCGATGATTTTTCCCTGACAAAGGGGCCAGTTTCTCGCGTGCCTGGATATCAAGGCACGGGAACCTTTGTCCTGTTTCCGCGTTACAGCCTCGAAGCCCAGTGGCCGGCGGACGCGGCCACATTCTCTCCCTCCTCTCTCTGATGCCCCGGCGTTGTCCCGCGCCGGGGCTTCCTTTATCCCCTGTCATGCGGGGCGGACCAATCGGCGTCCGGTCCGATGGGGATGATCCGGTGCGGATTCACGGTGTCGTGGCTGAAATAGTAATGCCGCGTGAAATGGTCGGGCCGCACCGTTTCGGCCACGCCGGGCCGTTGATACAACTCGCGCGCCCAGGCCCACAGGTTCGGATAATCGACGATCCGGCGGCGGTTGCATTTGAAATGGGTGTGATAGACCGCGTCGAAACGGGCCACGGTGGTGAACAGGCGCCAGTCGGCCTCGGTCAGCCGGTCGCCTGACAGATAGCGGCTCTCGGCCAGGATCCCCTCGATCCAGTCTAGGCTGTCGAACAGCGGATGGATGGCCTTGTCATAGGCTTCCTGCGACGTGGCGAAGCCCGCCTTGTAGACGCCGTTGTTCACCGTGTCATAGATCCGGGTGTTCAGATCCTCGATCCGGTCGCGCAGATCCTGGGGCCAGTAATCGTCCGTGTTGCCGGTGATGCCGTCGAAGGCGGAATTGAACATACGGATGATGTCGCTGCTTTCATTGGACACGATCCGGTCTCCATCGCGGTCCCACAGCACCGGCACCGTCACCCGGCCCGAGGCCTTGGGATCGGCGCGCAGATACAGCTTGTACAGATAAGGCTCTCCGAACAGCCGGTCGCCGGTGGCGCCGTCGAAATCGGTCCGAAATTCCCACCCGTTCCACAGCATATCGGGATGCACGGCCGAGATGTCGATGTGGTCCGCCAGCCCCTTCAACGCGCGGAAGATCAGCGCCCGATGCGCCCAGGGGCAGGCATAGGACACATAGAGGTGATACCGCCCGCTCTCCGCCTTGAACCCGCCCTCGCCCGTCGGGCCGGGGCTGCCGTCGGCTGTCACCCAGGTGCGATGCTTGGCGCTGTCACGGACGAACTCGCCGCCGCTGGCCTCGGTATCGTACCATTCGTCCTTCCAGACGCCGTTGACCAACTGGCCCATTGCCCTATCCTCCGTGCTGGTTGACAGGGAAACGGGCTACACTGGCCTGGGGTTTCAGGCGATGGCCTGATCGCGCGTTTCGGTTTTCACCAGCAGCAGCGCAAGCGCCCCCAGCAGCAGCAGCGCCGCGAAGACGCCGATGGCGAAACCAAAGCCCTTGGCAAAGACGAATGCCAGCAGGCTGGGCGCCAGGATCCCGCCAAGCCGGGCCATGGCGCTGGCGGTGCCCATCCCGGTGCCGCGCAGGTGGGTGGGGTAAAGTTCGGGGGTAAAGGCATAAAGCGCCCCCCAGGTGCCCAGCAGCGAAAAGCTCATCAGGATCAGCGCGCCCGCGACCATCGCGGTGCCGCTGGCCACGGCGAACAGCGCGCAACCGGCGGCGCTGAGCAGCAGAAAGCCCAGCAGCGTCGCACGGCGACCGACAGCCTCGACCCCCCAGGCGGCCAAGGCATAGCCCGGCACCTGCGCCAAGGCGAGGATTACCAAGAACTCATAGCCGCGCACAAAACCGAAACCCTCGGTCGCCAGCTGCCCCGGCACCCAGACGAAAACGCCGTAATAGGACAGCGAGACCAGAAACCAGACCGCCAGCACGCCAATGGTCCGCGCCCGCAGCATATCCGAAAAGATCGAGGTTTCCGCCCCTGTCGGCACGGCCGCGGGGACCAGTTCCGCGTCGGCGGGCAGCGCCTGCATCCCGTTCGTGACCAAAACCCGGTCAATCACAGCCTTCGCCTCGGCCGCGCGTTCCTTGCGGACCAGATACATGGGGGATTCGGGCACCCAGAGGCGCAAGAAAATACCGACCAGCGCCGGAACGGCGGCCACGGCGAATATCCACCGCCAGGGTGCCACGGCCCCTTGGGACACGGCGATCCAGGCAGTCAGGGCCACGACAATGGTGCCCACGGCCCAGAACCCTTCCAGCCAGACCAGCCAGCGGCCCCGATTCCGGGGCGGCAGGAACTCGGCCATCATCGCATAGTCCACGGGCAAGGTGCCGCCCACGGCGACGCCAGTCAGAAAGCGCAGCACCAGCAGCAGCGTGAAGTCCTGCGCAAAGACCGATGCCAAGCCAAAGATCGCGTCCATGCCGACCGTCAGAACCAGGATGTTGCGTCGCCCGATCCGGTCGGCGATCCGGCCAAAGGCAAAGGCGCCCAGGAACATGCCCGCAAAGAACACCGTGCCGATCTGGAACGCCGTCACGCGCTCGATCCCGAAGGTAGCGGCGACAGAAGGTGCCGCAAAGCCCACGGCGATCACCTGCATGGCATCCGCCGCCCAGACCAGGCCAAAGATTCCCAGAAGCCGCCACTGGAACCGCCCGGCCCCGCCGCGCGCCAAAGCCTCGTCCACCGTCAACTGCATCTCGTCCCCCTTTGCGGATGGCATTGCTTAGCGGCAGTTTCCCTGATCACCAAGCCGTGACTGCGCATCCGCAGAAAAAACTTGCCCCTGCGTCAACTCGACAGCGTGGCGCGCTGCCATTAGGGTCCGCGCCGATCAAAGGAGCCTGCCCATGTTCACCATCGCCACCTGGAACATCAACTCGGTCCGCCTGCGCGAAGGGCTGGTCGCGCGGTTTCTGACTGAGGAAAGCCCCGACGTCCTCTGCCTGCAGGAATGCAAGTCGCCGGTGGACAAGATTCCCTTGGATCAGTTCCGGGCGCTCGGCTACAGCCATGTCGTCGCACGCGGGCAAAAGGGCTATAACGGCGTGGCGATCCTGTCGCGCCTGCCGATCACGGATGCGGGCGACCGCGATTATGCGCGCCTGGGCCATGCCCGCCATGTCGCGGCCCGGCTGGAAAACGGCGTGACGATCCACAATATGTATGTTCCCGCGGGCGGCGACATTCCCGATCGCACGGTGAACGAGAAGTTCGGGCAAAAGCTGGATTTCGTGGCCGAGATGCGCGACGTGTTTCATGCCGCCAACCCGCAAAGGTCGATCTTGGTCGGGGATCTCAACATCGCGCCGCGCGAAGACGACGTGTGGTCACACAAGCAGATGCTCAAGATCATCAGCCACACCCCCATCGAGATCGATCATCTTCTGTCGGCCCAGGATGCCGGCGGATGGGTGGATGTGACGCGCCAGGATATCCCAACGGGCCTGCTCTATTCCTGGTGGAGCTATCGGGCCAAGGACTGGCACACCGCCGACAAGGGTCGCCGCCTTGACCATATCTGGGCCAGTTCCGACATCGCCAACGCCGCCCATGCCAGCCGTATCCTGCGGCCCTGCCGGGCCTGGGACCAGCCCAGCGACCATGTGCCGGTGCTGGCATCCTTCGACCTTTGACGTCCTTTCATCTTGGCTTAAATATCCCACGGGGGCCTGGGGGTGTGAAACCCCCGGCTTCGCCACCGGAAACAACCCTTCCCCTTGGGCGTCCCAGCCCCCATATTGCCGCAAACCGTTCAGACCGGAACCACTTGGGATCCCACCGCCATGCTTTTCGACACCGCAGCCGACGCCCCCAAACCTGCCGACTTCATCATGGACGTGACCGAGGCGACCTTCATGGCCGAGGTCGTGCAGGCCTCCATGCAAGTGCCGGTCATCGTCGATTTCTGGGCGCCTTGGTGCGGCCCCTGCAAGACCCTCGGCCCGCAGCTCGAGGCCGAGGTGGCGCGCCACAAGGGCCGCGTCCGCATGGCCAAGGTCAATGTGGACGAAAACCAGATGATCGCCGCGCAACTGCGGGTGCAGTCGATCCCCACGGTCTATGCCTTCTTCCAGGGCCAGCCGGTCGATGCCTTCCAGGGCGCCGTCCCGCAAAGCCAGATCAAGCAGTTCGTGGACAAGCTGGCCGCGCTCGGGGGCGATGACGGCGGCCTGGCCGATGCGCTCGCCGCCGCCGAACAGATGCTGGAGGAAGGCGCCTTTACCGACGCCGCCGAAACATTCGCCGCCATTGCAGAGGAAGACCCAACCAGCAATGACGCTTGGGCGGGCCTGGTCCGCGCCCATCTGGCCGCCGGCGATCCCGATGCCGCACAGGCCGCCTTGGATCAGATCCCTGCCCCCGCCGCCGCCAGCGCCCCGGTCGAGGCCGCGCGCGCCCAGTTGCACCTGGCCCGGCAGGCCGCAAAGGCCGGTCCCCTGGATGCCTTGCAGGCCCGCGTCGATACCGATCCCGCAGACCAGCAGGCGCGGCTGGAATACGCCCAGGCCCTGCACGCCGCCGGCCGGGTGGAAGATGCCATCGATGTCCTGCTGGACAGCTTCCGCCGCGACCGCGACTGGAACGAAGGCGCGGCCAAGGCGCAGCTGCTGACGATCTTCGACAGCCTCAAGCCCAACGATCCCTTGGCCCAGAAGGGACGCCGCCGCTTGTCGTCCCTGATCTTCGCCTGATCCGGCCATGCGGTTCCGCTTCGATCTGCCCGCGCGCCTTCCGCTGTTCCCCTTGTCCGGGGCGGTCCTGATGCCGCGCGCGCGGATCCCGCTGCATGTGTTCGAACCGCGATACCTGCAGATGCTGGACGATGCCCTGAAAACCGATCACCGCCTGATCGGCCTGATCCAGCCCGAGGGAGAGGGGCTGGCGGCCATCGGCTGCGCAGGCCGGGTGGTGGCGTTTTCCGAAACCGATGACGGACGGCAGATGATCTCGCTGCTGGCCGTATCGCGCTTCCGCCTGACCGAGGTGCAGGAAGGCTTTACCCCTTACCTGATGGCCGAGGTGGACTGGTCGTCATTCACCCACGACCTGAAAGGGACCGAGGACGACCCCGGCCTGGATCGCGACACGCTGTTTCCCTTGTTGCGCCGCTACATGGATGCGCACGAGCTTTCCACAGATTGGGACGCCGCCTCCGAGGCCCAGGACGAGGCGCTGATCAATTCGCTGTCGATGGTCCTGCCCTTTTCGCCCGGCGACAGGCAGGCGCTGCTGGAAAGCCCGACCTTGTCGGACCGGCGCGAACTGTTGCAGGGCTTGATCGAATTCGCCCTGCATGGCGGCGACACCGAGGATCGATTGCAATGACCCAGAACCCGCCCCCTTTCGACCGCCACATGATCGAGGCGCTTGTCTGCCCCGTCACCCACGCCACCCTGTCCTATGACGCGGCTCGCCAGGAACTGGTCTCGCGCGCGGCGGGGCTGGCATTCCCGATCCGCGCGGGCATTCCGATCATGCTGGTGGCCGAGGCGCGCCAGATCAAGGCGGATTGAATGGTGGCCCAGTCTGACCCCCTTGTCGCCGTCCGAAACGGGGTTCAGCCCCGGCTGCCCTTCTGGGTCAAGGCCGTGATCGGGTTGTGCTGCGCGATGCAGGTGGCGGCCATGGCCGGAGATCTGCTGGGCTATCCGATCCTGCGTCAGGCCTTGATGATCTTCGGGGGCTTCTGGTCGCCGGTGGTCTGGGCAGGCCACGGGATCTTTCCGGGCCATATCCTGTCGATCTTCGTGACCTATGGCTTCTTGCACGCGGGCCTGCTGCATCTGGGCATGAACATGCTGTCGCTGGTGGCCATCGCGCGGGAACTGAACCGCCTGATCGGGCCGGGGCGCATGGCCCTTGTCTATGCCGTGACCCAGGTCGCCGCCGCCCTGCTGTTTGCGGTAATGACCCCGGATGGCGGGCCGATGATCGGCGCGTCAGGGGCGATCTTCGGGCTGGCCGGTGCGCTGATCGGATATGCCGCCGTCACCGGCTGGCGCCGCCGCCGCCCGCTGGGGCAACTGTGGCGGGGTGTCGGGCTGATGGTGGTGCTGAACGTCGCGCTGACCGTCCTGATGCCCTCCATCGCCTGGGAAGCGCATCTGGGCGGAGCCTTGGCCGGGCTGGCAATGGGCGCGGCCATGGCAATGCGCCACAACCCGCGCACCTCAACCTTCTGACGGCGCATCCGTCTGGTCTTGGGGCGACGGTTCATCCGTCGCCTGCCCTTCGGCCGCCGCGATCCGGCGCAGGATCTGGCGGAACGGGTCGGCAGGCGCCATCGCCAGCGAGGCCGCCGAATCGCCGGGCCTCTCGGCCAGATGCTCGGCGATCAGCCGATGGCCCAGGCTGTTGCCCGTTCCCTTGCGCAGATCGCCCTTGCCGCCAAACCAGCGGCCCTGATCGTAATCCCGCCGCGCCCATTCGTTCATCGCCTGACGCATGGCGCCCTGCGCGGGCCTGACGGTATCAACGCCGTCCGCCTGCCCGCCCATGACCTGCACCACGAAATGCCCGGCCAGTCCTTCGCTGACCAAAGCCTCGCCCAGAGACTTGCCATAGCCCGGCCCCGCCCAACGGACCAGATGCGCCATCTGCCGGACCAGGATACGGGTGAAGAGGGCCGGATCGAAGCGGTCGGGGGTCATTGCAATCTCGATCACGCCGGGCGCGGGGGCGCTGCCCTGGACCGCACCATCAGCCGAGCGATCCGAATGCGCGCGGACGACCAGATCGAAATCCGGCAGATCGGCATGGCCCGAGGCCCGCGCCACCGCATCCCGGCTGGCCTGCCGGACCTCGGACAGGACAGGCGTCAGGGCGTGGCGCGTGTTCAGAAGGTGAAGAGTCCAGAAGGTCATAAGGTGGATATAACGGCTTTGCAGGGCTGTTGCCAGCAACCGGGTGCCCGATGGACGTCGAAAACCAAAGGCTGCCGCCAGGCATCAAACTCGCCAAAGGAAAGGATATGACGCATAGTCAACCAAGAACAGGCGCGCCTGCTTCGCGAAGGGGTGGTGTCAGTCAACGCCGATCACGGTCGTCGCCGCGCTTTGTCCTTGCCTGAACCGCCCTCCTCAAACCTCCGGCACCAGAACCTCTCGCTTGCCGACATGGTTCGCCGACGACACGACGCCCTGCTCCTCCATCTGCTCGACCAGCCGGGCGGCCTTGTTATAGCCGATGGCCAGTTTCCGCTGGATATAGCTGGTGGAGCACTTGCGGTCCTTGGCGACGATCATCACCGCCTGGTCATACAGCGCAGCGTCGCTGCCGTCGCCGCCAAGGCCCAGGACGGTGTCGATGTCGTCGGCCTTGTCATCCTCGACCCCCTCGACAACGCCGGACTTATAGGACGGCGGACCAAAGGATTTCAGGTGCGTCACGACCTCCTCGACCTCCTCGTCGGACACGAAGGGGCCGTGGATGCGGGTGATGCGGGCGCCGTTGCCCATGTACAGCATATCGCCCTGGCCCAGCAGCTGCTCGGCGCCCTGTTCGCCCAGGATGGTGCGGCTGTCGATCTTGGATGTGACCTGGAAGCTGATCCGGGTCGGGAAGTTCGCCTTGATCGTGCCGGTGATCACATCGACGGACGGGCGCTGCGTGGCCATGATCAGGTGGATGCCGGATGCGCGGGCCATCTGGGCCAGACGCTGGATGCAGGCCTCGATCTCCTTGCCCGCGACCATCATCAGGTCGGCCATCTCGTCCACGATCACGACGATATAGGGGAAGGTCTCGGGCTTGAATTCCTCGGTCTCGAAGATCGGCTCTCCGGTATCCTCGTCAAAGCCGGTCTGGACGGTGCGCTTGAACAGCTCGTTCCTGGACAGTGCCTCGCGGACGCGGCCGTTATAGCCCTCGATGTTGCGCACGCCCATCTTGGACATACGGCGATACCGGTCCTCCATTTCGCCCACGACCCATTTCAGCGCGACAACGGCTTTTTTCGGATCGGTGACGACCGGGGACAGCAGATGCGGGATGCCGTCATAGACCGACAGTTCCAGCATCTTGGGGTCGATCATGATCAGCCGGCATTCATCCGGCGTCAGTTTATACAGCAGCGACAGGATCATGGTGTTGATGGCGACGGACTTCCCCGACCCGGTGGTCCCCGCGATCAGCAGGTGGGGCATCTTGGCCAGGTTCGCCACGACCGGATCGCCGCCGATGTCCTTGCCCAGCGCCAGGGGAAGCGGCTGCGTGCCGTCGCCGAATGCGCGCGACGCCAGGATTTCGCGCAGCAGCACCTTTTCACGCCGCGCATTGGGCAGTTCGATCCCGATCACGGTGCGGCCCGGCACGGTGCTGACCCGCGCCGACAGGGCCGACATGGACCGGGCGATATCGTCCGACAGCCCGATCACGCGGCTGGCCTTCAGCCCCGGCGCGGGTTCCAGTTCGTACAGCGTGACGACCGGGCCGGGCCGGACTTCGGTGATCTGGCCCTTGACGCCGTAATCGTCCAGCACCGCCTCCAGCATCCGGGCGTTTTCCATGAGCGTTTCTTCGGACACGGTCTGCTGATCATTGGCCGAGGGCGCGGACAGCAGCGCCAGCGGCGGACGCTCATAGGCGTTCAGCACGTCTTCAAAATGCAATTCCGGCCCCGGTTCATCAGAAGGCCTCTGGACGGGGGCAGCTTTCTTCAGGGACGGGACGGCCGTGCGGGGCGCCTCTCCTCCGGGGACATCGGGCATGGCTGCCTCGTCGCGCCCTTCCTTGCCGCCCTCGCGCGACAAGCGCGCGGCGACCACCGCCAGAACCGAGGGCTTGGCCGACCGGGTGCGGATCGCGTCGTTGATGCGGCCGCTGACCTCCTCGGCCGAGGGGGCGTCGCCCTCGTAATCGGAGTCCCGCTCGATCAGCTCGGGTTCGGGCAGGTCTTCCTCCAGTTCCAGAAAGTCGGGCTGGGCAGGCTTGCGCCGGGCCACGACCGGGGCGCGCAACGCGGGCATGTCGGATGCCGCCTTTGCCGCGCGCCGCGCCTGCAGCCGTCGCCGGATCCCGGCGGATGCCGCCGCGCCCTGCCCCACCGCGCGCATGGCCAGGTCAAAGGCCGTCAGCAGCCCGGCCACGAACCGGCGCCACAGCCCCTGCAGTTCCGACCGTTCGAAGCCCAGGGAAAAGGCCGTGATCGCCAGCACGCCCACGGCCGTGACCAGCCCGGCCAGGCGGATGCCGATCTGCGCCTTGACCGGCAGCAGGTTCAGCATCGCGCCCATGATCATGTCGCCGAAATGCCCGCCCAGGCCATAGGTTTGCTCCCATCCCGCCACGGGCATCAGGGTGCTGCAATAGACCGAGGCAAGCGCCACCGCGATGGGCGTGAACAAGGCCCGCATGAAGCGGTCCTCGCCCCGGTGCAGCATGAAGCGCAGGCCCCAGACAAGCGCCGCAACGACCAGCATCCAGGATCCATATCCTGCGATCATCATCAGGGGCGATGCGGCATAGGCGCCGAAACTGCCAAGGATGTTCTGCGCGGGTTCATCGGTGGCCGACAGGAAGCTGGGATCTTCGGGCGACCAACTGGACAGCATCAGCGCGACGATGATGCCGATAACGACCAGACCGGCGCCCAGCAGTTCCTTGCCGCGCCGTTCCAGGGCTGCCTGCGTGGATTGGTCGAACAGCGGATCGCGGTGTTTTGCCTGCCAGCTTGCCATCGTCCCTAGCCTTCCCCGCCCGTCGTTTCGTCATAAAGCACCGCGCGCAACCGGGTCAGCGCCGATTCGGTCTGCTTGGCATCCGCCACCAGGGCGACCCGGATGAAGCCGCGGCCGGGATTGTGCCCGTCCACCTCGCGCGACAGATAGGCCCCCGGCAGCACCTGGACACCCGCCCTTGCCCACAAGATCCTGGCCGCCTCCTCGCCGTCCGGGACGGGCAGCCACAGGAAGAAGCCGCCCTGAACGGGGCGGTATCCCGGCACATTGCCCAGCACGCGGTCGGCAATCGCGTATTTTCTCTGATACAGCGCCCGGCTGGCCGCCACGTGCGATTCCTCGCGCCAGGCGGCCTCGCTGACGGCTTGGGCAGGCAGCGACAAGGGCGCCCCGGCATAGGCGCGAAGGCGGCGGATCTGGGCGATGTTCGCGGCACTGCCCGCGACGAAACCCGATCGCAGGCCGGCAAGGTTCGATCGCTTGGACAGCGAATTGAAGATCACAACCCGGTCCGCCAGTCCCATGCCGGTCGCCACCGCCAGGGCACCGGGCGGCGGGGCGTCGCGCCATATCTCGGAATAGCACTCATCGGCAAAGATCAGAAAATCGTGGCGGTCCGCCAGCGCGATCAGGCGTTCCAGGTAATCACGGTCCGCAATCGCGCCTTGCGGGTTGGCGGGCGAACACAGATAGGCGATGGCCGTGCGGTCCAGGACGGCGGACGGCAGAGCGGCGTAATCGGGCAGGTTGCCGGTGTCGGGCGTGGCCGGGACAAAGACCGGCTGGGCCTGCACGGCCGCGGCGGCTACGGCGTAAACCTGGTAAAAGGGATTCGGAATCAGGATCGCGGGATGCTGGCCGTTCTTTTGTTCCGGGCACAGGGCCAGGGCCGCGTTGAACAGCCCTTCGCGCGTGCCGTTCAGCGCCATGATCCGGTCCGGGGCGACATCCAGGCCGTAACGTCTGCCCAGCCAGCCCGAAATCGCGTCCAGCAACCCCGGCGTGCCTTCGTTCTGGGGATACTTGGCGAATCCCCCGATATTCGCGGCCATGACCTCTGCCACGAAATCCGGCATGGCATGGCGCGGCTCGCCGATGGTCAGGATCGCCGGGGCCTCGCCCTCGTGTAGGCCCGGCTGGATACCGGCCAGCAGCGTCCGCAGACGCGGGAACGCGTATTCCGGCAGGTTCGAAAACCGCTCGGGGATTGCCATCTCTGCCTCGCTTTCGGGATCTGCGGCCCCGTTTATCAAGGGATAACACTAGCCGGATCGCAGTCTTGCGTCCAGCGAAAGCCAGCCTGCGGCACGCGGCTTCTTCTTCATCCAAATATCCTCGGGGGTGAATTGGCCGCAGGCCAAGAGGGGGCGGAAGCCCCCTGCCCCGTCCCATCACCTCACGGACAATGCCGCCTCGACCCCGGCAGCCAGATGCAGCAGATGCCCGTCCCGCCCGGCATGGCCCATGACCGAGATCCCGCAGGCCCGGTGGCCAGTGGGCAGCGTGCAAGCCGGCAGGCCCAGCAGGTTGCCGATCCGGGTATTGCGCAGGGTCAGCAGGTTCGCGCGCACGAATTCCTCCTCGTCCGCCATCAGCCGGGCGGCATTCGGCGGCAGGATCGGCACCGTGGGCAGCAGGATCGCATCAAAGCCCGAGGCGATCTCCTTGATCCACTTGCGCCGGATCCGCACAAGGCTTTCCCAGGCGGCGATGTAATCGGGGGCGCTGACGCCCGCGCCGCTGCGGAACCGGTCCAGGATCGGCCCCCACATCAGTTCGGGCGCATCCTCGATCTGGGCGCGCCAGATGCCATAGGCCTCGGGTGCGAACAGGGCGGCCGACAGCAGCATGGCCTTGGCAACCCAGTCGGGCGACTGCCGCTCGATCCGCGCCCCTGCCCGGGCCAGCCGGTCCACGGCATCCTCGAAGGCGGCAACCGGGCCTTCCTCGGCACCCTCGAATGGCACGCCGTCCAGCACCAAAAGGCGGCGGTTCGCGACATCGGCACCCCGAAGATCGGCGGTCTTGCGGCCCCCCATCAGGGCGAACAGCTCGGCACAATCCTCGACCGTGCGGGCGATGGGACCGATCACGTCGAACCGGCGGCACAAGGGCACGACGCCCTTTTCGGGCAGCGAATCGGGCGTGGGGGCAAAGCCCACAAGATCGTTCCAGGCTGCAGGCACCCGGATCGACCCGCCCGTATCCGTCCCGATGGCCGCCGCCGCCAGCCCCAGGGCCACCGACACCGCCGCCCCCGATGACGACCCGCCCGGCGCCAGGTCCGGGTCCAGGGCATTGGGCGGCGTTGCCGTGCGGGGATTCAGGCCCAAGCCGGAAAAAGCCAGTTCCGTCATGTGGGTCTTGCCCAGGCAGATCGTGCCCTGCCGCGCGGCGCGGGCCAGCACGATGGCATCCTTGCGCGGGACGCGACCCTCCAGCAGCCTGGATCCGGCTTCGGTCACGGTGCCGCCGCTGTCGATATTGTCCTTCCAGCTGATCGCCACGCCGTCCAGCAATCCGCGCCTTTGTTCCAGCTTGGCACGGTCATGGGCGGCCACGGCCTCGGACCGGGCGCGCACGTCGGTCACCCGGGCATAGATGCGCCGGGCATCGGGATGGGCCTTGATCGCGGCCAGATAGGCCTCGGACTGGTCCAGCGGATCCAGCAGCCCCGCCATGATCGCACGGCCCTGCTGGGCGGCGGGCGCGCGCAGCCAATCCATTCAGAAATCCACCGCGAGGCCGTTCTTTTCGTAATCGCCATACCGGACGGGCTCCGGCCCGTCGCGGCCGCCGTATTCCTTGGGCAAGGGTTGCGCCGCGGCCTTGCGGCGTTCTTCGGCCTCGGCCAAGGCGCGGCGGGCTGCGGGGGGCAGGTCGGCCTGGTCTGGTTGCGGTTGTTCGCTCATGGAAAGATCTCCCATCTGGGCGTAAGGGGTCGGGATCAGTCTTCCAACAAGACTTAGGTGAAGGAAAGCGATTTGGCAAAGCGGGGCATGGATATGGCACGGGGGGGCGCATTGCGCCTGCTGTCGGGGGTGCGGGACGGATTGTCGCTGTCCGATCAGGCAGGCGCGCTGAAGGCGCTGCCGCCAGCGGACCAGGCCCGCGCCGGGCGTCTGGCAGGAGCCGTGCTGCGCCACCAGTCGCGCGCCGACGCGGTGATCGCAGGTCATGTCAGCCGCAAGCCCAGCCCGCAGGTGGCCGACATCCTGCGCCTGGCCGTGGTTGAGATGCTGGATCTCGACGGCGCCGCGCATGGCGTGGTCGATGCCGCCGTGACCCTGACGCGCGGGCTGGGCCAAAAGGGCCAGGCCGCGTCGGGCATGGTGAACGCGGTGCTGCGCAAGGTGGCGGGCTATCAAGGCTGGTCCGACCTGCCGCCGCAGGCGATGCCCGACTGGCTGCGCGAGCCGGTGGCACTGGCTTGGGGCGAGGCCGTGGCCCAAGCCATCGAGGCCGCGCATCAGGCAGGCGCGCCGCTGGACCTGACCCCCAAGCCCGGCGCTTCGGTCGAAGGATCCGAGGTGCTGCCGACCGGCTCCCTGCGCCTTCATGGCCCGGCGCAGGTGTCCGCCCTGCCCGGTTATGCGCAAGGGGATTGGTGGGTGCAGGATGCCGCCGCCGCCCTGCCCGTGCGCCTGCTGGATCCGAAGCCGGGGGAACGAATCGCTGACCTGTGCTCGGCGCCCGGCGGCAAGACCTTGCAACTGGCCGCTGCGGGCGCACAGGTCGCGGCGGTGGACATCAGCCCCGCCCGGCTTCGGCGCGTGGCCGAGAACCTGCGCCGCTGCAACCTGGATGCCGATCTGGTCGCAGCCAATGCCCTGGAGTGGCGCCCCGATGCGCCCCTGGACGCGGTCCTGCTGGACGCGCCCTGTTCGGCCACCGGCACGATCCGGCGCCATCCCGACCTGCCATTCCTGCGTGACGGGTCGGGCATCCCGCCGCTGATCGACCTGCAGGCGCGGCTGATCGACCATGCCCTGTCCCTGATCGCGCCGGGCGGGCGGATGGTTTACGCCGTCTGTTCGCTGCTGCCGGACGAAGGCGAGGCGCAGGTGGCCGCCGCGCTGGCCCGCCATCCCGGGCTGATGGTGGAAACCCCGGATCTTCCGGGCATCGACCCCGCGTGGATCACACCCGAAGGCGGCTTGCGCACCCGGCCCGATTACTGGGCGGATCGCGGCGGCATGGATGGCTTCTTCATGATCCGGCTGCGCAAGGCGGTTTAGAACAGGAGCGCTGCCCCTCTTGGCCTGCGGCCAATTCACCCCGGGATATTGAGGTGAAGAAGAAATTGCCGCGCTTCTTCTTCACCGAAATATCCCGCGGGGGTCCGGGGGCGCGAAGCCCCCGGCGGCGCCACTGGACCTTTGGCCTGCTTGGCGCTAAGCCACCGCCGAACCAGATGCGAGGCCCCCATGTCCCGTCCCTTGCCGATCAGACGCGCGCTGATTTCCGTTTCAGACAAGACCGGGCTGATCGACTTTGCCCGCAAGCTGGACGCCCGGGGTATCGAGATCCTGTCCACCGGCGGCAGCGCGAAGTCGCTGCGCGAGGCGGGGCTGACGGTGGTGGACGTGGCCGATGTGACGGGCTTTCCCGAAATGATGGACGGCAGGGTCAAGACGCTGCACCCGGCGGTCCACGGCGGGCTGCTGGCCTTGCGCGACAATGCCGAACACCTGGCCGCGATGGAGGCGCATGGCATCGGTCCCATCGACCTGCTGGTCGTGAACCTTTATCCCTTCGAGGAAACGGCAGCGAAAGGTGCAGGCTATGACGACTGCATCGAGAATATCGATATCGGCGGCCCTGCGATGATCCGGGCTGCGGCCAAGAACCATGGCTTTGTCACCGTGATCGTGGATGTGCAGGATTACGACGCGCTGCTGGCGGAACTGGACGCCAACGATGATCGCACCACCCTGGCCTTTCGCCAGCGCCAGGCCCAGATTGCCTATGCCCGCACCGCCGCCTATGACGCTGCCGTCAGCACCTGGCTGGCGGGCGCCATCGGCGACGAAACGCCGCGCCGCCGCGCCTTTGCGGGCACCTTGTCCCAACCCCTGCGCTATGGCGAGAATCCGCATCAGGGGGCGGCCTTCTATGTCACCGGCGAGAACCGCCCGGGCGTTGCCACGGCGCGTCAGTGGCAGGGCAAGGAACTGTCCTACAACAACATCAACGACACCGACGCGGCATTCGAGCTGGTGGCGGAGTTCGACCCGGCGGAAGGCCCTGCCTGCGTGATCATCAAGCACGCCAATCCCTGCGGCGTCGCGCGGGGCAACAGCGCGCTCGATGCCTATAAGCGCGCCTTCGATTGCGATCGAACCTCGGCCTTTGGCGGCATCATCGCGCTGAACGGGACGCTGGACGGCGCCACTGCAGAGGAGATCGCGAAGATCTTCACCGAGGTCGTGATTGCCCCCGACGCTGACGAGGATGCGAAGCGCATCTTTGCCGCCAAGAAGAACCTGCGCCTGCTGACCACCGGCGGGCTGCCCGATCCGCAGGCGCCGGGGCTGGCCTTCCGCCAGGTCGCGGGCGGGTTCCTGGTCCAGGGCCGCGACAACGGCCATGTGGGGCTGCCCGACCTCAAGATCGTCAGCGACCGTCAGCCGGATGACGGGGAACTGGCCGATATGCTGTTCGCCTGGACCGTCGCCAAGCACGTCAAGTCGAACGCCATCGTCTATGCAAAGGATCGCGCGACCGTGGGCATCGGTGCGGGCCAGATGAGCCGCGTGGACAGCACCCGCATCGGCCGCCGCAAGTCCGAGGACATGGCCGAGGCGCTTGGCCTGGCCCAGCCCCTCACGGTCGGCGCGGTTGTCGCCTCCGACGCCTTCTTCCCCTTTGCCGACGGCATCGAGGCCCTGGCCGAGGCTGGTGCCCGCGCCGTGATCCAGCCCGGCGGGTCCATGCGCGACGACGAGGTGATCGCGGCGGCGAACCGCCTGGGTCTGGCGATGGTGTTCACCGGCCAGCGGCATTTCCGGCACTGATGCAACAGGAACTGCCCTTGGACCCGCCGGCACCGACTGCCGTCCAACCGGCTGCAAAGGCCCGGCGCCCCCGCGCGCCGAAAAAACCGCAGCCCCCGGCCCGCACCGACATGAGGCTGGTGATCTGGGTCGCGGCGACGATCTTCGTGGTCGACCAGGTGCTGAAATACTGGGTAGTCCATGTGCTGCAACTGGACCGCATCCGAGCGATCGACGTTCTGCCCCCCTGGCTGAACCTGCGCATGGCCTGGAACCAGGGTGTCAATTTCGGGCTGATGGCATCCGACACCGGTGTGACGAAATGGATCCTGGTCGCGGTCGCGCTTGCCATCGTCGCCTGGGTCTGGATCTGGATCTGGCGCAGCGATGCCGGGGCGCTTGCACGCATTGCGGCGGGGATGCTGATCGGCGGCGCGCTTGGCAATGTCATCGACCGGTTGCTGTATGGCGCGGTCGCGGATTTCCTGAATATGTCCGTGCCCGGCTGGCAGAACCCCTACAGCTTCAACGTGGCCGACATCGCCATCTTTGCGGGCGCCATTGGCCTGGTGCTGGTGCCGCAGAAGAAGGAGCCAGAAAAGCCGGTCCGAAAGCCTCGCGACAAGACCCGTGACGGCACCGGCAAATCCGGCTAGAACAGGCGCAAGAAATAAAGGGGCAGGTTCATGCAGGCTTTCGTCAAGGGCATCGCCATCGCGGGCGTCATGGGGCTGGGCGCCTGCGGCAGCAACCATCTGATGAATATCGAAACCGGCCAGAACAGCCCGGACGAATTCGCCATCCTGCCGACCCGCGCCTTGTCCATGCCGCCCGACCTGGCGCTGCTGCCCGCCCCCACGCCGGGCGGGACCAACATCACCGACCCGAACCCCAATGCCGACGCGGTTGCCGCCCTTGGCGGCAATCCCGCGCGGCTGGCGAACCAGGGCGTCGCCGCAGCGGACGGGGCGCTGATCGCCCATGCCACACGGCGCGGGACCGACCCCGCGATCCGCGAACGCCTGGCCGAATCTGACGCCGAATGGCGGTCGCGCAACAAGCGCCGCCCGCTGGAGGCGCTGTTCGGCACCACCGTCTATCAGCGGGCCTATCGTCCCCTGGCGCTTGATTCGCAGACCGAACAGCAACGCTGGCAGCGTGCGGGCGCGATCACCCAGACCTCGCCCGCCCTGCCCGAGGAATGACGGCGGATTTCGATCCGGCGCATCCCGATTTCGGCGAAAACCTCTGGCCTGCCTATGCGCGGCTGCGGGCGGCACCCGGCCTGCCGCTGTGGAACGGGTTTCACCTGGCCGCGCGGTTCGCGGATGTGCAGGCCATCGCCTTCGACCGACGGATGGTGCGGGGTACGGGCTTCATGGACCCCGGTGCCAGGCGGCAGGTGCAGGTGGCCGAGAATTTCCACGATATGCCGTTTCACGAACGCTTCGTGCAGACATCAATGCTGGAACTGGACGGGCCGGACCATGACCGGCTGCGGCGCGCGGTGTTTCCATTCTTTACCAAGACCCGGCTGGAAAGCCTGCGGCCCTTTGTCACGCAATGGGTCGATGCCGCGCTTGACCGCCTGCTCCCGCAGGGCGGCTTTGATTTCGTCGCCGATCTGGCGGCCCATCTGCCGGGACAGGTGATCGGCCACCTGATCGGCACCGACCCCGCGCTGGCCCCGCAGATGACGCGGTGGTCGGACGACACCGTCAGCTATTTCGATGTCAGCCGCCGCACGCCAGACCGCAAGAAGCGGGCCGAGACGGCGGTGCGGCTGTTCCATGACGCGCTGCAAGACCTTTATGCCGCCCGCAAGGCCCGGCCTCGCGACGACCTGATAAGCGCGATGATCGGGGCCGAGGACGCGGGCCTGCTGTCCCATGACGAACTGATCGCCACGGTGATGCAGATCCTGCACGCAGGCCACGGATCGACGATCGACGTGATGGGCAGCGGGCTGCACGCGCTGATGTCCCACCCCGACCAGTTGGCCCGGCTGCGGGCGGGCCCCGGCCTGATGCCGACGGCGGTTCAGGAAGTGTTCCGCTTTGCGCCGCCGCTGATCTTCTTTCACCGCCACGCATCCGAGGATCTGGCGATCTGCGGGCAGGACTGGCCAAAGGGAACGACCTTTGGCCTGCTTTATGCCAGTGCCAACCGCGATCCCGCCGCCTTTGCGGATCCCGACCGTTTCGATTTGGGCCGCAAGCCGAACCTGCATCTGGCCTTTGGGGCCGGTCCCCATGTCTGCCTGGGCAACAACCTTGCGCGGTTGAACATGGAGATCCTGTTCACCGCCCTGCTGGCCCGGACCCACGGCATCTTCCCTGCGGGTTCGGCGACCTGGAAGACCGGGCTGCAATCCCATGGTCCGGCCAGCCTGCCCGTTCATGTGACGACACATTAGCGTGTGACAGGTTGCGCAAGCGGCCTTCATTGGTCAGATTTTGCCCTGACCAAGGAGGTTCCGCCCCCATGCTTCGACCGACCCTGCCCGCCTTGCTGGCCCTGGCCGTCAGCACCCTGCCCGCCCTTGCCGAAACGCCGTCCCCCGAAAACAACGGCGTCACCCATTTCACCCTGCCCAACGGCCTTGAAACCGTCGTGATCGAGGATCACCGCGCCCCTGTGGTGGTGCAGATGGTCTGGTACCGGATCGGATCGGCGGATGAGCCGCCCGGAAAATCGGGGATCGCGCATTACCTGGAACACCTGATGTTCAAGGGCACCGAAAAACTGGAGCCGGGCGAGTTGTCCAAGACCGTGACCGCCAATGGCGGCATGGACAACGCCTTCACCAGCTATGACTATACCGCCTATTTCCAGCGCATCGCCTCGGACCGCCTGCCGCTGGTGATGGAGATGGAGGCCGACCGGATGGCCAACCTGCGCATCGGCGAGGATGACTGGCAGGCCGAACGGCAGGTCGTTCTGGAGGAACGGGCGCAGCGCGTGGACAGCGATCCCGGCTCCCTGTTCGCCGAGGAACGCAACGCCACGCTGTTCTATAACCACCCTTACGGCCGCCCGGTGATCGGCTGGCGTGCCGAGATGGAGGGGCTGACGCGCGACGATGCCTTGGCCTGGTATGACAACCATTATTCCCCGAACGAGGCTATCCTGATCCTGGCGGGCGACGTGACGCCCGAAAAGGCCCGCGAACTGGCCGAGAAATACTATGGCCCGATCCCCGCCAAGGGAGAGGCCGAGCCGCGCATCCGCCCGCAGGAACCCGACCAGCGGTCGCCGCGCCGGATGGAGATGACCGATCCCCGCGTGCCGCAACCGGTGATGACGCGCAGCTATCTGGCCCCCGAACGCAACCCCGGCGACCAGGCGGATGCCGCCGCCCTGACGGTGCTGGCGGAACTGCTGGGCGGTTCCATGCAGACATCCGTCCTGGGGCAGGAGCTGGCCATGAAGGGCAAGGCGCTGTGGGTGAACGCGGGCTATGACGGGTTTTCCGTCGATCCGACCAGCTTCGGGATCTCGCTTGTCCCTGCCGACGGCATGGCGCCGGACAAGGCCGAGGCCGAACTGGACCGCGTGCTGGCGCAATTCCTGGAAACCGGCCCGGACCAGGCCGACCTGGACCGGGTCAAGACACAGATCGAGGCCGCGCGGGTCTATACGCTCGATTCGGCCCATGGGCGGGCCTATGATTATGGCCAGGGGCTGGCTACCGGGCTGACGGTCCAGGACGTGAACGACTGGCCCGATATCCTGGCCGCAGTCACGGCCGATGACGTGATGCAGATGGCCCGTCAGGTGCTGGGCAGCGAGGCCACCGTGACCGGCTGGCTTCTGCCCCCTCCGGCGGATGCGGTCCCAACGCCGGCAGCCAATACCCCCACCGACACCCCCAGCCCCGAGGTGCAAGGATGATCCGCGCCGCCATTGCCCTGTTCCTTGCCGTTCTGGCCGTCCCGGCCCATGCCATCGACATCCAGGCCGTCACATCCCCCGGCGGCATCAAGGCCTGGCTGGTCCAGGACGACACGATCCCCTTTGTTGCCGTGGAATTTGCCTTCAAGGGCGGCGCCAGCCTGGACCAGCCCGGCAAGCGCGGCGCCATCAACCTGATGGCCGCTACGCTGGAGGAAGGCGCAGGCGGCCGCGATTCCGTGGCATTCGCCCAGGCGGTCGAGGATCTGGGCGCCCGGTTTTCCTTCGACGCGGGCGACGATTCGCTGTCCGTCGGGATGCGCGCGCTGTCCGAAAACCGCGACGAGGCCGCAGCCCTGTTGGCCGAGGCGCTGACCCAGCCCCGTTTCGACGACGCGGCGATTGAACGCGTCCGCGCGCAGGTGCAATCGATCATCCGGTCCGAGGCGACGGATCCGCAGTCCATCGCCGCCAAGGAAATGTCGCGGCAGGCCTGGGGCGACCATCCCTATGCGACCTCCCTCAACGGGACGGAGGATTCCGTGGCGGCCCTGACGCGGCAGGATCTGGTGGCCGCCAAGAACCGCGTGCTGGCCCGCGACCGCGTGGTGGTGGGGGCCGCAGGCGACATATCGCCCGAGGAACTGGGCCTTTTGCTGGACAAGGTGCTGGGCGGCTTGCCTGAACAGGGGACTGCGCCCTTGCCGGAACCTGCCCGACTGCAACTGACCGGCGGGGTCACGGTGATCGACTGGGACAGTCCGCAGACCGTTGTCAGCTTTGCGGGGCCGGGCCTGCCCATCGACGATCCCGATTATTTCGCGGCCTTTGTCGCCAACCACATCCTGGGCGGCGGCGGCTTCAGCTCCCGCCTGATGGAGGAGATCCGCGAAAAGCGCGGGCTGACCTATGGCGTGGGCACGACGCTGGCCACCGGGGTTTACGGCCAGACCTGGCGGGGCGGCATGGCCGGGTCGAACGCGACCACCGGCGAGGCGGTCGATCTGATCAAGGCTGAATGGGACCGCATGGCGCAGGGCGTGACCGACCAGGAACTGACCGACGCCAAGACCTATCTGACCGGCGAATATCCCCTGCGCTTTGACGGCAACGGCAGCATCGCGGGGATTCTGGCCGGGATGCAGTTGATCGGCTTTCCCATCGACTATGTGAACACCCGAAACGCCAAGGTCGAGGCCGTCACGGCAGAGGACGTAAAGCGCGTCGCGGCAGAATTGCTGGCTGCGGACAAGCTGCGCTTTGTGCTGGTGGGCCGGCCCGAGGGGATCGAGGCCACGGACAGCACCGATGCGGCCGAGGTCGTGAACTGACCACCCGCTGGGGGACTTCACGTCCCCCTGACCCCCTGTGGGATATTTGGACCAAGGCAAGGACCGGCAGGGCAAGGGACACGGGAATCGCTGGCTCCACCGGCCTGCCCCTGCTAGATTTGGGTGCATGAACACCCATGACCCCCATATCCGGCCAGTCATTCGGCAACTGGACGAAGCGGTCGCCAACCGCATCGCGGCGGGCGAGGTGGTGGAACGGCCCGCCTCGGCGGTCAAGGAACTGGTGGAAAACGCCCTTGATGCCGGGGCCTCGCGCATCGACATCGCCATCGAGGACGGCGGCAAGCGGCTGATCCGGGTTTGCGACGATGGCTGCGGCATGGCGCCCGACGACCTGCCCCTGGCCTTGTCGCGCCATGCCACCAGCAAAATCGACGGATCGGACCTGCTTGCGATCCGCAGTTTCGGCTTTCGGGGCGAGGCGCTGCCGTCCCTGGGCGCGGTGGGCCGGTTGACCATCACGTCGCGGACGCGGGGCGGGGATGGCGCGGTGATCGCGGTGGCGGGGGGCAAGGTCGCGCCGGTGCGTCCGGCCGCAGCCAATCCTGGCACGGTCGTGGAACTGCGCGATCTGTTCTTTGCGACGCCCGCCCGTCTGAAATTCCTGCGCGGCGACCGGGCCGAGACGATGGCCGTGGCCGATTGCATCCGCCGCCTGGCCATGGCCGAGCCTTTCGTGGGCTTCACGCTGACGGCGGACGGCAAGGAAATCTTTCGCGCCGATGCCGAAGGGGGCGAATTGTTCGGTGCCTTGCAGACCCGGCTGTCGCGCGTGATGGGCAGGGCCTTCATCGACAATGCCCTTGCCATCGACGCCCAACGCGACGGGCTGGTTCTGACGGGCTTTGCCGCCCTGCCCACCTGGTCACGCGGCGCGGCAGTGGCGCAGCATCTGTATGTGAACGGCAGGCCTGTGCGGGACAAGCTGCTGACGGGCGCCTTGCGGGCGGGATACATGGATGTGCTGGCATCGGGGCGCCATCCGGCGGCGGTGCTGTATCTGGCCTGCGACCCGCAGCTTGTCGATGTGAACGTCCATCCCGCCAAGGCCGAGGTCCGTTTCCGCGATCCCCAGGCCGCACGGGGTCTGGTGGTCAGCGCCTTGCGCCACGGGCTGGCCGGTGCGGGGCATCGCGCCTCGTCAACGGTGGGGGACGCAACGTTGGCGGCGTTCAGCGCTGAACCCCGCGCCTATCAGGCGGATTATCGGCCCTCGGCCACGGCGATCCGGGCCAGCCTTGATTTGCAGGCACCGGTTCCGGGCTTTGCCGAGGCACCCTCGGCCCGGACCGAGGAACCCGCTGCGCCAACGGACGCCCCCTTGGGCGCCGCACGGGCGCAGATCCATGAGAACTATATCATCGCCCAGACCGGAGACGGCCTGGTGATCGTCGATGGGCACGCGGCCCATGAGCGGCTGGTTTACGAACGGCTGAAGGCGCAGGCGGCGGCCACCGGCATTGCCCGCCAGGCCCTGCTGATCCCCGAGATCGTGGATCTGTCCGACGCCGATGCGGCGCGGATCCTGTCAGTCGCGGGCGATCTGGCGGATCTGGGCCTGGTGATCGAACCCTTTGGCGGGGGTGCCGTTGCGGTGCGCGAAACCCCGGCAATGCTGGCAAGACTGGACGTAGCCGCGCTGATCCGCGACATCCTGGACGATCTGGCGGACCAGGGCGCATCGGACCGGCTGCAGGGGCGGCTGGATGCGGTTCTGTCGTCGATGGCCTGCCATGGATCGGTCCGGTCCGGGCGCCGCATGAGCGCCGATGAGATGAACGCGCTGTTGCGCGACATGGAACGCACGCCCCGTTCCGGCCAGTGCAACCATGGCCGCCCGACCTGGGTCAAGCTGCGCCTGTCCGATATCGAGCGGCTGTTCGGCCGCAAGGATTGACCGCCGCCCCGGACGGCGCGACAGTCGGCGCATTCAACGGAGCATCGCCATGCTGCATATCAGTCCCGACAAGATCGCCCATATCATCATCCGCGCCCGCCAATACGACAGCGGCGTCAACCCCTGGGCACATTCAGGCAGCAGGGCGCAGCATGGGGTGCAATCCGAACTGCGCGATTTCATCGCCAACCTGAACGAGGATGAACAGGCCAGCCTTGTCGCGGTGATGTGGATCGGCCGCGAAAGCTTCGAACCCGAGGAACTGGAGGAAGCCATCCAGACCGCCCGTGTCGAACGCACCACCCCGACCGAGGATTACCTGATGGGCGAACCCCGGCTGGCCGATCTGCTGGAATCCGGCCTGGAAGCCCTCGGCATCTCGCCCGAGGATGCCGAGGACGACCTGAACCGTCTGGTCTGATCAGCGCGCGGACGTGACGCGGATCAACCGGCCATTGTCCTCGTCCGTCAGCAGCATCAGGGCGCCGTCGCGGGCAACCTCGACCTCGCGCACGCGGCCGATGCCTTGCAGGTGGCGCGCCTCGCCGGTCACGCGGTCGCCGTCCATTTCCAGGCGCACCAGATCGTTGGACTTCAGCCCGCCGATCAGCAGGTCGCCCTGCCAATCGGGGAACATCTCGCCGTCATAGAAGGTCATCTGGCCGGGCGCGATCACCGGATCCCAATAATAGACGGGCTGTTCAGTGCCTTCCAGCTGGGTGATCCCTTCGCCGATGGGACGGCCGCTGTAGTCCACGCCATAGGTCACGCGCGGCCAGCCATAGTTGCGGCCCGCCTGGGGCAGGTTCAATTCGTCCCCGCCCTTGGGACCATGCTCGATGGTCCACAGCCTGCCCTGACCGTCAAGCGCCGCGCCCTGGAGGTTGCGGTGCCCCCATGACCAGATTTCGGGCAATGCCTCGGCCACGCCGGGATCGCCCATCGGCGCGCCCGTCTCGGGGTTGATGCGGACGACCTTGCCCAGGGTCGTGGTGACGTTCTGGGAATAGACGCGCGAATCAGGGTTCGAGCGCTCGCCAGTGGTCACGAACAGCCCGCCCTGCCCGTCATGGATCAGGACCGAGCCGTAATGCTTGGTCGAATCCCAGGCGGGCTGCTGTTGCCAGATCACCTGCGTGCCGTCCAGCGTGCTGCCATCGGCCGACAGGGTGCCGGTGGCGACGGCGGTGGCGGTCTTGCCGTCCTCGCGCGGCTGGGCGAAGCTGATCCAGACGCGGCGCGTATCGGCGAAGTCGTCGGCCACCGTCACGTCCAGCAGCCCGCCCTGGTCGCGGGTGTCGATGTCCGGCAGCCCGCCGATCTGATCGGACAGCGCGCCGTCCGCGCCCACCATGCGCAGGTTGCCCGCGCGCTCCGTCACCAGCCAGGCGTCGTCCGGCAATTCGGCAAGGCCCCAGGGATGGTCCAGCCCGTCGGCGATCACCGTCTGGTCCAGGGCGATGTCATCGGCCAGCACCGGCGCGCGGGTCTGGTTTTCAAAGGCGGGCTGCTGGTCGGGCGCGTTCGGCGGCGCCGTGTTGAAATCCTGGGCGGTTGCGGTTCCGGCCAGCAGGGCCGCTGCGGTCAAGGTCAGGTGACGGGTCATAGACATGGGGCGGGCGCCTTTTTCCGGATGGGAGTGGATTGGGGGTCAAACCCCCTTGCGGAAATGACGTTCCCCCCCTGCCTTCACGTCTGTGTCAGGCGATCCCGATGGGTCCGGAACAACGCCCCGGCCCGGCCCCACGGCCCCTCGTCGATCCGATCGAGCTGCGCCAGCACAGGCAACAACTGCCCCGCATAATCCTCCGAGCTTTCGCGCGGCAGAAGCGATGGCAGGTTGTCGATGGCCATCACGTCCAGCGGCGGATTGTCGGCCACCCGCAGCACCGGCTGGTCCCAGGTGGTCGTGCGGTCATAGACCTTGATGGGGGAAAAGTCGCTGGCGGGATCGCAGGCCACATCGCCGATGACCGTCAGCCGCCGTCCGGGGGCCACCGCGCTTTCGGGCACGAAGACCGGTGCGCCCGGCTGGGCCAGGATCGCATTGATGAACAGCTCATGCGCCAGAACCTGTGGGAAAGGGCCCCCATGCGCGGTTTCCGCCATGTCCCAGCGGGTGACGGGCACGCCCAAGGCGACCAGCAGGTCGGCCGCACCGGTGCCCACCCGGCCCTTGGCGCCGATCACAAGGGCGTGCGGGCGCGGACGGGCGGTGGCGTCCAGTTGCGCACGCAATTCGTCCAGCCAAAGCTCCTTGTCGGCATAGGCATGGACCGGCCCGCAAAGACCGCCCCCCTGTTGCGCGACCCATGCCTTCAGCGACACGGCCGCCCCCGCATAGCCCGCCCAGTACCCAAAGGCCGCAAGACGGCGTCCGGCATCGTCCGTCAGGTATTCAAGGTCATACAGGTGCCCGCCCCCGGCCTGGAACCGGCGCAGCAGAACCTGGCCCGCGGGCTGGCCCTTGAAGGCATGGCCGAACATGACATGGCGGTGGCGCAGGGGAAGGCCGTCGTCGGGCAGTTCCTTCAGGCCGAAGACGATCGCGTCGTCGGGCGCGGTGGGCCAGCTGCCTGGCGGCGCAATCACGGCCCCGGCGCGGGCATAATCCTCGGTCGGCAGGACGCGGTGGGGGCTGTCCTCGACCGTGACGCTGAAGCCTTGCGCGACCAGGCTTGCCACGCCCTCGGGGGTGATGCCTGCCCGTTCCTCGTTCGCGCGGCTTTCGGCCCGCACCCACAGATGTGTCATCATCGCCTCGATCCTTGGTGGCCCCGTCATCTAGCGCGGGGGCGCCGGGGGCAGCAAGGGAACCCCCATGGCCCGGATGGTGTTCCACCCTGTTCCCATTCCTGTTGCTTGGAGAGTCCGATGATCCTCAGCCGACGCGCCAGCCTGATGCTGGGCCTGGCCGCCAGTGCCGCCACCCTGATGCCGCGCCTTGCCATGTCCCAGACGGCGACGCCGACCTCGTTTTCCTTCCCGGTCGAAGGGGGGCAGGTCGTTTTCCACCCGGTCGATCACGCATCCATGGTGGTCGAGACGCCGGGCGGAGTGATCTATGTCGATCCGGTCGGCGGCGCGGATCTGTATGCCGGGATGCCGCAGCCCTCGCTGATCCTGATCACGCATGAGCATGGCGATCACTTCGACCTGCCGACCCTGCAAGCCCTTCCCGCCGTGGCGATCATCGCCAACCCGGCGGTCCACGGGATGCTGCCCGCCGAGATGCAGTCCCGCGCCACCGCCATGGCCAACGGCGATCAGGCCCAGGCCATCGGGATGGGGATCGAGGCCGTGCCCGCCTATAACACCAGCGCCGACAAGCAGCAGTATCACCCCCAGGGGCGCGACAACGGCTATGTCCTGACCATCGGCGGCAAGCGGTTCTATATCGCAGGCGATACCGAGGACACGCCCGAGATGCGCGCCCTGGACAACATCGAGGTCGCTTTCCTGCCCATGAACCTGCCCTATACGATGACCGTCCAGCAGGCAGCGGATGCGGTGGGGGATTTCCGGCCGGTTTCGGTATTCCCCTATCACCACGGGGGCAGCGACGTGCAGGAATTCGCCCGCCTGGTCGAGGGGACGGGCGCAGGCAGCCTGGTCGTTCTTGCCAACTGGTACCCGCGCGGCGAGGCCGGCTGACGGCCCTTCTTTACCGGCGCGGCGCGGCAGGATAGCTAGGCGGCCATGTTGCGATACCTTCTGCGCCGGCTGATCGTGATGGGGCTGAGCCTGCTGGCGGCCTCGGCCCTGATCTTTTCGATCATGGGCCTTGTGCCGGGCGATCCGGCCAGCTTCATGCTGGGGACGGGCGCACAGCCTGAAACTGTGGCCGCATTGCGCCAGCAGTTGGGATTGGACCAGCCCTTCACCTTGCGATACGCGGCCTGGCTGGGGGCGATCCTGCACGGGGATTTCGGGACCAGCTTCACCTACAAGACGTCGGTTGGCGGGATGATCCTGGACCGGTTGCAGGTCTCGCTGCCCTTGGCGGTATTGGCGTTGATGCTGGCGGTGGCCATGGCCCTGCCGGTCGGGCTCTATGCGGCGGGCCGCCGTGGCAGGCTGGGCGACGGGCTGGCGATGGGCGCGGCACATCTGGGCGTAGCGCTGCCCAACTTCTGGCTGGCGATGCTTCTGGTGCTGGTCTTTGCCGTCAACCTGCAATGGCTTCCCGCCGGGGGCTTTTCCGGCTGGACCGACCCTTTTGCGGCGCTGCGGTCGCTGATCCTGCCCGCCGTGGCCCTTGCCCTGCCGCAGGCCGCGATCCTGGCCCGCGTGCTGCGGTCCGCCTTGGTCGAGACGATGGGCCAGGACTATATCCGCACCGCCCGCGCCAAGGGGCTTGCGACAAGCCAGGCCCTGCGGCGCCACGCCTTGCGCAATGCGCTGATTCCGGTGCTGACGATCCTGGGGATGCAGTTCAGCTTCCTGCTGGCGGGCGCGATCATCATCGAGAATATCTTCTACCTGCCCGGCCTGGGGCGGATGATCTTTCAGGCGATCACCCAGCGCGACCTGATCGTAGTGCAGTCGGCGGTGCTTGTGCTGGTCGGCGCGGTCATCGCCGTGACCTTTGTGGTCGATCTGGCCTATGCCGCCGTGGATCCCCGGCTGCGCCGCGCATGAGGATCGGCCTGATCCTGGGCGCCGTCCTGGCGGGGCTGGCGCTGACGGCGGCTGTCCTGTCGGCCCTGTGGACCCCTTACGACATCACCCGACTGGCGATTGCGCAAAAGCTGCTGCCGCCTTCCTCGGCGCATTGGCTGGGCACCGATCACCTGGGCCGCGACATCCTGTCAATGGCGATGCTGGGGGCGCAGACCTCGCTGGCGGTGGCGCTTGCGGCGGTTGTGATCGGCATGGGTCTGGGGGTGCCGCTGGGCTTGCTGGCGGCGGCATGGCGCGGGCACTGGCTGGACGACCTGGTGATGCGCGGCAACGACCTGATCTTCGCCTTTCCGTCCCTGGTGATCGCCATCCTGATCACGGCCGTCTGGGGACCGTCGGCCACAAACGCGATCATCGCCATCGGCATCTTCAACATCCCTGTCTTTGCCCGCGTCACGCGCGGGGCGGCGCTGCCGATCTGGGTGCTGGACTACATCCGCGCGGCCCGGGTTGCGGGCAAGGGGGCGGCCCTGATCAGCCTGCACCACGTCCTGCCCAACATCGCCAGCCTGCTGATCGTGCAGGCCACGATCCAGTTCAGCCTGGGGATCCTGGCCGAGGCAGGCTTGTCCTATGTGGGCCTTGGTGCGCAGCCCCCTGTCCCAAGCTGGGGCAGGATGCTGGCCGAGGCGCAGACCATGGCGACGCTGGCCCCCCATGTGGCGATCATCCCGGGCCTTTGCATCGTGCTGACCGTGCTGGGGCTGAACCTTCTGGGCGACGGGCTGCGCGATGCCCTGGACCCGCGCCTGCGGGTGATGCGGTGATCCGGCTGGACGACCTGTCCGTCGCCATCGACGGACGGCCGATCCTGGACCGCGTGTCGATGGATCTGGCGCCCCGCACCATCACTGGCCTTGTGGGCGAATCCGGCAGCGGCAAGTCCATGACCGCGCTTGCGATCATGGGCTTGCTGCCGAACCGGGCACGGGCATCGGGCCAGGCAATGCTGGACGCAGGCAACCTGTTGACCCTGCCCGAAGCCAGGATGTGCCGCATCCGGGGCGCGCGGATCGGCATGATCTTCCAGGAACCGATGACGGCTCTCAATCCGCTGATGACCATCGGCGATCAGGTGGCCGAGGTGCTGCGCATCCACCAGGGCCTCGACCGCCCCGCAGCCCTGGCCCGCGCACGCGAACGGCTGGACCGCGTGGACCTGCCCAGCCGCCGATTTCCGCTGACGCTTTATCCCCATGAACTGTCCGGCGGACAGCGCCAGCGGGTCGCCATAGCCATGGCCATCGCCTTGCGTCCCGACCTGCTGATCGCCGACGAACCCACGACGGCCCTGGACGTGACCACGCAGGCGCGAATCCTGGATCTGCTGAAGGGCCTGGTCCGGGACGAAGGCATGGCGCTGCTGCTGATCACGCATGACCTGGCGGTGGTGGCGGGCATGGCCGACCGGGTGGCGGTGATGCAGGGGGGCCGGATCGTCGAAAGCGGCCCGACCGCCGACGTGTTCCGACGCCGCAGCCATCCCCATACCCGGCAGTTGTTCGCGGCCTCGCGCCACGTTCCCGCGCGCGCCCCCCGGCCTCTGGCGGAACCGCTAGTTCAGGTGACGGATGGCGTGCGCGAATACCGCCTGGCCGACGGCGGGTTGCGCGCGCTGAACGGGGTCAGCCTGACCATCGGGCGCGGCGAAAGCGTCGGGCTGGTGGGCGAATCCGGTTGCGGGAAATCGACACTGGCCCGCGCGATCCTGGGGCTGGATCCCTTGCAGGCTGGGCATATCCGGCTGGATGGGCAGGATGTGACGGCCGGTCGCCGGATGCCGCCCCGGTTGCGCGCGCGGATGCAAGCGGTGTTCCAGGATCCCTTTGGCAGCTTCAACCCCCGCTGGCAGGTGGACCGCCTGCTGGCCGAACCCTTCCACCTGACCGGTCGCCCGACCGACTGGCGCGACCGCGTGGCCGCCGCGCTGTCCGAGGTGGGCCTGCGGCCCGACGACGCGCGCAAGTTCATCCATGAATTCTCGGGCGGGCAGCGTCAGCGCCTGGCCATCGCCCGCGCCCTGATCATCCGCCCCGCCTTGATCATCCTGGACGAGGCCGTCAGCGCCCTGGATGTCCGTATCCGCGCGCAGGCTCTGGACCTGCTGGCGCGGCTGCAGGCCGATCACGGCTTGTCCTATCTGTTCATCAGCCACGACCTGTCGGTGGTGCGCGGCATGACAGACCGTGTCCTGGTCATGCAGGCAGGCCAGATCATCGAGGAAGGTCCGCCGGACCAGATCATCGACGCCCCCCGGCACGATCATACGCGCGCCCTGGTGGCAGCGATCCCGCAAATCCCCCCGGACTGGGCCTAGCTCAGGTAACCGCCATCCGCGTCATCGCCCGATTCCTCGACCAGGCGGCCATAATCGGGCAGGATGATGGCACGCTTGCCCGCCAGTTCGATCACGCCGTCGCGTTTCAGCGCGCTGACCTGGCGGCTGACGGTTTCCAGCGTCAAGCCCAGCTTGCCCGCCAGTTCGATCACGCCGTCGCGTTTCAGCGCGCTGACCTGGCGGCTGACGGTTTCCAGCGTCAAGCCCAGGTAATCGGCCATCGCCTCGCGCGTCAGGGGCAGTTCGATGCGCATCCGCCCGCCCGGATTGCGCTTCAGCAGCACGGCTTCGCGCCGGGCGATGATGGCGATAAAGGACGCGATCTTTTCCCGCGCGGTCTTGCGGCCCAGCAGCAGCATCCATTCGCGCGCCGCGTCCAGTTCGTCCAGCGTCATTTCCAGCAGCCGGTGCGCGACATGGGGCGTGGTGCGCATCATGTCCTCGAACGGCTTGCGGCGGAAACAGCACAAGACGACCTTGGTGGCGGCCACGGCATTATAGGCGGCAATTTCCCGTTTCGGGCGGCCCAGGAAATCGCTGGGCAGCAGCAGGCCCACCATCTGCGTCCGCCCGTCCTCCAGCGTCTGCGTCAGCGCCGCCACCCCGGTCACGACCGAACCCACGAATTCCATCCGCTCACCTTCCCAGACGATCGGCTGGCCTGGTTCGAAGGAACGATAGAACTTCATCCCTTCAAGCAGCGAAAGCTCGTCCGTTTCGCAATGCGCGCAGACGGCGCGATAGCGGATGGGACAGTCGCCGCAGCGTTCACCGCCGTCCTGACGGACGGATTTCTGATTGATCTGGGTCAAGGCAATCTCGCGCGTTTCCATCTAATCCTAACTGCATGAGCAATGTTTCGCAACTAAAGCGGTTGGGCTTGTTCGATTCGCGCGTTCCGCGCTACACGAGCTATCCCCCCGCGACACAATTCAAAACCGGCGTGAACGCCAATATGGTCACGGGATGGCTTGATTCCATCCCCGAGGGCGCGGCGATCTCGCTGTATCTGCACGTGCCGTTCTGCCGCAGGCTGTGCTGGTTCTGCGCCTGCCGGACGCAGGGTACCCAGACCCTGGACCCGGTCATTGCCTATGTGGACACGGTCCTTGCGGAACTGGCGCTGCTGCGCCGGCACTTGCCGCGCGGGGTGCGGCTGTCGCGGCTGCACTGGGGCGGGGGCACGCCCACGCTGCTGCCGCCCGACCAGATGCGCCGCGTGGCGGATGCGATCTTCGACGTGGTGCCGATGGCCGAGGGGGGCGAGTTTTCGGTCGAGATCGACCCGTCCGAAATCGACGGGCCGCGCATGGCCGCGCTTGCGGCATCGGGGATGAACCGCGCGTCCATCGGGGTGCAGGATTTCGATCCGAAGATCCAGGAAGCCATCGGGCGGATGCAGTCCTTCGAACTGACCGGCCAGGCGGTCGATCTGATCCGCAGCCACGACATCGCCAGCCTGAATGCCGACATCCTTTATGGCCTGCCGCATCAGGACCGGAACCGGATCTCGGAAACCGTGCAAAAGCTGCTGGCCCTGTCGCCCGACCGGGTGGCGCTTTACGGCTATGCCCATGTGCCGTGGATGTCCAAGCGCCAGGTGATGATCCCCGAGGATGCCCTGCCCGGCAACGAGGACCGGCTGACCCTGTTCAACACCGCCCGCGACCTGTTCGTGGCCGATGGCTATGCCGAGATCGGGATCGACCACTTCGCCCGTCCCGGCGACGGGCTGGCCTTGGCGCAAAAGGCGGGCCAGTTGCGGCGCAATTTCCAGGGCTATACCGACGACCGGGCCGAGGTGCTGCTGGGGATGGGGGCGTCGTCGATTTCCCGCTTCCCGCAGGGCTATGCGCAAAACGCCCCCGCGACCGGCGCCTATACCGGCCATGTGCGCGAAGGGCGCCTGCCCTATACCAAGGGTCATGCCTTCACCCCCGAGGATCACTGGCGCGGCCGGATGATCGAGCAGTTGATGTGCGATTTCCGCGTCGATGCCGAGGAAATGGTGCGCGATTACGGCCTGACGCCTGCCCGCCTGCAACAGGTCTTCGACCCCGTGATCGCCCAGTTCGGCAACATGGTCGAGGTCGGTCCCTGGGGCCTGCGGATCACGCCCGAAGGCCGTCCGCTGGCGCGCATGGTGGCCAACATGATGGACAGCTATATGGCCGCGCCGACCAGCCATTCGTCCGCCGTGTGAATCCCGCGCGGTGCGTGCAAGCACGCACCCTACGAGTGATCATGCGCCTTGTGATCCGCGCAGCCTTCGGGCGGCTCGATCTCGATGGTGGCATGGGCTATGCCGTGTTCATGGGCCATCAATTCCTTGGCCGCGCGGGTGATCGCGAAATGATCGCCTTGGCCCACCACCAGGTGGACCGATGCCGCCGCGCGTTTCTCGTCAATCTGCCACAGGTGCAGGTGATGGGCATCGCTGACGCCCGGCAGCGCGCGCAGGGCTGACAGGACGGCGCCCGGATCGCTGCCGGGCGGCGCGGCCAGCATCAGGGTGCGAAAGACCGGGCCGATCTCGATCCCGATATGCCACAGGATCACGACGGAAATCACCAAGGTCAGGATCGGGTCGGCCAGATTCCAGCCAAAGGCCCAGATCAGCGCCCCGCCCAGGATTACGGCGACCGACACGCCCGCATCGGCCAGGTTGTGCAGGAAGGCCGCGCGGATATTGGCGCTGTCCTTGGCCGCCCGCCAGACAAGCGCGGCGGTGGCCAGATCGACGACCAGCGCGAAGGCGGCCAGCCCCATGACCAAGCCGCCAGCAACCTGAGGGGGATCGGACAGGCGGCCAAGCGCCTCGACCGCCAGCCAGACGGATATGCCGATCAGCGCCAGGTAATTGACGAAGGCCGCGACGATTTCCGCCCGGCCCCAGCCAAAGGACCAGTCGGGCGTGGCTGCCCTGCGCGACAGGCGGCGTGCGCCGAAGGCCAGCACAAGCGCCAGGGCGTCGGACAGGTTGTGGATCCCGTCCGCGATCAGCGCGGTGGAATCCGCCGCATAGCCGCCCGCAATCTGCGCCGCCGTCAGCGCTAGGTTGACAACGACCGCCCAGCCGATGGCCGCATCTCCGTGGTGACCATGACCGTGCGGATGGCTGTGGCCGTGGCCCATCAATGGGCCTCGGCCCAGTTCGCGCCCTGGCCCGCATCGACGACCAGCGGCACGGACAGCTTCACGGCGGGATCGGCGGCGCCCTCCATCACCGCGCGGGCAGCGACGATCAGGTCGTCCACCGCGTCATCGCGCACTTCGAAGACCAGTTCGTCATGGACCTGCAGCAGCATCCGCGCGGGCAGATGCGCAATGGCCGCGGGCATCCGGATCATCGCGCGGCGGATGATGTCGGCGGCAGCACCCTGGATCGGCGCATTGATCGCCGCGCGCCGTGCGCCGCCGGCGGCAGGGCCGGACTGATTGATGCCGGGCGTGTTGATGCGCCGGCCGAACAGGGTGCGGACCGATCCATCGGATTTTGCGTCGGCCAGCGTGCGGTCCATATAGGCGCGGATTTCCGGGAAACGCTGGAAATAGGTGTCGATGAACTCCTGCGCCTCGGCCCGCGGGATGCGCAGGTTGCGCGACAGGCCGAACGATGAAATCCCATAGATCACGCCAAAGTTGATCGCCTTGGCACGGCGGCGGATCATCGGGTCCATGCCTTCCACCGGGACGCCGAACATCTGGCTGGCGGTCATGGCATGGATGTCAATGCCGTCGCGGAAGGCCTGCTTCAGCGCGGGGATGTCGGCCACATGGGCCAGGATCCTCAGTTCGATCTGGCTGTAATCAAGGCTGACGAGCCGGTGCCCCTCGGCTGCGATGAAGGCCTCGCGGATGCGGCGGCCTTCCTCGGTCCGCACGGGGATGTTCTGCAGGTTCGGGTCGGTGGATGCCAGCCGCCCGGTCTGCGCGCCCGCGATGGAATAGCTGGTGTGGACGCGCCCCGTGTCGGGGTTCACGAAGGTCGGCAGCGCGTCGGTATAGGTCGATTTCAGCTTGGAAATCTGGCGCCAGTCCAGGATGCGCGACGGCAGGTCGTGGCCCTCGGCGGCCAGATCCTCCAGCACGTCGGCGCTTGTGGAAAAGGCGCCGGTCTTGCCGGTCTTGCCGCCGGTCATGCGCATCTTGTCGAACAGGATCTCGCCCAGTTGCTTGGGACTGCCGATGGTGAATTTCTGGCCCGCGAGGGCGTAGATCTCGTCCTCCAATGCCGCCATCTTCTGCGCGAAGGCGCCGGACATGCGGCGAAGCACCTCGGCGTCGATGCGGATGCCGGCCATCTCCATCTCGGCCAGGACGGGGATGATCGGGCGTTCGGTCAGTTCATAGGTGGTCGTCACCCGTTCGACGGGCAGCAGGGGCGCGAAATGCTGATACAGGCGCAACGTGACATCGGCGTCTTCCGCCGCATAGGGGGCGGCCTTGTCGATGGGCACCTGGGCAAAATTGATCTGCGACTTGCCGGTGCCGATCAACTCCTTGATCGGGATGCACTTGTGGCCCAGGTAACGCTCGGCCAACTCGTCCATGCCGTGGTTGTGCGTGCCCGCGTTAAGGGCGTATGACATCAGCATGGTATCGGCCAGCGGCGCCATGCGGATGCCGTGGCGGGCCAGCATCTTCCAGTCGTATTTCAGGTTCTGGCCGATCTTCAGGATCGCCGCATCCTCCAGCAGCGGCTTCAGCGCGGCCAGCACGTCGGCCATCGGCAACTGGCCCGCCACCGGGGCGGACTGGCCGAACAGGTCGTCGCCGCCCGCCACATGGCCCACGGGGATATAGCAGGCCTCGCCGGGCGCCACAGCCAGGCAGATGCCCGCCAGATCGGCCTGCATCTCGTCAAGGCCGGTGGTTTCGGTGTCGATCGACACATAACCGGTTTCCCGGATCGCATGGACCCAACGGTCAAGGGCAGCACGGTCGGTCACGGTTTCATAGGCCGCGCGGTCGATGGGCGGCAGGTCGGGAACGGCGGGCGCGTCGCGCAAGGGGGCGGACACGACCGCCGGGGCCTCGGTCCCCAGCTTTTCGGCCACGCGGACGGTCAGGGTCCGAAACTCCATTTCCGACAGGAAGGTCAGCAGTTGGGTCGAATCGGGGGCACGCACTTCCAGGCTTTCCAGCGTGAAATCCAGCGGCGTATTGCAGTCCAGTTCCACCAGCCGCTTGGAAATGCGGATCTGTTCGGCGTGGTCGATCAGGGTCTGGCGGCGCTTGGGCTGCTTGATCTCATCAGCCCGCGCCAGCAGAGTTTCCAGATCGCCGAATTCGGTGATCAACTGGGCGGCGGTCTTGATGCCGATGCCCGGGGCGCCCGGCACGTTGTCGGTGGGATCCCCGGCCAATGCCTGCACGTCCACCACCCGGTCGGGCCAGACGCCGAATTTCTCGAACACCTCGTCGCGGTCGATGGGCTTGTTCTTGATCGGATCCAGCATCTGCACGCCGTCGCCCACAAGCTGCATCAGATCCTTGTCGCTGCTGATGATGGTGACCGCGCCGCCCGCGTCGCGCGCCTTGCAGGACAGAGCCGCGATGATGTCGTCGGCCTCGTACCCCTGGGTTTCGATGCAGGCGATGTTGAAGGCGCGGGTGGCATCGCGGGTCAGGGGGAACTGGGGCCGCAGATCCTCGGGCGGCTCGGGACGGTTGGCCTTGTAGGCCTTGTAGATGTCATTGCGGAAGGTCTTGGACGAATGGTCGAAGATCACCGCCGCATGGGTTGGCGCATCGCTGCCCCGTTCGTCGGTGACGTATTTCCACAGCATGTTGCAAAAACCCGCGACCGCGCCCACCGGCAGCCCGTCGGACTTGCGCGTCAGCGGCGGCAGGGCGTGATAGGCCCGGAAGATAAAGGCCGATCCGTCGATCAGGTGCAGGTGGCAACCCTTGCCGAAGCCTTCGACCATGTGCATGTTCCTTTTGTTCCAGGGTCCGGTTCTGGCACGATCGCGCGCCCGTTTCCAGACGCGCCCCGGCTCGGCAGAATGCAGAAGGTGGCAATGCCCAGGATGGTCCACAAGGGCAACTTGCCCAGCAAGATCTGCGCCTGCTGCGGGCGGCCCTTTGCCTGGCGCAAGAAATGGGCGCGTGACTGGGACCAGGTCCGGTATTGTTCGGACCGCTGCCGGGGGACAAAGGCCCCCCGCCCCACCAAGCCCTAGTGGTCGTCGTGCGCGTGGTCCCGGTCGATCACGAAACGCTTGTCGCAATAGCCGCAATCGACAAAGCCCGTTTCAGGCGAAATCGCCAGCCAGACACGCGGATGCCCCATGCCCCCGGCATCGTCCCCGTCGCAGGCGACCTTCCAGGTGGTGACGGTCTGGGTCGCGGGCGGGGGCAGCCTCAGTTCGGACAAATCCGTCTGTTCGGTCGATAGCGAGTTTTCCGGGGGAATGTATTGCGTCATGGCTGGCCTTCTTGTGGCGGCGGGCGGCATCTGGTCTTATCCCCTGATACCGCAGCGCCGCCTGCCTTCGCAAGCTGTCCGGGGGAACAAGACCCATGCCAAACGCCATCGAGATCACCGGCCTGCGCAAGACCTATGCCGCGCAAGGATCGGCCCCCGCCAAGGAGGCGTTGAAGGGGATCGACCTGACCATCCCGGCGGGCAGCATCTTCGGGCTGCTGGGACCGAACGGGGCGGGCAAATCGACGATGATCAATATCCTGGCCGGGCTGGTGAACAAGACGGCGGGCCGCGTCACGATCTGGGGCTTTGACCAGGGCGTGAACCCGCGCCAGTCGCGCGCGGCCATCGGGGTGATGCCGCAAGAACTGAACATGGATCCGTTCTTTACCCCTCGCGCCAGCCTGGAAGTGCAGGCGGGCCTTTACGGCGTCCCGAAACGCGAACGCTGGACGGATGAACTGCTGGAACTCGTGGGGCTGGTGGACCAGGCCAATGCCTATGCCCGAAACCTGTCGGGCGGGATGCGGCGGCGCCTGCTGCTGGCCAAGGCCCTGGTGCATCGCCCGCAGATCCTGGTTCTGGACGAACCGACGGCCGGCGTGGACATCACCCTGCGCGAAATGCTGTGGCAGAACGTGCGGGCGCTGAACCGGCAGGGCATGACCATCATCCTGACCACCCATTACCTGGAAGAAGCCGAACAGATGTGCGACGAGATCGCCATCATCAACCACGGCGAACTGGTGGTGCGGCAGGACACGCGCAGCCTGCTGTCGCGCGCCGACGGCAAGACGCTGGTGCTGGACACCGGCGGGCGCACGCCCCTGCCGCCGCTGGCGGATGGGGCGCATCCGGAATGGCGCGCCGACGGGCGGCTTGCGATCAGCTATCCCCCGTCGCGGGTGCGCGCCGACCAGCTTCTGGACGCGCTGCGCGGCGCGGGCATCCCCATCCTGGATGTCGCGACCGAGCAGCCCGATCTGGAGGATGTGTTCGTGGAAATGACGCGGGCCTAGCCCTGGCGCGACAGCATCGGTCCCATCACCCGCCCGCCCATGATGTGCAGGTGATAATGCGGAACCTCTTGCACGCCATGGGGGCCGGTATTGGCAATGGCCCGGAAACCCCCGTTCCCTTGTGCAAGGTCCACCCCCTCGGACGCGCAGACCCGGGCGCAAAGGCGCGTGAAGTCCACGATTTCCGCGTCCGAGGCATTGGCCGCGAAATCGTCGAAGCTGACATAGCTGCCCTTGGGGATCACCAGCACATGAACGGGGGCCTGGGGCCGGATGTCGCGGAATGCCAGGGCATGATCGGTTTCGGCCACCTTGTCGCAGGGGATTTCCCCACGCAGGATCCGGGCAAAGATATTGGTGTCGTCGTAAGCAATGGCCATGGGTGTTCCTGTGGTCAGTCGGTGAACAGATGCGGCGTCTGCGCCAGATCATGCGCGAGGTTTGGCGGAACATCCAGAAACTGCGCGATGGCATGGGCATTGGCGTCCATCGTTGCCGAGGGGGAAAGGATGGACAGGCGCGAAATCGCCATGTCGCGCAAACGCTCGGCCTCGTGGGCAAGATCGCTTGCCACGACGGGCAGCAGCTCGCGGATCACCGGGTCGGGCGTCGCGGGCCCCGCAAGGCCCGTGCGGCGCATATGGCCGCGCAGATATTCCTCGTCGAAATCGCTGTCGATGAATAGGATCCGCGTTTCCGCCTTGTCGCCCGCGAAATCGGCGATCAGGGTCAGGGCCGAGGGATCCAGGCACAACACCAGCCGGTTCGATGCAAAATCATCCAGCAGCAGCCGGACCAGAGCGCGGCGATGACGCTCGCGCTTGGCCACGGTGGATGCGATGCCGCCCAGATCCGGCAGGCCAGCCTCGCGTTCGTTGAAGATGTAATCAACCGCCGGAATGTCGGTCAGCGTCCGGATCGCCGTCGTCAGCCGCTTGGCGCTGTGCCATTTCTTGGCGACGATCAGGCAGATCGTCTGGTTGCGCCCCGCGCCCTGATCTTCCCAGAACCTCGGGGCGAAACGGCGTCCCACCCGGCCCCGCCCGGTCAGGAACCGGAACAAGCGCGGCGCCTCGTTCGAGATGGCGAAGCCCACGCCCTGGGCCTGCCACAGCACCCCCAGCCGGGCGCGCAGATCCAGCGCATCGGCGCTGATCTTGCGGGCAAACAGGTAATCCTGCCGGATCAGCAGGTCGTAGTGGTCGTTGTAGAAGGTCACCGGCATCCCATAGTCGGTGAACATCAGGCAGGTGGGCGAACGGCGGCGGATTTCGCCCTTGGGCACCAGATGGGCGACCAGGGTCTGGAAGAACGTCTCGTCCGGGATCCAGGTGGTGCGGAAGAAACGCAAAAGCTCGGGCCGTTCCGCGACCAGGCCCAGCACCGATTCCACCGTCTGCCTGCGCAGGCACCACCATTGCGACCCGATCATGACCTGGATGCCGCGAGGCAGCGGGCGGTCCAGCCGCAACGCCTTCTGCACCGCCATGCTGACATAGAACAGCCGCTTGCTGCGGCGTTCGTTGAACCAGTGGCGATAGATCAGCCGTTCCGCCTTGATCCCGGTCTTGATCCAGTCGCTGTCGAAAAAATCGAAGGATTCGATATAGTCGCAATCGTCGCGGTCCAGGAAGTCGCGCGCATATTCCGCCGACTTGATGGGCATGCAGTCGCCCGACAGCATGTAGAAATGCGTGGCCTCGGGGAAGGCGCGCTCGGCCTGTTGCAGGGCGGCAAGGGTGGCGGCCACCAGCGACCATTCGCCCCAGCCGCAACGGATGCGGACCGGCGCAAAGGTCACGCCCGGATGGTCCGACAGTTCCTGGCGGATAAGACGATACCCGTCGGCAGGCGCCCCCCGGTCGTAATGGATCGCCACATAATCGCCCGCGGCCGTCAAGCGGCGCGCCTGATCAACCACGCCTTGCGGATCCTTGTGGGTCAGCAGAATGAAGGCGATACGGGCCATCGGGCGCAGGCTTTCACGTCGGTTCGCAATTCCATTGAAGGCGTTGAATCTTTCGCCCGGGTTTGGTTTCTGTGTCTAGCCGCGTTTGACGCCCCTGAGCAAGCCGGGCACCCCAATAAGGAGAATGGCAATGGGCTTTCCCGGAGTCTGGATGACCGAAAGCGAAAGCATGATCTATCGCGTGGTGCCGAAATGCGCCTGCTCGACCATCGGGCAGATCATGTTCTATTCCGATCACAGCCGGTTTTTCGACGGCGACATCCATGATTCCACCGAAGGCTTGCACAAATGGTCCCAAGACCACAGCAAGCCCCTGATCGAAAGCGCGGTCGCACGCCATGACGCCATGACCTTCACCTGCGTGCGCAACCCTTATGCGCGGATCCTGTCGTCGTTCTTCGACAAGATCGCGGGCGTCCAGCGCAACGGCAAACGCTATCGCGGCAATCTGGTGCCGCAACTGGCGCAGCAATACGGCATCGACGTGGGCAGCCCGGAAAACGATTTCGATTTCGACCAGATCGCCAGCTTTCGCCGGTTCCTGTTGTTCGCGCGCGACACCATCCGTTGGCGCCGCCCGATGGAGCCGGACATCCACTGGTCGGCCATGTCGGGCCATGTCGGCACGTTCATCGCCAATGGCGGCCGCTATGACCGGATTTTCTTTACCGAAACCTTCAACACCGGCATGGCGCAGGTGCTGGATGCGGCCCCGACCCCCGTGGCGGTCGATCTGGCGGCCGTGCCCCGGTTCAATGAATCCGAGGGGCACGGGCCGAAACGCGCCCACAAGGTTAGCGATTATTTCGACGACCTGTCGCGCCACCTGATCTGGGAAATCTACAAGGACGATTTCCAACTGTTCCGGTATGACTTCGACAACCCCGACAACAAGATGCCGGGGGGCGAGATCGATCTGGACGAGGTGCACGCAAAGCTGGGCCGCTGAAGGGGGCAGCCTGGCCGGTCATCCTTCCAGATGGCTTTCCATGAACCACAGATCCTTGTCCACGCCGCGCGAGGCTGCGGTGAAGATGTCGGCGGTATTCGCATCGCCCGCCTCGTCCGTCGCATCGATGGCGGCGCGCAGCCGTTCGCCATGGTCGCGGAAGCGGTCGGACAGAGCGCGGATGTGATCCTCGGCCCGTGTCAGGTCTGTCGGATATTCTGCCAGCGTGGTCGAACCCGCCACCCGTTCGGCGGTGCCCACGGCCACGCCGTCGAGTTGCTGCACGCGTTCGGCCATGATGTCGATCTGGTCGCGCAGGTTGGTATGGACGGCATCGAACAGTTCGTGAATGGCGATGAAGTTGCGGCCCTTCACGTTCCAATGCGCCTGCTTGACCGCAAGCGCCAGGGCAACGGAATCGGCCAGCCGCCCGTTCAGTTCGGAAATCGAGGTCTTGCGGGCGTTGTCGGACAGCCCCTTCAATGCAACGGCCATGATCGGCTCCTTGTCTGGTTTGCCCAGTCAACGGCCGTCTGCCATACACGGTTCCGGCTGCATGGCTGCCATGAAAAAGCGGCGTCCCTTCTCAGGGACGCCGCTTCGGAATGCCGTTCGTGGCAGGGATGCGGATCAGACCGCGCCCTTGATGAAGGTCACCGCGTCGCCAACGGTCTGGATGGTTTCGGCGGCGTCGTCCGGGATCTCGATCCCGAATTCTTCCTCGAACGCCATGACCAGCTCGACAGTGTCGAGGCTGTCGGCCCCCAGGTCGTCGATGAACGAGGCGGATTCGACCACCTTGTCTTCCTCGACGCCCAGATGCTCGACCACGATCTTCTTCACGCGATCAGCGATATCGCTCATGTCACATCCTCATTCTCACGGGCATCCGCCCAGTTTTGCACGGGCACATACGGCCCGGTTCTGCCCAGGGCGGTTTCCCCTGCTGCTAAAGGCGGGGATATAGCACCCGTGAACCCTCTTGCAACCGCTTTCGCTTGAAAGGGTTGCGTCAGACCATCGCCATGCCGCCGTTCACATGAAGCGTGGCGCCGGTGACGTATGCCGCCTCGGGACTGGCCAGATACAGCACCGCCGCCGCGATCTCCTCGGGGACGCCCATGCGGCCCGCCGGGATCTGGGACAGGATCTTGCCCTTCTGGTCGTCGGTCAGGCTGTCAGTCATGGGCGTGGCGATGAAGCCGGGCGCCACGCAGTTCACCGTGATGCCCCGGCTTGCGACCTCATAGGCCAGGGACTTCGACATCCCTACCAGGCCCGCCTTGGCGGCGGCATAGTTGCCCTGACCCGGATTGCCCGTGGACCCCACGACCGAGGTGATGGTGACGATCCGCCCCCAGCGGGCCTTCATCATCCCCCGCAGGGCCGCGCGCGACAGGCGAAAGACGCTTGTCAGGTTCACGTCCATGACCTGGCTCCATTCGTCGTCCGACATTCGCATGAACAGGTTGTCGCGCGTGATGCCCGCGTTGTTGACCAGGATATCCATGGAACCCATGGCAGCGGCGGCATCCTTGACCAGCGCCGCTGCGGCCTCGGGCTTCGACAGGTCCGCAGGCACGACATGGGCGCGATCGCCCAGGGACGCGGCCAGTTCCTGCAACGGCCCCTCGCGCGTGCCGGACAGGGCCACGGTCGCGCCCGCCCCATGCAGTGCGTGCGCGATGGCGCCGCCGATACCGCCCGATGCGCCCGTCACCAGGGCGGTCCTGCCTGTCAGATCGAACATGGCTGATCCTTCTTCTTCATCCAAATATCCAAAGCCGACCTCAGCCCTTCAACGCCGCGATATCCGCAGGCACGCCTATGTTGCGCACGGTTGCATCCTTGGCGATGCGCTTGATCATTCCCGACAGCGCCTTGCCCGCGCCGATTTCCCAGAATTCGGTCACGCCGGCCTCGGCCATGTTGGCGATGGATTCGCGCCAGCGCACGGTGCCCGTGACCTGTTCCACCAGCAATCGCCGGATCGCGCCGGGTTCCGTCACGGCCTCGGCGCGGACATTGGCGACCAGTGGAACTGCCGGGGGATGGATGTCCACGCCCGCCAGCGCATTGGCCATCACCGCCGCCGCGGGCTGCATCAGCACCGAATGAAACGGCGCCGAGACCGGCAGCATGAGCGCCCGCTTGGCGCCCGCCAGCTTCATCGCCGCCGCCGCGCGTTCCACCGCGTCCTTATGGCCGGATATCACGACCTGCCCCGGATCGTTGTCATTGGCGGCCTGCACGACGCCCTCGCCCCCGATATCCCTGACGATATGGTCCACCGTCGCGAAATCGAGACCCAGGATCGCCGCCATCGCCCCCTGGCCCACCGGCACGGCCTCTTGCATGGCCTGCCCGCGCAGGCGCAGCAGCCGCGCCGTATCCTCCAGCGTCAGCGCCCCTGCGGCGCACAAGGCCGAGTATTCGCCCAGCGAATGCCCCGCCACGAAATTCGCGTCCGCGATGGTGATGCCCTCGGACTCCATCGCCCGGAACGCCGCCATCGAGGCCGCCATCAGCGCCGGCTGCGCGTTCTGCGTCAGGGTCAGCGTGTCGATGTCGCCGTTCCAGATCAGCTCCGACAGCTTTTCCCCAAGCGCCTCGTCCACCTGCTCGAACACATCGCGCGCAGCGGGATAGACCTCGGCCAGCTCACGCCCCATGCCGATGGCCTGCGCCCCCTGGCCTGGAAAGACAAATGCGCGCATGGGGGCCTCCTGCTGGATATGGGTTCAGGAGGGATAGCGCGGATGGGGGTGGGGGTGCAATGGTAGGGTGGGTAAGCACTCGGAGGAACGTCTGACTACAAACCTACTGCATATCTATAGGTCATACCTAAACAGGAATTCTCATTTTCTCAAATTCATATATATCAGGTAAATGCCTTCTTATCGCGGCTAGTGCAGCCCCTCCAGGCAAAGAGCCAACCTCAATTTGTCGCAAAAATCACGCGCTTATAATGCAAAAAGCCATCAGCCCCCAAAGCAATGCAAGCTCTTTCCGGGAGGCTTGTCTTCTTGATAGGCATATGCAACATAACATGCTCCGCACCTTCCGTTAAAGAATCCTTAGTCTCAATAATAGATTGTTCATGTATTTTTTTGACATCAATTTCTATCTTATCAAAATTCCCATCCATTAAATTTCTGTATGACCTTTCTTGACGAAAGATCTCTCTCTACCCGCCAAACAGATCTAAGGGCAGCAATTTTATATAACTCTGCACGAAATACATTAACAATGGTATTTCGATAATTATCCAGCCGCTCGCGCTCAGACAACCCTCCAGAATGGAGCATATCGGCCTCAACAAAGCACGAAATGCATTCTGGCAGGAAAAACAGATTCTCTATGCTTGGGTATGGCAGCAAAAATATTCCGTCTTTCTTAGTTTGAGTTTTTCATCTTCTAAACGGCCATCGCCATCAATAATTCCCCGTGGCTCCAACCAGTGACCCTCAACAAGTCGGCCAATGCCTTTAGTAGCTTCACACACTGCTGAACAGCTTCCTTTTGGAACGACCTTCACTCCATTGTAAATCAGAGAATATAAAGAAACATCGTCAGAAGACTCACTTCCTTCTACAAAAAGAACGCGATCTCTAACGCCCATAAGATCGGCGCGCAGGACGGTTACGTCATCGTCTGCTTTCAACGGGGATATCTTGTAAATTCGGCGCTCAGGTTTAGGCTGAACAATCTTTGAGTCTCTTAGGTGCAGAATATCCCTGTTGATTTGGGCCGTCAGAAGCCCAGGTTCATGCGTTGACAAGATAACGCAAATATCGTTTCTGCTTCTTAAACACGCTTCGATAAGAACAGTAGAAATGGTTCTATCAAGATGTTTTTCCGGCTCATCAATAAGTAGCACCGATCCAGGAACGCGGTTGCAGAACGCTGCGCAAAGATATAACGCCGCACGCTCGCCGTCAGACCTGGCTTCAACGGAGTAAGATTCTGAACCCCTTCGAGATACCGATACTCCACTACTATCGAGCCCGAAGGGTATTGGGAAATTAGCCTGAGAAAATATTTCATTTACCACATCAAGCGGGCTGTCATTACAGCTACCAGTATGCGGAATAAATTCTCCCCGATGTTTTATTAACTTTAGATTGTTCCTGTTGAATTCATTTTCTCTATTCTGCAGTATCCTTAACTCAGATTTAAACTGCTCTTCCGCCCATGAATTTTTATACCTGTTGAAATGATCTGCATTTTCAAACAACCGTTTGTATATTGTCTCAATCCCCGAGTGAATCGCGTCCCAGTCCGTATTGAAATTAATTTGCCTGTGACCTGGAAGATACGTGCCAACTCTGTCGCCTAAAAGCCGATAAAGTTCAGCTAATAACGCAGACTTTCCTACTCCATTAGGCCCCGCAATAAGAATTATACCGCCAGAATTTAGCGACAACTTGGACGATCCATCTTCAGTCGCGATGGTCACATCAATAGGTAGTGGCAAGGCGCGTTCCCATCAAAAACGGTATGGTGACCCTACAGGAAAACTATTTGAATAAAAAAGGGGCCTTGCGGCCCCTCCTTTGTCATCTCTGGGTTCTTCAACCCTTACCCCACCAGTTCAAGCCCCGAGAAGAAGAACGCGATCTCCTCCTTGGCCGTTTCGGGCGCGTCAGAGCCGTGGACCGAGTTCTCGCTCACGGACAGCGCGAAGTCCTTGCGGATGGTGCCCGCGTCGGCCTGGGCGGGGTTGGTCGCGCCCATCACTTCGCGGTTCTTGGCAATGGCGCCCTCGCCTTCCAGCACCTGCACGACAACCGGCTCGGAGGCCATGAACTCGACCAGCTCGCCATAGAAGGGGCGGTCCTTGTGGACTTCGTAGAACTTGCCCGCCTGTTCCGGCGACAGCTTGATGCGCTTTTGCGCGACGATGCGCAGGCTCGCATCCTCGAACTTGGCGTTGATCTTGCCGGTCAGGTTGCGGCGGGTGGCGTCGGGCTTGATGATGGAGAGCGTGCGTTCGATGGCCATGGGGCGTCCCTTGTGATGTGTCAGGCGGGACATTCCCGCCCGGTTATTCGATCCGCGCCCGGTTATCAGGGATGGCATCTGCGGGCAAGCCAAGGGCATGATGGGCGCAAGATCCCGGCAAAAGGCCTTCTTTGCATGACCAACCGTCCCCTCCTGTCCGACCCCCGGCCCCGGCTGCGCCCCGGTCCCATCGCCATGGCCATGGCTTTGGTCCTGCTGCTGGCGGCGATGTGGCAATGGTCGAATGTCCTGCTGATGGGATTCGGGGCGATCCTGATCGCCATTGCGTTGCGCGCGGGGGCAGCGGTCATGCACCGTCGCGCGGGAATCGGCCTCAAGCCGGGCGTGCTTCTGTGCGCCTTTGCGGCGGTGCTGGTGATCGCGGGGATCGTGGCGGGGGCGGGGCCGTCGATTTCGGACCAGTTCGGCCAGTTGATCGGCAGCCTGCCCGCTGCGTTGGACCAGGTGAACGCCTGGCTTTCCGACAGTTCCCTGGGCCAATTCCTGGAACGGCGGCTGGAGAGCGCCGAGGCAGGGGGCGGGACGACGCCGGGGGGCAGCCTGCCCTCGCTCTTCGGCTATGTCACGGGGACGCTGACCACCGTCCTTGGCGGGGTGGCGAACCTGGTCCTGCTGGTGACGGTGGCGATCTTCCTGGCGCTGGATGCGCCCATGTATCGCGGCGGCGCCCTGCGGCTGGTGCCTTTGTCCTATCGCGAGCGGGCGGGGCAGATCGCGGATGAACTGGCCCGCGCCCTAGCCCGCTGGATGGGCGGCCAGGCGCTTGACATGGTGCTGGTGGCCCTGGTCACTGGGCTGGGCCTGTGGCTGCTGGGGGTGCCGCTGGCCCTGGTGCTGGGGCTGATCGCGGGGCTGACCAACATCATCCCGGTCGTGGGCCCGTTCCTGTCGGGGATCCCGGCGGTGCTGTTTGCGCTGACCCAGGGGTTCGACCTGGCGGTCTATGTGGCGCTGCTGTTCGTCGTCGTCCAGCAGGTCGAGGGGAACCTTCTGATGCCCCTGATCCAGCGTTATGCCGCAGACCTGCCGCCCGCGCTGACGGTCCTGGCGATCCTGGCCTTTGGCGGGCTGTTCGGTTTCGCGGGTATCGTTCTGGCGACGCCCTTGCTGTTGGTCACGATCATCCTGGTCAAGCGCATCTATGTCGAGGACGTGCTGGGCGACCGGCAGGGCGACTGATGCCGTCGCAATCCGGTCACGGCACGGTGTCATAACAAGGCACCGCAGCTTGGGGGGAAGCCGCATGGAACCACTTCGCAAAGGCCGCTATCTGGCACGGCTCGCCGCCTCGGCCGAGGATCTGCGCGCCGCGCAACGGTTGCGCTGGCTGTGCTTCGTGACGCGGGACGGCCTTGCCGGTGATTGTGCGCCCCTGGACGCGGACCCCCTGGACGCCGATTGCCGCCATGTGCTGATCACCGATGCGGCGGGCCGGCTTGTCTGCTGCTTTCGCTTTCTGACGCTGCCGGGCGGGCGGGATATCGGGCGCAGCTATTCCGCGCAATTCTATGACCTGGCGGCGCTTGAATCCTTTGATGCCCCGATGGTCGAAGTGGGGCGGTTCTGCGTTCACCCTTCGGCGGGCGATCCCGACATCATCCGCCTGGCCTGGGCGGCGCTGACGCGCATCGTGAACGACGGGGGCGTGCAGATGCTGTTCGGATGTTCCAGCTTTGGCGGGACCGAGCCTGCGGTCCATGCGGACGCCTTTGCCATGCTTCAGCAACGCCATCTGGCGCCGCGCCGCTGGTGGCCGCGCATCAAGGCGCCCCATGTCTTTCGCCTGGTCCGCGCCCTGCGTCCCGGCCCCCTTGATGCCAAACGCGCCCTGGCCGCAATGCCGCCCCTGCTGCGCAGCTATCTGGCGATGGGCGGCTGGGTCAGCGACCATGCGGTCGTCGATCCCGTGCTGCGGACCATGCACGTCTTCACCGGGGTCGAGATCGGAACGATCCCGCCCGCGCGGCAAAGACTGCTGCGTGCGACGGCAGGGTGATCCTAGAATTGCCTTTTCCGTGGGCGACAAGCCCGCGCCTTGGGCAGATTGCCCCGTGATGCGTACCTGACGGGCATTTGCCGCATGGGCCGGGATTGACCTTTCCGGCGATGGGCCACCCCTTCGGTTCATGTTCGACGCAACCGATCCCATGCCCGTTCTTCAGCGCAGCCGTGGCGCAGCCCATGTCGTTCTGGGGCCGCGCGGGCTGGCCGATCTGGCGCAAGGGGGATCGGCGAAGGCGATGCTGCCCCGCATCACGGCGGGCCTGCCGCAGATCATGTTCCTGAACACATCGGGCGGTCTGGCCTCGGGGGACCGGCTGTCATTCGCGGTAACGCTTCGGCCTGACACCCGCGCCCTGGCAACCACCCAGACCGCCGAACGCGCCTATCGCGCCACAGGCCCCGCGGCGCGGGCCGAGGTCCGGCTGACCGTCGGGCACAACGGCTGGCTCGACTGGCTGCCGCAGGAAACGATCCTGTTCGACGAAGCCCGGCTGGAGCGTGACACGACGGTCGATCTGGCCCCCGGCGCAGGCTGCCTGCTGCTGGAGATGATCGTCCTGGGGCGCCTTGCCATGGGCGAATGTCCCCGCCGCCTGCATCTGCGCGACCGCCGCGTGGTGCGCCGGGCAGGACGGATCGTCCATCACGACGCGATGGCCCTGGATGACGCGGCGCTGCCCCGGCTGGGGGGACCGGCCCTGCTGGACGACGCCCGCGCTGTGGCGACCCTGACGATGATCGCGCCCCATGCGCCCGACCTGCTGGCACCCGCCCGCGCCGTTCTTGACGAACCGGGCGTCACGGGCGCCGCCAGCGCCCCGCCTGGCCGGCTGGTGATCCGCCTGCTGGCGCGGGACGACTGGCCCCTGCGGCGGCAGGTCAACCGGTTGCTGACCACGCTTCGCCCCGATCCCCTTCCCCGCATTTGGCAGGTTTGACGATGAACCTTTCCCCCCGCGAACGAGAAAAACTGCTGGTGTCCGTCGCCGCGATGGTGGCGCGTGGCCGGTTGGCGCGCGGCGTCAAGCTGAACCACCCCGAGGCGATCGCGCTCATCACCGATTTCGTGGTCGAGGGTGCGCGCGACGGCCGAACGGTGGCCGACCTGATGGCGGCGGGCGCCCATGTGATCACAGCCGACCAGTGCATGACCGGCGTCCCCGCCATGATCGACTCCGTGCAGGTCGAGGCCACCTTTCCCGACGGCACCAAGCTTGTCACCGTCCATCACCCGATCCGCCAAGAGGCCTGAATGAAAAAGCCCATCCTTGCCGCCGCCCTGCTGCTGCCCCAGGCCGCCCTGGCGCATACCGGTCACCATGACGCGGGCCAGTTCGCCAGCGGCCTGGCCCATCCCGTCGACGGGCCCGATCATCTGCTGGCGATGCTGGCGCTTGGCCTGCTGGCAGCCCAGGTCGGCGGTCGCGCGCTGTGGGCGCTGCCCCTGGCCTTCGTGGGCAGCATGATCGCGGGCGGTCTGGCGGGTTTCGATGGCCTGCCCTTTCCGGGGGTCGAGCCGATGATCCTTGCCTCGGTCGCCGTCCTGGGGGCTTTGGTGGCAATGGCCGTGCGCCTGCCGCTGGCGGTACTGCTGCCGGGGGTGGCGCTGTTCGGCCTTGCCCATGGCTGGGCGCATGGCGCCGAAGGGCCTGCGGCGGGGCTGGGCGCCTATGCCATGGGCTTTGCCATCGCGACCATGGCGCTGCATCTGGCGGGCATCGGCCTGGGCAAGCTGCTGGGCCGCAGCGTCCTGCTGCGCGGGCTTGGCGGCGGCACGGCTGTGGCGGGCCTGGCGCTTGCGATGGTGGGCTGAGTGACCCCCGGCGAAATCCTGACCGCCCCGGGCGAGATCATCCTGAACAAGGGCCGCGATCCCGTCACGGTGATGGTGGCAAACACCGGCGACCGCCCGATCCAGGTCGGCAGCCATTATCATTTCGCGGAAACCAACCCGGCACTGCATTTCGACCGGGCCGCAGCGCGGGGAATGCGCCTGTCCATTCCCGCAGGCACCGCCGTCCGCTTTGAACCCGGCCAGTCGCGCGAGGTCCGCCTGATCCCCTTCGCAGGCGACCGCATCGTGCAGGGTTTCCGCAAAGACATCATGGGGGCGCTATGACCCGCCTGTCGCGCGCCGATTATGCGGCCCTTTACGGCCCCACCACCGGCGACCGCATCCGCCTGGCCGACACCGACCTGCTGATCGAGGTCGAGCGCGACCTGACCACCCCCGGCGAGGAGGTCAAGTTCGGCGGCGGCAAGGTCGTCCGCGACGGCATGGGCCAATCCCAGGTCACGCGCCAAGGCGGGGCAATGGACACGGTCATCACCGGCGTCGTGGTCTTTGATCATCAAGGCATCACCAAGGCCGACGTGGGCCTGCGCGACGGCCGCATCGCGGGCATCGGCAAGGCAGGCAACCCCGACACGCAGCCCGGTGTCACCTTGATCATCGGTCCCGGCACCGAAATCATCGCGGGCGAGGGGCGGATCCTGACGCCCGGCGGCTTTGACTGCCACATCCACTACATCTGCCCGCAGCAGGTGGACCATGCGCTGCATTCCGGCGTCACGACCCTGCTGGGCGGCGGCACCGGCCCCGCGCATGGCACGCTGGCCACAACCTGCACGCCCGGCCCCTGGCACATCGCCCGGATGATGGAGGCCTGCGCCGAGCTGCCCGTCAACATCGGCATCGCCGGCAAGGGCAATGCCAGTGTCCCCGCAGCCCTTGAGGAACAGGTCCGCGCCGGGGCCTGCGCGCTGAAGCTGCACGAGGACTGGGGCACCACCCCTGCCGCCATCGATTGCTGCCTAAGGGTGGCGGATGCCATGGACGTGCAGGTGATGATCCACACCGACACGCTGAACGAATCCGGCTTTGTCGAGGATACCATGGCGGCCATCGCGGGCCGCACGATCCACGCCTATCACACCGAGGGCGCGGGCGGCGGCCACGCCCCCGACATCATCCGCATGGTGGGCATGGGCAATGTCCTGCCCTCGTCCACCAACCCGACGCGCCCCTATACCGCCAACACGGTCGAGGAGCATCTGGATATGCTGATGGTCTGCCATCACCTGGACCGCCGCGTCCCCGAGGATGTGGCCTTCGCCGAATCCCGCATCCGGCGCGAAACCATCGCGGCCGAGGACATCCTGCACGACCTGGGCGCGTTCAGCGTCATTTCATCCGACAGCCAGGCCATGGGCCGGATCGGAGAGGTGATCATCCGCACCTGGCAGACCGCCGACAAGATGCGCCGCCAGCGGGGCCGGCTGCCCGGCGAACAGGGCAACAACGACAACCTGCGCGCCCGGCGGTACATCGCGAAATACACGATCAACCCGGCCATCGCGCACGGCGTTTCCGCCCATATCGGCAGCGTCACCCCCGGCAAGCGCGCCGACCTGGTGCTGTGGTCGCCCGCCTTCTTCGGGGTCAAGCCGGAAATGGTCCTGGTCGGCGGCCAGATCAGCGTGGCGCAGATGGGCGATCCCAATGGCTCCATCCCCGTGCAGCCTGTGTTCAGCCGCCCGATGTGGGGGCATACGGGCCGCGCTTCGGCGCTGTTCGTCAGCAAGGCGGGATTGGAAGACGGCGCAGGAGAAGGGCTGCACAAGACCCTGATCGCGGTCGAAAACACCCGCGACATCGGCAAGGCCGACATGGCCTTGAACAGCGCCATGCCGGTGGTCGAGGTCGATCCCGAAACCTACGAGGTGCGCGCCGATGGAGAATTGTTAACTTGCGAGCCTGCGACGGAACTGCCGATGGCCCAACGCTATTTCCTCTTTTGAGGGAGGACACCGACATGATTACCGCCACAAGCATTATCCGCAACGCACCCGCACCGTTCGATGGCGAGGTTTCGCTGGATTACGAAGGCCGCCTGTTGCGGCGCAAGAAGCTTTCCTGCGCGGCGGGCGATTTCCTGGTGGACCTGCCCGAAGTGACCAGCCTGGAAGACGGCGACGCCTTTGAACTGTCCGATGGGCGCCAGATCGTGGTGCGCGCGAAGCCCGAACCCGTGATGGTGATCCGCGGCCATCTGGCGCGCCTTTCCTGGCATATCGGCAACCGCCACACCCCTTGCCGGATCGAGGCCGATCGCCTGATCATCCGCCAGGACCATGTGCTGGAGGCGATGCTGCGCAAGCTGGGGGCCGAGATTTGCCACAAGGAACTGCCCTTCCGCCCGGAAGGCGGCGCTTATGGCCATGGCCGGACCTTCGGCCACGACCACGGGAACAATCCTTCGGATCACCCGTCCCATGCACATGACCACGATCCAGCCAAGGGGCACAGCCATTCGAACGGGCACAGCCATTCCAACGACCATATCCACCACCACGCCTGAGGCCGCGCGGCTGCTTCTGGCCCAGATCCTGTCGCCTGCCTTTCCGGTGGGCGGCTTTGCCTGGTCGCAGGGCTTGGAATGGGTGATGGATCAAGGGGCCGTCACCCGTGCGACCCTTTCGCAATGGCTGGCGGATTGGATGGATCATGGTGCAGGCTGGACGGATGCCGTTCTTGCCGCGCTGTCGCTGCGCGCCACGGATCACGCGTCCCTGGACGATCTGGCCCGCGCCGCCTGCCTGACCGCGCAACGCCTGGCCGAGACGGTCGAACAGGGCACCGCCTTCGCCGCCAATATCACGGCCCTGACCGGCCAGCCGCAGCCCCCAGCCGCGCTGCCCGTGGCCTTTGGCCGCACCTGCGCCGCGATGGACCTGCCGCACCCGGAAATCATCGCGGCCTTTCTGCAAGCCCAGGCCGCAGCCCTGATCAGCGCCGCCGTCCGCTTCATGCCCCTCGGCCCGGTCGAGGGACAGCGGATGCTGACGGCGCTGCAGCCCGCGATCCTCGCCACGGCCGGCCGCGCCGCCCAAGCCACCGAAGACGACCTTGCCAGCACGGCCTGGGGCGCCGACATCGCCGCGATGCGGCACGAAACCATGACAGTCAGGATATTCAGATCATGAGCCAGAACGGTCCCCTCCGCGTCGGCATCGGCGGCCCTGTCGGCGCCGGCAAGACCACGCTGACCGAGCAACTGGCCCGTGCCCTTGCCCCGCGCCTGTCCATGGCCGTGATCACCAACGACATCTACACGCGCGAGGATGCCGAGGCGCTGATGCGCGCCCAGGTCCTGCCCGCCGAACGCATCCGGGGCGTGGAAACCGGCGGCTGCCCCCACACGGCGATCCGGGAAGACGCCAGCATCAACCTGGCCGCCATTGCCGACCTGAACGCGGCCTTCCCGGACCTGGACCTGATCCTGATCGAATCGGGGGGCGACAACCTGGCCGCGACCTTTTCCCCGGAACTGGCCGACCTGACCATCTATGTCATCGACACGGCGGCAGGCCAGGACATCCCCCGCAAGCGCGGGCCGGGACTGGCGCGATCGGATCTGCTGGTGGTGAACAAGACCGACCTTGCGCCCCATGTGGGCGTGGACGCGTTGTTGCTGGAATCCGACGCGCGAACCGCGCGCGGTGCCCGCCCGGTGGTTATGGCGCAGTTGCGCCACGGCGCAGGCGTGCAGGATATTGTCGATTTCCTGATCGACCAAGGCGGCCTGCAACCCCGCGCAGCCTGAACCTGCCTGCGCCACGGGCAGTTGTCCCCTGCTCTGCCCGTTGCCCGTTCAGTTGCCGCACCACGCGCCTGGATCCTGCCTCAAACCTGTTCAGACCTTCCAAATCCCGGCTTGCTGCACCTGCGAAGGCCCCGCGCCTTCACGGGAACAACAGGGACACAGGGCCGAACGGCCGGGGAAGGTGATGATGAACAAACTGTCCGCGATGCTGGCGCTGACCACCGCGATGGGGCTGGCGACCGGGGCCATGGCGCAGGAAGGCGAGCCGATCAGGATCGGCGTGCTGCATTCGCTGTCGGGCACCATGGCGATTTCGGAAACGACGCTGAAGGACACGGTCCTGATGATGGTCGAACAGCAGAATGCCAAGGGCGGGCTTCTGGGCCGCCCGCTGGAAGCCGTGGTGGTGGACCCCGCGTCCGACTGGCCTCTGTTTGCCGAAAAGGCGCGCGAGTTGCTGACCGTTTCCGAGGTGGACACGATCTTCGGCTGCTGGACCAGCGTGTCGCGCAAGTCGGTCCTGCCGGTGATCGAGGAACTGAACGGCCTGCTGTTCTATCCTGTCCAGTACGAAGGCGAGGAATCTTCCAGGAACGTGATCTATACCGGCGCCGCGCCGAACCAGCAGGCGATCCCGGCGGTGGACTACATGGCCGAGGAACTGGGCGTCGAGAAATGGGCGCTGCTGGGCACGGATTACGTGTATCCGCGCACCACGAACAACATCCTGGACGCCTATCTGAAGGGCAAGGGCGTGGCGGAAGGCGACATCTTCGTCAACTACACCCCCTTCGGCCATTCCGACTGGTCCAAGATCGTGGCCGATGTCGTCGCGCTTGGGGCGGACGGCAAGAAGGTGGGCGTGGTGTCCACCATCAACGGCGACGCGAACGTGGGCTTCTACAAGGAACTGGCGGCGGCAGGTGTCAGCGCCGACGACATCCCGGTCATGGCGTTTTCAGTGGGCGAGGAGGAACTGGCGGGCCTGGATACCGCGAACCTGGTCGGGCACCTGGCCGCCTGGAACTATTTCCAGACCGCCGAATCTGACGCCAACACCGCCTTCATCGAGGAATGGAAGGCCTTCATCGGCGACGACGAACGGGTGACCAACGACCCGATGGAGGCCACGGTGATCGGCTTCAACGCCTGGGTCGCGGCGGTCGAAAAGGCCGGCACCACCGATGTCGACCCGGTGCTGGACGCCATCGTGGGCGTTGAGGTTCCGAACCTGACCGGCGGCACCGCCACGATCCTGCCGAACCACCACCTGACCAAGCCCGTCCTGATCGGGGAAATCCGCGAGGACGGCCAGTTCGACATCGTCAGCCAGACCGAGCCCGTGCCGGGCGACGCCTGGACCGACTTCCTGCCGGAATCCGCCAAGCTGGACGCCGACTGGCCGGGCAAGGACTGCGGAATGTTCAACACCGAGACGAACGCCTGCGTGCAGGTCCAGTCCAACTATTGACCCGTCGGGGCGGCTCTCTCCGCCCCTTCTTTTCCGGGAATACGCCCATGATCCGCCCGCTGATCGTTCTTGCCGTGACGCTGTTTCTGGCGGCGCCCGCCGCGGCCAACCCCGCGCTTGAAGCGGTCATTGCCGACAACCTGGACCAGATCGAGAAGCCCTCGCGCCGATCGGTGGAACCGCTGGTGGGCCGGATCGCGGCCACTGGTCCCGAAGGTCTGACCCTGCTGTCCGCCTGGGCCGACCGGTCGCTGGGCGTCACGGATGACGGGCGGCTGCTGATCGTGGCCGGTGATACGGCCACCGACGCGGTGACGGGCCAGCCCGTTCCCGGCGCCGATCCAAAAATGCTGCGCCCCAATTCGGGCGTGCGCGGCGTGATCGAATCTGTCCTGGTCGCGAGTGAGATTTCCAATCCCGACCCAGTGCGCCGGGCCGCCGCCCTGGCCTCCATCGCCCGCGACGGCACGGCCGAGCATCTAGCAGCCCTGCGATCTGCCGCGCCCGAAGCCGATCCTGCCCTGGCCTTGCAGCGCGATCGCGTGGCCAGCCTTTTGACGATCCGCTTCGATCCCGACCCCGCCGTCCGCGTCGCGGCCATCGACGACCTGGCGGGCGGGGTGGGCCTCGACTTTCGTGCAGCGCTGAACCCGCTGCTGGTGACAACGCGCATTGCCGCGCCCGCCGAACCGGATGCCAACATCGCCCGCGAACTGACCGTTGGCGACGACGATTTCCCGCGCGAGGCCGCCATTGCCCTGCTGACCAGCCAGGGCATCCTGCAACCCCGCCTGACCCCGGCTGATCAGCGCAACGCGCTTGCCGCCAACATCGTGAACGGAAGCGTGGGCGGCGTCCCGGTGGCGGATTTGTCCGACCCCGCCGCCCGTGACCGCGCCTACGAGGCGCTTGAGGCCTCGGGCGCGGTCCCCCCCGCCGCAACGGACGGCGAGGCTGACGCGGCAATCGCCGCCAATCGGTTTTTCGAAACCTACGCAGAACCCAACGCCGCCGTGACCGACGCCGCCCGTGCCGCGCAAACCGGCGCGCAGGTGCGGCTGGCGGCCATGACCGGCATCGACCTGGGGCTGGACGCGCTGTCCTTGGCCTCGATCTATTTCCTGGCGGCCATCGGGCTGGCGGTGACCTTCGGGGTAATGCGCGTCATCAACATGGCGCATGGCGAGTTCATCATGATGGGTGCCTATACCGGCTATGTGGTGCAAACCCTGATCGCCGACCGCACCCTGTCGCTGGTCGTGGCCCTGCCGCTGGCCTTCGTCGTAACCTTCGGCGCGGGGGTGCTGCTCTATCGGCTGGTCATCCGCCACCTGGCGCGGCGTCCGCTGGAGACGCTGCTGGCGACCTTCGGTGTGTCCATCGCGCTGCAACAGCTTGCCAAGAATATCTTCGGCACCCAGGCTCGCCCGCTGACCGCGCCCGCCTGGCTGGAAGGATCCATCACCGTCAACGACGTGATCTCGATTTCCTCGATCCGGGTGGCGATCTTCGTGCTGGCCCTGCTGTTCCTGGGCCTGTTCCTATTCATCATGAAGCGCACCCGGCTTGGGCTGGAGGTCCGCGCCGTGACCCAGAACCCCGGCATGGCGGCGTCGATGGGCATCAACCCCGATCGCATCGCCATGATGACCTTTGGCCTGGGGTCAGGCATCGCGGGCATCGCGGGCGTGGCCATCGGGCTGTTCGCGCAGGTCACCTCGGAACTGGGCCAGCAATACATCGTGCAAAGCTTCATGACCGTAGTCGTGGGGGGCGTGGGCAACATCTGGGGCACGCTGGCGGGCGCCACGCTGATCGGCGGGCTGTCCAAGGTGATCGAGGCGCTGAACCCCGCCAACACCCTGGCGGCGCAGACCTTCATGATCCTGTTCATCATCATCTTCATCCAGTTCCGCCCGCGCGGCATCATCCCGCAACGCGGCCGCGCGGCAGAGGCGTGACATGACCCGGCAACCCTTCATCCTGCGCAACCCCTCGATCCTGGTGGTGCTGGCGGTTCTGGCCGTCTTCACTGTCGCCGTGACCCTGCTGAGCCAGGCCTATGGCACCGGGCTGATCCCCACATCCACCGTGAAGGTTCTGGGCAAGACCCTGTGCCTGGCGCTTGCGGCGGTGGCGATGGATCTGGTCTGGGGCTACCTGGGGATCCTGTCGCTGGGGCAGATGGCGTTCTTTGCCCTTGGCGGATACCTGATCGGGCAATGGCTGATGTATGCGCGGACCGAAGGCATCGTCGCGGCATCCATGGCCGGAAATCCCATTCCACCCACCCCACAGGAATTGCAGGAGGGCGTCGCCAACCAGATCTTCGGCGTGGTCGGATCGTCCGACCTGCCGCTGGCCTGGTCCTTCGCCCATTCGCTGCCGATCCAGCTTCTGCTGGTCCTGGCGGTGCCCGGCCTGCTGGCCCTGGTCTTCGGATGGCTGGCCTTCCGCAGCCGCGTCAACGGGGTCTATCTGTCGATCCTGACCCAGGCGATGACGCTGGCCTTGGCCTTGTGGCTGTTCCAGAACGACAGCGGCTTTCGCGGCAACAACGGACTGTCGGGCCTGCAGAACATTCCCGGCCTCGACTCGGTCGATCAGGCGACGCTGTCGGTCTGGTTCCTGTGGGCCTCGGCCATGACCCTGGGGCTGGCTTACGTCTTGGCCGCCTGGCTTGTCAGCGGCAAGTTCGGAAGCGTGATCCGCGCGATCCGCGACGACGAGACCCGCGTGCGCTTCCTGGGCTATCCGGTCGAGGGCTTCAAGCTGGTGGTCTTCACCCTCGCCGCGGTGATCACCGCCATCGCGGGGGCGCTGTATTACCCGCAGGCAGGGATCATCAACCCGGCGGAACTGATGCCCATCGCGTCGATCTATCTGGCGGTCTGGGTGGCGATCGGCGGACGCGGCAGGCTGTATGGCGCGATCATCGGCGCGGTCGTCGTCTCGCTGCTGTCAAGCTGGTTCACCGGCGGGCGGGCGCCGGGGATCCGCCTGCCGGGCTATACGGTGAACTGGGTGGACTGGTGGCAGGTGGCGCTTGGCATCAGCTTCGTGGGGGTCACGCTGTTCGCGCCCAAGGGCATCGCGAGCATCGTCGATTGGCTGGGCGGATTGCGCCCGCCGCAGCGGCATGGCCGTGACCTTGGTCCCGATCAGGGCGCGTTGCAGGAACAGGAGGCCAAGGCATGACGGCGCTGCTGGAGGTGGACGGCATTTCCGTCAGCTTTGACGGGTTCCGGGCGATCAACAACCTGTCCTTCAGCATCGGCCCTGCCGAGTTGCGGGCCGTGATCGGTCCCAATGGGGCGGGCAAGACCACCTTCATGGACATCGTGACCGGCAAGACCCGCCCCGACGCGGGCGACGTGAAATGGGGCAGCCCGCCGAAATCGCTGCTGCGCATGAACGAGGCGCAGATTGCCCGCGAGGGCGTGGGGCGCAAGTTCCAGCGTCCCACCGTCTTCGAGGACCAGAGCGTCGCGGACAACCTGACCATGGCGCTGAAGGCCAACCGCAGCCCCTTTGCCGTGCTGGGCTGGCGGCCCTCGCGCGCGTCAGCGGAACGGGTCGCGGACCTGGCCTCCGAGGTCGGCCTGGCAGCCCAGGTCGCCCGCAAGGCCGGGGAATTGTCCCATGGGCAAAAGCAATGGCTGGAAATCGGGATGCTGCTGGCATCGGCCCCGCGCCTGCTGCTGGTCGATGAACCCGCCGCCGGCATGACGCTGGCGGAACGAGAGCAAACCACGGCCCTGCTGGTGCGGCTGGCGCAGGCCCGCGCCGTGGTGGTGGTGGAACACGACATGGACTTCGTGCGCCGCCTGAACTGCAAGGTCACGGTCCTGCACCAGGGGTCGGTGCTGGCGGAAGGTTCCCTGGACCATGTGACCCGCAATCCCGACGTTGTCGAAGTCTATCTGGGGCGCTGAAAGATGCTGGAAGCCACCAACCTGACCCTGCATTACGGCGGAAGCCAGATCCTGCACGGGATCGACATCACGGCCCGCCCCGGAACCGTGACCTGCGTGATGGGCAACAACGGCGTGGGCAAGACATCGCTGATGAACCTGCTGGCCGGGCGGCATCCCCGATCCGGTGGCACCCTGCAGTTCGACGGCCGTGACCTGGGGCGCGTCACGGCGCAAGCAATGGCGCGCATGGGGGTGGGCTATGTCCCGCAGGGGCGCGCGATCTTTCCCATGCTGACCGTGCGCGAGAACCTGGAGACGGGATTCGCCTGCCTGCCCCGCAGGGACCGCCGCATCCCGGACGACATCTTCGACAGCTTCCCCGTCCTGGCGGAAATGGCCCACCGACGCGGCGGCGACCTGTCGGGCGGCCAGCAGCAGCAGCTTGCCATTGCCCGCGCCCTGATCACAAGACCGCGCGTCCTGCTGCTGGACGAACCGACCGAGGGGATCCAGCCCAACATCATCGCCCAGATCGGCCGCGTCATCGCGGGCCTGCGAGACCGGGGCGACATGGCGGTTGTCCTGGTCGAACAGTTCTTCGATTTCGCCTGGGACCTGGGCGATGATTTCCTGGTCCTGGAACGCGGCCGCGCGGTGATGCAAGGCCCCAAGGCCAGCCTGCGCCGCGCCGACCTGCATGCAAGGCTTTCCGGCCACGCGGCGGCGTGATCAGGCCACGAACGGCATCCGGCTTTCCTTTTTCGCCAGGCTTGGGTTCAATCACACGGTCCGCCATGTGGTGCCCGCGCAAGCGCCAAGTCGATGCGGCGCTATCGCTTGCGTTCCCAGCGGCCGCCTTCCTCGGACCAGTATTCCGCCGCGACGCCCCCGCCGGTCAGCACCCGCCATTGGTCGCGCGCCCGGGCAGTGGCCGCCGCATCGCCGCCGTCGAAGATGATGCAGGCGCGTTCCAGGGCCTGCACCTCGGAAGGCGTGACCTCGGCCCCGTCAAGCGCCATCAGGCAGGCGGGATCGTTGGCGGCCCGCTGCCCGGCCAGCGTCAACAACACGGGCTGTCGCGCGTCATGCGGACCGCCGGCTAAGCCGTGCGGCAGGAAGCCGTCGCCTTGCCACAGGTGCAGATCCAGCCGCTCCATCCGGCCCGGATCCGTGCCGCGCAGTTCCACGTGCCAGCCCGCCGCCAGCGACTTGCCGATCAGTTGCGGCAACAGGCTTTCGGCGGGGGACCGGGTCAGGTGATAGAACAGCGCGTTGCCCACCGGGCCTATTTCGCCTCGTAGCCGTCACGGACCAGGCGATCCAGCGTCATCACCCCCCAGCCGGTCGCACCCTTAGGCGCAAGGTCGGTGGCGGCTGGCGGCAGCGCCACGCCCGCGATGTCGATATGCGCCCAGGGGGTGCCTTTGCGGATGAAGCGTTGCAGGAACTGCGCCGCCGTGATCGACCCCGCCGCGCGCCCGCCGGTGTTCTTCATGTCGGCCAGGCGCGACTTGATCAGGGTGTCATAGGGCTGGCCCAGCGGCAGGCGCCAGGCACCCTCGCCCTCGGCCTTGGCGGCGGCCAGGATGCTGTCGGCCAGCGCGTCGTCGTTGGCAAAGACGCCCGCATTGTCGTGGCCAAGCGCGATGATCACCGCCCCGGTCAGCGTCGCCAGATCGATCACGGCCGAAGGGTTGAAGCGGGTCTGCGCATACCACAGCACATCGGCCAGCACCAAGCGGCCCTCGGCATCGGTGTTGATCACCTCGATCGTGTCGCCCTTCATGGACCGCACGATGTCGCCGGGACGCTGGGCACGGCCGTCGGGCATGTTTTCCACCAGGCCCACCAGGCCCACGACATTGGCTTTCGCCCGGCGCAGCGCCAGCGTGCGCATCACGCCCGCGACAACGCCCGCGCCGCCCATGTCCATGGTCATCTCCTCCATGCCCGCGGCAGGCTTGATGGAAATGCCGCCGGTGTCGAAGACCACGCCCTTGCCGACCAGGGCCAAGGGCGCCTCGTCGCCGCCGCCATTCCAGTGCATCACCACGACCTTGGACGGGCTTTCCGAACCCTGCCCCACGCCCAGCAGCGCGCGCATCCCCAGTTCGGCCAGCTGGTCCTCCTCCAGCACCTCCACGGTCAGGCCGATCTCCTCCATCGCCTTCAGGCGGTCGGCGAAATCGCTGGTGGTCAGGACGTTGGCCGGTTCGTTGACCAGATCGCGGGTGAAGAACACGCCTTCGGCAACCGCCGCCGCGTCCTGGGCGAACTTCGCCAGGGCCTCGGGGCCTTCGGCCATGAAGGTCACGCGGGCCTTTTCGCTGACCGGCTCGGCGGGCGTTTCCGGGGCGCTGTCGGCCTGGGCATCGGCCAGAACCGCCGTGTCGGGTTCATGCGTGATGCTTTGCGGGATCGGGTCGGCGCCTGCGTCCCCATCACCCTCGACGGGCTTTGTCTGATAAACGGAAAAATCATATCCCCGCAGCGCGATGCCCAACGCCACCTCGTTGGCCAGCGGATGCGCGCCCGCCAGCACCAGCGTATGGGTCTTGCCCAGCTTGGCGCCGATGGCCGCCCCCGCCTTGCGCGCCTGGTCCACGGTGGCATCGTCGGGCAGCGCCACCAGCGTCAGGGCATCCGCCTCCATCCCCGCCGGAAAAGCCAGTTCCAGGGCCGCGCCGGGCTTCAGCGCCTTGCCCGCCCTGGAGTCCATCGCCCGCCGCGCCGCCTGCCGGGTCGCGTCCGGCAGGCCCGGCGGCAGGTCGCCCCCCGGGGCGACGATCATTGCCACCCGTCCCTGATGCCCGGCCAGACGGTCGGCGGCGGTTTCGGTAAAGGTGATTTCGACGGGGTGGGTCATGGCGTCCTCATCATTCTGCGGATCAAAGCCTAGACGCCCCGCGCACCCTTTTCCAGAGCCGCCCTTGCCGCTAAGCAAGGATGTGACTGCCGCCCCAAGGACACCCCCCCGCGATATGCCCCGGATCGACCGCTATATCCTCAGCCAGTTGCTGATCCTGTTCGGGTTCTTCGCCCTGGTGCTGGTGTCGGTTTACTGGATCAACCGCGCGGTCAGCCTATTTGACGATCTTCTCAGCGACGGGCAGACCGCGCTTGTGGTGCTGGAATTCACGGCGCTTACGCTGCCCCTTGTGATCTCGGTCGTGCTGCCGGTGGCGGGCTTTGCGGCCGCGGCCTATGGCACGAACCGGATGGCGGGTGAATCGGAACTGGTCGCCATGCAGGCGGCGGGGCTGTCGCCCTGGCGGCTGGCGCGGCCGGTGTTGGTTTTCGGCGTCTTCGTGGGGCTGATGGTGGCGGTGCTGGTCCACGGCCTTGTTCCCCTGGCCCGCGCGCGGCTGGCCGACCGGCAGGCGGAACTGGCCCAGGACGTGACCGAGCAGTTCCTGCGCCCCGGCAGCTTTCAATACCCGGCGGACGGCATCACCCTGTTCATCCGCGACATCGCCGCCGACGGCCGCCTGCTGGATCTGTTCATCGAGGATGCGCGCGATCCCGCGAACCAGGTGATCTATACGTCCGAGGAAGCCCTGGTCGTGCGCACGGATACCGGACCGGTGCTGATCCTGTTGCGCGGCATGTCGCAGAACCTGCGCCAGGCGGGGGACCGCCCGTCGCTGGCGGTCACGCGGTTCGGGGAATTCAGCTATGACATCGGGGCCATGCTGACCGGCGGCGGGCAAAAAGGCCGCGACCTGCGCGACTACGGCACGCTGCGCTTGTTGAACCCGGATGCCGATCTGCTGGCCGCCACCGGGGCCACCGCGCCCGATGCCCGGCGCGAGGCGCATGAAAGGATCGCCCAGCCGCTATTGTCGCCCATCGCCGCGATGATCGGATTTGCCACGCTTCTGATCGGCGGCTATTCGCGGTTCGGCGTGTGGCGGCAGGTGCTGTGGGCGATCCTCGGGCTCATCGTGGTGCAGTTTCTGACCAATGCCGCCGCCAACCAGGTCGGACGCGACCCTGCCCTTTGGCCGCTGCTCTATGTTCCGGCGGCGGCGGGCACGGTGATGTGCCTGGGGCTTTTGTGGCTGGCAGGCAAGCCGCGCCGCCTGAAGCACAGGGGCGCACCGGCATGATCCTGGCCCGCTATGTCGCGCGCCGCTTTCTGCGGTCCTTTGTCACGATCACCGGGGCGTTCCTGCTGATCCTGCTTCTGATCGACATGATCGAGATGATCCGCCGGTTTTCCGACCGCGACATCGGCCTGGGCGGCGCCCTGGGGCTGGCGGGATTGAACGTCGCTTCCAGCTTTTATTCGATCCTGCCCTTGCTGACGGTGCTGGCGGGGATCGCGCTGTTCCTGAACCTGGCGCGCACGTCGGAAATGGTGGCGATCCGGGCATCGGGCCGATCCGCGCTGAAGGTCGTCACCGCCCCTGCCGTCACGGCCGCGCTTGTGGGCGCGCTGACTGTGGCGCTGCTGAACCCCCTGGTCGCCGTTACCGGCGCGCGCTTTGACGAGGCCGTGGCCCGGATCGACCGCGACAGCCGCCAGACGGTATCGGTGGGCGACAGCGCCGTCTGGCTGCGCCAGGCCGTGACCGAGGGGGCCGAGGAATCGGGCCAGATCGTCATCCGCGCCCGCCGCGCCAGCCCCGATGCGACGACGCTTTACGACGCCACCTTCATGGTCTTCGACGAAGCGGCCGGTCCGGTCCGCCGGATCGAGGCCCGGCAGGCCAGGCTGGTGCCTGGCCAGTGGGAACTGTCCGATGTCCGCGACTATCCCCTGTCAAATGCCAATCCCGAAGCTGCGGCCACGTCCGCCGACCGGATGGAACTGGCATCCGACCTGACCGCGCAGCGCATCCGCGAGGGCTTTGGCCGTCCCGAGGCGGTGCCGGTCTGGCAACTGCCGGGCTTTATCGCGGGACTTGAGCGGGCGGGCTTTTCGGCCGCGCGCCACAAGGTCTGGTTGCAGATGGAATTGGCGCGGCCCTTCCTGATGGGGGCGATGGTGCTGATCGCCGCCGCCTTTACCATGCAGCACGTCCGGGGACGCAAGACCGGCGGGGCAGTGCTGCTGGCCTTCGGGGCCGGGATCGGGCTGTTCTTTCTGCGCAATCTGGCGCAGGTTCTGGGCGACAATGGCCAGGTGCCGCCCTTGCTGGCAGGATGGACGCCGCCCCTGGTCGGCGGGCTTCTGGCCCTGGCGCTGATCCTGGCGCGGGAGGACGGATGACGGCGCGCGTGCTGAAGGGCTGGGCATTGGGGCTGGCATTGCTGCCGGGTATGGCGCTTGGCCAGACGGTACTGTCCCAGGATCCGGGCCTGGGCGCAGGCAGCCTGGGCGGCCCAAGCACCTTCCGCTGGACCGACGAGGCTGCCCTGGCGCCCACCGCCGACCCCTTGGGCAACAGCATCCTGGGCGACCGCACCCCTGATGCCACCCCCTTGCGGGCCGCGGCCCCCGACACGGACGTGACCCTGCCCGCCCGCCCGCTGGACGGACCACGCGACGATGCGGCAACGGTTTTGGCCGACAGCATGGTCCTGCAAGGCGACCAGACGCTGATTGCGGCGGGCGGCGTGGTCGTCTGGTACCAGGGTGCCCGGCTGGTGGCCTCCCGCATCGTCGTGGACGGTCCATCGGGCGACCTGACCATAGAAGGCCCGATCCACCTGTCCCGCCCCGGTGCCGTGGACCCCGATGCCGAGGCGATCCTGATTGCCGACAGCGGCCAGCTGGACCGCGAATTGCAGGACGGCATCATCCGGGGCGCGCGTCTGGTGCTGGCCCGCGAATTGCAGCTTGCCGCCACCGAACTGACCCGCACCGGAAACGGCCGGACCACCACCTTGCGCCAGGTTGTCGCCTCAAGCTGCCAGATTTGCGCCAGCGACCCGACCCCCTTGTGGGAGATTCGCGCCCGCAGCATCACCCATGATGCGGAAACCCGGCTGCTGACCTTTGATCATCCGCAATTCCGCGCCTGGGGCATCCCGCTTGCCGCCGCGCCCTTTACCGTGACCGCCCCCGATCCCACGGTCGAACGTCGCACGGGCTTTCTGCGGCCGGAATTCCGGACAACCTCGGGGCTGGGGTTCGGGATCAAACTTCCCTATTTCGTCACCCTGGGCGATCATGCGGATGTGACGGTCACGCCCTATGTCTCGGCCAGCCGGACGCGGACGCTGGAACTGCGTTACAGGCAAGCCTGGTCGAATGGCGTGACCGAATGGAACGGCGCGGTCAGCCGCGATGACATCGAGGCGGGCGAGACGCGGGGATACGTCTTTGGCAATGCCTTGGTCGACCTGCCGCGCGGCTATCGCCTGGGGGTCCAGGTTCAGGCGGCATCCGACCGAGGATATCTGCTGGATTACGACATCACCGAGGCAGACCGGCTGTGGAGCGGCTTTACCGTGGAACGCGTGACCCGCGACAAGCTGTTCTTCGGGCGCGTCGGCAATTACCATTCCCTGCGCGACGACGAAGACAACAGCACCTCGCCCGCCCAGGTGGCCGACGTGATCTGGCAGCGCAGCTTCAGCCCCCGCTATATCGGCGGGCAGGCGGCCCTGGAATGGTCGGTCCATGCGCATCGCCGCCCGTCCGACCAGGATCAGGTGGGGCGCGACATGGCCCGCGCCTCGGTAGGCCTTGACTGGCGGCGCAGCGAGATCCTTGCGGGCGGCGTGGTGGGCGCGGCCCTGGCGGGAATCGACGCCGACATTTACCGCATCGCGCAGGACAGCCGGTTTGACGACCTCGTGGCGCGCGCCGACCCGATGGTGGGCGTGGAATTGCGATGGCCGCTGATCGGCGGCAGCGACGGGGCGACGCATCTGGTCGAACCCGTGGCGCAGATCCTGTATTCCCCGTCAGGGAACGACGACGACATCCCGAACGAGGACAGCCGCCTGGTCGAGTTCGACGAAGGCAACCTGTTTTCCGACAACCGCTTCCCGGGCTGGGACGCGCGCGAAGGGGGCCTGCGCGCCAACCTGGGCGTGACCTGGACCCGCATGGACCCGACAGGCTGGTCGCTGGCCCTGACAGGGGGCCGGGTGCTGCGCGCCGATCCCGAACCCGCCTTCCCCGAGGGATCCGCCTTGTCGGGGACCCGTTCGGATTGGCTGGTGGCAGCGCAGTATGACAGCGGGACGGGCCTTGCCATTGCCAACCGGGCGCTGTTCGACGACGGCCTGGATATGTCGCGCAACGAATTGCGGCTGGGCTGGCTGCGCAACGATCTGCAACTGTCGGCAGGTCATCTGTGGCTGGACGGCGATGACGGGAATCCGGAACGCCCCACCACCAGCGAACTGGCCGCCAATGTCGGATGGCAGATTCGCGACGGCTGGTGGGGCAGTGCCGAAACCCGCTATGATTTCGTGGCTGACCGGGCGCAGCGCGCGTCGCTGGACCTGACCTATCGCAACGAATGCCTGACGGTTGACATGGGCGTCTCGCGCCGCTTCACCAGTTCGGACAGCGTGCGGGCAGAAACCAGCCTGGGTCTGTCGGTTCGCCTGGGTGGTTTCGGGACACAGGAAGACTTGCCGGGCACGGTGGCGCGCCGGTCCTGCATACGCTAAGGTTTGTGCCAAGAAACGAACACAAAGGGGCAGCAGATGCGGCATTTCCTTTCCGGCCTCGCCTTGACGGCGGCCCTGACGGCGGCGCCCGCGCCGATCCTGGCGCAGAACCTGTTCGAGCCGGTGGTTTATATCAACAACGCCGCCATCACCCGATACGAGGTCGGGCAGCGCCAGCGGTTCATGCAGATCGTGGGTGCGCCGAACACCACCCCCGCCGAGGCGAAGCAGGCGTTGATCGACGACCGGCTGCGCAATTACGCGGCGCGGCAGCTGGGGATTGTCCCTACCGACGAAGGCCTGCAGAACGGGCTTGAGGAATTTGCAAGCCGGGCCGGCCTGTCTGCGGCCGAATTCACCGCTGCCCTGGAAAACGCGGGCGTCGAACCCCAGGCTTATCGCGATTTCGTCAGCGCGGGCCTGGTGTGGCGGTCGGTCATCCGCGAACGCGTGGTCCCCCGGATCAAGGTGTCGGATGCCGAGGTGGACCAGGAACTGCGCCGCGTGGTCGAAACGCCGATCCTGTCGCGGGTGCTGATTTCCGAACTGATCATTCCCGCTCCGCCGGGCCAGGAACAGCAGGCCCTGAACCTGGCCCGACAGATCGCCGGCGCGGGGCTGTCGTCGGACGAATTCGAGGCTGCGGCGCGGCAATATTCCGCCGCCGAATCGGCGCAGGCGGGCGGGCGGCTGGCTTGGGTCAACATCGACAATCTGCCCCCCGGCCTGCGTCCGGTGATCACCGCCCTGCAGCCCGGCCAAACCACCCAGCCGCTGACGGTCGAGGGCGCGGTCGTGCTGTTCCACCTGCGCGACAGCCAGGGGACGCTGCGACCCGGTGCGACGGAACAGGTGATCGACTATGCGACCCTGCGCCTGGCGTCCGCCGCGGATGCAGCAACCCTGGCCGCGCGGGCGCTGTCCTGCGACGACCTGTATGTCCAGGCAGGGGCGCAAGCGGGCCAGGTGCAGCGCCAGACTGTGCCGCAAGGCGCGATCCCGACGCTTGTCGCGCAACGCCTGGCCTCGATGGACGCGGACGAGGCCGGCGTGGTCGATTATGGCAACGGCGCCGATCTGGTGATGCTGTGTTCCCGCCAGCCTGCCCTGGTGGCGGACATGGCGGCCGACGTGCCCACGACCGCCCTGCCGGACGACGGGGTCGAGGCCGCGGTGCCGGGCGCAAGCGACCTGCCCACCCGCGAGGCCGTGCGCGACGAGATCTTCAACCGCAAGGCCAATGCCGCCGCCGAAGCCTATCTGGCCGAATTGCGGGCCGAAGCCATCATCCGCCGCCCGTGACGGCGGGCCGCATCATCCTGACCTGCGGCGAACCGGCGGGCGTCGGGCCGGAACTGGCCCCGCAGGCGCTTGCGTCCGGTGTGGATTTCGCCTGGATGGGCGATCCGCGCCATCTGCCTGCGGGCACGGCCTTCACGGAAATCGCCGCGCCCGGCGATCCGGTGCCTGCCGGGCATCTGGCCGTGCTGCGCCACGATTTTGCCGCGCCCGCCGAACCGGGCCGCCCCGACCCTGCCAATGCGGCAGGCGTGATCGACGTGATCGCACGCGCGGTGGATCTGGCGATGTCGGGACGGGCGGCGGGAATCTGCACCCTGCCCATTAGCAAGCAGGCGCTGAAGAAAGGCGCGGGCTTTGCCTTTCCGGGCCATACCGAATACCTGGCCCATCTGGCCGGTGATGTTCCGGTCGTGATGATGCTGGCCTCGACCACGGTGGATCCGCCCTGCCGCGTGGTGCCCGCGACGATCCATATCCCGTTGCAGGACGTGCCCACCGCGCTGACCGATGCGGTTCTGGAACAGGCGATCCGCATCACGCACGCCGCGATGATCCGCGACTTCGGTATCCCCGCTCCGCGACTGGCGGTTGCGGGACTAAACCCCCATGCGGGCGAAGGCGGCACGATGGGCCGCCAGGAAACCGACTGGATGGTTTCCCTGCTGGCGCGCCTGCGGGCCGAGGGCTTTGACCTGGCCGGCCCCCTGCCCGCCGACACGATGTTCCACGCCCCCGCCCGCGCCCGATACGACGCGGCGGTCTGCGCTTATCACGACCAAGCGCTGATCCCCATCAAGACGCTGGATTTCGCGGGCGGCGTGAATGTGACGCTGGGCCTGCCGTTCATCCGCACCTCGCCCGACCACGGCACCGCCTTTGACATCGCGGGACGGGGCATCGCCGACCCGGCCTCGACCATCGCCGCCTTGCGCATGGCCCGCGACATGGCGGCGGCGCGGGCATGACCACCATCGACAACCTGCCCCCCCTGCGCGAGGTGATCGCCCGCCACGACCTGCGCGCGAAAAAGCAGCTGGGCCAGAACTTCCTGCTGGACCTGAACCTGACCGCCAAGATCGCACGCCAGGCGGGCGACATGACGCAATGCGACGTGCTGGAAATCGGTCCCGGTCCTGGCGGACTGACGCGCGGACTGCTGGCCGAAGGGGCGCGCCATGTCCTGGCCATCGAAAAGGACGCCCGCGCCCTGCCTGCCTTGCAGGAAATCGCCGACCGCTATCCGGGGCGACTGACGGTGATCCATGGCGACGCCCTGGACATCGACCCGCTGGCGCATCTGACCCCGCCGATCCGAATCGCGGCGAACCTGCCCTATAATGTCGGAACGGAGCTGCTGATCCGCTGGCTGACGCCGCCCGACTGGCCGCCCTTCTGGCAATCGCTGACGCTGATGTTCCAGAAAGAGGTCGCGGAAAGGATCGTCGCCGCACCGGGCAGCAAGACCTACGGTCGCCTGGCGCTGCTGGCCCAGTGGCGGGCGGATGCACGCATCGTGATGACCCTTCCGCCCGAGGCTTTCGTGCCCGCGCCCAAGATCCATTCCGCCGTGGTCCATCTGACCGCCCTGCCCGCCCCCCGCTTTCCCGCCGACCCGGCGATCCTGTCGCAGGTGACGGCAGCGGGTTTCAACCAGCGGCGCAAGATGCTGCGCGCGTCCTTGCGGGGCCTGCATCCCCAGATCGAGGCGCTGCTAGAACAGGCGCAGATCCCCCCCACCGCACGGGCCGAGGAGATCGAACTGGAACGGTTCTGCGCGCTGGCCCGCGCCTTGGAGGCCGCCCGCAGCGGGCATTGAAAAGGGCCGCTGGCTGATTGCCGCGGCCCCTTGTTCTATTCCTCGCCGGTGGCGGGCGTATCCTCGGACCTTGTCTCGTCCTCGGGCGCCTTGCGTCGGCCGCGCGGGGTGCGAGGTGCCGCAGGCTTTTCGCCACGCGGCGCGCGCGGGGCGCGGCTGCGGGCAGGCTTGGACGCGGCCTCGGGCGTCTCGACTGGGCCTGCGGTTTCGTCCTCGGATGTCGTCACGGCGTCCGGCAGGCCCTCGGGCAAGGGTTCCATGACGGGATCCGGCTGGCGAAGTTCCGGCTGCTCCTCCTGGACCTCGGCGACCGGCTCAAAGCGGGGCTGCTCGCGCTGGCCTCCATCGCGGGGGGCCTGGTCGCGGCCGCCTTGATCGCGCTGCTGGTCACGATGCGCGGCATCACGGTTGCCGCTGTCGCGTCCTCCAGTGTCTCGACCGCCACTGTCACGCCCGCCGCTATCCCGCGTGCCGGTGTCACGCCCGCCGGTGTCGCGGCGGGTATGATCGCGTCCGTTGCCGTTTCCGTTTTCGCGGCCGGCATCGTCGCGTCCGCCCCCATCGCGGTTCTGATGCCCGTTATTGTTGCCGTTCGGCTGGGCCTCGCGCCCTTCTTCACCGTCTTGGCGGGGCTGGTGGTATTGCTGGCGCTCGGCCATTTCCTTTTGCGCCTCGCCCAGCATCCGCGTGTAATGCTCGGCGTGTTGCAGAAAGGACTGCTCGGCCACGCGGTCGCCGGACAATTGCGCGTCGCGGGCCAGGCTCAGGTATTTTTCAATGATCTGCTGGGGCGTTCCCCGCACCTTGCCCTCGGGGCCAGAGCTGTCGAAAACGCGGTTGACGACATTGCCAAGCGTGCTGCGCTGGCGGTTCGACTTGTTGCGCGAACGGGATTTTGATGATCTCATCAGTTTATCTGTCGTGATTCCAGTATAATCCGGGATCCAGGAGTCTGGACGGCGTCGCGGGCGGCACGGGCGCCGCGAAAGGCGCGCATTGCCGTTCAGCCAAAGGCTTGCGCCCGGACGAACGCAACGGGCGTCCATCAGGGAATCGGCTTTTGCAGGCTGACCCGTGCGTTGGCATCGCTGCCCCCTGCACAAGGGCGACTAACCACGCCCGGCGCAGGCTGACAAGCAAAAACTTGGCCTGCGCCCGCGATTCAGGCCGAAAACCGTGCCAGAATGACACGATCCCGCCCATCCAGATCGTGGATCACCTGTGATTCGGCCCCCGCATCGGTAAAAAACGCGCCCACCGCCCCCGCCTGTGTCGGCCCGATTTCGACCAGCACGTGCCCACCGGGATTCAGGTGATCCCCCGCCTTCGCCGCGATGGCGCGATAGGCGGTCAGCCCGTCCGCCCCATCGGTCAGGGCGCCATGGGGTTCCCAGTCACGCACGTCGGGGGACAGCCCGGCCATTTCATCCGCCGCGATATAGGGCGGGTTCGACACGATCAGGTCGAACCGCCCGGCCACCCCGTCATACCAGTCAGCCCGGATGAACTCCGCCGGGACGCTGATATCCCTCGCATTCCGACGCGCAACCTCCAGGGCCGCGCCCGAGATATCGGTTCCCACCCCCCTGGTCCCCGGCCGCGCGGCCAGAACCGAGATCAGGATCGCCCCCGTCCCGGTTCCCAAGTCCAGAACGCTGGACCAGGGCAGCGCCAAGGCTGCATCCACCAGCACCTCAGTTTCGGGGCGCGGGTCCAGCGTGTCGCGGGTGACATGAAAGCGGTGGGCATAGAAATCGCGAAAGCCCACGATCTGGGCCACAGGCTGATGCGCGGCGCGGGCGGCGATGCCCTGGTCCAGCCGCGCCAGTTCGCCAGTTGTCAGATCGCGATCCAAGCTCCGCAGCCGCCCTGGGTCCACCCCCAGGACAGCCGCAAGGATCCGGTCGGCATCGCGCGCGGCACCCTGGACCCCCGCCTCGGCCAACCTGCGGGCGGCATCCGCACGGGCTTGCGCCAGCCTCATTCCTGGGCGGACAGGCGCGCGGCCTGGTCATGGGCGGTCAGCGCGTCGATGGTTTCGCCCAGATCGCCCGCCATGATCCGGTCCAGCGCGTAAAGCGTCAGGTTGATCCGGTGATCCGTCATCCGGCCTTGCGGAAAGTTATAGGTGCGGATCCGTTCGCTGCGATCCCCGGACCCCACCTGGGACCGCCGGTCGGCGGCCCGTTCGGCATCGGCGCGGGCGCGTTCCATGTCGAAAAGCCGGGCACGCAGTACGGCCATGGCATTGGCGCGGTTCTGGTGCTGGGATTTTTCGCTGCTGGTGACAACAATGCCGGTCGGCAGGTGGGTGATGCGCACCGCCGAATCGGTGGTGTTGACGTGCTGCCCCCCTGCGCCGGACGCCCGCATCGTGTCGATGCGGATATCGCCCGCCGGGATGTCGATGTCGACCTCCTCGGCCTCGGGCAAGACCGCCACGGTTGCGGCCGAGGTGTGGATCCGCCCGCCCGATTCGGTTTCCGGCACCCGCTGGACGCGGTGAACGCCGGATTCGTATTTCAGCCGGGCAAAGACGCCCTCGCCCTCGATGCGCGCCACGGCTTCCTTGACGCCGCCAAGGTCGGATTCGGTCAGATCCAGCATCTGGAAGGTCCAGCCCTGCTGTTCGGCATGACGGCGATACATGGACAACAGGTCGCCCGCGAACAGCGCGGCCTCGTCCCCGCCGGTGCCGGGACGGATCTCGATGATGGCCGGGCGTGCGTCGGCCGCGTCCTTGGGCAACAGGGCGATGCGCAGCGCCTGTTCCAGGACGGGCATCTCGTCGCGCAACCGTGTCAGTTCATCTTCGGCCAGTTCGCGCATCTCGGGATCGGCCAGCATGGCCTCGGCCTCGGCCAAGCCGTCGCGGGCGGCCTGCCAGCGGGCGATCTGTTCCACCACCGGCTTCAGTTCGGCATATTCGCGGCTGATCCGGGCGATCTGAGCCGGTGCCGGGCCCGCGTTCAGCTGCGCCTCGAGAAACTCGAACCGCTGGACGATCTGGACAAGGCGATCCTCGGGCAACATGGCGGGGGATTACCCGCGCGCCCCCCCACCGGCAAGGGCTTCTTCTTCACTTAAGTATCCCGCAGGGGGTCCGGGGGGGCGCGAAGCTCCCCGGCTGTCGCGGGACGCGCTTCAGCGACGCGTCCAGCCGTAAAGCGCGATCAGTTCGGTCACGACATGGGCTCCCGCGATCGCCGTGGCCCCCGTCGTGTCATACGGAGGAGAGACTTCGACCACGTCTCCGCCGATCAGGTCCACCCCCGCCAGCCCGCGCAGCAACGCCGCCGCCTGCCATGATGCCAGCCCGCCCCAGACCGGCGTGCCGGTGCCAGGCGCGAAGGCGGGGTCAAGCGCGTCGATGTCAAAGGTGATATAGACCGGACGGTCCCCGACCGCCTGCCGGATCCGGGCCAGGGTCGCATCCACCCCGTCGCGATGCACGGACGGCGCGTCCAGGATGGTCACGCCCATCGTGTCGGGATTGTCGGTCCTGATCCCCACGCTGACGCTGGCTGCCGGGTCGACGGCCCCCTCGCGGATGGCCTTGTACAGGAACGTGCCGTGGTCGATCCGGTCGGGATCGTCGTCCACCCAGGTGTCGGAATGGGCGTCGAACTGGATCAACGCCACCGGACCGCGCCGGGCGGCCACGGCGCGCAGGATCGGCAGGGTGATGGAATGATCGCCCCCCAGCGTCACCGGGGCCCCGCCTGCGTCCAGGATGGCTCCGATATGCCGCTCGATCCGCGCCGGAATCTCTGCGACCTTGGCATAATCGAAGGCCATGTCGCCGTAATCCACGACCGACAGCAGCGACAAGGGGTCATAGCCCCAGCCATAAGGGGCGTCATAGGGTTGCAGCACCGACGCCTCGCGGATGGCACGGGGACCAAAGCGCGTGCCGGGCCGGTGCGTCACCGCCTGGTCGAAAGGGATGCCGGTGACCGCCACGTCCGCCCCGGCCAGATCCTTGGTATAGCGCCGCCGCAGAAAGCTTGTCGCCCCGCCGAACGCATTCTCGAACGACAGGCCGCGCGGGTCTTTCCTGGTAAAGGCCTGATCGACCTGATTTTTCGCATCTTCCAGTGCCATCGCGACCTTTTCCGCCCTTTATGCCCCCGCATGGTGGCGCAGCGCAGGACGCGCCGCAAGCGCCGCCGATTTGATCTGCATCAGGGCGTGACCCCGTCTCCTCGGGTTATCATGGGTCACGAGCGCGCGAGACATGAAATGAAAGACAGCCATGAAGACATCCCTTCTTGCCATCGCCGCACTGGGCGTCCTGGTCCAGCCGGTGCTGGCCCAGACCGACCTTCCATCGGACGCCGAGCTGCGCCAGGCCGCCCTGGAATGGTTCGAACCGATCCCCGACGCGCCCCAGGCCCCTCCGGGCAACGTGCTGAGCCCGGAACGGGTCGATCTTGGGGCGATGCTGTTCTTTGATCCGCGGATGTCGCTGTCGGGCCTGTTTTCCTGCCAGTCCTGCCACAACGTCGGCATCGGCGGCGTGGACGGGCTGCAAACCTCGATCGGGCATGGCTGGCAGCAGGGACCGCGCAACTCGCCCACCATGCTGAACGCCATCTTCAACATCGCGCAGTTCTGGGATGGCCGCGCGCCCGACCTGGCCGAACAGGCCAAGGGCCCGGTCCAGGCGGGGGTGGAAATGAACAACACGCCCGAAAACCTGATCGGCACGCTGAATTCCATGCCAGGCTATGTCGATGCCTTCAAGGCGGCCTTCCCGAACGAGGCGACGCCGGTCAGTTTCGACAACTTCGCCACCGCCATCGAATCCTTCGAGGCGACGCTGATCACCCCGAACAGCGACCTGGACCGCTTTCTGAAGGGCGACGACGCGGCCATGACGGACCTGGAAAAGCGCGGGCTGGCGGCCTTCATGGACACCGGCTGCACCGCCTGCCATTCGGGCGTGAACGTGGGCGGGCAGGATTACTACCCCTTCGGCGTGGTCGAGCGGCCCGGCGGATCGGTGTTGCCCGAAGGCGACCGGGGCCGCTTTACCGTGACGCAGACGGCCGATGACGATTACGTCTTCCGCGCCGCTCCCCTGCGCAACGTCGCCCTGACCGCGCCTTATTTCCATTCCGGCGCCGTCTGGGATCTGGCCGAGGCGGTCAGCATCATGTCCTCGTCCCAACTGGGCACCGAACTGGCCGAAGCGCAGGTCGATGAGATCGTGGCCTTCCTGGGCACCCTGACGGGCGAACAGCCCCAGGTGGTCCATCCGATCCTGCCGGTGCGCAGCACGGATACGCCCCGGCCCCAGCCGATGATGCCGTGACATCCCTGCCCGGCCCGGCGACCCCGGGCCGGGCAACCCCCGAATCGCCTTGCATCCCCGGCTTTCGCCGCTATAAGACCCCATCCTTCCGACCGGATATTGCAACCGGCGCAGCCTCTCGTGACGGGTGCGGAAGGGATGGCCCGTCGATGAAATGCGCCTGAAACCGAAAGGGATGCCATGCCTCTGTACGAGCATGTGCTGATTGCCCGCCAGGACCTGTCGAACACGCAGGCCGAAGGGCTGATCGAACATTTCTCGACCGTGCTTGCCGACAATGGCGGCCAGGTCGTCGAAAACGAATACTGGGGTGTCCGCACCCTCGCCTACAAGATCAACAAGAACCGCAAGGGCCACTATGCCTTCCTGCGCTCGGACGCGCCTTCGGCCGCCGTGCAGGAAATGGAACGCCTGGCCCGCCTGCATGACGACGTGATGCGCGTCATGACCGTGCGCGTGGACAAGCACGAGGAAGGCCCCTCGGTGCAGATGCAGAAGCGTGAAGAACGCGGAGAGCGTGGCGACCGTGACCGCGGCGACCGTCCGCGCGGCGATCGCGACCGTGGCGATCGTGGTGATCGTGGCGCCGACCGTGGTGATCGCGGCGACCGCCGCGAGCGGAACTGAGAGGATCTGGAATCATGGCGAACAAACCGTTCTTCCGCCGCCGCAAGGTTTGCCCGTTCTCGGGTGAAAACGCCCCGGCCATCGACTACAAGGACACGCGCCTGCTGCAACGCTATATCAGCGAACGCGGCAAGATCGTGCCCTCGCGCATCACCGCCGTTTCGGCCAAGAAGCAGCGCGAGCTGGCCCGCGCCATCAAGCGCGCCCGCTTCCTGGCGCTGCTGCCCTATGTCGTGAAGTAAGGAGACCTGAACATGCAAGTCATCCTGCTGGAACGCGTGGCGAAACTTGGCCAGATGGGCGAAGTCGTCAACGTGAAGCAAGGCTTTGCCCGCAACTTCCTGTTGCCGCAAGGCAAGGCGCTGCGCGCGTCGGACGCCAACATCAAGGCGTTCGAGGGCCGCAAGGTCCAACTGCAAGCGCAGAACGCCGAATCCAAGGCAGAGGCCCAGAAGATCGCCGACAAGCTGGACGGCCAGACCTTTGTGGTCATCCGTTCCGCATCCGACGCCGGCGCGCTGTATGGGTCCGTCACCACCCGTGACGCGGCCGATGCCGCGACCGAGGCGGGCTTCACGCTGGACCGCAAGCAGGTCGTGCTGAACCAGCCGATCAAGGAACTGGGCCTGCACAATATCAGCATCGTGCTGCACCCCGAGGTTGATGCGACCATCATCCTGAACGTCGCCCGGTCTGCCGAGGAAGCTGAACTGCAAGCGCAGGGCAAGTCGATCCAGGAACTGGCCGCCGAGGCCGATGCCGCCGCCGAATTCGAGATCGCCGAACTGTTCGACGACATCGGTGCGGCGAACGATGAAGAGGCCGACGACCGGAACTGATCCGGCCGCGCCCCTTTATCGGGCACACGCAAAGTTCAGGGCCGCGACGGGAAACCGCCGCGGCCCGTTTTTCGTTCGGGTTCAAATTGTTTCCCGCCGGAACCGAACATATCATGGACTTGATGATTGGCAGCCGTCCCCGGACGGAATTTTCGCGTTTTACCCAAGGATCGCCCATGCCCGACCCTCTCAGCCAGCTTCTTGCCAGCCGCGACTGGCTGATGGCCGACGGGGCGACGGGCACCAACCTGTTCAACATGGGCCTGCAATCCAATGTCGCGCCCGAATTGTGGAACGCCGACCAGCCGGACCATGCGCGGCACCTGTATCGCGACGCCGTGCAGTCCGGGGCGGACCTGTTCCTGACCAACACCTTTGGCGGCAATGCCAGCCGTCTGGGCCTGCAAGGCGCCGCGCATCGCGTGCGCGAGTTGAACCTGGCGGGCGCCGCCATGGCGCGCGACATCGCCGACGCATCCGGGCGCAAGGTCGTCGTCGCCGGCAATATCGGTCCCACGGGCGAGATCATGGCCCCCATGGGCAGCCTGTCCCATGCCCGCGCGGTCGAGATGTTCCATGAACAGGCCTGCGCGCTTAAGGAAGGCGGCGCGGATGTGCTGTGGGTGGAAACCATCGGCTGCGACCGCGAATTCCGCGCCGCAGCCGAGGCCGCGCGCCTTGCTGACATGCCTTGGTGCGGCATGATGAGTTTCGACACGGCGGGCCGCACGATCATGGGCGTGACCTCGGTCCAGTTGTCGGCCTTGGTGGAACGTCTGCCGAACCCGCCTGTCGCCTATGGCGCGAATTGCGGCGTGGGGGCGGCGGATCTGTTGCGAACGGTGCGCGACTTCGTCGCCTCGGGCAACGAACGGCCGATCATCGCCAAGGGCAATGCCGGGATCCCGCATCTGGAAGCAGGCCACCTGCATTACGACGGCACCCCCGCGATCATGGCGGATTACGCCTGCTTGGCGCGCGACATGGGGGTGCGCATCATCGGCGGCTGTTGCGGCACCACCCCTGCCCATCTGCGGGCCATGCGCGACGCTCTGGAAAACCGGCCCGCGGGCCCCCGCCCGTCCTTGGAGGAGATCGCGGCACGGCTGGGAGGGTTCAGCTCGGTCGGGGAATACTGACCGGGCGCGCCGGTCGGACGCATCCCGGCGCGGCGCACAAGCGTTGGGCGGGGCGGCGGAACAAAAGGGCGAAGGCATCATGACCGAGGAACGCGACAGCAGGACGGCCATCGTCCGAGGACTCTTGAACAAGTGCCCCAATTGCGGCGAAGGCAAGCTGCTGCGCGGATACCTGGGCGTTCCCGCAGAATGCGAGATTTGCCATGCGCCCCTGGGCCGCTATCCCGCCGCCGACGGACCGGCCTTTTTCGCCATGACGATCATGCTGTTGCTGTTGATCCCGCTGATCGGGTTCACCTGGATCCTGTTCCGGCCAAGCCCGGTCATGCTGCTTGCCATCACGGGCGGGATCACGACGATCCTGACACTGATCCTGCTGCGCTTCGTCAAGGGGGCCTTCATCGGCTATCTTTGGGCCAAGAACGAACAGGATCGGGGGGCCTAGAGCGTGTCGCGGGCATCGAGATTCAGGATTCCCAGCTTGCCTATGATGTGCTTCCCTTCTGCTGAGGCAGGTATGGGGGAGTTGATGGGCAAGCCACATCCAATGGAGCTTCGGACGCGCCATCGTGCCGACGGCTGACCACAATGGCGCCATCACGCTGAGCTACGATGTCCTCGACGGCAATGGCGGCACCATCGCGGCGTCCCAGAGCCTGGCGCTCGCCGCGGTCAATGACGCGCCGATCGCCATCACCGATGCGTTCGGTGGCGTCGGTTCGGCGAAAATCTTTGAGCAGTCGGAGATCGTGATCGACGTGCACAGCCTTCTCGCCAACGATTTCGATGTCGAGGGAGACGAGTTTCATTTCGCGGGCATTGGTTCGCTCCCCGGAAACGGCACCGCCAGTGTGGTGACGGAAGATGGATCAACCTACATCGCCTACACATATACCGGGCCCGCGCTGGCGGAAAACGCAACGGCGACAGACTCTCTCGCCTATTTGATTCGTGATAGTCATGGCGCAACCAGCGCCGGAAAAATCAACCTGACAGTGACCGGGCTCGCAAACAAAGTAATATCAGGCACCAATGGCGGTGATAATGGAGTCAGTGCGTTGGTGGGAAGCAATTCGGCCAACGACACCATTCATGGCCTGAACGGGGATGATGCACTCAATGGACGAGGCGGAAACGACAAGCTGTTTGGCGGCAACGGGATCGACCACTTGTTCGGAGGTGACGGCGCAGACACGCTTGATGGCGGACGGGGCGATGACGTTCTGAACGCTGGTCGAGGCAACGACATCCTGACAGGCGGGCTTGGTGCCGACGTCTTCGATTTCAGCATCGCAGACTCCGGAAGCACTAACTCCGGGCATGATACCATTACTGACTTCAAGCTCGGCACGGACGATATTACTCTGGGCGCCGGGGACACGTTCAAGGCGATCGCCATTGGACATCACGACTCAGATAACAAGCTGGACACCATACTGAGCGTCAGTAACGGCGGATCTATCAAGATCCTCGGTGTCGCTGACCTGGACCTCGCGGGCTGGAGCCTGCTTGCGGGATAACTGCTCAATAGGGGAAGTGAGAAGCCGTCACCCTTCCTATCCCACCTATCGCGCATTCGCTCATAACCGAATGCGCGATGAAAGCCTCAGCGCGCACCTTTTCTTCTTCCTTGGCGACGCCGGCGCATTGATCCTGGCATCTCAAGATCTATTCCTTCTGGGCACAGTATCGCTCGATCTCTTTCCTCCTTGACGCTGCAATGTCTCTGGCGGAGTTGTCTACGCCGGCAGCACGGCGACAGCGGCCTCCTTGACAAGCGCTGCCGCGCGGAGATTTGGCATTCAAGGATTGACATACCTAACGGCCACGAGCTGAACTTCTCGATACGAATCTCGTGTGGAAATGTGGTCGGCGACTCCTCGTCCACCTCAGCCGTATACCGGGAAGTTTTCATTTGGCTCCCTGTGGCTTTGCGGGACAGATGATCGCCTTCTGCCAAGGTGCTTCTGCCGAAAAAACAGCTTCGTGCTCTGCCCCGGCTGCGCCAGTCACTATGACCCTTTACTATGACACCTAAAGCCGCCAGCTATGCCGAATTTGCCCAATTCAGCCTGCATGGACTCCTTGTTTCCTTGGTTCAAGAAGGTCAATGCTTCTGAAGAAACGGTCTTGAAAACCGCCGGGCCAGTGATGGTCCCGTGGGTTCGAATCCCACCTGCTCCGCCATTCGGCCTCTCACCCCGCGACGATCAACGGCGCCGGCTCAAGCCTCATCGGAGGCCACCACCCCGCGCGTTCCGCCCTGGTCGCAGACCCGACGCAATGGTTCTGGGATCGGGCGGTCGATGAAGATCGTGTCAAGCTCGGCCAATGACACAACCCGGATAGGGGCCTTTTGCGCCAGCTTGGCCGAATCCGTCACCAGCCAGCGTTCGCGCGCCTGGCGCAGGATGGCGCGGCTGACGCGAACCTCGGCCAGGTCAAAGTCCAGGATGTCGCCGTCCTCGTCCAGGGCGGAGCAGCCGATAATGGCATAGTCGGTCTTGAAGTTCGCCATGAACTCGCGGGTCAGATCGCCCACCAGCCCGCCGTCGGACCGGCGCAGCAATCCGCCCGCGACCAGCACCTCGCAGCTTTCGTTAGCGGCCAGGATATTGGCCACGTTCATGTTGTTGGTCACGACCGTCAGGTTGCGATGCCGCAGCAGGGCGCGGGCCACCGCCTCGGTCGTGGAGCCGATGTTGAGGATCACCGAACTGTTGTCGGGGATCTGGGCGGCGCAGGCGCGGCCGATGGCCGCCTTGGCGTCCTCGTTCATGCGGCGGCGTTCTTCATAGGCGATGTTGCTGGCACCGCTGCGCAGGATCGCACCCCCATGGACACGGTCTAGGACGCCCTGGTCGGCCAGTTCCCCCAAGTCGCGGCGGATCGTCTGGGGCGTCACCTCGAGGCGCGCCGACAAGTCCTCGACGCTGGCCCGGCCCGATGCCCGCACGAGTTCCAGGATCTGCATCTGCCTGATGTTCATATGCCCGCCCCTTCTGCGCCGTGCCTCCAGAAGACCGCGCGGCCTTCGCCTGTCAAGCGAAAGAAAGTGAGCGAAATCGAACATCCGTGTTGACAAAATCCGCGCGCGGATGTTCGACTTGCCTGCGGAGAGAGGGAGCGGTCGATGTCGGCGACGGATCTGTTCGTCATAGGCGGCGGGATCAACGGCACGGGGATCGCCCGGGATGCCGCCGGACGCGGGCTTTCCGTCCGGCTGGCGGAACAGAGCGACCTTGCCGGGGCGACCAGCAGCGCATCGACCAAGCTGTTTCACGGCGGGCTGCGTTACCTGGAATTCATGGAACTGCGCTTGGTGCGGGAATCGCTGCGCGAGCGCGAGGTGCTGTTGCGCGCGATGCCCCATATTTCGTGGCCGATGCGCTTTGTCCTGCCGCTGGATCCCAGGATGCGCTTTGCGGGAAAGACGCCGGTGTCGCGCCTCCTGTCGGTGCTGATGCCTTGGGCGCGTGGTCACCGCCCGAATCTGGTGATCCGCGCGGGACTGTTCCTTTATGACACCCTGGGCGCGCGGGAAATCCTGCCCGGCACCTCGACGCTGGATCTGCGCCAGGCGCCGGAAGGCAAACCGTTGCAGGATCGGCTGACGCGTGCCTATGAATATTCCGACGCCTGGGTGGACGACGCGCGTCTGGTGGTGCTGAACGCGCGGGATGCGGCGGCGCGCGGGGCTGACATCATCGTCGGCGCCAAGGTCACGGATGCAGGGCGCGACGGCGACGGCTGGACCGTCCGGCTGGCGGACGGTCGCGCCTTCAGGGCGCGGGTCTTGGTGAACGCGTCCGGCCCCTGGGCCGGGCAGGTCATCCGCGACGTGGCCCATCTGCCCTCGACCGAGGGGGTGCGGCTGGTGCGGGGCAGCCATATCGTCACGCGGCGGCTGTTCGATCATGGCAAGGCCTATTTCCTGCAAGGCCAGGATGGGCGGATCGTCTTTGCCATCCCTTACGAGGGCGACTTCACCCTGATCGGCACCACGGACGTGGACCATGACGGCCCGCCCGCCCAGGCCGTCTGCACACCCGACGAAGTCGATTATCTGTGCCGCTTCGTGTCCAGCTATTTCCGGCAGCCAGTGACGGCTGCGGATGTGGTCTGGACCTATTCGGGCGTCCGGCCGCTTTACGACGATGGCGCGTCATCGGCCACGGCGGCGACACGCGATTATGTGCTGTCGCTGGACGCGGGCGGCCCCCCTTGCCTGCACGTCTTTGGCGGCAAGATCACCACCTATCGCCGCCTGGCCGAGGCTGCGATGGCAAAGCTTGCCCCTCATCTGCACGGCATGGGCACGGCCTGGACCGCCGGCGTCCCCCTGCCCGGCGGCGACTTTCCGGTGGACGGCGCGCCGGCCTTGGCCCTGTCCCTGATGCGGGATCATCCCTTTCTGACCACAGCCTGGGCCAACCGCCTGGTGCGCGCCTATGGGACCGAAGCCGCGAAGGTTCTGGACGGTGCCCGCACCGCCGCCGACCTGGGCCGCGACTTTGGCGCCACATTGACCGAATCCGAACTGCGGTGGATGATCGCCCGGGAATGGGCGCGCGACGCCGAAGGGGTGCTGTGGCGGCGGTCCAAGCTGGGGCTGCGGCTGACCCCCGAACAGGTGGCAGCCGTCGAGGATTACGTTTCCAGTGAAAGGGCAGCCGCATGACGCTGGAACTGCAAGGCGTTTCCAAGGAGGTCGCGGGCCAGCCCTGGATCCACCCCACCGATCTTGAGCTTGCGCCGGGCAGCATGAACGTCCTGCTGGGACCGACCCTGTCGGGCAAGACCACGCTGATGCGGCTGATGGCGGGACTGGACCAGCCGACCACCGGACGGATCCTGTGGCAGGGCGGGGACGTGACCGGCCAACGGGTGCAGGACCGAGGCGTGGCGATGGTCTATCAGCAGTTCATCAACTATCCCTCGATGAGCGTTTACGACAACATCGCATCCCCCCTGCGCCTGCAGCGCGTGGCGCGAGCCGACATCGACGCCCGCGTCCGCCAGACAGCCGAGATGATGCGCCTGACCCCCCTTCTGGACCGCCGCCCGCTGGAACTGTCGGGCGGCCAACAGCAGCGCACGGCGCTGGCGCGCGCCCTGGTCAAGGGCGCCGGGCTGGTCCTGCTGGACGAGCCTTTGGCGAACCTGGACTACAAGCTGCGAGAGGAATTACGCGCCGAGATCCCCCGCATCTTCGAGGCGTCGGGCGCGATCTTCGTCTATGCTACCACCGAACCCGAGGAGGCGTTGTTGCTGGGCGGTCATACCGCGACCCTGTGGGAAGGCCGGGTGACGCAATTCGGGCCGACCCCGCAGGTTTACCGCGCACCGCAGGACGCCGTGACCGCGCGCGTTTTCAGCGACCCGCCGATGAATTTCAAGCGCATCGAAGTGACAGAGGGCAAGGCGGCGTTGGACGATGCCCGCTGGCCTGTGGATGTCCCCGACGGCACCTATACCGCAGGGTTCCGCGCACCCCATCTGTCGCTGGACCAGTCCTTGCGCGCCATACCCCTGGCCGCGCGGCTTGACGTGACCGAGATCACCGGGGCCGAGACTTATCTGCACCTGCTGCACGGGCATGACCGCTGGGTCGGACTGGTGCCGGGCGTGCGCAGGCTGGCGCAAGGACCGCTGACCCTGTGGCTGGATCCGGCGCATATCTATCTGTTCGACCAGGGCGGCAGGCTTGCCCGCGCCGCCCCCTATGCGCAGGCGGCGTGATGGCGCAGATCACCCTGGACAATCTTTCCCACAGCTATGGCAAAGCCCCCAAGGCCGATGCCGACTGGGCATTGAAGCCCATGTCGCTGACCTGGCGCGACGGCGGGGCCTATGCGCTTCTGGGATCGTCGGGCTGCGGCAAGACGACGCTGCTGAACATCATCTCGGGCCTGCTGCATCCGTCGCGGGGCCGGGTGCTGTTCGGCGACCGCGATGTGACGACCCTGCCCACGGCGGATCGCAACATCGCCCAGGTTTTCCAGTTCCCGGTCGTCTATGACACCATGACGGTGCGCCAGAACCTTGCCTTTCCCTTGAAGAACCGTGGCCTGCCCGCAGGCCAGATCGCCGCGCGGGTCGATGCGGTGGCGCGCATGATCGGGATGACCGACACGCTGGATCGTCGCGCCCGTGGCCTGACGGCGGATGCCAAGCAGAAGATCAGCCTGGGCCGCGGCATGGTCCGCCAAGACGTGAACGCCATCCTGTTCGACGAGCCGCTGACCGTGATCGACCCGCAGATGAAATGGGAATTGCGCACGCAGTTGAAGGCCCTGCACCGCGAATTCGGCCACACGATGATCTATGTCACCCATGACCAGACCGAGGCTTTGACCTTCGCCGACGAGGTGGTGGTCATGTCCGAGGGCCGCGTCGTGCAGGCGGGCACGCCGCAATCGCTGTTCGATACCCCGGCGCATACCTTCGTCGGCTATTTCATCGGCTCGCCCGGCATGAATCTGCTGGACGCGCAGGTTCAGGGCGCCGCCGCCCTTATCGCCGGGACCACGATCCCCCTGACCGCGCCCTATGCGCCGCAAACGGGCCGGGTGCAGATCGGCATCCGCCCTGACGCCGCCCGTCCCACGACAGGCGAAGGCCTGCCTTTCCGCCTGACCCGGGTCGAGGACGTGGGCCACCACCGCATCCTGCGCGGCACGGTCGCGGGCGCCCCCTTCAACGTCGTCGTCCCCGAGGATCAGCCGATCCCCGCCGCATTCGACCGCGTCGCCCTGGACCCCGCCCGCATCGGCGTCTTTGTCGATGACTGGCGCATCGAACCCTTGGAAAGGGCCGCGTGATGGACAAGCCCGTCAACAACCGCGCTTGGTTCCTGGTCCTGCCGGTGCTGGTGCTGGTCGCCTTTTCCGCCGTGATCCCGCTGATGACGGTCGTCAACTATTCCGTCCAGGACACATTCGGCAACAACCAGTTCTTCTGGAACGGCCTGGGCTGGTTCCAGGAGGTGCTGGAGTCCGACCGCATCCACGCAGCCCTTGGCCGGCAGCTTCTGTTTTCCGCCATTATCCTGGCCATCGAGATCCCTCTGGGCATCTTCATCGCCCTCAATATGCCCAAGCGCGGCTTCTGGGCCAGCCTTGTGCTCGTGCTGATGGCCCTGCCCCTGCTGATCCCGTGGAACGTGGTCGGCACCATCTGGCAGGTTTTCGGGCGCGTGGACATCGGGTTGCTGGGCCACACGCTTGCGGCGATGGGCTTTGACTACAACTATGTGAACGACCCCATCGACGCCTGGGCCACGATCATCGTCATGGACGTATGGCACTGGACCAGCCTTGTCGCGCTGCTGTGCTATGCGGGCCTGCAATCCATTCCCGACGCCTATTACCAGGCCGCGCGGATCGACCAGGCCAGCCGCTGGGGGGTGTTTCGCTTTATCGAATTGCCGAAGATGTCGGGCGTGCTGCTGATCGCGGTGCTGCTGCGCTTCATGGACAGCTTCATGATCTATACCGAACCCTTTGTCGTCACCGGAGGCGGTCCCGGCAACGCCACCACATTCCTGTCCATCGACTTGGTGAAGATGGCGATCGGGCAGTTCGATCTTGGCCCGGCGGCGGCATTCAGCCTGATCTACTTCCTAGTGATCCTGCTGATCAGTTGGGTCTTCTATACCGTGATGACCGCGCAGCGGGAAACGGCATGAACGCCCGTCGCGCATCCCTCGGGTCTGCGGTGGTGATGACCCTGTACCTGTCGTTCCTGCTGGTGCCCATCTACTGGCTGGTCAACATGAGCCTGAAGACCAATGCCGAAATCACCGGCGCCTTCAGCCTGTATCCGCTGAACCCGACACTGGACAACTATCGCGTTATCCTGACGGACCCAAGCTGGTACATGGGCTATGTCAACAGCCTGATCTATGTCGTTCTGAACACCGCGCTGTCGCTGGCGGTGGCCCTGCCCGCCGCCTATGCCTTCAGCCGCTATCGCTTCCTGGGGGACAAGCACCTGTTCTTCTGGCTGCTGACGAACCGCATGGCCCCACCCGCCGTCTTCGCCCTGCCCTTCTTCCAGCTTTATTCGGCGGTGGGCCTGTTCGACACGCATATCGCCGTGGCCCTGGCGCATTGCCTGTTCAACGTGCCGCTGGCCGTCTGGATCTTGGAAGGGTTCATGTCCGGCGTCCCGCGAGAGATCGACGAGACCGCCTATATCGACGGCTACAGCTTCCCGCGCTTCTTCACGCGCATCTTCATGCCCCTGATCGCCAGCGGCATCGGCGTCGCGGCCTTTTTCTGCTTCATGTTTTCCTGGGTCGAACTGCTGCTGTCGCGCACGCTGACATCCGTTAACGCCAAGCCCATCGCGGCCACGATGACGCGGACGGTCAGCGCCTCGGGCCTTGATTGGGGCGTGCTGGCGGCGGCGGGGGTGCTGACCATCGTTCCCGGCGCGCTCGTGATCTGGTTCGTGCGCAATTACATCGCCAAGGGCTTTGCATTGGGGAGGGTGTGATGTCTGAAGGATGGGGCATTGTTCTAGGCGCGTTAATTGCGGCTTTTGTCGGAGTGCTGAGTGGGTATCTGAACAACTTAGTTAGCTATAAGTCGATCGCCGTAGAGGCGATAACGAAGGAGCGCATCACATGGCTGGACGAGCTTCGAGCAATCGCCGTGGAGCTAACGACGAAGCTTGCGGCAATTAACCGAACCAACAAGCCTGCTACAGAAGAAGCAATGGAATCAGCGGATCGTGTGCTTGGACAGCTTCAACTACATTTAAATCCTGAGGGTGAACTGGAGAAGACCATCCTCCGGCTGGCTAATGAGCTTCAAAAGTTTTCTGAAAAATCGAGCGTCTACCGCGATAAGGAAACTGAATTCATGTTGGCGGTAAGGCAGCTTCTTAAAACCGAATGGGAAAAAGCCAAGAACGAGGCTGGCGTCAAAAAAAAAGGCGTAGCGTGATGCGACAGCGCACCGTCACCACGGGTTTTTTGGCCGCCGCCCTGCTGATGCTGGCCGTGCTGGGCTGGCTGTTCATGCTGGTCCCGGACGAGGACGGCGTCCGCGAATGGACCGGCGCCCTCAATCCCGGGGGCTGGATGGCCTGGACCTTTCAGACCGCCTTTTTCTTCTGGGTGATCGCCGCGCTGCTGCTGTTTTTCACCTGGCTTGCCATCCGTTCGCCGGAAACGCCGCGCAAGGGGCTTCTGGGGATATGGACCACCCGGGGCGACCGGCTGTTCATCAGCCTGCTCGGCTCGGCTTTCATCAACCTCGCCTGGCTGGGTTTCGGAGGAACGCCCGCCTGGGGAGGATTGATCGTGTCACTGATCTGCGCCGCGGCGGTGTTCCGCTGGGTGTGAAAACCGGGCCGCCAAGGCCCATCCTGGGGAGGAGAAGAAATGAAGTTCTATCTGACGACGGCCATGAGCCTTGCGCTGATGGTCACCGGCGCAAATGCCGGGATCGAGGAGGCCAAGGCCTTCCTCGACGCGGAAATCGGCGATATGTCCAGCCTGGACCGCGCCGCGCAAGAGGCCGAGATGCAATGGTTCATCGACGCCGCCCAGCCCTTCGCGGGGATGGACATCAAGGTGGTGTCCGAAACCATCACCACCCATGAATACGAGGCCAAGACCCTTGCCCCCGCCTTCACCGCCATCACCGGCATCAAGATCACGCATGACCTGATCGGCGAAGGCGACGTGGTGGAAAAGCTGCAAACGCAGATGCAGTCGGGCGAGAACATCTATGACGCCTATGTCAACGACAGCGACCTGATCGGCACCCACTGGCGTTACCAGCAGGCGCGCAACCTGACCGACTGGATGGCCAACGCGGGCAAGGACGCCACCAACCCGAACCTGGACATCGACGATTTTATCGGCAAGTCCTTCACCACCGCGCCCGACGGCAACCTGTATCAACTGCCCGACCAGCAGTTCGCCAACCTCTACTGGTTCCGCAAGGACTGGTTCGACGACGAAACCAACAAGGCCGAGTTCAAGGAAAAATACGGCTATGACCTGGGTGTCCCGGTCACATGGTCGGCTTACGAGGACATCGCCGAGTTCTTCACCGGCCGCGAGATCGACGGTAAGACCGTCTTCGGCCACATGGACTATGGCAAGAAGGATCCCAGCCTTGGCTGGCGCTTCACCGATGCCTGGCTGTCCATGGCCGGGAACGGCGACAAGGGCATCCCGAACGGCTTGCCGGTGGACGAATGGGGCATCCGCGTCGATGAAAACAGCCGCCCCGTGGGCAGTTGCGTGGCCCGCGGCGGCGATACCAACGGCCCGGCCTCGGTTTATGCGATCCAGAAATACCTGGACTGGATGACCAAGTTCGCGCCCCCTGCCGCCCAGGGCATGACCTTCAGCGAAAGCGGCCCGGTGCCCAGCCAGGGCGAGGTCGCCCAGCAGATGTTCACCTATACCGCCTTCACAGCCGATTTCGTCAAGGAAGGCCTGCCCGTCGTGAACGAGGACGGCACGCCGAAATGGCGCTTTGCCCCCTCGCCCCATGGCGCCTATTGGCAGGACGGCATGAAGCTGGGCTATCAGGACGCAGGTTCCTGGACGCTGCTGAAATCGACGCCCGACGACCGCGCCAAGGCCGCCTGGCTTTATGCGCAGTTTGTGACCTCGAAGACGGTGGACGTGAAGAAAAGCCATGTCGGCCTGACCTTCATCCGCCAGTCCACGCTGGACCATGAATCCTTCACCGAACGCGCGCCCAAGCTGGGCGGCCTGATCGAGTTCTATCGCTCGCCCGCCCGGCTGCAATGGTCGCCCACCGGCACCAACGTGCCTGATTATCCGAAGCTGGCGCAGCTTTGGTGGCAGGCGATTGGCGACGCGGCATCCGGCGCCAAGACCGCGCAGGAAGCCATGGACAGCCTGTGTGCGGAACAGGAAAAGGTGATGGAACGGCTGGAACGCGCAGGCGTGCAGGGCGACATCGGTCCGAAGCTCGCCGAGGAGCATGACCTGGAATGGTGGAACAGCTTCGCCAAGGAAAACGGCGGCATTGCCCCCCAGCTCAAGCTGGAGAACGAAGACCCGCAGCCGGAGACCATCAGCTATGACGAACTGGTGAAAAGCTGGCAGTGACGGAGTGACGCTGGGGAACCCGGACCTTCGGGTTCCCCTTTCGACAAGTGCTGCAACGTCGTGTTTTCATGGACTTGCAGTGACGCGCCATCGGCGCGAATATCGCGGGCAAAGGCTGCTGAAGCACCTTATCGGGATGCTGATTCTGCCTGAACGCGCGCGAACGGAACAATGAATGAAGATCGAACGGCCCTCGGGTGACTGGCTGGCGGCTTTCGACAGCCGTGTGGCGCGCGAAATCGCGGCGAGGGACTGGTCGTCCACGCCGATGGGTCCACGGGCGTCATGGCCCACCGACCTGCGCGCGATCCTGACCACGATGCTGGCGTGCCCGACGCCCATGTATCTGGCCTGGGGACCGGACCTCATCTCGTTCTATAACGATGCTTATGTTCCGATCTTGGGTTATCGGGCAGGCGACGCGCTTGGCAGGCCGTTCGGCAAGGTCTGGGAAAGCATCTGGGACGACATCCTGCCCCTGGTCAAGGGATGCCTGCGCGGCGAAAGCCAGAAGGTTGTGGATATGCGGCTGGATCTGAGCCGCACCGGACTGCCCGAGGAAAGCTATTGGACCTTTACCTATTCCCCTACCTTTGATGCCGACGGGCGTATCGTCGGGCTTTTGTGCGTCACGGGCGAGACAACGGATCGGATCTTGGCCGAACGCGCACGGGCCGAGGCGGCGAACCGCCTGGATCTTGCCATGTCGGCGGGCAACAGCGTGGGCATCTGGGACTGGGACGTGGCTGCGGATCGCGTCACCACCGATGGGCATTTCGCAAATCTCTATGGGGTTGACCCTGCCCTTGCCGCCCAGGGCGCGGGGGTCGAGCAATTCTTTTTCGCCATCCACCCCGACGACCGCGCCCGCGTCGAAGCCGAGATTGCCGAGGCGATCCGCACCGTCGGCCCGTTCACATCGGAATACCGGCTGGTGCGGGAAGACGGATCGGTGTCCTGGGTATCCGCCCAGGGACGCTGCATTCCCGGACCTGACGGGCGCTGCGCGCGCCTGCCGGGCGTCAGCTATGACATCACTCGGTTGAAGGAAGCCGAGCTTCAACTGCGCGCCGCCAAGGAAGAGCGCGAGTTCGTCCTGGAGCAGATCGCCCGCCAGCGGATGCAGACCGACCCCCAGGAAATCCTGCGCGCCTCATCCGAAACCCTGGGCAAGCGGCTGGGGGTCAACCGCGTGGGCTTTTACCGGCTGACCGGACCGCAGCTTATCTGCCACGAGGCGTCCTGGTCGGACGGCACCCTGGACCCGCTGATGGGCAATCAGCCAACGGATCATTACGGCATCCATGCCGACATGGAACGCCGGGCGGGCCGCGCCCTTGTCTTCGGGGATAGCCGCCTCGATGCGGATGGCGGGCTGATGCCCTATGCACAGGAGGGCGTCCTGGCGGGGATCTGCGTGCCGCTGCTGACGGATGGCAAATGGGCGGCCGGGATCTATCTTCACCAGGCGGCGGTGCGGGCCTGGACGGAACCGGAAATCATCCTGGCCAAGGAAATTGTTCAGCAGACCTGGCTGGCCATTGAACGGGCCGAGGCGCTGCAAAGCCTGAACCGCCGGGTCGAGGAACAAGAGGCGGCGCTTGCCCACCGCGAGATCGTCCTGCGCGAGGAATTCGAACGCCGCGAGGCCGCCGAGCGTCAATTGCGCCAGTTGCAGAAGATGGAGGCAGTGGGCCAGTTGACCGGGGGGATCGCCCATGACTTCAACAATATGCTGGCCATTGTCATCAGCGGGCTGAACCTGACGCAGCGCCAGCTTGCGCGCGGCAACACCGATGTCGGCGCCTTTATCGAAGGCGCCCTGGATGGTGCGGGCCGCGCCGCCGCCCTGACCCAGCGCCTGCTGGCATTTTCGCGCCAGCAACCGCTGGAACCCGTGGTGGTCGATGCCAACGCCCTGTTGTCGGGTTTGTCGGATATGTTGTCGCGGTCGCTGGGCGAAACCATTGTCCTGGAAACGCTGCTGCACCCCGGCCTTTGGCCGACCAAGGCCGATCCCAACCAGCTGGAAAATGCCATCATCAACCTGGCCGTGAACGCCCGCGACGCGATGCCTGATGGCGGGCGGGTCACGATGGAAACCGAAAATGCCGGTCTGGATGCCCAGGCGGCGCGCGGCCTGGGGATGGAACCGGGGGACTTCGTGCGGATCCGGGTGCTGGACACCGGCACCGGCATGACGCCCGAAGTTCTGGCCAAGGCCTTTGATCCGTTCTTTACCACCAAGCCCACGGGACGCGGCACTGGCCTGGGGCTGAGCCAGGTTTACGGCTTCATCCGACAATCGGGCGGCCATGTCGCGATCAAGTCGCAGATCGGCCAAGGCACGGTTGTCGATCTGTATCTGCCGCGCAGCCCCGGCCATGCGGAACAGACTTCGGGCGATCCGGCCGCAGAGGTGCCGGTGGGCCGACCGGACCAGGTGATCCTGGTGGTCGAGGATGAGGATCGGGTGCGCGCCTTTACCGTCGCATCGCTGCGCGATCTGGGCTATACGGTGCTGGAAGCCGCGTCAGGGTCTTTGGGCCTGAAGATCCTGGAACAGCGCCCTGACATTGCGCTGCTGTTCACGGATGTTGTCATGCCACAGATGACCGGGCCGCAACTGGTCGAACAGGCGCGCGCGATCCGAAGCGACCTGAGGGTCGTTTACGCCAGCGGCTATACGGGCAATTCCTCCGATATCGACAAGAGCGTCAAGGCGGGAGGCAATTTCCTGGCAAAGCCCTTCAGCTTTGACCAGTTGGCGCGCAAGATCGGGGCAGCCCTGGCCTGAAGCCTTTATCGATGGCGTTTCGACCGCTTGTTGCCGCCCCGCTGCCCTGCCTTGCCCGCCGTGGACCGGCCCGATGCCTTCATGGCTTCTTCCGCCGCTTCCTCGATCACCCCCTGGCGCGCCAGGGGGTCGTCGGCAACGGCCAGTTCCACGGCTTCCAGCCGCTTGACCTCGTCTCGGACGCGGGCGGCTTCCTCGAATTCCAGGTTCTCGGCGGCCTTGCGCATCTGGGCACGCAGGGCGTCCAGATGGGCCTGCAGGTTCGCGCCGACCATCGGTCGGTCGACCCTGGCGGTGATGCGGGACTGATCGGTATCACCCTGCCACAGGCCGGCCAGCACATCTTCGACGTTCTTGCGCACGGTGGTGGGCGTGATGCCGTGTTCGATGTTATAGGCCATCTGCTTTTGCCGGCGGCGCTCGGTTTCCGCCATGGCCCGCTCCATGCTGCCGGTGATGCGGTCGCCATACAGGATCACCCGCCCATCGACGTTCCGCGCCGCGCGCCCGATGGTCTGGATCAGGGAAGTTTCCGACCTCAGGAAACCTTCCTTGTCGGCGTCCAGGATCGCCACCAGACCGCATTCGGGAATGTCCAATCCTTCGCGCAGCAGGTTGATGCCCACCAGAACGTCAAAGGCGCCCAGCCGCAGGTCGCGCAGGATCTCGATCCGCTCGATCGTGTCGATGTCGCTGTGCATATAGCGGATGCGGATGCCCTGTTCGTGGAAATACTCGGTCAGATCCTCGGCCATGCGCTTGGTGAGCGTCGTGACCAGCGTGCGCAGGCCAGCCGCCGAAACCTTGCGGATCTCGTCCAGCAGGTCATCCACCTGCATCTCGACCGGGCGGACCTCGATCTGCGGATCCAGAAGGCCGGTGGGGCGGATGATCTGTTCGGTAAAGACGCCGCCGGTCTGGTCCATCTCCCATTGCGCAGGGGTGGCGCTGACAAAGACCGACTGCGGGCGCATGGCGTCCCATTCCTCGAACTTCAGGGGGCGGTTGTCCATGCAGCTTGGCAGGCGGAAGCCGTGTTCGGCCAGCGTGAACTTGCGCCGGAAGTCGCCCCGGTACATGCCACCGATCTGCGGCACGCTGACGTGGGATTCGTCGGCAAAGACGATGGCGTTGTCGGGGATGAATTCAAACAGCGTAGGGGGCGGTTCGCCCGGTGCGCGTCCGGTCAGATAGCGGCTATAGTTCTCGATGCCGTTGCAGACGCCGGTGGCTTCCAGCATTTCCAAGTCAAAATTCGTGCGCTGCTCCAGCCGCTGCGCTTCCAGCAGCTTGCCTTCATCGACCAGCTGCTTCAACCGCATCTGCAATTCCGCCTTGATGCCCTTGATCGCCTGCTGCAGCGTAGGGCGCGGCGTCACATAGTGGCTGTTGGCATAGATGCGGATCTGGCGGAAGTTGTCGGTCTTTTGCCCGGTCAGAGGATCGAATTCGGTGATCGCCTCAAGTTCGTTGCCGAAGAAATCGAACCGCCAGGCGCGGTCGTCCAGGTGGGCGGGCCAGACCTCGACCACGTCGCCGCGCACGCGGAAACCACCCCGCTGAAAGGCCGCGTCCAGGCGGCGGTATTGCTGGGCGACAAGCTGGGACAGGAATTCCCGCTGGTCATAACTGTCACCCACGACCATGTCCTGGGTCATCGCCGAATAGGTCTCGACCGAGCCGATGCCATAGATGCACGACACCGAGGCCACGATGATCACGTCGTCGCGTTCCAGCAACGCACGTGTGGCCGAATGGCGCATCCGGTCGATGGCCTCGTTGATCTGGGATTCCTTCTCGATATAGGTATCAGACCGGGCGACATAGGCCTCGGGCTGATAGTAATCGTAGTAGCTGACAAAGTATTCGACCGCGTTATCGGGGAAGAAGCCCTTGAATTCGCCATAGAGTTGGGCTGCCAGGGTCTTGTTGGGCGCAAGGATGATGGCGGGGCGCTGCGTCGCCTCGATCACCTTGGCCATGGTAAAGGTCTTGCCCGTGCCCGTCGCGCCCAACAGCACCTGGTCGCGTTCGCCCGCCTGAACGCCCTGGGTCAGTTCGACAATCGCCCACGGCTGGTCGCCTGCCGGTTCGAATTCGGTCTTCAGGACGAAACGCCGCCCGCCTTCCAGCTTGGGGCGGGTGACTTCGACAGGACGCGCGACTGGTGCGTTCGTGTTGTTATGGCCCATGGGCATCCTTCATCCGGCAGAGCCTGTAAGGTGTGTCCCCGCGCGCGAAAGTCAACAGGGGGCAACCCCTGGAATGCGCCGGCCAGTCAGCGCTTGAACCGCCCCGGCTGCAGTTCCGCCCAACCCTGCCCGCCGTCCATTTCCTCGGCCAAGATTTCCGCCGTGACCGGGCCCAGCGTAAAGCCCTGGTGGCCGTGGCCGAAATGCGCCCACAGGTTCGGCTGGTCGGGAACGCGGCCAATGACCGGCAGCATATCGGGGATGCAGGGACGGCGGCCGGTCCAGGGTTCGGCCTCGACCGGCTGGCCGATGTCGAACAGTTCGCGCGCGGCCTTTTCGCCGTGCTTCAACTGCGGCGGCGTCAGGCGGGGGTGGCTGGTCAGTTCGGCAGCGGTGGCGATCCGCAGACCCCGGCGCATGGGCGACAGCACGACCGAGTTGCCGAAATCCGCGATCGGGTGGTTCGGCGGCGTCTCCATCCGGTAGTGACGGTGATAGCCGCGCTTGAAGACCATCGGCACGGTCAGGCCGAACCGCTGCAACAGCATCGGTGTCCACGGCCCCAGGGCCACGACGGCGTGTTCGCCCTCTGCCTCGGCCACGCGCCAACCCTTGCCCGCGCGGTGCAGGTCGCCCGCGTCACCGTTGACGATCCGCCCGCCGCGCTTTTCGAACAGGCTGGCATAGGATGCGACCAACCCGCCCGGATCGGAACACGTCCAGGCATCGGCCCAGTGGGTCGCGCCCTCGACCTCGATCTTGATGGCGGGTTCCAGCGTGCGCAGCGCCTTGCCGTCCATCAGGCGGGCCTCGACCCCGAACTCGTCCAGGAACCGCTTGGCGGTGATGCGGGCCTTTTCCATGCGGGCGGGGGTGCGATGCACCTCGATATATCCGTCGCGGCGGATGATGTTGTCGGCCCCGGCGGCTTCGATCAGCGGCGCATGGCGGTCGGTCGATTGGCGGATCAGCTTGCCCCAGGTCAGGGTCGCACGGCGGTGGCCTGCGGGCAGCGAATTCAGTGCATAGGTCCAGACCGCGTTCAGTTGCGACAACAAGCCCCCGACATTCCATTTCACGTCATAGCCCCGTCCAAGCGCGATCTGGATCAGCGCGCCGGGGGCCAGCGGCATGGCATAGGGTTCCACCGCCTCGGTCTGGATCAGGCCCGCGTTGCCATAGCTGGTTTCGCGGCCCGGGACGCCGCGTTCGACAATGGTGACGTGATGCCCGCGCGCCTGCAAAGCCAGTCCGGTCGTGACGCCGACCATGCCCGCACCCAGAACCAGAACCTCTGCCATGACCTTCCCCTGACCGTTGTCGGGTCAGGGATGCATAGAGTTTTGAAACCGGGCAAGAATTATCGCACGATCTTCGGTGTCTTTACAAAACTTCGCAAGATTCAGGCGAAAAGTTCGCGGCAGAAGGTCAAACCTTCGACCAAGGCATCCACTTCCTGCGTGGTGTTATACATGGCGAATGACGCCCGGGCGCTTGCGGTGACTCCGAAGAACTCCATCAGCGGCATGGCGCAATGGCTGCCCGCGCGCACCGCAATGCCGCGCTTGTCCAGGATGGTGGACAGATCGTGGGCATGGGCGCCCTGCATGGTCATAGAAAAGATCGCGCCCTTGTCCGGTGCGTCACCCTGGATCTGCAACCAGTTGAGGCTGCGCAGGCGGTCGCGGGCGTAATCGCGCAAGGACCGTTCATGGGCGGCGATGTTGTCCATTCCCAGATCCATCATGTATTCCAGCGCGGCGCCCAGGCCGATCTGGTTGACGATGCCGGGGGTGCCCGCCTCGAACCGCAGGGGCGGGTCGGCATAGTCGATCGCGTCCCTTGTTACCGTGCGGATCATGTCGCCGCCGCCCAGAAAGGGGCGCATTTCTGCCTGCCGGTCACGGCGGATCCACATCGCGCCCGACCCCGAGGGACCGTAAAGCTTGTGGCCGGTGATGCAGTAGAAATCGAGGCCAAGCGCGGCCAGATCGACGGGCATATGCACCGCCGCCTGGCTGCCATCGACAAGCACCGGCACGTCCGTGCCGCGCGCGATGGCGCCCACATCCACGATGGTGCCGGTCACGTTCGACATATGCGTGACCGCGATCAACTTCGTCCTTGGCCCCACGGCAGCCAGCACCTTTTCGGGCGGCAGCGACCCGTCTGGTTCGGGTTCCACCCATTTCAGCACCACGCCCTGACGTTCGCGCAGGAAATGCCAAGGCACGATATTGGCATGGTGTTCCAGCACCGACAGCACAATCTCATCCCCCGCGGACACGCGCGGTGCGGCCCAGCCATAGCTGACCAGGTTGATGCCTTCGGTGGACCCGCTGGTGAAGATCACCTCGTCCTCGTGCGGGGCGTTCAGGAAGCGGGCGATGATCGCACGGACGCGTTCATAGTTGTCGGTGGCCAGGTTAGACAGGAAATGCAGGCCCCGGTGGACATTGGCATATTCGCCCTCATAGGCGCGGGTGATCGCCTCGATCACCTGCCGGGGCTTTTGCGCGCTTGCGCCGCTGTCCAGGTACACCAGGGGGCGGTTGTTCACCTGCCGCGACAGGATCGGAAAATCGGCGCGGACGGCATCGACATCAAAGCTCATTGCGGCATCTCCGGCAGGATCCCAAGGGCGGCGGCGATCAGCGACAGCACGAAGCCCGCCACAAAGGCGGTTCCGAGAAGGCCAAGCGCGACCTTCACGCTATTGCGGAACCCGTGCAGCGCCTTGGTGAACTGCACGGTCAGCCACAGGAACAGGACAACCGCGGCCAGCCCCAGCAGGCCCGCCACGCCGGGCAGGATGAGAGACAGCGCCAACTGGGCCACCTGGACCAGCAGCAGCAGAACCTCGATCCAGACGGTCAGCAGCAGCGCATCCTCGAACCGCCCTCCGCCGCCGAACATACGGCCCACGCCCGACATCAGCCCCGCGGCCAGGACAATCGCGGCCAGTTGCATGGCGGCCAGCATCATCGGCTGGCGGCTGAGCGTCACGATCTGGGTTCCGTCCGGGCCGGGGGTGCTGAACAGCACCGCCGCGAATGACGCCAGCAGCGCCGACACCGAAACCGCCGCGAACAGCGCCATCCACCGGGCCGAAACGGGCCAGTCCTGCGCCATCAGCAGATGCGCCGCCGCCTCCGGATCGCGGAACGACAGGCCGACCAGGGCCTTGAAGTCGTCGAAACTCATACTCGCCTCGCCAGCGCCGAAATCCCGGCACCCCATATCATCAAAAAACCCAGTCCACAGATCGCCCTGGCCAAAGTCAGGCCCGGTCCCTGCCCCACAAGGCCCGCGACCAGTCCCGCCATCAGCATGGCCGGCGCCACCGCCAAAAGCGCCCAGAACAGCGCAAGACGCGAATCCTCGGGCGTCAGCCGCCAGGGGGTCAGCCGCGACAGGCCAGCCGCCGCCGCCGCCATCGCATAGGCCAGGACCGGCATCATGAACATCACCGCCAGCATCGCCCCGCCCATGCGCGCCTGAAAGGGCACGGCCGGGTCGATCTGCGCCAGCCGGGCGTTGGCGGGGGCCTGGGCGATCAGGAAAACCAGCATCGCCGCCATCAGCACGGCCAGCTTGGTGCCTTCGGGCATGGCGGAAAGACCCCGCACCACCCGGCGCGGGGCCACCCAGCTTTGCAGCACGCGGGGGACCATGCCCCCCGGCGCGGCCCTTACTGAACCGCGTTCAGGGTCAGCCACAGGTCCAGCCGTTCATAGATGCAATCGCGGATCGCCTCATCCTCGACCTCGGCCAGGGCGTCGGCCAGGAAGGACAGGACCAGGAACACGATGGCCCGTTCACGCGGCACGCCGCGCGAGCGCAGATAGAACAGCGCCTCGTCGTCAATGGCGCCCGTGGTCGATCCGTGCGAACATTTCACGTCGTCGGCATAGATTTCCAGTTCGGGCTTGGCCAGGAACTGGCTGCGTTCGTCCAGCAACAGCGCCTGGCTGATCTGATAGCCGTCGGTCTTCTGCGCGCCGGGCTTGACCAGGATCTTGCCCTGGAACACGCCCTCTGCCCCGTTCTTCAGCACTTTCTTGAAGACCTGGCGGCTTTCGCCGCGTTCCGCCCCGTGGGTGATGAAAACCGTATCGTCCTGGTGGAAGGGCGCCTGCCCGCCATCACCCAGCACGGCCGCGGCGATATGGGCCACGGCATCGTCGCCCGCGATGTCGATCACGGCCTCGTTGCGCATGGTGGTGCCGTTCACCGACAAGGTGAAGGACTTGAAGTGCGCACGGGCGGCCACGCGGGCGAAGATATGGCCAATGCCAACCTTGGCATCCGCTGCGCGTTTCGATGCGACATGATGGAACCGCGCGCCGGGGGCCAGGTCGACCTCGATCACGCTGTTCGACCGCGCACCGGACATTCCGGTTTCCAGCAGGGTGAATTCCGCCCCGTCCTCGACCCGGATGACATGGTGCCAGACCGAATCCGCGCTGTCCCCGGCGCGGCGATGGACCACATGGACCGGCTTGGCGGGACTTGCCGTCACGCGGATCAGCAGCCCGTCCTGCGCGGTGGCGGTGTTCAGCACGGCAAAGGGACGTCGCACCGGCACCTGTCCTGCTGCCTCCAGCTTGCCATAGATGTCACAGGCCCAGGATGCCACGCCCTTGTCTGCCTGGGCCAGGGTGGCGATCTCTATGCCTTCAAGCGCCAGGTCGTCCGAGGCCGCCTCGTCGAAGACACCATCGACGAAGACCAGGGTCAGCTTGTCCAAGCCATCGAACAAGGGCGTCGCATCCCCCTGGGGAACGGGCAAGGTCTGGGGGCGGGGCGCGTTGAAGGGGCGGGGATCGGTATAGCGCCAATATTCGTCGCGCGGGCCGGGCAGCCCCATCCCGCGCAGACGCGCCAGGGCATCGGCCCGCGCCGATGCCATAAGCCCCTGCGGCGGGCTGATCGCCGCCAATCGCGTTTCAAGCGCATCCGGCGCCTTGGGGGCGCCCTGGATGGAAGGGGTCTGGTCCTTGGCCTGGACTGCGGTGTCAGCCATCAGCCAGCCTCCGCCAGAAGATCGCCATAGCCTTCTTCCTCGACCTGCAAGGCCAGTTCCGGCCCGCCCGATTTCACGATCCGGCCATCCGCCATGATATGCACCACGTCCGGCTGGATATGGTTCAGCAGTCGCTGGTAATGGGTGATGACCAGGAAGCTGCGGTCAGGCGAACGCAGCGCGTTCACGCCGTCCGACACCAGCCGCATCGCGTCCACATCCAGACCCGAATCCGTCTCGTCCATGATGCACATGCGCGGTTCCAGCATGGCCATCTGCAGGATCTCGTTGCGCTTCTTCTCGCCGCCCGAAAAGCCCACGTTGACCGGCCGCTTAAGCATATCGGGGCTGATCTGCAATTCGGCGGCCTTGGCGCGCACAACCTTGAGGAAATCACCCGAGGACAGTTCTTCCTCGCCCCGCGCCTTGCGCTGCGCGTTCACGGCAGTGCGCAGGAAGGTCATGTTGCCCACGCCGGGGATTTCCACCGGATACTGGAACGCCAGGAACAGGCCGGCGCTGGCGCGCTGTTCCGGTTCCATGTCCAGCAGGCTTCGCCCGTCCAGCGTGGCGGACCCTTCCGTCACCTCATATCCGTCGCGGCCCGACAGGACATAGGACAGCGTGGACTTGCCCGAGCCGTTCGGGCCCATGATCGCATGGACCTGACCGGCCGGAACCTCCAGCGACAGACCCTTCAGGATCTGCTTGTCTTCTTCCTCAAGCTTGACGTGCAAGTTATCGATTTTCAGCATCTTTTCCTCATCAGATGGTGGTGGCGGTGCCAGCGGTCCGGCACCATCATCAAATCCTGTTCCAGCCTTAGCCGACCGAGCCTTCCAGCGAAATGGCGACCAGGGACTGCGCCTCCATGGCGAATTCCATCGGCAGGGCCTGCAAGACCTCGCGGCAGAAACCGTTCACCACCAGGGCCACGGCCTCTTCCTCGTCCATGCCGCGCGAACGGCAATAGAACAGCTGGTCGTCGTCCACCTTGCTGGTCGTCGCCTCGTGTTCCACGCGGCTGCTGGTATTCTTGACCTCGATGTAAGGCACCGTATGCGCCCCGCACTGATCGCCGATCAGCAGGCTGTCGCACTGGGTATAGTTGCGGCTGTTGGTGGCACGCGGATGCATCGTCACCAGACCGCGATAGGTGTTCTGCGCCTTGCCCGCCGAGATCCCCTTGGACACGATGCGCGACCGGGTGTTGCGGCCCAGATGGATCATCTTGGTGCCGGTATCGGCCTGCTGCATGTTGTTGGCGATGGCGATGGAATAGAACTCGCCCTGGGATTCGTCGCCGCGCAGGATGCAGGACGGGTATTTCCAGGTGATCGCCGAACCGGTTTCCACCTGCGTCCACATCACCTTGGCGCGGGCCTCGCGGCAGTCGGCGCGCTTGGTGACGAAGTTGTAGATGCCGCCCTTGCCTTCCTCGTCGCCCGGATACCAGTTCTGGACGGTCGAGTATTTCACCTCGGCATCTTCCAGCACGACGATTTCCACCACCGCCGCATGAAGCTGGGCAATGTCGCGCTTGGGCGCGGTGCAGCCTTCAAGATAGCTGACATGGCTGCCCTTGTCGGCAATGATCAGCGTGCGCTCGAACTGGCCGGTATTTTCCGCGTTGATGCGGAAATAGGTGGACAGCTCCATCGGGCAGCGAACGCCCGGCGGAATATAGACGAACGAACCGTCCGAGAACACGGCGCTGTTCAGCGTCGCGAAATAGTTGTCGGACTGCGGCACCACGGTGCCCAGGTATTTCTTGACCAGTTCGGGATGTTCGCGGATCGCTTCGCTGATGGAACAGAAGATCACGCCGGCCTTGGCCAGCTCGTCCTTGAAGGTCGTGCCCACGGACACACTGTCGAACACCGCATCGACCGCCACGCGGCGACCATCGGCGGGCGCATTCTCAGCGCCCTCGATCCCCGCCAGGATCATCTGTTCCTTCAGCGGGATGCCCAGCTTTTCATAGGTCGCCAGCAGCTTGGGATCGACCTCGTCCAGCGACTTGGGCTTGACCGCCATGCTTTTCGGGCGCGCATAGTAATACTGGTCCTGATAGTCGATTTCAGGATAGTTCAGCATCGCCCACTTGGGTTCCGTCATGGTGACCCAGCGGCGATACGCCTCCAGCCGCCATTCGGTCATCCATTCAGGTTCTTCGTTCTTTTCCGAGATCAGGCGGACGATATCCTCGTTCACCCCCTTGGGGGCATAGTCCATCTCGATCTCTGTATCCCAGCCGTATTTATAGCTGCCAATGCTTTGCACGGTCTCGACCGTTTCGCGGTCGACGCCCTCGCGCACATCAAGATCGGTGGTTGCAGTCATCCCTTGTCCTTCCTCGGGCCGGGCCGGTCGCCTAGCCGTTCCGTTCGCGCCAACGTCGATACGCGCTTTCCCACGCATCCGCAAATCGGTTCACCTGATCGTCGCCCAAAGCCGGGCTTATCGAGATCCGAATTGCCGATTGCGCGGCCTTGTCGTCGAAACCCATGGCCTGCAAGACCCCGCTGGCGCGGACCTTGCCCGACGAACAGGCCGACCCTGCCGATATCGCAAAGCCCGCCAAATCCATCTGCATCACCTGGGTTTCACCCTTCCAGTCCGATGTAAGAAGACAGGTGGTGTTCGGCAAGCGTTTGGTGCCTTTTCCAGCAATGATTGCGCCGGGCGCGGCTGACAGCAACCGTTCCTCCAAGGCATCCCGGCGCGCGGCGACCTGATCCCACAGCCCCGCGTCCAGTTCCTTTTGCGCGGCAGTGGCCGCAGCGGCGAATCCCAGGATGCCGATCAGGTTCTCGGTCCCGCCGCGACGGCCCCCTTCCTGCCCCCCGCCCCGGATCAGCGCCGGGACATCGGTGCCGCGCTTCACGATCAGCGCGCCGATCCCCTTTGGCCCGCCCAGCTTGTGCGCGCTGACAAAGCCCGCCGTGACGCCCAGCCAGTTGAAGGCAAAGGGCACCTTGCCAAAGGCCTGCGTCAGGTCACTGGACCCCAGCCCCTGGGGCAAGTCCTGGATCACGCCGGTCTCGTTGTTGGCGATCTGCAGGCTGGCATTCGCGGGATCGGGCACCGTGACGATGCCGTCCGCGTCCACTGCCAGATCCTGCTGGCACCAGACCTTGACGGCGCTGTGTTCGACCGGTGCGCAATGGATGCCCCGCCCCGCCAGCACCATGGCAGCAGCCTCGGTCGTGCCGGATGTGAAGACCACGTCCGCGCCTTCCGCCCCCAAGGCTGCCGCCAGTTCCTCGCGCGCGCGTTCCATGGCCATCTTCGCCGCGCGGCCCTCGGTATGCACGGATGAAGGGTTGCCCACGATCTCCATCCCCTCGCGCATCGCGGCCTTGGCTTCCTCGCGCAGGGGTGTCGTGGCGTTCCAGTCCAGATAGGTTCTCATCCGATCACCCCCGCGATCTTCTGGGCCAGCCTGCGGGCCACGGCGTCCTTGGCCATGCGGGGCCATTCCTCGGCGCCTTCGGCGGTGATCACGGTCACGGCGTTTTCCGTGCCGCCCATGATGCCGGTGCCTTCGCTGACATCGTTGGCGACGATCCAGTCGCAGCCCTTGCGCAACCGCTTGTCCGTGGCATGGGCCACCACGTCATTGGTTTCCGCCGCAAATCCCACCACCAGGCGGGGACGCTGGGCACAGGCCTGACCCAGCCAGGCCAGGATATCGGGGTTCTCGGTCATCTCCAGCAACGGGGCCTTGCCCGATCCATCCTTCTTCATCTTCCTGGCGGACGAATTCCTGATCCGCCAGTCCGCCACCGCCGCAGCCATCACGGCGGCATCCGCAGGCAGGGCGGCCTCGACCGCGTCGCGCATCTGCTGGGCGGTCTGGACCCGGATCACCTCGACGCCATCTGGCGGGGCAACCTCGGCGGGGCCAGTGACAAAGCTGACCCTTGCGCCCATGTCGCGCAGCGCAGCGGCAATTGCCGTTCCTTGCGCGCCGGACGACCGGTTGGCGATATATCGCACCGGGTCGATGGGTTCATGCGTCGGGCCAGAGGTGACGATCACGTGCCGCCCCGATAGCAGGCCGGACCGGACCTGCGTTTCGGGCAGCAGCTTCAGGGGCGCCGGGGCCATTTCCGCGCGTATGGCGGCAAGGATGCTTTCGGGTTCGGACATCCGGCCCGTGCCGTATTCGCCGCAGGCCATGTCGCCGTCCGCCGGGCCGACGAACAGGATGCCGTCCTCGCGCAGGGTCCGCAGGTTCCGTTGCGTGGCCGGGTGGTGCCACATCCGCACATTCATTGCCGGCGCGACCAGAACGCGCTTGTCGGTCGCCAGCAGCAAGGTGGAGGCCAGATCGTCCGCCAGCCCATGCGCCATCTTGGCCAGCAGATCCGCCGTGGCGGGCGCGACGACGACCAGATCGGCGTTGCGGGACAACTGGATATGGCCGATCTCGGCCTCGGACGCGATGTCCCACAGGCTGTCATGCGCGGCCTCGCCTGCCAGCACGGACACTGTCATCGCAGTCGTGAACTGCGCCCCCGCGCGGGTCAGCACGGGCGTGACGGCGGCGCCTTCCGCCCGGATCAGGCGGATCAGCTGCGGCACTTTCATGGCCGCTATGCCCCCGCCCACGATCAGCAGGATACGCTTGCCCTTCATCTTGTCCTCTTGGCGATGCCCGTCGAAGACATAGCCGCCCGGTCCCCCCGTCGCAAGCAATCGCGGGTCCGTTAACCTTTCCTTAAGCGCCCTGCCGTTAACCATCGCGGAACAAAATGAGAAACCCATGGTCGCAATCGCCTATTCCGTCGCCTTCGAGGGGATCGAGGCGCGACTGGTCGAGGTTCAGTGTTCCGTCGCGGCGGGCCTGCCGGGCTTTGCCATCGTGGGCCTGCCCGACAAGGCCGTCAGCGAGGCGCGCGAACGCGTCAAGGCGGCCTTCGGGGCGCTGTCCATCGCCATGCCGAACCGGCGCCTGACCGTGAACCTGTCGCCCGCCGACCTGCCCAAGGAAGGCTCGCATTTCGACCTGCCGATTGCCCTTGCGATATTGGCCGCGCTGGAGATCATCCCGGGCGAGGAACTGTCGCGCTGTGTGGCGCTTGGCGAACTGGCACTCGACGGACGGCTTGTCGCGGTGACAGGCGCCCTGCCCGCCGCCATGGCTGCTGCCGAGGATGACCGGGCGCTCATCTGCCCCCGCGCCTGCGGGCCCGAGGCCGCCTGGGTCGATGCCGTTCCCGTGCTTGCCCCGGCGACACTGCGTGAGGTCATCGACCACCTGACCGACCGCGCGCCTATCGCCCGCGCGCAGCCCGGCATGATCGACGGCGCGATCACCGGCGGCTGCCTGTCCGAGGTGAAGGGACAGGAACGCGCCAAGCGCGCCCTGGAAATCGCAGCCGCCGGACGGCATCACCTGCTGATGGTCGGCCCGCCCGGCGCGGGCAAGTCCATGCTGGCCGCCCGACTGCCCGGCCTGATGCCGCCGCTGGGTGCGGTCGAAGCCCTCGAAACCTCGATGATCCACTCGCTTGCGGGCACCCTGGACGATGGCGGCATCTCGCGGCGCGCGCCCTTTCGCGAACCCCATCACACCGCCTCCATGGCGGCCATCGTCGGGGGCGGGCGCGGCGCCAAGCCGGGCGAGATCAGCCTGGCCCATAACGGCGTGCTGTTCATGGACGAATTCCCGGAATTTCCCCGCCAAGTCCTGGAAACCCTGCGCCAGCCCGTCGAGACGGGCGAGGTCGTGGTGGCCCGCGCCAACGCCCATATCCGCTATCCCTGCCGCTTCCTGCTGATCGCGGCGGCCAACCCGTGCCGCTGCGGCTATCTGGCGGATGCCGCGCGGGCCTGCTCGCGGGCGCCCGTCTGCGGCGGGGACTACATGGGCAAGATCTCGGGTCCGCTGATGGACCGTTTCGACTTGCGGCTTGAAGTTCCGGCAGTCAGCTTCATGGATCTGGAGCTGCCCTCGGGCGGGGATACGTCCGCACAGGTCTCAACCCGGGTGGCGGCGGCGCGCGAGGTGCAGGCGGCACGGTTCCGCGACCATCCCCAGGCACGGGTGAATGCCGAAGCCTCGGGCGCGCTTCTGGACCAGATCGCCGCACCGGACGACGAAGGCCGGGCGCTGATCCTGAAGGCTTCAGAACGGCTGGGCCTGACCGCGCGGGGCTATCACCGCATTCTGCGCACGGCGCGCACCATTGCCGACCTTGCAGGTTCGCCATCGGTGCGGGCGCCCCATCTGGCCGAGGCGATCAGTTATCGCCTGCCCTTTGTCGCGGGCGGCTGACGAATTGCGCATCCTGCAAGGCGGGGCTATGGCGGGGCGACCCTGACCATGGATCCCGCCATGCACCCCATCAGCGCCCGGATCGGCGGCATCCTGACCGGCCTCGCCCTGTTGGCGACGGTCCCGCATGAATATGGGGGCGGCCAGGGCTTTGCGGTCGTGGCTGCCGGCCTGCTGGTCACGGCGCTGCTGATGTTTTCGCTGACCGCGCGCCTGTCGCGGCTGACCTTTGTCGCCGTGGGCGTTGCGCTGATCGCCTGGGCCGCTGCCACACGCCAAGGCTGGGCCGAGGCCACGCTGACGGCGCTGACGCGGGGCGGCTTCATCATCGCCCTGTTTACCGCGCTTTCGGCGCTGCGCAGCGCAGCCATCGGATCGCAGGACATCCTGGATTGCGGGCGCTTTCTGGCACGCCAGCCGCCGGGACGACGCTATCTTGCGCTGACAGTGGGGGGCCACCTGTTCGGGCTGATCCTGCTTTACGGGTCGATCTCGCTTTTGGGTTCGCTGGCCGCCGAAAGCACCGCGCGAGAAACGGATCCGGAACTGCGCCGCCACCGGTTGCGGCGGATGCTGGTGGCGATCCAGCGGGGCTTTGCCTCGACGCTGTGCTGGTCGCCCATGGCGCTGTCTATGGCCGTCACCCTGTCGGTGGTCCCCGGGGCATCCTGGCCCGGCGCGGTGGGGCTGTGCCTGGTCAGTTCCGCGTTGATGATCGGCATCGGCTGGCTGTTGGATGCGGTCCTGAAGCCGCAACTGTCCGCCCCGCCCCCGCCCCGCGCGGTTGAGACCGACGGCTGGCTGTCTCGCCTGCGCCCGCTGCTGGCGCTGCTGGGCATCGTGGTGGCGGGCGTGGTGGCGCTGCATCTGGGGACGGGCGTTGCCGTGACCGGCGCGGTCATGACGGTCGTGCCACTGGTCGCAATGGCCTGGATCCTGATCCTGCCACCCCTGCCGGGGGGACGGGCGGCCACTCTGGCCGCCCGGATCGGGCAATTCGCCACGCGGGATCTGGCGGGCTATCGCGGGGAAATCATCCTGCTGTTCATGGCAGGCTTCATCGGCAGCCTGGGTTCCTGGCTGCTGGTGCCGATCATGCAGGCGCATGGCCCCGACCTGTCGGCGGCTCCGCCCCTGCTGATCCTGGCGGCCCTGGTCTGGACGATCCCGCTGACCGGCCAGATCGGCATGAACCCGATCCTGGCCGTGTCGCTGCTGGTGCCCCTGCTGCCCGCGCCCATGGCACTTGGCATCCACCCCACCGCCATGGTCGTGGCCATCACCGGCGGCTGGGCGATCAGCGGAAACACGTCGCCCTTCACGGCCTCGGTTTTGCTGGTCGGCAAGCTGGGCGGGGTCGAGGCGCGCCATGCCGGGACCGTCTGGAACGGGCTTTACGCAGTGACGACGGCCGCGGCGCTGACCCTGTGGGTGCTGGTCGCCGCAACCATCCTGTAATCACGCTCATTCCACCTCGACGAGCAGGTCCTTTGCGTCGATCTGTTCGCCGGGGCGGACGTGGATGGCTTTCACGGTGCCGTCGCGGTCGGCGTGCAGGCCGGTTTCCATCTTCATCGCCTCGATGGTCAGCAGCAGGTCGCCCTGGTGGACCTTGGCGCCCGCCGTGGCCGCGACGGAGGCCACCACGCCCGGCATCGGCGCGCCGACATGGCCCGCGTTCGCAGGATCGGCCTTGGGACGGGCGGCGGCGGCGTTTGTGGCCTTGCGGTTCGGCACGCGGACTTGGCGAGGCTGGCCGTTCAGTTCGAAGAAGACCTTGACCTGGCCCTTCTCGTCTGTCTCGCCCAGGGTCAGGAAGCGGATTTCCAGCGTCTTGCCGGGGTCGATCTCGACGCTGATCTCGTCACCCTGCTCCATCCCATAGAAGAAGTTGCGGGTGGGCAGCGCGCGGACCGGGCCATAGATTTCGTGCCGCGACATATAGTCGGTGAAGACCTTGGGATACATCAGGTAGCCGTTCAGATCCTCGTCGTCGATCGGGGTGCCCAGATCCTCGGACAGCTTCCGGCGGGTGGCCTCGATGTCCACGGGGGGCAGGTGCGCGCCGGGGCGGTCGGTGATCGGCGCCTCGCCCTTCAGCACCTTGCGCTGCAGCGCCTCGGGCCAGCCGCCGGGGGGTTGGCCCAGGTTGCCCTTCATCATGTCGATCACGCTGTCGGGGAAGCTGACCTCGACGCCTGGGTCCAGCACCTGCCGGGGCGTCAGGTGCTGGGCCACCATCATCAGCGCCATGTCGCCCACGACCTTGGACGACGGCGTGACCTTGACGATGTCGCCGAACATCCGGTTCACGTCGGCATAGGCCTGGGCCACCTCGTGCCAGCGATCCTCCAGTCCCATGGAACGGGCCTGCGCCTTGAGGTTGGTGAACTGCCCGCCCGGCATCTCGTGCAGATAGACCTCGGAGGCGGGCGATTGCAGGCCGGATTCAAAGGCGGCATAGGTCTCGCGCACGCGTTCCCAATAATTGCTGATCTGCCGGATCGCCGCGATGTCCAGGCCGGTGTCGCGCTCGGTCCCCTCAAGCGCCTCGACGATGGACCCCAGGCAGGGCTGAGAGGTGCCGCCCGAGAACGCGTCCATGGCCGCGTCCACCGCATCCACCCCCGCATCCGCCGCAGCCAGGATCGTCGCGGCGGCAAGCCCCGAAGTGTCGTGCGTGTGGAAGTGGACCGGCAGGCCGACCTCTTCCTTCAGCGCCTTGATCAGGATGCGGGCGGCGGCGGGCTTCAGCAGGCCCGCCATGTCCTTCAGACCCAGCACATGGGCGCCCGCGGCCTTCAGGTCCTGCGCGGTGCGGACATAATAGGCCAGGTCATACTTGGACCGGTCCGGGTCCAGCATATCGCCGGTATAGCAGACGGTGCCTTCGCAGATCTTGCCCGTCTCGATCACCGCGTCCATGGCGACGCGCATGTTCTCGACCCAGTTCAGGCTGTCGAAGACGCGGAACACGTCCACGCCGCTGTCCGCCGCCTGGCGCACGAAGGACTGGACCACGTTGTCGGGATAGTTGGTATAGCCTACGCCGTTCGATGCGCGCAGCAGCATCTGCGTCATCAGGTTGGGCATTCGCTCGCGAATGTCGCGCAGCCGCTGCCAGGGGCATTCCTGCAAAAAGCGATAGGCCACGTCGAAGGTCGCGCCCCCCCAGCATTCCACGCTGAACAGGCCCGGCAGGTTCGCGGCATAGGAGGGCGCCACGCGGATCATGTCGATGGACCGCATCCGGGTCGCCAGCAGCGACTGGTGGCCGTCGCGCATGGTGGTGTCCGTCATCAGCAGGCGCGTTTGCGCAGCCATCCAGTCGGCCACGGCCTGCGCGCCCTGGCTTTCCAGCATCTGCCGGGTGCCTGGCGCGGGATCGGCCTTGGGCGCGGGCGGCACCGGGGGGCGGGCCTGCGCGGGCGGCATGGGGCGGCCTGCTGTTTCCGGATGCCCGTTCACGCTGATATCGGCCAGATAGGTCAGGATCCGCGTGGCCCGGTCCTGGCGCTTGTCGAACTGGAACAGTTCCGCCGTCGTGTCGATGAACTTGGTCGTATAGGTGTCGTCCAGGAAGGTCGGGTGCTTGAGCAGGTTGATGACGAAGTCGATATTCGTGCTGACCCCGCGCACCCGGAACTCGCGCAGCGCGCGGTCCATCCGCCGGATCGCCCCGTCGGGCGTTTGCGCCCAGGCCGTGACCTTGACCAGCAGCGAGTCATAGTAGCGCGTGATCACGCCCCCGGAATAGGCGGTACCGCCGTCCAGACGGATGCCATTGCCGGTCGCGCTGCGATAGGCGGTGATCCGGCCATAATCGGGGATGAAGTTGTTCAGCGGATCCTCGGTCGTCACGCGGCATTGCAGCGCGTGGCCCGACAGCGTGATCTGGTCCTGGCGGGGCACGCCCGTCGCCTCGGCCAGGGTCGCGCCCTCGGCGATGCGGATCTGCGACTGCACGATGTCGATGCCGGTGACCTCCTCGGTCACGGTATGCTCGACCTGGACGCGCGGGTTCACCTCGATGAAGTAGAACTGCTGGCTGTCCATATCCATCAGGAACTCGACCGTGCCGGCGTTCTGGTATCCGACGGCGCGGCCGATCTTCAGCGCCAGCTCGCAGACCTCGGCGCGCTGTTCTTCCGTCAGATAGGGCGCGGGGGCGCGTTCCACGACCTTCTGGTTGCGCCGCTGCACGGTGCAGTCGCGTTCATACAGGTGATACAACCCGCCATGCGTGTCGCCCAAAAGCTGCACCTCAACATGGCGGGCGCGTCCGATCATCTTTTCCAGATAACCCTCGCCATTGCCGAAGGCGGCCTCGGCCTCGCGCCGGCCCTCGCGGACCTTGTCCACCAGTTCGTCGGGTCCGTTGATGGGACGCATCCCGCGCCCGCCGCCGCCCCAGGACGCCTTGAGCATCAGGGGATAGCCGACCGCCTCGGCCTCGGCCTTGATCGCCTCGAAATCCTCGCCCAGAACCTCGGTCGCGGGGATCACCGGAACGCCTGCCGCGATCGCCACGCGCCGCGCCGACGCCTTGTCGCCAAGCGCGCGCATCGTGTCCGCGCGCGGGCCGATGAAGGTGATGCCGGCAGCCACGCAGGCGTCCACGAAGTCGGGGTTTTCCGACAGAAGGCCATAGCCGGGATGGATCGCGTCCGCGCCGCTTTCCTTGGCGACCCGGATGATCTCGGGGATCGACAGATAGGCCGCGACCGGCCCCAGCCCCTCGCCGATCCGGTAGGCCTCGTCCGCCTTGAAGCGGTGCAGGCCCAGCTTGTCCTCCTCGGCATAAACCGCGACCGTCTTCTTGCCCAACTCATTGGCCGCCCGCATCACGCGGATCGCAATCTCGCCACGGTTGGCAATCAGGATTTTCTGAAACATCGCGCGGTCCCCCTTCGCAGTTGCGCGAGAGACTAGCGACGCCGCAGCGCAGCGCAAGCGGCACCATACCACGCCTGCAACAAAAGGTTTACGCAAGGTCGTGTTCGCGGGATGTTCCCATTCTGCGGTTGCTTTTCGGCGCGTTGTCCCTATGTGATGCGCTTGGTCGGCCAGGGACACAGCATGGAACAGAAGTTCATCGAGGTGCGCGGCGCGCGCGAGCATAACCTGAAGGGCGTGGACATGGACATCCCGCGCGACCAGCTGGTGGTGATCACCGGCTTGTCGGGTTCGGGCAAATCCTCGCTGGCCTTTGACACGATCTATGCCGAAGGGCAGCGGCGTTACGTCGAAAGCCTCTCGGCCTATGCGCGCCAATTCCTTGACATGATGGGCAAGCCCGATGTGGATCACATCACCGGCCTGTCGCCCGCCATAAGCATCGAGCAGAAGACCACCTCGAAGAACCCCCGGTCAACCGTCGGGACTGTCACGGAAATCTATGACTACCTGCGGCTGTTGTTCGCTCGCGCGGGCACACCCTACAGCCCCGCCACGGGCCTGCCGATCGAGGCGCAGCAGGTCCAGGACATGGTCGACCGGATCATGGAAATGCCCGAAGGTACGCGCGCCTATCTGCTGGCGCCCATCGTGCGCGACCGCAAGGGCGAATACCGCAAGGAATTCCTGGAGCTTCGCAAGCAGGGTTTTCAGCGGGTCAAGGTGAACGGCGAGTTCTATGAACTGGACGAGCCGCCGACCCTGGACAAGAAGTTCCGCCATGACATCGATGTGGTGGTCGACCGCATCGTCGTGCGCGAAGGGCTGGAAACGCGCCTGGCCGATTCGCTGCGAACGGCGCTTGACCTGGCCGACGGCATTGCCATCGTGGAAACGGCGGCGGACGAACCCGAACGGACCACGTTCAGCGAAAATTTCGCCTGCCCGGTCAGCGGCTTTACCATCCCCGACATCGAGCCGCGGTTGTTCAGCTTCAACGCCCCTCTGGGGGCGTGTCCGGCCTGCGACGGCCTGGGGGCGGAACTGTTCTTCGACGAACGGCTGGTTGTTCCCGATGCCGCCCTGTCCGTCGAAAAGGGCGCCATTGCCCCGTGGGCCAAGTCGAAATCCGCCTATCTGACCCAGACGGTCAATGCCCTGGCCAAGCATTACGGTTTCGACAAGAAGACCCAGTGGAAGAACCTGCCGCCGGACGTGCAGCATATGTTCCTGCGTGGATCGGGCAGCGAGGAGATCGAGTTCCGTTTCGACGACGCGGGCCGCGTTTACAATGTCCGCCGGGTGTTCGAAGGCGTGATCCCCAACATGGAACGCCGCCTTCGCGAATCCGACAGTGCCTGGGTGCGAGAGGAGTTCGAGCGTTACCAGAACAACCGCCCCTGCGGCACCTGCCACGGCTATCGCCTGAAGCCCGAGGCCTTGGCCGTCAAGATCGCTGGCAACCATATCGGCGATGTCGTCAAGCTGTCGATCCGGGAAGCCCTGGCCTGGATCCAGGCCGCGCCGCAGCACCTGACCCGGCAAAAGAACGAGATCGCCCATGCGATCTTCAAGGAAATCCGCGAAAGGCTGGGGTTCCTGGTAAACGTGGGGTTGGATTATCTGACGCTCTCGCGCGCGGCGGGAACGCTGTCGGGCGGGGAAAGCCAGCGGATCCGGCTTGCCTCGCAGATCGGGTCCGGCTTAACAGGCGTGCTGTATGTGCTGGACGAGCCGTCGATCGGGCTGCATCAGCGCGACAACGACAGGCTGCTGGAAACGCTCAAGGGGCTGCGCGATCAGGGCAACTCAGTTATCGTGGTCGAACATGACGAGGATGCGATCCGCCATGCCGATTACGTGTTCGACATGGGACCGGGCGCGGGCGTGCATGGCGGCATGATTGTCAGCCAGGGCACCCCTGACCAGATCGCCGCCGACCCGGCCAGTCTGACGGGGCAATACCTATCCGGCGCCCGCGAAATTGCGGTCAGCGACGAACGCCGCAAAGGCAACGGCAAGGCGGTCAAGGTCGTCAAGGCCACCGGCAACAACCTCAAGGACGTGACGGCGGAATTTCCGCTGGGCAAGTTCGTCTGCGTGACCGGCGTGTCGGGCGGAGGAAAGTCCACGCTGACCATCGAAACCCTGTTCAAGACTGCCAGCCTGCGCCTGAACGGTGCCCGCCAGACGCCCGCCCCCTGCGAGACGATCACGGGGCTGGAACATCTGGACAAGGTGATCGACATCGACCAGCGGCCGATCGGCCGGACGCCCCGGTCGAACCCTGCCACCTATACCGGCGCCTATACGCCCATCCGCGACTGGTATGCGGGCCTGCCCGAAGCGAAGGCGCGGGGCTACAAGCCCGGCCGCTTCAGTTTCAACGTCAAGGGTGGCCGCTGCGAGGCTTGCCAGGGCGACGGCGTCATCAAGATCGAGATGCACTTCCTGCCCGACGTTTATGTCACCTGCGAAACCTGCAAGGGCAAGCGCTACAACCGCGAGACGCTGGAGGTGCTGTTCAAGGGCAAGTCCATCGCCGACGTGCTGGACATGACGGTCGAGGATGCGCAGGGCTTCTTTTCCGCCGTGCCCGCCATCCGCAACAAGATGGACGCGCTGATGGAGGTGGGCCTGGGCTACGTCAAGGTCGGCCAGCAGGCCACCACCCTGTCAGGCGGCGAGGCGCAGCGGGTCAAGCTGGCCAAGGAATTGTCGCGCCAGTCCACCGGCAAGACGCTGTATATCCTGGACGAACCCACCACCGGCCTGCATTTCGAGGATGTGCGCAAGCTGCTGGAGGTGCTGCACCGGCTGGTGGATCAGGGCAACACGGTCGTGGTGATCGAACATAACCTGGATGTCATCAAGACCGCCGACTGGATCATCGACATCGGTCCTGAAGGCGGCGACGGGGGCGGGCGCATCGTGGCCACCGGCACGCCCGAGGATGTGGCGAAGGTTCATGAAAGCCACACGGGCCGTTACCTGGCGCCGATGCTGAAACCTGCTCGGGTGCGCGCGGCGGAATAGCCCCCTCAGGGCAATGTCACCTGCTGGATGATGCAGCCCGATTCGTCGGATCCACCATCGCCTCGGGGCGGGAGTTCGAAGGCGGCGCACAGGCGGATCGTGTCGGCCGCGATCAGTTCGATCCGGTATGGCGCGGCGGTAAAGGGATCGGCCAGGCGCGGAGTCATGGGACAGGCCTCGGTCGGGGTCGGATCGGTGCCCAGGCGCCGATCCTGATGGGCCTTGCAGACCAGCAGGCCCTGGATCCCGGACAGGTCCATCGAACGGGTCTGATCCCGCCGTTCTGCGCGGCCCTGGGCGGGACCGCCCGTTGCGACCAGCCCGGCGGCCAGCACTGCCAGGGACAGGGCCGTCAGCGCCCAGACAGGCCACCGCCTAACCATCCAGATCCTCGCGATAACAGGCCGCAACCAAAAGGCCGGTCAAGGCGACCAGGGCCAGCTTGGCCGCAAGCCGCAGTGTCAGGTCGCCCGACAGGAATGCATAAACCGCTGCCACCACATCCCCCAGCAGGACCAGGGCGGCGACCAGCACCGTGACCGAGGCAAAGACCCGGCGCGCCTGGGACCGACGCTGCGGCTGCCCGCGGGGGCTCCGACGCGCCATGCGTCCATCCAGCAGCACGAACAGCGGCAGAAAGGCGATAAGGGCGGCGATGGAAAAGCGCATGGACCAACTGTCGCGCGCCCCGGATTGCGCCAGATCGGGGATCGCCCCGTCGATCACCTGAAATCCCAGCCGCAGGACATGAAAGCAGACCAGCACCAGGGCGATCATCAGCAGCGCATAGAGCATCGCCTCGCGCGCGGAAACATAGGCGCGCGGGCGCGGCACCGGAGGCAGGCTGCCGCCCGGGTGCCAAGCCGTCAGGGCCTGGTCGATTTCGGACGCCGTCCAGCCTGCCTGGCCAAGCGCGGCCCGGATGCTGGCGGCGTCATGACCGCCCGCCATCGCATGACGTACGAAATCCGAAAGCTGATCGGCTGCCGCCACCCATGCCCGCCTTTCTTTCCGGCAAGGTCACGTGCTTTGCCCGCCCTGTCAACGGCGCTGAAAATTTCGCGACGGTTGGTGATTTTTCCTCTTGCACCCCCCGCCACAGTCCCATAAATCACCGCCTACCGAAGGCCGAGGTCGACGGTACGGATGCGGGCGTAGCTCAGGGGTAGAGCATAACCTTGCCAAGGTTAGGGTCGTGAGTTCGAATCTCATCGCCCGCTCCAAAACAAAAAAGCCGGACCTTCGGGTTCGGCTTTTTTGTTTTGTTTGCGCAAAATGCCTCGCCTTATGGTTGCACAATCTGCAGCGACGCTTATGATGGTTCAAACGAATATGCCCGGAAGCCCGAAAGGGCTCTGGCCTGAACACTATTGAAACAAAAAATAAATATAACAGACCAGAGCTTAAGCGGGCCGTCCAGAACTCCATCACCAAAATACAACAAGACACGGCCGTCTCGCTCGCCAGCGTGCCGTTAACCAATCGGGACACGGCACCATCGGCGATTATCTTTACACTGTCAAGTTGAGTAATGGAGATAGGGATGCCTCCGCGCGGTGACCTGCCCCAATCGCTGATCGACGCCGGCCTGGCGCTTCTGGACGAGGAAGGCTCCGAGGCTTTGACCCTGCGGCGCATCGCCGCACGGGCGGGTGTGTCCCATGCGGCCCCGGCCCATCATTTCAGCGGACTTCCTGGGCTGCGGATCGCCATTGCCACGAAAGGTTTCCGCAGTTTCCGGCACGAACTGACCGGCGCGCGTGATGCCCTGCCTTCGCACGCCGATCCGTTCCAGCGCCTGCTGGCCGTCAACCTGGCCTATATTCGATTTGCCCGGCGCAGGCGGGCGCTGTTCCTGCTGATGTTCGACCAATTGCCGGCACAGGACGACGGCCTGCGCCGGGCGTCGCGCGCCAGCTATATGGTGATCCAGGAAGGCTGCACGCCCTTTGCCCGCGACCGCCCCGCCGCGCCCTTTGAAACGGCGGTCTGGGCGCTGACCCATGGCTTTGCGGCGCTGAACATGGATCAGCCCTATCCGTCCGACACCCCGGTCAACCTGTCATCCTACGAGGATGCCCTGCGCCTGCTGGTCGGCTGACCGGCAGACGCAGACTGTCGTTCAGCCGTCCAAGCGGATCCGGGCGTTCTGCGGGTCATAGGGGCTGTCCTCGGTCACCTCGGCATCCCACAATTCGCGGAACATACGGACCTTGACCTTGATTCCAGGCGCGGCCAAGTCGGGCCGGACATAGCCCATGCCGATCTGCTTGCCGAATGCCGCCGAATATCCGCCCGAGGTCAGGCGCCCGACCTTTTGACCGTCCAGAAAGATCCCCTCGCGGCCCCAGGGATCGGCGTCCTGCGGCCCGTCGATCAGCAGGGTGACGCACAGGGACCGAATGCCCTTTGCCTCCATCGCGGCCTTGCCCCGGAACTCCTTGGACAGGTCCACGAAACGGTCCAGCCCGGCTTCCAGCGGGGTCGCGTCGCGGCCCAGTTCGGTGCCGAAGGCGCGATAGGATTTTTCCTGCCGCAGCCAGTTCTGGGCCCGCGCGCCGACCAGCTTCATGCCCAATGGCTCGCCCGCCTCCATCAGCCGGTCGAACAGGTGGTTCTGCATCTCGATCGGGTGGTGCAGTTCCCAGCCAAGCTCGCCGGTATAGGCCACCCGGATGGCGTTGACCGGCACCATGCCCAGTTCGATCCGCTTGGCCGACAACCAGGGAAACCGCTTGTTCGACAGCGCGGTTTCTGGCTGCGCTTCGCGGATAAGTTTCGCCATGATGTCGCGCGACGCGGGTCCGGCGATGGCAAAGACGCCCCACTGGGTGGTCACGTCCTGGATGCCGACGTATCCGCCGCCCGCCGCCATGAAATCCTCGGCAGACTTGACCAGATGATCGCCGTCATAGGCCGCCCATGCCCCTGCCGATACAAGGTAATAGCTGTCCTCGGCCAGCCGGACGATGGTGTATTCGGTCCGCGTCGTGCCCGCGTCGGTCAGCGCATAGGTCAGGTTGATGCGACCGACCTTGGGCAGCTTGTTGGTGGTCAGCCAGTCCAGGAATGCCGTCGCGCCCGGTCCCTTGACGGTGTGCTTGGCAAAGGCAGTCGCGTCGATCAGGCCTGCCGCGTTGCGGACAGACTCTGCCTCGGCCTTCGCATATTGCCACCAGCCGCCGCGACGGAAGCTGCGGCTGTCGTGGTCGTTGAAGCCTTCGGGTGCATAATAATTCGGGCGTTCCCATCCGTTCACCTGCCCGAACTGCGCGCCCCGCGTCTTTTGCCGGTCATAGGCGGGCGAGGTCCGCAAGGGCCGGCAGGCTTCGCGTTCCTCGTCCGGGTGGTGCAGGACGAACACATTCTCATACGCCTCCTCGTTCTTGCGGGCGGCATATTCCGTTGTCATCCAGCCGCCGAAGCGGCGCGGATCCAGCGAGGCCATGTCGATCTCGGCCTCTCCTTCCACCATCATCTGCGTAAGGTAGTGGCCGACGCCGCCCGCTGCGGTGATGCCAAAGCTGAAGCCCTCGGCCAGCCACATGTTGCGCAGGCCCGGGGCCGGTCCGACCAGCGGGTTGCCGTCGGGGGTATAGCAGATCGGGCCGTTATAATCGTCCTTCAGCCCCACCGTTTCCGACGTCGGAAGCCGGTGGATCATGGACACGTATTCCTCCTCGATCCGTTCCAGATCCAGCGGGAACAGGTCGGCGCGGAAGGATTCGGGCACGTCATACAGGAACCGCGCGGGGGCGTTCCTTTCGTATGGTCCCAGGATCCAGCCGCCGCGTTCCTCGCGCACATACCACTTGGCGTCGGCATCGCGCAGGACAGGATGTTCCGGGTTGCCCTCGGCGCGCCATTTCACCAAGGCGGGGTCAGGTTCGGTGACGATATACTGGTGCTCGACCGGGATCGCGGGGATCTTGATGCCCAGCAGGCGCGCGGTGCGCTGCGCGTGGTTGCCGGTGGCGGTCACCACGTGCTCGGCGCGGATCTCGAACACCTCGCCCGAACCGACCAGGTTACCGCCCTTCTCGACCAGCTTCTCACAGGTCACGATCCATTCGGACCCGGTCCAGTGATACCCGTTGACCTGGATCTTACGCTCGATGGTGGCCCCTGCCATGCGCGCGCCCTTTGCCATGGCCTGGGTCACGTCCGCGGGGTTGATATAGCCGTCTGTCGGGTGGAACAGCGCGCCCTTCAGATCCTCGGTGCGGACCAGCGGCCAGCGGTCCCTGATCTGCTGCGGGGTCAGGAACTGATGCTCGATCCCCACCGTCTCGGCGGTGGCGGAATACAGCATGTATTCGTCCATCCGCGCGTCGGTCTGCGCCATACGCAGGTTGCCGCAGCGGGTAAAGCCCGCATTCAGTCCCGTCTGCGCCTCCAGTTCCGCGTACAGCTTGACCGAATAGTCGTGAATATGGGTCGTCGCGTAATTCATATTAAACAGCGGCAGCAGGCCCGCCGCGTGCCAGGTGGACCCGGCCGTCAGTTCGTCGCGTTCGACCAGCATCGTGTCCCATCCCGCACGGGCCAGATGCAGCGCGACGCCGCAGCCGACCGCGCCGCCCCCGACGACAAGAACCTTTACATGCGACTTCATCCACGCGACTCCTTGGGCCTGTTGTTGTGTCCGTTACTGCCACGGCTTGCGCCAGCCGGTTCGATAGGCCCGACCTATAATGGCGAAAAACGACATGCTGCAGCGCAGCACTTGCGCGAATCTGTCATGGTCCCTTAGGGTGCGCGCCACCAGGGACGGGGGCCGGAATGCAGATTTGCCGCGACAGGCGGGCGATGCGCAATTGGCGAAGGGGCGCGGGGCCAGTGGCCCTGGTGCCGACCATGGGCGCGCTGCATGACGGGCACCTGTCGCTGCTGGCCCATGCCCGTGATTGGCTTGATGCGCAAGGCGGCGGGCAGGTGGTCGTGTCGATCTTCGTGAACCCCACACAGTTCGGCCCGAACGAGGATCTGGCAAGTTATCCGCGCGACGAGGAAAACGACCTCGCCTTGCTGGAACAGGCGGGCTGCGATGCGGTGTTCCTGCCCACGGTTGCCGACATCTATCGTACCGGCGCACAGACCGTGGTCGAGGTCACCGGCCTGTCGCGGATGCTGATGGGCCGCCTGCGACCCGGCCATTTCCGCGGCGTGGCGACGGTGGTGACGAAGCTCTTCAACATCGTGCAGCCCGACGCGGCGGCCTTTGGCGAAAAGGATTACCAGCAGCTCGCCGTGATCCGGCAGATGGTGGACGACCTGGACGTACCGGTGCAGATCCTGTCCGTGCCCACGGTGCGGGAAGCCGACGGGCTGGCCATGTCATCGCGCAACAGGCGCCTTACCTTGGCTGAGAGGGCTGCAGCCCCGATTCTGAAACATGCCCTCGATCGGGCTGCCGAGATGGTAACCAATGGCGCGAGCCTCTCTGAGGTCCGGAGAGAACTCCGCTGCCTCATCGGGACCGAACCCCTGGCCCATGTCCGCTCCATCGACATCCGCGACGCGGCCGACCTGTCGCGCATCGCCACCATCCGGGCGCCTGTGGTAATCCTGCTGGCTGTCCGCTTTGGCGACGTGCTGCTGATCGACCAACGTGTCGCCCATCCGAAAGGCTGATACCCATGTCCGCCCAAGCCCCTGTCCGGCGCATCACCGCCCCCCAGATCGCCGCCCGCAAGGGGGGAACGCCCATTGTCGCGCTGACTGCCCATAGCGCACCGATGGCGGCACTGGTCGATCCCCATGCCGAGATCATCCTTGTGGGCGACAGCCTGGGCATGGTGATCCACGGCCTGCCCTCGACCATCGGCGTCACGACCGAGATGATGATCCTGCACGGCCAGGCGGTGATGCGGGGCAGCAGCCGCGCGATGGTGGTGATCGACATGCCCTTCGGCAGCTACGAGGAAAGCCCCGGGCAGGCCTTCCGCAACGCCGCCCGGATCATGGGCGAGACCGGCTGCGGGGCGGTGAAGCTGGAAGGCGGCAGCCGCATGGCGCCCACCATCCGGTTCCTGACCGAACGGGGCATCCCGGTGATGGGCCATGTCGGCCTGACCCCACAGGCCACCCATACCCTGGGCGGCTTCAAGACCCAGGGCCGGGAAACGGACAGCTGGGCGGGCCATTTGCAGGATGCGGCTGACGTGGCCGAGGCCGGGGCCTTTTCCATCGTCGTGGAAGGCGTGGTCGAGGCCCTGGCCGACCGCATCACCGAGGCGGTGGCGGTGCCCACCATCGGCATCGGCGCCTCGGCTCGCTGCGACGGGCAGATCCTGGTGCTGGACGATATGCTGGGCCTGACCGCACGGGTGCCGCGCTTCGTGCGCAGGTTCGCGGAACTGGGCGCGGCGGCCGACCGCGCCATCGCGGATTATGCAGCGGCGGTGCGGGACCGAAGCTTTCCGGGGGATGACAACGTTTATCGGTGACTGACCCAGATCAAGGCCGCACGGCAGGCAAGCCGGTATCTGCCGCATTGACCAACGCGACGGATGATCATGACCCTTGCCGCCTTTCTTACCGCCGTTCTGGGGCTGCTGCTGACGCCCGGCCCCACCAATACCCTGATGGGCCTTGCCGGGGCCTCGGCAGGTCTGCGCCGCGTGGCTCGGCTGCTTCCGGCGGAAATCCTGGGCTATCTGACCACGATCCTGCCCCTGGCCTTCATGGGCCACAGCCTGCTGGCGGACTTTCCGATGGTCGCGCAGGCGACCAAGCTGGCTGCGGCGGCCTGGGTGATGATCCTGGCCGTCAAGCTGTGGGGACACGGATCGCTGGCCCAGGCGGGCGGCGACATCACGGCGCGGCGGGTTTATGCAACCACGGCCCTGAACCCCAAGGCGCTGATCATTGCCCTGGTCCTGCTGCCAAGCCCCGCTGCGCCGGAATTTGCAGGCCGGTTGGCGCTGTTCTGCATGACGGCCGCCAGCGTGGCTATGATCTGGGGCGGGGCCGGATGCCTCGCCCAACGGGGACAGGGCGGCATGGGGCGGATGGCGGTGATCCAACGCGCGGCTTCGGTCTGGCTGGCGCTTGTGTCGGTGATGCTGGTCGCGGGCGTGGTGCGGGCCTAACCCTCGAAATCGGCGGTCCGGGCCAGGGGCGACATCAGCAACGGCACCAGAAGCAACAGCGACAGGCCTAGGTAGATGACTGAAAAACCTGTCCGCTCGGCCAGGAACCCGATGCTGCCAGGCGCCAGCAGGATGCCGGAATAACCCATGGCCGTGACCACCGACAGGCCCACTCCCTGCGCCAGACCCGGCACATTGCCCGCCGCCGAAAAGGCGATGGGGACCATGTTCGCGATGCCGATCCCCGCCAGGCCAAAGCCCATAAGCGCCACAAGGGGCGACCCCGCCAGCCCTGCCAGGGCCAGCCCCGCCATGGCGATCGCCGCACTGACCCGCAGCGTCCTGACTGCGCCGTGGCGCCGCCGAAGTTCGTCGCCCAGAAACCGCATCACCGCCATTGTTCCCGCACAGGCCGCAAAGCCCCATCCCGCCACCGCTAGGGACGCGCCCATTTCCCGTTGCAGATACACCGCAGCCCAATCCAGGATCGCCCCTTCGGGGATCATCGAGGCCAGCGCCATCACCCCGATCAGGTAAGGCAGGGGCGTGCGCGGCAGACGCAAGGGCTGATGTTTCTGTTCCCCCGCCGGGCTGTCGCGCAGCAGCCGGGGAAAAGCCATCGCAAGGATCCCGGCCACGATGCCCGTCACGATCAGCGCATGGGTCACCTCGCCCAAGGCCTGAATGGCCAGGCCGCCCGCGCCCGCGCCCGCAAGGCCGCCCAACGACCAGAATCCGTGGCAGGACGACATGATCGCCCGCCGCCGCGCGCGTTCGACCGCCACGGCATTGGCGTTCATCGCCACATCCATGCCGCCGATCAGACCGCCAAAGACCAGAACAGCGGCGGCGACCGCCCAGGTGGTCGGGGCCAGCGAAATCCAGATCAGGCTGGGCGTGAACAACACCGCCGCCAGCCTGACCGCATGGGCCGACCCGCGCCGCGCCACCAAGGCGCCAAAGACCGGCATCAGGCAGATCGACCCCACCCCAAGCGCCAGCACCAAAAGCCCCGCCACGGATTCGCCGATACCCAGCCGCGCCATCATCGCGGGCAGCTTGGGCGCCCAGCTGCCGACCACCAGGCCGTTCGCGAAAAACAGCGCCGACACGGCCCAGCGTGCCCCGATCCCGACACCATTCGTCATCACGGTCTCATCTTCATCACGGAAAATATCCCGGGGGCGTCCCCGGAACGGGGAGGGGGGCAGCGCCCCCTGCCTTACAACATCGACGGCACGACCAGATCCGGCGGGCGATGGCCGTCGGCAAAGGTCTTGATGTTGATGATCACCTTTTCGCCCATCTCGGCCCGGCCCTCGACCGTGGCCGAGCCCATGTGGGGCAGCAGGACCACGTTCGGCAGTTCGCGCAGGCGGGGGTTGATCTCGTGCCCATGCTCGAACACGTCCAGGCCAGCGCCCGCGATTTCCTTGGCCCGCAGCATCCGCGTCAGGGCATTTTCGTCGATCACCTCGCCGCGCGAGGTGTTGACCACCACCGCCGTGGGCTTCAGCAACTTCAGCCTCCGCGCGTTCAGCAGGTGAAAGGTGGACGGCGTATGCGGCGCGTTCACGCTGACGATATCCATGCGCGCCAGCATCTGGTCCAGGCTTTCCCAATAGGTTGCCTGCAACTCTTCCTCGACCTCGGGGCGCAGGCGCTTGCGGTTGTGGTAATGGACCTGCATCCCGAACACGTTGGCCCGCCGCGCCACGGCCTGCCCGATCCGGCCCATGCCTAGGATCCCCAGCCGCCGCCCGCCGACGCGCCCGCCCAGATGCGCCGTGGGCGCCCAGCCGCCCCAGCGGCCCGCCTGCATTTCCGCCATGCCCTCGGGGATGCGGCGCGTGACGCCCAAGATCAGCGCCATGACCATGTCGGCCGTATCCTCGGTCACGACGCCGGGCGTGTTCGTCACCAGAATCCCGCGCTGCCGGGCGGAATGAACGTCGATGTGATCCACGCCCGCGCCGAAATTTGCGATCAGCTTCAACCGCTCACCCGCCTGGGCCAGCAGGTTGGCGTCGATATGGTCGGTCACGGTCGGCACCAGCACATCCGCCCCGCGCATCGCCGCCGCCAGATCGTCGCGCGACATCTTGGCGTCGTCGTCGCGCAGCACGACGTCGAACAGTTCCTTCATGCGCGTCTCGACTGCCTCGGGCAGGCGGCGCGTCACGACGACGCGCAGTTTCTGGCGCGAGGGCTGAGGGCTGTGCATGATGGCCTCACTTTCTCGATGTCATGTCGTGGCGGCCTTTCAAAGCGCCGCCGCTTTTGGCAAACTGCCCGCGATATGGGGCGCGCACAAGACCCCATCGGGACGCCCCGGCGTCCCCGCAAGGGGCAGACAAGGGCCGCTGGAATGGCGGTCGGCAGGAACGGGCAGGACATGAGGATAAAGACGCTTTTGGGTGGCGGGGCCGCGATCGTGGCTGCATCGGTGACGCTGGCGCTGGCCGGGGCGGACGGCGTGCCGCGATCGGCCGATGCGCAGATCGTCCGTGTTCAGGACCAGGGCGGAGGAGAGGTGCGGGGTCCGGTCACGAACCTGCCCGTCCCCCGCTATGTCAGCCTCAAGGGGTCCGAGGGCAATGCCCGGCGCGGCCCCAGCCTGTCGCACCGCATCGACTGGGTGTTCCGCCATGCCGGGATGCCGTTGCGGGTGGTCGCCGAATTCGGCCATTGGCGCCGGGTCGAGGACAAGGACGGCGCGGGCGGCTGGATCCATTACGCGCTTCTGTCTGGCGTGCGCACGGCGCTTGTGACGCAGGACATGGTGGAACTGCGCAGCCGCCCCCACCCGGATGCGAACATCGTGGCGCGGGCCGAAATGGGCGCCATCGTGCGGCTTGGCGAATGCGAACCGGACTGGTGCCGCATTTCCGGCGGCGGCCAACGCGGCTGGGTGCCGAAATCCTCGATCTGGGGCGTGGACGCGAACGAGGTGCGGGACTAGGCCAGTCCCCGCCCTCGCAGCAGCGCCTCGACACCCGGCATCCGGTCGCGAAAGGCCAGCCACAACTGGTCCGCCGGGGCCGATCCGCCGCGCGATAGGATCGTCTTCTCCAGCCGCTGCGCGGTTGCCGGGTCAAAGATGTCACCGGTTTCGGTGAAGGCGGCAAAGGCATCGGCGTCCATCACCTCGGACCACATATAGCTGTAATAGCCGCTGGCATAGCTGTCGCCGCTGAAGACATGGCTGAAATGGGGCGTGGCGTGGCGCATGGGGATCGCCGTGGGCGCATCCAAGCCTGTCAGCACGCGCGCCTGTGCGGCCATAGGATCGGCAGGCGGATCGCCCCGGTGGAAGGCCAGATCGACAAGCGCGCTTTCCAGGTATTCGGTCGTGGAAAAGCCCGCGTCGGCCTTGCCCGCCGCCAGCAGCCGGTCGCGCAGATCGGCGGGCAGCGGCTCGCCCGTCTGGTGGTGGCGCGCATGGGCGTCCAGCACGGCGGGCTGTTCCAGCCAGTGTTCGTAAAGCTGGCTGGGCAGTTCCACGAAATCCTGCGCCACCGCTGTCCCCGAAATCGACGACCAGGTCACGTCCGACAGGATGTGATGCGTCGCATGGCCGAATTCGTGGAACAAGGTGCGGGCATCGTCCCAGGACAGGAAGGCGGGCGCGCCCGGACCTTCGGGCGGGGTGAAGTTGCAGACGTTTACCACGATGGGCCGCTGGCCTGCGCCGATCTTGTGCTGGACCTGAAGCGACGAACACCACGCCCCCGACCGCTTCGAGGGCCGTGCGAAATAATCCCCCACGAAGATCGCCATCAACTGCCCGTCCCGCGTGATCCGCCAGGCACGGGCATCGGGCGACCACAGGGGGGCCTCAAAGGGCTGGAACTCCAGCCGGAACAGGCGGTGCGCGACATCCATCATGGCGCCCAGCATTGCGTCCAGCGTCAGATAGGGTTTCACCTGATCGGCATCGAAATCATGTTCCCGCCGCCGCAGCCGTTCCGCATAAAGCCGCCAGTCCCAAGGTTCCAGCGCGCCGTTCACCCCATCCTCGTGCAGCATCGCGGTCAGTTTCGCCGCATCGCTGGCTGCGCGGGCGCGGGCCGGTTCCCATACCCGGCCCAGCAGATCGGCCACGCGGTCGGCGGTTCCTGCCATTTCCGGTTCCAGCTTGAAGGCCGCAAAATCGGCATAGCCCAGCAGGCGGGCGCGTTCGTTGCGCAGCGCCAGGATCTCCCTCACCAACGGCAGGTTGTCCGTCGCCGCGCCCCCGGCCCCCTGCCCCGTGCCCCGCGCGGACCAGGCGCGAAAGGCCACTTCGCGCAGGGTTCGGTCGCTGGCATATTCCAGGAACGGAACGATCAGCGACCGTGACAGGGTGACGACCTGACCGTCCATCCCCCGCGCCTTTGCCGCCGCACGCATGGACCGCAGCAGCCAGTCGGGCAATCCCTCCAGCCGGTCGTCCGGGATCGCCAAGACATAATCGCGTTCGTCCGCCAGCACGTTCTGGGAAAACTGCGTGGTCAGCACGGCCATGCGGGCGCGGATTTCGGCCATGCGGTCGCGCGCCGCGTCATCCAGCCCCGCCCCTGATCGGGTCAGCCCGCGCAGCGCCAGATCGGTGATGCGCCGATCTTCGGCCGGCAGGCTGTCCGCCGTGGCAGCGACAGCCTTGACGCGGGCATAAAGGCGCGGGTCCATCCCGGTCTTGCTGTTATAGGCCGCAAGACGCGGTGCGAAATCGCGTTGCTGGGCCTCTCTTGCCGGGTTCGAATCGACATTCGCCAAGGTGTAGAAGATCGACAGCATCCGGTTCAAGCCGTCCTCGGCCGTTTCCAGGGCGGCAATCGTGTTGGCAAAACTGGGGGCGTCGGGATTGGCGGAAATCGCCTCCATCGCGGCTTCGGCTGCGGCGAGTTCACGGTCAAAGGCAGGGGCGAAATCGTCGTCCGCGATCTGGTCGAAGCGCGGCAGTCCCTCGGGGCCGGTCCAGCGGATCAGTTCAGGGTTCATCGTCGCCTCCTTGGTTGGCACGATCCTAGGATGCCTGCGGACCGCCTTCCAGACCCGATCCGCAGACTGGGCAATCCGGGCGCCGCGCCGTGCCGATCATCCGGCTTTCGCCGTAAAGCCCGTCAAAGATCAGCATTCGCCCGCGCAGGCCCTGCCCCGCCCCGGTCAGATGCTTGATCGCCTCAAGCGCCATCAGGCTGCCGACAACGCCGGGCAAGGGACCGACCACCCCGGCCTCGGCGCAGGGGGGGGCAAGGCCCGGCGCAGGGGCGGTGGGGAACAGGCAGGCCAGGCAGGGTCCGCCGCGCGTGGGGTCATACATCGTGACCTGCCCTTCCCATTGCGCGATAGACCCGGCGATCAGCGGCACGCCCGCCTCGACGCAGGCGCGGTTGATCATGTCCCGCACGGCAAAGCTGTCGGTGCCGTCCAGGACCAGATCGTGCTGCGCGATCAGGTCGTCATCGGCCCCTGTGATGCGGCGCGGCAGGGCGGTCACGTCGACGCCTGGGTTCAGCGCCTGCATTGCCCCAGCGGCCACCTGGGCCTTGCCCTGTCCTTGCTGGTCGCTGCGAAAGATCACCTGGCGTTGCAGGTTCGACAGGCTGATCGTGTCATCGTCGGCAACCGTGATCCGGCCCACGCCCGCTGCCGCCAGATACAGGCAGACCGGCGCGCCCAGCCCCCCCGCGCCCACCACCAGCACCCTTGCGTCGCGCAGCCGCATCTGGCCCGGCCCGCCGATCTCTCGCAGCACCAGATGGCGGGCATAGCGGTCCAGTTCGGCATCGCTGATCCCGGGCGGCGGTGGCGCGGGCGGATCGGCAGCCACCGCCCCCGCCCGCAGCCGTGCAAGCCCCGCGCGATAGGCCATGACCAGCCCCGCAAGCCCGCCCGCAACCAGCCAGCCGCGCGCCGATCCGCCGAACACCGCGCCCATGCCGGCCAGATGGGCCAGCTCGATCACCGCCCAGGCCAGCACAAGCGCGCCCAGCAGCCACCGGCGCGGAAGGCCGAAGACCCATCCGGCAACCGCGATCCCGACCAACAGCCAAAAGCCCAGCATCGCCTCTCAGGCTCCGGTCGAGCCAAAGCCGCCCGCCGACCGCGCCGTTTCCCGGCTGAAACGGTCAACCACGGAAAAGGCGGGGCGCAGGACCGGAACAAAGATCATCTGCGCAATACGTTCGCCCGGCTGGATGGCGATCGGGGGGGATCCGGGGGGATTGCGGTTCCACGTGCTGATCAGGATCTCGCCCGTATAATCGGGGTCGATCAGCCCGGTGGAATTGCCCAGCACAAGCCCCCGCTTGTGCCCCTGCCCGGACCGGGGCAGGATCAGGGCCGCGCACGAAAAATCGTCAAAGGACAAGGCGATGCCTGCGCTGATCAGCACCGCCGGGGCTTGGGGAGCGATATCCAAGGGCGCGTCCAGGCAGGCGAACAGATCCACCGCCGCCGATCCCGGTGTCTGATAATCGGGGATCCCCCAGTCGCGAATGCGCGGGTCCAGTATCCTGACTTCCATGCCTGCCGCCCTTGCTGCCTTGGCCCTGCAATAGCGGATGCGGGTCAGACCTGCCAGCGCGGCTTGCGCTTGTCGAAGAAGGCGGCAATCCCCTCGGGCGCCTCGGGCCCTTCCCAGACGGCGACCAGCCGGTCGATGCTGTCCTCGATCACGGCCTGGTCGATGCGCGGGCCAAGCGCGCGGCATTGCGCCTTGGCGGCGGCGACGGCGCCGGGGGCCGCCAGCAGGAAGGGCACGACCTCGGCCTCGACCGCCGCATCCAGATCGTCAGGGGCGACGGCGCGGGCGGCAAGGTTCAGCGTCACGGCCTCGACCGCGCCAAACAGCCGGGCCGAGAAGAAGACGCGGCGGGCCTTGTCCTCGCCCATGCGGGCCAGGACATAGGGACCGATGGTGGCGGGGATCAGGCCCAGCTTCACCTCGGTCAACCCGAATTTCGCGGTGCTGGCGGCGATGGCGATGTCGGCCACGGCCATCATGCCGACGCCCCCGCCGAAAGCATTGCCGTGGACGCGGGCGATCAGCGGCTTGGGCAACAGGTTCAGCGTCGACAGCATCCCGGCGAGAGTTCGCGCGCCTTCCCGGCGGGTGTCCGCGTCCGCATCCATCTGCGCCCGCATCCAGCCCAGATCGCCGCCCGCGCAGAAGCTTGCGCCCTCGCCCGCCAGGACCACCACCCGCACGGCGGGATCCGCGCCAAGCTGGACGGCGGCTTCGGTCAACTCCTCCATCATCCGCTGGGACAGGGCATTGTGCTTGTCAGGCCGCGCCAGCCACAGGGTCGCCACGCCACGGGCGTCGGTGTCGATGCGGATCGTCTCAGGCATGGGTCATTCCCCGCAATCCACGCGCAAAGGCTGCGGCTTTTTCGATGATGGTCATGTCGAGGCGATGCGCATGGCCCTGCGCCGCCAGATGGGCCGCGACCTTTTCCGTCGCGACATTGCCCGCAGCGCCGGGGGCATAGGGGCAGCCGCCCAAGCCCCCCACGGCGGCGTCGAAGACCCGCAGCCCACGCGCAAGGCTTGCGTCGATGTTCTCAAGCGCGCGGCCGGCGGTGTCGTGGAAATGCCCGGCCAGTTGACGCGCGGGCATTTCGTCCAGCACGGCGGCCAGCATGGCGTCGACGGTCTCGGGCCGTCCGTGCCCGATCGTGTCGCCCAGGCTGATCTCGTAACAACCCAGATCGCGAAGCGCGGCGGTCACGCGGGCCACATTGGCGGGGGGCGTGGGGCCGTCGAAAGGACAGTCGGTGACGACGCTGACATAGCCGCGCACGGGGATCCTGTCGGCTTGTGCCGCCTGCGCGACGGGTGCCAGCCGTTCCAGGCTTTCGGCGATGGTCGCGTTCAGGTTCGCGCGGCTGAAGCCCTCGGAGGCGCTTGCGAAGATCGCGACCTCGGTGGCCTTCGCGGCTTTTGCGCCCTCATAGCCCTTCATGTTGGGCGTCAGGACGGCATAGCTGACGCCCGGCGTGCGGGTGATACCCGCCATGACCTGCGCGGCGTCGCCCATCTGCGGCACCCATTTCGGGCTGACGAAGCTGGTCACCTCGATCCGCCGGAAACCCGCCTGCGACAGCAGGTCCACCAGCGCGATCTTGTCGGCGGCCGGGATCAGCCGCTTTTCGTTCTGCAAGCCGTCGCGCGGCCCCATCTCGAAGATCTCGACGAATTCAGGCATCGGGAAGCTCATAGAAATCGCGTTCGTAAAGCTGCGGTTCGCCTTCCTGCGGCAGGGCGCGTTGGAAAGCGGGGCGCGCGGTGCAGCGGTCGGCATAGGCTTGCAACGCGGGCGTCAGGCGCACGAAGCGGCCCGCAGTCCAGACCGACCAGCCCACGGCGCAATCAACGCCCGAAAAGCCGCTGGCCATCAGCCAGTCCTGTTTTTCGACCGTTTGCTCGACCAGCCGCAGCGCGCGGGCCAGACGCGCCGTTTCCAGCTTCATCACCGTATGCGAACGCATGGAGGGGTCGCGCAGCATCAGATGGCTTTGCGTCAGGTTGGCGATGTGCTGGCCGATGGTTTCGGCAAAGTGCAACCAGTCGAGCCACCCCAGCCGTCCCTCCTCGCCCGGCGCTCGCGCCAGGTGCGGGCCGCGCGTTTCGCACAGGTATTCGACCATGGCACCGGATTCATGGATCACGCTGCCGTCGATCTGCAAGGCGGGGGCGCGGCCGACGGGGTGGATCGCCTCGTATTCCGCGCCGCGCATATGCTTGCTGCGCAGGTCCATCACCCGCAGGGCAAAGGGCAGTTCCAGTTCATTGAGCAGCCACAGAATGCGCATCGACCGCGACAGCGGCACGTGCCACAGGATGATGTCGCCATTGTCATCCTTGACCGGGCCGCCCGAGGCCGGGGGCATCGCATCCGTGGACGTGGGTTCGGGGGGCGTGGGTTCGGGGGGCGTGGGTTCGGGGGGCGTGTCAGGCATCCTCTTCCTCCAGCCGGATCAGGGGGGCGCCTGCCTCGACCTGATCGCCAGCGCTTGCCAGAACCTCGGCCACCACGCCGTCGCGGGCGGCGGTCAGGCTATGTTCCATCTTCATCGCTTCCAGCACGCAGAGGCGGTCGCCCGCCTTCACGGCCTGCCCTGCGCTGACATCGACCGCCTTGACAAGCCCCGGCATGGGCGAGAGCGTCAGCGCCGCCCCTGCCCCGGCATCCGCCTGCCGGTCCAGCGGATCCAGCAACGCCAGATGCAGGCTGCCCGCGCCAAAGACGCTGACGCCGCTGTCATGGCCGGTGATGCGGTGGCGGCACAGGCTGCCGTCCACCCACCAGCGGTCGCCCTGCCAGCGGACATCAAGCGGCTGGCCGTCCAGCGTCACACGGGCCGCGCCGGGGCCGAGGACTTCCAGCACGGCCTGTCCGCCCTGCCATTGGATCGTGCGCCGCAGGGGCTGCCACAGGGTCATGCCGCCCTTGACCTGCGGGTCGGCCAACCCCGCCAAGCCGATCACCGCCAAGGCGCGGGCGGCGGGTTGGGGTTCGGATGCAGCCACAAGCGCGTCCAGGTCGCGGGCGATCAGCCCGGTATCGACCTCGCCCGCACGGAAGCCTCGGTGCCGCGTCAGGGCGATGAGGAAGTCGATATTGGTGACGGTGCCCGCGACCTCGGTATCGACAAGGGCTGCTTCCAGCTTGCTCAGCGCGATGGCGCGGGTCTTGCCCCAGGTGATGACCTTGGCAATCATCGGGTCATACCAGGGGCTGATCGTGTCGCCCTGCCGCACCCCCGTTTCGTTGCGGGCATCGTCCGCAAAGCGCAGATGCGCCAGACGCCCCGTGGCCGGGAGGAAGCCCGCGGGCACGTCCTCGGCGTAAAGGCGCGCCTCGAAGGCATGGCCGTTGATGGTCAGGTCATTCTGCCGTGCGGGGAGCGGCTCGCCCGAGGCCACGCGCAACTGCCATTCGACCAGATCGATGCCGGTGATCGCCTCGGTCACCGGGTGTTCTACCTGAAGGCGGGTGTTCATCTCCATGAACCAGAAGCCGTCGGGGCGCAGGCCGTTCGAGCCGTCCACGATGAATTCGATTGTGCCCGCACCGGCATAGCCGATCGCTTCGGCGGCACGGACGGCGGCATCGCCCATGGCGGCGCGAACTTCGGCCGTCATGCCGGGGGCCGGCGCTTCCTCGATCACCTTCTGGTGGCGGCGTTGCAGGGAACAGTCTCGTTCGAACAAGTGGACGGAGTTGGTGCCGTCGCCGAAGACCTGGACCTCGATATGGCGAGGCCGCTGGATGTATTTCTCGATCAGGACGGCCGGGTTGCCAAAGGCGGTCGCAGCCTCGCCATGCGCCGATTGCAGGGCGACGGCGAAATCCTGCGGGCGTTCGACAAGGCGCATCCCCTTGCCGCCGCCGCCCGCCACGGCCTTGATGAGGACCGGATAGCCGATCTGTCCCGCCTGTTCTTCCAGATGCGCGGGAGCCTGGTTCTGGCCGTGATAACCGGGGACGACCGGCACGCCGGCATCCGCCATCAGTGCCTTGGCGGCGTCCTTCAGGCCCATCGCCCGAATCGCATCGGCCGAGGGTCCGATGAAGACCAGCCCCGCCGCCGTGACGGCATCGACGAAGTCCGGGTTCTCGGACAGGAAGCCATAGCCCGGATGGATCGCCTGCGCCCCGGTATCAAGCGCGGCCCGGATGATCGTGTCACCGCGCAGGTAGCTGTCCTTGGGCGCGGGGCCGCCGATATGGACGGCCTCGTCGGCCATCGCGACATGGCGAGCGGCGCGGTCGGCGTCGGAAAACACGGCCACAGTGCGGACGCCCAGCCTGCGGGCGGTGTCGATGACGCGGCAGGCGATCTCGCCCCGGTTAGCGATCAGGATTTTCTGGAACATGGCGGCACCTGCGTGTGGCGGGCCAAGCCGGGGGCTTCGCGCCCCCGGACCCCCGCGGGATATTTGGACCAAGGCAAAAGGGTCATTTCCCCCTCACATCCTGAACAGGCCGAAGCGCGTCGGCTCGATGGGCGCGTTGAGGCTGGCGCGTAGCGACAAGGCCAGCACGTCGCGGGTCTTGCGCGGGTCGACGATACCGTCGTCCCAGAGCCGCGCCGAGGCATAGAGCGGGTGGGACTGGCGGTCGAACATCTCGATGGTGGGGCGCTTGAACTCGGCCTCGTCCTCGGGCGACCAGGTGCCGCCCTGACGCTCGATCCCCTCGCGACGGACGGAGGCCAGCACCCCTGCCGCCTGTTCGCCGCCCATCACGCTGATGCGCGAATTGGGCCAGGTCCAGAGGAAGCGCGGGGAATAGGCGCGTCCCGCCATGCCATAGTTGCCCGCGCCGAAGCTGCCGCCGACCAGCATGGTGATCTTAGGGACATTGGTCGTGGCGACCGCTGTGACCATCTTGGCGCCGTGACGGGCGATGCCTTCGTTTTCGTATTTGCGGCCGACCATGAAGCCGGTGATGTTCTGCAGGAAGACCAGAGGGATGGACCGCGGGCTGCAGAGTTCGATGAAATGCGCGCCCTTTTGCGCGGCTTCGGAAAACAGGACGCCGTTGTTGGCGACAATGCCAACCGGGCAGCCCTCGACATGGGCAAAGCCGGTGACCAGGGTTTCGCCGAAACGGGCCTTGAATTCGTCGAAGCGCGAGCCGTCCACGACCCGCGCGATCACCTCTCGGATGTCGTAGGGCGTGCGCAAGTCGGTGGGGACGACGCCCAGGATCTCCTCGGGATCGAAGGCGGGGGGTTCGGGCGATTGCCAGGCCACGCTGTCGGGCATCCGGCGGTTCAGGTTGCCGATGGCGCGGCGGGCCATGGCAAGGGCATGGGCGTCATCCTCGGCCAGGTAATCGGCAACGCCCGACAGGCGGGTGTGGACATCGCCGCCGCCCAGATCCTCGGCGGTCACGACCTCTCCGGTGGCGGCGCGGACAAGGGGGGGACCGGCCAGGAAGATCGTGCCCTGGTTGCGCACGATGATCGTCACGTCCGACATGGCCGGGACATAGGCACCGCCTGCGGTGCAACTGCCCATCACCACGGCGATCTGGGGGATGCCCTTGGCGCTCATCTGGGCCTGGTTGTAGAAGATGCGCCCAAAATGATCGCGGTCGGGAAAGACCTCGTCCTGGTTGGGCAGGTTGGCGCCGCCCGAATCGACCAGATAGACGCAGGGCAGACAGCATTCCTGGGCGATTTCCTGGGCGCGCAGGTGCTTCTTGACGGACAGAGGGTAATAGGTGCCGCCCTTGACCGTGGCGTCGTTGGCCACGACCATCACGTCCTGGCCATGGACCCGCCCGATGCCCGCGATCACACCCGCGCCGGGCGCCGCGCCGTCATACAGGCCATGCGCCGCCGTGGCGCCGATCTCCAGAAACAGGCTGCCCGGATCCAGCAGGTTCGCGACCCGTTCGCGCGGCGGCATCTTGCCCCGGCTGGTGTGGCGTTCCATCGCCTTGGCACCGCCCCCGGCAGCAGCAGCCAAGGCGGCGGCGCGCGCGACCTCGATCAGTGCCAGATGGGCCGCACGGTTGGCACGAAAGCCGTCGGATGTGGTCAGGGCAGAGGATGTCAGCTTCATGGGCAGGTATTCCCGAACGGAGCGCGGCGCAGGGTCGCGGCCGGGCTTGTCTTTGCAGGCCTTTGGTCCAGATCACGTTTCCGGCCCCGTGCAGGCACGAGGTCGCGGCTTGCAGGGGCACGGTTCCGGTCAGCATCGGCGACGTCGGTGCCGACGCTATCCTGAAGGGCGCCGAGATGGGGCAAGGCGCGATCCATCCGCCTGTCACGGGCATCAGCGAGATTATGAGGTTCCGATCCTCGGACCGAGCATCCCCCTACCATCCCCCCAAAGCCTTCAATTCAAGCGTGCGCATAGCCGTCATGCTCATCTGGCAATTGGCGGATGCAATGTTGCGCATCGAGCCGCCACCGTAGCTGTTGTATTGAAACGCACATTCCGCATCGCGCCAGGCAAGCCAGGCCCGTTGTGCGGCGCGCAGGCTGTCGGCAGCGGTTTGATCGTCCTTGTAGATCGCCCGCGCGGCCTTGTATTCGCGGTTCAGCGCGGCGTCCCAAGCGTCATGTTCACCCATCACGCATTGCGCGATGCCAAGGGTGGTGTCACCTCCAGGCGCCTGCTGGCACTGCTTTGCGGCGGCCCCGATGCAGGCGGGCGTCAGGTCGCCCCGTGGCGTATCGGCCACGCAGGCCTCGACCAGCGACGGATCAACCCTTAACGATGCGGGATCCTGCGCCCCGACCGGGGCCGCAAGCAGTGACAAGGCCAGCAGGGCGCGCATCACGCCAGGCCCATCAGTTCCCGCCCGATCAGCATCCGGCGGATTTCGCTGGTGCCTGCGCCGATCTCCATCAGCTTGGCATCGCGGAACAGGCGGCTGACCGTGCTGTCATTCAGGAAGCCCGCGCCGCCAAGCGCCTGCACGGCCTGATGGGCCTGAACCATCGCCTGTTCGCTGGCATAAAGCACCGCGCCCGCCGCGTCCTGACGGGTGACCTTGCCCGCGTCACAAGCCTTGGCGACCTCATAGACATAAGCGCGGGCGGTGTTCAGCGCGACATACATATCGGCGATCTTGCCCTGCATCAGCTGGAACGAACCGATTGGCTGGCCGAACTGCTTGCGGTCGCGGACATAGGGCATCACCTCGTCCAGGCAGGCGGCCATGATGCCGGTGCCGATGCCGGACAGGACCAGCCGTTCGTAATCAAGGCCCGACATCAGCACGCGCACGCCCCGGCCTTCCTCGCCCAGCACATTCTCGAACGGGATTTCGCAATTCTCGAAGATCAACTCGCCGGTGTTCGACCCGCGCATCCCCAGCTTGTCGAAGTGGGGACTGGTGGAAAATCCGGCCATGCCGCGTTCGACGATAAAGGCGGTGATGCTCTTGGATCCCGCATCCGGGTCGGTCTTGGCATAGACCACGAGGGTATGGGCATCCGGCGCGTTGGTGATCCAGTACTTGCTGCCGTTCAGGACATAGCGGTCGTTCTTCTTTTCCGCCCGCAGCTTCATGCCGACCACATCGCTGCCCGCGCCTTCCTCGGACATGGCAAGCGCGCCCACGGCCTTGCCCGAACACAGGTCGGGCAAATACCTGCGGCGCTGTTCGTCCGTGCCGTTCAGCTTGATCTGGTTCACGCAAAGGTTCGAATGCGCGCCATAGGACAGGCTGACGGATGCGCTGGCCCGCGCGATTTCCTCGACCGCGATGACATGGGCCAGATAGCCCATGCCCGCGCCGCCAAATTCCTCGGGGACGGTGATGCCCAGCAGCCCCAGGTCACCCATCTCGGTCCAAAGGTCGTTCGGAAATGCGTTGGTCTGGTCGACCTGGGCCGCGATGGGCTTAATGCGGTCCTGCGACCAGCGATGCACCATGTCGCGCAGGGCGTTCACATCCTCGCCCAGATCGAATTCCATCCCTCGCGTGAACATCCCCGAAGCCCCCATCCCAGATTTATTGAACGGCCGTTCATTTCTGGCATAACGCGGCCGGTCCCCTGTCGTCAAGGCAAAGCCTGCGCTGGAACGCATGATCGGTCAACACCGGCCCTTACCCGGTTTCAGTCACCCTGACGGTCTGCGTCAGCAGTTCTGCCCCGGTGAAGGTCGTCAGGAATGCCACATCCACCGCGTCACGGCCGACCGCGATCAAGGCCATCTCATCGGCACCGGCCATGCCGGTCGGGTCGATCAGGTGCCATGTGCCGTCCAGGTAAACCTCGGCCACGGCATGGAAATCGGGGGGATCGACACGGGGGGCAAAGACACTGGCGATGCGGGCGGGGATCTGGGCGGCACGGCACAACGCGATCATCAGGTGGGCATAGTCGCGGCAAACCCCGCGCCGTTCCAGAAAGGTGTCGGCCGCCGTCGTGTTCGGGTCGCTGACGCCCGAGACATAATCCAGCCGTTGTTCGATCCATTCCCGGATCGCCAGAACCTTGGCCCCGCCCATCTCGTCGCCGAACCGCTGCTGGGCGAAGGAAACAAAGCGTTCCGCCTGGCAATACCGCGACGGCAGCAGATAACGCAGCGCGTCGCCCGACATCGCGTCGACTTCCGCGGCATTCATCCGTTCGAAGACCGGACGAGGACGCGTCACGACCACATCTGCGCGATAGGTGCAGCGCAGGTCGTCGACCGCACGGATGATGATCTTTTCGCCGATCCCCTCCTCGCCCGGGACGCGGGCCAGATGTTCGACCGGGCCAAAATCGACGGTTGCCTTGCTGATTTCCTGGCCAAAGGCCCCGGCGGCCTCGATCGCCAGGATCGCCGGTCCCGGCGCCCTGAACTTGTAGTGAAGCTCGACCTCGACCTTTATCCGCATCTTCTCTGCCCCGTTTGCCATCTCACCAAACGGCGCCCGTATCAGTTCTGATCCATTGCGGCCAGAAGTTCCCTATTTGCGCCGCATCGCCTCGGCCAGGGCTGCTCCGAAACCGCCCTGTCCGCCCGATTTCGGGGCAGTGCTTGCAGATCGCGGCCCGGCCTTGTGCTGCGGTTTCGCCACTGGCCTTGCAGCTTCGGCATCGGACCGCATGGTCAAGCCGATGCGCTTGCGGGGCACGTCCACCTCGGTCACGCGGACGCGCACCACGTCGCCCACTTTGACCACCTCGGTCGGATCCTTGACGAAGCGGTCGGCAAGCTGGCTGACATGGACCAACCCGTCCTGATGCACGCCGATATCGACGAATGCGCCAAAGGCCGCGACGTTGGTCACCGTTCCTTCCAGTGTCATGCCCGGCTTCAGGTCGGTGATATCCTCGACCCCTTCGGCAAAGCTGGCGGTGACGAAGCCAGGGCGCGGGTCGCGGCCGGGTTTTTCCAGTTCGGCCAGGATGTCGCGGACGGTGGGCAGGCCGAAATGGTCATCCACGAACTGTTCGGCCCGCAGGCCCTTCAACGCCGCCCCGTCGCCCATGATCGCGCGGATGTCCCGCCCGCAGGCGGCGACGATCTTGCGCGCGACGCCGTAAGCCTCGGGGTGGACGGCGGATGCGTCCAGCGGTTCCTTGCCGCCGGGAATACGCAGGAAGCCCGCGCATTGTTCGAAGGCGCGCGGACCAAGGCCCGCGACTTTCTTCAGCGCCGCACGCGAGGGAAAGGGGCCGTTTTCATCACGCCAGGCCACGATGTTCTGCGCCAGCGACGGTCCCAGCCCCGCGACATGGGCCAGCAGCGGCGCGGATGCCATGTTCAGGTCCACGCCCACGGCGTTCACCGCATCCTCGACCACGGCTTCCAGCGTTTTCGCAAGCTGCCGCTGGTCCACGTCGTGCTGATATTGCCCCACGCCAATGGATTCGGGCGGCACCTTGACCAGTTCGGCCAGCGGATCCTGCAAGCGCCGGGCGATGGACACCGCGCCGCGCAGGGACACGTCAAGGCCCGGAAACTCCCTCGCGGCCAGTTCGGAGGCCGAATAGACGGATGCGCCGGCCTCGCTGACCACGACCTTGGTCGGCACCTTGGCGCCCTTGGGCAGGCGCTTCAGCACTTCTGCCACCAGCCGTTCGGTTTCCCGGCTGGCGGTGCCGTTGCCGATGGCGATCAGGTCGGCACCATGTTTCGCGATCAATGCCAGCAACGCGGCCTCGGACCCGCGCAGGTCGTTCTTGGGCTGAAAGGGATAGATCGTCGCGGTGTCCAGCAGCTTGCCGGTGGCGTCCACCACGGCGATCTTGCAGCCGGTGCGGATGCCGGGATCGATGCCCAGTGTCACCCGCGCGCCCGCGGGGGCAGCCAGCAGCAGGTCTTTCAGGTTGCGGCCGAAGACGCGGATCGCCTCGTCATGGGCGCGTTTGCGCAGATCGGACATCAGGTCGATATACATCGTGTTCGACAACCGCACCCGCCAGGTCCAGCCTGCCACCTGCCGCAGCCACAGATCGCCGGGGCCGCTGCCCAAGGGGCCAAGCGCCTGCGCCACGATCCCCTCGGCCCGCGCGGCGCCGGTGTCGGGGTCGGGCGAGATGTCGATGGTCACGATTTCCTCTTTCGCGGCGCGCAAGATCGCAAGCGCGCGATGCGACGGGATGGCCGACCATTTTTCCCGATGGTCGAAATAGTCGCTGAACTTGGCACCCGCCTGTTCCTTGCCTGCAATCACCTTGGCGGCAATGAAAGCCTCGGCCCGCATGAAGTCGCGCAGGCTGCCCAGCAGCGTGGCGTTTTCCGACAGTTCCTCGACCAGGATGTCGCGCGCGCCGTCCAGGGCGGCCTTTGCATCGGCGACGGCATCGGTGACATAGCCTGTGGCCAATGCCGCAGGATCGGCGGCCCGGTTGTCCTGGATCGCGCGCAGCAACGGCTCCAGCCCGTTTTCCCGCGCGATCATGGCCTTGCTGCGCCGCTTGGGCTTGAAGGGCAGATAGATATCCTCCAGGGCGGATTTCGTTTCCGCCCCCGCGACGGCACGGGCCAGGTCGTCGGTCAGCTTGCCCTGATCCTTGATGGACTTGAGGATCGCCGCCCGCCGCGCCTCCATGTCCCGCAGATAGGCCAGGCGGTCCGACAACGTGCGAAGCTGCGTGTCGTCCAGGCCCCCTGTCGCTTCTTTCCGGTATCGCGCGACAAAGGGTACCGTCGCCCCGCCGTCCAGCAGGTCGGCGGCGGCCGTGACCTGGGCGGGGGTGGCATTGATCTCGGTCGCGATAAGGCGGGCGATGCGGGCGGCTGTGTCCATGGGATCCTCCGGAAACGGAAGGTGGTTCTAACCGTCACGGGCGCGCAGGCCAAGGCTGTCATGCGCCGGCGGCAGGTTGACACCGACCTGGCCGATACACAGTTGCACAGAACGCAAGAATTGAAAGGACGTTTTCATGCCCACCCTTTTCGATCCCCTTTCCATTGGATCCCTGACCCTTGGAAACCGCATCGTCATGGCGCCGCTGACCCGTGCCCGCGCCGGTGCCGACCGCATTCCGAACGCCATGATGGCGGAATATTACGCGCAGCGTGCCAGTGCCGGGCTGATCTTGTCCGAAGCCACCAGCGTGACCCCGATGGGCGTGGGCTATGCCGACACGCCGGGCATCTGGAACGACGCGCAGGTCGAAGGCTGGAAACTGGTCACCAAGGCCGTCCACGACGCAGGCGGGCTGATCTTTCTGCAACTGTGGCACGTCGGGCGCATTTCCGACCCGCTGTTCCTGGATGGAGAACTGCCGGTCGCCCCAAGCGCCATCAAGCCTGCGGGCACTGTCAGCCTTGTCCGGCCGAAAAAGGAATACGAAACGCCCCGCGCCCTTGAAACCGACGAGATCGCGGGCATTGTCGAAGCCTATCGACAAGGGGCCGAAAACGCCAAGCGGGCAGGTTTCGACGGGGTCGAAATCCACGGCGCCAACGGTTATCTGATCGACCAGTTCCTGCAAGACCGCAGCAACCGGCGCACCGACCAGTATGGCGGACCGATCGAGAACCGCGTGCGTTTCCTGGAGGAGATCACCGATGCCGTGACCGGCGTCTGGGGCGCGGATCGCGTGGGCCTGCACCTGGCGCCGCGCGGCGATGGTCACGACATGGGCGACAGCGATGCCCGGGCGCTGTTCACCCATGTGGCCCGCCAGATGCGCGACCGCGGCCTGGCCTTCCTGTGCCTGCGCGAATACCTCGGCCCAGACAGCCTGCTGGACGACATCAAGGCGGCTTTCGGCGGCGTGGTCATTGCCAATGAAAACCTGACCCGCGACAGCGCAGCCGACCTGATCGCCACGGGACGCGCCGACGCGGCGGCCTTTGGCAAGGATTTCATCGCCACCCCGGACCTGCCCCGCCGCTTCCGCAAGGATCTGGGCCTGAACCAGCAGGATCCCGCCACCTTCTACGGCAGCGGCCCCGAGGGCTATGTCGACTATCCGGTGGCGGAAGAAGTCTGACCAACCGGCGGCGGGCCAGAACGGCCCGCCCCGTCACTTGGCCTTTGCGGCCGCACTTTCCGGCAGCTCCTCGTCGAACAGGCGCTGATAGAATTCGGCCACCGTCTGGCGTTCCAGCTCGTCGCACTTGTTCAGGAAGGTCAGCCGGAAGGCATAGCCTACGTTGTTGCCGAAGATGCGCGCGTTCTGCGCCCAGGTGATGACCGTGCGCGGCGACATGACGGTGGACAGGTCGCCCTGCATGAAGGCCGTGCGCGTCAGGTCCGCCAGCGTCACCATCTGGCCGATGCACTTGCGGCCCTTTTCGGTGTTGTAGGTCGGGTTCTTGGCCAGCACGATCGCGGCCTCGGCGTCATGGGACAGATAGTTCAGGGTGGAGACCAGCGACCAGCGGTCCATCTGGCCCTGATTGATCTGCTGCGTGCCGTGATACAGGCCCGTCGTGTCGCCCAGGCCCACCGTGTTGGCGGTGGCGAACAGCCGGAAATAAGGGTTGGGCGTGATCACCTCGTTCTGGTCCAGCAGCGTCAGCTTGCCGTCCGTTTCCAGAACCCGCTGGATCACGAACATCACATCCGCCCGGCCCGCGTCATATTCGTCGAAGACGATGGCGGTGGGGTTGCGCAGCGCCCAGGGCAGGATGCCTTCGTGGAACACCGTGACCTGCTTGCCCTCGACCAGCTTGATCGCGTCCTTGCCGATCAGGTCGATCCGGCTGACATGGCTGTCCAGGTTGACCCGCACGCAGGGCCAGTTCAGCCGCGCGGCCACCTGTTCGATATGCGTCGATTTCCCGGTGCCGTGATAACCCTGGATCATCACCCGGCGGTTATAAGCGAATCCCGCCAGAATCGCCATCGTGGTGTCGGGGTCGAACTTGTAGGTGCTGTCGATTTCCGGCACGCGGTCCGACCGTTCGGCAAAGCCCTTGACCTTCATGTCGCTGTCCAGACCGAACACCTCGCGCAGGTCGATTTCCTCAGTCGGTTTGGCATTCATGTCCAGCATCGCATGGCCCTTTCCTCGTATCGCAGGCCTTGATCGCGCATAAGTCCGCCGCGTGCAAGACGGGGTTGCGTTGACGGGGCGCCCCGGCCTGCTAAGTTGGCCCGCAACCACAAGAGGATCGCCGCCCCTTGCAGAATACCAATCAAACGATGCTGGAGGATCTGGTCACCCGTGTCGCCAATGGCGACCGCCGCGCTTTTGATATGCTTTACGAAACCACATCGGCGGGCTTGAACGCATTGTGCCTGTCGATCCTCAAGGACAGGCGCGAGGCCGAGGAGGCGCTGGAGCAGGTCTATGTCCGCATCTGGCATGACGCAAAGCAGTTCGGCGACAGCGGCTTGTCGCCCAAGGCATGGCTTTCGACGCAGGCGCGCGACCGGGCCATGGACCACCGGCGCGAACGCCCCCTGCCCTCCTCGGTCGCTGCGGGGAACCGTGGGGACGGCACGGCCCAGGGGCTGGTGCGCATCGCTTACCTGGAAGGGCTGGATTATCCCCGGCTTGCGGCACGCCAGGGCATTCCCGTCGACGAGGCCCGCCATGCCCTGCACGAAGGGTTGGAACGGCTGGCCGGCCATGCCGCGGATGACGGGGACAGCCTTGCCGCCGCCGAACGCGCGCTTGGGATCCAGGTCACCCAGGCTGCATCCCCGGACCGGGCGCAGGTCGCGGAATGGCAGGAACGGCTGGCGCGCTTGGCCGACGACCTGACGCCGGTGATGGCCCCGGCCCGCGCGCGGCAGCGGATCCGCGAAAACCTGGGCCATGGGGCGGCACCGCTGTCGGTCGATCCGCTGGAGCGCAGGCCGTGGTGGCGCGGCCCCTTGGGGATCGTCGTGGTTCTGCTGGCCGCAGCGGCGGCTTGGTATTTCTGGGCGCGCTGAAAGGCGTCAGGCGTTGAACAGGAAATGCAGCACGTCACCGTCCTTGACGGGATAGGTCTTGCCTTCCACCCGGAACTTGCCTGCCTCTCGCGCGCCCGCCTCGCCCTTGTAGGTGACGTAATCGTCATAGGCGATGGTTTCGGCGCGGATGAAGCCGCGTTCGAAATCGCCGTGGATCACGCCAGCGGCCTGCGGGGCCAGCGTTCCCTTGTGGATGGTCCAGGCGCGGGCTTCCTTGGGACCGACAGTGAAATAGGTGTCCAGGCCCAGCAGCTTGTAGCCTTCGCGGATCAGGCGATCCAAGCCCGCCTCGTGCAGGCCCATTTCTTCAAGGAACATCGTCGCCTCCTCGGCAGGAAGCTGGCTGATCTCCTCCTCGATCCGGGCAGAAATCACGACATGGCCCGCCCCTTGCGCACGGGCCATGTCGGCCACGCGGTCGGACTGGGCGTTGCCAGTGGCGGCCTTGTCCTCCTCGACATTGCAGACGAACAGGACGGGCTTGGCGGTCAGCAGTTGCAGCATATCCCAGGCCTTCCGCTCATCCTCGGCCACTTGGACGGTGCGGGCGGGCTTGCCGGATCCAAGCGCCGCCTGCGCGGCCTTCAGCAGCTTTTCCTGGGCCACGGCGTCCTTGTCGCCGCCTTTCAGCTTGCGGGCGATGTTGGCCAGCCGGCGTTCGACCGATTCCAGATCGGCGATCATCAGCTCGGTCTCGATGGTTTCCGCATCGGCGATCGGATCGACGCGGCCTTCGACATGGGTGACATCCCCATCCTCGAAGCAGCGCAGGACATGGGCGATGGCATCGACCTCGCGGATATTGGCAAGGAACTGGTTGCCCAACCCCTCGCCCTTGCTGGCGCCCTTTACCAGACCCGCGATGTCCACAAAGGTGATGCGGGTCGGGATGATCTGCTTGCTGCCCGCGATCCCGGCCAGCGTGTCAAGCCGGGGATCGGGAACGGCCACATCGCCGACGTTCGGTTCGATGGTGCAAAAGGGAAAGTTTGCGGCCTGCGCGGCGGCAGTTTTTGTCAGCGCGTTGAACAGGGTCGATTTGCCCACGTTCGGCAAGCCGACAATACCCATGCGAAAACCCATGACGCGCCCCTTTCAGCCAAGTCAGGGCGCGTTCTAGGCAAGCGGCCGCGCTTCTGCAAGCATCAGCGGAACAGGACCAGGGATCCCGGCGACCAGGCAAGGCGCGTCCGCGTCCCGACCTCTTGCACGTCGCGGCCAAAGACGTTGCGCATGGAAATCCGCACGGGCCGCGCCTTTCCGTCCATCTCTGCCGCGCCATCCAGCCGCAGGTCGTAATAGGTCATGTCGCCGTAATAGACGACCTCGTCGATGGTGGCGCTTGTTTCGCGGGGCTGCGTATGGGTTTGGGTCGGACCGACAAGCGTCATGGTTTCCGGCCGGAAACCGATGGTTGGGCCATCGTCGTCGGGATCGGCGCGGCTGATCTGGCGTTCGGGCAGGTCCACGGTGCCAAGGCCCGGAACCTCGACCGTGGCGACGCCCGCCTGTTCGCCCAGGATCCGCGCGGGCAGAAAGTTCATCACGCCGATGAAATCGGCGACCCGGCGGGTGGCGGGGCGGGCATACAGCGCCTCGGGGCCGTCAAGCTGGGCAATCTCGCCCTCGAACATGACGGCGATGCGGTCGGACATGACCAGGGCTTCTTCCTGGTCATGCGTCACCAGCACGAAGGTGATTCCCACCTGGCGCTGCAGCTTGATCAGTTCCACCTGCATCTGTTCGCGCATCTTGCGATCCAGCGCGGACAGCGGTTCATCCAGCAGCAGCACCTTGGGCTTGAGGATCAGCGCGCGGGCAAGGGCCACTCGCTGGCGCTGACCGCCGGACAGGGCGTGCGCCGCGCGGTTGCCAAAGCCCCGCAGGCCGACCATCGCCAGGGCTTCCTCGACCAGGGCCGCCTTTTCCGCCTTGCCGCGCGGATCGCGGCGCAGGCCGAAGGCCACGTTCTGCGCCACTGTCAGATGCGGGAAGATCGCATAGGACTGGAAGACCATGTTGGTGGGCCGCTTGTTCGCGGGCACCTCCTCCATGTGCTTTTCGTCAATCAGGATGGCGCCTTCCGAGATGTCCTCGAACCCCGCGATGGTGCGCAGCAGCGTGGTCTTGCCGCAGCCGGACGGTCCCAGCAGCGAAAAGAACTCTCCGGCACGGATGGTCAGGTCGATGCCCCTCAGCGCGTGGTAATCGCCGTAATGCTTGTGGACGCCGCGACATTCGATCATCGGCTTGCGGTCGTCGGTCACAGGAACCCTCCGGTCGGATTGCCGCCCATGCGGGCATTGCCGCGGCGGCGGAAGTATTCGCCAAGCGCCAGCAGCACGATGGACAGCGCCACCAGCACCGTTCCAAGCGCCATGATCATCGGGATCTGCTTGGGAAAGCGAAGCTGGCTGAAGATATAGGTGGGCAGCGTCGGCTGGTTGCCCGCCAGGAAGAAGGCGATGATGAATTCGTCCAGGCTGATGGTAAAGGAAATCAGCAGCGAACTGATGATCCCCGGCATGACCAGCGGCAAGGTGACCAGGCGGAATGCGCTCCACCGCGTCTCGCCCAGGTCATAGGCCGCTTCCTCCAGCGATTTGTCGAGGCTGGAGAATGCCGTGGACAGGATGGCAATGGCATAGGGCATGCAGATCAGAACGTGGCCGACGATCACCGTCAGGATCGACAGTTGCACGCCTGCGCCCAGCAGCACGACCAGCAGCGACATAGCCACGATGATTTCCGGCAGAACCATCGGCAGCAGGATAAAGCCCATCATGCCGCCCTTGCCCGGAAACTCGAACCGGGTGGAGGCGCGGGCGGCAAAGATGCCAAGGCAGGTCGCCAGAACAGCCGCGCTGACCGCGATGATCAGCGAATTGGTCAGCGCCGTGCGCAACGTGGCGTTGGCCCACATCTGCGCGAACCAGTCGGTCGTGAAGCCTTGCAGGGGAAAGGCGATGATCGTGCCGGAGTTGAAGGCGAACAACGGCAGCAGGATGATCGGCGCATATAGGAACAGCAGATAGAACACCGCATAGACCTGCAAGCCGCGCCCCTGCCCCTTCACGAGCGCACCTTGAGGAAGCGGCGGTTGATCAGCAGGAAGACGATGCTGACAAGCGCGACGATGGCCATGGCGGTCACCGCCAGGGCAGATCCCAGCGGGCGGTTGTCCAGCGCCAGCATCTGCACCTGGATCAGGTTGGCGATCATCGGGATCTTGCCGCCGCCGATCAGTTCGGGGGTGACGTAGTCGCCGATGGTCGGGATGAAGACGATCAGCACCGCCGCCAGCACCCCCGGCATGGCAAGCGGCAACGTGACGCGCCAGAAGGTCATCGCCCGGCTTTCGCCCAGGTCGCGCCCGGCTTCCAGCAGGGATCGGTCGATCTTTTCCAGGGCCACGAAGATCGGCAGGATCGCGAAGGGAGCATAGGCATGGGCCAGCGTGATGACGATGGAATTCACGTTGTAGAGGATGAAGGTCAGCGGCTCGTCGATGATGCCAAGCCCCGTCAGGCTGGAGTTTATGACGCCGTTATATCCCAGGATCACCTTCCACAGGAACACCCGGATCAGATAGCTGGTCCAGAACGGGATGGTGATCAGGAAGAGCCACAGGGATTTCTTTTCCGGACGCACCATGAAGCTGACGTAATAGGCCACCGGAAAGGCCAGCAGCACCGTGACCAGCGTCACCAGGGCCGACACCATCAGCGACCGCACCATGATCGTGCGCACGATGGGATCGGTCCAGACCTGGACATAGTTGGCCATCGTGAAGTCGCGCACGACCTCCAGATATCCGTCGGTCAGGAAGCTGTAGGTCAGGATGGTCAGCAGGGGCGCGGCCAACACCAGCAAGGCATACAGGAATGGAGGCGCGATCAGGGCATAGCCCTGCCTTGCCTGTGCATCCAGTCCGCCCTTGGCCATCCGTTTTTCGCCCTGCCTGTTCGCCCAATTCCTTTCATATCAGCCAAAGCATGAAAAGAGGGTTTATGGACGCGACAAGGTCACCGCCTTATCGCCACCACCGTCCCGTCAGCGCCAGATGCGCCAAGGAAGCCCTGCGTCGAAAAGGCGAAACTTCAACAGCTTGCTCGAAAACGTTGACACGTCCTGCAAGGATATCCTTCAACAGACCGCGCACGCCCGGCCCGGGGTAAAGCGCCGCTGCCGCTTGTTTCGGCAGCAGCCTGCGGGACCGTGCGGCGCGGTCTAGGGCATCGCCGGCGAGTTTCGCCAGATGAACGGTGTCGCCCGGGTCGCCGCTTGCTAGGCCAAGGCCCATCGGCTGAAGATGCGGCAAGGCCCGCAGCCATGCCGCCAGCCCCGCACCCAGGCCCTGATCGGCTGCGACCGCTTGGCCTTGGTCATTCGCGCCCAACCGCGCCGCAGCCTGAACCATCAGCCGCCCGCTGGTTTCCGCGACATATTCCACCACGGCGTCGGGTCCGCCGAACGGCTCGCGAAAACAGTCCCGGCGGCGGGCTTCCCCCAAGGCAGCCAGCAGACCGGCCTTATCCCCCCAAGCGTCCCACAGCGGCGTCAGAATGTCATGCAGAGGCGGCGTCTTGCCGGTCCCTATCTCGGCCAGACGGTCGATCCACCATTGCAGCCGCATCTCGGCCAGCAGGGGTTCAGCGGACTGGAAGGGCGCGCGGGCTATTTCGAGGTTCAGGGCGTAGAGCGTTATCAGTGCGGGCCGATCTTCCGGCCGGGCGACCAAGGTTGCACCGAAGCGGTCGGGATCCTGGGACCGGACCAGTTCGGTGCAGGCTTCAAGGGTCATGCGATGGCAGACACTGTTGCCGGATCGAAGTTGACACCCGGTTCAAGTGTTACGCCATCCTTGCCCATCTTGATCAGCACCCCTGCGTCTTCGAGTTGTTGCTTCAGACGATCAACCTCGACAAAGTTCTTCGTCGCTTTCGATTGAGCCCAAACCGAATACAGATGATCGGCAAGTGGTTGGAGGCCGGCTATGTGCTGCCTGCGCTCATTGACGCGACGCTCCACTTCATCAACCGTAAGAATGCCCATGAAGTCGAGGCCCGCAACTAATTCGGCCACCTTGTTTTCGTCGGCAGCCTTATCAAGGATGGCAAGCGCCGCATGGGTGTTGAGATCGTCGGCCAAGGCTTCGACAAGCTCCGCAGTTGGTCCAGCTTCGCGTGCCAAGGCAAGATCCGGGTGCCTTTCGACAACTGTAACATAATAGGCAAGCTTGTTTTCTGCTCCAACCGCCTTTTCGACGGTCCAATCCATCGGGCTGCGGTAATGCGTCATCAACATGACGTATCGAATTACATTTCCAGGTATGCCAGCGTCCAGCAAGTCCCGCACAGTGAAGAAGTTGCCCAAGCTCTTGGACATCTTCTTGCCCTCGACCTGCAGCATCTCGTTATGCAGCCAGACATTGGCGAAACCCGTGCCTGGATGGGCGCAGCAGCTTTGGGCGACCTCGTTTTCGTGATGCGGGAACTGCAGGTCGATGCCTCCCCCGTGGATGTCGAAGGATGGTCCCAGCAATGCCGCCGACATGGCTGAACATTCGATGTGCCAGCCGGGGCGGCCACGGCCCCAGGGGCTGTCCCAGCCGGGCTGGTCGGCCTCGGACGGCTTCCACAACACAAAATCCATGGGATCGCGCTTGAAGGGCGCGACCTCGACCCGGGCACCGGCGATCATGTCATCGACCGACCGGCCCGACAGGCGGCCGTAATCGGGAAAGGATCGCACGTCGAACAGGACATGGCCATCGGCCTCGTAGGCGTTGCCGCGCGCGATCAGCGCTTCGATCATCGCGATCATCTGCACGATGTATTCGGTCGCGCGCGGTTCGTGGTCAGGACGGGCGGCGCCCAAGGCGTCCATGTCGTCGTGATACCAGCCCACCGTTTCCTCGGTGATCTCGCGGATGTCGCGGCCGGTGGCTGCGGCGCGGGCGTTGATCTTGTCGTCAACATCCGTGAAGTTCCGCACATAAGTCACGGCGCCTGCACCATAAACATGACGCAGCAGACGCACCAGAACGTCGAAGACCAGCACGGGACGGGCATTGCCCAGATGCGCCCGGTCATAAACGGTCGGCCCGCACAGATACAGGCGCACGTTCTGCGGATCGATCGGCGTGAACGCCTCTTTCCTGCGGGTGCGGGTGTTCGTCAGCCGGATGTCGACCATGATGCGCCTCGTGTTGATAGGCGAGGCTTAGACCATCGGGGCAAAGCTTTCCACCCATTCGATCTGGCGCGGCAGGCTGTGACGGTGCAGGTCATAGCCTTCGGTGATGGTCTGCCGCGCCGCTTGGCGCAGCCGGTCCGCGTCAGGATCGCCAGCAAGCCCCGCGATCAGCGCGGCGGACAGGGCGGGCACGTCGAAGAAGGGCACCAGCCGCCCGTTTTCGCCGTCGCGGATCAATTCGCGGACGGGTTCGGTATCGGACGCGACGACATAGCCGCCCGCAGCCATTGCCTCGGTCAAGGACCAGGACAGGACGAAGGGATAGGTCAGATAGCAATGCACACGCGCCACCTGGATCAGCGACAGATAGTCGTCATAGGCCACGCGCCCCAGGAAATGGATGCGCGACAAATCCAGCCAGTCGCCCAGTTCCGCCAGCATCCGCGCCTTCCAGGTGCCGCCGTCCTTGGGGGCGTTGCCATAGCTGACCCCCTCGGCCCCGACGATCACGACCTGCGCCTGCGGTCGGGCGGCCAGGACATTGGGCAGCGCGCGCAGGAAGATGTGGAACCCGCGATAAGGCTCCAGCGACCGGCTGACATAGGACAGAACCTCGTCCCCCGCGCGCAGCGCCCGTCCGCCCGGCAGGGTCAGGCTGGCCTGCGGATCGGGGCTGACGCGGACCGTGTCGATGCCGTCATGGATCACGGTGATCTTGGCGCGCAGTTCCGGGGGAAAGCTGTCGGCCTGATACCGGGTGGGCGCGATGGCCGCGTCGGCTTGCACGATCCCTTGGATCAGATGGGCAGAGCGGGCAATGGCCAGGATCCGCGCCTCGTCGCTGTCTTGTTGCAGTTCGGGATCGAAGCCCACGTCGTGGCCGCGCGTGCGATACAGAAGCTCGGCATAGACCAGCAGCTTTGCGTCGGGCCAGATTTCGCGCAGGAACAATGTCTCGCCCCAGCCGGAGTGGCCGATGATGACGTCTGGGGTAAAGCCGTGCCGGTCGCGCAGCGCCCGTGCGCCCCGTGCGGCCAGATAACCCCGTTCGGCGTGACCGGCATAGCTGCGTCCCAGCCCATTCACCGCCACCGGGTTGGGCGTCTTGTAACGCAGGGTCGTGACCGGACTGGGCCGCTCGTTCTTCTCGTCCGTCAGGGCCAGCACCTGATGGCCGCGCCCTGCCAGGGCCGGGGCCAGATGCGGGAACTGGCCGGGGAAATTCTGGTGGATGAACAGGATCTTCATCGGTGATGGTCGCGGAACGCCGCAGCCAGCAAGGCGCGGGTATAATCGTGCTGCGGAGCGTCGAAGATGTCGGCGGAGGCCCCCTGTTCCACCACCTCGCCCGCGCGCATGACCATGATCTTGTGCGACATGGCGCGGACGACGCGTAGGTCGTGGCTGATGAACAGGAAGGCCAGCCCGTATTTCTGCTGCAAGCCGCGCAAAAGCCCGACGATCTGCACCTGCACCGTCATGTCCAGGGCCGATGTCGGTTCATCTAGAACCACCACCTTGGGGCGCAGGATCATCGCGCGGGCTATGGCGATACGCTGGCGCTGCCCGCCTGAAAATTCGTGGGGATAGCGGTGCATGGTGTCGGGGTTCAGCCCGACCTCGGCCATGATCTCGGCAACCATCTGGCGGCGGTCGCGCCCCTTTTCGACGCCGTGGACGCCCAGGCCCTCGGCAATGATCTGTTCGACGGTCATGCGGGGGGACAGGCTGCCAAAGGGATCCTGGAACACGATCTGCATATCCCGGCGCAAGCGGCGCAACTGGCGCGACTGCCAGCGGGCGATGTCCTGGCCCATGAACAGGATCGGCCCGTCGCTGGCGATCAGCCGCATGATCGCCAGGGCCAGCGTGGTCTTGCCGGACCCGGATTCGCCGACGATGCCCAGCGTCTCGCCCGCGCGCACGGTCAGGGTGGCGCCGTTCACGGCCTTTACATGGCCCACCGTCTTGCGCAGCAGCCCCCGCTGGATCGGAAACCAGACCTTGAGATCGCGCGTCTCGACCATCGTTTCCGCGCTGTCGGAAACCGGATCGGCAGTGCCGGTGGGTTCTGCGGCCAGCAGCTTGCGGGTATAGTCGTGCTGGGGGTTGGCAAAGATCGCCTCGACCGGGCCTTGCTCGACGATCTCTCCGTCCTTCATCACGCAGACGCGGTCGGCGATGCGGCGCACGATGCCAAGGTCATGGCTGATGAACAGCATCGACAGCCCTTCGTCCGCCTTCAGTTCCGCCAGCAGATCGAGGATCTGGGCCTGGATCGTCACGTCAAGCGCGGTCGTCGGTTCGTCCGCGATCAGCAGTTCGGGGCCGTTGGCCAGCGCCATGGCGATCATCACACGCTGCCGCTGCCCACCGGAAAGCTGGTGGGGATAGTCGGCCAGGCGGCTTTCGGGATCGCGGATGCCGACGCGCGTCAGCAGTTCCACGATCCGCGCCCGCGCCCGCGCGCCGGTCAGCCCCTGGTGCAGCGCAAGGCTTTCGCCAAGCTGCTTTTCAAGCGTATGCAGCGGGTTCAGCGAGGTCATCGGTTCTTGGAAAATGAAGCTGATGTCGTCGCCGCGAATGTCGCGCAGCACCTTTTCCGGGGCATCGACCATTTCGCGGCCCGCGTATTTTACCGATCCCTCGACCACGGCAGAGTCGCCCAGCAGGCGCACCGTGGACAGCGCAGTCACCGATTTCCCCGACCCGGATTCGCCCACCAGGGCCACCGTCTCGCCCTTGCCGATGTGAAAGCTGACGCCCTTGACGGCGGGCACGATGCGGCCTTCCTGGCGAAAGCTGATGCGCAGGTCTTGGACCGACAGGACGGCTTCGGTCATTTGAAGGTCTTTCGGGGATCAAAGGCATCGCGCACGCCTTCGAAGATGAAGACCAGAAGCGACAGCATGATGGCAAAGGTGAAGAAGGCCGTGAAGGCCAGCCAGGGCGCTTGCAGGTTCTGCTTGGCCTGCAAGGCCAGTTCACCCAGCGACGGCGCGGATGCAGGCAGGCCGTAGCCCAGGTAATCTAGGGCCGCCAGACCGCTGATCGTGCCGGTCACGACGAAAGGCAGCATGGTCAGCGTGGCGACCATGGCATTGGGCAGGATGTGGCGGAACATGATGGTGCGGTCGGACACACCCAATGCGCGGGCGGCGCGGACATATTCGAAGTTCCGCGCCCGCAGGAATTCCGCCCGGACAACGCCCACAAGCGCCGGCCAGCCGAACAGGATGGTGACGAAGACCAAGAGCCAGAAGCTGCGTCCCAGGATCGCGAAGAGGATGATGATGACGTAAAGCGACGGGGTCGATGCCCAGATCTCCAGCACCCGCTGGAACACGAGGTCCGTGCGTCCGCCGAAATAGCCCTGGATGGCGCCTGCCGCGATGCCCACAACGGATGCCACCACCGTCACGATCAGCGTGAACAGGATCGAGATGCGGAATCCATAGATCACGCGGGCCAGCACGTCGCGCGCCGTGTCGTCTGTGCCCAGCCAATGCGTGCCGTCCGGGGCGCTCGGGGCGCTGCCCACGTTGTTGATGGTGGAGAAATGGAACGGGATCGGCGGCCAGATCATCCAGCCCTGCTCGTCCTCTGGGATGTCGCTGGTGCCTGCATCGACGGCGGCGATCAGGTCCTCGGGCGTGTCCCAGCATTCCTGCCGCCCGCCGGTGACGATCAGGCATTTGACGGCGGGATCGTTATAGATCGCCTCGGTCCCAAAATCGCCGCCAAAGGCCGTTTCGGGATAGAAGTTGTAGGCCGGGAAATACAGATCGCCCCGGTAGCTGGCGACGATGGGTTTGTCATTGGCCACGATTTCCGCGCACATGGCCAGAACGAACAACACGCTGAAGACCACCAGCGACCAGAAGGCCCTGCCGTTGCGCCGAAAACTGCGCCAGCGGCGGCGGTTGAGTTCCGACAAGGCCATCAGCCGGCCCTCGATTCAAAGTCGATGCGTGGATCCACAAAGACATACATCATGTCCGACAGGATCCCCACCACCAGGCTCATCAGGCCAAAGACATAGAGCGTGCCGAAGATCACCGGATAGTCGCGCTGCACCGCCGCCTCGAACCCAAGGCGGCCCAGGCCGTCCAGCGAAAATATCGTCTCGATCAGGATGCTTGCCCCGAAGAACACACCCAGGAACATCGCCGGAAAACCCGCGATCACGATCAGCATCGCGTTGCGGAAGACATGGCCATACAGCACCCGGCCCTCGGTCAGGCCCTTGGCGCGGGCGGTCATCACGTATTGCTTGTTGATCTCGTCCAGAAAACTGTTCTTTGTCAAAAGGGTTAGCGTGGCAAAGCTTGAAATGGTCGAGGCCACGACCGGCAGCGTGGCGTGCCAAGCATAGTCCTTGATCTTGCCCCACACCGTCAGATCCGCGAAATTGTCGCTGGTCAGGCCCCGCAGCGGAAAGATCTGCCAATAGCTTCCGCCCGCGAACAGCACCATCAGCAGCACCGCGAACAGAAAGGCCGGGATCGCATAGGCCATGATGATCACGGCGGATGTCCAGGTATCGAACCGCGTCCCGTCCCGCGTGGCCTTGCGGATCCCCAGCGGGATGGAGATCAGATAGGCCAGCAGCGTGGACCAAAGGCCCAGCGTGATGGACACGGGCATCTTTTCGACCACCAGGTCGATCACGCTGATCGACCGGAACCAGCTGGTCCCGAAATCAAAGGTCAGGTAGTTTCCCATCATCGACAGGAACCGCTGCAAGGGCGGCTTGTCAAAGCCGAATTCCTTTTCAAGCTGGGCGATGAACTCGGGCGGCAGGCCCCGCGCGCCCTCGTATCCCTCGACCGCGCCGGTATCGGCCCCCGCCCCCGCGCCCGAGATGTTGCTGAACGCGTCGCCCGACCCCTGCACCTGCGCGGCGATCTGTTCGATGGGACCACCCGGGACGAACTGCGTCAGGGTAAAGTTTACCACCATGATCCCGATCAGCGTCGGGATGATCAGCAGCAACCGCCGCAAGATATAGGCGCCCATTGGAAAGACCCCGTCCCTTTCGGGCCTTGGCGGCCCCGTTTCCTTTATCCCGCCCTTGTCAGACGGGACCGCCGGGAAATCAACCCTGCCATCAGCGGATCGCGCCGCTGGCCTTCAGTTCCGCCTCGCGCGCGGTATCGGCCCACCAGAAATCCAGCGTGCCAAGCGCATAGGGCGGCATGGTTTCGGGGTGGCGATAGATGTCGTAATAAGCCAGCGTATATTCGGCCTTGAACCATTTCGGCACCCAGAACCGCAGGCTGCGCAGCGCGCGGTCCAGGGCGCTGATCGCCACGATGTTGTCGCCCTCGGTTTCGGCCTGCTGGCCCAGTTCCAGCAGCTTGTCGATCGCCGGGTTCGCCAGGCCCATCGGGTTGAACACGTCGTCCGCGTCCTCGGATCCGAAGACTTGGCCTGCATAGCCGCCGACCGCATAGGACTGGCCCAACGAATCCTCGACCATGTCGAAATCCTTGGACCGGGTGCGCAACTGCATTTCCGCGTTGTCCACGCGGCGGTTGGTGGCGTCGATGCCGATGGCGCGCAGGTTCTGGATGAAGGGGTTGATGATCCGGTCGTTGCCCACGTCGTCGTTCAGGATCTCGATCGTCAGGGGCTGGCCTGCAGCGTTGCGGCGCATTCCGTCGTCGCCCACTGTCCAGCCCGCCTGATCCAGCAGGGCCACCGCGCGGCGCATATTCTGGCGGTCAAGCTGGCGTTCACCCGATACCGGCTGGACCACGGCGGGATCGGTCAGGATGCCTTCGGGCAGGTCACCGGCGACGGGTTCCAGCAGCGCCCGTTCCGCATCGGACGGCGGACCGTCGGCGCGGAACTGGCTGTTGTCCCAGAAGGAATTGACGCGCGTTTCCAAGCCATACAGCAGCGTCTGGTTCGTCCATTCGAAATTGAACATCAGCCCGACCGCCTCGCGCACGCGGATGTCCTTGAACTTGTCACGGCGCAGGTTGAAGACCCAGCCATCGCCGCTGGCGATCTGCCCGTCGGGCAGTGTTTCACGCACCACCGCGCCCGAGGCCAGCGCCGGAAAGTCATAGCGCGTGGCCCAGTGCATCGATGAGGTTTCATTGCGATAGGTATATTCCCCCGCCTTGAAGGATTCGAACGCGCTGTCGAAATCTCCAAACATTTCATAGCGGATGCGGTCGAAGTTGAAGCGGCCCCGATTGATGGGCAGATCCTTGCCCCAGTAATCGGGATTGCGCTTGACGACCAGTGTACGGCCGATGTCCGCGCGGTCGAACATATAGGGTCCGGAGCCGATAAAGGGTGTGTCGCTGCTCTGCTCCAGATCGCGGGCGTTGTCCTCGAAATCCTTTTTCGAGAACACGATCTGGTTGCCCATCTGGGAAATCACGTCGCGGCGGGGATAACCTTCGGCAAAGGTGAACTTGATGCGGTGATCGTCCAGAACCTCGGCCTTGGCGATCATCTGCTGCATCGCCATGCGGAACGACGACAAGCCCTTGTCGCGCAGGGTTTCAAAGCTGAACAGCACGTCATGGGCGGTCAGGGGGGTGCCGTCGCTGAAGGTCGCCTCGGGGCGAAGATTGAAGATCACCCAGTCCTTGCTTTCGGGATATTCCAGCGTTTCGCACAGCAGGCAGTAATCCACGCCCAATTCGTCCGCCGGGCTGTCCATCAACCGTTCCAGCTGGATCACGGCCAGGGCAATGGCGCGACCGCGGTGGGTGAAAGGGTTGTAGCTGTCGAATCCGCCGACCGCGCCGAAGGAAATCTCGCCCCCCTTGGGCGCGTCGGGGTTCACATAAGGGTAATGGGGGAAGTCGGCAGGCAGCGCGGGTTCGCCGAACAGCGCGATGGCATGGGTCTTGATGACCTTCTCGCCGTCTGCGGTCGCCGCAGCTTCTTGCGACAGGGCGGCGGATGCCGGGGCAAGAACCAGCGTGGCGATCAGGGCAAGGCGGCGCATCGGCAAACTCCGGGTCGGGGATCTGTGACGCACGCTAGGCCAGTGCCGGGGACGGGATCAAGCCGCGATTTCGTGAGAACGGCGCGAGGACAGGCAACGAAAAAAGGCGCATCCGAAGATGCGCCCCTGGTTCCGCAGCAGGTCCGAAGCCTATTGCTGGCCTTGCAGATAGGCGATGATGTCGGCGCGGTCCTGCGGATCCTTCAGGCCGGCAAAGGACATCTTGGTGCCCAGCACGACGCCCTTGGGATTGGCCAGGAATTCCTGCAACGCCTCGGGCGTCCACTGGGGCGCCTCGGCCTTGTGTTCGACCATGGCGGGCGAATAGCTGAAGCCCGCGACGGACGCGACCTCGCGGCCCACGACGCCGTTCAGGTGGGGACCGACGCCGTCGGTGCCATCCAGCTTGTGGCAGGCCTTGCACTTGCCGAAATCCTTTTCGCCCGCGGCGGCATCGGCGGATGCCAGAAGGGCTGCAAAGTCGATTTCCTCCTCGACCGCTTCCTCGCCGCCGGCGGCTTCCTCGACCGGGATGGTATAGGCCTGCGCGACTTCCTCACCCTCGCCATGATGGGCGGCGCCGACATGATACAGGGATCCCGCCGCCCAGTTGGCCAGCATCAGAAACAGCAGCGCGCCGATCAGCGCGCCTGCGGCCTTGGTCAGGGTCATGGTGTTGAACATCGCGTGCGATCCCCGCATTGGTAAGCTCGTCAATTCGACGGGTATCTATCCGCTTTCGCTTTGAAGGATCAAGGTATAGTTACCCCACGATCCTTCAAAATTCGGACAGCGGCCCATGACCACCTTCACGAACCGCATCGCCTTTCAGGGCGAACCCGGCGCCTACAGCCACGAAGCCTGCCGCAAGGCACGGCCCGCCATGGAAGCCCTGCCCTGCCGCACCTTCGAGGACGTGATCGAGGCCGTGCGCAGCGACCAGGCCGACCTTGCGATGCTGCCGGTGGAAAACTCGACCTATGGCCGGGTGGCCGACATCCACCACCTGCTGCCCGAATCCGGCCTGCACATCATCGAGGAAGCCTTTGTCCGCGTCCATATCAGCCTGCTGGCGATTCCTGGCACGGCCCTGTCCGAGGTCCGAGAGGCGATGAGCCATACCGTGCTGCTGGGCCAGTGCCGGGGCTTCATGCGCCGCCACGGCATCCTGGCACTGACGGGCGCCGACACCGCCGGTTCCGCGAAAGAGGTGGCGACCCGCGGCAATCCGTCGCTGGCGGCCCTTGCCGCACCCTTGGCAGGCGAGATTTATGGCCTTGAACGCCTGGCCGACGGAATCGAGGATCGGCAGAACAACACCACGCGATTCCTGATCATGTCCCGCCAGCCCGATTACAGCCGCCGCTCTGACCGGATGCTGACCAGTTTCGTGTTCCGGGTCCGCAACATCCCCGCCGCGCTGTACAAGGCCATGGGCGGGTTCGCCACAAACGGCGTCAACATGACCAAGCTGGAAAGCTATATGGTGGACGGCGTCTTCACCGCGACGCAGTTCTATGCCGATGTCGAAGGTCACCCCGAGGATCCGGCGTTGCAGCGTGCGCTGGACGAATTGCGCTACTTCACCTCGTCACTGGATGTGCTGGGCGTCTATCCCGCCGATCCGCTGCGGGAAGCGCAACGACAGGCAGCCTAGGCCGCGCGCAGGTGGGCCACGAAATCGGCGATCCGCTGGTCGTATTTCCGGTCCAACTGCGTCTTGCCCAGCTTGGCCGTTTGCAGCAGCAGGCGGGCGCGCATATTGCGGGCGCGCACCTCGGTTTCGAACAGCAGACGCGATTTCACCCGGCTCAGGGCAACAACGGTCATGCTGATCGACAGGTCGAACTGGTCGGAATGGCCGTCCAGCGTGATATGGGATGGGCGGTCAAAGCGCGTGACATCCAGCCGCACGGTGCGCCGCTGCCCCCGCCAGTTGAAGTCGATGGTCCACCCAAGGCCGGTGCCGGGATCCTGGGACGGGTCGATCCGGCGGATCTGGGCGCCCCGGGCGACCAGGGCGCGTTCGCTGCGGGAAAAGTCGCTGATGAGATCGAAAAGTTCGGTCGCCGATTTATCGGTATCAATGCGGGTCGAGAATTTCATGCGTGTCTGACCATCCCAGGCGCGGCCCCGGCCCGTCTGCCGCGACCTTTCGGCTTCATAAGGCACGGCAGGCAATGTGTTCAACCAAGTGGAAAGCATTTGTCCTTGCCCCGCCGATCCGTCGTCTGGGTCAGACACGTCCGTGCCGCCCGGCCCCATTGTGATCAATATGCCCGCATAAGGCAATTAATCTTCTAGGCTTGACAATCTTTGGTTGAGTCGCTGCGATCCCGTTAGGTAGGGTAAGACGGCCTGGCTCAGACATCGTGCCGGCCTGTGGTCGGGGTTATTCAATGCGGGACGCAACGGACCAGATCTGCGAACGCGATTGCCCAGCCGACACGGCCGAAACCGTGGCCCTCAGAATCTTGGCCACGACCGACATGCACATGAAGCTGGTGCCCCACGATTATCTGGCCGACCGGCCGTGCGCCCGGGGAAGCCTGGCCCAGATCGCGTCGCTGGTGGACAGCCATCGGGCGGCGGCGCGGAACACCTTGCTTCTGGACAACGGCGATTTTCTGCAGGGAACGCCTTTGGGCGACCTGGCGGCGCGGGGTGGCGCCAGGGGCCATCCTGCCATCGCGGCGATGAACTTGATGGGCTATGACGCCGCCGCTATCGGCAATCACGATTTTGCCTTCGGGCTGGAGGTGCTGCAGTCGGCGGCCCGGCAGGCGCGGTTTCCCCTGCTGGCCGCCAATCTGCGGCTGCGGGGCCGGGCGGATTTTCCGGGCTTTGTGATCCTGGACAAGCCCGTCCTGACCTCAACAGGGCGCCGGGTCGTGCTTCGCATCGGCGTGGTGGGCTTTCTGCCGCCCCAGACCACCGCCTGGGACCGTGACCTGTCGCGGCAGATGGCCTGCGACGACATCCTGGACACCGCACGGCGCATCCTGCCCCGGATCCGTGCGGCGGGCGCCGACCTGGTCGTGGCCCTGGCCCACAGCGGCATCTCGGACCGCCCTGCTCGCCCCGGGGCAGAGAACGTCGCAACGGAACTGGCCGCCATGGACGGGATCGACGTTGTCGTGGCGGGCCATACGCACGAGGTCTTTCCGCTCGCAGGCATCGGCCCGGCGGGCGGCACGCTGTCGGGCAAGCCTGCCGTCATGCCGGGCTTTGGCGGGTCGCATCTGGGGGTGATCGACCTTTCGCTGGCGCATGACCTAGGGGCGGGATGGCATCTGTCGGATGCCGCCGCGCGATGCGAAGGGGTCGCACCCGACCAGCCTGCCGCACCCGCCGTCCTGCACGCGGTGGCCGCCACGCATCGGCTGACCCTGTCTCACCTGCGCCGCCGCATCGGCCATAGCGACCGGCGCATCAGCAGCTATTTCGCCCTTGTGGGCGTCGATCCGGCGCTAAGCTTGGTCAACATGGCGCAACGCTGGTTCGTGCGCAAAAGCCTGGACGGCACAAGGCTGGACGGCATTCCGGTCCTGTCCGCCGCCGCCCCCTTTCGCGCGGGCGGACGGGGCGGCCCGGGCCATTACACCGATGTCGCGCCCGGCCGACTGCGGTTGGGCAACCTGACGGATATCTATTCCTTTCCGAATCGCATCTGCGCCCTGCTGATCACCGGGGCCGACCTGCGCGGCTGGCTGGAGCGGTCGGCCAGCCTGTTCCGGCAGATCCAGCCCGGACGCCCCGACCAGCCGCTGACCGATCCGGGCTTTCCGGCCTATCAGTTCGATGTCGTCCAGGATGTCCGCTGGCAGATAGACCTGTCGCGTCCCGCAGGCTTTCTGCCCGACGGACGCCCGACCGGCGGGGGACGGGTTCGCGACCTGACCTGGCGGGGCCGCCCGGTGGAGGACAACGACCGCTTCGTGCTGGCAACGAATTCCTATCGCCTGGCCGCCTGCGGGCTGTTCGCGCCGCTGACGGCGGGCACGCCGGTGATCCTGCGGCCCGGGCCTCAGACCCGCGACGTGATCCGCGATTACCTGCGCCAACGTCGCCGGCTGTCCATCGACGCAGCCCCGGCCTGGCAGTTCCTGCCGATGCCCGGAACCTCGGCCCTGTTCGAGACCGGGCCCCAGGGCCTGCCCCTGCTGGCCGAGATCGCCCGGACCTGCGGCAGGCCCATGGAATATCTAGGCCAGACCGAAGGGGATTTCGCCCTCGTGCGCCTGCATCTTTGACGGTTGCATCGCGCGCGCCGCCGCATTATCTATCCTCTCGAGAGGTTGGCGCGGGCAGGCACCTCGCCAACCCGGTCAGGACCGGAAGGTAGCAGCCGTAACGAGCCCCGCTTGGGTCGTTGTCCAGCCTCTCACCCTTTCACCTGCTAAGCTCTTGATGTGTAAAAAGGCCCTTGCCTTGCAGAGGCTTTGGTAGTTTCGGTGTCACAAAAGCTGTTACAAACCGGACCTCCAACATGGCTGGCGCAACCCGATACCTACTGAACCGAAACGGCAGATTCTTCGCGCGCCTCGTAGTGCCGAAGGATCTACGCCAGATCGTCGGCAAGAGTGAGCTGCGCACTGCACTTGGCCCTGATCTTCGCACGGCTAGGAATCATCTGCCCGGCGCTGTCGCAGCTCTCCAGCACGAACTGGCGGTGGCTGAGCGGCAGGCAGCAGCCAGCGGCGCCGGCAACGTTCAGCTAGGACGGTATCCCCTTGCTCCTGATCAGATTGCTGCCAGTCACTATGCTCAGCGTCTCGCTTTCGACGATCTGCTGCGGAACGATCCACGTTATGCCTCGATGCCGATTGATGATCTTCTGGTTCAACGACTTCGCCTCGGAATGGCGGGTCGCCTGAATGATGCAGGACTGGCTGAGCTTGTCGGAGCACAGGTCGAACGATTTCGACTCTCCGGAAACCTGACTGCACAGCCGGGTAGCGACGAATGGCGGCAGATTGCCCGCGCTCTTTGCATGGCGGAATATGAAGCGCTGTCGCGTGTCGCAGAACGGGACGAGGGCGATTTTACTGGCCAGTCTCAGCACTCCTTAATCGTCAATGCACGGCCGCCAGTGGACACCCCGCCACCTGTCAGTATTAAGCGTCTCTGGAGCGACTACGTGGCAGGCCGCCAACTTCTCGGACGCATGGCCGACAAGGGGCGACGTCAGGCGCTGGCCGTCGATAGCCTTCTTGACTACCTGCGCCACGACGACGCCAACCGAGTGACAAGGAAGGATATCAGTGCCTGGCTCGATCTGGCGGTGACGCAGCTCAGTCCTTCAACTGTAAGGAAAGTCTACCTTCCAACGGTTCGCAGCCTGTTTAAATGGGCGCACAGCAAGGATCGCATCCAATCTGATCCGACTGTCGGCTTGCGTGTCGAGACTCCGAAAAAGGTGCAGAACCGTGAAAAGGGCTATACAAATCCCGAAGCGATCAAGGTGCTGAAAGCATCACGTGCCTATCGGCCCAAGACTGGTCCCGCTGGCAAAGTGCTGGAGGGCCCAAAGACAAGACAACAGCTGCCAAGCGCTGGGTCCCCCTTCTTTGCGCATTCACCGGCGCCCGTGTCGCAGAGATCACGCAGCTACGGAAAGCTGATTTCCGGAAGGAAGGCAACGTTCATATTGCACGAATCACACCTGAGGCAGGTAGCACGAAAACGGGCCAGTGGCGGAACGTTCCCCTGCATCGCCAAATCATAGCGCTGGGCTTTATTGATCATCTGAAAAGCGCCTCTGATGGTCCGCTCTTTTACAATGCCACAGACCCGGCCAAATCTATCTACCATGCCAAAAAGATGGCGAACCGGCTTGGGGATTGGCTGCAAGAGAGTAAGCTTGTTCCTGAGGGTGTTCAGCCGTCGCATGGCTGGCGACACCGGCTCAAGACCATAGGACGTGAGGTAGGGATACAAGATCGTGTTCTGGATGCGATCCAAGGCCACGCACCTCGGACTGCGGGAGATAACTACGGCGACATCACGATCAAAACAAAGGCTGACGCAATTGAACGGCTACCAGACTACGATCTGCCTTAGGCATTCGGAAATGAGTCTATGCCAGCGTGGCACCGGATGCCCGCCTACATAAAATCATGGGCGTCTGCACGATCCTTGTCCAAACTACCCTTTTTTGATGACTCAACTGCCTGCCCGCTGCGCCTGTGTTCTTGTGGAGCCATTGTTGCGACGAATCAGCTTTGCGGCTGCCTGATCGAACGCCGGCCCGCGCAAGGCCCGGCACGACCATAGACGGCCATCAGCAGCCTAGCGTGAATGCAACAGCGCTTGGCGCAAGCTGCGCACCGATTCGTCCGCCTTCACCCCTTCTGCGCCTTCTGTGGAGCCGAGGAAGCGCACGATGACTACAAGGAACGGCATCCGGGCAACCGCGCCTTGCTGCTGGCCTGTCGAACCTTCAAAGCCTCTGCGCCCATTACCGCAATGGCACAAAGCAGAAGCAGGAGCGCTCAGAGCGCATCCACGCTATCGATGATCCGCTGGAACCTTGCTAGTTCTACCCCGCCCTCAACCAGCTTTCCACAGATCTGCTGAGCAACCCATGGTGTTTTACAGATGTCATCGGAGTCGAAACCAAATTCCTCCTTATAGATCTGAACCTCGCGTTCCCACGCCTCAGCGCTCAGCCCCTTCAGATGAGTTTCCATATTTTCTGAGAATGACGCAAACTTTTCAAAGCATCCGTCCGGAAAATCAATTGGCTGCGCCACCCCTAGAACCTTCTGGATGATAATATTTGCATTTATCTTCTGCTTTTTATCGGCCTTGGACTGTTCAGAGTCAAAAACCGCAAATGCGGGAATTCCAAGGCTGTTAAACACAAATAACGGCTTGTCCATCTTCGTCTTGCCATCCACTGAGATAATGGCGATTCCTTCAGCATCAGGATGACGGCCCACAGCCCGATAAACGGCCTCCAATACAGCTCTGTCGCTTACACCTTCAACGAGAACAACTTTCCTTGCGAAGAACCCCTCGCAGATTTCACGACTGAAGATATGCATCTTAGATTCAAAAGAAGCGTCTGAAAGGGGATCGCGATTTAACGCTTCAGCAAAGAAGCGGCTGGCACGCGCAACACTAACCGAAGCGCAGCCATGTTGCTCCTCCCCATCAACTGTAGCTCGCCGCAGAATGCGCGCCGAGTGAAACTTGTTCATTCCGATAAACTTCTCAGAATGAGTGGAAAATACTACTTGGAACCTAATTCCGGACTCGGCGCTAAAGTCCTTGCAGGTCTGATGGAATGCATCATGAATAACTTGCTGCTTGCTCGAATGTTGGTATATCTCCGGTTCTTTTACAAGGAGAACAATGTCGCTTTGCGCTCGATCAAAGCCCTCTCCCTCGGTATCATTTTCAATCTTGCTGGCAAGAAATTCTATGACTGAGAATAAAGCCGCTCGCTGGAGCACATGCCCAACATTCTCCAGCCCACTGACAAACCCATTATCTTCGATGCGGAGCGACGGCTAAGGAAACGAAACTTTGAGTCCGTCCTTGCTTTTCCAGTCAGCCATTAGCTTTGAGTCGCGATAATATCTCTGCACTGTCGACGTTAATCGCTCGCTGATGCTGGCAAGCTGTGGAAATCTGTCTGGATTTACTAGATCGGAAAATTCTGTTTGGCTTCGTGAGATAAAGTCAACGACTTCGCGCTGGTTCTCATAGACCTGCCGTTCAATTTCAGAAAGAAGATTGATAATTGGGCTCTTCTTTGCACCGAAAGTTTCTTCTCCTGCGTCTGCAACTGCCGGAACATAATGGATCGACGTCTTCTTCGATAGCTTCCCGCTCGCGACGTTCGGCGCGCCAAAAAACCCTCTGATTGATGCGAGCTCAAGTAAACCTGGATTGGCCGCCTCCCAAGCCGACATTAAAGTCTCGACTTCCTCCGCACTGGACGCGCGCTCCAGGCCCTCAGTCTCATCAGCAACTCTGTTAAAGAGAGCACGCTTTGTTGTCCTGTTTTGCTCTGCTCTTACCGCTCCAAATGGAGGATAGGCAGGTGCATTAACGGAATAGTGGAGGTGAGAGTCTCCCCAGGTCCTGTCTGAAGGTCCGAGTTACGCTCAGCACGCCGTTGCTTACGGCTGCCCCGAACTCCGCAATTTCTGCCGGAACTAGATTCTTAAATACTACAGAGATCCGAATCCCCTCGGCTCTACGGTGATAATAATCGTCGTCGTTTAATTTTGGAGCTGCCTCAAAGAAAATTTGGAGCGCACGCAATATACTTGATTTTCCCGCGTTATTGCTCCCGAGCAGAGATGTAACTTCACAAAAATCCACATCTAACGCTCTAATGGATCGGTAGTTTCTAATTGAAATCGATGATAATTGCATTGATCAATCCGTTTGTTTGCAGCGCTGCAGGAGTGTTGCCACCTATGTGCTTTTATTTCCCTTTATAAGTAAACACACTGATTAGCGCTCCCCAAAAAAAAGGGACCAACCCCCAGATGAGAGGTTTGAACTGTTCAAGATAGGAAAGCCGTTTTTATCTAAAGCAAACGCACCTGTCAGAATTGATAAGATCAACAATGCCAAGCCTAGCCCGACACACAAGCGCGCAAAGAAGTTTGACAGCTCGATCCTAAACTGTTGCTGCTCTCAGACGACTGACAAGCTGACGATCATGTCACTAGTAATTTCGTATCCGGGGAGCGCTGTTGCTCGTTTTCTGGCGGCCGAAACCGGCGTGTGGAGCCACGTAGAAGACAGCGCCTAAATTACTTCTCCATGCTGTGGTATTATGTTACCATATCCACGTAATCACTATTGACTGTGTGAGTAACGATTATGACCCTGATCCGCGTGCATCTTGTCGTTGATCATAGCGACAACGGCCAGCTTCTGACCTATCGCGGCAACGTCGCGGCTGCCTGGCTGGCGGGCCATGTAGGCGCCCTTTTGACCCTATGACGTCCTGACAGCGCAGGCGGTGCCGCTGCCGGTGGCCGCATAATACGAAGCCGAGAAGCAGTCTCCTTTGCGGATGCCTATGCGCTCCTTCTGGCCAGCTTGATCCAACCAGCACCGCAAATGTTACGCACTACGGGTGCGGCACGATCGGGAGAGACATCGAGGCTCGGCTCAAGGTTGCCCAGGCTGTCCATCATCGCCCGCGCCACATTGCGGTTCGCTTGCTGGTTGGTCGTCAGGTTGTAAAGGTTGCAGATGGGACGACCCTCCGTGCCGTGGCTGGGAGCTCAGCCGTCAACATAGCGCAGTAGGGTCGTGAAGATATCCGCAGATCATTCTGCGGCATCCTGTTGACATACTTCTCCCATTCGGAACAAAACCAGAACAAATCTGTTCGTCTGCAACCGCTTCTCTGGAACCATCTGTTCCCATGCCTGCCCGGACCTTCAGTCCTGCCCTTGCTGCGCTGCGCGAGCAGATCGCAGCCATGGAGGGTGAGGGTGGACCGGCTCGCGGAGTGCTGCCCTTCGGCGTTCCGGAGCTGGACCGCCGGCTGCCGGGTAGCGGCTTGGCCCTGGGCTGCCTCCACGAGGTAGCGGGTGGCGGCAACGGTGCGGTGGATGGCGCGGCTGCCTCCTGCTTTGCCGCCGGCATTGTCGCGCGTCTTCCGGGACAGGTGCTCTGGTGCGTGACGCAGGCGGACCTGTTTGCGCCCGGTCTCGAGCAGGCAGGTCTGAGTCCAGACCGGGTGATCTATGTCGAAGCCGGTGACGGTGTCACGGTGCTGGCCTGCATGGAGGAAGGCCTGCGCCATGGCGGCTTGGGCGCAGTGGTGACAGATGTTGCGCGGCTGTCGATGACCGCCCCGCGCAGGCTGCACCTAGCCGCCAAGGGCTCGGGCACGACAGGCATCGCGCTCAGACGCTGGCGCCGGCAACAGGGCGCTTATGACTTCGGCCAACCTACCGCGGCGATGACACGCTGGCGGGTGTCGGTCTTGCCCTCGAGCCCGCTGCCGGTCCCCGGTGTGGGTCGTTCCCGCTGGCTCGTCGAGCTGATCCGGGCGCGGGCGGGAGAAAGCTTCGATCTGGAACTGGAGGGGTGCGATGGCACGGGTCATCTCGGTCTTCCTGCCGCTGTGGCCGATCGACCGCCTCAGGCGCCAGGGTGGCGAGGCAGCGCCTTCGCCTGAGGCGCCGCTGGCTCGTGACGGCTGCCTGTGCGGTGGCACAAGACGTGGGTCAGATTAATGGTATGCCAGTGAGCAAGGCTCGGGCCTTGGTGCCCGGGCTGCAAGTGATGCCCTGTGATCCCAAGCCGATGCCGCTCCCCTGAAGTGGCTGGTGCTCTGGGCTTGCCCCCGCCGCTTATCGCCTGACCCCTCGGCCCAGCAGCGAGGGCAGCGACAGAGCCAGCAGCACCCCCGACAGGACGAGCGCGAAGGGGAAGCCGAGCCGGGAAAAGCCCACCGCCCCGACAATGCCGCCTGCAACGAACACTCCCACAAGCTGAAGATGGATCCTCAGCTTCTTGCGGTCTGCAGCAACCCGCCGTGTCATCCAGGTGCGCCCGAAGAACTCGCGCCCCAGCTCGATGCCGATGTCGGTGATCATGCCGGTAGCATGGGTGGTGCGGATGCGCGTGCCCGAGATCTTGGTGATGGTGGCGTTCTGCATTCCCATAAAGAAACACAAGCAGGCCAGCGCGAAGACGCGCCCAGGCTCGGAGGTGAAGACGCCGCCGCCCGCGAAGCAGGCAAGAGACCCGCCCTGCACCGCGATCGGCAGCGCATATTGCCTGTTCGCGCGACGCAGCCGGGCCCAGTTGATCAGGACGGTGCTGAAAGCTGCGCCCGCCACAAACGCACCAACGGCAAGGACCGCGACCATCGCAACCCGCAGCTGGCCGATCACCGGACTGTCCGCAAGCTGCGACAGATAGCCCGTCATGTGCGACGTATAGGCACCAAGCGCGAAGAAGCCGCCAGCATTCGACGCGCCCGCTACGGCCGCCAGCACCGTCGCCAGCACCAGGTCCGTTCCGCGCGAACGGCGGTGCCCCGTCAGCAGGTGTGCCGAGGCGACCGGTCGCCAGATACGTCTGCGGGCTTTCACGTCGGCAAGCACGTCCCTTGATGAATTCCGCCCAGACTATGGCCATGCCGACAGGGCTGGCAAGCAAGCGTTGCCTGCACAGGAGCGCGGGCTTAGGATCGCCTGAAAGGCTGTGCGCAGAACGGTGCGCTTCAAGCCCTGCCCCGATCGGAGGAAGACCAATGACCGGCAAGACGCTGTTTATCACCGGCGCTTCCAGCGGCATTGGCGCGGCCACGGCCCGCCTTGCGGTCTCGCGCGGCTGGCGGGTTGGGCTCTTTGCGCGGCGCGAGGACAGGCTTCGCGCGCTGGTGGCGGAACTGGGCGATGACCACGCCCTAGCCCTGCCCGGCGACGTCACGCAGCTTGCCGACCAGCAGGCGGCGCTGCAGCGGATGGCGAGCGCTTTTGGCGCTGTTAACGCGGCCTTCGCGAATGCCGGACGGGGCCTTGATGCCGCCGGCACGGAAGGCGGCAACGCCGACGAGTGGCAGGACATGATCAGCATCAACATTCTCGGCCTGCTGTTCACCGCCAAGGCCGCCCTGCCCTTCTTGAAGGAAACGCAGGGGCATCTGCTGATGACCGGCTCGGCTGCGGGCAGGATCCACATCAAGGGCTCCGTCTATGGCGCCTCCAAGTGGTTCGTCCACGGCTACGGGGGTAACCTGGTTGAGGAGATGCGCGAATGGGGTGGACGCTGCACCGTCATCGCGCCGGGCATGGTTGACACCGAGTTCTTCGACGAAGCCAAGCCCAAGGCCATCCGGCCCGACGAGGTCGCCCAGGCCGCGCTTTATGCACTTGAAGCCGGAGAATACGCCGCCGTGCGCGAGGTCTTCCTGATGCCTCGCTGAAGCAGGGCTTTGTGCAGCGGAACCTTGGCACTCTGCGGTGGACGCACTACTGAGCGGGTCTGCCTGGCTCCGGTCCCACCCCACTACAACCGAGCCGGCTGGTGCAGGACAACGGTATGTTTCCAGCGCTGGAGATCTCGGCCGAGACGCCACGGGCTTGCTCGCCGGGAAATCTCCGGAAAGGCCGAGGCGACCCGTCGCCCACTTGTCGCTCATCCTGCACACCCAACCTTCACTCAGTTATGCCGGAGCCTGCCCAGTCTTCTCCAAGCGCCTATTCTTTCGCTGCTGGAAGGCCCTTAGCCTACGGGACTACAGAGCACCCTTCTGCTAACAGAAGCAGGGCCCTACGGACGCTTCTGGAGCTTCTGAGCGGCATCTGGCCCATGATCATCGGGTTACGTCAGAATGCGCCGAACATCGGCAGCTTCCGCATCTCTTCCAGTTCAGCCTCGTCGGCGGCTCGCTCTTCTTCGGCTTTCGCTCGTTCATCAGACCGCAGCTTTATCAGATCCAGAGCCGCCGCATGATCTCGCTTCAAACGATCCACGGTCCATTCTTGACCACGGCCGGAGGTGATCTCTCGCCTGTTCAGTTCATCCGCGAGCTCCCGCCGGGAGACTATCCATCCCGACTTCTTCTATGACGGCCGCTATTCTCTCAATCCGCTGCTCAGCGAAGCCTCCCGCCGCAGTGCGACCATCCACGGGCTGATCCAACGATGCCACCATCAACCCCAGCTTCTGGATGCCACAGGGTGGCTAAGCGGCGTCAACACCGCCATTGCAGTCCGTCGGGATAGGTGCCGGGTTCAGCCTTGCCGTGCTGGTGGGCACGATAAGCCAGGTCAGGCGTGTGGAACGGTCGAACTGATAATCCGTCAGGACGAACCGCAGGATCGACCTTACAGGGATCCTAACAAGATATTGTATTCGCGATTGCTTTGCAGTGCGTGCAGCTAATGACTCAATCCGTGATCCGCACCGTTCTTTCACCGCCGTCCTGCACCCGCTTTTCGAGCAATCTTGCGCACGCTCGGGCCCATGCCTGATCGCGCCCAAGCCTCAAGTTCTGGGAGCGACAGGCTTGCTGCCATTCTTGCCGCAGCAATGGCCTTTGCGTCTGCCCGGTCAAGGGCAACATCTCCCCGCAGCGGAAAGCCGGGATCGGCATCGATCCGGGTGTAGCGCTCGCCCAGTAGGCTGCTCATCAGGCGGCGGGTTACCTCCGCCTGCGCGCCCATCATGGTCCGGAAGATGCGGTTGCCCCGAAGCCAGTCAAGCACGCCCATGTCAGGATCGGCCGGCTCTCCCAGCGGTGGGCAGGCGTTCATGGAGCCCAGCGACAACATGGACACCTCCACCGCGTTTGCACCCGCGCGCAGGGCCAGTTCCAGCGCCAGAAGGTCCGGTGCATTGGCAACGATAGCTCCATCGGCATGAAGCTCGCCTTTGATGGAGACTGCAGGAAACATGGTCGGAGCTGCGGCGCTCGCCATTACCGCGTCGCCCAGCCTTACCTCAGGCGAGTTCTGGTTGCTGAAGACGGTGGGCGCGCCATCGCGTAGTCGGACGGCAGTAACGGCCAGCGGGACGTCCAGTTCGGCGAAGGTCATTTCACCGGCAATCTCGTCCACCAGCATCTTCAGCGGCGCGGACATGTAGCGCGACCGGCCGAATACCCGCCACAAGTCGCGCGGGCCTGCGATGCTGCGGCGGCGAAAGGCTTCGGCCCCGCGCTTCTCAAAACCTGCGCGCAGTTCTGCCATCGGCATGCCCCTTGCCGCTGCCACCGCCACAACTGCACCCGCCGATGTGCCGCAGAAGAGGTCGAAGTTGTCCTTCACCGGACCGGCCAGCTTCTCCAGCTCCTCCAGCAGGATCACATTATACAAGGCTTGGAAACCGCCACCACTGATCGACAGGGTCTTCATGAAAGCACCTCCTTCCTACAAAATATCAGTGCCTTCTCCAGTTTCGCCAAGATGTGCATTTGGATAATTTTGGTGCGCCAGTCCCGTCACAAAGTGTGCAATTTCTAGCGGCATCGCCCCCTTGTTAAAAGCTCCCAGAGAAACGGCCAGGCGTTGCCGGGACGTATGATGGCTTTCTCATACCAACCCGCCGTTTGTTCTTGATTATTTCGCATTTAGAACATAGCAAGAACATGAGGAAGGTTATAAGACCCAGGGTTCGTCTCAGACACAGTGTTGACGAGGTATCTTTGCGGAATATGGCTCTGGAACATCCTCTATTACTTCCGTTTCATGTCTGACTTTCCAGCTGAGGAGATTGCCGTGAATACAGAGATGAAGAACACTCTCGTCCGGGCTGATCAGCCTACAAGCGGTTGGAACTCGATTGGCGATCTTGCCCTTGCACAGCTTGCCACATTGATGTCGCAGACGAATGCTGTCCTGGATCGAAGCATACCTGACCGGTTGCACGGTTACACAACTGGTGCCCGTCGAGCTGCCTGACGTATGCAGGATAACATGACAAGTTGCCGTGCTCGGTGAGCGCGGGCGGGGCCTGCGCGGTCATGTTGGTTGATCTGTGAACCCATCCTGTTCGCATTTGGTCCTGCCACGTAGGATCGCCTCTGAAGGTTCACCACGCTTGAGCTTCACATTCTCCATCCACAGGGTGTAAGGCAGGCCGCAGCTTTTCGGAAGGACGGACCTGTGACCCGCATCGCTCCCAAGGACTTTCGCTCGAAGATCATGACCGCAGAAGAGGCGGCAGCACTGATCGCATCGGGTGATACCGTCGGCATGAGCGGCTTTACGGGATCGGGTTACCCAAAGGCAGTGCCCATGGCCCTTGCCGCACAGATCGAAGCAGAGCACCAGGCGGGCCGCCCCTTCCGAACCCGCATCTGGACCGGCGCCTCGACCGGACCGGAGCTGGACGGGGCGCTTGCCAAGGCGGACGGCATCGAGTTCCGCCTGCCCTACAACTCGGACCCCATTGCCCGCGAGAAGATCAACCGCGGCGAGATGGAGTATTTCGACATGCACCTGAGCCAGGTTGCGCCGATGGCCTGGCAGGGCTTCCTTGGCCCGCTGGATGTCGCGGTGATCGAGGTGACGGGTATCTGCGAGGACGGGGCGTTGATCCCTTCCTCATCGGTCGGCAACAACAAGACATGGCTTGATCGGGCCGAGAAGGTGATCCTGGAGGTCAACAGCTGGCAGAACCCGGCCTTGGAGGGGATGCACGACATCTACTACGGCACCCACCTGCCCCCTGACCGGGTGCCGATCCCGCTGACGCGCCCCGACGACAAGATCGGCGAGCCATGGCTGCGCTGCGACCCCGAGAAAATCGTGGCTATCGTCGAAACCGATGCGCCCGACCGCAACCTGCCCTTCGCCCCGCCGGACGAGGCGGCCCACGCCATTGCCGGGCACCTGATGGAGTTCTTCCGCCACGAGGTTGCCAAGGGCCGCCTGCCCGCCTCGCTGCTGCCGATCCAGTCGGGCGTGGGCAACATCGCCAATGCGGTGCTGACGGGTCTGGTTGACAGCCCCTTCGACAACATGACCGCCTTCACCGAGGTGATCCAGGACGGCATGCTGGACTTGCTGGACGCAGGCAAGCTGCGGATGGCTTCGGCCACCTCCTTCTCGCTCTCACCCGAGGCAGCCGCGCGCGTCAATGCAGACATGACCCGCTACCGAGACCGCATGATCCTGCGCCCCCAGGAAATCAGCAACCATCCCGAGCTGATCCGACGCCTTGGCTGCCTTGCCATGAACGGGCTGATCGAGGCCGACATCTATGGCAACGTGAACTCGACCCACATCATGGGATCGCGCATCCAGAACGGCATCGGCGGCTCGGGCGACTTTGCCCGCAACGCCTATGTCTCGATCTTCATGACGCCGTCCACGGCCAAGGGCGGGCGCATCTCGGCCATCGTGCCGCAGGCCTCCCACGTCGATCACATCACCCAGGACGTCCAGGTAATCGTGACCGAGCAGGGCTTGGCCGACCTTCGGGGCCTGTCGCCAAAACAGCGCGCCGCCGTCATCATCGAGAACTGCGCTCATCCCGACTATCGCCCGCACCTGGCCGACTACTTCCGCCGGGCCTGCCAGGGCTCATATGGCCTGCAGTCGCCATCGCTGCTGAACGAGGCGCTGAGCTGGCATCAGCGGTTCGTCGAGACAGGGTCGATGCTGCCTTAGGCCTTAATGCCGGCAGGCTCATGCAGCCCGGCGCTTTTCCCGCGTCTCTTGATGGAAATCTCGCGCTAGCCGTCCCATGCTTCGTGACATGATCATCAACTGGTCCCCGCCCAGCGCCTTCGCGGTAGTTCTACAAGCCTTCCACGTATACGTGGCCCATCCAGAGGCACTGTAGAGCCGCTGGAAATGAACTTGGCGAGCCGCAGCCTTGCCCTTGATCTTTCCTGCAGCTTCACGAAGGGCGGTCTTGATCGCCATGAGGGCGCTGCTATCCAGCCCTGTGCCTAGAAAAACACCGTGCAGATGAAGACGGCCTTCCGGAAAAACCTCGAAGACTAGGGCATATTCGAGCCCGGCTTGGCCGACCTCTTTCAAAGGCCGATTCAAGGAATTCTGAAACAAACGCCTGATCCGTGTCCTATTCTGCCGGGTCATATAGCTTTGTTCCCGTGCGACACCCAGGTTGAGAGTTACCGCAACACCGCAGCCATCGACCTGGCACATTTCGGCCGCAATCTGGTATTTGGTCCTCTCGTCGAGACGACGCCACGCGACTGGCGGGACATCAAGGTTCGCGGGCCTTTTGTTGATGATAGCGCTGGAGGCGTCCGGGCCTTGAAGAGGGAATGCCGATCGTCGATTTCTTTTCCGCTTTGCCTTGCTTTCGTCTGCTTCTCTCGTCCTGGAAGTGTGCTCCTGCGAAGGGACACGGCTTACCGGAAAGGGGAAGACAGATAGTGTGTTGTTCCCAGAAAGGTTGGTCGTAGAATTCGCCACTGGACAACAGGGCACACTGGGACCGAATATTCCCTGTGTCTGCTGGCTATCTTCAAGGCTTTTGTGCCCGGTCTGCGATGCAGATTTGTTGTTGTCGGCGGCCGCATCTTCGCCACTGATCAAAGGCTGCACGACGGGAAGAGAGGCGTGGCTTGCACCTTCCCTATGCACGGTCGCAGGGGGAAGATCGCTCAGGCAGAGATCTGCAGGAAGCACCTCGCATCTTGTATTGCCGGAAGCAATGGCAGTCACAATGGAGCCAGGCCCGTTTGAGGTCGACCCTGACAGTGGGGGATTAGAAGCAGACGTCATCGGTATAGTCCAACAATGATTGTCATACCTGAGTTTTACCGCCGTCCACGCAGACTATCGTTTAGATACCCCATAAAAGATAGTTCTGGTAGATTATCTATCGTTGGGACTGCTGTGCCAACCAATGTTCAAGCGCGTCGATCATGATCTGCTTGATGCGGGAGCCTTGCGAGAGAGCATTCCCAAGCGACACATTGAGACGCGGAAAGCCAAGCTCCGCCATCACGTCACCCATCTTCAGTCCTCGCGCTGTCATGATGCGCTTGATCTCGGCGAGCGCCACCGGTGTTAGGTGCCGCTCAATGTGGATCGGCGGGCTGCTCGGTGCCGTGATCCTTGCTATAGAACCTGGTGCGGAGCATCCTATTTGGGCCTTGAAGGCATCCTTTTCCGCCGCCGACGCCTTCTTCCAAGCAGACTCGAGAAGCTGAAGCGGTGTTCTCTGCGGCTTGATGCCCGCCAGATCCAGCGCTTTTGCGGCCGACGATATCTTGCCACTCTGCAGGTCGGCGAAGATGTCTGGCCGTTCCCGCGCAAGACGATCCAGATAGTATTGGTTGCCGCGGGACTGTGGCTTGCCCATGTTCATTGCTTCACCTGATAGATTATCTACAAGCCGAATCTTTATCAGTTCTTCACCCTTCACAAGCGAGAATGAAGTGGTGCGTCCGAGCGATTGTCGCATGAGATGAGATCAAGTCACTGGAAGTATAACCACACCCCTCATGCCAGCACATTGGCCAGCCTTGGCCTCCTGAACCCTCCAGCAGTTCATCCTGTTACGATGGTGGCACGGCTGCTCACTTACACTCCAATAGTCGTGTGGCGCGCCAAAGCTGATCTTACAGCCGTATCGTCGTGTCGGTCTTCGCTTGGCTTTTTCGAACGAAACTCTCGTCGCCCATCTTCCAGTCATGCACCGTGATGCCAAACAGCGGCTTTCCAGTAGTGTTTGAGCCTTTTCCATTCGAACGAAGCTGGTGAGCTATAGTGAACGGGTAAATCACGGACGATCGACTGCACGAGATTTCGATCGTCGACTACTCCGCCGTTTTAATCTCGAGAGTGCCGGCTAGCTCCCGACCGACGATTATTCTCCGCTCAGGTGTTGCGTTCTGGTGCGCAAGATCAATGACGCTTTGAAAAAGTTGGATAATTTCGGATTATTTCCGCGACACGGCGATGCAATTACGGCTCGAAACGCAACGATCTTCGCGCATGAAGGCAAAAAGTGTTGCGAATTACACAACAAAAATGCGACGTTTATTGCGTTTGATAGGCATTCCGTTTCATTTTGTTGCGTGATAACGCGCGAATTTGGTTAAAAACAAGCGGCCGCGTGAACCGCATCTCCCATAGTGGAGGATGTGATCCTCGGAATGCTCAGGGGTCCCGATGCACCCTCGTCGACCTGACTGTAATTATCTAGGACTTCGCTCTTCCCTCGATGTCGGCAGCTACTCCCAAGCGCATTGCTGATCATGGCCAGGTAGATTCGTCTTACCAGAAACAAGAGAGACGATCATGCCTAACCCTTACGAAAATAGCCCTGCCGCTATGCTTGTGCGACGCCAGACCGAACTTCTTGGTCACCGCAAGACCCAGAGAGAAATAGCCCACGAGGCTGGGTTCATGAATCCAAACCTGATCTCCATGTTCAAGACCGGAGCATCGAAGATACCGCTGGACCGCGTGCCAAGTTTGGCCCGCGCACTGGAGGTCGATCCAGCCTACCTGATGCAGCTTGCTCTTGAGCAGGCGGTAGGCCGAACAGCCGCTGTTGCTTTGATCGAGGTCTTCGGACCTCCAACCACCATCAATGAAAGAGCGTGGCTTGAGGAAATTCGTGAAGCGTCAGGCCAAACTGATCCGAAGATGACGGCCCGGTCACGCACAAGCCTGCGATCCGTCTTCGGTCGTTAGACGGAGAGAACTGCCTGGAAAGCCCGTCCGCCTCGTTCCAGAAGGGGAACCCTGACCAACACAGGTTGGTCTGGGTTTCCCAAATCGGAGCCGGAACATGTATTTCCCCTTTCGTCAGTCACCCCTCCGTCGCGGGACTGATCGAAAGGCGCCCATTCCTCATGCCGCGATCGGCCAGGATCCCGCCCAATCAAGGATCATCGCGCATCCGGCAACCAGTCTGCTTTGTCACGGACATACGACGGGTTCACTCCAAATCGCGTGCGGGTATTGCGCCAGACGCTTGACCCATAGTAGGCGTCGGGCACTAAATGTTCATGTAGACATGACGCTACGTCACAAGGTCATTCCGAGGCATGCCACAGTGTTACAAACCTCCTTTTAACTATCTGAAAAGTCTATCATCCGGTCGTTGTCCAGCCTCTCACCCTTTCATTCCGCTAAGCTGTTGATGTGAGAAAAGGCCATTGCGACCCAGGGGCTTTGGTTTGGCGTTGCAGCCGGAACCCCGGCATGGCTGGCGCAATCCGATACCTACAGAACCGAAACGGCAGATTCTTCGCGCCTCTGGTCGTGCCGAAAGACCTGCGCCAGATCGTCGGCAAGAGCGGATTGCGCACTGCCCTTGCCCCGAGTTTCGCACGGCCATGAATAATCTGCGGCGCAGCGCATCCCTCCAGCATGGGCTTACCCAAGCCGAGCAGCGGGACCGCGATGTCTATGGGCCTTCATACCCCCTTCCATGAGGCGGCATGACGGGCACCGGCTAACCACCCACCACAATGATCAGCACCCCGCCAAAAGGCTGTTCCGGGTCGAGGTTCTGGTCGGTGGCGGTGAGTTCCAGCCCAATCGCCTCGCCTTCGCGCAACCCTAGGTCCGGGACCGTCATCTCGAAGCGGCTGCGCCGTGTTTGTGCCGTCATCTCGCGGTGCTTGGCCAGTAGGTCGCGATGCTGCGAAATCTTTGTCTTGCCTGCGTCCACCTCGGCAAGCGCGTTGCGAACCGCAAGCCCAAGCTCTCGCTGGGTACCGAGGTCGAAGCCCGCGGGGTCTTCAGCGGCGAGGTTCAGGCCCTCGGGATCCTCCTCGATGCGGATGGCCTCGGCGCCCGGCTCAGACAGCTTCATCGCCGTCAGCCGCCCCCAGCCGCGTCGCGGAAACTCGGCTGCGGGACGCACATCGGCCATGACCGGATGGCGAATGGCCGACAGTTCTTCCGCCAGCAGCGGGCGGATGCCGATGCGGATTAGGGCGTTCGGCTGGTGAATCAGGTTGAAGGCAAAAGCCTGCGCCTGGCCGACAATGTTGAGGTTCTGCTGCGCCACGTGCCTGTCGATCGGCGGCGACAGCGCAAAGTCGTCCACCGGCATCTCCAGCGGCGAGAAGGAGAAGGTCCGGGCGAACAGGCACTTGTGCCCGGATTCGGTCGGCGGAACGGTATAGACGAAATCGGCGGCGGCACTGCCTCCGGCGGGCACCCAGGCGGAAGGGACATGACCCAGCGTGGTCAGGCGCGTGGAAAAGCGGGTGTCGAAGCCAAGCGTCGGATCGGTCAGATAGAGTTCGACCTTGGCACCCGGAACCGCGAGATCGCCCCGGTTCCGCAGCACGGTCCGGATCAGGTAACTCTCGCCCGCTTGCAGGGTCGTGGTATAGGCGCCGACGCTGCTGACGGGGCTGAGCAGCAGGTCGGGCGAATGCCAGAACACGACATTCGAGAAGGGCCGGTTGCCGATGTCTCCGTCGAAGGAACGGATATACAGGAACGAACTGTCATGGAACACATCAGGCCGCTTGCGTTCCTTGCGGCGAAACGCTTCTGCCAGTTGGCCCAACGCATCCTGATTGTAGGCCTCGCGACGCTTGCGCAGATCGGCAATGAATTCGGCTGAGATGTCGCTTGGCATCGCGTCTCTCCTCAGGGCAGGAACTCGACTTTCACCTCGGTCGGGTCGGCCGCCGAGGTATTGGTTTGCAGCGGCTTTGGACTGTTCGGGGCCTCGCCGGGCTGGGACCAGCACAGGAAGCCATAGCCGCGATCGGAGTCGAGGTTGAAATCGGGCAAGGTGCCGCCGCGGAACCAGCGTTCATAAAGCACCCCGCTAAGCTCCAGGGCATTGCCCAAGGTGCGCTCGCCCAGGATCGATACCAACTGGGCTTCTTCTCGGTTCGGGCTTTGGGCCAGGGAAACCAGTTCGTCGATCAGCTCGCGGTCCAGCGGGATTCGCCCAAAGGCCGGATGGGTGAAGGGCTGGTTGAAATAGCTGCCGGGCGCCGGAACGACGTTCCGCTTCTCGCCATCGGTCAGCGGATAGATCAGGTGCCGCTCCTGATTGAAGATGGTGGACGCCGGATCGCTGAGGAAGTCAGGCGTGAAGCGCAACAGTGGCTCGAACGGGGCAACGGCGGCGGCGTTTACACCGGTGGAGTCGGGGAATGCCGGCGTCATGAACTGGCGAAAGCGCGGATCTGCCAGATGTTCGCGCATCGGGAAAGCCAAGCCGTTCAGGGCGATGGCCAGCCGGAACATCTGGAACGCGTTATAAAGCTGTTCATAGATCAGGCAGGCGGCATAGCGGATCGTGGCCGTGCCCAGCGTGGCGATCGCCCCCGCGATCCCGTCCGCGATTGCCGCTGCCGCCATCACTGCCGCTGCAATAAGGGCGGCCAGAATGATGAAGATCGACAGGATCCCGAAATCGCCCGCCTCATCGACGGCGTCCTCAAGAAAGTCGCCGACGTCACCAAGATTATCGACGGTCTTTTCCCAAACCTCGCGCAGTTCCGCAGTCAGAGAATAGGCAACTGGCGGCGGCAGTGTCCCGGACTCGGTGAAGCCCTTCATGAAGCGATACCACAGCCGATAGGTGTCATCGACATCGCTGGCGGAAATGGTCTTTGCGTAATCCGGATCGGCGTCGGGATCCTCTTGGTAGATCTTGTTCAGCGTGTCGGCAAGGAAGGTCGCGAATGCAGATGGCGCCGTAGGATCCTCTGCCGGCTCGGGACCGCCGTCAAAGTTGAAGTTGTAGAGGTGATGCAGCTTCGAGAAGTTGAAGTCGGCTCCGGTGACATTCAGGAGGTTGAACACATCCTGGAAGTTCTCGCCCGTCTTGTGGCGTTGCGCCTGGCTGCGATAGGGGCCACCGCAATAAAGATTGACATAAGCATGCCCGACCGTGTCCGCCGCCACATGCGTCAGATAGCCGAGCGCATAAAGATGATGGGGTGAGGACATATCGCGCGTGGCCTCCAGCATGGCCTCGGCGAACTTGCCGGTCTTGCGATAGTGCATGGCATCGAACCACCACCACTCTCCTTCGGCCGCCCCATCGCGGTAAGGATGCGAGATGATGTCGAACAGGTTGAAGTCGGACACGTATTTCTTGAGCGCCTCGGTCAGCAAGGCGCCAAAGCCGGTCAGCAGCTGGTTCAGGTCATCGAAGGTCTGCTTGATCTCGCTGAGCAGCGCGGAATCCTCGATCACCTCGTTGGCCAGTTCCTCGAAGCCCTCAAGCGCGTCAAGAACCGGCTGCGGCACTGCCGAGAGCAGCGTTTTCTCGAAATCGCGCAGGAAATCGGCCAGGTCGTTGTGAATCTCGACGAACTTTCCCAGCGTGGGGTTCAGATCCTTGGTGTTGAAGAAGAATGGATCAGGTCCGTGGCAGCCGATGAACAGATAAGGCAGGTTCCTAGGATCGGCGAGCAGCGCCTGAATGCCCGCATAATCAGCGAGATCGAGACCGCCGAGGCCCTTGTTGGCCTGGATGTTCGCCTTCAGCCGATCGACGATCATGTGATGCAGGGCCGGGCCGGGCATGGCAATGCCTCTCGAACTGATCCATGGAAAAGTCGCAAGGAAGGCTATTCTGGCATTGAGACAAAGCCTGCGCCCGACTCACGAAAAAGTCAATTCAGCGGGTAGGAGTGACACGTTTCGTGAAGAAGCTTAGTTGGCGGTTAGGCGCTGCCGCATGGCCCGCAGATTTGCCCGTATAGCGTCCGGTTGGAACACATGTTGGGTATAGGTATTTCTTGGTGTGCTTGTTCGGCAATGGCTGCAGAACCGATGAGAAAAGACAGTGTCTTCCGCATTCGCACGCAGGAAACGACGTGCCGAAAGACGGCTTCGTGCCCCGGCTTGTGCTTGTTACCCTCGCGGCCATTTTGGTGACCCTGGTCTGGCGCGGCGTTCCTTTGCTGGAGGAGGCGATGCCAAGTCCCGAAGGGAGCCAAGAGTCGTCCTTCGCTGCGGCGATCTGGCCGCGAACGAGCAGACGACCATTTCTCTCTTTGAAAAGCCAAGGACAGCGTGGTCTTTCTGGCCCCGGAACGTTGCCAACGGCGGTGCAATATCCGGCCATGCAGCGGCGTAAAACCAGGCCAGGTGGCGGTGCCCAGCGCCATGGTGCGCGCTTAACATATAGCTGGCGCGTGTTATGGCGCTTTGGCCCTTGGGGCCAAAACGATGCAATGTCCCTTCAGGACTTCGGTTGCCGGTTTCGGGCAGTGCTGTTGGCAAGCCGATAGCTAGCGCCATTCATTCGAGGATGCTGACGTAGTAGGTCGGCCTGTCGAGCGGTGCGCCGGTGAGGCACTGGGAGCAGAAGGTCTCAGTCCATTCATTGCACCTGTCGCGGTTTGGTGGCGCTCCTTTGATAGCCCAATGTGCGGCAAAGGAGATGAACCATGGGCACAGGCAGGACGGATGAGTTTCGCAAGGATGCGGTGCGCATTGCACGGACGAGCGGGCTTTCGCGACGTCAGATTGCGGATGATCTGGGGGTCGGCGTGTCGACCTTGAACATGAGTTTCGCAAGGATGCGGTGCGCATTGCACGGACGAGCGGGCTTTCGCGACGTCAGATTGCGGATGATCTGGGGGTCGGCGTGTCGACCTTGAACACATGGGTGAATGCCCATCGCGACACGGATGTGGTCTCGGCCGAGGACCGCGAGCTTGCCCGGAGAATAACGGCTTCGGCGCGGGATCCGCATCCTCAAGGATTTGAGCCGGATCCGCGAAACAGTCTGGGGGATTGTTTCCCCTGCGAAAGGGGGAGATCCTGGAAAAAAGCCACCCAGTTCTTCGCGAGGCAAAAGCGGTGAGGTTCAAGTTCAAGGCGACCACAGACAGCGATCACGCCTTCAACATCGCTGGAGTGCCAGCAGTATCGCCCTGCCCCTCCCCGCAGCAGGTGATGTGCTTCGTAGATCCACAGCATCGCGATCTCGAACTTCTTCAGGCGATGGTAGGCGGTAGCCCCGCCTCATGATCCCGTTCTGCTCATCTCGTCTCATATGCTGGCCGTCCCGCCCCTTATCCGCGGCAAAAACGGGTGGTTCGTGCGAGCCGGTTCGGATCTTCCCCCAGACAGCACTCGTGCGGGAAAGATTGTCTCAAGCGGGGGAACTTTGTTCTGGCGGGCGGAGGGGTTGTTGCCGCTTCTCAAACATAACGCGGCAGCGAGTTGGACCTGCCCCTCCTATCGCGTCAAAGTCAACGTGTCGTTTGTTTCGTGGATCTCGCTGACCAACAATGCCGCACTGCTTCCCCAGTCACTATTGAGCCGCTGCACGCTCATGAGGCTGAGATGGTGCTGTCGGTCGACCTGGTAGGCATTGCCGAACAGGAAGGACAGGCCCGTGCGCTGTCTGAAATCCATCTCACCGATCATCGACGCCCTCGAGACCGTGTCTCCCAGAGCGCGTCCCCGGCCTGGACTACGCAGCGTGCAACGCATGCTTGATTCGGCCGCCAATCTCGAAATGCGTCAAGGCCGGTGTGATGGAAAAACCTATGTCTCTCCGCGCGACGAGGCACTGAGGCGCCGATATCCGGAAATCTTCGGGTCCGGCCCCTGGCCTGCCAACTGTCTCATCCCTGAATATCACGTAGACCCTCGCCGATCTGCCTTGTTTATACCAAAGTCGATGCTGCGCGAGGTTCGGACCGGGTAGGAGCATGCTAGTCTCTTTGCAAAAGCAGGCCACCACGACACCGAAGATCCGAGTTGCGATCCATGCGAGCAGTGAACCGGCCAGGCTGGCGGCGGAGCGCCACGGATCTGCGAGCAGACCGTCTGGACGTGGCGCAAGCGGCGCGACGTCCAAGACCGGATCCACACGCCGCACGGTTGCAAACGAAGCTGACGCCTGCGCAAGGCAGGCCGTTGCGGTGGCGGTGCGCAGGCGCTTCTGCTGTCGCTCGACGATCTGCTCGCCGTGGTGCGCAAGTTCCTCAACCCGAACGCCTCCCGCTCGGGTCTTGACCGCTGCCTGCGGCGCCATGGCGTGGGAAATCTGCAGGCGCTGAAGAACCGAGAGCCGAAGCCCCCGCAGGGCACCTTCAAGGCCTGCGCACCCCGACACCTTCCCATCGACGTGAAATACCTGCCCCCGATGGCCGACAAGGACCGCCGCCGCTGCTTCTTCGTGGCCATCGACCATGCCACCTTTGTGCGACCGATCTGGCGAGCGCGCCTCCTCTTTTGAGGATGCCGTGCGGTGGGCCTTGAGAGGCGTCGCATCGATTATGATTGTCCTGGGCGCCGGACCCTTCGCCCGCCAAGCCTACCATGATCCGGGCGAAGACTCCGTTATGGCTCCAGCGCTTGCCGCTTGGACGGTCCATGTTCCTTCGGAGCATCGCACCACCATAGTCCATTGTGATCGATGAAGATCATGCCGCCTGGCACCCGCAGATCATCGACGCGCGGACGACCATGGCTCTTCGGGAAAGAAGGGGCAAATGCGCGCCCTCTGCGCGTCCGCCAGCCAGAACAAGCTGCTCATCGATCAGGTCTCCTTGCGGGGCCTGAACCAGGCCAAAGACGGGAAATTGATGGGTCTGGAGGTTAAGCACATTGTAAGGAGAAGGGTCAGGTTCAGTTGATCTGCTCGGGCGCGGTTGGCCCGCATGACGCAAGCTCGCGGACTGACGGGGTTTATGATGAGCAACTTGTTGTGGCTGGCGGACGCGCAGATGGAGCGATTGCGGCCGTTCTTCCCGAGGAGTCGTGGCAAACCTGGGGTCGATGACCGGCCCGTTCTAAGCGGCATAATTTTCGTCAGTCGCAACGGCTTGCGATGGTGCGATGCCCGCCCGAGTATGGGCCGCCGAAGACGCTCTACAACCGCTGGATCCGCTGGAGCCGGATGGGGGTCTTCGCCCGGATCATGGAGGGGCTGGCCTCCGGCGGCGGCGGGGGAAAGGTCGCGATGATCGACGCGACGTGTCTGAAGGCGCAGCGCACGGCTTCGAATCTGCGGGTCAAAATGGGGAACCCGACGACAAACGCGGACGTCTGATCGGGTGCACCAAGGGCGGACTGAACACCAAGCTGCAGACAGTGACGGATGCCATCGGCCGTCCCACCCGCTTCTTTATGACCGCAGGCCAGGTCAGCGACCACATGGGCGCGGCGGCCGTGCTGGGCAGCATGCCGAGTGAAGAATGGTTGATCGCCGACGGTGGCTATGACGCGGGACTGGTTCCGGGATGCGTTGAAAGACAAAGGGATAAGCCCCTGCATCCTTGGCCGGAAGTCTCGTGGCAAGGCCATCCGCTACGTCAAACGCCGCTACAAACGCCGCAACCGGATCGAGATCATGTTTGGCAGGCTCAAGGACTGGCACTGGATCGCAACCCGCTACGACAGATCCCCCAAGATCTTCCTCTTCGCCATCGTCCTCACAACCGTCATGCTCTGGCTTTGACGAACGATGAGTTTGGACCATAGGCCATTGGCATTACTTCAACGCCTCGGCAACTGCATCAAAGAATACAAGCGGATCTATTGGTTCTTTCCCGACTGGTTTGGGCTGGGACATATGCGTGGCAATGACGATGTTCTTTGCCGGGTTGATGTAGATGTTCTGGCCCTGGATGCCGATCGCCGCAAACGCCTTGTCGGCGATGGACGGTTCGGTCCACCCAGGCCACCACATCAGGCCGTATTCGATCACGCTGCCATCCTTCAGCTTTTGCGGCTGGCCGGCCTGTTCCGTCCATCCGTCGGGCAGAACTGGCGTGCCGTCAATGACGCCGCCTTCCAGAAAGAACTGACCAAAGCGCGCGAAATCGCGCAACGTGGCCGACAGGCCGCTGCCCCCGATCTCTACCCCGTCAGGGGAATCCAACCACCAGTTTGCGTCCGCTTCCATCCCATAGGGCTGCCAGATCTTTTCGGACAGATAGTCGGCCAAGGGCTTGCCCACGGCGCCCCGGACGATCTCTCCCAGAACCTGCGTCTCTCCTGTGGAATAAGTGTGGACCGTGCCTGGCTCGGCGGCGCGTGGCAGAGCCGCCATCACCTTCATCGCCGCGCCCGGTTCCTGCGCGATCTGTGCGCGCAGAAGGTTCCTGCGGTCCGAGTCGGGATCGGTATAGGTCTCGTTCCATTGCACGCCCGAGGCCATCAGCAAGATGTCATGGATGCTGACACCATCATAGGCGCTGCCCTTCAGGCTGGGCACATAATCGACCACCATGTCGTTGAGGCTGCCGATATGCCCGTCCCTGATCGCCGCGCCGACCAGCGTCGAGGTGATGGACTTGGCGACCGACATCGACATCCACCGGGTATCAGCCGTATTGCCGCGCTGATAAGTTTCGTAAACGACCGCGCCGTCCTTCAGCACGATCAGCCCGATCACGTTGTCGAGGGCCAAGAAGTCGTAAAGGTCATAGGTCACGCCGTCGATGTCGAAGGACACCATGGCCGCAAGATCCTGTGGTGCCCGGGGAAGGTCGCGTGGCGTGTCACCCGCTTCGATGGTGCGCACCGGGAACAGGCGGTCGATGTTGCGGAAGGTACTGACCGCCAGGTCAGGCGTCAGGTGCCCGTCATAGATCTGCTCGACGGTGCCGATGGGTTCGCTGGCGTGGGGATAATCCTGTGCGGTTGCGGTTGCTGTCCATGCCAGGCTCAGTGCCGTTGCCGCCAGCAGTGTCCGTGTCGCTCCCAATCGGCGCATTCCAGCCTCCCCCTCATGTTTTCAGGATCGTTGTCCAAATCTGCAGATTATGCAATGGACGGGGAACTTTGGTCCACAAATCGTCTGAGTGACTTTGTTGAGGTTCAGGGCGATAAGGCATCGGATCCCGGCACGCCTTCAAAGGAGGATAGGATGGTCAATCTTGATGGCAAGGTGGTTCTCGTCACCGGGGCAAGCCGCGGCATCGGCGCCGCTTCGGCGCGTGCTTTCGCAAAGGCGGGCGCCTTGGTGGGGGTTATGGCCCGGAGCAGAGCTAGGGTGGATGAACTTGCGGCCGAGATCGGTGGCCTCGCCCTGTCCGGCGATGTCGCACAGGCTGCGGACATGGTGGGCGTGGTGGCCAGGATGTGTGACCGTTTCGGGCGGCTCGACGTGCTTGTGAACAATGCCGGTGTGATCGGACCCATCGCGGGAATTGCGGCTGCTGATGTGGAGGAATGGGGACAGGCCATCGACATCAATCTGAAGGGAGTCTTTCATGGGATGCGTGCCGCCCTTCCGGTAATGCTCGCCCAGGGGGGTGGGACGATCCTGACCGTCGGGTCGGGCGCGGCCCACGCCCCCCAGCAAGGCTGGAGCGCGTATTGCGCAAGCAAGGCCGGAGCCTGGATGCTGAACCGCGCGCTGGATCACGAGGCGCGCGGCGAGGGCATCCGGGCCATCAGCCTGTCGCCCGGGACCGTGGCGACGGATATGCAGGACAGCATCCGGAAAAGCGGGATCAACCCGGTCAGCCAACTTGACTGGTCGGTGCATATCCCGCCCGAATGGCCCGCCCGGGCGCTTGTGTGGCTGTGCGGCCCGGACGGGGACGAGTTTCTGGGGGCAGAGGTTTCGCTCAGGGACGAAGAGGTTCGCAGGCGCGTTGGGCTTGTCGCGTGACGGGGTTCCTGTCCCCGAATTTGGGCGGCCACTGGGGAACCGGTAACGCGGTCCTGGGCGGCATGACGGGAACCGCCGTTGGCGAAATCGTCAGTTGGACAGGATACTGCGGACGGCCTCGGCCGCCAGGGGGGCAACACGTCGGCGGAAATCTTCCGGCGCCCATTCCGAAAGCGACGCCGCAATGTGGATCGCCGCAATCGGTCGTCCGTCTGCGTCAGGAATAGCCACGCCGAGGGCCACCTCTCCCATCAGGATTTGTTCGACTGCTAACGCGTGACCATTCGCGCGGGCCAAGGCGATCTGCTCCCAAATCGCGGACGGGTCGGTAAGGGTCCGCGGCGTGATCTGCGGGATTTGCTGCCCTTCCAGGATCTTGTTCACTTCATCATCGGGCAGCATCGCCATGACGGCCCAACCGCCTGATGTGCAGGCCGTGGGGACGCTGTTGCCCACCAATGTGGCAAAGAAGGTCTCTCGCTTGCTTTGCATCCGGGCGGCATAGACCATCCGTCGCCCGTCAAACAACGACAGGTCCACCCGTTCCCGGACATTGCGGCGCAGTTCCAGAAGCACGGGACTGGCGCGACGGACCAGCGGGTTCAGCCGCAGATAGTCATGTGTCAGATCCAGGATCTGCAGGTCGAGGCGAAAACCGCGCCCGTCCTCGGACAAGGTCAGATAGCCCAGCTTGCGAAAGGTATGGACCAGGCGCTGCGCTGCGCTGCGTGTCAGTCCGGCCCTGGCAGCGATCTGCGCCAACGACAGCGGCCCGTCGGCTTCGCGGAATGCCTCGAGAACGCTCATCCCGCGTGCAAGGGATTGAATAAAAAGGGAATCCTCTGGGTTCGACAGGGACGCAGCCGGGTTTTCCTGCACCATGCGCATCTCCGACGTTGACATGATGAAAATTCACTAACTAAACTCATCATGCAATGCAGTCGTATCGGATCGCAATACAGAATGCCGGCAATCCCCAATCAAGATCAAGCGCCGCGCGTCGCCCTTGCCGGTTTTGTCCATGAAAGCAATTCCTTTGCCCCCAGCCCGGCCGACATGGCAGCCTTCGAACAAGGCGGCGGCTATCTGCCGCTAAGCCGCGGCACGCAGATCCTGGAACGCGCGCGGCAGGTCAACCTGCCGGTCGCTGGTGCGATCGACCATGCCGAACGCCATGGCTGGCATCTGCTGCCGCTGACCTGGGCAGGGGCCGTGCCATCGGCCCCGGTGACCGCCGCCTGCTATCGAGCCATCTGCGATGAGATCGTCGAGGGTCTGCGCCGGGTGCTGCCCGTCGATGGAGTGTTCCTGGACCTGCACGGGGCCATGGTGGCCGAGGGTGCGCCCGATGGCGAGGGGCCGCTGATCGCCCGCGTGCGCGAGGTCGTGGGGCTGGATGTGCCCATCGTCGCGGCGCTTGATCTGCATGGCAATATCAGCGCGCAGATGGTGGATGGGGCTGACCGCCTGGTGGGGTTCCGCACCTATCCGCACGTGGACATGGCCCTGACCGGGCAGAGGGCGGCAGAGGAACTGGGCGGGCTGATGCGGGGCCGCGCGAACTTCAAGGCGTTCCGGCAGCTGGATTTCCTGATCCCGATCGCCTGGCAATCCACCATGGGCCAGCCGGCGGCCGGGCTTTACGACCTGGTGGCGGAACATGACGCCCAAGGCCTCCGCGCGTCGTTCTTCATGGGCTTTCCTGCGGCGGATTTCGTGGATTGCCGCCCCTCGGTCCTGGCCTATGCGGAAAGCCAGGAACAGGCCGACGCCGCCGCGGACCGAATCGCCCAGGCCGTCCGCGACGCCGAACCGGCCTTCCAAGGTCGCTTCTTCCTGCCTGACACCGGCGTGGCAGAGGCGCAGCGCCTTGCCGCCACGGCCACGGCCACGCGTCCCGTCGTCATCGCCGACACCCAGGACAACCCCGGCGCGGGGGGCGATTCCGACACGACGGGGATGTTGCGGGCGCTGATCCAGGCGGGTGCCCAACAAGCAGCCATCGGGCTGATCACCGATCCCGGGGCTGCGGCCGCAGCCCATGCGGCGGGCATGGGCGCCCGGATCCAGATCGCCCTGGGCGGCAAGTCCGGGATCCAGGGCGATTCCCCCTATGCCGCCACCTTCGAGGTGGAAGCCCTGTCCGACGGCCGCTGCCATGCGACGGGTGCTTATTATGGCGGCGCGCATCTGCAGCTTGGCCCCTCGGCCTGCCTGCGCATCGGCGGCGTCCGCGTGGCCGTGGCATCCGAAAAGGCCCAGATGGCCGACCGGGAGATGTTCCGATTTCTGGGGATCGAGCCGGAGGCCCAGGCCATCCTGGTGGTCAAAAGCTCGAACCACTTCCGCGCCGATTTCGCGCCCATCGCCGAAGCCATCCTGACCTGCGCCGCGCCCGGCCCCATGCCCATCAGCCCCGCCGGCCTGCCCTTCCGCCACCTGCATCCCGGCATCAGGCTGGAGCCGGGCGGCCCGCCCTTCATCCCACCCGCCCAAGGCTGACGCCAAGATCGGCCCGCGATATCGTTCAACAGAGAGGATCTCATGTTCAACCGACTGACAGCCACGCTTCTGGCCTCGACCATGCTGACCGGCGCGGCCTGGGCCGAAACCACGGTCAAGGCCGTGATGCATTCGGGACTGCGCGTCCTGGACCCGGTCATCACCACGGCCCATATCACGCGCAACCACGCCTACATGATCTATGACGTGCTGATCGCGCAGGACAGCCAATACCAGCCGCAGCCGCAGATGGCCGACTGGACCGTGTCCGACGACCAACTGACCTATACTTTCACCCTGCGCGACGGGTTGACCTTCCATGACGGCGCCCCCGTGACTGCCGCCGATGCAGTGGCCTCGCTGAAACGCTGGGGGCTGAAGGACGCGGGTGGCCAGGTCGTCATGGACCGCACAGCCAGCCTGGAAGCCACGGACGACAAGACCATCACCTGGACCCTGACGGAACCCTTCGTGCCGATGCTGGACATCCTGTCCAAGCAGTCTGCGCTGCCGCCCTTCATCATGCCCGCCCGCGTGGCCGAAACCTCGGCCGACGAGGCGATCACGGATTACACCGGGTCCGGCCCCTTCCGCTTTGTCGAGGCCGAGTTCCAGCCGGGCCTGACCGTCGTTTACGAGAAGTTCGACGAATATGTCCCGCGCGATGAACCCGCGGACTGGATGGCGGGCGGCAAGGTCGTCAACGTCGATCGCGTCGAATGGGTAAATATGCCCGACATCCAGACCGCCGTGAACGCGCTCTCGGGCGGAGAGATCGACTATATCGAGCAGATGCAGGTCGATCTGCTGCCGCTGCTGGAAGGCGATCCGAACATCGTCGTGGAAAAGCGCGAACCGACCGGGATGCAGACGATGGTACGGATGAACTTCCTCCATCCGCCTTTCGACAACCAGCAGATCCGCCAGGCGGCGCTGAAGGCGATCCAGCAGGAACCCGTTCTGGCGGCGATGGTCGGCAATCCCGAATATTACCAGGTTTGCGGCGCCCTCATGGGCTGCGGCACCCCCTTGGGCAGCGAGGTCGGCACCGAGACGCTGACGGCGGGCGGCGGGGTCGAAGAGGCCAAGGCGCTGCTGCAGGAAGCGGGCTATGACAATACGCCGGTCGTGCTGATGGCCCCCACCGACATGGTGGCCCTGGCCACGCAGCCGGTCGTGGTGTCCCAGGCCCTGCGCGAGGCGGGGTTCAACGTCGAACTGCAACCGATGGACTGGCAGACCCTGGTCACGCGCCGCGCCAGCCAGTCGGCCCCGGCGGAAGGCGGGTGGAACATCTTCATCACCAACTGGATGGTGCCGGAAATCTCGAACCCGATATCGAACCCGATGCTGAACGGGCGCGGCAATGATGCCTGGTTCGGCTGGCCCACCGACGAGAAGGTCGAGGAGCTGAAGGAGAAGTTCATCGACGCGGCCGATGCCGAAGCCCAGAAGGCCGTGGCCGAGGAAATCCAGGCCCATGCGATGGACAACGGCCTGTTGATCCCGCTGGGCCAGTACACCCTGCCCCAGGCACGCCGCGCCGGGATCACCGAGATGATCAACTCGCCCGTGCCGGTGTTCTGGAACCTCCAGAAGGCCGAGTGATCGCCTGCGGGGGGCGGTGCCACGGCGCTGCCCCTGACCTGCCCGTCCGATCCGAGGAAACCTGATGCTGGGTTACATCCTGCGGCGCATCCTGGCCGTCATTCCGGTGATGCTTCTGGTCGCCGTCTTCGTCTTCCTGCTGCTGCGCCTGACGCCGGGTGATCCGGCCGCGATCATCGCGGGCGACATGGCGACGCCCGCGCAGCTTGAACGCATCCGCGAGGCGATGGGCCTGAACCAGCCCCTGCACATCCAGTTCGTCACCTGGGTGGGGCGGCTTCTGCAGGGGGACCTGGGCGTCTCGCTGATCTCGAACACGCCGGTGTCGGCGATGATCGCGGACCGGATCGGGCCGACCTTTGCCATCGCGATCCTGACGATCTTGATGTCGGTGGCCATGGCCGTGCCGATGGGGGTGCTGGCCGCCTGGAAGCATCGCAGCGCCGCGGATTATGCCGTGATGACCTTTTCGGTCCTGGGATTTTCGGTCCCGGTCTTCGTGATCGGCTATATTTTCATCCTGATCTTCTCGCTCAAGTTGGGCTGGTTCCCGGTCCAGGGCTATACGCCGATCGGCAGCGGTCTGGGCGCGTTCCTGTCCAACGCCTTCCTGCCCGCGCTGACGCTCAGCACCATCTATATCGCGCTGATCGCGCGCATGACGCGGGCCAATATGCTGGAGGTGCTGGGCGAGGATTACATCCGCACCGCCCGCGCCAAGGGCGCGCCCGAACGCACCGTCCTGTTCCGCCACGCGCTGAAAAATGCCGCCGTGCCGATCCTGACAGTGATCGGGTCTGGCTTCGCGCTGCTGATCGGGGGCGTGGTGGTGACGGAAACCGTGTTCAACATCCCGGGCATCGGGCGGCTGACGGTCGATGCAATCCTGGCTCGCGACTATCCGGTGATCCAGGCCATGATCCTGCTGACCAGCTTTCTGTATGTGCTGGTGAACCTGCTGATCGACCTCAGCTACAGCTTCTTTGACCCGAGGATTCGTTACTGATGGCCCCCATTCCGCCGCCGACCTCTGCCATGCAGCCGGTTCTTCGCGCGCTGCGGCTGCCGCAGTTCGGGTGGGGCAGCAAGATCGCCGCCGTGGTGCTGGCCGTCATCGTGGTGCTGACGCTGCTGGCGCAGTGGATCGCGCCGCATGATCCCCTGGCGATGAACCCGATGGTGCGCCTGAAAGGCCCGATCGAGGGACACCCGCTTGGCACCGACAATTTCGGCCGCGACATCTTCAGCCGGGTGCTGATCGGGGGCCAGTTGTCCCTGATCATCGGTCTTGCCACCGCTGTCGTGTCGGTCCTGCTGGGGCTGGTGATCGGCATGGTCGCGGGATTCTTCCGCACCGCCGATGCGATCATCATGCGGATGATGGACGCGCTGATGGCGATCCCGTCGATCCTGCTGGCCATCGCACTGGTGGCGCTGAACGGTCCATCCGTGGGGTCGGTCATCGCCGCGATCACCATCCCCGAAATCCCGCGCGTCGTCCGGCTGGTCCGCGCGGTCGTTCTGGCCGCGCGCGAGGAACCCTATGTCGAGGCCGCAATAGCCCTTGGCACGTCCATGCCGAAAATCCTGGTCCGGCATCTGGTCCCGAACACGCTGGCGCCCCTGATCGTGCAGGGCACCTATATCCTGGCATCCGCCATCCTGACCGAGGCGATCCTGTCCTTTCTGGGCGCGGGCGTCAGCACCGAAACCCCCACCTGGGGCAACATCATGGCCGAGGGGCGGATGTTCTTTCGCATCAAGCCGGAACTGATCCTTTATCCCGGCCTCGCGCTGTCGCTGTGCATCCTGTCGATTAACCTGCTGGGCGATGCCGCGCGCGACATGCTGGACCCGCGACTGAAGAAACGGGCGGGGTAAGGCCGATGCTGTTCAAGACACGCAACTTCGACACGGCGCCCGTCGCGCTGGAAGCCCGCAATCTGACCGTCAGCCTGCCGGAAACGCCGGGCAACCCGCAGGTTCTCAAGGGCATCGACGTGACGATCCGGCAGGGCGAAACCGTCTGCCTGGTGGGCGAATCCGGGTCGGGCAAATCCGTGACCTCGCTGGCGATCATGGGCCTTCTGCCCGAGGCGCTGAAGGTCGCGACGGGCACGATCGCGCTGGAGGGCCGCGACCTGCTGCCGCTGAGCCAGGCGCAGATGCGCCAGCTTCGCGCCGCCCGCGTCGCCATGATCTTTCAGGAACCGATGACGGCGCTGAACCCGGTCCTGCGGGTCGGCGACCAGATCATGGAGGTGATGGAGCTTCACACCAGCCTGCCGGTGGCCGAACGCCGCGCCCGCGCCCGCGCGATCATGGAACAGGTGCATCTGCCCGACGTGGACCGCATCTTCCGGTCCTATCCGCACCAGCTTTCGGGCGGGCAGCGCCAGCGGATCATGATCGCCATGGCCCTGGTGCTGGAACCCGTGCTGCTGATCGCGGACGAGCCGACCACGGCCCTTGACGTGACCACGCAGAAACAGATCCTGCTGCTGATCGACGAATTGCAGGAAAAGCACGGCACGGCGGTGCTGTTCATCACCCATGACATGGGCGTCGTGGCCGAGATCGCGGACACGGTCTATGTGATGAAGCACGGCGAGATCGTCGAACATGGCGCCGTCGAGGCTCTGCTGCGCCATCCCCAGGCCGATTACACCCGCAAGCTGCTGTCGGCGGTGCCCAGCCTGTCGCCCCGCCCCGCGCGCGCCCTTTCTGATGACGCCGTGCTGCGGGTCGATGCGCTGAACAAGGTTTATGGCGGCGGCGGCATCCTGAAGAAGCTGCCGCAGGCCCATGCCGCGAAGGACGTCGCCTTTACCCTGACGCGCGGGCGCACCCTTGGGATCGTGGGCGAATCCGGGTCGGGCAAGTCCACGGTCGCGCGCTGCATCATGCGGCTGATCGACCCGACCTCGGGGCGGATCATGCTGGACGGCACCGACATCGCGAACCTGTCGCGCGGCGCTCTGCGCCCGCACCGGCAAAAGCTGCAGGTTGTGTTTCAGGATCCGATGCGGTCGCTAAACCCCCGTTGGACCATCGCAGAAAGCCTGATCGAAGGCCCGCTGAACTATGGCACGCCGCGCCGCGAGGCCCTGGCCGAGGCCGCGCGCCTGATGCGCGTCGTGGGCCTGCCCGAGGATGCCTTGGCACGCTATCCCCACCAGTTTTCCGGCGGTCAGCGCCAGCGGATCGCCATCGCGCGGGCCGTGATGATGCGCCCCGACGTGCTGGTCGCAGACGAGGCGGTGTCGGCGCTGGATGTATCCGTGCAGGCACAGGTGCTGGATCTCCTGGACCAGTTGCAGCGCGACCTGGGCATCGGCATCGTCTTCATCACGCATGACCTGCGGGTTGCCGCCCAGATCTGTGACGAGGTGATCGTGATGCAGCGCGGCGTCGTTGTCGAACACGGCCCCGCCGCCGAAGTGCTGGCCGCGCCCGCCCATGCCTATACCCGCGCCCTGATCGATGCCGCCCCCGGCCGATCCTGGGATTTCCACAATTTCCGCGAGATGCCGAAGGTGAACCATGCCCAACCTGCCTGAGATCGACGCCGCCGCCCCGGACCTGGAAGCGGTCTTCCGCGACCTGCACGCCAATCCCGAAATCGGGTTCGAGGAAGTGCGCACTGCGGGCATCGTTGCGGCCAAGCTGCGCGAATACGGCCTGGACGAGGTGCATGAAGGCATCGGCAGGACGGGCGTCGTGGGCCTGTTGCGCGGGCGCGGCCAGGGCAACCGCCGCGTGGGCCTGCGCGCGGACATGGACGCCCTGCCGATCCAGGAAGCCAGCGGCCTGGACTATGCCTCGCGCAATGCAGACCGGATGCACGCCTGCGGCCATGACGGCCACACGACGATGCTGCTGGGCGCCGCGAAATACCTGGCCGCCAGCCGCAATTTCGACGGCACCGCCGTGTTCATCTTCCAGCCGGCCGAGGAAGGTCTGGGCGGCGCGCGCGGCATGATCGCGGACGGGTTGTTCCAGCGTTTCCCGGTGGACGAGGTTTACGGAATGCACAATCAGCCCAACGGGAAGCCGGGCCAGGCCACGATCTGCAGGGGGGCGGCCATGGCGGGCGCGTCCTTCTTTGACATCACCGTCAGCGGCAAGGGCAGCCACGCCGCCATGCCGCAGCAGTCGCGCGACGCCCTTGTGGTGGCCTCAAGCCTGGTCGGCCAGTTCCAGACCATCCTGGGTCGCAACGTCGATCCCCTGGACAAGGCCGTCCTGTCCGTGACCCAGATTCACGCGGGCAGCGCCTATAATGTCGTGCCGGAAACGGCCACGCTGGCCGGAACGATCCGCTTCTTCCGGCCCGAGGTGCGCGACCTGATGCAGGCCCGGATGCGCGACATCTGCGAGGGCATGGGCAAGGCCCATGGTGTCACCGTGACCGTGGATTTTCGCGAGATCTTCGACGTGCTGCTGAACGATCCCGACCTGACGGATGCCTGGGCGCAGGCCGCAGCCGATGTCGTGGGCGAACAGCAGGTCGATACCGACAGCGCGCCCTTTACCGGGTCCGAGGATTTCGCCGACATGCTGCACACGGTGCCCGGCGCCTATGGCAACCTCGGCCATGCCGGAACGGTCCCGCTGCACAATCCCGGCTTCGTGCTGGATCCGGCCATCCTGCCGGTCGGTGCCTCGATCTATGCCCGGTTGATCGAACGCCGCCTACCGCTGGGGAACGCTGCATGAACGCGCTGGATCTGCCCTTCGACGCCGACGAAATGCTGGAAGGCCTGCGCCCCTGGGTCGAATGCGAAAGCCCCACCTGGGACGCAGCCGCCGTCAGCCGGATGATGGATCTGGCCGCGGGTGATCTTGCGGCCATCGGCGCCACGGTCGAGACGATCCCCGGCACCAAGGGTTTCGGCACGTCGATCCGCGCGACCTTCCCCCATCCCGACCAGGGCAAGCCGGGCATCCTCGTGTCCGGCCACATGGATACGGTCCATCCTATCGGTACGCTGGACGCCCTGCCCTTCCGCCGCGAGGGCGGCTTGGCCTATGGACCCGGCATCATGGACATGAAGGGCGGCAACTATGTCTTCTTGGAAGCCATGCGCCAGATCCGCAAAGCCGGCCTGACCACGCCGCTGCCGGTCACCTTCCTGTTCACCCCGGACGAGGAGGTCGGCACCCCCGCCACCCGTGGGTTGATCGAGGATGCGGCGCGGGGTCAGCGCGCGGTGCTGGTGCCGGAACCCGCATCCCCCGACGGTGGCGCGGTCACCGGCCGCTATGCCATCGCGCGCTTCGACCTGCTGACGCAGGGCCGGCCCAGCCACGCAGGTTGGGCGCTGAAAGACGGACGTTCCGCCATCGCGGCAATGGCAAAACGGATCCTGCAGATCGAGGCGATGACGACCGACGACTGCACCTTCTCGGTCGGTGTGATCCATGCCGGGCAGTGGGTGAACTGCGTGTCATCGTCCTGCCGGGCCGAGGTCCTCAGCATGGCCAAGACGCAAGAGGATCTTGACCGTGGCGTGGCCGCCATGCTTGCCCTTCAAGGAGAGGAGGATGGGGTCGAATTCATCGTGACCCGCGGCGTCACCCGCCCCGTGTGGGAGCCGCAGCCGGGCACGATGGCGCTCTATGACCTGGCGCGGCAGGTGTCGTCCCGGATCGGCTTCGATCTTGCCGCAGGCAGTGCCGGCGGCGGCTCGGACGGGAACTTCACGGGCGCCATGGGCGTGCCCACGCTGGACTCGATCGGCGTTCGCGGCAAAGGGCTGCACACCCTGAACGAGCATATCGAGATTGCAAGCTTGCCGGAACGCGCAAGACTGGCGGCAGGACTGCTGACCCTGATCGAATGAACGATTCCAGCTGGCCGAGGTCGGTCACCTGGAGATCATATCCAGCCGGGGCATGGGCGATGCCGTCGCCCATCTGCCCGCCAAGGTGATCCCCACTGTTTGAACCGTCATTGCCCGGGATCCTTTCCGAACCCCCATTCCCCTTCCCCAAGCGCGGGGGCGGCGCGACTGTGATCGAGGGTGTTTCGGCCAAAGCGGATAGGCGTGCGCAGGCCCGGGATACCTTCGGGCGCGATCTGCAAGCCCCGGGCGGCGATCTGGGGTTCCGACAACGCCTCGGCCACGTCGTTGACCGGGCCTGCGGGAACACCCGCCGCTTCCATCGCGGCGATCAGGCTGGCGCGGGTCTGCCGAGCGGTGGCGGCAGCCAGCACCGGCACCAGCCGGTCGCGATGGGCCACGCGGGCGGGGTTGGTGGCAAAGTCGGGATCGGCGGGCAAATCGGGCAGATCCAGCACGCGGCACAGCGCCGCAAATTGCCGGTCATTGCCGCAGGCCACGATCAGGTGGCCGTCGGATGCCGGGAACAGTTGATAGGGCACGATGTTGGGATGGGCATTGCCCAGCCGGTGCGGCACCGTGCCGCCCAGGAGGTAATTCGTGGCCTGGTTGGCCAGCACCGCCACCCCGCAATCCAAGAGCGACAGGTCCAGATGCTGCCCGCGCCCGGACCGCTGCCGTTCCGCAAGCGCCGCCTGCACCGCGATCACCCCGTAAAGCCCGGTGAAGATGTCGATCCAGGCCACGCCGACCTTCTGCGGCTCTCCGTCAGGGGCACCGGTCAGGTCCATGATCCCCGACATCCCCTGGATCAGGAAGTCGTATCCCGGCTGGGTCGCGCGTGGCCCGTCCTGCCCGAAGCCCGTGATCGAGGCGTACACCAGTCCCGGATTGCGCGCCGACAACGCGTCGTAATCCAATCCAAAGCGGGCCAGCCCGCCGACCTTGAAGTTTTCCACCACCACATCGGCTTCGTCGATCAGCGCGCGCAGCCGGTCCAGCTCGCCCGCGTCGTTGAAGTCGCAGACCACGGAAGTCTTGCCCCGGTTCGCGGCGTGGAAATAGGCGGCGACCTTTTCCGTCGTTCCGTCGGCGCGGGGCCGGTCGATAAAGGGCGGACCCCAGCGGCGGGTGTCGTCGCCTTCGGGCGCCTCGACCTTGATGACCTCGGCCCCCAGATCGGCCAGCGTCTGGCCGATCCACGGCCCGGCCAGGATCCGGGCCAGTTCGACGACCCGCAGGCCCTTCAGCGGCGCATCAGCCAAAGGCCTGGATCCCTGTCTGCGCACGCCCCAGGATCAGCGCGTGGACATCATGCGTGCCTTCATAGGTGTTCACGGTTTCCAGGTTCTGGGCATGGCGAATCACGTGGTATTCGCTGGAAATGCCGTTGCCGCCGTGCATGTCACGGGCCATGCGCGCGATATCCAGCGCCTTGCCGCAGTTGTTGCGCTTGACGATGGAAATCATCTCGGGCGCGAAGCGGCCTTCGTCGAACAGACGGCCCACCCGCAAGGACGCCTGCAGGCCCAGGGCGATTTCCGTCTGCATATCGGCCAGCTTCTTCTGGAACAACTGGGTCGCGGCCAAGGGACGGTTGAACTGGTGGCGGTCCAGCCCATACTGGCGGGCGCGGAACCAGCAATCCTCGGCGGCCCCCATTGCGCCCCAGGAAATGCCATAGCGGGCGCGGTTGAGGCAGCCGAACGGCCCGCCCATGCCTTCGATGTTGGGCAGCAGCGCGTCCTCGCCCACCTCGACATCCTCCATCACGATCTCGCCGGTGACAGATGCGCGGAGCGACAGCTTGCCCTCGATCTTGGGGGCGGAAAGGCCCTTCATGCCCTTTTCCAGCACGAAGCCGCGCACCTTGCCGCCATGCGCGTCGGATTTGGCCCAGACCACGAAGACATCGGCGATGGGGCTGTTGGAAATCCACATCTTGGCGCCGTTCAGGACATAGGCGCCCTCGGTCTTCTTGGCGCGGGTCTTCATGCCGGCAGGGTCCGACCCGGCATCCGGTTCGGTCAATCCGAAGCAGCCGATATATTCCCCGCTGGCGAGTTTCGGCAGGTATTTCTGCTTCTGCTCCTCACTGCCATAGGCTTCGATCGGAAACATCACCAGCGAGCTTTGCACCGAGGCCATGCTGCGGTATCCGCTGTCGATCCGCTCGATCTCTCGCGCGACCAGGCCGTAAGCCACATAAGACGCACCCACGCCGCCATAGGCATCGTCCACCGTCACGCCCAGCAGGCCGGCCGCCCCCATCTCGCGAAAGATCTCGGGGTCGGTCGTCTCGTTCAGATAGGCGTCGGTGACCCGCGGGGCCAGCCGGTCGGCCGCGAATGCCGCCGCGCTGTCGCGGATCATCCGCTCTTCTTCGCTCAACTGGTCGTTCAGAAGGAACGGGTCTGCCCAGTCGAACGCCGCGCCTTTGTGGGATTTGGTGGACATCGGAAGCTCCTGACTTGTTGCAGCAACAGTATCCATTTGGCAGTCACATCAAAAATGATAAATGTCCATGAGATCATGTATCGGATGAATGTTCATGCGCATCAGGCGATACCTGCCGAACCTCAGCCTGCTTCTGGCCTTCGACGGGGTGATGCGGCACGGGTCGGTGACGGCTGCGGCGCAGGAGCTGGGCCTGACGCAAAGCACCGTCAGCCGCCTGATCCAGACGTTGGAGGACCAGATCGGCCAGCCGCTGTTCCTGCGCCACCGCCGCCGCCTGATCCCGACCGAAGGGGCCACCCGCTATCACGCAGACATCTCGGCGGCGCTTGACCTGATCCAGCGGGGCGGCATGTCGCTGATTGCCAACCCGGAAGGGGGCAGCATCAACCTGGCGGTGCTGCCGACCTTTGGCACACGCTGGCTGGCCCCGCGCCTGCCCGGCTTCATGACCCGGCATCCGGGGATCATGGTGAACCTGACCACGCGCTTCCAGCCGGTATCCTTCAGCAACGAGCCGTTCGATGCCGCGATCATCTATCACCAGGGCGACACCGTTCCCGACGACAGCCTGCTGTTGTTTGGCGAAAGCCTGACGGCCTGCGCAAGCGCAGCCTTTCTGGCCGCCCATCCGATCATGCAGCCAGACGACCTGGAAGGCCTTGTGCTGCTGTATCTGCAAACCCGGCCCGGTGCCTGGGCCGATTGGTTCCGGGGACAAGGGGCGCAGGCGGTCCCGTCGGGCGGGATGGTGATGGACCAGTTTTCCATGATGATCCAGGCCGCCATATCGGGGCTTGGGGTGGCGCTTCTGCCCGATTATCTGGCTCGCCAGGAAATCGCCGAGGGCCACCTGCTGCCCATCCTGCGACCGGCTGTTCCCGGACGCGGGGCCTATCGCCTGGTCTGGCCCCGGACGCGGGCCGAATCCCGCCCGCTGATCCATTTCCGCGACTGGCTGGCAGCCGAAGTCGCCTGAGGCGCGGTCAAATCGGATCGCGGTCCAGCTCGGCGGCAATGTTCGCATCCACGGGTGTGTCGTTTTCCGATCTGCCAAGACCTCCCGCAGGATGAAAAGCAAGCGGCTCACGCGCAGGTTGCCGCATCTATCGGCTGAACCTCCAGCCGCCGCGCGGGATATCTTCCCCTTGATATCCGGTCGAAATTTTTTCTTTACAAATGACATAAAGAGATAACAATAAATGAAACGCGGCCGTGGATCAGGTGTGGAGGAGGCAAGGCCGAAGGCCAGCCAAGGCCCGATCCGCAGGCGCAGCCAGAGGAGGTCCAAGGAATGGAAATGTCGTCGCTGACGGCCCGGCAGATTTATGAGCACGCCAAGGCCAATCCCACCCGCCGCCGTTTCGGGTTCGGCAGAAAGCCGATGCTGATCAACATCGACCTGCAACTGGCCTATACCGGCTTGGGCGAGTTCGCGACGGCTTACGAGACCGATCCCAAGCAATTGGATTATGTGAACCAACTGGCCGACCTGGCCCGTGCCAAGGGGTTGCCGATCACCTGGACCTATGTCGCCTATATGCAATCGGGCGAGGATTGCGGGGTCTGGGGCACGCGAACCGACACGCCGGATTCGCTGCAGAACATCAAGGTGGGCTCGCGCCGCGCCGAATTCGATCCGCGCCTGAAGATCGACCATGTCAAGGACATCGTCATCAACAAGCGCATGGCATCGCCGTTTCATGAAACGAACCTGCAATCGCTGATGGTCTGGCACGGGTGCGAAACGGTGGTACTGACCGGCGGCTCGACCTCGGGCTGCGTGCGGGCCTGCGTGGTGGATGCGATCTCTCGGGGGTATCGGGTGATCGTCCCCGAGGAATGCGTGGCCGACAAGCACGAAAGCCCGCATTTCGCGAACCTTTATGACATCTCGGTCAAGTATGGCGACGTGATCCCGGTGGCCGATGCCATCGCCTGGTATGACGCCTATCAGCCCGAGGCACGCTGAGATGGACGGCACGAACGAGATGCAGTCGGACCTAGGGCTTTACGATTATCTGCCCTGGCCGGGGCGGCCCAGGATCACCTGGCCTGGCGGCAAGAAGCTGGCCGTCTGGATCGCGCCCAATATCGAATTCTACGAATACGATCCGCCGAACAACCCCACCCGCACCCCCTGGGGCCGCCCCAACCCCGACGTTCTGCAATATTCGCACCGCGACTATGGCAACCGCGCGGGCTGGCAGCGGATGATGGCGGCGATGGACAGGGCGGGCTTTCGCGGATCGGTGTCGCTGAACGTCGCGCTCTGCGATCATCACCCGGAAATCATCCGCGCCTGCGCCGACCGGGGATGGGAGTTCTTTTCCCACGGTATCTACAACACCCGCTATGTCTATAACATGACGGTGGACCAGGAACGCGAGATCATCCGCGACGCCTTTGATACGGTTCGGAAGCACACGGGTCAGGAACTGGCGGGCTGGCTGTCGCCCGCGCTGTCGAACAACCTGTGGACCATGGACCTCCTGGCCGAGGCGGGGATCCGCTATACCTGCGATATGTTCCACGACGACCAGCCGATGCCCGTGAAGGTCAAGTCCGGCAAGCTGATCTCGATGCCCTATTCGCTCGAGATGAACGACGTGATCGTGTATAACAGCCAGAAGGTCACGCCGCGCCACTATGGCGAGATCATCCGCCGCCAGTTCGACCAGCTTTACAAGGAATCCCACGAAAGCGGCATGGTCATGTGCATCCCGCTGCATCCCTATCTGGTGGGCCAGCCCCACCGCATCGACGCCTTCGCCGAGGCCATCGACTATATCGCCGGCCATGACGGCGTCTGGCAGGCCACGGGGCGAGAGATTGCCGAGGCTTATCACGCCAGCGGCGCCTATGACGCGATGACCGCTGCCGCCGCCAAGCACGCGCAGGGGGACCGCTGATGTCGCTTCCCGAGAATTACCTCGACTATCCGGCCCGTCGCTACGGCATGGATCACGACCGCTATGACTGGTCGGATATGTTCGCGCGCAAGCCGATCACCTGGCCCGACGGCGCGCGGATCGCGCTGTCGGTCGTGACCCATGTGCAGCATTTCCCGCTGGATATGCCCGCCAAGCCCTTCAAAGCGCCCGGCGCGCTGTCGATGCCCTATCCCGACTTCCGCTATTTCACCAACCGCGACTATGGCAACCGCATCGGCGTGTTCCGCATCCTGCGGCTGCTGGCGGAAAAGGGGCTGCAAACCAGCTTTGCCATCAACGGCTGCATCGCCACCCGCTATCCCGCGCTGCTGAAGGCGGTGGTCGAAGGGGGGCACGAGGTGGTGGCTCATGGTCTGGACATGGGCAAGGTCCACCATTCGGGCCTGTCGGCCGAGGATGAGAACGCGATCATCGCCGAAACGCTGCGCCTGCTGCGGGGCGCCAGGGGCCAGCCGGTCGAGGGGTGGCTGTCGCCCGGCCGCGCGCAGGGCTTCAACACGCCCGAACTGCTGGCCCGCAACGGCATCCGCTGGAACCTGGACTGGGCGAACGACGACCTGCCCTACCCAATGCGGACCAGCGAAGGCAGGCTTCTGGCGATGCCGCTGGCATACGAGACCGACGACCGGGTGGTCGCCAACGAATATTTCCAGTCCGAGCCCGAATGGGTCCAGCAGGTCAAGGACCGCTTCGACGTGCTGTATCGCGAAAGCGCCGAATACGGCGGCCGGGTGATGAGCCTGCCGCTGCATTCCTGGGTATCGGGGATGCCCTATCGCGTCGAATACCTGCGCGAGGTGCTGGACTATATCCTGGGCCATGACGGCGTCTGGACCGCCCCCGTGGGCCAGATCGCCGCTGCGGCCGAAAGCCAGGTCTGACGGGCCTGCATGAACAAGGAACGGATCGCCATGACGCCAGCATCCGACAAGACGCCGCGAACCCTGTTCAGCAAGATCTGGGACGCGCATGAGATCATGCGGCACCCGTCAGGGCAGTCGCTTCTGTATATCGACCGCGACCTGATCCACGAGGGCAGCTTCCATGCCTTCGCCGACCTGAAGCGCCGCAACCTGCGCCCCCGCCGTCCCCAGCAGATCTTCGGGATCGCGGACCATTACGTCCCCACCCTGGGGCGCAGCGCGGATGACGCGGCAAGCCCCGCCATCGCCCGCATGATCCGCACCTTTGACGAGAACATGGAATGGGGCGGCCTGCGCCATTTCGGCCTGTCCAGCCGCGAACAGGGCATCGTCCATGTCGTGGCGCCGGAACAAGGCATCACCCTGCCCGGCCTGACCATCGTCTGTTCGGACAGCCACACCTCGACCCAAGGCGCGCTTGGGGCCATCGCCTTCGGCATCGGGCAGTCGGAAAACGCCCATGTTCTGGCGACCCAGACCCTGTGGCAGATGCGGCCCAAGACCATGCGCGTCACGGTGGACGGGCAACTGGGACAGAGCGTCACCGCCAAGGACGTGATGCTGGCGCTGATCGCCCGGATCGGGGCGGCGGGCGCGGGCGGGCACGCCATCGAATATGCGGGCCAGGTCGTGCGCAATATGTCGGTCGAGGCGCGGCTGACGCTGTGCAACCTGTCGATTGAGGCTGCCGCCCGCCTGGGCATGGTCGCCCCGGACGAGACGACCTTCCGCTATGTCGCGGGACGCCATTACGCGCCCACGGATCAGGAATGGGATCTGGCCATGGCCCAGTGGCAAGCCTTGCCGACCGACGACGGCGCCCCCTTCGACCGGGAGGTCGAGATGGACGGCGCGGCCATCGCCCCCATGGTCACCTGGGGCACAAGCCCCGAGGATGCCGTCCCGATCACCGGCCGCATCCCCGATCCCGCCAGCTTTGCCAGCCCGGAGAAGCGCAAGGCCGCCGCCAAGTCGCTGGAATACATGGACCTGGCACCTGGCACCGAACTCGACGGGTTGCCCATCGACCGGGTCTTCATCGGTTCCTGCACCAACAGCCGGATCGAGGATCTGCGCGCCGCCGCAGCCATCCTCAAGGACCGCAAGGCCGCCGTCCCCGCCATCGTCGTGCCGGGTTCCACCCAGGTCCGCGAACAGGCCGAGGCCGAGGGCCTGGCCCGCATCTTCCGCGAGGCGGGCTTCGAATGGCGGCAATCGGGCTGTTCCATGTGCGCGGCGATGAACGGCGATGTGGTCGGACCGGGGGAACGCTGCGCCTCGACATCGAACCGGAACTTCGTGGGGCGGCAGGGTCCGGGGTCGCGCACCCATCTGGTCAGCCCCGCCATGGCCGCCGCCGCCGCGATCACCGGGCGGCTGACCGATGTCCGCAGGCTGTGAGGAGGATGCGATGAAGGCCTTCACCCGCGAAACCTCGACCGTCGCCTATGTTCCGGGCGTGAACTGCGACACCGACCAGATCATCCCCGGCCGCTTTCTCAAGGCCGACCGGGCCGAGGGATACGACAAGTTCCTGTTCCACGACATCCGCCGCGACGCGAAGGGCAACCTCGACCCCGGCTTTCCGCTGAACCGGCCCGACGCACAGCAAGCCCGGATCCTGCTGGTCGAGGACAACTTCGGCTGCGGGTCATCCCGCGAAGGCGCGGTCTATGCCTTGGCTGATGCGGGCATCCGCGCACTGCTGGCACCCAGCTTCGGCGACATCTTCTTCAACAACGCGCTCAAGAACGGCATCGTCCCGGTCCGCCTGCCGGTCACGACCTGCGAGGCCCTGGCGGATCACCTGTCCGCCAACCCCGACGCCGCCGTCACGGTCGACCTGGAAGCCGCGCAGGTCGTGCTGCCCGGCGATCTGGGCACACATCCGATCACCATCGACGCCTTCGCCCGCGACTGCCTTCTGCAGGGCTTGGACGAGATCGAGATGACCTTCACCTACATGGACCGGATCGCGGCCTTCGAAGCCGACAGAATGGCCCGCAACCCATGGCTGGGGCGCTGATCGCGCCCGGTCCCACGCCTTTAACAAGTCATACGAATAACAAGCAGGGAGACGACAATGACATACACACTCAATCGCCGCGGCTTGCTGAAGGCCTCGGGCGCGGCTGCCCTTGTCAGCGGGCTGTCCATGCCCTCGATCCTGCGGGCGCAGGGCCAGACCGTGAAGATCGGCGTGCTGGAACCGCTGACCGGCAACCTGGCCTATAACGGGACGCAATGCGCGGCGGGCGCGAAATTCGCGGCCGACGCGATCAACGCCGCTGGCGGCATCAAGAGCATGGGCGGCGCGCAGATCGAACTGGTCGTGGTCGATGCCCAAAGCCGCCCCGAGGTCGCCGCGTCCGCCGTGGACACCCTGGCCGAGGCGGGCGTGGTGGCCTTTACCGGCGCAAGCGCATCGGCCTTGGGCCTTGCCTCGTCGCAGGCGGCGGCGAAATACGACCTGGCGCAGGTGTTTTCCATCGGCACGGCCGAGATGATCGTGGAACGCGGCCTGCCCAACGTCTTCCGCTTCACGCCCGGCGTGAACAAATGCACCAGCGTCGCGCTTGAAAACCTCAAGCAGCTGAACGCGGCTGCCGGCAGCCCAGTCAAGACCGCCGCCATCGTCCACGAGGACGGCCCCTTCGGATCGAACATGGCCAAGATCATGGCCGAGCAACTGCCCCAGCAGGGCATCGAGGTGGTCGAGACGATTTCCCACCCCACGCCGCATCGCGACTTCAACAACATCGCGCTGCGGGTGAAGGCGTCGGGCGCCAACATCCTGATCCCGTCGAACTATCTGAACGAATACACGCTGATGGCCCGCGCCCTGCGCCAGCAGCGGGCCGAACTGATGGCGATCTATTCTATCCTGGGCGGCGCCGCGTCCAACATCAAGTTCGTGCGCGAAAACAACGACGTGGCGCAGTATGTGATGGACTGCAACCACTGGTACGACCCCAACAAGCCGGAATCCCAGGCGCTTGCGGCCAGCGTGGCCGAGGCGGGGCTGGACCTGACCTATGATGTGATGGTGTCCTATGCCACGATCCAGGTGATCGCCGACGCCCTGGAACGCGGCGCCTCGACCGACCGCAAGGCGATGATCGAGACGCTGGCGGCATCCACCTTTGACGGCTCGATCATGCCTTACGGCCCGACCAAGTTCGTCAATGGCGACAACGTCAATTCGCAGCCGGTGAACACCCAGATCCGGGGCGAGGAGATCGAGCTGGTCTTCCCCGAGGAATACGCAACCGCCGAGCCTGTCTTCCCTGTTCCGCAGGAAGGCTGATCCGACCACGCCCCCGCCACCCGGCGGGGGCCACCGGCCGACCCATGACAAGCGAGTGTCCATGTCCAGCCTCATCCTGCCCGCCGTGCTCAGCGGCCTGACGATGGGGGCCGTCTATGCGCTTGTCGCGCTTGGGCTGACCCTGATCTACGGTGTCCTGCACATCATCAACTTCGCCCATGGCAGCCTGCTGATGCTGGCGCTGTATGCGGCCTATTTCCTGTTCGTCCACATGGGCGTGGATCCCTATCTGGCGATCCCGATCCTGCTGCCGGTGTTCTTCTGCCTGGGCTATGTCCTGCAACGCTGGCTGATCGCCCCCATGAGCGGCGGGTCGGAACAGAACGTCCTGCTGGTCACGCTGGCGCTTGCCCTGATCATCGACAACCTGGCGCTTTACTTCTGGACATCCAACACGCGCAGCGTTGACATCCCCTATGCCTACAACACCGTGGAATTCCTGGGCGCCTATCTGCCGCTGGGCCGGGTGATCGCCTTCTTCGCGGCCATCGCCGCCGCGCCCCTGCTGTGGCTGTTCATGACCCGCACCCGCACCGGGTCCGCCATCCGCGCCGTCGCCATCGAGAAGCGCGGGGCTGAAATCGTGGGCATTGACGTGAACCACACCTATGCGATCTGTTTCGGCATCGGCACGGCCTGCGTGGCGCTTGCCGCCTGCCTGCTGCTGCCGACCTTTTATGTCACGCCGCAGGTGGGTTACTCCTTCGTCCTCGTGGCCTTTACCACGGTCGTCCTGGGCGGCATGGGCAGCCTGCCCGGCGCGCTGATCGCGGGGCTGCTGCTGGGGGTGATCGAGTCGCTCTGCGGGCTGTTCCTGGGCGAAAGCCTGGGCCAGATCGGCATCTTCATGGCCTTCATCCTGATCCTGCTGTTCAAGCCGTCGGGTCTTCTGGGCAGGAGGGCCGCGTGATGAAACCGCAATCCATGGGACAGGCGGTCCTGATCGCACTGGCGCTGATCTATCTGGCCAGCCTCTACTTCATGTCCTCGCCCGTCTGGATGGGCTTCACGATAAACGCGCTGATCGTCGCCGTCGTGGCGCTTGCCTGGAATATCACCGGCGGCTTCGGGGGCATGGCGTCCTTCGGCCATGCCGCAATGTACGGGACCGGAGCCTATGCCTCGGCCATCCTGCAGGTCCAGTATGGCGTGAACGCCTGGATCGCATTCGCCGCAGGGATCGTGGCGGGTGCGGCGATGGGGGCCTTCATCGGCGCGCTTGCCTTCCGCTATGGCCTGAAGGGATCCTACTTCGCGCTTGTCACGCTGGCCTTCGCCGAGGTGCTACGGATCTGCGCCTCGTCCTTTGCCATCACTGGCGGGGGCAGCGGCCTGCAACTGCGGCTTGATCCGGGGCTGTCCACGTTGCAGTTCAACGACCGGACCGTCGTCTATACGATCCTGCTGGTGATCGTGGCCCTGGTCATGGCCCTGACCGCCTGGCTGAAATATTCGCGCTTCGGTGCCTATCTGATCGCGGTGCGGGAAAACGAGGACGCGGCCCGCGCGCTTGGCATCGACACCTATTGCATCAAGGTCAAGGCCATGGCGATTTCCGGCGCCTTCGCGGGACTTGCCGGGGTGCTGTATCTTCAGGTCTGGCTGTTCATCGACAGCGCCGTCGTCTATGGCAGCGCGGTGTCGATCGAGGCGCTGATCGGCCCGATCATCGGCGGCGCGGGTACCGTCTGGGGACCGCTGATCGGCACGCTGGGCCTGCATCTGCTGGGCGAGGGCGCGAAACATCTGCTGCACAATGCGCCGGGCCTGAACTTCGTGCTTTACGCGGTGGTCCTGATCTGCGCGCTGCGTTTCCTGCCGCAGGGCCTGATGGGGCTTGCCGCGCGCATCGGCACCTTCCACAAGAAGGAGGACGACAATGCTTGAGGTCCGCAACCTGTCCAAAAGCTTCGGCGGCCTGAAGGCGGTGGACAACGCTTCCCTGGACGTGCCCGAAGGCGGCATCGTCGGCCTGCTGGGTCCGAACGGCGCGGGCAAGACCACCTGCTTCACCATGATCGCGGGTTTCACAAAGCCGAACGAAGGCACGGTGCGCTTCATGGGCCAGGACATCACCGGCCTGCCCCCGCACCGCATCTGCGCCATGGGCATGATCCGCACCTTCCAGATCGTGCAGCCCTTCGCGGGCCTGACGGTCCAGGAAAACATCGCCGTGGGTGCCTATCTGCACCACCACGACCGGGCCGAGGCAATGGGAGTGGCACGCCAGGTCGGCAAGCGGCTGGGCATGGGCGCGATGCTGGACCGCCCGGCGTCCTCCCTGACCATCGCGGGGCGCAAGCGGCTGGAACTGGCCCGAGCGCTCGCCACCGGCGCCAAGCTGCTGCTGCTGGACGAGGTGATGGCGGGCCTGATCCCGTCCGAGGTGTCCGAGATCGTCGGCATCATCCGCCAGATCCGAGACGAGGGGCACACCTTCCTGATGATCGAACACGTGATGCAGGCCGTGATGAGCCTGGCCGAAACTGCCTATGTGCTGAACCACGGCAAGATGATCGCCCATGGCACGCCCCGCGAACTGGTCCAGGATCCCGGCGTGGTCGAGGCCTATCTGGGCCACGGCGCCGCCGCCCGCCTGCAGGAGGGACAGCATGCTTGAGATTTCCGGCATCCGTGCGGGTTATGGCTCCATGGCCGTGCTGCACGGCATCGACCTGCGCGTCGACGCGGGCGAGATCGTGGCCCTGCTGGGGTCGAACGGGGTGGGCAAGACCACGCTGAACAACGTCATCTCGGGCTTCATCCGGCCCACGGCAGGCGAGGTGCGGTTCGAGGGGACGCGCATCACCGGCATGAAGCCGCGCGACATCGTGGCGCTTGGCATCGCGCAGGTGCCCGAAGGCCGCAAGATCTTCCCCAACCTGTCGGTCGCGGAAAACCTGGAACTGGGCGCGTTCCGCCGCGCGACGGCCAACCGCAAGCAGAACTTCGACCGCATCTGCACGATCTTCCCGCGCCTGCGCGAACGGCTGGACCAGCTTGCGGGCACGCTTTCGGGGGGCGAACAGCAGATGCTGGCGATCGGGCGCGGCATGATGTCCGAACCCAAGCTGCTGATCCTGGACGAACCCTCGCTGGGCCTGTCGCCCCTGATGGTCGAGGAAATGTTCGGCCTGATCGGGCGCATCAATGCCGATGGCTGCGCGGTGCTGCTGGTAGAACAGAACGTGATGCAGTCGCTGAACGTCGCAAGCCGGGCCTATGTGATCGAACAAGGCCATCTGGTGATGCAGGGGGACGCGGCCGGGATGCTGGCCGATCCGCAGCTTCGCCAGGCTTATCTGGGTCTTTGACGGCCCGCCCGCCGGGCGCGCGTCGTCCGGCGGCACAACAGACGCAAACGGAGAAACGAAAATGTCGCTGACACGCACGCGCCGCCTGCGCCAGGCCCTGGCAGGCGAACGGGCCGTCATGGCCCCCGGGGTCGTTGACGCCATGTATGCCCGCCTTGTCGCCGAGGCAGGGTTCGAGGCCATGTACATGACCGGGGCCGGAACATCGGCCACGCGGCTGGGCTATCCCGACGTGGGGCTGCTGACCATGACCGAGATGGTGGACAACGCCACCCGCATCGCCGACGCATCAGACCTGCCGCTGATCGCGGATGCGGACAACGGCTTCGGCGGACCGCTGAACGTGCGCCGGGCGATCCAGCTTTACGAACGCGGCGGCGTGGCGGCGGTCCACTTGGAAGACCAGGTCCTCCCCAAGCGCTGCGGCCACCTGTCGGGCAAGCAGTTGATCAGCGCGGAAGACATGGTCGCCAAGGTCAAGGCTGCCGTGGATGCGCGCGTGGATCCCGACTTCGTGGTCATCGCCCGCACCGACGCCCTGGCGCTGCACGGCCGCAACGTCGCCTTCGACCGGGCCGAGATGTATCGCGAGGCAGGCGCCGACGTGATCTTCATCGAAAGCCCCCTGCCCGACGACCTGCCCCATGTCGCACCACGTTTCCCCGGCATCCCGCTGCTCTACAACATGGCGACCTCGGGCAAGACGCCGTTCCTGACGCGCACGGAAATCGAGGCGCTCGGCTTCAAGCTGATCATCTATCCCAACTGGCTGCTGCTGTCGGCCTGCGAGGCCGCGCGCAAGACGCTCGAGGTGCTGAAGCGCGAGGAAACCATCGCCTCGGTCGCGCCCCATGTGATGAGCTTCAAGCAGTTCTTCGACACCGCCCGCATGGCCGAGGTGCAGGAACTGGAAGCCCGCTATGGCACGCCGGAAAACAGCCGCACCGATTACTGACCACAAGGAAGACACCATGGCCGTTCTGTCCGCCGATGGCGTGGATTTCGACTTCGAGATGCCGGTCGTGGTGATCGGCGCAGGCGCCTGCGGCCTTGTCGCGGCGCTTGCCGCCCATGACGCGGGGCAAGAGGTGATGATCCTCGAACGCGACGACAACCCGCAAGGCTCGACCTCGCTGTCGGCGGGCCTGATCCCGGCGGCAGGCACGCGGTTGCAGCGCGAGGCCGGGATCGACGACGACCCCGAGTTGTTCGCCGCAGACATCGTGGCCAAGACGCACGGCCATACGCCGCAGGACATGGCGCTTCTGACCGCCCGCACCTCGGGTCCGATGATCGACTGGCTGATGGACAGCCACGCCGTCAGCTTCCGGCTGGTGACGGGATTCCTGTATCCCGGCCATTCGCGGATGCGGATGCACGGGCCGGACAGCCGCACCGGGGTGGATCTGGAACAGGCGCTGCTGTCAGCGGTGTCGCGCGCGGGCATCGACCTGCTGACCGGCGCCTCGGTCGAGGATCTGTTCGTCGATGCCGAGGGCCGCGTCACCGGCGTGCGCTTCCGCCGTCCTGATGGCGCCGTGGAGACCTTGGGCTGCAAGGCGCTGATCCTGGCCTGCTGCGGCTTCGCAGGCGACGCGGACATGGTGCGCCGCCACATCCCGGAAATCGCCGACGCCGAATGCTGCGGGCATCTGTCGAACACCGGCGACGCGGTGAAATGGGGCGCGGAACTGGGCGCGCAACTGGCCGACATGGGCGCGTATCAGGGCCACGGATCGGTCGCGCATCCCCATGGGTTGCCGCTGACCTGGGCCGTGGTCACGCAGGGCGGCATCCTGGTCGACACCGAGGGCCGACGGTTTTCCAACGAGATGCGCGGCTATTCCGAACACGGGGCCGAGGTTGCGGCACAGCCAGGCCATGTCGCCTGGGACATCTTCGATGCCCGCTGCGAGGAAGCCGCGCTGGATTTCCATGACTATCGCGAGATCCGCAAGCTGGGGGCGGTGAAGTCCGCCGATACAGTCGAGGATCTGGCTACGGTGACAGGCCTGCCCCTTGATTCGCTGCAAGCTGAACTGGATGGCATCGCCGCCGCTGCAGCCAGCGGCATACCCGACCGCCTGGGCCGCAGCTTCGCGCCCGACCAGGTGCTGGTCCCGCCCTTCCGCGCGGTCAAGGTGAATGGCGCGCTGTTCCACACCCAGGGTGGGCTGGTCATCGACCATGACGCACGGGTGCTGCGGACCGATGGCACGCCGCTGCCGAACCTGATGGCGGGGGGCGGGGCCGCGCGCGGCCTGTCCGGCGATTCCAACTATGGCTATCTGTCCGGCAACGGCCTGCTGTCGGCCACCGCTTTCGGGCGCCTGGCCGGCATCACCGCCGCGCGCATCGCAGCCGAGGCATGACGAGGATGGAGGAAAAGATGAAGAACATCCTGGTGATCGTCCCCTTCCCCATGGGAGACGAGGATCTTGCCCTGCGGCAGGCGCAGATGGGCGCGGTGGACCTGGGTCCGGGGATCAGGTTCGACTATCGCCCCGTGCGCGTCGGACCCGGGAACTACTCCAGCCAGCACGATATGGCGCTTGCCGATTTCTCGATCCTGGATGCGGGGCTGGATGCCCAGCTCGAAGGCTATGACGCGGTCTGCATCGACACCATGTCCGACAGTGGCATGGCGATGCTGCGGTCGGTGCTGGACATCCCGGTCATCGCGCCGGGGCGGCAGTCCATGCTGGTCGCGCAGATGCTGGGCGAGAAATTCTCGATCCTGATAATGTGGGACCGCTGGAAGATGCTTTACACCAAGACGCTGGGCGAGTTGGGGATGGAGCATAAATGCGCCTCCATGCGGTCGATCGGCGTCACGCCCGACAACAAAGCGCTGCTGTCGGGCAAGGAAGATCAGGTCTTTCCCCTGCTGCTGGATGCCGCCCGGCGCTGCATCGACGATGACGGCGCGCAGGTGCTGATCCTGGGATCGACCACCATGCATCAGGCGCATGACTGGTTGGCAAGCCGCCTGGACGTGCCGGTCATCAATCCCGGCCCGCTGACCTACAAGCTGGCCTCGGTCGCGCTTGATCTTGGGCTGACCCATTCTAAGGCCACCTGGCCCGCGCCGCTTTCCCCCAAGCACGACATGATCCGCGCCATCGGCGCCGCCGGGGCCGCCTTCCTGGAGGACCGCCCGTGACCCGCATCCTTGTCATCGTCCCTTTCGCGTTGGATGACGAGGGCATCCGCAACCGAGAGGCGCAGTCGGCCTATGTTACCCTGCCCGCCGACTGGCAGCTGACCTATCGCCCGGTCACCTGCGGGCCGACGTCCTTCATGTCGCCCCATGACTGGGGCTTGATGGATATGGCGATCTTCGAGGCGGGCTGCACCGCCCAAGACGAAGGCTTCGACGCGGTCTGCATCGACACCATGTCGGACAGCGGCATGGTCATGCTGCGGTCGGTCCTCGACATTCCGGTGATCGGCGCGGGCAAGGCGTCCATGCTCTATGCGCTGACACTGGGCGGGCGGTTTTCGATCCTGGCGCAATGGGAACCTGCCCTGCCCCGCTATCGCAAGGCTATCCGCGAATACGGCTTCGACCGGCAATGTGCATCGGTTCGCAGCTTAGACCAGCCGCCCGATTTCGCGAACCTGCTGGGCGGGAAAGAGGATCAGGTCTTTCCCCGGATGCGCGATGTCGCCCTGCGCTGCATCAACGAGGACGGGGCTGAGGTGATCTGCCTGGGGTCCACCACCATGCACCAGGCGGGCGAATACCTGGCCGAACACCTGCCGGTCCCGGTGGTGAACCCCGGCCCCCTGACCTACAAGCTGGTCGAGACCTTCCTGGCGCTTGGCCTGACCCATGGCCGTGCCGCCTATCCCGCGCCTGTCGAGCCGCGTCTGGACATGCTGCGGACGATGATGAAGGCGGGGGCGGAGGCAGAAGCGCAGGCGAAGGGCTGAGGCGGTGGAGGCGGTGCGGATTCTGTCGCTCGCAGCCGCCCGCAGCGATTTCGGCGCCCTGACTGCAGGGGATCAGGCTCTCTGGCGCGACTTCGTCCTCGATACCCTGGCGGTCATGGCTGCAGGGGCGGCGCATCCCTCGGTCAGCGCCGCACGGGGTGCGATGGCGGTTTCAGGATGTGCCGGCCCGGCCTCGGTCATTGGTCATGCACAGGGTGCTGCTGCGGAACGGCTGCCCTTGCCAACGGCATGGCGATGACGGTGCTGCAGCTTCAGGACGGTCATCGCCGCGCCCGGGGCCACCCGATGAGCCATGTCCTGCCTGCGGCCCTGGCCCTTGCCGAGGAAACGAGCGCGGCGACCGCTTGGCCGCGTGCTGCGCCAAGGCTTCGCGCCTCAGCCCGGCTGAGAGCCATCCAGCAGGAAATCCTGGCCCTGTTCGCGTTTCAGCGAGACGCGGTATTCATAACGGTCGGCGCAATACAGGATCTCGGCCGCATAGAAAGGCACCATCTGGTCGTTGAAGAAGAAGCGGTTGACGCGCATCAGCGGCGCGCCGATCGGCACCTGCAGAAGCTCTGCCGCGTATTCGTCGGCCAGTGTCGCGGTCAGCACCTGTTCCACCTGCTCGACCACCGCGCCCTCGCGCTGCACCAGGTCGATCATGTTGGTCGTGGCCAGATCCTGCCGTGTCAGCCCGGCACCCACATCGGGCAGAAGATAGGCCATCGACAGCGAATAGGGCCGCTTGTCCAGGTCGCGCACCCGAACCGACCGGACCAGTTCCGTGGTGGGGGCGATCCCCATCTGCGCGCAGATCCGGGGCGGCGCCTCGCCCCGGTCCAGGCTGACGACCCTTAGCCGCGTGCTTTGGCCCACGGTGTTGAGATAGCTGAACAGCCCGTTGATGTTCGACACCACCGCCCGGTTCAGGGCCGATTTCTGCGCCCGGTCGGTGACAAAGGTGCCGCGCCCGCGCATCCGGGTGATCAGCCCTTCGGCCGACAGCATCTCCATCGCCTTGCGGACGGTGATGCGGCTGACGCCGAAGCTGCCGGACAATTCCGCCTCGCTGGGAACAGGGAGGTTGTCGGGGTAATAGCCATTCACGATCCGCTCTCGCATGACGGCATAGACCCGATGATAAAGGGGCGTCGGAGAATTGGCTTTGGTCATGTCGGCCCCGCCTTTCCCGGCTTCAACGACCGCAAGGCCCGCTGGACCGCGATCAGCCCCGTGTCGCGTTCTGCCTCCAGCGTGGCAATGTCGCGGCCCGCGGCTTCGGACGCGATTCCCTTAACCAGCTTGGCGCAGGTGGCGGCGTCCAGCCGGGGCTGCCCCAGATCCTGCCAACGCCGTTCCTGGCTGGGACCGAGATGGGACAGGTATTGCGCCATTCCCCCTGCCCCGCCCCCCAGGTGATAGGCCATGTGCGCCCCCACTACCGACCACCGCAGGCCGGGGCCATGGACAAGCGCCGCGTCGATCTGGTCCACATCGGCGATGCCTTCGGCGACCATGTTCACCGCCTCTCGCCACAGGGCCGAGGACAGGCGGTTGGCGATATGGCCCACGGCCTCTCGCCGCAGGAAGACCGGGTGGCGGCCCAGGCTGCGATAGAAGGCGGCGGCCGCCTGGATGCGGCCGGGATCGGGGCCAAACAGTTCGACCAGGGGCATCAGGTGGGGCGGATTGAAGGGATGGGCGGTGATCAGCCGCGACGGGTCGGCCATGTCGGCGGAAAGCTCCGACCAGACCAGCGACGATGTGCTGGAGGCAATGGTGATGCCTGCCGGGGCCGCAGCCTCGATCGCGGCATAGATCGCCCGTTTCAGGGATACCTTCTCGGGCACGTTCTCCTGAATCCAAGCCGCGCCCTGAACCGCTTCCTCAAGGCTGCCCGCAAGATGCAATCGCCCCCGTGCCGGAAGGCCGGGGATCAGTTCCGCGACCTGGACGATCGGCCGCGCAACTGCCCTGGGGATTGCACGGCGCAACGTTTCCTCATGCTCGAACAGGGCGACGTCGTGTCCCCAGGCGAGAAACAGCGCCGTCCAACTGATCCCAATCAGCCCGCCGCCGATCACCGCGATTGGGTCACCCTTCCGCACCAATCCTGCCGTTTCCATCAAACACCCCCTGTTTGGCATAACTTCATGCCAATCCGAGGCAGAATTCAATGAATTAAAATCATACTTTTATGATAATCAAGCACTGTCATAAGCCAGTGACGAACTGGCTTCGGGCAGCGGGGGAGCATCAAGGCGGCCGGCCCATTTGCCATCGCCATGCACCTCGGCTGCTGGCCCACCGAGCGGGAACACCTGATGATCGTCGTCGTTGATCGAGGTGACCTTGTTCAAATCTTTGGCGACGCGGTGCCAGACGTCTTTTGCGCTATCTGGGGCCAAGCCAGGACGTGGTGTCAGGCCAGGACGATCACCTTAGCCTGGGATCACCTGATCTCCCACGGCTTTTCGGAAAGCGTTTGACGCGCCGCCGCAACAGGATCCTGATTATAGTCGTTAACGGTGATTGTGGTCCGTCGGCCAGATGCCCACCAGCAACCTTAGATGCGGCCGAGGGCAAAAATTAGTTTAAGGAACCTTCAGTAGCTGTTCTCCGGCGTGTTGCCTCACATAACTTTGCTACCGCTTGCCTCGTTGCAAGTTCGAAGGGGGATATCGCGCAAGATCGTCACAATCTTGATCTGCGCCGGAAGGCTTACACTGCCATCGCAGCCAAGATGGCGCGCACCGTTCACGCCGTGATCAAATCCGGCGAACCCTTCGAAGCGACGAGCTTAGACGGAAAGACCTTTCTCTCAAAGGGCCGTGGAGGCGCATGAGGCGACCTCGTAGGATGTTCGGGCCTTCCGCTTGGGATTTAGGATCTTGTCTTCAGGACAGTGAGGGCGGCAAACTGGTCGGCCCTTTACTCGGTTCATGGAAGAGTCCGCTTCTTGACGGCGAAGCCCGCTTTGCCAATCATCCTCGGGGTATCCGTTCGCCTAGATGCCCTGCGATCTGACGCCTAAAACGGCAAATCCTTTCCGACATAGGACGCTGTCCAGGGCCGGCATGGCAAGCCGGTGGGGACGCGCTCAAGCGCTTCAACAACCAGGGTGCCTTCCAGGACAATGATGGGTGTGGCCTCTGTCCATCCGCTGGCGATATCGGTCAGAGCAGACCATGAACGCAGCTGCCGCAGTTGACCTCCCCGCAATGCGCCACAAGGTCCATTTCCATCCCGCCAGAAGGCGCATGACATGGGTCATCTTCGTCTTCATGACGCCATCCCTCATGGCGAGGGCATCATGCCGTTGACCTGCCCCCCGGAAGTTCCCTCTCCGTGATGTAGAGTCTGCCCAACCTGAGAAGGAGCAGACGACATGAGGAAAAGCCGTTTCACCGATGAGGAGGGACCGTGGCCCCGGTGGGGCCGCGTAAGCCCGACGAACTACGCCGCAGGAGCCGATCCGCTGTCTGCGGCCAAGGTCCGCGCGGTCATCGCCGATGCCGAGGCGCGGCTGGCGGGCACCGGGCGCGTGCTGATCCGCAAGTCGGGGACCGAGCCGCTGATCAGGGTCATGGCCGAGGCCGAGAACGAAACGGTGCTGCGCGAGGTCGTGGACGGGATCGTCGCGGCGGTCGAAAAGGCCGCCTGAAGGCGGCAAGGCCGGGGGTTTCACACCCCCGGACCCCCGTGGGATATTCTTCCAAGGCAAAAAGACCGGTCAGGGCGTTTCCGCAACAGGATCGAAGTCATAGATCCAGTCGAATCGCGACAGGATCGCGTTCGGGGCAATCTTGCCGCCGATGCGCAGTGCAACATGGGCAGCCAGGCGCTTGGGTCCGGTCAGGTGATAGTTGCGCGCATTGTCATTCGCGGCGGCGACGATCCGGGCTGTGCGCGGCCTGCGCAGGTTTTCATATCGGGACAGCGCGGCTGCCTGATCGGGCGTGGCGTCCAGGCAGGCGGCAAGGGTCCAGGCATCCTCGACCGCCATGCAGGCACCCTGGGCCATGAAGGGCAGCGTGGGGTGGGCCGCGTCGCCCAGGATCGCCACGCAGCCATCCTGCCAGCGGGTTGCCACCTTGTGCCGGAACAGCCCCCAGACATGAACCGCATCCACCCGCGCCAGCCAGTCAGGGACAGGGCCGCCGAAGCTGGCAAAGGCCGCACGCACGTTGGCGGGGTCGTCGGGATGGGACCAGCCTTCGTCCTGCCAATCGCGAGTTTCCAGAACCGCCACGATGTTGCGCAGGCCGCCTGCCAGCGGATAGCTGACCAGGTGGCGCCCCGGTCCCATGAAGACCTGCGCCTCGGGGGTGGCATCCTCGTCTGCAATCACGGCGCGCCAGGCGGTCTGGCCGGTAAAGAACGGCACCTCGTGTCCATTGAGGGCGGCGCGGATGCGACTGTGAAGGCCGTCCGCCCCGATCAGGAGGGACGCATCGGGCGGGGTTTCGACGGGGCGGTCCAATTCGATCCGCACACCGGCCATGCGGGCGGCCTGTTCCAGAACCTCGATCAGCCGGGCGCGGTGGACCAGGCGGAACCGGGCCTGCGGGCGGTGGCGGGCCAGATCCAGCCGCACCACCTCGCCGCCGCGGGCATCGCGCAGGCGCACCGCGCAACTGGGAAGCGACACGGCGTCAAGCGCGGGCAGCAGGCCAAGCGCATCCAGCACGCGCAACGCGTTGGGGGACAGTTGCAGGCCCGCGCCCACCTCGGCAATGGCAGGCGCGCGTTCCAGGACGGCAACATCGGCGCCCCGCTGCCGCAGCGCGATGGCTGTCGTCAACCCCGCGACCCCGCCGCCAACGACGGTGACAGGCCGGGAATGCAAGGCCCCGGTCATGGGATCAGTCGTCGCGGTGGACCCGTTCGCGCCGTTCGTGGCGTTCCTGCGCTTCCAGCGTCATAGTGGCGATGGGGCGGGCGTCCAACCGTTTCAGGCTGATCGGTTCGCCCGTCATCTCGCAATAGCCGTATTCGCCGGTCTCGATCCGGCGCAGGGCCGCGTCGATCTTGCTGACCAGCTTGCGCTGGCGGTCGCGGGTGCGCAGTTCGAGGGCACGGTCGGTTTCCTCGGACGCGCGGTCGGCCAGGTCGGGAACGGCGCGGGCGCTGTCCTGCAGACCCTCCAGCGTTTCGGCGGATTGATCCAGCAGTTCCTGCTTCCAGGATTCCAGCTTGCGCCGGAAATATTCAAGCTGCCGGTCGTTCATGAACGGCTCATCCTCGGCGGGACGATAGTCCTGGGGCAGGAAGGTCTGGGCTTTCATAAATCCTCTCCGGCGGCGCCGGGTTGGAACGGAAACCGACACCTTGCGCGCCCCCTTAAAGTATGACGTCCTGCTTGTCACTAGGCGAAACGTTCAAGGTTGAATGACAAGCAACACCATGCGTTGTTCACCCCCAAGTGTTTCACCTGAAAGGAGAGTTTGATGCAGTTTACCGGCACCGACCGATATGTGGCCTCGCCCGACCTGGCAATCGCGGTCAATGCCGCCGTGACGCTGGAACGCCCGCTGCTGGTCAAGGGGGAACCGGGGACGGGCAAGACCGAACTGGCGCGGCAGGTGGCCCAAAGCCTGAACCTGCCGATCATCGAATGGCACGTCAAATCAACCACCAAGGCCCAGCAGGGGTTGTATGAATACGACGCCGTGTCCCGCCTGCGCGACAGCCAGTTGGGCGACGCGCGGGTCCATGACGTTGCCAATTATATCCGCAAGGGCAAGCTGTGGCAGGCCTTCACGGCACCCGGAAAGGTGGTCCTGTTGATCGACGAGATCGACAAGGCCGACATCGAGTTTCCCAATGACCTGCTGCAGGAACTCGACCGGATGGAGTTTCACGTTTACGAGACGGCCGAGACGATCCGGGCCGCGCACAGGCCGGTGGTCATCATCACCTCGAACAACGAAAAGGAACTGCCCGACGCCTTTCTGCGCCGGTGCTTTTTCCATTACATCCGCTTTCCCGATGCCGATACGCTGCGCGCCATCGTCGATGTGCATTATCCCGGACTGAAACGCGGGCTGCTGGATCAGGCGCTGCACCAGTTCTTCGAATTGCGCGAAACGCCGGGGCTGAAGAAGAAACCCTCGACCAGCGAGCTGCTGGACTGGCTGAAGCTGATCCTGGCCGAGGATCTGGCGCCCGAGGATCTGCGGCGCGATCCCCATACGATGCTGCCCCGCCTGCACGGGGCGCTGCTGAAGAACGAACAGGACGTGGCCTTGTTCGAGAAACTGGCCTTCATGGCCCGCCGCCAGCGATAAGGCCCTGGCCCCGGCTGCGGGATCGTCGGCATGACGGCGTGATCATGGGGCGGCACGGCGGGGACAAGCCTGATATTTCCCAATTGAAACCGTGGCGCCGCCGTGACCTTCTGCCCGCAACGCAATGCAGAGGAGAGAAACATGACCCAGGGCTTTGACACCACCGCCATTCACGCAGGCGCGGAACCCGATCCCGCCACGGGCGCGCGGCAGGTGCCGATCTATCAAACCACGTCCTATGTCTTCAGGGACGCCGACCACGCCGCCCGCCTGTTCGGGTTGCAAGAGGTCGGATACATCTATTCCCGCCTGACCAATCCCACGGTCGGCGCATTGCAGAACCGGGTGGCCGCCCTGGAGGGCGGCGCGGGGGCGGTTTGCTGTTCGTCTGGCCATGCGGCGCAGATCATGGCGCTGTTCCCGCTGATGACGCCGGGGCGCAACATCATCGCCTCGACCCGGCTTTACGGCGGCACGGTCACGCAGTTTAGCCACACGATCAAGCGGTTCGGCTGGTCCGCGAAATTCGTCGATTTCGACGACCTCGACGCCCTGCGTGCCGCCATCGACGACGACACGCGGGCGGTGTTCTGCGAATCGATCAGCAATCCCGGCGGCTATGTGACCGACATTCCGGCAGTTGCCGAAATCGCGAAGGCGGCGGGCATCCCGTTGATCGTGGACAACACGCTGGCCACGCCATACCTGTGCAAACCCATCGAGATGGGGGCGACCCTGGTCGTCCACAGCCTGACCAAATACCTGACCGGAAACGGCACCGTCACGGGCGGCGCGGTCGTGGACAGCGGCAGCTTTGACTGGTCGGCATCCGACAAGTTCCCCAGCCTGTCGGCGCCGGAACCCGCCTATCACGGGCTGAAATTCCACGAAACCTTTGGTCCGGCGGCCTTTACCTTTCACAGCATCGCCATCGGCCTGCGCGACCTGGGCATGACGATGAACCCGCAGGGCGCGCATTATACCCTGATGGGGATCGAGACTCTGGGCCTGCGCATGGCCCGCCATGTCGAAAACGCCCAGACTGTCGCCGAGTGGCTGGAAAACGACCCGCGCGTGACGGCCGTGACCTATCCCGGGCTGGAATCCTCGCCCTGGAATGCCACGGCGAAGCGGCTTTACCCGAAGGGGGCGGGAGCGCTGTTCACCTTTTCGGTCAAGGGCGGCTATGACGCGGCCGTCAAGGTCGTGGGCGCGCTGAAACTGTTCAGCCATGTGGCGAACCTGGGCGATGCGCGGTCGCTGGTGATCCACTCGGCATCGACCACGCACCGGCAACTGACTGCCGATCAGCAGCGCGCCGCCGGTGCGGCGCCCGACCTGCTGCGCCTGTCCATCGGGATCGAGGATCCGGCGGACCTGATCGCCGATCTGGATCAGGCCCTGGCCGCGGCGGTCGCATAAGAAAAGGGGGCGCAAGGCCCCCTTTCCTGTCAGTTTGCGGGCGCGGGGGTTTCCGGCGCCTGTCCCATCGGAACCACAGGCTCGCCCGGTTCGGGCGTGCCGGTATCGGTGCCCAGCGGCGGCGGCAGGTCGCCCGGGGGCGGGGCAAGGGGGTCGCTGCCCGGAGCGGCGGCTTCGGGACCGCCCTCGGGCGCCGGAGCCTCGATCCCCGGCACGGGCGGATGGCCCGGGGGCAGACCGCCCTGGTCATGGTCGTGGTCGTGGTCAGGGGCCTGATCGGAACCGGGGCCCTTGCCCTCCCTGCCCTTGGGGTCATGGCCCCCTTCATGATGACCGCCATGGCCGTGGCCCTTGCCACCGGCATGACCGTGCATGCCCTTTCCGCCCATCGCGCCGCAATCCTGACCGGTCAGCGCAAACTGCATCTCGACATTGGCGGTCAGCGCCACTTCGCCCGCCGCGATCGGCACCTTGGCCGAATCCGCCGCCGCGCGCGCCTCCATCATCATCGGGCGCGGGCCTTCCATCATGGGCGTGTCGCGCAGCACCAGGACCGGGCCAAGCGTCAGGTCGGCGGCCTCGGCCAGGATCTCGGCCTTGTGGCGGGCATCGGCAACTGCGGCACGCCGCGCCTCGTCCTCGGTGGCGCTGCTGTCGTCGCGGATAAAGGTGATGCCGTTGATCTCGTTTGCGCCCGCAGCGACGATGGCGTCCAGAACCTCGCCCAGCCGGGCCACGTCCTTGACCCGCACCGTGACCATGTTGCTGGCCTGATAGCCCGTCACCGTGGGCGCGCGACCTTCGGCGTAGTCCATCACCGGGTTCAGGTTCAGCCCCGAGGTCTGGACATCCGCCTGGTCGATCCCCACCCCGGTCAGCGCCTCGATCACCGCAGCCTGCTGGGTGGAGTTCTGGCGCATGGCATCGGCGGCACTGGCCGCCTGCGTGGTCACGCCCAACTGGATCGTCGCCAGGTCGGGGGCCACGCGCGCCTCTCCCTGGCCGGTCACGGTCAGGCGGGACATCCCCGGATGGCACATGGACGAACCGTCCCTGCCAGGCGCGGCTGATGCGGGGACGCCAAGCGCCAGGGCTGTCGATGCCACCAGGGCGGCCCCTGCCAGCCTGCGCGAAACCTGTGTCATGTGATTGTCCTTTTTGCCGAAAATGCCATTGCCCCATCAACACCGGGGCCAGGGGCGAAGTTCAATGCAATTCCGTTCACGCCTGCGCCAGATTCGCTTTCCCCATCGGGCAATTTCCGGTAGATCTGTTTCAACCCCACCAAATCGCGGACCCATAAAACACGCGATCGCAATCGAGCAGTCCATTACATGAACAGACATATTGCGCCGCCCGAATTCGCCATGAGCTTTACGCCCGAGGCGGTCCTGCTGGAACATCGCGACGGGCCTGGCTGGCGCGCCCTGGGTCAGGCTTCCTTCGCTGGCCAGGAAATGACCGCAAGGCTGGCCCAGTTGCGCGACAAGGCGGGAACGGCGCCCAGCCAGCTGGATACGGTTCTGGTCATTCCCGACGACCAAATCCTGTACAGCACCCTGACGGTCCCGATGGGATCGGACACCCCCACGGCCATTGCCCGTGCGTTGGAGGCAATGACCCCCTATGCTGCGGACGAACTGGCCTTTGACTGGTGCCCCGCCGCCAATGGCGACATCGAAACCCTGCGCATCGCTGCCGTCGCCCGCCGCACGCTGGAGGAGGCCGAGGATTTCGCCCGCGCCCAAGGGTTCCGGCCATCGGGCTTCGTGGCCCGGCCCGGTGACGACCGCTTCGACGGCCAGCCTGATTTCGGTCCCAGCCGCCTGGCCGCCGAACGCTTTACCCGCCCGCCCTTCAGCCAGCCGGATCTGGCCCAGGCGCGCGTGACCGACCCGGTGGTGGCGGTTCCTGCCGCCCCGGCGCAGACGCCCGTCGTCGTCAGCCGCATCGTGCCCCATGTGATGGTGCCGCCCGCCCGGGAAGGGGCCGAGCCTGCGGAAGCCGCCGCGCCTATGCCCGCCCCCGGAGTGATCCGCCACAAGGAAATCAAGGCCCCCGTCGCGGTTCCCCGCGCCTTGCCGCCGCGCGCCCAGGCCGTTCACGACCGTGCCCGCGAAGCCCGCGCCCTTGGGGGCGAAGCGACGCAGGAAGCGGCTGCCATGCCGTCGGTCATGGCGCGGCTGCGCGGGCTGGATCCGGGACGGCTGCCCGTCCTGATGGGGATGCTGGTTCTGGGCCTTGTGATCGTGCTGGCCTTTTTCGGCGCGCCATCCGGCGATGCCCCGGAACCCGTGGCCGTGACCGAACCCGTGGCGGCTCGTGCGCCGGTCGAACAGGTGGCGCAGCCTGCGCCGGTCGAAACGCCAGGCGCCCAAACGCAAGCGCCTGTCCAGACCGTGGACCTTCCGCCCTTTGTCGATCCCGCCGCGACAATCCCCGCCCCGGAACCCCGGCAAGCAGAGGCGACGGCAGATCCGCTTGCCGCCCCCCTGCCCCCTGTGGCCCCTGTGGCCCCGGAAACCGCCCCCGTGGCGGCTGTCCCGGCCCCCGCACCTGCCCCTGCCGCTGTCCCGGCCGATCCCGGAACCGCGATTGCGGCCACGCGCCCCCAGCCCGCACCCGCACCCGCACAGCAGCCTGCGGCTCCTGCCGCGCAAGGCGATGACGCCTTGAGCCAGGCGCTGACGCAAGCCATGGCCACACCGCCCGCCGCCGCCCCGCAAACGCCGATCAGCGCCGCGACCATGGGGGACGCGCCTGCGCCCGCTCCGGCCCCGGCCACCGCGACACCCCCTGCGACCGCAGCTGCCCCCGTAGCCGTTCCGGCAACACCAACGGCCCGTGTGGAACCCCCGGCACAGCAACTGGCCAGTTCGGCACGCCCGCCCCGCGTGGCCCCCGTCCGGGCTACGGTGCCCGCCCGGACCGATGCGCGCCCCGTGGTTCCTGCCAGCCCGCCGCCTTTCGCCGAACGCACGCGTCCCGAAGCCGCACGGCTGACCGGATCGCGCCCCCCCGAACGGCCCGCCGCTGCGACGCCCGCGGTAACGCCCGCCACAGCCCCGGCTGCTGCCCCCGCCGCCCCGGCTGCCGACTCCTCTGCCCGCCCGCCTGCGCGACCCCAGCGGCAAAGCCTGATCGAGGAAGGCAGCCGGTCCGAGGACGGCCAGCCCACCCGCCTGACCCGGGCCGAGGAACGCGCGCTGACAGACGTGCTGCGCGACCTGCGCACGGCCCAGGCGGGGGCAAGGGGGCTCAGCGATGCGGAACGCGGCGCGGTGATTCGGCTGGCCGACGCCCGCCCGTCCCGCAAGCCGGTCGCCGTCGGCGGTCCGTCGCAACGGGCGGTGCGCGATGCGGTGGCGGCAGCCGTTGCGGACACGCCCCGCGCGCAATCGGGGCTGGGGCAATCGGCCCGGCCCGCCGCACGACCCGGCGGGACGCGATCCGTGGCCCGCAGCGACCCCAGTCCCGGCAACGCAAGCCTGTCGGGCGGCGCCATAGACCGAGCCGTCGCCGCAGCCGTTTCAGAAAGCTCTCCCTTGCCAGGCGCCGTCGCTTTGACGGCGCTTCGTTCATCTGCGCTTCCGCCGCGCCGCGCGGCGGGCGCGGGGGCCGCTGCGGTGGCTGCCGCCGTTGCCGCCGCACCCCTTTCCCCCACGACCGAGGATCTGCGCGCCGCAGCCCAGGCCCAGTCCCAAGATGCGGCCCTGGCCGAACAGCGCCGCCAGGACGCCGAATTGCAGGCCCAGGCCGAGGCCCGCGCCCGCGCCCATGCCGCAGCCGATGCCCAGGCCGAGGCGCAGGCCCGCGCCCAGGCCGAAGCCCGCGCCCGCGCGCAGGCCGAGGCCGAGGCCCGCGCCGCCGCCGCCCGCCAGCAACGCTATGCCCCGCCCGAGGCCGAGGATGAACCCGAGGTTGCAGCCAACATTCCCGACGGGCGCACATCCACCACGGCGGGCGCGGCCGCCACGGTCAAGGACGGTATCCAGATCAGCCGGACCCAGATCATCGGCACCATCGGCGCGGGCAAGGCCAGCCGTGCGCTTGTGCGGCTGTCGAACGGACGCGTTCTGACGTTGCGGCTTGGCGACAAGATCAACGGCGGCACGATCACCGATATCGGCAACAGCCGCATCACCTTCGTCAAGGGCGGCCAAGCTCAAGCCTTGGCGGTCTTGGGCGGACGCTGAGGCCTAGCCGTCCAGGCGGGTGATCGTCCAGCCGTCCTGTTCCAGCAGATGCAGCACGCCCTGTTCCCCGGGCAGATGCAGCGCGCCGAAACCCGCGACGATGCCCTTGCCCTGGGCAGCGGCATCCTGCGCGCCCTTGGTCAGCGGTCCGATCCAGGCCTGGTTGCGCCGGTCCATCAGCTGTTCCTTGGCCAGCCGCATCTGCTGATCGACCTGGTCGCGTGTCAGACCCGAATTGCGATACGCATCGAAGCGCCCGAATTCCCAGATCGCCCAGACATCACCCGCGAAATAGGCCTTGGTCAGCGTCACCGCATAATCGTCGGCATGGGCTGCTGCGGGAAGAGCCGCGCGGATCATCTCGATTTCCTGCTGGGGCGTGAGATGGCTGAACAGGGTAAAGACCGTATCCCATGGCTCCAAGGCGCGGACGGGGACATCCAGGGCTTCGGCCCGGTTCACAAGGCGGCGGTCCAGACCCTCGACCCCGCCCTTGGCAACCTGCTGCATCATGCAGGGGCTGACCCCCAGCATCATGGCCACATACCAGGGTCGCAGCTTCGACGTGACAACGGCAGGCGTCCCGCGTTCCGCCATGGCCGCCGACAGCAAGGCCCAATCCCGGTCGTCCAGCCGTTCGGGCAGGGTCGGCCCGGTCGGATCGACCATCAGGGTGGGATCGGATGCCAAGGCCTCGGTCAGCTTGCGCTCCTCGGCCGGACCCGCCTCGACAAACAGGGCGGCGGCATCGGCGATCAGCGGTTCCAGGCGGGCGACGATCGCATCGTGACGGGGATCGCCGAAATGATAGGTGCCGACCAGGGTGATGACCTGCCGGTCCTTTGCGGCCTGCCACAAGATGCCCTTGTGATGGGAAACGCCGGCAACCGCCGCGTCGATCTCGGCCCGCTGATCGGCGGGCATGGTATCGAACAGGTTCGTGCCCAGGCATTCCGATGCCGGGGCCGCCGCCGCCCAAAGCGTGAAGATTCCTGCCAAAAACACCCGCATCCGTTGATCCCCCGCCGCCAGCCGCCGCAAGGCTGTCACAGGGGCGGACCGTTGACCAGCCGCCCCGAATACACATTTGGGCGACAGCTCGCCGTTGACAGTTCCGATCTCATGGCCTAGATCACCGCCATTGGCACTCGCTTGCCGTGAGTGCCAACAACGCAACACTGTAACCTGAAACACGGAGTGTTCACATATGGCATTCACACCGCTTCATGACCGCGTTCTGGTCCGCCGCGTCCAGTCGGACGAGAAGACCAAGGGCGGCCTGATCATCCCCGACAGCGCCAAGGAAAAGCCCGCCGAGGGCGAGATCATCTCGACCGGCGAAGGCGCGCGCAAGGATTCGGGCGAACTGATCGCTCCTTCGGTCAAGGCGGGCGACCGGGTGCTGTTCGGCAAATGGTCGGGCACCGAGGTCACGATCGACGGCGAGGAGCTGCTGATCATGAAGGAAAGCGACATCCTGGGCGTCATCGCCTGATCCGCATCCTTCAATCATAAATCTAGGAGAGTCACATGGCTGCGAAAGAAGTCAAGTTCAACACGGACGCCCGCGACCGGATGCTTCGGGGTGTCAACATCCTGGCCGACGCCGTCAAGGTCACGCTTGGGCCTAAGGGCCGCAACGTCGTGATCGACAAGTCCTTTGGTGCGCCCCGCATCACCAAGGACGGCGTGACGGTTGCCAAGGAAATCGAACTGTCCGACAAGTTCGAGAACATGGGCGCCCAGATGGTCCGCGAAGTGGCCAGCCGCACCAATGACGAAGCGGGCGACGGCACCACCACCGCGACCGTGCTGGCCCAGGCCATCGTCAAGGAAGGCATGAAGGCGGTCGCCGCCGGCATGAACCCGATGGATCTGAAGCGCGGCATCGACATGGCGACCCTGAAGGTCGTCGAGGCCATCAAGGCCGCCTCGCGTCCCGTCACCGACAGCGACGAAGTCGCCCAGGTCGGCACCATTTCCGCCAACGGCGAGACCAATATCGGCCGCTTCATCGCCGATGCGATGCAGAAGGTCGGCAACGAGGGTGTGATCACCGTCGAAGAGAACAAGGGGATGGAGACGGAAGTCGAAGTCGTCGAAGGGATGCAGTTCGACCGCGGCTATCTGTCGCCCTATTTCGTCACCAATCCCGACAAGATGATCGCGGATCTGGAAGACGCCTATATCCTGCTGCACGAGAAGAAGCTGTCGTCGCTGCAGCCGATGGTTCCGCTGCTGGAGGCCGTGATCCAGTCGGGCAAGCCGCTGGTGATCGTTGCCGAGGACGTCGAAGGCGAGGCCCTGGCCACGCTGGTCGTCAACAAGCTGCGCGGCGGGCTGAAGATCGCTGCCGTCAAGGCTCCGGGCTTCGGCGATCGCCGCAAGGCCATGCTGCAGGACATCGCCATCCTGACCGGTGGTCAGGTGATCAGCGAAGACCTGGGCATGAAGCTGGAAAACGTCGGCATCGACATGCTGGGCCGCGCCAAGAAGGTCACGATCAACAAGGACAACACCACCATCGTCGATGGCAACGGTGAAAAATCCGAGATCGAGGCCCGCGTTTCGCAAATCCGTCAGCAGATCGAGGAAACCACCTCGGACTATGACCGCGAAAAGCTGCAGGAACGTGTGGCCAAGCTGGCAGGCGGCGTTGCCGTCATCCGCGTCGGCGGCATGACCGAGATCGAGGTGAAAGAGCGCAAGGACCGCGTCGATGACGCGCTGAACGCCACCCGTGCGGCCGTGCAGGAAGGCGTGGTCGTCGGCGGCGGCGTGGCCCTGGTGCAAGGCGGCAAGGCCCTGGAAGGCCTGAAGGGCGAAAACTCGGACCAGGAAGCGGGCATCGCCATCGTGCGCCGCGCGCTCGAGGCTCCGATGCGCCAGATCGCCGAGAACGCCGGCGTTGACGGCGCCGTGGTTGCCGGCAAGGTCCGCGAATCCGACGACCGGACCTTTGGCTTCAACGCGCAGACCGAAGAATATGGCGACATGTTCAAGTTCGGCGTGATCGACCCGGCCAAGGTGGTTCGCACCGCCCTGGAAGACGCGGCCTCGGTCGCGGGCCTGCTGATCACCACCGAAGCCATGATCGCCGAAAAGCCCGAGCCGAAATCGGCTGGCGGCGGTATGCCCGACATGGGCGGCATGGGCGGGATGATGTAATCATCCCTTGCCTTTGCGGCAGACACGGAAAGGGCGCCTTCGGGCGCCCTTTTTCCAATTCCGCCTCTGCCGTATCAGGCCGAGGTCGTGTTTCAGGAAGGACAGATCAGCGACCGGATTTCATCAAGCCGCCCGGCCATGCAGGAATATCCAGCGCCAAGTGCAGCATCGTGTGGATCGGATCGACGACGATGCGCCTTCAGCGACAGCCGGCCCATGCCCCATGTGCGGCTGATGATTGCGTTCGGTGTCAACGCGAAAAGCATAGCTGTTGGATATGCTACAAGCTGAAACCTTAAGCTGCGATCAAAACCGTAGTCCGGCCCAGACTAAAGGGACTATTTTCAATTATAAGAATATTCAAGATTTTCGCGTAATCTGCCGGTTGAAAATCGGCAAGAAGGAAATTCCATCAATTTTCATTAATATATTGTATTATATTTCATTTTTTACATCGGTATTGAAAATCTTACATTCCTACTTGACGGTCTTGCTTCCAATCGGGCCTAATCGTGCCACCTAATGACCAAGCGATATGCGGCGCAGTCAAGCCGAAACATCCTTTGGTGCCAGCTGAAGTGATGGTTTCGGAGTTATTGAGGCATGACGTCGCAGAGTTTCAGTGTTGAGACAGCCTTGGATATTGAAAAAGGCGACCCTCAATACGCGGGAACCCTGCTCTACCTGGCCTATGGCAAAGGTCAGCATATCAAGGAAGCCGTCTTTTCGCTGCTCACGGCCGCTCATTTTGAGCCGTTCGGCACCGGCCGCGTCCGCTATGTGGTCTATACCGATCATCCCGAGACTTTCGCGGCCCTGGAGGGGGTAACCGTGCTGCGGATCGACAAGGCCAAGCTGGATGCCTGGCTTGAGGGAAGTGATTACACCCACCGGCGCAAGCTGATGGTCATTATCGAGGCGCTTGAGAAATACCGGGGCAAGCTGGCATTCGTCGATACGGATACCTGTTTTCAGCGTTCGCCCATGCTGCTGTTCAATCGCATCGGCCCCGGGCGCAGCTGCCTGCATGTTGCCGAGAAAAACCTCCGCCTGGCCTCGGACCGGATCACCCGGAAAATCCGGGACGGTATCCGCAACCACCCATTCACATGGAGCGACGGCACGAAGGCGGTTCTGCGCAATCATAGCAAGATGTGGAATTCGGGCATCACCGGCTTCCACTACAGCGACATCGGCGTCCTTCATGAAAGCCTTCGCCTTTGCGACCATCTCTGGCAGCAAACCCGGGTCCATACCTGCGAACAGCTTGCAGTGGGCATGGCTGCCGAACGGACAACCAGAATCTTTTCCGCGTGGGACGTCGTCTTTCATTACTGGCACAAAACTCTCAAGCTTTCGTTCCAGGACCGCTTGGAAAGCCTGCTTCCGCCCATACTGGCATTGCAGCCGCATCTGCGTCCAAAGGCGGCATATGATGCGCGGCTGAAGGTGACGCCTGTGCAATGGCTGCGGCAAAAGGCCAGATACCTTGTGGTGCACGTCGGACAACCCGCCTATGCGAGTCTTAAATCACTCAAGCGGGATCGCGGTCGATAGGGCGCCGAAATCCAAGTGGTTATCGCATGAAGGATGCATGAATTCCGCAAGGCGCTGAATCGCGGCAAGATCTAGACGATAGCGCCTTCCAGACCAAGTGCCCCGCACAGCGACCGGAACCGCGCCTCGGCCACTTCGCCCATCAGCTTGCGGCCGGTGGGGGTCAGGTGCAGGCGCAGTTCCCCGTTTTCGCAGGTCAGGCGCCCGGCATCGGCAGGATCGTCCAACGCCAGCATCGCGCCAAAGCGCATGGCCTTGCCCAGAACCTCGGCATCGTTGATCTGCGCGTCCGACAGCAGCTTGAACAAGGGCGCCATGAGGGATCCCGCACGGCTGTTCTTGTAGCGATGCAGCAGGGCCAGCCCCAGGAACACGCGTTCGGGATGAGACAGCGCGGCCATGTTGGCGCGGGTGACATTGTCGAAGCAGGCCTCGGCCCGGTAATCGGGATGGGCGCGCCAGCTTGTGTCGTGCAAAAGGCAGGCGGCGCGGATCAGGCGGTCTTGTTCCGGCGGCGTGTTTGCGAACAGCGGTTGCAGGAACTGATACAGCTTCTTGCCCGATCCCGGCATCCGGGCCATCTGGCGTTCCGTGAACCGTGCGGCCTCGATCAGGGGGTCGCGCTTGCGCAGGCTGTCGGGCATCTGTTCGTACAACAGACCCTCGCGGATGCCATAGCTGCTGACGGCCAGTTCGGTGGGCGCAAACGTCTCGGCCAGTTGCAGCAGCACCTGAGAGGCCAGCGGCACCAACTCCATGCGAGAGGTCGAGATCCCCACCTGCGCGCGCAGATCGTTCAGCTCATGCGCGCCTATCCAGGCGACCGTGTCGGCCACAGCCGCGGGCGTCATGCGGTATTCGTGCAATACCGTCATGGGATAGCCCACGCGTTCCATGTCCAGCCGGGCAATGGCGCGCCAGCTGCCGCCGACCAGATAGATGCGCTCGTGATGGGTGCCCATGACCTGGGCCAGTTCCGCCATCACCTTCCTGATATGCTTGCGCAGCCCGTCCTTGCCGCCCGGCACCTGCTGCAGGCGGAAGGGGCCAAGCTGGGACGACACGCGTCGGCCCACCTGCCCGTCCGCGACCTCGGCCAGTTCCATCGAGTTGCCGCCGATGTCGCAAACCAGCCCGCGCGCGTCCGGCCAGCCCAGCAGCACGCCCTGGGCGGACAGGCGGGCTTCCTCCTCTCCGTCGATGACCCACATCTTGATGCCGGTTTCGCGTTCGACGCGGGCCTGGAATTCGGGGCCGTCCGCCGCCTCGCGCACGGCGGCGGTGGCCACGCAGGTCAGCGGGTCGATGTCCATGCCCTTGGCAAGCGCCGCAAAGCGTTGCAAGGCGGCAAAGCCCCGCTGGACGCCTTCGGGGTTCAGGCGGCCGGTCTGGGCCATCTTGGCCCCCAACCCGGCCATGACCTTTTCGTTATAGAAATAGGCGGGCGAGCGCGCCGCGCCGTCAAAGACCACCAGCCGGATCGAGTTCGATCCCACATCGACCACCCCCACCCGCGACAGGGCCCGCTTGGGCAGGGTCGCGAACATCTTGCCGAAAGGCTCGATCTTCTTGCCGGTCGTTGTCCGCACGCCGTTCATCGCGCCTCTCCTGCATGGGTCGCATCGCATTTGTTAATGACCCGCCGTGACGGGGGCGTCAATCATTCGAATGGGTCAGTGCCGGAACGTCGCCGGCCCCCGCCGTGCCCCGCCCCGACAGCGACGGATGGTCCATGAAGAAGCGGTGACAGTTGAACAGGTCGTCCCGCCCGTCGGGAAGATAGCGCACGAACCGGCCATCGGGTTGCAACAACCAGCTTTGCGCCTCGTCCGCCATGTTGGCGGCCATGATCTGGCTGACGATCTGCGCCTTGACGGTTTCGTTCACGCATTCGACAAGGGTTTCGACCCGGCGGTTCAGGTTACGGTCCATCCAGTCGGCCGAACTGATGAACACCCGCGCCCGTTTCGACGGCAGGCCATGGCCATTGCCGAAGCACACGATGCGCGAATGTTCCAGGTATCGCCCGACGATGGATTTGACGCGGATGTTTTCCGACAAGCCCCGGATGCCTGGACGGATTCCGCAAATGCCGCGCACGACAAGGCTGATCCTGACGCCCGCGCTGCTTGCGGCATACAACGCGTCGATCACGTCCTTTTCGATCAGCGAGTTCATCTTGGCCCAGATCGCCGCCGGACGGCCCTGCCGGGCCAGTTCCGCCTCTCGCCCGATCAGGGACAGCAGCCGGTCCTTGAGGTCGATGGGCGAAATTGAAATGTTTTCCAAGCCCACGGGCTGAACATAGCCCGACAGGTAGTTGAACACCTTGGTGGCATCGCGGCCCAGTGCCGGATCGCAGGTGAACAGCGACAGGTCGGTATAGATGCGCGCCGTGATCGGGTGATAGTTGCCGGTCCCGTAATGGGTATAGGTGACAAGGTTGTCGCCTTCGCGCCGCACCACCGTGCTGATCTTGGCGTGCGTCTTGTAGTTCACGAAGCCATAGACGACATGGGCGCCCGCCCGTTCCAGACGGCGGGACTGGCGGATGTTCGCGGCCTCGTCAAAGCGGGCCTTCAGCTCGACCAGGGCCGTGACCGACTTGCCGGATTCGGCGGCCTCGCACAGGGCCTCGACGATCGTGCTGTCGCGGCTGGTGCGATACAGCGTCTGCTTGATCGCCAGCACGTTGGGGTCGCGTGCCGCCTGCGCCAGGAAACGGACCACCATGTCGAAGGTCTCGTAGGGGTGGTGCAGCAGCATATCCTTGTGCTTGATGGCCGCGAACATATCGCCGTCGTGGTCCTGAACCCGTTCGGGAACGCGCGGGGTAAAGGCGGGCCACAGCAGGTCGCGGCGATTGTCCAGCACCAGTTCGGACAGGTCGGCCACGCCCAGCAGGCCTTCGACCTCGATCACCTCGTCGGGGCCGACCTCCAGTTCCTCCATGATCAGGCGGCGCAGGCGGTCGGGGGCGCCGCGCGTGATCTTCAGCCGGATCACGCTGCCCCGGCGGCGGCGCTTCAGCGCGGTCTCGAACTCGCGGACCAGATCCTCGGCTTCCTCCTCGACTTCGAGGTCGCTGTCGCGCAGCACGCGAAAGGCGCAATGGCCCGTGTCGCGATAGCCGGGAAACAGCGACGACAGGTGCATCAGCAGCAGATCCTCCAGCCGGAAGAACCGCTCGCTGCCCGGCAGGGAAATGAACCGGTTAAGCTGCGCAGGGATCGGCAGCAGCGCCTGCATCTGCCGCCCGTCGGTTTCGCGCGCCAGTTCCAGGGCCAGCGAAAAACCGGCATTGGGGATGAAGGGGAACGGATGGGCGGGGTCGATGGCCAGGGGCGACAGGACCGGAAAGACCTTGCGTTCGAAATGATCGTGCAGGAATTCCTCCTCGGCGCGCGTCAGGCGGGACCGGGACAGGATGACGATGCCCGCTTCCTCCATTTCCCGGCGGATGCGGTTCCAGACGCCTTGCTGCGCGCCCATCAGGCGGCGGGCGTCGGCGTTGATCATCGCAAGCTGTTCGGCAGGCGTCAGCCCGTCGTCCGAGGGGGTGGCGTTCCCTTCCCGCACAAGTTCGCGCAGGCCCGCGACACGGACGGTATAGAATTCGTCCAGGTTGGTCGCGCTGATCGACACGAAGCGCAGCCGTTCCAGCAGCGGCACGCGGGGATTGCGCGCCTCGTCCAGGACGCGCCAGTTGAAGGACAGCCAGCTGATTTCCCGGTTGAAGAAGCGCGCGCCGTTCTGGGGGACGCCTTCGGGCAAGTCCTGCGGTTCGGGGAATGGGGTCCGAAGAAAATCGGCTTGCGTCATGGTCCTGGCCTTCAAAGCGGATGAATCAGGTCTCGGTGTCGGATAAACCGTGCAGCAGTTCGGCGGCAATGCGCCGCGTGATCGGCCGCTTGTCGGCCATGGCGGCCTGGTCGATGGCGGCGACCAGGCGCCGCGCCAAGCCCAGGTCGCGCGGCATATGCAGGACCAGCCAGTCGATCAGGTCGGCGGGCACCGCCTGCTGGCGGTCGGCGAACAGCTTGACCAGCACGGCGGCCAGCAGCGATTCATCGGGCGGCCCCAGCCGGACCTGGGGCATCGCGTCCATGCGCGAGCGCAGGTCGGGCAGCACCAGGCCCCAATCGCGCGGCGGGGTGCGGGCCGTCAGCAGCAGCAGGCAATCGCGCGGCGCGCACAGGTTCCACAGGTGGAACAGCGCCTGCTCGGCCCCCGCCGCCCGGCCCGCACGGTCGGCATCCTCGATCACCAGGGCACCGCCCTCGGGGGTAAGCCCGTCCGCCGCGTCGGGACGCAGGGCCGAGGCCTTGACCCGCCGCGCGCCGTTTTCCGCCGCCCAGAACGCCGCCAGATGCGACTTGCCCGCGCCCTCGGGCCCGATCAGCAGCATCCGCCCCAGCGGCCAGTCCTGCGGCGCATCCAAGGCCGCAAGCGCCGCCCGGTTCGCGGGCGCGGGCAGGAAATCGGCGCGCGAATGGGCCGGCGGCGTGGTCAGGTCCAGCGTCAGTTGCCGAGAACTCGCGCCCATCTATCCCACGTCAGGATGCTTGCGGGCGATTTCCTCGCGCATGATCTCGATCTGGCCCTGGGCGCGGTTCTGGTCGGCGCGGATGCGCGCCTCGCGGATGGTGTTGGACACGGTGCCCTGGGGCACGATCTCGACCAGCATCGGCTGGCCCGGGTCGGGGGGCAGCGCCTGGCCGGTGAACAGCGCGCTTTCCTGATACCGCTGCGTCAGGAACCGCCCGACCACTCCAAGGGCCGCGGCCAGCGGCACCGCCATGACCATGCCCACGAAACCGAACAGCGCGCCAAAGACCGACAAGGCCAGCAGCAGCCAGACCGGGTGCAGGCCGACATGGTGGCCGACGATCTTGGGTTGCAGATAATTGCCCTCGACGATCTGGCCGATGGCAAAGATCGCCACCACCAGGCCGATGAACAGCGGATCGCCCCAGAAGCTGAACAAGGCGACCCCGATCGCCGTGGCCCCCCCGATCAGCACGCCCACATAGGGGATGAAGGACAACAGCGCCGCCATTACCCCGATGAAGAAGCCGAAGGGCAGGCCCACGATCATCAGCCCGATGGCATACCAGGTGCCCAGGATCAGCATCACCAGCCCCTGCCCGCGCACGAAGCCCGACAGCGCCTCGTCGATTTCCCGCGACAGGCGGCGCAGCGTGGGCGCGTGTTCGCGGGGCAACAGCGTGTCCACCCGGTCAACCAGATGGTCCCAGTCCAGCAGCAGGTAGAAGGCCACCACCGGCACGATCACCAGGATCGCGATGGCGCTGATGATGCCGCCCACCGACGACAGCAGCCTGGAGGCCAGCGTGCCCATCTGTTCGCCCATGGCCGCGCCCAGGTCGGTCAATGCCGTGCCCACATCGCCATTGACGGGCAAAAGCTCGGGGAACCGGGCGGACAGGAACAGGCGCGCCTGTTCCAGCATGGTGGGCGCGGTTTCGATCAGAGAAGTCGCCTGGCGCAGCATGACCGGCACGACCAGCAGCACCACCCCTGCGAAGGCCAGGACGGCGGCCACGGTGATGACCACCACCGACATGACCCGCGACAGGCCCGACCGTTCCAGCCGGTCGGCCACCGGATCCAGCAGATAGGCCACGCCCGCGCCCAGGATAAAGGGCAGGATCGCATTGCCCAAAAGCCACATCGCCAGCAGCAGCACCACCGCCGATACACCCCACCACATCAGTTGCTTGTGTATCGGTATGCGCATGGCCGGTTCCTGGTGCTTCTTGTCGCGCAGACTGTGACCCTGACGGGCGTCAGTTGCAAGCGGGCGCGGGTTCTTGGCAAGGCAGGGCCGATCCGCTAACGCTGTGCGCCAAACGCTGTCAAAGGACCACGCCCCATGCGTCTGTCGCACTATTTCCTGCCGGTGCTGAAGGAAGACCCGAAAGAGGCGCAGATCGTCAGCCACCGGCTGATGCTGCGCGCCGGAATGATCAAGCAGCAGGCCGCGGGGATCTATTCCTGGCTGCCGCTGGGCTTCAAGGTGCTGAACCGCATCCAGCAGATCGTTCACGAGGAACAGCAGCGCGCGGGCCATATCCCGCTGCTGATGCCGACCCTGCAACCGGCGGACCTGTGGCGTGAATCCGGCCGTTACGACGATTACGGCGAGGAAATGCTGCGCCTGCAGGACCGCCACAAGCGCGACCTGTTGTATGGTCCCACGAACGAGGAGATGATCACCGACATCTTCCGGTCCCATGTGAACAGCTACAAGGATCTGCCGCTGACGCTGTATCACATCCAGTGGAAGTTCCGCGACGAGATCCGCCCCCGCTTCGGCGTGATGCGCGGGCGCGAGTTCCTGATGAAGGACGGCTACAACTTCGACCTGAACAGGGACGCGGCGCTGCACGCCTATAACCGGCATCTGGTCAGCTATCTGCGCAGCTATGAACGCATGGGATTGCAGGCGATCCCGATGCGCGCGGACGGCGGGCCGATCGGCGGGGATTACACGCATGAATTCCTGGTCCTGGCGGAAACCGGGGAATCCGAGGTTTTCTATGACAGCCAGATCACCGACCTGACCTTTGGCGACCGGCAGATCGATTACGACAGCGTCGAGCAATGCCAGGCCGTGCTGGAGGAGTTCACCAGCCGCTATGCCCGCACGGATGAAACCCATGACGAGGCGGTCTTTGCCCAGGTGCCGGAAGAACGCCGCCGCACCGCGCGCGGGATCGAGGTGGGCCAGATCTTCTATTTCGGCACCAAGTATTCCGAGGCCATGGGCGCCACCGTCGTCGGTCCCGATGGGGCCCGAGTGCCCGTCGAAATGGGCAGCCACGGCATCGGCGTGTCCCGCCTGCTGGGCGCCATCATCGAGGCCAACCACGACGATCGCGGCATCATCTGGCCCGAAGGCGTGACGCCCTTCCATGTCGGCATCGTCAACCTGAAACAAGGCGACAATTCCACCGACAGCGCCTGCAATGCGATCTATGCGGAATTGCAGGCGCGGGGGCTGGATCCGCTGTATGATGACCGCGACGACCGGGCAGGGGCGAAATTCGCCACGATGGATCTGATCGGCCTGCCCTGGCGGATCACCGTCGGCCCGCGCGGGCTGGCCGCCAACAAGGTCGAACTGACCAACCGCCGCACGGGCGCGACCGAGGAAATCTCGCCCAAGGACGCCATCGCGCGGCTGGAACAGGTCTATGCCCCCGTGCTGGGCCTGAAGGTGCAGGACAAGTGATCGGGCTGCTGCGGCTGGCGGTGGCGGTGTGTTGCGCCATCGTCCTGTCGCAGTTCCCGGCCTTCTCGGACCAGTATGTCCAGCGGCTTGGCGGGCAGGTCGATGCCCTGTCCCGCGTTGCGGCGGAATTCGACATCAGCGCCCAGGCCGCAGGCTTGACCCGCGATCAGGCCTTGGCGGACCTGGGGGGCAGCACCTTCCGCGATGCCCATCGGGACAATATGCGCGATGTCTTCACTCGCCTGGACCGCGCGCGCGGCGACCTGCAGATGCTGCGGATCGCGGGCCCGCTGGAACGGATGCTGCTGCCCCATCGCCTGCGCGATCCCGAAACGCTGGCAGCGGCCTGGGGCGATTTCAGGCCCGCCGTGCCGGTGACGGCTGCGGGGCTGTGGGCGGCGGGCATGGGGCTGGCGCTTGGCTGGCTGCTGACCGCCCTGCCCGGCCTGATCTTCCGCCGCCGGCAAGACAGGCTCGGCTGGCGCTAACCCTGCGTAACCCAACCATAAAGTCAGGCTTTGTTGACAATATCGTGCTTTTCTTTTGGGCAAGGCGCTTCTAACGTGCCCGTCAGGACATTGTTCCAACTGGGAGACAAAGTAATGAAAAAACTTCTTCTGGCCACTGCTGCCGGCGCATTGCTGGCCGGTGCCGCATCCGCCGAGGAGATCAAGCTGGGCATGTCGCTGGGCTTTACCGGCCCGCTGGAATCCATGGCCCCCGGAATGCGGTCGGGCGCCGAACTGGCCATGAAAGAGGTCAGCGATTCCGGCCTGCTTCTGGACGGATCGACTGTGATTCCGGTCCAGGGCGATTCGACCTGCACCGACGCCGCAGCCGCCACCGCGACCGTGGAACGCCTGATCACCGCCGAAGGGGTCAAGGGCATCGTCGGCGGAATGTGTTCGGGCGAGGCAATCGCGTCCTTGCAGAACGTGGCCGTGCCGAACGGCGTGGTGATGATCTCGCCTTCCGCGACCTCGCCCGCGCTGTCCACGATCGAGGATAACGGCCTGTTCTTCCGCACCTCTCCGTCCGATGCCCGCCAGGGCGAGGTGATGGCCGAGATCATGATGGAAAAGGGCATCAAGAACGCCGCCATCACCTATACCAACAACGATTACGGCAAGGGGCTGGCCGACGCCTTCGCGGCGGCCTTCCAGGAAAAGGGCGGCACCGTGACGGTGAACAGCGCCCATGACGACGGCAAGGCCGACTATTCGGCCGAGGTCGCGGCCCTTGCGGCGGCGGGCGGCGACGCGCTTGTCGTCGCGGGCTATGTCGATCAGGGCGGTTCGGGCGTGGTGCGCGCAGCACTGGATACCGGCGCCTTTGACACCTTCGTCTTCCCCGACGGCATGGTCGGCCAGGCCCTGGTCGACAACTTCGGCGACGAGATCAGCGGCAGCTTTGGCCAGAACCCCGCAGCCGAAGGAGAGGGCCGCGAGAAGTTCCTGGCCATGGCCGAGGAAGCGGGCTTCGAAGGCACCAGTGCCTATTCCGCCGAAGCCTATGACGCGGCCGCGCTGATGCTGCTGTCCATGGCCGCCGCCAAGTCCAGCGATCCCAATGTCTGGAAGAACAACGTGATGGATGTCGCCAACGAACCGGGCGAAAAGATCCTGCCGGGCGAACTGGCCAAGGGTCTGGAGATCCTGAACGGCGGCGGCGACATCGACTATGTCGGCGCCTCGTCCATCGAGATGGTGGGCGCGGGCGAGACCGCCGGCGTTTACCGCGAGGTGTCTTTCGACAACGGCGAAATGACTGTTGTCGGCTATCGCTGACGTGTAAAGAATGCTCTGGCCCGGCAGCCTAACGGTTGCCGGGCCATTTTTCATGACAAAAGCCGCAGAATGCGGTCACACTTCACCAATGGCGTGAAGACGGGGTGAACGAATGATCAGGGTCGAAGACCTTCACCGGCATTTCGGGGGCTTTCGCGCCGTCGATGGCGCCAGCCTGACGATCGAGACCGGCTCGATCACCGGGCTGATCGGGCCGAACGGCGCGGGCAAGTCCACGCTGTTCAACGTCATTGCGGGCGTGCTGCCGCCCACATCGGGCCGCGTCTTCATGGATGGCGAGGATATCACCGGCCTGCCGCCGCACGAGTTGTTCCACAAGGGCCTGCTGCGCACCTTTCAGTTGGCGCATGAATTTTCCAGCATGACCGTGCGCGAGAACCTGATGATGGTGCCGGGCGCGCAATCGGGCGAGACGATCTGGAAGACCTGGTTCCAGCGCGGCCGGATCGAGCGCGAGGAAGACGCGCTGCGCAAGCGCGCAGACGAGGTTCTCGACTTCCTGACCATCCGCCACCTGACCCATGAAAAGGCCGGCAACCTGTCGGGCGGGCAAAAGAAGCTGCTGGAGCTGGGCCGCACCATGATGGTCGATGCCAAGGTGGTCTTCCTGGACGAGGTGGGCGCGGGCGTGAACCGCACCCTGCTGATGACCATCGCCGACGCGATCATCCGGCTGAACAAGGAACGGGGCTATACGTTCTGCGTGATCGAGCATGACATGGATTTCATCGGCAAGCTGTGCGACCCGGTGATCGTCATGGCCGAGGGCAAGGTGCTGGCCAAGGGCTCTGCCGCCGACATCATGAAGAACGAGGCCGTGATCGAGGCCTATCTGGGCACCGGCCTGAAAAACAAGGACATGGTGGGCGCATGAGCGATCAGGACGCAGTCTTCGGCAAGCGGGGCAACCGCGACCTGTCGGTCGTGAACCCCGGCGGGCGCGGCACCATCGACGGCACCCGCCGTTCCGGTCCCGTGGGACCGGGACATTCGGGGGACCCCTTCCTGATCGGCGAAAACATGACCGGCGGCTATGGCAAGGGCGCCGATATCCTGCATGATTGCACCATTGCCGTGGAACAGGGCCAGATCGCCGTGATCGTCGGCCCCAACGGCGCGGGCAAGTCCACCGCCATGAAGGCCATCTTCGGGATGCTGAACCTGCGCAAGGGCAGCGTGCGGCTGAACGGGCGCGACATCACCGCCCTGAACCCTCAGGACCGCGTCAAGGCGGGCATGGGCTTCGTGCCGCAGGTCAACAACATCTTCCCGTCCATGACGGTCGAGGAGAACCTGGAAATGGGGGCCTATATCCGGGGCGACGACATCCGCCGCACCATGGAACAGGTGTATGAACTGTTCCCTGCCGTTGCCGCCAAGCGTCGACAGGCCGCGGGCGAATTGTCCGGCGGGCAGCGCCAGCAGGTGGCCGTGGGCCGCGCGCTGATGACCCAGCCGTCGGTGCTGATGCTGGACGAACCGACGGCGGGCGTCAGCCCCATCGTCATGGACGAGCTGTTCGACCGCATCATCGCCATCGCCCGGGGCGGTCTTCCGGTGCTGATGGTCGAACAGAACGCCAAGCAGGCGATGATGATCGCCGACAAGGCCTATGTGCTGGTGCAGGGCGCGAACGCCCATACCGGCACCGGCCACGAGTTGATGCAGAACGACGAGGTGCGGCGCACCTTCCTGGGGGGCTGAACCTTGGATATCCTCAACGCCCTTGTGGCGGTCCTGAACTTCGTCTTCATCCCCGCCGCGGCCTATGGCGCGCAGTTGGCGCTTGGTGCGCTTGGGGTGACCCTGATCTATGCGATCCTGCGGTTTTCGAACTTCGCCCATGGCGACACCATGGCCTTCGGCACCGCCGTCACGATCCTGACGACCTGGGGGCTGCAATCCCTGGGGGTGTCGCTGGGTGTGCTGCCCACCGCGCTGCTGGCCCTGCCGGTGGGGATCGCGGTGACGGCCCTTCTGGTGCTGGGCACGGACCGGGCGGTCTACAGGTTCTATCGCGCGCAAAAGGCCGCGCCGATCATCTTCGTCATGGCATCGGTGGGCGTGATGTTCGTGATGAACGGGCTGACGCGCCTGATCATCGGCGTGGACGACCAGCGCTTCGACGACGGCGCGCGCTTCATCATAAACGTCCGCGACTTCCGGGAATGGTCGGGCCTGACCGAGGGGCTGGCCCTGCGGTCCACCCAGGCGCTGACGGTGATCGTCACGGTGATCGTCTGCGCGGCGCTGTTCTGGTTCCTGAACCGCACCAAGTCCGGCAAGGCCATGCGCGCCTATTCCGACAACGAGGATCTGGCCCTGCTCTCGGGCATCGACCCCGAACGCGTGGTGCGCCTGACCTGGATCATCGCCGCGGGGCTGATGACCATCGCGGGCGTGCTGTACGGGCTGGACAAGTCCTTCCGCCCTTTCAACTATTTCCAGATCCTGCTGCCGATCTTTGCCGCAGCCATCGTGGGGGGCCTGGGTAATCCCGTGGGCGCCATCGCGGGCGGCTTCCTGGTGGCATTCTCCGAGGTGGCCGTGACCTACCCTTGGGTCAAGGTCGCGGGCTATCTGTTCCCGGACTGGCAGCCGGGCGGGCTGCTGCAACTGCTGGGCACCGAATACAAGTTCGCCGTCAGCTTCGTCATCCTGATCGTGGTCCTGCTGTTCCGCCCGACCGGGCTGTTCCGCGGCAAGTCGGTGTAAGGGGGTCCGTCATGTCAAGCAACCGTCAAGCCGCCGCATCCAATCCCTGGCGCGCGCCCATCCTGTTCGCGGTCCTTGCCGTTCTGTTCCTGCTGGAAGGCACGGTCAGGAACGGCATGTTCTCGGGGTCGTGGAACACCTCGCTGGCGATCCTGAACATGGGCCTGATATCGGCCATCACGGCCTTGGGCGTGAATATGCAATGGGGCTATGCCGGGCTGTTCAACACCGGCGTGGTGGGCTTTCTGGCCATCGGCGGGCTGGCCCCGGTGCTGGTGTCCCTCCCCCCGGTCGAAGGCGCCTGGGCCGCCGGCGGGCCGCGCCTGATCGGGGCGCTGGCCGTGGGCCTGGGCACGCTGGCCCTGGCCAAGATCGCCTATGCCCGCACCCGCCGCGCCTGGATCATGGTTCTGGTGCTGATCGGGGGCTTTGTCGCCTATCGCTGGCTGTTCGACCCCGCCGTCACCGCGATCGAGGCCAATGATTCCGCCCGCACCGGCAATATCGGCGGCCTCGGCCTGCCCGTTCTGCTGTCTTGGCTGGTGGGTGGGGCCTTTGCCGCCGCCGCCGCTTGGGCGGTGGGCAAGGTCGCGCTTGGGCTGCGGTCGGATTACCTGGCCATCGCCACGCTGGGCATCGGCGAAATCATCGTCGCCGTCCTGCGGAACGAGGATTGGCTGGCTCGCGGCGTCAAGAACGTCGCGGCGATCCCCCGGCCGGTGCCCTATGAAACCGACCTTCAGCAGAACCCTGCCTTTGTCGACTTCGCCACCAGTTGGGGCTTCAGTGCCGCCGAGGCGTCGGGGATCTGGGTCAAGCTGTGCTATATGTCGCTGTTCCTGGTGGTGCTGCTGTTGGTCATCCTGCTGGCCGAACTGGCGCTGAAATCGCCATGGGGCCGGATGATGCGCGCCATCCGCGACAACGAGACCGCGGCCGAGGCGATGGGCAAGGACGTGACCGCCCGCCACCTGCAAGTCTTCGTGCTGGGGTCGGCGGTGATCGGCATCGCGGGGGCGATGATGATCACCCTGGACGGGCTGATGGCGCCCAACAGCTATAACCCGCTGCGATACACCTTTCTGATCTGGGTAATGGTCGTGGTCGGCGGGTCGGGCAACAACTGGGGCGCGGTGCTGGGCGCGATCCTGATCTGGTTCCTGTGGATCAAGGTCGAGGTCTGGGGTCCGAACCTGATCGGCGCCCTGGTCGCACCCCTGCCCGACGGCGACATCAAGGCGCATCTGCTCAACAGCGCGGCCCATATGCGCTTCATCGCCATGGGCCTGGTGCTGCTTCTGGTGCTGCGCTTTGCGCCCCGGGGTCTGGTGCCGGAGAAGTAACGGGGTGTGCCGCGCCCTTTGCCTTGACTTGGATATGCCCGCAGGGCCGGGGGCGAAACGCCTTCGGCCCTTGTCACAGATTACCGGCAGTTGTCGCCCAGAACCACGCTGTAGTAACGCGTCCCGTCCGCGCCGGTGGCATATCCGCTGCCAACCTGACTGCTGGTCTGGCCCAGCAATTCGGTGCGCTGTGCATCCTGGCGCAGCCAGTTCGCCACCGCGTCCGCCGGGCCGCCGCCCCGCCCGACAAGCTGCACCACGCCGCAGGTCGGGTATCCGACCGCCCGCGCCCGGTCCACGACGCTGGACCCGTTCGACCCTTCCACATCGACTCGGCCAAGCGCGGCCATGTCGCAGGCATGGCTTTGCGCGACCTGCTGCAGCAAGGGCGCGCTGTCCAGCAAGGTCTTGCCCTCGGCCTGGCGGGCGGCATTGATGGCACCGTCCAGCACGGGCGCCACGGTCGCATCGCCTTGGCAGGACGCCGCCAGGGCTTGCTCGACCGGGGGTTCCGGCTGGCCCCAGGGCAGCGTCAGGGCCGGTTCCTGCCCGCAGGCAGCCAGCAGGGACAAGGCAAGGAACGGGACAAGGGGACGAATGGCGGGCATGGAAACCTCTCTGGTTGCCGGCGGAACGCGGGGTTTGCAACGCCAGTTCCGGGCTGCCAAATCCCTTGCACGACGGCATGGGCACGCTTAAAGCGCATCCATGACCCAGCACCAACGCCTTCTGATCATCGACTTCGGATCCCAGGTGACGCAACTGATCGCGCGCCGCCTGCGCGAACTGAACGTCTTTTGCGAAATCCACCCCTATAACCTGCTGACCGACGACATCCTGCGCGGCTTGAACCCGCAGGCCGTGATCCTGTCGGGCGGGCCTGACAGCGTAACCCGGGGGGGCAGCCCCCGCGCGCCGCGGGCCGTGTTCGACCTGGGCGTGCCGGTCTTCGGCATCTGCTATGGCCAGCAGGTGATGATGGAACAACTGGGCGGCGCGGTCGAAGGCGGGCACCATGCCGAATACGGCCGCGCCTTCATCGGCCCGGCGGAAGGCCACAAGGGCGACGGCATCTTCGCGGGCCTGTTCGATACGACGAACAAGGATAGGGGCCGCGAGGAAGTCTGGATGAGCCATGGCGACCGCGTTACCGCGCTTGCGCCGGGCTTCGAGGTGATCGGCACCTCCCCCAACGCGCCCTTCGCGATGATCGCCGATGAATCCCGCCGTTTCTATGGCGTGCAGTTCCACCCCGAGGTGCATCACACCCCGAACGGGCGCATCATGCTGGAAAACTTCATCCGGCTGGCGGGATTTACCGGCGACTGGACCATGGCGGGCTATCGCGACGAGGCGATCCGCAAGATCCGCGAGCAGGTGGGCGACAAGAAGGTGATCTGCGGGCTGTCGGGCGGCGTGGACAGTTCCGTCGCCGCCGTCCTGATCCACGAGGCGATCGGCGACCAGCTGACCTGCGTCTTCGTGGACCACGGCCTTCTGCGCCTGAACGAGGCCGAGGAAGTCGTGACCATGTTCCGCGACAACTACAACATCCCCCTAATCCACGCGGATGAATCCGAACTGTTTCTGGGCGCGCTGGAAGGTGTGTCCGACCCCGAGGTCAAGCGCAAGACCATCGGCCGGCTGTTCATCGACGTGTTCCAGCGTTACGCCAGCGGCATCGAGGGGGCCGAGTTCCTGGCGCAAGGCACGCTTTACCCCGACGTGATCGAAAGCGTCAGCTTCAGCGGCGGGCCGTCGGTCACGATCAAGTCGCACCACAATGTCGGCGGCCTGCCCGAGAAGATGGGCCTGAAGCTGGTGGAACCCCTGCGCGAGCTGTTCAAGGACGAGGTTCGCGCCCTTGGCCGAGAACTGGGCCTGCCTGCAAAATTCATTGGCCGCCATCCCTTTCCCGGCCCCGGCCTTGCGATCCGCTGCCCCGGAGAGATCACCCGCGAAAAGCTGGACATCCTGCGCAAGGCCGATGCGGTCTTCATCGACCAGATCCGCAAGCACGGTCTTTACGACGAGATCTGGCAGGCCTTCGTGGCGATCCTGCCGGTCCGCACCGTGGGCGTGATGGGCGACGGGCGGACCTATGATTTTGCCTGCGCATTGCGGGCAGTGACCTCGGTCGATGGCATGACGGCGGATTACTATCCCTTCACCCACGACTTCCTGGGCGAAACCGCGACGCGGATCATCAACGAGGTCAAGGGCATCAACCGCTGCACCTATGACATCACCTCGAAGCCGCCGGGCACGATCGAGTGGGAATGACCCTTCTGACCCCCTGAGAGGACCATCATGACCTGCGCCTGCGGCCATCATCATTCGCCCCGCCACCATCACGCGGCCACCGGCACGCCCGTCGCGCTGCCCAAGCCGATGGTTGCGCTGACCGGGCGTCTGACCTGCGCGGATGCGGGGCAGATGATGACCGCGCTGTCGCTGCTGCCGGGTCACGTCGCGCTCAGCCGCGATGAACCCGGCTGCCTGCGCTTCGAGTTGTGGCAGGACGACGATCCGCTGGTGTGGCACCTGTCCGAACTGTTTGTCGATGCCGATGCCTTTGCCGCCCATGGCAAGCGCACCGCAGACAGCCCCTGGGGCCGGGAAAGCGCAGGCATCGGACGCGATTTCCAGCGCCACGAGGTGATGCCGGTCATCCGCCGCGAAACCCGGCAGGACCTGGACGCCATCGACACCCTGCTGCGCACCGCCTTTGGCGGCGATGCCGAGGCGCGGCTGGTCCGCCAATTGCGCGAGGATGGCGACCTGTCGTTGTCCTTGGTGGCCGATGCGGCAGGCACCATTGTCGGCCATGCCGCGCTGTCCCCGCTGGGCGCAGATCGCCCCGCCTTTGCGCTTGCCCCCGTCGCGGTCGCACCCAAGGCGCGGCGCCTTGGCATCGGCGCGGCCCTGATCCGCCAGGCCGTGGCATGGGCGGACGAGGCTTCGGTCGTGGTGCTGGGCGATCCCGGCTATTACGGGCCGCTGGGCTTTCTGCCCGCGCCCCTTGATTCGCCCCATGCAGGGCCAGGCCTGCAGATGATCGGCGATCTGCCACACGGCAGCGCCATCCGCCATGCCGCGGCTTTTGCCGGATTCTAGGATGCCCGCAGACTTGCGCATCGGCCCGGGTGGGTTACATCTGGACCAGCAAGAAAGGGATACCCATGGCAGGACAACCGACCTTTGACGCGCGCGAGCAGGTCACGGACAGCGAATTCGGCATCCTTCCGGCATGGGATCTGTCCGATCTGTATCCCGCGCCGGATTCCGCTGAACTGACCGCCGACATCGCGCAACTGGAAACCGAGGCCGCAGCCTTTGCCGCACACTACCAGGGCAAGCTGGCGGACCTGACACCCGCCGAAATGCTGGCCTGCATCGAAACCTATCAGCATATCGACATCACCGCCGGGCGGATCATGTCCTATGCCGGGCTGCGCTATTACCAGAACACCACCGATGCGGCGCGCGCCAAGATGATGGGCGACCTTCAAGGTCGGATCACCGACATCACCACGCCGCTGGTCTTCTTCGGCCTTGAATTCAACCGCATCCCGGACACGACCTATGACGCGGTCTTTTCCGCAGCCGACGGGCCTGCGCGCTACAAGCCCGTCTTCGACCGAATGCGCGCCATGCGGCCGCACCAGTTGTCCGACGAGCTGGAACAGTTCCTGCACGACACCTCTGTGGTGGGTGCCTCGGCCTGGAACCGGCTGTTCGATGAAACCACCGCCGCTCTGGAATTCGACGTGAACGGCGAAACCCTGGGCCTGGAAGCCACGCTGAACCTGCTGACCGACCATGACCGCGCGCGGCGCGAGGCTGCGGCCCGCGCCCTGGCCCTTGTGTTCACGAAGAACGTCAAGCTGTTCGCGCGCGTCCACAACACCCTGGCCAAGGAAAAGGCCATCGAGGACAAGTGGCGCAAGATGCCCACGCCGCAATATGGCCGTCACCTTTCGAACCATGTCGAACCCGAGGTGGTCGAGGCGCTGAGGAATGCCGTCACCGCCGCCTATCCGCGCCTGTCGCATCGTTACTATGCGCTCAAGGCCAAGTGGCTGGGCCTGGACAAGCTGCAGATCTGGGACCGCAACGCGCCGCTGCCCACCGCCCCCGCCCGCACCATCGACTGGGACGAGGCGCGGACGACGGTCCTGGACGCCTATGCAGGATTTTCACCCCGGTTGGCGGACCTGGCTGAACCCTTCTTCGACAAGGGCTGGATCGACGCCGCCGTGACGCCCGGCAAGGCCCCGGGCGCCTTCGCGCACCCGACCGTGACAACGGTTCATCCCTATGTGCTGCTGAACTATCTGGGCAAGCCGCGCGACGTGATGACGCTGGCGCATGAACTGGGCCACGGCGTCCACCAGCGGCTGGCCGCGGGACAGGGCGAATTGCTGGCCTCAACGCCCCTGACGCTGGCCGAAACCGCCAGCGTCTTCGGCGAGATGCTGACCTTCCGCGCGCTTCTGGCCAAGACCACCGACCCGGCCGAAAAGAAGGCCCTGCTGGCCGGCAAGGTCGAGGACATGATCAACACGGTCGTCCGCCAGATCGCCTTCTATGATTTCGAATGCAAGCTGCACGCGGCCCGGGCCGACGGGGAATTGACCCCCGACGACATCAACGCGTTGTGGATGTCGGTCCAGCATGAAAGCCTGGGTCCGGTCTTTGACTTCATGCCGGGATACGAGACCTTCTGGACCTATGTCCCGCATTTCGTCCATTCGCCGTTCTACGTCTATGCCTATGCCTTCGGCGACGGATTGGTGAACGCGCTTTATGCGGCATACGAAGACGGGCTGCCGGATTTCCAGCAAAAGTATTTCGACCTGCTGGCGGCGGGCGGATCGAAGCATCACAAGGAACTGCTGGCCCCCTTTGGGCTGGATGCCTCGGATCCCCGGTTCTGGGACAAGGGCTTGTCGATGATCGAGGGGTTCATCGACGAACTTGAAGCCCTGGAAGCCTGACAATGCGGAAAAGGCTTCTCGGGGGTGTCGCGCTGCTGGTCGTGCTGGCGGCGGCGGCATTCCTCGTTTTCGCGCCCGGCTATGTCGAACGGGGGCTGAACCCGCTGCGGATGCCGCCCGAAGGCTGGCCTGTGTCGCCCCAGGCGCAGGCGCTGCATGACCGGCTGGTGATCGGCGACTGGCATTCCGACGCGCTGCTGTGGGACCGCAATATCCTGGACCGGGCAGACCGGGGCCACACGGACGTGCCGCGCCTGCTGGAAGGCAATGTGGCGGTGCAGGTCTTTACCACCGTCACCAAAAGCCCGCGCGGCCAGAACTACGACCAGAACAGCGCCGAAGCGGGCGACAACATCACGCCTCTGTTCATGGGCCAGCTGCGCCCGCTGCGGTCGTGGTTTTCGTTGCGCGAACGCGCCCTGGTGCAGGCCGCGGCCCTGGCGCGCGCCGCCGAGGCAGCGCCGGACCAACTGCACCTGATCCGCACGCGCGCCGACCTACAAGCCGTGCTGGACGCGCGCGCCGGCGGGCAACGGATCCTGGGGGCGGTCCTGGGATCCGAGGGCGCGCATCCGCTGGAAGGCGACCTTGCCAACCTGGATGTGCTGCATGACGCGGGTTTCCGGCTGCTGGGATTGACGCATTTCTTTGACAACGAGCTGGGCGGCAGCCTGCACGGCGAAGGCGGCACGGGTGCCGGGCTGTCGGATTTCGGGCGCCAGGTGGTCGATGGGATGATCCAGCGGGGCATGGTGATCGACCTGGCCCATGCCTCGCCCCTGATGGTCCAGGATGTGCTGGCGATCCCCGATGCGCGGCCGATCCTGTCCCATACCGGCATCCACGGCCATTGCGGCAGCGCGCGGAACCTGGACGATGCCTTGGTTCAGGCCATTGCGGCCAAGGGCGGCGTGATCGGCATCGGCTTCTGGGCCGACGTGGTCTGCGGCGGCACCCCCGCCCATATTGCCGAAAGCATCCTGGCCGCCATCGACCTGGTGGGCGAAGATCACGTCTCGCTGGGATCCGATTATGATGGGTCGGTGGGCGTGCCCTTTGACGCGGCGCATCTGTCGGCCTTGACGCAGGCGCTGATGGACGAAGGCCTGACCGAGGCGCAGATCGCCAAGGTCATGGGCGGCAACATGATCCGACACCTGTCCGAAACCCTGCCCGAAGGCTGATCCATGAAACGCACACCCCTGCTTCATTCCGAACTGTCCGGGCTGATCGCCGCGATGGGTCATGGCGACCTGCTGGTCATCGGCGATGCCGGGCTGCCCGTCCCGCCCGGCGTGCGCTGCATCGACCTGGCCGTGACGCGCGGCGTGCCCCGGTTCTTCGACGTGCTGGATGCCATACGGGCGGAACTGGTGGTGGAACGTTCCGCCTGGGCCAGCGAGGCATCGGCCGACTTGGATGCCGCACTGCGCACCCGCGCCTTGGGCGAAAACCGGACCCTGGCGCATGACGCCTTCAAGGCCCTGACGCGCGACGCCCGCGCCATCGTGCGCACCGGGGAATTCACGCCCTATGCCAATGTCGCCCTGTGGTCGGGCGTGGCGTTCTGAGCGTGGCGGAACCGCCCGCGCAAAACCGCGTTCCGTCGCAGATCATGCAAAGGAGTGGACGGATGCAGAAGACGCTTATCGGCCTCGGCGCGGTTCTTGCAATGCTGACCCTGGCCGGATGCCAGACCGCGCAGGGCCTGGGCCGCGACGTATCGACCGCGGGACAGGTGATCCAGCAGGAAAGCGCCGAGGCGATGTAGGACGGATCGACGGATCAAAGGCGGCCCCGCAGGGCCGCCTTTGTCATTTCGGGGGGTGGTCAGGGTTTCTGACGCGCGGCCGAGCGGATCGAATTGGCGATGGGCCATGTCCAGCCAATTTCGCGCGACCGGTTGGGCCGAAGATAGACCCAGTTCAGCAGCGCAGCCGGGATGCCCAGGGCCAAGCCGATGATCGCGCCCCAGATGAAGGTGGCGACAGTGACATAGCCCATCGCCAGACCCGCGATCACCACCGCGCCTGCAATCGAGGCGACCCAGATATGGATCAGGAACAGTCGAAGATGCATGATCATGCTCCGATAAGGGTGACTGCGAAACGAACGGATGGCGGCGGCGGTTCCGGCCCCCGCGACAGGAGGTTTCGATGCGACTGACGATCCTTGCGCTGCTGCTGCCGCTGCCCGCGGCGGCATTCACGGCGCAGAACGGCATGACGGCGGTGCAGACCGCACCGTCCGAGATCACGGTGATCCACGAGGTGCGGCGCGAGGATACCGATTATTGGTGCGCGGCGGGCGATCTGGTGCAACGCGAAATGGGCCTGCCGGGCAAGACGCGGCTTTGGCGCGCCTCGCCCAAGCCGCGCGGGGCGGGGGATGGGATCGTCTTCACGCTGGATCCGGCCAAGGCCGCCCCCGGCGCAGGGCTGTCGCAATTTGGCAGCGGGCCGCGCGACGGATCCATTCCGGTCGGCATGGCGGTGGGCACCTTCTGCCGGGTGATCGTGCCCTTTTTCGACTAAGCGGCGCTTGCGGGCAGGTCAACGGCGCCGCTGCCCAGCCTGTCTAGGCGCCTGGCCACCAGGGACGAATGCGTTTCGACCAGGTGAAGCGCGTCTTCGGTCAGGTCGGGGCGCGGGTGGCGGCTGAGAAAGCAGAACATGCCGAAGATGCTGCCGTCGGGACGGTGGACCGGCACCGAAAGATGGCTGCCGATGGGGATCATCTGGGTGATGGGCAAGTCGGTCGCGATCTTGTGGCGGCTGGTGTCGGGCATGAGGCGGGGCAGATTGCCGTCGATGATGTGCTTGCAGTAAACCTCTCGCAGATCCATGCTCTGGCTGGGCTGGATCATAGCTTCCAGACCCGGGGCGCTGACGGCGCGAAAGACCGCGCGGCTGTCGACGAATTCCGACAGATAGGCAACCTCCATCCCCAGCGTTTCGCGCACGGTTTCCAGAGATTGCTGAATGGCCGCGTGATCGGCGGTGTTTTCGGCGACGGTGGACAGGGCGGGCGAAAGGCTGGGCATGGCATCCTCGTTAAGCGACAGGATTGCAAGCTAGCACGGCAAAGGCCGCAGGCGAGGCCGGAAATACCTCCGTTTTTATCCGTTGTCGTTAACCGCTTTTGAACCGGAGCGCGCGATGATGGCGTATGTCGCGCTGTTTCCGCCCCCGCCTGCCCGGCGTTCCGATCTTCTTCACCGTCGCCCTGGCGCAGCGGGGGGGGCGGGTGCTGGTCGATCAGGTCGAGGTGCTGCGCGATGCGGTGCGAGCAACGCGGGGGGAACGGCCCTTCGGGATAGACGCGTGGGTCGTACTGCCCGATCACCTGCATTGCATCTGGCGGCTGCCGGATGGAGATTGTGATTATTCGGTGCGGTGGCGGCTCATCAAAGCCAGGTTTTCCCGCGCCATGCTGATGGGGCCGTTGCGCGACAGCCAGAGGGCGCGACAAGAGCGCGGCATATGGCAGCGGCGATTTTGGGAACATCACGTCCGGGATAATGAAGATCACGCGGCGAATATCCGGTATTGTTGGTTCAACCCGGTAAAGCATGGCTTGGTCGAGCGGCCAGAGGATTGGCCGTATTCGTCATTCCACCGCGACAAAGCCGCCGGAAAGGTGGCGTAGGGTGCGTTTTTACACGTACCATGCAACGGTGAAGCGGGTGGAAGGAGTAGCGGCGCAGGCACGAGCGGATCGTTGACCTTATAGCGAACCCGTAGGGTGCGTGTTCACACGCACCGTTGACACGGCGCCGAGGGCGTGGTGCGTGCAAGCACGCACCCTACGCTTGCTGGCAGGTTAAGAATTAAGTGGCTCATCAAAAGCTTCAGGTACTTCTTTTCTTACAAAATCGACAATACGTTCAAGCCGAATTCCCGCAGAACTTGCTAATCTGTCAGCATTGCGACTTTCCCTTAGAAGACTATCGTAATGCTCTTGATTAACTTCATTAAAGGGCTTGTAGCCAATTTTCTGTTCGCCAAAAATATCTTGGGGAGCAGTATCGGTAGCTAATTTGATAATTAATTTTTGTACATCTTCCATAAACGCATCAAGCATATTGGATAACTCGACATCTTGGAAAAATAATATTCCCCTCTTCCAATCTCTATGAACTTTTTTTAAAGGCTCTAGTTCCCCCGAAGAAAGCCATGACCAATACATATGATCATTTAATAGATACCCTAGAGCTCCCGATGCTGCCTTAGCTAACCCTCTCGCGACACGAACATCGTTCTTGCTATAAGTTCTTGTAAAGCCAGACTGTTCAACAACCTCTGGTATTTCTGACGTAGGACGGATCTCTGACCAAAACCAGGCACCCAATCCTGACAGTGCCGTTAACAGCAAACCTTGGTCAAATTCGCCACTGCCCAGAGTATATCCGAAAAACGACCAAGATACTCCGGCAATTAGCCCTAGCCCCAGTCGCTCTAGTGTCGCCCGCTGCACTCACCCATCCATCTTCAACGCCTGGATAAACGCCGTCTGCGGGATCTCCACTTTCCCGAACTGACGCATCTTCTTCTTGCCGGCCTTCTGCTTTTCCAGCAGCTTCTTTTTCCGCGTCGCGTCGCCGCCATAGCACTTGGCGGTGACGTCCTTGCGCATGGCCGACAGCGTTTCGCGCGCGATCACCCGCGCCCCGATGGCGGCCTGGATCGGGATCTTGAACATGTGCCGGGGGATCAGTTCCTTCAACTTTTCGACCATCACCCGGCCCCTCGCCTCGGCACGGTCGCGGTGGACCATGATGGACAGGGCGTCCACGGGCTCGTCATTGACCAGGATCGACATCTTGACCAGGAAATCCTCGCGGTATTCGCTGATCTGGTAATCGAAGCTGGCATAACCCTTGGTCACGGATTTCAGGCGGTCGTAGAAGTCGAAGACGACCTCGGCCAGGGGCAGGTCATAGACGACCATGGCGCGGCTGCCCGCGTAGGTCAGGTCCAGCTGGATGCCGCGGCGGTCCTGGCACAGCTTCAGCACGTCGCCCAGGTATTCGTCGGGAACCATGATCGTGGCCTTGATGCGCGGTTCCTGAATATGGTCCACATGGGTCAGGTCGGGCATATCGGCGGGGTTGTGCAGGTCGCGCACCTCTCCGTCGCGCATATGCAGCTTGAAGACCACGCTGGGGGCGGTGGTGATCAGGTCCAGGTCGTATTCGCGTTCCAGCCGGTCGCGGATCACCTCGAGGTGCAAAAGCCCCAGGAAGCCGCAGCGGAAGCCGAAGCCAAGCGCGGCCGAGGTTTCCATCTCGTAGCTGAAGCTTGCGTCGTTCAGGGCCAGCTTCTCGATGGCGTCGCGCAGGGCCTCGAAGTCGTTGGCGTCCACGGGGAACAAGCCGCAGAAGACCACCGGCTGGGCGGGCTTGAAGCCCGGCAGCGCAACATCGGCGCCCTTCTTTTCGTGGGTGATCGTGTCGCCCACACGGGTGTCTCGCACCTGCTTGATGGATGCGGTGAAGACGCCGATCTCGCCCGGTCCCAGTTCGGGGATGTCCACCATCTGCGGGGTCAGGACGGCCAGCTTGTCGATGCCATAGACCGCGCCGGTCTGCATCATCTTCACCCGCTCGCCCTTGCGGATCACGCCGTCCATGACGCGGATCATGACGACGACGCCCAGATAGGCGTCGTACCACGAATCCACCAGCATCGCCTTCAAGGGCGCGTTGCGGTCGCCCTTGGGGGCGGGCAGGCGGGTGACGATGGCTTCCAGCACGTCAGGAATGCCCAGGCCGGTTTTCGCGGAAATCGGGATCGCGTCCGAGGCGTCGATGCCGATCACCTCCTCGATGTTTTCCTTGACCCGGTCCGGCTCGGCGGCGGGCAGGTCGATCTTGTTCAGGACCGGCACGATCTCGTGGCCCGCGTCGATGGCTTGGTAAACATTGGCCAGCGTCTGCGCCTCGACCCCCTGGGATGCGTCCACGACCAGCAGCGATCCCTCGACCGCGCGCATGGACCGGCTGACCTCGTAGGCAAAGTCCACATGGCCCGGCGTGTCGATCAGGTTCAGCACATAGGTCTGTCCATCCTTGGCGGGATAGATGATGCGGACGGTGTTGGCCTTGATGGTGATGCCCCGTTCACGCTCGATATCCATGCTGTCCAGCATCTGGGCCTTCATGTCGCGGTCGGCGACAGTGCCCGTGGACTGGATCAGCCGGTCGGCCAGGGTGGATTTGCCGTGGTCGATATGGGCCACGATCGAAAAATTGCGGATGAGGGAAAGTTCGGTCATGGCCGGGCTATACAAGGGCTTTGGCCCTGCGGGAAGGGGATTTTACGACCTATAGTTCGGCCAGAAGCGCCCGGCGCAACCGCGCCTCTCTCCACATGGCATAGATGCCCGCGCCCGCGATCAGCGCGGCCCCCAGAAGGGTCAGCGCATCGGGCCGTTCGCCGAAGACGGTCACCGCCAGCAGCATCGCGAACAGCAGACGGGAATAGCGGAAGGGCGCGATGACCGCGATTTCCGCGATGCGGGTGGCGATGACCATGGTGATGTATCCCAAAAGGCCAAAGCACAGCGTTGCGGCCATCAGCGCCCCCTGCCCTGCTGTCGGCGCAACGGCCTGCTGCCCGCCGATCAGCAGCAGCACCAGCCCCGCAATGCCCATCGACCCGAAGGCGCCTGCAGACAGCAGGCCCGACCCCACCTCGGGCGGCAGGCGGCGGGTCACCAGGTCGCGGACGGCCAGGGTGATGACCGCGATGATCGCCAGGACGGAACTGAACTCGAAGGCCGCTGTGCCGGGCTTCACGATCAGCAGCACGCCCGCAAAGCCCGCCGCGATGGACAGCCAGCGGCGCCAGCCGACCTGCTCGCCCAGGAAAAGCGCCGCCCCCAGCGTCATCAGCAGGGGCTGCGCCTGCAGGATGGCCGAGGCGATGGACAGATCGCCGGTCGCAAGGGCGGTGACGAAGGTGATGGCGCAGATGCCTTCGCACAGGTTGCGCAGCATGACCGGGGGACGCAGCAGGTTCCGCAGCCGCAATCCCTCGGGGCCAATGGCGATCCACAGGGCAAAGACGATCATCCCGGCAAAGCCGATCACGGCCAGCAACTGCCCGGTGGGAATGGTTCCCGACAGCCCCTTCAGCAGCGCGTCTTCGCAGGCAAAGGCGGCCATGGCCAAGACCATCAGCAGGGCCGCGCGCAGGTTATGCATCGCCAGCCTCCAGCCGGGCGATCAGGGCGGGCAGATCGGCGATGCTGTCCAGCCGATGCAAGCGGGGGTGTTCTGGCGCATCCGCCTGTTCAATGGCCCAGGTCAGTGCGTGCGGGATCAAGACGCCGTGGCCGCCCAGGGTCACGACCGGCAGCACGTCGCTTTTCATCGAATTGCCGGCCATCAGGAAATCCTGCGCCGCGACATCCGCGCGAAACAGCACGCGGGCATAGGATTCGGGTGTCTTGTCGGCCAGGATCTCCACCGCCTCTAACCGCTCGGCCAGTCCCGAGGCGGCGATCTTGCGTTCCTGGTCGATCAGGTCGCCCTTGGTGATCAGGATCAGCCGCCGCCCTTCCAGGGCATCCAGCATCTGCGGCACGCCGGGCAGCAGGTCGACCGGATGGGCCAGCATTTCGGCCCCCAGGTCCAGGATGCGGCCGATGGCGCGGCCGTCGATGCGCCCGTCGGTCAGTTCGATGGCCGTCTGGACCATCGACAGCATGAAGCCCTTGATGCCGAAACCATAGCGGGCCAAGTTCGCGCGTTCCACGTCCAGCAACCGGCTGGCGATGTCGGCGCCGTCGGCATATTCGCCCAGCAGGGCCACGAATTCGCCCTCGGTCACGCGGAAGAAGGTCTCGTTCTCCCACAGGGTATCGTCGGCATCCAGTCCGATGGCCTTTATCATCGCATCCCCCGCCTTGCCCTTGGCGCCATGCAGGATCATGCTGGCAACAGCTTGTCAAACCCATAGGACTGCCATGACCTTCACCGTTCCCGACATGACCTGTGGCCATTGCAAGGCCGCCGTCGAGGCCGCCATTGCCGAGGCAGGCGGTCGCGCCACCGTCGATCTGGCGCAAAAGACCGTCACCGTCGAAGGTCTGGATGACGCCCGCGCGGCCGAGGCGATTCGCGGTGCCGGCTACGAGGTTGCCGAAGCAAGGCCTTGAAGCGGCGCATGAACCCTGCGGCACACCGCCTGATTGAGCGGGCGGGCCGTTGCTGATACCATCACTGCCGGACGGGCATCGCAGACCGGGACAACCGGCCCCCGCCAGACCCATGAGAAACCACGAGGAGACAGTTTCATGTTCAACCGCATGATCATTGCGGCCGCAGCCATCATGCTGACCGCGCCCCTGGCCGTTGCCGGTCCCATCGACAGCGCCTGCGTCCGGTCCGACCGCGCCCGAGGCAACGCGCCCTTGTGCGGCTGCATCCAGCAGGTCGCCAACCAGACCCTGTCGCGGTCCGATCAGCGCCGCGCCGCGTCGTTCTTCCGCGACCCGCACGAGGCGCAAGAGGTTCGGATGTCCAAAAGCAACGCCGACAACGCCTTCTGGGCGCGCTACAAGCGGTTCGCTTCCCAGGCCGAGGCTTACTGCCGGTAAGCCCTTGCGCATCACCGTCCTGACCGGCGCGGGCATTTCCGCCGAAAGCGGCCTTGCGACATTCCGCGCCGTCAACGGTCTGTGGGAAAACCACCGGATCGAGGATGTGGCGACGCCCGAGGGGTTTGCCAGGGATCCGGCGCTTGTCCACCGCTTCTACAATATGCGCCGCGCGGATGCTGCTGGCGCACAACCCAATGCAGCGCATCTGGCCCTGGCCGACCTGGCCCGGCGCCACGACCTGACCTTGGTCACGCAGAATGTTGACGACCTGCATGAACGTGCAGGCAGTCCGGATGTGATCCATATGCACGGAGCGCTGACCGGCGCCTTGTGCGCCGCCTGCGGGCATCGCTGGCCCGCGCCGGCAGTCATGGCCCCCCTGGATCCCTGCCCCGCCTGCGCCCGTCCCGCGACCCGCCCCGACATCGTCTGGTTCGGGGAAATGCCCTATCACATGGAGCGGATATGGGACGCGCTTGAAGGCGCCGACCTGTTTGCTGCCATCGGCACGTCGGGCAATGTCTATCCGGCTGCGGGCTTTGCCCAACACGCCCGGCGGCGCGGGGCGGATTGCGTGGAACTGAACCTGGAGGCCAGCGTGAACGCCCGCGATTTCCATCGCCGCATCATTGGCCCCGCCAGCCGCATCGTGCCCGACTGGGTTGCCTCACTGGGCTGATTGCGCTTGCCTGCCCGTCCCTGTCTGGGCTATGGCACTCCTGCCTCGGTTCCGGGCTTGTGCCCGGTTAAAAGGGAACGCGGTGAGATTCCGCGACTGCCCCCGCAACTGTCAGCGGAGAGCCGGGCCGGACAACGCCACTGTTCCCGCATGCGGGAATGGGAAGGCCCGGCCAAGCGATGACCCGCAAGTCAGGAGACCTGCCGAACGCGATCACCCTGACGGCGCGCGAGGGGCGCGCCGGAAACGGAAACTTCCGTCGTGGTGGTGTCGCTGTCCGGGGGTACATTCCCATCGGATGAACCGCATCGCGTCCGGGCCATGGGTGCCCGGGTTCCTGGAAGGACGTCATTCGTGACCCCAAGACCGCTATTTTTGACCCTGACCGCCGCCTTGGCGCTGACAACCGCCCTGCCCGTTGCGGCGCAGGACGCCGCCCGTGACGCCTTTGTCCTGGACGACATCACCTTGACCGCTAACCGCGAACCGACCGAGCTGAGCCGGTCGGGAAGTTCGGTATCCGTGCTGACCGGCGAGGATCTGCAAGGACGTGCAGGACAGCCGCTGGCGCGCAGCCTGACCAAGCTGCCAGGCGTGACGCTGCGCCAGGAAGGGCCGCTTGGCACCACCGGCTCTCTGCAAGTCCGGGGCGCACCCGGAGAGTATCTGCCGGTTTTCATTGACGGAATTGAAGTCTCTGAACCCACAGGGCCAAAGCCGCGCTATGATATCGGCGGCCAGATCAGTGCCGGTGTGGACCGGGCGGAACTGCTGCGCGGCGCGCAGTCCGCGCAATATGGCTCGCGGGCCGTTGCCGGCGTTCTGTCGCTTCAGTCGCTGCGCCCGACCGAAGATGGTTTGCATCATCACTTCGCCATCGAGGCCGGAACCTACAATACCCTGACCGCCAGCTATGGCGCCACGGTGCGCCGCGAAAATACCGACTTGGCCTTCCAGGTCAGCCATGTCCGCACCGACGGCTTCTCGGCCAGGGACGAAAGCGACGGCAACTTCGAGGACGACGGATACGAGGCAACGCGCCTGTCCTTTTATTCCGCCCATCAGTTGCAGAACGGCGTGACGATCGGCTTCAACGGCTTCTGGGAAGACAGCGCGGGGGATTTCGATGACTTCGTGGGCGATGTGCTGGGCACGCCCGGCAATGACGACTTCGAGCGCGAAAGCTATGGCCTGCGCGCTTTTGCACAGTTCAGGACCGGGGCGGTGGACCAGGACGTTGCACTGACCCGTTATCGCTTCAAGCGGGTATCGCGTCAGGACTTGACTGACTTCAACGACCCTTCTGCCGTGAACACGAGCGAGTTTATTGGCACCCGCACCAAGCTGTCTTGGCAGGGGGCCGCTGACATCGGACAAGGTATCCGCGCCGTCTTTGGCGCCGATACCGAGAAGGAAGAATACGACGACGAGGGCAGTGCGCGTATTTCCGGCGTCTTTGTCGAAACAACTTCTGCCTTGGGGGAACAGATCGACGTCACGACCTCGCTTCGCCGCGACGATCATTCGCGTTTCGGTGGGTTTACCTCGGGCCGGGTGGCGGCAGTCTATCGGCTGCAGGATGATCTTCTGTTCCGGGCGGCGCTTGGGAACGGCTTTCGCGCACCTTCGCTTTATGAACTTTTCGGCGAATACGGCGATCCTTCGCTGGAGCGCGAGGAAAGCCGCACCTATGAACTGGGCGTCGAAAAGAGGTGGGGCGACAGCCATTTTCGCGCAACGGCCTTCTGGCTCAAGGCGGACAGCCTGATCGGGTTCGACCCGGCAGCGACAGCCTGTGGCCAGCTCTTTGGCTGCTATGCCCAAGTGGACGGCACCGCCCGCCGCCGGGGGATCGAGATCGACGGCCGCTATGCCTTTGGCGCGGGCCATGCGCTGACGGCCAGCTATACCTTCATCGACAACCAGACCGATGTCCCGGAATGGGCCCGCGTGCCGGAACGCGTCCTGAACCTGGGGGCCGAAACCACCTTCGCCACCGGCACCACGGCGGGCATCGACCTGCAGCACGTGGCGGGCCGGGCGGATGGCATGGACGATTTCACCACCGTCGATCTGCTGGTCAGCCATCCGGTACGCGACAACGCGACCGCCTATCTGCGACTGGAAAATGCCCTGGACGAGGATTACCAGTGGGTCGACGGCTATGGCACTTCGGGCCGGGCGATCTATGCGGGGCTGCGTGCGTCGTTCTAGGACCATCCTGGCGGCGGCGGTCCTGATCGCCGCCGCCCTGCCCGCGCAGGCGGAACCACAGCGCGTGGTGTCGATGAACCTGTGCAGCGACCAGTTGGCGATGATGCTGGCGGGGCCGGGGCAGTTGATCTCGGTCAGCAGCCTGGCGCAGGATCCCCGCCTGTCGCCCATGGCCCAGGAAGCCGCGGCGTATCGTCCGAACAGCGGCCGGGCCGAGGAGATCTATCTGATGCGCCCCGATCTGGTGATCGCGGGCACCTATACCCCGCCTGCAACCGTGGCGATGCTGCGCCGCCTGGGCATCCGCGTCGAAACGCCGCCCCCATCCGAGGATTTCGATGCCATCCGCGCCGACATCATTCGCATGGGCGACTGGCTGGGCCGCCGGGACGCCGCGCGCGACCTGCTGGCGCGCTTTGACGCGGACTTGGCTGCCGCGCGCAGTCCCCGGGGCCGGGGCCGCGCGGCGCTGTATTACGCCAACGGCTTCACCTCGGGGTCGGAAACGCTGGCCGGGGCGATCCTGGACGCGGCCGGTCTTGGCAACATCGCCTCTGACTATGGTATCGCCGCAACGACGCCCTTGCCCCTGGAACTGCTGGTCATGGCCCGCCCGGACCGGCTGATCACCGGGGCCAAATGGCCCGGCCAGTCCCGGGGCGAGGCGATCCTCGACCACCCCGCCCTTGCCGCCGCCTCACCCGCCCGGGCGCAGGTCACGGACCTGCACTGGACCTGCGGCACGCCTTTTGTCACCCGCGCCATCCGATCCCTGCGATGAGGGCGCTGCTTCTGGCCTTGGCGGCCCTTGTGTGTGCCTTGTTCCTTGCGTCCCTGCTGACCGGTCCGGCGGGGCTGCCCGTGCTGGAGTCGTTGCGCGCCCTCGCCTTGGGCGGGGAAGGCCCGATCCCCATCGTGATGCGCGAAATCCGCCTGCCCCGCGCGATCCTGGGCGCGGCCGTCGGCGCAGGCTTGGGACTGAGCGGCGCGGCCTTGCAGGGATACCTGCGCAATCCGCTGGCCGAACCGGGGCTGATCGGCATATCCGGCATGGCGGCGCTTGGCGCGGTGCTGTCGATCCAGACCGGGCTGTCGCTGCTGGCGGTTCTGGCCCTGCCGCTGGCGGCCTTCGCAGGCGCTGCGGTCGGCGTGGCGATGCTGATGGCCCTGGCCGGACCGCGCGGCGGGTCGGTTACGCTGATCCTCGCAGGCGTAGCGATATCCGCCCTCGCAGGCGCGGGAACGGCCCTGGTGCTGAATCTGTCGCCCAATCCTTATGCCGCGAGTGAGTTCGTCTTCTGGCTGATGGGGTCGCTGGCCGACCGGTCCATGCTGCATCTTTGGCTGGCCGTGCCGCCCATGGCGCTTGGCGCCGCTGTGATCCTGTCTACTCGGCGCGCCCTGGATGCCCTGACCTTGGGCGAGGCTGCCGCCCAGGCCCTTGGCAAGGCCGGGCCGGCTCTGCGCTGGCGGTTGGTTGCGGGCACGGCGCTGATCGTCGGCCCTGCCACCGCCGTGGCCGGGGCCATCGGCTTCGTGGGACTGGTAGTGCCGCATATCCTGCGGCCTTTCGTGGGGGCGCGGCCATCGGCGCTGCTGCCTGCCTCGGCGCTAGGCGGGGCGGCGCTGCTGCTGGCCTCCGACATTGCGGTACGGCTGGTCGTGCCCGACCGTGACCTGAAGCTGGGCGTGCTGACCGCCATCGTGGGCGCACCGCTGTTCTTGCACCTGATCTGGAAAACCCGCAGCGGGGGACGCGTCTAATGGTCCTGACGCTGAACGGCCTGTCCGTCACCCGCCGCCGCCGACCGGTGTTGCACGGGGTCCGCCTGTTTCTCGGACCCGGCGAATTCGTGGGCCTGATCGGCCCGAACGGCGCGGGAAAATCGTCCCTGATGGAAGCCGCGCTTGGCCTGATCCCCTTTACCGGCACGTCCAGCCTTGCCGCGATGCCCGCCGACCGGCGTGCCCGCCACGCCGCCTATCTGCCACAAGCGCGTGAAATCGCCTGGCCCGTCAGCGTCGAGGATCTGGTGGCCCTTGGCCGCATCCCTTGGCCCGGAGGGGGACGCAGCGGCATAGACCGCATCGCCACCGACGCGGCCATAGACCGCATGGGGCTGGAGGCGTTCCGCAAGCGCACCGCCCTGCGCCTGTCGGGGGGTGAACAGAACCGTGCCCTGATCGCCCGGGCGCTGGCGCAGGACACACCCCTGCTGATTGCGGACGAACCCATCGCGGGCCTGGATCCGGCGCAGCAACTGGCCTGCCTGCGCCTGTTCCGGGATCTGGCGGCCGAGGGGCGGACGGTCCTTGCCTCGATCCACGACCTGGGGCTGGCAGCACGGTTCTGCACGCGGCTGGTCTTGCTGTCGAACGGGCGCGTGCTGGCGGATGGTCCGGCCGACAGGATCCTGCGCGACGACCTGCTGCGTCGCGCCTTTGGCATCACCGTGCGGCGGGTCGATACACCAGACGGCCCGGCGATCCTGCCGGTTTAGCCGATCGCCGCCAGAACCTCGTCGGTCAGCGCAGCGATCTCGTCCCGGGCCGGTCCGCTGCGGGCGCGTTCCAGGGCGCCGACGCCCTGGCCCAGGGTTTCCGCGTAAAGCACGCGGTTCGACACCTGCGTTTGCGCCACATCGGCCCCCAGGGCAGCGGCCTTGTGCGAAACCTCGGCCGACAGGCGGGTGTTCGGGCGCACGCGGTTCATCACCACCAGCACCGGCGCCTTTTCCCGACGCGCCAGATCCAGCACGCCTTCGGTTGCCCACAGATCCACATGGCTGGTCGCCACCGGCACCAGCACCAGATCGGCCACCCGCAGTGCCGGACGCAGGTCGCTGTCGATCTTGGGCGGCGTGTCGATGATGACGAAATCGAACCGCTTCTTCAGCTTTTCGGATTCGTAACTGGCACCCCAGGCAGAGGATGTTGAGAAATCCATAGCCTCGTCCTCGCCTTGGGCCTGCATCCGTTCGATGAACCAGCGGCCCAGGCTGCCTTGCGGATCGGTGTCGATCAGCGCAACGGAATGGCCCCTTTCAAGCAGGCTGACGGCCAGGTTGACGGCCAGCGTCGTCTTGCCCGACCCGCCCTTTTGCTGGGCGACCGTGATGATCCTGCCTGCCATCGTCCCTCCTGCCGGTTGACGCATGGGCACGGTAGCAGGCAGGCCGCGCGATTGCACAGTCTATTTCGCGGTTGCAGCATCTGTGTGAAAGACGGCCTGCACCTCGTACATCACCGGCTCGAAGCTTTTGCACATGCTGTTGATGTCGCGGTTCCGCCGCCGCATTTCCTCGTGGCGCAGCATGGCCTGGTAATCCTTGCGGTCGCGCCATTGGGAATAGGTGGCGATCCGGGTCTGCGCGTCGTTCAGGTGAATCGCGCCCGAGACAAAGCCGGGCTGGCGGCGGATCACCTGGTCCCAGGCATCGGTCAGCAGATCCAGCACGTCATGGGCGCTGCCAGGCGTCACCTCGAAGGTGGTGATGACGGTCTGGCCGTCAAAATCGCGGCGGATGTCGGGCATGGCTGGCGTCTCCTTTGCTTGCCGGGGCCAGCCTAATGCCGAATCGCGGCGGAGGCCAAGCGCAGCCATTGCCGCCCGCGCCGGGATGTGCATGGTCGGGGCACGATCCAAGGAGAAGCGGATGATCCCGGTATTCGACGGCCATAACGATTTCCTGCAACGCGTCGTGGCGGGCGGCACCGGCATCTGGCTGAAAGGCGACGGCACCGGCCATCTGGACCTGCCGCGCGCCCGGGCTGGCGGCCTGGTGGGTGGGTTCTTTGCGATCTGGATCCCTGCGCCCCAGGGACCGAACGATGCCGCCGCCGCGGCATTGATGGAAAACCCGCCCTTTGCCATGCCCCTGCCGGATGAAATTCCCTTTGCCCAGGCCCTGCCCCATGCCTTTGCTCAGGCCACGGCGCTCAAGGCGCTTGAGCGGACGGGAACGCTGGACATCGTGACCTCGGCCAGCAGCCTGCGCCGGGCTGTCGCCGCAGGCCGCCTTGCCGCGATCATGCATATGGAGGGGGCCGAGGCGATCCCCGACATGGACGCCCTGCACCTGTGGCACGCAGCGGGGCTGCGGTCGCTGGGGCCGGTCTGGTCGCGCCCCACCGCCTATGGCCATGGCGTGCCCTTTGCCTTTCCGTCCTTGCCCGATACCGGGAACGGGCTGACTGATTCGGGCCGGGCCTTGGTCCGCGAATGCAACAGCCTGCGGATCATGCTGGATTTGTCGCATCTGAACGAAGGCGGGTTCGATGACGTGGCCTCCCTGTCGGATGCGCCCCTGGTCGCCAGCCACAGTTGCGTCCACGCCATCAGCGAAAGCAGCCGGAACCTGACCGACCGGCAGTTGCGCACCATTGCCGACAGCCAGGGCCTTGTGGGCCTGAACTTCGCCTCCAGCTTTCTGCGCGCCGATGGCCGCCGCCTGCCGCTGGAAGGCTTTGACACCATGCTGCGGCATCTGGATCACCTGCTGGATATCTTGGGAGAGGATGGCGTGGCGCTCGGGTCCGATTTCGACGGCGCCCTGATGCCGCGCGATCTGCCCGATGCCGCCGCCCTTCCCGCACTGATCGGCGCGATGGAGGCGCATGGCTACGGCAGCACCCTGATCCGCAAGATCGCCAGCGAAAACTGGATCGGCGTGCTGGAACGCACCTGGGGGGAATGATCCCCGTTCATCTTGGTCCAAATATCCCACAGGGGGCCTGGGGGACGTGAAGTCCCCCAGCATTCGCGGGACGCTATTCGGTCACCGTCACAGGCGCGTCGGGGGCAGGTGCCGCCTGCGCGACCGACACGATCTGCGCCAGTTCGGGATCGGCGTTCAGATCGGCCAGGGCAAAGCTGCCGGTCACGTCATCCGGGGACAGCTTGATATTCTTGACGACCTGCGGGCCGGGGGCGGCAGGACCATAAGTCTGGCCGTTTACCGCGAAATAGACCGCGCCCGAATTGCCCGTGCGCAGCAGCGGCGGTTCCTCCAGCGCCGGCAGGGTAAAGCGCTCCCCAGCGTCCATGATCTTTTCCAGAAGAACTGTTCCATCGGCCGACGTCACACGGACCCAGGCAGGCCGGGCGGCCAGCAGTTCCAAGGCAGGCGCGTCCGGCGCCACGGTGATCGCGGCCGCGGACTGTTCCGGCAGGGGGGGTCCGAATTCGGCAGCCCCCGCCTCGGCCAATGCGCGCTGAATGGCGGTTCCAGCATCGGGGGGGGCCTGGTCCGCGGCCATGTCCTGGGCTGCGGGCACCTGCGTCAGGCCGGGGTCGATGGCGGCGATCGGACCATCGCGCGCGGTCAAGACCGGCGCTTCCAGAATCTGCGGGCGATACAGCCTGTCCAACCCCTCGGGTTGAGGCAGGGCCTGAGCCAGATCGGTGGTGTCGGACAGATCCAGGGCCGGTTCGGCCATGCCCGTCCCCTCGACCGGATCCAGGGCGGTGACGACGCCAGGCGCGTTTTCGCCCGGGGCCAGAGTGACACGCTGAACCTCTTGCAACAAGGACCAGCCGCCGTAGCCCAGGCCGCAGACCAGGGCGATCAGCACCAGAACGGCGCCGATGGCACGGGGTTCGATGTCGGACCAGAAGCTTTCCTGCTGCGGAATGAACAGCGCCTTGGGATTGGCCAGGGCCTCGACAGGGTCGGACGGCTTGCGCGCAGGTTTTGGCCCGGCGGCGGTGGGCGCCATGCCATGCGTGGGCTGGAAACCGGACTCCAGGCAGAACCGGCGAAAGGTCCAGTCGGGGTCCATGTTCAGATAGCGCGCATAGGACCGGACATAGCCCGCCACGAAGCTGGGCGTGTCGAATGCAGTGATGTCGCAATTCTCGATCGCGGCAACATAGGACGCACGGATGCGCAATTCACGCTGCACGTCCAGCAGGGACTTGCCCAGGGTCGCCCGTTCGCCCCGCAGGATATCGCCAAGGCGCGTGTCGTCGTCGAGGAAATGGCCCACTTCCCCCACCTGCACATTCTCCTCTGCCGGGTAATCAGCCCGCAGCCTGCTCATGTCTTGCCTGCCTCATCGCCCGATGCCGGTAACGTCCGAATCAGACGTTACCTTTTGTTCTTTAACGCGAGCTTATCACGCAGGCGAGAGCAGTTCACCCGCCGAATGAATCAGGCGCTCATTTCCTGGCGGTTGAGTGCGCAATGTGACCACAACTTGTCCATGGCCTTGACCAGATGGTCGATCTGGCGGGGCGCATGGACCGGCGACGGGGTAAAGCGCAGCCGTTCCGTGCCGCGCGGAACGGTCGGGAAGTTGATCGGCTGGACATAGATGCCATAGTCGCGCAGCAGCATGTCCGACAGCATCTTGCAGTGGACCGGATGGCCGACATGGACCGGCACGATATGGCTGCCATGGTCGATGATGGGCATCCCCAGCGATTTCAGCCGCATCTTCAGGATCCGGGCGTGCAATTGCTGCGCATCGCGCAGATGCTGGCCTTCCGGGCCCTTCAGCAGTGCGATCGAGGCCGCAGCCCCCGCAGCCACCGCCGGCGGCAGCGAGGTCGTGAAGATGAAGCCCGGCGCATAGGACCGGATCGCGTCCATCATCTTGGCCGTGCCCGCGATATAGCCACCAAAGACGCCAAAGGCCTTGCCCAGCGTGCCGTTGAAGATGGTGATGCGATCCATCAGCCCGTCGCGCTCGGCCACGCCGGCACCGCGGGGGCCATACATGCCCACCGCATGAACCTCGTCCAGATAGGTCAAGGCATTAAACTCGTCCGCGAGATCGCAGATCGCCTTGATCGGGCCGAAGTCGCCGTCCATCGAATAGATCGATTCAAAGGCGATCAGCTTGGGCGCCGTGGGATCGTCGGCGGCCAGAAGCTGGCGCAGATGGGCCACATCATTGTGCCGGAAGATCCGCTTGGCGCCGTCGAACCGCTTGATCCCCTCGATCATCGAGGCGTGGTTCAGTTCGTCAGAATAGATGATCAGTCCGGGGAACAGCTTGCGCAGGGTGGACAGCGTGGCGTCATTGGCGATGTAGGCGCTGGAAAAGACAAGTGCCGCTTCCTTGCCATGCAGGTCGGCCAGCTCTGCCTCCAGGCGCTTGTGATAGATGGTGGTCCCGGAAATGTTGCGCGTGCCGCCGGATCCGGCGCCAACGGCATCCAGGGCCTCGTGCATCGCCTCCAGCACCGCCGGATGCTGGCCCATGCCCAGGTAATCGTTGCCGCACCAGACGGTGATGTCCTGCTTTTCCCCATCGGGGCGCGTCCACACGGCTTGGGGAAACTGGCCCTTCGTCCGCTCGATGTCGATGAAGGTGCGATAGCGGCCTTCCTCGTGCAGCCGACCGATCGCCTGGTCCAGGGCGGCATCGTAATTCATTGCGGGCGTTCCCTTGCATAGCTGGCTGGGGCAATCATTGTCAGATCGCGCGCGGTGTGACGTTGATATATGTCAAAGGGCGCGAATGACAGGTTAAAATTGTCGCAGGTCGACCAAAAGACCATCTGGAATGCTTATAAAACGACTCGGAAAACAGAGGACAGGATGTCACAGGATACCACATTGGACGCCGTTCTGCATAGGCTCGACCAAGGGCTTGATGCCGCTGTCGACCGGCTTGCAGCCTTTCTGAGCATCCCCTCGATCTCGACCGATCCGGCCCATGCAGGGGATGTGCGCAGGGCGGCAGAATGGCTGCGTGACGAACTGGCGGGGATCGGCTTTCAGGCATCGGTCCGCCACACGGCCGGGCATCCCATGGTGGTGGCCCGGTCGCAACCCGGCGAGGCGCGGCCCCTGCTGTTCTATGGCCATTACGACGTGCAGCCGGTCGATCCGCTGTCGCTGTGGGACCGCCCGCCATTCGACCCGCAGATCGAGGATACGCCGGACGGCAAGGTGATCCGGGCGCGCGGGGCATCCGACGACAAGGGCCAGCTGATGACCTTTGTCGAGGCGTTCCGGGCCTGGCGCGAGGTCCATGGCGCCCTGCCCTCCGACCTCGTCCTGCTGTTCGAGGGCGAGGAGGAATCCGGCTCACCTTCCCTGCGACCCTTCCTGCGCGACAATGCCGATGAATTACGCGCATCGCTCGCGATTATCTGCGACACCGAACTGTTCGGGGGCGCGCGCCCCGCCATTGTCACGCAACTGCGCGGCCTGGTGGGCGAGGAAGTCATCATCCGTGCCGCGGATCGCGACCTGCATTCCGGCCTGTTCGGCGGACTGGCGGCCAATCCGATCATGGTCCTTGCGCAGGCGCTTGCGGCGCTGAAGGATGCCGATGGCCGTGTCACCCTGCCCGGCTTCTACGACGGGGTCGAAGACCTTTCGGATGACTTGCGCCGCGACTGGGAATCGTTGGGTTTCGACGCAGGCGCCATGCTGGGCCGGGTGGGCCTGTCCCATCCCGTCGGCGAACAGGGCCGGATGCCGGTGGAAATGGCCTGGAACCGTCCCACGGCGGAAATCAACGGCATCACCGGCGGCTATACCGGCGACGGCTTCAAGACCGTGCTTCCGGCCCAGGCGCGCGCCAAGGTCAGCTTTCGCCTGACCGGGCAACAGGATCCGGCAAAGGTGCGCGCGGCCTTTCGCGACCATGTGCAGGGCTTCCTCCCGCCCGATTGCAGCGTGGAGTTCCACGAACACGGCGCCAGCCCGGCCTCCGTCATGGATACTTCGGACCCCGCCTTCGCTGCGGCGCGGCAAGCCCTGGGCGAGGAATGGGGGCAGGCCGCGGCCTTTATCGGCAGTGGCGGGTCGATACCGATCGCGGGGGATTTCAAGACGATCCTGGGCATGGATTCGATGCTGATCGGATTTGCCCGCGACGACGACCGCATCCATTCCCCGAACGAGAAATACGACATCCGCAGCTTTGCCAAGGGCGCGCGATCCTGGGCGCGCATCATTGCCGCGTTGCGATAAGCGAAAAGGCGGGACACGGATCCCGCCTTCTTCTTCATCCAAATATCCTGGGGTGAGGTCCGAAGGACCGATGGGCAAAGCCCCTTAGGCTTTTGGCTGGCAATAGCTTTGGCTGCTGGTCCAGGCGGCGATATCCGCGCGCTTGGTGGCGTTGCGCAAGGGTGCCCAGTCCCGCGCGATACCGCGCCAGCCGCTGCCGTCATGGGCAACGGCATTGTCCCGCGCCACCTGCCGCGACATGATCTTGACCGCGCAGGACATGTTGTCGCCACCGTTCTTGATGTTGCCGTTGCAATCGTAATTCCGCCAGGTCGCCGGCGCGATCTGCATCAAGCCCAGCCACTTGCCGCCGCCGCCGCTGGCCTGCGGATTATAGGTGCTTTCATGCTTGGCCACTGCCGACAGCAGCCCGGCCCAAAAGGCCTTGCGCCCGGTGGTGTTCAGTTCGGCGTAATTTGGGCAGAAGGCGTTGATATCGCCCGGAACGCGCGACAGGATCGTGACCCCTTCCCGATCCAGCGCCGACAGCGTTGCCTGTGTCCATTGGTCCGATCCGGCTGCCTGACCCCAACGCATCGGCGGCTTGCTGGCCAGCTGCATCTGCTGCGCCTCGGCTGCGGCCTTGCTTTCGGATTGCGGGGACAGGGTTGACTGGCACGCGGCCAGAAACGCCAGGGCGGCAAGGGGCACAAGCGCAGCGCGCATCAGATCCTCGTGGGATTGTTTCGTCGCCTATCCCCATAGCCCGACTGGGAAATTCTGCAAGAATGCAGCAAAAACATAGGCGGCATCACGCCAAAGGGCGGAATCCCCATGGTCGGAATTCCGCCGACAGGCCCAATTCATGCCCCGGCATTAACGATTCAAAGCCGCTTTTCTGTCAGCCCAGCGATTCGCCTGCCTCGGATGCGCGAACGATTTGCGCCCGCCGCCCCCGTGACATCACCCGCGCACTGACCTAAAAGACCCGCACCACCGAAAACCCGTCCGCCTATCCGAGGTTCCCGATGCTTGACCATCTTTCCTTCACCGCGCCCCGACCCAAGACCATCGCGGGGGCAAGGGGCGACTGGGAACTGGTCATCGGGCTGGAGGTCCATGCCCAGGTCGCCTCCAAGGCCAAGCTGTTTTCCGGCGCCTCGACCGCATTCGGGTCCGAACCCAACAGCAACGTGGCTTTCGTCGATGCGGCCATGCCGGGGATGCTGCCGGTCATCAACGAATTCTGCGTAGCTCAGGCCGTGCGCACCGGGCTGGGGCTGAAGGCCGCAATCAACCTGCGCAGCGCCTTCGACCGCAAGAACTATTTCTATCCCGACCTGCCCCAAGGCTATCAGATCAGCCAGCTTTACCACCCCATCGTGGGCGAGGGAGAGGTGATCGTGGACATGGGACCGGGCATCGCCCGCCGCGTGCGCATCGAACGCATCCACCTGGAACAGGACGCGGGCAAGTCGATCCACGACATGGACCCCACCATGTCCTTCGTGGACCTGAACCGCACGGGCGTGGCCCTGATGGAAATCGTGTCGCGTCCCGACATTCGCGGGCCTGAGGAAGCGGCGGCCTATGTCGCGAAGCTGCGCCAGATCATGCGCTATCTGGGCACCTGCGACGGCAATATGCAGAACGGCAACCTGCGCGCCGACGTGAACGTGTCGGTCTGCCCCCCCGGCGCCTATGAGCGTTACCAGGAAACCCAGGATTTCAGCCACCTGGGCACGCGCTGCGAGATCAAGAACATGAACTCGCTGCGCTTCATCCAGGCCGCCATCGAATACGAGGCCCGCCGCCAGATCGCCCTCATCGAGGATGGCGGCACGGTCGTGCAGGAAACCCGCCTTTATGACCCCGACAAGGGCGAAACCCGGTCAATGCGGTCCAAGGAGGAAGCGCATGACTATCGCTATTTCCCCGACCCCGACCTGCTGCCTCTGGAAATCGAGCAGGCTTGGGTGGACGGTATCGCAAGCGCGATGCCGGAACTGCCGGATGAAAAGAAGGCCCGCTTCGTCCGCGAGATGGGCCTGTCGGAATACGACGCGGGCGTTCTGACGGCCGAGGTGGAAACAGCAGACTACTTCGAGGCAATGCTGGATGGGCCTGGGGGCAAGATTGTTGAACCTAAAAAAGCTGCTAACTGGGTTATCAACGAGATTTTAGGACGTATGAACAAGGCTGGGATCGACAAGTCGGTGTTAGCTGTCGGTCCTGACAAGCGCCTTCTTCATTCAGAAAACAATCTTTCACTCCACATTTCAGCGCTCCAGCCGCAAGCAAACAATGTAATCGTGAGCATGGTGTTAGAGAATCAGATCAGCGGCAAGATTGCGAAAGATGTCTTCGATATTCTGGCTGATGTAGGCGGCGACCCCGCCCAGATCGTTGAATCGCGCGGGATGCGCCAGGTAACCGACTTAGGCGCCATTGAAAAAGCCGTGGACGACATCATCGCGGCCAACCCCGCCCAGGTCGAAAAGGCCCGCGCCAATCCCAAGCTTGCCGGCTGGTTCGTGGGCCAGGTGCTCAAGGCCACCGGCGGCAAGGCCAACCCCGCCGCCGTGAACGACCTTGTCGCCCGCAAACTGGGAATGTGACGGCCCATCCGTCGCCCGCATCAAAGGAACAGCGCCTTGAGCCATTTCGAATACCGCGTCATTCCCGCCCCTTCGCGTGGTGAAAAGGCCAAGGACGCGAAAACGCCCACGGACCGTTATTCGGTCGCTCTGACGGCTGAACTGAACCGGATGGCGCAGGACGGCTGGGAATATGTCCGCGCGGACGTGCTGCCGTCCGAGGAACGCAGCGGGCTGACCGGGCGCAGCACAGTATATCACAACCTGCTGGTCTTCCGCCGCAATGCCCCGGCCCCTGCGGCAGCGGCGCTGCCTGTCCGGCAGCCGCAGCCGGAATATGCCGCCGCCGCCTCTCCGGTGCGTGCGCCGGAACCCGTGCCGGTCCTGCCGCAAGCCGCAGCCCCGCAGCCCAGCGATCACTCCGCCGGCACCGGGGCTGGTCCTGAATCGGCCGAGGCGACGCCCCCTGCCCCGCGCCACGCGCCGTCGCAGGCCTGAGGGGTCAGGCGGCGCGGGACTGCAGGTGCGGCAGAAAAGGCTGAACCGTCACGCTGTCCCCGTCAAAGATGCAGAAACTGCCCGGCGGCACCTCGGTCCAGTCGTTCTCGTCCGTTTCCAGCGGCTCGGACACCACCGCGCGTCCGTTGCGGGTCAGGGACCAGCGGTGGAACAGGCTGGGCGCGTGGTCGTCGCTGGCATGGCGGATCGCATAAAGCCGCCGGCCATCGGAAAAGGCGCAGGCCGCCCGCACAAAGGGGGCCGTGCCGCGCCGCATCGACAGATCGGTCAGCCGGGCCACCGCGCGTTCCATGGCACCCTTGGGATCACTGTCCAGCCCCTCGCCCAAGGCGATCAGGAACAGCGCCTCGCTGTCGGTGGCGCCCTTGCGATGGGGATAAAGATCGTCGGGGATCATCACATCGGCATCGCGGCGGAACGCGTCATAGCCGCCGAATTGCCCGTTATGCATGAAGGACCAGCGGCCCGACACAAAAGGATGGCAGTTGTTGCGGCTGGTCGCCGTTCCGGTGGATGCGCGGACATGGGCCATGAACAGCCCCGACCGGACCTGCGCCACCAGGCTGTGCAGGTTCGGATCCGACCAGGCGGGCATCACGTCGCGGTAGAGCCCCGGCTCGGGCCGTTCGCCATACCAGGCCAGGCCGAAACCATCCGCATTGACCGGCGTCAGGCAGCGGCGCGCGCCCTGACTTTGCCGGATCAGCGAATGATCCGGCAGGCTGACGATGTCTTCAAGAAAGATCGGTTGGCCCACATAGGCGGCCCAACGGCACATATCCTGTCCCTTCGTGTCTTATTTCCGTCATGGATAGCACGAAAGGATGAAGAAAATAGCCTATTTCGCCGGCGGCGGCGTTTCCTCGACGATCACAAGGTCGCGTTCGGACGCGGCTTTGGCATGGGCCAGCGCCGCCTGATATGCGCTGCTGTTATAGCAGGCAACGGCGTCGTCAAAGCTGGGAAAGCGCGCGACCACGTTGCGCGGACGATCATGCCCTTCCATCTGCTGGTAACGCCCGCCGCGCGCCAGGAAAACCCCGCCATGGGCGGCGATGGCTGGACCCGCCGCCTGGGCATATTTCGCATAGGCTTCAGGATCTGTGACGGTCACATGGGCAATCCAAAGGGCAGTCATGCCGTTTCCTCCAGCAGTTTCTCGACCTGGGCGATGGCGTCATCGGCAGCGGCCAGACTGGGCGCACCGCCCTGCGCGCGGTCGGGACGCCCGCCGCCGCCCTTGCCGCCAAGGGCCGCCGTCGCGGTTTGCACCAGCGTCACCGCGCTGATGCGGTCCACCAGATCAGCAGTCACGCCCGCCGCGACCGTGGCCTTGCCATCAGCCTCTGCCAGCACCAGAACCGCGCCGCTGCCCAGTTGCGACTTCATCTCGTCAACCAGGGCGCCCAGTTCCTTGCCGCCCACGCCCTCGACCCGGCGGCCGATGAACTTGACGCCACCGATATCCTTGGCTGCCTGCGCCTGCCCGCCACCCATGGCAAGCTGGCGCTTCAGTTGCGCGACCTCGTTGGCAAGCGCCTTGCGTTCGTCTGCCAGCGCCTTGACGCGGTTGACGACATCGCCCGCCTGCGCCTTGAGCAGGCCGGCAATTTCAGACAACTGGCTGTCAGAGGCGCGCAGATGCGCCAAGGCCGCCTGCCCGGTCAGCGCCTCGATCCGGCGCACGCCCGCGCTGGATGCGCTGTCGCCCAGCAAGGCCATGGCACCGATATCGCCCGTTCGCGCGACATGGGTGCCGCCGCACAGTTCCAGCGAATAGGTGACGCCGTCCGCGCCCTTGCCGCTGTCGGCAAGACTGCCCATCGACACGACCCGAACCTCGTCCCCGTATTTTTCGCCGAACAATGCCTGCGCACCCAGGGCGCGGGCATCGTCGGGGGTCATGATCCGAGTTTCGACCGCGCTGTTCTGGCGGATGAACTCGTTCACCTCGGCCTCGACCCGCGCCAGATCCTCGGGGGATACGGCGCTGTTGTGGCTGAAGTCGAAGCGCAGCCGGTCCGGCGCGTTCAGGCTGCCGCGTTGGGCGACATGATCGCCAAGCGCGCGGCGCAGCGCCTCGTGCAGCAGATGGGTGGCCGAATGGTTGGCCCGGATGGCGCTGCGGCGGTCGTGATCCACGGATAGCATGGCGCCTTGTCCGCGACTGATCGTGCCCAGCGTCACCTCGGCCACGTGCAGGAAGACGCCCGCGACCTTTTTCGTATCCGTCACGCGGGCCGCGCCGGTTTCCGTCTTGATCAGCCCGGTATCGCCCACTTGCCCGCCGCTTTCGGCATAGAAGGGCGACTGGTTCACGACGATCGACACGGACTGCCCTTCGGTCGCCTCGCCCCTGCCGGCACCATCAACCACGACGGCAAGGATCTGGCCCTCGGCCTCCTCGGTGTCATAGCCCAGGAATTCGGTCGCGCCGTGCTTTTCAGCCAGCTCGAACCAGATCGCGGCGTCCTTGGCTTCGCCCGAGCCGGACCATGCCGCGCGGGCCTTGGCCTTTTGCTCGGCCATGGCGGTGTCGAAACCTGCGGTATCGACCGCCCGCCCCTGCTCGCGCAGCGCGTCCTGGGTCAGGTCCAGCGGGAAGCCATAGGTATCATACAGCTTGAAGGCCGCCTCTCCGGGCAGGTTCGCCCCTTCGGGCAGGCGGGCCAGTTCGTCGTCCAGCAGCCGCAGCCCGCGATCCAGCGTTTGGCGGAAGCGGGCTTCCTCGCTGCGCAGGGTTTCCTCGATCAAGGCCTGCGCCCGGGTCAGTTCCGGGTAAGCCGTGCCCATCTGACGGACCAGGGCGGGCACCAGCTTGTGCATCACCGGATCCTGCGCGCCCAGCATATGCGCGTGCCGCATCGCCCGCCGCATGATCCGACGCAGAACGTAACCGCGCCCTTCGTTCGAAGGCATCACCCCGTCGGCGATCAGGAAGCTGGTGGACCGAAGGTGGTCGGCGATCACCCGATGATGGACCTTGCCCGGCCCGTCGGGGTCGTTGCTGGTGGCATGGGCCGATGCCTCGATCAGGCTGCGCATCAGGTCGGTGTCATAGTTGTCGTGCTTGCCCTGCAGCAGCGCGCCGATCCGTTCAAGCCCCATGCCGGTGTCGATCGACTGCATGTCCAGCGCGCGCATCGAGCCGTCCTCGAACTGCTCGTTCTGCATAAAGACCAGGTTCCAGATCTCGATGAAGCGGTCGCCGTCCTCATCCGCCGAACCCGGGGGGCCGCCCCAGATATGGTCGCCGTGGTCGAAGAAGATCTCGGTGCAGGGACCGCAGGGGCCGGTCGGACCCATTTGCCAGAAATTGTCGCTGGTGGGGATGCGGATGATCCGGTCGTCGGTCAGGCCCGCGACCTTCTTCCAGATGTCCGCGGCCTCGTCATCGGTGTGATAGACGGTGACCAGCAGCTTGTCCTTGGGGATGCCGAAATCCTTGGTCAGCAATTCCCAGGCATAGGGGATCGCCTGTTCCTTGAAATAATCGCCAAAGCTGAAATTGCCCAGCATCTCGAAGAAGGTATGGTGACGGGCGGTATAGCCCACATTGTCCAGGTCGTTGTGCTTGCCGCCCGCGCGGACGCATTTCTGGGCCGTGGTCGCACGCTTGTAATCGCGGGTTTCCACCCCGGTGAACAGGTTCTTGAACTGCACCATGCCCGAGTTGGTGAACATCAGCGTCGGATCGTTGCGCGGCACCAGGGGTGAGGAGTCGATCACGCGGTGGCCGTTGCGTTCGAAAAAGCCGAGGAACGTGGATCGGATGTCATTCAATGTGGGCATGGGGGCCTTCGCAATCTGGTGGCGGGTCGGACACGCCGGGCTGGCGAATGGTCTATAACCGGCAGGCCGCCCTGTCCAGCAATCGCCGCAGGGCCTGACGCGCCCGGCAAGGACCGGGACAAAGAAAAACGCGCGGACAATACTGCCCGCGCGTCCCGTCTTGCCGGCGCCTGCCGATCACTCCTCGGTCAGGCTGTCGTCTTCGTTGCCTGCGACGGCGAATTCAAGGCCGTGGCTGGCGCGGATCTTGTCCTCGATCGCGGTGGCCTTTTCAGGGTTGTCGCGCAGGAACTGCTTGGCGTTCTCGCGGCCCTGGCCGATGCGTTCGTCGCCATAGGAATACCAGGCGCCCGACTTCTCGACCACGCCGGCCTTGACGCCCAGGTCGATCAGTTCCCCAACCTTGCTGATGCCTTCGCCATACATGATGTCGAATTCCACCTGCCGGAAGGGCGGCGCGACCTTGTTCTTGACGACCTTGACGCGGGTCGCGTTGCCGATCACCTCGTCCCGGTCCTTGACGGCGCCGGTGCGGCGGATGTCGAGGCGAACCGAGGCATAGAACTTCAGCGCATTGCCGCCGGTCGTGGTTTCCGGGTTGCCGAACATCACGCCGATCTTCATGCGGATCTGGTTGATGAAGATCACCATGCAGTTCGACCGGCCGATGCTGGCGGTCAGCTTGCGCATCGCCTGGCTCATCAGGCGGGCCTGGCTGCCCATCTGCATATCGCCCATGTCGCCCTCGATTTCGGACTTGGGCGTCAGCGCCGCGACCGAATCGACCACCACCAGGCTGACCGCACCGGACCGCACCAGCGTATCCACGATCTCCAACGCCTGTTCGCCGGTATCGGGCTGGCTGATCAGCAGATCATCCAGGTTCACGCCCAGCTTGCGGGCATACAGCGGGTCAAGCGCGTGTTCCGCGTCAACAAAGGCACAGACGCCGCCCTTCTTCTGTTCCTCGGCCACGACATGGAGCGTCAGCGTGGTCTTGCCCGAGCTTTCCGGGCCAAATATTTCGATGATGCGACCCTTGGGCAGACCGCCGATGCCAAGCGCGATGTCCAGCCCCAGTGAGCCTGTCGAGGTCGCCTCGATCTCGGCCACCGGGTTGTCCTTGCCCAGCTTCATGATCGAGCCCTTGCCGAACTGCCGTTCGATCTGGGCCAGGGCGCTGTCGAGCGCCTTCTGCTTGTCCGCGCTGCGCTTGTCGTTCATGTCGAAAATGCTCGCCTGTGCCATATGGTCCTTACCGTTATTTCACAGCCAGGCCGACACAGCAATCTGCCGACCATGGGGGTTCATGTTCACTTCTTGTTCCTGGTCATAGATGCGTATCTCCCAAACGTTTTTCAAGCGTCATCCGTTGCCGGAAACCCGTTTTTTCGGGTCGGATTGCATATTTCGGCATCATGCATCCAGCCTCGGTGGCGGGGCTTGCATCTGCCGGGCGACGATCTGGATCAACTCGTTCAAGGTAAAGGGTTTTGACAAAAAGGCCGCGTTCGGGATCGGGTCATGGCCTTCGCCGAAAATGTCCTCGGTATAGCCGGACATGAAGACAACCCTGGTTCCGGGCCGGTCCTGCAAGGCGGCCCGCACCCAGCTTGGTCCGTCCATCCCCGGCATGACCACATCGGTGACGAAGATATCAACCGGCAATCCGCCGTTCAGCATGGCCAAGGCATCCTCGGCATTGGCGGCTTCGTGGACCTCGTATCCCTTCAAGCGCAGGGCGCGGGCGGCAAAGGCACGAACCGGGGCCTCGTCCTCCACCAGAAGAACGCTGGCGCGCTGCACGGGCTGGGGCATCGCAACAGGGGCGGGCGCGGGGCGCGCGATCTGCTGCATTCCCGCCTGGGCGGGGAAATAAAGCGAAAAGCAGGTGCCCTTGCCCAGTTCGCTGTCGCAAAAGATATAGCCGCCGGTTTGCTTGACGATGCCATAGGCGGTGGAGAGGCCAAGTCCCGTTCCCTCGCCCACGCGCTTGGTGGTGAAGAACGGCTCGAAGATCTTGTCGCGAAGCGCCGGGTCGATGCCGCAGCCTTCGTCGGTGACGCGGATGCGCAGGTAATCGCCTTTCGGCAAGGATACCTTGTCGCGGGCCAGATCTCCGTTGATCGCCAGGACATCTGTCCTGATCTCGATATTGCCGCCCGCAGGCATGGCGTCGCGGGCATTCACGACAAGGTTCATGATGACCTGTTCCAATTGTCTCTTGTCGGCCCGGATCGGGCGCAGGGCGGAATCGTGGCTGATGGCCAGGGTGATCTTTTCGCCCACCAGGCGGTTCAGCAGATGGGTCAGTTCCGCCAGCACGTCGCGCGTATCCAGCGTTTCAAGCTGCAACTGCTGGCGGCGCGAAAAGGCCAGAAGCTGGCCCACCAGGGACGCCGCGCGGTTGGCGTTCTGGCCGATCTGGTCCAGATCCGCGTAATCGGGGTCGCCCTTGTCATGACGCAGCATCAGAAGGTCGCAATGGCCCCGGATGGCGGTCAGCAGGTTGTTGAAGTCATGCGCGACGCCGCCCGCCAACTGGCCGATGGCCTGCATCTTCTGGCTTTGCACGAACTGCGCTTCCAGCGTCTTCAAGGCGCTTGCATCGTTCAGGACGGCGATAAGGCCGGGCTGCTCGACCGGATCCATGGCCAGCGTGACCTGGAAATGCTGTTCCTTGGCCGCGTCGTCGGGCGAGCGCAGGCGCAACACCTCGGCCCGGCCGTCGCTGCGCCGCGCGGCGTGGGTTTCGGCGATCCATTCCCCCGCCAGACGGCCCGGGCCGTCCAGGATGCTGCCGATGTGAACGGGATCGGTCCCCAGGGGCAGGCTCGCCCCCAGCAGTCGCCGCGCCGCCGCATTCGCGCGGCGGATATAGCCGTTGGGCGCGATGCGCAGCAGGGCCACCGGGATCGCCTCGAAGTCGTCGGGGGTCTCGGTCTCCTCCTCGGCCAGGGGGACGGCGGCTTCAGCGCCGCGCCGGTGGTAGGACCAGACCTGCAAGGGCGCATCCTCGGCCCGGCTGAGGGTCAGCATATCGCCCGAGGCAAGCGCCAGGTCGGCGCAACCGACATAGCCTGCCCTGCGCACCAAGCCGCCCATGTCGTCCAGGGCATCGGCGCGCAATTGCGACACAAGCCGCAGGATGTTCTGCCCGGCGATGTCGCCAAAGCCCGTGCGCGATGCGTCGTTCTGCATCATCACCTGGCCGTCGGCGTCGCAGATCCAGATCGGATCGGCGGCCTCGGCCACCTCGTTCCGGATGGCCGCCAGGGCACGCCGCGCCGCCAGCCGGTCCAGCACATAGCCCAGAGAGATCACGCCCCCCAGGATATACCAGGCGACTGCGATGGTGCCGATGACAAGCGCCGCCAGTCCATAGCCGCTTTGCGGCAGGATCAGGGCAGCCACGGCCGCGACCACCACCGGCAGCATCAGCAACGGAAGCGCCACGGCCGCATTGCGAGAGACGGCGGATTGCGTTTCCCCGAATGTCATCCGTCTAGCCCCCTTCCAAGCCTTCAGGATGTTCGATACCGCCAAACCGCTTAACATAGCGTTAATGGCGCCCGCCCGTTTCACACCCGTCCCATCAGCGAAAGGAAAAAGCCGTCGCTGGCATCCAGGGGCGTCCACACCTGTCGCGAAACCTCGCGAAAGGCCGGATCCTGTTGCAGGAAGCCGGCAACCTGCGCGCCGTTTTCAGAATCCAGAAGCGAACAGGTCATATAGGCCAGATGCCCGCCCGGCCTGACAAGGGGCGCCACCTGACGCAGGATCCCGGCCTGGACCGCAACCAGATCGCGCAGTCCCGCCAGGGTCAGGCGCCATTTCGAATCGGGGGTGCGCCGCCAGGTTCCTGAACCGGAACAGGGCACATCGACAATGACCAGATCGAAGCTGCCCTTCGGGGCAGTCTCGATGAAGACCTTGGCCCCTGCCCGTTCCGCCCGTTGCGGCAGATCCCGCATCCGGGCCGAGTCGGCGTCATGGGCCACCAGGGTCAGCCCAGGCGCCCGCCCCGCGATGGCCAGCGTCTTGCCGCCGCCGCCCGCACAGTAATCCAGCACCCGCATTCCTGCCGCAACCGGCAAGGCGGCACAGGCCAGTTGCGGGGACAGATCCTGAAGTTCTACCAGACCGTCGCGATAAGCACCGCTTTGCGACAGGCGCCGTTCATTGGCCGTGACCCGCAGGGCGGTAGGCAGGCGCGAATCAGGCTCCGCCAGGATCCCGTCCCGGGCAAGCGCGCCGATTGCCTGATCGGCATCGGCCTTGAGCGGGTTGACCCGCAGCCAGACGGGTGCGCGGTGGCGCATTCTGTCGGCAATGGCATCGGCCTGATCGTCCAGGGATTCGTCCCAAAGCGGACGGATCCAGCCAGGGATATCCGTGGCATCTTGCGCATCGCTCGGCTGGTCTTCGGGACGCAGGGACGCGGGTGCATGGCCTTGGCCCGTAAAGAACTCGGCCGGGTCCCGTCCTGCCGCGCGCAACCCGCCGATCATCAATCCCCGCCCGGTCAATTCTCCGCCAAGCGCCGCATGGCTGTCGCGGCAGCGCAGGGCGTCGAACACCAGGTCGCGCACCGCCGCCCGGTCCCCCGATCCCGCGAACCGGCTGGCCCGCGACCACCGCAGCAGCGCCTGTTCCGCAGGCTGGCCCGCAAGAACCTGGTCCAGAACCCCGATCGCGGCAGAGATGCGGGCGGCTGGCGTCATATGTCGCGTTGCAAAAGATCGCGGGTGAACAGCTTGTCCGCGACATCGGCCAGATCGTCGTGGCGGCGGTTTGCGATGATCAGGTCCGATTTCGCCTTGAATGCCGCCAGATCGCGTTCAACCGGGGAATGAAAGAAGTGATCGTCCTGCAGGACGGGTTCATAGACGATGCAGGCGATGCCCTTGGCCTTGATCCGCTTCATGATCCCCTGGATCGCGCTGTCGCGGAAATTGTCCGACCCTTCCTTCATCACCAGGCGATAGATGCCGACCGTTTCCGGATTCCGGGCAATAATCTGGTCGGCAATGAAATCCTTGCGGGTGCGGTTCGAATCGACGATTGCCGCGATCAGGTTCTGCGGCACGGCCGAATAATTCGCCAGCAACTGCTTGGTATCCTTGGGCAGGCAGTATCCGCCATAGCCGAAGGACGGGTTGTTGTAGTAATCCCCCACGCGTGGATCCAAACCCACCCCTTCGATGATGGCACGCGGATCCAGGCCGTTGGTCAGGGCATAGCTGTCCAGTTCGTTGAAATAAGCCACGCGCATCGCCAGGAAGGTGTTGGCGAACAGCTTGATCGCCTCCGCCTCGGTCGAGTTGGTGAGCAGCAGCGGCACGTCCCGGTCCAGCGCGCCTTGCGCCAGAAGCGCCGCAAACCGCCGCCCTGCCTCGCTCTGGTCGCCCACGACGATCCGGCTGGGATGAAGGTTGTCGTGCAGCGCCAGCCCTTCGCGCAGGAACTCGGGCGAGAAGATGATGCCCTGGAACCCGGTTTCCGCCCGCATCCGGTTGGTGAAGCCGACCGGAACCGTGGACTTGACGATGATCGGGGTGGCGGGGGCGTGCTTGCGGGCCAGGGCAATCACCGCCTCGACCGATGAGGTGTCGAAGCTGTTTGTCCGGGCGTCGTAATTCGTGGGCGTGGCGACGATCACGAAATCCGCGCCCGCCAAGGCTTGCTGCGGATTAGTGGTGGCGGACAGGTCCAGCTCGCGTTCCGCGAAGAAGCGGGTGATCTCGGCGTCCTCGATGGGGCTTTTGCGGGCCTCGACGGCGGCCACACGGCTTTCGTCGATATCCAGGGCCACCACCGTCGAATGCTGCGCCAGCAGAACCGCATTCGACAAACCGACATAGCCCAAGCCGACAACGGCAATCTTCATCGCATCCCTCGTTCAAAACGGGCGAAAGCCCGGTTTTCCTGGATGGATTCAAGGAAGGATGGTGCGGTCGAGAAGACTCGAACTTCCACTCCGGTTAAGGAACAGCGACCTCAACGCTGCGCGTCTACCAATTCCGCCACGACCGCATCCGGGCAGTGCGGCGGGTGATAGCCGAGGCGGGAAGGATTGAAAAGGGGGATTCTGACGGCTCGGCTTGACGCCGGGCGCGTGCCGGGCCAGACCGGCCGCATGGTGGAATGGATCACGGCGCAGGGCCTGACGAATTACGACGACGCGGTCGCCTTCATGGAAGCGCGGGTCGCCGCGATTCACGAAGGCCAGGCAGAGGAGTTGATCTGGCTGGTCGAACATCCGCCGCTTTATACGGCAGGGACCAGCGCGCGGGACGGCGACCTGCTGGACGCGCGCTTTCCGGTTCATGTCGCCGGACGGGGCGGGCAATACACCTATCACGGGCCGGGACAGCGCATCGTCTATGTGATGCTGGACCTGAACCGGCGCGGGCGCGACGTGCGCGCCTTTGTCGCCCGGCTAGAGGCCTGGATGATCGCCGCCTTGTCGGATTTCGGCGTCACGGGCGTGATCCGCGACGGGCGCGTGGGCGTCTGGGTGCCGCGCCCGGACAAGCCCCCCCTGCCCGATGGCAGCCCGCGCGACGACAAGATCGCGGCCATCGGGGTCAAGCTGCGCCGCTGGGTCAGCTTTCACGGCATCGCGATCAATGTGGAACCGGACCTGAGCCATTATTCGGGAATCGTTCCCTGCGGGATCAGCGGGCATGGCGTGACCAGCCTGGTCGATCTGGGCCTGCCCGTCGGCCTGGCCGATATGGATCTGGCGCTGCGCCGGAATTTCGATACGGTCTTCGGCTGACCGCCTGCAAACCGGATGCGACCTTCTGACGGGTGGCAATTGAACCGATCTGGCTTAAGTGAGTTGGTTGGGACTTCCAATTTCTTTGGAATAGCGAGGAACAGAATGAGATTTGCGATCATCGGCGCCCTGTTGGGTGCGACCCTAGCCATGCCCGCCCTGGCCCAGGATGCCGGCGATGCCACGGTCGGCGAAAAAGAATTCCGCAAGTGCAAGGCTTGTCACATGATCCAGTCGCCCGAGGGCGAGGATATCGTGAAGGGCGGCGCCACCGGACCGAACCTTTACGGGATCGTCGGGCGTCCGGCAGCGGCCCAGGAAGGCTACAAGTATTCCGAGGCGCTGGTCGCGCTGAAGGATGCGGGTGAAGTCTGGACGGTCGAGGATTTGGCGGCCTATGTCACCGACCCCAACAAATATGTCCAGGAAAAGACCGGGGACAGTTCGGCCCGCACGAAGATGACCTTCAAGCTGAACAAGAACCAAGCCGACATCGCGGCCTATCTGGCAAGTGCGTCGCCTGCGGCGCAATAGCGCAGCCTTTCTGGAACTCGTGCCGGGCCGATCCCTTGGGTCGGCCCGTTTGATTTAAATCATACTTTCCCCGCCCTCCCTGTGGCAGCGTCCGTTGCGCAACCAGGCCCGTGCCGCTGTGGCGCGGCGCCGCGAGAGGAGGAACAACGTGTTCAAGCATATCCTGATCCCGACCGACGGGTCCGAACTGGCAACCCAGGCCGTTGACAAGGGGTTGGCCCTGGCCGCCAGCGTGGGCGCGGCCGTGACGATCGTCACCGTGACCGAGCCGTTCCATATCCTCAGCGCCGACGCGATGCAGGTCGAAAGCACGCGGGCCAGCTATGACATCGACGCGGCAGCCTATGCGGACAGGATCCTGGCGGCCGCGCGGGACAAGGCTGCGGCTGCGGGCGTTCCGGTCGAAACCCATCACAAATGGCACGACAACCCCTATCAGGCGATCATCGACACCGCCCTGGAGGAAGGCTGCGACCTGATCGCCATGGCGTCCCATGGGCGGCGCGGGATGGCCGCGGTCGTGATGGGCAGCCAGGCCACCCGGATCCTGACGCATTCCAAGATCCCGGTTCTGGTTTATCGCTGAACCTTTCCTGCGGCCATTTGCCACCAAAAGCTGTCGTTCCGGCAACCTTAGGGCATTGCCGGGTCGGCACGGCTGGTCTAGAACACACCCAAAGGGAATTGCCGGTCTGCCGGACCGGATCATGATATCTGAGGGAGTTCGGGTATGGCAGACGCAGCCGTTCATGGCCACGACGACCATCACGACACACGCGGGTTCTTTACCCGCTGGTTCATGTCCACCAATCACAAGGACATCGGTGTTCTTTACCTGTTCACCGCAGGAATCGTGGGGCTGATCGCAGTCAGCTTTACGGTCTACATGCGGATGGAACTGCAAAATCCCGGCGTGCAGTTCATGTGCCTGGAAGGCGCGCGCTTCATTGCCGATGCAACTGCCGAATGCACCCCGAACGGCCATCTCTGGAACGTGATGATCACCTATCACGGCGTCCTGATGATGTTCTTCGTGGTGATTCCCGCGCTGTTCGGCGGCTTTGGCAACTACTTCATGCCGCTGCACATCGGCGCCCCGGACATGAGCTTTCCGCGGCTGAACAACCTGTCCTACTGGATGTATGTGGCGGGCGTCGCGCTTGGCGTGGCGTCCCTGCTGTCGCCGGGCGGATCGGACCAAATGGGTTCGGGCGTGGGCTGGGTTCTGTATCCGCCGCTGTCCACGACCGAGGCCGGGTATTCGATGGATCTGGCGATCTTCGCGGTTCACGTCTCGGGCGCGTCCTCGATCCTGGGCGCGATCAACATCATCACCACCTTCCTGAACATGCGCGCGCCCGGCATGACGCTGTTCAAGGTGCCGCTGTTCGCCTGGTCGGTCTTCATCACCGCCTGGCTGATCCTGCTGGCCCTGCCGGTTCTGGCCGGCGCCATCACCATGCTGCTGATGGACCGCAACTTCGGCACCAACTTCTTCAACCCGGCTGGCGGCGGCGACCCGATCCTGTACCAGCACATCCTGTGGTTCTTCGGCCACCCCGAAGTCTACATCATCATCCTGCCGGGCTTCGGCATCATCAGCCACGTCATCGCCACCTTCGCCAAGAAGCCGATCTTCGGCTATCTGCCGATGGTGTTGGCCATGGCCGCGATCGGGGTGCTGGGCTTCGTGGTCTGGGCGCACCATATGTACACCGTGGGGATGTCGCTGACCCAGCAGTCCTATTTCATGCTGGCCACCATGACGATCGCCGTGCCCACGGGCATCAAGGTCTTCTCGTGGATCGCGACCATGTGGGGCGGCTCGATCGAGTTCAAGACGCCAATGCTCTGGGCCTTCGGCTTCCTGTTCCTGTTCACCGTGGGCGGCGTGACCGGCGTGGTGCTGTCGCAGGCGCCGCTGGACCGGGTTTATCACGACACCTACTATGTCGTGGCGCACTTCCACTATGTGATGTCGCTGGGCGCGGTCTTTGCGCTGTTCGCAGGCATCTATTACTGGATCGGCAAGATGTCAGGCCGCCAGTATCCCGAATGGGCAGGCAAGCTGCACTTCTGGATGATGTTCATCGGGTCCAACCTGACCTTCTTCCCGCAGCACTTCCTCGGCCGCCAGGGGATGCCGCGCCGCTATATCGACTATCCGGTCGAATTCGCCTATTGGAACTATATCAGCTCGCTGGGCGCCTATCTGTCCTTCGCGTCCTTCCTGTTCTTCATCGGCGTCGTCTTCTATACTCTGTTCGCAGGCAAGCGCGTGACCCAGAACAACTACTGGAACGAGCATGCCGATACGCTGGAATGGACCCTGTCCTCGCCCCCGCCCGAACACACGTTCGAGCAACTGCCCAAGCGCGAGGATTGGGACCACAGCCACGCCCACTGATGCCTTATGAATGGCAAGATACGGCCCCGGATCAATCCGGGGCCTTGTCATATCGGCTGCGGCTTTGGCCTTACCAGTCCTTGCCGCGAAAGGGCTTTGTCTGGTTTATTGGCGTGACGGCGGCGTTCATGGCCCTGCCCGTGGTGGCAATGCTGGGAACCGCTGTCTTGTGGGGCCTGCTGCCCTTTGCCCTGCTGGTGATCGGCGGGCTGTGGTATGCGATCCAGCGCAGCTATGCCCAAGGCGAGATGACCGAGGAATTGTTGCTGGACCGCCGCATGGCGCAGGTCATCCGCCACGATCCGGGCGGGGGACTGCGGGAATGGACCACCAACAGCTATTGGCTGCGCGCGAACCTGCGGCGCGGACCGGTCGAGTCCTATCTGACACTGACCGACGGGCAGCGGGAAATCGAACTGGGCGCCTTCCTGACCCCCCAGGAACGCCGCCACCTGCATGACGACCTGTCGCGGCGGCTGGCCAGCCTGCGCTGATCAGCGGTCTTTATGCTTGGACCCCGCAACGTCCTCCGGCTCGCTCGCTCATGCATCGGACATATCCTTCGAGGCGCTAGTCAAATCCTGGACCTGCGCATCGCCGCGCCTGGCGGACAAGGCGGCGCCTGCCTCCTGCTGGGGGCTTTTGATTTGGCGGGCATGGCTGTGGCCTCCTGCCCGTCCTGGCGCCCATGGGCGGTTCAGTTCAGCAGGCGTGCCTTGACCATCGGTCCGACTGCCCCGAAATCCATCTGCCCTGCATGACGGTCGCGCAGTTCGGCCATGACACGGCCCATGTCGCGGATGCCGGTCGCCCCAAGGGCGGCGATGGCCCCGTCGATGGCGGTGGCGGTTTCCGCATCGGACAATTGTCGGGGCAGGAATTCCTGGATGACGCCGATCTCGGCTTCTTCCTTCTGGGCCAGTTCCAGACGGCCCCCTTCCTCATAGGCCCGGGCGGATTCCTGGCGCTGCTTGACCATCTTCGACAAGATGGCAATCAGGTCATGATCGCCCAGCGTGCCGTCGCCGTCGCCTCCGCGGGCCGCAATCTCTCGGTCCTTGATGGCGGCACCGATCAGGCGCAGCGTGGACAGGCGTGCGCTGTCCTTGGCCTTCATGGCATCCTTGGTGGCGGCTTGCAGGGTGGCTCGCAGATCCATGTCGCTTCCTTCGGGCACGAAAGCCTGCGATCTAGGGTAATGCCCGTGTCAAAGCAAGACGGCGTTGTTCTTGACCTTGCCCGCTCCGCCCCCTATTCACCGGCAGATTTCACACAAGGGGTGCTTGCCATGGCCAACAAACCGACCGCCTGCCTTGCGCTTGCCGACGGAACCGTCTTTTACGGCCAGGGCTTCGGTGCACCCGGCCAGGTCGTGGCGGAACTGGTCTTCAACACCGCGATGACCGGCTATCAGGAGATCATGACCGATCCGTCCTATGCCAGCCAGGTCGTCACCTTCACCTTTCCCCATATCGGCAACACCGGCATCACGCCGGAAGACGACGAGGCCCCCGACCCGGTCGCCAGCGGCATCGTCGTCCGCTGGGATCCGACCGATCCGTCGAACTGGCGCGCGGCGGGCGACCTGCCCGGCTGGATGGCCCGGCGCGGCCGTATCGGCATGGGTGGGGTCGACACCCGCCGCCTGACCCGCGCGATTCGCCAGCAGGGCGCGCCTCATGTGGTGCTGGCCCATGACCCGGACAGCAATTTCGACATCGCCGCAATGGTTGCCAAGGCCCGCGACTGGGCCGGTCTTCTGGGCCTGGATCTGGCCCGCGACGTGACCTGTCGGCAAAGCTATCGCTGGGATCAGGGTGCATGGGAATGGGGCAAGGGCTTCGGAACCTCGCCCGAACAGAAGCCCTTTAAGGTCGTGGCGCTTGATTACGGCGCAAAGCGCAACATCCTGCGGTCCCTGGTGGCCTATGGCGCCGACGTGACCGTGCTGCCCGCCACCGCCACGGCCGAGGAGGTCATGGCCCATGAACCCGAGGGCGTGTTCCTGTCGAACGGTCCCGGCGATCCGGCGGCGACCGGCGAATATGCCGTGCCCATGATTCAGACCCTTCTGGGCCGCGACTTGCCGATCTTCGGCATCTGCCTGGGCCACCAGATGCTGGCCTTGGCCCTGGGCGCCAAGACGGTGAAGATGAGCCATGGCCACCACGGTGCGAACCATCCCGTTCGCGACACGGAAACCGGCAAGGTCGAGATCACGTCGATGAACCACGGCTTCGCGGTGGACAGCCAGTCCCTGCCGGTGGGCGTGATCGAAACCCATGTCAGCCTGTTCGACGGCAGCAATTGCGGCATCCGCGTTCAGGACAAGCCGGTGTTTTCAGTCCAGTACCACCCCGAGGCCGCGCCCGGCCCGCAGGACAGCCTGTATCTGTTCCAGCGGTTCACGGATGCGATGCGCGCGCGCCGGGGGGCTTAACCGCTTCTTAACCGCTTTCGTGCCAGTCATGGGCGATCCACAAGGGAATCGTCCATGGTCAGTCCGCAAATTGTTGCCCGTCCCTTTCCAGCTGCGCCCGCGCAGCCGACGATGGCGCCGCGCAACCAGTTGCCGTTGGGCCAGATCCTGCTGGAGGACGGTGCGGTCGATCCCGGCAACCTGCTGAAGGCCAGCGTGATGCGCGGGCGGCAAAGCAGCCGCCTGGGCCAGATCCTTCTGTCGCAAGGCTGGGTCACGCCCGAGGCCTTGCTGCGCGCCCTGTGCCGCCAATGGCGCACCACCGCCTTGGATCCGGCAAAGACACCCGGCGATCCGCGGCTGATCGACGCCCTTGGAGCCGAATTCTGCCTGGGCCATGCCATCCTGCCCTGGCGGTGCATCGGCGGCGTCACCTGGATCGCCACCGCCCGCCCCGAAGCTTTCGCGGATCTTGTCCCCGGGCTGCCCGAAAGCTTCGGTCAGGTGCGGATGCTGTTGTGTTCCGAAGACCAGATCCAGGCCGCGATCCTCGCCTCGCGCCGCATTGCCATGATCCGCAAGGCGGAAATGCGCGTGCCGGCCGCCGAAAGCTGCCGATCCCGGAACGAGGCGCGGACCGGCCGCGTCGCGCTTGGTGCCATGGCCGCGCTGGCGCTTGGGCTTTGGCTGGTGCCGGTGGCGGTCTTGTCGGTGCTGACCCTGTGGGCCACGCTATCGCTGGTGGCGCAAAGCGGGCTGAAGCTGGCGGCGCTTGTCGCCACCCGCCGAATCCGGGCCGAGGAACGGTCCCATTCCGATGACTTGGCCCAAGGCCGCGTCGCGCGACAGGAAATGACCGGCCCGCTGCCCGTGATCTCGGTCATGGTGCCGCTGTTTCGCGAAAGCGATGTCGCGGGCAAGCTGGTGGGCCGCCTGTCGCGCCTGGACTATCCGCGCGAACTGACCGACATCCTGCTGGTGATCGAGGCCAGCGACCATGTGACGCAGAATGCCCTGAAGGGCGCCCGCCTGCCCGGTTGGATCCGCGTGGTCGAAGTGCCGAACGGCCCCATCCAGACCAAGCCGCGCGCGCTGAATTACGCCCTGAACTTCTGCCGGGGCGCGATCATCGGCGTCTGGGATGCCGAGGATCGGCCCGATCCCGACCAGTTGCACACCGTCGCGCGGCGCTTTCATTTTGCGCCCGCCGACGTGGCCTGCCTGCAAGGCGCGCTCGATTACTATAACCCGCGCACCAACTGGCTGGCGCGCTGTTTCACCATCGAATACGCGGCCTGGTTCCGGGTGATCCTGCCCGGCGTCGCCCGCCTTGGCCTGGTCGTCCCCCTGGGCGGCACCACGCTGTTCTTTCGTCGCGACGCATTGGAACAGGTGGGCGCCTGGGACGCCTGGAACGTGACTGAGGACGCCGACCTGGGCGTGCGCCTGGCCCGCCGCGGCTGGCGGACCGAGATCATCGACACCACCACCGACGAAGAGGCCAATTGCCGCGCCCTGCCCTGGATCAAGCAGCGGTCCCGCTGGCTCAAGGGCTATGCGATGACTTGGGGCGTCCATATGCGCGACCCGCGCGCCCTATGGCGGGAACTTGGCCCCCGGCGCTTCCTAGGCTTTCAGATCCAGTTCCTGGGCAGCCTGTCGCAATACCTGCTGGCGCCCATCCTGTGGAGCTTCTGGCTGTTGAGCCTTGGCTTGCCACATCCGTTGCGCGAACCGCTGGCGGGGATTTGGGGCGGTTACGCGATCCCGGCGCTGTTCGGCACATTCGTAGTATCCGAACTGCTGTCCATCGGGGTGGGCATATGGGCCGTGCGTGGCGACAAGCACCGGCATCTGATGTACTGGGTGCCCTCTTTGCACCTGTATTTCCCGCTAGGCTGCCTCGCCGGCTGGAAGGCAATCTATGAGGTCGTGGTAAAGCCTTTTTACTGGGACAAGACTGCCCATGGCATCTACGACGCGGCGGATGCGGAGGTGACGATCCCCCAGGCCACGGTGTCCATCCCCCTGTTGGGGCAGATCGGCGATCCTGTCCCTGCGAAAAGACCTGGCGCGCCCGCAGCCCCCCTGGACCTTGCCGCGCCCCAGGCTGCGCCCGTGCGGAAAACCGCCTGATCCGGCGGGGCGGCTGGCCCGCCTGTCAGCCAGCCTCGACCGGCAAGGCGGCGTCGATCAGACAGGCAGCCTCGGCGCAGTCATCGCGCAGTTGCCGGGCCAGGCCGTCCACGCTGGCCACGCCGCTTTCCCGCAGCAGGAACTCCTGTCCGCCCTGGCCGATTTCGTCCATGTCCAGCGGCTTTGCCGTCAACAGCCGCCCGGAGGCGTGAAGCCTCCACAGGAACCGCCATATCGACGCCAGCCGGTCCGCATCAGCCGCCGCGATCAGCCCGGCCCGCCGTCCTGCGCGCAGTTGCGCCAAGGTGTTGCGCGCCGGATCGCCAGACCGCAGCGCCAGGGATTGCGCCAAAAGATCGATGTCCTGCAAGCGGCCTGGTCCCACCTTCGCCTCCCACACGCCATCCAGGGGGCGGGCGGCGAAGATGCGTTCGCGCATATCCGCCAGATCGGGCATCACGCGCGGATCGCGGCCCCGCTGGCGCAAGACGTCCAGGCGCAACGCCTCGACATCATGGGCCAGCCCCTCGGCACCCGCGCCCGCCATTGCCACGACACGGGCGCGGGTCAGGGCCAGGTGTTCCCATGTCCAGGCCTCGGAGAGCTGGTAATTCCGAAAGCTTTCGATTGCGGTCGCGACCGGCCCCTGCCGCCCCGAGGGACGAAGGCGCATATCCACCTCGTATATCCGCCCCTCGGCCGTGGGGGCCGAGGCTGCCGTGATCATCGCCTGCGTCAGCCGCGCGTAATAAGGACGCGCGGCCAGGGGACGCGGTCCGTCCGAGGCGTCAGTGCCATCGGCGTCATAGATCACGATCAAGTCCAGATCGGACAAGGCGTTCAGGGTGCGTGCGCCCAGCGACCCCATGCCCAGCACCACCGCCCCCCGGCCCGGCGGGGCGCCATGCTTGCGGGCGAAATCGGCGGCGGTGACGGGAAACAATGCCCCAATGCAGCCATCGGCAATGTCGCCATATTGGCCCGCAGCCTCGTCCGCGTCGATCAGGCCCCGCAGGTGATGGACACCCACGCGGAAATGCCATTCATGCGCCCAGCGTCGGGCCGTGTCCAAGGCGGCCTCGTATCCGCCCCCCGGACCGTTCAGCGCCGCTTGCAAGACCCGGTCCAAATCCGCGCGCAGGCCGGTGGCGCCGGGCCAGGGGGAAAAGAAGCTGCCCCCCAGGACTGCATCCAGCACCGCAGAATGCCGCGTCAGATAGGCGGCAAGGCCCGGCGCGCTGCCGCAGATATCGACCAGCAGGTCGATCAGCTGAGGATTGGCCTCGAACAAGGAAAAGATCTGCACCCCGGCAGGCAGGGCGGACAGAAAGCCGTCGAACCGCTGCAAGGCCTCGGCCGGGTGGCCGGTGCGGGCCATGCGCGACAGCAGTTCCGGTTCGACCCGCCGGAAAATCTGCTGCGCGCGGGCCGAACGCAGCGCCGGATAGGTTTGCCAGCGGTCGATGATGGCCTGCGACTCAGCCGAAATCGAGGGACGAGGCACCGCCTCGCCTGGCGCAAAGAAGCTTTCGGTCAGCTTGTGCACATGATCCAGCCGCGTGCGGAGCCGGGCTGACCAGGCATCGGTATCCCCCTCGCCCATCATGGCGGCAATCACGGCCAACCCGCCCGGGTCGCGCGGCAGGATGTGGGTTTGGGCGTCGTTGACCATCTGGATGCGATGTTCGATGTCGCGGTGCTGGCGGTAATGATCCGTCAGGTCGCGGGCCACATCGGCGGGGATCCAGCCCTTGGCGGCCAGCGCCCCCAGACCGCCTGCCGTGTCCCGGCACCGCAGGCCGGGGTCGCGCCCCCCCGCGATCAACTGGCGGGTCTGGGTGAAAAACTCGATTTCCCGGATCCCGCCCCGGCCCAGCTTCATGTTGTGGCCGGGAATCTCCAGCCGCCCGCCCAGGCCCTTGTGGTCGCGGATGCGCAGCCGCATGTCGTGCGCGTCCTGGATGGCTGCGAAATCCAGGTGCTTGCGCCAGACAAAGGGGCGCAACTCGCGCAGAAAGCGTTCGCCCGCCGCGATGTCACCTGCCGCCGCGCGTGCCTTGATGAACGCCGCGCGTTCCCAGGTGCGCCCCTCGGCCTCGTAATAGGCCAGCGCGGCAGCGGCCGAGATGCAGACCGGCGTGACCGCCGCATCGGGCCGCAGCCGCAGGTCGGTGCGAAAGACATAGCCGTGTTCCGTCACGTCCGACAGCATCAGGGCCATCTTGCGCGTGGCGCGGATCAGCGCGGCACGCGCGTCCTGCTGGTCGCCATCCGCATAGGCGGCATCGTCGAACAGCACGATCAGGTCGATATCGGAACTGTAGTTCAGTTCCCGTGCGCCGCCCTTGCCCATCGCCAGGGCGAAAACGCCGCCTGCATCCGCGTCGGCGTCAGGCAGCTTTCCCCGGCGGCGTTCCTGGGCCACTTGGGCGCGCAGGGCCAGATCAACGGCGCGATCGGCAAGATCGGACAGCGCCCCCGTCACCTGTTCCAGCGGCCATACCCCGCCCAGGTCGGCCAATGCGGTATGAAGCGCGACCCGCCGCTTGGCCCGGCGCAGGGCCACGGCCAGTTCGTCGGTCCCAAGGTCGTCGAAGCCGGCGGTTTCCCGCGCCACCACATCGTCATGGTCAAGCGCGCCAAGCAGCCAGTCGGCTTCCTTCTGGAAAAGCCCCGCCAGATAGGGGCTGCATCCCGCGGCCCCCGCAATCAGGGCCGAAAGCGATGGATCAAGCGTCGGGAACAGCGCAAGCGCATGGCGTGCCCGGTCGGGATCGGCGGGGATCGGGTGGCGGGCGATGCGGGCTGCGAAATCCATGCGCGGCAGACTAGCCAAAGCCCCTGCCCCGTCAACGGCTCCGGCAGCCGGAAGCGGTCTGGGAACAGTTCAAGCTTTAACCCTTTCCCGGCTTGGCGGGTGACGCAATCATTGTTAGGCTTTCGCGCAAACAACACACGGGCATACGGATCCTTTTTGGCGCATGATCAGTTCTGGAACGACAATCCGCCGTAAGGGCCTGCGCTGATGCGTCACACCCTGCCCCATGCGCCGCAATTCTATGTGACGGCCCCGCAGCCATGCCCTTATCTGCATGGCCGGGCAGAACGCAAGCTGTTCACCGCGCTGCATGGCGACAACGCGTCTGACCTGAACAACGCGCTGTCGCGCCAGGGCTTCCGGCGGTCGCAGAACGTGCTGTATCGGCCCAGTTGCGAAAGCTGCGTGGCCTGTATGTCGGCGCGCATCCGGGTGGCGGATTTCCAGCCCTCGCGCACGCAGCGGCGGTTGATGCGGCGCAATGGCGGTCTGCGGCGGTTGGCCACCAGCGCCTGGGCTACCGAAGAACAGTTCGAATTGTTCCGTCGTTACTTGGACAGCCGCCATGCCGATGGCGGGATGGCGGACATGGATATCTTCGAATTCGCCGCCATGATCGAGGAAACGCCGGTCAAGACCCGCGTGATCGAATACCGCTGCAACGCCGACCGGCCCGAACGGCTGGCGCCCGGCGACGATTTCCTGGCCGCCGTCTGCCTGACCGACGTGCTGGATGACGGCCTCAGCCTAGTTTACAGCTTTTATCACCCGCTTTTGCAACCGGCGAGCCTGGGGACATACCTGATCCTGGACCATATCGAGATCGCACGGGCGGCCAAGCTGCCCTATATCTACCTGGGATACTGGGTGCCGGGCAGCCGCAAGATGGATTACAAGGCGCGCTTTTCGGCGCTGGAGATCTACAAGGGCGGGGTCTGGCAGAACATCGGCAACCCCGAAGATCATTCGAACGAAGCCCATCCCTTGTCAGTGGATCCGATCGTGGAGCAGGTCGCCAAGATCGCCTTGCCCCAATTCGATCGCTGACCTGCGAAAGAAAATTACAAAAATCAGTCGGAACGCGTCATTTTCTCCGCGAACCCCCATTGACCCTGCCCTGACAGGTCCATAGTTTGCGCCGACGCGCAGGCGGGATTCCCCTCGCGTCCGCTTGGTCCTGATGGAGAGAAATGATGTCCCGAATGATGACGGGTGCGAGAATGGTTGTCGAAGCCTTGCGTGATCAAGGCGTCGATACGGTATTCGGCTATCCGGGCGGGGCGGTACTACCCATCTATGACGAGATTTTCCAGCAGAACGACATCACCCATGTTCTGGTCCGTCACGAACAGGGCGCGGTCCACATGGCCGAAGGCTATGCCCGGTCCACGGGCAAGCCGGGTGTCGTGCTGGTCACGTCGGGTCCGGGGGCCACGAATGCCGTGACCGGACTGACGGATGCGCTGCTGGATTCGATCCCGCTGATCGTCCTGTCGGGCCAGGTTCCGACCTTCATGATCGGCACCGACGGTTTCCAGGAAGCCGACACCGTCGGCATCACCCGGCCCTGCACCAAGCACAACTGGCTGGTCAAGGACACCGACAAGCTGGCCGGGACGATCCACAAGGCCTTCCAGGTTGCGACTTCGGGCCGTCCGGGCCCGGTGCTGGTCGATATCCCGAAGGACGTGCAGTTCGCGACCGGCACCTATGTCGGCCCCAAGCAGATCGAGCCGGGGCGCTACCAGCCGATCCGCAAGGGCGACATTGCCGCCATCACCCGCCTGGTCGAGCTGATCGAGGGCGCAGAACGACCGATCCTTTATACCGGCGGCGGGGTGATCAACTCTGGCCCGGGGGCCAGCCAGCTTTTGCGTGAACTGGCCGAAGCGACGGGCTTTCCCGTGACCTCGACCCTGATGGGTCTGGGGGCCTATCCGGCATCAGGGCGGAACTGGCTGGGTATGCTGGGAATGCACGGCTTGTACGAGGCGAACCTGGCCATGCACGGCTGCGACCTGATGATCAACATCGGTGCGCGTTTCGACGACCGGATCACCGGGCGCATCGCCGATTTCAGCCCCCATTCGATCAAGGCGCATATCGACATCGACCCGTCCAGCATCAACAAGGTGGTCCGGGTGGACATCCCCATCGTTGGCGATGTGGGTCACGTTCTCGAGGATTTGCTGAAGGTCTGGAAATCGCGCGGCCGCAAGACCAACAGCGCCGCGCTGAACCAGTGGTGGCAGCAGATCGAGGGCTGGAAATCCAAGAATTGCCTGTCCTATCGCAACAGCGACACGATCATCAAACCGCAATACGCCCTGGAACGGCTGGAGGCGCTGACCAAGGGCCGCGACCGCTATATCGCGACCGAGGTCGGCCAGCACCAGATGTGGGCCGCGCAATACCTGCATTTCGACCAGCCGAATCGCTGGATGACCTCGGGCGGGCTGGGGACCATGGGGTATGGACTGCCCGCCAGCATCGGCGTGCAGATGGCACACCCGGATGCCCTGGTGATCAACGTCGCGGGCGATGCAAGCTGGCTGATGAACATGCAGGAAATGGGCACGGCGGTGCAGTTCCGCCTTCCCGTCAAGCAGTTCATCCTGAACAACGAACGCCTGGGCATGGTCCGTCAATGGCAGCAACTGCTGCATGGCGAACGCTACAGCCAGAGCTGGTCCGACAGCCTGCCCGATTTCGTCAAGCTGGCCGAGGCTTTTGGCTGCAAGGGCGCGGTGGTCAGGGATCCCAAGGATCTGGATGACGCCATCCAGCAGATGCTGGATTACGACGGGCCGTTCATTCTGGATGTGCTGGTCGAAAAGCACGAAAACTGCTTCCCGATGATCCCGTCCGGCAAGCCGCATAACGAAATGCTGCTGGGCGAGGCCGCGACATTTGGCGTGATCGAATCCGAAGGCGCCGTGCTGGTGTGACCGTTGCGTGGGGGCGCCGCCCCCGCATCCCTGGATATTTTATGCCAGATGAAGGCAAGACAATGAACGCTTTGAACATTCACAAGGGTGCATCCAGCCATTCGGCCTATGACTTGCGCGACCCCAATTCGCAGGTCGAGGAAAGCCATACCCTGGCCGTGCTGGTCGAGAACGAACCAGGCGTGCTGGCCCGCGTGATCGGGCTGTTTTCCGGGCGCGGCTATAACATCGACAGCCTGACGGTGGCCGAGGTGGATCACACCGGCCATCGGTCGCGAATCACGCTGGTGACGCGCGGCACGCCTGCCGTGATCGCGCAGGTGAAGGCGCAACTGGGCCGGATCGTGCCGGTCCACGAGGTTCACGACCTGACGGTCGAGGGTCCGGCAGTGGAACGGGAACTGGGCCTGTTCAAAGTGCGCGGCCAGGGCGAAAAGCGGGTCGAGGCCCTGCGCATCGCGGAAATCTTCCGCGCCAATGTCGTCGATTCGACGCTGGAAAGCTTTGTCTTCGAACTGGTCGGAACGCCGACCAAGCTGGATGCCTTTGCCGACCTGATGCGACCCCTGGGGCTGGCCGACTTGGCCCGCACCGGCGTAGCCGCCTTGTCGCGGGGGATCTGAGGCGGGTTAGCCGGCGGCGATCCGAAGCTCTGGCTGGGTCGCCAACTGCTCGCGCGCCTCAGGGGCCGAGGATACGATTCGCAGATGCGGCTCGGCCGGTGGGGTGGTGGCACGCAGCATGGCGGGCAGATGTGCGAATTCCTGTTCGGACAGCATCGTGACACGACGGGCATTGCGCAACGCGCCTATGACCTCGCTTTCCAATTCCACCAGATCGCCGGGCTGGGGCCAGCAGGCAGGATGGGCAAGATTCTCGCGTCCTTGCAGATACGCCAAGGCCGCATGATCTTCGCACCAGATCACCGCCTTTTCACGTTCCGCACTGCTCCACACAACTACGCCGATCATTCCGACACTCCAAACGGATGCCGGAGCATCGCGTCAACTTGGTCAAATACAATTGCACTTTATGTGCATGGTAATGACTACAAAAGCAGAATTCCTCTGCTCTAGCAGCTTTTTTTTCATCCACCGAGAAATATTTCTGCTGCCGCACTTGGGGACATTTGGCATTTCTAATAACGCGCTGATATTCCGTAACGATTTTTTCGTGCTTTCAGCAAGGCAAGTTTCCCCTAGGGCAATGAGATACGTCGCGTATTGCTGGATGTGGCATTAATGCCGCATCTTCACGGATTTATGAAATCTCAGCGTATTCGTCCGCTTTGGACATCCGCAACGGCACGGCGAACCTGGGCCAAGCGAGCCGCCCGAGGGGGATGGGTGCCAAGGATATGGTCGCCGGGATCGGGGATTCGTTCAAAGAATCGGGATCCGTTGATTGGGTCGAAGCCCGCGTTCAGCGTCATGACGGCGCCCAGGTAATCTGCCTGAAGTTCCCAGTCGCGGGAATAATAGCGCGACCCGACAGAGGCACCGATGCGTTGCGCGGTTTCGATTGCTTCCTGGTTATTGCCGTAAACCGAGGCGATGCTGCCCAGAATCACCGCCCCTGCGGCAGCGGCCCCGGCCTTTCGATCCAGATGGTTCAGGATGTGATGGCTGGCCTCGTGACCCACCACAAAGGCGATCTCGTCGCCGTTACGGGTCTGGGCGATCAGCGACAGGGTAAAGCCGATGATCGGACGGCCGCTGGCATCGATGGTCTGGAAGGCATTGGCTTCCTGCCCCGGGCGATCGTCCACGACGAACTGGAAATCGCAGTTGATGGGCTGGGTGCGGCGTTGCAGGCATTCGCGCTCCACTGCCGGTTCCATCCGCCGCATCACGGCCACGAACATACGGGCCGTGGATTGCGGGGTGCCGTCATTGGTCAGGACCGGCGCGGGTTGGGACTGGGGCGCGCCATAAGGACCGGTCGGAATGGTCACGGGTTCCATCGGAACCGGCGCGCAGGCCGCGATGCCCAGAAGTCCCGCCCCCAAGATTGCCGTGACCCGCTTCATTGCCTGCCCTTTGCCCCGATGCCGCGCCTTGTCCCGGCGCGGTCGTTACCTCTGCTTTGCGCCGATCTTAACCGGTCGTGAAAACCCACGCAAACCCTGCCCGCTTGCCCATGGCGTCACATCACGCGAATGTCGGCAGGAAACAAGGAGGCCCGCGATGTTTACCATCGAGCATGATTTCGACGCCACCGTCATCACTCTGATCGACGAGGCCGACCCCAACACCGGCCCCCTAAACGAGGATGTGGTTATCCTGTCCTTCGACGATCGCGTGGTGCTGGAACAGGTCGGTCCCGATGACGAGGTGGTTCGCATCACCCTGTCGATGCACCAACTGACCGAACTGCGCCTAGCACTGAACCTGCCCGAAGGAAACTACCGGATCGAGCGGGGCTAGGTTGCGCGGCCCGCCGCTTTCGTAAAAGAACGGAAGGGAAGGAGACTGCCATGACCTATCGCAACGATGCCGCACTCGATTTCCTGGCGACGCGCCGGTCGCATCCCCCCAAGATGCTGCGCGAACCCGCCCCAGACCGGGCCGAGATCCTGCGCCTGCTTACCCTGGCCGCCCGCACCCCGGACCACGGCAAGCTGGAGCCCTGGCGATTCATCGTGCTGGAACGCGCCGTGCTGGATCGCTTGGCGCCGATCCTGCGCGACCAGGTGCTGGCTGCGGGCCAGGACGGGGCGGCGGCCGACAAGGCGGCATCGGCCTTCACGTCCCCGGTGATCGTGGCGGTGGTGTCGGCGCCGGTCGCCAGCGACAAGGTGCCGGCGTGGGAACAGTTCCTGTCGGCGGGCGCGGTCTGCCTGGGGCTGGTGAATGCGGCGCTTGCCTCGGGCTGGGGGGCAGCATGGCTGACCGGGCCCGCGGTCCTGGACGAGACCTTCGGGCGCAGCCACCTGGGCCTGTCGGACAGCGAACGGATCGTGGGGCTGGTCCATCTGGGCAGCCGGGGGGACACTCCGCCCGAACGCCCCCGTCCCGATGTCGCCACCAAGACAAGCTGGCCGGAATGATCGTTTCACGCGCCCTGGTCCTGGCCTGGATGGACCTGCTGCGGCCCCGGATCCTGCGGCTGGCCTTGATGGGGATCGCGCTGACGATCCTGCTGTTCGTGGTCTTGCAATCGGCGCTGTTCTGGGTGGTCCGCACCCTTGTCCCGGGCGACCTGGTGCTGCCCTGGATCGGTACGCTGGATGTCGGGGCGGCCCTGTCCTGGGGAACGCTGGCGCTGTTTCCGCTGATGGGGTTCTTTCTGATGGCCCCGGTCGCGGCGGGCTTTGCAGGCCTTTTCGCCGAACGCGTAGCCGACGTGGTCGAGGAAGTGCATTATCCCGCCCGACGCGGCGCGTCGCTGGATTTCCTGGACGGGCTGCTGGAATCGGTAGCCGTGGTGGCCGCGATTCTTGCGGTGGCGGTGGTGTCGCTGTTCCTGACGCCCGGCCTGGGTCCGCTGGCGCCGGTGCTGCTGTTCACCGCGAACGGCTGGCTGTTGGGGCGCGAGTTCTTTCAGATGGCGGCGCGCCGCCACATGGACGAACCCGGGGCGACCGCGTTACGCCGCGCCAATGCGGGGCGCGTGACGCTGGCAGGGGTTCTGATCGCCATCGCCCTGGTGATTCCCCTGGTCAACATCGCGGTGCCGCTGCTGGCGGCAGCGGCTTTTACGCATCTGTTCCATCTTATCAGCGGAACATCCGGTCCAGGTTCGCGACATCCGCGCGGGTGATTAGCCCGCCCAGGATCACATAGGCGAGCACCGCCCAGATGAGTCCCGCAATCACCGTGGTCCAGATCAGCTTGCCCCGCAACCGCAGGTCGGCTGGCGCGCCCGCAGGGGTGCCGGGCACGACTTCGCCCGCGTCCTGCTGGCTGCGCTGCCCGATCAGGACGACGATGAACAGCGTCAGGAACCACAATACGGCGTACAGGACGATGCCTCCGGTCAGGTTCATCAGACTTGCTCCAATTCGATCAGGCAGCCGTTGAAGTCCTTGGGATGCAGGAACAGCACGGGCTTGCCATGGGCACCGATCTTGGGTTCTCCGCTGCCTAGGACGCGCGCGCCTTCGGATTTCAGGCGGTCGCGGGCGGCCAGGATGTCGTCCACCTCATAGCAGATGTGATGAATGCCGCCTGACGGATTCTTGTCCAGGAATCCCTTGATCGGGCTGTCATCTCCCAGGGGATACAGCAGTTCGATCTTGGTATTGGGCAGTTCGATGAACACGACCGTCACGCCGTGGTCTGGCTCGTCCTGGGGGGCGCCCACCCTGGCGCCCAGCGTGCCTGCGTATTGGGCTGCGGCGGCGGTTAGGTCGGGAACCGCAATGGCCACGTGATTCAGGCGTCCGATCATCATTTCCTCCGGGTTTTGCGTGGTTCTAGGGGTTTCGGGGCGGCGGCGAAAGGAAAACCCCACGGCGTTAACCGCTTCTTAGCGAATCGGCGGCTAACTGACAGGGCGACATCGGTAGGGGATATGACATGCAGAACGACATCGTGCCCGCCATGATCGACGCCTTGCCCATGTGGCGGGTGTCGCTGCCCAACCGGCCTCTGACGGGCCTGACGGTGCTGGTGGTCGAGGATTCGCGCTTTGCCAGCGAGGCCGTGCGGCTGCTTTGCCTGCGGTCAGGCGCCCGGATCCGGCGGGCCGATTGCCTGCGTTCGGCCGCGCGGCACCTGCAAACCTATCGCCCGGCGGTGGTGATCGTCGATCTGGGCCTTCCCGACGGCAATGGCGCCGACCTGATCCGCCAGATCGCCACGACCGAACCCCGGGTGCCGGTGTTGCTGGGCATATCCGGCGATCCCGACCTGGCCGATACCGCCTTGGCGGCGGGGGCGGACGGGTTCCTGCCCAAGCCCATCGAAAGCCTGGCCGTGTTCCAGCAGACCATCTTGTCGGCCCTGCCGGTCGAGGCGCGCGGCACCGGCCTGCGCATCCTGCCGGATGAGGTGATCCAGCCCGATCCGTCTGGGTTGCGCGACGATCTGGCCCATGTGGCCGAGATCCTGTCCACCGCCCAGGATACGGCGGCGGTCGATTACATCGCGCATTTCCTGGCGGGCATTGCACGATCCGCCCATGACCCGGTGCTGGAAGCTGCGGCCACGGCCCTGGCCCGCGACCACAATGCAGGGCATTCCCTGGCAAGCGACCTGGCACGGATCAGCGGGCTGGTGCAGGAAAGGCTGGCCCGCGTCGCCAGCATGTGACGGCTGTCAGGCCAGGATGCGCGGATTGTCCCCCAGGTCGAGGCCGGGAAAGACGCTGCGTTCCAGCACATCGCGCGGAATGTCGAACAGATCCCGCATGACCCAGGCGGCATGAGCACGGATATCGCGCAAGGGCATCAGGTCGCGCCCGGCATACAGGTCGCCCTCGGCCAGGCCCGGCCAGCCGCCAAGCGCGCGCCCGCCCCGGATGTTGCCGCCCGCCACCAGCATCGCGCCCCCGGTGCCGTGATCGGTGCCGCCTGTGCCGTTTTCGCGCACGGTGCGGCCGAACTCCGTCATCGCCAGCACCGTCGTACGCCGCCAGTTCGCGCCAAGATCGGCGCGCAGCGTCAGGATCGCCGCACCCAGCCGCTGCAGGGCGCGGTCGATCACCGGACCTTGGCGCGCATGGCTGTCCCAGCCCGATATCGAGAAACTGGCAATGCGCGTCTCGCCATTCAGGCGGTCGGCGGTGAACCGTGCCAGCGCCTGGGCGTCGCGGGTGGGGCCGTCGTCGGTTTCGACCCGGACAAGATCGTCGTTGATGATCTCGATGGCCTGTTCGCCCGCTGGCCGGAACAGCGGATCGTCGTGCCAAACATGGGCCAGCAGCCTTTGCCCCTGCGCCGACAGGCGAAAGCGCGTCTGGGGTGCCCAGCTTTTAGCGGGTGCGGCGCCGTCCAGGATGCGCATATCATCCAGACCCACCGAATAGGCGGTTTCCGATTGCACCCCCGGCATGGCCTGCAACAGCCGGTTCAGCCAGCCGTCGCGCAGGCGCATGGCGTCCACATCGGTGCCAGTCCCCGCTTCCAGCATATCCTGGCCGTCGAAATGGCTGCGCTTGTCGCGGTATGGGGTGGATACGGCAGGCGCAAAGGCCAGCTCGCCCGCCTGCCACAAAGGCATCAGCGGGGCCAGTGCCGGGTGCAGGGCGAAGAACCCGTCCAGGTCATGCGCGCCCCCTTCCGGCCCCGTCGACAGGGTCTTGCGCAAGGTTCGCAGGCTGGGATCGCCATAAGGCTGGAACACGTCCAGCCCGTCCATCGCGCCGCGCAGGATGATGACGACCAGGCGGTTGTCGCCCGGCATGGAGGCGAAGGCGATCGGGGACAGCAGCGGATGGGCCGCGGCCGAACAGCCGATCAGGGCCGTGGATTTCAGGAACAGGCGGCGGGACAGCATCGCGTCATCTCCGGTTGAAATCGGGCGAGGCGAGGATCAGGGCCAGCCCCTCGGCCGGGCTTTCGGCGCGCGGCACGGCCTGGCGCAGCGTATCGGACGCCGTGTCCCCAAGGGCGGTCTGAAGCACATCGCGGGGGTCGGGCAGGTCCGGGCGCAGCTTGGGCAGCCGGCGCATCGTCCAGTCGATCCGCCCGGCCAGCCCCTGCGCGGTGGCCCAGGCCGCCGCATCCTCGGGCCAGCCGTCGGGACCGCGCGGGCTGCCCCATCTCATGCCCATTCCCGCCATGCCGCTCAGCAGTTGGTTCTGAAAGACGGGTTGGTCCAGTGCCATGATGTTTCCGGGCCGGATGCCACAGGCGCGCAACGCCGCCACGATGTAATCGAAGGGCTGGCGGACCTTCTGCCGGAAACAGTCTTGCAGTTCCGGTGCTTCTGCCAGCGCCAGATAAAGGGACGGCAGATCGCCCCCGCTGTCCTGGAAAACCTGGGCCAGCCGCTTGATCAGGCTGTCGGGCGGATCGTCGGACACGAAATGCGCCGCCAGCTTGCGCGCGATGTGCCGGGCAGTCGCCGGATGCTCCGCAAGGTCATGGATCGCCTGCAGGATTGCCCCCTGCCCTTCGCCCCGGTCATAGGTCTTGCCCAGAACCTGAAAGGCGCCCGGCTCTGCCCAGTTCTTGTTGAAGAATGCCGTGGCGTCCCGGTTCGGCCGGAAGGTGAGGCCGGTCAACAGTAGCGCCAGTTGCCGCACGTCGCGCTGAGAATAGCCGGACCCGGCCCCCAGGCTGTGCAATTCGATCATTTCCCGGGCCAGGTTTTCATTGACGCCGCGCCCGCGCTTTCCTGCCGGGGAACTTGGCCCGACCGAAAGCGCTTGGTCCAGATAGGCGATCATCCGGGGATGGGTTTCGGCGGCAACCATCAGGTCGGCGAAACGGCCCAACAGGTGCGGGCGGATCGCCTCGTCCACAAAGGCGGCGGCGGAAATGCTGTCGAACAGGTTGCCCGCCGTGACGGTGAAGTGATCGGCCCAGAACTGGACCAGCCGTTCGCCAAAGCCGCCGTCGCCCACCGCCCGCGCAACCCTGATACGGGGCGCACGCAGGCCGATGTCGCGCATGATGTCCTTTACCGCCTGCAAGGCCGCCGGGTCTTGCTGCGCGCCCTGGCGGTTCAGGTCGGCATAGCGCGTCCGATGGGGCAGGTAATCGCGCGCCATTGAAAAGGCATCGCCGTCTGGAGCGGCGGATGCCACCGATTCGACCCAAGCCACCGGATCGGCGGGCGGATCGGCCCAGGGCGACAGTCCATAGCCAAGCCGGATCGCAGCCAGTTCGGGATATGCCGGCATTCGCGCCCCCTTGCAGTGCGGGGGCGATCCCCCGCGCCAAGGTTATGCACGCAAAGGGCGAATGTCAGATCACTCTTTCGGCAGGGGGCGCAGGCGCAGGTCGCGCAACTGTTCGTTGGTGGGTTCAGAGGGCGCGCCCATCATCAGATCCTCGGCCCGTTGGTTCATCGGGAACATGATGACCTGACGGATGTTCGCCTCGTCCGCCAGCAGCATCACGATCCGGTCGATGCCCGCAGCACAGCCCCCGTGCGGCGGCGCGCCATAGCGGAAGGCCTTGACCATGCCGCCGAAGCGTTTTTCCACCTCGGACGCCGGATAGCCCGCCAGTTCGAAGGCCTTGAACATGATTTCCGGCTTGTGGTTGCGGATCGCGCCGGAAATCAGTTCATAGCCGTTGCAGGCGAGGTCGTATTGATAGCCCTTGACCTGCAAGGGGTCGCCGTTCAGCGCATCAAGCCCGCCCTGCGGCATCGAGAACGGATTGTGGCTGAAGTCGATCTTGCCGTCGTCGGTCTTTTCGTACATCGGGAAATCGACGATCCAGGCGAACTTGAACTGGTTTTCCTGGGTCAGGCCAAGCTCTCGGCCGATCTCGTTGCGGGCCCGGCCCGCGACGGCCTCGAACTGCTCGGGCTTGCCGCCCAGGAAGAAGACGGCATCGCCCTCGCCCAAGCCAAGCTGCTGGCGGATCGCCTCGGTCGGCTCGACGCCCAAGGCCTTGGCGATGGGGCCGGCAGCCTCGGTCGAACCATCCTCGGCCTTCCGCCAGAAGATATAGCCCATCCCCGGCAACCCTTCGCGTTGTGCGAAGGCGTTCATGCGGTCGGCGAACTTGCGGCTGCCGCCGGTGGGGGCGGGGATGGCACGGACCTCGGTGCCTTCCTGTTCCAGCAGCTTGGCGAAGATGCCGAAGCCGGAACCGCGGAAATGGTCGCTGACCACCTGCATCTCGATCGGGTTGCGGAGGTCGGGCTTGTCGCTGCCGTATTTCAGCAGGGCTTCCGCATAGGGGATGCGCGGCCAGTTCGCATCCACCGGACGGCCTTTTCCGAACTCCTCGAACAGACCTTGAATGACGGGCTGGATCGCCGCGAACACATCCTCCTGATCGACAAAGGACATTTCCAGGTCGAGCTGATAGAAATCGGTGGGGCTGCGGTCGGCGCGGGGGTCTTCATCGCGGAAGCAGGGCGCGATCTGGAAATACTTGTCGAAGCCCGCGACCATGATCAGCTGCTTGAACTGCTGGGGGGCCTGCGGCAGGGCATAGAACTTGCCCGGATGCAGGCGCGAAGGCACCAGGAAGTCGCGCGCGCCTTCGGGCGAGGAAGCCGTGATGATCGGCGTCTGGAATTCTGTGAAGCCCTGGTCCCACATCCGGTTGCGGATCGACCGCACCACCTGCGACCGCAGCATGATATTGTTGTGCAGCGACTCGCGCCGCAGATCCAGGAAGCGATAGGCGAGGCGCGTTTCCTCGGGGTATTCCTGGTCGCCGAAGACCGGCAAGGGCAGTTCGTCCGAAGGCCCCAGAACCTCGAGATCGGTGGCATAAACCTCGATCGCGCCGGTGGGCAGCTTGGGATTGACCAGCGACGCATCGCGCAGCTTCACGCGGCCGTCGATGCGGATAACGGTTTCGGCGCGCAAGCGGTCCATCGCGGCAAGGACCGGGCTGTCGCTGTCGGCCAGCACCTGGGTCATGCCGTAATGGTCGCGCAGATCGACGAACAGCACGCCGCCATGGTCGCGGATCCGGTGGACCCAGCCCGACAGGCGGACGGTTTCCCCGGCATGGGCGGCGGTCAGATCGCCGCAGGTATGGCTGCGATAGGCGTGCATGGTCGTTCCCCGAATAATCCGCGCCCCGCATCAAGCGCGGCAAGGTCGGGAAGTCAACCGCCCTAGAACGGTCGCACCACGTTGCCAGAGTAGAAATAGGCGCCCATGCCAACGGTGAACAGCAGGTTCCCGGCTAGGGCGTGCAGCAGCCAGGCCGCCGGAAAGCCGTGCCGCAGATAGGCACGTGCAAAGATCCAGCCGCCCACGAAGGTCATCACCGCCACGACCGACGACCAATACATCAGATGCGCGAACGAAAAGATGGCCGCGTTGATGGCAATGGCGCCATGGCCGGATGGAAGCAGCGCCCCATAGCGATGAAAGAACAGCGGGCGGAAGATCAGTTCCTGGGGCAGCGCCGACAGGATCGGGTAAAAGACCCAGATCAGCGGCAGCATCCCTGATCGCACCATCGCGAACAGCCGTTCGGGATAGGTGAAATACAGGATCGCCGTGCCTGCCAGAAGGGTCGCCACCGACAGGCCCAGAACCTCTAGCCAGGGCATCCTGCTCCACCCCCTGACAAGGGACCGGAACCCGAAGCCGCCGGTGCGCCACAGCAGGAACAGGCCCACCAGCGAAAAGACCGCCAGGGCCTCGAACAGCAGATGGACCGGCATGAACAGCGCAATCGCCAGCGGCGCCCCGATATAGAGCGCCGCGAACTCGATCCCCAGCCAAAGGCGGGGTCTTACCGTGTCAGGCGTGTTTGCAACCATCGCACCCAGTCCGCCCGTGTTCCGGCAAAGGCATTGAGGTCGGTATTGCCTCGAATGCCCGGCACGATCCCGGTGCCGGTATATTGCCAGAACGCCCACTGCTGGCCGGGATAAGGAACGCTGGGATGGTTCGCGACCGAACGCAGCCAGAATTCCGCCCGCATATCGCCCAGCCGGTTGTCGCGATAGAAATCGACCGTGGTATAGATGATCGGCCGCTGACCATAGTGGCGGCCCACGATGTCCATGAAGATGGAGGCCTGCTGCTTGATTTGCGCAGGCGAAGGCCGATACGGGCAGGTCCGGGAATTGGTCCATTCCAGGTCGATGACCGGCGGCAGCGATCCGATCTCACGCGGGACCTGGCGGATGAACCATGCCGCCTGCTCTGCCCCACTGCGGCAGAAATAGTAATAGTGATAGGCGCCGCGCGGGATCCGGGCTGCTGCGGCCTCTCTCCAATAGCGGTGGAAGCTGGGGTCGTAATGATCGCCCCCTTCAGTTGCCTTGATAAAGGCAAAGCTGATCCCCGAGCCACGGACGCGGTTCCAGTCAATGTCCCCTTGCCAGCGCGACACGTCGATGCCGTGGACCGCATGGCCATAGGGGTGGCGTCCGCCCCAATCATGCGGGGCCGAATCGCCCAATTGCGGAACGGCGCCGGGACCGGGCGCGGGGCGGTATCCGCCGCGTTCAGGCGTGCGCGCGCAGGCCACCGCCAATACCAACATAAAGCCAAGCAATAGCTTAGAAAAAATCCTCATCCTGCCCTCGAATGCCGTCCTGAACCGGATCTTGTTGCGCCCCGCTTATTGCAAAGGCGTAAAGCAAAGTCACCGGTTCGTGACGGTCACGAGTGCGTCAGACGGGTCTTACTGGTCGGCAGCCTCGCCCTCGGCCGCGGGTGCGGCTTCGGTGCCGCGCACCTCGCCTTCTTCCATCTGCGGGGTTCCCTCGGGGGATACCACGGGCGGCGCCGTGCCGTCGGTTCCCTCGGCATTGGTGATGGGCGTTTCAGCAGGCGGGGGCGTGGTGGCGATGCCTTCGTTCTGCTCGTTCGTGCCGGGCATGAAGACCAGAAAGGCGATAAGCGCGGCCAGCAAGGCCACGGCAATGGCGATCAGTGCGGGCCGGTGCCGGCTGGCGGATCGTTGCGGATTGTTGTCATTATGGGACATGGGTGCATTCTCCGAATGGCTTGGAAAGGCAACGGCAGGACGCAAGGCCTAGTTCCGGTCCGGCACCAGCTTTCCAGGGTTCAGGATGTCGTGGGGATCAAGTGCCGCCTTGATCTGCCCCATCACGCCCCAGCCCTCGCCATGCTGGGCGGCCATCAGTCCCCGCTTGCCGATGCCCACGCCATGTTCGCCGCTGATCGTGCCCCCCACGGCAAGAGCGCGTTCGGCCATGCGAATGGCGACGCGCTTGGCGGCGGCCATCTCGTCGGCATCGGCGGGATCGACCAGCAGCAGCGAATGGAAGTTGCCGTCGCCCACATGGCCCAGGATCGGACCGACCAGACCTTCGGCCGCAATATCGGCGGCTGCGGCATGAACGGCGGCAGGAAGGTGCGACATCGGCACGCAGACATCCGTGATCAGCCCCGAGGCGCCGGGCCGCAGCGCCAGGCAGGCATGATAGGCGCCGTGCCGCATCCGCCACAACCGGGCGCGATCCTCGGCGGTGGTGGCCCAGGCGAACCCTTCGGCGCCGAATTCGGCGGCAATGTCCCCAAATCGGGCCGCATCCTCGCGGACAGAACCGGGCGATCCATGGAATTCGATCATGAGATGCGGTTTTTCCGGCAGACTGCTGCCCGAATGCTGGTTGAAGGCACGGGCCGAGGCCGCATCGACGAATTCGATCCGCGCCATGGGGATGCCCGACTGGATCGTCGCGCTGACGCATTCGACCGCGTGATCCAGGCTGTCAAAGGCGCAGACAGCGGCCGCGACCTCCTCGGGCTGGCCATGCAGCCGCAGGGTCAGTTCGGTGATCACGCCCAGCGTGCCCTCGGACCCGACAAACAGCCCGGTCAGGTCATAGCCCGCGCTGGATTTCGCGGCCCGCGTGCCGGTGCGGATGATCCGACCGTCCGCCAGCACCACCTGCAAGGCCAGCACATTGTCGCGCATCGTGCCATACCGCACCGCCGTTGTGCCGCTGGCCCGCGTCGCGGCCATCCCGCCCAGGCTGGCATTGGCACCCGGATCCACCGGGAAGAACAGCCCGGTCGCGCGCAGTTCGGTATTCAGCGCCTCGCGCGTGACGCCGGGCTGGACGCTGGCCTGCATATCCTCGGGCCGAACCTCGACCACCTTGTCCATGCGCGACAGATCCAGGCTGATGCCGCCCCGGACCGGCAAGGCGTGACCCTCCAGCGAGGTGCCGGTGCCCCAGGCGATCACCGGAACACGGGCATCGTTGCAGGCCGCCAGGATCGCCGCCACCTCCTCGGCGTTTTGGGGCCAGGCCACGGCATCGGGCGGGGGCGAGCGGTGAAAGGCTTCGGACTGCGCATGATGGTCGCGGTCTGCCGCTGCCTCGGACAGGCGCGTGCCAAGGATGCCGCGCAAGCGGTCGGAAAATTCGGCAGGCAGGCTCATGGATCATTCCCTTGGTTGTTGCCAACAGGTTAGCGCCAAGATGAAACTTGGCAAACCTTGCCGCGTTCTGTCATCAACGGTTTACAAAAACGCCATATCGTCGCATCTGCCGCCGTTGCCAATGTTTCGGACTTCCCAGGATCGCCCATGGACAGAAACCGGATTTCCCCGCTCTATCCCACCCCGCCGCAGGGCAGGTACGATGCCCTGCCGGATGGCCTGCACGCCGAAACGGCGGCCCGATCGGACCGGGCCTATGTCACGCTTGTGACCAATTCCGACTATCTGCCGGGGGCCGAGGCGCTGTTGCGGTCGCTGAAGCTGACAGGCACGCGGGCCGATCTGGTGGTGATGCACAGGGGTCTGGGTCCCGCCCATCTGGCGCGGCTGCGCGCGCATGGCGCCCGGCTGATCGCGGCTGACCTGCTGCCCACGTCGGACAGCTTCGACCGCACCCATGCCCGCGATGCGCTGCACGCGCGCGCGGCCTTTACCCAGGGCGGCAAGCCCGATTTCCACACGCCGCTGGACAACTTCGTCAAGCTGCGGCTGTGGCAGCTTGATTATGACCGCTGCGTCTTCATCGACGCCGATGCCGTGGTGCTGCGCCCGGTGGAAAAGCTGTTCGACCTGCCGGAGTTCTGCGCCGCACCCAACGTCTATGACGGGCTGGACGGGTTCCACCGCATGAACTCGGGCGTGTTCACCGCGCGTCCCGACGCCCGCACCTTTCAGGCGATGATGGCGCACCTGGACCGGCCGGGGGTTTTCTGGCGGCGGACGGATCAGACCTTCCTGCAGGACTATTTCCCTGACTGGCACGGCCTGTCGATCCATCACAACATGCTGCAATATGTCTGGATGAACATGCCCGAACTGTGGAGCTGGGAGGACATCCGCATCCTGCATTTCCAATATGAGAAACCGTGGCAGGATCACGACAAAACCCATCTGCTGCGCCCCTTGATCGAGTTGTGGCGCGCCATTGCCGAAGGCCAGCCCGTTCCCGACCTGGCCACCCAGGTCCGCCCGGCGGCCTGATGCGCATCGCGCTGACCGGCGCATCGGGTATCGTCGGCGACTTTGTCCTGCGCGCAGCCCGGGGGGCAGGCCACACAGTCACGCGGCTGGATCGCAGCAACGGCTTTCGCCTGGGCGATGCCCCCCACCTGACAGGCCATGATGCGCTGATCCATTGCGCCTTTGCCCACGCCCCCGGCCGGTATCGCGGCGGCGAAGGGGACGATCCCGACGGTTTCCTGCGCCTGAACCGGGACGGCACCTGTCGCCTGTTCGATGCGGCTGTTCGCGGCCGCGTGGGACGCATCGTCTTTCTATCCTCGCGTGCGGCCCATGACGGGCATCCCCCTGGCACCCCCCTGCCCGACGACCTGCCCGCCCGGCCCGCCAACCTGTATGGTCAGGTCAAGGCGGATGCCGAGGATTACCTCGCCGGCCTTCCCCTTTCGGGCACAGCGATCCGCGCAACCGGCGTTTACGGCCATTCTGGCAAATGGAGCGACCTGCTCACCGACTATCTGGCAGGCCGCCCCATCCAGCCCCGCGTCGCCACCGAGGTTCACGGCGACGACCTTGCCGCCGCGATCCTGCTGCTCCTGGGCCAGCCGGAGCCCCCTCAGCAGGTGAATTGCAGCGATCTGATCCTGGATCGCCACGACCTGCTGGCCGAAATCCGGACCTTGACCGGCTGCCCGCATCCCTTGCCTTCCCGTGCGGATCCGGCAGCCCTGCGCATCCAGACCTGTGACCGGCTAGAGGCGCTTGGCTGGCGGCCCGGCGGGATGGCGAAACTGCGCGCCACCCTGCCCCTGCTGCTGTCTTCTTCAGAAAAGTATCCTCGGGGGTAGGACGCCATCAGGCGTCCGCAGGGGGCAGACGGCCCCCTGCCACGGCGGGACGCATCAGGCGCGACGAGCCATTCCCAACACCCGCGCCCGCTTGCGCGGATCGGCGTCGAACAGCGCCGCCAGTTGCTCGGTGATTGCGCCCGCCAACTGGTCGGCATCGGTGATCGTGACCGCGCGTTCGTAATACCGCGTCACATCATGGCCGATGCCGATCGCCAACAGTTCGACCATGCGCCGCTTTTCCACCATGGCGATCACGTCGCGCAGGTGCTTTTCCAGATAGTTCGCCGGATTGACCGAAAGGGTCGAATCGTCGACCGGCGCGCCGTCGGAAATCACCATCAGGATCTTGCGCACTTCGGATCTCCGCACCAACCGCCTGTGCGCCCATTCCAGGGCCTCGCCGTCGATGTTTTCCTTGAGCAACCCTTCCTTCATCATCAGCCCCAGATTCGGGCGCACCCGCCGCCAAGGCGCATCGGCGGGCTTGTAGATGATGTGGCGCAGATCGTTCAGGCGCCCGGGCTGGGCGGGACGGCCTGCCTGCAACCAGGCTTCGCGCGATTGGCCGCCCTTCCAGGCACGGGTGGTAAAGCCCAGGATTTCCACCTTGACGCTGCACCGCTCCAGGGTGCGGGCCAGAACGTCTGCGCAGATGGCGGCGATACTGATGGGACGCCCGCGCATGGACCCGGAATTGTCGATCAGCAGCGTCACCACCGTATCGCGGAACTCGGTATCCTTTTCCACCTTGAAGGACAACGGCGTGGTCGGGTTTGCCACGACACGCGCCAGGCGCCCGGCATCCAGCACGCCTTCTTCCTTGTCGAATTCCCAACTGCGGTTCTGCTGGGCCTGAAGGCGGCGCTGCAGCTTGTTGGCCAGCCGCGACACGGCGCCCCGCAAGGGTTCAAGCTGCTTGTCCAGATAGGCGCGCAACCGTTCCAGTTCGGCAGGATCCGCCAGATCCTCGGCCCTGATTTCCTCGTCCCAAGCCTGGGCAAAGACCTTGTAATCCGCACTTGCATCGCTGACCGGAGGCGGCAGGTCGGGCGGGGTTTCCGACTCGGGCATCTCGGCCTCGTCGGTCAACTGGTCGTCGGACTGGTCGTCCATGCTGACCTGGGCCTGCCGTTCGTCCTGCTGCTGCTCCTGGGATTGCTCGGGCGAGGCTTCGGCATCCTCGCTGTCGTCCTGGTCGCGAGACTGGTTGTCGCCCGCTTCCTCGTCCTGTTCGGCATTCTCGTCGGCGTCGTCGTCTTCGGGCTGGTCGGGATCGTCGCCCAACTGGTCCGCATAGCCCAGATCGCTGATCACCTGCCGGGACAGGCGTGAAAATGCCGCCTGGTCGGCCAGCACCTCGTTCACATGGGCCAGAGATCCACCCGCCTGCTGTTCGACGAACGGCCGCCACAGATCTGCAACGTGCTGCGCACCGGAAGGCAGGGCGCGGCCTGTCGCCGCCTGGCGCACGATATAGCCTGCCGCCACCGCCAGGGGCGCATCGGCGGGCGCCTTGATCTGGCCATAGCCCTTCTTGTCGGCATCCGCGCCAAGGCGGGCGTCGATGTTGGACAAGGCGCCCGGCATATCGCGCGCGCCAAGCGCCTCGCAGCGGGCGGTTTCCATGGCCTCGTAAAGCTCTCTCGCCATCGGCCCGGCCGGGGCAAAGCGCGAATGGGTCGCCGCGTCGTGGTGGCGCATCCGCATCGCCAGGGCATCGGCGGTGCCGCGCGCCTGCAAGACCTCGTCCCGGCCCATGCGGCGGCTGACCTGCGGCAGGCGCATCGTATCGCCCGCCACGCCGGATGGATCGGCGCTGAAGGTCACGTTCAGTTCCCGGTCGTCGGCCAGAGCGCGGGTCGCCTCGGACAAGGCCTTCTTGAAGGGATCGGCGGGGTTGTCGGACTTTTTCATAGGGATTGATAGACCACCGCCAAGCGTCCCGATCAAGACCGTTGTGCGCGAATGCAGGACAGGCTGTGCGGACCGGCTTGCGGAAAAGGCTGACCACCGGCCCTGAAATGACGTTAGTCTGGCCATGCCATCCACTGAAAGGACGACGGACATGACCAAACCCCGCATCGGCGTGATTATCAGTTCCACCCGCGACACGCGTTTTGCCGACAAGCCTGCCGCCTGGCTGATGGACAAGGTCAAGGATCACCCCGACCTGGAGTTTGACCTGATCGACCTGCGCGACCAGAACCTGCCCTTCTTCAACGAGCCTGCATCGAACCTGTGGATGCCGTCGAGCGATCCGAATGCGGTGGCATGGCAGGAAAAGCTGGCGGGCTTCGACGGCTTCGTCTTTGTTGTCGCCGAATATAACCGGTCCATCACGGGGGCGCTGAAGAATGCGCTGGACCAGGCCTACAAGAAATGGAACCGCAAGCCGTTCGCGGCGCTCGCCTATGGCAGCCTGGGCGGGGCGCGGGCGCTGGAGCATCTGCGCCTGATCGGGATCGAGCTTCAGATGGTGCCGCTGCGCAACGCCGTCCATATCGGCGGGGGCGACTTCTTCAAGGTATCCCCCTTGGGGTCGGACGCCCCGATGAGCGAGATAGAAGCCCATCTGGAAGGCTCGCTGAACGCCATGCTGGACGAACTCGCCTGGTGGGCAAAGACCCTGCAGACCGCCCGGGGCTGAACCATCGCCGGGCAGCATCCGCGAGGGACGCTGCCCGATGGGATCAGAAGCGATCCAAGTGGGCGTCGATGGCGGCTGCGATTTCTCGGCGGATCACCGCGCGCAGATTGGCCGAGAAGCGTTCGCCCAATTCGCCATTCAATTCTTCCTGCACCATCTCGCGCAGCAGATCGCGGATGCCTAGTTCTTCGTCGCTCGCCGCGGCCTGGGCCTGCTGTTCGGCGGCAAAGGCGTCAGCCTCGGCGGCAAGGCGGGCGACGGTATCGACCGAAGCCGGTTCAGGCGGCAAGGCCCAGCCGGACAGGCGTTGTTCGACCGGTTTCGCCTCGGCCGAGGCGGCGGGGGCCGGTTCCTCCAGTTCGGGACGCATCCGGGCCTTCCAGTCGAAAGCCTCTGCGAAATCATCGGCATCGTCTGCGAAATCCTGGACCGGCCCCGCAAGGTTTGCGGCCGCAGGAACAGGATCGGGTTGGACCTGCGGCAGGGCTTCGCGCGCCTCGGGGCGCAACCAGGCCCGCCAGCCGGATGCCTTTGGCGCCTCGGGTTCATCGACCCGCCGTTCGGCCCCAAGCCACAGCGGAGAAACACTGGCCGCAGGCGCCGCCTCGGGTCTGGCCCGAAGGATGAATTGCGGAACGGGAGGGGCCGGTTCGGGTTCACGGGCAGCCGCCGCCGGAACCGGCCGGGCTGCCGTTTCGACCATTTGCCGTGCCAAGGCGGCATTGCCGCCGTAACGGCGGGCCAGGAATTCCCCGGCATCGTCCTGGACCAAACCATTGCGTTCGGCCTGGATGCTGTCGCGCGCTGAGGAAAGCGCGTCATCGTCGGCGATCATGCGGCGGATGGCGGTCAGGACATCGCCGATATCCTCGGACAGGCGGGCGGCGTTCTGGGAAAAGCGGGGGTCAGCCATGGTGCCCCCCGCCGTTCAGGGCATCAGTCGCGCCCGATCGCGCGCAACACGCGGTCAAGGCTTTCGCCCTGTTTGCTGGTGTAAGGCGCATCGCGCACGGCGTTGTAGTATTGCGAAGGGTCATAGGTCGGAATCCCCAGGTTCAGGTGTTCTACCGTAAGACGACCCATAGCAGCCAGAAGTTGATAATGTGCTAACTGGAGGTTGGCTTCCGCCGTAATCTTGTCGGCCCGCGCTTCCAGCAGCGACTGTTCCGCATCCAGCACGTCCAATGTGGTCCGCGCGCCAAGCGCGGCCTCCTCGCGCACGCCGTTATAGGCCTGCTCGGCGGCCGAGATTTGTTCGTCGATGGCGCGAATCTGGGCGCGGGAAACGTCGATATTGGCCCAGGATTCCCCTACCAGCTGACTGATCTGACGCGCGACGTTCAGCAGGTTAGACCGCGCCTGATCGCGGAATGCCATTGCCCGGCGATGCTGCGCAGGCAAGCGACCCCCGGAGTATAACGTTTGGCTCAACTCCAAGCCGACTGAGGCGCTGTTGCGATTGTCGTACTCCCCCGTCAACTGCTGCGGGCGGCGGCTTACCCCCGCCGCGACGTTTCCCGACAGCACCGGATTGCGTTCGGCCGCAGCCTGGGCCACCCCCAGTTCGGCGGCGGCGGCCTGACGCTGCGCTTGACCGATCAGCGGGTGACTACGCTGTCCGATGGCCCGCGCTTCACTGAGCGAAGCAGGCAGCCTGGGCAATGGCGGGGGCGCGGTCAGACCCGACGGAAGCCGCCCAGTTACCGCCAGATAGCTTTCGCGCGCAATCTCCAGATCCCCTTGGGCAGAGGCAAGGCTGGCCTGCGTCTCGGCCAACTGCGCATCTGCCAAGGCCACATCGGTCACGGTGATCTCGCCCACGTCGAAACGGTCCTGCGCCGCCTGACGTTCGCGGCTCAGAACCTCGACCGAATTCTGCTGCAAGGCCACACGCTCGGTCGCCTGCTTGATGTCGAAAAAGGCAAACGTCGCATCCCGCAAGACATCCTGTTCGACCACGACCAAGCCTTGGCGGGCCGCCAGCACCTGTTCCTTGGCCGCGTCGATGGCCAGTTGCGACCGGCCCCAATCGTAAAGCAGCATCTGCGCACCGATCTGCAGCGAGGTCGAGCGCGTCGTGGCATAGTCCGACAGCCCTTCATCGCGGCTGACCGTATGGCTGGCCGACCAGTCGACAATCGGACGCAGCGCGGCGATGGCGGTCGCGACATCCTCGTCGGCGGCACGCAGCACCGCGCGGTTCTGTTCGATCAGCGCGGAATGGCGATAGGCCGCGACCATCGTGTCGGCCAGCGATTCGGCGACCGCCGCCTGCCCGCCAAAGCCCAACAGCCCGGCGGCGGTGATCGCGGCAAGCGAACGAAGCCCCCTCATAGCGAAAAGCTCCGCACCCGTTCAAAGCCGGGCAGCAACGGCGCGCCCGCATTGAAGGCATAACGCCAGATGATACGGCTGTTCAAGAAATGTCCGATCCTGACAACGCCAAGGGCCCCTTCGACGAAAAGCGCAGCGATGCGGCCGCCTTCCTTCAACTGGGACAGGATCGCCTCGGGCACGTCCTCGACGCCGCCGTTGATCAGGATGGCGTCGTACGGGGCTTGCCGGGGCGCCCCTTCGTTCAAGGGCGCGTTCAGGACCGCGACGTTGAAAACGCCCGCCTCGGACAAACGCCGCTCGGCCTCGGCGGCCATGTCGGCGTTGTCCTCGATCGCGACAACGGTCTGGACCAGACGGGCCAGGACCGCAGCGGAGTAGCCAAAGCCGCAGCCCAGATCCAGGACCAGGTCGCCCGGCTGCAGGTCCAGCATGTCGATCATCTTGCCCAAGGTGCGCGGTTCCAGCAGCACGCGGCCCCCGCCCAGGTCCAGGTTCTCGCCCGAATAGGCAACGGCCCGGCGCGAAGGGGGGACGAAATCTTCCATCGGGACCGCCAGCATGGCCTCGATCACGGGGAACTTGGTGACATCACTGGGGCGAACCTGCGTATCCACCATCGTGGTGCGCCGCGCGGCGAAATCGCTCATCTTTGGGAACCTCTGCGAGCTGCTTTGAGGCTTATTGCCACGATTCCGGGACTCCCGCAACGCCGCACGTTCCCGTCTTGCAAGCGCCCTGCCGATCCATTATGGCATGAAAACCTTGTCAGCGGCGGGTTGGCGGAGAGGTTACGCAGCGGATTGCAAATCCGTGAAGACCGGTTCGATTCCGGTACCCGCCTCCAAGGTCTTCCCCAGCTTTGCAGCGACTGCGCGTCAGCCCTTGGCTTCGCGCCGGAAGCGCACGGACAATTGCCAAGGCGTGCCATAGGTCAGCCACAAGGCGGAAATCCACCACAGCGCGACCATGGCCCAGACATCGACCGCCATGCGCCGAAGGATGCCCTGATCCAGGGGGTTCATCTGGAAGGCATCGCCCAGAACCGACAGCAGCACGCAGGCCAGGAAGGAAAACAGCCCGCCCCGGCCGATCTGTTGCAGCGCAACGCCCAAGCGGCTGGCCGCCAGACGTTCCATCACGCGGGCCAGGGGCACGGCGACCAGCCAGCTTGCGCCCATGATCGCCAGGAAACGGGTGCCGTCCAGATCCCATTTGCCGATCTCTCCGCCATAGACGAGGCGCAGCGCGTCGCGGATGGGCAATGCGGGTTCGCCGAACTTGGCGGCGATGACGATGGCGCTGCCAAAGGCGAACATCCCCGCCGACAGGATCGTCAGCAGCCGGCGATGCGGCATCAGGACGGGAATGACCTGCTTGCGGAACAGGCCCATGGCGATGCCGGAAAAGAACAGCATCTGCCAGCCGAAAGGGTTGAACAGCAGCCCGCCAAGGCGGTGGTTGGGCACAAAGGCGTTCAGCACCGGGGCAAAGCACCACAGGACAAAGGATCCGGCGGCAAAGCTGATCGGATAGCGCAGCAACACTGGCACCAGGAACGGAACCGAGGCCAGCAGGATCACATACACGGCCAGCACGTCCAGCAGGTTGGGCTGCAACCACATGCTTGCCAGCACGCCAAAAAATCCGATCGGGTTTTCCAGAACCCAGACGGCATACTGGTGCCAGATCGCGGTGTGGTCCATGTCGAGCGCCAGCAAGCCGGCCGAGACCACGGCCATCAGCATCCCCCCAAAGACTAGGGCACGCCAAACCTCGAAGGCGCGGCGGGCGAAACGCCATTGCGCGGCGCGGCGGCCTTGTTTCGTTTCAACCGACAGCCACACCATGCCGACCAGGAAGCCCGACAACAGGACGAACAGTTCCGCCGCGTCGAAGATCGCGAAATTGGCCAGGGTGAACCACCGCAGTTCCGAAAGGGGCATATGGTCCAGCATGATGCAGACCAACGCGTAACCGCGCAGCATATCCAGGGCGATCAGCCGCTTCATGAGGAAAGGACGCTCCACTGTCGCAACAGGTCCGGGTCTGATACCAGGGCATCGGTTTCGTCGCGGGTCAGATATTCCAGCGCCTGCGCCCGAGTCCGGGCATGGGCGATCTTGGCCCCGGCGGTGATCCGGGCAAGGCGCTTGTCTTCCGGCAGGTCGGGGTTTTCGGGCAGCAGCGCGATATGGCGGTCGATCTGATCGGGCTGGGCACCGAAATGCAGCAGCCCTGCCGCGTCCCCCAAGGGGCGGGGCATCGCACGCACGACGGCACTGGCGTCTGACAGGATGGCGGGGGGATCGCGTTCTTCGGGCGTGACCAGCAGCCCCCGCATCCGCGCCCAGCGGCCAAAGATCGGGCTTGCGGAATAGCGCGAGGTGACGGGCGACAGGATCAGGCCCGCAAGGATCGGCGACAGCCAGATCAGTTGCGCGGGCGAAAACTGCGCCAGGACGATCAGCGTGCCGAGGCCTAGTCCCACATGGACCCAATGCCGCGCGATCACCACGTTCCAGTCGGGCATGGATCCGGCGCGGACCTGCGCGTTCCAGCCGCTGTCGCGACCCCGCAGGATTTCATAAATTTGCCGTGTCTGGATCAGCATCTGCACGGGGGCGATCAGGGCGGACAACAGGATCTCGAACAGGGAACTGGCGAAGATCCGCACCGGCCCGCCCGAATTGCGCGCCAGGGGCCGCGACCATGCGCGAAAGGTGGCGATCAGCTTGGGCAGCAGCAGCAGCGCCATGGCGGCCACGAATAGCCACAGCATCCGCTGCGCGTCGAAGACCGGCCAGTCGGGGAACAACTGATAAGCGGTCGGGAAATATTCCGGCGTGGACAAAAGCACCGTGGCCGACAGGACCAGGCCCACCAGGATCAGGGCCAGCCACAGGGGGCTCATGGCGAATCCCAGGATGCCGATGGCGAAATGCGCCAGCGTGACGGCACGGGCGCCGCGCATCCCGAACAGGCGGGAATGTTGCAGGTTGCCCTGCGCCCAGCGGCGTTCGCGCGCGGCCATGTCCAGCAGCGTGGGAGGGCAACCCTCGAAGCTGCCGCGCAGGTCATGGTCCAGACGGACCTTCCAGCCTGCCCGGCACAGGGCGGCGGCTTCCACGAAATCATGGGACAGGATGGTCCCCCCGAAGGGCGGCTTGCCCGGCAGGCGGGGCAGACCGCAGGCCCCCGCAAAGGCCGTCATGCGGATGATGGCGTTGTGGCCCCAGAAATTGCCGGTGTCGCCCGACCAGGCCGATACGCCGCGCGCGATCATCGGACCGTAAACACGGCCCGCGAATTGCGTCAGGCGGGCAAAGATCGTCTCGCCCCCGACCAGGATCGGCATGGTCTGGATCAGCGCCAGCCGGGGATCGGCGTTCATGCGGGCAGACAGTTCGCGGATCGTGGCGCCCGTCATGATGCTGTCGGCGTCCAGAACGACCATCTGGTCATAGCGCCCGCCCCAGCGGCGCACAAAGTCGCCGATATTGCCGGTCTTGCGATCCTCGTTGGTGATGCGGCGGCGATACCAGATCGGCAGGGGCGACATCTTGCGCGCCGCGTCGATCACCAGCGTCTCGTTCACGGCGATCACCGGATCGCGGCTGTCGGACAGCACGAAGATCTCGGTCCGGTCGGCCATTCCTTCCCGGTCCAGCTCTCGGGCCAGGGCGGTCAGCAGGCCGATGCTTTTCTGCGCATCCTCGTGATAGATGGGCATCACGACAGCAACGCGTGCGCCGTTCGGTCCCTGGGGCGTCACCAGCCGGGATGCGAACAGCCCGGCCAGCACGTTGCAGAACGAGAAACCGACCCAGGCGAATGTCGGCACGAACAACACCAGCAGCGCCCATTGCATGGGCGTCGGGTCGTCCCCGAAGCTGCGCAGCATCTGCTGAAACCCGACAACGGCCGCTGCCGCCGCGCCGCCAAAGGCCACCAGCCGCGCCATCCAGACGTGCCAGCCGTTACGCAGGCGGGGAAAGGCCGGACGGGGTCGTGCGCCGAAATCCTGCACCGGCATGGCCAGCGGCGATTCGGGCGGGGTTGCGGGCCTTTGCGCCAGGTTTGCGGAACGCGGATCGGCCAGGCTCATGCGGTCCAGCGCGCCAGCCAGGTTTCGCTCTGGGCCACCCCTTCGGGGCTGGTCAGCACCGCCTGCAAATCGGCCAGCGTGGCGTCTCCGGGTTCAAACTCGAAGGCCAGGCGCAGCACGCCCTGGTCGACCAGGGGCTTCAGATAGGCATGGACAATGGTCCCGACCGAGGTGGTGACCTGGGATTCCGGCATGGCATCGGAAAACAGCGACAGGTCGAAATCCACGATGACGCTGCGCAGGGACGGCGAATTGATCGACCGCCCGCTGCGGACCTGGCGCACCTTGGCCAGGGGCAGGTCGTTTGCCGGCAGGGGCGCGAAGATCAGGCGATACTGGAATTCGTGGCGCTTGTCCTTTTCCAGCGGCTCCTTGGGCACCCAGCAACTGACGATGTTGTCGTTGAACTCGTTCTCGACCGGGATTTCGACCAGCCGCACCTCGCCCTCGCCCCAGTTGCCCTCGGGTTCGATCCAGGCCGAGGGGCGCAGATGATACAGCGCCTCGGGATCCTGGTAGTCATCGAAATCGCGGCTGCGCTGCACAAGGCCAAAGCCGCGCGGATTGTTGTCCACAAAGGACGAAATCTGCAAGGTCTTGTGGGCGCCAAGGGTTCGCCACAAGGCCTGGCCCGCGCCGGTATGCATCTGCAAGCCGTCGCTGTCATGAACGGCGGGGCGGTAATCGTCCACCTCGCGGCGGCTGGCCGGTCCGAACCAAAACATCGAGGTCAAGGGCGCCAGCCCGGTGTTTTGCAGATCGACGCGCGGGAACAGCGCCACCCGGGTACGCACGGACGTCACCGCGCCCGGATTGACGTCGAACTGAAAGGCCCCGGCCACGGACTTGCTGTCCAGGGCCGCATAGATGCGCACCCAGCCCGACCCGTCGGTCGGTTCCTGGATCCAGAAATCGGTGAACAGCGGAAATTCCTCGCCGTCCGGGCTGCCGGTCTTGATGGCCAGCCCGCGTGCCGACAGGCCATAGATCGTGCCGCGTGCCACGGCGCGGAAATAGGTCGCGCCCTGGAAGACCAGGAATTCGTCCATCACACCGGGCCGGTTCAGGATCGTGCGCAGCCGAAAGCCGGACCATCCCATCTGCCCCTTGTTCTGCAGGTCCGCGCCATCGGGAAACTGGGACGGGTCGAATTCCAGCATCGAGGGATCGAAGTCCAGCCGGTGCGGCACGCCGTCGCGCACGACGCTGATATTGACCGGCTCATAGAAGATCGCGCCCGGCGGCAGCAAATCCATGCCAAACTGCGGATTGCCAGCGAAAGGATCGCGGTCACGGCGAAAGCGGATGGCGCGATACTGGTCATAGGTCAGGTTGGCGAAGCTGCCCACCTGCTCGGCTACCGGCTGTTCGTAAACGCGCGTGGCGCGTTCCGCCGCCAGCGACGCGACTTCCTCGAATCCAAAGGTTGTGGGCGGCGCGGGCGGGGGGGTGTCGGTTCCCGTCCCGGCTGGCGCCGCCTCGTCCGTTGCTGTCTGCGCCCCCGCAGGACCGGCGACAAGCACCCCTCCTGCCGCCAGGGCGGTCGCTGCGTTGAGAAAATGACGGCGTTTCATATCGGGTGATGGTTGCCAAAAACCGTTTCATCATAAGGGTGTTGCACCGCCACAGCAAGGCACAAGCCGAACATGGGCCGCCCAGGCCGGGTTGCCCGAATGGGCCAGGCATTGCCTGATTTCGCGGCTTTCCGCCTATTGCTGCGCCAGCCAGGCGGTGATGGGACCGCGCAGGTTCGCCTGGCCCGAATCCAGTCGGTCGTCGATCAGCTTGCGCAGGTCGGTCAGCGACACCCGGCGGATCAGATGCTTGACCGGACCGATGGAGGCCGGGCGCATGGACAGGCGCGGGATGCCCAGGGCGGCAAAGGTCAGCGCCTCGACCGGGCGGCCCGCGTCTTCGCCGCAAAAGGACAAGGGCACGCGCGCATCCTCGCAGCGCGCGATGATCTGGCGCAGAAGCAGCAGGAACGACGAGCTGAGGGTATCGTAACGCCGCCGCACCCGTTCGTTTTCCCGGTCGGCGGCAAAGAAGAACTGCTTCAGGTCGTTCCCGCCGACCGAGATGAAATCGCACATCTCGAAGAATTTCTTCGGCGCAAAGGCCAGCGACGGCGTTTCCAGCATGGCGCCCACGCGAATGTCGGTGGGCATCGGATGGCCCACCCGCTGTTCGCGCGACAGTTCCTGCATCAGGATCTTATACGCCGCCTCGTATTCGCCGATATCGGCGACGAACGGGAACATGACATGAAGGGGCCGCCCCACCGATGCGCGGATCAGGGCCTGCAACTGCATCCGCAGCACGCCGCGCTTGTCCAGGCCCACGCGGATCGCGCGCCAGCCCATCGCCGGGTTCGGTTCGTCCTGCGGCTTCATATAGGGCAGGACCTTGTCAGACCCGATGTCCAGGGTGCGGAACATCACCGGCTTGCCCTGGGCATTGTCCATGACGCGGCGATACAATTCTGCCAGCTCGCCCCGGCGGGGCACGTGGTTGCGGATCAGGAACTGCAATTCGGTGCGGAACAGGCCCACGCCCTCGGCCCCCGACCCGGCGAGGGACGGCAGGTCGGCCATCAGGCCCGCGTTCATGTAAAGCTGGACGGTGGTGCCGCAAGTGCCTGTCGCGGGCAGGCCGCGCAGGCTGGCATAGCGGTTCTGCGCCTCGGCCTGCATGGCGATCTTGTCGAGAAACGCCTTGTAGACGCTTTCCTCGGGGCGCAGGTGGACAATCCCCTGGTCGCCGTCGATCATGATCGTGTCGCCGTTCAGCGCCTCGGTCGTGATGCGGGGGGCGTGGATGACAAGCGGAATGGCCAGGGCGCGGGCGACGATGGCCGCATGGCTGCCGACCGAGCCTTCTTCCAGCACAACGCCCTTCAGGCGCCGGCCGTATTCCAGCAACTCGGCGGGACCGATGTTGCGGGCGACCAGGATCGGGTTGTCGGGCATCTCGGCCCCGGTATTGGTCCCCTGCCCCGTCAGGATCCGCAAAAGGCGGTTGGACAGGTCATCCAGATCGTGCAGGCGGTCGCGCAGGTAAGGATCGGCGGACATTTCCAGCCTGGCGCGGGCGGCGGATTGTTCCTTTTCCACCGCAGCCTCGGCGGACAGGCCAAGCTGGATGTCCTCCTCCATCCGCTTGAGCCAGCTGCGCGAATGGGCAAACATCCGATAGGTTTCCAGCACGGCGGCGTGTTCACCCTCGCCCCCCATTTCGGCGGCGGCGACCATCGTATCGACAGTGCTGCGCAGCATGGCCACGCCTTCGTACAGGCGCGCGCTTTCGCGGTCGGGATCGTCGCCCACGGGATTGGTCACGACCACGCGCGCCTCGTGCAGCCAGACACGGCCCTCGGCGGCGCCTTCCTGCCCGGTGGCCCCCCGGATCATCAGCGGAAAGCGGTGCTTGGAGGGCAGGCTGTCGGCTTGGCTGCCCTGGAAGGCGCCCAGTTCGGTCATCTCGGCCAAGACCATGGCCACGACTTCCAGGCCATAGATTTCGTCTTCGGAAAACAGCCGCGCTTCGCGGCACTGGACGATCAGCACGCCCAGCCGTTCACCCACCCGCTGGATCGGCACGCCCAGAAAGCTGGGAAACACTTCCTCGCCGGTCTCGGGCATGAAGCGGAAACCGGGTTCAGAGGGCGCATCGGCAGTATTGATGTAACGCCCGGTGCGGGCCACGCGCCCCACCAGTCCCTCGCCCAGGCGCAGGCGGGTGCGGTGGACGGATTCGGGGCGCAGCCCTTCGGTCGCGCACAGTTCCAGGGTATTCGGATCGCGGAACAGATAGATCGAGCAGACCTGCGTTCCCATCGAATCGGCGATGTGATGGGTGATCTGGTCAAGCCGGTCCTGGCCGCCGCCGGGGGCGCCCAGGATCCCCTTCAACCGTTGCAACAGCTTGCGTGAATCGCTGTCCTTGCGGTCTTGCATTGCCTGCCTTGCCCTGCCTTGCTTTTGCCCGCAGATGCCATACGGCACGCCATGGGAAGATATCAGGCCGCTTCCAGGCCAAAGGCATCATGCAGCGCCTGCACGGCCAATTCCATATATTTGCGGTCGATCAGCACCGAAATCTTGATCTCGCTGGTGGAGATGACCTTGATGTTGACGTTTTCATCGGCAAGCGCCTTGAACATCCGCGCCGCGACGCCCGCATGGCTGCGCATCCCGATGCCGACGACGCTGACCTTGGCGACCTCGGTGTCGACAACCAGTTCGTCATAGGCGATGGTGCCCGCCGACTTGGCGTCTTCCATCGCGCGCTTGGCGCGTTCCACCTGGTTGATGGGAACGGAAAAGGTCATGTCCGTGACCGAACCGGGGTGATCGTCGTAATCCTTTTCGGAAATGTTCTGGACGATCATGTCCACATTCACGCCCGCATCGGCCAAGGGCGCGAAGATGGCGGCGGAAATGCCGGGGCGATCCTCGACCGTGACCAGGGTGATCTTTGCCTCGTCGCGCGAATAGGCGACGCCGCTGACGACTTTCGATTCCATGATTTCTCCCTCATCGCAGACCAGGGTGCCTGATGTCTCGTCCGTGTCCTCGAACGAGGATAACACGCGCAGCCGCACCTTGAAGCGCATCGCCAGTTCGACCGAACGGGTCTGCAGAACCTTTGCGCCCAGGGACGCCAGTTCCAGCATCTCCTCGAAGGCGATCTTTTCCAGCTTGCGGGCCTTCGAGGTGATGCGGGGGTCGGTCGTATAAACCCCGTCCACGTCGGTATAGATGTCGCAACGCTCGGCGGCGAAGGCTGCGGCAAAGGCCACGGCGGTCGTGTCCGACCCGCCCCGGCCCAGCGTGGTGATGCGTCCGTCGGGACCAAGCCCCTGGAAGCCCGCGACCACCGCGACCTTGAAGCCTTCGGCAAACTTTGCGTCGATGTTGGCGCGCGGGATATCCACGAATCGCGCCGCCGAATGGGCGGCAGTGGTGTTGATCGGCACCTGCCAGCCCTGCCAGCTGCGCGCGGGCACGCCCATTTCCTGAAGCGTCAGCGCCATCAGCCCGGCTGTCACATTCTCGCCCGAGCTGACCACCGCGTCGTATTCGCGCGCATCGAACAAGGGCGAGGTTTGTTCGACCCAGCCCACCAGTTCGTTGGTCTTGCCGGACATGGCGCTGACGATGACGATCACGTCATAGCCGCGCTCGACCTCTCGCTGGACCTTGGTGGCGGCGTTCTTGATCCGGTCAAGATCGGCCACGGATGTTCCGCCAAATTTCATCACCAGAAGCGGCATCGCGGGCCTCCGACCTGGGGGTTGCCTGTTCGGCGCGGCTTTTATGGGCCGGGGGCCGAAACCGCAAGGGCGGAAAGGGGATAACGGCGATCGTTGTGGCGGTCAGTTGGCCTTCTGGCGCGGGATAAAGGGCAAGGGTGCCACCGGCACGCCATCCTCGACCAGCTTGCGGGCGTCCTCGATCCTCGCCTCGCCGTGGATGGCACGGCCCGGGGTGCGGCCTTCGTGCATGGCGCGGGCCTCGTCGGCGAACTTCAGGCCGACATAATCGCTGTTCGCCTCGACCTGCTGGCGCAGGGCGTGCAGCGCGGCCTCGGCCGGGGTCATGGCGGGCGCGGCCTTTTCAGGCGCCGGGACCGAGGGGGCCATCAGCGACTTTTCGACCTTTGCCGATCCGCAAAGCGTGCAGGCGACATGACCCGCCGCCCGCGTCGTCTCGAACGCGTCGGAGGAACGGAACCAGCCGTCGAAATTATGGCCCTGGTCACAGCGCAAAGCATAGCGGATCATTGATACGAACCTTTCCCTTCCCTGCCTATATCGGGTCAGCGCGGCGTCCCCGCAAGTTCCCGCAGATGCGCAATCAAGGCCGCCGGGTCGCCCGCGCGATCGTCCAGCACGGTGCGGGCCGCCTGGCCCATCCGCCGGGCCTGCGCCGGATCGCCTGCCAGCCGGATCACCTGACCGGCCAGGGATGCTGCATCGACGCACAAGGCGCCCCCTGATCCTTCCAGGGCGGCATAGGCATCGCGGAAATTGCCGACATGGGGGCCGTGCAAAATGGCACAGCCATGGGCCGCAGGCTCCCAAGGTGTATGGCCGCCCCGGTCGGTCAGCGAACCGCCGACAAGACACAGGCCCGACGCCGCATACCAGCGATCCATCTCTCCAAGCGTATCGGCCAGCAGCACGTCGCCGCCCACGCCGCCCTGCGAGCGACGATCAAAGGCGATGCCATGCCGCGCCAGCAGGCCTGCCACCTCGTCCCCGCGCGGTGGGTGGCGAATGGCCAGGATCAGCCGCAGGTCGGGACAATGCCGCCGCGCTTGCAACCAGGCATCCACCACCGCCGCCTCCTCTCCTTCATGGGTCGAGGCGGCAAGCCAGGTCCGGTCGCGTGCGGGGCTGGGCGCGGGCGCCACGACGCCGGCCGGGGTCAGCAGCTTCAAATCCAGACGCGGCAGGATGGCCCGGTCAGGCAGGCCAAGCGCGCGCAGCCGCGCTTCGCTGCCGGCGTCCTGTGCCGACAGGGCCGCAATCCGCCCCAGGACCGGCCCGATCAGGCGCGGAACACGCCCCCAACGTCCGGCCGACCGTTGCGACAAGCGTGCGCCAATCATTGCCTGCGCAATCCCCCGGGCCGCCAAAGCCTGCGACCGCAAGGGCCAGAATTCGGATTCAACCGTGATCTGCAAGCTCGGCCGCACCCCATCCAGGAACCGTTCCAACGCCCCCGGCACGTCCAGCGGGGCCAGACGCGCCTTCATCCCCCAGCCTGCCGCCATGTCCCGCCCGGTGATGCTGTTGGCCGTCACCAGGACCCGATGTGTTTGCGCCAGGGCCGCGATCACCGGACGGGCCGAGGTCAATTCCCCGACCGACGCGCCGTGGATCCAGATGTCAGCCTGTCCCGCCGGTTCCAAAGCCAACCGTTGCCGCAATGCCGCGGACGCGCCGACTAAGGCGCGCAGGCGCAGCGAGGCTTCGAGGACATGGGCAGTGGCACGATGGATCATGGAAAACCGCTGGCGACTCTGGGGCTGCTATAGCGGATAGGCCAAGGGTCATGAAGCCTGCACTTTCCTGCGGAACCCAGGGTAAGGCGCGACGTTGGCATTGCAAGTAAGCAAATTCAGGAGGTTTCCATGAAAGGACTTGTCGCCTGGTGGCTGGGCGTCCCGGTCGTCGTGATCGTGATCCTGTATCTTACGGGGATTTTCTAAGGATCAGGGATAACCTATTTCGGTCCTGGGACAGGTGGTTGGACAAGCGGTTCAACCACCTTTTCTTCTGGTTACAGCACTTGAATTTCGAATTAATCAGTCAGCTACCATGTTCTATTATAGGTAGAAATATAAATAATTCTACACCTTCTGATTTAAAGTTTTCGTCACATAATACGCAAGCACTTGTTTTCTATAAGTAGGTTTAAGACACAGAAGAATTGACAGGGTCCAGTTCCAACCAATCGACAACTAGGGCGTGTTGACGTTTGAGGATTTCCAAACTGATCGCTGGCTGATTCAAGGCTGCCAAATGGGAGGCAACCTTGATCCGCACGACCTTGACCGACACACAGTGGGCACTTATCGCTCATCTCCCTGAAAAACGATGAAAAAACCGACACCGACAACCCTGCCGCGGGGTAGAGCAGCCCGGTAGCTCGTCAGGCTCATAACCTGAAGGCCGCAGGTTCAAATCCTGCCCCCGCAACCAAACCACGCCTAAAATGACACAAGCCCCGGATAGACGCCGGGGCTTTGGCATGTCCGCGTCTTTCAGGATTGGGGGGTCTGCTTTGCGCTGCACTCTCCATTCTGAATGCACCATTCCTTCGAGGCAGGGTTTGTCATGGTGCCTCCAGTCGTATCAGTTCGTCTCAAAACGGTTCGGTGGGTGTTCGGTAGCCCAGGCACTTTCGGGGCGTAGCGTTCAACCGCTGACACATCATCCTCATCGAACGAGGTGTCAGCTGCGACACAGCAGTGTCCCGGGGCAGGCAGCGACGGAGCCGCCTGTTCATGTTCTCGACCGAGCCCCTTTGCCACGGCTTGCGCGTCGCAGAACCACGCTTTCGTGCTAAGGCCGGTTTCCAGCTCGCGCCAGGCCACGAACTCTAGGCTGCGGTCAAAGGTGATCGAGCGCCGCGCGTCGGCAGGCAGGGGGCGACATAGGCCCGCAGGGAGTTCTTTTCGTATTTGATGGTCGCGGCTGGGTGAGGCTACAGTGTCGGGACGCGACCCGCAGGTGCACGGCAGCAAAGCGTGATGTCAGATCGACGTTGCTGTCCTCGCGCCATGGGAAGGTCTTCCACACATCGGCGTTTGTGCAGCGGGCGCGGCGCAGATCTGATCGATCGCCATCTCCAGGCTCGGTTTGGAAAGCAATCTCGTCTGGCATCTTTGCTTTTTGCCGATGTTACGGATCATCCAACCAGATCACTGGAAGCCAAAGCGGCCACGCAATCGGCAAGCCCCGCCTCATTGCCAATGGAAAGACTGACTGCTATCTGGCAATAGTCCTGCTTGCCGACTTGTCCGCAATGTTGACGGGCGACCTCCCCGGAATGGTTGCCCTTTGGGGAAAGCCCATGTCACCGATAATCCGGGCCGTGACCGGGCCACCGCCTTTCATGCGGGGGGCAAGACCCGATCGCAAACGCGCCCCATCAGCGCTTCGTCTGACCAAGAGGCTTGTCCCAGAAGGTATAAAAGGAACTGGTGCCTGGTGCAAACATGCGACGGCGCCGTCACCGCGGCCAGTGGCTCCACGCTTTTGCACGGCGCCGGCATCATCAACCCCGTGCAATCATCAAGGCTCCGCACGGTCCACCTGGTCTAGCCCTTGTTTCACCGGACACTCCTCAGGCGGTTGCTGTTTGAGCTGCGATAAACTTGCGTGGCGAGCGCATCTTCGGCCCTGAGTGCGGGTGGTTGTCGTTGTAATTCTCGATTCAGCTTCCGATCAATCCAAGGACTGCCTGGGCATCCGGCAGCGGTGCCACCTGGACGTAATCGCGCTTCAGCGTCTTTACGAAGGGCGAGCCATTGTCCGCCACTGGTCCGAGGACATTGCGAGTGAGATACCATTGCTTTGTGGACTCTGCACCGGTGTGAAGCAGGGTTTCAGCCCGAGCTGGCGCGCGGAGATCTGCGTTTCCTTCGCAATGTAAGGGGAGCCCTTGTCGGACAGCATCTCAATGACCGAAGATGCGCGACATGTGGCGAAGCGACGTTCGACGGATTCGAGCATGATGTCGCGAATGTCGGACCCGCTGATGCCGGCATTGACCACAGCCCTCCACGCGATGATTTCGCGGTCATGGGCATCGATGATAAAAGCGTCCCGGACGATGTCGCCGTTCCGAGCCGGGTGAACTCAAAGCCGTCACTGCACCAGCGGAGGTTCGAGCGCATCACGATGATCCTGCCGTCATGGATGTGCTCCGGCCGCTCAGAATATTTCCGCGCCAGCAGCAGGTTGTGTGCTGTCATGATCCTGTAGGTGCTTGAGTTGATACCGCTTCAGGCCGCCATACTTCTTGCGCCCGCGATAATACATCGGCTCGGTCACGCCGATCTGCCGCACCGCGTCGGAAATCGCCATTCCTTGTCCATGAAGCACTTCAATCTGTCAAAGCTTCAGAACGATGTCTTCGGGTTCGTCCCACTTGCCTGCCATCTGCTGGTCCTCCTGAACGGGATAACCCTATCCGAGTGGAGGACCAGTTCAGGGGGCACTCCAGCCGCAGCCACAGTTATCGCATGTAAATTTTGTGCCAAGGCAAAACGCGATGCCAGCAAAGCTTGGGTGCGCCGCGCGCGTCCTTAGTACATAACGGTATGCAGGGTAATGGTGGCGGGTGCGCCTGCCTGAACCTGCGTGCTGCCCCGCGCGATCAGCCAGCCATCCGTTCGCTGCAAACGTGCAACGATCTGCCGGGGCAGGGGACCGCCTGTTGCGGATGGGGGCAGGGCTATCAACACATTCATCTGTCTTGATCCGCCATCGCTCTGGGCATTTGTCCGTGCACCGCCGGACGGCCCGCTGGCTGCTCCGTCAAGATATACGACCAATTCACCCTTCGGGATGGTCCCGCCGCCTTCGTAGGCGATGGCAACTTCGATCTGGGTCGGATGGGGCGTATCGGCCCCGGCGGTTGCCGCAATCGCCGCAGTTGCGGCGGCCAACAATATCGTCCGGCGACGGGCAAGCCGCTTCATCCTGTGTTCCCCATTGCTTTCGCTGTGCCGGATTGCCCGACCACGCGGCAGACGGGGGCGCGGTGTCGCGCCCCCTTCCAGGTTGTCTCAGACGACATAGAAATCTTCGGCCGAAAGGCCAAGATCCGTGCCCAGCCGCGCGAACCGGATCGCCGCCGTCTGACCCGATCCGTCCGCGTCATAGGACAGAAAGCCGCTGTCGCTGTCATAAAGGATCCGGTCGTCCGCATCCTGCGCTGCACCGCCTGGACCGCTGCGGAACGCCGCGAAGGCAAGGGCGCCAAGCGCGCCGATCCCGTCGAAGATGTCACCTGCAAGCAGGATCAGGTCGTCGGCCACGTTGAAGTCCGAAATGCGGTCGATGTTTCCATCCCCAAGCGCGGTCGAGAAGCGGAACGAATCCTCGCCCGTGCCGCCGATCAGAAAGTCCGCGGCCAACCCGCCATCCAGTAGGTCGCTGCCCGATCCGCCTCGAAGCGTATCCTTGCCGGAAATCCCGGGCTGGACCGGTTCGGGCGGGAACTCCACCGACACGTTCAGTTCATATGTCGAACCTTCGGGAACCGACGGCGACCAGCCGTTCCCGGGCGCGTCGGGCGACCAGCTTCCCTCGACGATATAATATGTTCCGGTTTCTTCGACGGTGAAGACGGTGCTTGAATCGCGGTTGGTGGTCGATCCGGGATCGCCGCCGCCATCGTCGTTCTCAGTGACGATGTTGCCGTCGCTGTCCAGCAGCCTGACCCAGCTGTCATGGACATCGGGATCGGCAATGCCGTCAATGTCGATGGTGATCAGCGTGCCCGCCGCCAACTCGATGCTGTAGTAACCGGCCTCGCCGGTCCCGGTGGCATTGACGGTGGTATGCAGGACCGTGGTGGAATCGAAGATGTCGGGATCGGCGGTCAGCGAGAAGTTGTCGGAAATGTCGAAGGCCGTCGCGATCGAACCGTTGGTCGCGTCCGGTCCCAGCGTGGCATGGCCGCTGCCCATGCCAGGGCGCGGCAGGGGTTCGCCCTGGGGGGCGAAATCGCCCAGCAGGGTGTCATCGCCGTTCCCGGCGCGCAGGTCGTCGGCGCCCCCCTGGCCGGTCAGCACATTGGCGCCGCCGTTCCCGCTGATCCGGTCGTTGAACCCCGAGCCAGCGCCGTTTTCGATCGAGACATAGACATCACCGTCAGGCCCGCCGCGTGCCAGGTCGATGCGGACCCCGGACGTGGCATCGGCATAATCCGCCGTATCGCGCCCCGCGCCGCCCAGCAGGGTATCGGCGCCCGCCCCGCCCGCCAGGGTGTCGTCGCCCGAACCGCCGGACAGTTCGTTGGCCACGTCGTTGCCGGTGATGTGGTCGTCGTGGAACGAGCCGACCGCGTTTTCGAAACCGGCCAGGATGTCGTGGCGAATAACCGTGCCGCGTCCGACGATCTGCACGGGACCGTCGGCGTCGCCGCCCCGGGCGGATCCGTCGGCCAGGTCGATCCTGACGGCGGCCGAGCTTCCTGCATAGACGACCGTGTCGATTCCTGCGCCGCCGTCCAGGTAATCCTGGCCCGCCCCGCCGATGATCGTGTCGTCGCCGCCTTCGCCATACAGGATGTCGCCGTCGTTGCCGCCATCCAACAGGTCGTTGCCGTCACGGCCGTTGAAATAGTCGCCGCCGCCCTGGCCTCGGAAATGGTTGGCCGCCGAATTGCCGACAAAGCGGTCGATCCGGTCATCGGATCCGATCAGGTTCTCGATGCTGTCGAAGGTATCGCCTGATGCGGTGCCGCCGCTGGCGACGTTGGTTTCCAGGTTGACCAGCAACTGGAACGGGCTTTCCCGGCTGAAATCCACCGTATCGCTGCCCGAGCCGCCCCGGAAGACATCGACGCCCGCCTGGCCCAGCAGCAGGTCGTCGCCATTGCCCCCGTCCAGCGTATCGTCGCCCGCGCCGCCAAAGATGGTATCGTTGCCATCCCCGCCATACAGCGCGTCGTCGCCGTCGTCGCTTTCGGTCTGGTCCGCCAGGTCCGCGACGTCGATCGTGTTGTTGATGTCGCGGCTTGCCAGGGAATCGCGCCCGCCTGTGATCAGGTCGTCACCGCCCAGGCCGAGGATCGTGTTGCCGCCCGCTCCACCGTCCAGGGTGTTGTTGCCTCCATCGCCCACAAGGATGCTGGAAAGGGGTGGGCCGCCGTTGCCTGCGGGATCCCCGCCGTCATTCCGGGGGTCCGGGACGGTTCCGCCTGCATAGATGATGGTTTCCACATTGGCGACGGTGCCGATGTCCAGGCCATGGGCAATCACGATGATCGTGTCGCTGCCGCCATCCGCGTCCTCGCGGACAATGTCGTCGGCGGAATCGACGAAATAGGTGTCATTGCCGCCGTTGCCCGCCATGCGGTCGGCCCCGCCGCGCCCGTCCAGCACGTTATCCCCGTCATTGCCGATCAGGATGTCGGCGAACCCGCTGCCGATCCCCTTTTCGATATGGTATTCGGTCTGGTCGGCATTGTGGCCGGCAAAGATCGATACGTTGTTGCTGTGGCCGTTCACGCTGGAAAACTGGCCCGCGCGCAGGTCAAGGATCGTTCCCGCCGTTGACCCGGAAAAGTCGATGGTGTCGTCGCCGCCCGTGTCATGGATGACAAAGCCGATATCGCGCTGCGTCCCCGTCGGTGTCAACAGATAGCCATATTCGGTGCTGTTGAAGCCGTAAACGTTGCTGCCGGTGTTCAGGGCGATCGCCTGATAGGTGCGCTGCCCGTCCGCATCCACGGTCGAGAAGAACCGGCGGATCACGGCCTCAATGTCAGCCGTCAAGGGCGTCGCGGCCGACCAGCGGCTTTCCTCGCCCACGTCGATGCCGTCGAAATAGGACATGACGCTGTATTGCTGGCGGTCATAGATCCAGGTGGCGTTGTTCAGATAGTTGATCTGCACGCCGCCCGGACCGCTGTAATTGTACAGGCCGGGGTGGTTCAGGCCGAATTCATGGCCGAATTCGTGAACGAAGGAATCAAAGACATAGCCGCCGATGTCGGTCAGGTCCGGTTCGGTGTCGTGGAACCTTTGGCCGATGCTGACATAGCGGTCGGCGGAATAGGCGCTGCCATCGTCCAACTCGCCCAGTTCGGGGCTGACAACCTCCATCCAGTCGGTCGTTGCGTCGAACCGCGCATCATCGACGATCTCGAACCGCAGCGGCGTGACCGAGGACCACAGCGCAAGGGCGCCGACGGCGGCGGCCTTGTAATCGGGATGGTCGTTCAGTTCGTGGACGTTGATCCGCAGCGGTTCTGCCGCGATGGTGGGCGTCAGGCTGCGGTCCAATGCGCCCAGGTGATCCAGGAACGCGTCGTAGTCTTCGCTTTTCCCATAAGGATTGTCGGGCGTCTGGTCGTTGATCCACCATTCTTCGGTATTCTGGGTCGCGGTCGTGGCCGGCATGATCTGGATCTCCCTGTGCAGCAACCGTGGGTGGTCCGTGCTGGATGGCTTGACGCCTTGGAGTTCGGGCACGCGCTGCGTGTATTACGTGCAGAACCTATCACCAAGGTTGATGATGATCGCGGTGCGAAAATCTGTCCATGCTTGCACAACCCCGCATTGACGATATTTTAAGCATTGCCAATCAATACTTTGTTCGGCCCATTTCGCAGGATAGGCGAAGTTCGGCCGAGATGATCGCGGGATTGGGCGCTGTTTTGCTTGCCAAACCGAAGGCGATTTTTTCGCGGAACAAAACGCAAACGGTCTTGGCATGGACCGTCAACCGCTGGGCGACTTGCCGCACGACCTGGGAAACGGATAGAACGTCGATGGAAAAGGACGTTGCATGACTGTCACAACCACCCAAGCCGCGCCAACCGATCTTGACGACGCGCTGGCATCCTTTCACCCGGTATCTGCCACGCCCATCGGCGTTGCGGCATACAGGGCGCGGCTTGCCGCCCTTCGGACCGAAGTTCGCGCGGCAGGGCTGGCGGCGATCTGGCTGGACGGATCCTCGTCGCTGACCTATTTCACCGGGCTGCGGCTGGGCCAATCCGAACGGATCCACGGCGCCCTGGTGGCCGCCGAAGGACCGCCCGCCTATCTGACACCGGCTTTCGAGGCGCCAAAGCTGGATGCCTTGCGGCAAATCCCCGGCCCGATGCTGATGTGGGAAGAAGACGAGGATCCGTTTGCGCTTGTCGCGCGATACTTGGGCGATCTGCCCGGCAGGGGGCTGGGTCTGGACCCGGCAACGCCTTTCGGCTTTGCATCGCGAATGATGGCGGCGCTGGAGGGGCAGGTTTGTTCTGCGGCAGGGATCATCGCCGGATTGCGGCAGATCAAGTCCGCCGAGGAAATCGCCATCATCCAGACCGCGATGGATGCAAGCTGGCACATCCAGCGGGCGGTCCATTCCGGCCTGCGCGCCGGGATCACCACAACCGAGATCGGCCAGTTCATCGACGCGGCGCACCAGGCGTCGGGGATGAAGCCGCTGTTCCACGCCGTCCAGTTCGGCCAGGCAACGGCCTTTCCGCATGGCGTGCCGGATCCCCAGATCCTGGAACGTGGCGACATGGTGCTGGTTGACATGGGGGGTACGCTGCACGGGTATCGGTCCGACATCACCCGCAGCTATGTGTTTGGCGCGCCCACCGCGCGGCAGCGACACCTGTGGGGGATCGAACGCGCGGCCCAGGCGGCAGCCTTTGCCGCCGCGCAGGTCGGCACGCCTTGCGGGGCGGTGGACGACGCCGCCCGCGCGGTGATCGCCGCCGCCGGGTTCGGGCCGGGTTACGCGGTGCCCGGCCTGCCGCATCGCACCGGCCACGGCTTGGGGCTGGACATCCACGAGGAACCCTGGATCGTGAAGGGGAACCAGACGCCCCTGCAGCCCGGAATGTGCTTTTCCATCGAGCCGATGCTCTGCCTTTACGGCGAATGCGGCATCCGGCTGGAGGATATCGTCCACATGACCGCGGACGGGCCGCGCTGGTTCAATCCGCCCGCCGATGACGTGGGCCAACCGTTTGGGTAAGCAAGATTGACCTTGAATCCGGCTTGTGGTTTTAAGAACAGACGTATCGTCATAACCGTTGCTGGTGGAACAATCATCCTGTCCAGGTGTATGCCTGCATAATATGCACCGCGAATCCCCGTCTGGCGACAACGCGGTCACAAGTTCAACAGAGAGCGTAAAGGATCAATCCGCATGAACCATCTGTCCCGCAGCCTTCTGGCCGTATCGGCCCTGGCGATGATGACCGCCGTGGCCGAGGCCAAGACCTTTGTCTATTGCTCGGAAGCCTCGCCCGAGGGCTTCGATCCGTCGCCCTATACCGCAGGCACCACCTTCGACGCGTCTGCCCACCCGATCTATAACCGCCTGACCGAGTTCAAGAAGGGCACGACCGAGGTCGAACCGGGCCTGGCCGAAAGCTGGGAAGTGTCCGAGGACGGCACGGAATACACCTTCAAGCTGCGCCAGGGCGTCAAATGGCAGTCGAACGACCGCTTTACCCCGACCCGCGATTTCAACGCCGATGACGTGATCTTCTCGTTCCAGCGGCAGGGCGACTCCGCCCATCCCTGGCACCAGTACATCCCTGGCATCACATATGAATACTATACCTCGATGGATATGCCGAACCTGGTGAAGTCCATCGAGAAGGTCGACGACTATACCGTCAAGATCACGCTGAACCAGCCAGAGGCGCCGTTCCTGGCAAACATCGCAATGCCTTTCGCGTCGATCGTGTCCAAGGAATATGCCGACACTCTGGAGGCCGCAGGCGCCCAGGAAGACCTGAACAACCTGCCGATCGGCACCGGGCCGTTCAAGTTCGTGGCCTATCAGAAGGACGCCGTGATCCGGTATCAGAAGAATCCCGATTACTGGGGCACGGCGCCCCTGATCGACGACCTGATCTTTGCGATCACGCCCGATTCCTCGGTCCGGCTGCAAAAGCTGAAGGCCGGCGAATGCCATCTGATGCCCTATCCCTCGCCCGCCGACCTGGAGTCGATCCGGGCCGACGACAGCCTGAAGCTGGATGAACAGCCGGGCCTCAACGTGGGATATCTGGCCTATAACACCACAGTTGCGCCCTTTGACAATCCGAAGGTCCGCAAGGCGCTGAACATGGCCATCAACAAAGAGGCCATCATCGACGGGGTTTTCCAAGGCGCGGCCGAACCCGCCAAGAACCCGATCCCGCCGACCATGTGGTCCTATAACGACAGCATCGAGGATGATCCCTACGATCCCGAAGCCGCCAAGGCGATGCTGGAGGCCGAGGGCGTCACCGGCCTGTCCATGAACATCTGGGCGATGCCGGTCCAGCGGCCCTATATGCCCAACGCCCGCCGCACGGCCGAACTGATGCAGGAAGATCTGTCCAAGGTCGGCGTCAATGCGCAGATCGTATCCTATGAATGGGGCGAATACCTGTCCAAGTCGATGGAAGCCGGCCGCGACGGCGCGGTGATCCTGGGCTGGACCGGTGACAACGGCGATCCCGACAACTTCCTGTCGGTGCTGCTGTCTTGCGATTCCGCCAAGGAAGGCGGCGCGAACCGCGCGTTCTGGTGCAACGAGGAGTTCTCGGATCTGCTGCGTCAGGCCAAGGTGACGGCTGATCCGGCGGAGCGCACGAAGCTTTACGAACAGGCACAGGTCGTCTTCAAGGACCAGGCGCCCTGGCTGACCATCGCGCATTCGACCCAATACGTGCCGATGTCGACCAAGGTGTCGGGCTTCCAGATGAGCCCGCTTGGCGATTTCACCTTCGAGACCGTTGATCTGGCCGAATAGGCCCTTCGCGTCACACCTTCGACAAATGAACGCGCGGGCTCGAGTTCCCGCGCGTTCCTCAAGGAACAAGGCACATGGTCCGTTTCCTCCTTTCGAAGCTGCTGTATCTGGTCCCGACTTTCCTGGGGATCACGATCGTTGCATTTGGCTTTGTCCGCATCCTGCCCGGCGATCCGGTGCTGTTGATGGCGGGCGAACGCGGCGTATCGCCCGAACGTCACGCCGAACTCAGCGCGCAACTGGGCTTCGACAAGCCGATCGTGATGCAGTACCTGGATTTTCTGGGACGCCTGCTGCAAGGCGACCTGGGCAATTCGCTGGTCACGAAAAAGCCCGTGCTGACCGAATTTCTGGCCTTGTTCCCGGCAACCGTCGAACTGGGCCTGTGCGCGATCATCATCGCGACGCTGGTGGGCGTCCCGGTGGGCGTGCTGGCCGCGATCAAGCGCGGCAGCTGGTTCGACCAGGTGTCCATGACATCGGCCCTGGTCGGCTTTTCGATGCCGATCTTCTGGTGGGGCCTGCTGCTGATCATCTTCTTTTCGGGTTTCCTGGGCTGGACGCCGGTGTCGGGCCGCATCAGCCTGATGTATTTCTTTCCCCAGGGCACCGGCTTCATGCTGATCGACAGCCTGATGTCGGGGCAGGACGGTGCGTTCCGGTCGGCGGTCAGCCACCTGATCCTGCCCTCGGTGGTGCTGGCCACGATCCCGCTGGCGGTGATCGCCCGGCAGACACGATCGGCCATGCTGGAGGTTCTGGGCGAGGATTACGTCCGCACTGCCCGCGCCAAGGGAATGCCGCGACGCCGGGTGATCGGCGTCCATGCGCTGCGCAACGCGATGATCCCGGTCGTCACCACCATCGGCCTTCAGATCGGCGTGCTGATCGCAGGCGCGATCCTGACCGAGACGATCTTCAGTTGGCCGGGCATCGGCAAGTGGATGATCGATTCCATTTCCCGCCGCGACTATCCCGTCGTGCAGTCGGGGCTGCTGCTGATCGCGGGAATGGTGATGGTGGTGAACCTGCTGGTTGACCTGACCTATGGCCTTATCAACCCGAGGATCCGCGCGTCATGAGCAATACCGCCGAACTTTCCACCGCCGCGATCCGCCGCCAGATGCTGTCCGAGTTCTGGTTCTATTTCCGCCAGAACCGGGGCGCCGTGGCCGGGCTGGTGGTGTTCATCCTGCTTGTGCTGACCGCGCTGTTTGCGCCGGTCCTGGCGCCGCATGATCCGACCACCCAATATCGCGACGCCTTTCTGACGCCGCCTTTCTGGCAAGAGGGTGGCCGGGCCGAGTTCCCGCTGGGCACCGATGCCGTCGGCCGGGATATGCTGTCGCGGCTGATCTTTGGCGCGCGCTATTCGCTGTTCATCGGCATCGTCGTGGTGTCGGTCGCCCTTGTCGGCGGCGTGATCATCGGCCTGATCGCGGGGTTTTTCCGTGGCTGGGTCGATGGGCTGATCATGCGCGTGATGGATGTGATCCTGGCATTCCCGTCGCTGTTGCTGGCACTGGTTCTTGTCGCCGTGCTGGGACCGGGGCTGACCAATGCGATGATCGCCATCGCCATCGTTTATCAGCCGCACTTCGCCCGCCTGACTCGCGCCGCCGTGATGGGCGAGATGCGGCGCGAATATGTCACCGCCGCGCGCGTCGCAGGCGCAGGCAACCTGCGGCTGATGTTCAAGACCATCCTGCCCAACTGCCTGGGTCCGCTGATCGTGCAGGCGACGCTGTCCTTTTCCTCGGCGGTGCTGGATTCGGCCGCACTGGGATTCTTGGGCATGGGCGCACAGCCCCCTGCGCCCGAATGGGGGACCATGCTGGCCGAGGCGCGCGAATTCATCCTGCGGGCATGGTGGGTGGTCACCCTGCCGGGTCTGGCCATCCTGGTCTCGGTCCTGGCGATCAACATGATGGGCGACGGGCTGCGCGACGCGCTTGACCCCAAACTGAAGCGGAGCTGATGCCCATGTCGTTGTTGACCATCCGCAACCTGACCGTCAGGTTCGCCACCGCGACCGGCAGCTTTACAGCTGTGGATGGGGTGGACCTGTCCGTGGATCGCAGCGAGGTTCTGGCCATTGTGGGCGAATCCGGGTCGGGCAAGTCGGTGTCGATGCTGGCGGTGATGGGCCTTCTGCCCGATACCGCCACCGTCACGGCCGATGAAATGACCTATGACGGCCAGAATATGCTGACGATGACCGATGCCGAGCGGCGCAAGCTGATCGGCCGGGAAATCACGATGATCTTCCAGGAACCCGTGGCGTCGCTGAACCCGTCCTTCACCGTGGGCTTCCAGATCGAGGAAGTCCTGCGCCTGAACCTGGGCCTGTCGGGCAAGGCTGCGCGCAACCGCGCCCTGGACCTGTTCCGTTCCGTGGGCATCCCGCAGCCGGAAGAAAAGCTGAAATCCTATCCGCACCAGATGTCGGGCGGGCAGTGCCAGCGGGTGATGATCGCCATCGCCATCGCATCGAACCCCAGGCTGCTGATCGCGGACGAGCCGACCACCGCCCTGGACGTAACCATCCAGAAGCAGATCCTGGATCTGCTGATGAAGCTGCAGGAAGATTACGGCATGGGCCTGATCCTGATCACGCATGACATGGGCGTGGTGGCCGAAACCGCGGACCGCGTGGTGGTCCAGTACAAGGGCCGCAAGATGGAGGAGGCCGAGGTGCTGGATCTGTTCGAGAACCCGCAAAGCCCTTATACCCGTGCGCTTTTGTCGGCCCTGCCGGAACACGCGACCGGCGACCGCCTGCCCACCGTGTCCGACTTTTTCATCGAGGAGGCCGCGCGATGACGCCTGTTGTCGAAGGACGCGCAATCGTCCGGGATTATCACGTTCCGGGCAATATGCTGCGCCGCGCCAAGTCAGTCCGCGCGGTCAAGGGCATCGATTTCAGCGTGCAGAAGGGCAAGACGCTGGCGATTGTCGGCGAATCCGGATCCGGCAAGTCCACCCTGGCCCGCATCATCGCGCTGATCGACGCGCCCTCGCAGGGGGAATTGCTGATCGAGGGACAGCGCGTCGACATCAACGCCAGCCGCCCCGGTCCCGAATTGCGGTCCAAGGTGCAGATGGTGTTCCAGAACCCTTATGGCAGCCTGAACCCGCGCCAGAAGATCGGCGACGTGCTGACCGAACCTTTGGTCATCAACACCGATGTCCCCGCCGCCGAACGGCGCGACCGGGCCCGGGCGATGCTGAAAAAGGTCGGCCTGATGCCCGAGCATTACAACCGCTATCCGCATATGTTCTCGGGCGGGCAGCGGCAGCGGATCGCGATTGCGCGTGCCTTGATGCTGAACCCGTCGCTGCTGGTCCTGGACGAACCGGTCTCGGCGCTGGATCTGTCGGTGCAGGCGCAGGTTCTGAACCTGCTGGCCGATTTGCAGGACGAACTGGGCCTGACCTATGTCTTCGTCAGCCACGACCTGTCGGTTGTCCGCTATATCGCCGACGACGTGATGGTGATTTCCGAAGGCGAGGCGGTGGAACAGGCGTCGCGCGACGCGATCTTTTCCGATCCGACCCATCCCTATACTCGGCAGCTGTTCGCCGCGACTCCGGTCACCGATACCCAGGCAATCCGGGCGCGGGTGGCCCGCCGCAAGGCCGCACGGCAGGCCGCAGCGGTCTGAGGGGCCATTGGCCGTCCCCGGTCCGCGCAGCGACAAGACCATGCGGCTTGGCAGGGGCCAGAAGCGTGGGATCGCCACCCTTGCCGCCCGGTGTGGGGCGCGCGGATCCGCAAATGGCGCGATGGGGGCCTAACTGGTGCCGATGGCCTCGGACAGCAGGGCTTCGCTTTGGCGGCGACGAAAGGCCTGGATTTCCTCCAGCACGAAGTCGCGGAACACGGCGACGCGGCGGGTTTGGCGCAGTTCCTCGGGATAGGCCAGGAAAACCGGCACCTCGCCGGATTCCGTATCGGGCAGCACGCGCACCAACCGCTTGTGATCGGCGGTCAGGTAATCGGGCAAGACCCCGATCCCCAGATTGGCCAGCACCGCCTGCAACACGCCAAAGTAATTGTTCACCGTCAGGGTCGATCCGATGTTCTGGGCCATGATGTCCTGGACCAGCCGCGCGCCAGCCGCCACTTGTGGCTGGTCGGGCCGCTGGCAGATCAGGCGGTGGGGCGACAGATCCGCCATCGCCTCAGGCGCGCCCGCCTTGTCCAGGTATTCCTGGGTCGCGTAAAGGCGCATCCGCACCGACAGCAGGCGCCGCCGGATCAGGTCGGACTGGCTGGGTTCCTTCATGCGGATGGCCACGTCAGCCTCGCGCATGGGCAGATCCAGCACCCGTTCCTCAAGCATCAGGTCGATCTTAAGGTCGGGATATTTTTCGTAAAGCTTGACCAGCTTCGGTGCCAGCCACAGCGTGCCGAAACCGACCGTGGCCGTGACCTTCAACTCGCCAAATACGTGTTCCTCGCTGTCGCGGATCCGGGCGGATGCCGTGTCCAGCTTGCGCGCCATGGACGATGTGGCGTCGAACAGCAACTCGCCCTGTTCGGTCAGAATCAGTCCGCGCGCATGGCGGTGGAACAGGGTCGTTCCCAAGGCTTCTTCCAGTGCGCGAATCTGCCGGCTGACGGCGGATTGCGACAAATGCAGCGTGTCGCCAGCATGGGTCAGGCTGCCCGCATCGGCAACGGCGTGGAATATTCTAAGCTTGTCCCAGTCCATGCTGTTACAATCCTGCCGTGACTGCCATGCGTTTTTTGCAGACCTAACCTGAATGCTGCATTCCAGCAAGCAAAAGCCGCACACGCATTTTTTCCTTCGTCGGTCAGCAAAGCTGACCTATAATGCCGGCAAGGTGGAGGAGACGCCAAGATGAGCAAGCAGGAATTTTCGCTAGCCGACCGGTTCGACCTGACCAAGCCGCAAGTGCTGCTGAACGGCACGCAAGCCCTGGTCCGGCTGATGCTGATGCAGGCGGCGCGCGACAAGGCGGCGGGGTTGAACACGGCAGGCTTTGTCACGGGCTATCGCGGATCGCCGCTGGGCGGCGTCGATCTGCAGATGATGCGCGAAGGCAAGCGGCTCGGGGAGGCGAACATCCTGTTCCAGCCGGGCCTGAACGAGGATCTGGCCGCCACCGCCATCTGGGGCAGCCAGCAGGCGGAACTGCGCGGCGAGGGCAAATACGACGGCGTCTTCGCGCTGTGGTATGGCAAGGGTCCGGGCGTGGACCGGTCGGGCGACGTCATGCGACACGCCAACATGGCCGGGTCGTCCCCGCATGGCGGCGTGGTGATGGCCATGGGCGACGACCATACCGGCGAAAGCAGTTCCGTGCTGCACCAGTCCGATTGGGCGATGATCGACCGCTATATCCCGGTGCTGTCGCCTGCGGGGGTGCAGGAAATCCTGGACTATGGCCTGTATGCCTTTGCGCTGTCGCGGTTCGCGGGCGTCTGGACCGGTCTCAAGACCATGAAGGACACGGTCGAGGCGACCTCGGTCGTGAACGGCGATCCGTTCCGGCTGTCCTTCGTCACCCCGGATTTCCAGAAGCCCGAAGGCGGTCTGAACATCCGCCTGCACGACACGCCCGTCGCGTCCGAGGCGCGGATGATCGACTATAAACGCTGGGCGGCCGAGGCGTTTTCGCGCGCCAACAAGATCGACCACAAGGTCTGGGGCAAACCCGGCGCCAAGATCGGCTTCGTCGCGGCGGGCAAGAACTGGCTGGATCTGGTCCACGCGCTGTCCCTGCTGGGCATCGACGAGGCCGAGGCCGAACGGCTGGGCCTGACCACCTACAAGGTCGGCCAGACTTGGCCCTTGGACATGAAGTCCTTCCAGGAATGGTCGGAAACGCTGGAACTGGTCGTCTGCGTCGAGGAAAAGCGCAAGCTGATCGAGGTGCAGCTTAAGGAAGCGATCTTCGACAACCGCCACGGCCGCCGCGTCCATGGCTGGAAGCACGACCGCACCGGCGCGGAACTGTTCCCCACCCGCTATGCGCTTGACCCGGTGATGATCGCCCAAACCATTGGCGAAATCCTGATCGAGGAAGGCCGCGGCACCGACCATATCAAGGCGGGCCTGACCCGGCTGGCCGAGGTGCGCCGCGCCGACAACGCGCCGGAAATCGCCACCCGGACCCCGTGGTTCTGTTCGGGCTGCCCGCACAACAGTTCGACCAAGGTGCCCGAAGGCAGCCGCGCCTATGCCGGGATCGGCTGTCACTACATGGTGCAGTGGATGGACCGAGAAACCACCGGCTTCACCCATATGGGCGGCGAGGGTGTGAACTGGGTCGGCGAGGCGCCGTTTTCCAAGACCAAGCACGTCTTCCAGAACCTGGGCGACGGCACCTACAACCATTCGGGATCGCTGGCGATCCGCGCGGCCATCGCGGCGGGGACCACGATCACCTACAAAATCCTGTTCAACGACGCGGTCGCGATGACCGGCGGGCAGCCCAACGAGGGCGGGTTGACCGCCCAGCAGATCGCCGAGGAACTGGTGGCGATGGGCGTCAAGCCCCTGGTCGTCGTCTATGACGAAAAGGAAGACATCGACCGCAAGCAGTTCCCTGCCGGGCTGCGGTTCGAGGAACGGGCCGAACTGATGTCCGTGCAGCGCGAGATGGCGGAAACGCCGGGCGTCAGCGCGATCCTTTACATCCAGACCTGCGCCGCCGAAAAGCGTCGCCGCCGCAAGCGCGGCAAGTTCCCCGATCCCGACCGCCGCGTCTGGATCAACCCCGAGGTCTGCGAGGGCTGCGGCGATTGCGGGGTGCAGTCGAACTGCGTGTCGATCGTGCCATTGGACACCGAACTGGGCCGCAAGCGTCAGATCGACCAATCCAGCTGCAACAAGGATTATTCCTGCGTCAAGGGTTTCTGCCCCAGCTTCGTCACTGTCGAAGGCGGAAAGCTGAAAAAGCCCAAGGCCGAGGCTTTCGACCTTCCCGACTTGCCTGCGCCCGCCCTGCCTGCCATCGACGGCACCCATAACGTCGTCATCACTGGCGTGGGCGGCACCGGGGTCGTGACCATCGGTGCCGTGCTGGCCCAGGCCGCCCATATCGACGGCAAGGGCGCCGGCATGATGGAAATGGCCGGCCTGGCGCAAAAGGGCGGCGCGGTCCATATCCACCTGCGCCTGGCCAACCGCCCCGAGGACATCAGCGCCATCCGGGTGGCGGTGGGCGAGGCCGACTGCGTCATCGGCGGCGATCTGGTCGTCACGGCAGGGGCCAAGACCATCGGCCTGATGACCACGAACCGCACCGGCGCGGTGGTCAACGACCACGAGATCATCACGGGCGATTTCACCCGCCTGCGCGATTTTCGCGTGCCGTCGGACCAGCTCAAGGTTTCACTTCAGGCGCGGCTGCGCGACCGCGTGGCTTTCTTCGACGCCAATGACCTCGCGCTGCGGATGCTGGGGGATTCGATCTATTCCAACATGCTGGTGCTGGGCGCGGCCTGGCAGCAGGGGCTGTTGCCCTTGTCGCTGGATGCGATCATGCAGGCGATCGACCTGAACGGCGCCAAGGTCGCGGAAAACCAGCGCGCCTTCCAGATCGGCCGCTGGGCCATGGCCTTCCCCGACCAGACCCGCAAGCCGGCGCCTGTCACGCAACTGCCCCCCGATCCCATCGCCTATCGCGAAGCGCGGCTGGTCGGATACCAGAACAAGCGGCTGGCGAAACGTTTCCGCAAGCTGGTCGATGCGGCCCCCGCGCCCCTGCGTGAAAGCGTCGCGCGCGGGTATTACAAGCTGCTGGCCTACAAGGACGAATACGAGGTCGCGCGGCTCCACCTGACAACGGCCGAACAGATCGCCCAGCAATGGGACGGCGATACTAGGCTGACCCTGCACATGGCCCCGCCGATCCTGTCCGGCAAGACTGCCGAAGGGCGTCCGAAGAAACGAGAGTTTGGCGCCTGGATGCTGACGGCCTTCAAGGTTCTGGCCCGGATGAAAGGCCTGCGCGGCACCCCCTTCGACCCCTTCGGCTATTCGGCTGAGCGCCGCCACGAACGCGCCATGATCCGCGAATACGAGGCGGACCTGCGCGAGGTTCTGGCGGGGGTCACGGACGCCACCATGCCCGTCGCCATCGAGCTTGCCGAACTGCCCCTGACGGTGCGCGGCTTTGGCCCGGTCAAGGAACAGGCGGCGGCGCTTGCGGCCACGCGACGCGCGGAATTGCTGGCCCAGTTCCGCAGCGGCCACGCCCCCTTCCAGCAGGCGGCCGAATGACACTTTGGTGGGCAACCTGATCTAAGTCATTTCCAAGACCCGCAATGCGCCGTAAAAAGCGCCTCGCGACAGGCAAGGATGACAGCATGGCAGTGGGCGTTTTCGATTCGGGACTGGGCGGGTTGACGGTTCACCAGGCCATCGCCGCGCGCCTGCCCGACCTGCCGCTGATCTATCTGGGCGACAACAAGCACACGCCTTATGGCACCCGCACCGCCGACGATATCTTTGACCTGACCTGCGCGGGCGTGGAACGGCTGTGGGCCGAAGGCTGCGACCTGGTGATCTTGGCCTGCAATACCGCAAGCGCCGCCGCGCTGAAGCGGATGCAGGAAACCTGGCTGCCCGCCGACAAGCGCGTCCTTGGTGTCTTCGTTCCCCTGATCGAGGCGCTGACCGAACGCCGCTGGGGCGACAATTCGCCGCCCCGCGAGGTCGCCGTCAAGCACGTCGCCCTGTTCGCCACCCCCGCCACCGTCGCCAGCCGCGCCTTTCAACGGGAACTGGCGTTCCGCGCCGTGGGCGTCGATGTCGAGGCGCAGCCTTGCGGCGGCGTCGTCGATGCCATCGAAATGGGCGACGAAATCCTGGCCGAGGCGCTTGTGTCCTCTCATGTGGAGGCGCTGCTGCGCCGGATGCCCCATCCCCAGGCCGCCGTGCTGGGCTGCACCCATTATCCGCTGGTCGAAGCCGCCTTCCAGAAGGCGCTTGGCCCCGATGTCAAGGTTTTCAGCCAGGCGGGGCTGGTTGCGGAAAGCCTGGCTGATTATCTGCAGCGCAGGCCTGAATTCCTGGGATCGGGCACGGAATCCAAGAACCTGACAACCGGCGATCCGGTGCGGGTATCGGGCAAGGCCACCCAGTTCCTGCGCCGCCCGATCCAGTTCGAGGCAGCATGAGGGTATCGACATGGCTGGCATGAAATCCCTGAAGAAACGCCGCCGCATCCAGGTGATCGTCGCGGCCGCCGTGGCCTTGCTGATTGCGGTCGGCCTGATCGGTTATGGTTTCCGCGACGGGATCAACCTGTATCGCTCGCCCGCCCAGGTGGCCCAGGCCGCGCCCGAACCTGACGAATATTTCCAGTTGGGCGGCTTGGTGAAGGAAGGCTCGATCGTCAATCGCGATGGGGTGGAATTCGATTTCGTGATCACCGACGGCGCGGCGGAAATCCCGGTCAGCTATGTCGGGCGCGACCCGCGCCCCGACCTGTTCACCGAAGGGCAGGGCACCATCGCCAAGGGATACTATCGAGAAGGCCGGTTCGAGGCCCGCGACCTGCTGGCCAAGCACGACGAAACCTATATGCCGAAAGAGGTTGTCGATACGCTGAAGGAAAGCGGCGTGTATCAGGATCCGAACAGCTAGGGTCAGGGCTGACAGCCAGATCGTCACCGTTGCGGGCAAAGGCTGACTGGGCAGGTCGGGTGTTAAAATCCTGACCTTCTCGACCTCGGCCTTCCTGCGCGGTGCCACCGGACACCATTTTGACCAGAACAAGGAGACAGCTGCATATCTGCAACTTTCGGGTGTAGCCATTCCGCGACTGCATGGCCGCTATGTTGTCCCGATGGGTTCATTGGTCTTGAACCGTTAATAACCTGCCCATAAATCAAGCGTAGAGGGCGATGGTCCGCGTAATCGCGCATCACCTTCTACCTCCCTGTTGGACTTAGGCCGGGCCTTGTGCCCGGCTTTTTTTTGGCCCGGCCCTGGGACGGGTTCGGGCGGGCCTTCCCATGCAGGGCGTCTGTGCCTAAAAGGCGCCAGACCCTTGGCAGGAAGGCACCACGATGCAGGAACCGACGATCACCCCCGACCTGATCGCCGCGCACGGGCTGAAGCCCGACGAATACGATCGGATCCTGGACATCATTGGTCGCGAACCGACCTTTACCGAACTGGGCATCTTCAGCGCCATGTGGAACGAGCATTGTTCCTATAAATCGTCGAAGAAATGGCTGCGCACCCTGCCCACCACCGGCCCCCAGGTGATCTGCGGGCCGGGCGAGAATGCGGGCGTGGTGGATATCGGCGACGGGCAGGCGGTGGTCTTCAAGATGGAAAGCCATAACCATCCCAGCTATATCGAGCCGCACCAGGGCGCCGCGACCGGCGTGGGCGGCATCCTGCGCGACGTCTTCACCATGGGCGCGCGCCCGATTGCCGCGATGGACTCGCTGTCCTTTGGCCGCCCCGAACATCCCAAGACTCCGCATCTGGTCAAGGGTGTGGTCGAGGGCATCGGCGCTTATGGCAACGCCTTCGGCGTCCCGAACGTGGGCGGAGAGGTCCGTTTCCACCGCAGCTATGACGGCAACTGCCTGGTCAACGCCTTCGCGGCGGGCTTGGCCGATGCGGACAAGATCTTCTATTCCGCCGCTTCCGGCATCGGGATGCCGGTGGTCTATCTGGGCGCCAAGACCGGCCGCGACGGGGTCGGCGGCGCGACGATGGCCAGCGCCGAATTCGACGACAGCATCGAGGAAAAGCGCCCCACGGTTCAGGTGGGCGACCCCTTCACTGAAAAATGCCTGCTGGAAGCCTGTCTTGAACTGATGCAGACGGACAGCGTCATTTCCATCCAGGACATGGGCGCGGCTGGCCTGACCTGTTCGGCGGTCGAGATGGGCGACAAGGGCGGTTTGGGGATCAAGCTGATCCTGGACAACGTCCCGCAGCGTGAAACCAACATGACTGCATACGAGATGATGCTGTCGGAATCCCAGGAACGGATGCTGATGGTCCTCAAGCCCGAGAAGGAGGCCGAGGCCCGCGCCATCTTCGAGAAATGGGACCTGGACTTTGCCATCGTGGGCGAGACGATCGCCGAGGACCGTTTCCTGATCCTACATGGCAATCAGGTCATGGCCGACTTGCCGCTGTCCAAGCTGTCCTCCTCGGCGCCGGAATACGACCGCCCCTGGGTGGAAACGCCCGCTGCCGGGGCTGCGCCGAACCTGCCCGCGATCACGCCCATCAAGGCGCTGCGGGCGCTGATCGGCAGTCCCTCCTATGCCCACAAGGGCTGGGTCTGGGAACAATACGATACCCAGGTCGGGGCCGACACGATCCGCCGTCCCGGCATGGGCGCGGGCGTGGTCCGCGTGCATGGCACGAGCAAGGCGTTGGCCTTCACCAGCGACGTGACGCCCCGATACGTCAAGGCCAACCCCTATCAAGGCGGCAAGCAGGCCGTGGCCGAGGCTTATCGCAACCTGTGCGCAGTGGGTGCGCTGCCCTTGGCCACGACCGACAACCTGAATTTCGGCAATCCCGAAAAGCCCGAGATCATGGGCCAGCTTGTCGGCGCCATCAAGGGCATCGGAGAAGCCTGCGCGGCGCTGGACTTCCCCATCGTGTCGGGCAACGTGTCGCTGTATAACGAAACCGACGGCAAGGGCATCCTGCCCACCCCCACCATCGGCGGCGTCGGCCTGATCGACGACCTGTCGAACCTGATCGCGGGCCTGCCCGTGGAGGGCAATGTGGCCATCGTCATCGGCCGGACCCGAGGCCATCTTGGCCAGTCGGCCTTGGCCGCCGAGGCCTTCGGGATCGAGGAGGGCGACGCCCCCTTTGTGGACCTTGCCGCCGAACGCAAGCATGGCGAGTTTCTGCGCGCCAACCGGGCGCATCTGAAATCCGCCACCGACCTGTCCGACGGTGGGCTGGCGCTTGCCGCATTCGAGATGGCCGAGGCTGCGGGCATCGGCATCCGCCTGGACAGCGGCGACATCGCGCAACTGTTCGGCGAAGACCAGGCCCGCTATCTGGTCGCCTGCGACGCGGCGGGTGCAGACGCCCTTCTGAAGGCGGCCGAGGCTGCGGGCGTTCCTGCCGCGCAGGTCGGCGTCTTCGGCGGCATGGCGGTGCAGATGGGCGACGACGCGGGCGACCTGGCCGAACTGTCGGACCTGTATCGCACCGCTTTCGCCCAGGCGATCCGGGGCGATATGCCCGACCACGCATGACGGTCAAGGCGCCCTCGGGCTATGCCGCCATTGTCACCGCCGCCGGTCGCGGCACCCGCGCGGGCGGCGAGCCGAAGCAATGGCGCGACCTTGCCGGGCGCAGCATCCTTGCGCGCTCGCTCGATGCCTTTGCGGGCTTTGACCGCTTGGTGCTGGTGGTTCATCCCGACGACATGGCCCGCGCCATCCGCGACTTTGCGGGCGGCGTCACCATCGTCACCGGGGGCGAGACCCGCGCGGCCAGCGTCATGGCGGGGCTTGAGGCTTTGGAAGGGCAGGCGACACACGTCCTGATTCACGACGGCGCGCGGCCTTTGGTCAGCGACGCGGTGATCCAGGGGGTGATCGACGCGTTGCAAGGCGGCGCGCTTGCCGCCGCACCTGCGTTGCCGGTAAGCGATGCCTTGTGGAAGGGCGCTGATGGGGCGGTGATTGGCACGACCCCTCGCGCCGGGCTGTTCCGCGCGCAGACGCCGCAGGGTTTCACCTTGGATCAGATAACCAAGGCGCACCGCCTGTACCCTGACGACGCCGCCGACGATGTGGAACTGGCGTTGAAGGCCGGGATCCCGGTTGCCATCACGCCGGGGTCCGAGGACAATCTGAAGATCACCTTTCCCGCCGATTTCGCGCGGGCCGAACGGATATTGGGGACCGCGATGGATATTCGCCTGGGCAATGGCTATGACGTTCACGCCTTCGGGCCGGGCGACCATGTCTGGCTGTGCGGCGTGCAGATCGCGCACGAGGTGGGTCTGATCGGCCATTCCGACGCCGATGTGGGAATGCACGCGCTGACCGACGCGATCTACGGCGCGCTGGCTGAAGGCGATATCGGGCGCCACTTCCCCCCCAGCGACCCGCAATGGAAAGGCGCGGACAGCGCGATCTTCCTGGCGCACGCGGCGGATCTGGCGCGCGAACGCGGCTTCAGCTTCGGGAATGCCGACGTGACGCTCATCTGCGAAGCACCCAAGATTGGCCCCCATGCGCACGCCATGCAGGCCCGCCTGGCCCAGATCATGGGCGTTGACGCCACCCGCATCAGCGTCAAGGCCACCACCTCGGAACGGCTGGGCTTCACCGGGCGGCGCGAAGGCATCGCGGCAATCGCCACCGCCGCGCTGATCAAGGCGTGACGCGATGATCGGGATGATCACGACCTTCTTCGGCATCGGCAGGCTGAGGCCCGCGCCCGGCACCTGGGGATCGGCGGCGGCCGTCCTCCTGGCGGTGCTGGTCTATCAGGCAGGCGGCGCGCTGCTGATCCCGCTGGGCGCGGTCCTGGCCGCGTTGATCGGCTTCTGGGCCGTGCCGCAGGCATTGCGGATGACCACGGACGAAGACCCGTCGGAAATCGTCATCGACGAGGTCGCGGGCCAGTGGCTGGCCATGTCCTTTACCGTGATCCCGCTGTGGCGGCACGGAATTTCGATCCTGGATGCCTGGCCCGGCTTTGTCGTGCCCTTCCTGCTGTTCCGCCTGTTCGACATCTGGAAGCCCTGGCTCGTGGGCCGCGCCGACCGGCAGGGCGGCGCCGTGGGGGTGATGATGGACGACCTGTGGGCCGGGTTGTTCGCGGGCATTGGGTCCGTCACGCTGGCGGGCCTTTACCACGCCCTGCTGGAGCCGATGCTGTGAGCCTTGCCGCCGATATCCTGGACGCCGCTCGTGCGCGCGGCGTGATGATCGCCACCGCCGAAAGCTGCACGGGCGGCCTGATCGCGGGCGCCCTGACCGAGGTGCCGGGATCGTCCGACGCCGTGGACCGGGGCTTCGTCACCTATTCCAACGCCGCCAAGCAGCAGATGCTGGGCGTGCGCGCCGACACGCTGGATGCGCATGGCGCCGTCAGCGAACAGGTCGCTGCCGAAATGGCCGCGGGCGCCCTGCGCTTGTCTGACGCGGGCATCGCCGTTTCCGTCACCGGCATCGCAGGCCCCGGCGGGTCCGAACACAAGCCCGAGGGCCGCGTCTGCTTTGGCATCGCCCAGCCGTTCGGCACCCGCACCGAAACCGTCGAATTCGGCGCCATTGGCCGCCGCCAGGTTCGCGCCGCGACCGTCGATCATGCGATGCAGATGCTGCTGGACGCGCTTCGCAGCTAGCAACGCGCGGCTGGTTAACAGCCCGTTAACGCAGGCCCGCCACCCTTGTGCCTCATTTGCAGGACGGGGGTATCCATGCCAAGCGTTGAGGAAGTCGCGGCCCAGATCGTTGCGCGAGAAGGCGGATATGTGAACGATCCCGACGATCCGGGCGGGGCCACCAACTATGGCGTCACCATCGGGACGATGAAATCGCTGGGCCTGGACCTGAACAAGGACGGGCGGGTCGATGCGAACGACGTCAAGATGCTGACCCGTGGCCAGGCCCAGCAGATTTTCGTCGAACATTATTTCCGCCGCCCGCGTCTGGCCGAACTGCCGCCTGCGGTGCAGGCCAGCGTCTTCGACATGTATGTGAACGCCGGCGCCAATGCGGGGAAGATCCTGCAACGCCTGGTCGCCCGGATGGGGTTTGCCGCGTCCGCTGACGGCGTGATCGGCCCCCGGACCCTCGCCGCGGCCCATGATGCCGCCGCCGCCGCGCCCGATCATTTCGCCGATGCCTATGGGATCGCGCGGCGCAATTACTACTATTCGCTGGCCGATCAGCGCCCTGCCAGCCGCAAATATGCGCGCAGCAAGGCAGGCGGGAAGGGCGGCTGGATCACCAGGGCCGAGGAGTTCATCCAGCCCCGCTATCACCTGACCGAGTCCGAGCATCGCGAAAGGACCGCCAAATGGGCATGATCGACCGCTTCATCGGCCTGGGCCAGGGCGTTACCGCCCTGGGCAGCGCCGCCACCGGCATGGCCGAGGTGTTCACCCAGAACGCCACCCGCAAGATGGAGCTTGAGGAGGAAGCCTATGCCCGCGCCATCAACCAGCTGGGCCAGGAATTCCAGACCGTCCGCCCGGGGTTTTTCGACGGCTTCGTCAATGGCTTGAACCGTCTTCCCCGGCCGCTTCTGGCGCTGGGGACGATGGCCTTGTTCATCTATGCCATGGTGGAGCCGCAAGGGTTCAGCCTGCGCATGGTGGGCCTGCAGCAGGTGCCCGAACCCTTGTGGTGGCTGCTGGGCGCCATTGTCGGCTTTTACTTCGGCGCGCGCGAGGCACATCATTTCCGCCACCGCGTCTGGCCCGCCAACGAGGTCAAGACCAGCGTCACCACGACGCAGCAGGTCGCGGTCAAGCGTCCCGACGAGGATTTCGCCGACAATGCGGCGCTGCGCGACTGGGTGGCCAGCCTGCGCGAATAGGCCGCAGCCCGGCGCACGCAAAACTGATGGCGGCGACCAAGGGGGGACTTTTCCCCCCTTTTGCATGGGCCTATGCTGTGCAGGCACCAAAGGATCGCGCCATGACAGCAGAATTCGGCCATTTCGCCCTGATCCTCGCCTTTGCGGTATCACTGTTCCAGATGGTGGTGCCAATGGTTGGGGCGTCCAAGGGCTGGGAACCATGGATGGACAGCGCCCGTCCCGCCGCCGTGGCGCAGTTCCTGCTGGTGGGCTTGTCCTTCGCGGCGCTGACAATGGCGTTCGTCACCTCTGACTTCTCGCTGAAGCTGGTTTATGAAAACTCGCATACCGCCAAGCCGATGCTCTACAAGATCAGCGGCGTCTGGGGGAACCACGAAGGCTCGATGCTGCTGTGGGTGCTGATCCTGGCGCTGTTCGGGGCGGCGGCGGCGGTGTTCGGCGACAACTTGCCCCCGGCCTTGCGGGCGCGGGTGCTGGCGGTGCAGGCGGCCATCGGGGCTGCCTTCTATGCCTTCATCATCTTCACCTCGAACCCGTTTCTGCGGCTGGCAAGCCCGCCCTTTGACGGGCGCGACCTGAACCCGCTGTTGCAGGATCCGGGCTTGGCCTTTCATCCGCCGTTCCTCTATCTGGGCTATGTCGGCCTTTCGATGGCCTTTTCTTTCGCCGTCGCCGCCCTGATCGAGGGTCGTGTGGACGCCGCCTGGGCACGCTGGGTCCGCCCCTGGACGCTGGCCGCCTGGATGTTTTTGACCATCGGCATCGCGCTTGGATCATGGTGGGCCTATTACGAACTGGGCTGGGGCGGCTTCTGGTTCTGGGATCCGGTGGAAAACGCCAGCTTCATGCCCTGGCTTCTGGCCGCAGCCCTGCTGCATTCCGCCATTGTCGTCGAAAAGCGCGAGGCGCTGAAAAGCTGGACGATCCTGCTGGCGATCATGGCATTCGGATTTTCCATGATCGGCACCTTCATCGTCCGGTCGGGGGTGATCACTTCCGTCCACAGCTTTGCCAGCGATCCGGCGCGCGGCGTCTTCATCCTGGGCATCCTGGTCGTGTTCACTGGCGGCGCGCTGACGCTTTATGCCGCGCGGGCCACGCAGATGACGGCCAAGGGCGTTTTTGCGCCCGTGTCAAGAGAGGGCGCCCTGATCCTGAACAACGTCCTGCTGGCGGTCGCGGCATTCGTGGTCTTTATCGGCACGATGTGGCCGCTGATCGCGGAAATGCTGTGGGACCGCAAGCTGTCGGTCGGCGCGCCCTTCTTCAACCAGGCCTTTACCCCCTTCATGATCGCCCTGGCCATCGCGCTGCCCCTTGGGTCGATCCTGCCCTGGAAGCGCGCAACCCTGGGCCGCGTGATGCGGCCCTTGTGGCCTGCCCTGACCCTGGCGGGGGCGGTCATGGCGCTTGTCTTCGCCGTTTCCACGGGGCGCTCGGCCATTGCCGTGATCGGTGCGGGCCTGGGCGCCTGGATCATCTTTGGCGCGGTGGCCGAGCTGGTCCACCGCACCGGCCAGTCGGGCCTGTCGCGGTTGCTGCGCCTGCCGCGCGCCGATTGGGGCAAGGCCACGGCGCATGGCGGCCTGGGCGTCACCTTTATCGGCATCGCCCTGCTGACGGCCTGGCAGGTCGAGGATATCCGCGTGGCCCAAGTGGGCCAGCCGTTCCGGGTGGCCGATTACGACATCACGATTGCCAGCGTGGACGAGGTCGAGGGGCCGAACTATATCTCGACCACCGCCACGATGGAGGTGGCGCGCGACGGACGGCCCGTGGCGGTCCTGCATCCCGAAAAGCGCGTCTATCCCGTCCAGGCCATGCCCACCACCGAGGCGGCCATCGACAATGGCATCTTCCGCGACATCTATCTGGTGATCGGGGACGCGCAAGCGGATGGGGGATGGGCGATCCGCACCTATATCAAGCCTTTCGCCAACTGGATTTGGGCGGGTTCGCTGTTGATGGCGCTTGGCGGGATCATCAGCCTGTCCGACCGCCGGTACCGCGTGGCGGCAGGCGCGCGCCGTTCGCCAGCCAAGACGGTGGCTGCGGAATGAGGCGCCTTCTGATCCTTTTGGCCCTGCTGCTGCCGGTCGCGGCCTTTGCCGTCCAGCCCGACGAAGTCCTGCCCGATGCCGGGCAGGAGGCGCGGGCGCGCGAGATCTCGCAAAAGCTGCGCTGCCCGGTTTGCCAGGGCGAAAACATCGACGAATCGAACGCGCCCATCAGCCGCGATTTGCGCCTGTATGTGCGCGAAAGGATCGTGGCAGGCGACAGCAACGATCAGGTGATCGACGCCGTGGTGGACCGTTTCGGCGAATTCGTGCTGTTCGAGCCGCGTGCGCGGGGCGGCAACCTGGTCCTGTGGCTGGCAGGTCCGGTCATGGCGCTGCTGGCCCTGCTGGGAGCCTGGCGGTTCCTGCGCGCCCGTGCGACCGCCCGCCCCGAACCTGCCGAGGCGCTGAGCCAGGCCGAACGCGACCGCCTGGACCAGATCATGCGCGACTGACGCCGGGTCGGGCTTTCCCCTTTGGCGTTTTGCGTCATGATGCGCCCCAAAAGGGGGACCGCCATGACCTATGACACCATCCAGTTCACCATCAGCGACGGGGTTGCTACCCTGACGCTGAACCGCCCGCAGGTGATGAATGCGCTGAGCAGCCGGATGCGGGCCGAGATCACGGATGCCGTTCAGACCCTGCCCGCCCATGCACGATGCCTGGTCATCACTGGCGCTGGCCGCGGCTTTTGTTCCGGCCAGGATCTGACCGACCGGGCGGCAGCCGCCGATCTGGAAGGCACGCTGAGGGATGAATACGAACCCATGCTGCGCGCGATCCGCGCCTGTCGCGCGCCGGTGATCGCAGCGGTGAACGGCGTGGCGGCGGGGGCCGGGGCGAACCTGGCCCTGGCCGCCGATGTGGTGATCGCGGCGGAAAGCGCCAGTTTCATCCAGGCCTTTGCGCGCATCGGGCTGGTCCCGGATGCGGGCGGCACCTTTGTCATCCCCCGCGCCGTGGGCATGGCCCGGGCCATGGGCATGATGCTGTTCGCCGAACCCGTCAGTGCCCGTCAGGCTGCCGATTGGGGCCTGATCTGGGAGGCCCTGCCGGATGAAGGTTTCGCCCCAGGCATCGCCGCCCGCGCGCGGCAATTGGCCCAGGGTCCGACCGCCGCCTTTCTGGCGATCCGCGAGGCCGTGCAGGCATCCACCCAGAACGACATGGATGCCCAGCTTGCCCTGGAAGCGCGGCTGCAAGGGGCGGCGGGCCGGACGGCGGATTTCGTCGAGGGGGTGACGGCCTTCCTGGAAAAGCGCCCCGCGCGATTCACCGGGCGCTGATCAGGCGATCTGCGCGAAGCGCGGGGCCGGGCTGCGGTTGTCGAAGAACGGCACCGTGTCCGGCACAGGCAGGGGCGCGTCATGGGGCAGGTCCGCGATCAGGTCGGCCAGTTCGGCCAGCACCACCTCGGTGATGAAGGGCAGATCCAGGGCGCGCGCCTGGGCCAGGGGCACCCAGTGCAAATGCGAAAGCTCGTCGCAGGCGCGGCAGAAATCGTCGGGATCGGTCGCCAGGCAAGCCGCATCGGCAAGAAAGAATCGCGCATCGAACCGGCGCGGACGCCCCGGCGGCGTGATCGCGCGGAACAGATAGGTCAGGGGCGCGGCATCGGGGGCCAGGCCCGCCTCGGCAAAGCCCGGCCAGTCGCAGCGGCCGGGGCGTCCGATCAGCTGGCCTGTTTCCTCGGCCAGTTCGCGCAGGGCGGCGGCGGCGATGGCGTGGGGATCGGTCGCGGTCCCGGGCCGGGGTTCCCGGGCCAGTCGGCTGCGATGGGGATCGGACAAGGGCGCGGCCAGCGTCGTTGTGGCGTCGGATGCATCGACCGCCCCGCCCGGAAAGACGTATTTCGACGGCATGAAGACCGCCGCCGCCCCGCGCATCCCCATCAGGACCGAGGCGGCACCGGCCTGCCTGCGCAGCAGGATGATCGTTGCGGCATCGCGGATGGGGGCAGGGTCGGTCACGATGCCAAGGGCCTTGGTTCCGCGCCGAATCCGTGCATCCGCCGCGCCCATTGCAGGCCCACGAAAGTCCCCTTGATGCGCGGCAGAAGCAGCATCGACAGGATCACCGCCCCCAGGCTGAAGGTCCAGATCATCGTCATCGCCGACGGCCGCCACGCCACATAGCAGGCCAACAGCAGGGGCGCGCCCAGATGCGAGACCAGAAGGATCGTCAGATAGGCAGGCCCGTCGTCGGCGCGCTGGTGGTGCAGCGCCTCGTTGCAGGCGGGGCAGTGATCGGCGACCTTCAGGAAGGACCGGAACAGCTTTCCTTCGCCGCAGTTGGGGCAACGGCCCATGGCGCCCCGCAGCATCGCCTGGCCCGTCGGGCGCTCGGACGAATCGATGGGGGCTGCGTGGGACGACATGGCAATCTCCGGGGTCAGGGTGGGGCGATGCCAATGTAGGGGCTGCGCCGTCCCAATGCCAGACCCAAGCCTTGCCCCTTTTGTCGCATCACCAGACGGGCTGGGTGGGCGCCATCAGCACGCGGTTCCGCCCCAGCGACTTGGCCGCCATCATCGCGCGGTCGGCCCGTTCCAGGGCGATTTCGGCCAGGATAGCGGGGCGGCTGATGCAGAAGGGGGCTTGCTCGAAGGCGACGCCGATGGACAGGGTTGCCTGAACCTCGCCCCCGCCCGAGATGGGGGGCAGCAGCGTGGGCTGGGTTTCGACCCTGCGGCGGATCTGTTCGGCCATGTGGAAGGCTTCGGCCTCGGTGGCATGGGGCAGCACGACCAGAAATTCCTCGCCGCCCAGGCGGGCGGTCAGGCCGTGGTTCGACACAATGGCTTCGACCCGGTGCGCGATGTCGCACAGGACCGCATCGCCCGCAGCATGGCCGAAATTGTCGTTGATCGTCTTGAAGCGATCCAGATCCAGCGCCATCACAGCGAAACCGCCCTGCCGCTTCATGGCGCTGCGGGCGATTTCGGCCAACCGGGGCAGGGCATAGCGGCGGTTATGCAGCCCTGTCAGCGGGTCGGACATGGCCCAGGCGATGTTGCGCTTCATTTCCTCGCGCCGGCCATCGGCACGGCGCTTGCGATCCAACTGGTTGCGCAGCGCAAGGGCCGCGATTTCGGCGTTGTTATCCTCGGCCGGGTCCAGGGGCAGAACCTCGCCCGCGCCGAGGTCCAGGGCGATGGCGCAAAGCTCCTCGCGCTCGGGCGCGACAAGAACGGCGAAGCCTGCTTCCTTCGACCCGTTGCGCGACCGCAGTTCGGACAGCAGGCGCAATCCGTCGCCCTTCCGGTCAATGTCGGCGGCGATGATGTACAAGTCCGCGCCATCGCCCTGGGCCGCGGCGCTGAGCGTTTCGTCTGGGCTGGAAATGGCGAACCGGCAGTTCAAGCGTGGTTGGAGGATATGGCGCCATCGTTGCGCGCGCCCCGGCTGGTCGGCCACCAATACGACATTGCCCGATGGCGCATGGCCGAACGCCCCTGCATCCTCGGCCAGGGCGAAATCGGGGGCATCCTCGGCCTCGGCATCGCGCAGCAATCCCCGCACCCGGGCCAGAAGCATCTGTTCCGCCACGCGGGGGTCCAGGACGGCTGCCGCGCCGGCCTCCAGCGCCTCGACCCGGCGGTGGCCATCGGCCAGCACAAGGACCGGCGCACGGGGCCGTTCGACAGACACCATCTGGAACACGTCGGCCAGCGGCAGCCCCGTGAAACCCGGTCCCAGCAGGATCAGGTCCGGGCGGCCCTGGCGCAGTTGCGACTGCAAGTCCTCGGCCGCAGCCGCTGTCAGAACGTCATAACAGGCGCCCGCCAACCTGACCTTCAGGCTGATCCGGCTTGTCGCACTGCCTTCCGCGATAAGGATACGCGCAGTCACGGATAACGCCCCCCTTTCGACGATGTTCGAACAATGGCATTGATTCCTTAACAAAGGGTTTCCACACAGGCGGCTGATCCGCCAGATCAAGGACAGGCGATGACATATACGCGAGAATCCGCACAGGACCTGGCCGTGACCATCCTGCTGTACATGGCGGAACGGCCCGACCTGATCGGGGGATTCCTGGAATCCTCGGGGCTTCAGCCGCAGGATTTGCGACAGGCCGCGGGCAATCCCGACATCGCGCTGCACGTCCTGGATTATCTGCTGGAAGACGACACGCGGGTGCTGGACGCGGCCGCCGACCTGAACATCAAGCCCGGCGACCTGATGGCGGCCCGCACCGCCCTTGCCGGGCCGGGCAGCTATGGCTGGGAGGTCTGACGTTTGCGATTTGTTCACCTGTTGCGCCTATCAAGGGCAGCGGAGGTGACATATGCACGATCTTGTCAGCCGCGCGGTCGAAAAGTTTCTGGCCGAGGAATCGGTCCCCATCCAGGCTGGACCAGGCATCCTGCCCCCCGGGCAGATGCTGCGCGATGCGGCGCTGCACCTGGACAAGCCCGTCGATGAACTGGTCGAGGATCTGGGCGCCTGGCTGGTCCGGCAGGACGAAATCTGGCGTCTGCTGCGCTTTTGTGGGCGCGATTTCCTGGATTTCCTGCTGCGGATCGAAGAACTGCCCGATCGGATCCGCCTGATCACCGACGATCTTGATGTTCCCGAGATTGCCCTGTCGCGCAGCGAGGACGGGTTGCTGTGGATCGCGCTGTCTGGCGGCCCGCTCGTCTGGACGGCCCTGCTGGGCGGGCTGTTGCGTGCCATGGCCGATGACTATGGGGCGCTGTGCGTAATTACCCCACAGGCAGGGGGGCTGTGCATCGACGTGTCGGATTCCGCCTTTGCGGCCGCGCGCACCTTTCATTTGTCGTCCAGGGTCCAGGCCCGATGACCCATGCCCTGACCCTGGGACAGGATGCGCTTGACCGGTTGATGCCGATGCATCTGTGCATCAGCCGTTGCGGCCTGATCCATTTCGCCGGACCCACCATGCGCAAGCTGATCCCGCCCGGCGCGCAGGGGGTCGAGGATGTCTTTGTCGAAGGGCGGGGCGCCGCCCTGGGCCATGTCATCGGCGCGATCCGCGCGGCGGCACCGGGGGACCGCCTGGCCCTGCGCCTGCGCCATCACCGCCAGCTGACGCTGAGGGGCCATGTGGTGACGCCCGGGTTCGGCGGGCTTTTGCTGGATTTCGGCTTTGGCGTGTCGCTGTCCGATGCGGTCGCGGTCTTTGGCCTGACCGAATCGGACTTTGCCCCCACGGAACTGGCCCTGGAACTGATGTTCCTGCAAGAAGCCAACCGGGCGATCCAGCAAGAACTGGCCCGCTTCAACCGGCACCTGATGCTGGCCCGCCAAGATGCCGAACGCGACGCGCATACGGATGCCCTGACTGGCCTGCTGAACCGCCGGGGATTGCAGGTCGCAATGCGCACCGCCCTGGATCCGCAGGACAAGATGCAGGGCTTTGCGCTGGTGCATCTGGATCTGGACAATTTCAAGCAGGTGAACGACCGGCTGGGCCACGCGGCCGGCGACAGGCTGCTGGGCGATGTCGCGCGGGTGCTGGGCCGGGCGGTGCGGGCGCGGGACCATGTGGCGCGGATCGGCGGCGACGAATTCGTGCTGATCCTTGGCGGAGCATGGACCAGCCAGGCGCTGACCGCCATCGGCACGCGGATCATCCAGGGGATCGAGGAGGCCTCGCCCGAAGGATGCGGGATCTCGGCCAGCCTGGGGGTGGTCTTGTCGGCGGGCTATGGCCGGAATGACATCGACCGGATGCTGGAGGACGCCGACGCGGCATTGTATCAATCCAAGCGGGCGGGCAAGGGTCGCGTCTCGGTCGCGCCCCTTGCCGTCGGGAACCGCCCGGAACCGCTGCCGGGACTGCGCTGATCGTGCTGGCGTTGACGCGGGTGGGCTTCCTTTCGGGCACCAATGGTCCGCCAATGTTCATCATCGCCGACCTGCTTGGCAATCAAGGGGCAGAGGCACGCTCTCTTGTCCCCTGCTGCTTGCCTTGGGAACGATAGGGGCGTTCTATCCGGACATACGCTTCGCCGGATGGCGACGATGTGATGATGCAGGGAAAGGGAACGTCATGCAGGACTTTGACCTGGTGATCCGGGGCGGCACGGTCGTGACTGCGGCGGATACCGCGCGGGCGGACGTGGGCATCCGCGACGGCAAGATCGTGACGGTCGGGCTGGACCTGGGCAAGGGCCGGCAGGACATCGACGCGACCGGGATGCGCGTGATGCCCGGTGGCATCGACAGCCATGTGCATCTGGCCCAGCCGGCCTTTGGCGGCCCCGCGATGGCCGATGGGTTCGAAACCGGCACCCGGTCCGCCATCGCGGGTGGCAATACGACCGTGATCCCCTTTGCCCTGCAGGCGCGCGGCGCGTCCCTGCGCCAGGCGGTCGAGGATTACCACAAGGAGGCCGAGGGCCAGTCCTATTGCGATTACGGGTTCCACCTGATCCTGACCGATCCGACGCCCGCCGTGCTGGGCCAGGAACTGCCCGCCCTTGTCGCGGCGGGCTATACCTCGCTCAAGGTGTTCATGACCTATGACGATCTGGTCCTGAACGACCGCGAACTGCTCGAGGTGTTTGACGCGGCGGGCGAACAGGGCGCCCTGGTGATGGTCCATTGCGAAGGCTATGACGCAATCCGCTTCATGACCGAAAAGCTGGAAAAGGCAGGCAAGGTCGCACCTTATTTTCACGCGGTGTCCCGCCCCCAGTCGGTCGAGCGTGAAGCCGCCCACCGGGCCATCAGCCATGCCGAACTGACCGGCGTGCCGATCATGATCGTCCATGTGTCTGGGCGGGAGGCGATGGAGCAGATCCGTTGGGCGCGGAGCCGGGGCCTGAGGATCATGGGCGAAACCTGCACCCAATACGTGTCGCTGACGGCCGAGGATCTGAAAGGCCTGAACATGGACGAGACGGGCGGCAAATATGTCTGTTCTCCCCCGCCGCGCGACCGGGAAAGCTGGGACGCCATCTGGAACGGCATCCAGACCGGGGTGTTCCAGACCTTTTCGTCCGACCATTGCCCGTTCTTCTTCGAAGGCGAGATGGGCAAGAAGAACCCCAAGGCCCGCACCGCCTTCAAATGGGTGCCGAACGGCATTCCGGGGGTCGAGGTTCGGATGCCGATCCTGTGGTCCGAGGGCGTGGTCAAGGGGCGCATCACCGAAAATGAATTCGTGGCCCTGTCATCGACCAATCATGCCCGGATCTATGGGCTGACCACCAAAGGGTCCATCGCGCCCGGATTTGACGCGGATATCGTGCTGTGGGATCCTTCCCGGCGGGTGACGATCAGCCAGTCGCTGATGCATCACGGGTCGGATTACACCCCTTGGGAGGGATACGAGGTCACGGGCTGGCCCCATGCGACGATCCTGCGAGGCGAGGTGGTGATGCAAGAGGGCGAGATCCTGGGCAGCAAGCAGGGCGGCAGGTTCCTGCCCCGCGCGCTGTCGCCCATGGCCGGTCGCGGCGCGGGCGCGCCGATGCAGTGACGTTCAACCGCCAAAGCGGCGCCATGACCGGGCGATCCGGTCGCCGTCCATGCCGCGTCCGATCAGCACGATCACGTCCTCCTCGGGGGGCGGGCCTGCAAGGAAGTCGTTGTCGGGCAGGATCTCGGGCGGCTGGACGACCCGGCGCACCGATTGCAGCAGCAGGCGACCGGCGGGGGTGCGCACCACGCCCTTGATGCGCACGATGTCGTCGCCCCTGGCGTGGATCAGGGCGGACAGCCAGGTGGACAAGGCCACCCATCCGCTATGCCCGACATCCAGGCGATAGGGCAGGATCGGCTGGACTGCGGACAGGGCGGGCAGGTCGAAGGGGGCCGTCCCGTCCTGCACCGGCGGCAGGGGGACCGCGACGCCCTGTTCGGCCGCCGACAGCGCAGCGGCGGGATTGATCTGGTGCAGCGTCAGCGCCAGACGCCCCAGCGTTGCGGGATCGGCCCCGGCAGGCTTGGTCAGGATCAGGTCATCGGCTGACTCGATCTGGGCGCGGGCAAGGATTTCGCCCGCCAGTTGGCTGGCGCCGTGCAGACTGTCCACCAACACCAGAGTTTGCGCCACCGCCAGGCGGCGCGTCAGTACGGGGTCGTGCCCGATCGCCGCCGCGATCCGGCCGGGGTCGGCCAGGCCGCTGGTTTCCAGCAGGATCCCCTCAATCCGGCCTGCATCCTTGCCGCTGGCCGCGTTACAGATCCCGCGCAGGGCGGCAAGCAGGGCAGGCAGCCCGGTGCAGCAGGCGCAGCCGCCCGCCAGCACGTCGATCCGATTGGCCCCCGCCAGCAGAAGGTTGTCCACCGGGGTTTCGGCTGCCTCGTTGACAAGGACATGGTGCCTTCTGAACCGGCCCATGTGCAACTGGTGGCGCAGCCAAGTGCTTTTCCCGGCACCCAGGAAACCGCCCAGGATCGTCAGCGGCAGGCGGCCGTCCGAACGCGGCAGGTCAACCATCCGCCAGGGCCAGGTCGGACAGCGGATCCACGGGTTGTCCGGCCATCCGTTCGGCAGCCGCCCACAGCGCGGCCAGATCGGACACCAGTTCGCGTTGTCCGCCCGGCGCGAACAGTTGCAAGCCGGGGGTCGCGCCGTCGTCCCAGGCCTTCAACCCATAGGGCGCCAGAAGCCGGTTCACCGCCCCCAGCCGGGCAAAGCGCAGGCGCAGCCGGTCGCCGGGGGTCTGCGCGCCCGCATCCGTCCAATGGCCGGGGGCTGCCGGAAAGCCGCAGGCGCTGCACATGGCGTTCTAGATCACCTCGGGCCGCTTGCCGGATGCGAAGGGATAGCGCGCGCGGAAATCGTCGGCGATCTCCTCGAAGGTGGCCCATTCCACGCCGTCATGGCCGTTGATATGGTCGATCAGCCGTTCCAGCATCAGCAGCACCTGGGGACGGCCCGCGACGTCGGGATGGATGGTAAAGGCGAACACGCCGTAATCCATTTCGCGATACACCCAGTCGAACTGGTCGCGCCACATTTCCTCGATATGGCGCGGATTGACGAAGCCGTGGCTGTTTGGCGCCTTTTTCATGAACATCATCGGCGGCAGGTCGTCTACATACCAGTTGGCCGCGATATCGACGAGGTCGATCTCTTTCCCGTGCTTCAGCGGGTGCATCCATTCCTTGGCCTGCTTGGTATAGTCGATGGTGTTCCATTCGTCGCCCACGCGGGCGTAGAAGGGCTGGAAATCGCGATAGCCCTGCGAATGGTCATAGCTGAAATTGTATTTTTGCAGCAGCGCGGCGGTGGAATTCGACATCTCCCACCATGGCGCGACATAGCCGCGGGGGGCGCGGCCCGTCAGCCCCTCGATCAGTTCGATGGACTTGACCAGCACGTCTTCTTCCTGCTGGGGGGTCATGGCAATGGGATTTTCATGCAGATAGCCATGCGCGCCGACCTCGTGACCGCCGTCCACGATCATCCGCATCTGGTCGGGAAAGGTTTCCAGGGAATGACCGGGGATGAAGAAGCTGGTGCGCAGGTCGTATTTCTTGAACAGCCGCAACAGGCGCGGGATGCCCACCTCGGTCGCGAAGATGCCCCGCTGGATGTCGGACGGGCTGTCGCCGCCGCCATAGGATCCGATCCATCCGGCGACGGAATCGATGTCGGTGCCGAAGGCGCAGTAGATTTTCTTGGTCATCGTGATCTCCGTGGAAAGGGGATTTCGGGATCTTCGGCCCGCCAGGACAGGTCGGTGAAATCATCGAACCGGTCTGGGCCGCCGGTCATCAGCGCCAGCATCAGTACCAGCCGGGCTTTCAGCGCGTCCAGATCGCCGCTGCCTTTCAGCCCCCGGTTCAGCAGGTCGATTTCCCCGCCCGCCTGGCCATAGGTCCGCGACAGCACGCGCCCGCCCCGCGTCCGGCTGGAAAAGACCACAGGGATGCGTTTGGCCGCAGCCGACAGCGGATCCAGCCAGGGGGACTGCACATGGCCGCCGCCCGCCAGATCCAGGACCAGCCCGGCGGCGCCTGCGTCAAGGCAAGCCTGGACCAGCAGGGGCGGATCGGACAGGCCGGGCTTCAGGATCGGCACAAAGGGCAGGGGCGCGTCGGGCGGCACGGCGAATCCAGGGCTGCGTGGCGGCCTTGCGTAAAGGGCGGGCCGCCCTTCGGCCGTCCATCCCAGTGGCGCCGGGGACCAGAAGGCCCCTGTGGACGAGGTGTCGCGTTTCTGCACCCAGGCCGCCGGATGGATCGCATCGTCAAAGGCGACAATGACGCCCAGGTCCCGGCAGCCGGGCTCCGCCGCGCAGGCTACGGCGGCCAGAAGGTTGGCGGGCCCGTCCGCACCGGGCAGCGAGGGGTTGCGCATGGCACCTGTCACCACGACCGGCACCGATCCCCGGTGCAGCAGGTTCAGCACGAACGCGGTTTCCTCGATGGTGTCGGTGCCCTGCGTGACCACGATTCCGACCGTGCCCCCGTCCTCGTGCGCGCGGATCGCCGCCGCCAGGTCGAACAGCAGCGGCAACCCGATCTCGGTCGAGGGCAGGTTCGACAGGTTCCCCGCATTGATCTGCGCCAAGGCGTCCAGTTGCGGGACGGCGGCGACCAGATCGGCACCCGTCAGGCCGGGCGCCACGCCGCCTGCGCCTGCATCGGGGGTGCAGGCGATGGTGCCGCCCAGGGCGATGATCTCGACCCGGGGCTTCATCTAATCCTCGTGCGGGGTGCCGGCCGAGTCGTTCCGGCCCGGCAGGTAATGGTTCAGGGCCGCGTCCCAGGCGGCGTGGACGGTTTCTCCCACGCGGCGGGGATGGGCGAAGTAATCCTCGTCGTTGAGATAGATCATGAATTCCTCGTGCAGGCCGGTGTCCAGGGCGACCTTGACGAAGGTGCCCTGGTATTCGACGTTGACGACGGTGCCGGAAATGCTGTTGCGCGCCGGTGCTTCCGGTCGGATCGCGATGCGGTCCCGGCGCACGGAAAAGCGCAGATCCTGGCCCGGTTCGACGCCCCTGGCGGCGGGCAGGTCATGGGAAACCCCGTTCGGTCCCGTCACAACGGCAACGTTTCCGTCGACGCGTTCGACCCTGCCGCCCAGCACGTTCTGCCCGCCCATGAAGCGCGCGACATAGGGGCTGTGCGGGCGGTTATAAACGTCTCGCGGGCTGGCGGCCTGCTCGATCAGCCCGTGGTCCATCACCACGACCTGGTCGGCCAGGGCGATGGCCTCGGGCTGGGTATGGGTCACGTGGATGAAGGTGATGCCCAGGTCGTTCTGCAACCGCTTCAGTTCCACCCGCATCTTCAGCCGCAGGAACTCGTCCAGGGCCGAAAGCGGCTCGTCCAGCAGCAGAACCTTGGGGTTGGTGATCAGCGCGCGGGCCAGGGCCACGCGCTGCTGCTGGCCGCCGGACAGTTCCGACGGCACCCGGTCGGCCAGGTGCAGAAGCTGGACCCGGTCCAGCATCTCGCGCGCGGCGCGCCGGCGTTCGTCGGCCCGCACGCCCTTGACCCGCAGGCTGAAGGCCACGTTGTCGGTTAGCGACAGATGCGGGAACAGGGCATAGTTCTGGAACATCAGCGCCGTGCCCCGGCTGCCGGTGCGGGCCGTGGTCACATCGGTCCCCCCGATGAGGATGGTTCCCGAGGTCGGCGTCTCGTGCCCGGCGATCATCCGCAGCAGGGTCGTCTTGCCGCAGCCCGACGGGCCGATCATGCAGCAATAGGCCCCGCCGTCGATGGCCAGATCGACGTTGTTGACCGCCTTCACCGGCCCGTAAAGCTTGGTGACGTTGCGGATGTCGATGCGGCTTTGTTCGGTCATTCAGTCTTTCCCTTGGCGCGCGACCGTTGTTTCTGGATAAGGGCAATGGCCACGAAGGCCGCCGCGATCACCAGGAAGCTGACAGCCGAGGTCACCGTCCCGATGGCATAAAGCGCGGGCGTGGTGACATTGGTGGTCATGTTGGAAATCTCGATGGGCAGGGTGTTCCGGCCCCCCACGGTCAGAAGCGACCGCGGCATCTCGTCATAGGACAGGGTGAATCCGAACAGGGCAACGGCAATCAGGCCGGGGAACAGGATCGGCACGGTGACAAGGCCCAGCACCTGCCAGGGCCGGGCGCCTGCGTCCCGCGCCGCTTCCTCCCACGATCCGTCAAAACGGTTCAGCACGGCGAACATGATCAACAGCCCGAAGGGCAGGGTCCAGCTGAGATGCGCGCCAAGGCCCGACATCCACCAGGACAGCCGCAGGCCAAGCAGCTGGAAGAACTGGCTGATGCCCAGGCCCAGAAGGATGCCGGGAACGATCAGGCTGACGATCGACAGATAGAAGATCGGTCCCGCCCCCCAGAACCTGCGGCGGAACCCCAGTGCGGCGAACAGGCAGACCGTGGCCGTGATCGCCATCGCCATGACGCCCAGCATCAGCGACCGGCGGAACGCCCCGCCCAGATCGCCATAGCGGCTGGAGGTCCACAGGTCGTTGAACCAATGCGTCGAAACCCCCCGCATCGGAAAAGTCAGCCCGCCCGTCGGCCCCTGGAAGCTGAGGATGAAGATCATCAGCATCGGTCCGTACAGGAACAGCACGAACAGCGCGAAGAACGCCGCCAGGATATAGAAATCGGCACCCCGCCGCGTAGATGTCTGTGACATGACCGCCCCCTACCGCGCCAGCTCGGCGCGGATGTCCACGACCCGCAGGATCGCGGACACCATCAGCACCACCACAAGGATCAGCAGCACCGCCATGGCCGAGGCCTGGGGATAGAACAGCTGGTCGATCTCGTTCTTCATGGCCGAGACGACCGATGCGCTTTGCCCCCCGCTCATCACCCGGACGACGAAGAAATCGCCCATCACCAGCGTCACCACGAAGATCGAGCCAAGCGCGATGCCGGTCTTGGACAGGGGAATGATGACGCCCGTCAGGATCTGCCAGGAATTCGCGCCCGCGTCCCGCGCGGCCTCGATGAGGTTGGGGTTGATCTTGGCCATGCTGTTGAAGATCGGCACGATCATGAACAGCGTGAACAGGTGGATATAGGTCAGCACCACCGCGAAATCGGAATAGAGCAGCACGTCCAGCGGCTGGCTGACCAGTCCCGCCCCGATCAGCATCTGGTTGAACAGCCCCTCGCGCCCCAGGAAGGGGATCCAGCTGACCATGCGGATCACGTTCGAGGTCCAGAAGGGGATCGTGCACAGCAGGAACAGCCCGATCTGCCATTTCAGGTTCCGCACGTGGAAGACCAGGAAATAGGAACAGGTAAAGCCGATCAGCACCGTGGCCACCAGGACGATGGCCGCGTATTTCAGCGTGTTGACAAACAGCGACAGCGTGACGCCAGCCGTCAGCACATCGCGGTAATTCTGCAGGGTGAAGGCCGGATAGACGGATATCCCGTCCGATTCCCAGAAGCTGAGCAGGACCACCGTGCCGATGGGAATGCCGACCATGGCCAGCATGATGATGGCAAGCGGCGCCACCTGAAGATAGGGGGTCAGGCGCGTTCCGCCCGTCGATTGCGCGGACATGACAGGATTCCTTGGCCAGATGCCGTTCCGGGATGGGGCGGCGGGTCGTGCCGCCCCGGGTCGTCAGGCCGAGATGAACTCGTTCCAGCGCTGGACCATATAGCGTTCCTCGTCCATCACGGTGTTCCAGCAGGCGACGTTGCCCATCCGGTCCTCGAACGATCCGCCGTCGCGCACGGCGCCGGCCTTGTCCATCACGGCGCCGTAGGGGTCCAGGATATCCTCGGTCGCGGGCTTGCCTTCGTACCAATAGCCCACTTCGTTCGGGGACAGGTTGGCCTTGGCGGTTTCGGGCACCGACGAATAATATCCCTGGCGCGCGATGAACGCGCCCTGCCAGCCGGTCAGGTACCAGTTCATGTATTCATAGGCCGCTTCCAGCTTCAGCCCTTCCAGATGGCCCATCAGGCCCATTCCCAGGCCCCAGCCGCGATAGCCTTCCTTGAGGCCCTGATAGACGCAGCCGATGCCGCGCGACTTTACGGCGGTCACGGCGGGCGACCACATCGACTGGATCACCACCTCGCCCGCGGCCATCAGGTTGACGGATTCGTCGAAGGTGCTCCAGAAGGCGCGGAACTGGCCTGCCTTCTTCAACTCGATCAACCGGGTGATGGTGTGGTCGATCTCGTCCCGGGTCATGTTGCCCTTGTCGCCATAGGTGATCTCGCCCATCGCCTCGAGCGCCATGGCGGCGTCCATGATGCCGATCTGCGGGATGTTGACCAGGGCGGTCTTGCCCTTGAATTCCGGGTTGAACAGCTCGGCCCAGCTTTCGACGGGCCGCCCGATCAGGTCGGACCGGATGCCCACCGTGTCGGCGTTGTAGATGGTGGGCATGGTGGTGGCGAAATCGGTCGCCTGGGCCGCAAAGGACGTGTCGCCGGGGCCGCCCGTATACATCACCTCAAGGGGCATGGTGCCTTGGCGGGACAGGTCGGATCCGTCGAAGTTCTTGCCGTCCTTCATCAAGGGCGTCATCTTCGACCAGTTGGCGATCTTAGCGATTTCGACGGGCTGCAGCTTGCCCGACCGCCAGACCTTCTGCATGGCCCAGAATTCCAGGTCGGCGATGTCGATGGTTTCAGGCTGGCTGACCACCTTGGTCATCAGCGCGGTGCTGTCGGCGGTCTGCGGGACGATCGTGAAGCCCAGGTCGGCGCTGGCCTTTTCCGCGATATCCGCGATGACGGAATAGGACGGCCCGACCTGGTTCAGCGTCACGTCCCTGATATTCTGCGCCCAGATCATCGGCGCGCCCAGGATGCCCGTCCCGGCGGCCGCCCCCGTGGCCGCAGCCGTTGTCTTGAGGAACCGCCGCCGTGTCAGGCCCGCGCGATCCTTCCCGTGTGATTGTGTCATCTCGTCTCTCCCAGTTGGACGCCGTGCGGGTCGCACGGGTTTTCCCGGTCCGGGCCTGTTCTGCGGCCTTCTCGACTCGGAAAGCAGTACGGATACGGTAGCAAACTGTTCTTGGGATGCAATGCACATTTCCATTTGCGAAGGGGGAAAGCGCGGGGCAAGATCGGGGTCAGGCATTCGCGGGAACGGGCGGCACCTGCCCGGGAAATCCGCCTGATCCTTGTGCAGGAAAAGAATTGGCATGGGCCTTGCCGGAACGGAAAAGCAGGGGGAGGGCGCGCCGCCGGGCAGCGCGTTCTTTTATGCGTCGGTCCGCGACCTGTTGGCAGGCAAGATCCGATCCGGGGAACTGCCTGCCGGCACGGTCCTGAAGGAAGCGCCGATCTCTGGCCAGTTGGGGATGAGCAGGGCGCCCGTGCGCCGGGCGCTGATCCTGCTGGCCGAAGACGGCCTTATCACCCCGGCGGCGGGGCAGGGCTATGTGGTGGGCGGATCGCGCATCCCCCTGCGCCTGTCGTCCCGCCGCCTGCACGAGATCCTGACGGCCCAGGCCGACGACATCGGCCGCACCGCGTCGTGGGAACGGATCTTTTCCCAGGTGGCCGAGGCCGTGACCGCCTGCATGCCCTTTGGCACCTTCCGCATCCAGGAAAGCGAGCTTGGCGATTTCCACAATGTCAGCCGCACCGTCGCGCGCGAGGTGCTGTGGCGCCTGATGGACCGGCGCCTGATCGAGAAGAACCGGAAGTCCCACTGGATCGTCGGCCAGATGACCGCGCGGGATCTGCGCGACACGCTGCAGATGCGCCGCCTGCTGGAACCCGAGGCATTGTCCCAGGTCGCCCCCGACTGGGCCGGGGCGCGGTCGGACGCGCTGCTGGCCCGGGTCGAGGCCGCGATCGCCGCCTTTCCGGCCTGCGGGGCGGCAGTGGTCGATCACCTGGAGGCGGCGATGTTCGTGGATATGTATGACGGCGTGCGCAATTCGCGCCTGCTGGGGTCGATCCGGCGCAACCAGTTGTCCCTGCTGGTCCCGCGCCTGTTCCGGCGGCATTTCCCGATCATCGACGACCTGCCCGCCCTTCACGAATATGCCGGGATCCTGCGCCATCTTCGGCAGGGGGACGTGCCGCAGGCACGCGATGTCCTGCACCGCCACCTGGTCCGGGTCGAAGCCTTTGTGCTGGCGCGACTGCGCGTCCTGTCGCTGCTGGAGCCGCCCGATATGCCCCCCTATATGACGCCCGTTTACAGGGACCGCGATGGCTAGGGCGTTGCGCGTCATCGGAACATCGGCCACCCTGACCGAGGCCTTGCGGCGCCAAGCCCGTGCCGATCTGGAATTTCCCATTGAATTCGAGGTGCTGGACGGCCTGTCCTGCCAAAGCCGGGGCGTGTTGTCGCCGGAAAGCTATGACGTTTACGACCAATGGTTTCATTCGCTGGACCTGTTGTGGACGGCGGGTTCGATCCAGGCCATCGACACGGGCCGCATCCGGCATTGGCCGCAGGTCCGAGCGTCGGGGGTCTTTGCAGACGGCGGGCAGGGGTTCGGGACGCGCCCGGCCGACATGCTGTTCGTCCAGCCCGATCGCAGCCTGTCGGCCACGCCCGGCCCGGCGATCTCGATGCTGCCCACGACCTATAACGTGGACAGCTTCGCCTATGCGCCGGAACTGGCCGCACGCCGCCGTCCGGGCGAACCCGAAAGCTGGGCCTGGCTGCTGGACGACCGCTGGCACGGGCGCTGCGCCCTCAGCCTGGATCCGGCCGCCAGTGCCGTGGAACTGGCGCTGGCCGTCCAGGCCGCCGGGCTGATGCGGGTCGGCGATCCGGGCTGCCTGGCCATCGAGGAGATCGACGAGATGTTCGGGCACCTGATGGCCCGCAAGCGCAGCGGCCATTTCAGCCGCTTCTGGGCATCGGCCGAGGATTCGATGCGGCTTGTGTCCGCATCGGGATGCGTCCTGTCCTCGCTGTGGTCCCCGGCCTATTACGGCATGAGGGCGCTTGGCCACGACCTGACCTATGCCGCCCCGGTCGAAGGCTATCGCGGCTGGCATTCCGGGATGTGCTTGTCGGCGGCCACGGAAGGTGAAAGGCTGGACATGGCCTATCGTTACCTGAACTGGTGGCTGGACGGCGTGCCCGGGGCGATCATGGCGCGGCAGGGATATTACATCTCGGTCCCGGAACAGTTGCGCGACACGCTGACGGACGGGGAATGGGATTACTGGTATGGCGGCCTGCCCGCCGCCCAAGACCTGACGGACAGGTCGGGCCGGATCGTCGTCCATGCGGGCGAAACCCGTGAAGGCGGCGGCTATCGCCAGCGTTTGTCCAAGGTCGCGGTCTGGAGCACGATCATGCCGGAACACAACTATCTGGTCCGGCGCTGGCACGAATTCCTTCAGGCGTAAGGGCGGGGGACGGGCAATCCGGTCGCCCCAGCCCCCCGCCAGCCCGGTGTCAGATGTCGAAGTTGCTGGGCAGCACGATCATGTCGCGGATCGTGACGTTGCGCGGGCGCGTCAGCATGAACATCAGCGCATCCGACACCTCGGTCGGTTCGATCAGCGCGCCGGCGTCCTTCATGCGTTGCAGCCGTTCCGGTTCCCAGTCCGACAGCAAGGCCGAGATGACCGGCCCGGGCGATACCTGGCCCACGCGGATGCCGTGGCCCATCAGCTGCCGCCGCATGGTCTGGACAAAGCAGGTGACGGCCCATTTCGACGCGGAATAGACCGGCTCGACATGGATCGGCGCATGGCCCGCGATGGAGCAGGTCACGACGATGTCGCCGGTCTTGCGGCCGATCATGTGCGGGGCCACGGCGTGGACGTTCTTCATCACCGCATTGACGTTCAGGTTCAGCATCCGGTCAATGGCGGCAGGATCCGTGTCGATCAGGTCGCCGCCGATATAGCTGCCGGCATTGCAGGCCATGATGTCGATATGGCTTACCTTTTCCAGGATTTCGGGCACCATCGCGTTGCAGCTGTCGGCATCCAGCAGGTCGGTCACCTGCGCCACCGCGTTTCCGCCCAACTGGCCCGTCAGGTCGGTCAGGGCGTCCTTGTTGCGGTCCACCATGACCACACGCGCGCCTGCCGCCAGCAGGGCCTGGGTCGTGGCAAGGCCGATGCCCGAAGCGGCCCCGGTGACAACGGCAATCTTGCCGTGAAGTTCTGCGGACATGGAAAGCTCCTTCATCTTGCGGGGGTGGCCCGCGGGTCTTTTCGGTTGGCAGGGTCGGGTCAGACAGCCAGGAAGCCGCCGTCCACGGCCAGAACGGCGCCGGTGACCATGGCGGCGTCTTCGGACAAGAGCAGGGCGATGGACCGGGCCACGTCCTCGGCCTCGGCAAAGCGGCCAAGGGGGTGGCGTGCCATCATGGGCGCGCTTTTGGCGGGGTCTGACCAGGCCTCGGCGGCCAGTTCGGTCATGGTCACGGTGGGCGCGACGGCCGCGACACGGATGCCGTGGGGGCCAAGCTCTCGGGCCATGACGCGGGTGGCGCCCTCCAGCCCGGCCTTTGACGCGGCATAGCAGACGTGATCGGAAAACCCCCGATGGCCCGCGATGCTGGTCACGTTGACGATGGCGCCGCCGCCGCCCGCGGCAATGCGGGCGCGGGCGAATTCCTGGGCGCAGATCAGCGCGCTGCGCAGGTTGATGTTCATCACCGTGTCATAGCCCGCATCGGTCATGTCCAGCAGGCTTTCCAGCACATTGGTGCCCGCGCAGTTCACCAGGAAATCGCAGGTGCCCGCCTGGGCCATCGCCGCGCGTGCGGCACCGGGATCGGACAGGTCGGCCGCGATGCCCTGACCGCCGGTATCCCTGGCCAGGCTGTCCAGATCGGACCGGGTGCGGCTGATCGCCACGACCCGTGCGCCGCGCGCGGCCATCAGCAGGGCGGTGGCCCGGCCGATGCCCTTGCCGGCGCCGGTGATGATGACGGATTTGCCTTGGAACTGCATGGGACGCCTTACGAATGGGACGGGCCGGTCGCGGCCTGGTCAGGGGGGAATCGGTTCAGGCAGGCCTGAGTTTGCGCGCGGATGCTGCGGGCCACGTCCTGCAAGGTGGTAAAGGCCGCGTGGCGCGCATCGTGCAGGTGGCGGACCGGGCCGGTTGCGGGATGATGGGTGGCCGCAACCGACGACATGGCGGGCATCGCGGTGCCAATATCGGGGAAAGCCTCCGCCGCGACCGCAGCCAGGATCGCCGAACCCAGCAGCACCGGTTCGTCGCAGGCGGTGACATCCACCGGCAGGCCGGTCGCATCGGCCAGGATCTGGCGGATCAGGGGATGCCTGCCCGCGCCGCCGCTGATGGCGATGCGGTCCACGCCCGCGCCATGGGCCGCTTGCGTCTCGACGATCTGGCGCAGCCCGTGGCCCAGCCCGCAGACACCCGCGACATACAGCGCCACCAGGGACTGCACGTCGCTGTCCATCCCCAGGCCCAGGATCGCCGCCCGGGCATGAGGGTCTGCAAAGGGTGCGCGGTTGCCCAGGAATTCGGGAACCACATGAAGATGGGCCGCCAGCCGCACTGCCTGGGACGCATCGCCCGCCTGGGCCAGGGCGGCGTCTGCCAGCCATTCGGGCAGGGATTTCCCGTCCGCCCTGGCAAGCGCCGTGGCGGCGTCATGGGCGGGATGCAGCGTCAGCAGATGGTCGATGGCTGCGCCTGCCGCCGATTGCCCGCCCTCGTTCAGCCAGGCCCCCGGCACCATGGCCGAGAAATACGGCCCCCAGACCCCCGGCACGAAGGCCGGATCCAGGGTCGTGGTCATCGTGCAGGACGAGGTGCCGAAGACATAGCCCAGGGTGCTGACCGGATTCTGAGGCCCGCCGTGCGCGGCGACCGTGCCGATGCCACCCGCATGGGCGTCGATCAACCCCGCCGCCACCGCGATCCCGGCAGGCAGTCCCATGGCCCGTGCCGCGTCCGGCGTCAGCCCCCGGCCCAGCGGGGTGCCGGGCGGCACCACCTGGGTGCCGATGCGGACAAAGCCTTCCTCTGCCAGTTCCCTCAGCCCGATGCCGTGGAAATAATCGGCGTCCCAGCGGCCTTCATGCGCCAGATAGGTCCATTTGCAGGTGACGGTGCAGGTGGACCGCGCCGTGCTGCCGCTGGCCTTCCAGGTCAGGAAATCGGTCAGGTCGAAGAAATGCCGGGCGGCGCGGAATATCTCGGGGCGGTGTTCCTTCAGCCACAGCAGCTTGGGCGTCTGCATTTCAGGAGAGATGCGCCCGCCCACGTATTTCAGGACGTCATGCCCGCCCGCATTGATCCGCGCCGCCTGGTCCACGGCCCGGTGGTCCATCCAGACGATGATGTCGCGTTCGGGATGGCCGGCGTCGCCCAGGCCCACCGGCCCGTCGCCCGCCACCACCAACGAACAGGTGGCGTCAAAGCCGATGCCCGCGACGCTGCCGGGATCGATCCCGGCGCGGCCCAGGGCTGTGCGCGTGGCCGCGCACACCGCATCCCAGACCTGGGCGCTGGATTGTTCGGCGATGTCCCCGCCGGGGCGGTGCATCGCGATATCGGCCTTGCCTGTTCCCAGCAGCGCGCCTTGCGCGTCGAACACCCCGGCCCTGGCGGATCCGGTGCCCACGTCGATGCCGATGAAATGCGTTCCCATGGCCTTGTCCCCGCCTAGCGCCATTCGCGGCCGATATAGATGGCCAGCAGGATGATCAGGCCCTTGATCACGTCCTGCATATAGGGGTTGATCCCTACCAGGTTCAGGCCGTTGTTCAGGATGCCCAGCAGCACCGCGCCGATCAGCGTGCCCAGGATCAGCCCGCGCCCGCCCGCGATGGCCGTGCCGCCCAGCACCACGGCGGCGATGGCGTCCAGTTCGAAGCCCACGCCCGCATTGGGCTGGCCGCTCATCAGCCGGCCGGTCAGCACGATCGCCGCCAAGGATGCCGTCACGCCCGAGATGGCAAAGACCGCCAGCTTGACCCGCCGCGTCCGCACGCCCGACAGACGCGCCGCGGTCTCGTTCCCGCCGATGGCATAAACATGGCGCCCAAAGGGGGTGCGTTGCAGCAGAACCCAGGCCAGGGCATAGACGATCACCATGATCACCACCGGAACCGGGATGATGCCGATGCGGCCCACGCCGAACCACGACACCCAGCCGGGCAACCCGCTGATCGGATAGCCGCCGGAATAGATCAACCCCAGGCCCCGCGCCATGCCCATGGTCGCCAGGGTCACGATGATCGCGGGCATCCGGCCCCAGGCGACCAGGGCGCCGTTGAACAGGCCCAGCCCCAGGCCCACCAGCAGGGCCGCGATCAGCCCCACCCCGCCCGGCAGGCCCATGTTGACCATCAGGCCCGCCGCGATGGTGCCCGACAGGGCCATGACCGCACCCACCGACAGGTCGATGCCGCTGGTCAGGATGACAAAGGTCATGCCCACGGCCAGGATAGCCACGACCGACACCTGCCGCAGCACGTTCAGGATGTTGTTCAGGGTGAAGAAGTTGTCGCTGGCAAAGGCCATCAGGATCGACACGACGATCAGCCCGACCAGGGGCAGGGCCAGCGGCGAATGGAACAGCCAGTCCAGTGCGGCGCGGCGCCCCTTGCCGGGGGCCTCGGTTGCGGTGTTGGCGTCATGCGACATGATCGACCCTCCCGGTCGTTGCGTGGGTCATGATTTCCTCGGATGTGATGGCGGCGCCCTCGACGGTGGCCACGATGCCGCCCGACCGGAACACGCAAACCCGGTCGGACATGCCGATGATTTCGGGAAGCTCGGACGAGATCATGATAATGGCGCAGCCCCGCGCGGTGAAGTCGCGCATCAGCTGATAGATTTCGGCCTTGGCGCCAACGTCGATGCCGCGCGTCGGTTCGTCGAAGATCAGGATCTGCATGTCGTGGTTCAGCCAGCGGGCGATGACGACCTTTTGCTGGTTGCCGCCCGACAGCGTATCGACGCGCGCATCCGGTCCCTGGGCCTTGACGCGGACCTGGTCCATCGCCGTCCGGGTAAAGGCGCGTTCCTTCTTGAAGTCGATGAACCAGTGGCCCTGGCGGTATTTGCCGTAATTGTTCAACGACAGGTTCTGCAGGATCGAAAAGCTGGTGATCAGCCCCTGTTCCTTGCGGCTTTCGGGCAAAAGGCCGATGCCATGGGCCAGCCCGTCGGCGGGATCGTTCAACCGGGTCCGGACGCCGTCCACCCTGACCTTGCAGCGCGCGGCGGGATAGGCGCCCAGGATCGACAGCACGGTTTCCGTCCGCCCCGATCCGACCAGCCCGGCAAAGCCCAGGATCTCTCCGGCGCGCAGTTGGAAGGACGATACCGGGCCGCCCCGTCGCAACTGAACCTCCTCGACCTCCAGCACGGTTTTGGCCGCGGGAGCGGGGGCAGGCTTGGGGGGAAAGCTGTTCTCGATCCGGCGGCCGACCATCATCTCGACCAGGCGGTCGGTGGTGATGCCCGCCACGTCGCAACTGGCGACATATTCGCCGTCGCGCAGAACGGTGATGCGGTCGCAAATCTGGAAGATTTCCTCCAGGTGATGCGAGATGAAGACAATGGCCACGCCCGCCGCGCGCAGTTCGCGCATGACCTTGAACAGATGCTCGACCTCGGTCGGGGTCAGGGTGGCGGTGGGTTCGTCCAGAACCAGGATGCGCGCGTCCAGCGACAGCGCCTTGGCGATTTCCACGAACTGCTGTTCGGCCACCGACAAACGGGCGACCGGGACATCCAGCGGCAGGTCAACCTCCAGCTTGCGCAGGATCGCCTGGGCGCGGCTGCGCATCGCCTTGCGATCCAGAAGGCCCAGGGGGGTCTTCAATTCGCGCGCCAGGAACATATTCTCGACGGCGGTCAGATAGGGGATCAGGCTGAATTCCTGAAAGACGATGCCGATGCCCGCCGCGATCGCCTCGTCGTAATTGGCGAACTTGCGGTCCTGGCCCTCGACGACGATGCGGCCCTCGCTGGGCTGGATGATGCCGCAGACGATCTTCATCAGGGTCGACTTGCCCGCGCCGTTTTCGCCCAGCAGGGCGTGAACCTCGCCCGCCTTCACGTGCAGGTCGACGCCGTGCAGAACCTCGATCCGGCCGAAGCTTTTTCGTATTCCCTTCAGTTCCAGCATGAAGGCCCCCTTGGCTGATCGAAGGGCCGCGCCCCCGGAACAGGGACGCGGCCAAGTTCACGGCTGGCTTACCAGCTGAAATCGGCGGCGTTCTCGCTGTCCACGGTGCGCACGTCGATCGGCACTTCCGCGGGGACCACGCGGGCGCCCCAGTATTGCGCCAGCGCCATGCCCAGGCCCACGCGGACCTGATCGCGGGGGAATTGCGCGGTGGTCTGGATGAAGGCGGTGCCGTCGGCGATAGCCTTGACCGCTTCCGGCGCGCCATCGACCGAGGTCAGCTTGATGTCGCGGCCCGACCCCTGGATCGCCGCGAGGGCACCCATCGCGCCGCCGTCGTTGACCGAGAAGATGCCCGCAAGGTTCGGATGCGACTGGATCATGTTTTCCACCACGCCAAGCGCGACCGAACGGTCCTGGCGGCCGTTCTGGGTGTCCACCAGCGTGATCCCCTCGCTTTCGGCCAGGGCGGCCTTGCAGCCTTCGACGCGTTCCAGGATCGGCACGACCGGGATGCCGTCCAGGATCGCGACCTCGCCCTGGCCGCCAAGCGCCTCGGCCAGGTATTTGCACGACTGATAGCCCGCGTCGCGGTTCTTCGACCCCACGAAGGTATCCACCGGGCCGCTGGCGTTGGCGTCCACCGCCACCACGATCACGCCCTGGTCCTTGGCCATGCGCACGGCCGATTCCACGCCCGCGCTGTCGGTCGGGTTCAGCAGCAGGATGTCGATGCCCTGTTGCAGCATATCCTCCACGTCCGAGATCTGCTTGGCCACGTCATGGCCCGCGTCGGTGACGATCACCTCGGCCCCGATCTGGGCGGCGGCCTCGTTCAGGGCCTCCTGCATGGACACGAAATAGGGGTTGTTCATTTCCTGGAACGTCATGCCGATCTTCAGCGCGTCGTCCTGTGCTGCGGCCAGGTTGGCCGAGGCGGCAAGAAGGGCCGCGGCGGATGCGGTCTTCAGCAGGGTCTTCATGGGTCGTCCTCCCGTTGATGGAACTGGCAGTCTTCCCCCCGGCACGTCCGGCGATGCGCGGGCCGTGTTCGGGGGGTATGGGCTTTGTGCGGCGGGTCAGCTGGCCATGCGGATCGTCTGGTTGGCCGCAAAGGTCGCGCGGAATTCCGACGGCGACATCTTCTTCAGCTTGAGGAAATGACGGTTGAAGTTCGACAGGTTCGAAAAGCCCACGTCATAGCAGATGTCGGCCACGCGGGCGTCCGGGTCGGACAGCAGCATATGGCAGGCCAGGTCGATGCGCAGCTGATTGCGATAGCGCACCAGCGTCGTGCCGGTATGGCGCTTGAAGGACCGGGAAAAGGCGCTTTGGCTTTGTCCGGTCAGCCCTGCCAGTTCGGATTCGCTGACCGTTTCCAGCAGGTTTTCGCGCAAATGGCCGATGGCCCGGTTCATGGCCGATTCCTCGGCCCGTTCCATGTCCAGCACGAAGCTGAGGCTGGCCAGGGTCTGCGACTTCGGTGCGGTCGCCAGCAGGTCGAGAATCTGGAAGAACAGCCCCAGCCTGCGCACGCCCCGCGCCTCGATCAGGGCGCGCATCAGGGGACGGACGGCGCGGCTGGTGTCTTCGCCGAACAACAGGCCCCGGCGGCTGCGCTCCAGAAGATGGCGCACTCCCTCCATTTCCGGGAAGGCGTCGCTTGCGGCGTCGATAAAGCTTTCGGGGAACTGGATCACCTCAGTCCGCTGGGGCACGATTTCGCCCGGGCGGATGGCGCTGATCCAGTTCTGCGGCAGGTTCGGACCGGTCATGATCAGCTGGCTGGGACCGAATTCGCCCACATGATCGCCGATATAGAACTTGCCCGTGGTCGCGACGACCAGATGGATTTCGTATTCGGGATGGTAATGCCACCGCACCGTGCGGAACGGATAGCCGTGCTTCCAGGCGGCAAAGGATTCGCCCTTGCGGATATGGACCAGTTCCAGATCGGGTTGCATCGGTTCCTCCCCTCCGCGCCAGCACGGCTTGCCTTGGGCAATGCCGGCCCCTCCTTGGGCGCTGCATGATTGGTATCATGGCCGGGGCGCGACCCTCCACGACGCCACGGGAAAAATTCCGATACTTTTTTGCCATATCCTGCGGAAATATCATTAGCCGGGATTTGGCAGTGCGGCCCAAGGCGATGCTGCAATGCCGCATTATGCCGCAAAGCAGCGGAAAACGGGGCGAAATTCTGGGGCATAATAGGCGATCGGGGGCAGATAATTGTTGCCTGCCGCAGATAACGGCATCAGGGCGCCTTATACTTTCCCGTAGATTTTGCTGGCGGGTTCGTATCAGGCGCCCTGCGCGGCGTTTCAGGCCTGCGGCATCTGGATCTGGATCTTCACGTCGGTTTCGCGTGCTTCGACGGCGCGGTCAAAGGCGGCGATGCTGTCGGCAAAGGGCAGGGTCGCGGAAATCAGCGGCTTCAGATCGACCTTGCCCGCCGCGATCAGCGAAATCGCCCGGTCATAGACATTGGCATAGCGGAACACGGTTTCCACCCGCAGTTCCTTGGCTTGAAGGCCGACGATGTCGAAGGGCACCGGATCGACCGGCATTCCCACCAGCACGATGGTCCCGCCCGGGCGGGCAAGCTGCGGCAACCCCAGGATCGCGGGGGCCGCGCCCGAACATTCAAAGACCACATCCGCGCCCCAGCCGTCGGTCGCCTGGGCGATTGCCTGGGCCGCGGGCGTGGTGCGGATGTTGATCGTCCCGATTCCCGGATAGGCGCCGATGATGTCCAGCTTGGGTTGCGCCAGATCGGCCACGAAAACCTTGGCGCAGCCCCCTGCCAGGGCGGCGAGGGCGGTCATCATGCCGATGGGACCGGCCCCCAGGACCAGGCCGGTATCGCCGGGCTGGATGCGCGCCCGCATCGCGGCCTGCATCCCGATGGCAAAGGGTTCGACCATGGCGCCTTCGGCAAAGGACACGCTGTCCGGCAGGCGATAGGTGAAGGCGGCCGGATGCACGACCTGCGGCGTCAGGCAGCCGTGGATGGGCGGCGTCGCCCAGAACCGCACGGCCGGATCGACGTTGTAGATCCCCAGCTTGGACGCGCGGGATGTCTGGTCAGGGATCCCCGGCTCCATGCAGACGCGGTCGCCGATCTTCAGGTGGGACACCTGGCTGCCCACCTCGATCACGGTGCCGGATGCCTCGTGGCCCAGGACCATGGGATCGGTGACCACAAAGGGGCCGATCTTGCCATGCGTATAGTAATGCACGTCCGATCCGCAGACGCCCACGGTATGCACGGCGATGCGCACATCGGTGGGCGACAGATCCTGATCCAGGTCGATGTCGCGCAACGACAGCTTGCCCTTGCGTTCCAGCACCAGTGATGTCGGCATATGGTTTCCCCCAAAAAGGCCGTGCCGCCACCATGGACGGTTTTGCGGCGCTTGACCCCCGTGAATGAAGGGCAGGCGCGCCTTGTGTAAATCCCCCGGCATGGGGAAAAGACGCAAAATTTCCGTTTTCGGAAAAAAACTGCCGCTTGCCGCGAACCGGCCGGCTTGGCGCCCGGCCCGCGCATTGCACGAAACCCATGGGCGTGGTTCGGTATTGTCGTTGGACAGCCTGCGGCATCACGCCGGCGGAAAGCGAGGTTCCATGAGCCAACCCTATTGCGGACCGGGCGTTGCGCCTGACGGGTTGTGGGCGGCCTGGAATGTCGATCCGCCCCTGCTGGTGGGGCTGGCGGTCCTTTCCGTGGCCTTGTGGCGGCAAGGGAACGGCAGGGCCGGGGGCATTGCCGTCCTGGCACTTGCGGTCGCCTTTGTGTCGCCGCTGTGCGCACTGACCGTATCGCTGTTTTCGGCCCGTGCGCTGCATCATCTGGTTCTGGCGGGGGTGGCCGCGCCCGCACTGGCCTGGGCCTGGCCCCTGGCTGCGCGCGCGCCTGCGCAGGCCGGGGCCGCGGGAATGGCCCTGGCGATGGGGGCCTGGCACCTGCCTGCGGTTTATGACGCGATCTGGCGGTCCGATGCGGTTTACTGGCTGATGCAGGCGGCGCTGTTCCTGCCTGCCTGGGCCTTCTGGTCGGCGGTGCTGACCGGCCCGCGTTCCGCGGTGCTGGGCCACAGTTTCCTGACAATGGGCCTGGCCGGGCTGATGGGCCTGCTGGGCGCGGTGCTGACCTTCGCGCCCGCTGTTCTTTACATCCAGCACGTCGATGGCGCCGCGCCTTGGGGCCTGACGTCGCTTGACGACCAGCGGCTGGCCGGTCTGATCCTGTGGGTGCCGGGCTTCCTGCCAATGGCCGCTTTTGCGGGCTGGATGCTGCGGCAAGGCTGGCGGCAGGGCTTTGCGGCATGATCGCGGCGTTGAAGGCCATTCACATCGCGGCGATGCTGTGCTGGTGCGCGGGTCTGGTCGCGCTGCCGCTGCTGTTGATGAGCTATGGCCACGCGCGGCGGCAGGTCCGCTATTCCGAATTCCGGCTGCTGACGCATTACGGCTATGTCGCCTTTGCCACCCCGGCGGCGGTGATCGCCGTTGTGGCGGGAACCGCGCTGATCTTCGCGGCCGGGGTGTTCGACCTGTGGCTGATCGCCAAGCTGGCCTTTGTCAGCTTCATGGCGCTGGCCCATGCCTGGCTGGGGCACCTGATCGAACAATCCGGCCTGCAGCGTTATGGTCGGGGAACCGATCCCAGCAAGGGTTACGAGATGCCCTATCCCGGGATCGCGCTGGCCGTGATCCTGCCCGCCATCGGGGCGATCCTGTGGCTGGTTCTGGCCAAGCCCGACCTGTCATGGGTGGCGGACCTGCTGCCCGCCTTCATGCAGGAACCAAGGGGTCAGTTGCCGTGATCCTGTTGCGTCCCGATCTGATAGTCGAAGACCAGCTTGCCGCCGTGCCAGCCGGTGATCGTGGTCATCAGCAAGCCCAGGGCGGAAATCAGGATCCCCACCGGCAACACCGCCTGTTCGGGGTCGGGCAGGCGATAGCCCCAGTTGGCGCCCAGCACCGACAAAAGCGTGCAGGCCAGAATGAAATGCGTCCAGCTGGGCGCGCGGATGCGGATGCCGGGGACGATCAGCAATTCGACCGTGCCGCTGATGCCTGCCAGGACGCCCATGACAAAGCCGATGCCTGCCGTCCAGACAGCGGCGCGCGGCCAGAATGCGTCGCCCGTCCACCAGAACATCGCGTCGGCGCCGAAGGTCAGGAACGCAAGCGCGATGGGATAGGTGATCAGCATCGCGTGCAGCGGATGGCCCGCGATCGCGAGCCTGGATTCGGTGTCGTTGAAAGCGGAATGTTCCTCGATCGGGTCGGACAAACGGCGGCGTTGCCGCCAGGTTCGCTTTGGTCGCATCGGCATCATCCTTGGGCTTTGCGCAAGGGGAAGCTTTGCACCGCCCTTGCGGTTCCCGTGCTTGCCGGGTGCGGGGGCGGGGCAAGCACGCTGGCCCCCGCGGGCCCGGCGGCGGCACAGATCGCGATGCTGTGGTGGGCCATGCTGGCCGGTGCCGCGGTGATCACGGCCTTGGTCCTGGCACTGGCGGGCCTTGCGCTGTGGCGCGGCCCGCGCCCGACGGGAGAGCGCGGCTGGACGATCTGGTGGGGCCTGGGCTTTCCCATGTCGGTTCTTGCGGTCCTGCTGGGATTTGCCCTGTGGGCAGGCGAACGGATGATCGCGCGGAGTGACGGCGCCCTGCAGGTCGAGGCCGAGGCCTACAACTGGGGCTGGCGCTTTACCCAGCCCGGCCCGGACGGGCCGGTCGTCACCGAGGGGGTCCTGTATGTCCCCGCAGGCCAGCCCTTCGACATCGTGCTGACCAGCCCCGATGTGATCCATTCGTTCTGGGTGCCGCAGTTGGGCGGCAAGATGGACGCGATCCCCGGCCACCGCAACATCCACCGCCTGATGGCCGACGCCCCCGGAATCCACGAAGGGCTGTGCGCCGAATTCTGCGGCCTGGGCCACGCCGCCATGCGGTTCGAGGTGGTGGTCTATGATCCCGCCGCCCCGCCTCCCTTCCTTTCAGCCGAAAGCCGTCCATGACCGAAGACCTGCAGCCCGTCGCGCCGAACCCGCCCCAAAAGGCCCTGCGGCTGCACCGGCAGTTAGAGCGGGTCTGGTCCGACCTGCCGGGGTGGCGGGGAGCGTTCGCCTCGGTCAATCACACCACGATCGGGCTGCGGTTCATGGCGACCTCGTTCGTGTTTTTTGCCGTCGGCGGCGTGCTGGCGATGCTGATCCGGGCGCAGCTTGCCACGCGGGACGGGGCGTTCCTGGATACCGCGCTGTATAACCAGATCTTCACGATGCACGGCAGCATCATGATGTTCCTGTTTGCCATTCCCATGCTGGAAGGGCTGTCCATGTGGCTGCTGCCCAAGATCCTGGGCGGGCGCGACATGGCATTCCCCCGGCTGGGGGCGCTTGGATACTGGTGCTATCTGTTCGGCGGCACGATCATCCTGGCGTCCTTGCTGTTCGGCGTGGCGCCCGATGGCGGCTGGTTCATGTATGTGCCGCTGTCGGGCAAGACCCATACCCCTGGCATCAGCGCCGATGTCTGGCTGCTGGGGGTGACATTCGTCGAGATTTCGGCGGTGGCGGCGGCGGTCGAGATCATCGTGACGATCCTGCGCCTGCGCGCGGCGGGGATGGCGCTGACCCGGATGCCGCTGATGGGCTGGTATATGCTGGGGACGGCCGCGATGATGCTGGTGGGCTTTCCGCCGCTGATCCTGGGGTCCGTCCTTCTGGAACTGGAACGCGCCTTCGACTGGCCGTTCTTCGACGTGCTGCGCGGCGGCGACCCACTGCTGTGGCAGCACCTGTTCTGGCTGTTCGGCCACCCCGAGGTTTACATCATCTTCCTGCCCGCCGCCGGTGTCCTCTCGACGATCATTCCGGTCTTCGCGCGCGTGCCGATCTTGGGTTACGGCGCCATCGTCGCGGCGATCGTCGGGCTGGTGTTCCTGTCCTTCGGGCTGTGGGTGCATCATATGTTCACGGTGGGCATCCCGCATATGGCGCTTGCGTTCTTTTCCGCCGCCTCGGCCCTGGTGGCGGTGCCCACCTCGGTCCAGATTTTCTCCTGGATCGGGACCATGTGGGCGGGGCGGGTAGAACTGCGGCTGCCGATGCTGCACGTGATCGGCTTCTTCCTGACCTTTGTCATGGGCGGGCTGACCGGAGTGATGCTGGCCATGGTGCCCTTCAACTGGCAGGCCCATGACACCCACTTCGTCGTGGCGCACCTGCATTACGTCCTTGTGGGCGGCTTTGTCTTTCCGATGATGGCGGGCGTCACCTATTGGATGCCGATGATCAGCGGCCGGTTCCGGGTGCGCGCCCTGGGCGAGGCTGCGTTCTGGCTGATCCTGCTGGGCTTTCACGGCACCTTTTTCCTGATGCACCTGACCGGGCTTCTGGGGATGCCGCGCCGGATCGACCGTTACCCGGACAACCCGGAATGGGAATGGCTGAACCTGATATCCTCGGTGGGCGGAATGGTGATGGCGATGGGCTTTGCCCTGTTCGTCCTGGACATCGCGATGCAATGGCTTTTCGGGCGGCGCAGCCACCGCAACCCCTGGCGAGCCGATACGCTGGACTGGGCCATGGCGCTGCCCGCGCCGTCCTATAACTTTGCCTCGCTTCCCGGACCGGGGCGGTGCGACGCAGGCGCGGTCCTGCCCCTGGCACGGGGCGAGGGGCTGCTGCCCGGTGCGCCCCGCACCCGGCGAGAGGTTCTGGTGACCGACGAGGGAACGGGCCGCCCCGACCACGTTGCGGTGGTGCCGGGCAACACGATGCTGCCGATCTGGACCGCCGCCGCGCTTGGCAGTTTCTTCCTGCTGATGCTGGCGGGGCTTTACTGGCTGACGCCGCTGGCCATTGCGGCGGTGCTGTGGGCCGGATGGCACTGGGGCGGGTTCATGGGCAGCCCGCGCGACGCCGCACCGATCCCGGTGGCGCCGGGATTGGCCCTGCCGGAACATTGGCAGGTCCGCCAGACCCTTGCCTACAGCGGCACGGTGACGCTGCTGGTCGCAGGCGGCACGCTTTATGCCTCGCTGTTGTTCGGCGTGGGGTTCCTGACGGTGATCGCCCCGAACTGGCCAGCCCCGGACAGCGGCCTGACCCTGGGCGCCCTGCTGACCGCCGGGGCCGCGCTGCTGGCCATGGCCGGGGCCACGCTTGCCGCCATCTTGGCCGAAACGCGCCGGGCTGATCCCCTTGGTGTCACGGTGGCCCTTGCCGGAGTGCTGGCTGCGGGACTGGCCGTGGCGCTGCTGGGCGTGCTGGCCTGGCAACTGGACGATCCCCGCCGCCATGCCCGCGACGCCCTGCGCGCGGTGCTGCTGGGCCATGCCGGGTTTTACGGGGTCGTCACGCTGATGCTGGCGCTGCGCAGCCTGTGCGATGCCCGGCAGGGGCGGACCAGCCGGATGCGCCGGGGCGCCGCGCCGGTCTGGCAGTTGTTCCAGGCCTTCTGGCTGGCCACGTCCGTCCTGTCGCTGGGCGTCGTGGCCTTGCAGGAGATCGGCTGATGGTCTGGGTCGCGCGGATGCTTGCCGGGCCGATGCTGTGGGGCGCGCTGTTTTCCGCAGTCTACGGGTTGCATGGCCTGGGCTGCGCTCTGGACTGGCCTGCGCGCGCAACCCCGTTCGGTCCCTTGCATCCGGTGGGCATGATCCTGCTGTGGCTGGCCGGGCTGGCCCTGCACGGCGGGCTGATCCTGTGGAACCGGATGCCGGGCACCGGCCGACAGGAACTGCTGGTCCGGTCGGGCAACTGGGTGGGCGCAGTGGCCAGTGCGGTGACGCTGCTGCCGGTCATCCTCACCTCGACCTGCGGATGAAGATCCGCCAGATGGTAATGGGCGCCTGCTGCCCGCTGGAGAATGCATGAAACCCGACATCCTGATCGCCCATCCCCTGCAACCCCGCTTCATGGACGACCTGGGCGCGCGCTATACCCTGCACCGGCTGGATCAGGCCGCCGACAGGGACGCCGTGCTGGCCCAGGCCGGGCCGGTCTGCACGGCCATGGTGGTGAACGGGCACGTGGCCGTCGATGCGGCATTGCTGGACCGGTTGCCCGCCTTGCGGCTGGCCGCCTGTTCGTCGGCAGGCTTCGACATGATGGATCTGCCTGACATGACGCGGCGGGGGATCACGCTGACCAACACATCCGTCGCGCTTGTGGATGATGTCGCCGACACGGCGATCCTGCTGATGCTGGCCGCGCGGCGGCGGTTGGTTGAGGGGGATGCCCATGTCCGTTCGGGCGACTGGGGACGGCAGGCGGCGTTTCCGCTGACCACCTCGACGGCGGGCAAGCGGGCAGGCATCCTGGGCCTGGGCAATATCGGCGCGGCCATAGCCCGGCGTTGCGAGGCGATGGGGCTGCGCATCGGCTATTCCGGCCGCAATGCCAGGCCGGGGGTGAATTATGCTTATTTCCCCAACCCCGTGGCCTTGGCGGACTGGGCCGACATCCTGATCGTCGCCACGCCCGGCGGGGCAGGGACCGCAGGGCTGGTATCGGCCGATGTGCTGCGTGCGCTTGGGCCACGGGGCACGCTGGTCAATATCGCCCGGGGATCGGTCGTGGACGAGGCCGCGCTGATCGACGCATTGCGCGGCGGGGTGATCGCCCATGCGGGGCTGGACGTGTTCCTGAACGAACCCCATCCCGACCCGGCATTGACGGCGCTGCCAAATGTCACCCTGTATCCCCATCATGCCAGCGGGACCGAGGAGACGCGCGACCGCATGGCACAACTGACGGTGGACAACCTCGACGCGTTCTTCGCGGGCCGGCCGCTGCTGACCCCGGTGAACTGAACGTTCAGGGCGCCGCCCCGCCGGCGGCGCGTCGCGACCATGCTTGATCGTTTTCAGCACGATTGCAGGCTGGACGCGGTGCCGGTCTCGGTTGGGGGCGGAACGGTGGCGATCGGGAATGAGGCGCTTCTTGCGGGGGCGCGTCGGGGGCTGTAAACCCGCGCCCAACGAAAGGAAACGTCATGTCGATCACCGAGGATCAGGCCCGCAAGGTCGCCCATCTGGCGCGCATCGCCGTCGATGACGCCGCTTTGCCCGCGCTTGCGCGCGAGTTGAACGGCATCCTGCATTTCATGGAACAACTGTCCGAAGTCGATGTGACGGGCGTCGAACCCATGACCGGCGTCACCCCCATGCGCCTGAAGCGGCGGCAGGATGCCGTAACGGCCGGCGGCATGGCCGACAAGATCCTGTCCAATGCCCCCGACGCGCGCGAGGGATTCTTTGCCGTTCCGAAGGTGGTGGAATGACTGACCTGAACACCCTGACCATTGCGGACGCGCGCGATGCGCTGCGCAAGGGCGACACCACCGCCGTCGAATTGACCGAGGCCTGCCTTTCCGCCATTCAGGCCGCAGGCGCGTTGAACGCCTTTGTCCACGACACCCCCGACATGGCGCGCGACATGGCCCAGGCCGCCGATGCCCGCATCAAGGCGGGCGACGGCACCGCGCTGACCGGAATCCCGCTGGGCATCAAGGACGTGTTCTGCGTGAAAGGCGTGCCGTCGCAGGCCGCCAGCCGCATCTTGGAAGGGTTTCGCCCCGAATACGAATCCACCGTGACGCAGAACCTGTGGAACGCGGGCGCGGTCATGCTGGGCAAGCTGAACCAGGACGAATTCGCCATGGGTTCGGCCAACGAATCCAGCTGCTATGGCCCGGCGGTCAACCCGTGGAAGGTCGATGACCGGCAGTTGACGCCGGGCGGGTCGTCGGGCGGATCGGCGGCGGCGGTGGCTGCGGACCTGTGTCTGGCCGCGACCGGGACCGATACCGGCGGATCCATCCGCCAGCCTGCGGCCTTTACCGGCATCGTGGGGCTGAAGCCCACCTATGGCCGGGTCAGCCGCTGGGGCGTGATCGCCTATGCGTCCTCGCTGGATCAGGCGGGGCCGATGACCAAGACGGTGCGCGACGCCGCAATCATGCTGGGCGCGATGGCCTCCGTCGATCCGCAGGATTCGACCAGTGCCGATCACCCGGTGCCCGATTACGAGGCCATGCTGACCGGCGACATCCGTGGCAAGCGGATCGGCATCCCGCGCGAATACCGCGTGGACGGGATGCCGCCCGAAATCGACGCGCTGTGGCACAAGGGTGCCGAGATGCTGCGCGACGCTGGCGCGGAAATCGTCGATATCAGCCTGCCGCACACGAAATACGCGCTGCCCGCCTATTACGTCATCGCGCCGGCCGAGGCGTCGTCGAACCTCGCCCGCTATGACGGTGTGCGCTATGGCCACCGCGCCCGGCTGGGCCAGGGCGACGGCATTACCGATATGTATGAAAAGACCCGGGCCGAGGGTTTCGGCCCCGAGGTTCAGCGCCGCATCATGATCGGCACCTATGTTCTGTCGGCGGGCTTCTATGACGCCTATTACAACCGCGCCCGCAAGGTCCGCGCGCTGATCAAGCGCGACTTCGACATGGCCTTTGCCGATGGCATCGACGCGATCCTGGCGCCCACCACGCCCTCGGCCGCCTTTGGCCTTGGGGCCATGGACAGCAGCGATCCGGTGGCGATGTATCTCAACGACGTTTTCACCGTGACGCTGAACCTGGCCGGACTGCCGGGCATCGCGGTCCCCGTGGGCCTGGACAAGCAGGGCCTGCCCCTTGGCCTGCAGCTGTTCGGCCGCCCCTTCGAGGAAGGCGAGTTGCTGAACCACGCGCTTGTCCTGGAACGCGCCGCCGGATTTGTGGCCAAGCCCGGTCGCTGGTGGTAGGGTCGCGTCAGTGGCATATTCAGGAGGCATGATGCGCGGCTGTCTGATCCTTTCGGTGCTGGCGCTTGCCGGCTGTGGCGAGCATCTGGGCTGGAACCCGAACTACAACTTCGGCCCGACCCGCTATGGCGAATACCGCGCTACACGAGAGGCGGCCCTGGTCACGGCCACGGAATCGCCCAAGACCATCCCGGTCGCCCGCCCCTTTTATGCGCCTACGGGGGCGGATATCGCGGGCCGCAGCCCGGTGCCGATCCCCGCGACCATGGGCGTGGACAGGGTACGGGTGGTCAAGCCTGCGATGGCCCCCGCCGCCTCCGTGCAAAGGCCCAACGCGCCGGTCGTGATCGTACCCCCTTCCATGCGCACGGGCGACCAGCCGCCGCTGTGAGCGGAGGTTTCCCCAGCCCCAATCATGGCGACAGGCGCGGCCAGCGCCCCGAACTGATCGTGCTGCATTACACGGGCATGGCCGATGCCGCCGGCGCCCGCGCGCGCCTGTGCGATCCAGCAGCACAGGTCAGCGCGCATTGGCTGATCCTGGAAGATGGCCGTGCCGAAGCCCTGGTTCCCGAACATCGCCGCGCCTGGCACGCGGGCGCGGGATCCTGGCAAGGCCGGGATGACGTGAATTCCCGCTCCATCGGGATCGAGATCGCCAACCCCGGCGACCGCCCCTTTCCCCTGCGCCAGATGGACGGGGTTGCGTCGCTGTTGCGCGGCATCATGGACCGCTGGGGGATCGGACCCGACGGGGTGATCTGCCATTCCGACATGGCGCCGGGCCGCAAGATCGACCCTGGCCCCCGCTTTGACTGGCAGCGCCTGGCGCGCGAAGGCCTGGCCCTGCAAAGGGGCCGGGGACCGGACTTGCCTCTGGACGCCAGTCTGACCCGGATCGGCTATCCCCCCGTGGACGCCGCCGCCCGCCTTGCCGCCTTCCGCCTGCGCTTCCGCCCCTGGGGGCAGGGGGCGGAATGCGCCGCCGACCGCCGCTGCGCGGCCTTTGTGGCGGCGTCCATGGGTGCTGCGAAGCGCGGCGCCGGGGTCTGAGATCACCGCCCGGAAAGCCTTTGGGGACCGCGCAAAAATTTTTGCACTGGCACCGAAATTTCCGCTTGCGCCCCTTTGCGGCTTTGCCTAAACACCGCCCCACGCCACCCGGCAAGACGGGCAGCGCAAGAAAGTGGCCCGTTCGTCTATCGGTTAGGACGTCAGGTTTTCAACCTGAAAAGAGGGGTTCGACTCCCCTACGGGCTGCCACTCCACCCTAAGAAATTTGCAAAAACAATGTTATTAGCTGATAGTTTACAGCTGTGGATCAGCGGTTTATAGCTTTCCCGGTTTGTTCACGTCCCCGAACAGCCGCGCGGCGGTTGGCTTAGCGGGTATAATGTTCCACCTCTTCGAGGGTAATGTGACCCGTCCAAGCCATGATTTGGTGGACGGTTGCCCCTGCCTCGGCCAAAGCCTTGGCGCGCGCTTTGCGCAGGCCGTGAGCAGACTTCGCAATGTCCATTTCGGTCCCGGCATCCGACATAAAATGCCCCAATGCCTTTGAGGGTCGTGACCGGCCTTGCCGCATCGCGAGAAAAGTCATTCGTTTCTCTGACCGCGCATCGAGCGCAGTGTGCATCAGCTTCCGGTCTGTGATCATGCGCGCCGCATATGCAGGCAGGGTGCACCTCCAAGGGATGAAGGTCGGCTCGCCCGTCTTCTGCTGGGTGAACTGCAAGACTCCATCCCTGCCGATCGTGCCCGGACCGATCTTCACCGCATCGCTGATCCGCGCGCCGGTCCAAAAGGCAAGCTCGAAGCACAGGCGCTGAACCGATCCGATGGGCCACCGCTTCCGGAAGGCTTCAATCTCTGTGTCTGTCCCGGCTGGGTAGCCGATGGTCTTCGGGATCGGCTTGTGCCGTGCGGCCAGCGACGGGTCGGCGCCAAAGAACCGCTTCTGCTTGCCATAGCTGCAAATCGCACGCCGCGCCTTCAGTCGGTCAGCTGCAGCGTTCGGCGCCAGCGGATCCAGGTCGTCGGCCATGTCTTCGGTCGTGAGGTGCGCGGCCATCGCAGGCACGGTGATCGTGGACAACATCGCCGCGCGTAATGCGCTGACCCCCAAGAATGCGCAGCGGGTCTATGTGGTCAATGCGACCGGAGACAGCACGGCGAATTCGGGCGGAGCCGAATACATGTGGCGGTCATCCACATCTGCATGGATCAAGCTATCGGAAGCCGAAAGCCAACCCTTGGTGCTGGCATGGGCAAACATCACCGGGAAGCCAAGCAGTGGCGTCGCCGCCATTGATGATGCCGTGGCCAAGCGCCATTCCCATGCGAACGCGACGCAATTGGACAAGATTGGCGAAGATGGCGCGGGCAACGTGACCTACGGCGGTGCCCGCCCTCGCATCGCCTGGGACAGCATGGGCTGGTGATCCATGACCCTCACCATCCATAAGGTCGTGGCGGTCCTGCCTTCCACACTGACCGCAGATGCGCTTTACGCGGTGCGGGCGGGCGAAGGCTTCGATCTGTATCTGGCGGACAGCACCGGGGCTATCGCGCACAAGGTCAATGGCAGCGAACGGCACGTCACCTTGACCCAAGCGGCCTATGACGCTCTGGCGACCAAGGATCCGGCCACCTATTACCCTATCTCGGGGTGACGCCATGCCAGTCTTGAGCGCATCCTCGATCCAGCGGCGCTTTCGTGGCGCGCAGGAAATCACCCGAACCTACAAGGGCGGGGCGCTGATCTGGCAAAAACCTGCGCCTGCGGTTGACGGACCCGAGGCCACGGGCGGGATCATCAGCACCATTGCCGATGGCGGCGTGACCTATCGGGTCCACCGCTTCACAGCATCCGACACGCTGACATTCACGCGCGGCGGAATGGTGGACTATCTCATTGGCGGCGGCGGTTCTCGCGGCTTCGGCTTTGGCGGCATCGGCGGATCGGGCGTCGTGATCGTCCGCTATCGACTCTGAATTTCAATCAATCCAACATCGGCCAGGAGGCCAAATCATGAAAATCATTGTCATCCCCGAAGACTGGTCAAACGCGGGCATTGTTCCTTCTGCTGAACTGGCGACAGCAATCGGCGCACTGGCGCCGGGCCGGTATGAGCTGGCATGGGCCGCGCCAAACGGCGGCTTCGCGGTCAACGCCGTCGGGGTTCTCGAGGAACTGCCGGTTGAGGAACCGGAGGAACCCACCGACCCGGTTGAACCGACCGATCCCGTGGACCCGCTCGCTGATCCCCTGCCGCCAATTGTGGCGCCGGGCGGCACTGGCGGAGCGTCGGTCAAGATCACCGTGCGGCGGGGCGAACAGCGTGTGGCCCCGGAGGGGATCATGTTCCGAGCAGAGGTCAGTGGATTCGATGCTCAACCGCCGGCCGATGGCACGATCCGCAACCCGGTGCTTCACGACCTGCACTACCATTGGACCTTCGGCGATCCGGGGAAGTTCAGCGCCCCGAAGAACATCGTTGACGAATGGAAGGACCAGAACTGGGCCAACTCCCCATTCCCCGCCCACGTCTTTGCCAAGCCAGGCAAGCAGGTGGTTATCGTCACCGTCACCGAACCGGCCACAGGCAAAACTGCGTGGGATTTGGTGGAAATCGAGACGGCTGACCCCCGCACGGCTTTCAACCCGGTAACCCGCGTCGTCGTATCCGACACGGACGACTTCACAGGCGCGCCGGATGCCATCGCGGCGAACCGGGTTGTCGGTTTTGATGCGGGCATCAAGCGCATCGAGGCTCTGAAATCCAAAGGTGTCCCGGTGGCCTTGCTGCTCAAGCCGGGCGTCAAGCTGGCGTCCAACGCAAGTCCGTATGTCGGTTCGCGCTGGCACAACTGCTATGTCAACACCTGGGATTATGAGACCCGCGCCGATGTGGAAATGTGGGCAAATGGCGCCGGCTTCCGGGTGTATGGCGAAAGCTGCACCGTCAAGGGCGTGACGATTGCCAACGTCAGGTTCTTGGGACCGTGGGATAGCACGACCGAAACCGTCGATCCCGCCTGGACCGCAGGCGGTCGCCCGATGGCGGTGCAGGTCTGGTCAGGCCATGCCACGATCTACAACTGCGGCGCCGATGGGGTTGGCAGCGGCTTCGGAACCAATGGTGACGCGGCCAGCCTGTGCGCGATCTTTGCCGATTGCGACGCGACGAATTGGGAGGATTACGGGGTCTATTCCACGGGCCGCGAGGGCGGTTACGCCGCCTATATCGGCATGTCCCTGTGTCAGCATCCCCGCGCCTTGCAGGGCGGCAACGGCAAGTCGAAGACTGACCTCGGCAATCGCCACGGGGCGTTCCGCACGCATGGTCCTGCAACCCTGTTCGTCTGGGCTTTAGGTGGCTTTACCCGCAACGGCTGGACAGTCGTCGGGCTGACGCCCGTTGACCAGAACATCATCCGCGACCACCGGAACAACGCTCTCTATGAAGCGTGGTTCGGCTGCATTGGGGGCGAAGGCGGCTGGCAGGGGTTCAGCAACGGCTCGGCCACGGGCAGCGGGGCAATTCCCTGCAACACGGTGCTGGACAAGTTCTACTTCATGGGGTCCGCGCGGACGGTTGGGCATCTTGGCATTTCGTCACCGGCTTTCACGGCTCGGAACGGTATTCTGCACCGCCCCAACGTCCCAACTGGTCAGGATAGTTTTGGCCGTTCAATTCAAATCGGTCATGGTAAGCCGGACAAGTTCTCTGCTGAGGCCCGCCGCGAACGAGTGGACATCTACAACGTGACCATCATCAACGAAATGGACGACGCCGCTGCGGCCGATAAGGGCTGGACGCCGGTGGATATTCGCCCGGATTGTTTCAATGACGGAGTGGTTCGCGTGGAAAACATCGTCGTGCATCAGCCCAACCGCACGGGCGGGCTGACGCCGGATGTGCCTCTGGACGATACCAGGCTGGACTTCGACCCGATGTATCTCGGTTATGCCTGGAAAGCGCATCAGGCCAATAACAAGGGCACGTCGCAGAAGCTGCCCATGGACACCAGCTTCGCCACCCCCCGCAAGCCCTGGTCGCTGTGGCGTCCGCTGCCGGGCAGCCCTGCCATCGGCAGCGCCACGGGTGATCTGGTGGCCTATGACGACATCCTGGGCAACGTGCGGCCTACCAGGGCCTCGCGCGGGGCGATTGAGCCTTTGGCGGTCTAAGCCGACCGGCGGCGCCTTCGCATCAAAGCGAGGGCGCCTAAGCCCATCGGCAGAAGGGCGGCGGTGGTCGGAAGTGGAACAGGAGCCGGGTCGATGATCGTGAAGGTCGTGACGATTGAGTCTGTGAACCCTCTGTAACCATCACCGAAGAAACTGAAGCCGGCCAAATGATGCTCGCCCCAGTTCGTGACGGTCAGGGACGAACCATACTGCACCACCATAAACGCATCGGTTGTTACACTGAATGGGTCGGTGGAAATGTATCGGTCCCACCCCCCGGTCTTCGAGCAGCCAAATCCACCGACATCACAAACCGGAGCAATGTATCCGCCGTCTTCGTCGTCAGCCTCCTCAATCTCGGCGTATGCCTCGAATATATCGCCCTTCTTGGCACCGTGATAAAGCGTAGGCAATTCCCAAGGCGACCCTTCAACGTCAAGAACACCGTCCCACAGGAGATCTTCTGTGCCGGTATCAAATATGGTGGCGCGATCAAGGACAGTGCCCTCATAGCGCAATTTGAAACTAACTGTGGTCGCTGCCTCCGCAGTCTGCCCCGCCCCAACCGTCAGGGCAGTCCCGACAAGCACCACCTTGAAGCCCACAAGTCCCGATAAAAAATGCCGCCGAATCATCATGCTCTCCCGCAAATATGGGAACCATGGCCTCTCACGCTGCCGTAAGTCTCCGCGAATACGTGCGGCGTTAATCAATCTTCGCGCGAAATTATATCCATAACAGCAAGATAGGCCCAATATGATGAATAATCGCATGAGGACTGCCCACTGATGGACGTGGCGGCTTTCATTAAAGAGGTGGGCGGCGGCCTGGCTGGCGTCGTGATTATCGTGCAGGGCTGGTTCAACTGGATCCAGTATCAACGAAACAGTGCTTTGCATGACAAGATGCTCGCTATGGCCGAAACTTTGGTCAAGGAAAGCCGCGACCTGCTGACCGACACCAACAAGACCACCAATGCCAATACCGAAATCATGCGACGCGCCGTGCAACTGCTAGAGGACCGCCGGGACGAGCGCCGGCTATTGGAGGATCGGCGATGATGGGGCGGTTCATCCGTCAACAATGAAGTGCAGGGCGGCCGGGGCGCGAAGCTGTAACTTCGCGCCCCACCCAACGATCAACTACACCCGCTCGTCCCCCCGCAGGTGTTGCACTTCATGCAGGTTCCGTTGCGCACCAGGGTATAGTTCCCGCATTCCCCGCACGGATCGCCCTCGTACCCCTGCATCTTGGCCTTCATGCGCAGGTCCATGGCCGCGGGTTCGGCCGACAGGATGGCCGTCGCCGACACCCCCGCCTGCAACACCATCAGATCCTGGGGCAAACGCTTGCGCAGGTATCCTGCGCTGCTGATCTGCTTCAGCATGGTCAGGGATTTCAGTTCCGACTGCTCGCTGACCGGGGCCATGTTCAGCCCTTCGCGCTCGCCGCCGCCCATGTCGTCGAAGCGGGCGCCTTCCGGCTTCACATGGGCCAGGTCGGTGCGATCCAGATAGGACACCGCCAGTTCGCGGAAGACATAATCCAGGATCGAGGTCGCGTTCTTGATGCTGTCATTGCCCTGCACCATGCCCGCGGGCTCGAAGCGGGTGAAGGTGAAGGCGTCCACGAACTCCTCGAGCGGCACGCCATATTGCAGGCCCACGGACACTGCGATGGCAAAGTTGTTCATCATCGCCCGGAAGCCCGCGCCTTCCTTGTGCATGTCGATGAAGATTTCGCCCAAGCCGCCGTCATCATATTCGCCGGTCCGAAGATAGACCTTGTGCCCGCCTACGACCGCCTTCTGGGTATAGCCCTTGCGGCGTTGCGGCAGTTTCTCGCGGTGGCTCCGCACGGCCTCCTTGACGATGATCCGCTCGACGATCTTTTCGGCGATGACGGCAGCCTTTTCCTGCGCGCTGCCGTTTGCAAGGATCTCCTCGGCTTCCTCGTCATCCTCAACCAGGGCGGCGGCGAGGGGTTGGGACAGCTTGGAGCCGTCGCGATACAGCGCATTGGCCTTGATGCCCAGCGACCAGGACAGCTCGTATGCCGCAAGCGCATCGGCGATGGTCGCGGTATTGGGCATATTGATCGTCTTGGAAATCGCGCCCGAGATAAAGGACTGTGCCGCTGCCATCATGCGGATGTGGCTTTCGACCGACAGGTAGCGCTTGCCGGTCTTGCCGCAGGCATTGGCGCAATCGAAGACCGGCAGGTGTTCGCCCCGCAGATGCGGCGCGCCTTCCAGCGTCATCGTGCCGCAGACATGGTCGTTGGCGGCGTCAATCTGGCCCTTGGTGAACCCCAGGTGGCGCAGCAGGTCGAAGGTCGGATCGGCCAGCTTGTCCGCCGGGATGCCCAGCGTGCCCTTGCAGAAATCCTCGCCCAAGGTCCACTGGTTGAAGACGAAGCGGATGTCGAAGGCGGTGGCCAGCGATGCCTCGATTTTCCCGATCTCGGCCTGGCCAAAGCCATGGCCTGTCAGCGCGGTGTGGTTGATGAAGGGCGCGTTGCCCAAGGAGGCATGGCCCACGGCGTAGGCCACGATCTCCTCGACCTGCGCGGGGGCATAGCCAAGCTTGGTCAGGGCCGCCGGGACCGACTGGTTGATGATCTTGAAGTAACCGCCGCCTGCCAGCTTCTTGAACTTGACCAGGGCAAAGTCAGGCTCGATCCCCGTGGTGTCGCAGTCCATGACCAGGCCGATGGTGCCGGTGGGCGCGATCACCGTGGTCTGGGCATTGCGATACCCGTGATCCTCGCCCAGGGCCAGGGCCTCGTCCCAGGCCTGCCGCGCGATGGCGACAAGGCGGGCGTCGGGACAGTTGTCGGCATCCAGGTCCACCGGGGCCACGTTCACCGCCTGATAGGCGCCGGTGCCGTGGGCTGCGGCGCGATGGTTGCGGATCACCCGCAACATATGGCCCGCGTTCTTCGCATAGCCGGGGAAGGCGCCCAGTTCGGCGGCCATCTGCGCGCTTGTCGCATAGGCGACGCCGGTCATGACAGCGGTCAGCGCACCACACAGCGCGCGCCCCCCGTCGCTGTCATATCCCAGGCCCATGTTCATCAACAGGCCGCCGATATTGGCGTAACCCAAGCCCAGCGTGCGGAAATCATAGCTGCGCTGCGCGATCTCCTTGCTGGGGAACTGCGCCATCAGCACGCTGATCTCCAGCGTGACGGTCCACAGCCGCGTGGCGTGGACATAGGCATCGGCGTCAAACCGGCCGTCCGCGAAGAAGGTCAGCAGGTTCATCGAAGCCAGGTTGCAGGCCGTGTCGTCCAGGAACATGTATTCGCTGCACGGGTTGGACCCGCGGATCGGCCCGTCCTCGGGGCAGGTGTGCCAGGCGTTCACCGTGTCATGGAACTGGATGCCGGGATCGGCGCAAGCCCAGGCTGCGTGACCCACCTGGTCCCACAGTTCCCGCGCGCTGATGGTCTTGGCGACCTTGCCGTCGGTGCGCCGCAGCAATTCCCACGGCGCGTCGTCGCGCACGGCCTGCAGGAAGGCATCCGTCACCCGGACCGAGTTGTTCGAGTTCTGGCCCGAGACGCTGACATAGGCCTCGGAATCCCAATCCGTGTCATAGGTCGGGAATTCGATGCTGTCGAAGCCTTGGCGCGCGTATTGCAGGACGCGGTTGATATAGGTTTCCGGGATCATCGCGCGCTTGGCGGCACGGATCGCGGATTTCAGGCCGTCGTTCTGCGCGGGGTCCGTTTCGCCGTCACCTTCGCGGATGGCGGCGAAGATGTCGTTCAGCCGCGCCTCGTGCGCCTTGGACCCGGCGACCAGGGATGCGACCTTCTGTTCCTCGATGACCTTCCAATTGATGAAGGCCTCGATATCGGGGTGATCCATGTCGCAGATCACCATCTTGGCCGCGCGGCGCGTTGTGCCGCCCGACTTGATCGCACCCGCAGCCCGGTCGCCGATCTTGAGGAACCCCATCAGGCCCGATGACTTGCCGCCACCCGACAGCCGTTCCCCCTCGCCGCGCAGGGAAGAGAAGTTGGTGCCGGTGCCCGATCCGTATTTGAACAGCCGCGCCTCGCGGACCCACAGGTCCATGATGCCGCCTTCGTTGACCAGGTCGTCGCTGACCGACTGGATGAAGCAGGCGTGCGGCTGGGGATGTTCATAGGCGCTGTCGGATTTGACCAGCTTGCCGGTCTTGTGATCGACATAGAAATGCCCTTGGCTCGGGCCGTCGATGCCGTAAGCCCAATGCAGCCCGGTGTTGAACCATTGCGGGCTGTTCGGCGCGGCCATCTGCCGGGCCAGCATGAAGCGCATCTCGTCGTGATAGGCGCGGGCGTCTTCCTCGGTGGTGAAATAGCCGCCCTTCCAGCCCCAATAGGTCCAGGCGCCTGCCAACCGGTCAAAGACCTGCCGCGCGCTTGTCTCGCCGCCGTGACGCTGGTCGGCGGGCAGGGTTGCCAAGGCTTCCTCATCGGCCACGCTGCGCCACAGGAATTCGGGCACGCCCTTTTCCTTGACGCGCTTCAGCCGCGCCGGGATGCCCGCCTTGCGGAAGTACTTCTGCGCGATCACGTCGCTGGCGACTTGGCTCCATCCCTTGGGGACCTGGACCTGGTCATTACGAAAGACGGTGGTGCCGTCGGGGTTGCGGATTTCGCTGGTGGTCGTCGCAAAGACGATGTCGCCATAGGCGCCCCCAGCAGGGGTGGTGAAACGCCGTTCGATCTTCATGCCCATAGCCCTTTCATGTCGTCCCTCGTTCCGCGACTTGCGCCAGGCGACACGAGGCCGCCCCATCGCAAATGCGATGGGTCAGGGCAGGAGGCTGCCCGACAGGTCTGAAACCGCGAAGCGACGGGTCTTGGTGATTATGGCTCACCTTCCACCACATCTGGTGTGACCAACGCCGCAGACCACAAAACTGATCCTATTGAGAGATCAGCGCAACGTTTTTTATCTGTGGATAATGTGACGAGAACGGTTGACTCGACCCCCGCAGCGGGTCGCAAGGATTCGTTCACAGCCAATGGCCGGGGCCAGTCGTCAACAAGGGCGGCGCGGCGATATAGGATGCAGGGGCAGGGGGTTAGGCAGACCTGTCCCAAGGTTGTCCACAGCCTTGTCCCGGGGTCGTCCGGCAGTTTTGCACAGCCGATGCAAACTTGTCACAATCGGCGGGCAATCATGGCTGTGGAAGAATGTGCCCCCTGTCGGTGACGACCAGATCCAGGGGCTGATCAAAGGGATCGGCCGGGATATCGGGCAGTTCCTGGACCGCAAAGGCCAGGCCGATCGCGGTGACTTGTCCCGATTCCCGCAGCATTTGCAGGGTCCGGTCGTAATAGCCTCCGCCATAGCCGATGCGGTTTCCCCGCCGGTCGAACCCCGCAAGCGGCACGATCAACACCGTCGGCGACAGAACGGGCTGCGAATCAGCGGGATGAGAGGTGCCAAAGGGGCCGGGCACCAGTGGCTCGCCCTGCCAGCGGCGAAAGACCAGCGGCACGGCCTTGCCGGGCACGACCGGCAGGCAGACGGGACCGTCATGGGTCGCCATGGCGGGGCGGGGGTCGGGTTCGCCCCGCATCGGCCAGTATCCGGAAAGGATCTTGCCCCCGTGCGGGGCAAGGGCAGCGATCAGGTGCCGGGTCAGCGCATCCCCATCGCCGCCCGCTGCGCGGGCAGCCAGGGCGCGGGCGCGCAGGGCGGATTTGTCCATGTCGGTCACAGCAGCATCACCGTTGCAAGGCCCAGAAAGGCGAAGAAGCCCACCACATCCGTCACCGTGGTCACAAAGGTGGGCGAGGCAAGCGCCGGATCCGCGCCCAGCCTTTCCAGCGTCAGCGGCACGAGGATCCCGGCCACGGCGGCAATCGTCAGGTTGATGATCATCGCCAGCCCGATCACCGCGCCCAGGCCAAAGCTGCCGAACCAGAAATAGGTGACGGACCCGATGGCCAGCCCGAAGATTGCGCCGTTCAGCAGGCCCACCACCGCTTCCCGCCGGATGACCCGGACCGAGTTGTCCTTGGTCAGATCCTTTGTCGCCAGGCCACGCACCGCGACCGTCAGCGTCTGTGTTCCCGCATTGCCGCCCATGGAGGCCACGATGGGCATCAGCACGGCAAGCGCGACCAGTTGCGCGATGGAATTCTCGAACAGCCCGATCACGGATGCCGCGGCCACCGCCGTCAGGATGTTGGTGGCAAGCCAGGGCACCCGCCGCCGGGCGGTCTGCATCACGCTGTCGGTCAGGCTCGATTCGTCGCCCACCCCGGCCAGGCGCAGGATGTCTTCCTCGTGTTCCTCGTCCAGGACGGCCATGGCGTCGTCGATGGTGATGATGCCCACCAGCCGGTCGTCGCGGTCCACCACGGGGGCGGAAATCAGGTGATACTGGTTGAAGACATAGGCCACGTCCGCTTCCTCGGCAAAGGCGCCGATGGTGCGGAAGCTGTCTTCGGTGATGTCGCGCAAAAGGGTCGCGTGGCTGGATGCCAGCAACCGTCCCAGCGTGACATAGCCCAGCGGGTGACGGCGCGGATCGACCAGCACGATGTGATAGAACTGCTCGGGCAGCCAATCCTCGGATTGCAGAAAGGCCACGGCCTCGCCCACGGTCCAGTGTTCGGGGGCGGTCACGACCTCGGACTGCATCAGGCGGCCGGCGGAGTATTCGGGATAGGCCAGCGACTGCTGGACCGCCGCCCGGTCGGTCGCGTCCAGGGCCGCCAGGATTTCCTGCCGTTCTGGTTCGTCCATGTCCTCGATCAGGTCGACGACATCGTCGCTGTCCATCTCGCGGACGGCATCGGCGATGACCTCGGGCGGCAGTTGCTCGATCACCTCGTCGCGGATCGCCTCGTCGATCTCGGACAGGATTTCGCCGTCGATCTCGCCCGAATAAAGGGTCAGGAAGGCACGGCGCTCGGCCGGGGTCAGGCGTTCGATGATGTCGGCGATGTCGGCGCCGTGCATCGGTTCCAGCAATGTGTTCAGCAGGCCCGCGTCGCCCGCCCCGATGGCCGCGTCGATCCGGTCCAGCAAGTCGCGGCCCGGCATGAATTCGTCGCCGTCGGAGAACTGATCGTCGGGGATGGGCGTCTGGTCGGTCATGCGCCACCCCCGTTCAGCAAAAGAAGCGCCTCGCGGTGCAGGGCAGGCGAGGCGGCGGCGATCACCTGTCCCCCGTGATGCGCCGGTCCGCCCTGCCAGTCGGTGACAATGCCGCCCGCCGCCTGGACCACTGCCAGCGGCCCGGCGATGTCATAGGATTGCAGTCCGGCCTCGATCACCAGGTCCACCTGGCCCAGGGCCAGCAGGGCATAGGCATAGCAGTCCAGCCCGTATCGCGTCAGCCGCACCTGCCCCGCGACGCGGCGAAAGGCTGCGGCCTCATCCGGTGTCCCGACCTCGGGATAGGTCGTCAGCAGCGTCGCCCCGGCCAGTTCGACCCTGCGCACCGCAAGGGGGCGTTCTCCGGCATCGCTGATCAGGCGGGACTGGCCCAATCCGCCCTCGAACCGTTCGCGGATATAGGGCTGGTCGATCAGGCCATAGATGATGTCCTGCCCGTCCCAGACCCCGATCAGCACCCCCCAACTGGCCGCACCGCACAGAAAGGCGCGGGTGCCGTCGATGGGATCCAGGATCCAGGTGAGGCCGCTGGACCCCGGGGTCGTGCCAAATTCCTCGCCCAGGATGGCATCGTCTGGCCGCAGCCGGGCCAGCACGTCCCGCATGGCGCGTTCGGCAGCGCGGTCGGCTTCGGTCACGGGATCAAAGCCGGTCTGCCATTTGTTGTCAGCGGCCAGGTTGGTGCGAAAGAACGGCAGGATGGCCGTGCGGGCGGCATCGGCCATCCGGTGCGCCGTGTCGATGATGTGCTGCGCGTCCTGCATGGCTGCCCCTTGGTCCGATCCAAGGGCAGGACTAACCCGAACGGGGTTGTCCTGCCAGTGGCGGCGCAAGGGATTTGGCAGCGGAACCGGTGTCAGGCGCGTGACGGGAACTGGTCCCGCACCTGACCGGGGATCAGGCAGCGTCCGACAGGACGCGGGCCAGTTCGAAGATCTGGCGGCGCTGCGCGACCGGCATCGTGTAATAGGCGCGCACCAGCTGCAGCGCCTCCTTGTCGGCCAGGATGTCGCCCGCGACGCCGTCGGGGATGTCGCCTTCGTGCAGCCCTTCGAAGAAGAAGCTGACCGGCACATCCACCGCGCGCGCGATGTCCCAAAGGCGCGACGCCGACACGCGGTTCATGCCGGTTTCGTATTTCTGGATTTGCTGGAACTTGATCCCGACCTTGTCGGCCAGCTGCTGTTGCGTCATCCCGATCATCCAGCGACGATGGCGAATCCGCTTGCCAACATGAACATCAACACCGTGTTTCATCGTTACCACCTCATGCAATCTAAGGAAGCACTATCTTAACCTTTCTCAATTTTCGAGTGTTAACCTGGTTAACGGCCCCGTTCCTGACCAAAAAGACAGGTCCGGCGCGCGGGTCGGCGGGCAGTAGATAAGGGGATGAAGGATTTGACGAAAACTTCCATGTCCGATGGTCCGGGGATGATTCGGGTCGCCCTGGTCGAACAACTGGGGGGTGAACCGGCGCTCAGGCGGCGGTCCGCGCCTCAGGCGGGGCCGGGGCAGGTGTTGGTGCGCCTGCGGGCGGCGGCGCTGAACTTTGCCGACCTGCTGAAGGCGCAGGGCGAATATCAGGAACGCCAGGATCCGCCCTTTGTCCCCGGCCTCGAAGGCGCGGGCGAGGTGATGGAAGCGCCCGGCGACAGCGGCTTGCGCCCGGGCGATCGGGTGGCCGTCCTGGCGCCGGGAACGCTGGCCGAACAGGTGGCGGTTCCCCCCGGCGCCTGCACCCCGATCCCCGCGGCCATGAGCTTTGAACAGGCCGCCGGGTTCCAGATCGCCTATGGCACCAGCCACCTGGCGCTTGCCGGTCGCGCGACGCTTCAGCCGGGCGAGGTTCTGGCCGTGCTGGGTGCGGCCGGCGGCGTGGGTTTGACGGCGGTCCAGATCGGGTGCGCCATGGGCGCCCGCGTGATTGGCGTGGCGCGCGGGCAGGACCGGCTGGACGTGGTGCGCGGGGCGGGGGCCGATACCGTCATCGACAGCGCCGACTGTCCCGATCTGAAAGCATCGCTGCGGGATTTGGGCGGGGCCGATGTGGTTTATGACGCCGTGGGCGACAGCGCCGGAGAGGCGGCGTTCCGCGCGATGAACCCCGGCGGGCGTTTCCTGGCCATCGGTTTCGCGGGGGGCAAGCCGCCGGTGCTGCCGCTGAACCATGCCCTGGTCAAGAACATCGCCATCCATGGGTTCTATTGGGGTGGCTATGCGAAACTGGACCCCCAGGCCGTGTCGGACAGCATGAAGGCCCTGTTCGGGATGTTCGGCGACGGCCTGCTGTCCCCCGTGCTGGGCGATGTGATGCCCCTGGACCGCATTGGGGATGCCTTTGACCTGCTGCGCAGCCGCAAGTCGGTCGGCAAGATCGTCGTCACCTTGTAACATCTGCGTAAAACTGTGCCGGTCGGGCCCCTTACCGGCATTGAATCAGGGGCGTTTCATGCCAATATGGTGGCCATACGCCGGCAGTGCCCGGCCTGTCTCATAGGGAGAGATCGATGGCAGATTACAACACGTACCGCACCACGCAGAGCATCGGCGCCCGCCAAGCGGTCGTTGACGAAGGGCTGCGGGCCTACATGAACAAGGTTTATGGGCTGATGGCGGTCGGCATGGGTGTAACCGCCGTCGCGGCCTATGGCGTCAGCACCGCTGCCGTCGATGCGTCGGGCCAGCTGACGCAGCTTGGCTATGCGATCTATGCCTCGCCCCTGAAATGGGTGATCATGTTCGCGCCGCTGCTGATGGTCTTCGCCTTCGGAGCGGCGCTGAACCGGCTGTCCACGCAGGCCGCGACCATCATGTTCTATGCCTTTGCGGCGTTGATGGGCCTGTCGATCAGCTCGATCTTCCTAGTCTATACCGATATGTCGATCGTGCAGACCTTTGTGGTGACGGCCATTGCCTTTGCGGGCCTGTCGCTGTGGGGCTATACCACGAAAAAGAACCTGTCGGGCTGGGGCACCTTCCTGATCATGGGCGTGATCGGCCTGATCGTGGCGTCGATCGTGAACATCTTCCTGCAATCCTCGGCGATGCAGTTTGCGATCTCGGTCCTGGGCGTGCTGATCTTTGCGGGTCTGACCGCCTATGACACGCAGCGCATCAAGAACACCTATCTGGAACTGGCTGGTTCTGACCGGGACTTCATCGGCAAGACCGCCATCATGGGCGCGCTGAGCCTTTATCTGAACTTCCTGAACCTGTTCATGTTCCTGCTGCAGTTCATGGGCAATCGCGAGTGATCTTCGCAAACGCCTGACTGCATCGAACCCCCGCCTGACCGGCGGGGGTTTTTCGTTGCGCAAGCCCCGTCTTGCGTGCCGGTGCGTGGCCGGAACGGCAGGCCGCAGGCGGTTGGCCTGCCCACGGGGATGGGCTAAGCCCGCCGCCAGAATCATCACAAGAGAAGACGATGGGCTATTTTCCAACCTGGCGCCCGGCCACAGGCGCGACGGTTCTTCCCGACGAACAGCTGCCATGGGCCGCAGCCGTCCCGATGAGCGTGCAGCATCTGCTGGCCATGTCGGGATCGACGATCCTGGCGCCGCTGATCATGGGATTCGACCCGAACGTGGCCGTGTTCTTTTCCGGCATCGGCACGCTGCTGTTCTTTTTCATCACCGGGGGGCGGGTGCCCAGCTACCTGGGATCGTCCTTTGCCTTCATCGCCGTGGTCATGGCCGCGACGGGCTTTGCGGGCGGCGGGACAAACCCGAACATCGGCGTGGCCCTGGGCGGGATCATCGCGGCAGGGCTGGTCTATGCGGTGATCGGCCTGATCGTGATGGCGGCAGGCACCGGATGGGTGGAACGGCTGATGCCGCCCGCCGTCACCGGGGCCATCGGGGTGTCCATCGGGCTGAACCTGGCGCCCGTTGCCGTAGGGCAGTTGAAGGGCAGCATGGCGCATCTGGGCATCGCGCTTGCCACCGTGCTGTGCATGGCGATGGTGTCGGCCTATGGCACGCGTACGACGCGACGGATCGCGGTGCTGATCGCGCTTGCCTTCGGATATGGGCTGGTGCTGGTCTTGGGCAACGGCGCGGGCATCGTGCCGGGCATCGACTTTGCCCGGGTGGGGCAGGCGCCCTGGTTCGGGATGCCCAATTTCACCGCGCCGAAATTCGACTGGACCGCGATCAGCATGATCGCCCCCGTGGCCATTGTCCTGGTGGCCGAGAACCTGGGTCATATCAAGGCGCTTGGCGCGATCACCGGGCAGAACATGGACCGTTACATCGGGCGCGGCTTCCTGGGCGACGGACTTGCCACGATGATCGCCGGGGCAGGGGGCGGGACTGGGGTCACGACCTATGCCGAAAACATCGGCGTCATGGCGATGACCCGCGTTTATTCGACGCTGATCTTTCCAATAGCGGCCGTGGCCGCGATCATCCTGGGCCTGTCGCCCAAGTTCGGCGCGATCCTGCAGACCATCCCGGCGCCGGTGCTGGCGGGGCTGGCCGTGTCGGTGTTTGGCCTGATCGCCAGCGCCATGGCGCGCATCTGGGTCGATAACCGGGTGGATTTCTCGGACCCGCGCAACCTGTTCACGGTGGGCGTGGCGCTGATCCTGGGGGCGGGGGATTTCACCGTCACCATCGGCGGCTTTGCCCTGGGCGGCATCGGCACGTCGACGCTGGCCGCCCTGGTGATCTATCAGCTTCTGGGCATCGGCCGCGACCGGCGCGCGGCCTGATCCCCCTCAGGCCTCGGCAAGCTGCGACACCAGCAGCTTGTCGATCCGGCGGCCGTCAAGGTCCACCACCTCGATCTGCCAGCCCGACACGGTGATGCGCGCACCAACGTCAGGCAGCACGCCCGCGCGGTCCAAAACCAGGCCCGCGACGGATTCATAGCTGCGATCGTCGGGCAGGCTGATGCCGATCATCTCGGCGAACTCGTCCGCAGGCATCCAGCCCGCCACCAGCCAACTGCCGTCGTCGCGCTGCACGGCCTTGGGTTCGTCGTCGCCGGGTTCTGGGAAATCGCCCGCGATTGCCTCCAGCAGGTCCATCGCCGTCACGAGGCCTTCGAAATGGCCGTATTCGTCATAAACCAGCAGCATATGGGCGGGGCTGGCCTTCAACTCCTCGATCACGTTCAGGGCGGGCAACCCTTCGCGGATCACCGGCACCTCCTGCACCAGGGGGCGCAGGTCGGTCACATCCCCGGACAAGAGATCGCGCAGGGTGATCACCCCGATGATGTTGTCGTCGGATCCGTCGCGCACCAGCAGGCGCGACCGGCGGCTGTCGCGGAACCGTTGCAGAACCTCGGCCGAGGGATCGGCCACATCGACCGTCTCGACCTCGTGGCGGGGCGTCATCAAGCCACGGGCGGACCGGTCGGCGATGCGCATGACGCCTGCGATCATCTCGGTCTCGGCGGGTTCGATCACGCCTGCGGTGCGCGCCTCGGACAGCATGACGCGGATTTCCTCGTCCGAGATGCCGCGGTCGGATTCGCCGGATTGCCCCAGCAGGCGCAGAACGACATTGCCCGACTTGTCCAAGATCCAGACGATCGGCGCGGCGATGCGCGAAATGAACAGGATCAGCGGCGAAATGCGGCTGGCGACCCCTTCGGGCGACCGCAGGGCGATCTGCTTGGGGACCAGCTCGCCGATGATGAGCGACAGATAGGTGATCAGCACGACCACGCCGCCGACGCCCAAGGCCTGGGACAGCGCAGGCGAAAGCCCGTTGGCGATCAGCAGCGCCGACAATCGCGCGCCAAGCGTCGCCCCCGAGATCGCGCCCGACAGCACCCCCACCAGGGTGATGCCGATCTGCACGCTGGACAGGAAACGGCCCGGTTCGGTTCCCAGATCCAGGGCGATTTCGGCCCCCCGGCTGCCTTCGGCGGCCATGACCTTCAACCGCGCGGGGCGGGCGGACACGATGGCCAGTTCCGACATGGCCAGGACGCCGTTGAACATCGTCAAAAGCAGGACGATGAGAATTTCCAGAAGCATCGGTTCACTTTATCCAACATGTCAGGCTTTTCGCAATCTGCACGATGCGCGCGCCGGTGCAAAGGCATGAAGGCGCCTGCCGGACAGAATCAGCAGGCAAGGCGCCCCTGCGGACGCCTTGCCGGTGGTTTCGCGTTATTCCCCCGCCGTCTGCGAGGAAATCGCTTCGGGTTTGTTTCCGTTGGTTTTCCACAGGGAAAACACGACGCCCGCGCCCAGGATCGCAAACGTGATGCCCAGCGACCAAGTGGGCGGGAATTTTTCCCAACCCATCAGGTCGGCGATGAAGATCTTGGACCCGATGAACACCAGCAGCAGCGACAATGCGTATTTCAGATAGGCAAAGCGGTGCAGGATCGCGGCAAGCGCGAAATACAGCGCCCGCAGGCCCAGGATCGCGAAGATGTTCGAGGTATAGACGATATAGGGATCGGTCGTGATCGTGAACACGGCAGGCACCGAGTCCACGGCAAAGACCAGATCCGCGATCTCGATCATCACCAGGGCCAGCAGAAGGGGCGTGGCAAAGCGGACAAGCTTGCCGGTCTTGGGATCGGGCCGCTTGACGATGAAGCTGTTGCCATGCAGCTCGTCGGTCACGCGAAAGCGTTTGCGCATGAACTGGACCAGCTTGTTGCCGCTGAGGTCATGGGATGCCTCGTCGACGAACAGCATCTTGATGCCGGTAAAGATCAGGAAGACCGCGAACACATACAGCACCCAGCTGTAATGTTCGACAAGGGTCGCGCCCAGGCCGATCATGATGCCGCGCAGCACGATCACGCCCAGGATACCCCAGAACAGCACGCGGTGCTGGTATTCGCGGGGAATGGCGAAGAAGCCGAAGATCAACGCGATGACAAAGATGTTGTCCATCGCCAAGGTCTTTTCGACCACAAAGGCCGTCAGGTACTGGGCGGCGGGTTCGGTCCCCATTTGCCAATAAACAAAGCCCGCGAATGACAGGCCCAGGATGATATACATGGCCGACATCCGCAGGCTTTCCGCCACGCCGATCTGGTGGTTGTCCTTGTGCAGCACGCCCAGGTCAAAGGCCAGAAGCGCGACCACCACGCCAATGAACAGCAGCCACATCCACAGCGGCTTGCCCAGGACCATCAATAACAGAAATTCCATCTTGCCCTCATCGTTGCTGGTTATGCTTCGATGCCAAGGGCTTCGTGAAACAGGGCCAATTGCATCGAGCACGCTCGATGCGGTTCCGACATCACGACATCGACTGTCGCCAGAGGGGCCCGGTTCCGCTGCGTGCAGAAGTGGCGCGGAGCGTCGCGGATTGCAAGGGGGATATCACGAAATCGTTTGCAAGCCGGCGGGGGCAGAGGCAATTTCCGCCCAAGTCAGCGACAGAGGGCCGCACATGGAACGGGCAGAACTGGCATCCGGGGGCGACGGGACATGGCTGCATGATCCGCGTCATCGCGCCTATCTGGTCCGCGATGCCGCGCGGTTGCTGGATTTCTTCGACGCAAGCGCCGGGCCGGATAGTGGTTTCGTCATGCTGGACCACGCGGGGCAGCCCGTGCCGGGCAGCGTGCAGGAACTGCACGCGACGACGCGGCTGGTCCACTCCCACGCCCTGGGCCACCTGGCCGGGCGCCCGGACCGGGCGGGCATCATCGACCGGGGGATGGACAGCCTTTGGCGCGGGCATCGCGACGACCGGCAGGGTGGCTATGTCTGGTCACTGCGCGGCGGGGCGGTGGCGGACGGGACCAAGCTGGCCTATGGCCATGTCTTCGTGCTGCTGGCCGCATCCAGCGCAAGACTGGCGGGCCACCCGGACGCCGACCGCCTGCTGGCCGACATTTCGCAAGTGCTGGACGATCGGTTCTGGGACGCCCGGGCGGGGCTGTTCTGCGACGAATTCACCCGCGACTGGCAGGTCTTTTCGACCTATCGCGGCATGAACGCCAATATGCACGGGGTCGAGGCATTGCTGGCCGCCCACGAGGCCACGGGCGAGGGGGAATACCTGCGCCGCGCGGGCGGGATCCTGGATTTCTTCATCAGCGGGCAGGCCGCCGCGCATGGTTGGCGCATCCCGGAACATTACGATGCCGATTGGCGGCCCGATCCCGCATACGAGGGCAACCCGATGTTCCGCCCGGCCGGCACCACGCCTGGGCATTCCTTTGAAATGGCGCGGTTGCTGCTGCAATACTGGGATCTGGCGGGGCGGCCGGATACAGAGGCCCCCGAACAGGCGCGGCTGCTGGTGGATAGGGCGCTGCGCGACGCCTGGCTGCCGGGGGGCGGGCTGGCCTATACGCTGGACGCAAGCGGCGGCGTGGCCCGGGCCGATCGTTACTGGTGGCCCGTGACCGAGGCGATCGGGGCGCTTGCGGCGCTGATCAAGCTGGACCCGCGCCCCGAGGACGAGGACTGGTATCGCCGGCTGTGGCGCTTTGCCGATGCGCATCTGATCGACCATGACCGGGGCGGCTGGTTCCCGGAACCGGACGGCCCGGCAGCACGCGGGCAGTTCGCAGGCAAGCCCGACATCTATCACGCCTTGCAGGCGGACCTGTTTCCTCTGTTTCCCGGCCTGTCGCGCCTTTCCGCCGCCCTGGCACAGGCCAAGCCCCTGAATTCCTGATCCGGGGGTGCAATTCCTGTTCTTGGTCTTATCTACGCCCTGAACGGACAGGCAAGGACAAGACGACCGGATGCTTCAGCAAAGTGGTTTCGCAGGCCCGATCCTGCACTTTCGGGGCTGCGATGCCGATGGCGTCCATCTTGCGGCGATTACCGTCCGGCCCGAGGCCGCGCCCCCGCCCGGCGCGGTCACGACAGGGGGCGGGGCGGTGCAGCCCGTGCTGCTGGCCCAGGTTGCCGGGTTGTCGGTCTGGCGGCATGATTTCACCTTGACCGAGGCCGAGGGGGGATATGCCCTGGACGGGCGCGATCATCCCGTCGCCACACGGCTGGACGGCGATGTCCGCCTCGCCTTCGTATCCTGCAACGGTGAGGAAAACGGCGATCTGGACCGCGACGGGGCGGAACGCAACCTGATGTGGGCGCGGCTGCGGGCCGATCATGCCCGCGCGCCCTTTGCCCTGCTGCTGCAAGGGGGCGACCAGATCTATGCCGACGAGGCGACGCACGGCCACCCCCTGTCCGACGGCTGGCCCGACCGGATCCCCGACGATCCCGCGCCTGCTGATCTGGACGGCCTGACGCGCCATCTGGAACGCCGGTTCGTCCAGCGTTACCTGATGGTGCTGGCGGCGGAGGGCTGCGCCGACCTGTTCGCCAGCGTGCCGTCCTTGTCCGTCTGGGACGATCACGACATCTGCGACGGCTGGGGTTCGCTGCCGGAAAGCCGCACGGGTTCTGCGGTGGGGCAGGCGCTGTTCGCGGTGGCGCGGCGAATGTATCTGCTGTTCCAGCATGGTGCGACCGATGCCGATGTGCCCGCGCTGTTCATGGATCCGACCGGCCGGAACCTTTGCTGGCGGCGCGATCTGCCGGGGGTCACGCTGTTCGCCCCCGACCTGCGGTCGGAACGCCGCCGCCACCGGGTGATGGGGGATGCGGGCTGGCAGGCGGTCGAATCGCTGCGGCCCGCGGGCGATCATGTCTTCATGCTGTCCAGCGTGCCGTTGCTGGGACCGCGCCTGTCGCTGGCCGAGACGCTGCTGATGGCGATCCCCCGGATGCAGCATTACGAGGACGACCTGCGCGACCAGTGGCAAAGCCACGCGCACCGTGACGAATGGCGCCGGATGCTGTCCCAGGTCCTGCGGATGCGCAAGGCAGCGCCGGTCACGATCCTGTCGGGCGAGATCCACCTGGCCACCCGGGCCGAGATGGGACCAGGGGAAACCCTGATCCACCAGCTTGTCGCGTCAGGCATTTCGCACCGCGCGCCGCCCAGGGGCTATGCCCGGGCACTGGGATTGTTCGCGGGCTTGGGGGACGCGCCCTTGCAGGGCCACCCGATCCGCATCAAGCCGCTGCCGGGCCAGAAGCATCGCTATGTCGCGGAACGCAACTATCTGGTGCTGGACCGCCGGGCAGGGCGGTGGCAGGCGGTCTGGCATCTGGAAGACAGCGGCCTGACCCCGCCGCTGGCGCTGGACTAGCGTTCCAGGATCAGCAGGTCGCCCTCGAAGCTGACGCGGGCAAAGGTGCGTAGATAGGACATCCCCAGCAGCGACCCGTCCAGGTCGGCGCCGATCACCCAGGCCCGGACATTGCGGTCCAGGATGTCGCCGATGGCGATCTCGTCGATGGTGACGGGAGCCGTCTGGACCCGGCCGTTCGCGGTCATGGCGGTGCCGACATAGGCCAGGCCGTCCGGGTCAAGCCCCACGCGCCGCGCATCCGCCGGGCCAAGCGCGATCGAGGATGCGCCGGTATCGACCATGAACCGCACGGGTTCCCCGTTCACCTGCGCGGTCAGGTGGAAATGGCCGTCGCGGCCCACCGGAATCTCGATCCGGCCGCCTTCCAGAACCTGCTGGCGGGGGGCGTTGCCCTCGATATACCAGTCCGCGGCCAGGGTGGCGCCGGCAAAGATGACCGCCCACAGCATGAGTTGGCGCAGCACCTGCCCGCCGCGCCCCGCAAGCTCAAAGATCATCGCCCCGCCGATCACCAGCAGCAGGACGCCATAGAAAACCAGTTGCATCGTGTCGTCGTCGGTCATGGAAACAACCCCGATCCCTTCAGCCCGTCGATCACGAACTGCACCGAAAGCGCGGCCAGCAGCATCCCCAGCAGCCGCGTGACGACCATCACCCCCGTGCGGCCAAGCGCATGGGCCAGGGGCGTGGCGACGACAAACAGCACCATCGCGATGGCCAGAACCGACAGCATCACCAGGTTCACCATGACCAAGTGGCCGATCCCCGGCGCCTCGCCCATCAAAAGGATCATCGTGGCAAGCGCCCCCGGTCCCGCCAGCAGCGGCATGGCCAGCGGAAAGACCGACGGGTCGTGGTGCAGCGGATCGCCGTCGCCCTGGTTCTCGCGCCGCTCGGTCCGGCGCTCGAACAGCATGTCAAGCGCCGTCAGGAACAGCAGCAATCCCCCTGCGATGCGGAAGGCGGAAATCGAGATGCCGATGGCCCCCAGGATCGATTCGCCCGCCAGCCCGAAGATCGTCATCAGCACGGCCGCGATCACTAGGGCGCGAAACCCGATGCGGCGGCGCTGCGCCGCACCCATCCCCGGCGTCAGCGCGATAAAGACCGGCGCCAGCCCCACGGGGTCGATCACCACGAACAGCGTGACAAAGGCGGTCAGATACAACGACAGATCCATGACCGCCTTATCGCCCGCACGCCCGGCCCTGCCAAGCCGGGCGGCCGGGGGCAGGCTCCTCAAAATAACGTCACTTTGTTCCAGATTAATGACGAAGGCGCCGAATCATGGCAGGTGGGGTTTCGCTGCGGGGGCGAAGGTCCTATATTCCGCAGATTGGTTGAACCCAGGTCATTGGCCTGACTCTGGAACGGAGAACTGAAATGCATATGCCGTCCCCCATGGCACTGCTCGTCATCGCCATCGTGGTCCTGGTCCTGTTCGGCCGCGGCAAGGTTTCCTCGCTGATGGGTGAATTCGGCAAGGGCATCACCGCCTTCAAGAAGGGCATCAACGACGGCAATGCCGAAGTGAATGCCGAACGCCCCGTGGTTGTCGAGAAGACCGTCCAGCCGGTCCAGCCGGTGCAATCGGTCCAGCCCGTTCCGGGCACCGAGGCCCGCGACGTGACCCCGCACAACGAACCCCGCGTCTGATCCCGAAACCGGGACAAGGGTTCCAGAATGCTTGATGTCGGGTGGAGCGAACTGCTGCTGATCGGTGTCGTCGCACTGATCGTCATCGGTCCCGAGGATTTGCCGAAGCTGTTTCATACCCTGGGCCGCATCACGGCCCGGGCCAGGTCCATGGCGCGCGAGTTCACAAGCGCGATGGAGGATGCGGCCAAGGGCAGCGGCATCAGTGACGTGACCAAGGATCTGAAGAACCTGACGTCGAAGAAATCCTTGGGCCTGGATGCCCTGGACCGGGCCGCATCGCGGTTCGAACAGTGGGATCCCAAGACCGCCCTGGACAAGGCCGCGCGGCCCATGCCCGATCCGGCGGCCCCTGTGGCGCCCGATACCCGTCCCATGGACGCGCCCCCGGCCCCTGGCGCGTTGCAGGCCGCGAACGAACCCGCCCCCGCCCCGATGCCGGTCGCGCAGCCCAGCCCGCGCCGCATTGCCGGTGTCCGCCGGTCGGACATGAAGGACCAATAAGTGGCATCGCAAAACGTCGATGAGCTGGACGACAGCTCGGCCCCGCTGATCGAGCATCTCAAGGAATTGCGCACTCGCCTGGTCTGGTCCGCCCTGGCCTTCGTGGTGGCGATGGTCCTGTGCTACCTGATCTGGAACCCGATCTACAATTTCCTGACCCTGCCGATCTGCGCCGCGCTTGAAGATCGCGGACAGGAATGCGGGCTGATCCTGTTGAAGCTGCAAGAAGGCTTTACGGTCGCCCTGCGCATTTCCTTTTTCGGCGGCTTTGTCCTGGCATTCCCGATCATCGCCTATCAGTTGTGGCGCTTCGTGGCGCCGGGGCTGTATCGCAGCGAAAAGCGGGCCTTCCTGCCGTTCCTGGCCGCATCGCCGCTGATGTTCGCCCTGGGCGCGGCATTTGCCTATTACGTCATCCTGCCGATGGTGTTTTCCTTTTTTCTGGGCTTCCAGCAGGGACCGCTGGCGCTGCCTGACGATCCGGCTGGGGCTGCGCCGAACACCAGCCTGGCGGGCATTGTTTTCCAGGGGTCGGTCAGCGAATACCTGAACCTGACCACGCGCTTCATCCTGGCCTTCGGGCTGTCGTTCCAATTGCCTGTGGCCTTGGCGCTGATGGGGCGGGCGGGGCTGGTGTCGGCCGATACGCTGGCCAGCACGCGCCGCTATGCGGTGATCGTGATCCTGACGCTGGCAGCCTGTCTGACGCCGCCCGACGTGGGAAGCCAGCTTGTGCTGTTCTCGGTCATCTATGGGCTTTACGAGATCTCGATCCAGATCGTCCGCCGCATCGAGAAGGTGCGGGAAAAGGATCTGCGCGCCCAAGGGCTGTGGGACGAAGACGTTTGATGCCTGATGCCCTGACCCGCATCGCCGAGGCGCTGGAGCGTCTGGCCCCGCCGCCCATCCCCGCGCCGTCCTTTACCGAGGCCACGGCCTATGTCTGGCACCCCGATCCCGACCGGCTTGAAGCAGTGCAGACTGTCGCCCGCGTCGATCTGGTGCAGCTGATCGGCATCGACCGGGCCAAGGCGATCCTGCTGGACAACACCCTGCAATTCGCGCGCGGCTTTGGTGCGAACAACGCCCTTTTGTGGGGCGCGCGGGGGATGGGCAAGTCGTCCTTGGTCAAGGCCGTCCATGCCGGTGCCGTGGCCCAGGGTTTGCCGCTGGTGCTGGTTGAAATCGCCCGCGACGACCTGGGTTCCGTGGGGCGGCTGCTGGCGATCCTGGGCCAGGCCCGCGACAAGCGGTTCCTGTTGTTTTCGGACGACCTGTCCTTCAGCCATGACGACACGCAATACAAGTCGCTCAAGGCGGTTCTGGACGGCGGGATCAGCGGCCGGCCCGCGAACGTGATCCTGTATGCCACATCGAACCGCCGCCACCTGATGCCCCGCGACATGATCGACAACGAACGCGCGACCGCCATCCATCCGGGCGAGGCGGTCGAGGAAAAGGTGTCGCTGTCCGACCGCTTTGGCCTGTGGCTGGGCTTTCATCCCTGTTCGCAGGACGAATACCTGGCGATGGTGCGGGCTTATTGCGACGCCTATGACCTGACGATCGACGACGGCACCCTGCGGGCCGAGGCGATCGAATGGCAGGCCACGCGCGGCGGGCGATCCGGCCGCGTGGCCTGGCAGTTCTTTACCGACCTGGCCGGGCGGCACGGGGTCGCGGTCTAGCCCGGCTGCTTGGCCAAGGCCGCTTCGCGCATCTGGGTCAGGGTTTGGCGCGGTGTCAGCGCCTCGGGCGAGATGTCCAGATCCAGCAGGGCTCCGGTCTTCGATCCCATGGCCCGCTGGAACGCGGCCGCGAAATCGGCGGTCGCTGGCACCCGTTCGGCATGGAAGCCATAGGCTTTCGCCAGCATGACGAAATCGGGGTTGTGCATGGTCGTGCCCGACACACGGGCCGGATAGTTGCGTTCCTGATGGGCACGGATCGTCCCGTAGATGCCGTTGTTCAGCACCAGCACGATGGGCTGCGCCCCCGCCTGCGCCGCCGTCGCCAGTTCGGCGCAGGTCATCTGGAAATCGCCGTCGCCTGCGAAGCACACCACGGTGCGCGCCGGATGCGCGATCTTGGCGGCAATCGCGGCGGGCAGGCCATAGCCCATGGCGCCCGATTGCGGGGCCAGCAGCCGCGCCCGGGGACCGAAGGCAAAGAACTTGTTGGGCCAGACCGCAAAGTTTCCCGCGCCGTTCGTCAGGATCGCATCCTCGGGCAGGGTGTTTCGCAGGTGGTCCATCACCGCGACCATATCGACGGGCGAGGGCTGGGCGGGCGCCTGCATCGACGCCAGGTATCCCGATCGCGCCGCCTTGCGCCAATCCGACCACGGCCCGGTCACTGGACGCAGCCCTGCGGCAAGCGCATTCGGTCCCGACTGGATCCCCAGGCGCGGCTGATAGATCTTGCCGATTTCCCCCTCTGACGCATGGACGTGGATCAGCACCTGTTCCGGCTGCGGCACCCGCAGCAGGGTATAGGCGTCGGTCGTCATTTCCCCAAAGCGCACGTTGATCGCCAGCATCACGTCGCATTCGGCGATCAGGCGGCGCACATGGGGCGGCATCCCGACCCCCGCTTCGCCCGCATAAACGGGCGAGGTGTTGTCGAAGCTGTCCTGGAACCGGAAGGCGGCAAGGACGGGAATGTCGGACGCTTCGGCAAAGCGTTGCAGCGCGGCCTTGCCCCCGGGCGTCCAGGTGCAGCCGCCGGTCAGGATCAGCGGGCGTCTGGCCCCGGCCAGCATGGCCATGCCCTTGTCCAGGGCGGCGGGCAGGGGGGCGGGTTCCGCGATCTCGGACGCGCCGGACAGGGGGGCCGTGTCCGAAAGGGTGGTAAGCATATCCTCGGGCAATGCGATAACGACGGGGCCGGGGCGGCCGGTGGTGGCGGTCTTCCAGGCGCGGGCCAGGATTTCAGGGATGCGGTCCACCCGGTCGATCTGGACGGCCCATTTCGCCATGCTGCCGAAGACGGCCGGATAGTCGATTTCCTGGAACGCCTCGCGTCCGATCATGTCGGTGCCGACCTGGCCCACCAGGACCAGCATGGGTGCGCTGTCCTGCATCGCGGTGTGGATGCCGATGGCGGCGTTGGTGACGCCCGGCCCGCGCGTGACCAGGCAGATCCCGGGCTGGCCGGTCAGCTTGCCCCAGGCGGCCGCCATGAAGGCCGCGCCCCCTTCGTGGCGGCACAGCACGAAATCAAGCCGTCCCCGTGTGTCGTGCAGCGCATCCAGCACCGCCAGGTAACTTTCGCCCGGAATGCCAAAGGCCTTGGTCGCGCCAAGCGCCATCAGGCAATCCACCAGCAATGCCCCGCCGTTTCGTGTCATGTGGCCCCCTTTGTTCGCGCCAGCCTATCGGCGCGGCGCGGCGACTGCCAGCGTCAGTTCCACGCGCAGGCCGGGGCGGGTGTTGGTCAATGACAACTGCCCTCCGGCGGCTTCGGCGATGTCGCTGACAATGGCAAGGCCGATGCCCTGTCCTTCGCCGGACTCGTCCAGGCGCATTCCGCGTTGGGGCAGGCAAGCCAGGGCGCCGTCCGGCACGCCCGGTCCGTCGTCGCAGATGGCGATGGTCACGCGGTCGCCCTTTTGGCCAATGACCGCCTCGACAGCCGCATCGGCGTGCTGCATGGCGTTTTCCAGCAGCGCGCCAAGCGCCTCGGTCAGGTCGTCGGGGTCGATGCGGGCGCGGGGGGCGGGGTGGGCAAGGCGGGTCTGCCAGTCGATTTCCCCGCCCTTGGGGGTGCGACGCAGGACCTTGATCAGCCGGGCCAGGATGACCGCCGGGTCGGCCTCGGCCGTGTGGCGGTCGGACTGGATGCGGGCGCGGGCCAGTTCGCGGTCCACCAGCCGACGCATGGCCGTGACAACGGTTTCGATGCTGCCGGCGATTTCAGGCTCTCCCCTGTGGCGCAGGGTGCCCGCATCGCCCAGCAGCGCCTGGAGCGGCGTCTTGAAGCCATGCGCCAGGTCGCCTGCCCGGTGCCGCGCGCGAAGCAGTTCGGCGTCACGCGCGTCCAGAAGGGCGTCCAACTGGCGGGACAAGGGCAACATCTCGTCGGGCAGGTCGGTGCCGATACGCGAACGCTGCCCTTCGGTCAGGGCCTGCACGCGGTCCGCCACCTCGGCCAGGGGGGACAGGCCGACGCGGATCTGCAGCCAGGATCCGGCCATCAGCAGCAAGGCCAGAAAGGCCAGATAAGGCAGCAGGTCGCCCAGGAATTCCTGCCGAGCGGCCGTCAGCACCGCCCGGTCCGAGGCGACGACGATCCGCAGGGTCAGGGATTCCGGCCCCCGCCCGACCAGCAGGCTTTGTTCCACCGCCAGCAGGCGTTCGCCCTGGGGACCGGGCAGGGACAGCACGTCGGATCGGCCGGGTGCGGGCGCGGGGCGGTCCATGGGCAGGGTATTGTCCCACAACGATCGCGACCGCTGCACCTGATCCCCCAGGGCAACCTGCCAGTAATGCCCCGAGAAGGGTTGTTGATACAGCCGGTCCGCCGGTGGCGCGGCCAGGCGCGGCACGCCCGTCGCGTCATGTTCAACGATCCCCGCCAGGGTAAGGGCGCGGGCTTCCAGGTCATTCACCGCCACCCGTTCGACATGGCGTTCGAACAACAGCGCCAGCCCAAGCGCGGCAGCCCCCAATGTCGCCACGATGGCAAAGGCGCCCACGACCAGCAGCCGCAGCCGCAGCGACCGGCGCATCAGCCGGGCGCCCCCAGGTCATAGCCAAAGCCGCGCCGCGTATGGATCACCCCCGGTCCCACCTTGCGGCGCAGCCGGGCGATCACGGCCTCCAGGGCGTTGGCATCGCGGGCGTCATCGTCGCCATACAGGTGCTCCAGCAGTTCGGACGGCGAAACCGTGCGGTCGCGGTGCAGCGTCAGATAGGACAAAAGCCGGTATTCCAACGGCGTCACCGCCACCGGCACGCCTGCCACGGAAACCGACATCCGGTTCAGATCGACCGACAGCGCGCCCACCTGCTGGACGGAGGCCGCCCGCCCGCCCGAACGGCGCACCAGGGCGCGGGCGCGGGCGATCAGTTCCTCCATCCGAAAGGGCTTGGACAGGTAATCGTCGGCACCCGCGTCGATGCCTTCGACCCGTTCGGTCCAGGCGCCGCGCGCGGTCAGGATCAGGACCGGGCATTCGCACCCCTCGGCCCGCCAGCGTTTCAGGACCGTCAGCCCGTCCAGGCGCGGCAGGCCCAGATCCAGAACGATCAGGTCATAGCTTTCCGTGCCGCCGCGAAACCATGCGGTCTCGCCATCCTCGAGATGTTCGACGCGGAACCCGGCCGAACCAAGCGCCCGGGTCAGATCGGCGGCAATACGACGGTCATCCTCGACCACAAGGGCGCGCATCAGTCGTCGTGTTCCTCTTCGACCTGCAGGATCTTGCCGGTAGCGGCGTCCATGTCCACCTCGATCAGCCGGCCGTCGCGGGTGATCAGTTCGACCTCATAGACGCGGATTCCATAGGCATATTCAAGCTCGACCTCGACGACGGTGCCGGGATGGTCGGTGTCCAGCTGCCGCAGGATCTGCGCCAGGGGCAAGATTTCCCCGCGTTCGACGGCCTCCTGGGCCAGTTCGAAATCGGGCAGGGTGTCTGGCTGCCCCCCTACGGTCGAGGGGACAATCAGGGCAAGGACGATGGCAAGCAGGTGTTTCATGCAGCACAGATTACCGCAGCGGTCCTGACAAATCGCTGACAGGGGCGGTCAGCCGCCTGTCAGCGCGCATGGGGTAGAACGATTCGCATCACCGGGTCGCCGCCCTTGCAGCGCGACCCCCTCAGGAAAGGATAACGCATATGGCACGCAAGACAGGCACCAACCTTGCAGACACTATCGGCGGCACTTCGTTGGCGGACTGGCTGGCAGGGTTGCGCGGCAATGACACGATCAACGGCTTTCGCGGCAATGACGACATTTATGGCGGTGCCGGAAACGACCACCTGTTTGGCGGCGATGGCCATGACGAGATCGAGGGCGGCGCCGGCAACGACCGCTTGTGGGGCCAGAACGGCAATGACGAACTAGAGGGTGGCGACGGCGATGACGGCATCGCCGGAGGAGCGGGCCGGGACGAACTGGAAGGCGGACGCGGCAACGACCGGCTGTCGGGCGGCGACGACAGGGACGATCTGGAAGGCGGCAGCGGCAATGACACGCTGTCGGGTGGCGCGGGACAGGACAGCCTGGAAGGCGGTTCGGGCAATGACATCCTGACCGGCGGATCGGGCGTCGATTTCTTTGAATTCGAACGCGGCGACGGGCGCGACCGCATCACCGATTTCCAGAATGGCATCGATCGGATCGAGCTGGACGATTTCAGCCGCGCCCAGGTCAGCCAGGTCATCGGCAATGCCCGCCAGCAGGGCGCGGATGTTGTGCTGGTGCTGGACGCCAACACCTCTGTCATCCTCGAGGATATGCAGCGCGGCCAGCTGGATCTGAGCGACTTCACGTTCTGACTCGGCCTTGTGGGGCGGCCTGGCAGGACCGCCCCGATTGATTTAGGTTCACCGGCTCCCCTGCCGCATCGTCGCAGCTTGCGGCCTGCACGATCCAAGCCTAGGTTCCGGCGCTGAATCTGGATTCTGCGGTGCATGATGACGACAGACCTGCCTTTCCGTTCCTGGCCTGTCGGCGGCGGCGCCTGCGGCGAACTGGTGCGGAAATTCGACTGGTCGCGTACTTCGCTGGGACCAATCGAGCAATGGCCCCGGCATCTGCGGATCAAGGTCAATTCGCTGGTCAATTCGCCCATCCCGCAGGTGCTGATCTGGGGGCCGGATCATGTGATGATCTATAACGACGGTTATGCCGAGATCGCGGGCAATTGCCACCCGCGCGCCCTGGGCGGCACGGTCCAGGCCATCTGGCCCGAGATCTGGGATTTCAACCGCACCACGCTGGAACGCGGGTTTCAGGGCCAGGTGCAGGCATTCCGCGAACAGCCGATGGTGCTGAACCGCAACGGCGTCCCCGAGGATGTGATCTTTGATCTGTTCTATACGCCGATCTATGACGAAACCGGCGCGGGCGTGGACGGCGTCTTGTGCACCGTCCTGGAAATCACCGAAACGGTTCGCGCCCGCGACGCCCTGGCCGAAAGCCGGGCCGAGCTTTACCATTTGTCCGACGCCCTGCCGATCCTGGTGGGCTTTCTGGACCGGTCGCTGGTCTTCCGTTTTGCCAACCGGTGCTTTCTTCAGGTGTTCGGCGTCACCCACGCCCAGGTGATCGGCCAGCGGATCGGGGACATCCTGGGCGCCAGCCAGGCCGCCCTGACCGAGGGGATGCTGGACCGCGCCCTTGCGGGCGAGACGGTGAATGTCGATGCCGCCGTGTGCCTGCCCGGCGACCGCCCGCGCACCTTTGAGATGCGCTGCCTGCCCCGGATATCGCGCGACGACCGGATCGACGGCGTCTATATCATCCTGATCGACGTCGAGGACCGCAAGCAGACCGAAACCCGGCTGCGCGACAGCAACGACCGTTTCCGTGCCGCGGTCGAGGCAATCCACGGCGTCCTGTGGACCAACACCGCCGACGGGCGGATGATCGGTGAACAGCGTGGCTGGGCGGCGCTGACCGGGCAGGCCCTCGACGATTATCAGGAATTCGGCTGGACGGACGCCGTGCATCCCGACGACCGCGCGGGCACCGTCGAAAGCTGGCTTCGCGCCGTCGCGGCGCAATCGACCTTTGACTGGGAACACCGGCTGCGCTGCGCGGATGGCGCATACCGCATCTTCATGGTGCGCGCGGTGCCGACGCTGAACGAGGCGGGCGAGATCAGGGAATGGGTCGGCGTTCATACCGACATCACCGAACAGCGCCTGACCGAGGCGCAGTTGCAGGCCCAAGCCGAGGATCTGCAACGCCAGATCGCCCACCGGCAGTGCGCCGAGGATCAGCTTCGCCGTCTGAACGAGACGCTGGAAGAACGCGTCGCGGACGAGATCGCGCAGCACCGCAAGACCGAGACCGCCCTGCATCGGTCGCAAAAGATGGAATCCATGGGCCAGTTGACCGGCGGCGTGGCCCATGACTTCAACAACCTGCTGCAAGTGATCGCAGGCAATCTTCAGATGCTGGCCAAGGATGTCGACGCCGATCCCCGCGCCAGCCAGCGGGTTGAAAATGCCCTGTCCGCCGTTGCCCGCGGGGCCAAGCTTGCCAGCCAGCTTCTGGCCTTCGGACGCCGTCAGCCGCTGGAGCCGCGGGTGATCCAGCCCAACCGCCTGGTGGGGGAAATGGACGAATTGCTGCGCCGGTCCCTGGGCGAGGCGATCGAAATCCAGGTGATCGTCCCGGGCGATCTGTGGAACATCTGCGTGGACCGCGCCCAACTGGAAAGCGCGCTTTTGAACCTGGCGATCAATGCCCGCGATGCGATGGACGGCGCCGGGCGCCTGACCATCGAGATGGGCAATACGCGGCTGGACGACGCCTATGCCCTTGTCGCAGGCGATGTCGTGGCGGGCGATTATGTGATGCTGGCCGTGACCGACACCGGCTGCGGCATGACGCCCGAGGTGCTTGAGCGGATCTTCGATCCGTTTTATTCCACCAAGCCGGAAGGGCGGGGAACGGGCCTTGGGATGTCCATGGTTTACGGCTTTGTCAAGCAATCAGGGGGCCATGTGGCCGTTTACAGCGAACCGAACGAAGGAACGACCGTGCGCATCTATCTGCCGCGATCCGACAGTGACGAAGATACCGACGCGCCGGTCCATGACGGCCCCGTGGTCGGCGGCACGGAAACCATCCTGGTTGTCGAGGACGACGAGGCTGTGCGCGCCACCGTGGTCGATCTGCTGGGATCGCTTGGCTATAATGTGCTGACGGCCCGTGATGCGCAGGCGGGGCTGGCCGTCGTGGAAAGCGGGCTTCACATCGATGTGCTGTTCACCGACGTGGTGATGCCAGGCGGTCTTTCCAGCCGCGACATGGCGCGTCGTGCGCAGGACATCCTGCCGGGGCTGGGGGTTCTGTTCACCTCGGGCTATACCGAAAATTCCATCGTGCATGGCGGCCGTCTGGATCCGGGGGTGGAACTTTTGTCGAAGCCCTATCCGCGAGAGGCCTTGGCCCGCCGGTTGCGCCATGTCATCGCCAACGCGCAGCAAGACCGCCTTTCGGTCGATGCCGAACGCACGTCCCGGCCCTCTGCCGAAGCCGTGCCGGCCACCGGCCCCGCCGTGTCGATCCTGCTGGTCGAGGACAACGCCCTGATCCGCGCCGACACCGCCATCATGCTGGAGGAGATGGGCCACACCGTCGTGCAGGCGGGCAAGGCGGCGCCTGCGCTGGCCCATCTGGAAGGCCAGGCCTTTGACCTGCTGCTGACAGACCTGGGCTTGCCCGACATGAACGGCAACGACCTGGCGCAGCGGGCGGTGGGCCTTCAGCCGGGGCTGGCCGTGGTTTATGCCACGGGCGACAGCCACCTGCCTGCGGGCTGCCCGCAGCAGGCGGTTCTGCTGTGCAAGCCCTATGGCGAGGATGACCTGCGCGGCGCGGTCGAGGAAGCCCTGGCCCGGATCGCCTGATCCAGGCTCTTGGCGGGTGGCGTTTTGCGTGCTATGCAATGCCCGTTCTCAGGGCGGGGTGCAATTCCCCACCGGCGGTTACAGCCCGCGAGCGCCTTTCGGCAACGAAAGGGTCAGCAGATCCGGTGAAACTCCGGGGCCGACAGTTACAGTCTGGATGAAAGAGAACCGTGGCCGCGTCCTTCCCAAGGGACGGTCATGGCTCGATGTCCTGGGACCATACGCAAGCAACGTAAGGTTCCTGAAAGATGACCCACAAGACCCCTCGTATCGCCTTTATCAAGGCCCGCTGGCATTCCGATGTCGTGGACCGCGCGCATGAAGGATTCCTGGCCGAACAGCGCCGCCTGATCCCCGGCGCCCAAGTCGTGGCCTTTGACGTGCCCGGCGCCTTCGAAATGCCCCTTCTGGCCAAGAAACTGGCGCAGACCGGCAAGTATGACGCCGTGGTCGCCGCCGCCTTGGTGGTGGATGGCGGCATCTATCGCCACGATTTCGTGGCCGCCGCCGTCGTCAACGGCCTGATGATTGCGGGCCTGGACACCGGCGTGCCGTGCTTTTCGGTGTCGCTGACGCCGCATAACTATCAGGAAACGGAACTGCTGACCGGCTTTTACCGCGACCATTTCGTCCAAAAGGGCGCCGAGGCCGCGCAGGCCGTGCATCAGGTTCTGGAACTGGACGCCCGGATCGCCGCCGAGGGCCGCGCCGAGGTCGCCTGACCAGCGTGGCGCGCGGGTCCGGCCCGCGCGCCTTGTCGTCATTCAACCGTGACGGATTTCGCCAGGTTGCGGGGCTGGTCCACGTCGGTGCCCTTGGCGACCGCCGTGTGATAGGCGAGATACTGCATCGGTCGCAGGGGGATCGGCGCCTGGATCAGCTATTACAACGAAAAACGTCCGCACTCATCGCATGGGTTGCTGACGCCAGCTGAGGCCTATGATACCGCCAACCAGAACCTGAAAGCCGCCGCCTGACATGAAACCCATGCCAAAGTTTAGCGGAGCGGCAAACTGGTCGAAAATCCCGGACCACCTCTCTTCTCGGCCGAATGTCATAAGGTGCTGCGTGTTGATGCGCTGTCCCTCAGAAGGAAAGATTAACCGAAAACTCCAGTTTCAAACGGTCCAGGTTTCAGGGGGCAGAGCACAAAATTCACTGGCCGCATTGCGGCCGAAGGGTGCGCAGGGGCTGCATAAGGAAACGGCGCGCGGGTCCGGCCCGCGCGCCTTGTCGTCATTCAACCGTGACGGATTTCGCCAGGTTGCGGGGCTGGTCCACGTCGGTGCCCTTGGCGACCGCCGTGTGATAGGCGAGATACTGCATCGGGATCGCATAAAGGATCGGCTGGAACGCCCCCCCGCCCGACGGCATCTGCAGGCTTGCCTGAACCCCGTGGCTGGCCGAGGCCAGCCCCTCGTCATCCGACAACAGCAGGATCGGGCCATGGCGGGCCATGACTTCCTGCATATTGGACACGGTCTTTTCGAACAGCGCATCATGCGGGGCCAGCACGATCACTGGCACGTCGCGGTCGATCAGCGCGATCGGCCCGTGCTTGAGTTCCCCCGAAGCATATCCCTCGGCGTGGATATAGCTGAGTTCCTTCAGCTTCAGCGCCCCTTCAAGGGCTACGGGATACAGCGCGCCTCGTCCCAGGAACAGCACGTCGCGGGCCTGGGACAGCCATTCGGCCTGATCGCGGCAGGCGTCCGACATGGACAGGGTTTGCTGCATCAGGCCGGGGACGCTGCGCAGGTCGGCCAGATGCGCGGCCAAGGCGTCGTCGTCCATGCGGCCCCGGTCATGCGCGGCCTTCAAGGCCAGGATCGCCAGCACCGTCAATTGACAGGTGAAGGCCTTGGAGGATGCGACGCTGACCTCGATCCCCGCAAGCGTCGGCAGGGCAATGTCCGCGTCCCGCGCGATTGCCGAGGTGCCGACATTGACCAGGCCCACCGTGCGGGCCACATGAGCGCCCGCATAATGCAGCGCGGCCAGCGTGTCGGCGGTTTCGCCCGACTGGCTGACAGCGATGAACCAGCTTTTGGGGGACAAGGGCGGTTCGCGATAGCGGAACTCGGACGCGACGTCGATGTCGCAGGGCAGGCCCGCCAATTGCTCGAACCAGTATTTCGCCACATGGCCCGCCAGATGCGCGGTGCCGCAGCCGACCAGGCTGATGCGGTCAACATCGTGGAAATTCATTCCATCAGGCAGCACGATCCGGTCGCCCTTGACATAATGGTTCAGCACATCGCCAATCACCACCGGCTGTTCGGCGATTTCCTTGGCCATGAAATGACGGTATCCGCCCTTGTCGATGGCGGTCGCGCCGGTGTCGATTCGGGCCTCGACCCTGTGGGTCTGGTTGCCTGCCGCATCGAAGATCTGGACGCCCGCGCGGGTCAGGACGGCATGGTCGCCGTCCTCCAGATAGGTGATGCGGTCGGTAAAGGGCGCCAGCGCCACGGCGTCGGATCCCAGGAACATTTCCTTGTCGCCATGGCCGATGGCCAGGGGGCTGCCCTTGCGGGCCGCGATCATCAGGTCATCCTCGCCATCGAAGATGAAGGCCAGGGCGAACGCGCCTTCCTTGTCGCCATGGCCGATGGCCAGGGGGCTGCCCTTGCGGGCCGCGATCATCAGGTCATCCTCGCCATCGAAGATGAAGGCCAGGGCGAACGCGCCGCGCAGCCGCGCCAGGGTGCTGCGTGCGGCCTGGATCGGGGATTGGCCTTGATCCATGTAATGCGCCGTCCACAGCGCCACGGTTTCCGTGTCGGTCTGCGATTGCGGCTGGATGCCCAGCGCGCCCAGTTCCTCGCGCAGGTCGCGGAAATTCTCGATGATGCCGTTATGGACAACGGCCACGGGACCGGACTGGTGGGGATGGGCGTTCACCTCGGTCGCGGCGCCGTGGGTGGCCCAGCGGGTATGGCCAATGCCGATATGGCCGGGCAGGGGCTCGTGGACCAGGCGGTCCGCCAGGTTCACCAGCTTGCCCACGGCGCGGCGCCGCTCCAGCCGCCCGGTGGCGTCCACCGTTGCGACGCCCGCGCTGTCATAGCCGCGATATTCCAGCCGCCGCAGCGCATCGACCAGTTGCGGGGACACCTCGTGCGAGCCCAGGATACCGATAATGCCGCACATCAGCGGGCCTCCTTCTTCGCGCGCAGGGCTGCCATCAGGCGGGTGGCAAGGCCGGGCTTGGTTGCCTGGCGCGCCCGGCCAATGGCCAGGGCACCGTCGGGCACGTCTTCGGTGATCACGGACCCCGATCCGGTCATGGCGTCGTCGCCTACCCGCACCGGGGCCACCAGCATCGTGTCGCTGCCGATAAAGGCGCGTGCGCCGATCTGGGTGCGGTGCTTCATCACCCCGTCGTAATTGCAGGTGATGGTGCCTGCGCCGATATTGGTGTGTTCGCCCACATGGGCATCGCCCAGATAGGTCAGGTGGCCGACCTTGACGCCCTCGTCCAGGACCGCGTTCTTGATTTCGACAAAGTTGCCGACATGAACGTCGCCCCCCAGTTCGGCGCCGGGGCGCAGCCGGGCAAAAGGCCCGACGGTTGCGCCCGAGGACACATGGCAGCCTTCCAGATGGCAGAAGGGCAGGATTTCCGCCCCCGATTCCACCGTCACGCCGGGCCCGAAGACGACGCTCGGACCTACCACCGCATCCCGTCCGATCACGGTGTCCAGGGCGAACCAGACCGAGGACGGGTCGCACAGCGTCACCCCGTTCTCAAGCGCCCGAAGACGCGCGCGGTCCTGAAAGGCGGCTTCAGCCGCAGCCAATTCGGCGCGAGTGTTGATGCCCAGCGTTTCCCCTTCGTCGCAGGTGACGACATCGGTGCTGCGCCCCTCGGCCCGCGCCAGGGCCACCAGGTCGGTCAGGTAATATTCCCCCGAGGCGTTCTGGTTCGTCAGCCGCACGATCAGTTGGCGCAGCAGGGAGGCGTCAAGCGCCATGACCCCGGAATTGCACAGCGCGATGTCGCGCGTCGCCGCATCCGCGTCCTTGTATTCGACGATCCGTTCCAGGCCCCGCCCCGTCACGATCAGGCGGCCATAGCGGCCCGGATCCTCGGCCTCGAACCCCAGGACGACCAGATCGGACGGGTGCGCCGCAAGCGCGGCCAGCGTTTCTTCGCCAATGAATGGGGTGTCGCCGTAAAGAACGACCACCTTGCCCTCGAACCCTTCCAGCTCGGGCAGGGCCTGGCGGACGGCGTGGCCGGTGCCAAGCTGTTCGGACTGCAGCACGATCCGGGCTTCGGGGTCGATCCTGCCCACGGCCTTCGTCACCTGGTCGGCGCCATGGCCCGCGACAACGATCACCTGTTCGGGTTCCAGCGTCCGGGCCACGGACAGGGCATGGCCGATCAGCGGCGCGCCGGCCAGCCGGTGCAGCACCTTGGGCAGATCGGACTGCATCCGGCTGCCTTGTCCGGCCGCCAGAACCACGATCGCCACGGGTTTGTCCGCCATGCTGTCTCCAATGCCTGTTCAAATTCTTTGCCCGGCGTTCTAATCGGGGCCGCGCGCCTGCGAAAGCCCTGCGCGTTCACCTTTGGTGTCGAATCGTTTCGGGAAGGATTGTGCATGGCGGGAACGGTGGTCTTTGATCTGGACGGCACGCTGGCCGATACATCGGCCGACCTGATCGCGGCGGCGAATGCCTGCTTTGCGGCGCGCGGCATCGACGTGATGCTGGACCCGGTGGCGGATGCGCTGACCGCGTTCCACGGCGGCCGGGCAATGCTGCGGGCGGGATACGGGCGGATGGGTGCCGACCTGCTGCTGCCCCCAGGGGCCGAGGAGGAGGATTATCCCCGCCTGCTTGACCATTACGGGCAGAACATCGCGGTCCATACGAAGCTGTATCCGGGGGTCGAGGCAACCTTGGACCGCTTGCAGGCCGACGGCCATATCCTGTCAGTCTGCACCAACAAGCCCGGCGCCCTGGCGGAAACCCTGCTGGATGCGCTTGGGGTGCGGGGGCGGTTCGCGTCGATGGTCGCGGCGGATACGCTGCCGGTCAGAAAGCCCGATCCGCGTCCCTATCGCGCGGCGGTGGAACGGGCGGGGGGCAGCGTGGCCGCATCATTTCTGGTGGGCGATACCGAAACCGACCGCAAGACGGCCACGGCGGCGGGCGTCAGGGTTGCGCTTGTGTCCTTTGGCCCGGAAGGCGAGGCGATTTCCCGCCTCGCGCCGGACGCGCTGATCGGACATTTTGACGAATTGCCCGATCTGGCACGGGCCTGGCTGGGTTAAGGGCACCCGCGCCGGGTCCTAGGCTGGCCGTTTAAACATATCCCCATCCACAGATCGTCGGTTCCTCTGCCCGACGCCGTGCCATTGCCGATTGCATCTCTGCTGGCTTTTGCAGTGCTTCGTCGCGCCGGACGACAGGGTCGCCGTCCCCTCTCAGGGGACGGCGCCGGGATCACTTCGCCTCGTCTGCAGGATTTGCGTTCAGCTGGCCATAGTTCTGGGCGCCGATGGTGTCGAACAGCTGCAACTGCGTTTCGAGGAAGTCGATATGGCCTTCCTCATCCTCGATCAGGTCGTCGAACAGCGACTTGGACACCTGGTCATTGACGCTGGAACAGTATTCGCGCGCCTCAAGATACAGGGTGCGGGCGTCGTGTTCGGCCGCCAGGTCGGATTCCAGCGTTTCGCGCAGGGTCTGGCCGATCCGCAGCGAGTCCAGCTTTTGCAGGTTCGGATGGCCTTCCAGGAAAATGATTCGCTCGATCAGGCGATCGGCGTGGTGCATTTCCTCGATGGATTCCTCGCGCGACTTCTTGGCGATGCGGCCAAATCCCCAGTCTTCCTGCAAGCGATAGTGCAGCCAATACTGGCTGACCGCGGTCAGTTCAGACCGCAACGCCGCGTTGAGATATTCGATGACCTTTGCGTCGCCCTTCATGGTGGCTGTCCTTTGCAATCTCTGATTTTGCCCGCAAAATCGGCGGGGCTATGCCCAGATTATCGCAGTGACGCATGGTGTCCAGAAAGAGCGGCATACATCCCCCGCAATCGGCGCGTTTGCCGAGCGCGTGGTATATCTTTCCCGGTGTGATGATCGTCTGGGGGTCTGCCATCCGCATCCAGTCGATGGCTGCCTTGATCTCATGATCCGAGATTTGCGTGCAATGGCAGACAATCATCGCGAAGGCTCCTGTTTGGCGAAGAAATAGCGATTCTGTCGGAATTGTAAAGGTGACTTTTTTGGTTGGTGATCCCGGCATTCTTGACCCCGGGGCGGGGCGGGCGCAAAAGCGCGGCCATGAAGCTGTCCGATTTCGATTTCGACCTGCCCCTGTCCCTGATCGCCACGCGTCCGGCACGGCCGCGCACAGCCGCGCGACTTCTGCTGGCGGAAGGCGCCGGGATCCAGGACCGCCGGGTAAGCGACCTGCCGGACATCTTGCGGATGGGCGACGTTCTGGTGCTGAACGACACCAAGGTCATTCCTGCGCGTCTGACGGGCACGCGGACCCGCCAGACCCCCCAGGGCGAGGCCGTCGCGCGGGTCGAGGTGACGCTGCTGGAACCGGCCGCCGATGGCTGGCGCGCGCTGGCCAAGCCCCTGCGCAAGCTGCGCGAGGGAGAGGTGATCCGCTTTGGCGACGCCCTGTCCGCCGAAGTCGCCGCCATTGCGGAAGGCGAGTTGCGGCTGCGCTTCGACGCGCAGGGCGATGCCTTCGACACGGCGCTTCAGCAGGTGGGCGCCATGCCGCTGCCCCCCTATATCGCGGCGCTTCGCGCGCCTGACGATCAGGACCGGCAGGATTACCAGACCGTCTGGGCCGCGCGCCAGGGGGCCGTCGCCGCCCCCACGGCCAGCCTGCATTTCGATGCGGCATTGCTGGATGCGTTGGCCGCAAGGGGCGTGGAATTCGTTCATGTCACCCTTCATGTCGGCGCGGGAACGTTCCTGCCCGTCAAGGTCGATGACGTGACCACCCACCGGATGCACGCCGAATGGGGCGAGGTGGGGGCAGAGGCGGCGGATGCGATCAACCGGGCCAAGGCCCAGGGCCGCCGCGTGATCCCCGTCGGAACCACGGCGCTGCGGCTGATCGAATCGGCGGCGCTTGGGGATGGCACGGTTCGGCCATTTCAGGGAACGACCGACATCTTCATCTATCCCGGCCATCACTTCCGGGTGACCGACGGGCTGATGACGAATTTCCACCTGCCGAAATCGACGCTTCTGATTCTGGTATCCGCGCTGATGGGGCGGGAAAGGATCAAGGACATCTATGCCCATGCGGTTGGGCAGGGCTATCGCTTCTTCAGCTATGGCGATGCGTCGCTGTTGATCCCCTAGGGTCGCTTTCCGGGTAGCCCCTCCGCGCCGGATGGGCGAGACAAGACAATTCCTGCGACCGGAGTCGAGACGACCATGCTTTCCGTGCTGCGAACCACATGGCCGCTGTTCCTGGGCATCCTGCTGCTGATGGTCGGCAACGGGATGCAGGGCACGCTGCTGGGCATTCGCGGCGGGATCGAGGGGATCCCGACATTCCAGATGTCGGTCGCCATGTCGGGTTATTACGCGGGCTTCCTGTTGGGCAGCCTGTCGGTGCCGGCGCTGATCAAGAACGTGGGCCATGTGCGGGTCTTCGCCGCACTTGGGTCGATGATTTCATCGGTGCTGGTGCTGTATTCGGTCGAGCCGAACTGGATCTGGTGGACCCTTCTGCGGGTCATTATCGGATACTGCTTCTGCGGGGTCTACATCACGTCCGAAAGCTGGCTGAACGCGGGATCCACGAACGAGAACCGGGGCCAGACCCTGTCGGCCTATATGATCGTGCAACTGCTGGGGATCGTCGCGGCGCAGGCGCTGCTGAACCTCAGCGATCCGGGCGGCTATACGCTGTTCATCGTCGCGTCGGTCCTGGTGTCCTTTGCCTTCATGCCGATCCTTTTGTCCGCGCGTCCCGCGCCGCAGTTCCAGACGATCAAGCGCATGACCTTCGGCCAGCTTTACCGCGCCTCGCCCCTTGGCTGCGTCGGCATCTTCCTTATCGGGGGGGTCTTTGCGGTGCTGTCGGGAATGTCGTCGGTCTGGGGCGCCACGATCGGCCTGTCGGTTGCCCAGATCTCAATCTTCGTGGCGGCAAGCTATGCGGGCGGGTTGGTGATGCAATATCCCATCGGCTGGATCTCGGACCGCTATGACCGGCGCAAGCTGGTGCTGATGCTTTCCGCCGTCGGGGCGGTGACGGGCATTGCCGTCCTTGCAAGCCAGCCCGGCACCCTAGGGCTTATCGTTGCGGGCGCCCTGATGGGAGGGCTGGTGAACCCGATCTATGCGCTGCTGCTGGCCTATACCAACGACTACCTGGACCAGTCGGACATGGCTGCGGCATCCGCCGGGCTGTTGTTCATCTATGGCATTGGGTCCATGGGCGGGCCGATCATCACCGGCTGGCTGATGGAGTTGATCGGCCCGGACGGGTTCTGGCTCTATATGGGTGTGTTATTGGGGATGCTGGCTGTCTATGCCGGATGGCGCACGACCCGCCGCCGCGCCCTGACACCGGAAGAACAAGGCAACTTCGCCGTGATCACACCCAATGCCACCACCATCGCCGTCGAGGCCGCATTGGATGAAAAGCAATCGGACCCCGACAAACGGGCGCCCGACGCGGCGTAACTGGCCTGCTTGTTCCCCTTTGCGGAATGGTTTAACGCTCAACTATCGTGACCAGACGAGGATAGCTGATGGCCCAGAATTTCGACATGGTGGTGATTGGTGCCGGGCCGGGCGGCTATGTCGCCGCGATCCGGGGCGCGCAACTGGGCCTGAAGGTCGCCTGCATCGAGCGTGAACACCTGGGCGGCATCTGCCTGAACTGGGGCTGCATCCCCACCAAGGCCCTGCTGCGGTCGGCCGAGGTGTTCCACCTGATGCACCGGGCCAAGGATTTCGGGCTGTCGGCCGACGGGATCGGCTTTGACCTGGAAAAGGTCGTGGTCCGGTCGCGCGGGGTCGCCAAGCAACTGACCGGCGGCATCGGCCACCTGTTCAAGAAGAACAAGGTCACCACCATCATGGGCGAGGCGCGTCTGGTCGCCCCCGGCAAGGTCAGCGTCAAGACCGACAAGGGCACCGAGGAGGTCACGGCGAAGAATATCGTCCTGGCGACCGGCGCCCGCGCCCGCCAACTGCCGGGGCTGGAGCCGGATGGCAAGCTGGTCTGGAACTACAAGCACGCGCTGGTGCCGCCGCATATGCCGAAAAAGCTGCTGGTGATCGGATCGGGCGCCATCGGCATCGAATTCGCCAGCTTCTTCAACACCCTGGGCGCCGATACCACCGTGGTCGAGGTGATGGATCGCGTCCTGCCGGTCGAGGATGCGGAAATCAGCGCCTTCGCCAAAAAGGCTTTCGTCAAGCAGGGCATGAAGATCCTGGAAAAGGCCACGGTCAAGAAGCTGGACCGCAAGGGCGGCACCGTGACCGCCCATATCGAAACGGGCGGCAAGACCGAGACGCAGGACTTCGACACGGTGATTTCCGCCGTGGGCATTGTCGGCAACGTCGAAAACTTGGGCCTGGAAGATCTGGGCGTGAAGATCGACCGCACCCATGTCCTGACCGACGAATATTGCCGCACCGGCGTCGAAGGGCTTTATGCCATCGGCGACGTGGCGGGCGCGCCCTGGCTTGCGCACAAGGCCAGCCACGAGGGCGTGATGGTGGCCGAACTGATCGCGGGCGGGCATCCGCATCCGGTCAAGCCCTCCAGCATCGCGGGCTGCACCTATTGCCATCCGCAGGTCGCATCCGTCGGCCTGACCGAGGCCAAGGCCAAGGAACTGGGCCACGAGGTCAAGGTCGGCCGCTTCCCCTTCATGGGCAACGGCAAGGCCATTGCCTTGGGTGAGCCCGAGGGCATGATCAAGACCGTCTTCGACGCCAAGACCGGCGAATTGCTGGGCGCGCATATGGTGGGCGCCGAGGTGACGGAACTGATCCAGGGCTATGTCATCGGACGCCAGCTTGAGACGACCGAGCAGGATCTGATGGAGACGGTCTTCCCGCACCCGACACTGTCCGAGATGATGCACGAGTCGGTGCTGGACGCATACGGCCGGGCGATCCATTTCTGACACCCGTTGCGCGGGGCAGGGCTGCAACGCCCGCCCCGTCAATCCTGCGTTAACCGTTTGGTAACTATCCCTTCACCCATGCGCCTGCCGCGGCTGAAGGAGATAGGTCATGAACATCGCGATCACCAACGGGCCTGTGCTGATGCCGCCCGCGTTCCGGGGTGGGCTGAATGCCTGGTCCACGACGAACGGCACGCCCGGCAGCCCAACCTGGGGATCGGCGGACAACGGCGCCCTTGTCCCGGCGGACCAGGATTTCGGCACCTGCCTCGAGGTGATGAAGCAGCAGACCACCACAAGCATTCGCTTCAAGGGCGAGACGCCCATGATCCCGGGCGTCTATCTGCGCGTCTCGGCCCGGATCAAGGCCGTGGCGGGCGCCTTGTGCAGCGTGCGGATCGCCGGATGGGCTGGGGACGGGTCGCGCAACCGCGTCGCCGGCCTGGTCGAGGCCGGGCCGACCCTGCCCCTAACCGCCTATGGCGAGGTGGTGGAGATCAGCGCCATTGTCGGTGTTGGATCGCGTCGCGGGGTGGACATGGCCTGGGGAACAGCGCCGGTCTATGGCCATTTCGGGCTGGATCTGGTGGGCGCGAACGGCGGGGCCTTCCGCATCGAATCGATCCGCATCGAGGACGTGACATCGGCCTTTATCCCGTCGCTGATCGACTGGGTGGATGTGCGCGATTTCGGTGCCAAGGGCGACAACGAGACCAACGACCGCGCGGCGTTCATTGCCGCCGACCAGGCGGCGAATGGCGGCTGGGTGGTGGTCCCGGAAGGCACCTTCTTCATCAACGGCGATCTGGGCATCAACAGTCCCATCCGCTTCAAGGGCACGATCCGCACGCCCACGGAAACGCGCGTGTCGTTGATGCAAAGCTTCGATTTCCCGACCTATGCCGATGCCTTCGGCAGCGAAACGCTGGGCATGAAGAAGGCCTTGCAGGCGTTGTTTGGATATACCGACCATGTGTCGCTGGACCTGTGCGGGCGGCGCGTCGATCTGGAGGAACCGCTGGATGTCGGCGTCCTGGCCCCCAGCCTGACCGGCTTTGCCAATCGCCGCGTGATCAGCAACGGCAGCCTCAGCGCCAAGCCGGGCGCCGCCTGGGACACCGGCAAATGGACCAGCACGGCGACCTATGACCCCGCCCAGCCCTTGCGCCTGTCCAACGTGGCCAACGTCGCCGCCATCGAGGTGGGCAGCCGCGTGATCGGCAATGGCGTTGGCCGAGAGGTGTATGTGAACGCCAGGGACGTTGCCGCCCGCACGCTGACCCTGTCGCAGCCCTTTTACGGCGGGGCAGGGACGCGAAGCTATTCCTTTGAACGCTATCGCTACCTGTTCGACTTTTCGGGCGTCGAGCAGATGTCGCGGCTGAATTTCGTCGATCTGGACCTGAACTGCGAGGGCGTTGCCAGCGGCATCATGCTGCCCCCCAAGGGCGAGATGATTGCGCTGCGCGACTGCTATCTGACTAAGCCCAAGGACCGGGGCATCACGTCCATCGGGCGGGGATGCCAGGATATGCTGGTGGACCGCTGCCAGTTCCTGTCCAACGAGATGGAATTGCCTGCGCAGCAGCGGAAAACGGTCGCGATCAACGTCAACGCCAACGATGTGAAGATGCGCGACAACCGCTTTGTGCGTTTTGCGCATTTCATGGTCGCCAATGGCGGCGGGCATATCATTTCCGGCAACCATTGGTTCCAGGGGGACGGGTCGGGCGAAGGGCTGCGCTATGCCGGGCTGGTGCTGACGCGGCCCAATGTGCAGACGACGATCAACGGCAACTACATCGACAATGCGTCGATCGAATGGACCAACGAACACAGCGCCCTGCCGAATTACACGGGAGACGAGTTCAGCTTTGGCGGGTTGACCATCAACGGCAACACCTGCCTGTGTTCCAACACCGCCGCATGGTTCACCTGGCTGACCGTGAAGCCCTATGGCACGGGGCATTTCATCCACGGGCTGACCGTGACCAGCAATGTCTTCAAGGCGCTGTATGGCGACATCGACCGGATCGAGCGGGTCGATACCTCGATCGCCGATCTCAACTACAACAATATGCGCAACCTGCAATTCGAGGGGAACACCTTCAACGGCGTGAAAAGCTATGTCTCGAACCCGCTGATGTTGCAACACAACCAGACCTCGGCCGCGACCACATGGACCTTGCCGGTGATCGACGGGCTGCCCTTCAAGGGCTGGGCCAAGTCGGTGCAGTCGGTGATCGCGGAATCGGCCATCGTCAACGCCAGCGGCGCGCGCGTCGATGCCGCCCCCTGGGTGCAGACCGAAATCGGCACCACCAAGCGTCAGATCCGGCTGAACTGGCCATCGGGGGTAAAGGGCAAGGTCTCCATCTATGCGCGGATGGACCGCCCGCAATAGTCCGCTGATCGACGGGCTGCCCTTCAAGGGCTGGGCCAAGTCGGTGCAGTCGGTGATCGCGGAATCTGCCATCGTCAACGCCAGCGGCGCGCGCGTCGATGCCGCCCCTTGGGTGCAGACCGAAATCGGCACTACCAAGCGTCAGATCCGGCTGAACTGGCCATCGGGGGTAAAGGGCAAGGTCTCCATCTATGCGCGGATGGACCGCCCGCAATAGTCCGCCTGACCGCCGCGCCCGTCGCGGCGGTTCTTCATCGCAACCCCAGATCGGCGGGCGTCAACCGGAACGCCGCGCCGAAACCGGCGTTCAGAAAGCCCGACAGCGGCACCAGCCGCCAAAAGCGGAAATCCGGCAGGTCGATAAAGACCGCTGCCTTGGGATGCGCATCCAGCCAGCGATCCCGCAGTCCGGCGGGATCGTCGATCACATGGGCCGCGACCTGCAAAGACAGGCGCGGCCAGGTCATCGGATCGCCCCGATCCCCCTGCGCTTCCACCAGCAGCGCCGCGCGGTCATCGGCGGCCAGCGCATGGCTGTGGACCGCCAGCCCCGACAGCAGCGCAACAGGCACGCCGGATGCGTCGATCTGGCAGGCGATCTTGGACAGGTGCGGGTGGCCGGTTGGCCGGTCATTCACCGCCAGCACCGCATGACGCATTGCGGCCAGCATTCCCCGCGCGCTGTCGCGGGCGGCGTCGGTGATCGTGCGAACGGGATCCTTTGTCATGCGCAAACGCTGGCGCCGGTCGGTGCGGTTTGCAAGGCTTGTGAATAATTTACCGATACCCCAAAGGTTTCGTCAATTAATTTTCAAAATTATCGTTTCGATAAAAACACTTAACAGGCTCGCTGCAATGTGATTAACATTCCCCCAGGGCGCGCCGAAAAGCCCTGCTGCGACCAGCCGAAGGGTAGAGGCCAGCAGCATGGCACTAAAAAGCGAGGAGGGGACCACGATGACCGAAGCGATTGAAAAGCATCCAATTCCGGCGGGCTTTGAAAAGGCCCATGTAGGGCCAGCCGATTACGCCCGCCTTTATGCCGAATCGGTCAGCGATCCCGAATCGTTCTGGCGCCGCGAGGGAACGTTCATTCCGGAATGCATCGCCTGACAGCTTCCTGAAGCACTTCAGGAGGATGTGATGCGGCGCCCTTTCACCAACCTGACGCTGGACGAACGCCGCGTGATAGCGCGGCTGCTGCAGGCCAAGGTGCCGAAGACAAAGATTGCTCAGATGCTCGGCCGCAGTCGCTCGACCATCACCCGCGAAGTCAGACGCAACTGGTGGCATGACAAGGATGTCCCCCAGGCTGATGGCTACTGTCCTATGACCGCTCAGTCCCAGGCCGACCGCAGGCGTTCTCGCCGGCGCAAGCTTGAGCGTCTTCCGGACTTGCGTGCCGAGGTGATCCGCTGTCTGCACGAAGGCTGGTCGGCGGAACAGATTGCAGGCCGGCGCAGGGTTGAGCCCGGCGCCCTGCACCGGCTCTGCCACGAGACGATCTGCCAGTATGTCCATTCTGCCGAAGGACAGTCCGCGCAACTGGCACCCCTTCTGCCCGAGCGGCGGCGGAAGCGGAAGCCCCGCCATGCCCGCACGCCGCGCAACCGGGTCTTTGCTGCGAAAACGAGCATTCACAACCGGCCGCCCGAGATCAACGATCGCAGCCCGTTGGGGAAATGGGAAGGCGACTTGATGATCTTTGAGCGGGTTCAGGGCAACGCCAATGTGGTCACGCTGGTCGAACGGAAGACCCGCTACACTGTTCTGCTGCGCAACAACGATCGAAATCCAAGCCCCTCATGAACCCGGCAACTGATGGTGTGGATACCTCACCCCAATACGGCATCGCGCTGTGCCAAGATGGTGATAGATTCTTTCAGTAAGGCGCATCAACGCTTCCCATGCCCACATAGACTGACTTCAACTGGGAGTTATGATTGATTGCGGCAGCAGAGTTCTCGCGCCCAAGGCCTGACAGCTTGCTGCCGCCTCAAGGCGCTTCGATTGGCATTAGATTATAGGCGTTGATCCAGGTCGTACCTGCCTGCAAAACTGCGGCCATCCGGTGGCCTCGGGACAGATCAGCTGTGAAAATACCTGCCGCCAACCCGTAAGGGGTAGCATTAGCACGGGCAACAACCTCGTCTTCGATGATAAAGGACAGCACTGTCATCACTGGCCCGAAGATCTCCTCATGCGCGATGAACATGTCATCTGTCGCATCAGTAAAGACTGTCGGTGGCACGAACATCCCCTCACCTATGCCGCCGCAGACGAGGCGTGGCCCTTCAGCTTGGCCCTGCTCGATAGCGCGCGAATTTCGGCGACTTAGAACACCTAACAAAACCGTCTGATCTGGTTGAGGCAGATGAGAGCGCAGCCGAGGATCACGAAGGCCTCGTGGATGTCGGCGCGCCGCTCGTAGCGGATGGCGAGGCGGCGAAAGCGGTTCAGGGGGAAATGGGAAGGCGACTTGATGATCTTTGAGCGGGTTCAGGGCAACGCCAATGTGGTCACGCTGGTCGAACGGAAGACCCGCTACACTGTTCTGCTGCGCAACAACGATCGAAATCCAAGCCCCTCATGAACCGCCTGATCCACGAGAGTCGCCCCATGCCCGCCGATGCGCGGCGCTCGATCACCTTTGACCGCGGCCTGGAGTTCGTGGCCTGGCGCTAGCTGGAAACCGGCATGGACACGAAGGCGTGGTTCTGCGACCCGCAAGCGCCGTGGCAAAAAGGCTGGGTCGAGAACATGAACAGGCGGCTCCGCCGCTGCCTGCCCTGGGACAGTGCTGTGTTGCCGCTGACACCTCGTTCGATGAGGATGATGTGTCAGCGGTTGAACGCCACGCTCCCGAAAGTGCCTGGGCTACCGGACACCTACCGAAGCGTTTCGAGATGAGCTGATACGATGGGAGGCACCATGACGAACCCCGCCGCAGGACGGGTGCATTCAGAATGGAGAGTGCACACGTATTTGGTGGTAGAAATCCCTGCCGACAGCACGAACTATGCCCGAACACCACGGGGCCGGGGTCCGCTAGCCGAAATCGTGAAAGATGAACCAGGCGCCCAGGCAGATCAGGCTAAAGCCCACCCCGTGCTGCCAGCCGATCTTTTCGCCCAAGTAAACCCAGGAAAACAGGGCAAAGACGGACAGGCTGATGACTTCCTGAATTGTCTTCAACTGCGCGGCGCTGAAATGCCCGTGGCCGATGCGGTTGGCGGGCACTTGCAGGATGTATTCGAACAGCGCGATGAACCAACTGATCGCGATCACCGTGACCAGGGGTGCGGCCTTGAACTTCAGGTGCCCATACCAAGCCACCGTCATGAACACGTTCGACGCGATCAGCAAACCGATGGTGACAGCCGGGACAGGCAGGCCTAATCCCATTGCGCCTGCCGGTCCTTGGCCAGGTTGCCGAAGCGGGTGAACTGACCTTCAAAGGACAATTCGACCGTGCCGATGGGGCCGTGACGCTGCTTGCCCAGGATCACTTCGGCCTTGCCGTGGCATTGTTCCATGACCTGCTGCCACTTGGCCATCGCGTCCAGGTCGCTGTCGGACGGCTTTTCACGTTCCTTGTAATATTCCTCGCGAAACACGAACATCACGATGTCGGCGTCCTGTTCGATCGAGCCGGATTCGCGCAGGTCGGACAGTTGCGGGCGCTTGTCCTCGCGGTTCTCGACCTGGCGCGACAGCTGCGACAAGGCAATGACCGGGATATTCAGTTCCTTGGCAATGGCTTTCAGGCCTTGGGTGATCTCGGATACCTCGTTCACGCGGCTGTCCTTGGCCGAGGCTGCCTTCAGCAACTGCAGATAGTCCACCATCAGCACGTCCAACCCGTGCGTCCGCTTCAGTTTGCGCGCGCGGGCGGCAAGCTGGTTGATGGGCAGGGCGGGCGTGTCGTCGATATAAAGGGGACAGTTCTGCAGGGCGTGCGCGGCTTCGACAAAGCGGCGGAATTCGCCTTCGTCCATGTTGCCGCTGCGGATCCGTTCGGATGGCACCTCGGCTGCCTCGGACAGGATCCGGGCCGCGAGTTGTTCGGCAGACATTTCCAGGCTGAAAAATCCCACGACGCCGCCTTCGACGGTGCCGGTCGTGCCGTCAGGCCGTTCCCCGATCTTGTGGGCCTTGGCAATATTGAAGGCGATGTTGGTGGCAAGCGAAGTTTTCCCCATCGAGGGTCGTCCCGCCAGGATCACCAGGTCGGAATTGTTCAATCCGCCCATCTTGCCGTCAAGGTCGATCAGCCCTGTCGAAATTCCCGACAGCTTGCCGTCGCGCTGATAGGCGGCGTTGGCTGCCTGAACCGCGCCGGTCACGGCCTTAAGGAAGGATTGGAAGCCGCGTTCGGCGGTCCCTGCCTCGCCCAGCTTATACAGCGTCTGTTCGGCGGCCTTGATCTGCTCCTCGGCCTCATCGCCCACTTCGACGGTGGCTGCGCGGGCGGAAATGTCCTGCCCCAACTGGATCAACTCGCGGCGCAAAGCGAACTCGCGGATCATCTGGGCATAGTCGCGGGCGGCATAGGCGCTGATGGCAGCGCCAGCCATGCGCGCCAGATAGGCAGGCCCGCCCAGTTCCTTCAGCCCGTCGTCATGTTCCAGAAAGGCCTTGATGGTGACGGGGCTGGCAAGCGCGTTCTTGCGGATCCGTTCGGAACAGATGTCGAAGATGCGCGCGTGGACCGGGTGATAGAAGTGATCCGGCTTGATGATCTGGCTGACGCGGTCGAAGACGTCGTTGTTCGTCAGCAGCGCGCCCAGAAGCTGTTGTTCCGCTTCCAGCGAAAACGGGATCGAGGGCGTGTTTTCCGCATCCCCAGCCTGGCCTGGAATGATGACGCGCAGATTGGTCATGTGCTGCCCCCTTTGTTGCCATCCGTTCTACACCTGATGACCCGTGCGGGGAACGCCGTGCGATGCGATTTCAGGGGGCCGATCTGTGGATTGCTTGTGGATAACTCAGGCGTTCGCGGCCTGCCAGGCGCGGGGGTCGGTCAGGAAAACCTCGACCTCGGCCAAGGTTTTATCGTCGAACGCCGCTTGCGACCTTGCCTCGGCCAGGACATCCCACCAGGTGCATAAATGATGCAGTGCGACGCCGTGATCGGCCAGCCTCTGCGTGGTTTCCGGGAAGATGCCGTAATAGAAAATGACCGCCGTATGCGCGCAGGATGCGCCAGTGTCGCGAATCGCATCGACGAAGGACAGCTTGCTGCCACCATCCGTTGTCAGATCCTCGACCAGCAGGACACGTTGGCCTTCGGTCATGACCCCTTCGATCCGGGCATTGCGGCCATAGCCCTTGGGCTTCTTGCGAACATAGGTCATCGGCAGGCCCAGCCGTTCCGCGACCATGGCCGCAAAGGGGATCCCCGCCGTTTCACCGCCTGCCACATTGTCGAAAGCCTCGAAACCCGCATCGCGCATGACGGTCGCGGCCATGAAATCCATCAGCGTGGCGCGTACACGGGGATAGCTGATGATGCGGCGGCAATCGACATAGGTCGGCCCTTTTAGTCCCGAGGCATAGGTAAACGGCTTTTCCGCATTGAAATCAACAGCCTTGATCTCCAGCAGCATCCGGGCGGACAGGCGGGCGATTTCCTCGCGCGTGGGGAAGGGCAGGTTCATCAGTCCTCCAGATGCCAATAAAGCGGAAAGCCGGGATCGAAAACGGTGACAGTCTCGCCGCCTGCCGCGATTTGCGTCGGGTATTCGGCAGGGGTGTCGCGCTTGACCAGGGTGATTCGGTCTTCGTTCGGCGGCAGGCGATAAAAGGCGGCACCGTTGAGGCTGGTGAATCCTTCAAGCCGGTCCAAGGCGCCCTCGTCCTCGAACACATGGGCCAGGATCGACAGGGTGTTCGGCGCGGTAAAGCAGCCTGCGCAGCCGCAGGGCTGCAGCTTGGCGGCATCAGTATGAGGCGCGCTGTCAGTGCCCAGGAAAAACCGCGCCTCGCCACCGGTGGCGGCTTCGCGCAGGGCAAGGCGGTGAGATTCCCGCTTGGCGACAGGCAAGCAGTAATAATGTGGCCGGATACCCCCGGCCAGGATGGCATTGCGGTTGATGACCAGGTGATGCGTGGTGATCGTGGCCGCCAGATTGTCGCCACTCGCGCGAACATAGGCAACGCCCTCGCTGGTGGTAATGTGTTCCATGACCACCCGCAGTCCAGGAGTGCGGCGGCGCAGCGGGTCCAGCACGCGGTCGATGAACACCGCTTCCCGGTCGAAGATGTCCACGGTCGGATCGGTGACCTCGCCGTGGACGCACAGGGTGACGCCTGCTTCGGCCATCGCCTCCAGCACCGGCTGGACACGGTCGAAATCGGTCACGCCGCTGGCCGAATTGGTCGTGGCGCCCGCCGGATACAGCTTCACAGCCCGGATGATGCCGCCACGGAACGCAGCCACGACCTCGGCAGCTTCGGTCGCATCGGTCAGATACAGGGTCATCTGCGGCTGCAGCGCCGCGCCATGGGGCAGGGCTGCCATTATCCGGTCGCGATAGGCGGCTGCCTGGGTGCCCGTGACCACTGGCGGAACAAGGTTCGGCATGATGATCGCGCGGCCGAAACCGGCGGAATGGGGGGCAACTGCTGTCAGCATCGCGCCGTCGCGAAGATGCAGGTGCCAGTCGTCGGGGCGGCGAAGGGTAATCCGGTCAGTCATGGCCTGCCTCTATACATGGCAAGGGCCGGTTGCCAAGCGGGCCATGCGTAAAATGGCGCGCATCTATTCCAAGGTCGCACTTGTAGTAGCACCAGGGTCGGCCCAGATTGAAAGGAACGCTCAAAGGATTTTTCAATGCCATCTCGCAAGATTTCGAACAACCCCGTGCGCCTGTGGGCGCAATTCGCCCGAATGGGCATCGAGGCGCAGATGGTGATCGGCCTGCGGACCGCGGGCATGATGGGCATGATGGCCCAAGCACCGGGAGAGCCCTTCCGCATGGTTGCCGAAAAGCAGGCAGCCGCGACGGAATCGCTGTTCGCAATGGCCCAGGCGGCGGGCCGGGGCGCCAGTGCCGAACGCGTGATGGCGGCCGCGTTGCGTCCCTATGGCAAGCGGACGCGCGCCAATTCCCGGCGATTGTCGAAAGCCGGCTGAAGAAACCGGCGGGGTTGCCCCCGCCGTGCCTCGTTTCAGATCAGCTTGCCCATGGCGACAGCCGTATCCGACATCCGGTTGGAGAAGCCCCATTCGTTGTCATACCAGGTCAGGATCCGGCACAGCCGGCCGTCCATCACCTTGGTCTGATCCATGTGGAAAACGGACGAATGCGGATCGTGGTTGAAATCCGAGGACACCAGCGGTTCATCGGTATAACCCAACACCCCTTTCATCGGACCGTCGGCGGCAGTCCTGATGACAGCGTTGATTTCCTCGACCGAGGTGTCGCGGCCAGCCTCGAACACAAGGTCCACGACCGAGACGTTGGGCGTCGGCACCCGGATCGCCACGCCGTCCAACTTGCCCTTCAGTTCGGGCAGCACGAGGCCCACGGCCTTGGCAGCCCCGGTCGAGGTCGGGATCATCGACAGGGCAGCGGCGCGGGCGCGATACAGATCCTTGTGCATCGTATCCAGCGTCGGCTGGTCGCCGGTATAGCTGTGGATGGTGGTCATGAAGCCCTTGGCGATGCCGATGCTGTCATTCAGCACCTTCGCCACTGGTGACAGGCAGTTCGTGGTGCAGCTTGCATTTGACACCACCAGATCGTCGGCGGTCAGCGTGTCGTCGTTCACGCCAAAGACGATGGTCTTGTCGGCATTGTCACCGGGGGCAGAGATCAGCACCCGCTTGGCACCGGTCGACAGGTGCGGCTGGACCTTTTCCTTGGACGCGAAGATGCCGGTGCATTCCATGACCACATCGACATCGCCCCAGGGCAGATCGGCGGGGTTGCGAATGGCCGTGACCTTGATCGGGCCGCGGCCCACGTCGATGGAATCACCGCTGACGGTTACGGTTGCCGGGAAACGGCCATGCACGCTGTCATAGCGCAGCAGATGCGCATTGGTTTCGACCGGACCCAAGTCGTTGATCGCAACCACCTCGATATCGGTGCGGCCCGATTCGATGATCGCGCGCAGCACGTTGCGCCCGATGCGCCCGAAACCGTTGATCGCAACTTTGACAGCCATGGTTCTCTCTCCCGACCAAGTGACGTTGGCCCCTCGTATCGCGCTGTCCGGGGTGATGCAAATGCGCAGTGGCGCCTGTCTTGCCTGGATATGATCAGGACGGGGATGTTAGCGCCAGAAGCTAAGGTGGTCGATGAAATCGTCCATCGAACGGGCCGCCAGCAGCGGTAAATCCCAGTGCAGCCAGATCTGATCGGCGGCAAAAAGCGCGCCGATCAGGACCAGAACGGCAATGGCGATGGAATTGGTCATACCTGCTTATCCGCCCACCGAAACGTCTCCGCAAGCCTGTCAGTCGTCATCGTCCTGCGGAAGGATCAGGGTGATTTCCCCGGCTTCTTCAAGACGACGGATGGCGCTGACAACCTCGGTCATGGCTTCCTCGATGTCGGATGCGCGAAGCTTGCCCAGATCGTTGCGTTCCTCGCGCAGGCCGTCGGACATACGTTGCGACAGGTTCGACAAGATGAAGTCGGCGGCCGCAGCTTCGGCCTCGCCCTGGGCTGCGAGGGCGCGGACGAGGATGGGCTGATCGACCTCTCGAATGATGCGGGGAACGTCACGGGGCAGGACGCGGGCGGGGATATGGGCGAAGATGAAGATCGCCTTGCGTACGCTGCCTGCGAAGTCGGCGTCATGCCGATCCAGGCTGTCCAGCACGTCGTCCCGCAAATCGGCGGTGGCAAAGTTCAGGATCGCGCCCATCCGGTCTGTTGCGGGGGTGGAAATGGCGGGCCGGGGCAGCGCCTCGGCTGCTTGCAGCAGGATCACTCCGACGCGGTGCAGTGATTCGGGCGTGACACCGGCCGTCATGGACATGGCCTGCGCAATGGCCCGTGCCCGTTGGCGCGGCAGGCCCACGAACAGTTCCGACGCGCGTTCCACCGGCAGCTTGGACAGCATCAAGGCGACCATCTCGACCGCTTCGGAATTTGCAAGCGCCGTGACGGCAGAAGCGGGCAGGGCCGCTATGCGGGGCCAGGGGTCGCCCCGGCCCAGTACCACGGCGCGGCGGCGCAGCCGGTCGGTGCTGTCTTCGGACAGTTGCGCGCCCAGCATCGCCAGCGTGCCATCCAGGTCGCCGGGAAAGGTCACGCCAACTGATTCCAGCCGGTCACAGAATTCCGTGATGATCGCGTCGCGCGTGTGGCGGTCGATCAGTTCCATTCCCGCCATTTCCTCGGCCAACAGCGTCTGGCTTTCGCTGTTCAGCCGCGACAGGCCGGAAGCCGATTCATCATCCAGAAGCAGGCGCACGATGACCGCCGCCTTTTGCCTTTGGTTCAATCCCGTTTGTATTGTCATGGCCCCACCAGATCGACCGTTCCATGCTGTCAATCTGGCAGAGCTTCCCTAACATGGCGTTTACGCGCGGCTATTTCTGGCTATCTTCGAATACCCGGCGAAAGATCGTATCGACGTGCTTGGTGTGATAGCCAAGGTCGAATTTCTCCTCGATCTGGTCGGGCGACAGGACGGCCGTCACCTCGGCGTCGACCAGAAGTTCCGATTTGAAATCAGCGCCTTGTTCCCAGACCTTCATCGCATTTCGCTGCACTAGGCGATAGGCATCCTCGCGCGAGACGCCAGCCTGGGTCAGCGCCAGAAGAACCCGCTGCGACATCACCAGGCCTTTGAACTTGTTCATGTTCTTCAGCATGGTGTCGGGATAGATCACCAGCTTGTCGATCACGCCTGCCAGCCGGTTCAGCGCGAAATCCAGCGTGATCGTGGCGTCTGGGCCGATGGCACGCTCGACCGATGAATGGCTGATGTCGCGTTCGTGCCACAGAGCCACATTCTCCATCGCCGGAATCACCGCCATGCGGACCAGGCGGGCAAGGCCCGTCAGGTTTTCGGTCAGGACCGGGTTGCGCTTGTGGGGCATCGCGGAACTGCCCTTCTGGCCGGGGCTGAAGAACTCCTCGGCCTCCAGCACCTCGGTCCGCTGCATATGGCGGATTTCGATGGCCACGTTCTCGATGCTGCTGGCAATGACGCCCAGGGTTGCGAAGAACATCGCATGGCGGTCGCGCGGGATCACCTGGGTGCTGATCGGCTCGGGGCGCAGGCCCAGCTTGGCGCAGACATGCTCCTCGACCGCGGGATCGATATTGGCGAAGGTGCCCACGGCGCCTGAAATGGCCCCGGTCGCGACCTCCCACCGGGCTTTTTCCAGGCGGTTCCGGTTGCGGTCCATTTCTGCGTAAAAGCGCGCGAAGGTCAGGCCCATCGTGGTTGGTTCGGCATGAATGCCGTGGCTGCGACCGATGCGGACCGTGTCCTTGTGTTCATAGGCGCGGCGTTTCAGCGCCTCCAGCACACGGTCCAGATCAGCCAGCAGGATGTCGGCCGCGCGCACCAGTTGCACGTTCAGCGTGGTGTCCAGAACGTCGCTGCTGGTCATGCCCTGGTGGACAAAGCGGGCCTCGTCCGAACCGATATGTTCCGCCAGATGCGTCAGAAAGGCGATCACGTCGTGCTTGGTCACGGCCTCGATCTCGTCGATGCGGGCCACGTCGAATTCCACGTCCTTGGCGCGCCACACGGCCTGCGCGTTTTCGCGCGGGATCACGCCCAGGTCGGCCTGGGCATCGCAGGCATGGGCCTCGATTTCGAACCAGATGCGAAAACGGGTTTCCGGCGACCAGATGGCGGTCATCTCGGGACGGGCATAGCGCGGGATCATGGCAGGCCTCTTTTGCAGTTGGGGCGGGCATAGCGGGGCCATGACGCAGGAGCAAGATTTCGATTGGCCCGCACCGTGCCAGGGAACATTCCGACTGCACAATTGGTTGGGGAAGCGAACCGATCCGATAACGCCGGAGAGCAGCGATGAATCCCACCCCGAATGACAATCATGACGACAACCGCCCCCTGACCGAGGCCGACCGCACGACCGAAACCCGTTTCGGCCCACGTCCAGTGCCCCCTGGTCACCAGATGCCGCATTCCCGACGGGTATTTCCCTCGGGCCGCGTTTCCCCTGATGGCCGTTCGTCCTATCCCAGCCCCGCAACGGGCACCAAGATTGCCGTCTGGGGCGGAATTGCGCTTGGCGTGGCAGGCGGAACGGCAGCTGCGGTCTTTGCAGTCCGCAAGATCGCCGAGGCCTTGTCCGACGATTCGCCGTCGTCGCACCACAGGCCCCGTCGCCCGGTGCCGCAATTTGCCAAGCTGGACGATGACGAACGCGACGCAATGCGCAGCCGTGTCCACGACCAAGAGCGTCATGACAGCCGAGAGGTCGCCCGCCTGCGGCAGGAGGCGTCGCGCCGCCGCCCGTCGTCCCAACGCAAGGCCAAGAAGGGTAATTTCGCCGAAAGCCTGATCGAAACCTCGACTAAGCTGTCCGAAAGCCTGGAAGGCGTGGCCAAGTCCATGGCCATGGCAGTCGAGTCCTTCCGCGGGGTTGCGGGCCAGGCCACCGGCATTGTGCAGGAGTTCGCGGGGGCGGCAGATCAGTTGCGGTCCGCATTGCGGGGCGAGAATCCCTCGGCGTCGCGCCGTTCGGACGATGACGACCGCGCCCACCGGCTTTGATCCAGGACTGAGCGAGGACGGACGATGAAAAGCAGCACGCCCGGGGTCATGGATGCGTTGTTCGGCGATCTGGATGACCCGACCCGCGAACGCTTTGGCCTCAAGACCGAAGGCGATCCTGCCGCTGTCACGGAACGTCCCATGACAACAGCGCCGCGCGCGAACGTGGGACTGCGCGATCTGGGAAAGGATGACATCTGGGCGATCGCCAAGTCCACCCTGTCCCAGATCGGCACCGACAGGGTGACGGCCGTTGCCGGAGGCATCACCTTCTTCGGGCTGCTGTCACTGTTTCCGGCGCTGACCGCCTTTGTGTCGATCTATGGACTTGTTGCGGATCCTGCCACGATCGCGGGTCATCTGGATATGCTGGAAAGCTTTCTTCCCCAAGGTGCCCTTGGCATAATCCGGGATCAGGTGCAGGCGATCACCTCGTCGCCCGGCACCGCCCTGTCGATTGCAGGGATCGGCGGTTTGCTCGTGGCCTTTTATTCGGCCAATGGCGGAATGAAGGCACTGCTGTCGGCACTGAACGTTGCCTTTTTCCAGACCGAAACCCGGGGCTTTCTCAAGCTGAACCTGTTGTCCATGGCCTTTACCCTGGGCGGACTGGTGATGATCATCCTGATGCTGGGCATTATCGCGGTGATTCCAATCCTCCTGCAGATGCTGCCGCTGTCGGAATCGACAAGCACCTGGGTGGGGTTGATCCGATGGCCGATCATGTTCGGCGTGCTGATCCTGGCGCTTGCCGCATTGTACCGGTGGGGACCGGACGCCCCGGATTCCCGGTGGCGGTGGATTTCGCCGGGTGCCGTGATTGCGGCGATAGGGCTGGTGCTGACCTCGATCCTGTTCAGTTGGTATGCTGCGAACTTCGCAGATTACAACGAAACCTATGGGTCGTTGGGTGCGGTGATTGCGCTGATGATGTGGCTGTGGTTCGCCTCGACCGTGGTCCTTGTCGGGGCCGAGGTCAATTCCGAGATCGAAAGCCATCTGAAAAAACTGGCAGGTGTGCCCGACAAGCGCCAAAAGGAACAGGTCTAGCGTTCCGTCAGCTTCAGTTCGATCCGCCGGTTGGCAGCCAATGCATCGGCGGACGTGCCCTGTGCAACAGGCCGCGTGTCGGCAAAGCCGGTCGCGGCTAGGCGATTGGCCGGAAAGCCCAGTTCGTCGATCATGTAGCGCACGACTGCCAAGGCGCGGCCTTGGCTGAGTTCCCAGTTGTCGCGGTAACGGCCGGTGCCCGAAAGCCGGGTGTCGTCGGTATGGCCATCGACGCGAATGATCCAGTCGATCTCGGGCGGGATGTCGCCGGAAATGTCGGACAGCATCCGGGCTACGCGGGCGACCTGATCCTGGCCTGCGGCAGACAGCATCGCCTCGCCCGGGGCGAACAGCACTTCGGACTGAAAGACGAAGCGATCGCCCACCACCTGGACGCCTTCGCGGCCCGACAGGATCTGGGACAGGCGGCCGAAGAATTCCGACCGATAGCGGGCCAGATCAACGGCTTCCTCCTCGGCCTTCTGTCGGGCCTGTTCTTCCAGCGTCAGGCGGCGGTCCTTTTCCTCGGCCGCGCGCAGCAGGGCGGCGTTCAATTGTCGGCCCAGATCCTCGACCCGCAATTCCGCCTGTTTCTGATCGTCGCCTGCCGTGTCCAGCAAGGCTTGCAGCGATCCCAACTGGGCCGTCAGCGACGCGACCTGTTCGTTCAAAAGCGCGACCCGCCGTTGTCCGTCGTCAGACAGGGCTTGTTGATCCGCCAAGGCTTTTTCGGCCGTTTCCAGCAATGCTGCTTGACGTTCAGCTTCGGTGAGGGTGCGTTCGGCTTGGGCAGTCGCCTGGTCGCGCGCGGCCTCGGCTGCGGCCAGAAGGGTAAGGGTTTCCTCGGCTCGCTTGCGGCTTTCTTCCAGCGACAGGGTCATGGCAGTCAGTTCGGCATCGGCGCTTTCCAGGCGCTCGCGCAAGGCCCGCGCGGCCTCGGCATCGGTCAGGCGGGCGGCCTCGGCCTCTGTCAGGTCGGCCTGCAGGGCGTCAGCGCGCGCGGCCGTCGCCTGGTTCTGCTGGCGCAGATCGGCGATCAGAGCCTCGAGCGCCTCGCGGCGGGCGGCGGCAAGACGAGCTTGTTCAGCCTGGGTGTCGATTTCCTGGCGCGCCGCCGCCACGGCCAGTTCGGCGGCACTGGCGCGGCTTTGCTGTTCGCTCAGTTGCGTCCGCAACTGCTGCTGCTGGGCGTCGGCTTGGTCGCGATCCGCCACGCGCGCGGCCATCAGGGCAGCCACCTCGGCCTCGAAATCGGTCAGGCGGCTGCGGGCCTGGGCCAGTTCGCCCTGGCTGTCTTCCAGCTGGGTCGACAGCCGGGTGATCCGCGCGGCCCTGTCGCGGGCCTCAGCCTCGGCATCGGCAAGCTGGCCTTGCAGAACACCCTTTTGATCCTCGGACACGGTCAGGGCGTGTCCCAGGGCGGCGACCTGCTGGCCCAACTGTTCCAACCGCCGTTCCTGGCCGGAAATCACCCGGTCCTGGCTGGAAATGACCTGATCCTGTTCGGTGATGGTGTCGTCCTGGTCGGTGATCTGGTCGCGCAAGACCGATTGCATCACCGTGAAAATGGTCAATACAAAGACCAGGACCATCAGCAGCGTCGCCAAGGCATCCACGAAACCCGGCCAGATGTTGGTCGAGAACCGATGCCCCGATGCGGCGCGACGCAGGGCCATGGGTCAGTTCCTGTCCCGCGACACCAAGGGATCGCGCAGAAGATCGTCGCGGAACGGGTCGTTGAACCGTGCCGCGCGCACCGCACGGGTCAGCACCAGGATGTCCGACCGCAGTTCCGCCACCATTTCGTCGCGCCCTTCGGTCAGGTCGGCTGCCAGCCGGTTCAAGGCAGCCTCGATCCCCGCCATGTCGGGGGGCGGGGACGCCGGGCGCTCTGCCTGGCTGCGGGCAAGATCGACCAGCCGGTCCTGGCCCTGCGCCAGCCGGGACAAGGTTTCGGTCAGGGCCGCAACGCGGGATTGCGATTCCTGGTGATCGGTCTCGCTGCGTTGGACCAGGGCTTCGACGGCCTGCGCCATCACCACGACGCGTTCATCGGCCATCGCGGCCGCCTCGTCGCGTTGGAGGTCGCGACCGGCTTGGATCTGTTGCAAGCGGTCCATCTGGCCCGCCATCTGTTCCAGGAACCCGGCCAAGGCGGCCTGATCGACGGCGTCGCCTTCGTTCCCCGCCAAGCTGACGCGGGTAAAGCCCGACATCCATTCCTCGAGCTCGCGGTAAAAGCGGTTCTGGCCATGGGTGGCGAACAGTTCCAGCAGACCGACCACCAGCGACCCCGCAAGGCCCAGCAGAGACGATGAAAACGCCGTGGCCATGCCGCCAAGCTGGGCTTCAAGACCGCTCATCAGCTTGTCAAAGACCTGGAGGCCGCTTTCCCCCTGTTGCGGAGCCAGCGTGCGGATGGTTTCGACGACCGCCGGAATGGTCGTGGCCAAGCCATAGAAGGTGCCCAGAAGACCAAGAAAGATTAGTAGGTTGGTGAGATAACGTGTGATGTCGCGAAGTTCGTCGATGCGGGTTGCCACCGAATCCAGGATCGACGACGCGGCCCCGGTCGAGATCACCCCGCCCACGGGCCCGCGGGTCCCCAGCAGGGCCGCCAGCGGCGCAAGCAGGCGCGGCGGCTGATCGCCGGTATCCGCCTCGCCCCGCGCGGCGATGCCCTTTTCGACCGCATGGCGGCGGCGTTCGGCAAATCTTTCGATCCAGCTGACCGACCGGATCAGCTGTCCGACCTGCCAGAAGCAGGCCAGGATGCCAAGCCCGAAGACCCCAAGGATGAACCCGTTCAGCCACAGGTTCGCCTGAAAGATCGGCAGGATACGACCGTAGGCGACCCAGCCGCCCGCCAGCACCAGGGCCAGAACCGTCACCATCAAGACGATCTGGCGGATGGGCTGCGAAAATCTGGGATTGGCGGGGCTGGTGTCGGACGAACGGGTTGCGGTGATCCGGCGAGGCGGGCGCTGTCCCAGGGTGGATGCATCATGCCGCTGGCTGCTGGTTGGTTCGCTCAACTGATCGCCTTCCCTGACCAGGACTGTCCTTGGGGCCAACTGTAGGATGCAGCCCGCCACTTGCCAAGCGATCCGACGGTCAGGTGCCGCAGTTTCTGTCCGTTTCCAGCAGCTTGCGCACCTGCCCGGACAGATGATCCATCACCGCGTCGCCCAGGCCGATCTGCGTCAGGTGGGCGGCGGTATTGAACAGATATTCCGCGTTCGGCCCGCGCCCGCCATGTGCCCGGGCGATGATGCGCGCCTGTTCTTCCAGGGGCAGCCCGCCTGCGTATTGGACGTGATCGCGGCGCATGACATAGGCCAGGGCCTCGACCTGGCGCCCGTCTTCCAGGCGCAAGGGCAGGATCGCTTCCTGATAGGCGTCTGTCACCAGTTCGCGGGCGCGCAGATAGGCCAGAACCTCGTCATGGTCGGAATCTGCGATGCGCAGGGCCAGGCCGCCGCATTCGGCATCGGATTGTTCGTCCAGGCCCAGGACAAGGCCGGGCCGCGTCCTTGTGCCGCGATGCTCGATCGACCGCAGGCAGAAACTGCGGGCAAAGCCCGCCGCCCAGGCCCGCACCGATTCCGCCGGGGCAAAGCCCGGATCCCAGATCAGGGAACCATAGCCGAAGACCCAATCAACCTTTCGCATCTGCCCCAATCCGTTCGTCCCCCAACAGTTAGGGCAGCCCGGTTCAGGATGAAAGCCTTACCGCGCCGGGCTGACGCGGCCGAAATCGGGCGCGGCGGTGTCCTGTCCCGCCTCGATGATGCCGCGACGGATCGCCCGGGTGCGGGTGAAGTAATCGAACAACTGCTGGCCGTCGCCCATGCGGATCGCGCGCTGCAAGACGAACAGTTCCTCGGTAAAGCGGCCCAGGATGTCCAGCGTGGCATCCTTGTTGTGCAGGAACACGTCGCGCCACATGGTCGGGTCGCTGGCGGCGATGCGGGTGAAATCGCGAAAGCCGGCGGCGGAATACTGGATCACTTCCTCGTCCGTGACGCGGCGCAGGTGGTCGGCTACCCCCACCATCGTATAGGCGATCAGGTGCGGCGCGTGGCTGGTGACGGCCAGCACCAGGTCGTGATGGGCAGGCTCCATGTTGTCGGTCTTGGCGCCCATCGCGCGGACCAGAGCAGACAGGCGGGCAGCGGCGGCGGGATCGGTGTCGGGCAAGGGAGTCAGCAGCCACCAGCGGTTCTGGAACAGGCTGGCAAAGCCCGCGCGCGGCCCGGAATGTTCGGTCCCCGCCAGGGGGTGGCCGGGCACGAAATGGACGGCGGGCGGGACGTGCGGGGCCACCGCGTCGATCACCGACTGCTTGACGGAACCCACATCCGTGACGGTCGCCCCGGGTTTCAGATGCGGCGCGATTTCGGCGGCTATCGCCCCCATTGCGCCAACCGGCACGGCCAGGACGATCAGGTCCGCATCCGTCACGGCATCAATCGCGCTGTCAGCGATGCGGTCGCAAAGGCCGATGTCGCGGGCAATGTCGCGGGTCTCACTGCTGCGGGCATAGCCCACGACCTCTCTCGCCAAGCCCTTTTCGCGGATGGCATGGGCCATGGACCCGGCGATCAGGCCCAGCCCGATCAGGGCCACGCGGTCATAGATCACGCTCATGCGCCCCTCCGATCCGCCATGAAGCGGCCAAGGCTGTCTAACACGCGGGTCACGCCGTCCTCGTCGCCCACGGTGATGCGCAGGGCGGCGGGAAGGCCGTAGCCTGCGACGCGGCGGACAAGGATGCCGTCGTCGCGCAGGGCAGCATCGGCAGCTTCGGCCTGCGCCGGGTCCGCAAATCGGGCCAGTACAAAGTTCGCGAAGCTTTCGTCGCAGCCGATGCCCATCTGGATCAGCGAATTGCGCATCCGCTCTCGCATCCGGGCGTTCAGGTCGGCGCAGCGGTCGCGAAAGGCCGTGTCGAGGATGGCGGCCGCGGCTGCGGCCATCTGGGCATTGGACAGGTTGAAGGGCTGCCGGATCCGGTTCAGCACGTCGATGATCTGGCGGCTGGCATAGCCCCAGCCGATGCGCAGCCCGCCAAGCCCGTGGATCTTGGAGAATGTGCGGGTCATGATGACGTTCGGATGCAGGTCCACCAGATCCGCCCCACCATCGGCGCCGGCTGCAAATTCAGTATAGGCGCCGTCATGGACCAGCAGCACCGACGCGGGCAGGCCGTCCACAAGGCGCTGAACCTCGCCCGGGGTCAGCATGGTGCCGGTCGGATTGGCCGGGTTGGCGATAAAGACCACGCGTGTCCGGTCCGTCACGGCATTCAGGATGGCGTCCACGTCGATGCGGCGGTCTGTCTCGGGCACGGTGACGGGCACGGCACCCACCATCCGGGCCAGGATCGGATACATGGAAAAACCATGCTCGGTCGTGATGACCTGATCCCCCGTGCCCGCAAAGGCATGGACGACGAATTGCAGAACCTCGTCGGAGCCAACGCCGCAGATGATCCGGTCGGGATCAAGGCCGTGGACCTGCCCGATCGCGCGGCGCAGGGGTGCGTGGTCGGTGTTGGGATAGCGATGCAGATCGGCCGCCGCCGCAGCATAGGCCGCGCGGGCCTTGTCGCTGCAACCCAGCGGGTTTTCGTTCGAGGACAGCTTCAGCACCTTGTCGCGCCCGGCCAGCTTGCTTTCGCCGCTGACATAGAGCGCAATGTCCATGATGCCGGGTTTCGGCGTGATCTGCGTCATGTTCATATCCTTTGCGCGCCCCGTCTAGTCCATCGCGGCGCGCCAAGGAAGTATCATGCGCGGGAAATCCGGCAGCCGTGGCCGCCGGATGTCAGCCTGTCAATGCATCGTCACCAAGGGCTTGCCGTTCTGAAGATGGCGCATCGCCAGCTTGCGGGCCATGCGGCCGCTGGCCAGTTCCCGCGCCGAAGGCGGCAGGGCGGTCGCCCGTTCCAGTTCGGGGAACAGGGCGAAGATCTCCTGCCTCGCGGCACGGCCGACCGCGCGCAGGGCCTGCGGCCCGGTGTACAAGGATTCCGTTTCGGTCCCGTTGGCAAAGACGATCTCGTGACGGTCGAACAGGACGTGAAAATACTCGACCGTTTCCAGATCCTGCGCGATGTCGATCCCCTCCAGCGGCAAAAGCTGCTTGGCCGCCACCAGGATTTCGACCGCGCCGAACATACGCTGCGCGATGGCAGAGCGGACAAGAATCCGGTGGTGGGGGGATACCAGAAGGGGCTGGGCCGGAAGGTTCGGGCCAAGGGCGCCCGCCGCGATGCGGATCGGGCGCAGGTTCGGCTGGGCACGCAGGCGTTCTGCCGAAAGGGTCACCCGACCAATCCAGCGGACCGGCTGGAGCGCATTGTCGCGAGTCAGGACCATCGTGCCAACCTCGACCGCCACGGGACCATCGGCGGTCAGGATCATGGTGCCGCGTGTAAAGCAGGGAACGATCTGGTCCTCAGCCAGGGCAAGCGTGCCGGCGGAATTATAGCTGTAGGATTCAATTACCGTGTCAAGAAGTCGCTGCACTTCATTGTTAATTGGCGTCAAAAGCTCGCCAAGCTCCAATGGAAGTGCATCCGCGATCTCGGAGATGGGGACATTCAATGTGATGTCGGGCAAAAGAATTGCATCAATCGTGATCGTCACCCCAAGCCGATCTGCGCTCAAAGGCTCATCGGTGATCATATAGGCTTGGCCGTTCTCGTCGACATAAACCGGGGCGGTGATGGGATTGATCTGGATTGTCGCACCCGCAAGGCCGAGAACGCTCACGCCTCCGGTGGCGGTCGTCAGGGTCGCCGTTCCCGCGAACGTACCCGCATCAACCGGATTGCCGTCGGCATCGACAAGGGTTAGTTCGTCGCCTGGTTCCAGCGTCGTGGCAGATGTTGCCTCGACATCGTACTGGGCGAATTCGGTCGAGTTGCCCAAGTCGTTCAACACGAAAGTCGGCGGCAGCGTCAGTATCGGCGTTTCCGCACTGAGGTCGAGGAAGCTATCGGGGAGAGGAGTCATGTAAGGCATGTCGTCTTCCTATGGGCAGACTCGGACAGCGCGCCGAATCAATAAGGGATCGCGAGAAACATGCGGACGAGTAAATGGACATATCAACTAGACGTGACCAAGCGTCGGAAGCAAATGGTTAATTAACCAGAAAATGAAAAAGGCCGCATCCCGGAGGATGCGGCCCGATTTTGTGCAGAACCGGAAGGATCAGTTCTTGGCGTAGTATTCGACGACCAGGTTCGGCTCCATCACGACGGCATAGGGCACGTCGCCCAGGGCCGGGGTGCGCACGAAGGTGGCGGTCATTTTGTTGTGGTCGACTTCCAGGTAATCCGGCACGTCGCGTTCGGTCAGGCCCACGGCTTCCAGCACGATGGCCAACTGGCGCGAGCGTTCGCGGATGGCGATCACGTCGCCTTCCTTGACGCGATAGGACGCGATGTTGACGCGCTGACCGTTCACCTCGATATGGCCGTGGTTCACGAACTGCCGGGCAGCCCAGATGGTGGCCACGAACTTGGCGCGGTAAACAACGGCGTCCAACCGGCGTTCCAGCAGGCCGATCAGGTTTTCACCGGTGTCGCCCTTGATGCGCTCGGCCTCGGCATAGATGCGGCGGAACTGCTTTTCGGTCAGATCGCCGTAATAACCCTTGAGCTTCTGCTTGGCGCGCAGCTGGGTGCCGAAATCCGACAGCTTGTTCTTGCGGCGCTGGCCGTGCTGGCCGGGACCGTATTCGCGGCGGTTCACCGGAGATTTGGCGCGGCCCCAGATGTTTTCGCCCATGCGGCGGTCAAGCTTGTATTTGGCAGAGGTGCGTTTCGTCACCGCTGATCTCCTTCTTTGATTTATCGAAGGGCGTTGTCCTTTGGTCCGAAGACCCGACAGGCTTCCCCTTGCGGGGTCCGCCAACACCAATGAAGTGCGCGCTTATAGAGGCCGGGGCGCCGGTGTCAAGCCGGGGTGCCCCCCGGTTCGAAGAAATGCGCCAGCGGCAGGGCGGCAGCCCCAAGGATACGGGCGCTGCGCGACAAGCTGCCTTCAACGATCCGGGGGCGGTCGATGCCCGCGGCAGGCAGGTGGGCCAAGGCGGCCCGGGTGGCGTCGGCCAGGGCGCGGCGGGTCGCGGGCGGCACGGCGCCGTCGATCACCACCACCGGAATATCCAGCAACGCCGTGGCCGACAAGGCGGCGAAAGCCAGGGCATCGGCAGATTGCGCAATCCAGCGCGCTTCGATGTCCGGGGGAACCAGCCAGCCGGAATCGTCAGGAGGCAGGGGATGCCCCAGCCGCTCCTCCAGCGTGGAAACCGAGGCCAGGTCCAGCAACTGCCGACCGCCCGGAATGGGCATCGACCCAAGCGCCCCGGCATTGCGGTGCGGCCCGACGCGCAGGCGACCATCCAGCACCACACCCCCGCCGGCAAAATGGGCCACATACAGGTGAACGAAGTCGCGGGGCAGGGACAGGCGCCCAAAGATCAGTTCCGCCGCGCAAGCGGTGCTGGCATCGTTTTCCAGAAAGACCGGAAAGGGCAGTTCCTCGGCCAGACGGGCAGCCAGATCGAAGCCGTGCCAATCCGCCATCTCGGCCCCCCAATCCCAAAGTCGAAAGGGCGTAGCCACGCCAAGTCCCGCGATTCGCAGCGGCTGCGGTGTCGATGCCAGGATCGTGGCAATCCCGTGCCGGGCGAATGTCGTGATCCGTTCGGGGGTGGGATGGGGATATATCTCTTGCCGATGGATCTTTACCGTTCCGACGAAATCCACCAAGGCCAGTTCGACCAGCCTGCGGCCCAGTTTCAGGCCCAGGAACAGCGCCCCTTCCGGGGCCAGGGACAGGGGCGTCGAGGGCTGGCCCACCCTGCCGCGAACCACCGCGTCGGCTTCCAGAAAACCATTCTGGATCAATTTCCTGGTCAGGTTCGTGATGGCCTGCGGCGACAGACCTGTGGCCTGGGCCAAGGCGGCGCGCGGCAGGGGACCGCGCTTGCGGATCAGCGACAAGATCGACCGCTCGTTTTGGCTGAGATCAGCCCAGTGATGAGGGTGGTTCAGCATTGCAGACGCCTCCTGCAGCACATTAATCAACATGATTGACTTATTGACAAGAGGAAACGCTTCGTGCTTCCTGATAAGGCAAGGCGGAGGAGGTGCCGCCATTCGGAGGAGTTTCAGGAATGATCATCAAGTCTTCGCTTCGCTTGTCGCTGGCCGCGTCGGTGCTGGCGCTGTCGGCAGGCGTTGCCGCCGCGCAGGATCCCGTCAAGGCCTGCATCATCACCAAGACCGACATCAACCCGTTCTTCGTGAAGATGAAGGAAGGCGCCACCGCGAAGGCCGAGGAGCTTGGCATCGAGCTTATGAGCTTTGCGGGCAAGATCGACGGCGACCATGAAACCCAGCAACAGGCCATGGAAAGCTGCATCGCGGCGGGGGTGAAGGGCATCCTGATCACCGCGTCCGACACCAAGGCGATCACGGAGTCGGTCAAGCAGGCCCGCGATGCCGGCATCCTTGTCATTGCGCTGGACACGCCCCTGGATCCGATCGACGCGGCTGATGCAACCTTTGCAACCGACAACCGAGAGGCGGGCCGCCTGATCGGCGCCTGGGCCGCGGGCAAGATGGGCGATGCGGCAGCGGATGCCAAGATCGCCATGCTGGATCTGTCGGCAAGCGCGCCTTCGGTCGATGTGCTGCGCGACCAGGGTTTCCTAGAAGGCTTTGGCGTCGACGTGAAGGATGAAAACGTCATCGGCGACGAGGAAGACCCCCGCATCGTCGGCCATGACGTGACCTCGGGGAACGAGGAGGGCGGTCGCCAGGCGATGGAAGCCCTGATGCAGATGAATCCAGGGATCAACCTGATCTATACCATCAACGAACCGGCTGCCGCAGGGGCCTATGAGGCGCTGAAGTCGTTCGGCATGGAAGGCAATGCGACCATCGTGTCCGTGGATGGCGGCTGCCCTGGCGTGGAAAACGTCAAGGCGGGCGTGATCGGCGCCACCTCGCAGCAATATCCGCTGAAAATGGCGTCCATGGGGATCGAGGCGATCGCCGCCTTTGCCAAGGACGGCACCAAGCCGCAAGCGACCGAAGGGCTAGATTTCACCGATACCGGCGTGAACCTGGTCACGGATCAGCCGGTCGAGGGCGTGGCCTCGATCAGCGTGGAAGACGGCCTGGCCCAGTGCTGGGGCTGACCTGATCATGCGGGCGGCGGGCCGAACCGCCGCCCTTCCTGAACATCGGAGGGCCTGATGTCCGACACTCCCGACCCCGTGGTCGCACGCAATCCGTCCGAGGCGGTCGCGAGCTTCGATCATCATTCGCGTGGCACGCTTGACCGGCTGCAGCATTTCCTGCACCGCTATCCGACCATGGTCCCGGTCATCGTGCTGGTCCTGTCGGTGGCAGCATTCGGGCTGATATCACCCAACTTCTTTTCGGCCTTCAACCTGTCGCTGATCCTGCAACAGGTGGCGGTGGTGGGGACGTTGGCCGCCGCGCAGTCGCTGGTGATCCTGACGGCGGGCATCGACCTGTCCGTTGGCGCCGTCATGGTGATGGTGTCTGTCATCATGGGCAAGCTGTCGGTGGATTTCGGCATCCCGGTGCCGATTTCCATCCTTGTCGGGCTGGCCTGCGGGGCAGCAACAGGCGCGCTGAACGGCGCGCTTGTGACGCGGCTGAAGCTGCCGCCCTTTATCACCACCCTGGGGACATGGAATATCTTCCTAGCGTTGAATTATTACCTGTCGAACCGCGAAACGATCCGCAGCCAGACCCTTGATGCCGAGGCACCGCTGCTCAAGTTCTTCGGCGAACGCTTTACCGTGGGCGGCGCGGTGCTGACCTATGGCGTGGTGCTGATGGTCGTGGTCTTTGCGGTGCTGTGGTATGCGCTGTATCAGACCGCCTGGGGCCGACGGGTCTATGCCGTGGGCGACGATCCCGAATCCGCCGCCTTGGCCGGGATCCAGACCAAGCGCGTGCTGATGTCGGTCTATATCGTATCGGGCGTCATCTGTGGGCTTGCCGCCTGGTCGTCCATCGGGCGTGTGGGATCGGTTAGTCCGACCTCGTTCTTCGAGGCCAACCTGGAATCCATCACCGCGGTGGTGATCGGCGGCATTTCCCTGTTCGGCGGCCGGGGGTCGATCCTGGGGCCGCTGATCGGGGCGCTGATCGTGGGTGTGTTCAATTCAGGGTTGCGCCTGGCCGGGGTGGACGTGCTGTGGCAACTGTTCGCAACCGGCTGGCTGATCATCATCGCCGTCGCCATCGACCAATGGATCAGGAAGATTTCATCATGACCCAGCAGCCGCTTCTGTATGCTCGCAACCTGGTCAAGCGTTATGGTCGCGTGACCGCGATGGACCATGCCGACTTCGATCTGTATCCCGGCGAGATCCTGGCCGTGATCGGGGACAACGGCGCCGGCAAATCCAGCCTGATCAAAGCGATATCCGGCGCGGTCCAGCCTGACGAGGGGGAAATTCGCCTGGACGGCCATCCGGTCAGCTTTGCCAGCCCCCTGGAAGCCCGCCGCGCGGGGATCGAGACGGTCTATCAGACGCTGGCCCTGTCGCCCGCGCTGTCGATTTCCGACAATATGTTCATGGGCCGCGAAATCCAGCGTCCTGGCATCATGGGCAAGTGGTTTGGGATGCTGGACAAGCCCGCCATGGACGCGTTTTCGCGCCAGAAGCTGTCGGAACTGGGCCTGATGACGATCCAGAACATCAACCAGCCGGTCGAAACGCTGTCGGGCGGTCAGCGCCAGGGCGTGGCGGTGGCCCGCGCTGCGGCATTCGGCAGCCGGGTCATCATCCTGGACGAACCGACCGCCGCCTTGGGCGTCAAGGAAAGCCGCCGCGTGCTGGACCTGATCCTGGACGTGCGGTCGCGCGGCATTCCCATCGTGCTGATCAGCCACAATATGCCCCATGTGTTCGAGGTGGCCGACCGCATCCATATCCACCGCCTGGGCAAGCGCCTGTGCGTGATCGACCCCAAGGAACATACCATGTCTGATGCGGTGGCCTATATGACGGGCGCCCGCCTGCCAGAGGGGATCGCTGCGTGACCGTTGCAAGAGGGGGGCCTTGCCCCCCGTCCTTCGGACTTCCCCCAGGATATTTCGATGAAGAAGAAGGGCAGGAGTTGCTGGCCCGGGTCCGTGGGATAGGGGGCGCGCGGGTTCTGGTTGCCGTGGCAGGCGCCCCTGGATCGGGCAAGTCCACCTTGGCCGAAGCCTTGGCGGCGCGCCTGGACGATGCCATCCTGGTGCCCATGGACGGGTTTCATCTGGACGACCGGGTGCTGTCTGCACGCGGCCTGCTGGCCCGCAAGGGCGCGGTCGAGACCTTTGATGCCGAAGGGTTTGCGGTTCTGGTCGAACGGCTGGCCGTGCCGCGGTCCGAGGTCATTTTTCCCGTCTTTGACCGCAGCCGGGAAATCGCGGTCGCCGGGGCAGGCGTTGTTGCACCCGATCACCGAATCGTTGTGGTCGAGGGAAACTATCTGCTGCTGGATACCCCACCCTGGAACCGGCTGCGGTACGACCTGAGAATTTGGCTGGATGTTCCCGAGGCAGAGCTTGAAAGGCGGCTGGTCGCCCGCTGGCAGGGCTTTGGCAAGGATGCGCACCGGGTCACGGAGCATCTGGAAAACGACCTTGCCAATGCGCGCTTCGTGACCCGGCGGTCGGGCCGGGCCGACCTGTCAGTCGCGCAGAAAGCCCATCAGGAACCAGGCAAGGGCTGAACAGATCAGCGTGGCCATGATCGCCGGGATTGCCGTGCCGTTGTAAAGCAGGCCGACAGGGGCCGCGGTCAGCGTGGCCGCGATCGTGGATAGGGCCGCGATGATGGACGCGGCCATGCCCGCGATATGGCCCATGCGCTGCAAGGCCAGGGCATTCAGGTTGCCAAAGGTCACGCCCGCCATGAAGAACACGCTGACTGCCCAAAAGAAGAACGCCGGAAAGCGCAGCCCGGCGGGCAGGACATCCGCCAGGACCAAGACCAGCATCACCGACGACACGCAGGTCTGCATGACATAGGCCCATTTCGCGATCCGTCGCATTCCGAAGCGCATCACAAAGGTCGCGTTCAAGAGCGTTCCAATCCCCGACAGGATCGCCATCAGTGCAAACCAAGCCGGAAAGTTATCGCCCTTGCCGTAAGCCTCGCCGAACAATTGCTGGGCCGATGACAGCAGGGCGAACATTTGTCCAAAGCCCAGCGTCAGGATCAATGTGCAAAGCATGACCTGATGGTCAGACAGAACCTCTCGTGCAGCCGCACTGAGCGGCGCGATGTGCAGCGGCCGGCGTGCGGCGGGGGGCAGCGTTTCGGCCTGGCGCAGGCCCAGCCATGCAGACCCGACCAGGGCAAACAGGATAAAGGCCACGAACACGCCATGCCAGCCCGAGAACCAGATGATGCCGGCCCCGATAGAGGGTGCAAGGGCGGGAATCAGGATGAAGACCATCATGACGAAGCTGGAAATCCGCGCCATTTCCCGGCCTGCATACAGGTCGCGGATCAATGCCATGCCAACGATCCGCGGACCCGATGCACCCAAGCCCTGGACAAAGCGGGCGGCCAGCAGGAACTCGATCGAATGGGCAAAGATCGCGACCACGGTCGCGACGATATAAATCGCGGCACCCAGATAGATCGCAGGCTTGCGCCCGATGGCGTCGGAAATGGGACCGGCGAACAGCGTGCCAATCCCCATGCCCGCCATGAAGGCCGTCAGGATCAACTGGGCACGGTTCACGTTGTCGGGCGTCAGTTCGGCAGCAATATCGGGCAAGGCAGGCAGCATCGCGTCGATGGAAAAGGCAACGGTGGCGAACAGAAAGGCCAGCATCGCCACGAATTCGGGCAGGGGCAAACGGCGGTGCGGCGCGTTCACGTCAGGGGCAATCACGGACATCGGGGGCCTTTCGTCAGGCAATTCCTCTAATCCGAAATTGCACATTGTGCAAGTTCTTACGAGGGTGCGTTCGTCAACTCGTCAATCACCTGTTGCCACAGGCTTGCAGGCTGCGCGCCGCTGATCGCGTGCTGGTTTGCCACGATGAATGTCGGGACCGAGGTAACGCCACGATTCCGGGCGTGCTGTTCGCGGGTCGCAACCTCGTCCCGGTCGGCGTCAGTGGACAGAAGGCGCGACACAAGATCGCTGTCCATTCCCGCCGATCCTGCAATCAGGGCAAGTACGGCAGGGTCGCCGATGTCACGGGCTTCTTGCCAATGCGCGCGCAGCAGGCCCGACATGACCCGCGTCTGCGCGCCCTCCAGGCCGGCCCAGTGCATCAGCCGATGCGCGTCGGTCGTGTCCGGTTCGCGGGCCGATGGGTTCAGGTTCAAACCCAGCGTCGACGCCCGTTGCGCGACCATGCGGGCGGCCTCTTCGGCGCGTGGCCCCAGCTTGGCTTGCAGATATTCGATCCGGTCCATGCCGCCCCTGGGCATCTGCGGGTTCAAGCGAAAGGGATGCCAGGCGATCTGGAACGGATGCAGCGGGCGGCTTTCCAAGGCGCGGTCCAGTTCGACCTTGCCGATCAGGCACCAGGGGCACACGGGGTCCGCAAAGATGTCGAGCGGGATCATGGCAGTTCTTTCGGCAAGGGAACGCAAATGAAAAACGGCCCGCGATGGCGGGCCGTTCCGCAACCTGGGGAAGTTGGATCAGAGCAGCTTCAGATCGCTGGCCGATGCACGGCCGTCGCGGCCGGACTGCAATTCGTATGCGATCTTCTGGTTGTCCTTCAGGCCCGTCAGCCCGGCGCGTTCCACGGCCGAGATGTGGACAAAGATGTCCTTGCCGCCGTCATCGGGGGCGATAAAGCCAAAGCCTTTAGTGGCGTTGAACCATTTAACCGTTCCGGTCGCCATAACCGTTCTCTCCTTCAAGTCCTCCTGGCGCAGGATTGCGTCAGGCCGTGCAGCCCGCTTTCGATTATTCCGGCTGCCCGTAAAAGGGAGGCGGTAGAAAGGCTTCGCTCACGCTGCTGAAAGGATGGACGAATCGTTAAAAAAGGCAAGCAGGAAACGTGCGCAGACGGGGGCCTGCGCATGATAAACGTGCGGGAAAACAAAATTCAGCGCAGGTCGGGCGAGGTGGATTCGTCTTTCAGCATCGCCACGGCTTCGGTTAACGGTAACAAACGCGACCCTTGCTGGTCCAGGCGCCGGAGCGATACGGTGCGATCCTCTACCTCTTTCATGCCGATGGCAAGAATCGCAGGCACCTTCGCGACCGAATGTTCGCGGACCTTGTAGTTGATCTTCTCATTGCGGGTATCCGCCTCGGCCCGGATGCCTGCCGCACGCAGTTCGGCGACCACTTCGGCGACATAGGCGTCGGCGTCGGACACGATGGATGCGACGACCACCTGGCGTGGGGCGAGCCAAAAGGGCAGCTTGCCCGCATTGTTTTCGATCAGGATGCCGATAAAGCGTTCGAACGATCCCAGGACTGCCCGGTGCAGCATGATGGGACGATGCTTCGCGCCGTCCTGGCCCACATATTCCGCATCCAGCCGTTCCGGCAAATTCGGGTCAACCTGCAGCGTGCCGCATTGCCAGTCGCGGCCGATGGCGTCGCGCAGCACGAATTCCAGCTTTGGCCCATAAAAGGCGCCTTCGCCCGGGAACAGTTCGTAATCGTATCCGGCAGCCTTGCAGGCATTGCCAAGCGCGGCCTCGACCCGGTCCCAGCTTTCGTCCGATCCGATGCGCTTTTCAGGCCGCGTGGACAGCTTGATCCGCCAATCGGAAAACCCAAGGTCGGCATAGACGCCTGCCAGGAATTCGATGAACTTCTTCGTTTCCGCCTCGATCTGGTCCTCGGTGCAGAAGATATGGGCGTCGTCCTGGGTAAAGCCGCGCACGCGCATGATCCCGTGCAGCGCGCCCGAGGGTTCATAGCGGTTGCAGGATCCGAATTCCGCCATGCGCAAGGGCAGGTCGCGATAGGATTTCAGGCCGTGATTGAAGATCTGCACATGGCAGGGGCAGTTCATCGGCTTCAAAGCGTTGACGGTCTTGGCCCGCGCGTGATCCTCGTCCACCTCGACGATGAACATATTTTCCTGATAATTTTCCCAATGCCCCGACGCTTCCCACAGCTTGCGGCTGACGACCTGAGGGGTGTTCACCTCGACATAGCCGTCGGCCCGCTGGCGGCGGCGCATATAGTCTTGCAGCGTGGTATAGATATTCCAGCCGTTCGGGTGCCAGAAGACCTGGCCCGGCGCCTCCTCCTGCATATGGAACAGGTCCATTTCCCGGCCCAGCTTGCGGTGGTCGCGCTTGGCGGCCTCCTCCAGCATGGTCATGTGGGCCTTCAATTCGTCGCGGTTGCGAAAGGCCACGCCATAGATGCGTTGCAGCATCGGACGGCTGCTGTCGCCCAGCCAATAAGCCCCTGCGATATGGGTCAGCTTGAAGGCGTCGGCGGGCAGTTGGCCGGTGTTCTGCAAATGCGGCCCACGGCACAAATCCTGCCAGTCGCCGTGCCAGTACATCCGCAAATCCTCGCCTTCCGGAATGCGGTCGATCAGCTCCAGTTTGAAGGGCTCGCCCCGGTCCTTGTAATAGGCGACGGCGCGGTCGCGGTCCCAGACCTCGGTTCGAACGGGGTCGCGGGCGGCGATGATGTCGCGCATCTTCGCCTCGATCCGGCCCAGATCCTCGGGGGTGAAGGGGTCGCTGCGATCGAAGTCATAGAACCAGCCGTAATCCCGCACCGGGCCAATGGTAACCTTCACATCGGGCCAGATCTCTTGCACCGCACGCGCCATGACATGGGCGAAGTCATGGCGGATCAGTTCCAGGGCAGGGGCGTCGTCCTTGATCGTGTGGATGCTGATCGCGCCCGAGCCGTCGATGGGCCAGGCGAGGTCGATGTGCCGCCCGTCAAGGCTGGCCGAGATCGCGCGTTTCGCCAGGCTGGGCGCGATGCTTTCGGCGACCTGCGCGGCAGTGATGCCTGCGGGATAGTGGCGCGCGTTGCCATCGGGGAAAGTCAGGGAAATCTGGGACATATGTCCTCCTCGTCGGTTTGGCGCCCACGGAACGCCCGGTTGCGGGTTATCTTGCCGCTGTCCTTGGACCGGGGCGGGAAAACTGTCAAGGTAAGCAGGCAGACAACGAAAGGCGGCAGATGAGCGGATATCTGGAAACCCCCACCGGCCGGCGCATCGCATTCCACCGCAGCAACGGGCGGGGGCCGGGCGTGGTGTTCCTGGGCGGGTTCAAGTCTGACATGACCGGCACCAAGGCGCTTTGGCTTGACAACTGGGCGCGAGAACGCGGGCGCGCCTTTCTGCGCTTCGATTATTCCGGCCACGGGGACAGCAGCGGCACATTCGAGGAAGGATGCATCGGCGACTGGTTCGCGGACGCCTGCCATGTGATCACGACACTGACCGACGGGCCGCAGGTGCTGGTGGGATCGTCCATGGGAGGCTGGATCGCCCTGCTTGTGGCCCGCGCCATGTCGCAACGCGTGGCGGGGCTGGTGACAATCGCCGCCGCACCCGATTTCACCGAGCAGGGGTTCTGGTCGGGGTTCACCGACGCGCAGCGCCGCACGCTGATGACAGCGGGGCGCATCGAATTGCCCAGCGAATATGCCGGTCAGCCCTATGTCATCACCCGCCGCCTGATCGAGGACGGGCGCGACCATCTGGTGATGACCCAGCCCCTGCCGTTGCCTTTTCCGATTCGGATGCTGCAAGGCACGGCAGACGCGGATGTTCCCGTGGACTGGGCCATGCGCCTGCTGGACCACGCGGACGGGCAGGATATGCGGCTGACACTGGTCAAGGGGGCGGACCATCGCTTTTCGTCGCCCCCATGCTTGTCCCTGATCGGCCAATCCATCGACGATGTCCTGGCTTAGGCTTTCGCTTGCCCTGCTGGCCGCGCTTGGGATGCTGTGGATCCTTGTCCCCAGGGAAAGGTTGCGCCCCGGCCAAGGTTTCGCGCCAATGCCGGCAGACCTGCAGTCCTGGCTGGCCGCGCGCGAGACAGGAATCCGGCCCGAGGTTGCGTCGTATCTGCAATGGGCCGGACAGCCGAGGCAGGTCACCGATCTGGCCATCCTTTACATCCACGGATTTTCGGCCAGCCCTGCGGAACTGCGGCCCTTGCCGGAACAGTTGGCGCACGACCTGGGGGCCAATCTTCTGGCGATCCGGTTGACGGGGCATGGCACCGACGGGGCCGATCTGGCGGCAGCGACGGCGCAGGACTGGTGGCGGGATCTGGGGCAGGGCCTTGACGCCACGCGACGCCTGGGCCGCCGGGTAGTGGTGATGGGAATGTCCACCGGCGCCACCTTGGCTGCCCTTTCTGCACGCGACGAACAAACGGGACGAATGATGGACGGAGTGGTCCTGATCTCGCCCAATTTCCGGCTGCGGGCGCGGACCGCCCGGTTGCTGGATCTGCCTTTTGCGCAGTCGATCATCCGCCTTGCAGGAGATCCCGGACGGTGCTTTGTGACGCGAAACGACAGGCACCGTGACCGATGGACCAGTTGCTATCCATTGTCCGCGACAATGGCGGTCGGCACGCTGCTGCGGCAGGCACGCCGGGGCGGTTTCGATGGTGCCGGGGCGCCTGCCTTGTTCATCTGGTCGGATGCGGACAGGATCGTGGATCATGGCGCGTCGGCCAGGATCGCGGCGGAATGGGGCGGCGCTGCGACGGTGCTGAAGGTCGTGCCGGGACCGGAAGATGATCCAGACGCCCATGTCATCGCGGGCGAGGCACTGTCGCCCGGCCTCACCCCGAAACTGACCGCAGCAATTGCCGACTGGATCAGGCAGGCGCTGCGCTGACGACGCCCGGCCTGTAATAGCCCCCGATGTCAGGAGACTTGATGCAGGGCAACTGCTAGACGGCGATCTTGCTGCTGTCGGTGAACGGATCCGTCACGCCGCAATCGGCCGCAATGCCGCCGCGAACCCGCTGCTTGCGCGGCATGACCGCGTCGGGCAGCGCCATGTGTTCGTCGATGAAATCCAGCACCAGGGGCCGGATGTTAAGACGCCATGACTTGCCCGCGAAGATGCCGTAATGACCCGCGCCCTGTTCCAGGTGTTCCTTTTTGCGTTCGCTGGGAACACCGGTACACAAGGCCAGTGCCGCGACGCATTGGCCCGGGGCGGAAATGTCGTCGTTCGATCCCTCGACCGTCATGATGGCCACGTCGGTGATCTTGCCGATATCGACAGGGCGCCCATTGACCACGAACTGGTTCTTGGCGACCTCGCCCTTTTTGAAGATGCGATCGACCGTGGACAGATAGAATTCCTCGGTCATGTCCATGACGGCCAGGTATTCGTCATAGAATTTATAGTGCTTGTCCCCCTCGGACCCGGTGCCGCGTGCTTCGGCCCAGATCTTGTCGATGAAGGCCTTGGCGTGGGTTTCGGCATTCATGGCGATGAACGAGGACAACTGCGCCAGCCCTGGATAAACCATGCGCCCGGCTCCGCGATACTTGAAGCCCACGGACTGGATCATGGTATGTTCCAGTTCGCCCATGGTCATGCGGTTGCCGAAATCCGTCACCTCGGTCGCTGCCGCATCGGGATCGACCGGTCCGCCGATCAGGGTCAGCGTACGCGGCTGGGATGCAGGATCGTCGGCGGCCAGGATGGCAGTCGCGGCTAGGGCCAGCGGCGCGGGCTGGCAGACGGCGATCACGTTCGTATCCGGTCCCAGGTGGCGGATGAAATCGACCAGATACTGGGTATAATCCTCGATATCGAACTTGCCTTCGCTGACCGGAATGTCGCGGGCGTTGTGCCAGTCGGTGACGTAAACCTCGCAGTCAGGCAGCAGGGATGTCACCGTGGACCGCATCAGCGTGGCGTAATGGCCCGACATCGGTGCGATCAGCAGCACCTTGCGGGGTTGGACATCCCGCCGCGCGACGCGGAAATGGATCAGGTCGCCGAAGGGCCGCTTCATCACGGGTTCCACATAGACGATGTGGTCCTGGCCCTGTTCCCCGGCGATGGGCGGGATTTCCCAGTCCGGCTTGATCACCATGCGTGCAAAGCTGCGTTCGGTGACGCGGCCCCAGGCGCTCATCAGCTTGAACATGGGATGGGGGTTCAGCGCGAATATGGGATAGGATGCGATTGCCCGGGCCGATGCCCCCATCCATTCGTTGGTGTTCCGAATGGTTTCCATCGCGTCATAGGACACGATGCCCTTGATACCCTTGATCGCCACCGGGGCCATCCTTTCGTTGCTGCGTCATGGCGGAACGCATCGCTGGGGCAATTGGGTCCGAAAAACCCTTGTTTGCGCATTGCCCGCCCTGCGCCTATTATGATTCTGGTCATAGGGGGGAACCAGGATCATGGCAAGAAGTGCAGGATCTGGAGGCAAGAAAGTTGCCGGGGCGCGGCGCAAATCGCACGTTACGGAAAAGTCTTCGCCAGCGATTGACGACAAGACGGGCAATGCAGGCACACAGACGGCCACTGGACAGCCCGCGCCCGCAGAATCGGCCCCGGCCCCGGATACCCCCCCGCAGGTAGCGGCGCCCCGGCTGCAACTGGATCAGGCCGCCCCTGTGCCATCGGATCCAGCCGCCCCAACGGGCCGCGCGCCCCAGGCTATGGCCGAAGCCCTGGCACGCGGATCCTCGGGCGCGACTGCCCGCAAGCTGGCCGAGAACATCGAAAGGATCGAGGCGCTGGGTCAGCGGCTTGTGGCCGCGCTGGCAGCCCGATCCCGGCCAAATCCGGGCATCGAGGCGCCAGGCCCGGATCTGTTGATGACGGCTGCCAATGCCTGGGTCAAGACGATGTCCGAGCAGCCGGGGCGCGTGATGGAAACCCAGGTCAATTACTGGGGCGAGACCCTGAAGAACTATGCCCAGACGCATCGGGCGTTGACGCGGGGGCACGCGGATCCTGCAGCCGAGGATACCGGGTCCGACAAGCGGTTCGCCAACCCGCTGTGGAGCAGCCATCCTTATTTCAGCTTCGTCAAGCGGCAGTATCTGATCAACGCGAAGGCCTTGAAGGATGCCACGCAGAACCTGCAAGTGTCAGACGAAACCGACCGGCGCCGCATCACCTGGATGACCGACCAGATCGTTGACATGATGGCGCCCACGAACTTTCTGGCCACCAATCCCGATGCCTTGGAACGCGCGGTCCAGACCGAGGGGGAAAGCCTGGTCCAAGGGCTGGAAAACCTGGTCCGCGACGTGGAACGCAACAATGGCGACATTGTCGTGTCGCTGGCGGACCGCGAGGCTTTTTCCGTGGGCCAGAACATCGGCACATCGGAAGGGACCGTTGTCCATCGCACGCCGCTCTATGAACTGATCCAGTACAAGCCGACGACCGATCAGGTGTTCGAAACGCCGCTGCTGATCTTTCCGCCCTGGATCAACAAGTTCTATATCCTCGACCTCAAGCCGCAGAACAGCCTGATCAGATGGCTGACCGAACAGGGCCATACGCTGTTCGTCGTCAGCTGGAAGAACCCCGATTCCACCTATGCCGATACCGGGATGGAGGATTATGTCGCGGCCTACCTGGAGGCGATGGACAAGGTCCGCGACCTGACCGCGCAGCCCCGGCTGAACGTCGTGGGCTATTGCATCGCAGGCACCACGCTGTCGCTTGCCTTGGCGCTGTTGAAGCAGCGGGGCGACGACCGGGTCAAATCCGCCACGCTGTTTACCAGCCTTACCGACTTTTCCGACCAGGGCGAATTCGTCAGCTTCCTGCAAGACGATTTCGTGAATGGCATCGCCGACGAGGTCAAGCGCCATGGCATCCTGCGCGCGCAACTGATGTCGCGCACCATGAGCTTTCTGCGCCCCAATGACCTGGTCTGGGGACCGGCCATCCGCAGCTACATGATGGGCGAAGCGCCGCCCGCCTTTGATCTGCTGTTCTGGAACGGCGACAGCACCAACCTGCCGGGCAAGATGGCGATGCAGTACCTGCGCGGCCTGTGCCAGAGAAATGCCTTTGCCACGGACGGTTTCGATTTGATGGGCCACAAGCTGCATCTGTCCGACGTGACGACTCCAGTTTGCGCAATTGCCTGCGAGACCGATCATATTGCCCCTTGGAAGGATTGCTGGCGCGGCATCGCCGGGATGGGGTCCAGCGACAAGACCTTCATCTTGTCGGAATCGGGCCATATCGCCGGGATCGTCAATCCGCCGACCAAGAAGAAATACGGCCATTACATGGGCAGCACCGACTTCAGCGGCGGGTATCAGGCCTGGAAGGAATCAGCCAGCTTCGCGCCGGGCACCTGGTGGACCCGGTGGAGCGATTGGCTGGCAGAAAGGGCAGGGCGCATGGTTCCGGCGCGCGAACCCGGCAATGGGCTTGGTCCGGCACCCGGCACCTATGTCCACGAAAGGGCAGCCTGAGGGTTGGTATAACAATCACTTGCAAGAACAGGTTGCTTGCAAGGCAAGAAATTTCTGCGGCGCAGCATAAAATACTTGAAATGCCGCGCCGCAGCATTCATATTCCCATCACGAGAATGGCTTTGGCTGCGGAAACCTCTCTCATCGAACACGTCCTTCCGCGGCGTTGACAGGAGTGAATGACATGGCAAAGACCCCCGATTTTGCAAAGACCTTCCAGGACATGATGGCCAACTTCCCGATCGACACCTCGTCGTTCCAGGAAGCGTTCAAATCGCAAGGCGTTCTGGGCGAGAAACTGGCCCGCGTTGCGCTGACCGCAGCCGAGCGTTCGACCGAGATTTCGGCCCAGTGGGCCAAGGACGCCATCGCCCGCGTGGGTGAACTGGCTGCCGTCAAGCAGGAACCGGCCGATTACGCCAAGTCGCTGACCGACTTTGCTTCCGCTTCGGCCGAAGTTGCTGCCGAACACATGGCCGCCTACGCCGAAGTTGCGAAAAAAGTGCAGATGGACACCGTCGATCTGATGCTGACCGCAGGCAAGGACGTGGCTGTCGAGGCCCGCAATGTTGCGGAAACCGTTGTCCGCGACAACCAGCTCGCCGTGAAGAAAGCCGCGACTGCTGCGACCACCGTCGCCGCGAAGTAATCGCATCGACAGACGATCTTGAAGGAAGGGGCGGCATCGCCCCTTTTTTCATGTCCAGGGGATCCGATCCTGACCAGTCTCTTGGCAAGTGCAGAAAATTGCTTTGCCTTTTGCGGATGCAGCACCCATCATGCGGGAAATTGCATGACCGGGGTCCGCCATGCCCGCACCGAACACGCCGCTTCTGATCAAACGCTATGCCAGCCGGCGGTTGTATAATACCGAAACCAGCGATTATGTGACGCTTGAAGACATCGCTTCGTTCATCCGCGATGGCCGAGAGGTCAAGATCGTCGACCTGAAGTCCGGTGACGAACTGACGCGTCAGTACCTGTTGCAGATCATTGCCGAACACGAAGGCCGGGGCGAAAACGTCCTGCCCATCGACGTGCTGACTGACTTGGTCCGCAGCTATGCCACAAGTGCCCATTCCGTCGTTCCGCAATTCCTGGCCGCCAGCTTCGAGATGCTGCGCGAAAGCCAGTCGAAGCTGATGGAAAACATGGCCGTCATGCCGAACCCCATCGCCCGGGTGCCCGGCTTTGATGCCATGCATCGGCAGCAGCAGGCCTTTCTCAAGGCGCTTCTGGGCGGATGGTCTGGCACGTCAGGCCCCGAACCCGAGGATCTGGAAGGCGACTCCGTGCCTGCTGAAGGCACCCCTGCGCGCAAGCCGGCTTCCAAGCATCGTGCGGTATCCGGGGCTGAGGGAGCGGAGGACATGGCAGAAATCCGTCGTCAGCTTGCAGAACTTCAGCAACGTATCGCAAAGCTCTGACTTGCGCCTGCCGCCGACACAAGCTAGACCGCGCGCACGGACAGTTGGCCGAGTGGTCGAAGGCGCACGCCTGGAAAGTGTGTAGGCGGGGAACCGTCTCGAGGGTTCGAATCCCTCACTGTCCGCCAAACTATCTTCCTGATGCATTGTTATCGCTGCGTTTTCCCAGCCTTCCGCCGTTCAGGGTAGCGCACAAGGTAACAAACGGCGCGTGCGGCTGGGGACCGATGTGGTCTCCCAGAAACTTAGGCATGATCATCCGCCCATGGAAGATCCTTCAAGCCAAGTCCGTCATTTCGTCTTTGGGAGGTCCGGCGAATGGCCCGGGGGCCGTCATTCGCAGTCTCTGTCTTGTTACTAACACCGCTACTCTCGGAGAACCGCCAGAGTAAGCGGAATGGGGGCAACGTCTTATGCCTGACACAGTCTTGTCGGGTGCCGTGTCAGGGATAGAGGAGAGCTGCAACGCCCGCTCCCTGGAACGATGTGCCTGAAGCGATGGGCGGGCGCGGGCGAATGGACAGACGTTACGGTTCTTACCCCAAGTCGAAGCCGTCTTTCTCGGGCCCTTCCGTATCCTCCTCGAGCAAGATGGTCGATTCGTCACCCGGTGCCGCGATGCCCCTTCCGTTCTCCTCAGGATCGTCATCTCCAGGATCATGCTGCTCCAAAAACCCTTTGGGGCCAAGATGACGCCCTTCCGCACCCGGCAACGCATCCTCCTGAAAGATGGACGGCTTGGTAACCTCCAACTTGAGGCAGGACAGAACCTCCGCCACTGTCCCAAGCACCGTAATCGCCCCCTTCTCGTCCACCAACAAAACACCGGCCTTGGGGATGTCCTGCACCAAGTCTCCCAAACGCGGGGTCAAGCGGGGCTGCTTCCGGAGATCAGCCAGGCATGCCGGCGTCAGGACAAGGAAAGCCTCGGGTGAGGTGCAGGTGTCGGGGAATGCATCGCATGCTTTGCTCTCCATCGCCTTCTGCAGCAGGTCCTCGCCCCGCCCCCTGCGCGCCATGCTGCCGTCAAGCCAGTAAAGGCGGGCAGACTGCAGCCTGCGTGCGACCGCCGCCTGTGTGGTCTTTCTGTCAGCGGCCAGGAGTTGCCCCGGCTCGGGAAACTTGGGAAAGGGCCAGCCGGGCGTGATCTGCGGCCATCCCAGCCGGGCGGACAAGGCGCTGGCAAACCGTTGGACTTGGGCAATGCCTGCGTGTCCCAGCCTCTCAAACCAAGCCCGGCTTCTCGTGATCCGCACTGCAGCACCATCGGCGCAGGCGACGCCCACGCTCTGGTCCATCGGGCGAATGCGCGCCGTGGTGACCGCGATCCCCGCCGCGCGGGCAGCCTTCAGGACCTGCTGGCGGAGCCGGATCAGTCCGTTGCTTTTTCGAGCAGGCCGTCCTGCAGCTCGACAATCCCCGCCTGGCTGCGGCGGGTGGCCGCGCGCAGCAGCTCCATATCTTTCATGATCTCCGCCTGCTGGGCGAGCATCGCCGTCAGCGTGTCCTCGATCCGGGTGCCCTGCTCCTGCCCGGTAATCATGGCCTGACGCATCGAGCGCATCTGTGCGGCGATCTCCTTCAGGGTTTCGGAAAGCTCGCGGCCCAGATCCTGCGCCTGATCCTCCGGCCGGTTCAGCAGGTCCAGCAACTGGGCCAGCGGCAGGAGCCGCTCCAGGGTTTCCTGGGCCACTCCATGCGTCCTGCCCTGCTGGTCGAAGATCAGGCGCAACTGGTGCAGGATAGTGGGCGAGGACGGCGTGATGCTGGTGTCGTTCGTGGTCATGGGCAATGTCCTTGAGAATGGGGTGAAGGTGATCCCGCGCCGCATCGAGATCGGTCAGAACGCGTCTCAGATCGAGAGCGGCGCGCAACAAGCGCATCCGTGCATGGTGATCGAAGATCGCGGCAAGGTTCCTGGATCGAAGCTCCGGGCTGAGCTCGTCGCCTGCCACCGACGTGTTGCCATGGGCGAACCACCAGTCCCGATCGCCCTCGGTCAGGGCGATGCCGTGCCGCTGCAATGCCGCAGCCAGTTGCCCAGCGTCCTCGGGCTGGCACCCGATCAGGCTTTGGCCGATCCCGTGCGCGAGGGTCTGGCGTGCCTTCGAGGTCTGCCGGCGGATAGGCAGCAGAATGCCGGACCGGGGACCCATGCCAGGCCGTGGATAGTCGGGGGGTGTCAGGCCGAGATGGTGGCAGAGCCGGATGTCGGCCTGCTCGCAGCACGCCCTCTTGCCATCGAAGGGGATCGGGGCACCGGTAAAGGTCAATGGAAGCGCCACGATATGAGCATGGTCGCAGGCCGCATCTCGATGCTGAAAGGCGAGCCATGGAGCCCTCCGGTGCGGAAGACCCAGTCCATCGAAGGTGACGGATATTGCACGGGTCCACTCCGCGCGGTCCAGCCGCATGCTCCTGGGCAGGGAGATCACGATGTGCAGGGTCTCCACTGGTGCCGCCCTTGGGACCGCGTCCAGGCAAGCCTGTGTCCGGCGGGGTCCCCGCCATGGCACGGTGCCGCCGAGGAAGCGCGGTTCGGGGGCCGCGCCGTCAGTCTCGCGGGTCCGGCTGGCATAGCGCAGGGCCACCATGACATCGCGGTGGTGATGGATATAGGGGCGCGTCATGCGCGCCCCTTGAGGATGATGATGGTGTCCTGCAGCTGGCGCAGGGCGCGCCAGTTGCGCGCGATCAGGCGCTCGACGAGCGGAGTGTCCCACCCTTCCACGGAAACCCGGGCGATCAGATCGCTCAGGCAAAGCCCCAGCTGCCCCACTTCATCGTCGAGGCGGCCGGGGTCGGCCGCGCCCAGGCCGAGGATGCAGGTGCGGACGTAATCCGCCTTGCTGGAGACCCCGAGGCGCGCCATCCGGGCATGGACTTCCGCAGCGTCATGGGGCTCCAGGCGGACCTCGAAGCGTTCTTTCGTCACGCCTCCCTCTCGTCGTTAGGATCGAATCCGTGGTCGTCGTAGGCGACGACCGGCAACCCTTCGAGAAACATCCGCACCTCGCTGCGCTTCCAGCGGATCGAGCCGGGTGCAAGGCGGAAAGCCTGCGGGAAAGTGGCGTCGCTCCGCATCCAGCGGTCGACGGAGGCTTCGCTCACGGAGAGAATTTCGCAGACCTCGGATTTCTTGAGCAACTTGAGGTCAGGCGGCGCGGCCGATGCCGCGCCGTCGGGGGTGTGGGTCATGGTATGGTCCTCTCGTATCGATTGACATCACCGACCGGCGGATGCAGAGAGGATGTGTTCAGGATCCCTCGCGCGGCCGCCGACCGGTAGCCGCGCGATCTTCGTGCGGCCAAGAGTAAAGTTATACACATCCCACGCAGGGCGCTATGCTGGCGGCCCCAAGTTGCCGCACGAACCTGTGGATATCGATTTCGTCAGCCTGCTCTTAAGATGCTGAGGCGGATGGACAGAGCTTCATGCCGGTCTGCCATTCTCAATGAGCCCGCGCAGGAGCAAGGCTCTTGCCTCCGTCACGCTCACTTCGTGTGGAAAGCCTAGGGCCACGTCGCGCAGACGTGTCACCCCGATCTGCGCGTCGCGCCGGCCATGGATATGACCACAGATCCAACTGTCGGGCTGGTGGCGGCGAATAAGAGGCTCGAGATTGGATGCATAGGCAGGGCGGAGGCGGTCGAGGAGGTCGAGGCTGTCAAGCAGCTCCGGGTGGGGCGCATGATGTGTCACCACGATCGTCCGTCCGGGGAACGGTTCTGCGAGGGTCCGGTCGAGCCAGGCCAGGTGATCCTCGTGCATCTGAAGCACGTCACGGGGGCGAAGCCGCCTGTGTGCCTCTCCCACTGTAATCCTGCTGTAGTCCATCAGCCGATCCTGCGCCGCGATCATTCCGGCCGTCACATCACCATTGAGACCAAAATCGGTCCACAAGGTGCAGCAGACGAACCGGCTCCCGTCCAGCCTGATGACCTGCTTCTGAGCGTAGCGGATCCCCACTGCCTCGGCCATCGCCGCCAAGCCGTCATCGTCCAGGATGTCCCATCCGTGATAGTCGTGGTTCCCCGGAAAGATGGCCACCTTGCGCAGGTCGATGAGGTCGCCGAGAACCTTGAAGAAAGCCGGCCAGTTGGATGCCGGATTGTCCGCGATATCTCCCGCGATGATCAGCGCGTCGACTGTTTCAAGTTCCTTGGCCACTGAGGCGAACGGGTCGAGCCCCGCGCGACGCCAGGCGTCGGCATGGACATCTGCCCAGACAAGAACCGTCATTGGCTTTCGATCCTTTTCTGCTCGTTTGGGCATCGCGTGCCTGCGGCCTCCGCTTGTTTGCCGGGAGGCTGCGCCCTGGCTGCATGCCATGTTGCTGGCCGGACAGCTGACTGCCGAGGTGCCGATGCCGGAGGATATCGTCTGGCGCGGGTGACGGAAAGCTGGCGGAGGACGGAACTGGCGGCGGCAGCCCAACGATGCTCTCCAGCGTAGAACCAGCAGGATTATCTCGGTGGCTGGATGGCGCGCTTCCGCAGTCCCGGATCGGGCATCTGTCTTGGATGAGGCCGCCACCTACGGCTTAGGGCTCCTCGGGTTTGCGGCATGCTCTAGGTTCTATTTTGTCAGACCCTTTCCAAGCGCGAGATAAACGGATTTTTGGTGTGCTCTCCGCAAGTCGGCTTGGAGCAGGCGATGGCGGTCGGCGGGATGGGCACTCGAACTGGTGTGAGGTGCAAAAGGCCTCAGCCCTAAGCTCAGGCCGCTCGGGATCCAGCGCGGCTGTCGTGCCCAAGCCTGTCAGTCCGAAGCCAGCTCCAGCACCCCCACACCTGGCCACTCCGCAACCGTCAGCCTCGGCCATAAAATTCACCCTCCTGCGGCCTCCGCAGCGTCGGCACCGATCTACTCCTAGCCTTCGCAGCTCGGAGCGCAGCGTTTCCAGAACGCGCGCGTCTCGTCCCGTGCTCCGCTGGTGTGGCCTGCGCCGGCGGTGGAGCACTGCGTGTGCAAGCCGGCCTCCGCTTACGGAGTTCAAACATGAGGCGGAGACCTCCGCCAGGCTCCACGGCCTCCGCATGCCCTAGGTCTGGGGTGGCTCCGGTCTCCGCAGTCTGAACCCAGGCGGCACCTCTGCCTCAGGGTGAGCGCTCCACCTTGGCCAGCCACTGCGCCAAGTCGTTCCCGTCCATCAGGCCAACCTCCACGAGGGCGTCGGCCATGGCATTCAGGAGCGGCCTGTCACGGGCAAGGAGGGTTCGAGCTCGTTCCTCGGCCGCCTCCAGCCGCTCCCGGACGCGGAGGGCATTGGCGGGGTTGGCGAGATAGAGAGCGGGATCGGCGGCATGCCAGAGGGGTCCCTCCGCTCCCAGGCCCATCCGGGTGTCGATCTGAACAGCCAGACGCGTGGCCAGACTGAGGTCCGATCCCATCGCGCCGCCCGCGCCTGAGGAGACGGAGCCGAGGACCAGACGCTCGGCCGCGCGTCCGGCGAGCAGACGGGTCAGTTCTGCCTCCCAGTCGCCCAGCAGGCCTTCATGGGAGGCCGGTCGGGTCCAGGCCTCACCGCTGCCTGAACGCAGCACCAGGCGGGTTACCTGTCCGAGGCCAAGGGCCGTGGCGATGATGGCATGGCCACATTCGTGCAGGGCGACGCGACGCTCCACATGCGGCTGCCGCGCATCGCCGGCAAGGGCGCGCAACACATCGTCCGGTCGCAGGGCCCGACGTTCCGACCGGGCCCCGGCTCGGGCGGCGCGCAGGGCGGCGTCAATCGCCGCCGCGGTCTGCCCACTGGCCGCGCGAATGAGCTGCGCCATGACAGCCGCATCCGAGGCAAAGCCGTTCCCCGGAAGAGCGTCCTGCAGCATCCGCGCGATCGCCCGGCAACCTGGCGTGGGAACTTCCACCTTCATATCGAACCGACCTGGCCGCAGCACGGCCGGATCGATCGTCCCTGGGTGATTGCATGTCCCGACCACAAGAACACCCGGCATCCGGACAAGACCATCAAGTTCCTCCAGGAAGGCATTGATGACCTGCCGGCGGTAGTTCTCGTTGTGGGGGTCCGGACTCTCGCGGCTGCCGACCGCGTCGATTTCGTCGATGACGAGGATCGCCGGCGCCGCCAGGCGGGCCTCGGCGAAGGTCTTGCGCATCGCCGCGAGCATCAGGCCAAGATGGCCGGCCGCCTGCCAAGCCGCAAAGCCCCCGCGCACCAGCGCAACCCCCGCGCTTCCAGCCATGGCCAGCGCTAGGAAAGACTTGCCCGTTCCCGGTTCGCCGAAGAACAACACGGAACGCTGCACCTCCGACCAGGGAACCTCGCCTTCCTGCCAGGCCAGAAGATCGGCCACCATCTGCCGCGCGACGGCTTCGGCAGCGCCGTAACCCTCGAAGCGTTCGAGCGTCGGCCGGGCCGGATCGGATGGCACTTTCAGCAGGGCTGTCACGCGTTCCGCCACAACACCGGCGGTCGGCGCACGGAGGGCGAGAAGGAGGCCGGCGTCACCGAGCCGGGCCAGGACAGGATCATCTGGCAGGCGCGCCACGACGTCCAGCTTGCCGGCCGAGGCGGAATGAGTGACCCCCAGGAGGACCGAGAGGATCTCCCTGTCGAGGGGCGGCAGGAGCCGAGCTTGCGGCAGGATACGCTTCAGATCGTCAGGCAGATCGTGGGGATGGGGCACCAGGATCAGCACAGCTCGGCCCTGGCCAAGCAGGGTCGTGATGCTGCCGTCCCGAACTGCGCGTCGTGCCATCTCCACGGTGCCAAGAGACAGGGTGGCCAGGTCCCCTGCGGCAACGGATTTTGTCGCCCAGCTTACCGTGGTCGTCCGACCGTCCGGAAGCAGGGCCTCATCAAGGACATGACGCACGTCCCCCTCTGGCACATCGCCATGCGCAAGGACCGTAACCGCTCCTGACCGCAGGATCGCCCTAACTGCGGAGACCCTGCCGAAGAGAACCGACAAGCGCAGCGCCAGGACAAGACGGTCAAGGGGAGGCAGAACCTTGGGTTGCGGAATGTCGGGCTGACGGACCACCTCGTCACCGGGGGGTGTGTAAACCTCTTCGCCACGTGCCAACGCCTCGCCCTCGTCACAGGGCGCAAGCACGGCGGACGGCACGCGGGCGAGAGCCGCCGTGGGCGAGAACCCTTTTTTGCGTCCGGGTTCATGGACCTCCCAAGGTTCGGGAGAGTGCGCGGATGCACTGGACCACTGCGAAGGCTGATCGTCCGCGGCAAGGCGTTCAAGCCGCTGGATGGCGAGTGTCGCGAGGGGGAGCCAGGATGGCTGTGTCATGGAGGAGCTCCTGCACGGGATCCGGTTGCTCACGGCCAGGAGGCCGGGCCGCGGATCGCCATGGTTGAAGGATGTTTCGAATGGGATCGGGCGCCTGCCGCCGCCATTCTGGAGCGGGCGATGTCCGCGTCGAGTGATGCGGCATCATCGCCCGTCAGAGCCGACGGCAGCGCAGTTTCCGGTTCGGCCGGATCGGTCAGCCTATCGGGGCTATGGTGGACGATGCGGACAGGCCAAGATCGCCTAGCGCCTGGTGCAGGCTGAGGTAAGGGTTTCGGCGCAGGGCTTCGATCTGGGCGCGGGTGATCACGTGCGTCTCGGCGGCTCCCGCTGAGAACAGCACCGCATTGTGCGGCAGGATGACCAGGGCCGCGAGGTCGTAGGCATCGGGGGCGTAAAGCTGCACGCCGTTTGGATTGCCGCGATACCCCCGGCGCATCCGGAACCGGTAGAGGCCGTTCTGCGCATTGGTCTTGGTCTTCACCTGCATCCGGAGGGCCGCTTCAGGATGCATCAGCAGGAGATCGAAAGCCTCCTCCTCAGCGGCGGGATAGCAGCGCTCGCCGATCCGGGTCAGCAGCGACTGGACGAGGAGCTCGCCTGCACGCCCGATTTCCTTCGCCCGGTGCTGCAGAATGTCCGGATCGACGTCCGGATAGGCCGCGAGGTCGGTGGAAGGTGCGGCGAGGGACAGGCCCGGCGCCTGGGTGAAACCGGGCAGCATCATCTGGAGTGCCATGTCTGTCTCCCTTAAGCCGCCAGGATAGTCAGCGCGGCCGGCATGTTTCCTGCTGACCAAGCACCGGCAGGGGTGGCGACATTCGCGCCGACATGGGCCTTGCGACGTGCGTGCTTCAGTAATGGCTGCGCCGCTTGGGGCTGGCCAAGGATGCCACCGTCACCTGAAGCCACGCGGTTGAGTCCCGAAACCGCTTCGAAAAGGCCCATCGCCTCTTGAACCAGCAAGCTTGCCTGCCATGCAAGACGGCTCTCGCTCTGCGGCATCAGCAGGACGCCCCTGAAGTTGGGTGAGGCCCCCGGGATGCGTCGATCCAGAGGCGCCCGCACAGAAAGCCCGGTTCGCATTACCGTGGCTGCCTGGATCAGCATCCCGTTCGGATGCCCGGGCGTGAACGGAAGTTCGTCGATGAACTCAAGGCGAATTGCCAGTTCCGCCCAGCGCTCCTTCGCTGTAGTCAAACTTGCTGCATACGAGGGATCGGCCAGCGAGGTCGCCAGAACCTTGTCATCGGCGCATCGCACAGCGCGAAGGCAGAGGATAACCCGCGCAAAGGCCTGCGCAAGTTCGCAGCGCGACAGCGCAGGGTCAGACACTTCACCCGCGCGGCGCAGGATGGTAGTTACGGCATCAGCCATGATCGTCTCCCATAAGACGGTTGTGGTCAGAGTGAGTGCGAGGGGTAGGATCCTTGCACTCACTCGACATTATGATATCTTGAAATTATAAGCAATGGGATAATTTCATGATATCGAAAAATCGTGGCCGACCAAGCGTCGACACGGAGCCAGTGCTGGTCAGAATGCATGCCGGCCTCATCAAAAGGATCGACGAACTTCGGCGGGAGGCACCCGACCTTCCATCCCGACCCGAAGTGGTGCGCCGACTTGTTGAGAAGGCCCTTGCCAGCGGCTTTGATGCAACTCAGCCTGACTGAGGTTCCTACCGCGTCTTAACGTGCTCGGGCGACAACCAACGTCGTTGGCACCGAGCGGGTCAAAAACGCGGCAAGTGGCGAACGGTCGAGTTGCTGGCCTGCCCGATCACCTAACGACCGCATCCTAAGTATCCATCAGCCCGGCGCGGTTATGCCGACTGGTGGAAGGCGCTGGGCTGGGTCTGGGACGGGCTAATCGCAGGCGGCATGTTGCAGGGGCTTGAGGTGACGGCAGCGATGCCGAAGGCGCGGCCGCTTGATCCTAGCTATCGCCACGCGCCGAAGAACCTGATTGGCCCGCATGCAACCTGCAGCAATCAATTCCTAGTAATGTCTGGTAAAGTCTGGCAATTTCACCTTAATTACATTCGAGAGGGAGCAGGTCCATGACGGACCCCATTCTCACTTTGCCAGAGGTCGCCGTTTTGTTGAAGGTTGCAGAGAAGACTGTCTACACGATGGCGCAAACGGGCCAGATCCCTGCTTTCAAGGTGCGTGGCCAATGGCGATTCAAGCACGACGACATTGATCGGTGGATTGATGAGCAGAAGGCCGTCGTGAAAGGGAACGTCGCGAAGGACACGCTGAATGTCTGAGCAGTTCTTTGAGAAGCCGATCCTGAATTCTCCTTACGAGTATCCTGGCCGTCATTGGGAACTAGACGCAGATGGCCAGCCGACGAACCGCATCCTCGAGTCGCGGCGCCGCTCCGACTTGATCACGCCTGTTCCCAAAACCAAGAAGCAGCGCCAAAATCAGAAACAGGGTGCTTTGGTTCTCGGGGGAGGCGATGACCTCTCAACCAAGGATCAGGAATATAACCCCACCCCGATCATCAACGAAGTCCGGGGATATGTCGAAACTTGGCGTAACCTGCCGAACCCGGACCAGTGGCTGGTAACACCAGAAACGGCGCGCCTGCTGCAACATTGGCGTCACCACACATTCGAGGGCGTCCGACCCTTCTTCTGCCAGATCGAGGCCGTCGAAACGGCGATCTGGTTGACAGAGGTCGCGCCGAAGATGGGGCCACGCGTCACCAAGTTCTGGGCGCACATCAAAGGTGCTAACGAGCAGGCCAATCCGGAACTAATGCGCCTTGCGTTGAAGCTCGCTACAGGGGCGGGCAAGACCACCGTCATGGCAATGCTGATTGCCTGGCAGACGGTCAACGCCGTGCGTCACCCGAACAGCAAGCAGTTTTCCAGCCGGTTCCTGATCGTCTCACCCGGCATCACGATTCGCGACCGGTTGCGCGTCCTGCTACCCAACGATCCCGAAAGCTACTATCGGAGCCGCGAGATCACGCCGCCCGACATGCTGCGAGATATTCAAAGCGCCAAGATTGTCATCACCAACTATCACGCCTTCAAGCTGCGCGAAAAACTGGTAATCGCCAAAGGCACCCGACAAGCGCTTGAGGGCTGGCGCGGCGAGAAGGTCCAGACGCTGGAGACCGAAGGCGAGATGATCCAGAGGGTCATGGGCGACCTGATGGGCCAGAAGAACATCGTCGTTCTGAACGATGAGGCGCATCACTGCTATCGCGAACGGGTGAAAGACGCCGTCGGTGAAACCGAGGACGATCTAAAGGGCGACGAGAAAAGCGAGGCCAAGGAAAACAACGAGGCCGCCCGGATGTGGATTTCCGGTCTGGAAGCGGTCAAGCGCAAGCTCGGCATCAACCTCGTCTACGACCTGTCGGCTACACCGTTCTTCCTACGCGGATCGGGCTACATCGAAGGGACGCTATTTCCCTGGACGATGTCCGACTTTTCGCTGATGGACGCCATCGAATGTGGGATCGTGAAGCTGCCGCGCGTGCCGATTGCCGACAACGTGCCGGGCGGCGACACGCCCAAGTTCCGCAATCTCTGGGACCACATCGGCAAGAAGCTCCCCAAGAAGGGACGTGCGGCAGGCAAGGCGCTCGATCCATTCAGCTTGCCGGTCGAACTGCTGACTGCGCTGGAAGCGCTCTACGGTCATTACGAGAAGACCTTCCAGCTTTGGCAAGACAGGGGGATCGGCGTTCCGCCGGTGTTCATCGTCGTCTGCAACAACACGGCGACGTCAGAATTAATCTACAAATACATCTCTGGCTTTGATCGGGTCAGCGATGACGGCACTGAGACAACCCTTGAAAACGGGCGCCTTGCCCTGTTCCGGAACTACGATGATTTCGGCAACCGGATGCCGCGGCCAAACACGATTCTGATCGACAGCGCTCAACTCGAATCCGGCGAGGCGCTCGACAAGGATTTCCGCGAGATGGCGGCGGTCGAAATCGAGCAGTTCAAACGCGAGATGGTTGAACGGACGGGCGACATCACCGCAGGCGACAAGATCGACGAATCCACCCTGCTGCGCGAGGTCATGAACACCGTCGGCAAGAAGGGCCGCCTCGGAGAACAAATCCGCTGCGTGGTCTCAGTGTCGATGCTGACCGAAGGTTGGGACGCGAACACCGTCACCCACGTTCTGGGCGTGCGCGCCTTCGGCACGCAGCTTTTGTGCGAACAGGTAATCGGCCGCGCGCTGCGACGGCAGTCCTACGAACTGAATGACGAAAGGCTGTTCAACGTCGAGTATGCCGATGTCCTGGGCATTCCCTTCGACTTCACGGCGAAGCCGGTGATCTCGCCCCCTGCGGCTCCGCGTGAGACTGTCCGTGTCCACGCGGTCAAGCCTGACCGGGATGCGCTGGAAATTACATTCCCCCGTGTCGAGGGGTATCGGGTCGAGCTGCCAGATGAACGGGTGGAAGCAAACTTCGGCCCCGATCACGTTCTGGAACTGACCCCGCAACTTCTGGGACCATCCAGCACCACCAATCAGGGCATAATCGGCGAAGGCGTGGACCTGACGTTGGAGCATCTGGAGGACATGCGCTCGTCCACCATCCTGTTCCATCTGGCGCGGCACCTCCTCTACACCAAGTATCGCGACCCCGGCGCGGAACCAAAGCTGCACCTCTTCGGTCAGCTAAAGCGCGTCACCCGCCAGTGGCTGGATGGTGGCTACCTGAAATGCTCCGGCGGCACATATCCGGCCCAGCTCGTCTACAAGGAGATTGCCGACATGGCCGCCGAACGGATCAAGTCGGCCATCACCGAAACCCTGAAGGGGGAAAACCAGATCAAGGCAATCCTGGATGCCTACAACCCCACCGGCACCACCGCCTTCGTCAACTTCACAACCTCTAAGGCGCTGCGCTGGCAGACCCGCCCAGACAAATCCCATGTCAACTGGGTGGTCTGCGACAGCGACTGGGAGGCCGAGTTCGCCCGAGTCGCCGAAAACCACCCCCAAGTGCTGTCCTACGTCAAGAACCAAGGGCTCGGACTCGAGGTGCCCTACCTCTCCGGCTCCACCCCGCACAAATACCTGCCCGACTTCATCGTGCAGATCGACGATGGAAGACTCGATCCGCTGAATCTGATTGTCGAGATCAAGGGTTACCGGGGCGAGGATGCCAAGGACAAGGCCAACACGATGCGCGCCTACTGGGTGCCCGGCGTGAACAACTTGGCCAAGTTCGGGCGCTGGGCATTCGCGGAGTTTACAGCAGTCTACGAGATTGAAGCGGAGTTCGCCAAGTTGGTTGAAGGGTTTAGGGTGCTTGATGCAGCCCAATGATCTACCCGATCGGACGCAAGGCCTCTTTTGGGCTGTTGTCGGCTACTCACGATGGTGGCTTTCTACCGACGCACCGTTTCTGAAAAGAGTTGCTCGCAATGGCGGTCGACTTGACGTCCTTACAGCCTCGAAGATCATGACGAACTACAACGTGGCGCGAGGGTTTGCGAAGAATAGCTCGACCCAGTTCAGCCAGGCAATCGAGATTGCCAATGATCGAGCGCCCAGTTGGCCCATAGGCCTTCGCAACCGACACCTGTTCTGCGAGTCCTTGGCCGATGAGTGGAAGGCAATCGACCCCACACGCAAACGCCAGATTTCCGCAGCAACCAAGATAATGTGGTTTCTTCGACCAGATGGCTGGACGATGTTCGACAGCAATGTCGCAAGGGGCATGGGTGTTTCTTCGGCGAAACATTTCTATGCTGCCCTGGATTCAAACGGCTTTTCCAGGGTCGTCGATCAACTTGGTGCTGTGATTACACAAAGCGAATGGACGTCGCTGCCCGCCAACAAGGTGATCGACTTCTATCTGATGGAACGTGGCAAATTCGGCAGCACGGATGAGATCATGGATGCGGCGGTGTATCTTGATGCTCTTCCGACGACAGCACGGGATACCCTCGTCTGGCTCGCCAACACAGCCCAAGCCCAAATGGGCGATGATTTCCTCCCGGCGATTGCGCCCAAGCGACGGAACAAGAAATGAGCAAGAAACCCATCTCCGTCGAATCCCTGACCCACGACGCCACGCGCAAGAACATTCCGACGGCGGAGTTCGAATCCCTCATGCGCGAGCAGGACAAGACGCCGATCCAGCTCGCCTACGAACGCCGTAACCGCGATCTTGACCCGCAGATGGTCTGGCGCGGCAAGGATGAACAGGACTGGTCTGACCTGATCGTCCAGGCGCCGCCGCTCTACATCCAGGAAAAGGTCCACCCTAAGGCAATCATCGATGACCTGAAACGCGACAGCAGCACGCGGGCGGCTGCGCAGGCAGATGGTAGCCAGTTCGACATGTTCGCCGATTTCAACGGCCTTCCCGATGCCGAGGCCGCGACCGAGTTCTACCAGCACGATCAGCACTGGTCGAACCGGATGATCTCGGGCGACAGCCTGTCGGTGATGGCCTCACTGGCCGAGCGTGAGGGGCTGCGGGGTCAGGTGCAGTGCATCTATTTCGACCCGCCTTATGGCATCAAGTTCAACTCCAATTTCCAGTGGTCGACTACCTCGCGCGATGTGAAGGATGGCGACAAGACCCATGTGACGCGCGAACCCGAACAGGTCCGCGCCTTTCGCGACACCTGGAAGGACGGCATCCATTCCTACCTGACCTACCTGCGCGACCGGTTGACCGTGGCGCGCGACCTGCTGAGCGACAGCGGCAGCATCTTCGTGCAGATCGGCGACGAGAACGTCCACCGCGTGCGGGCACTGATGGATGAGGTGTTCGGGGATGACAACTTTGTCAGCCAGATCACCATCGTGAAAACGGCAGGGAGGTCAGCAGACTATGTCCCCAACAACTCCGATTTCATTTTGTTCTTCGCAAAGAATAAGGCCACGCTTAAGTATCGAAAGCCTCTGGAGGAAAAAGGACTCAAGGAGGACAATGCTGGAGTCTATCGCAGGATCAGGGACCTACAGGTTGGTGATCGAGCTCTGAACTTCGAAGATCCGGCCGATCTTTCTGAGAAGAACGGTTACATCTTCCGTTTAGACAATTTTACCTCCCAAAAGCCACCAGGTGATTTTCCAATAGTCCATCAAGGCATCGCGAAGAAGCCAGGTCGGCGATTTTGGTCCACAGGCGAGACTGGCTCGGCTAGAATACTCAAAGCTGATCGACTGGAGCATTCAGGAGTTTCCTATTCATACATTCGCTTTATCAACGACTACAGGGCGAAGGATATTGGGAATACTTGGACGGACACAGGAACGGGCAGTTTTACCGACGACAAACTGTATGTTGTCCAGACCGGAACCAAGGTTGTCGCCCGCTGCATCCTGATGACCACCGACCCCGGCGATCTGGTGCTCGATCCCACCTGCGGCTCGGGCACCACAGCCTATGTCGCCGAACAATGGGGGCGGCGTTGGATCACCATCGACACCAGCCGCGTCGCCGTGGCCCTCGCCCGGTCCCGCCTGATGGGCGCGCGCTATCCCTATTACCTGCTGGCCGACAGCCCCGAAGGGCAGGCGAAGGAAGGCGAGATCACCCGCACCCCACCCAAAACCACGCCCACCCATGGCAGCATCCGCCAAGGCTTCGTCTACGACCGCGTGCCTCACATTACCCTGAAATCCATTGCCAACAACGCAGAGATCGACGTCATCTGGGACCGGATGCAGCCCGCGGTCGAGGCCGCCTTGGCAGGGTTGAACGATACCATGCTAGGCTTTCCCTGCGGTCATCGGATCACAACGGGCGGCAGGGTCGGCAAGACAATCGACTTCCTGACCGAGGGTTGGAAAGAAATGCCCTCAGGCGAGGAAGCGCCGATCAACGGGTTCATGGAGTGGGAGGTGCCGCGGGACCATGGGACGCCCATGTCCGGCGAGCTTCTTGAGCAATGGCAAAAGCTGTTGCGGCTGCTTGGCTACCGACCTGCCCCCGGCGGCATCAAGCGGTGGGTGAAGGCGTCGAAGGGCCGCGATCTGGACGACCTGACCAGCGACCAAGGGTTCGAGGTCAACAACCGGCTGGATGTCATGAACGGGTTAATGTGCGGCGAAGGCAGCGGCGGCTCGTATCATATCGCAACGCCTGGCTTCCACTTCACGGCAGAGAATCTGCTGGAATTGCCTATGGGTCCAGGGGGAGAACCGATCGTGCCTTGGCCGCAAGAGGCACAGGCTTACCTGAAGGCGTTCTGGGAGGCCCGCATCGCACGCCAGCGCGAGATCGACGCCTCCATCGCCGCCAAGGCGGATTTTGAATACCTCTACGACAAGCCATTTGTAGACAAGGGCAAGGTGCGCGTCGCCGGCCCCTTCACGGTCGAGAGCCTGTCGCCGCACCGCACGCTGGCCGTGGACTGGGACGACGAGCTGATCGACACGCACGAGGCCGCAGAGAGCAAGCGCAAGGCCGCCGAGGCCCCGCGCGACTTCACCGACTTCGCCCACATGATCCTGGAGAACCTCAAGGCCGCGGGCGTGCAGCAGGCCCACAAGGAGGACCGCATCACCTTCACCAGCCTGACCGGCTGGCCCGGCAAATGGGTCGCTGCCGAAGGCACTTTCATGGAGGGTGACGTCCAGCGCCGCGCAGGCGTCTTCATTGGCCCTGAGTTCGGCACCGTCAGTCGCCCCGATCTAGTGGCCGCCGCCCGCGAAGCGGGGGATGCCGGGTTCGATGTCCTGATTTGCTGCGCCTTCAACTATGACGCCCACAGTTCCGAGTTCGACAAACTGGGCCGCATCCGCGTGCTGAAGGCCCGGATGAACCCCGACCTGCACATGGGCGGAGATCTGAAGAGCACCGGCGCGGGCAACCTGTTCGTGATCTTCGGCGAGCCGGACATCCGCATCACCGATGCGAGTGACGGCATGGTGCAGGTCCAGGTTTTCGGCGTGGATGTGTTTAAGCCGCAGACCGGCGAGGTGCAGAGCGAGGGAACTGACGGCATAGCCCTGTGGATGCTGGACACCGACTACAACGAGGAGTCGTTCTTCGTCCGCCACGCCTATTTTTTAGGCGCCAACGACCCCTACAAGGCGCTTAAGACGACGCTGAAGGCCGAGATCGACGAGGAAGCCTGGGAGAGCCTGTATTCCGACACGTCGCGGCCGTTTGCGAAGCCGAAGTCGGGCCGGATCGCGGTGAAGGTGATCAACCACCTTGGCGACGAGGTGATGAAGGTGTTTGCGGTGGAGTGATGAACGAAGAAGACTGGCGAGAAATTGTCCAACTTATTCAGAATGAACTGCGGAGCATCGGCCACGACGAAATCGCCGAACTTAGAAACTACGAAAAGAGGGAAGGATCAGGGCGATTTCTTCCGCAACCAAAATACCTAGCAAATGAAATGCTTGAAGCCCTGCGTCGCGATATTTCTGTGCGATCACCAGCAACGCTTCAAAGGTCGTTTGGAATGCTGGGAGAGCTGATAGATGAGGGGGAACGACCAAAGGAAGCAATTGTTTGGGTTGATCCTGAGCGCGCACTTGTTGAAGGGCGTGATCCCCGAGAGCGTCTCGAGGGAAGTGAGGGCGCATGGCAGGCTCTTAAAGAACTGGAGGAGCTAATCGGTCACCTCATTGAGATCGGTGATAGAGGTGACCTCAAGTGACCTGGGATAAGGCAAAGGCAAAGGCTGAGATACGAAAGTTCTTCATCAATCACCAGATCTCTGCAAAGAAAGCAGTGTCATCATCCACCGATGGGAAGGTGTATGAACTCTATTGCTTGGTTCAGACCCTTGATTGGCTGAAATCGCACTACCCTGTAACTGTAAGGTTTAAGGGGAAAACGGTTGACTTCAAAGCAAGTCCGGGCAGCATAGATCGCTCAAGATCGTATTTCGAGATAATGGGTCGCGGATCGATGCTTGAACTACACACAGACATCGAAATTGAAACGTTGGGATCAAAGTTGCTGGGGGGTAGCAGCGACAACAGCGGATACCACGAGATCGACTTAGTGCTGATAAATTCGTCTGTACCAAACAAAACGATGCCGCGACATGATCAGTTGTTTTTGGGTGTGGAATGTAAGTCCAGTGCCAATTTCGGAAAAGGAATAGTCAAGCAAGTGCTGGGGGTCCGCAGAGAACTATCCTTTTATAGAACTTCGCGTTGGACCTTGGACAAAATATGGGGAACCAGCCACCGTCGAATGCTTGGAGCGGACCCTGCATCCTTATACTGGCTGGCTTTTGCAGATCCTAAAGGGCTAAGTTATGCTCAAAGCCCAGGAAAATTCGGAATTCATTTTAAACATTGGAGTCCTTAAGCTTTGCAATTCCGGATCGCTGACAGTTTTCAAACGAGCCTTGCTAAGCTTACCGCTCAGGAGCAGAAGGCGGTTAAAACCACTGCTTTTGACCTGCAACTGGACCCGACCTCGAACGGCCTGTCCTTCCACAAGCTGGACCGCGCCAAGGACTCGAGTTTCTGGTCGGTGCGGGTGAATGCTGACATCCGCATCATCGTGCACCGCACGGCCTCTAGCATCCTGCTGGTCTATGTCGACCATCACGACGACGCCTACAAATGGGCCGAACGCCGCAAGATTGAACGCCACCCGACCACGGGCGCCATGCAATTGGTCGAGGTGCGGGAGCGGGTTGAAGAGGTGGAAATCTTCAAGCCCAAAGAAGTGGCCACTACACCGGCGCCCACTACAAAGACCGCGGCCCGCCTTTTCGACAATCTGCGCAAGTTCGAACTGATGGCCTTTGGCGTGCCCGAGGAATGGGTGAATGACGTCCGGGCGGCCACCGAGGACACGTTGTTCGACATCATCGAGCACTTGCCGGAAGAGGCGCAGGAAGCTCTGCTGAAACTGGCTGTGGGCGAGAAACCGCAACCGCCCGAACCTGCTCCGGTCGAAGCCGATCCCTTTGGTCATCCTGACGCCCAGCGCCGCTTCCGCGTTCTGACCAACGCAGAAGAACTGAAGCAGGCGCTCGACTATCCGTGGGACAAGTGGGCGGTCTTTCTGCATCCAGCCCAGGCTGACCTTGTCGAGCGTTCCTTTTCCGGTCCAACCCGGGTTTCGGGTTCGGCCGGGACGGGCAAGACCATCGTGGCGCTGCATCGCGCAGTCCATCTTGCCCGCGCCAATCCTTCCGCCAAGGTCTTGCTTACGACGTTCTCCAAGCCGCTGGCTAATGCCCTGCGCAGCAAGTTGACCAGCCTCGTGGGCAATGAACCCCTCGTTTCGGTGCGGATCGTCGTGAAGGCGGTGTTGTCCGTCGGGTATGACCTTTACACCGAACGCTTCGGGCAACCTCAAATCGCCCCTGCAGCGCTGTTGGAATCGCTGATCACAAAGGCAGCGGCCGAGGTCGAAGGGCACCGGTTCTCCAAGCAGTTCCTGATGGGAGAGTGGAACGACGTCGTGGACGCCTGGCAACTTCGGTCGTGGGAAGATTACCGTGACGTCTCGCGGCTGGGCAGGAAGACACGGATCGGCGGCAAGCAGCGCGAAACCCTTTGGACCATCTTTGAACGCGTCCGTGCTGGGCTGCGGGAACGCGGCGTTGTGACATGGTCGGACGTCTTCGGCCGTCTGGCAGACAGTTTCGCTCATGGCAGCACACGCCCCTACGACTTCGCCGTGATCGACGAGGCGCAGGACTTGGGTGTAACCGAGGCGCGGTTCTTCGCCGCCATGGCAGCAGAGCGCAGCGACGGTCTCTTCTTCGCCGGGGATCTTGGCCAGCGCATCTTTCAACAGCCCTTCTCTTGGAAGGCGCTTGGCCTTGATGTCCGCGGTCGCTCTTTCACGCTGCGCATCAACTACCGCACCTCGCACCAGATCCGCACACATGCCGACCGGCTACTGCCGTCAACCGTTTCGGATGTAGACGGAAATACGGAAGGGCGGCGCGGCACAGTGTCTATGTTCGACGGACCTCCCCCCACGGTCATGGCCTGCAACGACGTCGATCACGAATGCCGTGTGGTTGCTGGCTGGATCTCAGACCGACTGAAGAAAGGCTGTGCGCCTCGCGAAGTGGGCGTTTTCGTGCGGTCGGACGCGGAACTGAAACGTGCGCGTGCTGCTGCGAAAGCTGCAGGCGTTCGCGCTGTCGAGCTGAGCGAGAAGAACGAAGTAGAAGAGGGTGCCGTCGCCATCAGCACGATGCATTTCGCCAAGGGCCTCGAGTTCCGGTCTGTAGTGGTCATGGCCTGCGACGACGAGGTGATCCCGCAATCCGAGCGGATCGAGTCCGTTGCCGACGACGCCGACCTCGAGGAAGTCTACAACACCGAACGGCACCTGCTCTATGTGGCCTGCACAAGGGCCAGAGATCACCTGCTGGTCACAGGCGTTGCCCCAGTTTCCGAGTTTGTCGGCGACTTCCTCAAGGGGGGCTGACCAAAGCAGCAGGCTCCCTTCGGCATGGTTCCTCCTCGGCGCTGATCGTATTCGGGGCGCGCGCCGCAACGTTCGCTAGGTTTTTGATCCCACTGTTTGATGGTGCGATCCTTTCTCATGAATGTAAGGATACGCCAGTGTTCTGAATCTGACGCTTGCTACCTAGCCGGATACCATCGAGCGCTCCTGCCGTCCGGAGACGGATTATTGGACCAAGACGATTGCGCCGAGTCCTTGCGCCCCTCGCGCTCAATACTTGATTATACATTTCGGTTATTCTAGTATTATGGCTTAAGGAGTTCTTCATGGATATCGATCTTGCCGCCTCCCGCCTTGCCGCGCTTGGTAATTCCACGCGGCTACGACTTTATCGGCTGCTTGTTCGGGCCGGCGATCCAGGGCTGTCGGTGGGACAGATCCAGGAAAGGCTCGGCATCCCGGCCTCGACGCTGTCTCATCATTGTCGCGCCTTGGTTCAGGTTGAACTGATCCAGCAGGAGCGGGTTGGCACCTCCCTGATCTGCCGAACGAACTATCCTGCCATGCGCGAGCTGATCGACGACCTAGCATCGGAATGCTGCGCCGATACCTGCGACCCGAGGACCTGACCCATGCCTTTCCACGGGCCATATTTCGATTTTTCTAGAAGAAGGGGAGCTTCGTGATGACAAGGACAGTTGCCATTCTTGGGGCGGGGCCAGTCGGGCTGGCGGCTGCGGCGCATGTTCTGGAACGTGGGATGCAGCCACTGATCCTGGAACAGGGCGCTGACGTCGGCCATTCCATCCGGGCCTGGGGTCATGTGCCGATGTTCTCGAACTGGCGGTTCAACCTCGACGCTGCCTCGGCGCGGCGGCTGGAGCAAGCGGGCTGGCAAGCGCCCGACCCCGAGGCGTATCCGACAGGAAAAGAGCTTGTAGAGCGGTATCTGGGACCGCTCGGACAGACGCTTGCCCCCTGGCTGCGCCTGGGACGCCATGTCGTGGCGGTCTCCCGGGAAGGGATCGACAAGGTCAAGGATGCGGGTCGCGCAACGGCGTCGTTCATGATCGAGACCGAGGGCGCGACGGGGGAGGGGCGGCATCGTGCCGATGCGGTCATCGATGCCACCGGGACCTGGTTCCAGCCGAACCCGGGCGGTGCCGGCCGTCCTGTGCCGGGCGAGATGGGTCATCCCCGGATCAGCTATGGCATGCCGGACGTCACAGGTCGGGAACGAGAGCGCTATTCAGGCAAGCGGGTTGCGGTGCTGGGCGGCGGTCATTCTGCCATGGGGACGCTGATCGCGCTGTCGGGTCTGCCTAACACGACGGCGCTTTGGCTGTGCCGCGCTTCTACCACGGCCCGGGCACTTGGAGGCGGCACGGCGGACCAACTCGCGGCGCGTGGAGCGCTTGGCACCGACATGGCAAGACTGGTGGACAGCGGCAGCATTCGGCTTGAAAGCGGGTTTCATCTCGCCGCCGTTGAAGGGTCTACCCCGCTGAGGGCCGTATCGACGGATGGCCGGGTCATCGAGGTGGATGAGTTGATCATCGCGACCGGCTTCCGTCCGGACCTGTCCTTCCTGCGCGAACTTCGGGTGGCGCTCGACCCGGCCCTGGAATGCCCGCCCGCCCTGGCCCCCTTGATCGACCCGAACCTCCACTCCTGCGGCACGGTGCGTCCGCATGGCGCGGCGGAACTGGCCCATCCGGAGCCGGGCTTCTACATCGCCGGCATGAAGTCCTATGGCCGCGCGCCGACCTTCCTTCTGGCGACAGGGTATGAGCAGGTCCGCTCGATCGTCGCGGCCCTCGCGGGGGATCATGAAGCCGCTGCCCGGGTAGAGCTTTCCCTTCCGGAGACCGGCGTCTGCAGTGGCCCCGGTCCACGGGCTGCAAAGGCAGTGACCGCCACATGCTGCGGCGGCCCTGCCCTGACGCGTGCCGATGCCTGCTGTGCTGCGGACGAAGCGGCCAAGGACAGTGGGGCGTCGGGCTGCGGCTGTGACACGTCGGCCAGACCTGTAAAAGCCGCCGCATGCTGCTGAGATTGCCGCAGGCGCGGCGCGGTGCGGTCGTAGCTTGCCTCGGCACAGCGCAGACCGTTGGCTGGGCCGCAAGCTACTACCTCCCTGCCGTTCTCGCGACACCGATGGCTGCCAGCTTCGGCTTGTCGCCGGTCTGGGTCTTCGGCGCTTTCTCCATGGCAATGGTCGTCTCAGCAATCGTTGGTCCCTGGGCAGGCGCGCGGATCGACCGGATCGGCGGGCGGGGCGTGCTGATGCTGTCGAACCTCGTCTTTGCCGGTGGCCTGACCTTGCTGGCCGTGGCGCCGTCGCCAGCGGTTCTGTTCCTGGGATGGGCAGTGGTCGGGCTTGGGATGGGAATGGGGCTTTACGAGGCTGCCTTCGCCACGCTGGCCGGCATCTATGGCCGCGCGGCGCGCGGCCCGATCACCGGGATTACCCTGATCGCCGGATTTGCCAGCACCGTGGGCTGGCCCCTGTCCGGGCTGATGCTGGCGACCTGGGGCTGGCGCGAGGCCTGCCTGGGATGGGCGCTGATCCACCTTTGCGTCGCCCTGCCGTTGAACGCCCTTTTGCCCAACAGGGCTGAACGGATCACCGCATCGGCGCCAGCAGAACCCGAGGGTCCACCGCCACCACGCTTTGCCTTGTGGCTGCTGGCCTTCGTCTTTGCGGCCACCTGGTTCAACTCCACCGCCATGGCGGCCCATCTGCCTGGCCTGCTGCAGGCATCAGGAGCCAGTCCGGCGGTTTCGATTGCAGCGGGCGCCCTGATCGGCCCCGCGCAGGTCGTGGCGCGGATGCTCGAATTCGGGCTTCTGCGGCGGTTTCATCCGCTGGCCTCGGCCCGGCTGGCGGCGTTTTCCCATCCGGTCGCCGCCATCTGCCTGACGGCCTTTGGTGGACCTGCGGCCTATGCTTTTGCCATCCTGCACGGGGCGGGCAACGGCATCCTCACCATCGCCAAGGGAACGCTGCCCCTCGCGCTGTTCGGAGCGGCAGGCTATGGCGCGCGCCTTGGCTGGCTGAATGCGCCCGCGCGCGTGCTGCAAGCGGCGGCGCCATTGCTGTTTGGCGCGGCCTTGGCAAGCTGGGGCGCCTCGGCGATCTGGTTGACGGCGGCGATCGGCCTTCTTGCGACGCTGGCGCTGTTCTTGCTCAGGCGGAACTGAGCCGCCGCGCGGCAAGCCAACTGGCGAGTGCCATCACCCCGGCAGTGGCAAGGCAGAGCGGCAAGCCGCCAAGCTGGTAGCTGAGCCCCGACAGCAGCGTGCCGATCAGGCGGCCCGCCGCATTGGCCATGTAGTAGAAGCCCACATCCCGCGTGATCCGTTCGGCCGATCCGAAGGCCAAGATCAGGTAGGAGTGGACCGATGAGTTGATGGCGAAGACAAAGCCGAACAGCATAAGCCCGGCGATCAGCGTGCCGGTTAGCCAGGCCGAGGGCTGACCTGCAACCCAAGCCGCCCCGGCCAGCAGGAAGGGGATCGGCACCAGCAAGCCCGACCAGAAGATCGCCTTGCGGGTGGTCTCGGCCTCGGGCTGGCCCTTGCCGCCCAGCAGACGCGGCGCAATGGCCTGCACCGCGCCGTAGGCGATAATCCAGAGCGCGAGGGAGCTGCCGATCAGGAAGAACGCCTCGCGCCGCCTTTCGGCCGTGCCGTCCGACAGGACGGACTGGAAATAGACCGGCACGCCCACGACGAACCAGACATCGCGGGCGCCGAACAGGAACATGCGGGCAAGGCTGAGGCGGTTGACGCGGACGTCCTTCGACCGCCAGCCGCTCCAGGCCTCACTCGATTTCATGCGGCCCGGCAGTCCCGCGGGCAGGAACAGGACGACCGCGATCAAGATCAGGGCCAGCACTCCGGCCATGCCCCAAACCGCCGCCTCGAAGCCTGCCAGTGCCAGCAGCGCCGCGCCGAGGAAGAAGCCAAGCCCCTTCACCGCGTTCTTCGACCCGGTCAGCGCCGCCACCCAGCGGAACAACCCGCCCTCGTCCTGGGGTGCCAGCAGCTTGACGGCCGATTTCGACGACATCTTCGCCAGATCCTTGGCCACGCCGGACACGCCCTGCACGGCCATCACGAAGGCGACCGACGCCGCGACACCCCAGCCGGGGTCCAGCTGCGCCAAGGCAATCAGCGCCCCGATCTGCAGCGCCAACCCGCCATAAAGCGTCGCCGCCAGCCCGAACCGGGCGGCCAGCCAGCCGGCGGCCAGGTTGGTGACGATGCCCGCAACCTCGTATAGCAGGAACAGCCAGGCAAGCTGGACGGGCGTGAAGCCCAGCGTGTTGAAATGCAGCAGCACCAGCATCCGCAGCGCGCCGTCCGACAGCATGAAGGCCCAGTAGGCCGCCGTCACGGCCGCATAGGCGCGCAAGGGGTTGGGCGGCGGCGCAGCCTGGCTCACGGCGCTGCTCACAATGACCCCGCCACCATCCGCGCAATGTCGGCCAACCGGCAGGCATAGCCCCATTCGTTGTCATACCAAGCGTAGATCTTCACCTGCGTGCCGTTGATCACCATGGTGGAGGGCCCGTCGATGATCGACGAGCGCGGGTCGTTGGTGAAGTCGCAGGACACCAGTGGCCGCGTCTCAAACCCAAGGATGCCCTTCAGCGGACCCTCTGCGGCGGCGGCGAACAGGGCGTTCACCTCCTCTGCCGTCGTCGCCCGCTCCACCTCGAACACGCAATCGGTGAGCGAGGCGTTCAGAAGCGGCACCCGCACGGCATGGCCGTTCAGGCGGCCCTTGAGTTCAGGATAGATCAGCGTGATCGCCGTGGCGCTGCCCGTCGTCGTGGGGATCAGGTTCATCAGCGCCGACCGCGCTCGGCGCATGTCCTTGGCTGGGCGGTCCACGATGGTCTGGGTGTTGGTGACATTGTGGATCGTGGTGATCGAGCCGTGGCGGATGCCAAGGTTTTCGTGGATGACCTTCACCACGGGGGCCAGGCAATTCGTGGTGCAGGAAGCCGCCGTGATCAGGCTCTGCGAGCCGTCGTATAGGTCATGGTTCACCCCGTAGACGAGGTTCAGGGCCCCGCCATCCTTGACCGGCGCGCTCACGACGACCTTCTTCACCCCTGCCGCGTAGTAAGGCGCCACCTTGGCCGCCGTCTTGAACACCCCCGTGCAGTCAATCACCAGATCGACGCCAAGTGCGGCCAGCGGCAGGGCCTCGATGGTCTTCTCATGCGTCAGGCGGATGGATTGGCCGTCCAGCACCAAGGCGCCCTCCTGATGGCTCACCGGCGTGCGCCAGCGGCCATGGACCGAGTCGAACTCCATCAGCAGGGCGTGCTGTTCGGCATCGCCCACCGGGTCGTTCAGCAGCACGATCTCGCCAGCGGCACCGGTGTCGATCAGATCGCGCAGGACAAGCTTGCCGATCCGGCCAAGGCCGTTCAGAGCTATGCGGGGCATGGGGTCAGCCTTTCACGGGAAGCTCGGTGCCGATGGCATCGACATGGGCTTGCAGGGACATTCGGCTCAGGCTGGCGAAGGGCAGCTCGACAAAGGCCCCGATCCGGCGACGCAGGGCGGCATAGGTCTGGGCAAAGGCCAGCGCCTTTTCCGCATCCGTTCCGGTGGCCTTCACCGGGTCGGGCAACCCCCAGTGGCCGGTGATCGGCTGGCCCGGCCATGGCGGGCATTCCTCGGCCGCCGCTGTGTCGCAGACCGTGAAGACGAAATCCATCACTGGGGCGCCCGGCTGCTGGAACTCCGAGATGTGCTTGGAGCGCAGCCCGGCGGTGTCATGGCCGTTGCGTGCCAGAACCTCCAGCGCAATGGGGTTTAGCGTGGTGCCGGGGCGCGTGCCGGCCGAGAAGGCCTGAAACTTGCCGCGGCCCAGATCGCAGAGCAACGCTTCGGCAAAGATCGAGCGGGCGGAGTTGCCCGAGCAGATGAACAGCACGTCGAAATCCGTATCGCGCATGGCCGCGGCCTTTCGAGAAGTCAGGAGGGGAGCGAGGAGATCGGGCCGGGCCCGGCCCACATCGAGGACGAGGTAGCCGATCAGCCCCTCGGCCGCATCAAGATCGACCGCGTAGAACAGCGACCGCCCCTGACGCTCGACCTGCACCAGGCCAGACGCGGTCAGGTCGGAAAGGTGATGCGACAGCGTGTTCTGCTTCAACCCGAGCGACTCGGCAATCTCGGTCGGGCGCACGCCGCGCGGCGCGAAGCGCATGAGCAGGCGAAACACGGCCAGGCGGCCGGGATGGCCAAGAGTAGCGAAGGCATGGGCGGCACTGTTATGTTCCATGTTTCCTGATTCACGGAAATCTGTTCCTGTGTCCAGTGAAGCTTTGATGACACTTTGGCCGCCATCCCCTCCTGAAACTGATCAGGATCAAGGCGGCGGGCCTCTGAATGTGCGCAGATACGCGTGCGGCGGCATCTGGAGGAGCATCGGGGAATGGTGATGACGATCCTGAGGGCCGAAATTGATACGACTGGCGCGGCGCGGAGTCAGCCGGGGCGGCACATGCAGGCCCTGACGCACCGCAGACTGCCGGGGGTTCAGCGAGACGCGCCCTCGGTCCGCTGCCTGAAGCCCGGTCATCTCGGACCGGCGGCCCCGGAAACCACGGCATGAACGTCTTCGGGTGGATGAACGACCAGTTCCTGCGGATGACCTGGCTCAATGATCTGGTTGGCGAGGGGGTGGCGGGCATCGGCCTCGACCCCGCTTCGCGGCTTGGCGGGTCGGTGCAGTTCTTCGTCTATGACGTGATCAAGATTTTCCTGCTGCTGTCCGTGCTGATCTTCACCATCTCCTATGTGCAAAGTCATTTTCCGCCGGAACGGACACGGGCCATGCTGGGCGGCCGCTCTGGCCTTGGGGCGAATGTCCTTGCGGCCCTGCTGGGCACCCTGACGCCCTTCTGTTCCTGCTCGTCGATCCCGCTGTTTATCGGCTTCACGGCTGCAGGGCTCCCGCTGGCGATCACCTTTTCCTTCTTGATTTCCTCGCCCCTCGTGGACTTGGCCTCGGTGATCCTGCTCGCCTCGATCTTCAACTGGCCCATCGCCCTGGCCTATGTGGTAGTCGGATTGGTTGTGGCAGTCATTGGCGGCACCGTCATCGGAAAGCTGGGAATGGAAAGCCAGGTAGCCGACTTTGTGCGGACTGTTCCTGTCTCCGGCAACGTCGAAACGATGACTCGCACCCAGCGGGTGGCTTACGCCCGCGATCAGGTGGTCGAGATCATCCACCGCGTCTGGCCCTTTGTCCTGATCGGCGTCGGCATCGGCGCCGCGATCCATAACTGGATCCCTCAAGACGCCATCACGGCCCTGCTGGGTCCGGACAAGTGGTGGGCCGTGCCGCTGGCCACCGCGATCGGCATCCCCATGTATGCCGACATCTTCGGCACCCTTCCCATCGCCGAAGCGCTTGTCGGCAAGGGCGTGGGACTGGGCACGGTGCTGGCCTTCATGATGGCAGTGACGGCGCTCTCGCTGCCCTCGATGATCATGCTCAAGCGCGTGGTAAGGATGCCGCTCCTGCTCACCTTTATCGGGGTAGTCAGCGCGGGCATCCTGACCATCGGCTTTACCTTCAATGAAGTCACCCACTGGTTCATCTGACAGGAGATCTGCCATGATCATCAAGATTCTCGGTTCGGGCTGCAAGAAATGCCTTGCCCTCGGTGAAAATGCCAAGGCCGCTGCAGCAGCCGCGGGCAAGGAGGCCGAGATCGTCAAGGTCACCGACATGGTCCAGATCGCGGCCTATGGGGTGATGTCGACACCTGGGCTTGTCGTCGACGAAAAGGTTCTCTCGACCGGCAAGGTGCTGAGCGCCGAAGAGATCGGAAAGCTGCTCTGACGGGGCGGGACGCCTGCGTCCTTTCGGTTTCAAGAGGCGCAACAGTTTTTGCAACCGTCTGTCTGCATGACAGCCTATGATGATGAGATCCACAAGATGCGCACTCTCCCGATCGTTTGGCGGCGTCTGGTCGGCGCGCGGGGCACCACCTGTCCGCGATGTCATGGCACGGGCGAGGAGGTCCGGCGCGCCGTTACGCAACTTCGCACAGCCCTGGAGCCCTGGGGAATTGAGCCCGTGCTTGAAGAGCGGGAGATCGATCAGGCTGCGTTCCTTCAGGACCCGCTGCAGTCGAACCAGGTGCTGATCTCGGGCAAGCTGCTGGATGACTGGCTTTCCGGCCAGACCGGCAGCAGCCGGTGCTGCAACGAATGCGGCGACAGGGATTGCCGCACCCTGGAGGTTGAAGGCCAAACCTACGAGATCATTCCGGAGGGATTGGTGGTTCGGGCGGGGCTGATCGCGGCAGCCCACTTGCCCGATGCAGCCCCGAGCCCACGGGCCTGCTCTGCGGCGTGTTGCGATACAGCGAAAGCGTCTGACGATGCTGTCGCTGGGAGAGGGAGGCCGGGTTGAAGTCGTCCTCTGCAGGAGTGTCTGCCGCGTCTTGAGGGCGCGGCCCATGCTTCCTAAATCTTAAATCTGTAGCCGACAGAAGGAATGAGCTGATCATTCGGTGTTGGCCGCCCTAAGCGCACAAACATCAACGTATCATACCCCCAATCGATCATCCCCTGTATACCCGAGGGAAATGCCCCAAGTGCGACTGGGACGCTGGCGACGTTTCATGCGCGCTCCACCAGGTGGGGGACGGCACATGTCACCTGATGTCATAACGCTCAACAACGCGAAGCTGCTTTGACGACGTGCCGCTCCAGCACTTGCCTTATCTGCTCAGCCTGTCACTGGCCGACATCCACAATCCTTCCGATCGCTGCTGCTTCAGTCATGAAGTCCGACCAGTCCTGCATCAGTGGCCGCCGCTCCTCGAGCAGGTCTTCACGGAAATAAGCGGCCTCCAGCGGCGGCAGGCTGTGGGCCAAGGCGAACTCGATAGCATCTTTCTGATACCGCCTTTGGGATCGCGCCCATCCTTTGAACGTGGCCCTAAACCCATGGGCGGTAATCTCGGGATCAAAGCGCTGGACCAGCTTGAGGACGGTGTTCTCGGACAGCACCCCGGACTTTGTCCTCGCCTTTGCGAATAAGAAATCCCGCCCGCCATTGAGGCAGCGCAGGTTCTCGTGGACGATTAATGCCTGCTGGCTGAGCGGCACCCGATGCTCCTGGCGCATTTTCATCTTCTCCGCGGGAGTGGTCCAGGTTGCCATCTCGGCATCGATCTCGTCGAAGCGGGCGAAACGGGCCTCACCGGTGCGCTTGGCAGTCAGCACGATCAGCATTGCCATTTGCCGTGTCACCTCGTCACAGGGAACCTCGCACAGCCACGTCCAGAACTCGGGCATCCGCTGCCAGGACAACGACCCGAAGTGCCTGGTCTTCCGCTGCACGCGCCCGTAAGCGATCTCAGGATCGAACTGTGCCGGATTTCCTGCGAGACCGTGTTTTAGCCGGGCCAGTTCGAAGACCTCACGAGCACGGGCAAGAGTGCGTCGTGCCGTTTCATGCTTGTCGCGCCAGATGGGGCGCAAGCACTCGACAATGTCATTGGTGGTGATCTCGTCCACGGGTCTGCGGCCCAGCACTGGGAGGACATACGTCTGGAGGGTCGTCCAGTTCTGGGCGATATGCTTCCCATTGCTGAGGCCCTGGCTTTTCTGCTGGAACCAGAGCTGGGCGACGTCAGCAAAGGTGGATTTCGGCGCCGCCACCGCGACCGCCTTCGGCTTTCGCCGTCCCTGCCGTTCGGCAGGTGCTTCCAACGCATGTCTGGATGAGCCCTCAGACCTGCGCACCTCGGTGTCTTCCAGATCACCCCGGACAGCCGCACGGATCCTCTCAGCGCTCCAGCCCCGGGCAGACTGGAGCCGTGCCCAGGATGCGCGTTCACGCGCTTCCTTCAAGCTCGTGGCCGGGAAATCTCCGACGGAAACCCAGACCCGACGCGCGATGCCGGCCTCCGCAGGCAGAAGAACCTGGAAAATCTTGCTGCCCGATGGATAGAGCCTGAGAAACAGGCCTGATCCATCGCCGAGGCGTTCCTTGCTTCTGCCGAATGTGGCGGCTTCGATCTGCTTTACTGTCAGCGGCATGGCTTTCCTTTCAGGCGCTACCCTGGTCAGGAAATGGTAACAGGCGGCGGTGGGCTGGGCTAACGAGCCATGAGAGCCGATGAGGACGCGTGATCGATATACGGCAGGAGCATCAATGACTTGCCTGCATGCAAAGAAGCCAGATGATACCCTGTTAGGGACGATTACCGACCCCTCACTGTCCGCCATTTTTCCTGAACAAACTTATCTCCAGAGCCTGCATCAGCCGAATTTTCCGGTTGATTTCGAGGGTTATGCAAGTGGGCCTGTTCACTAGTCACGGCGCAGGTAAGCCTCAGATTACTCTCTGATACCCATGTTTCTCCGCAGCTGATGACTGCTCGAAAACGGTGAACAGCTTCAAGCCATTGAAATGGGGCAATATCATGGGAGCTCTTTGTGACGTTGGATCTGAGGGGCTTCTGAGGCTGAAGGTTCTGTAATCGAACCATATCTAACTAGCACAGCGCACGTTCGGCAGATCGCGAGGGCGGCACCCTTCTAGGCGGAGGTGACTTTAACCTCACGTTCGCATATCCCCCTGCACTACCGGCCGATATCTGACACAGAAGACAAGCAATAAGCCGGGAGTGACGCTAAGGGCGGAAAGCGGGCTGACGGCAGTGCAGCAACGCAGCTCCAGCAAACCCTGTAAGCCGCCATTCACCCATGCATAAGAGAACAACCGAAAGGACAGCCGCAGCTCGCGCCGCTGAATTTGCCGAACCTGGTGGCTTCCACTGCCTCCGCCCCTATCCGGGCCAGGCGTCAGGCAACGGCAGCTTCAGCAGACAGACCACCACCTTCCCGAACAAGTTCTTCTACAAGAACATCTAGGTCGTCCCGCGTCGTCTTATGATTGTTTATCACGGCGCATAGACAGTGCCGGCCCTGCACGGTCGTGTCAGGGACTGCGGCAACGCCTGCCTCTTGTATCCTCATCATGATCTTAACTCAGCTTCTTCAGCCCTGAGGAGCTGGAAGACCGACTGTCACGGCCCTTTAGGGTCTGGAACCGCATTCCCGACGCTGTACGTGATTAGATTGTCGCTCCGGTGCTTGCAGAGCCTGACCCGTCGCCACGGGAGCTTGCGGTCCGTTTCACGGTTACGGTCACCGCAATGAACGAGCCGCCGGAGATGCGCATCGACCCGGGTCCCGACGTCGGCAATCTGGATGGGTTGCATCTCGGCATCACAATGCTGTCGGGCAAAAGAAGGCGCTGAAACTTAGATTTTCGCCTCCGTCCTTGCGGGTGAACAGGATACATCACAGACTTAGTTGGAAATCATAAGCCGGTGCATCCATGTCAGACAGCAAGTCAGCTCCGCTTAATTTCCGAATTACCAAGGTGCTCCCTTACGACCAGGCCCTGCAGCTGGCACGAGACTACGTTGCGTCCCCCTCCGTTCGTTTCGCACGCCGGAAGACCGTCGCGCTGATTGATCTCTACGGCATCTACCGCGGCGTGACCCAGTGGATGGGGAAACATGATGTTCCCCCCACCACCGCTGAGCTTCCGGCGCGGATCGCAGGGCACCTTCTTTGGAGTGCGATGCGGCAGGTCCGGGAAAGGGAGCAACAGGAACTACCGTTCTCAGGAAGGGACTTCGACAGCCTAGTAGGCAACTTCATGATCACGATGGAGGGCCAGGACGCCCCGAATCCAGACTGTGTTACAGAGCTTGATATGCGATGGGAGTTGTTCTACGCCCCCTCCCCGCTAAAGCAGGTAGAGAGGGCACTGATTGCGCGGCGGAGGCATATTCCTGATATCGATCGCAAACTGGAGAGGCTCCAGACCGGCGTAATCGACACCCAGCATGAACAGCGTGACTATCGTATCTACGACGATTTTATCCATGAGCTGACGACCTGGCTGGGCGCACGAAACGAACAACCGGGCTTCTACAACATCATCGTCAAGCCCCAAGTGGTCTGCCTCGATGAGAAGGAGGTCGACATCCGCCTGGCGATTAGGGCAATGGACATCATGGCGGGCAACGAAGCGGATGCGATCTGTATAGTGTCATCTGACCAAGATTATATGCCCCTTCATGAGCGTGTAAGGGACGCCGGCTTGAACACGTACCACGCCGACGTGGCGAAGTTTGACAATCCGAGGAATATTGGTCGTCGGATCCAGGGCATGGATGAGCAGGCAATACAGGCCAGGATGACAAAGGAAATCACCGGCGTGCTTATCCAGGAGTATGTGGGCTCACCGCAGATGCTCCACCTTACAAGTGAGCAGTATAGTGCGCTCTGGCGCATCCACCATGAGCTAGGGGGCAGGTTCTAATGCCCGAGTGTCATGCTTATGGGCATGCTCCGTAGGTAGCCGCGATTAAAATGTCTCAAAAGCTTCTTACTGCCGCGATACGAAAATTGTAGGCTTTATAAGTTAGTCGCAGCGGGGTTCGATTAGCTTCCGCGGCGATCTCGTCTCGATGGCCCCGGAACGCCGGATGCCCTTCCAAGTCCGCGTTGAACACGTCCCACCGGGCAGAGAAGAACTCGTTGTTAGTGAAGCCTTGAAACTCAAGCCCTTCATCGAGATCAACCACCTGATGTACAAGCCCCTGGGTAGTGGCGAGGGTCATCCGCTTAACGCGTGCGGCCAGCCAGATGGCCGGGATGTGTGGGGCCTGCAGAACAGGGGGGAGCGTCGTCCTTGTCCAGCAGTGAGGTTTCCGAGGTCACATTCGTTTTCCCTGACCGATGCCGCGGACCTGACGAATGTTTCTCCGCCCATGGCCCTTGCGTGAACCGTTTGTGCGGGATCCCCGCGGCCTGCCCTGCTGCCGATATGCCGCAGATGGGACATCATCGGCTGCCGGAATACCCCGTGGGGCATTTCCTGTGGAAATACAGTAATCGATCAGGCGATCCGAGGCGCACCATAAACAGGTCTCGAGGCTTAGCGCGGCGGATAGTAGTTGAACGTACCGCAGAGGCCCTCGGAGTCTATATCCGCGGGCGGAGTCTTCCCGGAGAAGACGGCGATCGACACGATCTGCTCGTTGAACCCCCATGGATCAGTAAAAACCACGTAGTGGGCTTGCCCGGAGCAAAGCGTGTTTCCGTTCAGCAGAGTCCCTGGATCCTTTGCAAGTTCGAAGGTCTCGGCTGTCAGTGTATCGCCGCCGACGTCCCATTTTCGCCAGGTAGCGCCAACGGATACGAGATCAATTGGCTTCTGGCTTGCAAAGGAAACGGTCATTTTCGACCCGGGCGCCGCAAAGTCTGGATTGCCAGAGAGCACCATGTCTCCGGTGATCGCCTGAGCTGTCCGGCTGTAAGGCTCGAACGTGCCTGCTTCCTGCCACAGGTGACGTTCCTGGGAGGTCGCCGGCACTGCGGACGCCAGCAGTGCAGCAATAATCTTGATCATCCTGTTCGTCCAAGTGGCCTGCCCCCATCGGGTGGTCCGCTTCAAGTCTTAGGGCATGACGGGGGCTCGTGCCAAGGCGGGCGCCGACGGGGGAGAAGTCACGTTCCGCCTTGACGGCCAATGGATGACCTCCGGTGCGGATGGTCGATAGCCCAGGGACGAGCGAGGCCGCGTTGTATTGTAATGGACGCGCCATGCCTCAATCACGACGCGAGCCTTAGCGAGGGAGTAGAAGATCTCGCCATTCAGCAGCTCGTCGCGGAGCTTCGAGTTAAAGCTCTCGCAGTTACCGCTCTCCCAAGGACTACCCGGTTTGATAAATGCCGTCTTCGCTCCCACGACATCGATCCCGTCCCGAACAGCTTGGCGATGAACTCCGGACCGTCGCCCATCGGGCTTGAACCGATGGCGCCACGATGGGCAACTCCGAGCGAACATGACCGGGCACACCTCGCAGGATGAAGAGAGCGGTCAGGACGCCGATCACCGCGAATTCCTTGCGCCATCGGTAGTAGGTGAACTGCGTCACACTGATCGATCGCACCGCCTCGACTGCCGACTGGCCTTGCAATACCAGCACGTCGACCTGCCGAAGCTTCGCGACGATCTCTTCCGGCTTGTGTCTCTTCTGGGGCATTCCTGCATCCTCCAACTGGCTCGTAAGCCATACTTCAGGGAGGACGACTTTTCAGGGGCATGAGCTACTCCCCGATCCTTGGACAGTTTTCCGGCTGATTTAAGCTACTGCCTGCGCCTCCTGATCGGTTTCTATGCTGTTGAAGTAGACCACGGCGGGCGGCTGCCCGCCATGGGCGGTGTGTGGCCGCCGATGGTTATAGAAGGTGATCCAGTGGTTGATTGCGGTCTTGGCCTGCGATCCTGTTTCCCAGGCGTGCAGGTAGACGCATTGATACTTCAGCGATCGCCACAGACGCTCGATAAAGACGTTGTCGATGCAACGCCCTTTGCCGTCCATCGAGATCCGAGTGCCAACGCGCTTCAGCCGGTCGATCCAGCCGAATGATGTGAACTGGCTGCCTGATCCGTGTTCATGATCCCCGGCGCGCCGAAGCGGTGGATGGCCTCGTTCAGCGCCTCGACGCAGAAGTCCGCCTCCAGCGTGTTCGATATCCGCCACGCCAGCACCTTGCGGGTGAACCAGTCCATGATGGCGACGAGATACAGGAAGCCGCGCCGCATCGGCAGGTAGGTAATGTCGGCGCACCAGACCTGACCGGGGCGATCGACCCGTAGCCCGCCCAGCAGATAGGGATAGGTCTTGTGCTCCTTCTTCGGCTTGCTGGTGTTAAGCTTCTGGTAGATCGGCATCAAGCGCATGAGCCGCATCAGCCGCCGGATGCGCTTCTGATTCACACCGTGGCCCTCGTTCTGCAGATGCCAGGTCATCTGCCGGACGCCGTAAAAGGGCGTATCCAGGAACTGCCGGTCGATCAGCTGCATCAGAGCCAGGATCACCTCCGTCTCACCCAATGGCTCGTGGTAGAACGACGAGCGCGAGATCGACAGCGCAGGATGGTCCCGCTCAATCATCCCGCGCCTCACTTGCCGGTCCACGGCTTGAGCTTTCGTGACAAAAAATCGTTGGCGACAGCCAGTTCTCCGATCTTGGCATGCAACGACCGGACCGTTTCTTCGTCCACCTCCGCGGGCTTTCGGCTGCCCCGCTCGAAGATGTCCGCCGCACCGTCGAGCAACGCCTTCTTCCACTGATGGATCGTTGTCGGATGCACGCCGTATTCGGCCGCCAGCTCCGACACCGTGCGCTCGCCCTTCAAAGCCTCCAGCGCCACGCGCGCCTTGAAGCCCGCGTCATGGTTTCTGCGTTTCCGCATCCCTGATCTCCTCGTTCTTGGAGACCAGCAAACGTCAGATCGTAGCTTCCGTCACTGTCCGATTTCCGGGGAGTAGCTCAGCAGGCCAGGAGGCCCAGCGTCGAAATCGCGGGTTTCCTGCCGTGGTATCACAAGCCTCAAGAATCCTGGCTGCAGAAAAAAAAAAGAGCTACAGGAAACGACCGCGCAGACCCCATGCCTTCTACAAGCATCTTGCATGCTCAAGCGATAATGTGCCAAGATTTAGCTACAGCTCTAAGTATCGACGCCCGACGTTGCCTTCATTATATGGTAACTTGTATCTTGCACGCTGCACGGCACCGTCGCGTTGTGGGAACAATAGAGTGCCGCCAAGGTTGGTAGTCTAGAGAAAAAGGTAGGGGATGATCATGACCTCGAGAGATCGGGCTAGTTTGTCAGTTGAGCTCAGCGAGAGGCTCGCCGTTTTTTTCGATCGGGCAGGGGGCAGCCTTGAGGCGGGGGATCTGGTTCGTCAGTTTTGCAACAGCGAGGGGGCCAAACTGGCAGACGCGGAGATCGCCCTGTCACTTCTTTTGAACCAACATCGCCTTGTTGTGGCCGAAGACATGAAACTGGAATCAGCGCTCGCACACGCCGCTTAAGATAGAGATTATCTTGAATACAGACAGAGCAAAGCGGCGGCATTCTGCCTCAGACGGTGACCAAAGAACTGCGTTCCAGCGTGACCGAGACAGAGTTCTATACTCAACGTCGTTTCGCCGACTGGATGGAGTGACACAAATCGTTCGAGCTGGCGAGGCTGATGTCTTTCACAATCGCCTTACGCATTCGATGAAGGTGGCTCAAGTTGGTAGGCGGCTTGCTGAGCACTGCCTACGAGAGCAGCCAGAAGCTTCTGCTTTCCATGGCCTGGACGTTGAAGTTGTCGAAGCTGCTTGCTTGGCGCACGACTTGGGCCATCCACCGTTTGGACACGTCGGGGAAGAAACTCTCGACGACATCCTCACCCGTAAGGATGTAGGAGGTATGTGTCTCGACGCCGAGGGTTACGAAGGGAATGCACAATCCTTTCGCATAGTTACCAAGCTTGCTATCCGCTTTCCTCAGTGTGACGGACTAGATTTAACGGCCGCAACCATGTGCGCCTTGCTCAAATACCCTTGGGCAAGAGACACTTCGCATGCGGGTGTTGCGGCAGGGAAGGCCAAGAAATGGGGCTTCTACAAGAGTGAAGAAGAGGACTTTCAGTTCTGCCGTCAACATCTGCCCGAAGACAAGAGGTCGCTTGAAGCAGAGTTGATGGATTGGGCCGACGATATCGCTTATTCAGTGCATGATCTTGAGGATTTCCATCGGTGCAACTTTATCCCGTGGGCTAGAATCATGGGGAAGGATGCGCCTGATCTTGAGCGCATCGTGGGTAATGCCGTCTCGAAATGGCACGGTGCCCCAACAGATGCGGGCGCGCGCATGCGTGAGGCACATCGGCGGCTTTCTGGACTGTTCGAGGGGTTCCGCGCAACGATCCTATTCGGCACGTACGAGGGCACGCAACAACAGCGGCTCGCAATCAGGACGCTGACTTCAACGTTGATCGGACGGTATGTGCGAGCTACCAAAATAGTTGAGCCCGATGCATACGATCCTGCCAAGACTGCCATCTGCCTTGATCAAAAACATGAGGATGAAGTTCGCTTATTGAAGCAGGTTGCTCGCGACTATATTTTGTCATCCCCCTCGCTCGCTGGGCAGCAGCTCGGCCAACGTCGGATACTTGAGAGTCTGTTCAGGGACTTTCTTGATGAAATCAGCGACCGGAAACCAAAAGTGTTACCTCGCCGTTTTCATCACTTCGTTGATGATAGCAGCCAGTCTGCTGCTCGTATCGCAGCGGACTGCGTGGCATCTCTCACGGAAGGTGAAGCTATCGCCCTCCATCAGCGCCTAAGCGGCCAGTTCAGCGGATCAGTACTTGATCCCATAGTCCGTTAAAGAGCAAACGAAAGCAATTATGGCTACTTAAGCTTCGCAGCGGCAGGTCGCAGCAGGCGAACCAAGTGTAAGTACGCCGCTCGCTCCCCATCTTAGTAGTCTTCACCGGAAGGACTGATATCAGCCCGCGGCTTCGACTGTCGCGCCCTCGCACGGACTGGCTCGGGACAAGACAGGCGGCGCGGGGATTAGGCGTAAAGGAAGGGCAGGCTCGAGGCAAAGCCCTTCTACAGCCAGCCGAAACTTAGACGCGTTCATGCTCTACCGTACCCATCCCGAGGACTTGGCGCAGACATTATTGTAATATATGTCTTACGCTATAACTTGAGCCGGCTGCGTTATCACCATGTGAGGACCGTCTAACATCCGCTTTCAGTAAGCTGCAGTGCACGCCTACGATACCCGAACGGCGGCTTCCGGCCTTACGAGCCAAGGTCGAGACAAAAGGCAGTGTGGATAATTACGTGCTTGCCTGCTGCTGAGCAAGAACCTTTTCGATGCTCTGGCTCAGGGCAACCTTGAACGCAGGATCGTTTGCAAAGAGCTTATAGAACTCCAGCTCCTCCTTCCGCCGCTTCAGCATGACATCCTGCAGAATTTTCTCCAGCGCCAGCTCGCGATTGTACGGATCAGGATTTTCCTCGTACTTCTTCGTGTAATCCGGATGCGAGCGGATGCTGTCTACCACGTTGATAAATTTGACCCGTTGCTCTTCCGGCGTGGCGCTCCAGCCCTGAAACCAGCGTTCATTGAACGTCTGGATAATTGCATCGAGCGGATCTTTCTCGGGTACGCCGTCACGATACCCTCGGGGGTTGGGGTTCTGCGGCTCCAGCTCTGTGGCTGAGGAATCAAGCTCGAGGCTGTGATTAAGCTTGGTGCGCTCGAGACCGTATGAGGACAGATCGACCGCCTCCAGCAACTCGTCAAGCATATCCTGCTCCGGATCCGTGATCTTCAGCTTCGGTACCAGAAACTTCAGGAACCAGAACAGCTTTTCCCAATCAACGACCTCAAACGGCATAATGGACGCCATCTGCCCATAGATCTTCACGAACTGGCGCGCCTTAATCTTGAAGTCGATTTTATCTTTGTCAGAAAGATCCAGCTGCTTGTCGAACCGGTCAGCCGCAACATCGATCAACGGGCTCAGCGTCTGTGCGTCCTCGCCTGCGAAATAGCGAAGAACAAAATCTTCGATCTCCTGCGCCTCATACACGCCGACCTGATCGAGCGCCGCTTTAAGTTCATGCAGGACATTCACATCGGTCGCCGCGGAAAGTGTCGTTACAGTGTAGAAAGGATCAAAGGCCGATTTGATGTCAGACGCCTCGTTGAAAAAGTCCAGGACGAACAGATCCTCGGTCCGCTTTCCAAGCTTCGATGCTGACCTGTTGATCCGGGAAAGTGCCTGTACGGCCAGAATGTGTTGCAGCTTCTTGTCGACATACATTGCGGTTAGCTTGGGCTGGTCAAAGCCGGTCAGGTACTTGTTGGCAACAATCAGCAGCCGATGGTCGTCACCATCGAACCGATCGCGGGTGTCGGCCTCGGGGAAGCCGTTCATGTCGGCTTCCGTATAGGTCACTCCATCGACGACTTTCTCGCCCGAAAATGCGATCAGTGCCTTGAACGGGTTTCCCCGACTTTCCAGCAGCTTCGTCACCGCCTTGTAGTAGCGGATCGCTGCCTCGATGTTCTGGGTGACGATCATGCCCTTTGCCCGACCGCGCAGCTTCTTAGGCGTGACCACATGCTCGACGAAGTGATCCAGCATGATCTCGGCTTTGGTGTTGATCGTCTGCTGACTACGCTCGACATAGGCCCGCAGCTTCTTCTGCGCCTTTTTCGTGTCGAACAGCGGGTTATCGGCAATCGACTTCTGGATTTCGTAATAGCTTCTATAGGTCGTGTAATTGGCGAGAACGTTCAGGATGAAGCCTTCCTCGATAGCCTGCTTCATGCTGTAGAGGTGGAACGGGGCATAGCTGCCATCCGCCTGCCGCTCGCCGAACTTTTCCAGCGTCGTGTTCTTGGGGGTGGCGGTGAAGGCGAAGTACGATGCATTGCCGCGCATCTTGCGCGACTGCATTGCGGCGAGGATTCGGTCCTGCGGATCGTCCTCGTCTGGGTCTGCGCCCCCTGCTCCCATCGCACGATTCATGTTGTCATGGGCCGTGCCGCTTTGGCCGCTATGCGCCTCGTCGATGATCACAGCGAACCGCTTGTCGCTCAGGTCCGCAATGCCGTCGATGATGAAGGGAAACTTCTGGATCGTCGTGATGATGATCTTTTTGCCATTCTCCAATGCCGATTTCAGATCTGCCGAGCGCATGGCCGGAGCGACGATGTTCTTGACCTCAGAGAAGTCCTTGATGTTCTCGCGCAATTGCTTGTCCAGCAGCCGCCGGTCGGTGACAACGATCACGGAATCGAACAGCGGTTGGTCAACCCCTTTGGCACCGGCGACGCCAGCACATGCCGGATAGGTATCGATCAGCTGATAAGCCGCCCAGGTAATCGAATTCGATTTCCCCGAGCCCGCCGAATGCTGGATCAGATAGCTGTGCCCCACGCCGGTATCCGCGGCATGGGCCAGCAGGCGTCGGACGACGTTCAGCTGATGATAGCGCGGAAAGATCAACGTTTTCTTCGCCAGCGGCTCGGTCGTCTTGCCCTCCAGCAGAACGAAATGCTGGATGATGCCGGCGAGGCTCTCCCGCGTCAGCACCTCTTCCCACAGGTAAGCTGTTTTGTGGCCGTTCGGATTGGGCGGATTGCCTTCACCCTCGTTGTGGCCCTTGTTGAAAGGTAGGAAGAATGTCCCTGCCCCGGCCAGCTTGGTGGTCATGAACACTTCGTCGGTGTCTACCGCCATATGCACCAGCGCTCGACCGAACTGCAGCAGGGGCTGTGTGGCGTCGCGACCGTCGCGGTATTGCTTTTGGCCATGATAGCGGGCGGTCTGGCCGGTCCAAGCGTTCTTCAACTCTGTGGTGATCAGCGGCAAGCCGTTGAGGAAAATGACCATATCGATCTCTTCCAGCGGATTGATCTGCGAATAGCGGACCTGCCGCGTGACGCTGAAGATATTGGCGGCGAAGTTTTCATGCACTTTGGCGGCCGAGCTCGCCAGCGGCGCGGGATACATCATCGTGAAATGTGCATCATCGACGGGGAGGCCCTTTTTCAGAAGGTGCAGCACGCCGTCCTTTTTCATCAGCCGGTCGAGGCGTTCGAGGATCTTGCGCTGCCAGTCGGCCGGGTTGCGGTCCCGCAGCTTTGCCAGTTCCTTGCCCTGCGTGGCTTCCAAAAACTCCCAGAATAGCTTTGTGTCCAGCGCGAATTGCGGGTCGAAGTCGCCGGGCTGACCAAGGCGGAAGGGGCCGTGACCCTCCGGCGCGGGCTGACCGGCAAGGCCTTCGGTCGTCAGGCCCGTCATGTACTGCTGGATCGCCTGCTCCAGAGCGACTTCCTTCGTATTGCTGACCATGATTTCCCTACACCACCTTGATCTTGCCCGTGACCGCCGCGTTGATCAGGCTGGTCTTGTATTCCTTGAGTGCAGCGATTTGGTCTTCCTTCAGCCGCACAGCGTCACGGATCTCCTCGGACAAGTTGTTGATGTGGATTACAATTTCCGTCTGTTCGGTGGTCGGCGGCAGAGCAACCGAGATCGCGCCAAAGTCGTCAGTATAGAGCCGCATGAAGCCCGAAGAACCTGTTCCAAGGCCGCGCGAGGCGTTTCTGAACTGCTGCCCCATCACCCCAGTCTTGAACAGCTGGAGAAAGAAAACCCCGTTTGCGCGCGCGGCGATGTCGAAGATGGCATAGTCCGGGCTTACGATCCCGGTGGACGTGACAATCCCAAAAATCCCGATGGACGCTCTCATGCGGTTCATCACCAGCTGACCTGGAAAGACCTGCTTGTAGTCCTTCAAGGCATCTGCGCCGATAGGCTTGTCAGAGACATCGTCATGGGGGACGAGCCCTTCATTCATCCTCAACGACAGAAGCGTCTCGCCACCGGTCGTTGAGCGATCATTTCGCTCTCTGAATAGACGCTTGAGCGGCACTATCTCCCAGTGGGCGGGGATTTGGCCGATCCAGTCGATGCCGCTGTCCTTCATAGGGGCGTCGGGGTTCAGGCCGCGGGTGACGGCCTGCTGGATCAGGATCTGCCGCCGCTCGCGCAGCAGCGCAATCTGCTCTTCCTTGATCCGCACCGCCTCCTCGATCTTGGCGCATTTTTCGTCAAGGAACGATGTGATCGCAAGTTGCTCCGCAAGGGAGGGAACGGCAAGTGCCAGATCAGCGAAATCGTTGTATCGAAAATCAGTTGATCGCTCCCGGATTCCTTTAGCGAGGGAAACTAGAAGCCCCGAGAGCGCGATATTTCGGATGTAGTAAGCGTAGAAGTGTGGATCAGCAGCGTCAGCGTTCCGAGGGACGCAAGCAGAATATACTGGCGTCGCCTTTCCGTCCGAGTCAGAGACGCCGATTGCTCCAGCAAAAGCATCCATTGCATGGATTACCAAGTCACCCTTCCTAATCCCTTGGTAACCGTGCTCCTTTAAAGCGTTAGTGAAACCATCGGTCCTCCGGTTTGAGCGCAGCGTAACTTCGCCATCCCGGAAGCAGGTGACAATATCGTCTTCCGCACGAACCGGGCGGTCCTTCTTGATGAAAAGCCACTTGCCACGCTCGACGGACCAGCTTGAAGGGACATCACCAATCCACTCAACACCGCTGTCCTTGTAGCTATCATATGCCGGAAACGCTGCGATGTTCATTCCGCCGGCTCCAGCTTCGTGGCGACCTTCACGCCGAGGATATCCGCGATCAGCCCATCGGCCCGTTCCTCCAGCGCCAGAATATCCTGCGTCACATCCTCAAGGCTGCGCAGCGGTTTGTGGCGGTAGAAGTACTTGTTGAAGCTGATCTCATAGCCGATCTTCACGCTGTCGAGGTTGATCCAAGCCTCATTGACATGCGGCTTCACCTCGGCCCGGAAATAGCGGTGGATGCTGTCCTTCAGCGGCACGGATTCACTGTCGCGCAGGTCGCTACTGGTTTCATAGGTCAGCCAGCTGCCATCGGGCTGAGCGTAAAGGCCGAAATCATCCAGATCCTCGACAGGGCAGCCAAGCCGCGCGGCCAGATCCTCGAGTTCGGTCGGCGTCAGGTTGAAGGACTTTTCGATCACCTTCTCTGCGTCCTCGGCGTACCAGCTGACCGCGTTCAGGATCGCGTTCTTCTCGGTCGCCGAAAGCTTGATCTTGCGCGCCTTCATGACCTTGGTCACGCGGTCGCGGAAGGCGTTGAAGTCGGCGGTTTCCTCGGTGCCGACGGCCTGCATCAACTCGTGCCCTGTCTCCAGCAGATCGCGCAGGCGCTTCCACATGCCGGTGTCAATCAGCTTGCTGCGCTGCTTAGCATTCAGCGCGATCTCCTGCCCCTCGCACCAGGACTGAATAGCCTTGGCGTGGGATTTTAGGAAGCCCGGCTCATACACCTGATCGCCATGCTCGGCCCACAAATGCTCCATCGGTTCGCGTAGGGCTTTGTCAAAGCGCAGCAGTTCCAGCCGTTCCGCGCTGAACTGCGCGCGGCGGCGGTCGGGACGTTCGATGGTGACCTTATAATAGCCGAAATCAGTGTTGTCGAAGATCTGCACTGCGATGCCGGTCGGATTGCTGTTCGCGTCCAGTTCCCGCTCAATCGGCTGGAAAGCCAGATATGCGGCGGTAATCTGTTCGATATGCTCGGGCGAGAATTCGCAGTTCTTGTCGCCAAGGTTCTTGCGCAGCTTACGGAACATCAGGTTCGCGTCGATCAGCTGCACTTTGCCGCGCCTCGCCTCTGACTTGGCGTTCGTGACTAGCCAGATGTAGGTCGTGATGCCGGTATTGTAGAAAAGGTTGTTTGGCAGCTGGATGATCGCGTCCAGCATGTCATTTTCAATGATATGGCGCCGAATGTTGGATTCGCCACTGCCCGCATCACCGGTAAATAGGCTGGACCCGTTATGGACGCTGGCGATGCGCGAGCCAATCACGCTATTTGCGATGGGCTTCATCTTGCCCACCATCTCCATCAGAAACAGTAGTTGCCCGTCGCTGGAACGCGGGGTGGCATCGACCGTTTCCACCTTGCCCCAGTAGTCGGTCAGTTCGACCTGAAAGCGTGGATCAATGACGTCATTGTCGACCCTGATGTGCTTGGCATCGCTTTTCCAGCTTTTGCCATAGGGCGGGTTCGACAGCATGAAATCAAAGCGTTGACCAGCAAACTCGTCCTTGGCGAGGGTCGACTCCGGCTTGATGTTCTCAGGGTTGTTGCCCTTGATCATCATGTCCGATTTGCAGATGGCATAGGTCTCGTCGTTGATTTCTCTGCCGTAGAGGTAGATGTCGCCGGCCGCGGCGATTGGCCCTTCCGGTTCCTTAATGTAATTCTGCGCCTCGGTCAGCATCCCGCCGCTGCCGCATGCGGGGTCATAGATCGTCATAACGGGCGGCAGCTGACCGCTGATCGGGTCGAAGATGAGGTGCGTCATCAGGTGGATCACCTCACGCGGAGTGAAGTGTTCGCCCGCCTCTTCGTTGTTTTCTTCGTTGAACTTGCGGATCAGCTCTTCGAAGACATAGCCCATGCCGAGATTCGACAGCCCGGGCATCATGTTCCCGTCCGGATCCTCAAGGTCATTCGGCGTCAGGTTGATGAACGGCGAGACGAACTTTTCGAGGACAACATGCAGAACGTCCTTGTTCGCCATGTGCTGTATCTGTTCAAACAGCTTGAAGCGGTTGATAATCTCTTTCACGTTGTCGCTGAAGCCGCGCAGGTATTCCTCAACGTTAGCCAGCAGGATCTTGTCGTTGTTCGTCGCGGTGGAATGGAGGCGCTTGAGCGTCCACTTGCTGGTGTTGTAGAACACATAGCCCGAGGCAGCCATCAGCGGCGCATCGTCAAGTTCGGTCGACTTCATGTCCTCGCGCTGAAACTTGACCTCGTCGAGGACGGCGTCTTTTGTCGGCTCCAGCAGCGTATCCAAGCGGCGAAGGACAACCATCGGTAGAATGACGTCACGATATTTGCCTCGGACATAAACGTCGCGCAGGCAGTCGTCGGCAATGGACCAGATGAAAGAGATGATTTTGTTATGAGCTGCCTGGTTCATTTCCGATGCACTGTCCTCAATATCGCCGGGCATGATCCAGCGCAGGAGTCCGGTCATGCAAAGGCACTTTTTTCCCGAGACAGTATTTCGGATTGATGACCTGGGCAACGGAGGATCGACCAACGGTGAGGGAAGTTATGATCTTCGTGTGGACCTGGTCGGTGGCCATCGGGCTTCTTGAGGGGGCCAGATTAATGGTTCGAGTTGCTGCGATTCCCACAGCCTCGGCAGTCAGCTTGTGGTCTGTAATCTGCACCAGTGCAGCAAAGGCTTCTCGAGCTCGCTTTTACAGAGCGGTATGCATTGGCAGAAAGTCACACCACCTCTAGGCCGCTGCTATTGCAGCGCCGCAATCCAGAACGCCCGCTGGGCAGACCAGTCCGCCGGGAACGGCTCCAGCAGCCGGGGAAGCGTCAGTTCGGGCGTCTGCTTGCCGTCGAGGATCTCCTCGATGATGTCTGGCGCGAGCAGAGTGAGGCGCAGCACCCGGGTCATGTAGGAATGGGCGATGGCTTCGTGCTCGGCCAGCTCACTGATGGTCGCGAACTCACCGCTCTCCAGCATGCGCTTCCAGCGGAAGGCGCGGCCCAGCGCCTTGACGAGGGTGCTGTCGCTCCGGCGAGTCTGCGGCGCGTTTTCCGGCAGCTGGATCTCCTTGCGCCCGCCGCGCTTCACCACGCGGAACGGGACGTGCAGGATCATGGTCTCAGGAACAGGGGATGCGTGGATCATGCTACACGCTCCACGCTTCCGGAAAGCATTTCGTGCGCCAGCCCGCCCAGCCCATCAATCCGCAGCCGGACATTCAGGCCCTCGGTCCCGACATCGACCCGCTCGATCAGCAGCGCCGCAATGCGCGCCTGCTCGGCCGGGAAGAGTTCGTCCCAGAGCGGATCGAGCTGGTGCAGCGCGTCGCGAACATCGGCATCGCTGATGCCGCTGCCGCTGCTGATGTTGCCCTCGCTCTCTTGCGCCTGCGCCGATTTCCACGTGCCGGCAATGATCTCCGGTTGCCGGAACACCGCGCGGAGCTGGTCGATGACGGCCGCTTCAATCTCGCCCGCAGAGACACGGCCGACGGGGCAGGCGCCTGCGCCATGCTTGAGCACCGCCTGGCTCACGTAGTAGCGGTAGAGCTTGCCGCCCTTGCGGGTGTGGCTGGGCGAGAAGGCAGCGCCATCGGGCCCATAGACCAGCCCCTTCAGCAGCGCCGGCGTCTGCGCCCGGGTGCGGGCAGCCCGGGTGCGCGGGCTGTCGGTCAGGATGGCATGGACCTTGTTCCAGGTGCTGCGGTCGATGATGGCCTCGTGTTCGCCCGGGTAGCTCTCACCCTTGTGCACCGCCTCGCCGATATAGACGCGGTTGTTCAGCATCCGGTAGAGCGCCTTCTTGTCGATCCGATTGCCCCGCTTGGTGCGAATGCCTTGGCTTGCCACCTCGCGGGCCAGTTCGGTGCAGGAGCCGAGTTCAAGGAAGCGCGCGAAGATCCAACGCAGGTGCCGGGCATCCTCCTCTTCGACAACCAGCTTGCGGTTCTTGAGCGCATAGCCAAAGGGTAGGGGTCCACCCATCCACATGCCCTTCATCCGGGAGGCGCGCACCTTGTCGCGGATGCGTTCGGCCGTGACCTCGCGCTCGAACTGAGCGAAGGAGAAGAGGATGTTCAGCGTCAGCCGGCCCATGGAGGAGGTGTTGTTGAAGGACTGGGTGACCGAGACGAAGGTGACATCGTGCTGATCAAAGACTTCTAGCAGCTTCCAGAAGTCGGGCAGCGAGCGCGAGAGGCGGTCGATCTTGTAGACCACCACGACATCGACCAGCCCGTCCTCGATGTCCGTCAGCAGCCGCTGCAGGGCAGGGCGCGCCAACGTGCCCCCGGAGATGCCGCCGTCATCATACTCATCGCGCACCAGCACCCAGCCCTCGGAGCGCTGGGAGGCGATATAGGCCTCGCAGGCCTCGCGCTGGGCGTGCAGCGAGTTGAACTCCTGCTCCAGCCCTTCCTCGGAGGACTTGCGGGTGTAGACCGCACAACGCAGCTTGCGGACGATCGGCTTCGTGTTCGTTTTCTCGAGCGCGCGCGTCATGCCCGGCTCCTGTGGTTCTTGAGGCCGAAGAATACCCAGCCGTTCCAGCGGGTGCCGGTGATGGCGCGGGCAATGGCCGAGAGCGACTTGTAGGGACGGCCCTGCCACTCGAAGCCGTCGGCCGTGACGGTCACCACGTGCTCAACCCCTTGGTACTCGCGGATGAGGCGCGTCCCAGTGATCGGCATCAGATCGGCACGGATGCGGCTCTTCGTGCGGTCACCGCCGTCCAGCTCCTCGCCCAGCCGCTCCAGACGGCGGATGGTCTCTGGCTTCAGGCCACCATAGGCCAGCTCCTGGATGCGGTAGGCGAGGCGGCTTTCGAGGTAACGGCGGTTGAAAGGCGCCGGGGCAGTGTTGAACAGCTCTCGCCACTGCTTCTTAAGATCTACGGCCGAGGCGGTCTTCAGGGCCGCCAGCCGCGCGGGAATGGGATCAACATGGGTCATGGACATCTTCTCTGCTTCCATCGTCCAGCACTACCGCTCTGTCTGGACCGGATGTGTAGCCATGCGATCTCCACGGAAGCGAACTGTCTCCGTAAAGTCGCTGTTGCGCACCCTGAGCCTGACCAGGCCCAGCCCGAGGAGAGCGCAGAGCTCCTGGCGGCGTTCGGTTGCGGTCATTCGGCCAGCGGGCAGGGGATTGGAGCCGCGGGTCATCTTACGAGGCTCCATTCATGCTGACGCGCACCGGCTGCTGGTAATGGGGGACAGGGTGATGGCGCAGAGGGTGGGGCCGGAAACCGGCCTGGAAAGCGCTATCCCGGGTGGAAACCTGCGGAGTGGAAACCGAGGTTTCCAAGTGGAAACCCCAATCTTTTACCTGCAGCTGGCGAATGTGCGGGACAACGCCCACCGCATACTGAGGTGGGCGGAAAGGACCCAAGAGGGCCCCTGAGAAGTCGAAGCCGACGTGGGCATTCAGGAAAGAAGTGCCGCCTCACCTTGCGCCGCCGCCCTCGCAAGTCGGGTCCTGAGGCAAGTGTTTCAAGCCGTCTTGGAACAGCGTATTCAAACTGGTGCCGCCTTTCGGCTTTTGATCTTGGACGCAATTTGTGTTACCTTTACAATCGTAGACCTTGCATGGAACTTTTCCTATGGGCAAGAATACTGACGACTCTCGCTCGAGGGTAGTACGCGAGCTCCAGGCGGCCGCAACGCTTCCGGACCTCAACAACGAGCCCGGGCCCGAAGACCCCGACATTTTTCGACCGAGGCTGCCGCCGATAGCTTCGATAATATCAAGTAGCCCGCAGACGATAGAAAATCACCAGACTACAGCTATGTCGCCGACGAGCGGAATGTGGCCCGCTTCACCCTTGCTGGGGGTTCAGTGGAGCGATCGACAACCGGTATTGTTTCGCCCAATCCTCGAACGACAAGGTCGATAATATTGGAGTCGGTGTCAGGATGTGGTCCACGGCCTTTAGCGGTGCGGTAAGGGCGGGCGTGGGCACCATTATGGCGGGGCCGCAAGTGGTCGGGGGGTAGCGAACTCTGGACGGAGATACTGGCAGCATCGGGGTTCCGTCTGCTCCGTGCAGATGCCGGAACGAATGAAGTCTGTCGGCGGGCCGATCCTTGGGCTGGGCGTGCGCGAAGTGGGCACTGTTCTGGCCTAGGCGTCTCAAGTCGCGTCAGATGGAAGGCACTCAGAGGGAGAAAGCATGCCTGACCTGTATCTGGACGAAGGCTTTCTGGAAGCGCCATTCGGCGAAGCGCTGCGCGGCTTACCGATCAGCGAGATCGAGGCCGACAGCGAACCCCTGCCAAGCAAGCCAATGGACGTGGCTGCGGGGGCTGAAGCCGCGGATGGTCCGGTGCGTTTCCGGGTGGCCCCCAGCGGAGAGCCGCAGGCGGGGGGAACCGAATACTTGGTCTTTGACGAGGACACAGGCGAGACGTTGTTCGCGGGCAAAGTGTTGAAGTTCGGCTTCAGTCGCGGGCTGTCTCGGTCAGGCACGCTGCTCGAATACGATCGTAACGAGAGCGAGGCGGAAATGAGGCTATGGGCGCATTTTATCTGGCCCATGGTCATGGCAGGGAGCAACGGGCGCTACATCTCGATCAATGCCTGGGACTGTGCGCATTTTGCCGGGGGCTTCCACCAGCTGGGAGACAACCTGATCCTGCTGATGCGCGAACTGGTGCAACTACCCTCTGTGCACCGTCACTTTCCCGACCTGACGCTCGTGGACGGAAAGGTCGCCCGCAAGACAAGTTCAGGGACGGTCCCGTTTGAACGTGAAGAACTCGTTCAAGTCAGCAACGGCCGTACCGAAATGCAGCTGCCGGACTTCATGGCGCACCTGAACCCGACATCAGTTCGGGTCGAGGAACGAGAGGTGCTGACTGCGGCGAAGTTCGCGGGCTGGGCGCTTGACGACGAAGCCATGCGAGATGCGACGGTGCGCGTTTCCGTCAGTATCACGAAACGAAAGATCAAGGCGAGTGCGCAGATGTTCGGCTTCATCGGCAAGCGGCCAGAGCTGGCGATCTGGGTTTCCGACATCTTCCACCATGGCCGGGGGAAGGCGAGCCTGGTTCTGGCCGCCCTTGCGAAGCCGACCTTTTCCGAACAGCTCGACGCACAGTCGGGGCGACACGACAGGCCATTACGCGCCCCGGTTAGACAGCCTCAAGCACCGCGTGGGGATCTTGATGGAAGAGAATTGCTTCGCCGGTATCAACTTCGGCGAAGGCGGATTAGCGCTCGATTAGGCTAGCTCAGTCGCGATCTGCAGGGCGGCAGCCGTATGAAGGGGAATTTATAATGCATTCAACACGACTCTTAGCAATTGCGTTATGCACGGTCATCTTCGCCCACCCTGGGCAATCGGCCGGGACGGTCATCTACACCGGCATCTGTGAACCTTCAGGGGCCGTAGCTCTACCCGGATCGGTCCTCGCAGACTCATTCTTGGTAGCGGACGACGAAGACAACATACTGCGCATCTATCGCACCCTTGAGGGTGGGGCCCCGGTCGCCACATTCGACCTAGACGCCTCGATCCAGCCTACGCCCCAGCGCGAAGCTGACTTTGAAGGCGCGACATGGCTCGATGGCAAGATTTACTTGATCGGCTCACACAGTCGCAACGGAGATGGCGAGCGCCGCAAGGATCGCCGGCAGTTCTTTTCGATTGGCATCGCTGCGGGGACAGTGCCGACTATCACTCTTGATCCGCCGGTTTCCTTGCACAGTCTAGCAGAGAGCCTGTCCGAGTTGGACACAACTCTGAGTGACACAATCCGCCTCGACGTCGAAGAGGACGTGAGTCTTGCGCCGGACAATGGAGGCTTTAACATCGAAGGCCTCAGCGCGACGATTGACGGCGACAGTATTTTTATCGGCCTGCGTTCCCCGCAGACCCCTGCCGGTGAGGCCATCGTCATCTCTTTCGCCAATCCGACGGAGGCGTTAGCCGGCGGAGCACCCCAATTTGAGCTTTTCGCAAAGTTGGACCTCGACGGACGCGGAATTCGAAGCATGGAAGTCGTCCCTGCGCTCGGGACCTATATCATTGTAGCCGGCCCAGGCGGCGGTGCCGCGCCTTTCGCGCTTTACCGCTGGAGCGGAGTCGCCAACGCCGATCCAGTTGAGATTCCCGGCTTTTCTATTGCTATTGCCGGCCTTAGCGACTTCACGCCCGAGGCGATGATCCCGTCACAAGACGGAACACAGATGCTGGTCCTTAGCGACGATGGCGACGTGTGCCCATCCCCACCAAGCTTCCGCGGGATCCAGGTCGAAATCGATTGATTGGAGTGGATCATGCAGTGTCACCGTTCAAGTGGATTGTGTCCGGGTTCGGACTACCTAACTGGCCCGGCCTCATCGAGAAAATGAAACGGGAGGTTCCCATGTCGAACAAGCAACACTCTGTCTGGTTTCTCGTGGCGCTCGCGGTCGGGCCTGCATGCGCCGAAACTCCGGAATTCAATTCGAGACCCGCGCTTCCTTTCCCCGACGGTCTCTCCCTGGAGTCTCAGTGCGGTCTGGTTGACGATCTGCAGCATGTCGAATTCTACGACGGCTCGCTTGGTATAGCCGAGAACTATGTGGCGCAGCACGAGAAGACGACTGTCCAGCTTCAGTGGCTAACCGAGCCAGAGATCGCGGCCAAGTTGCCGGATCACGCACCGGGAAACGTCGCAGGGGAGCGTTGGTGCACAGCGACGTTGGTTAATCCAACGACCCTACTGACCGCTGGACACTGCTTCGACATCGGCCAAGGCGAAGTTGGTTGGGTAACACCGTTTCGGTTCAGCTCCAACGGCCTACCGGAGTTTGCTGAGCCTGAGGTGCTCGCGATGCTGTTTGTCGCAAACTTCGGTTATCAGCTTTCAGTCCAAGACGGCGCTATGCGCGATCCAGACGTCTTTCCCGTGGTTGCGCTGAAAGAGTATCGACTCGGGGGTCTCGACTACGCAATTGTCGAGATCGGCGAAGACAACGAGGGCCGTCTTCCGTCAGAGTTGAACCACCCGGTGGGAAAGACCGACGTCCGTGACGTGTCCGCTACCGAATTGCTCGCCTTAATCCAGCATCCACAAGGGGACCCAAAGAAGATTGAGGCTGGCTCAGCGCGAGAGACAGTCGGCAGCAGCATCTTCTATGACAACATAGACACACATGGAGGATCTTCTGGGTCAGGTGTTCGGGACGCCGATGGCGATGTCGTCGCCGTGCATACGAACGGAGGCTGTTCACCGTCAGGTGGCGGGGCCAATCGAGGCGTCCTGATGAAGTCGATCGCCAGCGTGTCGTCACATTTCTGACTGAACACATGCTAAAGACAGCAAGAGATCGAGTTACTCTAAATCTCGCATCGCTCCTCGTGGCGATCCTTCTACCCATGACGGCGTCGCCTCAGGTTGTATTCGAGAGCGGGGAGATCGCGGAGGGCTTCACCTTGCGCGGTGTCGCCGAACTGCCAGAACCGGCGCGCATTGACTTCGCCCGGTTGGGTGAGCCGATCTGGAAGATCGTCGACGAACGGGGAGAGACTCTCGAGTCGATTGTGATCGATGTTTGCGGATCGCAACCGCCGACGACCAACGACTATTTAATCAGCCGCGCAATGAATTATAACGCTGTCCAAGATGCAGGCTACACATTCTTGCCCGGTCAAGCAGTCGCCGTTCCATTCTGCCTGAAGGTAGATGAGCAAGTATCAGTTACCGTTCTAGCTGGTGATACGCCAAGCGGCATTCTCAAGCGCGAGTACGGAGTTTTCGGCAAACGCACGACCGAAAGCTTCTACGAGCTTAACCGCAGCGACGACTACCCAACGTTTGATTCTTTCGCCGAGTCCTTGCAGGTGGGCGACCAGCTCCTCATACCTTTTGGGTCAGAAGAGCGCGTGTTCGTACCGATAGCTCCTGGCGGAACCGGCCTCTCCCAGGTTCTGGCCTCAGTGTCAGACACTTCAGTTCGCGAGCAGATCTCAATGTCGATTGCTCCAGTCGAGCGCGATCAGCAGCGGGAGAGTTTCAGACTGCGCTACGTCGATCCCGTGGTGTTCGCGGACGTCGACACCTCGGTCGCGTGCAACGGCGATCCCGGTCAGGTCGCTCGGATTGCGGACGAGGCCGCGTTGCGTAACCGCTTCGAAGCGGAACGGCAAGCGCGCGCGGCATTCTTCGCGGCGAGTGCAGGTCAGGATCTCGTGCCATCCACCGTGGGCCTGATCGACAGCGGACTGGCAGTTATTGGCGACGACTTCTTCGACCCGAAGTTCTTTTTGCCAAACCTTGACGAGTTGCATGGCACAACTGGCGAGGATGACGACAACGACAGGGATAACTTGGTCGACGATGTCTATGGCCGAAACTACTACAGCCCGACGGAGCACGGCCGGGTCGAGCCGTTCCTGCCCAATGCACCGGGCGCGGCACACGGAACGAAAATGGGGGCCTTGGCGCTCGGTGGAATGGACCTCGCCCCGACTTGGACGGGTACATTCGATCCGCCGCTCGTCCGCCTCAAGGTCGTGAGCTTCGCCGACGGCGCCCCTTTCAACCCCGAGGGGACAGCCGATTCCGCGCTGCTGCCCAATGCCATCACGTACCTGGAAGGGTTGGACACAAAGATCGTCAACCTGAGCCTCTCCACCAAACGGCGCATTGCCGGCCTGGAGCTTCAGGTGCGGTCGTCTAAGGACATGCTTTTCGTCGTGGCCGCAGGGAACGAAAGGACGGGCGAGGGCAATGACCTGCGTTCATTCGAGCTGTACCCCGCGCGTCTGGGCGGGAACCGCGGCGAGGAGAATCTACTCACCGTCGCAGCACACGACTTGTCGGGTGCTCGCGCAAGTTTCTCAAATTTCTCGAGCACGCATGTGGACCTTCTCGCCCCGGGTTGTGCCGTCAAGACAAGGACCCACCTTGGAGAGAGCGTCCTCGAAAACGGAACGTCGCCGGCCACGGCGATCGTCTCGTTCGCCGCCGGCCTTGTCCATGCGCTCGGGGTGAACCAGCCCAGCGACATTAAGCTACGGCTGCTGGCAGGGACAGATTTTGATGCTGCGCTCAAAGACGATGCCTATTCGTCGGGGCGGTTGAACATCGTCAAGGCGATCAGCGTGTTCCATGATGTGGTGGAACTCACCGGCGGCAGTTCGCTTCTTCCATTGACGGGCAACCCGTTGCTGTTCGGCACCGTCAACGATCCTAATGAGCTACTCGGCGCCTGCGTTCAGCAGGCAAGCCCCGAGAGTCGGATCCTCAAAATCATCCCAAACGTCGGTCTAGCGCCCGCGCAAAAGCTCGAGTACTGGACTGAGATCGCAGAAGAGTTGATCCGACACACCTGTCAGCAATCTACGGATGCGTTCGACCTAATTGTCGAAATCGACGGTCAGGAACGAAGGGTGCCAATTGCGGACATTAAGGAGGTGATCTTCGGAACACATATTTCGCGTCGATGATCGGCCAGTCAGCGTTGGTTGATGAACTGTCCGCCCGGTTATTCAGCAAAGGAGGTAGCGTCAGAGCAAGTATCCATTTGTTGGCGTCCTGTAGCGCGTCAACCACCTTGTCCTTCGTATCACCGCATGAGGATATATTCCCGAAGCGGTTGTTGTCGCCTCACCTGGAATATTGGCGAGCACCTACTGTCAAGCACCATAGAAACCGCGTTGGCCTTAGGCGCGTTGGTGGGCGCGGGGGAGTTTCCGACGAGGAGCGGAGCCCTCAACCAGCGTAGCGCCTCGTCGGATGCTACCTCGCTGGTGCTGGCTGTGTCCATCGTGCCCATCAACAGCGTTGACCTGCCCCCGAATGCGTATTCCACGGCATGCGACCGCGCTTATTCTAGAGCGTGTCGCGGGCATCGAGATTCAGGATTCCCAGCTTGCCTATGATGTGCTTCCCTTCTGCTGAGGCAGGTATGGGGGGTCTGATGGGCAAGCCACATCCAATGGAGCTTCGGACGTCGCCTATCTCGGCGATCGGCTCGGAATCAACGGGACCGCCGAGCGCGTCCCCCCGCTGCCCGATCTAGTGGGCGCGCAACCGGCGTAAACTCACCCCGCCCCGCAATCTGCCCCGGTTACGGCCTAGGTAACTGGAGCAGATTTCCAGGCAGCTTGGTTCAGGCGGGCCGAAGGGCAAAGCGCTCCGGAAGAAACGAGATGTAGCCCCTTAATGCCAAGCAGTCTCCCATTATCGACAATATTCAGATACAAGTTGACAACTGTGTAAACTAGAAGGATTGATGCGCTTGCGAGCAATGCTGGAGGAGCAACTCGCAAAAAGGGGAGTGCCTGACGACCGTCGTAGTTGCCGCCTGCCTTTGGTCTGGCGGGCCTCAGATCGTCATTCGTTCCACGCAAGGAGAGGCAGGAGCATGCAAAGGTTCATCAACAATCCGGATGACGTTGTCGACGAGACAGTTGCAGGGTTCGTCCGTGCACATCGCAACTTGGTACGCCTGTCTCCCGATAACCCGCGCGTCGTCATTTCGACGGCGGCACCACAGCCGGGACGGGTAGGGATTGTGACAGGCGGTGGTTCGGGTCACGAGCCAGCTTTCATTGGCTATACAGGCCATAACTTGGTCGATGCCGTCGCGGTGGGCGAGCTTTTCTCCTCTCCGACAGCAAAGAGCTTTGCCGATGCAATCCGCGCGGCCGACGGTGGCGTGGGCGTTGCGGTGCTGTACGGTAATTATGCCGGCGACAACATGAATGTCCGCATGGCGAAAGAAATGGTGGCGCCCGACGGGATCGAGGTCGCCACGATCGTGGCCAACGACGATGTCTGCTCGGCCCCCGCGTCCGAACGCGAAAAGCGTCGCGGCGTCGCGGGTGAGATATTCATGTGGAAGATCGGCGGGGCAAGGGCCGCGCAGGGTGGGTCACTGTCCGAAGTCGTGGCGGCGGCGCAAAAGGCGGTCGATGCTTGCCGCTCAGTTGGGGTGGGGCTTGCGCCCTGCACGCTTCCTGCGGTCGGCCATGCCAATTTCGCGATTGAGGCGGGCATGATGGAGGTCGGGATCGGCCACCATGGTGAACCGGGCGTACGTGTGGAGCCGCTGAAGACCGCCAACGACGTCGCCGACGACATGCTGCAGATCGTGCTGGATGATCACGACCTGCCACCGGGGGGCGAAGTGGCTGTCTTGCTCTCCGGCCTCGGTGCAACGCCGGTGAACGAGCTTTATGTCCTTTATGACCGAATCGAAAGCCAGCTTGATGCCAAAGGGGTTCATGTCCACAAGGCATTCGTCGGCAACTTTTTCACTTCGCTGGAAATGGTTGGCGCAACGCTGACCGTGATGGTGCTGGATGCCGAACTCAAGGCGCTTCTCGACCACCCCGCCGAGGCGCCGGGGATAACAACCGGCCATGTGGCGCCCCAAGCGAATGCGGGCGCAGCGCACAGCCGCCATGCAAATACAGACCACGGGCAGGAAAGCATCGCGACGAAGAACATCGCGATCGCCGGGCCATCCGTTTGCGTTGCTGGGACCGGCGCGATCGTGCGGGAACTGGCCGAAGTGATCGTTGCGAACAAGGCGCATCTGTCGGAAATCGACGGGCTGATCGGAGATGGCGATCATGGCATCAACATGGCCAAGGGCTTTGGACGCACCACCCAGAGGATCGCGGAAACAGACCTTTCACTGGATCAAGCATTGCGGATCCTTTCTGATGTCCTAATGGGTGAGATTGGAGGCTCGATGGGGCCGCTTTATGGCTTCATGTTCGCAGGTATGGCGCAAGAGGTTGCGGGCCGTCCCGCTATTGATGCGGCGGGTTTCTCGGCATTGATGAACGCGGCACTGGCAGGTGTACGGCGCACCGGGTCGGCCAAGGTCGGTGACAAGACCCTGATCGACTGCCTTGTCCCGGCGGTCGAGGCCTTCGATGCCGCGCGTGATACTGGCTTTGCCGCGGCGTTGGGGGAAATGAGCAACGCGGCCGTCAAGGGCCGCGACAGCACCGTTGATCTGGTGGCCAAGGTTGGTCGTGCAAGCCGGCTAGGCGAACGCTCGCGCGGGGTGCCCGACGCAGGCGCGACCTCTTGCTGTCTGATCCTGACAACGCTCGCCGCATCGTTCCGGAAGCGACTGGCCTGACATGGACGGCCTGGACGCCCAGCAGTTGATAGCTTTGTTCCGCCTGATCTCGTTGCGGCTCGACGAGGCGCGACAGATGCTCGGCCAACTGGATGGCGCGATTGGGGATGCCGACCACGGCAATTCCATGGCCGAGGGGTTTGCCGCAGTGGTCCGTGCGTCAGCCCAGGCTTCCTCTCAGGGTGCGGGGGTGGATGACCTGTTTGACATTGCCGCCGAAAGCTTTCTGGAGGCCGTCGGGGCAACCACCGGGCCTCTTTACGCAAGCGCCTTACTGTCCGCGGGCCAAAGATATCATGGCATGCAGAGCCTGCACATGGCTGAAATACCCGATCTAATCCCTGCTTTCGCAAGGGGTATTGCGGCGCGGGGTAAGGCAAGCGCGGGCGACAAGACCATGCTGGACGTATGGGCTCCCGCTGCGCGTGCCGTGGTTGATGCACAAGCGGCGGGCTCTGCCCCTCTGACCGTACTCGATGTCGCTCTGAAGGCCGCGGAAGAGGGGCGTGAGGCCACCCGCGCCATGATTGCTACCGTTGGCCGTGCCTCCCGGCTGGGCCAGCGTAGCCTGGGTCATGTGGATCCGGGCGCCGCATCTGCTGTTATCATCATTGCCGCGTTGCGTGACGGACTTGCTCTGCATCTGAGGCAGGGGGCCGGCTGATGGCTGCAAGGGGAGAAGCTGGTGTTCTCGCGGAAATGCCGATGCCGTTCGGTGATGACGCTCTGTTGTGGGCGACCTGGCTGTACTACGAAGAAGGGCTGACCCAGGGCGAGGTCGCCAAAAAGATGGGCCTTTCGCGTGCGTCAGTGAACGCTTGGCTGGCCGAGGCACGCAGCCGCGGGATCGTCAACATCCAGATACAGCCCGAGCGCTTTCGGTCGGTTTCGATCGCGCGCGCGCTGAAGAATCAGTTCGCGCTGCAGGATTGTCTGGTGATTCCGTCCGAGGGGGAGGGCGGATCGCTGACCGACCGGCTGGGCCGGGCAGCGGCGCAGGTGTTGAAGCGGCTGGTCCGGTCGGGCGACACCCTGGCGGTGACATGGGGGCGCACTGTCCTTGCGGCGGCTGAAGCGTTTGATCATCGCGGACTTGCCGACATTCGCGTCGTGCAGGCGACCGGATCAACGACGGCTCGGATCCCTTGGACACCTGAAGCCTGCGCCTCGCGATTGGCATCTGCGCTCGGCGCGCGATGGATTCCCCTTTCAGTCCCGGCAATCGTGTCGTCCCCCGAAATACGCGACCTGCTGCTGGCCGAGCCGGTTCTGTCTGAACAGTTCGAGGTGCTGCGCGAGGCGAATCGCATCCTCATGGGCATTTCGTCTATGCGACCGGAAAGCACGATCCACACATCTGGTTTCTTGGACGGGATCAATCGCCACGCCCATTACCAGGACGCGGTAGGCAGCCTGACGGGTCGCTTCATATCTGCGCGCGGGGCAGCGGTTGCCGGGCCGCTGGACAACTGCACCATCGGTCTTGATCTTGGCCAGTTGCTGACGGTCCCGCAAAAGATTGCGGTGGCGGGTGGGATTGACAAGGTGGCGGCAATCCTTGCCGCCTTGCGCGGAGGCTATGTGGATGTTCTGGTCACGGATGCCCTGACCGCGCGCGGTGTGTTAACAGCAGATGGCTGGCAGGAGCAGCCGCGCCGCTTTGAACCCTTGCAAGAGGCTGGCAAAACTCTGCCGCGCAGCACCGGCAAGAAGTTGATGAATGCCGCGAAGGATCTGGTGGACGAATCTTTGGCTGGGGCACTGGTGGCGCACGAGGCGCTGATCGCTCCGGTCCCTGGCACCAGCCGCGCGGTCATGTCCCGTGCAGGCCTGCGTCCCGGCAAGGTCGGCATCGTGATAGGTGGAGGGGCAGGGCACGAGCCAGGCTTCTGGGGGTATGTCGGCAAGGGCTTGGCCGATGCCGCCGTTGTCGGCAATATCTTCGCGGCGCCGCCGCCTGGCCCTATCCTTGCCGCCAGCCGGGCAGTCGATGGTGGTGCAGGAGTGCTCTATATCTACGGCAACTTTTCCGGCGATGTCATGAACTTCAGCATGGCGTGTGAGATGGCCGAGGCGGCAGGCATCTTAGTGCGCCAGATTGTGACGAACGACGACATCGCATCCTCGCCGCCTGACAATCGAGGCGCGCGCAGGGGTGTGGCAGGCAATGTGTTCGTCTTTCGCATCGCCGGCGCGGCGGCTGATTTAGGTGCGTCGCTGGACGCCTGCGAAGCCGTTACCCGGCGTGCGGCGCAGCGAACCTATACGATGGGCCTGGCGCTGGAACCTGCGCGCCTTCCCGATACGCAGCGCCCCAGTTTCGATCTGGATGCAGACCAGATGGAGATCGGCGTGGGGGTGCACGGAGAACCCGGCGTAGAGCGAAGGCCAATGGCCAGTGCGGACGATGCCGCCGATCTGCTGCTGGACCGTATCTTGGCTGAAATGGCGCCCTCGACCGGCGACCGTGTTGCGGTACTTGTGAACTCGCTTGGTGGCACGCCTGCGATGGAGCTCTATGTCCTGACCCGCCGTATCCGCCAACGCCTCAAGGCGCATGGCATCGGCGTACACCGCACCTTGGTCGGTCCGTTCTATACATCGATGGACATGGAAGGTGTCTCGCTATCGATGATCCATCTGGATGACGAGCTTGCCGCCCTTCTAGACCATCCCTGTCAAGCGCCGGCGCTAACGATCGCAGGACAGTCGACATGATGGGCATTGGAAAGAAGCGCGCTCCATATCCATCCGGGCTGTTATTGAGTTTTGCCACTCATAAATGTCGAAATACAAAAGGAATAGCGGTGGTGGAAACAGCGTCCCCGAAACCGATTGAGGGAGAGAGACATGCCGCATATTGCTGATCGCCAGGCGGTGTGTCTGGCCTTGATCAACGTGATCGTGCTTGTCGCCGGCGCCTTGCTGGCAGGATCGAACTTCGTTGACAGCTATAATTTGCAGATCATGGCTGCGCAGGTGCCGGAGCTTGGTCTGTTGGCTCTTGGCGTAACGCTGGCGATGATCTCGGGGAATGGTGGCATCGATCTGTCAGGAATCGCACTCGCCAATCTTGCGGGAATCACCGCCTTTCTGATCGCGCGCCAGATCGTGGTTCCGACAGAGGCACCGATGGCCTTTGCCTGGACCTTCGCGGCCATTGCCCTTTGCGTCGGGGTCATTGGCGGGCTGCTAAACGGCTTAATAATCGCTTTTGCCGGACTAACGCCGTTGATCGCGACGCTTGGCACGCAGTTGCTGTTCACAGGAGTTTCAGTCTGGCTGACGAACGGATCCTCGGTCAGCCTCGGGTATATCCAGCCGCTTGACGATTTCGGCAACCTGCCTGTGCTGGGTGTGCCATTGAATTTTACGCTGTTTTTGCTGATCGCCGGGCTGGTTGGCTATGTGCTGCGCTGCACGCCTTTCGGGGTCAAGCTGACGCTGCTGGGATCGAACGCGAAGGCAGCGCGCTATGGCGGCATTCCGGCTCGTCGGATGCTCGTCACCACTTATATGATCGCGGGCATTCTTGCTTCAGTTGCAGGGATCGTGATCGCCTCGCGCAATGCTTCAGTTAAGTGGGACTACGGTAGCTCGTATGTCCTGATTGCTATCCTTATTGCGGTGCTGGGTGGCGTGAAGCCCGAGGGCGGTTATGGCCGCGTCCTGTCCGTGCTGCTGGCTGCGACGGCGCTGCAGATCCTGTCGAGCCTGTTCAACTTCCTCGGCATCTCGAACTTCTTCCGCGACCTGGCCTGGGGGGTGCTGTTGTTGGCTCTGCTGGCCTCGGCGCGGATCGACCTGTCGCTCTGGCTCAGGCCGACGCGATGACGGATGTGCCTCCTGTCGCGCAGGGCAGGCAGGGCGGCACCAAGTGACAACGCCCCTGAAAACGGGAGGAGGAACCCGATGAAGACTTTGGCTAAACTGGCAGGAAGCGCCGTTCTTGCAGGCTCCATGGCTGCAACTGCAGTCATGGCACAGGACGATCAGTCCATTACCACGGTGGTGAAGATCACAGGCGAGGGCTGGTTCGTGCGCATGGACGAGGGCGTGAAGGCCTTTGATGCCGAGCACGACGACGTCACCGCCGTTCAGGTCGGCCCGGCCCAGGCCGATGCAGCGCAGCAGGCCCGGATCATTGAGGATCTCGTGGCAAAGGGCGTGTCGGCGGTCGCGGTCGTGCCCATGGATCCTTCGGCGCTGGAAGGTGTGCTGCGCCGTGCGCAGCAGCGCGGCATCAAGGTCATCGCGCACGAGGGCGACTCAATCGTCAACGCCGATGCGGATATCGAGGCATTCGACAACGCAGCTTTTGGCCGCAGGATCAACGACGGTCTCGCCGAATGCATGGGCGGCGAGGGCAAGTGGACCAGTTTCGTCGGCTCGCTGGGCAGCCTGACGCACAACATCTGGGCTGATGCCGGGGCCGAAAGCGCCGCCGCCAATCATCCGGGAATGGAACTGGTGGCTGCGAAGAACGAGTCCTTCAACGACGCCAACAAGGCCTATGAGAAAGCCAAGGAGATCCTGCGCGCACATCCCGACATCAAGGGCTTCCAGGGTTCGTCGGCTATCGACGTGATCGGCATTGGTCGCGCGGTCGAGGAAGCCGGCCTTGTCGGCAAGGTTTGCGTCTTCGGCCTTGGCCTGCCCAAGGATACCGGCCCCTACCTGGAGTCGGGCGCGGTCAACCGGATCTACTTCTGGGATCCGAAGGATGCGGGCTATGTGATGAACGTCGTGTCGAAAAAGCTCCTCGACGGAGAGGAAATCACCGATGGCATGGACCTCGGAGTTCCCGGTTACACCAACGTCAAAGTCAGCCAGGGCCCCGGCAAAGGCATCATCATTCAGGGCGAAGCCTGGGTTGATGTCGGCAAGGACGACTACAAGAACTATCCCTTCTGAGGCCCTCCCATCCTGATACAACCAGGCAAGGGCAGTCTTGACAGCCTGCCTTTGCCGCCACCAAAGCCACAGGACTCGCATGATGCAGTTTCAGCCTGACGCGGCGGGCACCCGCCCCATGTCTGCGCCCTTTCTGGAGGTTCGCAACGTCCGCAAGTCCTTTGGCGGCGTGCAGGCCCTGAAGGATGTCAGTCTGACCCTGCAGGCGGGTCAGATCTATCATCTGATGGGCGAGAACGGCTGCGGCAAGTCCACCCTGATCAAGATCATCTCAGGCGCACAGCCCGCCACCTCGGGCCAGATCCTGATCGATGGCGAGCCTACCGGTCCGTTGGCGGGGGATCTTGGCGCGATCGGCGCGCTGAAGGCAGGGATCGAGACGGTTTACCAAGACTTATCGCTGCTGCCGAACCTGTCTGTTGCGGAAAATGTCGCGCTGACTGGACAGTTGGTCGAGACTGGCGGCAGGCTGGCGCGGCCTCTGCGCCGGGCTGCCCTGCATGACACGGCCGCCCGGGCGCTGGCACAGGTGCACTTGCCGACCAGCCGTGCCTTTCTGGCGCGCCGCACCGAGACGCTGCCACTTGCTACACGACAGTTGGTTGCCATCGCCCGTGCCATCGCTGCCGAGGCGCGGCTGGTCATCATGGACGAGCCGACGACGTCATTGACTCGGCAAGAGGTCGAGAACCTGCTTGCGGTCGTACGCCGCCTTCTGGATCAAGGCGTGACCGTCCTGTTCGTCACCCACAAGCTGGATGAAGTGAAGTCACTGGGGGGCGATGCCATCATCATGCGTGACGGCCAGAAAGTGGCCGAGCGCAAAGTCGCGACGACCCCGAAATCCGAGATCAGCCAGCTGATGACCGGGCGCGAGATTTCTGAGGCGCGCTATCGCATTGAGCCGAAGATCGGTGATGTCATGCTGGAGATCCAGAACCTGACGCAACCCGCGTCATTCCATGACCTTTCCCTGACGCTGCGCAGGGGTGAAATCCTGGGCGTCACTGGCCTGTTGGACTCGGGTCGCAATGAACTGGCGCTGGCCCTGTCGGGCGTGGCCCCGGCGCATTCGGGCACCATGCAGCTTGAAGGCCGCATCATCGATCTCAAATCCCCAGCGGACGCGATCCGCGAGGGGATCGGCTATGTCCCCGAAGATCGCCTGACGGAAGGGCTGTTTCTGGAAAAGACAATCCAGGACAACGTCACGCTTCCTGTTTTGGACCGGCTCAGGAACGCATTCGGCATGATCAGCGGCAGGCGTGCGCGGGCCCTTGCGCGCGAACAGATCGCCGATCTGCAGGTCGTTGCGCCGAATGTCCAAGCGCCCGTGCAGTCGCTGTCGGGCGGCAATCAGCAACGGGTCCTGATCGGCCGCTGGCTGACGATCAACCCTCGCCTGCTGATCCTGCACGGGCCGACCGTCGGCGTCGATGTTGGCTCGAAAGACACGATCTTCCGCATCATACAAAGGCTTGCCGACGAGGGGATGGGTGTCATCATCATCTCGGACGACCTGCCCGAGCTTTTGCAGAATTGCGACAGGATCCTGGTCATGCGTCAGGGCGCCATCGTTGCCATGCATGACGCCGCCACCGCATCCGAGGATGAGATCTACCAGACCATGGCGGGCGGCGCTGCCGCGCCAGCCACAGGCAAGGACGCAACTCCATGACCGAGACAACGATCGCACCGGAGGCCCGTGGCGCGGCGGGCCGGATCTGGGATCTGATAGGACAGCGCCCCGAACTGTTCACGCTGGCGCTGATCGTGGTGACCGCAATCGCTGTTGCGATTGCAAATCCAGAGTTCTTCGCGATGAACAACCTGTTCGACATCCTGCGGGCCTCGGTTGTTCGAGGGATCTTCGCAATGGGCGTGCTGGTGGTGCTGGCTGCGGGGGGCATCGACGTGTCCTTCACCGCCATCGCGGCCTTCGTCATGTATGCGCTGACGATGTTTGTCCACAATGTGCTTCCCGGCATGCCCTTGTGGATCATCATGCCGCTTGCGGCGGCAGGTGGTGCGGCATTTGGGGTGCTGAACGGTCTCCTGGTCCATGCCCTGCGTGCGCCCTCGCTGATCGTGACTATCGGCACGCAATACATCATCCGGTCGTTCCTGCTGACCTTCGTCGGCACCGCGCTGTTCATGAATCTGCCCGCCTCCATGGAGGCATTCGGCAAGGCCTCGCTGTTCAGTTGGCAAGGTGCGAACAGGGTTGTGTCTGCCCTTCCCGCGACGGTGCTGGTGCTGGTTGCCGTGGCCTTTGCCACATGGTTCATCCTGGAACGGACGCTGCTTGGGCGGGCCATCTTCGCATCGGGCGGCAATTCAGGCATCGCCGAAAGGCTGGGCTTCAACCTGTTCCAGATCCGGCTCTTTGTCTTTGGCTGGGCCGGGCTGCTGGCGGGAATCGCGGGCATCGTCCATGTCGCCTCGAACCGGCTGGCCAATCCGTTCGACCTTGCAGGGATGGAACTGGAGATCATCGCGGCCGTCGTCCTTGGTGGCGCGCGCATTACGGGCGGATCGGGCACCGTCCTTGGGACGCTTCTGGGCGTCTTGCTGATCACGCTGGTGAGCAACGTGCTGGTCTTCGTCGGTATCCCCAGCACCCTGCAGCGGGGGATCGTCGGCATCTTCATCCTGATCGCCGGAACCATCTTCGCGCTGCGCCAGCGCGCCTGACACATCCTTGGGAGAGGACAGCATGACCCACAACGTTTCCGTCATCGGGCTTTATATTCTTGACGTCTTGGGGCGTCCGGTCGACGCCATCCCGCAAGGCGGCAATGTCGACTTCATCGATGAAATCCGCCTGACCGTCGCGGGTACTGCAGGTGGCACGGTGGTGGACCTGGCCAAGCTGGGCCTGAACTGCCTTGCCGTCGGCGCCGTGGGCGACGATGAGAAAGCGGATTTCGTTTTGGCAACGCTGCAGCGGTTCGGCGTGGACACGGCACAGATGCAGCGGCTGACAGGCGTGCCCACCTCGGCCACAATCCTGAATGTCCGTCGCAACGGAGACCGGCCTGCGCTGCATCAACGCGGCGCGTCAGACCACTTTGATGTTCTGCCTGAAACGCTGGATACAGTACTTGCCCCTGCCATCATTCACCTAGGCGGCACCGGCTTGCTGGCAAAGCTGGACGGCGCGCCAAGCGCACGGTTGCTGGCCGAGGCAAAGCGCCGGGGTCGCACGACCACCTTCGACCTGCTGGGTGCGAACAAAGGCACGATCGACCTGCTGTCACCCTTGTTTCCGCATATCGACTATTTCATGCCCTCCATCGACGAGGCGATGGTGATCTCGAGGACGGGCAGCGTCGAGGAAGCGGGGCGTTTCTTCTTGGATCGCGGGGTTCGGCAATGCGTCTTCACGCTAGGAGGAGACGGGGTCTGCTTCATGGATCGCACCGGCGAAACTGTCAGGCAGCCGGCATTTCAGATCGACGTCGTGGACACGACCGGTTGCGGGGATGCTTTCGATGCAGGGTTCATTACCGCGCTGCATCACCGCATGGACCTGAAAACCGCGTTGAATTTCGCGCAGGCGGCTGCTGCGTTGGTGGCAACGGGCCTGGGCTCCGATGCAGGAATCCGGTCATTCCAGGACACGATCGACTTCATGAATACTGCCAAGGTCAAGGCCTAGCGGGCGGGATCAATCCAGTAGCAATGCCGCCGTGTCCATGTCGGTCACCAGATGGGTGGCATAGCCGCCCTTCAGCGCGGCGCGCAAGGCAGCGACCTTGGTCGGGCCGCCGGCAATGCAAATGCGGCGCGGAATGGCGCGAAGTTCGTCCAGTTCAATCCCCATCATTTGCCGGTCCAGATCGCGCCGAACCTGTTCCCCCTCGGCATTCAACAAGCGGCAGATCAAGACAGCCTGGGCTCCGTGGCCGACATAGGCGTTAATTTCCGCCTGGCTGGTGATGTTTGCTATCCACATGGTGCTTTCGGAACCGAGACCCCCAAGCCCCGAAGACGATCGTCTGTGCATTGCGGATCAGGTCGAACTGGTATCGCAGGGCCGGTTCGCGCTTCAGCGCCGTGCAGAGTTCGGCAGAGGAAAGAACTGCAGACGCATGCAGGTTCGTACTGATCGCGCGGAGGTTTGCCCGCCATGATCGCGCTGCACAGTGCAGCCGAGAATTTGGGTTTGCCAATCGCGGCGCCGGTGAACTAAACGACTGTAATGTCGTCCAACCGGACAGCTATACGACATTTCTAATTGGTGCACAGCGCGATACTTTAACGTGTGACAAAATTCAGAATGCGAAGATTCTATCACGATTTAAGATACCCTTGGGATCCAACACGCCTTTCAGTGCTCGCATTACTGCAAGTTCGGTAGGAGACCGCGCCAGCGGCAACCAGGTTTTCTTGTCAAGACCTATGCCATGCTCGGCCGAGATCGAGCCACCATACACTGCCACCAGATTCATCAGGCAGGTCACGGCCTGATCCTTGTGCACGGTTTGGAAGACGTAATGCAGATTGCCATCCGCAACATGACCAAAGACCAAGAACCGCGTTTTGGGATCGATCACGGAAAGCTGGCGCTGGCTTTCCCTAAGAAACTCGGCCAGGCGCGGCACTGGCACGCTGACATCACCATTGGCAATGTTGTCCTGACCGCGCAGGTAGTCCGCGCAGGCATCGCGCATTTCCCACAGGCTCAGGAACTCGCGCTGCGACTGCGCAAGCACGGCATCCAGAGCGACCTTGTCCTCGATGGCTTCGGCAAGGCAGTCCATGAATGACCCCGCGATATCCTCGCCGTCGGTTTCCGACTGAATCTCGGCCAAAACATAGACGGGCGCCACAGCGGCAACGGGAGGGGCGATGCCCAGGTGGCCACAAACCCCGCGATAGATTTCGTCCTGCATGATCTCGTAAGCCGAAAGTATGCCGCCTACCCGCCTGCGCAAACGCTGCAGCAAATCCAATACTGCCTCGGCTGAGGGGAGCGCGAGCAAGGCATTGGTCTCGAAGGCCGGACGCGGATGCAGCCTTAGAAGCGCTCGCGTCACAACGGCCAATGTCCCCTCGCTGCCGATGAGAAGCTGCTTCAGATCATAGCCGCTGTTGTCCTTGTCCAGTCCGCGCAGCGATGACAGGATTGATCCATCCGCCAGCACGGCCTCCAGCCCCGCCACCTGCGCGCGAAACATGCCATAGCGCATCACGCGGATGCCGCCTGCATTGGTGGCAATATTGCCGCCGATGGTCGCCGTGCCGCGTGCGCCGATATCCACCCCAAACATCAAACCGGCCTGGTCGGCTGCCTCCTGCACCCGCTGCAGGGGAACGCCCGCGCCTGCCATGATCGTGCGGCTGTCAGGATCGGGCGGAGCCAGATCGGTCAGCCGTTCCAGCGACAGCACGGCTTCACCCAGCTGCACCCGATGTGCACCCGCCAGCCCGGTGCGACCGCCCTGCACGACCAGCCTCTGACCGAAATCATGGCAGGCCGCTAAGGCGATGGAGACCTCGGCCGTATTGCCTGGCCGTAGTACAAAGCGGGGCGGGGCGGAAAAACGATTGCGCCGATCTTCTTGATAGCGGGGCTCGATGGCATCCCCGATCAGGAGTGCCGCCGGAGGCAGAGCGCGCGAAAGACATTCCAGCAGCGCGGAATCGCATTGGTCGGTCGGATGCATCTTAGCCGATACCTTTCTTCTTGCCGGAAGGCTGAACGCAATTTTATATTTGTCAAACCTTTTATGTTTTTCTGAACCTGCTATTCTTTTTCCAAGCCAACAGGGGGACGCATGGCCCTTCAGTATGACGAGATCGTCCGCGGCGGCCTGGCCCGACAGGTATCCGACCTGATCCGCATGGCCATTCTCGAGGGCCGGCTTGCACTAGACGAACGCCTGCCGACCGAGGAGGAACTGGCCCGCCGTTTCGGCATCTCGCGTCCCACGGTGCGCGAAGCCCTGAAGGTGCTGGCCGCGCAGAACCTGATCCGGTCGCGCCGGGGACCTACAGGGGGAACCTTTGTCAACCGGCCTGGGGCCGCTGGCGCTGCGCGGGCCATCACTGACGCGGCGACGCTGCTGGTCGGCATGGGTCATTTCAACATAGACGAAATCGTTACAGCCCGCGTCGAGACCGAGGCATTGTGCTGCCGCCTTGCCGCGCTGAACCGTGGCGATGGTGACCTGGCTGCCCTTGCATCAGAAATCGCCCTGCAACAGGATCAGGCACTGTCGGACGAGGATTTCTGCGGCTCGGACGTGCGGTTCCACCGCGCGGTGGTGCAGGCGACCGGCAACGGTCCGCTGCAAATGATGATGCACGCCATGATCGAGAGTTTTATCCCCATCACAAACATGCTGATCTACCGCGACCACGAACGTCGCCGCACGGTCGCCGCTCATGAAAAGATCCGCGCGGCCATAGGTGCCCGCGACGCAGACAAGGCGGAACAGTTGATGCGGGGCCATGTCCGGGGCATGCGTGTCGTGCTGGATCAGGCGCTTGCGCGCCGCAATGCATAAAAACCCGGAGGAGAGAGCAGATGACCGACACGTTCCGCGCCCTTGTGATCGAGGATCAGGACGGCAAGCCCAAGGCAGGTTTTCGCGAGCTGACGCGCGATGCACTGCCCGATCACGATGTGCTGGTCGAGGTCGCGTACTCCACCCTGAATTACAAGGACGGGCTGGCGATCAGCGGTAAGGGCCGGATCGCCCGTCGACTGCCTATGGTGGCCGGCATCGATCTGGCGGGAACAGTGGTGGAAAGCCGCTCGGATCAGTGGCAGCCTGGCGACAAGGTCATCGTGAATGGCTGGGGTCTGTCCGAGACCGAATGGGGCGGCTACAGCCGGTTCCAGCGCTTGAAACCCGAATGGTTGACGCGCCTGCCGGACGGATTTTCCTTACAGGACGCCATGGCCATTGGTACGGCCGGCTATACTGCCGCACTGTGCGTCAATGCCTTGGAGGATTGGGGCGCGATCCAGCCCAGCGGGGCTGAGGTGCTGGTAACGGGCGCGGCAGGAGGCGTGGGCTCAACGGCGATCAGCCTACTGGCGGCGAAGGGCTATACCGTTACCGCCGCCACCGGACGACCCGAAACGCATGACTATCTGGCCGAACTGGGGGCCTCGCAGTTCGTGGACCGCGCCGCGCTGGCAGACAAGGGCGGCCCCCTGCAAAAGGAGCGATGGGCAGGGGCGGTCGACAGCGTGGGCTCCACCCCGCTTGCGAATGTGCTGGCGCAGACGGTTTACGGCGGTGCGGTAGCGGCCTGCGGGCTAGCGGGCGGTTTCGATCTGCCGGCGACGGTGATGCCGCATATCCTGCGCGGGGTGGCACTGCTGGGCATCGACAGCGTCATGGCGCCGCAGGCCAAGCGCGACCGCGCTTGGGCCACGCTGGCCGCTCATCTGGACAAAGCGCAACTTGGCTGCATTGCTCGAGTCGAGCCGATGACAAAGCTTCAGGAGCTGGCGTCCGACATCGTGGCGGGGCGCATCCGGGGCCGGGTTGTCATCGACGTGGCGGGCTGAGGCCCGTGGGACCGGGCAACCCCGGTCCCCTTCCTTCAGGCGGAAACCCGCGCCATTTCCGCCGCCCGCGCGCGCAGGGCAAATTTCTGGATCTTGCCGGTTGAAGTCTTGGGCAGCGGGCCGAAGACCACCCGCGAGGGGCACTTGTAGGACGCAAGCCCGGCGCGGCAATGCGCCACCAGGGCAGCTTCGGTTTCCTTCGCGCCGTCGCGCAGTTCGACGAAGGCGCAGGGGGTTTCCCCCCATTTCTCGCTGGGCATGGCGACCACGGCGCAAAGCACAACCGCCGGATGGCGGTAAAGCTCCTCCTCAACCTCGATGGAGGAGATATTCTCGCCGCCCGAGATGATGATGTCTTTGGACCGGTCCTTGAGCTGGACATAACCGTCGGGATGCATCACGGCCAGATCGCCGGAATGAAACCAGCCGCCGGCAAAGGCTGCCGCCGTGGCCTCAGGGTTCTTCAGATAGCCCTTCATCACCGCATTGCCGCGGAACATGACCTCGCCCAGCGTCCGACCATCGGCGGGCACCGGTCGCATGGTTTCCGGGTCCATCACTGTCAGGTCGTCCAGCGACAGGTAGCGCACGCCCTGCCTTGCCTTGCGCGCTGCCTGCTCTGGCGCGGGCAGGGCATCCCAGGCCAAATTCCATTCATTGACCACAGAGGGGCCATAGGTTTCGGTCAGGCCGTAAAGATGCGTGACGTGGAAGCCTGCTTCCCCCATGGCCTTCAACACGGTTTCCGGAGGCGGCGCAGCGGCGGTGTTGAAGGCCACTTGCTGGGGAAAGCTGCGCTTCTGGTCGGCTGGCGCATTCAGCAGGGCGGACATGACAATGGGCGCGCCGCAGAGATGCGTGACTCCGTGTTCGTGGAGGGCGTCATAGATCGCCCCCGCCCTGACCCAGCGAAGACAAACCTGCGTGCCCGCCTGCACCGGCACCGCCCAGGGGAAGCACCAGCCATTGCAGTGGAACATCGGCAGGGTCCACAGATAGACGGGATGGCGCCCCAACCCCGCGTGGATCACGTTGTTCAGCGCCATCAAGGCCGCGCCACGATGATGACAAACCACCCCCTTGGGGTTGCCGGTTGTCCCGGAGGTATAGTTCAGCGCAATGGCATCCCATTCGTGGACAGGCATTGCGCCGGGAAGATCCGGGTCGCCTTCGGCCAGCAACTGGTCATAGTCCAGGCTGCCGATGGCCTTGCCCTTGGGATAGGGCGCGTCCTCGGGGTATTCGGTGTCGTCGAAGTCGACCACCAGCGGCCGGACCTTCGCCAGCGCCAGGGCCTGCGCCGCCACGCCCGAGAATTCGCGATCCACGATCAGCACGCAGCTTTCCGAATGGTCCAGCCGAAAGGCGATCGCTGCCGGGTCCAGGCGTGTGTTCAGCGAATGCAGCACCGCGCCGCCAGCCATCGGCACGCCGAAATGGGCATGGATCATCGGCGGAGTGTTCGACAACATGACCGATACGGTATCGCCCCTTCCGATGCCCCGCTGCGACAGCCCCGAGGCCAGGCGACAGCAATCGGCCCAAAGCCGGGCATAGCTGTGGCGCTGGCGCCCATGGATCACCGCAGGGTGGTTGGGATAGGTGACCGCCGCCCGCTGAAGATAGGAAACCGGCGTCATCGGCTGGTAGTTCGCCTGCCTTCGTTCCAGACCCTCATCGTATTTGTTCATGATCCTGCTCCTGTTCCCCCTTTCAAGTCCGGCGTTCAGCGCCTGGCGGGATATTCGGCGACCGGCTGGCCGGACTTGCGCCATTCGCCGAAGCCGCCCCGCAGCGAACGAGCCTCCAGTCCCATGTCCTGGGCCAGCCTCGCTGCAAGAAGCGAGCGCCAGCCCGAGGCGCAGTAGAAAACATAGGTTTTGCCCTCGCCGAAGCGAGACTTGTGATAGGGGCTTTCGGGATCGATCCAGAATTCCAGCATCCCGCGCGGGGCGTGGAACGCTTGGGGGATCATGCCCTCACGCTCAAGCTCGCGCGGGTCACGAATGTCGACCATGATCACTTGCGGATTGGTCTTCATCGCCGCAGCCTGATCGACAGAAACCGATTGCACCACGGCATCGGCATCCGCCAGCATCTGCTTGTAACCCTGTGCCATGTTATCGTCCCATCGTGTAGAATTCGTCATTGGGCCGCATGCTGGTCACGTTCGCCAGCCGGTTCGACATGCCGAAGAAGGCAGAGATAGCTGCAATATCCCAGATGTCGCTGTCGTCGAACCCATGACCGCGCAGCGTTTCGAAATCGTCCTCACCGACTTCTTGCGCACGCGCTGAAACCTGCATCGCGAAATCCAGCATCGCCTTTTGCCGAGGCGTGATGTCGGCCTTGCGATAGTTGATTGCCACCTGGTCGGCGACAAGCGGGTTCTTGGCCCGGATGCGCAGGATCGCACCATGGGCGATGACGCAGTACTGGCATTGGTTCATGGTCGAGGTGGCGACCACGATCATCTCGCGCTCGGCCTTGGTCAGGTTGCCGGGCCGATCCATCAGGGCGTCGTGATAGGCGAAGAAGGCGCGGAATTCATCGGGCCGGTGGGCCAGGGTCAGGAACACGTTGGGGATGAAGCCCGATTTCCCTTGCACCTCTTCGATACGGGTGCGGATGTCCTCGGGCATGTCGGCCAGACGAGGGACGGCGAAGCGGCTGACAGGAGCTTCAGTAGTGTCGGTCATGGTGTTTCCTCCAGAGCAGGCAGCATGTCTGCCAGTTGCGCTTCATAGGTCTGGATCGGGTCGCGGTTATCGCCGGCATAGGGCGCGACCCGGATCAGGCAGGTATGGGCGGCACAGCCCTGTCCAAAGGCCGAACTGCCTATGTCCAGTGTGAGCACATTCGGGTTACCAGAAACTTCGGGTCCGTCCGCGACAGGCGTAAACCATGCGCCGGTCGGCAAGACCGCCACGCCCGGTGCGGTGTCAGCGCTGATACAGGCAGTGGCAAGGCAGGCGCCCCGCATGTTCCAGAGCCGCACCGTTGTTCCGTCGGCAATGCCGCGCGCCTGTGCATCCGCTGCATTCAGGCGCAATTGCTCGCGGCCGTGGCGCTTGTCCGCCATGCTGGCTGCGCCGGTTTCCAGCTGGCTGTGCAGCCGACCCTGCGGTTGGTGCGAGATCAAATGCAGTTCGCCTGGCGCCGCACCTCCCAGCCATTCGGCAGGAGCCATCCATGCGGGGTGTGAGGGGCAGTCGTCATAGGCCAGCCGCGCCAGCGTCCTGCTGCCCAGCACAATGAGCCCGGTTTCGGTATCAAGCGCATGGCGGGCCGGATCGTCGCGGAAACGCGCCAGATAGACGTGGTTGCGCTGCACCGGCACTGGCGCATGCCCGCGCTCCCAGAAGGTTTCAAAGTCCGGCATCAGGAAGCCATGAGCGCCCAAGGCATGACTGCGGCTTTCATTGTAAAGATGCCGGATCCAGGCCATCTCATCGCGGCCCTCGCTGAAGGCCGGACCAACGCCAAGTCTCTGAGAAATCGCATCAAAAATGTCGAAATCCGCGCGCGACTGGCCCAAGGGCGCAATGGCCTGACGCATTGCCAGGATCATGTCGCAGCGCTTGTTCCCGGCCAGGTCGTTGCGCTCGATCGAGGTCGAGGCAGGCAGAACGATGTCTGCCCGTCGCGCGGTTGCGGTCCACATCGGGTCCTGCACGATGATGGTTTCGGGGCGGGTCCATGCCTCGGCTAAGCGGTTCAGGTCCTGGTGATGATGGAAGGGATTGCCGCCCGCCCAATAGACCAGCCGCGTATCCGGATAGGTCCGCGCTTCGCCCTGATACGTGAAGGGCGCCCCCGGGTTCAGCAGCATGTCGCTGATCCGGGCGACCGGAATGAAGCTGTCTATGGGCTTCACGCCTTGCGACATGCCGGGAGACCTGCCCACCGCAAAAGGCGCCCCGACGCCGCCCAGAGAGCCATAGCCATAGCCCACGCCGCCGCCCGGCAGGCCGACCTGGCCCGTAACGGCTGCCAGCCCCAAGGCAGCCCAGAAGGGCTGTTCGCCATGATGGGCGCGTTGCAGGGCCCAGCTGACTGTCAGCATGCTGCGGGTTCCCGCGATCTGTGCCGCCAGCGCGCGAATGGCATCAGCGGGCAGCCCGGTGATGGCCGATGCCCATGCAGCGTCCTTGCGCTGACCATCGGCATTGCCACGAAGATAGGCAAGGAACTCTTCGGACCCGCTAGTGCAGCGGGCCAGGAAGTCGGTGTCGTGGCGCCCAGCCGCCACGATTTCGCCCGCAAGACCCAGCATCAGCGCCGTGTCGGTATTGGGCCTTATCGGCCACCACTCCGCCCCGACCCAGTCCGGCAAATCGTCGCGTAGCGGCGAGACATGGACCACCCGCACCCCGCGTTCCGCGATCCGGCTCAGGTAGCCTTCAAGGTAATGCCCGGCGATGCCGCCGGCCTCGCTTTGCGCGGTGCGGGGCGACATGGCGCCAAAGACCACAAGTGTTTCGGTATTTTCAGCGATGTCGTCCAGCGTGTTGGACTGGCCGCCGCAGGCGCGGTCATCGCCCAGCACATGACGCAGAATCACCGGTCCGGCGGCGATGGAATAAGTATCGACATGGCCCGTATAGCCGCCAACCAGGTTGAGCATGCGCTTCAATAGCGAAGACGCGTGATGAAAACGTCCGCAGGATGTCCAGCCGTAGCTGCCAGCAAAGATCGCCTCATTCCCGTGCGTGCTGGCGACGCGGCTGATTTCCCCGGCGACCAGGTCCAGCGCCTCGTCCCAGGGCACCGACAGGAAGCGTTCGGATCCGCGCCCGTTCCGATCGCTGTGCTCACGCTTCGCCAGCCACCCTTCGCGAACCATCGGGCGCAGCACCCGGCGGTCAGGCTTTGCCCATTCTACAATCGAATGGATCACAGGTGAGGGAGCAGGGTCGTCGGCAAAAGGCTCGACGCCGACAATGCCGCCATCTTCGACCAGGATCGTATAGGCGCCCCAATGGCTGCAATGCGGAATGCGGTGGATCATGGATTTCCCCTAAAGCACGGCTTCGATCAGGAACGGTCCCTTGCGAGACAAGGCGGTGCGCAGCAAGTCGAAGAAACTTTCGGCGGTGTCGGCGCGCGCCGCTTCGACCCCCATTCCGTTCGCAATCCGAACCCAGTCGAGCGCCGGATCGTCAAGGTCCAGCATCCGCCGGGCGTTCTCGCCAGGAGCGCCCGCGCCGACATTTCGCAACTCTCCCTGTAGGATCTTGTAGAGGCGGTTAGCAAAGACGATGGTCACCACGTCCAGCCGCTCGCGTGCCTGCGTCCATAGGCCCTGGACGGTATACATGCCGCTGCCGTCGGCTTGCAGGCCGATTACCTTGCGGTCTGGGCAGGCCACGGCGGCGCCAGTCGCCATGGGAATGCCCGCACCAATGGCCCCCCCGGTCAGTTGCAGGAAGTCATGAGGCGCTGCGCCATGGGTGGAGCGGAAGAAATCCCGGCCCGAGGTCACCGATTCGTCGCAGACGACAGCGCCTTCGGGCATCAGATGCGCCAAGGCAATGGCAACAGCATCTGGCGTCAGCGCACCGGACGGCATGTTGGGCGCGGCGCGATCCGCTACCCGCGCGGCGGGCGTCATGCCGACTTCCTGTGCTAGGGCGGCGATAGTTGCGGGCAGGTCGTCGTCGGCGCCCGCCATCTCGATCACGCGGCAGCCCTCCGGCAGCATGCTGCTTGGCTTGCCCGGGTAGGCGAAGAAGCCGACCGGGGCCTTGGCACCGATCAGGAGCAGCTGTTCAGTTTCCGCAAAAGCCGCCAGAGCCTGATCGATGACATAGGGCACGCGATCCAAGGCGACACGGCCTGCGCCACGCTGCATGCGGCCATTGGCCTGCTGCGCAATGATCCGGGCGCCGGTCTTCTGGGCGATGCGGTCCAGAACGTCGGTCTGAGCCGCGCGCAGGGCGCGACCGGTGACAAGGATCGCCGTCTGCTTGCCGTTTCGCAGCGCATCGGCCGCTGCGCGGATGCGGGCCGGTTCTGGCGCCGCGGAAGCGGGGGGAACCACCACGGCGGGCACCGGAGCGAGAGTTTGTGTCCATGCCGCGTCAGCATGCAGGATCAGCGTGGCGATGCTACCTGCACCCGTCCTTGCTGCGGCGATGGCCTCCGCTGTGCGGTCTCCCACGGCATCTGCAGACTCGGCACGACCAACCCAACGCGACATCGGCCGGGCGAGGCTGTCGATATCGCTAGTCAGCGGTGCATCATATTGCAGATGATAGGTGGCATGATCGCCCACCACATTGATAATGGGCGAATGGGCCCTTCGCGCGTTGTGCAGGTTTGCCAGACCGTTCGCCAGACCCGGACCCAGGTGCAGCAGCGTCGCGGCGGGTTTTTCCGCCATGCGGGCGTACCCGTCGGCAGCGCCGGTCACCACGCCCTCGAACAGGCCCAGAACGCAGCGCATCCTGGGCTGGCGGTCCAAGGCGGCAACGAAATGCATCTCTGATGTGCCGGGATTGGCGAAACAGGTGTCGATGCCGTTTGCCAGCAGGGTTTCACACAGAAGGTCAGCGCCGTTCATGGGATCTCCATCAGTCGTTCGGCCTCGGCGCCAAGATCCGAAAGTCCGGCCCAGAACGGGGCCGCAGCTTCGATCAGCGCCGAAAATAAGCGATATTTGTGATCAGCATAGGCTGCGATAGGGCCAGAATCGGGTGCAATACTCTGCTGCGGGCTGCCGATCCAGACAGCGTGGTCGGGGGCATCCAGAAGAAAGCGCGCGGCGACGGCGGCAAGCCCGCGAAGTCCTGCGTGTATGCCGGGGCTGCGCTGCACCGTACAGCCAGTCAGCGTGGCCACAAATTGCGCGAAATGCTTATCCCCAGCAAGCCCACCACCAAGAGACAAGGCGCCCTCCGGCGCCCTCATCATGGCGTGGCTGGCGTGGGTGACAAAGGCCAGCGCCTCGCGTCCCGCCCAGGCAATCTGGGCCGAAGTGGTTGCAGCGTTCAGTCCGAACAGCGCGCCGGTAGCGAAGGGGTCGGTCCACGGCGCACGTTCTCCGCCGGGCTCAAGAAAGGGGTGCAGGATCAATGGAGAATATTGGGGCTCCGGTGCTGCGGGAAGGTCCGCGAAGCGGCGCGACAGGTGATGTAACACGCTGGCGCCATTGAAGCAGGGATGAAAGCACAGGTAGCCGGGTTGCAGCGCAAACTGTTGAATCATTGCGCCCGCTGGTGCCTGCGGCATGGCTGCGGGTTCGTCCACTAGGCAGGCATGGATTGCGCTCGTCCCAAAGATTGAAGCGCGAGCGACGCCCTGTCGGCTGCCGAGGCCAAGACCGATCAATGTGGCCTGCACATCGCCCGGACCGATCAGCACAGGCAAACCTTGCGGCAGGCCAGTGGCCTGCGCGGCAGTTGCCGATAGCCCCGCCCGTGCCGCGCCAATCGGCACGAGTTCAGGCAGAAGCTCCAGCCCGCGTGACAGGCCCAGGATGTACGGCACCTCTGTCGCCAGCGCGCCGCTGCGCCAGTCTCCCCAGACCGGCAGCAGTGCGGTCGGTTCGGCAAGCAGGCGACCAGTCAGGGACAGGAAAAGCCATTCCTTCAGCCGCAGAGCATGGGCGATGCGGACATGCCGAGCAGGATCGTTCCGCTGCACCCACAGGAGTTGCAGGCTGGCCGAGGCAGCAGTCGGCCGCGACCCGGTCGCTGCCTGCACCGGATCAAGCGCCTGCGCCATTCCGGCCACCAGCCCGCGTGCGCGACCGTCCAGCCATGTCAGCGCCCGCCCGACCGGCTTACCTGCACTATCTACAGGCCAAAGTCCATCGCCTTGCCCGGTGACAATCAACCCGGTGATCGGTTCCGTTACCTGTGCCGCACAGTCGCGCAGCACCGCCAGTGCCTCGTCACGCGTCAGGTCCATGTCCTGCTCGACCCGCAGCCCGTCGCGGTGTAGTGCACCGTTCGGCCGCTCGGCGCCAGCCAGCAGGCGGCCATGCCCGTCGAAGGCCGCTGCCTTGACAGAGGTCGTGCCGGAATCAAGACAGAGAAGGACGGGTGCCATTGTTCAGGACGCTTGCCTTAGTCCTTCCAGCGCGGCACTGCTTTGCTGGCCGTAGGTCTTGAACTTGACCAAAACCTCAGCGATCTGTTCATCAGATAGGGCCGGCGGCTCGCCTAGGGGCAGGCACAGCAGATACTGCTTGGCCAGTTCCTCGACCGTGACGGCCAGGGCCAGGGCACGGGCGATATTCACATGTGCTGCGATGACGCCGTGATGGGCCATAAGGCACGCGCGCCGGTCCTTTAGCGCGACGATCACCTGGTCGGCCAATTCCTGCGTTCCGAACAGTTCGTATGGGGCGCAGCGGATCGTGCTGCCGCCAGCGGCGGCGATGACGTAGTGAATCGCGGGAATGTCGCGTCCCAGGATCGACAGGGCCGTGGCATGGGTAGAATGGGTATGGACTACGGCGTTCAGATCGGGTCGCGCCTGCAGAATATCGCGGTGAAAGCGCCATTCCGACGAGGGCTGAACCTCGCCTTCGTAGGTGGCGTCCCAGTTCATCGCCACGACATGTTCGGGCTGCAGCTTGTCATAGGGAATTCCTGTGGGCGAGATCAGAAAGCCGTCACCGTAACGGACGCTGATATTGCCCGAGGTTCCCTTGTTGATGCCCAGGCGGTTCATGCTGCGGCAGGATTCAATTACTTCGCTGCGCAGCGCGCGTTCTTCGTTAGTCATTGGAGCCTCATTTACAAGGATAGAGCGGCGGCTTGCCGGCAAGGATCAGCGCTATGTCGCCAGCGATCATATTCGCGGCCTTGATGGCAGAATAGCGCGAAGCGCCTGCAATATGGGGCGACAAGGTGACATTGGACAGCTTCAGCAGCGGCCAGTCTGGCGGCGGCGGTTCGGGCTCGAACGTGTCAAGTGCGGCACCCTTCAACTGCCCCGACACCAAGGCATCATACAGCGCCGCGTAATCCAGCACCTGACCGCGCGTGGTATTCACAATGTAGCCGCCCGGCTTCATCATCGCGATCCGCTGGCGCGAGATCATGCCCTTGGTTTCCGGCGTCACTCGGGGATGCAAGGTCACCACATCCGCGCGGACCATCAGGTCGTCCAGATCAGCCTTTTCAAAACCGGCGGCCTTGTCGGCATCGGTCAGTTCCTTAAACGGGTCATAGATCAGGATGCGGCAGCCGAACGGCTGCAACAGACGCGCCACCCGTGTCCCGATATCACCGAATCCCACAATGCCCACAGTCAGTTCGCACAGTTCCGGGCCGGTATTGGCGTAATGATAAAAGTCGCGCACGAACTTGCCGCTGGCCACGCTTTGATGGCCCCGGATCAGGTTACGGGTTTCCGCCAAAAGCGACGCGACCGTGAATTCCGCCACCGCCGAGGCATTGCGTCCTGGGGTGTTGACCACCGGAATACCGCGCGCACGGGCCGCCGCCATCTCGATGTTCACAGGGCCGCCGCGTGATACTGCGATCGCCTTCAAGCGCGGGGCATGTTCAAGGCTGTCTGTCGTGATCGGCGCCAGATGCGTGATTAGAATGTCCAAATCACCGAGGAAGCCAAAATAATCCTCTGGACGGCCGACGAATTCCGCGACCGGCAGCGTCGGATCGTATTTGGTTGATTTCAGTCGCAGCGGCCAATCTATTTCCATGCTGCGGATATTCAGATCGCGACCCCGCAGCGTGTTGCGCAGTGCGGCCTCGAAGAAAGACGGCTGCATGAAGCCGTCCCCGATGATGCCTATGGTCAGTGCGTCCGTCATGCTTGTCTCTTACCTTGGGGTTCGGAGGTCAGGCCCGGGAGCACGTCCTGGTAACGGTCGGTGTCCAGGGCATGTTCGGCCATGACTTCGGCGCTGTGCTGGGCGAATGCAGGGGGCGCGCGGCGGTAGCTGGCCGGGGTGCGCGACAGCTTGATCGGGCTGCCGGTGCCGCGATATTCACCGATATCGACGACCATTTCGCGATGGATAGTATGAGGATCTGCGATCACCTGGTCGATGCTGCGCACCGCGCCACAGGGCACGCCCGCCTTGATCAGCCGATCGGACAGGTCAGCGCAGTCGAATGTTGCCAGGGCAGCTTCAAGGTGCTGCTTCAGGGCTTCTCGGTTCAGGTTTCGCTGGCTGTTGCTGACATAGCGCGAATCTTCGGGTAGATCGGGACGCCCCACGATCGCGCAAAGCGTGGCAAACTGGCGGTTGTTCCCGACAGCCAGAAAGATCGGATCGGTCCCTGTGGCGAAGGTGTCATAGGGGCAGATGTTCGGATGGGCATTGCCGGAAGGCTCGGCCACCTTGCCCGACAGATAGTAGTTCGGCAGATGCGGATGCAGCAGAGACACCCCGCAGTCATAAAGGCTAGCCTCCACGAATTGGCCCTTGCCGCTGGTGTTGCGTTCGTTCAGCGCCATCAGGATGCCGATCACCGCATTTAGGCCCGTCACCATGTCCACCACGGGCAGGCCCACGCGCAATGGCTGGCCACCCTGCTCCCCATTCACGCTCATGATGCCGCATAGAGCCTGAATGGCGGCGTCATAGCCGGGCAGGCCCCCCATCGGCCCGTCAGCGCCGAAGCCAGACACGCGACAATGGATCAGCCGCGGAAAACGGCGCGACAACTCCTCATGGCCAAGGCCCCAACGTTCCATGGTGCCGGTCTTGAAGTTCTCGATCAGGACATCGGCGTCATCCAGCAACGCCAACAGCAATTCGCGGCCCATGTCATGGGACAGGTCCACGGCGATGCCGCGCTTGTTGCGGTTCAGTCCCAGAAAATAGCTGGCCGCATCGTCCAGGAACGGCGGCCCCCAGCCACGGGTTTCGTCCCCGGCAGGAGGCTCCAGCTTGATGACGTCCGCGCCGTGGTCCGCCAGAACTTGCCCGGCATAAGGTCCCCCCAGCACCCGGCTGGCATCGATCACTTTTAGATTGGCCAGTGAGCCGATGTTGATCATGCGGTCGCCCTTTCAGAGGTTTTGGCCGCCAGATCGCTGCGCCATTCGGCGGCAAAGGCGGGATAGGTTTCAGCCAGCTCGTCCAGAACCCGGCCACGCAGCAGCGACAGCGTTGCAGCATCGGGAATTAGCGTGATGGCAGGTTCATCGGCATGGGCGAAGGCAAACCCGGTTGCCGTCCGGATGTCGCCAAGATTATGGCCAGGGTGGATACTTTCCAAAACGAATCCTGGCCGCGCCTTGTCGAAGGTGAACAACGCCTTGCCCGTCAGCAACGCCACTGGGCCGCCGGGGCGATGGACCTCAGGGTCGCTGATACCCGGGGCGCTTATGAAATCCACTTTGTTCACGAACACGCGCGGGGAATGTTCCTCTCGAAACAGGATCACCCGGGGGACCATATAATACAGATAGGATGATCCGAATGACCCAGGCCAGCGCACCTTGCTTTGTGGATACTCTCCGGTGCCGACAAGGTTAACGTTGGCGTGGCCATCGATCTGCCCGCCCCCCAGGAAAAAGGCGTCCAGCCGCCCTTGGCCGGCGCAGTCGAACAGTTCGGCCGAACCGTTGGTGAAAAAGTTATGCTCGACCGATCCGAGGATCGACAGCCGCACTTGCCGTTGCCCGTCATCAAGGGCCCGGCGCAGCATCGAGCCGGCGGCAGGCATGGGCGAGGATGCCCCAACTGCCACATGACTCACTCCATGGAGCAGGCGCGCGATGGCGCAGACTAAAATTTCTCGAGGTAGGACGGTCATGCCGGAACCTCATAAGCCATATATTCGGCGAAGCCCTGATCCGTGCGGGCTGCTGCGGCATACCGGCTCAGTTCGGCCGTGTCGGTGGGATACTCGCCCCAAAGCCCATAAGGCCAGGCACCGCGCGGCGCTATTGCCACCGCAGTCACGTAAAGCGCAGGCAGGGTGCCGGCGGCCGTCGTCTCGTCGGCCAGTAGGCTATGCTCCACGACGCGCTCGACCGTGACCAGTGTTTCGGTCGCGGCATACGCCATGGCGGCCAGTTCCCGTCTCCGGCCGATCCAGACGTTTCCCTGCCGGTCGGCCACCGGGGCGTGAAAGATCGCCACGTCGGGACGAATTGCCGGGATAAGGGCGATGGGATCGTCCTTTCCGAAGGGATTATCAATTAGCTGCCAATCGGCGCGGTTCGCCAGCACATCCGAACCGATCAACCCGCGCATCGGCATAAACGGCACGCCTTTCTGCGCAGCCATCAGTCCGGCATGGATGGCGGGACAGGTTGCGTCCAAGACGTCAATACGGCCTTCGCGAACAGCTTGGTTGAAGCGCGGTGCGCCACCGGCTTCGCCCAATGAGACGGCGCTCGTCTCAACCTTTCGAACCAATCTGGCGCCGATCAGTTGATCGACCTGCAAGCCTCCAGTCGGGACGCAGATCAGATGCAGTTCGCCTGCGCCATGATCAATCAATGGTCGCGTCATCGCCATGGAAACACCTGCGTAATCGACCGGCAGAGCAACCGACATCCCGGAACTGATTCGGGCGACCATGGAATGCAATTGGTCTGCCATGGCGTCTCCGGAGCTCCCCCAGTCGGATGTTCTGTATGGTAGAACAGCTTTCTAAATTAAGCATAGGGCTAGTTTTATAAGCAAGTCAATTCGTCTGCATTTCAGAGAAAAAATGTGCCTCGACAGATTTTCTTGACAGACCAAAGATACGCTGAATTATAATATACAGAATGACGTTCTATAATGTGGAACGAGGAGGGGCTATGGCGGAGACAATGGCGCGGCGCGAAATGCGTCTCGGTAAGCCAGCAACAGCAGCGGCCGAGACCATACGCTCACCGGATACGATCGGCGCGGGCATCGCGATCCGTGATGTTGTTAAAAAGTATGGCGCCTTTGTGGCCGCAGACCGCATCAGCCTGGATATCGAACCCGGTGAATTCATCACGTTGCTTGGCCCTTCGGGCAGCGGCAAGACGACCTTGTTGAACCTACTCGCGGGGTTCCAGACCATTGATGGAGGGCAGATTCTTGTCGATGGCGCCCCCATCCAGAACGTTCCAACCCATCGTCGCGGCTTCGGAATGGTGTTCCAAAGCTATGCGCTGTTTCCGAACATGACGGTGGCGCAGAACGTGGGCTTTCCGATGCGCATGGCGCGCATGGATCGTGCAACAACCGACCGCCGCGTAGCAGAAACGCTGGAAATGATGCGCCTATCCGAACATGCGGCCAAGCTGCCTGCGCAGATGTCGGGCGGACAGCAGCAGCGCGTGGCAATCGCCCGTGCTATCGTAATGCGTCCACGCGTCGTGCTGATGGACGAACCTCTGAGCGCGTTGGATCGCCGTCTCCGCGAGTCGATTCAGATCGAGATCCGCGATCTGCACCAAACCATCGGCAGCACAATCCTGTTTGTGACCCATGATCAGTCCGAAGCGCTGACCATGTCCGACCGGATCGCGGTGATGGATGCAGGCCACATCGTCCAGGTCGCCCGACCGGCCGAAATTTATCGCCGTCCGCAAAGCCGTTTTGTCGCGGGGTTTGTTGGGGAAAGCAACCTGATCGACACGCAGGTAGTAGGCCGCAACGGACGGATGGTGACACTGCGCACACCCGGCGGACACATTTTCGAGGCGGAGTCGCGCAATGGCGTCCAGGGGGACAAGGCGACCGTGCTAGTCCGTCCCGAGCGGATTGCCTTACATGATGGACCGGTCCCTGGCTGCCTGCCCGCGACTGTTACTTCTGCCTTGTTCCTGGGCGAGTTGCTGCGCATCGAGGTTGTGCTGGACGACGGGCAGACTCTTCTGATCCGCTGCCCCGACATCGCGGCGCGTGACCTGCCACCGGTTGGCACGCGCCTCCATATCAGCTGGGGCGCGGGCGAGAGCTGGGTTTTGTCATGAGCGATATAAACCTTGCTCTGGCTGAACGATCCGGGTTGGCGCAGCGGCTGAGATCTCCAGTGCTGCTGCTGGTACCGGCGGTGCTGTTTCTGTCCGTTATCTACCTGTTGCCGCTGATCGACCTATTCCGGGTCAGCATGTCAGGGCCCACATGGCTTACCCACTTTGAGCGGGTGTTTTCCATCCCGCTTTATTGGGAATCGCTGTTGCGGACCATGCAGATCGCGTTCACGGTCGCTTGCTTGTGTGTCCTGCTGGGCTATCCAACGGCGCTGCTGATTCACAGTACGCGGGGCATCTTGCAGATGCTGATCGCTGTTGCGGTCATCCTTCCCTATTTTATTGCGATCCTGATCCGAACCTATGCCTGGATGGTGCTGCTGGGTCGCAATGGTCCGATCAACAAGCTGCTGCAGACACTGGGCCTGATCGACACGCCGCTCGCGCTGCTGTTCAATCGGGGGTCCGTCCTGCTAGCCATGACGGCGGTGCTGCTGCCGCTGATGGTCTTGACGATTTATGCCTCGGTTGCCCGGCTGGATCACAGTCTAACACGCGCTGCGTTGGCCTCAGGGGCGGGGCCGCTGGCGGTATTCTGGCGCGTCCTGCTGCCCCTCACTTTGCCGGGGATCGGCGCGGGCTTCCTGTTGGTCTTCGTGGCTGGGTTGGGCTTTTTCATCACGCCGACGCTGCTGGGCGGCCCGGGCGACCAAATGTTCGCCATGCATATTACCCAGCAGGCCGATTCCATCACCGGCGAGGGATTCCTGCAGGCCTTAGCGGTTGTTCTGCTGGTCATTACGCTAATCGCGGTGGGTATCGCAGGCCGCATCATGGGGTTCGAGTTCATCTGGGGCGGCAACAAGCTAGGTGGCGGAGCGGCCCAGTCTAATAGCACACTGGTGAACCGCAAGCGTCAGCAGCGTCGCGGACCGGCCATGATACTTGCCGATCTGATTGGTTGGCCACTGCTGCGCCTGATGGGGCAACTGCCTGCCGGATGGGGGCACTGGACTGTGCGCATCATGGGTGGGTTCGTGATCGCCACCCTAGTCGTACCAATTATCGTCGTTATGGTGATCTCGTTTAGCAAGGCTAGCTATCTGACCTTTCCGCCACCCGACTGGTCGCTGCGCTGGTACGACAAATTCTTCTCAGACAGCAACTGGATGGCGGCATTCTGGAACTCGGCAGGTATTGCGTCGCTGTCGGCCGTGATTTCGGTCTTTCTGGGTGCTACGGCCGCCATGGGGATCGTGCGCAGCAACATCCGCTACAAGTCCGCCTTGATGCTGCTGCTGGTCAGCCCGATGATCGTACCGCCCGTCGTTCTGGGCCTGTCGCTCTACGCGCTGTTCCTTCATCTGGGGCTAGTGGGAACCTATCTAGGCCTTGCTGCCGCCCACGCCATAGGTGGCATCCCGATCGTCGTTGTGATCGTCGCAGCGTCGTTGCAGGCGGTGGACCAGCGTTTGGAGCAGGGCGCTGCCGTCCATGGCGCATCGCCGCTGACGGTGTTTCGCACTGTAACCCTGCCCGCCATCGCGCCCGGGCTGGCAGCCGCCGTGTTCTTTGCTTTTCTGCATTCGTTCGACGAGCTGGTATTGTCGCTGTTTCTCTCCAGCCCTCGCATGAAGACTCTGCCGCTAATGTTATGGGCAGACATCAACTATCAGCTAAACCCGGTCCTGGCCGTCGTTTCGACGCTGGAAGTGCTGCTGGTCGTGGGTGGAATCATCTTGGCCCGGCCCGTGCTGACCAGGGGACGAGCCGCCTGAATCACGAAAATTCAATGGAGGAGGATAGAATGTTGCGTATGAACAAAATGACGGGGATGGTCTCGGCGTTAGCGATGACCGCGCTTTTGCCTGGCGCTGCGCTGGCGGAGGGCGAAGTGGTCATGCAGGATCCGGGCGGCGCCTACGGCGACGCGCTTCGTGAAGTCATGTATGATCCCTTTGAAGAAGAAACTGGTATCGACGTGGTGACCGTGCAAGAGGCGCGATCAGGCCCCCGTATCAAGGCTCAGGTCGAGGCGGGCAAGACTGAATGGGATCTGACCTTCATCTTCGACCAGGAAATCAAGCTGCTAGGTGACTGCTGCTTGGCAGACATCGACTATGCCAGGTTGTCGGAAGGCGCGCAGAAGACCCTGGCCACAATGCCGGACAACCTGAAGCGACCCAAAGGAGTGGCATTGCAGGTTATCGGTGTTGCTATGGTCTATAACACGGATGTCTATGCCGAGGCCCAGCCCGCAAGTTGGGCTGATTTCTGGGATGTGGAGAAGTTTCCGGGCAAACGCTGCCTGCCTGCGTGGCCGCGGTTCGTCATGGAGGCGGCGCTCATGGCAGATGGGGTAGCCAAGGAGGATCTTTACCCCATAGACATGGACCGTGCGCTGAAGAAGATCGAGGAGATCAAGCCGCATGTGTCGAAGTGGTGGACGACCTCTGCTCAGGCCCCGCAACTGCTGCTGGATGGTGAGGCTGACATGTGCATGGCCTACACCGGATCGTCCTCGATCCTTGCTCTTGAGGGTGCGCCACTGGATGTCGAATGGAATCAAGGCTTCGTGTATTACGACTTCTTTGCTATTCCGAAGGACGCCCCGAACTATGACAACGCACTGAAGCTGCTTTCTTGGCGTTTGGAGGCTGAGCGCGCAGCAGAATTAACCTCGACCTATCCAGTTGCACTGCCCTCGCCCCTAGTGTTCGAACAGGCCGACCCGGAAATTAGCAAGTACTGGGCCAACAACCCCGAGAACCTTGCCAAGGCAATCGAATGGGATCCCAACTATTGGGGTGCAGCATCGGGGCAGGGGACGACTACCAATGAAGAACATGGTCAAGAGCGTCTGAACTCGCTGTTGGCCGGTTGACCTCCAAGCCAACTTGCTTGCAACGGCTCCAGCCTTTGAATGAACCTTATCGCGGGCCAACCGGCCCGCGACTGCAAAGAAAGACCAGACTCTATGGACAAGTCATTCATCAAGGGTTTGCGGTTGATAGAGGCGCTTGCGTTAAGTGACCAGCCTCGCGGCATAACAGAACTGGCCAGTGATTTGGAACTGACGAAAAGCAACGTGCACCGTTTGCTCGCGACCTTGGTTTCCCAGGGTTATGTTCGCCAGGTGCCGCCACAGAATCACTATGTGCTGACGACCCGGATTTGGGAACTTGGAAATAATGTCATCCGGCGCATGGATCTGACCCAGGTAGCCCGCTCGGCCATGATCCGGCTTGCCGAACAGACGGGAGAGACGGTGCATTTGTCGATGCTGGAAGGTGTCGAAGTCATTTATCTGGACAAGATCGAAAGCGCCCATCACATTCGGGCCCATACCAGCGTCGGTGCCCGAGCACCGGCCTATACAGTTGCCACTGGCAAGGCGATGTTGGCCTACATGCCAGATGAATATCTAGACCGTTTTGATGGCCATATGGTGCGCTATACGGACACGACGCGGACGAGTGTAGCTGAACTGCGACAGGATATCCGTCTTGCACGGGAGCAGGGTTATGCTCTCGTATCGGAAGGTGAGTGGCGCGACGGTATCGCAGCTTGCGCCTGTGCCATCCTCAACAGATCGGGAGAACTGGCGGGAGCCATTGGCATGTCCGGACCAGATTCTCGTATCAAGCGCAAACAGCTGAAAGAGATCGCACCTCATGTAGTCGCCGCAGCGCGGGCGATTTCCGCGGCGTTGGGCTATGTCCCCCGCCCATAATGTCGTCTGAACAAAAGGAACCTTATGACCTCCGAATATCCCAACACGCTATTGTTCATCGACGGCACATGGCGCCGGGCCAAGGGCGGCCGCACCATTGAGGTGACCGATCCGTCCACGGGTGACGTGATCGGTACGGTTGCACATGCAGAAACCGCTGATCTCGATGATGCAGTGGCTGCGGCCGAACGCGGCTTTAAGACTTGGAGCGGGATCGGCGTCTTTGGTCGCTATCGCCTTATGCGCAAGGCAGCAGATCTGCTGCGCGACCGTGCCGACGGAATTGCGGCAATCATGACCGGCGAACAGGGTAAGCCACTCAACGAGGCCAGAGGCGAGATTCTAGCAGCCGCCGACATTGTCGACTGGTTTGCTGAGGAAGGCCGCCGCGCCTATGGCCAAATCATCCCGTCGCGGTCCACGACGGTCACTCAGATGGTGCTGAAATTGCCTGTTGGACCTGTGGCTGCCTTCACGCCTTGGAATTTCCCAATCAACCAAGTGGTCCGCAAGCTTTCGGGAGCTCTGGCCGCGGGCTGTTCGATCGTTATCAAGGCACCAGAGGAAACGCCGGCTTCACCGGCCGAACTGATCCGCGCCTTTGCCGATGCCGGTGTTCCTGCAGGTGTAATCAACCTTGTCTACGGCGTGCCAGCCGAGATTTCAGAGTATCTGATCGCACATCCGGTCATCCGCAAGATTTCCTTTACCGGGTCAACCCCCGTTGGAAAGCATCTTGCAGCGTTGGCGGGTCGGCACATGAAGCGTGCCACCATGGAACTTGGGGGACATGCGCCTGTCATTGTTTGCGAAGATGCTGATATCTCCCGTTCGGCTAAGGTTATGGCGGCCAGCAAGCTGCGCAATGCAGGACAGGTGTGCGTCTCACCGACGCGCTTTCTGGTGCAAGGCGATGCGTTCGAGCCGTTCTTGCAGGATTTCAGTGCGGCGCTGGCTGGTGCCAAGGTTGGCAACGGATTTGAAGAAGGAGTCCAGATGGGGCCACTGGCTAACGACCGGCGGGTAGCGACATTGCAGGCCTTGGTTGGAGATGCGGTTGAGCAGGGCGCGCGTCTAGTCACAGGGGGCGAGCGGATCGGCAATAGCGGAAATTTCTTTGCACCTACGGTTTTGGCTGAAGTGCCATTGTCGGCGCGGATTATGCATGAGGAGCCTTTCGGACCTATAGCGGTAGTCAACCGCTTCGCAACGTTGGACCAGGCTATCACCGAGGCAAACCGCCTGCCGTTCGGCCTTGCCTCTTATGCGTTTACCCGCTCGGCTGAAGCAATGCAGAGGCTTGGACTGGAAATTGAAGCTGGTATGACGTCCATTAACCACTTGGGATTAGCTTTACCTGAAGTGCCCTTCGGCGGTGTACGCGAATCCGGCTATGGTACCGAAGGGGGCTCTGAGGCGATCGGCGCTTATCTAGTTACAAAATTTGTAACACAAACAACGAGCTAATTGCTAGATCTGATTGTTTTTGGCTCTATGGTCGCAGGGTCATAAAAGGCAATGTGCCGCAAGGTGCGCTAGCAGACACCCCCTCAGCTGCTCCATAACACCCGTTAGGAGCCGGAGGCAGGGCTCACTCCCGTTCCAGGTCCCAAGTCTCGCAACCCAAGCCTACTCCAAAAATTGACGGTGACCGCCAGCGCTTCCGAAGACCGCGCGTATTGCATTGCGCCAAGGGTTCCGGATGCGGCCTCCTGCACGTGTGCTGGAACGCTGCATTGCCGAGACGTCAAGGCACGATCTGCCAGAGCCGTCGTGCATTATCCTCGAGCATGGCCGCTCGTTCACCGTGCGAGAAAGCGGAAAGCAGTGCATGGCTGGTTGCGACCCACTCTTCCAAGGACGATTGTAGATTGCAGACCGGGCTGTCCGAACCCCAGACCACGCGGGCCGGCCCAAAGCAATCGATGATGTGCTGAACCCAGGGATGCAGGGTTCCAATGGTCCAGTCGCCTCCCGTATAGGCAGTGATCCCGGATAGCTTGACATTGACATTGGGGCGCTTAGCCAGCGTCGCGATATCCGCAGCCCAGGAGGCGAACTGCTGGCCTGCGATGTCAGGTACGCCGCAATGATCCAGGATGAAGATCGTGTCGGGCGCGGCGTCGGCCAAGGCAATGCCAAGCAGCAACTGCCGTGCCTGCACGCATAGGTCAAAGGTTAGCCCGGCCGGGCCAAGTCGCCGGATGTTGTCGCGGAACAGGGGCTGCTGCGACAGGTCATCTGGCATAACGTGGAGCACCCTGCGCACTCCCTTGACGATTGTCCGGTCCACCGACTCCAGCCATGACGCGAAACTCGGAAATTCTGGCCTTGCGGCGCTGATTGCGCCCCGGATCAGGCTGCCCGGCTGCGTCATCATTTCAGCAACCCAGGCAGTTTCAGCGGCGATGTCGGTTTCGGCGACATCGACCTCCATATGCAGCGCGTCTGTGATGCCAATACGTCTTGCTATCGCTTGATATTCGGCAAGCGACCAGTCGCAGTCCAGCGCGGGAACGTCGCCGAGCCATGGATAGCGCAGCCGTTTTCGATCGATCAGATGCAGATGCGTGTCAAAGATCATCGGTCCTCACAAAGGCTGCTTGACTTGCCGCCTCAAGTCCCGTTTAGTCATAAAATAAAATTCTGTATATGAAATTATTGGCCGTGGGGGATAGGCCAGCAACCGGGAGGGGGAAGACTAATGAGAAGACTTGTATCCGTAAGCGTGCTGGCAATGGTCGCGGCCACCAGTGCGTCGGCTCAGGACCAGTTCGCTGGCATCACCATCGAGGCCAAGCTGATCGGCGGCCAGCAGTACGAGGCGCTGTATTCGCGTATCTCGGACTGGGAGGCTGCAACTGGCGGCAAAGTCAGCATCATCAGCCAGAAGAACCACTTCGAGCTCGACAAGGAATACAAGGCAGACATTGCGGCCAACACGATCGGCTGGTGCGTCGGCTCCAATCATTCGTCCTTTGCCTCGCAGTATCCGACATTGTTCACCGATCTGACGGCGCTTGTTCCTGCCGAAGCGATTCAGGGGTTCGTGCCCGGCAACATCGCCGCCGCCACGCTTGATGACCGGTTGGTGATGCTGCCCCGGGCGCAGTTCGACGTGTCCGCCCTGTACTACCAGAAGTCGCTTTATGAGGACGCGGAGCGGGCTACGGCCTTTTCCGCCAAGTACGGCTATGATCTTGCCGTTCCGGAAACCTGGGCGCAGGTCAAGGATCAGGCCGAGTTCTTCGCCGCCCCGCCGAATTTCTATGGCACGCAGTTCGCCGGCAAGGATGAAGCCATCGTCGGCCGCTTTTATGAGTTGCTGGTTGCCGAGGGGGGCACCTTCCTGAACGAGGACGGTTCGCCCGCCTTCAATTCGCCGGAAGGTGCGAAGGCACTGCAATGGTTCGTCGAGCTGTACAATGCCGGTGCCGTGCCGCCCGGAACCACGAACTATCTGTGGGACGATCTGGGCAACGGATTTGCCTCTGGAACGGTTGCGCTGAATCTGGATTGGCCCGGCTGGTCAGGTTTCTTCAACGACCCGAAATCCTCGAAGGTGGCGGGCAACGTGGGTGTGGCGCCGGCACCCAAGGGCGAAGCCGGCGTACGATCCGGCTGGTCGGGCTTTCATGGCTTTTCCGTGACCGAGAACTGCCCCGACAAGGAGGCTGCGGCGTCGCTTGTCGATTTCCTCACCAACGAGGACAGCCAGAAGCTGGAATCCGCGGCAGGCCCGCTGCCCTCGCGCACGGCAGTTTGGGATTACGTCATCGAACAGGCCAAGGGCGATCCCTATAAGTCCGAGGTTCTTGCGGCCTTCCAGGAAACCGCCGCGACGGCCTTCGCTGTGCCGCCGACGCCTTATTGGATCGAGGCGACGAACCTTGTCTATCCTGAACTGCAAGCCGCGATCCTGGGCGATAAGACGGCCGAACAGGCGCTGGCGGATGCTGCCGACGCAGTGGACGACCTGATGCAGGAAAACGGCGTCTATTGACGCATGACCGGGCGGCACTTGCCCCGCCCGCCTTGTCCGCCCAAGCACGGAAATCCTATGACGCGCGTGAAGCTGCCACCCTGGCTGGTCCTCTTGCTGCCGGCCTTCATCATCATTGCCGCGGTGGTGCTGATCCCGCTGCTGTTGTCGCTGTATTCCAGCTTTACGCCTTATCACCTGACGCGCCCGGACAGCCTGTGGAAGATCAACTTTCCATTCAACTACGAGAAGGCGCTGACGGATGCCAACTTCTGGGCGGCCTTCGGGCGCACGGTGCTGCTGCTGACGATCGCGCTGAACCTTGAAATGTTGCTGGGCCTCGGCCTTGCCTTGATGGTGTCTAAGGTCACGCAGGGCCAGCGGCTGCTGCGCACGGCGATGATGTTTCCGATGATGTTCTCGCCTATCCTGGTGGGCTTCCAGTTCAAGTTCATCTTCAACGACAACGTCGGGCTGGTGAACAACGCGCTGCAGTCGCTGGGCCTTACCGATGTGGCGATCCCGTGGCTCGTCGATGGCAACCTGGCTTTGTTCGCGATCATCTGCGCCGAGGTCTGGACCTCGACCTCCGTGTTCGCGATCCTGATCCTGGCGGGGCTTTATGCGATCCCGCAGGACCCGCTGGAGGCCGCGAAGGTCGATGGCTGTTCGCCCTGGCAGAGCTTCCGTTTCGTGACGCTGCCGTTCCTGATGCCCTTCATCTATATCGCCATGGCAATCCGTTCGCTGGACGTGGCGCGGGCCTATGACATCGTGCAGGTGATGACCAACGGCGGCCCGGCGCGGCGGACCGAGCTTTTGTGGACCCTGATTGGGCGAACCGGCTATGTCGATGCCCGTATGGGCTATGCCAATGCCATGGGCTATGTCGCGATCCTGCTGTCCTTCGCCTTTACCGTTTATTTCTTCCTGAAGCTGCAGCGCGCCCGGCACGAACTGGGGATGGCTGACTGACATGGCAACCATATCCCGCCACCGCCTGAACAAACGCCTGCTGCGCGCGGGCCATCTGATCGGGCTGTTCCTTGCGATGACGATCATCTGCCTGCCGGGCCTGTGGGTGGTGCTGAATTCGTTCCGTCCCACGGTCGAGATCATGGCCAAGCCGCCCGTCTGGATCCCGAACGAACTGAACCTGGACCACTATCGCGCTATGTTCGGTGGCGCGGGCGAGGGCGGCGTGCCGGTCTGGTCCTATTTCCGAAACTCGCTGATCGTGTCCATCACCTCCACGGTGATTGCCCTGCTGGTCGGGATGGCAGGCGGCTATGCCTTCGCGCGCTTCAAGTTCAAGCGCAAGGCCACCGCCTTTGTCGTGCTGATGGCTTCGCGTGCGGTGCCGGGGGTCGCGTTGTCCCTACCGTTGTTCATCCTCTTCGGGCGAACCGGCATCATCGACACGCATTTCGGGCTGATCCTGGTCTATGTGGCGATGAACGTGCCCTTTACGATCTGGCTGATCGACGGTTTCTTCCGGCAGGTGCCCAAGGAACTGGCCGAGGCCGCCGAGATCGACGGCTGCACCCGCTGGCAGGCCTTCTGGAGGGTGGAATTTCCCGTGGCTCGAGCGGGCATCGCTTCGGCCGGCATCTTCGCCTTCCTGACCAGCTGGAACGAATACGCGCTGGCCAGCCAGCTGACTCGATCCGTCAACTCCAAGACCATGCCGGTGGGGCTGCTGGATTTCACGTCGCAGTTCACGCTCAACTGGGGCGGCATGTGTGCGTTGGCGGTCCTGATGATCCTGCCCGCGCTGGTGCTGACCTTTATCGTGCAGAAACACCTGATCGCCGGTCTGACCTTTGGCGGGGTGAAAGGATAATCATGGCCCAGGTTCACCTGAAAGATGTCGTCAAGCGCTATGGCGCGCTGGATGTCGTGCATGCCATCAACCTCGACATTACACACGGCGAGTTTGTGGTTCTTGTGGGACCGTCCGGCTGCGGCAAATCGACGACCCTGCGCATGGTCGCGGGACTGGAGGAAATATCGGACGGCCAGGTCGTGATCGGCGACCGGGTGGTGAACGACCTGCCGCCGCGCGACCGCAACATCTCGATGGTGTTCCAGAACTATGCGCTTTACCCGCATATGACGGTGCGGGAAAATCTGGGCTTCAGCCTCAAAATCGCAAGGCGCCCGCAGGCCGAGATCGATTCAGCCGTGGACGAGGCCGCAGGCATCCTGGCGCTGACGCCGCTGCTGGACCGCAAGCCCGGCGCGCTGTCGGGCGGGCAGCGCCAGCGCGTCGCGATGGGACGCGCCATCGTCCGCCAACCCGATGTTTTCCTGTTCGACGAGCCCTTGTCGAACTTGGACGCCAAGCTGCGCACCCAGATGCGGGTCGAAATCAAGAAGCTGCACCAGAAGGTCGGCTCGACCGTGATCTATGTCACGCATGACCAGGTCGAGGCGATGACACTGGCCGACCGCATCGTCATCATGCGCGATGGCCACATCGTGCAGGTGGGCACGCCCCTGGAGGTGTTCGAGGATCCCGCGAACAGCTTTGTCGCGACCTTTATCGGATCGCCTCCGATGAACCTGCTGCCCGGGACCGTTCAGGCGGGCCGGGTGCTGCTGGCAGATGGCACGCCGATCCCTGTGCCGCCGGCCTTGCAGGTTGCCGAAGGCCGTCGCGTCCAGCTGGGCATCCGCGCCGACAACATCATGCCCGAGGGGCATTCGCTGCCGCCGACCGCCCACATGGCCTACATCGACATGCCGGTCACGCTGACAGAACCGCTTGGCACGGAGACGCTGCTGTTCGCCACGCTGGCCGGGACCGAGGTTCAGGCGAAGATGCTGAACCCGCGGCCCGTCACCTCGGGCGAGCGCCTGCGCTTTGGCATCACGCTGGACAAGTGCCACCTGTTCGACGCCGACACTGGCGCCAGCCTGAGGACCTGACATGCCGCGCATCACCCAGGCTGAGGCGTTTCTTGTCGATCTGGAGCCGAAGGTCCGCCGCACCGACGCGATCCAGAGCTTCAAGTCCCAGGAAACCATCTTCATCCGCGTGACCGACGCCGAAGGCGCCTCGGGCGTGGGCTATTCCTATACCATCGGCGACGGCGGCCATGCGATCTTGTCCCTGCTTGAGCGTACGCTGCTGCCTGCCCTGATGGGGCGCGACGGCGACTTGATCGAACAGGTCTGGCGCGATCTGCTGTTCTGCAGTCATGCAACGGCAGTCGGACCGATCATGTCGCTGGCCTTGGCCGCCATCGATACCGCGCTGTGGGATCTGCGGGGGCGGCGCACCGGCCTGCCGCTGCATGTGCTGGCGGGCGGGGCGAAATCCGCCGTGCCCATGTATTCGACGGAGGGCGGCTGGCTGCATCTGGAGCCTGCCGCCCTGGTCGATGACGCGCGGGCCATGCGCGAGGCGGGCTTCCACGGGTCCAAGATCAAGATCGGCAAGCCCTCGGTCGCGGGCGATGCGGCGCGGCTGTCGGCGGTGCGCGAGGCGGTTGGCGACGACTACGAGATCATGACGGATGCCAACCAGTCGATGACGGGGCCGGAAGCCGCCCGACGGCTGCCGCTCCTCGAATCGCTGAACATCGCCTGGTTCGAGGAGCCGCTGCCCGCCGACGACCTCGCGGGCCATGCGCGCCTGACCCGCCAGTCTCGCGTTCCCATCGCGGTGGGCGAAAGCCTTTATTCGCCGGGCCAGTTCGCGGATTACGTCGCCGCCGGGGCCTGCGGGATCGTGCAGGCAGACGTGGCCCGGGTAGGCGGGATCACGCCTTGGCTGAAGGTCGCGCATCTGGCCGAGGCCCATAACCTGCACATCTGCCCGCACTTCCTGATGGAGCTTCACGTCAGCCTCGTCTGCGCGGTGCCGAATGCGCCCTGGCTGGAATATATCCCGCAGCTTGATGACATCGCGGCACCCATGACCCGCAACGGCGGCATGGCGATCGCGCCGACCGCGCCCGGCCTTGGGATCGCATGGGACGACGACAGCCTGCGCGCGCGGACCATGGAAGGGTCGCGCCTGACCATCACGGAGGATGCCGAATGAAGCGCTACGCATCGGTTATCGGCCTGTCCGAAGACGGCAAGGCCCAGTATCGCGCGCTGCACGCCGCTGTCTGGCCCAGCGTGCTGGCCAGGATTGCCGCGTGTAACATCCGCAACTACTCGATCTTCCTCAAGGAACCCGAGAACCTGCTGTTCTCCTATTTCGAGTATCACGGCAGCGACTACGAAGCCGACATGGCCCGAATGGCCGAAGACCCCGCAACGCAGCGGTGGTGGGCCATCAACAAGCCGTTGCAAAGACCGCTGGACACTCGTCCGAATGGCGAATGGTGGGCCGAGATGACCGAGGTCTTCCATGCCGATTGACCTGCGCCAGACTGTCGCCACGCCATCGCGCAGCCTGCCCATCGTCATCTTCGGGGCGGGATCCATCGTTTCGGACGCGCATCTGCCGGCCTATCGGGCAGCGGGTTTCACTGTCGCCGGCATCTTCGACCTCGACCACACCAAGGCCGCGAAGCTGGGCCATGCCTTTGACTGTATGGAGCAAGCGTTGGCGCTTGGCACCCGGGCAGTCTATGACCTGGCCGTGCCGCCTGCCGCCATTCCCGGCATCCTGAACCGGCTTCCCGAAGACGCGGTTGTCCTGATCCAGAAGCCAATGGGCAGCGATCTGGCGGCGGCGAACGACATCATCCGCATCTGTCGCGCGCGGAACCTGAAGGCAGCCGTGAACTTCCAGCTTCGCTTCGCCCCCATGTCGCTGGCGCTCAAGGACGCGATCGGCAGGGGCCTGCTGGGCGATGTCGTCGATTTCGACGCCTGGCTGGCGCTGGACACGCCATGGCACCTGTGGGCCTTTCTGGCCGACCTGCCGCGCGTCGAAATCCTGCTGCATTCCATCCATTACCTTGATCTGGTCCGGGACCTGCTGGGCAGCCCTCAGGGTGTTCATGCGAAGACAATGGGCCATCCGTCTTCCACTGTCTCGAACACGCGCACGGCCATGATCCTGGACTATGGCGACCGCGCGCGGGCGGCTTTGTCGATCAACCACAACCACACCTTTGGCCGCAAATTCCAGGCGTGCGAGTTCCGTATCTGCGGCACGAAGGGCGCGGCCTGGATGAAGCTGGGCGTGAACCTGGACTACCCGAATGGTGAGCCGGACGGGCTTTGGCTGAACGTCGATGGCGACTGGCGGCAGGTGCCTTTGGCGGGCAACTGGTTCCCGGACGCCTTTACCGCCCGCATGACGCAGGTGATGCGCTTTGCCGTGGGCGAGGACGCAACCCTGCAGGGCAGCGTCGAGGACGCCTGGCACACCATGGCCTTGGTCGAGGCCGCCTATGAAAGCAGCGCCAGACCGGCGCATCCGATCAGGACTTCACCCGATGCTTGAGCAGACGACATATTTCGAGGACTATGAAATAGGGCAGGGCCGCACCACCGTCGGCCGCACCATCACGGAAACCGATTTCGTGGTCCATGCGGGCCATTCGGGCGACTTCTTTCCTCACCATCTGGATGCGGAATTCTGCAAGACGCTACCGTTCGGTCAGCGCATCGCCCATGGAACAATGGTCTTCACCATCGGCGTTGGGCTGACCGCCACAATCATCAACCCGGTCGCCTTTTCCTATGGCTACGACCGGATGCGTTTCGTGAAGCCGGTCTTCATTGGCGATACCATCCAATCAGCGGTCGAGATCATTGCAAAGGAGCCGATGGAGAAGCGCCCTGGATATGGCCGCGTCGTGGAACGCCTGACCGTCACCAAGCAGACGGGCGAAACGGCCCTCGTGGCGGACCATATCTACATGGTCGAGATGCGGCCATGACCGGGCCCTTCCTGCTGCTGTCGGACAAGGATAATGTTCTGGTCGCCCGTGCCAATGCACCCGAAGGAATGCAGATCGCGCTTGAGGGCGGCACCGTGACCCTGTCCCGGACGATCCCGATGGCGCACAAGATCGCCCGCCATCCTATTGCGGCACACGACGTGATCCTGAAATACGGCATGCCGATCGGCCTCGCCACTGCCGACATCGCGGCGGGCGATCACGTCCATGTCCACAACATCCGTTCCGCCTATACGGCGACACACGCTTTGCAGGATGCGGACGGCATATCAGCTGGGGTGTCGCTATGATGCAGGGCTGGCTACGCGCTGACGGGCGCAAGGGAATCCGCAACACGGTGATCGTGGCCTATCTGGTCGAATGCGCGCATTTCGTGGCATCGGAAATCGTCGCGCGCTTCCGTGATCGGGACGTGCAACTGATCGGCTTTCCGGGCTGCTATCCAAATGACTACGCAGCCCGAATGATGGAGCGTCTTTGCACGCATCCGAATGTTGGCGCGGTTCTGTTCGTCAGCCTGGGCTGCGAAAGCTTCGATAAGGTGCGGGCTGCCAATGCGGTGGATGCTTCCGGGCGGCCGGTGAAGACGCTGGTGATCCAGAAGGCGGGCGGAACCCGTTCGACCGTTCAGGCGGGCGTAGACTGGATCACGCAAGCGCTGGACCAGATTGCCTATGTGCCGCGCGTGCCGATGGCCGTGTCGGACCTGATTATTGGCACTGTGTGCGGGGGATCTGACGGCACCTCGGGGATCTCGGGCAATCCTGCGGCGGGTCGTGCCTTCGACCTGCTGGTGGCCGAGGGTGCCGCCTGCATCTTCGAGGAAACCGGCGAGTTGATAGGCTGCGAGGACATCATGGCCGACCGTGCAGTGACACCGGAACTGGGCCAGCTTCTGCGTGAAAGCGTGCAGAAGGCGGAACGCTACTATGCGACGCTGGGCTACGGCTCCTTTGCAGCGGGAAATGCTGCCGGCGGGCTGTCGACCATCGAGGAGAAATCGCTGGGCGCATACGTCAAATCCGGCGACAGCCCGATCTCGGGGCTGATCAAGCCGGGGGACATTCCACCGGCGGGCGGGCTTTACCTGATGGACGTGGTGCCCGACGGAGAGGTTCGCTTCGGCTTTCCGAACATCAGCGACAATGCGGAAATCGTCGAGATGATTGCATCCGGGGCACATTTGTCGCTGTTCGTGACCGGGCGCGGATCGGTGGTCGGGTCCGCGATTTCGCCTGTCATAAAGATCTGCGCGAACCCCGACACTTATCGCGCTCTGGCCGAGGACATGGACGTCAACGCGGGCGACATCATCGAGGGCAAACGCAGCATTGACCAGGTAGGTCAGGAAATTCGCGATCTGGTCGTGGCCGTGGCCAGCGGTCAGCAGACCAGGTCCGAAGAGTTGGGCCATCGCGAATTCATACTGACCTACAAGTCATTCGAACCGATCGGCCCGGCCTGCCTGCCGTGCGCAGCATGAAGGATCACGCAATGCAAGGATTGTTGGGGCAAAGACTGTCGGGCAAGCGCGCCTTGATCACCGCCGCAGGTCAGGGGATTGGCAGGGCCACCGCCCTCCGCATGGCCGCCGAAGGCGCGGAGGTTCTGGCAACGGACGTGGATGGCGACCTGCTGGCCGATTTGGCGGGCCAAGGAATGACGACCAGGGTGCTGAATGTCCTGGACCCGGGCGCGATCGCGGCAATCGTCGAGGAAGCGGGCCGCATCGACGTGCTGTTCAACTGCGCGGGCGTGGTCCACGCCGGCGACATCCTGAAATCCACCGAAGACGACTGGAATTTCGCGTTCGATCTGAACTGCAAGGCCATGTACCGGATGATGCGGGCCGTTCTGCCAGGCATGATCGGTCAGGGCAGCGGATCGATCATCAACATGGCGTCGGTGGCGGGTCCGATCACGGCGCCGGTCAACCGCTTCATCTATTCCGCGTCGAAGGCCGCGGTCGGAGGCATGACGAAGGCAGTCGCGCAGGACTATGTCAAGCAGGGCATCCGCTGCAACGCCGTTTGTCCCGGCACGGTCGACAGCCCCTCCATGCACCAGCGGTTGCGCGACACGGGCGATTACGAAGCCGCACTGGCGGCCTTCATCGGGCGCCAGCCGATGGGGCGCATCGGCACGGCCGAGGAAATTGCCGCCCTTGTCGCCTATCTCGCGGCTGATGAGTCAGCCTATACCACCGGCCAGTTGATCGCCATCGATGGCGGCTGGACCATCTGACGAAAGGACCAATCATGAAGCTTGTCCGCTATGGCGAACGTGGTGCCGAAAGACCCGGCTTGATCGACGCCGAGGGCCGCATCCGCGACCTGTCGGCCCATGTGTCCGATATCGCCGGCGACGTTCTGGCCGATCTGTCCGGCCTGTTGTCCATCGACCCAGCCAGTCTACCGCTGGTAGAGGGCGATCCGCGCCTTGGAGCCTGCGTGGGTCAGGTCGGCAAGTTCATTTGCATCGGCCTGAACTACTCCGACCACGCCGCTGAATCCGGCATGGAGGTTCCGCCCGAGCCGGTAATCTTCGCGAAATACACGAGTGCGATCTGCGGCCCGCACGACCCGATCATCATTCCCCGCGGATCGGAAAAGACCGACTGGGAAGTCGAGCTGGCTTTTGTTATCGGCAAAAAGGCAAAGTACGTCTCCGAGGCCGATGCCATGAATCATGTCGCGGGCTACTGCGTCTGCAACGACGTGTCCGAACGCGCCTACCAGATCGAACGCGCGGGGCAATGGTCCAAGGGCAAGTCTTCCGACAATTTCGGCCCCCTCGGCCCGTGGCTGGTGACGCGAGACGAGGTGGCCGATCCGCATGACCTGCACATGTGGCTGACTGTGAACGGCGAAACGGTCCAGGACGGATCCACCGCGACGATGGTTTATCAGATCCCGTTCCTGGTCAGCTATCTGTCGCAGTTCTTCACGCTGCATCCGGGGGACGTCATCTCGACCGGGACGCCCCCGGGTGTGGGGCTGGGCATGAAGCCGCCGCGCTATCTGAAGGCGGGCGACAAGGTCAGCCTGGGCATCGCAGGCTTGGGCGAACAGCACCAGGTCTGCATCGACGACGACTGAGGGCAGGAGAAAGACGGGGGCTCCATGCCCCCGGGTTCCCGCCTGCCATTATGTTAACGTCTCTTGGCTGCGTCAGGTCGCAAACCTGATGCACATCGGTGTGCCGATGTCGATCGATGTTCCGGTGTCGGTCAGCGCCCCGCTGTCGCCATTGCGCGCAAGGATGCTGATCCGATCGCTGTTCTGGTTTGCAACCAGCAGGTGACGGCCGGACGGCGTCAGGGCAAGGTTTCGCGGTGTCTGTCCGCCGGACGGCACCGTCCCGCGCGGCGTTAGGCGGCCTGCATGCTCGACCGCAAAGACGGCCACGCTGTCATGACCCCTGTTGCCGACATAAAGAAAGCGCCCGTCGGCCGAGAGCCCGATATCCGAGCAGTGGTTGCCAGCACCCGCGCCCTCCGGCACCGTCGGCTGCGCATCGACAAGGGTCAGCGTTCCGGTGCCCGTGTCCAGCGCGTGGGCGGTAACGGTTGAGTTCAACTCATTTGCGGTAAAGACAAACTGCCCGCGGACTGCCATGTGTCGCGGCCCGGAAGCAGGCGCGGTGTTGGTCGCTGCCATCCGTTGCAATCCATCGCGGGTGGCGCGATAGGTCACCAGCTGATCGCAGCCTAGGTCCGCAACGATCAGCAGCCCGTCCGGCATTTCCGCAACGCTGTGGGCATGGGCGCGTTCCTGCCGCAGCGGGTCCGGCCCTCGGCCCGCATGCGCCATGCTGGCAGCGGCAGGCGACAGCCGCCCATCGGGCAGCAGGTCGAAGATCGCAATGGACTGGTCCGGTCCACCTTCGCCGACGGTATAGTTGACGACGAACAACCGCTGCCCATCGCGCGAAATCGCATTGTGGGCCGTGATGCTGCCCAGCGTTGGCTGGCAGTTCAAGTAATCCAGTCGACCCGCCGCACGGTCGAAGGCCAAGGCGGTTACCAGACCCTCGCGCCATTCGGCAACCTCGGAATTGACATAGATGCGGCTTCCGTCGGCCGTCACGGATAGATATGTCGGATTATCCACATGCGGCCATCCGGCAATGTCACGGGTTTGCAGTGTTGTCTCATCCAGGCAAAGGACGCGCAGCCCGTTTCCACGCGCACCTTGGAAGTAGGGCGTTTCGCGGTTCAGCGTACCCACGAATAGAAGCAGGTTCTGCGACATGTCTCATTCCATATGTGAAAACAGTGATTGCACTTGAACGCGATTGACCCCAAGGCGTCAATCACCAAGCATCCTCCACCCAACAAGGGAGAAGTCATGTCCGATTCCGAAGAAGAAGGCCGCTATCGGGCCCCTGCACTGGACAAGGGCCTGGACATGCTCGAACTGCTGGCCACGACCGAACAGGGCATGACCCTGAAGGATATTGCATCCGCCCTAGACCGCAGCCCGACCGAACTTTACCGGATGTTGGACCGGCTGTCGCGGCGCGGCTATGTCGCGCGCGAGGGCGACAGCTATGCCCTTACCATGAAGCTGTTCCTGCTTGCCCATCAAAGCCCGCCGATCCGGCGCCTCATCGGGCAAGCCATGCCTGCTATGCGCCGCTTCACGAGCAAGGCCGAGCAATCCTGTCATCTTGTCCGCTACGACCGTGGCGACCTTGTGGTCATAGCTCAGGTCGAGGCGGCAGGTTACTGGGGCCTGACCATCCGGGTGGGCGCGCGGATCGGACTGGTCAATTCGGGATCGGGTCATGTGATCCTGGCCCATGCCTCGGCGGAAGAACGCGTGCTGATGTTCCAGGAACACGAGGCCATGCCCTTTGAAAGCCCTCCGCCCGACCTCGATGCACGTCTTGCCTCGGTCCGGTCTAAGGGGTTCGAGGCGATGGAAAGCCAGCAGACGCCCGCGGTCTGGAACCTGTCGGTCCCGATCCTGGATGCGAACGGCGCTGTCATGGCGGCGCTGACCTGCCCTTTCGTTGCCAGATTGGACCGCCCGGGCGCGGTGGATCGCAAATCCGTGCTGAAGATGCTAATTGCTGCGGGTCAGGAGATTTCGGGTCATCCCGCATCGCCGTGACAAGGCCTTTCATCGTGGCATTCGCTCCGGCTGTTGCAGCCGGAGCTTTTTTAATGGCCAAGCACAAATTAAGCTTGCCTCACTGTTCCATAAATGAAAATATCATTTACAGACAAAATATAACCTCTCGGGAGGAGAGATCAAGTTGAGTGATTGCGCAAGCCTGCCGTTGCAGGGTTTGACCGTGCTCGACATGAGCCAGTTCCTGTCCGGACCTTACTGCTCGCTGCGGCTGGCGGACATGGGTGCGCGGGTCATCAAGATCGAACGGCCCGACGGGGGCGACTTGTCACGCAGGCTGTATCTGTCCGATACCGAGATCGGCGGGGATTCGACCATCTTCCACGCCATCAACCGGGGCAAGGAAAGCCTTGCCATCGACCTGAAAAACCCTGCCGACCTGGACGCCCTGAAGCGCCTGATCAGTAAGGCAGACGTGTTGATCCAGAACTTCCGCCCCGGTGTCATTGAACGGCTGGGTCTGGATTATGACACGGTGCAGGCGATCAATCCTCGGCTCGTCTACGTCTCGATCTCGGGTTATGGCGACGAAGGACCTTGGGTCGCGCGACCGGGACAGGATTTGCTGGCGCAAGCGCGGTCGGGCGCCATGTGGCTGAATGGGGACGAGGATCAGGGGCCGGTCCCCTTCGGCCTTGCCATCGCCGACATGCTGGCAGGTGCCGCCGCTTGCCAAGGCATTCTGGCTGCATTGGTGCGGCGGGGGGTTTCAGGGACCGGCATGCACGTCCAGACCAGCCTTCTGGAGGTTCTGGTCGATTTGCAGTTCGAGGTGCTGACGACCTATCTCAACGACGGAGAACGTCGGCCGCGAAGATCGTCCTTTCGCAGCGCGCACGCCTATCTGTCCGCGCCTTATGGCGTGTATCAGGCCAAGGACGGTTTTCTGGCCATCGCCATGACGCCGATCGCAAGATTGGCCGACCTCATGGGGATCGAGGCGCTGGCCCGCTATTGCGACGATCCCGCAAGCTGGTTCACCGAACGCGACGAGATCAAGCGCCTGATCGCCGCCGTTGTCGCGACGCGGGCCGTGGGCGAATGGATGGCAATCCTGGAACCTGCGGACATTTGGTGCGCCAAGGTGCTGGACTGGCCGGAGCTGATGGCGTCGGAGGGTTTCAAGGTTCTGGACATGCTGCAGACCGTGACTCGCGACGACGGCGTGTCGATCCGCACCACCCGCCTGCCGCTGCGCCTGAACGGCCAGCGTCCCCGCGTGCAGGATGCAGCACCCCTGATCGGCGCCCACAGCGCCGCAATCCGAAAGGAGTTCGGCCTGTGATGACCTTGAAGGGCATGACCTGGAACCACCCGCGCGGCTATGACCCGATGGTCGCATGCTCGGCCATCTGGGCGGAAAGGACCGGAGTCCGGATCGAATGGGATCAACGTTCCCTGCAGGACTTCGAAAGCTATCCGGTCGAGGATCTGGCTCGCGCCTATGACCTGATCGTCATCGACCATCCGCATGTCGGGCAGATCACGCGCGAGAACTGCCTTGTGCCGCTGGACGTGCCAGAGCGAGAGGCCGAGCTTGCCGCGCTGGCGCAGGGAACAGTGGGACCGTCCTTTCCCAGCTATGAATGGCAGGGAAGGCAATGGGGCTTTCCCATCGACGCCGCATCGCAGGTGCTTGCCTGGCGACCCGACCTGCTGGAGCGCGCGCCCGCAACCTGGGACCAGATCATGGAGCTGGCGCGCGAGGGGCGCGTGATGCTTCCGCTGCGTCCGCCGCATTCGCTGATGTGCCTTTATTCGCTTGCAGGGAACCTGGGAACACCTTGCGCCGTGACAGGCGACCGGTTGATCGATCCGCAGGCGGGCGCGAAGGTCTGGCAGATGTTGAGGGAACTGGCCGACCTGGTCGACCTTGCCTGCGCCACCATGGACCCCATCGCCGTGTTCGAGGAGATGGCCCGACCCGGGTCTCGTATTGCCTGCGTGCCGCTGATCTATTGCTATGTCAGCTATGCAATCTCTGGGTTCCGGCCGAACCTGGTCCGCTTTGCCGACATGCCCGTGGCGGGCAGCAACGGCCCGGTCGGCTCTGCGCTTGGCGGAACAGGTATCGCGGTTTCGGCCTTTTCGGATCATCGCCAGGCCGCTATGGATTTCGCCTACTGGATCGCGGGCCCCGAAGCTCAGACCGGTCCTTATTCCGCATCCGGCGGTCAGCCCGGCCTTGCGGCGGCGTGGGAGGACGACCGCGTCAATGCCGTTACCAGCAACACCTATCGCGCGACCCGCGCAACATACGAGGGCGCATGGCTGAGGCCTCGACACGATGGTGGCATGGCCTTCCAGCAATCGGCAGCGCAGCGCGTCACGGACGGGCTTGTGGCGCGAGAGGACGCGGGCCCGGTCATCGACGACATCAACCGCATGTTCCGGGACAGTTTCTGACGCAATGACGAACGACCCGGCAAGACCGGGGCTCAAGGGGAGGAGGAACCCGATGCCGAGATTGTCCATGGTTGCCTTGGCAAGCCTGATGGCCGCCGCGCCTGTGCTGGCGGATGTGACCGACGTGATCGCCGCTTTGCCCGCAGACCTGAAGGTGCTGTACGACAATGCGCCGCAGACCGTGCTGCCCGGCCCGCTGGAAGGCTTCACGCCGAAGACCGCGCCTTATCGCTGGTGCCATTCGGAAAGCTTCCAGGGCAACCCTTGGCGCGTCAGCGTCACGAACGAGTTGCGCCGGCTTGTGGACGGGCTGATCGCGGACGGCATCGTCTCGGAGTTCGAGGTATCGGATTCGAACAACGATGTCGGGCAGCAGATCAACCAGATCCGGTCCTTCATCGACAAGGATTGCGGCATCATCACCACCATCCCCGGCTCGGCCACCGGGCTTGATGATGCCATCAAGGCGGCGACCGATGCTGGGATCCCCGTAGTCACGGCGGCCGGATCGGTCACGGCGCCCTCGGCGGTCAACGTGGACAGCAACTATTCCCGCTGGGGATACGAGATGATGGACATGATCGGCAAGGCGCTACCTGACGGCGGCAATGTGCTGATCGTCGAAGGGATCGCCGGCCATCCTATCGTTGCGCAGGAACGCGCGGGCGCCGACGCCGCCATGGCCCAGTATCCACAACTGAAGCTGTCGCGCGTCGTCAATGGCGACTGGACAGCCAACGTCACCAAGACCGTTGTCCTACAGACGCTTGCCACGAACCCGGCGCCCATCGACGCAGTCTGGTCGGCGGGCTCCGAAAGCCGCGTGATTGCGGAAGCCTTCGCTCAGGCAGGGCGCCCGGTGCCGCTGATCACGGGATCGATCACCGGTGATGCGCTTGGCTACTGGAAGGCAAATCCGGACAGCTATCGCTTCTCGGGCCATGCGGTGCTGCCGGGATGGACGGCGCAGACACTGTTCCGGGTGGGTGCGCGGATCATGGATGGGCAGAAGCCGGTGCTGAACACGCTGATGATCCCGCTGCCCCCCGTACAGGAGGCCGAACTGGGCAACTGGCATGCGGACTGCATGACGCCTGACGCGGTCTCGGTCTTCCCCTTGCCACCCGCAGACCCCATGCCCGAGGAATGGCTGGACGCCTATTTCGCCGATCCCGCGCCAAGCCCGGCCTGGGACTATGCCGCGGTCCCCGCCGCCTGCGCGCAATAGGCGCCATGCTGACCATCGAAGGGCTGTCGAAAAGGTATGGCGAAACGGTGGCGCTGGATCGCGCCACCGTCACATTCCGCTCCGGAACCATTCACACGATCCTGGGCGAAAACGGATCGGGCAAGAGCACGCTGGTCAAGCTGCTGTCGGGCATCGTTTTGCCCGACAGTGGCACCATCATGCTTGACGGCTCTCCCGTTACGGCCCACAACCCGGCCGGCTTCCAGGCACAGGGCTTCGCCACGGCCTTTCAGGAAGTCCTGATCGCCCGAGACCGCAGCGTGACCGACAACATCCTGCTGGGCCTGGACGGTTTGTTCACCCGCCAAATCCCGCGCCATGCCCGCCGTGACCGGGCCGCCGCCATACTGGCGCAATTTGCCCGCACGCCCATCGATCTTGACGCCCCGGCAGGCATGCTGCCCTTGGCCGCCCAGCAACTGGTCGTACTGGCCCGTGCGGTTGCCCGTGATCCCCGCGTGCTGATCCTGGACGAGATCACCGCGGCGCTCGACTTCAATGATCGTGAAACCGTTTTCGACTTCATGCGCGACTGTGCGGCGGCGGGTTGCCTGATCCTGTTCATCACCCACCGCATGGACGAGGTCATGACGCTGTCCGACGATATCACGGTCTTGCGTTCGGGCTGCGTGGTCGCGACACAGGCGCGGACCGCAACGACGCCGGCCGAGTTGCTGCGCCTGATGGCGCCCCAGACCGCCCGGGAACTGCAGAATGGCTGATCGGAGAAACCTGCACGCCCGAAACGTCGTGCTTTGCCCTGGCGCGCCCCCCGTGACCACGACTGTCATGCCCGGCGAAATCCTGGGATTGGCAGGCCTAGATGGGCATGGGCAAGACCGCTTCCTGGAGGTCCTGGCAGGGTTGGAGCCAGCGCCCGGGCATGTCATGCTGGACGACCGACGCATTGCGGGATTTCGAGGCGCAGAACGCTGCGGCGTCGTCTATGTCCCCCGCGACCGCCGCACCACCGGCATCTTTCCCAGTTTGTCGATCCTGGACAACTTCGCGATTGCCACGGCGGGTCGCGATCTGCGTGGACCGTTCATTAGCAAGAAGGCGCGAAACGCACGGTACGAGGTCTGGCGGGACCGGCTGAAGATCGTGGCGCCGCATCCGGGCGCACCGATCACCGCATTATCGGGCGGCAACCAGCAGAAGGTGCTGCTGGCCCGGGCACTGGCCCGGGATCCTCGCGTCCTGCTGTTGAACGATCCGACGCGGGGCGTGGACGTGGCGACGCGGCATGTCCTTTACGACCTGTTTCGTGACCTGGCTGCCGAAGGCATGGCACTGGTCATCTTGTCGTCCGAGATCGAGGAAGTTCTGGTGTTGTGCCACCGCGTCCTGGTCTTTCGCGACCACCAAGTGGCCGCCGAGATGACCGGCGGCGAGATGCGGACCGACGCTGTTATCGCCGCGATGTTCGGAAGGACTGCATGATGGGCCGGAACATGCTCGCACTGGCAATCCTGGCCGTGCTCCTGGTGGCGAACCTTGCCATGAACCCAGCTCGGTTCCATCCGGCCGCTTGGGGCACGCTGCTGGGCATGGCCGCGCCGCTGATCGGGGCGGCGCTTGCCTCGACCCCCGTGATCCTTGCGGGGCGAGGGGGGATCGACATCTCGGTTGGGCCGGTGATGGCACTGGTCGGCGCTATTGTCATCAAGGTGCTTTATCTGGATCTGGGGATCAGTTCGGCACTGGTCCTGTGGCCTGCGGCCCTGCTGACGGGCGCGACGATCGGCGCCTTCAACGGCTTCATGGCGACGATCGTGCGGATCCAGCCGATCGTCGCGACGCTGGGAACCTACCTGATCCTGACGGGCCTCACCCTGACGATCCTGCCTGCTCCCCTCGGTCCCGCGCCGGAGTGGCTGCGCGCGATGTCGGGCGCGTGGTCCTTCCTGCCGCTAGGTGTCATTGCCTTGCTGTGGTGGACGCTTGGCCGCACCCCATTCGTCGGGCAGTTGATGGCCGTCGGCAGCGACGACCGCGCCGCCTATACCGCCGGGGTCAACGTCACCGTGACACGGTTTCTAGCCTACGTGATGACAGGGCTGCTGGCAGGGGCGGCCGGGATGATGCTGACCGCGCTGATCGGCTCAGCCGATCCCAAGGTCGGCGCGAACTATACGTTGATCGCGATCGCCGCGACGGCGCTTGGTGGCGTCAGCCTAGCCGGAGGACGTGGCGGGCTACTGGGCGCGGCGGTTGGTGCCATCGACATCTTCCTGCTGCAAAGCCTGCTGACCGCCTTCAATGTGTCCACCTATGTCCTGCAGGTCGCCTATGGCGCCATTCTTGTCGCGGCCGTTGTGCTGATTGCCTTGCAGGATCGCAGCCATAGCAGGGGAGCCGCATGAAATCCGACCGCATGGGCCTACGCATCGCCGCTGCCTTTGTCATCGCCGCCGCCTTGCATCTGATCGGAACCGCACTGATACCGGGCTATTCCGCACCATTCGCCATCCGTGCCATGCTGGTGATCGCCTCGCTGCTGGCGGTGGCGTCTGTAGGCCAGACGCTAGTGGTTATCCTGGGCGGAATCGACCTGTCCATTCCCTTTGTCATCGGGTTCGCCAATGTGGTGGCGGCCCAGCTTTACGGTCAAGGCTGGAACTTCGCTCTGGTCTGTGTAGTCGTGGCAGGGCTTGCCATCATCATTGGCGCTATTAACGGTGCGCTGTCCCGAGGGCTAAACATCCATCCGCTGATCGTCACACTGGGCATGGGTATGATTGTTCAAGGGCTGGTGCTGATCTGGACTAAGGGTTTTCCGTCCGGATCTGCACCGAAGGCAGTATCTGACTTCGTGTCGATTGGCGGAACAACTGGCCCGTTGCCGGTCCCGCCGCTGATACCGGCGATTCTGGTCCTGACCGTGCTGATCGTGCTGGTGCTGGAGCGTACCCTCTACGGTCGACAGCTTTATGCCCTGGGCGCCAACCCGGATGCGGCGCCCTATGCGCTGATACGTCCGGTCAGGGTCTGGGCGCTGACCTTTGCCGCATCGTCCTTTTTCGCGGCAACAGCCGGCGTGCTGCTGCTGGGCTTCACGGGGTCGGCTTATGGGGACGTGGGCCAGCCCTATCTCTTCCAGACCATCGCTGCAGTCGTCGTGGGCGGCGCCGCGCTGATCGGCGGAAGAGGCAGCTTTGTAGGCACCCTGGCCGGCGTGCTGGTTCTTACCCAGATTAACACGCTGTTGATCGGCCTCGGTTTTCAGCCGGCGTCGGTGCAAGCGGCCTTAGGCGCGATCATCCTGCTTCTGGTGTCGTTTTATGGGCGCGAGCGGCATCTCCGCACAACCGTCTGAGCAACGCGCCGCATTTTTCTTTGTGCATGTAAAATCATGTGTTACTGGTGAAATCTAGGAGAGGCCGCCTAACCTGGTGAAATAGAGGCGGCGCACTTTGGGGGGAAACAGGATGAAGTCTCATGGCATTCTCGCGGCGGTTGTCGCGATTTCAACGACATTTGGAATGTCCACTGCGGCTGATGCGCAGAAACTGCGGTTCACGACTTCGCAGGTCAATCCTGACGAACCCATCGTTGTGGCAATGCAGACCTTTGCGGAACGGGTCGCGGAACGCACCGGGGGCGAGCTACAGATCGAGGTTCTGACTGGCGACCAGCTAGGACCGCAGAAGAAGGTCAACGAGATGGTCCTGTCCGGCGCGGCGATCATGAGCGCCACCGACTACGGACAGTTGTCCACTTTCGTTCCCGACGTTGCGGTCGTTGCCGGACCCTATGTGTTCCGCGATGTCGCCTCGGCCGAGCAGTTCTTTGACTCGGACGTCTACAAGGGCATGTCCGACCAGCTTGAGGCGAAGGGGTTGAAGGTCATCATGCCCGATGGGCTGTTCGGCCTGCGTCATGTCATCGGCAGCAAGCCTTATCGCAGCCCTGCGGACATGGCCGGCGCGACGATCCGTGTGCCCACCTCGCCGGTCATGTTGGCCACCTTCGAGGCGTTCGGCGCGCGACCGACCGAACTGCCTTGGGGCGATGTTTACAACGCGCTGCAAACCAATGTCGTAGACGCGGCCGAGGCGCCCTTCGGTTCCATCGCAGGAGCCAAGATCCAGGAAACCCGCAAGGTTATCTCGAAGACGGGCCACCAGATGATGTTCACCGCCTGGGTGACAAGCACCCGCGTCTTCGACAGTCTTGATCCGAAAATCCAGCAGGTTCTGCTGGAAGAAGGCGAGAGGATAGCGGCCGAGCTGACCGCGATGACCCAGGAAACTGACGAGCGCTATGCATCCGAACTGCGCGCCCAGGGAGTCGAGATCATCGAGGATGTCGATGTCGCCGCCTTCCAGCAGGCAGCGAAAGGTGCTTTCGACGCCGTGCCGGGCCTGACACCCGGGATCGTCGATCGGGTTCGCGCAACCCTGCCGCAATAAACGTCATGACGCTGGACAGTGAAGGCCGCCTTCTGCAATGGCGCCGCTGGGACGAAGTGATCGGCGTTGTGGCGCTGGTTGCAATCGTCGGGTCGATCGCATGGGGTGTTGTCAGTCGCTATGTGCTGCCAAGCCCTGCCGCCTGGACCTATGAAGTCGCCTCGACGGCCTTTGCCTATCTTGTCTTTTTCGGGGCGGTGGCAGGCATCCGGCTGGGCAGCCATGCGGCCATCGATGTGGTCGTGGATGCCTGGCCGATGCGTGCGCGGATCGTAGTGGCCTGGTTCAACTATCTGTTGCTGGCTGTTCTTTTCGCCGCAATGACGGTGCTGTTCGCCCAGCAGGCCATCACTTCGGCTGGGGTGCGCAGCATCGCGCTGAACCTGTCCCGAGCTTGGTACTACGGGCCGCTTGCCGTCGCCTCTGCCGGCATGTTCGTCCAACATCTGATATCCGATCGCCCATGGCGGTCCGAGACACTGGAACGCCACGCGGACCCGATCATATGAGTTTTCTCCATCTTGCCGGACCATCGTTGATTGTGACGCTGCTGTTCGTGCTGCGCACGCCGATCACCTGGTCGCTGGCGATCGGCGCCATGTCCTTCTTTCTTCTAAATCTGGACATGATCCCGCTGTCGAACTTCGCGCAGGAAATGGCTGAGGGCACGCAATCGGTATCCCTTCTGGCGTTGCCGCTGTTTGTGCTGGCGGGCTGCATTATGAATGCATCGGGTGTGACGCGGCGGCTGATCAACTTGGCCGACGTTCTGGTCGGCCATCTGATCGGCGCCCTGGCGCAGATGTGCACGATCCTTGGGGTGCTGCTGGGCGGGTTAACCGCATCCAGCAACGCCGATGCCGCGATGCTGGCAAAGACACTGGGCAACCAGATGACCGCAAAGGGCTACTCCGCTGCATTTGCGGCGGTCATCACGTCGTCCGCATCCATCATCACGGCGTTGATCCCGCCATCTATCGGCCTGATCATCTATGGCTTTCTTTCCGAAACCTCGATTGGACGCCTTTTTGCGGCCGGCCTGTTGCCCGGGCTGGTGCTGGCAATAGCGCTAATGATGACTACGCGGATTGTCGCAGGACGCCGGGGCTATGCTCCGCAACGCGCCGTCCGTGCGTCGGGATCTGAAATCCGCCGCGCTCTGATAGACGGACTTTGGGCACTATCAATCCCGGTCGTGATCCTGGGTGGCACACGATACGGTTTGTTTACGACCACTGAGTCGGGCGCAATTGTGGTACTTTACGTACTGTTCATCGCCATCTTTGCTTATGGTGAGTTCCGCGTGAAAGACATTCCGTCTGTTCTGGCCGAAGCCGTGCGTGACAGTGCTACGGTTATGATGATGATCTGCGCCGCTGCCGCCTTCGGATTTTATCTCAGTTGGGAGGCCGTCCCTCAGGGTATGTCGGGCTGGTTGGAAAACGCCACGGACAACCCCGTACTCTTGCTATTGATCATCAATGTCGTCCTGATAATCCTTGGAACCGCCATCGAGGGATCGGCCGCACTGATCATCCTGACGCCTGTTCTGATGCCCATTGTCACGAAGGCCGGCATCGATCCAGTGCATTTCGGGATCGTCTTCATTACCAACCTGACCATCGCAGGTGTCACGCCGCCGGTCGGAGGCATGATGTATATCGCTTCCCAGATCCTGCGTGTCCCTATGATGGACTACGCTCGCGAGGTCTGGCCCTTCCTGCTGGCGCTGATGGGCGTCCTAGTATTGTTGAGCGTCTTTCCACAGATTTCACTGCTGCTGCCGGACCTGATCTACGGCACCGCATCGCCGTGAAGAGCCATCAGCGATCGATGATGTACGGGAGTCGTTTTGCACTTGGAACGCTGCAGGTATTTCTTAGGTGATTCCATAACACCCGGTATAACCCGAATGGCAGCCGGAAGACTGACAAAGGTGCGTGCGGGAGAAGGCCGGGGGGAGTTGAGCCCAGACCTGCCTTCGAATACCGAAGCAAGTTGAAAAACGGACCTTCTGAAGGAACAGATGGTCTTCGAACACTTGCTTCAAGTAGCAGGCAGTATCGATGCTGCTAGCACGTTAGCTCGAAGGAAGGGAGCAGGCCATGGATCTGGCAGATTTGTCGGCACGGCCGCGTCCCGCGCGGGCGCCAATGGAGGGGCGTTATGTGCGGTTGGAGCCGTTGGAATAGGGGCACGCCGACACGCTCTATCAGGCGGCATCGGCGGATGGCGCGGAAGATCGTTTCCGATGGCTGTTCGAGACGCTGCCCCGGGACCGCGCCGAATTCGATGCCTGGATCAGCACCGCATCAGCCTCGACTGATCCGTCCCGCACCAGCTTTCGGATTGGCGGAGCCGGGCTCGCGAAGGACTTCTTGCGAACTGCAGTCATGGAAAGTTGCATATGCTAAGGCCCGTGGACATTCATGGTTCACATGCCGTCTGATTTCTGCTTCAGGCTTCCAAAATGGAGGTCTGAATGGACGAGCAGCGGTTTGTGGTGACGAATAATATCTGGGCGCGTCTTGAGCCCCACCTTCCCGGCAAGAAGAGCGACAGCGGTGTGACAGGCAAGGACAATCGCCTGTTCCTGGAGGCCGTTCTCTGGCGGGTACGCACCGGTCTGCCCTGGCGTGATCTGCCATCGGCGTTCGGCAACTGGAACAGCGTGTTCCGCCGGTTTCGCCGATGGGCCAAGGGTGGTGTTTTCGAGCGCCTCTTCAAAGAGACCCGCGGCGAGCCCGATTTCGAATACGCGCTGATCGACGGCAGCATTGTCCAGGCTCACCAGAAGGCGAGCGGCGCAAAAGGGGGACTCAGGCTCAGGCCATCGGGCGCTCACGCGGCGGACTGACCACGAAGATCGTGGCCTTGGTCGATGCCTTGGGCAACCTGTTCGACTTTCATCTCCTGCCCGGCCAGGCTCACGACCTGAAAGGCGTTGCCCCGCTGATCGAGGACGTCGCCTTTGACGCCCTTCTGGCGGACAAGGCGTTTGATGCCGATTGGCTGCTTGCAGAACTGGACGCGCGGGGTGCGAGCGCAGTGATCCCACCAAAGGCGAACCGCACAATCAAGCGTGACTACGACAAGCATGCCTATAAATGGCGGCACATGGTCGAGAACTTCTTCGCGAGAATAAAGGAGTTCCGGGCCATCGCCACGCGCTACGAAAAGACCGCATGCAGCTACGCCGCCAATTGGCATCTCGTTGCCACCATCATCGCCTCACGATGAATGTCCACGGGCTATAGCTCGATCAACGCGCCACATGCCCGACATGTTCCGCCGAGCAGCACGTGATTGCCATCTCTGGAATTACTGCTAGGTTTCCGCCGTCCGGAATGATGAGGGAAGTCGGTTGGAAGCCGACGCTGCCCCCGCAACTGTGTGCACCGAGCCGGTCTTCGCAATGCCACTGGCCCTATGGCTGGGAAGGTGAGGATGAGGTGATGACGTGCGAGCCAGGAAACCTGTCACTGGGCGCAAAGGAAACCACAATCGGGGCGGTGGGCCCCGAAAAGGAGAAAGCATGCTTCGCAACGCAGTTCGCACTGCGGCATTCCTGGCCGCTTCCGTCATGCCGGCAATGGCGCATCATGACGGGGATACCTTCAGACTCAACGGCATTGTTGTCAGCCATGCCCACACCACTGAGGTCAGCGCAACGGCCCATTCGATGGACGTCTTCCTGACGATCGAAAACATCACGGATCAGCCAGTGACGCTGACTGGCGCCTCGGTCGATTTCGCCGCTGCCGGCGTCTTCCAGGTGCCTTCGGTCAGCGACACTGGCACTTTGTCCGTCAGGGAGGTCACGGCCGTTGAGATTCCTCCAGGGCAGACCCTGACCATGCAGCCGAGCGGCGTGCATATTGTGTTTCATGACGTCCAGCAGACTTTCGAAGAGGGGGGCCATTTCCACGCTACCCTGATGTTCGGGAATGTGGGAGAAGTTGAGGTGGAGGTCGAAGTCGAGGACTCCGGAGACGATCACCATCACGATGAGCAGACCAGCTAAGCCGCCATTCAGTATCGACAGATAGCGATAATGGCCGGTGGTGAAATCGCCGGCCATTGCCATGCGGCACTTCCCTGGAGGGTGACGCCAGCATAAAGGGCGGGTCCAACCGCGCCTGCACTGCGGCTCGACAGCCAAAGCCTGAATCTACCGCTTATCGCATGCGTCGACGGTGCAGATACAGCAACTTAAAAGGCTCGGTGCTTTCCTGTGAGGAGAAGCCTTCCCGGCTGCAGATCAGTCGATGACGGCGTTGTCTGACCTTCAGGTGGCGCGGTCCAGGTGCTTGTCGAGACTACTTGTGGCTTAAGACGAGATCAACGTACCCCTGCCTCTCGGAAAAGCCTGCATCTTGCAAATCAGGGACGAACCGCATCCAACTGTTAAGCTCAGCTTCAGAATGATGCAGCTCTGCTTCCTAAAAACGAGATGGTTCGACGCCGGAGTTTCACCATGGCGTCGCGACAGTGACCGGACCGGCATCGTTAGGCAGGTGCGGTGTGACACGGTCCGACCCTCTCCAACAATCCGTTCAAGCTGTGTTAGCGGCTCGGGCGTTCTCCAGTAAGGAAAGAAAAATATCTACTGCGCTAATCCGAAAAGGCCATCCACATCGAGATGAGCTTCAAGATGAGCCGCAAGTTGGTCGAGCACATCATCGACCTTGGCTGCATATGAATAATTGCTTGTTCTTGCGCCTAGTCCTTGAAGCCAAGCGCTGCGAAAAGCGTCGGAGGTCAACAATCCGTGCAGGTAGGTGCCCTCTACCAGCCCGTCGTTCGAACGGGCGCCGTCCGTGAGATCGCCGACCTGAGCGAAGGGCCTTATACAATCAGGACCATCAGTCTGGCCCACGTGTATCTCATAACCCGCAACCTGAAGGCCGGAAACAGCGTGGACGGCGGTAACGCGGGTCAGGCGCTTGTCGGCAGCCAGCACCGTGTGGACATCGAGGTAGCCAAGGCCTTCGGTTTCCCCGGCCACTCCTTCGATGCCATGCAAATCCGCAATGCTGCAGCCCAGCATCTGGAACCCGCCACAAATCCCCAGAATTCGGCCGCCGCGGCGGTGATGGGCCTTGAGGTCGATGTCCCACCCTTGCGCCCGCAGAAAGGCAAGGTCGGCCCGTGTGGACTTCGTGCCCGGAATAATGACCACGGCTGCATCGCCCGGAATGGCATGTCCCGGCCGAACCATTTGGAGCCTGACGCCGGGATGCATTTTCAACGGATCGAGATCGTCGAAATTCGCGATGCGGGACAGGGCGAGGCAGGCAATCTTGATTGCACCGTCCCCAAAGGGTTGCAGGTCGAGCGCGTCCTCGGCAGGAAGCAGGGCGGCCCTGGCGAACCATGGAAGCACGCCGAAGCCTTGCCACCCCGTCTGCTCGGCGATCATCCGATAGCCGTCGTCGAAAAGAGAGGGATCGCCGCGAAATCGATTAACGAGGAAACCCTTGATGCGTGCGGCGTCCTCTGGATCGAGGACGGCCTTGGAGCCGACAAGCTGCGCAATCACACCACCGCGGTCGATGTCGCCAATCAGAACGACGGGAACGTCTGCGGCGGCGGCAAAGCCCATGTTGGCAATATCGCCTTGGCGCAGGTTGATCTCGGCCGGGCTGCCTGCGCCTTCGACGATCACGAGATCGGCCTGAGCCTTCAGCCGCTCGAAGCTTTCCAGAACCGACGCCATCAGCGCCGGCTTCAGCCGGGCATAGTCGCGGGCCTTCAGCGTCGCGCGCCGCCTACCCTGAACGATGACCTGCGCGCCGATGTCCGTCTCAGGCTTCAGCAGGACCGGGTTCATATCAGTATGCGGCTCGACCCCACAGGCGAGAGCCTGAAGGGCCTGCGCGCGGCCGATCTCGCCGCCATCCACCGTCACGGCGGCGTTGTTTGACATGTTCTGCGGCTTGAACGGGCGCACAATGAGCCCGCGCCGGACAGCGGCCCGGCAGAGGCCCGCCACCAGAAGCGACTTGCCGACGTTCGAGCCGGTTCCCTGCAGCATCAGCGCCCGTGTCAGAACTCGATCCCCGCCTGTGCCTTGATCCCTTGCCGGAAGGGATGCTTCACCACGGTCATTTCCGTCACCAGATCGGCGATCTCGATCAGCTCCGGCTTGGCATTGCGGCCCGTGAGCAGAACATGGGTCATCTCGGGCTTCTCGGACCGGAGGAAATCCACGACCTCGGCGATATTGAGATAGTCATAGCGCAGCGCAATATTGATCTCGTCCAGCAGAACCAACCGGTTGCGCGTATCGCGGATCAGGTCCTTCGCCTTGACCCAGGCACGGGCAGCGGCGGCACGATCACGCTCCAGATCCTGGGTTTCCCATGTGAAGCCTTCGCCCATAGTGTGAAATTCGCAGAGGTCGGGAAAATGGGTCAGCAGGAAATTCCGCTCACCCGTCGCCATTGCCCCCTTGATGAACTGGACGACCGCCACCGGCATCCCGTGCGAGATCGCCCGCATCGCCATGCCGAAGGCCGAGGACGATTTGCCTTTTCCCGGGCCTGTCAGCACCAGGATCAGACCCTTCTCGCCGGTCTTCTCTGCCATCATCCGGTCGCGGGCCGCCTTGATCCGCGCCTTTTTCTCGGTATGGCGCGCGGCCTCGTCGGGGACTGTTCCTTCCGCCATGGCTCCCTTTCTCTTGACAAGCGAGGCTGTCTCGTGGCTTCCCTCGCGCATCGTTGGTTCTCGCACAGAGCGAGCTAAGAGGGAATGCGATAGCTGGTTTCCAGCGAAGCGCAGCCGCCCCCGCGACCGTGACCGGAGAGGTCACCCGGATGCCACTGGGCCAAACAGCCTGGGAAGGTCGGGTGACCGTCGGGGAAAAATCCCCGTCATCCGCAAGCCGGGAGACCTGCCAGCGTGCGGTGCGAGTTCTCGCATCCGCGTTGTGTTGCGGTCGGGGTGAACCGTGTGCAAGCCATGATGGCGGCAACCGGGCCTCCGCATGTCCTGCGCGCAAACTCTAGCCCCCGCGTCCATTGGCTTGCCGGGAGGGCAGATGGCCAAGAAGAATGCGCTGACGGTCTGCGTCACCTGCAGGCGCGCCAGCACCGATCCGCAGGCACCGCGCGACGGGGCGCGACTGTCCGATGCCCTGGCTGCGCGCGGCGTCCCCCATGACCAACAGGAATGTTTCTCGGCCTGCGAGCACTCCTGCGTCGTCGTGTTCCGTGGTGCTGGCCGCTGGACCTATGTGCAGGGGGGCCTCGATCCCGATTTGCATCCGGACGACGTCGCCGAGATGGCCCGCGCCTATGCGGCAACGCCAGATGGCATCGTGCCCTGGCGCTCCCGTCCCGAAGTGATCCGCAAGAACACCATTGCCCGCATTCCCCCGATCGAGGTCTGAAATGTCCCTGGAAAAAACCCCCGTTACCATCGTCACCGGTTTCCTTGGTGCAGGCAAGACGACGCTGATCCGCCATCTGCTGCAAAATCCCGAAGGGCGCCGGCTGGCGGTGCTGGTCAACGAATTCGGCGATGTTGGTGTGGATGGCGACCTGATCCGCGCCTGCGCCGATGCCAACTGCCCTGAGGCGAACATCGTCGAGCTGACCAACGGCTGCATCTGCTGCACCGTCGCCGATGAGTTCATCCCGTCCATCGAGCGGCTTCTGGCGCTCGATCCCAAACCCGACCACATCGTGATCGAAACTTCGGGGCTGGCCTTGCCAAAGCCCTTGCTCAAGGCCTTCGACTGGCCGGACCTGCGCTCGCGCATCACCATCGACGGCGTGGTTGCCGTGGCCGATGCCGAGGCCGTAGCGGCAGGCCGCTTTGCGCCCGACCCGGTTCATCCCGGCGACACAAGCGAGGTCAACCATGAGACACCGTTGTCCGAGGTGTTCGAAGACCAGATCGCCTGCGCAGATATCGTGCTGCTTTCCAAGGCCGACCTGGCTGGCGAGGATGGTCTGGCTGCTGCCCGCGAGATCATAGCGGCCGAGGCACCGCGTCCTCTGCCCATGGTAGCCCTGATCGAAGGCCTGATCGATCCTCGCGTGGTTCTGGGAATCAACGTGGCGGCCGAGGACGACTTGGCCGCACGTCCTTCGCACCACGATGGGGAGGAGGAGCACGACCATGACGACTTCGCCACGGTGGTGATCAACCTGCCCGAACAGGCCGATCCGAAGGCGCTGGCAAGCCGGATCGCGAAACTGGCCGAGGTGCAGAAGATCCTACGGGTCAAGGGCCATGTCGCGGTCGAGGGCAAGCCATTGCGGCTTTTGGTCCAGGCCGTGGGCGCGCGGGTGCGCCACCAGTTCGACCGTCCGTGGGGGGATCAGCCCCGACAAGGCCGCCTTGTCGTGATTGCGGAAAAAGGAGATATCGACCCCGTTGCCATCCGGGCCGCGCTGACCTGATGCATGTCCTGTTCCGCGAAAGCCATGGGCTGGATGAAAACGCCCAGCCGGAGGATCTGGGGCAGACGCCCGCGGATCTGGTGGTACTGTCCTTCTCGGATAGCGACCTTGGGGTTTTCGCGGCAGGCTGGCGGCGGGGCAGGGAGCGGCTGCCCACCTTACGTCTGGCCAATCTCTCGCGTCTTCGCCATCCGTTGTCGGTCGATACTTATGTGGAGCGCACCCTGTCAGCGGCCAAGGGCATTCTGGTGCGCCTGATCGGCGGCAGAAGCTATTGGCCCTATGGCGTTGACGAGCTTTCCCGCATGGCGCGCGAGAAGGGGATCGCCTTGGCCTTCCTTCCGGCGGATGGTCAGCCGGACCCTGTGCTCGACCAGGCTTCGACGCTACCGGTTCCCGTCCTGCGGCACCTGACAGAGCTGTGCGAGGCCGGGGGCGAACTTGCCGCCCATGATGCGATGGCCCTGCTTGCCTCGGCCGCGGGGCTGGGAACGGCGCCGCTGCATGGCGTCACGATGCTACCGAACCACGGTTTCTGGCACCCTAAATCAGGTCCGACCAAAGAGTTTCGACGGGATGATCGCCTTCTGGTCCTCATTCCCTTCTATCGCGCTTGGGCGGCTTCCTCCGACACTGCCTCGATCAACGCACTGATCCGCGCCTTTGAGACTGAAAATGTGCAGGCTGTCGGACTTTTTCTTCCCAGCCTCAAGGATGCAGCTGCAGCCGATTGGCTGCGGGCCATGCTGCCCCGGCTCGCACCCGCAGCCATCGTCAACGCCACCGCCTTTTCGGGCCGGGTAGGGGATGCGTCGCCCCTCGACGTCCCCGGCGTGCCGGTGTTCCAGGTCATTCACGCGACGTCCGATCATGCCGCATGGGCGGGGTCAGAACGCGGCCTTTCCGCCGCCGATCTTGCGATGCATGTGGCGCTGCCTGAACTGGACGGGCGCATCCAGGCCGGTGTCATCTCCTTCAAGGACGTGACGGACACCGACCCCGCGCTGCAGTTTCGGCTTCAGCGTCACAGCCCGGATGCGGAACGGATCGATGCCGTCGTTGCCCGGGTGATGAACTGGCGGCGTTTGCAGGAACTGGCATCGTCCGAACGCCGCGTGGCGCTGATCCTGTCCACCTATCCCGGCAAGGAGTGGCGGATGGCCCATGCGGTCGGGCTTGACGCACTGGCCTCGGCGGCGGCCATTGCCCGGCAGCTTGGCCGGGAGATGACACCCGAAGACATCCTGCGCGACCTCAAGGGCAACCGGCTTCGCTGGTCCTTGCCGGACTGTGAAGCGGCACTGTCCTCTCTTTCTGAAAGGCTGCGCGGGAACCTTGAAGAAGCCCACGGCAAGATGGTTGCCGAACCGGAGTTCCAGGCCTTCTGGGCCGGCAACCTGCTTCTGGCCTTGCAGCCTGAGCGGGGCGAGGCCGCCATGCGCGAGGCCGATTACCACGACCTGTGTCATGTGCCGGGCCATGACTACACCGCCTTCTATCTCTGGCTCAGGCATGGTGCCAAGATCGATGCGATCATCCATGTCGGTGCGCATGGCACGCTGGAATGGCTGCCGGGCAAGGCCGCAGCCCTGTCGCGGGATTGCTGGCCTGGCGCGCTGCTTGGCGGGCTGCCCGTGCTTTATCCCTTCATCGTCAATGATCCCGGAGAGGCCGCGCAGGCGCGGCGCAGGCTTGGTGCGCTGACGCTGGGGCATCTTCCGCCTCCGCTCGTCAGGTCGGGAATGCCCGAAAGACTGCTGAGGCTGGAAAGCCTGCTTGACGAATATTCGACTGCGGATGGGCTGGACCCGGCCCGTCGCCTGCGGCTGATCACGCTGATCCGAGCGGAAGCGCGCAGGCAGGATCTGGAGACGGATCTGGGGATCAACCCCGAGGCCTCTGCCGCCGTGGCGATCACCGCCATCGACCGCTTCGTCTGCGATCTCAAGGAAAGTCAGTTTGGCGACGGCCTGCATGTCTGGGGCGAGGGAACCCCCGATGCGACGGGCGCGATGCAGGGTGATCCTGTATGTCTTGCGTCGGAACACGCCGCGATCCTTTCTGCCCTCGACGGGCGCCGGATCGCAGCCGGCCCTTCTGGTTCGCCCTACCGGGGTCGGCTCGATGTGCTGCCGACGGGGCGCAATCTCTATGGCGTTGATCCGCGCGCGGTGCCCTCGCGCGTGGCATGGACCCAGGGCGTCCGGTTATCCGAGGAGCTCGTCCGCGGCCATCTGCAGGATCACGGCGACTATCCCGGGGGTCTGGTCGTGAACCTGTGGGGCTCGGCCACAATGCGGACTGCGGGGGAGGATTTCGCCATGGCGCTGCACCTAGCCGGGCTTGCGCCGATCTGGGATGCCGCGTCCGAGCGCGTCACCGGCTTCGAGGTCACGCCGCTGGCGCTGATGGACCGGCCCCGGATCGAGGTGACGCTGCGGGTGTCGGGGCTTTTCCGCGACACCTTCCCGGAACTGGTCGCCCTGTTCCAGCAAGGCTGCACTGCACTTGCCGCGAGGGAAGAGGCCGCGGACATGAACCCCTATGTCGCAGCAGCTCCCGGCGCGCATGTCTTCGCCCCTGCACCGGGCCGCTTCGGCACCGGCATCACCGACGACATGAGCGCCGAGGCCGCGGGAAGGGCATGGCTACGGAATTCGGCCTTCGGTCCCGACGGCACACCCGACCGCGCGGGGCTCGAGGCGCGGCTTCGGGCGGCCGATGGCTTCGTGCTGACGCAGGACCTGCCTGAAACCGATCTTCTTCTGGCGATGGACTACGCGTCGCATGAAGCCGGGTTCGCGGCTGCCCGCACTGCCTTGGGACTGGAGCCGACTGCGCTTTACCATCTGGACGCAACGCGGCCCGACACGCCCCGCGCGCGGCTTCTTCCCGAAGAAATCGCCCGCGTCGTCCGGGCCCGCGCCACCAACCCCCGCTGGCTGGCGGGCATGATGCGCCACGGCTTCCGAGGTGCGGCCGAGATCGCGGCCACGCTGGAGCACATGGCAGCCTTTTCCCGGATGGCGCATGCCGTTCCCGAGCATCTCTTCGCGCTCTACCATGAAGCGACCCTCGGCTCAGTCGAGGTGCGGGACTTCCTTGCGGAGGAAAATCCGGGTGCGCTGGCCGCGATGCAGGCCATTTTTACCGAGTTCGGGATCGGGAGCGAACTGCGCCGCAACTCTGTTGGGGGGCTTCCCGCATGACGCGCAAGGGCTGGTGCCCTGGCGCGCTCCGCCCGATGCCCGCGGGCGATGGCCTGCTGCTGCGGGTCCGCCCCCATGGCTCGCGTCTTCAACCCGCCCAGGTGGCCGGACTGGCCAGGATTTCCGCGGCGTTCGGCAATGGGCAACTCGATCTCGGCTCAAGGGCCACGTTGCAGGTGAGAGGCGTCCGGGAGGACAGCCTGCCCGAGGTACAGTGCCAACTGCGGGCGTTGGAGCTGCTGGACGCCGATCCGTGGGTCGAGGCACGGCGCAACATCATGACGACGCCCTTCTGGCGTGAGGGTGACGGGACACCGGAGCTGGTCCGCAGGCTCGAGGAGGCGTTGCGGAATGCGCTCGATCTGCCGCCCAAGTTCGGCTTTGCGATCGACACGGGAGAATGCCCAGTGCTGCAGGGCGCCCCGGCGGATATCCGGATAGAGCGAGCCGGGGGTGATTTGCTGCTGCGCGCCGACGGAATGGCCCTGGGGGAACGGGTTGGTCCAGGAACGGTGTTCGCTCGCATCATCGAATTGCTGGAATGGTTTTCGGCGACCGGACAGGCCCGAATGGCGCAGGCAGTGGCCGCAGGCATTGTTCCCCCAATCCATGCGGATTCGGCACCCGACCCGCAAGCGTCCTTAGGCAAGATCCTGCACTCTGCTCCGTTCCTGTTCGCGCCCTTCGGGGCAGTGACATCGCAGGCCCTGTCCGAACTCTCGGGCAGCGCCCTGCGTCTGACGCCTTGGCGGGCGGTTCTGCCTGAGGGTCATGCGCGCGGCGAACTGTGGCTGACCGATCCCGGCGATCCGCTGCTGCGCGTCAGTGCCTGCACTGGCGCGCCGGGTTGCGCCTCGAGTAGCGTCGAAACCCGCGCCCTGGCGCGGGAACTCGCCGCCATTGTGCCGGCAGGGCGGCATCTGCATGTCTCGGGCTGTGGAAAGGGCTGCGCCCATCCTGCGCCGGCGCATGTCACCCTGACAGGGCGCGAGGGGCGTTTCGACCTGGTCCTGAATGGTCCCGCAGAGGGGAAGCCCAATCTGTGCGGACTAACCGGAATAGACATTCCAGATATGATGAGAGGCCACCTTGGCTCATAGCTACGAAACCGACGGCGCGGCCATCTACCGCGCATCATTTGCCACCATCCGCGCCGAGGCAGACCTGGCCCGTTTTTCGCCTGAGGAGGAGGTCGTCGCAGTCCGCATGATCCATGCCGCGGGCATGGTGGAACTGGCGTCCCTGATCCGCTTTTCCCCCGGTTTTGCCCGCGCGGCGCGCCAGGCGTTGCAGGATGGCGCGCCCATTCTCTGTGATGTGCGCATGGTGTCCGAAGGGGTGACCCGGGCACGTCTGACCGCGGACAATCAGGTCATCTGCACCCTGCAAGACCCGCGCGTGCCTGCCCTTGCGCTCGAGTTGGGCAATACGCGCTCGGCGGCGGCCGTTGAGCTGTGGCGGCCGCATCTGCAGGGCGCGGTCGTGGCCATCGGCAATGCGCCGACCGCCTTGTTCCACCTTCTCAACCGGTTGGCCGAGCCGGACTTTCCCCGTCCGGCCGCCATCATCGGCTGCCCGGTAGGCTTCATAGGCGCAGCAGAATCCAAAGCCGCGCTGATCCAGGACGACCCCGTGCCGTGGTGCGTCGTCCAGGGGCGTCCGGGCGGCTCGGCCATGACAGTGGCCGCGGTCAACGCGCTCGCCTCGGCGCAGGAATAAGCATGACCGGCAAGATCATCTGCATCGGCCTTGGCCCCGGCGACCCCGAGCTGATGAGCGTCAAGGCCCATCGCTATCTGACGCATGCGCGGCAAGTGGCTTTCTTTCGGAAGGCGGGCGCCATGGGCGTGGCGCGCAGGCTCGTCGAGGGGCTGCTTTCGCCAAAGGCGGTCGAGATCGCGATGGAATATCCCGTGACCACCGAGATCCCCGTTTCGGATCCGCGCTACAACGCCGCGCTTGCGGGTTTCTACGAGCATTGGACGGCTAAGCTTCTGCGGCAGTCCGAGGATGACGACGTGGTCGTGCTGTGCGAGGGCGACCCCTTCTTCTACGGCTCGTTCATGCATCTTTATGCCCGCCTTCCGCGCGAGCGGGTGGAGGTGGTCCCGGGCATTCCCGGCATGGCCGGCTGCTGGACCGCGACGGGCCTTCCGATTACCTGGGGCGATGACATCCTTACGGTTCTGCCTGCGACTTTGCCCGCTGATGAGTTGGCCCGCCGTATCCGCGACACCGATGCTCTGGTCGTGATGAAGATTGGCCGCAATTTGCCGCGCCTGCGGGCGGCGCTGGCGGCTGCAGGTAGGGCGGACCAGGCATGGCTGGTCGAATACGGCACCATGGCCGAGGAGCGGGTCCGCAAGCTTTCCGAGGTCGAGGGACCGGTGCCCTACTTTTCGATCGTGCTGGTTCATGGACAAGGACGCAGGCCGTGACGGGCTCTCTTGTTATCGCCGGTCTTGGTCCCGGCGCCGAGGGGATGGTCACGCCCGAGGTTTCGGCGGCGCTGGAGGAGGCGACCGACGTCATCGGCTATATCCCCTATGTGTCCCGCATTCCCCCGCGCGACGGCCTGCGCCTGCACCCGTCCGACAATCGGGTCGAGCTTGACCGCGCCTGCCACGCGCTGGAGCTTGCGGCGAAAGGCTACCGCGCGGTGGTCGTATCTTCGGGCGATCCCGGCGTCTTTGCCATGGCCTCGGCGGTCTTCGAGGCCGTCGAGAACGGCCCCGCCCCTTGGCGCGACCTGGATATCCGCGTCCTGCCAGGCATCACGGCCATGCTGGCTGCCGCTGCCGCAGCCGGCGCGCCCTTGGGTCATGACTTCTGCGCCATCAACCTGTCGGACAACCTCAAGCCCTTCGATCTGGTGCTCAGGCGGGTGCATCTGGCGCTGGAGGCGGATTTCGCAATGGCCTTCTACAATCCGCGCTCGGCTTCGCGCCCGCATCAGTTCGCATCCGTGCTGGACCTGCTGAAAGCCCAGGCTGAGCCCGAGCGCCTGATGATCTTTGCCCGCGCGGTCTCGACCCCCCGACAAGAAATCCACGTGATGCCTCTGCAAGAGGCCCGCCCTGAGATGGCGGATATGCGCACGATGGTCATCCTGGGCTCGTCAGCCACGCGCCGGGTCGGGCGCTTCGTCTATACGCCGAGGCGGGTATGAAGCCAGTCCATGACCTCGGCAACGGTCCGGCGCACGGGACGATCGGGCAGTTCCGGCCGGTCGATCACGATGACGGGGATGCCCAGCGTGCGGGCAGCAAGGATCTTCGCCTCGGCTCCAGCCCCGCCTGCGTTCTTGGCAACCAGCAGCTCGGTGCGGTGCGCGCGCATCAGTTCCAGATCGTCCTCAAGGCGGAAGGGTCCGCGTCCAACGACCACCTCGGCGTCTGGAAGGGGGAAGTCCGCGGCGGGCGCATCGACCAGCCGGGTCAGGAAACGATGCTGTCCGAAGTGGGCGAAGCTGGCGAGATGTTGTCGACCGATCGCCAGAAACACCCGCTTGCCGGGGCGGTCCAGTGCAGCAGCAGCCCCCTCCATGTCGGGGACATGAGTCCAAGCATCGCCCTCTTTGGCCATCCAGGGCACTCGTTCCAATGCGCAAAGCGGCACTCCGGCGCCTGTGCAGGCAAGCTTGGCGTTCCAGCTGATCCCGGCAGCAAAGGGATGGGTCGCATCGACCACCTGCCCGATGCGGTTTGCCCTCAGGAAGGCCGCAAGCCCCTCGGCCCCGCCGAAGCCGCCGCTGCGGACGGGCATCGGCTGCCTGCGGGGGTTGGCGACCCGTCCCGCATACGACAGGATCGCGGGCAGGCCCGCGTCGGCAACGGCCTGCGCAAGGCGGTTCGCCTCGGTGGTGCCACCCAGAATGAGGGTGGTTCGGATGTCTGAATGGCTGTCGATCATCGGCATTGGGGAAAATGGCCTGAAGGATCTGTCCGAGGCAAGCCGCAATGCGCTGGAACGGGCTGAAGTCGTCTTCGGCAGTCCCCGCCACCTGGCGATGGTGGCCCACTCCTGCAAGTCGCCTTGGCCGGTGCCTTTTTCGCAGGCGCCTTTGCTGGCGTGGCGTGGCAGGCAAGTGGCGGCGCTGGTTTCTGGCGATCCCTTCTGGCACGGTGCTGGCGGCAGCCTCGCGCAGGAACTGCACGCTGGAGAATGGCGCGCCTATCCCGCCATCTCGGTCCCGTCCCTTGTCGCCGCACGCCTCGGCTGGCGGCTCGAGGAGGTGACATGCCTCGGCCTCCATGCCGCGCCGGTCGAGAAGCTGCGCCGCCACCTGTCCGAGGGCGCAAGGCTGATCGTCACCCTTCGGGATGGAGGCGCGCCGGCGGGTCTGGCGGGCTACCTGTTCTCGCTTGGCTTTGGTGCCTCCACGCTGCACGTGATGGAGCATCTGGGTGGCCCCAAAGAACGTGTTCGCCGGTATATCGCCCAAGACGTTTTGCCGAGATGCGAAAACCTTGTTGCCTGCGCCATCGAGGTCAGAGGTGCGAAGGGACTGCCGCATTCCTCGGGTCTGGACGATGATCTTTTCGAACATGATGGCCAAATCACCAAGCGCCCGGTCCGCGCCTTGGCTCTTTCCGCGCTTGCCCCCCGCCCTGGGGAACTGCTGTGGGATCTTGGCACAGGCAGCGGCTCGGTTGGCATCGAGTGGCTTCTGTCGCATCCCCGTAATCGCGCCGTGGGCGTCGAGCGCGATCCGGCCCGTGCCGTCCGTGCGCGCGCAAATGCCATATCTCTCGGCGTGCCGCATTTTAAGATACGGCAGGGCAGCGCGCTTGACCTGCTGCCAAGCCTTCCCGCGCCGGATGCCGTCTTCATCGGCGGTGGTCTGGACAGTCCGCTGCTCGACGCCTTGTGGGGCGCCCTTCCCGCCGGGAGCCGCATCGTCGCCCATGGGATCACGCTGGAAACCGAAAGCCTGCTTGCCTGCGCGCAAGCGCGGCTTGGGGGCATGCTTTTGCGGATCGAACTGTCGCAAGCGGCGCCTTTGGGCAGCAGGCGCGGCTGGAAGACCAGCTATCCGGTCGTGCAATGGAGCGTTACGCGATGAGGGCCGTCGGACTTGGCCTTCGGGCAGCAGCGAACCTTGAGGGCGTTCAGGACCTATTTCTGCGGATGCAGGTCATGCCCCCCTTGACGCTTGCCGTGCCTGCCTTCCGGCAGACCCATCCCGTCGTGGCCGACCTACAGGCGGCCGGCTTCAAGCTCGTCCCGATCCCTGAGGCTATGCTGCTGGGCGTAAGCACGCCCACCCGCAGCCCCCGCATCCTCGCCCGTTTCGGGACCGGCAGCCTTGCCGAGGCTTGCGCCATTATCGCGGCCGGCCCCGGTGCGCGCCTTGTCGAGCCGCGCGTGATTTCGGCCGACAGATGCGTCACTGCCGCCCTTGCTCAGTCCGAAAGGCCCGATCCATGACCGTTCACTTCATCGGCGCAGGCCCCGGCGCGCCCGACCTTCTTACGCTGCGGGGTCGGGATCTGATTGCAGCCTCGCCTGTCTGCCTTTACGCCGGGTCCCTGATCCCGGAGGAAATGCTGCAGCACTGTCCTGACGGTGCGCGGATCATCAACACCGCGCCCATGAGTCTCGACGGTATAATCGCCGAGATTGTGGCCGCCCACGCGCAGGGGCTGAACGTGGCGCGCCTGCACTCAGGCGATCTGTCTGTCTGGTCGGCCATGGGTGAGCAGTTGCGCCGGCTGCGCGCGTTGGGCATCCCCTATGACATCACGCCAGGCGTCCCTTCCTTTGCGGCGGGCGCCGCCGCCCTGGGGGCAGAACTGACCCTGCCAGGCATCGCTCAGAGCGTGGTGCTGACCCGGACGTCGGGCCGCGCCTCGCCCATGCCGTCGGCGGAGACGCTTGCCGCCTTCGGGGCCACCGGGGCGACGCTGGCGATCCATCTTTCCATCCACCGGCTGGAAGCGGTCGCCGCCGAACTCGGCCCGTATTACGGCATGGACTGTCCCGCCGCCGTGGTCTGGCGGGCGAGCTGGCCGGACCAGCGGATCGTGCGGGGGACGCTTGGTTCCATCGCCGCCGACATGGGCGAGACGATGGAGCGGACGGCCCTGATCCTTGTGGGCCGCACATTGGCGGCAGAAGGATTCGACGAAAGCCGGCTCTACGCGGCCGATTACGACCGCCGCTTCCGCGCAGGCCGTGCCAATGCGGTGAAGGAATGAGCCAGGCCACGATCCCCGGGCTGATCGTCTCGGCCCCACGCTCGGGCGCGGGCAAGACCACGGTGATGCTGGGGTTGCTGCGCTGCCTTGCCGAGGATGGGGTAAAGGTTCGTCCCTACAAGTGCGGACCGGACTATATCGACCCGGCCTTCCATCGCGCCGCCTGCGGCGAGGATTCCCGCAATCTCGACAGTTGGGCGATGGACCCAGGGTTGCTGGCCGACCAGCTTGGGGTGCCGGGCGAGATGGCGGTCGCTGAGGGTTCGATGGGGCTGTTTGACGGGGTGGCCCGGGCAGGGGCCTCTGGCAACGGATCGACAGCGGATATCGCGGCGGCGACGGGCTGGCCGGTGGTGGTGGTCATGGACGTGTCCGGCCATGCCCAAACCGTCGCCGCGCTGTCCCTGGGACTGCGGCACTTCCGACAGGACGTGCAGGTCGCAGGTGTCATCCTCAACCGGGTCGCCTCGCCTCGGCACGAACGGCTGTGCCGTCTGTCCCTGGACAATGCTGGTATACCGGTTTTCGGGGCCTTGCCACGACGTGGCGACCTGACGCTGCCCGAGCGCCACCTCGGGCTGGTTCAGGCGGTTGAGCATGCAAATCTCGATGCGGCGATCGTCGGGTATGCCAGTTTCCTTCGGGCGCATGTCGATCTTGTGGCCCTTCGCGCGCTGGCGGCGGGCGGTAGGCCCCTGCAGCCGCCAAGGGGCATCCGCCCGCCGGCCCAAAGGATCGCACTTGCTCGGGACGAGGCGTTTTCCTTTGCCTATCCACATCTTCTCGCCGGCTGGCGAAACGCCGGGGCCGAGATCCTCGCCTTTTCCCCACTCGCCAACGAGCCGCCGCCGGATGCCGAGTGCTGCTGGCTTCCCGGCGGTTATCCGGAACTTCACGCGGGTCGCCTGGCCGGGGCACAGAACTTCCTTGCGGGTTTGAGGCGTTTTGCGCGGGACAGGCCCGTTCATGGCGAATGCGGCGGATACATGGTGCTTGGCGAAAGCCTGACAGACGCAGACGGGCAGACCCATCGCATGGCGGGGCTGTTGGGCCTGGAAACGAGCTACGCGTCTCGCCGGATGCATCTTGGATACCGGCAGGCGAGGCTCCTTTCCCCGCTGCTGGGCCAGGGCGCCGGCCAGAGGCTGCTCGGCCATGAGTTCCACTATTCCACCATCCTCTTGCAGCCTGACGCCCCTCTCGCCGAGGTTCTCGATGCGGATGGCAATGCTGTCCCGGAAACAGGCTCTCGCCGGGGGAACGTCACCGGCACGTTCTTCCACCTGATCTCGGAGGCGTCATGAGAGAGGCGGGCTTTGTCAGCTTCGTGTCCTCCGGTCCCGGTGATCCTGAACTATTGACTATTCGGGCCATGAAGCGCCTGCAGGCGGCTGAGGTCGTGCTTTACGACGACCTTTCCTCGGGGCCAATGCTTGATCTTGCCCCGACGGGTGCAGAGCTGATCTCGGTCGGAAAGCGCGCAGGCCGGTCCTCAGCCCGGCAGGATGACATCAACCGCCTGCTGGTGGATCACGCGGCAGCGGGCGCCCGCGTGGTCCGGCTAAAATCCGGCGATGCGGGCATGTTCGGGCGTCTGGAGGAAGAAATCGCCGCCGTTACAGAGGCCGGGATCGGCTACGAAATCATTCCGGGCGTGACGGCTCCGGCTGCGGCCGCTGCGGCTGCGGGCATCCCGCTGACCCGGCGCCTGACCGCGCGGCGTGTGCAGTTCGTGACCGGGCATGATGTTGCCGGTGGTTTGCCTGGCGACCTGAACTGGGCCGCACTGGCCGACCCGCATGCGGTAACGGCCGTCTACATGGCGCGCGCCACTTTTCCAGCCTTTGCCGCCCGGCTGATTGCGCATGGACTTTCGGCAGAAACTCCGGCGATCTTGGCGGCAGGCGTGTCCACCCCTGCGGAGGCGCTGCACCGGGCGACGATTGGCAAGCTGGTCGATCTTTGCCACGCGAATACGCGTTCGACAGCCCCAACGCTGATCCTCTACGGCGCGCTCGCGGAGGAGGTCTCGCGGCGCAGCAGGTAGATGTCCATGATCCAGCCCCGCCGCTCCTGTGCCTCGGCACGGGCCGCGAGGATGCGCGGGCCGGCTTCGGACAGCTCGCCCTGATCGAGGATTTCGCCCTCCATGCCCAGATAGGCGCCCCACCAGATCGAGACCCCAGCCGGATCGAGCGTGGTGAACGAACATTCGCCGTCGAGCATGACCACAAGCGTATCGATGCCTGAAGGCCAGCCATGCTCGCGCAGGTGCCTGCCGGTGGTCACGAGGAACGGCTCGGCCAGGCGGTTGAGCGGGATGACGTGGGATGCGGCAAGCACCTGCAGCGACGTCAGGCCTGGCACGACCTTCAGCTCTAGCGGATGGGCCTTCCTGATCCGCCTGGAAATCCGCAGCGTGCTGTCGAACAAGGCCGGGTCACCCCAGACGAGCAGCACGATCTTCCGCGCTTCAGGATAAGGGGCTAGCGCGTCAAGCCAGGCTTGCGCGATGGCATCATGCCAGAGTTTGACCCGCGTCTTGTAGTCGGGCACTTTGGGATCTCGCTCGGGCATGGCAAAGGACAGAACCTTGACGCCGTCATCCTCGACACAACCGGCGACGATCCTGCGGCGCAGGTCCGCGAGCTCCTGCTTGCCTTCGCCCTTGTTGGGGATCAGCAGGAGGTCCGCCGTCCGGATCGCCTCGACCGCCTGCAGGGTCAAATGGTCCGGATTGCCGGTCCCGATGCCGACGAGTGTCAGTTCCATGGCAAGGCTCCCCAAGGCTTCCGGCACGGCCTAGTGGGAAATGTCTCCCGCCCGCAAGAGCAAGGGCGTGCATCAGCGTCGGTTGATTGCAGACCCGTCTTGACAGCCAGCGTGTGCCCGGCGCAGAACTCAGGCGTCGTGGTGTCGCGAGAGCGGCTTACCTAGTGGGAAATGTCTCCCGCCCGCAAGAGCAAGGGCGTGCATCAGCGTCGGTTGATTGCAGACCCGTCTTGACAGCCAGCGTGTGCCCGGCGCAGAACTCAGGCGTCGTGGTGTCGCGAGAGCGGCTTAATATGGGAACCGGGTGCGCCTCTTGCAGGCAAATCCCGGACTGCCCCCGCAACTGTAAGCGGCGAGCGACGGTCAATTTGCCACTGTGCCTTCGGGCATGGGAAGGCTGGCCGGAGCGATGACCCGCAAGTCAGGAGACCTGCCCCGACGATCACCCATCCTCGGCGCGGGGTGCGTCCGAGGAGCGGCAATTCCGCAGCGGTGACAATGAAACCGTCTGCGGGTGCACCCCACAGGCAGATCGTCATGCGGCCCATTGGGCCAACCGGGGAGGGAACCATGCGGTTCTCGTCGCTATCCATTCTGGCCATCGCCGCGGCGGTGCCGGCCATGTCTAACGATGCGCAGGACGCCGTTCTTCTGGAAGAAATCATCATCTCGGGTGGGCTCACGCTGATCGAACAGGCGCGCTATGGCCACGCCATCTTGCAGATGACGGTGTGAAGGGTGGCTTCCGGTCTGGGGAACAGAAGGGATAGAATGTCCATGGGTTCGATCATCCTTGTCACAGGGGGTGCCCGATCAGGCAAAAGTGCGATCGCGGAGAGCCGGACACTCTCGCTTGGCGAGGCTGCGATCTATATCGCCACTGCGCAGCCCTTCGATTCAGAGATGGAAGATCGGATCGCCACCCATAAGGCGCGGCGCGGCGCGGCGTGGCGCACTCATGCGGAACCCCTGGATCTTTGCTCTGCGCTGACTCTCACCGACGGCGTTCCTCGTTTGGTGGACTGCCTGACCTTGTGGCTGTCGAACCTGATCCTGGCTGGGCGCGACTGGCGCCCCGAGGCTGTCCGGCTGGTCGAGACGCTTCGCGCACAGGCTGCGCCCGTGGTGCTGGTCACCAACGAGGTCGGCGCGGGGATTGTGCCTGAGAACCGGCTTTCCCGGACCTTCCGGGACGCTGCGGGGACGCTGAACCAGCAGGTCGCGCAGGTCGCAGACGAGGTCATCCTGGCCGTGTGCGGCCTTCCCATGAAAGTGAAATGATGCAGCTGGAAACCCTGGCCCAGATCGCCGGTCTCGCCGACACCCTGCCAGTCGCCGACGAAGCCACCCGCGCCGGCGCCGCGCGCCGCCAAGACAGCCTGGCCAAACCGCCGGGCTCGCTGGGGCGGCTGGAGGAGATCGCGCTGTTCATGGCCGCGTGGCAAGGGAAAGATCGGCCCGGGATCGTCAAGGCGCAGGCACTTGTCTTCGCCGGAAACCACGGGATCTGCGCTCAAGGGGTCAACCCCTTCCCACAGGAGGTCACCGCGCAGATGGTGGCGAACTTCGAGGCGGGCGGTGCAGCGATCAACCAGCTTTGCCGGACGAATGGTGCCGATCTGTCGGTGATCGCGCTGGACCTCGACCGTCCGACCGCCGACTTCACCGCCGGCCCGGCCATGACCGAGGCCGAGACACTGGATGCCCTGAACCGTGGCGCGGCTGCCGTCGATCCGCAAGCCGACATCCTGACCCTGGGCGAAATGGGCATCGGCAACTCGACCATTTCCGCGGCGCTCTGTGCTGCGCTGTTCGGGGGCGAGGTCGCGGACTGGGTTGGCCGGGGCACCGGCTCGGACGACAACGGCGTCCGGCGCAAGATTGATGCGATCGCGTGCGGGCTTGCGCGCCATCCGGGCCTTGCCCCGCTTGAAACCCTTTCGACCCTCGGCGGCCGCGAACAGGCGGCGATCTGCGGGGCCGTCCTTGCCGCACGGGAAGCCCGTATTCCGGTGATCCTGGATGGTTTCATCTGCACCGCCGCCGCCGCGCCCCTGTTCGCGGCGGACCGGCGGCTTCTCGATCATTGCCTGGTCGGCCACGTCTCGGTCGAGCCGGGACACAGGAAGCTGCTGTCGGCCATGGGCAGGACGGCCATCCTCGATTTCGACATGCGGCTTGGCGAGGGGTCGGGGGCGGCGCTGGCCCTTGGCGTCGTGCGCTCAGCACTGGCCTGCCACAATGGTATGGCCACGTTCGCCGACGCTGGGATCAGCGGCGCATGAGGCAGCGCCTTGCCGAGATGCAGCTAGCGGTCATCCTGCTAACGCGCGTGCCGTTCGGACGCCTGCGCGACCCCGTCCCTAGGCTGGACGCAGCGGCCTGGGCCTTTCCCCTGGCCGGTCTGCCGGTCGGTCTTATTGCAGCGGGGGCGATGGTGGCGGCTCTGGCGCTTGGGCTGTCCCCACCGGTCGCGGGCGGGCTTGCGCTTGCCGCCCAGGTCATCACGACCGGGGCGCTGCACGAGGACGGGTTCGCCGATCTCTGCGACGGCTTCTGGGGCGGCACTACGCCCGAGCGGCGGCTTGAGATTATGCGAGACAGCCGGATAGGCAGCTATGGGGCGGTTGGGCTGATCCTGTCGTTCGGGCTGCGCTGGCTGGGGCTGGTGGCCCTGGCCGAGCTTGAGGCCATCGGTGCTCTGATCGCCGTCGCTATGGCAAGCCGCGTGGCGCCGGCCGCGCTTATGGCATGGCTGCCGGCCGCACGCCCTGACGGGCTTGGAGCGCAGGGCAAGGCCGTGGGGACTGCAAGCGTCATCCTGGCGGGTCTACTGGGGGGACTGCCGATGCTGCTTCTGCCCCAAGGCTGGGCCGCACTTGTCGTTGCCGCCTTTGCCATCGCGGCATTGGCCCTGATCGCCTGGAGGAAGCTCGGCGGACAGACCGGGGACGTGCTAGGGGCGGGCCAGCAGATCGCCGAGGTGGCGCTGCTGCTGACACTCGGCATCCATGCGTGAACAAGACAACGAAACTGACGGGAGAGCCGTGGGCAGTGCCTGACCTACGCCATGCCGAGATGTTCCTGATCCGCCATGCCCCAGTGGCAGGGGCCGGGCGCCTTGCCGGCCGCCTCGACCTGCCGGCGGATCTGTCGAACCATCCGGGCTTTTCGGCACTGGCGGCTCACCTTCCGGAAGGCGCAATGCTGACCAGCTCTCCGGCCCGGCGCTGTCTGATGACCGCCGAGGCGTTGATGCCTGGACTGGCCGTGAGGACGAACGAAAGGTTGTGGGAGCAGGACTTCGGGGAATGGGAGGGACTGGACCATACAGCGCTCCCCGACCTTGGCGCCCTCGCCCCCGAGGCTCTGGCCGATCACCGCCCCCCGCAAGGCGAGAGCTTTCGGGACCTTTGCGCCCGGACGACCCCCGCCCTTCTGGATCTTGCCCGCGCAGGGGGCACACAGATCGTCATCGCCCATGCAGGCACCGTCCGGGCAGCGCTTGCCCTTGCCATTGGGTCGGTTGCCGGCGCCCTGTCGTTCCATGTCGCGCCCCTGTCGCTGACCCGGTTCTACGTCGGACCGCACGGCCACTGGTCCGTTGCCGAGGTCAATTGGCAGCCATGAGGACCGTCAGCATCCGCGGCCATTTCGGGGAATATGTGCAGGGCAGGCTGGGGCCGAACGGCGCGCTCGGCCTGATCACGGTTCCCTGCTCGAGGACCGGACTGCAGGCGGAACTGCGGTGTGGGAGCAGACACGTGGACGATCCACTTGCCGGCTTCCTGCAGACCTTAGGGCTTGCCGGCCAGGGAGAGGTGGTCGTCTCGACACTATCCCCTCCAGGGGCCGGCACAGGCATCTCGACCGCCCAGTTGATCGCGGCGGCCCTGCTTCATGGCTGGCAGGGGCCGGCAGGGCGCCTCATGGCGGCCTGCGTGGCTGAGGAAGGGGCTTCGGACCCGCTTGCCTTCACCCGCCCCGAACGTCTGCTCTGGGCCTCCCGCGAGGGCCGCATCCTGCAGCAATTGCCTGCACTACCTGCCCATGAGATCGTCGGTGGCTATTTCGGTGTGCCCCGTTCCACCGATCCCGCTGACGTGGATTTTCCGGATATCTCAGATATCGTCTCGGACTGGCAGCGAGCCAGCAAGTTGAACGCCTTCGCCGAGCTAGCCTCTGAAAGCGCCCGGCGCTGCCTGAGGATGCGGGGACCGGTGGGCGATCCAACGGAAGGACTGGCCCGCCACCTTGGGGCGACGGGTTTTCTTATGGCGCATACTGGCTCAGCCCGCGGTCTGATCTTCCCGAAGGGCGAGGTTCCGCCCGACGCGGCCTCTGTGCTGGAGGCTGCCGGGGTAGTCGGCATTCTGAAGTTCGGCAGCGATGATTGCTGAGTTCCCCGCGATGATGTTGGTGGCGCTTGCCCTTGACCGGCTGATAGGCTGGCCGGACTGTCTATATGCGCGGATTGGCCATCCGGTGACATGGGCAGGACATCTGATCGTCTCGCTTGACGCAAGGCTGAACCAGTCCGCTCTGCCCCAGAAGCTCATGGGGATGCTGGCCCTGATCCTCTGCACCGGCGCAGCCCTTCTGCCCTCCGCCGTCGCGCAAGCTCTGCTGCCCGACAGTGTTCCGGGTATTCTCGTGGGCGGCTGCCTCGCTTGGCCCCTGGTCGCGATGCGCTCCATGCAGGACCATGTCGCCGCAGTGGAATTGCCGCTGGTTGCAGGGGAACTGCCTGCCGCTCGGCAGGCCGTGTCGATGATCGTCGGGCGTAATCCCGATGCTCTGGACGAGGCGGGCGTCGCCCGCGCCGCGCTGGAGAGCCTGGCCGAGAACAGCTCGGACGGCATTGTCGCACCGGTCTTCTGGGGCGCGGTGGCCGGGCTGCCGGGGATTGCCGTCTACAAGATGATCAACACGCTGGATTCAATGATCGGCCATCGCAGTCCGCGCTATCTGCAGTTCGGCTGGGCTTCGGCCCGATTGGACGACCTGGTGAACCTGATCCCTGCACGGGCTACCGGTGCGCTGTTCGCGTTGGCCTGCGGCAAGCCCCTGCGCGCAGGCCGGGTCATGCTGCGTGACGCAAGCCGGCACCGTTCTCCGAATGCCGGCTGGCCCGAGGGTGCCATGGCGGGAGCCCTGGGCGTTCGCCTGTCCGGCCCCCGGATCTACGACGGCCTTGTCGCCCCCGAGCCTTGGCTCAACGAGGGCGCGCCGGATCCCTTGCCCGCCTCTGTGACGCGGGGGGTCGGTCTCTATAAGCGGGCCATGCTTCTGCTGGCAGCTGGCCTGATGGTCTGGTCGCTGCTTCCCATCATCACCGGGGCATCCTGATGCGCGACCATGGCGGAAACCTTGACGAAGCACAGGCAAGATGGGGGCAGGGGGACTGGATCGACCTTTCCACCGGCATCAACCGCCAGCCCTACCCGGTGTCTTGGCTTTCCCCTGGGGCATGGACCAACCTGCCCACGGCAAGCGCCACGGGCGCCCTGATGGAGGCCGCCGCCACGGCCTTCGGTACCGCCGCCCCGGGGCTGGCGATGGCAGGCGCGCAGGCGGCGATCCAGATGATCCCCTTGCTGGAAAGGCCCGGCCTCGCCCGCGTGCTCGCCCCGACCTATAACGAGCACGCGGCCTGCCTGTGGCAGGCGGGCTGGCATGTCGAGGAGGTGGCTCGGCTGGAGGACCTGTCAGGCGCCGATCTTGCGGTCGTCGTAAATCCCAACAACCCGGACGGACGGATCTGCCGCAAGGAGAGCCTCCTCACCCTGTCGGTCGGAAGGCTGGTTGTCGATGAAAGCTTCGCGGATCCGGTTCCGGCAGAAAGCCTTGTTGCTAAAGCCTCCGACCGTCTGCTGGTTATGCGGTCTTTCGGCAAGTTCTGGGGGCTTGCCGGGCTGCGGCTTGGCTTTGTTTACGGGGGCGCAGATGTGATCCGGCGGATGTCCGCGCTTGCTGGCCCTTGGCCAGTCTCGGGCCCTGCACTCGAAATCGGACGCCTGGCGCTTGGTGACCGGGACTGGCGTGACAGGACTGTCAGGCGTCTTTCCGGTGAAGCCGAAAGGCTCGACCGCTTGGCTGCAAGCGCCGGTTGGATCCAGGCAGGCGGTACGCTCCTTTTCCGCCTTTATGACACCTCCAATGCGCAACAAGCGCAGGGCGCCCTCGCGGGCCATCACATCTGGACGCGCCGCTTTCCATATTCCGGCACATGGCTCCGCATGGGGCTGCCGGGAAACGAAGGCGAATGGAAGCGGGTGGCCGCAGCTCTGGGCACTTGATGCCGTTGAATGGTCCGGACCCTTCTGGGGGAGCCAGGAGACGGCCGGAGGCTTTGACCACAAGGCTTTCCGCCGGGACATGACCCTTGTACCAACGAAAGACGAGACATGAGCTTCCACGACAACAAGCCGGCTGCAAGCCGGATGCCGCCTGGTAGCCTGACGCCAGAATCCAAGGGACCCTCTCCTCTAAGCCACCAGTCACCGACGGCTTCCGGACACGTCCAGTCCGGAAGGACCATCCTGCTGAACTGGTGCATCATGATTGTTGGCTTTGGCACCGTTGCCTTTGCTGCCCATTGGCTGCTTGGGAAGACCCCCTGCGGATCACAACCGCAGGGGCTTTGAGGCTGATACAGGGTGGTGTTGGCGTCGATGTTCGAAGACAGATTTCCCCTCAAGTGATTGACCAAACAGATAGCGCAAAAAAATTGCATCGCATGGAAGGAAACCGCCACCGGCTTCGTCTAACTATGCAAGATGACCCGCCGTGACCCGATCCATGCCCTTCTGACGCCCTTGCGGCGTTACGCCTATGCCCTGACCCGCGACCGGGCCGAGGCAGATGACCTTTTGCAGGACGCCCTGCTGCGGGGCCATGAACAGCGCCGGCAACTGGCCGCGGGCAAGGCGCCTGGACCCTGGCTGCGTGCGATCCTGCGCAACCGCTTCCTGGATCGCCGCCGGCAGGCGCAAAGCGAGACCCGGCGCGAGGCTGCCTATGCGGAGCTGAGCCCGCAGGTCATCGAGGCCCCGCAAGACAGCGCCCTGCGGCTGGCCCAGCTGCGCCAGGCATTCCTGGACTTACCCGACGATCAGCGCGAGGCGCTGCAACTCGTCGCGGTGGATGGCCTGTCCTATGCCGAGGCCGGGGCCTTGATCGGAGTGCCACCTGGTACGGTGATGTCACGTGTCTCGCGCGCCCGCGCCCAACTGCGCGCCTTCGAGGATGGCGAGGCGGTACGCAAGCCGGCGCTCAAACTGGTGCGAGGTCACGATGCTGAACACTGACGCGCAGATCACCGATCTGGATCTCAACGCCTATGTGGACGGCCAGTTGACCGCTGAAAATCCTCGCGCCCTCCCTGCTGCCGCAGAAAGGGAAAAGGTGGACGACTTTTACGCCGCCCGCAGCAGCTCCATGCCGCCGCTTCCGTGGACTAGTTTCTCACCGCCGTTCTCACATCTGCGCTTCCTTCCGGTGCGACCTTCGGCCTGCGTCCGGCCGACTTCACCTGCCAGGAGTGCTTCGTTTCGGCGGCATGACGAGTGGGCATTCGGTTCGCTCTTGGCGGCACGTGATCTTGGTGCCGCTAAGATGATTTGAGAGACCGTCGATCAGAAGAGCAGGATATCGTCTGCCACAGTTTCTGCTGTCAGCCCCCGACCTACGATGGTGATCTTGTTCCCATTCCCGAACTCCAGCACAACTCCGGAGGCAGTTTCACGGACGATGTCGTCGTAGAATTTGGCGACAGATCGGCCCAGCAGGGCATCATCGATCAAAAGCCGATCAACCCCGACTTCATAGTCAGAAATCCTGTCGAAACCCTGGCCTTTGCGGAACATGAAGGTGTCGGGCCCACTTCCGCCGATCAGCAGGTCGTTGCCTTGTCCCCCCTCCAAGGTGTCTCTCCCGGCCGATCCCCGAAGGGTATCATTTCCGGCGCCTCCCACCAGGAAGTCATAACCATATCCGCCCGTCATCTGGTCGTCACCGCCGCCCCCGATGAGCGTGTCGTGGCCACCGTGGCCCGCCAACTCATCGTGACCATAGCCGCCTCGCAAGAGGTCATTGCCCTGAGCGCCTTTCAGGCGGTCGTCGCCCCCCTGTCCGTCCAGCACATCGTCTCCATAGCCTCCCCGCAGAAGGTCGTCTCCGGTTCCGCCGGTGAGCCGGTCAAAGCCTGCGCCCCCTTCGAGAGTGTCATTGCCTGCGGCTCCGTTCGTCCAATCATTGCCGGCAAAGCCGCGCGCAAAGTCAGAGGCAGAAGACAGGCGGAAATCGTCCGCGTCTGCCGTGCCGGTCACGACGCTTCCATCATTGGAGGAGGATCTTAAGGCTCCATCAAAAGTCTCCACCAGCCAGTCTGCTCGACTTTCAACGCCCAGGTCTGGCTTGAGGTCACGCCCCTTTGGGAACAGCCCGGTGTCAATTTCCGGCTGCCCAGTGGTCCTTCCGAAGTTCTGGGTTGCCATGAGGACCGTGTGGCCGCTGTAGCGGCCTACCTCCAGGCCTATGCCGATGTATTCAAGATCGGGGTCAAGGATGTTTTTGCAATGGCTAGGGCTATCCAGCAAATTTTGGTGCATCTGCCTGATCTCATCGCGAAGGTCAGCGCCGCCGGTCACTTCAATATATCCCAGGTTGTCGCGGGTGCCCCAGCTTTCGCCCTCCATGGGAAAGCCTGCTTCTTTAATGCGCTCTGAGGCGCGTGAGCCGCCCTCTCCGGTGTGCGAGAAGGTATCGGTATCCAGCATCCATTGGGTATGGCCGTCTGCAGCTTCGTTCAGGGACTTGGCTATCTTGAGGGGATCAAGGCCCAGTTCTTTCCGAGTGCTGTTCACGAGACGTACGAAGTAACGCTCGTCGGCAGTTGCAAAGCTCATCGTTCTATCCTTTCTGCATCAGTGATCCCAACTGGTTACAAAAAGTCCCCTACCGATTGACGACGGCCAACGATTTCTCGTCAAGATTGTTCCAACCTCTCGATGATGAGACGGCGACGGAAAATGCAGCCTTACACTTGTCGTTTGACGGGATGTAGTGTCGCTCCACCATTTGTGATCCCAAGTCTTGTAAGGATCGGCCGAAGCACTTTGAATGGCCGCAAAAGTCGACGCAGTGCTGCAGCCGCGTGCGATGAACTCCACCTCCTAGCCGACTTGCTGACAGCCCCAGTGCATCTGAAGGCCAGCATTTATTGGCTTGGTGGCGGATTGAGGATCAGCGTGGCCGGTTTCGGAACGGCTGACTTGATGGCGAGAATTCGCACCCTCCTTGCACCCTTCCGCCGCTGCGCGCGTGTCTACCAACTCCTATGCCTTCTCTGTGTGACGAATAGAGCGCGCTCAGGCTGGAAGGCCTTCTGATAGCGATGCTGGGTAGGAGAGATCTAGCGGGCCGGGGCGCAGCCCCAGCCGTATGCCTCAGGCACCGTCTGTATCCGCACCAACGCCTGAGGGCTGCACGTTAGTGCTGCACCGATGACCCGGCAGTCATGGAGTGCATCACCGGCAATGGCATGCAGCACGGCACAGGACTAGAACTGCCGCGCGCGACCGCTTCCAGTTCGGATCGCAGCCTGGATTTGGCTATAGGTATTCAGAACGAGGACATCTCTCCCATCAGCAAACACAAGGAGTGCGGCATTCTGATCGCTTGGGTGCGGCTTAACTTTCACCACATAGTCGAAGTTGATGAGTTCAAGTGCGTCGCCTGGGACGGAAATCTCGATGAACATGGCGCCTCTGTGGTTTGTGTCGCCATGACCATACCGCAGGCGACCTGACCTGCAATTACTGAAACCCCGCACGAAATGCACCTCGCAGCAGATGCGGGGGGCGATGCTTCATGCCGGGGGGTGGTCCTGAACTTTGCCTTAATGGCCGCGGCCTACCCCTTGGCCGATCGTCCCCGCCGATTGCTCAACGGGGTGTAGGGATTACAGCAGGAAGTCGTTTTCGCTCAAGCGCGTAGCGCCATCCATCCAGATTGCGAAATCGGCTGTCTGATCACCGTTGATATCGCCGCGAACAATCACCCCGCCAGCCTGTTTGGCAAACCAGACTGAATAGTCGTCGGCTGCTGTTCCAGAAAAGTCAAAGGCTTGGTTTCCTGCGCGTTGCTTGTTGGCGTCGATCCCCGAAAGGTGGATATCGTCGCGTCCCAGCTGGAAGTCGAATATCTGATCTCTCTGCGCTCCAACCCGGCTCTCCATGGCGCTTTTGAAGACGAAGACATCGTGCGACGCCCCGGCCCCGCCATACATCGTGTCCTTCCCAGCCCCGCCGATCAGCGTGTCTGCACCCACGCCGCCCTTCAGCATGTCATTGCCAATCCCGCCCAGTAAGCGGTCATTGCCTGCATTCCCAAACATGCGGTCGTTGCCAGCCCCGCCATTCAAGGCATTGCTGCCGGCATTGCCGTTCATCGTATTGGCGAGACTGTTTCCTTTGCCGCCTAGATGGGCGGTACCGGCGAAAGTCAAGTTTTCGATGTTGGCTGAGAGGTTCCAGTTGATCGCAGAGTGCACCCGGTCAATCCCGCCATTGGCGTCTTCGGCCGTAGAATCTCCAGCCGTGACAATGTAAACATCGTTGCCCCGACCGCCGATCATATGGTCGCGTCCAACACCGCCGCCCAGGCGGTCATGGCCTGCGCCGCCCTGAATGGTGTCGGTGCCGCTCCCTCCAAGCAAGGTGTCGTTACCTCCGCCGCCAAACATCAGGTCGTTCCCGCCCCAGCCCTCAAAGCGATCATCAAAGGCGCTAAGCTGGATCGTATCGTTCCCGCTCATCACGGAACTCATAAGTGCGCGATCATCGGCATTGCTGGCGGTCAGCGCGACGCTGTTCAGACGGGATGCTGAAGCAGAAATGTTCTGAATGCTCCAGATTTCTTGACCGGTGTAAGCCTCTTCGCTGTAAGTCACTTCGCCCAGCGCGGTTACGGTGCCCCGATCTGCTTGCCCCGCAGAGTTGAAGCCGAACCCGTAGCCCAGGAAGGCAATAACAAGGTCGGTGCTGCCATTGTAGCCATTGATAAAATAGACGTCTTCATAAGTTTGGCCGCCATATCGATAACCGACGTTGTTGTCGAATTCGTCGTCGTAGAAATGACGAGAGTAGAAATTGAGGTCTATGGAAAGGCTGTCGATGCCTTGCTGTGCCCGAATCAATGCCATGGCTGATTTCCAAAAGGGGTTGTAGCTGCTTCCCTTTTTGCATCGGCTGTAAGAAAGTCAAAGAAGTTCGTGCAGGCGCAGTAAATGGAAAGTTGCTCCACTCTGCGCAGTACCCCGAACTTCCAGCGGGCAGAAAATTTCTCGCGGGCTCGGGCGCCTGCTTTTGGGGTGCGTTTTGGACTATCCAGGGAGGGGCCGGGGGCACGGCCAGGGGCACGGGACCGCCGGGCGGCACACGCGCGCCGGCGCCGGCCCGGTCGCTCCCCCGCTATCCTGCATCGCATCGGCATAAGCGAGCCGCCGGCCCTCCCTCTGTCGTTATGTGGACGCCCCGGGACCGGCGCGGCTCCGTGCCGTTGTCCCAATAGAGCAAGCCCTAGAGGGACGTTTCAGCGCAATTTGCCCTGTTTTCCGAGTGCTGCCTAAGGACCCTGAGGGCAGGAGTGGTTTACGTCGGGTTTGTCCTGCCATTGCCGGCACGGAACCACTCCACCTTTCTGCGGCGAACATGAATGACAGATTTGTGGAAGCTGCACTGCAGCAAGATGTCTGGTCTTAACGTCTGCTTTGAGCCGAGCCGCACGCTGCACATGCAAACCGCGCTACCATGCTGCGGCTTGCCTGAATGTCTCTGTTGGGCTCGAAGCCGTCATTTGAGTGCTTCGCTCAAGGCTGTCGGCTCCGACGCGATACCCTGCTTCCATCGGGGAGCTTACATCGGGTGGAGAACACCAGTGTCTGGCCCCGCGTCCTTGCTCTTGATCTCAACAATCCGCGCATTTGGAGGCACGAACTCATAGCCGCCATGGTGGGTGGTGCTGGCGTCGACATGAACCGAGACAGTCGGGGCTTTCCCATCTTGCGACAGGATCTCGATCAGCTTCACCTTCACCCGGTCATCGGTCCTGTCGCTGTTGAGCATCTCCATGGCGACGTCCAGCGCGCGGGCCCTATGGAGAGCACGCTGGGAGTTCACCTCCGCCACGAAGCGCGCCTGGGTCTGGCTGAGCAGATCGGCCACCGCAGGACGTTGCAGCGCCTTGGCAAAGCCTGTGCGGGATAGACCGGCCTCCTCGGCCGCGGCGGCTATGGAAAGGCCCTTGCAGACGCGCGCCTCAATGGCGTCTCGGACCTTTGGCGAAATGCGGGGCGCGGGGCTGGGCTGATCTGTCATGCAGCCATATAGGCTCGCGGCGTCGATGGAGAGGATGCACGAAGGTCAGGTGCCACTTCATTAGGGCACCCGGAAAACGCTTGTGGGTGATGTGCAGCATCACTCGCGTCCCTTGCTGGAATTCACCGTCACATGCTCCATCTCGGCGCCAGCTGCCCTCCTTTGTGGCCATTCCGACTAAAGGTTGCCCTGTTGCCTCTCCTCGGCCCCAACAGGCAACAAGTGGCTTAACACGAAACTCCTACCTTGGAATTCCACTCCTAGGAGAGCAATCTGCCCTAGCGCCTGACGTGCGAATAAATCACGAGTTTTGGAGGGAAGTTTGATGTTGTTGAATGGAGCTCGAGCTTGCTGCTGTGCAGTTGCACTTGCGGTGACCGTTGTGGGTGCACCTGCTTGGAGCGCTACTGTAAGGGTGCTGTCTAAGGCTCCACAGAACGCCACGCCCCTTGTCCTAAACACCTCTGATTTCCAGCGTGTCGGCCACTGCGGAAGCGGAGAGTCGGTCGTCAACAATGGGTGCTCGACCGTCATCAAGCGCAACCCAGATGCACCTCATGCCTTTGGCCGCTTCGATCCTCTGACCAATGATTACTGGATCGACAGCCAAGACATCGACGAATTGAAGTGGACCGTTAACGCCCCGGTGCCGTTCTCGTCCCTGATTTTCGCACTGACCGATGCTCATGATCAGCCGGACAGCCACTTTGCTATGTCCATTCAAGAAGGGGAAGGCTGGACCTCTCTCTGGGAAATTCCCGATCGGCAGGAAAATGGTAACCTTTACTGGCTGTCGGTAGACTTTGCCGAGCCAGTGACCTCCACTGCGCTCCTGTTCTCAACCAGGTCGGACGACGGATATGGGATCCGGGCTGCGAGCATCTCTGATCAGCCAGCTCCTGTTCCGCTCCCTGCTTCGGCCGCATTCCTTTTGGCCAGCGTTGGTGGTCTTGCGATGCTCCGCCGCCGAAAGACGTCAGCATAAATTTCCAGTTTATGATGGCTATGGCAGTTGCGCGGAGGACACTTGGGTGCTTCGCCTGGCCTTTCTAGTAGAACCCTAGATCGGCAGCGATGCCCGCGCCCAAGATAGCGACACCTCAGCCGTGCCGTTCCTAAGCAACGGCCGGTAGAGATGAAGGGCGACACCGTTGCCAGACGCCTTCTCCGGCTTTGGCGCCGCCTGTGTTGCGCCTCGGTAGGCGATCATGGAAACCGCTCCAGAACGAACTTTCAGATTGCTGCGGCTTTGGCACGAGCCTCCGCTTCTGATGCGCAGCCCCCCGTGAGATCGTCGGCAGGAATGGGTGGACCGCAAGATGCTCGATCCATAACCGACCGAGTATTGGATCACGTCAGGTGTAGCCCACTCGTGCGGGTCAGCGGACTACTGCGCATGATTTTCAAAGAAAATAAAAAAATGCGCAATCCGCCCGAGGCCAACACGAGTAGAGGATCCGCGCCGTCGGATTTTACCCCCACCCCCTCCCCTCGATGACCCCCTACCCCATCAGCCCCCCCCTGCCCTGAACTACACGACCAGGTGCTAACTTGGCGCGGCAGCAGCCAGCCGATCAGTGTGATTAAGAGAGGCTGATCGTGCAGCAGATCGAGAGCGGACCATAAACAGGCCGCATCGCACGTCCCGGCAAGGAGCCAGCTTGAAGCCCACTGGAGGGATAATTGGTGGGACAGCACAAATCCTCAGAAGAATTATGCAGCAATATCAATAAACTAAAGGGATTGCTTTGGTGGAGCCAAGGGGAGTCGAACCCCTGACCTCTTGAATGCCATTCAAGCGCTCTACCAACTGAGCTATGGCCCCACCGGAGGTCTGCCGCGTCTTTCGATGTGGCGTGCGGGGTCTATAGGGGTGCTTGCGACAGGGCGCAAGCGGAAAATATGCGCGTCGGGCCAAGTTTCTGGGCGTTGCTGCATAAGGCCTGAAAACCACGGCAAAGCTTGCCCAAGATGAAAACAGAACCAAGGGACATGGCTTCAGGTGAGGGATGAATGGTGGGCGGTGAGGGACTCGAACCCCCGACATCCTCGGTGTAAACGAGGCGCTCTACCAACTGAGCTAACCGCCCGCCGGGCCGGGTTCTAGCGCCTGATGCGAGCCTTGGCCAGTGGTAACTGCACAGGTCTTATCCGATGATCCCCGAACCCGCGAACAGCGTGGACAGATCCACCGTGTCGTGGCGGTTCAGCGCATCGGCATGATCGTTCAGGAACGTATCGGCCGCCGCCTGCCCCGCCGCCTTCATTCGGGCCAGCAGGCCAGGCGCGGGCATGAGCTTGGACCGGGCGGTCAGGTCGTTCATCAGCACTTCGTCCCGGATCATGTGGATCAGGGGTTCTTCATCGTGCGGTTGTGCAACCGGCCTTCCGCAAACAGGCGCTTGACGAAGTTGATGGCCCGCAGGTCGGCCATCAGGGATGCGTTGAAGCTGACCTCGTTCACGCGGTCGGCGATCTGGGCGGGGCTGCGGGGAATGGCGTCGCGCAGCAGCGGGTTGATGTTCACGATGACGATGTCGCGTGGCAGGTGCTGGCGATACAGCGGGAACATCGCCGGATTGCCGGTAAAGCCACCATCCCAGAAGGCCTCCAACTGTCCGGTTTCGGGGTCGCGGATCTCGACCGCGCGAAACAGGGTGGGCAGGCAGGCCGAGGCCATGACGGCGTCCGGCGTGGCGGCCGCATGGGTAAAGACCCGGATCCGGCCAGTGCGCACATTGGTGGCCGCGACGAACAGTTGCGGACCGCGGTCGTTGCTGAAATCGGCAAAGGGCAGGTCGCGCAGCACCGCGCCCAGGGGATTCACGTAAAAGGGACCATAGTCGTAAGGGCTGAAAATGCGCGTCAGGTTGTCCAGCCAGGCCAAGGGGGAAAACAGTTCGGTCAGACGGTCCATGCCCTGCGGGGCCGGAAAGACCGAATGCAGCCACCGGACCATCCGGTTGTCGCTGCGCTGCCCGACCTGCGCCCAAAGGTGGTCCAGGTTGTCCCGCGCCGCCCGGCGTCCCGCCTTGCCGTTGTTCCGCGCCAGCCCGCCCTTCAGCGCGGCCCCGTTCAAGGCCCCTGCGGACGTGCCGCTGATGGCCGAAATGGTCAGCCAGTCCTCGTCCAGCAACCGGTCCAGGACGCCCCAGGAAAAGGCGCCATGCGCGCCGCCGCCCTGCAAGGCCAGGTTGATCCGCCGTTCATCCATCGCCGCCCCCGCTTTTGCGGTGCAGCATAACGGGAAAGCCCGGGCGGTCCAGATGGCGGATCAGTCGGCGGCGTTCGCCTCGGCCCGGCTTTTTCCGGCCACGTCCAGGGCCAGGGTCGCGGCCATGAAGGCATCCAGGTCGCCATCCAGCACGCCTTGGGTGTCACTGGTTTCCTCGGAGGTGCGCAGGTCCTTGACCATCTGGTAGGGGTGCAGGACATAAGACCGGATCTGGTTGCCCCAGCCCGCATCGCCCTTGGCGGCGTGCTGGGCGTTCACCTCGGCGTTGCGGCGGTCCAGTTCCATCTGGTACAGGCGCGACTTCAGGGCGGCCATGGCGTTGGCGCGGTTCTGGTGCTGCGATTTCTCGGAACTGGTCACGACGATGTTCGTGGGCAGGTGGGTGATGCGCACGGCCGAATCGGTGGTGTTGACGTGCTGCCCTCCCGCGCCGGACGACCGATAGGTGTCGATGCGGATGTCGCGGTCGGGAATGTCGATCTCGATGTTGTCGTCCACGACCGGATAAACCCAGACGCTGCAGAAACTGGTGTGCCGCCGTGCCGCGCTGTCATAGGGGCTGATGCGGACCAGCCGATGCACGCCCGATTCCGATTTCAGCCAACCATAGGCATTGTGCCCGCTGACCTTATAGGCGGCGCTGCGGATGCCTGCCTCGTCGCCCGCGGTTTCGGACAGAAGCTCCACCTCGTAGCCCTTCTTTTCCGCCCAACGGACATACATACGCGCCAGCATCGACGCCCAATCGCAGCTTTCGGTGCCGCCTGCGCCCGCGTTGATTTCCAGGAATGTGTCGTTGGCGTCCGCCTCGCCGTTCAGCAGGGCTTCCAGTTCCTTTTGCGCGGCCAGTTCCGCAAGCGTTTTCAGGTTCGCCTCGGCCTCGGCCACCAGGTCGGCATCGCCTTCCTCCTCGGCCAGCTCGATCATCTCGGCATTGGCGGACAGATCCCCGTCGATGCGGCGATAGGTTTCGATGGCGTCCATCAGGGCCTGGCGTTCGCGCATCAGCTTCTGCGCGCGGGCCGGGTCTGACCACAAATCCCCCGCCTCGATCATGGCGTTCATTTCCTCCAGGCGGTGCGGCGCGGTCTGCCAATCCATCCGCTGTCCCAGCAGGGTCAGCGACTTGCGGATGGCTTCGATGGTGGACTGCGTCTCGGCGCGCATGGGCGGATCCTCAGGGCTGGCGTCAGGTCAGGGGTGATACCGTGCGCGGGGCTGTGGGGCAAGGGCGGCGCAACCAAGGCGCATGAAAGGCGTTTGGCGTGAAGGTTTCGAAAGCGACATCCATGTCAACCTTTGCCGCCACGTTCGCCGATCTGTTTGCCCCCTTGCAGACGATCACCTATCCCGCCGCATTCGCGCGGCTGGTGCTGGCCTTGCTGCTGGCCGGAGCGATCGGCTGGGAACGAGAGATCACCGCACGGTCCGCCGGGTTGCGCACGCATATGCTGATCGCGGTCGCCGCCTGCATGTTCACCCTGGTGGCGATGGAGTTGGCGCATTTCCCCACCCAGGATCCCGAAACATTGCGCATCGACCCCCTGCGCCTGATCGAGGCCGTGACGGCCGGCGTGGCCTTTCTGGCGGCCGGGTCGATCATCACCAGCGGCCGCACGGTGCGGGGCATCACCACGGGCGCCTCGATGTGGCTTGCCGGGGCCGTTGGCCTGGCCTGCGGGACGGGCGACGGATCGCTGGCCGTGATGGGGACGGGGCTTGCGCTTGTGGTGCTGTGGCTTGTGCGGCTGATGGCCGAGCCGCTGAAGGAGAAGATGACGAGCACCGGCCATGGACAGCGTGGGTCGCGGAGCGGCGACCTGGATCAGTAAAGCCCGCCCGACGACATGGTGCCGAAATCCGTCTGCCGCGGAATGACCTTGCGTTCCCCGGTGGATGTCGTGATGGCCGTCCCGGACCCCGATCCCGCCCCCGCTTGCCACGGCAGGACAACGGCGCCGTCGCCAAAGCCCGACACGACCAGCGGCGATCCCCAATCGGGATCGGTGCCGTTGCGGAAATATTCGGCCACCACGTTCGGGCCTGACGCGTCGTCCGACAGCCGCTGCCCCGTGCTGCGGTCGATCTTGACCCAGTAGCCGCCCGGCGGAACGGTGAATTCGGAGCCGCCGAATTCCGCCACGGCCTTGCGCATGAAGGCGTTGAAGACCGGCACGCACAGCGTCCCGCCATAGGCGTTCCTGCCCAGGGTGCGCGGCTGGTCGTAACCCAGGTAACAGCCTGCGACGATGTTGCTGGAATAGCCGATGAACCACACGTCCTTGGCGTCGTTGGTGGTCCCCGTCTTGCCCGCGATGGGCACCGGCAGGTCCACCCCGCTGCCCGACCCGCGCGTGACCGCCCCTTCCAGCATCGAGGTCAGCTGATAGGCCGTCACCGCGTCCATGACCCGTTCGCGGTTGGAACTGTCGATCACCGGCCCCTGCCCCGCCGGCAGCGCCTGCTGACCGCAGGTTTCGCAGACCCGCTGGTCATGGCGATAAACGGTGCGCCCGCGCCGGTCCTGCACGCGGTCCACAAGCGTGGGTTCGACCCGTTCGCCGCCGTTGGCGAACATCGCATAGGCCGCGACCATCTTGAACAGCGTGGTTTCCTGCGCGCCAAGGGCATTGGCCAGGAACGGCTTCAGGTCGTCATAAACGCCGAAGCGTTCGGCATATTCGGCCACGCGTTCCATTCCGATGTCTTGCGCGATGCGGATGGTCATCAGGTTGCGCGACATCTCGATGCCGGTGCGCAGGGGCGTCGGGCCATAGGTCTTGCCGCTGGAATTCTTGGGTTCCCACAAACCGAAGGGCGTGTTCAGCGTGATCGGCTCGTCCACCACGATGGTGGCGGGGGTATAGTTGTTGTCAAGTGCGGCGGCATAGACGAAGGGCTTGAAGCTTGACCCCGGCTGGCGCTGCGCCTGCGTCGCCCGGTTAAAGACCGACGACTGATAGCTGAAGCCCCCCTGCATCGCCATCACGCGCCCGGTGTTCACGTCCATGGCCATGAAGCCGCCTTGAACCTCGGGGACCTGGCGCAGGGTCCAGCGGATGAAGCTGCCGTCGCTGTCCTGCGTCATGGCCCGGACCAGGACCACATCGCCCACGGCAAGCAGGTCGCCCGCCACCTGGGCACGCGGGCCAAGCCTGCCGTCAGGCCCGCGCTTGCGCGCCCATTGCACGTCGGCGGCCGGGATCCAGTGGCCGTCGGGGTCTTCCTCGATCCCCTCGATGCCGATGCGGGCGTCGCTGTCGCCGACCTCCAGCACAACGGCGGGGTGCCAGCCGGGAATGTCGCGCGGAATCTGGGCCTGCCACAAGGCGCCGCGCCAGACGGCCTCGTCGTTCAGTTGCTCGGCGGGGATGGTTTCTGGGGTGCCGCGCCAGACGCCTGTGCCGCGGTCGTAATCCTCCAATGCCTCGCGCAGGGCGACCGCCGCCGCCGATTGCAGGTCGGGATCCACCGTGGCGCGGATGGTCAGCCCGCCGCCGAAGAATTCCTCGTTTCCGAACTGCGCCGACAACTGTCGGCGGATTTCGTCGGTGAAGTAGTCGCGCGGCGGCAATTGCTGGCGAAAGGCGGGGTAATCGCCGTTCTGGACCGATTTCAGCGGCAGCTTGGCCTCGGCCTGATAGGTCGCCTCGTCGATATAGCCGTTCTGCCACATTTCCCGCAGGACATAGTTGCGCCGTTCCGTCACGCGGTCCTTGGCGGTCACGGGATGATACCGGCCCGGCGCCTGCGGCATCGCGGCCAGCATCGCGGCTTCGTGCGGGGCCAGTTCGGTCAGCGACTTGTTGAAATAGGTTTGCGATGCGGCGGCCACGCCAAAGCTGTTCTGACCCAGGAAGATCTCGTTCAGATACAGTTCCAGGATCTGTTCCTTGGACAGGGTGCGTTCCAGCCGGGATGCCAGGATCAGTTCCTTGACCTTGCGTTCCACGCTGCGGTCCGAGGACAGCAGGAAGTTCTTCATCACCTGCTGGGTGATGGTCGATGCCCCGCGCACGGACGATCCCCGGGACGCGACCGCCTGCCAGGCCGCCCCCACGATGCCGCGCACGTCATAGCCGGGGTGGCTGTAGAAGTTCTTGTCCTCGGCGCTGATGAAGGCGTGCTTGACCAGGTCGGGAATTTCCTCGACCGGGACGAACAGGCGGCGTTCCTCGGCGAATTCGTCGATCAGGCGGCCCTCGCCCGAATAAACCCGGCTGATGGTCTTGGGCGTGTATTGCGCCAGCGTTTCATGGCTGGGCAGGTCGCGTGAATAGATCCAGAAGATCGCGCCCAGGGTCAGGGCAATGAAAAAGCTTGCGGTGACGAACCACGAGAAGATGGCACCGAAAAAGGACAGGACGCTGCGCAGCAAGGGGGGGCCTTTCGTGGACTTGGCCCCGTCTATAGAGGCGCAGCGCGTTCCGGTCAAAACAACACTGGGCGATCCCGCAGCTATTGCCGCAGCATCGCGGCCCGTGCGGCCTCGTCGCGCGCCCAGCCGACGATGGCGTCCGACACGACCCGGACCATGCCTTCGCGCCACAGCGGATTGAGCAGGTTCGCCCGGTCGTTGTGATCCGAGATGAAGCCAAGCTCCAGAAGGACCGATGGGATGTCTGGCGATTTCAGAACCGAATAGGTGGCCCGCTGCACCGGCCGGTCGTGCATCCCGATCCCCATCAGCGCCATGCGCGATGTCAGCCAGCGGGCGAAGCTTTCCGACCGGGGCTGCGTGTCGGTGCGCACGAAGTCCATCAGAACCCCGGTCAGCGCGTCGTCCTGCCCGCTCAGGTCCGTTCCGGTCAAAAGGTCGCCGCGGTCGTGACGCAGCACGAGTTGTTCCGCCGCACGGGCATCGGCTGCGGGATTCCAGACATAGATCGTGGCCCCCGCCGCCTGTCCATCCGGCAGCGCGTCCGCGTGAAGCGAGATGAACAGATCCCCCCGCGCCGCCCTCGCCGTGGTCATGCGCCGTTCGAGGGCCACGAAGCTGTCATCCGTCCGCGTCATTTCCACGGTGATGCCACGCGCCTGCAAGGCCGCGCGCAGTTCCAGCGAAAAGACCAGAACCAGGTTGGCCTCGGTTTCGCCCTCGGCCAGGGCGCCGGGGTCGAAGCCGCCATGGCCCGGATCCAGCACGACGGTAAAGGACTCGTCCGCCGGAAGCGCGGGCAGGTCGGCGGGTTCCGGCAGGTCGCGCAAGGCGGCGGTCGCCGATGGGCGGGGCGCGAAGTCATCGGCGCTGACCGGGGCCAGGGTCACGGTGATCTGCGACAGCGCCGCGCGCGACCGTTGGCCCGCGCTGTTGATGCGGTAGGGGCCGGGCAGTTCCACGACCACGCGCGACCAGCCGGGCTTGTATGGACCCCAGCGGATGGCAGGGGCCAGATCGGCGCCGAACAGATCCTGCGGCCGCGACAGGCCAAGATCGGCGCCCTTCAGATCCAGGATCAGGCGCGGCGGGCCATCCACCAGATAGGTGCGATAAGGCACCGCCTTGGTCAGCGACAAGCGCAGTTCCAGCGGCTTTGGCCCGCCCCAGCCGCGCCCGGTCGTCACAAGCGCCGACCCGCCCAGATCCAGCCGCGCCGGTTCGTTCGCGAAAGCCGGCAGCGACAGAAGCAGCGACAGGATCAGCGCCAGCCATTTCATCGCGCGGCCATGAACTCCGTCAGGCGGCGCAGGCCCTCGGCGATGTCGGCGGTGGCGCGGGCATAGGAAAAGCGCAGGGTCCGCGTCCCGCGATCCGGGTCGAAATCCAGCCCCGGCGTGACCGCGACACCTGCCTTTTCAAGAATTTCCGCCGCGAAGTTCACCGAATTGTCGGTCAGGTGCGACACGTCGGCATAGATATAGAAGGCCCCCTCCGGCGGGGCGATGCGGTCGAAGCCCGCCTTGGGCAGGCCTTCCAGCATCAGCCGGCGGTTTTCGGCATAGACGGCCAGGTTGACATCGGCCTCGGCTGCGCAATCCAGGGCGGCAAGGGCCGCGACCTGGCTGGCATGGGGCGGGCAGATGAACATATTCTGGGCCAGCCGTTCGACCGTGCGGATGTGATCCTCGGGCACGACCATCCAGCCGACGCGCCAGCCGGTCATGGAAAAATACTTGCTGAAAGAGTTGATGACGAAAACGTCGTCCGTCACTTCCAAAGCGGAATGGCAGCGGTCGCCATAGGACAGCCCGTGGTAAATCTCGTCCGAGATGAGCGCCATGCCCCGCGCCCGCGCGGCATCCGACAACGCCCGCAATTCATCCGTGCGCAGCACCGTGCCAGAAGGGTTTCCGGGCGAGGCGAGGATCAGCCCCGCGCAGCCATCGGGCAGATCCTGGGGCCGCGGCTGATAGCGATCCTCGGGCCGGGTGGGAATGCCTATGGGTTCCAAAGACATGGCCCGCAGGATCTGGCGATAGCTGGGATAGCCGGGATAACCCATCGCCACCTTGTCCCCGGCGTCGAACAGCGCCGAGAAAGCCAGGATGAACGCCCCGCTGCTGCCCGGCGTCACGACCACGCGGGCCGGATCCAGATCGACGCCGTACCAGCGGCGATACAGATCCGCGATCCCCTGGCGCAACGCGGGCAGGCCAAGCGCCACGGTATATCCAAGCGGTTGTTCCAAGGCCGCCGCCAAGGCACGGCGCGCGCCAAGGGGTGCGGGCGTGCTGGGCTGGCCCACCTCCATATGGATGATGTGGCGGCCTGCGGCCTCGGCCTGGGCGGCGGCTTCCATCACATCCATGACAATGAACGGATCGACCTGACCGCGTGCGGATTTCCTCATGCTGCTCATCTTTGGGCCTTTTGTCTTTTTCCCTTGTCTTACGCCTGCGGCGCGCGCGCGGAAAGCCCCCGGTCACGCAGCTTTGTCAGCGGCTTTCTTGCCAAGACCGTCTGCACGGGCCAAGGTTGCAAGAAGCCTTTTTCCCCGAGGATCCCGATGAAACGCCTGATCGCCGCCCTTCTGCTGACCGCGACCCCTGCCCTGGCCTTCGACATTTCCGCCATGTCGGATGCGGAAAAGGCTGCCTTCGGGGATGCCGTGCGCGAATACCTGATGGCCAATCCCGAGGTTCTGGTCGAGTCCATCAACGTGCTGGAAGAACGCCGCGCGGCGTCCGAGGTGGAAAACGACGGCGCATTGGTCGCCGCGAACCGGGAGGCGATCTTCGACGACGGGCACAGCTGGGTCGGCGGCAACCCGGACGGCGACGTGACGATCGTGGAATTCGTCGATTATCGCTGCGGTTATTGCCGCAAGTTCAACGACCAGATCCATGACATTGTCGAGGATGACGGCAATATCCGGTTCATCCTGAAGGAATTTCCGATCCTTGGACCCGAAAGCGAAACCTCGGCCCGGTTCGCGGTTGCCGCCAAGCAGATCGGCGGGAACGAGGCCTATGTCCAGGCCCATGATGCGCTGATGGCACTGCGCGGCGAACCCTCGCCCGAGGCCTTGCAGAAGATCGCAGCCGAGATCGGCATCGACGGAGAGGAGGTTCTGAACACCATGAACACCGAATCCGTGTCGGCGGTGCTGCGCGACAACCGGCAACTGGCCGAACGCATGGCGATCATGGGCACGCCCACCTTCGTGATTGGCGATACGCTGCTGCGCGGGATGCCTGCGGACGGACTGGAAGCAACCGTGGCCGCCGCGCGCGAAGGGAACGGCTGACGCGCCTTGTGGCACGGGCAGCAGCCTCCGGCGGGGATATTTAAGTGAAGAAGAAGCGGCTATTCGGCGGCCATGTGGTCGGTGTCTGATCGCATGGCGCGACCCAGGATGTGATCGGCAGCCTTTTCCCCCACCATGATCGAGGGGGCGTTCAGGTTCCCGTTGGTGATGCGCGGAAAGGTCGAGCTGTCGGCGACGCGCAGCCCCTCGACCCCGATGACCTTCAGGTCGGGATCGACCACCGCCATGGGGTCGGTGATTGCGCCCATGCGGGCCGTCCCGCAAGGGTGATAGGCCGATTCGGCGTGATCGCGGATAAAGGCGTCGATCTGGTCGTCCGTCTGGACCCCCGCCCCCGGCTGGATTTCGTCGCCCCGGTATTCCGTGAACGCGGGCTGGTTGAAGATCTGGCGGGTCAGTCGCACGCAGGCGCGGAATTCGGCCCAGTCGTCTGGATGGGACATATAGTTGAAGCGGATTTCCGGGGCGGCGGCCGGATCGCCTGACGCCAGCCGCACCGTACCGCGCGATTTTGACCGCATCGGGCCGACATGGGCCTGGAAACCGTGGCCCTGCGCGGCAGCCTTGCCGTCGTAACGGACTGCCAGCGGAAGAAAGTGATACTGGATGTCAGGATAATTCACCGCATCGGAGGACCGGACAAATCCGCAGCTTTCGAACTGGTTTGACGCGCCAAGCCCGGTCTTTTGCAGCAGCCATTCCACGCCGACACGGCTTTTGCCCAGAAGGTTATAGTATGTATAAAGCGTGACCGGTTTCAGCGCCTTGTATTGCATATAGATTTCAAGATGGTCCTGCAGGTTCGCACCGACCCCCGGCCGGTCGGCCAAGGGCGTGATGCCGTGCTGGCGCAGGTGGTCGGCAGGCCCGATTCCCGACAGCATCAGGAGTTTCGGCGTGTTGATCGAACTGGCCGAAACGATCACCTCTCGTTTGGCGCGGATTGCCTCGATCCGGCCTTGCCGTTCGATTTCAACGCCATGGGCGCGCTTGTCCTGAAACAGGATACGGCGGGCAAGGGCGCGGATCAGGGTCAGGCGGCCCGTCTTCAACGCCGGCCGCAGATAGGCATTGGCGGCGGACCAGCGGCGGCCCTTCCAGATCGTCGCCTCCATCGGGCCGAAGCCTTCCTGCTGTTCGCCGTTGTAATCGGGGGTATAGGGCCAACCGGCCTGCTGGCCGGCCTCGACAAAGGCGTTGAACAGGGGGTTCTTGCGCTTGCCCCGTGTCACGTGCAGCGGGCCGTCGGTGCCGCGAAGGGGGGATCGGCCGCCGTGCCAGGTTTCCATCCGCTTGAAATAGGGCAGCACGTCGTCGTAACCCCAGCCCGCCGCGCCGCTGTCGCGCCAATGGTCGTAATCCTTGCGGTGGCCGCGCACGAAGACCATGCCGTTGATGGACGACGACCCGCCCAGCACCTTGCCGCGCGGCGTGGCAAGCCTGCGCCCGCCCAGATGCGGCTCGGCCTGGGTCGCGAATCCCCAGTCGTATCGCGGCATGTTCATCGGGTATGACAGCGCGCCGGGCATCTGGATGAAGATGCCGATATCGCTGCCGCCATATTCAATCAGGGTGACGGAATGCCCCGCCTCGGTCAGGCGATAGGCAAGCGCGCAGCCGGCGGAACCGGCGCCGACGATGACGTAATCAGCGGTCACGGCTGGTCCCCCTTAATATGGCGCCTCGACGGCGCCCATGCCGACATAGACGGTCTTGAGTTGCGAATAGTGCTCGATCGCGGCGGTGCCGTTCTCGCGGCCCAGGCCCGACATCTTGACGCCGCCGAAGGGCATTTCCACCGGCGTCAGGTTATAGGCGTTGATCCAGCAGGTGCCTGCCTCCAGCGCGGCGACGACGCGATGCGCGCGGGTGATGTCCTGTGTGAACACGCCTGCCGCAAGGCCAAAGCCGGTGGCGTTGGCGCGGGCCACGGCCTCGGCCTCATCCGTGAAGGTCAGGGTGGTCATCACCGGGCCGAAGATCTCATCGCTGGTGATCGCCATGGCGTCGGTGGCGTCGGCAAAGACGGTGGGCGGGATGAACGCCCCCTCTCCCGCGCCGCCGCAGACCAGCCGTGCGCCTGCATCCCGGCCCGCTGCGATGGCCGCGCGGATCTTGCCCGCCTGCGTGGCGTTGATGATCGGGCCGAACTGCGTGTCGGGGTCCAGCGGGTCGCCGATGCGGACCTGCGCCAGCCGTTCGGCCAGCCGGTCCAGGAACCGCGCGGCGATCCCCCGTTGCAGGAACACCCGCGTGCCGTTGGAACAGATCTGGCCCGAGGAATAGAAGTTCGCCAGGATCGCCGCACCCACGGCATCGTCAAGGCTGGCGTCGTCAAAGACGATCAGGGGCGACTTGCCTCCAAGTTCCATGGTGACATGGCGCATCCCCTCGGCGGCGGCGGCATAAACGCGGCGGCCGGTGGGCACGGAGCCGGTCAGCGACACCTTGGCGACACGGGGATCGGTGACAAGCGCGGCACCGACCTGCCCGCGCCCTTGGACGACGTTGAAGATGCCGGGCGGGGCACCGGCCTCGACCAAGATCTCGGCCAGTTTCAGGGCGCCCAGCGGCGTTTCCTCGGAAGGCTTGAAGACCATCGCGTTGCCCATCGCCAAGGCGGGCGCGGCCTTCCAGCAGGCGATCTGGCTGGGATAGTTCCAGGCGCCGATGCCCGCGCAGACCCCCAAGGGTTCGCGCCGGGTATAGGCCCAGTCGCGGCCCAGCGGGATCATCTGGCCGGTCACGGTTGCAGCCAGGCCGCCGAAATATTCCAGGGCGGCGGCACCGGATGCCCAGTCGGCCACAAGCGTTTCCTGGATCGGCTTGCCGGTATCCAGGGTTTCCAGCCGGGAAAGCTCCTCGTTGCGGTCGCGGATGATGGCGGCGGCGCGGGACAGCACGCGGCCCCGGTCAGCGGGCGTCATCGCCGCCCATTCGGGCTGCGCGCGGGCGGCAGACTGGCAGGCCAGGGCCACCTGATTCGCCGAAGCCTCGCGCAGGGACGCGATTTCCTCGCCCGTATAGGGGTAGAGGACGGGCAGCGCCGCGCCCTCTCCTTCGACAAAGCGGCCGTCGAGGAACAGGCTGGCCGAAGGTTGGGCATTATGGGTCACGACAGGGCCTCGTCCAGGTAATCGAAGATCATCTTTTCGGCGGCCTCGGCCTCGATCCCGCCGGGGGTCAGGACCGCGCGCAGGTAAACCCCGTCGATCAGGGCGCCCACGGTGTCGGCCACCCGCGCCGGATCCTTGGTCAGGGGCCGCAGCGCCAGCACCAGATTCGACCGCAACCGGCGGTGATACACACGCAAAAGGCGCCCGGCCTCGGGGTTGATCAGGGCCAATGCATAGAAATTGATCCAGGCGCTGACGGTTTCGCGCTGGAAATTCTGGGGAGCGAAACTGGCCCCGACGATGGCGTTCAGCCGCCCCCGCACCCCATGCCCCGGCAGGCGTTCGGCGACCGACCGGCCATAGACCCGCAGGATGTAACGCATTGCGGACAGGAAGATTTGCTCCTTGGAGCCAAAGTAATGATGCGCCAGGGCGGGCGACATGCCTGCGCGCCGGGCGATCTGCGCCACGGTGACATCCAGCGACCCCGCCCGCCCGATCTCGAAGATCGTGGCGTTGATTAACGCGGCTTTTCGGATAGGCTCGGCCCCAATCTTGGGCAATGTGGCACCTGTTCAAAGAAACTGTTGCTATTCGAAGCCTGTGTAACTTTAATTGAGCGACCAATCAAGAACAGGGAGCCTCGCATGATCCGCAAAAGCCTGACCCTTTCCGTGGTGATCGGCGCCGCGCTTGCCGGACCCGTCTTCGCGGCAGAGCCGGACGATTGCCGCCAGGTCGTCCTGTCCGATGTGGGCTGGACCGATATCACCGCCACGACCGCGCTTGCCTCGACCGTGTTGCAGGCCCTGGGCTATGAAACGGAAACCAAGCTGCTGTCGGTGCCCGTCACCTATACGGCGCTGTCCACCGATGACGTGGACATCTTCCTGGGCAACTGGATGCCCACGATGGAGGCAGACATTGCCCCCTATCGCGACGCGGGAACCGTGGACACGGTACGCACCAACCTGACGGGCGCGAAATACACGCTGGCCACGAACAAGGCGGGCGCTGATCTGGGCATTACCGATTTCAGCAAGATCGCGGAACACAAGGACGCCTTGTCAGGCCAGATCTATGGCATCGAACCGGGCAATGACGGCAACCGCCTGCTGCTGGAGATGGTGGCCGAGGACAAGTTCGGCCTGGGCACCTTCGAGGTGGTGGAATCCAGCGAACAGGGGATGCTGTCCCAGGTCGCGCGCGCCGATGCGGCAAGCCAGCCGGTGGTCTTTCTGGGTTGGGAACCCCATCCGATGAACGCCCAGTTCGCCATGACCTATCTGACCGGCGGGGACGAGGTTTTCGGTCCCGACCTGGGCGGGGCCGAGGTTCGGACCAACACCCGCCACGGCTATGTCGCGGAATGCCCGAATGTGGGCAAGTTCCTGCAAAACCTGGAATTCACCCTGACCATGGAAAACGAGGTCATGGGCATGATCCTGAACGACGGGCAGGATCCGATGGACGCCGCCAAGGAATGGCTGACGGCCAATCCCGATGCCGCAATGCCGTGGCTGGACGGCGTGACGACATTCGACGGCAACGATGCGGCATCCGCCCTGACCGAGGCGCTGTCCGGCTGACCCCCCGGCCCGCCCGCTTTTCCAATTCAGCAAGGAACCGCGCATGGAGCAGTTGACGGCTTGGGTGACGGACAACAAAATTCCCGTGGGACGCACTGCCAAGGCGATCTTCGACTGGCTGAACGCCAATGCCGCGGGGCTGTTCAACACGATAGCAGGGGTGTTGGAATGGCTGATTGGCGGCATCCTTGCCGGGCTAGAAGCCCCGCATCCGCTGCTGTTCATCCTGCTGGCCGCAACGCTGACCTGGGCCTTGCAGCGCAGTTGGAAGACCTGCCTGCTGGTCGTGGCGGGCCTGCTGTTCGTCCTGAACCAAGGATACTGGGACGAGATGATGCAGTCCCTGACCCTGGTGCTGGCGGCCTGCCTTGTCTGCATGGCGTTGGGCGTGCCGGTGGGGATTGCCGCGGCGCACCGCCCCCGGCTTTATGCCTGGATGCGGCCGGTGCTGGATCTGATGCAGACCCTGCCGACCTTCGTTTACCTGATCCCCGCGATCGTCTTTTTCGGCATCGGCATGGTGCCGGGCCTGTTGGCGACCGTGATCTTCGTGTTGCCCGCCCCGATCCGGCTGACGCAGCTTGGCATCGCATCCACCCCGCCTGCCCTGGTCGAGGCCGCGACGGCCTTTGGCGCCACGCCGCGCCAGTTGTTGTGGAAGGTCGAACTGCCAAGCGCGCTGCCGCAAATCATGGCCGGGCTGAACCAGACGATCATGCTGTCGCTGTCCATGGTCGTGATCGCCGCGCTTGTCGGTGCGTCGGGACTGGGGGTGCCGGTCGTGCGGGCGCTGAACAGCGTCAACACCTCGCTGGGGTTTGAATCAGGCTTCGTGATCGTGGTCGTGGCAATCCTGCTGGACCGGATGCTCCGGATGGAGGGCCGGAAATGAACAACCACCTCAATGCCGTGGAATTCGACAGAGTCAGCATCGTCTTTGGCGACCGGCCTGAAACAGCCCTGCCCCTGATGGACCAGGGCAAGGAACGCGGCGAGATCCGCACCGCCACGGGTCAGGTCCTGGGGGTCCACGACTGTTCCCTGAACGTGCGCCAGGGCGAGATCCTGGTTTTGATGGGTCTGTCCGGTTCCGGCAAATCCACGCTGCTGCGCGCGGTCAATGCGTTGAACCATGTCTGTCGGGGCGAGGTGCGGGTGTGGGACGGCAATGGCATGATTTCGGTCAGCGGGGCTGGGCGGCGGGCGCTGCGCGATATCCGCCTGCGCCATGTCGCCATGGTGTTCCAGCAATTCGGCCTGCTGCCTTGGCGCAGCGTGCGTGAAAACGTGGGCCTGGGGCTGGAACTGGCGGGGATGCCTGTCGCGGAACGCCGCGCCCAGGTCGATCACCAGCTGGAAACCGTGGGCCTGGCCGAATGGGCGGAACGCAAGGTGGGCGATCTGTCGGGCGGGATGCAGCAGCGCGTGGGCCTGGCCCGCGCCTTTGCGACCCAGGCGCCGATCCTGCTGATGGACGAACCCTTCAGCGCCCTGGACCCGCTGATTCGCGCCCGCTTGCAGGACGAGTTGCTGGAACTGCAGGCCAAGACCCGCCGCACCATCATCTTCGTCAGCCACGACCTGGACGAGGCCTTCAAGCTGGGCAACCGCATCGCCCTGATGGAGGGCGGGCGCATCGTCCAGATCGGCACCGCCCGGGAAATCATCGCCAACCCGGTCAGCGCCTATGTCGCCGATTTCGTGGCCCACATGAACCCGCTGGGGGTGCTGACGGCCGCCGACGTGGTTCAGCCGGGCGATGCGCCGGGCGATCCCGTCCCCCGCGATATGCCCGTGCGCCAGGTGATGGGGTTGCTGTCCGACCGCACCGCCCTGCCCGTCCAGGGCGGCGGCTGCATCACCCGCGACGCGGTGCTGGCCCGTCTGATCGACCCGCGGGGCTGACAGGCGGCCGATTGCGACGGTCCCGTGTCACCGGCATGGCGGCACTGGCATCCGCGAGATTGCCCCTTTAAAAGGCGCCGAAACGCGGTCCTATAAAGGCAGATTCATGAAGATCATCGTTCTGGGCGGAGACGGTTTCTGCGGCTGGCCGACGGCGCTGCATCTTTCGGCGCGCGGCCATGACGTGGTGATCGTGGACAACCTGTCGCGCCGCAAGATCGACGTGGAACTGGAAGTCAGCAGCCTGACCCCGATCCGCCCCTTGGGCGAACGCGTCCGCGCCTGGCACGAACTGACCAACCACACCATCCGGGTCGAGAACTTCACGGTGGGCAAGCATTACCATCGCCTGCTGACCCTGCTGCGCGACGAACAGCCCGACGCGGTGATCCATTTCGCCGAACAGCGCGCCGCGCCCTATTCGATGAAATCCAGCTGGCACAAGCGTTACACCGTCAACAACAACCTGAACTCTACCAACGACGTGCTGGCGGCCATCGTCGAAAGCGGCCAGGACATCCACCTGGTCCACCTGGGCACGATGGGCGTCTATGGTTACGGCACGGCCGGGATGAAGATCCCCGAAGGCTATTTGGACGTCCTGGTCGAGACCGAGAACGGTCCCCATCGGCAGGAAATCCTGTATCCCGCCAATCCGGGATCGATCTATCACATGACCAAGACCCAGGATCAGCTGTTCTTCTTTTACTATAACAAGAACGACGGCGTGCGGATCACCGACCTGCACCAGGGCATCGTCTGGGGCACCCAGACCGAAGAAACGCGCCTGGACGACCGGCTGATCAACCGCTTCGATTACGACGGCGATTATGGCACGGTGCTGAACCGATTCCTGATGCAGGCGGCGATCGGCTATCCGCTGACGGTGCATGGCACGGGGGGGCAAACGCGTGCCTTCATCCACATCCAGGACACCTGCCGCTGCATCGAGCTGGCCCTGACGAACCCGCCCGCGCGCGGCGACCGGGTCAATATCCTGAACCAGATGACCGAAACCCACCGCGTCCGCGACTTGGCCCGGATGATCGCCGACCAGACCGGGGTCGAGGTCGCGTTCCTCAAGAACCCCCGCAACGAGGCGGACGAAAACGACCTGCACGTCGCCAACGACCGCTTCCTGGGCCTTGGCCTCGATCCCATCAAGCTCGAGAACGGGTTGCTGGCCGAGGTGCAGGAAATCGCCCGCAAATACGCCGACCGCTGCGACCGGGAGAAGATTCCCTGCGTGTCGCAATGGCGCACGGCCTGAGGGTGGATGCCGCCGCGCCCGAACTGCGGCGGCGCGGCGTCTGGTCCATCAATCCTGGTCAAGGCTACCCTTGAAGGCAACCCGGCAGGCACAGGAATACGGGTTCGACCGCGCGTCCTACTGCACCCGCGCCCAGGTCTGGCTCTTGCAGATCAGCCCGCCCGCGACGCAGCCCGACAGGCTCATCCGGTCGCCCTGGACGCTGGCCTTGCCGTTGTAGATCTTGTCGTTGGCCGGGCGCCAAACCTTGCCGGCATAATTCCCGCCGCCCTGCGGGGCCATGTCGATGACGATCTGGCGCCCGACATTGGGCGACCGGTATTCGGCCTGGTCCTTGAAGGCGCGGGTGATCGTACCGCAAAAGGCTCCGCCGCAGGGGGCGATCGTGACATGGGCGAAAGCGCCCTCGTCCGGCTGGGTCTGCCAGATGCCCTCGATCGGGTCGGCTGTTGCAGCAGTGCCCGCCAGGGCAAGAATGGCGGCGGCGATGATGTGGCGCATGGGGTTCCCTCCTCGTGATGGCGGGATGCTGCGCAGGCGCCACAAGTCTGGCAAGCATGACGTGAGGTCGCGGCACCCTTCCGTTCCGTTCGCCCCCGTGGCAAAGGATGCGCGACTGCAATGCCCGGAGACGCGCCATGATCCTCTATCCAGCCATCGACCTGAAGGACGGCAACTGCGTCCGCCTGCTGCGCGGGAAAATGGAGGCGGCGACCGTCTTCGGCACCGACCCGGCAGCGCAGGCGCGGGCCTTCCAGGATGCGGGCGCGGAATGGCTGCACCTGGTGGACCTGAATGGTGCCTTTGCAGGCCGTCCGGTCAATGCGGCGGCGGTCGAAGCGATCCTGGCCGCCACCCAAATCCCCGCCCAGCTTGGCGGCGGCATCCGAGACATGGCGATGATCGAAAACTGGCTGTCCAAGGGCCTGTCGCGCGTGATCCTGGGAACGGTCGCGGTGGAAGACCCGGACCTTGTTCGTCAGGCTGCGACGGCCTTTCCCGGCCAGATCGCGGTCGGCATTGACGCACGCGGGGGCCGCGTCGCGACCCGTGGCTGGGCGACCGAGACAAATGTCATGGCCACCGACCTGGCGCGGCAGTTCGAAGACGCGGGCGTCGCCGCCATCATCTATACCGACATCGACCGCGACGGCGCCATGGGCGGCCCGAACATCGCCGCGACGGAAGCACTGGCCCGGGCGGTCAACATTCCGGTCATCGCATCCGGCGGAGTGTCGTCGCTGGACGACCTGCGGGCCTTGGCGCAAACGCAGGTGATCGCCGGGGCGATTTCTGGCCGGGCGCTTTACGATGGGGCGATCGACCTTGGCCAGGCCTTGGCGCTGCTGAAATAGCCGGTCAGATCTGGCGTTCGGGCATCTGCACGACCAGCCCGTCCAGGGCGTCCGTCACCTTGATCTGGCAGGTCAGCCGGGACCGTTCCGGGTCGGGCTGATAGGCAAAGTCCAGCATATCCTCCTCCATCGGATCGCGGGGGGGAAGCTGGTCGATCCAGGCCGGATCCACATAAACATGGCAGGTCGAACAGGCGCAGGCACCGCCGCAATCGGCGTCGATGCCCGGCACGCCATTGTCGCGCGCGCCTTCCATCACCGTCATGCCGGGCTTCACGTCAACCTCGTGGCGGGTTCCGTTATGCTCGATATAGGTGATGCGGGCCATGGCTGTGTCCTTTGCTGTGCAGGGGGCAGATAGGCCATCGGTCCCGCAATGAAAAGGGGCGTGGCCCGTCAGGCGGTGCCGAACCCATCGGCGGGGCCGTCAAACAGGAACTGGCCCGCCCTGTCCCATGGCCCGCCGCGATAATGCCACAACAGGAACCCGGTGGCCTTGAACGCAAAGGGCTGAAACCCGGCGCCAAGGTCGTCGAACAGCCTGCGGGCCTGGGGTGGGGCGACCTTGTTCTGGATCGTCACATGAGGCCTGATCCGCTGGCGGTCCTGCGGGGTCAGCACATCGGCAAAGACGCCCGACAGCGCCGCCCGCATCCGTTCGAGTTCGGGGCAATCGAGATTATAGGCCACGCCCTTGCCAAGATGGCGCAGGCCCGTCACCCGGCCTGTCAGGACTGGCGTGGTGCGGGCCACCCGGTCCAGTTCCTGCGCGATCCAGCCGATGCGTGCCCCCGGAAGGTGATGGAACAACGTCAGATGCGCGGGAATGTGGTTGCGCGCGGGCGGGAAATGCCGCTGCCGCATAGCCTGGAAATGGGCAAAGCTGGCATCGTCGAACCGGACCGTCACGATCAGAGGCGGGTCGTCCGTCATCAGCCGAATCCCTTCGTTCTACGCATTTGCAACTTCATGCGCTGCCATGAAAAGGGGCGGCCCGCGCCTGCGAACCGCCCATTGCCGTCATGCCTGGCAGGATCGCCCCCAGGCTTGTGCCCTCAGCCTTTGTCGACCGGCAGGGCCACGAAGCGCGGCTCTCCGTCGCGGCGCACCAGGACCAGCAGCGACTTGCGGCCCGCCTCGCGCGCCTCGTCGATGCGGGCGTTCAGGTCGCCCACCGATGCAACGGGTTGCTGGCCCGCCTCGGTGATGATGTCGCCGGGGGCTAGGCCCTTTTCGGCGGCTTCGCTGGCCGGATCGACCTCTTGCACCAGCAAGCCCTGCGCATCGTTCGGCAGGCCCATGTCCGCGGCCATTTCCGGGGTCAGAACGGACAGCGACATTCCCAGGACGTTCTGCTGGCGGGGACTGTTGTCCGAACCGCCAGGCGTCTCTCCGGTGCCTTCGGCGGTTTCGCGGCGACCCAGCGTCACGGACAGCGTGACCGGACCGTCGGTCCGCTGCACCACGACATCCACCGGTTCCCCGGCAGGCGCCTCGGCCACGCGGCGGACCAGGCCGCGCGTATCGGCGACCTCGGACCCGGCAAAGTTGGTGATCACGTCGCCCGCACGCATCCCGGCCTCTTTCGCGGGGCCTTCGGGAACATCCGTGACCATGGCGCCCGATTCAGCGGCCAGGCCAAGCGCCTCGGCCATGTCGGGGGTCACGTCCTGGATCTTGACACCCAGCCAACCACGACGGGTTTCCCCGAATTCACGAAGCTGATCGACCACGGTGGACACAACGTTGGACGCCATCGAAAAGCCGATGCCGATGGATCCGCCATTGGGCGACAGGATCGCGGTGTTCACGCCCACGACCTCGCCCTTGAGATTGAACAGCGGGCCGCCGGAATTGCCCCGGTTGATGGCCGCGTCGGTTTGCAGGTAATCGTCATAGGTTCCCGACAATTCGCGGTTGCGGGCCGACACGATTCCCGAACTGGCCGAAAAGCCCTGGCCCAGCGGGTTGCCAAGCGCCAGCACCCAGTCGCCCACGCGGGCCTCGTCCGAATCGCCGAATTCCACAAAGGGCAGCGGATCGGGGCTTTCGACCTTCAGCACGGCCACATCGGTGTTGGGATCGGTGCCGACCACTTCGGCGGGCAGGGTTTCGCCGGAATAGAACTCGATCTCGATCTCGTCCGCGCCTTCGATGACGTGGTTGTTGGTGACGATGAAGCCATCAGCCGAAATCACGAACCCTGACCCGAGCGCGTTGGACCGCTGGGGCATACGGGGACCGCCCCGACCTTCCTGCCCCGGCGCTCCGGGAAAGCCGAAGTCGCGGAACAGGTCGGAAAAGGGGCTGCCCTCGGGAAGCATCGGGCCGCCCTCGCCGCCGGTGGGCTGGGCCACGACGGCGGTGGTGGTGATGTTGACCACGGCAGGGGCGACCTGCTGGACCAGATCGGCAAAGCTGTCGGGCATGACCTGCGACGAGGCCGTTTCCGGCGCCGACAAAGGTTCATTGTTCTTCGCCGCCTCTTGCGCCTGCTGGCTGGCCTCGGGCGAGATATCGGGCTGCGCGTCCTGCGCGGCCGCAAAGCCAAGCCCGACGGTCAAGGCCAGTGCCGAGGCGGTCAGAAGGTGCCGAGGAGAAAGCGTCTTCATGCGGATGTCCTCATCTTTCGCGTGCTTCGGTCCTGACAGGGGCCGGGGACCGCCGGTGATATGAAGAAGAAATAGGGCGGCGTTGCAAATAAACCACGCTCTCGGACAGTGAACTGATCGTGATTTTTATTGCAGAAAGGGCGGATGGTCTGCCATCCGCCCTTTTTCGTTTCTTATTCCTGCACCGGCGCGGCCTGGTCGGCCCCGTCGCCTTGGTCAGGCGCCGGCTCGGCTGTTCCTTCGGACGCCGGCTCTGCCGCCGTCTCATCTGCCGCGGGCGAAAGGTCATCCGACTGCGGCGCTGCAGGCGCGGCAGTGTCCTCGCCCTGCGTGGCAGGGGCCACCACGCCTTCGGTTTCCTGCGGCGGCGTGGTCAGCATTTCCGGCACGGGGGTCAGGGTAACGCCTGCGCTTTCGCCAAGGCGGTTGCCGTCACGGTCGGTTACGGTAGGCGTGACCAGGCCTTCCTCCTCCTCGGGGGCATCGGGGGCCAGGGCCGCGCCTGCCGAATTGCCCGCAGGCACCGGCGTGGGCGAAGGGTTCGCGCGGCTGGATCCGTCGTCGCGCAGATAGCTGAAGAACTCACCGTCCGGCTGCAACACCATGGTACTGTTTTCACCCCGGATCGCGCGCTCATAGGATGTCATCGACCGCGTGAAGGCAAAGAACTCCGGGTCGCGGCCAAAGGCGTCGGCATAGATGGCGTTACGCTGCGCATCGGCCTCGCCTCGGGCGATCTCGGCCCGCTTTTGCGCCTCCGAGGTCAGTTCCGTGACGGTCCGGTCGGCGGCGGCGCGAACGCGCTGCGCGGCCTCGCCACCCCGTGCGATCTCGTCCGCGGCTTCGCGCTGGCGTTCGGCGCGCATCCGGGCATAGGTCGCGTTCAGGTTCTGCTCGGGCAGGTCGGTGCGGGTCAGGCGCACGTCGATGATCTCGACCCCCAGCCCTTCCGAGTTGTTGCGCGCCTCGTCCCGGATCTGGTTCATCAACGCGGTCCGGTCGTCAGACAGGACGCTGGTCGACGGGACCGTGCCCAGAACCTCGCGGATGGCGTTGCGCACGATGGGTTCCAGACGGCCCTGCGCCCCTTGGATCCCGCCCGCGCCAACGGCCTGGCGGAAGCGGACCACATCGGTGATGCGCCAGCGGGCGAATGCGTCCACGATCAGGCGGCGGTCATCCAGCGGCGTGACCTCCAGCGGGACGGTCGGCAGGCCCAGGATGCGGCTGTCGTATTTCTCGACATTGTCCAGGAACGGCACCTTGAAGCCCAGGCCCGGGTCTTCCTTGACATCGACCACGCGGCCCAGGCGCAGGACCAGGCCTTGTTCGCGTTCGTCCACGATGAACAGGGACGAGGCGACCAGCACGGCCACCGCGATCAGGGCGGGAATGGCCAGCGTCGCGGCCGTTATTCTGCGAGCGGCGGCCATCAGTTGGTCCCCCCGATATTGGTGTTGCCCTGAACCTGGTTCTGACCTTGGGACTGGTTCTGGCCTTGGCCTTGGCGCTGACCTTGGCCTTGGCCCGGGTCACTGCGGCGCAACTGGTCCAGCGGCAGATAGGGCACGACGCCCGATCCCTGCCCCTCGACCCCGTCGCCCAGGATCACCTTGTCCACGCCACCCAGAACATTCTCCATGGTTTCCAGATACATCCGGCGGCGGGTCACCTCGGGCGCCTTCACATATTCCTCGTAGATCGAATTGAACCGCGCGGCTTCACCCTGGGCGGTGTTGACGGCTTGGGCGCGGTAAGCCTCGGCCTGTTCCAGGGCTTGGGCGGCATCACCGCGCGCTTGTGCCAGCACGCGGTTGGCATAGGCGTCAGCCTCTTTTTCCAGCCGGTCGCGTTCCTGCTGGGCGGCCTGCACCTCGCGGAAGGCGTCGATCACCTCGGCGGGCGGGTCTGCGCGGTCAAGGTTGACGCGGACCACGTTGATCCCCGACTGGTAGGCGTCCAGCGTTTCCTGGACCGAGGTTTGCAGGTCGTTGGCGATGGTGCCCCGATCGCGGTTCAGGATCGGCGCCAGTTCGCTGCGCGCGATGATGTCGCGCATCGAGGATTCGGCCACGGCGCGCATGGTGTCGGCCGGATCGGCCAGGTTGAACAGGAATTTCTCGGGGTCAGAGATGTTCCAAACGACCTGGTATTCCATGTCCACGATGTTCTGGTCGCGCGTCAGCATCAGCCCGTTGTCCATTTCGCCCTGACGCCCGGTGCCGATTTCCGTCACGCGTTCGTTGGTGACGGGAATGACCTCGGCGGTGACGACCGGCCAGGGCGCAAAGTTCAGGCCTTCGGTTCCCACGGCCACGGCACGGCCGAACAGGAACTCGACGCTGCGTTCGTTGGTCTGCACGCGATAGAAGCTGGCAAAGGCCCACAAGGCCAGCAGGATCAGCCCGCCGATGGTCAGGGTGGACCGGTTCAACTGGAATCCCGGCGCCTGGGGCCGACGCGGACCGCCGCCGTTCGGCCCAGGGCCGCTGCCGCGCCCGCCCATCAGCACGCGCAGACGTTCCTGGCCCTTCTTCATCAGTTCCTCGATCTCGGGCATCTGCTGCGGACCGCCGGGGCGCTGCGGCCCTTTCGGCGGTTGCTGCTGTCCCCAGGGGCGGTTCGTGGGACGCTTGTCGCGATCCTCGTCATCTCCTCCGCCGTTTCCGCCGCCCCATGGGCCATGACTTGCCATCAGTGGTCCTTCTTTCTTCTTCGGAATTCCGTTGCTTGAAAACTGGTGCCATGGGGGGAAATGTCAACCCGGACAACCCCCGCCCGCGCCCATCTGTCGCAATTGTCAGGCGGTTGCAGCCCGTGCAGGAACCGCCAGCCGGTGCTGCCGCGCAGGCTGGCGCATCGTCACCAGTTCCTCGGCAGCAGTGGGATGGACCGCCATGGTCGCGTCGAAATCGGCCTTGGTCGCGCCCATGGTGATGGGGATCGCGGCAAGCTGGATCATCTCGCCCGCGTCGGGACCGAAGATGTGACATCCCAACACAAGGTCGGTTTCGGGATCGACCAGCAGCTTCATCATGATCTTAGCATTGCTGCCCGCGAACATCGACCGCATCGGGCGGAAGGTGGTGGCATAGACATCCACGTCGCCCCGCGCGCTGGCCTGTTCCTCGGTCAGGCCGATGGATGCGGCCTCGTGCGGGCGCAGATAAACGGCGCTGGCGATATTGGAATGGGCGACCTTGCGCGCCCGGCCGCCGAAAACGGTGTCGGCAAAGGCATGGCCTTCGCGGATCGCCACGGGGGTCAGGTTCACCCGGTCGGTCACGTCGCCCACGGCAAAGATCGAGGGGACCGAGGTCTGGGACCATTCGTCCACCTGAATCGCCCCATTGGGCCTCAGGTGGACGCCGGTCTTGTCCAGCCCCAGGCCGCCGGTATAGGCATCGCGCCCGGTCGCCCAGAACACCGCGTCGAAATCGTCGCGGCTGTTGTCGGTAAAGGTCACGCGGGTCCGGTCGCCTTCGCGTTCCAACCCGGTCGGGTTAAGGTTCAACCGCAGGTCGATGCCCACTTCGCTAAGCTGCAGGGTCGCCAGATCGCGCACCTGCCGGTCGAACCCGCGCAGCACCGCATCGCCGCGATAGACCTGCACCGTTTCGCAACCCAGGCCCGCAAGAATGGTCGCGAATTCACAGGCGATATAACCGCCGCCCACCACAAGCACCCGGCGCGGCAGGCTGTCCAGCAGGAACAGGTCGTCCGAGATCAGGCCCAGTTCCTCGCCGGGAATACCCGGCAGCACGGGACGCCCGCCCACGGCGATCAGGATGTGCTTGGCCGTCTTTTGCGTCCCATCCGCCAGGGCGACGGTGTGGTCGTCGACGATGGTGGCCCGCTGGTGGAAGATCTGAACCCCGGATTTTTCCAGGTTCGCGGTATAGATCAGTTCCAGCCGGGTCAGTTCGGCATCCAGCTTGTGCCTGAACACCGGCCAGTCAAACCGCCCCGCCTGGGCGCCTTCCCAGCCATAGCCGCGCATCTCCTCGGCCATCAGCCCGGCCTGGGACGCGAAGATCATCAGCTTTTTCGGCACGCAGCCGCGAATGACACAGGTGCCCCCCATGCGGCTTTCCTCGGCCAGGGCCACGCGCGCGCCATGTTCGCCCGCCGCGATCCGCGCCGCCCGAACGCCGCCCGAGCCGCCGCCGATCACGAACAGGTCAAAGTCGAAAGTCACGGTTCAATCTCCTTCGCCGGCCAGCATGTCGGCGTCTATATCGGCATTGCGGTCCAGGCGGACAACCGTGCCGTCCGGCTTGCCGATGATGGCCAGGTGGCACATCCCCAGGAACAGGCCGTGTTCCACGACCCCCGGAATGGCCGACAAGGCGCGGGCCAGGGCGACCGGGTCGGGGATCGCGCCCAGATGCAGATCCAGGATCCAGTTGCCCTCGTCCGTGACCCAGGGATCGCTGCCCTTCAGGCGATGCAGCACGTCGCGCTCGGCCAGGTCCAGATCGCCAAGGGCGCGGCGGACCAGGGTGCGGGTGGTTTCGAACCCGAACTGCACCACCTCGACCGGCAGGGGAAAGACGCCCAGTTGCTCTACCACCTTGGCAGGATCGGCGATCACCACCATCCGGTGGCTGGCCGCGGCGACGATCTTTTCGCGCAGATGCGCGCCGCCGCCGCCCTTGATCAGGTGCAGGTCGGGATCGACCTCGTCGGCGCCGTCGATGGTCATGTCCAGCCAGCCTATCTGGTCCAGGCTTTCGATGGTCAGCCCCAGGCTTTCCGCCAGGTCGCAGGTCGCCTTCGAGGTGGCGGCGCAGCGCAGCGACAGCCCCTCGGCCCCCGCGCGCGCGGCCAGTTCGCGCACCATGACGCTGGCGGTCGATCCGGTGCCCAGGCCCAGCTTCATGCCGTCCCGGACCAGGGCCACCGCGGCACGGGCGGCGGCCAGCTTGGCGGGATCGGGTTGAGGGTTCTGGGTCATGGCAGCCTCCGGTCCAAAGCGTTGCAAAGGTTATAGGCCAGCGGCGTGCTGCCCGCCACCGGCAAAACCCTCAGCCCCGGCTGGCGCTTTCGGGCAGGATCACCGTGAACGTGCTGCCCTGGCCGCGCGTGCTGTCGATGCGCAGGCGGCCGCGGTGGCGGTTGACGATATGCTTGACGATGGCCAGGCCAAGCCCGGTTCCGCCCTGCGCACGGGACCGGTGCGTATCGACCCGGTAAAAGCGTTCGGTCAGGCGCGGCAGGTGCATCCCCTCGATCCCCTCGCCCCGGTCCCGGATCTCGACGGCCCAGGCCGGGCCGCGCAGAAGGGGTTCGTGGTCGATGCGGCGCATGACGACGCCAAGATACCCGCCGTAGCCCCCGTATTTCAAGGCGTTCTCGATCAGGTTCTGGAAGATCTGGACAAGCTGGTCGGGATCGCCCGGCACCACCTGGCTGCCGCCAAGGCCCTGGGTTTCCACCGTGACGCCCGCCGCCTGGGCCGCACGGTCCATGGTTGCCAAGACGCCTCGCAGCAGCAGGGGCAGGTCGACCTGGCCCGAAGGACGGCGCCGTTCCTCGGCCTGGACGCGGCTCAGGGACAAAAGGTCGCTGACCAGGCGGTTCATGCGTGCGGCCTCGCGTTCCATGATGTCCAGGAAACGGTCTCGGGCGCGGGCATCGTCGCGGGCCGGGCCGCGCAGGGTTTCGATGAATCCGATCATCGCTGTCAGCGGCGTCTTCAGCTCGTGGCTGACATTGGCGACGAAATCGCGGCGCATCTGCTCGGCTTCCTCGGTCACCGAGCGGTCGATCACCGCAATCGTCGCCCCCCGCCCAAGGGGCGAAGGCAGCCGCGCCACGGTGATGTCGGCCGCGATGTCGCGCCCGTCGGCCACGATCGCCGCGTTCAGCCGTGCCACGCCATCGATGGGCGGGAGCGCCGAGGGGTCGGGCGCAGGGGCGGGATGGCGGTCGGGATCCAGCACCCAATCCACCGCCGCGAGGACGCCCGGATGGCGCACCACCGTGACAAAGGGCCGGTTCAGCAGATCGCCGCCGCCGAACAGGGCCACGGCCGCCCGGTTGGCACCGATGGTGCGGGCCTTGTCATCGACGGCCAGCATCGGGACCGGCACGCCCTCCAGCAGGTCCGAGGCCCCGCGGTGGCCGTCCTGCATCACCCGACCTGCCGCAAGCCCGCGCGAAAGCGCGCGGCATTGGCGCGGTATCGTGCGGCGGACTGGCGAAGGCCGGCCTGCGCCGCGTCGTCCAGCACCCGCACGACCTTGCCGGGGGCGCCCATGACCAAGGCGCCGGGCGGGATTTCCTTGTTCTCGGCGACCAGGGCGCCCGCGCCGATCAAAGCCCCTGCCCCGATCCGGGCGCCGTTCAGGATCGTCGCGCCCATGCCGATCAAGGCGCCCTCGCCGATGGTGCAGCCGTGCAGGATCGCGCGGTGACCGATGGTGCAATCCGCGCCGATCACCAGCGGACAGCCGGGATCGGTGTGCAGGACGCAGAGATCCTGGATGTTGCTGCCCCGCCCTACGCGGATTTCCTCGTTATCGCCGCGCAGGACCGCGCCCCACCAGACCGATGCGCCGTCCTCCAGCACGACCCGGCCCATCAGTTGCGCGTCGGGCGCGACCCAGGCATCCGCCGCAAGCTGCGGGGCGATGCCATCCAGTTCCCAGATCATGCGTGTTCCTCCATCAGATCCTTGACGAAGCGGCCCAGGCCCCCCTGCCGGTCGCGGCGCAGGCGTTCGGCGGTCAGGATGGCGCGCAGGTTGTGTTCGGTCCGGTCCAGATCGTCGTTGACCAGGACGTAATCGTATTCCGCCCAATGGCTGATCTCGGCCCGGCTTTTCGCCATCCGGCCCTCGATCACCCCGTCGCTGTCCTGCCCACGTGCGCGCAGGCGGCGTTCCAGTTCCGGCAAGGACGGCGGCAGAACGAAGATCGACACGACATGGCCGCCTAGGGCCGATGCGCGGATCTGCTGGCCGCCCTGCCAGTCCACGTCGAACAGCGTGTCGCGCCCGTCGCGCATCGCGGCCTCGACGGGCGCGCGGGGGCTGCCGTACAGGTTCCCGAACACCTCGGCGTATTCCAGCATCTGCCCCTGCTCGACCATTTCGTGAAAGGCCCCGGGCGAGGTGAAGACGTAATGCTGCCCGTCCACCTCGCCCGCGCGGGGGGGACGGGTGGTGGCGGATACCGAAAAGCGCAGCGAGGGATCCCAATCCATCAGCCGCCGGGCCAGCGTGGATTTCCCTGCGCCCGAAGGCGATGACAGGATGATCAGCAGGCCGGTTCTGTCCATGGGGCGTCTTTCTTTTGGCTTTGGGCGCGGGATGGACCAGCGATGCGGGACGGTCAAGACCCCGGCCCCCCTTGCCATCTTAACCATTCGTTAGGAAAACGACTCGGCATGGGGCGAAGTTATGTTTATCATGCCATTGGAGAGTATAGCGTGTCCGCGTTCCTGGACGCGCGCCAGTGACGAGGGTTCAACAGTGTCGGAATGGCAGGACGACAAGGCGTCGCATCCGCCCCGGGCGGATGGCACGGGACAGATTTTGCAACTTGCGGATTTCAACCCGGCGCAACCTGCGCGAATTCTGGCCGATATGCGCGCCTATTGGGACAGCCTGCGGCGCGGCCGGGCCGTGCCCGCGCGCTCCGACATCCAGCCCCAGGGCATCCACCGCGCCCTTGATCACGCCTTCATCCTGGAACGAATCGCCCCCGGTGCCGCGCGCTTTCGCCTTGCGGGCCAGCACCTGATCGACCTGATGGGGATGGAGGTGCGGGGCATGGCCTTTTGTTCGCTGGCCAATCCCAGTTCGCGCGGCCGCTGGTCGGACGTGCTGGAATCGGTCTTCCGCGCCCCGCAACTGGCGCAGATGACGCTGCACGCCAAGGCGGAATATGCCCGCCCCGAACTGTCGGCGCGGCTGCTGCTGCTGCCCTTGTCCTCGGACCTGGGCGACGTGACCCGCGCGCTTGGCTGCATCATCGCCGAAGGCCAGATCGGCATCGCGCCGCGCCGTTTCGACCTGGTTTCCGACGAGGTCATGCCGATCATCGAGGGGGGCAAGACCCTGGCGCCCTCGGCTTCGGATTTCGGCCGCGACTGGCGCGGGGCCGGGCCGGGCAAGGCCCTTGACCTGCAACCTTCCGAACGCCCGGCGAAACGGGCGGACAGCGCGGAATCGCGGCGGGCCAAGTTCCGGGTGATCACCCCGAACCCCGCCACGCCGTCGCTGCCCTCGGGTGCGACCAGAAGCTAGGCGGACTAGCGGGGCGGACGGCCAGGAACGCCGCCGCCCGTCCTTATCCCACCGGCACGACGCGCACTGCGCCGCCCTTAGCCGACAGCGCGATTTCCCCTGCCGCCAGGCGCAATGCATCATGGCCGAACACCTCGGCCCGCCAGCCTTTCAGCGCGGGCAGATCGCGGTCGCCCTGGGCGATGGCGTCCAGTTCCGAGGACGAGGCGATCAGCTTGGGCGCCACGCCCGACGCGTCGGCCTTGGCCTTGAGCAGCACGCGCAAAAGGTCGGATAAGGCCGCATTGCCGGGCTTGCCGGGTTCGTCGGCCTTGGGCTGGGGCAGATCCTTGGATTCGATCCCCGCCTTGACGGCGGCCAGGATGCCATTGGCGATATCGCCCTTGCGCGCTTCCCGCAGCAGCAGGCGGGACCGGCCCAGGTCGGCCTCGGTCAGGGGCTTGGTCGAGGCGACCTCGATCATCGCGTCGTCCTTCAGCACGCGGGTCCGGGGAATGTCGCGTTCCTGGGCATAGGTTTCGCGGAACCGGGCCAGTTCGCGCAGGATCGCCAGGAAGCGCGGCGAGTTGGTGCGGGTCCGAATCTTCTGCCAGGCTTCCTCGGGACGGGTGATATAGGTTTCGGGGTCTTCCAGGACCGCGATTTCCTCGGCCAGCCAGCTTTCGCGGCCGTTCTTGCGCAGCTCGGCCGACAGGAATTCATAGATGACCCGCAGATGCGTCACATCGGCCAGGGCATAGGCGGCCTGAGCGTCCGACAAGGGCCGGCGCGACCAGTCGGTAAAGCGCGACGACTTGTCCAGGTTCGCCCGCGCGATCCGGCGCACCAGGGTTTCATAGCCTGCCTGTTCGCCAAACCCGCACACCATCGCGGCCACCTGGGTGTCGAACAAGGGCTGCGGGAACAGGCCCGCGTCGTGAAAGAAGATCTCCAGATCCTGGCGGGCGGCGTGGAACACCTTGAGCGTACCGGTGTGGCGGAACAGGTCATAGAGCGGCTCCAGCGACAGGCCTTCGGCCAAGGGATCGACCAGAACCGCCTCTCCTCCCGGGGTGCCGGGGGTCGATGCGGGCGGAAGCGCAAGCTGGATCAGGCACAGCTTGGACCAATAGGTCCGCTCGCGCAGGAATTCGGTATCGACCGTGACATAGGGGGCGGTTTTTGCGATCTCGCAGAAACGTGCCAGGTCTTCGGTCCGGGTGATGGTGGTGATGTCGTCGCTCATGTGGGTCTTTCGCGCGGGGCGGTTCGTCCGCCAATTGGGAACGGATAAGGCGAAGCTTCCCCGATGAAAAGCGTTTTTGGTCAGCCGGGCTGACGGATCACAGGGCGTCGATGTCGCCCTGCGCCCGGACCGCATGAAAATCGGCCACGAACGCGTCCAGCCGCCCTTCGGCAATGGCGCCGCGCAGGCCCGCCATCAGTTCCTGGAAATAATGCAGGTTGTGCCAGGTCAGCAGCATCCCACTGATCATTTCGCCTGCACGGAAGACGTGGTGCAGATAGGCGCGGCTGTATCCGGTGCAGGCTGGGCAGGTGCAATCCGCGTCCAGCGGGCGCGGATCGTCGGCATGGCGGGCATTCTTGATGTTGACCTGGCCCCGCCGCGTCCAGGCCTGTCCGGTACGCCCGGACCGGGACGGCAGCACGCAATCCATCATGTCAACGCCCCGCTGCACCGCACCCACGATGTCATCGGGCTTGCCCACCCCCATCAGGTATCGCGGCTTGTCGGCGGGCAGGAAACCCGGCGCGTAATCCAGGACGCCGAACATCGCCTCCTGTCCCTCGCCCACGGCAAGGCCGCCGATGGCATAGCCATCAAAGCCGATGGCCTTCAGGGCCTCGGCGGATTCCTCGCGCAGGTCAGGCGTGACGCCGCCCTGCATGATGCCGAACAGCGCATGGCCCGGCCTGTCGCCAAAGGCGTCGCGCGACCGCTGCGCCCAGCGCATCGACAGGCGCATGGACTGGGCCACGGCGTCGTCGGTCGCCGGCAGCGCGGGGCATTCGTCAAAGCACATCACAATGTCGCTGCCCAGCAGGCGCTGGATTTCCATGCTGGTTTCGGGCGACAGCATATGCTTGGACCCGTCGATATGGGATGAAAAGGTGACGCCGTTTTCGGTCAGTTTGCGAAGGGCGGCCAGCGACATGACCTGGAAGCCGCCGGAATCCGTCAGGATCGGCCGGTCCCAGTTCATGAAACGGTGCAATCCGCCCAGCCGCGCGACCCGGTCCGCGCCAGGGCGCAGCATCAGGTGATAGGTGTTGCCCAGCAGGATGTCCGCGCCCGTGGCACGCACCGATTCCGGCAGCATCGCCTTGACCGTGGCCGCGGTGCCCACCGGCATGAAGGCGGGCGTGCGGATCTCGCCCCGCGGCGTGTGGATGGTGCCGGTGCGGGCACGGCCGTCGGTCGCGTGAAGGGTAAAGGAAAAACGCTCGCTCATCGGGGGGCCTGTCGCTGGAACCGGGCGTGTTTATCCAATGCGGAGGGGGATCGCAATGCGCCCCCTCTCTGGACCTGGGGGGGCGGGGTGCCTATATGAAAGCAAATTCGACAGGAACACGCCATGACTGAACCGCAGGAAGGCGCCCCGCTGATCGCGCCCTCGACCACCGACCATCCGCTGTATGACAGCGTCGTCGAAGCCTGCAAGACTGTTTATGACCCGGAAATCCCGGTCAACATCTTCGATCTGGGGCTGATCTATACCATCCAGGTCAACCAGGAAAACGAGGTGCGGATCATCATGACCCTGACCGCGCCGGGCTGCCCCGTCGCGGGCGAGATGCCGGGCTGGGTCGCCGACGCTGTGGAACCCTTGCCGGGCGTCAAGCAGGTCGATGTGGAAATGACCTTTCAACCGCAGTGGGGCATGGACATGATGTCCGACGAAGCGCGGCTGGAACTGGGCTTCATGTAGGAAGACGGGGGGCTGTCTGCCCCCCGGCCCCCGAGGATATTTGGACCAAGGCAAAACAGCTACGTCTTGATGGGCGGGGGTTGCGGGATTATCTTTGGGGTGAACAGAAGGAACGCGCCATGTTTGCCATTCCCGGATCCGTGCCGGTCACGATCACGCCCGCCGCCGAACGCCAGATTGCGCGGCTGATGACGGGCAAGAACGCCTTTGGCCTGCGCATCGGGCTGAAAAAGGGTGGTTGCGCAGGCATGGAATACACCATGGACCTGGTCGAGGCGGCAGAGCCGCACGAGGAAGTCGTGCAACAGGGTGCGGCCCGCGTGTTGATTGCGCCCCGCGCGCAGATGTTCCTGTTCGGCACCGAGATCGACTATGAAACGGGGCTGCTGGAATCGGGCTTCAAGTTCCGCAATCCCAACGTGACCGATGCCTGCGGTTGCGGGGAATCCGTGCGGTTCGAGCCGCTGGATGGAAGCCGCGCCGCAGGGTGACCGGCTTTCCGTCGCAGTTGCGGCGCTATCATGATTGCGAACCGGGCGTCATGGTCCTAAGCCGTTTCAAACGCTTGGAGGATGGCATGGCACCGCGCAAACTGGCAGCCGGAAACTGGAAGATGAACGGCGATCTTGCCGCCCTGGCCGAGATCGACGCATTGACGGCGGCCCAGGCGGCGCCGGGCTGCGACGTCCTGATCTGCCCGCCTGCCGTTCTGATCCATCCGATGAGGGCGCGCATCGGCGCGGGCGCCATTGCGGTCGGCGGGCAGGATTGCCATGCAAAATCCTCGGGCGCCCATACGGGCGATATCTCGGCTGCGCAGTTAAGGGATGCGGGTGCGTCCCATGTGATCCTGGGCCATTCCGAACGCCGCGCCGATCATGGCGAAACCGATGCGATGGTGGCGGCCAAGGCCGCGGCCGCCCACGCCGGCGGCTTGACCGCGATCATCTGCGTGGGCGAAACCGAGGCGCAGCGCGATGCCGGGGAAACCCTGGCGGTGATCGCCTCGCAACTGGACGGGTCCATCCCCAAAGGCGCGACGGCGGTCAATACCGTCATCGCCTATGAGCCGGTCTGGGCCATCGGCACCGGGCGCACGCCGACCCTTGTCCAGATCGCCGAGGTTCATGTGCTGATGCGCGAGCGCCTGGAGGACCGGGTCGCAGATGCGGCGCAGGTCCGGCTGCTTTACGGCGGCAGCGTCAAGCCCGCCAATGCGGCCGAGATCTTTGCCATTCCCCATGTGGACGGTGCCCTTGTCGGCGGGGCCAGCCTCAAGGCGGCTGATTTCGGCCCGATCATCGCGGCCCTGGCGGCAGCTTAGCGGGCGAAGGCGACCTGAAGCCCATGACCGCCCGTTCCCCCTGGCTTGTGCTGGCCATCGTGTCCAGTGCGCTGTTCCTGATCGTGATCGACATGACGGTGCTTTACACCGCCTTGCCGACGCTGACGCGCGACCTGGAAGCCTCGGCCACGGAAAAGCTGTGGATCGTCAATGCCTATTCCCTGGTCGTAGCGGGGCTGCTGCCGGGCGCGGGCGCGCTTGGCGACCGTTACGGGCACCGGCGGATGTTCACGATCGGCCTGGCGATCTTTGGCGCGGCATCATTGGCGGCAGGCTTTGCGCCCACATCCGCCACCCTGATCGCGGCGCGTGCGGGCCTGGCCGTGGGCGCTGCGGCCATGATGCCCGCCACGCTGTCGATCATCCGCCACACATTCGAGGATCCGGACGACCGCGCCCTTGCAATCGGCATCTGGGCCGCCGTCGCATCGGGCGGCGCGGCGCTTGGCCCGGTGATCGGCGGCGCGCTGCTGGAACATTTCCATTGGGGCGCGGTGTTCCTGATCAACCTGCCGGTGGTGCTGGCGGCGCTTGCCCTGACGGCCGCCTTTGTGCCCCGGGGCCAAGGTCACGGGCACCATCCCTTTGATCCTGTCGGATCGCTGCTGGTCCTGGTCGGGCTGGTCGGCGTGACGCTGGCCATCAAGGAAATCGCCAGGCCGGACCCGTCGCTGACGGTGCTGCTGTTGTCCGCCCTGGCGGGCCTTGCCGCCTTGGTGCTGTTCTTTCGCCGCCTGCGCCGCAGCGCCAATCCGATGATCGACCTGACGCTGTTCCGCGACCCCCGATTTGCAGGGGGCGTGATTGGCGCCCTTGTTTCGGCTGCGGCCCTGCTGGGGGTTCAGCTTGCCATTACCCAGCGCCTGCAGCTTGTCCAGGGGCTGTCGCCGCTGCAAGCGGGGCTTTTCGTCCTGCCGATCCCGCTGGCGTCGTTCTTGGCCGGGCCGGTCGCGGGCATGATGCTGGGCCGGGTTGGCGCAGGCCGCCTGCTGGCGGCGACGCTTGTTGTCAGCGGGGCGGGCATCCTGGTTTACTGGGCAGGCGTAGGCCACCAAGGGATCGAACTGGCGAGCTTTGCCATCATGGGCGCGGGCATCGGGGCTGCGATGACGGCGGCCTCGTCCACCATCATGCTAAGCGCGCCTGCCGACCGGGCGGGCATGGCGGCATCGGTCGAGGAAGTGTCCTATGAACTGGGCGGCGCGCTTGGCATTGCCGTCCTGGGCAGCCTGATGGCCGGGATTTACAGTGCTGCGTCCAGTGCCGCAGGCTTGGGAAGCAAGGCCTCGGATTCGCTGGATGGCGCCCTGGCCCTGGCCGCGACCTTGCCCGCGCCACAGGCTGATCGCCTGCTGTCCATCGCCTATGCCGCCTTCGACCGGGCCACGGGGGCGGTGGCCCTTGCGGCGGGCCTGGCGCTCTCGGCGGCAGGCGCCTGGGTGGGCCGCATCAACCGCATGGATGGCCGCGTCCAGCAGGGCGCTTGACGCCCGACCGGGCGCGGGGCAAGCAATCGCCATGATCGACCTTCGCCCCGTGGCCCATCCGATCGGCAAGATCATCGTGACCCTGGGGGTTTCGATGCTGGCGCCCATGGGGGTGGACTGGTGGCACGGCGATCCGCACTGGGCGGTCTTTCTGCAATCCGCCGCGCTCACGATGGTCGTGGGCACGCTGGTATCGGTCGCGACCTGGGGCAATTACCGCAACCTTTCGATCCAGCAGGCCTTCCTGCTGACTTCGGGGCTGTGGGCAGTCTTGCCGCTGTTCGGCGCCCTGCCCTTCATGCTGGGCCAGCCCGACGCCCGCTTCGTCGATGCCTATTTCGAGGCGATGTCGGGCGTCACCACCACCGGCACCACGGCCTTTCCCCAACTGGACGGCCTGCCCCGGGGCACGCATTTGTGGCGCGCGATCCTGCACTGGATCGGCGGGTTGGGGATCGTGGTGGTCGCCATGGTGTTCCTGCCGATCATGAAGGTCGGCGGAATGCAGTTCTTCCGGTCCGAGGGTTTCGACACCCTGGGCAAGATCATGCCCCGCGCCGGAGAGATCGCGGCCGAGATGACGCGCATCTATGTCATGCTGACGGGATTCTGCACGATCACCTATCTGTTGCTGGGCATGAACGGGTTCGACGCCATCGTGCAGGCCTTCGGCACGGTCTCTACCGGGGGGTTCTCCAATTACGACGCCAGTTTCGGGGCATTCCTAGGTCCGATCGAATGGGCTGCGTCGTTCTTCATGATCCTGGCCTCGATCCCGTTCATTCGGCTGGTGCAGGGGATGCGGGGGGATTTCACGCCGATCTGGCGGGACTTGCAGATCCGAGCCTATCTTCGCTGGATCTTCTATGCCTGCGCGATCATCATCGCCTATCGCGTGGTCTTCCTGCAGCATCAGGGCAATGTCTTCGACATCACGCGGGAAACCGTGTTCAACACCGTCTCCACCTTTTCGGGAACGGGGTTCTTTTCGACCGATGTGATGACCTGGGGCCACCTGCCGCTGGCGATCCTGATCATCTGCGGGCTGATCGGCGGATGCACGGGATCGACCGCCTGTTCGGTCAAGGTGTTCCGATACCTAGTTCTGTTCCAGGCCGTGCGCGCACAGTTGCGCCGGATGCATTCGCCGCACCGCGTCTATGCCCTCCGCTACGAGGGCCGTCCCCTGGACAAGGACGTGATCGATTCCGTCATGGCCTTCTTCACGCTGTTCATGCTGACCTTTGGGCTGCTGATCGTGGGCCTGTCCCTGACCGGGCTGCATCCCCGCACCGCGCTGACCGGCGCCTGGACCGCCATTGCCAATATCGGCCCGATCTGGGGACCGGAAATCACCGCGAACGGTTCCATCGCCGAATTTCCCGACAGCGCCAAATGGCTGATGACGCTGGGAATGTATCTGGGCCGGCTGGAGCTGGTTTCCGTGCTGGTCCTGCTGCTGCCGCGCTTCTGGCGGGGTTAAGGATTGCCCAGCGGTTCCGTAGCAGGCTGAGCAGGCGCATCATTCGCCGCTGGCCCCTTGCGCGCAAAGCTGTCCGACATTTCTGCCGCGATCCGCGCCTGGCCTTGCGCATCGGCTGCGGGCCAGATGAGGACAAATCCCTCAGCCCGGCCATCGCGGACCCAGCCCTCGGCGCGGCCGATATGGGCGTCATTGGCACCTTCCAGCAGGACATGGCCGGGCTTGATGGTCCGGGTCGGCTGCGGCACCCAGCCAAGCGCGGTCACAAGGCCGGACAGATCCAGCAATTCCTGCTGACCGCCGGGCTGGCTGAACAGGATCAGCGCAGCCCCCGACCCGTCCTTGGGACCATAGATCGACAGCGCCCGTTCCGTCCGGTCAAAGGCCAGCCGGTCCATCGGCGCCATGACTGACAGCCCCGTGGCCTGGTCGTCCAGCATCGTCAACCCGACCTCGGATCGCCATGCGTCGCGGCGAGCGATCAGTTCGGCCATCGCGGTGCCGGGATCGATGGACAGGCGTTCGGCCAGGATCTCGGCCTGGATGGCGTCGCGGGTGCGGGGGCCGGACTTGCCGTCGATGTCCCCGTCGTAAACGCCCGCCCACCGCAACGCGCGCTGCACCTGGTCCAGCGGCGGCATGGCGGCGGCGGTGGCGGGCGGCGCCGGCAGGTCGGGGGACTTTCCCGCCTGAACCACCGCGCCCAGTTCGGATGCGTCCGACACGAAGGCGTCGTCCGGCACCACGTCGCCATCCTTGAAGATCCGCAGCCATGCATCGGCAGCAGGCCGGTCCACCGGACCCAGCACCACCCCGAACCAGCCGTTCGGCAACTGCGCCAGCCCGGCGTCGGGGAAGGTTTGGCGCCATTCCGTCAGGGCCGCATCGGCGTCCGCCCGCGCCTGCACCGATTGCAGGCGGATATAAGCGCCCGGCGCAGGCAGGTCCGGCTGCGGGGCGGGCTGCGCCGCCTGGGCCACGGGGACGGCGTCGCCCACAGGGGTCAGCACCACGTCATCGCCCGGCACGGTGACAAAGCTGTCGGGCGGGATCCGGCGCGCGTCCTTCAACTGGCCGATCCGTTCGCCCGCTTCCTCGGGTGTCAGCGGGCCTATGGCAATCGCGGTCCAGCCGCCCGGCAGCGGGAATGTCACCACCTCGCCCAGCTGGCTGGCCCAGCGTGCGGCGGCTTCTGCCACGTCGTCGCCCTGCTTGGCCTCGATGCGGATCACGGCGTCCTGCGCGAAAGCCATCACGGGCAGCCCAGCCGCCAATACCACCCATGCCAAGCGCCGCATCCCCGTTCCCCTTCGCTGGCCGTTCTTGCGGCCTTTATTGACCCTGTTCCCTGCCCCGCCTAGAAGGCGCGCAAGCTTGTGCTGATCTATGCAAAGGACGGCCCCGATGACCAGCCCCAACCGACCCCGCTGCTTTCAGGAAATCATCCTGCAGTTGCAGAACTACTGGGCCGCACAGGGCTGCGCCGTCCTGCAACCCTATGACATGGAGGTTGGCGCGGGCACGTTTCACCCGGCAACCACCCTGCGCGCGCTTGGCGGGCGGTCCTGGGCCGCGGCCTATGTCCAGCCTTCGCGCCGCCCGACGGATGGCCGCTATGGCGAGAACCCGAACCGCCTGCAGCATTATTATCAGTATCAGGTCATCATCAAGCCAAGCCCTGCGAACCTGCAGGATCTGTATCTGGGCAGCCTGCGCGCCATCGGCCTGGACCCCCTTGTCCACGATGTCCGCTTCGTCGAGGACGACTGGGAATCCCCGACCCTGGGCGCCTGGGGCCTGGGGTGGGAGGTCTGGTGCGACGGGATGGAGGTCAGCCAGTTCACCTATTTCCAGCAGGTCGGCGGCCACGATTGCCGCCCGGTGTCGGGCGAGCTGACCTATGGCCTGGAACGGCTGGCGATGTATGTCCTGGGCGTGGAACACGTCATGGATATGCCCTTCAACGATCCAGACGCCCCGATCCCCCTGACCTATGGCGACATCTTCCGCCAGACCGAACGCGAATATTCCCGCTGGAACTTCGATCAGGCCGACACGGACACCCTGTTCCAGCACTTCAAGGATGCCGAGGCCGAATGCGCCCGGATCCTGGCCGCCGATCCGGTGGACGCCGCCGGCCGCACCATCCCCATGGCGCACCCGGCCTATGACCAGGCGATCAAGGCCAGCCATATCTTCAACCTGCTGGACGCGCGCGGCGTGATCTCGGTCACCGAACGGCAGGCCTTTATCGGTCGCGTCCGCGCCTTGGCAAAAGCCTGCGCCGACCTGTTCGTCACAACCGAGGCCGCCCAGGCCCCCGCCGCGTCATGAACGGCAAGATCGTCGGCATCGGGCTGCTGGCCATTGGCGCGGTCGCGGGCGGCGGGATGTGGTATTTGCAGGAATACTATTTCTACGACAGGATCCCCGCCGCCGATGCGATCACCGTGCAGACTGCCGCTGGTCCGATCGCCGTGCCGGCCAGCGATTTCCAGGGCATCGACGGCGACAGCTCGCCCCTGAAATGGCGGGCCTGCGCGGTGCTGGCCGAACAGCCCGCCGACCCCGTGCCGTTCAAGGGCGCGACGCCCATCGGCGCGCCCCGCTGGTTCGACTGCTTCGACCACGGCCAGATCACGACCGACCTGGAATCCGGTGCGGCCCAGGCCGTGCTGGGCCAGGCCGAGATCCGCCCCGACGTGGACCGCGTGCTGGCGATCTATCCCGATGGCCGCGTCTATGGCTGGCACCAATACAACGACAAGACCCCGGAACGCGGAGTGATGGACTGATGCCCGACCTGTTGATCGAACTCTTTTCCGAGGAAATCCCCGCCCGGATGCAGGCCCGCGCCCGCGAGGATCTGAAGAAGCTGGTGACGGACGGACTGGTCAACGCCGGGCTGACCTATGCCAGCGCCGGTGCCTTTTCCACGCCCCGTCGCCTGACCCTGGCGGTCGAAGGACTGACTCCCAACAGCCCAACCACGCGCGAAGAACGCAAGGGCCCCCGCACCGACGCGCCTGAGGCCGCGCTTGAAGGCTTCCTCCGCTCCACGGGCCTGACCCGCGACCAACTGGTCGCCCGCGACGACAAGAAGGGCCAGGTCTGGTTCGCCACCATCGAAAAACCAGGCCGCCCCGCATCCGAGATCGTGGCCGAGGTGCTGGACGCCACCATCCGCAACTTCCCCTGGCCCAAGTCGATGCGGTGGGGCGCGGGTTCGCTGCGTTGGGTCCGCCCGCTGCATTCGATCATCTGCCTGCTGTCCGACGAATCCGGCGCCACCGTGGTCCCCCTTACGGTCGAGGGCATCACCGCTGGAAACGCCACGCGCGGCCACCGCTTCCTGTCGCCCGATGCCTTCACCGTCACGGGCTTTGACGACTATGCCGCGAAACTCCGCCGCGCCCATGTGATCCTCGACAGCCATGAACGCGAGGAAGCGATCCGGCAGCACGCCGCCAATCTCGCCTTCGCGCGGGGGTGGGAAATCGTGCCCGACGACGCCCTTTTGTCCGAGGTTGCGGGCCTTGTCGAATGGCCCGTCCCCCTGATGGGCGTGATTGAGGAGCGTTTCCTGGACCTGCCGCCCGAGGTGCTGCAAACCTCGATGAAGGAACACCAGAAGTTCTTCTCGGCCCGCAATCCCAAGACCGGCCGGATCGAGGGCTTCGTCACCGTCGCCAATATCGAGACCCCCGACGACGGCGCGACGATCCTGGCCGGAAACCAGCGCGTTCTGGCGGCGCGGCTGTCGGACGCGGCGTTCTTCTGGGAAAACGACCGGCGCGAGGCGAAGGCGGGGATGGGCGCCTGGCCCGAGGGGCTGAAGTCGGTTACCTTCCACAACAAGCTGGGCAGCCAGGCTGACCGGATCGCCCGTATCGCTGCCCTTGCTAGCGAGATCGCGCCGCTGGTCGGTGCCGATGCAGATCAGGCCGAGAAGGCCGCAAAGCTGGCGAAGCTGGACCTCCGCAGCGCCATGGTCGGCGAGTTCCCCGAATTGCAAGGCACGATGGGCCGGTATTACGCCCTTGCGGCAGGTGAGTCCGAGGCCGTCGCTGACGCCGCCCGCGACCACTATTCGCCGCTTGGGCCGTCAGATGATGTGCCAACTGCTCCGGTGTCGGTGGCGGTGGCGCTTGCGGACAAGATCGACACGCTGACCGGGTTCTGGGCGATTGATGAGAAGCCTACAGGATCGAAGGATCCCTATGCGCTGCGGCGTGCGGCATTGGGGGTTATCAGGCTTCTGTGGAACAATGGCCATCACATTAACCTAATTCCGCATCTTAGAAACCTGATTAGTAAGTTCCTCGAAGGTGAAAGAATAAAAACAGCTCGGGATCTTATTCGCGGTCTTACGTTAATAATTGAACAAGAACCTGCGCTTGAAGAACAATACGATCCTCTAGGAGTGTTAGATCAGCATGGTAAAGACTTAAGCGCTTATAATCACCAGCGGCTTGAAAAGTTCACAAACCAAAACCCTCTTACTAAGCTCTCCATGGCTGGTGCCCTAAATCAAATGGAACTTTGGTATGCGGAAACCATTAATGAGTGCAACCGAAAGGCCACCGACCTCCTCTCCTTCCTCCACGACCGCCTCAAGGTCTATCTCCGCGATCAAGGCATCCGCCACGACATCATCGACGCCGTGCTGGCGCAGCCCGGCAATGATGACCTCGTGCTGGTGGTGAACCGCGCCACCGCCCTGAACACCATGATGCAGACCGACGACGGAAAGAACCTGACCCAAGGCCTCAAGCGCGCCGGAAATATCCTTGCGCAGGCCGAAGAAAAGGACGGCGTCGAATACAGCTTCGGCGCCGATGTGAAGTTCGCCGAAACTGATCAGGAACGCGCCCTCTTCACCGCTCTCGACACAGCCGAACCGGCGATAAAGGCCGCGATAAACGCCGAGGACTTCCCCGCCGCCATGACCGCCATCGCACATCTTCGCGCGCCCATCGATGCCTTCTTCGACACCGTGCAGGTCAATACCGACCATCAGATCGTCCGCCGCAACCGCCTTAACCTGCTGCACCGCATCCGCGCTGCAGGCCAGCAGATCGCGGATTTCACCAAGGTCGAGGGATAGCCAAAAGGGCCAGGAAATAAATCCCGGCCCTTTCGCTCTGGTCCAAATATCCCACAGGGGGCCTGGGGGACGTGAAGTCCCCCAGCGGTGCCGTCACACCATCCGGTCGACCATCATATGCTTGATCGAGGCAATCGCCTTGGCCGGGTTCAGGCCCTTGGGACAGGTATTGGTGCAGTTCATGATCGTATGGCAGCGGTACAGCTTGAAGGGATCCTCGAGTTCGTCCAGCCGCTCGCCCGTCGCCTCGTCGCGGCTGTCAATGATCCAGCGATAGGCGTGCAACAGTGCCGCCGGGCCAAGATACCGGTCGCCGTTCCACCAGTAGGACGGGCAGGCGGTCGAACAGGACGCGCACAGGATGCACTCATACAGCCCGTCCAGCTTCTTGCGGTCCTCGATCGACTGCTTCCATTCCTTGCCGGGGGTGGGCGACTTGGTGATCAGGTAAGGGTTCACCGAGGCGTGCTGGGCATAGAAATGGGTCAGGTCGGGCACCAGATCCTTGACCACCGGCATATGCGGCAGCGGATAGATGGAAATGTCGCCCTTCACCTCGTCGATGCCATAGATGCAGGCCAGGTGGTTGCCCCCGTCGATGGTCATCGCGCAGGATCCGCAAATCCCCTCGCGGCAGGACCGGCGGAACGACAGGGTCGGGTCGATGTCGTTCTTGATCTTGATCAGCGCGTCCAGGATCATCGGCCCGCATTTGTCGGTATCGACGAAATAGGTGTCCAGCCGCGGGTTCTCGCCCGTATTGGGATCCCAGCGATAGATCGTGAACTTGCGGACATTGGTCGCGCCCTCGGGCCGGGGCCAGGTCTTGCCGACGCGGATCTGGCTGTTCTTGGGCAGGGTGAACTGGACCATTGGGTGCTCCTTTACGAAGTGCCTTGCGGCGCATCCGCCGCGAAAAGATGCTCGGTGCGCGCGACCAGATCGACGATCCGGCCATGTGCATGGGGGTTCAGCGACAGGCCGTTCAGCCTGCGCAGGAATTCGGTGGCGCCGTCGTTCAGGCGGCTGTTGGTCGGCCCGTCCAAGGGGTCAAGCGAGTCGATCAGGGCATAGTCCAGCCCCGCATGGCGCAGCAACTGGCGACCGGGGCGCAGCAGGTCATCCTCGTCCTCCAGCTTGAAGCGGGTGACGCGCCCGCCGGTTTCGGCGTTCAGGCGACAGATCAGGTCGCCCCAGCCAGGAAGATCGGCAGTCTCGGCCTCGAATTCAACCAGGCTGCGCTCATAACCGTCGGTCCGCACTGCCTGCGCCCAGACCGAGGGCCGCCAAGTCTTCTGCTTGCGGGTATAGACCACGAAATCCACCGCGAAATCCCGCGCCTCGGCCACCAGCAGCGCGGCGATCTGCGGCAAGGCGGGGTAAAGCCGGACCTCGCCGCCATTGCCCGGCATGGCGCCCGCCAGGTTTTCATGGCTGATCAGCACCGGCACATCCGTCTGGGGAAGCCCGTCCAGCACCTCGCGGAAGGCCTGCTTCAACGCCTGTTCGCGATCCTTGTCGGGGGCCAGGCTGAATCCGACCGCCGCCCGGCCCAGGGGCCGCATGGGCGACCCTTCCTCGGGCGTGCGGACCACCAAATCCCCTGCCAGCGCATCCTCGTTGCGCCGCAGGTGCCGCTGGATCGAGGTGCTGCCGGTTTTCTGAACGCCCATGTGGACGATCAGGCGCCGCGCCTTTCCCGCATCCTGTTTCCCTGGCATCAGGACAGCCTTTCCTGCTGCAGATCGGCTGTCACCGCACTGCGGTCCAAGGTTTTCAGGCGGACCTGCGAAAGGATCCGATGCACCTGCAAGGTGACAGCCTCGGTGGACAATCGTGAAAGGGCCGCGTCATGGGCCGCGTCCGCCATGCGGTTTCGCGCATCCGGGTCCGCGATCAGGCGGCATATCGCATCCGCCCATATCTTGCGATCATTGCTGACGATGCCCGATCCGGCGGCAAAGAACAGATCATGGTCCGCTTCATCGCTGCAGATCACCGGCACGCGTGCGTCGATATATCCCAGGATCTTCCCGAATGACTTGCCCAAGCTGAAGTTGCGGCCCGCCAGGGGCGACAAGCCGATGGACACGTCCCGAAGGGACACAAGAAACTGGGCGTAATCCATGAAGGGCAATATTTGCAGGCGGACACCCGCCGTGGCCATTTCCCTCAGGATCGGGTGGTTCTCTTGTCCGACGCAGCGATAAAGGCGGAAATCGACCGGGCCTATCCGTGACACGACATCCAGCATGACATCGCGGCAAAACCGCATTTCATCGGGATAGCCAAGCGGGTCGGCCTGCGCCCAGGTGATGATCGGCTGGCGTGCGTGATGATCGGGCCGGGGCGCGGTCGACAAGGGCGTTCCCGTCCAGACGATCGACACGTCGTCGTTGAACTGCACCGCCCAGTCGTGCAGGAAGCGGCTTCCCGCCATGACCGCCCTGGCTTGCCTGGCAACATCTTCAAGGACGGATGACAGGGTTGGATCCAGGAAATCGGCATCGTCAATGTCCAGGACGAGCGGCCAGTCCTTAAGGTATTCAGCCCGGCTGAACGGATTGCGGCATTTTTGCAAGACCACCACGTCCGGCCGGAATTGCCGCAGGATACGATTGTGCCGGCCAAGGCCGAGGCCTGGGTCGAGGACAATCGATGTCCACCCGTGCCCGGCCAAGCCATCTGCAATCTTATGGGCGCGAAGCAATCCCGACATCGCTTTTCCGTTGCTGGTCAGGAAAGCGACCCGGGGCCGCGAACCTGCACGGAAAATGGCTGGATACAATTGCATTTCCCGGATGACCGGACCCAGCAACCGTTTTGTCGAAGACAGAAGACGCGCCGCCGCCATGTCTCAGCCCGTCCAGCCCGGCTGGTCGGTCAAGGGGCGGCGCGGGGGCTGGCCGGATCGCCGCTGGACGCAGCGGTCATAAACCAGCGAGGGATCGCGCCCCATCAGGTAATCGCCCGATAGATCGACCGAGACGCTGCCAAAGCCGCGCGTGTCCCCGTCAAAGCCGGTGCCGACGCCCACGGCGACATTGGTGCGCGGGCGCACAGCCAGTTCGGCGTCGCGCAGGCAGGTCAGTTCGGCCTGCTCGACCGGAACCGGGCCGCAGGCGGCCATGGTTCCGACGAAAGCCAAAGCCAGATGTCCCGCCCGCGCGCCCATCAGGTCACGCCGTGCGCGCCGCCGCAGCGATGCACTGCGTGGTCGCGGGGCGCGAAACGATCGCCGCCACGCTGTCGGCCGTTCCCGTCACACCGGCGCGGGATGCCTGGGCAATGTCGATAAGTTCCGCCGTTGTGGCGTTGTTGACGACGCAATCGGTATAGGGCGCGACATTGGCGCCGGGCAGGCGCTTTTCCATTTCCGCGTTGATGACCGTGCGGGCCACCTGGCGCGAGGCCGCGTCAAGCACGGTGGGCGTGGTGATCACGGATGGCGCCGTGGTGACGGTCGTGGCGGGCGGTATCGGGGCGACGCAGCCGGCCAGCGTGGCGGCGGCAAGTCCAAGAACGGCGAAAGTCTGAAAACGCATCAGTAAACCCTCTTTTTCGGAGCAATCTTCTTCAGGTCGATCCCGCCATCTTCTTCTTTTGTCAAAGGATCCAGATGGACGGGGCGGTAATCCAGTTTAACCGCGTTTCCATCCACCCATGCAAGCGAGTGCTTGCGCCAGTTGGCGTCGTCCCGCTCGGGCCAATCCTCATGCGCATGGGCGCCCCGGCTTTCCTTGCGCGCCTCGGCGGCGACGATGGTCGCAAGCGCGTTGGGCATCAGGTTGGTCAGCTCCAGCGTTTCCATCAGATCCGTGTTCCAGATCAGGCCCCGGTCCGTGACGCGGATGTCGTCCATCTTGGTGGCGATGGCGGTCATCTTTTCGGCGCCCTCGGCCAGGGTCTTGTCGGTGCGGAACACCGCCGCGTCGGCTTGCATGGTGCGCTGCATCTCCAGCCGCAGGTCTGCGGTGGGCGTGCCGCCATTGGCGTGGCGCAACGCGTCAAAGCGCGCCAGGGCCTTGTCCACCTGAGCCTGGTTCGTGGCAGGGATATGACCTTCCCGGTCAACCACCTGCCCCGCGCGGATCGCGGCGGCGCGGCCAAAGACCACAAGGTCGATCAGGCTGTTCGATCCCAGGCGGTTCGCGCCATGCACGGAAGCGCAGCCTGCCTCTCCCACGGCCATCAGGCCGGGGAAGATGGCGTCGGGGTTGTCGGCGGTCGGGTTCAGAACCTCTCCCCAGTAATTCGTCGGGATGCCGCCCATGTTGTAATGGACCGTTGGCAGGATCGGGATCGGCTGCTTGGTGACATCGACGCCCGCGAAGATCTTGGCCGATTCACTGATGCCGGGCAGCCGTTCGGCCAGCGCCTCGGGCGGCAGGTGCATCAGGTTCAGGTGCATATGGTCCTTGTCGGGACCGACGCCCCGGCCTTCGCGGATCTCGATAGTGATGCAGCGGGAAACCACGTCACGCGACGCCAGATCCTTGTAGGTCGGCGCATAGCGTTCCATGAAACGCTCGCCTTCGGAGTTGGTCAGGTATCCGCCCTCGCCCCGCGCGCCTTCGGTGATGAGGCAGCCCGAACCATAGATGCCGGTCGGGTGGAACTGCACGAACTCCATGTCTTGCAAGGGCAGGCCCGCGCGCGCCACCATGCCGCCGCCGTCGCCGGTGCAGGTATGGGCGGATGTCGCGCTGAAATAGGCGCGGCCATAGCCGCCGGTTGCCAGCACGACCATCTTGGCATTGAAGACGTGGATGGTGCCGTCGTCCAGCTTCCAGCAGACCACCCCCGTGCAGGCGCCGTCCGTGACGATCAGGTCGATGGCGAAATATTCGATGAAGAATTCCGCGTTGTTCTTCAACGACTGGCCATAAAGCGTGTGCAGGATCGCGTGGCCGGTGCGGTCGGCTGCGGCACAGGTCCGCTGAACCGGGGGGCCTTCGCCGTATTCGGTGGTGTGGCCGCCGAAGGGACGCTGATAGATCTTGCCCTCCTCGGTCCTGGAAAACGGCACGCCGTAATGTTCCAGTTCATAGACGGCCTTGGGCGCCTCGCGCGCGAGGTATTCCATCGCGTCGGTGTCGCCCAGCCAGTCCGACCCCTTCACGGTGTCGTACATATGCCATTGCCAGCTGTCCGGTCCCATGTTCGACAGCGACGCGGCAATGCCGCCCTGGGCCGCGACGGTATGGGACCGCGTGGGGAAGACCTTGGTCACGCAGGCCGTGCGCAGGCCCTGTTCGGCCATGCCCAGCGTCGCGCGCAGGCCAGCCCCGCCCGCGCCCACCACGACCACGTCGTAATCATGCGTATGGATATCGTAAGCTGCCATGTTGCCCTCAGATCGCGACGGTGATCAGCGTCATCTTGGCCAGCGCAAAGACCGCCGCCGCGATGACCGCCCAGGAAAAGACCACCGAGACGATGATCGCCACCTTGCGCGCCGTGTGTTGGAAATAATCGTCGATCATGATCCGGGTGCCCTTGATGAAATGCACCATGCCCACGACGATGAACAGCGCCGTGATCAGCGCCGGATAGGGGCGGCCGAAATAGGCCACCAGTTCGGGATGCGGCAGGCCGATGGCATTGCCGATGACCAGCATGAAGGCCGGGACCAGCAGGACCAGGGCGCAGGAGGTGACGGTCATGAACCAGTGGTCGGCCGTGCCGCTGTGTGCGGAACCCAGGCCCATGGCCGCCTTGCGGGGGGTGATATAGCGCATGGTTCGCGTTCCCTCAGGCAAAGAAGAACAGGATCAGGGACAAAAGCGTCAGCACGATCGATCCGATGATGATGGCCCAGCTTGCACGCTCGGCCTCCTCGATCCGCAGCAACTGGCCTGCGTCATAGAACAGGTGCCGGATGCCCGACAGCGTGTGGAACCACAGCGCCCAGGCCGACCCGGTCAGCACGATGAACCCGATCCAGGACCGCACCACCCAATCGGCGGCGGCGAATGCGCGGGGGCCGCTGACGGCGGCGGTCAGCCACCAGACCAGCAGAAGGATACCCGCGACAAGCGCGTGCCCGGTGATCCGCGTCATGATCGAGGTGATCGCAGCCATGGGCATACGATAAACCTGCATATGGGGGGAAAGCGGCCGGTTGCCCCGGTTCACATCGGCCATGATGCGGCGCTCCTTTAAACGGTTGACCCGTCCCGTCGCAGGCAAGGCTGGCCTCGCGGGCTGGCGATTGGCGTGTGTTTGTCGGCATTTCTGGCATCTGTCACCCGCAGATACCAGAGGCGTCTGCGATTTTCAGCGCTTTCCGGGCTTTGTGATCACGACCTGCGGGCGTGTGATCACAACGGATGCTGCGGATGCGAGATGACCCGAGTCGCCTGGCCGTCAAACCGGCATCAGTGCCCAGTAATCCAGATCCAGCAGAACTTCGGGCAGATAACGCCCGTCCCCATCCTTCAATGCGAATGCGCCGCTGTCGCCCTTGGTCGCGACCAGCCGCAGCCGGATCGCGCCGACGCCGGGCGCATCGGTTTCGGCCTTGTCCAGCACCTCGGACCAGGCGCGCAGGGTATCGCCGGCGAAGCAGGGGTTCGCATGGGCGCCGCCATTCAGCGCCACGATCATCTGCGCATTGGCAAGCCCGTTGAAGGACAATGCGCGGGCCATGCTGATGACATGGCCGCCATAGACCAGCCGCTTGCCATCCTCACGGTTGGTGGCGTCGAAATGGACCTTGGCGGTGTTCTGCCACAGGCGGGTGGCCAGCATATGCTCGGCCTCCTCTATGGTGACGCCGTCCACATGGTCGATCTTTTCGCCGATGTCATAGTCACCCCAGCGATGCGGTTCGCCCGCAAGCTCGAAATCATAGCCGGTGAAGTCCAATCCTTCGGGGATCACCAGATCCTCGGGCGCCACCACCGGCGGCAGGTTGGGCGTCACCGTTTCCGGCGCTGGGGCTGCCGCGTCGCGCTTGCGCACCATCACCCAGCGGACGTATTCCAGCACGGGTTCGTCCATCTGGTTCAGGCCGCGCGTCCGCACCCAGACCACGCCAGACGTGCCGTTCGAGTTCTGCTTCAGCCCGATCACCTGCGACTCCGACCGCAGCGTGTCGCCTGGCCAGACCGGCGCCAGCCAGCGGCCCTGGGCATAGCCCAGGTTTGCCACCGCGTTCAGGCTGACATCGGGAACGGTCTTGCCAAAAACGATGTGAAAGGCCAGCAGGTCGTCCAGGGGACTGCTTTCCAACCCGCAATTCGACGCGAATTCATCGCTGGAATACAGCGCATGGCGTGCGGGATAAAGCGCGTGGTACAGCGCCCGTTCCCCTTCCGCCACGGTGCGCGGAACGGCGTGGCGGATCACCTGGCCCAGGCGGTAATCCTCGAAGAAGCGGCCCGGATTGGTCTTGGTCATTGCTGCCCCAGCTTCATGTCGGGATGGTATTCGGCCTGGACCTGCTTGGTGACGGCCTGGCCCATGCGCATGACGCCCTTGACCGGATCAAAGGCCATCGAGGGGCTGCCATGAAGCGACCACCCCTTGGACAGCGCCTCGCTGATGCGGTGGCAGAACTGGACGGTGTCGTCCTCGGTGATGCAGCGGTAAAGGGTGGTCACGTCAGCCTCCGAATGGCCAGGGTCCGATCCAGCCGTGGATCAGGCCCACGACCAGCATGACGACGACCGCGCCCACGGCCGCCATGATTTCCTTGCGCGCGGGGAACGGCCCCGTGCGGCGCTTCCAGGCGCCCGCCCGGTTCAGCAACATGATTTCGACAAGCGCCCAGGCCAGCAGCCCGCCGAACAGGACAAACGAGGCCAGATCGCCGTTCACCAGCAGATGCGCGACCGCCCAGAGCGAGAAACCCGTCAGTTGCGGATGATGGATCCAGGCGGTGACGCGCGTTCCCATCCCGTCCGCTGCGTAAAGATAAAAGGCCAGCAGCATCAGCAGGTTGTTGATGCCTGTGGTCGCAGGCGACCTGCCCCACCAGACCGGGCCCTCTGCCTGCCCATAGCCCCGCGCCATCAGGAAAACCGACAGCACCAGCAGGACCGCGACCAGCCCCTTGCCTTTGTCGCCCAGGGCGGCGCGGCGTTCGGGGGCGACGCGCTTGAACAGATGCGCCGCCCACCAGAGCGCAACGCCCGAAATCAGCAGAACCATCTGGCTTTCCCCTCGCTGGATATGTTGGCGGCCACCCTGCCCTTATCCGGCCACCGCCGCAATCGCCTTGGCCCGGTCCAGCGTCTTGCGCGCGGTTTCCGCGTGCAGGTTTTCCACGATCTTGCCATCGACAACGGCCACGCCCTTGCCTTCGGCAGCGGCGGCGCTGAAGGCTTCGATCTGGCGCCGGGCCAGGTCGATCTCGGCATCCGTGGGGGCGAAGGATTCGTTGGCGACGGCAAGCTGGGCGGGATGGATCAGCGTCTTGCCGTCAAAGCCCATGTCCCGGCCCTGCTCGCATTCGGCGCGCAGCCCGTCCTCGTCCTTGAAGGCGTTGAAGACCCCGTCCACGATCACCTTGCCATGGGCCTTGGCGGCCAGCAGGCACAGGCCCAAGCCCGCCTGCATCGGCAGCCGGTCGGGACGAAAGCGGCTGTTGAGTTCCTTGGCCAGGTCGTTGGTGCCCATCACCATCCCCTCCAACCGGGGATGGGCGGCGATTTCCGCGGCGTTCAGCATCCCCAGCGGTGTTTCCATCATCGCCCAAAGGGGCGTGTCGGGGATCAGGGCGGCCACGCGGTCCAGATCGGCGGCGCTGTCCACCTTGGGGATCAGCACCGCATCCGCCGCAAGGGTCGCGCAGAACCGCGCGTCGTCCTCACCCCATTCTGTCGCCAACCCGTTGATCCGCACGATCCGGGCGCGGGGACCATAATCATTGCCCAAAGCCGTAGCCAGGGCATCGCGCGCGGCAGGCTTTTCACCGGGCGCGACCGCATCCTCCAGATCGAAGATGATGGCATCGGCGGGCAGCGTCTGCGCCTTTTCCATCGCCCGCGCATTGGCGGCGGGGATATACAGAACCGAACGATAGGGACGCGCCATCAGATCCTCCTCGCAACAATCTTGCGCGACGCTGCATTGCGGCGCCAGTTTTGGCAAGCGGATTTTTGCTGCGCTGCGGCGTCAGGCAAGCGCCTGCCAGACAAGCCGCAGCGACACCGCCAGCAAGCCCCAGGTGATCAGCTTGTAGAACAGCGCCTCGGGGATGATCTTGACCAGACGCAACCCGACCCAGACCGCCACAAGGGCCGCAGGCATCAGCACCGCAGCGGCCTTGAGGTTCGCCGAAGACAACTGTCCCAATGCGGCATAGGGGATCAGCTTGATCCAGTTGCAGACGGCAAAGAACCAGGTGGTCGTCCCGGCATAGACCAGCGCGGGCAGGCGCAGCGGCTGGACATAAACCTGCCAGGGCGGCGCGCCCGCGTGGCTGATGAAACTGGTATAGCCCGACAGCAGCCCCCATCCCGTGCCCCGGCCCAGGGACGGCTGGCGCGGCTTGCCCGACAGTTGGGGCCGGACCAGCGCGTTCAGCGCAAAGATCAATCCGATCGCCCCCACGATGAAGGTCACGCCATCCACCGGAACCACATGGGCCCCGGCCCAGCCGATGCCGATCCCCGCAATGGCGCCGGGCAGCGCGGTTGCCAGCACCCGCAGGTCGAAATTGCGGCGAAAGGCGATCAGGCCGCCGATGTCCGACACGACATAGATGGGCAGCATCAGCCCCGCCGCCTGCACCGGCGACATGACCAGCGACAGCACCGGGACCGAGATCATGCCCACCATCGCCAGCCCGCCCTTGGCCAGGCCCACCGAGATCGCGGCAATGAAGGCCAGCACCCAGCCTCCGGTCGTCAGATCCAGCATTTCCGCCCCCTTTGTGTCGGCAGCCATGCGTCCCGACGCGCGAAATGGCAAGTGTCAGCGCCAACAGTGGCTTGCGATTTCATGCGCGACCCCGTAACCACCCGGCAACATCATTCCATTGATCGGAGGTTATCCATGGCCCGACCCAAAATCGCACTGATCGGTGCGGGGCAGATCGGCGGTACGCTGGCGCATCTGGCCGCGATGAAGGAACTGGGTGACGTTGTCCTGTTCGACATCGCCGAGGGCACGCCCCAGGGCAAGGCTCTGGACATCGCGCAGTCGGGTCCGTCCGAGGGTTTCGACGCCGACATGAAGGGCGCCAACGATTACGCCGACATCGCGGGCGCGGATGTCTGCATCGTCACCGCCGGCGTGCCGCGCAAGCCGGGAATGAGCCGCGACGACCTGCTGGGCATCAACCTCAAGGTCATGAAGTCGGTGGGCGAGGGCATCGCCAAGCACGCGCCCGACGCCTTTGTCATCTGCATCACCAATCCGCTGGACGCGATGGTCTGGGCGCTGCGCGAGTTTTCGGGCCTGCCGCACGAGAAAGTCTGCGGCATGGCGGGCGTGCTGGATTCGGCGCGCTTCCGCCACTTCCTGAGCCTCGAATTCGGCGTGTCGATGCGCGACGTGACGGCCTTTGTGCTGGGCGGGCATGGCGACACGATGGTTCCGCTGACCCGCTATTCGACCGTTGCAGGGATTCCGCTGCCGGATCTGGTCAAGATGGGCTGGACCACGCAGGAGAAGCTGGACAGCATCGTGCAGCGCACCCGCGATGGCGGCGCCGAGATCGTCGGCCTGCTCAAGACCGGCAGCGCCTTCTATGCGCCCGCGACAAGCGCGATCGAGATGGCAGAAGCCTATCTCAAGGACCAAAAGCGCGTGCTGCCCTGCGCGGCCTATGTGGACGGCGCCTACGGCCTGAACGGAATGTATGTGGGCGTGCCCACCGTGATCGGCGCGGGCGGCGTGGAAAAGGTCATCGACATCACGCTGGACGACGATGAACAGGCGATGTTCACCAAGTCGGTCGATGCGGTGAAGGGCCTGGTCGAGGCCTGCAAGGGCATCGACAACTCGCTGGCCTGATCGGATCGCACAAGTCTGGCAAGGCGCGTCCCCAAGGGCGCGCCTTTGCATTTGATGATGTTCATCTTTCCGGTTCCGATGTAGCATTCGCAGGGTAGTTGAACCGGAGGCGACAATGACCCGAACCGTCCTGCCTGCTGCCCTTCTGTCTGCCCTGTTGATCGGTGCCTGCTCGGCGCCCCCCACCAGCCCGCGCCCGACCGACCAGTTGCCCTTCATGGGCACATGGGACTGCGGAACCACGGTGATGACCTTCACCCCGGATAGTTATCAGCCGTCGAACACCACGCTGCCGATCAAGATCAGCAAGTTCTCGACCCAGAACCGGGTCACCACCATGACGCTGGCGGACGGGGCGGTGATCCAGGTGCAGTGGCAGAACGACAACCGCATCAACTGGATGTCCGAAAGCACCGGCGACAGCCTTAGCTGTTCCCGCGTGGCAGGGTAAATCGTTAAGCGAATCCTGACTTCTGGACCTTTGTGATCACGGCATTTCCGGCTGTGATCACAATAAGCGACTTCTTGCCCCTTTCCGGGCTTTTCCTGCAAAATCGTTTCCTGACCTGCCTCTGATATGGCAAGACCCCGGCAAATCTGTCGAACCGAAAAAGGGGGTCAGGATGAATATCCACGAATACCAGGCCAAGGCGCTGTTGCGTCAATACGGCGCACCGGTCAGCGACGGCCGGATCGTGATGAAGGCCGACGAGGCCAAGACCTGCGCCAGCGAGATGGACGGCCCCCTGTGGGTGGTCAAGGCCCAGATCCACGCGGGCGGCCGCGGCAAGGGCAGCTTCAAAGAAGCCGAGGCCGGTGAAAAGGGCGGCGTCCGCCTGGCCAAGTCGGTCGAGGAAGCCGAGGAACTGACCCGCCAGATGCTGGGCCGCACCCTTGTGACCCATCAGACCGGTCCGGTCGGCAAGCAGGTCAACCGCATCTATATCGAAGACGGTTCCGACATCGCGCGCGAACTGTACCTGGCGCTACTGGTGGATCGCCAGACGTCCCGCGTCAGCTTTGTCGCCTCGACCGAAGGCGGCATGGACATCGAGGAAGTGGCCGCCCACACGCCCGAAAAGATCGTCAGCTTCAGCGTCGATCCGGCGTCGGGCCTGTCGGACTTCCACGGCCGCCGCGTGGCCTTTGCCCTGGGTCTGGAAGGCGCGCAGGTCAAGCAATGCGTGGCCCTGGTGAAAAACCTGTATCGCATGTTCATCGAGAAGGACATGGAGATGCTGGAGATCAACCCGTTGATCGTCACCCCCGAAGGCCAGATCAAGTGTCTGGACGCGAAAATGGGCTTCGACAACAACGCCCTTTACCGCCAGTCCGACATCATGGCGCTGCGCGACGAGACCGAGGAAGATCCCAAGGAACTCGCCGCGTCGAAATTTGACCTGAACTATATCGCCCTTGAGGGCGAGATCGGCTGCATGGTGAACGGCGCGGGCCTGGCGATGGCCACGATGGACATCATCAAGCTGTATGGCGCCGAACCCGCGAACTTCCTGGACGTGGGCGGCGGCGCGACCAAGGAGAAGGTGACGGAAGCCTTCAAGATCATCACCTCGGATCCGAACGTCAAAGGCATCCTGGTCAACATCTTCGGCGGCATCATGCGCTGCGACATCATCGCGGAAGGCATCATCGCCGCCGTGAAGGAAGTCGGCCTGCAGGTTCCCCTGGTCGTGCGGCTGGAAGGCACGAACGTCGACCTGGGCAAGGAGATCATCGCGAAATCCGGCCTGAACGTGATCGCTGCCGACGACCTGTCGGATGCGGCCGAGAAGATCGTGAAAGCCGTCAAAGGTTGAACCGCAGGGTGCGTGGTTTCACGCACCTTCCCCTGAGCATTGGTGCGTGAAACCACGCACCCTACGTCAAGGAAAGCCTTCAATGGCCGTTCTCGTTAACAAAGACACCAAAGTCATCTGCCAGGGGATCACCGGATCCCAGGGCACCTTCCACACCGAACAGGCGATCGCCTATGGCACGCAGATGGTCGGCGGCGTGACGCCCGGCAAGGGCGGCAGCGAACATCTGGGCCTGCCGGTATTCAATTCGGTCCACGAGGCCGTGGCGAAAACCGGCGCCACCGCGTCGGCGATCTATGTCCCGCCCCCTTTCGCGGCGGACTCGATCCTGGAAGCCATCGACGCGGAAATCCCGCTGATCGTCTGCATCACCGAAGGCATCCCGGTGCTGGATATGATGCGCGTCAAGCGCGCCCTCCAGGGGTCGCAGTCGCGCCTGATCGGGCCGAACTGCCCCGGCATCATGACGCCGGACGAATGCAAGATCGGCATTATGCCGGGTTCCATCTTCCGCCGCGGCAGCGTCGGCGTCGTGTCGCGTTCGGGCACCCTGACCTATGAAGCCGTCAAGCAGACCTCGGACGTGGGCCTGGGCCAATCGAGCGCGGTCGGCATCGGCGGCGATCCCATCAAGGGGATGGAGCATATCGACGTGCTGCGGATGTTCCTGGACGACGACGAGACCACCTCGATCATCATGATCGGAGAGATCGGCGGTTCGGCCGAGGAAGAGGCGGCCGAGTTCCTGGCCGAGCAGAAGAAGAAGGGCCGCTGGAAGCCGACCGCAGGCTTCATCGCAGGCCGCACCGCGCCTCCGGGCCGTCGCATGGGCCATGCCGGCGCGATCGTGTCGGGCGGCAAGGGCGATGCGGAGTCCAAGATCGAGGCGATGAAGCGCGCAGGCATCGTCGTGGCCGACAGCCCGGCCGGCCTGGGCGAGGCCGTGCTGAAGGCCATCAAGGCCTGACGCAACCCCCGGCGCGGCGCGCGCGTTCCCCCCAGAGAGAGCAACCGCTCTGTAACCACAGGAGAATCAAGATGAAGATGCTTTCCGCGACCATCATCGCCTCGACTGTTGTTCTGGGGGCCTGCGCGCCCGAGCCGATCACGCGGGTCGAAACGACCGTGACGGTGGATTCGGTCCCGAGCGCCGCGCTTGGCGCAGCGACGGGCCTGCCTGCGGACGCCGTCGTCGCCGCCTCGCGCACGGGCAACCAGTACACGGTGTTCTATCGCGGGAACGCGGTGACTGCCGACCAGGTAGCCGCCGCGCCCGCGATCATCTGTTCGAACACGGCCTCGCAGGTCTTTTCCGCCGAGGCGGTGGATACCTCTGCCCCGCAATTCGGCGGTGGCGTGCAAAGGATGACCGTCACCTGTGCGTGACGCGGTTTGAAAGCCGGTGCCTCCGACATAGGTATGGGGCACCGGAAACCAGGGGGATGACGTGGAAGACCAGCCGCCGCGCGCAGCAGCCAGACCTTCGGACGGGGCACCGGCCCGGACCGGCGGCTGCATGGCGCCCTTGTCCCTGGCCGCCCTTCTGGCGCTGACCGCCTGCGGACGTGCGCCCACCGACGACATCCTGCGCGGCGGCATCCCCGCCCTGACGAACCTGCACCAGGCCAGCACCCTGCCCCCGGACTCCGTGCGCACCGTGGCGCGGCGCGATTTCGGCTGGCGGCTGATCTATCACCCTGCCCGCGCGCCCGCTGGCGCCGACCAGGGCGCCGCCCGTGCGCTGTGCGGGCTGGAACGCCGCGCGGTGGCGCGGATCGAACGCATCCCGCGCGTGGATCCCTATGCCGATCCCGGCGCGGCCATCATCGACGTTTATTGTGCCTGAGGCGGTCATGACATCCAGAATTCCAGCGGCCAGTTTCCGCAACCTGCCCCGGCTTTCCGCCCTTCTTGCGGTTTGCGCCCTGACGGCCTGCATGGCACCGGCCGGGGGGCCGGCCCCGGTTCCCACCCCGGTGGCCCCCGCCGCCCCTGCCCTGCGGCGCGCCGTGGCGCCCGCTGCACCCGTCGCCCCGCCTGTCGCGGCACCGGCGGCGCCCGCCGCCGTGCCCACCGGCCCCGTGGATGGCCGCACCGGGTTGCACCAGGCCTCGGTGATTGCAGTCAGCGGCGACGCAGACAGCCGCTTCACCGTGCTGTTCCGCCCCGCCCAGACAGACGCATCCAAGGTCGAGGCCGCGCCCGCGCAGCTTTGCCGCAACGCCGGGCGCGACCTGGACAGCAGCCGCACCAACAAGCCGGGCGCGGGCAGCGCGATGCCCGGCGTCCAGATGATGATCGTCACCTGCACTGCCGCGTGATGCGGCCCCAACCCGTTCCCCCATTGCGTCAAGGACGCGAGACACAATGACCGACCAACCCAACAACGCCGATTTCCACGATTCGTCCTTCCTGCAAGGACACAACGCGGCCTATATCGAACAGCTTTACGGCCAATGGGCGCAGAACCCGGGTGCCTTCGACGCCGCCTGGGACGCATTCTTCCGCAGCCTGGGCGATACCGGAGAGGATGCCGCACGCGAGGCCAGCGGCGCCAGCTGGAAGCGCGCCGACTGGCCGCCGGTGCCGTCGGATGAAACCACCGCAGCCCTGACCGGCGAATGGGCGATGGCCTCCAAGGTCGAGGCCACCGCCGCGATGAAGAAGATCGCCGCCGTGGCCGAGGAAAAGGGCGTCCGCCTGACCGAGGACCAGATGCGCCAGGCGGTGCTGGATTCGATCCGCGCCCTGATGCTGATCCGGGCCTTCCGCATCCGGGGACACCTGCACGCCAACCTGGATCCGCTTGGCCTGCGCGACGTGCCCGACCATGGTGAACTGAACCCCGCCACATATGGCTTCGGCCCCGGCGATCTGGACCGGCCGATCTTCATCGACAACGTGCTGGGCCTGGAAATCGCGTCGATCCGCCAGATCACCGAATTGATGCAGCGGACCTATTGCGGCACCTTCGCGATCCAGTTCATGCACATTTCCAACCCCGACGAAGCCGCCTGGCTGAAGGAACGGATCGAGGGTTATGGCAAGGAAATCCAGTTTACCCAGGAAGGCCGCCGCGCCATCCTGAACAAGCTGGTCGAGGCCGAGGGCTTCGAGAAGTTCCTGCACGTGAAATACATGGGCACCAAGCGTTTCGGCCTTGACGGGGGCGAGGCGCTGATCCCGGCGATGGAACAGATCATCAAGCGCGGCGGTGCCTTGGGGATCCGGGAAATCGTCGTGGGGATGCCGCACCGGGGCCGCTTGTCGGTGCTGGCCAACGTGCTGTCGAAACCCTATCGCGCGATCTTCCACGAATTCCAGGGCGGCAGCTTCAAGCCCGAGGACGTGGACGGTTCGGGCGACGTGAAATACCACCTGGGCGCATCCAGCGACCGGGAATTCGACGGCAACACCGTCCACCTGTCGCTGACCGCCAATCCGTCCCACCTGGAGGCTGTGAACCCGGTCGTGCTGGGCAAGGCGCGCGCCAAGGGCGACCAGCTGGGCGACACGCATGATCGCACCGCGGTCCTGCCGATCCTGCTGCATGGCGACGCGGCCTTTGCGGGCCAGGGCGTGGTGGCCGAATGCCTGCAATTGTCGGGCATCAAGGGCCATCGCACCGGGGGCTGCATCCATATCGTGGTGAACAACCAGATCGGCTTCACCACCGCGCCGCATTTCAGCCGCACCTCTCCTTATCCGACCGACATCGCCCTGATGGTCGAGGCGCCGATCTTCCACGTGAACGGCGACGACCCCGAGGCCGTGGTCCATGCCGCCAAGGTCGCGACCGAGTTCCGCCAGAAGTTCCAGAAGGACGTGGTGCTGGACATCTTCTGCTATCGCCGCTTCGGTCACAACGAAGGCGACGAGCCGATGTTCACCAACCCGGCGATGTACACCAAGATCAAGGGCCACAAGACGACGCTGCAGCTTTACACCGAACGCCTGGTCGCCGACGGCCTGATCCCCGAGGGCGAAATCGAGGACATGAAGGCCGCGTTCCAGAACCACCTGAACGAGGAATTCGAGGTGGGCAAGGCCTTCAAGCCGAACAAGGCCGACTGGCTGGACGGCAAGTGGTCGGGCCTGGACCGCGAGGGTGCCGAATACGTGTCGGGCGAAACCGGGATCGAGCCGTCCACCATGGCCCAGATCGGCCGTGCGCTGACCACGGTTCCTGAAGGCCACAGCCTGCACAAGACGGTGGGCCGCCTTCTGGATGCCAAGCGCCAGATGTTCGAAACCGGCGAAGGTTTCGACTGGGCCACGGGCGAGGCCTTGGCCTTCGGATCGCTGCTGGTGGAAGGCAAGACCGTGCGTCTGGCCGGCCAGGACAGCACGCGCGGCACCTTCAGCCAGCGTCATTCGGCATTCATCGACCAGAAGTCCGAGGATCGTTACTATCCGCTGAACCACATCGCCGACGGCCAGGCGCATTACGAGGTCATCGATTCGATGCTGTCGGAATATGCGGTCCTGGGCTTTGAATACGGGTATTCGCTGGCCGAACCGAACGCGCTTGTGTTGTGGGAAGCCCAGTTTGGCGATTTCGCCAACGGCGCGCAGATCATGTTCGACCAGTTCATCTCGTCGGGCGAGAAGAAATGGCTGCGCATGTCGGGGCTGGTGATGTTGCTGCCCCACGGCTTCGAGGGCCAGGGGCCGGAACATTCCTCTGCCCGCCTGGAACGGTTCCTGCAGATGTGCGCCGAGGATAACTGGATCGTCGCCAACTGCACGACGCCGGCCAACTATTTCCACATCCTGCGCCGCCAGATGCACCGCCGGTTCCGCAAGCCGCTGGTGCTGATGACGCCCAAATCGCTGCTGCGCCATCCCAAGGCCACCAGCCGGGCCGCGGATTTCCAGACCGGCTCCACCTTCCACCGCGTGCTGTGGGACGATGCGCAGCAGGGCAGTTCCGACATCACGCTGGTGCCCGATCACCGCATCCGCCGCGTCGTGATCTGTTCGGGCAAGGTCTATTACGACCTGCTGAAGGCGCGGGACGAGGCCGGGATCGACGACATCTATCTGATGCGCCTGGAACAGTTCTATCCCTTCCCCGCGCAGTCGATGGTCAAGGAACTGGCCCGCTTCAAGGACGCCGAGATCATCTGGTGCCAGGAAGAGCCCAAGAACCAGGGCGGGTGGAGCTTTGTCGAGCCCTACCTGGAATGGTCGCTAGACCGGCTGGGCGCCCGACATAACCGCGCCCGCTATGTCGGGCGCAACGCCGCCGCATCGGTCGCCACGGGTCTTGGGTCGCGCCACAAGGCCGAGCAAGAGGCTCTGGTGTCCGAGGCGCTGTCGCTTGAAGGATGATCTGATGCCCACCCAAGTCCGCGTGCCCGCACTGGGCGAATCCGTCACCGAGGCGACCGTCGCCACCTGGTTCAAGAAACCGGGTGACGCGGTCGCGGTGGACGAAATGCTGTGCGAGCTGGAAACCGACAAGGTGACGGTCGAGGTGCCCAGCCCGGCTGCGGGCATCCTGGCCGAAATCGTCGCGGCGGAAGGCGAAACTGTTGGTCCCGACGCGCTGCTGGCCCAGATCTCTGACGCCGGCACCGACATCCCCCAAGAACAACCGAAGGCCGAGACGGCCCAGAAGACCCCGGAAGGACAAAAGATGAGCGGCAAATCCGTTGACGTGATGGTCCCCGCGCTTGGCGAAAGCGTGACCGAGGCGACCGTGGCCACCTGGTTCAAGAAGCCCGGCGACACTGTCGCCGTGGACGAGATGCTGTGCGAACTGGAAACCGACAAGGTCTCGGTCGAGGTGCCCAGCCCCGCCGCCGGTGTCCTGGCGGACATCCTGGCCGAGGAAGGCGCGACCGTCGATGCCAAGGCGCGCCTGGCGATCATCACCGAGGGCGCGGCGGGTGCAGCGCCCCGTCCGGCCGAACGGGCCGCCAGCGGATCCCCCGACAACAAGGGCGCCTATGGCAATGCCGCGCCCCCGGTCGGCTCCGCATCGGGCGGCGAGGACGGGACCACGGCAGGCGAGGTCGGATCGCCCGGCGCCGGTCCCGAACAGATGCAGCCCCGTTCCGATGTCGAGGATGCGCCCTCGGCCAAGAAAGCCATGGCCGAAAAGGGTGTCAGCCGCGACCAGGTGACGGGTTCGGGCCGCGATGGCCGGATCATGAAGGAAGACGTGGCCAAGGCCCAACCCGCGGCCAAACCGGCCGCCCCTGCCCCGGCGGCCCCCCGCCCGGCCGAGGATGCCGCGCGCGAGGAACGGGTGAAAATGACCCGCCTGCGCCAGACCATCGCGCGCCGCCTGAAGGACGCGCAGAACACCGCGGCGATGCTGACCACCTATAACGAGGCCGACATGAGCGGCATCATGGGCCTTCGCAACGAATACAAGGACGCCTTCGAGAAAAAGCACAAGGTCAAGCTGGGCTTCATGTCCTTCTTCGTGAAGGCCTGCTGCCACGCCCTGAAGGAAGTCCCCGAGGTCAACGCGGAAATCGACGGCACCGACGTGGTTTACAAGAACTATGTCAACATGGGCGTGGCCGTGGGCACCCCCTCGGGTCTGGTTGTCCCCGTGGTCCGCGACGCCGATCAAAAGGGCTTTGCCGCGATCGAGAAGGAAATCGCGGAACTGGGCACCAAGGGCCGCGACGGCAAGCTGACCATGCAGGAAATGCAGGGCGGCACCTTCACCATCTCGAACGGCGGGGTTTACGGCTCGCTGATGTCCTCGCCCATCCTGAACCCGCCGCAGTCGGGGATCCTGGGAATGCACAAGATCCAGGACCGCCCGGTTGTGGTGGGCGGGCAGATCGTCATCCGTCCGATGATGTATCTGGCGCTGTCCTATGACCACCGGGTCGTGGACGGCAAGGGCGCCGTGACCTTCCTGGTGCGCGTCAAGGAAGCGCTGGAGGATCCGCGCCGCTTGCTGATGGATCTGTAACACCACAGGGCACCTCCGCACGCGCGGCGGTGCCTTTTTGCGAAAGGCCAGGCCATGCAACTGATTGCCCATTACACCGTCGCCGATTACGCGGCCTTTCGCGCCGCCTTTGACGCCGATGCCGAGGATCGCGGCCATAACGGGCTGTCGCTGCTGCAATTGTGGCGCGAGGATGGCCGCAATGCCTGGGCACTGTATCAGGTGAACGACGCCAAGGCCGCGCGGGCCTATCTGTCCGGGGGCGCCGCTGCCTTCAATGCGCAGGCAGGCGTGAGCGCGACCGATTTCCACTTCCTGGAAACCGCCTGACATGATGACCCCCGAACTGACCGTTCTGGCGCTTGCGGGCCTGGTGCAGGCCATCCAGTTTGCCGCCTTTTCGATCACCGCGAATCTTCAGGTCGGCCCCAAGGTCGCCATGGGACCGCGCGACAATGCTCCGGCCCTGAAGGGAACGGCCGGGCGCCTGCAACGTGCGCTGAACAACCATTTCGAAGGGCTGATCCTGTTCACTTTGGCGGTGGTCGTGGTCACGCTTGGCGGGCATTCGTCCGGCGTCACCGCAACCTGCGCATGGATTTATCTTGCCGCGCGTATCCTTTATGTCCCCGCCTATGTTCTTGGCTGGGTGCCTTGGCGCTCGGCCATCTGGGCCGTGGGGTTCGCGGCAACGATGTTGATGATATTGGCCGCGCTGTTCTAGGCAGCGGCCGTGAGGGACAAGAAGGAACAAGCCATGTCCACCTATGATCTGATCGTGATCGGCGCCGGGCCGGGCGGTTATGTCTGCGCCATCCGCGCAGCCCAGCTTGGTCTGAAGGTCGCCTGCGTCGAGGGGCGCGAAACCCTGGGCGGCACCTGCCTGAACGTGGGCTGCATCCCGTCCAAGGCCCTGCTGCACGCCAGCCACATGGCGCATGAAGCCCATGAGAACTTCGAGAAGATGGGCCTGAACGTGGGCCATGTCGAGGTCGATTGGCAGAAGATGCAGGGCTACAAGGCCGACACGGTCGCGGGCAACACCAAGGGCATCGAGTTCCTGTTCAAGAAGAACAAGATCGACTGGCTGAAAGGCTGGGCAGAGATCCCGGCGCCGGGCAAGGTCAAGGTGGGCGACACCACGCACGAGGCCAGGAACATCGTGATCGCCACCGGATCGGTCCCGTCGGCGCTGAAGGGTGTGACGGTGGACAACGACGCGGGCGTCGTGGTGGATTCCACGGGCGTTCTGACCTTGCCGAAAATCCCCGGGTCCATGGTCGTGATCGGCGCGGGCGTGATCGGGCTGGAACTGGGTTCGGTTTATGCCCGCTTGGGGACACAGGTGACCGTGGTCGAATACCTGGACGCCATCACCCCCGGCATGGACGCCGAGGTGCAAAAGCAGTTCCAGAAGATCCTGACCAAGCAGGGCCTGAAATTCGTCATGGGCGCCGCGGTGTCGGGGGTCGAGGCTGCCGAAGGCGGGGCCAAGGTCAACTATGCCTTGCGCAAGGACGACAGCCAGCACAGCCTGGACGCCGAGGTCGTGCTGGTCGCCACCGGCCGCCGCCCCTATGCCGACGGCCTGGGCCTTGACGGCCTGGGTATTCAGGTGACCGACCGGGGCTATGTCAAGGTGGACGGCCATTGGCAAACCTCGGTTCCCGGCATCTATGCCATCGGCGACGCGGCCCCCGGCCCGATGCTGGCCCACAAGGCCGAGGACGAGGGCATGGCCGTGGCCGAGGTGATCGCAGGCAAGCATGGCCATGTGAATTATGACGTGATCCCCGGCGTGATCTATACCATGCCCGAGGTCGCGGCAGTCGGCCTGACCGAGGAAGCCGCCAAGGCTGACGGTCGCAAGATCAAGGTCGGCAAGTTCCCCTTCATGGGCAATGCGCGCGCCAAGGCGGTGATGCAGGCGGACGGTTTCGTCAAGCTGATCGCCGATGCGGAAACCGACCGGATCCTCGGCTGTCACATCATCGGCCCGAATGCCGGCGAGATGATCCACGAGGTCTGCGTGGCGATGGAATTCGGCGCGGCCGCGCAGGATCTGGCGCTGACTTGCCATGCGCATCCGACCACTTCGGAAGCCGTGCGCGAAGCGGCGCTGGCCTGCGGCGACGGCGCGATCCATGTCTGATCTTGGCCGACGCGGGCTGATCCTGGCGACGCTTGCCCTTGCCGCCTGCGGCGGGGGCGGCGCCCCGATGCCCGGGGGCCTGGGCCGCAACGGGCTTTACCCGAACGAGACGCCGGAACTGCGCGCGCGCATCAATTACTGGTCGCGCCAGTATCAGGTGCCGTCTGCCATAGTGCAACGGATCATCCTGCGGGAATCGCAGCATCGACCCAGTGCGCGCAACGGTTTGTATTACGGGCTGATGCAGCTGAGCCCGCAAACCGCCCGCACCATGGGCCATCGCGGATCGCCGGCCAGCCTGCTGGATGCGGATACGAACCTGCGCTATGGCGTCAAATACCTGCGCGGCGCCTGGATGGTGGCCGAGGGCAATCCCGACAAGACGGTCATGTGGTATTCGCGCGGCTATTACTACGAAGCCAAGCGCAAGGGCCTGTTGAAGCAAACCGGCCTGCGCGGCTAAGGCTTCTTCTTCACGCAAATATCCTCGGGGGGTGAATTGCGCCCCAGGCGCAAGAGGGGGCGCGAGCGCCCCCTTTCTTCGTCAACCGTGCCGCGCAGCCTTCAGCGCCGCGACGCCAGGCAGTTCCTTGCCTTCCATCCATTCCAGGAAGGCACCCCCTGCGGTCGAGATGAAGGTAAAGTCCCCGGCCACGCCCGCCTTGTTCAGCGCAGCCACCGTATCGCCGCCCCCTGCGACCGAAATCAGCCTGCCGTCCCGCGTCAGCCCGGCCGCCGCTTGCGCCGCCGCATTGGTGGCGCGGTCGAACGGCTCGATCTCGAAGGCGCCAAGGGGGCCGTTCCAGATCAGCGTCTTGCACCGCGCCATCGCCTCGCGCAGCGCATCGACGGTCGCGGGACCGGCATCCAGGATCATCGCATCTGCCGGGCAGTCCTCGACCGGCAGCACCTGGGATTCGGCGCCCGCCTTGAATTCGCGCGCCACGACGATGTCCAGCGGCAGGTGGATCACGCAGCCCCCCTGGTCGGCCTTTTCCAGGATCTGGCGCGCAGTGTCGGCCATGTCGCGTTCGGCCAGGGACTTGCCGACCTCGACCCCCTTGGCCACCAGGAAGGTGTTCGCCATGCCACCCCCGATCACCAGATGGTCGACCTTGTCCACCAGGTTCATCAGCAGATCCAGCTTGGTCGAAACCTTGGCCCCGCCAACCACCGCCATCACCGGCCGCTGCGGCGTTCCAAGCGCCGCGTCAAGCGCCTTCAACTCCGCCTCCATCAGGCGCCCCGCACCCGACGGCAACAGCCGCGCCAGCCCCTCGGTCGATCCATGCGCCCGGTGCGCGGCGGAAAAGGCGTCGTTCACGTAAGCCCCGCCCAGGGCCGCCAGCGATGCGGCAAAGGTGGGGTCGTTCGCTTCCTCGCCTTCATGAAAGCGCGTGTTTTCCAACAACGCCACGTCGCCCGGCTTCAGCCCGGCGACCACCCGCTTGGCAGGCCCACCGATGCAATCGTCGGCAAAGACCACCGTTTGCCCAAGCGCCGCTTCCAGCGCGGGCAGGATCTGCTTCAGGCTCATGGCATCGACGCGCTTGCCCTTGGGGCGGTCGAAATGCGCCAGCAGGACCGGAATGCCGCCTCGTGCCTGGATGTCCTTGACGGTCGGCACGATCTTTTCGATCCGCGTCGCATCGGTCACCCGGCCGTCTTCCATGGGCACGTTCACGTCCACGCGGGTCAGGACGACCTTGCTGTCCATGTCCAGATCGTCAATCGTCTTGAAATCGGCCATCTGTGGTCCTTTCGGGCTTTTGAGCGTCGAAGGCTTGTCCCGCATGGGGCCGTTCGCGTCAACTCTCGCGTAAGGGTGATCCCGCCGTGATCGGGTTTGCGCGTTGCCCTTGGGGCGCCGAAGCCCTAGACCAAGACGCAAACCTTGCAAAGGAGAGCCGCATGGCCGAGATCGCCGATCCCGAAAACACCATCATCATCGAATTGAAGGATGGTCCCGTCGTCATCGAACTGCTGGCCGATGTCGCGCCCAAGCACGCCGCGCGCATGAAGGAACTGGCCCGCGCCGGGAAATACGACAACGTGGCCTTTCACCGCGTGATCGACGGCTTCATGGCCCAGACCGGTGATGTGCAGCACGCCAACATGGAAAACAACTATGCCCCCGGCCGCGCGGGCACCGGCGGTTCGGACCTGCCCGACCTTCCGGCCGAATTTTCCAAGCTGCCCCATGACCGCGGCACCCTGGGCGCGGCGCGGTCGCAGAACCCGAACAGCGCCAACAGCCAGTTCTTTATCAACTTCAAGGACAACCATTTCCTGAACGGCCAGTACACCGTTTATGGCCGGGTGATTTCCGGTATGGAGCACGTGGACAAGATCGCCAAGGGCGAACCGCCTGCAAACCCCGACCGCATGATCTCGGTCAAGGTGGCTGCCGATGCGTAAGATCCTGATCCCCGCACTCGTCCTGGCCGCATCGGCGGCCTCTGCCCAGGCCCCTGCCCATGAAGACGGCCCCGGCCCGAACATGGTGATCGAGGTGGCCGGTGCCGACGGCACCGCCAAGGGCACCATCACCCTGGACCTGCTGGCCGACAAGGCGCCGAACCATGTCGCGCGCCTTGTGGAACTGGCGAAGGCCGGCGCCTATGACGGTGTGGTCTTCCACCGGGTCATCGACGGCTTCATGGCCCAGACCGGCGATGTCGAAAACGGCAAGCATGACGGTGCCAGCACCGCCATGGCCGGCATGGGCGGATCCGACCTGCCGGATCTGGAGGCCGAGTTCAACGATGTCTCGTTCGGGGCGGGCACCGTGGGCATGGCGCGATCGCAGGATCCGAACAGCGCCAACAGCCAGTTCTTCATCGACCTGGCGCCCGCGACCTTTCTTGACGGGCAATATACCGTGGTCGGCCAACTGGTCGACGGCTGGGACGTTCTGAACCAGATCAAGAAGGGCGATGCGAACGCCAACGGCGCGGTCGAGGCGCCGGACTATATGTCCAAGGTCACGATTGTCGAATAAGTCGGCATGAAGGGGGCCTCGCGCCCCCTTTTTCGCACTTGCAGCATCGGCTGCCACGCGCCTATCGTTCCCGCGACATGGAACCGCGAAACCTTCCTGATGTGACAGAGATCACGCCCTCGGCCGGGGTCGAACGCGCCTGCCACGGCTGGCGCGCGAAATGCCTGCAACGGCTGGTCAGGATGCAGTTGCCGGTGCCGCGCAGCTTTGCGATCCCGGCAGAATCGGTGCAGTCGATCGCGACGGGCAAGCCGGTCGATCTGGGAACCTTGTCCGGGTTGTTCGCGCAAGGCGACGGGCTGGTCAGCGTCCGTCCTTCCGCCTTGATGCCGGAATGGGGCGGGCCGGGCACCGTGCTGAATGTCGGCATCAACGACCAGACCCATGACCGGCTGGCCCGCCGCATCGGCCGCGCCAATGCCGACACACTGTATCGCAGCTTTGTCCAAGGCTATGCCATCCATATCGCGCGGCTGGACCCCGATATGTTCGCGCAGGAAGGCGACAACGCCCTGGCCGAGGCGCTGCACTGTTACCGCGATGAAACCGACGAGGATTTCCCCCAGGATCCCGCCACCCAGCTGGCCGAGGTTCTGCGGTCCATGGCGCGTGCCTGGGAAGGCCCGACCGCACGCCTTCTGCGCCAGGCCAAGGGCGCGCCCGCCAATGCGCCCCTGGGCCTGGTCGTCCAGCAGATGGCGCTTGGCATGGGGCCGGGGTTGTGCGGATCGGGCAGCATCCAGTTCGTCGATTCCGTCACCGGCGCGCCGCGCATCACCGGGCGGTTCCGTCCCCAGCATCACGGCGGCGCGTCGGGGTCGGGGGCCGAAAGCTTCTATCTGGCCCATGACGACCGCGGCCCGTCCTTGCAGGACACCGCCCCCGAGATGTTCGCCGACCTCATCCGCTTCGGCGTCGCCGCGCGCGAACGCCTGCGCGAGGAGATGCAGATCGAGTTCGTGGTGGTGGACGGCCAGATCTCGATCATCGACGCCACGCGGGTGCAGCGCACGTCGCGCGCCGGTGTCCGCATTGCCGTGGCCCTAGCCCGCGACGGCATCATCCCTGAATCCGAGGCGGTGATGCGCGTCGAACCCCGCGCCCTGGCGGATCTGCTGCACCAGCAAGTCGACCCCACAGCCCCGCGCGAGGTGATCGCGCGCGGCATCAACGCAAGCCCCGGCGCGGCGACCGGGCGGATCGTCTTTACCGCCGCCGCAGCCCAGGCCTTTGCCGCGCGGGACGAGGCCTGCATCCTGGTGCGCCGCGAAACCGTCCCCGAGGATGTGCGCGGGATGCACGCATCGGTGGGCGTCCTGACCGAACGGGGCGGAACCACCAGCCACGCGGCGGTGATCGCGCGGGGCATGGGCCTGCCCTGCATCGTGGGGGCCAACGGCATCAGCATCGACACCCGACAGCGGACCCTGCTGGCCGGCGGCGCCACTTTGCGCGAAGGGGACGAGATCACCATCGACGGATCCTCGGGCGAGGTTCTGGCAGGCCGCGTATCCCTGCTGGAACCGGCGCTTGACGAGAATTTCTCTCAGTTGCTGGACTGGGCCGATGCGGCGGGGGGCATCGCCGTGCGCGCCAATGCCGACACGCCCGAAGACGCGCGCACCGCGCGCCGCTTCAATGCCCAAGGCATCGGGCTGTGCCGGACCGAACATATGTTCTTCGACGCCGACCGCCTGCCCGCCATGCGCGAGATGATCTTTGCCGACAAGCCTGGCGACCGTCGCCTGGCCCTCGACCGCATCCTGCCTATGCAGCGCCAGGACTTTACCGCGCTGTTCGAGATCATGGCGGGCCTGCCCGTCACCATCCGCCTGTTCGACCCCCCCTTGCACGAATTCCTGCCCCATGACCGCGAGGGGATGCGGGAACTGGCCGATTCGCTGGACCTGCCCTTGTCCGACGTGACCCGCCGGGTCGAGGCCTTGTCGGAATTCAACCCGATGCTGGGGATGCGCGGGGTCAGGCTGGGGATCACGGTTCCCGAAATCTATGACATGCAGGCCCATGCCATCTTCGAGGCAACGGTGGACGCCAGCCGCAAGGGCGCGCCGGTCGTGCCCGAGATCATGATCCCCCTGGTCAGCGCCATGCGCGAGGTCGAGCTGGTCAAGAACCGCATCGACGCCGTCGCCGCCGCCGTCAGGAACGACCGCCGCACCGATTTCGCCTATCGCCTGGGGGTCATGGTCGAAACGCCGCGTGCCTGCCTTCGCGCGGGCGACATCGCGGCCCATTCGGCCTTTCTGTCCTTTGGCACGAACGACCTGACGCAGATGACCTATGGCCTGTCGCGCGACGATGCGGGGCGGTTCATGAGCACCTATGTCGGCCAGGGCGTGTACGAGGAAGACCCGTTCCACTGCCTGGACCAGGAAGGCGTCGGGGAACTGCTGCTGATAGGGGCGCAGCGCGCACGCCAGCAGCATCCGGGCATCACCATATCGGTCTGCGGCGAACATGGCGGCAATCCCGAATCCATCGGGTTCTGCCATGATGCGGGCTTCGATTACGTTTCCTGTTCGCCTTTCCGGGTGCCGGTGGCACGCCTGGCGGCTGCACATTCGGCATTGCGCGCCCGGCTTCGGCACGAGGATTGATGCCGTTCCGGCAGGAAACGAATCACTCGGACCCGCAGACAAGCCCCTGAAATTCGGTCCGAAACGGACCTAGTCAGGGGCCGGCGTGCTGGTTTCCGCCAATTAACCTTTTCCACGTCGGCAGGATGCTGCCGGAAATGGCGGATTTCGGGCCAATCCGGGCTTTAGCGGACAAGTGGCATAGTCCGGGCAATCGTTAAAACCGTAAGCATTCCGGTAACGCCGCAGGGCCATTCGGTTCGGTTTCGGCGGCCCTGTTAACACCCCGTCCACCCGGCACGGTTATAGGATTGCATATGAAAACGCTGTTTCAGCGGATGGCGCCGTCTTGTCTGTGCGCCGCCGCCCTGACCCTTACGGCCACAGGCGCCATGGCGGGCAACGGATCGCTGTTCTCGTCCGATGCGGGGCTGTTCTCGGCCGCCGCCCACAAGGGCGATGCCCCCCGACCGACGCCGCTTCTATATACGGATGCCGAGCCTGTGAAGGTGGAAAACCCCGTCGCGGAAGAAATTCCCTCGGCCCAGGTTTTCCTGGCCAGCAGCCGGGGCCGGTATAACGAAAGCGACCTCAACTGCATGGCCGAGGCCATCTATCACGAGGCACGAGGCGAAAGCACGCGCGGCCAGGCTGCCGTGGCCGAGGTGATCCTGAACCGCGTCGAAAGCCGTCAGTTCCCCTCCTCGGTCTGCGCGGTGATCAACCAGCCTAGCCAGTTCAGCTATACCATCGGCGGGAAGAAACGGATCGGCAACAAGGCCGCCTATCTGCGCGCCCGCGACATTGCCCGCAACGCCCTCGCAGGTGCGCCGCGCGTCCTGACCGGGGGGGCCACCTATTTCCATACGCCTGCCGTGCGCCCGTCATGGTCGCACCGGTTCCAGCGGACGGTGCAAATCGGCCAGCACATCTTTTATCGTCCGGGCGGGCAACGGGTCGCCTCGAACTAAGCCGGGCTTGCCTGCCGCGCGGATTTCAGGTGAATGGCGGGCATGACCCAACCCGACCGCATCCATCTGCGCGACCATGTCGTCACTGCCGAAATAGGCGCCTTCCAGTCCGAGCGTGGCCGTGAACAGCGCCTGCGCTTCACCCTGACCGTCGATCTGCGCGATCCGGTCGGTGCGGCCGACGATCATGTCGATCATATCCTGTCCTATGACGTTCTGGTGCAGGCGGTTGACGCGGCCTTGGCCGATCAGCGCTATAACTTGGTCGAAACCCTGGCCGAACGCATCGCCGCCGAGGTGCTGGCCGATCCCCGTGCCGCGCGGATCACCGTGACGGTCGAAAAGCTGGATCGCGGCCCCGGCGCCCTGGGCATCACCATCAGCCGCGATGCGGGACGGATGCCTGTGACGGCGCAGCATCTGCCTGTGCGGATCGTCGTGGGACAGCCCGCGACGCTGCCGCCGGGCGCGGTGGTGATCCTGCCCGACGCTCCGGTCCTGCCGCTGCCCGGGGGGGGCGATGCACGCCGCCTGGCGCTGCTGGGCTTGGACCAGGCCGCCTGGATTCTGGCACGAACCCTAGGGATCGAGGTGGCCGAGACGCGCACCGAACTGGACGCCGCGATCCGTTCTGAACAGGCGGTGGTCTGGGCGCCCGTGCGGCTGGCGGTCGAGGCCCCCGCCGTCGCGGCCGAAGCCCCTGCCCTGGCCTTCTGGCTGGCCGCGCGCCTGCTGGCGACCCGCGTGGATTTCGCCACCGCCGCCCCCCTGCTTGCTGCACCAGAAGGGCTGGCCGTGGGCTGTGTCGCGGGGGTCGGGGCATGACCCGATATTATCGTCCCCTGCCCGCTTTCCATGGCCGCCATATCCTTGCCGGCGGCTGGGTCCGCTTTTCGCAGGTCGAGGTTCTAGAACGCGGCCATCCGCCCCGGATCAGCGATGACATCCCGGCGGATGTGCTGGACCGGCTGACCGCGCCGCGTGCCGACCTTGTGGGGCTGTCGCTGGATGCCCCCCGCATGATGGGCATCGTCAATGCCACGCCCGACAGCTTTTCCGACGGCGGCGCCTATGATCCCGCCCGGCACGGCGATCAACTGATCCGCGACGGCGCCGACATCCTGGATATCGGGGGCGAATCGACCCGCCCTGGCGCGGCCGAGGTGCCGGTGGCCGACGAGATTTCCCGAATCCGTCCCGCGATCCGGGCCTTGTCCCATGCGCCCATATCCGTCGATACGCGCAAGGCAGCGGTTGCGCGCGCGGCAATCGACGCCGGTGCGGCGATGGTGAACGACGTGTCAGGTCTTGATTTCGACCCCGCCCTGGCGCCGCTGATCGCTGCCGCAAAGGTGCCGGTCTGCCTGATGCACGCACAGGGCCTGCCCGCGACGATGCAGGACGATCCGCGTTATGGCGACGTGCTGCTGGATGTCTATGACGCGCTTGAGGCGCGCATCCGCCGGGCCGAGGATGCAGGTATCCCGCGCGACCGCATCGTCGTGGATCCCGGCATCGGCTTTGGCAAGACGCAGGCGCATAATCTTGCCATCCTGCGGCGGATTTCGCTGTATCATGGGCTGGGCTGCGCGATCCTGCTGGGCGTGTCGCGCAAGCGCTTCATCGGCACGATCGGCGGGGCCGAGAATCCTGCGGACCGTGCGCCGGGAACGCTTGCGCTGACGCTGGCGGCCGTGGCCCAGGGCGTGCAGATCCACCGCGTCCACGATATGCGCGATCTGGTTCAAGGACTGCGGCTGTGGCAGGCCGCCAACAATGAAAAGGCAGAGTAGATGAGCAGAGGCTTGTTCGGGACAGACGGCGTGCGCGGGCGCGACATCCATGGTGAGGCGCGGCATCCTGATAAACTGCGGTTTTTGGCGTAGGAACCATAAAACTACAGTTCTTCAACTGGTTAAGCCAGCCTCACCAACCCCTCACGAATAATCCGGGCTAACTACCTTGGGTTGCGTTAAGCGTGGTTAATGAACGGCTGCTATCAGCAGATAGCCGCAACATTCCCTAACAAACCCTAAAGATACGTTGCCTCAGCGCACGCTGCGATAAAGGCAACACCCGTCATGGTTGTGTGAAGGTGATTTCGCCAACCTGAATGGGACAGTTCAAAAATGAGCTATATGCCGAATGTGATCGCCTTCCGCCCCCGCACCGTGTCGGAACCGCTACGCCGTCCCAGCATCCTGATCCGCGCCGCGCGCGAAGGTCAGGCCGGCTGGCGCCGCGACCGCGACCTGAAGCGCCTGCTGCGCCTGGATCACACCCCTGCCGCAGGCAACGCCCTGCCCCGCCTGAGGGCCGAGGAGACGTTGCTGAACGATGCACGCCTGCAACGCACGGCAGATTATGATATGCACCGCCATGTGCTGTTGATGATCGCCATCCTGGCCGAAATGCGGGCGGCCGTGGCCGATGCGCCAGTGCCGGTTACGACGGGCACGCGAATCGGTGCGGCGATGCTGGCGCAGATGGGCGCAGGGTTCAGCGCCCACGGAACAGCGATCCCAGCACACCCCTGACGATAGCCTGGCCGGATTTCGTGCCAAGCTGGCGGGCCAGGCTTTTGCCAAAGGTTTCCACGATCGAATCGCTGCGGGACGATCGGATGCGTGTTTCGTCCCGCGGCTTGTACCTTCGGGCATTGCGGTATTCGTCGCGGGTCATGTCGAACAGGGCATCGGTATCCCTGGCCTTTGCTTCGGCTGCGGCGCCTGCCTTCGCGGAATCTTCCGCACGCCGCGCCAGAACCTCGTGGGCGGATTCGCGGTCCATCGCCTGTCCGTATTTCAGCGCCATGGGAGAGGCGTCCATGACCTGCGCCCGTTCGGCCTCGGTGACCGGGCCGATCCGGCTGAAAGGCGGGCGAACCAGGGTGCGCTGCACCATGCCCGGGATGCCCTTGGCCTCCAGCAGCGACGTCACCGCCTCGCCCGCGCCGACATTCTGGATGGCATCGGCGGTGTCGAAGCCCGGATTGGCGCGATAGTTTTCGGCAGCCATCCGCAGGGCTTTCTGGTCCTTGCCGGTAAAGGCGCGCAGCGCGTGCTGGATGCGGTTGCCAAGCTGTCCCAGGACGCCTTCAGGGATGTCGGTCGGGTTCTGGCTGATGAACCAGACGCTGACGCCCTTGGACCGGATCAGCCGCGCGACCTGTTCGACCTTTTCGACCAATGCCTTGGGGGCATCGTCGAACAGCAGATGCGCTTCATCGAAAAAGAACGCGACGCGCGGGCGGTCCGGATCGCCGACCTCGGGCAATTGCTCGAACAGTTCGGACAACAGCCACAGCAGGAAGGTCGCGTATAGCCGGGGCGACTGCATCAGCCGGTCGGCGGCCAGGATGTTGATCATCCCCTTGCCCGATGCGTCCTGGCGGATGATGTCGGACAGGTCCAGGGCGGGTTCCCCGAACAGGCTGTCGCCGCCCTGGTTTTCAAGAACCAGCAAGGCCCGCTGGATCGCCCCCACGCTGGCGGTGCTGACATTGCCGTAACGCAACGAAAGATCAGCGGCGTTCTGGCCCACCCAGACCAGCATCGCCTGCAAGTCCTTCAAATCCAGCAGCGCCAGCCCCTGTTCGTCGGCCACCCGAAAGGCGATGTTCATCACCCCTTCCTGGGCATCGGTCAGGTTCATCAGCCGCGACAAGAGCAGCGGTCCCATGTCGGCGGGCGTGGTGCGGACGGGGTGGCCCTTCCTGCCCCAGACATCCCAGAACGTGACGGGAAATGCCTGGTATTCCAGCGCCAGCCCGATCTGCGCCGCGCGTTCGCCAAAGGCTTGATGCAGCTTGCCGTTCGCATCACCTGCGCGCGACAGGCCTGCCAGATCGCCCTTCACATCGGCCAGAAACACCGGAACGCCCGCCAGCGACAGGCTTTCGGCCAGGGTTTGCAGGGTGACGGTCTTGCCGGTGCCGGTCGCGCCGGCAATCAGGCCATGACGGTTGGCGTATTTCAGCAGCAGGGTTTGCGGGACGGCATGGCCGGGACCGCCGCCGCCCAGAAAGACCGTATTCGCCTGGCTGTCCACCACGCCTGCCATGCCTGCCCCCGCCTTGTGTTGCGCCCCGCGCCGTTGCGGCGTTCGGTCCGACAATACAATGTTAAACCCCTCATGCCAGTATCGGAATCGTTCGGCATCAAGGTCGTCGATGCGCGAACCTTCCTCCCTGTTGAACTGCCGCGCCTTCGGGCGCGGCTTTTTTACTGGCGATGAACCCTGACCATCTGGACAGTTGACGGATTACGCCGCCGCGATTAGCGTGCAGATCAATGATGACCGGCCAGTCCGGCAGGGAGAGGTTCGCCGTCAGGCGTCAGGGTCGTGGTTCGCGCCACGACCCTTTGAATTTCATTCACCTTCTTACGCCGGATCAGGCAGAAGTTCGCCACCTCCGCTTAGAGTCAAGCCATGTTGAACGCGGGGATTTCCGTTGCCGCCTGACAAATGAAATCGGACATGATACGCCCGCCCGACGCTTTGAGCAAAGGGACGAAACAACCATGCCTATCAAACCCTCGCAGGCAGTTTTGGCCGCGCTTGCCCTGATTGCGGCCCCGGCCTTCGCGCAGGACAGCACCGCCCCCACCACGCCTGAAACCCCAGCTACTGAAACTCCGGCCGCCGATGCCCCGGCGCCTGCCGCCGACGCGGCAACGCCGCAAGCCCCTGCGGCAGACGCTCCGGCAGCGGCACCCACTGCGACCGCCCCAGCCGCCGATGCGGGGCCGCAGGTCGGTCAGTATTATGCCAAGGAAACCCACCAGGATTGGACCACCCGCTGCCTGAAGGCAGAGCAGGGCAAGGATCCGTGTGAGCTGTATCAGCTTCTGAAGGATTCGGAGGGCAATTCCGTGGCCGAGATGACCCTGATCCCGCTGCGCAATGGCGAGGTTGCGGCAGGCGCGACCATGATCGCCCCGCTCGAAACCGATCTGGTTCAGGGCCTGGGCTTTGCCGTCGGCACGGGCGAGGCGCGCGGCTATCCCTTCAATTTCTGCGCGCCGGTCGGCTGCATTTCGCGGATGGGCTTTACCCAGGCCGAACTTGCCAGCCTGAAAGGCGGAAAGGACGCAACGATCTCGCTGCTTCCCTTTGGGGGCGACCGTGAAAACCCGGTGCAGCTGAAATTGTCTCTGGCGGGATTCACCGCAGCCTTTGACGCCTTGGCCGCTTACGCCGAGGCGCCCGCGCCTGCCGCTGACCCGGCCCCTGCGGCAGCACCTGCGGAAGCACCGGCCAACTGATCCGATTGACGGCATTGCAAACCGCGCCCATTCTTGGGCGCGGTTTTTTGATGTTCAGACCCGGCGCAGCGCGATCACCGCGTTCAGCCCGCCAAAGGCAAAGGCATTGGACAGCACCGCATCGACCCGCGCTTGCCGTGCCTCGTTTGGAACCACATCAAGCGCGCATTCGGGATCGGCTTCCTGATAGCCGATGGTCGGCGCGATCACCCCGTCGCGCAGCGCCATGATACAGGCCAGCAGTTCCACTGCCCCCGTGCCGCCGATGATATGGCCATGCATCGCCTTGGTGGACGATATCATCAAACGGTCGGCGTGGTGGCCGAAGGCATGGGCAACGGCGGCGCATTCGGTCTTGTCATTGGCGGCCGTGCCGGTTCCATGGGCATTGATATAGCCTACATCCTCGGGATTGAGGCCTGCGTCCTGCAAGGTTGCCGTGATGGCCCGTTCGGCACCCTGGGCGGAGGGCATGACAATATCCTGGGCATCCGACGACATGGCAAAACCCACCACCTCGGCCAGGATGTCCGCACCGCGCGCGCGGGCGTTTTCGTAATCCTCGAAGACAAAGACGCCCGCGCCCTCGCCCTGGACCATGCCGTTGCGGTTGGCGGAAAAGGGGCGGCAGGCGTCCTTGGACATCACGCGCAGCCCTTCCCAGGCCTTGACACCGCCGAAACACAGCATCGCCTCGGACCCGCCGGACAGCATGACCTGTGCGGCGCCAGACCGAACCATCTGGAACGCCAGGCCCATCGCGTGGTTGGAACTGGCGCAGGCGGTGGCGACCGTAAAGGCCGGGCCGCGCAGGCCGAACTCCATGCTGACATGGCTGGCGGCGGCGTTGTTCATCAGCTTGGGGACCACGAAGGGATGGACGCGGTTCTTTCCTTCTTCGTAAACGGTCCGGTAATTTTCGTCCCAGGTGTTCAGCCCGCCGCCCGCCGTGCCCAGGATGACGCCCGCCCGCAGCCCGAGCGCCCCTTGGAAATCCAGTCCCGACTGCGCCACCGCCTGCTTGGCGGCCAGCAGGGCGAATTGCGTGAACTTGTCATAGAGCAGAATTTGCTGGCGGTTGAAGTAATCCTCGGCCCGCCAGGGATGGACCTGCGCGCCGATCTGGATCGACAGCCGGTCCACGTCGCGAAATTCCAAGGGTCCGATGCCGCAACGCCCGTCGCGGAATGCGGCCATCGTTGTCGGCACGTCATGGCCAAGCGCGTTGATCGTGCCCGCACCGGTGATGACCACCCGCCGCAGCCCGACCGGCCTTGCCGATTCCTCGGCCTTCTTTCCCGCCTTTTTCGGACTCATGCGGCCTTCTGCGCCACCAGCCGTTCGACGGCGGCAATGATCGTGCCCATGGTCGAGATGTCGAAATCCGACTTGTCGGGTTCATTTGCGTTGAAGGGGATGGAAATGTCGAATTCCTCCTCGATCGCGAAGATCGCCTCGACCAGCCCCAGGCTGTCGATGCCCAGATCCTCCGGGGTCGAATCGTCGCTGATCTGGTCGGGCTCCAGCATCGCCTGTTCGGCGATGATTGCCCTGATGCGGTCTTGCGTCCGGTCGGTCATGAAGCCTCCTGCTCAGCCCTTTTCCAACAATCGTGTAACAGTTTCCTGAAGCCGCGCCAGTTGCTCGGCATAACGCGGCAGGCGGCGGACGGCCTTTTGGATCTCCATCTGGGTTTCCATCTTGACCGCCGGATTGCCCAGGATCACGCGGCCAGCCGGGACACGGGTGAAAATCTTGCTGGCCCCGCCGGCGATCACATCGTCGCCCACGTCGATATTGTCGTTGACCCCGACCTTGCCGGCCAGCACCACGCGGTTGCCGACGCGCGCCGACCCGGCAATGCCCACCTGCGAACACAACAGGCAATCGTCGCCCACCGAGACATTGTGGCCCAGCATCACCAGGTTGTCGATCTTCGTGCCGTTGCCGACGCGGGTCGCACGGATGGTGCCCCGGTCGATGGTGGAGTTCGCGCCGATCTCCACGTCGTCGCCGATTTCCACCCCGCCAAGCGAATGGATCCGCGTCCAGTGCTGCTGCTTGATGGCCTCGCGTGCGCCAAGGGTGCGGCGGATTTCCTCGATCCCCGATTCCTCGGGCGTGACAAAGGAAAAACCATCGCCCCCGATCACCGCGTTCGATTGCGCGATCAGCCGGTGGCCCGCGGTGACGCCATGCGCAATGCGCACACCCGCGTGCAGCAGCACGTCATCGCCCAGACGCGTCCCGCGGCCAATCGACACGTGTGGCCCGATCCGGGCGCCTGTCCCGATCTGGACATCCGCGCCGATCACCACGAACGGCCCAATGGCCGCATCTGCCCCGACCTGGGCCGAGGGGTCGATCACTGCGGTGGGATGGATGCCGGGTGCGATGTCGGGACCGGGATCAAAAGCCCGCGTCAACCCCGCCATCAACAGCCGCGGGCGCGGCGCAAAGATCGCGGCCCTGAGGCCGAGCGCCTCGGGGTCCATTCCTTCGGCCAGGATCGCCATGCCGCCGGGTTGCAGGGCCGCGGCATATTTCGGGGACATGGCCATGGCGATCACCCCGCCCTCGGGGCCGACCGGGCCGGTGGCCTGCGGTTCGGCCGCGCCCGTCACCGGCAGATCCAGGTCGCCCCAGCCCCTTGCGTCCAGTGCCTGCGCCAGTTGCCCGATGGTGAATGCCATGATCGCCCCCTTGTCGGAATGGGGCTTAGACTTTTCGAGCCTATGAATCCAGCCCGGCCTTCTGGATCGCGTCCCACAAGGGCGCGTCGCGGCCATAAACATCCTCGAACCGGCGGATGGTGCCGTCGGCATCGGGAAAGGCGGTGAAATAGACCAGGTGCACCGGGACGGCAGGCGTCAGCTTCAGCCAGGCTTCCTTGCCGCGATCCAGGGCGCGGTGGAACATGGCCTGCGGATCGGCGGTCTGTTTCGACAGCAGCGCATAGGCCAGGTCAAAGGGATCGCCGATGCGGATGCAGCCGTGGGAATAGGCGCGGGCCGCGTTCGCGAACAGATGCTTGGTGGGCGTGTCATGCAGATAGATGTTCCAGGGGTTCGGAAAGATGAACTTGACCAGCCCCAAGGCATTGTCGTCGCTGGCCTTCTGCCGCATCCGATACGGGAAATTCGCCGCCGTATAGCGGCCAAAGTCGATGCGGTTTCGGGCGATCACATTGCCGTTGCCGTCCACGACATCCAGATGCGACACGGCATTGCGGTTGGCCTGCAGTTTCGGCAGGTATTCCTTGACCGTAATGGAACGGGGCACGTTCCAGCGGGGGTTTGCCACGACATATTCGATTTCGTCCGAGAACTCGGGCGTTTGCCGGTCGTGATCGGTGTGGCCCACGACGACGCGGGTACGGAATACCTCGGCCCCGTTTTCCACGATGCGGGCGGTGTATTCGGGGATGTTGACCCAGACATGACGGGCAGACAGATCCTCGGACCCCATCCACCGCATCCGTTCCAAGGCCACGACGATCGCGCGGTTGCGGGCATCGGACGGCACGTCGCCGTTCAGATGGCCGATGGTCTTCGGCCCAGCCACGCCGTCGGATGGCAAGCCCGCCGCGGCCTGAAAGCGGGCGACGGCATCGGCCAGTGCGGCATCATAGGCCTGGGGATCCGCCGCTGGGGCGCCAAAGCCGATGGATTCCAGGCGCGCACGCAGCGAAACGATCCCGGGATCGCGCATTCCGGGCCTCCACAGCCCCTCGGATGCGCGAGGCAGATGGGCGGGGACGGCCAGCCCGCTATCCGCGCCCAAGGCACGCTGCAGCGCAAGATAGGCCGGGTGGCGGGGCTGCAAATCCAACAGGAACTGTCCGGGATCGGGTGCCAGGGTAAAGTCTCGGATCAGCCGGTCGATCGGGGGACGCGCCACCTCTCGCTTGATCAGCGGATCGACAGACGTGGGGCGAACCATTCCCCCAGTCATGTCGCGCAGATAGCGGACAAGGATTCGCGCCTGTCTGACCTCGGCGGTCACGTCGGCGGCATCGGATGAGAGGGATGCAGCAGCATAGCGCCCTGCCGGGATGCCGTGCCGGGGGGCCATTGCAGTCGCCTGGACCAGGGCCGCGCGCAATTCGCCCGCCCGCTCCCCCAAGAAGATCGGCCGCAGCCCCTGCGATCCGTAATAGGCCGCCAGTTCTGGAACAGCCGCCGCTTGGCCGGCCAATTCCATATCCTGCGCACTGAAATCCAGGCGTGGTGCGGCGGCAACACCCACGGCCGGGGCCAATCCGACCTGCGACTGTGCAACCGCCGATTGTCCAGCCAAGATCAATACAATAGCAGTAAAAAATCCCCAACCGCGCATCAATGATCTTCCCTTGATTGACCTGGATTCTGCCAGTTTCGAAAGGCTTCCACCAGCAAATGCAGGACAATGAACGGGCACCGTCCGGCAACGGTTGCAGCCGCGCCACAGGGTCGCGACCATCGCGCCACAGCGCGTGGACATCGGCAGGATTTCGCCTAACTTTCTGAAATTATGCCGATGAATACAGGAATCTGTTTCTGACCCCACGGGCTTTTGACATATTGTTAGCTAACCGAGGATAACCTTGGCGGCGTCGCAAGGATTGTGGCGGAAAAAAGACGAAGCGGGACAGGCGATCTGACATGACATTCGACCTTCTTTCACGTCGCGGCATTCTTGGTGTGTTCGCGGCTACAACCGTGGCGGCAGCACCGGTTATGGGCAACGCCTTTGGATTGCTGCGGGGCGCGGGCGATATGCGCCGCATTCGCATGTATTCCGGCCGAACCGGAGAAAGCCTCGACACCGTTTACTGGGTCGATGGCAAGTACATCCGGGAATCCCTGAACGAGATCAACATCTTCATGCGCGACTGGCGCAGTGGGGAAGTGATCGGCATCGACCCCCGCACGGTCGACGTGGCCGCCGCCTCGCACCGGCTGCTGCAAACCAACGAACCCTACATGATGCTGTCGGGCTATCGCTCTCCGCGCACGAACGCGATGCTGCGGCGGTCCTCGAGCGGCGTCGCGCGCAATTCGCTGCACATGGTGGGCAAGGCCGCCGACCTGCGGTTGAAGTCTCGCTCGGTCGGCCAGATGTACAACGCCGCGATGTCCTGCCGCGCCGGGGGCGTGGGCAAGTATTCACGGTCGAACTTCGTCCATATGGATTGCGGCCCGGTCCGCAACTGGGGCGCCTGAAACGCAGCCGTCCGACCCGCCCGCCTTCAACGCCGCCCGCCCTGCGCGCGCGGCGTTTTTCGTCATGCGCCTTACCGAATCAATCGCATGAGGGAAGCGCCTTGACGGCGGCGCGTTATTACTGACACCATTTCATTGCAATAAGCGACAACCGGAAGCTGCAGATGCCGCACATGACCCGTCGTTATCGAACTGCCAAGAAGATCCAGGCAACAGCGATCCAGTTGGCGGTGCGCGACGGGCTGGCAAACGTCACGACCGAGGCGATTGCAAAGGAAGCCGGGATCAGCACCCGCACGTTCTTCAACTATTACCCCTACAAGGAAGCGGCCATGATGGGTCCGCCGCCCGATTACCCGGCGGATGCGTCCGAGCAATTCGTGAACGGCGCCGGCACGATGATCGAGGATCTGGACCGCCTGATCACCGTGCATCTGACGCGTTTTCTGGATGAACGGGAACTGCTGGCTCATATCCTGGCGCTGTCCAACACCGACCCGAAGCTGGACGCCCTGCGCAATTCGACCATCCTGTCGCGCCGCGCGCAGATGCGCGACCTGCTGCGCCGCCGCTGCCCCGATGCAAAGCCCGCCCAGATCGAGATCCTGGCTGCCGCCATCGTCGCCGCCACAAATGCCGCCACCAAGGACTGGGCCAGCGGAGAGGTTGACGATTTCGTGGCCGCCGCGCGTGAAAACCTGTCCCTGATCCAGCCCGCCGCAGGGATGCTGACGCAACGCCCGGCCTAGACGCGCAGCATCGTGCGGTAAAGATTGTCCAGGAAAGGCTCGGCTTCGACGAACGGATCATGGCCCGGTCCAAGAACGGCGCGCACCTGCACGTCAAAATCCGCGTAATGCTGGGTCAGCGCCCAGATCGAAAAGATCAGGTGGCGTGGCTCCACAGGGGCCAGGCGGCCCCCGTCCATCCAGCCTTGCAGGATCGCCGCCGCGCGGTCCACCATGTCGCGCAAGCCCCCGCCTAGGATTTCGGTCAGATGCGGCGCGCCTTGCAGGATTTCATAGGCAAACAGGCGGCTTTCACGGGGGAAGCGGCGCGACATCTCCAGCTTGGCGCGGACATAGGCCATCACCTCCTCCAGCGGGTCGCCCGCGGGGTCGATGCGGATCATGGGGGCCAGCCACATATCCAGCAGGGTCGTCAGCAGGGTCTTGTGGATGTCGTCCTTGGACGCGAAGTAATACAGCACGTTGGGCTTCGACAGGCCAGCAGCCTCGGCGATCTGGTCGATGGTTGCGCCGCGAAAGCCGTTCACGGAAAAAACCGACAGCGCCCCTTCCAGGATCAGGTCGCGGTTCTTCTGCTGGATGCGGGTCAGGGGCGGCTGCACGCGATCTGCCATTCCGATGTCTTCCCCCATGGCGCGTTTTTCGGCACCAGGCAGGCCACCCCGTTCGGGACGCTTGACTGAACCCTGCCCCGTGCTAGCGTGATCCTGACCATTTGGTCAATAAAGGAAGGGCTTACGGGTGAATGCCCGTGTCCGGGCCAATCACGCCAACCCCGCGCCAGAACGGGGCAGCCAGACAGGAAGGACAGCGGATGAGCGATGCCAGCGGGGCTTTTGCGACCGCCAATATGCGGATCGACAGCGAAAGGCTGTGGGACAGCTTGATGCAGATGGCCCGGATCGGCCCCGGCGTGGCGGGCGGCAACAACCGCCAGACCCTGACCGATGCCGATGCCGAAGGCCGCGCCCTGTTCCAGCGGTGGTGCGAAGATGCGGGAATGGCCATGGGTCTGGACCGCATGGGCAATATGTTCATGCGCCTTGAAGGCGCGGAACCCGACCTGGATCCGGTTTATATCGGCAGCCACCTGGATACGCAGCCAACGGGGGGCAAATACGACGGCGTGCTTGGCGTGCTGTCGGGGCTGGAGGTGATCCGATCGATCCGCGACATGGGGCTGACCACGCGGCGCCCCATCGTGGTCGTGAACTGGACGAACGAGGAAGGCAGCCGTTTTGCGCCTGCCATGCTGGCATCTGGCGTGTTCGCCGGCGTCCTGACCGAGGATTACGCCAACGGCCGCACCGATGCCGAGGGCAAGCGGTTCGGCGACGAACTGGACCGCATCGGCTGGCGCGGGACCGAGGCTCCGGGCGACCGCCGCATCCATGCGATGTTCGAATACCATATCGAACAAGGCCCGATCCTCGAGGCGGAAAACAAGCAGATCGGTGTCGTCACCCATGGCCAGGGGTTGTGGTGGCTGCAAGTGACGCTGACCGGAAAGGACGCGCATACCGGATCGACCCCCATGACCATGCGCGTCAACGCGGGCTTGGGCATGGCGCGCATCATCGAGGCCGTCCACCGCATCGCCATGGACCACCAGCCCGACGCGGTGGGGGCCGTGGGCCAGGCAAATGTCTGGCCGAACAGCCGCAACGTGATCCCGGGCCGCGCGGTCTTTACCGTCGATTTCCGTTCGCCCGATCTTGCCAAGCTGACCGCCATGCGCGCCCGGCTGGAGGACGAGGCGCCCCGGATCGCCGCCGACCTGGGCCTGGGGATCGACATCGAACCGGTCGGTCACTTCGACCCGGTGGCCTTCGATCCGGGCCTGGTTCAGACGGTTCGGGCTGCGGCAGAGCGGCTTGGATACAGCCACATGAACATCGTCTCGGGCGCGGGCCACGACGCCTGCTGGATCAACCGCGTCGCGCCCACCGTGATGATCATGTGCCCCTGCGTGGACGGGCTGTCCCATAACGAGGCCGAGGAGATCACACCGGAATGGGCAAGCGCTGGGGCGGATGTGCTGCTGCACGCCGTGCTGGATGCGGCCGAGATGGTGGGGTGAGATCGAAGGCCGGGGGCCAGCCCCCGGACCCCCGGGATATTTGGACCAAAGTGAAAGGGACGACGATGAGTACGGTCATTCGAGGCGGAACGGTCGTCACCGCCGATCTCAGCTACAAGGCGGATGTGCTGGTCGAGGGCGGGCGCATCGCCGCCATCGGCCAGGGGCTGACCGGGAACACGGTGCTGGACGCCACGGGCTGCTATGTCATGCCGGGCGGCATCGACCCGCACACGCATCTGGAGATGCCCTTCATGGGCACCTATTCCGCCGATGATTTCGACAGCGGCACCCGCGCAGCATTGGCAGGCGGCACCACGATGGTGGTGGACTTCGCCCTGCCGTCCCCCGGCCAGGGGCTGCTGGACGCGCTGCAGATGTGGGACAACAAGTCAGGCCGCGCGCATTGCGACTATAGCTTTCACATGGCGGTGACCTGGTGGGACCAGCAGGTCTTCGACGAGATGGCGCAGGTGGTGGATCGCGGCATCACCAGCTTCAAGCATTTCATGGCCTACAAGGGCGCGCTGATGGTGAACGACGACGAGTTGTTCAGCAGCTTCCGCCGGGTGGGCGATCTGGGCGGCGTCGCGATGGTTCATGCCGAGAACGGCGACGTGGTGGCCGAACTGTCCGCCCGCCTGCTCGCCGAGGGCAATACCGGACCCGAGGCCCATGCCTATTCCCGCCCCCCGCAGGTCGAGGGCGAGGCCACCAACCGTGCCATCATGGTGGCCGACATGGCGGGCGTGCCGCTTTATGTCGTCCACGTGTCCTGCGAGGACAGCCACGAGGCAATTCGCCGCGCCCGCGCCCAAGGCAAGCGCGTCTGGGGAGAGCCGCTGATCCAGCACCTGACGCTGGACGAAAGCGAGTATTTCAACGCGGACTGGGACCATGCGGCACGCCGCGTCATGTCTCCGCCCTTCCGCAACAAGCTGCACCAGGACAGCCTATGGGCCGGGTTGCAATCGGGGTCTTTGTCTGTGGTGGCGACCGACCATTGCGCCTTTACCACGGCGCAGAAGCGGACCGGAGTGGGCGACTTCACCAAGATCCCCAACGGCACGGGCGGTCTCGAGGATCGGATGCCGATGCTGTGGACGCATGGGGTTGCGACCGGGCGGCTGACGCCCAACGAATTCGTGGCCGTCACGTCGACCAATATCGCCAAGATCCTGGGAATGTATCCGCGCAAGGGCGCGGTACTGGTGGGCAGCGACGCCGATCTGGTCGTCTGGGATCCCGAGGCCGAGAAAACCATCAGCGCCGGCAGCCAGCAATCGGCCATCGACTACAACGTGTTCGAGGGGCAGCGGGTCAAGGGCCTGCCGCGCTATGTCCTGACGCGGGGGGTGGTCGCGGTGACGGACGGCACGCTGGACAGCCGCGAGGGCCACGGCGAGTTCGTCGCCCGGGAACCCCGCGGCACGGTGAACCGGGCGCTCTCGGCCTGGAAGGAACTGACCGCGCCGCGCCCGGTAGAGCGGACCGGCATTCCGGCAAGCGGGGTGTGAGTTGACCGCCATCGAGGCCCGCGACGTCTCCCTCACGTTTTCCACCGCCGATGGTCCGGTCCACGCACTGAAGGATGTGAACCTGACCATAGAGCGGGGCGACTTTGTCAGCTTTATCGGCCCTTCGGGCTGCGGCAAGACGACCCTCCTGCGCGCCATTGCCGCACTCGAGGCACCGACCGCCGGCACTCTGGCGGTCGCAGGCATGACGCCCGATCAGGCAAGGCGCCAGCGCGCCTATGGTTACGTTTTTCAGGCGCCGGGGCTTTATCCCTGGCGGACGATTGCCGGGAACATCAGCCTGCCGTTGGAGATCATGGGCTTTTCCCGGCCCGACCGCGCGCAGCGAATCGCTCGGGTGCTGGATCTGGTTGACCTGACCGGCTTCGGGGCCAAGTATCCCTGGCAGTTGTCCGGTGGGATGCAGCAGCGCGCCTCCATCGCCCGCGCCCTTGCGTTCGACGCAGACATCCTGCTGATGGACGAACCCTTCGGCGCCCTGGACGAGATCGTGCGCGACCGCCTGAACGAGGCGCTGCTGGATCTGTGGAAGAAGACCGGCAAGACCATCGGCTTCGTCACGCATTCGATCCCCGAGGCGGTGTATCTGTCCACCAGGATCGTCGTCATGTCGCCGCGTCCGGGCCGGATCACGCGGGTGATCGACAGCCCCCTGCCCCGCGACCGCCCCCTGGAGATGCGCGACACGCCCGAATTCATCGCGCTTGCCCAGCAGGTGCGCGAGGGCCTGCGCGAAGGGCACAGTTATGACTGAGGCCGCGATCCCCTTTGGACCGGGCGCCCTGGGGCGCGGGTTCGGGCGCGTCCTGCCGATCCTGACCGTGCTGCTGGCCATTGTCGCGATCTGGTATCTGGCCGCGATCTGGATGAATTCGACCTGGGTTCAGGATCAGGCGGCGCGGGCCGATACCGTTCTGACTACTGGGGATCTTGTCCACCAAACCCTGACCCTAGAACGCCCGGTCCTGCCTGCGCCCCACCAAGTTGCAATGGGTTTGTGGGAAGGCGTCGCAGGGCAGAAGATCACCTCCAAGCGCAGTCTGGTCTGGCATGGCTGGGTCACGCTGTCGGCCACCCTGGCGGGCTTTGCCATCGGAACGGCGGCGGGGATCCTGCTGGCCGTGGGCATCGTCCACAACCGCGCCATGGACCAGTCGGTGATGCCCTGGGCGGTCGCCAGCCAGACGGTGCCGATCTTGGCGATCGCGCCGATGGTGATCGTGGTCTTTGCCAGCATGGGCGTGACCGGGCTGCTGCCCAAGGCGATGATCGCGGCCTGGCTGTCGTTCTTTCCGGTGCTGGTCGGGATGGTCAAGGGGCTGCGGACGCCCGATGCGATGCAACTGGACCTGATGCACAGTTGGAACGCGTCCCGCAGGCAGCAATTCTGGCGGCTGCGCCTGCCCAGTTCGGTGCCCTACCTGTTCGCCAGCCTCAAGGTTGCCATCGCCGCCGCCCTCGTCGGCACCATCGTAGGCGAGCTTCCGGCAGGGGCCACGGCGGGGCTTGGCGCGCGGCTGCTCTCGGGCAGCTATTATGGCCAGACCGTGCAAATCTGGTCGGCGCTGTTCGCCGCCGCAATCCTGGCCGCCGTGCTGGTCATGCTGATCGGCGTGCTGGAACGCCTGGTGCTGCGCCGCATGGGACTGGCGCGATGAGCGCGCTGCCCGTTATCGCGGTCTGGCTTGGCGCACTGGCCCTGAATACCTGGCTATCGGGCTTTGACACCCGCGCGACCCGCCTTGCAGTGGCGCTGATCTTTGGCGCCACGATCCTGATCCTGTGGGAGATGATCGTCCGCATCCATGCGATCCCTACGGTGATCCTGCCTGCCCCCAGCCAGATCGGCGCCAGCTTCGCTGCCAATACCGCGATCCTCTGGACCGATTTCGTGCAGACCATCCTGAAGGGCGCACTGACCGGCTGGCTGATCGGGGCGGGTGCCGCCGTACTGACCGCCATCGCCATCGACCGCAGCCCCTTCCTGCAACGCGGGCTGCTGCCCATCGGCAACTTCGTCGCCGCCCTCCCCATCGTCGGCATCGCGCCGATCCTTGTGATGTGGTTCGGCTTCGACTGGCAATCCAAGGCCGCAGTGGTCGTGGTGATGGTGTTCTTTCCGATCCTGGTGAACATGGTGGCGGGCCTTGCGGCGACCGATCCCATGCAGCGCGACCTGATGGCGACCTGGGCCGCGCCATACGGGGCCAGCCTTTGGAAACTGCGCCTGCCCGCCGCGATGCCCTTCCTGTTCAACGGCCTGAAGATCACCACCACGCTGGCCCTGATCGGCGCCATCGTGGCCGAGTTCTTCGGCAGCCCGACCAAGGGCATGGGCTTTCGCATCTCGACCGCGGTGGGGCGTCTGGATCTGCCGCTGGTCTGGGCGGAAATCCTTGTGGCGGCCATTGCCGGGTCGCTGTTCTATGGCATCGTGGCGCTGATCGAAAAGAAGGTAACGTTCTGGCACCCGTCGCAGCGCCGACAACGGGGGTAAGCCCCAACACAGGAGAGGGAAGATGAAGACACTGATGCTGGGCACCGCCATCGCTCTGGCCGCCGGTTCCGCCGGTGCGCAGGAACTGACCCTGCAACTGAAATGGGTCACCCAGGCGCAGTTCGCGGGCTATTACGTCGCCAAGGACAAGGGCTTCTACGAGGAAGAAGGCCTGGACGTCACCATCCTGCCCGGCGGCCCGGACATCGCGCCGACCCAGGTGCTGGCGGGCGGCGGCGCGGACGTGATCGTCGAATGGATGCCCGCTGCCTTGGCAGCCCGTGAAAAGGGCCTGCCACTGGTCAACATCGCCCAGCCCTTCAAGGCGTCCGGCATGATGCTGACCTGCCTCAAGGAAAGCGGCATCACCGACCCCAAAACGGACTTCAAGGGAAAGACCCTGGGCGTCTGGTTTTCCGGCAACGAATACCCCTTCCTGTCCTGGATGAGCCAGCTTGGCCTGTCCACCGAAGGCGGGCCGGATGGCGTGACCGTCCTGAAGCAAGGCTTCAACGTCGATCCCCTGCTGCAAAAACAGGCAGCCTGCATCAGCACCATGACCTATAACGAATACGGCCAGGTTCTGGACGCCGGCATCGCACCCGACGATCTGGTGACCTTCAAATACGAGGACCAGGGCGTCGCCACGCTGGAAGACGGCCTCTATGTCCTGGAAAGCACGCTGGAAGACGACGCCAAGGTCACCGACCTGGTCAAGTTTGTCCGCGCCAGCATGAAGGGCTGGAAATACGCCGAGGAAAACCCCGAGGAAGCCGCCCAGATCGTTCTGGACAACGACGAGACCGGCGCCCAGACCTTGGACCACCAGGTCCGCATGGTCACGGAAATCGGCAAGCTGACCGCAGGATCCAACGGCACCCTGGACGAGGCCGATTATCAGCGCACCGTGGACACGCTGATGGCGGGCGGATCCGATCCGGTGATCTCGAAAGCACCGGAAGGGGCATTCAACCACATCATCACCGATCGCGCCTTCGACTAGGGCTTCTTCTTCATGCAAATATCCTCGGGGGGAATCTCTGAAGGAGATGGGGGGCAGACAGCCCCCCTTCTTTCTTGCAAGCGGTGAAACAGCACGCCATAGCACCTTGCATGAGCCTGCCATCCCCCAGACACAGCTTTTCCGAGGACGCCCAAGGCATTGCCTTTGGCAGCTTCATGGCCGCCGTCAGCGTGGTGCTGTTGACACATCTGGGATTTGTCACCGGGCAGACGGCGGGGCTGGCGATCCTGATCTGCTATGGCACCGGATGGGCCTTCGGCCCGGTATTCTTTGTCATCAACCTGCCCTTTTACTGGCTGGGCTGGAAACGCTTCGGCCCGACCTTTGTCGCCAAAAGCTTTCTGGCCGTTGCTATCCTGTCGGCGCTGTCGATGGTCCTGCCCGAATACCTGCATTTCGGGGAAACCCATCCCGCCGTGGGGGCCGTGCTGGTGGGCTGCCTGACCGGCGTGGGGCTGATCGCGCTGTTCCGCCATGGATCGTCCCTTGGCGGCATCGGCATTGTGGGACTGTATGTCCAGGACGCAACCGGCTTTCGGGCGGGCTGGGTGCAGCTGATCTTCGATGCAGGCCTGTTTCTGGTCGCCCTGTCCTTGCGCGACCCCATTACCGTGGGGTGGAGCTTTCTGGGCGCGGTTATCCTGAACCTGACGATTGCCGTCAACCACCGCAAGGACCGCTATATCGCCTGAACGCAAGGGGGCTGCTGCCCGACCCGTTGCGCAGTCCTCAGCGCGGTTTCGCGGATCACCTCCCTTGGCAGTCCGGTCCAGCCTCACCCATTTGCGCTGCCGGTTTGCCGACGGCCTCCGTCTGCCCGAAATATCCGCAAGGCCTGGCGGCGCAAGTTTTACCATTTGATAAAAAATCGGACCTGTGCCAGCCTGATTCTTGCCAACAGGTGAGCCAGGAGACGCAAATGTCCCAAGCAAGACTGGCGCCGGGCGTTGTCCCCGGTCGCCTTGCACCCCACGAACTTGCGGCGAATTTCGTCGATGTCGCGCCGCCCTTGACCGATCACGAAGCCCGCGTCGCGGCAGACCGCTGTTACTTCTGCCACGACGCGCCCTGCGTCACGGCCTGTCCGACCAGCATCGACATCCCGCTGTTCATCCGCCAGATCGCCACCGGCACGCCGGATGCAGCGGCCATGACCATCTTTCACGCCAATATCCTGGGCGGCATGTGCGCCCGCGTCTGCCCGACGGAAAACCTGTGCGAGGGATCCTGCGTCCGCATGGATGCCGAAGGCGACCCGGTGGAAATCGGCGCCCTGCAACGCTATGCCACCGACGGGCTGATGGCCCAGGGCGCACATCCCTTCCGCCGCGCCGCGCCCACTGGCAAGCGGATTGCCGTGGTCGGCGCAGGTCCGGCGGGCCTGTCCTGCGCCCATCGCCTGGCCGCCAAGGGCCACGAGGTTACGATCTTCGAGGCGCGGCCCAAGCCGGGGGGGCTGAACGAATACGGCATCGCCAGCTACAAGGCCGTGGACGGCTTCGCCCAGGCCGAGGTGGACTGGATCCTGGGCGTCGGCGGGATCGAGTTGCGTCACAACCACCGGTTGGGGCACGAGATCACCCTCGAGGCGTTGCGGGCCGAATATGATGCGGTCTTCCTGGGCATGGGGCTGGGCGGCGTCAACGCCCTGCGGGCCGAGGGTGAGGAACGGCGCAATGTCCTTGATGCGGTCAGCTTTATCCGCGACCTGCGCCAAGCCAGTGACCTGACCGCCCTGCCGGTGGGCCGCGACGTGGTGGTGATCGGCGGAGGCATGACAGCGGTGGATGCCGCCGTTCAGGCACGCCTGCTGGGGGCGGAAAACGTCACCATCGTTTATCGCCGCGACCAGTCGCAGATGGGTGCCAGCCGCCACGAACAGGACCATGCCACCAAGGCCGGGGTGCGGCTTGTCTGCAATGCCGCCCCCGTCAATATCCACGGCAATGGCGCCGTGGTCGAGGTCGAGTTCGCCTATACCGCCGTTGATCCCGATGGCGGTCTGCACCTCACCGACGACCGCTTCCGCCTCAGGGCCGACCAGGTGTTCCGCGCAATCGGCCAACGCCTGGACGGCGTGCCCGACACCCTGGCCCTGGATGGCGGCAAGATCGGCGTGGCCGGTCCGGGCCGTACCAGCATCCCCGGCGTCTGGGCAGGCGGCGACTGCGCGGCGGGCGGCGACGACCTGACCGTCACCGCCGTGGCCGAAGGGCGCGACGCCGCCGAAGACATCGACGCCCACCTGACCGGCCGCCCGGTCGAAATCCCCGGCTGAGGAGTTTCCATCATGGCAGACCTGCGCAGCGATTTCATCGGCATCAAGTCCCCGAACCCCTTCTGGCTGGCATCAGCGCCCCCCACGGACAAGGAATACAACGTCCGCCGCGCCTTCCAGGCCGGCTGGGGCGGCGTGGTGTGGAAGACGCTTGGTTCCGAAGGCCCGCCCGTCGTCAACGTGAACGGCCCGCGATATGGCGTGATCCACGGACCCGACCGCCGCGTCCTGGGGATCAACAACATCGAACTGATCACGGACCGCCCGCTCGAGGTGAACCTGCGCGAGATCAAGTCGGTCAAGCGCGACTATCCCGACCGCGCCTTGGTCATTTCCTTGATGGTGCCTTGCGACGAACAATCCTGGCGCGACATCCTGGCCCGGATCGAGGATACCGGCGCCGATGGCGTGGAACTGAACTTCGGCTGCCCGCACGGGATGTCCGAACGCGGCATGGGCAGCGCCGTGGGCCAAGTGCCCGAATACATCGAGATGGTGACGCGGTGGGTCAAGCAATACAGCCGGATGCCCTGCATCGTGAAACTGACCCCCAACATCACCGATGTGCGCCAACCAGCCGAGGCCGCGATGCGCGGCGGCGCCGATGCGGTCAGCCTGATCAACACCATCAACTCGATCACCTCGGTCGATCTGGACCTGTTCGCCCCCGAACCCACCATCGACGGCAAGGGCGCGCATGGCGGTTACTGCGGACCGGCGGTCAAGCCCATCGCACTGAACATGGTGGCCGAGATCGCGCGCAACCCCGCCACCCACGGTTTGCCCATTAGCGGCATCGGCGGCGTGACGACCTGGCGCGACGCGGCCGAGTTCATGGCGCTTGGGGCGGGCACGGTGCAGGTCTGCACGGCGGCGATGACCTATGGCTTCAAGGTGGTGCAGGAAATGATCTCGGGCCTGCGGGATTACCTGGACAGCCACGACATGGCGATGTCGGACCTGATCGGGCGGGCGGTGCCCAATGTCACCAACTGGAACCAGTTGAACCTGAACTATGTGACCAAGGCCCGGATCGACCAGGATCTGTGCATCAAGTGCGGGCGCTGCTATGCCGCCTGCGAGGATACCAGCCACCAGGCCATCGCCATGAAGCCCGGCCGCGTCTTCGAGGTGATCGAGGAGGAATGCGTCGCCTGCAACCTGTGCCTGGACGTCTGCCCGGTGGAAAATTGCATCGACATGCGCGAACTGGCCGTGGGCGAGATGGACCTGCGCACCGGCATCCGCCGCGGCACCTATGCCAACTGGACCACGCATCCGAACAATCCGATGGCGGTCAAGGCGGCTGAATGAAAGATGGTCGGGGCGAGAAGATTCGAACTTCCGACCTACGGTACCCAAAACCGTCGCGCTACCAGGCTGCGCTACGCCCCGACGCGTTCCGTTTAGCGGATCGCGTCGCCAGTGAAAAGCCCTAGCCGCAGGGCAGTTCGGCCAAATCCTGGCGCAGCCGGGGATGGGCCATCGGCTGCCCGACGGCCAGGCCCATGCGTTCCGCCTCGCCCCCGCCGATTTCGAGGATCATCTGGCGGTCGGGGTCGGGATCGCCGGGGGCAGCGCCCGGAATGGGCGTTTCGTCCAGCGGCACGGCGTTGGGATGGATGTGGCGGATTACCCCCGCCTGGTCCAGAAAGACCAGATCCAGCGGGATATAGGTGTTGCGCATCCAGAAACTGACCGCGCGCGGCGTGTCATAGATGAACAACATGCCACTGCCCTGCGCCAGGGTGCGGCGATACATCAGGCCCTGCGCGCGCTCGGCTTCGTCGTCGGCCAGTTCCACCTGAAAGGCAACCGGGCCGCCATCTGTCTGGAAAATGGCCTCGTCGGGAGAGCAAAGGATATCGGCGGCGCAGGGGGCTGCAAAAGCCGCCGATAGAACAAAGAAGGCAACCGCCGCCCTATTCGGCGACATGCGCCATGAAATCCTTGATGTCCTGGACCTGGTCACCCAGATTTTCGTCCGCAAGAGAGCTTGCGCCCTGTTCCGTGCCCCGGTCCCAGCTTGTGACCTGCGCCGCCATCAGCCCTCGCGGACCCTCGACCACACGGATCCCGATCGCCTCGCCGATGGCAAGGTCGGCAAAGCCGGAATGGCGCAAGACTTCCACATGGAGGAAAACATCGTCGGGATGGCCGAAGATATTGGCAAAGCCAAATCCCTTGGCCTTGTCGAACCACTTGACCCGGGCCGGCCGCAGCGGCAGCGCCTCGAGATGTTCGATGATGCCGTTGTCCAGATCCGCAATGGGTGCCGACCCGTCCGAAATGGGCGGTTCGATCGACACAACCTCGGTCGCCTGCAGCCCGCGCTGCGTGGGCTGCATCCAGACTGTCACGCGCGACTGGTCGGCCACAGAACTGCGCCCGAAATTCCTGAGAACGTTGGCGTGCAGCAGAATGTCCGCGCCGCCTTCCTCGTTCAGGATGAAGCCATAGCCCTTGGTCGGGTCAAACCATTTGACCAGTCCGGAAACAAGCTTCAGTCCCTTCTCATCCGTCATCATTCCACCACATGCGCTCAGCGCGTCTTGTCCTGCCCCGAATTCAACCAACCCAACCGTTCAATACCTGCGCCTGCGATCAGCTGTCGTTCACGGAAGACAACGGCGCAAAATCTGCGCCCATCAACCATGGTCAGCCACCAAGACCCTTTCGTCAAGCCCTAGGGTGACAGCCGCTTGGCAAACCATGCACCGGAGGCCTCTTTGTCCCAGCGGAACCGGTCATGCAACCGGAAAGCGCCATCGGCCCAGAACTCGATCTGCTGGGGCGCGATCCTGAACCCGCCCCAGAACGGGGGCCGGGGCGGATGGGTGCCATGGCGCAACCCCTGCCGAGCGGCTTCGGCCATCAGCGCCGCGCGGCTTTCCAGCGGTTGCGATTGACGCGATGCCCAGGCGCCGATCCGGCTTTGCAAGGCGCGGCTGTTGTAATAGGCATCGGCCTGTTCGCCTTCGACGCGGGTGACAGAACCGCGCACCCGGATCTGCCGGCGCAGGGATTTCCAGTGCATCGCAAAGGCGGCGTTCCCGGTAGCCGCGATCTGCTGGCCCTTGGCGCTGTCATAGTTGGTGTAAAAGACAAAGCCGCCGTCCGCGCCCTGCCCCTCGATGTCCTTCAGAAGGACCATGCGCACGTCGGGCATCCCGCCGCTGTCCACGGTTGCAAGGGCGATGGCGTTGGGGTCGTTGGGTTCGGTCTTTTCCGCCTCGGCTAGCCAGCGGCGTGCGATGTCGAACGGGTCGTCGCCCGCGAACAGTCCGTCTCGATCAGCCATCTGCGTGTCCTTGCGCTTGATGCTTGCAACCCTTTGGCCTAAGCACCTTTCACAAAGGGTTGAAACCGCGAGAGACCGCACATGTCAAGCGAGCAGAAGCAAGGGTTGATGGCTGGCAAGCGCGGCCTGATCATGGGATTGGCGAATGACAAGTCCATTGCTTGGGGCATCGCCCGGGCCGTGGCGGCCCAGGGCGCGGAACTTGCCTTCTCCTATCAGGGGGAGGCGCTGAAGAAACGCGTCGATCCGCTGGCAGCCCAACTGGGATCGTCCCTGGTTCTGCCCTGCGACGTCAGCGACGAGGCGTCCATCGCGACACTGTTCCAGACTCTTGGCCAGGAATGGGAATCCCTGGATTTCGTGGTTCATGCGATCGGCTTTTCCGACAAGGACCAGTTGCGCGGCCGCTACTGCGACACGACCCGCGACAACTTCATGATGACGATGGATATTTCCGTCTATTCCTTCACCGCGGTTTCGCGACACGCCGCAGCCATGATGCCGGACGGGGGCAGCTTGCTGACGCTGACCTATTACGGCGCCGAACGGGTGATGCCGCATTACAACGTGATGGGCGTGGCCAAGGCGGCGCTGGAGGCATCGGTGCGTTACCTGGCAGAAGATCTGGGCAAGGACAGGATACGCGTGAACGCGATCAGCGCTGGCCCGATCAAGACCCTGGCTGCCAGCGGCATCGGCGATTTCCGCTATATCATGAAATGGAACGAACTGAACTCGCCCCTGCGCCGCAATGTCACGACCGAGGATGTGGGCAATTCGGCGCTGTATCTGCTGTCGCATCTGGGCGCGGGCGTCACGGGGGAAACGCATCACGTCGATGCGGGCTATCATGTAGTGGGCATGAAGGCCGTGGACGCGCCCGACATTGCGACGGTCAAGAAGGACTGACCGGGCGCCATGACGATCACCGCCGACCAGCTTGCCTTGTTCGTGGGCACCTTGTCGGTGGCGATCCTGTCGCCCGGCCCCGGCGTCATCGCGGTCAGCCAGGGAGCCTTTGCCCTGGGCCGCAGGCGCGCCCTGCCCTATGGCTGGGGGTTGGCGATCGGGGCATCGGTATGGTGCATCTTCGCGCTGCTGGGCCTGACGGTGGTCTTTCGCACCCTGCCCTGGACCTATGTGGCGCTGAAAATGATCGGCGGCGCTTATCTGGCATGGATCGCCTTTAAGATGTGGCGCCACGCCGCCGACCCCTTGCCCGACCCGGCGGAAAGCAGCCGGGGAATGGGCTTCTTGGGCGGAATGATGCTGAATCTGTCAAACCCAAAGCCCGCGCTGTTCTATTCGGCCGTGCTTCTGTCGATCTTCCCCGCGCTGCTGTCGGCAGGCGACAAGCTGGCGATCTATGCGACGGCGGTTTCGGTGGAACTGGCATTTTATACCGCCCTTGCGTCGCTGATGGCTTTGCCTTGGCTGCGGCGCAGGTATTATGCCGCCAAATTCTGGATCGACCGCGTGGCGGGACTGGCAATCGGGTTGCTGGGCCTGTCGCTGATCCTGCGCCATTGAAAGGGAACGCCATGATCGACCGCCTGCCCCACGAAAAAGGTTTCCATGTCAGCTGGGACCAGTTGCATCGCGACGCCCGCGCCCTGGCCTGGCGCCTGGACGGGACCGACTGGCGCGCCGTCGTGGCCGTGACGCGCGGGGGCCTGGTGCCCGCCATGATCGTCGCGCGCGAACTGGACATCCGCACCATCGATTCGATTTCTATCCGGTCCTACAAGGGCGTGGGGGCCGAGGCGGGCCAGGGCCAGCTTGAGGTTCTGAACCATCCCGACCCCGCCCTGATGGGGGATGGCGAAGGAATTCTGGTCATCGACGACCTGGTCGATTCCGGCCGCACCCTGGAACTGATCCGCGATATGTATCCCAAGGCGCATTTCGGCACCGTTTATGCCAAGCCCAAGGGCAAGCCGATGGTCCAGACCTATGTGACCGAGGTCAGCCAGGACACCTGGATCTTCTTTCCGTGGGACATGGCGCTGCAATACGTCCAGCCCTATCGCGGCGAGGACTAGGGCCCGGCAGGGCGTTTTTGGGCCTGCGGCCGGAACCGACAGGCCCACAAGGCATTGTCTCCTCAATCGCGCATCGCTTGTTATGCGCGGCATTTCAGGAGGAAAGACATGCACAAGCTGATGTTGAGCACCGCCCTAGTTCTGCCGTTGATGATGGGCCAGGCGATGGCTCAGGACACCGCAACGACGCCTGCCCCCGCCGATCCCGCGACCGATGCGACCACCATGGGCGCCGATACTGCGCCCGCCGCCGAAGTCCCCGCGTCCGAGAACACCGAGGCTGCAGCAGATGAAGCTGACGCGGCCGCCGTGGCAGCCAGTGGCAAGGTCGAACAGCAGCAGGCTGAAAACGAACTGCGCATCGACTGGATCACCGATGCCACCGTCAATTCTCCCGACGGCAATGCCATTGGTGAAATCAACGACGTGATCGTCGATGCAGAAGCAGGCACGATGAAAGCCGCCGTGATCGGCGTGGGCGGCTTCCTGGGGATCGGCGAAAAGCAGATCGCTGTTCCGTGGGATCAACTGACCATCAACTATGACGCCCAGCAGATCTCCAGCGACCTGACCCAGGAAGAAGCCGAGGCTGCGCCGGAATATGTCTTCCGCGAACAGGAAGCAGCCCCGGATGCCATGGCCGGTGGAACAACTGCGGGTGGTGGCATGGCCACGGACGGCACCGCAGCCGATGGCACGATGACAACGGCGCCCATGCCCGGCGCACCGGTTGCCACCGATCCGGCAATGACCAGCGATCCGGCAGCAACCCCCGTGGCCACGCCTGATTCGGCGGCGTCCACGACCACCGATCCCGCCATGGCCGATCCTGCCGCGACCGGCGCCCCTGCCCCGGCGGATACTGCGGAAACCCCGGCCACCCCGCCGATGGGATCCGATGCGGCGGCACCGGCGGCGGACGGCACGACGCCTGCGCCCGCCAACTGATTTCCTGTCGCACCACGACGCGGACGGCCCCCCTGCGGGGGCCGTTTGTCGTTCAGTTGCCCCGAACGAAGCGGGCCGCGCCCTCGGCGGCGCGTTGCAGGGCGCGGCTTTTGTTCACCGTTTCCATGAACTCGGACTCAGGGTCGCTGTCATAGACGACGCCGCCCCCTGCCTGGATATACAATGCGCCGTCCTTCAGCACGCCGGTTCGCAGGGCGATGCACATATCCATCTCGCCATTGGCCGCGAAATAACCTACCGCGCCCCCATAAACGCCGCGCTTTTCGGGTTCCAGTTCGTCGATGATCTGCATCGCGCGGACCTTGGGCGCCCCCGACACGGTACCAGCGGGCAGGCCCGCCAACAAGGCGGACAGCGCATCCTCGTCGTCGCGCAATTCGCCAACCACGTTGCTGACGATGTGCATGACGTGGCTGTAACGCTCGATCACGAACTGTTCGGTGGGTTTCACCGTTCCCGGCCTTGCCACGCGGCCCACATCGTTGCGACCCAAATCCAGCAGCATCAGGTGTTCGGCCAGTTCCTTGTGATCGCCCAGCAGGTCGGCTTCCAGGGCGCGGTCCTCGGCCTCGTCGGCGCCGCGCGGCCTTGTTCCCGCGATGGGGCGGATCGTCACCTCTCCGTCGCGCAGGCGCACCAGGATCTCGGGGCTGGCGCCGACGATCTGAAACCCGCCCAGATTCAGGAAGAACATGAAGGGCGACGGATTGGTGCGCCGCAAGCTGCGATACAGCGCAAATGGCGGCAGCGGGAAATCCATGCGCCAGCGTTGGCTGGGCACGACCTGGAAAATGTCGCCCGCGCGGATGTAATCCTTGGCCTTGTCCACCGCCGCCAGATAACCGGCCTTGGAGAAATTCGACACCGGTTCGCCGATCCGGGCGTCATGGCCCAACGCCCGAGGCTCGGACGGCTGGCGGTCAAGCGACCGCAGCGCATCCATCACCCGTTCCGCGGCCTGGGCATAGGCGGCGCGGGCATTGTCCGTCCCGTCGTGCCAGGCGGGGGCGCACAGCGTCACCTCGCCCTTCACGCCGTCCAGGACCGCGACCACCGAAGGGCGCAACAGCATCGCGTCGGGCAGGTCCAGCGGATCGGGGTTCACGTCCGGCAGATGTTCGACCAGCCGGATCATGTCATAGCCCAGGTATCCGAACAGCCCCGCGGCCACCGGCGGCACGCCGTCGGGCATCGCCTCGATCCGGCTTTCGGCGATCAGGGCGCGCAGGCTGTCAAGCGCGGGGCGGTCGTCGGGCTGGAAGTCGTCCGAAAACCGCGCCTGCCTGTTGATCCGGGCGCGGCCATCGCGGCAGTCCCAGATCAGGTCGGGCTTCATGCCCACGATGGAATAACGGCCCCGAACCTCGCCCCCCGTAACCGATTCCAGCACAAACGACATCGGCGCGGCATCCGTCAGCTTCAGCATCAGGCTGACGGGCGTATCCAGGTCGGCGGCCAGTCGGATGGTGACAAGCTGGTTCTGCCCGGCCTTCCACGCCGCCTCGAAGGCGGCGAAATCGGGTGTCAGATCCATCACTGGACCTGCGCGTTGATGGCGTTGATGGCGGATTGGTCCAGCGTGATCCCGGCCTCGCGCTGCACGGCGCGGGCGTAATAGTCGAAGATGTCCGATTGCAGCGATTGCCCCAGGCGATCCTGGACCGCGCCGGTGATGCGCTGCCCGTCCTCGCCCGTCAGGTCCGCCTCGTCTATGGCGTCAAGGCGCAGCAGGATCACCCGGTTTTCCGCGTCCACGATCTCGACCTCGCCCACCTCGGCGATGGCAAAGGCGCGGGCCACGGCATCCGCCGGGACGCCCTCGATCCAGCCGTCACGGGTGATATCCTTCACCTCGGTCCATTCGGAGGCGGGCTGGCCCTGGTCGGGGGCGGGGGACAGGCGCTGTTCCTCGGCCAGGGCCAGAAGCTGGCGATGCGTTTCCGCCCGGCGCCAATCGGCCTCGACCTCGTCGCGCACATCCTCGAAGGGGCGCAGGGTCGGCGGAACGACCTGGTCCAGGCGCAGGGCAAAGACGCCGCCATCGTCCAGGCTGACCAGTTCGGGGAAATCGGCCTCGGATGTTTCCGCCGCACGGGCGCGGAACGCCTCGTAACCGGCGATGCTGCCTTCGGCGGGCGCGGCGTCGGCAAACCATTCAAGGGTGCCAAGCTGCAACTCGGTTTCCTCGGCCACCTGTTCCAGCGAGGCGCCGCCTGCCAGCAGATCCTCGTATTCGGCGGCGCGATCCTCGATGATCCGGGCGGCGCGGTCCAAAGCGGCCTCAGCGCGCAGGTCGTTCTGCGCATCCTCGAACGCGATGTCGACCGGCTCCAGGATGGCATGAATCGCGAACAGTGCGGGACCAAGGTCGGTGTCGATCGGGCCGACGACCCCGGTTTCACCCGGTGCAAAGACCGCCGCGCCCGCCGCGCCCAGATCGGCCTGGGTCACCTCGCCCAGTTCGGCATCCTCGGGCCGCAATCCGCGTTGCAGGACAAAGGCCTCGAAGGGCGCGGTGCCTGCGTCGATCTGGGCCTTTGCGGCCTGGGCATCATTGGATGTGGGAAAGACAAGACGGCTGACCAGGCGGCGTTCGGGCCGCTGGAATTCGTCGATCCGCGCATCATAGGCCGCGCGCAAGGCGTCCTGATCCAAGTCCACATCGGGCGCGAGCATTTCCGGCGTCAGCCAGACATAGGTGATCTTGCGCATCTCGGGCGCGGTGAAGCGGTCGGCATTGGCGCTGTGCCAGGCCGTCAGCGTCGCCTCGTCCGGCTCGGCAATGGGGGCGGGCAGCATATCTGCCGTCAGTTCGCGCCAAGCCACATCACGGCGTTCCAGGATCCATTTCGCAGTCGTCTCAACCGCCGGTTCGGGCGCGGCAACACCGCCGGCCACGGCACGCTGGATCAGCAGCCGGGCTTCGTCCATGCGGATTTCCCGTTCGAACTCGGCCTCGGACAGGTTCTCGCGGCGCAAGACCTCGGCATAGGCGGCGCGGTCGAAGCTGCCGGTCGGACCGCGGAAGGCAGGGGCGTCCAGGATCGTCTGGCGCACCCGTTCGTCGCCCACGGCCACGCCGATCCGGCGGGCCTGTTCTTCCAGCGCGGCGGCGGTGACAAGCTGCGACTGGACCGCCTGGGGCAGGCCGATGGCCTGGGCCTGCGCCATGCTGATCGCCTGGCCGGTCTGCTGCTGATAGGCGTTCATCTGGTTGCGCAGCGCGCGGGCGTAGTCATCGGCGGTGATCGTCGTGCCGCCGACGGATCCGATGGCGGTCGATCCGCCCGAAAAGCTGGTCACGCCGAACCCGCCCAGGCCCAGAACCATCAGGCCCATCAGCACCCAGACGATAGTGGATTTCCCGTGTGTCCGCAGGTTCTTCATGGCCCGGCCTTCCTTCGTGATCGTGTCGGGTTTCTTTAGGGCGCGCGCGGCCCCGCGACAAGCCTGTCAGCCGGAAAGACCGCGCAGCCGGTCAGCCAGGGCAGCGACCTGGACCGCGTCGATATTGGCAAAGGCGATGCGCAGGTGGCGGGAACCGGCGGGATCGTCCGCTGGCATGAACATGGTTCCCGGCAGCGCCAGCACGCCGATATCCGTCACCATCCGCCGGGCCAGATCGGCCGAGAATTCGGCCAGCGGATGCTGCAACCAGGCGAAATAGGCGCCTGCGCTTTTCACACGCCAGCCCGGCAAGGCGGACAATGCGGCCACCGTCGCATCGCGGCGCGACAGGATTTCGGCCCGTTCGCCCGCCAGCCAGTCGCGCAGATTCCCCATCCCCCACAACGCGCCGATCTGGCCCAGTTGAGACGGGCAGATCGCGACGGTGTCCAGGAACTTCTCGACCTGTGCCATCCGCGTTTCGGACGCGACCAGGGCCCCCACCCGATGCCCGGTCAGCCGGTAAGCCTTGGAAAAGCTGTAAAGCTGGATCACCGTCCGGTCCCAGCCGGGACGCGTCAGCAGATCATGGGGCAAACCGCTGCGGCTGTCGAAATCGCGGTATGTTTCGTCCAGGATCAGCGCCAGGCCCCGGCTTTGCGCCAGATCGAAGAACCGCGCGACCAGATCGGCGGGATATTCCGCCCCCGAGGGATTGTTGGGCGTCACCAGCACGATGGCCCGGCAGCGTGGCCCGATCAGCCGGGCGGCCAGGTCCGGATCAGGCAGCAGGTCGTCGCCGCAGGGCAAAGGCACCGCCTGGATGCCCTGCATATCCAGCCACATCTTGTGATTGAAATACCATGGCGTCGGCAGGATCACCTGATCCCCCGCTTGCGCCAGCGTGGTGATAGCGGCGCAAAAGGCCTGGTTGCAGCCCTGCGTGATCGCCACCTGCGCCGGCGCGACCGCCCCGCCATAGCTGCGCGAAAACTCCTCGGCGACGGCGCTGCGCAGGTCCGCGTTGCCCAGCACCGGACCATAAAGATGCGCCTCGGGACGGTTCAAGGCCGCCTCGGCCATCGCCTGCCGCAGCGCCATCGGCGGGGGATCCACCGGGGCGGCCTGGCTGACATTGATCAGGGGGCGGCCGGGGGGAAAGCTTACGCCTGCCAGCCACCGCCGCGCCTCCATCACCGGGGGTGCAACGGTCGCGGCAAGGGCGGGGTTCAGGCAGGCAATGTCAGTCACGCGGCAATCCTTGCAGGTCAGACAAATCGGGAGGCAGCGACAGGTCCAAGGTGGGGACAGCCGGCCCCGGTGTCGTGCGGCCGGGCAGGTCCAGCGGCATCGCGGGTGCTGCATCGGGGGCGTCGGCGGCCATGGCGCGGTCGGGCGCGGCAGGCAGGCTGGGTTGCGCCAGGACGGCGGGACGATCCAGTTGCGGCGCATCCTCGCCCGTATCTGGGGCCGCCTGGACCGGGCCGTCCTGCCCTCCTGCCGGCTGGGGGCGCGGTTCGGCGGCGGTTACGGCCACTGGCGCCGGTTCGGATGCGGGGGCCATGACGGCAGGCGCCTCGGCGGGGATGGGACGCTCGGCCGTCAGGGGCGTCGGCAGGCGCGGCGCCGCGTCCCCGCCGCGCCCGAATTCGGACCCGAGCGGCAGATCGACCGACCCGGCCTGCGGGGCGTCGCCGGCTTGCGGCGCCGGCCCGGGTTCGACTGGCGCGGCCTGGGGTGTCGGTTCCACGGCAAGCTCCGCCTCTGGCCGTGGCAAGGGCGCGGCCAGCGACAACACGGCCACGGCGGCGATGCTGATGACACCGCCATGCAGAAGACCTGTCCAGAAACCGCGTGCCATGTGCCCCTTCGCATCCGTGCCGGTCTTGACCCCCCGGCGCGCTTTGGCCCATCTATAGCGGACCCGTTCCGGCGGGGAAACCGCCACCATATCAGGGCGCCCATCATGATCCTTCTGATCGACAACTATGACAGCTTCACCTGGAACCTCGTGCATTACCTGGCCGAGGCCGGGGCCGAGGTCGTGGTGCGCCGCAACGACGCCCTGAGCGTGGACGACGCCCTGGCAATGAAGCCTGACGGGATCGTGATATCCCCCGGACCCTGCGATCCCGCGCAGGCAGGCATCTGCCTGGACCTGATCCGCGCGGCCGCCGACCGCGCCATTCCGCTGTTCGGCGTCTGCCTGGGCCACCAGGCCATTGGCGAGGCGTTCGGCGGCAAGGTGGTGCGCGCCCACCGCATCATGCACGGCAAGACCGATGCCATCAGCCATGACGGCACCGGGGTCTTTGCCGGGCTGGCCTCGCCCCTTACCGCCACGCGGTATCACTCGCTGACAGTGGAACCCGAAAGCCTGCCCAACTGCCTGCGCGTCACGGCGACATCCGATGACGGCACCATCATGGGTCTTGTCCACGAGGCGCTGCCCATCGAAGGCGTGCAGTTCCACCCTGAATCCATTGCATCCGAACACGGGCACGAGATGATCCGCACCTTTCTGGCCCGCTGCGCCCCGCGACAGGCCGCCGCATGAGCGTGACCGACATCCGCCCGCTGATCGGCATCGCCGCAACCCGACCCCTGACGGCGGACGAAGCCGAGGCGGCGTTCTCGGCCCTGTTCGACGGTGCTGCAACCCCGGCCCAGATCGGCGGCCTGCTGATGGCGCTGCGCGTGCGGGGCGAGACGGTCGATGAAATCGCCGCCGCCGTCCGCGCCATGCGCAAGCGAATGAACCGCATCACGGCGCCCGAAGGGGCCATCGACATCGTCGGGACCGGCGGGGATGGCAAGGGCACGCTGAACATCTCGACCGCGACGGCATTCGTGGTGGCCGGGGCGGGCGTGCCGGTGGCCAAGCATGGCAATCGGAACCTATCGTCTAAATCGGGTTCGGCCGATGCCCTGACGCAGATGGGCATCAACGTGATGATCGGCCCGCAGGTGTCCCAGCAGGCGATCAACGAGGCAGGCATCTGCTTCATGATGGCCACGATGCACCATCCGGCCATGCGCCATGTCGGCCCGCCGCGCGCGGAACTGGGCACAAGAACCGTTTTCAACTTGTTGGGACCGCTTACGAATCCGGCCTCGGTCCGGCGGCAGCTGACCGGCGCCTTCAGTGCCGACTGGATACGCCCTATGGCCGAGGTGCTGCGGGATCTGGGCAGCGACGCCGCCTGGCTGGTCCATGGGGCCGACGGCACGGACGAGATCAGCATCGCCGGCGAAACCCATGTCGCGGCGCTGAAGGATGGCCGGATCAGCGAGTTTGTGGTGACGCCCGAGGATGCCGGCCTGCCCCGCCACCCGTTCGAGGCGATCATCGGGGGCGAACCTCATGAAAACGCCGCCGCCTTTCGTGCGCTGCTGGGCGGGGAACGCAGCGCCTATCGCGATGCGGTTCTGTTGAACGCGGCGGCGGCGCTGTTGATTGCCGGTCGCGCCGCGGACCTGCGCGAGGGCGCTGCCATGGCCGCCGAATCCATCGACAGCGGCGCGGCAACGGACCGTCTGACCCGCCTGGCCCAGGTCACCGGGATGCCCGAGGCATGAAGCCGCCCAAGGCCTGGGACCACCTGCCCTTCTTCCAGCAGGACTGGCCCGCGATCCGCGACCGGCTGGAGGGACTGGACGACTGGCTGCCCGGCCCCGCCCTGGTCTTTGCCGCACTGGGTGCAACGCCGCCGGACCAGGTGCGCGTGGTGATCCTGGGCCAGGATCCCTATCCCACGCCGGGCCATGCGAACGGGCTGGCCTTCTCGGTCGCGCCCGAGGTGGCCCTGCCCCGGTCACTGAAAAACATCTTTGCCGAACTCCGCGACGACATCGGCGCGGCCCCTTCCACGGGCGACCTGTCGGGATGGGCGCGGCAGGGCGTGCTGTTGCTGAACACATCCCTGTCGGTGCCGCCGGGTGATGCGGGGCGCCACGCGTCCTGGGGATGGGACCGTCTGGCCCGCGACGCCGTGACCGAGGCGCAAAAGCACGGCCCCCTGGCATTCCTGCTGTGGGGCGCGCATGCGCAAAAGGCGATGGCGGGCCTGCCCCGCCCGCAGGATCTGGTGATCGCGACGGCGCATCCCTCGCCCCTGTCGGCGCGGCGGGGGTTCTTTGGCAGCAAGCCGTTTTCGAAGATCAATAAATGGCTGGAACAGCAGGGCCGCCCGCCGGTGGATTGGGCCGGCTGAAAGGGGTGCCCCGCTTTCGACCGTAGGGTGCGTGCTTGCACGCACCATGGTCCGCCTCAACAAAGGTGCGTGCAAGCACGCACCCTACGCGTCGTCGTCCCGCTCGGGTGCGCTCAGAGCCTGGAAACCCGTCTTCTGACGGTCGGTCCACAGCAGGTGCAGCGTCAGGCCATTTTCGCCGCTTTCCTCGCGCTCGACGACGCCTGCCTCGTGCAGCCAGGCCCGGCGGCGGCCGTCCGAAAAGGGAAGCACGACCAAGGCAGATGTCTTCGGCTCATCCAGGGCTTCGGTCAGATGCGCGTCGATGGCGGCGACCAGGTCGTCCAGGCCCTCGCCGCTCAGGGCACTGACGGCCTGGATGCCCTGGGTGCGTGCATCGGTGCGGCGCAGCGCGGCGCGCGTGTCGGCGGACAGCGCGTCGATCTTGTTCCACACCTCGATCAGGGCCACGTCCTCGTCCACGCCCAGGCTTTCAAGGATCTCGGCCACGTCGGCGGCCTGTTCCTCGGTCTCGGGGTGGCTGATGTCGCGGACGTGCAGGATCAGGTCTGCTTCCAGAACCTCCTCCAGCGTGGCGCGGAAGGCGGCGACCAGTTCCGTGGGCAGGTCGCTGATGAAGCCCACGGTGTCGGACAGGATGATCCTGCGCCCCTGCCCGCCCCCGGCGCCCGGCAGGCGGATCGCCCGCATGGTCGGGTCCAGCGTGGCGAACAGCATATCCTTCGCAAGAACCTCGGCCCCGGTCAGGCGGTTGAACAGCGTCGATTTTCCGGCGTTGGTATAACCGACAAGGGCCACGATGGGATAAGGCACCTTGGCGCGCGCGGCGCGGTGCAGCGTGCGCGTCTTGACCACCCGTTCCAGCTGGCGGCGAAGGCGGGTCATCTGTTCGTCGATGGCGCGACGGTCGGCCTCGATCTGCGTTTCGCCGGGACCGCCCACGAAGCCCAAGCCACCGCGCTGCCGTTCCAGGTGGGTCCAGGCGCGGACCAGCCGCGTGCGCTGATAGGACAGCGCGGCCAGTTCCACCTGCAACACGCCTTCGCGGGTGCGGGCCCGGTCGGCAAAGATTTCCAGGATCAGCCCGGTCCGGTCCAGCAGCTTGACGCCCCAGTCCTTTTCCAGGTTTCGTTGCTGCACCGGGGATACCGGGCCATCGACCAGCACCAGATCAACCTCGGCCGCGGCCAGCCTTTCGCCGATTTCAGCCAGCTTGCCCTTGCCGAACAAACGGCCCGGATCGGGCTTGCGCAGGCGCACGACCTCATCGCCGGTTATCTCGATGCCCGGCAGGGCATGGGCGAGGGCCACGGCCTCGGCCAGGGCGTGCTCGGGTTCGCGCCGCTGGTTGCGGGCGGCCAGATCGGGATGGATCACATAGGCACGGGTTGGCCGTGCCTCGGTCGCGGTAAGTTCCGCCAATCAGTCCTCGCCTTCATAAAGCGAAATGGGTTGGCCCGGCATGATCGTGCTGATGGCGTGCTTATAGACCAGTTGGGACTGGCCGTCGCGGCGCAAAAGCACGCAGAAATTGTCGAACCAGGTGATGACCCCCTGTAATTTGACGCCGTTGATCAGAAAGATCGTGACGGGCACCTTCGCCTTGCGGACATGATTGAGAAACGCGTCCTGCAAGTTTTGCTTGTCGCCAGCCATTCTTTTTTCCGTTTTTAACTGTCCCGGTCGGAACTCACCATTATGCGGTTGATGGGACGCTTGCAAGCGCCCGAGGTTTTCGGCGCTCAACGCCTCCAGAACTGCGGCGAAAACAGCGCAAGGACCGCCAGCGTTTCCATGCGCCCGACGATCATCGCACCGGCCAGCACCGCCTTGGTAAAGGGGGGAAGCCCGGACCACCCTTCCCACGGGGCAGAGGCAATGCCCGCCGTCGCCTGGAACGCCGGGGTCAGCGGGATCGCGGCGGCCAAGGGGCCGGTATTGGTCAGCGCGGCGATGGACAGGATCGTCGCCGTCTCGATCTCGATCCGCTGGATGGAGACCAGGGCCACCACGGCGGCGATGGATGTGGCGAACAGCATGAAGAAGATGAAGGCTAGGTATGCCCCCTCGCGCCGCAGCCGCCGCGCGATCTGCCCGCCGCCGGCGACGGAATTGGGATGGACGATCCGTTCCATTTCCCGCTGCCCATGCCGGGCCAAGGCATAAACGCGCAGCAGCTTGACGCCCCCCGCCGTGGTGGCGACCCCGCCCCCCATCATCGCCAGCCCCGCCAGGATCAGACCGGGCGAGGTCAGGCCCGACCAGGCCCGCGCGCCCTGCCAATCGATCGAGGTCCACCCCGTGGTGGTCAGATAGCTGAGACCGTTGAACAGCCCGCCCCAAAAGGCTGCAAGCCCGTTCCTGAGGTCATACAGGATCTCGGACGAACCATCCGGCGCACGGGCGCTTTCGATGGCGCCCAGGAAATGCCGGGCGAACAGCGACAGCGCGACCAGGGCCACGAAACCGCCCGCCATCTTCAGTTCGGGATCGTCGATCAGCCGGTCGCTGGCGCGCAATTCGCCGCCACCGGGCCAGAAGCGGCGCGACAGGGCCGGGATCAGGAACAGAAAGACCGCCATTTCGCCTGCGAGGCCCGAACTGGTGCCGGGGGGGCCGAGGACCGGGGAAATCCCGCTGGTGGACAGCGTGCCCATGGCCCGGCACAGGGCGATCAGCCCGGGATCGCCCAGCATCAGCAGGATCAGCCACAGGGCCAGGGTCAGGCCTGCATAAACGGGAAAGACCGCGATCGCGGACCGCATAAGCCGGTAATGGGGATGGAAAAGCACCGTCTGGAAACCGGGGGCCGACAGGTGGGGGTTCCTGTCCAGCGGATCGGCAGACCGGGGCAGGCGTTCGTAATGCTCGCGCCGCCCATAGGGTTGGGCCATGATCTCGAAGCCGCCGATGTGCAGGGGGGCCAAGATCGCGGTCGCGGCGACCAGGATGAAGAAGCCCCCCATCCAGCCCGCCATCGCGCGCCACAAGTGCAGGGGCATGGGCAGCAGGTCGGCGGAATAAAGCGATGCCCCGGTTGTGGTCAGCGCCGAGGTCATTTCCCACCAGGCGTTGAACAGGCCCGTGTCGGGCATGGCCTCGGCGAAAGGGACTGCCATGATCAGCGGCATCCCCGCATAAGCCGCCAGCATGGTCAGCAGTGCGTCACGCGGCCGCGCCTGATGCGGATTAGCGGATGTCGCCAGCCCGATCAGCCCCGCCATGACCAGCACCAGCAGTCCCGAGTAAAGGAAGATGCGCGCCAGTTCGTCGTTGTTGTTGACCGAGGCATAGGCCGCGGGCAGCATCATCGATGCCCCGATCATCGCAGCCAGCAGGACAAACAGCGGCAGGCGCAGCAAGGCGTTCATGGCCGGTCAGAAAAAGTCGATCGAGACCTGCAACAGGCGCTCGACTTCTGGGACGTCCTTGGTCAGGGCGAACATCAGGATCACGTCGCCCTCCTCGATCCGGGTGTCGGGTGCGGGCTTGACGATGCGGTCGCCCTTTTGCACGGCGCCGATCAGCACGCCTTCGGGAAATTCGATGTCGCGGATCGCCCGGCCCGATATGGGGGACGTGGACAGGGCCTGAGCCTCGATCACCTCGGCCTCGGCATCGCCGATGGAATAGATGTCGCGCACCCGGCCATGGCGGATATGGCGCAGGATCGTGGACACGGTGGTGGCGCGCGGGTTGATATAGGCGTCGATGTCCAGCACATCCATCAACGGCACCATGGTCGGATCGTTGATCAGCGCAATGGCCAGCTTGGCCCCCGCCTGCTTGGCGCGGACCGATGCAAGGATATTGGTCTTGTCGTCGTCGGTCACCGCCAGCACCGCGTCGGCGGTGGGGACGGCGGCTTCCTCCAGCAATTCGGCGGACAGGCCGTCGCCGTTCAGCACGATTGTCCGTTCCAGCCGGTCGGCGGCATATTCGGCGCGGGAACGGTCGCGTTCGATCAGCTTGGCGCGGATTCGATCGGGCCGTGCCTCCAACGCCTGCGCCACGGCCAGCCCCACATTGCCCGCGCCGATGATGGCGATGCGTTCCTGCTTCAAGGGCGGCTTGCCAAAGATTTCCAGCGTGCGGCCCACATCCTCGCGATGGGCAAAGACATAGATCTGGTCGTGGGCAAACAATTGGTCCCCCGGCTCGGGCGCGAACAGCCGCGTCTGGCGGCGCACGCCCACGACGATGGCGCGCAGGGTGGAAAACAGCTCGTTCAACTGCCGCAGAGGCGTGTTCAATGCGGGGCAGTCATCCTCCAGCAGGATGCCCAGAAGCTGCACCTTGCCGCCCATGAAGGTTTCCACGTCAAAGGTGGACGGCGCCGACAACCGTTGCAGGGCCGCATTCGCGACCTCTCGTTCCGGGCTGATCACCACGTCGATGGGCAGGTGGGACGTGCTGTAAAGATCCGAATAGATCGCATCCAGATAGGCGCTGCTGCGCAGGCGCGCGATCTTGCGCGGCACCTGGAAGATCGAATGGGCAACCTGGCAGGTGACCATGTTCACCTCGTCCGAATGGGTCGCGGCGATGATCAGGTCGGCATCGCGCGCCCCTGCCTGGTCCAGAATGTCGGGATGGCTGGCAAAGCCCGTGACGCCCTGCACGTCCAGGGCATCCGTGGCGCGGCGGATCAGGTCGGCGTTGTTGTCGATGACGGTGACGTCGTTCCTTTCGCCCGACAGATGGCGGGCAATCTGCCAGCCGACCTGACCCGCGCCGCAGATGATGATCTTCATGGCCGTTCCCTTGCCGCCCGCAGTGCTGCGTCACGCCATGCCTATGCCGATGGTCTGCGGCGCGCAACTGCCCTGCGGGCGGGATCGCCTGCGCCTATTTCCCCATCAGCATTTCATCCTCGGCCCGCATCCCGCCGACGACACCCAGCGATTTCAACTTGCGGTGCAGGGCGCTGCGTTCCATGCCCACGAACTGCGCGGTGCGGCTGATATTGCCGCCGAAACGGTTGATCTGGGCCACGAGATATTCGCGTTCGAACATCTCGCGCGCCTCGCGCAGGGCCATGGCGGTGATCTGGGGGCCCAGCGCAAGGGCGTCGCTGTTGTCGGGCGTGGCGCCCTGGGGTTCCAGTTCGGCGGGCTGGATCGGGCCGGTCCCCTCGGCCAGGATCAGGACGCGCTCGATCACATTGCGCAACTGACGGATGTTGCCGGGCCACCGCATGGATTGAAGGGCGGCATTCGTTTCCTCGGGCAGATCGCGCGGGGTCAGGCCCTGCGTGCGGTGGCAGATGTCGATGAAATGGCGCGCAAGCAGGGCAATATCGTCGCGACGTTCCGCAAGCGACGGCACCGCCACCGGCACCACGTTCAGCCGGTCGTAGAGTTCCTGGCGGAACCGGCCCGCAGCGATTTCCGCCGGAAGGTCACGGTTGGTCGATGAAATTACCCGCAGATCGACACGCACCCGATCCGCGCCGCCTGCCCGCACGAATTGCTGTTCTGTCAGAACGCGCAGGATTTTCGGCTGCGTTCCCATGGGCATATCGCCCACTTCGTCGAAATAGATGACGCCGCCGTGGGCCTGTTCCAGCAGGCCGGGTTCGATCCCGCGTTCGGGCGTTTCGCGGCCGAACAGAACCTCCTCCATCCGTTCTGGCTCGATCGTGGCGCAGGGAACCGTGACAAAGGGCGCGCTCGCGCGCGGGCTGTGGGCGTGGATATAGCGGGCGGCCATCTCCTTGCCGGTGCCCGGCTCGCCTGCCAGCATGACGCGGCCATTTGATTTCGCCACCTTGTCCAGGGCGTCGCGCAGGCGCTTGAAGGCAACGGAATGACCCAGCATTTCCGCCACCCGGTCGCCGCCGCGCCGCAGGGTGCTGTTTTCGCGGCGCAGCCGGCTGGTTTCCATGGCGCGGTTCACCACCACCATCAACTGGTCGATGTTGAAGGGCTTTTCGATGAAGTCGTAGGCGCCCTGCTTGATCGCGGCCACCGCGATCTCGATGTTGCCGTGGCCGGAAATGATGATCACCGGCACGTCGGGATTGTTGCGCTTGACCTGCTTGAGGATGTCGATCCCGTCCATCCGGCTGTCCTTCAGCCAAATGTCCAGAACCATCAGCGCAGGCTGGCGGTCATTGAGGGCGGCAATCGCCTCGTCCGAATTCGCGGCCAGGCGCGTCTCGAACCCCTCGTCCTTCAGGATATCCGCGACCAGTTCGCGGATATCGCGTTCGTCGTCAACGATCAGGATATCGCTCATATCGGTGCTGCCTCATCTTCTTTTGTTTTTGTCTTGCGTTGTGCGCCGCGCACGGGATGGCGTTCCCGCGGCAGGCGTATTTCGGCCATCGCCCCCTGCCCATCCGGCCTGTCGGACAGGGACAGGCTGCCGCCGTGTTCCTCGACGATCTTCTTGACGATGGGCAGGCCCAGCCCCGTGCCCCCGGATTTCAGGGTCACATAGGGTTCGAACAGGCGCGACCGGTCGGCGGGCAGGCCGGGGCCGTTGTCGGAAATGCGGATCGTCACTGCATCGTGGTCGGCCTGCATGGCGACGGCGACCCTTGCCGACCAGCCTTCCGGCGGATTTCCCCGAACTTCGTCAACGGCTTCCCCCGCGTTCTTCACCAGGTTCGTGAAAGCCTGCCGCAGCATTCCCGCGTCGCAATCGACGATCACCGGCTCGGCGGGGATCTGCGTGGTCAGCGCGCCTTTCAACGCGTCCTGTTGCAGCAACGCAACCTCGCGCAGCAGCGCGGCAAGATCGGTTTCCGCGCGGTCGGGTTCGGGCATCCGGGCAAAGCGGCTGAATTCATCCACGATCCGGCGCAGATCGCCCGTCTGGCGGATGATGACATCGGTGTACTGGTCCAGGGACGCCTTGTCCTCGGGCGATGCCAGCTTGCCGAACTTGCGGCGCAGGCGTTCGGCGGACAACTGGATCGGCGTCAGCGGGTTCTTGATCTCGTGCGCCACGCGCCGCGCCACGTCGCCCCAGGCCGCCATGCGCTGCGCGGTCACAAGCTCGGTCACGTCGTCAAAGGCCACGACATAGCCTTCAAGATCGCCATCGGTGCCGCGACGGACGGCCATGCGGACCAGCAGGCTTTCGACGCGGCCTTCGCGCATCAGCCGCACCTCGTCCTGGACGGTTTCCGCCACGGATGCGGACAAGCGGTCGAACAAGGGTTCGAATTCCGGCACCAGCTCGGACAGAAGGGCGTCGATGTCGCGCTTGGGATCCAGGCCCAAAAGGCGGCTGGCGGACCGGTTCACGAAGTCGATTTCCCCCGCTGCGTCCAGCCCGATCACCCCCGATGTGACGGACGACAGCACATTGTCGAACAGCCGCCGCTGTTCGTCGCTGATGCGATAGCTGTCGATCAACTCCTCTCGCTGGGCCTTCAACTGGCGGGTCATGCGGTTGAAGGACTGGCCGAGGGTCTGGATCTCGTCCCCGGTGTCAGGTTCGGGCACCTGCACATCCAGGTTTCCATGGCCCACCTGTTCGCTGGCAAGCGCCAAAAGCCCGATAGGCCGTGACAGGCGGGATGCGAACCACAAGCCCAGCATCACGGCGGCAGCAACCAGCAGCAGCGCGAAGGCCAGATAGACCAGCGAGAATTCGAACAGAACCTGGCTGCGGGTTTGTTCCAACTGGCGATAGCTGCCGACGGTCGCGCGCGTGTCGTCCACCAGGCCCAGCAGGGCGCCGTCCACGTCGCGCGTCACATACAGGTAACGGTCGGCCAGCGGCGGCAGGGCCACCAGGGCGCGGAACTCGTTGTTGTCCCAATCCTCGATCAGCGCGACGCCCTCGGATTGGGCGCGGTCCAGATCGGCGCTGCCCGGCGCCTCGTACCAGAACAGATAGGACCGTTCGCCGCGCGCGCGGATTTCGCCGGTGCCGCTGATGACATAGGCCTCGCGCAGGCCCCGCTGGATCAGCCCTTGGCCTTGGACCAGAAGCTGGCGCATTTCCCCGTCCTCGATCATTGGGTTGGCGCGTCCGGCCTGGGTCAGGATATTGGCCAAGGCACGCGCATCCTGGGTCAGGTCGCGGCGATGTTCCTCCTGATAGGCCTCGGCGGCGGCCTGGGATGTCGTGACCACCTGCTGCACCCGGCCCGAGAACCAGCCCTCAAGCCCGATATTGACCAAGAAGCCCGCGAACAGCGCGACCAGCACCGTGGGGATCAGGGCCAGCCCGGCAAAGACCAGCACAAGGCGCGCGTGCAGCCGCGATCCGGCGGCGGTCTTGCGCCGCGCGGTGATCAGCCGGGCCATGCGCAGGACGATAAAGCCGATCAGCACGATCAGATAGGCCAGATCCAGCAGCAGGATCAGCCGCAGCATCCGGCTTTCGGCGCCTTGGGCCAGCGGCCCAAGCACGGTCATGGTGGCGCCCGCCAGCATCATCCCGATCACCAGCACGCCAGCGGCCAAGGCCCCCCGCCAGTGACGCGGCAATGTGATGCTTGCGAGCCTGTCCCAGCTCAGCCCTGACGTGGCGCCTGCCATTGCCCCCACCTGCCGTCTGACGCGGCTTTCTGTTGCAGCGCCGATACGCTGACGCTGCCCCCTGTGGCGGTTTTACATCAGTTTGCGGCGCCGTGTCACCTCGATATTCAGATCGGTCAGCTTCTTGCGCAGGGTATTGCGGTTTATTCCCAACAGATCGGCGCATCTAAGCTGGTTGCCACCGGTGGCGTCCAACGCAACCTGCAGCAACGGGCGCTCGATCTCGTGCAGGATGCGATCATACAGGCCCGGCGGCGGCAGGCTGTCGCCGTGCAGGTCGAAATATCGTTGCAGATGCGCCTGGACCGAATCCGACAAGGGGCCGTTGCCGCTGCCCAGGTGAAAGCCTGCTGCGGGGCTGTCGGCGGCCAGAGGCGCCACCGGCATCGGCGTGACAGGGAGGGCGGCTGCGCGGGTGCCGCCCCCCTGGCTCAGCGCCTCGCGCATCTCGGGGGCGGTGATGGTGGGGCCGCTGGCGGTCAGGGCCAGGCGGCGCATCATGTTTTCCAGTTCGCGCACGTTGCCGGGAAAGGCGTGCGCGCGCAAAAGGCTTGCCGCATCGTCGCCCAGGGTGCGGTCGGGCAGGCCCTGGGTCGCGGCGCGCGCCAGCAGATGGCCTGCCAGCGGCAGGATGTCATCGACCCGGGCGCGGAGCGGCGGCACCGTCACCGTCACCCCTGCCAGCCGGTAGTAAAGATCGGACCGCAGCCGCCCTGCCGCCACGTCGGCTTGCGGGTCCGGCCCGGTGGTTGCTACGATGCGGGGTGCCATGGCGCGGTCGGGTCCGCTTTCCAGCGATTCGATCAGACCGATCAGGCGGGCCTGCGCGGCGGGATCGAAGCCCGCCGGATTCTCGATGACGATCGTGCCGCCCCGCGCCTTGTCGGCGGCGCGGGTGATGGCCTCGTCCCCGGCATCCGCGGATGTCAGGATCGCCAGACCATTGTCGCGGCGGTCCGACAGGTCGTGGAACGACCGCGCAATGGTGGTCTTGCCGACGCCGGGCTCGCCTGCGATCAACACCGGCAGGTCGGCGTTCAGGATGCGGGCCACCATGCGGAACAGGGCCTGCATCGCGGGCGCATGGCCGATCAGCGGCATGGCCGGATCGGCGGCGGGGCGCGGGGCCAGGGTGATGTCGGGCACCGGATCCGACTTGCGCGGGCGGCGCGACAAGGCCTGGTTCGCCTTGGCCATCAGGTCCGGCAGGTCAAAGGGCTTGGGCAGGTATTCAAAGGCCTCCGCCTCGGTCGCGCGGATCGCGGTAACGATGGTGTTCTGGGCCGAGATCACGATCACCGGCAGGTCGGGGCGCACCTCGCGGATGGCGGGGATGCGGTCGATGCCGTTGCCGTCAGGCATCATCACGTCGGTGATGACCAGATCGCCGCGTCCTTCCTCCACCCATTTCGACAGTTGCGCCAGGCTGCCCGTGGCATGGACCCGGCAGCCGGCGCGGGTCAGGGCCTGGGTCAGCACCGTGCGGATGGTGCGGTCGTCGTCGGCGATCAGAACGGTTCCGTCCATGGCGTCGGTCCTTATGCCTTGGGCAATGAGATGCGGAAAACGGTGCGGCCAGGGCGGCTGTCCACCCGGATCAGCGCGCTGTGGTCGGTGATGATCTTGCTGACAAGCGCCAGGCCCAGCCCGGTGCCGTTTTCCCGGCCCGAGACAAAGGGCTCGAACACCTGGTCGGCGATGGCGGGGGGCAGGCCGGGACCGTTGTCCTCGATCTCGATCTGCAAGGGCAGCGGGCGGCCGGTCGGGTCAGCCTCGTCGGGGGGCAGGCGCAGGGTATGGTCGTAAAAGCTGCGCAGCCGGATCGCCGGGCGGTCGGTGTCCGTCAGCGCCTCGGCCGCGTTCTTGACCAGGTTCAGGCAGACTTGGGTCAACTGGTCGGCATCCGCCAGCGCCTCGGGCAGGGAGGGGTCGTATTCCGCAACAATGCTTATGGATTTTGCAAATCCCACCGTTGCGGACCGGCGCACCTTTTCCAGCACGTCATGGACGTTGATCGCGCGCAGATTGGGGGCCGAGGTGTCGCCGAACCGTTCCACCTGTTCCAGCAGCGACACGATGCGGCGCGATTCGCTGACGATCAGCTCGGCCATCTCGCGGTCCTCGGGCGTGGCGTTCATGCCGATCAGCTGGGCCGCGCCCCGAATGCCGGCCAAGGGATTCTTGATCTCGTGCGCCAGCATTTCCGCCATGCCGATGGCGCTGCGTGCGGCGGTGCGCACGGCGCGGTTTTGCGACTGCAAGCCCGCCTCGTCCTGCGGCACCAGCAACAGGGTGACGGCCCCGCCCACCTGCGCCGCCGGCCCTGCATGGACCAGGGCGCGGCGTTCCTGATGGCCGCCCGCGCGGTCGCCGATCTCGAATCGGACATTGGGCTGATACAGCGCCTCGTCGCTGTGGACGACGCGAAAGACCAGCGGCGACAAGGACGGATGGATGCGCAGCCGCGTCTGCATCTCGTCCCCGTCCAGCGGCCGCCCGACGGTCGAGTTGCGGGACATATTGAGCCAGACTTCCGCTGCGTCGTTCATGGCGGCGACACGGCCTTGATCGTCCAGCACCAGGGCGGGCAGCGGCAGGCTGTCCCAGCCCGGGCCGGGATGCACTTCGTCAAACCCGGCCGGGCTGTGCCGGGTCATGCGGCCACCGGCGCATCAGCAAAGGACAGGCGGATCAAGGCCAGGGTTTCGGCAGGGCTGCCCGCGCGCAGCATCCGGTCGCGCAAGGGCGCCCCGTTCGCATCGGCATACCAACCCAGATGCTTGCGCGCGACGCGCAGGCCCAGGTCGGTGCCATAGAAATCCAGAATATCCTCGTAATGCTCGGCCACCGCATCGGCCAGGGTGTTCCCCTGCGGAACATCCGGCGCGGGGCTGCCCACCAGGTCATGGGCGATCTGCGCCAGCCGCCAGGGCGCGCCCTGCGCCCCCCGCCCGACCATCACCGCATCGGCGCCCGATGCCGCAAGCGCCGCGCGGGCGGATGCCCCGTCCACCACGTCGCCATTGGCGACCAGCGGCGGGCGGCCCGGCAGGTTCGCCACCGCCCGGATCCGCGTCCAGTCGGCCTGGCCCTTGTAGAACTGCGCCCGCGTCCGGCCATGCACCGTCAGCATCCTGACACCAGCGTCGCGCGCACGCCGGGCCAGATCAGGCGCATTCAGGCAATCGTCGTCCCATCCCAGCCGCATCTTCAGCGTCACGGGCACCGAGACCGCCCCCACAACCGCATCGATCAGGGTCAGCGCATGATCCAGGTCGCGCATCAGCGCCGCGCCCGACAACCCGCCCGTCACCTTCTTGGCCGGGCATCCCATGTTGATGTCGATGATCCGCGCACCCATTCCCTGGACGATGCGGGCGGTTTCCGCCATCGCCCCGGCCTCGCGTCCGGCGATCTGCACGCTGACAGGCAACGCGCCTTCGGTCAGCGCCTTGGCGCGGACCGCGGCGCGGGTGGACGGGCGCGGCGTCACCATCTCTGTCGAGGCGACCATCTCGCTGACCATCAGCCCCGCGCCGCATCGTGCAACGGCCCGGCGAAACGGCAAATCGGTGATTCCCGCCATGGGCGCAAGAAACACCGGCGGGCCAAGCCGCGTATCGCCAAGAATGATGGGGTCGCCAATCTGCATGACCTGTTCCTTCGCCCTGCCCCGAGCCGCCCGCAAGACGGCGTTGCCGACCGGATATGCCGCATATTCGACCATTCGCGTCCTTGCCTGAATTTATCGCAGATTGCCTGTTGAATAGGCAATGCCCGCCTGGGACAAGGTGTCGCCAAGATCCCATCCGAGTGTCGCAATCCGAATGGTCTTTGGCCATCCAAATGCTTAGATGGTAGTTAAAATACAAGGGGGACTCATGTTCCTGTCGGTCTTCGATCTGTTCAAGGTGGGCGTCGGCCCCTCGTCGTCCCACACCATGGGCCCGATGGTCGCGGGTGCGCGCTTTCTGGACGAGTTGCGTCGGCAACCGTTCCGGGCGCAGGGGCTGAAAGCCAGCTTGCATGGCAGCCTCGCCTTTACCGGCAAGGGTCATGCCACCGACCGCGCGACGATCCTGGGCCTTGCGGGGTTCGTCCCCGCAACCCTGGATGCCGAGGCTGCCGAGGCTGCCCTGGCGCGGAACCGCGAAACCCATGTCCTGTCCCCCGAAGGCTTGGGCGATCTGGTCTTCGATCCCGACCGCGATCTGCGCTTCGATTTCGACCACGCGCTGCCCGGCCATGCGAATGGCATGACCCTGTCGGCCACGGACGCACAGGGCGACGTGATCTTCCACCGCATCTATTATTCCATCGGCGGTGGCTTCGTCTTGACGGACGAGGAACTGGCCGGAAAGGGAAACGAAAAGCGCAGCGACGACGCACCTGCGGTGCCCTTTCCCTTTGCAAGCGCCGCCGAGATGCTGGCCATGGCCAAGGCGTCGGGCAAAAGCATCGCGCGGATGAAGCACGAGAACGAACGGGTTTACCGCAGCGATGCCGAGATCCGCGATGGCCTGATGCGAATCTGGCAGGTCATGCGCGACTGCATGGACCGGGGGCTGACCACCGACGGCATCCTGCCCGGCGGGCTGTCGGTCAAGCGCCGCGCCAAGGCGATCCATGAAAAGCTGCTGGCCGAACGCGGCATGAACCTGACCGCGCCCCATGTCATCAACGACTGGATGTCGACCTATGCCATGGCCGTGAACGAGGAAAACGCGGCCGGCGGCCAGGTCGTGACCGCCCCCACCAACGGCGCGGCGGGAACGGTGCCTGCCGTGATCCGCTATTGGCTGGACCATGTGCCGGGCGCATCCGAACGCGACATTCCCGAATTCCTGCTGACGGCTGCGGCGATCGGCGGTCTGGTCAAGCACAACGCCAGCATTTCCGGCGCCGAGGCGGGCTGCCAGGCCGAGGTCGGCAGCGCCTCTGCCATGGCAGCGGCGGGATTGGCGGCGGTTCTGGGCGGCATCCCCGAACAGGTGGAAAACGCCGCCGAGATCGCCTTGGAACATCATCTGGGCATGACCTGCGATCCCGTGCGCGGCCTGGTGCAGGTGCCTTGCATCGAACGCAACGGGCTTGGCGCGATCAAGGCGGTCAGTGCGGCCAGCCTGTCGCTGCGCGGCGACGGCACGCATTTCGTGCCACTGGACGCCGCGATCGAGACGATGCGCCAGACCGGCCGCGATATGTCGGACAAATACAAGGAAACTTCCCTGGGCGGCCTGGCGGTCAACGTCCCGAATTGTTGATGGTCAATCCGGCGGGCAGTCGCCGCAGCGTTCCGCGCGCGCTTGCCCCGCCGCCCGGCGGTTGCTAACGCTGGCGCGACAGTGATCCCCAAAGAAGGCTGACCGATGACCCCGCGTCTTGCATTCATCGCGCTGATGACCCTGCCGCTTGCCGCCTGCGATGGCGCGAACCTTCCCGGCCTCCGCACGGCCGAGCCTCAGGTCCAGGGACACAAAGGCCCGCCGGGCGTGTCGCCGCTGGAACAGCCCATCGAAACCGGGGCCGAAATCCGCCCCGTTTCCACGGCCGAGGCCACCACCTATAATACCGCAGCCTTCAGCGCGCGCGGAAACGAGCCGTTCTGGGCCGTCGATGTGGCAGGCAGCACCGCGATCTACAAGACGCCCGACAACCAAAAGGGCCGCCCAATCCGCGTGAACCGCCTGGCCTTTGCCCAGGGCGTCGAATACGTGGGCGTTCATGCCGGCCGTCCCTTTGTGCTGAACATCCGCGCGGCGAAATGCGAGGACAGCATGTCCGGCCAGGACTTTCCCTTTACCGCGCGCCTGACCGTGTCGGGCAATTCGGAAACAGGTTGCGCAAGCGCGGCCACCGCCGAGGTCGCTCAGGCAGTCGCCGCCATCCGCGCACCTGCCCCCGCCGCGCCGCGTGCAGCGCCCGTGGCGACCCGTCCGGCGGCCACCCGCCCTGCCGCAGCACCTGCGGCAACGCCTGCCCCGGCCTCGGAAACGCCTGCCGCCGCAAACCCGGCGATAACCCCTGTGCCGGAAGCCGCGACCCCCCCGGCTGCGCCTCCGGCGGCAAGCAGCACCCCTGCGGCCCCGGCATCCGAAGGCACCGCCGACCTGCCGCCGCCGCCCGCCGCCGACGCCCCGGCGGCCACGCCCATCGTCCCGGAACTGCGCACCCTGCCGCCTGCCGGAACCACTGGCGCAACGACCACGACCGAACCCGCCGAATGACGGATTGACCGCCCTGCGGCATCCGGGACGCACCATGCAGGCATGATGCGTTGCCAGGGTGTCCGCGGGGCAGTTTGCCGTCTATGATCCGGCCAAAAGCCTAAAACGAGGACACGCCATGCGCCGATCCCCCCTTATCAGACGCCTGATGGCGACGACCCTGCCCGTGGCCCTGGTGCTGGGGTCGGCTGGCACGACCGCGGTCGCGGAACCGATGTATGCCCGGAATATGTCCACCTATGGCTTGGCGGGCGGCATCGACACGCCGACGGCGGAAACGCTGCCCGACGGCACGCTGGGCGCGACGGTGTCCTGGTCGGATTACGGGCGCCGCAGCAGCGTGGTGTTCCAGGCGCTGCCGAGGCTGACCACCGTCCTGCGCTATTCGCGGGTCCGTGGCATCCCCGAGGCGGACAATGACAGCATCACGGACCGTTCGCTGGACCTGCGTTATCAGGTGCTGGACGAACAGGGATGGCGTCCGGCAGTCGCAGTGGGCTTGCAGGATTTCCTGGGCACCGGCGTATATTCGGGCGAATACATCGTCGCCACCAAGTCGGTGACACCCACAGTCCGCGTATCCGCCGGTTTGGGCTGGGGGGTTCTGGCTGGCAAGCCCCGCATCATTTCCGTCGATGACAATGGTGGCACGCTTAATGCCGATGAATGGTTCGGGGGCGGGGCTAAGCCCTTTGCCTCGGTCAGCTGGCAGGTCAATGACCGGCTGAACCTGGTCGCGGAATATTCGAACAACGATTATCTTGCAAAATACAGCGATGGCGCGGTTTACCAGCAGGGCGAGGAACCGGGCAGCAATGTGAACCTGGGCGCCTATTACCGCTTTGGCGAGAATTACGAGGTCGGGCTTTACACGATAGGCGGACAGACCTTTGGCGCACAATTCTCGTTGCTGCTGAACCCGCGTCAGGCGGCCTTTCCATCGGGCCTGGAAAAGGCCCCTGCCCCGGTGCGGCCGCGTCCCTCGCCGCAGGCCGATCCCGATGGCTGGTCGGGCGTCTGGGCGCAGGATCCCACGGCGCAGCCCGCTATCCAGACCGCCCTTGGCGATGCCATGGCCGACGAAGGCCAGATTCTCGAAAGCATGGCGCTGTCGTCCAATCGTGCCGAGGTTCGGCTGCGCAACCGCCGGTACATCAGCCAGGCCGAGGCCATCGGCCGCACCGCACGCTTGATGACCCGCGCCCTGCCCCCCTCGGTCGAGACGTTCGTGATCACCTCGACCGCAGACGGGGTGCCGACATCCTCGGTGACCGTGCGGCGATCAGACATCGAACGGCTGGAAAATACCGAGGCAGGCCAGATCGCCAATGCCTCGACCCTGACGGATGCCCCGGCCAGCGCACCGGGCCTGGTGCGCAGCGAAGGGGTTTATCCCCGTTTCCGCTGGTCCATCAAACCTTATCTCAGCCTCGGCATCTTCAGCGCCAATGACGGCGTGACGTATGAAACCGGCGCGCAGGCCCGCGCCAGTTACGAGATCGTGCCTGGTCTGGTCCTGACCGGCGCCTTGCGCCAGCGAGCCTTTGGCAATATCGAACGGCGCGGCCCCACCATCGATGGCAAACGCGTCAGCTATGAGGAATACCTCGCAGATCCGTCGCTGGAAACCACGCCCGAAGGCGTGCCCCGGGTACGGTCCGACTCGCGGATGTATGCTGGCAACACTGACCCGGTGATCCCGGAACTGACCCTGGCCTATTTCGCCAAGCCGACGCCGACCGTTTACACCCGCGTCACCGCAGGCTTGCTGGAACGAGCCTTTGGCGGCGTCTCGACCGAGGTGTTGTGGAAGCCCGTGGGGTCGCCGCTGGCCCTTGGCGCGGAAGTCAACCATGTCAGAAAACGTGATTTCGACCAGTTGTTCGATTTCCGCGACTATGAGGTAACAATGGGCCACGTTTCGGCCTATTACGAATTCCCGCAGGGCTTCACCGCGCAACTGGATGTCGGCAAGTATCTTGCGGGCGACAAGGGCGCGACCCTCAGCGTGACGCGCGAATTCGCGAATGGCTGGCGGATCGGGGCCTATGCGACCAAGACGGATCTCTCGGCCGAGGAGTTCGGCGAAGGCAGCTTCGACAAGGGTGTCACTCTGTCGATTCCGCTTGGCTGGGCGACCGGGCAGGCGTCGCGCGAACGGGTCGGTGCCAATTTGCGGTCTTTGGCGCGCGACGGCGGCTCACACTTGAATGTCAGCGATCGGCTGTATGAACGGGTTCGCGAAAGCCATTCCGTCGAACTTTACGAAGGCTGGGGGAGGTTCTGGCGATGATGAACGGCGCGTTGAAGATCACGCTGGCGGCGTCCCTGATGGCCGGACTTGCGGCCTGCGGCAATGACGACCGGGGCATCGGGGCGCTGGGAACACTGGCCCAGACCGCCGCCCAGGTGGTCGCAGAACGGCGCGCACCCGATCAGCCGGCGGCGCCCGCGAAGTCCCTCGAGGAGGCAGCAGCCGAGGCCTTGCGCATCAATTCAGGCCCGCTGATCCAGGCCGGGTTCGAGAACCTGAACCGCACCCAGATCATGGCGATGACCGGGCAGAACGGCGCCATGCGCACCTATATGACCCCGGCCGAAGAAGCAGTGATCCTGCGGAACGGAATGCTGGTCGGCACCAAGGGGCTGGGCAACGACCTTTCCGTGGCCGAACCGGGAACCGAAGCCCTTATCCGTGCGGGCGCATCGGGCAGCGGCACGCGCATCATGCGCCATCTTTCGGGCGACGGGCTGGAACGGCCCTTGCAGTTCACCTGCACGGTGGGCGCAGGTCCGAACCCCGGCGTGACGGTGGAGAACTGCGAGGGCCACGGCACCAGCTTCCAGAACAGCTATATGGTGCAGGGCGGCCAGATCGCCGTGTCGCGCCAATGGATCGGCCCTGCCTTGGGCTATGTGACCATCCAGACCCTGCGGCCCTGATTGCCGGGGAACCGGCCCTTCGCAGGGCCGGTTCCTGTCACGCGCCCGACAGGTAGGCGTCGATTGCCGCGCGGACGCCTTGGGTTTGCACCAGCTTCAGCTTGCGGGCAAAGGCGTCCTGAAAGCGCGGATTTGCGGCAAGCGGTCCAAACACCGTTTCATTCGCCAGAAATGCCAGCGGATCGTGGCGCGCGGCGATCGCGTATTTGCGCAAGGCGTCGCTGTTGTCGTCATTCGGCGCGATCTCGTTTCCGGCCTCGTCCCTGCGTTCGCAATACCGGCACCAGAAGGCCACCTCTTGCGCCAAGCCGTCGATGTCGCCGTCGTTCTTCAGCTTATCGGCCAGTGTCGGCAGGATGAATTTCGGCTGCCGGTTCGACCCGTCCAGGCACAGGCGGGGGATGGTGTCGCCGACCTCGGGATTGGCAAAGCGGCTGACGATCAGGTCCAGGTAATTGTCATAGCTGACGCCTGGGATCGGCTGCAGGGTCGGGATGATTTCCCGCTCCTCCAAGGCGCGCAGCCATGCGGAGATCTGCGGATCGGCCATGGCGTCATGGACGAAGTGGTGGCCCAGCAGCGCGGAGGGATAGGCGATGGCCGCATGGCCGCCGTTGAGAATCCGCAGTTTCATCAATTCGTGCTGGCTGACATCGCCGACAAATTCGGCACCGACCTTTTCCAGCGGCGGACGGCCTTGGGGGAAATGATCCTCCAGCACCCATTGGCGGAATGGCTCGCACACCACGGGCACGGCGTCAGAGATGCCAAAGCGGTCGCTGACAAGCGCGCGTTCCCGGTCGGACGTGGCGGGGGTGATGCAATCGACCATGGAATTGGGGAATGCCACCTTGCGCCGGATCCAGTCGGCCAGCGCAGGGTCGGACAGTTGCGCCAGTTCGGTCACGGTGCGCGCGCAGACATGGCCGTTTTCCGGCAGGTTGTCGCAGGACATGACGGTAAAGGGCTCGGACCCCGCATCGCGCCTGCGCCGCAGCGCGGCCAGGATCATGCCGAACACCGTTTTCGGCGCATCTGGATGGGCCGCGTCATGGGCGATATCGGGATGGGCCGCGTCGAAGCCATCGGTCTTGGCATCGACGTAATATCCGCCCTCGGTGATGGTCAGGGACACGATGCGGATGACGGGATCGGCCATGGCGGCGATCACTGCCTGGGGATCGACCGGCACGAAATCGACCATCGACCCGATCACGCGTGCGTTCAGCCCGTTCGGGTCCAGTTCGACAACCGTGGTCAGCCAATCCTGCGCGGCCAGCCTGTCGCGCATCGCCGCATCGCCGGGGCGGACGCCCGCGCCGATCAGCGCCCAGTCCTGGCCCTCGCCCATCTCGAACAGCTGGTCCAGATACCAGGCCATGTGGGCGCGGTGGAAATTGCCGACGCCGACATGGACAATGCCGGGACGAAGCGCGGCGCGGTCGTATCCGGGGCGGCCGACCGCATCGGGCAGGTTGGCAAGGGTGGATGCGTTCAATGTCACGGCCATGGCCGAACCTTTCCTACAGACGGTCCCCTGTCGGGCCAAAGCGGTGAATCCTGTCCTCGTCCGGTGTCAGCCAGACATCATCGCCGTGGTGCAGGGCGATATCGCCGCTTGACCGGACGGTGACGGTTTCGGCAAGGCCAGTGTGCTCGACATAAAAGAAGCTGTCGGAACCCAGGTGTTCGCTGACCCCCACCCGGCCCTTCCACTTGCCGCCTTGGTCCGAGATGAGAAGATGTTCGGGACGGATGCCGATGGTGGTGGCACCGTATTCGGCAGCCACGGCGCCGGAAAACAGGTTCATCCGGGGACTGCCGATAAAGCCCGCCACGAAGACGTTGCAGGGGCTGTGATACAAATCCAGCGGCGTTCCGACCTGCTCGATCCGGCCCGCTTGCAGGACCACGATCTTGTCGGCCATGGTCATCGCCTCGACCTGGTCATGGGTGACATAGATCATCGTGGTCTTCAGGCGGTTGTGCAGCTCGCTGATTTCCAGCCGCATCCCCACGCGCAGCGCGGCGTCCAGGTTCGACAGCGGCTCGTCGAACAGGAAGGCCGCCGGCTCGCGCACGATGGCCCGCCCGATGGCCACGCGCTGGCGCTGCCCGCCCGACAGCTGGCCTGGACGGCGGTCAAGGTAGTTGGTCAGGTTCAGCGCCTTGGCCGCAGCCTCAATCCGGCGTTCCTGTTCGGCCTTGGGCATCCCGGCCATCTTCATCGGAAAGGCGATGTTCTTGCGCACCGACATATGCGGATAAAGCGCATAGGACTGGAACACCATCGCCAGACCGCGCTTAGCGGGGGATGCGTCGGTGGCATCCGCCCCGTCGATCACGATGCGCCCGCCGCTCACGTCCTCCAGCCCGGCGATCAGGCGCAAGAGGGTGGACTTGCCGCAGCCGGACGGGCCGACGAAGACCACGAACTCGCCGTCCTCGATGGTCAGGTCAAGGGGCGGGATCACCTCGACCTCTCCGAACCGCTTGGCCACGCCTTGCAGGGTTATCTGTCCCATGAATGTTCCCCTTATTTCACGGCGCCAAAGGTCAGGCCGCGGACCAGTTGTTTCTGGCTGAACCAGCCTAGGACCAGGATCGGCGCGATCGCCATCACGGACGCCGCCGAGAGTTTCGCCCAGAATAGCCCCTGCGGGCTGGAAAAGCTGGCGATGAAGGCGGACAGGGGCGCGGCGTTCGTGGTGGTCAGCTGGATCGTCCAGAACGCCTCGTTCCAGGCCAGGATGATGTTCAGAAGCAGCGTGGAGGCGATGCCGGGGATCGCCATCGGCGTCAGCACATACAGGATCTCGTCGCGCAGGGTCGCCCCGTCCATCCGCGCCGCCTCCAGGATCTCGCCCGGAATTTCGCGGAAATAGGTATACAGCATCCAGATCACGATCGGCAGGTTGATCAGCATCAGCAGAACCGTCAGCCCAATGCGGGTATCCATCAGTCCCGTGTTCAGGAAGATCAGATAGATCGGCACCAGCACGGCCACGGCGGGCATCATCTTGGTGGACAGCATCCACATCAGGATGTCCTTGGTCCGCTTCGTGGGCGAAAACGCCATCGCCCAAGCCGCCGGGATCGCCACGATCAGCGCCAGGATCGTCGATCCCACCGCCAGGATGACCGAGTTGGTGAAAGGCCGCCAGTAATTGTTCTGGCTTTGCACCGTCTGATAGCTTTCCAGCGTGAAGGACGGAATCAGGTTGAAGCCCGCGATGGCCTCTTGTTCCGTCTTCAGGCTGGTGATGATCGTGTAGAGGATCGGGAAGAAGATCAGCAGGGCCACGAACCAGGCCGCTATGGTCCAGCCGACCCGGGCGTTTCGGGATGTTGCGCGTGCCATGAGTTCCCCCTCAGTCCAGGTTCTTGCCAACGGCGCGCATCAGGAAGATGGCGATGATGTTTGCAAGGATGACGGCGATGATGCCCCCCGCCGCCGCGCCGCCGATGTCGAAGTTCAGCCGGGCGGCGCGATAGATCAGGAAGGTCAGGTTCGTTGAAGCAAAGCCCGGACCGCCGTTGGTGGTCACCAGGATTTCCGCATAGATGCCCAGCAAGAAGATCGTCTGGATCAGGATCACCACGGTGATCGCACGGGCCATGTGCGGCAGCACCAGATACAGGAAGCGGCTGTATGCGGGCGCGCCGTCCATCTCGGCCGCCTCCATCTGCTCGGTGTCCAGCGATTGCAGGGATGTCAGCAGGATCAGCGTGGCGAAGGGCAGCCATTGCCAGGCCACGATCAGGATGATCGAGAACAGCGGATATTGCGCGAACCAGTCGACCGGGCTTGCGCCGAAAAACTGTGCCACATCCGCCAAGACGCCATAGGACGGGTGCATGATCATGTTCTTCCAGATCAGCGCGGCCACGGGCGGCATCACGAAGAACGGGCTGATCACCAGGATCCGCACGATCCCCTGCCCCCAGATCGGCTTGTCAATCAGCATGGCGATAAAGGTGCCGCCCACTACGGTGATGAACAGCACGCCCAGGACCAGAACCAGCGTGTTCCAGATCGCCTCGAAAAAGGCCGGATCCGTGTAGAAATACTGGTAATTGAACCAACCCGCCCAACTGGTTGTGCCGGGACTGAGCAGGTTGTAGTTCAGGAACGAATAATAAAGCGTCATGCACAGCGGCACGATCATCCAGACAAACAACAGGATGATCGCCGGTGCCCGCATCAGGCGGGCAAGCCCTTGGGTCTGGCGTGTGGCCATGACAAAATTCCCTTACCGGCGCGGATGCGCGAGAAACCCCAGAGGGGGCACCGCCCAGAGGAGGGCTGGGCGGTGCCGGACAGGTAACGGTTAACTCGTTACTTGATGTAACCGGCCCGCGTCATTTCGCGGGTGGTATTGGACTGGGCTGCGGCCAGGGCATCCTCGGCCGACATCTGCCCGGCCAAGGCCGCCGAGAACTGCTGTCCCACCGCCGTGCCGATGCCCTGGAATTCCGGGATCGCCACGAACTGCCCGCCGGTATAGGGAACGTCCTGGACCGACGCCTTTTGCGTATTGGCCGCGTTGATCGAGTCGATCGTCATGGCCGCGAAGGGCGCCTCGGCCTGATAGTCGGCGTTTTCGTAAAGCGAGGTCCGGGTTCCCGGCGGCACCGCGCGCCAGCCCTCGCGTTCAGCGACCAGTTCCGAATATTCCTTGGACGTGGCCCAGGCGATGAAGGTCTGGGCGGCCTCCTTTGCGTCCGAGGATGTCGGGATCGCCAGGCTCCAGGCCCAAAGCCAGTTGCCCCGGTTGTCCACGCCCTCGCGGTTGGGGAACTGCGCAAATCCCACGTTGTCGGCCACGGTCGAGGTTTCGGGATCGGTCACGAAGCTGGCAGCGACCGTGGCGTCGATCCAGATGGCGCATTTTCCCTGCTGGAAAAGCGACAGGTTTTCGTTGAAGCCGTTCGACGACGCGCCGGGCGGGCCGTATTCGTTCATCATGGCCAGATAGTCGGTCAGCGTGGCCTTCCATTCCTCGCTGTCGAACTGCGGCTTCCAGTCGGTGTCGAACCAGCGGGCGCCATAGCTGTTGGCCATCGCGGTGATGAAGCCAATGTTCTCGCCCCAACCCGGCTTGCCACGCAGGCAGATGCCGTATTGTTCCTTGGACTTGTCGGTCATCTTCGCCGCCGCGTCGCGGATGTCGGCCCAGGTCGGAGCGTCGGGGATGGTAACGCCCGCGGCCTCGGCCAGGTCGGTGCGATACATCACCATCGCGGATTCGGCATAGAAAGGCGCGGCATACAGCTTGCCATCGACCGACAATGCGTCGCGCACGGCCGGGACCAGGTCGTCGACATCATAGGCGTCACCCAGTTCCAGCGGCACCAGCCAATCCTGCTTGGCCCAGATCGGAACCTCGTAGGTGCCGATGGTCAGGACGTCATACTGGCCGCCCTGGGTCGCGATGTCGGTGGTGACACGTTCCCGCAGGATGTTTTCTTCAAGCGTCACCCATTGCACCTGGATGTTTGGATTGGCCGCGGTGAATGCATCGGTCAGGCCCTGCATCCGGATCATGTCGCCATTGTTCACGGTGGCGATGGTCAGCGTCACATTGTCCTGCGCAGCGGCGATACCGGCGGTGGCGCATAGCGCCGTCGCACCCAACAGGGCGCGCCAAGTCGTGGTCATGCTATCCTCCCCTTGTCGTTTGGGCATTTGCCACTTCGACGGGCAAATACTCACAAAGCTGTTGCCGTCTGTCAATAAACAAAGTTTGCCATGCTTGGCCGTTCCGCCAAAGCGGCAAATTTCACGCCGACAAAACGGGTAGGTCTTAAAGGGCCAACAGACGCTCGGCCGTGGCTTCCGAGGTGATCAGTCCGTTCACCAGATGCCCGACAAGCGCGGCCTCGATTGCCGGCACCTTTGCCTCGCCCGTCGCGACGGCAATCATCGGTCGGTCGGCGGCACGCGGCAAAAGCGCCGAGGCCACGCGTTCATTGAAGGCGCAGTCGATGATCTGGCCGTCCCGATCATAGACCCAGCTTGTGATTTCACCCACCGCGCCAAGAGCGACCAGTTCGTCCATCTCGGCCGCACTGGCGAAACCGTCCAGGAACATGGGCGCGCTGCGGTCCATCTGGCCGATGCCCACCAGCGACAGGTCGGCCCGTTCGCACAGGCGGATCGTGTTCAGCACCGCTTCCTGGTTGCGCATGGCGGCCAGTTCGGCAGGGTTCCGGGCCAGCACCGGCAAGGGATAGGGGTAATGCGGTGCGCCGACCCGTTCCGCCAGGCTGATCGTCGCGTTATAGGGCGAGGCCGATCCGTCCTGCATCATGTTTCCCAACCGCGAGACGACGACGTGCTGCGGACAGGACAAGCGCGGCAACTGTTCCACGGTAGCCTTCAGCGCCCGGCCCGTTCCCAAGCTGACGATGCGGCGCTCCGGGGATTTCAGCACCCGTTCCAGTTCCGCAGCCGCCGCGATGGCAACGCCTGTCAGCAGGCCCGGCGCCTCGGGGTCCGAGGGAACGACCTCGACCGACAAAAGGCCAAACCGCTCCGACAGCGCGCCCGCCAAGTCCATGCAGCGGGCGATGGGGTGATCGACGCGGACCTTGATCAGCTTTTCGCTGACGGCCATCGCCACCAGCCGTTGCGCCGATTGGCGGCTGACACCCAGCTTGCGGGCGATTTCGTCCTGGGTGTTGCCCGCCACGTAATACAGCCACCCCGCGCGGGCCGCATCGTCCAGTCGCACCGCATTCGGGCTGAATCGTCCTGCGTTCACGGGGTCGCCGCCTTGTCCTGCATCTCTCTCAACAGTTGCGAAAAACTGCCCCAGTTGTCAAAGGCCCCGACGCCTTGCGGCAAGGCCATTGGATCAGTCCCGCGCAGATGCGCCCCGCCCGCATAATGCAGGACGCGCATTCCCGCGGCCACCGCCGACGCGATGCCCGGGCTGCTGTCCTCGATCACAAGGGTCGCCTCGGGCGGGCAGCCCATCTGCCGTGCCGCCAGAAGGAACAGATCGGGCGCGGGCTTGCCACGGCTGACCTGGCTTGCGGTAAAGACCCGGTCCTGGAACCGGTCGGCCAGTCCCAGGATGTTCAGCGTATGGGCAACGCGAGGCGGGCTGGATGATGTGGCAATGCAGGCGGGGATCCGCAGCCCGTCCAGCATCGCCATAAAACCGGGGGTTGGTCCCAGTTCGGCGGTGAAGCGGTCCAGCAGGCGGGCGCGGTAATCGGCCTCGAAACTGTCGGGCAAGGGGCGGGCGTGATTTTGGCGGATCGTCTGGGCAACGGTCGGAAAGCTGCGCCCCAGGAAGTCGCGGCGCACATCGGCGGGCGTCACCGCGATGCCAAGGGCGCCCAACTGGTCGATCAAGACGGCGGACGACAAAACCTCGCTGTCGGCGATCACGCCGTCGCAATCGAAGATGATTAGCCTGATGTCCATCCCTCATCCCCCGGCAGCCCGCGCAAAAGCACAAGTGCAACCCGGCGGCGGTTATGGCAAGACCGATGGACCATCGACCCGAGGTTTCATGCGCGCCGTTCTGATTACCCCGCCCCTGCACAGCCACCTGCGCGCCTTCGAGGCACTGGCACGGGAACTGGCCCGCCGGGGACACCAGGCGATCTTCCTGACGGAACCGGGCGTAGCGCTGCATGGCGACGCGGCGCAAGTCGCCCTGCCCGGCCCACCCGCGCACCCCCAACCCCGCCGCCTGCTGGCCGAGATCGTGGCAGGCGCGCGCCGCACCGACCGGCTGTGCCGCGATGGCTTGGCCGTGCTGCGCGGCTTGTCCCCGGACCTGATCCTGGGCGACCAGATGGAGCCTGCTTCCGGCCTGCTGGCGCGCGCGCTTGGGGTGCCGCTGGTATCGGTGGCCTGCGCGGTGCCGATGGATCCAGAACCGGGCATTCCCCTGCCTTTCCTGGGTTGGTCCCATGATCCCACGGCAGCGGGCCTGCGCCGCAACGCGGGGGGCGAGCGCGTGGCCGACCTGCTGATGACGCCGCAATCCCGCGTGATCCGGCACTGGGCGCGGGCCTGGGGCCTGGGCGACCTGCGGCGCCTGCAGGATTGCCTGTCGCCCGATCTGGCGGTGTCGCAGATGGTGCCGGGATTCGACTATCCCCGCCCCGCGAACGGCGGCCATATCGCCCAGGTCGGCCCGTTCCGGCAGGACCAGGAAGCGGGGAACTTTCCCGCCGACATCCTTCCCGAGCCTGGGCGGCCCTTCGTCTATGCCTCGCTTGGGACGTTGCAGGGTCACCGCGCGGGCCTTCTGGCGCGGATTGCGCGGGCCTGCCAACAAGCTGGCGCACAGGTTCTGGTATCCCATGCAGGATCCCTGACTGCGGATCAGGCCCGCGCAATCCCGGCCGACTGGGTGCGCGCCTTTGTCCCGCAACAGGCGGTTCTGGCGCGCGCGGACCTGTGCGTGACCCATGCGGGCCTGAACACCGCGCTTGAATGCCTGGCGGCAGGCGTGCCGATGCTGGCGCTGCCCCTGACCCATGACCAGCCGGGCGTGGCGGCGCGCATCGCCCGGTGCGGCGCGGGCCTGCGGTTGCAGCCCTGGGAACGCGGCACGGCGCGAATCGTGGACAGCGTGCGGACCCCGCTGGCCGATGCCCGTTATCGCGACAGGGCGCGGGGCTTTGCGGCGCAAGCCGGAGGCTGGGAAGGGGCGCCAGGCGCCATCGACCGGATAGAGGCGATGCTCAGAACCCCAAGGCACGCAACAACGTGATCAGATAACCGTCGCCGATCCACAGCGACAGGCCCAGCTCCACCGCCGCGCCACCTACGGCCACCACCCATCCCGCCAGGGGCAGCGCCAGGACCGCGCCCAACGTCGCGGCAGCTGTGTCGCTGAAGGAATTGACGATGCTGTCGCCGTGATAGGCCAGCGGATCGCCGGACGAGTATCCGAACAGACCAATGGACAGGGGCAGGTTCTCGGCCACTTCCCAGATGGTGCTGCTGACGATCACGGCGGCCAGCAGGGTCCACAAGGGCCAGTCCGGGCGCTTCCACCGCACCAGCTTGAACAGCACCGCGCCAAAGACCAGGTGCAGCAGGCTATAGGGATCCAGCAGGGTCCGCGAATTCAGCCCCGCCTGGTCCGGCATCGACCATATCCGGCCGCAATCGCAGCCCAGCGGGCGGTCCAGGATCGTCAGCATCGCCAGCTTGGCAGCCAGCGCCAGCCCGATCAAAGCCATGGCCTGCCGTCCCCATCCGCACCGGCGCGGCAATTCGCTTGCATCCAGCATCAGGCTGGCAGATCGTTTGGAAGAAAGCGGCGGGGCGGAACGGTTTTCATCTGTCATCGTTGCCACAGTAAAGGCAACGCCCGCCATGACAAGGGACCGCGAGATCCAGGGGTTATGACAGAACAGACAGCCCAGATCGTGATTGCCGGCGGGGGCCTTGCGGCGTCGCTTGCGGCGTTGCGGCTGGCCCCTGCGGCGCGCGTCCTGCTGATCGACCAGCGGGCGGATCCGCTGGCCGGGCATACCTGGTCGTTTCATTCCGGCGACATCGATGCTGCCCAACGCGCCTGGCTGGACCCGGCGATCCGCCGGGCATGGGACGGGCAGGATGTCCGCTTTCCGGGCCGGACCCGTACGCTGCGCTCAGGCTATGCCTGCCTGGACGCGGACAGCCTGGGGGCGGCCCTGGCGGGCGTACCGGGGGTGACCCGGCTGACCGCCCGCGTGGCGTCCATCGACGCAGGGGGCGTGACATTGGCGGATGGGACGCGCATCGGGGCGGAACTGGCCATCGACGCGCATGGATTTGCACCCCATCCCGCGATCCAAGTGCGGTCCCAGAAATTCCTGGGTCAGGAACTGCGCCTGACTGCCCCCCACGGTCTGACCCGGCCCGTCATCATGGACGCGACCGTTCCGCAAATGGACGGATACCGTTTCTTTTACCTGCTGCCCTTTGACGACACCCGCCTGCTGGTCGAGGCGACCTATTATTCCGACGGCGCCACCCTTTCGGCCGACGATCAGCGCGCGGGCATTGCCGATTACGTCGCCAGCCAGGGCTGGCAGATCGCCGGGGTGATCCGCGAGGAAATCGGCGTCCTGCCCATCGCCCTGCGCTTTGACGCGGATGCCTTCTGGCGCAGCGTGCCGCGCGACGTTCCCACCATCGGGCTGCGCGCGATGCGGTTTCACCCGTTGACGGGCTATAGCCTGCCCCATGCGGTGCGCGGCGCGGACCTGATCGCCCGGCACTGGCGGCAAGGTCCGCTTGCCCTGGCCCGTGCCCTGCGCCGCGATTCGCTGGCCGACGCCAAGGCGCAGGGCTTTTACCGCCTTTTGTCGCGGATGCTGTTCGAGGCCGCAGCCCCCGACGAACGCCGCCGCGTGATGGACCGTTTCTATCGGCTGCCCGAACCGTTGATCGAACGGTTCTATGCCGGCCAAAGCACGCTGGCTGACAAGGCCCGCATCCTGACGGGCCGACCGCCCGTCCGCGTCAGGCGCGCCCTGCGCTGCCTGCCCGAATCCTTCAAGGTGAACCCTGCATGAAACAAGACAACGGCAAGACCGCCGCCGTCATCGGCGCGGGCCTGGGCGGCCTTGCGCTTGCGATCCGGCTGCAAAGCGCAGGCATTGCGACAACGGTATTCGAAAAACGCGACAAGCCGGGCGGGCGGGCCTATGTTTATCACGACGCGGGCTTTACCTTTGACGCAGGCCCCACCGTCATCACCGACCCGGAATGCCTGAAGAAACTGTGGCGCCTGTCGGGGCGCGACATTGCCGGCCATGTGACCCTGCTGCCGGTGGATCCCTTCTATCGCCTGTGCTGGGAAGACGGGACCGTCTTTGATTATGCCGACGACCAGGACGCGATCGAGGCCCAGATCCGCGCGATCAACCCGCCCGATGTCGAAGGCTATCGCCGCTTCCTCGCCTATTCGCGCGACGTGTACCGCGAAGGGTATGAAAAGCTGGGATCGGTCCCCTTCCTGCATTTCAGCGACATGATCCGGGCCGCCCCGCAACTGGCGCGGTTGCAAGCCTGGCGGTCCGTGCATTCGATGGTGGCACGCAGCATCAAGGACGAACATCTGCGCCAGGCCTTCAGCTTTCACACGCTGCTGGTGGGGGGGAACCCGTTCTCGACCTCGTCCATCTATGCGCTGATCCATGCGCTTGAACGGCAGGGCGGCGTCTGGTTCGCCAAGGGCGGGACCGGTGCCCTGGTCGCGGGCATGGTGCAACTGTTCCAGGAGCTGGGCGGGACGATCCACCTGAACGCGCCCGTGGACCGGATCGAGACCGAAGGCAACCGCGCCACCGCCGTCCACGCCATGGGCGCGCGCCATCCGTTCGACATGATCGCCAGCAATGCCGACGTGGTCCACACCTATCGCAACCTGCTGAATGACCCCAAGGGCGACAAGCTGGCGGCGAAGCGCCATTCGATGTCGCTGTTCGTGATCTATTTCGGCCTGCGTGGACTGCGGCCAGACCTGCGCCACCACATGGTCCTGTTCGGCCCGCGATACCGCGAACTGATCGGCCAGATCTTCGGGGGCAAGGACCTGGCGGAGGACTTTTCGCTGTACCTGCACGCGCCGTCGGTGACGGACCCCGACCTCGCACCCGAAGGGTGCAGCGCCTATTACGTGCTGGCGCCGGTCCCGCACCTGGGAACGGTTGACATGGACTGGGACAAGGCGGCCGAAGCCTATCGCGACCGGATCCTCGATTACCTGGAAGAACGCTATATCCCCAACCTGCGGCGCGACCTGATGACGGTGCGGCATTTCACGCCGCTGGATTTCAAGACCGAGTTGAACGCCCATCTGGGATCGGCCTTTTCCATTGAGCCGATCCTGACGCAAAGCGCGTGGTTCCGCCCCCACAACCGCGACGAGCGGCTGGAAAATCTGTATATCGTGGGCGCAGGCACCCATCCCGGCGCGGGCATCCCCGGTGTGGTCGGATCGGCCGAGGCGACCGCATCCCTGATGATCGGGGAACCGGCATGACGGACGCGACCCTGGACCAGGCACGGCAATCCATCGCCGTCGGGTCGAAAAGCTTCGCCATGGCCTCGCGCTTTCTGCCCCAGGGGATGCACGAGGATTGCGTGATGCTCTATGCCTGGTGCCGTCACGCGGATGATGTGATCGACGGGCAGGACGCGGGCTTTGCCACGGGGGCCGTGGGCGACCCTGCCGCGCGGCTGGCCGAACTGCGCGAGCTGACGCACCGCGCCCTGCGGGGCGATGCGGCCGCCCCGGTTTATGCCGGGCTGGCGCGCGTGGTGGCGGCGCGGGGCATCCCACATAGGCACGTCGAGGAATTGCTGGACGGTTTCGCCATGGATGTGGAGGGGCGCGTCTACCACACCATGGGCGATCTGCTGGAATACTGCTATCGCGTAGCAGGCGTCGTGGGCGTGATGATGGCTCGGATCATGGGCGTCCGGGAAGAGGCGGTCCTGGACCGCGCCAGCGACCTGGGCCTTGCCTTCCAACTGACCAACATCGCCCGCGACGTGATCGACGATGCGCGCATCGGGCGGACCTATCTGCCGCGCGATCTGCTGCAGGCCGAAGGGATCGAGGCCATCCATCCCGACGACATGAGCCAACGTCCTGCCTTGCACCGCGTCGCCCTGCGCCTGCTGGACGAAGCCGAAATCTATTATCGCAGCGCGGATATCGGCATCAATGCCCTGCCCCGCCGCCCGGCGCTTGCGATCACGGCCGCGCGCAACATCTATCGCCAGATCGGCGTCAAGCTGCGCGCGACGGGACCGGATGCCTGGAACGGGCGGCTTTCCACGACAAAGGCCGAAAAGCTGCGCCTGGCTGCCCGCGCCGTGGGATCGACGATCCTAGCTCCGCGCCGCCGCGCCAGGTTCCTCAGCCGCGACGGTCTCTATCTTCGGCCTTAGCGGGGTGGTGTTGCTGCGATCAAGCTGCGTGACCAGCGTGGCACAGATGAAGTCGAAACCGACGCAGCCGTCCTTGCCATCGTGGCGACGATAGCCATGACGATCAGCAAGAGAGCAAGCCAGGTTATCGTGCAGCGCCCGCCTGGGCGTGGAACGCGGGAACGCGGTCCAGCATGGGGGTAAAGATCGCGTCGATCATGCAGCGGAAGGGATCGGGCGACAGGCCAGCGCTCACCAGGGCGTCATCGGCGGATGCCAGAAGCGCGCGGCAACGGCGCAGCGCCTCCTCGGTCCCAAAGACGGCCAGATAGGTTTCCTTGCCGATGTCCTGCTGGCAATCCTTGCCCATCGCGGCGCTGTCGGACAGCATATCCACCAGGTCGTCGGCGATCTGGAAGGCCTGTCCCAGATCCTCGCCGAAGCGGCGCAGCAGGCTGCGTTCATCGTCCGTGCGCCCGCCCAGGATCGCGCCGACCTCGACCGCCACACACAGCAACGCCCCGGTCTTCAGCGCATTGATGCGGGTGACCCGATCAAGGGCGCCCTCCGCCTGATCGGCATCGGAAAAACCGTTCAGATCCAGTTCCTGTCCTGCGACCAACCCTTGCCAGCCCATGACGCCCGACAGGATCGCGACCAGGGCGCCCCGCTGACCGTCGCCCAGACCCGCCAGCCCGTTGGCGATGGAAATGGCGTGGTTCAGCAGGCCGATGGCGGTCAGGATGGCCGTGGCCTCGCCGAACCGGGCGTGGGTGGTGGGGCGTCCGCGCCGCAGCATGGCATTATCCATGGACGGCAGGTCGTCGACGATCAGAGAAGCGGTATGCACCATTTCCAGGGCGACGGCCATGTCCAGCACCGCATCGCCATTGGCGGCATCGCCCGCCACCAGATGCAGCAGATAAGGGCGCAGCCGCTTGCCGCTGCCCATGGCATCGCGCGCGGCTTCGATCAGGCGGGCCGGGGCGGGGGACAGTTGCGACAGATGATGGGCGATGCGACCGTCAAGCTGGCGGACAAAGCCAGCCTGCGCGTCGGGATGGGTTGGCGCCGCGTTCAGCTTGTCTATTGCCTGCTGGTGCATGAGACTGTCCTTCAATTCTTGCGCTGTTCGAACAGGGACAACGCGAAACGACAAGGGCTGACAGGCATGACCCACCCCGATCCGTCGCTTGAGACAGACAATGATTGCGGACTCACACTCACCTCTCGAAAGGAACAACATCTGGATGTCGTGCTTGCGGGGCAGGCAGGCGCGACGGTAACGACCGGGCTGGAGACGGTCTTGTTCGAACACATCGCCTTGCCCGAAGTTTCGTGGCACGAGGTCGATTTGTCCACCGAATTTCTGGGTCACGCCATTGACGCCCCCGTGATGATCGGATCGATGACCGGCGGACCGCGCCGGGCGGGGGCGATCAACCGCACGCTGGCGCAGGTATGCCAGCAGTTTCGCCTGCCCCTGGCGGTCGGATCGCAGCGCGTGATGATCGAAGGAGGAGAGACCGCGGGCTTGGACGGCAGCCTGCGCCGCCTGGCCCCCGACATCCCGATCCTGGCCAATTTCGGCGCCGCCCAGTTGAACCGGGACTTTGGCCGCGACCAGGCCCTGCGGGCGATCGAGGCCATCGGCGCGTCCGCCCTGATCCTGCACCTCAACCCCCTGCAAGAGGCGGTCCAGCCCGAGGGCGATCGCGACTGGCGCGGCCTGATCGCCAAGATTGGTGCCCTTGCACGCGCCCTGCCCGTGCCTGTTGTGGTCAAGGAAGTCGGGGCGGGCCTATCCGCCAGCGTGGTGACCCGGCTTGCAGCAGAAGGCATCACGGTCTTTGACGTGGCCGGCGCGGGCGGAACGGATTGGGCACGGGTCGAGGCCGCACGTACGCCCGACCCGGCCGCCGCGCAGGTCGCCGCCTGCTTTGCCGGCTGGGGGATCCCAACGGCGGACGCGATCCGGGGGGCACGACAGGCAGCGCCCGAGGCGACGATCATCGGATCGGGCGGCATCGTCACAGGACTGGACGCGGCGCGTGCGATCAGGCTGGGGGCGGATGTGGTGTCACTGGCAGGCGCAGTGCTGGCGTCGGCCTTGGACGGACCGCAGGCCTTGGAACGGCAGTTGACCATTGTCCTGCAACAGTTGCGCACCGCCTGTTTCTGCACCGGCAGCGCGGACTTGTCGGCCCTGCGCCGGGCGCGGCTGCGCAAGTAACCGGAGCAAAGGAAGCGGCGCCCGATGAGGGCGCCGCCTTGGAGTTCTTAGACGATCCGGTCATCCCGGTCGGTATCGCGGCGTATCGTGCCCGACCCATCGCGATCATCCTCGATCTCGACCTCAGTGCGGCGCACGGTGTCGGACACCGTTTCGGTATGCGTGTCGCTGGTCTTGCGCAGGCCGATTTCCTCGACCACGCGGGCTTCTTTCTGGACCACCGCTTCTTCGCGGTACTCCTCGGCCTCCAGGGTGCGGTCCTGGAAGGCAACGTCGGCGCCGCTGACGGCGCGGTCCACGGGACGGCGCTCGATCTCGACGCGTTCTTCGCGCAGATCGACGCTTTCATTCACCGGCTCCTCGACGGTGTAGGCGCGAACGCGCACACGGCCGTGGCTGGTGTCGCGCTTGCCGATGCGGATGCGTTCCTCGATCACGGGGATCGTTTCATCGTCGGACCGGATCCCCATCTGGCTGCCTTGCGCGCCGTATTCCGTCTGCCTGTCCAGATCGCCAGTGCGCGTGCCGGTCAGGGAGCCGCCAGCCATGGAACCACCCATCGTGCCGCCCGCCAGGGATCCGCCTGTGGCCGAGGTGGCATAGTCGCTGGTTTCGTATCCGCCCCAACCTTCCGACCGCCAGCTTTCGGTGCGCTCGTCCAGGTCAACGCTGCCTTCGTCATCCAGGATGTCGAGCGCCTGATCGTATTGCGCCGATCCCAGGCCGGTGACCGTCACGAGATAGCCGCCGCGCGACAGCCCTTCGGCATAGGCATAGCGATCCTCGTCCGGGAAGAAGAAATCGCTGAGGCTATCCCAGAAACCCTTGTCATCGTCGGTCCGGGTGGTCGAGGTCGTGGTGGTGCTGGCCGATCCGCCCGATACCATCCTGACCTGGGCCATGGGAATACCCGCCTGCACCAGCCTGTCTACCGCGCGCTGCGCATCGTCATGGCTGTCGAACATTGCGGACAGAGACGTTCCGCCGACAGTGCCCATACGTCCGCCCGTGGTGCCAAAATCGTTGTCATAGGTCATCGTGATCGTCCTTGCTGTTGGATGGGATCGGATCAAGGGCTTCGCCGTCTGGCGAAAGACGCTCGATCCGAACGGTTTGCCGGCGTGTTTCCGCCGGTATCTCGACGGACTCCTGCCGTCTGATGCGTCGAACGTGGACCTCCTCTCGAAGATACAGTTCGCGGGTCACGACCAGCCGTTCCTCGACCACGGGGATGATGGTCAAGTCGCCTTCGGTGGTCATCTGCGGCATGGCATCGACCCGGCGATCGACCGGCACCCGCACCACCTCGATTTCCTCGCTGGAAAGTTCGGCGGGAAGGCGCTGTTCGATGGTTTCGGTCTGGGTCGCGATGCGCACACGGCCGGTCAGGACCGCCTGCTTTGTCACTGACACCTGCTCCTCGACCAGGGAAATGGTATCGGTCTTTGGATCGTCGGGCATTTGTTCCCCCTTGGCTAAGTGGTCCCGGCGACCAGGTGAAGACACAACAAACTTTGCCCCCAAGCGTTCCATTCACATCGGCGCGATAAGCGCAGGATCGAAAATATGCAGCGGGGATCTGGTCTGCCGGGGGGCACGGACGAAGGCTGCGCATTCGACAGGATGACCAGCCAACTTGCGAGCCATGGGCGGAGGCACTTGTCAGCCTTTGAAGGATTGGCTGTCGAGGCAGGACAATTAGACGTCGCTTTATTCTGTTTTCAAAACAATGCGCGTCTTTTGAATTGCAAAAGAAAATGCCAAATAGATCGTCAAATTGTATTGTTTACTTTTTTCCGATATAAAGTTATCAAATAAAAGATATTCCATTGTTTCCTCATGTTAGGGACCGCACATTGCGGGCCTGACCGTTCATGGGTGTGCAGGATGCTGTCATTGATACTGCAGCCGGGTTACGGCAAGATCCAAGTCGGCCTCCGTGACAGAGAGGCCTTTGACAGGCGCAGAACGTGCCGCGCAAACGGGATTGGGGCCGCCCCCTTGCCCGGATCACCGTGGGTCGGCTGGCGTTGATGGGCATGGACCTGTTCAGCGTCAGCAACCGGGCCTTCGATGCCCCTATCCCTGCGCCCGAACCGCCTGCGCCGGTCGAGGCCGGACAGGTCGCGTCCGGCGCGGCCGTTGGCCCGGTTCCCGCGACAGGCTTCCAGCCCCCCCGCCCCGGCCCCCGCGCGCCCAACCCCGTGACCGGGTTGGAAACCGTGATCGGTCACGACGAACGCCAGCGGGTGCCGGATGCGGGCGGCGATCCGTGGAAACGGATCTGCCAGCTTGACCTGATCGGCGCGCGCGGCACCTTCAAGGGCACCGGCTGGCTGGCGGGACCGGCGACCATCATCACCGCCGGACATTGCGTTCATTACCCGGCCTTTTTCCACGGCTGGGCAGACCGCATCGTGGTGGCGGCGGGCCGGACCGGCGACAGCTTCCCATTCGGTACGGTGGAAGCCACGCATTTCTCGACGCTGAATGTCTGGGTTGAGGGACAGGCCGCCGACCACGACATCGCCGCGATCCACCTGTCAGAACCGCTTGGGGACCGGACGGGAATTTTTCCGATCCGGCAGCTTGCCGACGCGGATCTGGTGGGGCGGATGGTCAACGTCTCGGGCTATCCGACCGACAAGGAACTGGCCAAGGCGCAGTATCACCACGCCAACCGCATCATGGCGGTCACGCCCAGGCGGCTATTTTACGACATCGACACGGTCAGCGGCCAATCGGGCGCGCCGGTCTGGGCGCAGGATACGGCTGACAGCCCTCCGGTTGTCGTCGGGCTTCATGCCTATGGGGTGCCGGGCACGCCCATCGACCTGCACATCACCGCCAATTCCGCGCCCCGGTTCGACGACGCGGTGCTGGCGATCCTGCGGGACTGGGTGCGCAGCGATTGCGACCGGCTGGGACTGGCGATGCCCGCGATCTAGCCGATGTTCAATGTCTTGAAAACCGCTTCGCGGCGCGCTTGCAGTCCCTGGATCACGTCGGGCAGGTTCAGGTTGACAAAGAACCCCCACAGCAGCGGCGCCAGCAACCCCCACCAGCTTGTCAGCGGCACGACGGAAAAGACCGCCGCCCCCGACAACAGCGCCAGCACCGCCGCGGCCGCGACGGCAAGGCGGTCGGCCTTGCGCAGTTCCGTCGTCAGGGCGGGAATAGCATGGTCGGGGGCGGGCTGGACAGTCAGAGTGGTGGATTGACGCGACAGGGCATGGCCCTGGGCATCGGCCAGCACGATTTCCACCGGAATCAGGCCGGGATAGGGTGGGCGGATGGTCAAGGCGGGGTCGTTCCCGCCTGCAACGCGCGCCGATCCATGCGGGGTCCAGATGCGCACAACGTGATCGGCAGGAACATCCACCAGGCGGATTGTCACGTCGCGCCCGGCCACGGGCAAGGCGGGATCCGTCTCGATCACCAGGGCGGGCGGTTCCGGCGGTTCGATCCGGCGTTCCACAGGCGGGATCGGAACCACACCGCCCTCAACACCCGAGGGTTTGACATCGGCCAGATCCTCGAAGGATGCCAGCCGGGCCGTCTGCGCATGGTTGCCGTAATCCCGGACCAGTTCGGAAAGCTGTTCCAGGGCCGCAACAGGGGTGCGGTCCAGGTCGCGCAGGATCGCCTCGGTCCGGTCGGCGGCACTTGCAAAGCCGCAGTTCGACGCACCCCTGGCCTGCGCGCGCAACAGCGCGGCGATGGCAGGGTGCCCGGTCGCCGCAGCCCGGCGCAGGGCGTGATGGGCGTCACGGATCGTGGTCAGGAGGGTCAGGGGCGTGGCGCCGGGGGGCAGCAGGAACCCCGCGCTTGCGGCTTGCAGCGGGGCAAGGGCCTGCCGGGCGGGATCGCGCGTCCAGTCCCCCAGATCGTGGATTGCCGCCCTGGCCCGGTCCGCGAAACCGGACAACGCGGTCAGCGCGATGCGTTCGGCCTGTGCCACCTCGGTTTCGATCAAGCCTTCGGGGCGGGCGATCTCTCCCGCCTCGATCAGGGTCTGGGCCTTGTCCAAGGCCGAGGCCCAGGCATCAAGCGGTTGCACCGGCAGTTCCGCTACTGCAGGCAAGGCGCGCAGGGCCGCCAAAAGGGGGGCAACGGCCGCAGCCAAGGCTTGACGGCGGGCATCGGCCGCCTGCAACCGGTCGCCTAGCGACTGGTTCAACCCCTCGACGGCCTGCGCGACGGCCGTCTGGTCAAGGGCGGAACGGATCTGCTGGCGTTGCCGGTCTATCAACTCGTTCAAGTCCTGGGCCAAGGGCTTGTCGCGCTGCCCGTCGCGCAGCCCCGCTGCCGTGACAAGGGCGCGTTCCGCATCCAGCCGCGCGCGGGCAAGCGCCTGGCGCGGCACGATATGGCGGTGGACCAAAGCGCCCATCGCAATGCCCAGGGCCAGCATCGCCAAGACCGACAGCCAGCCGATCCGGCTTGTCGCGCGGATCGTCAGCGGAACGGGCTGCACCAGTTGGGGCGCCGTGACCCAGGCTTGCCCCGACAGCGCGCCAAGCGCCGGAAAGGCCCCCGCCGTCCCGGGGGTCGCGGTCAGTTCGGCAAAATGGCTGGCGGTGACAGTGGCGCCGCCCGGCAGGTTCAGCCGAACGGGAACCGCGCTGCCCCGGCGGTCGCCCGCGTAAAGGCTGGCCTGCGACGATACCATCAGGGGACCGATTGCGGATTGGCCGGGCGCGGGAAAGACCGGCTGCACCAGTGTGGTCCCCGAAACCTGCCCGAACAGGTCCACGTGCAGGACACCCAGGTCCAAATCCCCCGGCAGGGCCAAAACGCTTGCTGGACGCTGCACCACCAGGGCCTGGTCGCAGACCAACGGCGCGCCGGGCCGCGCAAAGCCGAAATGCAGCGTCGCGGGGGTGGCGGGCGGCACCTCTCGCAGGGGATGGAACAGGATCGTCATCCGCCGGGTGCTGCTGTTCGCGATGGGCTGCACCGGCGCTGTATCCACCCGAACGGCCTGCGCCCCGAAAGGTGGCAGGGTCCAGCAGGCGACAGGGGGCTGGTCGCCGTTGAACAAAACCTCGACGCAGCCTCGGTCCGGATCCTCGGGGCATGGGACAATGGGCAAGGTCCCCTCGGCCAGGCGTTGCAGGACGGGGGGCGGGGTTGGCGCGGCCGGGACCGTCTGTCGGGGCTGGGCCATCAGCGGACCTGCCGTCAGACCCGCCGCAACGGCCAGTGCCAGGTCCAACCGCGCGCCCATGCCGCCACCCACCGCCCTTGATGCGGAAATGATGACATAAAAGCCGATTCGCGTTAAGATTTCAGTCAGGTGGTCAGGCGCAAGCCTGGGGGTGATGTGGGTGGTTCGACGTGAACAGGTCCCGACTGCACAAGGCTCTGCTGGCCGCGTTTCCGTCCCGGTCGAAATTTGCCATGCTTCTGGGACAGCGGTTCGACGTCCTTTACGACACATTGACGCCGCAGGACGCGATCGATGTCGAATACTGGAACATCCTGGTCCAGGTCGAGGCCCAAGGGTGGCTGGAAGCCCTGGCCCGTGCCGCCCACGAGGCCGTTCCAGGCAACGGCCAGCTGGCCGACCTGATGCTGGACGATGGCTTGACCAGTGGCGCGCGCATTATTGCCGCAGCCAACGGCACGCCGTCCATCCTTGCCGAAACACCCAAGGTCCGGCTGGAACGGCTGGTGCGCGACAACAGCAATTTCATCGACATCACCCAGTTCTTGGGCCGCCTTTCCGCCCTGGAAGGCCAGACCTGCCGGATCGAGCTTGAGGGCGTCCCGCCCCGCGCCATCGGCACGGGCTTTCTGGTCGGTCCCGACCTGGTGATGACCAACCAGCACGTGATCGACGGACAGGCCGCAGGTGCGCCGATGATATGCCGGTTTGATTACCTGGTCGATGCAGGGGGCGTGCAGGTCCGCGAAGGGGTCGCGGTGCCCGTGGCGGCTGACTGGCTGGTCCAGGCAAGCCCGCCCGACCCTTCAGACGAAAGCCTGGACGAAGGCGACGCCCCTGCCCCGGACAACTTGGATTTTGCGCTGATCCGCCTGTCCAGGCCGGTCGGGGACACCCCCCGCGCGGGCGACGAAGGCCCTGACAATCGCCCGCGCGGCTGGATCGGCATAGACCCCACGCTGCATGTAGGCCAGGGTGACGACCTGTTCATCCTGCAACATCCCGAAGGCACGCCCTTGAAACTGGGCGTCGGGCGGCTGACCGGGCTGCATGGCGGCGGGTTGCGGTGGCGCCACGATGTCGCGACCGAAGGGGGATCGTCGGGTTCCCCCGTCTTCAACCGCAAGCTGGACCTGGTCGGGCTGCATCATGCGGGCGATCCGAATTACTTCCGCACCGCCCTGTTCAACCAGGCGATCCCGATAGACCGCATCGTCGGCTGGCTGCAAGGCAAGGTCGATCCCTTCTGGACGCAGGCGCCGCCATGAAGCTGAGCCATGCCGAGGCCACGCAACTGTTCAAGGGGCTGCTGGCGGCGTTCCCCAACCCGGGAAAGCTGGACATCATCCTGGGACAGCCGCCGATGAATACCTCGCTTGCCCGGATCGTCACGGGGGGGACGCTGGACGACGATTATTTCCAGCTGGTGACGGCGGCCAATGCCGAAGGCTGGATCGGGCAATTGCTGGACGGGCTGCGCGCCGCCGACAAGATCAACCCCGACCTGATCGCGCTGATCGACGGCTTTGCCGGAACGCGCGCGCCTACGGACGTTCCGGCGCATCTGGAACTGCTGCTGGACGGGACGCCCTTCGTGAACCAGCATCCGTTGCGCCACGCGCTGCTGACGATGACCCAGCCCCACGGGCCAAAGGTCTTGCAGGTCACCGGCGCCCCTGCCAGCGGCAGGACATACAGCCAGTATCTGATCGCCCATGTGGGCCGCCGCATGAACGCCCGTGTCTATCTGTCGCCCCCTATCGAGGCGACGACGACCGCCCGCGACGTGATCGAGGATCTGGCGCTGATGATGCGCCTGGGCAGCCCGCCCACCCTGGCCGATGCCCCGCAGGATTCGACCGCCGTCACGCGCATGGTCCGCTGGTTTGTCGCCGCAAGCCAGGATCTTCAGCATGATTGGTGGCTGGTCTTCGACGGCTTCGACACCCAGAAGATCGACGACAGCGTGCTGATGCTGATGCACGGCCTGGCCCAGACGGTGGGACTGGGCCAGCCAGACCGGATCCGTCTGTTCCTGCTGGCCTGGGACCGCGTCATATCCGGACCCCCTCCGGGCCGGGTGTTCGAACAAGGCGTCCAGTCCTTCGATAAGCCGCACGTCAAGGATTACCTGGAGGAATTGGTCAGGCAGTTCGCCATGCCCCCCGGAATGACTTCGACCGACGAGATCCTGACGCTGTGCTATGACGGATGGGACAAGGTGGCCGATCCCATTGCCCGGGCCGTGACCCTGACAACGCGGATCCAGAAGATCGCGCAGGCAGCGCTTGCCGCCAAGGCCGGGGTGTGATGGACCTGCGCCAGGCCCTGTCGGAATCGGCGTTCGACGCCGTTCCCGCGCCTGCCGCGGATGCCGCCCTGCCTTGGATCGAGGCGGCGGCGGTGCTGACCCATTTCGAACCGCTGACCTTGAATGCGCGCTCTGGCACCCTGTCGCCCCGGTCGCCCGCGATGGTGGATCTGCTGGATGCGTCCACCCCCAGCCGCGCATCCCGCCATGCCCGCCGGCTGCGTCAGGGCATCCGCAGGCAGGCGCTTGCGCGGCTGGGCACGCGGCAGGCGATGGTGGCTCAGCTTGCACTGAACCCCGCCCCCGATCATCCCACTCAGGCAGCGTTCCAGGCGGTCTTGCAAGACCCGGACGCGGTGCGCGCGCTGATCGAATCCAGCGATCCGGTCCAACTTGCCGCCTTGGGCGAGGCGATCGGTTGGGTCGAAGGCATCCTGGACGGCCTGCCCAGCGCGGACGAGGTCAACGAACGGATGTCGCGCGCGCGCCTGCTGGCGCCCCTGCGCCGCCTTGTGGGTGAACATTTCGCAGGACGCGAGGATGTCCTGGCCGAAATCGCCACGCATCTGAATCTGGCCCCCGAAGGTTCCGTGCTGATGCTGCAAGGACCGGGCGGGGTCGGGAAATCCACGGTCCTGGCCAAGTTCATCCTGGACGCGGTGGAAAAAAGCCCCTGTCCGCCGACCGTGATGGTGCTGAACCTGGATGACCCGCAACTGGTCATCGACGATCCCTTCACCTTGCTGCAGGAAGCCGGGCGCCAGTTGCGCATCCAGCATCCCGACCTGAACCCCCGCCTGGACGAGATGCGAGGCTATATCGCGTCGCTGCAACGGCGCAGCCGGTCGATGGAGGTGTTCGAATCCGTGTCGGGCGGGACGGTCGAATGGAGCGCAGTCACCCAGATCGCCCGAGAGATCATGGCACTGATCCCCGGCCAGCAGCCTGTCCTGCTGGTGATCGACACCTTCGAGGAAGCGCAGACCACCGGCCCAAGCGCCGTCAACCGCCTGCTGCAACTTGTCGAAAGCCTGCGGTCGGGAAACCCGCGCCTGTCCGTGGTCATCGCAGGGCGGGTGGACGAAACGTCGACGCCGCGCCATACCCTGACCCTGGGCGCCCTGGATCCGGTGGCGGCACGGGCGGTTCTGGAAAAGGTGGCGGGCATCGGTCCCCTGCCCGAGGACCTGGCCGACCGGATTTTCGCCGTGGCGCAGGGCAACCCGCTGGCCACCCATCTGGCGGGGCGGATTCTCGCGGCCGAGGGGGCGGATGCCTTTCACCGCGACGCGGATCTGGCGCGGCTGATCGGGCAGATCAGGACGGAAAAGGTCCAGGCACAGCTTTACGGGCGCGTCCTGGGCCATATCCGCGACCCCGAGGTGCGGCGCCTGGCCTATCCCGGCCTGGTCCTGCGCCGCATCACGCCCGATGTGCTGCGCCATGTCCTGGCCGAACCCTGCGGCGTCACGATCCCCGACGATGCCGAGGCCGGCCGCCTGTTCGACCTGTTCGCATCCGAGGTCGCCCTGGCCGAACCCGAACCCGGCACCGGTGCCCTGCGCTACCGCGAGGACGTGCGGCGCGTGATCCTGGCCGATCTGCGCGCCGACCAGCCGGAACTGACGGCCCGGATCGACGATGCGGCCATCGCCCATTACCGCAGCCAGACCGGTCCCGTCGCCCGGGCCGAGGAAATCTATCACCTGCTGGCGCGCGATGCCGATGCGGCCGATATCGACGCCCGGTGGGAGGACGGCGTGCAGCCCTATCTCGTCCGGTCCGTGGACGAACTGCCGCCGCGCGCCCAAGTCTATCTGGCGACCCGCCTGCACATGGATCTGCGCCCCGATCTTCAGGATGCCGCCGACCAGCAGCAATGGGAACAAAGCGCCGAACAAACCGCTCGCGCCCTGATGCGAGACGACCTGCCCGAACAGGCGCTGTCGGTCCTGAACCAGCGTGGCGCCCGCTTGCCCGGATCGCCCCTCTACCTGACCGAGGCCGAGGCGCTGACCATGCTGGGCCAGCCTGCAAGCGCGTTGCGGGTCATCGACGACGGGTTGGTCAGTGCGAAATCCGCAGGCGACCGGCTTCTGGTCGTGAACCTGCGCCTGCTGGAAAGCCTGGTCCGCGAAGGGGATCGAGGCACGCCGGACACCGCAAGGCCCCTGCCTGTTGACGGGTCCGCTCCAGAATCCAAGGCGGCATCAAAGCGGCGGGGTGCTGCACCGGGCAAGCTGCTGCTGGGCCTTGCGGCGGCCTTGGCCGTGCTGATGGCCGCATTTCTGTCGATCCAGTCCACGACCGAAGAACCAGCGATCGACGCCATCGGCGAACCTGCGGCAATGTCCCCGCCCACCTCGTTGCCCCGGCCGGACGGGATTGCTCGGCGATCCGCAATACGCGTTCCGGCAACGTCATCCCCTGCCGAGGATTCGCTTGCCCCGCCGGAGATCCCACAAGCGCCCGACACAGTCATCCCCGTGCAAGCACCGCAGGAAAACCGGTTGCCCTGGTTTCTGGTGACCGCGTTTCTTGTTCTGTCAGGGGGCGGTTGGTTGTGGACAAGGGCGCGGGGCGGCAGGATTGCCACGACCGACACCCCTTCTGCTGGATCTGTTCCGGTGGAAGTCCCGCAGAAAGACGGTCAAGCCGTCCGCCACGCCGCCGCCGAGGCGTATCGCGTCGCCACCCTGACCCATAACGACATGGCACGCCTGCGGTCCATTGCCAGCCTGCTGCGCCTGCACCGGGGCGCCATTCCTCCGGGCGGACCCGATCCGGAAGCCCTCGTGGCCGAGGCAGAGGATATCATCGACCGGATCGGCCTGTCCGCGCTTTACGATGCGCCGGGATTGATGCGGGAACTGGCCGCCGAACTGGGAATGCGAAATCCGCAATTGCTGGCAACCGCGCTGCGCGTGACCGGCGCCTTTATCACCCTGCCCCCGGATCTGCGCGGAGACGGTCCGGGCAGCGCCGCAGCAGCGACATCGGACCCGCGCGCGCAGGCGATCCTGGGCGACATGGCCTTGCCCGAAGGGGGAATGGTCAATGCGCTGACATTGATCGCCGAGGCCCGGACGCCGGATCGGCGGTATGCTACGATGGCGCTTGCAACCGACCTGCTGGCCGCCGAGCTGGATGCCAGGCGCGGCGCCCCGCCTGGCCCGGATATTCGCCAACGCCCCCTGCCTTGGCGCCAAAGCGCAATGGCGGTTCAGGAAACCGACTGGTTCAACATGACCAAGGTGGCGTTCTAGAGCGTGTCGCGGGCATCGAGATTCAGGATTCCCAGCTTGCCTATGATGTGCTTCCCTTCTGCTGAGGCAGGTATGGGGGGTCTGATGGGCAAGCCACATCCAATGGAGCTTCGGACGCCACAAGCGTTGCTGTTGACAGCGATACTGGTGCCGCTCACCTTGATGGACAACGTGCTGAAGCCCATGCTGATGGGCCGAGGCCTTAGCACGCCCACGCTGGTCATCTTCATGGGGGTTATTGGAGGAACGCTGAGCTACGGGCTGATCGGACTGTTCGTGGGGCCGGTGGTGCTGGCCGTGTTCTACGATCTGCTGGTGAGCTGGCTTCAGCACGATCCCGACGCCACGACAAAAATCTGACAGCGGCAGCAGGTTTATGCCGCATGCAGCCCCGCAAGGCGGGGCTATATATCCCGGAGGGCCGAGAACTTCTCGACGGTCTTGTCATAGCAGGCTTACCATGTCGCCAGGCAAAGTGCGAACTTGGGGAATGTAACGCTCAATCAGCATCCGAGGACATCATGCGCAAAGTGACCCTCTCCATTAGCCGACACTTTGCGTCCGCGATGTTGCTGGCTGCAACCCTGATTGCCGGATGCAGTCGCCCGCCGGAAATCATCGGTGTGGAACACGCCCAGATCCCGGTAGAATCCCTTGCGGATGTCAGTCGGCACAAGATGTTCATCGCGACCACTCGCCAGGCTTCGGAAGTGGTGGGGGCGTTCTATTCGGGCCGCCGGGCGCCGGAACTCGGCCTGGCCTCGGTTGTCGCGACGGTTCCCCCGACCCACAAGGTGGGCCAGATCGAAAGGCCAGACGCCATTCCCCCCGACCCAAGAATCGAGTTCTCGATCGTTGATCCGGCCATTTATCGCACGGACGCCTCCTTCATCGCCGAGATCAACCGGGAACTCGCCCGCCGACCTCCGGGACAACGGAAGCTGCTGCTGTATGTGCATGGCTACAACAACACCACCAGCGACGCCATTCTGCAACTGACGCAGTTTGTTGAAGACTCTGATTATCCTGGCGTACCGGTCCTGATGACCTGGGCCTCGGCAGCCAGTTTGACCCGCTATGTCTACGACCTGAACAGTGCCCTGATTGCGCGTGAGAAGCTCAAGGAGGTGTCCGATATCCTGGTTGGCACTCAAGCGGAGAGCGTGGATATCTTTGCGCACTCCATGGGGACACTTCTGACGATGGAGGGGCTGGTAGATGCCCAGAACGCAGGCACGCTGGGCAAGCGCGGGACGATCAACCATATCGTGCTTGCATCGCCCGACATCGACATTGATCTTTTCCAAAGCCAGATCCAGCAGCTTCCGCCTGCCATCCGCAGCAGAACCTATGTTCTTGTCTCACGCGACGACCGTGCTCTGTTGGCCTCCCGCCGGATCGCGGGGGGCGTGCAGCGCGTAGGCCTGGCGGATGCGGCGCAGTTGGAAGGTCTGGGCGTCACGGTCATCGACCTGTCGCAGATTGCCGATTCGACTTCGGGCAGTCATTCAAAGTTCGCGGGCTCGCCGCAAGTGGTGCAACTGATCGGCGCCGGCCTGAATCGCTCCGGCGGCATCGTGCGGGGCCGGACTCCCGCACTTGACGAACTTTTGTCGGGCGTTCCTATCCTGATTACGGGAGGGTGAATGGTTGTGGTGCTTCCGTGACGAACTTGCCCCATAATGCTTTCTTCCATTCCCAGGAAAAGATCGCACCATCAACTGTGGGATCAAACACCTTGTGTGTCCCGCGCGACTTCGGGTATTCGCGATTTCGATATATTTCTGGGGCCGAGCGCAAGGCTCCTGCGTTCCACTTTGTGGCCATCCACGAGATGGGTGCCGCCCTGCCCTTTCTGGCCATGGCCCGGCAGGGCTGATGACCAAGCAGATCCTCTACATCGACAGCGGCTATCACACCATCGATCGAACCGCCCTGCAATCAAGTCGGCAGATCGAAGGCCTGGCCTGCCGCGCGAAGCTCGTCAAGCGTCTTGCCCTGGCACGAACCGGGCCGCTCGCCATCAATGCGCTCCGCGACACCGTCAAGGGAGATGACACCCACTTGCTGCTCATGAGTCATATAGACAGCGCGTCCATCTGGTTGGAGCTGCGAGAAATAGTATGCACTGGTGATCTGCTTATATTCGCAGAAGATGAGATAGGGGAAATCCCGAAAGCTGGGCTGTTGGGCCAGAGCGCGCAGCCCGGGGAGGCCAAGGCAGGCAATCCCCGAAAGGGTAAAGATCAAGGCGACACGGCCAAATTGGGATATCCAGAGCATACTATACCTCTCCACTGGTTGTCGTCGATTGGACCTCGTGTTCCAAGCTTTCGGAGAATGCGAATCGTCGTGGAAGCGATCGGTTCAAAAAATAGCTTAACTCATTTCTTCGGCCGGCACTTATCCCCCGCTTCACCATGATCTCCTCAAGGTCCCGGTAATACCAGCGGCATGAACCATCGACTCTGAAGGTGGTTTGCTTTGCGGCCGACCTCTGATTCACTCCCTTGCAAGGCGGAGGAGGATCAGGATGGCAGTGGGCATCACACGCACGGAGCTTTCAGCATCGGATCTGCGGCGGGAGGCGGCTCGCGTGAAGGATGCGCGAGCGTCGCGCCGGATGCTTGCGCTGGCGCATGTGCTTGACGGGCGAAGCCGGACGGAAGCGGCACAAAGCTGCGGTATGGATCGGCAGACGCTGCGTGACTGGGTTCACCGTTACAATGCCGAAGGGCTGGCCGGCCTTGTCGACCGGCCGCTGTCCGGGCGGCCAGCGCGGCTCAGCGCCGAGCAGATGCGCGAACTTGCCGTGATCGTCGAGACGGGGCCTGACCCGTCGACGGATAAGGTCGTGCGTTGGCGTCGGATTGACCTCTGCAACGTGGTTGAGCAGCGGTTTGGCATTCGCGTGGCGGAGAGGACCATGAGCGCGATCCCGTGCGGGGCCGGACTCCCGCACTTGACGAACTTTTGTCGGGCGTTCCTATCCTGATTACAGGAGGGTGAATGGTTGTGGTGCTTCCTTCCATTCCCAGGAAAAGATCGCAGCATCAACTGTGGGATCAAACACCTTGTGTGTCCCGCGCGACTTCGTCCATGGAGAGCTTCACCTCGGCGTCCAGCAGCACCTTGATAAACTCGGTCGATGTAAACTGACTGCCTTGGACGCCCTTCTGTTTGTCAAGCGGCGATGCGGGTCGTGTTGATCTCTTTCTGGCGACGCATGATGATGCCGTAGACTTCGCGGGCGATATAGCGATTCAAGGCCCGGACTGCCTCCAGTGTGGAGTGTCCTTCGGCGACGCGGCGCGCCCCATAGGACTTGGTCTTTTCGTCGGTCCTGAGCTGGCCGATGGCGATGATGTGCAAGGCACTGTTGGCAGCGCGGTCTCCACTACGGTTGAGCCGATGCCGGATGGTCTTCCCTGAGAATGCGGACACAGGGCTGACGCGGCACAGGGCAGCGAAGCTTGCCTCTGATTTAGGGCGCTCGGGATTGTCGCCCGCTGTGAGCAGGAGCTAGGCTGCGTTGTTGTGACCGATGGAGTTGCACGCAACGAGATCGGGGGCCGGTTCCTCCACGATCGCGCGGATCATCATGTCCAGGTCGGCAATCTCATCATGCAGTTCCAGGTAGCGCTGTGCCAAGGATTTCAGGCTGATGCGATATACCGCTTCAAGGTCGCGATAGGTGCTCAGATCAGGCCGCAAGGGATCGGATCATCTGCAGGGCAATCCGCTAGGCATAGACCGCCGTTTTCCGGCAAACACGCAGGACTCTCAACGACTCTACCATCCCGTCCCGGCTTCGGGGCGTCACGGTGCGATGTCCCGCAAAGGCAGCATGGGCCGCATTTTGGCATCCAGATCGTCGTTCTTGCCTCGCTTGCGCCGGTCCTGCCGATCGGATGCTGCGACCTCCATCACCTCGACATGGGCGGCCTGCATATAGCGCGGAAGTCCTGCGCCATAGCTACCCGTGGATTCAATGCCGATACGGCGCAGCTCTCCGAAGGTGCGCATCCAAGCGAGCATCTGGCGATAGCCTTGCCGGGTCGTCGGAAAGCTGCGTGTGACGAGAACGCGATCACGCTCATCAACAACCGCAGCAACGTGAAGATCCTTGTGGGTATCGATGCCGCCAGTGATGTGGGCTGCCGTGCTGTTCGTTCCGTCCATGCCTCGCCTTCAGGTTTTCAACCATCTGCTGCAGAGCCGGGGCCGATGCATGGACAGGACAGTCACGAGACCGATATGGTCAGGCCCTTCTCGGTCACAGGCAACGTCTGAGGCTGTGCCTCACCGCAAGGCGTTCTCAGGCGACCGACAGGTTCAGGGAAAGACACGCCGGTCAATCGGAGTTAGGGTCAGGCCACACCGAGACCCCTTACGGCGCCAGTCTACTGCGGCCGATCGCTGTTTGGGTCACACCGCCCGAGAACTGACAATCATCTTTTGACTATCCGTGTTGAAGATTTCGGGCGGTCCGTATTTGGCCATCCCCTCCTTCAGGGCTTCGACGCAGAGGCTCGCGTCCATGGAGTTTGAGAGCCGCCGCTTACGCATCCTGCGGCTGTGCCAGTCCATGATCGCCAGCGGGTGAAGAAACCCCCGGCGCACAGGTATGTAGCTGAGATACTGTCGGCAAATTCAGGCGGCGGCCAACGCAGCAAAGCGAGTCACCCGTGTGTCGGCGCGTTGCACGCCGTCGAGCCAGTTGACGACCCGTGCCACGTTCATGGCAGCGGCAATGCAGATCTGCTGAAGACTGGTCTTCGCCAGCCCGATGTAGCGGCTGCGGCGCATGCCAAAGGCACGCACGCCTTGAGAGAGTGTGCCTTCGATGCCGGCGCGCACATGGTAGTGCTCCTTCCACTCAGGGTCGTCCATGCGGTCCCGTGCGGCGTTCAGCGCCTCGTACTTGGCCTATGGATGGAAGTAGATGGAGCGACGTCCTCCTTCGCTCGCGTCCAGAGCGCGCGGGCGGCGCAGTCGGTGCGGCTGAAGAGAGTGCGGATGCGCGACGCCCCGACATTGTCGAGCCCGGGCCGCCAAGTCACCGGAGTCTTGCCTAAGGGACACGTGACCTGCTCGCGCGCCGAGTCGATCACGAAGTGGCGCAGTTCATAGGCTTGCTCCGCTTCAGAGCGCCACTTTGGGATGGCCCGCACAGGTACCTTAAAGGGTGATCCCGTGGTCGCGGTGGCTGGCCACCAGCAGGGCTGCGTCGACACAACCGTCGTCAATGGCGTCTAGGCGCTCATAGACTTCGGCGGTGCAAGTCATGTCAGGCTGCATCGTCTGGTCGGTTTTTACACGAGTGACCAGATGCGCGGTTTCCGCATCACAGGTCTGGGTCACATGCACCTTGCGTTATGCCGTCCTCCCGAGCGACTCCCTGTTTGCTGCGGAAATGTGCGGGCTTGATGGCAGGCGCGACCAGTTCACTGACGTCGATCAGTGCCACCAAATCGACCTGCGGCGATCCCATGGTCATGCAGGCGCAAACAACCGGAATGAACCTCCACCTCTCCCCGACATGGCAGAATGAACGGGTGGTTGGCATCGGGCGGAAGGGAGATTTGCCTTGTTTGAGACTGGAACGAATGCCGAGACGGCGCTGTGGCAGCATCGGATTGTCAACCTAGTGCAGTCTTCCCTTGCCATCAGGTTCCGGAATCGCCAGCCCATAATGATAATGCATAAAAGGGGTGGCGCTTGCCAAAACGGAACAACTATTCCGCCTGTCTTGGCTGCTTCCAGATCAGGGGCCGAAACGCCCAAACTGTCCTATATACGCCCGACCTGTGCAGGTTGCGCTGAACGGGAATTCCAAGGTCATGTCCCTCGGCCTGGGACAATCCCAGAGGATCGTCTGATCAGGCGATCTTCGCGTTCATTCCGGGACGGGATCAATTTCCTTGTCGATCCGGACAAGAGTTTGATTTCCCAATGGAACGGCTCGGGTCTGCAATTCGTCGGGCGGTCACGACCGACAGTTATGTGCACTGTCGGTCGGTCGCACCTAATATCCCCTCAGGCCTGCAGGCTTCTGACGCCGACCTCGCCTTCCTCGCGCGACTTGACGGCTGCGACGGCAGCGATGCTGCCCGCGGCCGTGGTGAAGTAGGGGATCTTGTCATACAGCGCCACCGCACGGATCTCGCGGGAGTCGGCGATGGCCTGGACACCCTCGGTCGTGTTCAGGACCATGGCGATTTCACCATTCTTCATCCGGTCGACGATGTTAGGGCGGCCTTCGTAAACCTTGTTCACGCGGGCAGTCTCGACCCCCGCAGCCGCCAGGAAGTCGGCAGTGCCGCTGGTTGCGATCAAGGAAAAGCCCATCGATGTCAGGTCGCGGGCGGCGCTGGCCAAGGCCTCGGTCTTGTCGGCGTCCTTGACGGAAACAAAAATGCGGCCTTCAAAGGGCAGGTTCGATCCCGCGCCCATCTGCGCCTTGAGGAAGGCGCGGGCGAAATTGCGGTCCCAGCCCATGACTTCGCCCGTCGAACGCATTTCCGGGCCAAGCAGCGTATCGACGCCTGGGAAGCGGGCAAAGGGCAGCACGGCCTCCTTGACGGAAAACCAGGGTGTGATCGGATCGGCCAGGGTCATCGGATCGGCGAAGGGCAGGTCGGTTTCCGGGCCGACACCTTCGGGATAGGGCGCGCGGAGGGGGAAGTTCGACATGGGCTCCCCCGCCATCAGCCGCGCCGCGATCGAGGCAATGGCGCTGTCGGTAGCCTTGGCGACAAAGGGCACGGTGCGGGACGCGCGCGGGTTCACCTCGAGCACATAGATCGCGCCGTCCTTCAGCGCGAATTGCACGTTCATCAGGCCCTTGACCTTCAGCGCACGCGCCATCGCCACGGTCTGCTTTTTCAGTTCCTCGATGGTGGCGGCATGCAGGGTATGGGGGGGCAGGGAACAGGCGCTGTCGCCCGAATGGACCCCCGCTTCCTCGATATGTTCCATGATGCCCGCCACATGGACGTTTTCACCGTCCGACAAGGCGTCCACATCGACCTCGATCGCGCCGGACAGATAGCTGTCCAACAGCACCGGATTCTTGCCAGACACCTTGACCGCCTCGGTGATATAGCGGCGCAGGTGGTCCATGTCGCGTACGATCTCCATCGCGCGGCCGCCCAGCACATAGGACGGGCGGATCACCAGCGGAAAGCCGATGCGCTCGGCGATCTGAATGGCCTGCTCGTCGGAATGGGCGATGCCGTTGATGGGCTGGCGCAGGCCCAGATCGTTCAGCAGATGCTGGAACCGCTCGCGGTCCTCGGCCAGGTCGATGGCATCGGGGGTGGTGCCCAGGATCGGGATCCCCTCGGCTTCAAGCGCATTGGCCAGCTTCAAGGGAGTCTGGCCGCCGAACTGGACGATGACGCCGTGCAAAGTGCCGTTTTCCTGTTCCACGCGCAGGATTTCCAGAACGTGTTCCAGGGTCAGCGGCTCGAAATACAGCCGGTCGCTGGTGTCGTAATCGGTGCTGACCGTTTCCGGGTTGCAGTTGACCATGATCGTCTCGTAGCCCGCATCGGTCAGCGCGAAGCAGGCGTGGCAGCAGCAGTAATCGAACTCGATCCCCTGGCCGATCCGGTTCGGCCCGCCGCCCAGGATGACGACCTTCTTGGCATTGGTCGGGCGCGATTCGCATTCCACGTCGCCCATCGCCGGGGCTTCATAGGTGGAATACATATAGGGGGTTTGGGCCTCGAATTCGGCGGCGCAGGTGTCGATGCGCTTGAAGACGGGAACCACGTCCAGCTTGCGGCGGATGCGGCGGATGTCATGTTCGTCGCGCTTGGTCAGGCTGGCCAGGCGGGCATCGGTAAAGCCCATCATCTTGACGGCGCGCAGCCCTTCGGCATCGGCAGGCAGGCCATTGTGGCGCAGCTTGTGTTCGGCATCGACGATTTCGCGTATGCGGGCCAGGAACCAGGGGTCGAAGCTGGTGATGCGCCCGATTTCGTCATCGCCCAGGCCAAAGCGCATCGCCTCGGCAATGACGCGGATGCGGTCGGGGGTGGCTTTCGACAAGGCGGCGATGACGGCGGGCTTGCCTTGGTCGGCGGCGCCTTCGATGGCGATCTCGTCCAGGCCGGTCAGGCCGGTCTCCATCGAGGCAAGTGCCTTTTGCAGCGATTCGTGGAAGGAACGGCCGATGGCCATGACCTCGCCTACGGATTTCATCGCCGTGGTCAGTTCGGGCTTCGATCCGGGGAACTTCTCGAAGGCAAAGCGCGGGATCTTGGTCACGACATAATCGATGGAGGGTTCGAAGGACGCGGGCGTCACCTTGGTGATGTCGTTGTCCAACTCGTCCAGCGTATAGCCCACGGCCAGTTTCGCGGCGATCTTGGCAATGGGAAAGCCGGTTGCCTTCGATGCAAGTGCCGAGGATCGCGACACGCGCGGGTTCATCTCGATCACGACCATGCGGCCATCGGCCGGGTTGATCGCCCATTGCACGTTGGATCCGCCGGTTTCCACGCCGATTTCGCGCAGCACGGCGATGGAGCCGTTGCGCATGATCTGGTATTCGCGATCGGTGAGCGTCAGGGCCGGGGCCACGGTGATGGAATCGCCGGTATGCACGCCCATCGGATCGACGTTTTCGATGGCGCAGACGATGATGGCGTTGTCGTTGCGATCCCGCACGACCTCCATCTCGAATTCCTTCCAGCCCAGCAGGCTTTCATCGACCAGAACCTGCGCCACGGGGCTGGCGTCCAGGCCGGACCGCACGATCCGTTCGTAGTCGTCGCGGTTATAGGCAACGCCGCCGCCGGTCCCGCCCAGGGTAAAGGCGGGACGGATGATGGCGGGCAGGCCGATGTCCTCCAGCGCGTCCATGGCCTGCGCCACGCCCGCGTTGACGTCGTATTTGCCGCTGGCAAGTTTCGGCGCGGCGACGATGGTGGCCTTGGGGTTTTCCAGGCCGATCCGGTCCATCGCCTCGCGGAACAGCTTGCGATCCTCGGCCATCTCGATGGCGGCACGCTGCGCGCCGATCAGTTCCACGCCATAGCGGTTCAGCACGCCCATGTCGGCCAGCGCCAGGGCCGTGTTCAGCCCGGTCTGCCCGCCCATCGTCGGCAGCAGCGCGTCGGGGCGTTCCTTGGCGATGATCTTTTCGACGATCTCGGGGGTGATCGGCTCGATATAGGTGGCATCGGCCATTTCCGGGTCGGTCATGATCGTCGCGGGATTGGAATTCACCAGGATCACCCGGTATCCTTCCTCGCGCAGCGCCTTGCAGGCCTGAGCGCCGGAATAGTCGAACTCGCAGGCCTGGCCGATGACGATGGGGCCTGCGCCGATGATCAGGATCGACTTGATATCGGTTCTTTTCGGCATGGCTTGGTCCTTCGGGCTTCGCGGCGGCGGGCGGCGGCTAAATCGTCCGGGGTTATAGCCATGCGCGGTCGGGGCGCAAGGTGGCACGGGCCGGCAGATGCGGGTTTTGCCGAAAGGCTATCGCGGTGGCTGGCGCAGCGCCGCCGCCAGCGCCCGGTCCAGCGATTGCAGGAACCGCGACCGGTCCGCCTTGGAAAACGCCGCCCCGCCGCCCTGCATGAACGGATTGGAGGCGCGAAGATCCGCCATCAGGTCGCGCGTGGCAAGCCGCGGGCCGATATTGGCAAGGCTCAGCACCTCGCCGTCATGGGTTACGACCTGCGCACCCCCCTTGAGGCAACGGTCCGCCAGCGGCAGGTCGCCCGTCACCACCACGTCGCCCGGCCCGCACTGGTCGGCGATCCACTTGTCCGCCTCGTCCGGGCCTTCGGCGACGATCTTCAACGTGACCAGCGGGTTTGCCGACGGCCGCAGCCCGCCATTGCAGACCAGCACCATCGGCACCCGCAGGCGCGTCGCCACCCGTTCAGCCTCGGCCTTCACCGGGCAGGCGTCGGCGTCAATGAAAAGCGTGGTCACCCGTCGCGCCTCAATCGCGCAGCAGTTCGTTGATCGAGGTCTTGGACCGCGTTTTCGCATCCACGCGCTTGACGATCACGGCGCAATACAGGTTCACGCCGTTCTTCGAGGGCATCGACCCCGCAACCACGACCGACCCGGCCGGAACCTCGCCATACATGACGGCGCCGGTTTCGCGGTCCACGATCTTGGTGGACTGGCCGATGAAGACGCCCATGCCAAGGACCGATCCTTCGCGGATGATGCATCCCTCGACCACCTCCGACCGGGCGCCGATGAAGCAGTCGTCCTCGATGATCGTCGGCCCGGCCTGCAGGGGTTCCAGCACGCCGCCGATGCCGACTCCGCCCGACAGGTGGACGTTCTTCCCGATCTGCGCGCAGGAACCGACGGTGGCCCAGGTATCGACCATCGTGCCCTCGCCCACGCGGGCGCCCAGGTTCACAAAGGACGGCATCAACACTGCCCCCGGCGCGATAAAGGCGCTGCGCCGCACGATGGCGCCTGGCACGGCGCGGAAACCGGCCGCGCGCCACTGGTTGTCGCCCCAGCCTGCGAATTTTGACGGCACCTTGTCCCACCACTTGGACCCCTGCGGACCGCCCGACATCTCCTCCATGTCGTTCAGGCGGAAGGACAGCAGCACGGCTTTCTTCGCCCACTGGTTCACGTGCCAGTCGCTGCCGCGCTTTTCGGCCACGCGCAGGTTGCCGCTGTCCAGTTGCGCCAGGGTTTCCTCCACCGCCTCGCGCACGAAGCCGGTCGTGCTGGCGTCGATGTCGGCGCGGGCTTCCCACGCGGCCTCGATGGCGGTCTCAAGTGCTTGGGTCATGGCCTCTCCTCTGCGGCGGGTGGAAACTGGTTCACCGGGGCTATAAGCCTGGGACAAGCCCCGTGCAATCCGAGGATCCGATGAACGACGCGACCAAGACCACCGAGGACCGCGCCCACCCCTTTCCCCACAGCGAGGAGGATGCGGTCCGCGCCGAACAGATCCCCGACACGCCGCAGACCCGCTCGCCCGCCTATCAGCTGGCCTTCACCGACCGCGACTTCCTGCTGCGAGAGGAGTTGCGCCCCATCCGCCTGCAACTGGAACTGCTGAAGCCGCAGATGCTGCTGGACGAGGCCGGGGTCGAATCGACCGTGGTGATGTTCGGCGGCGCGCGCATTCCCTCGCCTGAAAACGCGGCCGATGCGCGGACCCCCGCGCTGGCCGGGCTGTCTGCCTATTACGAGGAAGCGCGGCTGTTCGCGCAGGAAATGACCCGCCGCAGCCTGGAAACCGGTGGTCGTGAATTCGTCATCACTACCGGCGGCGGCCCCGGCGTGATGGAGGCGGGCAACCTGGGCGCGCACGAGGTCGGCGGCAAGTCCATCGGCCTGGGCATCGTGCTGCCCCACGAACAGGCCCCGAACGTCTATGTGACGCCGGAGCTGTGCTTCAACTTCCACTATTTCGCGATCCGCAAGATGCATTTCCTGATGCGCGCCCGCGCGATCACCATCTTTCCGGGCGGCTTCGGCACCCTGGACGAGTTGTTCGAGACCCTGACCCTGATCCAGACCGGCCGCATGGCCCGTGTGCCCCTGCTGATGTTCGGCAGGGAGTTCTGGGAGGGGATCGTCAACTGGCGGGGACTGGCAGACGCGGGGACGATCTCCGAGGAGGATCTGGGCCTGTTCCGCTATGTCGAGACAGCGGAGGAAGCGGTGGAGATCATCGACGGTTGGGAACTGCTCGGCCGCAACTAGAATCGCAGCCGGAGGCCCACGACATTGGCATTGGTGGCGCCGCGCATATTCCCCAGCGTCTGTCCCCCGCCCGAACGGTGATGAAGCCGCCAGAAGACGGACCAGTCCGTGTCGGGGGCGGCAAGCTCCAGTTCGGGTGAAAGATAGAACAGCAGTTGCGCGTCGCCGTCATCGCGCGCAACTTGTTCGGTTTCCCGGCCCAGATGCGCCGCATCGACATAGCTGAGGCCGAAAATGATCGACGGGGTCAGCACAAGATCGCGCATCAGCCTGTACCGGCAGCAGCGGATGCCGATCCCCGCCCAGGCTTCGGTGGTGGTGTCCCGGCCAAAGCGATGCGCCAGACCGCCCTCGTAGCCGATATCCACATGGCGGCCCCGCCAGGTCCAGCGCTGAATGCCGATCCCGAGGATCCCGTTGTCCTCATAGGAAACACCGGGGATGTTGACGCTTTTGGGCATGGCCTCGGCGGTCATGCGGCCGCCGAAGGCGAACAGGTTCCGGTCCCCGGGGGCAACGGGTTCGGCCAATGCGGTTCCTGCGGCAAGGCTCCAGGCAAGAAGCCACAGGACAAGCGCATGGGGCATCCAGAACCTCCGCCACGGGCGACGGCGTCACCGGCCCAGATCTTCCTTGTGTCGGACAAATCCTAGCAGCCGATTGCCTACCCGGCAATGGGCTGGACAGGGCGTATCCGGCTCAGGCGCCTGCCTCTGCCGCAATCTCCGCGCGCGACTTCCGCCCGCGCTCCGTGGCCGATTTCAACTGCCCGCAGGCGGCCATGATATCCTCGCCGCGCGGGGTGCGGATCGGGCTGGCATAGCCCGCCTTGTAGATGATGTCGGCGAAGGCGTGGATGCGGTTGTTGCTGGATCGCTTGTAAGGCGCGCCGGGCCATTCATTGAAGGGGATCAGGTTGATCTTGGCAGGGATGCCCCGGATCAGTTCGATCAGGCGATGGGCGTCGTCGTCGCTGTCGTTCACGCCAGCCAGCATCACATATTCAAAGGTGATCCGCTCGCTGTTAGACAACCGCGGATAATCACGCAACGCGTCAAGCAGCGCGGCAATGTTCCAGCGCTTGTTGATTGGCACCAGAACGTTGCGGACTTCGTCGGTGGTGGCGTGGAAGCTGACGGCAAGCTGGCAGCCGATCTCCTCGGCGGTCCGGGCGATCTCGGGGACTACGCCGCTGGTGGACAGGGTGATGCGGCGGCGCGACAGGGACAACCCCTCGTTGTCCATGCAGACGCGCATCGCGTCGCGCACGGCGTCAAAGTTGTACAAAGGCTCTCCCATGCCCATCAGAACAATGTTGCTGACAAGGCGGGTTTCGTCCTTGGGGGCACCGGGAACCGGCCATTCGCCCAGATCGTCGCGGGCCAGCATCAACTGCCCGACGATCTCGCCTGCGGTCAGGTTGCGCACCAGCTTCTGCGTGCCGGTGTGGCAGAAGGAACAGGTCAGCGTGCAACCGACCTGGCTGGACACGCACAAGGTGCCCCGACCTTCCTCGGGGATATAGACCGTCTCGACCTCGTGGCCGCCGGCGATGCGGACCAGGTACTTGCGCGTCCCGTCCTCGCTGATCTGACGGGTCACGATCTCGGGCAGCACGATCTCGAACCGGTCCGCCAGCAGGGCGCGGTAATCCTTGGCCAGGTTGCTCATCGCGGCAAAATTGCGCACGCCCCAATGGTAAACCCATTGCCACACCTGGCCCACGCGCATCTTGGCCTGCTTTTCCGGCGTGCCCGCGTCAATCAGCGCCTGGCGCAATTGATCGCGCGTCAGCCCGACGATGTTCACCCGCCCGGTATCCGGCAGCTTGCGGGGAAGGGTCAGGACATCGGGCGTGAGGGGCGCGTTCATGGGACTTCCGGTGTTATGCGAAGACCCGCAGATAAGCAAAACGAGGCCGAAAATCAACCGGCCTCGCCTTTGCCTTGGTCCAAATATCCCGGGGGAGTCCCGAAGGGACGGGGGCAGCGCCCCCAACCCTTACTGACAGCGCGACCGCGCCGTGTTCGTGGCCGCCGTGATTCCCGCCAGGCTGAACGTGTCCTTTGTCACGGTGCCGCGCGATGACCGCCCGGTAATGACCGCGTTCGTGCCGCCGCGCAGGGCGGCAATCAGCTTTTCATCCTCGGACGCGCTGCCGGTCCAGGCGCTTTCGCCTTCGGTGAACAGGTTGAACTTGGTCCCGCCGATATCGACCTCGACCGTGCTGTCGGGGGCGAAGGGATAGCCGCCGCTGAAAGACACCTCGCCGTTGCCGCCCCGATACGCGACATACAGGCGGATGTCGCCGCGCGTCACCTCTCTCGGGGCGCCGTTCGCGTCGGTGTTCTGCGTGGCCTTGGGCGGGGAGACTGCCCAGCATTCCTTGGGATTTTCCGCCGCAAAGACCGTCCAGTCGCCTTCGGTGGCAACGACATTGGTCGATTCCTGTGCCGCTGCGGATCCAAGTCCGGCGATCAGGACAAGGGCGGCGGTCACGCCGCGCAGCGTGGTGTTGGTCATGCTCTGGCCTCCTGCCATGGGTTTCGCCACATCAGGGGCGTTCTTTCCCGATTGCTGTGGTCTTTTCAACCGTTCGCGGTCACGATAGCCAAAATCATTGCGCAAGAAAGAGCGCAAGGCAGGAAATCGCGCAATTGTCAGGGGGGACAGGCGATGCGTTCGGCCGAATTGATCGAATTGTGGCGCGGCGGGCAACGCGAAAGCCTGCATTCCGGCCATGCCGTTATCTGCGACACCAAGGGTGTGGTCGAGGCCTGGGGCTGTCCAAGCGAAATCATCTTTTCCCGCTCGTCCTGCAAGATGATCCAGGCACTGCCCCTGATCGAAAGCGGCGCGGCCGATGCCGCCGGGCTGACCGACCGGCAGCTTGCGCTTGCCTGCGCCAGCCACAGCGGCGCGCGGATGCACGTGGACGCCGTGGACCAGTGGCTGCACGCATTGGACTTGGGCGAATCCCACCTTCGCTGCGGCTGCCATATGCCGAGCGACCGCGATGAAAACCGCCGCCTGACCTGCGGGGACGAGGCACCCGGCCAGTTGCACAACAACTGTTCGGGCAAGCACGCGGGTTTCCTGACGCTGAATCGCCACCTCGGTGGCGGGACCGAGTATGTCGAACCGGACCATCCCGTCCAGCAGGCCGTGAAAGCCGCGTTCGAGGAGGTGACGGGTGAATCCAGCCCGGGCTATGGCATCGACGGCTGTTCGGCCCCGAACTGGTCCTGTTCGCTGGCGGGCCTGGGCCGTGCCATGGCGGCCTTTGCCGATCCGGCCGACGACGGGCGGGGCCGGGCCATGCGGCGGCTGGTCGATGCCATGCGCGCCCATCCCGAAATGGTTGCAGGCGAAGGCCGCGCCTGCACGGTCCTGATGCGCGCCAGCGGTGGCCGCGTCGCCACAAAGACCGGGGCCGAGGCCGTTTTTGTCGCCATCCTGCCCGATCAGGGCCTGGGCGTGGCCTTGAAGGTGACGGATGGCGGCACCCGCGCCGCCGAGGCTGCCATTACCGCCTTGCTGGTCCATCTTGGCGTGCTCGAGCGGAATCACCCGGCGGTGGGCCGGTTCCTGACCGACCCGATCCGCAACTGGCGCGGCATCGTCACCGGGGAAATGCGGACCGCCCCCGGCTTTCCCGCCTAGATCATCTGCCAGATCAGCCGCAGCGCAAGCGCCAAGGATGTCGCCACCAGCAGCGGCTTGATCAGCCGCGCGCCAATCCGCGTGGCCAGCCGCGCGCCCAGCATCGCGCCCACGATTTGCGCCCCACCCATCACGATCCCCACCAGCCACAAGGGCTGCCCAAACAGCGCAAAAGCCGCAAGCCCCCCCAGATTCGAGGCAAAGTTCAGCAGCTTGGTATGCGCCGTGGCTTTCAGCACGCCGTATCCCGCCAGCGTGACAAAGGCGATCATATAGAACGAACCGGCCCCCGGTCCCAGGACCCCGTCATAAAACCCGACCAGCGGCACCGCCGTCAGGGCAAATGCTGCGGGTGCCACGCGCTGCACCCGGTCCAGGTCGTTTAGCCCCGGCTTCAGTGCAAAGAACGCAGCGATGGCGATGAGGATCACCGGCAGGATCAGCCGCAGATCGTCGGTCGGAAGATAGCTGACCAAAGCCGCCCCCAGGGCGCCTGCCGCCCCCGCAATCAATGCCGATTTCCACTGGCTTCGCAGATCGACCAAGCCGCGCGAGGCATAGCTGACCGCCGCCGTCGCCGCGCCAAAGACACCCTGCACCTTGTTCGTGGCAAGCGCCTGCGCCGGCGGGATCCCCGCCAGCATCAGCGCAGGCAGCGTGATCAGCCCGCCGCCGCCGGCGATCGAATCGATAAAGCCGGCAGCGAAGCCAGCAAAGGCGAGAAGCAGGAAAAGGTCCAGGGAAAGGTCGATCATGGCCGCGCCATGCGCCTTTGACAGGGGTTTGTAAAGACTGGGGGTTTCACACCCCCAGACCCCCGTGGGATATTTGGACCAAGGCAAGGGCAAGAGCAGCACAGGTTCGTCGAGTGGACCAACAGGTTGCGCCCCTTCTTCAGGCGTTTCAGGGCGGAACCGCCTGCAATGTTGTTCGAGATCTATCCCGGACTTCGCAGTAACCAGCCATGCTGTTGGTGCTGTTGGCGGAAAGGCCCGCCATCCTCGGCTGCCACTTCGCCCTGTCCATGCCGGATCGGATCGGTGCGCTGAAGGGGCAGGCTGTTGGCAACTACCCCCTCGGTCGCAGAAAGGCAGGCGATCATGGACCGCATTGCTGCCTGTGCCCGGTCTGTGGCGGAAACGGTTCAGGCGATCAGTCCGTGACGAAATCCTTGGCGGAATAACCCTGCAAGTACAGCAGCGATGTCAGGTCGCCGTTGTTGATGCGGATCTGCGCCTGCGCGGCGACCGAGGGCTTGGCGTGCAGCGCAACACCCGTCCCGGCAAGCTGGATCATGCCCAAGTCGTTGGCGCCGTCGCCCACGGCAATCACATCGGCAGGCGTCAGGCCGCGCGCCTTGGCGATCTGGATCAGCGCCTCGACCTTGGCCTCGCGGCCCAGGATCGGCATCCCGACCCGTCCGGTCAGCAAGCCGCCCTCGGCCACCAGGGTATTGGCACGGTGTTCGTCAAAACCCAGCCTGTCGGCAACTGCTTCCGTAAAGGCCGTGAACCCGCCCGAGACAAGCGCCGCATAGCCGCCGTTCGCGCGCATTGTCGCCACAAGTTCCGCCCCGCCCGAGGTCATGGTGATCCGCGAGGCCAGCACATCCGCGATCACACTGTCCTTCAGCCCGCTCAGCAGCCCGACGCGTTCGGTCAGTGCGCTGTCGAAATCCAGTTCGCCATTCATGGCCCGTGCCGTAATGTCGGCCACGCGCGGTCCAACGCCCGCCATGTCGGCCAATTCATCGATGCATTCCTGCCCGATCATGGTCGAATCCATGTCGGCCAGCAGGATCGCCTTGCGGCGACCCTGGGCCGGTTGGATCGCCAGATCCAGGGTTTGCCGCTGCATATCGGCCCAGGCATCCTGAAAGTCGGCAGGCTGGGTTGCCACGTCGAATTCCGCAGCGATGGCGGGGTTCAGCCAGCGGATCGGTTCGCCCCCCCAGCGGGCGGCCAAGCCCTCGGCCACGGCTTGGGTCAGGTTGGCGCGCAGGGGCGATGCGATCAGCGAAACGGTGAACATGGGCCGCAACTCCTTTGCGCGGCGGTCTAGGCCAAAGTGGCGGGCTGCGCCAGAGGCGGGCGGCGGATGCCAAGGAACGGGCCGTCGCCTGCCGCATCGATTCGGGCGATGGCGTCGGGGATGGATTCGACAATCACCGCCATGGCAAAGGCGGTGGCATGGATCATCCGGCCGGGCGACATCGCCAGGGCCACGTGACCCGGCCAGAACAGCAGATCGCCCCTTCGGATTTCGTTTGCCACCGGAAAGGCAGCGCGCTGCAGGTCGCTGTCGCCTGGGCAGGGGATGTCGCAGGCCGTCAGCGCCGCCTGGACCAGGCCCGAACAGTCAATGCCCGCACGGCTGTTGCCCCCCCACAGATAGGGCGTGCCGGACAGGCTTTCCGCGACCGGCACCGGATCGGTGGCGGGCTGGTCGCCGATATGCTGCACAGGAACGAAGCCGCCGGTCGCAAGACGGGCGAACCCCCCTTCGACCCCCGTGACCGAAAGGCGGGCGCCCAGGGACAGGCTGACAATCTGCGGCTGCTTCATGTCGGGGGCGGGATAGACATGGGTGGCAGGGGCGGTTACCCGATGCGTGATCGGCGGCAGGTCATGGCCCAGCGAGGAGGCCGCCAGCCAGCCGCAATAGCCGTCCAGATCCGTTTGCACGAAACACCACTCGCTCCGCGTCTCGATCACCGTCACGTCGGCGCCGAAATTCACCTGCCGGTCACGGCGCCCGTCGGGTGCGGTCATCAGGTCGGCCAGGGGCACGACCAGCCGCGCGGCATTGCCAGGCGTATAGGCGGGGCGTTCCAGCACCCCTGCCAGGCATTCCAACGCGATCCGGTCGGTTGCCGGGGTCAGGCGGCGGTCCAGCGTCATGGCAAGATCTGCGGCAATGCGGCCAGGATCGCCCGTGCCCCCTGGCCCACGCCCCCCTTGGGCCTGCCGGGGGCCAGGACCGGCTGCCAGCCATAGATGTCCATGTGGACATAGCGCCCAACGCCTTCCGCGAAGCGGCGCAGGAACAGAGCGGCGGTGATCGACCCCGCCATCCCGCCCGAGGGGGCGTTGTCCAGATCTGCAATCGAGGGTTCTATCTGCGATTCGTAGCCGTCCCAGAAGGGCATCCGCCACAACGGATCGCGCACGGCCATTGCGGCACGCGACAGCGCATCGGCGGTGGCATCGTCGTCGCAATAAAAAGGCGGCAGGTCCGGCCCAAGCGCCACGCGAGCGGCGCCTGTCAGCGTCGCCAGCGAGATCATCAGGTCGGGGCTTTCCTCGGCCCCCAAGGCCAAAGCATCGGCCAGGATCAACCGGCCCTCGGCGTCGGTGTTGTTCACCTCGACCGTCAGGCCCTTGCGGCTGGTCAACACGTCGCCTGGCCGGAATGAGCTGGCCGAAACGCTGTTTTCCACGACCGGCAGCAGCAGCCGGATCCGCATCCGGTCCGCAGCGCCGGTCAGCGCCAGCATCTTCAGAAGGCCAAGCGCGGTGGCCGCCCCGCCCATGTCCTTTTTCATCAGCAGCATGGATGCCGAGGGCTTGATGTCCAGCCCGCCGGTATCAAAGCAGACACCCTTGCCGACGACCGTCAAGCGCGGGCCTATGTCGCCCAGTCGGATGTCAATCAGGCGCGGCGCCTGTTCGGCCGCGCGCCCGACCGTGTGGATCATCGGCAGGTTGGCGTCCAGCAGGTCCGGCCCGGTCGTGACCGTGACGCTTGCGCCCACCTCCTTGGCCAGGGCGCGGGCGGCGTCTTCCAGATCAATCGGTCCCATGTCGTTGGCAGGGGTGTTGATCAGGTCGCGGGTCAGGAACTCTCCTGCCGCCTGTGCATGGATCCGGGCGGCATCCGCACCCTGGGGGCAGGAAAACTGCGGGCCGGAATAAGGTGTCCCCTTGTACCGGGTAAAGCGATACTGGCCCAGCAGCAGCGCCAAGGCAGCCTCATCCGGGTCAAGGCCGTCGGGCAGGATCGCGCGCCATGTTCCCGGTGGCAAGGCCGTGGCATGGGACAGGGCAAAGCGGTGGCGGGGGGCGGTCGTTCGATCCCCCAGGCCCAGCAAGGCCCCCGCAAGCCCGCCCGAAGGATTGGGCAGCAGGCAGATTTCCCCCATCTTTCCCGAAAATCCGCTGGCGCCCGGCCAGGGACCGGCCTGGTCGACCAGGGGGTCGCCCTTCCACACCCCCCACAGCGGCAGGGCATCGGCGGAGTCGGGGGCAAAATCGGGGATCATGGGCCTGTCCTTGGTCTGTCGAACGCCAGACTACAAGTTGGGCGCGCGCCCGCAAGCCCGGCTCAGGCAAGCTGGCTGCGGTCCCAGATCGCCGTCAGGGACCGGTTGCCCACCCGCATCAGCCGGGCATGGACCGCGGCAATGGCAACCCGATCGCGCTTGTCCGCGCAGGCCCCCAGATCCATCGCCACGCCCGCAAGCGACAACAGCCCGATCTGCCAGGCCAGCCGGGCCAGCAGGTCGCATTGGCGCGCGCCCTCGGGCAGGTCGCTTGCGCGAATGGCCTTGTCGGCGGCGGTCAGGGCGGCTGCCAGTTGTTCCAGGGCCAGGCCGATGACGTTCTGCGCCGCCGTTTCGCCCAGTTCGGTCACGATGTCGCCCAGGCGGCGGGAATCGACCCGAACCGGCTCTGATACGGCCAACGCCATGATTTGTGCCATCTGCCTTAACCCTTGTCTTCCTGAACGTCCGGTCTGTGCAAGATGACCGTCTGCGGTGAAGAAAGGCTTGATGGCGCCAAAAGAAACCTCTCGAATTTGTTTCAATCTCCGCCTATCAAGCGGCGTGATGACAAGGGTGAGCCATGCATAACATTCGTCCTTTGCCGCAATATCTGGCAGGCCGCTTTCACGGCTGGAAGGCCACGTCCTATGCCGAAAACAGCGCCTGGTATCGACGCCTGGCCACCGACGGGCAGCGCCCGCGCGCCATGGTGATTTCCTGCTGCGACTCGCGCGTCCACGTCACCAGCATCTTTGGCGCGGATACGGGCGAATTCTTCATCCATCGCAACATCGCGAACCTTGTGCCGCCCTATGCCCCGGACGGGTTGCAGCACGGCACCTCGGCGGCGGTGGAATATGCGGTGCAGGCCTTGAAGGTCGCGCATCTGATCGTGGTGGGCCATACCATGTGCGGCGGCGTGGCGGGCTGTCATGCGATGTGTTCCGGCCATGCCCCCGAACTGGAGGAAAAGACCAGCTTCGTCGGCCGCTGGATGGACATCCTGCGCCCCGGCTATGACCGGGTGAAGGATCTGCCCGAGGACCAGCAGGTTGCCGCCCTGGAACGCGAGGCGGTGCTGGTATCGATCGAGAACCTGATGACATTCCCCTTTGTCCGCACGGCGGTCGAGGCGGGGCAGATGTCGATCCACGGCCTTGTCCACGACATCAGCGAGGGCACGTTGTTCCAGGCGCTTGAGGGCGGGAAAACCTGGGCGACCATCTGACAGGGCGCCCGGCGTTCAGGCGTCGGGCTTCCAGCGGATCACGCGCCAGACATACAGCGCAATGATGCCTACCACGACCGCCGTGGAGACCGGGTTGATCCAGTGCTCGACCCGTTCATACTGGTCTTCCAGCAGATAGCCCGCAAGCGCCAGCCCGCCAGACCAGATGAAGCTGCCAAGGGCGGTGAACAACAGGAACTGCGCCTGCAGCATCCGCTCGATCCCGGCGGGGATCGAGATCAGCGTGCGCACGGTGGGGACAAAGCGCCCAAGGAACACGATCTTGCGGCCATGGCGTTGAAACCATCCCTCGGCCGCTTCGAATTCCGACAGGGTCAGGGTCAGCCAGCGGCCATGGCGCGCGATCAGGCGGCGCAGCCGGTGCGCCCCAAAGGCGCGACCGACCAGATACCACAGATAGGCCCCCGCAAGCGATCCCAGGCCACCGGCCAGGACCGCCAGCCACAGGGGCGTGCCGCCGCGGGCGGCGTTGAAGCCCGCCAGCGGCATGATCAATTCGGACGGGATTGGCGGAAAGACGTTTTCCAGCAGCATCAGGGCGGCGATGGCCCAGGCCCCGCCGCTGTCCAGAAAACCCGTGATCCAGTCGAACACCGGGTCAGCCCTTTTTCAGGACGCGGTTGCCCAGCAGTTCCGCGATCTGCACGGCGTTCAGGGCGGCGCCCTTGCGCAGGTTGTCGCTGACGCACCACAGGTTCAGGCCGTTTTCCACCGTCACGTCCTGGCGGATGCGGCTGATGAAGGTCGCGAACTCGCCCACGCATTCGACCGGGGTCGTGTATCCGCCCGGTTCGCGCTTGTCGACGACCAGAATGCCCGGCGCCTCGCGCAGGATGTCGCGGGCCTCGTCCTCGTCCAGGAAGTCCTCGAACTCGATGTTGATGGATTCCGAATGTCCGACAAAGACCGGCACGCGCACGCAGGTGGCCGTGACCTTGACCTTGGGGTCGAGGATCTTCTTCGTCTCGGCCACCATCTTCCATTCTTCCTTGGTGTCGCCGCTGTCCAGGAAGACGTCGATCTGCGGGATCACGTTGAAGGCGATCTGCTTGGAAAACTTCTTGGGGGCGACTTCCTGACCCGGCACATACATGCCCTTGGTCTGGTTCCACAATTCGTCCATGCCATCCTTGCCCGCGCCCGACACGGACTGATAGGTGCTGACCACGACCCGCTTGATGCGCGCGCGGTCGTGCAGTGGCTTCAACGCCACCACCATCTGCGCGGTGGAACAGTTGGGGTTCGCGATGATGTTCTTGTTCTTGTAATCGTGGATCGCATCCGGGTTCACCTCGGGCACGATCAGCGGGATCTGGGGGTCATAGCGATAAAGCGACGAATTGTCGATCACGATGCAACCCGCCGCCGCCGCCTTGGGCGCATGGATTTTCGTCGCATCCGACCCGATGGCGAACAGCGCGATGTCCCAGCCGGTCCAGTCGAACTGCTCGATGTCCTTCACCTTGAGGGTCTTGTCGCCAAAGCTGACCTCGGTGCCCTGCGACCGGCGCGAGGCCAGCGCGGCAATCTCGTCCACGGGGAACATGCGTTCCTCCAGGATGTTCAGCATTTCGCGGCCCACATTCCCCGTGGCGCCGGCGACGACGACTTTATAGCCCATCTGAGGGGGACTCCTTTTCTGGCGGTCAGGGGCGTTTAGCGCATGGGTGGACCAAGGGGAAGGGGGCGCCGCCGCACCGCCCCGGGTAACGCCAATGTCATCAAGGACCCGGCCAAAGCGCGATACCCTTGCGACAGGATCGTCATGCACACGAGGCTTGCCATGCGCCACGGCTTCAAGGGGATCGTCGCCGGACTGATGGTGCTGGCCGCGCCGGTGGCCGCGCATCACGGCTGGTCCTGGGCCGAGGGCGACCAGGTTCGGCTGGACGGCCTGATCGAGGGGGTGTCGATGAACCCGCCCCATCCCAGCCTGCGGGTCCGGGCGGCGGATGGCACGGTCTGGTTCGTCGAACTGGGCAATCCGGGCCGGACGGCGCGGTCGGGCTTTGACGGGGATACTGCCAGCATCGGCGATGCGGTCACGGTGATCGGCAACCGCGACCGCGATCCCGCCGAGGCGCATATGAAGGCGGTGCGCATCGTGATCGACGGCCGGAACTATGACATGTATCCCGAACGCATCCAGGCCGACTGACAGCTGATGGAGCTTGCGGCCTGGATCGAAGCCTCGGGCCTGGCGCGGATGCTGCGCGGGTCGGGCGATCTGTACATGGTGCTGAACGCGCTGCATATCCTGGGGATCGGGCTGCTGCTGGGCGCGATCCTGCCGCTGGATCTGCGGATCCTGGGGGTTCTGCGCGGCCCGTCCTTGCCGGTGATCGGACCGTTCCTGTCGCGGATGGCGGGCATCGGGTTGGGACTGGCGGTCCTGACGGGCGCCTGCCTGTGGTCGGTCAGTGCGGCCGAGTATCTGGGCAACGCGGCCTTTCGCTGGAAACTGGTCCTGCTGGCCGTGGCCTTGGGCAATGTCGTCCTGATGCACAGGCTGGGATGGGAACAGATGATCGCCACGGGGCGGCCCGGCCCGGCCGCCCGGATCCTGGCCGCCCTGTCGGCGGTGATCTGGCCCGGCGTGCTGCTGGCCGGGCGTTGGATCGGGTTTCTTTAGATCAGGCTCAGCCGCCCATCGCTGCGCCGCAAATCCGCAACCCAGGCCGCTTCGGCGCCGAAGTCATGGGGCACCTGATCGGCGGTGCGGCGGCCCGACAGGCTTTGGCTGGCGAAGAAGTCAAAGCCGTAAAGGGTCAGGCTGCAAAGGCCGGACCGCAGCAACAGGTCGATCATCATCGCCCCGGTGGTGGGCGGCGCGGCAAGGCGGTCCTTCAAGGCCAGATGATCGGCCAGCGGATGCAGATAAAAGCCGTCGCCCTGCGCGATGCGATAGCCCAGGCGCTTGCGCTTGGGCGACATCCACAGGATCCGCCGGGGCGCGATGCGGGCCAGATCCTCATCGGACAGCCGCACGGCCAGGGCCAGCCAGTCGGTGCGGGTGCCATGGCTGCCGGGCGCGGGCTGGGGGGCGCGGTTGATGCGGATGACGACATCGGCGGCGTCGATGGCCGCGCCCTGTGCGCTGTCGGCCAGCGACCGGGCATTGCCGACCAAGGCAACCGACTTGCCGTCCAGATCAGCCAGCAGATCGGCCTGGGGAACGGACAGGGCTTGCAGCGCAGCTTCATCGCGCAGCGTCCGGGCGGCATAAAAGCGCAGCTTGTTCATGGCCGGGCCAGCAGGTCGTTGTAAATGGCGACCAAGGCGCGGGCCTCGCCCTCGATGGCATGGTTGGTGGCAACGTGATCGCGCGCGGCCCGGCCCGCGGCATCGCGCGCGGCGGGATCGTCCAGCCAGTGCCGCAATGCCTCGGTCAGCGCCTCCCCATCGTCAGCGGGCACCAGGCTGCCGGTCACGCCGTCGCGGATCAGGGTTTCATAGGCACCAACGCGGGCGGCCACGGTGGGAACGCCGCAGGCCATCGCCTCCAGCGGCGTCAGGCCAAAGCCTTCCCAGCGGGCAGGGGCCGCGAACAGATCGAGCGCCTGGTAATGCCGCACAACCTGGTCCCAGGGCAATTCCCCCAGGAAACGGATGCGGTCCCCCAGGCCCGCTGCCGCGCTTTCAGCCAGCAACCCCTCGGCAAAGGCGCGGTTGTCCGGCGTGATGCGCCCGGTAAAGACGATCTGCACGCGCGGCCTGTCGGGCAGCAGCCGCAGCCCTGCGCGGACCAGCAGATCGACGCCCTTCTGCGCGCGAACCCGGCCGAAGCAGCCGATCAGCACCGCATCGGGGTCAAGGCCAAGGGCGCGGCGCAACGCGGCCCGGTCGGCGGGCGGCTGGAACACCTTGGTATCCACCCCATGCATCACCACCGTGGCGCGCCGGTCCAGATAGCCTGCGGCCTTGTCGGATGTGGCGACAAGCGCATCCTGCTGCCCGATCAGCCACTTGGTAAAGCCGGTGTGGCGGCGTTGGGCAGCGGATGTGAACATCAGCCGGTATTTTCGCCGCAGCACCCGCCGCAGCACCAGTCCCAGGGCCATTTCCGTGTTGCGCCGGGCGTGCCAGACGCGCCAGCGGTCGCGCGGCATCAGGGCGGCGCGGGCCAACGGGATATGCGGCACATCCGGCGGCAGGCCGGGACCGGTCGCGCGGATCGCGATCATCCGTGCCTGGACCGGGATCAGCCGGACTACGGTCGCAGTGACGCCCGACAAGCGGCGCTTGAGGTTGGGGGCGATGACCAGCGGGTCAGTCATCGGATCAGGCATTGCGGGCCTCGGGCGTCAGGAAATACAGGGCGAAGCCGATGGCAAGCGGGATCAGGAAGAACAGGAACAGCATCGCGAAGGCCTGCGGCGGGGGAAAGGCCCCGGACGCCGCTTGGAAGACCGGGCGCGAGGCGAACTGCATCACCCCCACCCCACCGATGGAAATCATGTTCAGGAATGTCACCCCCCGCCCGACCAGATGATCGGGCAGGAAGGACCGCCCATGCGCCATCAGCAGGACGTATCCCGCCCCTGACAGCCCGATCAGCGCCAGCAACGCCACGGCCAGGCGCAGGCCGGGATCCGGGTTCAGGACCAGGAACCCCATCACCACCAGCGTGGCGCCGGTAAAGATCAGCACCGTCCGGCGCAGGCTGCCCACCAGCCGCACGGCGGGGGCCACCAGGAAATTGCCCAGGATCATGGCCACGCCCATGGCAAGGGTCGCCCGCCCGATCACGACGGCATCCGCGTCGAAGACACGTTCCAGATAAGGCGCGGCCCAAAGCCCTCGGATCGCGCCCGAGGCCGCGTAGTTCACGAAGAACAGCGGCAGGATGAACCACAGGGCGCGCAGGCGCAGAACCTCGGCCAGGGATCCCTGCGGATGATCTGTGCCCAGCTTCGCAGGATCGCGCACGGTGCCCGCGATCAGCAGCGCCACGCCGACCGTGGCAAGGCCCAGGCCCGCAATGCTGGCACGCCAGCCCAGGGTCTCGATCGCCCAGACCAGCGGCGTCGCGCCCAGGATGTTGCCGAGCGAGCCGAACCCCACGATCATCCCCGCCAGGGCGCCAAAGGCCGCGGCGGAGTATTCGCGCGCGATGATGTAATAGGATCCCATCAGGGCCGGCGCGCAGCCCACGCCCAGCAGCGCCATCGCAAGATGCAGGTGCCAGGGCGCCTGGGCTAAGGCAAAGACCGCAGCCCCCGCGCCCCCCGCGCCCCCCAGCAGCAGGGCCACCGTCAGGCGCGGCCCGATCCGGTCCAGCATCCGCCCGACCGGGATTTGCATCGCCGCGAATGTGGCGAACCACAGCCCTGACGACAGCGCCAGATCGCCGGGCATGGCCCCCAGTTCCGTGCCCAGGACCGGCGTCAGCACTGCCAGAAAGGCGCGATAGAACTGGCTGAGGACATAGGCCAGCACCAGGCTGACAATGCCCACGGATAGGACTGGCATTCGCGGCGTTCCCCCCTGGCGGTTCGGGCGCAGGCTGGGCCATCGCCGCGAAAGGTGCAAGACGTGCAATTGCCCGCCTGCGTCAACTTGACCAGCCCCAGCGGGGGGGCTAGCACCGGACGCGATGCCGCGACCAAGGACCGGAGGAACCATGTCCGACAGCTATTCGCTTCTCATCCTGCCCGGCGACGGGATCGGTCCCGAGGTCATGGCCGAGGTGGTCAAGGTCATCGACTGGTTTGGGGCCAATCGCGGGATGTCCTTCGACATCAGCGAAGGTCTGGTCGGCGGCGCTTCCTATGACGCGCATGGCACGCCTTTGACGGACGAAACGATGGCAAGGGCGCAGGCGGTAGACGCGGTGCTGCTGGGCGCGGTCGGCGGGCCGAAATACGACGTGCTGGATTTCAGCATGAAACCCGAACGCGGCCTGCTGCGCCTGCGCAAGGAGATGGACCTTTACGCCAACCTGCGCCCGGCCCAGTGCTTTGACGCGCTTGCCGATTTCAGCAGCCTCAAGCGTGACGTGGTGGCGGGCCTGGACATCCTGATCGTGCGCGAACTGACCAGCGGGGTCTATTTCGGCGAACCGCGCGGCATCCATTCGGACGACAACAACCCCGACAACGAAGGCGGGCGCGTGGGCATCAACACGCAGCGCTATACCAGCGGAGAGATCCGGCGCGTTGCCCGGTCGGCCTTTGAACTGGCCCGGCGGCGGGGCAACAAGGTCTGTTCGATGGAAAAGGCCAATGTGATGGAATCCGGCATCCTCTGGCGCGAGGAAGTCCAGTGGGTCCATGACAACGAATATCCCGACGTGGACCTGACCCATATGTATGCCGACAATGGCGCGATGCAGCTTGTGCGCAACCCGCGCCAGTTCGACGTGATCGTGACCGACAACCTGTTCGGCGATCTGCTGTCGGACGCCGCCGCGATGCTGACCGGCAGCCTGGGAATGCTGCCCTCTGCCTCCTTGGGCGCGCCCATGGCGAATGGCCGCCCCAAGGCGATGTACGAACCCGTCCACGGATCGGCACCCGACATCGCAGGGCAGGGCCGCGCCAACCCGATCGCCTGCATCCTGTCCTTTGCGATGGCCCTGCGCTATTCCTTCGATGAAGGGCAGGCGGCCTCCGATCTGGAACGCGCGGTCGAACGGGTGCTGGCCGATGGCGTGCGCACGGCCGACCTGATGGGACCGGAAGGCGGCACCCCCGTCACCACGTCCCAGATGGGCGATCGCATCGTCGCGGCCCTGTCCCAGGGCTGATGGAGTCCGCATCGAACGTCCGCGGAGCGGCCCTGGCCTTGCTGGCCATGGGCATCTATGCGACGCATGACGTGGTCATCAAGGTGCTGGGGGCGCAGTATCCCGCATTGCAGGTGCTGTTCTTTTCCTCGCTTCTGTCCTTTCCGCTGGTCACGCTGATCGTCATGCGCGACCCCACCCCCGGCACGTTGCGCCCGGCCAATCCCGGCTGGGTGGCGCTGCGCACCGCCATGGGCGTGGTCGCGGGAATGGGCAGTTTCCTGGCCTTCTCGCATCTGCCGCTGGCACAGGTTTATGCGATCCTGTTCGCCGCCCCCCTGCTGGTGACGATCCTGTCGATCCCGATCCTGGGGGAACGGGTGGGGCCGCATCGCTGGGCCGCCGTGGTGATCGGCCTTCTGGGCGTGCTGATCGTGCTGCGCCCGGGTGCGCAGGCCTTGGAATGGGGGCATCTGGCGGCGCTTGCCTCGGCCATCGCATCGGCGACGACCGCCGTCATCCTGCGCAAGCTGGGTCGGGCCGAACGTCCGCTGGTTCTGCTGATGTGGCCGATGCTGGGCAACTTCGTGGCCACCGGTGCGTCCCTGACACTGGCTTACCGCCCGATGGATCTGCCGGATCTGGCCCTTGCCGGGGTGATTGCCTGCCTTGGGCTTGTGGCGGGCTTCCTGCTGATCCTGGCCTATCGCGCGGGCGAGGCCGCGATCGTCGCCCCCATGCAATATTCCCAGATCCTGTGGGCCACCGCCTATGGCTGGTTCCTGTTCGACGAGGTTCTGGACGCCCCCACCGTCCTGGGCGCCACGGTTATCATCGGGTCGGGCATCTATATCGTCTGGCGCGAAGGGCGGGGCGGCAATTCCGCCAACCGCCCGGTGATCGCGTCCCGCATCCGGGCGGAAACGGTGACGGCGCCGCGCATCTCGCTGCTGCAAAGAATATGGCCGCCGCGTCCCTGACGGGGCTTGCAATCCGCCCCGCCTCGCGCTACCTGCCCCACCTACGGTCGGAGCGTAGCGCAGCCTGGTAGCGCACCTGCTTCGGGAGCAGGGGGTCGGAGGTTCGAATCCTCTCGCTCCGACCAATTTTCCCCGAATTTCGTTTCAGGCTTGGCCGATCAGAAGCATGACCAGCGGGATCGTCACGATGCTGGCGGTGGTCGATATCAGGATCGCGGCGGAAACCCGTTGCTGCGCCACGCCGAAATATTGCGCCAGGATATAGACATTGCCCGCCACCGGCAGGGCTGCGGCGGCAACCATCACGCCGGCGGCAAAGGGTTCCACGCGCAGACCCCAGGCCGCCAGACCCACGGCCAGGGGATGGATGACCAGCTTGGCAAAGGACAGCCATCCCGACGCCGCCAGCCGCCCGATCCGCCTCCCGGCAAGGCTGGCGCCGATGGCGAACAGCGCGCCAGGGGTGGCGGCGGCCCCCAGCATGACCAGGAATTCATCCAGGGGACCGGGCAGGGGCAGGCGCATCTGCGCCCAGGCCAGGCCCGCTACCATCGACAGGATCATCGGATTGGCGACGATGCCCCGCCCGATCGGGACCACCGTGGCAAGACGCAGCCCGCCACTGCGGCCCGCATGGATGATCAGGGTGATCAGTGTCGAAAACACCAGCATGTCGATGGTCAGAACCATCAGCACCGGCCCTACGGCCCGTTCGCCCAAAAGCACGACCAGCATCGGCACGCCCAGAAAGCCCGTGTTGCCGATCATGCAGCACTGCGCCTCCATCGCGGAATCGGACAAGGGCAGGCCGCGGACGCGGGCGGCGGCCATGCCGACCAGCCAGACCGCAAGGGATCCGGCCAGATAGGCGCCTGCGAACCGCGCATCGAACAACGCTGCCAGATCCAGCCGGGCGGCAAAGCGGAACAGCATTGCCGACAGAGCGAAATAGAAGACGAACTTTGTCAGCCACACCGCCCCTTCCTGGGGAAAAAGCCGCGTCCGTGCCGCCAGCCACCCGAGGCCAATCAGCCCGAAAAAGGGCAGCGTCTTCAGGAATACGGCAAGCATGCCTTCTTCTTCACTCAAATATCCTCGGGGGGTGAGGCCGCGATGGCGGCCGAGGGGGCGGAAGGCCCCCTTTCGACGGTGAATTCATGAACCCCGCCGCCAATGTCGCGCTGCCCGACCAGCCGGTGCCCCGAGCCCTCGCAGAAATGCGGCACATCCACCAGGGCCATGGCGTCAGAGGCCCACAGCCGCACCCGCGCGCCCGGCGGCCGGTCCCCCAGCAGCTTGCGCAGCCGCAAGACCGGCAGCGGGCACAGCAACCCGCGCGCGTCGATCACCGGATCTTCGGTCACTGGACGCCCGTAACCTGATCCAGGCACCATTCGGCCAGGGCGCTTGGCGGGATGCGCTGTCCCATTCCCTCGCGGAATCGGTCAAAGTCGGCGCGCTGTTCAGGGGGCACGTGCAAAAGGACCGGCACGTCCTGGGCCAGGGCTTGCGCGATCACGCTGCGAAAGCCCCGGCCGATGGCTTCCTGCCTGCCGAACTTGGGCAGGATCAGCAATTCGGCACCCGCCAGCCGTGCCTCGACACGCGCCGCCGCCATTTCCAGGGCGCCGGGATCCAGCCGGCACCCGGACGATCCGCTGCCCAGTGACTGGGAAATGCGGATCGGCGCGTCTTCCTCGCCAATCACCAGCACGTCCATGTCGCAGGCGCAATCCGCGCCCAGGTCCGTATTGCGCTGGACGGCGCCCGCCAGCCGCAGCCCGGCATCGGCAAGACCTGTTGCCAGCCGTGCCAGGATCCGGTCGGCTTCCCCGTCAGGGGCGTCGTCTTCCAGGCTGAACCATCCCAGCATCGCCGTCATACCCCGCTGTCCAAGGCGAATTTCATCAGCCCGTTGATGCCGTCCACGCCCAGCTTCTTTTTCAAGGAGGATGAGGTGTTGGCTGCCGTCTTGTAGCTGACGTCCAGCTCGTCCGCGATGGCTTGCAGGCCAAGCCCCCGGCCGATCAGCGCCAGCACCTGCCGTTCCCGGTCCGACAACGCGCCCAGAGGATCGGCGGATGCCCCCACCCGCAGCGTTGCCAGCGCCATCGCGTGCTTGGGCGACAGATAGAATTCGCCCCCTTCCAGCATCCGCACGGCGTCCCGAAAATCGGCAGGCGGCGCGTTCTTGGACAGGAATCCTTGCGCACCTGCCTGCAAGGCCCGGGCGGCAAAACCGGTCTGGTCGTTCATCGAAAAGACCAGGATGCGTGCATCGGGCGCGGCGTCGCGCAAGGGTGTCACCAGATCCAGCCCGCCCCGCCCCGGCAGGCTGATGTCCAGGACGATCAGGTCGGGCGCATCTCCGCCGGACAGTTGCGCCAGGGCATCCTCGCCCGACATGGCTTGGCCGATCCGCTCATAGCCCAGTTCGCGCAAAAGGCGGTTCGCGCCCAGGTGGGTGATGGGGTGATCGTCGATGACAAGCGCGGATTTCATCGTGATGTCGAACCTTCATTCCGGCTGCTGCAAGGGCAGGCTGGCGCTGATGGTGGTCCCCCCCGACCCCGAGGACAAGGACAAATCGCCGCCCAGAAGCGTGATCCGTTCGCGCATCCCGGTCAAGCCGGTGCCTTCCCGACTGTCCGGCGCCATCCCACCCCCGTCGTCGGACAGCACGATCCGCCAATGCGCGGGATCTGTCCACAGACGCACCGTCACGCGGTCGGCCCCCGCATGGCGCAGGGCGTTGGTGGTGCCTTCCTGCACGATGCGGAACAAGGTCAGGGCGGTCGCCTCGTCCGGCTCGGCCAGGCCAGGAGCCAGGTCCAGGTCAATGTCCAGGTCCGGAAAGCGCCGCCCCAGATCGGCCACGTAATCGGAAAGCACTGTCGCGAGCGGCAGCTGGCCGATGGCGGCAGGCCGCAGGTCGCCCAGCAGCGCGCGGTTCACGCGGGCAATTTCCTCGGCGATGTCGGCAATGGCCTGGGCATGGGCGGCGATGGCGGGGGTGGCCGCCGCCTCGCGCAGGGCATCGGCCTCGACCCGCAGGCCGAACAGACAGGGGCCCATCTCGTCATGCAGGTCGCGGGCCACGGCCTTGCGTTCCTCGTCCCCGCGCGTGACCACGCGGCGTTGCAGCCGGGCGCGGTCCGCCTGGGCCTGTTGCAGGGCCTGGGCCAGATCGTCCACACCCGCGGCAATGGGGATCAGGTCGCGCTGCGCCACAGGGCCGACCCGCGCCGACAAATCCCCCCGGCGCAGGTCGGCCAGGCGGCTGGCGATCGTCGTGACCGGGCGCAGCGCCTGTCGGGTGGCCAGCAGGATCAGCAGCCCTTGAACCACCGAAGCCAGGGCGGCCAGGCCCAGAAAGGCCGACAGGTTCCGCCAGGCCAGGGCAATTTCGGCCTCGGGGTCGGTGGCGATGAAGACATAGCCGCGCGGGCGGCCCTCGATCACCACGGGCAGCCGGGTTTCCAGCAGATTCGGCGCGACCAGGGCCGCGAACCATACGGGTGCGGGGGCCTGGGCCTGCGTCGGCGCGCGGGCGCGGCGCACCACGCCGTCCAGGACATCGACGGTTCCCAGCGTCACATGGCGCGGCACCACCAGCCGTTCAGGCAAAAGCTGCATGATCCGGTCGGGCGGCACCGCCCCATGCATGGTGCCCACCGTCGCCAGCACCAGGGCGCGCGCGGTTTCCACCGCCAGACGCGTTTCGGCGGCGATGTCGCGGCGCGCGCCCTCCAGGCTGGCAAACGCCAGAGCCGCGAACAACGCCGCCTGAACGGCCAAGATCACCAGAAGAATGCGCTGCGTCAGGCTGATGCGGGTCATGGTCCGCAGATTGGCCCAGGGCCGAAGGGCCGTCCATGGCACAATCGCGGCTTTTCGCGGCCCGTCGCACGGCATAGAAGAAGCCATGACCGATTATGACGCCCTGACCGCCCGAATCCGCGCCCTGACCCAGGGCGAAACCGACGAGGTCGCGCTGATGGCGACCCTTGCCTGCGAGATCCATCATTCCGACGACCGCTTCGACTGGACCGGCTTCTACCGGGTGGTCGCGCCCGAATTGCTGAAGATCGGCCCTTACCAGGGCGGCCATGGCTGTCTGGTGATTCCCTTCTCGCGCGGGGTCTGCGGGGCTGCGGCACGCACGGGGCAGGTGCAACTGGTGCCCGACGTGGATGCTTTTCCCGGCCATATCGCCTGCGCCAGTTCCACCCGGTCCGAGATCGTCCTGCCGGTCCATGGCAACGGCGGGCGGCTGATCGGCGTTCTGGATATCGACAGCGACCGGCCGGACGCCTTCACCGACGAGGATGCCACCCGACTGGCCGCCATTCTGGAGGAGGTTTTCGGTCATGTCTGACTTTACCGGGCGTTGCCTGTGCGGCGCGGTCACCTTTACGGGCCGCTGGGGCGGCGATCCCTTGCGGGCCTGCCATTGCAGCCAGTGCCGCCGCTGGTCGGGCCATGTCTGGGCCGCCGCCCAGGCCGTCGATCTGACGATCGGGGGCGAGGTCAAGTGGTTCCGATCCTCGGCCGAGGCCGAGCGCGGCTTTTGCCCCGACTGCGGCAGCAGCCTGTTCTGGCGCCGCCAGGGCCATGGCGGGATCGAGGTCGCGCCGGGCGCGGTGGACAATCCCACCGGCCTGCGGATGGCGGGGCATATCTATGTGGCCGACAAGGGCGATTATTATGACATCGCGGATGGCCTGCCGCAGGATCCGCAGGGATGATCTGGGACACGATCGCCGCCATTCCGCTGGCGCAACTGGCCACGTTCGTCGCGGGCGGGCTGATGCTGAACGTGGCGCCGGGTCAGGACGTGTTCTTCGCCAGTGCCTGCGGGATCCAGGGCGGTCCGCGCGCGGGGGCCTTGGCGGGCTTCGGGGTGGGCCTGGGCGTGCTGATGCACGTGACGCTGGCGACCGTGGGCCTGGGCGCGGTCGTCGCCGCCCATCCCGGGGCGCTGCTGGCGATCAAGTATGCGGGCGCGGCCTATCTGTTGTGGCTGGCCTGGAAAAGCTGGCGGGCGGGTCCGGCCGATCCTTCGGCGCGCGGCAGCGTGCGGCCCTGGAACATCATCCGGCGCGGTTTCCTGTCCAACGCCCTGAACCCCAAGCCGGTGCTGTTCCTGCTGGCCTTTCTGCCGCAGTTCACCAGCCCTGCCTGGGGTCCGATCTGGCAGCAGATCCTGGGCCTGGGGCTGATCTTCGCCTTTACCGGCACGCTGGTCACGATGGGCTATGGCATCGTGGCAGGCTATGCGGGTCATGTGATCGGTCAGCGCCTGGGCCTGATCAACAAGATCGCCGCCGTGATGTTCGCGGGCCTGGCGATCCGGCTGGTCGCGAAGTGACGGTCTTTACCTATGCCCCGCCCCCTGACGCGCCGCAGGTGATCCATGCCGATCACGAAATCCTGGTGGTCGCCAAGCCTGCGGGCCTTTTGTCCGTGCCGGGCCGGGGCGAGGGCAAGGACGACTGCCTGATCAACCGGCTGCGCTGTGCCTTTCCGACCGTGCTGCTGGTGCATCGCTTGGACCAGGATACGTCGGGGGTAATGGTCTTTGGCTTGACGCCCCACGCGCAGCGCACCTTGTCAAAGCAGTTCGAGGATCGCCGCGTCAAGAAAGTCTATGTCGCCCGCCTGGCCGGGCGACTGGAGCCGAAGACCGGCACCGTCGATCTGCCGCTGATCGTCGACTGGCCGAACCGTCCGCGCCAAAAGGTCGATCACGACACGGGGCGCCCGGCGCTGACCGAATGGCGGGTGATCCGCGCCAGCGATGCCGAAACCCGCGTCCGCCTGTTCCCGCTGACCGGACGCAGCCATCAGTTGCGCGTCCACATGGCGGAAACAGGCCATCCGATCCTGGGCGATCCTTTGTATGCGACGGGCGCTGCGGCGGATCACCCGCGCCTGATGCTGCACGCCGAAAGCCTGCGCCTGCGCCATCCCGACAGCGGCGCGCAGGTCAGCTTCAGCCAGCCCGCGCCGTTCTAGGCCCCGATCACCTGGCCCGCCACCTGTTCGGACCGCAGCATATCCTCCAGCGTCAGCGACTCGATCAGGATCAGATAGGACCAGAAAATCTCGGCGAAAACTTTGCGGATGCGGCAGGACGCCTCGTCGCGGCAATCCTCGCAGCGTTGATAGGCGCGGCGCGACAGGCAGGGCAGGGGGGCGATCGGTCCGTCGATCAGGCGCAGCAATTCGGAAATGGAAATGTCGCTGGGCCGCTTGATCAGCAGATAGCCGCCCGACCGGCCGCGAATGGAACTGACCATGCCCGCGTTCCTGATTTCCAGCAGGATCTGTTCCAGGAACCGCTTGGGGGTGTCTGACCGGCGGGCGATCTTTTCGATGGCCAGCGCCTCGGGGGCGGGCTGGGCGGCTTCGTCCCCCAGCACCAGCATCGCCTTGAGCGCGTATTTCATCTTCTGCGTGATCATGGCCCACCCTACGGCGATAAAACACCCTCATCAAGGTCGAGATTTGTCGCAGGTTATGCCGTTCCAGATATATACGACAAAGCCGGTGGACATTTGATGTTTTTCTGGCAGTCTGCACGAAAGACCTGCCGCCGAGGATACGCATGACCAGCCTGGACCTGATCGACCGCAAGATCGTCGCCGCCCTGATGGCCGATGCAACCCAGCCGATCGCGCAGATCGCCGATCAGGTGGGGCTGTCGCAAACCCCCTGCTGGAAGCGCATCCAGAAGCTGGAATCGACAGGCGTGCTGACGGGCCGCGTGGCCCTGGCCGATCCGGCAAAGCTGGGTCTTGGCCTGACCGTCTTCGTGGGGATCGAGGCCGCCGATCACGGCGCGGCCTGGCGCGACGCGTTCATGGCCGCCGTCAGGAAATTCCCCGAGATCATGGAAGCCTATCGCATGGCCGGGGAAATGGATTACCTGCTGCACGTTGCAGTGGCCGACATGGCTGCATACGACGATTTCTATCGTCGGCTGACCGATGCGGTTCCGATCAAGAACCTGACCTCGCATTTCGCAATGGAACGGCTGCGCCACAGCACCGCCTATCCGGTCAATACCCGCGACCGCTGAGGGAACGGCATTCCCTTTGGCAGGGGATCTTTGGGAACCAAATCACGACAGGGATTGTAGTGTTATAGGAACGGATGAAAGGAACCGCCCCATGTCCAAGACCCTGATCGTTCCCGGCCTTGACGGATCGCCCAGCCCCCATTGGCAGGACTGGTGGGCGCGCACCGATCCGAATGCCATGCTCATCGATCTGCCGGACCCCCGCCGTCCCATCCGCGAGGCCTGGGAGGCTGCCTTGGCCGTGATGATCCTGCGCCACCCCGGCAGCATCCTGATCGGCCATTCCTTGGGGTCGGTGCTGATCGCGCAGATGCTGGACCGCTGGTCGGGGCTGCGGGTGCGCGGCGCCGTTCTGGTGGCCCCGGCCGATCCGTTTGCGGGATTTGACGACTGCAGGCGCATCCGCCGCTTTGGCCCGCTGCCCGACAGGGCCTTGGACGTGCCCACGGTGCTGGTTGCCAGCCGCAACGATCCGTGGATGTCCTTTGACCGAAGCCGGGATCTGGCGGACGACCTGGGCGCGGACCTGATCGACCTGGGCCATGCGGGCCATGTCAACGTGGCCTCGGGCTTTGGTCCCTGGCCGGGGGGCAAGGTGATCCGGGACCGGCTGCTGGACCAGACCGCGCGTCCGTCGATGCTGCGCAGGTTGCTGGGCCAGGCCACGTCCCCGCGCCGGGCGCCCCCGGCGGGCGCATGATGCCCGCCCACAGTATCAGGCGCCGCAGCGATCCCTGCCCCCTTGTCCATTTCGGAGTGCCTTTTATGTTCGATATCCAGACCGAACTGCATTTGCGCCGCATCGGGCAGGACGCCTGCACCCCCGACACTGGACGCGGCATGGCCCGCGTGCTGCCGGTCCTTGCCACCCTGTCGGGCCTGGTCCTGCTGGCCGCAGCCCTGGGCTGACCGCCGGACTTCAGGCTTGGGCCAGATACCCGCGCAAGACCTGCAACTTGGCGGCGGCAACATCGACGATGCTGTCTGGCGACATCGCATCGTCATTGGCCCAGATGCGGAACGTGTCGGCCAGGGCGTGCGAGATCGCCTGGGCCAGCAGTTCGGCATCGGGACGGGAATCCTCGCCCAGGCGGGTGACGGCCAGGTCGGCGATCTGGTCGCCCAGGCGTTTCAGCGACCCGTAAAAGATCGGCAGCAATTCCGGCGCCCTGTCCAGCAGCCGGTCGATCAGCTGTGACGTTTCCCGGTTCAGGTCGCTGTTACACAACAGATGCCGCAGCGCCTGCAACAGATCGTTCAGCAGCGGGCCGGACGAATTGCGGAACCAGGCCACGGTCGCCTCGTCGAAGCTGGGCGCCGTGCCGATGATCGCGGCATTCTTGTTCAGATAATAGTTGAAGAAGGTCCGCTGGCTGATCCCCGCCTCGGCCGCGATCATTTCCGTGGTCACGTTGTCGTATCCCTGGCGCAGCGCCAGCGACAGCGCCGTCCGCTGGATTTCCCGCGCGGTCTGGATCCGCCTTCGGTCACGAAGCGTTGTTTTCACGACCATGCCAGTCTCCCAGATTCATTTCAAGCAAATATTGCACACTGTGCATGACCGTGCAACAAGGCCACCAAGCATTGCCGTTCTGGCGCCCTTTCAAGAGGAATCATCCGATGTCCCGAATCCGCCCAGTGGTATGCGTTTCCTTTCTTGCCTTGTGGTTTCTGTCCCTGCCGGCCCAGGCGCAACAGGATCAGACGCCCCCGACCCAAGTCGGCGTGGTCCAGGTGCAGCCCCAGCTGGTGCCGCGCATCCTGACGCTTCCCGGTCGCGCAGTGGCGCAATCCGAAGCGGCGATTCGCCCCAGGGTCGGCGGGCTGGTGACGGAAATCCTGTACAAGCCCAGCACCGCACTTGAAACGGGCGCGCCGATGTTCCGCATCGACCCGACCACCTACGAGGCAAACCTGAAAAGCGCCCAGGCCCAGGTAAGCTCTGCCCAGGCGGCGCTGACGCAGGCGCAGACCTCCTTTGGGCGGACCGAACAGTTGCTGGGATCGGGCACCACGCAGGCGCAGGTGGACGAATCGCGCGCCACCCTGGAACAGGCCGAGGCCGCGCTGCAAGCGGCCGAGGCCGCGCTGACCCTGGCGCAGGCCGAACTGGGCTGGACCACCGTGACCAGCCCCATCGACGGCATGGCCAGTGTGGCGGCGGTGTCTGTGGGCGATCTGGTCACGGCGGGCCAGGCCCAGGCGCTTGCCACCGTCACCAGCCTCGACCCGATCGAGGTGGATATGTACGAGCCCTCGGCCCGGATGCTGTCCTTGCGCGAGGACATCAGCGAAGGGAGGCTGCAACTGAACGAACGGCTGCAAGCCACCCTGACGCTGGAAACCGGCGAAACCTATGCGGCGACCGGGGAACTGGTCGCGCCGGGCTTTACCGTCTCGACCTCGACCGGGGCGGTGGACACGCGGTTCCGCTTCGACAACCCGCGCCGCCTGATCCTGCCGGGAATGTTCCTGCGCGGCCAGATCGACCTGGGCACGACCGAGGCTTTCCTGGTCACGCAGAACGCCGCAACGCGCGGCAAGACCGGCCAACTGACGGCTTGGGTCGTGCGCGACAACAAAGCCGTGCAGGTGAACCTGACCGATGACGGCAGCTATCGAAACCACTGGATCGTGACCGACGGGCTGGAACCCGGCGACCTGCTGGCGGTCGACAACCTGGCCGCGCTGAGCGAAGGCGCGGCGGTGACGGCCGTGCCGGTCACGCTGGACGAAAACGGCGTGGTCCGCGAACAGCCCGATCCCCCGGCCCCGGATGCCCCGGCCCAGCCCAAGGCGGCCGAAGCTGCCCCGGCAGAGTAACCGCGCATGGCCCGCTTTTTCATCCACCGCCCCGTCTTTGCCTGGGTTCTGGCCTTTGTGACCATGCTGGTCGGCGCCCTCGGCTTGCAATCCCTGGCGATCGAGCAATATCCCCAGATCGCCCCCACCACCGTCCGCATCAGCGCGAGCTATACCGGCGCATCCGCCGAGATCGTGGAAAATTCCGTCACCACCGTGATCGAGGACGGGATGACAGGGATCGACGGCCTGATCTACATGACCTCCAATTCGACGCCGGGATCTGCCTCGGTGTCGCTGACCTTTGACGACACGGTCGATCCCGACATCGCGCAGGTCCAGGTCCAGAACAAGCTGCAACTGGTCACCAGCCAACTGCCCGACATCGTGCAGAGCCAGGGCGTGAACGTGTCGCGCTCGACTTCGTCGATCCTGCTGGTGGGGGCGCTGACCAGCAGCGATGGCAGCCATTCGACGGTCGAACTGGGCGACCTAGTGTCCCAGATGATCGAGGATCCGGTCAAGCGGACGCCGGGCGTCGGATCGATCAACACCTTCGGGTCGGGCTATGCGATGCGCATCTGGCTGGATCCGATGAAGATGGCGCAATACCAGGTCACGCCCGCGGATGTGACCGCAGCCGTGTCCGAACAGAACAGCAATGTCACCGTAGGCGACCTGGGCGCCGAACCCAGCGCCGAAGGGCAGCGGCTGACCATGACCTTGTCGGCGCAGTCGCAGTTTTCATCCGTTCCCGAATTCGAGCGGATCCTGTTGCGGGTGGACCCGGATGGGTCGACCGTCTTCCTGGGGGATGTCGCCCGGATCGAGATCGGGCAGGAATCCTATGGCGGGGCTGCGCGGTACAACGGCAACCCGGCGGCGGGTTTCGGCGTGAACCTGGCGACGGGGGCGAATGCGGTCGATACCGCCCATGCTGTGCGCGCAGTCATCGACACCGTTGCCCCGTCCCTGCCAGCGGGGGTGCAGGTCGTCTATCCCTATGACACCGCGCCCTTTGTCGAAAAGTCGATCCACCAGGTCTACAAGACCTTGGCCGAGGCCGTGGTGCTGGTCTTCCTGGTGATCCTGGCCTTCCTGCAAAGCTGGCGCGCCACCATCATCCCGGTGGTCGCCATCCCGGTCGTACTTCTGGGCACCTTTGGCGTGCTGGCGGCGGCGGGCTTTTCCATCAACACCCTGACCATGTTCGCCTTGGTGCTGGCCATCGGCCTGCTGGTCGATGACGCCATCGTCGTGGTCGAAAACGTTGAGCGCGTGATGGAGGAGGAAGGCCTTGGCCCCGTCGAGGCCACGCAGAAAAGCATGGACGAGATCACCTCGGCCCTGGTCGGCATCGTGATGGTGCTGTCGGCGGTGTTCCTGCCCATGGCCTTCATGTCGGGGGCGACAGGGGTGATCTATCGCCAGTTCTCGCTGACGATCATCACCGCCATGGTGCTGTCGCTGGGCGTGGCCGTGATCCTGACGCCTGCCATGTGCGCCAGCCTGCTGCGCCCGCGCAAGCATGGCGACGGGATCGCACCCGCCCGCTGGTTCAACCGAAACCTTGACCGCGCCACCAACGGCTATGGCGCAGCGGTGTCGCGGCTGGTGCGCCGTCCGTTTCGGATGCTGGTGGTGCTGGTGGCGATCGGCTTCGGGGCCGGGGCGCTTTACGGCAAACTGCCCGGATCCTTTCTGCCGGACGAGGATCAGGGCGTGATGATGGTGATGATCCAGACGCCCGACGGATCCACCACCGCCGCAACCCAGGCCCTGGTCGAAAAGGTCGAGGAATACCTGCGCGTCCAAGAATCCGACACGGTCGAATCGACTTTTTCCGTCCTGGGCTTCAGCTTCGGCGGGTCGGGCCAGAACAACGCCATGCTGTTTGCCAAGCTGCGCGAATACGAGGATCGGCCGGGCCTGGACGTGGCATCCCTTGTGGCGCGCGCGAACGGGTATTTCTTCATGAATAACCGCGCGGGGCAGGCTTATTTCCTGCAACCGCCCTCGATCCCCGGCATGGGTGCGTCGTCCGGCTTTTCCATGTATCTGCTGGACCAGTCGGGCCAAGGCCAGGAAGCCCTGTCCGCCACCGCCGACCAGCTTGTCGCCACCGCGCAAGCAGATGGGCGCGTCACCAACCTGCGCGGGAACGAGGCGCCCTTCCAGACCTCCCTGCGCCTGGACATCGACCAGCAGAAGGCTGCGGCCTTTGGCCTGTCCATATCCGAGGTGAACGCGATGCTGTCCGTGATCTTTTCGGGCCGGGACGTGAACGATTTTGCGCTTGGCTCTGAGCTGCGCCCGGTGATCGTCCAGGGCGAGGCTTATGCCCGGTCCCAGCCCGAGGATATCGACCGCTGGTTCGCCCGTAATTCGGACGGCGACATGGTGAATTTCGGGGCCTTTTCCACCCAGGTCTGGGATCAGGAACCCCAGGCCCTGGCCCGCTATGGCGGCACCCGTGCCCTGGAACTGTCGGGCGCCTCGGCCCAAGGGCTGTCGTCCGGCGCGGGCATGGACGCGATGGAGGAGATGGTGGCCGGAATGGACGGCGGTTACGGGACCGCCTGGACGGGCCTCTCCTATCAGGAAAGGCTGTCGGGCAACCAGGCGCCGGTGCTGTTCGCGCTGTCTGCCCTGGTCGTGTTCCTGGCGCTTGCCGCGCTTTACGAAAGCTGGACGGTGCCGCTTGCGGTGATGATGACCGTGCCGGTGGGCATCCTGGGCGCCCTGGCTGCGGCCTTGTTCTTCGACCAGTCGAATGACGTCTATTTCAAGGTGGGCTTGCTGACGACCATCGGCCTTGCCGCGCGAAACGCCATCCTGATCGTGGAATTCGCGCAATCGCTGGTGGCGCAGGGCCGCCCCCTGCTGGAGGCCTCCATCGAGGCATCCAAGATGCGCCTGCGTCCGATCCTGATGACCACCTTTGCCTTTATGCTGGGCGTTCTGCCCCTGGCCATCGCCAGCGGCGCGGGGGCGGGGGCGCAGAACTCCATCGGGATCGGGGTTCTGGGCGGCATGGCGTCATCCGCCGTGATCGGGATCTTTCTGGTGCCGGTCTTCTATGTGGCCGTGCTGAAGGCGGTCGAGCTTGTGAAGAAAAGAAGGCGGAAGCCCGCATGAGTTTCCGAATGCACCGCCCCGCGCTGGCTGATTCCGTTTAGGACGCTGGGCCTGCGCAGCGGTCCGGCCAGATCCGAGTGCCTTGCCTGGTCCCGTGCCGGTGCCCGCCGCTCGGGCCGGTTTGGCGAAGGATGGTGCGTGTGAACACGCACCCTACGGGTGGCGATCGGCGCAGGGAAATGCACCGTAGGGTGCGTGCTTGCACGCACCTTTCGCCTGCCCGTCAGACGATCCGCGTCACCAGCGGCGTCAGCCCTTTGATCTCGACCGTCACGACCTGCCCGTGCGTGACCGCCCCCACCCCTGCCGGGGTGCCGGTGAAGATCAAATCGCCCGGCTCCAGCCGCACCGACTGCGACAGATGGGCGATGACATCGGCGACGGGCCAGATCATCTGCGACAAATCCGACTCCTGCCGGATGGCGCCATCGACCGTCAGCGCGATCCGCCCGCCGTTCAGCGCGCCTGTCTGGCTGGCGGGATGCAGCAGCCCGCAGGCTGCCGACAGATCGAAGCCCTTGGCCAGATCCCAGGGCCGCCCGGCGTTCTTCGCCGCCGCCTGCAAATCGCGACGGGTGAAGTCGTTGCCGGCGGCATAGCCCCAGATCAGCCCCTGCGCGTCGTCAGGTGCAATGTCCCCCCCGCCTGCGCCAAGCGCCACGACCAGTTCCGCCTCGAAATGAAGGTCGCCCGTCTGGGGCGGATAGGGCAGGTCGGCGTCCCCTGACAGCAGCGTGTCGGCTGGCTTGGAAAAGAAGAACGGGGGTTCGCGATCCGGGTCATGGCCCATCTCGCGCGCGTGGTCGGCATAGTTGCGGCCCACGCAATAGATCCGGCGCACCGGAAAGCGGCGGCTGTCGCCTGCCACGGGCAGGGACGGAATGGCTGTGGGCGGAATGACGAAATCGGACATGGGGCGCAGGCCTTCGCTGGTTCGGCGGGCAGAGTGTTGCCGCGCCCCGTCCCCGTCAAGGCCAGCTTCGCCCCAAGGATGCCGGTTCCAGCACCACCACTGTCGGCCTGTCCGGCAGCCCGCGCAGGGATGCCAGGTAATCGCTGCCCCCCGGTCGCTGGATGGCGAACTGGCCCGACATGCCGGTCAGGAAAGTTTCCAGCCGTGCGGGGCCGAACCAGTGCATCGGGATCACCACGGAACTGTTCAGGCGGCTGACGACGCGCATCATCGCCGCCTGCTCCATCGTATAGCTGCCGTCCACCGGCACCAACAGGACATCGACGCGGCCAAGGCGGGCGTAATCCTCGTCGGTGGGTTCGTGATGCAGGTGGCCCAGATGCGCGATGCACAGCCCGCCCGCCTCGAAGACGAAGATCGAATTGCCGCCTTCCTCGACCGTGCCAAAGGACCGGATGTCGGTCGGCACGTTGCGGATCAGCGTGTCGCCCAGCGTCAGGTAGTGATCGGCAGCGATGCCGAACTGGTCCGACCAGCCGCGCAGCACGTGTTCGATCCCGTCGATCTGGTCTGTCCAGTGGCTGGAATGGGCGCGGTTCATCGTCACCACGTCCGGCACTGGCGCGTCGGGATGTAGGTTGCCGTTGAAGTCGGTGACGATGTCCAAGCCCCCCGGCGTCTGGATCAGGAACATCGCATGTCCCAGGTATGACAGCCTGACCGACCGATCCGGCACCGGATCGGACCAGGCTGCCTGCTGGACATGCTCGGGTCCGTTGGCAATCGCGATGCAATGGCTGGGCCTGCGTTCCTGACCCTGCGCGGCCAGCGGCAGAACGGCGATCACGGCAGCGGCAAGGGCAAGGCGCATGGTCGTCCCCTGGAAAGATCGCGAAAAGCGTAACGCGGAACGTCCGCGTGCCCCGTCACAAGCGCGTGACAGGCGCCGGGTCGGGGCTTATCCATGACGGCAAGATCGGCAGGATCGCCGGCAAAAAGGAGTGTCCCCATGTTCATCGCCATGAACCGCTTTACCGTCCCCGTCGAGAATGCCGAAGAATTCGAGGCGCTGTGGCTGTCGCGCGACAGCAAGCTGGACAGCCTGCCGGGCTTTGTCGAATTCCATATGCTGAAAGGCCCCGAGGAGAACGGGCGGCGGCTTTATGCCTCGCACACGGTCTGGGAGAGTGAGGAACATTTCATCGGCTGGACCCGCAGCCAGCAGTTCCGCGACGCCCATGCCCGGGCGGGCGAGACGAAAAAGCTGTATGAAGGCGGTCCCCGCTTCGAAGGCTTCACCGCGATCCAGCATATCGGCCGGGCTGGCTGACCGCATAAAAGGGGAGGGGACATGACCAACACCATCTTTGACCAGGGCCTCGACGCCTGCGCGGCCAATTTCACCGCTCTGACGCCCTTGGATTTCCTGGCCCGCACCGCGGCGATCCATCCCGACCGGCTGGCCCTGGTCCATGGCCCGGTCCGGCGGACCTGGGGTCAGATCCATGACCGCTGCCGCCGCCTGGCCTCTGCGCTGGCGGCGCGCGGGATCGGGCGGGGCGACACGGTGGCAGTGATCGCCCCCAACATCCCCGAGCTTTACGAGGCCCATTTCGGCGTCCCCATGCTGGGGGCGGTGCTGAACGCGATCAACACGCGGCTGGACGCGGAAACCGTCCGCTTCATCCTGCAGCACGGTGAGGCCAAGGCCCTGCTGGTGGACAGCGAATTCGCCCCTCTTGCGCGCGAGGCGCTGAAGGGCTGCGACAACAAGCTGGTCGTGGACATCCTGGATCCCACGATCACCCATGGCGATCCCATGGGCCACCTGAATTACGAGGCCCTGCTGGCCGAGGGCGATCCCGGCTTCGACTGGCAGCCGCCTGCCGATGAATGGGATGCGATCGCGCTGAACTATACTTCGGGGACGACCGGCAATCCCAAGGGCGTCGTCTATCACCACCGGGGGGCGGCGCTGAACGCGATTTCTCAGCTGCAGGACTGGGGGATGCCCGCGCATTCGGTCTATCTGTGGACGCTGCCGATGTTTCACTGCAACGGCTGGTGCTTTCCCTGGGCGATGGCCGCGAATGCCGGAACCTCGGTCTGCCTGCGCGCCGTCCGGGCAGAACCGATCTTCGACCTGATCGCAGGCGAGGGCGTCACGCATTTCTGCGGCGCGCCCATCGTTTTGAACATGCTGGCCCAGAACGCGCATCTGAAGCGCTTTGATCATCCCGTGAAGGTGATGACCGCCGGTGCCTCGCCCCCCGCCGCCGTGATCCAGGCGATGGAGGATATGGGCGTCGAGGTGACCCATGTCTATGGCCTGACGGAGGTTTATGGCCCCTCGGTCGTCTGCGTCTGGAAGCCGGAATGGAACGACCTGCCGCCGGATCGGCGGGCGCGGCTGAAGGCGCGGCAGGGGGTGCGCAATGCGGCGCTTGGCGGGCTGATGGTGGCCGATCCCGAGACACTGGCCCCCGTTCCCCATGACGGCCAGACGCTGGGCGAGATCTTCATGCGCGGCAACAACGTGATGCGCGGATACCTGAAGAACCCCGAGGCGACCGCCAAGGCCTTTCGCGGCGGCTGGTTTGCCACCGGCGATCTGGGCGTGATGCATCCCGACGGTTATGTCGAGATCAAGGACCGCAGCAAGGACATCATCATCTCGGGGGGGGAAAACATCTCGTCGGTGGAAATCGAGGACGTGTTGTACCGCCACCCGGCGGTGAACGAGGCCGCGGTGGTCGCGCGCCCCGATGCCAAATGGGGCGAAACCCCTTGCGCCTTCGTGGACCTGCGCCCCGGCAAGGATGCGTCGGAAGCCGATATCATCGCCTTCTGCCGCGACCACATGGCCCATTACAAGGCGCCGAAGTCGGTGGTGTTCGGGCCGCTGCCCAAGACCTCGACCGGCAAGATCCAGAAGTTCGTGCTGCGCGATCAGGCCCGCAGCCTGTCTGGCTGAGGGGCGGGCAGGACCGCCCCTGCAAAGCCGTCATCGGCGATGTCGCGGCACAGGCCGGACCATTCGCAGCCCGTGCAGGCGGTGCGGATCGCACCGCCCGCGAAGGCCCGGCGCATCCGGTCCAGCGTGGCAGGGTCCAGCACCAGCCGCTGCCCGGCCGATAGCGGGTGGCCCACAAAAGCACCCACATCGCGGGCAGCCTGCGCGTCACGCCGCGCCACGCTGCCGCCCCGGCAATGGCAGCCGGGATCGTCCAGCATCGGCGCGCAGACATCGTCGGGGCCGTCCACCAGCACCACCGCCTCGCCCGCCGCGATGCGGGTGGCAATGGTGGTGAACCCCGCCGTGAAGGCGGGGCTGTAGCCCTTGCCCGCCCAAGTCAGCAGGCAGAGCAGGTGATGCGCGCGAAGGCGGACCGTCATGCGCGGCGCGCACGGCCCAACTGGCGCAGCGCAAGCGCGCCCACGGCGGATTTCAGCGCCCCGCCGATCAGGAACGGCAGCACGCCATGGGTGATCGCCGCGTCCCAGCCGATGCCGCGCGACAGCCAGGCCGCGCCCAAGGCCAGGCAGATCAGGTTGCCCGCCAGCATCGACAGGAAGGCCAGCGCGGCCCGGTCGCCGTTCCAGCCGCGTTCCGCCAGCCAGCCAATCTGCGCGGCCATCACCGCGAAGGCCACAAGATAGCCGCCGGTCGGTCCCGCGAAATGGGCAAGACCCCCCGCGCCGCCCGCCAGAACCGGCAGGCCCAGGGCCGCCTGTCCCAGCCAAGCCAGCACCGTCAGCGTGCCCAGCCGCCAGCCATACAGCGCGCCGATCATCGCCACGGTAAAGGTCTGCATGGTAATCGGCACCGGCACCATCGGCACCTCGATGCGCGACGAGATGGCCAGCAGGACCGTGCCAATAGCCATGGCAAGCAGGCGGACGGGCAGGGACCGGGTGTGAAGATCCACGGGGCTGAAAAAGTTCAAGGCTGACATGATCGTCCCTCTGTCTATTTTATAGATAATTATGGAATAGTCGTGATCAGATAATCCATGAATTATCTATTCCATCAAGAGGGGCGTTCAGCGTCGTGTCCAGGGCCGCTGGCCGCTGAATTGCAGATGCCGTGCCAGCACGGCGCAGGCGCGGTCCAAGTCGCCCGACCGCAGGGCGTGCAGGATGGCGCGGTGGTCGCGATCAGTCGGCGCCTCCCATTCCGCGCGCCATCCGGAAAACAGGAACCGCGCGCTTGCACTGTGCAGATCGGCGATGGATTTCAGCAGGCGCGGCATCCCGCAGGGACCCAGGATCAGCCGGTGAAACTGGCGATTGGCCTCTTCCCAGGCCTGGATATCGCCCGCATGATCGCCCGCCCGCGTGGCCTCCTCGGCCCGGTCCAGGATCGCGGGAGTCAGGTGGGGCGCGGCATGGCGCAAGGCCAGAACCTCGAGGGCTGCGCGCATCTCGGCCACTTCGCGCACCTCGGCGGGGGAAAAGCCCGCGACGCGAAAGCCGCGCCGGGGCTCGCTGACGGCAAGGCCCCGGCTTTCCAGGTGACGGAACGCCTCTCGCACGGGAACATGGCTGGCGCCGAACTCGGCGGCGATGTGATCCTGGCGCAGGCGTTCCCCCGGCGCGATCTGGCCGGATATGATGCGGTCAGCCAGTTCCTGACTGATGCGATGGGCAAGGGGTTCCTGTGTCATGGATTATAGATAATCCGGTCACCGCTTGCCGTCCAGCGGTCAGAACCCCTTGTGGGTTTTCAGGAATTCATCCTCGTCCGGGGTGTTCGGGCGATCCAGGGCAGCATTGCGATGCGGAAAGCGGCCGAACCGTTCAACGATGTCGCGGTGCTGGATGGCGTAATCCAGGTTGTTTGCATTGCCCAAGGCCTCGTAAAGTTCCACCGACCGGGTCTGGTCGGGCAGATCCTCGCTGTGCATGAAGGGCAGATAGAAGAACTGCCGTGCCCTTGCATCCACCTGTTGGTCAAAGCCCGCATCTAAGGCCTTGCGGGCGTGGTCCAGGACGATGTCGTTTGACTCGAAGGCCCGCCCGCTGCCGCGGAAGATGTTGCGGGGGAACTGGTCCAGCACGATCACCAGGGCAAGCGCGCCTTGGGGCGTTTCGGCCCAGCCGTCCAGTTCCCGGCGATGCGCGGCCTGATAGGTGTCGGCGAACCGGTCCCGGATCGCGGCGTCGATGTCATCGGACTTGACGAACCAGTTCGGCGCCACGTCTTCGGAAAACCAGAAGTCCAGCACGTCTTGCGCGGTCTTTGTTGTCATGGGTTCAGTTCCTTTCCGGCAAGGGGATATGTTCGGCCCGGTCGGTGGGCGGCAGGTCGAACAGGCCCTGGCCCCAACGTTCCGCCCGCCATTGGCGTTTCGCCTCGTCTATGCGTTCGCGCGACGATGCCACGAAGTTCCACCAGATATGGCGCGGCCCGTCCAGCGTTTCCCCGCCAAGGGCCATCAGGCGCGCGCCCCGGTCGCCCGCCTGCACGGTGATCGCGTCGCCTGGGCGGAACACCATCATCTGCCCGGCCTCGAAGTCCTGTCCGGCGATGCGGATGCTGCCCTGGGTGACATAGATGCCGCGATCCTCGTGATCGACGGGCAGGGGAAAGCGGGCGCGTGGACCAAGCACCACGTCCAGATAGAAGGTGTCGGAATACAGCGTCGCAGGCGCCGTTTCACCATAGGCCCGGCCCAGGATCAGCCGCGCCTCGATGCCCTGATTGCGGATCACCGGCAGGGCGTCGCGCCCATGGTGTTCAAAAACGGGCGCCATGTCCTCGTGCGTCTCGGGCAGGGCGATCCAGGTCTGGATGCCAAACAGGCTGTGCGGCCCTTCGCGCCCAGCGGCGGAGGTGCGTTCGGAATGCGTGACGCCGCGCCCCGCAACCATCCAGTTCAGCGCGCCCGGCGTGATGACCTGATCGGTGCCGATGCTGTCGCGGTGATGAAAGTCGCCGCGATACAGATAGGTGACGGTGCCCAGGCCGATATGGGGGTGGGGACGCACATCGACACCGCGCCCGGTCAGGAATTCCGCCGGTCCCATCTGGTCGAAGAAGATGAACGGCCCGACCATCTGCCGCTTGGGGGCGGGAAGGGCGCGGCGCACCTCGAACCCGCCGATGTCGCGGGCGCGGGGGATGATCAGCGTCTCGATGGCGTCCGGGCCGACCTCGTCGGGGCAGCCGGGCGTCAGGGCGGGGTTCCAGCTCATCGGGGCCTCCTGTTGCTGCGATCAGGATAGGTCCGATGCGGCAGAACCCGAAGGTAAAAATCGTTCGCCCTGGCCGAACGCCGTGTCAGCAAGGGGACGGATGGCGGACAAGGGTCAGGAACCGCATCTTGGGGGCAACTGTTTGAACCAGAGGTGTGCGATGCCCAGCGGAATCCATCATGTCACGGCGATCACCCGCGACGTTCAGGCCAATGTTGATTTCTGGATGGGCTTTCTGGGCCTATCCCTGGTCAAGCAGACCGCCGGGTTCGAGGATGCGGAGCAGTTGCACCTGTTCTATGGCAACCCCGCCGGCAGCCCCGGCAGCCTGGTCAGCTTTCTGGCCTGGCAGGACGGCGCGGCAGGACGGGTGGGCCATGGCCGCGTGACGGAGATTGCCCTTGCAATTCCCCGCGCCCGGATCGGCGACTGGCTGACCCGCGCCATGCAGCGCGGGTTGCGCGTCGAAGGCCCGGTCCGCGAATGGGACGAGCCTGTGCTGCGGCTGAAGGATCCCGACGGCATCATCGTCAAGCTGACGGGTACGGACACCGCCGATACCGGCTGGCCCGCCGCCCCCGCCCGCATTCGGTCCGTCACGATCTGGTCCGGGGTGCCCGAACAGACCGCCGCGTTCCTGCGGCCCTTCGGCTATCGCCATGGCGGGGCCGAAGGCGGGTTGACCCGGCTGCTGTCCGACACCGACGCCATCGACATCCGCGACGCAACCGGCTTTGTGCCGGGCATCCCGGGAACGGGCGTGATCGACCATGTGGCGCTGCGGGTGCCCGATCTTGCGGCATTGGGGGACCACCGGCGTGCCTTGCGGGACATGGGCGATGTGACGGTGCATGACCGCAAGTATTTCACCTCGCTTTACGTTCGCGAACCGGGCGATACCTTGATCGAACTGGCGACCGACGGTCCCGGCATGGCGGTGGACGAACCGGGCGGCCTGGGCCGGACCCTGATGATCCCGCCCCATGTCGCGGATACCGTCGACCTGCACCTGCGCTTGCCGCAATTCGCCCGCCCGGGCGAGGAAAGGACAAGGATGAGACAACTTCCCTTTGTGCATCGGCTGCGCCAGCCCGATCAGCGGGACGGCTCGGCCATGGTGCTGCTGCACGGCACCGGCGGGACCGAGGCCGACCTGATGCCCCTGGCCCACCGCATCGCGCCCCATGCCACGTTGCTGGGCGTGCGGGGCCGTTCGACCGAGGAAGGCGTGGCGCGGTTCTTTCGCCGCATTTCCATGACCAGCTTCGATCAGGACGACATCCGCGCCGAGGCCGAGGTTTTCGCCGGTTTCTGGACCGGCGCGCTTGCCGCCTATGACCTGGATCCGGCGCGGATCACGGTGATGGGATACAGCAATGGCGCGAACTTCGCCGCCGCTGTGATGGGGTTGCAGCCGGGGCTGATCCGCCGTGCGATCCTGATGCGCCCCATGGCGGTGCTGGAGGATCTGCCGCAAGCCGACCTGACCGGCCTGTCGGTGCTGACGCTGACCGGGGCGCGCGACCCCTATGGTCCCCATGCGCCGCGCCTGAACGACTGGCTGTCCCGGCAGGGGGCCGACCTGGATGCCCGCGTCGTGCAGGCGGGACATGACCTGACCGCCGATGATCTGGCGGCGGCGGCAGACTGGATGACAGGGGCAGATCATGGCTGAAGTGACGATCACCAGGGAAGACACCGACGCCCGCCACGGCCGCTATGTCGCCCGGATCGCGGGAATCGACGCCTAGGCTGAACTGACCTTCACCCGGCACGGCCCGGACCGGGTCAGCGCCGACCACACCGGCGCGCCCGAGGCGCTGCGCGGCACCGGCGCGGCGGCGGCCTTGGTGGATGCCATGGTCGCCGATGCGCGCAAGTCGGGGTTTCGGATCGTGCCGCGATGTTCCTATGTCGCGGCGCGCTTTGCCCGGCATCCCGAATGGGCGGATGCTTTTGCGTAAGGTAATGCGTTACCACACCATGCCGTGAAGGCCGTCAGACGAAGCTGAACGGGGTTCCCCAGGGATCGGCAATCTGCTGTCCCGCGCGGGCGGGATCGTGAACGGCCACCTCGGCCAGGCCCGCCATTCCCGCATCGCGCATCCCTGCGCCCTGGCTGTTCCAGGTATTCCCGGCAAGGTGGTGGTGATAACCGTTCCAGCCGTACCAGGCGCCGCCATGGGCATCAAAGGTGCGGGTCAGGCTAAGGTCGTCCGAAAAGAAAGCGTCCGCCCGGTCAAGATCGCCGACCTGCAGATGGACATGGCCGATGGCGCTGCCCTGGGGCAGGCCTTGCCAGGGGGCCTCCGGGGCCGACAGCAGGTCGTCCAGATCCAGCCTGTGCGTGAACATTTCGATCCGGTCGCCATCGCGGATCCAGTCGGACGGCGGACGGTCCCAATAAATCTCGATGCCGTTGCCCTCGGGATCGTCGAGATAGAGCGCCTCGCTGACACCGTGGTCGCTGGCACCGGTCAACGGAACGCGTGTTTCCGCCGCATGGCGCAGCCAGCGGGCCAGATCGGCGCGTTCGGGCAGCAGGAAGGCGGTGTGGAACAATCCGGCCTGGCGCGGATCGCAGGGCCGGGCAGTGCGGTCGCCGCGCAATTCCAGCAAGATGCGGCCACCCGCGCCAAGCCGCGCGCTTTCGCCGTCGCCGCCCAGCGAGGTCAGGCCAAGCGCGTCGCGATAGAACGCCGTCATGGCGGGCAGGTCGCGCACGGTCAGGGCGACATGGTCGATGGCGGGGGTCATGGCCGATCCTTTCCCTGGGACAGGCTGGCGGCAAATCCCGCCACGAAATCCGCGACAAGCGCCCGGGTCTTGTCGTCGGTCAGGTTGCCATCCGCGTCGAACAGCCCGCCCGCGCGCGACACCATCAGGCGGCCGTCCCACCAGGGCCGGGTCTTCAAGGTCCGCAGCACCGGCCACCAATGGGTTTGCGCCTGGGTGGTCCCGAACCCGCCCGGCGATGCGCCCATCACCGCGACGGGCTTGCCTGCGAACAGCGCCAGCCCCTCGCCCCGCGACATCCAGTCGATGACGTTCTTGAATACGCCCGGAATGCCGTTGTTGTATTCGGGCGTCGCCAGCAGCAGCCCGCCCGCCTGCGCCAGTTGTTCGTGCAACGCCGCGACTGCAGGGGGCGTGCCACGGGCGGCTTCCTCGTCGCCATTGTAAAGCGGCACCTGGGTGATATCGCCGATGATTACCTGAACGCCGCCCGGCGCGCTGTCGCGGGCCGCACGCAGCAGCCCTCCGTTCAACGAGGCGCGGCGCAGGCTGCCCGACAGGCCGAGGATGGTGGTCATGCGCGTCCTTTCGGTGAAACCCGGGAACAGGGTGCCCCCGGGACTTTGCTTAGTCCAGCGGTTTCAACCCTGCCTCGATGGCGGCGCGCCTGCCTTCCAGGAAGGGCGGCAGGGACAGGCCCTGACCCATGGTTTCGCGCGGCTCGTCCACGTCGAAGCCCGGCCCGTCCGTCGCCAGTTCGAACAGGTTTCCGCCCGGCTCGCGGAAATAAAGCGAACGGAAATAGAAACGCTCGACCTCGCCGGAACTGGGCAGGCGGAAGGTGCGGACGCGGTTTGCCCAGTCGGTCAGCGCCGCCGTGTCCGGCACGCGGAAGGCGACGTGGTGGACCCCGCCCGCCCCCTGTTGCGCAGGGGGCAGTCCCGGCTGCACCGCGACGTGCAGTTCCGCCGCAGCCCCGCCCGCGCCCATCGCGAACACATGGACCGTCCCCTGCCCGTCGGGGCTGGGGTAATCGCGCAGGCGGGTCATGTTCATGACCTGGGTCAGCAACGCTTCGGTCGGGGCCAGGTCGGGGACGGATATGGTGATCGGGCCAAGCCCATGGATCTGGTGCTGCGCCGGGACGGGGCTATGATCCCAGGGCTGCCCCGCCGGGTCGGGCGCGCCCACAAGGCGCAGCCGCTGGCCTTCGGGATCCTCGACATCCAGGCTGGCGCGGCCATCCAGCATCGTGACCTTGCCAGTCGTCACGCCCTTGTCGGACAGGCGGGCGGCCCACCAGTCCAGGCTGTCTTCCGCCACGCGCAACCCTGTGCGGCTGATCGAATGCGTGCCGCGCCGTTCGCGGGCCGCCGGCCAGTCGAAGAATGTGATGTCCGTGCCGGGCGTGCCCGCCCCATCGGCGAAGAACAGGTGATAGGCCGAGGTATCGTCCTGGTTCACCGTCTTCTTGACCCGGCGCAGGCCCAGGGTGTCAGTATAGAAACGGTTGTTGCCTGCCGCGTCGGCGGTGATCGCGGTCAGGTGGTGGATGCCGGTCAGTTGCATGATGCGGTTCCCTTCCTTGCTCCATCCCAATATGGCGCAGGCAGGCCGTTCGGGACAGCCGCCTGACAGGCAATGCGGCGTTCGGTTCTTGCGAACGGTCGGGCGCTGGGTATGGTGCACGCATGGATTGGTCGATCAGCGACATTCGGACGTTTCTGGCCGTGCTGGACGCGGGCAGCATATCGGGCGCTGCGGCGCGGGCGGATCTGTCGAAATCCGTCGTCAGCAAGCGGATTAGCGATTTCGAGGCGGCCTTGGGCGTGGCCTTGTTCACCCGCCATGCGGGCCGCATCGCGCCCACGGACGCCGCCCTGGCCCTGGCCGACCGGCTGCGCCCGGCCTTGGCCGAACTGGTCGCGGCGACCGAAAGCGTGGGCGCCCAGACAGATCTGCGCGGTCGCCTGGCCATCGCCGCCCCGATGAGCTTCGGCATCCGCCATCTTGGTCCGGTGATCGCCGATTTTGCCCGTGCCCATCCGGGGCTGGAAATCGTGCTGGATTACGACGACCAGTTGGCCGACCTGAGCCGGGCCGGGTTCGATGTGGGCCTGCGCATCGGCGTGATGAAGGACAGCAGCCTGATGGCCCGCCGGGTCTGCGCCGATCCCCGCGCGCTGGTGGCAAGCCCGGATTACCTGGCCCTGCACGGCGCGGTCGAGACCCCCGCCGATCTGTCGCGCCACCGCGCCATCGGCTATCTCAACGCGCGGCTGGGCGATATCTGGCCCTTTGGAGACGTGCCGCCCCCTCCCCTAGGCCGGATCACGGCCAATAACGGCGAGGCGATGCGCGACATGGCGATTGGCGGGCTGGGACTGGCGCTGTTGCCGATGTTCATCGTCCATGACGCACTGCGCGACGGGCGGCTGGTGCGGCTGTTGCCCGGCCTGGCACAGGAACCCCTGCCCATCAGCGTGGTCTGGCCACAGGTCCGGCCGATGCCCAGGAAAACGCGCGCCTTTATAGACCATGTGGCGGCTGCCCTTGCCGATGCTCCGCCTTGGCTGGCGGGGTTGGGATAGCCGGGGGCCAGCCCCCGGACCCCCGGGATATTTGAACCAAGGCAAAAGCAGGAGCCGTACAAGATGCTGGTTGATCCGAATGCACCGTTTTTCCGCCACCTGTGGGTGCGGGTGTTGTGCGTGGTGGTGCCGCTGGCCTGGGCGGGGGTCGAAATCTATACCGGCAGCCCCTTCTGGGCGCTGTTGTCGGGGGCTGCCGGTCTTTATCTGGCCTATGAACTGTTCCTGCGGCGCAACCCCGACTGATCAGGCCAGCAGGCCGACCGGACCGTCCAGCCAGGCGAATCCGTTCGGCGGGAGGCTCAGCACCCTGCCCGACAGGGTGGCTTGCGATGGTCCGGTCAGGTCCGCCTTGTCCGACAGGGTCAGCGTGGCCGGATTGGGGGACAGGTTGAAGACGCAGGTCAGCGCCTGGTCCCCGGTGCCGCGATGAAAGGCCAGGATCGGTTCGGGCAGGTCCAGGAATGCGGTATCCCCCACCCGCAGCGGCATCTGCGATTTACGGAAGGCGATGGTGGCGCGATAGGCTGACAGCACGCTGTCGTTGCCGTCCTGCTGTCCGGCCACGGCGCGGGCTGCCTGGGGTTCCTTGACCGGCAGCCAGGGCTTGGCCGTCGAAAAGCCCGCATGGGGGCTGTCGTCCCAGACCATGGGGGTGCGGCAGCCGTCGCGGCCCTTGATCTCGGGCCAGAAACGCAGGGCAGGGGGGTCGGTCAGTTCGTCATAGGACAGGTCGGTTTCGGTCTGGCCCAGTTCCTCTCCCTGATAAAGGCAGATGGTGCCGGGGAATGACAGCAGCATCGCCGCCGCCTGCCGGGCCATGGCTTCGGGCGATTCCGCATGGGGCAGCCAGCGTGTCACGTGGCGGAACACGTCATGGTTGGAAAAGGACCAGCAGGCATGGGCGTCGGGCGCGCCTTGGTGGACGCCTTCGATCGTGTGGCGGAAATGGCGGGCCGTGAACTCGTGGCTCAGCATCTCGAAGCTGTAGCACATATGCAGGCGGTCATCCCCCGCCGTGTATTCGGCCATGATGCGGATCGAGGTGTCGCCGCTTTCGCCCACCTCGCCCACCATCATGCGGGCGTCGTAGCCGTCGGTCAGCTTGCGCATCCGCTTCAGGAAGGCGATGTTTTCCGGCCGGTTCTTGGAATAGACATGGCGCTGGTAGTTATAGGTATCCGGCGCAGCGTGGTTGGGACTGGGCGGATTGTTCCGCAGCCTGGTATCGTGGAAATAGAAGTTGACGGTATCCAGCCGGAACCCGTCCACGCCCCGGTCCAGCCAGAAGCGCATCGTGCCCAGAAGCGCGTCCTGCACGTCGCGGTTCCACAGGTTCAGGTCGGGCTGTTCGATCAGGAAGTTGTGCAGGTAATACTGGCGCCGCCGCGGCTCCCATTCCCAGGCCGGGCCGCCGAAGACAGAGGGCCAGTTGTTGGGCGGGGTGCCGTCGGGATTGGGATCGGCCCAGACATACCAGTCGGCGCGGTCGTTGTTCCGGCTTTGGCGGCTTTCGGCGAACCAGGGATGCTTGTCGCTGGAATGGCTGATCACCTGGTCGATGATGACCTTCAGCCCCAGGTCGTGCGCGCGGGCCACAAGCGCGTCGAAATCGGCCAAAGTGCCGAACAGCGGGTCGATGTCGCAGTAATCGCTGACATCATAACCCATGTCCTTCATGGGCGAGGTGAAGATCGGCGACAGCCAGATCGCGTCCACGCCCAGCGATGCGACATGGTCCAGCCGCCGCGTGATGCCGGGCAGGTCGCCGATGCCGTCGCCGTTGCTGTCCTGAAAGCTTCGGGGATAGATCTGATAGATCACCGCGTCGCGCCACCATTCCGTCATTCGCCGCTCCTGTTTCGTTCGGGGGGATTGAACACGACCGGCATGGCACCGGAAAGGCCGTTTCGGCGTTAAGTGACGGATTGCCCTGATGCGCGGGCGGGTTAAGGTGGGTGCATGGGACAACTGCCTGACATCTTGCAAGTGGCGAATGGCGGTATTTCCGCCTTGTCCGGGGGGCGTTGCGACCGTCCATTCGACAGCCCGGGGCTGGATGGTGTCTGGGCGACCGTGTATAACCCCGACGTGCCCGCCGTCAGCGCGGTGACCGACCGGGCGATGTTTTCCCTGGGCCGAATTCATGGCGACACGCCCATGCCCCGCACCCATGTCCGCATCGGCGTGCCAGCCGGGCCGTTGGCACAGGGCGATCAACATCGATGCCGGGCCGCATGGGGGCTCAGGCGCTGGCAACCTGGGCGGGGTAAAGGCCCAGGCAGAACCGCAGGACGGCCAGCCCGCCTTCATGGAGGTGCCGCCGCCCTTGCTGGTCGTAATCTTTGTGGCAGGCAAGGATGATAAAGGGGAGGATGTTTGATGGCCGAGATAAGATTGACCCGGCGCGCGATGGCCTTTGTGCTGGCCGGCGGGCGGGGCAGCCGCCTGAAGGAACTGACCGACCGCCGCGTGAAACCGGCGGTCTATTTCGGCGGCAAGACCCGCATCATCGACTTCGCGCTGTCGAACGCGATGAATTCCGGCATCCGCAAGATCGCCGTGGCCACCCAGTACAAGGCCCACAGCCTGATCCGCCACGTTCAGCGCGGCTGGAACTTTTTCCGGGCCGAGCGCAACGAGTTCATGGACATCCTGCCTGCCAGCCAGCGGATGTCCGAGGACCACTGGTATCGTGGCACGGCGGACGCCGTGACCCAGAACATCGACATCGTGGACAGTTATGACGTGGATTACATCGTGATCCTGGCGGGCGATCACATCTACAAGATGGATTACGAGGTGATGCTGCGCGAGCACTGCGAAAGTCGCGCCGATGTCACGATAGGCTGCCTGACCGTGCCCCGGATGGAGGCTGTGGCATTCGGCGTGATGGCGGTGGATGAAACCGGGCGCATCACATCGTTCCTGGAAAAGCCCGCCGATCCGCCTGGGATGCCCGACGATCCCGACAGTGCGCTGGCATCCATGGGGATCTATGTCTTCAGCTGGCCCTTTCTGCGCGACCTGCTGCTGAGGGATGCCGAGGATCCCAATTCCAGCCACGATTTCGGCCACGACCTGATCCCCGCCATCGTCAGGAACGGCAAGGCCATGGCGCACCGCTTTGACGTGTCCTGCGTGCGCGATCCGGGCGCGCCTGCCTATTGGAAGGACGTGGGCACGGTCGATGCCTTCTGGCAGGCCAATATCGACCTGACTGATTTTGTCCCCGAACTGAACCTGTGGGACCGCGACTGGCCGATCTGGACCTATTCCGAAAGCGTTCCGCCCGCCAAGTTCATCCATGACGAAAAGGACCGCCGGGGGATCGCGGTGTCGTCGATGGTGTCGGGGGGCTGCATCATCTCGGGGACGGAAATCCGCAATTCGCTGCTGTTCACGCAGGTTCACACCAACAGCTATGCCCAGTTGGATCATGTCGTGGCGCTGCCTTATGTCACCGTGCAGCGTCGCGCCCGGCTGACCCGCGCGGTGATCGACCGGGGCGTGGTGATCCCCGAAGGGCTGGTCGTGGGCGAGGATCCGGCCCAGGACGCAAGATGGTTCCGGGTCAGTGACGGGGGCATTACCCTCATCACCCAGGATATGCTGGACCGGCGGGCGGCAAGCCTGTGACCCGAGTCCTGTCGGTCGCTTCCGAATGCGCGCCGCTGGTGAAGACCGGCGGTCTGGCGGATGTGGTGGGTGCCCTGCCTGCCGCGCTGCGGGACCAGGGGGTGCAGATGCGCACCCTGGTCCCGGGCTATCCCGCCGTCATGGCGGCCCTGCAGGACGGCGCCGAGGTGGCCCATTTCCACGACCTTTTTGGCGGCTGGGCCCGGATCCTGTCGGGTCAGGCGGCGGGGCTGGATCTTGTGGTGATCGACGCGCCGCATCTGTATGCACGGGCGGGTTCGCCCTATATGGCCCCGGGCGGGCAGGACTGGCCTGACAATCCTGAACGTTTTGCCGCGCTGTCCTGGATCGGCGCGCATCTGGGCATCCATGGCGTGGGCGGCTGGCATCCGCAGGTGCTGCACGGCCATGACTGGCAGGGGGGCCTTGTGCCCCAATACCTGCGCCAGATGGGCGGCGGCCCGGCCACGGTGCTGACCATCCACAACATCGCCTTTACCGGATCCACCGATCCCGGCCGGATGCATTCGTTGCGCCTGGATCCCTGGCATTTCCACCCGCACGGCTATGAATTCTATGGCGGCATCTCGGCGCTGAAGGCCGGGCTGATGGGCGCGGACGCCCTGACCACCGTGTCCCCCACCTATGCCGAGGAACTGATGACCCCCGAATACGGCATGGGCCTGGACGGGGTGATGCGGCATCGGCGGGAATCGCTGACGGGCATTCTCAACGGCATCGACACGGACGCCTGGAATCCGGCGGCGGATCCGGCGATCCAGCCCTATGGCGCCCCAGGCGGGAAGGCCCCCAACAAGGCCGCCCTTCGGGCCGAGATGGGCTTGCCCGACGCGGACGGCCCCTTGTGCGTGATCGTGTCGCGCATGACGCATCAGAAGGGCCTCGATCTGCTGCTGGAGGCACTGCCCGCGCTGCTGGATCACGGCGGGCAACTGGCGCTGCTGGGATCGGGCGACCCGGGTCTGGAATACGCCTTCCGCATGGCGGGCGAACGGAACCCCCATGTCGCGGTCCGCATCGGCTATGACGAAGCCTTGTCGCATCGGCTGATCGCCGGGGGCGACGCGATCCTTGTGCCGTCGCGGTTCGAACCCTGCGGGCTGACGCAGATGTATGGCCTGCGCTATGGCGCGGTGCCGGTCGTGGGCCTGACCGGGGGGCTGGCGGACACGGTCATCAACGCGTCCCCCGCAGCCCTTGCGCGGGGGGTGGCGACGGGGCTGCAGTTTTCCCCGGTGACGGCGGATGCGCTGCGCGGCGCGTTGACGCGGCTGTGCCTGCTTTACAGGGACGCCGAAACGTGGTCCCGGCTGCAGGACAATGCGATGGCGCATCCCGTGGGCTGGGACCAGTCGGCACGGGCCTATGCCGCGCTTTATGCAAGGCTGACGGCCCCGCGATGACCCAGGCAATCACCGCGGGGCACCCCTTCCCGCTTGGCGCCTGCTTCGACGGGGGCGGCGTGAACTTCGCCATCTTTTCCCAGCACGCCGATCAGGTGGTGCTGTGCCTGTTCGACGACCGGGACCGCGAAACCCGCATCCCGCTGCCGGAACGCGAAGGACATATCTGGCACGGATACATCGCCGGTCTGGCCCCGGGGCAGCGGTATGGATACCGCGTCCACGGCCCCTATCGCCCGCGCGACGGGCATCGCTTCAACCCCAACAAGCTGCTGATCGACCCTTATGCAAGGCGCCTGACCGGCAGCCCCCAGCCCCACGACGCGCTGTTCGGATACCGCGCAGGCCACCCGGATGCCGACCTGTCCTTTGACCGCCGCGACAGCGCCGCCCGGATGCCGCGCTGCGTGGTGGTGGACCCGGCCTTCGACTGGGGCGAGGACCGCCCCCTGCGCCGCCCCCTGACGGAAACCGTGATCTACGAGGCCCATGTCAAGGGGCTGACCATGCTGCATCCCGGCGTAAACCAGCCGGGCAGCTATCTGGCCATGGCCTCGGATCCGGTGCTGGACCATCTGACCAGCCTGGGCGTCACGGCGGTCGAACTGCTGCCGGTCCATGCCTTTGCCGACGACCGGTTCCTGGCGGACCGGGGGCTGGCGAATTACTGGGGCTATATGTCCTATGGGTTCTTCGCCCCCGAGCCGCGCTATATGCAGGGCCACGACATCGCCGAGTTCCAGCAGATGGTGGCGCGGTTCCACCAGGCGGGGATCGAGGTGATCCTGGATGTGGTTTACAACCATACGGCCGAGGGAAACGAGCTTGGCCCCACCCTGTCCCTTCGCGGCATCGACAACGCGGCCTATTATCGCCTGGCCGACGAGCGGCGGTTCTATGTCAACGATGCCGGAACGGGCAATGTCCTGAACCTCGACAGCCCGTTCGCGCTGCGGCTGGTGATGGACAGCCTGCGGTATTGGGTCACGGTGATGCGCGTCGATGGCTTCCGCTTCGACCTCTGCTCGGTGCTGGGCCGCACGCGGGGTGTCTTTGACCGGGACGGGCCGTTCTTTCGCGCCGTGCAGCAGGATCCGGTCCTGAACCGCGTCAAGCTGATCGCCGAACCTTGGGATCTGGGGCCGGGGGGATATCAACTGGGCGCATATCCGGCGCCCTTTTGCGAATGGAACGACCGGTATCGCGACGGAGTGCGTGCCTTTTGGCGCGGCGATGCCGGGGTGACCGGCCGCCTTGCCAAGCGAATCGCGGGATCGGCGGCGCGGTTCGACCATGACGGCCGGGCCGCCACGTCATCGGTCAATTTCATAGCCGCCCATGACGGCTTCACGCTGATGGACACCGTCAGCTATGCCCGCAAGCAGAACGAAGCCAATGGCGAGAACAACCGCGACGGCCACGATCACAACATCTCGGACAACGGGGGGGTCGAAGGCCCGACCGACGATCCTGCCGTCCGTGCCCGGCGCGACCGCCGTCGCCGCAACCTGATCGCCACCCTGATGCTGAGCCAAGGCACCCCTATGATCCTGGCGGGGGACGAACTGGGCAATTCCCAGAACGGCAACAACAACGCCTATTGCCAGGACAATCCCCTAGGCTGGGTCGGTTGGGACGGGGCGGACCCGGCTTTCCTGGATTTCTGCCGCCAGGCCATCGCCTTTCGCAAGGCCCATCCGATCCTGCGGCAGCGCCGCTTTTTGCACAGCCACCCGCGCGAACAGGACGGCCTGCCCGACCTGTTCTGGCGCCGCGCCGACGGGTCGCCCATGACGCTGGCCGACTGGGCCGACCCGGACCTGCGCCTGCTGGCGGCCGAGATGCGCATGGCCTCCGGCACCCCCGCCTATGCCGCGCTGCGGGGGGCGGTGTTCCTGGTCTTCAACAATGGCGGGGACACCAGTGTTCGGATGCCCGATCCCGCCCGGGGCGCCCACTGGCGCAGGCGGCTGGACAGCGCGCGCGACCGGATGCCCGACGATCCCGCAGGCCCCGTCGAACGGATCGAGGCCGAAAGCGTGGCAGCCTTCGTCTTGTGCGATCTGGCAGGGGATTGATCGAAACGCCCGCCCGGCGGGCATTGCCGCATCGTAATGCACGCCCAGCCCTTTCCAACCGTCGGTAAAGCTGGCAACAAAATTAACCCTTGGGCGCTATTCTGGCGGCCATGGCATTGCCCCATGATTTCCCGCCGCTACGAGGCTTGATTTGCACACCATTCCTTCGGCCCAGGCCCTGCACGACCAGATCCTTCACCACCTGACCCACAGCCAGGGGCGGGGGGCGGAATTCGCGACGCCCTTTGACTGGCGGATGGCCGTCAGCTTTGCCGTGCGCGACCTGATGGCGGGCACCTGGGTCGATGCGTTTCGCGCCGCCCGCGACCAGGGGGCCAAGCGGGTCTGCTATCTGTCGATGGAATTCCTCATCGGGCGGATGCTGGGGGATGCGATCATCAACCTGCGGCTGGAAAAGCCCATGGATGAGGCGCTGCGGATGCTGGGCCTCGACAAGCAGGAAATCCTGGACAACGAACCCGATGCGGCGCTTGGCAACGGCGGGCTGGGGCGGCTGGCGGCGTGCTTCATGGAATCGCTGTCGTCGCTGCAATGCCCGGCCTTCGGATATGGCATCCGTTACGAACACGGGCTGTTCCGCCAGCGGTTCGAGGGTGGACAGCAGGTCGAAACGCCCGAGGACTGGTTGAACCAGCCCCACCCCTGGGAATTCGTCAAGGTCGACTACAGCTATACCATCGGGTTCAAGGGCCATGTCGAGACGGTGGATGGCCGTGCCGTCTGGCGTCCGGGCAAAAGCGTCATCGCGCGGGCCTATGACACGCCGGTGGTGGGCTGGGGCGGCAACTGGGCCAACACGCTGCGCCTGTGGGGGGCGCATCCGACGACGTTGCTGGATCTGCACCGCTTCAACGCGGGCGACCATACGGCGGCGGCCGAACCCGAGGCATTGGCCCGCGTGCTGTCGCGCGTCCTTTACCCCGACGACACCACCGAATCGGGCAAGGAACTGCGGCTGAAGCAGGAATATTTCCTGACCTCGGCTTCCTTGCAGGACATCCTGCGCCGCTTCATGCAGGAACATGGCGAACTGAGCCTGCTGCCCGACAAGGTGGCGATGCAGTTGAACGACACCCATCCCGCCATCGCCGGGCCGGAACTGATGCGCCTGCTGATGGACGACCACGGGTTGCCCTTCGACCAGGCCCGCGACCTGGCGCAGGGAACGCTGAACTATACCAACCATACCCTGATGCCCGAGGCCTTGGAACGCTGGTCCACCTGGCTGCTGGGCGGCGTCCTGCCGCGCCATATGCAGATCATCCAGATGATCGACGACGATCACCGCAAGGCCACCGGGCGTCCGCCCCATGTGGGGATCGTCCAGCACGATCAGGTGCGGATGGGCGAACTGGCCTTTATCATGGCGGGCAAGGTGAACGGCGTATCCGCCCTGCATACCGACCTGGTCAAGGACACCGTCTTCGCCGACCTGCACCGGCTGCACCCGGACCGGATCGTGAACCAGACCAACGGCGTCACCCCGCGCCGCTGGCTGCGGATGTCCAATCCCGGCTTGGCCCAGCTTATGGACGACACCATCGGCGAGGGGTGGACGACCGACCTGGACCAGTTGCGCGGCCTTGAAGCCCATGCCGGGGACGCGGCCTTCCGCGAGACGTTGGGACAGGTCAAGCGCGCGAACAAGGTCTGGCTGTCGGACGGGCTGCTGGCCGATCTGGGCGTCAAGGCCGACCCGGACGCGATCTTCGACATCCAGGTCAAGCGCATCCATGAATACAAGCGCCAGCTTCTGAACATCCTGGAAGCCATCGCCCTGTGGCAGCGCATCCACGACGATCCGAACGGGGACTGGACGCCCCGGGTCAAGATCTTCGGCGGCAAGGCGGCGCCGGGATACTGGCTGGCGAAATCCGTGATCCACCTGATCAACGACGTGGCGGCCACGATCAACAACGATCCGGTCACGTCCCGGTATCTGCAAATCGCCTATCCGCCGAACTACAACGTCTCCATGGCCGAGGATCTGATCCCGGCCGCCGATCTGTCCGAACAGATCAGCACCGCCGGAAAAGAGGCGTCGGGCACCGGCAACATGAAGTTCACGCTGAACGGCGCACTGACGATAGGCACCCTGGACGGGGCCAATGTGGAGATCCGCGACCTGGTCGGGGCCGAGAACTTCTTCCTGTTCGGGATGACGGCGGATCAGGCCGCAGCCGAGGTCGCGACCCCCGGCCATGCCCGCCGCGCCATCGAGAAAAGCCGCGATCTGAATGCCGCGCTGCACCTGATATCGGAAGGCCGCTTCGGCCGGGCCGAATCCTATTATGCCTTGCTGGACCGGACCTGGAACGACGATCCCTTTCTGGTCGCCAGCGATTTCGACGATTACTTCGCCACGCAGCGCCGGATCGACGCCGTTTATCGGGACAGCGCAACCTGGGACCGGATGGCGGCTCTCAACATCGCGCGGTCGGGGTTCTTTTCGTCGGACCGCACGATCCGGGGATATATGACCGATATCTGGAAGGTTCTGCCGGTGGCGATCTAATCCAGGCCCATTCGTGCCCTGATCCGGAATTCCAGCGCCTGAAAGCCGTGATGGATCAGCACGGCCAGGATGCCCACCACCAGCCCGCCTTGCAGCACAAAGGCAGTGTTGGATGACAACAGACCGGCGATGATGACCTCTCCCAATGTGCGGGCGGCCACGGTCGATCCGATGGTGGCCGTTCCAAGCGAGATCACGGCGGTCAGCCGCATCCCTGCCAGCAGCAGCGGCAGGGCCAGGGGCAGGTCGATCTGCCACAGCCTTTGGCGGGGCGTCAGGCCCATGGCGCGCGCGGCCTCGGCCACAGGCGGGGGCTGGCCGGTCAGCCCGGCAACCGCGTTTTCAAAGACCGGCAGCAGGCCATAAAGGAACAGCGCCACCAGCGTCGGGCCGGTGCCGAAGCCCAGGATCGGCACGGCCAGGGCCAGCACGGCGACAGGCGGAAAGGTCTGGCCCACGGCGGTGACGGTCCGCGCTAGGGGCAGGAATTCGCGTCCCTCCGGGCGCGTCACAAGGATCGCCAGGGCCAGCCCCACCACGGTCGATGCCGCCACCGCCACGGCGACAACGGCCAGATGCGACAAGGTCAGCGACAAAAGGCTGGTCTGGGCATAGATCGCGGGCGCATTGTTGCGGGTAAAGGGCTGGAACAGCGGCGCAAGGGCGGCAGGCCAGATCAGGAAGGCCAGCAGGAACGATGCCGCCCCTGCCAACAGGATCCGCCCGGTCATCGGGGGCGGGCCTGCGCGCGCAGGGCGTCCAGCGTCACCACCCCGCCCCCCTGGACGGGCAGGGCGTCACGCCCGCTCCACAGGCATTCGGCCAGGGCGTCGCGCAGGCTGGCCCCGGGCGCAATGGCGGGACCATCGGCCCGGCCTGGCCGCGCGATGTCCCCCACCCGCATCAGCGACAGCAGCCGCAGCGCCCGGTCCGTCGTTCCGATCAGGTCTGCCACGAAGGGGGTGGCCGGTTGGGTCAGGATGCGCGTGGGCGTGTTGTATTGCAGCAGTTTGCCCCCCTGCATGACCGCGATGCGGTCGCCCAGATCCACCGCCTCGGCCATGTCATGGGTGACCAGGATCAGCGTCGTGCCCAGCCTTTGCTGGATCTCGCGCAGGTCGTCCTGTGCCTTGGCGCGGATCAGCGGGTCGAGCGCGCCGAAGGGTTCGTCCATCAGCAGCAGGTCGGGTTTCGCGGCCAAGGCGCGGGCGACGCCCACGCGCTGCGCCTGCCCGCCCGACAACTGGTGCGGCATCCGGTCGCGGAACGTGGCCGGATCCATCTGGAACAGTTCCAGCAGTTCATCGACGCGCGCGCCGGTCTGCGCGCGGGACCATCCCAGCAGGCGGGGAACCGTGGCGATGTTCTGCGCCACGGTGCGGTGCGGAAACAACCCGTGGCCTTGGATGGCATAGCCGATCCGGCGGCGCAGCAGATGCGCGGGCAGGGTGGCGGTGTCCACCCCGTCGATCAGCACCTGCCCCGAAGACGGCTGCACCAGGCGGTTGATCATCCGCAGAAGCGTTGTCTTGCCCGACCCCGAGGTGCCGACCAGCACCGCCAGTTGCCCGGTTTCCACCGTCAGGCTGACATCGTTAACCACGGCCAAGCCGTCATAAAGGCGGGTCAGGTTGCGGATCTCGATCATGCGGGATCCCTGCGCGCGGCCTGGACCAGCAAGTCGAGCGCGATCCCCGCCACAAGCGCTAGGGCGATGGTCGGCAGCGCCCCCAGCAGCACCAGATCCATTGCCGTCTGGTTCAGGCCCTGAAAGACGAAGGTGCCGAAACCGCCGCCGCCAATCAGCCCGGCGATGACCGCCAGGCCGATGTTCTGGACCAGCACGATACGCACCGCCGCCAGCAGCACCGGCAGCGCCAGCGGCACCAGCACCTGCGACAGAACCTGCACGCGGGTCATGCCCAGGCCCAGGGCGGCTTCTCGCGTGGCGGCAGGGACGCCCGACAAGCCGGCCAGGGTGTTCGACACCACTGGCAGCAGGGAATACAGAAACAGCGCCACAAGCGCCGGAAAGGTGCCGATACCCGATATCCCCAGCTGCGCGGCACCGGGCAGGGTCGCGGCGATCCAGCCAAAGACCGGGATCATGATGCCGAACAGCGCCAGCGACGGAATGGTTTGCAGGACGTTCAGCACGCCCAGCACCGGATTCCGCCAGCGGGGCATCTGAAAGACCGCAATGCCTGCCGGGATACCCGTCAGCAGCGCCAGCCCCAGCGATCCGAAGGCCAGCATCAGATGCGCCTGCGCCTCGCGCAGGAACAACTCGCGGCGGGTGGCGTATTCGCGCATCACCGATACGCCGTCCAGCAGGCCTGACGCCAGGATCGCGGCCAGCAGCCCAAGGGCCGCCGCCAGCAGCAGCCACCGCATCGGCAAGGACGGACGCAGCCGGCTGACGGCATCGGCCAGCATCAGCCCGAAGGCCAGAAGCAATAGCCAAAAGCCCGAGGCGGGAGAGACTCGGGCCAAGGTATTCCCCTCGGGCGTCAGGTGGATCGCGGCCAGGCCAAGCGACAGGATCACCGCGACAATCCCCGTGACCGCAACCGCCAGGCGTATCGCGGCAGGCCACAGCGCCAGGCAAGCGGCCAGCAGCAGGCCGCCAAGCGCCGCCGTCAGCGGCAGGCCAAGGGGCAGCGCCGGCAGGCCGATCCCTTCGCCCGGAACGATCCGGTTGGCCTTGAACTGGACCAGCGGCAAGGCCAATCCTGCCCCGCCGATCAGCGCGAACAGAACCGGCGGGGGCGACAGCCGCACGGCAGGATCAGTCCAGGAAGCCCGCCTGCGTCAGGTAATCCTGCGCGACCGCCGCCGCCGGCTCGCCCCCGACCTGGATGCGGCCGTTCAGCGTTTGCAGCGTTTGCAGCGTCAATGAGGCGAAGATCGGCTCCAGCACCTCGGCGATCCGGGGATGGGCTTCCAGCACCTCGGACCGAACGATGGGGGCGGGCTGATAGACGGGCTGGACGGCCTTGTCGTCCTCCATCACCAGCAGGCCCGCTTCGGCGATCGCGCCGTCGGTGCCATAGACCATGGCCGCGTTCACGCCCGATGTCTGCTGCGCCGCGGCCGCGATGGTCGCGGCCGTGTCGCCGCCCGCAAGCTGCACCAACTGGTCAGGCGTCAGCGTGAAGCCATAGGTTTCCTGAAACGCCGGCAGCGCGGCCGGCGAGGTCACGAATTCCGTCGAGGCCGCCAGCTTGACCTGTCCGCCGCCCGCGATCCATTCGCCCATCTGCGTCATGGTGGTCAGGCCGTTCTCCTCGGCCACGTCCTGGCGCAGGGCGATGGCCCATGTATTGTTGGCAGGCGATGGCGTCAGCCAGACGATGTCGTTCTGTTCGCGGTCCAGTTCGGCCACCCGGGCATAGCCTTGGGCCGCGTCCTTCCACACGTCGCTGTCGGCTTCGTTGAAGAAGAAGGCACCGTTCGCGGTGTATTCGGGATAGATGTCGATCTGGCCTGCGACGATGGCGTCGCGCATGATCGGCGTGCCGCCCAGTTGCAACCGGTCCTGCACCGGCAGGCCCGCATCCTGCAGCGCCAGCAGGATCATGTTGCCCAGCAACCCGCCCTCGGTGTCGATCTTGGACGAGACGACGATATCCTGCGCGGCCAGCGGCGTTGCCGCGATCAAAAGAGCGGCGACAAGCGGGGCAACACGGGACATGGCAGACTCCTGCAGGGATAAGGGCCAATCAAGACGCCCCGGTTCGGCAAAGGTTCCCCTAAATCCCGGCGGCGATCAACCGCCGAAACCACGGCTGGCGCCGGTGGACCCGATTCCCCCGCGCGAGGCCGCGGTAGCCCGCGACATCGGTGCCTGCCCGGCAGTCGCGGCAGGGCGGGCGAACTGGCTGCTGTTCAACGCCGCGCGGCCGGTATTGCTGGAAAACGTGCTGGTGCGCGCGGCGTTGGTATAGCCGCCCTGGGGCGTGCGGTACATCGGCTGGGACCGCGACAGCCCGCCCCCGCCCAGCATGGACCCGATCAGGTATCCCGCCAGCAGCGGCATGAAGATGCTGCCCGACCCGCCGTTCGAGACCTGCTGGTCTTCCGATCCGCAATTGCCGACGCCGTGCTGTTCCTCGCAGACCTGCAGGCTGTCATAGCGGGGCGCGGATTCGACATGAAGCTGTTCGGCCTCGGCAAAGGACTGCTGGCATTCGGCCTCGGTGAACAGTCCGCCCTGGGCCGCAGCGGCCTGGCAGCTTGCCAGATCGGGAAAGGCCTGCGCGTCCACCTGTTCCTCGCGGCAGCCCGCGATGGCAAAGCTGGCGGCGCCAAGGATGGTCAGGGCGACGGCTCTGGAACGTTTCCTCATGTCTTTCCCCCTTTAGTCCGCGATGAAATGCGGCTTGAAGCGCGACAAATCCTGCGTGATGCGGGACTTGTCCTCTCGCAGGCCCATGCCCACGCAGGCATCGCCCACGATCCAGGCCCCGACGATCGGCTTGAAGCCGTCGAAGTCGGACAAGGGCGCATAGGCCTGCACGATGCGCGGATGCTGGTCATAATCGGTATTTGGGGACGCTTCGGTGATCTCGCCACCCTCGACGATGCTGATCGAGGCGCCTTCGCGTGAAAAGATCGGCTTGACCACATGGGCCTGCCGGAACTGGTCGGCCACGCGGCCAAAGGCATCGGCCACCGCAGGCACCGCACGCCCCCCCGCCACAAGCGCATCGGCCACGTCGTCGGCGAAGAAGGCGGGCAACAGGTTCGGATGGCCCTCGAACATCTGCCACAGCACGGGCAGGATCCCCTTGTTCGACACAAGCGCCTTCCAGGCAGGCTCCAGGAACAGGCAACCCGACCCTGCAATATGGCGCGCGTAATCGTCGCGCAGCAGGTCTTCCCACGGGTACAGCTTGAACAGCGTGCCGATCACGCGGTCCTCGGCATCGACGAACTGTCCCTGCTTGGTCACGCCCAGCTTGTCCAGGTCGCTGTAATGCGCCCCCATCCCAGCTTCCCGCGCGGCCCAGGCCATGGCCTCGACGGTTGCATAATCCTCGGGATTGTCGGCGACGGCGGTGAAGTGGATGTCGGTGTTCCGGTCGAACAGCGCGCGAAAGCGTTCGACCAACGCCTCGTGGATGCCGTTGAACTGGTCGGCGCCGCGCGGCAGCACGCCCGCCGCCAGCTGGTCCTCCAGCCATTGCCACTGGAACGACGCGCTTTCGTAAAGCGAGGTCGGCGTGTCGGCGTTGTATTCCAGTAGCTTCGCAGGCCCCTTGCCGTCATAGGCCAGATCCAGGCGGCCATAGATCTCGGGCTCGTTTCGCCGCCAGCTGTCGGCCACCAGGTCGCGATGCTGGTCGGGGATGCCCAGACGCTCCATCATTTCCTGGCTTTGCACGATCTCGGCCACGGCGTCGCGGCACATATTGTGCAGGTCGGTCGAGGGATCCTCGATGTCGTCCTCGATCTGGCGCAGCGTGAACCGGTATGCCGAGCTTTCCTCCCAATAGGGTTCGCCATGCATGTCGGCAAAGGTAAAGCCCACCTCTTTCGCGGTGTCGCGCCAATGGGGCCGTTCGGGAAGCGTGATCTTTTGCATTTGAAATCTCTAGCGCGGGATGCAGGGCGAGGCCAGAAGGAACGCTTCACATTGCGCCGAGCGGCCCGGGCCTTCGCTCCTCGGACAGCATCACGTTCGCCTCGACCTGGCCCACGCCGGGCAGGGTCATGATGCGGCGGCGCAGGATGCGTTCGAAATCGGAAATGTCGCGTGCGGTGATGCGCAGGCGATAGTCGAACTGGCCCAGCACGTGCTGGACGGTCTGCACCTCTGGGATGGCAGTCACGGCGCGTTCGAAATCCTCCAGTGACGTGCGACCCTTGGCGGCAAGGCGGATGCCCAGGAAAACGGTGACGCCAAAGCCAAGCGCCGCATTGTCCACAATCACGCGGCGCCCGGCAAGGATGCCGCTGTCGGTCAGCCGCTTGATGCGCCGCCAGGCGGCGGGCTGGCCGATGCCAACGGCACGCCCGATCTCGGCCGCGCTCTTGGTGGCGTCCTGCGCGAGGATCCGCAGGACCGCCAAGTCGGTCGCGTCCAGCCCGCTCACAATGCCAGTTCCCCGCTGTCCTTGATGGTGGACACCAGCATCAACGCGTCGCTGTCGGACACGTGCGGCAGGCGCAGGATCCGGTCGCGATAGATCTGCTGCCAATGGGCCATGTCGCGCGCGATCACCGACAGGCGCAGATCCACGCTGCCCAGGAAGGTCTGGATTTCCGTAACCTCGGGCACGTCGCGCGCGGCGGCGATGAATTCGTCAAAGGCGCGCGGGCTGGTCTTGTCCAGGGTGAATCGCAGGCTGACCTGCACCTCGTATCCCAGGGCGCGCCAGTCGATGCGGGTCTGTATGGCGGCGATGACGCCGGTGCCGCGCAGCTTTTCCAGCCGCCGCCACAGGCTGGCGGGGGTGACGCCAGCCCGCTGTGCCAAGATGGCATTCGCCGCCCCGGGGTCGGCAAGAAGGTGGCGCAGAATGCGATAGTCGGTTGCATCGGGCATGACATTCAAACGATCAATAATATTCGGGCATGATTATTTCACCTAAATACTCTCCTTCGGGAAAATTGAACATCCCTTCGCGACAGTTTCGGCTAGAACCATGGTAATCGAAGGAAAGGAAATCCCATGCGCGTTTACTATGACCGCGACTGCGACGTGAATCTGATCAAGGACAAAAAGGTCGCTATCCTGGGCTATGGCTCGCAAGGCCATGCCCATGCGCTGAACCTACGCGATTCGGGCGCCAAGAACGTGGTTGTCGCCCTGCGCGAAGGCAGCCCCTCTGCCAAGAAGGCCGAAGGCGAAGGCCTGAAGGTCATGGGCATTGCCGAGGCCGCCGCCTGGGCGGATCTTATCATGTTCACCATGCCGGACGAATTGCAGGCCGAAACCTACAAGAAATACGTCCACGACAATCTGCGCGACGGCGCGGCGATCGCATTCGCGCACGGCCTGAACGTGCATTTCGGCCTGATCGAGCCAAAGCCCGGCGTCGATGTCATCATGATGGCCCCCAAAGGCCCCGGCCACACCGTGCGCGGCGAATACGTCAAGGGCGGCGGCGTGCCCTGCCTGGTGGCCGTCCACCAGGACGCCTCAGGCAAGGCCATGGATCTGGGCCTGTCCTATTGCTCCGCCATCGGCGGTGGCCGGTCCGGCATCATCGAGACGAACTTCCGCGAGGAATGCGAAACCGACCTGTTCGGCGAACAGGCTGTGCTGTGCGGCGGTCTTGTGGAACTGATCCGCATGGGCTTTGAAACCTTGGTCGAGGCGGGCTATGAGCCCGAGATGGCCTATTTCGAATGCCTGCACGAGGTGAAGCTGATCGTCGACCTGATCTATGAAGGCGGCATCGCCAACATGAACTACTCGATCAGCAACACGGCCGAATACGGCGAATATGTTAGCGGCCCGCGCATCCTGCCCTATGACGAAACCAAGGCCCGCATGAAGGCGGTGCTGAAGGACATCCAGTCGGGCAAGTTCGTGCGCGACTTCATGCAGGAAAACGCCGTCGGCCAGCCTTCGTTCAAGGCGACGCGCCGCATCAACGACGAACACCAGATCGAGCAGGTCGGCGCGAAACTTCGCGAGATGATGCCCTGGATCTCCAAGGGCAAGATGGTGGATCGCGCGCGGAACTGATCTGCGTCCCGCGAAAGCCGGGGGCTGACTGCCCCCGGACCCCCGTGGATATTTCGGACCAAGGCAAAAGACGCCTTTCACTTTGGTCTAAATATCCTGGGGGAATCGCCACAAGGCGATAGGGGCAGCGCCCCCGGTCTTACTTTTCCAGCTTGTCCTGGGTCCGGGTCTGGAAATCGCTGGCATCGTGGCGTTCCCACAATTGCTGCGACGGCTCTCCGCTGGTCTTGTTGACCATGATCCCGCGCTGCACGGCGGGACGGGCGGCGATATCGTCATGCCAACGGCGGACATTGCCATAGATATCCGCGTTCAGGAAGGTTGCGGCGTCCCCATAAAGCTTGCCTGCCACGATCTGCCCATACCAAGGCCAGATCGCCATGTCGGCGATCGAATATTCATCGCCCGCCATGAAGCGGTTGTCGGCCAGATGCCGGTTCAGAACGTCAAGCTGGCGCTTGGCCTCCATCGTGTAGCGGTCGATGGCATATTCGATCTTGACCGGCGCATAGGCATAGAAATGCCCAAAGCCGCCGCCCAGGAAGGGGGCCGAGCCCATTTGCCAGAACAGCCAGTTCATCGCCTCAGTCCAGGCGTCCGGGTCGGCGGGCAGGAAGGCGCCGTACTTTTCCGCCAGATAAACCAGGATCGACCCCGATTCGAATACCCGGCGCGGCGGGGTTGCAGAATGGTCCATCAACGCGGGGATCTTGGAATTGGGATTTGCGGCCACGAAGCCGCTGCCGAACTGGTCGCCGTCGCCGATGCGGATCAGCCAGGCGTCGTATTCCGCGTCAAAGCCCGCCTCCAGCAATTCCTCCAGCAGGATCGTGACCTTTTGCCCGTTGGGCGTGGCCAGCGAATAAAGCTGCAAGGGATGCTTGCCGATCGGCAGATCCTTGTCATGGGTCGGGCCGGCCACGGGACGGTTGATGCTGGCAAATTGGCCGCCATTCTCGCCCTTCTGGCTCCATACCTTTGGCGGGGTGTAATCGTCGCTCATGATCCCTCCTGATGCTGGGTTGGTGGCAGGATGGAGGCGGGGAGCGTGAACATCAACCGCCAAAGCACTGGCAAATGTTCTTGTATCGTTCTAGCGTGATGCCATGCTGCCGCCCCGCAATCCCGATGAACGCCTGAAGGCCCGTGGCACGGACACCCGTCCCGATGGGCGGTTCGAACGGCATCAAAGAACGTGCGAATCCGACGGCTGGGACATTCCCGAGGAGGTGCGCCTTTTGCGGACCGAGGTCACGATGGAACGTCCGCGCAGCATCATCACGCGAAATACCTCGCCCGATATTTCCTTTGACCGCTCGATCAATCCGTATCGTGGTTGCGAGCACGGCTGCATCTATTGCTATGCGCGGCCGACCCACAGCTATCTGGGCCTGTCGCCGGGCCTTGATTTCGAAACCCGGATCACGGCCAAGCCCGATGCGGCGGTGCTGCTGGCGCGCGAACTGGCGCGGGCCGGCTATCATCCTGCGCCGATTGCGTTGGGGACGAACACCGATCCTTACCAGCCGGTGGAATCGAGGCTGGCGATCATGCCGGGGATCCTGCGGGTGTTGTCGGACTGGAACCATCCGGCGACGCTGGTCACCCGCGGGCAAACCGTGCTGCGCGATGTGAACCTGTGGGCCGACCTGGCGGCCCGGCAAATGGCGGCGGTGGGCGTCAGCATCACCACATTGGATGCGGATCTAGCCCGCGCGATGGAGCCGCGCGCCCCCACGCCCGCGATCCGGTTGCGGATGATCCGCACCCTTGCCGCTGCCGGGGTGCCGGTGCGCGTCATGGTCGCCCCGGTGATTCCGGTCCTGACCGAACCTGAAATCGAGGCGATCCTGGCTGCCGCGAGAGAGGCGGGGGCGACGACGGCCAGCATGATTCCCCTGCGCCTGCCGCTGGAGGTGGCCCCGCTGTTTCGCGACTGGCTGGACCGCCACCGCCCCGGCATGGCGGCCCATGTGATGAACCGGGTGGGGGCCATGCGCGGCGGGCGCGACAACGATCCGCGTTTCGGCCATCGCTTCCGGGGCGCTGGGGTCGCGGCGGAACTTGCCCTGCAGCGGTTCCGGCTGGCCCGCAGGCGGCTGAACTATCACAAGGAAAGCGCGCCCCTGGATTGCAGCCGCTTTGGCCCGCCGCCCAAGGCCGGAGACCAGTTGTCGCTGTTCTAGAGCCTGTTGCATTCAATCGACCTCGTACCCTGCGGCTTTGAAGTAGTTGTAGCATTCCTCGTCGGAGAACAGATCGCAGACCTGGCCGACCGCAGCCCATAGTTGATCGTAGGTTCGGGGGCCAATGCGCCATGGCACGCGCCAGCTCTATGGTAAGCGCGCGCGCCATGGCGCAGGCCACCGCCACCTGGCCTGGTTTTACGCCGCCGCGTGGCCGGGTTTTGCACCGACGTTGACAGTAGGTGTAGGGTTCGACGCCGTTCGTCTTGCAGGTGCCGATCAAGCTGGCGAAGCGGGCCCAAATCCTGCCCCCTTTATCGTGACCGGCGAAGAGCGCAATTCGGCGGTTCATGGCTGAGCTTCTGATGACATTTTCCACCAGGTTGGAGTCGATCTCGACACGGCCGTCGCGGAGGAAGGTTTTGGCGCAAAATTTTTATCTCGAGGACTTGGCACCAGCCAATTTGGCGCAGTCGTCGAACGAAGAAGGTAATGAGAGAGGCTGGTGACCTCCTCAAATCAAAGCCCAATTGTTGAGTATAATTTACAGTTTCGTTGCAGCAAACATTGCAATCGTCAAACTTAACGTTGCCGATCTTCTCCTAAGAACTTGATTTCAATGGTGCACCCGACAGGATTCGAACCTGTGGCCTCTGCCTTCGGAGGGCAGCGCTCTATCCAGCTGAGCTACGGGTGCCTTGGGGTCTGAATAACCGCAGCAGGGGCGGGGCGCAACGGCGAAAACGATGCGTCGGGCGTCAGCCTGCGCAGATCTGTTGCAGCGCCAGCCATTGTTCGTCGGTCAGCAAGGGGCGGGCGGGGGGTGAGGTGCGGAACGGATCGCCCTCGATCAGGGGCAGGACCGATTGCCCCGTCGGGTCAATGGTGCGTGCATAGGGTTCGGCCGGGATGCCGCGGTCGGCCAGGGCTGCCAGCAGGTCGGCATCACCGGGGCGCGGCACGGGGTTCAGCAGCAGCGCCGCACCGAAACCGCGCATCGCGTCTTGCGGAAGGTGGCCCAACGTCATCAGCCGCAAGGATGCCAGAAACCCCGCATGACGGGCAGCGGCGTCACGCAGGCCTTCGTCCGCCGTGGCAAGACGTGCGGCAATCAAATGGGCCGCCGCAGCCTCTGGCCCAGGGGCGGTGCGCAGCAGGTCGCTGCCGATCACATAGATGTCCCCCGGAAGACGGCGCGCGCCGCCCAAGGGGCCGGGAACGACCCGAATGGCCGCGTCCGGGCCAAGCAGCTGCGGGGCAAGCCAGTTCAGCACGGCCTGGCCCGATTCCCGCTGGCACACCGCGCCCGAGCCTTGTTCCAGATCGGCCAGGATCGCCCATCCCATGTCCCGGGCCTGGGCAGGGGGTGCGATGCGGGCGGCATGGACGACCAATGCGCCCGGCAGCCAGAAGACCAGCCAGCCCAGCACGGCCAGGATCGCCAGCACCAGCAATCCGCTGCGCAGCCGCCCGGTATGGGCGCGGTGGCTGGCGACGGCGCCTTGGACGCGGGCAATCGCCGCGATCATCAGGGGATCGTCGATGGCGACCGTTTCATCGGTCCCGGCCGCACCGGGCGCATAGACCGCAGGCAGAGCGCCGGGGTTCAACTGGAACACGGCGGGCAGGGACCAATGCGACAAGGGCCGGTCGGTGCTGGGATCGGACAGGATCAACGTTGCATCGCCCAGGGACACGATCACTTCGCGCAATGGCGCATCGGGCGCTGAGCGCCACGAGCCTTGGGCTTCGAGCCGTTGAAAATCCGTAAGCGCGGTCATGTTGTCTGATCTGCCAGCCTGCCCCCGAACCATAGCGGGCGCGCCCGGCGGGTTCAATCGCGCCCGCCGGTCAAGGCGAGGCCAGGATCACATCGCCGTGTCGGGCACCTTCATGCCCTTGTCGCGGGCCAGAACGCGCATCCGGTCCTGCAGCTTTTCAAAGGCGCGAACTTCGATCTGGCGGATGCGTTCGCGCGATACCTCATAGCGCGCCGACAGATCCTCCAGCGTCAGGGGATCGTCGCGCAACCGGCGTTCTATCAGGATGTCCTTTTCCCGGTCGTTCAGCACATCCATGGCCTGCATCAGCATCTGGCGGCGGGTGTCCAGTTCCTCGGACTCCGCGAAGGCCTCGGCCTGGTTGGCGTCCTCGTCTTCCAGCCAGTCCTGCCATTGGGATGCGGAATCCCCCTCTCCGCTGCCTACCGTGGCGTTCAGCGACGCGTCCCCGCCCGACAGGCGACGGTTCATGTCGATGACTTCCTTTTCCGTGACGTTTAGGTCGTTGGCGATCTGGGCCACATTTTCAGGCCGCAAATCGCCTTCCTCAAGTGCGCCGATCTTGGACTTGGCCTTGCGCAGGTTGAAGAACAGCTTTTTCTGCGCGCTTGTCGTGCCCATCTTCACCAGGGACCAGGACCGCAGGATATATTCCTGGATCGAGGCGCGGATCCACCACATGGCATAGGTCGCCAACCGGAAGCCCCGTTCGGGATCGAATCGCTTGACCGCCTGCATCAGGCCGACATTCGCCTCGGATATGACTTCGGCCTGCGGCAGGCCATAGCCGCGATAGCCCATGGCGATCTTGGCGGCCAGCCGCAGGTGAGAGGTGACCATCCGGTGCGCGGCCTCGCTGTCCTGATGGTCGGCCCAGGCCTTGGCAAGCATGTATTCTTCTTCCGGCTGCAACAGCGGAAATTTGCGAATTTCCTGCAAATAACGGTTCAGCCCTTGTTCAGGGCTAGGGGCGGGAAGGTTTCCGTAATTCGCCATGGTTCTAGCCTTTCGCAACTATTCGGGGAACGCCGCCTGCAAGTGCAGGGTTCCGGGTGGTGGGATCAACCCCGGAAGGCGCTTTCGGTATCATTCTGATTCAAAATCCTGAACGGGACAGCAACAGCGCTTTCACGTTTGTGTCAGGGTATGGCGCGCAAGCGGTCCAGCAGCGCCTGAATGTCCGGTGGCAGGGGACTGTCGAACGCCAAGGGATCGCCCGTGACTGGATGATCAAAGCCCAGATGCGCCGCGTGCAGCGCCTGCCGCCGGAAATCCGATATTGCCTGGGCAGCAGCCCCCAGCGACTTGACCGAGGCGCGCCGCGCGCCGCCATAGACCGGATCGCCGATCAGCCCCAGGCCCGCATGGGCCATGTGGACGCGGATTTGATGGGTCCGCCCCGTTTCCAGCCGGCATTCCACCAGCATCGCGGATGGGGGGGTGCCAAAAGCCTCGATCATCCGCGCCCGCGTCACCGCATGGCGGCCCTTGTCGAAATAGACCGCCTGCCGCTGACGGTCCGTCGCATGGCGCGTCAATCGCGAGGTGATCTTCAACACCGCGCCGTCTTCGAAGCTGACGCCCGGCGTGCCGCGCAGACGGGCATCGGCACCGTCGATGACGCCATGGGCAAGCGCCAGGTATCGGCGCTGGGCGGTATGCGCCTCGAACTGGGCGGCAAGACCGTGATGGGCACGATCGGATTTCGCAACGACCAGCAGGCCCGACGTGTCCTTGTCTATCCGGTGGACGATTCCGGGGCGCTTCTCTCCTCCGATACCCGACAGCGTGTCGCCGCAATGGGCCAGCAGGGCGTTGACCAATGTGCCATTAGGCGATCCGGGCGCGGGATGGACAACCATGCCCGCAGGCTTGTCGATGACGATCAGGTCTTCGTCCTCATAGGCGATAACAAGGGGAATCGCCTCGGGACGTGTCTCGACAGGTTCGGGATCGGGAACGGTGATCAGGTAATCCTGCCCCTCGGCCACGCGGGCCTTGCCGTCGCGCACGATGCCGCCCGGGCCGCTGACCGCGCCCTCGGCGATCAGGCGGGACAGACGCGACCGCGACAGGGCCGCCGCCTCTGGCACCGCCAGTGCAAGCGCCTTATCAAGCCGGTCGGGCGGATTGGCCGGAATGGTTACCACAAGGTTCGACATGGATCACGATGATAGCGACTGGAAACGGGCGGTGAAAGCGGTGCCGGAACTGCGGCTGCTTCGGGGGCTGGTGACGGGGCTGGCCCTGGTGATGGGCCTGGGCATGATCGCAATCGTTGCGCTGTTGTGGATGCGCCTGGGTCAGCCGACGCTGCCTGACCTGCCCGAAGGCATGGTGCTGCCCGACGGCGCGCAGGCCCAGGCCGTAACCTTTGCCCGCGACTGGATCGTGGTCGTGACCGATGCGGGCGAGGTCTTGCTGTATGACCGCAGCGGCGCGCTGCGCGACCGCGTTCAGCCCTGACGGCCTGCCTGCATCGCGTCCAGCCGTGCCTTGAGTTCGGCATTCACGGTCCGCGCCTTGATGGCCATTTCGCGCACGGCCTCGAACTCCTCCCGGGTCACGAAGTCGCGATCTGCCAGCCAACGGTCGATCCAGCCTTTCATGGCTGTCTCCGCCTCGGACTTGGCGCCGTGGGCCACGCCCATGGCGTTGGTCATCAGCTTCGAGATATCGTCAAAGAACTTGTTTTGCGTGGTCATTTGGCCTTGGCCCCTGATGCGTGCTTGGCGTCCTATATGGGCCGGGCGGCGTCGGGGTTCAATGCGGTGGCCGTGGCAATCGGAAAATGTCGCGCGACGGGGCGCAGGTTGACACCGCGCCCCCGCGGACTAGCGTGCGCCCGTCAACGCGCCGAGGCCCCATGATCCCGTTCCCCGACATCTCGCCCGAGATTTTCACCCTCCACCTGGGCGGGCTGACATTGTCGCTGCGGTGGTATGCCTTGGCCTATCTGGCAGGACTTCTGATCGGCTGGCGGATCATCATCGCCATGATGCGCCGCGATGGGCTGTGGGGCGACCGCGCGCCGATGCGGGCCGACCGGGTGGACGATCTGCTGACCTGGGTGATCCTGGGGGTTGTTCTGGGCGGGCGGCTGGGCTTCGTGCTGTTCTATGAACCCGGATATTACCTGTCCAACCCCACCGAGATCCTGAAGGTCTGGCAAGGCGGGATGAGCTTCCATGGCGGCTTCGCGGGCGTAATCCTGGCGACATGGGCGTTCTGCCGCGCGAACGGCATCCCGCCTTTGCGGCTGGCGGATGCGATGGCGGTCGTGGCCCCCATCGGCATCTTTTTCGGCCGCATCGCCAATTTCATCAATGCCGAATTATGGGGCCGTCCCACCGACCTGCCTTGGGGCGTGATCTTCCCGGGCGAGGCTGCGCAGGCTTGCGCCGGCGTGACCGGTCCCTGCGCCCGCCACCCCAGCCAGCTTTACGAGGCGGGGCTTGAAGGGTTGCTTCTAGGCCTGATCCTGTTCGCCCTGGTCCGGGCAGGGGGCTTGCGCCGTCCGGGCCTGGCCTTCGGGGTCTTTCTGGCCGGATACGGGCTGGCGCGGATGTTCGTGGAATTGTTCCGCCTGGCCGACCCGCAATTCATCACGCCGGACAATCCGCTGGGCCATGTGATCGGCGGGCCGGCGGTCGGCCTGACCATGGGCCAGGTTCTGTCGCTGCCGATGGTGCTGATCGGACTGGTCCTGATCCTGCGCGCCGTGCGCCGTCCAAGGGTGGCCGTCCCAGGATGACGCCGCTGGCTGAAATCATCGCGGGACGCATCCGGGCGACAGGGCCGATCACTCTGGCCGATTACATGGAAATCTGCCTGCTGCACCCGCGATACGGTTACTATGCCACCCGCGATCCCTTTGGCATCCAGGGCGATTTCACCACGGCGCCTGAAATCCACCAGATGTTCGGGGAACTGTGCGGCCTTGCCCTGGCGCAAGCCTGGATGGATCAGGGCTGTCCGACGCCCCTTGCCCTTGCCGAACCGGGACCAGGGCGTGGAACCCTCATGGCCGATATGCTGCGCGCGATTCGCAAGGCCCCTGGCATGACCGAGGCCGCCGAAGTCATGCTGATAGAGGCATCGCCGCATCTGCGGCAGATCCAGCGGGACAGGCTGGGAAAAGTCACGCATCTCGACGGTGTCGAGGATCTTCCCGATAAGCCACTGTTCCTATTAGCTAATGAGTTCTTCGATGCCCTGCCGATCCGGCAGTATCAGCGCGTATCCGGCGGCTGGGCCGAACGCATGGTCGGCCTGTCGGACGATGGACTGCGCCTGGGCCTTGGCCCCGTGGTGGACCTGCCGCGCGAGGGCAAGCTTGGCGACGTGGTCGAGGAATGCCCTGCCGCCCCCGCCATGGTCGAGGCTATTGCCCGCCGCATCGCCGCCCATGGCGGGGCGGCGATCCTGGTCGATTATGGCGGCTGGAACGGATACGGCGACACCTTCCAGGCCTTGCGCAACCACGCGCCCGTGGATCCGATGGAACGTCCGGGCGAGGCCGATCTGACAGCCCATGTCGATTTCGCCCCCTTGGCGGCGGCGGCGATCCGGGCGGGGGCCGTGGCGTCCCGTCCGGTTCGACAAGGCGACTGGCTGTTGTCGCTGGGCGCGGCGCAACGGGCGGAACGGCTGGCGGCGGCGGGGGACGCAGGCGCGATGACTGCGCTTCGGCGCTTGACCCACCCGGATGAAATGGGCCACTTGTTCAAGGCGATGGCCATCTGGCCGAAAGGGGCGCCCCCGGTGCCCGGATTTGACGCGCTGAGGCTTCATGCAGACAATGCTTGAGATCCTGACACATCCCCTGCTGCGCGGCGTGAAGCATGGGTTCTTCACCCGCAAGGGCGGGGCATCCTCGGGCCTGTTCTCGGGGTTGAACTGCGGCCGCCGGTCCACCGACCAGACCGAGATGGTGACCCTGAACCGCGCCCGCGTCGCCACTGCGATGGGCGTTCCTGCGGACGCGTTGGCGACCGTGAAACAGGTCCATTCGGCAGACGTGATCACGCTGGCCGAAGGGCACGACATCCCCACGGTGGCCAATACCGAGGCCGATGGGATTGTCACCACCCGGCGTGGCGTCGCGCTTGCCGTCCTGACCGCCGATTGCCAGCCGATCCTGCTGGCCGATGCGCAGGCGGGCGTGATCGGTGCCTGCCACGCAGGCTGGCGCGGTTCATTGGACGGCATCATCGAGGCGACGGTTGAGGCGATGCGCGCCCTGGGGGCCACCCGGATTCGTGCCGTGATCGGTCCGACGATCAGCCAGCGCGCCTATGAGGTCGGTCCCGACTTCATGGACAGTTTCCTGGCCGAAGGCCCGGAACACGCGCGGTTTTTTAGCGGTGGCCCCAATGGGCGGCCGATGTTCGACCTGCCGTCCTTTGGCCTGATGCGTTTGCGTGATGCAGGGGTCGATGCGGAATGGTCCGGCCACTGCACCTATTCCGACCCGGACAGGTTCTTCAGCTATCGTCGCGCCACGCATGAAGGGCAGGTCGATTACGGACGACTGATCTCGGCCATTACGCTTTGATCCGGGCAGGGCTTCCCCTGGCCCTGCGGGGGATGCGGGTCGGCCTGCTGGGCGGGTCGTTCGATCCCGCGCATCAAGGCCATGTCGCCATCACCAACGCCGCGATGCGGGCTTTTCGACTGGACCGGGTCTGGTGGCTGGTGTCGCCCGGAAATCCCTTGAAGGCGCGCGGGCCTGCCGACATGACCCAACGCATTGCGCAGACCAGCGGGATGCTGACCGATCCGCGTGTGATCGTAACCGATATCGAACGGCACCTGGGCACGCGAAAGACGGCCGATACCATCGCGGCGCTGAAGCGGATCTATCCAGGCGTGCGCTTCGTCTGGTTGATGGGGTCCGACAATCTGGAACAGTTCCATCGTTGGGACCGTTGGCAAGTGATTGCAAAGGCCGTGCCCATCGGCGTCCTTGCCAGGCCAGGGACGCGGCTGTCCGCGCGCCATTCCATCGCAGCCCAAGTGATGCGCCCTTGGCGGCTGCCGCTGGCGCAGGCGGGATCCCTGGCTGCGCGAAGGCCACCGGCCTGGGTGCAGGTGAACCTGCCGATGTCGGACCAGTCCTCGACCGCATTGCGGTTGGCGGAAGGAAAGCGTGCATGATGTTGTCGCGGCGCAGCCTTCTTGCGGGCCTCGCGGCCATGCCGCCCGCCCTGGCCCTGGCGCAGGGGCGTCCCCCCGCCAAGCCCGCCGTTCCGGCCCGCCGCGTTCTTGGCGCCGCCGGGTTGCCGGGAACCGTTGCCTTTGCCCTGCTGGATCCGAATGGTGCGTTGGCCGATGCCGCCCTGGCAGGCGCGCCGATGATGCCCGCCAGCACGCTGAAGGCGGTGACTGCGCTTTATGCCCTGTCCCGGTTGGGTGCGGGACACCGGTTCCGCACGCGGATCATCAGGTCGGGCGATACCCTTGTCCTGGCCGGGGGCGGGGATCCGGTGCTGAGCACCGACGATCTGGCGCGCCTTGCAGGCGATCTGGCGGCCACCGGACAACCCGCGCCCGCGCGTTTCGCCGTCTGGGGCGGGGCCTTGCCGCAGGTGGCCGAAATCGCACCGGATCAGGCCGACCACCTGGCCTATAACCCGGCACTGTCGGGAATGATCCTGAATTTCAACCGCGTGCATCTGGGATGGCGGCAGGCGGGCGGCGCGGTGCAGATGTCGCTGGAAGCGCGGGGGGCGGCGCATTCCCCCCGCGCCTATACCATCACGGCGGCCCCCGGAAATCAGGACGATCTGTTTTCCTATCGCTCGGACATGGACCGGGAAAGCTGGACTATCGCCCGTTCGGCCCTTGCCCGGCCAGGCAGCCGCTGGCTGCCGGTGCGCAAGCCGGAACTGTATGCGGGCGACGTGTTCCAGACGCTGTGCCGCGCCAAGGGCCTGGTCCTGCCCACGCCCGAGGTCATTGCAGACCTGCCCCAGGGCCAGGCGGTGGCCAGCCATTCCAGCCCGCCGCTGGCCGACATCCTGCGCGGGATGCTGCGTTTCTCGACCAACCTGACGGCCGAGGTGGTGGGCCTGCACTCCAGTGGGGCGCGTGATCCCGCAGGCTCGGCCCGGGCAATGCAGGCCTGGCTGGGCACGCAAGGGCAGGGGACGGATTTCACCCTGGCCGATCATTCCGGCCTGTCGTCCGACAGCCGGGTCACGGCGCAGGGCATGGCGCGGCTGCTGGCCGGACCGGGCCTTGCGGCGGGCCTGCCGGATCTGCTGAAACCCGATCCGCTGGACGATGATCTGGGCAAGGGCGCGACCGAACCGGGGGCTGTCCGGGCCAAGACCGGAACGCTGAACTTTGTGTCGAACCTGGCGGGATATGTGAGAGGGGCGGACGGCGTGCCCCGCGCCTTTTCGATCCTGTGCGCCGATGCGCCCCGGCAAACCGCCACGGCGGGGCAGGAATTGCCGCCCGGCGTGCTTACCTGGACCCGCGATGCGAAACGGCTGCAACGCGACATCCTGAACGGCTGGACCTGACTATAGCACCCGGTGGCGCACCTGCGCCGACAGCTCGATGGCGGCTGCGTGCAGGCGGGGGATGTTCAGCTGGTGGCGGATCTCGGCCAGCATGGCGACCTCGCCTTCATACAGCCGCCCATCCGCCGCGCCCACGTCGCACGCCAGGGCATAGGCGGTTTCATACAGCTTTTCCGGCAACGCGGCCCGGACAAGACCGAAAAGGGCGTCGATGCCCTCCTCGTCCTCGAACAGGGTCATGACCGTCTGGCTGATCGCCCGGATGCGGTCGGCGTCGTATTCTGCAAAGACAGGCGCGTGATCGACACTGCGCTGGATCGCCACCAGTTCCGAGGTGCGATAGGTCTGGTCAGATGCCAGCATGGCCACCATCACCGCCACCAAGGCATCGCAGGGCGAGAACGAGGGCAGTTCGGTAATCATGGCGCATCCTTTGGCGTCGGGGTTAGGCGCAAATTATTGACGATTCAACCTGCTTTCAATAAGGCGTCATATCTTGCCAAAGGAGAAGACGCGATGACCACCCTGCGCGACGCCGCAATGCAATCGAAGGCCTGGCCGTTCGAGGAGGCGCGCCGGGTGCTGAAACGTTACGAAAAGAAGGATCCCGCCAAGGGCTATGTCCTGTTCGAGACGGGCTATGGACCGTCCGGCCTGCCGCATATCGGCACCTTTGGCGAAGTCGCGCGCACGACGATGATCCGCCGCGCGTTCCAGATGATCAGCGACATCCCCACGCGTCTGTTCTGCTTTTCCGACGACATGGACGGGATGCGCAAGGTGCCCGAAAATGTCCCGAACCAGGATATGCTGCGCCAGCATTTGCAGGAACCGCTGACCACCGTGCCCGATCCCTTCGGCGAATACGACAGCTTCGGCGCCCACAACAACGCCATGCTGCGCCGTTTCCTGGACACCTTCGGGTTTGAGTACGAATTCATCAGCGCGACCGAATTCTATAAATCCGGCCAGTTCGACGAAACGCTGCTGCTGGCGGCCGAACGCTATGACGCGATCATGGGGGTGATGCTGGCCAGCCTGCGAGAGGAACGCCAGCAGACCTATAGCTGCTTCCTGCCGATCAGCCCGAAGACCGGCAAGGTGCTGTACGTGCCGATCAAGCACGTGGACGCCAAGAACGGCACCATCACCTTTGACGACGAGGACGGGCATGAACTGACCCTGCCGGTCACGGGCGGGCAGGTGAAGCTGCAATGGAAGCCCGATTTCGGCGCCCGTTGGGCCGCGCTGGATGTCGATTTCGAGATGTATGGCAAGGATCATTCGACCAACACGCCGATCTATGACGGCATCTGCGAGATCCTGGGCGGCCGCAAGCCGGAACATTTCACCTATGAACTGTTCCTGGATCAGGACGGCCAGAAGATCAGCAAGTCCAAGGGCAACGGGCTGTCCATCGACGAATGGCTGACCTATGCGGCGACGGAAAGCCTGTCCTATTTCATGTATCAGAAGCCGAAGACGGCCAAGCGGATGTATTTCGACGTCATCCCGAAAGCCGTGGACGAATACCACCAGCAATTGCGCGCCTATTCTGACCAGAACCCGGACCAGCAGCTTGCGAACCCGGTCTGGCACATCCACGGCGGCGAGGTGCCTGCATCCGATATGGTTGTCCCGTTTCAGATGCTGCTGAACCTTGCCTCGGTCGCGGGGGCCAAGGACAAGGACGGCTTGTGGGGTTTCATCCGCCGCTATGCACCTGACGCTTCGCCCGAAACGCATCCGGGGCTGGACCAGGCGGCGGGATTTGCGGTGCGCTATTTCACGGATTTCGTGGCGCCGACCCGCCAGTTCCGCGCGCCCAGCGACGTCGAACGCCGCGCCATGGAGGATCTGGCCGGTCGTCTGGCCGCCTGGAACCAGCCGGCGGATGCCGAGGCCTTGCAATCCCTGGTCTTCGCCATCGGCAAGGACCACGGATTCGAGCCGCTGAAGGATTGGTTCAGTGCGTTGTACCAGGTGCTCCTGGGGGCCGACCAGGGACCGCGTTTTGGCGGGTTCATCGCGCTCTATGGCATCGACGAGACACGCGCGCTGATCGAAAAGGCCCTGACGGGGGAATTGGTGGCGGCTTAAAGCCGCCGCCGGGCGCGCAGCGCTGCGCTGATCGTGCCGTCGTCGAGGTAATCCAGTTCCCCGCCAATGGGCACGCCTTGCGCCAGAACGGTGACGGCTGCGCCGGAATCGCCCAAGGCGTCGGCGATGTAATGCACGGTCGTCTGGCCATCCACGGTGGCGTTCAGCGCCAGGATCACCTCGCGGATCTTCTCGCGGTCCACGCGGTCGATCAGGGCGGGGATGCCCAGGTCGTCGGGGCCGACTTCATCAAGGGCCGACAAGGTGCCGCCCAGGACGTGATAGCGTCCGCCAAAGGCCCGGCCGCGTTCCATCGCCCACAGGTCGGCGACATCCTGCACCACGCAAATCTCTCCGGTCGCGCGGGCGGGGTCGGCGCAGATCGCGCATTCGTCGCGGTCGGTGATGTTGCCGCAGGTGACGCATTCGCGGGAATTGATCGCCACCCGGTCCAGAAGCCCCGCCAGTTGCGACATCTGCCCGCTGCGCTTGCGGATCAGGTGCAGAACGATGCGGCGGGCGGACCGGGGGCCAAGCCCCGGCAGCCGCGCCATCAGCCCGACAAGCGCCTGGATGTCGTCGCTGCCTTCAGCCATGGTTCAGAACGGCAGCTTCATGTCGGCGGGCAGGCCCATGTCCTGGGTGATGCGGGCCATTTCGGCCTGCATCCTGTCCTGCGCCTTGCGCTGCGCGTCCTTGATGGCGGCCAGGATCAGATCCTCGACCACCTCTTTCTCGGATGGAACGAAGATCGACGGGTCGATCTCCAACGCCGTCAGATCGCCCTTGGCAGTGGCCGTCGCGCGGACTAGGCCCGCGCCGGATTCACCCGTCACGGTGATAGTGTCCAGGCTGGCCTGCATTTGCTGCATCCGGTCCTGCATATCCTTTGCGGCCTTCATCATCTTGGCCATGTCGCCAAAGCCGCCCAAGCCCTTGATCATCGCTTATTCCTCATCCTCAAAGGGATCCCATTCCTCGACCTCGGCCACGGGGCCTTGGGTCAGTTCGTGCGGGTTCACCGCATCCTCGGCAAGATCGGCAGATTCGACCGCGACGGGCGAATGGCGCACCTGCTTCAGCGTCGCGCCCGGAAAGGCGGCAAGCACCTGCTGCACGATGGGCAGTTGCAGGGCGCGGACCTCGCGCTCCCGCTGCTCTGCCGCCTGTTGTTCGGCGATCGTCGGCGCGCCGCCTTCGTTCGTGACTGTGACGGTCCAGCGTTGCCCGCCCGTCCAGCCGCGCAGGCGTTCGGCCAGTTTTTGCGCCAGATCGCGCGGGGCGTCGCCGCGCGGCTCGAATTCGATCCGCCCGGGGCTGTAGCGGACCAGGCCGACATGACGTTCCACCTGAACCAGCAGCAGCATATCGCCCATCCGGCGGATCAACTCCATCACGGACGCAAAGTCGGGCCAGGCCGCGAAGGCGTCGGGGCTGACCGCAAGCGCCGTGGCCGCGCCCGACCGCTGCGCGATGATCGGCGCGGGACGCGCTGCGCGCGGCGCCTGCGACGGTGCCGCAGGGGCGGCAGACCGCGTGAAATCGCCCGCAGCCTGCGCCTGTTGGACGCGCCGGATCAGCGCCTCGGGGTCGGGCAGGTCGGCCACATGGGTCAGGCGGATGATCGCCATCTCAGCCGCCATCATCGCGTTCGGGGCGGCAGACACCTCCTCCAGCGCTTTCAGCAACATCTGCCACAGCCGTGTCAGCACCCGCATCGCCAGCTTGTCGGCCAGTTCCTTGCCGCGTACCCGTTCGTCGGGCGCGATGGTCGGATCCTCGCCTGCGTCGGGCGTGATCTTTACCACGGAAATCCAGTGGGTGATTTCCGCCAGGTCGCGCAGCACGGCTATGGGGTCGGCACCATCGGCATATTGCGATTGCAGTTCCGTCAGGGCGGATGCCGCGTCGCCGCGCAGGATCATCTCGAACAGGTCGATGACGCGGCCCCGGTCGGCAAGGCCCAGCATCGCGCGGACCTGTTCGGCGGTGGTTTCCCCCGCGCCGTGGCTGATCGCCTGGTCCAGCAGGCTGGTCGCGTCGCGGGCGCTGCCTTCGGCGGCACGGGTGATCAGCGCAAGGGCATCGTCGGTGATCTGCGCGCCCTCGGCGCCGGCGATGCGGCGCAGAAGGGCGATCATCACCTCGGGCTCGATCCGGCGCAGGTCGAAACGCTGGCAGCGCGACAGGACCGTGACCGGAACCTTGCGTATTTCCGTTGTCGCAAAGATGAATTTCACATGGGGTGGCGGTTCTTCCAGCGTCTTCAACAGTGCGTTGAAGGCATTGGTGGACAGCATATGAACTTCGTCGATGATATAGATCTTGTACCGTGCAGAAGCCGCGCGGTAATGCACGCTTTCGATGATCTCACGGATATCGCCAACACCTGTGCGCGATGCGGCGTCCATTTCCAGCACGTCGACATGGCGGCCTTCGCTGATCGCCACGCAATGTTCGCAGACCCCGCAGGGTTCGGTGGTGGGACCACCCTGGCCGTCGGGACCGACGCAGTTCATGCCCTTGGCGATGATTCGCGCCGTGGTGGTCTTGCCGGTACCCCGGATGCCCGTCATCACAAAAGCCTGCGCGATCCGGTCGGCGGCAAAGGCGTTCTTCAGCGTGCGCACCATCGCATCCTGGCCGACCAGGTCGGCAAAGGTTTCGGGCCGGTACTTGCGAGCCAGAACCTGATAGGCAGGCGCTGCGTCTTGGGGCATCTTGGGGTCCGTCAGAGGGTCAGGGCGAACCTAGTCGCTGGCTCCTTGCGCGGCAAGGGCCAGGGGTCACTCGGCAGGATGGGGAACCGAGCCGCGGCGCATCTGGCGGAACTTTTCCCAGGCCTCGTTCAGGCGGCGGGTGCGGGCTTCGGCCAGGCGCACGGCCTCGGGCGGCAAGCCGCGCGCGATGGCCCGGTCGGGATGGGATTCTAGGATCAGCGACCGGAACCGCTTGCGCGCCTCCGGCAGGGGGGTGTCCAGGGGGATGCCCAGCACGTCGCAGGGCGGGCAATCCGACTGGCGATCGTGACGCAGGCGGATCGCGGCCACGCGTTCGGCAGACAGGCCGAAAATCCGGCCGACCTCGTCTATGAACAGGATCTCGTTTTCATGCATCCCGCCATCGGCGACCGCGATGATGCACAACCCTTCGATCACGTCGGCCAGGACGGGATCGCCCGGCGGGAACATGGCGGCAATGCGCCGCGCCCAGGCGTCAAAGCCCGCCACGTCCTGCCGTGCCAGATCAAAGACGCGGGCGGCGTTCTTTTCCTCGGACCGGGGGATGATGAAGACGCGGCGAAAGGCCGCGACCTCGGCCCGGCCCACGGTGCCGTCCGATTTCGCCAGCTTGGCGCCAAGCGCGATCACGGCGATGGTAAAGGCCACGGACCGCTCGGGCGGGATCGCGGCCCTTCGGCTGCCCCGCATGGCTGCCAGCCGGTCGCCAATGCGCTGCCAGAAGCTGCGAGGCTTTGGCAAGCAGGGGCAGGGAGTGTTGGTCGTGCGCGTGTCCATGATGGCAGGCTATCCGCTAACGGGCGGCAAGGGTAGAGGCAGGGTGTCGCGCCCGCTTATCAGCCCGCCAGCTCCTTGCCCATCAGCACAAGGTCGTGGAATGCGCCGAATTTCCAGCCGGCACAAGGGATGCGGCCCCATTCGGCATAGCCCGCGCGGAGGTGGAAGCGCAGCGATCCTGCGTTGGATGCCGTAATGCCGCCGATCAAAAGGCGGTGTCCAGCGGCGCGGGCATCGTCTTCCAGGGCTTTCAGCAGCAGATGGCCGGTGCCGCGGCCCCGCGCGTCAGGCGCCAGATGGATCGTATGTTCCATGCTGCGCGCATAGCCGCCGCCAGTGCGGAACTGACCATAGGTCGCAAAGCCCAGGACTTGGCCCGCATCCTCGGCCACAGTGAAGGGGTGGCCCATGGCCTGCCGGTCGCGGATCAGCGCAGCGATTTCCGCATCCGTGCGTTCGGTCGGCCAGAGGGTGATGACCGTATCGCGGATGATCGGGTTCCAGATCCGCGCAATGGCTGGCACGTCGTCGGGCATGGCATCGCGAAGACGGATCATCAGCCTCGATGCGCCCCTGCGGCAAGGTCGCGCACGAAATCCAGGATCTCGGGTACCGGGCGGCCTTCGCCGATCTTTTTGACGATGGCACTGCCCACCACGCAGCCATCCGCGACGCTTGCAATCTGTTCCGCCGCATCGGGGGTCGAGATGCCAAAGCCCACCACGACGGGCAGGTTTGCGGCGACCCGGATGCGCGCGACCTCGGGGGCGACCTCGGCGGCGTTGGCGGCGGGGCCGCCGGTGATGCCGGTGACGCTGACATAGTAAACAAAGCCCGAGGTGTTCTTCACCACCGTAGGCAGGCGCCGGTCGTCGGTGGTGGGGGTGGCCAGGCGGATGAAGTTCAGGCCGACGCGGGTGGCGGGAATGCACAGTTCGGCATCCTCCTCGGGCGGCAGGTCGACGACGATCAAGCCGTCCACGCCTGCTGCCTTCGCCTCGGACAAAAAGGTTTCGACGCCGCCGGGGCGGGCATAGATCGGATTGTAGTATCCCATCAGCACCACCGGCGTGCTGTTGTCGGTTTTGCGGAACTCGCGCAGGATTTCGAGCGTGCGCGTCACGCTGCCACCTGCCGCAAGCGCCCGCTGCCCCGCCGCCTGGATGGTCGGTCCATCGGCCATCGGATCGGTAAAGGGCATCCCCAGTTCAATGATGTCCACGCCCGCGCCGGGCAGGCCGCGCATGATGTCCAGCATAGTGGCGTCGTCGGGATCGGATGCCATGATATAGGTCACGAAGGCCTTGCGCCCCTGGGCCTGAAGGCGCTGAAAGGTATCGTCGATCCGGGTCATGGTCATCCTCCTGCGAGCGCGATCTGTGTGTCCCAGTTCGGCAGCGGGATCAAGTGGCCTGCCAAGGCGTTTGAAGCCTCAATTCCGGGTAGAGCGACAGCCTGATCCGGCACCTAGAAATTGATAGTGGCTTTAGACTAAAGAATAAATTTTCCGTTATGGAAAAAGCTGCTATTTGTTCATAGGCAACGGATGTTGCGATGATCCTTTCAATAGTGGAGTTTTTTGATGATCAGCAGAACCCTTCTTGCATCGGCGGCCATGACCGCCATGCTGGCCTTCGGGGCGCAGGCTGCCACGCTTCCGTCCGGCTGGACGGCCGTGGGCAACGCCGGCACCGGCGACCCGAACGGCGTTGTTTCGGCGCCGCCCGCACAGGGGCCGGGGTATTATTATGTTTCTACAGACCAAGGCGTAACGGACGGCGGTTCGCTGCCCGGCGTCGGTGGCAACGGTAACCCCACGAACGGCAGCAATGTCATCACTGCGGCATTCACGGCGGCTGCGGGCGACGTGCTTGAGTTCTACTTCAATTATGTGACCAGTGACGGATCCGGCTTTGCTGATTACGGCTGGTCCAGGCTTCTGGATGCCGCAACCAGCGATGAGGTTGCCCTGCTGTTCACGGCACGGACAACGCCTTCCGGGTCCAGTGTTCCGGGCTTTGGAATGCCGGCCCCTGCAGCCACCCTGGATCCCTCGAACGTTGACATCAATGACGGCGCGACGGTCTGGGATGTCCTGGGAGCCAGCAGCGGTACTTGCTATAATGGCGTGGGCGAGGGCTGCGGCGCGACCGGATGGGTCAAGTCGACCTATACGGTTGCAGCAGCAGGCAGCTATACGCTTCAGTTCGGTGTCACCAACTGGAGTGATACCCTTTTTGACAGCGGCATGGCTTTTGCCGGGGCCAAGATCGGCGACGTGATCATCACCCCGCCGGTCGATCCCGCCGCTGTTCCGCTGCCTGCCAGTGCGCTGCTGCTGGGCGCGGGGGTCGGGGGCCTGGGTGTCCTGCGCCGCCGCCAGAAGGCCAAGGCCTAAGCAAAGCCGGCTGATCCGCGCCATGCGGGTCAGCCATGTTCATGCCGCCATCGCGGCCACTTCGCAGACGGCCCGTCGAAGGTAGCCTGCGAACTCGGTCGCCTCGCGCCGTGCCGGGCCGTCGGCCACATAGACGTTCAGCCAGGTCGGCGGCAGGGGAGGCAGGGCGCCGCCGTGCTCCACAGGCTCCAGCCCTGCCTGGGCGATGCCGCGCGGCAAGATCGTGATGCCCAGGTCGGCTGCGGCGCTGACCCGCCAGGTATCGCTGCCTCCATCGGCCACCGCCTGCACCCATTCGATGCCCGCCCGGTCCAGGGATGACAGCCCGACAGGATAGTATGCGCAATGCGGTGAATTGGCCAATGGCAAGGGGCGCTGTTCCCAGGCGGTGCCGCCGACGGCGCCGAACCAGGCAAGGTCCACCTTGGACAGATGGATCGCGCCGGGTGGCGTTTCGAACTCCGTGGTCAGGATCACGTCATGTTCGCCGCGCTTCATCTGGTGGCGCAGATCCTTGCTGCGACCGTCGTTGATGACCAACTCGACGCGCGGATTGGCCTGGCGAAAGGCCCGCACGGCCTGGGCAACCTTGGTGAACAACCAGTCGCTGGTCAGGCCCACGCGCAGCCGTGCCTCGGGGCGTTGACCGGTAAAGCGGGACAGAATGGCGTCGTTCAGGGCGACCAGCTTGCGCGCCTCTATCAGCAGTTCGGTCGCGAAATCGGTCAGCACCACGCCGCGGCCCTGCTTTTGCAGCATCGATTCCCCGAACAGGTCGTCCAGGCGCTTGATCTGCATGGACAGGGCGCTTTGCGTCATGTTCAGCGCCTCGGCCGCGCGGGTGACGGCGCCGTACTCAGCCACTGCCTGAAGCGACCGTAGAGTCGCGATATCAAGATTGCGCATCGTTCGATTTTCCTGATGCAAGTGATCAATAACATTCGTTTCAAAGATACGACAAAGAGCGCTATTTATCAATCACGGAAATTCGAAAGCAATCTAGCATCACACAGATTGATGCATTTCATCACCGGAGACGAACGATGTCCTTCAAGACAGCCGCTTCGCTTCCCATAGTTGCCGGGCTCGGCCTTTCTGCGCGCCCGTCACTGGGCAAGCGTATCCTGACCCTGCTGAGCCTGCGCCGTTCGCGCACCGATCTTGCGCATCTAAGCGATGATCAACTGCGCGACATCGGCCTGACCCGCGACCAAGTCGCGGAAGAGATCGCGCGCCCCATCTGGGACGTGCCTGCCAACTGGCGTCGCTGATATTACCCCGTCAGGATTGCCACACTGCCGCGCCGTCCCCTTGCAGGATCGGCGCGGCTTTTTCATGGATCAGGACGCCGCGTCCCCATCGTCGGGCAGGGTGGGCGGACCGAACCGGTCGGTCATGCGTGCCTGGATCTGGTCGCGGGTCTGGCGATAGGCGGCGAGCTTGGCCTCGCGCCCTTCGGCCAGGCCGGTGGGGTCCATGATCGGCCAATATTCCACGTCCAGGTGAAACACACGGGTCAATTCCAGGGCCTGCCGCTGGCTGGCGGGGGACAGGGCCACGATCAGGTCGAACCCGCCCAGGTCATCGCCCCAGTCCTTCATCTCGTCAAAGCTGCGGCTGCGGTGGTTTTCGATCTTCACGCCGATCTCGTCGCAGACGGCGATGGCAAACCCGTCCACTTCCATGTCGTTCTTGACCCCCGCCGACTGGACATAGGCGGCGCGGCCATAGAATTTCTTCATCATGCCTTCGGCAATAGGCGAGCGAATGGAATTATGGTCGCAGCAGAACAAAACCGAGGCGGGAATCCTGTTCTGCGTCATCGTCAGCCCTGGGGTACCAGGGCGCAGATCAGGGTGAACAGGCGCCGGGCGGTGTCGATGTCCAGTTCAGCCTTGCCTTCCAGCCGTTCCTGCAAGGTCCGCGCCCCTTCGTTATGGATGCCGCGCCGCGCCATGTCGATCGCCTCGATCTGGGCAGGCGGCAGGCGCTTGACCGCATCGAAATAGCTTTGGCAGATCTGGAAGTAATCCTTTGTGACCTGCCGGAAAGGGCCAAGCGACAGGTGGAACTCGGCCACCTTGTCGCCCCCTTCGGCGGCCACGTCGAACACCAGGCGGCGTTCGCGGATGCACAGTTCCAGACGGAACGGACCTTGCGGCGCCGCCAGGCCGTCACGGCCTGGAACGGCAAAGCTGTTATCCTCGATCAGGTCGAAGATCGCGACGCGGCGTTCCTGTTCCATTTCAGGCGTGGCGGGCGGGGCCTCGGAGTCGTTGATCTGGATATGGATGATCCGGCTCATTCCGGCGCCCTTTCGTTCAAAAGGTCCAGCCGCACGCGAATGGATTCGCCATGGGCCTGCAACCCTTCCGAGGCCGCCAGCCGCATTGCGGCATGGCCCACGGCGTTCAGGGCGCCGGGCGTCAGCCGTGCCATCGTCGTGCGCTTGAGGAAATCCATCACCGACAAGCCCGAGGAAAACCGCGCCGAACGCGCCGTCGGCAGGACATGGTTCGGGCCGCTGACGTAATCGCCCACCGCCTCGGGCGTGTGGGCGCCCAGGAAGATGGCGCCGGCATGGACGCATTTCGCAGCAAGGACTTCAGGGTCGTCCACGCACAGTTCCAGATGCTCGGGGGCGATGCGGTTCGACAGGGCGGCGGCCTCGTCCAGGTCGCGGACAACGATGATGGTGCCATAGTCGCGCCAGCTTGCCCCTGCAATGGCTGCGCGGGGCAGGGTGGGCAGGATGCGGTCCACCGCGCCTGCGACCGCATGACCCAAGGCCGGATCGGTGGTGATCAGGATCGACTGCGCATCCGCGTCGTGTTCGGCCTGCGCCAGCAGGTCCAGCGCCAGCCAATCGGGATGCTGGTCGCCTTCGGCAATCACCAGCACTTCGGACGGCCCGGCGATCATGTCGATGCCGACGCGGCCAAAGACCTGGCGCTTGGCGGCGGCGACATAGGCATTGCCTGGCCCGGTGATCTTGTCCACGGGCGCAAGGGTATCGGTCCCATAGGCCATGGCGGCAATCGCCTGCGCCCCCCCGATGCGATAGATTTCGGTGACGCTCGACAGTTGCGCGGCCAGCAGCACCAGCGGATTGATGTGCCCCCCCGGCGTCGGCACGCAGATCACCAGCCGTTCGACCCCCGCCACTCGCGCGGGGATCGCGTTCATCAGGACCGACGACGGATAGGCCGCCTGACCCCCCGGCACATACAGTCCCGCTGCCGATACGGGCGTCCACCGCCAACCCAGGGTCGCCCCCTCGGGGTCGGTCCAGCTTGCATCCTCGGGCATCTGGCGGGCGTGATAGGCGCGGATGCGTTCGGCGGCCAGCGTCAGAGCGGCGCGATCCTGGGGCGTGACATGAGCCACCTGGGCTTCAATCTCGGACGCCGAAAAGCGCAGGCGGTCGGGCGTCAGGTCCAGCCGGTCAAAGCGGCTTGTCAGTTCGCACAGCGCCGTATCGCCGCGCTGCCGCACATCCTTGATGATTGCGGCGACGACATCGTTCACATCGGTCGAATCCTCGCGCTTGGCGGACAGCAGGTCGCCAAAGCGCGTTTCGAAATCGGCATTCGATGTGTTCAACGTGACCGGCATGATCTATCCTCTGCAATCACGTCTTGTTAGCGGCAAGACCAGCCCGGCTCAAGCGGGCGACGGTTGCCCGTTCAGTCAGGATGAACCGGCGCCTTGCCCGAGACTGCGCGATAAGGCCGCGTCACGTCGCGCAGTTCGACATTGATGCATTCAACCTCGGTCGCCAGGGTGCCATCGCCCGCGAACTCCAGCAGCAGACGTCCGGTCCCATCCGTTCCGGGTTGCCAAGCCATCGTCAGCAGTTCCAGGACCGTATCGGCATCCCGGCTGATTCCGTCGGACAGCACGCGCTGCACGTCGCGGATCAGCAGGACCGACCGGACGCGTTCGTAATCGCGCCCCTCGGCTGCGGCCTGTTCCGCATCTTCCCAGCGAAAACGGTTCAGCAGCAAGGCAAGCGAACGCCCCCGGTGGTCATAGGACATTTCCGAGGCGGGCAGGATGGCGTCCTGTAACAGCGCCGAAAGGATGCGCAGATCCTGTTCATCCTCGGCCATCAGGGCCAAGGGGGCTGGATCGGCATCGGCGAAACGGGCGTCGGCGGTCCGGGTTTCGGGGGCCATGGCTTACTCCTCTTTCACGCGTTCGATCTGGGCGCCAACGCCGCGCAGCTTGCGCACAACGTGTTCATAGCCCCGATCCAGATGATAAACCCGGCTGACGGTGGTCTGGCCTTCGGCGGCAAGCCCCGCCAGGATCAGGCTGACGGATGCACGCAGGTCGGTCGCCATCACGGGCGCGCCGCGCAGGCTGTCCACGCCGCTCACGGTGGCGTGCCCGCCATGGACCTCGATCCGCGCGCCCATGCGGGTCAGTTCCGGGGCGTGCATGAAACGGTTCTCGAAGATCGTCTCCTCCAGCACGCTGGTGCCCTCGGCCACGCACATCAGGGCCATGAACTGGGCCTGAAGATCGGTGGGGAAGCCGGGAAAGGGTTCGGTCGTGACGTTGACGGCGCGGATGCCGTTCCTGCGGCCGACCCTGAGTCCGCGGGCGGTTTCCGTGACGCTGATCCCCGCCTCGTCCAGCTTTTCGCAAAAGGCAGAAAGCAGTTCGATCCGGCCACCCAGGCACTCGACCTCGCCCCCGCAAATGGCTGGCGCCAGCATATAGGTTCCAAGCTCGATCCGGTCGGTGACGACAGGATGGGTCGCGCCGTGCAGGGCATCGACGCCCTGGATGGTGATGGTGCTGGTGCCCTCGCCTTCGATCTGGGCGCCCATGGCGCGCAGGCAGCGGGCCAGATCGACAATCTCGGGTTCGCGGGCGGCGTTCTTCAGGACCGTGGTGCCGCGTGCCAATGTCGCCGCCATCAGCGCATTTTCCGTGGCCCCGACCGAAACGATGGGGAAATCCACCACGGCCCCCCGCAACCCGCCCGCAGGCGCCTTGGCATGGACATAACCGTCGCGCAGGTCCAGTTCCGCGCCCATGGCCTCGAACGCCTTCAGATGCAGATCCACCGGACGCGCGCCGATGGCGCAGCCGCCCGGCAACGACACCTCGGCCCGGCCGTCGCGGGCCAGCATCGGTCCCAGCACCAGGATGGAGGCGCGCATCTTGCGCACGATGTCGTAATCCGCCCGATGGCTGGTCAGGGCATGGCTGGACAGCGCCAGAACCTGGCCATCCTGCAGGCTGGCAACTTCGGCCCCCAGGGATTGCAGCAGTGCGGTCATGGTGCGGATGTCGGAAAGGCGCGGCGCATTGGTCAGCGTCAAAGGCTGATCGGTCAGCAAGGTCGCAGGCATCAGCGTCAGGCAGGCGTTCTTGGCCCCGGCAATGGGAATTTCCCCCTGAAGCGGGCCGTTCCCGCGAACAATGATCTGGTCCATTTATTCGTCGTCCTTGCCTGTGTCACTGTCCTGTTGCCCGTCGCCGTCCTGCGTGGCACGGGCGCGCGCTTGCGCCTTGCGCCGTTGCAGATTGGCCCGCAAGGCGGCGCGCAGCCTTTCCTCGCGGTTGTCTTGCTTCTTCTTGTCGTCCGGGCGGTCGCTCATCCGAAACCTGTTATCGCCGGAAGCAGCAACAGTCCAGCAAAGCCCATGCGGGCGACGGTGCGGGCGTGCGCGGATTTTTCGCCGATCCCCCTTGCGCGGGGCGGCGGCATTGTCTAAACGCCCCTCCACGATGCTGTGGTAGCTCAGTGGTAGAGCACACCCTTGGTAAGGGTGAGGTCGAGAGTTCAATCCTCTCTCACAGCACCATCTTCCAGAACGCCTGCACCATGACGCCAAAGCCTTGGCGATTGCGCATTTCGGTTTCGCAGGCTACAGGCCGCCCATGACAAACCGCCCCGATCTTCCCCCCGAAATCGCCCGCCGCCGCACCTTTGCGATCATCGCGCACCCGGATGCCGGCAAGACCACGCTGACCGAAAAGTTCCTGCTGTTCGGCGGGGCGATCCAGATGGCCGGGCAGGTGCGCGCCAAGGGCGAGGCGCGGCGCACGCGGTCGGACTTCATGAAGATGGAACAGGACCGGGGCATCTCGGTCAGCGCGTCGGCGATGTCCTTCGATTTCGACCGCTATCGCTTCAACCTGGTCGATACGCCGGGCCACAGCGACTTTTCCGAGGACACCTATCGCACCCTGACTGCCGTGGACGCGGCGATCATGGTCATCGACGGGGCCAAGGGCGTCGAATCGCAGACCCGCAAGCTGTTCGAGGTCTGCCGGATGCGCGACCTGCCGATCCTGACCTTCTGCAACAAGATGGACCGCGAAAGCCGCGACACCTTCGAGATTATCGACGAGATCCAGGAAAACCTGGCCATCGACGTGGCGCCTGCAAGCTGGCCCATCGGGTCGGGCCGCGATTTTCTGGGCTGCTACGATCTGCTGCATGACCGGCTGGAACTCATGGACCGCGCCGACCGCAACCGCGTCGCCGACTCGATCAAGATCAGCGGGTTGGACGATCCAAAGCTGGCTGAGCATATCCCCGCAGACCAGCTTGCGAAGCTGCGCGAGGAGGTCGAGATGGCGCGCGAACTGCTGCCCGCCTTCGACCGCAAGTCCTTCCTGGAAGGGCACATGACGCCGATCTGGTTCGGCAGCGCGATCAACAGCTTCGGCGTGAAGGAGTTGATGGTCGGCATCGGAGAATTCGGTCCCCAGCCGCAGCCGCAGAACAGTGCCGACCGCGAGATCGCGCCCGAGGAAAAGTCGGTCACCGGCTTTGTCTTCAAGGTCCAGGCCAACATGGATCCCAAGCACCGGGACCGGGTGGCCTTCGTGCGCCTGGCATCGGGTCATTTCGAACGCGGCATGAAGCTGACCCATGTGCGGTCGAAAAAACCGATGGCGGTGACCAACCCGGTGCTGTTCCTGGCCGCCGACCGCGAACTGGCCGAGGAAGCCTGGGCGGGCGACATCATCGGCATCCCGAACCACGGCCAGTTACGCATTGGCGACGCGCTGACGGAAGGCGAGGGGCTGCGCTTTACCGGCATCCCGTCCTTCGCGCCCGAACTGCTGCAATCGGTGCGCGCCACCGATCCGATGAAGGCCAAGCACCTGGAAAAGGCGCTGATGCAATTCGCCGAGGAAGGCGCGGCCAAGGTCTTCAAGCCGATGATCGGCTCGGGCTTTATCGTCGGCGTCGTGGGCGCCCTGCAGTTTGAGGTTCTGGCCAGCCGGATCGAGATCGAATACGGCATCCCCGTCCGCTTCGAAGGCTCGCAGTTCACATCCGCCCGCTGGGTCGCAGGCCCCCGCGACAAGGTCGAGGCTTTCGTGAACAACAACAAGGGCCACATCGCCCAGGACCACGACGGCGACATGGTCTATCTGACCCGGCTGCAATGGGACATCGACCGCGTGGCGCGCGATCACCCGGAACTGCGGTTGACGGCAACGAAAGAGATGATGGTCTAAGGCAGGGCGGCGCTTTCAACGCTTGTATTGCTGCATCCGATTTGACGGATGCGGCGCGAAAGTGCCGCTTACGTCCTTAAGCGCACAGAGGACATCGAGGGTGTAGATCCCTATTCAGAGTTCGCACGCGGTGGATTTTCGAACCAAAGAAATGTTCCGCCAACTTCCAGTTCGAGACGCCTTGGTTCCTGACAATGACAACGCGCTGGATCATTCCAGCCGGGAAGCGGCCCCCCTACTTCCGCCACCGGTCCAGCTGCACGACCTCGCCACCGCCATTGGGCGCGCCGTCAGGGTTGTCGTCGCCGTCCTCATTGCTGTCTTCGTCTTCATCCTCGTCTTCGGATTCCTGCGTCTCGAAACGCAGGCCGAATTCCACGGAAGGGTCCACGAAGGTGCGCAATGCGTCAAAGGGGATGCGCATCGGTTCGGGCGAGTTGCCGAAGTTCAGGGTGACGGTGAAGCCTTCGTCATCGACGGTCAGGTTGTCGAACCAGTGCTGGATGACGATGGTCATTTCCTCGGGGTAACGCTCTCGCAGCCAGTCGGCCATTTCGACCCCTTCGTCGCGCGTGTCGAAGGTGATGAAAAAATGATGCTCGCCGGGCAGACCGTGTTCCGCCACGCGTTCCAGCACATCCGCGATCAGCCCCTGCATCGCGCGATGCATCATCCCGCCATAGTCGATTCCCGATCGCGCCATGCCCGTCCCCTTCGAATTTCGGCCAGCATAGGCATATGACCGACGATGAAAAGGGGGGCGGCGGACGCTTGGGCAAGAAACCGGCCCAGCCCGATCCGAGGCATACAACGCGCCAGAAAGCCGAAAGGATAAGGGGATGAAAGTGCAGGATTCTGTTGCCAGGCTCCTGCGGGCCCCGCCTTACGCTGCTAGGCGCAAGGGCTTAGGTTTCGATCACTCGAACTGCTTACGCAGCCAGAGCAACCGGAGCACGGTTGTCGTTGGCAACTGTACATTTCGCACCGATAACGGTGGTAGCTCACCGAGACAAAGCAAACATCTTTAGACGTTCGTCGATCCTGTTTCGACCCCATTGTCCCCCAACGAGGGTGATCTGGTGGAGTCGCCGGGTACCGCCCCCGGGTCCGATCCGCTTATTACATGCGCGTTTATGTCCATAGCCCGGCTTGCACCGGACAAGGGCAATATAGGGGCGCGCCATCCCGCCCGCAAGCCCTTGGAACCTCGCGCGCCGCGCGCCGTTCGTCCGGTCCAAACCAAGGAGATGACCCATGACGATTCGCATGATTGCCCTGGCAGGACTGATCGCGGCCCCTTCGGCCCTGATGGCGCAGCAAACCCCTCCTGCAGGGTCGATGTCCTTGTCGCAGGTCGTAGCCAAGCTGGAAACCGATCTGAGCGATCTGGGCCATATTTCCGAAATTTCCTGGGAAGACGACGGATATTGGGAGGTGGAATATCAAACCACCGACAATCGCGAGGTCGATATCCGCGTGGATCCCGCGACGGGCGAAACTCGCGAACGCTGATTGCCAGAAAGGGGGAGGGCATCCGGTCCTCCCCCCCCCTTTTTCTCTCATGACTGACGGTTCCAGGGACCATGCGGGTCGTCCAGCCCGTCGATCCGCTGAAACCCGTGCGCGCCAAAGAAATCGCGTTGTGCCTGGATCAGGTTGGCGGTGCCGCGCCCCGTGCGCATCAGGTCGAACCACATCAAGCCGGACGCCAGCGCGGGCAGGGCATGGCCCGATGCGGCGGCTTGGGACACGACTTGGCGCAGGGCAGGCATGGCGGTGTCGATCAACCCCCCGAAGAAGGGCGCCATGATCAGGTTGCGTGCGGGATCCTGGGCCAAGGCGGCGGCCATGTCGTTCAGCATGGCCGACCTGATGATGCAGCCCGCCCGCCAGACCCGTGCGATCTCGGGCAGATCGAGCATCCAGCCAAACCGGCCGGAGGCGGCCGAGATCATTGCGAAGCCTTGGGCATAGCACAGGATCTTGCCTGCAATCAGCGCCTGTTCCAGGACATCGGGCGGCAGGTCGCAGTGCTGGGGCGCAGGTCCGAACAGCGCCTGACCCGCCAGCCGTTCCTCAAGCCGGGCGGACAGGTTGCGTGCCATCACGGCAGCCTCGATCACGGGAATGGGGGCAGAAAGGTGCTGCGCCTCGATCGCGGTCCACCGGCCGGTTCCCTTTTGACCTGCGCGGTCCAGGATCACGTCCACCATCGGGCGACCGGTATGAGGATCGGCGGCAGCCGTGACCTTGGCCGAGATTTCGATCAGATAGGATTTGAGCAGGCCGTTGTTCCAGTTGGCAAAGGCCCCGCTGATCGCGGCGGCGTCCATGTTCATGCCATCGCGCATCAGGCCGTAAACCTCGGCGATCATCTGCATATCGGCATATTCGATGCCGTTATGGACCATCTTCACGAAATGCCCCGCGCCCGCATCGCCCATGCGCGCGGCGCAGGGGGTGCCGTCCTCGGCCCGTGCGGCGATGGCGGTCATCACATCGGCCACGCGCGCCCAGTCGGCGGCATCGCCCCCGCCCATGATGGCGGGACCATGGCGCGCGCCGTCCTCTCCGCCCGACACGCCCATGCCAAGGAAGCGGAAGGGCAGGCCGGCGGCGTTGCGGCGGTTGGTGTCGTGGAAATCGGCATTACCCGCGTCGATGACCAGATCATCCGCATCCAGCAGAGGCGCAAGCGCGGCAAGCTGGTCGTCCACGGGCTGACCGGCGGGCACCATCAGGATGATGGCGCGGGGCGGGGTGATTGCCGCCACCAGATCGGCCAGCGATTCGGCGGGCAGGATCCGGCTGGCCAGATCGCCGGCATCGGCGGCAAAGCTGCGCGCCACACCGGCCGTGCGGTTCCAGACGGCGATGGGGAACCCCTTCTCGGCGTTGTTCAGCGCCAATGCCGCGCCCATCGTCCCCAAGCCGATCAGTCCGATCCGAGCCTGCGCCATGCCGCATCCTTTCGCAAATCCGCATATCGCAGGTGTTTACGCAAACAGGCCGCGATTGTCACGGCAGGGTCAGGCGGGCCTGCCCTGCACTCACATCAATGTCTGAAGTCCGGTCGCGACATGGATTTTCCGTTCCGGGGTGATCGCCCAGACATCAAGCTGGCAGATCGTCAGCGTCCGCCCCGGTTTGACGACGCGGCCTACGGCTTCAAGGTATTCGCCCTGTGCGGGGTTGATCAGGTTCAGCTTGAACTCCACCGTCAGGACCGAACTGTCGTCGGGAAACAGCGTGAAACCCGCATATCCGCCTGCCGAATCCGCGATGGACGCCGTGCCGCCCGCGTGGAAATAGCCGTGCTGTTGGGTCAACTCAGGGCGGAAGGGCAGGCGGATCGTCACCACGCCCGCCTTTACCTCCTCCAATTTCGCGCCCAGCAGGGACATCAGCCCTTGCCGGGCAAAGCTGTCGCGGATGCGGTCCAGGGTTGCGTCGGGCAGTTCGCTGCCAATCTCCATCATCTTCTCCGGGTTACAGGGTCAGCAGGGCGGCACGAAAATCGGGATCGGACAAGACCACCTCGCGTGCGCCGATGAGGCCTGCACGGGCAAGCGCAACCGAGGTCAGGTCTTGCGCCACATCGACGGCCTGGGACAGGCTGCGGCCCTTGCCCAGGCCCGCAACGATCAGCCCCGCGAACAGGTCGCCGGTGCCGGGAAGGGCCACGGCCAGCCGGCGGGTCGGATGGCGCGTCATGCCGCCGGGTCCAAGGATCACGCTTTCCAGATGATCGGCGGGACTGTCGTCCAGCACGCAGCCGGTGGCGATCAGCGTGGCCCCCGTCGCCAAGTGCAGACCGGCGGCAGCGGCTTGCAGATCCGCCATTCCGCTGATCGCGCGCCCGGCCAAGTGGCCCAGTTCAAAGGAATTGGGCGTCGTCAGGTCGGCCAGCGGCAGCAAGCCGTCGCGGATGACCTCTGCCAGTTCGGCAGGCACATACAGCCCCGGCCCGTGATCGCCCATCACCGGGTCGCACAGATAGCGCAGACCGGGATTGGCCGCCTTGGCGCGCGCCACGAAATCCGCGACAAGATGCCCGACCTCGACCGAGCCGATATAGCCCGTCATCAGCCATGCCGCGCGCTGCGGCAAACCCCGTTCCCATGCCCCCCGCAGCAGGTCGGCAAACAGGTCAGGCGGCAGGGGCGCGCCGCGCAGGGTGGGATAGGCCGGTTGGTTGGAAAACAGCACGGTCGGGATCGCCGCGACCTCCAGCCCCGCGGCCTGCATGGGAAACACGGCGGCGGAGTTTCCGACATGGCCGAAGACCACCTGGCTTTGGATGGACATGACCAATGGCGGCATCATGCCTTGCCCTCCAGCCGGGGACGCCAGTCCTCGACCCGGCCGCTGTCCAGGCGACGCTGGGCATAGCGCCGCCACCCCTCGGCCAAGACATCCAGGGCGGCGATGGCCTGCAGTTCTGTGCGGTTCAAACGGTCCACATACATGGCCCGCCACAGCCTGTGCAGGGTCCATTCCGGGGCAAGGCGGTCAATCAGCACCAGATCATCACCCGGCGCGACCATGCCGGGATCCAGCACGCGATAATACCAGCCCGTCCGCCCGGTATCCTGAACCCGGCGAGCCATGTCCGGGACGCCGAAACGATGGTTCAGCTTCCAGCAGGGCTGGCGACCCTGGGACACCTGCATCAAGGCGCCGCCCAGCCGAAAGACATCGCCCACGGCCACCATGTCCTCGGTCATGCCGGTGATCGAGATATTCTCGCCGAACGCCCCCGGCGCGTCCAGCAAGGGCAGCGCCCCAAGATCGGCACGCCACGCCGCGTAATGGTCGAAAGGATAGTGGTGCACGGCTTTTTCCGGCCCGCCATGGACGCGCCGGTCGGCCTGCGCGTCGCTCTCGAATCCTCCGGCCCCCAGCCACAGACGATCCGCCACCGGAACCTTGGCGATGGCGCTTGTCGCGGATGTCCCCGCCAGGGGGGCTATGGGTCCGGTCAGCAGGGTGGGGGTCATGGCATTCCGCGTGCAAACTTGCGGCCTTTATCAACCGATTGACCCAGCCGGAGCAATCGTCCTTTCGCCGCCCCTTGATCGTGCGGGGGGCGCGCGTTACGTTTTATCCAACTTGATATCGGAGGGCGTGTTGTCATGACGCCCAAGCGTCCCGCGGGTGCGGACGCGTTCCCGAAAACTGCGGTAGAGCCGTCTGGCACCCGACACCCCGAGGAGGGGGCGCTTTATGCTGCCCTCGACCTCGGTACAAACTCGTGCCGGATGCTGATTGCCCGACCGAAGGGCAGTCAGTTTCAGGTCATCGACAGCTTCTCCAAGCCGGTGCAGCTTGGGCAGGGGCTGGAAGCTTCGGGACGCCTGTCCCGCAGCTCGATGGCGCGCACGGTTCACGCATTGCAGGTGTGCCGGCGAAAGCTGGAACAGCATCGCGTGCGCAATATGCGCCTAGTCGCGACCGAGGCCTGCCGGCGTGCGCGAAACAGCCGCGATCTTTTGCGCACGATCCGGCGCGAAACCGGGCTGCAGATCGAAACCATCGGGGCCGAGGAAGAAGCCAGGCTGGCGGTGATTTCCTGCGCGCCGCTGGTCAGCCACAAGACCGAAACGTTGATGGTCGTCGATATCGGCGGCGGATCGACAGAACTGGTCTGGATCGACCTGGAGGACGTGGAACCCAAGGAACGCCCCCGCGCGATCATGCGGCTGTCGGACGGCTTCGGCAATCCGCAGCCCGGCGGTGCGCGCGTGGTGGACTGGATCAGCGTGCCTTTGGGCGTGGCGACCCTGCGCGACCAGTTTGCCGATGTCGAGGACGACCAGGGCCGGTTCGCCCTGATGAGCTGGTATTTCGAGGAGATGCTGTCCGGTTTCACCCCCTATGCCGACGGATCCCCGGACGAAGGCTTTCAGATCATCGGCACGTCCGGCACGGTCACGACCGTTGCGGCCAGTTTCCTGGGGTTGCGCCGCTACGACCGGACCAAAGTGGATGGGCTGGAAATGACCAGCGGCCAGATCGACCGGGTGATCCATTCCTATCTTCAGCTTGGTCCCGACGGGCGCCGCGCCGATCCCCGCATCGGGCGCGAACGCCATGCGCTGATCATGTCAGGGGCGGCAATCCTGCAAACCCTGATGCGGATCTGGCCCACCAGCAAGCTGTCGGTGGCGGACCGTGGACTGCGCGAGGGGTTGCTTTACGCCCAGATGGTGCGCGATGGGGTGCTGGCAGCCGATGGATTGAACGGAGTGGCATGATGACAAAGGCACCAGGCAGCCGCGAGGGGAAATCCAGCGGACGCGGCGCGCGCGATTTGCGGGTGCGGGTCAAGACCGCCAAGGGGCGCAAGCTGTCCAGCAAGCTGTGGCTGGAACGACAGTTGAACGACCCCTATGTGGTCCGGGCCAAGCGCGAAGGGTACCGGGGCCGTGCGGCCTACAAGATCCTCGAACTGGACGACAAGTATCGTTTCCTGGTCCCGGGCGCACGGGTCGTCGATCTGGGCTGCGCGCCCGGCGGCTGGTGCCAGGTGGCCGTCAGCCGCGTCAATGCGCTTGGCGAAAAATCCGGCAAGGCGGTCGGAAAGGTTCTGGGAGTCGATCTGCAAGAGGTCGATCCGATCGCCGGGGCCGAGATTTACCAGTTGGATTTCCTGGAAGATGGCGCGGATGCAAAGGTCAAGGATTGGCTGGGCGGTCCCGCGGATGTGGTGATGTCGGACATGGCGGCATCGTCATCGGGGCACAAGGGCACCGACCACCTGCGCATCGTGGCCTTGGTCGAGGCGGCGGCGGCCTTGGCCTTTGACATCCTTGAACCCGGTGGAACTTTCGTGGCCAAGGTCTTGGCAGGCGGGGCGGAAACCGAAATGCAGGCCTTGCTCAAGCGCAACTTCGACAAGGTCGCGAACGTCAAGCCGCCCGCCAGCCGCAGCGATTCATCAGAGAAGTTCGTGATCGCCACCGGCTTTCGCGGCAGGGGGCAACAGGACGACGGGCAGGACGTTCAGCAGGACTGAGCGCGGAACCTGTCCGGCGTCCGTCCTGTCGCCGCGACAAAGGCGCGGATGAAATGCCCGTGGCTGGAATAGCCCAGATCGGCGGCAATGTGCAGCGTGGGCCGGTTGGTGCCCCGCAGCAGAGCCGCCGCGCGTTCCAGTTTCAGATCGTGGATCACCTCCACCGCCCGCTTGCCCCGCGCCACCATGCATGCCTGGTCCAGGGCGCCCGTGGTGCTGTGCAGTGCGGCAGCCAGTTCGGCCACCGTCCCGTTCGATCCAAGCCGCTGTCCCGCAAGCGCCAGGAACTGGTCGATCAGCGTGTGATCGGGACAGGTACGCGGCTGGCGCGGCATGGCATCGTGGTCCCAGGTGAAGTCGTGCAGGAGCAAAAGGCGCGGCCCCTGGTGGCCCCAGACGGGACGGTCTTTGTGCGGGGCGGGGTGCATGGAAGCCGGGGTCTGGGCGGGCAAGACAGGCTCTGACCCAGGATCATTGGCAACAGGAACCAGGGCGTCAGGGATGAAGGGGGCGTTTACGCTGCGGTCCGGCCCCTTCTGTCCAGTGCGAATCTGGCTGGGAGAGAAGGGAAAGCCATCCCACCGGGAATGCTCGAACGCCGACATAAAACCTGCCTGACACAACAATAGATAAGCGGATTATTGCCGAAAACTAACCGGCACTCAACCATAAGATGTGAAATCACTCTATGCGCGTGTGTCTGGATCTGCCGCGGATGCCTGCCAGTCCTTCATCCGCCCCCGAAACCAGATGCGCTGCGCTTTGGCATATTGCCGGGTGGCGATGATGGCGCGTTCCGCCGCAGACGGCAGGTCGATCTCTCCTCTCAGATACGCGACCAGATCCGGCGCCCCGATGGCCCGCGCCCATTGTTGTGCCGGATCCCAACGTGGCAGCATGGCCCGGACCTCATCCACTGCGCCCTGCTGCATCATCAGGTGAAAGCGATGTGCGATCCTGTCGGCCAGCCAGTCCCGGTCCGCCGTAACCAGGACGCGTTGCGCAGCCGCAGGCGAGATGAGGGGCGGCGGAGTGTCGGCCTGCCAGTCGGCGAGGCCCCGCCCGGTCGCAGTCAGAACCTCCCACGCGCGCTGGACGCGGGCGGGGTTCAGCGTGTCGATGCGTGCGCGGGTCGCCGGGTCAAGGTCGGCCACCATCCGGTCCAGGCCGCCTTCCGCCGCCAACCGCGCGTCGCCCTCGGCCCTGATCGCGGCAGGGGTTGGCGGGACAGGGGCAAGACCCTGCGTCAGCGCCGTCAGATACAGCCCGGTGCCGCCCACGACGATCAGCCGGCGGTCCCGCAGGTCCGCGACATCGCGCAGCCAGTCGCCCACGGAATAGGGTGTGCCCGGTTCGACATGGCCATACAGCGCATGGGGGGCAGCCGCCTCCTCATCGGCCGAGGGACGTGCGGTCAGCACCCGCCAGCAGGACCAGACCTGCAATGCGTCGGCATTCACGATCAGCCCGCCCTGCGCTTGCGCGACTGCCAAGGCCAATGCGGACTTGCCGCTGGCCGTCGGGCCTGCGATCAGCAGATGGCGCATGGGGTCGATCTGGTCCGGGCGGATCACGGCTGTTCGGCTTTCGGGCGGTTGAACAAGCCCGCCTTTTGCGACATTTTGCGCCGCGATGAAAGCGACCGGCGCTGACACGAAGGAATCGACATGAACGATCATGGGGGCGGCGCGCCCGCGCAATACGGCAGGGTAATGCTGAAAATCTCGGGCGAGGCGCTGATGGGCGATCAGGGCTATGGCCTGCACCCCCCGACCGTCGCGCGCATCGCCAACGAGGTCGAATCGGTCCAGGCGATGGGGGTCGAGGTCTGCATGGTGATCGGCGGCGGCAATATCTTCCGCGGGTTGCAAGGCAGCGCCCAGGGGATGGAACGCACGACCGCCGACTATATGGGGATGCTGGCAACCGTGATGAACGCGCTTGCGATGCAATCCGCGCTGGAAGCCAAGGGCCTGCATTGCCGCGTGATCAGCGCCATCCGAATGGACGAGGTGTGCGAGCCCTACATCCGCCGCCGCGCCATCCGGCACCTGGAGAAAAAGCGCATCGTGATCTTTGCGGCGGGAACAGGAAACCCGTATTTCACCACCGATACGGCCGCCACCCTGCGCGCGAACGAGATGAACTGCGAGGCGATCTTCAAGGGCACGAAGGTCGATGGCGTTTACGACAAGGATCCGGCAAAGCACGGCGACGCAAAGCGTTACGACCATGTCAGCTATGACGAGGTGCTGCAAAAGCACCTGGGCGTGATGGACGCATCCGCAATCGCGCTTGCCCGGGACAACCGTTTGCCCATCATCGTCTTTTCGCTGGACGAACCGGGCGGCTTCCGCGGTATCCTGGAAGGGCGGGGCACCTATACGCGGGTGCACAACTAGGTCCGTTCCAGGTCGATGCCGACCGGCAAGGGCTTGCCCGAAGACGGGGCAAAGTCTTTGCCAAGGTTTGCATCTGTGGTTACAAGCAATCGAAATTCAATACAAAGGCGGTTCCCATGGCAGAGGATATCGAAATCGACATCGACGATCTGGAACGGCGGATGAAAGGCGCGATGGAAAGCCTGCGCCAGGAATTTTCCAGCCTGCGCACGGGCCGGGCCTCTGCATCCATGGTGGAACCCGTGCAGGTTGACGCCTATGGCCAGATGACGCCGATCAACCAGCTGGGCACCGTCAACGTCCCCGAACCGCGCATGGTCACGATCAACGTCTGGGACAAGGGCATGGTCGGCAAGGTCGAAAAGGCCATCCGTGAATCCGGTCTGGGGATCAACCCGCAGTTGAACGGCACCATCATCATGCTGCCGATCCCCGAACTGAACGAGGAACGCCGCCGCGAACTGACCAAGGTCGCCGCCCAATATGCCGAAAGCGCCCGCGTCGCGATCCGCAACGTACGGCGCGACGGCATGGACCAGATCAAGAAGGGCAAGGCCATCGGGATGCCCGAGGACGACCAGAAATTCTGGGAAACTGCCGTGCAAGAGCTGACCGACAAGATGATCGCGAATATCGATCAGGCGCTTGAAGGCAAGCAAGCCGAAATCATGCAGGTCTGAGGAACGACCATGGCCGCTGAAACCGCACCGCTGCTGATATCGGGCGGGGTCGATCAGCGGCCCCGGCACGTCGCCATCATCATGGACGGCAATGGCCGTTGGGCCACCGATCGGGGCTGGCCCCGCCTTGTCGGCCACAGGCGGGGGGCCGAGCGCGTCAAGCAGATCGTCCGCGCCTGTCCCGACCTGGGAGTGAACTGGCTGACGATCTATGCCTTCTCGACCGAAAACTGGAAGCGGACGACCGAGGAAGTCCTCGGCCTGATGAAGATCTTCCGCCGATATATCCAGTATGAGGCCGAGGGCATGGCCGCTGAAGGCGTAAGGCTGCGTTTCATCGGCGGGCGAGACCGGCTGGACGACAAGTTGCAGGCCCTGATGTCGTCGATCGAGGCGCGGACGGCGGGCAACAGCCGCCTGAACCTGACGGTGGCGATCAATTACGGCGGACGGGACGAATTGACCCGCGCCACGGCTCGGCTGGCGCAGAAGATCGCCCGGGGCGAGATCGCCGATCCGGTCGAGGCCGACCTGGCCGCCTGCCTAGATACGGCGGGCCATCCCGATCCCGACCTTGTGATCCGCACCTCGGGCGAGACGCGGACCTCGAACTTCCTGCCCTGGCAGGCGGCTTATGCCGAATATGAATTCACCCCCACGCTGTGGCCCGATTTCACGCCCGACCACCTTGCGCAGATCCTGGACCGCTTCGGGATGCGCGACCGGCGTTTCGGCGGCGTATGAAGGCGCGGCGCATCAGCGCGCTGAAGCCCCCGCCGGGCAAATGGGCAGACCTGTCGCGCCGCGTCGCCTCGACCCTGGTGCTGCTGGGCATCGGCATCATGCTGGCGGTGGCAACGGGGATTGGGCTGCGGCTGTCGATGGCGTTGATTTCCGCGGTGACCTTTTGGGAACTGGCGGCCATGACGGGATGGCGGCACCCGCGCCTGCATCCCGGCATCTTCGGGGCTTGGCGGCCTTTCGCCCTGGCCGTCATCGCCTTCATGTCGCAGTTCGTGGCGCAGATGTTCGATCATCCTGCAGCCATCCTGGCGCTGCTGTTTCCGTTGGTCGCGGGCCTGCCCGGCGCCGCGACGCGGGACCGCTGGACCTATGCGATCTTCGGACTGGCGATCATGCTGGTGGCATACGGGCTGGTGGGATTCCGCGAAACCTATGGGCTGAACTTCGTGCTGTGGCTGATGGGGATCGTGATCATCTCGGACACGGCGGGGTATTTCTTTGGCCGGATGATCGGCGGGCCGAAGTTCTGGCCGTCGCTCAGCCCCAAGAAGACATGGTCGGGCACCATAGCGGGGTGGATCGGCGCCCTTTTGCTGGGCGTGCTGCTGTGGCGGCTAGGGCGCGGCGATGTCTCGTTGATCTGGTGTTCGCCCATTGTCTGCCTTGCGGGGCAAATGGGCGACATCGCCGAAAGCTGGCTGAAGCGGCGGGCGGGAGTCAAGGACAGTTCCAACCTGATCCCCGGCCACGGCGGCTTCATGGACCGCTTCGATGCGGTGACGGGGGCGGTGCTGGCCACGATGCTAATCGGGTTGTTGACGGCGCTGCCGGCGGTGAACTGACGGATGCGGCGGATTTCGATCTTCGGGGCCACTGGGTCCGTGGGCGCGAACGGCGTGGACCTGATCCGTCGCGCGGGCGGTCCAGAGGCCTATCACACGGTCGCGCTGACCGGCGGGCGCAACATCCCCCGCCTGGCGCAGATGGCGCGGGATTTGCGGGCCGAGGTGGCCGTGACCGCGCATCCCGAACTGCTCGACGACCTGCGCGATGCCCTGACGGGCAGCAGGGTCCAGGCAGCAGCCGGGCCGCAGGCCATGGTCGAGGCAGCAGCACGCCCGGCGGACTGGGTGCTGTCGGCGATCGTGGGCGCGGCGGGGCTGGCGCCGGGACTGACCGCACTTGCGCAAGGGCGCATTCTGGCGCTTGCCAACAAGGAATCCCTGGTCTGTGCCGGGCCGCTGTTGCGTGGTGCCGCCAAGGTCAGCGGCGCCCGCATCCTGCCGGTCGATTCAGAACATTCCGCCATTTTTCAGGCGCTTGGGGCAGATAAGCTGGAATCCGTCAAGGATGTGACCATTACCGCCTCTGGCGGTGCCTTTCGCGACTGGCCGCTGGAACGGCTGGCGGCGGCCACCGTGGCCGAGGCGTCGACGCATCCCAACTGGGCCATGGGACAGCGGATCACCATCGACAGCGCATCCATGTTCAACAAGGCGATGGAAGTAATCGAGGCAAAGGAATTCTTCGGCCTGCGACCCGACCAGATCACCGTTCTGGTCCACCCTGAATCGATCATCCATGCCATGGTCAGCCACGTGGACGGGGGCACCATCGCACATCTGGGCGCCCCCGATATGCGCCACGCCATCGGCTATGCGCTGCACTGGCCCCATCGCGCGCCCTTGCCGGTTGCGGCCTTGGATCTGGCGGCGCTTGGAAGCCTGACCTTCCGCGCCCCCGACGAGGCCCGCTGGCCCGCCCTTCGCCTCGCGCGAGAGGTGATGGCGGCAGGCGGCATGGCGGGCGCGGTCTTCAACGCGGCCAAGGAACAGGCGCTTGACGATTTCATTGCCGGGCGGATCGGGTTCACGGCCATGGCACCTCGCGTGGAAATGACCTTGCAGGGGCTGTCCGGTCGGGATGGCTTCGGCGATGATCCCGGCGATTTGGAAACCGTCCTTCATTGGGACTGCGAAGCACGCAAGGAAGCCGCCGCATGAGTGACCTGATTCCGCAATTCGGCGGCACGCTGTGGACGCTGGCGGCGTTCTTCGTGGCCCTTGCGGTGATCGTCACCGTGCATGAATTTGGCCATTACTATATGGGCAGGCTGTCCGGCATCCGGGCCGAGGTCTTCTCGGTCGGGTTCGGCCCACGGCTTCTTTCGCGCCGTGACCGGCGGGGAACGCTGTGGCAGTTGGCCGCGATCCCGCTAGGGGGCTATGTCCGTTTTCTGGGCGATGCCAATGCGGCCAGCGCGGGGACGGGCCGGCCCGTCGATCCGGCGCTGCGCCGGCAGACGCTGACCGGCGCGCCGCTGTGGGCGCGGTTTGCCACCCTGCTGGCCGGGCCGGTGTTCAACTTTGTCCTGTCGATCCTGATCTTTGGCGGCTTTGCCTTGTTCCAGGGTCTGCCGACCGAGGAACCGCAGGTCGGCACGATTGCCGAGGCACCGCCCGGCACCGTCAACGACCTGCAGCCGGGCGACCGGATCCTTGCGCTGGGCGGCCAGCCCGTCGAGACATGGCGCGACATTGGCCGGGTCGCGGAAACGCTGCCCGTCGCCAGCCATCAGGATTGGCACGTCCTGCGCGACGGGGCCGAGGTCACGGTACGGGGCCCCGACCCGATGCCGGCCCGGATCAGCGGGGTCGCCCCCCGCAGCGCGGCGGCTGATGCCGGATTGCAAGCGGGGGACGTGGTCCTGGCCATAGACAGCCAGCCCGTCAGCCGATTTACCCAGATGCGCCAGGCCGTCGAGGCGGCCGAGGGGCAGCCCCTGGTCCTGCAAGTCTGGCGTCCGGGCACGGGCATCGCCGACTATACCCTGGTCCCGAAGATGCAGGATCTGCCCGCCGAGGCTGGCGGCTATGAACGTCGCTGGCTGATCGGCGTGACGGGCGGCGAAAGCTTCTTTTCCCCTGCGACCCGCAGCGCCGGGCCGTTGGAATCGCTGTGGCTGGGCACGCTTCAGACCTGGGGGATCATCACGTCATCCTTGTCGGGGATGTGGGCGATGATCTCGGGGCAGATCGACAGTTGCAACCTTGGCGGCGCGATCAGCATTGCGGAAAGCACCGGGCAGGCGGCAAGCGCGGGTGGCGGCAATTTCCTGTGGTGGATCGCGGTGCTGTCGGCGGCCATCGGTTTCCTGAACCTGTTGCCGATCCCCGTCCTAGATGGCGGGCATCTGATGTTTTATGCCTGGGAAGCCGTCACAGGCCGCCCGCCCTCGGACAAGGCACTGAATCTGCTGACCGCCATCGGCATGGCGGCGGTGCTGTCGCTGATGATTTTCGGCCTCAGCAACGATCTTTTCTGCCCCTAGGGCGCGATGCGCTTTTGACAGGGCAGGTGGTTTGATGCACAAGCTTGACGCAAAAGAAGGCGCCGCAAGCAGCGCCAATGCAGGCTGACGACAAGAGGGGCAGCAATGAAACGGAAACTGGGCAGGGGCGCGGTCGCCCTGGTGACGGCCTTGACGATTGCGACCCCTGCGGCGCTGATCCCCGGCGCAGCGGCGGCCTATGTCTTCAACGACGTGCGGATCGAAGGGTCGTCGCGGGTCGAACCGGCCACCGTGCTGTCCTATGCCAATATCGCGCGCGGCCAGGACGTTTCGGCAGGCGAGTTGAACGACGCCCTGCAGCGATTGCAGAATTCCGGCCTGTTCGAAACGGTCGAGATCGTGCCGCAGGGCAATGTCCTGGTGATCCGGGTCAGCGAATACCCGACGATCAACCAGATCAGCTTCGAGGGCAACCGCCGCATCAAGGACGAGCAACTGGCCGAGATCGTGCAAAGCGCGTCCCGCCGGGTTTATCAGCCCAGCCAGGCCATCCAGGACGCCAACAACATCGCCCAGGCCTATGCCGCGCAGGGCCGTCTGGCCTCCCGCGTCGATCCGCGCATCATCCGCCGCAGCGACAACCGTGTCGATCTGGTCTTCGAGGTCCGCGAAGGCAACGTCACTGAAATCGAGCGCATCGGCTTTACCGGCAACCGCGCCTTCAGCGACCGCCGTCTGCGCAACGTGCTGGATACCAAGCAGGCGGGTATCCTGCGCACCTTTATCCGCCGCGACACGTTCGCGCCGGAACGGCTGCAACTGGATGAACAGCTACTGACCGATTTCTATCGTTCTCGCGGTTATGCGGACTTCCGGGTTCAGGCGGTTGCGCCTGAACTGGCGCGCGAACGCGACGCCTTCTACATCACCTTCAACATTCAGGAAGGCCCGCGTTACCGCTTTGCCCAGGTCAACACCGTGTCCGAGATCCCGGGCGTCGATGCAGGGGCCTTTGCCGCGCAGAACCGGGTGGGCCGGGGCGATGTGTACAACCCCGCCGCCATCGACAACACCATCCGGCGGATGGAGACCATCGCGATCCAGCAGGGTCTGAACTTCGTCAACATCGAACCCCGGGTGACGCGCAATCCGCAGAACCAGACGCTGGATCTGACATTCGCCATCACCCGCGGCCCGCGCGTCTTCGTCGAACGCATCGACATCGAGGGCAACACGACCACGCTGGACCAGGTGATCCGCCGCCAGTTCAACACGGTCGAGGGCGACCCTTTCAGCCCGCGCGAAATCCGCAATGCCGCCGAACGCATCCGCGCGCTTGGCTATTTCAGCGACGCCCAGGTCGAAAGCCGCCCCGGCAGCAGCGACGAACAGGTGATCGTCGATGTGAATGTCGAGGAGCAACCGACCGGATCGCTGTCCTTTGGCGCGTCCTATGGCGTGGCCTCGGGCGTGGGCCTGAACGCGTCCTTGCAGGAAAACAATTTCCTGGGACGGGGCCAGACGGTCGGCCTGTCGATCTCGACCGCCGATGGCGACCAGTCTTCGTCCCTGACCTTTATCGAGCCGTATTTCCTGGGCCGCGACCTTCGGTTTGGCTTCAACACCTATTACAATGTCACCGAAAGCCTGAATTCGGACTATAACACGCGGTCGGTAGGGGTTCGCCCGTCCATCGAGTTTCCGGTCTCTGAGAATGGGCGTCTGGAACTGCGCTATCGCCTGTCCAAGGAAACCTTGGGCGGGGTCGAGGAAGACAGTTCCGAACTGCTCCAGGCCGAGGAAGGGCAGCGCGTCACCTCGGCGCTTGGCTACAGCTATCTGTGGGACACGCGCATCACCGGGCTGGATCCGCTGACCAGCTACAAGCTGCGTTTCTCTCAGGATTTCGCGGGTCTTGGCGGGGACACGAAAAGCGTGACGACCTCGGCGCTTGCCGGGGTGGAAAGCAACGCCTGGCGCGAAGAAGTGACCCTGCGCGCCGAGTTCGAGGTTGGCGCGATCTATTCCTATAGCGACTATTCCACCTGGATTCTGGACCGTTATCGCAACGGCACCCGAATCCGAGGCTTTGAACCCAACGGCCTTGGCCCCCGCGATCTTGCAGCCGAGAACGAGGACGGCCTGGGCGGCAACTATTTCTGGGCGATCCGCACCGAAGCACAATTCCCTGTGGGATTGCCGGAAGAATACGGCATTTCCGGCGGCCTATTCGCCGATGTCGGCTCGATCTGGGGGCTGGACGAGACGGTCGGCACAAACGGCTTCATAGTGGATGATTCAATGAACATCCGCGCATCGGTCGGGGCTTCGATCTTCTGGACCACGCCCATCGGCCCGCTGCGGTTCAACTTCTCGAAAGCGGTCAAGCAGGAAGACTATGACGAGGAGCAGAACTTCGACCTGACCATCTCGACGCGGTTCTGATGGTGCTGTTGCGGCGGCTTGCGGTCTGCGCGCTGTTGGTCCTGCCGGGGCAGGGCCAAGCGCAGCAGACCCCAAGCGATGTCGTTCCGGTTCCGCCGGAACTGCCATCTCGCACAATCCAGACGCCTGACGACGCCGCACCCGTGGCAGGCTCGCCGATCCTGACCGTGGATCAGGATCGGCTGTTTACCTTGTCCGAGTGGGGCAAGCGCACGCAGCGTGTTCTGGACGAGGAAGGCGGCAAGATCGAGGCCGAAAACGAGCGTCTGGCAGCCCAGCTTTCCACCGAGGAAACGACCCTGACCGAACAGCGCGGCACCCTGGATCCGGCCGAGTTCCGCCGGCTGGCCGAAGCTTTCGATACCCGTGCGACCGAGGTCCGCCGCCAACGTGCGCAGGTTGTCCAGGACCTGAACGCCTGGGCCGAGGCTGACCGTGCCGCCTTTTATCGAGCCGCGCTGCCCCAGATGGGCGAAATGATGCAGGAACGTGGCGCCGTGGCGGTTCTGGACCGGCGCACGGTCTTTGTGTCCATGGATGCCATCGACATGACGCAGGCCCTGGTGGTGCGCCTGAACGAAAATCCGGGCGACGGGTCGGGAACCGTCCCGATGCCGGATCTGGACGGGAAATAGGTCAGGGCAGGCGAGCCAGGCGGTCGGCCAGCATCGTGAACAGCGCGTCCCGGTCCACGTGGCGGATGAAGTTCGCATTTGCCGGGCGGTCGCTCACGCGCCACCAGTCGGCAACCGTCATGCCGGTGGTGAACTGGCCTGCCGTCTCGATTTCCACATTGATGTGGCGTCCGGTGAACAAATCGGGGCGCAGCAGCCAGGCGATGGTGCAGGGATCGTGCAGCGGCGCCCCTTCGCTGCCATATTTTTCCTTGTCGAAGCGTTCGAAGAAATCGGTCCAGCTGGCAATGGCGGGACCGCAGCGGCCGGGCAGGGCGCGCATCCGATCGATCCAGTCGCGCGATGTCACCGCCTCGTGCGTGGCATCCAGGGGCATCACCACCAGGGGCGCGCCTGCCGCGAAAACCTCGGCCGCGGCTTCGGGATCCACGAAGATGTTGAATTCGGCGGCCGGGGTGATGTTGCCCACCTCGAAATAGGCGCCACCCATCAGCACGATTTCCTGGACCCGGCCAATGATGTCGGGCGCGCGGCGGAATGCCTGGGCGATATTGGTCAGCGGCCCGATGGGCACCAGCGTCACCGTGCCTGCCGGTTCGCGCCGCAGTGTGTCGATGATGAAATCGACGCCGTGCTGCGATTGCAGGGCAACCGAGGGCGTGGGCAGTTCGGTCCCGTCCAGACCGGATTTTCCATGGACGTGTTCCGCCGTGATCAGCGGACGCACCAGGGGGCGATCGCAACCCGGGAAGACCGGAATGTCGGGCCGACCCGCCAGTTCGACGATCTTGCGCGCGTTCAGTTCGGTCAGCGCCAGCGGCACATTGCCCGCAACGGCGGTCAGGCCCAGCACCTCAAGTTCGGGACTGGCAAGCGCCAGCAGGATCGCGACGGCATCGTCCTGGCCGGGATCCGTGTCGATGATGATCTTGCGCGTCATGCGAACCTCTTGAACTGTCGCGTTGTTGTGAAAGGGAAGTTCCGGCGGCGCAAGCCCCCTTGGTTCGGGGATCCATTGACCCCCCGCGCTGCCCGCGCTAGGGGCGCAGCATGGCACGCGCACCCCTTTTACAACTGACCGACATTTCGCTGACCTTTGGCGGGGATCCCGTATTCGAGGGGCTGTCCCTGAACATCCAGCCGGGCGACCGGGTGGCCCTTGTTGGACGCAACGGATCGGGCAAATCGACGCTGATGAAGGTCATGGCGGGCCTGGTCGAGGTCGACCGGGGCGAGATCGTGGTCAGCGCGGGCGTATCGACCGGATATATGGAACAGGATCCCGACCTGTCGGGATTTGCGACCCTTGGCGATTTTGCCGCTGCTGGCCTGCCCGAATCCGAATCCTATCGCGTCGAGATGGCGGCCGAAGGTTTGAAGTTCGATCCCCTGCGCCCTGTCGATACCGCATCCGGTGGGGAACGCCGCCGGGCGGCCCTTGCCCGGCTTCTGGCGCAGGCGCCCGAACTGATGCTGCTGGACGAACCCACCAACCACCTGGACATCCAGGCGATCGGCTGGCTGGAGGATCACCTGTCCCAGACCCGCGCCGCCTATGTCCTGATCAGCCACGACCGCGCCTTTCTGCGCCGCCTGACCCGCGCGACCTTGTGGATCGACCGGGGCGAGGTCCGCCGCCAGGAACGCGGCTTCGAGGGGTTCGAGGACTGGCGCGAAGCTGTCTGGTCTGCCGAGGATGACGCCCGCCACAAGCTGGACCGCAAGATCAAGGCCGAGGCCCGCTGGGCCGTCGAAGGCATCAGCGCACGCCGCAAGCGCAACCAGGGCCGGGTCCGTGCCTTGGCCGCGTTGCGCGCCGAACGCAGTGGCCAGATCAGGCGCCAAGGCACGGCGGCAATGGCGTTTGATTCGGGCCCGCAGTCGGGCAAGAAGGTGATCGAGGCCAAGGGCATCGCCAAGGTCTTTGGCGATCGCACCATCCTGCGGCCTTTCGACCTGCGGGTGAACCGGGGCGATCGGGTGGCATTCGTCGGCCCGAACGGCGCGGGCAAGACCACGCTGATCAAGATGCTGACCGGCGAAATCGCCCCCGACGAGGGGACGGTCAGCCTTGGCACCAATCTAGAATTGGCCGTCTTTGACCAGACCCGTTCGGCGCTGAACCCTGACCAGACCTTGTGGGAATCGCTGACGGGCGATCCCGATATGCGCGTGTCGGGCCGGGCCGACCAGGTCATGGTGCGCGGCCAGCCCCGTCACGTGGTGGCCTATCTCAAGGATTTCCTGTTCGACGACGCCCAGGCCCGTGCGCCGGTGCGCAGCCTGTCGGGCGGCGAAAAGGCCCGCCTGTTGCTGGCGCGGCTGATGGCGCGCCCGTCCAACCTGCTGGTGCTGGACGAACCCACCAACGACCTGGACGTGGAAACGCTGGATCTGTTGCAGGATCTGCTGGGCGATTACGACGGCACCGTTCTGCTGGTCAGCCACGACCGTGACTTCATCGACCGCGTGGCCGATACCACCATCGCGATGGAAGGCGACGGACAGGCGACCGTTTATGCCGGCGGGTGGTCCGATTATCGCGCCCAACGGGGCGAGGATGGGCCGGTCGCGGTCGAGGTGCCGAAAAAGGCTGACGCGCCGACTGAACGACAGAAAGTCGCCAAGTCCGGCCTGTCCTTTACCGAACGCCACCGCCTGGACGCGCTGCCCGCCGTGATCGAGCGTCTCGAAGCCGAAATCGCCAAGCTGACCGATTTTCTGGCCCAGCCCGGCCTGTTCCAGACCGCCCCCGCCAAGTTCAAGAAGGCGACCGAGGCCCTGACCGAACGCCAGGAGGCCCTGGCTGCCGCCGAGGAGGAATGGTTGCTGCTTGAGGAAAAGGCCGACCCCTAGGCCCCGCGCGCGGCGTGATCGCTGATCCAGCCATGGGCGAACTTGATCTTTTCGCGGATCCTCGGCGTCAGAATAAAGGGATACAGGTCGGAATTGTCCAAGGCGCGGTTGATGTCGTTGATGGCGATGGCGACCGAGGCCGCGATGTTCAGCAGGTTGTCGCCGTTCCCGTCGGCATAGGGCTGATACCCGTCCGGCACCCCCTTCATCGACAGGCCCGCGCTGACGAAGCTGTCGGTGAAATCCACCATGTGCAGCAGATGGGCCACGGTTTCGGCCCAGTCCTCGTGCGGATGGGACGTGGCATAGGCGGTGATGAAATCCTCTCCCGGGGCCTTGGGATTGGCGTAATGATCTTGCAGGGCGGCGTTGTAATCGGCGGTCTCGTCCCCGAACAGCGCGCGGAATTCGTCAAGGAAGCCGGGCGCGATGGCCAGCCGGTCGAACAGGAAATGCGCCAGTTCGTGGCGGAAATGGCCGACCATCGACCGGTATTGCTCGCCCATTTCCCGCTGGCGTTGGACACGGATCAACTCGTCCGCCTCGGTCACGTTGATGACGATTTCTCCGTTGTCATGGCCCATCATGATCTGCACTGCGCGTCCGCCGCCGGTATTTTCCGACAGCATCTGGAAACGGGGTCGCATCCCGCCATCGGCGTCGGTGAACCAGTTCCAGTTCGACAGGTTGGCCAGCACCCAACGTTTCGCCCGCTCGGCCCGTTCCAGAAGCTGCCGGTTATCGCCGACATTCAGGGCGGGCACGACATCGGACATGGCGCAGGACCGGCACAGCGTCTCGCCGGGGACCGCGACCCAGTTGCACTGGATGGCATCGCGGTTGGCGCAAGGCTCTGCCTCGTTCCACATCGCACGGGCCTCGGGCTCATAGAATAGCGGTTCTCCGCAGGCGCAGAACATGTTGTCGAAGTAAACACGAGCATTGCAAGCGGGGCAGGTGAAGCTTTGCATGATGGATGTCCTTGGAGGCTGCTGACCAAGCCGCGTCCGGTGCCAAGGTTCCATGGCGCAACCAAATTTCGCATGGGCAAGGCTGCTTGACTTGGGCCGGGGAATCCGCCATATGCAGGCGGACCGGCCGGGCGAACGCCTTGGGCCGGTGTGTTATTTTCAATGACATCCCCATGCGCGGGATGCGCTGTCCGAAGGCGGGAAAACCCCTGACGCCGGAGCGATCCGGGGCCAAAGGACGCGGAAACGAAGGAAACGAAGCGATGTTCGCGGTTCTGAAGACAGGCGGCAAGCAATACAAGGTGCAGGCGGGCGACGTTCTGCGCGTTGAAAAGCTGAATGCCGCGGCTGGCGACAAGGTCCAGTTCAACGAAATCCTGATGGTCGGATCGACCCTGGGTGCGCCCATGGTCGATGGCGCCTGCGTCCAGGCCGAGGTGATCGACCAGATCAAGGCCGACAAGGTCATCACCTTTGTCAAGCGCCGCCGCAAGCACAGCTCTCAGCGCACGCGCGGGCATCGCCAGCAGCTGACCCTGCTGCGCGTGACGGATGTTCTGGCCGAAGGCGCTGCCTCGACGGGCGTGAAGACTGCCGTCGGCGCGCGCACCAAAGAAAACGCGTAAGGAGACTGAGCCATGGCACATAAGAAAGCAGGCGGTTCGTCCCGCAACGGTCGCGACTCGGCTGGCCGCCGTCTGGGCGTCAAGCTGTTCGGCGGGCAGGAAGCCATTGCCGGCAACATCATCGTGCGTCAGCGCGGCACCAGGTGGTGGGCGGGCGTCAATGTCGGCATGGGCAAGGATCACACCTTGTTCGCCCTGACCGATGGACAGGTGACCTTCAAGAAAGGTCTGAAGGGCCGCACCTTCATTTCGGTGGTTCCCGCGACCCTCGAAGCAGCCGAGTAACCCGAGCTTAACATTTCAGTGTTACAGGGGGATCGGCGAAAGCCGGTCCCTCGCCTGTTTTCCGGGAGGGAAAATGGTCATGTCAGCACCGATGAGGGAGGGGACGCGTTTGGACGACCTGAATATTTCGGACGCCACGCTGAACCAGCCCGTCATCGCCACCGAACGGTTTGTTCTTCGCCCGCTGCGTCCTTCGGATGCGGGGATGATCGCGCATTATACCGGCGACAAGCGCGTGGCTGAAGGGACGCGTGCCATTCCCCATCCCTTGCCGCCCGGCGCGTCGGAAGCCTTTGTCGCGCGCGCCTTGTCCGCTGATCGGACCGAGGATGTCTGGGCCATCGACGGATCCGCCAACAAGCTGGCCGAACTGCTGGGCGTCGCGTCCCTGACCCGGATGGAGGGGGATCAGTCGGAACTAGGCTTCTGGATTGGCGCGGGATTCTGGAACACCGGCTTCGCGACCGAGGCGGTCGATGCCCTGGTCAAGGCCAACCCCCACAAGGCGCGGACCTTGTTCGCCGAAGTGTTCCAGGACAATGCCGGATCGGCCCGGGTTCTGACGAACTGCGGCTTCGTTTACCTGGGCGATGCCGAAAGCTGGTCAGTGGCACGCAATGCGCGGGTGCCGACCTGGACCTATCTGCGCAAGATGTAAGGCCGGGGGCGTTCGCGCCCCCTCTGGCGCGCAGGGCGCGCCATTCACCCCCCGAGGACATTTTTTTGAAGAAGAAAGCGGGTTGGCGTTTCTGTCCCTCGCGGGATTGCAATCCGTGCCAAGCGCCATACCTCGGGTGGCATGAGCATTCCGTTTTCCCTTCTCGATCTTTCGCCGGTGCCCGAGGGCTTCGAGGCCGCTGACGCGATCCGCAATACCCTTGATCTGGCGCGCCATGCCGAAAACTGGGGCTATCACCGGTTCTGGCTGGCCGAACATCACAATATGCCTGGCATCGCCAGTGCCGCCACGGCGGTGCTGATCGGGCTGGTGGCCCAGGTGACAACCCGGATGCGGGTTGGCGCGGGCGGGGTCATGCTGCCCAATCACGCGCCGCTGACCGTGGCCGAGGCGTTCGGCACGCTGGCCACCGCCTTTCCAGACCGCATCGACTTGGGACTCGGCCGTGCGCCGGGCGGCGACGGCGCGGTGATCCGGGCGCTCCGCCGCGATCCGATGGCGGACAGCTTTCCGCAGGATGTGGTCGAACTGCTGGACTATCTTGGGCCGGAACGTCCGGGTGCTGCGGTCCGCGCCTTGCCGGGCGAGGGGACGAACGTGCCCGTCTGGATCCTGGGCAGCAGCCTGTTCGGGGCGCAGTTGGCCGCGCATCTGGGCCTGCCTTATGCCTTTGCCAGCCACTTCGCGCCGTCCGACATGGAACGGGCCATCGCCATCTATCGCGAGCGGTTCCGGCCCGGGCCGTGGAACGACCGGCCGCAGGTGGTGATCGCCATCAACGTCTTTGCTGCCGATGATGCGGATCAGGCGCGCTATCTGCGGACCTCGATGCAACTGGCCTTTGCCCAGTTGCGCACCGGGGTGCCGGGCAAGCTGCCCCGGCCGGTGCATGACCTGGATGCCGCCATCGGTCCGCAGATGCGGCGCATGGTCGATGAGGCGTTGAAGATCAGCGCGGTAGGGGATGCGGCGGCCGTAGGGGAGCAGATGCGCGCTTTGATCGCAGCCTATCGCCCGGACGAAGTGATCCTGACCGGGCAGATCCACGACCATCAGGCACGCCTGCGCAGCTTCCAGATCGCGGCTGACGTGATGGCGTCCATGTAAAGTCAGGGCTGACAGGATGGCACGTGCTGTCTGGCGGGGGATTCGGAGCCCGCGTCGGGCAGGATGCGTGCGGGAAGCTCAAGCTGTTGAAGCAGTAAGAAATTCGCACCAGCCATGAAAGCGCCGCCGATGCATCCACATCGGCGGCTTATCAATGGCCCGGATATCAGGAACGGGTGCGCAGCAGGCCCATGATCTCTTTGGTGCGTTCCAAAATCGGGGTTGCGATCTCGTCCGCCCGGATCGCGCCCTTTCCCAGGAGGCGGTCGATTTCGGCAGGGTCGGCCAGGTAATCGTTCATCCGTTGCGTGATCGGTTCCAGCGAGGCCACGGCCAGTTCCGCTAGCGCGGGCTTGAAGGCGCCGAATCCCTGGCCTTCGAACTGCGACAAGACCTGGTCGGGCGTCTGGTCCGCCAGGGCGGCATAGATGTTGACCAGGTTCTTCGCCTCGGGCCGGTCTTTCAGGCCGTCCATGCTGCCGGGCAGGGGGTCGGCATCGGTACGGGCCTTGCGGATTTTCTGGGCGATGGCATCGGCATCGTCGGTCAGGTTGATGCGGCTGGCGTCCGAGGGATCGGATTTCGACATCTTCTTGCTGCCATCCCGCAGCGACATCACGCGGGTCGCCACGCCCTCGATCAGCGGTTCGGTGATCGGGAACTGCTCGACCCCGTAATCGTGGTTGAACTTGGCCGCGATGTCGCGGGTCAGTTCCAGATGCTGCTTCTGATCCTCGCCCACGGGAACGGCGGTCGCCTGATAGGTCAGGATGTCGGCCGCCATCAGCGCCGGATAGGCCAGCAGCCCCAGGCTGACGTTTTCGGTGTTCTTGCCCGCCTTGTCCTTGAACTGGGTCATCCGGTACATCCAGCCGACGCGCGCCACGGTATTGAAAAGCCAGGCCATTTCGGCATGGGCAGAAACCTGGCTTTGGTTGAACAGGATGGATTGCTGCGGGTCCACCCCAGATGCCATGAAGGCCGCCGCAGCCTCTCGGATATTGCGGCGCAGCTTTTCGGGTTCCTGCCAGACGGTGATCGCGTGCAGGTCCACCAGGCAATATATCGTCTCGGCCTCGCCCCCCTGCAGGGCCGCGAAACGCTTCAACGCCCCAAGGTAATTGCCCAGGGTCAGCCCGCCAGAGGGTTGTATCCCCGAAAAGATACGCGGCGTGAAACGGGTTTTCGTCGTCTCGGTCATATGCGGGCCTGCTTGGAATTTGCCTGCGCTTGGCTTAGCCCTTGGCCGCAACGACCGCAACCGCGAAGGAAATCCGATGCGTCAGGCCATGCCCGTCTCGCCCCTCAACCCGCTGCCGGCGGTTCTTTGGGCCTTGGCCCTGCCGGCCATCGCAGGAGAGGTCGTGTTCCTGCTGGGCCAGACCGGGCTGATCGGCGGCGCGCAAGGTATCGGACTGCGGCTGAGCGCGCTGCAGATGACTGCCTTCGCGCCCGAGATGGTGCAACGGATGTGGCAGGTCGGAGCCCTTGATTGGGACCAGGCCTATCGCATCCTGTCATACAGCTTCGTCAATTCGTCCTTTACCCATGCTCTGTTCGTGGTGGTCTTCACGCTGGCGCTTGGCAACATGATCGCGCGGGAATTCCGTCCCTGGGCGGTTGTCGCGCTGTTTCTGGGGTCGGCCATCGGCGGGGCGTTGGTTTACACGGCAGCGATCTCGGTCCTGCCGGGACGGCCTGGTCCGCTGATCGGCGGCTATCCGGCGGTCTATGGGCTGGTCGGGGCCTTCACCTTTCTGCTGTGGTCGCGGCTGGGGGCGGTCCATGCCAACCGGATGCGAGCCTTCACGCTGATCGGAATGCTGCTGGCCTTCCAGCTGGTCTTCGGCATCGTTTTCGGCGGCGCCGGATATGGCTGGATTGCCGAGCTTGCGGGGTTCGGAGCAGGCTTCCTGCTCAGCTTCGTGCTGGTTGATGGCGGCGTGCAGCGGGTCTTGCGCCAGATCCGGGCGCGTTAACGGCGCCGGACGGCTGCCTTCAGTTCTGACAGCCGATAAGCGCGGGTCAGGAAGCTGAGCGTGAAATAGACCGCCGCGCCCCCGAAGACAAGGATCGCCAGGCCCGGGACACGGCCGATTCCAGCATCGTCAATCCAACCCATCATTGCCCAGAGGGCCGCCGCCATCAGGGCAGATGACAGCACGATCAGCGGCGTCTTGCGGCGCAGGCGGTCGTCGGCGCGCGCGGCATCGCCCATGGCCCGGGTGCCCCACCACAACTGCACGACCATGATCCAGGCGGCAATGGTGGTGCCAAGAGCGGCGGCCAGAAAGCCCAGCCAAGGCATCAGTCCGAACGCCACAAGCGCATTCACGACCATCGACCACAAGGCATAGCGGAACGGAGTCCTTGTATCCTCGCGTGCGAAATACAGCGGTTGCAGGATTTTTTGCAGCACGAAGGCGGGCAAGCCGAAGGCATAGACAATCAGTGCGCGGGCGGTCTGGGTGGTGTCATAGGCAGTGAACTGTCCGCGTTCGAACAAGGTGCGCACCATCGGCTCGGCGATGACGGCGATGGCGAAGGCGGCGGGCAGGGTCAGGAACAGGCCGAATTCGGTCGCGCGGGAATAGGCGGACTGGCCGCCTGCGTGATCGCCCGCCCGCAAACGGCGGGCCAGTTCGGGCAGCAGGACCACGGCCACGGCGGCACCCACCACGCCTAAGGGCAACTGATACAGGCGGTCGGAATAGGACAGCCAGGAAATCGCACCCTCGAAATGGCTGGCGACCTGGCGGCCCACCAGCAGGTTGATCTGCACCACGCCACCCGCAAAGGCGGCGGGCAGGGCCACGGCCAGCAGGCGGCGCATATCCGGCGTCAGGCGCGGACGCTGCGGACGGAAGGACCAGCCGGTTCGACGCGCATCCCACCAGACAAGCGCAAGCTGGGCGACCCCCGTCAGCGGCGTGGCCCATGCCAGCGTCAGGCCCACGTCCCATCCCTGCCACCAGGCCACCGCCATGGCCGCGATGAACAAAAGGTTCAGCAGCACCGGCGCGGCGGCCGCGGCGGTAAAGCGGCCATTCGCGTTCAGCACGCCCGAGATCATCGAGGCCAGCGAGATCAGCAGGATATAGGGAAACATGATCCGGCCATACTGCACGGCCAGCGGAAAGCGTTCGTCGCCCGAAAATCCCGAGGCCATCAGCCAGACCAACCCCGGCATGAAGACCATGGCCATGGCGGACAGGACCAGGACGGCCATCAGCAGGCCCGAAAAAGCCTCGGAGGCAAAGCGTTGCGCATCCGCGCGGTCGTCCAGCTTCTTGGAAAACATCGGCACGAAGGCCGTGTTGAACGCCCCTTCCGCGAAAAAGCGGCGGAACATATTGGGCAGGGACAGGCCCACGAAGAACGCATCCGCCACCGCGCCGCTGCCCAGCCAGGCGGCCATCAGGATGTCGCGGACAAAACCCGAAACACGCGACACGAAGGTCCAGATCCCCACGGAAAGGAACCCGCGCACCAATCCCGATTTCATGTATTCAAGCCTCTGCCCGTTTTGCCCCGTCGGCGATCGCCGCACGCAATTTCTTTTCCAACGCGTCGCGTTTTGCTTCGCTGTGCAATTTGAGGCCGAACATATCCTTGACGTAGAAACTGTCCACCACCTGCGCGCCGAAAGTGGCGATCACCGCGCTGACGATCTGGATATGGTTCGCGGCCATGGTGCGCGTCAGGTCGTACAGCAGGCCGGGGCGGTCGCGGGTGTCTACCTCGATGATGGTATAGATGTCGCTGCCTTCGTTGTCGAAGGTGACATGGGTCGGAAACCTGAATTCCCGCGTGCGTTTCTTGGGCTTGTCGCGGCTGGCGAAGGCTTCCCGGGCGACGATTTCCCCCATCAGGATGCTCAGGATTTTCTGGCGCAGCCTGGGCATCCGGTCCTCGGCAAAGGGGCTGCCATCGGGATCCTGGACCCAGAAGACGGCGGTGGCAAAGCCGTCGCGGGTCGTATAGGTGCGCGCGTCCACCACATTCGCGCCCATCAGCGTCAGCGCCCCGCACAGGCGCGAAAAGATGCCCGGATGATCGGCCAGCACAAAGGCCGCGCGCGTCGCATCGCGGTGAGGATCGGCGCGCAGGTCGATGCGTATCTCGTCCACGCCGATGTCGCGCAGCAATTCGGCAAAGCTGGCCTGTGTTTCGGTCGGAAGACCCGACCAATAGCTGTCGTAATGCCGCCCCAGTTCCGCACGCAAGGCGCGGGGATCCCAGCCCTTGGCCGTCAGCAGGTGGCGCAGGCTGCGCTTGGCCTCGTTCTGGCGGCGGTCGCGGTTCAACTCCTCCAGCCCGTTTTCCAGGACGGCGGCTGTTTCCTCGTGCAGCTTGCGCAACAGCGCCGCCTTCCAGTTGTTCCACGTCCCCGGCCCGACGCCGCGGATGTCGCAAACGGTCAGCACCAGCAGCATGTCCAGCCGACGCCGGGTCTTCACCGCCTTGGCGAAATCGCGCAGGGTGCGGGGGTCGGCGATGTCGCGTTTCTGCGCCACATCAGACATCAACAGGTGATTGCGGACCAGCCATTCCACCGTGTCGACATCATCCTGCGGAAAGCCGAAGCGCGCCGCGATTCGCCGCGCCAGCCGTGCCCCCAGGATCGAATGGTCTTCGCGCCGCCCCTTGCCGATATCGTGCAACAGGGTCGCCAGATACAGAACGCGGCGGTTGATGCCGGTTTCCATGATCTCGCTGGACAGGGGCAGGTCGTCGGGATGCTCGCCCCGCTCGATCTCGGCCAGGGCGGCGACGCATTGGATCGAATGTTCGTCCACCGTGTAATGATGATACATATTGAACTGCATCATTGCCACGACGGGTTCGAATTCCGGGATAAAGGCCGCCAGCACGCCCAACTCGTTCATCCGCCGCAGGCCCCGTTCCGGGTTTCCGTGTTTCAGCAGCATATCCATGAAAATCCGCGTGCCTTCGGGGTCGCCACGCATCTTGTCGTCGATCAGGTCCAGGTTAGCCGCGACAAGGCGCATCGCGTCGGGGTGGATCAGGATGCCCGTGCGCAGCGCCTCCTCGAACAGGCGCAGGATATTCAGGGGATCCTTGAGGAATTCGGTGTCGCTGGTAATGCTCAGCCGGCCATGATTGTCGGTAAATCCGTCCCGCATCTTGCGGCGGCGGCGGAACAGGCGGCCCAGAAAAGGGGCGCTGCGGACATGGCGGGCCTCGAGTTCGGTCAGGAACACGCGGGTCAACTCGCCCACATGGGTCGCGTGGCGGAAATAATCCTGCATGAAGTATTCAACGCCGCGCCGTGCCGAGGTGTCGCGATAACCCATGCGTCGTGCCACCTCGACCTGCATGTCGAAGGACAGGACATCGACCGGACGGCCCGCGATCAGGTGCAGGTGGCAGCGCACGGCCCACAGGAAATCCTCGGCCTGCCAGAAGGCCAGATGTTCCTCGCGCGTGAAGACGCCCAGATCGACCAGTTCGACGGCGCGGTCCACGCGGTGGATATACTTTGCGATCCAGTAAAGCGTCTGCAGATCGCGCAGGCCGCCCTTGCCCTCCTTGACGTTGGGCTCAAGGACGTATCGCTGACCGCCCTGCCGCTGGTGGCGGGCGGCGCGTTCTTCCAGCTTGGCCTCGATGAATTCCGGGACGGTCCGGGAAAACAGGTCAACCCACAGGCGCTCGCGCAAATCCTCGGCCAGGGGGGCGTGGCCCGTCACTAGGCGGTGTTCCACCAGCGATGTGCGGATGGTCATGTCGGAGGTGCCAAGACGGATGCAGTCGTCAACGCTGCGGATCGAATGGCCGATCTTCAGCTTCAGATCCCACAGCATGTACAGCATGGATTCGACCACGCTTTCCGCCCAGGCAGTGATCTTCCACGGTGTCAGGAACAGCAGATCGACATCGGATGCAGGTGCCATCTCGGCCCGGCCATAGCCCCCCACGGCCAGCACGGCCAGCCTTTCGGCCTCGGACCGGGATCGCTGGGGATGCAGCCAGGTCGTGGCGACGTGATGGGTGGCGATGACGATGCCGTCGGTCAGACCGGCGATGGCACGCACCGTTTCACGGGCGGCGCGGGGGTGGCTGGACAGGCTGGCCTCGATCGCCTGCATGGCCTTGGTGCGGGCTGCGGACAGGATCGCTACGGTGCGCGCCCGGATCTCTCGCCCTTCGGTCAGGCCGGAAAGCGCATCTTCCAGGATCGGCAGGAAACTGGCGGGGTCAAAGATCGGATGCGCCCCGGACAAGGCCGGGGCGCTTTGCAGGATCGTCTTGTCGGACAGGTCGGCCAAGATCAGAACCCGGCGCGACCAAATCCGCTTTGTGCCGGATCCAGGATCACCACCCGGTTGCCGCGCAGGGTGGCGACTGCCAGGGCTCGTTCCGAGGTTCCGTCCGGCCGCAAGCGAAACACACCGCCCACGCCCGCAAAGCCTGCCCGCTGTGTCAGCCCGGTGGTGGTCAGGGCATTGCGCTGTCCGCCCCGCACCAGCGATGCAATGGCCGCCACGCCGTCATAGGCCAGGCTTGCCAGTTCATGGGGTTGTTCGCCATAGGCGCTGCGATAGCGCGCATCGAACTGTGCCCGCAGGCCTTGATCGGGAATGGCAAACCATCCTTCCTGCAACTGCGCCATTCCTATGCGCGCGGGCGGCTGGTCCCAGCGGGTCAGGCCCATCATCTGCGTGACCGGCGAACGCACCCCGGCGGCGGCCAGCTTCTCGGTCAGATAGGGAAGGACGGCCTGGTTATTGGCGGTCATGAACACCGCATCGACCTGGCCCGATTGGGCGGCCGCCGCGATCTGGGGGGCGACGGCATCGATGCCGGTCACGGATACCGGGTGGTTGATGCGACCTGCCAGCCGCGCGCCGTTGCGGGCGATGGCTGTCTCGATGGCCCGCCCGCCCAGCTGGCCCGCGATGTCATCCTCGGCCACGACATAGATATTGCGCTTGCCTTGCCGGACGCCATAGCCGACCAGCCGGTCGGCGATATTGGCAAAGCTGTTGCCCAGGATGAAGACGTTGCCGCCTGCGACCTCGGCATTGTTGGAAAAAGACAGGACGTTCACGTTGCGCGGGCGCATGGCGTTGCCCACGGCATTCGCGCCCTCGGCGAACAGGGGACCGACGATGATCTGCGCGCCTGCGTCCACGGCCGCATTGGCCTGAGCCACGGCCTGTCCCGTGCTGGTCCCGGTGTCATAGACACGAAGGTCGATATTGGCGCCCTGTGCATCGGCCGCGGCCATGCGCGCCGCGTTCTTCAGGCTGCGCGACAGCCATTCCAGATCGGCCGATCCGCTGCCGCCCGGCGCCAGAAGGGCAACCCGAACCGGTTCTCCCGGGTTGATCAGGGGACCGATGGCGGGACCGCTGGCCTGTTGCGATCCCCCGACGGGGTCACAGGCCGCAAGAACAAAGGCTGACACAATGGCGGCGGCCTTGGTGACGACGCGGCGCAATCCGGTGGCGGGCCGGGCTGTAGCGGAAACGACCATATGAAACTTCCCTGCTGTAGGATATCGGCGAGGTGCGGGCAGCCTAGGACCAACGGCCCGCCTTGGCAATCAGTCGGAGGAAAAGGCGATGACCGGCAAACACGAAGACCCCCAGCCTGCCCGTCGCCTGACTGCCCATGTCGAGGCGCCCCGGCTGGACACTGGACTTTATCTGGTGGCAACCCCCATCGGCACTGCGCGCGACATCACGCTGCACGCGCTTGATGTGCTGAACGCCGCCGATGTGTTGGCAGCCGAAGATACGCGCGTCCTGCGTCACCTGCTGGACATTCACGGCATTCCGCTGCGGGGCAGGCGGATCGTTCCCTATCACGACCATAACGGGGAACGCGCCCGGCCCGGGCTGATGGCGGCCTTGGCCAATGGCGCCAGCATCGCCTATGCCTCGGATGCGGGAACGCCCCTGGTGGCCGACCCTGGATACCGCCTTGCGCGCGAAGTGGCTGAGGCGGGCCACCGGGTCCACGCGATCCCCGGCCCCTCGGCCCCCCTGGTCGCGCTCAGCCTGTCGGGGCTGCCAACTGACCGCTTCCTGTTCCTGGGCTTTCCGCCCTCCACCAGGGGCGCACGGATGACATGGCTGCGTGACTGGATGGCGGTCGATGCGACGCTGATCCTATTCGAAAGCCCCCGGCGCGTTAATCAAACATTGAAAGAGATGTGCGAGGTTGATCCGAATCGACTTACAGTGGTGGCACGGGAACTAACCAAGAAGTTCGAGGAGGTGATCCGGGGAACCGCCGCAGACTTGGCCCAGGATCCGCGCATGGCTTCGCTGAAGGGAGAGGTCGTGATGCTGGTCGATCGCCCCGGCGCGGTCGTGGCCGACGACCAGACCATTCGTCAGGCGCTGCGAACGCGTCTGGGTTCGATGACGGTGAAGGATGCCGCGAGGGACGTGGCAACGGAATTGGGAATGGCGCGGCGCGATGTTTACCAGATCGCGCTTGGGCTGGGTGAAGAAAAGGACTGAACATGGGTCATGCCGTCAGATCGCCGGACTTGCCATGGACGATAACGGCACAGCCCACGCAGGTTTCAGCAGCCCGGCGAACACGGGGCTGCATGGCGCATCTTTCGGGCGCCTTGGCCGAAGACAGCGTGGCTCGCCTGCTGGAACGTAAGGGCATGACGATCCTGGCCCGACGCTGGCGCGGCAAGGCGGGGGAAATTGACCTGATCGCCCGCGACGGCCCCTGCCTGATCTTTGTCGAGGTCAAGCAATCCGCCACCCATGAGGATGCTGCCCAAAGGCTGGTCGCCGCGCAGCAGGGCCGCATCATGCGCGCGGCCCTGGAGTATTGCGACGCTGCGGGACTGTCGGCCCTGCCGGACATACGCTTCGACGCCGCGCTGGTGGACAGTCAGGGCCGGGTGGAGATCCTGGAACGCGCCTTCGAGGAAGCCTTTGCCTGACCGACCGCTGGACGGATCGATGGAGTCCAGTGCAATCAGCTTATGCCTTTGGGAAGGTTCCAGCGTTTGCGCCTTTTCAAGGGAGAAGTTGGCAAAGAAAAGGTTTCGGCTATCACGCAGGGGGCATCTGCCAGGGATCGGCCGGGGTTTCTTCAGCGTTTGAGGATCAGGGTCCAATGCGGTCGGGCGTGGGGCTGAGCGTGGTTCGCCGGCCAAGCCAATCAACGGGCCGATGTCCGCCGTGAAGGCATCACGAGAACGGTTTTCGCGTTGTTTTCCAGATTCCGGTAAATACCAGAATATTGCAAGTAGGCGCGCCATCAGCACACCATTATGAACAACGGCAACTCCGCGATCTAGGCCCGATCCAGGTTCAGGGCGATCAGTCCGGCAGTCTGGTCGGGATGGGTCAGGGGCAGCATATGACCCGCATCCGGCACGACCGCCCGGCCGACATCGGCCAGCCTTGCCGCAAGGGCATCGGCGATCCGGTGGATCACGGGCGGAGAGTTTCCACCCGCCACGATCAGCACCGGTGCGTCGATGGATTCCAATCCTCCTTCGCGCAGGATGTTTGCCTTGTCCCTGGTCAGGGTATCGTCCGTCTCGGCCACCAGGCGGATCTGGCGGGTCATCGCCTCTCGTGCGGGTTGGGGCAGGCTGTCAAAGGGCTGCGCGCCCCAGATGTCGATGAAGCCACGCGCGGCATCATCCGGGCGGCCATGGGCCAGATGGTCCGCCATTGCCTGGTCTCGGGCAGTCTGGTCCGGGTCGTGGGCAGCGGCAAACAGGACGGGTTCGATCAGCGTCAGGCTGCGCACGGCATCGGGCGCGGCCACGGCGATGCGCAGGGCGACGGTCGCGCCCAGGCTGTGACCGATCAGATCCAGCCGTCGGTCGATGAAGCTGGCGGCGATCCGGGTCACGGCGGTGTGGAAATCCGGTCCCTCGGACTTGGCTGTCCAGGGACCGCTGCGGCCATGGCCGGGCATATCGAAACCTTTCAGATCGACCCGGCCCTCAAGCCGCCTGGCGATTGGTCCCCAATAAGCCCCGTTGCCCATCATGCAATGCAATGCAAGGGCCGGGCGGTCCTTGTCTCCCGGCCAGTGTCGCTTGTGGATGCCGGTCATAGGCTGGCAAGGTGCCGGTCAAGGAAGTCCAGCCGGTCCTGGCCCCAGAATTTCTGACCGCTTTCCCGCACCACATAGAAGGGCGATCCAAAGATCCCGGCCTCGACCGCCTGTTCCAGGTTGCGGCCATAGGTTTCGGCGCCGACGAACAAGCCCCTGTCGGCCAAAGCGGGGTCAAAGCCGTGGGCGGACAGGATGTCGCGGATGACCGTATCGTCGCTGATGTCGCGATCCTCGGCCCAGACGGCGCGCAGGAAACCTTGCACCAGACCGCCCGTGTCGCCGCCGCCCGCCCCTTGCGCCGCAATGATCGCATAGGACGAAGGCGCCATGTTCGCCGGCCAGAAGGCGGGCTTCAGGTTCAAAGGCAGGCCCAGATGATCGGACCAGCGGGGCAATTCCTGCGCGCGGTAGTCCATCCGGCTGGGATGGCGGTCGGCAGGGCGGACCCCGCCCGTGCGGTCGAACAGTTGCAGGATGTCCAGCGGTTTATAGGTGATCGCCGCGCCATGGCGGGCGGCGATCCGTTCCAGCCGGTCGCCAGCCAGATAGGCAAAGGGACTGATCGTCCCGAAATAGTAGTCGATATTGGCCATAAGGACGATCCTTCGCGGTTTGCCCGCAGGCTAACCGGGTGGTAAGGCGGGCGCAATCTGGCGAATCCCCGCGAAAAGGCCCCCATATGCCCGTCATGACCGAACCCAAGCTGATTTCCGGCAATGCCAACCGCACGCTGGCCGCGTCCATTGCCCGGCGCATGTCGATGCACCGGGGCATGAATGTCAGCCTGTGCGATGCCCGGATCGAGCGGTTCAACGACCAGGAAATCTTTGTCGAGGTGTTCGAGAATGTCCGGGGCGAGGATATGTACATCATCCAGCCGACCTCGAACCCGGCCAATGACAACCTGATGGAACTGATGGTCATGACCGACGCGCTGAGGCGGTCGTCGGCGGCCCGGATCACGGCGGTCATTCCTTATTTCGGCTATGCCCGGCAAGACCGCCGGGCCAAGGCCCGCACGCCCATCAGCGCCAAGCTGGTGGCGAACCTTCTGACCGAGGCAGGGATCGACCGCGTGCTGACGCTGGATTTGCACGCGGCGCAGATCCAAGGGTTCTTCGACATTCCGGTGGACAACCTGTATGCCGCGCCCGTCTTTGCCCTGGACGTTCAGCATCATTTCCGGGGCCGGATGGGCGACCTGATGGTGGTGTCGCCCGACGTGGGGGGCGTGGCCCGCGCCCGGGAATTGGCGACCCGAATCGGTGCGCCCCTGTCCATCGTGGACAAGCGGCGGGAAAAGGCAGGCGAAGTGGCCGAGATGACGGTTATCGGCGATGTCGCGGGCAAGGTCTGCATCATCGTTGACGATATCTGCGACACCGCAGGCACGTTGGTGAAGGCCGCGCAGACCCTGACGGACAGCGGCGCCACCGAGGTCCACGCCTATATCACCCATGGCGTCCTGTCCGGCCCTGCGGTCGAACGGGTCAGCAAGTCCGTGATGAAATCGCTGGTCATCACCGACTCGATCCAGCCCACCGATGCGGTGAAATCGGCCCCCAACATCCGTATTGTCCCTACGGCGCCGATGTTTACGCAAGCCATCCTGAACATCTGGAACGGCACATCCGTCAGCAGCCTGTTCGAAACGGACACCCTGCTGCCGATCTATGAAGGATTGTATTCCAACCTGTGACGTTTGCGGCTGCGATCCCCGTCGGATGCCTCCGGCGGGGATATTTAAATGAAGAAGAATTCAGAGCGCACGCCAGCCTATATCCCGGCGGCAGAATCCGTCCGGCCAGGTGATGGCATCGACCTGGGCATAGGCGCGCCGATGCGCCTCGGCCAGGGTGGCGCCTCGGCCGGTGCAGGTCAGGACGCGGCCGCCCGTGGCGATGACCTGGCCGTCCTTGATGGCGGTCCCTGCATGAAAGGTCATTTCGAAACTGCTTTCGGCCAGCTTGTCCAGTCCACTGATCATGCTGCCTTTTTTGTAGGTGCCGGGATAGCCGCGCGCAGCCATCACGACCGTCAGGGCATGATCGTCAGCCCAGTTGACCGAGGTTCCGGCCAGCCGCCCCTCGGCGCAGGCCAGAAGCAGGTCCAGCATCTGTCCGCCAAGCCGCATCATCAGCGCCTGGCATTCCGGATCGCCGAAGCGGACGTTGTATTCGACCAGCCGCGCCCGGCCTTCGTGGATCATCAGCCCCGCGTAGAGGACACCTTGGAAGGGCATTCCCCGCGCCGCCATCTGGGCCACGGTCGGGCGCACGATCTGCGCCATCACCTGTTCCTGCAAGGCGTCCGTCAGGACCGGCGCGGGGCTGTATGCGCCCATGCCGCCAGTGTTGGGGCCGTTGTCCCCTTCGCCCACGCGCTTGTGGTCCTGGGCTGTGCCAAGGGGCAGGCAGTCGGTCCCGTCGCACAGGATGAAGAAGCTGGCTTCCTCGCCCGCCATGAATTCTTCGATAACCACCGACATCTCGCCGAATTCCCCGTCGAAGATCGCGTCGATCGCCCCCTGCGCCTGTTCCACGGTTTCGGCCACGGTCACGCCCTTGCCTGCGGCCAGCCCATCGGCCTTGACCACGATGGGGGCGCCATGGGCGGTGACATGGTCGCGTGCGCTTGCGGCATCGGTGAATCGCGCCCAGGCTGCAGTGGGCGCCCCGCAGGCATCGCAGATTTCCTTGGTAAAGGCCTTTGACGCCTCGAGCTGGGCTGCGGCCTGGGAGGGACCGAAAACCAGGAAACCGGCATCGCGCAGGGCGTCGGATACACCGGCGGCCAACGGCGCCTCGGGTCCGATCACCACAAAGTCGACGGCGTTTTCCTGGGCGAATTCCAGAACCTCGGCGCGCGACAGGATGTTCAGGTCGGCGCATTCCGCGACATTGGCGATGCCCGCATTGCCCGGCGCCACGATCAGCCGGTCGCATTTCGGGTTCTGCCGGATGGCCCAGGCCAAGGCGTGTTCGCGCCCGCCGCCGCCAAGGATCAGGATGTTCATGGGCCGCCCTTTCGCTTCTGGTGGCGGCGTTCTAGTCTGGGGCGGACAAGGGAACAAGACGCATGGATTTGCTGGAAGACGTGCCGGGCAGCAATGCCCATGAATTTACGGTTTCGGAACTGTCGGGCGCGGTCAAGCGCAGCTTGGAGGATCAGTTCGGCCGCGTCCGCGTGCGCGGAGAAATCGGGCGGGTTTCGCGGCCGTCGTCGGGGCATATCTACTTCGACCTCAAGGATGATCGATCTGTCTTGGCCGCCGTGACCTGGAAAGGGCAGGCGGCCAAGCTGGCGCAGCGTCCCGAGGAGGGGATGGAAGTCATCGCCACCGGTCGCATCACCACCTTTCCGGGCCAATCCAAATATCAGTTGATCGTCGATCAGATCGAACCGGCGGGACTGGGCGCGCTGATGGCAATGCTGGAAAAGCGTCGTCAGGCCCTTGCCGCCGAGGGGCTGTTCGATGAAGGGCGCAAGCGTCCGTTGCCAAGCCTGCCACGTGTGATCGGGGTCGTGACCTCGCCGTCGGGGGCGGTGATCCGCGACATCCTGCACCGGCTGCGGGACCGCTTTCCCACACGCGTGCTGATCTGGCCGGTGGCGGTTCAGGGCGAAGGCTGCGCGCCACAGGTGGCGGCGGCGATCCGGGGGTTCAACGATCTGCCGCCTGGGGGGCCGATCCCGCGTCCCGACCTGCTTATCGTCGCACGGGGTGGCGGCAGCCTGGAGGATTTGTGGGGCTTCAACGAGGAGGCCGTGGTCCGTGCCGCCGCCGAAAGCCGCATTCCGCTGATTTCCGCCGTGGGCCATGAAACCGACACGACGCTGATCGATTTTGCATCCGACCGCCGTGCGCCGACGCCCACGGCTGCGGCGGAAATGGCGGTGCCGGTCCTGGCGGAACTGGCCGCGCGACTGGCGGAATCGCAGGCGCGGCTGACGCGGTGCAGCCAGCATCACATCGACCGCCCACGCCAGCGGCTGCGCGACCTGTCCCGCGCGCTTGGCCGCCCCGGCGCGCTGACGGAAGCGGCGCGGCAGCGGCTGGACCTGTGGGCCGGACGGCTGGATCCCGCGCTGCATGGCTTGGTGCGGACGCGCAGGCACCAATTGGCCGCGCGCCCCATGCCGGTGGCCCTGTTGCGGCGGTTCACGGATCGCAAGGCGCACACGCTGCATGGGCTGGAACATCGGCTGGATGCGGCTGCGGCCCGCAGGCTGGAACGACGTCGCGATCGGACAACCGCCATGGGGGAACGGCTGGACGCCTCGCTTGTGCGGGTGATGGCCACCACACGGCGGGCGATTGCCCAGCAAGATGGGCGGCTGGCAGACCTGACGCGGCGGCTTGGCCAAGCTGTTCAGCGGTCGATCAGCAGCCGCGAGCAGGCCATGCAACGGGTGGACCGGCTGCGTCTTTCGCTAGGCTACAAGGAAACGCTGAAGCGCGGTTTTGTGGTCGTCCACGGTCCTGAAGGCGTGATCACCACCGCACAGGCGGCGCGGCAGATGCCGCAGGTCGATCTGGAGTTCGCCGATGGCCGCGTGACGGTTCGCCCCGAGGGCGCGCCGAAACCTGGCCGGAAACCCAAGCCGCCCGAGCAGCAGACCTTGTTCTGATCAGGCTTCCTTCGGGCGCAGCATCAGCCAGATCAGCGCCGCGCCCGCCAGCACAAGGAAAGGCAGCATTGCCAGATTGACCGCGTTCCAGCCCGCGACGACCGAGCCTCCGCTGCAATTCATCAACCCGCCCGACGACAGCGAAGCCAGGAAAACCCCGCCGAAGACCACGGCGTCGTTCAGGCCTTGGACGCGGCCCCGTTCCTCGGGGGCATGGGCGCGGGTCAGCATGGTCGTCGCGCCGATGTAACCAAAGTTCCAGCCCATCCCCAGCAGGACCAAGGCGGCGAAGAAATGCGACAGCTCCACCCCTGACAGGGCCGCGGCACCCGCCAAGGCCAGCAGGAACAGGCCAAGGGCAACGATCCGTTCGGCGCCAAAGCGCGCAATCAGGTGCCCGGTGAAAAAGCTGGGGGCAAACATCGCGAGCACGTGCGCGCTGACGATATTGGCGGCATCCGTGGGGGCGAACCCGCAGCCTACGACCGCCAGCGGGGTCGAGGTCATCACCAGGTTCATCAGCGCATAGGCGACCATGCCGCAGATCGTTGCGACCGCGATCTGCGGTCGGCGCACCAGTTCGGCCAGCGGACGGCCTGCGGGCTGGCTGCCCGCTGCGGCGGCAGGCCTGGGGCTGTCGAGGAACGCGAACAGGAACGGCCCAAGCGCGTTCAGTCCGATCACCGCCAGATAGGCCGCCAAGAATGGGACCGCCGTCAGGCCATCCGTCGCGCGCACAATGGCGGGGCCGATGATCGCGGCGGCCAACCCCCCCGCCATGACCCAGCTGATCGCACGGGGGGCATAGTCGTCGGGCGCAAGATCGGTCGCAGCAAAGCGATAGAACCCTTGGGCTGACATATAGACGCCGGTCAGCAGGGACCCCGCCATGAACAGCCAGAACGACCCCGCCCAAAGCCCCCATGCCGCCAAGGCCGCACCCAGCCCGCCCGCCAGAACGGCCAGCAAGAACCCCGCCTGCCTGCCGTGATCCTGCATGAATCGTGCCAAGGGCCGCGCAGTCAATGCAGACCCCATGACGATCATAGACAAGGGCAGGGTGGCGACGCAGGGTTTGGGCGCCAGGATCTGGCCCGCAAGTCCGCCGACAATGAAGATCACCGACATCTGCGCGCCCAGGATCGCTTGCGCCGCGACCAGCACGATCACATTGCGCCGGGCCTGCGCCAGATCGGCGGGCAAGATCAGCCCCGGCTCAGCCGGGCGGCAGCATGGGCGCGTTCCTGGATCGCCCCCCAGTTTTCGGCGTTGACGTCGGCGTCGGTGGCAATCCAGCTTCCGCCGACGCAAACGACATTCGGCAGGGCAAGGTAGTCGGCGGCATTACCCAGGGTGATGCCGCCTGTCGGGCAAAACCGGACCTTGGGCAACGGCCCGGCGAGGGATTTCAGCGCAGGCGCGCCCCCGCTCGATTCGGCCGGAAAGAACTTAACCATGTCATAGCCTGCATCAGCCGCGCGCATCACCTCGGATGCGGTAGCGGTGCCGGGCAACAGGGGCAGTTCCAATTCCTCGCAGGCGGCGATCAGCCGGTCGGTCAGGCCAGGAGAGACGGCAAAGCTTGCCCCCGCGTCCTTGGCCCGTTTCGCATCGTCCGGGGTCAGCACCGTGCCCGCGCCGACGTGACCGCCCGAGACACCGGACATGGCGCGGATCGCATCAAGGGCCGCGTCCGACCGCAGCGTGATCTCCAGCACCGGCAGCCCGCCCGACACCAGAGCCCGCGCCAGGCCTGCCGCGCGTTCGGCATTCTTGATCACGATCACCGAAATGACCGGGGCCAGGCTGCACAACGCCCGTGTCTTTTGTGACTGGATTTCAGGGTTCATGGCGCCACCTTTCGTTCCGCGATCTGCGGGCAAACTGCCCGCTGGCGGGTGGCGATGCAAGCGGTTTGCCGCCCTGCGCCACAAATCACGTTATCGCTAACCTATATCGCCGACAGCACTGCGACATAGTGGATGGCGGCGGCTGTGACCACGAAACCGTGCCAGATCGCGTTTTGAAAGCGCAACCTTTCCCAGACATGAAAGATCACGCCCACCGTATAGATGATGCCGCCGATCACGATCAGCAGCATGGACAAGGGCGGCAGGTTGTCGGCGATAGGGCCGATGGCGACAAGCCCGCTCCACCCCATCAGAATATAGAGCAGGATCGCCAGCCGGTCATACCGCCCGGGCAACAGGCATTTCAACGCAACGCCAAGGGCAGCCATGGTCCAGATGCAGACCAGCAGCACAAAGACCACCGGATCGGCGGATGCCTTGTGCAGGAACGGCGTGTAGGTGGCCGCGATCAGGATGAAGATCGCGGAATGATCGGCCCTGCGCAATTTCCATTTCAGCGCGGAATGCGGCAACATATTATAGACGAACGACACTGCAAGCGACAGGATCAGCCCGCCGCCATAGATCGACACGGCCAGAACCTCGGCCCCCGTGGCGGTGACTGCGGCCTGGAAGACCAGCACCGCCACCCCCACGACTGCCAGGACGACGCCGATGGCATGGACGATGCCGTCCGCCATTCTTTCGTGGAAATCATAGTGCCGCCCGAAGCGGAACTGGCTGTCAGTCATGAAGAACCCCTTGATCTGCTTATCCTGCCTGACCTGCCTCATCCGGGCAATTGACAGTTCGTTCAAATGCCGCGTGATCTGAGTGACCCCTTGCAAATAGGACGCGAAGGGTCTAACTGCGCGATCACTTCACAGGCAGGGGCGGGCCTTTTGCGGGAGAAATCCGCAAGGGTCCACCGGTTGGGGCATCCGCCCTGAATCCCCTGCCAAGGCGCAAACCGGAAAGGACATGGAATGGCGCTTCCCGAATTCAATCTGCGTCAGCTCTTGGAAGCTGGCGTTCACTATGGTCACCAAACGCAACGCTGGAATCCGCGCATGGCGGAATTCATCTATGGCGACCGCAACGGCATCCACATCCTGGACCTGACCCAGACCCTGCCGATGCTGGACGCGGCGCTGCAAGTCGTGCGCGACACCGTTGCCAAGGGCGGCCGCGTGCTGTTCGTGGGCACCAAGCGCCAGGCGCAAAAGCCCGTCGCGGACGCCGCCGAACGGTCCGCGCAGTTCTATATGAACCACCGCTGGCTGGGTGGCACGCTGACCAACTGGAAGACCGTTTCCCAGTCGATCAACCGCCTGAAAGCCATTGACGAGACGATGGCCGGCGGTGCCGAAGGCATGACCAAGAAAGAGCGTCTGCAGCTGGAACGCGAACAGGCGAAACTGCAAGCCTCGCTTGGCGGCATCCGCCACATGGGCGGCCTGCCGGATCTGCTGTTCGTCATCGACGTGAACAAGGAAGACCTAGCTATCCTGGAAGCCAAGAAGCTGGGCATCCCGGTCGTGGCCGTGGTCGATACCAACTGCTCGCCCGAAGGCGTGGATTACATCATCCCCGGCAACGACGATGCGGCCCGGGCCATTGCGCTGTATTGCGACCTGGCCAGCCGTGCGGCGCTTGACGGCATGTCGGCCCAGATGGGCGCCGCCGGCGTCGATGTCGGTGCGCTGTCGGATGCGCCCGAGGAACTGCTGGATGAGCCTGCGGCCGAGGAACAGGCAACCGCCGACGCCTGAGCGGCGCCTGCGTCCCAAGTATTCATGGAATTGTCGTCAGGCGGGAATATTTCCCGCCTGACGCGTTGATCAAAGGAGACGGATCATGGCTATCACCGCCGCGATGGTGAAAGAGCTGCGCGAAACGACCGGCGCAGGGATGATGGACGCCAAGAAGGCATTGACGGAAACCGACGGCAACATGGAAGCGGCCATTGACTGGCTGCGCACAAAGGGTCTGGCCAAGGCCGCCAAGAAGGCCGATCGCGTCGCTGCCGAAGGTCTGATCGGCGTGCAGGTCACGGATGGTCGCGGCATTGCGGTCGAGATCAACTCGGAAACCGATTTTGTTGCCAAGAACGCCGATTTTCAGCAGCTTGTCCGCGACATCACCGACATCGCCCTGACCACCGCGACGGATGTCGAGGTTCTGAAGGCCACGCATCTAAACGGCAAGCCCGTGTCCGAGGTGCTGACCGACGCCATTGCCCGCATCGGCGAAAACCTGACCCTGCGCCGGATGCACCTGCTGGAGGGTGATACGGTCGTGTCCTATGTCCACAACGCCGCTACCGAAGGCATGGGCAAGATCGGTGTTCTGGTCGCGCTGAACGGCGACAAGGACAAGGCACAGGCGATCGGCAAGCAGTTCGCGATGCACATCGCGGCGACGAACCCCGTGTCCCTGTCTGAAGCCACGCTGGACCCGACGCTGCTGGCACGCGAGTTGGAAGTGCAGACCGCCAAGGCCCTGGAAGAAAATGCATCTTCCGCCAAGCCGAAACCCGAGGCGGTGATCCAGAACAACATCATCCCCGGCCGGATGAAGAAGTTCGTGGGCGAAAACACCCTGCTGGGCCAGCCGTTCGTGATCAATCCCGACCTGACGGTCGAGCAGGCCGCAAAGGAAGCCGGGGTCGAGATCACCGGCTTTGCCCGCGTCGCGGTTGGCGAAGGGATCGAGAAGAAAGAAGAAGATTTCGCAGCCGAAGTCGCAAAGACCCTCAGCGGCGCCTGATTTTTCGAGACAAATGCCAAGCGCCGGTCCCTGGGGCCGGCGCTTTTCTTTGCCCGATTGCCTGTGGACCTTTGGCGCGGCGCCATGCGATGGAAGGGCGCGAAACCAGATCTGCGTGCCCCATGCCATTCATCATCGCCATCGACGGACCCGCCGCCTCGGGCAAGGGCACCATTGCCCGCGCGCTTGCCTCGCATTTCGGATTTCACCATCTGGACACCGGGTTGCTGTATCGGGCGACTGGAGCCAAGGGAGGCGATCCTGTCGCGGCGGCCCGGTCGCTGCAAGCCAGTGACCTGGACCGCCCCGACCTGCGCAGCGCCGAGGCGGGTCAAGCCGCCAGCCGCATTGCCGCGATCCCCGAGGTGCGCGAGGCCCTGGTGGCATTCCAGCACCGCTTTGCCGCGCAGGAACCCGGCGCCGTTCTGGACGGGCGCGATATCGGAACGGTGATCTGCCCCGACGCGGCGGTCAAGCTGTATGTGACCGCATCAGATCAGGTACGTGCCCTGCGCAGGGCTGCCGAACTGGGGGCCGACGCGGACGAGATGCTGACGCAGTTGCAGGAACGGGACCGACGTGACAGCGAGCGTGAAACGGCGCCACTAAGGCTCGCCCCGGATGCGGTTCTTCTGGACACCAGCCACCTGACCATTCCCGAAGCCATCGCCCTGGCCGTCGCCCAGGTTGACAGAGTGCGGGGCTAGGCCGTCAGCCGCAGCTTACCCGCCCAATCCACCCCTTGGGATCCAGGAAGATGTTCAGGCGCCCCGGCTGATATTCCTGCGTGACAACCTGACCAGGGCTGATTTCCCGATAGTGCAGTTGCGGCGGCAGATAAACCTCGCCGATATTCATGCCGACCAACGCCTGATGCCGGGCCGGATCACAGCGCGTCGCAGAGACAGTCGGCGCATAACCGGTGGCGCAGGCGGCCAATGTGAGGGTCAGGGCGGGCAGGGCCGCGCGCGGGAAGATGGGCATCCGATCACCTTTGTGTTTGTGTCAGAACGATATGCGGGGCAGATGCGTTCCCCATCCCATCCTCGAGGGAGACGAAAGATGAAACAAAGGGTTATTGCGATTTCCCTGGCGCTCATGCCCGCCATGGCCATGGCCTCCAGCGAGGATGCCTGGGAGGAATTTCGCGACAAGGTCGAAACGGAATGCCTGGCCTTGGTGGATGTGCCAGAGTCCACGTCCGTCTCGGTCGAAGTCAATCCCTTTGGGTCGGAAACCTATGGCGCGGCCTTGGTGACAGCGGCCTATGCCGGCGGCACAGAGCGGATGATCTGTATCTTTCACAAGCAGACTGGACTTGCCGAGATCACGGCGCCCTTCACGGACGCCGCGCCTGTCGAATAGAGCCTAGTTTGCCTGGGCAAAGGTGCCGCAGCCGATGCGACCACCTGCATGCCCCGATGGTTGGCCGACATAATCGTCGGGTTGCTCGTGGATGATGATTGCCGATCCGTCTTCGTCGGCCATCAGGTCCGGCGTCAGCCCTGCGGCAAAATGCTCCACCATCAACGCACCGCTTTCCGGGACATGGATGTTCGGCAGATCGCCCGGATGGGGGCCGTTTGCCGCCATGATGCCATGTTCCTTGTCGCCTGCCAGGTGACCCCCGGCGGATTCGAAATCGGGCGGTGCGCATTCGCCGGTTTCATGGATATGCGCACCGTGGATGCCCGCAGGAACACCCTGCAATTCCAGCGTGACCAGCATCACGCCGGACGGTGTGGCAACCGCAGTCGCGGTTCCCAGACTTTGACCCTCGGCGGTCTTGATTTCGGCGATCATGGGTGCTTGGCCCTCGGTCGGAGCGGGGGCGGCGGTGTCTTGCGCAGCGGCGGGAAAGGCCAGCAACAAGCCCAGGGCGGCAGCGGTTCGCAAGGGCATCGGATTCTCCTGTTTCTTACGGTCCCGGTTCAACGCAAGGGCGGCGAAGCCGTTCCGGGTCTTGATCAGTGCGCCCCGATTGGCGATAAGTCGCAGGACTTCCGACCGAAAGGCAGCCTCGAATGCGCGTCCGCATCTATCAACCCGCCCGCAATGCCATGCAGTCCGGCAATGCGCGGACGAAAAAATGGGTGATGGAATTTCCGCCCCAAGGCCGCGACATCGATCCGCTGATGGGCTGGATCAGCGCCGACGATACGCAAAGCCAGGTCCGCCTGCGCTTTGACACGCTGAAGCAGGCCGAGGATTATGCCCGCGAACGTGGTCTGGATTATGTCGTCCAGCCTCCGCACAGCCGCGCGACCAATGTCCGTCCGCGGGGCTATGGCGAGAACTTCGCTACAGACCGGCGCGCGCCCTGGACGCATTGACTGGTGTGTTGTTCGGAGCATAGTTGCTGCCGGCTAGGGGTATATTTGTTCAGTTCGGGGCAAAGATTTCGTAACCCATTGATTCTCTTCTGACCGCCTCCGGGCGGTCATCTCTTTTCCAGGACATGCCATGACTATTGCGCATCTCGTCACCCATTCCGGTGGCTTTCACGCTGATGAGCTTCTCTCCTCCGTTATCCTGACGCGACTTTTCTCAAAAGCGCGGATTACGCGGACGCGTGATGCGGCTTGGACCACACCGGCGCCGGACCGCGTGATTTATGACGTCGGCCGCGATCACGATCCGGAGCGGCTGATCTTCGATCACCACCAGAAGAGCCCACCCCTGCGCGGCGAGGGCCAGCCCTACAGCTCGTACATGATCCATGCAGCATTCGACGCCGATTTCGTCCTGCCCATCGACTTGGTGGACAATGGTGCCCTGTCGCCAAGCGGCCTGCTCGCGGACCTGTCCTTGCCGCTCCTGCTGGAAAGCCTCAAACCCGTCTTCGACGATCGCAGCCCGGGTGCCGATGATCGGGCCTTCGACCACGCGTTGACCATCGCTCGTGCCTTTGTCGAGGCGGCGGTTGCACGAAAGGCCGCCAAGCTGCGGGCCGAGGCCGTCGTCATGGAGGCCATCGGCGCCGCCGGAGAAAGCCGGATCCTCGAACTCCCGATGGGCATGCCCTTCCGCTCTGCCATCGAGAAGGCGGCCGTCGTCATGGAGGCCATCGGCGCCGCCGGAGAAAGCCGGATCCTCGAACTCCCGATGGGCATGCCCTTCCGCTCTGCCATCGAGAAGGCGGGCGCCGATCACCTGCTGTTCGTGGTTCACCCCCGAGAAACAGACTGGACCCTGACCGGCATCCGCCGCGAGCCCGAGGATTTTGCCCTTCGCGCCGACCTGCCGGAAGCCTGGGCGGGACTGACCGACGCAGCGCTTGAAGCCGCCTCGGGCGTTCCAGGCGCGCGCTTCTGTCACAACGCCCGCTTCATCGCCGTGGCGGCAGATCGGACGGCTGCTCTGCAGCTTGCCACTCTGGCAGTTCAACATGCGGAGGCACTGCGAGGAACAGCTTGAAGCCTGCACTTGTCCCAGGTGGAAGCATCTCATCATTAACCAAAAGGGCGGGGAGCGGTTGTTCGCTGCGTTCAGCTCGATCGTCCGCTGTGTGTGAACTTAGTAGAATTGGGGGTATGAACCGGGTGAACCAGTATTCGCAGCGTGCGTCGATTGAGTAACCCGTCCTTGCGCCACAAAGCGGCCAAGTCCTTGCTTCATGTGCCACTGGCGACACAATATCCGCATTTCGCTGCCTTCGAGATGAGGGTGGAGGTCAACAGGTTGCGATACGCGTGAATTATGCGCCTATACTATGGACATGAGTTGAGTGAGCGCTGCCGTGACGTTGGACGTTCTTATCGATGATCCATCAAACGCCGGAGGGGTCGCCGCCAGGGCGGGCTTTACATACCAGGATCAGGTAGGGGTCGGTTTCCTGCTCGATATGTTGGAAGACGCAACAATCGTCGCAGTGGAATTCGAGACGGCGGATGACATCACCTTGCGCATCCTCGAAGAGGACAGAAGCATCAACGAGTATGTTCAGGTAAAGACCACCGAAGACGACAGGAAGTGGTCAATTAAAGAAATAACGGAGCGAAGCAAGTCGAGCACGAAGACGCTCCCCGGAACATCACTATGCGAAAAATCTCTAGCGTGCGACCGCTGCGAAGCCGAACCACGTTTCCGCATCGTGTCGCGGCGCGATGTCGCTTCCGCTTTGAAGCCATTTTGTGCGCCTCGGGGGCGAAGGAAGGCTGTTACGGAAAAACTAGCTGCGCTGAAGGAGAGTTTCTCTAACAAGCATAAATCATTCACATCAAAGAACAAGCGCAACCTTGGTCATTGGGCGGAAACCCTCTACTGGCAGGTCGCTGGCTCGAGTGACGGGCTTGAGCGCGATGGTATCAACAAGATCCTTAGGATGTGTGAGGCTCAAGGCTCGATTCCGGGCATAACGCGAGCGGAAGCGATGTATAAGGAACTGCTTTTCCAGGTTCGGGAAGCTTCAGAGGCTGACCGAGCAACAGACGGGGACAAGAAAAGCCTCGCGAGGGCGACGGTTCAGCAGTGGTGGAAAGAAAAGCTTGCCGACATCCGGGCCAACGCACGGCTGGACCTCAAGGTCTACACCACTCTGCCGGAACCGTTCCTAAAGGAGATTGCAAAGCTTGACGAGGTCGCGATCGCGCGGTCTATGAGAAGCTTCGATGTCGAGTTCGATGACGGAGAGTGGCGCTCGGAAGCCCTGTGTGACTATCTCGTGGATTGGCTGCCCGAAATCGCGCTGCCTTCGCACACGCTTGCCCAATTTGACAGGTTTTCTGCAAGACAGCTGCTCCCGAGAGCGCTGGACGCTTTGAAAGGTCGGCGCATTGATGTCGACACGCTCCTGGCCGAAGTTCTTCTCCACGCGGTCATGAGGAACCATCTGAACAGCGAGCCTATGCCTTGCCGTCTGTTCAATATGGAAGACGGAACTGCCACCAGTGCCCATATCGTTTTCAACGACTCGGGAGATCAGCTTTGGCTTGGACGCCCTCATCTGCTGCGAGCAGATCAGCGCGACGATATCCTTACTGAGATCGCTGAAGGCCTACACGAGGCAGTGTCGTCCGGGGTCCTGAAGGCGGAGCGCCGCTTCATCATGACGCTCCGCGAGCCGCATCACGCTAGACCGTCATCAATCGATGGACTCTTCACGGACCGCGCAAAAATTGAAGACCTTCGTAGAGCGGTTCGGCTACCGATCCTGCTCGCCTACGAAAGTCCACATCTGGCTACCGGATTTTATAACGCATACCTGAGCGACCTAATTTCTGAAGCTTGTCTGACGTCAGCGCCCATGGGACAGATTAGGCAGATTGCGTGATGGAGGGTTTTTGGCTCATCGTAGCCCTTATGGAGCGAAGATGAGCAAGAAACCCATGACGACGAAAGCCGAGGCTGTGAACCGCTTTCGCCGCCTCGCCATCCGGTATGAGCGGCGCGCCGACATCCATGAGGCCTTCGTGATCCTCGGCTGCGCTCTCATCTGCCTCAACCAGATCAGAAGGTTTTGTTAGGTGTTCTAAATGTTCTTAAAATGTTCTTTACGAATCGTTCTGAAAATGAGAACAAATAGGCAACACGAAGGAGTTGCCCATGTCCCGTGATTTCATATGCGATCTTCTGGGTGTGACCGCCTTGACCGTCACCACCATCATTGTCCTGTGGTTGCCTGCGATCCTGCAGGCCTGATCTCTGCCCCGCGTTGCCCTGACGGCGCTTGCCTGTGCGCCCGTCGATCCCCAGCACGCGCACCTGCCGGTCCTGTCACGGGACCGGCTTTTTCATAACTGCGTGGCTTGGTCGATGGCATCCAGCGTGGCATCCCAGGCCAGCAGGATGGATGCATGGCGATTGGGGTAATCCCGCGCGGGCAACAGCGCCTCGAGATCCGCAAATGGCGCGGCGGGGGGATCCCCCGCATCCGTCAGCATCGTCCGCAAGGCATCGCGAGTGGCGGCAACTTCCGCCCGGCTTCGCCCGACAACTGCCTGCCCCAGGACCGAGGCCGAGGCTTGGCCAAGCGCGCAGGCCCGCACCTCTTGCCGAAAATCGGCGATTCGGTCGCCATCCATCGCCACATAGGCCGTGACAGACGATCCGCATTGCGGCGACCTGCGCATGGCCTTGCCGTCGAAGGCGGGCAGCGCCCCCAGGTGCGGGATGGCGGTCGTCAGCGCCAGGATCCTGCGGGAATAAAGCTGCATCAGGTCGCTGTCGGCCATCGGTCTTTCCCCTGCGCTGCACTTTGCCTAGATAGGGACGCGATCCGCGAAAGGAAACCCGATGTTCGATCCTGCCCGCCTGAAATACGACGCCCATGGCCTGATCCCGGCCATTGCGCAGGATGCCGACGGGGGCGAGGTTCTGATGATGGCCTGGATGAACGCGGAAAGCGTGGCGCGGACGCTGGACAGCGGACGGGTCACCTATTGGTCGCGATCGCGGCAGGCGTTCTGGGTCAAGGGTGAAAGCTCGGGCCATGTGCAGGAACTGGTCGAACTGCGGGTGGATTGCGACAGCGATTGTCTGCTGGTGCTTGTGCGCCAGACCGGACCCGCGTGCCACACCAACCGGCGCAGTTGCTTTTACACCGCAATCCGTGACGGGGCCGAGGTCGAGATCCTGGCGCCCATGAGCTAGAACCCCACCAGTCGGCGAATGTCCTGCGGGGTTGCGCCGTCATCGCGGTAATGGCGGATGGCGCGGGCATCGTCGCGCTTGGCCAGCCGCTTGCCGGCATCGTCGCGAATAAGGCGGTGGTGGTGATACTGCAACGTGGGCAAGTTCAGCAGTTTCTGAAGAAGCACATGGATATAGGTTGAATCGAAAAGATCTTTTCCCCGCGTGACCATGGTGATGCCTTGCGTGGCATCGTCCACGACCACCGCTAGGTGATAGGACGTTCCCATGCCACGCCGCGACAGGATCACGTCGCCGATGCCGTCCAGGAACTGATCGCGCGACAGTGCGTGATCTTGGCCGGGCAAAATGGTTTGGTCCCGGAAGGCGACGCGGCCGATGCCCAGGGTATCCAGCGCGCGAGCCGCGTCCAGGCGGATCACATCGTCCGGCCCCGCATCCGCCATGCTGCGTCCCCGACAGGTGCCGGGATAGACAAGGCCGTCAGGCCCGGCGGGCAGGGCGCCTTCCTGCGGGGCCGACAGCGCGGCGCGGATATCGCCCCGACGGCAGCGGCAGGGATAGGTCAGGGATGCCAGCTGCTTCAGCGCGTTTCGGTAAGCCGCCATCCGATCCGATTGCCGCATCACCGGGCGCTGCCAGGCCAAGCCCAGCCAGGCCAGATCTTCGTAAATTGCGGTCTCGTATTCCGGGTGGCAACGGTCGCGGTCGATATCCTCGATCCGCAGCAGGAACTGTCCGGGATCGGCCAGCCGTTCCGCCACAATCGCCGCATAAGCATGGCCCAGGTGCAGCAATCCCGTGGGCGAGGGTGCAAAGCGGGTTACTGTGCGGCCAGCCATGCGCTGAAATCGTCCTTGGCCCGCTGGGTATAGGCCGGGTATCGGTCCTTGCGTCCCTTCCTGCCGCTGCGCATTTCCTCCAGGGGCGGGAACAGGCCGAAATTCACGTTCATCGGCTGGAATGTCTTGGCCTCGGCCCCGCCCGTGATGTGGCTGACCAAGGCCCCCATCGCGGTCGTGGGGGCCGGGGGCGGCAGGTCGCGGCCCTGCGCTTGCGCGGCGGCCATCCGGCCCGCCAGCAGACCCATCGCCGCGCTTTCGACATAACCCTCGACCCCGGTGACCTGGCCCGCAAAGCGCAGGTTGGGACGCAGGCGCAGGCGCATCCGGTCATCCAGCAGCGTGGGCGAGTTCAGGAACGAGTTGCGGTGGATTCCACCAAGCCGCGCAAAGCTGGCATTCTCCAACCCGGGGATCATGCGGAACACCTGGGTTTGGGCACCATATTTCATCTTGGTCTGGAAGCCTACGATATTATATAGCGTTCCCAAAGCATTATCTCGGCGAAGTTGAACCACTGCATAAGCTTTTTCTTCAGGCTTGTGGGCATTGGTAAGCCCCACCGGCTTCATCGGCCCATGGCGCAGGGTTTCGCGCCCGCGCTCGGCCATCACCTCGATCGGCAGGCAGCCGTCGAAATAACCGGCGGTCTCGCCTTCGTGGAACTCGGCCTTGTCGGCGGCCAGAAGGGCGTCGATGAAAGCCTCGTATTGATCGCGAGTCATGGGGCAGTTGATATAGGCCTTTTGCTCGGCCTCGGTTTCGCCCTTGTCATATCGGCTTTGTTCCCAAGCCACCGACATATCGATAGTGTCGGCATGAACGATGGGGGCGATGGCGTCGAAGAAGGCCAGGGCATCTGTGCCCGTGACCGACCGGATCGCCCCCGCGAGGCTGTCCGAGGTCAGCGGCCCGGTCGCCACGATCCAGTTGCCCGTGTCGGGCAGGCCCGGTACTTCGCCCGGGACGATCTGGATCAGCGGTTCGGCCTGCAAGGCCTGGGTCACGGCCGCCGAGAAAGCGTCGCGATCGACTGCCAGGGCACCGCCCGCGGGTAGCTTGTGGCGGTCGGCAGTGGCCATGATCAGCCCGCCCGCAGCCCGCATTTCCCAATGCAACTGGCCCACGGCGTTCATCACGTCATCGTCGGACCGGAAGCTGTTGGAACAAACCATTTCCGCGCAATCGCCGGTCTTGTGGGCGAAGGTGCCCTTGGCCGGGCGCATTTCGTGCAGGATGACGGGGATCCCTGCGCGGGCGACCTGCCAGGCGGCCTCGGACCCGGCCAGGCCTGCGCCGATGATGTGGACTGGTTCCATGACAACCTCCTGCGGCGGGGCTAGCAAAGCGGCCCGCAAATGAAAAGGGCGGCGCCAGCGGCACCGCCCGATATTGCCTGCGGCAGCCGGGATCACTCCTCGGTTGCGGCTTCGGCTTCTTCCTCGTCACCGCCCGAGCGCAGCGCAGAGGGCGCGGCGATGTTGGCAATCACGAAGTTCCGGTCGATGGTCGGCTTCGCGCCTTCGGGCAGCGTCACGTCCTCAATGTGGATCGTGTCGCCGACGTTCAAGCCTTCCAGATCGACGGTGATGTGATCGGGGATGTCACCCGCCGTCACGACCAACTCGACCTCGGGGCGCACCGTCACCAGCGTGCCGCCGCGCTTGAGGCCGGGGCACTTGTCATGGTTGATGAAGTCCACGTGGATGAACAGGTTCACCTTGGACGTGCGGCGCAGGCGCATGAAGTCGATATGGATCGGCAGATCCTTGACGACATCCTTCTGCACGCCGCGGCAGATGACGCGCACGTCTTCCTGGCCTTCAACCTGAAGGTTGAACAGCGTGGACATGAAGCGACCGGCGCGCAGTTGCGTCAGCAGCTTGTTGAAGTCGAACTGCACGTTGACCGGGTCTTTGCCGTCGCCATAGACGACTCCGGGTACCTTACCGTCGCGGCGAGCTTGGCGGGCGGCCCCCTTGCCTGACCCCGCGCGCGGCTCGGCCACCAGATCAGGGATCTCTTTGGCCATGATATTTTCCTAACTCAGTTGTGGACGCCGCCATCCTCCAAGGGTGCATGGCAGCAGGTCGCGGCCTATACGGCAACAGGGGCGATTCGTGAAGCCCTCATCGGCGCCTGCACGTCGTATTCGTCCAGGAAGCCCTGGGGGATCATCACGTTCTGCGGCCCGATGTCCTTGACGTTGCGTTCGCCGCACAGCGCCATGCTGATGTCCAGTTCCTTGCGAATGATTTCCAGCGCCTTGGTGACGCCCGCCTCGCCCATCGCGCCAAGGCCATGAAGCCAGGCCCGCCCGATCCAGGTCGAATGCGCCCCAAGCGCAAGCGCCTTCAGCACGTCCTGGCCTGACCGGATGCCGCCGTCCATGTGGATCTCGACCCGGTCGCCCACGGCCTTGACGATATGCGGCAGCATCCTGATCGAGGACAAGGCCCCGTCAAGTTGCCGCCCGCCATGGTTGGACACGATGATCGCGTCGGCCCCGAAATCGGCGGCAATGCGGGCATCATCGGGATCCAGCACCCCTTTCAGGATCAGCTTGCCGCCCCACAGATCGCGGATTCGCGCGATCTTGTCCCAGTCCAGCCGTTCGTCGAACTGTTCGGCGGTCCAGCTCATCAAGGACGAGGTGTCGCCGACGCCCTTGGCATGGCCCACGATATTGCCAAAGCCGCGCCGCCTGGTCTGCAGCATCCCCATGCCCCACCGCCAACGAAAGGCAAGATCCAGCAGCGTTGGCAAGGTCAGCTTGGGCGGGGCGGACAGGCCGTTCTTCAGATCCTTGTGCCGCTGGCCCAAGATTTGCAGATCCAGCGTCAGCACCAGGGCGCTGCAATTGGCCTTTTTCGCGCGCTCGATGATGGCGGCCAGGAAATCCTGGTCCTTCATCACGTAAAGCTGGAACATGAAGGGCTTAGTCGTATGTTCCGCCACATCCTCGATCGAGCAGATCGACATCGTGGACAGGCAGAAGGGCACCCCGAACTTTTCCGCCGCGCGGGCCGCATGGATTTCCCCGTCCGCGTGCTGCATCCCCGTCATTCCGACGGGGGCCAGGGCCACGGGCATTGCGGCGGGCAGACCTACGACGTCGGATGCCGTGCTGCGGTTCGACATATCCACGGCCACCTTTTGCCGCAGCTTCAGCCGGGCAAAGTCAGTCGTGTTTTCCCGGAAGGTTTGTTCGGTATAGCTGCCTGATTCTGCATAATCATAGAACATCCGGGGTGCGCGGGCGCGGTGCATCCGCTTCAGATCCTCGATCGAGGTAATGACTGGCATGGCGCTACTCCGCAGATTGGTCAAATTTCTTTACCAGAGCGGCGGGCGGTCGGCAATCATTGCTGCGCGCGGATGCGCGCCAGGGTTTCAGGCTCGATCACTGGGCCGCGCAGGGCATCGGCACGCCGCCGCAGCGCATCTGCCCGGGCCTCGGCCTCGGCATCGACGGCGGCCTGGGGCGTATAGTCGGGCAGGGCGGGTTCGGCCAGGATTTCGTCGGTCGGCAGCAACCGGGGATAAGGCTCTGCATCGCCCGTGCAGGCGGACAGGATCGCGGCGCAGGTCAGGATCAGGGCGTGTTTCATGGCGCCATGATTACGGCGGGGCTGACTGCGGGGCAACGGACTTTCCCGCCGCCGCCGCGCGCGCTAGAAGACCCCATGGCCCGCACCCAAGGTTCCCGTGCCGATGTCACCGGCCCCCTGATCCGCACCCATGCCCGCCGCCTGTTCGCGCGGCAGGGCTTTGCTGCCGTATCCATGCGCCAGATCGCATCGGCCGTTGGGGTGCAGGCAGGGGCGCTCTATGCCTATACCCCCGACAAGCAGGCGCTGCTGTTCGACCTGCTGGAAGCCCATATGCAGGAACTGCTGGGCGCTTGGACCGATGTTCCCGGCGATCCCCTGGCGCGGCTGGAACATTTCGTTCGCTTTCACATCGACACCAGCCTGGATCATGCCGACGCGGTGTTCCTGTCCTATATGGAACTACGCAACCTCACGCCCGACAATTACGCCCGCATTGCTGCCCTGCGCGGCGAATACGAGGCGGCGTTGGAATCCATTCTCCGTGACGGGGTGGCGGCGGGCGTGATGCGCCTTGACGATCCAAGGCTTGCGACCATGGCGCTGATTGCCATGCTGACGGGAGTGACCAACTGGTATCGCGAGGGGGGGCGCCTGGACCGCCGCCGGATCGGCGACATCTACTGGGGCCTTGCGCGGGGGGCTGTCGGCGCGCATTGACGCTGATGCCCGCCAAGCCCGATAATCACCCCATGAGTCTTCCCCCCGGCTTTCTTGACGAGATTCGCAACCGTGTCCCGATCAGCCGCGTGATCGGGAAGAAGGTCGTGTGGGATCTGCGCAAGTCGAACCAGGCGCGCGGCGACTGGTGGGCGCCTTGCCCGTTCCACCAGGAAAAATCCGCAAGTTTTCATTGCGATGATCAAAAGGGCTTTTATTACTGCTTTGGCTGTCACGCCAAGGGCGACGTGCTGACCTTCCTGAAGGAAGCCGACGGAATGGAGTTCATCGAGGCCGTCAAGCTGCTGGCGGCCGAGGCTGGGCTTCAGATGCCGGAACCCGACCCCCGTGCCCGCGAAAGGACCGACCGGCGCACCCGTCTGCTGGAGGTGACCGAGGCTGCCTGCCGCTGGTTCCGCCTGCAATTGCAGACAGGTGCCGCCGCCGAGGCGCGAGACTATCTGGCCCGGCGCCGCCTGGATCAAGCGGCCCTGGAGAGATTCGAGATCGGCTTTGCCCCCGACAGCCGCACTGCGCTGACCAGTGCCTTGCGCGACAAGGGCTTTGACGAATCGCTGATCGTCGAATCGGGAATGTCGGCCCGGCCGGACAATGGCGGCGCGGCCTATGACCGGTTCCGCGGGCGCATCATCTTTCCGATCCGCGACGGGCAGGGACGCTGCATTGGTTTCGGCGGCCGCGCGATGGATCCGAATGCGCGGGCAAAATACCTCAACAGCCCGGAAACGCCGCTGTTCGACAAGGGACGCAACCTTTACAACCTTGGTCCTGCCCGCGCGGCGGTTGCCAAGGGTCAGCGGTTGATCGTGGCCGAAGGCTATATGGACGTGATCGCCCTGGTTCGTGCGGGGTTCGAGGGCGCCGTGGCCCCTCTGGGCACCGCCATTACCGAGGATCAGTTGCGCCTGATGTGGCGCGTTTCGCCCGAACCGGTGATTGCGCTTGACGGAGATGCGGCGGGACAGCGGGCGGCGCAGCGGCTGATCGACCTTGCCTTGCCCATGACCGGGCCTGGGCAGGCGCTGCGGTTCGTCATCCTGCCCGCAGGCCAGGATCCCGACGATCTGATCAAGGCGGCAGGTCCGGGTGCCATGGGCGTGCTTCTGGATGGGGCACGTCCCTTGGCCGATCTTCTGTGGTCGCGCGAAACCGAAGGTCAAAGCTTTGACAGCCCCGAACGCAAGGCGGCGCTGGACAAGCGGCTGGCGGATGCGGTCGCGAAAATCCCGGATGAACGGACACGGAATCACTACACCGAGGAGTTCCGGCGCAAGCGGTGGGAACTGTTTGGCAGCGGTGCACGCCGGGGGGATCGAAAGTTCACCGGTCGGGGCGGCGCGAAAAACCAACGCCCTGCGCTCCCCATTTCTGTCACCCCCATCGATCCTTTGGCCGCAGGCATCCTGCTGGAAGGCGCCAGCCTGCTGATCTGCGCGCTGCATCCCGAACTGATCGAACAGGTGGAAACGCGTTTGGAACGTCTGGCACCTCAACACCCGGAGCGCGCGGCCCTGCTGTTCGATCTGCTGAGCAATACCCGAAGCGTCTTGGGCAAGCGCGGCCTTGAAACACTGCAGGCCGATCCCAACTTGATCCCGATGCAAATAGCCGAGAAGACCCCGGCCGAGGCGTCCGCCTATCTGCATGAGGCACTGGATCGCCTGGAAGCCAGGAAGATTTCAGAAAAGGAAATCCTGCGGGCAGAGAATGAAATAAGCGGCGAGGCCGACGAAGGACTGACTTGGCGCTTTCGGCAGATAGGGCAAGCGCGTCACCGGATCGAAAGGTTCGATGACGACGACGCAACGGATTTGGACAAGGATCAGAAGGCCTTGTCCGACCAGTTGTCGCAGTTCGTCGATGGCCAAATCTGGCGCAAACCACCGCGCCGCTGATCATTTGCGGCTGATTCGCTGCTTGCACGAATCAGCCGCATCGCGTGCCCTTTGATTCGGGGGGTCGCCACGCTAAATATGAGACAGATTTTCAGTGATTCGCCGTTTCCGCGAATCGCCGCCTGAAGAAGGGAGCCGTTGATGGCCGCCAAGGACGACGATCACGACAAGACCGACAAGGATGACAACGCCCATTCGCTGGACATGAGCCAGGCAGCTGTCAAACGCATGATCGCCGATGCGCGCGAACGCGGTTACATCACCTATGACCAGCTGAACGCTGCCCTTCCCCCCGAACACGCCTCGTCCGAACAGATCGAGGATGTGATGTCGATGCTGTCGGAAATGGGCATCAACGTGATCGAGGACGACGATGCGGCCGAGGAACCCGAGGGCGGGGCCATCGCCGTGGTCGGATCGACCTCTCGCGAGGTGGCGGTTTCGACGTCGGAAACCGAAAAGCTGGATCGCACCGACGACCCGGTGCGTATGTACCTGCGCGAAATGGGTTCGGTCGAATTGCTGTCGCGCGAGGGCGAGATCGCCATCGCCAAGCGGATCGAGGCCGGCCGCAACACAATGATCGCGGGCCTGTGCGAAAGCCCGCTGACCTTCAAGGCCATCACCATGTGGCGCGAGGAGCTTCTGGACGAGGAGATCCTGCTGCGCGACGTGATCGACCTTGAAACCACCTTCGGCCAGTCGCTTGAGGACGAGGAAGGCGACGAGGAGGAACTGTCCGACGAAACCGCCCCTGCCGAAACCGGTCAAAAGCGCGAGGAACTGGATGCCGACGGCAATCCGATCCTGGGCGAGGAGGACGAGGACGAGGACGAAGGCGCCAACCTGTCGCTGGCCGCGATGGAAGCCAGCCTCAAGCCCAAGGTTCTGGAAACTCTTGAGCGGATCGCACATGATTATGAAACCCTGGCGGCGATGCAGGACCAGCGGATGTCGGCCACGCTGAACGAGGACAACAGCTTCTCGGCCAGTGCGGAAACCGATTATCAGGTGCTGCGGTCGCGCATCGTGGGCCTGGTCAACGAGTTGCACCTGAACAGCAGCCGGATCGAGGCCCTGGTCGATCAGCTTTACGGCATCAACCGCCGGATCGTCACGATCGACAGCGGCATGGTGAAGCTTGCCGATGCCGCGCGGATCAACCGCCGCGAATTCATTGACGCTTATCGCGGGACCGAACTGGACCCCGCATGGGTCGATCGCATGACCCAGCAGGCGGGCCGTGGCTGGCAGGCGCTGTTCGAACGGTCGCGCGACAAGGTCGAGGAACTGCGCAACGAAATGGCGCAGGTCGGCCAATATGTCGGCGTCGATATCGAGGAATTCCGCCGGATCGTGTCCCAGGTCCAGCGGGGCGAAAAGGAAGCCCGCCAGGCCAAGAAGGAAATGGTCGAGGCGAACCTGCGCCTGGTCATCAGCATCGCCAAGAAATACACGAACCGTGGCCTGCAATTCCTTGATCTTATTCAGGAAGGCAATATCGGCCTGATGAAGGCCGTGGACAAGTTCGAATACCGGCGCGGCTATAAGTTCAGCACCTATGCGACCTGGTGGATTCGCCAGGCTATCACCAGGTCCATCGCGGATCAGGCGCGCACGATCCGCATTCCGGTCCACATGATCGAGACGATCAACAAGCTGGTCCGCACCGGCCGCCAGATGCTGCACGAGATTGGCCGGGAACCCACGCCCGAGGAATTGGCCGAAAAGCTGCAGATGCCGCTGGAAAAGGTTCGCAAGGTGATGAAGATCGCCAAGGAACCGATCTCTCTCGAAACCCCCATCGGGGACGAGGAAGACAGCCAACTTGGCGACTTCATCGAGGACAAGAACGCGATCCTGCCGCTGGAAAGCGCCATCCAGGAAAACCTCAAGGAAACGACGACCCGCGTTCTGGCATCCCTGACGCCGCGCGAAGAACGGGTTCTGCGGATGCGGTTCGGCATCGGCATGAACACCGACCACACGCTGGAGGAGGTGGGCCAGCAGTTCAGCGTCACCCGCGAGCGGATCCGCCAGATCGAGGCCAAGGCGCTGCGCAAGCTGAAGCATCCGTCTCGGTCGCGCAAGCTGCGGTCCTTCCTGGACCAGTGACCTTTAATCCACGGCCTTGCCTTCACGGGTGGGGTCGTGGGCCACGCTGCTTGCAAGTTCGGCACAAACCATGAACATTATCCCTGATTGTTCGTGAGGGCACTGATGCCAACCCTGCTTGAAGACCCCGCCGTCCTTCGCATCTTGCTGATTGCCGTCGTGGCGATGCTGGCGGCCTTGTCGGTTCTGGCGATGGGCTGGCGAAAGGCCCGGCATTCAGCGGAAACCCGCGCCTCTGATCTCGCATCGCAGTTGTCCGCCTTGGGTGAGGAGTCTCGGGCCTTGGCGCTCCGCGCGGGTCAGCACGAAGCCCGGCTTGACGGCCAGTCCGCCCGCCTCTCCGAACTGTCCGAGGAACGCGACGGTCTTGCCGACGCCCTGCACCAAGCCCGGCAACAACTGGCCGCGTCCCGCACCGAACTGGCCGAGGCGCGGCTGCGCGCCGAAAAGGACGGCGAGGCTGCGGCTCGTGAAATCCAGACCCTGCGCGAATTGCGCGCGGAAATGACCGATCAGTTCAAGCTGATGGCGACGGAAACCCTGCGGGTCCAGCAAGGGGATCTGCAAAAGGCCCAAGGCGAACAACTGTCCGCTCTGCTGAACCCGTTCCGTGAACAAGTGCATCGGTTCCAGACAGAATTGCAAGCCAGAAACAAGGTCTTGGACGAGGAAGGTGCAAGACTGCGCGAACAGATCGTCTTTCTGCACCAGCGATCCGAGGATATCTCTCGCGAGGCGGTGAACCTGACCCGTGCCCTGAAAGGTGACAAGCAACGGCAGGGCGCCTGGGGCGAGATGGTGCTGGAACGGTTGCTGGAGGATTCGGGCCTGATCGCGGGCACCCATTACGACACTCAGTCCAGTTGGACGGACGAGGACGGCAAGCGGTGGCGCCCCGACGTGGTGGTCAGGATGCCGCGCGCCAAGGTCATGGTGATCGACAGCAAGGTGTCGCTGAACGATTACGAGACTGCGGTCAATGCCGAGGATCCGGCCGAGGTTCAGGCTGCCCTGCGCCGCCACGTCGCCGCCGTCCGCAACCATGTGGTGACACTGGGCGACAAGGGCTATCACCGGATGGACGACGGATCGGTCGATTACGTCCTGATGTTCATCCCCATCGAAGGCGCCTTTTCCGAGGCGTTGCGGGCCGATCCGACGCTGGCCAGCTTTGCCATGGAACGCCGCGTGGGCCTGACGACGCCCACGACCCTGATGCTGACCCTGCGCACCATCGAGCATATCTGGGCCGTCGAACGGCGAGAGGCGAATGCGACCGAGATCGCCAAGCGGGCGGGCCAGCTTTACGACAAGGTGGCGGGCTTCGTGGAATCCATGGAAGGCGTGGGCCGCGCCCTGGACCAAGCAGGCCGGGCGCATGGCCAGGCCATGGACCGGCTGTGCCGGGGATCGGGCAATGTCATTCGCCAGGTCGAGATGTTGCGCGAACTGGGCGCGCGGACCCAAAAACGCATCGAAACCAGCCATGACGACGACAATGCCTTCCGGCTGGAGCCGCCCGAGGCCGCCGAATGAACCGCATCTTCACCATTGGGACGCGCGGCCCCGCCTGTCACGATTTCACCTGGGACGTGGCGGCCTGGCTGTCCGACCTGGGTGCCGGGGACGGGCTGCTGACCCTGATGGTGCGTCATACCTCCTGTTCGCTGCTGATCCAGGAAAATGCCGATCCCGATGTGCAGACCGACCTGCTGGGCTGGCTTGACCGCATTGCACCGCCCGCCGATCACCCGACCATGTCATGGCTGCGCCACCGCGATGAAGGCCCCGACGATATGCCGGCCCACCTGAAGGCGGCGGTGCTGCCCGTCAGCCTGCAAATCCCGGTGGCCGGGGGCCGGATGATGCTGGGCACCTGGCAGGGCATCTATCTGGTCGAACACCGCCGGGCGGCCCATAGGCGAGAGGTTGCAGCCCTGTTCCAAGGCAATTGACCCCGAGGCATTCCAGTCACAGCCCACCCCAGGAACATCTTGTGCCTTGCCGATAATACTACCCATATCCTGCCGATATCCTATAGTGCTGGTGATTGTCGGGGCGAAGGGGACAACTGGATGCGCTGCCCGTTTTGCGGAAATGTCGATACCCAGGTCAAGGATTCACGCCCCGCCGAAGACAATGTGGCCATTCGCCGCCGCCGTTTCTGCCCCGCCTGCGGGGGCCGGTTCACGACCTATGAAAGGGTGCAGCTGCGCGATCTGGTCGTCGTCAAGTCCAGCGGCCGGAGAGAGGATTTCGACCGCGACAAGCTGGCCCGGTCCATTCGCATCGCCATGCAAAAACGCCCGGTGGAACCCGAGCGTATTGAACAGATGATCAGCGGCATTGTCCGGCGCCTGGAAAGCACGGGCGAAACCGACATCCCCTCCAAGATGATCGGAGAGATCGTGATGGAATCCCTGTCGCGCATCGACAATGTCGCCTATGTCCGCTTTGCCAGCGTTTACAAGAACTTCCAGGACGCGGACGATTTTGACAAGTTTGTGTCCGAACTGCGTCCCGTGCCCGGCAACGACTGACGTGACCCCCGCGGAAGACCTGCGGCACATGGCCCAAGCCCTGCGGCTTGCGCGGCGAGGACTGGGCAATGTCTGGCCCAATCCGGCGGTTGGCTGCGTAATCGTGCATGGCACGCGTATTGTCGGGCGGGGCTGGACGCAGCCTGGCGGGCGCCCCCATGCAGAACGAATGGCCCTGGACCAGGCCGGCCCCTTGGCGCGAGGGGCGACAGCCTATGTCACGCTGGAACCCTGCGCCCATCATGGCCGGACGCCGCCTTGCGCGGATGGGCTTGTGGCGGCGGGGATCGCCCGCGTCGTGTCCGCCATGACCGATCCCGATCCGCGCGTCGCCGGACGCGGGCACCGGATCCTGCAAGATGCAGGGATCGCTGTGACCATGGGCATCCGGCAGGTCGAAGCGCAGGAACTGCAGGCGGGGTTCCTGTCGCGGGTCCTGACCGGGCGGCCTTTCGTGACGCTGAAGCTGGCGACCAGCTTTGACGGCCGCATCGCCACGGCCAGCGGTGAAAGCCAGTGGATCACCGGTCCGCAAGCGCGGCTGCACGTTCATGCCATGCGGATGATCCATGATGCGGTGATGGTCGGGGGAAACACCGCCCGTGCCGACCGTCCGTCGCTGAACGTGCGCGGGCTGACCACGCCCCGCCAGCCGGTACGCGTGGTGCTGTCCTCGGCACCCTTGCCCGATCTGCCCGGGGAAGGCCCGATGCACGGCGCCTTGTTGCGGATCGACGCCCCCCCGCAGGATGCCCTTGCGCAGCTTGCGCAGCAGGGCATTACACGGGTGTTCTGCGAAGGCGGAGGGGTTCTGGCCGCGTCCCTGTTGCAGGCGGGGCTGGTCGATCAGGTGATCGGTTATACCGCCGGGATCGTTCTGGGCGGGGACGGACGGACGGCAGTCGGCCCTATGCCGCTTGCGCACCTGTCCGACGCCCCCCTTTTTCGCCTGGTCGAGGTACGGCGCCTGGGCGACAACCTGTTCCACCGCTGGCGACGCTTTACAGGATGAAGCAGTCCCCTTACTGGCCATAGGCCTCTTCGCCTTCACGGCGACAGCCGGATTTGCCGCGCCGCTGGCTGACCCCCATTGAAGGGTCGCTATATGGATTCATGCGATATTCTGCGGTTGATCCGAACGCAACGCGCAGGCTTTCTGCCAATCAACCTGCGGCTGACGCTGACCCTGACGCTTGATCAGATCAACGAGGGGGTTCGACCTGCTTGATCGGGGGCGAGGCGATCCGCCAGGTCGTGCTGTTCGAATGTCCCTAGGGCGCGGGTTCCAGGCGGGTGACACCGGTGGCTGCCGCGCGGGCAAGTGCGGGGTCCAGCGACATTCCGATATATTCGCCCCGCCGCCACAGACCGGCCAGATCGTCGTAATGGCGCGACAGGGGATGGCCCGATTGCCCGGTCGAGGTGATGAAGACCGAACTGTCGGGATCGGCCAGGTCGTAAACGCCGCGATAGCCGGGACCGGTGCGCGCCTCGAAGCGGTCCGTCCCGGTCCCCAGCATTCCGGTATGGGACACCGTGAAGGCGCCCCCGGAAATCGCTTGCGACAGGTTCACGATCCAGCCAAGCGCCGGGATTTGGCCCAGCCCCGGATGGATATGGCGCGCCTGATGCGCGTCGCCCCAGCGCCAGCTTGTCACATCGGGACCGAATTGCTGCGTCAGATCCAGGATGGCACGGTCCAGGGCCTGCCGCGCGACGGTTGTGCAATCCTCGGGCGGGGCGCTTTGGACGACATCGCACCATACGCCTGCGCCTTCGCGGTTGCGAAAGACGGAATCGATAAAGCCCGGATGCAGGATGCGAATGTCGTCTGCCAAGGGGCCAAGCTCGTCCCGGATCAGGCGGTCTTGCAGGGCGGCCATCCAGGCGGAATAGATCAAGGGCTCCGGAAGATGCTCGCTCATGGCGCCGTCCCATTCGGCCAGCAGGTTCAGCGCATCCTGCCGCTGGCGTTCCGGGGTGCCTGCAGCGGCGGGTTCGCCCGTGAACCAAAGATCGGCGCCGACCAAGGGCAGCAGGGCGCGCGCGGCGGGGCTGACGATGTCCAGTTGCGCCGCGATGAAGCTGTCGCGGGAATGAACCTCTCGGTCGTTCAGCAGATGCGACAGGCGGGCGCGGCGCAGGGCCAGGGGGCCGCGCTCCTCGGTCGCATAGGCCAGGTTTTCCGGGGTCGGGCTGTCCTGGGTGACAGGCACCATACCGGCCCATTCGCCCTCGGCCAGCCAGCCGGGAACCGGCAACGCGCCACCGGTGGGATGGTTCGCCGCCCGTTGCGGCATGGCGCCAACCGTCACCTGCCGGATGCCATCCCCATCGGCTAGCGTGACTGCCATCGCAGGCGCCACGACGCGGCCAAGCGCGGTGGCTGCGCTGTCGGCATCGGTGGCGCGCATCAGTCCGATCAGCGCCGACATGGTGGTGTCCGTGGTCGACAGCCCCGTCCACCGCAGCGCGGGGACATGGCCCAGCGGCGTCACATCGGCAAGACCGGGATCCAGCGCCGGCACCAGGGGTCCGTTGCGGCTGCTGCGCAGGGTGATGGCGCGGGCTGGTTCGCCCAGGATACGGATCAGCTCTCGTCGCGTGGTGAATTCGGTCCAGCCTTCGTCGCCGCGATAACGGTCGGCTTTGCCGGGCTGGATTTCCTCGATGGCGATGTCGGCGTCGTCGGTGGCAGCGGGGGCTATGCCCCATGCCAGTTGCGGATTGCGCCCCGAAAAGATCACCGGCATTCCCGGCACCGTGGCCCCGATCACCCCCCCCGGCGTCAGTTGCAGCCGTGCAAGGTAATAAAGCGAGGGCGCGATCAGCGGGCTTTGCGGATCGTTTGCCAGCAACGCGCCGCCCGCAGCCGTGCGGTCGGCGCCGGCAGCAAAGGCATTGGCGCCAAGCCCTTGGTTCGGGCGCAGGAAGCCGGCGGCGTCGCGCACGGAGGCCTCGCCCAGCCGCGCCTCGGGAGGGGCAAGGCGGGCGCCGGGGAACAGGTCGGCATAGCGGGGCAGGGCGGCGGGGGAATTGCCTTCGCCGAACAGCAGATCCGGCCCGCGCTCCGGCCATGTCAGCGACAGGCGCGCCCGCAGTATCTCCTCGGCCGCAGAATTGCTGGTGGCTGCCGCCAGCAGCTTCAGGATCGCCAGCGAATCGGCGGGCTGCCAATAGGCGATTTCCTGGGGAAGGATGAAGAATTCCGGTGCGCCCCGCCCAAGCGCGCCTTTGTTGACCTGGGCGATCCACTGGTTCACGCCCTCGGCATAGGCGCGCAGCGCCGCCTGGGTGGCCTGGTCCTGGGAATCCACCGAGCTGGCGGCGTTGCGGTAAAGCTCCAGGCGCCGGGCCAGGTCGTCGGCGGGGAAGGCGCCGGGGCCGTAAACCTCGGACAAGCGTCCCTGTGCTGCGCGGCGCAGCAGGGTCATCTGGAACAGTCGGTCCTGGGCATGGGCCAAGCCCAGGGCAAGGAACACATCCTCGTCCGTCTGGCCGAAGATATGGGGGACGTTTTCGGTGGACCGCACGATCTCGACCGGGGCCAGGATGCCTTGGACCTGCACGGTGGCGTTATAGTCGGGCAGGGACCGGACCGCGAAATACCATGCCAGGACCGCGGCCAGCACCAGCAGCACGATCAGCCCGACAGTCAGGCGCAAAAGCCAGCGGAAAAGGGTCAGCATGTCGGAGGATGATCCATGGGCCGGTCCGCTGCCTGTCGTGGGGGTGCCTGTGCGCTTGACCATGGCGCGCGGGAATGTTGGGGTGCTGCATAAATCAGGCGCGTCACCAGTTCAATGTGGGGTGCCATCCACTGCGGCAGATCGAGAGACATATGGCAAAGCTGGCATTTCTGGGACTTGGCGTCATGGGGGCGCCGATGGCGGGGCATCTGAAGCTTGCGGGCCACGACGTGACCGTCTTCAACCGCACCGCCGTCAAGGCCGAAGCCTGGGTGGCCCGGCATGGCGGCGCCCGTGCCGAAACCCCGCGCCAGGCTGCGCAGGATGCCGACTTTGTCCTGGCCTGCGTGGGCAACGACGACGACCTGCGCCATGTCTGCCTTGGTCCCCATGCCGCATTCGCCGGGATGCGGCCCGGCGCGATCTTTGTCGATCACACCACGGTGTCGGCGGCGGTCACGCGCGAACTGGCCCAGGCGGCGCAGGCAATGGGCCTGGGCTATGTCGATGCGCCCGTCTCGGGCGGACAGGCGGGGGCTGAAAATGGGCAGCTTTCCGTGATGTGCGGCGGTGCCGAGGCGGATTTCGACGCGGCTGCCCCCGTGATCGCGGCCTATGCCCGGATCTGCCGCCGCATGGGCGATGTCGGCGCGGGCCAGATTACCAAGATGTGCAACCAGATCGCCATCGCCGGGCTGGTCCAGGCGCTGTCAGAATCGCTGGCCTTTGCCAAGAAGTCTGGACTGGAGGTCGAGAAGGTGGTCGAGGTTATCAGCCAGGGCGCCGCCGGAAGCTGGCAGATGGCCAACCGCCACAAGACCATGGACCAGGGCCATTTCGAACATGGTTTCGCGGTGGACTGGATGCGCAAGGATCTGGCGATCTGCCTGGCCGCCGCGGACGAAGTGGGGGCGTCCCTGCCCGTGACCGCGCTTGTCGACCAGTTCTACAAGGACGTGCAGCGCATGGGCGGGGGCCGCTGGGACACCTCGTCCCTGATCGCGCGACTGGGTTAGGGACGCTTCGCCTCGAACCGCTTCAAGGCGGGTTCCGCGCGGGCCAGGGCTTGGTCGATGTGGTGTGGAAAGCTGCCCGGCGCGATTGTCAGCGTCGCGGAATGGGCGGCGCAGACGGTCTGGACATCGCCCCATTCCCTTGCAATCCGCAAGGCCCAGGCGCGGAAATCCTGCGCCGCACCGGGGCGATCCTGCAAGGCCTGTCCCAGGGTCGGGTGAAAGGCAAGGCGCGGCAGGCGCAGCAGCCGCCGCACCAGACCGGGGATCGGCAGCACGTTCAGCGTGTCATCGACATGGAGGCTGCGGCTTGTGGGGTGAAAGGCCAGCAGCGACCCGGCATGGACCCGTTCGTTCTGGCAGATGTAGTCGATCCCGTCCGGCAGCGAAAAGCGCAGGTCGGGGAACCGTGCCGCAGCCTCGGGCGATTCGACCGCCTGCGGCTGCCAGGGCAGGTCGGGCCATTTGCGGCGGTGGCGGTCCGATCCGAACAGTTCGGCCTGCGGGAACATCCGGTGCATCGTTTCGCAATGAATGGTGTGGAACGGATGCAGGTTCAGGATCGCCTGCACCGCCCGGCCTTCATCTGTCAGGGCCATGACCTGCTGGGTCACTTCATCGGCAAAGCCGTAGGAATCGAGGAACACGAACCCACCGGATGACAGGCGCACCAGCGAAGAATGCGTGCCGACATTCACCACCCCGCCGATCCGCAGCGTGCCGCGGATGTTCCAAAATCCGTTCCCCAGATCGATCATGCGTTCAGACATCATGCCCCCGGCGGGTTGCCGCTGTCGCGGCTGATGGACAGATCAAGGCTTGCCGCCTTGCAGATGGCGCGCAGGGCGGGCTTCATCCCTTCCTCCAGCGTGGGGTGGTAGAAGGGCAAGTCCAGCAGGTCACTGGCCGTGCTGCCGTTCATGACGGCCGCGACCAGCAGATGCGCCAGGTGATCGGCCCCCGGGACGGCCAGGTCGGCGCCGGTCAGCCTGCCTTGGGCATCGGCGCCAAGACGCAGCATTCCGCCGGCCCGCGCCTCGATCCGCGCGCGGCCTTGGTCGGAATAATCGGCAAAGCCGTGGATCGCGGTCTTGTCAGGCGCGGCCCCGATGGCGGCGACGGGCGGATCGGTAAAGGTGATGGCGAACAGCGGCGGGCGGCCGGCAGGCGCCACATCGGGATAACGGGCCGCATTGGCCCCTGCGATGGCGCCTTCCAGCGATGCCTCGTGCAGGACCGGGGCATCGGCATCCGCGTCGCCTGCGATGAAGATGGCGCTGTTCCCGCATTGCAGGGTGTCGCGGTCGAAATCGGGAACGCCCTTGTCATCCAGCCTCAGGTCGGCCGCATCCAGGTTCAACCCGTCCAAGGCAGGCGCGCGGCCCGTCGCGACCAGCACGCAATCGTAATCCTGATGCTGGCCGTTCCAAGCCAGACGTATCCCGTCGCCCTGCGCCGAAGGATCGGGCGCGCAGCCCAAATGCAGCGCGACATCGCGGGCGTAAAGGTCGCGAAACGCATCATGCACCCGGTCGCAGCGGATCTTGGCCAGCCGGTCGCCTTGGTCGAACAGCGCTACCCGAACCCCCAGCCGCCCGAAGGCCTGCGCCAGTTCCGCACCCAGCGGGCCAGCGCCGATCACAGCCATGCTGCGGGGCAGGTCCTGCATTTCGAACACGGTGTTGTTGGTCAGCACTCGGGATCCAAGATCGCGATAGGGCTTCGGGATCACCGGGGCCGATCCGGTGGCGATCACCACCGCCTTCGCGGCGATCTGGCGGCCATCGTCCAGTTCCAGCCGGTCGGGGGCCGCAAACCGCGCACGGGCGTCGATCCGGGCGCCATCGGGCAAGCTTTCCATCCCCTTGCGGGTTGCTGCGGCAAAGCGGTCACGTTCAGACCGCAGCCGTTCCATGACCCGCCGCCCGTCCACCTGCGCCGCCGGAATGTCGATGCCCATCAGCCGGGCCTTGTCCAGGTCGGCATGGGCGCGGGCGGCAGCGATCAGCAGCTTGGACGGCATACAGCCGGTCGTGGCGCACAGCGTGCCGGTGAACCCGTCGTCGATCAGCAAGGTACGTGCGCCCGCCCGCCGCGCCGCCCGTTCCGCAGCCAGTCCCGCCGTGCCTGCGCCGATGATCGCCACGTCGCAGGACAGATCGGGCTTGGTATCGGGCATGGTCTTCTCCTGCTGGTTCGGGAATAGAACCGCAGACCGGGGCAGGGGTTCCTTGCCGCTTACAACGCCCGGTGGGCAGACCGCATCCCGTCCAGCCAAGCCTGGGCCGGATCGGCACGTCCCGCAGTTACCCCTTGCGCCGTCAAGGCACCGGCATAGCAATCGGCAAGCCAGCCCGTGCCGATGACCGTGACATTCTGTCCCAGCCACCATGGCCGGGCCGCAGCCAGTTCCGCGCCGATCAGCAGTCCGGCCATGCGGGCCTGGGCTGCGGCAGGGCCGATCCGGGCCAAGGCACGTTCCGCGCGCACCGAGGCCAGTTCCGCCGCAAGTGCCGCCGGGCGAGACATGGCTTGCGCGACGGCTTCGGCGAAACCGGCGCTGTCAAGTCCATCGGCCGGATCGCACAAGGCCGACAGGATCTCGACCGTCAGGAAGCTGCGAAAGCTGACGACCTCACCCGCGCTGATCTGCACCCAGGCCGAGGGTCTGCCGGGCAGGCACAGCACACCGTCGAAATCCGCGTCTTTGGCCAGAGGACCCATGATCCGGGGAACGGCATTGTCGATCAGATCGGCAGGGCGGTCCTGAACCAGGCCGGGCAGGGGGTGCAACCGGATCTGCGGGTCGACTGTCACGGACGGACCGGGCCTCGGGGGCGGGCAGGGAACGCGCTGCGGTTCCACCCCCGGCCAGCCGGATGCAATAACGGACACGACCTGCCCCCGAGCCAGCAAGGGCAGCAGCAATTCGCGCAGCACCGCCGCCGGATCATCGCGGCAGGGCGCCGTCACGGTCCGGTCCCCTTGCCACACCCGCAACTGCCCGTCTGCCCATTCAGCCGCTGCCCAATCCATCCGAACCCCCGTCGTGACGACGCGCAAGATGATCGCCTGGCAGGGCCCTGTCCAGAGACGACCCTTGAACCGCCGCGATCATGGGCGTAACGACCCCCTATGCGGATTGTTTTTCTTGGCGATGTGATGGGGCGGGCCGGGCGGCGCGCGATCGTTGAACGGCTGGCCCCCCTGCGGGCACGGCTAAAGGCCGACCTGGTGGTGGTGAATGCTGAAAACGCCAGCGGCGGGCGCGGCTGCACGGCGGGACACGCCCAGCTTTTGCTGGAATCGGGCGCGGATTGCCTGACGCTGGGGGATCACGCTTTCGATCAAAAGGACATGCTGGCCTTTATAGACCGCGAGCCGCGCATCGTCCGCCCGCTGAACTTTGCGAAAGAGGCGCCCGGGCGTGGCAGCACGATCATCAGCGACACCCGTGGCCGAAAGCTGCTGGTGACCCAGGCCCTGGGGCAGGTGTTCATGTCACGCCCTTACGACGATCCGTTTTCCGCCCTTGATGCGGTGCTGCGCGCGCATCCGCCGGGCGGAATGGTCCAGGCTTCGCTGGTCGATATCCACGCCGAGGCGACCAGCGAAAAGATGGCCGCGGGCCATTTCTGCGACGGGCGCGCAAGCATCGTGGTGGGCACCCATACCCATGTCCCTACGGCGGACGCCCAGATCCTGCCGCGTGGCACGGCATACCAGTCGGACGCCGGAATGTGCGGCGACTACGACAGCGTCATCGGCATGGACAAGGTCGAACCTCTGCGCCGCTTCATCACCGGCATGGCCCGAGATCGCTTCACCCCCGCCGAGGGCGAGGCGACCCTGTCAGGCGCCCTGATCGTCACCGACGACCGTACCGGGCGCGCCACGGCGATCGAACCCCTGCGCGACGGCGGGCGCCTGGCCCAGACCCATCCTGCCTGAGGAACAACGGCTTTCGCTTGCGGTCGCGGAGAAAACAATTCTATCTCGCCCCACGATCCGCCGGTGAACGGCGCCCAACGACAGGGGCTTCATGCTTGGATTTGACCTGACCGGAACGAATGCGTCGATCGCGATGCTTGTCATCGTGACGATCACCTTCATCCAGTTCATCCGCGAAAAGCAGCCGCCCGAGGTTGTGGCCATCGGTTCCGCCGCCACCATGCTGGTGTTGGGCCTTCTGCCTGCCGACGATGCGGCGGGCGTGTTGTCCAATTCGGCGCCCTGGACCATCGCCTTCATGTTCCTGATCATGGGCGGGCTGCTGCGCACAGGTGCGTTGGAGATGATGTCCCGGATCGTGACATCGCGGGCTGCCACAAATCCTGCCTTTACCGTTTGCGCACTGTTCGGGTTTGTGATCGTCGCCTCGGCCGTGATGAACAACACCCCTGTCGTGGCCGTGATGATCCCGATCTGCATCCAGCTTGCCAGCCGCCTGAAGATCGCGCCGTCCAAGCTGTTGATGCCTCTCAGCTACTTTACCATCCTGGGAGGCATGATCACCCTGATCGGCACCTCGACCAACCTGCTGGTCGACGGCGTGGCGCGCGAACAGGGCATGGAGCCCTTTACCATTTTTGAAATCGCGCCGGTCGGAATCGCGATTACCTTGGCGGGGATCGCCTATTTTGCCCTGTTCGGCCGCAAGCTGCTGCCCGACCGCACCTCGCTGGCGGGGTTTTTGGGGTCGCGCCGGGGCATGAAGTATTTCACCGAACTGGCGGTCCCGCAGGATTCCAGCCTGGTGGGCCAAAAGGCCGTCGACGTAACGCTGTTCAAACGCGAGGCCGTGCGCCTGATCGATGTGCTGCGCGGCGATGCATCCTTGCGCCGCGATCTGGCAAGCGTCGTCCTGGAACCCGGCGACCGGGTGGTGCTGCGGTCCGAAATGGCCGACCTGCTGGAACTTCTGGGCAACAAGAACCTGCAAGTCGTGGACAAGCTGAGTTCGGTGGCCACCGATACGGTCGAGGTGCTGATCTCGCCCGGGGCGCAACTGATCGGGCGGCGGCTGGGCGATATGCGGCTGCGACGCCGTTACGGCATCTATGTGCTGGCGGCACACCGGCGCGACCAGAATCTGGGGCGGCAACTGGACGACCTGGTCGTGCGCGTAGGCGACACCCTGCTGCTGGAAGGCGCGCCCGAGGATATCGCCCGGCTGGCCGTGGACATGGGCCTGGTCGATGTGACCCGGCCGTCGATCCGGGCCTATCGCCGGGAACGCGCGCCCATCGCCATTGCCTGCCTGCTGTCGGTGGTGACGCTTGCCTCTCTGGACGTGGCACCGATCATGGTGCTGTCATTCCTGGCGGCGGCCGTGATCCTGCTGACCCGCTGCATCGACGCCGAGGAAGCGTTCCAGTTCATAGACGGTCGGCTGATGGCGATGATCTTTGCCATGCTGGCCGTGGGCGAGGCCCTGGAACATACCGGCACCGTCGGGCTGATCGTCGATTTCGTCACCCCTTGGCTGCGCGACCTTCCGCCCTTTGCAACGCTCATCGCGATCTACTTCCTGGGCCTGGTGATGACGGAAATCCTGTCGAACAACGCCGTGGCCGTGCTGCTGACCCCCATTGCCATCGCGCTGGCCCAATCGCTGGGCCACGATCCCCGCGCCTATGTCGTGGCAGTGATGTTTTCGGCCACCGTCGCCTTTGCCACGCCCATCGGATACCAGACGCACATGATGGTCTATGGGCCGGGCGGCTACAAGTTCAGCGACTTTGTGCGCGTGGGCGTTCCCTTGGACATCATCTGCGGCATCGTGGCCTGTCTTGTGATTCCTTTCTTCTGGCCCCTTTGATCTTCAGTTAACCCGTCCCGCCCTGCCTGCAATGCTGCCATGCAGCATTGGACGTTGAGAAGCTGATGGGGGCCGGCCATATGAAGAACAAGGGGAGGAAATCGCCTTGTGCTTCTTGAAAGGGTTTTCCCATGGCCAACATCACCATCGACACACCGCGCGGGTCTTTCCTGGAGCTTATCGCCGCGCCCTTTGCTGCCCTGGGCCGGTTCCTGGTCCTGATCGCCGAAGCCAATTCCACGGTCCGAGAGCTTGAGCGCCTGAATCTGCGCAGCGATGCCCAACTGGCGGCCCGCGGCCTGACCCGCGACGGCGAAATCCGCCGCATCATGGGCGTGTCTGCCGCTCTCTGACGCTGAATGCCTGACCGGTTGCGCAGCGCCCGCCCCTAAGGGGGATCGGGCGCTTTTGCATTTGCATGGTGTCTTGCGAGGGACCGCCGGGCTGGACTAAAAGCGGCCGAAACCTGAAATGCGAAGGACGACCGATCATGGCAGGCCATTCCAAATGGGCCAACATCCAGCATCGCAAGGGGCGGCAAGACAAGATCCGTGCGAAGCTGTTTTCCAAGCTGTCAAAGGAAATCACGGTTGCCGCCAAGATGGGCGACCCTGATCCCGACAAGAACCCGCGCCTGCGCCTGGCGGTGAAGGAAGCCAAGTCCAGTTCCGTGCCCAAGGACGTGATCGACCGCGCGATCAAGAAGTCGCAAGGCGGCGATGCCGAGAACTATGAAGAAATCCGGTATGAGGGTTATGGCCCGAACGGCATCGCCCTTGTGGTCGAGGCGATGACCGACAACCGAAACCGTACCGCCTCCAACGTCCGCAGCTATTTCACGAAGGCAGGCGGCGACCTGGGGCAAAGTGGCTCGGTCAGCTTCATGTTCGACCGCGTGGGCGAGATCATGTATCCTGCATCAGTCGGCGATGCCGACACCGTCATGCTTGCAGCCATCGAGGCGGGTGCCGACGATGTCGAGACCGACGAGGAAGGCCACTGGATCTATTGCGCCGATACTGCGCTGAACGAAGTGTCCACCGCGCTTGAGGCATCGTTGGGCGAGTCCGAGACCGCCAAGCTGATCTGGAAGCCCCAGTCGCCCACCGAGATCGCCGATCTGGAAACGGCGCAAAAGCTGATGAAGCTGATCGACACGCTGGAGGACGACGACGACGTTCAGAACGTCACCGGAAACTTTGATCTGTCCGAGGCAGTTGCGGCGCAGTTGTAGACAGCAGCGGGGCCAGCCCCCGCGCCCCCGGGATATTTGAACCAAGGCAAAAAGGCCGTCAGGGCAGCAATGCTGCACGGGCGGCCTTTTTGATGGCATCGGTCAGGGGTGCGAGAGCAAGTCCAGTGATGCGGCTGAACTGCCAGTAAAGCGGCACCTCCAGCGGCAAGGCGGGGGCCAGATCGACAAGGCGGCCTTGGGCCAGATCCTCGCGGACCAGCATTTCCGGGTTCATGCCCCAGCCAAGGCCCAACCGCGCAGCATCGGCAAAGGCGTGCGACACGGGGATACGGTGCATGGGCAGGGCCAGCCGCTTGCCGGTCAGCGCCTGCACCCAGCGGCTTTGCAGCGCGTCCTTGCTGTTGAAGCACAGCGCCGGGGCGAGGGCCAGTTGAGCAGTTGTCACGCCGCGGGGAAAATGGCGGGCGACGAAGTCCGGGCTGGCGGTCGCGCGATATCGCATGGCGCCCAGGCGCAGGCTGTCGCAGCCGGGAACGGGACGGCTGTGACTGCTGATCGCAGCCACTACCAATCCACCACGCAGCCAAGCAAGCGCGTGGTCCTGGTCGTCAATGGTCAGATCCAGCAGCCCTGGCGTGGCGGCAAGGGCGGGCATGACCCAGGTCGCCAGGCTGTCTGCATTGACAGCCAGGCGCAGCACGGGCTTGTCCGGGGACAGTTCTGCCAAACCAGATTCCAGAAGCCGGACCTGATCCAGATGCACGGCAAGCCGCAGGCCCTGCGCCGTTGGCCTGACGGGCGGTCCCCGGTCGATCAGGACGCTGCCTGTCCGATCCTCGAGGCTGCGGATCCGTTGAGAGATGGCAGAGGGCGTGACCCGCAGCGCGGCGGCTGCGGCGTCAAAGGAACCGCGCCTGATGACCTCGGCCAAGGCGGCCAGAGCGGGATAGTCGAACATTAGCGGCGCTTCATCAGAGTGAGGAATTTTCATTTTATCTGATCCGCGGGCTGTGCGACAGGGCGGATCGGAGGTGCCATGATAATGTCCTATGCCGCCGGGCTTGGAACCGGGTTGTCGCTGATCGTCGCCATCGGGGCGCAGAATGCCTTTGTCCTGAAGCAGGGGCTGATGCGGCGCCATGTGTTCTGGGTGTGCTTGTTCTGCGCCTTGTCCGATGCCGCCTTGATCCTGCTGGGGGTGACGGGCATGACGCACGTGGTCGCACTAGCCCCTTGGCTTGCGGATGCAATGCGGTGGGCGGGGGTGGCGTTCCTGGTCTGGTATGGCGCGAGATCCTTTCGCGCGGCCTGGCATGGGGGCCATGCGCTGCGCCCCCAGGGGGACGGGGCGACCTTGGGCCGGACCCTGGCGACGATCGCGGCCCTGACCTGGCTGAATCCCCATGTCTGGCTGGATACGGTCGTGCTGCTGGGGGCGGTGTCTGCGCAGTGGCCCGATCCGCTGGCCTTCGGCCTTGGCGCCATGGCCGGTTCGTTCCTGTTCTTCTTTGCCTTGGGTTACGGGGCACGACTGCTGGCGCCGGTCTTTGCCCGGCCCCGGGCCTGGCAGGTGCTGGAACTGGGGATCGGCATCGTGATGTGGTCCATCGCCCTGACCCTGATCGTGAATTGACCTTGCGTCCCTGTGGCAAAGCGGTCCAACTGCACATCATGCAAATGGACGCGCAGACACGCCGCGATCTTGCGGGAATCGGATGGATGCTGGCGACGGGCCTGTGCTTCGTTGCCGTGAATGGCATCGTGCGAAGCCTGGAGGGCGCGGTACCTGCGGCGCAGGCAGCCTTTATCCGCTTTGCCTTTGGCTTGCTTTTCGTCGGCCCCTTGGTGATCCCGGCGCTGCGAACCGGATTTTCTCGCCGCCTCTGGCAGCTTCTGACGGTGCGTGGGGGGCTGCATGTCCTGGCGACCGTCGCCTGGTTTTATGCCATGTCGCGCATCACCGTGGCCGAGGTGACGGCCATCGGCTTTCTGAACCCCATTGTCGTGACCGTGGGCGCCGCGCTGTTCATGGGCGAGCGTCTGGCCGCGCGGCGGATGATGGCGGTCGGCGTCGCGCTGATGGGCGCGCTGATCGTGCTGCGGCCGGGATTGAGGGAACTGGATCCGGGCCATCTGTCGCAGATCCTGGCCTCGGCGGCATTCGGGGCGTCCTACCTTGTCGCCAAGCGCATCACCGACCATGTGTCGCCTGCGGTAGTCGTCGCCATGCTGTCGCTGACGGTGTCGGTCGGTCTTGCGCCCTTGGCCTGGATGGTCTGGGTTCCGCCAACCTTGAGCCAAGTCGCGTGGCTGGGTCTGGTCGCGGTCTTCGGGACGGCGGGCCATTACAGCATGACCCGCGCCTTCGCGGTCGCGCCGATGACGGTAACGCAGCCGGTCACCTTCCTGCAACTAATCTGGGCCAGCCTTGTCGGCGTCTTCATCTTCCACGAGCCGCTGGACGGCTGGGTGATCCTGGGCGGCGGGCTGATGATCGGGGCGATCTGCTATATCACCTGGCGGGAAGCGCGGCGGCGGGCGCGCGCAAGTGCCACCATCGTGGCGACTGCCGCCGAATAGGCGTGAAAAAACCCGCAGTGCGATGCGCGGCGGGTTTCAATCCGTTCAGCCGATCACATCCCGGCATACAGCGGGAAGCGCGCGCACATCTGGGCGACCTCGGCCTTGACCTTGGCCTCGACGGCGGCATTGCCTTCCTCGCCATTGGCGGCCAGGCCGTCCACGACCTCGACGATCCAGCGGGCGATCTGGCGGAATTCCTCCTCTCCGAAGCCGCGGGTGGTGCCGGCCGGGGCGCCCAAGCGGATGCCCGAGGTGACGAAGGGCTTTTCGGGATCGAAGGGAACGCCGTTCTTGTTGCAGGTGAGATGGGCGCGGCCAAGCGCTGCCTCGGTCGCCTTGCCGGTGACGCCCTTCGGACGCAGGTCGGCCAGGCAGAGGTGGTTGTCGGTGCCGCCCGACACGATGTCGATGCCGCCCTTCATCAACTCGTCCGCCATGGCCTGCGCGTTCTTGACGACCTGCGCTGCATAGGCCCGGAATGAGGGTTGCAGCGCCTCGCCAAAGGCCACGGCCTTGGCGGCGATCACGTGCATCAGCGGGCCGCCCTGAAGGCCGGGGAACACGGCGCTGTTGATCTTTTTCGCGATGTCGGCGTCATTAGTCAGCACCATCCCGCCGCGCGGGCCGCGCAGGGACTTGTGCGTGGTGGTGGTCACGACATGGGCATGGGGCAGGGGCGAGGGATGGGCGCCGCCCGCAACCAGCCCCGCGATATGGGCCATGTCCACCATCAGATAGGCGCCAACCTCGTCCGCGATCTTGCGGAACGCGGCCCAGTCCCAGGTGCGGCTGTATGCCGTGCCGCCCGCGATGATCAGCTTGGGCTTGTGCTGGCGGGCGCTTTCGGCAATTGCGTCCATGTCCAGCAACTGGTCCTGCTGGCGCACGCCGTAGCTGACGACGTTGAACCATTTGCCCGACATGTTCACCGGCGATCCATGGGTCAGGTGGCCGCCCGAGTTCAGGTCCAGCCCCATGAAGGTATCGCCCGGCTGCAGCAGCGCCAGGAACACGGCCTGGTTCATCTGCGAACCGCTGTTTGGCTGCACATTGGCAAATTCGCAGTCGAACAGCTGTTTCGCCCGCTCGATCGCCAGAGTTTCGACGATATCGACATACTGACAGCCGCCGTAATAACGCTTCCCCGGATAGCCTTCGGCGTATTTGTTGGTCAGGACCGAACCCTGCGCCTCGAGCACGGCCTTGGACACGATGTTTTCCGAGGCGATCAATTCGATCTCGTCACGCTGGCGGCCCAGTTCCTGGGTGATGGCCTTGGCGATTTCGGGATCGCCGTTGACAAGGGCTTCGGTAAAGAATCCGGTCTCGCGGGTCGGGGCGTTCATGGTCTCGCGTCCTTTCGTCAGGCCAGGGGACAGGCTGTTCCGGGCCGTCATACCCCAGGGTTGACGGTGCGGAAAGCCACAAAAGCGACGAGACGGGGGTCGATGGCGACGGGGCTTGCAATGCCGGGTGACGCATCGGATGCTGCCCGCCGACAAGCAAGGACCATCATGGCGCCGAAGATCCACTTCACCGCAAGCGAGGCCGAGATTGCGCAAAACGCCCTTGCGGCGTTGTCGGCGCGTTACGGCAGCGTGTCCCTGGATCAGGCGGATGTGGCCGTGGCGCTTGGCGGCGACGGATTCATGCTGCAAACCCTGCACGCGCTGACGAACCGCGATGTGCCGGTTTACGGGATGAACCGGGGCACCGTGGGGTTCCTGATGAACAGCTATGCCGAAGGGGGGCTGATCGAACGGCTGGTGGCGGCCGAGGAAACTGTCATCAACCCCCTGCGGATGTGCGCGTTCCGGGCCGACGGATCCACCCACGAGGCACTGGCCATCAACGAGGTCAGCATGTTGCGCGAAGGCCCGCAGGCCGCCAAGCTGCGCATCCATGTCGATGGCAGGATGCGGATGGAGGAACTGGTTTGCGATGGCGTGCTGATCGCCACGCCCGCGGGTTCGACGGCGTATAACTATTCCGCGCATGGTCCTATTTTGCCGATCAATTCCGAGGTTCTGGCCCTTACTGCAATCGCGCCGTTCCGTCCCCGCCGCTGGCGTGGCGCCCTGCTGCCCAAGGGCGCGCAGGTCGAGGTCGAGGTGCTGAACCCCGAACGCCGCCCCGTCATGGCCGACGCGGATTCCCGGTTTGTGCGCCATGTCGTGCGCGTCCAGATCAGCAGCGCGCAGGACGTGCGCCACCGGCTGTTGTTCGACAGCGGTCATGGGCTGGAGGAACGGCTGCTGCGCGAACAGTTCGTCTGATCCGGGCTAGAAGCGCGGCGGAATTTCTGGTTTTAGAGGCGCGATCACCACAGGACGGCCCGCTATGACCCTGCATATTGACCTGCAAGCCATTGTCGCCAACTGGACCGCGCTTGCCGCCAAGGCCCCCGGCGCCCGTGCCGGTGCCGTGGTCAAGGCCGATGCCTATGGCCTGGGCGCCGCCCGCGTGGCCCCCGCGCTGTACGAGGCAGGGGCGCGGGATTTCTTCGTGGCCCTTGCGTCTGAAGGCCGCGTCCTGCGTCCACATCTGCCCCGCGACGCGCGCATCAATGTCCTGTCCGGCCATATGGAGGGTGCGGACCTGACCGGTCTGGTGCCCGTCCTGAACAGCCCCGAACAATTCTTCCGCGACCGCGCCATGCGGCCGGGCAAGCCTTTTGCGATCCAGCTTGACACCGGCATGAACCGGCTGGGCCTTGAGGCGGGCGAATGGTCTGCCATCCGCGCCGAGGCACTGGCTGCTAAGCCCGATTTCATCATGTCGCACCTGGCCTGCGCGGACGAACCCGGCCACCCCGCCAATGCCAGCCAGCTTGCCGCGTTCCGCGCCATGACCGAGGGCTGCGATGTGCCGCTTTCGCTGTCTGCAACGGGGGGGATCCTGCTGGGACCGGATTATCATTTCGACCTGATCCGCCCAGGCGTGGGTCTTTACGGCGGGCTGCCCTTTGCCGATGCGCAACCGGTCGTGCGGTTGTCGCTGCCAGTGATTCAGACGCGCACCGTCCAGGCGGGCGAATTCGTGGGCTACAGCGCCACTTGGACTGCGGATTCCCCGCGCCGGATTGCCACGGTCACGGCGGGCTATGCCGACGGGATCCTGCGGTCGATCTCGTCCAAGGGGGCCAGCCTTTATGCGGCACGAACGGCCTGTCCCATCGTCGGGCGCGTGTCGATGGACCTGATCACTGTCGATGTGACCGGCTTGGCGGATATCCCGGCGGAACTGGACCTCATTTGCCCCGCGCAACCGGTGGATCGGGTCGCGGATTATGCGGGGACGATCGGCTATGAAATCCTGACCTCGCTTGGCCGCCGCTACGACCGGACCTGGCGGTGAACCCAGTCCGCCTGATCGGCCGGGCCGCGCTGTCGCTGACGCGCGGCATTGGCGCGGCAGCCTTGTTCACCATGCGCGGATTGTTCCTGCTGCGGCCGTTCCATGGACGCGCCTTTGCGGCGCAACTGGTGCAGATCGGCTGGTTGTCGCTGCCGGTGGTCGGCCTGACCGCGCTGTTCACCGGTGCGGCGCTTGCCTTGCAGATCCATTCGGGCGGCGCGCGGTTCCAGGCCAGCGACGTGGTGCCCGCGATTGTCGCCATTGGCATGGTGCGCGAACTTGGCCCGGTCCTGGGCGGGCTGATGGTGGCGGCACGCGTAGCAAGCTCCATCGCGGCGGAAATCGGCACGATGAAGGTCACGGAACAGATTGACGCGCTTGTGACGCTGTCCACCGACCCGATGCGATGGCTGGTCACGCCGCGCCTGTGGGCGGCCGTGCTGACCGTGCCCGTGCTGGTCGGGGTGGGCGACATCATCGGCATCATGGGCGGCTGGCTGGTCGGCACGCAGTCGCTGGGCTTCAATTCCGCGTCCTATCTGGCGAACAGTGCGGCCTATCTGGAACGCTGGGATGTGGTGTCGGGGCTGCTGAAGGGCGCGGTTTTCGGCCTGATCGTTGCGGTCTGCGGCTGCTGGTTCGGGATCCATTCCGGGCGCGGCGCAGCGGGCGTGGGGCGGGCTACCAAGTCTGCCGTGGTCGCCGCCGCCGTAGGGATTCTTGCCGCGAACTTCATGCTGACCGGGCTGTTCTTCGAATGATCCAGATCAGCGGTCTGCGCAAATCCTTCGGCGGCAAGCCAGTTTTGGCGGCCGTCGATCTGGCCGTGGAACAGGGCGAAAGCCTGTGCGTCATCGGCCAGTCGGGGACCGGAAAGTCCGTGTTGCTGAAATGCATCCTGGGCCTGACGGCACCCGACGCGGGACAAATCCTGTGGCAGGGAAAGGCGCTGGATCCCACCACCCGCCCGGCCTTCCTTGCCCGCTTCGGGATGCTGTTCCAGGGAGCGGCGCTGTTCGACAGCCTGACCGTCTGGCAGAACGTGGCCTTTCGCCTGCGCCAGCGGATGCCCGATGCCCGGGCCCGCGCCATTGCCTTGGAAAAGATGGCCCGTGTCGGCCTGGGGCCGGAAACCGCCGAACTGATGCCTGGCGAATTGTCGGGGGGCATGGCCAAGCGCGCCGGCTTGGCCCGCGCCATTGCCGACGATCCGGCGGTGATCTTTTTCGACGAACCCACGACTGGCCTTGACCCGATCAGGGCGCGGCGCATCAACGACCTGATCCGGGGCATCGTGACGGAAACCGGCGCCACGGCCATCACCATCACCCATGACATGGTATCGGTGCGCGCCATCGGCGATCGGGTGGCGCTGTTGCAGGACGGGCGCATCGCCTGGGATGGTCCGGTTTCACGGATGGACCACGCCGCGCCTCTGGCGGGGTTTCTTGGCAACACCGCGCCACTATGACCTTGTGCGAATCCCCTTGGATCGCCACCATTATGACAAGACGCCTGAGCAGGAGAAAGATTTGGGCCTTACGCCTACGCCCCCCGTCGCGACCCCTTCGAATGAAACCCTGCTGGAATTTCCCGACAACAGGCTGCTGATCGACCTGTGCGGGGCCAATGAACGTCACCTGGCCCGGATCGAGGAGGCGCTTGGCGTCCACATCCTGCGGCGCGGCAATCAGTTGGCCGTGGTCGGCACCCCCGAGGCCCAGGCCGAGGCTGCGCTGCTGCTGCGCGGCCTTTACGCGCGCCTGGAACAGGGCCGCCCCGTGTCCCTGGCCGAGGTCGAGGCCGCGTTGCGCATGGGCATCGACGATGCGGCGCCCGCCACGCCTGCGGAACAGATGGAGATGTTCGCGGCGGGCGATTACGAATTGCGCACCCGCAAGAAATCCATCGAACCGCGCACGGACGCGCAAAAAGCCTATGTCCGGTCGCTGTTCCAGAACGAACTGGCCTTCGGCATCGGCCCCGCAGGCACGGGCAAGACCTATCTGGCCGTCGCGGTCGGCGTGACCATGCTGATCGGCGGCCATGTGGACAAGATCATCCTGTCGCGTCCCGCGGTCGAGGCGGGGGAGCGCCTGGGCTTCCTTCCGGGCGACATGAAGGAAAAGGTCGATCCCTATATGCAGCCGCTTTATGACGCGCTGAACGATTTTCTGCCCGCCAAGCAGATGCAGAAGCTGATGGAGGAAAAACGGATCGAGATCGCGCCCCTGGCCTTCATGCGCGGGCGCACGCTGGCCAACGCCTTTGTCGTCCTGGACGAGGCGCAGAACGCCACCACCATGCAGATGAAGATGTTCCTGACCCGGCTGGGCGAAGGATCGCGGATGGTCGTCACCGGCGACCGCACCCAGATCGACCTGCCGCGCGGCATAAACTCGGGCCTTGTCGATGCCGAACGCATCCTGGATGGGGTCAAGGGCATCAGCTTCAGCTACTTCACCGCCAAGGATGTCGTGCGCCACCCGCTTGTCGCGCGCATCATCACGGCGTATGACGCGGAAGATGCCGCCGCCCTTGCGCGCGGCGAATCAGAGGGACCGCGCGGACAATACGCACCCCGCCGGGCAATGCGAGGCGATGCCTGACGACATATCAACCGATTGCGTCATCGAGGATGACCGATGGGACGGCCTGGGGCTTGAAGCCCTGGCCGAACGCGCCATCTTTGCCGCGCTGACCTGGCACGGCATTGGCGGAGAGGTCGTGGTCATGGGCTGCGACGACGCCCGCATCGCGTCCCTGAACGCCGATTTCCGGGGCAAGCCGCGCGCGACGAACGTGCTGTCCTGGCCCTCGACGGAACACATTCCCCATGAACCCGGCGTCCCGCCAGACCTGCCGGATACCGAGGAACTGGGCGACATCGCCATCGCCTATGAAACCTGCCTGGCCGAGGCAGAGGTCCAGTGCAAGCCCGTGGACCATCACGTCACGCATCTGCTGGTCCATGCGACCCTGCATTTGCTGGGCTATGACCATGGCAACGACGCCGATGCGGAAACCATGGGAGCTGCCGAGCGTTCAATCCTGGCGCGCCTGAATATCCCCGATCCCTATCACGAGAAGGTCTGATGAATTCCGAGTCTCGATTACCTGCCCAGCCCCTTGGCGCCGATGCTGCAAGTGCTTCGGATGGCGTCGGAGGGGAGGGGCGGGATCTTCCCGCCTCTCGCGGTTTCCTGGGACGTTTCTTCGATGCCCTGACCGGCGGGGATGATGACACGGACGATGCCCCGGACAGGTCGGCGCCCGTCATGCCCGGCATGGTCAACCTGCGGCGGATGCGCGTCGATGACGTGGCGGTTCCCAAGGCGGAAATGGTGGCTGCGTCTGACACCAGCAGCCTGGACGACCTGGTTGCGCTGTTTCGCGAACACGGATTTTCGCGCCTGCCGGTCTATGCCGAAACGCTGGACAGCCCGCTGGGCATGATCCACCTCAAGGATCTGGCGCTGAAGCATGGGTTTGGGCAGGCGGGCGATTTTCATCTGCGGCCCATGCTGCGGCCCTTGCTGTATGTGCCGCCGTCGATGCCTATCGGCGTCCTGTTGCAGCAGATGCAGCAGAAACGCATCCACATGGCCCTTGTGATCGACGAATACGGCGGCGTGGACGGCCTTGTGACCATCGAGGATCTGATCGAGCAGGTTATCGGAGAGATCGAGGACGAGCATGACGAGGCCGAGGGCAGCCTGTGGGTCTTGGAGAAGCCCGGTCAATGGCTGATCCAGGCCCGTGCTTCCCTTTCCGATGTCGAGGGCGAAACGGGCCTGGCGCTGATGGGGGAAGACCAAGGCGAGGATATCGATACCCTGGGCGGCCTGGTCTTTGCCCTGGCAGGCCATCTTCCGTCCGAGGGCGAGGTGATCCCCCATGCCTCTGGCGCGGAGTTCGAGGTGGTGGATGCCGACCCGCGCCGGATCAAGCGCGTGCGGCTGCGTCTGCCGGCGGCATCGGCGGCCGACAAGGTGATGCCGGTCCATATTCCCCGGCCAACGCCTGACAGGGGCGCCTAGACCCTGTCTTGAAACAGGTCCAGCGCCGCTGACAGAAAAGCGGCGCGGCGGTCAGGGCGGCACATCATGACCTCGTGCCTTGCGCCTTCGATCTCCATCAGCGAAGCGGCGGGCCATCGGGCGGCGCGGTCACGGATTGCCGTGGGCGAGACGATCTTTTCCCCGCTGCCCAGGCTGATCAGGGCCGGAAGGTCAGGCGATGCCATTCGGGAGAGGCGCAGGCATTCGTTCAACGCCTTGCCCACCCAGTCGAAGCTCGCGCCGCCCAAGGTCATGTCGGGCCAGGCCGCGGCCTCGCGCACCATGCGGCACCATTGGTCGGCATCTTCGGTCAGCAGGTTGGCGCTGAAGCATTCGTCCAGCACATAGGTGCCCATGGCGCCACCGCCGCTGCCCGGCGCCAGACGACCGCCCCGGCCCAGCCGCCCTGCCAGATAGGCCATGCCAACTGCCACGCCATGCGACATGGGCCGCAGGTTGATGCCCCACATGGGTGCCGAAAAGGCCGCCGAGGCAACCGGCAGGCCCCCGTGCAGCGCCGCAAGGCCGATGCAGCCGCCCATCGAATGGGCCAGCAGATGCCAGGGCTTGGGCAAATTCCGTTCGGTCGCGGCCACAACCATCTCGACCACGTCGCGCTGATAATCGCCGAATTGCGTGACATGGCCCAGCCGCACATCCGGCAACAGGCGGTCTGACAATCCCTGGCCGCGCCAGTCGATCGCCAGGACATCATAGCCGGAATCCGTCAAAGAGGCCGCAATGCCGGAATATTTCTCGATATACTCAGTGCGGCCGGGGAACAGCAGCACGCTGCCCCGGCTGTCCGACGCAGCAGGCCAATGGGCCAGCCGCAATGTCACGCCGTCATCGGCCTGCATCCAGAAAGCCTGCGCCGGACGAAGGATATCGCCCGGCAATTGCCTGAACGGTGCCGCCTGACCGCGCATCGGTGAATCAGGACAGCGCCTGGCCCAGTTGCATGGCCACGCCCATGGATCCGTCGATCTTCAGCTTGCCCATCATGAAGGCAGTGGCGGGATTGACGCTGCCGTTCAGGATGCCTTCAAAGGTGTCGCGGCTGGCGAACAGCGTGACCTCGGCTTCCTCGTCGCCCGCGCGAACCCCGTTTTCGTCGATCATGATGGCGCCCTCATCCTCGATCACGAATTTCGCGGTCGAGCCGAAGCTGCCGATCTTCTCGTTCAGTTTCTCGACGGCGGCGTTCACAACATTGCTCATTTTCAGGTCTTTCGTTTCAGGTGGGCTGGCGCCCGGCAGGCGGGCTGGATAACATCCCCCATATGCGCCCGCTCCGCCACATTTTCCATAATGTCGTCGCGGCAATATGCCACCGAATAGTTACGGTTTTCTTCATTTCCACGACATTTCTATCAGCCGGTGCTGCGTGTGCCCAGGATCGGCCTGATATGGACGATCTTTTTCGCCGCCTGGCCGAACCCCAGGGCGAAGCCTGGCGCATAGCCGAATCGGATATCCTGCGTGAATGGTCGAAATCCGGGTCCGCTGCCATGGACGTGCTGCTGCAACGGGGCGAAAAGGCCCTGGACGAAGGGGACGCGGCGGCTGCCGTGGGCCATCTCACGGCGCTGACAGACCACGCGCCGGATTTTGCGACCGGATTTTACACCCGCGCGGCAGCCTATGCGACCCTGGGCCAGTTTGGCCCGGCCTTCCAGGACCTGGCCCGAACCCTGCAACTGGAACCCCGCCACTTCCCGGCGCTGACGCAACTGGCCGTCATGCTGGAGGAAACGGGCGATACGGAACGCGCGCTGGCCGCCTATCGCCAAAGCCTGACCATCCACCCCCATCAGCCAGAGGCGATAGATGGCGTTGCCCATCTGGAACGCCAGCAGGACGGCACCGATATCTAGCCCATGACAGTTCATGAACGCGGCCGCGTAACGGCCATCCTTGGTCCCACCAATACCGGGAAGACGCATTACGCCATCGAGAGGATGCTGGCGCATCGCACCGGCGTGATTGGCCTGCCGCTGCGCCTGCTGGCGCGAGAGGTTTATGACCGGATCGTCAAGGCACGCGGTCCATCCGTCGTGGCCCTTGTCACCGGCGAGGAACGCATCGTTCCCGAACGCGTGCAATACTGGGTCGCCACGACCGAGGCGATGCCCGAGATCGGCGCGGATTTCGTCGCCATCGACGAGATCCAGTTATGCGCCGATCCCGAACGCGGGCACGTGTTCACCGACCGCCTGCTGCGGATGCGGGGCTTGCACGAAACGCTGCTGCTGGGCAGCGACACCATGCGCCCCGCCATCGCGGCGCTGATCCCCGGTGTCCAGTTCCAGCGGCGCGACCGGCTGTCGCAACTGTCCTGGTCGGGGTCGAAGAAGCTGTCGCGGATGCCCCCGCGGTCCGCCATCGTCGGGTTCAGCGTCGATGATGTCTATGCCATGGCCGAGCTGATCCGGCGCCAGAAGGGTGGCTGCGCGGTCGTCATGGGCGCATTGTCGCCACGCACGCGCAACGCCCAGGTGGCGATGTATCAGGCCGGAGAGGTCGATTACCTTGTCGCCACCGACGCCATCGGCATGGGCCTGAACCTGGATATCCGGCACGTCGCCTTTTCGGCGACCCATAAATTCGATGGCCGCCGCGTCCGCCCGCTATTTCCCCACGAGATCGGCCAGATTGCGGGCCGCGCCGGACGCCATACCGAATCCGGCACCTTTGGCGTGACGGGCGAGGCCGAGATCCTGGACGAGGGCCTGATCGATGCCATCGAGAACCACCGCTTCGCGCCCATCCAGCGGCTGACCTGGCGCAACACGGACCTGCAATTCGGCACCATGGACCGGCTGGTGGAAAGCCTGGAATCGCCTTCGGGCCACGCGCTGCTGGGACGGGGGCGCGATGCCGACGACGTGCAGGCGCTGAAGACCTTGCGCGAGTTTCCCGAAATCCGCGACCGGGTAGGGGGCGGAAAGGATGTGCGCCTGCTGTGGGACGTCTGCCGGGTGCCCGATTTCCGGGGCATCTCGCCTGCGGAACATACCACGCTTCTGGCGCGAATCTTCGGCTTCCTGCAGGATGGGGCAATACCTTCGGACTGGCTGGCCAATGCCATCAAGCGCATCGACCTGACGCAGGGCGACATCGACGCGTTGTCGAAACGGCTGGCCTATATCCGCACCTGGACCTATGTCGCGCAGAGATCCGGCTGGGTTCAGGACGAAAGCCATTGGCGCGGGGAAACGCGCGCGGTAGAAGACCGCTTGTCGGACGCGTTGCACGCGGCACTGACCCAACGATTTGTGGACCGGCGCACATCCGTGCTGCTGCGCCGGCTCAAGCAGAAGGAGAGCCTTGTGGCCGAAGTGAACGACAAGGGCGAAGTGACGGTCGAGGGCGAATTCGCCGGCCGTCTGGACGGTTTCCGTTTTCGCCCCGACCAGACCGGATCGGCGGACGAGGCCCGGATGCTGAACCGCGCCAGCTACGAGGCGCTGCGCCCCGAGTTCCACCTGCGGGCCGACCGCTTCTATAACGCGCCGGACACCGAACTTGATTATACCGAGCAAGGCGGTCTGATGTGGGGCAATGCCGCCATCGGCAAGCTGGTGCGCGGATCTGATGCCCTGCATCCGGGCGTCGAGGTCTTCGTGGACGAGGAGGCAGGGTCCGAGATCGCCGACAAGGTCAAGCGCCGCCTGCAGCATTTCATCGACCGCAAGATTGCCGCGCTGTTCGAACCCCTGCTGACGCTGCAGAAAGACGAGGCGCTGACCGGCCTTGCACGCGGCTTTGCCTTTCGCCTGGTGGAATCGCTGGGCATCCTGCCCCGCGACGGCGTGGCCCACGAGGTCAAGGAACTGGATCAGGACGCGCGCGGCGCGCTGCGCAAGCACGGCGTCCGCTTTGGCCAGTTCACGATCTTCATGCCTGCGCTGCTGAAGCCCGCACCGACCCGGCTTCGGTTGGTGTTGTGGTCGCTGGCTGAAGGTCTGGACACCTTCCCGGAAAGCCCGCCCCCCGGTCTGGTGACGATCCCGCATATCGCCGAGGTGCCGGAACAGCATTACACGCTGTCGGGATACCGACCGGCAGGCGAGCGTGCCATCCGCATCGATATGCTGGAACGGCTGGCCGACCTGCTGCGCACCCAGGAAACGCGTGCCGGGTTCGAGGCCAATCCCGATATGCTGTCGATCACGGGCATGACGCTGGAACAGTTTTCGCGCTTGATGGAAGGCCTGGGCTATGCTGCCGAAAAAGGTGAGCGGGCCAAGGTCAAGGCAGCCGAGGCGCCCGTTGTGTTGCCCGTGCCCGAGGGCGAGGCATCCGACGCCCCGCTGACCGAGGAGGAAAGCGTCCTCGCCGCTGAAACCCGCGCCCGCTGGGAAGCCGAGCAGGCCGAGAAACGCCGCGCCGAGGCCGAGGCGGCGGGCGAGGTGGTCGAGGAACCCGCCCCTGAAATGGAGGTGTTCTATACCTTCCGCTGGGCGCCCAAGCCCCGTCCGAACCGCCGTCCGCAGGGCGAGGGCCAAGGCCGCCGCAACGGTCCGCGCCGCGACACGGCCCCGCAGGACGCGCCGCGCGAGCCCCGTGCCGAACGCCAGGACCGGGGTCAAGGCGAACGCCCTGCCCAGGGCGAGCGTCCCGACCGGCCCGAGGGCGGTCGTCCGAACCGGGAACATCGTGAAAAGCGCGATTACGGCGATGGTGGCAAGCCGCGCGGCAAGGACAACTTCAAGAAGGGCGGCGGCAAGCCGCAGCACAACAAGCCTGCGACCTTTTCATCCCGGCCTGAAAAGAAGGCCGATCCTGATAGCCCCTTTGCGATCCTTGCGGCCTTGAAGGACAAGAAGTGACGGAAGGCCCGGACGGGCTTCGTCTGGACAAGTGGTTGTTTCTCGCGCGGGTCTTCAAGTCCCGCGCGATTGCCGTCGAACGGATCGAGGGGGGCGGAATCCGTGTGAACGACCAGCCCTGCAACAAGCCGGGCAAGCTGGTGCGTCCTGGCGACCGGATTGTTGTCTCTGCCTTCGGCCAGGTGCGCGTTCTGGAAATCACCGCGCTTGGACAGCGGCGCGGCCCTGCTGCCGAAGCCCAGGGCCTGTATCACGACCTGGACGCAACGGCCTGACCAATCTTGTTCGGTCCTGCGGCTGAAGTGATGCGCAGGAAAGACTTTTGCCCCTTGCGGCCTATGGGGAACCGCAGTCTTTTCCAAAGCTGCGGCCTTGAATGATCGGATGCCGGGGCGTAACTAGCCTTCGGACGGAATGGAGCCTGCAATGACCTATGTCGTGACCGATAATTGCATTATGTGCAAATACACCGACTGTGTCGAGGTCTGCCCCGTGGATTGCTTTTACGAGGGCGAGAACACGCTGGTCATCCATCCCGACGAATGCATCGACTGCGGCGTGTGCGAACCCGAATGCCCCGCAGATGCAATCCGCCCCGATACCGAACCGGCCATGGATGAATGGGTCGAGTTCAACCGGAAATATTCGGAAATCTGGCCGGTCATTACGCAGAAGAAAGAACCCCTGCCCACTGCCACTGAAATGGACGGGGTGCCGGGCAAGCTGGCGAAATATTTCTCCGAAGCTCCTGGCGAAGGCGACTGATTGTCGCGATTCGGAGCATCCGGCAGGGCCGGAATGTTGTCAGCGATTCGATAGCCTATTGAATCCGAAAGTTTCTTTCTGTTTTCACCATGAATGAAATACGTTCCCACAGGATGCTTTTTTTAGCGCCTTGTTTGTGATATGTTCAGCAAACATTCGCATCTGATGGGAGTCAGAGGCCCAGACGATGTGCGCCCCGAACTGTCGATCCCTTGCCTTCTGCCAGGCAGGGATAACATCCTGATCAATACACGGACCGAAGGTGGCATATGCCGCTTTCGGTTCTTTGTGTCCTTCTAAAGACACTATCCAGAGGAAGCCAGATGTCCAAGACCAAGAAAAACGAATTCCGTCCTGACGATTTTGTTGTCTATCCTGCCCATGGCGTCGGCCGTATCGTGTCGATCGACGAACAGGAAGTTGCTGGCCTGCGGCTGGAGATGTTTGTGATTTCCTTTGAAAAGGACAAGATGACCCTGCGGGTTCCGACCGCCCGTGCGTCCGAAATCGGTATGCGCAGCCTGTCCACGCCCGACCTGATCGACCGCGCCCTGGAAACCCTGAAGGGCAAGGCCCGGGTCAAGCGCGCCATGTGGTCGCGCCGTGCGCAGGAATACGACCAGAAGATCAATTCGGGCGACCTGATGTCGATTGCCGAGGTCGTGCGCGACCTGCACCGCAACGACGATCAGCGCGAACAGTCCTATTCCGAACGCCAGCTTTACGAAGCCGCCCTGGATCGGCTGACCCGTGAAGTCGCGGCAGTCAACGGCTTGGACGAAGGCACCGCCCAGAAGCGGGTCGAGGAAGTCCTGCTGTCCCGCGCCGCCTGACCAGGCCTTGACGATGCGACAAGGGCGGCCATTGGGCCGCCTTTTTGCTGCCCGATTGCCGACCCCTGCAATCCCGGCTAATTTTGCCGCATCCAGCGAGGTCGACGTGACAGAAACCCTTTCCTTTGCCTTGGAATCCCCTCTCGCTGACGATCTGGCTCTGATGTTTGGGCGTCACACGGCGGAAATGCACGCCGATACCCCGCCCGAATCCATTCACATGATGCCGCGCGAAACGCTGGTCTCGCCCGACATCGACTTTTTCGTGCTGCGCCGGGCAGGCGTGCCGGTCGGAATGGCCGCACTGAAACGACTTGACTCGACGCATGGCGAAATCAAGTCCATGCACGTCCTGACCGAAGCGCGGGGGGTCGGTCTGTCGCGGCTGATGCTGGATCGCCTGATCGACCATGCGCGCAGGTCCGGCCTGGCGCATCTGTCGCTGGAAACCGGCGCCCAGCCCAGTTTTGCTGCCGCGCGCGGGCTGTATGGACGGGGCGGTTTCGTCGAATGCCCGCCCTTCGGGACTTATCATCCCGATCCCAACAGCGTCTTCATGACCCTTGCGCTGTGACTTGCACATCGGCCCGCGATCCCGCAAAACTGCCGTAACGGTCCCGTAGCTCAACTGGATAGAGCAAGTGACTTCTAATCACTAGGTTGGGCGTTCGAGTCGTCCCGGGATCGCCACCACTTCTTCACATTGCCTGCTATATCCTCCTCAAACGAGGACACGCGTTTGTGGCCGCGGCACAGGCATACCACCGTTCCGATCGACGAAAGAATCCGACCCTCAGTTGCGGGGTGAATCGCCATGATGTTCGCGCATCTGCTCGATGTCGCCCAGGCTGCCCGGATGGGGTTTGCGGCGTGCCTTGTTCCAAAGCCATGTCGCGGCCCACAACACCACACCCAGGCCCAGCAGCCAGCCCGCGATGCGGTATTGGTCCATCTGTGCCGCGCTGCGCGCCCATGGTCCCACCAGAAAGGCGCAGGTCACGGCACCGATCCACGGCGTGATCCAGGGCGCGCGAAAATGGTCACGCCCGGAGGGCTGGCGGCGCAGCACGATCAGCGAGATGTTGACTACGGTAAACACGCACAGCAACAGCAGCGATGTCGTGCCGCCCAGAAGACTGACGGCAGGCAGGTCCGAACGCGTCACCACGAACCAAATCAGCCCAAAGGCCAGCACGGTCGTGAACAGGATCGCCACCCAGGGCGTGCGCCGCTGCCGATGGACCAGCCCCAACCCGTGCGGCAGCACCCCCTGGCGCGCAAGGCCATAGATCAGACGGCTGGCCATCATCATGTTGATCAGCGCCGAATTGGCTACCGCGAACATCCCGATGAACGGGAAGATCGTGTCAAAGGGCAGGTTCGGAGCGCCTGCGCGGACCACCTGGGTCAGGGCCGACCCAAGTTCGGGGTTCGACAAATCGCCCACCGGCACCAAGGCCACCGCACAGATCGACACAAGGACATAGATCACCCCGGTGATCGCCAGCCCGGTCAGCATGATGCGGGGAAAGATGCGGACGGGATCCTTGACCTCCTCGGCCATGTTGACCGAATCCTCGAAGCCCACCATGGCGAAGAAGGCAAGGGCGGTCGCTGCGGTGAGGGACAGGAAGGCGCCCTTTTCGTCGGACGACTGAAAGACCATCACCTCGGAAAAGTCGGCGCGGCCTTGGGCCATGGCGTAGAAGCCCACGAAGATGATCATCAGCAACCCGGTCAGTTCGACGCAGGTCAGGATGACGTTCGCCTTGACGCTTTCGCCCACCCCGCGCAGGTTGATCGCCGCGACAAGGGCCATGAAGCCCAACGCGATCAGCAGGATCCCCGCGCCTCCCTTCTGGAAGCCCAAGCCGAAGCCGTCGTTGAGGAACCCCGCGAAGGCATTCGATGCAGTCGAGGCCGAGGTAATCCCTGAACACATCACGGTAAAGGCCACGAGGAAGGTCAGGAAATGAACGCCGAATGCGCGATGGGCATAAAGCGCCGCGCCCGCGGCCTGGGGAAAGCGGGTCACCAGTTCAAGATAGGACAGGGCGGTGATGGTGGCGACCAGGAACGCGATCAGGAAGGGCGCCCAGGCAGCACCCCCCACCTCGGCCGCGACGGTGCCGGTCAGGGCATAAACACCGGTTCCCAGGATGTCGCCGACGATGAACAGCAACAACAGCTTTGGCCCCATGACCCGGTGCAGTTCGGGCTGATGCGGCGCGGCAGCTGCCCCGGCTTGAAGTGCGTCTTGCATATCCCACCTCCCTTGACATCACATTAATGTCAAAGTTGATCCTCCGGTTGCACCGCAGCAAGCGGAATCGCGCAGGGCTCAGGCCGGGCGCACCAGTTCGGACCCTCGCGCCCGCAGGCTGTCGGTCAGGAATGCAATCACCGCACGTTCCCGGCGCATCGTCCGCACGTCGCGGTGACAGGTCAGCCAATAGCTGCGGTTCAAGGTGATTTCGTCGGGAAGGACGATCCGCAATTCAGGATATTTCGACGCGATGTAATGGGGCAGAACAGCAATCCCAAGATGGTTCCGCACAGCTGCCAAATGATTGAAAACGCTAGAGCTTTTGATTGACGCGCGAATCCCTGGCAAGACTTCGTTCAGATAATCCAGGCCGGGGGCAAAGATCATTTCCTCGATATAGCCGATGATGCGGTGGCGGCGCAGATCCTCTCGGCTGGCGATGGGGGGGTTGGCGGCCAGATAGGCGGCGGTCGCGTAAAGATGCAGGGTGTAATTGGCCATCCGTTCGGACCGGTATGGCCCGCTGGAAATCGGATCCAGCGTCACCGACATATCCGCCTCGCGCCGAGACAAGGACAGGATCTGCGGCATGGTGATCAGCTCCAGCGAGATCAGCGGGAATTGCGCGATGAAATCGGGCCACAGGTGCTGGGAAAACAGGCTGGCAAAGCCTTCGGGCACGGCCAGCCGCAGCGGCCCGGCCTGGCGGGATGCGGCGCCCTGATCGACGGGGATCTGGTCGGCCGCTTCCTCCATCCGCTCGGCGGTTTCCACAAGGCGGCGGCCGGCGGGGGTTGGTTCGTATCCGCGCGGGTTGCGTTCGAACAGTCGGGTGTTCAGCGCCTGTTCAAGACGGTCGATCCGCCGCGACACGGTGACGTGCGACGTGCCCAGCAGCCGCGCGGCCCGCGACAGCTGTCCTTCGCGCGCGACGGCAAGGAAGAACTGGAGATCATCCCAGCTAAGCGTCATTGTTCAAATTTGTTCATAACCTGAACGAAATTAGACTGCATTGAACGCTTGTGTCAAAGTGACTTTGAGGTCATCCTTTCGTCGAACGAAGGCTGGTGGAGAGGCCTTCGTCATTATGGACAGGACATCATCCCAAGCCGCGGCACGAACCGCAGCATTGATGGATCATGCCCAAGGGAGGTTGAATGCGTAAACTCTTGTTGTCGGCCGCGTCTGTCGGCCTGATTGCCGCACCTGCCGTGGCCGAGATATCGGACGGCACCGTCAAGATCGGCATTCTGAACGACCAATCCGGCGTTTATTCCGACTTTGGCGGTAAGAATTCCTATGAAGCCGCCCTGATGGCGGTCGAGGATTTCGGCGGCAAGGTTCTGGACGCGCCGATCGAGGTCGTGACCGCCGACCACCAGAACAAGGCCGACATCGCGTCGAACATCGCGCGCCAGTGGTATGACACCGAACAGGTGGACAGCATCATGGAGCTGACCACTTCCTCGGTGGCGCTCGCCGTTCAAGCTTTGTCCACCGAGAAACAGAAGATCACCATGACCACGGGGGCTGCGACGACCGAGCTGACCGGCGCGCAGTGTTCGCCCTATGGTTTCCACTGGGCTTATGACACCCATGCCCTGGCCGTGGGCACGGGCGGCGCCCTGGTGCAGGAAGGCGGGGACAGCTGGTTCTTCCTGACCGCCGATTACGCCTTTGGCTATTCGTTGGAAGAACAGACCAGTGCCTTTGTCACGGAAAAAGGCGGCACGATTGCCGGTTCCGTCCGGCATCCGCTGGCGTCCACCGATTTCTCGTCCTTCCTGTTGCAGGCGCAGGCGTCCGGGGCAAAGGTCATCGGTCTGGCCAATGCGGGGGCCGACACGCAGAACGCCATCAAGCAGGCAGCCGAATTCGGGATCACCCAGGGCGGGCAAAAGCTGGCCGCGCTGCTGTTCACGCTGGCCGATGTCCACGGCTTGGGGGCCGAGGCCGCGCAGGGCCTGAACCTGACCGAAAGCTTCTATTGGAAGCGTAACGCCGAATCCGAGGAATTCGGCCGCCGCTTCATGGAACGCACCGGGTCGATGCCGAACATGATCCATGCCGGCACCTATTCGACCGTCATGTCCTATCTGAAGGCCATCGAGGCTGCCGGGACCGATGAAACTGAGGCCGTTGCCGCCAAACTGCATGAACTGCCCGTGAACGACGTCTTTGCCCAGGACGGCAAGGTCGGCGCCAACGGTCGCCTGATCAAGGATGTCTACCTGATGGAGGTGAAGGCCCCCGCCGACATCACCGAAGAATGGGACTATTACAACGTCCTGGCGACGATCCCCGGGAGCGAAGCCTATCTGGATCCGGCTGAAAGCGGCTGCCCGCTTGTCACCCAGTAAGGCGCGCAAATGACCATTGCGCCTGCCATGACGCAAACCGAACCGCGGGTGGTGCTGACCGCCCGCGGTCTCGGCAAGGATTTCGCCGGCTTCACCGCTGTCAACAATGTCGATCTGGATGTGGAACACGCGCGCATCCATGCGCTGATCGGACCGAACGGCGCGGGCAAGACCACGGTCTTCAACCTGCTGACCAAGTTCCTGCAACCCACGCGCGGCAAGATCGCGCTGCTGGGCCAGGACATCACTCAGACCAAGCCTGACAAGGTGGCGCGGATGGGGCTGGTTCGGTCGTTCCAGATCTCGGCGGTGTTCCCGCACCTGACCGTGCGGGAAAACGTCAAGGTCGCGTTGCAGCGTCCGGCGGGCCTGGCGGTGCAGTTCTGGAAACCCCTGTCCTCGCTGGACCGGCTGAACGCGCGTGCGGATGAACTGATCGACCACCTGGGCCTGACCCCATACCGCGATCATCGCGCCGCCGACCTGTCCTATGGCCGCAAGCGCGTGCTGGAGATTGCGACGACCCTCGCCCTTGATCCCGAGGTTCTGTTGCTGGACGAACCGATGGCGGGAATGGGTCAGGAAGACGTGCGCATGGTGGCGGACATCATCCGCGACGTGGCGCGCACCCGCGCCGTGCTGATGGTCGAACATAACCTGACCGTGGTCGCCGACATCTGCCATCACGTCACCGTGCTGCAACGGGGCGAGATCATCGCAACCGGCGATTACGCCTCTGTCTCTGCCGATCCGCGCGTTCGCACCGCCTATATGGGAACCGAAGCATGACGGCCCCGCTTCTGGAAACCGCCGGGCTGCAAGCCTGGTATGGCGAAAGCCATGTGCTGCACGGCGTCGATCTGCACGTCAACGAAGGCGAGATGATCTGCATCCTGGGCCGCAACGGCATGGGCAAGACCACGACCCTGCGCACGATCATGGGCATCCTGCGCAAGCGCACGGGCCGCATCACATTCGCGGGCCGCGACATGATGTCCGTGCCGCTGCACAAGACCGCCCGCGCGGGCCTGGGCTTCGTCCCCGAGGAACGCGGTATCTTCGCAACCCTTTCGGTCGAGGAAAACCTGATGCTGCCTCCCAAGGTGGCGGATGGCGGCATGACCGTGGCCGAGATCTATGACCTGTTCCCCAACCTGCAGGAGCGCCGCAACAGCCCTGGCACCAAGCTGTCGGGAGGCGAACAGCAGATGCTGGCCATGGCGCGGATCCTGCGCACCGGGGCGCGCTGCCTTTTGCTGGACGAGCCGACCGAGGGGCTGGCCCCGGTCATCATCAACGCCATTGGCGACGTGCTGCGCAAACTGAAACAACGCGGCATGACCGTGGTGCTGGTGGAACAGAACTTCCGCTTTGCCGCCAAGGTCGCGGACCGCTTTTATCTGATGGACCATGGCACCATGACCGCCGAATTCCCGGTATCCGATCTGCCGAACCGGATGGACCTGCTGCATCAGGAACTGGGGGTGTAACCATGACCATGATCTTTGGCATCCCTGTTCAGGCACTGATGGGCCAATTGCTTGTCGGCCTGATCAACGGATCCTTCTATGCGCTGCTGTCGCTTGGGCTGGCCGTCATCTTCGGCCTGCTGCGAGTGATCAACTTCGCGCATGGTGCGCAATATATGCTGGGCGCCTTTGTCGCGCTGCTGCTGCTGACGGTCGGCGGCATCAACTATTGGCTGGCGCTGATTGCCGCGCCGCTGATCGTCGGCCTGTTCGGGGCGATCATCGAACGCACCATGTTGTCGCGCCTGTACAAGCTGGACCATCTTTATGGACTGCTGTTCACCTTTGGTCTTGCCTTGGCGATCGAGGGCACGTTCCGTTATTTCTATGGGGCGTCCGGGATGCCTTATGCCCCGCCGTCGCAACTGACAGGCGCGGTCAACCTTGGCTTCATGTTTTTGCCGATCTATCGCGGCTGGGTGGTGATCGCCTCGCTGATCGTCTGCCTGGCGGTCTGGTTCATGATCGAGAAGACGAAGCTGGGCGCATACCTGCGCGCGGCCACGGAGAACCCGACCCTGGTGCAAAGCTTCGGCGTCAACGTGCCGTTGCTGCTGACGCTGACCTATGCGCTGGGGGCGGGGCTTGCGGCCTTTGCGGGGGTGCTGGCGGCGCCGGTCTATCAGGTCAGCCCGCTGATGGGATCGAACCTGATCATCATCGTCTTTGCCGTGGTCGTCGTGGGCGGCATGGGGTCGATCCTGGGGGCCATCGTCACCGGCTATATGCTGGGCGTGGTCGAGGGGCTGACCAAGGTCTTCTACCCCGAGGCGTCCAACATCGTGGTCTTTGTCATCATGGCGATCGTCTTGATCCTGCGGCCTGCGGGCCTTTTCGGAAAGGATGCCTGACATGGCCGGCAAATCCGAACCCATCGCGACCGAACAGATCGTCATCCACCCCAGGGCCGGGCAAGTCCAGCTTGTCCTGCTGGCCGTGATCGCGGCCGCGCTGCTGCTGGCGCCGCAGTTCCTGTATCCGATCTTCCTGATGAAACTGCTGGCCTTTGGGCTGTTCGCTGCGGCCTTTAACCTGCTGCTGGGCTATACGGGGCTTCTGTCCTTTGGCCATGCCACCTTCTTCGGGGGCGCGGCCTATTTCACCGCACACGCGGTCAAAGTCTGGGGCTGGCCGCCCGAGGCGGGCATCCTGCTGGGCGTTCTGGGCGCTGCTGCCCTGGGCTTGGTCATGGGTGCTATCGCCATCCGCCGCCAAGGCATCTATTTCGCAATGATCACGTTGGCCCTGTCGCAGATGTTCTTCTTCTTCTGCCTGCAGGCGGGCTTCACCCATGGCGAGGATGGCATCCAGTCCGTCCCGCGCGGCACCCTGTTCGGCATCTTCGACCTGAGCCAGCCGATGACCATGTATTACTTTGTCCTGGCCGTGTTCATCCTGGGGATGCTGATCATCTGGCGCTTCGTGAATTCGCCTTTCGGGATGATCCTGAAATCAATTCGCGAAAACGAACAGCGCGCGATTTCGTTGGGCTATTCGGTCAGCCGCTACAAGCTGGGGGCCTTCGTGATGTCGGCGGCGCTTGCCGGCTTGGCGGGGGGTGTCAAGGCGTTGATCTTCCAGTTCGCGACACTGACCGACGTGGCCTGGCAGATGTCGGGCGAGGTGATCCTGATGACGCTGCTGGGCGGCATCGGCACGCTGGCGGGGCCGGTCGTCGGCGCGGGTCTGGTGGTGACGCTGCAGAACTATCTCGCCACCTCGGACTTTCCGGTGACGATCATCACGGGCGTGGTCTTCATGGTCTGTGTGCTGGTGTTCCGGCGCGGCTTGATCGGCGAATTCTTCGCCAGCAAACTGGGCCGCAAGCTGGGCTTCAGGTCGGAAAGCTGATGGAAAGCTATGATTATATCGTCATCGGCGCGGGCAGCGCCGGTTGCGTTCTGGCCAACCGCCTGTCCGCAGATCCCAGGACGCGGGTCCTGCTGCTGGAAGCTGGGGGCCGCGACAATTACCACTGGATCCATATCCCGGTCGGATACCTGTATTGCATCGGAAATCCGCGCACAGATTGGGGATTTCGAACCCAGGCCGAGGAAGCGTTGGGCGGTCGCCAACTGCTCTATCCGCGTGGACGGGTGCTGGGCGGAAGTTCGTCGATCAACGGCATGATCTATATGCGCGGGCAGGCGGCGGATTATGACGGCTGGCGCCAGATGGGCTGCACCGGCTGGGGCTGGGACGACGTCCTGCCCTTGTTCCGCGATCAGGAGGATTTCTATCGCGGCGCCGACGACGCGCATGGTGCTGGGGGCGAGCTGCGGGTGGAAACCGCGCGGGTCCGCTGGGCCGTCTTGGACGCCTTCATGGAGGCCGCCGAACAGGCGGGCATCCCGCGCACCGAGGATTTCAACCGGGGCGATAATGAAGGCAGCGGATATTTCGACGTGACCCAACGCGCCGGCTGGCGGTGGAGCGCGGCCAAGGCCTTTCTGCGCCCGGTCCTGTCCCGTCCGAACCTGCGGGTGCTGACCGGGGCCGAGGTTGAACGCTTGGTAATCGAAGCGGGCGAGGTCACGGGTGTCGCCTTTCACCATGGCGGGCAGCGGCGCGAAGTACGGGCCATGCGCGAAACCGTGCTGTCGGCAGGTGCCGTCGGGTCCGTGCAGATCCTGGAACAGTCGGGCATCGGGCGCGGCGACGTGTTGCAGGAAGCGGGCATCACGCCGCAGGTTGAGGCGGCTGGGGTGGGTGAAAACCTGCAAGACCACTTGCAACTGCGCCTTGTCTACAAGGTGCATGGGGTGCCGACGCTGAACGAAAAGGCCTCGCGTCTGCTGGGCAAGGCGTCCATTGGGCTGGAATACCTGCTGAAACGGTCCGGTCCTATGTCTATGGCACCCAGCCAGTTGGGGATCTTCGCGAAATCCGGCCCCGACAAGGCGACCGCAGATCTGGAGTTTCACGTCCAGCCCGTCAGCCTGGACAAGTTCGGCGATCCGGTCCACGCCTTCCCGGCCATGACCGCCAGCGTCTGCAACCTGCGGCCCGAAAGCCGGGGATCGGTCCATGTGAGCGGACCGGACTTTCGCGCGCATCCGGCGATCCGGCCCAATTACCTTTCGACCCCCGGCGACCGGGACGTGGCGGTCCGCGCCATTCGCCTGGCCCGCAAGATCGCGGCGCAACCGGCCTTTACGCGCTTTGACCCAAGCGAGCACGTCCCCGGCATCGCCTTCCAGACCGACGACGATCTGGTCAAGGCGGCGGGCGCGGTGGGCACGACGATCTTCCACCCGGTCGGCACCTGCCGGATGGGTGCGGATGACGCCTCGGTCGTGGACCCGCGCTTGCGGATGCGTGCGTTGGGGCGGTTGCGGATTGCGGATGCCTCGGTCATGCCGACAATCACCAGCGGCAACACCAATGCGCCGGTGATGATGATCGCGGAAAAGGCCGCTCGCATGATGCTGGAGGATGCGCGGGCTTGATGGCCGCTTCGTCCCTTGCCTAAGCTGGCCGCGAAGAACGGAACGATCAGCATGACCTTGCCTTTTGTTTGTGAAAAGCGCCCGGCATCGGGATCGCAGGGGGTGGTGGTGACGAACGCCCCCATGGGCACCATGGCGGGGTCCGAGATGCTGGCCATTGGCGGCAACGCCGTGGATGCGGCGGTTGCGGCGCTGCTGACCCTGACGGTGGTAGAGCCGATGATGGTCGGCATCGCGGGCGGCGGCATCGCGCATCTGCGGCTGGCTGACGGACGCCATGTCGTGATCGACGCGCTGTCGGTGGCGGGGCAGAACGCCCGGCCCGATATGTTCACGCCGGTATCGGATCTGCCCGACAGGTATATGGACACCAAGGGGCGGCGGAACACGGTGGGACCGTCCGCCGTCGCGGTGCCGGGCAACCTGCGCGGCTGGTATCTGATGCAGCGCCGATACGGGCGGCTGCCTTGGGCCGATGTGGTGGAACCTGCAATCCGCGTCGCGGCGCGGGGATTTGTGGTCAGCCCCTATCTGCACGGCGCGATCGTCGAACACGGGAACGACCTGCGCGCGGATCCTGAAATGGCGCGGATGCTGCTGCCCGACGGCGCACCGCTGGCCCCGGGGTCGCGCCTAGTGATGAGCGATTACGCCGAAAGCCTGCGGCTGATCCAAGCCCAAGGCGACGCGGCCCTGCACGGCGGCGAACTGGGCCGCGCGCTGGCGGACCGGCTGGCCAAGGGTGGTCACGTCACGCTGGCCGACCTGACTGCGGCAAGCGCCATCGAACGGCAGGCGATCACCGGCACCTATCGCGGCCATGTCATCGTCGGCCCGCCGCCGCCTGCATCCTCGGGCGTTCACATTGTGCAGATGCTGAATATGCTGGAACCCCACGACCTGCGGACAATGGGTTTTGGCAGCCCCGGGGCGATGGACCTGATGGCGCAAGCGATCGCCCTTGCGTTCGAGGATCGCCGCGCCGCATCAGGCGATCCCGACTTTGTCGATGTGCCGGTGGACCGCTTCACGTCCAAGGATTACGCCCGCCAGCGGATGCCATACGAAAGCCGCGACACGACCCATGTGACGGTGGCCGACGCGGATGGCACCATCGTCAGCGCCACGCATACGATCAACGGGCTGTGGGGTGCCTGCTTCATGGTGCCGGGAACTGGAATCATTCCCAACAACTATATGTTGAACTATGACCCCCGGCCGGGGCGGGCGCTGTCGATCGTGCCGGGCAAGCGGGTGCCGACATCCATGGCGCCGATGATGGTGCTGCGGGACGGGCAGCCGGTCTATGCGCTTGGCCTGCCGGGCGGCCTAAGGATTTTTCCGTCGGCCATGCAGGCCATCGTCAACCTGATCGACCACAACATGACCCTGCAACAGGCGGTCGAGGCTCCGCGTTTGTGGACCGAAGGCCATCACCTGGAACTGGAGCCTGCCTATGCGGCCCAAGCCGATGCCATGCGCGCCAGGGGCCATGACGTGCGGCTGGTCAAGACCATCGGCGGCGGCATGAATGCCATCGGCTTTGCCCCCGACGGCACCATGACCGGGGCAGCCTGCTGGCGGGCGGATGGCACCGTCATGGCGCAGGGCGGCGGGCTGGCCCGCCCCGGCATTCGATTTGTAATCTGAGAGAGCCATGACCAAGCTTGTCCTTCTCGACCCCTCGGCCCCCGAACGGCTGGACCGTCTCTGCCCCTTCCTGCCGCCGGGATGGGTGCTGACCACCGCAGCCTCTCGCACGCCCCAGGACCAGCTTGCCGCGCTGCAAGGCGCCAGCTTTGCAATCACCGGCGATATGCCCGTGACCGGGGCGATGATGGCCAGCCCCGGGCTGCGGGCAATTCATAAATGGGGCGTGGGCTATGACGGGATCGACCTGGATGCCGCGAAACGGCACGGGGTGCGGGTCTTGCGGACCACCGGATCGAATGCGGTTGCGGTGGCCGAAACGACGCTGGGCCTGATCCTGGCCGTGAACCGCAACATCGTGCGCGGACATGTGGGCATTTTGAATGGGGGCTGGCCCAAGGGGCAGGTCGCCCCCAGTTCCATCACCCTGTCGGGTCGCACGATGGGCATCGTCGGCATGGGCTGCATCGGCAAGGCCCTGGCCCGGCTGCTGGGCGGCTTTGGCTGCACGACCTTGTACACCAAGCGAAACCCGCTGCCTTCGGCCGAGGAAGCGGACCTGGATGCCCGCTTTGCGCCCTTGGACGAGCTGCTGACGGCGTCCGATGTCGTGACGCTGAATTGCGACCTGAACGACAGCACCCGCAACCTGATCGACGCCCGCCGCCTGGCGCTGATGAAGCCCGACGCAATCCTGGTCAACGCCGCACGGGGCGGGGTTCTGGTCGAAGCCGACCTGGCCCAGGCGATCCGCGAGGGCCAGCTGCGCGGTGCCGGGATCGACGTGTTCTCGGTCGAGCCGATCACGCCTGACAACCCGCTGCTGGGCCTGGACCGGGTTGTCCTGACCCCCCATCTGGGGGCGTTGGATGCAAACGGCTTTGCGCCGTCGGTCACGCGGATGATGGACAACCTGCTGGCGGTGCAGAACGGCACGCCGCCGCGCGACATGGACATTCTGGTCTGACAAACGGAAAGGCACCGCAGCGATGCGGTGCCCTTATGTTGGCGATAAAGCGCGTCAGTCGGCGCTGCGTTCGCCCAGCTGCAGGCCGGCGGGCGCCATGGCAAGCCTTGCGGCGGGGACGACGAAGTCTTCGGGATCCTGCCCGCCCATCACGGCATCGAACCGTTCGCGATCCAGCGCGCCATGCCAGCGGCTGACGACAACGGTCGCGACCGCATTGCCAATGAAGTTGGTGATCGACCGGCATTCCGACATGAAGCGGTCCACGCCCAGGATCAGCGCCATACCGGCGACAGGCACGGTCGGCACCACCGACAGCGTGGCGGCCAGGGTGATGAAGCCCGCACCCGTGACGCCCGCCGCACCCTTGGACGACAGCATCGCGACCAGCAGCAGCAGCACCTGCTGTTGCAGCGACAGGTGGGTGTTCGTCGCCTGTGCGATGAACAGCGCGGCCAGCGTCATGTAGATGTTGGTGCCATCCAGGTTGAAGCTGTAGCCGGTCGGCACGACAAGGCCCACTACGGGACGTGCGCAGCCTGCCTTTTCCATCTTTTCCATCAGCGAGGGCAGGGCGGATTCCGACGACGACGTTCCCAGGACCAGCAGGATTTCCGCCTTCAGATAGGAAATCAGCCGGAAGATCGAGAACCCATTGACCATGCACACGGTGCCCAGGATCACGATCACGAACAACGCCGAGGTCAGGTAGAACGTCCCCACCAGCATCGCCAGGTTCATGATCGACGCGATGCCGTATTTGCCGATGGTAAAGGCGAAGGCACCAAAGGCGCCGATAGGGGCTGCCTTCATCAGGATGTCCACCACGCGGAAGATCGCAAAGCTGGCCGATTCCAAGATGTTCAGCACGGGCTTGCCCTTGTCGCCCACCAGGATCAGGCCGATGCCGAACAGGATCGCAACGAACAGCACCTGCAGGATGTTGCCTTCGACAAAGGCCGACACCAGCGTGGTCGGGATGATGTCCATGACAAACCCGGTCAGCGATGTTTCATGCGCCTTTTCGGTATAGGTCGCCACGGTCGACGAATCCAGGGATGCCGGGTCGATGTTCATTCCCGAACCCGGCTGGATCACGTTGGCCACGATCAGCCCCACGATCAGAGCCAGGGTCGAGAAGGTCAGGAAATAGGTGAAAGCCTTGCCCACGACGGACCCAACGCCGCGCAGCGATCCCATGCCCGCCAGGCCGGTGACGATGGTCAGGAAGATGACCGGGGCAATGATCATCTTGACCAGCTTGATGAAGCCGTCGCCCAGGGGCTTCAGCGCCTCGCCCGTTTGCGGATAGAAATGACCCAGCAGGGCGCCTGCCGCGATGGCGATGATGACCTGGAAGTAAAGGTGACGATAGAACGGCCGTTTTTCATGGGCCACGGGATGCGCGGAAGTGTCCAACTGCATGGAAAGGCCTCCTCCTGCCTGTATGTCGATGCGATGGGGACATCCTACGCGGGCCGCATGATTGCCCAAAAAACTTGCGGCATAGCGGCAATGCGCTGAAAACATGGCTGTTTTCGGGTGTCAGCCCTGAAAAGATGTGTGGTTTTCCGCACAGGCTCAAGCTGCTAGTGTGGGATTTGAAACACCATTCCGGGGGGCGCCAGGGCTTGGCGGACACAGAAGGCACCGCATTGAGTGCTGGCGATTCGCCAGCCCTGCCACGCGTGGCGGGATGGCTTGCGATGCTGGCGGGCTTGGCGTTGCTGGTCCTGGTTCCGGCCGCAACCTTCTGGGCCGTCCGTGCAGGCGCGTTAGAGGATCTGCGCAATGAAGGGCTTGCCGCAGCCCAGTCACGTGCCCTGACGCTAGAAAGCATCCTTGACCGGCAGCGCGCGGTTGTTGCCATCCTGGCGGACGACGCCATGGTCAAGGCTATCTTGCGCGCATCGGCGCGCGAAGGGCGCGATGCGGTATCGGCCAAGCTGGAGCGCCTGGGGGCCGAGACGCAAAGCGCGGTCCTGTATCTGCTGGATGCCGATGGCCGGACCATTGCCGCGTCGAACTGGAACCAGCCGGACAGTTTTGTGGGCCACGATTACAGCTTTCGCAATTATTTCCGCCAAGCGCATCCCACGGCGATGGAATTCGCGCTTGGCACCGTCAGCGGGCAGCCGGGGCTGTACCTGTCCCACGATGTGCGCGACGGCGCGGCGGTTTTGGGGGTCGTGGTTGTCAAGGTGCAATTCGATGCCCTCGAGTCAGCCTGGGCGCGCAGCCCGAACGCCACCCATGTGACCGAAGGCGACGGCCGCGTCATCATCACGACGGATACCGCGCGCCGCTTTGCGGTCGCGGTTCCGTCGGCGCCTGACAGCCTGCCCATCACCCTGCCGGTCCGGGGGACGAGATGGACCGTGACCATGCTGGTCCCGCTGCGCGAGGTCCAGCAGACGGCAGGCTATGCCGCAGGTGCGGCAGGCCTGGCGGTGCTGCTGTTGCTGGCGATGGCCGATCAGGCCCGCCGGTCGCGCCTGCGGTCGGTTCGAAAGGCTGCGGCCGACCGCAGCTATCGCACGGAACTTGAACGCGCGGTGACAGAACGCACCCGCGACCTGTCCGAGGAGATGCGCGAACGCCAGGCCGCCCAGGCAAGGCTGTCGCAAATGCAGGCCGATCTGGTCCAGGCCAATAAGCTGGCAACGATGGGCCAGATCACCGCAGGCGTCGCGCACGAGATCAACCAGCCGCTGGCGACGATCCGGCTGCTGGCGGAAAACGCACAGGTCATGCAGCCATGCGGTCCTGCAAGCGACAACCTGACCCGCATTGCCCGCATGACCGACCGGATCGGCCAGATCACCGACCAGCTTCGCGGCTTTGCCCGCAAGGCGACTGGTCAGGTCTCCGCCGTTCCCCTGCGCCCGGTGATCGAGGCGTCCTTGCTGCTGACCGCCAGCCGCCGCAAGGCGGGCGACATTGCCATCCATCTTCCCGAGATGCCCGAAGGACTGGCCGTCATGGGCGAACAGGTCCGGCTGGAACAGATCCTGGTCAACCTTCTGACCAATGCCTTCGAGGCCCAGGAAGGTTGCCCCGATCCCTGGATCCGTATCGAGGTCGATGCACGGGCGGATCGCGTCGTGGTGACGGTTGCCGACAACGGACCCGGCATATCGCCAGATGTGATGAAACAACTGTTCGCGCCCTTTGCGACCGGCAAGGCGCAGGGGCTTGGCCTTGGCCTTGTCATTTCCCGCGACATCGCCCGCGATTTCGGCGGCGAATTGACGGCGGACGAACCGGTCCCAGGCCGCGGGGCGGCGTTTCACCTGACGCTGAGGAAAGCCGCATGACGGGACTGGTCCGGCTGGTGGACGATGACGAGGATTTGCGCGCAGCCCAGGTGCAGACCCTGAAAATGGCGGGTTTGCAGGTCGAGGATTTCGGCCTTGCCGCCGATGCCCTGAAAGGGATGACGCGCGATTATCCGGGCGTCGTTCTGTCCGATGTGCGAATGCCCGGGATGGATGGGCTGCAATTCTTCGGCCACCTGCACGCCATCGACGCGGATCTGCCTGTGATCCTGCTGACCGGGCATGGGGACGTGCCGATGGCGGTGGCCGCGCTGAAGGCAGGGGCTTATGACTTCCTGACCAAGCCCGTGGCGCGCGACGGGCTGCTGGCCGCGCTGAACCGCGCCTTGTCGGCCCGCGCCCTGGTGCTGGAAAACCGCGACTTGCGGCAGGCCAGCCACGACGCATCGGGCAGCTTTCCCGAACTGTCCGGCAGCAGCGAGGTGATGGCCCATCTGCGCGCAGCCCTGGACCGTGTGGCCGGCGCCGGGGGCAGCGCCCTTCTGACCGGACCTGACGGCGCGGGCAAGCTGGTCCTGGCCCGCGCCATCCACCGCCAAGGCCCGCGCCGCGCCCGCAGTTTCGTGCATCTGGCTTGCGACGCCCTGGACGATGCGCGCTTTGAAGTCGACCTGCTAGGGGGCGAAGCGCCAGGACCGCGCGGCACCCGGCAGACGGGCCAGTTGGAACGGGCGCAGCGCGGGGTGCTGTTCCTGGACCGCGTGGACGGGCTGTCGCCTTCCATGCAGGCGCGGTTGGCCTCGGTGCTGGAGGCAGGTGAGTTCTGGCCCACTGGCGCCGCCGCGCCGCGCCCGATGGATGTACAGCTTCTGGCCTCGACCAGCGCCGATCTTGCGCGGCTGGCGGCGGAGGGCCGGTTCGACACAAGACTGTTCTATCGCCTGTCGGGCACGGTGCTGCCCGTTCCGTCGCTGGCAGAGCGTCGAGAGGACATCCCGGCGCTGTATCGCCATTTCCTGCTGGCTGCCTGTTCGCGGCTGGATCGGCCAGCGCCCGCGATGACGGGCGCGGTCAAGGCGCGGCTGTCGGGGCATGGCTGGCCGGGCAACCTGCCAGAACTGCGGGGATTTGCCGAAAGCCAGGCCCTTGGCGTGACGCCCTTTGACGCGCAGGGCAGCAACGATGCACCGGGAGTGGCCGAACTGGTGGCCGCATACGAGGCCGAACTAATCCGTGACGCCCTGCGGCTGGCGGGCGGGAATGCAACGGCTGCGATGGGACGGCTGCAACTGCCGCGAAAGACGTTTTACGACAAGCTGGCCCGGCACGGGATCAGGCCCACGGATTTCCGGCGCTGATCAGCGCGTCCGTCCCTCGATGATGGTTTTCAGGACCAGCACAATGAGGGCGATCAGGGTCAGGGTCGATGCGGCGGCAAAGGCGCCGACGGTATTCAGGTCGTTGAACAGCAGTTCGATCTGCAAGGGCAGGGTGTTCGTTTGCCCCCGGATTGCGCCCGACACGACCGAAACCGCGCCGAACTCCCCCACCGCCCGCGCCGTTGCAAGCACCGCGCCATAAAGCAGCGCCCAGCGGATATTGGGCAGCGTCACCCGACGGAAGATCTGCCAGCCGGGCGCGCCCAATGTAAGAGCCGCCTGTTCCTGTTCCGACCCCTGGGCCTGCATCAGGGGCAGAACCTCTCGGGCAACGAAAGGGCCGGTCACGAACAGCGTCACCAGGACGATGCCGGGCAGCGCGAACAGGATCTTGATGTCGCCCGCCGCAAGGACGGGACCAAGCAACCCTTGCCGGCCGTAAAGCAGCAGATAGCAGACCCCGGCGATGATGGGTGAGATGGAAAACGGCAGCTCGATGATGGTCAACAGCAGCTTGCGACCGGGGAACGTGAAGCGAGCGATCAACCACGCGGCACTGATCCCGATGGCCAGGTTGACCGGCAGGGTGATCACGGCGACGACCGAGGTCAGCCAGATCGCGTGCAGCGTGTCGGGCGCCAGAATGTTCTGGGCAAAGACCGCAAAGCCTTCGGACAGCGCACGCCAGAAGATATAGATCAGCGGCACGACGACGATGAACAGCGTCAGCGCCACGGCCAGGCCGATCAGCAGCCGTGCGGCGCCGCGATCGGGGCGGGGGGCAAGGGCTGCGGGGGCGAGCGCGTTCATGCCGGAACCCTCCGCCGGGTCAGGCGCGCTTGCAGCCAGTTCGACAGCGCCAGCAGCACAAGGGCGATGGCGACCAGTGTCAATGCGATGGCCGCAGCACCGTTATAGTCATATTCCTCCAGCCGGATGACCGCCAGAAGCGAGGCGATCTCGGTCTTCATGGGCAGGTTCCCGGCAATAAAGATCACCGCGCCGAATTCGCCCAGCGAGCGGGCAAAGGCGATGGTGGTGCCAATCAGGAAGGCAGGCAGGATCGCCGGAAAGATCACCCTGGTGAAGATCTTGAACGGCGTCGCGCCCAGCGTGCGGGCGGCTTCTTCCTGGCCGGGGTCCAGATCCTCGAGGATCGGCTGGACGGTGCGGACCACAAAGGGGATCGAGGTAAAGGACATCGCGATCGCAATGCCCCAGATCGTATAGACAACCGAAATTCCGGAGGGGGCCAGGATCGCGCCATACCAGCCATTCGCAGAAAACAGCGCCGTCAGCGCCAGACCCGCCACGGCGGTGGGCAGGGCAAAGGGGATGTCCATCATCGCATCCAGCAGCCGCCGACCCGGAAAGCGATAGCGGACCAGCACCCAGGCCATCAACAGCCCGTATGCCGCATTGAACACCGTCGCCAGGGCGGCCGCAGTGATGGTCAGGCGCAGCGCGGCCAGCGTGCGGGGGGCGGTCACGATCTCCCAGAACCGGGTGGGGCCGATTTCTGCCCCCTTCAGCACCAGGGCGATGACGGGCAGCAGGACGATGATGCCGACATAGGTCAGCGTCAGGCCCATGGTCAGGCCAAAGCCCGGAAGCACCCGTTTTTGCCGCCCGGCAGGGGCGCCGATGACCGCCGCAACGCTCATTGGTTCACGAACACGGAATCAAGGATCCCGCCTTCGGCGAAATGTTCTTCCTGGACCTTGTCCCAGCCGCCGAACACCTCTTCGACCGTGACCAGCTTCACCTTGGGGAAGTTTGCGGCGAATTCGGCGGTAATCGCCTCGTCATGCACGCGGTTGAAGTTTTGGGCAAGGATACGCTGCGCATCGGGCGAATAGAGGAAATCGAGATAAGCCTTCGACACCTCGGCGGTGCCTTTGCTTTCCGCGTTCTCCGTCACGACAGCGACTGGGAATTCGGCCAGAACCGACAGCGATGGCGTGACCCGTTCCAGTTTCGCATCGGCATATTGGCGGGCAATGCCGCCGGTTTCGGCCTCGAAGGTGATCAGCACGTCGCCGATGCCGCGTTCGGCGAAGGTTGCGGTGGCCGCACGCCCGCCCTGGTCGAAGACCGGCACGTTGGCAAAGACCTTCTTGACGAATTCCTGCGCCGACGCTTGGTCCCCGTTGTTCTTGTCCAGCGCATAGGCATAGGCCGCAAGATAGGTATAGCGAGCGTTGCCGCTGGTCTTGGGGTTCGGGAAGATGACCTGAACCCCTTCCTGGACCAGGTCATCCCAGTCGTCGATGTTCTTGGGATTGCCTTCGCGCACCAGGAATGCGGGCAGCGAATAATAGGGCGACGCCTGGTTCGGGAATGCCTCGCGCCAGTCGGCGCCGACCAGGCCGTCCTTGGCCAGCACGTCGATATCCGTCACCTGGTTGAAGGTCACGACATCGGCGGGCAGCCCTTCCAGGATTGCGCGCGCCTGTTTGGACGAACCGCCATGGGACTGGTCGATGGTCACGCTGCGGCCCGTTTCCGCCTGCCATTTCTCGGCAAAGACCGGGTTCAGTTCGGCAAACAACTCGCGTGCGATGTCATAGGATACGTTCAGGATCGCGTCCTGCGCGGCGACGGGCGATGCAAGGCCCAGAACAAGGGCAAGGGCAGTGGTCAGGCGGGTTTTCAAGAGCGGGCCTCCTTGAGGGTCTTCGGGGTCTGGATCGGCAGGGCGGATTGCGACGCGCCGCCGGGAAAAATCTGGCCTGCCACGGCGCGCAAGGCCACGGGCTGGCCCTGGCGCAGCCCGCGGCCGTCGCGGCGCGGAACCTCGGCCTCGATCCGGCAGCCGGTGCCGTCCTCGGCCGCGACCCGCAGCAGCGCGCCGGTCGTGGCGATCTCGGTCACGCGGAACGGCGCGGCGGGGTCGGGGATGGGCTGGATGTCGGCGGGCCGCAGGAAAAGCCAGGCCGGTCCGTCAGGCAGCGCCCGCCGGGGCAGGGCGGCCAGATCCAGTCCCGCCGCATAGGCCCGGCCTGCCCCCATCGTGACAGGCAGATCAACCGTCAGGCCCAGGAAACGCGCGACAAAGGGCGTCGCAGGGTGGTCGTAAATCTCGTCCGGCTGGCCGATCTGTTCGACAACGCCGCCGTTCATCACGACCGCGCGGTCGGCCAGTTCAAAGGCTTCTTCCTGGTCATGGGTCACGAAGATCGTGGTGGTGCCGGCGCTGTCGTGGACCCCGCGCAGCCAGCGGCGCAGGTCGCGGCGGACCTGGGCGTCAAGCGCGCCAAAGGGTTCGTCCAGCAGCAGAACACGCGGGTTGATGGCCATGGCGCGGCCCAGGGCGACCCGCTGGCGCTGCCCGCCCGACAGTTCGGCGGGATATCGGTCGGCCAGCCCGTCGATCTGCAGGAAGCGCAGCAGCCCGTCCACGGTCGCCGCGATCTGCGCCTTGCCGGGGCGCTCGGCGCGCGGCAGAACCGTCAGGCCAAAGGCGATGTTGTCGCGCACCGTCATATGGGGAAACAGCGCGTAATGCTGGAACACGAAACCGATGCGGCGTTCGGCGGCGGATTTCGCCAGCCAGTCCGTGCCGTCAAAGGACAACGCGCCCGCATCGGGCCAATCCAACCCGGCGATGATGCGCAGCAGCGTGGTCTTGCCCGACCCCGAGGGGCCAAGAAGCGCCACCAGTTCGCCCTCGGCCACGGTCAGGTCGATGCCGCGCAGGACCTGGGTCGCGCCAAAGCGTCGGGCAAGATGCGAAACGGCAAGGGACATGGGTGGACTTTCGTGTTTGCGGGCAACAGTTAACAACGCACACCTCACTTGCCAAGGAAGCCCCCCCGGCGTTCCGGGCGCGTACCAGAGAACCGCATTCTTCGCCGGCACGACTGCAGAAAATCCCGGTCTGCAACACGCCGCACAGCGCAAGTGGCGTTCGGGATAGCCGCAGATGCCGCGCGACGTTTTCCCTTTTTGCAATTCTCAGCGCCGCCAGATCCAACTGTGCCCGGCAAGCCGCCCCTGTACCTTGGCAAGCACGCGCAGCGCCGGCTGACGCGGGCTGATGCCGTCACGCAGGCGATCCACCGCGACCTCGGCAGGGCAGGGCAGGCCTGTCACCGGATCGCGATAGCGGCGATAGGCGATCAGGCAGGCATGGGCCAGATCCGTTATGCCGGGCCGGGCGGTGCGTCGCCGTGGGACCGGACCCAGATCCCGGGTCAGGCCCCAGCCCGCATAGAAGGGCGCGCCAAGGGTCGTCACGGGGATGCCGCGCAACAGCGCCTCGAATCCCAACGTCGAGGTGATCGTCCAGACCTCGTCCACATGGGACAGCAAGAAGATGGGATCGGCGGCGACTGCCACCTCGTCGGCATGGGGCGTGGCGTCCACCGCGCCGGGACGCAGGCCGGATTCGACGTCGGGGTGGGGCTTGAAGATCAGATGCGCATCCGGGTTTTCCCGGCGCACACGGCGCAACAGATCCTCGTTCGTGCGTTCCGCCCCGGCGCCCAACCGGATCGAGGCATCGTCCTCGACCTGGCCTGGAACAAGGATGCGGCGGCGATGAGTCGCGGTGGGCCGATAGCTGCCGGTCAGGTTGTACTTGGACAATCCCGCCGCGCGAATGGCCGCAATCAGCCGCTCGGCCCGTGCGGCGCCACCCGGGGCCGGACCCTCTGCGATCAGGCGTTCCAGGCGGCTTTCACGCGTCGGGTCGTAATAGATGCCCAGATTGTCGGCCACCAGCGACAAGGGCGGCATCAACGCAGCCCCCAGACCACGCGACCGCAGGAACCCGTCTTCCACCCGGATCGCGCCCGGCACCCGCCCTGCCTTGCCCGCCCAGGCCAGCGTCACATCGGGCGACGGCTTGGCAGTAAACCGGACCCCCGCGCCGTCGCCGAAGGCGAGCGATATGACGGGGCGTTTCCATAGCCGCATCCCATAGGCCAAGTGCCCGTCTCGGTCCTGCCGGAACGCCTTTGCTTCCGCCTCGATCTGGGCCAGGGCGCCTTCGAAATCGGTCAGACGGTCGCGGCAGGGATCATACCAGACCGGCGCCAACAGATGGCTGGCGGCGAACAGCGCCTGAACTGTTGCAGGGCCGCGCCGTTCCGGGGGCAGGGGATATTCGTCCTGTGACAGGCCCCATCCGGCATAGAATGGCTGGCCGAACAGGCGGGGGCGGTGCCCGGCCAGCATCGCCTCGTATCCCAGTTGCGAACTGACGGCATAGACGGAATGGGCGTTCTCCAGCAGCTTCCAAGGGGATATTTCCCGGTCGCACAAGATGTCCCCCGGCCGCAGGTCGTCGCGGGTCAGGTGGCCGGGCCGCAGGCCTCGGATCGTTTCAGGGTGGCTTCGCAGCAGGATGGGACGGTCCGGGTGCTCGCGCCGGGCCGTGTCCAGCATCGCCAGAAACCGGTCGCGCCCCGCGCCCATCAGGGATGCGTCACCGCGCGTCTGGTCGATCACCAGGACATAGCCCGGATCAGGGACGGGCAGATCCGGGCGGTGGCTGTTGTATTTGGACAAATCTGCCGCACGCAGCCGACCGATACCGTCACAGGCGCGCTGTTCCAGCCCTTTGGTTGCGCCCTGGGTGATCAGCCGTTCGATCAGCGAGGGGCGGGTGGCGTCGAAATGCACCCCGAACGGGTCGATCTGCAAGCCGATTGGCCCGCGCCGCGCAATGTGGCCCCTTGCCCGGCCGGGCAAGATGGATCGCAGGAACGCATCCTCGACCGTCACCAGACCCGCCTTGGTGCGCCGCGCAATGGCGCGGCCGCGCCAGGCGGTCGGACTGCTGCCCCAGATCGCCACGCTATCGTACGGGCCAGGCAGGCCCAGTCGCAAATCCCAACCCGCCAGCGTCAGGATGCGGCGCAGGCGCGGCGCCTGCCAGAACCCGCCGTTGAATGCGAAAAGCCGCCGGTCATGTTTGCCGGCGGCTTTCAGGTCATCCGTCATCCGCAGGTCAGTTGGACAGGTTCTGGATCGAGTTCGCAGAGTTGATCGGCCCGATCAAGGCTGCCAGCCGCTTTTGCCACTGAACATAGGGCGCCTCGGTCACATAGACCGTGTCTTCGTCCCGGATCAGGAAGTCGCGGGCCAGGAACAGCCCGTTGGGCCGTGTCAGGTCCAGGACATAGGCGATGCGCTGCGATCCTTGCACCGTCTTGCCCAGAACCCGAGAGGCCACCTGCTCGGGCTCGTCGCGCAGGATGAAGACGCCGGTCGGGTCGGCGAGGTTGGAATTGAGACCGCCGACCATCGCCACCGCCTCGACCGCGTTGATCATTTCGTTGCCCAGGGGCACGCGGGTCTGGCCGCCAAGCGCGCCAAGTGCGGTAAAGCTGCGCTGATCTTCCTCAACCAGGATCACGTCGCCGGGGCGCAGCGCGATGTCGTTGCTGGAATTGGAATAAAGATCGGTCAGCCAGACCTTGCCGTTGTTGTTGCCGCGCTTGACCGTGATCACGGCGATCTCGGGCTCGATGGAGACGCCGCCTGCACGGGCCAGCATGGCCGACAGCGACCGTGTGGGCCGCTCGATCGGATAAACGCCCTGGGCCGTGACCTTGCCCATGACCGATACCGTGGCGCCGTCGCCTGCCACGCGGGTTACAGTCACCTGGGGGTCGGGCGTTTGCGTCGCCAACCGCTCGGTGATGACCTGGCGCAACTGGTCGGGCGTGTTGCCCGCCGCCTGCACCCGGCCCGCATAGGGCACGAAGATATAGCCGCCGCTGTCCACCTGGATTTCCTGCAAGGCCGTCGAACTGGCCCCCAGCGAGGTTAGCAACCCGTCATCGACGTTTTCCCAGATCGCCAGTCCCAGCACGTCGCCCGCCCGGATTTCATCCGCGCCAACCTGTCCCGCGCCCAAGAAGCTGTTGGAAAAGCCATAGGATGGGGTGAAGTTCGTGGTGCGCGCAACGTGATCGTTCACATAGATCACATGGGTGTTCCCGCCCTTCTCGACGGCGCCCGAATAGATCTCGGACTTGCTGGGACCGGACCGGGGCAGGCTGCACGCTGCTAGCAGAGCCATGGCCACGATCAGGGTCAGGCGCATGGCCAGACCTGCTGCCGGACGGGCAGGAGAAAGCTTCACTGTCACCTTTCGAAACTCCTGTTCCTTGTCCCGGACTTGCCGCCCGGTTGTGCGCGCAATCTAGACCCTGCGCCGCACGGATGCCACACCTTCCTGAACCCTAGTCCAGAACTTCGCCGATTTGCTGGCGGCGGTGGACACGCCCCCTAGCTAGGGCTTGATAGGGATCCTCGGGTGCAAGGATCAGGTCTGCGACCAGCCGCAGGGCATGGGCGCGCGAACGGCGGGAATAAAATCCTCCCGGAACCTGGCTGGTTTGCAGCAGATAGTCACGAAAGATGCGATAGGCCGCAGTATCGGGCCGCTGTGGATGGGCCATGAAATCGGCCAGCGTCTGGTCCGACACCAACCCAGGCTTGCAATAGACGGCGCGGCCCAGGGCCTTGACCGGCAGCCCGCGCCACAACGCCTGCTGGGCGGCCGTCGAATTGACGGTGATTACCGCGCGGGCATGGGCCATCATGTCGGCTAGCTTGCCGCCCCGGAAATAATGCACCCGGTGTGCCACGCCATGCCGGGACGCCGCATCGCGGATGGCGCGGCGGTTCCTGGCACGGCCGTCCTCCAGCGGGTGCGCCTTGAACAGCAGGTGATGATGCGCCGGCGCGGACCGCGCAAACTCTGCCACCATCTCCTCCACGAAGTCGCGGTTCCGGGAAAACGGCGAATGCCCCAGCATATTGGAATCATGTTCCAGTTGCATCGGCACAAGCAGGTAAGGATCACCCGTCAATCTGAAACGCCGCTATTGAATCGCCCGCGCCGCCGCATGACCCGGGGTCAGCATCAGGCGGCGCAGGTTCAGCCGGAACTCGGCAAAGATCGGCAAGGCGCGGTGGCTGGCGAACTGGCGATAGCGGCGGTTCGCCACCAGAACTAGGAAATGATAGAACGCGCCATAGGCCTTGTGCTGGCGCATATCGCCCCAATGAGCAGGCGGGCGGCGAACCTCGGATGCGGTGTCGCGCAGGGTTGCGCGCATCTCGGTCGGGGATATGTCCAGAAGCGCCGAATGTCCGTTCGACCCGCCGCGTTCATAGCTGATCCAATAGGGGCGCAGATAGCCTTCCTCGAACACGTGCAGGCGCAGGTCCATGGCTTGGGCCGCATGGCGCGCGGCCGCGTGGATCGGGCGCACATCGCCGTAAAGGACGATGTCCGTCACCCCTTTTTCGGCCAGGATCCGCGCCAGGAACGCGGGCCAGTGATCCGCGCCAGGAACGCGGGCCAGTCTGCGCTGCTGCCGGTATGGCGCAGCAGATGCGCCGGATCCGACCAGAAGAACTCGTCCCCCGCATTGAACGCGCATCGCCAGACTTGCGCACCCGCAGCCCGCAACATCTGGCCCAGCCGGTCAAAGAACGGGCCGTGCGGACCCTGCAATAACAGAAAAACGCGCGGCATGGGATCGGACGCAACGGCCGTGTGCGACGAAAGGGATTGTCGGTTTTGCAGCACCATACCATTCCTGTTAACGGCGGGGCGTTTCTGTTGGCACCTGGTACAATGGGGAATACAGACGGCAACGGGCCGTGCGATCCTTGCGCTGTACCATGCTATCGCCTAGGTCTTTGCCGAAGAAAAGAGGTTTTCGCGTGTTCACAGGCATCATCACGGATATCGGCACCGTAGCCGCGGTTGAAATGCGGGGCGACATGCGTGCGCGGATCGACTGTGGCTATGACATGGCGACCGTGGATCTGGGCGCCTCGATTGCCTGCGACGGGGTGTGCCTGACTGTGGTGGACAAAGGCCCGGGCTGGTTCACCGTCGATATCTCGGCCGAGACGCTGTCCAAGACCAATATCGGTGCCGGGGGCTGGCAGGCCGGGCGCCGCCTGAACCTGGAACGCGCCCTGCGCGTGGGCGACGAACTGGGGGGCCACATCGTCAGCGGCCATGTCGATGGCGTGGCCCGTGTGGTTGATCTGCACGACGAAGGCAGCAGCCTGCGCCTGACATTCGAGGCTTCGTCCGCCTTGGCCCGATATATCGCCCCCAAGGGATCGGTCGCGCTGAACGGCACCTCCTTGACGGTGAACGAAGTTGCAGGCAGCCGCTTTGGCGTGAACCTGATCCCGCATACCCGCCAGGTGACGACCTGGGGCGGGGTTGCCATGGGCGACGAGGTCAACCTGGAGATCGACACCCTGGCCCGATACGTTGCCCGCCTTGCCGAGGCGATGAGCGCCCCCCTGCCTGCCGGGGCTTGACGCGGGGCGGCTTTCACGACATTGCAGCCGGTCTCTTTGACAAGGCCTGATCCATGAACCCGAACGACGACAAGCAGAACGACAAGCGTGCCGACCGCCGGGCGAAAAGCAGCGGTGCGCGCTTTTACGCCGTTCAGGCCCTTTACCAGATGGAGGCTGCGGGCCAGTCTGCCGAACGGGTGATGCGGGAATTCGAAACCCACCGCCTGGGGGCCGAGGATGAGGATGGCCGGTATCTGCCCGCCGACGAAGGGCTGTTTACCCGTGTCGTCGACGGGGCGGTGAATTGGCAGTCGCGGATCGACCAGGCGACCGATCGCGGTCTGGTGGCCAAGTGGCCCATCGACCGGATCGACCCGGTGCTGCGCGCCTTGTTCCGCGCGGCGGGGGCCGAACTGGTGACGCCGCAGACCCCACCCAAGGTCGTCATCACCGAATATGTCCGCTTGGCCGAGGCGTTCTTTCCCGAGGGCCGCGAACCGAAGTTCGTCAATGCCGTCCTGGACCACGTTGCCCGAGAGTTGCGTCCCGAGGCGTTCTGACGCAGCACGCTCTTTCTGCTGCACTCCTTGCATAAATGCCCTATATTCGGGCTTTCATGCGTCCGAGGTGCATCATGCCGATGATGATTCGCGTCTATATCCGAAGCGTCTGGATCGGCGCCGCACTGGCCTGTTGCTTTGTTGCCGCTTTGATGGCCCTGGACGTTGCCCATTTGCGTCACCTGATCCTGAACAGCAGCGTAGGCTGGCTGGCAGTCATCATGCTGATCGTTTTCAACACAATTGTCTTTGCAGGGGTTCAGTTCGCGATTGCCGTGATGGGGCAGGCAGAATCCCCGCCTTCATCGGGCCGCCGATTATCTGTCGGGCGTCCTCGTCCGATGGCCAGAGTCCATGTCCCAGTGGCAACGACACGGCGAAAATAAGAGAAATCAGGCAAGCACGACGCAATTGCTTTGTGCATCGTGTCCATTCTGCAACATCTTGCCCGGCTGGAACACGCCGCCTTGCTGTCTAAAAATTGGGCATTCACGTCTTTGTTTCAAATCGAATAATATCGATGAAGCCTTTGTTTCGTGCTTCGAAAGAAGATTTTATTAGCCTTGGCATATACTTCCCATCTATTCAGTTTGGTTCCTTCGTTTGGTATCACTGACGTATTTCGGCAAGTTTTGGCCCAAGTAGCTCGGCGGCATTTACCCTCACGTTTTTGGGAGTCGTGGACGTTCTTTAGGGGTCTATGAACCAAGACAGGGCAGGATTACTTCATCTTTCGCAGAGATGCTCTGGCGTCTGACAGTCGTCCAGAACAACGAAACTCAGCTCGCGAGGATGAGATGAAAAAAATTACGTTGCTGACCGGCACCGCCGCTCTGATTGCCGCTCTGTCCGCTCCGGCTTTTGCCCAGACGGAAATCGCCGCCGGCGCCGATGCTACCGGTGTTTCGGATGTCAATGACCGGATCATTGATGTCGAGGACGCCGTTCAGGACGATTTCGACCGCGACAATGACGACGCGCGTTTCGGCAATCCGGATCGCCGCGAAGGCCTGTTCGGCTCGTTGGCCCTCACCTATGCGGGCAGCACCGGCAATGACGAAAGCCAAGATTTCTCGTTGGCTGGCCGTGTGTCGAACAACGCTGGACCCTGGCAGCAGTCGGTCGGCATGTTGCTTGAATTTGGCGAAGACGAAGACGGGGACAAGGACAAAGAGGAAACGTCGGTCATCTATGACGGCGCCTATTACTTCAACGACCGCTTCTATGCCTTTGTTCTGGGCCGCTTCAGCATTGACGGACTCGCCAATGGTGACCAGTTGGGTATCGACGACGATGGCGACGTTGCCGACGATCTGAGCGATTTTGCACGTGACGGCTTCATCGGTGTGGGTCCGGGCTATCGCGTGATCAATACCGAGCAGACTGCATGGCGCGTTCAGGCCGGTATCGGCTATCGCTACACCCAGACCGGCGCGCAGAAGTCAGGCTTCGATCTGGTTGAAGTTGGTACAGACCCAGTGACCGGCGATGCCGTTTATGACACCGTGGCAGTTGATGACTCTTCGGACAGCGGTCTTGGCTACATCGTGTCGTCACGCCTGTATCACCGTTTCAACGACATGGTCTTCATCACCAACGATACAGATTATCTGTCGTCGGAAGACTCGGATGATGTGATCACCAACCAGTTCGGCGTGAACTTCCAAATGTCGGACCAACTGGCGACCCGCGTCAGCTATACCACCGAATACCAGGAAAACCGTGACATCCGCACGGACAATACCTTGGGTGTGTCGGTCGTTTACGGCTTCTGATCTGCTTCGCAGGCATAAAGAAGGGCGGTCGCAAGGCCGCCCTTTTCGCATGGAAAACCGCCGCTGCAGGGCAGTTTGAAAGGTGGCGGGAACCGCAGCAACCGCGGCAGCGCGAGATTTCCCGAAAGCCTGGATTACCAGGTGGGCGCCGGGTAACGAGACCAGGGTCACGCCAGAGCCAGCCCCCTCGGAAAGATTATAGGCCAGTGGAAAAATGGCCGCACGCAAGAGGAGCAGAAACCCGCCGTGATGAAAGATAAGGGCGTGGAGGGGGCTGTTCAAGCGGGTTGTGGAATGTTGCCGCTTCGTTCTATAGATCGCGCCATGACCGACCTTGAACCCGTTCTTCCTGCGATGCCCGGCCAGCGTCTTGCACGCGGCGTGGGGCGGCTGCTGCGCAGCATGGATCATGCCGTGCTGACGGAGTTCACACCCATCCGGGGGTTGCGGGTCGATGTGATCAGCATGGGGCCAAAGGGAGAGTTCTGGATCGTCGAATGCAAAAGCTGCCGGGCCGATTTCATGGGCGACCGCAAGTGGCAGGGTTACCTCGAATGGTGCGACCGCTATTTCTGGGCAGTCGATTGCGACTTTCCATCAGAATTGCTTCCCGCCGACACCGGCCTGATCTGCGCCGATGCCTATGGCGCCGAAATCCAGCGCATGGCGCCCGAAACGCGGCTGGCCGGCGCGCGGCGCAGCAAGGTCATGCGTGATTTCGCCCGCGCATCAGCCCTGCGCCTGCAAGGGCTGACCGACCCGGATGCATTCACCGCCGGGGCTTTTTAGGCTTTCCGCTGGTTTTCCCCATGTCGCGTGCCGCTTCGGCCGCAGCAAGCAGTTCCTCGGCTATTTCTGCCGCTTCCTCGGGGTCGAAATCCAGAGGCAGGTCGATCCCTTCGCCTTGCAGGTAAATCCGCACCATGCCCTGATCCGTGGGCCCGATCTGCAGATTGGCCGCAATGTCGCTTTGGCTGTTGATGCCCATGGTCCTGATCCTTCCTTGATGGCTTTCTGTAGCCTGCATGAAATTTCCGGGCAAGACAGGCTTGCAACCACGCGTGCTGGGGTTTACAGAACGCATCCATGCCGCCTTAGCTCAGTTGGTTAGAGCGCTAGATTGTGGATCTAGAGGTCGCCCGTTCGAACCGGGCAGGCGGTACCATCCCCCCAAGCCTTTGCCTTTCAATTATTCTTCCGGTCTGCGGAACAATGGTCTTGGTCCGTGTGTTTAAGCCTTGATGGTGACAATCACACCGGAGGATATTCCCATGGCTGAACACAACCCTACTGCAAACGACATGAAGAAAGACGCCACCGCTGCTGGGCAGCAGGCGAAGAAGGACCTGAATGAAGGCGCCAAGAAGATCGGCGACGACATTCGCGATACCGCCAGCAACCTGTCGAACAACGCGGGTGCCGAGAATCTCAAGGACCGCGGGGCCAATCTGGCACAGAAAGCCACGGAAACCGCGCAGGAATATGCCGACCGGATGCGCGACATGGGCGGCGAATATGCCGGCCGCGCCAAGGCCGAGGCTGAACGGTTGTATCAGACCAGCCAGCAGAAGGCATCCGAAGTCGCCCACTATGCCGAGGAACGGTATGACGAGGTGTCTGAAATGGTCCGCCGCAACCCGGCGCAGGCCTTGGGCATCGCCGCCGGTATCGGCTTCTTGGTCGGCCTGATCCTGGCCCGTCGCTGAGGTTTCCCCATGTTCGACTATGCGCAGCGTCTTCAACTCGCACTCAAGGACACGGCGCGTCGGTCGGCCATGAAGGCAGCGGCTGGGATCGTCCTGGCCGTCGCCGCAGGCTTTCTTGTCGCCGCCTTGTGGTCCTTCTTGGCACATAACCTGGGCTGGGGTCCGGCCTTGGCGTCGCTGGTCGTGGCTGGGCTGTTCATTCTGGCGGGGCTGATCCTGTTCGGAATGTCCAAGGCCACCCACCATGAGATGCCCACGACAGATGATCTGAAGAAGGAAGTCGAGGCCCGGGTCAGCCTGGCAAGGGACGCGGCTATCGAGAAGGCAAGGGCCGAAGCCGAACGGGTCGTCGACATGGCAGGGAACAAGGTTTCGTCTTTGATGGACGAGGCCAGCTACAAGGTGACTAAGCTGGCCGACGATACGGAACGCCGTGTCTTCGGGGTGGCCCGCAATGCCGCACAAGCCGTGGGCCTTACCCAAACGAACATGGATTCCGTAAGGTCCAAGGTCGAAGGCGCAACGGATACCCTGTCACGCGCCAACAGCAGCAATGCTGGTAGCATGGCAAAGCTGTTGGGGGCCTTCGCAATCGGGGTCACATTGGCGGCCAAGTTGCGAGAGCGCGAAGACGAGGATGATTACGAATATCAGGACGATATCCTGTAAAGAAGCGGGCCGCCCATGGCGGCCCATTTCATGTTAAATATCCTGACTGATCAGGCATTCGCCTCGCGGATTTTCTCGGCAGCGGCCTTGTCATAGGACACGCCCTTCTGGTCGAACAACTGGTCCAACTCGCCCGACAGGGTCATCTCTGTCACGATGTCGCAGCCGCCCACGAATTCGCCCTTGACGTAAAGTTGAGGAATGGTCGGCCAATCTGAAAAATCCTTGATGCCTTGGCGAACGTCATCGTCAGCCAGAACGTTCACGTCCCGATAATCGACGCCCATATAGTTCAGTACGCCGGCAACCCGGCTGGAAAATCCGCATTGCGGCATTTCCTTGGTGCCTTTCATGAACAATACGACATCCGCGTTGTCCACCAATCCTTGTATCTTGTCAGTTACTTCCGTCATGTCTTTCATCCTGTGTCTGATGGTCTGGCCAAGGGGCAGGGGCCTCAGTCAGGCGCTTTGGTGGTCAATGCCAAGGCATGAAGGGCGCCCGATTTTCCCGCCATCTTGTCTTGCAATGCCGCATAAACGGCACGCTGCTGTTGAACGCGGTTCTGGCCCCGAAAGCTTTCGTCGATGACCTCGGCGGCGTAATGGTTGCCGTCGCCCGCAAGGTCAGTGATCGTGATCTGTGCTTGCGGAAAGGCCGCACGGATGAGGGCCTCGATGTCATGCGCTTCCATGGCCATGGAATTGTCCTTCTGCCTTTGCCTATATGATGTAAGGGAAGGCTAAAGCACCCGCAAGGCCAACGGGAAACGGCCGCGACAAGCGCGGCCGTTGAGGCAGTGATAGCAAGATCAGTTGGCGGTTGCCGCCCCTACAGTTCCACCAACCACCGCGCCTGCAGGCCCGGCAATCACCGCACCGCCCAGCCCGCCGGTCGCCGCGCGTTCCGTCGCCGTATTTCCGCAGGCCGCCAGCATGAAAACGATGCTGCCGCAGAGGGTCGCTGTCATTAGTCGCATCAGACTATCCTTTCTGCGCGCCCAATTGCGCTGCTGTTCGAGAAAGGTCTGGAAGGAATAAAAGTTCCGCGACGGGGGAGGAAATCTGTGGACTCACGCCGAAGCGCAACCTCGCTCGCAGCATCATGCTGCCCAATCGCCGGGAAATTGATCCACCAGATCAATTTCTGGCCCGGCTCAGACGCGGAAAATCCACCTATCCCAGCCGTTCAGATTTCCTGAACCACCTCTGTCACTATGGGACCTTTGGTATCTATCGGGGACTTCGCCATTGCAAATTCCCACCAGCAATACTCCAACTTCACGATGATAGAGGGGGCAGATCAAGCCAAATCTATCTATGACAGATGAGTCGAAGGGTAGTTACGTCCCGCACAACTGACTACGCCAACACGAGGCTTTGTCGCGCAAAAGGCGTGAAGCCTGAAGGTCGCCTTTCCCAGACGGACTTGTCCTGCGGGTCTTGTGACAGGTATGCCGCGCGCGGTGTAGCCGTTCAGGACGGCGGCGCGGACCTGGAGTTCAGCGATCTGGCGGGCGAAGTCGCGCGCCATGAGGCTTTGTTCCAGCAGCTTCACGCAATTCCTCTTTGCCTCGGCGCGGCTTCGGCGGTGATAGCCGGTCCATTTTCGCCAGATGGCGCGGCCGAGATATTTCGAAGCTCGCAGCGCCTCGTTGCGGGCGATGGCTCCTGTGGTCGAAGGGTTCCATGGCTTGGCGTTCCTGCGCCGCGGGATGACCGCGTGCGCGCCGCGGTTCGCGACGGCGTCGTGGGACTTGCGCGTATCATAGGCGCCGTCTGCGGTGACCGATCCGATCTCCACATTGGCGGGGATCTGGCCCAACAGTTCGGCCAGCATTGGCGCATCCCCGGCACTGCCTTCCGGTGACCTCGATGGCGCTGATTTCCAGCGCCTGTTCGTCGACACCAAGGTGGATGTTGCGCCATGATCGGCGTTTCGTGCCGCCATGCCTGCGGGCGTTCCACTTGCCTTCACCTTCGGCCTTGATGCCGGGGCTGTCGATCAGAAGGTGCAGGAGACCCCTCCGAGCCACGAGAGGGGACAATCACCGCCAAGGTCTTCTGACGCCTGCTCAGAGTGCTCAAGTCGGGAACCCCCCAGTCCAGGCCGACCAGGCGCAGAAGGCTCTCGACGAAGCCTGTGGTCTGCCGGAGCGCCATGCCGAACAGAACCTTTATCGTCAGGCAGGTCTGGATCGCGGTATCGCTGAATTGGCGCAGACGGCCGCGCTTGCCGGTCGACGGCGCCACCCAGATCATCTTTGGATCAAACCAGATCAAACGGCAAACCACGCTGCTTCAGAGCTTCGTTGTAAGGCGGCCAGTTGCCAGTCTTGTAGCGCGGCGGAAGGGGGCTGCTCATGGAGGTCAGCTACCACGCTGGGTTTAGCAGACGAATCCTATTGGCATTTACGCAACAAAGCCCCACCACAATCTTGTCGCTCCGAATCTTAAGCTTCGTTTCGCGGGCTGCTTTGCAGCACATGACAGAGAATGGTTGGCCGGTATGGGCCAACCTTCGTTGCACATCTTTGCCCAGCACTGTGCTGCGGCGTGCCTGTATATTCTGTTGGACTTGGAGCCATCACCGCACCCGTCTACTATAGGTAGTCGGGCCCGAGCCAAAACCCCGCTTCAAGCAGGATATTGTGCCAGGCGGGAATATTAAGTGGTAGCGCCAGCCATAACTTTTTCTTTTTCCGTTCCGAGGAAAAGTTTTGGCTTGCAAAAGGACAAATTATGACCGGCTGACGGAAAAGTTTTGGCTGGCGCGACAACAAGCCTACCCTATCCCCTCTACCCGCATTTCGAATGCCCGCAATTGGGACAGGTCATGCAACCTTCGTTCATGCGCATTCCATATTGGCCGCAGCTCGGGCAGGCCGGGCCAAGGGGGCGTTCTCCCACGGCCACTGCTTCGATATGCGGGTCGGACTTCAGGCCCATTCCCTCGCCTGCCAGAAAGCCGATGGCGATCATGTGGCGCTCGATAACCCCGCCGATGGCGGCCAGGATCGAGGGGACATAGCGGCCGCCCATCCAGGCCCCGCCGCGGGGGTCGAAGACGGCCTTCAATTCCTCGACCACAAAGCTGACATCGCCGCCGCGCCGGAAGACCGCGCTGATCATGCGGGTTAAGGCGACGGTCCAGGCAAAATGCTCCATGTTCTTGGAGTTGATGAAGATCTCGAAGGGGCGGCGATGGCCTGCCTGGATGATATCGTTGATGGTGATATAGATCGCGTGTTCGCTGGCGGGCCATTTCAGCTTGTAGGTCGCGCCTTCCAGGGCGGCCGGCCGGTCCAGCGGCTCGGTCAGATAGACGACATCGGCCCCGGTATCGGCCTGGGGGACCGCCTCGGCCTGTTCGCTGACCGACAGGACGCTGCCCGTCACGTCGTTCGGGCGATAGGTCGTGCAGCCCTTGCAGCCCAGATCCCAGGCGGACAGATAGACGTCCTTGAAATCTTCGAAGGAAATGTCGGGGGGGCAGTTGATCGTCTTGGAAATGGAACTGTCCACCCAATCCTGGGCTGCCGCCTGCATGGCGACGTGATCCCGGGGCGTCAAGGTCTGGGCATTCGCGAAATGGCCCGGCAAGGGGGCATCGCCATGCAGGTCGCGCCACATCTGGACGGCGTAATCGACGACCTCCTCCTCGATCCGCGATCCGTCCTTTTGAAGAACCTTGCGGGTATAGGCATAGGCAAAGACCGGCTCGATCCCGCTGGACACGTTGCCCGCATAAAGGCTGATCGTCCCCGTGGGCGCGATGGAGGTCAGCAGGGCGTTGCGAATACCATGGGTCGCAACCGCCTCGCGCACATCCCCGTCCATCCGCCGCATGAAGCCCGAGGCGAGGAACTCGTCGCGAACGAACAGCGGAAACGCCCCCTTTTCCCGCGCCAGATCCGCGCTGGCCAGATAGGCCGACCGCGCAATCGCTTTCATCCAGATGCGCGTCTGGTCCACCGCATCCGGGGCGCCATAGCGCAGGCCCAGCATCAGCAGCGCATCGGCAAGGCCAGTGACGCCCAGACCGATGCGGCGCTTGGCCTGCGCCTCGGCCGCTTGCTGCGGCAGGGGAAAGCGCGAGGCATCCACCACGTTGTCCATCATCCGCACGGCCACGCGGACCAGATCGTCAAGCGCCACCATGTCCAGCCGCGCCTGCGGGGTAAAGGGATCGCCGACCAGCCGTGCCAGGTTCACCGATCCCAGAAGGCAGGCGCCATAGGGGGGCAGCGGCTGTTCCCCGCAGGGATTGGTGGCAGCGATGGTTTCCGCATAATGCAGGTTGTTCTGCTGGTTGATGCGGTCGATGAAGATCACGCCCGGTTCGGCATAATCATAGGTTGCGCGCATGATCCGGTTCCACAGATCGCGCGCGGGAACGGTCTGATAGACCCGCCCCCCGAAAACCAGATCCCAAGACCCGTCCGCCTTGACCGCCTGCATGAAGGCATCCGTCACCAGCACTGACAGGTTGAACATACGCAACCGCGCGCTGTCCCGCTTGGCCCCGATGAAATCGCCGATATCGGGATGATCGCAGCGCATGGTCGCCATCATCGCACCCCGGCGCGACCCCGCCGACATGATCGTGCGGCACATCGAATCCCACACATCCATGAAGGACAGCGGGCCGGATGCATCGGCCGCCACTCCCCGAACCTCGGCCCCCTTGGGGCGCAGCGTGCTGAAATCATAGCCGATGCCGCCGCCCTGCTGCATGGTCAGCGCAGCCTCCTTCAGCGCATCGAAGATGCCCGCCATGCTGTCGGCGATGGTGCCCATGACGAAACAGTTGAACAACGTGACCGACCGCCCGGTGCCTGCCCCTGCCAGAATCCGGCCTGCGGGCAGAAACCTGAAATCCTGCAATGCGGCATAGAAGCGATCTTCCCATTCCGCGGGATTCGCCTCGACCTGCGCCAGATCGCGTGCGACGCGGCGCCAGCTATCCTCGACCGTGGCATCAAGGGCGCGGCCCTCGACATCCTTCAGCCGGTATTTCATGTCCCAGATTTGTTCGGCAATGGGCGCGGCAAAGCGGGTCATGACGGATCCCTAGGGGCTGCGAAAGGTTATCCTACCAAATATGGTCCAATTGGTTGCGCGATCAAGCGACAAGACCATGGCGCACGGCTTCTTCGCAAGCAAAGGCCAGCGTCTTGCGCGTCTGCCCGGCGACCGGAATGGGATCATGCAGGATAACCGTCGCGGTTCCCTGACGCCGCGCCGCAAGCACGGCCAGCAGATGCGGCCCCAGGTCCATGTCGCCCCACCAGCCATAGAAACGCGGATCGGCCCGTTCGGGCGCCTGGTAAACCGTGCTGGCCGGCTGGATCGCCAGTCCCCGTGGCAGCGCGGGGTCCAGGAACCCCTGAAACAGCGTCGGCTTGAAGGGCAGCAGGCGCCGCCCGTCGGTCGATGTGCCTTCGGGAAAGAACAGCAACCGGTGGCCTGCGCTGATGCGCGCCGCGAATTCACCGGCCTGAGCCTGGGCCAGCCGGGGATCGCGGACAACGAAATGGGTATTCGTCACCCGCGTCAGGATATTGATGCCGGGCCAGCCCGCGACCTCGGACTTGCTGACGAAAAACACCGGCATGGCGGCGTTCAGGACCAAGATGTCCAGCCAGCTTGAATGGTTGGCCACGACCGCGCCGGGGCCGCGCATGGGCACCCCCAGCCGCTGCCAGCGGATGCCGATGCAGGCGAGAGCCAGGCGGCAGACGATCTGCACCAACGGTCCTGTCCAGGGGCGCCGTTGACCGTGGAACAGACGCTCGATCCCGCGCAAGGGCAGGATCAACAGCACGCCTGCCAGCAGCGCCAGAACCGCACCTGCACCCCGGCGCAGAACCCGAATCCAATCACGCAGGCCTTGGGGCCGGGCCACAGGCGGCGGCACTGCGTCGCGCCAGGTCGCATCGCCTCGCCCTGGATCAACGGAAGACGGCGGGATCATTGCGGCTGCCAGCGGCTTTCATAGAACTGCCGGTGCTTGTCCGACATCGCGGCGGTGTCCATCAGCAGGAACACGTCGGTGGTGTTGAAGGCGCGATCGATGAACGCCCCCTCGCCCACCATTCCGCCCAGCCGCAGATAGGCCTTGATCAGCGCGGGCATCCCGATCAGCGCGGCGCGCCGGTCCAACCGGTCGGCGGGGATCAGGTCCATGCTGTGAAACCCCTCGGGCTGCGCGCGGGGGCGCAGATCCGAGGGCGCAAGATGATGATGGTGCAGCCAACTGAGCGAAGGCGCCAGCGTCGCGGGATCCGTGCCATGAAAGCTGGCCACGCCGAACAGGATCTGGATCCCATGGTCCAGCACATAATCGGCAAGCGCATTCCACAACAGGAACATCCCCGACCCGCCCCGGCAGGACGGATCGACGCAGGACCGGCCCAGTTCCAGCAGCGGCCGCCCGGACTGGCGCAGCGGCGTCAAATCGTATTCCGCATCGCAGTAAAAACGCCCGAAGTCTTGGGCCCGGTCGCCGCGCAGCAGGCGATACACGCCCACCACATGGTCCAGGTCGTCCGCAGACCGGCGGTTGTCGATCAGGCACAGGTGGTCCACGACGGGATCGAAGTCGTCGCATTCCAGCCGTCGGTCGTGATCGACCAGGGGACCGTCGCCGCCCAGTTCCTCGACGAAGACGCGATAGCGCAGGCGCTGCGCAGCCAGCAAATCCTGTTCCGACACAGCCAGGCGGATGTCGAAAAAGGATGGGTCGGATTTGGTGCGGGCGGCAGCGGCGGACATGGGCATCGCGGTCCTTCTATGGCGCGGGGCCGGGTATTGCAACGATGCAGCAGGCTGGCACAAACGTCATGGACAGCCGCAAGACGGCTTGCGCAGGACAATCAAAGGTTGCAATCGTTCCGCATGAACCGCTTAGCCGCCGTGCGACCAGACGATATCCAGTGAAACCCGCCTGCCGTCTATCACCTGCTTTCCGGCTTCGGCGAAATTGACCGTGATCCGGTCGCCGATGCGTGATTGCACCTGGCCTTCCCCCCATTCGGGCGCGCCGGGATGTCTGACGATCATGCCGGGTTCCAGGATTTCGTTCACGGCAAACCCCCTTCGTGACTTCGTGAAAGGTAACGCCGCATGACCCCCGATACAACGCGCATCGCGCAGGCCGATCTGGCGCAACTGCTTGGCTCGCGGCTGTGCCATGACCTGGTCTCACCTTTGGGGGCCATCGGCAACGGGGTGGAACTGCTGGAAATGTCGCCGGAATTTCCGGGCATCGGCGCCAGTCCCGAACTCATGCTGATCGCGGAATCGGTGGCGGCGGCACGCGCGCGCATCCAGTTGTTCCGCGTGGCGTTTGGTCAGGCCCAAGGCGATCAACGGGTGTCTCGGGCAAGTCTGGCGCAGCTTCTGGACGGCTTTTCCGGCCAGGGCCGCCTGCGTGTCCAGCTGGAGGCCGAGGGCGATTTCGCCCGCGTGGAACTGCGCATGATCATGCTGGCAATGATGTGTCTGGAAAGCGCCCTGCCTTGGGGAGGTGCCGTCACGGTGGTCCATGACGGGGGCCGGTGGCGTCTGGTGGGACAGGCTGACCGGGTCAAGCAGGATCCTGCCCTGTGGGCTTGGCTGGGCGGCGACGATCCCCGGGCGCCCGCCCCGTCCGAGGTTCACTTTGCCCTTCTGGCCCAAGCCCTTGCCGATGCGAACCGCCAGCCTGCCTGGGATATGGACGAAAAGGGGGCCGAGATCGCATTCTGATCCCGGCCACGGTCCAGGCCCAGGGAATCAGGCGCGAATCGCCCCGTCGCCCCGGACCAGGTATTTGAAGCTGGTCAGCTGTTCCGCCCCCACCGGACCACGCGCGTGCATCTTGCCCGTGGCGATGCCGATTTCCGCGCCCATTCCGAATTCCCCGCCATCGGCGAACTGGGTCGAGGCGTTGTGCATCAGGATCGCACTGTCCAGTCCGGTCAGGAACCGCTGCGCTGTCGCGTCATCTTCGGTCAGGATCGATTCGGTATGCTGGCTGCCATACCGGCGGATATGGGCAATGGCCTCGTCCACGCCATCGACCAGCCTTGCGGCAATGATCATGTCCAGGAATTCACGCCCGAAGTCGTCGGGCTGCGCCGGGACCGTGCCCGGTATCCCCGCCAAGGCTTCATCCGCGCGGACCTCGACCCCCGCCTCCAGCAGGGCCTGGATCAACGCGGGACCGTGCTTGGCATGATAGGCTTGGTCGATCAGCAGGCATTCCGCCGCGCCGCAGATGCCGGTGCGACGGGTCTTGGCGTTCAACACCACGCGAAGCGCCTTGTCTGGGTCGGCGGCGGCATCGACATAGATGTGGCAGATGCCTTCCAGATGCGCAAAGACCGGCACCCGCGCCTCGCGCTGAACCAGCCCGACCAAGCCCTTGCCGCCGCGCGGAATGATCACGTCGATCAGTCCTTGCGCTTGCAGCATGGCGGTTACGGCGTCACGGTCGCGGGTCGGCACAAGCTGGATCGCGGCTTCGGGCAGGCCCGCCTGGCGCAGCCCTTCGACCATGCAGGCGTGGATCGCACGGGCGGAATGCAGGCTCTCCGACCCGCCCCGCAGGATCACCGCGTTGCCAGATTTCAACGCCAGGGCGCCCGCATCTGCGGTCACGTTCGGACGGCTTTCATAGATGACGCCGATCACGCCGATGGGGGTGCGGACCCGCTGGATATGCAGTCCGTTCGGACGGTCCCATTCCGCCACGACCTTGCCCACCGGATCGGGCTGTTCGGCTACGGCGCGCAGCCCGTTCTCGATGCCGCGCAGGCGGTCGGGGTCCAGGCGCAGCCGGTCCAGCATGGATTCGGCCAGGCCCTTGTCGCGGCCGAACTGCATATCCTTTTCGTTCGCGGCCAGAATGTCGGCCTGACGATCCCGCAGCGCATCGGCGGCGCGGATCAGGGCCGTGTGCTTCTGCCCGGCTGTGGCCTGCGCCAAAGCCACCGCCGCCGCGCGCGCGGCCTCGCCCATCCGGTCGATCAACGCCGTCGCGTTGTCTTGGTCGGTCATGCCAGTGTCCATTCGCAATCCTCCGCCAGCGGGGTTACGTCTTAGCGGACAAGCACAGGAAAGGTTAGATCAAAAAGGGGGATATGGCGCGGTTGACGGGGCTCGAACCCGCGACCCCCGGCGTGACAGGCCGGTACTCTAACCAACTGAGCTACAACCGCGCATATATCCGGGCGAAAGTTGTGTGTGGCGCGGTTGACGGGGCTCGAACCCGCGACCCCCGGCGTGACAGGCCGGTACTCTAACCAACTGAGCTACAACCGCACACTCACCACCCCGACAGATCGCCCTTCGGGGTGAGGGGCGGTTTACGCAGACACATCGCCCCCGTCAAGGGCGCGTCGGAAAAAATCGGCGCGTGCGGCGCGGATAACTGATCCGCCCGCCGCAACAGGGTGCGGGAACACCGGTCGTGGAAGGCCCCGAGGTCGGCAATCCTTGCAGGACACGCGCAGCCAGCCAGCCAAAGGCCTGCGCTTCCAGCATATCACCGTCCAGGCCCGCAGCCTCGACCTTCTGGACATCGCAGGGCAGCGCCATCGCCAGGTGTTCCATGATCACGGGGTTATGCCGCCCACCGCCGCAAACCAGCACGGCGGCAGGAACGGAGGGCAGCCAACGGAACCCGGCCGCGACCGCGCCTGTCAAGGCGGCAACCAAGGTGGCGGCGGCATCGGCATCGGACAGCGGTTCCACGGCAGCAGCAAGGCCCGCGAACTGGTCGCGGTCTAGCGACTTGGGCGGTGGGCGGTCGAACCAGGTATGGCGCAGGAAATCCGCGACGATGCCGTCATCCGCCCGGCCCGCGGCGGCAAGCGCACCATTCGCATCGTGACTGCGGCGCAGCCTGCGCCGTGTCAGGTCGTTGATCGGCGCATTGGCGGGTCCGGTGTCGAAGGCGAGGCAGGCCCCCGCCGCTTCAGGCGCTGGCGCCGTGGGATCGACCCAGGTGATGTTGCCCACCCCGCCCAGGTTCAGGAAAGCCACCGGCTGCGCGGGCAGCAGCCCCTGCCCCGCAGCCCAGGCCGCGCAGGCCCAATGGAAGAACGGCGCCAAAGGTGCGCCTTCGCCACCCTGGCGCACATCTTCGGTCCGAAAATCCCAGACGACCGGGCGATCCGCCTGCCGCGCCAGCAGCGCGCCGTCGCCCGCCTGATGCGTCCCCCGGCCGTGCGGATCATGGGCCAGGGTCTGGCCGTGATAGCCGATCAACCCGGCTTCGGGAAAATCGGCGGCCAGGGCCATGTGGCTTTCAACCGAGATTGCAGCGGCGCCTGCCACCCCTGCCTCTCCCGGCCAGCGGCCAAGCGCCCCGTGCAGCACGGCGGATTCGTTGTGAGAGTAAGCGCGGAACCCGCTGCGGCCAAAACCGCCGATCCGCACGCCGTCGGTTTCGATCATCGCCGCATCCACCCCGTCCATCGAGGTGCCCGACATCATTCCCAGAACCCGGATCATCGCGCTTTTCCTTCCCTGCCCCAGCCGGTATATCCGCCCCGACCAGAAGGAAGAAGCCCATGACCTTTCAGCCCAAGTCCGATTTCCTGCGCGTGATGATCGAGCGCGGCTATGTCGCCGATTGCACGGATTACGCGGCACTGGACGGGGCGCTGCTGGAGGGGCCGGTCACGGCCTATATCGGCTATGACGCGACGGCGGCGTCGCTGCACGTCGGCCACCTGCTGAACATCATGATGCTGCGGTGGTTCCAGAAGACCGGCAACCGCCCGATTACGCTGATGGGCGGGGGCACGACCAAGGTGGGCGACCCGTCCTTCCGGTCCGAGGAACGGCCCTTGCTGGACGATGCCGCGATCCAGTCCAATATCGACGGGATGCAGCAGGTTTTTGCGCGCTATCTGTCCTATGGCGACAATGCGGCCACCATGCTGAACAACGCGGAATGGCTGGACGGGCTGAACTATCTGGAATTCCTGCGTGACATCGGGCGGCATTTCAGTGTCAACCGGATGCTGTCCTTTGAATCGGTCAAATCCCGGCTGGATCGCGAACAGTCGCTGTCCTTCCTGGAATTCAACTACATGATCCTGCAGGCCTATGATTTCCTGGAACTGCACCGCCGCTACGACTGCCGGTTACAGATGGGCGGGTCGGATCAATGGGGCAATATCCTCAACGGCATAGACCTGACCCGGCGGGTGGACGATGCGGTGGTCTGGGGGCTGACCTCTCCGCTGCTGACAACCAGCGACGGGCGCAAGATGGGCAAGTCCGCCGGTGGTGCCGTCTGGCTGAACGGGGCGATGCTGTCGCCCTATGACTTCTGGCAGTTCTGGCGCAACACCACGGATGCCGATGTGGGGCGGTTCCTGAAGCTGTACACCGAGCTGCCGGTCAGCGAATGCGACCGTCTGGGCGCCCTGCAAGGGTCCGAGATCAACGAGGCCAAGATCCGCCTGGCAAACGAGGTCACGACCCTGCTGCACGGAGCGGACGCCGCCGCACGCGCCGAGGCAACCGCGCGCGAGGTCTTTGAACAGGGCGGCGCGGGGGGTGATCTGGAAACCGCGATGGTTCCTGCCGATGTGCTTTCAGGCGGCCTGACCGTGGCGCAACTGCTGGTGCAGACGGGCATCACGGCTTCGGGAAAAGAGGCCAAGCGCCTGATCGCCGAGGGCGGGTTGCGGTTGAACAACCAGGCAGTGTCCGATCCTCAGATGGCGGTGGACGCGGCGCTGATCGGGGACGGGCTGAAGGTGTCTGTGGGCAAGAAGAAGCACCGGATGGTCCAGGTCGGCTAATGCATCTGCTGCATGGCAGCATTGCAAGGGTGGTTTACGCTGCGTCGCAGCAATGGACACCATGGCATACCGCCCCTATTTTTCATCGGGGGAGAACCACTTCGACCCGAAAGACAGGACAATGGCACAAGACACACAACCCCTCAGCATCAGCGCCCGCAAGTTGCAGGCCCAGGCCGATGCCGTGCTGGATCAGATGTTCGCCTATTTCACCCGCGAGGAAGCACCGCGCGTGATCGAAACGCGCCGCGCAGCCTAAGCGCGACACCCTGACCAGCAGTATTTCCCGGGGGCGTTCGCGCCCCCTTTGCATATCTGTGCCTCGGCATCACTAGCGAGCCACGGCGCGGGGCCAGCCATTTGCTCGCAGCCGTGCAAGTGCCGCCACCAAGGCCTGCCTGTCCGCAAATGGCCCGGCAAGGATCGCCTTGCCAAGATTATCCTTCATCTTCTGATCGCGTTGCGCCGTGCGATAGCCCATGCCTGCCAAGCGTCGCAATGCCGCCATCGCATTGGCCTCATCGGCATAGGTGCCGATCTCCACATACCGGGCATTGGCCGGGATCATCTCGACCATGGCTGATTTCTCAGCCTTGGAGACTGCCGACCTGCGAGCGACGACCGAGGCAGGCCCAGGCCCCGATTCACGCGGGCGTACAGCCTGGCGGGCCGTGGTATCGGCTGCCACATTGTCGGGTGTTTCAGTTTCCACTGCGGGGGTCGATGTCGCGGTCGTTCCTGTGATCTGCGGCATGGGCTCGGGCGCTGTCATGCCTGGGCAAAGGCCCTGCGTCACATCACCCCCGATGATCGCTGTCGGACCCACCCCTGGACGATAGCCAAGCCGCGCGCAAAGGCCATCGGGCGCTTGCCCTGCCATGGCGCTGCGCAGCCGGGCCTCTATGTCGATCTGGTCCTGCAAGGTCGCATCCAGCACCGCCTGCGCGGGATCGGGGACGATATCGGCCATGGGCGTCGCCGGGACATCCGTTACCAGATCGCCGGATTTCAACCCTTGGGCCAGAACCTCGGCCAAGGCTTCCTCGGGCGACGGCGGGGCGTCAACCGGCGTCGTGTCGGCCAAGGCCGGCAGGCTGGGGGGAAAACCGCAGATCGGTGCGCCCTGCTTGTCCGTCCGGGGTTCCCAGGCTTCGCCCTTGCGAACAAAGACGCAGCCGGACCTGTCGATATATTGCGCGCCCGGGAAGTCCCCGGGCGGGGGCGGCTCGGGCATTGCCCAGATCCGTCCCGGCAGCAAAATCACCAGTACCATCCAACGCAAGACCCACATTCGCCACCCGCGATTCGACTTCACGGATCCTGCATAGGGACAAAGCCTGAAGCGCCGGTTAACGCGGCTACTTGGTGCCGAACATCCGGTCGCCTGCATCCCCCAGGCCCGGCACGATATAGCCGTGGTCGTCCAGCCGTTCGTCCAGGGACGCGGTAAAGATCGGCACGTCAGGATGGGCCTGGCGCATCCGTTCGACCCCTTCGGGCGCGGCCAGCAGGCACAGGAAACGCAGGTTGGTGGCACCACGCGCCTTGAGCATGTCGATCGCCGCAACGGAGGAATTGCCGGTCGCCAGCATGGGATCCACGACAATGGTCAGCCGCGCGTCCAGTTCTTTGGGAACCTTGCAGTAATATTCCACGGGTTGCAGCGTTTCGGGATCGCGATACAGGCCCACGAAGCCCACGCGCGCGCCGGGAATCATTTCCAGGATTCCGTCCAAAAGTCCGTTCCCCGCCCGCAGGATCGAGATCAAGGCAAGCTTCTTTCCTTCCAGCGTCGGGGCATCCATCGCGCAGACCGGAGTTTCAATACGCGTCATGGTCAGTTCCAGTTCGCGCGTCACCTCATAGGCCAAAAGCAGGCTGATTTCGCGCAGCAGACGCCGGAATCCGGCGGTGGACACGTCCTTCTGCCGCATGATCGTCAGCTTGTGCTGGACAAGCGGGTGGTCGATGACGGTCAGGTGCTGGTTCACGGAAACTCCTTCAAAAGCCGGTCGCGGGTCGCCTGGTCGCAGAATGCGGCATCGGCGGCCCAACTGTTGATCTGCGCGAACTCCGTATCGCCCCAACCGAAGGCATCGGCAAGCCGGTCGTATTCATGACGCATGGTCGTGTGGAAGAACGGCGGGTCGTCGGTGGACACGGTAACGCGCAGGCCTGCGTCGGCCAGCCGGGCAATGGGATGGGCAGGCCAATCGGGATAAAGGCCAAGCGCCACATTCGATCCGGGGCAAACCTCCAGCGTGATGCCGGATTCGGCCAGATCGCGGACAAGGGCCGGATCCTCGATGGCGCGGACGCCGTGTCCGATTCGGCTACAGCCAAGTGCCAGGGCGTCGCGGATGCTGTCGGGACCGCGCCATTCGCCGGCATGGCAGGTCAGGCCCAACCCAGCTTCCCGCGCGCAGTCGAAGGACCAGGCATAATCGGTCGCGCGGCCCACCGCCTCGGCCCCGCCCATGCCGAAGCCTGTGACCCAGGCGCCCGCTGTTTCAGCCGCGCAAATTGCCGTCTTCCTGGCCCGGTCCGGACCGAAATGACGGATGGCGGTCAGGATGGCACGGCTGTCGATGCCCTCGCCCCGCGCCTTTTCAGCGACTTCGGCCATGGCGGCCAGGTAGTCGCGCCAAGCCGACAGGTCGCCGCCGCCGCAGAATTCGGGCGAAACGAACAATTCAGTATAAACCACGCCCTGTTCGGCAGACCGTTCCAGAACCTCGGCCAACAGGCGGGCATAGTCCCGGGGCGTTTGCAGGACGCTGCTTGCCGCCTCGTAGCAGCGCAGGAAACCGTCGAAGCCGTCATAGGCGTAATCGCCGCGCTCATCGAAAACGCCTGACAGGTCGGCGTGCTTTTCCGCCGCAAGGCTGCGGATGAAGGCAGCGGGGGCCGCGCCTTCCAGATGCAGGTGCAGTTCGATCTTCTTCACAGGAACGACCTTCCATGATCGGGCGGCGGCAGGCCCAGATGCGCGAGGGTCGAGGCGCCGATGTCGCTGAAACCCACCAGCCCGATATTCTGCGCGCCAAGACCATGGCCCAGGACCGCAACGCGTTCACGCGTATGGTCGGTGCCCGCCCAGGACGGGTCGTTACCATGATCGGCGGTGAAGATCGCCAGATCGCCGGGGCGAAGCGTGGCAAGGAACCGGCCTGCCACCCCGTCGAACCATTCCAGTTGCGCGGTATAGCCGGGAATGTCGCGGCGGTGGCCAAAATTTGTGTCGAATTCGACGAAATTGGCAAATGTGAGGCTGCCTGGTTCGGCATCGCGCCCCAGACGGATCAGGTGATCGGCCAGATCGGCGTCGGACTTGCCCTTGTGCAGACGGGTGATGCCACGATGGCTGAAGATATCGCCGATCTTGCCGACGGCGTGGGTGACGCGGCCCGCCCCCTGGGCAATGTCCAGAATCGTGCGGCCGGGGGGCGCGATGGCAAAGTCCCGGCGGTTGCCGGTGCGGCGGAACGTGCCCGGCCCCTCGCCCAGGAAGGGACGGGCGATCACGCGGCCCACGCGCATCGCGTGCAGGCTGGGGGCAAGCGCCTCGCACAACCCGATCAGGCGATCCAACCCGAAATGATCCTCGTGCGCGGCGATCTGCAACACGCTGTCAACCGAGGTATAGCAGATCGGCCAGCCGGTGCGGATATGGTCGGCCCCGAAATCCTCGATCACCTGCGTTCCTGGGGCATGACAGTTGGCCAGGATCCCTTCGGTCCCCGCCAGGGCGCAGATCCGTGCTGTCACCTCGGGCGGAAAGGCGGGGGTCGAGTTAGGGAAATAGTGCCAATCCCAGGGCACCGGCACGCCCCCGATTTCCCAATGCCCCGAGGGCGTGTCCTTGCCGCGCGAGATTTCGGTCGCTGCCCCCCAAAGCCCCTGCGGCGTGACCATCAGCCCCGGGGCATCCTGCCCTGACGCAAGCCGCACGGCCGCGCCAAGGCCAAGCCGCGCCAGGTTCGGCATATGCAGCGGCTGCGCCTGTGCGATATGGGCCACGGTATTGGCGCCGGTATCGGGCAGGTCGCCGTTGAAGAACTGGTCCGCATCGGGTGCGCCGCCGATGCCCACGCTGTCCATGACGATCAGAAAGGCGCGCTTGTCCGTCACGGCGCGATCCTGTCGCGGACCAGGGGGCCGGGCGCCGCGCCATCGCCCAGCCGATATGCAGCGGTGACGGCGGCAATGGCAACCTCGGCTGCAGTGTCGTCGGCGGCGTGGACAAGGGCCAGCGGGCGGCCTGGGCCGACCTGTTCGTCCAGCTTGGCCAGCATGGACAGGCCCACGCGCGGGTCAATCGCCTCGCCCGCGCGGACGCGGCCCCCGCCCAGTGCGACAACGGCATGACCAAGCGCGGTCACGTCAATCTGTGCCACCCGGCTTTCGGGAGCAGGAACGGGACGGATCACAGGCGCGGGGATCAAATGCGCTTCGGGGCGGTCCAACAGGTCGAACGGCCCGCCCTGGGCGGCAACCATGCGGCCGAAAATTTCAGCCGCGGCACCGGAATCCAGCAGGTCGGACAGGCCCGCATCCCCCTGCCCCACCAGCCGCAGCACCTCGGACCCAAGGGCCAGCGTCAGGTCGCGCAAGGCACCTGCCTCGCCTTTCAGGACGCGGATCGACTCGGCGATTTCCAGGGCATTCCCGGCGCTGCGGGCCACGGGCTGATCCATGTCCGTAATCAGCGCCGACGTAGCGCACCCAGCGCCATTGGCGGTTTCCACCAGGGCCTGTGCCAACCGCCCCGAGGATTCGGCCTGTCGCAGGAACGCGCCCGACCCAGCCTTCACGTCCAGCACAAGCGCCTGCAAGCCTGCCGCCAGCTTCTTGGACAGGATGGACGCGGTGATCAGGTCGATGGATTCCACCGTGGCCGATTCGTCGCGGATCGCGTACAGCCTGCGGTCGGCAGGCGCGAAATCGGCGCTGGCGGCCACGATGGCGCAGCCCGTGGTGCGGACGATGCGGCGGAAATCATCCTCGGACTGGTCGCAGCGGTATCCGGGGATCGCCTCCAGCTTGTCCAGCGTGCCGCCGGTATGGCCTAGACCCCGACCCGAGATCATCGGCACGAACATTCCCCGCGCGGCCAGCAGCGGCGCCAGAACCAGGCTTGTCGCATCGCCGATACCGCCGGTCGAGTGCTTGTCCACGACAGGCCCCGGCAGATCCCAATGCAGGACATGGCCCGAATCGCGCATGGCCCGGGTCAGCGCCACGCGTCCCGGCACGCCGATCCCCTTGACCAGCACCGCCATGGCAAAGGCCCCTGCCTGGGCATCGCTGATCGACCCGTTCGCCAGGCCCTGCGCAATCAGCGCCGCGCCCGGCCCATCCAGCCCGCGACCGTCTCGGATGGCCGTGATAACGGGACGCGGATCGGTCATTCAGTCCTGGCCATGTGACCGGCGTCAAAGCGTCCCGGCAGCAGTTCACCGACCGTTGTCGCAAGCGTCGCACCCTCGGTCGTGGCCAGCAGGACCGGCGTATCGCCGCGCCCGAATTCCGCCAGCTTCTGACGGCACCCGCCGCAGGGCGGCACGGGCGAAGGGCTGTCGGCGATTACCGCAACCTCGATCATTTCTGTTTCGCCCGCGGCGACCATGGCGGCAATGGCCCCTGCCTCGGCGCAGGTTCCTTCGGGATAGGCTACGTTTTCCACGTTGCAGCCGCGATAGACAGCGCCCGATGCCCCCCGGATGGCCGCGCCCACCTTGAACCGGGAATAAGGAACATAGGCCATTTCTCGCACGGCGCGGGCGGCATCCAGCAGCGACATCCGGTTCTCCTGTAATGGTTGCGACAGTTTCGCGCAGCGTTGCCGCTAACGCAAGGTGAACCCTTCTGTTCCCCGCCGCCGGAATGGTTTAACGGTGAACCAGTTTCGACCAAGGGGGCCAAGATGGACGATCGCAGGCAGGACAATGCCCGGCAAGAGGCGCTGGATTATCACGAATTCCCGCGCCCGGGTAAGCTGGAAATCCGCGCGACCAAGCCCTTGGCCAACGGGCGCGACCTGGCCCGTGCCTATTCCCCGGGCGTGGCCGAGGCCTGTCTGGAAATCCAGGCCGATCCCACCAATGCCAGCCGCTATACGTCGCGCGGGAACCTGGTCGCTGTGGTTTCCAACGGCACGGCGGTCCTGGGCCTGGGCAACATCGGCGCGGCCGCGTCCAAGCCGGTGATGGAAGGCAAGGCCGTCCTGTTCAAGAAATTCGCCAATATCGACTGCTTCGATATCGAGGTGAACGAATCCGACCCCGAAAGGCTGGCCGACATCGTCTGTGCGCTGGAACCCACCTTTGGCGCGATCAACCTGGAAGACATCAAGGCCCCCGACTGCTTCATCGTCGAAAAGCTGTGCCGGGAACGGATGAATATCCCGGTCTTTCATGACGACCAGCATGGCACCGCCATCGTCGTGGGCGCCGCGGCGACCAACGCCCTTCACGTGGCCGGCAAGCGGTTCGAGGATATCAAGGTCGTGTCCACCGGCGGCGGGGCGGCGGGGATCGCTTGTCTGAATATGCTGCTGAAGCTGGGTGTCAAACGGGAAAACGTCTGGCTCTGCGACATCCACGGTCTGGTCTACAAGGGCCGGGTCGAGGATATGACAGTCCAGAAAGCCGCCTTTGCGCAGGAAACCGACGCCCGCACCCTGGCCGAGGTCATCGACGACGCGGATCTGTTCCTGGGCCTGTCCGGTCCCGGCGTCCTGAAGCCGGACATGGTGGCGAAAATGGCCCGCGGCCCGATCATCTTCGCGCTTGCGAATCCCTCGCCGGAAATCCTGCCGGACGATGCGCGCGCAGTTGCCCCCGACGCAATCATCGCCACGGGGCGCAGCGATTTTCCGAACCAGGTGAACAACGTCCTGTGCTTCCCCTTCATCTTCCGCGGCGCGCTTGATGCGGGCGCAACCACGATCAACGCGGAAATGGAGTTGGCCTGCATTGAAGGCATCGCGGCCCTGGCACGCGCCACCACGGCGGCAGAAGCTGCGGCAGCCTATCGGGGCGAGACGCTGACCTTTGGTCCCGAATACCTGATCCCCAAGCCCTTCGACCCGCGCCTTGTAGGCGTGGTCAGTTCCGCGGTAGCCCGCGCTGCCATGGAAACCGGCGTCGCCACGCGTCCCATCGCCGACCTTGAAGCCTACAAGCGCAAGCTGGACAGTTCCGTCTTCCGCTCGGCCCTGATCATGCGCCCGGTCTTCGAGGCTGCGGCCACCGCCACCCGCCGCATCGCCTTTGCCGAGGGCGAGGACGAACGCGTGCTGCGCGCGGCCAATGCCATGCTGGAGGAAACGACCGACGTACCGATTCTGATCGGCCGCCCCGAAGTCATTGCCATGCGCGCCGAACGCGCGGGCCTGCCGATCCGCCCCGAACGCGATTTCGAGATCGTGAACCCGGAAAACGACCCGCGCTATCGCGATTACTGGGAAACCTATCACCAGGTCATGGCGCGGCGCGGCGTCAGCCCAGACATTGCCCGCGCGATCATGCGCACCAACACCACCGCCATTGCCGCCGTCATGGTCCACCGGGGCGAAGCCGACAGCCTGATCTGCGGCACCTTCGGGCAATATTCCTGGCACCTGCGCTATATCCGGGAAATTCTGGCGCGCGATGGCTTGTCCCCCGTAGGGGCACTTTCGATGATCATCCTGGAAGACGGGCCGCTGTTCGTTGCGGATACGCAATGCCACGACGATCCGACGCCCCATCAGGTGATGGAAACGGTGCTGGGCGCCGCGCGCCATGTCCGCCGCTTTGGCCTGACGCCCAAGATCGCGCTGTGCTGCCATTCGCAGTTCGGGAACCTGGACACCTATACCGGCCGCAAGATGCGCGAGGCGCTGGCCTTGCTGGATGCGAAAAAGCCCGACTTCATGTATGACGGCGAAATGCACGTCGATGCGGCGCTTGATCCCGCCCTGCGCGAACGCATCTTTCCCGGATCGCGGCTGGAAGGCGTGGCGAATGTGCTGGTCTTCGCCGGCACGGATGCCGCATCGGGGGTGCGCAACGCGCTGAAGATGCGTGCCAACGGGCTAGAGGTCGGGCCTATCCTGATGGGCATGGGCAACCGCGCCCATATCGTCACGCCCTCCATCACCACGCGCGGCTTGCTGAACATGAGCGTCCTGGCCGGAACCCCGGTGGCCCATTACAGTTAAACCCCGCGCCCGGGCGATTCGGTCCACCGGTCGCCCGGATTGCTGCAACTGCATTGCTGCATTTGCAAAATCGTTGTCCTCGCATGGCGTGGTTTGCAGCCATTTCCAGTTTGCAAACTGATCCGGTGTCTATTTGCTATATTTTGCCGCGCCTGCCTTACCTGTTCCGCTAACATCGTTGCGCGAAGCCCGTGTCGCTGCGTAACACATGGAACAGGAGTGAGGAGACAACACCATGTCGTATCGCGACACCTATGCCGCCTGGCAGGCGGATCCCGAAGCCTTCTGGATGGAAGCTGCCCGCAAGATCGACTGGGACCGCCCGCCAAGCCGGGCTTTCTTCGATCAAGGTCCGGCAGGCGAATGGTTCGCGAACGGAATGCTGAACGCTTGCTGGAATTGCGTTGACCGCCATGTCGAGGCTGGGCGCGGCGACCAGCTTGCCATCATCCACGACAGCCCGATCAGCCGCTCCATGCGCGGCATCACCTATGCCGAATTGCGCGACCGGGTGGCCAACCTTGCGGGCGCGCTGCGGGCCAAGGGTATCCAGAAGGGCGACCGGGTCATCATCTATATGCCGATGGTCCCCGAGGCGTTGGAGGCGATGCTGGCCTGCGCACGCCTGGGCGCGATCCACTCGGTCGTCTTTGGCGGCTTTGCGGCGCATGAACTGGCCGTCCGCATCAACGACGCCACCCCGAAGGCGATCATCGCCGCGTCCTGCGGCTTGGAACCGGGGCGCATCGTCCCCTACAAGCCGCTCTTGGACCGCGCGATCGACGAGGCTGTCCATAAGCCCGACTTCTGCGTGATCTTCCAGCGCGAACAGGAGGTTGCCCATCTTGTCGAAGGACGGGACGTGGCTTGGCACAGCTTTCAGTACGGCGTCGAACCCGCCGAATGCGTCCCGGTCGAGGGCAATCATCCAGCCTATGTCCTTTATACCTCTGGCACCACGGGCCAGCCCAAGGGCGTGGTGCGCCATACCGGCGGGCATCTGGTCGCCCTCGCCTGGTCGATGAAGAACGTCTATGACATCGACCCAGGCGACGTGTTCTGGGCGGGGTCGGATGTGGGCTGGGTCGTGGGCCACAGCTATATCTGCTATGGCCCGCTGTCGGTCGGTGCCACGACCATTGTCTTCGAGGGCAAGCCGGTCGGCACCCCCGACGCCGCCGCCTATTGGCGGGTGATCCAGAACCACCGGGTCAAAAGCGTCTTCAGCGCGCCCACCGCGATCCGCGCCATCCGTCGCGAAGACCCGGAAGGCAAGCTGATCGGGGAATACAACCTGCGCCATTTCAAGACCCTGTATCTGGCAGGCGAACGCGCGGACCCCGACACGATCCAATGGGCCGAGGAAAAGCTGGGCGTGCCCGTGATCGACCACTGGTGGCAGACCGAAACGGGCTGGCCCATCGTGTCCAACCCCGTGGGCATAGAACTGCTGCCGGTAAAGCGCGGCAGCCCCTCGGTTCCCTTGCCGGGCTATGACGTGCAGGTGCTGGACGAGGCCGGGCACTCCGTGGCAGCGGGCACCCTGGGCGCTGTGGCGATCAAGCTGCCCCTGCCGCCCGGCACCCTGCCGACCCTGTGGAACGCCGGGGACCGGTTCGCCAAGTCATACCTGTCGCATTTCCCCGGCTATTACGAAACAGGCGATGCCGGGTATATCGACGAGGACGGATACCTGTATATCATGGCGCGCACCGACGACGTGATCAACGTCGCAGGCCACCGCCTGTCCACCGGCGCGATGGAGGAGGTTCTTTCCGCCCATCCTGCCGTCGCAGAATGTGCGGTGATCGGCGTGGCCGACAGTTTGAAGGGGCAGATGCCGGTGGGATTCCTTTGCCTTAAAAAGGGCACGAATACCCCGGATATCCAAGTCGTGAAGGAGGTCGTCGGCATGGTCCGCGACCAGATCGGCCCCGTGGCGGCCTTCAAGACCGCCTGTGTCGTGGATCGCCTGCCCAAGACCCGGTCGGGCAAAATCCTGCGCGCCACCATGGTCAAGATCGCCGACGGAGAATCTTACAAGACCCCTGCCACCATTGACGATCCGGCCGTTCTGGACGAGATTGCCACGGCCTTGCGCGCGGTCGGATATCCTCAGCACACAGCGTAATTTACCGAAACCATCAGGGCGCTTCCGCGTTGCGATCACGGAGGCGCCCATGACTGAAAAGAAATTAAAGGTTATCGATCATATCCACCTGAATGCTGCCGATTTTGACACGGCCGCCGCGTTTTATCACGCGTTGTTCGAGGCGCTTGGGTGGAAAAACGATGTCCGCAGCGGGCGCGACTGGATGGAACTGGACGGGTTCTATCTGGGACAGGCCGAACCTCATGCTCCGCCAACCCATATCCATCTGGCCTTCGTCGCCCATTCGCGGAACGAGGTCGAGGCTTTTCATGCCGCGGGGCTGAAAGCCGGGGGCAAGGACAACGGCGCGCCAGGGCTGCGCGATTACCACCCTGGCTATTACGCCGCCTTTCTGCTGGATCCCGACGGCAACAACATCGAGGCCAAGTTCGACGAACGCGCAGCCTAGCCCAGATCGCCGCCCAGTCCCTGCATCAGCGGCAGGAAGTCGGGAAAGGATGTTGCGATGGGCGATCCGTCATCCACGGACACCGGCGCCTCTGCCGCCAAGCCCAGGATCAGGAAGGACATGGCGATGCGGTGATCCAGATGCGTCGCCGCCGTTCCGCCGCCCGGCACCTTGTCCATGCCATGAACGGTCATGCTGTCCTTTGTCTCCTCGACCCGGACGCCGTTCGCCTCCAGGCCCCGCGCCATGGCGTCGATCCGGTCGCTTTCCTTGACGCGCAGCTCGGCGACGCCGTTCATGACCGTCGTCCCCTCGACAAAGGAGGCGATCACCGACAAGATCGGGAATTCGTCGATCATGCTGGCCGCGCGTTCGGCGGGAACCGTGATCCCTTTCAGCGGGCCATGGCGGACGACAAGGTCGGCCACCGGCTCTCCCCCTTCCTCGCGTTCGTTTTCAAAGACGATATCCGCACCCATCTCCAGCAGCGTGACATACAGACCGTCGCGCGTCGGATTGCGGCTGACGCCCGGCACGCGAATCTCGGATCCCGGCACGATCAGGGCGGCGGCGACCGGAAAGGCCGCGCTTGAGGGATCGCGTGGCACCGCGACCGGCTGCGCCCGCAGTTCGGGACGGCCCTGCAGGGTGATCACATGGCCTTCCTGCGTGGTCTCGGTGCGGATGTCGGCACCAAAGCCCGCCAGCATCCTTTCGGAATGATCGCGGGTCGGCTCCGACTCGATCACCACCGTTTCGCCCGGCACGTTCAGGCCAGCCAGAAGGATTGCCGACTTGATCTGCGCACTTGCAACCGGGGTGCGGTATCGCACGGGCAGCGGATCGGCCGCGCCCTGGACGGTGATCGGCAGCAGCCCCCCTTCGCGCGCGGTGATCTGCGCACCGAACAGGGCCAACGGATCGGTCACGCGCCCCATGGGGCGGCGCAACAGGCTGGCATCGCCGGTGAATGTCGCGGTGATGGGGGTCGTGGCCATGGCGCCCATGATCAGCCGCACCCCGGTCCCTGAATTGCCGCAGTCGATCACGCCTTCAGGTTCCCCGAAGCCGCCGACGCCCACGCCATGCACGGACCATTCGCCGGTCCCCAGCCGTTCCACCTGCGCGCCGAATGCCGCCATTGCCTTGGCGGTGTCCAGAACGTCCTCGCCTTCCAGCAGCCCGGTGATCCGGGTTTCACCCACCGACAGCGCACCCAGGATCAGCGCGCGATGGCTGATCGACTTGTCGCCCGGCACAGTGGCCACGCCCCGCAAGGGTCCGCTGCGGCGGGCGGTCATCGGGAGGGGTTCGGAATGGGACATGGGCACACCTGTTGATTGCGCGGTTCTTTTAGCGCCACCACCCCCCTGGGGCCACCCCGTTCTTGCGCCCGCCGGCCTGCCTTCCTAGAACCGGCGGAACGGAGGATCCCATGACCGAACTGGATGCGCTGCGGGCGCTTGCGGATGCCGACAAGGCCGAACAGATGGCGGCCTATCACAAGGCGCCCAGACCCTATCTGGGGGTATCGAACCCGCAGATCGACGAATTGGTGGCCGAATGGCGTGGGGGCTGCGATCTGGACGGCCGCCTCAGGCTGGCCTCTGACCTGTGGGCCAGCGATATCCACGAGGCACGGATCGCCGCGGCAAAGCTGCTGACCCAGGCCCGCATCCGGCCCGACGACGCGGTCTGGGCGCTGATCGCGTCATGGGTTCCCGATTTCGACGGCTGGGCCATTGCCGATCATGCGATGATCGCGGGGCAAAAGCGGCTGGTGGCCGAGCCCGCCCGGCTGGATCAGGTGGAAACCTGGCTGGATCACCCCAACACATGGACGCGGCGCGCGGCCCTGGTCGGCACCCTGCCCTGGGCCAAGATGAACAACCCCAAGCCCGGCGACCTTGCGGCGCGCGAACGCATTCTGGACTGGGCCGCGCGCTTGGCGGACGACCGGGACACGTTCATTCAGAAATCCATCGCCTGGTGGTTGCGCGACCTGTCCAAACGTGACGCGCCCCGCGTCAGGGCCTTCCTGGCCGATCACGGGCCGCGCCTGAAGCCCTTTGCGCGCAAGGAAGCCGCGCGGCTGGTTCAGGACCGATAAACCTCGATCGTGGGCAGGTCGGTCAGCGACACGCCCAGCAGTTGCAGCGCAGGCAGCGATACCTGCGATCCGCCGCCGGCCGGGCCGTCCAGCGGGATCAGGTCAACCTTGGCCGATTTGCCGGTCGCGGGATCCACGATCCGGCCCAGCCCCCGTTCCTTGACCAAGGGCGTCTTGATCCAGAACCCCCCCTCAGACGGATTGCCCAGCGATGCGATGGTGGTCCCCAGCCGCACCTCGGCCGCCTGGGCCGGCTGCGCCGCCGCAGCGCGCTGTTCGGGCGTGGTGGTATCCAGTTGCGCGGGCGTCGCGCGGGCCGCCGGACGGGGGGCGGGCGCACGGGTCACGGCAGTTGCAGCAGCGACCTGTTCGGTGGTCATCCGGGTCGTCGGTGCCGCGGCAACGGTGCGGCTGGTCGTCATGGCCCCTTGGGTGCAGCCCGCCAGCAGCCCTGCGGTCAGGATCAGCGTCGGCAAGGCGGTGGTGATACGCATGGGTTGTCCCTTCTGTCCCGTCTCCGGGCCAACCCTAGCCTGCAGGGCGCGACCGCGTCCAGCCGGTCGCCGCTTGTCTGCGCCGGTCGGCGCGCCTAGATTAAGGTGATGCAACAGGCAGCCCCCCTTATCGACCCCTTCGCGCGACCAATCACCTATCTGCGGGTGTCGGTCACGGACCGCTGCGATTTCCGCTGCGTGTACTGCATGGCCGAACATATGCAGTTCCTGCCCAAGGCAGATCTTCTGACGCTAGAGGAGCTGGACCGCCTGTGCAGCGCCTTCGTGGGCCTGGGGGTCCAGAAGCTGCGCATCAGCGGGGGCGAGCCGCTGGTCCGTCGCAACATCATGACCTTTTTTCGGGCCATGTCGCGGCACCTGGGCGCAGGCCTGGACGAACTGACCCTGACCACCAACGGCAGCCAGCTTGGCCGATACGCCGCCGAACTGGTCGATTGCGGCATCCGGCGGGTCAATGTGTCGCTGGATACGCTAGATCCTGACAAGTTCGCCGCCATCACCCGCTGGGGCCGGTTGCCGCAGGTGCTGGACGGCATCCGGGCCGCCACCGCTGCTGGCCTTCGGGTCAAGATCAACGCCGTCGCGCTGAAAGGCGTGAACGACAGCGAATTCTTCGATCTGGTCCGCTGGTGCGGCAACGAGGGCCACGACCTGACCTTTATCGAGGTCATGCCGATGGGCGATCTGGGGAACGAGGATCGGCTGGACCAATACTGGTCCCTGTCCGACCTGCGCGCGCGCCTGTCGGAACGGTTCACGCTGCTGGATCTGGCTGAACGGACCGGCGGACCGGCCCGCTATGTCCGCTTGCAGGAAACCGGGCAGAAGATCGGCTTCATCACGCCCTTGACCCATAATTTCTGCGAAAGCTGCAATCGTGTCCGCCTGACCTGCACGGGCGAATTGTTCATGTGCCTGGGCCAGGAAGACCGCGCCGACCTGCGCGCGCCCCTGCGGGCGTCTTCTGAAGACGAGGCGGTAAAGGACGCGATCCGCGCCGCTATCAGCCGCAAGCCCAAAGGCCACGACTTCGACTATTCCCGCCAGACCGTCGCGGGCCAGATGTCCCGCCACATGAGCCATACCGGGGGGTAGAGTGCGTGCTTGCACGCACCCTGGTCAGCCGGTGGTGCGTGCAAGCCCGCACCCTACTCCGCCGCAGTCTGCGCGCTTGCCTCGGCCTCGATCTTTTCGGCGCGTTCCTCGACCAGTTGCACGATGTGGTCGATCATCTGGTCGTTGGTCATCTTGTGGCTTTGCCGTCCGGCCAGATAGACCATGCCGCTGCCCGCGCCGCCGCCGGTAAAGCCAATATCGGTCATCAAGGCCTCGCCCGGGCCGTTGACCACGCAGCCGATGATCGACAAGGACATCGGCGTCTTGATATGTTCCAGCCGCTTTTCAAGGGATTCAACCGTCCGGATCACATCAAAGCCCTGCCGCGCGCATGACGGGCAGGAAATGATCTGCACCCCCCGCGTCCGCAGGCCCAGCGACTTGAGGATCTCGAACCCGACCTTGACCTCTTCGACCGGATCGGCGGACAGGCTGACGCGGATCGTGTCGCCGATGCCCATCCACATCAGGTTGCCAAGCCCGATGGCCGACTTGACCGTGCCACCGACAAAGCCGCCTGCTTCGGTGATCCCCAGGTGGATCGGCGCGTCCGTCGCATCCGCCAATTGCTGATAGGCGGCGGCGGACAGGAACACGTCGCTGGCCTTCACGCTGATCTTGAATTCGTGGAAATCGTTGTCCTGCAGGATCTTGATGTGATCCAGGCCCGATTCCACCATCGCATCCGGGCAAGGCTCGCCGTATTTCTCCAGAAGATGCCGTTCCAGCGACCCGGCGTTGACACCGATGCGGATCGAACAGCCGTGGTCCTTGGCCGCCTTGATGACCTCGCGCACCCGCGCCGCATCGCCGATGTTGCCGGGATTGATGCGCAGGCAGGCCGCGCCCGCCTCGGCCGCCTCGATCGCGCGCTTGTAGTGGAAGTGGATGTCGGCCACGATCGGCACCGGGCTTTCGCGGCATATCTCGCGCAGCGCGCGCGTGGTTTCCTGGTCTGGCGCGGAAATCCGCACGATGTCGGCCCCGGCATCGGCGGCCCGGATCACCTGGTCCAGGGTTGCACGCACGTCATGGCCGTTGGTGTTGGTCATGGTTTGCACGCTGATCGGCGCGTCGCCGCCCACGGGGACGTTGCCCACCATGATCTGGCGCGACTTGCGACGCTCGATGTTGCGCCATGGACGGATGGGGTTCAGCGACATGGATGCCTCCGGGGTTCGCCTTCCAGATAAGCCATCCCGGCCAAGGCGGCAACCGCCGCACGGGGCTGTGATGCCATCAGGCCGGCAAACGCAACGCGGTCATGACGCTGGCCAGCGTGCTGCGCGGCAACATCAGCAGCATCTTGCCCTCGATCCGCAGGGTCACGACGCCGTTGGCCATGTTGGATGTCCCGACCCGCCCGCCCGGCGCGAACTCGATCCCTTCGATAGGCCACTCAAGGCCCGTGCTGATCCCGCGCGCCGGACCCATGGGATACAGCGACACCCGAGTTCCCGGCATCAGCGGCAGGGTTAGCCGGGGTGGCGCCACGAAAACCACGTCATCGGACGCCAGCATGATCACAAGGGGCCGGGCCGTGCTGGCCATGGTGGTCAGCGCCGACAACGTATGGTCCAGCCGCAGCCCGGCAAAGCCCACCACCATGACAAAGGGGGCGGCGATGCGGGTCAGGCATTTGGTAAAGTCGGTGCTGTCCTGTTCGGCGACGTGATGGATGCGCCCCGCGGGAATCAGCCTGCGCGCCCCAGAGGTGATGCTGTCCAGGTCGCCGATCACCCAGTCGGGCGGCTGCCCCAGGGCAAGCGCCCGGTCCGCCCCGCCATCCGCCGCCACAAGGGTCGGCGCCACCGCAAGCGCTGTTTGCAGATCATAGGGGGACGTCGCGCCCCCGCCGATCACGGTCACACCCCGGTCGGAAATGACCAGGGGCGCGATCATTCACCGCGTCCGATGCCGGAAAACACCCGTTTGAACGGCAGGATCCACAGAAATCCCAGCAGGACATAGATCCCGGCCTCGATCAGGATCGGCTGGCGTCCGAAACGAACATCCATCCAGTTCACCAACGTCACCGCCGCCACGACATAAAGCGGCATCCCGACAACCAGGATTAGCAGCGACAGCCTCTTGCGCGTCTTCAGATTCATGCCCGCCCCTCCCCTTTCAGCTTGGTGTCAAATATCCCACGGGGGTCCGGGGGTGTGAAACCCCCGGATTGCGTCAGTCCTCGAAGGGATCCGTCACCAGGATCGTATCGTCCCAAATATCCCACGGGGGTCCGGGGGTGTGAAACCCCCGGATTGCGTCAGTCCTCGAAGGGATCCGTCACCAGGATCGTATCGTCCCGCTCCGGGCTGGTCGAGAGCAGCGCGACCGGGCACTGGATTAGTTCCTCGACGCGTCGCACATACTTGATCGCCGCAGCAGGCAGGTCGGCCCAACTGCGCGCCCCGTGGGTGGATTCGTGCCAGCCGTCCATTTCCTCGTAGATTGGCGTGACCTTGGCCTGCAACGCAGCCGCCGTGGGCAGGTAATCGTATTTCACGCCGTCGATCTCATACCCCACGCAGATCTTCAGCTTGTCGAACCCGTCCAGCACGTCCAGTTTCGTCAGGGCGATACCATTGACCCCGCTGATTGCGCAGGTCTGGCGCACAAGCACCGCGTCGAACCAGCCACAGCGCCGCTTACGTCCGGTGACGGTGCCGAATTCATGGCCCCGCTCGCCCAGGCGCTGCCCGTCCGCATCGTGCAATTCGGTCGGAAAAGGCCCTTCGCCCACCCGCGTGGTATAGGCCTTGACGATCCCCAGCACAAAGCCGATGGCCGACGGTCCCATGCCGGTCCCCGAAGCCGCCATCCCCGACATCGTGGTCGAACTGGTGACATAAGGATAGGTGCCAAAGTCGATATCCAGCAGCGACCCCTGCGCGCCTTCAAACAGGATGCGCTTTCCGGCCTTGCGGGCGTCGGCCATGACTTTCCACACTGGCTGGGCATAGGGCAGCAACCTCGGCGCGACTTCCATCAGCTTGGCCTTCAACGCGGCCCGGTCGATGGGTTCGGCCCCAAGGCCCTGCCGCAGCGCATCGTGATGGGCCAACAGCCGGTCCAGCCGCGCGTCCAGCGTTTCCTCGTCACCCAGGTCCGCCACGCGGATGGTGCGGCGGCCCACCTTGTCCTCGTATGCTGGCCCGATGCCACGTCCCGTGGTGCCGATCTTCGAGGCGCCGGCGGCTTCCTCGCGCAGCTTGTCCAAATCCTGGTGCAGCGGCAGGATCAGGGGCGTGTTTTCCGCGATCATCAGGTTGTCGGTGCTGATGGCCACACCCTGCGCTGACAGCTTCTCGATTTCCGAAAACAGCGCCCAGGGGTCCAGCACGACGCCGTTGCCGATCACGGCCAGCTTGCCCGCGCGCACGATGCCCGACGGCAGCAGCGACAGCTTGAAGACCGTGTTGCCGATGACCAGCGTATGCCCGGCATTATGGCCGCCCTGGAAACGGGCGATCACATCGGCCCGTTCGGAAAGCCAATCGACGATCTTGCCCTTGCCCTCGTCGCCCCATTGCGCGCCGACAACCACCACATTGGCCATGAACGGTCCTTCCATTCCTCGAAAAAGTCCGCCGCCGGGTCTAGCGCAAGCCCAGGCCGGGGGAAAGCCGGGATTTGCCGCCCTTTTCCTTTCGCCCCGCAGCGATTAGGGTCGCCCGCGGACTTGAAAGGTGCGGACCATGTCGTTTTTGTCGAAACTGCGCGAAAGGCTCACGCGATCCTCAACGAAGATCGGCGAAGGGCTGGACGGCATCGTGGACACGGCGCCCCAGGCCATGCCGGAACCCGCGCCCGCACAGCCCACCGGACTGGTCGGGCGCCTGTTCGGCACAACACCCGCAAGGCCCGAGGAACCCCGCCGCGCCCTTGACGACGAGATGCTGGAGGAGTTGGAGGATATGCTGGTCCAGGCCGACCTGGGCGTCGATACCGCGCTGCGCGTGACCGCCAATATCGCCGAAGGGCGGATGGGCCGCCGGATGTCCTCGACCGAACTCAAGGAACTGCTGGCGGACGAGATCGCGCGGATCATGACCCCGGTCGCCCGTCCCCTGCCCCTTTATCCGAAAAAGCCCCAAGTCGTGCTGGTCGTGGGCGTCAATGGCGCGGGCAAGACCACCACCATCGGCAAGCTGGCCAGCCAATTCCATGCGGCGGGCAAGTCGGTGATGATCGCGGCGGGCGATACCTTCCGTGCCGCTGCCGTCGAACAGTTGCAGATCTGGGGCCAGCGCGCCGGCGTGCCGGTGATGGTTGCGGCGCAGGGCAGCGATCCCGCCAGCCTCGCCTTCGACGCCATGACCCGGGCTGAATCCGAAGGCGCCGATCTTCTGATGATCGACACGGCGGGCCGCTTGCAGAACCGCCAGGATCTGATGGAGGAACTGGCCAAGATCGTCCGCGTGATCCGCAAGAAGGATCCGACCGCGCCTCACAACACCCTGCTGGTCCTGGACGCAACCACGGGCCAGAACGCGCTGAACCAGGTGGAAACCTTTCGCCAGCTTGCCGATGTCTCGGGCCTGGTGATGACCAAGCTGGACGGCACCGCGCGCGGCGGCGTGCTGGTGGCCCTGGCCGACCGCTTCGGCCTGCCCATCCATGCCATCGGCGTGGGCGAGCAGATCGACGACCTGGACGCTTTTGACGCAAACGATTTCGCCCGCGCCCTGGTAGGCCTTTAAGGCTTCTTCTTCACCCAAATATCCTCGGGGAGTCTCCGCAGGAGACGGGGGCAGACAGCCCCCGGCTACGCCTCCAACCCAAGCTGTGCAAGGAACGGCCGGACATCCGCCAAGGCCGCACGATTGGCAAACAACGTCGCCTGCGACCGCAAGATGGGATCCCCCGCCAGGATCTTCAGGTTGTTCGCCCGCAGGGTCTCGCCCGACGAGGTGATGTCGGCAATAGCTTCGGCCGTCTGATTGGCGATGGTGCCCTCGGTTGCCCCTTGGGAATCAACCAGTTGATAATCCGCGACCTCATGCGCCGCCAGCCAGGCCCGGACCAGCCGGTGATACTTGGTCGCGATCCGCAGCCTGAAACCATGGGCCGCCCGAAAGTCGCGGGCGATGGATGCCAGATCGTCCAGATCCTCGCAATCGTGCCAGCAGTCCGGCACGGCCAGGATCAGATCGGCATGACCGAATCCCATCGGCGCAACCTCGGCCACATCAGACCGCCAACCCGCCAGCTTTTCGCGCACCAGATCGGTGCCTGTCACGCCCAGTTCAATCCGGCCCGCCGCCAGTTCGCGCGGGATTTCCCCCGCCGACAGCAGAACCAGCGATACGCCGTCCACCCCCTGCACCCTGCCCGCATATTCGCGGTCCGACCCGCTGCGCGACAGCGTGACCCCGCGCGCGGCGAACCAGCCAAAGGTTTGTTCCATCAGCCGTCCCTTGGACGGCACGCCCAGCCGGATCATGCGGACTCCAATTCAGCAACAAGGCCCGGCCGGATGATGCCGCCCACGGCAGGGATCGCCCGCCCGCCCCGCCCCAGCACGGCGGTCAGCGCGTCATAGCGTCCGCCCGTCGCAACCGGGGGCCAGTCAGGGCGGCTTTCGGCCACGAAGCTGAAGGTGAAGCCGTCGTAATATTCCATCGTGCGGTGACCGTGGCTTGCATCGAACAGCACGGTTTCAGGCGAGATGCCCAGGTCCGCCAGCATCCCTGCCCGCTTCTCGATGCGGCGAATGGCCGGAACCAAGGCGGGCCAGTCCCGTGCCAGGTTCGCCAGTTCCTTCGTGGCATCCGGTATGGAGGCGCTGATCGTGAACAGCCGGTCCAGCCGAGCAATCCAGACGCGATCCAAGGCCGCGGCGTCCCCATCCGCGATCAGCCGGGCGATGCGCCGGTCCATCTCGTCCCTTGTCCGCAGCCCAGCCCAGGGGGCGGCGCTGTCGGCAAAGGCGCGCGGGGCCACAGGGCGAGAAAAACGGTCCAAAAGCCGCCCGAAGCGTCCCGGCCTCCAGACGTGATGCAACAGCGCATCGCGCCGTGCCTCTGACAGCGGCAGCGCGCGGACCGCATCCATCACCAGCCCCATGTCGCCCGTCACGGCCCGCAGCCCGTAAGGCGCCAGCTGCCGGTGGAACAATGCAAAGACCTCGGCATCGGCCTGGGGATCGTGGGCGAACAGTTCGAACCCCGCTTGCAGGTATTCGTTGTCACGCGGATTGGCAGGACGCTCCTCGCCCGGATCCTGCTTGCGGAACACCTCGCCCAGATAGCAATAGCGGGCAGGTTCGGCCCCACCGGCCATGTGCATCTGCACCACCGGTACGGTAAAATCCGGCCGCAGCATCACCTCGCCCCGCAGCGGATCGGTCGAGGTATAGGCCCGGGCGCGAATATCCTCGCCATACAGATCCAGCAGGGTATCGGCGGGCAGCAGGATATCGGGCGCGACTTCGACCGCACCCGCCTCACGGAAGGCGGACAGGAAGCGTTGGCCGACGGCCTGCTTGTCGCGCTTGGGAATCATGAAAGGATCCGACGGACTTCCGCGACCAGATCAGCGCGGGGAACCTCGGTCTGGGCAGGCTGGGCCTTCCATTCGTCCAGGCTGGCCTCGGCGGCAATGCGCGCGCCCAGGACCAGATCCTTGACCTGCACGACGCCCCGCGCTGCCTCGTCACCCCCTTGGATGATCGCCACGGGTGCGCCACGCTTATCGGCATATTTCAACTGGTTGCCGAAGTTCTTCGGATTTCCCAGATAGACCTCGGCCCGGATGCCCGCCGCGCGCAGTTCAACCGCCATGGCCTGATAATCAGCCATCCGGTCGCGGTCCATGACCGTGACGACAACCGGCCCCTGCGCCTGCGTTCCCGTCAGCCCCTTTGCCCGCAACGCGGCGATAAGCCGGTCCACACCGATGCTGACACCGGTCGCGGGCACCTTCTGGCCCGTGAATCGTTCCACCAGCCCGTCATAGCGCCCGCCCCCTGCGACCGATCCGAACTGCCGCTTGCGGCCTTTTTCATCCAGGATCTCGAAAGTCAGCTCGGCCTCGAAGACGGGTCCGGTGTAATAGCCCAGGCCGCGCACGACCGAGGGGTCGATGACCGCGCGGTCCTTGTCCATGCCCATGGCGCGCAGCATCCCGGCGATCTCGGCCAACTCGTCCACGCCTTCAGCGCCGATGGCCGAAGCGCCGACGGCCGAGCGCAGGTTCTCCAGCGTGGCCGTGTTGTCCGATCCTTTCGAGGTCAGGAAGGCCAAGACCGGCCGGGCCTGCGCCTCACTCAAACCCACGCCTTCGATCATTGCGCCGCTGTCGTCCTTGCGGCCCGTGGTCAGCAGCGACAGCACGCCGTCGCGGCCCACCTTGTCGAACTTGTCGATCTGGCGCAGCACGTCCTCGGCCTGGTCGGCGCGCACCTCGGCAGCCTCCAGCACGCCGTTCAGGACCTTGCGGTTGTTGATCCGCACGAGATAGTCGCCGCGCGCGATCCCCACGGCCTCCAACGCATCGGCCAGCATCGCGCAAATCTCGGCATCCGCCGCCACCGACGCAGACCCAACCGTGTCCGCGTCGCATTGATAAAACTGGCGGAACCGCCCCGGCCCCGGCTTCTCGTTCCGCCAGACCGGACCCATGGCATAGCGGCGATAGGGGATCGGCAGGTCATTGCGAAACTGCGCGGCCACCCGCGCCAAGGGCGCCGTCAGGTCATAACGCAGCGCCAGCCACTCGCCGGAACCGCCGCCGGGCACCGCTTCTTCCTGCCAGGCAAAGACACCCGCATTCGGGCGGTCCACGTCGGGCAGGAACTTGCCCAGGGCCTCGACCGTCTCGACCGCGCTTGTTTCAAGCGGATCGAAGCCATGCAGTTCGTAAACTTTACCGATGGCATCCAGCATCGCCTTGCGTTCCGTCACGTCCGCGCCGAAATAGTCGCGAAAGCCCTTGGGCGTTTCCGCCTTGGGACGGGGCTGTTTTTTCTGATCTTTCGCCATGGTCCTGCCTTTCCGGCCAAATCCGTGGCTGCCTTAACCGAAGGGGCCGATATGGACAAGGATACCCACGCGCGAATCCAGCAGGCCGAGGAAGCCTTGGCCCACCTGGCCAGGACGGTGGACGATCTGAACGAGGTCATCGCCCGCCAGGATTCCGAGATCGCCCTGCTGACCCGCCGGGTCGAGATGCTGCTGCGCTTTGCCGCCGAACAGCAGGCGGGCACCGAAGGCCAGATTCCGCTGGCCGATCAGCGCCCGCCGCACTGGTAGGCTTCTTCTTCACGAAAATATCCTCGGGGGGCCTGGGGGGCAGACGGCCCCCAAGCCTTCGGGCCTATCCGCGCATCTGCCGGAACAACCCCGCCAGATGCTCGGTCGAGGGATCGTGCCCCGGCGCATCATCGCCCTTCAGCAGCGGTTCAACCTTCAGCGCCAGTTCCTTGCCCAGTTCAACCCCCCACTGGTCAAAGCTGTTGATCCCCAAGATCACGCCTTCCACGAACACCCGGTGTTCATACAGGGCGACGATCTGGCCCAGGGTAAAAGGCGTCAGCTTTTCGATCAGCAGGGTGGTCGAGGGCCGGTTTCCGGGAAACACCCGGTGCCGTGCCTGGCGGTCCAGTTCAGCGCCTTCCAACCCCTTGGCCTGCATCAGGGCGCGCGCCTCGTCCAGGGTGCGACCGCGCATCAGTGCCTCGGACTGGGCCAGGCAGTTCGCAGCCAGCAGGATGTGATGATGCGCCAGGTCGTCCTCGTGACCCTTGGCGGCCAGGATGAATTCGCAGGGGACGGGCGTGGTGCCCTGGTGGATCAACTGGTAAAAGGCGTGCTGGCCGTTTGTTCCGGGCTCGCCCCAGACCACCGGGCCCGACATCACGGCAAGGTCGCTGCCGTCCATGGCCACGCGCTTGCCGTTCGATTCCATTTCCAGCTGCTGCAAATAGGCAGGAAGCCGCAGCAGGCGGTTGTCATAGGGCAGCACCGCGCGGGTCGGATAGCCGCAGACCTGGTGGTGCCAGATGCCCACCACGGCCAGCAGCACCGGCAGGTTTTCCGCCATCGGCGCAGCGCGGAAATGCGTGTCCATCGCTGCGGCACCGCCCAGGAATTCGTCGAACCGCCCGTCGCCGATCGCCAGCATCAGCGACAGGCCGATCGGTCCCCAGACAGAGTAACGCCCGCCCACCCAGTCCTCGAACCCAAACACGCGCGCGGGGTCGACTCCGAATTCCGCCGTCTTGCGGGTGGCCGAGGACAGTGCCACAAATTGCGACGCGGGGTCGGTGACGACCTTTCCCATCCAGTCGCGGGCGGTCTGGGCATTGGTCATCGTCTCGATGGTGGTGAATGTCTTTGACGCCACGATCACCAGCGTCGTCCCCGGATCCAGCCCCTTCAAGGTGTCGGCAATGTCCGCACCGTCCACGTTGCTGACGAAATGCGTGCGCGGCCCGTCGTGATAAGGCGCCATCGCCAGCACCGCCATGTAGGGGCCAAGATCCGAACCGCCGATGCCGATGTTGACCACATCTGTGATCTTGCCGCCCTGTCCCGTAAAGGCGCCCGACCGCACGTCGCGGGCGAAATCGGCCATGCGGTCGTGGGTTTCGCGCACGGCGGGCATCACGTCCTGGCCGTCCACCGTGACGCTGCCGCGCAGGTTGCGCAGGGCGGTGTGCAGCACGGCCCGGCCCTCGGTCTCGTTGATCTTCTCGCCGGTGAACATCGCCTCGCGGCGGGTCGCCACGTCGGCGCCCTTGGCTAGTTCCAGCAGCAGATCGCGGGCATCGGCGTCGATCATGGTCTTGGACCAGTCGAAGACCAGGCCGTCGGCCTGGGTCGAAAAGGCGCGCGCGCGGGCGGGATCGGCGGCGAACAGGTCGGTGATGCGGCGGTCGCCTTGCGCCTGGCGATGGGATTTCAGGCGGGTCCAGATGTCGGTCATTCGGAAAGGCTCCTTCGGGCGGCCTATTCGGCCCAGTGAACGGTCGCGTTGTCCAGGAATGCCCTGATCGGCGCCTCGACCGGATCCAGCTTTTGCGCGCGGTCCAGGGCTTCGCGCTTTTCCGGTCCCATGATCAGGACGTGGACATTCATTGCGTCGGCAAGGGCCGGCCGGGTCAGGGTGATGCGCGGTTCCTCGGCGCCCTCGGCGCGGATCGGCAGGACCAGCGGGGAATTGGCGGCCAGCCCTTCGGCCAGCCGGTCCGCGCCGGGGAACAGGCTTGCCGTGTGCATGTCATTGCCCATTCCCAGAAGAACCACGGTGATCGGCAGATGCGGCCGGATCGCCTCGGCCAAGCTTTCGGCAGCCTCGTCCGGGGTAGGGTCGCCGGTGTAAAGGTCGATGTATCTCGCGACGGCTGCGCGGTCGCGCAGCAGGTGGCGACGAAGCAGGCGGCCGTTCGAACGCTTGTGGTCCCCATCGACCCAACGTTCGTCGCCCGGGAAAACCGTCACCCGGCTCCAGTCGATATCCGCCCCGCTCAGCGTCTCGAAGACCAGGGTCGGAGAGGTGCCGCCCGGCACGCACAGGCTGGCGACATCCCCGGTGCGCAGCTGCTGCGCCAGTTGCGAGGCGATCTGGTCTGCCAGCGACAAGGCCAGCATCTCGCGGTCGGGATATTCCTTGAAGTCCATGCTCATCCGCGAATCTCCCTCCATCGGCGATTGTCGCGATGCATCAGGCGCAACGCTTCCTCGGGACCGGACGACCCCGCGTCATAGGGTTCGGGCCGCCGCTTGCCGTCTTCCCAGGCGGCGATGATGGGATCGGTCCAGGACCAGGCGGCCTCGACCTCGTCCCCGCGCATGAACAGGGTCTGGTTGCCCCGGATCACGTCCATGATCAGCCGTTCGTAAGCATCGGGCATATCGCTGCCATCCGTGCCAAGCGCATCCGCGAAAGACATATCCAGCGGCACCTGCACCAGCCGCATCCCGCCCGGCCCCGGTTCCTTGATCATCACCTTGAGGTTCATACCCTCGTTCGGTTGCAGGCGAATGACAAGCTCGTTGGCCTTGGGGGCGCCGCTGTCGTCAAAGATCGAATGGGGCGGCTCGCGGAAGACGATGGCGATCTCGCTGGTGCGGGCGCGCAGCTTCTTGCCGGTGCGCAGATAGAAGGGCGTGCCCTGCCACCGCCAGTTCGAGATGCAGACCTTCATCGCCACATAGCTTTCGGTCCGGGAATCCGGGTTTTCCGAATCCTCCAGATAGCCCGTGGACTTGCTGTCTGCCTGGTACTGCCCGCGCACGATGTCAGCCGGTTCGACGGGTTGCAGGGCACGGATCACCTTGAGCTTTTCATCGCGCACGGCGTTGGGGTCGAAGTGATAGGGCGGCTCCATCGCGATGAGGCACAGAAGCTGCATCATGTGGTTCTGAACCATGTCCCGGATCGCGCCGGATTTGTCGTAATAGCTGCCGCGCCCGGCCACGCCCACTGTTTCGGCCACCGTGATCTGCACGTGATCGACGTATTGCGAATTCCACAACGGCTCGAACAGGATATTGGCGAACCGCACCGCCATCAGGTTCTGGACGGTTTCCTTGCCAAGGTAATGGTCGATGCGATAGATTTGTTCTTCCCGGAAATGGCAGGCCAGCGTGGCGTTCAGCGCGCGGGCGGTTTCCAGATCGCGGCCAAAGGGCTTTTCAACCACGATGCGGCTATCCTGGTCCGCGATGCCATGGCTGGCAAGGCGGCTGGCGATATCACCAAACAGCGATGGCGCGACCGAGAAGTAAAAGGCATGAACCGCACCGGGCCGCATCCGCGATTTCAGATCGACCCAGCCGCCATCGCCCCTGGCGTCGATGGGGGTATAGCCCAGCAGGTTCAGGAATTGCCCAAGGCGTGGATCATCCTGACGAATGCGGCCGAATTCCACGATGACATTGGCGGCCTCGGCCCGGAACGCGTCGTCGTCCTGGTCCGTCCGTGCCGCCCCGATGATGCGCGAGGTTTCCGGTATCTGCCCTGCGACAAAGCGCCGGAACAATCCAGGCAGAATCTTGCGTTGCGCCAGATCGCCTGTGGCACCAAAGATCACCAGATCGAAGTCATCGACCGGAATGACACGAGAGACCATGCTTTCCTCCTTGCGGGCAGGGATCGCCATATCTCTTGTTAGCGTTAACAGCAACTCGGTTCAACCTTTCACGGCTTTGGCCAAGCGGGGCAGGCGGCTGCGTTTCAGCATATCCCCTACCGTCATGTTGCCGCCCATGGCCGCAGCCTTGTCGCGCGCTGCTTGAACAGCCGCCGCGACTGCCGCAGGATCGGCGGCGAACAAATCCAGCACAAAGGCGTCGGGATGAATCGCACGCAGCCCCAGCCCTGTCATCAGGTGTTGAGGAAAATCGCGCAGGTTGGCCGTGACGATCAGCGACGCGTCCCCTGCCAGGGCGGTTTCCGCCACATGGCGGTCGGCCGGATCGGGGAAATCCCGGTCGATGGCCTGGCAACCGTCGTCCGGCAGTTCCGCCTGCGGGAACCTGATGCGCAGCAACGCAATCTCGGCCCCCGCGACGGCATCCTGATCGGCGCCCAGCCGGGACGCCGCATGACGCCATTCGGCCAGGATCCGGGCCGACCACAGGGGAACGTAAAGCCCCGCCCCCGCCAGATCGGTCAGGATTTCCCGCAGGATCGTCGGGAACAGGACATTGGCGTCAAGAACCGCGCGCATCAATCCAGCCGAAAGAACAGCGCCTTGAGATAGCCGGTTTCCGCAAGCTGAGGCAGCGTCGGATGATCGGGCCCCGCCTGGCCCGTATGGATCAGCACTCCACGCCGCCCGCCGCGCCCGATGCCCCGCGCGCTGACATTGCGGAACGCCGTCAGGTCGGCGGCGTGCGAGCAACTGCACAAAACCAGATAGCCCCCAGGCGCGACCAGGGGCGCGGCCAGCTTTGCCACCCGTTCATAGGCGCGCAGGCCTGCGTCCAATGCAGGCTTGGCAGGCGCAAAGGCAGGCGGGTCGCAGACCACCAGGTCGAACCGGCGGCCCTCCTCGGCCATCTTCTCCATGGCCTTGAAGGCATCGGACTGGAAGGTTTCCAGACGGTCCGCCGCGCCCATGCGTCCTGCCCCGCCTTTTGCCAGATCAAGGGCCGCGGCACTGCCATCGACGCAGGTCGCGTGGGCCGCGCCCGCCGCCAGGGCGGCAAGGCCGAAGCCGCCCACATGGCTGAACACGTCCAGCACCGCCGCATCCTTGGAAAGCCGCTGCGCAAAGGCCTGGTTCGGCCGCTGGTCGAAGAACAGCCCGGTCTTTTGCCCACCCATCAGATCGGCCAGATAGGTGGCACCGTTCATCGGAACGGCCACGGGTTCCGTGGGCGCCTGTCCGCGCAGAACCTCCATCCGTTCGTCCAAGCCTTCCAGCCCGCGCGCGCGGCCCTGCCCGTTCAGGATCACGGTGGACACGCCCGTCACCCGGATCAGCGCATCCGCCAGGTCATCCGCCATCCGGTCCGCCCAGGCAGCGTTCGGCTGGATCACCGCCGCATCGCCGAACCGGTCGATCACCAGGCCGGGCAGCCCGTCGGCCTCGGCATGGACGAGGCGATAGAAGGGTGCGTCATACAGCCGTTCCCGCAACTGCAAGGCGCGCGTCAATTTTGCGGCCAACCATTCGGCGTCGATCACGGCCTCGGGGTCGGGGTCCATCACCCGGCCCACGATCTTGCTGTTGGGGTTGACCGTCACCAGTCCCAAGGGCTTGCGCTCGGCATCCTCCAGCACCGCAAAACCGCCCGGCGGGATCGCGCGGCTGCGGCGGTCCAGCACGGATTCGTCGGCGAAGACCCAGGGAAATCCGTGGCGGATCGCCTGGGGCTTGGATTTCGGGCGCAGGCGCAGCACGGGCAGATCGGTCATCGGGTTCATCCTTTTCGTGCCCCGGATCTGGCATGGCGACCCGCCCGGCACAAGGCCGTCGCTGGGTCAATGCCATGCCTGCGACATGCCCCGTTGATCCGTTATCGCTAACAACGTATATTGCCGCGCAAGAAGGAGCCAGCCATGACCCTGCACGCCACAATCGACTGCGTCACCGACAGGATCCGCGCCCGGTCCCGCAACACGCGCGACGCATACCTGACAAAGATCGCCCGGGCCGCCGAGGAAGGCCCGCGCCGCGCCCATCTGTCCTGCGGCAACCAGGCCCACGCCTATGCCGCGATGCCCGACAAGGACGACCTGGCCCTGACGCGCAAGCCGAATATCGGCATTGTCACCGCCTATAACGATATGCTGTCGGCCCATCAGCCTTACGAGCGTTATCCGGACCTGATCCGCCGCGCGGGCAATGCGGCGGGCGCGACCGTGCAAGTCGCGGGCGGCGTGCCCGCCATGTGCGACGGCGTGACGCAAGGCCGTGCGGGAATGGAACTGTCGCTGTTCTCTCGCGACGTGATCGCCTTGTCGGCAGGCGTGGCGCTGTCGCACGATTGCTTTGACGCGGCACTATACCTGGGTGTTTGCGACAAGATCGTTCCAGGCCTGGTCATGGCCGCCGCTACCTTTGGGCACATCCCGGCGGTGTTCCTCCCCGCCGGCCCCATGCCCTCGGGCCTGCCCAACGACGAGAAATCCCGCGTCCGCCAGCAATTCGCGGCCGGCGAGGTCGGCCGTGACGCCCTGATGGCGGCGGAGATGGCGTCCTATCATTCCCCCGGCACCTGCACCTTTTACGGCACGGCGAACAGCAATCAGATGCTGATGGAATTCATGGGGCTGCACCTGCCCGGATCCAGCTTCGTGAATCCCAACACCCCCCTGCGCGACGCCCTGACCGTGGCGGGCGTTCAGCGTGCCGCCGCAATCACGCGGCTGGGCAACGACTTCCTTCCCGCGGGCGAGGTGCTGGACGAAAAGGCCTTCGTGAACGGCATCGTGGGCTTGATGGCGACGGGCGGATCGACCAACCTTGTCATGCACATACCCGCCATGGCCAAGGCCGCCGGCATCCTGATCGACATCGGGGATTTCCATGACATTTCCGAAACCGTGCCGCTGATGGCGCGCGTTTACCCCAACGGCCTGGCCGACGTGAACCATTTCCACGCGGCAGGGGGCATCGGCTACATGATCGCGCAGTTGCTGGACGCGGGTCTGCTGCACGAAGATGTCAAGACGATCCACGGCACCGGCCTGGACGGCTATACGACCGAACCCCGCCTGGACGGGGATGCAATCCGGTGGGAGGCAGGCGCGCGCGATACCCTGAACGACAAGATCCTGCGCCCTGTCCACGACCCGTTTGCCAAGACCGGCGGGTTGAAGCAGTTGGGGGGCAACCTGGGCCGGGGCGTCATCAAGATCAGTGCCGTGGCCCCCGAACGCCACGTCATCGAGGCCCGGGCCCGTGTCTTCAGCGACCAGGAACAGGTAAAGGCCGCCTTTAAGGCAGGCGAGTTCACGGAAGACACCGTGGTGGTCGTCCGCTTCCAGGGTCCGCGCGCCAACGGAATGCCCGAACTGCATTCGCTGACCCCAATCCTGGCCGTCCTTCAGGATCGCGGATTCAAGATCGCGCTGCTGACCGATGGCCGGATGTCGGGCGCCTCGGGCAAGGTGCCCGCCGCCATCCACATCTCTCCCGAGGCGTCGGTGGGCGGCCCTCTTGCGCGCGTGCAGGACGGAGACATGATCCGCCTTGATGCAGTCGGCGGCACGATCGACTGCCTGGCCCCGGATTTCGAATCCCGCCCTGCGGCCGTCCATGATCCCGTCCCCAGCAGTCAGGGCATGGGCCGGGAACTGTTCGCAGCCTTCCGCGCCGTCGCCGGTCCCGCCACCGAGGGCGCAGGCGTGGTGGTCTGACAGTTGGACCTTGGCAATCTCTTTGCCAAGGTTTACCGAAGCCCACGGAGCAGTGGCCGAGTGGTCTAAGGCAGCGGTCTTGAAAACCGCCGGGCCAGTGATGGTCCCGTGGGTTCGAATCCCACCTGCTCCGCCATTAAGGTTTTGAAAAAGCTCGGCAATCTCGGTTTGTGGGCGCACAACGTACAATGGAAGATCATACGCTCTGAGCCATAAAGTGTCATACTATGACCCCTTTCGAGCCTTCGAGGGGATGCCGGTTATGCTCTTTGAACGTCATCTATGCTTCGATTAACCGTTCCGGTCCTGATCAAGACATAGCAAAAAGGGGACCCAGCTGACGCAGGATCCCCTCGGCGATGTGGCTCGGTTCAAATCTTATCTGAAGCCGTTATCTCCATCAGAGCGCGCGCGCTCTTGTTGCTTTTGAGACAGGTATCGGAAGTAGTAACGTTCCGTAGTGAGGACCGACCCGTGCCCAATGTATTTCTGCACCTTGTAAACGGACCAACCGTCGCGCAGCCGTTCAACCGCAAACTTGTGACGCAGATCGTGCATGCGCGCGCCGAACCCGGTTTCCTGACCGTACTCCCAGAACAGGCTTGAGGGATCTTTGTAGTAGCCATGATCGCTCACGTTCCAGAAAACGTAGTCCGAGGCATTCGATAGTGGAATTTGCAACAGGATGTCGATCGCGTCTTGGGTGAGTTCGATTGTCCTAACCTTTCCACCCTTGGTGTTTCTTAGTGTGGCGAAGACATTACCCTGAATGGGATTCTCCATCCCGGAGATGTCCGTCCGTTTCAGACGAGCCATTTCCGTGACCCGTCCGCCCGTGGCATCGAGGAACGCAGGAAAATAGGTCAGCGTGCCGGGAGCTCTGGCTGACAGCCTGGCGATTGCAGACTCGGTCGGCATTACGATATCAGGTAGAACTTCCTTCATGCCCTGTTTTTCAAACTGCTTGACCGGATTTTCCTCAATCCAACCGTCGTTCCTCATCGCCGTCATCAGCTGGCCGAATGCCGTCAGGTCTCGGTTGATTGTGGAAATCGTCACGCCATCGGAGCGACGCCGGGACACAAATTCAGACACGGTCGCGACTTTAATTTCAGCTGCCATGACAGTCCTAACATCCTGGCCGAAATCTTCGCAGATTTCCTCAATCACCCGGAGGATTTGGCGGAGGCTGGTCCGATAGCGCTTCCGGGTTTGCGCGCCCCAGCCGGAATTTTCTTGGTCCAAGGCCTCGTAAAACTTCAACAGGCCGGTAGAGAAGGTCCAATCTAACTCCCCGGCCTCCGCGAGTCCCCTGAGCTCCGCTATGCGGCTTTTGGCCCTTTTCGCCGCGACGCTTTGAGAAGTTGTTCGAAGCGATTCTCTGTGTGGGACGCCGTTGATTTTGACACGGAGCCAGTAGAATTTGCTGTTGTTCGGCTTGAAGATATTCTTGAGGTTTGTTTTACTTCTTGACATTTGCTGCCTTCGTTTATCCAAAGAAGAGCCAAATCGTGATCAAATGTCCAAAGACCACCGTGTTTGGCGGCCCCTGGAATACAGTTATTCGTTGCATGCTGCGTGATTACCCGCTGTGATAGACCGCTCAGCTTTGCAATGATCGACGCCTTGAGCCTTGGTTTCATCGTTTCCAGAACATTGGCCATTTCTTCGGAAGCTGAAGTTTGGGTTTGACTGGCTTTGTGGGTCATCTGCATTTCTCCTACACTTACTGCTTGCGTGAGAAAAATGAGCTTGCTTCGATTGGGAAGAAATTGGTTTGAATCCCCAGTTCAATTCACCCAGTGAATGGCCAATAGTCGACCAATCTCCCTCGAGAGAATTGATCTTTTTTTCATTCAGAGAGATAAGCGGCAGTGGGCTATCGGGAGGTCGCGGAGTTCCACAGCGGCTGAACGAAGCCGCGCGAGGTTGGCGCCGGCGTCGCAGAGGCACTCGAACTTAATCCCGTTGAGCAGCCGCAGGGTTGGACCGAGCAACGTACGTCCGCTCAGCAGCACCGCAGCACGGTGAAGTAGGTCGCTACGTATGTCGATATAGGCGCGTAGTACCCTTGCAGCTATTGATCATTCTATTTGATATACCATAGTGCTGTTTCTTGTTCTAATCATATGCCCTACGCTGAATGCACAGGGTGACAAGCTGGGCGACCTTTTTCTGCCGATAGGACTGGTGGGTTATGGCTCTCGCGGCTCGGCATTTGCGTCACCATCAGCAAATAGGTGGCGCAAAAGCCGAGGCGGAATGCCATCCCTGCTCTTTGACGTCATTCGGGCTAAATTCCCAGAGAACGACATCTTTCTTGTTGCTGACTTACCTGAAAAAAGTGGGTGCAGAAAAACCCAGCATGCCAGATGACGAAAAAGTCGAAGTGGCGAACTCTGTTCAGGAGCGCAATTATGATGGCTTTCGGCCAATCGGGCTCCGGGGGTGAACGCTTTTTCGGGTTTTCAGACTTATAACCCACATGAGAAATAGGTCTTTTCGAAAAAAGCTTAAATGCGACAACCTGCTCCCTTCTTTCCCACAATTTTGGAGAGCTCTCACGCCGAAACTTTCAACTGTTCTGCAGTTTCAGAAGAGCGATCGTGTATATGTGGCTGTACCGCCAGACATCTCGGCACTCGCACGCGAAGCACGCCCCTCTAAAGTCTGGTCTGCGGAACTAATCGCCGTGAGAGGAACCAAGTGGGTGTCCCGCCGGTTGCCATAGCGGCGGGCTGACTGAGCTACCAATACTCCCGGAGCCATCGTCTGGAGCAGATCGGCCGCTTCTCGCCGCTTCGTCCGACGCGCCACGCTCCCACCATAGTGTCCAACATCTATAGCGGACACTATCTCCCGCGCTCACCACACGGCAGAGCAGTAACGCCGAACGGTTAGAGCTAAAGTGGCAGCCCGTAGGGGACTGTCAGAATCAAGATAAACCCGATGACTTCAATGACCAAGTGTCCCACGACAAGGACGAATAGGGGTCAGCAAGACCAATGGGTTAGCACTGCGGTGTCCCACAGGCTCTGAGCTTCATTCATGGCATCAGCCTGAGGGAGATCCCCGCTATGGGGAGGCCTGATCCCCTCCGATGACTGTGCTATCTGACCGAACCTGGGCTTTCTCCACAAATCATCTTTTGTGTGGGAAGCCGCCCATCTGACTGCCATTGAAAGGCCGCTTGACTAAGTTCAGCCTGTTTAAAGAAAGCGGGCAGCAGGAAGAAAATTGCGAAGATGCCCTCGCAGCCACCCGTATGGGTGATGAGCGCGCGCCTTTCAACATTGCTCAGGGACTGCAGAAAATACGTTGGTAGTGATGAGCGTCACCGGTGTGCTGATCCCTGCCCTCGGGAATCTTAAGTCTTAAGGAACGGCATGTTCGGGTAAGGCCCGCATGAGGCGCCAAGCTACGGTGTAGTTAAAGCCACACACTTTAACCAAGTCCCAAGTGGGCACATCCAGAGGTTGAACTTTCTGAATAGCCGAAGGACGATCCAGCAAGACAGTTTACACAAGAGCCACCATGCGAACCTCCCAAAGCCATCCCCTGATGATCGACAGCTTTGATGTCGCGGCCGGCAGGCTTGGCATGACACTTTGTCCGGGACGTCGAGGTGCGGCGGAGCTGGGGAGCGATTGGGCCCGCGACCTTGGCATGGATGTGCTGAGGTTGAAGTTGTGGCGGACCGACATTCTTGTTTCGCTCATCGAAGATGCCGAACTGCAGCGCCTGGTCGATCCCGAAAGCAACATGGATCAGCAGCTCCGAGAAGCCGGCATCCTGTGGCTCAGGTTACCCATCCCGAAAGGGCAAGCGCCCGATGCTGATTGGTATCAGGGATGGCGAGCCATCTCTCCCGTCCTGCACCAGCGGCTCGAGGCGGGAGGGCGCGTGGTTGTCCACGGCCTGTCCGGGCGGGAGCGGACCGGCCTTGTCGCGGCCCTGATCCAGTGCGAACGCGGGGAGCGCGTGGCCGAGGCGCTGGCTCATGTGGCTCGCACGCGCAAGGGCGCCGGGCCGTTACCGGTCCAGCGTCGGTGGCTGGAGGCGCTGATGGCCGAGGATGACCCGGTGCTCGGCCATATCCGGGCCAGTCTCTATGGAGGTGCCATCGGCGATGCCTTGGGTGCCGAGATCGAATTCTGGTCGCTCGACAAGATACGCACCCAATTCCCCGACGGGGTTGATCGGATCCTGCCTCATGATGGCGTGCAGGCAGCGATCACGGACGATACCCAGATGACGCTATTTACCGGCGAAGGGCTGGTCCGGGCCATGGTGCGCGCCGTGTCGAAAGGAATGTGTCATCCGCCGGGGGTCGTGCATCACGCCCTGCTGCGGTGGTACCTGACACAAGGTGGGCGCAGCCCGATCGACTGGATCGACAGCATCGGACTGATCCGCGACCCGCGTCTGCACCGCCGACGTGCACCGGGCACCACCTGCCTCTCGGCACTCTCTGCCAGCCGGGCATTCGGCGATCTGGCGCAGAACGACAGCAAAGGCTGCGGCACGATCATGCGGGTTGCCCCTGTCGGTCTGTTTCAACGCGACCACATCGACGCACTGGCTGACGAGACCTCGCATCTGACCCATGGGCACCGCACTGGAAGGGACGCAGCACGGGCATTTGCCTGGCTACTGTCGTTCCTGCTTGAAGGCGAGACATTGAGCCGTGCCCTCGACCGGCTGCAGGGCAAGAACTTGGATCTCCGGGTGATGACGGCCATTGATGCTGCACGCGCTGCCCGCCTCGATGGCCTCCCTGGGACCGTCGAGTCACTGGGCGGCGGTTGGGTGGCAGAGGAGGCCCTGTCGATCGCCATCTATGCGGCACTTGCAGCCCGCGATTTCGAGGAAGGTTTGCGCATCGCCGTGACCCATTCCGGTGACAGCGACAGCACCGGCGCAATTGCCGGCAACCTGCTGGGGCTGCTCTACTCCGAGCAGGTCATGGGGCATCCGTGGCGCCGGCAAATCGAGTGCCCTGACCTCATCGGCCGGATAGCCATGGACCTGCATCGTGCGCGGTGCCCGGACGCAGACTTCGCACGCGACCTGTGGCGCTTTTATCCGGGCGTCTGAGCCGACCTCTCATCGAAAGATTTCTTATGTTCACGATCATTCCCGACATCCATGCCGACTGGCGTCGTCTCGAAGCGAGCCTATCCATGGCCGCTGGCACAAAGCCGGCTTTCCTGGGCGACTTCATCGATGCCGGAAAGGGGGATATGGAGCAGGCCGATGACCGCCGGGTCCTGCAGCGCGTGCGAGGCCTCATCGATGGGGACCAAGCCATCGCGATCATGGGCAATCACGAGCTGAACGCCATCCTGTTTCACCGTCGCGGTGCCGATGGCCAGCCCTTGAGGGCGCAGACCAAGAAGAATGCGGGTCAGCACGCCAGCTTCATCGAAGCCATCGGCGTGGAAACACCTGAGGCCTTGGCATGGACAGACTGGTTCCTTGAGGCACTGCCGCTCTGGTATGACCGGCAAGGCTTGAAACTGGTCCACGCCTGCTGGTTCGAGCCGGAGATTGAACTGATCCGGGTTCGCCGCCCTGATGGTCGGCTGCGGCCGGAGGATTTGCCCGAGATTGCGCGTGAGGACACAGATTTCGGCCGTGCGGTCAAGTTGATTACTTCCGGGCGGGAGGTTGCCCTTCCCAGGGGCGTATCCTTCCTCGACAAGCGCGGTGACCGACGCCAGGATGTTCGCCTTGCCTGGTGGCGTCAGGACAAGACTTGGCGCGATGCGGCCCTTTCTGTTCCAGACCGCAGCAGTCTGCCCGACAGTCCGCTTCCCGGCGATATCGTCACCCCCGCTCATCCCGCGGGCGCGGCGCCCGTTTTTGTGGGCCACTACAAGATGGACGGCCAGCCGCGCGTCGAAAGCAAACACGTCCTGTGCCTGGACTACCCCGCTACTCCCTGTGTCTACCGCTGGAGCGGAGAGACCCAGATAGACCCTACGAGGCTCCAAGAAATTCCGGCACACAAGCTGGCGCTTGCAGGCAACAAATTGATTTCCACGGGCTGGGGCACGTTCGTCCTCGAGATCCGGTTGCGTACGCCGCGTGGCTTTGAAGATGACGTCCATGCCGCCCTTGGTCTCAAGCCATCCTATCGGGAAAGCGATCCGGATGGAGTCTATTACACTTGGTCCCCCACCCACGTGAAGCGGAGGGACGACGAGACCATTGTCTATACTCTTGCCAATTATCTACCCGCCCACATCCCACGGGCAATTGTTTGGGAAGAGTCGCGCTATTGAACGCTGCTCAGTCGGCCGAAAAAGATTTTTTTGCCAATTGCAGGCCTCTGAGCCGACATGCGAATTGCGATACAGTTGAGTCCAGTAGAAAACAACGAATCAGATAGAACAAACATTTCTAAACGGGACAGGCATCTAAGGAATTCCTAAATGAAGCCCTAAATCGCCGGGTGCACCCCATTGCTTAGAGCATTCTTCTTTCAGCTGCCTTACTTATCGTCGCAGTGCTGGGAATTGGGCTGTTCTCGATGGCGTCCGTGCAACTCATCGACTGGTTATCTCGGAACGGCCTGATGGTACAAAACGGAACGTCGGGCACTTCCTGGCAGTGACAGTGTCCAGTGCGTCCTCTGTCAGGCATGATAGCTGGCCAGCACTCATGGGAGAGCCGAGTGGCTGGTGCCGGAATTCTCTACGCTGAGCCGCAAACAGAAGACCTTTGCCGTTCAGATATCAAGCCGCCGCGCGCCGGGACTGCGGAACTTGCTGGTCCACAGCACCAAGATCAAGTTTCAGAGCGACGGAGAATGGCTCCCAGCACAAATGCAATGTACTGGGGTGTCCAAGACGGATCGATTTCTCCCGAGCATACGCCGCATTGATCGCCTTGAGCGGATGGCGACTTCGATCAACTTCTTCTTGTAGATCATCGGAACTTTCTGCTCGACTCGATTTCATCAAAAGCGGTCTCGAACGCGACAAATCTTGCGTTCGCCTCGCCAGGGTCCATATCGCGACACTGGTCGGGGTGATAGGCCTTCTGATACACACGCCGCAACGCCTTCAGCGCGAAATCTGGAAGGTCTGGCTGAACCTGAAGCAGGTCATAGGCCTTCAAGCTGCCGCTGCCTGCAGCTTTTTTCCGCTCAGCGGCCAAGCTACGGGCCAAAGATGCGTTTTGGTCCTGCAGCGTAGAAACTTCCCGCCTGCGAAGCATCAGTTCGGCACGCAGGCGCTTGACCTCCTCAGACAGGTCGTGGCCGTCCTGTGGGTTGCGGCGGGAGTCACCAGAACCGCTCCCGGTGTTTTGGCTTCGGCTCCCCTCCGCTATAAGCTGCTGGACACGCAACCGCAGAGACTGCGCGCGGGAGGTAGTCCGGTGCCCCAGTTCGCTGAGGAGTTCTCTGAGCTTGGTTGGATCATTCGTCCAATGCGCTACAAGGCTTTCAATTTCATCAATGCGTTTTTTTGAATGCGGTCTCACGACATAAATGCTCTGAGGAAAGTAACTATCTGACGCAAGATATCATTGTGGGATGACAGAACGCACAAGCAAATGCTTCAAATTGACCTGGATGGCAGTGTGGCTCAACATTGAAAGTTTCCGGCAGGCGCCTCGCCTTGACCTCCGAGACATGGAATTGTGCCATTCGACATTAGTATGTCGAATGGCGGCCTTCTCCAGATCATTCCGCAGCCATTCTTCGTGGGGTGTGCAGTTCGCCAGCTGGGCGAGGCGTGACGACCGGTGAACCAGATTAATCGTCCCCTGCACCATTTGCCTGCCGAGATGTGGTCAATATCTCTTAGCGTAGACGCCCACACTGAACTCAACACCGCGCAGTGCTTCCATGGCGCCGACCTCCGTAATTGGAGGGGAACGCAGATAACCAGATCCCTCACGCTGGTAAAAGCGCGCTTGGGGGTCGATCATTATGTAGGATCTGTGCATATCATCATTATCCTCCACTACCGCGCCAGGCACATCCCGATGGCGCGCCACGAATGCCTTAAATTCCTCGTCTGACACAGCGCGTCCACCGTGGATTGGAATGACCCGCAGCATCTTCCATCTCTTCGGCCTAAGCTCTGAAAGGCCCATGCGCATGTCTTCGTTTACATTCTCGGGGCAAACGACAGTGTTGATCTTGAGGAGAGTTTTTGGTGACTTGACTCGGAAGATCTCGAACACTCTCTTGAGATCAGCCGCCTTGACCTCTTGCCCTTGGCGCGAGACACGGCCGATGGCCCTGTTGGCATCGCTCGAGAAGCTATCGAGGCTAAAGCCCGCTACTGCGATCATTGGGCCGTAGCGATGCACGAAAGCTTCAGTGATCATGCTGCCATTGGTGATGAATGATGGCGCAAGGCCGAGCTCGAATGCCAACTCAATGGCTGGCTCCAACTGCTTGTCAAGGAATGGCTCTCCTCCGGCAAAATTTATCCTGATGCGCTCCGCACGGATTGGGACAGGATGCAGATCGATCCGCTTTCCGGCAAGGCGCGCGAGATCGCGGAGGACAAGATCATAGGACCGGCGAAACGAAGAGTTCTGATCATACTTTGCATAGCAAAAGTAGCAGTCAAAATTGCATTCTTCTCGGATGTGCCAGTTAATAACGAGCTCGTGAACCTCAACTACCATTTAGTCGTCTCCATGGCGTTTCTTCTTAGCGACAGCCATTGTCGAGTCTTGGATTGCTCAATGCGCTTTGCAGTTGGCCGCGCGGCTGCTCATTCTTAGTACGATATCTCCACTGCTTTTCCGGAGAGTTTCCGGTCGCAAAGTCCAGAAAATCGTCCCGGCCTACGCGATCGATCACTTGTATGGCCAAGAACCCTCAGAAGGTACATGACGTCTGCTTTTCCAGTGAAGATCCAAATGTTTTTGGGAGAACAGTTTTTGCTGGGCAGAGCAGTAGCTCAATCCATAAGCGCCTTAACGTGGCCGCCCGATGGATGTAGCCTACGTCGTATTATCGTAGCCTTGCGTCTAACGGTAAAGAAGCTGGTTCGATCAGCTCCTAAGGGCACCTTTCAGCACATTTGATGTTGATAATTGACTATTCATTCCCCACCGAGCCCACCTCGTTGTCTGAGGAGCTCAGTGGCACGATCCCGTAAAGGACATCTTTATTGGCATGAGCAATGTCGAACACGAAATCTGCGAAGACTTGCTCACTGCCTACCTCGTCAGGCCCGCTCACCCTCAGCTTTAGAAACCGGCCATTGATCCCCGTGCTACATAGAAAAGACCTTCTGCTGTCAAAATTTTGAAATAGTCGCATGTGAACGCAATCAAAGAGCCCGCCTGTCTCCGGAGTTCCGAGTACACCCTGGTTCAATACCGTTACCTCCCGGCCTGCGACTGCATGGACGTCACGAAATGCCTGCGCCATGTTTCTTTTGTTAAGGTCCGATAATGGACCCTCCGGAATACTTGGCAAACTGAGGTCATAGACGTAAGCTGTAGCGCTGAAATCCAAGTCCGAGCTGTAGGATATCGTTTGGCCGAGACCAGGATATGCGGATTCATCATCGGTAACCTTGGTGCGAACGAAAGTGCCAGCGGTGTGTGGCAGGACAACACCTTCGATGATCAAGTTCTTGGCCTCACTTAGCGAACCGCTGAACGCGGTGCCTAATAGTGCAAGCACGAAAATGGATTGAAGGCTTCCGGATAAAAGCATCAAACTTTCTCCACAAGCTGCCGCGGCGCTGTACTTCTAAGAGAATGCCACCGAGTTTTTACAAGGAAATAGCAGGCGCAAATCGAAGAAGGATCTCTATAAGAGCCACTTCGGCCCTGCAACCCGCCTACTCTCGGAAGCAACATATTCTTAAAGATCATCTGTGTTCCTTCTCCAAAGCAGCCGGCTTTAGCCCGGCAGTATCTGACGGAGTATCAGAGAAAACGTTTCTGTGAAGTTAACATCGCCTCCGGTGCTTGTGGCATCTCCCACTCGTGCGATGACTTGGTCTTAGAATCTACAGTGGCAAATCTCTGTTTCTGGGCGGCTGTCATACGTGACGGCCCACTTTTCCGCTGCCTTCCTGAGCATGAGCTTAAGCGTATTCTGCTCCCCACCTTCCGACTTGCATCCTAATCGGTTCGTTGGACCGGGATGATTGTTCGAATGGAGTTTCTCCGAGGAGCCTGCATTGGAGTTTCTCCCGGCTGACGGACGCAGCCGCCGGAGCCAGAAGTGGCCGGATGAGGTGAAGGCGCGGGTTGCGGCGGAGACGCTGATGCCGGGGGTCACCGTGAATGAAGTGGGGCGACAGCGCGGCATTCCTGCCAACCATGTTTCTTCTTGGTGGACGCTGGCGCGAACAAGGCGGCTGGAGCTGCCCGCTCGAGAAGGCCCGGTAGAGTTCGCCGGCTTGATGGTGGTCTGCCGAGCCTGCGTCGCATGCAGATGGTGGTGCCGTGGTCCGGCCGGAGATTCTCATCGGCGGAGGGGTGATCCGTCTGGAAGCCGCGGCGACGGCCGAACGGATTGCGTCGATCGTGCGCGCCTTGGTGGCCAGCCTATAATCTTCCCATCCAATCGGTTGCGGTTCCTGGTGGCGGCAAAATGCTGCACGACAAACAGGATGAGATTTGCAATGTCTCGCCAGAATTGTTCCCCACGGATGACTTGTTGCGTCACTAAAAATGTTCCCGAAGCAATTTCGTTCGGGGGCGAGCATGAGGCGGGTCAGCATGGGAACGAGAGACGAACTCTTGGTAGCGGTTGCGGCGCGGTACCGCGGCGCCACGCGTGGCGAGAAAAGGCCGCATCTTGTCCGAATTCGCCGAAATCACCGAGTATCATCGCAAGCACGCGGAACGGCTACTCCGGAAAGAGCCCGTTGTGGAGAGATCTCGGCTCCGACCGGAACGGCGGGTCTATGACCAAGCGGTCAGGGAGGCTCTGGTGGTCCTGTGGGAAGCGTCCGACCGGATCTGCGGCAACCGGTTGAAGCCGCTCATTCCAATATTGATCCCTGCCATGGAACGGCATGACCATCTGAAACTGGACGAGGCGGTGTGCGCGGCTCCTGCAGATCAGCGCCGCCACGATCGACCGCGCTTTGGCTGCCGTCCGCTCGACCGCCTCTGGTGGCCGGCACCGTCGGAATGCGCACGCCTCGGGCGTGCGCCAGAGTGTGCCGGTCCGCACCCACGCCGATTGGGATGATCCGGCACCGGAGTATATGGAGGCTGACCTTGTGGCGCCCAGCGGCCCGTCCGCGAGCGGCAGCTTCGTGCAGAGACTGACCCTCACTGACGTGGCGACAGGCTGGACGAAATGTGCGCCGTTGCTGTTTCGTAAACAAAGTCTGCTCGGCGAGGTGCTGACCGCTCTGCGCCCGATCCTGCCGTTTCCTTTGCGCGGCTTCGATACGGACAATGACAGCGTCTTCATGAACGAAACGATCAGGGACTGGTGCGAGGCCGCGGGCGCCGAGTTCACCCGATCACGGGCCGTATCGAAAGACTGATCAGGCCCATGTTGAACAAAAGAACGGGGCCGTAGTCCGTCGAATGGTCGGCTACCGTCGGTATACCGGGTTTGCCGCCGCCCGCGAACTGGCGTGCCTGTATCGCAGCATGAGGCTCTTCGTGAACTTCTTCCAACCGTCGTTCAAGCTGGTGGAGAAGACCCGCGACGGCGCGCGTGTGACGAAGCGTTACCACGCTCCCCTGACACCTTTCCAGCGCGTGCTGGCACATCCAGCAGTCTCGGCAGCTGCCAAGGCTGAACTCTCAGAGCAGTTTGCACGCCTTGATCCGGTCGTGCTGCTGCACGACATCCGGCAATCTCAAGCCCGGCTGACGGCGCTGACCGACACGGAGTCTTTCGCTAATGATAGGGCCCCCAAGCAAGCAGATGTCGAAGACTTCCTCAGCGGTCTCCGGCATGCCTGGAAGGAGGGAGAGGTCCGACCCACGAGGGCGGCGGCGTCCGGATCCTCTCGCGAGAGTGACCGATGAGCTGAAAGCATGGTTCCTGGAAGACCAGTCACAGACGGGGCATGATCTTCTCAGGAAATTGCAGGCTGCTTATCCAAACATCTATTCCAGCGCGGATTGCTCCGAACCGTTCAACGTCGTCTGAAGGTATTGAGAGGCGAGCTGGCACGGGAACTGGTGCTTGGGGTCGGTCCCTGCGCGACACCGCTGATGGGCTGTGACGCGCTGCGCAATGTGGAAGCTTCGCGCGACAGAGGCCATCCGCTCTCGTCTCTCAGGAAGGAAGCAGGAACCGCTCGGGAACATTCAGTTGACGCAACGGCCTGGGCGATCAGGAACATTACCACAGGCCCGAATCCGACGGATCATGAGCCAACCGGGCACGAAGCACGAAGCGCCTGTCTGAGGTCGACCGTCGGGGCACACTGCTCAGGGTGCAGCTGAGCCCGGCCAACCGGCACGACAGCCTGATGCTGTCCCCCGCGCGACGGTGGTGGTCGTGTGCGCAAGCGGCCTGACAAGCTTCACGCCGACAAGGCCTATGACCATCATCGCTGGCGCGTCGAATGCCGGAAACGCGCCATCAGGCGTCGCATCGCCAGACGCCGCGCCGACAGCAGCGAAACGCTGGGCGGGCATCGCTGGGTTGTCGAACGAACGTTGGCTTGGCTCAACCGCTTTTGCCGCCTCGCCATCCGCTACGAGCGGCGCGTCAACATCCACAAGGCTTTATTGATCCTCGGCTGCGCCCTCATCTGCCTCCGCCAGATCAGAGGGTTCTGTTAGGTGTTCTTACAGATCAACTGACGTAAGGTCGTAGCTTCCGTCAGTGTTCGACTATCGGGGAGGTGCTCATTGGGTTACTCGTCTGCTGCACCTTCTCAAATGCATTTGATGATGTAGAGGTCCAGCCCCTTGTGCCGGACCACTTGCTGGTGCGACCTGGAGCAATGGGCAGGTTCTGCCTTCAGGATTCTTACGGAATACAATTCGGCTTAACGCTGAAAAAGGTACATATTTTAATTGACCCCCTTCATCTTATCGCAATTGTGTGAATGTACAGACTTGTGCAATGCCCAGTTCCTGTCCGAGATGGGCGACTGAACGTATTGACTTTTTGGCATAAGAATCATGGTTGGCAAGGCAAAGAAACGTCAGGCTGACGCGACCCCGCACGCGGCCTCGCTGATCGAGGGAATGAGGGATTTTGGCTATACCTTAGAGACAGCAATGGCGGACGTCATCGACAATTCGGTGACGGCAAAGGCCTCCAAAGTGGAGATACTCGCAGAGACAGCGACCGACGAACCTTGGATCGCGATCGTTGACAACGGGATTGGCATGACCGAACCCGAATTGATTGAAGCGATGCGGCCAGGCACCAGGAACCCGCTTCAGGAGCGTGAAGGGCATGATCTCGGGCGGTTCGGGCTGGGTCTGAAAAGTGCAAGTTTCTCGCAGTGTCGGCAGTTGACGGTCATTACCCGAAAAGATGGCATGATCTCCGCCGCTACTTGGGACCTCGACAAGGTGGCGAAGACAAACGACTGGCGCGTAGACCTCGAGGACGACCTGACCGACATTCCCACGGCATTGCGATTGCCGGAACACGGGACAATAGTCCTCTGGCGCAAGTTGGACCGCCTTTCGACCAATTTCCGACATGACACCACAAAGCGCTCTGCCGAGATCAACAAGGCCATCGCCGGGGCGGAGCGGCACCTGCGGCTCTGCTTTCACCGCTACATGGAAGGCAGCAAGCCTGCTCTGCTCATCTTGCTGAACGAACGAAAGCTTTCTCCGATCAACCCCTTTGCGACGGATCATCCCGCTACACAGCGGGGGCCGGTAGAACCATTGCCACTGCTCAATGGCGAGGTTGTCACCCAATGCTTCACGCTTCCTCATCACAAAAAGATGTCGAAGGCGGCGTGGGAAGAACTGGGCGGTCTTGAAGGACACTTGCGGTCCCAAGGCTTTTACATCTACCGCGAGCGACGGCTGATCATCGCCGGCAGTTGGCTGGGACTTGCCCGACAAACGGAACTGACAAAGCTGGCACGGGTTCGTGTCGACATCCCGAACACCATGGATTCTGACTGGAAGATTGATGTTCGGAAAGCTTCGGCGCAGATGCCGCCGGTGGTTCGGGAACGGCTACGCAAGATCGTGGAGCGTCTTCAGGGTACCTCGAAACGCACATATCAACGTAGAGGCCGCAAGTTGGTGTCAGCGGAATACCTCCCGCTTTGGCACCGTATCCAAAAAGACGGCGGCATTGTCTACCGTCCGAATGCCGAACACCCCTCGATCACTGGATTTGCCGCAACTTTGCCAGAAGAGTTCCGACATGGTTTCCGGAACTGCATCAACCTGCTCGGCAGCGGTCTACCCATTGCAGCGTTGCACGCGGACATGCTTGGCGGGGCCGAGGACGTGACATCGGACGAGAGCGATTTCGTGGACTTGGCCGGCTCAGCGGAGCTGGCCATCCGGGCACTTCTGGCCTCGAGCATTGCAGGCGGTGATGTGGTGCGAGTGCTATGCTCCACGGAGCCGTTCATCCACCACAAAGATGCGATCCGGCAGCTTGTCGAAGACATAAAACAGGGAGAATCCTCGTGACCGCACAACTCAGGCATCTTGATGATGTCGTTTCGCAATCACTGGCTCATCACCGGAAGAGCGGGGTAGAGCTGCGGTCATTCATCACCACGATGAACGCAGCGCTAAACGTGAATGCCCCGCCAGATGCGCTGGAACAACTCGCGCGCGATATCGAAGAACGGTTCGGTATCACCATGGGGCTCGGAGCCGTGGTCGACGACGACAGTTTCAGCCCTTGGCTGGACGAGGCGAAGGCAACCATCAACCCATTCTATTGGAGCCGATACAAAAAGCTTCTGCACAAGAACGGCCTTCCGCAGGACGTCATCACGACTACGGACGAATTGACGGACCGCATCCTTGGCCGCCTTGGAAATCCAGGTCTTGCCGAAAAATGGGATCGTCGCGGAATGGTGGTCGGCCATGTGCAGAGTGGGAAAACGGCGAACTACACGGGTCTGATCTGCAAGGCAGCAGACGCGGGCTATCGACTAATCGTGGTAATTGCCGGCATCCACAACAACCTGCGGAATCAAACCCAAGAGCGGATCGATGAAGGCTTTATTGGTCGCGATACGGGGCGGCTGGCAACACAGGGAAAGAAAGGCAATCGTGCGATTGGTGTGGGGCTATTCGATGACCGCCATGTGCCGGTCAGCCTGACCAACACGCTTGCGGATTTTCGAAAGGACACTGCATCGACCAATACGAGTCAGATCGACTCCTACAAGGTGCCTGTTGTCCTTGTTATCAAGAAGAACCACAACACGCTACGAAATCTCCTGGACTGGCTTCGCGAGAACAGCGCCCGAGGCGATGACCAGATGATCGATCAGCCGATGCTTCTGATCGACGACGAAGCCGATAACGCTTCGATCAACACGAAGTACTCGAAGGACGAGATCACCAAGATCAACGGCCAGATCCGGGATCTTCTGAACATGTTCCATCGAAGCTGTTATGTCGGCTACACGGCAACACCTTTCGCAAACATCTTCGTCGATCCTGACCAGTACGATGATGCGTTGAAGGAGGACCTGTTCCCGAAGCACTTCATCGTGGGTCTGGATGCGCCGTCGAATTACTTCGGGGCCAAGAAGATCTTCATCGACGGCATCCCGGATGACGGCGATCCGATCTGGCTGCGCTACATTACGGACAACGAAGACGTTCTTCCGATGAAGCACCGCATCGATCAGACAGTCGAGGAGCTGCCCGAAAGCCTTAAGGAGGCGGTGCGCGCCTTTCTGATCGCCCGAACGATCCGGAACCTGCGCGGCCAAGCGACAAAGCATTGCTCGATGCTGGTGAACGCCAGCCGTTTTACCGCGGTGCAGGGGCTGTTGCGCAACCGACTGCATCAATACGTTGCGGCAATCCAAGATTCCCTGCGTGTCAACGGTGCTCGTGGCGCGGCGGCATTGAGGGACCCCCAGATTGCCGCTCTGCATGAGACTTGGGAACTGGAATATTCGGGCGCCGAACCGGATTGGTCGAAGGTCCTCGCGGCCATGCTCGAAGCGGTCGCGGCCGCCAAGGTTGTCGAAGTGAACAGCCGCGCCAACGGACTCGATTATTCTGGTGACTCGAGCGTCGGCCAGACGGTCATTGCGGTGGGCGGCTTTTCGTTGTCGCGAGGGCTAACCCTCGAGGGCCTGACCGTCACTTGGTTCCTGCGCAACACCATGATGTACGATACGCTCATGCAGATGGGGCGCTGGTTCGGCTACCGTGGCGGCTACGAGGACCTGTGCCGTATCTGGATGCCCGCCGAGGCCGTCGACTGGTATGCTCATATTGCCGAGGCCAGCGAGGAACTGCATCTCGAGCTCAAGAAGATGGAGAAAGCCAAGGCAACGCCTTCGGATTTCGGTCTGGCTGTGCGCAGCCATCCGGCGTCGCTTCTTGTGACAGCGCGCAACAAGATGGGCTCTGGCCAGAAGCACATACTGATCGGTCTGTCGAACGCTTGGGTGGAGACCGCCAAAATCACCGCCAGACCAAAGGAACTTCAGGCCAACGAGACTGCCGCGGAGCAACTGCTTCAGGAGATGGCGGCGCAAGGCTTTGCTCCTGATAGGGCTGTCCCGGTCAACGGTGGTCATCTGCTGCGAGAAGTTCCCGTCAATCTGATCGACCAGTTTCTTCTTGGATGGCGCAACCACGACCAGGCTTTCCTCACCCAGCCCGGACCAATCCGCACCTACATCCATGATCGTCAGATGGATGAGTTAAAGTTCTGGGATGTCCTTATCACCAGCGTGAAAAGCGAGGCGGCACCGTTCACCATCGCCGATTGGACCCTCGGGCCCCAAATGCGACAGATCGGTTACGCCGATCTATCAGACCATTTGTTGTCGATGAGCGGCAAGCGGGCACGTATCGCATCTCGTGGCGTGGAACGCATTGGTGTTGCCGAAGAAATGGCCAAGCAGGCCGAGGCTGACTATCTGGCGCAAGAGAAACTCGACGACAGCGACCCAGATAAAAGGCCGTCTTTTCCGGACCGCATCTATCGCCAAGTCCGGGACAAGCCTCTTTTCGTCCTACACGTAGTGCAGGTGCGCCAGCCGAAAGATGAAGATATTGATCGGCTTCCTGACAAGAGCGTGCTTGAACGTCTGCCCGAACGTCCGGTGATCGGCTGGAGCATCAGCCTGCCGCCATCAGGCAAGCCGAACGACCGAGTGGAATACATTATCAACATGGTCAAGTTCCGCGAGATTTACGGGACCGAAGAAGACGACGAGGGCGCTTATGAAGACGACTGACGGACCGTGGGGCAGTCTCGGCGAGAAGGAGGCACGACGCGTTGACAGCAAGGGGCGTTTCGATTTCTTCTGGGTTAGGATGTACGACAGCTCTCCCGGTCTCGTCTTGGGCCTGTCGACTGAAACGGAAGAAGTCCGTCCTCTTCCCAAGCTCAAGCATGTCGGCGTCTTCTATCGGATGGTTGATGGCCGATACCACTTCTGCCTCACGCTTTCCGAACTGTCACATCTCGATCTATTCGAGACGCTCTGCAGGGACGTAATCTCTGCGGCGGAACAGGCGGAAGATGTTCAAGGGGCACTCGCCCGTGCTGTCCGGCGGGCCACGCGTTGGCATCACCTGTTGCGTGGAGGAAAACCGGAAATGCCACTGGAGATCCAGCGCGGCCTTGTCGGCGAGTTGGCATTCCTGCGCGAACTCGTGAATGTCGTCGGACCGACCAAGGCCGTTGAGGCGTGGAAGGGCCCGGACGATAGCGCGAAGGATTTCGAGTTGCCTGGCAGGTTTTTCGAGGTGAAAGCGCGCAGAAGCGCCGCCCATCCAAAGATCCGGATCTCGTCCGAGGCGCAGCTGATGGACATTGCTGGGGCACGGCTGTTCTTGCGCGTCCAAGATGTCGATACCTCGCTTGAGGCCGAAGGAGACAACTTGAAGGATCATGTGGACAGAACTGCGGCGCTGTTCGAAGATAATGTTGCGGCTCTGGATATCTGGGAACAGCGCCTCGCGGAAAGTCCCTATGCCGAGGATGCCGTCGAGCAGGAGCGGCGGTGGCACTTGGGTGCTGCGCGGCTCTTCGAAGTCTCGGACGCCTTTCCGCGGATTGTTCCTCCCCTTCCTACCGGGACCGAAGACCTTTCCTATTCGATACAACTTGATGCCTGCACCGATTTCGAGAGGACAACTGACTTGAAAACATTGCTCTTGGAAGAGGGCGGGCATGTCCGAACTTGAAGAGTTTCACCAAAACCTCATTGCGGATGTTCAAGGCGACGCCGATGCAACGGGATCTTATATTCAGGAAGCTTTCTTTGAGAAAGTTGGGGAAATCCTGAACGAAGCCGGCGAGATCGAGGAGTGCGACTACTGCCATTTCGAAGGTAAACGCGGCAAGGTAACATTGCAGATTACCGGATACAGTGGCGACCCGCGCGACACCGGAGGTGAACTGGGACTCATCCTCACCGATTTCCAGATCACGAGTGATGTCAGGCGCACGGACGGCAAACACCTAAAAGGACAATTTGCGAAGCTTGTAGAATTCTTAAGACATGCCCGTAGGGAAGATTTCCTCGACGAACTCGAAGAAACCAGCAATGCGGCGCAGTTGGCTGAACTCATCCAAGTCCGTTGGTCAGTGATCGAGAAGATCAAGCTGATCTATGTCACTAATTCCGATAGTCGCGCGAAGGTCGATGCGAAGCCTGCCGGCACCATTGATGGCAAGACGGTCACCTACAGTTCTTGGGATTTGAAACGCCTTCAAGCCTATATCGAGCAGGGTCGGGCGCGTGAGGATCTCACAATCGATTTTGCTGAGGATTTCGGTGGCGGCATCCCGGTTTTGAAGGCTTCCGGCGCTGACACGGCACTCGAGAGCTACATTGCCGTCATTCCCGGTGCGCAGCTCGCGCAGCTCTATGATCGCTGGGGCGCCCGCCTTCTGGAAGCCAACGTTCGCAGCTTCCTGCAAGCGAGAGGAAAGGTGAACAAGGGGATCAGGGAGACCATCATCAAGGAACCGCACATGTTCCTGGCATATAACAATGGCCTCTCGGCGACTGCCGAGAAGGTTGTTCTGAAGCGCACTGATGATGGGCTTGTCATTACCAGTGCCGACAACCTGCAGATCGTCAATGGCGGGCAAACAACCGCCTCGATCCACGCAGCCCGCAAGCTGGCCGGAGAAGGTCTGAAGGACATCTTTGTCCAGATGAAACTGAACGTCGTCCCCCAAGTGCTGGCGGCAACCGTGGTGCCGCTGATTTCGGAGTTCGCCAACAGTCAGAACAAGGTTAATGCGGCAGACTTCTTTGCCAACCATCCCTTCCATATTCGAATCGAGGAACTGTCGCGGAAATTGCTCGCGCCGGCTGGATCCGAAGGCTATCGTGAAACTAAATGGTTTTACGAACGTGCTCGTGGGCAGTTCGCCGACGAACGCAGCAAGAAGACCCCGGCGCAACGGAGCAAATGGGACGCGGAATTTCCTAAGTCACAGTTCTTCACCAAGACCGATCTGGCCAAGTTCGAAAACTCTTGGAACGGCCGACCACATGACGTTTCGAAGGGAGCCCAGAAGAACTTCGCCGAATTCGCCAAGGTGATTGAGAAGGTCTGGGTTCGGAGCGGCGCTCGCGTCGACGAAGTTTGGTTTCGTCATTTAATCGCCAAAGCCATTATCTTTCGCAGGTTGGAAAAACTGGTTTCCGCCCAAGAATGGTACGAAGGCGGCTACCGCGCCAACATCGTCACCTACGCAATTGCCAAGGTTGCAAATGATGCAGAGGCTGCAGATAAGGCTGTCGACCTTGGACGGGTCTGGCGCATGCAGACGGTTCCTACTGCCCTTGAAGAGGCCCTGCTGGTCGCCGCTGCCGAAGCTCAGGCCATAATCACGGCTCCGCCCGACGGCATCAGGAACATGAGCGAATGGGCCAAGAAGCAGGCCTGCTGGGAGCGGTTCCGTAAGACCAAGTTGAACTACTCCGAGGATTTCGAGGGCATGCTGATTGCCGCGGAAGAAGCTCGGAGTGAGGATGACGCGATCAAGGATGACGCGGAACTGACGAAAAGCGTTGAGAACCAAGCAAGAGTATTCGAACTTGGAGCCAAGTTTTGGCAACAGGCCCGCGATTGGGGGCGCCTGCATAAGCTGCTTTCGCCGATGGAGTATCAGGTGCTTGATACTTGCGCTAAAATACCAACCCGCATTCCCACCGAAAACCAGACCGCATTTGCCATCAAGATCCTCGCCAAATTGGAAGGCAGTGGCTTCGGAGTGAACCAAGAGAAGACAGCAGCCGAGTGATGAGCTATGATGGCAAGTCACTCACGAAAGCAGCTGCCTCACTGCACTGCCGATCTGGTAGGCGAGGTAGGGCGGCACTGCGTTGCCAACTTGGTGATACTGCATCGTCCGGGGGCCGCAAAACCAGTAGTTGTCCGGGAAGGTCTGCAGACGAGCGGCCTCGCGTACGGTCAGCGCCCTGCATTGCTTCGGATCCGGGTGGATGAAGTAATGGCCGTCTTTCGAGATGTGGCTGGTCACGGTAGTCGAAGGGCGACTTGCCGCTTGTGTTCGAAAACGGTCCGCGAAATCACCTGAACCGCGGTTTTTGTGTTCAGGCTGCAGAAAACACGGGAACTCTATTAGCTTCGGAGCTTTCTGGAACACATGCGTGTACGCGGCTGAAAATATGTAGCGCCCCAAATCCTCAGAGATATGGCCACGCGTCTCGTGTTGCAGCGTCACGCGCAACCGCTCATCGGCGAACCACTGTTTCAGGTATCCCGGCATCTGGGCCTTGTCGCCTTTCCAGCGGCTCGTTCGCAGATGCGGGAGATCATTCGCTGTGGCAATTGCCCGTGCAATTGCCTGTACCTCTTCCGGAACGTTTGACGCCGCGGCTATGGCAGCGGCCTGTTCTCGAACCGCCTGTTGCCACGCCTCTGTCGTGTCCTTCCGGCTTAAACCGCTCCGCAGCTGCCACATGCCCGTGATCGCTTCGCCGACTGCAACTGGAGGCTGAGGTTGACCTAAGATCGGACCTTCAAGCTTGAGACCGGCCGCCAAGTCCTTACGAATTCCCAAGACAATAACCCGATGCCGCGCTTGAGGAACACCATGGTCCTCAGCCCGTATCAGGAAGTCCCGAGCGTTCGCCCGGCTGCCATCGATTGGCGCAGGGCGACTCAAGGGGAGCAGGCGATATCCGTCCCCCGACCCCTCAAGATCATCAAGAACACGGCTAAAGATGCCCCCGCCATCGACCTTGCTCGAGAGCATTCCTTTGACGTTTTCCATAACAAATGCAGCGGGTTTCAGCCGATCGAGAATGCGAACGTATTCTCGATAAAGGTAATGTCGCTGATCATGTTCCGGGACGTAGTCAGCTTTCCCTTTGTTCCGTGAGCGACCTGCAAGCGAATAAGCTTGGCAGGGAGGGCCACCGATTAAGATCGTATTTCCGGCATGGGATTCGCGGGCGTGATCCAGTTCCAGTGCGAGTTCATCGAAAACTCCTGTTCCACCCAGAACCCGCTGACGGACCTCCTGCTCCGCCAGCTTCCAGTTCGCGGGGTAAAGTGCCGACCAATCCGGGAATTCTGCTCCTCGGTGCAAGGCGTCGTAGTACTCCTGAGGAAACTCGTCGAACGATCGCAGGAAGGCGCGCAGGCGTAGCGTCTGAACGGCGCAGCTGTCCATCTCCACCGAAAGGTGGATCTTCATCTGCGCGTCCGCGGCTCGACCGGCTTGCGAGAATCCTTCGCCCAATCCGCCCGGACCAGCGAAGAGATCGATTATAGCGAATTCCTGGGTCATGTCGTTCCTACTTGGGTGGACACCTCTACCAGGTTTCACGGTCTGCGCCAGGTGGAAAATGCCGGTTGGCAATATACATTCATTCTATGACCGATGTTGTGGATCAGAAAACGCGATCGCGCATGATGTCAGCGATCAAAGGCGCGAACACAAAGCCTGAGATCCTCGTACGACGAGCCCTGCACGCGCACGGCTTTCGCTACCGTATTCACTATCGCCACCTCGCGGGCACCCCGGATATCGTGCTTCCGAAATGGCGCGTGGCGGTTCAGGTACATGGGTGCTTCTGGCACCGTCATCATGGTTGCCCCAAAGCCACGATCCCAGCGAACAACTTCAACTTTTGGCGGAAGAAGTTCGACGCCAATGTCGCGCGAGATGCGAAAGCCGCCAAATCCGTTCTTGAACAGGGTTGGCGCCTTCTTGTCATTTGGGAGTGCGCGGTCGGAAGGAACGTGCAGGGCGCCTTGATGGATGCAATGGTGAGTTTCATTACGGCAAGCCCAAACACTGCCCTGCGCTATGCCGAGATTGGCGTCGATCATACCTTACATGAAATACCATGTCAGTGAACTGAGGCGGACGATAGTTCTCGGTCCATCCACTGCGGTAGATCTCTCTTGCAAATTGGAGGGTAATCCTCCCCGTTTTAGTGGGGCGCAGCCGTCGAATTCACGCGGCCATTCTCAGATGCATGGCAGGGGTGATCCCGCCAATGCCCATATCGGGGCGTTCGTTGTTGTAAGACCAGGTCCACTCGGTAGCAATCTGCTGCACCACCTCAATCCTTCCGAAGATGTAGAGGTCCAGCCACTTTTGCCGAACCATCCGGTTATTGGCTCGACGTAAACGTTTTGATGCGGCTTTCCGGGCGGAATAGAGGTCAGAGCGATACCCTTGTTCGCGGCCAACTCCATGAGACGGCCACTGATATATTCCAAGCTGTTATCAACCCTGGCCGCGCCCGTTCCTGAAATATCTTGGCAAAGATGCCCATCCGGAACCAGCGGGCGTACCGGTTAAACAGGGTCTTGTAGGGCCAAAGACTACGGAAGCATCTTGCCAGCGAAGCCCATACCGTTTGACGTAGATGATGCTGCTCAGCACCTTGCAGTCGTCGGATCGGGCTCGCCCTCGGACCTTGGGTAAGAGGGGCTGAATGCGCCGAATCTGCTCCGCGCTCAACCAGAGTATCTTGTACTGCTCTGGTTCATCGCCGACATAAATTCGTCAACATGTTGGCAGAAGAAGGAAATTTGCGGGAACTGGTCCTAAGCCCACATGGGTATGCCTGAGTGTCCGGTCGAAATAGGGGCCAGTTCAAGCCCCTCCTCGCTGTAGAGCCGGCAAGTCCGCTTGTGGTTCAGGTGCCAGCCTCTTCAGTGCAGCAGGACATGCAGCCGTCGAGTGCCGTAGCGCACCCGCGCCTCGGCCAACCTCTTCAGCCGCATCCGCAACATGACGGCCGGATCGCGCCGGGATCGATATTTGTGGGAAGCCCGCCCGAAGCCCATGCGTCGGCATGCCCGGCGCTCCGACAGCGCGAAGACCCTCTGGTCGTGGCAGATGACTTCGTGGCGACAGGCTGCGCATCACACTGGCGCGGTTGTCTTGCAGAGATGCAGCTTGGACGGCGTCGAATGCCAGCGGTAGGACCTCGTGTTGTCATGGGCCTTCTCCGATCAAGGCCCGTCCAGTGTAGCAGTTGCACAAGGTCCTTTGGTCCAGCCCGAGGGGCTCACTCCACTTGCCGCTTGCTACCGGCCCCCAGCGCCACGTCTGTCTTTCGTATTGTGCTTGTCATGCGAACGCCGGATCCTCCTGCCCCGGTTTGTGTCAACTGGTCGCAGCGCCAGTTTCCGCAGCATGCCCAGAGTATTGGAAGATGTGAGATTTTCTGTTTCTGCCTGCCCCGATATGGCTATTTAACATAATGGAAAGAATCCTGTCAGACAAAGGACGTCGACAGAACGCAAGGACAGGCCGAGGCATGACGAAAGCCACATCTGGCAGCTATGGCGACGGCGTTCCACTCGAGGATCGCCGGAAACTCGCAGGTATACTCGGCTTTTCCAGGGAGCTCCTCAACGCCCGCACGAAGGTGCAGATGATGATGGGTGCGGGCCTCGGGCTTTTCCGGGAGGCTGACCTCGGGGATGTTCCCGGCCTTCACCTGGATTGCGGGGACGGCGCCTGGATGCGCATCGACCGACTGCGTGAGACGCGGCCGCCGGAGCCGCCCCAGCACGTTCTCGACTTCCTGGTGAGCTTTCCCGCAGATCCGAACAAGCCGCCCCAAGTCAAGCCGTCTGCGGCCTTCGAGTTCTCTGTCGATGAAGCCGCCGATCTGCTCGAATACGGGCTGGTGCATCAAGATAATGTCTACCCGATCACGGAAAAAGGCGTTGCGGTCGAAAACCGGGTGAAGGCAGTCATCCACCTCGAGGATCTCGAAGAGACAGCGGTCGACCTCGATCGTTACATCCGTGGGCCATGGGCGGACTGGGCGGCCAGGGAGCGGCCGGTCCGCCGTTCGATCGGGCTTTATAACAATCTCTTCAAAATCCACTCCGCAATCCACACCGCCGAAGCAACACCACCTGAACTCGTCTGGGGTATTGGCCTTGGCCGATGGGACGTGCGTGACCAGCAGATCGACATGCCGCTGATCGAGCAACTCGTGGACATCGAAATCGAGGCCGGCAGCTCCATCTCGATCCGCCCCCGCAACCTGCAGCCTGTTCTTTCGCTCAAGCCCTATCTCGAACTGGAAATTGACGGTGCCGCGACCCTTCAGCGGAGCCTCCAAGTGGAACTTGCGCGTTTTCTCGAGGGCGATTTCGAGTTCAGCCCCTTCACCACGGGCTGGGAGCCGCTCCTCGCGACGGCCAGTGCGCAGCTTTCCGAGACCGGGCGCCACCTTACCCGGACCGAGATCGACACAGGGACGGCAACCCCTGCCCTGGCGACGACGCTGACCTTTTCCTCGACCTGGGCAATCTACGGCCGGCCCCGGTCCAGCGAAGCCCGCGCCCAGGATCTCGAGGCGCTCCTGAAACAGGTCGATAACGAAGAACGGGACATCCCGAAATCGATCCGCGGCTATGCCGCGACGCCGTCCCGCAAGTCGAATGATGACGACAACGACTGGGGGATCGACACAGCAGTCATCGGAGGTGCCGGTCGCAATACCTGGACCGCTCCTGCCTCAGGATCGCGGGAAAGTGGCGCGTCTTCTGGAGCCAGCCGCGCCGCAGCCCGGCCCGGCGCTCAGGAAGACCCGACCAGCCGGCGCGTGCACTTCTTCCCCCTGCCCTTCAATGAGGAACAGGGCAAAATCAGCAACATGATCGACGATCCCAAGATCGACGTGGTCTGCGTCTCGGGTCCTCCGGGAACAGGCAAGAGCCACAGCATTGCCAACATCATCAGCCACCAGATGGCAACGGGCAAACGCGTGCTGGTAACCGCGCGCACCCCAGAGGCTATCGCAGCCGTCCGCGAGAAGCTGCCGAAGGCCCTTCAACCGCTGGTCATTGCCTCAACCGGCACGGACCGCGACAGCGCCCAGCAACTCCAGGACGCCGTCACGGAGCTCTCGAACACGGTGGTGTCTCTCGACAAGGCCGCCGCGCGGGACGAACAGATCCGCCTGGAGAACAGCATTCTCGACTGCGACCGAGAAGCCGAGGAAGCCGATCTCAGGCTTGCTGAAATCGCACGAGCCAATTTGGCGCCGCTGACCTGGATGGGCAAGGAACACCCGCCCATGGAGCTTGTCGAGATCCTGCGAGAGGGGTCGTCCGAGCATGGCTGGTTCACCGATCGGCCGAAGAACGCCCCTCCCGCACAGCTTGCCGATGTCATCCTGAGGCTCAGGAAGGCCCTTCCCGAACTGGCCGCCGATATCGTCTATGCGGGAGCAAGCCTTCCTGCACCGAGCGACCTTCCTACAACCCCTGACCTGATCGAGGCCCATCAGAAAGAGCTCGCCTGGAACACGCGCGAAGCAGTGGACTACAGCGGCGCCCCTGTGATGGCGCTCGACACGGTGGGGGCCGCAGGACAGGCGCGGATGCTGCTCAACGAGATCGAGGCCTGTGCCGATCTGATCGGGAAGATGAGCGAACGGGAGAGGATCCTGGCAATCTCGGCCATGGGCGCCAATGGCGCTGCGTCCTGGCATGAGATCGTGCAGGTGAGAGACTTCATTGAAGCCCGCAAGGAGCTCGATCTGGTCGAGCAGGTGCGTTTCTCCCTTGGAGCCTGTGCTGAGGCAGATTTCGCCGCGGCAGTGCAGCGCGGCGCGGCCGGACAGAAGCCCGTCGGCTTCTCGCTCTTCAATGGCGCCCTGAAACAGGCAGTCGCCAGCGTCACCTTCCGCGGCGCGGCGCCGCAAAACCGCGAGGGTTGGCAGGCGGTTGCCGCCGCGTGTCGCATAGGTCGCGATCGAGACGAGATCGCCGTGGCGCTCAAGCCGCTGGTCGACGCGGAAGCTGCACCTTCGCTGCCCGAGACGCCTTGGGATACCGCCAGCTACCTCAAGAACAGGCAGGGGGAGATCGCCACGGCGCTCTCGACTGCGGAGCGCCTGATCCCTTGCGTCGGCACGCTGACGCAGCTCTTTCCATACGGCCTCGACATCCTCGACATCACCAAGAGGATCGATTGCAGCAGCGCCATCTTAGCGCTGAAGGCAAACCTGCCTGACGACTACCAGACGCCGAGCGCCATCCTGGCGCTGAGGGCTATTGCCGGAAAGGGCGACCTGCCGGTTCTCTCGGCCATGGCGGACCTTGCCGCAGCCCTCGGCCAGAAAGAGACCGACCCACGTGACATCATCACCCTGCGGGGCGAGATCACTGCGGAGCTGACGCGCCTCGCGGATGTTGCAGGCAAACTCGATGCACTTGGCCGCGACCTGGACTTGCTGGCGGAGTGCGGTGCGCCGCAATGGAAGGCACGGCTCATCTCCGATCCCCTGGCAGCTACGGAACTCATCCCCGAAGGCTGGCAAGCCGCCTGGGCCTGGGCCGAGATGTCGGGGCGGATCGAGCGGATCATCGAACTCGGCAATGGCGATGATCACCGCGCCCGGAAGGCTGACGCGATGCAGCGCCGTCGCCGGCTCTTCGAGGAGCTGATCCGCATCCGGACGCTCCTGGGCCTGTCGCGGCGCATGACGCCAAGCGTGCGTTCGGCCATGGAAGCATTCTCCCAAGCCGTCCGCCGGATCGGCACCGGCAAGGGGAAGAAGGCGCCGCGCTACATCCGCGCGGCGCAAGAGGCTGCCTTGGAAGCCTCCAGCGCGGCACCGGTCTGGATCATGCCGGAATATCGCATTCCCGAGCAGCTGCCTCCGGTATTCGGGGACTTCGACCTTGTGATCCTCGACGAAGCGTCACAGTCGGACATCACCGCCATTGCAGCCCTTGCGCGCGGCAAGAAGATCCTGATCGTCGGCGACGAGGAGCAGGTCAGCCCCACTGCCGTGGGCGTGCCCATGCAGAAGATCAACGCGCTCCGCGCCCAGTATCTCGATGGTGTACCGAATGCCGGGCTTCTCGACGAGAACAGCTCGATCTTCGAGATCACCAAGCGCATGCATCCCGACAGCCATGTCATGCTCAGGGAGCACTTCCGCTGCGTGGCGCCGATCATCCAGTTCTCGACACGGTTCTACAACAACGCATTGGTCCCGCTACGCGTGCCGAAGGCCTCCGAGCGCTTCGATCCGCCGCTTTGCGACGTCTTCATCGAAGGCGCGATCCGGCAGGGCAAGACCAATGCCTCGGAAGCCCAGTGGATCGTCGACGAGATTGCCAATCTCATAAAAGACCCGGCCCATGCCGGACGCGACATCGGGATCATTTCGCTGATCGGCCCTGAACAGGCGGAGAAGATCGGCCGGATGCTGATCGAAGATCCGCGCATCGGCCCGGAGGTGATCGAAGCGCGCCGTATCATCTATGGTGATGCGCGTACAATGCAGGGCCAAGAGCGCTCGATCGTCTTCCTGTCGATGGTGGCAACCCCCGGCAAGGTGGTCTCCCAGGCGACGAAAGACGCTCAGCAGCGCATCAACGTGGCCATGAGCCGCGCGCGCGACCGCCTCTACCTGGTGCGCTCCGTGAGCCTTGGCGATCTGAAGTCCGGGGACATCAAGCGCGACGTCATCCAGCACTTCATGGACCCGATGCCCGATGGGCGTGTCTCCATGGCGCATGAGGCGGCCGACCTTCTCGATCGCTGCGACAGCGGCTTCGAGCGGGAGGTTCTCTCGATGCTGATGGAGGCCAATTACCGGGTGCGGCCGCAGGTTCAGGCCGGTGCCTTCCGGATCGATCTCGTGGTCGAGGGCGATGACGACAGGCGGCTTGCCATCGAACTCGATGGCGACAGCTATCACGGCCCGGAGGTCTGGGAGCGCGACATGCTGCGCCAAGCGCAGCTGCAGCGCGCTGGCTGGACCTTCTGGCGGGTCTTCGGCAGCCAATGGAACGCCAACAAGGCGTTCTGGTGGAAGAACCTGCAGGAGGCGCTTGCGCGCATGCAGATCGGCCCGATCGGCGCGGCGGCGCTGGACGAGCGGTTCACCCACAGCATCACGATCAATGCTTTTGGCGCAAGCGGAGCCGAGGTGGAAGAAGAGACAGATCTGGGCGACCTGTCGGCCATGCAGGATACCTTCTTGCCCGCTGGGCGCGCGGAGGGCCAGACGGAAATGCGTACGCATGAGTTGTTCGCGCCCGCGCCCGCCGCACCGGAACCGGCGGCGCCGGCCGTGGATGGCACCATGCCATCTATCCACCAGAAACCGAGGTCCGCGGGCCGCGATGTCGAGAAGCCGGCACTGCAGCGAGAGCGTCCGCCAGTCAGGCCCGCTCGTTGCGATCATCTCCAGATGGATCTCCTCGGCCGGCTCGAGGCTTCCCCGCTGGTATCGGTCGGACGAAAGGTGGCGCTCGAGGGTCTTCGCGCCGAGGGCGGCAAGACCGAGATCACCATCGTCGAAAGCGGCCACGATCCGGATATGGGGCTCATTGGCGTGCATACGCCGCTCGGCCAGGCGCTGATCGATGCTCAGGTGGGCGAGGATGTCGAATATCTCGTCAGCGGCCAGCGCCGCGAAGTGCGCGTGCTCGCGGTTCTATAGCAGGTGGGCTTCGGCCTGCAGAATGTCCTCTGCGGCTCAATACGACCCAGCATTTCTCTGTGAGGCCGCGCCACACAAAATCCGGGCTGACATGATCGCTGCGGGCTATCTCGATTGCGGACATTCCGCATATCATCGAGGCATGTCGACGGGGGCGGCCCCTAAAACCATCGCTCCGATGGACCAGAGGCCAGTCATGTATTAACTTTTAAACTGGACCACCAAAGTAGGGGTGATCAGCATTGCAATTCGGACCCCGCACAATGGGAGATTGGCGAATCAATTCGGTCCGGATTATCGAGTTTTGCCGAGATAGTGCCATCGAGTCGATCTCAAGCGCGACCAAGCTTTCGGCGTCGCGGGATCGAGCGGCGGTCCTATTACTGGCGTTTTAGTCCGGGTCGAAGTGCACGGGATTCCTTCTGGTGAATGGGACTATAGCAGGCACTCAGGAGTACGGGAAACTTGCTCTGGGGCAGATATTTTGTTCTCCTGTCAAAAACATGAGGGCAGATATGAGCTTATTGGATTGGCTCTTCGGAGGACGGCGTAGCAAGCCTCAACAAGATGTGCCGGCTTCTTCTATCACACCTCTGCCCGCAACAATCCCACATGTCTCAGCTTCTCCGTCGTGCTACGCTCCGATGATCAACTGGCGTGACGACAGCTACCCCATGAACGCCGTAGGGGAGTCGCAGTACCAAGGCGCCCTACAGCGGTTGTGTGGGCCGCACAGTCGATACGGGCACCACCTCGAAGTGACTGCAACGCTTGTTCGGGAACCGCACAACCCACACGATCAAAACGCTGTCGCCGTGGAAATCCAGAACATGAAAGTCGGCTATCTCTCGCGAGATGATGCCAGGCGCGTCGGCGGCCAAATGGACGAGGAAGGCCTTGTTCGAGTCGATTGCAAAGCCCTCATCGCCGGCGGTTGGCGCACCAACCAGCATGACGAAGGATCGTTCGGCGTCCGCCTTGCAATCCCAAATTGGGGATGGATCGATATGGGGACAGGCAAAACCCCTCCCCCAGCGCCAGTTGTCGAGCGAAAGCGCCCTGCGCCCCAAGACCGACCCAAGCCAGCAAAGGAAGGCCCAATGGTAGGTCAGCGGGTCGTTCTCTGGGGGCTAAGCGACACAGGACCCGAAGCAATCGAATTGGCCAATCTGGGCGCCAAGATTCTGGCTGATGTCGGTAAGTCGACCACCCTCATTGTGAATGCAACAGACACTGTCGCCGCTGAGTCAGTGGGCAACGCTGCATATCGGATGCTACAAGAGCGCAAGGCTGCGGGGTCACCGATCGAGATTGTCTCGCTCAGGGCGTTACGGGAGCGGCTTGCGCGAGAGGGTAGCCAACAGAATGCCTGTGAGTAGATGTTTTCTGAGCGCAACGGTTTGGGAGCTACTCATGGTAGGTGGCCATGCGTGCCTGCTCAGCATCAAATAGGCATCAAGCCTCCTGATAACTTTGTTGTCCCTGCCTACGCCATAGTGCCTCGTGTTGAGGGAAGAACGGCAGTGGGGGGAAAATGTTGAAGACGCTCTGACAGCACCCCGTGCGGGTGATGAGGGTATGTTTTCAACATGGTTCGGAAATTGAAGCAAATACAGTGGGCAGCGGTGACATCATCGGTAGCTGCGTCAGATCCTTAAAGGAAGATGGTGCCACCGGCTATGTCCTTCGAGCCGCCACGCTGCCTTGACTAATTCGTCCTGTCGTCGGCACCGCACTCCCAATCCCTAAGTTCTTCCTCGGTCATAGGGAAAAAAATTCTTCCGGCGGCGGCTCGACAGTGCCTTTGAGGGAGCCAATGCGAAACCGCTTTACTTTAGAGCCTGTTGCACTCAATCGGCCTCATAACCTGCGGCTTTGAAGTAGTTGTAGCATTCCTCGTCGGAGAACAGATCGCAGACCTGGCCGACCGCAGCCCATAGTTGATCGTAGGTTCGTGCTCTCGCACCCCAAACCTTTTCCGAAGATCGGCGGTGACCGCCAGCGTAACCCACGGCCGCGCGGCTCGCGCTACGCCAAAGGCTCCGCGCGCGGCATCCTACACCACGTGCGGAAACACTATCCCCGGAGATTGCGCCGTCTTCGAATTTCCACCACTTCCGAGACCCTACCTCGTGAAGCGGTCGGCAACTCTGAAAGCAGGCTGACCGGCCCCATCCGGCAGCACTATGTCGAACAGCGGGGCCTGACCTTTTCGTCAGTTGGCTGATGCAGTACTGATGCAAGTGCCAGGCAACTGATGGAACGGATGCAAGTCCGAAGAATACCTTTTTATGCCAAAAGCATGATCGAAAACGAAGCTCATATCCGCGAGGAGCCGATCACCCGAGAAGGCCTAACCCATGGCCTCGAATGATTAAATTACTGAAGGGTTTTATACTTGGTGCCCTGCTGACGGTTCGGACCCTGGGCGCCAGTGACGTAAGGTAACATCAGCGCGGTCCTCCAATTCTGAAATCACCCGAAGGTAGCGAATTGCCTGACGTCAATGCAGCAGGTCAGTGCAGCAGCAAGCAAGCAAGCTTATCCACTGGGATGTATCGACCTATTATGCTTAAACTTAAGCGTGTGTAACGCTGAGGCTGGTGATGAACCAAAGGTTCCTACTTCCGTATGCTGTACTTGTTATGGCTGGCTTGTCGCAAGCGGCGGTTGCGGACGGCTATTTCCTGCAGACTGATATTGGCGAGGAGACGCAATCCTTTGTTGCCTCGGCCAGCCGTGGGCAATTGTCCTACGGGCTGAACCTTTCGGACTATCAGGGCGGCCGCTCGGGTGCGATTACTGGAGCCTATGCATTTTCCCTGCCAGCGGACATCACGCTCAAGGCAGGACCGACATTCGGGTTCACACGCGACGACGGTGGAGAATGGGATACGGAGTTTGGCGGCCGGGTCGCCATCGACCGCTGGAGCGCGACATCTTTCGGCTCTACCTATTTCCTGGCAGAGGCGGGCACGCCGCAACGTTCGTGGTTCCTTCTGTCTCAGGTCACGTTCGCTCCTGCAAATGTCGGGATTGAGCTCTCGCGCGGCGGCAGCGACGATTATCACGAGACCACGCTCGCTGTTCAGCGGCGTGTTGGCGACGGACCGGTGAGCCTGCGCCTCGGCTACAAGCTCAGTTCCGATGAACTGTTCGCCGGTTTTTCTATCAACACGTTCTGAGGAATCATGACCGATCTGCCACGCCTGACCCTTCGCAAGGCCGCGATCGCATTCGGGATCGCCTGCCTTCTGGTGATGCTGCTTGTCCCAGCAGCTTTCGCACTGCTGCGCGCTGACCGCTTCCATGACAGCACGCTGGACTATGCTGCGCAGTTCCGAACGGGCGCGGCCGCTGAGGATCTTGCACGCACGCTGCTACGAGACTGGCAAGACCTGCAAGCGCTTGCTGAACGGGTGCCCGGGATGGAAACCAGTCAGTTGGACGCCTTGCTGACCGGCGCCAGCGGCGACGGCAAGCGCATCTCATGGATCGGTTATGCCGATATCAGCGGTAGGGTGGTGGCCGCTACGAACGGGCTGCTGGTGGGGCAGGATGTCAGTCAGCGCCCATGGTTCCGCGGCGGACTGTCCGGCGGCTTTGCGGGCGATGTCCATGATGCGGTCCTTTTGGCGAACCTGCTGGGCGGCGAAGGGGACGAGCCGTTGCGCTTCATCGATCTGGCCTTGCCGGTGACCGACCGGAACGGTGATCCAGCCGGTGTTATGGGCCTGCACACGAACGCCGACTGGCTGGCAGGCGAACTGCGCGAGTCTGCCCGGATCTATGGGCTGGACCTCTATCTTCTGAACCCGGCGGGTGAAATTTCGGCCAGTTCGACGGGTGAAGCGCCCACGGCGGGCGAACTGCAGATCCTACGTGCGGCGCAGACGGGGATTGAGACCGGCGGGCGCGAACAATGGCCGGATGGAAAGGACTATTTCTCGTTTCTCGTTCCGCAAGTGACCTCCGGTGATCTGCCGAACTTTGGTTGGAGAATGGTCGGTCGGCTGGAGGCCGGGGAACTGACGTTCGGAATCGACTTGATGCGAAACGGCGCACATTGGGCGTTGCTGGCCATGACCGCCGCCCTCGGGCTTCTCACGCTGTTGTTCGTTCGGGCTGTGGCTGCCCCGATCAGCCGTCTTGCGCAATCGGCCGAGCGCATCTCCGAAGGCTCTGAGGAATATCCTGCCAACTCGCGCGTGACGCGGGAAGCCGCTCAGCTGTCGCTGGCGCTGACGCGGCTTCAGCAGGACCGTGTCAACGCCGAGCATTGAAGGACAGGCGCCGCCCCAGACCGAATAAAAGACCGCCCAGCTGCGACCGGGCTGTGCCGGGCGCAGCGCCCTCGGCATAGAAGCGGACAAGCAGAGCCTGACGCTGCTCGGCAGTCGGCATAAGCCGCACGCGCATGCCGTCCACCGTTGGTGCGATGATCTCGACCGGGATGTCGCCAATGTCGCGGAGACGCAAGCTGCCTTGCTTGCCCGTGGCTTGAGGCCGTCCGCGAAGCCGGGCCTCGTCAATGGTCAGGGAACTGATCCAGTAACGGCGGATGTCGCTTTCAAGTGTCAGGAGGCCGCGGTCGGGTAGGTCAGCAATGTGGCGCTCGCGCCGTGGCAGTTCGATACAGGCCAGGACGGTCATCGACAGCACGAGGAGGTTGTAGATGGTCCAGAACAAAACCACCCATTTTCCGTCTCCCGCATCCTGATACGAGAAGCGGTCAAGGAAGACCCCCAGAAGCAGCGCGACGACCGTCAGGACCAGCAGAATCAGGAACGGCATCATCAGTTGCCACTGAACGGTGATCTTCGTCCGGTCGCCGCCTTTGGCCGTGACCGAGAAGGGATGCCCTTTGGGTTTGAAAAGCCCGGTGAAGGCGGCACGGCTGATGGGAATGGCGCCAATCAACTGGCCCACGTCATGCAGGATGGGCACGACCATGCCCGGCATCAGCACGCGCTGTACCATCTGTCCCCAAAGATAGAATGCGCCGAAATAGGTCAGGACATCGGCCAGTTGGGCATCGACGACGATCGTCCCGAGATACCAGTAGAACAGCGGAAAAACGACCACGGCGATGCGGAAGGGAAAGCTGGTGGTCCAGAAAAGGACCGAGTCGATGACGCTCCACCGGTCGCGGAGTCGCAGGTTGTTCCGTGAAAGAGGGCCAAGACGCGAACGGGCAATTTGCATCAGCCCCAGGCACCAGCGGGCGCGTTGCGTGACGTATTCCTTAAGCCCCTCAGGGGCCAGCCCTTCGGTCAGCGGCTCGGACAGGTAGACGGTTTTCCAACCCTTGTCCTGCAGATCCAGCGTCAGCATGAAGTCTTCGGTCACGCTTTCCGTCGGCAGTCCGCCGATGTCGCGCAAGGCGTTCCAGCGGCAAACCGAGGAGGTGCCGCAGCAGAAGGCGATCCCCCAGCCATCGCGCGAGGGCTGCATGTGGTCGAAGAAGAACCGCTGTTCATCGGGATAGGAGTGGCTGATCCCCAAGTTGTGCTGGATCGGGTCCGCGTTGAAGAAGTGCTGCGGGGTCTGAACCAGCCCTACTTCGGGATCGTGGAACAGCGCCAGGCAGCGCGAGATGAAGCCCCGATGAGGCACGAAATCGGCATCCAGAACGGCGACGAAGTCGGGTGGCACCGGGTCTTCCGCCAGACGTTCAAGGCAATGGTTGATGTTGCCGGCCTTAGAGCCCTTGTTGTCAGGACGGCGCATGTAGCGCACGCCCTGCTGGGCGCAATAGTCGCGCAACCAGTCCCGCCGGCTGTCGTCCAAGACCAGCACCTCCTTGTTGCGATGCCGCAGCGCCACCGCCCCTACGATCGTGCGTTCGAGAACGTCCAGGCCCTCATTATAGGTGGCAATCAGGATGGCGACCCGGGGCTCCTTGTCTCCCCACCAGTGGTCATGGGCATCCGCCTCTTCCGAGCGCAAGCGGAGGCGGGACATGATGACATAGGAACTGACGGTCCCGACCATTGCCAGAAGCTCGAAGCCGAACAACGAATAGCTGGCAAGCATGTCGAAGGACATGCCCGCAGGCGCCAGCGTCTCGGTCCCGCGCCACCAGATATAGCGCAGGGCCAGAAGAAAGGTGGCAGTCAGCAGGACTGCCCGATGAAGGTTGTTCCGGATGTCCACCCAATATGGCAGCGTGATCCCGATCCCCAAGGCCAGCAACAGATGCGCCGTGCTGGAACCGAGTTCGGAGAGAAGGGGAAAGTCCAGCATCACGGCAGCAGGCGGCGCAGCCAGTCCAGCGGTCGGCCGTCGAAGAAGACGCGGCCAGTGCGACCGATCATGCAGCCTTCGACCCCCAGCTGCCCCAATTGCGGCACGATCAGGGTGACGTCATAGCGTTCCAAGTGACGCTGGCTGGGCGCGACTGCAAGGTTGCGGTAGATCGTCTCGGCGCCGCTGCCTGCCAGTCGCGCGACGGTGGCATCATAGACGGTGGATGTGCCGCCAAGCCGGAAGCGCGCGGCGTCCCCGACAGCGAGCGAATTGTAGATCCTTTCCGTCACCGAGGCCGTCACCATCGTGGCCTGGCAGTCAACCAGCCGCAGAAGCGGATCGCCGCGCTGGACATTGACACCGTCGGCTTCCAGAACCTCCCACAGAAGGCCGGTCACGGGCGAGCGGATGTCTCCGCCCGTCAAGCCGTTCACACGCAGCCGCTCTCGGTCCACGCGTTCGCCGACGGCGGCAACACGCGTTTCGGCTTCTGTCAGGCGGGTCTGGAGGGCGGCCATCTCGCTGGCCAGCTCGACCGCACGCTGTTCGGCATTTGGGGAATCGTTGTAGCCGTCGCCCAAGAAGACATTCTCCTCTGCGGCTTGCAGCGCGATCTGCAGGACTTCGACCCGTTCGCGGGCGTGATCCAGCACCAGCCCATCCAGCCGAGGCTCACCCGGCAGGCGCTCGGCGCCCTGTTCGACGACATCCAGAAGCCGCTCCTGACCCTCCTCGGCAGGCGCGCCCGAGGCTTCTAGGATCGCCAGCCGTGTCTCGGCGTGCGACAACCGGCTGCCAAGTTCCTCCAGGCGGCGCGCGCGGAAAATCTGCGTCCGCTCCAACAGCGCGTCCCGGCTGGCCATTGTCTCGGCCAGTAGCGCCTCGATCTGAGCGCGCGTGGCCTCTTCGAGGCGCGCTTCCATCAGCAGATCGTCCAGTCGGATGCGGTCAACGACCGGATCCTTGATGCTGGCAATCACCTCACCCTCTGCCGTCCTTGCGCCCAACTGGCGGGACGGTACCGAAAGATTGCCCGCCACCGTGGCACGGACAGTCACCACCGGGGCATTCACGACGGCATCGGCGCTTGCGCCCGACATCTGTTCCCCCACGATGATCCAGAGGGCGACGACAATGGCGATCAGGCCAAGGATCAGTCTTCTGTATCTCATCGGCTGGCAACTCCGGCTTTATGGTTAGGTTTCAGTCAACTTAAGGATGTTCCAAGCAAAGGCCAGTCGCTTTATGCGTGACCCCTTGCGTCATCTGCGGTTGCAGCCGCCCTCGCGCAATGCCGTCTGCGCCAGCATCATCAGGGTGGCGGGATAGTAGCTGCGCCTGTCTGCCGACCAGTTCGGCAGGGGCTGGCACCGGGCGGGGCTGGCAAGCGCAAGGAAACCAGGATGATCGCTGTAAGCCTCTGGGCGACCGGCAGCCGTGCGTTGCACCACGACGCGTCCGGGTGGCGAGCCCTGTTCCAGAAGGCGCAGTCCCGCCGCCAGGGCCGGATGGGCGCGAAGGCCCGACCAAGCCAGATACAGCGGCACGCGCAACGCGTCATACCCCCAGCCCGCCCTGTGTTCGCCTGGTTCCGCAAATCCCGAGGTGGTGACGTCGATCCAGTTCCACAGCTGTCCAGTCGCTGCCAGTTCGGCCAGAATCGTTTCGCCGTGATCGGCGGCTCGGACAAGACGGGGCTCGCCCGCAGCCATGCCCAACTCTCGCAGCGCGCGGGGCATGATATAGGACGGGTTCACCAGCACTCTCTCGTTACCGCGCCGAGCCTCGGCACCGGGAACCAGCAATAGCTCGGCCGGGGCGCGGGGGTCAGGGACAAGGCAGTGCGCCGCAATATCACGGGCAATCGCCAGTGCGGTGTCAATGTGGCCGGGCCAAACTGAATCGCGTCCAGCCCGAAGCAGCGCCCAAGCCCGGAAAAGATCGCCATCAGTGGCATTGCGCCAATCGATCCGGCCATCCTCAGGCTTGCGGCTCCATGCCATCAGCCGATCCTCTCTCACCGCAAGGTTCGTCGCCGTCCAAGCCTCGATCTGCTCGAATGCCTCACGGTCGCCGGCCGCCTGCGCCAGAAGGAGTCCCCAGCCCTGACCCTCGGAATGGCTGATCCCGTTCTGCTGCCAGTCGATAACCCGGCCTTGCCGCATGTAACTTGAGGCCCAGGAGCGAAAGTCTGCCAATACCGCGTGGGCTGGAGTGGCTTTCAAAGCCAGCCCGCCGAACATTAGCCTACAGAAGGTTCGTCGCCGCATTCGCCCAATTCAGCCATCCGTGCCACCACGTCAATGGTTCAGGCATGGCGACACTGTCAAATGGCCAAGCGCGCATGTGCGACCTCCCGATATTGGGGCTTGGCACCGGTACCCGCGTCAGCGCCAATCCGGGCGTCATCAAGCTGATGAAACGAGGAAAGCTTCGGTCCGACAAACGGAAGCCATGGTGCCGATCAGAGGGCCGAGGAAACCTGGGCTTGATCGGCTGCTGAATGCGGAGTGGTAGCCCAGATCATGAAGCGGTCGCCAACCTTGAATATGGTCTGACTGGCCTCTGTTGCCATCGATTTGATACAGGAGAGCGATGCAACTGCATCAGTCGACGGATGCTGCACTGATTTAGAAGCACCAGGACTGATGTGACTGATGCATCGTCAAATCTTATGAAAGGATTTCAGCAGTATAAGCTGAAACGAAGCTCATATCCACGACGTGCAGATCACGCGGGAAAGCCCGAACTATCGGATGGGCTGACCAGCCTTACACGGGATCGGGCAGGGTGCTGGTCGTCCTTTCGCGGCATATTCTGAGGAGCCGCTGATTCACCACGGCCCGGACGGACGCCAGCCGCGGCACCCTGCGCCATGGCTGGCGGCAGATGGGTGGCGAGGATGTATGATGGGCTGGGGCGCCGTGATGGCGTGCCCCGGAAATTGCAGGGAGGAAGTCATGGTCAAATCTCCGACCTCGATGTCTGCGGTGCTGTGTGCTTGCCTCTTGGCCGCCACTGCCGCTGGTGCCGATCCCGCCAACGATGTCAGCGCCGCCTATTCCGCATGGGACGCAGCCTTCAACGCGGGTGATGCGAAAGCCGTTGCGGCGCTTTATGGGCCGGATGCGATCTTTCTGCCCGCCACCCATGACGTGATCAAAGGCCCTAAAGGGATCGAGGAGTTCTTTGGCGGACTGTTCGGCATGGGGGTGACGGGACACAAGCTGGAACTGATCGAGGCCGAGGGCGACGACGACCTGCTGGTCGGCACGGCCAAATGGTCGGCCAATGGCAAGGACGCCCAGGGCGCCGACCAGCCATGGGCAGGGGTGGCGACCCATGTCTTCGAAAGGCAGAAAGATGGCAGCCTGAAGCTGAGGGTGCATACCTTCAACTGATCAAGGGCTGGATAGGAAAGCGATGCCAACGGGCTGTCGAGACAAGGTCGAGGTTCACCCGGCGCGGCCTGGATTATCGCCCGGCTGCTGCTGAACAAAAAGGCCGGTCCTGGGACCGGCCTTTTTCTTAATCCTCGTCGCTTTCGGCAACGTCGGCGATGTCGTCCAGCGACACGTCGCCGTCGTCATCGTCTTCTTCCAGCAGATCGTCGTCCAGTTCGCCTGCATCGTCGCCCAGATCCTCCTCGTCATCGACAAGGTCGTCGGTGTCGCGGGCGACGGTCTTTTCGGTGACAAGCGTCTTGCCGCTTCTGTCGGTCAGGCTTTCCAGCGAGAACTGGTTGGCGCAGGCCGGGCAGGTCATCGGATTGGCGCGCAGGTCATAGAACCGCGTGGCGCAGTGCGGGCACAGGCGTTTCGTGCCCCATTCCTCTTTGGGCATGGCATTTTCCTTCCGCCGCGTTTAGGGAAATCGGTGGTCCCCCTGCCACAGGTGCCGGGGGGTGTCAAAGGCTTTTCTGACAGCAACGGCGGGGCAGGGCAAGGGCAGGCGGATGGCCGAGGCGTTCACCATCGGCAACGGGATACGGATCATGTGCCGGCGGTCGGGCCGTGCCCGGCGCATGACGCTGCGCGTGCCGCGCGACGGCGGGCCTGTCGTGCTGACGCTGCCCGTCCATGTTGCGCTATCGGATGGCGCGGCATTTGCGGAATCCAAGGCAGAATGGCTGCTGCAAGCCGCGGATCGCCGGCCCGCCCCCAGCATCGTCCGACACGGCGCGGTGGTCCCGGTGTCGGGCGAGGGGCTGGCGCTGTCCCCTGCCGCCGTCCGGGCGGCCCAGGTGGCGGGCCATGCGCTGTTGCTGCCCGCCAGCCGCCCGGCGGGGCCGGTGGTGCAGGCCTTTCTCAAGCACAAGGCGATGGGCCATCTGCGCGCGGCCTGCGACCGTCATGCGGCGGCGCTGGGCCGCAGTTATCAGGCGATTGTCCTGCGCGATACGCGGTCGCGGTGGGGCAGTTGCACATCGGACGGACGGTTGATGTTTTCCTGGCGTCTGGCGATGGCCCCGCCCGCCGTGCTGGACTATGTCGCCGCGCACGAGGTCGCGCATCTGCGCCACATGGATCACTCACCGCGTTTCTGGGCGGCCGTGGCCGGGCTGGTTCCCGATTACGCGCAGCACCGCGACTGGCTGCGCCGGCATGGGTCGGAATTGATGGCCTGGCAGTTCCGCGATCCGGCGGGGGATTGACGGGCGCACCCTTTGTGATCACAACCGCGGCCATGAACGCCCCCGCCCGATCAACCGATCCATCCGCCCATGAAAAGCTGTATCGCAACCTGCGCAGCCGGATCATGCTGGGCGAACTGCCCCCCGGCAAGCCGCTGACCCTGCGCGGCATCGCCCGCGAATACAACCTGTCGATGACCCCCGCGCGCGAGGCTGTGCGCCGCCTGGTGGCCGAAGGGGCGCTGACGATGTCCGCCTCGGGCCGGGTGACCACGCCTGCGCTGTCGGACGACCGGATCGAGGAACTGGCCGCCCTGCGCGCCCTGATCGAACCGGAATTGGCCGCCCGCGCCCTGCCGCGCGCGCATTTCGCGCTGATCGACCGGCTGGCGCAGATGAACGCACGCATTGCCGATGCGGTCGAAAACCACGATGCGGTGGGCTATATCCGCTGCAACCTGGAATTTCACCGGATGCTGTATCTGCGCGCCCAGGCACCCGCGATGCTGGCGATGCTGGAAACCATCTGGCTGCAACTGGGTCCGACGATGCGCGCGCTGTATGGCCGGGTGAAACGAAACGAACCCCCGCGCCACCACCGGATGATCCTGGCCGCGCTGCGGGCGGGTGACGAACCCGCGCTGCGGCTGGCCGTGCGCGCCGATGTCACGCACGGGCTGCGGCACCTGACCTCGGGCTAGTAACGGCCCATCTGGGGCATTTGCGGCATCTGCATCTGCGGCAATCCCATGCCGCCAAAGCCCAGGGTCGGGATTTCGGACGGGATGACGCGGGTGTATTTCGTGCCCTCGATGGACGCGCCCGCCATCAGTCCCGCTTGGCCGAAGATCATCGCCACGACCGGCAGTTGCGCGGTGATCGTGTCCGCGCCAAGCGCCATGCCGCCCTGCGGGATCGCATAGAAGGCGTTCGCCCCCGCCAGCCAGCCCGGCGAGGCGCGGAAGGATGCAAGCGCGGCATCGGTCTGGAAGATCAGCACATGGGCATATTGCTGCGCGCCCGCCTGCAGGCCCACGGTCGCGCGGGTCGCGGAATAGTAATCCACCGTCGCCCCGCCGATCCGCAGCGCCCCCTGGCCATAGGCGCCGCCGACGCCAAGCGCGGCCTCGGTCATCAGGGGCATATACAGGACGCCACGCGCGTTCTGGACCAGGGCTTGCGCCGAGGGATAGTTCTGGATCAGGTAGTTGTGGGTCGCATCGACCCGCGCATCCAGTTCCGCCCCGGCATTCGTGCCCACGGCATTGCTGCATCCCGCCACGGCCAAGGCTGCAGTGCCCGCAACGCCCCTCAGCAGCACGCGACGGTCGATCCTGGTCTGGAAAAGGCTGCTCATCACGTGTCCCCGCGTTGTCGCCGGATGCGCCGGCATTTTGCCGGGAATGTAGGGTATTCCAACGTGCCTGTCACCCGCCCCGATGGAGGCGGGCGACGGTTCGCCTGCCGCCTAGGCACGGGCCGCAATAGCCTCGGCCACCTGGGGCGCGAAATAGGTCAGGATCCCGTCGCAACCCGCCCGGCGGAAGCACAAAAGGCTTTCGAACATGGCGTCGCGCGACAGCCAGCCGTTGCGGATCGCGCCTTCCAGCATCGCGTATTCCCCGCTGACCTGATAGGCAAAGGTGGGTGCGCCGAACTGGTCCTTTACCGCGCGGCAGATGTCCAGATAGGGCAGGCCGGGCTTGACCATGACCATGTCCGCGCCCTCGGCCAAGTCGCGTGCCACGCAGCGGATCGCCTCGCCCCGGTTGGCGGGGTTGACCTGATAGGTCTTCTTGTCGCCCACCAGCCGACCGGATGCGCCCACCGCATCGCGGAACGGACCATAGAAGCTGGAGGCGAACTTGGCGGCATAGGACAGGATCGCCGTGTGCTTGTGACCCGCCCCTTCCAGCGCGCCGCGCAGCGCGCCGATGCGGCCGTCCATCATGTCCGACGGCCCCAGGATGTCGGCGCCGGATTCCGCCTGGACCAGGGCCATGCGCACCAGGGCCTCGACCGTTTCGTCGTTCAGGATCTCTCCGTCGACGACGATGCCGTCATGTCCGTTCGCGTTATAGGGATCGAGCGCGATGTCGGTCACCACCGCCAGGTCCGGCGCGGCTTCCTTGACCGCGCGAATGGCGCGGTTGCCGATGTTGTCGGGATCCCATGCGCGTTCGCAGGTTTCGGTCTTAAGATTCTGATCGGAATGAGGAAAAATGCAGATCGCCGGGATGTTCAGCCGCGCCGCCCGTTCCGCCGCCCGCCGTGCCCCGTCCAGCGTCAGCCGTTCGACGCCGGGCATGGAGGATATTTCCCCCTCGGCCCCCGCGACCTCGGTCACGAAGATCGGCCAGATCAGGTTGGCGGGCGTCACGTCGCATTCCGACACCATGGCGCGGATCGCAGGGGTCCGGCGCAGGCGGCGCAGGCGCGAAGCGGGGAAGGGGGCGATGATCGGCGTCGGCATGGCAGGCTTCCTTTCCGGGGTCGCAAGACGGCTTTTCCTTCTGCAACAGCCGTTCTAAGGTCGCGCGCGACCAAGGACAAGGAAGCCCGCGTGCCGCAATTCGACAGCCTGATCGGCTTTCTGGACAGCCGGTCCTTTGGCACGGTCTGGTATTGGCTGGTGGTGATCGGCACCTGGTCGCTGACCGGTCGCGGCGTGATCGGGGTTCCGGTCGAAATCCTGGGCCGCGCCCGCACGGCGATCCAGGCGGGCGAGAGCGAATCCCCTGTCGTGCTGCACCTGCTGGACTGGCTGTCGCTGGTCCTGCCCCGCTGGCGCCTGGGCGCGCGGGAAGGCGCGGTGTTCCTGGGGGCTACGGGATTTGCGCTGACCTCGCTTGCGATCATGGGACTTGGCTATGGGCTGGAACTGGCGCTTGCCGGTTTCCTGCTGCTGTTTCCCTTTGCGATCCTGTTCTGGATGCGCGTGGCGCTTGCCCGCCGCCTGGTGCCCTTGCTGGACGCCGCGGAACAGGGCGCGCAGCCCGTTCCGGCCATCGCGGCCGAGGCCGTGCGCCGCATGGTGATCCACCGGCGGCTGGTCACGGTCCTGTCGATGGCGGCGGTCGCGGTGACGGCCTTGCTGGGTGCGCTGTGGTCGCTGATCCATCCCTATGGCTTCTGACGCCTTGACTCCGCCGCGCGGGGCTTTACCTCAACCGCATGGCCGAACACCTGATCCTTTCCGGCGCGCCCGAGGGCTATGACGCCGCGTTGCTTGCGCGCGAGGCTGCGCGCGGCGCGCCCGTGATCCACATCGCCCGCGACGACCGCCGCATGGCCGCGATGCGGGCATCCCTGTCTTTCCTTGCGCCCGATCTTGTCGTTTTGGATTTTCCGGCCTGGGATACGACGCCTTACGACCGCGTCTCGCCCTCGCCCGATATCCAGGCGGCGCGCATGGCGACATTGGCGGGCCTGGTGCAGGGGGCGGTCAAGGGACCGTTCGTGCTGCTAACCACGCTGAACGCCGTGCTGCAACGGGTGCCCGCCCGCAATGTGGTCCAGGGCGCCAGCTTCGTGGCCCGCGTGGGCGACCGCATCGACGAAGGCGCCTTGCGCGATTTCCTGGTGCGCATGGGCTTCACACAGTCGCCCACCGTGACCGAACCCGGCGATTATGCGGTGCGCGGCGGGATCATCGACATCTTCCCGCCCGGTGAATCCGGCCCTGTGCGGCTGGATCTGTTTGGCGACGTGCTGGACGGCGCGCGCCGGTTCGATGCGGAAACGCAGCGCACCACCGAAAAGCTGTCCCGGATCGAGCTTGCGCCCATGTCCGAGGTGATCCTGGATCAGGACGCCATTACCCGGTTCCGCCAGAACTATCGCACCGAATATGGCGGGGGCACGAACGACCCGCTGTATGAAAGCGTCAGCGCGGGACGCAAGACGGCGGGGATGGAACACTGGCTGCCCTGGTTCCACGACCGGATGGAAAGCCTGTTCGATTACCTGCCCGGTGCATCCATCCTGCTGGACGACCATGTGGGTCAGGTCATCGACGCCCGCCGGGGCATGATCAACGAACAGTTCGGGGCGCGAAAGGCCGCGATGGCTGCCAAGGGGCGCAGCGACACGGTCTATAAACCCGTGCCGCCAGACGCGATGTTCCCCCCTGAAGGCGAATGGTCCGCCTGGCTGGCCGCGCACCGGGTGCTGCGGCTGTCGGTCCTGCCGCAGCCGCCGGGACCGGGGGTGCTGGACGCGGGCGGGCGCGTGGGCCGCAATTTCGCGCCGGAGCGCCAGGCCGAAAGCATCAACCTGTTCAAGGCCCTGGCCGATCATGTGAAGGCATTGTCCAAGGACCACCGGGTCGTCGTCGCCAGCTTTTCCGAAGGCGCGCGGGAACGCTTGGCCGGCTTGCTGGCGGATGAAGGCATGGCCGTTGCCAAGCCCGTCACCGACATCCGCGACCTGTCGGACAAACCGGGCACCGTTGGTCTGGCGGTCTGGCCGCTGGACGAAGGCTTCGTGGCGGACGGGCAGGCGCTTGGCAAGCTGGCGGTGATTTCCGAACAGGACGTGCTGGGCGACCGCCTGATCCGGGGCGCCAAGAAGCGCCGCAAGGCCGACAATTTCCTGAAGGACACGACCAGCCTGACGCCGGGCGATCTGGTCGTCCATGTCGAACACGGCATCGGTCGTTACACGGGGCTGGAAACCATCAAGGCCATGGGCGTGCCCCATGACTGTGTGGCGCTGGAATATGCGGGCGGCGACCGCCTTTACCTGCCGGTCGAGAATATCGAACTGCTGTCGCGCTATGGGCACGAGGAAGGGCTGCTGGACCGTCTTGGCGGCGGGGCCTGGCAGGCGCGAAAGGCGCGCCTCAAGGAACGTATCAAGCTGATCGCCGACAAGCTGATGCGGGTCGCCGCCGAACGCCTGCTGCGTGCTGCCCCCGTTCTGGAACCCGAGGATCACGACTGGCATGCCTTCGCCGCGCGCTTTCCCTATAGCGAAACCGACGACCAACTGTCCGCCATCGAGGACGTGGCTGAGGATCTGGCGGCCGGCCGCCCCATGGATCGCCTGATCGTGGGCGACGTGGGCTTCGGCAAGACCGAGGTCGCGATGCGCGCGGCCTTTATCGCGGCAAGCCAGGGGATGCAGGTCGCGGTCGTTGCACCCACGACCCTGCTGGCGCGGCAGCATTTCAAGACCTTCGCCGAACGCTTCCGGGGCACGGCCATTGTGGTTCGCCCCTTGTCGCGTTTCGTTTCCACCAAGGATGCGGCCAAGACGCGCGAAGGGCTGTCCGACGGCGCGGTCGATATTGTCGTCGGCACCCATGCGGTGCTGGCCAAAGGGGTGCGCTTCAAGAATCTCGGCCTGCTGATCATCGACGAGGAACAGCATTTCGGCGTCGCCCACAAGGAGCGGCTTAAGGAACTGCGCAGCGACATCCACGTCCTGACCCTGACCGCGACGCCCATCCCGCGGACGCTGCAACTGTCGCTGACCGGCGTGCGCGACCTGTCGGTCATCGGCACGCCGCCCGTGGACCGCCTGTCGATCCGCACCTATGTCAGCGAATTCGACAGCGTCACCATCCGAGAGGCCCTGCTGCGCGAGAAATATCGCGGCGGGCAAAGCTTCTTCGTGGTTCCGCGCCTGTCCGACCTGCCGGACGTGGAACACTGGCTGCGCGAGAATATGCCCGAGGTCAGCTATCTTGTCGCCCATGGCCAGCTTGCGGCGGGCGATCTGGATGGGCGGATGAATGGCTTTTACGACGGCAGCCATGACGTGCTGGTCGCGACCTCGATCGTGGAATCCGGCCTGGATATCCCGACCGCCAACACCATGATCGTCTGGCGCGCCGATATGTTCGGGCTGGCGCAGCTTTACCAGATCCGGGGCCGGGTAGGCCGGTCCAAGACCCGCGCTTACTGCTATCTGACCACCAAGCCGCGCCAGCCGCTGACCCCGCAGGCCATGCGGCGGCTGAAATTCCTGGGATCCATCGACGGGCTGGGGGCGGGCTTCAACCTGGCCTCGCAGGACTTGGATCTGCGCGGCGCCGGCAACCTTCTGGGCGAGGAACAGTCGGGCCATATCAAGGAGGTGGGTTTCGAACTTTACCAGCAGATGCTGGAGGAAACCATCGCCAAGCTGAAATCGGGCGAGATCGAGGGCACCCCCGAGGACGAATGGGCGCCGCAACTGAACCTGGGCGTGCCGGTGACGATCCCGGAAAGCTTCATCCCCGACCTGGACGTGCGCCTTGGCCTGTACCGCCGCTTGTCCGGCCTGACCACCAAGGTCGAACTGGAAGGCTTTGCCGCCGAGCTGATCGACCGCTTCGGTCCCCTGCCGCGAGAGGTGAACACCCTGCTGCTGGTGATCCGCATCAAGGCGATGGCCAAGCGGGCCAATATCTCGCGGCTGGATGCCGGGCCGAAGGGGGCGACGGTGCAGTTCCACATGGACAAGTTCCCCAACCCCTCTGGCTTGGTTGAATTCCTGACCGAACATCGGGCGCGGGCGAAGGTCACCGACAACAAGATCTTCGTGGCCAACGACTGGAAGACGGATGCCGACCGCATCAAGGGCGCCTTCGCGGTGGCCCGCGATCTGGCGGCCAAGGCCAAGGCCACCAAGTGACCGGGCAAATCCGGTTCGACCACGGCCCCTTGCCCGGCGGCACCCTGTTCGCGGCGCCCCGGATGGTGATCCGCGCCGACACGGCGGCGGGCGTCGCCCCGGCCTTGGCTGCCATCGAGGCCGCGCGGGCGCAGGGGCATTGGATCGCGGGCTGCCTATCCTATGAATTAGGCCATGCGCTGACCCCGAAACTGGCCCCGCTGATGCCTGCGGGGCGCAGCCATCCGCTGATCCTGATGGGGGTCTTCGACCGCCCCCGACCCGTGCCGGCCTTGCCCGAATCCACCGCCGCCATCGGCCCCGCGCAAGCGCTGTGGTCGCGCGCGCGCTATGACGCGGCCATTGCCAGGGCGCGGGACTACATCGCTGCGGGCGATTGCTATCAGGTCAACCTGACCTTCCCGATGCAAGCCGATGTGGCCGGCGAACCCTTGGCCCTTTACGGCGCCCTCGCGGCGCGGCAACCGGTAGGCGAGGGGGCCTTTGTCGATCTGGGAGGGCCGGTCGTCTTGTCGCGCAGCCCGGAACTGTTCTTTGCCGTTGATGGGTCGGGCCGCATCGAAACGCGGCCGATGAAGGGCACGGCCCCGCGCGGGGGCGACGCCGCCCAAGACGCGGATCGCGCGGCCGCCTTGGCCGCGTCCGAAAAGGACCGGGCCGAGAACCTGATGATCGTCGATCTGCTGCGCAACGATCTGTCGCGCATCTGCCTGCCAGGCAGCGTAAGGGTGCCGCAGCTGTTCCATGTCGAAACCTATGCCACGCTGCACCAGATGGTTTCCGCCGTGACGGGGCAGTTGGCGCCTGGGGTCGGTTTCCCGGATATCCTGCGGGCGCTGTTTCCTTGCGGGTCCATCACGGGGGCGCCGAAAATCCGGGCGATGCAGATCATCGCGGAACTGGAACAGGCCGCGCGGGGCGTTTACTGCGGGGCGATAGGCTGGATGGATCCTGCGGGGCCGATGCGCTTTTCGGTGGCGATCCGCACGCCGGTTTTGGACCGCCCGGATCGCCTGCTGCTGAATGTGGGCGGCGGCATCACCCATGACAGCCGCGCCGGATCCGAATGGGAGGAAGCATTGTGCAAGGCCGCATTCCTGGACCTGTCCCCCTAGGCCTGACCGTTTTCGAAACAATGCGCGTCGAGGCGGATGGCCGGATCGCGCTGTGGCCGCTGCACCGTGATCGGCTGCGGCACGGTTGCGCGCTGGTTGGCTTTCCGCTGAATGAGGATGCGGTCCAGGCCGCGCTGGGCGCCGTGCCGAAGGGCCAAATCCTGCGGGTGCGGCTGGCGGTCGATGCGGTGGGGGCGATTGGCGTGACGCACCAGCCGCTGCCTGCCAATCCGGCCTTCTGGCGGGTGGTCATGTCGCGGTTGCGGCTGGACAGCGGCGATCCCTGGCTGGGGATCAAGACCTCGCATCGACCCGTCTATGACCAGGCGCGTGCGGCCTTGCCCGAGGGGGCGGACGAGGCGATCCTGCTGAACGAACGCGGCGAGGTCTGCGAAGGGACCATCACCAACCTGTTCATGCGGCGGGGAGACCGGCTGCTGACGCCGCCGCTGTCCTGCGGGCTGCTGCCGGGGGTGCTGCGCAGGTCGCTGATCGACGCGAGCAGGGCCGAGGAGGCGCGGCTGATGCCCGCCGATCTGGCCGCGGGCGATCTGTTCATGGGGAACGCCTTGCGCGGGCTGATCCCGGCGCAACTGGTCTGAGGGGAAGGGCGTTTCCAACCCCCATCGAGGGGGCCGGAAACGCCAAGCCTTCGGCTTGCCGCCCGCCGCAAAAGAAAAGCCCCGCCGCGACAAGGTCGGGCGGGGCTTCGTTCCTGTCGGGCCGATCACTCGGCGGTCAAAAGCGGCGTCTTGGACTTGCCGATGCGCGGGGCGTCCGGGCCGGTGATGTCGAAGGCGGGCTTGTCGTCCTCGATCTTCACGCGGACCACGCCGCCCTTGGTCAGCCGGCCGAACAGCAGTTCCTCGGCCAGCGGCTTCTTGATGTTCTCCTGGATCACGCGGCCAAGGGGACGCGCGCCCATCTTGTCGTCGTAACCCTTTTCGGCCAGCCAGTCGGCAGCCTCGGGGGTCAGCTCGATATGGACGTTGCGGTCCATCAGCTGCGCTTCCAGTTGCAGCACGAACTTTTCGACCACATGGACCACCACGTCGCGCGACAGGGCAGCAAAGCTGATGACAGCGTCCAGACGGTTGCGGAACTCGGGCGTGAAGGTCCGCTCGATCGCGGCGGTATCCTCGCCCTCGCGCTTGTCGCGGCCAAAGCCGATCGCGGCCTTCTGCATATCGGACGCACCCGCGTTCGAGGTCATGATCAGGATCACGTTGCGGAAATCCACCTGACGGCCGTTGTGGTCCGTCAGCTTGCCGTGATCCATCACCTGCAACAGGATGTTGTAGACATCCGGGTGCGCCTTCTCGATCTCGTCCAGCAGCAGCACGCAATGCGGATGCTGGTCCACGCCGTCGGTCAGCATCCCGCCCTGGTCAAAGCCGACATAGCCCGGAGGTGCGCCGATCAGACGGGAAACCGCGTGCTTCTCCATGTATTCCGACATATCGAAGCGCAACAGTTCCACGCCGAGGGTGCTTGCCAACTGCTTGGCAACCTCGGTCTTGCCGACGCCCGTGGGTCCGGCGAACAGATAGTTGCCGATAGGCTTTTCGGGTTCCCGCAGGCCCGCGCGCGCCAGCTTGATGGCTGACGACAGCGCCGTGATCGCCGCGTCCTGACCGAAAACGACCCGCTTCAACGAGGATTCGAGATCGCGAAGAACCTCGGCATCGTCCTTGCTGACGTTTTTCGGCGGGATGCGGGCGATCTTGGCCACCACGGCCTCGATCTCCTTGGGGGAAATCGTCTTGCGGCGCTTGCTTTCGGAAACCAGATGCTGCGCCGCCCCCGCCTCGTCGATCACGTCGATGGCGCTGTCAGGCAGCTTGCGGTCATTGATATACCGGCTGGCCAGTTCCACCGCCGACTTGATCGCCTCGTTGGTATAGCGAAGATCGTGGTGCTTTTCGAAGGACGGTTTCAGGCCCATCAGGATCTTGATCGTGTCGGGAACCGAAGGTTCGTTCACGTCGATCTTCTGGAACCGGCGCGCAAGGGCGCGGTCCTTTTCGAAGTGCTGGCGGAACTCCTTGTAGGTGGTGGATCCCATGCAGCGCAGCTTGCCGCCCGACAGCGCGGGCTTGAGCAGGTTCGAGGCATCCATCGCCCCGCCCGAGGTCGCGCCTGCGCCTATGACGGTGTGGATCTCGTCGATGAACAGGATCGCGTCGGGATGGTTTTCCAACTCCTTCACGACGGCCTTCAGGCGTTCCTCGAAATCGCCGCGATAACGGGTGCCTGCCAGAAGCGCGCCCATGTCCAGCGAAAAGATCGTCGCGCCCGCCAGAACGTCGGGGGTTTCCCCGCGCGTGATCTTCAGCGCCAGGCCTTCCGCAATGGCGGTCTTGCCCACGCCGGGATCGCCCACCAGAAGCGGGTTGTTCTTGCGGCGGCGGCACAGAACCTGGATGGCGCGTTCAACCTCGGGTTCGCGGCCAATCAGGGGGTCCACGTCGCCTTTCTTGGATTTGGCATTCAGATCGACGCAGTATTTCCCAAGCGCGGTTTCGTCCTTGGCCTCGGGCGCGGATTCGGCCTGTTTCTGTTCAGGCTCGTCCGATCCGACCACCTTGCGGTTTTCGTTGAAGGACGGGTTCTTGGCCACGCCATGGGCAATGAAGTTGACCGCGTCATAGCGGGTCATGTCCATTTCCTGCAGGAAGAAGGCCGCATTCGATTCGCGTTCGGCAAAGATCGCGACCAGGACATTGGCGCCCGTCACTTCTTGCCGGCCCGAGCTTTGGACATGGATCGCGGCGCGTTGGATCACCCGCTGGAAGGCGGCGGTGGGAACGGCCTCGGATCCCTCCACGTCGGTGATAAGGGTGGACAGGTCATCTTCGATGAAATCGATCAGCAGCTTGCGCAGTTCGTCCAGATCGACATTACAGGCGCGCATCACCTTGACCGCGTCCGGTTCCTCGGTCAGGGCCAGAAGAAGATGTTCGAGCGTGGCAAGCTCGTGTCGATGTTCGTTCGCCAGCGCAAGCGCCTGGTGAATGGCCTGTTCCAGTGAGGTCGAGAAACTTGGCACGTTCGTCTCCTGTCAGTCGACTGGCGGTATGGGCATATCTTGAGGCCCACCTGCCCAGACTGTCACGATACAGTTAAGATTCGGTGGATTTCAGTCAGCATCAAGAGCTTTCTCGTCCCGATGCCACGTTTTTCCCACGGTTGAGGCAGATGTGATGCGCCGGGATGCGGATTTCAAGCACGACCCCCGGCGCTGCGGTTTTCACTTGCCCGTCAGAACCTGTCCTTCATGGCGCGCAGCCGGGCGAAAACCTCTGCGTCGGGGGCCTCGTCCATGCCCAGCGACGCGCGCAGGGCGGCGACCCGCAGGAAGGGATTCGTTTCACGCTCCATGGCCAGGGTCGCGGGGGCGCATGGCTGTTCGGCACGCTGGACAGCATCCAGCCGGTCGCGCAGGGCCGGGTTGTCGGGATCGACCGACAGCGCAAAGGCCCCGTTGCCCATGCAATAATCATGGCCCGAACAGATCAGCGTGTCGGCGGGCAGGGCGTTCAGCCGCGACAGGCTGGCCCACATCATCGCGGCCGACCCCTCGAACAGGCGGCCGCAGCCAAGCGCCATCAGGCTGTCGGCGGTAAAGGCAAAGCCGGACTGGGGAAAATGAAAGGCAACATGGCCCACGGTATGGCCGGGCACGTCGATGATCGCGACGGGTTCGCCCAGAACCTCCAGCGGTTCGCCCGGCGTGATGCGCAGGTCCAGCGGCGGCAGGCGGTGGGCATCGGCTGCCGCGCCGATCACCATGGCGCCGGTCGCCTCGACGATCTCGGCCACGCCATCGACGTGATCGCCGTGGTGGTGGGTCAGAAGGATCGCCGACAGGCTCCGGTCGCGGGCGGCCAGTTCGCGCAGGATGGGGGTCGCCTCGGGGGCGTCGATCAGGACGGTGCCGTCGGCGCCGTGCAGCAGATAGGCATAGTTGTCGGTCCGGCAGCGCAGCGTGACCAGTTCCAGCGGCATTGGCAAAGTCCCTTTCCTGTGTTGTGTTCAAGCCTGTCAAAAGCCGGGCCGGGGCGCAATGCACCACGATATCGCGGACCTTCGCCAGTTCTATTACCAGCGGTCGCTGGGACGCGTGGTGCAGCGAATCCTGCGCGACCGGCTGGTGTCGCGCTGGCCGCCGGGGGGATGCACCGGCATGACGGTGGCGGGCTTTGGCTTCGCCGCCCCGATGCTGCGGCCGTTCCTGCATTCCGCGCGGCGCGTGACGGCGCTGATGCCAGGTCCGCAGGGGGTGATGGCCTGGCCTGCCGGGATGCCCAATCACAGCGTCTTGTGCGACGAGACAGCCTGGCCGCTGGAAACCGGCAGCGTGGACCGGCTGGTCATGCTGCACGGGCTGGAAACCAGCGACGATCCCACCGCCCTTCTGGCCGAGGCCTGGCGCGTCCTTGGTCCCGGCGGGCGGATGATGGTGATGGTACCGAACCGGGCGGGCCTGTGGGCCGCGTCCGAGCGCACCCCATTCGGCCTGGGCCGAAGCTATACGACCGGCCAGATCGAAACCCAGGCCCGGCGAGCGGGTTTCGTGCCGGAATGGCATGGATCGGCCGTCTATATCCCGCCTTCCGACCGGCGGTTCTGGCTGGGCAGCGCACAGATGTGGGAACGCACGGGCACGCGCATCAGCCGCGTCCTGATCGCGGGCGTCGTGCTGATCGAATTGTCAAAGCAGGTGCGGGCGATGATTGGACCGGAACAGCGCGTCCATGTCCCTAGCCCACTGGAGATCCTGGACGGCGTTGCCAGGCCCCGGCCTGCCCGCGCGCCGCTGGGGCGACATCTGCAACATTTGCAAGACGACCGACCGCGCTGGCCGGTCGAATCGCGGCAGACCTGTCCATAAGGTGAACTGCCCCCCGGCGAAGATTTCGCATATGCCGGATTTGTACCTGGTAGCCTGCTGTTTGTGTTCATCCGTTCAATCGATCCCGATATCGACGAAGCGGACAAGCCCCTCTGTTCCGTTCCCAGTTGCGCCCGGCGCACGGGGTCAGTTCCTGCTGGCCGCGCGCGCCGGGTTTTTTTTGTTTGTTTTGGGACCAGGGGGGCAGGGGCCGCAACAGCCCTGCATCCCGTCCTGCCCCCGCCTGCGACAGCCTGCCGCACCCTGTCCGGCGTTTTGCGCGGCGATCCGCACGGCGCGGATTCTTAGGTCGCAAGCCTCTCATTTCCGTGCGCTATCCGGTTGCCCGGGCCGCATTCACCTGCTAGAGACGCCGCAGATTTCCGAACGGCCCTCCATAAGCCGTGCGACTGCGACCCGCACCCCGCGACAGACCGGCAGCAAACCGGCCCGCCAGTGGGGCTTGCGCAAACCGTAAAGGATGACCGTGGCCAACTCTGTTTCCATGTCCCAGAGCATCGCCGGGCGCTATGCGCAGGCCGTCTTTGACATCGTCAAGGAAGACGGGGGCCTCGACGGCCTGGCGCAGCAGACCCAGGATCTGGGCGCCGCGCTGCATGACAGCGCCGATCTGCGCGACCTGATCAGCTCGCCTATCTATACCCGCGACGACCAGGCCCGCGCCATTGGCGCCTTGTCCCAGAAGATGGGCTTGTCGCCTGTCCTGGCCAACACGCTGCAACTGATGGCCCGGAACCGCCGCCTGTTCGTGCTGCCCCAACTGGTGCGCCAGCTGCAGGCGCTGATCGCCGACGAACGCGGCGAGGTCACCGCCGACGTGACAAGCGCCATCGCCCTGAACGACGACCAGCAGGCACGCCTGCGCGACACGCTGGCACGGAAGTCCGGCAAGAAAGTCAAACTGAACACCCGCGTCGATGAGGCTCTCATCGGCGGCATGATTGTCAAGCTGGGTTCGCAGATGATCGACAGCTCGATCCGCTCGAAGCTCGCTTCCCTCCAGAATGCTATGAAAGAGGTCGGATAATGGGAATCCAGGCAGCCGAAATTTCGGCCATCCTCAAGGATCAGATCAGGAATTTCGGCCAGGAAGCCGAAGTGGCCGAAGTGGGCCAGGTGCTGTCCGTCGGTGACGGCATCGCCCGCGTCTATGGCCTCGACAAGGTGCAGGCCGGCGAGATGGTGGAATTCCCGGGCGGCGTCCGGGGCATGGTTCTGAACCTCGAGACCGACAACGTCGGCATCGTGATCTTCGGCGACGACCGCGAGATCAAGGAAGGCGACACCGTCAAGCGCACCCGCTCCATCGTGGACGTGCCGGTGGGCAAGGCCCTGCTGGGCCGCGTCGTTGACGGCCTGGGCAATCCCATCGACGGCAAGGGCCCGATCGAGGCGACCGAGCGCCGCATCGCCGACGTGAAGGCGCCGGGCATCATGCCGCGCAAATCGGTGCACGAGCCGATGGCGACCGGCCTGAAGGCCGTGGACGCGATGATCCCCGTTGGCCGCGGCCAGCGCGAACTGATCATCGGCGACCGCCAGACCGGCAAGACCGCCATCGCCCTGGACACCATCCTGAACCAGTTGAACTACAACGGCCGCGAAGGCGACGGCATGAAGACGCTGCACTGCGTCTATGTCGCCGTGGGCCAGAAGCGCTCGACGGTGGCCCAGCTGGTCAAGAAGCTGGAAGAAACCGGCGCCATGGCCTATACGACCGTTGTGGCCGCGACCGCGTCCGATCCTGCGCCGATGCAGTTCCTGGCGCCTTATTCCGGCACCGCGATCGGGGAATATTTCCGCGACAACGGCATGGACGCGCTGATCATCTATGACGACCTGTCCAAGCAGGCCGTGGCCTATCGCCAGATGTCGCTGCTGCTGCGCCGTCCGCCCGGCCGCGAAGCCTATCCGGGCGACGTGTTCTATCTGCATTCCCGCCTGCTGGAGCGTTCGGCCAAGCTGAACGAGAACCACGGCGCAGGTTCGCTGACCGCGCTGCCGATCATCGAAACCCAGGCAGGCGACGTGTCGGCCTATATCCCGACCAACGTGATCTCGATCACCGACGGCCAGATCTTCCTGGAAACCGAACTGTTCTTCCAGGGCATCCGTCCTGCCGTGAACACCGGTCTGTCGGTGTCCCGCGTGGGTTCGGCCGCCCAGACCAAGGCGATGAAATCCGTCGCCGGCCCGGTCAAGCTGGAACTGGCCCAGTATCGCGAGATGGCGGCATTCGCCCAGTTCGGGTCCGACCTGGACGCGGCCACGCAGCGCCTGCTGAACCGCGGTGCGCGCCTGACCGAGTTGATGAAGCAGGCCCAGTATCGCCCGCTGACGAACGCGGAGATCGTGATCGTGATCTATGCCGGGACCAAGGGTTACATCGACAACGTGCCGGTGCGCGATGTCGTGGCCTGGGAAGAAGGGCTGCTCCAGTTCCTGCGCAACCAGAAGTCCGACCTGCTGGACGACATGACCCGCAACGACCGCAAGGTGTCGGGCGACCTGGAAGCCGCGATCAAGGCCGCGTTGGACGCATACAACAAGACCCGCGCCTGAGAGGGGGAATAGATGCCCAGTCTCAAGGATCTCAAGAACCGGATCGGAAGCGTCAAGAACACGCGGAAGATCACGAAGGCGATGCAAATGGTCGCCGCCGCGAAACTGCGCCGTGCGCAGGACGCGGCGGTTGCCGCGCGTCCCTATGCCGACCGGATGGCGGCGGTGATGGCCGGGCTGACCGCGAATGCGGCCGGTTCGGCATCGGCGCCGCGCCTGCTGGCGGGAACGGGTGCGGACCGCAGGCATCTGCTGGTGGTCATGACCTCGGAACGCGGCCTGGCAGGCGGCTTCAACAGTTCCATCGTCAAGCTGGCCAGGCAGCACGCCGACCGCCTGCGGGGCGAAGGAAAGGAAGTCGCGATCCTGACCGTCGGCAAGAAGGGCCGCGAGCAGCTGAAGCGCGACTATGGCAGCCTGTTCGTCAGCCATGTCGATATGTCCGAAGTCAAGCGCGTGGGCTATGACAATGCCCGCGCCATCGCCGACGACGTGCTGGACCGGTTCGAGGCCGGTGACTTCGACGTGGCGACGATCTTCTATAACCGGTTCGAATCGGTGATCAGCCAGATCCCGACCGCGCGCCAGATCATCCCGGCCGAAATGCCGGAAGGTGAAGCGGCAGGCGGCGCCTCGGCCTTGTATGATTACGAACCTGGCGAGGATGCCATTCTTGGCGAACTGCTGCCGCGTTCGATCGCGACGCAGGTGTTTGCGGCGCTTCTGGAAAACGCGGCCTCGGAACAGGGCGCGCGGATGACGGCCATGGACAACGCCACGCGCAATGCGGGCGACATGATCGACCGTCTGACAACGGTGTACAACCGCTCGCGTCAGGCAGCGATTACCAAGGAACTCATCGAAATCATTTCGGGCGCCGAGGCGCTCTGACACGCAGGGGTAATCACATGGCAGAGGCCACTGGTAAAATCACGCAGGTGATCGGCGCCGTCGTTGACGTGCAGTTCGACAGTCACCTGCCGGCAATTCTGAACGCGCTGGAAACCAGCAACAACGGCAAGAAGCTGGTCTTGGAAGTGGCGCAGCATCTTGGCGAGAACACTGTGCGCACCATCGCGATGGATGCGACCGAAGGCCTGGTCCGGGGCGAGCCGGTCAGCGACACCGGCGGTCCGATCACCGTGCCCGTGGGCGACGTGACGCTGGGCCGCATCCTGAACGTCGTGGGCGAACCGGTTGACGAAGGCACGCCGCTGAACGTCACCGAACGTCGTGCGATCCACCAGCCGGCCCCCGAATTCGCCGCGCAGGCCACTTCGTCGGAAATCCTGGTCACCGGCATCAAGGTCATCGACCTGCTGGCGCCCTATTCCAAGGGCGGCAAGATCGGCCTGTTCGGCGGCGCCGGCGTGGGCAAGACCGTTCTGATCATGGAACTGATCAACAACATCGCCAAGGTGCACTCGGGCTATTCCGTGTTCGCGGGCGTTGGCGAACGCACCCGCGAGGGCAACGACCTGTATCACGAAATGGTCGAATCCGGCGTTATCGTTCCCGACAACCTGGTCGAATCGAAAGTGGCCCTGGTTTACGGCCAGATGAACGAGCCGCCGGGTGCGCGGATGCGCGTTGCCCTGACCGGCCTGACTGTTGCGGAACAGTTCCGCGATGCCTCGGGCACGGATGTTCTGTTCTTCGTGGACAACATCTTCCGCTTTACCCAGGCGGGTTCCGAAGTGTCGGCGCTGCTGGGCCGCATCCCGTCCGCCGTGGGATACCAGCCGACGCTGGCCACCGACATGGGCGCGATGCAGGAACGCATCACCTCGACCAAGAACGGCTCGATCACCTCGATCCAGGCCGTCTATGTTCCGGCCGACGACCTGACCGACCCGGCGCCTGCCACGACCTTTGCCCACCTGGACGCCACGACCGTGCTGTCGCGTGCGATTTCGGAACTGGGCATCTATCCGGCCGTGGATCCGCTGGATTCCAACAGCCGGATCCTCGACCCCGCCGTCGTGGGCGAGGAGCATTATCAGGTGGCCCGCGACGTTCAGGGTATCTTGCAGAAATACAAGTCGCTGCAGGACATCATCGCCATCCTGGGCATGGACGAACTGTCCGAGGAGGACAAGCTGACCGTGGCCCGCGCCCGGAAGATCCAGCGCTTCCTGTCCCAGCCCTTCGACGTGGCCAAGGTGTTCACCGGGTCCGACGGGGTCCAGGTGCCGCTGGAAAAGACCATTGCCTCGTTCAAGGCCGTGGTTGCCGGTGAATACGACCACCTGCCGGAAGGCGCCTTCTACATGGTTGGCGATATCGAGGACGTGAAGGCGAAAGCCCAGCGTCTTGCGGCAGAAGCCGCGTAAGGGGGCATCATGGCCGATACCATGCAGTTCGACCTCGTGTCGCCGGAACGGAGCCTCGTCTCCATTCCCGTGCGCGAGGTGCGCCTGCCGGGCACGGATGGCGATCTGACCGCCATGCCCGGCCATGCGCCGACCATTGTCACGCTGCGGCCCGGCCTTGTCACCGTGGTCGGGGCCGACGGTGCGCAGGCCGACTTCGCCGTAACCGGCGGCTTTGTGGAAATCAGCGCCGACTCGGTTAGTCTGCTGGCCGAACGCGGCCATCGCCGCGAGGAGATCACGCAAGAGATCTTCAACGAGATGATGGCAGATGCACATCGCAATCGTCGTTCGGTGGAAGCAAAGCGGGATACGGCGGGCGACGATGTCGTAACCGCAGCCGCCAAGCTGTTGGCAGATATGGAGGCACTCGGCACCCATATCGGCCTGGACCCGAATCATTCGAACTTCCCGGACTGATCGTTCCGGCTTTCGAAAGGACCCCGGTGCGGTAGTCCCGCGCCGGGTTTTTTTATGTCTGCGCCGCCACCCCGGTCCCGCGTTCCCGGTAAGGGGTGCCGCCGTAAAGCGCCCGGTAGCATTTGGAAAAATGCGACGGGCTGGAAAAGCCGGATGCCAGGGCGACCTCGATGATCGACATCTCGGTCTGCATCAGCAGGTTGCGGGCGCGGGCCAGCCGGGTTTCCATGTAATACCGCTTGGGGCTGCGGTTCAGGTAACGGCGGAACAGCCGTTCCAGTTGCCGCGTGGACATTCCCGCATCGGCGGCCAGCTGGGCCGGGCTGATCGGGTCTTCCAGGTTGCCTTCCATCCGCGCGATCACCGCGGCCAGCCGGGGGTGGCGCACGCCGATCCGCGTGGGGATCGACAGCCGCTGGCGATCCTGGTTGGTGCGGATCGTGGTGTGCAGCATCTGGTCGGCCACCTCGGTCGCCAGGGCCTCGCCCTGCGCTTCGGCGATAAGGTGCAGCATCATGTCTATGGACGACGTGCCCCCCGCCGCCGTCAGCCGATTGCCGTCGTTGACAAAGACCGACCTGTACAGATCGACCTGGGGGAAAGCCTCGGCAAAGCCGTCGTGGTTTTCCCAATGAATCGTGGCCTTTCGCCCGTCCAGCAGCCCTGCCTCGGCCAGCACCCAGGCGCCGGTGCAGACCGCGCCCACCGTCGCCCCGCCGCGCGCCTGCTTGCGCAGCCATGTCAGCACGGGCCTTGTCGCCTCGCGCGCGATCTCGGTGCCGCCGCAGGCGATCACCACGTCGTCGCGTTCGGGCAAGGTGTCGTCCAGGCCGCCGTCCAGGGCGACGCGGGCGCCGTTCGAGCACGTGGCCCAGTCCCGGCCTGGCCCGACCAGGCGCCAGGAGTACAAATCCCGGCCTGCCGCGCGGTTGGCAAGCCGCAGCGGCTCGATGGCGGCGGTAAAGGGAAGCATGGTGAACCGGTCCAGCAGAAGGAACGTGAACCGGCGGGGCTTGTCGGATGGCATGGAGGCAGTCTTTGCGCGCGTGATGGGGCCACATCATCAGGGATTTCCCGCTGCCGCAAGGGGATCCGGCACCTTCCCTCCACCACCTTTCCCTCGGCATCATTCCCGTCTATATCGTCCCGATCATTTCCCCAAGGAGTCCGTGCCATGACGCAGGAGAACCGCAAGACCGCCACCCAAGCCTGGGACAAGGCCGGCTGGCGCGCCTATCCCCGCGTGCAGATGCCGGATTATACCGATCCCGACGCCTTGCAGGCGGCCGAGGCGCAGCTGCGCCGCTACCCCCCCCTGGTCTTCGCGGGCGAGGTGCGGCGCCTGAAAGCTCAGCTTGCCCAGGCCGCCCAGGGCCGGGCCTTCCTGTTGCAGGGGGGCGACTGCGCCGAAAGTTTCGCCGAATTCAGCGCCGACAACATCCGCGATACCTTCAAGGTGCTGTTGCAGATGGCGGTGGTGCTGACCTGGGGCGCGCAGATGCCGGTTCTGAAGGTCGGCCGGATGGCTGGCCAGTTCGCCAAGCCGCGCAGCGCGCCCACCGAGGTGATGGACGGGGTCGAGCTGCCCTCCTATCGCGGCGACATCATCAACGGCTTCGACTTCACACCCGAAGCGCGCATTCCCGATCCGCAGCGGATGCTGGCGGCCTATACCCAGGCGGCGGCGTCCCTGAACCTGCTGCGCGCGTTCTCGACCGGCGGTTTCGCGGATATGCATCGGGTCCAAAGCTGGATCGCCGATTTCGTGGGCGGACCCGAGGCCGCGAAATACCGCGACATCGCGGGCCGGATCAGCGACGCCATGGCCTTCATGCAGGCCGCAGGGGTCAGTTCCGACACGGCGCATCAACTGTCCCAGGTCGATTTCTATACCAGCCACGAAGCCCTGCTGCTGGAATACGAGGAAGCGCTTGCCCGCGTGGACTCGACCACCGGCCTGCCGGTAGCGGGTTCGGGCCACATGATCTGGATCGGCGACCGCACCCGCCAGGTCGATGGCGCCCATGTGGAATTCTGCCGGGGCGTCCAGAACCCCATCGGGCTGAAATGCGGCCCGACCACCACGGCGGATGACCTGAAGGTCTTGATGGCCAAGTTGAACCCGGAAAATGAACCGGGCCGGCTGACGCTGATCGCGCGCTTTGGCGCGGGCAAGGTCGGCGATCACCTGCCGCGCCTGGTGCAAACCGTCCAGTCCGAGGGCGCGAATGTGGTCTGGTCCTGCGACCCGATGCACGGAAACGTCATCAAGTCCTCGACCGGCTACAAGACGCGGGCCTTCGATTCGATCCTGCGCGAGGTGCGCGAGTTCTTCGCGATCCACAAGGCCGAGGGTACCATCCCCGGCGGCGTGCATTTCGAGATGACCGGCAAGGACGTGACCGAATGCACCGGCGGCGTCCGCGCCGTCACGGACGAGGATCTGTCGGACCGCTATCACACCGCCTGCGATCCGCGGCTGAACGCCAGCCAATCGCTGGAACTGGCCTTCCTGGTGGCCGAGGAATTGCGCAACCGGCGCGAGGCCGCCGTTCGGGCCCCGGACGCCCTGGCCGTCTGACCTTTCCGCAGCCGCCCCTTACCGGGCGGCTGCTTTCGTTTGAGCCGCCGCCAGCAAGGTCCGCAGTTCCGGGCGGCAGGATCCGCAATTCGTGCCCGCGCCAAGCGCTTGGCCGATCGCCTCGACCGTCATCAGCTTCTGCGAGGCGATGCCGCGCAGGATGGTGTTGATCCCCAAGCCCAGGCAGGCGCATACCAGGGCGCCTTCGTCCGGCTGGCCGGTTCCCGCCCGCCCGGCCAGGACCGCACCCGTGCAATCCGTCCCCAGGGCGGCGGCGACATGGCTGCGCGACAAGGCGGCCGGTTCACGGGCCACGAACAGCGCAGACTGAAGCCTGCCGTCTTCGACAAAACCCATGCGCAGGATGCCATGGCGTTGGTCGCTGACGGTCAGCGGTTCGCCCCTTGCGCCCAGCATCGCACGGGCCGCAGCGGCCCAGTCCGGGGGTTCCGCCAAGCCCGCAAGCTCGGCCTGCTGCCCCGTGGGCAATGCGGCGCGCGCCCAGTATGCGCAATCGGGCCGGATGGTTCTGGTCGAGACGGCAAAGCCATACCAGGCCGCCGCAAAGGGCCGGATCGCCACGGCAGCCGACTTCAGCGCAGGCTGACCCGAGATGGGATCGGTCAGCCCCGGCACCAGGGTATCGATGCGCCCGCTGGGGGCTGTTTCCCCTGTCCAATGGATCGGCGCGAAGGGATGACCGGGTGCCACGCGATCCGTGACCAGCACGCGCAGGATGGCGTGGCCATGGGGGCTGGATACCTCGGCCAATGCGGCCGGGACCAGGCCCAACCGGGCGGCGTCGGCGGGGTGCAGTTCCAGGAAGGGCTCGGCCAAATGGCGCGACAAGCGCGGCGACAGGGCGGTACGGGTCATCGTGTGCCAATGGTCGCGCACCCGCCCGGTGTTCAGGCGGAAAGGATACGCCCCGCCGACGGACTGCGGCAGGCAGGGCGTCACCGGAACCATCCGCGCCTTGCCCGATGGGGTATGAAACCGCCCGTCCCCGAAGAACCGCCCGCCCTGGCGCAAGGCCGATTGCGGCCATAGGAACGGCTGCATCGCGTCGTATTTCGCGGGCGTGATCCCGCCAAGGGCTGAGATGTCGAAGTCGCTGCCAAGCCCGCCCGCGATCCCCGACAGGGCGGCGTGTTCGGCAAAGACCTGCGCCGGGCTGTCCCAGGCAAAGGCATCCCCCCAGCCCATACGGGCCGAAACATCGGCGATGATGCGCCAGTCGTCGCGGGCCTGGCCAGCGGCGGGAAGAACGCGCCGCTGGCGGCTGATGCGGCGTTCGGAATTGGTGACGGTTCCGTCCTTTTCACCCCATCCCGTCGCGGGCAGCAGCACATGGGCCAGCCGGGTCGTGTCGGTCCGGGCGGTCATGTCGGACACGACGACGAAATCGCAGCGCGCGATGGCGCGGGCCACGCGGTCAGCCTCGGGCATGATGGCGGCGGGGTTGGTGCAGATGATCCACAGCGCCTTGATCCGCCCATCCTCGACCGCGCGGAACATATCCACGGCCCTGAGGCCCGGCTTGGCGGCCATGCGGGGGGCGTTCCAGAAGGCCTGCACGGCATCCCGGTGCGCAGGGTTTTCAATGTCCAGATGACAGGCCAGCATATTGGCCAGTCCCCCCACCTCTCTGCCGCCCATGGCATTGGGCTGGCCGGTGACGCTGAACGGTCCCATGCCGGGGCGTCCGATCCGGCCGGTCGCCAGATGGCAGTTCAGGATCGCGTTAACCTTGTCCGTGCCGCTGTCTGACTGGTTGATGCCCTGGGAGTAAATGGTGACGACCCGTTCGCTGCCGCACCACAGGTCCATGAACTGCCGCAGCGTGCTGTGGGGCAGGGCGGTGGCGGCAGGCAGGGTGGCTTGTGCCGCCGCAATCGCATCCGCCAGGCCATCGGGGTTTTCCGTTGCAAGCCCGCGCCGGTGGATCTCGGCCAGCAGCAGGTTGAACAGCACCCCATCCGATCCCGCCGCCAGTGGCAGGTGCAGATCCGCGATGTCGCAGGTGGCGGTGCGGCGGGGGTCCACGACAACCACCTTGGTCCCCCGCGCCTGTCGCGCGGCGGCCAGGCGCTGATACAGGACCGGATGGCACCAGGCCAAGTTCGATCCCACCAGGACCACGCAATCGGCCTGTTCCAGATCCTCGTATAGACCCGGCACGGTGTCGCTTCCGAAGGCACGGCGATGGCCCGCAACGGATGACGCCATGCACAACCGCGAATTCGTGTCGATATTGGCGCTGCCGATGAAACCCTTCATCAGCTTGTTGGCGACATAGTAATCCTCGGTCAGCAACTGGCCCGAGACATACATCGCCACCGAATCCGGCCCGTGTTCCGCAATGGTGTCCGAGAACCGTCGTGCCACCAGATCAAGCGCGTGATCCCAGCTTGCCTCTCGCCCGCCGATCCGGGGGGCGAGCAGTCGTCCCGCAAGTCCCACCGTTTCACCCAGAGCGCTGCCCTTGACGCAGAGCCGTCCGAAATTCGCGGGGTGGCGGGGATCGCCCGCGACCGCCAATCCGCCCGCGCCGTCCGGGGTTGCCAGAACCCCGCAGCCGACGCCGCAATAGGGGCAGGTCGTGCGGGTGGCGGGGCGGGGGGGATGGATGGTCATGGATGTTCCCTATGCGGCGGCGCTGCGGCGGATCAGGCTGGCGTCGATAAGGATGCGTCCCCCCTGCACCTTGACGGGATAGGTGCGCACCATCCCCTGGTCCGCGCCTTGCGCCTGCCCGGTGTTCATGTCGAAAACCCAGTTGTGCAGCGGGCAGGTGACAGAGGTGCCGTGGACGATGCCTTCGGACAGCGGCCCGCCCTTGTGGGGGCAACGGTCCTCCAGGGCGAAGACCCGGTCGTCGGCTGTGCGGAACACGGCCACGCAGCCCTGCGCGGCCTTGACCAGGCGCGCGCCCTGCGCAGGGATGTCGTCCAGCGATCCGATATCGACAAAGATGGTCATTCCGCAGCCTCCAGCGTCAGGTCGGCAAGGGGCGCCCATTTGGGCGTCTCGGACGGGGTGGAGAGATCGGCCCAGGGGTCGCGGCGATAAACGGACTGGCTGATCTGGAACCGTTCGACCAGGGCGCGGCGGTTTTCCAGATCGTCCACGACCTGCGCGCGGATCCAGTCAAGGCCTACCTTGCCCATCCATTTCCAGATGCGATCCAGATAGCGGGCGTTTTCCCGGTAAAGCTGGGTCACGGCCAGGATGATCTGGATCGTTTCCTCCTCGGACGGGGTCGAGGCCAGGGGCACGGTCTCGCGCACCTCCATTCCCGCGGCCCCGCCGATGGAAATGTTATAGCCGCTGTCCACGCAGACCACGCCGATGTCCTTGCAGGTGGCCTCGGCGCAATTCCTGGGACAGCCGCTAACGCCCAGCTTCAGCTTGTGGGGCGTCCAGGATCCCCACATCAGCTTTTCCAGCCTGATGCCCAGGCCGGTCGAATCCTGCGTGCCCACGCGGCAGAATTCCTTGCCGACGCAGGTCTTGACCGTGCGCAGCCCCTTGGAATAGGCATGGCCGCTGACAAGGCCCGCCGCATTCAGGTCGGCCCACATATGCGGCAGATCTTCCTTGCGCACGCCCAGCAGGTCGATCCGCTGCCCGCCCGTCACCTTGACCATCGGCACGTCGTATTTCTCGGCCGCGTCGGCGATGGCGCGCAGCTCCGCCGGGGTGGTCACGCCGCCCCACATCCGGGGAACGACCGAGTAGGTGCCGTCCTTCTGGATATTGGCGTGGTTTCTTTCATTGACAAAACGCGACTGCCGGTCGTCGCGGTATTCCAGCGGCCATTCCGCCAGCAGATAGTAGTTCAGTGCCGGGCGGCAGGAATGACAGCCCCCGACAGACCGCCACCCCAGGTCCTGCATCACCGCTGGGATCGACTTCAGCCCCATGGACCGGATCAGGCGGCGCACATCCTCGTGCGTGTGGTCGGTGCATTTGCACATCCCTTCGGGGGCGTCCTGAACGGCGCCGCCCAAGGCCAGGGCCATCACCTGCTGCACAAGGCCGGTGCAGGTGCCGCACGAGGCGCTTGCCTTGGTGCAGGACCGCATCGCATCCAGCGTGCAGGCCCCGCCTGCCGCCGCATCCATGATCGCGCCCTTGGAAACGCCGTTGCAGCCGCAGATTTCCGCCTCAGGCGGCAAGGCTGCAACGGCCGCCATAGGGTCCGGGGCGGCACCCCCCTGGAAAGCCGGGCCGAAGATCAGCGTGTCGCGCATCGGACCGATGTCGGTGCCGTCCTTCATCAGCCCATAGAACCAGGCGCCATCCGCGGTGTCGCCATACATCACCACGCCGATGATGCGGTCGTTTTCCAGCACCAGGCGCTTGTAGATGCCGCGCCCCGGATCGCGGAACACGATATCCTCGCGCCCCGGCCCGTCGGCAAAATCGCCTGCGCTGAACAGGTCGCAGCCCGTCACCTTCAGCTTGGTCGCCGTCTGGACCGGGACGAAGGCCGCATCCTGGTCCAGCAGGGTCCGGGCCAGAACCTTGGCCTGGTCGTAAAGCGGCGCGACAAGGCCAAAGACCTGGCCGCGATGTTCCACGCATTCGCCAAGCGCAAAGATCGCCGGGTCGCTGGTGCGCAGCGCGTCGTCCACCACAATGCCGCGCTCGACCTCCAGATGCGCGTCCACCGCAATGCGGGTTTCGGGGCGGATGCCCACGGCCATGCAGACCAGATCGGCGGGATAGACGGTGCCGTCCTCCAGCAGCACGGCCTCGGCACGGTCGGTGCCAAGAATGGCCTTGGTCGCGCCCTTGCAATGAACGGCGATGCCGCGCTTTTCCAGATCCTTCTGCAACAGATACCCCGCCGCCGGATCAAGCTGGCGTTCCATCAGGTGCCCCATCAGGTGGATCACGGTCACGCGGGCGCCGCGCGCGGCCATGCCGGCCGCGGCCTCCAGCCCCAGCAAGCCGCCGCCGATGACCACGGCGTCCTTGCCCGCCGTGTCCATCATCGCCTGCGTGTCCTCCAGGTCGCGATACGCCACGACGCCGGGCAGATCCTTGCCCGGCACCGGGATGATGAAGGGCGCCGAGCCCGTGGCGATCACCAGGGCGTCATAGGGCGCCCCGCCGCTGTTCGAATAAACCACCCGGTTCTTGCGGTCGATGCGGACCACCGGTTCTCCGAACCGGCAATCGACGCCGTGGGCAGCATACCAGGCGTCGTCATGGGTGACGATCTGGTCATAGGTCTTTTCACCCGACAGTACCGGCGACAGCATGAGCCGGTTATAGTTGCCGCGCGGCTCGGCGTTGAACAGGGTTACGTCCCAGGCGCCGGGCGCGGCGTCGAACAGGTGTTCCAGCATCCGGCCCGAGGCCATGCCCGCCCCGATGACGACAAGTTTCTTTTTCATGGCTTTTCCCTTCAGGCGGGTTGCGGGGCGGTGCGGGACTGGCGGATCGACAGGTGCATCCACAGGGTGCAGCCCGCCACCAGCACGAACAGGACGGCAAAGCAGCTTGACCAGGATCCGGTCTGATCCTTCAGCCAGCCGAACAGCAGCGGCAGGACGAACCCGCCCAGGCCGCCGATCATCCCGACCAACCCACCGACGGCGCCCACGTTCTGCGGGTAATAGGTCGGGATGTGCTTGTAGACGGCGGCCTTGCCCAGGCTCATGAAGAAGCCCAGCGTGAAGATCACCGCCAGGAACCCCGCCACCGGCAGGCCGGGGATCAGCGCCAGGATGCCTGTCGCCGCCAGTGACACCAGGAAGGTCGCATACATCACGCTGCGCGCGCCGATCCGGTCGGACAGCACCCCGCCATAGGCGCGAAAGATCGAGGCGGGGATCGAATAGGCCGCGCCGATCATCCCGGCGGTTTTCACGTCAAAGCCGTAAACGCCGATCAGGTAATGAGGCAGCCACAGTGCCAGGGCGACAAACGCTCCGAAGCTGAAGAAGTAATAGGCCGAGAAACGCCAGACCCGCAGGTTCTGCAGCGGCGCGAATTCCGTCCGCAGGCTGCGCAGGGGCGCGCGGGCGCCGCGCCGGGCGGCGGTGACGGGATCGTCCTTGGACAGCGCCCAGAAGGCAAGGGCGGTCAGCGCCAGCACCCCCGCCCAGATCTGCGCCGTGGCCTGCCAGCCGAATGCGATCATCACGAAGGGCGCCGCGAATTTCGTGACCGCCGCGCCGACATTGCCGACGCCGAAGATGCCAAGCGCGGTGCCCTGCCGCGCCCCCTCGAAGAAGCGCGACACATAGGCCACGCCCACGGCGAAGCTGCCGCCCGCGATGCCCACGCCCAATGCCGCCAGCAGCATCTGCGGATAGGTGGTGGCCCAGGACAGCAGGAACGTGGCGGCGGCGGTGGCCAGCATGGTCAGCGTATAGACCAGCCGCCCGCCCATCCGGTCGGTGGCGACACCCAGCACGATGCGGACCAGCGACCCGGTCAGGATGGGCATCCCGACCAGCAGGCCGAACTGCGTATCGGACAGGGAAAGCTGGTCGCGGATCTGGATGCCGATGATGGAAAAGATCGTCCAGACGGCGAAGCAGACGGTAAAGGCTGCGGTGGACAGGGTCAGGGCACGGCCTGAGTCGGGATGTGGGAATGCGGACATGGATGCTCCGAGGGCGGCTTGGGGTGGCAAGTGGCTGTCGGAAAGCGCAGGGGCGCGGACCCGCAGGACCGGGACGGAACCGTCACGCTTTCAGGATTGCCGCATCGTTGCGAGCGGACCATTGGCGCGCCATTGCGCCGGGCCATAAGCGCAGACTGGCTGAATCGCGCGGCACTACCAAGGGCGCATTGATCGCAGCAGTGCGCTCCGGCCCCGTTCACGCAACAAGCGCAAACGGTTTGTGCGCGCTGCCTGCCGATTAGTCAGTTTGGCGACAGGCAAGATGGACAAGTCGTGAAACGGCAGCCAAGCAGGGGCTGCATCGGATTATTTGCGGGTGGTGAAATTGGTGGAGCCGAGGGGAATCGAACCCCTGACCTCGTCATTGCGAACGACGCGCTCTACCAACTGAGCTACGACCCCACTGGCGTTCTTTTTCCCGTGTCGGCCCGGAATGTCAAGCCGATGAATCGCGGTCCGCGCGCGGGGTCAGGTGGATGTGGATGCCGTCTTGGCCACGGACGGTCAGGCGGGCAACGGGGACGGGGGCCAGCGGCCCGGGGCGCAGGGTAAAGGCCTGGGCCACGCGGGCCAGCATCGCCACGCCCTCGATCATCGCAAGGCCAGCGCCGGGGCAGACGCGTTCGCCCGCGGAAAAGGGGATAAAGGCGTCGCGGGCGCTGCTGCGCGTTTCAGGACAGGACCAGCGGCCCGGATCAAAGGCATCGGGGTTGTCCCACAGGCGTTGATGGCGGTGCAGGTGCCAGGGCGACAGGATCAACTGCGCCCCGCGCGGGACGGGCCGGCCGCGCAGGGTTTCCGGCCGGGCGGCTTCGCGTACCATCATCGGGACCGGTGGGTAAAGGCGCAGGGCCTCTCGGAACACGGCGCGGGTGGTGCGCAGGGCATTGACGCCCGCCATGTCGGGGGTCAGGGACGCGGCCTCGGCGGCGACGCGGTCCTGCCATTCGGGATGGGCGGCCAGCAGCCACAGTGCCCAGGCCAAGGTCGATGCGCTTGTCTCGTGGCCCGCCAGAAAGAAGATCGCCACCTGGTCCACCATCTGGGGTTCGGAAAAGCAGTGGCCCGTCTGGGGGTCCGGCGTGGTCATGATCCGCGTGGCCAGATCGTCGGGGGCATTGCCCAGGCGGATCGCAGCCATGCGGTCGGCGACCAGACCGGCGATCAGGCCGCGGATCTGGGCGGCTGTTCGGCGGGTGCGGCGGGAATGGGGATGCGGCAGCCAGGCGGGCCAAGGCAGCAGGGCAGCCCAGTTGACGACGGGCTGGGCCTCCTGGTGGGTGCGAAAGGCCGCAAAAACCTGCGCCGCCGTTTCATGTTCGATGGGCATGGAGAACAGCGCCCGAAAGATGACATCGGCGGCGGCAAAGCTGGTCTCGGGTTCGATATCCTGAAGGCCCGGGCGCAGGCGCGCGACCAGGGCGTCGGCAGCACCGAGGATCGCGGGCAGGGTCTGGTGCAGCCTGCCGCCCTCGAACGCGGGGTCGATGATGCGGCGCTGTGCCGCCCATTCGGGACCGTTGGTGACGAACACGGAAGCGCCCAGCAGCGGCGCAAGGCCCGCGCGCAGGCGGTTCGATTTCGGAAAATCGCCGGGCCGGTCCTTCAGGATCAGGCGGATCAGGGCAGGGTCGTTGCAAACAAAGCTGTGGATCAGCGGGCTGCGGAATTCGGCCATCCAGGCGCGATACAGACGTTCGGGCAGGGCCGACAGCAGGTCCTGGCGGAACGCCCGGGCAAAGCGCCACAGGCTGCCCCGGCCTTCGGTCGTGTGGGGGCGCGGCGGGATCATGGCAGACCCGGTCCCACGGGCGTGGCAATCCGTCCGGGCGAATGCTTGCGGTCCTTGAAGCGGTCAGCCAGCGGCTGCGGCCCGGCGGTGATGGCAAAGTAATCGTAATCGCCAGGACGGTCGAAAGCGCACAGGTATTGCAGATGCAGCCGGAACCACCGCCCCCGCAGTTCCCGATGCTGGGCAGGCGACAGCGTCCGGCTGAAGGCCGCCGACAAGACCAGAGGCCACCGCTGGCACCGTCCGGCGACGCCGGTGACCGCCACCGAATCGCACAGGGCAAAGCTGCACGGATCGCCCGGTGCGGTCACGTCCAGCCAGAACAGCTCCCGCCGTTCCGGAAGGAAGGCGAGGTCGGCCCGCAATCGCTGCGCGCGCGGCAGAAAGGACGCCATGGGAATGACATGACCCAGGGTCATCAGCGACAGCGCCGGGCCCCCGGGCGCAACGCCCCGGCGGCGGATCAGGTCGGCCAGGATCGACACCGCCAGATAGGCGCCGGATGAATGGCCGACCACCAGGACCTCGTCCCAATCCTGACTCATGGCATCGGATAGGCGGTCGGTGAACAAGGCCAGCCGGTCTTCCAATGCGGGCGGATAGGCACCGTGCAGGTTGGCCGTGAAGGCGTAATCCTGCATCAGGTAATATGCGAACAGGCGGTGATCCTGGGATCGCGCAAAGGCCAGGACGGCCCAGCCCGCCAGCAGGCCGGGCAAAACCGCAAGCCAGCCGATCCCCGAAAGGGCAGCAATGCCCCAACCCGTCAGCCCTCCTGCCAGCATCGCACAGGCCAGTTGACCCATCAGCATCGCCAGCGGATAAAGCGCCGCCAGCACCGGTCCCCGCCGCAGGCGCATCATCCGCAGCAAGGCCCCCGACCAAAGATAGAGCCAGGCCACCCGCAGCATCTGCCCATAGGTGGCCATGATCCCGCCGCGCATCGAGGCCTGGACCAGATCGGCCCAGACCAGAACCTCGATCCGTGCCTGGGCCTCGCCCGTGGGAAAGCGGGCGCGGGTGGTCCAGCCAAAGCCGGCCGCGCCGTCCAGACGTTCCATCGCCAGGTCATAGCCGCTGATCATCGCTTGCTTGTGCGACTCGCGACGATACAACTCTCGGTAGCGACGCGGGGGCATGGGATCAAAGCCTGGAACATACAGAACCAGGCGGCGGAAGGGGCGGGTCATCGTTTATTCCGTTGGGGCAGCCCCAGCATAGGCGCCCCGTCCGATCCCGCAAGGGGGTCAGCCCCCCTGCCAGCGGCCTTGCAGCGCCTCGATCGCGGCGATGCGGCGGGCGGTGGGGGGGTGGGACAACAGCCAGGCGGGGGCCGCGCCGCCGCGACTGCCCGTCAAGCGTTCCAGCTTGCGGAAGAGGGAAATCTGCGGTTCGGTCCCCAGGCCCGCGCGGATCATCAGGGCGCTTGCGAAACGGTCGGCCTCGAATTCGTCGTCGCGCGACAGGCGGGCGGCGACGGCGGTGGCGATCAGTCCGGCGATCCATGCGCCCAGGCCGGGAATGATGCGCCCCAGCACCCCGGCAAGCGCCATGCGGATCGCGTTCTGGCCCGCAAAGTCGATCATCCTCCGCCGGGCATGGCCGTGGGCGACATGGCCCAGTTCATGGGCAATGACGCTGGCCAGTTCCTCGGGCGTGACCTCTCCCGCATCCAGCTTGCGGATGAAGCCGCGTGTCAGGAAGATGCGCCCGTCGGGGGCGGCAAGGCCGTTGACAGGGTCCACCTCATAGACATGGGCGCGCACGGGCGGCAGGTCCATCGCCCGGCCAAGCCGTTCCAGCATGGGCGTTAGGCGGGGGTGGTTCAGCGGCGTCGATTTCTGGTTCAGTTCCTGCCGCAGCCGCCACAGGGAAAAGAACCACATGGCGGCCAGATACAGAACCAGCAGGATGATCGGCAGGTACTTCATGGGACCAATATGGCCCCGCCCGGCCGCTCGCGCCAGAGGTCAGCCGAGGATCCGCATGGCCTGCGTCAACCCGTCCAGCGTCATGGGCATCATCCGGTTTTCGAAGATTTTTCCGATCATGGAGATGGATTGGGTATATCCCCAATGCGCCTGCGGGACCGGGTTCAGCCAGATGTGATCGGGCCAGGTCTCGGCCGCGCGGCGCAGCCAGACCTCGCCCGGCTCGGGGTTCCAGTGTTCATTGGCCCCGCCGGGAACGGCGATCTCGTATGGCGACATGGACGCATCGCCCACGAAGATGCATTTGTAGTCGCGCCCGAAGCGGTGCAGCACATCCCAGGTCGGCGTCTGTTCGGTCCAGCGGCGGCGGTTGTCGGTCCACAGGCCTTCGTAAAGGCAGTTGTGGAAATAGAAATGCTCCATGTGCTTGAACTCGGCCCGCGCGGCCGAGAACAGCTCGTCCACGACGCGGATATGGTCGTCCATCGACCCGCCCACGTCCAGAAACAGCAGCACCTTGACGGCATTCCGCCGTTCAGGCCGGGTCTGCACGTCGATATAGCCGTGATCGGCGGTGGCGCGGATGGTGGCGGGCAGGTCCAGTTCGTCCGCCGCGCCGTGGCGTGCCCATTGCCGCAGGCGTTTCAGCGCGACCTTGATGTTGCGGGTGCCCAGTTCGACATTGTCGTCGAAGTCGCGGAACTCGCGCTTGTCCCAGACCTTGACGGCGCGGCGGTGGCGGGATTCGTCCTGGCCGATCCGCACGCCTTCGGGGTTGTAGCCATAGGCACCGAAGGGCGAGGTTCCCGCGGTGCCGATCCACTTGGACCCGCCCTGGTGGCGCCCCTGCTGTTCGGCCAGCCTTTCGCGCAGCTTGCGCATCAGATCCTCGAAGCTGCCGCCGCCTTGGATTTCCGCCTTTTCAGCGTCCCTCAGAAGCTTTTCGGCCAGCTTTTCCAGCCAATCGCGGGGAATCGACTGTTCGGTCACAAGCGCCTCGACCGGGATCGCCTCCAGGCCCGAAAAGGCTTCGGCAAAGGCGCGGTCGAAGCGGTCGATGTGGCGTTCGTCCTTGACCAGCACCAGCCGGGCAAGGTGATAGAAGCCGTCCACGGACCAGTCCGTGACGCCAGCCTGCATCCCGCCCATCAGGTCCAGCCATTCCCGCAGCGAGACCGGCACCCCTTGCCGACGCAGGCTGTCGAGGAACGGGATGAACATCACATCATCCGATCCAGGATGACGGTGGCAAACAGGCCCAGCACTGCCAGCGCCATGGCAAAGCCCGCCGCATATTGCGCGCGGTCGCGCCGGGTGCCGCCCAGTTGCCCGGCACGGCGCCAGCCCAGGGTTGCACCGATAATGGCGGCGGCGATGACGATCATGACGGTTCTTTCCGGTGCGGCTTTCTTCCTCAGATAGCCGCTGGGCCGGGGGGGTGCAACCAAGGCCATGGAACAGGCGCCCCCCTGCGGGGTTGAACGGATGACGGAAACGCAGGAGGACGCCATGACCGACAAGGAAAACCCCGACGCCGTTCCGCCCGGCACCCCCGGCGCGGGCGAGAACATCTGCCGCAAATGCGAAGGCAGCGGCCGGGCCGAGGGCAAGGAATGCCCCGAATGCGGCGGCACGGGCAAGGTGACGACGGGGATCGGCGGGGGCTGATCCGCTTTTCGCATCACCCTTTCAGCATGGTGCGGAACGCCTGCCAGCTTGCCTTGGGGGTGCGGGCCATCGTGTTGTAATCGACATGGACCAACCCGAAGCGGGGGCCGTAACCCCAGCCCCATTCAAAGTTGTCGAGCAACGACCAGTAAAAGAAGCCGCGCAGGTTCACGCACTGGTCCATGGCGGTACGCGCGGCGCGCAGGTGATCGCCGATAAAGGCCACGCGACGCGGATCGCTGGTGATGTCCGCGTCTGCCGCCTCGGCCATGCCGTTTTCCGTGACCATGACCGGCAGGTTGCCCACATGGTCGCGGGACAGGCGGACCAGGAACTCGGTCAGGCCTTCGGGCCGCATCTCCCATCCCATCTGCGTCTTGGGCAGCGGCCCGTCCACCCCTTTGCCTTGCGGCCACAGCCCGTCGCCCGCCGCATAAAGCTTGCGGGTGTAATAATTCACGCCAAGCCAGTCGATCGGCTGGGCGATCCTGTCCATGTCATTGTGCCAGCCCTGGGGCAGGTGCGGTTCCAATCCGTCAAGCGCGGCTTGCGGATAGCCTTGGCCCATGACCGCTCGGATGAACCATTGGTTATAGATGGCATCCTGGACCGTTGCTGCGCGGATCGCGCCGGGGCTGTCGTCGGCGGGATGGGCGGTTTCGAAATTCAGCACGATACCCAGGTTTTCCGCGCCGCCTGCGCGCAAGGCATGCATGGCTGTTCCATGGGCCAGCAGCACATGGTGCATGGCGCGGGCCGCGGCGCGGATGTCGCGCAGGCCGGGGGCGTGCTGGCCCAGGAAATGCGACAGCCAGGTGATGCACCAGGGTTCGTTCAGCGTGGCGGTGCTGGCCAGGCGGTTGCCCAGCCGCGCGTGAACCGCGGCGCAGTAATCGGCAAAGCGTCCGGCGATGTCCCGGTTCTGCCAGCCGCCCATGTCCGACAGCGCGGCGGGCAGATCCCAGTGATAGCAGGTCAGGTGCGGGGCCAGCCCGCGTTCCATCATCCCATCGATCAGCCGGTCATATAAATCCATGGCTTGCGGATTGATCGTCACCCCGTCGGGCATGACCCGCGCCCAAGAGGTCGAAAAGCGATAGGCTGAAAAGCCCGCATCCCGGATCAGATCCAGATCCTCGGGCCAGCGATGGTAATGATCGCAGGCGAGGGTGCCGTTGCTGCCGTCCGCGATATTGCCCGGGGTGGCGGCAAAGCTGTCCCAATGCGACGGCCCCGCGCCGCCATGGGCCGACCCCTCGATCTGATAGGCCGAGGTGGCGACGCCGAAGACGAAATCCGCAGGAAAGGCCGAACGGTCGGGCAGCATGGTTTTTCCCCCTTAAGCGGCATCCCGGTGGGGGGTCATCTGCCGCCAAAGAAAGACCAGCGTGAACAATCCCGTCATCACGACGACAATGGTCGGCGCGGGCGCGCTGTCCAGCCAAAAGCTGATCCAGATGCCGGCAAGGCTTGATCCTGCCCCGATGACCACGGACAGCGCCAGCATCGCCTGCAACCGTCGGGTCAGCAGGAACGCGATGGCCCCCGGCGCGATCAGCAGCGCGACGGACAGGATGATTCCCACCGCCGACAGCATCGCCACCACCACGGCGGAAATCATTGCCAGCATACCGTAATGCAGCCAGGTCACGGGCAGGCCCGCCACCCGTGCCTGCACGGGGTCAAAGACCAGCAGCGCGAAATCCCGCCATTTCAGGATCAGCACCAGTCCCACCACCGCCGAGATCGATCCCGCCGAAAGAAAGTCGTCCCGCCCGATACCCAGGATGTTCCCGAACAGGATATGGTCCAGATGCACGTCGGTCGGGAACTGCGTATGGATCACGATCCCCAGGCCGAACAGGCCCGACATGACGACGCCAAGCGCAGTGTCGGGCTTGACCCGGCTGTTGGCATCCAGCCATCCCGCCGACAGGGCGCAGATCATCCCGGCGATGAAGGCGCCAATCAGCAGCGGGATCCCGGCCAGATAGGCCAGGACGATCCCGGGCAGTACCGCATGGCTGATCCCGTCGCCCATCAAGGCCCAGCCTCTCAGCACCAGAAAGCAGCTGAGCAGGGCCGCGGGAATGGCGATAATGACGGCGATCAGCGCGGCCTCGACCATGAAGGGAAAGGCGAGGGGGGCGGTCAGCCAGGTCATGGGCGCGCCTGCCGGATGCGGCGGCGGCTGGCAAGGATGCCGTGTGTGGGCGCAAGGACAAAGGCCGCCAGGAAGATCAGCGTCTGCAGGACCACGATGATGCCGCCTGTCGCGCCGTCCAGGAAAAAGCTGAGATAGGCGCCGCTGGCCGAGGTCAGCGTGCCGATGGCCACCGACAGCGCGATCAACCGGGGAAAGCGGTCTGTCAGCAGATAGGCCGTGGCGCCGGGCGTCACCACCATGGCAATGACCAGGAAGGCGCCCACGGTCTGCATGGCCGCGACGGTGGACCCGGCCAGTAGGGTGAAGAACAGGACTTTCAGCCGTCCCGGATGCAGGCCGATGGTGCGCGCGTGGCTTTCGTCAAAGAACACGACCATCAGGTCGCGCCATTTTGCCAGCAGGACCACCAGCGACACGCCCCCGATGATCGCCAGTTGAACCGTGTCGCCCGGCGAGATCGCCAGGATATTGCCCATGGTGATCGCCTGCAGGTCGACAGAAACCGGATTGAGCGAGATCATGAACAGCCCGATCCCGAAGAAGCCGGTGAAGATCAGGCCGATGATCGCGTCTTCCTTCAATCCCGTGCGGCTGTTCAGGAACAGCATGGTCAGCGCCGCCAGCCCGCCCGACAGGAATGCGCCAAGCGCGAAAGGCAGGCCCAGCATATAGGCGCCAGCCACGCCCGGGACGATGGAATGGGAAAGGGCATCGCCGATCAGGCTCCATCCTTTCAGCATCAGATAGGCGGACAGGAAGGCGCAAACCCCACCAACCAGGGCGGACACCCAGATGGCGTTCGTCATGTAGCCATAGGTGAAAGGGATCAGCAGGGTTTCCAGCATCAGGCGCAGCAAGCGGGGGTTTCACACCCCCGCGCCCCCGTGGGATATTTCGGCCAAGGCAAAGCGGCTGTCATTGGTCCTTCCTGCGGGGGCGCTGGTCGTAAAAGACCAGGGGACGCTCGTCGTCGGTGAACACGTCCACGCTGCGCTGGTCCGCGTCGTCGTGCAGCGCCGTGCCGCCCAGGACGAAATGGCGCAGGACGCCGCCAAAGGCGAGGCGCAGGTTTTCGGGGGTAAAGGTCGTCTCCGTCGGGCCGCTTGCCAGGACAGTGCCTTTGACCATCACCACCCGGTCGCAGTATTCGGGAACCGATCCGAGGTCATGGGTGGACACCAGCATCACCCGGCCTTCGTCGCGCATCGCCATGAGCAGGGCAATGATCGCCTGTTCCGTCTGCACATCGACGCCGGTGAAGGGTTCGTCCAGCAGGATCACCTTTGCTTCCTGCGCGATGGCGCGGGCCAGGAAGACGCGTTTCTTCTGGCCCCCCGACAACTCGCCGATCTGGCGGCGGCGGAAGTCGGCGATGTTCACGCGGGCCAGGGCTGCATCCACCGCTTGCCGGTCAATGGGGCGGGGGCGGCGGAAAAAGCCCATATGGCCGTATCGGCCCATCATCACCACGTCTTCCACCAGGACGGGAAAGGTCCAGTCCACTTCCTCGGCCTGGGGGACATAGGCGACGAGGTTTCTGGAAAGTGCGTCCTCGACCGTGCCGCCGCCGATGCGGACCTGGCCCGAGGCATGGGGCAAAAGGCCCATCAGCGCCTTGAACAGCGTCGATTTGCCCGCCCCGTTGACGCCCACAAGCGCGGTAACGGACCCCAGGGGAACGGTGAAACTGGCATCCCGCAAGGCGGTGACGCCGTTGCGATAGGCAACGGTCAGGTTCTGGACCTCGATCCCGTCAGTCATTCCGCAGGCCGTTCACGATGGTTTCCGATGTGACACGCAGCAGGTCGAGGTAGGTGGGGACAGGGCCGTCAATCTCGGACAGGCTGTCCACATAGAGAACGCCGCCATAGGTCGCACCGGTTTCCGAGGCCACGCGGCGGGCCGGGCGGTCGGATACGGTGGATTCCGAAAACACCACGCCCACATCGTTGTCGCGCATCACGTCGATCACATGGCGCACCTGCTGCGGCGTTCCCTGCGCATCGGCATTGATCGGCCAAAGATACAGTTCGCGCAGCCCGAAATCGCGGGCCAGATAGGAAAACGCGCCTTCGGACGTGACCAGCCAGCGGCGGTCTTCGGGCAGGGCGCGGGCGGCGTCGCGCAAGGGGGCGATGGTCGCGGTGATCTGCGCCTTGTAGGCATCCGCATTGGCCTGGTAGGCCGTCGCGTTGTCCGGATCGGCGCCAGCCATCGCCGCCGCGATATTGTCCACATAGATCAGCGCGGATTCCAGCGACATCCAGGCATGGGGGTTTGGCTTGCCGTCGTAATCGCCGCCGGTGATCGACATGGGCTGGACCCCGTCGCTGACAACGGCCACGGGAGTGTCGCCAAGCTGGTCGATGAATTGCTGGAACCAGGATTCAAGGTTCAGCCCGTTCACCAGGATCAGGTCCGCATCCGTGGAGCGGATCAGGTCGCCGGAGGTGGGCTGGTAGTTGTGAATTTCGGCCCCCGGCTTGGTGATGGATTCCACGTCGGCCGCATCGCCCGCGACGTTGCGGGCCATGTCGGCGATGATGGTAAAGGTGGTCGCAACCTTCAGCCTGTCGGCATGGGCGGGCAGGGCGATCAGCGCCAAGGCCAAAGCAAGGGGCAGTTTCATCGGCGGATATTCCAACGGCTTCTGTCCATGGGACGGTTATGTGCGAGCGATTCGCAACTGTCAATAGTTGAGAATTAGTTGCAACTGAACGCCGGATGCGGCATGACGGTTTCATGGAAAATCGTGCATCCCAGCTGGAACAGGCCTTGCGCAGGGCGGGCGTGCGGGTCACCCGTCAGCGCGCCGCGTTGTTGCGCGTGATTGCGGGCAGCGAGGATCATCCCGATGCCGCCGAACTGCACCGCCGGGCCGAGGCTGCCGGGGCGGGGGTGTCGCTGGCGACCGTGTACCGCACGCTGACCACGCTGCAGACGCAAGGCGTGATCGAGAAGCTGGAATTCCAGGGCGAGCCCGCCCGGTGGGAGGCTGCCGACCAGCGGCACCACGATCACATGATTGACGTGGACACGGGCGAGGTGGTCGAGTTCATCAACGACCGGATCGAACGTTTGCAGGCAGAGATCGCGGCCGAGATGGGATACGAGATCGTCCATCACCGGCTGGAGCTTTATGTGCGGCGGCGGGGTGGCTGACCCCCCGATGCAGGTCTTCGACAAGATCATCGCCGACCGGGGATCGCGCTATGCCGTGTCGGGCGGACCTGCCGCCAGCCAAGCCGAGGCCGCGGCGCTGCTGGCCGAACTGAAGCGAAGCAAGCGGTTCGCCAAGGCGACCCACAACAGCTGGGCCGCGATCCTGAGCGGCGAGGCCGTCAAGGACGACGACGGAGAGGCAGGCGCGGGGGCGCTGATCCTGCAGATGCTGGACCGCGCGGGGCTGCAAGACCATGTGGTGATCGTGACCCGGTGGTATGGCGGCAAGCCGCTGGGCGGCGACCGCTTCCGCCATGTGGCGGATGCGGTCAGGCTTTACCTGCGCGAAACGGGCCAGGGTTAGCGCCAGCCAAGGGCCGGGGCGACATGGCGCAGGATGCTGTCGATGACATGGACGTTGTAATCCACGCCCAGCATATTCGGGACCGTCAGCAGCAGGGTATCGGCCTCGGCCACAGCCTCGTCCTCGCGCAGCTGCTCGATCAGCCGGTCGGGTTCGTCGGCATAGCTGCGTCCGAACACCGCGCGATAGTTGTCGATATTGCCGATCTGGTCGCTGTCCTTGCCGCCGCGCCCGAAATACCGCCGGTCCATGTCGTTCACCAGGGCGAAGATCGACCGGCTGACCGACACGCGCGGGGCGTGAGCATGGCCCGCAGCCGCCCAGGCCTTGCGATAGGCGCGGATCTGGCGGGCCTGCTGGACATGGAACGGTTCGCCCGATTCATCGACCTTGAGGGTCGAGCTTTGCAGGTTCATGCCGATCTGCGCCGCCCATTCGGCGGTCGCATCCGAGGCCGAGCCCCACCAGATGCGATTGCGCAGGCCGGCCGAATGGGGTTCCAGCCGCAGCAGGCCCGGCGGGTTCGGGAACATCGGGCGCGGGTTGGGGCGGGCAAAGCCCTGGCCTTCCAGCTGTTGAAGGAACACCTCGGTATGGCGGCGGGCCATGTCCTGGTCGCTCTCGCCCTCGGCGGGCTGATATCCGAAATATCGCCAGCCATCGACGACCTGTTCAGGGCTGCCCCGGCTGATGCCCAGTTGCAGGCGCCCCCCGGAAATCAGATCCGCCGCGCCTGCATCCTCGACCATGTACAGCGGGTTTTCATAGCGCATGTCGATCACGCCGGTGCCGATCTCGATCGTCTTGGTGCGGGCGCCGACGGCGGCCAGCAGCGGAAAGGGCGAGGCAAGCTGGCGGGCGAAGTGATGCACGCGGAAATAGGCGCCGTCCGCGCCCAGTTCCTCGGCGGCCACCGCCAGGTCGATGGATTGCAGCAGCACGTCCTGGGCCGTGCGGACCTGCGATCCCTTTTCGGGCGACCAGTGGCCGAAGGACAGAAAGCCGATCTTCTTCATGATATCCCTTTGGTGCGCGTCATGCGCGTCAAAGGGGGATGTGGGACCGAAGCGATGGTCCGGCAAGGTTCACGGGCGCGCAGGGGTTGTGCGCCCGTGCCTATTTCCAGCGGCGATGGACCCAGAACCATTGGTCCATGTGCTGGCGCACCAGCATTTCCAGATCGTCGTTCAGCGCCTGCATCATGGCCGCCGGTTCGCCATGTTCGACGGGTTCGCCCACATGGACGCGAAAGCGCAGGCCATCCGGGCAGCGGATGCCATGGACCGGGATCAGGGCCGCCCCGTATCGCAGCGCCAGTTCGGCGGGCGTCAGCACCGTGCGGCTGGGCAGGTCGAAAAAGCGCAGTTCCGGGGCATGGCGGTCATATTGGTCAAAGCCGAGCGCCAGCCAGCCGCCGCCCTTCAGAAACCGCAGCATCGAGGCGAGGCCGGACCGACCGCGCGGGAACAGCGGTTCGGCAATGGCCGTGATGGCGGGGATGTAATGGCGGTTGAACGCCTCGTTGTTCATGGGGCGATACAGCGCGCCGACCGGCCAGCCGCGCCCGGCAAGCGCCGCGCGCATGGCGTCGTAATTGCCGAAATGGGCGCAGGCGATGATGACGGGGCGATGGGCGTCGAAAGCGGCTTCCAGGGCGGGCAGGCCCGGACCTTCCAGCGGGTCGGCGTCGCGGATGCGGGACGTGAATTCCTCGCCCGAATAGATCTCGGCCACGGACCGGCCCGCGTTGCCGGGAACGGCGCGGACCAGGGCCTTGACCTCGTCGGTCGACAAGTCGGGGCGGGCCAGGGCCAGGTTTTCGCGGATGCGGCGGCGCCAGCCCGCCACGGGGCCCAGCACATGGGCGAACAGCCAGCCCACGGCGGGAATGCGCTTGTCATAGGGCAGCAGCCGGGCAAGCCCGATGACCGACAGAAAGGCGGTGTTGGCGATGCGGTCGGACATGGGGGGCTTCTCGGACTGGCTCATGAGGGCTTTCGTGCCGCGCGGGCTTCTCGGGACCAGACATAAAGGCCCGCTGCCACGATAATCGCGGCACCCGCGACCGTCCACGCGTCGGGCAACTGCCCGAACAGCAGCCAGCCCCACAGGCCCGCCCAGACCAGCCCGGTATAGCCAAAGGGGGCCAGAACCCCGGCCTCGGCCGTGGCAAAGGCGCGGACCAGCAGGTATTGGCTTAGCGTGCCAAAAACGCCCAGCAACGCAAAGGCCCAAAGATCGGCCATGGCGATGGGCTGCCAGACAAGGGGAACCACAAGCGAGGTCAGCACGCTGCCCACCACCGCCGACCACATGACCGATGTCGCAACCGAATCCGCCCGCGCCATCCGCGTCAGCAGCGCCCCCGTGGCATAGGTAAAGGCCCCGACCAGCGGCAGCAGGGCGGCAGGCTGGAACACCCCCATGCCGGGACGGATGATGATCAGCGCGCCGATCAGCGCGACGGCGATGCCCGCCAGCCGCCGGGGGCCGATCGCCTCGCCCAGGAACAGCGCGGCGCCAAGGGTGATCAGGACCGGGTTCAGGTCCATGATCGCCGTCGCCTCGGCAAGGCCGATGAATTGCAGGGAAGTGAAGAACAGCCCCACCGATCCAAGCTGCATCAGGGCGCGGGAAAATTGCAGGCCGGGGCGTCGGGTGCGCATCAGCGGGAACATCGCGTCCCGGAAGATCAGCGCAAAGATCACCAGGTTGCCGACAAAGCGCGCCCAGACCACCTGCGCGGGATGATAGGTTTGCGTCAGGTGCTTGGCCGTCGCATCCATCATCGTGAATCCCAGGATCGCGGCCAGGATCAGCGCGATGCCCGCGGTCTGGGCGTTGGCGGGGCGGCGCATTGCACCGCGTGTCCGTCCCATCAGGGCCGAGGCCCATGCCAGAACCTGCATCCTAATCCCCTGTCTTCTCGACAACGGCAGGGATCCGCGCCAAGGGATGATGGGTCAGAACCAGGTCGCGCATCCGTTCGTCCAGGACGTGGGTATAGATCTCGGTCGTGCCCAGGTCGGCGTGGCCCAGAAGGGTCTGGATGCTGCGCAGGTCGGCCCCGCCTTGCAGAAGATGGGTGGCGAATGCGTGGCGGATGACATGGGGCGTGACCCGGGACGGGGAAACACCAGCAGCCACCGCCACGTCGTTCAGCAGCCGCCCAAAGGTCTGGCGCGGCATATGGCCCGCGGCACCGGGTGCGGGGAACAGCCAGCGGGCGCCCTTTCCTGCCACGAGGCGGCCAAGCGGGCTTTCCTTGGGCGCGTCGTCCCGGATCGCCAGCCATGCCGACAACGCGGCCCTTGCCGGAGGCGTCAGCGGCACCATGCGTTCCTTGCCGCCCTTGCCGCGGATCAGCAACACCTGCGGATCGCCCCGGCAGGCGGCGGCGGGCAGGGCCACCAGTTCGCTTACCCGCATTCCCGTGGCATAAAGCATCTCGATCAGGCACAGGTTGCGCGCGCGTTCGGGGCCGGTCCGCCCGACCTGGGGGGCGGTTGCCAGCAGGGCGTCGATCTCGGCCCGGTCCAGGGTCTTGGGCAGTCGCTTGGCCCGGCCCGGCCCGCTGATGCGGATGGCAGGGTCGTCGTCGCGCCAGCCTTCCTCCAACGCAAAGCGCGTGAACTGGCGGATCGACGACAGCCGCCGCGCCCGCGTGGCCCGCGACAAACCCTGGGCGTCGCAATGGGCCAGGTAATCCTCGACCCGTTCGCGGGTCAGTTGGGCCAAGGCCAGCTTGTGCGTGGACAGCCAGTCCGACAGGTCGCGCAGGTCGCGGCCATAGGCCAGCACCGTGTTCAAGGCCGATCCCGATTCTGCGGCCTTGGCGTCCAGGAATGCGGAAATGGCGCGGTGATCGGCGATCATGGATCGGCCCGCATCATCGGCAACAGCGACAATTGCGCAGCGGCCAGGTCGGCGTCAGCCCCCAGGCCAAGGGCGCGCAACATGGCCAGGCCCCGCCCCGCGCGAGGCAGGTCGCCATCCAGGCCCGCATCGACATCGGCCATTGCGGTCAACAACGCCTCTCCCTGCTGGGTTTCTGGTGCTTGGACCGGATCGGCCTTCAGGGCCAGATCCAGGACCAAAGGCACCGGCACCGGCAGTCCCTGCCATTGGCGCAGCCCTGTCGCGATTTCGGCCGAACGCCCTTCGCCGCCCGGGGGCAGGTCGGCGGCGATCATGGCGGCCAGCACATCGGCCATGTCGGCCTTGCGAAATTCGTCAAAGGCAGCGGGCAGGGCGGGCAGGGGATCACCGCCCGCCAGGGCAGCCTCCAGCGTGCGCATGGCGCCGGCCCGTTCCCAGACCCCGCCCGAGGCCGCAGGCTTTTGTTCGCTATACAAGGCGCGCAGGTCGGCAGGGGACAGGGCCCCCGCCCGGGCCAGCCGCTCGGCGGCATCCAGCCGGGCCTTCCAGCCATTGTTCGGGCGCAGGTCGGAATGGGCGAATGCGATGGGCAGCGATGACGTGGGCAGCGGCTGGCCAATCGCCTCGTGGATGCGGAAATCCAGGGGCGTCATGCGGTCGGCGGGGGGCAGCATCTGGTCGCTGTCCACATAGGCATCGTCCAGGAAGTGCGTCAGCAGAATCGCCTGGCGCTCATCCAGCAGGCCCAGGCTTTCCGCCCCGTGCAGGCTGATCGCAGCCGCCGCCCAGTCGCCGGTCTGCGCCAGGCAAAAGATGCGCGCGGCAAAGCTGGGGGCGATGCCGGGGGTTGTGTTCATGATGTCGCACGCCCGTCCTTCGTCCCCTTCCAGCAGCGCGATGTCGAACAGGCGGCGAAAGATCTCTGGGTTGCCTGGCCCGGCGGCAATCAGCAATGCCTGCACCCGGTTCACCGCGCCCGCGTCAAGCAGCCGGTCGGCACGGGCCAGAAACAGCGTGCCCTGTGCCGCATCCGCCTGGGCGGGCGGGACCAGTTGCGTGGTCAGCACCCGGTCCAGCAGCGTGTTCATGGCGGGCAGCCGGGCGGGGGTGCGCAGGATCAGGTCGGCCAGTCGAGCCGTGCTGCTGCCTTGCCACAGATCGGCCGGAATCCCCGTCTTGCGCGGCGTCCTCAGGCCCACGGTGTCGGGATTGCCGATGCCCAGGCGGGTGACTTGGACGCTCCCGACCTCGCCCGTGGTGGCGACGGGTTTCGGGCCTTGGGCGCCGGGAATACCGGGGGGGGGCGCGTCGCCCGGCCGCCAGGCCGAACTTTCGCGATCCGGCCCGCGCACGCTTCCCGACAGCCAGTCGCTTGCGGACAGCGGCTGCTGGGCATGGGCGGGCCAGGCAAGACCCAGCGTCAAGGCAAGGGGCAGCAAAAGGGGCTTCACTCGGTCTCGGCCTCGGTTGAGGCGGGTGCGGAAGGTGCTGCCGGGGCACCCGCGACAGGGCTGCGCACCTCGGACCGGACCGGCTCCATGTCGCCGAAATAGGCATAACCGGCAAGGCCGATCACCGCCGCCAGAATCAGCACCACCAGAACCTTGAGCAGCCGCATCGAATTCGCCTCGTTTCATCGTTGTTTGATCTTTCGGCCGGTCTTTCGCCAGCCTTTCCGGAATATATATGGCATTTTCCGAAAGATCACGCCATTCAGTCGCCCAGGAAACGGGGGACGGACATGAGGCAGCGCCTTGGGCGCCATATCGTGCTGATCGGGATGATGGGGGCGGGCAAGACCGCGCTCGGGTCGGAACTGGCCCGGCGGCTGCACGTCCCCTTTACCGATTCGGATATCGAGATCGAAACGGCGGCGGCCATGTCCATTTCCGAAATCTTCGCCCGCGACGGCGAGGCGTTCTTTCGCGACCGCGAGGCGCAGGTGATCGCCCGGATTCTGCGAGAATCGCCGCGCGTGATCTCGACCGGCGGGGGGGCCTGGATGCAGGACCGCAACCGTGCGGCCATCAAGGCGGCAGGCTTGTCGGTCTGGCTGGATTGCGACTTGGACACGCTGTGGCACCGGGTCCGTCAGCGCAGCACGCGCCCATTGCTGCAAACCGCCGATCCCAAGGGCACGCTGGCCCGCCTGCTGGCCGAACGCAATCCGACCTATGCCATGGCCGAACTGACCTTTCCCGCCCGCCCCGGCGACACCGTCGATGCCGCCACCACGCGGCTACTGGACGCGATCCGCACCGCCGATGCAGACCTTCTGAGCGAGACGCCATGACCCCTGATCCCGTCACCGTTCATGTTCCCCTGGGCGACCGCGCCTATGACGTGCGCATCTGCGCAGGCCTGATCGGCCGCGCGGGGGCCGAGATCGCGCCCTTGCTGCGCCGCCCGCGCGTGGCCATCGTCACCGACGAAACGGTCGCCGCCCTGCATCTGCCGCGCCTGCAAGCCGCCCTGGCGGCCGAGGGGATTGCATCCGAGGCCCTGACCCTGCCTCCGGGCGAGGGGACGAAAAGCTGGCCGCATCTGACCACCTGCGTCGAATGGCTGCTGGATCAGCGGATCGAGCGGCGCGACATCGTGGTGGCGTTTGGCGGCGGGGTGATCGGCGACCTGGTGGGATTTGCCGCCGCGATCCTGCGCCGGGGCGTGCGCTTCGTGCAGATCCCCACGACGCTGCTGGCCCAGGTGGACAGCAGCGTCGGCGGCAAGACCGGCATCAACAGCCCGCACGGCAAGAACCTGATCGGCGCCTTTCACCAGCCATCCCTGGTGCTGGCCGATATCGCCGTGCTGGACACGCTGGCCCCGCGCGACTTCCTGGCGGGCTATGGCGAGGTCGCAAAATACGGGCTTCTGGGGGACGGTGATTTCTTCGAATGGCTGGAAGCGAACGCCCCCAGCCTGCGCGACGACATGGCCCTGCGCCAGCACGCGGTGGCCCATTCGGTCGCGATGAAGGCGGGCATCGTCACGCGAGATGAAACCGAGCAAGGCGAACGTGCGCTTCTGAACCTGGGTCATACCTTTGGCCATGCCCTTGAATCGGCCACCGGCTATTCCGCCCGTCTGCTGCACGGCGAAGGCGTGGCGATCGGCTGCGCCCTGGCATTCGACCTGTCCGCGCGCATGGGTTTGTGCAGCCAGGAAGCGCCTTCGCGCGTGCTGGAACATCTGCGCCAGATGGGAATGCCCGCCGCGATCCGCGACATCCCGGGCGACCTGCCCGACAATGCGGCGCTGATCGCGCTGATGGGACAGGACAAGAAGGTCGTGGACGGCCGCTTGCGCTTCGTTCTGGCGCGCGGCATCGGCGAGGCCTTCGTCAGCGACGACGTGCAGCCCGATACGCTGGCGGCGGTGCTGCGGGACGCGCGCTAGGCCCGCGCCCCGCCGTGGGATCAGAACGGGATTTCGTCGTCGTAATCGCTGCGGCTGCTGCCGCCACCGCTCTGGCTGCCGCCGCCCTGGCTGCCCGAGGACGAGCCGCCGCGGTCGTAATCGTCATAGCCGCCCCCGTCACGGCTACCGCCGCCACCTGCACCGCCCCGGCCTTCCAGCATCGTCAGTTCGCTGCGATAGGGGCGCAGCGCGACCTCGGTCGAATAACGGTCGGCGCCCGACTGGTCCTGCCATTTGCGGGTTTCCAGTTGCCCCTCGACATAGATCTTGCTGCCCTTCTTCAGATACTGCTCGGCCACGCGGACCAGGGGTTCGGAATGAATGACGACCGTATGCCATTCGGTCCTTTCCTTGCGCTCGCCCGTGTTGCGGTCCTTCCACGTTTCGGACGTGGCGATGCGCAGGTTCGCGATCTTGCCGCCATTTTGAAACGTGCGGATTTCGGGGTCGGCGCCCAGATTGCCGATCAGGATGACCTTGTTGACGCTGCCTGCCATGACGTTTTCCTGCAAATATGTCCTTGTGGAATGCTCTAGCGCAGGCCCCGCCACGATGCAAATGCGCGCTTTGCCGCCACGTGCAGCCTGGCCGAAAAGCGGTGCTGGCGATGCGGCTCGATTTCTGTATAGTCCCCTCAAAACCCATAACAACGAGGGCGGGGACATGACATTCTTCCCAACCATCAAGGCGGGTCTGTGCGCGATCCTGATCGCAGGACTGGCCTTGCCAGCAGGGGCCGAAGGGCTGCGCCTGTCAGGCAGTTCGTCGAAATCGCGCGCCGAACAGTTCGCCCGCCAGACCCGCCTGATGGATTCGCGGCTGGCTACCCAGTATCAGCAATCGGCGCGGTTGCAGCCCAACGGCCGCAGCAGCAGCGGCGGCAGTTCGGTCGATATCCAGCTATCCGCCAACATCCCCGCCTATCGCGGCAAGCGCAGCGATTTCATTCCCCATGCCCGCGCGGCCGCCCGCCAGCACGGCATCCCCGAGGATCTGTTCCTGCGCCTGGTCCAGCAGGAATCGGGTTGGAACCCGCGTGCGCGGTCGCACAAGGGCGCGACGGGCCTTGCCCAGCTGATGCCGGGAACGGCGGCCAAGCTGGGCGTGAACCCGAACGATCCGGTGCAGAACCTGAATGGCGGTGCGCGCTATCTGCGAATGATGTACAACCAGTTCGGCAACTGGCGCCTGGCGCTTGCAGCCTATAACGCCGGACCGGGCGCGGTGCAGAAATACAACGGTATCCCCCCTTACCGCGAAACGCGCAACTATGTGCGGATCATCGCGGGAAGCTGAGGCCGCTTCTTCTTCACTCAAATATCCTCGGGGGTGAATTGCCTCGGGGACCGAGGCAAGAGGGGGCGCGAGCGCCCCCGTTCTTTGTCACACTTCCTCGATCCGCAATTCGACCGGCTCGCCCGCCAGCACGCCGGTGCGGGGCAGCGCCTCGATGGCAAAGTCGATGGCCTCGGGTGTGGTCTTGTGGGTCACGACCAGCACGGGGACGCTTTCGGGGCTGTGCTGCCCATATTGGCGCATCCGGTCGATGGAAATGCCCGCATCGCCCAGAACCGTCGCGACCTTGGCAAGCGCGCCGGGCTTGTCCTGCAACTCCAGGCGCAGGTAATAGGCTGCCGGAACCGCCGTCCGCGCAGGCTGCGCCGCCTTCAGCGTCGTCGCAGGCTGACCGAACACCGGCAAGCGCACGCCACGGGCGATTTCCACGATGTCGGACAGGACCGCACTGGCGGTCGGGCCTTCGCCCGCGCCCGCGCCGCGCAGGACAAGCTGGCCCACGCTGTCGCCTTCGACCACGACCATGTTCGTGCCGCCCATCAACTGGCCCAGGGGGCTGTCTGCGGGAACAAGACAGGGCGACATCCGCTGTTCCAGGCCCCGGGGCGTCATCTGGGCCACTCCCAGCAACTTGATCTTGTAGCCCATGTCGGCGGCGCGGCGGATGTCGTCGATGCTGACCCGCTCGATCCCCTCGATCTCGACCGCGTCGAAATTGACCCGAGTGCCAAAGGCGATCGACGACAGGATCGCCAGCTTGTGCCCGGCGTCGATGCCGCCCACGTCCAGCGTCGGATCGGCCTCAAGATATCCCAACTGGCGCGCTTCCTCGAACACGGCCTCATAGGGCAGGCCCGCGCTGTCCATGCGCGTCAGGATGTAATTGCACGTCCCGTTCATCACGCCCATCACGCGGCGGATCTCGTTGCCCGCAAGCGATTCCGTCATGGCCTTGATGACGGGGATGCCGCCTGCCACCGCCGCCTCGAAGCGAAGGGTGCGGCCCAGGCTTTCGGCCAGTTCGGCAAGCGCCTGCCCGTGGACGGCCAGCAGGGCCTTGTTCGCGGTGACGACGTCCTTGCCCGACCTCAAGGCAGCCTCGATGCTGTCCTTGGCAATGCCGCTGTCGCCGCCCACCAGTTCGATGAAGACATCCACGTCACCCGCCGTGGCCACCGCCATGGTATTGTCTTCCCAGCGATAGGCCGACAGGTCGGCGTCGCGGTTCTTCATCTTGTCGCGCGCGCAGATGGCGGTGATCGACACGGGGCGGCCGGTTCGGCGCGCCAGCAGATCGGCGTGTTTCTGGACGATCTTGACGACACCGATCCCGACGGTGCCAAGCCCGGCGATGCCGAGGCGAAGGGGGGACGACATGAAGGCCTCTTGTCTGCGATTGCCTGCTGTTAGCGCGGGCCGCGCCGTCATGCAACGCGCGAGTCAGGCGCCAGGGTCATGGCCAGCCCATTCCCCGTCGATGCCCGTTCCGCGCATGATGGACACCACCCGCCGTGCGGCCCGCAATGTGTCGGCGTGAATGGCATGGACCGCAGCCGGGTCCATCTCGTCGGGGAAACGTTCGCCCCGGGTGTTGATGAATGTCGGATGCCACTGGCCCGGTTCTTTTCCCGGCCGCCAGGACGCGTGGCACAGCAGGTTGCGCATCAACCGAAGCTGCCGCAGATCGTCGGACAGGGTTTCGCGGCCTTCGATGCGCGCCTGCTTCATCGCCGCCGCAAAGCTGTCGATCAGGGTGCCAAGGGTATCGTCGGCGATCTCCTCGATCCGGTGCAGCCAGGCTTGCAGGGCGGCTTCGGTCACGTCCTGGCCCAGTTGCTGGCGCGTCAGGGAAAAGATCGCGCGTTTCAGCGCCTCTTCCAGAAAGCCGAAGGCCGATACCGCGTGACCGATGGCCGCCGCCATGTCGTCCGAAAGCCGGTCGGGCGCGCGGGGCAGGGCCATGCTATTCCCGCCACAAGTCCCTGACCCAGGTTGCGGGCAGCAGGTAATGACGCAGGTGCTTGGACAGGCTTTCCTTGCGGTTGCCCGAAAATGTCCGGCGCAGATGTTCCCCCGGGCTGCGGTGGATATCACCCTCCTCCCAGCGGCCGGCAATCGCGTCGGGTGGGTTCAACGCGCCTGCAAAGATCACGATGCGGCTATTCTTTGGGATCTTGGGTTCGCGCAGGTAATTCAGCGGAAAGACCGGAACCGAATGCATCCTGAAATGCGCCAGCCATCCGCGCGGCCAGAACTTGACGCCGCCTGGTGCGTTGCGGGTGACGAAACGCTGTTCGTACCGGTACTTGTCCGCCACAGACTGCGGGTCGGCACGAAAAATATCCTGCAGCGGCGCCAGATTTCCGACCCGCATCCGATAGACCGAAGTCTGGCCCAGCCGTTCCAGCGGCGTATTGGGATTGCGCCCCAGGATTGTGTCGTCGGGATCGCCGAAGGTAAAGAACGGATCCAGATCGCCGGTGATGATCACGTCCAGATCCAGGAACAGCACCACCCCTGTCACATCGCCCAGATCGCCCCAAAGCCGCGATTTCGGCCATTTGCCGCGTGTGTTGACGGGCGCCTCGTATTCGAAGACCGGCAGCGGCCTGATCGCGATGTCGGGATGCAAGCCAGTGCCATCATCCGTAAAGCAGAACAGCCGGAACGGCGGGGTGATGTTGCGCGCGATCATCCCGTACAGTCGGTTCACGTATTCCGGCCCGAACTTCGTGCCCCACTTGATGCAGATGATCTGCTTGATCTCTGGCGCGTCCATGGCCTGCCTCGCTGTTTCCCGGCAAGGTTTCACAGCCGGAAGGCCAAGGCAATGTCCTTTGCCTTGGTCCAAATATCCTCGAGGGGTGCAGGGGGGCAGACAGCCCCCCTGCCATCGCGGGACGCAATTCAGGCCGCGCGGTTCTCGCGGATCAGCCTCAGGATGTCGGCGGCGGCCGAGGGAATGTTGGTTCCTGGCCCGAAGATCGCCTTGACGCCTGCCTGCCGCAGGTAATCGTAATCCTGCTGCGGGATCACGCCGCCGCAGATCACCAGGATGTCCCCCGCCCCCTGGGCTTTCAGCGCCTCGATCAGCTTCGGCGCCAGGGTCTTGTGGCCCGCTGCCTGTGAACTGATGCCGACCACGTGCACGTCGTTGTCAACCGCATCCTGCGCGGCTTCCTCGGGCGTCTGGAACAGCGGTCCCACATCCACGTCAAAGCCGATATCGGCGAAAGCCGTGGCAATCACCTTGGCACCCCGGTCATGGCCGTCCTGGCCCATCTTGACGACCAGCATCCGGGGGCGGCGGCCTTCTTCCTCGGCAAAGGTTTCCACGTCGCGCTGGATTTGCGCGAAGCCCTCGTCGCCCTCGTAGGCCGCGCCATAGACCCCGGCCAGGGTCTTCACCTCGGCCCGGTGGCGGCCCCATTCCTTTTCCATCGCCATGCTGATTTCCCCAACGGTTGCACGGGCGCGGGCGGCGCCGACGGCGGCCTCCAGCAGGTTGCCGCCCTCGCGGGCGCGGCGGGTGATTTCGTCAAGGGCCGCCTGGCAGGCAGCCTCGTCGCGCGTCTGGCGGATCCGGTTCAGGCGTGCGATCTGATTGTCGCGCACCGCCATGTTGTCGATGTCCAGAATGTCGATCGGGTCTTCCTTGTCCTTGCGGTACTTGTTGACGCCGACGATCACCTCCTCGCCCCGGTCGATCTGGGCCTGGCGGCGGGCGGCGGTTTCCTCGATCCGCAGCTTGGGCATTCCGGTGGCCACCGCCTTGGTCATGCCGCCCAGCTCCTCGACCTCCTCGATCAAGGCCCAGGCTTTCTCGGCCAGTTCGGCGGTCAGGCTTTCGATGTAGTACGACCCCGCCAGCGGATCGACAACATGGGTGATGCCTGTTTCCTCTTGCAGGATCAGCTGGGTATTCCGCGCAATCCGCGCCGAAAACTCGGTCGGCAGGGCGATGGCTTCGTCAAGCGCGTTGGTGTGCAGCGACTGGGTGCCGCCAAGCGCCGCGCTCATCGCCTCATAGGCGGTGCGGATCACGTTGTTATAGGGATCCTGTTCCTGCAGCGACACGCCCGAGGTCTGGCAATGCGTCCGCAGCATCAGGCTGCCTTCCTTCTTGGGTGCGAATTCCGTCATGATCCGGTGCCACAGCAGCCGGGCGGCCCGCAGCTTGGCGATCTCCATGAAGAAGTTCATGCCGATCGCAAAGAAGAAGGACAGCCGCCCCGCGAACTGGTCCACGTCCATGCCGGCCTTCAGCGCCGCGCGGACATATTCGCGCCCGTCGGCCAGCGTATAGGCCAGTTCCTGCACCAGGTTCGCGCCCGCTTCCTGCATATGATAGCCGGAAATCGAGATCGAGTTGAACTTGGGCATTTCATTGGACGTGTATTCGATGATGTCCGCGATGATCCGCATCGAAGGCTCGGGCGGATAGATATAGGTGTTGCGGACCATGAACTCCTTGAGGATGTCGTTCTGGATGGTGCCCGACAGCACGGCGCGGGAATGGCCCTGTTCCTCTCCGGTGACGATGAAGTTCGCCAGGATCGGGATCACGGCGCCGTTCATGGTCATCGACACCGAAACGCGGTCCAGCGGAATGCCGTCGAACAGGATCTTCATGTCCTCGACAGAGTCGATGGCGACGCCCGCCTTGCCCACGTCGCCCACCACGCGCGGATGGTCGCTGTCATAGCCCCGGTGGGTCGCCAGGTCGAAGGCCACCGACACGCCCTGCTGACCGGCGGCAAGCGCCTTGCGATAAAAGTTGTTCGATTCCTCGGCCGTGGAAAAGCCCGCATATTGGCGGATGGTCCAGGGCCGGCCTGCATACATCGTGGCGCGCGGGCCGCGGGTAAAGGGCGCGATGCCCGGCAGGCTGCCCAGGTGGTCCAAGCCGTCCAGATCGGCCTCGGTATACAGCGGCTTGACCGGGATTCCTTCCAGCGTGTTCCAGGTCAGGCTGTCGGGGTCGCTGCCGCGCATTTCCTTTGCCGCCAGCCTTTGCCAGTCGTCCAGTGTGGGTTTCGTCATGGTCGATCCTTTCGCACGGCGCGGGCTGCCCTATATTCAGAAAGGGAAGGGGTGCCGATGAAGTTGAAATTGTTGATCTTCGCAATGCTGGTTGCAGCCATGGGTCCGGCGCGGGAAGCACCTCCGCCCCGGCTCGAGGCACAACCCACCAGTCCCGAGGAGGTCGCCACCCCCCAGCCGGAACCTGCGCGTCCCGAATTGCGCATTCTGGCCGCGTCCGATGCGGAACCTGCGGATTTCCTGTGGCAGGCCCGCCCCGTCGTGGTCTTTGCCGACACCCCGAACGATCCGGCATTCCGCGAACAGATGCGCGTGCTGGAGGCAGGCGACACGGCCCTGGTCGAACGCGACGTGGTGATCATCACCGACAGCGATCCGGGGGCGAACAGTGCGTGGCGCCAGCAACTGCATCCGCGCGGCTTTTCGCTGGTCATCATCGACAAGGACGGGCAGGTGAAACAGCGCCGCCCGCTGCCCTGGGACGTGCGCGAAATCAGCCGCGCCATCGACAAGCTGCCCTTGCGCCGCCAGGAAATCGGCCGGGCGGGGTTGTTGCCGTAAGGATTGAAATTCCGAATTCCGTCACCTATATTCCGCTGACAGGACAAGGAGGTTCGACATGAGCACGACATCCTACAACCCCCCCCCAATTACTGGCCGTACCGGCCCGAAGCCTGGTTACTGATCTTTCTTCGATACGCAGCGCCCCGACCATCCAGGTTTGCGCGGATCGCCTCCAGGGCCTTTTCGCCCAGTTCGAGAGCCTCGATTTTCATCGAAATATAATCGTGATACATGCCGGCCGCCCGCTCGGCGCCGATTTTCGCGACATCCAGTTCCCGCAGGTCGCTGATCATCGCCGAAATGGCGTTGAGCTGACTGTAATACAGCACCACCGGATCGACCGTGTCGCGCGGCAGGACGTGGATGTCTCCGATGATCGCCCTGAACAGGGCATCGTTGTGTTCGGTCGGAATGACCGGAAAGAAATCCGCTTCGGTCAGGATGCGCGTCTTGATCGCGGCGCCATACTCGCCGACGTTATCGCGGCGCAGCACCGCCAGATAGGCGCGGATTTCGGCGAATATCGCCCGCTGCACGTCTCGCACGCGTTCCGCCCGCAGATTGGCGTCGCGTCTTCGGTTTTGCAGGGCAACCACCCACCAGCCGGCAGCCAGGAACACCCCGGCGATGACCGCCTGTTGCGCCTGGGGGCTGAGGTAGGTGTCAAGCGGCGGCATTCAGGCGTGTCCTTGCGGAAGTCCTTGCCGGCCCGGCGCGGGCCGGGCGGGCAGGATCATTCAAACTCCATGATCACGTCATCGACGCGCAGGCTTTGGCCCGGCTCGGCATTGACCGACCTGACCACGCCCCGGCGTTCGGCGCGCAGGATGTTTTCCATCTTCATGGCCTCGACCGTGGCAAGGGCTTGGCCTTCCTGAACCTCGTCCCCCGGCGCCACGGCGATCTTGACCACCAGCCCCGGCATCGGGCAGAGCAGGAATTTCGACGTGTCGGGCGGCAGCTTTTCGGGCATCAGGCGGGCCAGTTCTGCGGTGCGGGGACGGCGGACCTGGACCTTCAGGTCGGCGCCGCGCGTGCGCAGGCGGAAACCGGCCGGGATCTTGTCCGCCTTCATGACCAGGGGACGGCCATCGACCACAAGCCGGGCCAGGGTCTGACCGGGCTTCCAGTCGCTTTCCACGCGCAGGTCGCGGCCGTTCACGGCGACGGTGGCGCCGTCGCGGTCGGCCCGAATACGGACGGGGATTTCCTGGCCATTGATAAAGACCACCCAGTTCTCGCCCACGCGCCGTTCGTGGTTGTCCAGCCGCCCGCTGATCCGCGCGCGCCGGATTTCGGCCACCCGGTGCATGGCTGATGCCGCTGCGGCCACGCGGGCCAGTTCGTCGTCGGGCAGGGATGCCCCCCCGAAGCCCTCGGGGTATTCCTCGGCGATGAAGGCCGTGGTGATGTCGCCTGCAACGAATTTCGGATGGTCCATCACGGCGGACAGGAAGGGCAGGTTGTGGCCGATCCCCTCGACCTCGAATTCGTCCAGGGCCACGCGCATCGCCTCGATGGCCTTCGTGCGCGAGGGTGCCCACGTGCAGAGTTTCGCGATCATCGGGTCATAGAACATGCTGATCTCGCCACCTTCGAAGACGCCGGTGTCGTTCCTGACCACATGGGTTTCGTCCGCGACCTCGGCCGGCGGGCGGTAACGGGTCAGCCGCCCGATCGACGGCAGGAAGTTGCGATACGGATCCTCGGCATAAAGGCGGCTTTCCATGGCCCAGCCGTTGATGGTAAGGTCGGATTGCGCAAAGGGCAGCGGCTCGCCCGCCGCCACCCGGATCATCTGTTCCACCAGGTCGATGCCGGTGATCAGTTCGGTGACGGGATGTTCCACCTGCAGCCGGGTGTTCATTTCCAGGAAATAGAAGTTCTTCTGCCCGTCCACGATGAATTCCACCGTGCCCGCACTGGTGTAGCCCACGGCCTTGGCAAGCGCGACCGCCTGTTCACCCATGGCCTTGCGGGTGGCCTCGTCAAGGAAGGGCGAGGGTGCTTCCTCGATGACCTTCTGGTTGCGCCGCTGGATCGAGCATTCGCGTTCGTGCAGATAGACCGCATTGCCATGCTTGTCGGCCAGCACCTGGATTTCGATATGACGCGGCTGCGTCACGAATTTCTCGATGAAGATGCGGTCGTCGCCGAAACTGCTGGCGGCTTCGTTGCGCGAACTTTCAAACCCTTCGCGCGCCTCGGCGGCGTTCCAGGCGATGCGCATCCCTTTGCCCCCGCCGCCAGCAGAAGCCTTGATCATCACCGGATAGCCCACCTGGTCACTGATCCGCACCGCTTCCTCGGCATCCGCGATCAGGCCCATATAGCCTGGGACGGTGGAAACACCCGCTTCCTGCGCCAGCTTCTTCGAGGTGATCTTGTCGCCCATCGCCTCGATGGCAGGGGACGGGGGGCCTATGAAGACCACGCCCTCGCGTTCCAACGCCTCGGCGAATTTCATGTTCTCGGACAGGAAGCCATATCCGGGATGAACGGCCTCGGCGCCCGTCCGGCGGATCGCCTCCATGATCTTGTCGATCACGATATAGGACTGATTGGCGGGGGGCGGGCCGATATGAACGGCCTCATCCGCCATCTTGACGTGCAGCGCGTTGCGGTCGGCATCGGAATAAACGGCGACCGTCGCGATGCCCATCTTGCGGGCGGTCTTGATGACGCGGCAAGCAATCTCGCCCCGGTTGGCGATCAGGATTTTCTTGAACATGGGCCCCCCCGGCCAGGCATGAAAAAGCCGCCCAAGGGCGCATGGCCCCGGGCGGCGATAAAGGTGATACGGCGCGACGGGCGCGCTGCGATCAGGTGGTTACTGGCACAGCCGCACGTCGTTGCACAGCGCGCCGGCAGCGCCACCGATGGCCGCGCCTTTGACGACGTTTTCACCGCTGACGCTGGCAATGGTCGCGCCGACACCCGCACCGATAAGGGCGCGGTCGGTGTCGGTCGGGTTGATGCCTTGGGTGCAGCCCGCGATGGCCGTGGTGCCGACAAGCGCGGCAATGGCAAGGAATTTGGACATTCTGGTCTTCCTGTCGTTTGAAAGGCTGGATCGGAACGCCGATCCAGCCCGATCGGTTCTGAAAAGCCTGCGTGATCAGTAGCGACGCTGGCAGACGCCGGCGTCATCGCACAGCGCGCCGCCGACGGCACCGATTGCAGCGCCCGTGGCCAGATCCTCGTCCAATGCCTTGGCGATGACAGCGCCAGCGACCGCGCCGCCGGCCGCACGCTGCGCATCGGGCGACAGCCCGGTCGTTGTGCCATAGCCTTGGTCGCAGGCAGCCAGGCCCAGAAGTACGAATGCGCCGGCTGCGACGCGGGTGAACAGCGAAGTCTGCATGGAAATTTGCCTGTATGGTGGGCCGCTCGAACGGCCGGTGATAGGTGCCGAAGGACTATCGCATAGCCCGGGGGCAGGTCAAACTGACATGGCTGTGAGATCAATGCCCTAGGCAGCAAATTGCGCATCATTCGTCGTCCGGGTCGTCGTCTTCGTCCCATCCGAAATCGGGCGCGCTGTCCGCGGCGAACAGTTCGGGAAAGGACGCCTCGGCCGCTGCCATGTCGATCTGGAAAAGCTGGTCATAGTCGGCAGGATCGAAGGTGCCGACCGGCACGACCTCTCGTCCGATCAGCCAGCCAAGGCGGCCCGCGTCCAGGTTGCCGCGAACGAATGGTTCCTCGCCGAAATGGTTGATCAATGCGGACAGAAAGCCCGCGTCGGCGCGGCGGTCGGCAGGCTTGCGGTCACGAAACCGTTCGCGCCGGGTGATGGGCGTCGCGCCCTTTTTGCGATTTTCGCGGCGGATGACGAACTGGAAGTCGGTTCCGGGAAGGCGTCCCGGAAAGCCTCGGTGCTTCAGCATGATGGTTCCCACAATGCGCATTGGGGGCGGGGGTCGTGCTGGACCGGGCCGGAAAGGCGCGGGCAGCCGGACCGCCCGCGCAAGATCAGTCGGTCGGGATCAGTTGGCGCCGTACTTGCCCTGGTAAACCGGTTCGGTCGTGACCGGGTTCGGGGCGGGCACATAGACATCGGGTTCGGCTGCCGGACGCTGGCAGGCAGCAAAGGCCGAGACCAGCACCAGGCTGAGGATGATTTTCTTCGACATAGTGTCACGCTCCTGTAAAGCGGGCGCGCCTGCGCCCGTCTGCTCGGGTTCAGGGGGATGTCTTGATGCACCGCCCCGGCGGCGATGATAGCGGCGGCAGCCATGCGCAGACAGGCGGGGCGGGCGACAGGGGGCAAATGCCCCGCGCCCTGTGGCTGGCCTGCATCATTCACGCGTTTGTGCAACACCGTTAGCATCTTACAAAGGAATGTTGTCGTGCTTCTTCCACGGGTTCGACAGCTGCTTGGTCCGCAGGCTGGCAAACGCCCGGGCAATGCGCTTGCGGGTCGAATGGGGCTGGATCACCTCGTCGATGAAGCCCTTTTCCGCGGCGACGAAGGGATTGGCAAAGCGCTCCTCGTAATCCCTTGTCCGCGCCGCGATCTTGTCCGTGTCGCCCAACTCGCTGCGATACAGGATCTCGACCGCGCCCTTGGCGCCCATCACCGCGATCTCTGCCGTGGGCCAGGCATAGTTGAAGTCGCCCCGCAGGTGCTTGGACGCCATCACGTCATAAGCCCCGCCGTAAGCCTTGCGGGTGATGACCGTCACCTTCGGCACCGTCGCCTCGCCATAGGCGAACAGCAGTTTCGCGCCGTGCTTGATGACGCCGCCGTATTCCTGGCCTGTTCCGGGCAGGAACCCCGGCACGTCCACGAACGTCAGGATCGGGATCTCGAAGGCGTCGCAGAAGCGCACAAAGCGGGCGGCCTTGCGGCTGCTGTCGATGTCCAGGCACCCTGCCAGGACCATCGGCTGGTTGGCGACCACGCCCACCGTGCGTCCTTCGATGCGGACAAATCCGGTGATGATGTTGCCCGCGAAGTCCTTCTGGATCTCGTAGAAATCACCCTCGTCGGCGACCTTCACGATCAGTTCCTTCATGTCGTAGGGCTGGTTCGGGTTGTCGGGGATCAGCGTGTCCAGGCTTTCCTCGATGCGGGCGGGGTCGTCGAAGAAGGGACGCACGGGGGCCTTGTCGCGGTTGTTCAGGGGCAGGAAGTCGAACAGGCGGCGAACTTCCGACAGTGCCTCGACATCGTCCTCGAAGGCGCCATCAGCGACCGAAGATTTTTTCGTATGGGTGGAAGCGCCGCCCAGCTGTTCCGCCGTCACCACCTCGTTCGTGACGGTTTTCACCACATCGGGACCGGTCACGAACATATAGGACGTGTCCTTCACCATGAAGATGAAGTCCGTCATGGCCGGGCTGTAAACCGCGCCCCCTGCGCATGGCCCCATGATCACGCTGATCTGCGGCACCACGCCCGAGGCCATGATGTTGCGCTGGAACACGTCGGCATAGCCTGCCAGGCTGGCCACGCCCTCCTGGATGCGGGCGCCGCCCGAATCGTTCAGCCCGATTACGGGGGCGCCGTTCTGCATCGCCATGTCCATGATCTTGCAAATCTTCTGGGCATGGGTTTCCGACAGCGACCCGCCGAAGACGGTGAAGTCCTGGCTGAAGACATAGACCATCCGGCCGTTGATCGTGCCCCAGCCGGTCACCACGCCGTCACCATAGGGACGGTCGGCCTCCATTCCGAAATCGGTGGACCGGTGGGTGACGAACATGTCGAATTCCTCGAAGCTGCCTTCGTCCAGCAGCAGTTCGATGCGTTCGTGCGCGGTCAGCTTGCCGCGGGCGTGCTGCGCCTCGATCCGGCGCTGGCCACCGCCCAGCCGGGCCTGCGTCCGGCGGTCTTCCAGTTCCTGAAGAATGTCCTTCATTGCAGCTCCCCCCGATCTTTCCGCCGCAGCCTAGTCAGGCAGGGCAGGACGGGGAAGCAGAATCGAGAAAATTTGCAAACTCCATTGCCGCTGGAGCCGGAAAACTGAAAAACTGCAAATCAACTGGTGCGCAGGGAGGGCGCGGTAGTTTTGGGGACGGCCTGTCACCAATCTTTTCGACATAGTAAAGAACACCTGACAAAAACCTTCTGATCTGGTTGAGGCAGACGACGGCGCAGCCGGGGATCACGAAATGGACTGCCTCCATCGAGTGGTCCAGGTTGATTGTTAATGGATTGTCGGTCGCTGGCTTACCGGGGTGACAAATTCAGGTGCGGGCGGGAGATATCGCAAGATCTGTGCGGCCTGATAGTGTCGCAGTGACGGCGCCATCGCTCGATGAGGATCTGAGCCTCCTTAGCGAAGAGAAGACCTCGGCGCCAGTAGCTCGTGTCGCATTGCCTCACGCAGATTGTTACTGAGCGGCCTTGCTGCCTCATCTAAGATGTTCCCCGCGAAGCGGCGCTCCCGGTGACCTGCCCCCCGATCGTCCCTCGTTCATAACGAGAGTCCTTGGGGTTGATAGTTTTCGGTTTCGGATGTGGCAAGCGCGCCGGGCACGGTGCCATCAAGTAGCTCGAGCGCCCGGCGCGCTTCTGCGGGGGTCTTGTTGCCCGGCGAGGAATGCGGCCTGACGTTGTTGTAGTGGTATCGCCAGAGGGCCAGCTTGCGGCGGGCATCGGCCAGGCTATCGAAGATTTCCTCGTTGAGGCATTCGTCGCGCAGGCTGCCGTTGAAGGACTCGATGTAGCCGTTCTGCTGTGAACGCATGGCCGATCAGGGCTGCGATGGCGGATGTCTCCGCCCAGCCCGGCCATGCTTGGCCACCCTCGGTGAGACATTTCTGCTTTGCGCAGCCAAGGACATTTCAACTTGGTTGCAACAGGAGGCTACCTGCGCGGCATGACCCGCGCCTTTCAGCAAGGCCAACTCAATCTGATGGGCAGCCTGATCGGCCTGAGCGAACGCAAGCGGCAGGATCAGGCGCTCGGATGACCGAGGTTGCCTTCACCCTGCTGCTGGCCTTGGCTCTGTTTTTCTAGTTCCGCCATGGCGCAGGCGCCGCTCTGCGTGCCGCCCGAGGAGCCTTGGGTGCCTGAAAGGATGCCGACCTCCGGGCCTATGTCGAGCCGTGAAGGAAGAAGCGCACCATCGCCGCCGAGGCATTGGGTCCGCGTGGATCGGTGTAGGAGCCGCTCGGGTGTCCGCCGGCCCAGGCATGCTGCGCGCCCTCGATCATCCAGCTCTCGATCCCATGCGTGCCGTCCTCGCGCTTGGCAACGAGGCGCGTGTATCCGCGGGTTCCACCCGAGGCTCCAGACTCAACCCGGGAGGTCTTCCCGGCACCGGCGCCTTTGCCGGCAATGATCCGTTCGGCATTCGACGGATGGACCGTGGTGTCCGCGCTGCCGTGAAACACGATCACCCGCGGCCCCGCCTCCAGTCCAGCAGCGGGCTTCCTCGACGGCACTGCGCCGAGGCCGGCCTGCCCCCGCATCACCGCAAAGGCGGACGGTCTTGATGATCTTGGCCGAGGCACCGGCAGTGATCCCGCTGCCTGAGTCTTTCAGACCTGCGAGTGCCAGGGCGTTCTGAACGATTGCTGTCACGCCGGCCGGATCACCAGACCGCAGGGTGCCAGTCGCGCGGAGGATCTCCGCGACGTAATCAGTGGTCATTTTTTCTACCTTTCCTGCCGCTCGCGCGGCTATTTGATCCGTGGGGCCAAGGCGGCCTTGATCTCGCGGCTTGCCTGCAGTGCGCCGAGCACCGTCAGTGAGCCGATTGTTTGAAGGGCGAGCTCCGGTGTGACATCGGGGGCAATGCGGATAAGGCCCACGACCCTGACATGAAGCGTTTCGCCGGCAGCCGGTGCGGCCTTCAGTTCATCTGCACCAAGCTCCAGCAGGCCGACCTCCAGCCGGTGCCGCTCGATCGAGCGCGACACCTCTTCCGCTTGGCTGCGCAACTGGTTGCGGATCGCCGTCCTGATGAAGTCGGTGCGGTTTGAGAAGAAGCCTTCCTGGACCAGCAGATCGATCCGACCGAGGTCGACATAGCCCAGGTTGATGGTGATCTTCTCGCTCTCGGGAACCTGGGGCCGCAACGGCACCACTTTATCTGACATCCTATTCTAATCCATCCGTATGGATGGTATGTGGATGTCAAGTTGAGGGTTACAAGAGTAGAGGCCTGCTATTGAAGCCCAAGCAGGTCGTCACGGGAACATGTAAGGTCCAGGAGTTTTGTGGCACCAGTCGAAACCGCCTGCGACAACGGGGCTTCAGCCGACAACCGCATCTGCTCGGAACGGACAGGATTTCTCATGCCAATCGTGACTGTAGCCCATAGAACCACGTATATTTATCGGTACCCGGTTATGCTTGGCCCGCACCAGCTGATGCTTCGGCCGCGGGAAAGCCGAAACCTCAGGCTCATCTCGCACGAGATCGACATCTTGCCGCAGGCGGACCTTGCGTGGTCGCAGGACGTGGCGGACAATCCAGTCGCGTCCGCGATGTTCCAATCTCCGACAGACCGGCTAACGATCAGCAGCCAGGCAAAGGTTGAGTTGAGTGCGCCGATGTGGCCGATCTTTCCCATTTCCGCCAACGCGGCCGCATATCCATTTCGCTACTCCGATGATGAGTGGACCGATTTGGGAGCCTTGACCCGCCAACAATTCCAGGACGATGAATGCCAATTCTCCACCTGGGTCGAGGGCTTTGTCCGTCAACGACCCACGGACACGCTGTCCCTCCTCAAGGATATCAACGCCGGCATCCCTGCGCAGATATTCTACGAAAGCCGGGACAGCGAGGGCACGCAATCTCCCCTGCAAACGCTCCACCGCGGGCGTGGATCATGTCGCGATTTTGCGGTCTTGCTTGCGGAGAGCGCACGGGTTCTCGGGCTGGGGGCGCGTCTTGTCTCCGGCTATCTGTTCGATCCTGGAAGCGACATGGTTGGCTCGACGGACGCTGGATCCACCCACGCCTGGGTGGAGATCTACATTCCCGGTGCGGGTTGGATCACCTTTGACCCGACCAACCAAAGCATGGGAGCAAGTCATCTCATTCCCGTGGCCGTCGTGCGAGATATTCGTCAGGCCGTCCCGGTCGCCGGCAGTTTTTCCGGCAGTCCGGACGCCTTGGTGGACATGACCGTTGAGGTCAGAGTCAGCGCTTCCGGCTAGATGTGTCGTATCGTTCAAGGTGCTCTTTAACATCGCACGGACATCGCTGTCCCGGTCAACTCGGCGAGCGATCATCAGGGCTCAAGTCGAACCTGCGCTGCCAAGAACATGCGCAGCAACGGCGGCAAAGAAGACAGCACTCGCGGCGATGACAAAGAGGTGCCAGATGGTTCGGTGATACGGCAGCCGTGGCGACAAATAGAACGCAAACCCGGATGTATAGAGCAGCCCTCCTCCCAGGATCAGGGCGAAAACCTGGGACGTCATCTCGGCAAAGACTGCGCCGCCGGCGACCACGCCTGACCACCCCATGACCAGGTAGAGGCCGATTGCCACGCCACGGAAGTGGTCTTGTGTAAAGCTGCGCAGCGCAGCTCCGAGAGCGGCACAGGCCCAGATCCAGATCAGAAACCAGCCTGTCGGGCCTGGCGAAAGCAGAGCGAAGGGAGTGTAGGTGCCGGCGATCTTCACGTAGATCGCCGAGTGGTCGAGCCGGCGCAGCACGCCACTCCAGACATCGGGGTGTGCCATGTTGTAAAGCGTGGAGCACAGGATCATGGCAATAAGCGCCACGCCATAGATCGCCACACCGAGCAGGACGGCTGGCTCGGTGCCGAGAGACCACGTATGAATGATGAGGATCGGGACCGCCATGAGGGCAGCCAAGAGACCAACAGCATGAACAATGAAGTCCGAGATGTTCTCGGTGCGGCTGTAGCCGGCGCGTTGCGGCAAACGAGTGATCACTGAAGGGTCCTGTAAAGACGTCGGTTTGAAGCGGCAACGCCCATGATTGGCGGAAGGCCGCAGGGCTTGACGATGCCGAAAAACCGCCTTCCCAGGTTGATGGACCGAGGCATCAAGAACATGAGCTGCGGGTCAGGGATGTCTCGCAGCATGTCAGGACGACCCCGCCGTGGCTAAGGTCAGTGCAGGGGCGTTTGGCAGGCGCTCCAGTTCCGTCAGGACATCGGCCTGCGTCATCCCCTCGGGAAGCTCGTCCGTCCAGACCCGAAACAATTCCAGCTTGTAAGCTCCGAAGGAGGTGATCATCGCCCCATCTGCAGCGTCGCGCCCGCGGACCATGAGGATGCGCCCGATCCTGGGCGTGTTGTAGCGCGCATCGAAGGTGTACCAGCGGTCCTCCAGATAGACCTCGAACCAGGCGCAGAAATCGCCGGGACCGGACGGTGGAACGCCGATATCGCCGAGATAACCGCTCGCATAGCGCGCCGGAATGTTCATGGCGCGGCACAGCGAGATGGCCAGATGTGCGAAGTCCCGGCACACGCCGGTTGCCTCGGACATCGCGTTGGCTCCCGTTTTCGTCGAGCGCCCGAACTTGTAGCCGAAGGTCAGGTGATTGTGGACGAAGTTGCAGATCGCCTGAACACGCGCCCAGCCAGGCTTTACCGCTCCGAACAGGTCCCAGGCCTGTTGCGACAGCATGTCGGACTCGCAATAGCGGCTGGCTGTCAGAAAGGGGAGCGTCTCGGGCGGAAGGTGCGCGACCTCGTGCTGGCGGGCATTCCGGTCGAAGACGTCGGGCTCTCCATCGATCTCGATCACGTCGTCCGACCAAAGCCGGCAATGTCCGGGCGGAACTGTCAGTCGCGCCCGGCGATTGCCGAAGAGATCCAGGAACTCCTCGACCGACACCGCAGGTTCGGTCATGACCTTGTTGGCGCCCAGGATCTTGCCCTTGACGGACGAATGGGGTGACAGCGCAAGGATCAGCGGAAGGGGAACTCGCGTGGTTAGCGCAATTTCAAAGCCGAAGCGGATGAGCATGATGTGCCTTCCTTGCGGGGAGCGAGAATAAAGGAAGGACTGCCAGCCTCGCCATGAGGGCGTATCATTCTTCCGGCGGAAGACGGCAGTCCTGAAGAATGGCTCGAACAGCTCGCTTCATCGCGTATGCCGCTCGTCTGACCCAGGCGAAAGCTCGATTTGGGCGAGGTCTTCCATGATGGTCGCGTAAGGTTCGGTCACGTTTACCAGGGTGCCATCGCTCAACTTGATCTCGGTGCCTGCATCGTCCGCCACTTCCCTGACGGAGACGATGTGATCGACAGCAACGGCGATCCTGCTTGGGGGTCGTCCCGGCTCATTCAAGTGAAACACCACGAACGCCATCTGGTCTTTCCTCGCACCAGCGGATGGAACCACGATAGGTGCGGAAAGGGGCCCAGGGCAATTGTACTCTGGGGTTCCGAACTGTGCCTTGTTTGCGGTGAACGTGGTCGCTGTTCGCCTGCATAGGGCTGAGCGGAGTTGCAGACATAAAAGGTCAAGGCGCAGCCGATTTCCGCCATTCCTCAAGGAAAAAGGATCAAGGGGAACGGGGAACTCCGGGAAAAGCCTCGGCCTGTGAAGCCGAGGCAGTACTCGTTACAAAAGCCGTATCGGCCCATCAACGCAACCAGCACGATCTCGGTTGTGAACCCTGCTAGCGCAGGCGCCGTGCGTTGGCCGTGGCCTGCTGATGGACAGGCGCCAGGGCCAGTCCACCCGTGTCCATGGAGCGGGTGATCACCCGGGTTCCATGGGCGATGCAGCGTTCCGCAAGCCCGGACATGTCTGTTATGCTCAACGGTCGTCTGCCAAATATCAGGGGGCGGAGATGCTGCGCCTGCTCTGCGGCGTCGGCCAGCATCGCCGACCATTGCTCGACAAGGGCCGCGTTGACTTTCCCGATGGCCACCACCTTCTCCTCCACCATGCCGCCGATCTCTGCATAGTCACCTTGGGCAGGACTGCGGGCCGCATTGCCCATGATCGTCATGCGTGCCCCGATGACGCTGCTAGAGGCGATCATCATCTCGTTCACGCGCATGTTGGTCTTCATCATGTTGGAGCTGGCCTTTGCCAGCTCGGTCCATGCGTTAGTTCCGGCACTCATCAACGTGTTCATCCTTGCTAAACCGGACAATGAGACAGCACGGCTGCATGGGCCGCCTGCGCCCCGATGTCCTCGCACGGTCAGCGCTGCCGCGTGTCGCAGCAACGCCCACCATGCGGGTTCGTGTGGTTACGCCGCTTCGTTGACGCGCGCTTGAAGCGGGCTCAATGCCTGCTTCGAACTGCGTTGGGCGATCTGCAGCATCGCTGTGCGACGCTCCATCCAGTTGTGCATGGCGCCGGTGGCGAACGCCCGTTGCATCTCCGCGATGTCTTTGATCGACTTGGCGCGGAACAGCTTCTGCGAGGCTTCGACATTGGCGCGCGTGGCTTTCTCGAACCAGGTTGTCCAGGCAGAGGTGACGTCCGACAGGGCCTGCGTCGAGGTGGCAGACGTTGTGGCGACAACCTGCATGTCCTCGGCCATTCTCCGTGCGGAGTCGCTGTAGATCGTCATTGCCTCTTGAGTGTCGGAGGCCACATTTCGGGCGCGTTCAGTGACGACCTCCGTGACCTGGCGCGCCCGGTCCTGCACGGCGGTCGCGCCGCGTTCCATGACATCGGCCACCTTCTCGGTCGCCTCACGGGTAACGCGCTCCGCATCCTTCCGGGCCTTCGCGACCGCACGCTCGGCGGCAAGGGCCTTCTCGGCCTCTGCTTCCTGACGCTCCGCCTCGGCCCGCTCGTCGCGCTTGGCCTCTTTAGCCGCTGCACGCTTGTCCGCTTCGACCTGCGCGGCCTCTTCGGCGTCACGCTCGGCTTGCGCCCGCTCCTCGCGCTTTTCGTCGCGCTTTGCGGTCTCGGCGTCCTTGACGGCACCCTCGATGTTGGCGGCAACGCTGGTTGCCTCGTCATCGCTGAGTGCCTTGAGGACAGCGGGGAGAAGCTCCTTGCGCTCGTTACGAACGTGCTGCTGGAAGCCTTTGTTCAAATCGGCAATCGCAGCCAGAAACGCATCATTGTCCTTCGGCAGACCGGACAGCTTTTCAAGTGAGGAACGCAGGTCCTTGTTGCCCTTCAGGGCGCTGACGGCGAGGTCCTTGGTTTCGGGATGCTTGCGCAGCAGCGGCAGAAGGTACTGTTCCTCGATCTCAATATAGCGGACGAGTTCGTCGCTGAGTTCCGCATAAAGGCTTTCGCGGGATTTCACCGCCTGGTTCGAGGTCGCGGCAAGTTTCGCGATCAACGCGGCAGCTTTTTCAGGAGCAGCCTGGATCGTTTGACGAAGGATCATGGGAACATTGTCCTTGGGCGCCGCCTTGAACGCAAAGCCAGCCACCAAGTCCCTACCGAAGTGCAGAGAAATCACATGCTGGTTGCTCAAGGAAGCTCAAGCAGGATCATCCAAGGAAGGACTCTTCGAATGTCTCGCTGCAGTGCAACATAACCAGAGACCCTGACAATTATAAGGGGTTTCGAAGATTATTGTCCAAAACCAGCCGATGCTTCTTCTCGAAATTGCTGCATCGCAGCGAAAAACAGGCGATTGTGCCCGGGATTTCACACGCTTCTTCGGCAAGGCCCCCTTACGCTGGAGAGGAATACTTGAGGTCAGGGAATAACTGCTTAGCCACAAGCACCATGTTGACCGGTTTGTCGATAGCGAACGGCAGCGTCCCTTTCCTGGAGGTCAGACCAGGCCCGGTCTGTTCGGAAGAATTGCAAAGGGATGATTGGCTTCCCAATGAGCGGGATGGTTGCATACTTGCTGGGTATTGCCGCTTTGCTCTCGCTGCTCGTAAATATGATGGGCACGCCAACTGCCATGAGATCGTCCGCCACCGGGGAGACCATGTCGTCGCCAACCCGGATGTCGAGGATGCTGCCCTCCGGCTGAGGACCTGTCTGGAGGAGAGCGTGACCGCCCGCCAATGTGGAGACCGGGCCGACGACCACTCCCCTGCAGGCTTCGATTTTGGCGCAAATATCTGCGGCCAGGACGAACTCATCTTCGACCACCAGGATCCGCTTCCCGGCCAGGTCCGGCTTGTGCATACATCACCTTGGCAAATGGAGAACAGCGATCCCCCCGATCAACTGCTTTTTCCCGCCGATTGGATCACGAAGGTCCAAGGGGGGGTAATTTTGGCGATCGACAGGGCAAGAATGGTGGCCGCAACGGAAAGGTTTGGGGAACGGCGCGCATTTCCCGCTGTCACGCATCCGGCCTTTGCAGGGCAAGATCGAAGTAGCTATCCATCATGCGTGTCAGGGCTGCGCGTGGGTCGGCATAATCTCCCCACAGCCGCGCATGGTCCATGTCCTGCAGCACAACAATGCCCAGCGTCAGTGCCCGCATTGTCAGGAGCACTTCAGGGATATCGGTATCAGCCTTGATGAGGCCCACCTCCCGGGCGCGCTCCATCATCGACTGCGCGAGGTCGTAGATCGCAGACGAAAACCGACCCACCTGGTGGTGCGAGAGCACGGCAACGGCTGCAGGACTGACCAGCAAACGCCCGCCTACCGGATTGTCGAAAAACCACTCGACATAGGCGTGGGTCAGGGCGCGAAGCTGGCCGATGATATCATCGGATGGCACGGCGGATGCGCGACGGGCCAAATGGTCCGTCAGCAGCACCATCTGCTGCTCCACGACTGCCATGCTGAGTGCCTGATCATCAGCAAACCATCTTTGCGCCTGCTCCAGCGAGACGCCGGCCTCCTGCGCGGCGAGCGCCAATTCAGGCAGCGGCGAGATCTTGGCCATCTGCTCCGCCGCGTGTTGCAGCAAGAGATCATAAGGGCGCTTTCCAGATAATTCTTTCATTGCAGTCAACCCTCTTGCTCCAATGCCAGTTTTTCTGAGTGATGCCCTGGAGGGGCAACTCACTATCAGCTAACGCGAACAACAAGCCAGATTGATGAATTGATTTTTGCTAGAGGAAGGCTGCGGGTCAGACTGCTGTGAGGATTTCAGGATAAGGCGGCTACTTGCGCGGCATGACCCGCGCCTTCCAGCAAGGACCCGTGCGCTTATCGGCGGCATCATGGTCGCCATTGCGAAATCGCGCGGCGCAGCTGGATTCGTGCTGAACGGATCGGTCCGCGATACGGCCGAGATCGGCGCCGACAGCTTCCCGGTCTTTGCCCGCAGCGCAATCCATCGCGGTCCCTACAAGAATGGCCCGGGATTCATCAACGTCCCTGTGTCTCTACAAGGCATGGTTGTCTCGCCGGGCGACATCGTTGTGGGCGACGAAGACGGAATTGTTGCCTTCACGCAGGAAGAGGCGCCAGCTTTGCTGGAAGCGACGCTTGCCCAGGAACGCAAGGAAGCTGAGATCATGGGTCAAATCGCTGCAGGGACCTACAAGGGAGCCTACGCCAAGTAGCTATTCGCTACCAGCTAACCCGTTTTGGCACGGGGGCTGCGTATTCCACGGGATCTTGGGAACAGATCCTACTCGGGTCGTGGCCAGGTTTGACCGAAAGTCTGAAGCTACGGGTCCTCTCGTTGGGACGATTGAACCTGTAGTTCTCAGACGATGGCTGATGAACACAGTCTACGGCAATGGCGACGCTGCGCAAAACCGTCTCGTAAAAGCAAGCATCTAATCTGTTCGCAAGGGGATGGTCATCGCCGATACGGACTCCGAGGCGGTGGCTCCCCGGCGTGGTCTCAAAAAGGACAAAGAGCATCTGCGTGCCGGAGATACCTTATACCAATGGCCTTAACTATTGACCGCCTTTGGGTACTCTTGAGTAAGCAATTTTTCTGAGGCGTTTGGGATGGTTTGCGAAGGCGCCCTATGCGTCGCGGCATCGCTCGACGATGTATTCTCGGAGGTTTCGAAAACCGAAATGGCGAGGCGGTCAATGGTTAAGGCCGTTGGTATTAGTGGTCTGGCGGCTCCGTCGCGGCTGCCGCACTTGATGTGCGGTAATTGCTGACCGCGTACTCAAGGCGCGAGCGCAGTTGGATATTGAAGCGAGCCCCGAGACTTGCGGGCGCAGGCGCGCTGCCACGCCCTGCGGCAAGACTTCAACGACGAGGCTTGCTACCGACGGTTGTCGGACAGGGCAGCCAATGCGCGCTCCAGATCGGCTTCCACATAGGGCTTGATCACCGCGATGGCATTCTCTACTTCGCCTGCCGCTGCTGGATCGCCCGTGACCAGGACCACAGGCAGGTCCGGCCTTTGGCGTCGGCAAGCCGCCACGAGATCCCTGCCGTTCATGTCCGGCAGGCCCAGGTCGGTCATCAGTACGTCCAGATCGGGTGACAAGCCGGCTAAGGCCTGCGCCCCGGTCCCCACAGCGGCGACCGAATGGCCCAGCGACTCCAGCATGTCAGCCGTGCCAAGCCGGATCAGGTCGTCGTCCTCGACCAGCAGGATGTTAAGTGCTTTTGCGATAGAGGCGGCTCGCGAACCATCGCGGTGCCCGTTGGCCAAGGATGCGTGCCGCGCGGCGACTGCATTGGCTTGCTGCTGATTGGCCAGCACATGCCGGATCTTTCGGGCCAGCGTTTCGCGGGAATAAGGCTTCGGCAGCAGTTCGACCCCCGGATCCAGGCGTCCGGCATGGACAATGGAATTTTCCGTATATCCCGAGGTGAACAGCACTGCGACGTTGGGTAGTCGTTCTCTGGCCTTTCGCGCCAGTTCCGTGCTGCGCAGGGGTCCGGGCATCACCACGTCGGTGAACACCAGGTCGATGGGCGCGCCACTTTCCACCACTGTCAACGCGCTTGCCGCATCGCGTGCGCGCAAGGTCCGATAGCCAAGGTCGGTTAGAAGCGCCACGGTCGTGTCGCGCACCTCGTCGTCATCCTCGACCACCAGAACGGTTTCCGTTCCGCCCTGCACAGGCAGGCTGCGCAGGTCGGTCAGCACATCTTCGGAGGCCGTGTTCCGCGGCAGATAGATCTTGACTGTGGTTCCGTGCCCGACCTCGCTGTAGATCTTGATATGGCCGTTCACGCGCTCGCGCTGAAGTGCGAATTCCGCGTCGAGGCTGAGGGCCTCCGCCTCGATCACCGCCAGGCGCGCTTTCTGCGACTCTGCCTGGCGTGCAAACAGCGCGCGATGGCTTTCGCGTTCGGCAAGAAGGCTGTCCCGGCGGGCCTGCAAGGCGCGCAGAACCTCTTGACGCGTTTCTCCGTTGCCGCTGCGCTGTTCCCCCGACAGGACGGCCAGCACGTCACCTCGCGTGACCTGCTGTCCCTCCTTGACCAGGACCTGCGCCAGCACACCTTTTTGCGGCGCGACGACCTGCAGCAAACCCTGCTGCGGTGACAGCCAGCCTGACAGTCGAACCTTGCGGGTGTATTCGCCAAGGGCGATCAGTACTACGACACCAAGAACGATCAGCACGGCAAACATCGTCAGGACGCTGTGCGACAGCCGCGGGACCAGCAGGACCGAGCCCAGCCACCGGTCCTGCTGTTCGGCCAATGCCTCGGGACGGAACAAGGATGTGGCATGGTCGCGCATCAAAGGTCTTCAAGGTCGATTTCGGTCACCGTATAGCGAACTTCGATCATCTTGCGCTTGCGCCGTACCGGCAGGACGGTGCTCGTCTTGGGATCGAAGAAGTCCTTTAGCAAGGGCGGGCGGTTCGCCCGGAAATAGAACGCCGGATCATCGGCAACCGAGCCAGCCGCTACTGTCTCCAGCTCGTCGCGGCGGCTGACCGTCTGGACGATGATCGGGGCATGGGTAATCCCCGCCATCCGCATTGCTGTCGCCCGGTGATAGCCGTTGTGCAGCACGATCCGCTTGCCCCAGCGAATACCACTGAGAAAATTGGACCCATGTCCGACAACGATCCCGACGATCCCGGCAACCGGCCCGCAGCGGCGCAGGTCGGTGACCTGATCGGGACGCAGGATGGTTGTCTCATGATAGCGCAGATCGGTCGAATCGGACAGGAATGCATAGCGGTCGCGCCCCAGGCGGCGGCACTCGACCGGCGCATCCCGTCGCTCCAGCGGCTGGCAGAACCGAAACAGATCGGCGCCCTTCAATGCGCTGTCCAATCCCGATGCCAATCCCTGCACGAAGGGCAGTGTTACATGTCGTTGGCTCACGACGATCCGGTCCAGTTCGACCATCTCGATCGTCGTGGGGACGCGATCAAAGGTTTCGCGATAGAAATCCTTCTGTTGCAGATCTTCGGCCAGGGACCGCATCGTCTTGGGCAGCTTGCGGCAGCGAATGCGATCGGCCAGACCGGCCTCGTTCTGCTCCAGTTCGCCCAGATGGTCGTTCGCGCCGCGCCATTCGGCGATGATGTCGTCGCGACGACGCGGGTCGCCCACTGTGTCTTGCGTGACGACATCCAGATAGTCGTTCAAGGGCGGTTGACCCAACAGCCACAGTTCGTCGCGGGTCGGGGCCGCGTGACTGGCAAGCTGGAGAGGATCGACAAATTCGAAAGGCATGGTCTTCCCCAGGAAAAGCTCCCCGGGATCATCAAGACCCCGGGAAGATTATGGCATATCAGCTGCGGCTGTTGCTGCGGCCCTTGCTGCGCGATGCGCCGCTGTTGCTGCCATTGCGGCGCTTTGCCTTGGTTTTCTTCTTCTTGCGGCCTTTGCCGCCAGCACCATAGACTTGTTCCAGTTCAAGTTCGTTCAGGTCACGCATTGGTCTTCTCCTTTGGTTGTTGAAGGCATGCTCGCCTTGCTGTTCCATGGAGGGCACCAACCGTACACACGCCAAGCGCTGACCCGAAAAGAGGGCGATTTCTTCGCAAATTTTAATGTGGCTCTTCGCAAGCGTTAATCTGTTGGCAAATCCGCTGCTCAGGAAAAACTCCTGACATACACCCTGCACCGAATAGTCGATGACGACTTAACCTAATGGCACTTAGCGACCTTGAAGCGGCACCAGGAATTTGTTACATGTAACGAAACAGGAGGCTGCTATGCCAACATCTATTTCGCAGCGTGTTCAGAAACGCCGCGATGCCCTGCGAGCCGCCGGCCTTCGTCCAGTTCAGATCTGGGTGCCTGATACGCGCCGCCCCGGCTTTGAGGCCGAGTGCCGACGCCAGGCGGCCCTTGTCGCTCAGTCGGACCGTTCTGATGCCGCCTTGAATGACTTCATGGATGCTGCCCTTGATGATGTGGATGACTGGGAGTGAAGCGAGGGGACTTGGTAACGGTTGCTCTTCAAGGCGATCACGGCAAACCTCGACCGGCTCTGGTGATCCAGTCCGATCGGTTTCCTGATACAGCCACCACCACTGTTCTCTTGATTACCTCTACACTGGTCGAGGCTCCCTTGATCAGACTGACAGTTGAGCCGGCGGCAGAGAACGGCCTGCGGGCGACGTCTCAGATCATGATCGACAAGGCCATGACTGTACGGACAGACAAGCTCGGGACGACGTTTGGTCAGCTTGATGACACAGCCATGCTTGAGGTCACTCGAGCGCTCGCCTTGTTTTTGGGTGTTGCGGGATAAGAAATTCATTCCAGCGACACGACAAGCCTCAAACGTAACTGGTATACCGTGAATGCACACAAGACCAATTTCGTAGAGTTTTAGTCAGAAATTGTTGACGCCCCGGCAAAGGCGACTAAAGAGTGGGGCAGTGCCAGGTGCTCTACTCATTTCCATAGGTTTCTCATGCCCGATCTGCCCCGTTCATTCCTCCTTGTCAGTGTCAGCGCATTCGCATTGGCCTGCCCGGCCTTGGCGCAGAATGCTGGCACTGCGACAACCACCACCGCGTCCGACGACTCTGTCTTCGTTCTAGGCGACATCACCCTGACAGCCGATGAGGTAGCGGGCTATGTTGCCAGCGGCGCGCAGACAACGAAATCGTCCACTCCGATCGCAGAAGCGCAGCAGTCTGTGTCTGTTGTCACCGAGGATCAAATCGCGGAACAGGGCGCGCAGAACCTTGGACAGGCTCTTGGCTACACCGCAGGTGTCCTGGCCGAACCCTTCGGCATCGATCCTCGCTTCGATGCGCCTTACATCCGGGGCTTCAAGGCAGAGAACGCGCAGTATGTGAACGGTCTCCGGCAAGGTCGTTATTTTGGCGCGGTGGGGCAGGAAATCTATGGTCTCCAGCAGATCGAAGTTCTACGCGGCCCGTCGTCTTCCCTTTATGGTGCCGGCTCGCCCCTGGGCGTCATCAACATGGTCCAGAAACGTGCGCGGTCCTTCGACTTTGGAGAGGCCGGCATCGGCTATGACAGCAACAACAGCCCCAGCCTGTTCTTCGACGTAAACCGCGCGCCGTCCGAAGATCTGTCCTTCCGCGTTACTGGCATCGGCCGCGACGAAAGCACCCAGATCGAGGATCTGACGAACAAGGGCGGATATCTGGCAGGCGCGGTCCGCTGGACGCCCAGCGACGAGACGACCATCGATTTTCTGGCGAACTATACCAAGGATGCACCGATCTCGCCGACAGGCGTGCCCTTCGCACTGACCCAGACCGGCGACGGCGAGTACTTGCGCGACCTTTATACCGGGCAGAAGGATTGGGACGACAGCGATCGCAGGATGTACAGCGTCGGCGTCGAGATCAGCCACGCGCTCGACAATGGTTGGACGCTGAGCCAGGGCTTCCGTTACGAAAGCCTGGATTGGGATTACCGTGGCACTTATGCAAGTTCGGTGATCGGGCCGGACACGATTAGCCGCGGTTCGAGCGATCAGAGCGAGAACAGCGACACGATCAGCCTCGACACCCGGCTGTCTGGCGACGTCACGACAGGACAGGCCGTCCACAAGCTGCTGTTCGGCGCTGACATCCGTCAATACGATGCCTTCGAAAGCAGCCAGTTTGGTTCTGCCAGCGATCTCGATTTGCGGAATCCAAACTACTATGCCGGCGGGCAAACCTTTGCAGGTGAACCCAATGCCGGCGACTCGACCCTGCGCCAGGTCGGCGTTTATGCCCAGGACGAAGTCGAGTACGGCAACTGGCGTGGCTCGCTGGGTCTGCGGTATGACTGGATCGAACAGACTGGTGAACGCTACGGAAACCCCTCCGAATACAAGGACAACGAACTGACTGGCCGCGTCGGCCTCGGTTATGTCATGGCCAATGGTGCTGCGCCCTATGTCAGCTATTCAACCTCGTTCGATCCTCAGGTCGGGCAGAACATCGACGGCGATGCGCTTCTTCCCACCGAAGGCAAGCAGTGGGAAGTCGGCGTCAAGTACAGCCCGACCGGCTTCGACGGCCTGATCACGGTTGCCCTTTACGATCTTCGCCAGACCAACGTGAACCGCAGTGTCCCGTTGCCCGACGGCGAAGGAAGCGGAATTCGCCAGATCGGCGAGGTTAGGTCAACGGGCATCGAGATCGAAGCGACCGCCGAGATTGCAGACGGTTGGAAGCTGCGCGGCGGCTATGCCTATAACAAGACCGAACAGAAGGCGCCGTCGGGAGATCCCTTGGACGGCAACGAGCTTCAGGATGCGCCCAACCACCTTGCAAGCCTGTGGCTGGATCGTGACTTCGGCAATGGCATGCGTGTCGGGGGCGGCATTCGTTATATTGGCGAACGCTATATCGACGCCGCCAACAGCGCCGAACTGGACAGCGTGACGCTTGTCGATCTTGGCGCCGGATATACCCGCGATAATGTCGAAATGTCCCTGAACATTACCAACCTGACCGACGAGGTTTATGTCGGTGCCTGCGGCTTCTCCTATTGTTCGTATGGCGAAGGCCGGACTGTTGCTGCAAAGGTGGCCTACAAGTGGTGACCGGCGGGGGCATCAAGCCCTCGCGTCGTGCGATCCTTGCCGCCGCCGGGACCATCCTGGCGGCGGGCTTGCCTTTGGCGGCCCGACCCGCGCCACGCCTTGCCGCCATTGATTGGGCAATGCTGGAAACGGCAATAGCCGTCGGTCATATGCCGGTCGCTGCCGCCGAACTGGTGCGCTTTCGGGCCGATGTGGCCGAACCCCGGGTTCCCGATGTCGTCACCGATCTTGGCCTGCGCGGCGCGCCGAACTTCGAGCTGTTGCAGCTGACCCGGCCGGACCTGATCCTTTCTTCACCCTATTACACCCACTATGAGGATCGGCTGCGCCAGATCGCCCCGGTTCTGTCCCTTCCCTTCTTCATTCCAGGCGAGCCCCCGCTGCCCAAGGCCATGGCAGCGCTGACCGCCGTGGCAGACGCCATCGCGGACCCTGCCGCCGGCACCCGTGCCGTAGCGAGGACCGAAAGAGAACTGGACGCCTTGGCGCTGAGACTTGAACCCTTCCGTGACCGACCCGTGGCCCTGGTCAATATCGGCGACGCACGCCATCTGCGGGCTTTCGGCTTTGACAGCCTGTTCGGCAGCACGCTGGACCGCCTGGGGCTGCGGAACGTCTGGACTGGAAACACCGCCTTCAGCTTCCTCGCCCCTGTCCCGATCGAGCGGCTGGCCGACATGCCGGATGCCCGGCTGGTCGTCGTGGGTGTCCTGCCCGCCTCTGCCAAACGGGCATTGTCGCGCAGCATCCTTTGGCGCTTCCTTCCAGCCGTGGCACAAGGGCGGACTTATCTCTTGGCCGACACCAATGCCTTCGGCGGTGTTCCGGCCGCCCTTCGCTTTGCACATTTGCTGGTTCAGGCCTTCGAGGCCGGACCCCATCCCATCGCATGACGGCCCGGCTGCTGCCCTTTGCGCTGCTGACCGCGCTGCTGTGGCTGTGGTCAGCGTTTGGCCTGCTGCCCTTGGACCGATGGCCGGCATGGCCGCTGGATCCGGACCACATGGACATATCCCAGATCCTCCTGGCCTTTGGCCTGATGCCGCGCGGCGTCGTGGCATTGGTTGCAGGGGCCATCCTGGGCCTCTCTGGCGCGATCCTGCAGGTGGTGTTGCGCAACCCCGTGGCGGACCCGACTACCCTGGGGATTTCGGCGGGCGCCCAACTGGCATTGGTCATGGCCACCATGCTGGCACCCGGCCTGTTGGAGGAGGGTCGCTGGCCGGTGGCGCTGACAGGGGCGGGACTGGCTGCCGGACTGGTGCTGGCGATCGGCGCGAGGCGCGGTTTCGCGCCGGTCACGATGGTGATTGCCGGGATGCTGGTCGGCATGACGGCAAGCGCAGTTGCCACGGCGATGACGCTGGCCCAAGGGCAGTACCTGCTTTCGCTGGTGATCTGGAACGGCGGAGCCCTGGTGCAGCAGGACTGGTCCGCAGTCCGTGTCCTGTCCGAGGTGCTGGTCTTTGGCGCCATTGCCGCCGCCCTGCTGGCGCGTCCCCTGCGCGTTCTGTCACTGGGTAATGAAGGCGCGGCAGGCCTGGGCCTGAACGTAATGCTCGTCCGGCTGCTGGCGGTCGGCGTTGCGGCGATCCTTGCAGCCGCTGTGTCCGCTGAATTGGGGCTGATTGCTTTCGTGGGCCTTGCCGCCCCTGCCCTGGCCCGGACCTTGGGAGGCGTTTCGATCCCTCGCCTGCTGAGCTTGTCCCCACTCATCGGCGCGTTGATCCTGTCCCTTTGTGACGGGGTGGTCCTGCTAGTGGCGGGACAACTGGGAGAAATGTTTCCGACCGGCGCATTGACCGGGCTGATCGGCGGGCCGCTGCTGATCTGGCTCTTGCCCCGTCTTCGCGGATCGACCCCACCGGGAACTGAACGCGCCGAAGGACCAAGCCCCCGCCGCAACCAACCTGCCCCCTTGCTGGTCGGGCTCGCCCTCGCCTTGGTCATTGCCGCGCTTGTGCTGGTCTGGATCGGGCGTGTTCCGGGGGGCTGGGCGGTGTTGGATGCCGAAAGCTTCGCAGCCTTTCTGCCCATGCGCCTGCCCCGCCTGATCGCGGCAGCCTCGGCCGGGGCGGCCTTGGCAATTGCGGGGGCGATCCTGCAGCGGCTGACTGCCAACCCGCTCGCCTCGCCCGAGGTGCTGGGCGTATCCGGCGGCGCGGCCATGGGCTATGCAGGTGTGGTCTATCTGGTCGCGACCCCGACGGCCGTGGCCCTCACCCTGGGGACGATGGCAGGCGGCGCCTTGGCCCTCGTGTTGATCGCAGCCTTTGTCAGCCGCCGCGACATGCCCCCAGAGCGAGTGCTGCTGGCCGGGATTGCTGTTTCGGCCTTGGCGTCGGCGCTGCTGTCGGCAGTTATGGCCGTTGGGGACATTCGGTCGTTCCAGATCCTGGGGTGGTTGTCGGGATCGTCCTCGGCGGTGACGATGCAGGGGGCCACGGTCCTGGCCGGACTGGCTACAGTTCTGTGGATCGCTGCCCTGGTCGCACGCCGCTGGCTGGCGGTTCTGCCGCTGGGGACTGGCCTGGCCGCCGGGCTGGGCCTACCCTTACGGCTGGCAAGGATGCAGTTGATCGGGCTTGCGGGGGTGGCCACAGGCGCTGCGATCGTGCTGGTCGGGCCGCTGTCCTTCGTGGGGCTGATGGCGCCTCATTTCGCGCGTCGCTTAGGCTTGGCTCGGCCTGGCGATCATCTCACCGGCGCGGCGCTGATTGGCGCCGGGCTGATGTTAACCGCAGATTTCGGAGCACGCATAGCGGGCTTTCCCTATGAACTGCCGCTGGGCCTGTTCGCGTCACTGATTGGCGCGCCTTGGCTGATCTGGCTGATGATGAGACCGGCCCGATGAGCCTCTTTTCCCTTCGCGACCTGAGCGTCGATGTCCCCGGCCGCCGCCTTCTGCACGGGCTGACGTTAAATCTGCCTGCGGGCGAGGTGACCGCGCTGATCGGTCACAATGGATCGGGTAAGTCGACCCTGCTCAAGGTTCTTGCCCGGCAGATCATGCCGAGCAGCGGAAACGTCGTCTTCGAAAAGCGTCCCCTATCGGGCTGGCGCGCCCGCGACTTTGCTCGTCGGCTAACCTTCCTGCCTCAGCACCCTCCAGCCGCCGAAGGGATGATCGTGCGCGAACTGGTGGCGCTTGGCCGGTATCCCTGGCATGGCGCACTTGGTCGGTTCGGCCCCCATGACCACGCAACTGTCACCCGTGCCATGGCCGAATGCGGGGTTTCCGACCTTGCCGAGCGGTTGGTTGACACCCTGTCAGGCGGTGAACGTCAGCGGGCCTGGCTGGCCATGATGGTCGCTCAGGAAGCGGGCACCCTTCTCCTGGACGAGCCGATCAGCGCGCTTGATATTGCGCACCAGGTCGAGGTTCTGGGTCTCGTCCGCCGCATGTGCCATCAGACCGGCCGCAGCGCCGTGATCGTTCTCCACGAGGTCAACATGGCGGCCCGCTTCTGCGATCATGTGGTCGCTTTGAAGGAGGGGCGGCTGGTTCTTCAGGGAGGCCCGGTCGACCTGATGCAGCCATTGCCGCTGGAACAGATTTATGGCTTGCCGATGCACGTTCTGGATGGTCCTGGCGGCAACCCCGTCGCCATCCCCGCCTGAACGAAGAAACCAGGCTGCACACGTCATAATCTTGTGGCCAAGCGCCACGGCGTTGTTGTGGGGAAGGTGGCTGGGAGTGTGACCCTCACCCTTTTACCGGCGATGTCATGTGTCGCTGCAATAGTTTCAGCATCATGCAGCAGGCTCGTCGGACAGCCCACTTGTCATTCTGTCCCACCAGCAAGGCCCCGATCAGGCGAGCGGTGGCATCACCAAAGGGAAAGACGCCGAGCAAATCGGTTCAGCGCTTGATCTCTGGTCTGCGACGATGCGCCCCGAACCGCTGCCCAATGACTTATATGTCGAAGCGCGTGGCATCCGCATGTCCGACTTGCCACATGAACGGCTTCGTCATGCCACACCTCGTTGATAGGCCATCAGCAGGATCACCTGCCGTGCGGTCTCGTTCAGCTTGCACTCGGTCTCTGCCACCGGACTGCTGGTGTTGATGATCCGGTCATAGGCGCAGCGAGCGTCCCGGAAAGCGATCCAATCTCGTTCCATCTTGACCAAGGCGTCCACATGCTCAGCGCCGCGTTCATCCTCGGTCGCCTTCAGCCGATCATAGGTCTCGGTTAGCCGTGTTTCCCAGACCTGCCATTCAGCATCAAGACAGTTCAGCTGCCGGTCCACCACATCAACATCGCCATGTTCCGCCTCAGCATAGGCGAGGCAGCTTTCCTGTCCCACCCCCGCACAATCCAGTCGCCCCCCGTCCGTTGAGGCGTCAGCCAGGCATTGGTCGATCAGTGCAGGATCGAGACCCGAACTGTCGCCCGCCAAGGCGGGCGGCACCAGCCACAGGGCGACTGGTAAAGCAAGCGCGATGCGCAGCGGGGCAGAAAGGGGCATGATCAGTCTCCCTTCACGAGAGTGGTATGAACCCAACGGTTTGCGGCGCCTTCAGGGTCCCCAAGGGACGCCCTTGCTTCTGCGCCCACACTCTCAGCCGTGATCTGGAATGTGAGCCGTTCCGTTCGGAACCGGCCGTTGGTCCATAAAGCCGCAAACGTCTGGTGCAGAGGCTCCACATAGCATTGCCAAACAGATCACGCCTGTTCCTACTGGAAAGGTCTAAGAGTGCTATCAGAAAACGCTGCCTGGGAACTCCTTGCGGCTTGGCGGCGCCAGGGTGATGCTCTTTGTGGTGGGCCTTGCGCGGTGTTCCTCACGCCGCCCCCAATCGTTATTGCGACTGGAACTCGCGGGTTTGATGCCAATCTTTGTCGGCGCCGCCGTCCGGACTCCCCTCTTGCTGCCACAGGACGTAGGCACGCCCCTTGAGATGCTGCTCGAGGGCACGATGCCAGAACTCTTCAGCGCGTCCGTCTGGCCGCCCTTCCTGTTCCCACAGGGCATAGGCCTGCTCGCGCACCACCTGTTCCAAACCAAGTTTTGTCTCCGATGTGGTGCTGATCTCGTCGCTGGAGGGCTGCAGTCGACCTCCCCGGCTTTGGTGCATCCGCGCGCTCAAGCCTGGGAGTTCGGCGTCGGAAACGAGTTGACCATGGGCAGCAGCCTGCAAGGCTTTGGCTTGGTACTCGACGTCGCCGGCGCCTTCGCCGGTCTCACCAATGGTGATGGGATAGGTGTGAAGGACCCGTCCACTGCTGTCGATGATATCCACAAGTCGTTCTTCCATAGTGATCTCCTAGGATTGCCAAGGTCGTTCTGGCTACGGCGTCTCCTGGACGCCAATGGTGACTCTCACATCTGAACTCAGCAGTGCGGGAAGGCATCATCGTGGCGCTCACGACAGAACCGGCCGACAGTTCTGGTCGACACCTCCAATCGCGCGAGCGCCTTTCGCTCAGCCCTTCCTGACCTGTGCCGTCCGCCGCTGTGGCGGGGCCACTTCCTCGATTGCAGACACGACCGCGTCGGTTGCGGTCCGATGGATCATGTGGCCCGCAGTTCAAGGTGCGATAACAAGGCCATGCAACTGCCGCCTACGTCTCTTCAGACCTCAACTTCGCCCGAGGGCGTCATAATCCCTGTTGATCCTGGCGTAAGCCAATGATCGCACAAGGCCTAGATTGATTGCAGAGGGCCGCACCTCGAACCATCCGATAGCCCTTCTGAATACTTTTGCAAAAAATCCGCCGTGTTTGATGGAAGTTGCCAAGGCGTTCACTGCAGTGAGGTTGGCGCGTTCGTTCGGCATTCTTGTGGGAAAAGTATTCATTTCAAGGTCCTTGATAGAAAATGGCAGGTCACGGCATGCGGCTGCATGGTTTACTGCTCGGGAAAGTGGTTCTTTTTCCGAGGTAACCCGCTTCCTCGGCTACCTTTCGCAAAGCCTCGGCATCTTCAAAATCGTGCTCCCGATGATCGCCGGGGTACTCTCCGATGGGTTGGCGATTGGAGCGTTTGGAACTGGCAGGAAGTCGTAGGGCCATAATGAGGCCTCCATAGGTCACGAGCAGAATGGTCTGCCGCAACCTTTCCAACATGGGCTCCAGAAGATCACTTTACATCGGCCAGGCCGGACCTAACTCGCAATGCCATGGGAAGGCAGGAAAGAAGGACGGCCCTACCCAGCAGGGATTCGGCAATTTGCTACCCGGCGCGCTCATCAGCATGCTCCCTGCGGCAGAGCAGCAATTTCTAGAGCTTGAATATCCTTCTTCGACGGTAAAAAAGGCGATCTGAAGCAAGCCAATGATATTCTTGGGACAAGCGCCCCGGTTTCGCCGCAGTGCAGCATTAAACAGCCAAATATCACCCCGACGGGGTCTATATTCTTCGCTATCCTCTTATAACTGCCATGTTCTCGGGTTATGTTGCACTGCAGCAAGACATTCGGCGAATCCTTCTCGGATGATCCTGCCTGAGCTTCCTTGAGCAACCAGCATGCGACGTCTCCGCACTTCGGTGGGGCCTTTGTCGCTGGCTTCGGGTTCACGGAAGCGTGCACGGAAGATATTTCCATGACCCTTCGTCAAACGATCCAGGCTGCTCCTGAAAAAGCCGCCGCGCTGATCACGAAACTTGCGGCGACCTCGAACCAGGCGGTGAAATCCCGGGAAAGCCTTTATGCGGAGCTGAGCGACGAACTTTCCCGCTATGTTGAGATTGAGGAACAGCACCTTCTGCCGCTGCTGCGCAAGCATCCCGAAACCAAGGACCTTGCCGTCAGCGCCTTGAAGGGCAACAAGGACCTGCGTGCTTCGCTCGAGAAGCTGTCTGGTCTGCCGAAGGACAATGATGCGTTCCTCGCGGCGCTTGCCGATCTGAACAAGGGCTTCCAGCAGCATGTTCGCAACGAGCGCAAGGAGCTTCTCCCCGCCATCCTCAAGGTGCTCAATGATGATGAGGCAGCCACTGTAGCATCCGAGATCGAAGGTGCCGTCAAAGAGGCCGAAACCGCCAAGCGCGACGAAAAGCGCGAGGAGCGGCGAAAACAGGCAGAGCAAGCCGAACGCGAAGCTGAAGAGGCGAAACAGGCTGCCGCAGCTGAGCGTGCGGTCGTGAAGGCTCAGAAGGAGGCAGAACGCGTCACGCGCGAAGCAACCGAGAAGGTGGCCGATGTGATGGAACGCGGCGCTGCCGCCGTGCAGGACCGGGCTCGCCAGGTCACCGAGGCCCTGACCGGGCGCGCCCAGCAGGTCGCCTCTGACACCCAAGAGGCGATGACGATCTACAGCGACTCGGCACGGAAAGTCGCCGAGGACATGCAGGTTGTCACTACAACATCCGCCGCCTCGGTACAGGCCCTGTCGGAGGTTTCCTCCGCCTGGACAACCTGGTTCGAGAAGGCCACGCGTGCCAATACTGAGGCCTCGCAGAAGCTGTTCCGCGCCAAGTCGATGAAAGACATCGCGGAGATGCAGCGGGAGTTTGCCACCGGCGCCATGCACAACTGGATGGAGCGTCGCACGGCGATGCTGCAGATCGCGCAGCGCAGCTCGAAGCAGGCGTTGAGCCCGCTTCAGGCGCGCGTCAGCGAAACGGCGTAACTGCACGAACCCGCATGGTGGCGTTGCTGCGACACGTGGCAGCGCTGCCTGCGCGAGGACATCGGGGCGCAGGCGGCCCATGCCGCCGTGCTGTCCCATCGTTTGGTTAAGCAAGGATGAATACGTTGATAAGTGCCGGAACAAACGCTTGGACCGAACTGGCAAAGGCCAGCTCCAACATGATGAAGACCAATATGCGCGTGAATGAGATGATGGTCGCCTCTGGCAGCGTCATCGGGGCACGCATGACGATCATGGGCAAGGCGGCCTGCAGTCCCGCTCAAAGCGATTATGCAGAGATCGGCGGCATGGTGCAGGAAAAAGTGGTGGCCATCGGAAAGGTCAATCAGGCCCTTGTCGAGCAATGGTCGGTGATGCTGGCAGACGCCGCGGAGCAGGCGCGGCACCTCAGCCACCTGATGTTTGGTGGGAAACCAATGGGCATAGGAGACCTGTCAGGGCTTGCAGAACGCTGGTTGGCGCATGGCACCCGCATGATCACCCGCACCATGGACACGGGTGGACTGGCCCTGGCGCCTGTCCATGAGCAGGCCACAGCCAATGCAAGACGCCTGAGCTAGCAGGGTTCACGACCAAGATGCTGCCCACGCCCGAAATGGCCTGAGGCAGCTTGTATAACGAGTGACGCCTCGCCCTGGGTGGCGGGGCTTTTCCAACAGTTCCTCGGTTCCGCTTGATCTCACTCCATCGGAAACTGTCGGGAGCGTTGCCGTAACAGTTGAGACGAAACACTCTGCCCAGCACCAGCCGGGTATCGCCGAACACGGCGGGGTCTGGAGCTTCATCAGCACAATTGCCTGGAGTTTCCCCTACCGCCTATCATGACACCATCCGCTGGTGCGAGGAGAAGCCAGATGACTTTCGTGGTATTTCATCTGAATGAACCGGGACGACCGCCCAGCAGGGTTGCCGTTGCTGTCGAGCACATCATTTCTATCAGGGAAGTGGCAGACGATGCAGGCACGGAAATCAAGCTGAGCGATGGCACTCTGGTGAACGTGACCGAACCATACGGCACCATCATGGAAGATCTCGCTCGGATCGGGCTTTCTTCTGGGGCGGACCTACAGCATCCGTGATAAGGTGAGCTGCTCGGGCTATTCGTATGGACTGCCATCTATCCCATCGGGTGTGATACGGCCCTTTGCCTGGACAGCCCTCCGATCTCATCCGCTATTTGCAAGGAGGCCCTCATGCTTGTCCGCTTCGGCTTCGAGATCGTCATAAGCACGCCCGGGCCGCTTCCGTTGATCTTGGCACTCTCGCCCCACCCTTCCGTCCCTGGCCGCATCCTTGGCGCCAACAAGATCCTGACAGAGCCGTCCGTGTCGGTTGAAGAATTCCACGACCCTTTCGGCAACCGGCGGGCACGGCTGGTAGCGCCTCGGGGAATATCACGCCTCTGGTCCGACGACGTCATCGAGATCGACGGAGAGCCGGGCGTCTTCGACTGGAACGCCCGACAGCATGAGGTGGCGCACCTGCCCCCCGAGACGCTGCCTTTTCTGACGGCCAGCCGGTATTGCGAAGCCGACATGCTGTCGCAACAAGCTTGGGATCTGTTTGGCGGCACAAAGCCTGGCTGGGCGCGCGTTCAGGCGATCTGCAACTTCGTCCACAACCATCTGACCTTCGGCTACAAGTTCGGACGACCCACGAAAACTGCCACCCACGCCATGGCCGAGGCGACAGGCGTATGTCGGGATTTTGCGCACCTTGCCATTGCGCTCTGCCGCGCCATGAACATTCCGGCGCGCTATGCGAGCGGCTATTTGGGAGATATCGGCGTTCCGCCGTCAGGTCCTGGCGATTTTTGCGCCTGGTTCGAGGTTTATCTGGAGGACCGCTGGTATACCTTTGATGCCCGCTACAACACGCCCCGGATCGGGCGCATTCTGATGGTCCGGGGGCGCGATGCGGCGGACGGCGCCATGATCACGTCCTTTGGGACTTACCACCTGGACATGTTCCGCGTGTGGACGGATGAACTTCCCGCAGGCATGACGCAGGCCGATGTCCTGAAAGAGCTGGAGCACCTGCCGGAAGCCCCTGCCCTGACGCTGGCCATGGCCATGGCCGGGTCGTCGTGACAACGACAGGATGGGAAGAGATCAAGTCTCTCCCATGATTTTTATCTGAGCAAGTCTGGGCCACCAGCAAGCCGGATTGCCGGCGCTATTGATCACCTCATCTGCGGAGGAAGGCAGACGAGGCCAGCAACGAGGTCAAGCTGACGCGCAATAACGAGCTTACGCAATAGTTCTGGGGACGGCCATGCAATCTGCCCGCTGACCCCCCATATCTTCAAGGTCGCAGCAGACTATTCTGCCTGTGACATATGGAGGACCCCCCATGGGGACCCGAGGCTTCGCCGACAATCCGAACAAGCCGCCCCGCGATCCTTTGCCGGATTGCGGTCACTCCGAACGCCTGGGTGTCTCGGAGAAGAGAAGCCCCTCGTCTGAGCAAGGTTGCAATCAGGTGAAGGCTTGAACGGGTCAGACGGCGTCAGACTTTGTCTTTATCCTTCGCCCAAATGCTACCGCGGAAGGGACGCCGCTATCTGCTACCGGTAAAACCTCACTTGCCTTCCCGCTTATCGCTTCGATGAGCCGTTTTCATGATCAGGCTTTGTCTTCCGCGACCCCAGCGGTGTTCCATGCAAGGAAAATCAGATGTCCACGCGCTCGTCGACCTCCATCGTTGAATTCAAGCATCCTTTCGTTGTGCCTGGCTCACCAGAGCAATTCCCTCCCGGTCGCTATGAGGTGCTGGTTGAGGAAGAGTTGCTCGAGGGTCTCAGCTTCGCCGCTTACAGGGAAACAGGGGCCTATCTGATGATATACGGCAGGGGGCAAAACTCGGGACCCACGGAAATGCGACTGATTTCGTCGTCCTACCTCACTATGGCATTGAAGCGCGATGCCCTCCTGGACGCCCCGGCCACAGGCGTCGGCTTGGCGTCCCCCTCTGAAACGGTCAGTCCAGATGAAGGTAACTTGCCTGTTCAGGATGTGCAGGCACTGGAGCTGGAGGCGAAGAAAGGCACGACCGTTGGCAACAGGATCAAGCGATGGATCGGGACTGTGACATCGCCACAGCCGCGGTGACTCTTCTTCAGGAACTCTCGACTGCCGCGTAATTCAGACGAATGGCATTTGGCTGCTGCTCCACAAGGTCAACACCCAAGACGCGATGAGCCCTTCTGACGGGAGGCCTGCGATAAAGGTCTGCGTGCCCCAGCCACCAAAAGGCGCGTACATCCGGAGCCGCTGGCCGCGCCGGGGGCGCCCTCGCAGCCAGGTCAGGTTTATCTTCACGGAGGTTTCGCTGCGCGGACCTGCGGTTCGTCAATGAACACGAGCTGTTCAGGCTGCCGCCGCATGAAAGAAGTGCCCCGTTCCAGCCAGTCACGCCGGGTCTGTTTTACACGGGCGCGGTGCTGAAAGGATCAATCACAAACAGACCGACTGGAAATCCCCGACTCAGGTTTTCGCAGAAGTGCTTTAAAGCCAGCCGCGCCGCTTGAAATAGAAATATGGCAGGACTGCAGACAAGATCATCAGCCCGATCGCAAAGGGGTAGCCGAAGGTCCATTGGAGTTCCGGCATGAACGCGAAGTTCATGCCATAGATCGACGCGACCAATGTGGGCGGCAGAAAGACAACCGCTGCCACAGAGAAGATCTTGATGATCCCGTTCTGCTCGATGTTGATCAGGCCCAGCGTGGCATCGAGCAGAAAGGTGATCTTCTGCGCCATGTAGCCCGAGTGGTCGGTCAGCGATCGCACGTCCGATGCGAGCGCCTTCAGTTGATCGCGGACCGCCTTGTCACCTTGGGTGAGCTTCGGTCCAAGGAAGGCCAGAACACGCTCCAAGGTCGCAAGGCTGTCGCGGATGTTCGAGGTGAAGTCTCCCTTGCGCCCGATCTCTTCCAGCGTCGTCTTGTAGTTGGCGTCCTTTCGCGCGGCCGTCCCCTTCTGGCCGAACACGCTGCGCGAGATCGCGTCGATTTCCCGCCCGGCCCGTTCGAGGATGTCGGCCAGACGGTCCACGACTGTCTCCAGAAGACCCAACAGGATCGTCTCGCCACTGGTCAGGCCGAGCGCGGTTTTTTCGGCGCGCTGCGGGAAGGTCGTGAAGGCGCTCGGCTCGATGTAGCGGATCGTCACCAGCCGGTGATCACAAAGAATGAACGTCACCGGCTGAATGACCGCGTCATCACCATCGGTTTGCGACGGGAGCAGCGCCGTCATGAAGTGCCCGCCGTCCTCGGAATATAGCCGTGAGGAGATCTCGATTTCCTCCATGTCCTCGCGGGTGGGGAGTTCGAGAGCCAGGCGATGCTCCAGGCCTGTTCTCTCTTCCGAGCCGGGGTTGACGAGATCCCACCAGACTACGGACGCGGCATCCGCCGCGACGGGCTTCAGCCGATCTGCGGCCAGTTCAAATGCACGGATCATGGCGCCCCCCTGAGAACATCAGGCTGTGCGAGTAGCCCTCGGACGTGGCTTCGTAAAGCCACCCGGTCAGCGGATGCAGGATGAAACAACAGATATGACCGGTCGCAAGGCGCGCGAAAAACGACGACCCCCCGCAAAATGCTCCGGTTTTGTGGCTGACACGTGATCGGCGCCTACCGCGGGCTGATCTTCCTCTGCAGGATGGGATCCGATTGCCGCTCCTGGTCGGTATCTCTCAGTTCCCCGGAGGTCTCATTGCCAACAAGCGCCCCTAGTTAGAGCGCTTGGCGACCAGGTCTGCTTGGGATCCGGATCAGGGAGGACGTCCTGCGGCCTCTCAGCCCTGGCGTGCTTTCCGAGCAGCGTATCTCTGGTCCCGCATCGCCTTGCGCATGGCCTCATCGTCAAGAACACGGGCAATGCGTTTGTCGTGGGCATCCTCTCGGGCGTCAGCTTCTGCCGTGGCTGCCTTGGCAATGGCGGCCTCACGGTCCCGGGCTTCTCTTTCAAGACAAGCCTGCTCCTCAAGCTTTGTCTGCTCGCGCGCAGCCTGGCGCGCTTCCCGCGCTTCGGCAATCTGAATGCGCTCCTGCTGTCGGGCCTCGCGCAGCGGTTCGGCGGCTTCCTTCGCGGCCCGATAAGCCTGAAGAAGGGCGGCTTTTGCGTCTGTGGACGTGCTGCGGCGCTCAGACAGTTCGGTCTTCTTGATGTTTCTCATATCTCTGCTCCAGGTCGTTCAGGGATCAAAACCGGTCGGGTCTTTTCTTGTTCCGGCTGGACAGACGGTCATCGCCTTTCTCCTGCTGCTGCGCGGGGCAGAGTTGATCCTTGCCCGCCGCCACACCCGCCGCCTGGTGGCCCGGGGGGCGGTCGAACACGGCGCCGCGCATTATCCGCTGATCGTGGTGCTGCCGGTCCTGGGGCACGCGACCTGGCACCTGTACCGCCGGGCTGTGACCTTCCCCGACCCCGCTGCCGGATGATCGCGTGTCGTGTGACATGGCGGACGCGTCCTGCGGCCTGCTGCAGACAAGGACGGCAAATCAACTTTGCCAGTTCGCGACAATTCTACTCTGCGCCTACATTCTCCCGGAGCAACAACGGGTGTTATGGAGCGGATAGGGGAAAGCGACGTTCTGACGCTGAGGCCTGCGGCATTCTCGATGGGAGAGCTGGCGCGTTGACCAAAACTGACGAGGCTATATGGCTGGTTGGGGATACGGTTCGGAAGAACGCGAGTTTACTTCCCCAGACTGGTTCTTCAGCATGCTCTTTATTCCCAGGGCGGCCACTTTTGCAAAGGCACAGACGTGTGATTGCAGGCTGAGCTTGGTGGCAAGAAGCAGGGATGCCGAAGGAATGTCTTGTTGGCTGGGCCAGGACAGCGTTGGATGGCTGTCTGATCCCGCTGGGTGATGCTCGATATTCCGGTTATCTTCAAACCGCAGAAAACTGCCAACTATGCCTGACCGGAAATGCTCGCCAGATGTGCCTGTATGTCTTACATTCCTCGGCTTCCCGAACGCTCCAGCCGGGCAAGGTCGCGCAGGCGGGACTGTGATATTTCTCCCTCCGCTACAGTCCTGCCGACCACGAGGCTTGGCGTACCGATAAAGGAAAAAAGTCGCGCAAGCGCGCGAGCGCGTTCTAGCGAGGCAGTGACGGCAGGTGCCTGCATGTCCTGCACCATCCGGGACCAGGACAGGCCCACATCTCCCGCGATGCGACGCAAGAACTGCGGCGTCACCTGCCCTGCAGTTCGCAACAGCCTGCCGTGTAGCTTGTCAGTATCGCCCTGCATCTCTGCCGCCAGCGAGGCTCGGGCGGCCAATAGGGAGGCTTCACCGAAGATCGGCCAATGCTGACGCGTCACGACGATTTCCGAAGCAGCGGCAAGCTCCGTCAGATGCGCTGAGAGCACGCGGCAATAAGGGCAGTAGTAGTCGAAGAAGTATGCCACGGGGGTGGTATTGCTGCCGACATCCATGGCTTTGAACAAGTATCTCTCAGGAGCAGCTTTGACCTGCTGCATCAGACGCGCTGGCAGAGGCTCGACAGGCGTAAGTCCTGCCATGAAGTCGAAGCTTCCGCTCCCTGGCGAACTTGTTCTGGCGGTGGATGATAGGGTGCGAAAGCCCGGAACCTGCTGCAGCGGGCTGAACTCAATTCCATCAAGTTGGGCAGCTATCTGTGGGACAAGACGAAACGCTCCGACCCAGACAGCCAGTCCGCCGGCGAGGAAAAGAAATTGTCGACGGTTTGCCATGGGACCTCTTGTTACTCATGTGTTCGCTGGTTCAAACCAACGAGTCTTTTGCCAGTCTCAAGCCTTCCGCGAGCGCCCGCTTTTGTCGGCCGTCGCACCGCACGTCGCATGTTGATATGCAATGCCATCCCAGACCATTGCAGTCTTACAATGGTCGATCTCAGGGAAATATTCTGATGGGGGTACCCGGCTGAAGCATCGCATAGATGTCAGGCACTCGAGGCTTGGGACACGGCCGAGCGGGACTGGCTGGCGGGGGGCAGCGAGCAATGAACAATTCCATGGGCGTAACCGGCAAGACCATCCTGGTGACGGGCGCCTCCAGCGGTCTGGGCGCGCATTTCGCGCAGCTGTTGGCCCGGGACGGCGCGCATGTGATCCTGGCCGCTCGCAGCCGCGACAAGACCGCAGCTCAGGTTGACGCCATCCGCAGCGCCGGCGGCCTGGCCCAGGCGGTCGAGATGGACGTGTCCGACCCGGCTTCGGTCGCGCAGGCCTTCTCGCAGGTCGAGGGCCAGATCAACGGGTTGGTCAACAACGCAGGTGTCACTGCCACCGGCCCGGCTATCGATACAGACCCGGGCGAATTCGGCGCGATCCTGGATACCAACGTGAAGGGCGTCTTTCACGTGGCCCAGGCCGCGGGTCGCAGGATGCGCGCCGACGGTGGCGGATCAGTCGTCAACGTGGCATCGATCCTGGGTTTCCGAGTTGCGGGCAACGTTGCCGCCTATACCGCGTCGAAGGCCGCGGTGGTGCAACTGACCCAGGCCCTGGCACTGGAATGGGCCCGTTTTGGCATTCGTGTGAACGCACTCTGCCCCGGCTATATCGAGACGCCGCTGAACCGCGACTTCTTCGCCACCGAGGCGGGGCAGGCATTGATCCGGCGGATCCCGCAGCGCAGGCTAGGGCAGCTTTCGGACCTCGATGCGCCGTTGCGGCTGCTTCTTTCGGACGGTGCCGCCTACATGACAGGCTCGTCAATCGTGGTCGATGGCGGCCATCTCTGCTCCAGCCTTTAAGGGATTTCGATGGACTTCAAGATATCGCCGCAGATCGACGACTACCGTTGCCGCATCGCCGCCTTCGTGGCGGATCGCCTGCTGCCGCTGGAAGCCGATCCGGCCAGCTATGACGAGCATGAGAACATCGCCCTGCCCCTGCTGGCGAACCTGCGTGCGCAGGCCCGGGCCGAAGGATTGTGGTGCCTGCAGTTGTCGCCCGAGAACGGTGGCCAGGGGCTGTCGCGCATCGGCATGGCGGTCTGCTACGAGGAGATGAACCGTTCGATCTTCGGACCGGTGGTCTTCAATTCGGCCGCGCCAGACGACGGCAACATGATGGTGTTGCAGGCCCTGGGCACTTCGGAACAGAAGGAAAGATGGCTGCGGCCGATCGCCGAAGGGCGGGTCCGGTCGGCCTTCGTGATGACCGAACCCGCCCCGGGCGGGGGATCTGATCCCGGCATGATGCTGACCCGCGCCCAACGCGACGGCGATGACTATGTCGTCCATGGCCGCAAGTGGTTCATCACTGGCGCGGCCGAGGCCGAACACTTCATCCTTTTGGGCCGCACCAGTGACGATCCGCGTCGCGGCCACAGCTGCTTCCTGTTCCACCGCGACGACCCCGGCTGGCGCATCCTGCGCCGCATCCCGATCATGGGCCCCGAGGAACATGGCGGCCATTGCGAACTGGAGTTCGACGGCCTGCGCATCCCTGCCGCGAACCTGCTGCTGGAGGAAGGGCGCGGCCTCAAGGTGGTGCAGACCCGGCTTGGCGTCGCGCGCCTGACCCATTGCATGCGGTGGCTAGGTCTTGCCCGGCGCTGCGTCGAGATCGCCCGGGATTATGCCGAACGCCGCGAGGGCTTCGGGATCCGGCTTGCCGACCGCGAAAGCGTCCAAATCATGCTTGGGACGCTGGCCGCCGATATCGAGATCGGGCGGCTTTTGGTGATGCGCGCAGCCTGGGAACTGGATCGCGGCGGTTTTGCGCAGAAAGAGGTGTCGATGGCCAAGATCCATGTGGCGAGCCTGCTGCACCGCGCCGCCGATACCGGCATCCAGATCAACGGCGCGCGGGGCTATTCTAAGGATACGGTCCTGGAATGGATCTATCGCTATGCCCGGCAGGCCCGCCTGGTCGATGGTGCGGACGAGGTTCACAAGATGATCCTCAATCGTCACTTGGGCAGCGAAGGGAGGGACTTCTGGTCTTGGCCTGTCGAGGAGGGCGCGGCATGACCAACGTGACCTCCGAACGCCTGCATCCCTTCCTGGCCGACCAATTCGGACCAGGTGAAACCCGACTGACCAGGATCGGCGGTGGGCAATCCAACCCGACCTTCATCGTCGATCATGGATCCCGCCGCATGGTCCTGCGCAAGCAGCCGGCGGGCGAAATCCTCCGCGGCGCCCATGCCATCGACCGCGAGTTCCGGGTCATGAGGGCGTTGCAGGACACCGATGTCCCGGTGCCTCGGGCGCTGCTGTTCCACGACAACCCCGACCTTCTGGGCACGCCCTTCTACCTGATGGACTTCGTCGAGGGCCGGGTCTTCTCCGACTGTCGCCTGCCGGACCTTTCCCCGGCTGAACGACGCGGAATCTACCTCTCGATGGCCCACACCCTGGCCCGCCTGCACGCCATTCGCCCCCCGGCTGTCGGTCTCTCGGACTTCGGCCGTCCGGGGGACTACTTCGCGCGCCAGTTGCACCGCTGGACCGGCCAGCTGAAGGCGTCGAGCTTCGCGGATGATGCCTTGCTTCTAGCGCTGTCCGAAAGGCTGGCCGCGTTGCAGCCGGAGGATGACGGGCTGTCCTCGATCGCGCATGGTGACTTCCGGCTGGGCAACATGCTGATTCACCCCACCGAGCCACGTGTCATCGCCGTGCTGGACTGGGAACTGTCCACCATCGGGCATCCGCTGGCAGATCTGGGCTTCGTGGTGATGCCGTTCCACACCAGTCCCGATGAATATGGCGGCATCTTGGGCGCAGAGACACCAGGCATCCCGACAAAGGCCGAGTTCGTGGACGCCTATCGCGCGATGCTGCCTCAGGTGCCCGCGCCGCAGCCTTTCCACATTGCCTTCGCGCTGTTCCGCTTTGCTGTTATCTTCGTGGGCATCGCCGACCGTGCCCACGCGGGCAATGCGGCCGATCCCGAGGCCGGGCGCTATGCGCCGCTGGCCAATCGCTTGGCCGACCGCGCTTGGCAGGTCCTTGGCGAGACGCCGCCCCCTTCTGCAACCATCTGAAACGCGGCATTCGTAACCCGAGCCACCTACTATCCTAGACGGAGCGCGCACAGCCATTGGCCTTTGCGGCGAGCTGGCGCCCTCGGGCATCGGAGTCGTTGCTGCGAAAGCCGTCACCGGTGCATGGTCTGCCAAGATGCACAGACCCGGTTCTGTGAACTAAATGACGTTCGCAGATGGGATTCCGAAATTATCGAAACAAGATGGTGGGCAGCGACTGCATCTGCAGTCCTGCTCACGCCTGTATCGGGTCTTATGGAATGACGAGGGTGTATGACAGCTCGCTTATGCGGCGGTGTCAGAGCTATGGGGCAGAACGCACTGTTATTCGGCCAAAAGGCCTGACTGTCGGTGATCGCGGTTTTGCCCGGAAGTGCACGAAAGCTACTTCCGGGCCGAAGATCAGGCCGCTGCCTCAGTCTTCACCTTCGTGTCTTGCATTCGGTACCGGAACTTCACGTCGGTCAAGCCCGCAGCATCAGAAAGCTGGGCGGCAAGGAGTTGCGGCGCAAGGATATCCACGATCCCTTGAGCGATTAGGTTACCGAAGGCGGGAACGTGAATGGCTGTTAGAAGCGAGCTGTCAGACACGGATTTGTCTGTGGTGATCAAGAGGACCGGGCAGCCGATCTTCTCAACCTGGTGAGCCAGCTCAACTTCGCGATCGTCACCGATGATGACGACCCCAGTGGAGTCGTCCATCGCCTCCAGCGGTCCGTGGAGATAATGCCGCGTATCATAGGCGGAAGCTGGAATTCGTGCAGCTTCGCGGATCAACAGGGAGGCTCCATCGGCCGTGCCAAGCGCGGCCCCCGCGCCCACGCAGTCGATCGCGCGCCGCGTTGCAAAAAGCTCTCCCAACCGATCCATCTTGCTTCCAGCATCAGCCAGTGTCCGCTGTACAACAACAGGCAATCCCGAGAAGCTGTCGTTTGAAGCCCCCAGAAGCCTTTCGACCAACATGCCCATGCCGAGCAGCGTCGCGGTATAGCCGACACTCGAAGGCGTAGCGTCCTGCCCCTGTGCAATCTCCAGATGAAAATCAGAGGCTGCAGCCAGCGGTCCTGCCCCATCCTTGCTGATACCAATACGCTTAGCCGAGGCCAGCTTTTCAAAAGCCATAACTGTTTCGATGCTGCGGCCGCCGGCGGAAAGACCAATCAGGGTATCCGCGAGATCACGTCCAGCCGCCATGTCGCAGGCACGGATTGCGGAAGCGCGGCAGCCTTTGGCCTGCAATTCCGCGGCTCCGACCACGGCGGCAGCAAAGCTGGCACCAATGCCCGTGACACCAATGACAGGTTGCAGCAGTGTTGAAAGGTCTGCGTCGGCCAATTGGCGGATGACGGCTGCATGCGTGTCGGCAAGCGCCTCAGGCTGGCGCGCAATTGTGGAACGATAGCTCATCTGTCTTTCCTTCTTCAGACTTTGTGGGAATGCTCCGGGGACAGTTCGAAGGCATCGACGTCCCGGTTGCTCGTGATTTCCGCTGCGAGGCGGCAAGCGCCATCGACGGGATGGCCCTCGAAAAGCTGCGGCGTGACCTGACCGTCACTGCGGATCTGGATGGCTGCGACAAACGCATCCCAGAGGGGTCGCTGCGACACGATGACGCTTCCTCCCGCAACGACATGAGAAGCCGTGCTGCCGCGCAGCCGGAGATTTACCACCAGATCGGCCAAAGCCTCAGCGCCCTCGACAATCACGCGGCGGGCCAGGGGCGATCCCTCGACATAGGCGTCAAAGACGGCCGGGGCATGGGCTCCAATGGCTGCCGCGTTCCCCCTGCTAGCCAGGGCGCTACCCAAGCGAGGCAGTTCCGGCTGACCAAGCGAGGCGTACATTCGGTAGATCAGCGGATCATCGGTGGTGGCGCCCGTATCCAGTGCGCGCGCGATGGTGCGCGCGGCTTCCCGAACCAGCCCTGCGGCGCTGCCGTCGTCACCGATCAGCCAGCCCCACCCTCCGGCCGAGATCATCCGGCCGTCGTCGTCACGGCACACCGCAATTGAGCCGGTTCCCGCAACCAGACCGATCTGGCCCAGCCGTCCCATGGCCAAGGGCATCAGTTCGGCATCATTAACGACGCGCAGCGGCACGGATGTCCTGGCCCGCAAGGCCTCGGCAAAGGCATTGCATTCAGTGTCGTCGTCACAGCCATGCGCCCCAACGCCAATCGCCACCAAGGCTGTTTCCCCGGTCAGATCCTGTATCAGACGCAGCAGGCTGTCAGCATCGGAGGCGAAGTCGCGACCACGCCAGGATGAACTGGGCAGCACCACTTCGCGCAGCTTGACCAGTCTGCCTTCTTCATAACGTCCGAGACAGATTTCGGTCTTGGTGCCGCCGATATCGACGCCGACGAGGGCCCCATCAGGCAATGTTGCAAGGGAGCTCATGCGCAGGCCCGCAGGCGTTCGCCCGTAGCATCAAAAACAAGGGCACGGTTGCTGGCAATCGCCACCGCCACCTCGTCGCCAAGGTGTGCAGCATGTCTTTCGGCCCTCACACCGATACGCGTTCCATCGGATAGTTGCAGATGCAGGTAGGATTCCGCACCTAGATCCTCAATGAGAGCAACCTTTCCCGAAACTGCCAAGTTATCATCCGCCACGGCCTCTCCTTCAGGAAGCACCCGGAGGTGTTCGGGGCGCACACCAAGGTCGATCTGCATGCCCGGCGCCACGCGAACGCCGGCCGGCAGCATGACGGTGCCGCCGGCGGCCAGATCGGCCTGGGCGCTATCCATTGCGCGCGCGGACAGGAAATTCATCTTGGGCGAACCCACGAAACCGGCGACGAATTTGTTGTCGGGATCATCATAGAGATCGAGCGGCCGGCCATATTGCTGGACCTTTCCGCCACTCATCACCACCATCTTGTCTGCAAGGGTCATCGCTTCGACCTGGTCGTGGGTGACATAGATCATCGTGGTGCCCAGCCTGCTGTGCAGCTCCAGCAACTCGGCCCTCATCTGCACACGCAACTCAGCATCGAGGTTCGACAAAGGTTCGTCGAACAGGAACACTCGCGGTTCGCGGACAATTGCGCGTCCGATGGCCACGCGCTGCTTTTGTCCGCCCGACAACTGCCCCGGCTTTCGATCAAGCAGCTTGTCCAGGCGCAGAATGGCCGCGGCCTTGTTAACGCGGTCCCGGATCAGCGCCTTGGGCATGTGCGACATGCGCAGGCCGAACGAAATGTTCTGGAACACCGTCATATGGGGGTAGAGCGCGTAAGACTGGAACACCATTGCTGTTCCGCGCTTGGCCGGATCAACATTGTTGATCACTTCGCCTTCGAGGGAGATGGTTCCCGCGGACGGCGTTTCCAGTCCAGTGATCATCCGGAGCAGCGTTGATTTTCCGCAACCTGACGGGCCGACAAAAACGACGAACTCGCCATTCTCGATCGATAGGTCGATGTTGTCCAGAACGCTGAGGGCTCCAAAACTCTTGTGGAGGGATTTGATTTCAAGAAAAGCCATTGTTTCACGATACTCCGATCAGCCTTTGGTGCCCGACATCGCAATGCCTTCGACGATCTTCCGCTGGAAGATGAGGAAGAACAGCAATGGCGGGATCGCGGCGAGTAGGTTGGCGGTCATGACGACATCGACCGTCTGATGGGACAGAGGCGCATTGAACAGCCCGACGACTTGGCCGACCGTGTACATATCGGGCGTCGTAGTCACGATCAGCGGCCACATGTAGTTGCCCCACGTCTGCATAAAGGTCAGGATCGCTAGCGTGACCAGAGCATTGCGGCACAGGGGGAGCGCAACGTGCCAGTAGATCTGGAAATGACCTGCCCCGTCTAGGCGCGCCGCCTCGATCATGTCCTTGGGAATTGCACCCATGAACTGCACCAGCATGAAAAGGCCGAAGGCCGATGCAAGGCCGGGAATGACCAGACCGCGCATGGTGTTCAGCCAGCCTAGTTCTGACGTCAGCAGATAGGTCGGGATGATCGTCACTGCCGTTGGCACCATCAGCGACAGCATCACGATGCCAAACAGGACACGCTTGCCAGGAAACTCAAACAGCGCAAATTCGAACGCGGCCAGAGAGCCTACCAGGATCACGCCAAGGATCGTTAGGAGGGCATAGGCCAGTGAAATGCCATAGGCTCGCAGATAGCCCGTCTGGGTGAAGATCATTGTAATCTTTTCCAGCCCGGCCGACAGCGAAGTCGGCCACAGTCGGGGATTGATGGCCACCGGCTCGCCGGGTAGGGAAAAGACCACGTTCACCATCCACCAAATGGGAAAGATCGTGATTACGGCGATCAAGACGGCGATGATCCATTTTAAGACTGTCCAGATCGAGACAGATCTTTCGGGGAAGTATGCGGTCATGGACGCTGCCTCCAGCTGCGGATCAGGAAGAGGACCGCCGTCACGGCAATGATCGCGATGGTGAGCAAAAAGCCATAGGCGGAGGCTAAGCCGAACTGCACGCCGCCGAACGCACGGCCCATCATATCCATGACCGGGAACAGAAGCGCACCCCTCCGCCCGCCGTATTCTGAGAAGGACGATCCGGTCAGAAGCCAAGGCGTGTCAAACACCTGCATTGCCGAAATGATCGCGTAAGTCAGGACGAAGAAGAGAACTGGAGCCAACATCGGGATGGTGATGTGGATCACCTGCTGGAACTTGTTGGCACCATCCAGACGGGCCGCCTCGTAGAGATCGGCAGGAATGTTCTTCAATCCTGCCAGGATGATGACCATGTTGAACCCGGCCGACACCCAAATGTCTACTGCGATTAGCGCATAGAGCATTGTACCGGTATCATTGAGGAAGCTGATAGGCTGAGCACCGACCCAGCCCAGCATCATGTTCAGAAGCCCGAAATTCGGCGCATAAATCCACCGCCAGATCGTTGCTGCCAGAAAGGCAGGCAATACGACCGGCAGGAAGTAGGCATTGCGAAAGAAGTTTGCCCATCGACCGGTAAAGCTGTCCACCAGCAGAGCCAGGCAGAAAGCCACCGTTAGCCCAAGGGGAACAGTGATTAGAATATAGCGGAACAAGTTCCACATCGCCCGTGAGAAGTCACGGGATGCCAGCAGCTTCTCGTAGTTGCCAAGGCCAACATTGACCGGGTCTCGGACCCCGTTCCAGTCATGGAAACTATAGTAGAGCCCGCTGAGAATGGGATAGAGGAAGAACGCCGCGAAGAGCACCATGAACGGAGCGATCATGATGAAATGTGGCAGGTGATGTCGGAGGGGTCGCATCGTTTATCCTGTCGGTGCTGGGGACTGCCGTAAGCAGTCCTGCGCAGGGCGTCCCGCTTTCTGACAAGCGAGACGCAGCTTTGTTTGAATATCAGCCTGCGATGCAGTCGTTCAGTTCGGCGATCATTTCCTCGGCCCCTTCTTCGGGCGTGAAATCGCCGTCAGCGGTAGCAGAGACATAATCCACGACAATCGAGGAATAGCAGGCCGGAACGGGTTGGATTAGGTAGGGTGGGTTGACATCCATGGTTGCGGCGACCGCCTCGACCGAGACAGCGATCAGCGGGAGATCCGACACACCGGGCTCAGCCATAGCTGCGTCATTCGAGTTGTAGCGGGACAAAAGCTTTGCCCACCGCGCCATCTGATCTTTTTCTGTGATGTAGGCTGCAAATTCCCACGCCACATCAAAGTTCTCACCAGGAGCAACCCCGACGATCTCGAAATTCTTTATCCCGCCATGCTTGTCGGCTGTGTCCCCGGGTAGCAGCACAAAGTCATATTTAAGGCCACTGTTCTCGGCGGCCTCGGCATAGGTTGGATTGACCCACGGCCCGATCGAATGGAAAGCAAGCTGGTTAGTGACAAACAGATCCTTCGTCGCCTGGTCGTTGCGGCTCGTGCCCGACGTCAGCGGCTTCATCTCCACGAATTTTTCCAGAACTTTCGTCATGACCGCTGGGTCGATCCGCGTCTTCTTTGCCTCCCAGTCGATGCCCCAGGTCGAAACGTCGCCGGAAACAGCGTACATTTCAGCAATGGAATTGAAGACAAGAGCCTGATCGGGAATTGCAAACTTGCCCGCGTCCTTGACCTTCTTCATCTGATCCAACCACTCGGCCCAGTCGGCGGGCGGCTTGGAGGTGTCTATGCCAGCTTCTTCCAGCACGGTCAGGTTACGAAACAAGAGCGAGCCGTAGCCGGTATAGGGGATGCAGTACATCTCTTCAGGACGAGGGGAGCAATTCTCAACCGCACTCTTGTTGAACTGGGCACGGAATTCCTCGGGCATAGCCATCCATTTTTCATGGATGTTGGCAAGGGCGCCGATATCCGCCAGTTGCGCGCCCACGCCGATGCCGTTCATGAAGACATCTGGCAGGTTGCCACTAGCCGCGCCGGCAATTTGTCCTGCAGTCAAGTCGTCGTCGCCCTTACCGACGATGTTTACGGTGACACCAGGATGGGTTTGGATGAATTCCTTGATGAATTCTTCTTGCAGAGCCAGGGCCTCCCCCTGAGCAAAGTCCGAGTACACCCAGTACTCAAGGCTTTGCGCACCAGCCGCAGTCCCCGCCGCGAGGCCGATGGACAAGGCAAGCAAGCTTGCAGCAGTTCTCTTGGTCATCATGCACTTCTCTCCCGTCGAAAGGCCGATTCTTTGATGATCCGGCGTTTGATTGTTAGGCAGCTTAACAAACGAACTTGGTCCGGCAAGAACTTTTTCGCATCGTCTCAAAATGTTCGTTTGATTTTGGCCAGGTTAGCCTGTGGACTTCAGCATTGAGCTCAGTGCACGTTCTGCTGCCAGACGCTCCGCGCCAAGAACTGTCGCTTCTGACGCTAAGCTGCTGGTCGTGATATCAACAGGAAAGGCCAGGCGCTTCACGACATCTTCGACCTTTGGACGTAGCAGCGGAGAGGCCCCGTAGCCTCCACCCAACACAACGAGACCTGGATCAATCACGCTGACACATGTAGCGATAACTGCGCCTATGTCTGCTGCATGACTTTCTACGTAATGAAGCGCTGTCTCGTCCCCCTCGCCAGCCCGGGCCAGAAGTTCATAGGTATCAGCTGGAGGATTACCACTGGTAACAGGCCACGCCGTGCGGACCCTCGCCAGAAACGCCTCGGTCCCAATGTACCGTTCCACCTCGCCAGGAACAGGTTTCATCCCGGGACCAAATGGAAAGGCGATATGGCCTACCTCACCTGCTGCTCCGTTGACGCCTTGAAGAACCTGACCATTCAACATCAACCCTAACCCGATCTTCACGCCGACCTGAAGAAAGGCAAAGGTTTGACGGCCTTTTGCCACCCCATAATGATATTCGGCCACCGCTGCGCAATTGACGTTGTTCATCAGCAGCACGTCGATGCCGGATGGCGGGGTAAAGTTGGAGTAGATCACATCCTGCTGGGTCGCGGCAGTATCCCCTTCGGGCCCTACGACCCGCGTCGGCAGTGCGATCACCATTCCATGCAACTGTCCCCACTCCTGATCCGTGTTGACAAGCGCGTCGGCCACCGCCGATGCCACCACGCTGCTAATCTCCGGTGCCATGGAGTAGTGGCTTTTCGACAAGGGATGCAGGCTGGAATACAAAAGCCGCCGATCAAGTGTGCTGAGCCTCAGTCTCACATGTGTCGAGCCAGCATCTACAGCCATGACGTGACCCGCCGACGTTGCTACCCGATACTCGATCGCCCGGCGTCCTGTTCCCCCTTGGACAGCACCGATTGGCTCTACGACTCTGGCCCTGGCAAGCTCAGAGATGGCTGCAGACATTGTCGGACGCGATAAACCAAGCTGTTGGCCAAGCTGGGGCCGAGTTGACGGCCCAGCCTCGACCAGGGTGTGCAGCACGCTAAGTGCACTGCTGGTAAGAACCAGGGACGGGCGGATCATAGTTACTCGCAGCAGCGGAATTGGTGGCCTATAGTCCGCTTCTAAGGATTTTTCATTAAATGGACCAGCGGGCACAACACCCGGTCCTGCCACGCGAACTGACAAACCAACCCCCTGACCAACCCTAGACCTGTCCCTCTCAAATCTTTCCGATAGGAAGGACAGATGAGGGGCCATGCTTCAAAGTTTGTTGAATGATCGAGGTTGACGCATGGAAAGGAAATGCTTCAGGCAGAGGAGGTGGCACAATGATGCCGCTGCACGAATTGGGCTAAGGGGGCGAAGCGGCTGTCGAAAGAGTTCGGCTGCGCCCGCAACACAGTCCGCCGCTATCTCAATCCCGGTGGTGGTATTTCTTACGGTAAACCGGACCACTCGATCGGCGCACGCCACTCTCGTGGCGGCTATACCGCGATCGCGATCAACGGGTATTATGGCACAACTCACGACCTACGGCAGGATGGTGCCGATAAGCATAGTGCCAAAGGTGTGTTTTTCCTGGGCCAAATGGTCCCTGCGGCGGCTGTTGATTATCGGCGCCAACGGCGTGGCCTGTTAGAGCGTCCGACGGGGAACCGCAGCCGAAACCTCGGGGGGCATGCGGACGCGCAAGCCTTGAATTCTCGTGCAGGTGGCGTGGCGAACGGTAAGCGGGGCAGCACCGCTGGTGCGAGCACACTGCAAACGGCGCGAGTTGTTTGAGCACTAATGACACATCAGCTGGGCGTTGATGATGTGCCTGACAGCTTTCAGCAGTTCCGCGCGAAGATAGCGGCAGGTTGAAGGCACCGATACCGTCGAAGCGGGGGTTTGGCCTGCTTCGGTAAACGTCGATACTGCCGATGGGACCAAGCTTGGTCGACCGCCAAGTATGGAGGTCAACGCGAGCATGATGCCATTCTTGGTTTCAAGGCCCTTAGCCTAGGATCTCACGGACGGCCTCGACGGTGACACCGACGATGATGTCGGCCTCGGCCTCAGTTAGGCATAGGGGTGGCGCAAAGCCCAGGATGTCGCCTTGCGGCATGGCGCGGGCAATTACCCCTCGGCGCAACATGGCTGCGACGACCTTGGCGCCCATTCCCGCGGAAGCATCAAAGAATTGGCGCGACCCCTTGTCCTTGACCAGTTCGACTGCACAAAGCATCCCTTCGCCGCGTATCTCACCCACATGCGCGTGATCGCCTAGCGCCTCTGCCATTTGGGAATTGAGATAGGCACCCACCTTGCCCGCGTTCTGGACCAGCCCCAGGTCATCGATCAGCTTCAGGTTGGCGACGCCCGCCGCGGCGCCGATGGGATGGGCGGAATAGGTCCAGCCATGGCCGAAGACGCCGTTTTCGTCGCTGCCCTGCATCAGCACCTCCCAGATTTTCTGGCCGATGATTGAACCCGAAAGCGGCGCATAGGCACTGGTCAGGCCCTTGGCGCAGGTGATGATGTCGGGGGTCATTCCATAATGGTCGCTGCCGAACATCGATCCCAGGCGGCCAAAGCCCGTCACTACCTCGTCCGCGATCAGCAGGATGTCATGGCGTGCCAGCACCTTCTGGATCGCCTCCCAGTAACCGGCGGGCGGGGGCACGATGCCGCCGGTGCCCAGGACCGGCTCTCCGATGAAGGCCGCGATGGTGTCGGCGCCTTCGGCCGCGATCAGTTTTTCCAGTTCCTCGGCGCAATGGGCGCTGAACTGCTGCTCGGTCATGCCCGCGTCGGGGCGGCGGAAATAATAGGGCGCCTCGGTATGGATCACCTGGGCCAAGGGCAGGTCGAACTTCTTGTGGAACAGTTCCAGCCCCGTCAAGCTACCGGTCATCAGGCCTGAGCCGTGATAGCCCCGCCAGCGGGAGATGATCTTTTTCTTCTGCGGCAGGCCGCGGATGTTGTTGTAATACCAGACTACCTTGATGTTGGTTTCGTTCGCATCCGACCCGCCCAAGCCGAAATAGACGCGCGCCATGTGCTTGGGCGCGCGGTCCATCACCATCTTGGCCAAGGTGATCGAGGCCTCGGACCCGTGCCCCGCATAGGCGTGGTAATAAGCCAGCTCATGCGCCTGCTTCGCGATCGCATCGGCGATTTCCGTGCGGCCATAGCCCACGTTCACGCAATAAAGCCCCGCGAACCCGTCCAGCAGGCGGTTGCCGTCGCGGTCGATGATGTGGACACCCTCGGCCCCCTGGATGATGCGCTGCGCGCCCTCGCCCCGGGCGAACTGGCCCAGATGCGTCGAAGGGTGGAACAGACTTTCGCGGTCCCATTTGGACAGTTCGTCATTCGTCAGCATCATGCGCTCCTTCTGTCGGCCCAGTCGCGGCAGACGTATTTGATGTCGGTAAAGGCCTCGAGGCCGTGGCGGCTGCCCTCGCGGCCGAGGCCGGATTGCTTCATGCCGCCAAAGGGGATCGGCGCGCCGGTGACCTTGGTGCGGTTCACGGCGACCATGCCGAATTGCAGCGCGCGGGACAGGCGATAGATCCGGCGCGGATCGCGGGAATGGACATAGGCGACCAAACCGTATTCGGTCGCGTTTGCGATGGCCACCGCCTCGTCCTCGGCGTCGAAGGGGGCAATGGCGGCGACGGGGCCAAAGGTTTCCTCGCGAAAGATCAGCGAGTCGGGCGCGACATCGGCCAGAACCGTCGGCTTGTAGAACAGCGGTCCCAGGTCGTCGCGGGCTCCGCCGGTCAGCAGACGGGCACCCCTGGCCAATGCGTCGGCCACCTGTTCTTCCTGCTTGCGGACGGCGCCTTCGTTCATCAGCGGGCCAAGGTCGCGGTCATCCGTGCCTGGACCCATCGTCAGCGCGGCAGCGGCAGCGGTGAAACGACGGCAGAAGTCGTCATAGATCGGGCGCTCGACCAGGAAGCGGTTGGCGCCGAGGCAATCCTGGCCGGATGTCGCGAACTTGGCCTTGATCGCTTCCTCGACCGCCAGATCCAGATCGCAATCGGCAAAGGCAATGAACGGCGCGTGCCCGCCCAACTCCAGCACCAGCCGTTTCACCGTGTCGGACGACTGGCGATAAAGCAGCTTGCCGATCTGGGTCGAGCCGGTAAAGGACAGGGCGCGCACACGCGGATCGGCGCACCATTCGCCGACGATTTCGGGCGCATTGCCCGGAACCACGTTGAAGACGCCCGCCGGAAAGCCCGCACGGTCAGCCAGTTCCGCCAAAGCCGTCGCGGACAGCGGCGTTTCCGCGGAAGGGTGAATGACCACCGTGCAGCCCGCCCCCAACGCCGCTGCCGCCTTGCGGGTGATCATCGCGCAGGGAAAGTTCCAGGGCGTGACCAGGGCCGCGACGCCCACGGGTTCGCGCCAAAGCTCCATCTCGGCGGTGGACAGATGCGAGGTCACGCTTTCGATATTCGGGCGCTTGGCTTCTTCGGCATAGAATTCGACGAAGCTCGCGGCATAATCGATTTCCCCACGCGCTTCCGACAGGGGCTTGCCCTGTTCAGCGGTCATGATCCGGGCCAGATCATCGCGGTAGTCGCGGATCAGCTGGAACCAGCGATACAGGATCGCGGCGCGTTCCTGCGGCAGCGCCATAGCCCAGGCAGCAAAGGCGGCCTGGGCGGCATCGACGGCGGCACGCGCGGCAGCGGCATCCAGTTTCGCCACCTGCGCGATGGTCCGGCCAGTCGCCGGATCGGTCACGGCGAAACGGTCGGTCCCGATCCATTGGCCGTTCACAAAGGCGTCTTCGCGCCACAAGTTCCTGTCGGACATCATTCGTCCACCTCTACGCCAATGACGGCGACGCAATCGCCGGGTTTCACAATGCCGGGGAAATGCCGGGCCATCATCACGCCGGACCGTCGGGCATGGACGATGACCGGCGGCAAGCCGGTGCGGGTCACGGGAAAGATGCGGGCCACGGGTTGCTCCTGTTCGACGGCATCGCCCAGATCGGCCAGGAACTCGATCAGCCCGCCATCTTCTGCAAAGGTAAAACAGTCCTCGTCGGGCATATCCAGCCATTGGGTCGGCTGTGCCTGGACCTCGCCCTGCATCACCCCCGCCGCGATCAGCAGGTTTTTCAGCCCGCGCTTGGCAATGCCCGCGCTGCGGGCGGTGGCAGTTCCGCCGCCGCCCAGTTCGGTGGTGACAAAGGTCTTTCCCATCTCCTCGGCCGCGGTGTCGTACATGCCGACCGCGTCGATCTCCAGCATCTTGACAGACCAGGGCGCACCAAAGGCCCGCACCAGATCGAAGGACTGCGCCTCTTGCCGCTTGTCGGGCAGGACATGGGCGGCGCAATAGGGCAGGAAATCAAGCGTTTTGCCGCCCGAATGGAAATCCAGCACAACATCGGCCATGGGCAGCAGCACACGCTGGAAGTAATCCGCGATCTTTTGCGTGACGGTGCCGTCCGGGCGGCCCGGAAAGCTGCGGTTCAGGTTGCCCCGGTCGATGGGCGACGTCCGCGTCCCCGTCCCAAAGGCCGGATAGTTCATCGCGGGCACGATGATGATGCGGCCCGTGACATCTTCGGCCCGGATGGTCGAGGCCAGGTGGAACAGCGCGATCGGCCCTTCGTATTCGTCGCCATGGTTTGCGCCCGTCAACAGCGCGGTCGGCCCTTCGCCGTTGTTCACGACAGTGATGGGGGTCATGATCGACCCCCAAGCCGCGTCGTCGCGCGAATAGGGCAGGCGCAGGAAGCCGTGGCTGACCCCAGGGCCTGAGAAATCCACCGTTGCCGTGATGGGCGAGGGCGTCAGCGGCATTTGCAACATGGCCTAGTCCTTCACGAACAACTTGCGCGGCACGCTTGCCAGCAGTTCCGGCGCGCCTTCGGTGATGGCGATGGATTCGGTAATTTCCAGCCCCATCTCGTCCGACCACAGGCCGGTCATGAAATGGAAGGTCATGCCGGGTTGCAGCACGGTCCTGTCGCCGGGACGCAGCGACATGGTGCGTTCGCCCCAGTCAGGCGGATAGCTGACGCCGATGCCGTATCCGGTGCGCCCGTCCTTGACGATGCCATATTTCTTGAGGACGGCGTAAAACGCGCCCGCGAACTGTTCACAGGTGTTGCCCGCGCGCGCGGCCTCCAGCCCGGCCTCCATTCCCTCCAGAACGGCCTGTTCGCCCTCAAGGAACACCTGCGGCGGCTTGCCCAGGAACACGGTCCGCGACAGGGGCGCATGATAACGGTTGAAGCATCCGGCGATTTCGAAAAACGTGCCTTCGCCTGCGCGCATCGGCCGGTCGTCCCAGGTTAGATGCGCGGCCGCGGCGTCTCGCCCCGATGGCAGCAGTGGCACGATGGCGGGGTAATCGCCGCCGAAACCATCGGTGCCGCGGATGCCCGCGTCATAGATCTCGGCCACGAGATCGCATTTGCGCATCCCCGGCTCGATCTTCTCGAAAATGCGTTCGTGCATCTTCGTGACGATGGCGCCAGCCTTGCGCATATAGTCCAGTTCCGTGGGCGATTTCACAGCCCGCTGCCAGTTGACCAGGCCCGTGGTGTCGCTGAACCGGGCGTCGGGCAGGTGCTTTTGCAACGCTGCAAAGGCGGCGGCAGTGAACCAGTAATTGTCCATTTCGACGCCGATGCGTTTCGCGCCCCAGCCCTTGTCCTTCAGGATCGAGGACAACAGATCCATCGGGTGTTTTTGAGTATTCTGGACGTAATCGTCAGGATAGCCGATGATGTTTTCCTGAGCCAGATAGGCGGTGAAGCGCGCGCCCACCGCGTCCATGCCGCGCCCGAAAAAGATCGGTTCTCCATCCGGGGGAACGACAACGCATTGATGGACATAGAAAGACCAGCCGTCATAGCCGGTCAGCCAGTTCATGTTGGACGGATCGGTCACGATCAGCAGACCGACGCCTTTCTCTTCCATCGCCCGGCGGGTCTTGGCAAGGCGTTGGGCATATTCCTCTCGCGTGAATTTCAATGTGACATCTGTCATTGGGGTTGCTTTCAGAGGGTGAAGTCTTGGCCAGCCCCGGCCTGTGCCGCGCGGGCAAGGGCCAGGGTGGCGATGGCGGTATCCTGGATGCCGGTCCCGGTCAGGTCGGCCAGGGTGATCTGGGTTTCCTCGGTCCGCCCAGGCGCTTGCCCGGCAAGGATTTGGCCCAGTTCGGGAAAGTCGTGGCCCACCAGGGGCGAATGTGCCAGCTCACCCAGTGTGCGGGTCTGCGACAGGCGGTCGGCGACATAATGCGCGACGGCGATCAGGCCGGGGGCGATTTCGTTCTTGTGCTCGGCATCCGAACCCATGGCGGTGACATGCGTGCCGGGTGCGACCTCGTGCAGGATCGGCTGATCCGAAGGCGTGGTGGTAACGATCAGGTCAGCGCCCCTCGTGGCCTCTGTCACGGTTGCGGCAGCGGTCACGGGGATCGACAGGGCCGATCCCATCTCGTCGGCGAAGGCCCGCGCCTTGGCAGGATCGCGCGCCCAGACGGTCGCGCCCGTCAGGGGCCGCACCAGCGTCAGGGCCTGCAACTGCATGCGCGCCTGCATCCCGGCGCCAAGGATGGCTGCCCGTGTGGCGTCAGTTCGCGCCAAACCATCGGCGGCGACCGCGCCGGCTGCGGCGGTGCGCACATCGGTCAGATAGCCGTTGTCCAGCAGCAGCGCCTCGACCAGGCCGGTCGTGGAAGACAGGACCACCATCATGCCATTGGTCGAGGGCAGGCCAAGCGCGGGATTGCCGAAGAAGCCGGGCGAAATCTTGATGGCGAAATGCGACAAGCCCGGCACATAGGCGGTCTTCACGTCCACCTCGCCGCGATGCTCGGGGATGTCCAGCCGCAGGATCGGCGGCATGGCCACGGGTTTCGTCGCAAGGGCCAGGAAGGCGTCGCGGATGCAGGACACGGCGTCACGATCAAGGGGCACGAGGGTCCGCAGATCGGCCTCAGTCAGGATTTTCACCGGCGGTCTCATCCGGCCTCCGATCCGCCGGCCATGAGGCGGGCGTGCAGGGCGGGGTCGATATTGCCGCCAGACAGGATGGTGACGGTCGGCCCCCGGGCGCGGATCTTGCCCGCCAGCAAGGCTGCGGTTCCAACCGCCGCCGCCCCTTCGACAGCATGGTCTGCACGGCCGAGATGGCGGATGCCATCGGCGATTTCCGCCTCGGTCAGCAGGATCACATCATCCAGAAGATCTCGGCAGAGGGAAAAGGTCACGCGATTGTCCAGCCCGATCCCACCGCCCAGGCTGTCGGCCAGGCTTGCGACCTCTTGCACCTCGACCGGATGTCCCGCGCGCAGGCTTGCGGCCATCGCAGCGCCCGTGTCCATGGTTAGCCCGATCACGCGCGTCCTGGGCGACAGCGCCTTGATCGCGACCGCGACTCCTGCCGCGAGGCCGCCACCCGACAGCGGCACCAGCACGGCTTCGGGGGTGTTGATCTCAAGGCCGATGGTGCCTTGGCCTGCCACCACGTCGGGATGGTCGAAGGGCGGGATCTCGGTCATGCCTTCCTCGGCGACCGCACGGGCAACCTCGGTCATCGCCTCGTCCTGGCTGTTGCCGACGATCCGTACCGTGGCACCCAGGTCGCGGATCGCCTGCACCTTATTGGCGGGCACCAGCCGGGACAGACAGATCGTCGCAGGCACGCCAAGCGCCCGTGCCGCATGGGCCAGGGCGCGGCCATGATTGCCGGTCGAAGCGGTGACGACCCCGCGGGACAATTGGCCGGGGTCCAACGACAGGATCGCATTGGTCGCCCCGCGCAGCTTGAAGGCGCCAGTGATCTGGCGGTGTTCGCATTTCAGCCAGACAGGCTGACCAAGCTGTGCCGACAGAACCTCATCTTGGAGCAGCGGCGTTCTGATCACATGACCCTGGATGCGATCGGCAGCGGCACGGATTTCGTCGAAGGTCATTGCATCCTCATCAACTGGCCCGGACCGATGGGATCGGCGACGCCGCAGGCCCGCGCGGCGGCCCACAGCGTGGCGGAATTTGCCGACACCACAGGCAGACCCACCGCATCCTCGATCCGGTCGATAATGGCGGCGGCGCGGACGGCGGTGCAGGCGATAAACAGGGCCTGACTGCCCGGCGTCACGGCGGCACGGGCGGCCTCGATGATCGTCGCATTGGAAATGCGCGCCATCTCTCGATCATCTGCCAGGTTCAGGCAGGACAGGCCTTGCAGGGCAAAGCCGCCACTTTCGAAGCAATCGGCCATCGGCTGCGTCGTTTGCGGCGTATAGGGGGTCAAAAGCGTGATGCGACCCGCGCCAAGCGCCCGCAGCGCCGCGAAGCCGGCCGAGATCGGGGTGATTGGTTCCGCCCCCGGCTTGCCCGCCCGGATCGCATCGCGCACCCGGTCGTCGCCGATCACCACGGATGCCGAGGTGCAACTATAGACGACGGCATCCAGATCCTCATCCGGCAGGATCATCGCCGCCGCCATTGTGACGTCCCCCGCCATTGCGGCCAGCGTTTCGGGCGTCACGGGATTGGCAAAGGGAATGCGTGTGGCATAGACGCCGATGCCATGCGCGGGCAGGACGCTGAAATCGACCTCGGTCGTGTGATCAGTCGCCAGCGTGACCAATCCCACCCGGCGGGCCAGCGGGCGGTTGTCCAGCGTGACGGGCAGGTCTAGCACAATCATCTGCCGGCCCCCCCATAGCGGCGTTCCAGCCACCGCAGCGCGATCACGGAAATCACGCTGACAATCAGGAACATCACGCCCACCATCGTCATCGGCTCGACATAGCGATAGGAACTGTTGGCGACGGATCGCGCCTGGTTCATCAGCTCCAGCACCGTGATCGCGGACAGAAGCGGCGTTTCCTTGAACATCGCCAGCAGGTAATTCGCCATGGCCGGAATCATGGGCGGCAACGCCTGCGGCAGGATCACATGGATCCAGGTCTGGCGCGCGGTCAGGTTGGTGGCCTTCGCCGCCTCCCACTGGCCCCGCGCCACGGATTCGATGCCGCCGCGATACACCTCGGCTGCATAGGTTGCATAATGCAGACCCATGCCAATTACCCCGGCGGTCAGCGCAGGCAGGCGGATTCCGAGGTCGGGCAGGACATAGAAGATGAAGTAAAGCTGCACCAGCAGCGGCGTGCCCCGGATGAATTCCAACGCGAATCCGGTGGTTCGGGACACCAGCCGGCTGGATGAACGGCGCAGGATCGCGAAGACCAGCCCCAGGACCGCGGCAACAATGGCGCCCAGGAAGGTGGCCAGGATGGTGATCCTGAAGCCCGCCAGAAGCTGCGGCAGGATCGACCAGGCGAATTCCCAGTCCCATTCCATCAGCGCACCCCGTCCAGGCCGCGCGTCACGCGCCGCTCCAACCGCCGCATCCCAAAGGAAATGGCAGACGACATCGCAAAATAAAGGATCAGAATGGTAACGAAAGGCAGCAGCGTGTTGCCAGTCTGCGACCGCACGATCTGTGCCTGGAAGGTCATGTCGGCCAGCGAGATCAGCGACACGACAGCCGTGGCCTTCAAAAGCTCGATGGCGTTGTTGCCAAAGGTCGGCAGCATCAACGGCAATGCCTGCGGCAGGATCACATGGCGCATCTGCTGGAAGCGGGTCAGGTTCACGGCGATGCAGGCCTCGTATTGGTCACGTGGCACGGCCAGGATCGCGCCTCGCACGACCTCGGCCCCATAGGCGCCGACGTTCAGCCCAAGCGCGAGGACGCCTGCCTGCATGGGTGTGGGCGTCCACAGACCGGTCATCGGCAGCACGAAATAGATCCAGAACAGCTGCACGAAGATCGAGGTGCCGCGAAAGAACTCGATATAGACCGTCGCCAGCCAACGCAGCGCCCCATGGCGGGAAATGCGTCCCATCCCTGCGACAAAGGCCATGACCAGTGCCACGGCCGATCCCATCAGCGTCAGCTGAACGGTGATCCATGCCCCCTGAAGGATAAGCGTCAGATATCCAGACCAGTCGCCCATGCGCTGATGCCGCCTTTCTTCTGTCGGATGGACGGGCGGGATCCGGTCCCGCCCCTTCGGATCATTCCTGCGCGCAGAGCGTGTCGCGGTCGGTCGAGATCGCAGCCTGGGCCGAGAAGCCATAGGGTTCGATGATCTTCGCGAACTCGCCCGATTCCTTCAGCTTGGCCAATTCCACGTCGAAGGCATCACGTAGCGCGGTATCGTTCTTGTGGAAGGCCGCTCCGTCGCAATAAACCGGGGCACCCACGACCGGCGCGAAGACTTCCAGCTTGTCGTCGCCCGATTTCGCCAGCAGATCATTGAGCGACAGGACGGGCAGCGAATAGGCATCGATACGGCCGTCCTGCACCATCTTCAGCCCCGATTGCGGATCGGGCACGACGACCAGCCGGTCGCGCGGCACGCCCGCGTCAAGCGCCAGCTTTTCCTCGGTCCCGCCGCCGGGGGCACCAAGCCGGGCTTCGGGATCGTTGGCGAAATCCTCATAGGACTGGAAGCCCTGGGGGTTGCCTGCAGGCAGCAGCAGGGCTTCGGCATCGCACAGGATCGGCTGGGAATAAGCAACGGCCTCGCAGCGTTCGGGCTTCATGAACAGGCCCGCGGTGATCGCGTCGACGCGGCCTGCCTGAAGGCTGGGGATCATTGCGCCGTAATCGACGATCGAGGCCTCCAGATCGGCCACCCCAAGCGCTGCAAAGACCGCGCGTGCCACATCGGGGGCTGCGCCCGACACTTTGCCATCGGCGCCGATGGCGGTGAAAGGCGGCTCGTTGCCGATGGCGATACGGACGGTGCCCGCTTCCTTCAGGTCGTCCAGCTTGTCTGCAAGGGCGGGCAGCGGCGCCGCCAGAAGAAGGGCGGCAATCAGGCATGTCTTCATTGTTCTCTCCTGTTTGATGGGCATCACACGCGCTGTCCGGCGGCGATGATCTTGCGCAGGAAGGACTTCGTGCGGTCCTCTTGCGGCGCGGTGAAGATTTGGTCAGGCGGGCCTTGTTCGACGATCCGGCCCTTGTCGAAGAACAGCACGCGGTCGGCGAAATCATGGGCAAAGCCCATTTCATGCGTGACCAGCAGCATGGTCATGTCGGTCTCATTGGCCAGGCGCTTCATGACCTCCAGCACTTCCTCGACCAGTTCGGGGTCAAGGGCCGAAGTCACCTCGTCGAACAGCATGATCTGCGGCTGAAGGGCCAGGGCACGGGCGATGGCCACGCGTTGCTTCTGGCCGCCGGACAGTTGGGCGGGCATGTAATCGGCCTTGTCGGCCAGACCCACCATGTCCAGCAATTCCCGCGCCCGCCGTTCTGCATCGGGGCGTTTCTCACCCTTGGTCAGGATCGGCGCCATGGTGATGTTCTGCAACACCGACTTATGGGGGAACAGGTTGAAGTGCTGGAAGACCATGCCGATATGGCGGCGCATCTGATGCAGATGCGCTTCGTTCGCCGGCACCTCGGCACCGTTCCTGTTCATGTGGTACAGCGGCTGGCCGCAAACCTCGATCCGGCCCCCTGAAATATGCTCCAGCGTCATCAGGATCCGCAGGATCGTGGTCTTGCCCGAACCGGATGGGCCGATCAGGGCAAGCTTTTCCCCCTTCATCACGTCAAAGCTGAGGCCGTTGATGACCGTCAGCGTCCCAAAGGACTTTTGCAGGTCACGGATGCTGATGATCGGCTGGTCCAAAGTCTTTCTCCTGTTCTGGGGATAAACCTTGCAGCGCAATTAAATCAGGTCAATAACGAAATTAAATCATGACAATCATTCCTCATGTCTTGCCTACCCAATAAGCGACAGAACCGGCTCGGACGGATTATCCAGCGTTTCCGCCACCAGTGACAGGCCGCGCCGCAGATCATCGGCATCGGTCGATCCCAAGGCGATCCGCACCGCATCGCGCCGGTCCCGATCCCCAAGCCGGAAAGCCCGACCAGATGCCACGGCCACGCCGCGCTGCCGGGCCTGGGCGACGAATTCATCCTCGCTGCGGCCCGGCGGCACGTGCAGCCAGATATGCAGGCCTTGCGGATGGGCGCTGAAGGATGCTGCGCCCAACACCTCGCGCGCGATGGCATGGCGTTCGCGCAGCGCCTCGCGTTGCCAGCCGATGAGGCGGTCAACGGTTCCGTCGGTGATCCAGTGACTGAGCAGTTCGACCATGGCGGGCGTCGCCATCCAGTTGGTGACCAGGTGGCGGTTGGCGGTGGCCAGGGCGCAACGCGGGGGTGATACCAACCAGGCCACCCGAAGGCCAGGCAGCGTGGACTTGGTGAAGCCGTTGATGTGCAGCACGCGTTCAGGCGCCAGCACCGCCATGGGGGTTGGCCGATCCTCGATCATGACGTTCAGCATGTCGTTCTCGATCACCAGCAGATCATGGCGCCGGGCGACCTCGGCCAGTTCGGCGCGACGTTCGAGACTGGTCAAGACTGCCCGGGGGTTGATCGCAGACGGCTGCATATAGACAGCGTGCAGACCACCCTTTCGGGCCAGATGATCAAGCGCTTCGGGAATGATGCCGTCTGCGTCGATGGGCAGCCCTTCCAGCTGCAGGCCCAGATACTTGCACAAGGGCATCAGCAGGTGATGGGTCAGGCAAGCCGCCGCCAGGGTTCCCGCAGGGGGAACCGAGCTCATCACGGCGGTGGTTATGGCCGATGTCGCGCCGTCTGTCAGAGTGATGTTCTCGGGTGCGGTGTCGATGCCCCCGCGCCGCAGCCAGTCGGCGGCCACCTGCTTGTGCTGCGGCAGCACTGAACTGGGTCGAAAGGACAGCGCCGCCGGAACGGACAGGTTCTCGGCCACCCAGTGGAGACCCTTGCGGAAGGTTTCGACATGCATCCGCCCGGTCACAGGCTTGAGGATCGACAGGTCAATCAATCCGCCCTGCCGCTCGGCCAGGTAGGGCGGGGCATTCTCGGCCCCAGCCGGCAGGACAAAGGATCCGCGACCGACCTCGCCCGCCACAAGGCCTCGGCGGATCAGTTCCTCATAGGCGCGCGACACGGTCTGGACCGACAGGCCAAGGTCATCGGCAAGCTTGCGATGGGGCGGCAGGCGTGTCCCCGCAGCCAGATGCCCGTCACGGATTGCACGGGCATACTGCTCAGCCAGCGACAGATAAGCCGGCCGGTGCAATAACTTGGGATCAGGGCGCCAGATTGTCATGATACGACATTAGCTCAAATTAGTGATTTGGCAATGGCTCGTGCGCTGTCATGCGTTTGGTCCAGCGACCCAACGACCGGTTTCAATATAAAAGCTGATCCGGTTCTGCCCAACCAACAGCTCGGGTCAAGAGGGCGGACTTATGCCGCAAAGGTCATGCGGCCGACACTCTACCCAGATCGCAAGGGCATCCACCACGTGATGGGCACCAAGTTCCTAAAGGTCCGAATTGTCTTTCTGACGTCAGCGCGCCGATGTTGGCAAGATGCGCACCTCTGGCGCCGAAGCCGCCCGCGGCGACCAGAAAGGCGTGGGCATCCACGGTAAGCGAGTCTGGGCCGGTGCTGTAGGAGTCAAAGGCATCATCGCCATACACGCTCGTGTAGACGCTGGTGATAGGGGTGATGTGGTAGGCGGTCATGAGTGGTCTTTCCGGATTGAGCTGAGGGAGATGATGCTAAGGGGTCTCGGGCCGGGAGAGGCTGGGATGAGGGGGCGGGCTCGCCAGGGCGGGGCCCGAGGTTGACGTGATCGGGAGTGCTGCTTAGCCTTTTGGCGAGAACGATCTCCGCATAGGCTGACGGCAGGCGCAGCGGGCCGTCTGTGGCCGTGTTGAAGCGGGCCATGGCGGCGAGAAGCTCCTGTTCGAGCGCCTTCTAGGTATCGGCGTCGAGCGTTCCGAAAGCCTTGTGGATGGGTCCGTAGAAGCAGCGGAGCTCCGCTGTGGCACCCCGATGGCATGGCACAAGTTCCTTGGTGTGCTCGTGATGGCCTGCGGGATCTGGCTGGAGCGGCAGGGCGTTCAAAAACCCGCCGCGTCCATGCCCCGCTGGCAGGAGGCCGCGTCCAAGCTCGTCCACGGCGGCCTTCTGGCCGCGATCGTCGCCAAGCCGGTCGGACATCTTGATGACCATCGCCGGAGGTCGTGCCCTGACCATCTGACCGCCGCAGTCACGAAGGCCAACATGGCTGCAGCAAGGCATGTCTCACGGTGAAGACTGTGATCTGCCGTCGGCTCGCAAGAGACGGTGCGCAGGATCAGTATCGGCTGCGAACTTGCATGGCAGATTGCAGGCCCTTCTAGACTGTCAATCACCCCCGTGCGATGATCTCCAGCACTGCGATGGATCGACAGGAAGCTCGCACCTTGCTTGTTGGAGCTGCCAGACGTCCGCTGCTCGGTCCCTCGCCGAGGAAAAGGCGGCTTGCCTGGCGGTTCTGGCTTGCTACTTTCCCGACACAGCCGAGGCGGCAGAGAGCCGCAATCCTTCCGCAGCTAAGCGCACGCTGCTGCGCGCGTATGTCCACCAACTCTACGGCTATGCGACCGGCTGGCTTTAATGGACTTCATCAAAGACCTGGACTGTGAAGCGTTTGCGAAAAGCTCTAACTCCACTCGGCACCCAGTCCGGCATGGCACCCCCGGTCAACTCACTGACTGCCGCTTTTGGTGTCAACGAGTTTTATGGAGCGCCTGGTTTCTCGCGGACAGCAGTGGATGCCGTGCTGATCCCGCAATCGCTGGCCGAACTGCGGACGAGGAATGTCTGCAGTGAGACTACACCAGGCTCAACACGGTCATCAGGATGACACTGGCTCCCCGCGCAAGATCCGCATATATAGTCGGACCTCGATAACGCTCGGCTGATCGCCAGGTGCCGATGACCGCCATGATGTTGTAGGGCAGAGTAAACGCATAGCCGGCAATCAAGGCTTCCCAGGGTCGGTCAAGACTTGTCAGTGTCAGAAGCGCGATGATGGCTGACAGGTTGATTGTCAGCCCGATCGTCACCGTCCACGTCCAGAAAGCCTCATCAAGCGGCAGATCGCCCCGCCAGAATGCCCGCAGCCTTGTCATCGCAGCATCCGCCGCATGGCATGCCCCGGTCGCCGATGTTCGGCAGCGGCGTCTCGGCCCAAAAGGATCCCCGGGCACAGGGAGGTTCGCTCCATGAACCTTTCCCACCTGACCCGCGGCCCCTTTATCATGCAAGCGCCGCCGCGGGTGCCGAGGTCGCGATCTTTCCAGTCGGCAGAACCCGCCTGACGATATCGGACAGGGAGATGACCCCCAGCAGGCGGTCGTCTTCCATGACCACCGCCAACTGCACACTTGCGGCGCGCATCCGGGACAAGGCTTCGTAGACCGGCATCCTGGGGTCCAGGACATGCGCCGGACGGGCGATGGGGGCGGCAGGGCTGCTGTCAGGCAACAGCAGGGCATCGCGCACATGCACGATGGTGGGAACAGAACCCTGCTTCGTCATCAGGATGCGCATATGCCCTGAGGCAAGGCCTGCCGCACGAACATCGGCGGCCGTCGCCGTTGGTCCGACCTGCGTCAGATCCCTGCCCATACCAACCAACGCGGAGACCCGCAGGGTTCCCAGGTCGATCAGGCCCGACAGCTGCTGCTGCACTTCGGGGGCCAGTGTTCCCGACTTGGCCGAATGCTCGACCAGCTGGCGGATGGTCGCCGCGTCGCGGCCACCGACAGCAGCCTTCTCGACCGGCTCGACGCCGCTGGCCTCGACCAGCCGGTTTGCAAGCCGGTTCACCCATCTTAAAAGTGGGCGAAGCGGCCACACGTAGGCCTGCGCAATCAGGCCCACCGTCATCGCGGAGCGCTCGGGATGGGCAATGGCCCAGGACTTCGGCGCCATCTCGCCAACGACCAGATGCAGGAAGGTCACCACGAACATTGACAGCGCGAAGGCCATGCCGCCCGCGAGCCAGAGGGGCAGTCCGACGGAAACCAGCACCGGCCCCATCCAGGCGTCCAGGGCGGGTTTCGTGACTGCACCAAGCGCAAAGGTGCAGACGGTGATGCCAAGCTGCGCGCCCGCCAGCATCAGCGTCAGGTCGTTCATGCCGCGCAGGGCGGCGCGGGCAGACCGTCTGGTCGGCGCCAGTTCCTCGAGCCGGTGACGGCGGGCGCCCAGCAAAGCGAACTCGATGATGACGAACAGTGCGCTGAGCGCGATCAGGGCCACAGTCACCAGGGTGACGATCAGGGGGTCTTTCATGCGTCGTCCCCGGTCATCTGGCTTTCCACCAGCCGCACTCGCAGCCGGGCCGGAACATGGCGCTCGATGCGCAGAACCTCGACCTCCAGAAGCCAGCGGGTGGGATTGCGATCCACCAGTTCGGCGGGATCGACGGGCAGCGGGATCGTGACCCGCTCGCCCTCGGCGGGCAGCGCGCCACGTGCGGCGATCAGCAGCCCGGCGACGGTCTCGACGTCGGGTTGCGGCAGATCACGGCCAATGGTGCGGCGCAACTCGTCGAGATGGACGTCGCCGTCGATCAGCCAGCTGTCCTCAGTCTCTGGCGTCACCCCGTCGCTGGGGCTGTCGTCATGTTCGTCCGAAATCTCGCCCACGACCTCCATCGCCAGATCCTCAAGCGTCAGGACGCCTGCGAAACCGCCATATTCGTCGATGACACAAGCCAGCTGGTTGTTGGACGAGGCCAGCAGGGCCAGGGCGTCCGGCAAGGGCATCAGCGTCGGGATCACCAAGGGCTTCCGCATCACATCCGCAACGGTTCCGCCCGTGCCCCCTGACGCCTGAGGGGACAGGACATCGGCTAGGTGAACGACCCCGACCGGCGTATCCTCGCCGTCGATGACCGGATAGCGGGTATGGGCACGCGCCATCATGGCGCGCAGTTCCTCCAGCGTTGTCTCGGGACTGACCCAATCGACCTGGGAACGCGGCACCATGGCATGTTCGACATCCTGCTGCGGAAAGTCGAGGATCCGGTCCATCATCAACGACAGCTCGACCGGCAGATCGCCGCTGTCGCGGGAGTCCTGGATGATGTGATGAAGGTCGTCGGCCGAGGCGGTGACGTCGAGATCATGCACGGGCTCGATCCGCAGGGCACGCAGCAGCAGGTTGGCCGCCTTGTCGAACAGCCCGATCAGCCAGCCGAAGACGGTCAGGTATATCAGCGTCGAGCGGGCAAGCTTTCGGGCCAGCGGCTCGGGATCGGCAATGGCCAGGTTCTTGGGGTAAAGCTCGCCGAAGATCATCTGGATGATCGTGGCGGCGAAAAGGGCCAGCATCGTGCCGGTTGCAACCCCGACCTCGGTCGGGATGCCCATGCCGCCCAGAAGCACCCCCAGCGACTGGCCAACCAGCGGCTCGGCCACGAAGCCCACCAGAAGGCCGGTGACGGTGATACCCAGTTGTGCGCCCGACAGCATGAAGCTGGTGCGGCGCGTCACTGCAAGCGCCCGCTTGGCCGCGGCATCGCCCTGCCCCGCCTGCGCCGCCAGCCGCGCGCGGTCCACGGACATATAGGCGAATTCCTGGGCCACGAAATATCCGTTGACGGCAATGATCGCCAGGATCACGAGGGTTCCGATGAGAAGCAGCAGAAGGGCCTCGATCATCGGCGGGTCCTCCGGCAACTTCGGGGGCGGATCGGCTCGGGGCTGGGGTGCATCGTGTTTTGCTACCTTTGTGGGTGTTCAGGAAAGATGACGTCTGGAAAGGATTTGGCACGCCTTCTGGCGGGCAATCTATGACAAGCGGATCACGAGGGAACTGCCTTACGGTATTTGAGCGACTTGGCGTGGTTGGCGATCCAATCCATGGCCGGCAAACAGCCCACGTTCAATCAGCCGTTCCATGATCTTCCCTTCGCGCGGCGGGCGGTGGGGGGGACTTTTGCCGGTACCGTCTCGCAGGCCAGCAGATGTAGCAGACGGGTTGTCAGAACTACGACAGACATGGTGAAGGACGCGGCAAGGCCTGCAAATGCGGCAGGACTCGATATCCATTCGGACAGCAAGGGGAACTCCATGGCTCAGGAAAGAAATCCAGTCGCAACTCTGGCGACCAGAAGGACTGTGGCAACGATGATGCCCGACATCAGGACCAGGCAGGTCAGCGACAAGGCCCAGACCAACAGCACCCCCAACCCGTCGCGCATGGCCAAGGCAAGCGCGAGTGCCGTCATGCAGGCCGCAGGAGGGATGTTCCCGAGCGGCACCGGCAGGATCAGGATGATCGACAGGATCAGGCACAGAAGACCCGAAACCCGGTATGCCCAACCTTCGCTCAGAGCGTGAAGCCGGGGCCTCATCAGGCGTTCGCAGCGGCGCAGAACAGGCGAGGCGCGGGCCGCGATCGTGGCCACCATCGCGGACGATATCCCTCGCTCCATAATGACGCGAGGAAACCAGGGCCGCCGGTCGAGAAGCATCGCCAGGGACAGGTAAAGCATGGGCATCCCCAGGATCATGGATGATCCCGGAGGATTCGGCAGCATGTTAAGGATGCCGAAGATCATCAACAGCGCCAAGGTCGCGCGGTCCTGAAACCACGCGACCAGCAGGGTAAGGGTCAGCCTGTCCGAAGCCCTTCGGGCGGCGAGCCGGTCAATCAGCCGAGACAGGGGCTGCCGACTTCGGTCCTCGTCCCCGGCATCTTCCTCTGACGCCGGGGAGAGTGCAGGCTGACTGCCGTCGCTCATTCCTCGCCGCCGCCATCGTCGTAGCCCGCGTCGTCATAGCCGGCCTCGTCATCCATCGGCTCCTCGATGGGGGCTTCCGCCGCAGACGCGTCGCCCGCGAACATGCCGCCAAGGGCATTGCCCAGCAGGACGCCGCCCGCCACGCCCATGGCGGTCTGCGCGGCGCCCGCCATGAAGCCGCCGCCGCCGGACGGGCGGCCGCTGTTCCAGGGACTGCCGCCCTGCGGAGCCTGCCCGTGGCCTTGCTGACCGTAGCCCTGCTGCCCATAGGGAGAGGACTGCGGCCGCTGAGCCATGGGCCGCGGCGCCTGCGGCTGGCCGCCGCCAAAGAGCCGCCCGAGGAGGCCGCCGCCCTGCTGGGGCTGGGGCTGGTGCTGCAGTTGCTGGATGTGCTCTTGTGCCGCGTTCAGCGCCTGTTCCTGCACCATCACCGTCTGGGCCAGGTAGTAGGCCGCGCCGGGATTGTGTGCGATGAGGTCGCCGATCAGCGCCTCGGCCTCGGGGTCGCGATGAGGCTGGGCTTGGGCGGCCTGGCCGAGCTTGCCAAACAGCCCCTCGATGGCTTGCCTGTCGTTATGGTCCATGACGTCTTCTCCTTCTTGTCTGCCGACGCAAACTGTCGGCGCTCAGCGTCCCAAAGGTATCATCCGATGACAGGCCCATACGATTTTGAATCAGACCAAGATCACAAGCGCAATACCGTGCCCCGCAATCTGCCCCGGTTACCCCCAGTTACCCCCCTGCCCTTCTCGTTACGACTAACCAGGAGGACACTTTTTGTCCTACATCCGCCAATTTCGTCGTCCATGCGGATCACCCCGCGGATTAGGGATGAGCGTCTAGACGTGTAAATGAGCCCCTTACCTGAAAGAGGTAACATCCGGGAGGATCCGAAGTTTGGGAGGCCTGCAGACAACAGCAGCGCAAGGAAACGCTGCCTCTTTCGCCTACCGCGACGTGAAAGACCTACTATGGAACGATCATCAAACGACCGTTTTATAGTACCATCCAAAACTGTATTTCACCGCTTCCCCCACCCCTCCCCCAGTCAAGCAGGAGAAATGACCGTCAGCGTCGGGAAATAGGTTGTGTATCGCCCTTGGTCTCGGGTCAGCAGGCGGTAGCCGCGAACGGCGGCGTGGGCGCCGATGTAGAAGTCGGGCAAAGGCGACGCGCGGGCGCCACCGCGGCGGCGATAGGCCAGGAACGCCTTGCCCGCCAGAAAGGCGGCCGACCAGGGCAGGGCTTCGCGGTGAAAGACATCCTCGGGCAGCAGGGCGTCCAGCGTTTCGATCCGACTGTGCGCCACGGACAGTTCGGCATAGATCAGCGGGTTGATGACAAGCCGCGCGTCCTGCCCGGCCTGCCTCAAGGCCTTTGCTGACCAGGGCGACCATTCGGGATCTTGGGTAGAAATGTCGATCAGGATGTTGGAATCGACCAGGACCGGCGTCATTCGCGGGTCAGGGCCATGATCTCGTTCGTGGACAGGCGGCTGTCCGCGCTGCCGGTCAGTCCGTCGATCACGGCGTCAAGGCGCATGGCCTTGTGCTCGACACCCTGCCCCGCCGGGACCACACGAACCACACCATCGTCGCCGATGATGAAATCGACCTCGGTTCCCGGCTGAAGCCCGGCGAAATCCCGTACTGTCTGCGGGATGGTGACCTGACCCTTGATGGTGATGCGCATGATGAACCTCCCTGGTATTACCTGCAGTAATACCATGCCGAGGTCTGCGAAGACAAGATAGACGGCCGGGAAAGGAGGGTTGCCAAGAAGGCCCTTGCCAGAATCGAAAAAGAGAACAATAAATTACGCCATAAACTGAATAAGACGGCTTAAAGCGTAACCGACACAAGCCTTGCAGAAAAGGACGGCGGCATGGGGATAATGCAGCCCAAGACACGCATCGACAAGCTGGTGGGCGCCCACGCCGCTGCCTTGTCCGAACGGCTGCACGCGCATCGTGAACAGCTTTTTCCTCCCGATGCCAGACGGGAATTGCGCAAGTTCACCTCGGGCGAGGTTGCCGACCTGCTGGGTGTGAAGGATGCCTATCTGCGCAAGCTAGATCTCGAGGGCAAAGGCCCCTCACCGGAAACCCGAGCCGGGGGTCGCCGCTATTACACGCCCGCCGATATCCAGGCCTTGCGCGAAATGCTTGAAAAGGGGGCAAAATCCCCTGGGACTTACCTGCCGGGCCGGCGCGGGCAGGATCATTTGCAGGTCATCACGGTGATCAACTTCAAGGGTGGATCTGGCAAGACCACGACGGCCGCCCATCTGGCGCAAAAGCTGGCCCTTGACGGATATCGCGTGCTGGCCATCGACCTTGACCCGCAGGCCAGCCTGTCGGCACTGCATGGGGTGCAGCCGGAACTGGATCTGACCGACGGCGGCACGCTGTATGATTCCATCCGCTATGACGACCCCGCGCCATTGCGCGACATCATCCAGAAAACCTATTTCACCAACCTGGACCTGATTCCCGGCAACCTGGACCTGATGGAGTTCGAGCATACGACCCCCATGGCGTTGCGCGAACGGTCCGGCAACTATTTCTTCACCCGGATCGGCGACGTTCTGGCCGAGGTCGAAGGCGATTACGATGTCATCGTGATCGACTGTCCGCCGCAACTGGGCTTTTTGACCATGTCCGCCCTGTCGGCGGCGACCGCCATTCTTGTGACGGTGCATCCGCAGATGCTGGACGTAATGTCGATGTGCCAGTTCCTGCTGATGACATCGAACCTGCTGGGGGTGGTCGCGGATGCGGGCGGCAGCATGGATTATGACTGGATGCGCTATGTAATCACCCGATACGAGCCGGGCGATGGACCGCAGAACCAGATGGTCAGCTTCATGCGGTCGATGTTCGGGGATCATGTCCTGAACCATCCGGTCCTGAAGTCGACCGCGATCTCGGACGCCGGGATCACCAAGCAGACCCTTTACGAGGTTGAAAAGTCGCAGTTTACCCGCGCGACCTATGAACGCGCCATGGAAAGCCTGAACGCCGTCAACGGCGAGATAGAAGGGTTGATACAGGCCGCCTGGGGCCGGAAGGGGATGTGATGGCACGCAAGGACCTGCTCAAGAACCTGATGGCCGCGCCCCCTGCCCCGGCCGAAGGCCGCCCTGCCCTGCCCCGTTCGGATCGGGGTGCGATCGGCGCGGTCTCGAAATCCATCAGCGAGTTGAAGAACCGCGCGATCATCGAGGTTCCGGGCGACATGATCGACAGCGCGGGCCTGGACGACCGCCTGGATGAAGACCCCCAGGGGATCGAGGCCCTGATGGCGTCGATCAAGGAGTATGGCCAGCAGGTTCCGATCCTGCTGCGTCATTCGCCAAATGCCGAGGGTCGGTATGATATCGTTTTCGGGCGACGGCGGGTGGCCGCATTGCGCAAGCTGGGGCTGCCGGTCAAGGCCATGGTCCGCAGCCTGAACGACCGCGAACTGGTGGTGGCGCAAGGACAGGAAAACTCGGCCCGCAAGGATCTGAGCTTTATCGAAAAGGCCAATTTCGCCCGGCAGATGGTCGGGGCGGGCTATGACCGCAAGCTGGTCTGCGACGCGCTGTCGATCGACAAGACGGTGATCTCGCGGATGCTTTCGGTGATCGACGCCCTTCCCGAGCCCTTGATCAAGGCCATTGGTGCGGCCCCGTCGGCGGGTCGGGATCGCTGGATGGCCCTGGCGAAAAGGGCCGAAGGACGATCGGTGGCGGATCTGGTGAATTCTGCCAAGGGCAGCGATTCCGACGCGCGCTTTGCCGCGGTTCTTTCCGCGATCAGCGCGTCCCCTGCCCGGCCCGCGGTCCAGCCATTGCGCACCGCTGATGGCCGCCCGCTGGGCAAGGTCCGGCGAGGCAAGGCAAAAATCGTGATCGAATTAGAGGCTCAGGGCCGCGACTTTGCGGACTGGCTGATCGATCACATCGCCGACGTTCACGACGACTGGCTGAAAAGCCTGACGTAGCAAGCATCACCCAGCAGAAGCAACCAAGGAGGCACAGGACGGCAAAAGAAAAGCCCCCCAGGACATGACATCCCAAAGGGCCGTTCTCTCGATCTCGCACCTCGAAGATAACGGCTAAAGTTGACAGCTGTCAACACCGTCGGTTCCGGCGAAGGCAATTCCTTTGCCTTGTGACATCACGAATGAGACATATTTCAACGACGTCCATCGGGCGGCGGCCGGTCATGGGTTGCCCGCCCACGGGCGAAGTCCTGGCCGTGGACAAATGGGCCATCCTGCGCGACCTGACCGATGGCCGCGAAGCCTTTGGCCTGAGCGATCGCAATCTGTCGGTTCTTTCGGCTTTGTTGTCGTTCCATCCGGCGCGCGATTTGGCCGCGGGGCCGCTGACCGTGTTCCCGTCGAATGCCAGCCTGTCAGGGCGCCTGCACGGGATGCCGGAAAGCACCCTGCGACGCCATATCGCGGTCTTGATCGACGCAGGCATGATCCTGCGCCATGACAGCCCCAATGGAAAACGCTATGCGACCCGCGATGGGAAAGGCCAGATCGACCGGATCTTCGGCTTTGACCTGAGCCCCCTCCTGCACCAAGCAGAGACGATCAGTGCCGCCGCGGAAGCGGCACAAGAAACACGCCGCCTAACACGCAAGTTGCGCCAGACCGTGTTTCTGCTGTTGAGAGACGTGAGCGCCGTCCTAGAGCATCAAAACAATGCATGCATTTTCCATGAAGATCTGGCCGAAATGCAACGCCAGTTGCGTCGCAAGTTGGATCTTGATGCACTCTTTGCGATGGAGGCAGGCTTGCGTGAACTGCTTGACAGCAACAGTGAGCATAGTGCGGAAACAACGAAATCAAGCGGCAATGACGCCCGAAATGAGCGGCACCAACATAATGCAGACTCTGATCTCCATGAATCTGATAGGGGCGATGACCAGCAAGAGCTTCCACCCCTGGCGATAGTCCTGAAAGCTGCCCCCGAGATGGAAACCTATGCCACCCGAGCAATAGAAGACTGGCAGGGACTGTCGCAACTGGCCGAATTCGTCCGCCCGATGATGGGGGTCACGACGGAAACCTGGCAATCCGCCCGGCGAATGCTGGGGGACAGACGCGCATCAATTGCCTTGGCTTGCATTCTGCAGAGATTTACTCAAATTCGCAGCCCCGGCGCTTACCTGCGGCGTCTGTCGATGTCACATGATCTCGACGTTGGACCCATGGTGATGGCCTTGCTGCGCAGCGGCGCGGCCTGCCCAAGTTGACAGCTGTCAACTCTGCGGACGGTTGCCGATGTGGTTTCACGGACGCGGCTGCAATATTCATCTTAAAACAGGGCAGGGGATGTCAGTGCTTCAATCGCGGCGACAGGATCAAGGTCGGGGCACCATCCCCATCACGGTTCGGCAGGGGCCTTTCCCGGATGGTCGGGCGGCTTGCCTGCAGGACGTCCAGCATATCGGGAAACCCGCTGGCGATTTCCGGCATCCCGGCATTCGCATAGGCGGTCTGTCCCACCCCCGCATAATGGACAATGGTGCCGCCCCGCCGCACAAGCCGTGCGGCAAAGAAGGCGCAAGAGATCAGGCATTCGTCCCCGATCCGGCGCGACTCGCTTGGCCGGGCCCGCCGCTGCCCCGCGTCCATCAGGCGCACCGTCAATCGGTCCGGCGCAAGCGGGCGGTGCATATAGCTGGCTAGGGTGAGGGCCAAATGAAACTCCAGCCCCGGGGACAGCGCGACCTGGCTTTCGCGCATTCCCTCGACCACCAGATCCCGTGCCGCAGAAAGATATGTGTCCATTGTGAAACCCTGGGCATCCTTGCCGACTATCCATCGCCACAAAGGAAAGTTTGCCCCAGTCCCGCCACAGGTCAAGCCCCCGGGCGTCCGAACGACCTTGGAATGACAGGATATTGCACGGCCTTTTTGGCTTTCCCAGTGACGCGGCAACCATGCGGGAACGCCGGGATCATTATCGGGGCTGCATCAGGCGTGCAGCGCCTCGATCCGCACCTGGGGAAATGCCGCAAGGGCCGTCTCGATCGCGGGGCGGGTCATCAGCACGCCGGCCGTCGACAAGGCATCGGCAAGCGCGGCGCTGTTCGCGCTGATCGACACCACCGACCAGAAGGGGCCTTGGCCCGCCGGGCCGATGATATGCGCCCGGTTTCCCGCGGGACCGATCCGGGTGCCGAAGGCTGCCGATGTCGCAAGCGCGCGGTCCTGCAAGGCCAGTTCGCGGATGATCGTGCCATCGGGCGCCGCGATCCTTGCGCTCCATGGGGCGGGGCCGATGGCCCGCGCCTCGCCTGCGTCGATCAGAACCTGGTCCAGCCCATGGCGGGCCGCAACCTGGGCCAGGCGGTCGGCCGCAAAGCCCTGGGCGATGCCGTTCAGCGTCAGTGCCATGCCGGGGCGCATCAGGCGGATCTCGGCCGGGTCGATGCGGACGTGCCGCCATCCGACCAGGGCGGCCGCGGCGGTTTCGTCCTGGCCCAGCCTGCGGGCCTGCCACAAGGGTTGAACGGTCGGATCGAAGATGCCGCGTGTCGCGTCATGCACCTGACCGGAAAGGTGCAACACGGCCAGCAGGTCGTCGGATGGATGGGCAAGCCTGCCCATGGCGTTCAGGCGGCGCAACTCGGATCCGGTGAACAGGGAAAACTGCCGCTCGATGCCGCGCAGGCTGCGCGCGGCCTCGGCGAAAAAGGCGCGGGCGGCCGCACCCGGACCGCCTTGGACGGTCAGTGCCACGTCCGCGCCCAACGCCACGCCCTGCCATCGGTGTCGAGTCTCTGCCAGGGCGGGCGTGGCCCAGGCACAGGCGGCGGACAGGGCAAGGAAGCGGCGGCGGCTGAAGGCAGCGTTTGTCACGGCGTCACCTGCTGGGACTGAATGGACGGCGGCTGGCGGTCCGCCGCGCCGTCATGGGCGCCTGCGGGAACCTGCGTCGGGTGGAGGGGCGGCGGCACGGGCGGGGATGCCGGGGCCGTGGGAAAGGGCGGGGCGTCGCTGCCCCGCGCGCGGCGTTTCAGGACAGGGCAGGTTCCCGGATCGTTCATGATGACCTGGCAGCGCAGGCACAGCACGCATTCGTTGGGATTGATCCGCCCCAGCGGGTCGATCGCGCCCACGGTGCATTTTGTCTCGCACAGCCGGCATTCGCGCCCGCATTGCGGACGGCGCTTCAGCCAGTCGAAGATCTTGAGCTTGGCGGGCAGCGCCAGCCCCGCGCCAAGGGGGCATAGGTAACGGCAAAAGAAGCGCTCGATGAACAGGCCCGCGCCGATCAGCGCGACCAAATACAGCACGAAGGGCCACGGGCGCAGGAAGCGCAGGCTGATCGCGGTCTTGAACGGCTCGACCTCGGCCATGACCAGGGCGTGGTTCATGGAATAAAAGGACAACGCGACCAGGCCCACGAACAGCGTGTACTTGATCACCCAAAGCCGTTCATGCAGCGCCTGGGGCACGGCGATCTGGCGGACGCCAAGCCGCTGGGCTGCGGCGTTCGTCAGTTCCTGCAGGGCGCCAAAGGGGCACAGCCAGCCGCAAAAGACGCCTCGTCCCCAGAACAGCATCCCAAGCGCCACCGCCGACCACAGGACAAAGATCAGGGGCGCGACCAGAAAGGTTTCCCAACGGAAATCGAAGACCAGCCCGTGCAGGAATGCGATGACCTGGACCACCGACAACTGCGCGTTCAGGCCCCAGCCCAAGACGACAAGCGTCGTCGCCAGATAGATCAGCCGCACCCGCCGCCACAGGAGGGGACGGCGCACAAGCCATTCCTGCCCGAACAGGATCAACCCCAGCACCGCCAGCATGGCGCCCACAAAGGCGATCTGCGGACGCTTTTCCATCCAGAACCGCTGCCACAGTGGAACATCGGGTTCCGGCGCGGCGATGCGGAACGCCTGGGGCAGGGCGAGCGTGGCCGTGACGGGCAGGGTCAGGACAGCGCCGCCCGCGCCGTTGCGCGATGTCGTGACAGTCACGCGAAAGGGCCGGGTCAGGTCGATGCCGCCCGCGTCGGGATCGGCATTGAAGCGGAACACGCTGCGTTCCCTAAGGTCAGGGGCGCCGCCGATTTCCAGCCGGGGGATTGCGGCAAAGGCATCGGCGGTCGGCACCAGGCGGATGTCGTCCTGGGCGATCTCGATCCGCTGGAACAGCCCCGTGCGGCGGTATTCGGTGCCGCGATGGGATTGCAGGCCGCGCGAAAAGACGCCCAGCAAGGCCTCGCCCGGGCCGATGCCGCCCGCAAGGGCCGTCAGGCGCTGCTGGCCCAGCAGGTTGCGCCCGGCGGTGGGGGTGTCGATCACGCCCGTCCACATCTCGAACCAGGCCGCGTCCGAGGGGGCGATGGGCGGGCGCGCACCGGGCATCGCGGCGGCGGCATCGGCCATCGTGGCGCGGGCATGGGACAGCGCGCCCATCGCCGTCAGCGCGTTCCAGTCGGCGGGGGCATGGGCCACGCGGTCGATCACGCCGCCGTCGGCCTGTGCCCCGGCCAGGATGCGGGCGCTGCGCAGGATGCCGTCGCGGATCACCCCGGTCGATACCGTCGCGCGCGAGATCACGTCGGGAACACCCGCACCCTCGACGGGGCGCGTCGTGTCATAGCCGCGAAAGCCATCCACATAGGCGGCGATGTCGGCGTCCGAGATGCCCAGCGTCAGCACGGGTTCCGCGTGCCGCATCAGTCGCGCCCCCGCGACCCGGCCGTCGGGGGCGACCGCGACCAGCACGTCAAGCGGCTGGCCGGAATAGCCGGTGGATCCGGCAAGTTCCCAGGTCGAGCCGATCAGGCCCAGGACACGGCCATCCGCCGCGACCGTCCAGCCGGGCACCGGGGTTTCCTGCCGCGTCAGCATGGGCGTGCTGCCCGGCGGCATCTGGAACAGGGCGGCTGCCAGAACGGCATCAGGGGCGGCCGGCGCGATCGTTTCCGAAGCCGCTGCAAGGGCAGGGGGCGCGGCATGGACCGGCCCTGCCAGTCCCGACGCCAGCAGCGACAGGATTGCGGCCGCGCGGGCAAGGGGGCGAAGGGATGCAAGCAGGTTCATGAACAATCCCGGACGCGCCCCTTGACGCCTTTGTGCGTGGCCAAGCGTCGCAGCGGGCCGTCACGGGGAACACTTGCGCAATTTCCGTCATCCGGCCTTGACCGAAATCAAGGACAGACCTCACGGAGTTGTTAACGTCCTGCCTGCCCCACCAGGAGGATGGAGAGGATTCATGAAGTTCCCAGCCCATACAGCCAGGATGTCGCTTATGGCATCGGCGGCACTGGCCCTGGTCTTCGGCGCAGGTTTCGCGTCGGCCCAGACGGCCGATCCCGCCCCCGCTGATCCAGCCGCGGCCACCGCCCCGGCCGACGACGCCACCATTGAAAACAACGCCGATCTCAACCAGGTCACAGGCCCCAAGGCCGGTCCCGAGACCGAGGTCCAGGAACTGCCCCGGTCCGAAGGCGCCCAGCTGACCACCAGCGAACAGGCCGGGGCCAAGTCCCAAGTCGAGGACCACACGTCCAAGCCCCAGGACCAGTATGAACCCTCGCTGACCACCCTTGGGCAGGAACAGCTTGCGGTGCCTGGCACCCCCGAGGGCGTGCCCGCGATGAGCCAGGCCGAATTCGACGAGGCGAACACGATCTATTTCGAACGCTGCGCGGGCTGCCACGGCGTCTTGCGCAAGGGCGCGACCGGCAAGGCACTGACGCCCGACCTGACGCGCGAACTGGGCTATGACTATTTGAAAACCTTCATCGAATACGGATCGCCCGCCGGGATGCCGAACTGGGGAACCTCCGGGCAGCTTGACGAACGTCAGATCGACCTGATGACCCGCTATGTCCTGCAGGATCCGGCAAGTCCCCCCGAATGGGGTATGCCCGAGATGAAGAGCAGCTGGCAGGTCGTCGTCCCGCCCGAAGAGCGCCCGACCGAGAAAATGAACGACTGGGATCTGGAAAACCTGTTTTCCGTCACGCTGCGGGATGCGGGCCAGATCGCGCTGATCGACGGGGGCACCTATGAGATCAGGAAGGTGCTGGACACGGGCTATGCCGTCCATATCAGCCGGATGTCGGCCTCGGGGCGGTATCTGCTGGTGATCGGCCGCGACGGCAAGGTAGACATGATCGACCTGTGGATGGAAGATCCTGCCATCGTCGCCACCATCAAGATCGGCGCCGAGGCCCGTTCGGTCGAAACATCCAAGATGGAAGGGTGGGAGGACAAATACGCCATCGCCGGCGCATACTGGCCCCCGCAATACGTCATCATGGACGGCCAGACGTTGGAGCCGCTGAAGATCGTCTCTACCCGCGGCAACATCTATGACGAACAGACCTATCACCCCGAACCGCGGGTGGCGGCGATCCTGTCCTCGCACTACCGGCCCGAGTTCCTGGTCAACATCAAGGAAACCGGCAAGATCCACTTGGTCGATTACACCGACCTGAAGAACCTGAAGATCACGGAAATCGAGGCCGAACGCTTCCTGCACGACGGCGGCCTGGACAGCACCAAGCGTTACTTTATAACAGCGGCAAACGCACGCGGCAAGCTGGTGGTGATCGACACCAAGGACGGCGAGCTGGAGGCGATCACCGACACCGGCGGCGAAACCCCGCATCCGGGCCGCGGCGCGAACTTCGTCCACCCGACCTTCGGGCCGGTCTGGGCGACATCGCACCTGGGCGACGATTCGGTGGCCCTGATTGGGACCGACCCGGAAGGCCACGCCGACAGCGCCTGGAAGATCGTGGACAGCTTCCCGGCCTTGGGCGGCGGTTCGCTGTTCGTGAAAACCTATCCCGGATCGAACCATCTTTATGTCGACGCGACGCTGAACCCCGAACCCTCGATTTCGGGTTCGGTCGCGGTGTTCAAGATCGACGCGATGACCGGGGACGGCGCCGATCCCGAAATCATCGAACTGCCCATCACGGAATGGGCCGGGATCAGCGAAGGCCAGCCGCGCGTCGTCCAGGGCGAGTTCAACAAGGACGGCACGGAAATCTGGTTCTCGGTCTGGAACGGCAAGGACCAGGAATCGGCCATCGTGGTGGTGGACGACAAGACGCTGGAACTGAAGCACGTCATCAAGGATCCACGCCTTGTGACGCCCACGGGCAAGTTCAACGTCAAGAACACCCAGGGCGACATCTATTGATCGCCTGAATGCCCTGCGGGCGTGCGGCCCCATGTCGCGCGCCCGCTTTCCCCAGCCTCAACTGCAAGGGATCACCGACATGGCGGGCAAGGTTTATTTGATCGGCGCGGGACCGGGCGACCCCGACCTGCTGACGGTCCGCGCGTTGCGGCTGCTGCAGGCGGCCGAGGTTGTCGTCCACGACCGCTTGGTCAGCCCCGAGATCATGGCCCTGACGCCCGCCGCCGCCCGCCGCATCCCGGTCGGCAAGGCTGCGGGCTTTCATTCGGTGCCGCAGTACAAGATCAATCAGATGCTGGTGGACCTTGCCCGCGAGGGTCACACGGTCATCCGGCTGAAGGGCGGCGATCCGCTGATCTTCGGGCGCGGGTCCGAAGAAGCCGAGGAACTGGCCGCTGCGGGGATCGCCTATGCCTATGTTCCCGGCATCACGGCGGCGCAGGGGGCCGCGTCCTCGACCGGGGTGCCGCTCACGCATCGCGGGCTTGCGACCGGGGTGCGCTATGTCACCGGCCACCGGGCGCGCGACGCGGTGCTGGATCTGGACTGGCACAGCCTGGCTGACCCCGACACGACGCTGGTCGTCTATATGGGCGCCGCGAACATGGCCGAAATCGCCGCCCGCCTGATCGCCGCCGGAATGCCGGTCGATCTGCCGGTTCTGGCCGTCGCCCATGCCACCACCGCGCGAGAGGTTCGGATGCTGTCGAACCTGACCCAGATCGGCGCCGATCTTGCCCGCAGGCCGATCGAGGCGCCGGTCCTGTTCGTCATCGGCCGCGTGGCCGGGCTTTACGAAACCGCCGCGCTGCCTTTGCCGCGCGACCTGCGTCCCGCCCATCTGCGCCTGGTCGGCCATGGCTGAGCCTTGGATGGTTGCCGCAGCCTTTCTGGCCCTGGCCGGTCCCGCCATGGCCGTCACGCCCGAACGGCAGGCGCAACTGGAACACATGGTGATCCAGGATTGCGGATCCTGCCACGGGCTGACGATGAAGGGCGGCCTTGGCAAGGCCATCACGCCCCAGGCGCTGTCCGGCCTTGATCCCGAAACGGTGGCGACGATCATCCTGGACGGCGTGCCGGGCACCGCGATGCCGCCCTGGCGACCGCTGATTTCCCCCGCCGAGGCGCTTTGGATCGCCCGATACCTGATGAAGGAGAAAGCCCCATGATCCGCCCCTGCCTGACCGTTCTTGCCCTGGTCCTGCCGCTTGCCGCATCCGCCGGGGAACCGCGCGGCACCGGCGATCTGGGCGTAGTGATCGAACGGGCCAGCGGATCCGTTCTGGTCGTGGACCAGTCCGACCGCGCGGCGCTGTGCCGGGTGCAGGGCCTGGGCGATCTGTCCCATGCCTCGCTTACATTTTCGCCCGACGAACGCTTTGCCTATGTCTTTGGCCGGGACGGGGGGCTGTCCAAGGTCGATATCCTGGCCTGCAGGCTGGAAAACCGCGTGGTGCAGGCAGGCAACGCCATCGGCGGCGCGATATCTGACGACGGCCGGCTGGTCGCGGTGTCGAATTACGAACCGGGCGGGGTCAAGGTCTTTGACGCGGACACGCTGGCGCAGGTGGCCGATGTGCCGATGGGGTCCAAGACCGTGGGCCTTGCCGACGCGCCCGGATCACGCTTCGTCGTGGCGACCTGGGACAGCGGAGAGGTCTGGGTGCTCGACCATTCCGCCGACCCCGCCAACCCGCAGGTCACGCGGATCCAAGGGGTCGGCGCGAACCCCTATGACGCGCTGATGACGGCGGACGGGCGGACCTATGTCGTCGGGCTGTTCGGCGAAAAGGGGCTGACCACCATCGACCTGTGGCAGGATCCCCCCCAACCCCGCCGCATCCTGCCCGATTACGGCCGGAACGAACCCGACCTGCCGGTCTACAAGATGCCGCATCTGCAAGGCTGGACGCTGGCGGGCGCGACCTATGCCCTGCCCGCCGTGGGCCTGCACCAGGTGCTGTGGGCCGATGCGGCGACGGGCCGGGAAACCGGCCGCACGGATGTCGCGGGCCAGCCGGTCTTTGTCACCGCCCGCCCTGACGGGCGCGAGCTGTGGGTGAACTTTGCCACCCCCGACAACGGGACCGTGCAGGTGATCGATGCCCTGACGCAGCAGGTGAAGCACAGGCTGGAACCGGGCAAGGGCATCCTGCATATGGAGTTCACGCCGCGCGGGCGCGAGGTCTGGCTGTCGGCGCGCGACGACAACAAGGTGGTGATCCTGGACGCTCGCACCTATCAGAAGCTGGGCGAGATACCGGCGCAGGCCCCGTCCGGCATCTTCTTTACCGCCCGCGCGCACCGGACGGGGTTGTGATCATGCGCGACACGCCCGACCCCGATTGCCTGGACAGCCGCCTGCTGGACGAATTCCAGCGCGACCTGCCCTTGGTCCCGCGCCCCTTCGCGGCCATGGCAGAAAGCCTTGGCACCACCGAAGGCGACGTGCTGGCCCGCTTGCGCGGGTTGCGCGACAAGGGCTGCATCGCCCGCGTGGGGGCCACCTGCCGCCCGAATACGGCAGGCGCATCCACGCTTGCCGCCCTGTCGATCCCGACCCCGCGCATCGAGGAGGTGGCGGCCATCGTGGGCGCTGAACCCGGCGTGAACCATTCCTATCTGCGCGAGGATGACTGGAACCTGTGGTTCGTCGCCACGGCCCCGTCGGACGCGGATCTGGCGGCGTCGCTTGCCCGGATCGAGGCCGCGTCGGGCCTGGCGGTCCTGTCATTGCCCCTGGAAAGGCCCTTCAACATCGACCTGGGCTTTCGCCTGCGCGGCCCGCGCGCGGCGATGATCCTGGACCGTCAGGCGGACATGACGGCCCTGCGCGACGACGACCGTCCGCTGATGCAGGCGCTGTCCGGGGGACTGGCGCTTGTTTCCCGGCCCTTCGCGGAACTGGCCGGCGCCCTGAACCGCAGCGAAGCCGATGTTATCGCCCGCATCGGTGCGCTGTCCGCTGCCCGCATCCTGACCCGCGTCGGCGTCATCGTGCGTCATCGGGCGCTTGGATGGGTGGCGAATGCGATGGTCGTCTGGCAGCCCGCCTGCGTGGAAACCGCCGGGCTTGCGCTGTCGCGGGTTCCGGGCGTCACGCTGTGCTATCAGCGCCGCACCGTGCCGGGCGTTTGGGACTGGCCCTTGTTCTGCATGATCCACGCCCAGTCCCGCCCCGAGGCCATGGCCGTCCTGGACCGCGCCCGCGCCTTGCCCGAACTGGCGGGCGCGTCCCACAAGATCCTGTTTTCCACCCGATGCTTCAAGCAGCACGGCGCCCTGATCGAGGCCGCATGACCCGTCCCACCCGCACCGTCCTGCCCCATGACGCCCTGGACGCGACCGACCGCGCCATCCTGAACGCCTTGCAGGACGGCTTTCCGCTGACCCCGCGCCCTTATGACGACGCGGGCGCGGCCCTGGGGATCACCGGCGCGGATCTGATCGCCCGCCTGTCGCGCCTGCGCGATCTGGGCGCGATCACCCGCTTTGGACCGTTCTTCGACGCGGCCCAGATGGGCGGGGCCTTTTGCCTTTGCGCCATGGCCGTGCCCCCGGACCGTTTCGACGCCGTCATGACACAGGTCAATGCGTATCCCGAGGTGGCGCATAATTATGAACGCACCCACGCGCTGAACATGTGGTTCGTCCTTGCCACCGATTCCCCCGGCGGCATCGACCGCACCGCCCGCGCCATCGAACAGGAGACGGGATTGAAGGTCATGCTGTTTCCAAAGCTGGAGGAATACTTCATCGGCTTCCGGGTGCGGGCATGATGCCTGACCCTGCCGCCCTGGACCCCATCGACCGGCGCATCGTGCAGGCCACGCAGGCGGGACTGCCGCTGGTCGCCGCGCCTTATGCGGAAATCGCATCGGCTCTTGGCCTGACCGAGGCCGAGGTGATCGCCCGCATGGCCGCGATGCAGGACCGGGGCGCGATCCGCCGCATTGCGGTCGCGCCGAACCATTACGCCCTGGGCATGACCGCCAACGGGATGAGCGTGTGGGACGTGGCGGACGACCGCATCTCGGCCTTGGGGGCGCGGATCGGCGCGCTGCCTTTCGTCACCCATTGCTATCAGCGCCCGCGCGCGCGGCCCCAATGGCCCTATAACCTGTTCGCCATGCTGCACGGCTCTGACCGCGCCGAGGTCGAGGCAAAGCGCGCCACCGTTGCCGCGATCCTGGGCGACGCCTGCCAAGGCCACGACATCCTGTATTCCACGCGCATCCTGAAAAAGACCGGGCTGCGCCTGCGCGACGATTGAAAGGGGACGCGATGTTCCGCCTGACCCAATACATGCACCAACTGGTCCGGCCGACCCCGGTCGTCCGCCGGGGTCGGCCCGGCAGCGTCAAGCCGGTGGTGATCTGGAAGCATCCTGAAAAAGACCGGGCTGCGCCTGCGCGACGATTGAAAGGGGACGCGATGTTCCGCCTGACCCAATACATGCACCAACTGGTCCGGCCGACCCCGGTCGTCCGCCGGGGTCGGCCCGGCAGCGTCAAGCCGGTGGTGATCTGGAACCTGACGCGCACCTGCAACCTGAAATGCCGCCATTGCTATACGGTATCCTCGGATCATGTCTTTCCCGGCGAACTGACGCATGAGCAGGCCATGGCCGTGCTGGACGATCTGTCGGGCTTTCGCATCCCCGCGCTGATCCTGTCGGGGGGCGAGCCGTTGTCGCGGTTCGATTTCTGGGACCTGGCCGAACGCGCCCGCCAGCTGGACTTCCGCCACCTGTCGCTGTCCACCAACGGCACGAAGCTGGGCGATCCGGGCGCGGCCGACCGGGTGGCGGCGCTTGGCTTTGATTATGTCGGCATCAGCCTGGACGGGATCGGGGCCGTGAACGACTGGTTCCGGGGGGTGGACGGCGCGTTCGACAATGCGCTTGCCGGGGTGCGGGCCTGCAAGGCGCGGGGCGTCAAGGTGGGCCTGCGCTATACCATCACCCGCGACAACGCACACCTCCTGCCCGCCATGCTGGATCTGTGCGAGGCCGAAGGGGTGGACAAGTTCTATCTGTCGCACCTGGTCTATGCGGGTCGCGGCGACAAGCACCGGGGGGACGACCAGGAACACGCCCATACCCGCCGCGCCATGGACATCCTGATCGAACGGGGCTGGGACGCGCTGTCCAAAGACCGCCCGCTGGAGATCGTGACCGGCAACAACGACGCCGATGCGGTGTGGTTCATGCACTGGGCCGAACGCAACTTCGATGCGGCCACCGTTGCCCATGTGCGCGACCATCTGGTGGCCTGGGGCGGCAATTCCAGCGGCTTGGGCGTCGCCAACATCGACCCCCAGGGCAAGGTCCATCCCGATACCTACTGGTCGGACTATACGGTCGGCAGCGTCAAGGAACGGCCCTTCAGCGAATGGTGGACCGGCGACGATCCGATGCTGGCGACCCTGCGCACCCGGCCCCGACCGCTGAAGGGCCGCTGCGGGGCCTGCGCGTTCAAGGACGTGTGCGGCGGCAATACCCGGATTCGCGCGCTGCAACTGACCGGCGACCCCTGGGCCGAGGATCCGGCCTGCTATCTGTCCAATGCCCAGATCGGCGTCCATGACGACCTGGGCCGCCTTGCCGTCACGCCGTTCCGGGGGAAAAGCCATGATCCGGCCCATCGTTTCTTCTGACCTGATCCGCGGGCTGCTGCTGGCCGCGCTGCTGGTTCCGGCGCAGGCAATGGCCGACCCGGCTGCGGATTATGAAAGCCATTGCGCCGCCTGCCATGGCACAGGCCGGCTGGGCGGCACCGGACCGGCGCTGATCCCAGAAACCCTGGGCCGTGTCCGGGGCATCGCCGATGTGATTGCTCATGGCCGCCCGCTGACGCAGATGGCGGGCTTCGCGGACCAGTTGTCGGGCGAACAGATCGAGGCGCTTGTGGATTTCATCAAGATGCCCCTGGCCCGGACGCCCGCCTGGACCGTGGCGGACATCACCGCCAGCCGGGACATGGCGCCGGATTACCGCCCCGCCGCAGCCCCCGTCTTTGACGCCGATCCGATGAACATCACCCTGGTCGTCGAGACCGGCGATCATCATGTCAGCGTGCTGGACGGCGACCGGCTGACGGTGCTGGACCGCTTTGCCACGCCCTATGCCGTCCATGGCGGGCCGAAATTCTCGCCCGACGGACGCTTTGTCTTCATCATGTCGCGCGACGGCTGGGTCCAGAAATACGACATCTGGTCCCTGGCCGAGGTGGGCCGGGTCCGCGCGGGCCTCAACAGCCGCAACATCGCCATGAGCCATGACGGCAAATGGCTGGCTGTCGCCAATTACCTGCCGCAGACCCTGACGATCCTGTCCACCGACACGCTGGAACCCGTCCGGGTGATCGACGTGGTGGCCCGCGACGGCACCCCCAGCCGCGTCAGCGCCGTCTACCAGGCGCCCGACCGCCGCAGCTTCATCCTGGCCCTGAAGGACGCCCCCGAGATCTGGGAGATAGCGACCCACCCGGACGCCGGACCCTTTCACGATGGGTATGTCCACAGCTATGAAAAAGGCGCGGTCGAGGCTTTTGGCGCGCAGGAAGGGCTGTTCGCCCGCCGCCGCATCCCCACCGGGGAACCCCTGGACGATTTCTTCTTCGATCCGGGCTACAAGAACCTGATCGGCACCAACCGCGAGGGCACCAAGGGCGTCGTCATCAACCTGACCAGCGGCGGCAAGGTGGCCGAACTGCCGCTGCCGGGGATGCCGCATCTGGGTTCGGGCATCACCTGGGACCGGAACGGCCACAAGGTCATGGCCACGCCGCATCTGAACGAAGGCGTGCTGTCGGTGATCGACATGACCGACTGGACCCTGGTCAGGCAGATCCCCACCCACGGCCCCGGATTTTTCCTGCGCAGCCACGAGACATCGCCCTATGTCTGGGCGGACGTGTTCATGAGCGACCGCAAGGACGAGATCCACATCATCGACAAGCAGTCGCTGGAGATCGTGCGGACCCTGACCCCGGCCCCCGGCAAGACCGCCGCGCATACCGAATTCACCCGCGACGGGAAATATGCGCTTGTATCGGTATGGGAGGATGACGGCGCCCTTGTCGTCTACGACGCCCACACGCTGGAGGAGGTCAAGCGCCTGCCGATGCGCAAGCCGTCGGGCAAATACAACGTCTGGAACAAGATCACCTTTTCGGACGGCACAAGCCACTGACGGCCGGGGCGGCATTGCTGGCGTTCGGTGGTTCGGGAAGGGCAGGGGGGCGCGTGACCCTTCTATTGCCCATGCGGATGGGATAGGCCGGGCATCGGCTTTCAACGACAGGATTTCCCCGATGCTTCCCTGGATACACCTAGCGACGGCCACAGCGCCGGACGGGGATAGGCTGAGGCTGTTGCGCCGGGGCGACGAATTCTCGATCCGCCTTGGGGGCGGCAACGAATTGATGAACAGCAGGCTGGGCCATTCGGAAGAAGCATTGGCCAGGCTGGCGCTGACGCGTCTGTCAGGCAGGCCCGCCCCCCAGGTGCTGATCGGGGGCCTGGGCATGGGTTTCACCCTGCGGGCCGCCCAGACCGCAGCACCCCCCGATGCCCGCCTTGTCGTTGCCGAGATCGTGCCCGAGCTTGTCGGCTGGGCCGGGCAGCACATGGCATCCGTCTTTGGGGATTGCCTGGCGGATCCGCGCGTGCGGGTCGAGACGCGCGACGTGGGCGCCATGATCCGCGAGGCCACAGGCCAGTTCGACGCGATCCTGCTGGACGTGGACAACGGTCCCGACGGCCTGACCCGTCCCGGCAACCAGGCCCTTTACCATGAAAACGGCCTCGGGGCAGCCCGCCGGGCCTTGGCCCCCGGCGGCGTGCTGGCGGTCTGGTCCGCTGCACCGGCCCTGGCCTTTTCGCAACGGCTTTCCCGCTGCGGCTTCGATGTCACCACGCAGATGGTCCGCGCTCATGGCGGCAAGGGCGGCAACCGCCACACGATCTGGATCGCAGCCCGGACGGGCTGAAGGCCGGGATCGCGGGCGGGCTTACGCCGCGCCGTAGCGCCGCCGGGCCTCGCGGAACGATGTCAGCCGCTTCAGCTTTTCGTCCCACAGGTGCAGGTTCACCGAACGCAGGCTTTCCCACAGGGTCAGCCGCTGGGCGACCTCGAGTTCGGCATGGTCGCGCAAGATCTCGGGCAGGCGATAGAAAGGGATGCGGCTGTACAGGTGGTGGACGTGATGGATGCCGATATTGGCGGACATCCACCGCAGCGGCGCGGGCAGGACGTAATGGGACGATCCCGCCAGGGCCGCCTCGTGCAATTGCCAGGCGTCCCCTTCGGACCAGTGCGTTTCCTCGAACTGGTGCTGGACATAGAACAGCCAGACCCCGATCGTCGCGGCAACCACGACGGTGGGAAGAAAGATCAGCAGCACCGGCATCAGACCGCCCAGCCAGATCATCGCCGCCAGACCAAGAGCGATCATGGCATTGGTTCCCATGGCGGAAACCCAGTAGCGCCGGCCGGCATTCATCAGGCCCAGCGGCAACCTGTTCTGCAACAGGAACAGATAGCTTGGTCCCAGCCCGAACAGCGTGACGGGATGGCGGTAAAGGCGATACATCAGCCTGCCGAAGCGGCCGCGGGCGCGGTATTCCGCGACCGTCAGCGTCAGCACGTCGCCGATGCCGCGTTGGTCAAGATTGCCGTGCTGGGCATGGTGGATGGAATGGGTCCGGCGCCACACGTCATAAGGCGTCAGCGTCAGCACCCCCAGGCACCGGCCCACCCAGTCCTGCGCCCGGCGGCTGTGAAAGAACGAGGCATGGCCGCAATCATGCTGGATGCAAAAGATCCGCACCAGGAAAAAGCCATTGAGGATCGCGATGCCAAGCGTCAGCCAGGGGCTGATCGGCATCGACATCCAGGCCAGAACCCACAGCACCGTGAAGGGCACAAGCGTGGCAAGCAGTTCAAGAACGCTGCGGCGCGTGGACGGCTCGCGGTACTTGGCCAGGATGCGGACCCAGTCCTTGGCCGAGCGAACCTGCGCGGCAGGCCTGTCTTCGGATGATGTCACCATCGCCGCCCTTGAGCTTGAGCCACGTATGGCCATCGGCCCGCACGGCGTTTCCTTGTTCCCCATCATCTAGGGCAGGCCTTGTGCCCAGACAAGATACCGAAAGCACGGCTGGCGGATTATCGGGGTCGAAGGAACGGCCACGACCGCGTCTTTTGCAATACCGCGCCGTGGCGCAAGATCGGCCTTGCATCGGGCAAGCCCCCGGTTCAGTAAATCGGCTGTGACCCATGACTCGGACCAGCCATCCCGTTCCTTGGCGTCGCTCGGATGGGCGGCGTTTTTCGACGACCAGCTGGATCCGGCGGAAACCGGTCTTGCGCGGATGCGCATCGCGACCGTCCACCGCGCCCGGATGACCGCTGAATCCCTGTCGGGTCCGGTCAGGCTGGCGCTGCCCGTTCATGCCAATACCGCCGACTACGCGGTCGGGGACTGGGTTCTGGCCCAGCCGGACAGCCACCTGCTTGTCCGCAGGCTGGCGCGCAAGACCCTGTTGCAACGGCGCACCGAGGGAGGCCGGGTTCCGCAACTGATCGCGGCGAACGTGGACACACTGTTCATCGTCACCTCGTGCAACGACGACCTGAATGCCGCGCGGATCGAACGGTATCTCGCGCTGGCCAACGAGGCGGGCACGACGCCGGTGATCGTCCTGACAAAGGCCGACCAGGTCGCCGATGTCGGGCCTTACCGGGCCCAGGTCGAAGGCCTGCAGCGCGAGCTTGCGGTGGTGGCGCTGAATGCCCGGTCGCCGGACGCGGCGATGACGCTTGGCCCTTGGTGCGGCGCGGGCCAGACGGTGGCCCTTGTGGGATCGTCCGGGGTGGGGAAATCATCGCTGCTGAACACGCTTTCGGCAAAGGCGCCCGCCGATGCCCAGCCGACCGGCCCGATCCGGGAGGCGGATTCGAAGGGCCGCCATACGACCACCTCGCGTTCGCTTCACGCCATTGCCGGGGGCGGCTGGGTGATCGATACGCCGGGGATCCGCACGCTGCACGTCAGCGATATTTCCGCAGGACTGGACCAGCTGTTCAGCGAGATCGCCGACCTTGCGCCCTTGTGCCGCTTTGGAAACTGCACCCATTCCCATGAACCGGGATGTGCCGTCCGGGCGGCGGTGGCTGCGGGAACGCTGGATCCGGCACGGGTCGATCGCTGGCGCAAGCTTCTGGAGGAAAACCGCAGCAATACCCCCGTCCAGTCGGGGCCGCGCGGCAACAAGGTCACAAAGGCCCCCGGCAAGCGGCGCTGACGCCCCCGAGCGCTTCTGCTGCCTTTTCCCGCCGGAAAACGGAAACGGGCCGCGAAACCGTTGATGCGCGCCGCGTTTGCTGCCACCATGGCGGTATCGCTTCTTGTCCCCCCGGGCCGCCATGCCTTGCCCCCGCCGCCTTGTTCTTGCCGGAGCCGCAGCGATGCTGCTGGCCACGCAGGTGCGCGCCGCGGGCGAGATCGGCCATGCAGTCCGCACGGCCGGCGCCCCCGTCCTGCTGCGCGCCCGAAAGCTGTCCCCCTTGCGCGCCCGCGATGCGGTATTCGACGGCGACACCGTTCGGACCGACCCGCGCAGCCTGGCCGAACTGATGCTGGCCCAGGCGACGCGGATCAGCCTTGGTCCCAGCAGCGAACTGAAGATCGACAGCTTCACGGCCAACCTGGGCGGCCAGATCAGCCTGGGCGGCGCCATGGTCTTTGACCGGCCCGAGGATCTGCCCCCCATCGACCTGACGGTCCGTTCCGCCTTTGCGCGCATCGGCGTGCGCGGCACCCGGTTCTTTGCGGGGCCAAGCAACGGCGTCTTCGCCGTCTTCGTCGCGCGCGGTACCGTGGAGGTGAGGATGAACAACCAGGTCGGCGGGTTCACCGTGCTGGGTCCGGGCGAGGGGATCGACATCGCCCGTCCCGGCGGCAGGCCCGGCCCGGTGGTCCGCTGGGGTCAGGCCCGTATCGCCGCCGCCTTTGCCAGCGTCGGGCTGTGACCCAGGGTAAAGACCTGCATCGGGCCAAAGCTGCGGATGTCTGTCCGTCCCAGCGACCGCAGCGGCAGGCTTGACGCCGCCGCCGCCGCGGGGCCGATGCAGATGGCCGTGCCCAGATCCTTGTTCGCTTCCTGCAACCGCGCGGCCAGGTTCACGGCATCGCCATGGGCGGTATAGTCGATCCGGGCGCCCGATCCGACATCGCCCAGGACCGCCGGTCCGGTCTCGATCCCGATGCGGGTGCGCCCCAGTCCTGCCGCCACCTGGTCCGGCAGGCGGCGGAACGCCTCGGTCGCGGTATGGATTTCCAGGGCGCAGGCCAGGGCCGCGTCGACATGACGGGGCAGATCCAGCGGGGCGTTGAACAGCGCGTGGACCGAATCCCCCACCAGCTTGTCGATCATGCCTCCGTGCTTCAGCACGATGCCGCAGGTCAGGCTGAAATAGGCGTCCAGCACCCGCACCAGATCCTGCGGGCCAAGGCTGTGGGTGATGCGGCTGAAATCCTCGATGTCGGTGAAAAGGGCCGTCACGATCCGCGCCTCGCCTTCCAGCTTCAGAAGATGCGGATCCTCGACCAGGCGGGCGATGACGGAACCGGGCAGAAGCTGGCCCATCCGGCGGCGCAGCAGGCGTTCGGCGCGCCCGATCTGCGCCGCCCGGCTGATCAGGGACAAAAGCGCCGTGGACAGGACCGCCCCCGCAGGGATCAGCGGATCCATCAGGCTGCCGCCCTGCCTTTGCACCAGCAGGCAGGCGGCAACCCAGATCAGCGCGATCCCCACCGATACGGCAAAGGCGGGCAGGGCGGGCAGCGCCAGCACGGCAAGAACCGCCACCAGACCGGCTGCCGCGACAAAGCCCGCCTCGAACCGGGGCGACAGGGCGTCGCGGTGGGGCGCGGTCCCGGACAGCAGCGCCTGGGCCAGGTCGGCATGGATCTGGACCGAGGGCTGCAATGGGCTGACGGCGGTCGGCCGCAAACCGCCGCGTTCGGGCAGGCTGCTGCCCACGAAGACCACCGCGCCGCGCAAGGATGCCAGATCGGCGCCCGCCAGCACCGCCTCCGCCCGCAGGGTCCGGTCGCTCCAGACGCCCGGAGGCGTGGGATGCAGCCGGACCTGCCCGTCCCTGTCCAGCGGGACGCGCTTGCCGCCGATCCGCAGCCAGGGCGCGGGCGACGGTCCCAGCAGCACGGCGGCCTGTCCGGTCGCGATGCGGACCGCCTCGACCGCCAGCGACGGAAAGGGGGTGGCGGCGACGATCACCCCCACGGGCGCCTTGCGCAGCCTGCCGTCGGCTTCCCCCGCCATGGCGACCGATCCGGCTGTCGCGGCGGCGCCAAAGGCCGGGCAGGCGGCCTCGGCCCCCGGCGCGCGCCACAGCAGGCGGGCCGCGCCATCGGCCAGGGCCAGCGAAGGACGGGACGGCGGCGGCGGCCCGGTATCCGCCAGCAGAAAGCCCAGCACCGCAGGCCCCTGCGCAAGCGCCGCCGTAAGCGCGTTATTGACTTCCCCCGCCCCGCAATCCCCGGAAAAGACGATGTCGTATGCCACCACCGCCGGGTTCGCCCCGGCCAGCCGCGCCGCCAGCCGCGCCGTGTCGCCCCGGTCCCAGGGCGCGCCGGTCTGGCCGGTGGCGCCGATGTCGATCACCCGCACCGGCGGAACCGGATCCCCCCGCTGCGGCAGCGCAAGGATCATCGCGTCGAACACCCGGTCCTGCAACGCCCGCAGGCCGGGGGGCGGGTTCAGCACGACAATCGCAAGGCCCAGGGCCATGGCGGCCCCCGCCAGCATCAGCCGTGCCCGCCCGCGTTTCAGGCGGCGGGCCACCCTTCAATCCGCCGCCGGTTCGGCGATCTGGCGCAAGGCAGCCACGTCGCACAGCAGGGTGGTCCCGTCGCGCGTGATCGCGCGCCCGTCGCGCAGCCCCTGCAAGGCCTGGTTCACCTTGGGCCGGCTGGCCCCCAGAACCGCCGCAAGATCCGACTGGCTGATGTCCAGACGCAGCGCGGGATGGGGCGGCAGGTCGTCGCCATGGATCTGGCGCAGCGTGGCCAGCAGAAAGCGCGCCAACCGGGATTCGAGATTGTAAAGCACGATGCCTTCCAGCTGCTCGGTCGTTTCGCGCAAGCGGCGGCTGAGCCAGCGGGCGGCCCCGTCCATCAGCGCCGGATCATGCTGGGCGATCTGGCGAAAGGCCGAGCGGTGCAGGACATGGCCCGCCGTTTCCACCAGGGCCACCGCATCGGCCGACCGCGGTTCGGCATCGAACAGCGCCATCTCGCCCAGAAGATCGCCCGGTCCTGCGTGGCGCAGCGTCAGTTCGCGGCCCTGCGGCGTCGTGATCGCCAGCCGCACCCGCCCCGAGGCCAGGGCCACCAGATAGCCGCCCGGATCGCCGCGTTGGAACAGCAAGGCGCCGGCGGCCCAATGTTCCACCCCGGCCACGGCGGCGATCCGGGCAAGGCTTTCCGTTCCAAGATCCTGAAAGATCGGGAAGGACCGCCAGAACGCCGCCCTTGCCGGTGTGGTCGGGGGCATTTCCATCGCCATGCATCCTTTGGCCCGTCCCTGCTGCAAGGGTAAACCCCATAGGGGGTTCAGGCAATCGCCACGGGGCGCAGCCGGTCATAGGCAAGGTGAAACACATAGGCATAAAGCGTATAGAAGACGGTCAGCGCCATGTCGAAGAACAGCGCATCCCGAAAGCCATAGCCTCCAAGATGCATGACCACCGGCACTGTGACGCCAAGCGCGCTGAGTTCCAGCATCGCCGCATGGACCAGCCGCAGCCGGTGCGGGCGGTCGCTGGCAAGGCGGCCCGACAGGGCAAGGTCGATCCGGTCGAAGACGGCGTTGAACAGGGGTGACCACAAGGCCACGATCACCGCCAGCGACGCGACCAGAAGGGCTGAGGCGTCGGCCCGAGCGTCCGACAGCAGGGCATGGGCAGGCACGACAATGGCCAGGCCCGAAAGTTCGAACGTGACCGCCTGGAGGATCCGTTCGCGTCCCGATCGCAGTGACATCCTGGCCTCCCGGCAGGTCGATGCCCGCTTAGCGGGCGTTGCTGATGAAGGATTGCGCCGGACGCGGGCGTTGCGCTGTTGCCTGCGGAACAGGCCGCGGGCGTCCAAGGGGGCCGCATCGCCGCGGCCCCCGGTTGGTGTCAGATGATGTCAAAGACCGTGCTGGTCATTGCCAATCCCGCGTCAAGGATGGCAAAGCGGGTGGCCGCCGCGCCGCCGACGCCGTCGGCGTCATAGGACAGGTTGCCGTTGTTCGCGTTATAGATGATGCGATCCTCGGCATCGGCGGCGGCCACCCCGATGCGGAAGGCGTCCGGGTCAAGCGCCCCGGTGCCCAGGGCCTGCATGAACAGGTTTTCAAGCTGGATCGTGTCCCGGACCACGTTGAAGTCAAGAACGTCATCGACATTGGTATTCGCGTTCAGCGCGGACCTGAATGCGAAGGTGTCCGCGCCGCCGCCGCCGAACAGCTCGTCGTTGCCCGCGAACCCGATCAGGACGTTCGCGGCCGCGTTGCCGGAGATGACGTTGTCCAGGTCGTTGCCGAAGCCGTTGACCGCCGCATTGCCGCTGAGGTCAAGGTTTTCCACCTCGTTCTGGGTGCCTGCGACCTGCGCGCCCCGCAGGTTGAAGGTGACGTCCGAGATTACCAGATCGGTGCCGCCCGATCCGGCAGCGCCTTCGTCCACCACGTCGCCGCCGCTGTTCACGACATAGGTGTCGTCGCCCGCGCCGCCGATCATCGTGTCCGAGCCGGTCCCGCCGTCGATCTCGTTGTCGCCGGAATTGCCGCGGATCGTGTTGTTCAACCCGTTGCCGGTGGCGTCCAGATCCCCGGTGCCGGTCAGGGTGAGGTTCTCGACATTGCCGCTGAACTGCGCCGAAGACAGGTTGGTGGACCGGCTGGCCAGCACGGTGTCGATGCCGGAACCGCCCGCTTCGATCACACGGTCGCCCGCGCGGTCGATGACATAGGTGTCGTTTCCCGCGCCGCCGTTCATCGTGTCGTCGCCGGCGCCGCCGTCAAGGCGGTCGTGGCCGTTGCCGCCCACAAGGCTGTCGTCGCCGCCCCGGCCTTCCAGCGTGTCGTTGCCGGCCAGTCCGGTCAGGATGTTGCCCCCGCCATTGCCCTTGATGCGGTCGCCGAAGATCGAGCCGGTGACATTCTCGATGCTGAAAAAGATGTCGCCTTGGGCGGCGCCGCCGGTGTTGACGCCCAGCAGATCGACCTGCACCGCCGCAGTCGAAGTGGCATAGTTGGCGGTGTCGATGCCGGAGCCGCCATCCAGAATGTCGCCGCCCTGGCCGCCGACCAGCGTGTCGTTGCCGCCGGCGCCGACGAGAGTGTCATTGCCGCCGCTACCAAACAGGAGATTGGCAAAGTTGTCGCCTTGAGCGAAAATGCCCATGATCAGATTCCTTCTTTCAATGGTGCGCCCGGATCTCAGCGACCTCGGGCCGGGGAAAGCGGTGCCAAGGCACCACGGGGACGGTATCGCCCTTCCCTGCAAGGCCGCGGGCCTGCCGGATCCTGGTTCTGACAAGGGGGTCCGGTGCTTCCGGGCGCCTGCAGGAGTTGGACGATGAACTCAGTCTGCGCTCATCCTCCGTCCCGGTCTGTTACCAGGGGAACAGGCGCTGCAGTCACCCAGGGTCGGGCTTCAGACCAGGGCGTGCCGGGATCTGCGGCCGCCATAAACCCGCGCCTGATCATCGCCCAAAGGCCGCCCCGTCCGCAAAAGCGGTCGGAACGGCCTTGACGGGCAGTCCTGAAAATATCGAAATCGGGCTTGTGGTCCGCGCCGTTTCAGGCGCCGGTGATGCGCCAGATCACATCGCCCACGTCGTCCGCCATCAGCAGGGATTTCCCGTCCCCCCCAAGCGCGACACCGACCGGGCGGCCGAAGGCGACCTTTTCGTCTGCGGACAGAAAGCCCGACAGGATGTCGCGCGGCGGGCCGCTGGGCGCACCGTTTGAAAAGGGCACGAAGATCAGCTTGTACCCGCTTAGCTTTGATCGGTTCCACGATCCATGCTGGCCGATGACCATGCCCTCGCCAAAGCCGGGCAAGGTTCCGGCGGGCATCCAGCACAGGCCAAGCGAGGCCGTGTGCCCGCCCAGAGCATAATCGGGCGTGATCGCGCGGGCGACCAGGGCCTTGTCCTGGGGAACCCGGTCATCCACCGTCGATCCCCAATAGGAATAAGGCCAGCCGTAAAAGCCCCCCTCCCGGACCGAGGTCAGGTAATCGGGCGGCGTTTCATCGCCCAGTCCGTCCCGTTCGTTGACAACGGTCCAAAGCGTCCCCGTCGCAGGCTCCCACGCCATGCCGACGGGATTGCGCAGGCCGGATGCGAAGATGCGGGCCGTTCCCGTTTCTACATCCAGTTCCCAGATCGCGGCGCGGCCTTCCTCGGCTTCCATGCCCTGGTCGCCGATATTCGACAGCGACCCCACCCCTGCATAAAGCTTGGAGCCGTCGGGCGACACGACAAGGCTGCGTGTCCAGTGGCCGTGGGGCTTGAAGCCCACAAGCTTTTGCCCGGCGCCCGCCAGGGACGTGGCGCCGGGGGCATAATCGAAAACCACGATGCCGTCGGTGTTTCCAAGAAAGAAGCGGTTCCCGATCAGCGCCATGCCGAAGGGCTGGTTCTGGTCCCGGACAAAGACTTCCCGTATCTCGGCCACGCCGTCGCCATCGGCATCGCGCAGCAACGAGACGCGGTTCGCGCTGTCCCCGATCGCCTTGGCGCGCCGCATGGTTGCCTGGGCTGCGTGGTCCATCAGGGTCTTGGGGGGCGACGCCCGTTCCTTGGATTCCGCCACCAGGACATCGCCGTTGGGCAGAACCTCGATCCAGCGGGGATGGTCAAGGCCCGACGCGAAGGCGTTGACCGCAAGGCCGGGGGCGCAGGTCGGACGGTGCCCGTCCTTCCACCCCTGGGCGACCGGCATCTTCAAGGTCATGATCCCCTGGCGTTTCGCATCCGGGATCTGCGGGCTTGGTCCCATCGCCTGATGGGCAGGCGCCCCGATGCGGCGCAGCCGCGCAACGGTCCCGCCCACCACTGCGGTGGCCCTTGCGATCAAGTCCATGCCCGTCCTCCCCTTCGTTCAAGGCCCATGCTAGCGCCAGCAGAGGCAGCCGCAACCGCAAGTTTTCCCGCAGGACAAGCCGGCCGATCCTGCTGCGCCGCCCGCGATCACGTCGGTCGATGCAGGAAAAAGCGCACCATCTCGGCCGAGGCATCCGGGCCTGCGGGATCGGTATAGCTTCCCTCGGCACGCCCGCCGGACCAGGCATGGCCCGCGCCCTCGATCCGCCAGGATTCGACCAGCGGCGTGCCGTCCCTGGCCTCGACCAGATCGCGGCGATAGGTCCGCCCGCCGTCGGACCTGCCCTGTTCGGGCCGCGAGGTGCCGCGCAGCGCCGGACCGGCAGCCGCCACCAGGGCTTCCGCGTTCGACGGGTGGACCGTGGCATCCGCCATGCCGTGGAAAACGATCATGCGGACCGAACCCTTGGCCTTGCGCCCGGACCTGGTGCCTTGCCCCCGCATCGCGCCAAAGGCCGAGGGCATGTCATGGGCGATCCCATGGGGCAGGCCCGAATGGATGCCCACGGCGGCGAACAGATCGGGATGGGTCGCCGCCAGCGTCGCGGCCATCGCCCCGCCGGCGGAAAGGCCCGCCGCGAATATCGCGTGGCCGGGAACCGAGAACTCGGCCGCGACCGAACGGGTCAGCGCCGCAAGCAGGGCGGCCTCGCCCCCCTCAGCACGCTGGTCTTCGGGCCGGAACCAGTTCCAACAGCCCTGCATGTTGTGGGTGCGCGACTGGTGGGGATAGACCACGATCAGCCCGGCGCGTTCGGCATGGCTGTTCATGTCGGTGCCGCTGGCGAAGTCGTCCGGGTTCTGGGTGCAGCCATGCAGCATCAGCATCAGCCCCTTGGGGCCTTCGGGAAGGCTGGACGGCACGAACAGGCGATATTCGCGCGACCCATGGTCCGAGGAAAAGGTCCGCGTTTCAAAGCGTGCGCCCTCGGGGACCGGGGGACGGGCATTCGCGCGGGACAGGCCGGGCAGGTTGACCGCGCCCTGGGGTGCCATGCAGCCAAGGTTGTCCAGCATCCGTTGCAGATCGCCCGCCCCGGCTGGCGTCTTGCCCGGGCCTGCCTTGGACATACTGGCGAACGGGGGCGTGAACGAGGATTCGGGCCGGCGGGCCGGGCCTTCGTCGATCACCTCGGCATCCTCGATCTCGGCTGCGGGCTTGTGCAGCAAGGCTGTGGCCCGCGCCCCGGGGGACGAGGACGGGGCGGTGTCCGCCTGGGGCGCGTGTCCGCCGCCCAGGGCGGCCTGGATGATCCGGGCGGCCCCTGCCGGGTTGCCGGCGCGCGTTTGTTCCAGCGCCCGGTTCATCGCGGTCGCGAATTGGCTGTCCATGTCCATGTCTCCAAGACCCTTGGGCCCGTCAGGTGATGCGCCCCTTCAGGGCCGCCTTGATTGCCCCGTCCGCCTGCAACGCGCCCAGGACCGTCAGGGATCCGATGGCCGCGCGCGCAAGGTCGGGGGTGATGTCGGGCGCCATCCGCACCAGCCCGACAACCTTGATATGCAGCGTCTCGCCCGCGGCCACCGCCGACTCCAGCTCGGCGCGGGTGACGTCGCGCAGGCCCATCTCCAGGGTGTGACGCTCGACCGAGCGGCTGACGGCATCCGCCTCCGCCGCCAGTTGGTTGCGGATGGCCGTGCGAATGAAATCGCTGCGGTTGCCATAGAACCCTTCCTGAACCAGAAGGTCGATCCGCCCCAGGTCCACATGGCCCAGGTTGATGGTGATCTTCTCGTTGTCGAGCAGCTTCAGCGGTTTCTGTGTCATCGTTTATCATCCATGTGGATGGTATATGGAGGGATAGTTGGCTATGTCAAGGGGCCGCTGTCGTATGGGCCTGACGTGATCGGCTGGAACCGATCCATGGCCCAACCAGCCCCCAAGTTCCGCTCTGCCCCGGGAACGTCCCGTGGTATCCTTGTCCTGCAAGGCCGCATTTTGCCTGTGCGATCGGGTGGTCAGACAGAAAGCATCATGACCATTGCCAGGACACCGCCTGCCTTTGGACCGGCAAGGGCTTCGCAAAGGGAATGCGGACGCTGATCGGCACAGGAGGATGAGCCATGCCGTTGAAGAGAATGGAGGCAACCGACAAGGACTTTCCCCCCGGCGAGCCTGATGTTCAGCGGACGACGTTCTCGATCGACGCGATGGGCCGGTTCATCTGCAACACCTATGACGAGGCCGTGCGAAATCCCGCGTTCGATGTCATTGTCATCGGTTCCGGGATGTACGGCGCCTACTGCGCGGCCAAGCTGTACAGCGAAAGCGGCCAGCCGGGTCGGACCCCCCTGCGGATCCTGGTGCTCGAGGCGGGGCCTTTCCTTGTCCATGAGCACGGGCAGAATATACCGGACCTCGGGCTGGGCAATCCGTTCCGGCCCGTCATGGATACATTCTCGCCGGACGCCGGAAAGGTGCGCGACCTGGTCTGGCGCATGGGCTGGCGGGGCAATACCGGATTTCCGGGAACGGCCTATTGCGTGGGCGGCAAGTCGATCTATTGGAGCGGTTGGTGCCCGCGGCTGCGCGACCCGGATCTGAGCCAGTGGCCAGGCGAGGTGACGGACTATCTTGCCAAGCCGCCGGTCTTCGGGACGAACCTGCCCAATCGTCGTGCGCCTCTGGACGCCCAATCCATCTATGAAGCCGTTGAATACGAGATCGGCGTCAAGCCGTCCGACGACTTCATCTTCGATCCGATCCTTGGTCCCGATGAGCCACCCGGCCGGATCGGGCTGAACGCTGCCCTCGGAACCCGGCTTGAACACGCCCTGGGGTCGTTGCGCAACGGAGCCGGCACGGTCCTCCAGGATCCTGAAGACCCGCCGATCGCGGTCCAGACGCAATCCTTCGTCTCGGAGGTGTTTTCGCCCGACAAGTACAGCAGCCTGACCTTGCTGATGTCCGCGATCCGCCATGCCTAGGCAAGCGCCCCCGGTGACACGGCCGAGGCGCGGGACGCCAGCCGCCGTCTGTTCCTTGTTCCCAACGCCCATGTGTCCCGGCTGATCGTCGGGGACAGGTTCCGGGACGGGGCCGCGCGGGCGGGCCACAGGGTAACCGGCATCGAGGTATTCGCGGACGGGGGCCGCCAAGTCGTGGCGCTTGGCCCGACCGCGACCGTCGTGCTGGCGCTCGGCTGCATCGAGTCGACGCGCCTTGCCCTCGAATCCTTCCCGACGGCGCCGGAACGCGGGGGCGACGAGATCATGGGCCGCAACCTCATGGCCCATCTGCGGTTCGATTTTCCGTTCCAGCTTGACCGTGGAAGCTTTGCGCAGTGGGTCGAGGACAATACCGACAAGACCTTGCGCGACCAGTTGCAGACGGCAGCCTTCCATATCCAGGCCGATACGCCCGATGGCCGGTTCCACCTGCAGGTCTATGGTTCGGGCATCGACACCAATGCGCAGGGCACCGACAATCCCGAAGGTCTGCTTTACCGCATGATCCCTGATCGGGACATCGCGCAGCGCCTGGCCGAAAGCCAGGATGGAAACGAGATCAGCCTGATCTTCCGCGGCTGCGGCGAGATGCCGGCCGATCGATCGGCGCCCGTCCATGCACCGGGCACAAGCTGGATCGACCTGGCAAGCGAGGCCGACAGGGACCACCGCTTCGACCATGCCCGCGCCTATGTCCACTATGCCGATCAGGCCGGCAATCCGATCTGGCAGCATATGCGGGATGCCTGCGTTGCGCTTGCGACGGAAATGGGCGGCCGGGGCATCCAGCCCGAGGACCGCCACGAGGTCGGCAGCACCTGGCACGATGCGGGCACGCTGTTCATGGGAGACGATCCCCAGGCCTCGGTCACCGACACCTCTGGCCACTTCCATCATGTGGGCAATGCAGCCTGCGTCGACCAGGCCCTGTTTCCCACCGTAGGCTCGGCCAATCCCGTGCTGACCGGACTGTGCCTTGCACGCAAGGCGGCGGAAACGATTGTCGGCCGCCATGTCAGCGAACCCCCGCCGGACAGCGACGCCATCGCCCGCGAGAAAGCCGAAGGGTTTGTCTTTCTTCTTGAAGGGGCCGAAGCGCAGAAATGGAGGCCGAACGACCCCCGGCTCGTCTCGGACCACCCCCCGCTGATCGAGAATGGCTCCATCCTGGAGGTTCACGGCAACGCGGGCCCCGGTGTTCTGTTCTACGACGATCCGGGTCTGTTCGCCGATTTCGACCTGCGGCTGCAATGGAAGGCGTTCCTTGGCCAGGGTCCGGGCAACTCTGAGGCCAACTCGGGCATCTTCCTGCGGGCGCCGCGTCCGCCGGCCGGGCTTGACGACGCGACCTTCTTCGACCGCGCCGTCGAGGTCCAGATTGACGACACGGGCTATGACGTGGCCACCGGCCGCTTTCGAAGCCCGCTGCACCGGACAGGCGCCATCTACAAGCACGCCCCGGCCCAGAGGCACGCCCAGAAGGTGCCAAGCCGGGACGGTCAGCCCGGGTTCTGGAACGCGTGCCGGATCCTTGCACGGGGGCGGCGGGTGACCGTCTGGCTGAACGGCCGTCTTGTCAGCGAAGGCGACGTGCCGGAAACGCTTTCCGGGCCGGGGATGATCGGGTTGCAATACCACACCGGCAAGGTCCAGTTCCGTGCAATCCGGGTATGTCGTCTTTGACCCGGCACGCCGATCCTGCCCGGCAATCGTGCCGGCGGGACGGGTTGTGACATGGGCCGGGCGGCACGCCAAGCCGCCTGCCCACCCGCCATCATGTCGCCAGGCGTCGTTTCCTGGGTCTGACGGGGCGGCATGATCGGACATTGCGCCGTCACATCTTTTCAGCAAGTCTTCGAAAATTCCAAGCGGGGTGACCAACAATGACCGATCATGCGACCGGCCGGCGGGCCATCGTGACGGGGGGCGCAGGGCTGATCGGGCGGGCCATCTGCCAATGCCTTGCCGATGACGGATGGGAGGTGGCGAGCTTCGATCTCGAGAAAGGCGAGGTCGGCAGGCAGATACGCTGCGATATCGCAGACGAGGCTTCGGTTGCGGAAGGTCTTGCCTTGCTGGGCTGGGATCGGCTGGATTTGCTGGTCAACAACGGCGGCAGGACCAGGCCTCTCGATCTTCGCCTTTCCACCGCCACCCTGACAGACTGGGGCGGGTTCATCGACAGCCACCTTACCGGCGCATTCCTGATGAGCCGCGCCGTGCTGCCGATTCTTGCCAAAGGAGGTTCGATCGTCATGATGGCCTCGACGCGCGCTTTCATGTCCGAGGGTGGCGATTTCGCCTATGCCGCCGCCAAGGGGGGCATGATCGGGCTGATGCAGGCCTTGGCCGTGCAGCTTGGCCCCACCGTACGCGTGAATGCGATTGCGCCCGGCTGGATCACCGACGCCGATGACCTTTCCCCCCAGGATCATCGCCAGCACCCGGTGGGCAGGGTCGGGCGGCCCGGGGATATCGTTGACGCGGTCCGCTATCTGGCGACAGCGGGGTTCGTCACCGGCCAAGTCCTGACGATCGATGGCGGAATGACCCGCAAGATGATCTATGCGGACTAGATCCGTGTCACCGCTCGCCTAGCACAGGGCAGTCAGGTCTGGCGGGCTGGCCTTTCGCCCCCGGGTGAACAGGGCGGCGTGAACCTCAGCCTTATTACCGCACAACTTACTGAAATCTAAAAGCGTTTCTTCCGTCCGGCAGGAGCGGCGCAGCCTTCGTCGTGGCCCCTCCGACAGGCAGGCGGGAATTGCGAACGGGACGGCGGGAACACTCTTGCTATCTTTGCGTTCAACAAGGCTGTCCGGTTCGCCTGAAACGGCAACGGCGGCGGAATGCCAGAGGCTGCCGGCACCTGATCGGCTGCACCAGCAAGAGGGACATCATGGATCTGACCGTGAACGGGCAGGCGCGCAATTTCGGGGGCGACCCCGATATGCCGCTGTTGTGGTATCTGCGCGACGAGCTTGGGCTGACCGGCACCAAGTTCGGATGCGGCGCGGGCTATTGCGGCGCTTGCGTTGTCCATATCGACGGCGTCGCCAGCTTTTCCTGCGTCACCCCGATGAGCGTGGCCGAAAGCGCCGAGGTCGTCACCATCGAAGGCCTGTCGCCCGATGCCAGCCATCCTGTCCAGGTCGCGTGGCGCGAGTTGAATGTCGCGCAATGCGGCTATTGCCAGTCCGGGCAGATGATGCAGGCCGCAGCCCTGCTGGCCGAAACGCCCGATCCCACCGACGACGACATTGACGGCGTGATGACCCAGAACATCTGCCGTTGCGGCACGTATCCGCGCATCCGCGCCGCCATCAAGCGCGCCGCCGGGCAGGAGGCAGGGTGATGGCCGTCTTGGAAAATGTCAGCCGCCGTGCCGTTCTGCTGGGAATGGGCGCGGGCGCCCTGGTCCTGTCGCTTGGCCTGCCCGCCGCCGCGCAGGACGAACCGCTGAAGTTCGGGGCCGATGCCATGCCCCATGGCTGGCACGACGATCCCCGCATCTTCATTGCGATCAATCCCGATGGCACTGTCACGGTCACTGTCCACCGTTCGGAAATGGGACAAGGGGTCCGCACCTCGATCGCCATGGCCGTGGCGGATGAACTGGAGGCGGACTGGGCCCGCGTCCGCGTTGCCCAGGCACCGGGGGATGAGCCGACCTTTGGCAACCAGGACACCGACGGCTCGCGCAGTCTGCGCCACTTCTTCCATCCGATGCGCCGCGCAGGCGCCGCCGCCCGGCAGATGCTGCGCGAGGCCTCGGCTGCCGAATGGGGCGTGCCCGTGGATGAGGTCACGGCCGAGAACCACGTTCTTGCCCATGCCGCATCCGGGCGGCAGGTGGGCTATGGCGACATGGCGACCCGCGCATCCAGTGGCCAGGTTCCCCCGCGTGAAGGCCTGGCGCTGAAATCGCCGGACCAGTTCCGCTATATCGGCCGCGACGACATCGGGCTGATCGACAATCCTGACATCGTCACCGGGGGCACCGTCTATGGCATCGACGCCAAGGTCGAAGGGATGCTGTTTGCGGTGATTGCCCGCCCGCCCGTCTATGGCGGCCGTGTGGCAAGCCATGATCCCACCGCCGCGCTGAAGGTGCCGGGTGTCGAGCGGGTCGTGGTGATCGACCCGCCGCCCCAGCCGTCCGAGTTCCAGCCCCTTGGCGGGGTGGCCGTCATTGCCACCAACACCTGGGCAGCCATGCGCGGCCGCGAGGCCTTGGTGATCGAATGGGAAGACGGCGACCACGGTGCCTATGACAGCGAGGCGTTCCGGGGTGAACTGGAACAGGCCGCGCGCGGCACCGAGGGTGCGGTTGTGCGCAACCAGGGCGACGCGCTGACGGCCCTGCAGGAAGCGCCCCGCACGTTCGAGGCGGAATACTATATCCCCCATCTGGCACAGGCGCCGATGGAGCCTCCGTCAGCCTTGGCGATGATCCGCGACGGCAAATGCGAGGTCTGGGCCTGCGTGCAGGCGCCGCAGGTCACGCGCGTCCGGGTGGCCGAAAAGCTGGGCCTCGATCCCAAGAACGTCACGGTGAACGTGACCCTGCTGGGTGGCGGCTTCGGCCGCAAGTCCAAGCCCGACTTCGTGCTGGAGGCAGCCGTCCTCAGCCGGGAAATGGACGGCGCGCCCGTCAAGGTGACCTGGACGCGGGAAGACGACCTGCATCACGGCTTCTATCACACCGTTTCGGTCGAACGCCTGCAGGCCGGGCTGGATCAGGACGGCCGCCCCGTGGCCTGGCTTCACCGCACGGCGGCGCCGACCATCGGGTCGATCTTCGCGCCCGACCCCATGCAGAAGCTGCCCTTCGAGCTGGGCATGGGGCTGACCAATATGCCCCTCGACATCCCGAACGTGCGGGCCGAGAACCCGCAGGCACAAGCCCATGCCCGGATCGGCTGGTATCGGTCTGTGTCCAACATCCCCCATGCCTTTGCGATCCAGTCCTTTATCGCCGAACTGGCGCACGAGGCGGGGCGCGATCATCGCGATTACCTGCTGGAGGTGATCGGACCCGCCCGCAAGATCGACCCGGTCGAACAGGGGGATGTCTGGAACTATGGCGAGGATCCCGCACGCTATCCGATCGACACGGGCCGTCTTCGCCGCGTGATCGAGACAGCAAGCGACGCCGCAGGCTGGGGCAAGGAAATGCCGGCCCGCAGCGGCCTGGGCCTTGCCGCGCATTACAGCTTTGTCAGCTATGTCGCGGTGGCTGCCGAGGTCGAGGTCGGTGAGGACGGCAATGTGCGCGTTCCCGTCGTCCATATCGCCATCGACTGTGGCCCGCACGTGAACCCCGACCGGATCCGGTCGCAGATGGAGGGAGCCGTGATCATGGGCACCGGCCAAGCCCTGATGTCGCAGATCACCTTTGCCGAAGGACGGGCGCAGCAGGACAACTTCGACAGCTATCTGGTGCCGCGCATGGACAGCGCGCCACGCGCGATCCACGTCCACCTGGTCGGCGGCGAGGATCCCGGCCAACCCCTTGGCGGCGTCGGAGAACCCGGCCTGCCGCCCGTCACCCCGGCCATCGTCAATGCCATCTTTGCCGCCACCGGCCAGCGTATCCGCCACCTGCCGGTCGGCGATCAACTGAGCAGCTAGGAGAGAACCATGATCCCCTTCCGGTCTGCCGTGACCGCCGCCGTCCTGGCCCTTGCCGGGACACCCGCTGCCGCCGATTGCGCGTCGCATCTGGCATTGATGGACGAAGTCCTGGACCAGGCATCGCGGGATTCCATCGCCACCTCCTCGGGCGGGCAGGCCGTCGCGGGCGCCAGGGAAGCAAGGGCCGTGACCGATACCGAGGCGCCGGGCAACGACGCAAACGCGACCGAGGCCGCGCAGGACCCCCAGCCCCCGCAGGCGCCAGGCCATGCCCCGCCTGCCGAGGCGGGCGATCAGGTGCAGCGGCTTCGAGCCTCGGTCGACGAGGCAAGGGCGCAGGCGGGCAAGGACGACGCGGCCTGCCGCGAAACGCTTGTGACGGCCCTGCGCGAGCTGGTCTCAGGGGAAGACAAGCCCGAGACGCCTTGAGGCTGGCCGGTCGGCAAGCCGGTTCCTGTCCTGAATACCCCTGGCGACGAAGGGGGTGGAAGGCCGCGCGGCGCGGTCCCCGCGCCTGACCATCGGCTTGGGATCGCTATGTCAGGAACGGCTTTGTTGACAGCTTCATTCGTCGGGCGGAAGCTTCTGAACCAGGCGTTCCGCATTGGACGTCGTTTATGTGAGGTGCTTCATGAGTTCGGCTCTGATAGGGCGGTGCGTTTCCATGCCCCGCCGCATTCTCCTTGCGTCTTCCTTCATATTCGCTGGCCTTCTTGCCTCGGCACCCTCGGGAGAGGCTGCCACGCTTCGGCTCGACAAGGTTGTCATGGAAGGCTTGGCAAACCCGCGTGGCCTTTCCTTCGGTCCCGATGGCTGGCTTTACGCCGCCGAGGCCGGCACCGGCGGCGATGGCCCGTCGATCCTTTCTGGCGACGGACAGACCGTCTTCTTCGGTCTTTCGGGCGGCGTGACCCGGTATCGGTCCGGGGTGCAGGAGGCGGTCATCGATGGACTGCCCTCGCTTGCCCCGGCCGGGGGGTTCGGCGCCACGGGCGCGCACGACCTCGCCTTCCTGAACGGCGTTCTTCATGTCGTCATGGGCTTTGGCGCCAACCCTGCCCTTCGTGCGAACCTTGCAGGCGCGCCCGGCTCTGAGCTGCTGGGGCAGGTCGTCTCGGTTTCGGGCAACACCGTTTCCGCAGTTGCCGATCTTGCCGCCTTTGAACTGGCCGATGGTCCCGACAACGAGCCAAACAGCAATCCCTTCAGCGTGGTCGCCTTGGCGAACAGTCTTGTTGTCACCGACGCAGGAGGGAACGACGTTCTGACGGTCAGTCAGGATGGCACGATCGCCCTGAAGGCTGTGCTGCCGCAGGGTTCGTACCAGCCCGTTCCGACAGGCGCCACCGTGGGACCGAACGGAGACATCCTTGTCGGCCAGTTGACAGGATTTCCCTTCCCCGTGGGCGGGGCAAATGTCTTTGCCATCGACGGAGCAGGGATGATCGACGTGTTCGCCGCCGGCTTCACCAACCTCATCGACGTGGCATTCGGCAACGGGAAGCTTTACGCGCTTGAATTCGACAGCGACAGCCTGATCGGTCCGAACACCACCGGGTCGCTGTTCGAGGTCGGCAAGGATGGCGTCAAACGTCTTGTCTACGGCGCCCTCAACAGCCCGACCGGCCTTGCGATTGGAACCAACGGGCGCATCTTCGTCGCCGAAAGTGGCGTTTCGCCAACCGATGGGCGGGTCATCGAGCTTGCCCCGGTGCCGCTTCCGGCGTCCTTGCCGCTTCTTGCAGGCGGCATGGCCTTTGCCGCGGCTGTTGGTTCCCGCAAAAGCCGCAAGCGAGGCTGAGGCTGGGCAGTCACCGTGCGGAAGCCACACAAGCACGACCGGGCAAGGCAATTCGCTGTCGCCCGAACCTGTCTCCGTGACTGGCTTCCGTGCTTGACGACACCACCCGATGCGCACAGGGCTGGACCTTCCATGCAAGGTTGCCCGGCAAGTCCGCCGCGTTGGCCTGCATGACCGTCCGTCGGTGGCACCGGATCAAGAACGGCACAAGGCCGGTCATGGCAGGCGCAAGCGTTGTCCGGCCTTGTCGAAGTGGAACAGCCGGTCCTGGTCGAAGGTGATCCCCAACTCGCTTCCGACGGCGCGCTGATGTTCGCCAAACAGCCTTGCGGTCAGAAGGCCGTGGTCTTCCGTATGGACATAGACCAGCGTCTCGCTGCCCAGCCGTTCGACATGGCTGACGGTGCCCCTGATCGCACCGGGGCTGTCGGAAAGCTGCACCTGCTCGGGCCGGATGCCTGCGCTGTGGGATGACAGGCCCAGGGCGCCGGATTTCAGGAAGTTCATCTGCGGCGAGCCGATGAACCCCGCCACGAAGGTATTGGCCGGATCGTTATAAAGTTCCATCGGCGCGCCGATCTGTTCGACGCGGCCCGCCCGCAGCACGACGATCTTGTCGGCCAGGGTCATGGCCTCGACCTGGTCATGGGTGACATAGACCATGGTCGCGCCCAGGTCGCGGTGCAGCCTGGCGATCTCGATCCGGGTCTGGACGCGCAGCGCGGCATCCAGGTTCGACAGCGGTTCGTCGAACAGGAACAGCTTGGGGCGGCGCACGATGGCCCGGCCTATGGCAACCCGCTGGCGCTGACCGCCCGACAGTTCGGCCGGGCGGCGTTCCAGAAGCGACCCGAGCGCCAGCAGATCGGCGGCGTGTTCGGTGGCCGCGCGAATCTGCCCCTTGGGATGGCCCGCCTGCTTCAGCGCCAGTCCCATGTTGTCGCGCACCGTCAGATGCGGGTACAGCGCGTAGGTCTGGAAGACCATCGCGATCTCTCGCCGGGCGGGGGGCAGGTTGGTGATGTCGCGCCCGTGCAGCGTCACGGTTCCGCCGCTGACATCCTCCAGCCCCGCGATCATGCGCAGCAGCGTGGATTTGCCGCAACCCGAGGGGCCGACGAAGACGCAGAACTCGCCATCCGCGACCTGCAGATCCACGCCCTTGATGACCTCGACGGGTCCGAAGTTCTTCGTCACCCCGGAAAGACTGAGTTGGCCCATTCCCCGTCCCTTACATTTTCACGATCTGGCCGGTTCGCACGCTTTCATCCGCCGCAAGGCAGATGGCCAGCGACCGCACGGCGTCCTGCATATGGCGGGCCAGATCCAGATCATCCGCGATGGCGCGGGCCATGAAGGCCTGTTCCCGGTCGCACAGGTCCTGGTGCCCCGGCTCGTCGGCCATCGACAGATCCTCGTGGCCCTGGCCCACGCGATGCACCCGCAGGGTCGAGGTCGTGGTATGGGTGTCGATGTCATCCGACCGCGCGCTGTCGGGCATCCTGATCGAGACCGCCCCCTTAGGGCTGACCACATCCTTCACGAAGAAGGCGGTGTCCGACATCATCGGCCCCCATCCCGCCTCGTACCAGCCCAGCGAGCCATCGGCGAACAGCACCTGGAAATGGCCGTAATTGTACATATCCGGCGCGATGTCGTCGGCCAGGCGCAGGCCCATGCCGCGCACCTCGACCGGCGCGGCGTCGGTGATCTGCAGCATCACGTCGACGTAATGGACGCCGCAATCGACGATAGGCGGCGTGGTTTCCATCAGCGCCTTGTGAACCTCCCATGTCGGGCCGGAGCTTTGCTGGTTGAGGTTCAGGCGAAAGATGTAAGGCCCGCCAAGCGCGCGGGCCTCGGCGATCAGGCGCTGCCAGCTTGGATGATGGCGCAGGATGTAACCGACGACCAGCTTGCGGCCCAAGTGGGTGGCGGCATCGACGACGCGCTGCGCATCGGCGACGGTGGTGGCAAGGGGCTTTTCGACAAAGACATGGGCGCCAGCCTCCATCGCCGCCACGGCATAGTCGGCATGGCTGTCGGAATAGGTGGCGACGCAGACCAGGTCGGGCTTGGTGGCGGCCAGGGCTTGGGCGTAATCCTCGAAGAAGGGATAGCCTTCCAATCCGGGGGCCAGCGGGCGCGGGCTGCGGTTGACCAGACCGACGATCTGGAACTGCGGATCCTTGTGATAGGCAAGGGCGTGGCTTTGGCCCATGTTGCCAAGGCCTGCGACAAGGACACGGATCATTTGACGGCTCCTGCGGTGATGCCCCGGATCAACTGCCGGGAAAAGATCAGGTAAAGGACCAGCACCGGCAGGATCGCCAGCGACAGCGCGGCCAAGACGGCGTTCCAGTTCGACACAAACTGTCCCAGGAAGACCTGGCTGCCCAGGGTGATGGTCTTGGTGGCCTCGGACGGGGCAAGGATCAGCGGGAACCACAGGTCGTTCCAGATCGGGATCATGGTGAAGACCGCGACCGTGGCCATCGCGGGCCGCACCAGCGGCAGGACCAGCCGGAAGAAGATGCGGTATTCCGAAAGCCCGTCGATCCGCCCGGCGTTCTTCAGGTCGTCCGACACGGTGCGCATGAATTCCGACAGGATGAACACCGCCAGCGGCAGCCCCTGCGCGGTATAGACCAGCACCAACGCGGTCAGCGTGTTGACCAGCCCGGTCGCCACCATCATCTGCAGGATCGCCACCGTGCCCAGCCGGATCGGGATCATGATGCCAAGCGCCAGATACAATCCCATCAGCGTGTTGCCGCGAAAGCGGTATTCCGACAGCGCAAAGGCCGCCATGGCACCGAACAGCAGCACGAAGAACAGGCTGAGGCAGGTCACCGCCAGCGAGTTCTGGAAATAGGCCACGAAATCGCCCTGCTTGGCCACGGTCTGATAGCCGATCAGGTCGAAGCTTCCCGGCCCCGGCAGGGCCAGGGGCTGCGTGAAGATCGCCTTCTTCGACTTGAAGCTGTTCACCACGGTCACGAAGACGGGAAACAGCGCGATCAGGGTCCAGGCGATCAGCACCGCATGGGCGGCAAGGGTGCGGGCGGGGGACTGGCGGGTCTTGCTCATGGCTGCGTTCTCAGAACTGATAGCGGCGCAGCCGCGTCTGGATCAGGAACAGATAGATGCAGACCCCGACCAGGATGATGCCGAACATCGCCGTCGCGATGGTTGCGCCCATATGCGGATCGCCCAACTGCAACTGGAAGCCGAAGAAGGTGCGATACAGGAACGTCCCCAGGATGTCGGTGGCGAAATTCGGCCCCGCAAGCGCCCCCTGGCTGACATAGATCAGGTCGAAGGCGTTGAAGTTGCCCACGAAGGTCAGGATCGAGATGATGCCGATCGCAGGCAGGATCAGGGGCAGCTTGATGCGCCAGAACTGCGACCAGCCGGTGATCCCGTCCATCTCGGCCGCCTCGACGATGTCGTCGGGGATCGACAGCAGGGCCGCATAGATCAGCATCATCGGGATGCCCACGAACTGCCAGACCGAGATCAGCGCCAACGTCGTCAGGGCATATTCCTCCTTGCCCAGCCAGGGGGCGAACAGGCTTTTCAGCCCCACCATGTCCAGCAGGTCCGGTGCGATCCCCCACAGCGGCGACAGGATCAGCTTCCAGATGAAGCCCACGACCACGAAGCTGAGGATGGTCGGGATGAAGATTGCCGTGCGATAGAAGGCCGAAAATCGCAGCCGAGGCGATGACAGCAGCGCGGCCAGCAGGATGCCGATGGGGTTCTGCACCAGCATATGGACGGCGAAGAACCACAGGTTGTTGCCAAGCGCGTTCCAGAAGGCCGCCGACCAGCGGGGATCGCCGAACAGTGTGCGGAAGTTCTGCAGGCCCACGAAGGCGGTTCCATCCCCGGTCCGGGTGAACAGAGACAGGTTCAGCGTGCTGAACAGGGGCAGGATCATGATCGCGCTGTAGACCAGCACCGCCGGCGCCAGAAACACCGCGATATGCCAGCGGATCGGCCGTCCCTTCGCCATGATCGCGTCCCCTTGGTCCTGTTGTCTGCGGCAGAAGGCCGGGACGGTCAGCCCCGGCCTTGCCGAACTGTCGGGCGCCTTACTGCGCCTGCTGCGGTTCATACCACGAGGCAAGGCCCTCCTGCAGGCGCTTGGCCGCGTCTTCCGGCGTCTCGGATCCGCGGATCACGTTGGCGGATGCGTTCCAGGTCTCGTTTTCCAGGTTCGGCGTGCCGCGCGACAGGATCTGGTAGGTGGACCGGATCGTCGGCTCGCATTTTTCGCGCCAGGACACGAATTCCTTGGCCAGCGGATCCTCCATCTCGACCGCCGTCGAGTTCAGCGAGAAGAAGCCCGGCAGCGCATTGGCGTAAAGCGTGGCGAATTCCGGCGATCCGACCCATTCCAGGAAGGCCTTTGTTTCCTCGGGATGCGCCGTCTTGGCGTTCATGCCAAGCGCGATGTCGGTATGGTCCGAGATATAGCAGGTATCCCCCGCATTCGGCACCGGCGGCGGGAAAGCGCCCATGGTGAAGGAGACCTGCGGGTTGAAGACGCCGATTTCCCACGATCCGGTCGGATAGATCGCGGCGCGGCCCAGGGTGAACAGGTTCTGGCTGTCGGGATAGGTCTGCGCCTCGAACCCGTCGCCCAGATAGTCCTTCCATTTCGCAAGCTGCTCAAAGGGCGCGACCCAAGGCTCGTCGGTCAGCTTCTGCGTGCCCTCGATCAGCGCCTTGCGGCCTTCCTCGCCCTTCCAATAGTTCGGGCCGATGTTCTGGTAACCCATGGTCGCGGCTTCCCACTGGTCCTGGGTGCCCATCGCCATGGGGACATAGGTGCCGTCCTCCTTGATCTTGTCCAGGACGGCGAAGAATTCCTCCTCGGTCGCGGGCGGGGTCAGGCCCAGTTCCTCGAAGGCGTCGGCATTATACAGGAAGCCGTGGATCACCGAGGCCATCGGCACGCAGAAGGTGGCCGCGCCGTCGTCCGTCTGCCAGGCCGATTTCGCCACGTCCGAGAAATTCGCCATCGATGCAAGCGAGGTCAGGTCGGCAAGCTGGCCCTTGTTGTAAAGCTCCAGCGAGGCGTCGAAGGGGCGGCAGGTGATCAGGTCGCCCGCCGAACCCGCGTCCAGCTTGGAATTCAGGACGGCGTTGTAATCGGCCGGGGCCGAGGGCGAGAAGACCAGCTTGATGCCGGGATTGGCGGCCTCGAAGGCGGGGATCAGCGTGTCCTGCCAGATGGTGATGTCGTCGTTGCGCCAGCTTTCGATGGTCAGCGTGACATCCTGGCCCCAGGCGGTCCCGCCCAGCATCGTGCCCGCCAGAAGGGCCGTTCCAAGGGTCTTTTTCATCGTCATCTCCCTGTGAAGGACGCCTTCGCGCCCGTTGCTTATTGATCCGCCGCCGCCAGCAGGGGCGCCAGATGGCCGCCGCTTTGCCGCAGCGCCTGTTCCGCGTCGCCCGGGGTGCGTCCCTGCGCCACCAGGATCGCGCATTTCACGCCGCCTCGGGTCCGCGCCAGGGCAGCCTTGGCGGCTTCCTCATCCACGCGAGCCACGCCCGCCACGATCCGGGCGGCGCGGCCGACCAGCTTGGCGTTGTCGGCCTGGACATTCACCATGAAGCCGTCATGGACATGGCCCAGTTCGATGCCCAGCAGCACCGACATCAGGTTCAACGCGGCCTTTTGCGCCGTGGCCGCGCCCAGCCGGGTCGATCCCGACACCAGTTCCGGCGGGGTTGCGAGATGAATTGCAATATCCGCCCGTTCCAGAAGAGGCGAAGGCGCCACATTGGCGATGCCCACCACGGTGACGCCACCGGCCCTGGCCGCATCCGCCACCGCCAGGGCATAGGGCGTCCCGCCCGAGGCCGAGACGGTAATCAGCACATCGCCCCGGGACAGGCCGCTGCGCCTGAAATCTTGGGTCGCGGCGGCGGTGTCATCCTCGACATCGCCGCGCATGTGCAGCAGCGCGGATGCGCCGCCCGCAAACTGGATGGGCGTGCGTTCGGGCGGGATCCCGAAGGTGCCGGCCAGTTCCAGCGCATCGGCAAGGGCCATCAGGCCCGAACTGCCCGCCCCCGCATAGCCCAGCCTGCCGCCTTGCCGCAGGGCCGCCGCAGCGGCCTGGGCCGCGGTTTCGATGGCGGGAATGGCTGCGGAAAGACTGTTGAGCGCATCGCCCTGCGCCTGCACGAAAAGCGCGCCGATTTCGGCCGCCGGGCGCAGATGCAGCCCGTCGGCATGAGGATGGCGCTGTTCGGTAGGACGAGGGTCCATGTGATTCCTCCGTTGGCAAGATGATGCCAAAGCAATACCATCTGTAAAGCCCCTTGTCGCAAGGAACGGAAATTTATGTACTATCTCGTTAGCGTCTGATTCTTCTTTCGATTGGCCTTTGTTTGGTATTACTAGGAAAGGCAGGAGAATCGGATGGCGCTTGATCTGGGCATTGACGCGAAAGGCACGGCTTGCCGCACAGCCTTGGCCGAAGGGCCGGTCTGGTCCCACGCCGATCGGCGCAATCCCCCTTCAGCGCCGGGCCGTGATCCGGCGCGGGCGCCATGACGCAGGATCCATTCGCCCCAGACGGGTTTGCGGAAACCGGGCACGGTCCGCTGTACCTGCAACTCCGGCGGCGTATCGCGGATGCCATCGCCTCGGGCAGGCTTGCCCCCGGCGACAGCCTGCCGCCCGAACGGGAAATGGCCAGCCTGACGGGCCTGTCGCGGGTGACGGTGCGCCGGGGCGTGCAGGAACTGGTGGCATCGGGACAACTGGTGCAGCGGCGCGGGTCGGGAACCTTTGTCGCGCGCAAGGTGGAACGGCTGGAACAGGCGCTGTCGCTGCTGACCTCCTTCACCGAGGACATGGCCCGGCGCGGCCGTTCGGTCGAAAGCCGCTGGATCCGGCGCGGGCTTTTCGCCCCCACCCCCGAGGAGGTGATGGCCCTGGGCCTGGGTTCCGCCGACCGGGTGGCGCGGCTGGAACGGGTGCGCCTGTCCGACGGGGTTCCCCTGGCGATTGAACGGGCCTCGCTGTCCCAGCAGGCGCTGGCCCGGCCCGAGGTTGTCGAAACCTCGCTCTATGACGTGCTGGATGCGCGGGGCCTGCGGCCCGTCCGGGCCGTGCAGCGCATTTCCGCGACCAACCTGGGCGAAGCGGATGCAGGCCTCCTGCACGTCTCGCCCGGTGCGGCGGGACTGCGGATCGAGCGCATTTCCTACCTGCCCTCGGGGCAGGTGATCGAATTTACCAGATCGCTTTATCGCGGCGATGCCTATGATTTCGCAGTAGAGTTGAAATCGGCACCCGACACGGACAGGAGGCCCCAATGACCCAAAGCCACATGGCGCGAGAAGTCGCCGAAATACCCGAAGCCGCCCGCCGTTTCCTGGATGGTAGCCGCGACGCCGTGCTTGCGGCGGCGGCGGCGCTGCGCGACAGGCGGCCCGTGGTGGTGACGACTGTGGCGCGCGGATCGTCCGACCATGCGGCGACCTATCTGAAATATGCCATCGAGATGGAGCAGGGTATTCCGGTGGCCTCGCTGGGGCCATCAATCGCCTCGATCTATCAACGGCCGCTGCATCTGGCAGAGGGCGCCTGCATCGGCATCTCGCAATCGGGCCGCAGCCCTGACATCGTGGAAATGCTGCGCGCCGCGGGCGCCGGGGGGGCGTTGACCATCGCCATCAGCAACGCGCCCGACAGCCCGCTGTCAGACGCCTCGGCCCATGCGCTGCCGCTGCTGGCGGGGGTCGAACACAGCGTGGCCGCCACCAAGACCTTTGTCACAAGCGTGCTGGCGGGGCTGGCGCTGCTGGGCGAATGGCGCCAGGACGCGGCCCTGCGCCGGGCCGTGGCGGATTTGCCGGATGCCTTTGCCAAGGCGCTTGCCTGCGACTGGTCCCCCCTCGCCGCGGGCCTGTCGGAGGCTGCCTCTGCCTATGTCCTCGGGCGCGGCCCCGCCGTCGCGATTGCGGGGGAAGCGGCGCTGAAGCTGAAGGAAACCTGCGGCCTGCACGCCGAAAGCTTCAGCGCGGCCGAGGTTCTGCATGGGCCTGCGGCCATCGTCCAGCCGGGTTTTCCGGTGCTAGCCCTTGGCGTGGCGGATGCCGCGCTGCCCCAGCTTGTCGCGACGGCTGAACGCCTGGCCGGGCAGGGGGCCGATGTCTTCCTGACCGGGGCCGAGGCCGGGGGCGCGGTGACGCTGCCTTCCGTGCCGGACCTGCATCCGATCGTGGCGCCCCTGGTGCTGGCGGTATCGTTTTATGCCTGTGTCGAGGGCTTGGCGCGGCGGCGCGGATTTGATCCCGACGTGCCGCCGCATCTGCGCAAGGTGACGGAAACGGTCTAGGGGCAGGGCCATGCAGGATGTTCTGACTGCGACGCGGATCTTTGACGGGGAACGCTTCCTGACCGGCCACGCCGTCGTGGTCGAGGGTGGACGGATCGCGGCCCTGCTGCCCCTAGACCAAGCGCCGCCAGTCGGCCGGGCGTTGGAGGGCACGCTGGTGCCCGCGTTCCTGGATCTCCAGGTCAATGGCGGCGGCGGGATTCTGGTGTCGGGCGCAACGGGCGTCACGGAACTGGAACAGGTCTGCGCCGCCCATCGCGCCCTGGGCAGCGCCGGGGTGCTGCCCACCCTGATCACCGACACCGCCGAGGCCACGGCCAGCGTGATCGAGGCGGGCCGCAGGGCGGCACGGGCGGGGGTGCCGGGTTTCCTGGGCCTGCATCTGGAAGGCCCCCATCTGGATCCGCGCCGCAAGGGCGCCCATGATCTTGCCCTGATCCGTCCCATGGACGCCACGGATCTGGACCGGCTGTGCGATGCGGCGCGGGATCTGCCCGCGCTGATGATCACCCTGGCCCCCGAGGCGGCCACGGCCGGGCAGATCCACGCTCTGTCGCAGGCGGGTGCGATCGTCAGCCTTGGGCACAGCGACTGCAGCTTCGAGACAGCAATGGCGGCATTCCGTGCCGGTGCGCGGTGCGCGACGCATCTGTTCAACGCCATGAGCCAGTTCGGCCATCGCAGCCCCGGTCTGGTCGGCGCGGTGCTGACCGGGACTTGCGCCGCCGGACTGATCGCCGATGGAGAGCACGTGCATCCGGCGGCGATGACCCTGGCCCTCGCGGCGCGGGCGGAAGGCATTTTCCTTGTCACGGACTGCATGGCCTTCGCCGGCACCGACCTGACCGAGATGACCCTGCACGGAAGGCAGGTCATGCGCCGCGACGGCAGGTTGACGCTGGCCGACGGCACGCTGGCGGGCGCGGACCTGACCCTGCCGGATGCCGTTGCCCGGCTGGTCCACACCCTTGGCATCCCCGAGGCACGGGCGCTGCGCATGGCATCGGCCATCCCTGCCGCGCTAATCGGGAGGGCCGAGGATCATGGGGCGATCCGGCCGGGCGCCAAGGCCCAGATGCTGCTGCTGGATCACGACCTGCATCTGCGGGAATGCGTGGGTTTCTGAAGGACGGGGGTGGTCCCCATCACACCCGGTGCGAACTGCCCGGCTGTCCAGAACGGTTGCGCAAGTCGGGACGCCCCGAGGCCGCAGCCACGCTGGAAGCGCGTCATCCAATCCCGCAGAAGTCTCGGACGAGGTCGCGCCGATGGACGGGGGAACATGACGCCCTGGCAGGATGACCACCCCGAGCGACCATCCCTGAAGGGGATGCCAGTGTCCCCCGGCAGTCGTCACGACATCTTGAACCGCACGGCGCCCGGACCCATATGAAGGGCATGGCTATCATCTTGCATCATAACCGGCGTCGGCCGGGTTTTCGGGGGCCGCTTCTGAACCGCGGCTGACCCCGCAGGCGGCCGGTCGAATAATCGCCGCTGCGGGGCAGATGACGGAAGTCACCACACATTCTGGCGTTGAAAAGGGTGCGGCGCACAAGGGCGGCGGCCGTTTCAATGCTTATGGAAACATGGTCGTTGCGCCACCTGACAGAGCTGACCGGCAACGACCCTGATGATGCAGGAGATCGCAATGTCACACAATCCGGCCACCGGGAATTCATTCGTCGCGCGGGGGCCGTCCCGCAACAAGGGGACCGTCAACTTGACCGCCGCCATCGGGCGTTGGGTAAAGGCGGGGCTTCGCCACTGGCAGAAGCGCCGGGCGATCAGGACGCTTCGGGAACTGGACGACTGGACGCTTTACGACATCGGCGTTTCCCGCAACGAAATCCGGGGTCTTGTCGATGATCTGGTGTCCCACCCCTCCCGCAAGGTATCGCCACGGCGGCATGGCCCGCAGTCGGATGCCGCGCCACGGTCGGGACGCCCGGTCTAGGCCGGGACCGACGATGTGCCTTGGCCTTCACGCCGTGCCGGGAAAGGAGGGACGATAAGACATTCCCAGGCCGCCGGTGGGCATCGTGCGGACCATCACCTGCACGTCCCTTGCAGTCAGGCACATCGGGAATGGACCAGGATGCGGATGCCCAGTGACAAGAGGGGCCGATGCGGGGCAGGCGGTTCTAGAAGACTATTGGCAACTCTCGGGTGTATTGCCAGTTAGGTACCATTACGGGGCAGCCGCTGGGCTGCCCCCTGTCTGCAGCCAGGAGACCAGCCATGAAAGACAAGCCGCCGCACGGCAACAACACCCTGACGAACCGGCAGGGCCACGAGATCACGAACAACCAGTCGCAGCGCACGGTGGGTCCGCGTGGACCGGCGACACTGGAAAACTATCATTTCTTGGAGAAGATCACCCATTTCGACCGCGAGCGGATCCCCGAACGGGTGGTCCATGCGCGCGGCTTCGTCTGCTATGGCGAGTTCGAGGCGACGGGCATGATCGGCGATGAACCCGCCTCGACATACACCCGCGCCAGGCTGTTCCAGGAAAAGGGCAAGAAGACGCCGCTGGCGATCCGCTTTTCCACCGTGATCGGCGGCCGCGACAGTTCCGAGGTGGCCCGCGATCCGCGCGGCTTTGCGGTCAAGTTCTATACCGAGGACGGCAACTGGGATCTGGTCGGCAATAACCTGGCTGTCTTCTTCATCCGCGACGCGATCAAGTTTCCCGACGTGATCCATTCGCTGAAGCCCGACCCCGTGACCTTCCGGCAGGAACCCAACCGCATCTTCGACTTCATGTCGCAGACGCCGGAATCCATGCATATGCTGACGCACCTGTTCAGCCCGCGCGGCATTCCGGCCAGCTATCGCCACATGGAAGGCTTTGGCGTGAACACCTACAAGATGGTGAACGCGGCGGGCGACACGGTGCTGGTCAAGTACCACTTCCACCCGCGGCAGGGCATCGCCTGCCTGACGGCGGCCGAGGCCGAGAAGGTGCAGGGCAAGGACTTCGGATCGGCGTCCAAGGATCTGTTCACCGCGATCGAGCGGGGCGATTATCCGCAGTGGGATATGTATGTCCAGGTGATGGAGGATCACGACCACCCGGAACTGGACTGGGATCCGCTGGACGACACCAAGATCTGGCCGGAAAAGGACTTCCCGCTGCGCCATGTCGGCGTGATGACCCTGAACCGCAACGTCGAGAACTTCTTCGACGAGAACGAGCAGATCGCCATGGGCACGGGCGTGCTGGTGGACGGGCTGGATTTCTCGGACGACAAGATGCTGGTCGGCCGGACCTTTTCCTATTCCGACACGCAAAGGTATCGGGTCGGCACCAACTATCTGCAACTGCCGGTGAACCGGGCAAAGAACGCGCGTGTCTCGACCAATTACGACGGCGGGCAGATGTCCTTCGGACGCGATCTGGCGCCGGGTCAGAACCCCCATGTCAATTTCGAGCCCTCGATCCATAACGGCCTGCACGAGGCCGAACGCGAGGCGCCCAGCAACCCGCCCGAGATCCGGGGCAGGTTGACCCGCAGCGTGCTGGAACGGCGCAACGACTATGTCCAGGCGCGCGGCCGCTATTGCACGATGATGCAGTGGGAACGGGACGACCTTGTCCTGAACATGGGGACGCTGCTGGGCGACTGCGAACGCGACGTGCAGGAACGGATGGTCTGGCACTTCATGCTGGTCCATGACGATTACGGCAACCGCGTGGGCGAAATGCTGGGCATCACCGCGGCGGATCTGAAGCATCTTGGACCATTGCCCAAGCAGGTGCTGACAGAGGAGGACCAGCGTCGCCTGGAAAACCTGGGCGCGAATGGCGATGTGATCGACGAAACGGTCTGGGGACAGTGGACAAGCTCGGTGAAGAACCGCCAGGCCACGGCCGAGGAGGTGCTTGGCGGGTTGCCGGGTTCATCCGGCCAAGCCGGGCGCCGGGCCCAGGCGGCCGGCTCGTGAACCAACCCTGATTGTTTGCCCCGGAGGTTTCTTGTCCACGACAAGAGGCTCCGGGGCAGGCGGCTGGGCCGGTGGACGGATCCCATCCTTGCGGAAAGCCGATCAGGCTGAGCCCTCAAGCCCCTTCACGGTCACGGGCAGATTGTGGCGCAAAAAGCGGTCGCGCACCTTGTCGACCGCCGCCAGTGCCGTGATGTCCCACAGCGTGGCGCGCGACAGGTCGATGGTGACCGGGCCGTCGTGGTCGATCGGGTCGAAGGCCTCGATGAAGGCTTCGGCCGAGGCAAAGAAGATCTGCCCCTCGACGACGTAATGGTCGCCCTCGCGGCGGACCTGCTGCATGGCGGCCACCTTGGCGGCAAAGAACACGCCGCTCATCAGCACGCCGACCAGCACCCCAAGCGAGAGATTGTGGCTGAGGATCGTCACCCCCACCGTCGCCAGCATGACCAGGTTGGACAGGGCCGGCGTGGTGCGCAGCCGCTTCAGCGATCCCCAGTCCAGCGTGTCGATCGAGACCATGACCATGATCGCCACCAAGGCCGCCACCGGCACCTGGCCGATCAGATCGCCCGCCGCGCCCATGAACAGAAGCAGCAGCCCCCCGGCAGCCAGGGTCGACAGCCGCCCCCGCCCGCCATACTTCACGTTGGAAACGGTCTGCCCGATCATGCCGCAGCCCGCGATGCCGCCGAACAGGCTGGCCGCGACATTGGCCAGCCCCAGGCCCCGCGCCTCGGCATTCTTGTCCGACGGCGTGCCGGTCTGGTCATCCACGACGCCCGCCGTCATCAGGCTTTCCAGAAGACCGACCATCGCGATGGCCAGGGCCGGGGCGAAGATGATGCCCAGAAGATCAAGGCCCCAGGGCACGTCGGGAATGTGAAAGGCCGGCAGCCCGTCGGGCAGCGCGCCCAGGTCCGACACGCGCGGCACGTCGATCCCGGCTGTCGAGCAGACGGCCGTCAGCAGGACCACGCAGATCAGCGGTGCCGGGATCCTGGCGGTCAGGCGCGGCCCCAGGTAGATCACCGCAAGCCCCGCCGCGATCACGCCATAGCCACCGGTTCCGGCATTCAGGATATGCGGCAGTTGCGCGGCGAAGATCAGGATGGCCAGGGCATTGACGAAGCCCGTGCGGACCGAGTTCGACACATAGCGCATGAGCGTGGCCAGCCGGGCAAAGCCGAAGAGGATCTGGAACAGCCCCGCCAGCAACCCGGCCGCGAAAAGATATTCCACCCCGTGTTCGCGCACCAATGGCGCCACCACAAGGGCGACCGACCCGGCCGCCGCCGAGATCATCGCGGGCCGACCGCCAAACAGCGCAATGACGATGCTGATGACGAAGGATGCATAAAGCCCGACGGCGGGATCGATCCCGGCGGTGAAGGAAAAGGCGATGACTTCGGGGATCAGGGCAAAGGTCGCCACCGCCCCGGCAAGGATTTCGCGGACAGGATTGTCCTGCCACTGGCGCAGATAGTGCCGTGCAATATTCATGAGGATGAGAGGACGCTGTGTGATGCATTGTCCGGCGGATCGGCGGCCGGAATAGCCACCCGGGCTTGCACCGGGTCCAGGCGATTGCCCGCCTCTTAGCCAGAGTCGCCGATCATGCCAAGCCGGTATTGGCGAAAGAAGCATTTGTCACCCGGCATCGGCCAGACAGTCCATGCAAGTATCGCCAGGCCGTTCCGGCCTTGGATCACGGAACGTCTTAGCCGGAACAATTCATGAAGCCGTCGTTTCACAGCGGGTAGGCACGGCTTCGTCCATTCTGGTTTGAATCGCACAACGGACTTTGACGCCCGGTTTTTTGTCCCTGGCGCTGATGTGAGTACGCTGAAAATCCTCGCGCCCTCCCTGCTGCCGCAGAAAGGGAAAAGGTGGACGACTTTTACGCCGCCCGCAGCAGCTCCATGCCGCCGCTTCCGTGGACTAGTTTCTCACCGCCGTTCTCAGGATCCTCGGGCAGATCATCGGAAACCGGGATCAAGCTGTGGCTGTGTCCGGTGATGCGGCCCCCTTCGACTGACAGGTCCAGGCGTCCAAGATAACTGCCATGGCATCCTGACTGCATGATGATGGCTCCGTTGACGATCCAGGGCCGATCCAGCCGGTTATGGGTATGCCCCGACAGGATCACATCAAGCCCGTCTACTGCCTCAGCCAGGGCGCAATCCTGCGGCAGGCCCAGATGCGACAACACCACGACCAGATCGCAGCCCTCGGCGCGAAGGCGCGCGGCATGAGCCCTGGTTTCCTCGATCCCGTCGGTGAAGCGCAGCCCGGCCGAGAACGAGGGCGGCATGGTCTTGTCCAGGATCGTAGCAGCCAGCCCGATGACCCCGATCGACAGACCATTCGCCTTGCAGACGGTGGTCGGCAGGAACCGAGGGGCTTCCTCCGTCAGGGGATGGCAGTTCGCGGCCAGGAACGGGTAGTCCAGCATGCTGGCCAGCCGGTCAGCCTGGGCAGGACCATAGGCAAAATCCCAATGCCCCGTCATGGCCGACAGGCCGAGCGCGTTCAGGATGGGCACAGCTGCCTCGCCCTTGCTGAGCGTGACTGCGGGGGTGCCGTGGAATGTATCGCCATTGTCGAACACCAGAACCCCGCCCGGCGCTTCCTGGCGGGCTGCATTCAGAATGCCTGCGATCCGCGCAAAGCCGCCCATGACGGACAGTTCCGGGCCGTGAGCTTTCCAGTGCAGTTCCGGATGGGGCTCAAGATAGCCGTGGGCGTCGTTCAATTGAAACAGCGTCACCTGTGGCATTCACAATTCCTGCATCGTTGCGTTTCGCCCTGCAGCAAGCGCACGAGCCTTAAGGCAACCTTAAGAAAGGGTGCAAAGACGCGATCAGTGCCGTTAGTTCGACCCAAGATCAGGAACGGCCACCTGCCCCCTCCGGGCAGACATGTCCTGCCGTGCCGCACCATAGGACGTGGTCGAAAACCGATTTCCAACCCCCTAAAGATACAGCATCAAGCAATCATGGGTCCGTGTTTCGGGACTTCCAGTCCATTCTTCGCTGCAGGTGGTCAAGGAGGAAAAGGGAATGACGAAGTTAGGATATGCAGCGATATCGCTTCTCATGGCATCAACGGCGCAAGCGCAGTCCGACAGCCTATCCGTAGCCATGCTCTTGGCCGGCAACATTGAAGACAACGGCTTCATGGAGGCAGGTTACAATGGGTTGCTGAAGATCCAGGAAGAGTTCGGCGCGAAAATCAGCTACATTGACAAGATAGAGCCGAAACCGGATCAGTTGGCTGCTGCGCTGCGCCGTCTTGCACAAGATGGGCCAGATATGGTGATTGCCCATGGAGGCCAGAACAACCAGGCGGCCCAGCAGGTCGCGGCCGAGTTTCCCGAGATCGAGTTCGTGGTCGTGCAGGGGAATGTCACCGGTCCCAACCTTTCGAGCTATGAGGTTCTCCAGGAAGAAAGCGCCTGGCTTGCCGGTGCCGCCGCTGGACTGCTGACCGAGACGGACGTCGTCGGCCACATTTCGGGCATCCGCGTCACGCCGGGGCTGAAAGGCCGCGGGGGCTTCTACAACGGGCTGATGCATACCAACCCCGACGCGAAGTTCCTGACGATCTTTGCCGGCAACCAGGACGACAATGAATTGTCCGAGCGTGTGGCGAGGGCTCAGATGGAGCAAGGCGCCGACTACATCTTCACCATGCTGAACGCCGGCCGCCAGGGTGCAATCGAGGCAATGAAGGGCACGAACACCCGGCAGTTCGGGAACGTCATCGACTGGACCGCGGTAGAGCCAGAGGTCTTTGCAGGCTCTGCCATTGCAGATGTCAGCATTCCGAGCGTCGAAGCCGTGCGGGACTACACCACGGGGGACTGGAAGCCGGGAGTCGTCAAGACGATCGGGCTTGAAAACCCCGAGGCAGTATCGCTGACACTGGCTGATGATGTCCCGACAGACGTGAAGTCACAGATCGAAGATCTGCGGCAGAAGATCATCCGAGACGAAATCGAGGTTTCCACAGAGTATGACGGGCCAGAAATGGCTCCTTGACGAGACATCGACCGCCTGTTCCTGCTTCGCCCCCTTACGGGGGCGACTTGCTTTTCCGTCCTGATGCTCGCAGGGCAAGACGAAACTTCGCGCAGCTTTCCTGCTTCGTTCCTCCTGCTTTGCGAAGGCACTCATCACCCGCACGCGCCGCTCCGAAGCTCACCCGAGGGTTTCCCGCGCTCGCTGGACCAGGCCCTTGAGATCGTCCAGGCTTTATTTGCCAAAGGCCCCTTCGTCGCCGGCGACAAAGCTGGGCGTGCCCATCAACCCCATGTGCTCGGCCAGAAGGAAACTGTTGGTGATGTGGCGTTCGACACGCTCGGATTGGATGTCCTGCTCCAGGCGGGTCCAGTTGAGACCAGCCTTTGCGGCTGCCTGCCTGGCGGTATCAGCATTGGCCTTCCCCGGGATCGAGAACATGGCCTTGTGCATCTGCCAATAGCGGCCCTGCGACAGCGAGGCGAGCGAGACCCGTGCAGCGTCCTCGGAGTCCGTTCCGAACACCGGCCACTCGCGAAAGACGACACGCAGGTTCGGATCGGACAGGATCAGGCGATGGATCGGGTCGACCATCTCCCGACAGAAGGGACAATTGTAGTCAAAGAACTCGGTCAGGGTCACATCGCCATCGGGATTGCCGAGGACGGGCGCCGTGGGATCACGCTCGAGCGCTTTTCTCAGCTCTTCGGGCATAGGATTGTCCCGCGCCGCGAGAGCGATGGTCGGCAGAACCAGCAGTCCCGTGCTGGCGATCAGAAAGTTTCGACGTTGCATGCATCATCCTCAAACCAAAGCAGCGCATCTCGTGCGCCGTGTCATGGAGGTGGATTGGCTCGCCAACCTTAAGGGGGGCTTAAGAGGAATGCTTCTCTCCAAGATCCGCCAGCGGCAGGATGACCGCCATCTCCTGCCCACCTTTGGCTTCGCCCACCTCCAGCCGTCCGCCCATGCGCTGCACGGCCGCCGCAACGATGGCGAGACCCAGGCCGCTGCCGTGAACCTCCCGGCCTGGGCCACGCCAGAACCGATCGGTAACACGGTCGCGGTCCTCGGGCCGGATGCCGGGCCCCTGGTCGCGGACGCGGATGGTTACCGATGATCCCTCGCAGGACGCGATCAGGCTGATGATCCCATCTTCGGGAGAATGCTGGATCGCGTTCTCCACCAGATTGCGCAGGGCGCTGTGGACCAGGATGCGCGGTGCGTAAAGCGGGGGAAGATCATCGGCTTCGATCCTCAGGCGCACCTGCCGGGCGCGGGTCTGGTCTTCGGCCTGCTGGGCCACCTCCGCAAGCAGAGTAGCCACGTCCAGACGTCCGGCTGATGCCGCGTCCTGGTCGATGGCCGTGAGATCCAGAAGCTGGCGCACCATCCGGTCGGTGCGATCGACCGAGGTGGCAATGGCTGCCAGGGCACGGTCGCGCACTGCAGGATCGGCTGCCATCCGGGCGATCTGGGCATGGGTGCGCAATCCGGCCAACGGAGTCTTCAGTTCATGGGCCGCGAAGGCGGTGAAATCCCTTTCAGAGCGCCGGACATCTTCGAGACGCTGGAACAGGTTGTTGAGCGCCCGCCGCACGGGCCGGATTTCACGCGGATCCCGGCTCTCAGGCAAAGGGTTCAGATCGTCCGGTTTACGGTGACGCAGCACGGTCTCCAGGTGTGCCAGAGGCGCCAGCCCACGACCGACGCTGATCCAGATCAACAGGGCCAGCGCAGGGAAGATCACCGCCAACGGCCACAAAAGGCCCTGCACCACGTCGCCGACCAGACGATCCCGCACCTCCATCCGGTCGCCCACCATTACCCGGACCCCCACATCCGGGTTGAGGACGGTGAAGACACGCCATGGTTCGCCGTCAATCAAGGTGGTTGCAAAGCCCTCGGCCTCGGACAACCTCGCATCCGGCGCCCCCGAGGACGCCCCCAGCAGATCGCCTTGCAGCGACCAGATCTGGCAGGACAGCTGGCGCGAGTATCCGCCATCGCTGGGCAACGCAATCGTCGCCCCTGCGGCAGTGTCATTCAGCGCGATCCGACGGTCTGCCATGAGCGAGCTGACCATGTTGGCCGCCTCGGACAAGCGGGCATCCAGAACCCGTTCGACCTGTGCGCGGGTGGAGATGTTGATCCACAGGGCTGCCGACAGCCAGATGGCACTGGTGGCCAGCGTCAGGATCAGAATGAGACGAAGACGGATCGACATCAGCCTGCCTTCGCGCCGGCCACCGGCATGCAATAGCCAAGGCCGCGAACTGTCTCGATCACATCGCGGCCGAGCTTGGCACGCAGGTGATGGATGTGGACTTCGACCGTGTTGCTTTCGACATCCTCCTGCCAGCCATAAAGGCGTTCCTCGAGTTGTGCGCGGGACAGGATGCGCCCGGGACGCTCCGCCAAGGCATGCAGGATGGCAAATTCGCGCCGCGACAGGCGCAAAGGCTGACCCTCCCGCGTCGCCGTCATGGCCGCCGGGTCCAGCTCCAGCCCGTTCCGGTGCAGGACCGGACTGGCGCGGCCGCCCTGCCGGCGCAGCATGGCGCGGATCCGAGCTGCCAGTTCATCCAGATCGAAAGGCTTTCCGAGATAATCGTCAGCGCCCCCGTCCAGCCCCGCGACCCGGTCGCGCACCTGGTCCCGCGCCGTCAGCAGCAGCACCGGCAGCATGTTTCCGGAAGCCCGCATCTCGGCCAGCAGATCAGTGCCCAGACCATCCGGCAGCATGATGTCCAGCACCATGCCTGCGAACTCGCTATGGGCCAGGGCTTCGCGGGCATCGGCAAGTGTTGCGACCGCATCAGCGGTAAAACCTGACAGGCCGAGGCCCACCACCAGACCCTCCGACAGCACCGGATCATCTTCCACGATCAAGAGCCGCATGGGCATCCTTTCCTGTTTCTCAGTGCCGGGTGTGGCGGGGCAAGCTTAAGACTGGCTTAAGGTGACCTCTTTAGCCGCAGCGCCATGATGATACGAATCCTCTTGGCGGCAATCACCGCATGGACAATGGCGACAGGCGTGGCGCTTGCGCAGCCCGGCCCGCCTCTTGACCCGGCCGAAGCCTTTGCCCTGACGATCACGCCCGCTCCCTCGGGCGATCTGCAGATCGTCTGGGACGTGCAACCGGGCTACTATCTTTATCGCAGCAAGATCGAGGCGCAGGGGCCGGATGGTTCGCTCCTGCCCCTTACCCTGCCCGACGGGGAGACCTACGACGATCCCTGGATGGGCCGTGACGAGATTTACCGGACGCCGGTTGCCATCACCATTGCCGCCCCGCAGGGGCCGACGGTGCTGCATTGGCAAGGCTGCCAGCAGGACGGCATCTGCTATGCACCCCAGCAGGCGGTGCTGGAAGCCGACGGGACAATCAGGGCGGAGGAGGCTGCAGAGGACGATCCTTTCGGCTCCTGGCAGGCCGATGGCGATGCTGTGCAACCGTCCGGTTCGTCGGCTGATGACACCGACACACCCTCACAGACAGGGCTGACCCTGGCGGAAGGCGATGGCCTTGTGGCGGGCCTGGCGGGCCGCGGCGGCGTTCTGCTGGTCCTCGTAGGCTTTTTCGGCTTCGGCCTTCTGCTCTCCTTGACGCCCTGCGTCTTGCCAATGGTGCCCATTGTGGCAGGCATGCTGACCCGGCAGGGACAGGGGCTGACGGCATGGCGGGGACTGGCCCTCACGGGTGCCTATGTGACCGCAATGGCCACGGCCTTCGGCGTGTTGGGCGTCGTGGCGGCCTGGTCGGGCGCGAACCTGCAGGCAGTGCTGCAATCGCCTGCGGCGATCGGCGTCACCGCGGCGATCTTCGTGATGCTGGCGCTGTCGATGTTCGGCCTCTTCGAACTGCAGATGCCGGCCGTGTGGCAGGCGCGGCTGTCGCGGGGAACGAGCGCAACAGCTTCCTTGGGCGGGGCAGCGGCGCTCGGCTTCGGCTCTGCGCTGATCGTGGGGCCTTGCGTTACAGCACCGCTGGCCGGAGCCTTGATCTACATTGCCCAGACGGGAGATGTGGCTCTGGGCGCGGCAGCTTTGTTCGCCCTTGGACTGGGACAGGGCGTGCCCCTTCTGGCCGTTGGCGCCTTCGGTCCACACATCCTGCCCCGCCGCGGCGCCTGGATGGAGCGGGTAAAGCTTGCCTTCGGCGTTGTTTTTCTGGGCATGGCGATCTGGCTGGCGGGCCGCATCCTGCCGGGGCCGGTCATCCTGGTCCTCTGGTCGGTGCTGCTGACCGGCTGCGGCGTCGCCTTGGGTGCTCTGGATCGTCTGACCCCCGGCATGCCGCGCACCGCGCGCGTTGCTTCGGCGGCAGGGCTGCTCTTGGTCTTTGCCGGCCTGATCCAGGGCATCGGGGCCGCCATGGGTGCCGATGATCCGACCAGGCCCCTGGCGCCCCTCGCCGGTCGCACGACGCAGGCGGTTGCCGAACCCATGCCCTTCCAGACTGTGACAAGCCAGACAGCGCTGGAAACTGCCCTGAGCGGGACGCAGCCCGCGCTGATCTATGTCACCGCCGACTGGTGTGTGACCTGCCGCGCGATCGAGCGCGGGCCGATGTCCGACCCGCAGGTCGCGAGCGCGTTGCAGGACGTGACTCGGATCAAGGTCGATGTGACCGACTTCACCGCCGAGGCCCAGGCGGTAATGAAGACCCTCGCCGCCGCCGGTCCGCCGACGATGATCTTCGTCGATGCGGCCGGGACCGAGGCACAGGGCAGCCGGCTGATCGGCGATGTCGAGACACCGCAGCTGCTGGCCTCGATTGCGCAGGTGGCCCCATGAACGCGGCCTCCATCGGGCCCTTTGTCTTCGACGCCTCTCGCTTGGCGGCAATTGCAGCGTTCCTGCTGTTCCTGTCCACGAGCACAATCGCCGCCCGCCGCGAGCGCCAGGCGGGCCACGCGCGCGCGATCGAGGCCTGGGCAGGCTGGGCGGTTCTCGCCTGGATCCTGGGCGCACGGCTGGGCTTCGTCCTGACCCACGCCAGTGATTTCGCCGCTGCGCCGCTCGACGCGCTCAAGCTGTGGCAAGGCGGCTTCTCGGCCCGGGCCGGTTGGGCCGCGGCAGGAGTGGTCCTGGTGGTCGCGCTTCTGAAGGGGCGGAGCGCGGTCCTGCGCCCGCTGCTGATCGCGGCCGCCCTCACGGCCGTCACCCATCAAGCCATCACCGCAGCCCTGCCGCGTCCGCAGATGCGCCTGCCGGTGATGGAGCTTCTAGCCCTGGACGGAAGCACGGTGCAACTGGCCGGGCAGGACCGGGTGACGGTTGTCAATCTCTGGGCAACCTGGTGCCCGCCCTGCCGGCGCGAGATGCCGATGATGACGGCCTTGGCAGCCGAAATGCCCGAGGTGTCTTTCGTCTTCGCCAACCAGGGCGAAGCCGCGGATCGCATCCTGGCCTTCCTGGCGGCCGAAAACCTGCCCCTGGAAGGCATGCTGCGCGACCCGCGGGGGCACCTGATGGCCCAGCTGCGCGCCGTGGGCCTGCCCTCCACTCTCGTCTTCGATGCGACAGGCGCGCTTGTCGCCGCACAGACCGGCGAGATCTCGGGTCCCGCCCTGCGCGCCCTCATCGACACTGCAAAGGAACAAGGATGACCCATCTGCTAAGGACGCTTCTGGCCGGCTCTGTCCTGCTGGCGCTCGCGGCCTGCGAGCCCCCCCCGCCAGCCTTGGCGGCTCCACCCGCTGCCCCGGCGCCGGCCCCGGTCAGTGCCCAAACCGCAGCGCTTTATGCCGCCCAGCCTGACGGGGATCTGACGGTCCCTGCCATTCCCGCGCAGCTGCTGTCCGAAGACAAAGCCCGCCAGGAAGTGGATTACTGGACCGACGAACCGGTCGGCACGATCATCGTCGATCCCCATGCCAAGCGGCTCTACCAAGTCCGGCCGGGCAACAAGGCCATGCGCTATACCGTGGGCGTGGGGGCTGCTGGCTATGGCTTCACCGGCGAGGCGCATATTCCTTATCAGCGCGACTGGCCCCGCTGGACCCCCACCGACAGCATGCTGGCCGAGAACCCCGAACACTATGGCCCCTCGAAGGACGGCGTGGATGGCGGGCTCGCAAACCCGATGGGCGCCCGCGCGCTTTATATCCACAACGGCGGCGGTGACACCTTCTACCGCATCCATGGCACGCCCGATCCCCAGTCGATCGGCACCGCCAGCTCGGCCGGCTGCATCCGCCTCTTCAACCAGGACATCATCCACCTGGCCGAGAACACGGACAGCATGACCAAGGTTGTGGTGCTGACAAAGGAACAGTCGGGACAGGGCACCACGCCGCCCGCCGTGGCTCAGACCACCAATACTCCCGGAAGACCCGCATGAGCCTGCATCGTAGATCTCTCCTGGCCGCCGGCCTCGGCGCAGGTCTGACCACCCTTGGCGGCATAAGCTGGACCCTGTTGCGCCAGCCAGCCCGCCGCGACGAGCTGACCATCGACGATGTGCTCTTTGATCCCGATCAGCCGGTGCTGGGCAATCCGGGGGGCGACGTGACCGTGGTCGAGTTCTTCGACTACCAGTGCCCCTTCTGCAAGCGCGGCCATCCGGACCTGATGGCCGAGGTGGAGGCAGACGGCAATGTCAGACTGGCGATGAAGGATTGGCCGATCTTTGGCGGCGCCTCGGTCCTCGCCTCCCAGCTGGTGCTAGGCGCGGTGGAGGAGGGAACCTATGTCGCGGCTCAAGCGGCCCTGTTGGCCACGCCCGCGCGGCTGTCCGAAGACGATGTCCGCGACACCCTGGCGGCGGCAGGGCTCGATCCCGCAGCGATGCTGGCCGCCTATCGGCAGGACCGCGAGAGATGGGACGGGCTGATGGGCCGCAACAGCCGGCAGGCGGCCGCACTTGGCCTGCAAGGCACACCGGCCTTCATCATCGGCCAGAACCTTCTGCCCGGCGCTCTCGATCGCGACCGCCTGCGCACAGCCATTGCCGCAGCCCGTGGCAGCGCCTGATCCCCCGTTCATAACCAAGAAGGAGCAGACCATGACCAAAATTTCACGCCGCATGCTCGGCCTATTCGCCCTCGCCGGGCTTGCAGCACCCAGCCTGGTGCGCGCGCAAGCCGCACCCGCCCGCAACATGAGCAGCTTCGCCATGCAGCACTGGCAGGATCACTTCGAGGAACTGGGCATGGGCGCGATCGTCGCCGATACGGGCTCGCGCGCGCTGCATTTCTGGTCGGGCGATGGCCAGACCTACCGGACCTATCCCACGTCCGTGCCCATCTCCGAAGAATTGACCAAGCGCGGCTATACCGAGATCGTGCGCAAGAAGGAGGGGCCGAGCTGGACGCCCACAGCCTCGCAGCTGGAACGCTACCCCGACTGGAAGCCCGTCGGCCCGGGTCCGAACAATCCCTTGGGCACGCATGCCATGTATCTGTCCTGGCCCGCCTATCTGATCCACGGCACCCATGACACGCGCAAGATCGGGCGCCTGTCCTCGGACGGCTGCATTGGCCTTTACAACGAAAAGATCGAGGAACTCTTCGGCCTCTGCCCTGTTGGCACCCAGGTCCGGATCATCTGACAGCCCGGCAGGCGGGGCCGAAAGGTCCTGGCTGTGTCACAGATCCTTGCAGAACGCCTCGTAAAGCGCAGCCATCAGCACCTCCAGGTCGGGGTCGCTGATGCGGTAGAAGATGGTCTGGCTTTCGCGGCGGGTGTCAACCATCTGGGCCTCGCGCAGCTTGGCCAGGTGCTGGCTCAGCGCGGACTGGCTCAGGCCCACCGCCTGCTGGAGCGCACTGACCGAGCGTTCGCCCTTGGTCAGCTCGCACAGGATCAGCAGGCGCTTGGCATTGGCAACCAGGGCCAGCCGCCCGGCCACATGATCGGCACGCTCCTGCAGTGCGTGGGTCGCCTTGTCGAAATTCATTATATTAGCATTGACTGATTTAGACATTCTTAATATATACCCCATAACGGCGGACGGGGCAAGCGCCGCCACGGTAATGGAGGACACGAATGGAGATCGGGATCGAGACCGCGTTCACGCCCTGGGCCTCGCTGTTCGGCGGGGTGCTGATCGGGCTGAGCGCGGTGATGGTGATGGCGCTCTTTGGCCGCATCGCCGGCATCGCCGGCATCACCCAAGGCGCGATGGCGCTGCCTGGCGCGGCAAAGGACAGCGACTGGCGATGGGCCTTCCTGGCCGGCTTGGTTCTGGCACCGCTGGCGGTGACGGTTCTGGGCGGGACGGTTGAGCAGACGGTGCCGGACAACTTGGGCGGCATGGCTCTGGCGGGGCTGCTGGTGGGCATGGGCACCGCGCTCGGCTCGGGCTGCACCTCGGGGCACGGGGTCTGCGGGCTGGCGCGGCTGTCGGGCCGCTCGCTGGCGGCGGTCGTGACCTTCATGGCGGCCGGCTTTGTCACGGTCTTCGTGCTGCGCCACATTCTTGGAGGTGCGTGATGCGTATATTGTGGGGCTTTCTGTCTGGCCTGGTCTTCGGGCTTGGGCTGGTGATCTCGGGCATGGCCAAGCCGGCCAAGGTGCTGAACTTCCTGGACCTGGCGGGGACCTGGGATCCGAGCCTTGCCTTCGTGATGGGCGGGGCCACGCTGACAGCCTTTGTCGGCTACCGCCTGGCCTGGCGGCGCAAGGCGCCGGTCCTTGAGCAAGGCTTCGACATTCCGAAGAACCGCGTCATCGACAAGCCCCTGCTGGCCGGGGCGGCGCTGTTCGGGATCGGCTGGGGGATCGGCGGCTTCTGCCCCGGCCCGGCCTGGACCGCCCTGCCTCTGCTGGCACCGGGCACCCTGATCTTTTTGCCCGCGATGCTGATGGGTCTGTGGCTGGGCGCCCGGATCAAGGCAGGCGGTCTTCTGCAAGGCAAAGGAGCAACATCATGAGCACATCCAAACTGAAGGAGCGGGTCGTCCGCCATTCGCCCTCCACCGGCGCGGGCAGCCCGGATGTTTGGGGCATCTATGAACCCGATACCGGCTCGATCCAGTATATCTGTGCCGATCCCGCGACAAAACAGGCCGCGCTGATCGACGTGGTCTGGAACCTCGACCCGAAGAACTATCGCTTCTCGACCGAAAGCATGGACCAGGTGTTGGATCTGGTTCGCCAGAACGGGCTCAGCGTCGAATGGGTGCTGGATACCCATCCTCATGCCGATCACGTGATGGCCTCGGCGCTTTTGAAGGAACGCACCTGCGCGCCTGCTGCCATCGGCGACAAGGTCCATGACATCGCTAGGCTCTGGGCCGGGCTCTACAACCTGCCCGATGCCTTCGGCCCCGCGCGCGACTTCGACCACCTGTTCGCGGCCGGCGAGACCTTCCGCATCGGCCAGCTGGAGGCGCGGGTGATGCTGTCGCCCGGCCACACGCTGGGCTCGATCACCTATGTCTGCGGGGACGCGGCCTTTACCCATGACACGCTGATGCAACCCGATGTCGGCACCTCGCGCGCCGATTTCCCCGGCGGCAATACCGAGCAGTTGTGGGACTCGATCCAGGCGATCCTGGCCCTGCCGGAGAATACGCGGCTCTTCGTGGGCCACGACTATGGCACTGAGGACCGCGACGAGCCGCAATGGGAGGCTACCGTGGCCCAGCATCGCGCCAGCAACAAGCACGTCAAGGACGGCACCCGGCGCGAGGACTGGATCAAGAAACGCAACGAACGCGATGCCACCCTGCCCCTGCCCGACCGCATCCTGGCCGCGCTGCAGATCAACCTGCGCGGCGGCCGCCTGCCCGCTGCAGAGGCGGACGGCAACAGCTACCTGAAGATCCCCGTCAACAGGTTCCCGGCGCCGAAGAAGAAGGCCAAGACCATGAAGGATTTGGTCGCCGAGGCGCAAAGTCGCGTAGCAACCATTTCGCCAGAACAGGCGGCCAAAGGAGACGGGTCGGCAGCACTGGTCCTTGATGTGCGCGAACCGGGCGAACTCGAAAACCATGGGCGGGTGCCCGACGCCCTGCATGTGCCGCGCGGCCTTGTGGAAAGCCGCGCCGACGCAACGGCGAAGACAGCGGAAGTGCGCCTGACCGACCTGCGCGACACAGGGTACGTCCATGTCCTGTGCGGCTCGGGCGCCCGGGCGGCACTGGTGGCTGACACCCTGCGCACCATGGGCTACGACGCCACTGTGATCGAAGGCGGGTTCGAGGCATGGAAGGCCAAAGGCCTTCCCGTCGAGGACTGAGCCATGGACAGGCTGGGCCGATTCTTGCCGATCTTGACCTGGGGGCGTGCGTATGACCGGCACGCCCTAATCAGCGACGGCATGGCTGCGGTGATTGTGACGATCATGCTGATCCCGCAGTCGCTGGCCTATGCGATGCTGGCCGGCCTGCCACCCATTATCGGTCTATACGCCTCGATCCTGCCGCTAATGGCCTACGCGCTGTTCGGCAGCAGCCGAACCTTGTCGGTCGGCCCGGTGGCAGTGGTGTCGCTGCTGACCGCCACGGCTGCGTCCAGTGTCGTCGCACCCGGCAGCCCGGAATATATCACAGCGGCGCTAATCCTGGCGCTGCTGTCGGGGCTGATCCTGGTCAGCATGGGCGTCTTTCGCCTGGGCTTCATGGCGAACCTTCTGTCGCATCCGGTGATTTCAGGCTTCATCACCGCCTCCAGCCTGCTGATCGCCACGGGGCAGTTGAAGCACATCCTGGGCATCAACGCCGAGGGCGCCACCCTACCCGAGATGCTGTCCTCGCTGCTTGGAAGCCTGTCTCAAACCCATTGGCCGACGCTGGTGATCGGGGCACTCGCGACGGCTTTCCTGTTCTGGTCGCGCCGCACTCTGAAGCCGATGCTGATCCGGCTGCGGATCTCTCCCCCCATCGCCGCACTTCTGGCACGAACAGGGCCGGTTCTGGTCGTCGTGGCCTCGATTGCGACGGTTGTCCTGCTCGATCCGGGGGTGGCGGTCGTGGGCCAGGTGCCGCAGGGGCTGCCGCCGCTGTCGATGCCAGTTGTCGATCCGGCGCTGTGGATGGCGCTGCTGCCGTCGGCCTTTCTGATCGCCCTGATCGGGTTTGTGGAGTCGGTGTCGGTGGCGCAGACGCTGGCCGCCAAGCGCCGCCAGTCGATCAGCCCGGACCAGGAACTGATCGGCCTGGGCATGGCGAACTTGGCCGCGGCCTTTTCCTCGGGCTATCCGGTCACTGGCGGCTTTGCCCGCTCGGTCGTTAATTTTGACGCGGGCGCTCAGACCCCGGCGGCAGGCGCCTTCACTGCCATCGGCATTGGGCTTGCCTCACTGTTCCTGACGCCGCTGCTGTTCCACCTGCCCATTGCCGTCCTGGCGGCCACCATCATCGTGGCGGTGCTGAGCCTGGCGGACTTTGGTGCCTTGCGGCGAACCTGGAAATACTCCCGCTCGGACTTCTCAGCCCTTGCCGCCACACTTGGGGTGACACTGCTGGACGGGGTCGAAACCGGGATCATGGCGGGGGTCGCCGTGTCGGTCCTGCTGCACCTGTGGGCAAGCTCTCGCCCTCATGTCGCTGTGATCGGCCAGGTGCCTGGAACGCAGCATTTCCGCAACGTGCTGCGCCACCGCGTGATCTGCACACCCGAGGTGCTTGGCCTGCGCATCGACGAAAGCCTGTTCTTCGCCAATGCCCGCGCCATCGAGACCATCATTCAGCAAGAGGTCGCCGCCCGCCCTCAGCTGCGCCACGTCGTCCTGAACTGCGCCGCCGTCAACAGCATCGACGCAAGCGCGCTTGAAAGCCTGGAACTGGTGATGCACCGCCTATCCGACGCGGGCATCGCGCTGCACCTGTCCGAGGTGAAGGGCCCGGTCATGGATCGTCTGGAACGCAGCGACTTCCTGCACCACCTGACCGGCCAGGTTCACTTGTCGCATTATCATGCGGTCGAGACACTTGCCCCGCAGGACACACAGAGGACAACCCAGACAGGCCTGCGCGGCGTTTCCGGGTAACCAAGCGCCGACATGGCAGGAGAGAGGGCGGGGCGGATCACTTTCCGCCCACTCTTTCTTCTGCCTACTGCGACTTCGAAGCCGTTATTCGATCTGGGCGATAGCCTCGTCCATCCGCTCTCGCGCCTTTTTCGACATCTTGGCAGATTTGGCGGCCTCAGTATCGGCTGGTGCCTCGCCTACCTGGATCAGACCCACCATGCCCATCGCAAAATGGGGGGTGCATTTGACACCGTAGAGGCCCGGCTCGGTCACGGTCAGGATGAATTCGTCGTTCACCTTGCTTTTGAACTTTTCGACGCCCTCGGGCAGGATTTCGGCGATGGACTCGACGTTGTGGCTTTTGTCGGTGGGCACGAAGGTCACCGTATCGCCGGGCTCGGCACGAACATAGGCGGGCTCGAAGACCATCATCCCGGCTTCACCCTTGTTCAGCATCTGAACCTGGTGATCAGCAGCGAAACCTGCTCCGGCCATGGCAAAAAGGGCCGCCGGGATGGCGAGATATGAAAAATAGTTCATGGTTCTTCCTGTCTGGTGGTTGTTATGGCGCAATCCGCGTGATCGCGGATCGCGGCCGAGGCGCAGGCACCGGATGGGGCCCGCTTCTTGGTGTTTCAGTCGAGGCTGGCATCGGCGGGAGCATCTTCCGCCACGCCTTCAGCTGCCTCGCCCTCGTTGCCGGGCGTCACGTCCAGCACCGACGCATGCATGGTGATCTCGACACTTTCCTTGCAGTTCTCCATGCAAGGCTCGGCCGAAAAGGCGGAATACTCAGTCTCTGCTCGATCATCCTCGATAAAACCGTCAGCATTGGGCATCTGGACCTCGGCGAAGTTGTCCTTCGACAGAACAAAATCATCTTCGACCAGGCCATTGGAATACAGAAGATAGGCCGTGATCGCGTAGGTATCTTCAGGCGTCAGGATCTGGGCATTTCCAAAGGGCATCGAGCGATGCACATAGTCCCACACTGTGGAAAGATATGGCCAATAACTGCCGATGGTCTTTTCCGGGTCTTCCCGATCCAGGGTGCCCTCGCCGCCCGACAGGGCCGGCCAGTTGTCCAGGCCCTCGGCAAAGTCGCCATGGCAGGCCGCGCACTGCTCCAGATAGATCTCTTCACCCGTCATGACGTCACCCGACCCTTCGGGCAGGCCGGTGCCGTCGGGGCTGACATCCAGATCCCAGGCCGAGATTTCCTCAGGCAGGGCAGCCCGGCCCAGGCCGAGAGGCTGGGCCGCCGCGGGCGCAGCATTCGACGGCGCAACCTGCGTCTCGGCTGCGGCGGAACCAGCGGCGAGGGCGATCAGCAGAGCGGCAGCTTTACGAGATTTCGACATTTTCCGCGCTTCCGTCTTTCTTGATCCACCAGGTCTGGATGCCGTTGTTGTGGTAAACCGAGTTCTCACCACGAATTTCGCGCAAAGCATTCTTTGTAGGCTGGACATAACCTGTTTCGTCCACCGCGCGCGATTGCAGCAACATCTCTTCGCCGTCCCAGACATGGTCCAGGTAGAAGCGTGTCATCGCCCTCGGCGCGCCCGGCTGAGCCAGTCGCGCGGTGGTCCAGTTCTTGCCACCGTCCACCGACACGTCCACCCGCGTGATTGCCCCGCGCCCGGACCAGGCAAGCCCAGTGATGACCATGGGGCCAGGACCGTGCTTGATGGCGACCTGCGGGCTGGGCGCAGTCACGACCGATTTCGCGTCCATGACCCAGGTCCATTTGCGCGAGATCCCGTTGGCCAGCGTGTCGGTGTATTTCGACGTCTCCTCGCGGCTTTCGACGGGACCGGCGGTTACCTCGATACGGCGCAGCCACTTGACCCAGAGGTTGCCTTCCCAGCCTGGAACGACCAGACGTGCGGGATAGCCGTGTTCCTTGCGCAGGGCCTCTCCGTTGGCCTTGAAGGCCACCATCACGTCGTCCATCGCCTTCTCGATCGGGATTGACCGGCCGTTGGATGAGGCGTCGGCGCCTTCGACGTAGATCCACTTGCCTTCAGGCTTGACGCCGGCCTCGGCCAGCAGGGTCTTCAGCGATACGCCGACATATTCCATGTTGTGGATCATGCCATGCGTGAACTGCGAGCCGTTCAACTGCGCGCCGGCCCATTCCATGCCAGTATTGGCGGCGCATTCGCAGAAATAGACGGCTTGGGTGCGTGGGAACCGTTCCAGGTCGTCGTAGGTGAAGACCAGCTCGCGGTCTACCAGCCCGTTGATCATCAGCCGGTAATCCGGCTTTGCCAGTTCGATCGCCCCGGAATGGTGGCGTTCAAAGGCGCAGCCGGCAGGCGTGATCGTGCCATCCAGTTGATGGATTGGCGTGAAGTTGATCGAGCTGATGGTGTCCGCCGTTAGCCAGGACACATTGCGGCGGATCACGTCGGATTCGAAATGGATGGGCAGCCCGTAGGGGGTGGCGTCCACGCCGTCCCCGCTATAGCGCGCCCAGTCCTGAACCTCGGTGATCAGCGGATCCGGCGCCCCCTGCCCGCGCGCTGCGGACACGGCGGCCGGCAGGGCAACGCTTGCGGCCAGTCCGGCGCGCATGAAAGCCCGGCGGCTGGTCGTTCCCGGTCTGACGGTCATGCGAACCAACTCCTTCATAGTCCCTTGACGGTAATGTTAGATACGGGCGCGTCTTGTTGGGCGCCCCCAGCCTTGCGGATGTGGTCCTCCACCACGTCCCAGATCTGCGGCCCCTCAGTGCCCTCATTGACCGAAGCCCAGCCGCCGACCACATAACTGCGGGCGGGGTCGATCGGGGCGTCCTCGGCGATCAACCGAAGATCGGTAATGCGGCTGCCCATCGGGGCGGTCGGGTCGATCGTATAGGCCAGCCCGCCCACGCGGACCATGTCCCCGCCCTGCTGGTAATAGGGATCGGCATTGAAGATGTTGTCGGCCACATCCTCCATGACGGTCTTCAGCGTCTCGCCGGTCATCTCGGTCCGGTAGCACTGGCCGTAGGTCATCGAGGTGACCGAATGGATATCCTCGCGGGTGATGTCGCCGGGCAGGACCGAGGCGCCCCAGCGGACACCCGGGGACAGCGCGATCTCGGCATCGCGCTCCTCCAGGATTGCCCGGCAGATCAGGTCGTCCCAGGTGCCGTTGAAATTGCCACGACGGTAGAGAAGCTTGTCGGTCTGCCCGATCACTGTTTCCAGATCCGCCTTGTAAGGCGCGCGGACCTCCTCGATCAGCGACGACATCTCCGGATCGGGGGCGATCACGTCGGAAAAGACCGGGATCAGCTTGTGGCGAAAGCCTGCCATGCGGCCGCCCTGTACGTCCAGATCGACGCGGCTGACGAACTTGCCATGGCTGCCGGATGCGATGATGATCGTCTCGCCCACCAGCACCGGTTCGGGGACGGCGTCGTGGGTATGGCCCGACAGGATCACGTCGATGCCCTTCACCCGGCCCGCCATCTTGTGATCGACGTCAAAGCCGTTGTGCGACAGGCAGACGACCAGATCGACGTTCTGGGCGCGCAACTCGTCCACGACCTCCTGCATGCGCTCTTCACGAATGCCGAAGCTGTATTCTGGGAACATCCATTTCGGGTTGGCGATCGGCAGATAGGGGAAGGCTTGCCCGATCACGCCCATGGCCAGATCGCCCTTCTGGATGATCTTATAGGGCTCGAAGGCAGGTTCGTCCCATTCGACGTCATAGATATTGGCGCCAAGGAACGGGAAGTTGCACTGCTCGATCAGTTCCTTCACGCGCTCGGTTCCGAAGGTGAATTCCCAGTGGCTGGACATCGCTTCCACGCCCAACAGGTTCTGCACCCGAACCATGTCCTCGCCCCGGGTCTTGAGGCTGGTATAGCTGCCGTGCCAGGTGTCGCCCCCGTCCAGCAGGATCGCATCCGGGCGGCTGCCGCGGATCGCCTTCACGATCGTTGCGATGCGGTCGAAGCCGCCCATCTGGCCATAGGTCTTGGCTAGGGCCTCGAAGTCGGGATAGGTCAGCGCATAGGCCTCGGGGCTGCCCGGCGCGATGCCGAACATCTTCTGGAAGGTTTCGCCCACGACATGCGGCACCCGACCGGCGGCTTCGCCCACGCCGATGTTGGTATCGGGTTCGCGATACCACACGGGGCGCAGATGCGCATGAGCGTCGGTGACATGGATCAGCGTCAGGTTGCCAAAATCGTCGAACTGCAGCAGTTGATCCTGCGTAAGCGTCTGCTGTGCCATGGCCCGCGACCAGTTGGACATGCCCAGCCCGGCAAGGATTGCCGATGTGGCCAGACCAGCCTGAAGAAATTCCCTGCGCGAAGCCACAGTTACCTCATCATATTCGAATAATTGCAGATGTTGAGCATAGTTAGTCAGCCGCGGCAACCTGCCGCGGCCTGTCTTAGTGACGGACAGCCGGAGTTTCGACGGGCAATCCGTTCCCGCGTGAGGCTACGTAAAGCTCAAGCTCGCGGAATTCCTGGCTGCCGGCCTCGAAAGGGACTCCGCGCGTATCGCGGATGCAGCCCACGAAACGCTGATGCATCGACACGGCGCCCTGGTCCTTGAGACGATACAGCGGAAAGCCGTTGATCTGCCCCTGGCTCAGATGGTCCGAGCGGATGTTGTTACCGAAATTGTCCTCGTGGCAATTGGCGCAGGACATCTCCAGCTGGCCATAGCGCGTGTAATACATCTCCTTGCCCTTCTCCCAGAAGGGCGCGGCATCGCCGTCGATCTTGACCGCGACGGGCATGCCGCGCGACTGCACACCGATCGCAGCCGTCATGTTCTTCATCTCCTGGCTGTTCCAGCCCCAGGCTTCGGCACCCATCCGGTTGGTGCGGCAGTCATTGACATGATCTTCCAGGGCCCAAAGTTCGCCCTTGTCATTCACCCTGGGCATCTCGGCGCGCAGGCCCTTCATGCTTTCTTCGATGTCATTGTGACAATCGGCACAGGACTTGTCCGCGGTTCCTTCGGGCGTATTCCAAGCCTCGAGGCCCGCATCGACAAACAGAAACATCGGGTTGTCGAAATCGTCCTTTTGCATGGCGCGGGTGTCTGGGTCGCGGAACAGCCAGCCCGAATAGACTGTCTCGCCCAAAGCACCCTCTAGGTGATCAGGGGCAGGCGCCTGTGTCGCCAGCTCTTCCTCGCCGTTGATGACCAGCTGGTCGTCCTGGACCGGATCGGCCTGGGCGGCGGTCAGGGCAAGTGTCGCCGCCAGAACCGCCACGGCCTTCACAGTATGGTGCAGCTTCATCTTGCCGTATTTCCTCCCTGGCGATATCGGACCGCGCCACCCTCCATGGTCGCGGGCAGGCCGGGCTTGGGGCCCGGTATCAGGATACTTCGACCTTGTGGGCGTCCTCGTAGACCGACCCGTCATCGTCATACCAGGTGAACTTGAATTCCCCGGTTTCCGGCACCTTGGCATCGAATTCGAGATAGGGATTGGTGCTGATCGCCGGTTCCAGCGTGGTATCTAGCACCAGTTGTCCGTTGAATTCGGCCGTGAAGCGGTTGATGATCGACCGAGGGACGGTATTGCCGTCCTTGTCCTTGCGCTGACCCGACTCCATGGGATGCGAGATCAGCGTCTTGATCGTGATCACCTCATCCTTCGATGCGGTTTTCGGGACGCGGACGCGTGGTTTGACGTTCTCTGCCATGTTCCTGTTCCTTCTCTCTGGATCAGCCGCCGCAACCGCCGATGGTGACCTTCACATTCGCCGCCGTGCGCACAAAACTGCCGTCCGCCAGTTTGGCGATCGCGACGACATCCTGGGTCTTGGCAAGCCGGATGCGCGTTGCCGCGGCTTGGTTTGCAGCCAGCGGTCCAAAGCTGAACTTTGCCACCCCCGGCGTCGGGTTTTCTGTGGCGATCAGCAGGATTTCGGCCGCGCCTGGTGCTTCGACGGAAATGGGGACCGTGTTGCCGTTCTCGGCAATCTCGGGGGCGGTCAGCTTGACGCCGTCACCTTCAGCCACCTCCGCTCCGCCGGTGAATTCGGCGATCATCTCGTCGGCAGTCTGGGCGGGTGCCGCCGCAGCATCCTGTGCCTGCACGGCGATCGGCAGCATGGCCAGCCCGGCAAATCCCGCACTTGCGGCCAGAATCCCGCGTCGTGAAATGAGCATGTTGTTCTTCCTTCCTTGTCGCGTTCCAGACGTCCCAGCGGGACACGGCTGGTTTCATTCCTTGAGCGTCATCAGATAGGCCACGACATCCTCGACCTGCTGGGCCGACAGGATGGGCTTGATGTCCTCGGGCTTCTCAGGGGGCTTTGCGGTATAAGCAACCCCAGGACGGATGAAGGGGCCCACCTTATACATCCCCGGCATAAAGGAGTCCGGGAAGGTGTGCTTGGCATCAACAACGATCCCGCGCAGTTGCGCCTCGCTCCAGCGGTCTGCCGCACCGTCCAGCTGCGGACCAATATTGCCCTGGAAGGGCACATCGGGCAGCGCCTCGATGGCATGGCAGGCGACGCAATTGCCCAGAGCATTGGTGGTCATGACGACCTTGCCCTCTTCGGGATTGCCCGGTGTTCCTGTCAACGATTCAGATACCGATCCGTCTTCGGCCCAAGGCACTCCATCCGGCGCAATTTCTGCCATTGCCGGGGCACCAAGGCTTGCCACTACGACTGTAAGCACCAAGATATGCTGCATCTGCCCTCCCCCAAAGGCGCGGAAGTCACTCTTCCTTGCGACTCACGCATTCATCACTTTAGGGTCTTTGATCCATGATGCAATGCTTATATTGCAATAATTGAATATTTGGCGGAAGGCCTGCTGAACGGCTGTGGGCATTAAAAAGGGACACACCAATGAGCGGATCGGAAAGCATCGCGCGCTTCGGCTTGGGAAACCTGTTGTTCGGCCGGGCGGATGCGCAGGTGCCGCAGTCAACTGCCGCGAAGGCGGAACCGGCCGCGCGATTTGCTGCGATCGAGGAAGCGGCCAATATCTTCAAGACCCTGGGGCACGAAGGACGGCTTCTGATCCTTTGCCATCTGGCCCAAGGTCCAAAAAGCGTCGGAGAGCTTGAAGGGATGCTGGACGCGCGGCAGTCGGCCGTCAGTCAGCAGCTTGCGCGCCTCCGGATTGAAGGGCTGGTTACGGCGCGCCGCGATGGAAAGACGATCTTCTATTCGCTCAAAGACCCGCGCATCGGCGAACTGCTGATCTGTTATGCGCGCATCTTTGGCAATGAAGATCGCAGGGACCTTTGACTGACGCGGCCATGACAGCGGATATCGCGGCAGGATTGCAGGCCGGAACCGTCGGACTAGGGGTTGGCGTCCTTCTGGGCCTCTGCGCGCGGCTGGGCGACTTCTGCACTTTGAGCGCCCTTGAAACCGCTCTGATCGGCGGAGACTTCCGCCGTATTCACATCTGGAGCCTTGCGCTTGGCGTGGCCATCCTGTCGACCCATCTGGCCGATGCCTGGGGCCTGATCGACGTCGGCCGCACTCTGTATCACAGCATTGCCTGGAACCCGGTGTCTAGCGTCGCGGGCGGGCTGCTGTTCGGCTATGGCATGGCGATGGCGGGCAACTGCGGCTTTGGCGCTCTGGTCCGGGCTGGCGATGGCGATATCCGTTCGATCCTGATCGTGGTGGTCCTAGGGATCGCCACCTATGCCACACTTGCGGGCCCACTGGCGCCGCTGCGGGTCTTTATTTTCCCCCAAACGGAACAGAACGGGCGATCGGGGATGGGCGAGGCACTCTCTGCCCTGACCGGCCTTGACCCCGCCTGGATGGCTGCGGCTCTGGGCCTGGCGTTGATTGCGGCCGGGTTGCGCCACCCACAGGTGCGCCATTCGGCTGTTACGGTGATCTGCGCCGCAGGGGTCGGTCTGTCGGTCGTCCTGGCGTTCATAGGCACCACACAGGTCGCGCGCTACAGCATGGACGCTGTCCTGATCGAAGGCCCGTCCTATACCGCCCCAGTCGGACGCACGATCCTGTATCTGATGACCGCGACAGGAACGTTGCCGTCCTTCTCGGTGGGGCTGGTGTCCGGCACGCTTGTCGGGGCGGTAGCGGGATCGCTGTGGCGGCGCAGCTTCCGGTGGGAAGCCTGCGACGATCCGCGCGAACTGGGCCGTCAGTTGGGGGGCGCCATCATGATGGGCATAGGCGGGGTCATCGCGATGGGCTGCACCATCGGCCAAGGCCTGACCGCCACCGCTTTGCTGGCGTGGTCCGGCCCGGTGACCTTGCTGGCCATTGCCGCAGGGGCCTGGGTGGGCTTGCAGCGGCTGCTGCTGTCCGAAGATTTGTAGGGTTCCCGCCAGCCTTGGCCAGCGGAACCCGTCGCGACTACTCGGTCCCGGTATCGACCAGCTTGGTCAGCATCTCGTTCACCGGCTTCATCGTCTCACCCGGATAAGTGCGGTGGCCGACGATGATCTTGCCTGGTTCGTCCGCCGTCTCATAGACGAAGATGCTATAAGGGCAGTGCTGGATATTGGCCGGATCGACCTCCATCACCTCACGGGACACCTTGGCCGAACAGAAGCTGAAGATGTCGGCATGGGTGAACAGATCCTTGGCGCCGCCCACATCTTCCTTGGTGCGGGCCAGCATGTCGCCGACATGGCTGGTCAGGTCGATCACCAGCCCCTCGTTTGTGATCGCCTGTTCGACAGCGAAGGAGATGTCGTCAAAAGACCCCTCCACTGTGCGGACATAAGATACGCCATTCTCGCCGGATGAGGCCGCCTCCTGCGCGGTCGCTTGCCCTGAAGGCAGGGAGAGAGCCAGAAGCGCGGCGCAGGCACTCAGAATTGCTGTCTTGGTCATCAGGTCGTTTCTCCTGCTTTCATGGGCATTAAACGTCAGGGTTCGGCGCGTGCCGGATTGGAAGGAAGTCCCCCGGAAAGCACGGGCGCGGACCACCCTGCATCACTCAGAAGGCGCTCCAGCAAGACCCAGAAGAACTCATCACCGGCATAGCCTTCGATGCGGCCGACCTCTGTCCCCTCGGACAGAAGCACGAAGGTGGGGGTAAAGATCGGGGCCCGCCCGGTCAGGGTCACGCCCGAAGGGAGCGGGGCCTTGATGTCCAGCCGCTGCAGCGGGGCGGCCTGGCCCTCTGCCGTCTTGGGATAGGCGGGGCCGATTTCCTCGTTCCACTGCCGGCAGTAGCTGCATCCGTCGCGTTCGAACATCAGAAGCTGGAGCTCCGCCGGGGCGGCAGTGGCTGCCATCGCCCACAGCACAGCCAAGGCCGCGACAATGGCGGCAAGGCAGGAACAGGTCAGGTGCAGCTTCAATGGCATGGGGAACCGCATTGACGGACGCCGATACGTATTCCAATATGATGATATAAGCGTGTCATTGCAAGCGTGGTGGTAAGGGGCGCCCCGATCCACCCGGTCTTGCCGGAAGGTTGCCGATGCCCGAAATCACGTTTGGCGGGGCTGCCGTCGCGGGAATACTGTCGTTTCTCTCGCCCTGCATCCTGCCGATGGTGCCGTTCTATCTTTGCTACCTGGCCGGGGTCTCGATTGCCGAGATCAAGGGACCACACGGGATGGAGCCGCGCGCGCAGCGGCGGCTTGTCCTGGGGGCTATTGCGTTTTCCTTGGGCGTCACGACGATCTTCGTGTTGCTAGGCCTTGGCGCCACGGCCGCCGGGTCGGCGTTTTCCCGATGGCGGACGGAACTGTCCTGGGTCGCTGCAGGCATCCTGGCGCTGTTCGGGCTGCACTTTCTTGGGATCATCCGCATCCCGTTTCTTTACCGCCAGGCACGGATCGAAGCCTCGGGTAATCCGGCGACTTTGGCAGGCGCTTATGTGATGGGACTGGCCTTTGGCTTTGGCTGGACGCCCTGCGCGGGACCGGCCCTGGCGGCGATCCTGTTTGTCGCCTCGGCTCAGGACAGTCTTTGGCAGGGGGGCGCGCTGCTGCTGGTCTATGGGCTGGCGATGACCTTTCCCTTTGTCCTCATCTCCTTCTTCGCGCGGCCGTTCATGTCCTGGGTGGCGCGCAACCAGCGGATCCTCGGAATGGTCGAACGAGTGATGGGGGTCATGCTGATCCTGTTCGCGGTCCTCATCGCCACGGACGGGGTGAACCGGATCGCCGCCGTCATGGTGGACAACATGGATTGGAGTGCAACCACGCGATGACACGCCTTCATCTTGCCTTGGGCCTCGTCCTGCCGCTTCTGGCGCATGCAGCTCTGGCTGGCCCGGTGCCATTGGGCGACGACGGGCTGCACAAGCCGGACTGGCTGAAGAACAGCTTTAAGGTCCTGGCCGAGGACAATCAGGAAGCAGCCGAGGCAGGCCGCCACCTGCTGCTGATCGTCGAGCAACGGGGCTGCATCTATTGCGCCCGGCTTCACAACGAGGTTCTGACCGATCCACGCATCGACCGGCTGATCCGAGATCATTTCGATGTGGTGCAGGTCGATCTGTTCGGCGGGACCGAGCTGACCGATACGGATGGCGAGGTTCTGACCGAAAAGCGCGCCACCGCAAAATGGGGCGTTCCGCTGACGCCGACGCTGATCTTGCTGCCCCCTGCCCTGCCGCCCGACACGGACGCCGCCCGCGCTGCCATGGCGGTGATCCCGGGCGTTATGGACGCCGACGATACGCTCAAGGTCCTGGAATGGGCGGCGGCGGGCGGACCCGAAACCGGGCGCGACATCCGGGACGTGTTGTTCCAGTAAATTCGCCAGACACGCCATGCTGCCTGACAGGAAGGATCCACCATGCATATCGCTCGCCGCTTTTTTCTGACCCGCACTGCCGCGCTGATCTCGGCTGCGGCACTGCCGCTCGCACCTCTGCGTGGCTGGGCCGTCACAACGATGACCGCCGGCGATCTGCGCATCGACAGCCTGTCTGACGGGCATCTCGAGTTCCCGCCCGAGTTCGCCTTTGCAACGATCCCCGAAATGGTGCGGGCCGAGCTTTTGCGCAGCCTGAACATCGACCCCCAGGCTGTGGTGCATAGCCCGCTGAATATCACGCTGCTGCGCCAGGGCGACCGCGTGGTGCTGTTCGACGTGGGCTCGGGTCCTGATTTCATGCCGACGGCCGGCCGGTTGATCGATGCTCTGTCCGCCATCGACGTCTCTCCTGAGGACGTGACAGATGTGATCTTCACCCACGGGCACCCCGATCATCTGTGGGGGGTGCTGGACGACTTCGACGAGCCCTTGTTCCCCGACGCGACGCTGAAGATGGGCCGGATCGAGTTCGACTACTGGACAGATCCCGCCACGATCGACACCATCGGAGAGGAACGCCAGTCCTTTGCCGCCGGTGCCATGCGCCGCCTGACCGCTATTGGCGACCGGATGGACCGCTTTGACGATGGGGGCGAGGTTCTGCCCGGCATCCGGGCCGTGATGACCCCCGGCCATACGCCCGGCCACATGTCCTTCGAAATCGGCACACCCGATCAAGGCCTGTTCGTGACGGGCGATTTTGTCACCATGCTGGCTGGATTTGCCCGCCCGGACCTTGGCACCGCGACAGATCACGACCCTGCACTTGCGGCACAGACCCGCCAGGCCATGCTGGCGCGGCTTGCGGAGGAGGAATGGACGATCCTCGGCTATCACCTGCCCGATGGCGGCATCGGCCGTGTCCGGCGCGATGGGCAGGCATTTTCATTTGAAAGCGAGGCATGAAGATGTGGTTTGATGCACGCCTGATTGCGGCCGCGATGGTGCTGGCGCTGCCGGGGACATTGGCACAGGCCGACGATACGCCCGACAAGTATCCCGCCTCGGTTCTCTACAGTCCGCCGGTCAAGGTGGCAGAGGGCGTCTACAGCGCGATTGGCGCGACGCAGCCGCCGACCTACGAGAACGCGGGCCACAACAACAACCTGTCCTTCATCGTGACCTCGGACGGGGTGGCGGTGGTCAACGGCGGCGCGTCCTGGAAGCTGGCCGAGGCACTGCACACCGAGATCCGCAAGATCACCGACCAGCCGGTCAAGCTGGTCATCAACGAAAACGGCCAAGGTCATTCGATGCTGGGCAACAGCTATTGGGCGGCGCAGGGCGTTCCCATCCTGGCACACGAAGAGGCTGTGGCCGATTTCATCGACACCGAAGGTCCGCGCGGACTCGACGCGTTGAAGGCCTACGCCAAGGAAAACGCCGAAGGCACAAGCATTGTGGAACCGACGGAAACCTTCACGGACGGCAAGGACATCCAGATGGGGGACACCAGGATCGAGGTGCTTCACCTTGGCCCTGCTCACTCGCCCGGCGACGCGCAGGTCTGGCTGCCGGACAGCAAGGTGCTGATCGCAGGCGACATTGCATTTTCTGAACGCATGCCGCCGATCTTCGAAGGCACCTGCACCCTGTGCTGGATCGAAACCTTTGAGACCAAGCTGGAACCGCTTGGGGCCGAAATCATCGTTCCCGGCCACGGCGCACCGACCGATCTTGCCACCGTGCGGGCCGGAACCGTCGATTACCTCAAGGATCTGCGCGCCAAGATCGCCGAACATCTCGATGCCGGAGGCGATCTGTCGCAGGCTTATTATCTGGATCAGTCCCAGTGGACCTGGATGGACACCTTCGATGAATTGGCCACGAAGAATGCAGGCGTTGTGTTTTCCGAAATGGAGTTCGAATGATCGCTGGCGGCGAGCGGGATCACGCCCCCGCTTCCCGCCGCTGATCGACCAGGCGATCGGTGGCCATGCCCCCGATCCACATCGAGAAGAGCGCAATCCAGGCTGTCAAGGCCATGATCGAGGTGCCCGACACCCCGTTGCCGATCGAACAGCCACCCGCCAACATCCCGCCAAATCCCATCATCACGGCGCCCACCATGGCACGACGCGTCTGTGCGGCGCTTTCAAAGCTTTGGAATCGCAGGACGCCACCGATCCAGGCCGCCAGGAACGAGCCGATGAAGACACCCGGCACCAGGCCGATGTCAAAGCTCCAGCCCTCGAACGGCACCAGCATGGCCATCAGCGTGTTGGCCGAGGGGCCTGTGAACGTGACAGATGTGACCGAGACAGGATCGAAGGCGATCTGCGAGAGGCTATAGGTCAGGAAATAGCCAATCGCCACGGTAACGCCCACGCCTGCCCCAAAGATCAGGATGCCGGCTGAGATGTGGTTCCGCCAAGCAAGGAACAGCGCAGCCGCCGCACACAGCACTCCCGCCGCAAGCGCGCTCCAGTCCGGCAGCCCTAGCCAGCCGAACAGGTCGATGTTGCGTCCGTCGGGCGTGATCCATAACTGGGCCAGTTGAGTCCGCGTGCCGGAAAGCCAGCCGTGTAGCGTCATCTGGGCTGTCACGGCAAATAGCAGCCCGCTGAGGATCGAACGCAGGTTGCCGGTCGCCGCCAGCACCAGCAGGCGCCCAGGACAGCCGCGCGCAAGGACCATCCCCGCTCCGAAGATCAGCCCACCGATGATCGCGCCGCTGATGCTGCCGGTAACGGACATCATCCGCGCAGCTTCGGTATCCACGAGGCCCTGCATCCGGGCCGCCTGAACCCAGATCACGGCCGAAGAAAATGCCAGCAGCCAGACAGCCATGCGTGCCCCAAGCATCCCCCGGGCGAATTCAACAGTGGCCGCACGCAAACAGAAGGCCGACCGCTGCGCCGCAACCCCGAAGAAAATCCCCACCAGCAGCCCCATCAGTGCCGCGGTGGGCAAGTCTCCTACCCTCTCCGTAATGGCCGAGAATTCCATCACTTGGCTCTCTTCGTGGTTCAAGCCGAGTCATAGCGGCGCGGACTTAAACTTGCCATGCGACAGGTTATCCAAACCAGGCCGAGGTATGCTCCCCACGTGGATTTCCCTGCCCTTGCGACGACCCTGATCGTAACCCTCGCCGTGGGTGTCGAAACTGGGATCGCGTCGTTGATACGATCCGCTGACGCAGACTGATCCGTCAGTGTGCTGCGTCGAATGCTGCTTCGGCACGACGCTGATCCGAGCGACTGCTGCCTGGCAGATCGTCAAAGTCGCCGCGCAACGCTTTGAGCGCATAGCGTTCGCGCTCGATCTCGCCCTGGGTGCGAAATCCAAGCGCTCTCAGGAACGGAACCGGTGGACACCACCCTTGTGTGGCGTGCTGCAGCAAGAAGCCGGTAACCACAAGCGGCAGATAAGCCCATCGCCGATCATGCGTCATCGACAAGACAGTTCCGGTCAGTGCGAGCGTTGCTGCATTCGCTTCGATCGCGCGCTCGATATCCCATTCCTCGTCCAGCTCCCTCAGTCGCTGCGCGATCAGGTGCGGCCTTGAGGCGAGCCATTCCAGCCGTTTCTCTGCCTGCTGCTCGAACTTACGATGGGCTTCCGGACTTCCTTGGGAACGCGTAGCAGTCGTTGCAAGCATAGAGAGCCTCCACTTACCGACGTGTGAGAGTGCCAACCCTCGTCCCGTGCGGATGTTCCATCGCCTTGTCCGGCTGTTCCCGGCAGCAATCGGCAAGCGCAGCGCGGGAGAAGGCATCAGCCGGTGTGGGCAGGATAGGCTTTTGCGCCTTTTGCTCCTGCCGCTTTTGCAAGCTTCAAGCACAGGTGAGCGTACACGGCGGACCTTGGATAGGATTGCAGATCTTGTCTGCCCGACCGCACAGCTTCTCCTAGCTGCGTTCCTCGATCTGCACGATACGGCCGTCCTCAAGCGTCAGTATCCGGTCGGCCCGGTCAAGAATGCGGCTGTCATGGGTGACAAGCAGCGTGGTGGTGCCGCGTGCGGCACCCATGCGCTTCAGAAGATCCACCACCTCGGCTGCGCTGTCCTTGTCCAAGGCCGCCGTTGGTTCGTCCGCAAGCACTAGCAGGGGATTGCCCACCAGTGCGCGGGCCACGGCGACACGCTGCTTCTGCCCACCCGAGAGATTTGCAGGGAGATAGGCGGTGCGGTGCGCCAGGCCCAGCAACCCAAGGGCATGAACGGCTGCCTTGCGAGCCAAGCGGTCGGGGACGTTTCCATGCACCTGCACACCCATCATTACGTTCTGAGCCGCTGTCAGACTTTCATGAAGGTTATGGGCCTGGAAGATGAAGCCGAGCTGTTGGCGCAGGGTAACAAGCTGCGCCTCGGTCGCACCATGCAGCTCGTGATCGAGCAAACGCACTGATCCGTCCTGCACCGCGCGCAGACAGCCGATCAGTGTCAGAACCGTGGTCTTTCCCGATCCGGACGGACCCATGAGCACGGTGAAACTGCCACGTCCCAGGGTCACGTTCACGTCGAACAGGGCCTGCTTCTTCGCGTCGCCGCTGCCGAACCAGTGGTTGAGCCCCCGCGCCTCGACGATGATTTCTGCGTCCATGGCGGGCCTCAGAACAGGTCAGCTGGGTCGGCGGCGGCTAGGCGGCGCGTCGCGATGGCGCCTGAGAGGGCCGAAAAGAACAGGGTACCCAGAAAGACGCTGATGGCCATGGATGGCGTCATCGCCAGCGGCAGGGTGGTGATGGTGCCCATCAGGGTCAGGATCGCGGTCCCGACAATTAAGCCCGGAAGAAAACCCATGACCCCCAGCACCAGGGCTTCTTCGAGCACGATGCCCAGAAAGAAGCGGGGGCCATACCCCATGGCCTTGAAGGTGGCATATTCGCGCAGGTGATCGGCCACGTCGGTGGACAACACCTGATACACGATCACAAGCCCCACCAGCACGCCGATCAGCACGCCAAAGCCGAAGATGATGCCCGTAGGTCGCTTGGTCTGCTGGTAGCGCAGATCGTCCTGCCCGGCCTGCTCGAAGGTGCGGATGCGCAGCGTGGGATCCGAGATCAGATGCTTCAGTCGCGCGATCACCGCCTCTGCCTGTGCCCCCGGGCGCAATGTCAGCAGGATATGGTCGGGCGCCGCGGAACTGCGGGCGGGAAACAGTGATAGAAAGGTCTGGTCGGAAACGAGCATATAGCCATCCCCGCCAAACCCGCCGCCGCCCGCGAATGTGGCATAGGCGGTAAGAGTGCGCCCCTCCGTCTCGAACCTCAGGGGCGATTGCGGGCGGATTGCGGCAGCCTCGTCCCGCGCCAACCCACGGGCAAGGCGGTCGAGGATCGCCGCGTCCTGAACCTGCAAAAGCCCAAGGTCCCCAGCTATTTCCGGCGCAAGAAAACCTGTCTTGACTGGATCGAGCCCGAAGGTTGTCAAGCTGATGTCCTTGTCGCTCCGGTCCCAGGGCACATTGGCGATAAAAAGACTTGCGCCCTCCGCCACATCAGGGTCGGCCATCGCCTGCAGCGACCACTGCCGCGCAACATTACCGCCATCAGTCAGCGAGTTGGCATCCCCGGCCGAAATCATGATGTCGGCCCGAAAGAACTGATACGGACGCAGCGTGGCGGCGGCCATGGAGTTCATGATGCCCAGCTGAACGAAGACCAGCACATTGGCGAAGGCGACGCCTGCAAGCGCGGCCGCAAAGCGGGTGCGGTTGTGCGTCAGTTGCAGCCAGCCGATGGGCAGTCGCCCGAACAGGCGTTGCAGAAGGCGGCTCATGGCGCGGCCCCGGCAGTCGTGTCGATCCGGGCAACGACTTCCAGATTGGTAAAGCGCGCGGCCAGATCCGAGGAGACCTTGTCCAGTGCCACCAGCACGCGGATCACCCGTGCGTCCTTATTCTCCGCAGAGTCGTCGGAGATCAGCCCTTGCCGGCCGACCGTCAGGCCGATGCGGTCCACCCGGCCTTGCAGGGTGGTTCCAAGGGCTGCCGCGGCCAGTTCGACCGGCTGGCCGATGCGAACGGCGGGAATGCGATCCTGCCAGACCTCGACTTCGGCCATCATCTGCTCTGTATCCCCCATTTCCATGATGCCTTGGACCGGTGGACGTCCCCCTAGGCTTGCGTGAATAATCAGGATCGTTCCTGCAATCGGGGCCACCACGTCTGCCCGCGCCAGATCCAGCCGGGCGAGGGCCAGTTCTGCGCGGGCGGCATCCACATTGCGCGCCGCCACGACCACGTCGGGCTGATCGTCCAAGGCCAAGGCCGAAAACCTCTTCAAGGTTGCTTCAGCCCGCGCCACCGCCTGCCTTGAGCCTTCGGCGGCCGCGCGGACCGATTCCAGCGTGGCCTGCGTGGCGACCGACCGGCCAAAAAGCGCTTCCGTCCGCGCAACCGTCGTCTGCGCCTCGGCGGCCGTTGCCAGTGCCTGATCAAGAGCGGCCTGCGCCTCGTCTCGGCTGGCTGCGACGGCAGATCGGGTCTGCACGAGATTGGCCTCGCCGACGGCGAGGTTGGCCTCGGCCATCAGCACCGCACCTTCCATCGTCGGGCGATTGTCCAGTTGGGCCAGCACCGCGCCTTTCTCCACGCGGTCACCCTCCTCAACCAGGATTTCGGCCACTCGCGCATCTCCTGCGCCATAAGGTGGGGCCACGATCGAGACGTCACCCTGCGGCATAAGCCGTGCAAGCCCCACCACATCGGTGGGCAACATGGTTTCGGCCATCTTCGGCGGCAGCTCGATATTTGGCGGAAGGGCAATAGGCGCATCAGATCCGCCGCCGGGCTGCAGACCCGTCAGCGCATAGAACTTCTGCAAGCCCAGCGGCTGGTAATACATCCCGACGACTGCGCCCGTGAACATGAAGGCGGGAACAAGCAGCACCAGGAGATATTGTTTGCGAAACCACCGCCGCCCCGGTGCTGCCACCGGGTCAGCCAGCTTCAGGTCAAGCGGAAGCGCTTCATCTTTGACCTTGGTCATGCAAGCTCTCCCTGCCCTGGTGACCCTCAAGGATCATATCAGTTTCAGTTCGTGGATGGGTCAGTTCGCGAAGTCGTCCCGGATGATCCCTGGCGTGTTCCCTGCTGGGAACCTCCCGTCTACTGCAACAAGTTGCAGACTACAGGACAAAGGACGCATGGAACTTGACCAAGGTCAGGGAGGCTGGCGCAAAGCCAAGGCCTTCTCTGAACGCCGATCTCACGCAGGCTCGTCGTTCACTGCACCGCAGGCATCAGAAAAAGGATCAGCAGGAACGCCATGGCCGCATCTGATGGCAGACCAGACGATGTCGTCATCGGCTGCTCCTATGCTGGGCAGTGGCGGCGATCACCATCCAGACCAGCGACCGCAGGGTCATGGCGCCGAGCGTCCGCGTTTCCCACGGGCCACCGCTCAGCACGTGCCAGCCGCAGGCTGCGAAGACGATCAGGGTCGCCGCGAGAATAGCGAAAGAAAACCCGGGCGCCCAGTCGCGGCCCTGCCACAGCCCGACGCCCGCCAGCACATAGGCGAAGCCGGCAAGGAAATTGAACACGAGCACGAATTAGAGGATGGCACCCATGTCTGTCGCGCCAAAAAGCGCCCGCCGGCCGCTCAGGATCGTCAGCAGACCGAAAACGACGGCAATAGCGGCAGCAATTCGAATCGCATTTATGACAGACTGCGAATGAGCACTGGCACCTTGCGCCGTCGGCCTTGCTTCAAGAATTTCGCGCGGGAAGCCCAACGATCATCCTGGCACAGGCGGTTTGCTCGCCATCGGCGTCTTCCCAAATGCGCGATAGTGAGAAGATGCAGACTCACCTCCTCATAGAAGGAAGTGGGCTTCACCGAAAAAGAAGTTCGTCGCCGGCAAGCGAAGAGATGCCGCGCAGGGTGATCCAGAGCCGACCCGGCACTTCGATCACCATGTCCGCGCCATTGGGGCGTGTGCGGATGTCCTCGCTGCGAAATCCATTCAGCAAGATTGCATCTTCTGCGCCATCAAAGTCGGTGATGGTGTCGCTGCCGCTGTCCAGGGGCTTGCCGGAGTCGTGCGCGTAAAAGGCAAAGACATCCCTGCCCGTTCCGCCGGTCAATGTGTCGTTGCCGGCGCGCCCGTCCAGATAATCGCCGTCCGCGCCTCCCGCCAGTATGTCGTTGCCCGCTCCACCGAAGAGTTCATCGGAACCGTCTCCGCCTTCAATCAGGTCGTCCCCTCCGAAACCGATAAGCTCATCGTGCCCAGCAAGCCCGGTCATGTGGTTGGCTCCCGGCGTGCCGCGCAACATATCATCGTCAGGCGAGCCGAAGACGTCTCGGGCAAGGGTACCGGTTGCAAAAACGATGGACGCAAGCGTCGCGGCCGAAAACAGCATGGATCGCATGATTATCCTCCTCCATTACGGCTTCGCCTGTAGGTGAGTTGAGCGAAGGCCTGTCTGCTGTTCTGTACGCGTCAAAGCTGACATCCACCTTAAGACAGCAGGTCGGATGCTTCAGATGGCGGTAAGCCTGAACCGGGACATTTTGATCACGATGGCGACGCAACTGCTCTTCATCTTGGCAACTTGATCTCGGCGGACGGGCCTTTCAGGGCAACACCGCTCCCGTGCCGAAGGTCTGTTTGGTTCGGACGCGGCCATCGGTACCGCGGTCGGGTCGGGTGCCTTTGGTACCATAAGCGAGGTGCTGATCCTCGCCGGACGCTCGCGAGTGCTGGAGTCGACCCTCAGTAGGCTCAATCGCATGTGGCCGCAGGCGAAGGCTCCCAGATACAGTGCCATGATACCGAGACAGATCCATTCTGCCTGTCCCAGCATCTCACGCCTCTTTGGTGGGATCAAAGGCCAGCAAGCGCAGAGCATTGAGGGTGACCAGAACCGTGGCCCCGGTGTCGGCCAGGATGGCAATCCAGAGGCCGGTGATGCCGAGGATCGAGGTCACGAGGAATACTGCCTTGAGCCCGATCGCCAGCGTCACATTTTGCCGGATGTTGCCCATCGTCGCCCGTGCCAGCCGGATCAGGGCCGGGGCATCGGTGACGCGATCCCGCAGGATCGCTCCGTCGGCCGTTTCCAGCGCCACGTCGGTGCCAGACCCCATCGCCACGCCCACCCTTGCCTCTTTCAAGGCAGGAGCGTCGTTGATGCCGTCGCCGATCATCATGACGTTGCCCTGGCGGTTCAGGTCGCGGATCGTGGTCAGCTTGTCTTCGGGCAGCATGCTCGCGCGGAAATCGATGCCGAGTTGTCCGGCAATGGCTGCTGCGGTGCGGGGATTGTCTCCGGTCAGCATCGTGGCGGCGACGCCCAATGTGCTCAACTGCCGAACGGCCTTGGCCGCATCGTCGCGGGGCTCGTCCCGTATCGCGATCAGCCCGAGGGGCTGTCCAGCCCGGAACACCGCCACAACGGTCTTGCCCTGCTCTTCCAGCACAGTCGCGCGCTGCACGGCGGCCGCGTCGATCCCGCCGATTTCCGCAGCATGGGACGGCGAGGACACCCAGGCCTTTGCTTCGCCTACAATGGCTTCGACGCCTCGTCCGGCAAGAGCGCGGGCATCACGCGCAGCCGGGATCGAGACTTCGGCTGCCTTGGCCCGGCGCAGAATGGCCTGCGCAAGCGGATGGTTCGAGCCCGCCTCTACACCAGCCGCAACGGCCAGAAGCTCGGCCTCAAGAACGCCAGAAGCAGGGATCAGATCGGTCACGACCGGCTTGCCCCGCGTCAGGGTGCCTGTCTTGTCAAAGGCAACATGCGTGGTCTTTGCCGCCGCCTCGATCACCGCGCCGCCCTTCATCAGCATTCCGCGTTTCGCCCCCGAGGACAGCGCCGAAGCGATGGAGGCCGGGACCGAGATCACCAGGGCGCAAGGGCAGCCGATCAGCAGCAGTGCCAACCCGCGATAGATCCAGGTGCTCCAATCCTGACCGAAGGCCAGTGGTGGTACCACGACTACCAATGCCGAGAGCGCGATGACCGCGGGCATGTAGACCCGCGAGAAACGGTCGATGAAGCGTTCCGTGGGTGCGCGGGCCTCCTCTGCCTCCTCCACCAGGCGAATGATGCGGGCGATGGTGTTGTCTGATGGTTCCGTTGTCACGCGCATGCGCAGCACGGCCTCGGTATTGATGGAGCCGGCAAAAACCCCATCCCCCACGCTTCGGGTCACTGGCACGCTTTCGCCCGTGACCGGGCTTTCGTCGACACCGCTTGTGCCCTCGATGATGTCGCCATCCGCGGGAATTCGATCCCCAGGACGAACGAGGACGATCTGCCCGATCTCCAGACTGTCGGCCGGGACGGTCCGTGTCTGGCTGCCGACTTCGAGAAGCGCGGTCTTCGGCACAAGGTTTGCCAAGGCCTGGATGCCCTGGCGGGCCTTCCCGGCAGCAACGCCCTCAAGGACCTCACCCACGGCAAACAGGAAGATGACCAAGGCTGCTTCTTCCGCGGCGCCGATAACCAAGGCACCGGTAGCAGCAATGGTCATCAGCCCCTCGATGGTGAAGGGCTGGCCCATGCGCAGCGCCTCGAAGGCGCGCTTCGCCACCGGAACAAGGCCAATCAGGCAGGCGGCGACAAAGGCCCAGGAGCCGGCCTCCACCGATGTCAGCAGCTCGACCAACCAGGCGGCGGACAGCAAAGCGCCGGTCAAGATGACAGCCCGGCCCTTTCCGGTCTGGTGCCAAGACGTCTCGCGTTCGGCTGGAGCCTCCTGAGCATCAGGAGTCTCGTGCTGCATTGGGGCAGTGGAGCTGCTTTCATCCTGGTCCTCTGAGGTGCTTGTCCGAGAGGTCGGCATCGCGCCCGGCAACACGAATGCCTTCTTGCGCGGCGCCTGCTGCCCCTTGGGCGCAATCCCGAAGCCCAGCTTGCGGATGGTGCCTTCGATGACCTCCGGCTCTGTCGTGCCCGGAGCCAGGTTCAGCGACAGACGTTCCGCCATGAGTGCCACCTTGACGTCGCTGACGCCCGGCAACCGCTCCACCGCCCGCGACACCTTTGTCGTGCAGGCCGCGCAGTCCATGCCTGTCACGGTCCACTCGCGCCGCTCTATTATCTCTTCCATTATCTTGCGTCCTGCCCGAAGTCTTTTCTTCATCGAGTCGGGAAGATAGGAGCTCTAGCAACTAGAGGTTCAAGAGGTTTCTCATGTTGAGCATCGGAAAACTGAGCGCGGCTACAGGCGTCAAGGTGCCGACCATCCGCTACTACGAAGAGATTGGCCTGCTGCCCGAGGCCGAACGCAGCGCGGGCAACCAGCGGCTCTACGGCACGAAGGCCCAGGAGCGGCTTGCCTTTATCCGTCACTCCCGCGAGCTCGGCTTCTCGCTTGACGACATCCGGGAACTGCTCAGTCTGTCAGACCGGCCCGACATGTCTTGCGCTGCCGCCGATGTGATCGCTACGCGCCAGCTTGGGTCCGTCAAGGACCGCATCACGCGCCTTCAAGCCTTGCAGCAGGAGTTGGAGCGCATGCTGACGCAATGCGCCCAAGGCACGATCTCCGACTGCAAGGTCATCGAGGTGCTAAGCAACCACGAGAACTGCCTGCACGCTGTCGCTGTAGACGACAGGCCTTAGACCTCGAAGGCTGCGAGAATGGGGCAGGTCCTGGATCCTCCCTTGGAACAGTCCTCCGCTAGCCTCTCGAGATGTTGTCGAGCGCGCTGCAGTTCAGCGATCTGCTCATCAAGCTTGTCCAGCCGTTTTCGGGCCATTTCCTGTGCCCGGTGATGGTCCTGCCCCGAGTCCAGAGCGATCAACTCCTTGATCTCTTCGAGCGTGAAGCCAGCTTGCTGCGCTTTGCGGATGAAGCGAAGCCGCCGGACATCCTCCTCATCGTAGCGGCGAATGCCGCCGTCTCGCACCGGTGTTGGCAGCAGGTCCTTCCGCTGATAAAAGCGGATGGTCTCGACGCCGACGCCGCCAGCCTCGGCAAGTTTTCCAATCGAAAGCACCTTTTGCCTCTTGATCCCGTACTATGGTACAGGACTTATATACGTGCCGACATGCTCCGTTACAAGAACGGCAAGGAGTCCCAGAGATGTCGGAACATAATGCCCATGGCGCCGAAAAGTCGGCCCTCCTTTACCGGATGATGATGCCGGATCACACCTGTCCCTATGGCCTCAAGGCTCTGGACCTGCTGAAGCGGTCGGGCTTTGCGGTCGAGGATCATCACCTTGCCACGCGGCAGGAGGTCGAGGCCTTCAAGGCCAGCCATGATGTCGCGACCACGCCGCAGATCTTCATGGGTGACCGGCGCATCGGCGGCTATGATGATTTGCGGCGCTATCTCGGCAAGCGCGTCACCGATCCCAAGGCCACAAGCTACCGGCCTGTGATGGCCCTGTTCGCCATGACGCTGCTGATGGCGCTTGCCGCAAGCTTCGCGGTCTACGGCACGCCCTTCACCCTGCGGGCTGCCGAATGGTTCATCGCCTTCAGCATGGCCATCCTGGCGCTCCTGAAGCTGCAGAACGTCGAGAGCTTCGCGACGATGTTCCTGAACTACGACCTGCTGGCCAAGCGATGGGTGCCCTATTCCTACATCTACCCTTTCGCCGAGGGGCTGGCGGGCATCCTGATGATTGCCGGCGCCCTGACCTGGCTGTCCGTTCCCATTGCCCTGGTCATTGGCAGCATCGGTGCGGTGTCGGTCTTCAAGGCCGTCTATCTGGATCGGCGCGAACTCAAATGCGCCTGCGTCGGCGGATCGAGCAACGTGCCCCTGGGCTTTGTGTCGCTGACCGAGAACCTGATGATGATCGCCATGGCGGTCTGGATGGCCCTCGGTGCCCTCGGGCTGCTGCCACCCTGGGCGCACGGAATGTGATCGGACGCTTGGCCTGCGGAACGGCACTGGAACAAGTCCACCCCGTTGGCGTTCCCGTGCCATGATACGGCCAGCAATCCGAGCAAAGGTGACGTCGATCTGGCAGAAGCTTGCGAGCGTGATCGCGCTTTTGGCAGTGGCGATGTTTGTGTCGCATGCTGTCGCTGCCGAAGGCGCACTCTTGCACGCGCACGATCATATGATGGCTCAGGCAAAAGCATCTCACGTCGTCGATGTTGCTTTTGATGAGCCAGAGCGGAGCCATAACCATTCCACGGTATCTGACTACCAGCACGGCGCCAGCCAGCAAGGGAAGCTGTCGTGCTGCGGCGATGCGTGTCTCTTGGCGCTCATGCCAGACGAGGATCTCGACATGGTAGATCCTTGGGAAACTTCGTCCAAAGCCTTCATCATGGTCTTTTCGCTGGCCGGACATGATCCCGAAGGTCTGCGCCGTCCTCCACGCCCATCTCATCGTATCTGATCCCGTTCCGGCAAGCGTCGAACGCTCGGCCCGATGGAGGTCGGCGCCGCATGAGCTTTGAGGGCGGGGTTCGCTCAGACGGCATCACAGAAGCTTTCTGCTGGCGTCGTCTGTGGCGGTGAGAAACTGCGCCCGCTCGCCGCTGATCGATCCGGCGCTTTCAAAATGGAGAATCCACATGCACCGTATCCCTCAAGACATGCAGAACTGCATCGATGAATGCCTGCGCTGCCATATCACCTGCCTCAACATGGCCATGAGCCACTGCCTGGAAAAGGGCGGTCAGCATGTCGAACCGACCCATTTCCAGCTCATGATGGCCTGCGCCGAGATCTGCCAGACCTCGGCGAACGTCATGCTGATGGGCAGCAAGCTTCACAAACGCACCTGCGCGGTGTGCGCTGAAGTGTGCGAGGAATGTGCCCGAAACTGCGAACAGGTCGGTGAAATGCAAGAATGCGTCGATGCATGTCGCCGGTGCGCCGAAAGCTGCCGGAACATGGCCGCTTGATCGTTAAGATATTCAATTACATCAAAGGAAAACACCATGCGTAAACTCGAAATCGCTGCCATCATTGCCGCCTTCCTGGCTGCGCCTGCGGTTTTTGCCCAGGAGAGCAAAATGGAGGGTCATTCCGAGCAAATGACCAACCTGTCGATCCTGCCACCGGGCTGCCAAGACGCAATCCAGCAGTCCGGGATGTCAGAAATGATGAAGGGCATGGACATGTCCGGCATGATGGGCGGCATGGAAGGCATGGACGAGGCGCAGCGGGCCTCCATGCAGGCCATGATGGAGATGAACGGCCCGATGATGGCCACACACACCATCAAGGACCCTGATCTTGCCTTCCACTGCGGGATGATTGCGCATCATACCGGCGCCATTGCAATGGCCGAGGTCGAGCTGAAATATGGCGATGATGAGGAGTCAAAAGCCATGGCTCAGAAGATCATCGACGCTCAAGGCCCGGAAATCGAGGAAATGACCACTTGGGTCGAGCGGAGTGCGACCAAGCCGTAAAGACCACGGGACCGCCGGCGCATCAGGCATCTGCGGTCCCGACGATCTTGGGCTGCAAAGCCCCGGATGAGCCTTCCACAAACAGCACGACAGCTCCTTTGCCTTGGTGATGAGGCTGGCCATGTCCAGTTGAAGTGATGCCGTTAACAAAGTTCTGTAGGGACGCCTGATGCTGGCCATTCTGAGAAACCGCACCTACCGCCACCTTTTCGCGGCCCAGGTGATCGCGCTGCTCGGGACCGGACTGATGACGGTCGCCCTGGGGCTTTTGGCCTATGACCTTGCCGGGGCTGATGCCGGTGTCGTCCTGGGAACGGCACTGGCCATCAAGATGATCGCCTATGTGGGTGTGGCGCCGGTGGCCCAGGCCTTCACCGATCGATTACCGCGCCGGTTACTGCTGGTCGGACTGGACCTCATCCGGGGATCGGTAGCGCTGTTCCTGCCCTTCGTGACCGAGATCTGGCAGATTTATCTGCTGATCTTCGTGCTGCAAGCCGCCTCGGCCGCTTTCACGCCGACCTTCCAAGCCACCATCCCGGACATTCTGCCCGACGAGCACGAGTATACCCGTGCCCTTTCGCTGTCGCGGCTGGCCTATGATCTGGAAAGCCTGGTTTCCCCGATGCTGGCAGCGGCGTTTCTGAGCGTCATTGGCTTCCACAGCCTGTTCGCTGGCACGGTGCTCGGGTTCCTGGCCTCTGCCGCTCTTGTTCTCAGTGTGCGCCTGCCTGTGCCGCATACTGCCGGCCCGAGGCGCGGGGTCTGGGACCGCACGACGAGGGGTCTCCGAATCTATGTCGCAACCCCACGCCTGCGAGGACTACTAGCGATCAACCTGGCGGTTGCGGCGGCTGGATCGATGGTGATCGTCAACACCGTTGTTCTGGTCAAAGCGGGCTTCGGGCTGGCCGAGCCGCAGGTGGCATTGGCGCTGGCGGCGTTTGGCGCTGGCTCAATGATCGCGGCCCTGGCACTGCCCCCTGTGCTGGAGCGCTTGTCAGATCGCCCTGTCATGATAGCCGGTGCGGGCCTGCTGGTCGGCGGAACCGCCGCCGGGATAGGGATGAACAGTTATGGCGCGTTGTTGGCGCTTTGGCTGATCCTGGGCCTTGGCTATTCGGTGGCTCAAACACCTTCTGGTCGGCTGCTACGGCGCTCGGCCCACCCAGAGGATCGGCCTGCGGTCTTTGCCGCCCAGTTCGCTCTGTCTCATGCCTGCTGGCTGGTCTGCTATCCGCTGGCGGGATACCTCGGCGCGACCGTGGGCATGAACGGTGCGTTCGCCATCCTCTCCATGATCGCCGTCGCGGGAGTCACCTTAGCCTGGCGACTGTGGCCGCAAGGCGATCCCACCGACATCCCCCACCAGCATTCCAGCCTACCCGCCGACCATCCGCACCTGGTCGCCTCTGGAACACAGGGTCGGCACCACCACCCGGTGGTGATCGACGATTTGCATCCGCGATGGCCGGTTGAGGACCGCGTTCCGGGATGACTGCAGCGGTGTCGCGTTCCTGAGGCTAAGGCTGAAGGAAGGAGCACCATGACGCAGGAGCGAACTCGATTGGCTTCCCAGGCTTCTGTATCAAGCGGCCGAAACGGAAGGCCAATCAAACCGCCATGTTATTCTTCAGTTCATGATCTCCCCGAAGGACAGACCAATGGCACAGAACACGAGCGGTTCCATGTCAGACGACGATGCCGCAGCTACGGACAAGGCATACAGCGGTCTCGAAGCGGAGGCCCGCAACCTGGTCGAGCAAGCGGCTATGAAGGGCAATGCCGCCCAGGGCTTCGAGCGCCTAGTCCGCCCGATGGCCATGACGCTGGATGCGCCCGAGGTCGTGGCCGCCCATGCCTGGCGCGCCATCACCGCCCGCAAGCGCGAACAGCTGCCGCCGACCCGCGAACGGCTGTTCGTGGCCCTGCAGCGCCTGCGACCGGCCCTGATCGACTGGGCACTCATTCGCCTGGCGCGCGATCCGGCGGTCATTGCCGCCGCCAACGACCTTTCTTCCCGACCATGAGGACATCCATGACCTACAACATCCTGCGCCGCAGCGACTATTCGGACGGACTGGCCGATCCTGGCCTTCTGGCGGCGATCCGCGACGACCTGGCCCGCGACGGCTGGACCCTGCTGCGCGGCTTTAAGCCGCAGATGGAGGATTTCTCGGCTCTGGTCACCACGCTCTGTCGCCGGGTGACGTTCGATCCGGCCCGCAGCCATACGACCGAAACCACGCAGATGGTCGACGCCGGTCTTGGCCCGATCGGGCTGCATATCGAGAACGGAAACACGCCCCGTTGCCCAGACATCGTGACCTTCTTCGCCCAGACAGCTGCCTTTGAGGGATCGCAGACCACGATCTGCGACGGCCGTGCGGTCTGGGACCTTTTCGACGACGCGCAGAAGACCCGCTGGTCGCAACCCATGACCGTCGAACGCGTCCTGCCCGAGGGCTTGTGGAAACGCTACCTGGCCAATGAACATCCCGCCATCTCTCACCCCGACGAGGTGACGATGGAGCATGTGCTGCAGTTCAAGGCCGCCGTTCCGGGCCAGGATTTCGACCTGCATGACGATGGCGCGCTGACCTATCGCCTGACGGTCGATCCGGTCCGTCCCTCGGTCCTGGGCGGGGCCGATCGCGGCTTTGCCAATGCGGTCTTGGGCCCGTCCCACAACTACCAGCCGCCGCGCTATGCCATGGCCGACGGCAGCCCTGTCACCCCAGCCGAGATCGAGTCCATCCGCGCCCTGGCCGAGGAGGTCACGCATGAGATCAACTGGCAGGACGGCGACATCGCCATTCTGGACAACACCCGCGTGATGCATGGCCGCCGCGCCATCGCCGACGCCAACCGCAACCTGTTCATCGGCATGGGAATGATCTGACATGGAAACGCACAAGACCCGCAGCCTGACCCTTTGCGCCCTTCTGGCCGCCACCCTGCTGGGATCGGTCGCGATAGCTGCCCCTTCCGCCAGCGTGCCACCTTCGGGTCGACTGACCTTTGACGTGATCCGCAACGGCCGCGACATCGGCGACTATGTCGTCAGCTTCCGCGGCAAGGGCGACGACCTGACCGTGAACGTCGCGACGGACGTGTCGGTCAAGGTGCCGGTGATCGGCGTCAGCGCCTATCGCTTCAAGCAGGCCAGCACCGAGACTTGGCGCGGCGACCGCCTGGCCGGACTGACCTCTCGGACCGATGACAACGGCACGCCGCACGACATCTCGGTCGGGACGACATCGCTGATCCCGGCCAGCCTGTGGAACGCCGACCTCCTCCGCTCCGGGCAGGTGTTGAACACCATCGACGGCAGCACCGACGCCATCCGCGTGCAGAACCTGGGGTCCGAGACGGTCGCGACCGGGACGGGCAATGTGGAGGCAATCCACTATGCGCTGCGGGGCGGGCTGGAGCGCGACCTGTGGTATGAGGGCGCAAAGCTGGTCCATGTCCGCTTCACCGCCGAGGACGGATCGCAGGTGGATTACGTCCTCCGCTAGGGATCCGCGTAGGAAGAGACCGGGAACACGCATCACCCCTGGCCGAACCCTTACCGGGCCATCGCGCGTTCAGCGATGGCCGCAACGAGGTTGGGGCCGTTTCCTGGGCCTGCCGGGTCCGCAAAGCAACCCGAAGAGCAGGAACAGGCGATCATGACCCAGGACAACCGCGACGCGCGCGCGCGCCTTTTGTCGATCGCCACGGCGGTGCCGCCCCATCGACGGTATCGCAGCCCGCATTGAGGGGCATCAACGACGACAAGGACGCAGGCACCTACCATCTCTCCTTGCTGACGTCGAAGGCGCCGATCGTCCAGATGAAGCCAACAGCAAACGGTGGTGAGGTCCGGCTCGGATGCTGGTCACACCGGCGCAAGTGGGAGAATGTCGATGATAGGGGCCGCATTGTCATGCCCTCGGCGACGCGCTCAAGTTCATAGCGAACGAGGTGATCTTCTGCACTTGGACATGAATGACAATGTACAAAGTCGAGCTGAGCGCACGCGGGCTTAACTGGGCGGTCGGTCTGTCGCGGCGCCAGAATGTCTACCTGGCCGGGACCGAGCTGATCTTTCCCGAAGCCAGCAAAGGCCGACGGCGGAAATATCACATCCCGGATCGCATGGCGGTTGCCGCCGACACCATGCTGGAGGACGAAACATGGCAGAAGATCAACTGGCGGCAAGGCACCAAAGGCAGGCTGGGCTGTCAGTTTGCCGCTGCCCGTGTCCGGATCGCCGATGGCCACAAGCACCGCATGGGGGACGGTCGCGTGCAGGCTATGCCCGGCGACGAGGAGGTCTGCCAATCGGTGAGCGGGGCGCGACCGGAGAACAGAAATACTACGTTTCCAATCTACCGAAAGACACCACGCTCAAGGCGCTCGCCGCCGCTGTCAAAGCCAGATGGATCTGCGAACAGGCGCATCAGCAACTCAAGGAAGAACTCGGACTTGACCATTTCGAGGGGCGCTCCTGGACCGGGCTGCACCGACACGCGCTGATGACAATGATCGCCTATGCCTTCCTGCAATCCCGCCGCCTCAAAGCCGCGGGATGGAAAAAAGAGCCCCAGGACCACCGCCTCAACCCTCCATGCCAGCCGTCAGGCAAGCGATACTCGACATCTTCGCGAGACCGCCACCCATGTGCTGCCCACACTGTGACCGACCGCTCCACACCGAACTTCCGACACGATCTGCCAAAGTAGTGCTAGGTTATCGAGACCGATTACGAGATCGGGCGGCTGCAGTCATGTCCTCTCCAGGGCGAGCCGCAAGTTTTCGCAATGAAATCGCAACGAAATACCGTGAAAAGCCGCAAGACTATTACGGCAATCCGGAATAAAGTCTTTCTAAGTCAGGTGCTTATTATAAGCCCTGCGCGCTCCGAAGGCAGAGGCCAGGGGTTCGAATCCCTTCGGGTGCACCATTTTACCTTCGCCTCTGGACGTTGCTTGTTCTGTCAGGTCTTTTGGCCCGAACGAACGGAGGCATCATGGACGATCTGGAACGGCGCATTGCGCAGGCGCGTGGCGATGAACCCGCCGATCTGGTGCTGCGGGGCGGACAGGTCTTCGATCTGATCACCGGCACGATGATATCGGGCGATGTGGCAATCTGCGGCGAACGGATCGCGGGGATCGGCGGCTATGACGGCCGTCGGGTGATCGACGTGGCGGGGCTGACCCTGGTGCCAGGGTTCATCGACACGCATCTTCATGTCGAAAGCAGTCTGGTCACGCCCCATGAATTCGACCGCTGCGTGACCCCGCGCGGGATCACCACCGCCATTTGCGACCCGCACGAGATCGCTAATGTCATCGGCCTGGACGGCATCCGCTGGTTTCAGCAAGCCAGTGAATGCCTGCTGATGGACCTGCGCGTGCAGTTGTCGTCCTGCGTGCCCTCGACCGACATGGAAACATCGGGCGCCCGGATCGAGGCCGGCGATCTGCGCACCGTCATGGGCCATTCGTCGGGCATCGGGCTGGCGGAATTCATGAACTATCCCGGCGTGATCCATCGCGACCCCGCTGCCCTGGCCAAGCTGCGGCTGTTCGCGGGCGGCCATATCGACGGTCATTGCCCGCAACTGACGGGCCGCGACCTGTCGGCTTATGTCGCGGCAGGCATCCGCACGGAACACGAGGCAACGACGGCCGAGGAGGCGCTGGAAAAGCTGCGCAAGGGAATGCGCGTCCTGATCCGCGAAGGATCCGTCAGCAAGGATCTGGTGGCACTCCAGCCAGTCCTGACGGACGTGACGGCGCCCTATATGTGCCTTTGCACGGACGACCGGAACCCGCTGGACATCGCCGAACAGGGCCATCTGGACCACATGATCCGCGAATTGATCCGGCTGGGCAGCCCGGTGCTGGCGGTCTATCGCGCAGCCTCCCTGTCGGCGGCCGAGGCCTTTGGGCTGAAGGATCGCGGGCTGATCGCCCCCGGCCTGCGCGCCGATATCGTGGCTGTGGACAATCTAGAAAGCTGCCGGGCGAGGATGGTGCTGTGCGGCGGGCGGGTCGTGGATGATGCGGCCTTTGCCGGGCGAAGGCCGCTGGCTCCGGTGGGCCGCGCCTCGGTCAAGGCGCCGCCGGTCCGGGCGCAGGATTTCCGCTGCGCCGGAAACCGAAGCGAGACCCCGGTGATCGGCATCATCGAAGGCAAGATCATCACCGCCCACCTGACCCATGACATCGCGCCCCAGGATGGCGACAAGCGCCCCGACCCTGCCCGCGACCTGGCCCGCATCGCCGTGATCGAACGGCATGGCAGGAACGGCAACATCGCCACAGGCTTTGTCCAGGGCTTTGGCATCCGGCGCGGTGCCATCGCATCGACCGTGTGCCACGACCATCACAACATCGCCGCCGTCGGCGCCGATTACGATGACATGGCCTTGGCCGTGAACCGCCTGTCGCAGATCGAAGGCGGCTTTGTCGTGGCGGAGGCGGGCCGTATCTTGGCCGAACTGCCCTTGCCTGTCGCAGGGTTGATGAGCCTTGAACCATTCGAGGCCGTGCGCGACCGGCTGATGGTGCTGCGCGACGCGGCCAAGACCCTGGGCGTCGTGCTGGAGGAACCCTTCCTGCAACTGGCCTTCCTGGCCCTGCCCGTCATTCCCGCGCTGAAGATCACCGACCGGGGAATGATCGACGTGACCCGGTTCGAGATTATTGCAGGGTAACAGTACCTTGGATGATGTTGGCTGGGGCGGTAGGATTCGAACCTACGGTACACGGTACCAAAAACCGATGCCTTACCACTTGGCCACGCCCCAACTGTGAGCGGGTGAATAGCCAAGCCCGCGCGGGGGTGCAAGTCGAAAATTCGCGAAACTTGCCTGTCCGGTAAACGCGCTTTATGCCGCCCGGAATGGAACAGGTGGATCTTCTGATATTGGGCGCGGGGGCGGCAGGGTTGTTCTGCGCGGGGTCCGCCCTGCGGCCGGGACGGCGCGTGATGGTACTGGATCATGCCCCCGATCCCGGGGAGAAGATTCGCATTTCCGGCGGCGGTCGCTGCAACTTCACCAACATGGCGACTGCGCCGGACCGGTTCCTGTCGCAGAACCCGCGATTTGCGGCCAGTGCCTTGGCGCGCTTTACCGCCCCTGATTTCGTCCGGCTGGTCGATCGGGCGGGGATCGCCTGGCATGAAAAGACCCAGGGGCAATTGTTCTGCGACGGCAAAGCCACGCAGATCACCCGGATGCTGCTGGACCGGATGGCGGGCGCCGATCTGCGGATGCGGTGCGCCCCGCTGTCGGTTTGCCATGACGGCACCGGGTTTGTCGTGGATACGGCGGGCGGGGCGATCCATGCAGCAAGGCTGGTGGTGGCGACGGGGGGCAAGTCGATCCCCAAGATGGGCGCGACGGGCATCGCCTATGACATTGCGGCGCAGTTTGGGTTGCGCTTGGTGGAGAGCAGGGCGGGGCTGGTGCCGCTGACGTTCGCCGAACAGGAACTGGCCCTGTGCCGTCCGCTTGCCGGTGTCTCGGTCGAGGCCGAGATCCGCCATAACGGCGGCCGGTTCCGCGACGCGCTGCTGTTCACGCATCGCGGCCTCAGCGGGCCGGTGATCCTGCAAATCTCCAGCTTCTGGCAGGCAGGGGAAAGTTTGCAGATCGACCTGTCCCCCGGCCAAGACATTGCGTCGGCTTTGAGGGCCGCGCGGTCCGAAGGGGGCCGGGTTTCCGTGGCCTCGGTCCTGGGGCGTATGCTGCCTGCCCGGCTTGCGGCTGCGATCTGCGATGAGATGGGGGTGGCGCAGGCGCGGCTGGCCGATCAGCCGAACACTCGGCTGGATGCGATCGGCGCGCGGGTGAACCGCTGGCACGTCCGCCCCGTCGGAACCGAGGGCTATCGCACGGCCGAGGTGACGCTGGGCGGCGTCGATACGCGCGATCTGGACGCCCGCACGATGCAGGCTCGCAAGGTTCCGGGGCTGTTCTTCATCGGCGAATGCGTCGATGTGACGGGCTGGTTGGGGGGATACAACTTTCAATGGGCCTGGGCATCGGCGGATGCCGCAGGCCGCACGGATTAGCCCATCACCGGATCGGCCTTTGCCAGCCGGTCGAAGGACATCAGCGATCCGATCAGCGCAGGCATCCGGTCCAGCGGGATCATGTTCGGCCCGTCGGATGGCGCGCAATCGGGATCCTCGTGCGTTTCGATGAACACGCCCGCCACGCCCAATGCCACCGCTGCCCGCGCCATGACCGGGGCAAATTCCCGTTGACCGCCCGACGATCCACCCTGCCCGCCCGGCTGCTGCACGGAATGGGTCGCATCCATGATGACGGGATAGCCGGTCCGGGCCATGATCGGCAGCGACCGCATATCCGCGACCAGGGTGTTATAGCCGAAGCTGACCCCGCGCTCGGTCAGCAGGATGTTGTCGTTCCCGGTCGAGGCGACCTTTTCGGCGACGTTCGCCATGTCCCAAGGGGCCAGGAACTGCCCTTTCTTGATGTTGACGACCGCGCCGGTCTTGCCGGCCGTCAGCAGCAGGTCGGTCTGCCGCGACAGAAAGGCGGGGATCTGGATCACGTCCACAACTTGCGCCGCCCGGATCGCCTGTTCGGCATCATGCACATCGGTCAGCACCGGGCAGCCCAGCCGGTCGCGCAGGGTGGCCAGAATCTCCAGCCCTTCGTCTATCCCGACGCCGCGCCGTCCCGACAGCGAAGTGCGGTTGGCCTTGTCATAGCTGGCCTTGAAGACAAAGCCCGCCCCGGCACGCCTGCAGGCCTCTGCCATCCGTTCCCCGATCATCAAGGCATGATCCAGCGTTTCCAGCTGGCAAGGCCCGGCGATCACCACCAGCGGCAGATCGTTGCCGCAGGACAGGTCGCGGATGCGGATATGCTTGGGCGAGGTCATGTGGATACCTGTTCGCGAAGGATGGATGCCGTCAGCGACAGCATCAGATAGATACCCGAAAAGATCAGAAAGGCCACCAGCGTATTCTGGAAGGCCTTGGGATAGGTCGCCTCGTCCGGGGCGACGGGGGCCACGGACAGCGACAGGTAACGGACCTGCTTGTTGGCCTCGATGCGGGCAGCCTCCATCTGCGCGGCCGCGGTCGCCAGCAGTTCCTGCCGGGTCAGCAGGTCGCTTTCCGCGATCCGCAACTCGCCCGAGATCAGTGCCAGGGAATTGCGGTCCTCACCCCCTTGGGTCAGTTGCTGCCGGGTCTGGGCGATCATTTCCTGCAATCGGGTGATGTCGCCGCGAACCGCGCCGACGCGGCTTTGCAGGGGCTGGGGGTTCGACAGAAGCTGCCCCAGTTCCAGCCGCTTGGTCGCCAGTTGCGTTTCCAGGACGGAAACCTGGTTCATCACAACCGTGCCTTCCGCCACCGGATCCAGCACGCCCAAGGTTTGCTGCAATTCCTGGACGCGACGCTGGGCGGCCAACACCTTGGCCTCGGCATCCTGATAGATGGCAATGGCGCCTTCCATCTGGTCGTCGCGCAGCCGCGAGGTCATCTGGTCCACCTGTTCCTCGGCATAGGCGATCAGCGCCAGGGAAAATTCCTGGCTTTGTTGCGGATCGGGGGCGATCACCTCCATGTCGATCATGCCTTCGGTGGGATCATAGCCGATCTTCACGGATTTCTGATACAGATCGAAAGCCGCCTCGTTCGTGGCATCGGGGGCAAGGCGCTTGATCGGGTCGATGGCGGGATCCTGGAAAGCGGCCTTGAAGCCCTTGTCCCCGTCCAGCCGCAGCATCGCATCACGCGAGGTCAGATAGCTTTGGACGGCGACGGAATCGGTGTTCGTTGCCAGTTGCGATCCGCCCAGCAGTCCCCCCAGACCCCCCGCCGCCGAACCGCCCTGACCTTCCGCGGACTGGATGCGGAACTGGGAATCGGTGGCATAAAGCGGTGTCGCGACGCCGAAATAATACCATCCCGCCAAGGCGGTCGGAAGAATGACAAAGGCCAGCAGGCGCAGGGCCAGCATGACCATCCGCCGACGTCTGCGACGGGCGATGTCCTGCTGGATGCGGAAAATCTCGACCGCGCGCTTTTCCTCGGTCAGAACCTCTCGGGCGGGAAGATCGGGACGCGGCGCGGCGACCTGGGTGCCGGGCGGGGATACCGGGGCGGTCTGGTTGCGCGGCATGATCGCGGGTATGTTCGCCGCGGGTCTTGCTTGCGCGCGACTTCCCTCGCTGGACAGGATCTGGCCCAGGGCCGCGCGATGCGACGGGTCGATGCCGCGCTGGCGCAGGCGCAGGACGGCTTCCTCGTCAGATGCGACGGTGATCTGATGCAGGGTGGCGATGCGGCGGGCGATGCGCAACTGGCGTTCGGACAGGTTTTCCTTGCGGATCAGATCAAGCTGCGCGTCCAGTTCGTCCGATGCAGGCGCCTTCGCTTGGTCCGGTCCAATATGGGACAGCCCGTCATCCACCGGATCGGTCCGCATGAAGCGCTCGCGTTCGCTGTCCTGCGGCAAGGGATCAGGCTCTGCTGCCCGCTTGCGCACGGTGATGCAGATGTCGGCAGCTGACGGCTGCCCCTCGCCTTCGGCGGGGCGCACCGATTCCGAGACCGAGGCGTGATAGCGGCGGACCTTAGGCGGTGTAGTCATAATACTGTTTCGCCTCAGCAAGGGATTCGAAATGATACAGCCGCCCGTCCCGAAGGATGGCGGCGGATCGGCAGAATTTCTCGATCGTGGCGGGCTGGTGCGACACGATCACCACGGTCGCGGTCTTCAGGCGGTCATACAGCACCGCGCCGGCCTTGCGATTGAACTCCACATCGGTGGTCTGCGGCATCCCCTCGTCGATCAGATAGATGTCGAACTCCAGGGCCAGCAACAGGGAAAAGGTGAACCGCTGACGCATTCCGGCGGAATAGGTGCCGACCGGCATATCGAAATATTCGTCGATATCCGTCAGCCACCGCGTAAAGGCGGACACATAATCGGGATCCAGGCCATAGATGCGGGCGATATAGCGGGCGTTTTCATTCGCCGAATGCTTTGTGACCACGCCCCCCATGAAGCCCAAGGGGAACGAGATGCGGCAGCCGCGCCGGATCGTTCCTTCATCGGGTTTTTCCAGCCCGCACATCATGTTGATCAGCGTCGTCTTGCCGGTTCCGTTCGGTGCCAGGATGCCCAGCGAATTGCCAAGCTCGACCCGGAACGAGGCGCGGTCGAGGATCACCTTGCGCCGCGTTCCCGTCCAATAGGACTTCGAGACATTGTCGAATTCCAGCATCTGCCATTCCCGCCGCCGCACGGCCCCATCTCCGGATCACCCGGCGCCGCGACCCTAGGGCCAGGCGAGTGTGCTGTCCAGTTTTCGCCTTTTTGATGCATGGTCCATATTTGTTTGTCACCCTTCATTCGCGCGGCATTTTCACTATCTGTTCGAAATGTCGCCCTTGGAACAATCCATTTCGAACTGCCGCCTTTGTGCCGGGCGTTTTGCCGCAACTGCCACGGCCCATGAACCGCGGCCCGTGACCTGGTTCCAGTCTGACGCGCGCCTTCTGGTGGTTGGACAAGCACCCGGAATGCGGGTTCATCTCAGCGGGCGTCCCTTTACCGACCGGTCGGGCGACCGTCTGCGCGACTGGATGGGGGTCGGGGAATCCGTCTTTTATGACCGCGACCGGATCGCCATCGTGCCGATGGCTTTCTGCTTTCCCGGCTATGATGCGCGCGGATCGGACCTGCCGCCGCCGCCGGTTTGTGCGCGGACCTGGCGCGCAAGTGTCCTGGCGGAACTGCGGCCCCGGCTGACGCTGCTGGTGGGCGGCCATGCGATCCGCTGGCATCTGGGATTGCGCGATGTGACGGCGGCCGTGGCGTCCTGGCGGGATCATGCGCCCGGTGTCTTTCCCCTGCCCCATCCGTCCTGGCGCAACACCGGCTGGCTGCGCCGCAACCCTTGGTTTGAAACCGATCTGCTGCCTGACCTGCGCGCGGCCGTCCGGGCGGAACTGACGCGCAACGATTGACCTCGGTCTTTGGTCGGGGAACGTGGCGCGCCTGTTGACAGATATGGCAAGCCCCTTCATCCCTGTCCGATGCCGACCGACATTGAGATTGCCCGCGCCGCGCGCAAGCGGCCCATTGCCGACATTGCCGCCCGGCTGGGCCTGGGCGATGACGCCATCCTGCGCTACGGCCCAACGTTGCGCCGTGGCGCGCGCTTCGAGCCTGGGCATGGGACAGTGAGCGCATAGACGGATTGCTCGCGGCGCTTCTGGTCGAGCGCCGCGGCGAAAGAGGTTTGCGGAAGGAGGAAGATGGCCGAAGGGTCGACCCCCGCGCTTCGGAAGCCTGGTTCAAAAAACGGCACGAACAGCCCTCAGGCTCGGGATGCCGGCAGTTTTATGAGGACCGGAGCGTGCGGATCTCCATCTTGGCGACGGCGCCATTCATTGGTTGACCGCTATGCCGGATACGTTTGTGCAAGACCTGAACGAGCCAGCTTCAACCCTCTTGCAAACGGGGCGGGCCATACGTGGAGCGTGCGGATCTCCATCTTGGCGACGGCGCCATTCATTGGTTGACCGCTATGCCGGATACGTTTGTGCAAGACCTGAACGAGCCAGCTTCAATCCTCTTGCAAACGGGGCGGGCCATACGTTTTTGAATGCCTCTTGCGCCACCGGGTCGGACTTGGGGTGCTGGGGGCGCATCGACAGGCGGCGAAAGCCGAGGGCCGCCAGCTGTTTGCCGACCGTCCGCTCATGCATGACCACGCCAAAGCGGTCCTCGATCTTGCGCTTGAGATCGATGCAGCGCCAGCGCACTACCCCGTCGGCCTCAAGCTCAGGCCCGTCTCGGACCATTCGGGCCAGCTCCGCCTTCTGCTCTGAGTTCAGGAGCGGCGTCGGACCGGCCGCATAGCGGTTCGTCAGGCCGGCGATCCCCTCGGCGTTGTAGCGATGCACCCAATCGCGCAGGGTTTGCCGATCCATGCCGCAGGTCTCCGCTGCCGTCTTGCGATCTGTCCCATCCAGAACAAGAGCGATCGCCAGCATCCGCCGCGCCGCCTTGGCATCCTTTGTGCGAGCCGCCTGCGCCCGAAGCTCGCTTGCCGACATGTCCGTTCGTGTGATCTCAACCGCCATCAAAGCCTCCATCCCCTGGAAAACCATGATTCAGATTTTCAGGTCGAAGGGAATCCCGTGCGAGTCAGAGAGCAAGGCGTTTGGTATAATCCCCGGGCTTGTCGCAATGGGCCAGAAAGGCCGCGCTGTCTGAGGCCAGTCCGGCGCGCAGCCAGTCGCGAACGGCCGGACTAAAATCCGCGCGGCTCTCGCCCTCGATTTTCTGGGTCAGGAAGCGGTCGCGGACGCCGTGGCGCAATTTTCGCGGCAGCAGCGATTTCAGCACGCCCATCAGTGGCAGTCCATTAACCGCTGAATAGGCGGCCGAGGGCATCGTCTTGCCTGCGGACGGGTTGACATGATCGCGCTTGATTCGCAAGGCCGGCTCCACTCCCAGAAATCCGCAGATCCCGGCGAAGAAGGCGTAAGGATCGGCCTTCAGATCCTCCATGAAGCCGATGAAGATGCGGTTGTCGGGAAACAGCGCCCGATAACTGGACAGGTTCTGCCAGTAAAGGCTTTCGCCCAGATAGCGTTCCGGCATCTCGCGCACGGCGCGGTCCAGCGTGGGGGGGATCTTGTCGCCCTTGTCCACCCGGTTCTGGATCCAGGCCTAAACGATCCGCTCGACCGGATGGCGCACCACATAGATCAGCTTCAGGTCCGGCTTGTAGGCCGCCATGCGGGCGTCGCAGTGGGGAAACATCTGCCCCAAGGCATAGGCGTTGGAGCCCTCGCCGCGCAGTTTCGCGCCGTCCTGGCCCGCGAAGAAGTTTTCGTACCAGGCGGGGCCACGGGCGTGATTTTCATCATGGCTGAAGAAATTCGGCTCCGCCCTGGGGACCATGAAGACCCCGGGATGGTCTTCCAGATAGGCGCAGACTGTCGAACTGCCGCATTTCATGGCACCGATCACGATGAAATCAGGCTGCATTGTCCCGCCCCGCTGTGTTTCCGCCTTGTTTCTGCAGTCACCGGATGCAGAAAGAAAGCGTCACTTTGGCCAAAAAGCCCGGATTCTGGTTTTTCTTGCAACGGAATGCAGTGTATATGCGCAAGTGCCCTCAGTTGTGACAGTCGCCCCAATGCCCCCGATCCCCCACCGTTCCTATCTGCTGGTTTCTCCGTGCCGGGACGAGGCGGGATATATGCGCCGCACGCTGGACAGCATCGCCACCCAATCGGTACGGCCCGCGAAATGGGTGATCGTGGATGATGGATCGACAGACGGCACGCCCCAGATCCTGGCCGAATATGCCGCCGCCCACGACTGGATCCAGGTGGTGAGGAAGCCCGACCGCGGCGCCCGCGCCGTGGGACCGGGGGTGATCGAGGCATTCTATTTCGGCCTGGATCAGGTGGATGCTGACGCCTATCCCTATCTGTGCAAACTGGATCTGGATCTGGATCTGCCGCCGCGATATTTCGAAATCCTGATGGCGCGGATGGAAGAAAACCCCCGCATCGGCACCTGTTCGGGCAAGCCTTGGTTCCGCAACCCGTCGGGGCGCTGGATTTCTGAAAAATGCGGCGACGAGATGTCGGTCGGCATGACCAAGTTCTATCGCCGCGAATGTTTCCAGGAGATCGGCGGCTTTGTGCGCGAGGTGATGTGGGACGCCATCGACTGCCACAAGGCGCGCCAGTTGGGCTGGATCGCGGTCAGCTGGAACGACGACGAGTTGCGCTTCGAACACCTGCGCCCGATGGGGTCGTCGCAGAAAAGCGTCTTCACGGGACGGCGGCGGCACGGATTCGGGCAGTATTACATGGGATCCGACCCGGCTTACTTCCTTGCCACCGGCCTTTATCGGATGGCCCACCCGCCCTATGTCCTGGGCGGGCTGGCCACCGTCCAGGGGTTCCTGGCCGCCTGGCTGCGCCGCGAAAAGCGGCACGAGGATGCAGGCCTGCGCGATTTCATCCGCGCCTATCAGCGCCGCGCGCTATGGGTGGGCAAGGCCCGCGCCGTGGCTGAGATCGAAGCCGAGCGCGGGGCGCTGTGGAAGGATCCGGCATCCTGATCATGCCGCGACGATTTCGTTGCGCGTGGCAACCCTTCATGGCTAGGCTTTGCAAAGCCAGCATCAACCCGGTGGAACCTTTTGAAGATCACTTTCGTCTTGCCCTTCGCCTCGCTTGCCGGCGGCATACGGGTGGTTGCGGATTATGCAGCCGAACTGACCGCGCGTGGGCATGTGGTCACCGTCGTTTCGCAGCCCGACGACCGCAAAGGGACCGGGATTCTGGCCCTTCTGGGCCGACGCAAACCTGCCCGCAAGCCCACGCCCTTGCTGGCCTTCCTGGGGCCGCGCCATGTCGTCCTGGATCGGCCCCGTCCGGTCACCGATGCGGATCTGCCCGATGCCGACGTGGTCATCGCGACCTGGTGGGAAACCGCCGAATGGGTGGCAGCCCTGTCCTCCACCAAAGGGCGCAAGTTCCAGCTTTTGCAGGATTATGAGATGTTCCCGCACCTGCCCGTCGAACGTGTCGCGGCCAGCCTCCGGCTGCCGCTGCGCAAGCTGGCGGTGTCGGCCTATATCCGCGACATGGTGCAGGCAAACCACGGCATCGGCGATATCGCGGTCTTGCCCAATTCCGTTGACCTGACGCTGTTCGACGCTCCCCCCCGGCACAAGAACGCCGTGCTGCGGGTGGGATTTCTCTACAACCCCTCGCCGCGCAAGAACCTGAGCCTGGCGCTGAATGCCTTGCGGGCGGCGCGGACCCAATTCCCGGATCTTCAGGCGCTGAGCTTTGGCGGCCTGCCGTCGCCGGACCATCCCCTTCCCGGATGGATCCGTTATCACCAAACCCCTCCGCAGGCCGAACTGGCGCGGCTTTACGCAGCCTGCGATCTTTGGCTGTTCACCAGCCGTCACGAAGGGTTCGGCCTGCCCATCCTCGAGGCCATGGCCTGCCGCACGCCGGTGCTGGCCACCCGCGCCGGTGCCGCGCCCGACCTGATCGACGGCCGGAACGGGGTGCTCTTGGATACCGATCCCCAAGCCTTCGTCACAGCCATTGCTCGGTTCCATGCCATGCCCGACGCCGAATGGCAGGGCTTTTCCGCAGCCGCCTTGCAGACCGCGCGCCATCATCGCATCGGGCCAGCGACCGACCGCCTGATCTTGTGCCTGGCGGCGGCATGAACGTTCGACAACCGGGCGGGGCCGAATGGTGAATCTGGCGTCGATCGTCCTTTACGCCTGGCCGCTGGTGGTGATCGTGCTGTTTCGCAAGCTGCCCCTGGCCGAGGCGATTGCCGCATCGGTCCTGTTCGGCTTTCTGATGCTGCCAACGCAGATCGGGTTTTCGGTTCCGGGCCTGCCGTCATTCGACAAGGACTTCATCCCCGTGCTGGCGGCCACGATCCTGGCCCTCGGGGCCATTTCAAAGCACGCCGCCCGAGCTGCGGCGCAGGTCCGGCCAGGAATTTTCCCCCAGCATTGGCTGGGCCGGCTTTTGATCGCCATGCTGATCCTGGGCCCCTTCGGCACGGCGCTGACCAATGGCGACCGGCAGATGGCGGGGCCGCTGGTCCTGCAAGCCTTGTCGCTTTACGATGCCTTTTCTATCGTTAGCTCGGTGTTGGGTAACCTGATGCTGTTCCTGCTGGGGCGAAAGTTCCTGGGCCATCCCGACAGCCAGAAGGCGGTTCTGAAGGTTCTGGTGATCGGCGGCATTGTTTACGCGGCCCTTGCCTTGTTCGAGGTGCGCATGTCGCCGCGCCTGAACCTGATGCTTTACGGCTTCCATCCCAAGTCCTGGATTCAGTCCTTGCGCGGCGGCGGCTACAGGCCGATGATCTTTCTGGAAACTGGGCTTTACGTAGCGATGTTCCTGGGCTGCATGGCCGTGGCCGCCTTCAGCGCCATGCGCATGGCATCGGGAAAGGCACGCACGCGCTATATGTGGGCCGGGATCTTCATCTATGTGACGCTGATCCTGTCGAATTCCCTGGGCGCGCTGATGATCGCTACGGCATTGCTGCCGGTGGTGCTGTTCTTGTCCCTGCGCATCCAGCTTCTGACGGCGGGGCTGGTGGCGGCCATGGTGCTGACTTATCCGATGCTGCGAGGCGCCGATCTGATACCGACCCAGCGGGTGTTGGCCTTTGTCGAGCAGGTCAACCCCGACCGGGTCGGATCCCTGGCCTTCCGGCTGGGAAACGAGGATATCCTGATGGACCGAGCCCGTCAGCGTCCGCTATTCGGCTGGGGTGGATGGAACCGGGGGCGCGTTTATGACGAGGAAGGCCGGGATCTCAGCGTGACCGACGGCCGTTGGGTAATCATCTTCGGCCAGGGCGGCTGGGTGCGCTATCTGGCTGAATACGGGCTGATGACGGCCCCCATCCTTCTTCTGGCCTTCCGGCGGCGCAGCAAAGGGCTGGAACCCGCGACTGTCGGACTGGCCTTGGTCCTGGCGGCCAATCTGATGGACAGTATCCCAAATGGCGGTGTCCATACCGTGACTTGGCTTCTGGCGGGTGCCCTGATGGGGCGGGTCGATTGGGGCTGGGTCGATGCGGCCGCCCCTGCCACCGGCCAGACGCCCGCGATCCCGATGCCTGCCCGGCGCTATACCCGCCAGCTGGTCCGGCACAGCCGGAGCGGAGGCTGACAATGGCGCCGGATCCCCGCATCGGCGCCGTAGCTATCGGCCGCAACGAAGGGGCGCGGTTGCGCAGTTGCCTAGCTTCGTTGCAGGGCCGTGCCAAGCGGATCGTTTATGTCGATTCCGGCTCGTCCGACAGTAGCCCTGAGGTCGCAGCCGCAGCCGGGGCAGAAGTCGTCGCCCTTGACCTGGCGCGTCCCTTTACCGCCGCCCGCGCCCGCAACGAGGGGTTCGAACGGCTGATGGGGCTTGGGACGCCCGAATACGTGCAATTCATCGACGGGGATTGCGAATTGCAGCCAGGCTGGTTGAAAGCGGCCGTGGCCTTTCTGGACAGTCGCCCGGATGTTGCGGCCGTTTGCGGGCGGCGGCGCGAACGCCATCCTGGACGATCCGTTTACAACCGGCTGATCGACCGGGAATGGGATACGCCGCTGGGCGAGGCCGCGGCCTGCGGCGGCGATGTCCTGATGCGCGCCGAAGCCTTTCGGGCTGCGGGCGGTTTCGACCCCCGCCTGATCGCGGGCGAAGAACCCGAACTATGTGTTAGGCTGCGCGCCACGGGCTGGCAGATCTGGCGGCTGGACGCCGAAATGACGTTGCACGACGCGGCCATCACCCGGTTTGGCCAATGGTGGCGCCGCGCCCGGCGGGCGGGCCACGCCTATGCCGAGGGCGCTGCGATGCATGGTGCGGCCCCCGAACGACACCGGGTCGCGCAAACCCGGCGGGCGCTGATCTGGGGTTTAGCGCTGCCGATGGCCGTGCTGGTCCTGGCGCCGCTTGCGCCCCCGCTGGCGCTGTTGCTGGCTCTGGCTTGGCCGGTGCAAGTGGCGCGCCTTACCCGGCGCAGCGGCGACCTGTCCGAGGCGCTGTTCCTGACCTTGGGAAAGATCCCCGAGGCCATCGGGGTGCTGGATTACCACCTTGGCCGGTTGTCGGGGCGCAGGCGGGGCCTGATCGAATACAAGTAAGGCTGCTTCAGGCCAGAAGCTGCCGGATATCGGACCAGTGCAGCCAGACGGCCAGCCCGTTAAGGGCAAAGCCCAAGGCCAGGAACGCCATGTCGCCCTTGATGTCATTGGCCTTGTAGCGGGCCGTGAAGGCGTTCTTCATCGGATAGGTGACCAGCGATGCAAGGCCGGGCGCCAGGATGGCGCCGGCCACGCCAAGCCAGGGGATCGTTAGAAGCAGCAGAACGGTCTGCACAACTGCGGTTGTGGCCAGAAGCTGGAAATGCCGCCGGGAGTCGCCATTGGACAGCAAGGCACCTCCATAGCCGTTGAAGACCAGTTGCGGCACCATCGACAGACCGAACAGCACGATCATCGGCCCGGCCAAGTGATAGCGCGGATCGTAAAGCAATTCGATCAGCCAGATCCCGCCATGGGACAGCACCGCGCTGATCGCCAGGGTGCCCAGGACCAGCAGCCGCCGGGCGCGGTGGATGCCGGCACGGTTCGCGGCACTTTCGGCAGGGGGCCTCATCCGGTAAAGCACTTGGACAACATTGTTGTTCAGCGTGCGCCCCATCAGGATGGGCAGCGTGCCCATGAACATACCAACGCTGTAGATGCCAAGCTCTCCCAGGGGAATGAACCCGCCCAGGATCGCGCGGTCGCCCTGGTTGATCAGGAAACCCGCCGCAGTGGCCAGGAAGATGTATTTGCCAAAGTGGACCATCTCGCGCGCGGCCTCGGCGTCCCAATGGAAGCGGTTGGCAGCGCCTGGCAGCATCCGGTGCATCAGGATGTTGCGCAGGACCGCCGTGATCAGGGAACCGATCACAAGCGCCCAGACCGACCGCAAGGCCCAAGCCAGCGCCACCATGATCACGATCCCTGCCGCCTGGATAGCAAGGTCGATCCCGACCTGCCGGCCCAGCCGCAGGTGTCGGTTGGCGGAGGCGGTCTTGGTGGTGGCAAAGCCCCCGATGAGGGCGGTCAGCCCGACAACCGGCAAAAGCTGCATCAGCATCGGTTCGTCGTAGATCCGGGCCGCGGGCCAGGCCATCGCGCAGGCCGCCAGCCACAGCACGAACCCGCGACCGATCTGCAAGGTCCAGGCGGTGTTAAGAAAATCGGGATCGTCGCCGCGGGCGTTCTGGATGATCGAGGTCTTGAGGCCGATATCCGAAAACATCTGCAATCCGCCCAAAAAGACCTGCACAATCGCCATCAGGCCGAAGACCTCGGGGAACAGCAGCCGGGTCAGGAGCAGGTTCGACAACAGGCGCAGGACATTGCCGCCGCCAAAGGCCAAGATCGTCATGGCGGAACCGCGCACGGCCCGTGCGCGGATGTTTCCGCCGGATGGGAACGGGGGCAGGAAGCGCATCAGGCCTGGCTGCCGGGGTGGAAACGCAGGGGAATGTTCATCGGGCGGCAGACTTTCGAGGGCCTTGGACATCGGCCATGATCCGGCCAAGGCATAGGCAAGATCCCGGAACAAGAAAAGGGCCGATCGACGACCGGCCCTTTCCAAAAACTATGATCGACTGTCTGGCAATCAGGCCAGACGAGCCTTCTTCTGCTTGCGGCGCAGCAGGCCAAGGCCGCCAAGCGCACTGGCGATCAGCAGGCCGCCGGCCGGCAGCGGCACCGGGGCGATTTCTAGCGCAGCCAAGGCAGCATCTGGCCTGCCGACATTGTCGTTGCCGTTCGGATCGACAAAGAAGGTGAAGGTCGTGCCCACCAGCTTGAAGCCGCTTTCCAGCTTGAAGCCGTTGTTGGTTTTAAAGACCTCCGAGGCGTTCACGGTCACGTCGGCATCTGCCGGCAATGAGGGCGAGGCGCCATTGGTGATATAGATGCTCTCGGCATTGTTGCCATCGCGGGCGATGAACAGGTCGTAGAAATAGGCTGCGACCAGAGCCACCTGCTTCGAGAAGGTGATCGTGGCATAAGCCTTGTTGTTGCCGGAAATCTCGGAACCCGCGATGCCAACGCCGTCATTGACGCAAGCCAGTCCATTGGCCGGGCCATCGCAAGCCTGAGGCGTCTGAACCTGGCCCGACGACCCGGTGAGAACCCAACTGGTCCCGCCGACGCTGCCCATCAGCGGACCGGTAGTTCCGACCGGGAGAGCCGTGAAATCGATCACTGCGGCATTGGCCGAAACGCCACCTGCCAGAAGGGCTGCCGCAGCAACGCCCATAAGGCTGAACTTTTTAACCATCACACCATGTTCCCAAAAGAGTATCATTCATGTCTGCCTGATCTGCCCGACCTGCAGGCAGAACCATCTACCTAGAAATTAACATTTCAGAAATGATTATTACCAGAAAAATATGGACTTCCGGGAACATTGGCCAAGCAAATTGCCACTTTGTGCAGTAACATTGCTCGCACTGGGGAAGTCATATTTTTTGCTTCAATCGAAGGCTGAATTTTCTGAGCCGGCAGGGAGCGTCCGGTGCTTGTATCCTGCCGGAAAGCCAAAACCCCGAATCAACGTCGTCAGGATCAGGACCCCTTGGCCAAGGGCGTCAGGGCAGACCCAGAAAATACGCGATCCCCTGATCAGAAATGGTTTGTTTCGCCTTTTTCGAAATCCCGATCATGCCTGTCCCGTAAGGCCGCGCGCAGATCCTGATAGCTCCGGATATGGACCAGCCGCTCGCCCGGAATGCGGTGTCCCAAGGCCTGCTCGATCTCCATCGCCAGGCGCAAATGGCCCAAAGAATCCCAGGCGGCGATGCTGTCGGTGGTGGCCCCTTGCAGATCGGCATCGGCAGCCAGGCGGAACACTCGGCGGAAGGTGCTGGCAAGCCCGGTTTCTAGGGCCGGTGCCAGGGCAGTGGGCGCTGCTGGTGCCTTCTGCCCCACAAGGGGCAAGGCGGCCGGCGGAACAGGGGGCCGCAGCCGGATCGGCGCAGACTTGGCGGGCGTCGTGGCTCCAGGTTCGGCGGGCGGCGCATCGCCCAGGGTGAAATGGTCGGGCACCGGCAGAGCGCCTTTTCCCCGGGAATCGTGGCGCCACACCCCCCCGGCGCCCAGGTCCAGCCCGGTGTCCACCGGCGCGAATCCGGCCTTGGCAAAAATGCCCCGCACGGGGGTGTTGCGCGGCGCCTCGACGATCTGGCCGATCAGGGCGGCGCCCCGTTCCGCCGCTCGGCCTGTGGCCCAGGCTATGACCGCATCCTCGACTGTGCGGCCCAGGATCCGGCAGCTGAGCAGCAGGCTTTCGACCCAAGTTCCATCCGGCGCATCCGTGGTCTGCACCGCCGCATCGTCGGGAAAAGCTGCCTTCATCACGGCGTCCGGGGCCAGCACGATCACCCCCATCAATTCATAAGGGCTGTGGCGGTCCGACAGGCCGATGGCGCGGATGACAGCGCCCCCTTCAACCAGGCGCTGCAAACTGGCTGCGTCATGGCGGCGCAACGTGGCATTGAACTGGTTGGTCTTGGAAAAAAGCTGCAAGACCCGCTTTTGATTGTTTGGCCCATAGGGTTCGAAAACCAGGGTCATGCCCAGGTCGCGATAGAAATCGGCGATGTCCCGGAATTCCTGCCGCGCCGCCGTGATCCGGGCGCGGCCCTGATATTGCGCCGTCCGCTTCAGATCCGACTCCGTCAGGTCCAGGCATTCCAGCCAGGGGTTGTCCAGGAGCCAGCCCGCCAGATCCTCGGGGGCGGATGGAAAGGCAGGCACGATCGCATGGGGCAGGTTGTGGCGCATCTTCTGACGCTCGACCGGGTTGTCGTCGACAAACAGGCAGGATGCCTCGCCCAAGCCGATCTCGTCCAGGATCTCGGGCACGCCTACGGCCTTTTCCCCCCAGCCAATCCGGTGGGCCACCAGGTTGCCAGGTCGGATCGCCATTTCGGGATGATCCGCCATCATCCGCAGCGCCAAGTCGGTGTCATTCTTTGATGCCACGGCAAGCGCGATGCCGCGTTGCGACAAGGCCAGCAGCGCGTCCTGGAAGACGCGAAAGGCAGAACCGGGATAGCTGCCGCCGATCTCGACCCCCTCGATGCCATCCTCGCCCAACACGCCGCCCCACAAGGTATTGTCCAGATCCAGCACTAGGATCCGCGCCGTCTGCCCGCGCAGCGACAAAAGCGCCCCCAGGGTCCGTTTCGCCAGATGGTCGCCAAAGCTTGCCGAAAAAGGCATCCGGCCCAGATGCCAGAATCCGCCCGGATCGGCGGCCCGCTGGCCCAGTTCGGCCAGCATCGCACCCGTGTCCAGCAGATGCGTGTCGGCCAGTTGTGCCGCCTCATGCGCTAGGATGGCATTGGCCCGGGCCAAAAGCGCCGCCATCCCGTCGGGACGATTGCCGTCCGCCAGCCCCAGGCTTGACCGGGAAAAGGCCGCAAGCCGGGTGACAAGGATCGGGCCGGGCAGGCGGGCGCGGGCCTCGCGGATCAGCATCAGCATGGGCGACAGCGCGGCATCCAGCCATTCGTCGGCCTGGTCAGCGGGCAGCGACAAGGGCGCGCGCAGCACGTCGCCCAGGATCTCCTCGGCCCGTTCGACGATCAGGGTGGCGGTGCGCCCGCCCCCCGCGGCAGCCTGGTCCATGGCCTGTTGCAGGGGGGAATCGGCCACGTCCTTCAGCAGCTCCATCCGGGCCTGGCCAAAGGGCGGCACATGGGTGGCGATGGTCATGCCGTGCTGCGCGGCCATGTCAGCCAGGTTGCCCGCCAGCAGATCCAGGTTGGCCGATCCCAGCATCGCAACCGTTCCCATGTCGAGGGGGACTTCGCGCATCGCCTCGGCGGCCGGGGGTCCGGGTGGGGGGGCGGGCAGCGATGCTTGCACGACCGGCATTTCTGCAGGCCGGGCATAGATCATCGCGGGATTGCCCATGGCCGTGGCGCCGTCCGGCACATCGGACAAGACCAGGGCATTGGCGCCAATCCGCGCGCCTCGCCCGATCAGGACCGCCCCTGCGATCACCGCGCCCGCGCCGATATCGGCCCCTGCACCGATGATCGGCAGGGCGTCGTTCACCCCGGTCTGGGCCACGCCCAATGTGGTGTTCTGGCGGAGCTGCACATCGTCGCCAATGGCGCGCGCGCCCAGGCTCATGCCCGAATGGTGCCAGATCCGCACCCGCCGCCCCAGCTTGACCGTGTACCACAGCGAAATGCCGCAGAACCATTCGACCAGCTTGAACAGGATCCTGTAAAGCAGCGTCGCAGGCGCGCGCACCAGCTTCGGCTGGTCCATCCGCCAATTGCCGAAACGATGCACGAAGACCGCCCAGAAGCCCTGTTCGAACAGCTTGCGTTCATGGGTGCGGAAATCCTCGGCCACCAGGGCCCAGAAGCCGATGCCTTCGGGATTGAGGTTGCGCCTGCCTCGTTCGGCGACAGGGGGTATGGCCATCTCGCGTTCGGCGCGCAGATAGGCGTCAGAAGCGTCGGTCATCGGCTGTGTCTCATCGTATGTTGCGGGTGTTCGGGCCGAAGCCATAGCGCAGATGGGTGACATTGACCAACAGCCTGATCACCCGAAAGCACCTCACCAAAATCCGGCACTTGGCCGGAACGCCATACGCAGGGATGCCCGCAGCCAGACCAGCAGGTCCAGGCCAAAACCCACCGCCAGCACTGCCTTGCCCTTCAAGCCAGGACGCCCGCCCCGGCGCAGCCGCTTGGTCAGAAAATCGAAGGGCACATAGCCATGAGGCGCGCGCGGCAGTTCGGCCTTGAGCATCCCGCCCAGCCAGGCCGGATCGGCGGCGGCGGCCATCAACAGGGCATGGGCCTGTTCCTCGGTCGGGGCGTGGCGGCGGATATGGGCGAACAGGGCCGCATTGACGGCGCTGCCGACCACGATCCGGGTCTGGTGGTGGATCAGGTTACGGATGCCGCGGATCGATTCATAGACATGAAACACCGCTGGATCGCCGTCGATGCGCGACAAGTCCTGCGGTCCCGACAATAGGTCGGTCAGCACCATGGCGCGGATAAAGCCGTCCTCGACCGGCAGGCCCGCGGGCAGGGCGATGCGGCGGGCAGGCGCGGCGCGCATCATGAACAACTGCCCGCAGATCGACTTACGCCAATCGGTCAGCCCGTCACCCCCCACGGCGATCATCCGCCCCACTGGTCCCGTCGGGCGGTCGAAATGAACCACATCCTTGACCGGCCGCGAGGTGACAACCCGTAGGCCGGGCTGGCCATCCAGCATCGCCAGCATCCGCGCCAGCGTGTCAGACTGCGGCAGATGCACGTCGGCATCCATGAAGCCCAGCACCCCGGCTTGCGCGCGCGACAGGTCGTGGATGAAGCGGTGAACGGTGCGCGACTTGCCCGGCTGGGGCAGATCCAGCACGGCGATGCGGTCCCGGATCATTGAATCGGGCAGGGCCGCAAGGGCCGCGCGGGCGCGGGCCACCGTGTTGTCGGTGCAGCCATTGGCCAAGATCAGCACCCGGACATCGGCAGCGGGGTCGCGAATCAGATCCTGCCGGGCCAGATCACCGATCAGCGTGCCGATCGAGGCGGCCTCGTCATGAGCGAAAATGCCGATATCCAACGCCGCCACCATGCCCATCCCGCAATTATTTTTCGGTTGCCTTGCACAATGACCTTATCGGCAACTGTCGGCAAGCCGCCGAACCTGCTAAGATCCGGCCGTACATTTATGAGTTTCGAGAAGGCTATTGGTCATGCCCCTGTTCTCCCGAGACGCCGCCCTGCCTGCAACCGGGCAGGCCAGCGGCTTTGCCCATTGGGGGCTGATCTGGCTGGCGATCGCTACGATCGCTGCCGGGGTCTTCTTTTATCCGGGCCTTGATGCCCTGCTGACAGCCTGGCAACTGCCCGAATACAGCCACGGCCCGCTGATCCCGGCGCTGTCGGCCCTGCTGTTCCTGCGCCAGCTGAAGGAAGTGCCGCCCCGGCCCGGCGCCCTGCCCGACCGCTGGCCCGGCGTGATCGTGGTGATGCTGGCGCTGTTTGTGGGCTCCCTGGGACGGCTGGCTAACATTTCGGACATCGTGGCCTATGCGACGATCATCTGGGTAGGGGGGATCCTGCTGATTTCCTTTGGCTGGGAACGGGGCAAGCATATGTGGCCGCCGGTCCTGCACCTGGTTTATATGCTGCCGCTGCCGGGCGTGCTGTATTACAAGCTGTCCACCTGGCTGCAGTTCGTGTCGTCCGAACTGGGGGTCTGGTTCCTGAAACTGTTGGCGATTCCGGTGTTCCTGGAAGGCAACGTCATTGACTTGGGCGTGACCAAGCTGCACGTGGCCGAGGCCTGTTCCGGCTTGCGCTATCTGTTCCCGATCCTGTCCTTTTCCTATATTTTCGCAGTCCTGTATCGCGGGCCGATGTGGCACAAGGCGATCCTGCTGGTTTCCGCCGCGCCGATCACCGTCTTGATGAATTCGGTCCGCATCGCCATTGCCGGATACATCGTCAACCGCTGGGGCCTGGATTGGGTCGAAGGCTTCACCCATTTCTTCGAAGGCTGGGTGATCTTTGTCGCCTGCGTGGCGCTGTTGTTCCTGCTGGCCCGGATTTTGCTGCTGTTCCATCCGCAAAGGCCGGGACTGGTCAATGCCCTGGATCTGGAAACCGAAGGTCTGGCCGCGCAGGTTGGACGGCTACGGCTAGTCCAGCCTTCGGTCGCGCTGATCAGTGCGGCCCTTGTGATGGGCGGGGCAGCCCTGGCCTGGCAGGCGATGCCGGAACGCAATCCCGGCACCATCGCGCGGCAGGACTTTTCCAGCTTCCCCCGCAATCTGGGCCAATGGCAGCAAACAGGCCCGGCTGAAATCCTGGGCGAACGCGTCGCCCGCACCCTGGGCGCCGACGATTATCACCAAGTCAGCCTGCGCCGCGATGGGATCAGTGCCCCGGTCGGCCTGTTCACGGCCTGGTATGCCGACCAAAGCCAGGGCGGCGTCCATTCGCCCGAGATCTGCCTGCCCGGCAACGGCTGGGAAATCGCCTGGCTGGAACGCACCGACATCGCGCCCCGGCTGGGCAGCGACACGCCCTTCCAGATCAACCGGGCGATCATCCAGAAGGGCGAACACCGGATGATGGTGTATTACTGGTTCGAGCAAAAGGGCCGGAAGGTGGCCTGGGACATTGCCGCGAAATTCTATCTGATGGCCGACGGCATTTCCACCGGGCGCACCGATGGCGGGCTGGTGCGGCTGACCACGCCGATATCGCGCGGCGAATCCAATGACGCCGCCGAGGCCCGGCTGCTCGAGGTGCTGAAAGAGGTAATGGGTCCGCTACCCCGCTTCATGCCCGCGGATGGCTGAGGGTTCCGGGCACGTGTTTCCGGTCCCTACGGGGGCCGGTCATTCCCCGACAAATGCTGCCCGGCGAGGGAATTTCCAGTACTCTCGGAGGGCCGCCGCCGATTCTGGACCCGATACCGAAACAAGACTGTGAAACCGCTCCTTTCCCCTTTGCCTGCCCATCCGAAGCCGGCCCGGCAAAGCGTTTCGCCGGCCTTTTCGTCCCGCCCGCCGCTGCAGGATCCCATCGAGACCATGCGTGGTCTGGCAGTGCTGCTTCTGGTCAGCTTTCACGTTATTGGCGCAACTTCCGACGCGGGGCTGCAGCTGGATTATCCCCATCCGCTGCGGGTTTTCGCCGATCTGCTGATCGACCTGCGCATGCCGTTGTTCGCCTTCATCGCAGGCTATGTGTATGGATTGCGCCCGATCCAGCTGGGCCAATACGGCAGCTTCGTTTCGGGAAAGTTCAAGCGCCTGGCCGTTCCTGGCAGCATTGCCATGCTGATCTTCGCTTTCCTGTCCACAATGGCCGGCAGGGAAAGCTTTGCCGTAGGGGCAGGCGATCTGTGCCGGATCTTTGTCTTTCCATATGCCCATTACTGGTTCCTGCAGGCGATCCTGCTGATCTTCCTGCTCCATGGACTGATCGAGATCGGAACCGGCAATCGCGGAACGCCCCTGCTTTTGGGGATGGCCTGCGCGATTTTCCTGTGGCCCGTTTTCCCACCGCCCTGTTTTCGGTCAATTCGGCTGTGCTGTTGTTTCCCTTTTATCTTCTGGGCCTGGCCGTTCTGCGTCATCGCGACTGGATAATCCGGCATCGCCGGGCGCTGATGCTCCTTTGCTTGGCCGCCATTGTCGCAGGCACGATCTGGAACCTTGACCAACTGGCTGTGCGGGGCGAATTGTCGGAGAACCGGCGCGACCTGCAATCACTGGCCGTGGGGCTGGCGGTCTGCCTGCTGGCGGTGCTAGCGATGCCACGGATCGCAGCGCTGTCTTGGATCGGCCCGCCGTCCTTCACAATCTATCTTTATCACGTGCTGGGCACCGCCTCGGTGCGCGAGGCACTTTATAGTATGGGTCTGACCTCGGTGCCCTTGAACTATGCAGCGGGCATTGCAAGCGGCATCGGGCTGCATCTGCTGGTCAGCCAAAGCAAGGCCTTGCGCGGCTCGGTCCTGGGATTATGGCGCCAACCCCGTACCGTTCACAAACTGGCAAGGGAATGTGCCCAAAGTCTGCGCGCTTCGGGGAACCGTTCGGCGCAAGACAGATAGATCGGCCGCAGAAGCCCGGCTGCCCTGGCCCGCAGTTCATCGGGGATGTCGGCGCCGCGTTCGGTGCTGTTGAAGCGGCGCGCGATGAAATCGGGATCGGGGGTGCAGCCGAAGAAGCGATTCAGTTGCATAAAGAAATCCGGCTCGAACATGGATTCGTAAAAGCCGGTCAGTATTTCGTCAGGGCCGAACACCGCTTCCAGCCGGGCCAGCGTCGCGGGATAATCGGTCCGCAGCAAGGCTTGGTCTGTTTCCAGATAGTGCAGCAGCATCTGATCGTCGGGCAGGGCGACATCGACGCCGTGGCGCGACCTGCCCCCACGCTTGTACATGCGGATCGCCGACAGGCAGCGTTCCACCGGATCGCGCATCAGGAAAACGGTGCGGACCCGAATGCCACAGCAAGCAAAGCCGTCGCGGATCGCACGCAGCGCCGGAACCGGCAGCGCGCTGTAGGACGGGGTGATGTCGCCAGTCATGCGGATGCCATCCTGCGCCAGAAGACCTGCAAAGAAATCGAAATAACGATCGGGATCGGCTTGCAGGCGGCGGCGCAGAAAAATTTCCTCTTGCGGGCGCCCGGTCAGGCCACGCCACAGATGTCGCAACCGTCGATGTGGAGTGATGCGCACTGTCCTTGTGTTAAATTCGCTGAATTCCGGCACCGACAGCCCATCCCAGACGTGATATTCCTTGATCGGTCCGAAATCCACGTCGTCAAAATGGGACAAGTAGGCATGAAGCCAAGTCGTGCCGGCTTTTTGTGCGCCTATGCCCAGTACGAAAGTCGGTTCTTGCGCCTGCGATAACATCGTGCTTGTCCCTTTTTGCAGCCCTCGCATCAGGCCAGATGGATGGGCACGGAACGACGGATGGCAAGGGCCAGACAGGGAAAAACACGATTGCGACTGCCAGATTTCTTCATCATCGGGGCCGCCAAGGCCGGAACCACCAGTCTTTACGACATGCTGATCCATCATCCGGGCGTTTTCCTGCCCGATCGCAAGGAACCCGAATTCTTTGCCCGCGACGATCTTTATGGCGAAGGAATTGAAAACTATGCTTGGCTTTTCGAACCAGCCCGCCCCGATCAGCTGACCGGCGAAGGATCGACCCTTTATTCGCTATCACCGCTCTTTCCCGACACGGCCGCGCGGATCGCCCGCCATGTGCCGCAGGCGCGCTTCATCTATGTGCTGCGCCAGCCTGTCGAGCGGGCCTATTCCTTTTATGTCCAGCTGGTGAAGAATTATCAGAACGCCACCGGCGATCATGTCGTTCATCGCCGGTTCGAGGACTTCATTCTGCCCGAATGCCATGCGCGCGCCGCGCCGCGCGCCAAGGCCTTGGCCCCCTTCAACGCGCATTTTCCCGACACGCCCGAACTGTGCCTGGCGGGCAGCGACTACCCGGCCCAAATCAATGCCTATTTGGCGCATGTCCCGCGCGACCGGATGCTGTTCCTGAAGTTCGAGGATTTCCGCCGCGACCGCGACGCGGTGATGGCGCAGGTTTGCGATTTCCTAGGCTTGCCGCAGACCATGGACCATCCCGCCGGGTCCGGGCGGCGCAATGTGTCGCGCGACCATTTCCACCGGCTGGGAGAACAGCTAGCCCTGGATGCATTCCGTCAGGAAGCCGGGGCATTGTGGAAATTGCGTGGGATGCTGCCCGCACGCCTGCGGCAGCGGCTGCGCGAACGTGTGCTGGCGCGGGCGCTCCAAGGCGAAAAACCGCACGAACCTCCGGCGATGCTGCCCGAAACACGCGCCCTGCTGTCATGCCGTTTCGCCACCCAGATTCCCGAACTTACCCGGCTGACCGGGCTGGATCTGTCGGAATGGGGGTTGGACCTATCAAAGGATTAGGCGCATCCTCCAGGGGATAGGGGCGCAAATCGCTGCTCGGTCCTTCGGTAAACAGCCGCCCCAATCGCGCGGCCTCGGTCCGCAGGGCAAAATGCCGGGCCACAGTGGCGCGGCCGACCCGGCCCATCCGCTGGCGTTGCGCCGGATCTGCGGCCAGGCACAGGATCGCATCCGCCAATGCGGCGGGGTTGCCCGGCGCCACGATAAACCCGCTTTCGCCATCGTCCACCAGTTCGGGGATGCCCGCGATGCGGGTGGCGATGACCGGAAGGCCGCTTGCCATCGCCTCCATCAGCACCACCGGCACGCCTTCTGCAAAGCTTGCCAGCACGAAGATGTCGCTTTCGGCCAGATGGGCTGCCACCTCGTCCTGGGACTGGTATCCGGTAAAGCGCACCCCGTTGCCCAGGCCAGCCGCCATGGCCTGAAGCGCGGCGCGGTCCGGGCCGTCGCCGATCACGGTCAGGCGCAGATCGGTTCCCCGGGCGCTGGCCTGTTCAAACGCCTCGAGCAGCACCCGCACGCCCTTCACCGGGGCTAGGCGACCCACGAAGACCAGCCGAACCGGTTCCTGCGGACCCTCGTCCGCAGTAGGGCGCCCATAACGGGCCGGATCGACAGCGCAATGGACGATGCGCAGTTTCGCCCAATGAACGGGATCGGCATGGATCATCGCCTGGCTGCGGGCGAAATGGCTGATGCAGGCGACGAAATCCGCCGCGGCGATCTTGCGGTCCAGCCGGGCCTGGTGCGCCTCGACCAGATCGGCGGGGCCGTGCAGGGTGAAGCTGAAGGGAATGTCCAGAAATGTCGCCGCCAGCAGGGAAACCGAGGCACTGGCCCCTGCGAAATGGTTGTGCAGCCGCGCGACGCCGCGCCCGTCCAGATGGGCCGCCAGCAGCAAGGCCTCGGCCGCATAGAACAGGTGCCAGGCCAGTCCCCGCAGCCCCGGCGGGCGGATCCGCCATGCTTGGCGCAGCATCCGGCCCAAGGCCCTGGGCCGGCCGAGGGCCAGCCGGGCAGTCCGGGCGAGATGGCGGGGCGAGCAGGTCGAGGGCTGGATATAGAAGCTGGTTGCGGCGGCCTGTTGTTCGTCGGGACCGCGTTGATGCTCGGAACCGGAGGCGCGGACCGAACAGGTTTCGACCGGAAAGCCCATGGCCCGCAAGGCTAGGATTTCCCGCAGGATAAAGGTGTGCGAGACGGCGGGATATTGTCCGGTCAGATAGGCAATGCGCGGGCGCGCCTCGGGGTCGGGCATGGGTCCGCCAGCATGGGTAAATGCAAATCGGGCACACCTTGCCGGGAAGCCGCGCCTGAGTAAAGCGGTCCGCGCATCCTTTGGGAAGGCTGTTTATGCCCGGATTGCCCAAGATCTGGTCTTTGATAAATGCTGATAGTATAGACCAAATATCTGTTTATAATTACTTTTGTGTCGAGATAGACTATGCTGTTGCGCTTTCCCCAGGACTTTCTGGCCCTGCCCCCGATCATTCAAGGCGATAACGGTGTTGTCGATTTGCTACATGATTTCGGGCGTCCTGGGTATATCCTGGCGCCAGCCGAACAGCTGCGACGGCGAAATCCCCAAACGGCGAGCCAGCGCGGAAACATTGTCGCCTGGCTCCAAAGCTGCAGTGAGGGGCTGTTGAAAAACCGTCGCTTTGCTGATTCCATAGCTTCAGGATTTTGTCGCAGGGGCCAGAATGATTGGTCATCAGAACCGGGATCAGCTCGAGTTTTTCGTCTGCGGGTCGCTGCGTGACCTTGTGCCGGATGATCATGTCCTTGCCCGCGTCGACCGGGTGCTCGATCTCGGCTGGCTGGCCGAAGATGTTGCTGATCTTTATGCCGTCGGAACTGGTCGTCCGGGTGTTGCGCCGGAGGCCGCCGTGCGTCTCATGCTGGCTGGCTTTCTTCTTGGGATCGTCCATGACCGGCGTCTCATGCGAGAGGCACAGGTCAATCTCGCGATCCGCTGGTTTGCGGGCTATGGCCTCCAAGAGCGGCTCCCGGATCATTCTTCGCTGACCCGTATTCGACAACGCTGGGGCGCCGAGCGGTTTCGGCGCATCTTTGAGCGGACGGTTCAGAGTTGTGTGGCAGCCGGGATCGCCAAGGGCGAGGTCGTGCATGTCGACGCCTCTCTGATCCGAGCCGATGTCAGCTGGGAAAGCCTCGCGGTTCGCCATGTTGGTGCCATGTCCGACGCGAATGGTGATGTGCCGGAGGACACGGAGGCCGATCTCCAGGTCCGGAACTCGAAGAAGACCGGGCGCTACAAGAAGGTCTGCGTCACCGATCCTGACGCCAGCATGGCGACCAGCGGGCGCAACCGGCGTCTCGAGCCATGCTACAAGCAGCATGGCGTGGTCGACGATCTCTGCGGGGACATTGTCGAGGTGGAGGTCACGACCGGCGAGGCGAACGAGGGCGACCACATCCTTGACAGCCTCGATACGGCTGCCGCGACCCTGGGAGAACCCATCGGGGTGGCAACAGCAGATGCGGGCTATGCCTACGCCAAAGTGTTCGGCGGATTAGAGGCGCGCGGGATCGATGCCATCATACCGACCAAGGCCGAACCGATCAGAAGCAAGGTCCCGCTCCGCCGGTTCAAGTTCGATGCGCGCCATGATCTCGTAAAATGCCCGCGCGGCAAAATCCTTCGGCCAACGAAGACCAGGATCAGTCATGGCAGGTTCTTCGTCACCAGGGTGCGTGACTGTGCAAGGTGCGATCTCGCGGCTCTGTGTCTTTCACCGTCGCGAAAGACCCGGGCGGTCGTGATCGTTCATGACTATCCGGCCCTGCTGCGGGTGCGTCGGCGGCGGGAGCGGTGGGGCGAGAAAGCGAACCGGCTCTATCGGCGTCACCGCTGGCGCTCGGAAGGGTTTCCACGGCGAGGCAAAGACCTGGCATGGCCTCGCCCGTGCGGTGCGGCGCGGGCTCGAGAATATGCGCATCCAAGCCTTCCTCACCGCCGCGGCTGTGAACCTGAAGCGGTTGGCGGCAGCATTCCTTGCGTATTTACTGCATTTCTTGGCCGTCAGCCGCCAGGAAGAGCTGTTCTCACTCTCTTTCACCCTCCTGCGCTACCCGCAAAGGAGGTTTGCGGCCTCACTGCTCCACCCGAGGGCGTACGGCATCGGCAGCGTTCCATAGGACTTCTTCAACAGCCCCAGTGACCGCCTTTGTCTTGAACTCATCTGACCACCGGCGACGCTCGCCGACCGGCGCACCGTCCAGCTGCTCGACAATCGCCTCGACCAATTGCAAACCACCAGTTGCAGGCCTAGGCGTAGACAGGAGATAGCGGTGATCAGATCAACCCGCACTTTATCCCAGACCCGGCATGCCATTAACTCAAAGGGTTTCCTTCCCGCTTACAAACATGAACCGTTTATGTGGAGGCATCTCGAAATAGCGTTCGATTTGATCGGCGGAACGGCTGATCAGCCCAGCATCGGCTGATAACAGTCCAGCATCGACACCGGTCCTTTGGGGGCAGGCTTCATTCGCGTCTCGTGGTGATAAGCCGAGGCGGCCCATCCCACCAAGTCATGCAGGATATAGTAAAGCAAGCCCCGGAAGCCAATTCAGCAATGCACTGCGACACCGGATCCAGCAATCCTGGCGCATCGGGATTGTTCATCCCACGGCTAGGGGCGCAGAAAGCTGTAGTGGTCGAGGCATCGAGCAGCACCGGCGCGTCAGGCAGGGGGCAACTGCGATAGAACCCTTCGCCTGATCAAACTGGTGGGTGAAGAACTGCGGATCCTTGGGGTCCGAGACGCAGAGTAATGAGCGAAAGTTGGTGATGCCCTGAGGGGCGGCATATCATGGCGGTGTTCACGCGCCGTCAATTCTCAGCCGAGAAAGGGATATGCCACATGCCGCAGAATACCATCACCCAACTCCCCGATCTATCGGGATTTAGCGCCGATGCATTCACCGACGTCCTCCGCAATGGCGCGCGCAAGCTGATCGAACAGGCGATCCATGCCGAGTTGGCCACGCTCATGGCCGCCTTTTCCAAGGAAAAGCTTGAGGATGGGCGTGCGCGCCTGGTGCGCCATGGACACTTACCCGAACGCGAGGTGATGACCGGGATCGGTCCGGTGCCGGTGAAGGTGCCGCGGGTCCGAGATCGCAAGCCCGGTGAGGACAAGATCACCTTCACGCCCTCCATCCTGCCGCGATACCTGCGCAAGGCGAAATCGGTCGAGGAGCTGCTGCCCTGGCTTTACCTCAAGGGGGTCAGCACGGGTGATTTCACCGAAGCGCTGGCGGCACTGCTGGGCCCGAACGCCCCCGGGCTTTCCGCCAAGACGATCACGCGGCTGAAGGCAGACTGGTGGAACGACTATGAGGCCTGGCAAAAGCGCGACCTGAGCCATCGGCGCTTTCTCTACATCTGGGCTGACGGGGTGTATTTCAAACCGCGCATGGCTGAGGAAAAGCAATGCGTTCTGGTGATCGTCGGGGCTGATGAATATGGCCACAAGGAGCTTCTGGCGATGATCGACGGCTTCCGCGAAAGCGCTGAAAGCTGGCGTGAGCTCTTGCTCGATCTCCGGCGCCGAGGCCTGAAGCAGGATCCCAAGCTGGCCATCGGCGACGGCGCGCTCGGGTTCTGGACCGCCCTGCGCGAGGTCTTCGCCACCACGCGCGAGCAGCGGTGTTGGGTCCACAAGACAATGAATGTGCTCAACGCGCTGCCGAAATCGCTGCAGGACAAGGCCAAGAGCCATCTCCACGACATCTGGCAGGCGGAAACCAAGGCCGAGGCCGGCGCCGCCTTCGACTTCTTCGTCGAAACCTACAGGGTCAAATACGACAAGGCCGTTGCCAAGCTGGTCAAGGATCGCGAGGCGTTGCTGACCTTTTACGACTACCCGGCCGAGCACTGGAAACACATCCGGACATCGGAACCCAATTGAAAGCACCTTCGCGACCGTCCGGCACCGCACGAAGCGCACCAAAGGTTGCCTCAGTCGCAGGACCGGACTGGCCATGGCCTTCAAGCTGATGATGTCAGCGCAGAACAAGTGGCGCAAACTGGATGGCCAGAACCGCCTGCCAGAGATCATCCAGGGGGTTGAGTTCCGCGACGGCCTCCGCCAACGTCAAGCCGCCGCCTGATCAAGCGTCACCAACTTTCGCCTATATCTCCGAGACGCAGATGTCGGGGCTTTGCTCCAGCAGAGAGGCAAGCCAGGTCGTGCCCGATTTCTGGGCTCGGTCAGGAAGGCATGGTACTTAAAGGGGCTGGTTGGACTGTGACGTAACTTCTTGTAACTGCTTCTCTTGGCGGATCGGCAATGGAATTCAACGTCTCTGCCGCCAAGCCATGCATTACGGCCCTTTGCAGGCAAGGTTCACCTTGACCAAGGGTCATCCAGGAACGACAGTGCCGCAAAGCGTTCCTTGCCTTGGACCCACCCGTCATGTCCCTGTTCCAACCCATCCCCGCCGCTGCGCCGCAAAACCCCGGCGCGCAGCGGGTCGGAGTCATCCGCGATCTGCTGGGTGGGCCTGTCGGCAGCCTGCTGGATATCGGCAGCGGCCGGGTGGCGCCGGATTACCCTTACTTGGATCTTGCCCAGCGGATCACCTGCATCGACTGGAACCCCCGCATCATCCCCCCAACACCCGGCAAGATCGAAATCCGCAGCGGCAATTTCCTGGACATGGATATCCCCGAGGGCAGCTATGACGCTGCGATCTGCGCCGATGTCTTTGAACACGTCGCTCTGGAACAGGAAGCGGCCTTTGCCGCTGCCTGCGTTCGGGCACTACGACCTGGCGGGCTGCTGATTGTCAGCGTTCCCCATGCTGGCCGCTATGCCTGGCTGGACCCGTATCAGGTCAAGCCCGCGCTGCACCGGTCCCTGGCGCGCCTGGGCCTTTACCGGCACACCCACAACGGCTTTTGCGACATCCAGAAGGGCCACAAGCACTACAGCGCGCCCGAGATCGCGAAGGCCTTCGCTCCCCTGGTTCCGGTGGCCACGCGCCGCTGGGGCTATCTGTGCGATCCGCTGCTGAGCTGGAGCGAGGGCTTGGGCCGTAAGACCGGCATCGCCCCCTTTCGCAACCGGCTGGCGCGGGCTTGCGCCACTGAATTCTGCCGCGATTACGGATCGGAGTCCTTCAATCTCGCGGTGACCTTGCTCAAGAAGGCGGAGGACATGTGACCGGACCCGACCTAGCCACCCATCTGATCCATCGCATTGCCCCAATAGGCGATCCCTATGTGCTGGGCCGCTGGCATCACGACCGCGCCACATGGAGGGGTTACACCTTCGAAGCGCGGGTGTTCCTGAAAAGCCTGATCCGACGGAATGACACGCAGCGATTCCTGTTAATGGGGCGGCCTCGTTCGGGCACTACCCTGTTTCATCACTTGTTGAACCAGGTTGAAGGCATCCATTGCGACGGCGAGGTGCTGCATCACGCGGTCCTGAATCCGCGCGGTTTCCTGAACCGCCTGGCGGGGATCAAGTCCAGCCGTGCCTGGGGCTGCAAGCTGTTGTCCTATCAGATGATGGAGGTGCAGCGTATTCCCAATCACCGCGCCTTTCTGGCGGGTTTGCTGGCCGACGGGTTCCGGCTGATCCATGTCCGGCGGCGAACCTATGACCAATCGCTGTCCTTGTCGGTTGCGCAGGTCATCGACCAATATCATATCCACAAAGGCGGATCGGCCCCCATGCGGCATCTGTTACTGGATCCGGCCCGGTTCGTCGATCAGCTGCATTGGAACCTTGCCATGCTGGATTACGAAAACCGATTGCTGGCGGATCTGCCGCACATGCTTGTCGATTATGCCGCCGATCTGGAAAATCCCGCATCCCATCAACCCGCCGTGGACCGGATCTGCAAGGGCTTGGGCCTGCTCTCGGGACCGGTCACTGCCGATCTGGCGCGCACCGCGCACAAGCGCCAGATCGACAATCTGGATGCGCTGCACGCGGCCGTCCGCAGGGCTGGCCTGGGATACGTGCTGGACGATCCGACGACATGAGCGACTCTGTTTTTCACATCGGTTACGTCAAAACCGCCACCACCTTTCTGCAACGCCATGTCTTCAACCGCGCCGATCTTGGCATTGGCCTGGCCGGCGGGCCACGCAGCCGTGGTCATGTCGTGGCCGGGCTGGTTCTGGCCGATGATTATGTCTTCGACCCAGCCGCCCTGGCCGCGCGTTTCGCCGAATTAGAAGCGCCGCAGCGGGCCGAAGGCCTTCTGCCCATCTGGTCCGAGGAGGTGCTTTTGGGCGATCCCCTGGCCGAGCGCTATGACGGGCCTGCCAACCTGCGCAGGCTGCACGCAGCCTTTCCGCGAGCGCGGATCCTGATCACCATTCGCGAACAGCGCGCCATGGCGCTGTCGATGCTGCGCGAATATGCCAAGCAGGGCAGCACGGCGCCGCCCGCCGACGTCCTCGGCACCGGGCGCGAGGAACTGGCCTTCAGCCCGCTGCTGCGCCCCGATTTCCTGCGCTTCGAGCGGGCCGTAGGTTTCTGCCGTGATACCTTTGGGCCTGATCGGGTTCTGGTTCTGCCCCAGGAAATGCTACGCAGCGATCCGGGGGGGTATTTCGACCGGATGGGTCGGTTTCTGGACCTGCCATTGGTCCCGCCCAAGACAGCGGGCGGCGACAATGTAGGCCGGGGGCTTGCAGCTGCGGCATTCAATCGCGGCCTGAACCGTCTGGTCCGGCGCAGCCCTTTGCGGCGCAATGCAGGGCTGGCTTGGCGGGCCAAGGACCGCGCGGTCCACTTGTTCGACCGGGCGGTGCCGCAGGTGCTGGATTGCCGGATCGAGGCGCGGCTGCGGGCGAGGATCGAGGATCGGTATCGCGGCGAATTCGCGGCCGGCAATCGCGCCCTGGCGGGAATGACGGGGCTGGATCTGGGCAGTCATGGCTATGACCTTGGTTGACCCGGTGGCTCGACCCGGTCTTCTGATCGTGCAGACCGGCGATTTTGGCGCTGCCTGGGCGCGCATGGCGGCCGGCACACCTGAAACCTATCGCGACCAATATGCGTCCTTGCGGTTTGTGGCCGGACTGGCGCAGGATTTCGACGTCACGACCTTGGCAATCTGCGCCCGCCCCCATGACGAGCTTCTGACCCCCGGCCTGCGAGCAATCGGTATTTCGCGTGCGAAACTCAATCCGAAGCGCGTCGCGGCCTTGATGGACCAACTGACCCCTGCCCGGCTGATCGTGCGATCGCCATTCATCTCGATCCTGGCCGAAGCCCGCAGGCGCCGCATCCCGACCCTGCCCTGTTTCGCCGATATCTTTGCAACAGGCAGGTTGCGCGGCCGATGGCGCGTCTGGCAGCTAGGGCGACTGCTGAAGGGTCCGCATATTCCAGGCGTGGCCAATCACAGCCTGAATGCTTCACGCTCGGCTGTTGCAGTGCTGGGCCTGCCACCCAGCCGCGTGATCCCCTGGGACTGGAGCCGAATCCGGCCCGAAACCGCCGCCAAGACCGGCATGGCCGATCCCGCCCGGCCACGCTGCTTTTATGCCGGGGCCTTGAGCGAGGCCAAGGGCCTGGGCGATTGCCTGGAGGCCTTGGCGATCCTGCACGGCCAAGGACTGCGGGTGCGATTGTCGGTGGCAGGCGGCGGCGATCCGCAGCCTTGGGCCACACGCATTGCCGCCTTGGGATTGGAGGATGACGTCGACCTGCTGGGGGTAGTTCCCAATGCCCGGGTGCGCGCCAGCATGGCCGCCCATGACCTTGTGATCGTGCCTTCGCGTCCCGAATATCCCGAAGGGCTTCCGAACACTATCTATGAAGGGCTGGCATCCCGCTCGCCCGTGGTCCTGTCCGATCATCCGGCCTTTCGTGGCCGGATCAGGGACGGGGTGGGCGGGTTGGTTTTCCGGGCGGGCGATCCGCCTGCCCTGGCCAGGGCCATCCGGCAACTGAGCGATGATCCGGCCCTTTATGAAAAGCTTTCGGCCGGCGCCGAGGCGGCGCTTGCAGATCTGCACGTCGGATTGGAATGGCCGGATCTGATACGCCATTTCCTGGACGATCCGCACGACGAAACAGGTTGGGTGGACCGCAGTTCGCTGGCAGCCCTCAGGCCCGCCGCGTCCTGACCCATCCAACAAACGCCCGGTCCGTGCTGCGCAGGCGAGGCCGTCCGGTCGCCGCCCACCAGCTCCGCCATTCGGCAGCCATTGCATGGACATCGGCACCGGGGACCAGAGCACGGGCTTCGTCAAGCGTTTCGGGGCGCAGATGCGGCCCTTCGCCCGGTTCGATCATCGCGGCACAGGGAGTGACGCGCAGAATGTCACCCGGCTCCTCGAACAGAAGGTAATCGGGCAATCGGTTTTCGCGGATCATTTCCCGCAACATGGCGCGAAAGACGCGAACCGGGCTGGTCGATCCAGTCTTCTTGGCCAGAATGGTAACTGACACGGTCCATTCTGCCTGACGCCCGCAATGCTTGCGCGCCAGTTCATAGATCCGCCGCTCGAGCGGTTTTCGCATGCGAAAATAATCGCGGCTCAGCGTCAGCACTGATCGCGACAGCACCGCATTGAACAACCATTCCGACAGGGTGATGGTGACGGCGACCATCCGGCCCGCGCGGGTCTTGCGAACGATTTCCCAAGCCTCGATCAACCCGAAGCCCGAGGTGATTTCCTGTTCGCCAGTCACGATGTTGGTGGTGATGCGGGTGCCTGCTAGCCGTTCAAAGGCATCGCGCAGCCGCTTGTATCCATCGCCCGAGGTTTCGCGGTGGGTGGCCTGCAACAGGTCATGGGCGGTCAGGGACAGCTTGCGCGACACGGCCCGGCCTTGATTCAAGGCGGCCATTAATTGGCTGATGCAGAAGATTAGGATATCAGCGTCAAAGATCGTGGCACGTCCCTTGACGCTGGGCGTCACGGTCAGAGTGGCGCCGTTGTGATCATAGCTAACCACCCGCCGATCGGGCCGCGTGGACAGCGAAAAGATCGGATGCTCCATCGAGGCCAAGTCATGCTTGGGCACCGCCGCGAAGAAATCACAAACGAAGAAATCCTGAACAAGCCTCGTCCCGGTCTCCACAGTCGTCGGAGATGATACGGCCATGGCCCGTGCCTTTCCATCCTTGCTAGGTCCAATTCAACAGACCGCAAAGACATTCCTGCCCACTTCCGCGATCCCACCCACTGGAACAGGGTTCGTCGTTTCATTGACACCCATCCTAGTTATCCACAGCCAGCGCGTCCAGCAAGGCAGGCCTGCTGCAGCAATTGTTTCGGGGGATCGGATTCATCACAACGTGGGACTGGAATCGCATTATCGTGGGATCGGATTCACCATTCCATTCTAAGTGGAAAAAAGAGCAATTATATCAATACGATGCAAGGGATTTCGGAAAAACAGTGTGTATGTAACTTAATACTAACTGGATTCTAACAAAGTTGGACCGGCGAAATTGCAACAAAAGGCCTTAGAAAAGGGAATATCTGGCAAGGAAACAGCAATATGTTGCAGAAATAGGTACGTGTGCCGGGTTTTCTGGTATGATATGTAAAAGCTGTTGCATAAGAAAGAATTACGATGAGCGGCCAGGACATTCCCCCCTACTTCAACATCTCGCCCGACCGGGCCTTGTCGATGCTGGAGGATCCGACCGGTACTGAAGGATTGTCCCGGATTGCCGCAAACTATCGCCGAGGGCGCCAGGATTTGGTGAGCCGAGGTCTTGAGGAAAACGGCATCCGCAAGTTGCGGCTGTTTTCAACATGGGAAATCACCCGCTATCTAATCCCGGTGGCACCCCAGCATTTCCGCCGCGTGCTGCGCCAAAACCCCGACCTGCCGCAGGGCCGGTCCGAGACCGAGGCAGGCGCCAAATGGTTCACCCTGGACGAAGTGCAGCGCCTGCGCGCGCATTTTGGCGCCGAGGGGTCAAAATCCAAGGAATACCTCCCATACCGCCCCAAGGGCCTGCCGGCCAAGATCGTGGCGGTGGCGAATTTCAAGGGCGGCGTCGGCAAGACCTCAACTTGCGCGCATCTGGCGATGTCGGCGGCGCTTGATGGCTACAAAGTCCTGATGATCGACCTGGACAGCCAGGGATCCTTGTCCTCGATCTTCGGCGCCCAGATCGAGGATGAGTGGCAGACGGTGTTTCCGCTGCTAGCGCGCCATTATGCTGAAACCCTGCGCCTCGACAATCAGCGTCGCATTGACCGGGGCGACCCGCCGGTGGCACTTGACGACAGCCTGTCGGACGCGCTGAAAATCAAGGCGGGCGATCTGATCCGTTCGACGCATTGGCCGAACATAGACCTGATCGGCGCGCAGCTGAACCTGTATTGGGCGGAATTCCAGATCCCGGTCTGGCGCATGGCCTCGCGGGGGTGGAAACTGTGGGACGCCCTGACCGAGACGCTGGCGGCGGACGATATCCTGGACCGATATGACCTGATCTTCCTTGATACGCCGCCGGCACTTGGTTATCTGACCATCAACGGGCTGGCAGCGGCCGATATCGTCCTTGTGCCTTTCGGGGCGTCCTTTCTGGAATTCGAATCCACCGGACGATTTTTCGACATGCTGCATTCCACCTTCGCCAGCATCGAGGACAGCGAAAATATCGCTGCCCGTGCCCTGGGCCGTGAGGAACTGCATTTCGAATGGGACGCAGTGCGTGCGGTGATGACCCGATACGATGCAGGCCAGCAGGCCGATCTGGCCGGGCTGATCCAATCCTATCTGGGTGCTACCCTGTCGCCGCACCGGCAGGATTTCACCGCGCTGATCGGCCAGGCGGGCGAACAGGTCCACGGCATCTACGAGGCCGATTACCGAGACTTCAATCGCGAAACCTATGCGCGGGGGCGGGAAACCTTTGATCGCACTTATGCCGCATTCAAGTCGCTGCTGCTAGGCATCTGGCGACGCGAGGAATTGGCAGGACAAGATGGCTGAGTTTCGCACGCGAAATAACAGGGGAATGGATTGATGGCCAAACGCAAGCGGCTGGGCTCCTTTCAAATGGTGGGCGAGGAGGAACCCTTTGCCTCTGCCCTTATGCCCCCCGTGGCCCGTATCGCGGCCGACACCGCCACCCAGGCCGCTCTGGAAGAATTGGCGACCGAACTGCGCCAAGCCCGCGACAGCGGCCGGATGGTGCTCGATCTGCCGTTGCCTTCTGTGAAGGCCACGCATCTTCAGCGCGACCGGATGCATATCGACCCTGAGGAAATGGCCTCACTAAAGGCCAGCATTCGTGATCGTGGACAGCAGATGCCCATCGAGGTCGTGGCCCTGCCCAATGGGCAATATGGCCTGATCTCGGGTGCGCGACGCCTGGCTGCCCTGACAGCCCTTCATGCCGAGACCAGTGACAACCGCTTCGAGGCCGTCAAGGCGCTGTTACGCCCCTTCGACGATGCGTCCGAGGCCTATCTAGCCATGGTCGAGGAAAACGAGATCCGCGCCGACCTGTCTTTTTACGAACGTGGCAGGCTGGCCCACGAGGCAGCCCGTCTGGGTGTTTTCGACAGTGCGGCAACAGCGGTCAAAGTGCTGTTCCAGCATGCCCCTGCACCAAAGCGATCAAAGATCCTGTCCTTTGTGGCGCTGCACCAAGCCTTGGGCGATGCCCTGCGCTTTCCCGAGGCGATTCCCGAAAAGTTGGGCTTGGCCTTGGTCAAGGCAATCCAGGGAAATCCGGATCGGATGCACCAGTTACGGGATCGGCTGAAAGCAACCGCGCCGGAAAGCATTTTGCAGGAACGCGCTATTTTGGAAGCTGGCTTGCGTCCTGAAACCGCACCGGGAGCCCTGTCAGAAGCCGTAGAAACCGAAGAAGGCATGTCCGCCGGGATCCACGTAAAGTCACGCCCCGGCCGGGTCGTTCTGACCGGCCGGGGCGTGACGGAGGATTTTCTGCGCGATTTGTCGGATTGGCTGCAATCGCGTTGAGAGTTTCGCGTGCGAAACTTTCGCGTGCGAAATATTTCAGATCGGATCGTCGGTGATCTGCGGCATTGCTCCTTGAAGGCTGGTCCACAGCAATTTCAGGGCTGCATCCTGCGTATGATCGATAAAATCTGCATCGCCCGTGCTATCGGTCCGGATCTGGCCACTGCCCTTGCCGGCCTCGCCGACCAGCAGGAGGACTTCGTCCTGGATGTAATCAATTCGGATCAATGCGTCCCGATTTCTGCCGAGTCCTGCAACGGAAACATCGTCAAAGGATCCGATGATCTGGTCGGCATCCAAAAGTACCCAGCTTCCCCCGGATTTGGCGTTCAGGGGGGACAGGTTGATGGTCAGATCGCCATCCAGCCGGATTCCCGAGGTGACATTCGAGGTCTCGCCAAAAGCCCCGGAATGGAACTCCGAGATTTTGCCCAGTCCCGTCGTGTCGGCTACAAAGGACAAGGTGGCACCTTCATGAAGCTGCAACATGGCGGCCTTGCCATTTGCCCCGTCGAAGCCGACTTTGGCCTGCGTTCCGGTCACCACCAGACTGCTGTCCCTGACCAGATCGAAACGTCCGCCCGCAGCCGCCAGCAAGAACTGTGCATTGCCGGAAACCAAGGCGTGGGTTTCGCCTGCGAAAGTACCTTTATTGGCAAGGCGCCCTCCGGTCAGGCCGATTTCCAACAGATCGCTGTCGTGATACCCATCGATCCAGACTTGGCCGGAACCCCTAGTTTCCAGCATTGCGCCACGTGACCCGACGGCCATCTCGCCGGCGATCGTCAATTTGCCCGAAGTGGCGGTCAGATGCCCGAAATCGCCAAAGTCGAAATGATCGACAACAAGGGATTGTCCGCCGAACTGGACATGATTGCCGCCCAAGTCGACGCTGTCGCCGTCCTGGGTGCCCGGCAGATCCCCGGTCGACCAGTTCAGTCGGTTGTCCCAGCGGACCCCGTCGGCCAGATTGTTGGGGACAAAGCGCAGCGTTTTGGCCTCATCGCGCAGCGCCGTGTCCAAACCGAAGCCCGCGCGGAAAAAGCTGTTGATGATGTCCGCATCGACATGGCCGTCGAGCTTCCCGGCCGCCTGAGCGCGCAAATAGTTGGCCAGATCGGCAATGGTGGCGGTGTCCTTGCCAAGAAGATCGGCGGTAAAATTCTGGATGGTGGTTTCATTGAGGATGGACTTGTCAAGCTGGCCAACCTCCTTTTCGATCCTGGGCAGATCCCGTTCGATGGTTCGTCTGCCTATCCAGTTGTAGATGATGGTGTCGTCATAAAAGGCCGCAAACTTTTCCTTCAGCGGAGCGTGGCTCACATATTTCTGCTTCAGCTCTCCAGGATTGTTCGGATCGGCCAGATGGGCGACGATGTTGTCGATCATGGTGGGCATGCGGCCGCCACTATCGACACCCATGGTCAATGCGCCGCGCGGCCCCTTGCTGACATCGCGATGCGCCCCCGAAGTGATGACATTGCCCGAAAACAGTGTGTAATTGCCGGCACCATGGGTTTTCATGTCGTCGCCGCCCACAAAAGTGATGCCGGCATTGTTGTCCAGGAACAAGTTGTTCTCGATGACGCCGCCCGAACGGACCTGCGCCCCGAAGGACGCACTGCGCATCAAGATGTTGTCGCGCAATGTCAGGTCAGTGTTGTCAAAGCTGAGATACATGCCTTGGCTAAAGATGCTGGGCGGTTGTCCACCCGACAAGGCCAGGTTGGTCTTGTATCCCTCAGACCAGCCGGTGTGATCGACAAAGTTGTTCTCGACCAGGAGGCCCTCGTTGCTGTTAGCGAAAAATCCGCTGATTCGGTTTATATGCGGCTGCCAGATACCGTTGCTGTTAGATTCGCTACGAAAAACGTCGATGATGTCGGAATTGCGCAGGGTGAAGCCTTCGACCTGTTTCGCGGTCAGGGTTTTGTTACGGATGCCCACTTCTTCCAAAAGATAGTTCTTGCCTTGGATCATTTGCAGGCCGTCGGTAAAGGTCAGCCCGCGAATAACGATATTGGCATTAACTGGAGTGTTGTAAATCTGGGACTGGGTGATGATCGGCCGATCGCCTTCGCCATAGGACGAGACCAGCACCGGGTTGAGGGCGCTTTCGCCCTGCGTGCCGCGCTTGACGATAAATCCCACCTCGTCATAGCTGTGGCCGCTTTCCAACAGCAGCCAATGCGAGGAAGGGACGGACTTAGATCTGCTGCCCGTAATGGCGCCCCACAGTTCCATGCCCGCGATCTCGTCGAGGGCCATGTCGGCGCTGCTGCCGTATTCGGGGTTGTTTGCCAGCCATTTGCCGCTGATGTCGGAAACCTTGACGCCTTCCATCTTGGCGATGTCCTGCAGCGACAAGGCATTCTGGCTGGCCGACACATAGACCTTGCGGTGATTGTCGCCGTGTTCGACGATGCTGCGACCGTCCGCATCGGTTTCCAGGATGTAATGTTCCCCGGTTCCCCAGCTGGCCTTCTGCTGGCCGGCCACGACTTTCACCTTGGCGGCGATATCCTCGGTCTGGCCATTGGCATAAGTGACCTCATAGCTGAACGACAGCGTGCCCTGCTTGTCCGTGCCGGAAAGCACCAAGGCCAGGCTGTTGTCCGGGTTGACCGAAACATGGCCCCAGTCACCACCCTCGAGGATCCGCACCGAGGCGATCTGGCCGCCGTCGTCATCAGGCAGAAGCGTGGCCACGCGGCCCGCCATGACCGTAACGCCTTTGGCCAAATCCAAGGCGATGGGTGCCGCAGAGGGCAAGGCGTCGTCATCGTCTTCCCGAACGGGTTGTTCCTGACGGGGCGGGATCGGATCGGGTCGGCTGCCGGTCTTGTCCGAAACCGTTTCCCTTACGGGCAGCGGGGTTTCCGTTGCAGGCTGAAAGCCGGCTTGCCGGGAAAAGCTGTTTACGTCCCTTTCGGACAAATCCGAGGACGCCTCGGCCTCCGACATGGCAGTATCCCGGGACATAACGGGCGGATTGACGATCTGGGAGGAGGTTTTCACCTCGATCTCCTCAACGCGGGGAGTGGGTCCAACAAGCCCAGGAAGGGCAACAATCAGATCGCGCAGCAACATTCATTCGTTCCTTTGAAGGCAGTTTTTGCGGACAAAACGAACTTTTTCGTTCAGTCCCGCCGGGTTGGGGCGGAGGTCAGAAGTTACACTGGTAGGCAGAGGAAAATATCAGACCAGGCGAATTCTTGCCCTTGCTGTGGGGTTAAGCAGTCCAAAGGCGAGCAAGGCGATCGTCTGGATTCCGAATAGAAACCAATTCGCCAGGGTGCAGACGATTGGCCGGAGAAGACCATATTTGGAAAGCCTGCTTCACCTCTTCCAATCTTAGGCAGGTTTAGATGCAGCCGACTCTTCGTTTTGCTGTGATTATGGTATTGTAGCAGGCACTTACGAAGGAAAAGCTGTCTAGCCAATCTGTTCATTGGGAGGTTGCGATCCCGTCTAGGTCATGGTCTGATATCCTTTTGCCAAACAGGACAAACGGGGCGGTGCTAGTTTGACCACTCCCTGACATAGAATGCTGAACTTTGCGATAATACCGATAAGGGATAGGTCGTTTTCAGCCGATTTCGCCCGCCGCCTTGCGGATTATTGCCGCCATTCCTAGGTAGAAAACTCATTCAGGTCCAAGCAATCCCGATAGAAACGAGCGCCAGACTGGCCAGGTAGTTACGAGCAAGACGGTCGTATCGGGTCGCGATACGGCGCCAGTTCTTGAGCCGTCCCCACATCCGCTCGATGACGTTGCGCCGCTTGTATGCTTTTCGATCGAGCGGGAAGGGAAAGGTGCGTGTGGCCAGGGAGGGGATCACCGCTCTGATGCGCCGGCGCTTGAGCCAGCGACGCAGGCTTATGGCATCGTAGGCCTTGTCGGCAATCAGCCTCTTGGGACGGGAAAGTCCCTCCAGAAGCGGAATAGCCATGTGAATGTCCGGGATGTTTCCGGGTGTCAGGGCAAAGGCGACCGGTCGGCCTGTGACGCATCGGCCAGTGCATGGATCTTGCTGGTCGCCCCGCCGCGCGAGATCCCGACCGTTTGCGGCCAGGCCCCCCTTTTGTGTTCTGAGCCGAGCGGTGAGCTTTCACGTGGGTGCTGTCGAGACAGAGCTCTTCCGGCACTGGCCCCGCAGCTGCAAGGCGCTCGAACATGCGCTGCCAGATCCCCCGATATGACCAGCGGGTGAAACGGTTGTAAATGGTGGTGGGTGGCCCATAGGCAGCCGGCACATCCCGCCAGCGGCAGCCGGTCTTGAGCACATGCAGAATGCCCGAGATCACCCGACGGTCGTCCACTCTGGGCTTCCCCGGCAACCCCCGCGGCAGATGCGGCTCAATGGCCGCCCAAGCTTTGTCCGAAAGCCAGAACAGATGCGCCATAACACGCTCCTCCCTGCCGAACCCAATCGAAAGGAATATTACCACAGAATTACAGCGATCTGTATGAGTTTTCTACCTAGCATTACAGTTGCATTCTCCTCTTCTGCCTGAATCCATGCGCTTTCATGATTGATGGAGGCTTGTGGATGGCGAGCTTGTCGGTCGAGGAGACGCTGTAGCTTTGGGCCTCGTCGCTTCGTGCTGCGAAGGCTCGCATGCGCCCGCTGTTCACGCAGCACGCGTTGCGGTATCGGCCGAACGGTTTCTCGACAGGTTGTTGGGCGAGGAACGGCGCAAGACGGGCTGGATGCGAGCGGAAGCGGCTGGAGATCCGGGTCCTTGGCGGCAGCAGGCCATTCTGGGACGCGCCCCTTGGGATGCCGATGCCCTGCGCGATATTGTTCGGGACTACGCCCTGGACACTCTTGCTGATCCCGAGGCGGTTCTGGTGATCGATGAAACCGGCTTTCTGAAGCAAGGTCGCGCGTCCTGTGGAGTAGCACGCCAATACACCGGATCCGCAGGCAAGATCACCAGTTGCCAGATCGGTGTTTTCGCCAGTTATGTTTCGCGCCATGGGCATACCTTTGTCGATCGGGCGCTTTATCTGCCAAAAGCCTGGACTGATGATCTGGAGCGGCGAACCAGGACCCATGTCCCCGAGGCCGTGCAATTCGCCACAAAACCTGCTCTTGCCCGCGCCATGATCGAGCGTGTGCTGTTGGCTGATGTCCCCTTCTCCTGGGTGGCTGCCGACAGTGTTTATGGCGTCGGTGCCATCGAAATAGCACTGCGCCGCGCCGGCAAGGGCTATGTGCTGGGCGTCAGCGCCAATCATTCCTTCACGTCCTGGGCCAAGCCCCATGGCGTCAGCGGAACCGCAAGGAACATCGAGGCAGCCTGGCAGCGCCTTTCGGCAGGCTCGGGTACAAAGGGCGAGCGCCTCCACGACTGGGCCTACCTTGATCTGGCCGATCTTGATGCTGCGAATTTTACGCCGATTTCCACGGGGTCTGGACGCGTGGCCTGCTGATCCGCCGCACTATCTCTGACGGCGAGTTGGCGTTCTTCACCACCTAGTGCCCGGAGGGCTCGGGCATGGATACACTGGTGCGCGTCGAAGGACATCGATGGGCAATAGAGGACAGCTTCGAGACCGCAAAGAACGAACTTGGCCTCGATCAAAACGAGACCCGCTCCTGGCACGGGTGGCACCGCCATGTGTCGTTGGTCATGCTGGCCTTTGCCATGATGGACCATTCGCCATCACGCCAATGCCGAACCGCCCAAAAAAACCATGCGCAGGATGCCAGCAAACCTAGGCTGATCCGCTGGTCGATCCGGGAGATCCGACGCATCGCCAATCGCTTAGCCCAACGTCGGATCGAACCGGCTCATATCATTGCATGGTCGATGTGGCGAAGGGCCCATCAGGTCGCAGCAAGGCAGGCACACTTACGAAGAAAGGTGTAACTGTAATGCTAGTATCCAAAAGACCGGATATCTTCGGCATAGATCTCGGATACGATCCGCCACGTCTCGGTAGTATAGGCCTCGCGAAATGGGATGTGCACGGAAGGCAGAATTCTGCGCCCTCCATCAAGTTCAATGCCCAGTATCTCGGACAGCCGCGCCAGGTCGGCTTGCATGGTCTCGAACCTGCCAAGGAAATCCATCGCGTGTCCCTTCCTGCGCGGCATGCAGAGCCAGTGACATTGCGGACGGAAATGGTCGTAGCGCATCACCACGGTACGATATTGTGGATCCGCGAGTGCTAGGACGAAGCTGTTGAAGTCCGCGTGCCGGGCGAGATAGGCCTTGGTGAACTGCTTGTCTCTTCCTGTGATCCCGCCCTGCATCAGGAAGCTGTAAGCTGACAGCAGCCGGTCCCAAGGATTGCGAACGAAGCCGAACTTGAAGAAGTCCCGCGTCTTCTGCGCATCGTATGCGGCAAACTCCAATATGCGGCGATGCCCACCATTATCCACGGTTCCATACAGGGACATCTTGATGCTTGACCCTGCTGCCTTGGGCACATGGATGAAGATCACCCGGCGCTCCCGAACGTGAGGCGTGAATGGATCAGTCCCTATCGGCAGCCGAGGAACCAGGAGTTGTAGGATTGGCAGGGGCAGGAGGTAAACCGCATCTTTAAGACCGGCAGGGACAAGGGCCTTCTTACGTCGGGAAGGTACAGACTGATAATCTGACATCACTATAAAATCCATCAACCCTGTTCAGGGGTGCATGGTCGGCGCTTGATTTCAACAAAAAACTCCTGCGCGATTAACAATCAGCAGGAATTGAAGGCAGCCCCGAGGCCAGGCCTCAGCCACAGATTGCGAGAGGCCTGCCAGGTCAGTGTCAACCTGGCAAGCTGAAGCCGCAAAGATCACGGATTCAGAATTACTACCTCTGGCACCGCGAGAGACCGGGGCACCGCGGGCCAGAACCGGTAACGCCCAGGGAGGCCGCACCGGAAGCGCATAAGCGTTCCCCGTCATTCTCTGCGCCTTTATGGGGCTTGGTCCTGCGACGGCGGAAGGGCAGGGACCGCAGCCGCACTCCCGTTCACAAGCGAACGTGGACCCCGGCACCTGCTACGCAAGCACCACCAGCACCAAGTGCAGGACTATGAGCTAGGGGAAAAGAGGGGAGGCCGGGAACGACACTGCACCGGCTAGGACAGGCCGCAGCGCCTGAGAAGGAGTCAACAGCAGCTTTGTGCTACCCGCCTGCCACGGCGCCTTGCGCTTGTCAGCGACCCGCACAGCGGCTCAGAAGATGGCCGGACAGCAGAGCGACTACAGACACAGAGGCGGACGTTCGTAGGAGAGCCGGGCCAGCCAAAGCCCAGCACCGGCAACGAGGGCAGCAAGTGTAACGCTGCAAAATTAGATATAGGCCGGACCCAAGCTGAACGGGGCTCTGGAAAAGATCGGGCGCTGGACGTTGCAGATCGTCAAACGCTCCGACACGGCCCAGGGCTTCGAGGTCATCCCACGCCGATGGGTAGTCGAGCGCACGCTCGCATGGCTTGGACGGTGCCGCCGGATGGCCAAGGACTGGGAGAAAACCATCGCCAGCACCGAAGCCTGGCTTCTCACCGCCCACATCAGGCGCGTCACCCGACTGTTGGCAAGGACATGATATCACTCAGCGAGTTTTGAATCGGACTCTAAGGAACTGGCGGTTCCTGAAGCTCCGAACCTGGTCTGGTCGATGGAATTCGCTTTGCGGACCTTCGGTTCATGGCCGATCGCTTGACCGACGGACGGCAGTTCCGACTTCTGAACGTGCTGGACGACTTCAACCGCGAGGGCCTGGGCATCGAGGTGGACTTCTCGCTGCCAGCGGAGCGGGTCGTCCGATCCTGAACCAGATAATCGAATGGCGCGGCAAGCCCCTTCCATAAGGGTTGATAATGCCCCGGAATATGTCAGTTCCACGCTCATGACCTGGGCCGAGAAGCAGGGCATCGCCCTGACCTACATCCAGCCTGGCAAGCCGTAGCAGGATGCATATGTCGAGCGCTACAACCGGACTGTCCGCCATGAATGGCTGGACCTCTACATCTTTGAAACCATCGAGGAGGTGCAGCAGATCGCCACTGAATGGCTATGGACCTACAACCACGAACGCCCCAACATGGGCATCGGCGGAGTTACACCCGCCATGCAGCTAAAAACGGCCGCGTGAGTTCTACGGTCACACCCCGTTAAAACGGGGAGGATTACCCAACTGCCCTATGGGAATTGGACCTAGCACTTAGGCCAATTATAATGATCTAAACCAACAATTCTCCCGAACTAGGATAATATAAAATGTCGTCACAGAGCTTTAAAGGAAATCAAGCTTCGGCGGCGGCGCGCAGTGAGAATACTAATCATGAATATATTGGTACTATAATGTACCTTGCCTATGGCAAGAGCCAGTATGTTTATGAAGCTATTTTCTCGCTCCTGACAGCTGCATATTTTGAGCCATTTGACACCGGCCGTATTCGCTACGTCGTCTACACCGATCAACCTGAAGTTTTTGCGACCCTGGAAGGTGTGATCTTAGTTCGAATTAATAAGACCAAGCTGGAAGAGTGGCTTGATGGCAGTGATTACGTTCATCGCCGTAAGCTGATGGCGATCGTTGAGGCCCTTAAGACTTACAAGGGAAAGTTGGCGTTCATCGATACCGACACATACTTCAAGCGATCACCCATGCGCATTTTTGACCGCATCGGTGCCGGCCGCAGCTGTCTTCATCTTTTAGAGCACCTCTTGTGCCTCTCTCGTTCCTCAGACGCGAGGAAAATCCGGGATAGCTTCAAAAGATACCCATTCACGTGGAGTGACGGCAGTAAGGCGTCGTTGGGCGGAGACAGCGAAATGTGGAACTCTGGTGTCATTGGCTTTGACTACAGCGATATTGGCGTACTCCGCGAAGGTCTTCGTCTCTCGGACCATCTCTGGGAGTACAGCCAAGTTAACACCTGTGAGCAGTTTTCCATCGGAGTGGCCGCGCGGCAAATGACCTCTGTCTCGCTCACATGGGATGTTGTCTTTCACTACTGGCCTAAATTCCTGAAGCAGCCGTTTCGGGTCAAGTTAGAAAAAGACCTTCCCGAGATTCTCGCGCTACCGGCGCATCTGCGTCCCCAAGCAGCATTCAGGGCGCGGTTAAAGGCTACACCACTGCAGTGGCTCAAGCTGCTCAAGCAGCCGACTAAATACGCCGTTGCGCGGATCGGCCGGTCAGCATACGGGATCCTACAGCACCTGAGATTGATTGGCCGCAATTGTTGATTCTACTTAGAGGTGACCCAGGCGTGAAGTGAAACCCATGGACTAGCACGGTGCTGTCGATCATCTGAAGTGCATCCGGCACGATCGCGCGCTCGTTCAGCGCCTCCAAGATCTGCTCCCACAGCCCGAAACGCCGGAGCTGCCATAGACGAACGACCATTTGGCAACTTCTTCCGACAGGGCGAATCGGTCCGTGCGATCCAGAAAGATCCCATTACAGGCCGGAGCAGCACCTGAGGTTTGAGCGGGAGGGCTGGTCAGGTGCCGTACCAAGAGCATGACAACGATCTCAACAGAGACCGAGGGCATGGCCGTGGGCTGTGAGCCAGCGGTTGGGGGTCAAAAAAGTTAGCGTGTCGCGGGCATCGGTAATCCTCCCCGTTTTAGCGGGGTGCACGGCTCTGATGATGTAACCGCCCCCCGACGGCATCTCTGTGCCAAGGTGGGTCTGCGAGGATCCACAAAAAGGGGAGCGGTCATGTCGGAGATTATCACAGTCGGGCTCGATCTTGCGAAGAATGTGTTCCAGGTGCATGGAGCCGACGGCGCAGGACGAGCCGTTCTGCGCAAAAAGATACGGCGAGCGCAGGTGCTGGAGTTTTTCAGCCAGCTGCCCTCTTGCATCGTGGCGATGGAAGCCTGTGGCGGCGCGCATTTTTGGGGCCGCGAGATTGGCAAGCTGGGCCATGATGTGCGGCTGATCCCGCCTGCCTATGTGAAGCCCTTCGTGAAGCGTCAGAAGAATGATGCCGCCGACGCGGAAGCGATCTGTGAAGCCGCACTGCGTCCCACGATGCGCTTTGTTCCGGTGAAGAGCGAGGAGACGCAGGGCGCGGCGATGGTCTTCCGGGTCCGGGAGCTGCTGATCCGGCAGCGCACGCAGGCGATCAACGCATTACGCGGCCATCTGACCGAATTCGGTCAGATCGTGCGAGCCAAGGGGCATCCAACGCCACACGCCTGATCGCGATCGTGGAAGACCCGGAAAGTGACCTGCCTGCCGATGCCATCCCTACGCTGAAGGCTTTGATCGCGGCACTCACGCACCTGGAGGCAGAGATCGCCAAGCTCGATGCGGAGATCGCCCGTCGCGCCAAGGAAAATGACGTCGCCCGGCGGCTGATGACGGTGCCGGGCATGGGAGTGTCCTGAACTTTGTGTATCTGACCGGCTCCATGCGGTTTCAGATACTCAAGCGTCGAAGCGCTCGCCGAACATTATGGCGAACTGGTTGCGGGCCGCAAACCATTCCCGCACGTTTCGGCCGTCTTTCTCGAAGCTGCGGATTGCCAGGTAGATCAGCTTCGTTGCGGCATCGTCTGTCGGGAATGACCCACGGGTCTTGATCGACTTGCGGATGACCCGGGTCAAACTTTCTATGGCATTGGTGGTGTAGATGATCTTGCGGATCGCCGGATCGAAGCCGAAGAACGGGATCACCTCGGCCCATGCTCGTCGCCAGGCTGGGGCGATGGACGCGTATTTCCCGGCCCATCTCTCCTCAAAGGCATTGAGTTCGGCCTCGGCCATTGCGGCGGTTGGGGCCCTGTAAATCCGGCGCAGGTCGGCAGCCACAACCTTGCGGTCCTTCCAGGAGCAAAAGCTCAGGCTATGGCGGACCAGATGCACGATGCAGGTCTGGACCATGGCCTCGGGAAAGGCGGCAGTGATCGCCTCGGGAAAGCCCTTCAGCCCGTCCACGACCGCAATCAGGATGTCCTGCAGCCCTCGGTTCTTCAACTCGTTCATCACCGCCAGCCAGAACTTGGCACCCTCATTCTCGGCGATCCAAAGACCCAGGACCTCGCGCAGGCCGTCGCGGGTCACGCCGAGAGCAATGTAGACGGCCTTGTTCTTGACCGTGCGGCTGTCGGCATCGCGGATCTGCACCCGCAGCGCGTCGAAGATCACGATCGGATACATCCGGTCCAGTGCCCGGCTTTGCCATCCCCGAACCTCGTCCAGAACCGCGTCAGTGACGCGGCTGATCAGGTCGGGGGAGACCTTCAGGCCGTAAAGATCAAGCAGATGCGCCTGGATGTCGCGCACCGTCAGCCCGGCGGCATAGAGCCCGTCCGCCATGGGCCTCGGACCAGTGGCGGCTTCCATGGCGAACTCTTGTCATCCATGCCATCAATGCGGGTCTGGCCCTTCTTCACCAGCTCCGGCTCAAAGCTGCTGTCGCGGTCGCGGGGCACGGCTACCGGCAGTTCGCCGTCCTGGCCCTTCAGCACCTTTGTCGACGAGCCGTTGCGCCGGTTCGCCTGGCCCGGAGGTGCTTCCTTGCCTTCCTCATAACCCAGATGCGCGGTCAGCTCCGCGCCCAGCATCCGCTCCATGAGCCGGATCTTCAGCTCCTTCATCAGCCCGGCATCGCCGAGCAGATCCTCAGGGCGCTCAACATCCTTCAGCAGTTCATCAGAAGTTCCTTGGAGATCGTCATGCATGCTTCCTTTCGGTGAAGCATGGACCGGATCACTCATACACAGAAGATCGGACACTCTCCGTTTCTCGCCGGGCTGACCGCAGAGCAGCGCCGTAACGCTTGGGGAAAACCGAACAAAACGAGTCCAGCGCTCCAACTCAGCGTCGCATGAGCTTTGTTCGTGCCGAGCTTTACACCACGCCGACATATCTCACGACATCAGAAGTTCTGCGCTTGGTGGCTCGGCTCATCCTCAGCCGCGCTCCACCAACCGAAGTCATTCTGCCATGGTCATTCTGGCGCCGACGACATCAGGCCAATCCAGCAAACGCGCATCGGAGAAGACGCGCATGAAATGAAACTGTAGTATTAACGCAAGCGATCCGATCAAATCCTCAAGGAGTTCTTGTAGGGAAGGGGTCGTCCACATAATACCACCGGGGGCGGTCCCAACCTCAACGCCTTGCTAATCCATGCCAATTCTGGCGGCTTTGATGGCACCCTCACATTGGAGGCTCGGCTGCCCTCTCACTGCCTGAACACCAATGAGGCGGCAGAATCCGCCAAATCTTGACCGGCCTGAGCGTGCTGCGCTGGTGGATTAAAGCAGCAGCTAAAGGAAAACGTCGGCCCTGCTGGGCCGACGTTATGGTACTTCTTACATGCCGGTAAGATCAGGCCTTCTTGCGCCGACGCAGAAGGCTCAAGCCACCAAAGCCACCCAGCAGCAAAAGGGCTGAAGCGGGAAGCGGGACCGGAGCGATGTCGCCAGCCCGGACTTCGATTAGGTCGAGGGCGCCATCAACCGAAATGTTGAAGTCGGTGGTGCTGATAAAGAACTGCAAAGCCCCAATCTGGCTAAAGTCAACGCCCGAAAACTCGCTGAAAGCAAGTTCTTGGTTGAAGCCAGGTGCGATAACCTCCTCATAGGTGTCTGTTCCCCCGGCCACGTCCCAAACGGTAACCCGGAAAAGCGCAGTGTTGTCGAACGGTTCATCAGCCGGCAAGCCAAAATAGAAGAACGGATCGGTACCGATCAGCAAGTTGACCCCTCCGAGGCCCGTTGTATCAACGGCCCCGCCCGTGGCACTCCCGTCATAGGTCAGAGTACCCTCACCCCGGGCGCCGGAAACGTTAGAGAACTTGAGCTTGCCATTCGTCACACGCAACTCGGTTGCAGCGGTATTGTCCCCATCTGCTCCCGTATTGCGAACAGAGAGATCTCGGTAGTCACCGAGAACACTGTCATCAAAAACCTGGGAAGCATTGACGGTGACAGGGGCATCCTGAACCCACTGCGGGCTGCTGAACGAGTCGATCGTCAGCACTGCGGCCGAAGCCTGCGATGCTCCAAAAAGAAGCGCCGTCGAAGCTGCAGCTCCAAGAAACTTCATCAACATTCCAAACCCCCTAAGACCCTAAGTCCACAAACTTGTATGATCAAGTAAGCGTTAATTTTTTTGAAAGTTCCAGCCCTTTTTGTAGGATTTTCAAAAGATTTAGAAACCGACATACTGTGGAAGAGAGCCTCTCGCTGCGCGCCCGGAACAACTCCTTGTTAAAAAAGTAGAAATGGGATCTGAGCGCGCCAGCACATAAAGGAGAGTTAAATAGTGTAAAAACAACCCCAGGGAGAATACGAGTAGGATATTGTTAACTTAAGAAATTTTAACCAACTTTATGTAAAGTCAGGGGCTTCTGATTCGTCCTTCTTCGTCCTTTCCTCTCTTTGATTTGAGCAGGCTCTCCTCCTCAGGCTATTGCCAAGGGCATCCCCTCTGTCTCCGCAAAGACCATAAGATCCTCCTCCATCTGCGCCAAGGCTTTCACCCAGATCGGCTCAGCCAGCGCCAGATGGAAGATAGTGCGGTGACGTTCCTTTCCGGCAGTAGTCAGGGTTAGTCCTTGCCTGTCATGAGCAAGGTAACCCGCAACCTGAAGCCGCCGAACGAGCGCCTTAGGGGACGAGCAGGTTTTGTCATCCTGGTCGCTCAGCGTTGGGAAATACTTCAAGGCTAAAGAAAGAAGAGCGGACACAGTTTCATAATCAAGGGGCCATGCTAGAATTCCCTTAAACTTGTCTACAATATCAAGGATGTATCCTGACACAGGCTGGTCCATAATTTTCAAAGGATGAACAAACGCGGACCGAGGGTCAGGATGTAAACAAGTCATCGAATTTCCAGCAGGTTGTTCTATTGGGACAAAGGTAAACCATTGGATCAACCCCTGGTAGCATCAAATGTTCCATTCTCGAGCTGGTACGCGCGTGCCAGCAGGAGCTATGATTCTCACGAAGCTATCTTATACGCCCTGCATCTCCGCCCCGCAGTGCGAAAATTCGCTTGTGGGTAGAAGAATTCCAGCAACATCTTGCCACCCAAAAGCTCATTGCAATGCAATGAGTTCCCTTTGAACAAAAGCTACGTCAGATGTGCGCCGGTGGTAATTTCAATTTGACAATGATGATTGCCACCGGATCGGCCCAAGCTCTCTTGCAACGATACACTTTTTTGGGAGCCTCTCTGCCTTGAGTTGTTAACTATTCCTCAAGGTTGTGTCGCTACAGTCCTTAGGGTGCCGTTTACAAAATGTGTTTGGGTTGTTGCCGCAGACCTCAAGTACGAAGCCTAACGGAGCTCTTATGTCCTTGCTGAACCCTGCTCGTAACCAATTGCTTGAGACATTTGCACTTGATGTCACCCTAATCCGCGGAAGCGGAGCCTGCCTTTTTGACGAGCATGGCGAAGAATATCTGGATTTCCTGTCACAGTACGGGGCTCTGCCCTTCGGGCACAATCCTGAACGAGGCTGGGCGGCGCTGCGGGACGCGCACCAGGCCCAACTTCCCTCGATGGTCCAGCCGCTGCGCTCTCCCGAGGCCGAGCGACTTGCCTGCAAGCTGGCCGAGGTCACGCCCGGCGACCTGGCCATCACGACCCTGACCAACAGTGGCGCCGAGACTGTCGAGGCCGCCATCAAGCTGGCCCGCATCCGCACCGGGCGTTCTGTCATCCTGTCCACCCGCAACGGCTTTCACGGCAAGACCCTGGGCGCGCTGTCGGCCACCGGCAAGCCACTTTATCAGCAGGGCTTCAATGCCCCGGCGCCTGATTTCGATTATCTTCCCTTTGGCGATCTTGCCGCGCTCGAAGCGCGGCTTGTGGCCCAGGGAGGCGAGATCGCGGCCTTTATTTTTGAACCCATTCAGGGCGAGGGCGGTGTCATCTGCCCACCTGAAGGGTATGTTGAGGCGGCCATTGCGCTGTGCCGCAAGTATGGTGTCCTGACGATCCTGGACGAGATCCAGACTGGGCTGGGACGCACCGGACAACTGTTCGCCTGCTCAGGCTTCCGCGAGGTACCGGACATGCTGCTTTTGTCCAAGGCCTTGGGCGGCGGGCTGATGCCGATTGGCGCCTGCATTGTGCGCCCTTCCGCCTGGGATGACCGCTTTGGCCGCCTGCACAGCTCGACCTTCGCCAACAATGGCCTTGCTGCCACCGTGGCCTGCGCGACGCTTGACCAACTCCTCGAAGACAATGGAGCACTGATCCGACAGGTGGCTGAGAATGGCGCCTATATCCGCGCCCGTCTTGAGGCGCTGCAGCGCGATTATCCGGATGTCATCCGCGAGGTGCGGGGCCGGGGCTATATGCTGGGGCTCGAGTTCCAGCCACTGGAGGAACGTGGGGATTCCGCCATCATGGCCCATGCCGGTCTGAATGGCGGAGTGACGGCGCTGATCGCCTCCTATCTGGTCAACGTCCAGAAGGTGCTGACCGCCCCCTTGTTCAACGACAGCCGGGTGCTGCGCCTGCAGCCGCCGCTAATCCTGGACCGGACAGGCCTGGACCGCGCGGTCGAGGCCCTGGCGGTGGTCTGCGACATTCTCCACCGCAGCGACTACCATGCTTTGGTGCGCCATCTCGTGGCCCGGCGCCACAAGACCGAAGCCGCCGCACCCGCGTCTGAGGCCCTGTCCTGTGAGACCCCTGCGGCCGAGCCCGCACCCTTGCCCGCGACAGAGCCGGTCAAGGGCCGGTTCGGCTTCGTGATCCACTATACCGAGGATGAGGACATCTTCCGGTCCGATCCTTCGCTGCGCCAGTTCAGCGACAGCGAACTGGATGACTGGAAGGCCTGGGTCAAGCGCCTCGGGCCGGGCTTTGTCCGGCAAATCCCGGATGTCGTCTCCAAGACCGGCGAGGTTGCGTCTGGCTGGCTTTTGTCCGTGCCAATGCTGCCTGCAGACATGCGCGGCAAAGGCCGCAACGAGGCAAGACAGATGATTGCCGGGGCAGTGGATCTCGCCGGTGCAGAGGGTGCCTGCCGGGTCGGACTGGGCGCCTTCACCTCGATCGTGACCCGCGGCGGCGAGACAGTGACTGGGCGCGGCGTGCCTATCACCAGCGGCAACACGCTGACAACCGTCTCGGCGGTGAAGGCGATCACCCAGCTGTGCCGGCGCACCGGACTTTCCCTCCAAGACGCTCATGTGGTCGTTGTGGGCGCCTCGGGGGCCATTGGTCAGCTGGGGGCGATGCTGCTGGCGCGCCGTGCCGGAAGCATGACACTTGTGGGCAATGCCAAGAACCCCTTCGCGCCGCGCCTTTTGTCGAAGGTGGCCGACGAGATCCGCCTTTCCCTGGCTGAAGCCCCCCAGGACGCCGCTTGGACGCCCGGACGCCTGGCACAGTCCATGCGCAATGGCATGGAGGGCCAAGGCTTGTCCTGGACAACTGATCTTGGCCCGGCCCTGGCAGAGGCTGACATTGTCCTGGTTGCCACCAGTTCGGATACGGTCCTTGTTGATCCCACTCAGCTCCGGCCCGGCACCCTGGTCTGCGACGTCGCCCGTCCCCCGAATGTCGCCAGTGCCGATCTCTCGGGCAGCGGCGTCCTGGTCTTCGATGGCGGCCTCGTCAGCCCACCCTCGGCAGTCGATCTGGGGCCCTTCCAGACCCTGCCGGACAATATCGCCTGGGGCTGTCTCAGCGAAACGATGCTGCTGGCGCTGTCCGGCGAAACAGGGGACTTCAGCATCGGCTCCTCGCTGTCGCTGACCGGGGCCGACCGGCTGGCCACCCTGGCCGAAACGCACGGCTTCGAGCCGGCAGCCCCGCAATGGTACGGAACCCTCGTGACCGAGGACGAGCTGGACGGCTTTGCATCCTCTGTTCGGGCGCATCTGGATGGGGGCCGGGTGGTAAACCTTGTAGCTTGAGGTCACTCCGCAGAAGGTTGCAGAGCTGCCGAAGATAGATCCGCTGATAGGCCCACCGAACCTCATGCTCGCGGTGGGCTTATCCCTTTTTTGGAGCAGGTGCGCCAAGTTACACTTCGGCCTTCGGCATCTATGGCAGCATCCGATCACAGATTGGGTAAAATGGGGTAATCGGGGCTCTGTTGCACAAATCGTCTGATGGCCGGGGTTTCCCTTTCCCCGGACAGACTCATCCCACGGCTTCCGTGATGGGTATGCCGAGCGCGGTGAAGCCGTTCAGCACGGCGACACGGACCTGGAACTCTGCGGCCTGACGGTCGAAGTCCCGGGCGGTCAGCCGCTGGCCAAGTAGTTTGACGCAGTGCATCTTGGTCTCTGCGCGGCTCCGGCGGTGATAGCCGCTCCATCGTCGCCAGATGGTCCGCCCGAAGCGCTGTGATGCGCGGAGGGCTTCGTTTCGTGCGATCGCTCCAGGGGTGTCAGGCTTCCAAGGCTTGGCGTTCTTGCGAGGCGGGATGATTGCCGCAGCGCCTCGGGCGGCGATGGCCTCGTGGCACTTGCGGGTGTCGAAGGCGCCATCGGCGGTGACAGTTGCGATCTCCTGATCGGGCGGGATCTGGTCCAGCAGTTCGGGCAGCATCGGCGCGTCGCCGACATCGCTGGTGGTGAACTCTGCCGCGCGGATCTCCAGCGTCTGCTCGTCAATTCCGGGGATCTGGTCCAGCAGTTCGGGCAGCATCGGCGCGTCGCCGACATCGCTGGTGGTGAACTCTGCCGCGCGGATCTCCAGCGTCTGCTCGTCAATTCCGATGTGGATCTTGCGCCAGACGCGCCGTTTCGCGCCGCCGTGCTTACGAGCGTTCCACTCGCCTTCGCCCTCGACCTTGATGCCGGTGCTGTCGACCAGCAGATGCAGCGGGCCTTCCGATCCGCGATAGGGGATGTTGACCTCCAGGGTCTTCTGGCGTCGGCTCAGCGTGCTGAAGTCGGGCACCGACCAGTCCAGACCGATCAGCCGCAGCAGGCTCTCGACAAAGCCGGTCGTCTGGCGGAGCGCCATGCCAAACAACACCTTCATCGTCAGGCAGGTCCCGCGTCCGAAGCTCCATTGGATGTGGCTTGCCCATCAACTCCCCCATACCTGCCTCAGCAGAAGGGAAGCACATCATAGGCAAGCTGGGAATCCTGAATCTCGATGCCCGCGACACGCTCTAATCGTCGATAAAGGGGGATCATCACTCTAACAGTCTCCTGCCCCAGTCGCCGAGCGAGAGTTGTTTCCCGTCTTAGCGACCGATGAGGAACGTGACCGGGCCCTTCGGCACGGAGGGCATGGTTGGCTGACACCCGATCCGGTGGTCATGCCCCCAGAAGTCGGGGCAGCCGGGCCAGGTTACTGGCAGCCATTGTCAGGATGAAGCGGGAACGGACCCGATCAACGCCGCGCCCGATGGTCTGGGCCATGCCACCGACGATCTTAGCCCGGCCGAAAAGCCCACGGTATCACAGGCCTTGTCGGCATGCTATGCTCTGTCAATGCCTGCAGCCATAGCTAACTTCGCCGGCAGTTAGTTACACGCGGGCTGTCGGGATTGTTTCGCCATTCGCGCTTGTAGCTCAATGAGAGCGATTGCAAGGCCAGGTCATAAACCGTGCCAAGTTGATGCTCAGGCAAGACGACAATCGCCGGAGGAAATACGGTCGTTCCTTACCGCGATCACCGGACGCATTCTTCAGCTTTCTGACCACAAGCCCGGTGTAGCCCTTGGTGCGGAGACCAGAACGTTAGCAGGTACCACTGCAGCCAGCACGATCATGAGCATCGTAGGTACGCTTGGTAGCGCTTCCACAGGAACGGCACTTGCAAGTCTGGGCGGCGCGTCCAAGACCTCTGCGACGCTATATTGGATTGGCGGCGTTGCTGAGGCGGAACTGCGGCCCGCGCCGTTATCGTTGGTGCCGAAGCCATAGGCGCAGCGATTTATGGTTCGCGGAAAGTCAGACATGCGCTGCTTGGGCAGACCCGTCGCGATACTCGTTCGGAGAGCTGACCTGCCCCCCGGTCGTCCCTCGTTCATCACGAGAGTCCTTGGTGTTGTGCTCTGCCCCCTGGAAACTGGACCGCCGGATGCTGGAGTTTTCCGGCTTGGTCAGGACGAAGCGCTGGCTGCGTCGCCGGGATAATGCAGCGTGAACGGGACCTTGTACCCGATCGCACTATGGGGCCGGTCTTCGTTGTAGTGCCTACGCCAATCCTCCAGCTTTTCTCGAGCATCTGCAAGGCTCATGAACCAGTGCGCGTTCAGGCATTCTGAGCGGAGCTTGCTGTTGAACGCCTCAATGAAGCCGTTATCCGTCGGTTTGCCGGGTCGTGAGAAGTCGAGGGTGACGTCATTGGCATAGGCCCACAGATCGAGATCGCGGGAGATGAACTCGCTGCCGTTGTCCACCCTGATCGTCTTTGGGTAGCCGAACTGCGCACAAACCTGTTCCAGTGTCCGAACCACATCTTCGCCGCGATAGGTGAAGCGGGGATCGGCGGCCGGGTAAACGCGGGAGTGCGTATCGACAATGGTCAGGATGCGAAGCTTCGTACCCAGGGCGAGTTGGTCATGCACATTCGCCGGGAAAGCAGTCCCCCGGACTGTTTTTTGGCCCGGCTCATTCCATGGTCCAGATATCGTTGGGGCCAACTGCCTCCTGACGGTCATCACGCAGCTTCAGGTCGTGTCGCGGATGCTGTGGAAATTCCTTGGCGGCTTGCTCCGGCCCTGTGAAGGCTCGGTTTTTCAGGCGGCGAGGTCAAGGAGCATCGGCTCGATGGGCTGAGCGAGGGCCTCCCGGCCGTTCACCTTGCGCATCTGGATCTGGCCGGAGACCAGAAGCGCCCGGAGCAGCATCGGCACGGTCTGGGCGGAGGGCAGCACGGTCTGGGTCTTGATGTGGCGGCGGAACTCCTCGTTCAGGCGCTCGATGGCGTTGGTAGTCCGGGCGGTCTTCCATTGCGAGGGATCGAGGCGGGTAAAGCTGAAGAGCCGGGCCCTGACTTTTTCAAGGCTGTTGGCCACCGCCCGGCACTTGAGCCGCCACTTGCATATGAAAGCCTTGCGGCGCGTCTCGATCTCGGCCGCGGTGTCGGCGTAGATCATGGCCTGATAGTCCTCGGCCAGTTCATCGTGCATGTGCTTGGGGGCATGGCCGAGCAGGTTGCGATGGCTGCCGAACCGTGCAGCGCTGGATCGGCAGGTCGTCGCCCCAGGGCGCCACGAGCGCGGCTTCTAAGCCCCGGGGCGCCGTCAACGATCACGAACTCGGGTCGCCTCAGGCCGCGGGCATCCAGACCGGTGAGGAACTGGCGCCAGGCTGCCGTGCGTTCGCCGCCCATGTTCCGGATGGACAACAGCACCTTCTGGCCGTCGCGCCGCACGCCGATCGCTGCCAGCACCGAGATGTTGGTGGCCTTGCGGTCCAGCCGGGTCTTGATCACGGTGCCATCGAGGATCAGGCGGTGTCCCAGTCGACCTCCACCTTGCGGCCCAAGCCCGGCTGACCACGTCCTTGCCTACCGCGCCCTCGAACAGCCCGAACAGCGCCCGCTTGACGCGCCGCGTGTTGGTGCCGGCCAGGTAGACCGCCGTTATCAGGGCCTCGGCCTTCTTCGTCAGCCGCCTGTAGCGGGGCAGGGTCTTCGAGCGCCATTCGCTGACCTGGCCGGTCTCGTTCTCGATCCGGGCACGCGGCACGCGGACCGTCTCAGTGCCAAACGTGCCGGTGAGTTGCCGCTCGCGGTGCCCGTGGCGGTAGCCCCTGGCCCGCTCGTTGCCGCGCCCGTAACGAAGCCGACCAAGAAAGCCGACCCGCTCCTCTTCGAACATGGCCTCAATGGTCGCCCGGACGTTCGCCCGCAGGCGATCCTCGATTGGATCATACCCGCCTGCGTCGGCAGTGGCGGAAAGGACGAGCTGTCGGTATTCTGCTTCATGGCGTGATCTTCCCGCCGATTGGCGCCGCCGGGTGGGTGGGTGCCAGTCCACCCGAAGAGTACGCCGCCAGCCAATTTCCACCGCTTCAAAGATACGACTATATCCCCGATAGCGGACATCTTTGGCAAACTACACGCATGCTGCAGCGGGGCATTTCGATTTGGCACCACTGGGTCCGCTGTCATGTCCAGTTCTCCACCACCGAGAATAGCGATGAAGTCCCGCATCACGGATCCGATTGTTGCTTCGGCATCCGACCGCGCCATGGACGACGAGTTGATCTCATGAAAGCAGAGCGTTTCAGGCTGGCCGTTTAAAGGAATCGCCAAGGATTAAGATCCGCACTTTCCGGTGCCAAGGCCAAAAACAATCCCTTTGCCCGTCTTTGCAGGCTCCGATGCTCGCGTTTGCATAGGTTGATCAGTTGTATCATGACAGTTTTAGTCCCCTCGCGCGCTCAAGATTCCTGCTAGACAGGAGGTCTGCCAGTGACGCGATTATCTTCTAGAGCCGCCTGTATTGGGCCTCTCGGGGTCTGTTGTTATCACTTCTGCACGCGTCAATGAGTTATGCGTTCCTGCGGAAGCGGAAAGCTCTGGCCCGATCCTACTGCAGATGTTTCGGACATCGTCGAGCAGGGGACTGCAGGTAAGTGACGCTGGCTCCGGTCAGACGGCGACGTCAAGGGACATCGGAGATGGACCGGGAGCCCGTCACAGCACCGAGGTCATGCCGCCATCGGCATAGATGATCTGGCCGGACACATAGCTTGAAGCATCTGACGCCAGATAGATCACCGTGCCGGCCAGTTCCCTGGGCAGACCCCAGCGGCGCATCGGCGTGCGTCCCTTGACCCAGGCATCGAAGTCGGGGTTGTCCAGCAAGGCCTTGTTCATCTCCGTGACCATATAGCCCGGTCCGATGGCATTGGCCTGGATGCCCTTTTCGCCCCATTCGGCGGCCATAGCCTTGGTCAGCATCACGATGCCGCCCTTTGCCGCCGTATAGGGGGCGATGGTGGCGCGGGCCATCTGCGAGTTGACCGAGCCGATATTGATGATCTTGCCCCGACCGCGCACGGCCATGCGTCGGGCGGCCTCTCGGCCGATGACAAAGGCCGAGGTCAGGTTGATGTCGATCACCCGCCGCCAGTCGGCGCTGTCCAGTTCCAGCATGGGGCGGCGGAACTGGATGCCCGCGTTGTTGACCAGAATGTCCATGTCAACGCCTTCGGTATCCAGCCGCTGGAAGGCCGCGACGACGGCGTCTTCGTCGGCCACGTCAAAGGCAAGCGTCAGCACGTCATGCCCTTGGGAACGCATTTCAGTGGCGGCTGCTTCCAGCCGGTCACCGTCCTGGCCGTTCAGGATGACGCGCGCGCCTGCCCCGGCCAATCCTTCCGCGAAGGCCCGGCCCAGCCCACGCGACGAGCCGGTGACAAGCGCCGTCCTGCCCGTCAGATCAAACAGGGAAATGGACATCTTCGGGTCTCCTTGGACGGCTGGTCGGACAGGGGCGCCTGCCGCATCAGTGGTTATGACGGGGCAGGGTCGCGCTGATGCGGCGGAAGTCGTCGGCGCCGCGGATGGTGGCACCGTCGGCAAGCTGCGTCACCGTTTCGCGGTAGATCTGCTGCCAGGGCGTCGCCGAGGGCGGGACGGGCGGCAGCCCCTCGACCTGGCGGCGGGCGATCTCGGCATCGTCCACCATCATGTCGCACCGCCCGTGGTTCAGGTCGATGCGGATGCGGTCGCCCGTGCGCAGGAAGGCCAGCCCGCCCCCCGCCGCGCTTTCCGGCGAGGCGTTCAGGATCGACGGGCTGTCCGCCGTCCCAGACTGCCGCCCATCGCCAAGGGTGGGCAGGCTGCGGATGCCGCGCCGGATCAGACGGTCGGGCGGCTGCATGTTGACCACCTCGGCCGCGCCGGGCCAGCCAAGCGGCCCCGCCCCCCGGATCACCAGGATCGAGTTCTCGTCGATGGGCAGGTCCGGGTCGTTGATGCGGGCGTGGTAATCGGCGGACCCATCGAAGACGAAGGCCGTGCCCTCGAACACGCCCTCGTGGCCCGCCTGGCACAGATATCGGGCGCGGAAGTCTTCCGAGATCACGCTGGTCTTCATGATCGCGAAGTCGAACAGGTTGCCCTTCAGCACCAGGAAGCCCGCGCGGTCCATCAGCGGCGCATCGAAGGGGCGGATCACCTCGCGGTCGGTGGCCTCGCGGCCCGCGAGGTTCTGGGCCATGGTCTTGCCGGTCACGGTCGGGCAGTCGCCATCCAGCAGCCCCGCCCCCATCAGTTCCCACATGATCGCGGGCACCCCGCCCGCGCGGTGGAAGCGTTCGCCCAGATAGGCGCCGGCGGGCTGGACATTGGCCAGCAGCGGCACGTCATAGCCATGCGTCTGCCAGTCGGACGGATCAAGCGCAACGCCCGCGTGCCTGGCCATCGCCATCAGGTGCGGCTGCGCGTTGGTGGACCCGCCGATGGCCGAATTGACGCGGATCGCGTTCAGGAAGGCCCCGCGCGTCAGGATGTCCGAGGGCCGGATATCCTCGTTCACCAGTTCAACCGCACGCAAGCCTGTGCGATAGGCGATCTGGCCCCGTTCGCGATAGGCGGCGGGGATGGCGGCGCAGCCGGTCAGCGACATGCCAAGCGCCTCGGCAATGGCGTTCATCGTGGAGGCCGTGCCCATCGTGTTGCAATGCCCGATGGAGGGCGCGCTGTCCAAGGCCGTCTGGAGGAACTCGTCGCGGGTGATCTCGCCCGCCGCGTATTTGCGGCGCGATTGCCAGATCACGGTTCCCGACCCGGCCAGCTTTCCCTCGTGCCACCCGTCCAGCATGGGCCCGCCCGACAGAACAATGGCCGGAATATCGACTGTTGCCGCCGCCATGATGGCGGACGGCGTGGTCTTGTCGCAGCCCGTGGTCAGCACGACCCCGTCGAAGGGATAGCCATAGAGCAGTTCCACCAGGCCCAGATAGGCCAGGTTGCGGTCCAGCGCCGCCGTGGGTCGCTTGCAATTCTCGAACAGCGGATGGCTGGGAAACTCGATCGGGATGCCGCCTGCGTCGCGGATGCCGTCGCGCACCCGGCGGGCCAGATCCAGGTGGTGCCGGTTGCAGGGGTTCAGGTCGCTGCCCGACTGGGCGATGCCGATGATGGGTCGGCCCGACCGCAATTCTTCGGGCGTAGTGCCATAGTTCATGAACCGTTCAAGATAAAGCGCGGTCATGTCGGCATGGTCGGGGTTGTCAAACCAGTCCTGCGAACGCAGGCGGCGGGGCGGGCTGTCAGGTGCGGTCATCGGTCGTCCTTGCTTCGGGATGCGCGGCGTTCATCGCTTCAAGATGAAGCAGCAGCCCGCTGTGATCTGTGTCGCCATGGCCCGAGGCCACGAAGTCGCTGAAACCCGCCCGCACTGTTTCGGTCAGCGGCAGGGTTAGCCCCGCGCTTGCCGCCAGATCCGCGACGGCGTTCAGATCCTTCAACTGGAACCGGGAAGACCCGCCGGGTTCAAAGTCGCGGGCGATCATCCGGGCGCCGTGCAGTTCCAGGATGCGGCTTTCGGCGAAACCGCCACGGATCGCCTCGCGGAACTTGGCGCGGTCCGCCCCGCCCGAGGAGACAAGCATCATCGCCTCGGCCACGGCGCCGATGGTGATTGCGACGATCTGCTGGTTTGCCAGCTTGCAGACCTGCCCTGCCCCGGCAGGCCCGACATGGGTCAACCGGCCCAGCACGGCCATGACCCCGGCGATCCGGGCGATCACCGCGGCCTCGCCCCCGGCCATCAGCGCAAGTGTGCCGTTCTCGGCCCCCGCGACGCCGCCGGAAACGGGACAGTCGATTGCATGAATACCCTTGAGGGCAAGGGTTTGTGCATGATCGCGGGCCAGTGCGGGCGTGATCGAGGAGGTGTCGATCAGCACCGTGTCCTCGCTCATGGCATCGGCGGCGCCGCGCGAAAACAGCACATCGGCCACCGCCGGTCCGTCCGCCAGCATGGTGAACACGATTTCTGCACCGGCCACGGCCCGCGCGGGATCAGGGGCAGGCACCGCGCCCGCTTCAGCCAGCGTCTGCGCCTTTTCAGGCGTGCGGTTCCAGACGGTGACATGATGGCCCGCCGCCAGCAGCCGCCGAACCATCGGGGCGCCCATCAGCCCGGTGCCCAGGAACGCGATCCGGGTCATGCCGTGCCGCCCAGCTCATCCTCGATATGCGCGCGGATGATGTCATCGAAGCTGTCTTCCGAAACAAAGCCCAGGTGGCGTGCGCGCGTTGCCTCGAAACCCGGGGCCCAGCCTTCGCACATCCGGGTGATGGCCGCATCGGGTTCCCGGCGGATCAGCCGGACCGCGCCTTCGCCCGCGACCCGGCGCAGGGCCTCGATCTGCTCGCCCACGGTCGCGCTGACGCCCGGCATGGACAGGTTGCGTCTTGGCCCGACGGCGGACAGATCCATGGTGGCCGCGTGGATCATGAAGCCCACCGCCGAACGCGGCGAGGTATGCCAGTGCCGGACGCTGTCGGGCACCGGCAGGACGGCCTCTTGCCCGACCAGGGGTTCGCGCAGGATGCTGGAAAAGAACCCCGATGCCGCCTTGTTCGGCTTGCCGGGGCGGATGCAGATCGTGGGCAGACGGATGCCGATCCCGTCAAAGAACCCGCGCCGGGTGTAATCGGCCAGCAGCAATTCGCTGATCGCCTTTTGCGTGCCATAGCTTGTCAGCGGCGTCGTGTGGAAGTCGTCCGGGATCGGATAGGGCAGCGGCGCCCCCATCACCGCAATAGACGAGGCGAATACCACGCGCGGGAAATAGCCGTCGGCGTCATGGGCAAGACGGATCGCCTCGAACAGGTCGCGGGTCGAATCAAGATTGATCCGATAGCCCTTTTCGAAATCCGCCTCGGCCTCGCCGGATACGATGGCGGCGAAATGGAAGATCACGTCGGGCCGTGACTGGATCAGTTGCGCGGCGGTGCCGGGTGCTGACAGGTCAGCGGCGACCAGCCGAAGCTGGCCCCCGAACCCTTGGGGGGCATCGGGCGTGACCACATCGACCAGGGTCATTGCCTCAAGCGGCCTTCCCCCCAATTCCCCCATTTGCACCAGCCGTTCGGTCAGCTTTCGCCCCAGCATCCCGGCGGCCCCAATGGTCAGGATATGCATTCGTGCGCTCCTCCCTAGATCCCGGTAGAAATTCGGATGATTTAGATTAGTATGATTGTCTGATGACCTGCAAACATAAATATCCCCAAGGCGCGGCGATGAACGACCCTCATGGACAGCCCGGCATGACAGCCGAAAGCCCCACCGATTTTCAAGGCCAGTCCCATGCGGACACGCTGACCCGGATGCTTGGCCCCGACATGGTCCTGTCCGGGGATGCCGTCCTGCCCTATTGCCGCGACTGGCATGGCGATGTGCAAAGCAGCGCGCTTGCGGTCCTGCGCCCACGCGACACGGCAGAGGTCCAGGCCTGCGTTCGCGCCGCCGTGGCCCTGGATCTGCAGATCGTTCCGCAGGGCGGCAATACCGGCCTGGTGCTGGGGGCCGTCCCCGACCGCCCCGCAAGGCAAGTGGTCATCACCCTTGAGCGCATGGACCGCATCCGCAGCCTGGACGCCGAGAACTTTTCGGCGGTAATCGAGGCGGGAACGGTTCTGGAGCAGGTCAAGGATGCCGTCGCGGCGGCGGGCCTGTATTTCCCGCTGACCCTGGGGGCGCAGGGCAGTTGCCAAATCGGCGGCAATGTCTCGACCAATGCGGGCGGGGTGAACGTCCTGCGCTATGGCATGACGCGCGACCTTGTTCTGGGGCTGGAGGTGGTGCTGCCCGACGGCCAGCTGTTCGAGGGTCTGTCGCAACTGCGCAAGGACAACAGCGGCCTCGACCTCAAGCAGCTGTTCATCGGCGCGGAAGGCACGCTGGGCATCATCACCGCCGTATCGGTCAAGCTGCTGCCCGCGCCCGACCAGGTGGCGACCGCCCTGGTGGCCCTGTCCCGGCTGGAGGACGCGATCGAGCTGTACCGCCGCGCGCGACGGGATTGCTGCGACCTGATGTCGGCCTTCGAGTTCATGCCGCCCTTGGCCATCGACTTGGCAAAGGAAGCGATGCCGGATCTGCCGATCCCGCTGGAGGCGACCTATCCCGCCTATGCCCTGATCGAGATCGCAGGCTCGGGTCTGGTCGATATCGACGACCTGATGCACCGCTTTCTGGAGGCCGCGTTCGAATCCGGCCTTGCCGTCGATGGGGTTGTTGCCCAATCGCAGGCGCAGGCCAGGAACCTTTGGGCGATCCGCGAGGGCATGAACCTGGGCCAGGCCCAGCGTGGCCGGCACCTGCGGACCGACGTGTCGGTGCCGCTGTCGCGTCTGGCCGATTTCGTGGCCGAGGCCGAAGCCGCGATCACGGCGCGGATGCCGGGCTGCATCTGCGTGTCCTATGGTCATGTGGGCGACGGCAATGTTCATCTGAACGTCCTGCCGGACTTTGCCCAAGACCCCACCGGCATCGACGCCCAGATCCTGACGGCAAAGAAGATCGTGAACGAGGTTCTGGATCGATACAACGGCTCGATCAGCGCGGAACACGGCATCGGTCGGTTGAAAAAGGCTGATTTCGACGACCGTTTGCCTGCGGTAAGGCGTCAGCTTCTTGCCCGGGTCAAGACTGCGCTGGACCCGAAGATGACGATGAACCCCGGCTGCCAGGTCGATCTGTCCTGACCCGGACAAGGGCAGACACCATAGGAGTTGGACAATGAACGGCGATTTTACCCAGATCATGCGCACGGAACATTTGCCGACCCGCATCGCGACTCAGTTCTCGCGGCAGATCCAGAAAGGCGCGCTGAAGCCGGGCGACAGGCTGCCCACGGAACTTGCGTTGTCGAAAAGCTTCGGCGTCAGCCGCACCGTCATCCGCGAAGCCATCGCGCAGCTGCGCAACGAAGGCATGATCGAGACGCGCCAGGGCGTAGGCGCCTTCGTGACCGAGCGTCCGACCCGCCACATCCGCCTGGACGACGGGGGCGAGATGGACAAGCACGCCTTCCGCGACCTGTTCCAGTTGCGGGTGCCGCTTGAAATCGAGGCGGCGGGCCTTGCCGCCAGCTATCACCGGACCGAACATCTGCAGCAGATGGACGAGGCCCTGGCCCGCATCACCGCCACGGGCGAACGTGCGAACGACGGCATCATCGCCGACCTGGATTTCCACCGGACCATCGCAGTGGCGACCGGCAACGATTATTTCGTCCAGTTCCTTGGCGCCATATCGGACCGGATCATGCAGACCATCGTCGCCTCGCGCGAACGGCTGCAACTTGATGAAATCGTGGCAATCGTCAGCCACGAACATCGCACTCTGCGCGATGCCATCGCCGCACGCGATCCCTTACGCGCGCGCGAGGCGATGAGGGAACATATGCGCAATTCTGCAGATCGCGTCGCCCTGAAGCTGGAGGTCTATGCCTGACGGCGTAGGCCGGCGCCGCGAAATTTCCGTGGACAAGACGGTTTCCTCCTCGTTATGGTCCGATCATACGGTTGTCTGACATCGACAGCCCGGTGCTGGAGGGCACCGACCGGAGGGGGAGAAAACAGGTGGCTTTGCAACAGGCCGTAAACGCATCCATGCTTTTGCCGGATGACACGGATCGTGCGATCTTGCTGGCGCGCGTCTGGTCCAACCGTCAGGGCGGCCCCTGCCCCGCCATTCTGCGGAACGGCCGGGTTTTCGATCTGTCGGGTGTATCGGCCACGATGTCGGGCCTTCTGGAACGGCCGGATCTGAAAGCGGGTATAGCCGCCGAAGATCTGCTCGATCTGGGTGCCTTGGACGACTTCCTGGACGGGACGGCGGGCCGCCTGCTGGCACCGGTCGACCTGCAGGCCGTCAAGGCCGCAGGCGTCACCTTTGCCGACAGCATGCTGGAACGCGTGATCGAGGAACAGGCCCGCGGCGACAGCGCCCGCGCCCAGGACGTGCGTGCCCGCCTGGCCCCCGTGATCGGGGACAGCCTGCGCGGCGTCAAGGCGGGGTCTGACAAGGCAGCGCAGGTCAAGTCGCTGCTGCAGGAAATGGAGCTGTGGTCCCAATACCTGGAGGTGGGCATTGGCCCGGATGCCGAGATCTTCACCAAGGCCCAGCCCATGTCGGCGGTCGGATGCGGCGACAAGGTCGGCATCCATCCCATCTCGGAATGGAACAACCCCGAACCCGAGGTCGTGCTGGTGGTGCGGTCGGACGGCGCGATCCTGGGCGCAACCCTGGGCAACGACGTCAACCTGCGCGATGTCGAGGGTCGTTCCGCCCTGCTGCTGGGCAAGGCCAAGGACAACAACGCCTCCTGCGCGATCGGCCCCTTCATCCGCCTGTTCGACGACGCGTTTACCCCCGATGACCTGGCCCGGATCCGTGTCTCGCTGCGGGTCGAGGGCGAGGACGGCTTCGTGATGACCGGCGAAAGCCCGATGGAGGCAATCAGCCGCAGCCCCGCCGATCTGGTGGGCCAGCTTCTGAACCGCTCGCACCAGTATCCCGACGGGGCGGTGCTGTTTCTGGGCACCATGTTCGCCCCGGTCAAGGACCGCCGCGGCGCGGGCCAGGGCTTCACCCACGAGGTAGGCGACCGGGTCGAGATTGCATCCCCCCGCCTGGGCCGGCTGATCAACTGGGTGGACCGCACCGACCGGTGCCCCCCATGGGATTTCGGCGTCGGCGCGCTGATGCGCAATCTGGTCGGGCGCGGCCTTGGCGAAAGGATCTGACATGGCGCGCGCGGTGCATCTGTTCTTCCGGTTCCTCGACATCCTTCTGGCGCTGCTGCTGGCCACGATGGCGATCATGGTCTTTGTCAACGTCGTGATGCGCTATACCATGAACTCGGGCATCGCCGTGTCGGACGAATTGTCGCGCTTTGCCTTTGTCTGGCTGACCTTTATCGGCGCGGTCGTGGCCCATTACCACCACCAGCACATGGGAATGGAAACCCTGGTGGCCCGCTTCGGCCGCCGGGGCCGGACCGTGCTGATGGGCCTGTCCGACCTGCTGATCCTGGCCTGCGCAGGCGTGCTGGCCGTGGGCACCTGGAAGCAGCTTCCCATCAATGCCAGCATGAGCGCGCCTGTCACGGGCCTGTCGATGGCCTGGGTTTATGGCATCGGCCTGTTCGCCGGCATCGGCATCATCGTCATCACGGCCGAGCGGCTGTTCCGCCTGCTGACCGGCAGGGTGACCGATGCCGAGATTGCCGCCTTTGGCGGCGACCATGACGATACCCTGCCGGAGGGCAGCACCCGGGGACACATGGAATGACGCTGCTGATCTTCATCGTCTCGCTGCTGGGGGCCATGGCCATCGGCGCGCCGGTCGCCTTCGCGCTGATCTTCTGCGGAGTCGTGCTCATGTCCTACATGGGCATGTTCAACACCCAGATCATCGCCCAGAACATGCTGATCGGGGCGGATACCTTTACGCTGCTGGCGATCCCGTTCTTCATCCTCGCGGGCGAGTTGATGAACGCGGGCGGGCTGTCCAAGCGGATCATCGACTTTGCCATCACCTGCGTGGGCCATATCCGCGGCGGCCTGGGCCTTGTGGCGATCATCGCGGCGGTCATCATGGCCTCGATCTCGGGCTCGGCTGCTGCGGACACGGCGGCCCTGGCGGCGATCCTGATCCCCATGATGGCGCGGGCGGGCTATAACGTGCCCAGGTCTGCCGGGCTGATCGCGGCAGGCGGCGTCATTGCGCCGGTGATCCCGCCCTCGATGGCCTTCATCATCTTTGGCGTGGCGGCCAACGTGTCCATCTCCAAGCTGTTCATGGCGGGCATCGTGCCGGGCGTCCTGATGGGTGTCTCGCTGGCCGTGACCTGGATGATCGTGGCCCGCAACGACCGCGTGGATACCCTGCCCCGCGCAAGCTGGGCCGACCGGGGGCGGGCCTCGGGCCGGGCGGCCTGGGCGCTCGGGATGCCGGTCATCATCCTGGGCGGCATCAAGCTGGGCGTCGTTACCCCGACCGAGGCCGCCGTGATCGCGGCCTTCTATGCCCTGTTCGTCGGCATGTTCGTCTATCGCGAACTGAAGCTGGCCGACCTGCCCGCCGTGCTGATCGCGGCCGGGCGAACCACGGCGGCGATCATGTTCCTGGTCTGCGCGGCCCTGGTGTCGGCCTGGCTGATCACCGCCGCCAACATTCCGGCCGAAATCACCGGCTATATCGAGCCGCTGATCGAGAACCCGAAGCTGCTGATGCTGGCCATCATGATCCTGATCCTGATCGTCGGCACGGCCCTGGACCTGACGCCTACGATCCTGATCCTGACCCCGGTGCTGATGCCCATCATCGCCAAGGCGGGCATCGACCCGATCTATTTCGGCGTCATGTTCATCATGAACTGCTGCATCGGGCTGCTGACGCCGCCGGTGGGCGTCGTGCTGAACGTCGTCAGCGGCGTCGGGCGGGTGCCGCTGGGCAAGGTGATCATCGGGGTCTGGCCGTTCCTGATCGCGCAGATCCTGGTTCTGCTGCTGCTGGTGGCATTCCCCAGCATCGTAATCGTTCCGGCAAACTGGTTCTACTGAACGCATACAAACGAAACGGGAGGAAATACCATGAAACACACCATCCTGACGGCCGCCCTTTGCGCGGCAACCGCACTGACCGCCGCCGGCCCTGCCCTGGCCCAGTTCCAGGAGCGCACGTTCCGGGTGTCCAACGGCATCAACGAAGACCACCCGGTCAACAACGGTATGCAGGCGATGCAGGCCTGCCTGGACGAAAAGACCGGCGGCAAGATGAAGATGCAGGGGTTCTGGGGGGGCGCGCTTGGCGGCGACCTGCAGGCCACGCAGGCACTGCGCAGCGGCCTGCAGGAAGCGGTCGTCACCTCGTCCTCGCCCCTGGTGGGGATGGTGCCCGCGCTTGGCGTCTTTGACCTGCCCTTCCTGTTCCGCACCCCGGAAGAAGCCTATGCCATCATGGACGGCGAGTTCGGCGATATGCTGAACCAGAAGCTGGACGAGGTGGGCTTGGTCAACCTCGCCTATTGGGAAAACGGCTTCCGCAACATGTCGAACTCTCAGCGGCCCATCACCAAATGGGAGGATTTCGAGGGGATGAAGGTTCGCGTGATGCAGAACAACATCTTCCTCGACACCTTCTCGAACTTCGGGGCCAACGCCACGCCCATGTCCTTTGGCGAGGTCTTCTCGGCGCTGGAAACCAAGGCGATCGATGCGCAGGAAAACCCCTACGTGACCATCGACACCTCGAAGTTCTACGAGGTGCAGGAATATATCAGCGAGACGAAGCACGCCTATACGCCGTTCCTGTTCCTGTTTTCGAAGGCGATCTTCAACACCTATTCGCCGGAAGAACAACAGGCGCTGCGCGATTGCGCGATTGTCGGGCGCGATGTCGAACGCGAGGCCATCCAGAAGCTGAACCAGGAATCGCTGGCGAAGATGCAAGAGGCCGGCCTGAAGTTCAACACCATCTCTCCCGAGGATCAGGAGGAGATGCTGGAGAAATCCCAGGTCGTCTATGAAAAGCACAAGGACGCCATCGGCGCCGATGTCGTGGACCAGGTGCAAAAGGCCTTGGCGGAACTGCGCGGGTCGAACTGATCGCACCGCTTGACCTTGGCTCGCGGCGACACGAGTGCGCCGCGAGCATTTCATCAAAAACTTTGACGCGGGATAGTTGATGTCTGGCAATCTGGCCGGCGCGCTTTTGATGCTGCTGGGCATGGCGGCATTCGCGCTGAACGACACGATCGGCAAATGGCTGGTGGCGGATTACGGGGTCGCGCAGGTCATCCTGCTCCGCTCGCTTGCGGCGGGACTGATGATGGCGCCCTTTTTCCTGCGTGGCCAAGGCATCGCGGCGCGGTTCAAGGCCGCGTCCCGCCCCCGTCTGCAAGCCGTGCGGGCGATCTGCGCCACGGCCGAGGTGTTCTGCTTCTATCTTGCCGTTTATTATATGCCCCTGGTCGATGTCATGGCCTTCTGGATGGCCGCGCCCATCTATGTGGTTGCGGTCTCGCCCCTGCTGTTGGGAGAGCGCGTTTCGGCAAAAACCTGGACTGCGGTTGCAATGGGATTTGCAGGCGTGCTGATCTTGCTGACCCCCTCGCTTCAGATTTCCGGCCTTGGGGTTCTGTTTGCGCTTTTGGGCACGGCAGCCTTCGCCGTAATGGTCATCCTTGGCCGGTCCCTGCGCGAAACGCCCGACCGCGATCTGGTGCTGTTCCAGCTTGCAGCCGCGACCGTGGCTGGCCTGCTGCTGGCGCCGTTCGACTGGCAGCGACTCAGGTCATATGGAGATCTGGGTTTGCTGTTCCTGCTGGGGGTCGTTGCCACGGGCGCCCATATGCTGGTCACACGATCGCTCAAGCTGGCCGATGCGTCGGTGGTTGCCCCCTTGCAATATTCCTTGCTGGTCTGGGGCGCGTTGCTTGGGTTCGTCGTGTTCAAGGATGTCCCCGCCCCCGGAATGATCGGGGGGGCAATATTGATCGTCGGTTCTGGCCTGATCGTGCTGCGCCGCGCTGACGAAAAACCCCAGCCTGCTGGATCCGCCGTGCAATCCCCTGCCTCCGGTCAGCCCGAGGCCAAGGACAAGGCTGCCTGAGGGGGCAATGCATCTTCCCGGGTCCACAAGCCCGGCACGTCGGCTGGATTGTCAAAGCGCAGACGACCGGGGATCGACATAGAAGATATGATCGTCGATCAGCCGCACCCGCTTCATCTCTGGCGCCCAGTCAGGGGTGACGGCCGTGGTGTGATAATGATCCGCGCCCTTCAGTTCCGGCATCGGCCCCTCGACAAGGGCGCGGGCCGCCAGCCGCACCGCCTTTCGCCAGGCCTCCATGTCGTCGATCGGTGCATAGTCATAGCGCGAGGTCAGAAAGCTGAACTGCGTCGGAACAAGATTGTCGCAAGCCGTGCCACCCCACCGTTGGGGCAAGGCTGCACGCTGAAGGATCACCGAGGCGACGGCACGCTGGCCAAAGTCATCCTGATCGCGCGCCTCGTGATAGATGGCGACGGCAATGCAGGACAGGTCGCTGGCATTGCGCAACGATGCGGGCGGCAGGGGAATGGGCGCACCCTTCAGGATCTGGACGGCCGTGGCGGGACGCGGATGCGGGCGTGCCGTCTCGACCTGGCTTGGGCGCGGCAAGGGAGCAGCGGCGGTCGTAAGTGCCAGTTGCGACGGCATGGATTTTACGGAACGGGGCCGCGAGTGGACCGGCTTTCCATCCGCGAGAGCGTGAGGATCGGTACGGGTCGGAACCGAGGGTGATTGCACTGCCGCAGGGGGCACCGGCTGCCGAACCCGGCTCTCGTCCAGACGCGCGAAGACCAGGCTGCTCGAGCTCCAGGCAGCGACAAGAGCAAGGGCCGTGACAAGGACCTCTCGGACCATCGGGCTACTCCTTCGATCATGTCGGAAACAGCGTCGGGGTCAAAAGCGTTCCGAAAGGAAACGCGGCATGGCGGGTTAACGCCGATTGTGGATCGGGAATACCAGTAAGCTATAACCGACAATCCTGTGCAGGCCTGAATGGTTCCTGAAATGGGATGCGCCCGGTTTCGGCGGCCAATTCCCAAAGCCATGCAATTTTTCGGGCTTCCCTGAATGGGATGCCCTTTGTATTGAAATGCATCGTTTCAGGAGCGCGCCATGGACATCAATTACAACGAGCTGTCACTCGAGCAGTTGAAAGAGATCAACAAGAAATCAGCAGCGGCCATTGCCGATTTCCAAAACCGCAAGAAGAAGGAAGCCATCGCGAAGGCCACCGAGATTGCAAAGGCCGCAGGGTTTTCCTCGCTGGAAGATATGCTGGCTGCTCAACCCGCTAGGCAGAAAGCCGAGGCGAAATACCGCCACCCGGAAAATCCCGATCTGACCTGGAGCGGCCGCGGGCGCAAGCCGAGTTGGATTGTCGAGGCTTTGGAAGCGGGCAAGTCGCTTGGTGATCTTGCGATCTGACAAACACCTGCAACCCCCGGAAACGGGGGTTATTTCTTCGACAGCCACGCAAATTTGTCTTTGTCACGCCTTTCGCTGCGGGAGCAGGACACTGAATAAGCGCCTGCCCTTGCATGAGATTTTCGGGCGCGGCTGAAATCCTGGAGGCGGTGACACACCCATCCTGGTGATGACGACGCGACGGTCTGGCGCAATGCGTGACCTTGTTGCAGAATGGTGCCGCGTTGCAGGAACTTGGCTATATGAGGGTGATCTGGCCGGGGTCGACCCGGCGGGTGGGGAACAAGGAGCAGAACGGCTTTATGCCGCGATACGCGATCACGACACAGCCGACCTTGGCCGGAATGCAGACAAGGACAGAGCTTTACGACACCATCGGTTATTCCGAGATCGAGAGCATCGACAGCTCGATCAGCGCCAGCGTTCTTCCCAGTCAGGAACCGATCCGCAAGGATAATTCTCGACATTCAAACAGAAGACTCTCAATGGCCTAAAGGCTCACGGCTGCGCGGCTTCTGAACCTGCGGGAATGTGATTTGATGGCTGCTGGGGCGGCCGGTGCCGCCCCTTTGGCAATGTCGGATGAAAGCCGGTCCGACCGGAGTCGTGAACGGTTTTTGCAGGACAAGTCCGTCGGAGTCCCTAAGCAGGAGACTCGTCCATGAACCCGGCCGCGGATCAATCCGCGGCCGGGTTTTTGTCACTCGCCTGCCTGGGCGGAGGACCTTCTGTTCCAGCGGATCGAGGACCACAGCGAGACGCCGATCAGCGCCGCGCCCCCCAGGCCGGTGATGACCTCGGGGATATGGACAAAGGATTGCAGGAACATGATCACCGACAGCGCGATGATGGCGTAGAAGGCGCCGTGTTCCAGATAGCGATACTGGGCCAGCGTCCCCTTCTCGACCAGCATGATGGTCATAGATCGCACATACATGGCCCCGATGCCCAGGCCGATGGCGATGATGAACAGGTTCTGGGTCAGCGCAAAGGCCCCGATCACGCCGTCAAAGCTGAAGGACGCGTCCAGAACCTCCAGATACAGAAAGGCTCCCAGACCGCCCTTGGCACCCGCGACCAGGGTTTCCTGGGTGCTGTCCAGAAGCCCGCCCAGCACCTCGACCAGCAGAAAGGTCAGCAGGCCCCAGATGGCGGACTTGAAGAAGACCTCGGATTCGACCGGGTCCAGAAAACTCGAGAAGACGAGAATGAGCGACAGCACCAGAGCGACCTCGATGCCGCGGATCGTGGCATATTTCTGCATCTTGGCTTCCAGCCAGCGAACCCAGTGAACGTCCTTCTCGTGGTCGAAGAAGAAGGACAGGCCCACCATCATCAGGAAGGTGCCGCCAAAGGCCGCGATGGGCAGATGGGCGTCATGCATGATGCGGGCGTATTCCTCGGGCTGTGCGGCGGCCAGCACAATGGCCTCCCACGGGCCGATCCGGGCGGCCACCACCACGATCAGCAGCGGAAAGACGATCCGCATCCCGAAGACGGCGATCAGGATGCCCCAGGTCAGGAAGCGGCGCTGCCAGACAGGCGTCATCTCCTTCAGCTTGTTGGCATTGACGATCGCGTTGTCGAAGGACAACGAGATCTCGAGCACCGCCAGGACGGTGCAGATGAAGAAGATCGTCAGCATTCCGCCAAAGGTGCCGGTCATCTGCCAGCCCAGATAGGCGCCAAGCATCAGGCCGATGGCCGTGACGATAAACGCCCAGGTGAAATAGCGAAGGAGCGGCCGCGCGGCCGCGCCATCAGAAGGCATTCCGTGTTCCATAAGAATAAAGGTCCAAGCGGCTGGTTCAGGGTCAGTGCCGACATCGCGAATGTGCCGCCACATCCGCCAGAGGGGCCCGGTCACCCAGTCTGCATCTGCGGTTCGCAGATGCAGACCCCTTACGTCACTTTCCCGGATTTCAGAAGTGGTTTTTGGGCTGGGACCACATTCCGTGCCCGATCAACGGCCACAGCGATCCCCTGTCCCATGCCGATGCACAGGGTGGGGCGCGTGCGGTTGCCCGACGCGATACGGATTGCGATCTGAACGGCGGCCGGTCCACGCGTTGCTGCCCTGCTCGTCTGGGGCAGTCCGCCCTCTCACGCGGTTTCCCTCCTGCCACGGCGCGGGCATGATCGGCGCGTGACGGCTTGACGTCAGGCGGCTTCCGATTTCTACTCATCGGCATGGGGCCTGCGCCGCCCCACGAGGCGACAGCCGAAGTGCGCGTTCCACCCATTCTCTCTGATCCCGGGGGACGCATGGCCGCGCCTGATGCCATAACTGCCGAGAAACTGTCAAAGCTGATCGGGACGCCCCGATGTCCCGTCATTCTCGATGTTCGGCGCGAGGCCCTGCGCGGCTCGGAACCGTGCCTGCTGCCGGGTGCCCGGCCGCTGAACGAAGCGGATCTGTGCTCTGGCGCGCTTGGACGTCTTGCCGGGGTGCTGGCCGGTCAGGCCGTGGTCGTGGTCTGCGCCGAAGGGCATGGGCGGAGCCAGGGCACGGCCGCGTGGCTGCGGCACCACGGGCTTTCGGCTAAGTATCTGGAGGGTGGGCAAGCCGCCTGGACCGCAGCCGGGCTGCCGCGTGTCGATCCCGGCAGGATCACGAAGCGGGACGATCAGGGCCGCACGGTCTGGGTCACCCGGGCGCGGCCCAAGATCGACCGGATTGCCTGTCCCTGGCTCATCCGCCGCTTTGTCGATCCGAGAGCGGTGTTTCTTTACGTCGCACCCTCGGAGGTCATGGCGGTGGCCGAGCAGTGGGGCGGCATGGCCTATGATATCGAAGACACCTTCTGGAGCCATCGCGGAGAGCTTTGCACCTTTGATGTCCTGCTGATGGAGTTGGGCCTGTCCCTTCCGGCCCTGGACAGGCTGGCCACCATCGTCCGGGGCGCGGATACCGCGCGCCTTGATCTTGCGCCCGAGGCAGCCGGTCTGCTTGCCGCCTCGCTGGGCCTGTCGCGGATGTATGCCGACGATCTTGAACAACTCGAGGCCGGAATGCTGGTCTATGACGCCTTCTATCGCTGGGCACGGGATGCCACGGGCGAGACCCACAACTGGCCCAATGCCAAGACCGGAGCCGCGCCATGACCGATGCCAGGACTGCCCCTGAACCGGGCGTGCCCGGCAAGCCCGCTGCCCATGCCTCTCGGCCCCCATTTCCCACCCTTGCCGAGGCCACCCGCACCTGGGCGCGGATCGCGCTTTTGTCCTTTGGCGGACCGGCCGGGCAGATCGCCGTGATGCACCGCATCCTTGTCGAGGAAAAGCGGTGGATCGGCGACGGGCGGTTCCTGCACGCGCTGAACTTCTGCATGCTTCTTCCGGGACCCGAGGCGCAGCAGCTTGCCACCTATATCGGCTGGCTCTTGCACGGGACGCGCGGGGGCTTGATCGCGGGCGGGCTGTTCGTGCTGCCCGGTATGGTCGCGATCATGGCGCTGAGCTGGCTTTACGCCCTTTATGGCGATGTGGGCCTGGTCGAGGCGCTGTTCTTCGGCCTCAAGGCAGCCATCCTGGCCATCGTGCTGCAAGCCGTGGTCCGCATCGGCCGGCGAGCCCTGAAAAACAACGCCATGCGCCTGATCGCGGCGCTGTCCTTTGTCGCCATCTTCGCCTTCGATGCGCCGTTTCCGCTGATCGTGCTGACCGCCGGGATGATCGGCTATCTGGGTGCCCGGACCGGCTTGCGCGCCTTTGCGCCGGCGGGCGGCCATGGGTCGGTCGGCGGGGTCCATGTCGATGACGCTGAAACGCTGCTTGGCGAGGAGATGGCCGAAATGCCGGCTGCGGCGCGGCGTGGTGCGCTGATGGCGGGTGCGGCGGCGCTGATCCTGTGGCTGCTGCCGGTGGCCGTTCTGGTCCTTGTCCTGGGGCAAGGCAATGTCTTTGCACAGATTGCGCTGTTCTTCTCGAAGATGGCGGTTGTGACCTTTGGCGGCGCCTATGCGGTCCTGGCCTATGTCGCGCAAGAGGCGGTCGGAACCTATGGCTGGCTCCGCCCCGGAGAGATGCTGGACGGCCTGGGCATGGCCGAAACCACGCCGGGGCCGCTGATCATGGTGCTGCAATTCGTGGGCTTTCTGGGCGCCTTCCGCGACGCCGGATGGGAAAGCGCGCTTCTGGCAGGGACACTGGGAGGGTTGCTGACCACCTGGGTCACCTTCGCGCCCTGCTTTGCCTTCATCTTCCTGGGCGCCCCCTATATGGAGCGGCTGCGGGCCAACCGGGCCTTGTCCGCGGCCCTGACGGCCGTCACCGCCTCGGTGGTGGGCGTGATCCTGAACCTGGCGATTTGGTTCGCGGTCCATGTGATCTGGCGCGAAGTGCAGCGGATCGAGGCCGGCCCCCTGTCCATGGAACTGCCGGTCCCAGGCTCCATCGACTGGATCGCAGCGGTGCTGTCCGTGCTCGCCCTCGTTGCCGTGTTCCGGCTGAAGCTTGGGATGACAACGGTTCTTGCCGGGGCGGCGGGCCTCGGTGTCTGCCTTCATGCAATGGGAGCAATCGCCTAGGCAAGGTTGCGCCATGCTGCGGAATGGACGCCCGGCGGCAGTCGCCGTCACCCCTCGCGGCTGACGGCTTCGCGTTCACATTGTCTAAGGACCGTCGCCGCGTCATCGAACGCCGCCCACGAGCGTTTGGCAAGGCTGCCGCCGAGGCTGCAACGCCGGACGCCAAGCGCCGCAAAGGCACGGATATTGTCGTCATAATCATGCACCACGACGTTGACCGGCTTTGGCGCGACCGCCGCGACCAATTCCGCCACGGCGCCGTGGTCCGCAATGAAGGGCACGAACAGGCAATCCGCCCCGGCCTCGGCATAGGCCACGGCGCGGGCGATGCTGGCGGCGGCTGTCATCCCAGGCAGGCGAAAGTTTTCGTTTCGTCCGATCAGCATGGCCGCCGGGTCGATGGCGTCGATTGCCGCGCGGGCAGCCTGCAGGCGTTCCACCGCCAACGCGGTTTCATACACGACGCTTCCAGACCAGTCCTCGATCGAGACGGCTGCGACACCCGTTCCCAAGCCAAGCGAGACATTCTGCGCCACGTCCTCGGGCCGATCCGCAAAGCCATTCTCGAAATCGGCATTCACCGGCAAGGATGTGGCCGATACCAGCATCCGCAGATGATCCAGCACTTCGGCAAGCCCAAGCTCTCCGTCTTCCTTGCCTGCGGCCCAGGCTGCACCGGCACTGGTCGAGGCGATCGCGCGAAACCCGGCCCTGGCAAGGCGGACGGCGCTGCCCGCATCCCAGGCATTCGGCAGCAGGAAAAACCCCCTGTCATGCATCTGCCGGAAAGCCACGCGCTTTTCCGATGCGGTAGGTTCGGTTGTCATATCTTGCATTCCTCCAGCCTGCGGCGTTGCCGCCCGCGCGTGTCAAAGTTGTCGGGTGAAAGCCATGCCTCGTAGCATGAGCGCAGGTGCAACCAGTCCCCGTCGGTCATGCCGAACCAGGCGGTGTCGCGACTGGCGCCCTTGACGACCATGTGCTGACGGAACACGCCCTCAGGCCGAAAACCGAAGCGGATGGCTGCGCGTTTGGAGGGGGTGTTCAGGTCGTTGCACTTCCATTCGAACCGCCGATAGCCAAGGGCAAAGACATGGTCGGCAAACAGGTAAAGCGCCTCGGTCGCGGCCCGCGTCCGCCGAAGCGCAGGCCCCCACATGATGTTGCCGATCTCGATCACCCCATGGGCCTGGTCGATCCGCATCAAGGCCTGGCGGCCTTCGGCACGACCCGTGGCCTTGTCGATCACGGCAAAGAAAAGCGGATCGGTCGAGGCTGCTGCGGTCCTGATCCAGGCGTCGAATTCGGCGCGGTCCTTGGGCGGGGTCTCGAACAGCCATCGGAAACGATCTTCCGCGCCATCCGCCGATGCCGCCTGATAGAGCGTGTCGGCGTGCCTCTGTTCCAACGGTTCCAGCCGCACATAACGCCCCTCCATTGGCGCCTGCGCCGGACGCGTCCGTGCCGACCAATCTGCCAGATCCATGGTTTGCTGTCCTTTCATCGCGCAAGGGTGCCAGTTTGTCGCCTTCTGCATCCGACCCGGCACACGGTCCTTCGTGCCAAGGTTTCTTTTGCAGCCGTTCAAATCTGCGCCGCAACGGCAGCCTTGTCGATAACCGACCAGACCTTCCGAACTCTGCCCGTCTAGATCTCGTAGAAGACGTTCTCGCTGAACTGCACACGCTTGCCGTTGACGGGCAGGTCGGCCAGGGTCCCTACCGGCGTGCAGACGAACCAAAGCCTGCTGGCGATCATCGGCGGCCTGTGACGCCGCGACCTGCACGGAACTTCGACCTGTGCCAAACGGTTATTTCTGCCAGGTGATGACCCCGCTTGAAGGAAGGAAGACGCCATGCGTCGGATCGTTCGCAACACAACTGCTATCGCAGCCTGCCTGTCGCTCTTGCTGCCGCAAGTTTCGCAAGCCTTTGTGATCGCCCCTGCATCTACGGGCAGAAGCGCGGATGGTCATGGCGACGCGCCGCTGCGCCTGGCCCAGGCCGAGCGGGAGGAGCCGCCTGTCCGCCGCGGTCAGGCGCAGCGGGCGGAGCGTCAAAACCAGCCCAAGGACGAGCGGAAGCCGCAGCGGGCCAGAGAGCAGGCGCAAGATGCGGATCGGGGCCAGGATCGCCGCCAATCGAAGGAAGCACCTGCAAGGCAGGCCGAGGAACGACCCGAGCAAGCCCGCAAGCCTGCCGCCCAGCACGGGGACGAGCGCCCGCAACGCGAACGCCAGCGACGCGAGGCTGCACAGGACAAGCAAGAGGCAGCCTCTCAGCGGAAAGACCGTGCGCAGGAACGCGTGCAACAGGAACGGCAATCTGTCCGAACGCAGGAGCGTGCCGAGCAGGATCAGAAGGATAAAAACCCCCGGCGGGCCGAGGAACGCCAGAGGTCTCAACAAGGCGGGGAAGCCGCCCCGCGCCGCGAGCAGGCCGAGCGCCGCGAACGCGACCAGAACCGGGAACGCCCCGCCGCACGCGCGCAGGAGTCCGAACGCCCGGCCCGGCGACAGTCCGAAAGGCAATCCCCGGACGCTAGGCCCGATGACAATGGCGGCCGCCAGCCAGCCAAGGCGAATGCCCCGGCCGAGCAGGCCGTGCGGGACGCCCGTCAGCAGGAAGAACAGCAGCAACGCAACATAACGACCCGTGGCGAAGGCACGCCGCAAAGGGCTGCCCAACCTGCGCCGAAGCAGGCACGCGCAGCGGACGCGGATGCCCGTCAGACCGAAGCTGCCCGGCAGGCTGCGCGGGAAAGGCGGGCCGCCCGTGCCGCTGCATTGAACGAAGACCAACGGGGAAAGATTGTCGAACAGCGGATCACCCGAGAGAACAGCCGATCATCGGACGAGGATTTCGAGACAAGCCTGCGAGATGCCTTGCGGGGGCGCGATCAGCAGCGCGCGGAGGCGCGAGACGACAACGATGACGACGACGACAACGACCTGGCCAAAGCCCTGCTGCTGGGCCTGGGCGCGGTTGCGGTCGGCAGCTATCTGAACAACAACCGCCAGGTCGCGCTGAGTGCCCCCGACCGGGTCGTGGTGACCCGCGCCGACGGCAGCCAGGAGGTGATCAAGGACGAGGTCGCCCTGCTGCGCCAGCCCGGATCCACCGTGGCGACCGAGAACTTCGATGACGGATCGTCGCGCACGGTCGTGACCCGTGCCGATGGCAGCCGCGTCGTGACCATCCGCGACGCGGATCTGCGCGTGCTGCGCCGCACGCTGGTTTCCCCCGACGGCACCCAGACCCGCCTGATCGACGACACGGCCGAGGTCGAGTCGGTGGATATAGCGACGCTGCCGGCCCCCGCGCCGGTCTATAACCCCGGCACCTATGACGACGAGGCCGCCCTGCGAGAGGCGTTTCGCCGCGAGATCGATATCGACCGCCGCTTTACCCTTGGTCAGGTCCGCAACATCCCCGAAGTCCGGTCCCTGGTCGCGCCTGTCAATATCGATGCGATCACCTTTGACAGCGGCTCGGCCGCGATCTCTCCCGACCAGGCCCGGCAGCTTTCCACCCTGGGCGGCGTCATCCAGGATGCCATTGCTGAAAATCCGCGCGAGGTGTTCCTGATCGAGGGGCATACCGACCTTGTGGGACCGGATGCGGCAAACCTGGCGCTTTCCGACCGCCGCGCAGAATCGGTGGCCCTGGCCTTGTCCGAGTATTTCCAGGTACCGCCCGAGAACCTCGTCGTGCAAGGTTATGGAGAGCAATTCCCGCAGGTGCGCCAGGAAGGCGACATCCGCGAGAACCGCCGCGCCTCCGTCCGCCGGATCACCGATCTGCTGCAAACCGCAGATGCGCAGTAAGAAACGCAGCAACTGCAACAGGGCGTTGCCTGGATAGCAGGGCTTCCCGCAGGGCATCAACGAACGATGCTGCGGGAACGCAGGCTGGCGATCACATTCGGTCCAGAGGCTTGGCGGCCTCTGAACCATGGCTTTTTGCTGGATGGGAAGGCTCAGAACAGGAACATCGACGGGATAAGTTCAGCCGCTTGGAAGTTGTCCAAGGTGATCGTGTCCTCCCCCAATGGGATGACCGCATCCTCGCCCACCTGCCGCGCCCCTGCCCTGAGTGCCGCAAAGGTCGTGGCATCCACATGGCCCGACAGGTCGATCTTGTCGGCCAGCGAGAAATCCAGGATCAGGTCATCGCCTGAATCGAACGGCCGCTGCCCCTTTCCGAAGATATCGGAGGCCTTGAAGATGAAGCGATCGTTGCCGCTGCCGCCCGCCAGCACGTCATTGCCGGTCCCGCCGTCGATCCGGTCGTCGCCGCCGCCACCCTCGATCCGGTTCGCGACCTTGTCGCCGATGATGGTGTCCGACGCCTTGGTGGCCCTGACGTTCTCGATGCCGGCCAATTTATCGGCCCGGTCGGCCGATACGGCCTGCCCGATATTCAGCCTGATGTCGGCCGCTGTTGTCAGCATCGAATAATCCGCCGTGTCGATGCCGGTGCCACCCTCAAGCCGGTTGATGCCCGCGCCGCCGTCAAGCGTGTCATTGCCCGCACCACCCTCCAGCAGGTCGTCCCCGGCTTGGCCGTAAACATTGTCGTTGCCATCCTGGCCGTAAACCCGGTCGTTGCCGCCCAGGCCGCTCAGGTTGTCATTGCCGCGGCCACCGTAAAGGTCGTTGGCGCCGGCATTGCCCGACAATGCATCGTCGAAATCGCCGCCCAGCAGGTTTTCGATCTGCACCAGCGAATCGATGCTGTCACCGTGAAAGCCCCTGCCGATGGTCAGGTCCAGCACGACCCGGCCACTGGCCTGTTCATAGCTGGCAAGGTCGATGCCGCTGCCGCCGTTGAGCAGGTCGGATCCGGTGCCCGACACAAGGATATCCGAACCCTCGCCGCCGAACAGAGAGCTTGGGCCGATATCGGCGAAAAGCCGGTCGTTGCCCGATCCGCCCTCGAGGATATCGAGGCCGGATCCTGCACGGATCACGTCGTTGCCGCCGCCACCCCGAAGCGTGTCGTGGCCCCCTTGGCCGAAGATGAAATCATCCAGCGTCGTGCCGTCGATGAGGTCGTGCAGGTTGGAGCCGTTGAAGGTCGCCATTGTTCATTCCTTTGCAAAAAATACCCTGCCATCATTGCGATCGCTGCTGTGGCGCACGAGTGCGGGACTGGCCACAATGGGTCCGCATCCGTCAGCAAATGTGGATGGACAGGGGGTCAAGCCGGCTTGGGCAGGAGCTTTGTCCTCCCGCAGCGGGCCTAGTTAAGTTGCCAGCACGCGGCCGCATTGGCGCGAGCCGGCAACGCCTGGGTTCGGGTTCAAGCGACGGCGTGCAGGCAGGCGTCGCGGATCGCCTCGACATGGCGGTGGTCTGTCCCGCAGCACCCACCGACCACGCGCAGGCCGGGATGGCTGCGTTGAAGCGCCCGATAGCGGCGGCCCAGGTCGGCCGGATCGCCTTCGTCCAATGTCTCGGCCTCGTCCAGTTCAGCATGGCTGAGCGTCGAGGCATTGGCCCGCAATCCGCCCAACCGCGCAGTCCAGGCTTCGCCCGTGCCGACCGCGCCTTCGAGATGAAGGGGATGGGCGCAGTTGATCATGTAATAAGCGGGCGATCCGCCGGTCGCCTCGTCCACGGACTCGATCGCCTCGCGCAGGCTGGCGCCGCCCACCAGATGGCCGTCGGTTTCCAGCGTAAACGAAATCACATGGGGCAGCCCAAGGGCTGCTGCCGCACGGGCAATGCCGGTCGCCTCGCCGATGGTGTTCATGGTCATGGCCGAAACCATGTCCACGCCGGCGGCGGCCAGGGCTTCAGCCTGGAAGGCGTGATAATCCTCGGCCGCGGACGGATCCATGGTGCCTGCGACATAGCCGTCGCCGCGCGGGCCGATCACCCCGTTGATGACGCAGGGCGACAGGGTCGATGACCATTCGTCGCGCAGATCCTGCACAAAGCGTACCCCGTCGATATTGACGCGCCTCAGCGCCGCCAGATCATAGCCCAGGCGGGGCGCCCAGTCCGGGCTGGCCCGCCAGGTCGGCGTATCGAGGATGAAGCCGAGGCGGCTTTCCCGCGCAAGGCCTAGGTATCTTTCATAATAGCGCGTCAGCGCGGCCCGTCCCTCCCCGCTGGCGATCAGCGAAAAGGCCGCGAAATGGGGCAGGTCCAGGCCCTCGTGAAAGATCAGGGTCGTTTCCATGCCGCCATCGGTCAGCACAAGGCCGCCGTTCATATGGGCAAGGGTCTTGCGATTTTGCGTCATCATTAACCTCGGAAATGGTATAAGGGAAACACTGCGGGTTGCGGTCCTGGATCGGACAACGGGGTTATCCCACGTCCCGTCATGCCCGAGCTAGAACACTTGCAGTCCGGTAAGACATGAATTTCTATTTTTGCTTTCAATAACAAAGGGTTGGTCATGTCACCCGCTCCCGAACACCCTTCCGGCGCCAAGGAACCCAAGGCGAAAACCATACTGCCGGTACGGTTCGACGGCATCCAGCCACGAAAGGGCGAGGCCACGCGCGAACGGATCCTTGCCATCGCCGAGGCCTCGGTCCTGGCCAAGGGATTTGGCGCCACCTCCATCGACGAGGTCATCGCCGAGGCCGGGCTGACCAAGTCGGGCTTCTTCTACCATTTCCGGGACAAGAACGAGTTGGCCCGCGAGATGCTGCGCCGCTATGTCGCCAGCGACGAGGCCGTGTTCGACGCCGCCTTCAACCGCGGCCGCGACCTTGCCGACGATCCGCTGCAAGCCTTCCTGATCGGGCTGAAGCTTTTGGCGGATGTGATGCACGACCTGCCCAGCGGCCATCCCGGCTGCCTGGTGGCAAGCGTCTGTTATCAGGAACGCCTGTTCGACCGCGAGGTTTGCGAGATCAACCGCCAGGCCGTGGAACGCTGGAACACCCGTTTCCTGGGATACCTCCAGGACATCGCCGCCACCACTCCGCCCCGAGAACCGGTCGATCTGGAGGATTTGGCGCATATGCTGTCGGGCGTGCTGGAAGGTGGCATCATCCTGGGCAAGGTGCTGGGCAAGCCCGATGAACTGGAACGCCAGATCCTGACCTTCCGCTTGCTGGTCCGTGCCCTTTTCAGCCGGATCTGAGGCGTTTGCTGGAATGCGGCGTCAGGCCCGGTACTGCTCGACAGGCTGCGCGAACTGGCGTCGGTACTGGCCGGGAGTGATCCCCGCGATCCGCTGGAACAGGCGGCGGAAGGCCGAGGGATCCTCATAGCCGACGGCCCAGGCCACCTGTTCGATCGGTTCGCTCGTGCGCTCCAGCCGGCGCTTGGCCTGCTCTATCCGCAGATGCTGGACATAAGCCTGAGGCGCATAGCCCGTCGCCGCCTGGAAGCGGCGCGAGAAGCCGCGTTCCGACAGGCCCGAGCGGCTGACCATCTCGCGGACGGAAAACGCGACCGAGGCATGGGTGTCGAGCCAGGCTTGCGATGCCTCGACCACCGCGTCGCCATGGTTGCGCGGCGGATCGAAGACCATGAAGGGCGCCAACCCGTCCACATGGCGTTGAAGGGCAAAGACCTTGCAGACGGCTTGCGCCGCAGCCGGCCCGGCCTCGCGACCGATCAGGTACAGAACCAGATCGTGCCAACTGGTCGAGGCGCCGGAACTGACCAGCTCGCCTCTGGATCCGGACACGATCAGGGCGCGGTCGGGATGCACGCGCACGGCTGGATACTGGTCGCTGAACCTGCGCGCGTAAGGCCAGTGGACCGTCGCGTCCACCCCGTCGAAAAGCCCCGTCTCGGCGATCAGGAACAGGCCCGAACAGGCCGAACAGATCGTCGCCCCTGCCCCGTGCCGTTCCGTGATCCATCCGGCAAGGCTGGGATAGCGTCCGCGGATCCAGCCGCTGTCGCGCACGAACAGCGAGGGCACGATGATCAGGTCGCAGGGCCGTTCCTGGGCCGCCCCGTGCAGCGGCAGGGTGATGCCGCTGGCAAGCCGCACCGGGCCGTCCGCCTCTCCCAGCAACTCGACCTGAAAGGGGGTATTGGCGGGGATGCCCTCGTTTCCCGAAAGCCAGGCGAGGCTGTTCAGAACGTCGAAGATGCCGCTGAGCGTGGCAAGGCCTGCCTCGGGGATGGCGACAATGCCCACGCGAACCGGCCTTGATCCACCCCCGCCCATCCGCCGCTCCTGACCGATGCGGACCCTTTGTGGCCAGTCTCGCACTCGTTCGCCAACCCGGCAACCGCAATGATGCGGGGGTGTTTTCTGGAAAGGAATGAACCATGGCACTGGACAAGCAGACGATCGACATGGCCCGGCTGGATGATCTGGTCGGCAAGGCTGTCTCGGAACTTGGCGCGGGATATGGTGGCGTGATGATCGCCATCGGCAACAGGCTGGGCCTGTACCGGGCCATGGCGGGCGTGGGGCCGATGACCAGCCACGAGGTCGCGCAGGTTGCCGGCTGCGCGGAACGCTATGTGCGCGAATGGCTGAACGGACAGGCGGCAGGGGGATACGTTGCCTATCATCCCGCCAGCCAGACCTATGAACTGACGCCCGAGCAGGCAGCGATCCTGGCCGACGATACCAGCCCGGTCTTCATGCCCGCTATCTGGGACGTCGTCGCCGCCGCCTGGGCCGATGCGGCACAGACGGCCCAGGCGATCAGGACCGGCAAGGGCGTGGCCTGGGGCGATCACGATGGCAGACTGCATTGCGGCGTCGCGGCTTTTTTCCGCAACGGCTATCGCGCCAGCCTGGTGCCGGAATGGCTGCCATCGCTGGAAGGCGTGGTGCCAAGGCTGCAGGCGGGCGCGCGGGTCGCGGATATCGGCTGCGGGCATGGGCATTCGACCCTTCTGATGGCCGAGGCTTTCCCGAACAGCCGCTTTCTGGGCATCGACACCCATCCCGCCTCGATCACTGCCGCGCGCGCCAATGCGCAGCAGGCGGGGCTGTCGGACCGGGTAGAGTTCCTGCTGGCCGATGCAAGGGCGCCGCTGCCAGGGGTCTTCGACCTGATCTGCTTCTTCGACTGCCTGCACGACTTGGGCTTTCCGGTCGAGGCGGCACGGCGCGCGCGCGAGGCACTGGCCCCCGACGGCACGCTGATGCTGGTCGAACCGGCAGCATCGGACCGGGTAGAGGAGAACCTGAACCCGATCGGGCGGATCTATTACACCGGATCGACCTGGCTGTGCTGCGCTCATGCCATTTCCGAGGAAGGCACGCATGTCCTGGGTGCGCAGGCGGGCGAGGCGCGGCTGGCGCAGGTTTGCCGCGAAGCAGGCTTCTCGCGCATCCGCAAGGCGACCCAGACGCCCTTCAACCTGATCCTGGAGGCGCGGCCCTGACCCCCGCCTGACCGGGGTCCGCCACCTTGCCGCAGCGCCGTGGGACGGTTGTGCGCAAGGGGCAGACAGACGTTGCAGGGCTTGGTTTGCAGACCAGGCCCTGCGACGTTTGAGGTTACTCTGGCGGCAGCCATAAATTCCCCAGGAATCCTGGCACGGCGTCTATCACCTGATAGATGCGCCGTCCGACACACAGACCCATGATCGCCGAGTCGATCTCGACTGCTTGTGCCTTAAGGGAGGACATCATGGCGATCAGATTTGCGGACAACGACGGCGGCGGGCTGACCGGATCAAGCAGCAAGGATCTGCTGTGGGGCGGCGACGGCGATGATATCATCCTCGGCCTGAACGGGGCCGACAACCTTTATGGCGGATATGGCGACGACAGCCTCGACGGAGGTTCGGGCTCCGATTATCTGCGGGGTGAGGCGGGGATAGACAGGCTGCGAGGGGGATCGGGCGCCGATGTGCTGGCGGGCGGATCGAACACCGACTATTTCATCTTCCGCGCCGCAGACGGCACCGCCACCGATACCATCCGGGATTTCAGGGTGGGAGAGGACCAACTGGTGCTTGGCGACGGGCTGCGGGTCAACGCGAATGCAAGCTTTCGGGCGGATGTCGATTTCGACGGCAGGACCGATACGGTGCTGACCCTGAGCAACGACGCGACCATCGTCCTGCTGGGTGTCAGAGGCAGCCAGAACTGGAGCCTTTCGGGTCCGAACGTCATGACCTTTGGCGAACTTGATCTTCTGGCCTGAGCGGCCCCCGCGGCCTGACTGCCGATCCCCGCGATTGGTGGTTGAGCGGACCGCCCTGGGGTGTGACACTGTTTTCCGGGAGGGGCCATGGAAAGCAAGGTTCAATCCTGGCAACTGGTCGAGCATCTCTTTGATGCCTCGGTCGGTCCCGAGCGCGTCGATGAACTGATCGCGTCCTGGGATGCGCAGATGGAACAGGTCGGGTTGAACCAGCCCAGCCTTGCGGACTTCGCCGGTCCTGGCTTTGCCCGCCAGATTGCCGGGGTTCTGCAGATCCTCGAGCAACTGCAGGCGGCCGAGATGCGCCAGGCCAACGACCTGCTGTCGTCGATCCTGGGGGCCGCGATGGTGCTGATGGCGGATGGTTCGGTCCTGGCGGCCAACGATGCGGCCCGGCGCCTTTTCTGCCTGGGACCGGGCTGTTCCGTCCGCCTGATGCCGGTTGACCGGGACGACCTCGACGCCTTGGAAACCCGTCTGACCGAGATCGCGGCCGGCACCTTGTCCGAGGATATCCTGCGGCTTCGCCCTGCCGGGTTCGACCATCCGGTCCTGGTGCATCTCAAGGCAATGAAGGGAGAGGGCAGCCGTCGGCGCGTGCTGGCGGTGACAAGCGAACTTGACTGGCCGCAGACCGTTCCGGAGTTTCTGGCCCGCGTCTTCAAGCTGACCCCTGCCGAGACCGAGGTGATGCGCCTGCTGGTCGGCGGCGGCACCGTTGCGGGCATTGCCGCCGCAACCGGCCGGGGCACGGGCACGGTGCGTTCGCAACTTCACGCGGTGCTGCAAAAGACCGGCACCCGCAATCAGGCCGAGTTGATGCGCCTGGCAGTCCTGCTGGTGCAGTCGGTGCCGGCAGGTGCAGAACCGGACCAAGCCCCTGCGATGCCCCAGCCCCATCAGCGATTCTTCAGGATGCCGGACGGTCGGCGCATCGAGGTGATGAGCTTTGGCGACCAGGCGGGACGGCCGGTGATATGGATGCAATCCACCTATGGGCTGTGGCGGCTGCCGCGTGCCGCCGAGGCGGATCTTGCCCGACGCCGCTTGAGGGTGCTGGTGCCCTTCCGCGCAGGCTATTGCGGCAGCGATCCCGCCCCGCCCGGCAGCCACCCCTTGGAGCTTGCGGTTGCCGACCTGCAGGACGTGATGCGCCAGCTTCGCCTTCCGCCCGCGGTCGTGGTCGCCCCTGGCGACGACATCCGCGTTGCGCTGATGCTGGCCAAGGCTGCGCCGGACCGGGTGCGCGCCATCTTTGCCATCGGTGCAGGCTTTCCGATCCTGAATGATGCCCAGCATCGCCGCCTGATCCCGGTGGCCCGGTTCACGCGGACCTGTTCCCGCTACAGCCCGAAGGTGCTGCCTTTCCTGATGCGCAGCATGCGCGGCGTGATCGCCTGCCATGGTCTCGACCGTTATCTGCATGGAATTGTGGCGCGCATCCCGGCCGATGCTCGGGCCATGGCTGATCCCGAGGTCGCGGCAGCCTTTCACGCCGGTGTCGAGAAGCTGTTCTTCACCGAGCCCTGGTCCGAGACCGCCTTTTGCGCCGAGGTGCCGCTGTTCCACGAGGACTGGCCCGACGGCCTGGGCCATGTCGCCTGCCCCGTCACCCTGATCCATGGCCATCAGGACGGCAACGCGCCCTTTGAAACCGCGCTTGAATACTGCGCCATGTATCCCGAATGGCGCTGCGTCGCCTGGCCGGACGAAGGCGAACTTGTGGCCCATGTCCACTGGCCCCAGGTGCTTGATATGGTCGGGCAGGCCTGGGCACCGACGGTGCCGCCCGACCCACGGTCCTGCTTGCCGCCCGGCTGAATTGCGGCCCCATGATGCGGCATCCATCACCTGATAGATGATCGAGGCACGGGAATATCCGATCCTGAACGCGTGGCTGGATGATGCCAGCCATGCCGGATCGGCCTTCGGGCCGGTTGCGGCTTTCCAAGCAATGTCGTTTCAGGCCGGCCCGGTCACGTCATCCGGGCGGTCGCTTTCAAGGATTGTGGTGATGATTGAACTTTTGATCTCTGCCTGCCTGACCACCGGGCCGGTTTGCAGGGACTTCTCCCTTCTTTTCGATAACCGAGAGGTCTCTCTGATGACCTGCATGATCAGCGGGCAGGCCGTTATCGCCCCCCGGGCAGCAGGGCAATCCCGAATGGCAGGTGCAGCGCTGGCTGTGCCGCCACGCCGAGAGGCGCGAAGTGTCGCTCTGACTGGGGCGTCATGGCAGCAGCTTCGGCCTTGGGAAAGGGCGTCAGGACATAGCAGGTGGCACGGACCACCAAGTCAGATTGCCCCGGTCCCCAAAACAGGATCGCCAAGTCCCGGTTTTAGGGGCTTGGCGCGCGCTTGATCCAGGTGGTGGCCGTCTCGTATTCGCGTCCCAGATTCAGGATCGCAGCATCCTGGCCGCGATGGCCGATCAGTTGCAGGCCCATCGGCGTGCCCGCCGGGCCAAATCCGGCCGGTACGCAAAGGGCGGGAAGCCCCGTCAGCGATGCGGGCACCACGACCTCCATCCAGCGGTGATAACTGTCCATGACGGTTCCGGCGATCTCGCGCGGCCAGGACCAGTCGGCGTCAAAGGCGAAAAGCTGCGCCGATGGCAGGGCCAGGACATCGACCTCCAACCCGGCGGTGCGGCGGAACCAGTCGGACCGGATGGTGTTGGCCCGGCGGATATCTGCGGGGGACAAGGCAAGGCCACGTTCGATTTCCCACCGCAGTTCGGGCTTGACCATGTCGGGCGACGTGCGCAGCAGGGCTTCCAGGTTGCCGGCGATGGTCCAGCTGCGCAGGGTGGTCCAGGCCTCCCACAGCGCCTCGGCCGGTAAGGGGGGCTGGATGGCGGTGACCTGGTGGCCCATCCCCTCGAACACGCGCATTGCCGCCTCGCAAAGATCAAGGACGCCCGGCTCGGTCGAATAGGCACCGCCCCAGTCAGCCGCCCAGCCGATGCGCAGCTTTCGGCCCGGTGCCTGGGGACGATAGGGACCGCTGGAATGCGGATGGCGCGGATCATGTTCGGACTGGATCGCCAGAAGCAGTTCAAGGTCGCGGATCGACCGCGCCATCGGTCCTTCCGTGGACAGTTGCGCCAGGAACATATCCCCCGGCCCACCGTTCGCCACTAGGCCATAGCTGGGGCGAAATCCAAAGACGTTGTTCCACCCCGCAGGATTGCGCAGCGATCCCATCATGTCGGACCCGTCGGCAAGCGCCACCATGCGGCTGGCCAAGGCCGCACCGGCGCCCCCGCTGGATCCGCCTGCGGAACGCGTGGGGTCATAGGGATTGCGCGTCACGCCATAAACCGGGTTATAGCTGTGCGAGCCAAGCCCGAATTCCGGCGTGTTGGTCTTGCCGATGATCACCGCCCCTGCCCTGCGCAGCCGCGCCACCATCGGACTGTCGGCGGCCGGAACATGGTCGCGGAAGGCGGGCGAGCCATAGGTGGTGACGATCCCCGCCGTTTCGGCCAGATCCTTGATCGCCATGGGCAGACCCTGCAGCGGACCCGGCGGCGCCCCCTCGGCCTCGGCCAGCAGCGTGTCGCGGTCGCGCAGCGCCACGATGGCGTTGATCGCCGGATTGGCCTTGTCGATCCGGTCCAGCGTTTCTGCCATCAGTTCTCGGGCGGTAAGTGTTCCGGCACGCAGGGCCGCCAGTTGGTGGGTCGCGTCATGATCAATCATGCCGCCATTCATGCGCAGCAGCAGGACGGGGTCAATACGGTGCCGTCCACGGCGCTTTGGGCCGTGTTCATAACGGCGCGCTCGGAGGAATCACGCGCTGCATTGCCCAGGGTTTGGAGCCGGCGGCAGCCCAGACGCGTTGCTGGTCGCGGGGGCCAGGTGATTGCCTTCCTCTGCAACAGGAACCGCCAAGGAGAGATCGGATGGGTCTGTTTGTCATTGCCATGGGCGCTGCGCCGCACATGAAGCTGTCACGAGGGGGGCGAGAGTTCAGTTCCGTCGAGGCCCCCATGCCCTTCGACAGCCACGATGCGGCCTATGATTATCTGCTGCGACACAATGATGAGGATCCGCTGAAAGGCGTCCGCGCGGAAATCCTCGAGGACTTGTCCTTGTAGGATCCGGGGCTGCGTGGGCTGGGCAGTGCGGGCACATCGGCAGCCGGGGGTTCAACACCCCGAGCCTCGGTCGTGCAGCGTTCACGGCAGCCAGATCTCGATAGTGCCCCGGCGCGGCGACGGCCGAAAGAACGTGAAGTCGGACGGGGTTTCCCCCCCTCCTCCGCTCAGGGCCAGGCTGATCTGGGCGGATGCTTCTCGGTCGGCGGCGTGGAAATAGCGGATGCTTTGCCGTTCCACTGCATACCTGACCGGGCGCGTTTCCACCTCGGCGGTGCCCAATGCCCGCAAAAGGCGGACGATTTCCTCGGCACGCTCAAATCCCCCTCGCTCGGGATAGTGGATCACGACGCGGGCCTGGGCCAGGGTCCGGGATGGCTCGGCTTCGGCAACCGCAGCACGGGGCCGGTCCACAGGAGGGCGCTCGACCCGCGAGGCAGGGCGAGGTTCGGGTGCTGGTTCGGGTACCGGTGCTGGTGCTGGTGCGGTTTCGATGGTTCTTCCCGGCAGATGCCGCCAGATCTCCTGTGCCGTTGGAAAACTTCCTTCGCTCTGCTGCGCATCTGCCTGTGCTGCCACAAGGCAGACCATCGCGGTCATAGCCACCAGCCGAGCATTCAGACATCTTCTCCGTTGCGCCATTCTCCAGCCTCGATCTCGTTAAACACACACCTGGCAACAGTCATCAGACAAGCGGGCGACGCTTTCTGGTCACGCCCCGGCGTTGCAGGGCACGATGATACGCCGATTTTCCTGTGCTTCCACCCGCCAGACCGCCATGCGCGACATTCCGCGCCGGCCTGATCTGTCAAGGCCGTGGCGTCACCGCCCCGTGATCCCCTCGATCGGGGGCAGCGGAAAAGGCTGGCGCACCAGTTCCGGTTTGCGCCGCTCGTAAAAGGCGTTGCCGCCCGTTGTCAGCACATAGTGCATATTGTCGTAATTGGCGCGATAGCTGGCCGTGTGGAAGAACTGGGCATCCCCGATCATAGGATGGCGTTCGCCGCGCAACACCGAAACGGCCGCGCTGCGGATCATCGGGGCCGAACGCGCGTCCATGCGGCGCTTCATCACGCCGCGGGCAAACTGGTTCTTCTGCCCGACGACGCCGCAGACGGACCGGGGATAGCGGCCTGATTCGACGCGGTTCATCACCACGCTGCCCACCGCCACCATCCCGTCCCGGCTGGAGCGGTTGGATTCAAAATACATCGCCCGCTCCATGCATTCGAGTTCCGACGGCCCTCCGAACATCCCGCAGCCCGATAGCGCCGCCACGGCGGCAATTGCGGTCACCAAGCTTGCCGCAGCACGGCCAGATCTCATCGGCACGGTCCCCAAGTTTGTTTTGCGGCACCTTGGCGCAGGCAAAGGCGGACGGCAAGCCGCGCGGGTTAGAGGAAAGCAGAGTTGCCGTGAAGGAAACTTGGTGGAACGAGGGCTGGCTCCGCAGGTTCATGCCAGCGTGAAAATCTGTATCACGATTGTGCGGCCCCGGTCATTGGCATTGCCCAGCAGGCGCAGGCCCCCTTGCAGACCAAGCGCCGCTGCGGTCCCCTCGCCCGCGATCAGGGGGACGCCTATCTCTTTTGTCATACCTTCCAGCCGCGTGGCCAGGTTTACCGCTTCGCCGATCGCAGAACAGTCGAAGCGGGCGCCCGAACCCATGTTGCGCGGAACAAGCATTGTTGCAGACCTCACCTTTGGAGGTGAGTTCCCCTTACCCCACTGATCTTATGCCACGCGCTTGATCTCGGCGATGCCGAGTGCGTTGAGGCGGTTCGTGAGTGCAACACGGAGGTAAACTTCGGCGGTTTGTCTGTCCGGGTCTCGTGAGGCAATCCGCTCGCCGAAGGATTTGAAGCAGCGCATTCTTACTTCGATCCAACTTCAGACGCGATAGCCGTACCAATGTTTCCATTTGGCCCGAGCGAAGCGTCTGCTCGCCCGCAGGATGTCGTTGCGGGCAGGCTGGAAGCAGTCTTCCGTCCACAGGCGTCCGTTCTTGCGGATGGGGATGACGGCGGTACCGCCGCGATCCAGGATGGCCGTATGGCAACGCCGGGTGTCAAAGGCACCTTCGCCAGTCACGGTGCCGATCTGTTCGTCGGGTGGGATCTTATCCAGCAGGTCGGGCAGCAACGCGCTGTCATCCTCACGGCTCGAGGTAACTCCACCGCCCGGATGTCACCGGTGCCTGTATCCATCGCCAGATGAACCTTGCGGTATTGACGCCTGCGGTGCGTGCCGTGTTTGCGCGCCAGCCATTCTCGTTCATCGGTCTTACGCGGCCCCACTGCGGCCACGGTGCCTCTTGACCCCAAAAGCTTGATCCCGGTGCTGTCCACCAGAAGGTCCAGCGGTCCTGACGTGCGGCGTCTTGATCTCTGAACGGCAAGCGTCTTCTGTCTGCGGCTTGAGCCGTAGAGAAGTCCGAACCGGCCAGTCGAGCCCGGCCATCTTGAGGATGCTGGCCACCGTGGCTGTTGTTTGCCGCAGCGGCATGCCAAAGAGCACCTTTACCATCTGGCAGAACTGGATCACCGCATTGGAGAACACAGGCGGGCGGCCGGGACGCCCCGCCCTGTTCTCCAGCCACATCATGTCCTTGTCCAGCCAGATCAGCAGCGATCCGAGCCGCCTCAAAGCATCATTGCAGGACGTCCAGTTCGTCGTGCGGTAGCGGACAGGTTCAGGCTTCGTCATGCCAGGATGCTTACCCTACAGCAGCACCCGCGTGATCCTCATTCGGGCGAGTTCTGCAGCAACGCCATAGATATCTCCCATTGCTTTTAGAGCGTCTCACAAACCTGCTGTTCATGCGTTGAGAGGCCATGAGCAAACCCCTTGTATCTGATAATCTGTGGGAGGCCATTGCGCCGCTTCTGCCAAGGAAGCGGCCGAAGCCAAAGGCCGGCTGCCCTTGATGCAATGGCCGACTGGCCCTGACCGGCATCATCTTCATTCTGCGTTCCGGTATTCCCCGGGAGATGCTGCCACGTGAGTTTGGCTCCGGCATGACCTGTGGGCCGCAGGCTGCGTGGCTGGCAGGCAGCCGGGGTCGGGACTAGGCTTCACCGCGTTCTTCTGAAGCGCCTTTCTGATGCGGGACAACTGGACTGGAGTCGCGCATTCCTCGACAGCGCTGCCGTTGAGGCGAAAAAGGGGGGTGCTGAAACAGGCCCGAACCCCAAGGATCGTCGGCCAAACCGGGTTTGAGGCGCCATCTTGTGGTCGATGGGCGGGTCACACCGCTCGGGGTGCGGCTGAGCCCGGCCAACCGGCGCGACAGCATGATGCTGGCACCCACTCTGGATGCCGTGCCGGGAGTGCGCCACGGTCGTGGACGTCCGCGTAGTCGGCCCTGACACGCTCCACCCCGACAAGGCCTAGGATCATCACCGTTGCCGGAGCGAATGCCGAAAACGCGCCTTCACGCCCCGCATTGCCAGACGGCGCGCCGACAGCAGCGAAAGACTGAGCCGGCATTGCTGGGTCGTCGAGCGGACACTGGCATGGCTCAACTGCTTTTGCCGCCTCGCCATCCGTTATGAGCGGCGCACCGACATCCACGAGGGCCTTCGTGCTCCTTGGCTGCGCCCTCATCTGCCTCAACCAGATCCGAAGGTTTCGTTAGGTGCTCTTAAGCAACATTCTTTACTCCATATCGTCTGCATTCTTGAAACCGATGACCTTTTTGCGTGTCGCCCCTGCTCTGCCCCCTGGAAACTGGACCGCCGGATGCTGGAGTTTTCCGGCTTGGTCAGGACGAAGCGCTGGCTGCGTCGCCGGGATAATGCAGCGTGAACGGGACCTTGTACCCGATCGCACTATGGGGCCGGTCTTCGTTGTACAACTCGATCACAGAACGCCCACAGGACTGATGAGTGTGAGCTTCTCTATCCGTGGCATCCGTGGGCCGGCCGACAGGTTTATGTCCACGCGGTCGTTGAGAACAACTCGATCACAGAACGCCCACAGGACTGATGAGTGTGAGCTTCTCTATCCGTGGCATCCGTGGGCCGGCCGACAGGTTTATGTCCACGCGGTCGTTGAGAAGGCCAGCCAGCCGGCATTCCGTTGTAGCCTGACCGGCATTGCGTCTGATCGCTGGCTGGAGATCCCCGCGTGGATGTTTGATCGGGCCACCAGCCAATCCTGGCACCTCAGGTCTGCTCCGGTTGCGTCGATTGCGACCCTGGCGGGCTTGGCGGCAGTGCTGAACGACGCGGTGGCGGCCCGCGACAGGCCATCGGAATTGCGAGATTCGGGCGCAACATCGAACTCCCTATCGGTAATTCCGGGAGATGCTCATGCCGCGCCGAACGCCACCGCAGCAACTCGACCTCTTCGATCCGCCCTGCGCCGCGGGATCGCTTCCAACGCCGCAATGGCAGAGCCTGCCCGACGAGGCGCGGCTGACGCTGACCACGTTGATGACCCGCCTGATCCTCGACCACGCCGACGGCGCGGACAGGCAGCGGAAGGAGGCGGGACATGATGCATGAGAAGATTGGCCCGCATCATCTGGAACGCAAGGCGATCCTCTACGTGCGGCAATCCTCGACGCACCAGGTGCTGCACAACCGTGAGAGCAGCACCCTGCAATATGCGATGCGCGACCGGCTGACGGCGTTCGGCTGGTCCTCCATCGAGACCATTGACGACGATCTTGGTCGCTCGGCTGCGGGTGGTGTGACACGGGCCGGTTTCGACAGGATGGTGGCCGAGGTTTGCCTGGGCAAGGTCGGTGCGGTTGCGGCACGCGAGGTGTCCCGCTTCGCGCGCAACAGCCGTGACTGGCAGCAGCTGATCGAGATGTGCCGGGTCGTGGACACTGTCCTGGTTGACCAGGAGGCCGTTTATGCGCCACGCCAGAGCAACGACCGTCTGCTTCTCGGCCTGAAGGGCAGCCTCAACGAGTATGAGCTCGACCTGCTGCGGCAACGCTCACTGGCCGCCCGATACGAGAAGGCCCGACGCGGTGAGTTGGTCGTCGCGGCCCCGATCGGTTTTGTGAAGGCCGGCGACAGACTGGAGAAGGATCCCGATCGGCGCGTGCAAGAGGCCATCGTCCTTGTCTTTGACAAGGTGGCCGAGCTCGGCAGCGCACGGCAGGCTCTGCTCTGGTTCCTGGAGCATGGTCTGGATCTGCCGGCCCGACGCGCCAATGGTGATGTCGTCTGGCGCCGGCCAACCTATGCCACCATCCATCGGATGGTCGAGAATCCGGTCTACGGCGGCGCCTATGCTTATGGTAAGACTTGCGTGATGCCGAAGCACGATGCGACCGTTCCACGAACAGGCAGCCGCCGAAAGCCACGCAGCGATTGGCTGGCGCTGAAGCCCGGAGCGCATGAAGGCTATGTCAGTTGGGAACGGGCAGAAGCGATCCGCACGATGGTCAGCAATAACGTCCCCTCAAGCCGCCATCATGGAGCGCCCAAGCACGGCGAGGCACTGCTGGCCGGCCTGTTGCGCTGTCGGCGCTGCGGCCGCAAGCTGACGCTCCGCTACACTGGCGTCAATCACACCATCCCGCGCTATTCCTGCTGGCGGGGTCTGCTCGACAACGGCGAGCCGCGTTGCATTGCCTTCGGCGGCTTGCGGGTCGACGATGCCATTGAGCAGGCATTGCTGCGGGTGGTCGAACCCGGAGCAATCGCTGCCGCCATGGAGGCCGAGACGCAGGCTGCCAGCCGCCGGGATCAGGTTCGCGAAGCTCTGGTGCGCGATCTCGAGGCTGCCCGCTACCACGCCGATCGGGCATTCCGGCAATACGATGCCGCCGATCCTGCGAACCGGCTGGTGGCCGGAGAGTTGGAGACGCGGTGGAACCGTGCCCTCACGCAAGTCGCAACGGTCGAGGCCAGGATTGCGGAGCACGATGCCGCCGCCCCAGGATCATCTTCCCTGGCGGCACTCGACACCAGCAAAATTGGGACGAACCTTCGGGCGGTCTGGGCGGCACCGACAACGGAAGCCCGGCTCAAGAAGCGGATTGTCCGCACCGTCATCCAGGAGGTGGTTGCCGATCTCGACGATACAGCCTCCGAGATCGTTCTGCTGGTCCACTGGATCGGCGGTGCGCATACAGAGCTGCGCCTGCCGAAGCGGCGCCGGGGTCAGCGCAACAGCACCGCTTCCGAGACCATCGCCGCGGTGCGCCAGCTGGTGCTCATTGCCTCCGACGATCTGATTGCCGGCATCCTCAACCGAAACGGCCTACTGACAGGCCATGGCAACCGCTGGACACGCGAGCGGGTCACGTCCCTCCGCTCGCATCACAAGATCCCGGTCTTCCGCCCAGCTCCCGATGGTATCGAACCGTGGCTCAATCTAACCGATGCTGCGCGCCTGCTCGGCATATCGGCGAAGACATTGAGGATCGCGGCCGAGACCGGAGTGGTCAAAGGCGATCATCCCCTTCCCGACGGACCGTGGCTCTTCAGCCGGTCCGAACTTGCCACACCACAGGCACAACACGTCGCTTTCGAGGCCAAGCAAAGGGCAAAACACCCCGCAGGACCGCATCCCGACCAGAAGAACCTATTCCCCTCAACAACATAGAGAGATGGGTGTTATGCAGCAGCGTTGTAGTGGTATCGCCAGAGGGCCAGCTTGCGGCGGGCATCGGCCAGGCTATCGAAGATTTCCTCGTTGAGGCATTCGTCGCGCAGGCTGCCGTTGAAGGACTCGATGTAGCCGTTCTGCTGCGAACCTACGATCAACTATGGGCTGCGGTCGGCCAGGTCTGCGATCTGTTCTCCGACGAGGAATGCTACAACTACTTCAAAGCCGCAGGGTACGAGGTCGATTGAATGCAACAGGCTCTAGAAGCAGAGGATCTCGGCCTCGGCCTCGGCACGTTTCAGATCTGCGACCACATTGGTCAGTTGCGGCATGCTTTTGAACATGCCGGCACGCTCGCCCGTCGTCTGCTGCATCCGCAGAACCGTTTCGGCCTCGACATAGCCGTCATAGGGCAGCACCTCGGCGATCTGGTCGATGGCGCAGGAACAGCGGTCCAGCATATCGCGGGTCTGGCCGTTCGTGGCCATGCAGGCAAAGACATATTCGGCCCGCGCATTGGTCGGATAATCGTTGACCGCCTGGGCATGAACGGGGGCAGCCGTGCCCATCGCCAGGGCAAGCGCGATAAGCCGCACCATCATTGCAGCGCCATCCGGTTGAGATAGCCCGGCTGCGTGCCCGGGGCTTCGGCGCGCAATTCGCGAATCGGCTGCTTGGGATCATCCAGCACGAAGGTCAGGGTCAGCGTCTCGAAACCGCCCATCCGGGCGGCATTCGGATCCCCGGCAAAGGGCGCAAAGGTCGCCACGGATCCGTCGCCGGACTGCGTGATCTTACCGCCCTGGAACAGCGCCTCCTTGATGCGGTTGCGGATATAATAGGGGCTGCCGCCGGTCAGCCGCGCCATGTGGCTGGAGGTTTGTTCCAGAAAGAAGGTCAGCACCGGATCCCCGCCCGAAACCGGGAAAGGCCCGATCTGGCGCGTCCGCGCGTCCGTCTTCTGGGTCAGTTGCAGGATCGGCTGCTGGTCCGACGGATCGATGGCCTGAGCCAGGGTCACGCTGCCGTCGTCGATGCGCTGAAAGCCCTCGGCCTCGGGGCCTTCGACTTCGACGGTCCAGCGAAGTTCCTGCCCGTCCAGCGACCAGGGGCCGCGCTCGGCAAAGACGGCATCCCCGGCCTCGCCCGCAAGGACATGGCCCGCAGACAGCGCGGACAGGCCCAGCCACAGGGCCGCGGCAATGGCTATTCTCATCATATCCCTCCCAATTCCGGGGTCAGAGTTGCGCCACCGGGGGCCAAGGACAAGCCCACCCCCCGGCGCTTCGGCCTTTGGTCGCAGTTCATGCCAGGATCTCGCCCAGAATCTCGGCCAGCTCCCCGGGGCGAACGGGCTTTTCCATCAGATGCACCTGCATGGCCGCGCAGCTGCGGGCGATCTGGGGATCGCGATGCGCGGTAACCATCACCGCCGGGATCGCCTGCCCTGCCGATTGTCGCAAAGCCGCGATGGCATGAACGCCCGTGTCGCCGTTTTCCAGGGCGTAATCGGCCAGGATCACATCGGGCGGATCGTCGCCCATGGTCGCGAGGGCCTCGGCCGTGCCGCTGGTGACGCGGGCCACCATGCCCAGCCGGTCACGCAGGATCATCTCGTACCCGCGCTGCATCCCCTGGTCGTTTTCCACCACCAAGGCCACGCGCCCGCGCAGGGGCAGGGTGGCGCGGGCAGGCCTGTCGGGGCAGGCCGGGCCGTCGCGCTGCACAAGGGGCAGGCCCACGCGGAACACCGTGCCGCGCATCGCCTCGGAATCGAGGCGGATCGGGTGATCCAGCTTTGCGCAGGCGCGGCGCACGATAGACAGGCCCAGGCCCATGCCGGGGATGCGGGCGTCGTTTCCAAGGCGCTGGAACTCGTCGAATATCCGGTTGCGGTCCACGGCCGGAATGCCCACGCCCGTATCATAGACGCAGAGCCAGCACAGCAAACCGCGTTTGCGCGCCCCCACCACCACGCCGCCGCGATGGGTGTACTTGATGGCGTTCGACACCAGGTTCTGCGCAATCCGGCGCAGGAACACCGGGTCGCTTTCGACAACGGCATCGGTCGGCACAAAGGACATCCGCAGCCCCTTGGCCTCGGCCAGGGGGGCGTATTCGATGGCCAGCTTGCGGAACAATTCGCCCAAGGGGACAGGCTGGCGGTGGAACTCGATCCGCTGGCTGTCCAGGCGAGAGATGTCCAGAACCGCGTGCATCAACTGTTCCACCGATTCAAAGGCGCCCCCCAGCCGACCGGTCAGTTCGGACTGAAGTTCGGTCATTGGCGTGTCGGTCAGCATCGACAGGAACAGCCGCGCGGCCGACAAGGGTTGCAGCAGGTCATGGCTGGCCGCGCGCAGGAAGCGCGTCTTGGAGCGGTTCGCCTCTTCCGCACTGGCGCGGGCCACGGCCAGTTCGCGGTTGCGCTGCGACAGGTCGGCAAGCGCGCGTTCCAGGTCGCGGGTGCGGGCCATTACCTCTTGTTCCAGGGCCACGGCGGCCTGGAACATCGACCAGGCGGATCCGCGGGATTCCTCCAGTCGATCAATGCGGTCGATCAGAACCTGGTTGATGCGCACCAGCTTGTCGATCCGGCGTTCGTTGCTGTCGTCGTCACGCAGCACGGGGGGCCGTCGGATCGGTGCCGGGCATGAAGGCCAGGCCCACGAAGGTCTGGTTCACGTGCATCCCGCTGTGCTGTTCGCCATAGGTATTGAAGCCCGCCACCCGATAGCGGATCAGCAGGTCGGACATCTGGTCGCCCAGGCCTTCGCGTTCCAGGGCCAAGCGGCGCAGGATGCAGTCGAAGCCCAGCACCATCAGCGGCGGACGGGGCAGGGATGCCAGCGCCTCGGCAAAGCCCTGGGTCATGTCCTCGGCCCGGCCAAGGGTCAGAACGGTCCCGGTGTCGATGGCCGACATCAGCGACAGCCCGCCATCCTCGGTCTGCGCGCTGATGGCGCGGACATGATGATGGCGGCCCATGCGCAGCAGCAATGGATGGCGGGCGAATTCGCTAGGCGTCAGCGCATCGGGGGCAATGCCGGTCAGACGGGCATATTCGGCCGCCGCCGGTTCGGCGTTCAGTTCCAGGATGCGGCGCTTTTCGGGGATGGCGGCGGTGACGACCACGCGGGTGGCGGTCGGGCTGAAATGGGCGAAGGTGACTTCGCTGACGGCAAGATCCGTTTCGACCAGCAGGAAGACGGCGGCATTGGTGATGACCTGGCCCTGGGCCAGCAGCCAGGTCTGGCGGAAGGACAAGCCGTCGCCTGCCGACCCGCCCAGGGTGGGCACGGACGGCAGGGCCGCGTCGATGGTAGCGACAAGCACGTCTTCCTGACCGGCCAGTCCATCGACCAGCAGCAACCCGAACAGCGACCGCTGCGGGTCGGGACCAAATCCCGCGTGCAGGCGTCGCAGCGCCGCCATCCAGTCCGATACCGGCAGGGCATCCAGCCGCGGCAGGACCAGGGCCGTGGCGCGAAAGTGGGCCGAAGGAAAGCCGATGGCCACGATGCTGTCCGTGGCATAGCCCGCAGGCCCGATTTCGCCGGCGGACGAACAGCCCGCGATCACGCAGCCGTCGGGCAGGCCCGCCCGCAGCACGGCGTCAAGCGCAGTCAGATCCGAACCGTCGGCGCCAAAGACCAGGACCAGGCCCGGATCGGCTCCGCGCAGGCCGTCCAGCAGGACACGGCCGGGGTCGGCCCCCTTGCGGTCGGCCTGCACGGCCACCGGCCCGGTGGCGCCCTCCTTCGCAGCCGGGCCGGTATCCATCATCCCGCCTCGAACAGACGGACCGTGTTGGCAAGCAGCACCGCCTGGGTGCGGCGGCGAGCGTTGATCTTGGACATGATGGCGGTGATGTGGGTCTTTACCGTCGCCTCGGCGATGGACAGGTCATAGCTGATTTCCTTGTTCGCCTTGCCCTGGCAGATCAGCCGCAGGATCTTCATCTGCTGCGGCGTCAGGGTGGCAAAGCGCCGGGCCAGTTCCGCCTTGGCCCCGTCATCCGCATCCGCCTGGTCGGGGGCATAGCCTTCGGGGGTGACGCGTTCGCCCTCCCACATCCGGCGCAGGCTGTCCACCAGGGCCTCTCGGCCCAGGGACTTGCTGATATAGCCCTGCGCCCCCGCCGCCATCGCGGCCCCGATCATGGCACCGTCCATGTCGGCGGAAATCATCGTGATGGGCACGTCGGGCAATTGGCGGCGCAGCGTCACGATGCCTTCGGATCCGCGCGCGTCGGGCAGGTTCAGATCCAGGATCACCGCGTCCGGGGCACCCTGCGCCTTGATCCCGTCCAGGGCCGCGCCCAGGCTGCGCGCGGTGCGCACGTTCTTCAGGCCGAAGCTGATCTTCAGGGTCAGCGCAAGCGCGTCGCACATCAGCGGGTGGTCGTCCACGATCAGGATTTCACGCACCTGATCGGCGCTTTGCCGTGGCGTCTGCGGCGAACGGGCCTGCATGGCTGCGGCTGTCATGAGATATCCTCCTCGGATGGTGCCGCAGTCTCCCCCCTGCGGCATTCCTGTTCAAGTGTAGGGTACTGCTTGCGCAAAGCAAGCCTGCTTCTGCGACAAAGGTCGTGGTCCGCCGACAGGCGCCGTTCAGCCCGCGGACTGGCCCGCAATCCAGTCTTTCGCATCCGTTACAGTGGCATAGCCAAAGGCAAGCCCGCTCATCATGGCGGCATGGACCTGGGCTGCGGGTACGGTGGTTCCCTGGAATTCCAGATCCCGGGTCGCGCAGGCGTCCGAGATCACCGTGGTTTGATAACCTAGGTCGGACGCCGCGCGGGTGGCTGCGTCGATGCACATATGGCTCATGGCGCCGACGATCACGACCTGCTCGATGCCGTTGTCGTCCAGGATGCGCTTCAGATCGGTATCCTTGAAGGCGTTGACCTGGTTCTTGGTCACGATGATCTCGTTTCCCTGCGGGGCCGCGGCGGGATTGATGTTTGCCCCTTCGCTGCCGGGGTGGAAGAACGGCGCCGAGGCATCGGGAAACTCGTGGCGCACATGAACGATCAGATCGCCACGGTCCCGTGCGGCATCCAGCACGGCGCGCGCCCTTTCGGCGGCCTGTTCCATCCCCTCCAACGGGAATTTCCCGCCGGGGAAATAGTCGTTCTGGATATCGACGGCGATGGTGGCGCGTTTGGTCATGGCGGCTTCCTTATCCATTGACGGCTTCAAAGGTCTGGTCCCAGGTGTTGCCGTCGGTATCCTCGGCATGGACATGGATCGGCTGCCCGTTGGGATCATAGGCAAAGCGGAACACCGGATCCTCGCTGATGGAAATCCCGGCGTGCAGGGTGAACAGCAGGTCGTCGCCCTGGCGCACCTCCAGCCGGTCGATGAAGTGGGCGGGAATGTTCAGCAGCGTCAGCTGATCGCGTTGCAGGCCCGAAAAGTTCGGATGCCGGATCATCAGCGTGCCGATCTGGCGCCCGTCCTGGCTGTCCGTGCGCCAGCGCATCTGGCCCATGGTGGCTTCCACCGCCGCCATGTCCTTGCCGGCAGGTGCCGAACAGCCGCCCGATGCCTTGACGAAACGGCCCGCCATCACCCGATTGCCGTTGCCGGTATCGGCAATGGCGCGCACGTCGGAATAGCTGTCCACCCGGACCCGGAATTCGAAATCCAGCGGCGCCATGGCGGGACCAAAGGTGTATTCGGCGGCCACGGGGGCGGGGTTCTCGTCGATGACCAATGTCACCGCCTGCACCGTCGGGGCGCCAGGGGGCTGGGTCAGGCGGATCGGGACAATGGCGGCTTCGTGCGCACGCACGGGGGCATCCAGATCCAGGACGGCCAGATCCAGCGGCACATCCGCCGCCAAGCCCAGGACGGAATCGCGCAGATCCTCCCAGGCGGCCGAGTTTTGCAGCGGGTTGTCCTGCGCCGCAGCGGGTCCGCCCAAGACGGGCGTGGCCAGAAGCAGTGCGGCAAGGATATGGGCCTTCATCGCTTACTCTCCCTTCTTCATGCGGCGATAGATCAGGTCGGCGGTGTCCGCGCCCGCATCGGCCTCGGCCCGGGCCACGACCTGACCATGCAGGGGCGACAGCGAGCAGACGGGATCGGTCGCTCGCGCATCCCCCGCAAGAGCCATGGCTTGGCAGCGGCAACCGCCGAAGTCGATCGTCTTGCGGTCGCAGCTTTGGCAGGGTTCCGGCATCCAGCCGGTGCCGCGAAAGGCGTTGAAGCTGTCGGACTCATGCCAGATTTCGCCCAAGTCCCGGTCGCGGACGTTTTCAAAGCGCATCCACTTGATCGTCTGCGCGGCATGGCAAGGCAGGACCGTGCCGTCGGGCGCGACGTTCAGGCCCGTGGATCCCCACCCGCCCATGCAGGCCTTGGGATAAATGGAATGGTGATCGGCGGGGACATAGTCGATGACCATCCGCCCGCGCAGACGGATGCGCGCATCATTCACCACCGTCCGCGCAAAGACCGCCTGGTCGCGGGTGGGCATCAAGACCTTGCGGTTCAAATCCGCCCAGCCGTGGAATTGCACGGTCGCGACCTCGATCCGGCGCGCGCCAAGGGTTTCGGCCAGCTCGATCATGTCGGGCAGGCGTTCCAGGTTCTGGCGGTGGACCACGGCGTTGATGGTCAGGGGAAAGCCGATGTCCTTGACCCATTGGGCAAAGCCCATCTTCTTGTCCCAGGATCCGGGATGGCCGCTGATCCGGTCGGCCATGTCGGGGCGTATGCCCTGCAAGGACAGTTGCACGTGATCGACACCCGCGCGGTCCAGTTCGTCCAGCCGCTCGCGCGTGATGCCGATGCCCGAGGTGATCAGGTTCACATACAGTCCCGCATCGCGTGCGTGCGCCACGATCTGCGCCAGGTCGCGCCGCGCGCCCGGTTCCCCGCCCGAGATATGGACCTGCAGGACGCCCAGGTCGGCGGCCTGGCGGAACACGCGGCCCCAGTCGTCGGCCGACAGTTCCTGGGCTGCCCGAGTCAGTTCCACGGGGTTCGAGCAATAAGGGCAGGCCAGCGGGCAGCGATGCGTCACCTCGGCCAGCATGGCCATGGGCAGGCCGGGGGTGACGGGATTTCCGTCCAGGTCGCGAGGTTGGCTTTGCTGGTCCTTCATGGATCCCCCCTGAGGAAAACCATCCGCCGTTCGATCAGACCGGTCAGAAAGTCGCGCACATCGCCCGCGATCTGGTCTTCGGGCGCATGATAGCGCGCGGCAAGGCCGCTGACGATGGCCTTCATGGAACGAGTGCCGTCCAGTTCCGACAGGATCGCATCGCCGATGGCATCCAGTTGCATCGCCCGTTCGGGGGCCTGCAACACGCGGATGCCGCGCACCCTGTCATAAGCCAGCCGCACCCCGCGCGGCAGATAGGGAATGTCGTCCGGGCCGATCAGCGGCGCAGGGGGGGTTGGGGCTGGCCGGATGCTGGCTGGCTGGGCGGTCATGGGGCCATCCCCTCGCCCGGCCGCCAGGCGCCCGGCGGGACATTGCCCTCGACATAGCCGTGCCACAACGCGTCAAGCTGCGCCCACAGCACGTCGGTCTTGAAGGTCAGCGCCGCCGCCGCCGCATCCTGCTTTTCCTTGGTGTCGGCGTTGGTCAGGACATAATCCAGGCCGAACTTCACATCCTCGGGCGCCTCGGTCAGGCGCTTCTTGAAATAGGACAGGCTGCTGTCATCGGCGAAATCGTAATGAGCCAGCAGCCCCTCGATCCGCTGGGCGTGGATCCTGGGCGCGAACAGTTCCGTCAGGCTGGCGGCCACCGCGTCCAGCAGCGGCATATCCCGCACGAAACGGACATAGGCGTCCACCGCGAACCGCGTGGCGGGCATGATCCCCACGCCGCTTGCGACGTAATCCGGATCCAGCCCCACCGCCTGTGCAAGCGCCAGCCAGCGGCGGATGCCGCCGCCTTCGGAAACGCCGCCGTCGTGATCCTCGATCCGCTTGCGCCAGGCGCGGCGCAGGTCGGGATCCTCGACCCGCGACATGAAGGCCGCGTCCTTCATAGGGATGCGCGACTGGTACATCCAGCGGTTGATGACCCAGGCCCGAACCTCGTCCGGGGTGCAATGGCCGCCATGCAGGCGTTCGTGGAACGGATGGCGGTCATGATAGCGTTGGGCGCCGATGGCGCGCAGCCGGGCCTCGAAATCCTCGCGCGATTGCGCCTGATCTTGCCCCGATACTGAAAAGGCGTCCTTCACAGCGTGATCTCCATTCCGTCGCGGCCGACCTGCCAGCCGCTGGCTTCTGCTTCGCGCGTCTGAACGCTGGCCGGATCGGTCAGCGGATTGGAATTGTTCATGTGGACGAAGACCCGGCGTCCCACCGGCAGGTCGCGCATGGCGGCGATGGTTTCCACCACCGGCATATGGCCCATGCGGCGCCCGGTCTTTTGCCCCAGGCCCATGCGGATCATCTCGTCATCGTCCCACAAGGTGCCGTCGAACATCAAGAGATCCGCCCCCCCGATGCGGTCCACCAGCCAGCCGGGCAATTCCGCGCAGCCCGGAATATACAGGGCACGGCACCCGTTCGCCGCCAGCTCGACCCCCACCGTCGTTTCGCCCACCAGGCCCGTTTCGACCACGGCGCCTTCCTGGTACAGGGGCACCTTGCCCGGCACGGCGAACAGCGTGGCGTCCAGCCCCGGCGCGATGGTGACGGTCTGGTCCAAGGCCACGGGCTCGCGCGCCACCAGATCGCCCCGCAAGGCCCCCAGCATGGGGTTGTCCGCCAGCACGCCATGGATCGCGGGCGTCGCATACAGCACGAAGGGCTGGGATTCGCGCAGCGTCAGCAGCCCCGCCACATGGTCGATATCGCCGTTTGTCACCAGGACCGAATGCAGCGGCATATCCCGCAGCCCCGTCGGATGCAGCGCGGGCGTGGCCGCAAGCTGGACCCGGATGTCGGGCGAGGCGTTCAGGATTGCCCAGTTGCGCCCGTCCGCGCTGACCGCGACCGAGCTTTGCGTCATCGCCGGAATCCGTCCGGCCCGCGCGGCATTGCAATTGTAGCAGCCGCAGTTCCATTGCGGCAGCCCGCCGCCGGCCCCGGCCCCCAGCAGAATGATCTTCATGATGTCCCTGACGAAAAGACCCCGCCCGAGAGTATCGGACGGGGCCGTTCATGATGCCTGAAGCGGATGCCTCAGAACAGGACCGGTTCGTCCTCTGCCGGTGCGTACATGTTGATTTCCATGCCGCAGGCAATTTCCTTCAGGGTGGGTTTCGTCCAAGCCATGCATTTCCTCCAAATCCACGGCCGCCATGATGGCGACTGCCTATCATGTTAGACCAGCGACAACGCGTTTCAACACGACTAAGGTCGCAGGTCACGAAAAGTTGGACATTCGGCCCAAATCTGGGAAAATATGGAAATGATCCTTGCCGTTTTATCCGCCTGCCTTGCCGCCGATCCGCAGGTCTGCGCCCCGGTAACATTGGTCGGCCAGCCATATGCCACCTTGGCCGAGTGCAACAATGATGCTTTGCGAATCGCCCGCGACTGGCTGGTGGACCGGTCCGACCTGCAAGACGGCGGCCTGACCTGCACGGATCTGGACGACCTGCCTGCCCTGGCGGTGGACCAGGTGGCCGATGGCGTCCATGTTCACATCGGCCAGGTGGCCCAGTTCGAGGACAGCCCGGACGGCTGGATTGCCAACCTGGGCTTTGTGGTCGGGGATAACAGCATCGCGGTGATCGACGCGGGTGCATCCCGCGCGCAGGGGCAGGCCTTGTTCGCGGCGATCCGGGCCGTCAGCGACAAGCCGATCAGCCACCTGATCGTTACCCATATGCATCCCGACCACGCCTTCGGGGCCGAGGTTCTTGCCGAGGCAGGCGCCGTCATCGTCGGCCATGCCCGGCTGGGCGACGCGCTGGAAAGCCGCGGGCCGGTTTATCTGGATAACCTTCTCGGGCTTTACGGGCCGGGACCGATGATCGGCACGCGGGTCGTCCTGCCCGATGTCGCGGTCGCGGACAGGCAGGAGATCGACCTGGGCGGACGCGTCCTGACCCTGACCGCCACCGGTCCCGCGCACAGCGACAACGACCTGACGGTGCGCGACAGCGCGACGGGCACCTTGTTCGCGGGCGACCTGGTGTTTCGCGGGCTGACGCCCATCGTGGACGGATCCCTGCCGGGCTGGCTGGACTGGATGGCCGTCCCTCGGGCCGCCGGTCCCGTCGTGCCAGGTCACGGGCCCGTCGCTGCGGACTGGCCGCAGGCCGTGGGAGCGCAGCAGGATTTCCTGGCCGCCTTGGCCCGGCAGACGCGCCAGGCGATCCGGGCGGGGCTGCCCATGTCCCAGGCAGTGCCCGCCATTGTCACCGGTCTGCAGCCCTTTGCCGCCGACTGGGCGTCCTTTCCGCAATCCGCCGCGCGCGATGCGACCGCAGCCTTCAAGGAACTTGAATGGGAGTAAGGGTTTGACAGGGCGGGTCTTGTCAAGCGACCATCGCGCAAAAGGCTCGCACGCAGGTTGCGAACCCTGGGGAGGGGAAAAGACGTGAAGACAATGTTTTACACGACCGTGGCCTTGGCTGCGCTGGTGGCCGGGGGGGCGCAGGCGCAACTGGTGATCGAAAAGGGCAGCGATGATCGCATTCACTGGAAAAGCCTGGAGGATTTTGGCGCGGCCCATGCCGATATCAGTGGCCAGAGCGTGACGATCCTGGCGCCCTGGCTGGGCGCGGACCAGGCGCTGTTCACCTCGATCATGGCCTATTTCGAGGATGCGACGGGTGCGACCGTCAATTATTCCGGGTCGAACAGCTTCGAACAGCAGATCGTCATCGACAGCGAGGCCGGATCGCCCCCCGACATCGCGGTGCTGCCGCAGCCGGGGCTGGCGGCCGAGCTGGCGGCCAAGGGTTACCTGCGCGACCTGGGTGAGGACACCGCGCAATGGGTGCGCGACAATTACGCGGCGGGCGACAGCTGGGCCGCGCTTGGCACCTATGCCGGCGAGGACGGGGCGGAAAAGATGTTCGCCTTTCCCTACAAGGCCGACGTGAAATCGCTGGTCTGGTATGTCCCCGAGAATTTCGAGGATGCGGGATACGAGATTCCCGAAACCTACGAGGATCTGAAGGCGCTGACCGAACAGATCGCCGCCGATGGGGAAACCCCCTGGTGCATCGGCCTGGCATCCGGGGGCGCGACAGGCTGGCCCGCGACCGACTGGGTCGAGGATCTGATGCTGCGCCTGAACACGCCCGAAGATTACGACGCCTGGACCACCAACGCCCTTCCCTTCAACGATCCCAAGGTCATCGCCGCCATTGATGAATTCGGCTGGTTCGCCAAGAACGAGGATTATGTCGCGGGCGGCGCGGCTTCGGTCGCGTCGAACGATTTCCGCGAAAGCCCGAAGGGTTTGTTCGAAAGCCCGCCCGGCTGCTATATGCACCGGCAGGCAAGCTTCATCCCGTCCTTCTTTCCCGACGACACCGTCGAGGGCGAGGATTACGACTTCTTCTATTTCCCCGCCCCCGCCGATGGCAGCCTGGGCCAGCCGGTGCTGGGCGGCGGCACGCTGTTCGGGGTGTTTTCGGACAACCCGGTCGCCATGGCCTTTGTCGAGTTCCTGAAAACCCCCGCCGCGCATGAATTATGGATGGCGCAGTCAGGGTTCACCACGCCCCATACGGGCGTGAACATGGACGCCTATGCCAGCGAGACACAGCGCAAGATGGGCCAGATCCTGCTGGATGCGACCACCTTCCGGTTCGACGGATCCGACCTGATGCCCGGCTCGGTCGGCGCGGGGGCCTTCTGGACCGGCATGGTCGATTTCGTGGGCGGCGCATCCGCGCAGGATGTCGCGGACCGCATCCAGCAGACCTGGGCCACGCTGAAGTGACGCCTTGAAAGGTGACGTTCTGGCGCGGCGGATCGACGCCGCGCTTGTTTGACCGGGGGGCATCGGCATGGAACTGTTCTGGCTGGCCATCAGCACGATCCTGATCGGCGTCTTCGGCTGCGTCGCGTGGTTCTGGGGATCGAACCTGATCTTGGACCGCATCTATCCTCCGCGCGGCCCGAATGCGGGGGACAATATCCGCAAGGCGGGCCAGATCCGGCCCTGGCTGTTTCTGGGACCGGCGATCCTGTTTTTGGGCGTTTACCTGGTTTATCCGATCTTCGACAGCCTGTGGCGGTCCGTCCACAATGCGCGGGGCACCGATTTCGTGGGCGGGTCCAATTACGCCTGGCTGCTGAACGACGGCAAGTTCCGCGAATCCATGCGCAACAACCTGGTCTGGCTGCTGGTGGTGCCGGCGCTGTCCACCCTGTTCGGGCTGATCGCGGCGCAGCTGACCGACCGGCTGAAATGGGGCAGCATCGGCAAGTCGCTGATCTTCATGCCCATGGCGATCAGCTTTGTCGGCGCGGGCGTGATCTGGAAGTTCATCTATGAATACCGCGCCCCGGAGGAAAACCAGATCGGGCTGCTGAACGCCATCGTGCAAGCCCTGGGGGGCGATCCGCAATTGTGGCTGACGCTGATCCCCTGGAACAACTTCTTCCTGATGATCGTGCTGGTCTGGATCCAGACAGGCTTCGCCATGGTGATCCTGTCCGCCGCCCTGCGCGGCATCCCCGAGGAAACCATCGAGGCCGCGATCCTGGACGGCGCGTCCCCCTGGCAGGTGTTCTTCAAGATCAAGGTGCCGCAGATCATGGGCACCATCGCGGTCGTCTGGACCACCATCACCATCGTGGTTCTCAAGGTCTTCGACATCGTCTTCGTGATGACCAACGGGCAATGGGGCACGCAGGTGCTGGCGAACCTGATGTATGACTGGATGTTCCGCGGCACGCCCGATTACGGGCGCGGATCGGCCATCGCCATCATCCTGATGGCCCTGGTGACCCCCATCATGATCTGGAACATCGTCAACGCCCGCCGGGAGGTCCGCTGATGGAAGGCATGGCCGGACAGAAATCCTCGCTGGTCTGGGCGGTCAATATCGCCGCCTTCCTGCTGGTGCTGTTGTGGACGATCCCGACGCTGGGGCTTCTGGTGTCGTCCTTTCGCGACCGCGACCAGATCCTGACCTCGGGCTGGTGGCAGTCCTTTTCGGCGCAAGAGGCCACGGGCTTCGTGCGCACCGGCACGGGCGACGACGCGGTCCAGCAGGACGGGCAATATGTCATCGAGGGCAGCGTCCTTGAGGAAGGCCAGAACCTGATCGGCTGGGGCACCCGCGCCCGCGAGCCGGCAGCCTTTGCGCCCGGCGACACGGCCGAGATCGGCGACGGCTGGCAGGTCACCGTGGCCGAGGACGGCAGCTATCGCATGACCTCGGACACGCCCTTCGAGATGCGCAGGGGCGAGCGGATCTTTGTCACCACCGGCGCGCCCGCCCGGCTGACCACCGAGAATTATAATCGCGTGCTGACCGCCGAGGGCCTGGGCCGGGCCTTCATGAACACGCTGACCGTGACCATCCCCGCGACCGTGATCCCGATCCTGATCGCGGCCTTTGCCGCCTATGCCCTGGCCTGGATGGAGTTTCCGGGCCGCGCCCTGCTGACCGCCGCCGTGGTGGGCCTCTTGGTCGTGCCCTTGCAGGTGGCGCTGATCCCGCTTTTGCGGCTGCACAACGAACTGGGCATCGGCAAGGGATACCTGGGCATCTGGCTTGCCCATACCGGCTTCGGCCTGCCCTTGGCGATATACCTGCTGCGCAACTACATGGTCGGCCTGCCCCGAGAGGTCATTGAATCCGCCCGCGTGGACGGCGCGACCGAGTTCCAGATTTTCCGCAAGATCATCCTGCCGCTGTCGTTCCCGGCATTGGCGTCCTTTGCCATCTTTCAGTTCCTGTGGGTCTGGAACGACCTGCTGGTCGCCACTGTGTTCCTTGGCAATACGCGCGAACAACTGGTCATGACCGGCGTGCTGCGCGAGCTGATGGGGTCCAAGGGCGGGGAATGGGAAATCCTTGCAACCTCGGCCTTCATTTCCATCGCGGTGCCGCTGATCGTGTTCTTCGCGATGCAGAAATATCTGGTCCGCGGCCTTCTGGCCGGGTCCGTGAAAGGTGGATGAAACTTGACAGACGTGAAAATCGACTGTTGGAAGGGTGGGGTCATCTATCAGATCTATCCGCGCAGTTTGCAGCACACGACGGGCGATGGCATCGGCGATCTGCCGGGCATCACCCAGCGCCTGCCCTATGTCGCGTCGCTGGGCGGGGATGCGGTCTGGATCTCGCCCTTCTTCACGTCGCCGATGAAGGATTTCGGCTATGACGTGTCCGATTACCGCGGCATCGCCCCCCTGTTCGGCGACATGGAGGATTTCGACGCCCTGATCGCCCGCGCCCATGAACTGGGCTTGAAGGTGATGATCGACCTGGTGGTGTCGCATTCCTCGGACCAGCATCCCTGGTTCGCGGAAAGCCGCGCCAGCCGCAACAATCCGAAGGCGGACTGGTATGTCTGGGCCGATCCCAAGCCCGACGGCACGCCGCCCACCAACTGGCTGTCGATCTTTGGCGGTCCCGCCTGGCAGTGGGAGGCCCGGCGCGAGCAGTATTACCTGCACAACTTCCTGGCCTCGCAGCCCGACCTCAACTTCCACAACCCGGCCGTCCAGGACAAACTGCTGGCTATGGCGCGGTTCTGGCTGGACCGGGGGGTGGACGGCTTCCGGCTGGACACCGTCAACTTCTATTTCCACGACGCACAGTTGCGTGACAACCAGCCCCTGCCCAGGGAACTGCGCAAGGCCGACACCGCGCCTGCCGTGAAGCCCTACAACCACCAAAGCCACAAATACGACAAGTCGCAGCCCGAGAACATCGCTTTCCTCGAACGCTTCGCGGCGCTGCTGCGCCAATATGGCGCGGCCGTCATCGGCGAGATCGGCGACAGCGAACGATCGCTGGAACTGCTCGAGGGCCAGGAAGCCGACGCCCAATCCATGCTGCATCATTACCGTTGGGCCATCGGGCTGCGGCGCAAGCATTCGGCGCTGCGGGGAGGGCGACATGACCGACATTCATGCCGAAGGGCCGGTCCTGACCTTCAACCGCGCCGACAGCCAGCAATCCTTGCAAATCCGCGCCAACCTGTCGGCCAAGGAAGCGGGGGGCCTGCGGCCATGGCAGGTCTAGATCATCGAGGGATAAGGTTCAAAGGGGGAAGACGATGGCCGACCTGAAACTGACCGATATTGCCAAGTCCTATGGCGAGGTGCAGGTGTTGCGACACATCGACCTGGACATCCGGTCGGGCGAATTCATCGTTTTCGTCGGCCCCTCGGGCTGCGGGAAATCCACGCTGCTGCGAATGATCGCGGGGCTGGAACGGATCAGCGGCGGCACGCTGGAGATCGACGGGCAGCGGATGAACGACATCCCGCCCAGCCAGCGGGGCATCGCCATGGTGTTCCAGTCCTATGCGCTGTATCCGCACATGACGGTGCGCGACAACATGGCCTTCGCGCTGAAGATCGCCGGCAAGTCCAGGGCCGAGGTGCAGGAGGCCACCGACCGCGCCGGCCGGATGCTGCAACTGACCCCCTATCTGGACCGCCTGCCCAAGGCGCTGTCGGGCGGTCAACGCCAGCGGGTGGCCATCGGCCGGGCCATCGTGCGCGATCCCAAGGTCTATCTGTTCGACGAGCCCCTGTCGAACCTGGACGCCGCGCTGCGCGTCGCCACCCGGATCGAGATCGCGCAACTGAAGGCCTCCATGCCCGACCGCACGATGATCTATGTGACCCATGACCAGACCGAGGCGATGACCCTGGCCGACCGCATCGTGGTGCTGGCGGGCGGCGGCATCGCCCAGGTGGGCGCGCCGCTGGAGTTGTATGAACGCCCGGTCAATGAATTCGTGGCCCAGTTCATTGGCAGCCCGGCCATGAACCTGCTGCCGGGCCGCGTCACCGCCACCGGTGCCACCACCACCGTGCAGCTTGAAGGCGGCGGCATCGCGCTTGTGGCGATCGCGACCCGAGCGGGCGACGAGGGTATGGCCGTCAACATCGGCGTCCGCCCCGAGGATATGCGCGAAACGGCCGGACCCGCGATCTTCCAAGGCACCGTCGATCTGACCGAGGCCCTGGGCGAGGTGACCTTGCTTTATTTCGGCACGCAGGGCGACACCGCCCCGATCATCGCCAAGCTGCCGGGCATCCATCCCGGCCTGAACGGCAAGACGGTTCGCCTGACGGCCGATCCGGCGGCGCTGCATCTGTTCCACGACGGCAAGTCGCTGCTGTATCGCGACGGGACGGATTTGCCCCCATACCGTCCCCGGACGACGGCTGCGCCCGTTTCTGCCTGAGCCGCAATTAGCCCTTGGTCGAATTGCACCCCTGCGTGCTATGATAACCGCTACCGACCGAGGAGGAGCCGGCCCGGTATGCGTCACGCCGATTACGTTGCCCAGAAATCCCAGTCCAATTCCGCGACCTCGGCGCTTGCCGCGTCGTGGCGGCGGTCGCTTCTGAAACACGGGCTTGATCCTTCCGATGCCCGCCGCCCCGAGCGCCTGACCCTCGAGGAACTGAGCCAGCGCAGGCAGGCCATGGATCCGTTCCTGCGCGTGGCCGGCCCGCAACTGGACCAGTTGTTCAACCTGGTCGGATTGTCGGGCTGCAACGTGTTGCTGACCGATGCGAACGGGGTGGTCCTGGACCAGCGGGTGAACGGGGCCGACGCTGAACAATTCCGCGATTGGGGCTTGTGGCAGGGGGCGATCTGGTCCGAGGCGGCCCAGGGCACCAACGGCATCGGCACCTGCCTGGCCGAGGGGCGGCAGGTCACGATCCACCGAGACGAACATTTCCACACCCGCAACACGGCCATGTCCTGCATGGACGCGCCGATCTGGGGACCGGACGGACTGCTGCTGGCGGCCCTGGATGTCAGTTCCGCCCGCGCCGACCAGACCGAACGATACAACCGCCTGATCTCTGCCCAGGTGGCGCAGACCGCCCGGGCGATCGAGGCCGTGTTCTTTCGCGCAAGCTTCCCCGAGGCGCGCATCGTGGTGGCCGATGATACGCCCGATGCAGCGGTCCTGCTGGCCGTGGACAAGGACGACCTGGCCATTGGCGCGACCCGCGCGGCGCGCCGCGCCCTGGGCCTGGAACGCGAAGGGGCGATCCGGCCCCGCCCGGCGGCCGACCTGCTGGGGCGTGGCGACGACCTGACCGGCTTTGACAAGGCCGAGCGCGCCGCCGTGGCCCGCGCCCTTGCCCGTACCGATGGCAATGTATCGGCCGCCGCACGCGCCCTGGGGATCGGGCGGGCGACGCTGTATCGCCGCATGGCACGGCTGGGGTTGGCGGAAAAAACCGGCTGACTGTCTCACGAATGAGACAACTTCGGCGTTGGGGCGCCCCAAGGCGGTTGAAACGAATCGCCGCCACGCCAAGCTGTCACCCATACCCGGAGAGGGAGACTTCGGGCAAAATCCAGAGGAGGAAGATATGCCAAACGACCAGACGCACGAGTTCAAGGGCGTGGGCGTGATGCCTTTTGCCAAGCGATATGACAACTTCATCGGCGGGCAGTGGACGGCGCCGAAATCGGGCCGCTATTTCACCAACACCACGCCCATCACCGGGGCCGAAATCGGCGAGATCGCCCGGTCGGGCGCCGAGGATATCGAAGCTGCGCTTGATGCAGCCCATGCCGCCAAGGACAAGTGGGGCCAGACCTCGGCCGCCGAACGGTCGCTGGTTCTGCTGCGCATCGCCGACCGGATGGAACAGAACCTGGAACTGCTGGCGACGGCGGAAACCTGGGACAACGGCAAGCCCATCCGCGAGACGATGGCCGCCGACCTGCCGCTGGCCGTTGATCACTTCCGTTACTTTGCCGGTGTCCTGCGCGCGCAGGAAGGCGGCATTTCGGAAATCGACAACGACACCATCGCCTATCACTTCCATGAACCGCTGGGCGTGGTGGGCCAGATCATCCCGTGGAACTTCCCGCTGCTGATGGCGGTGTGGAAGCTGGCGCCCGCGCTTGCCGCAGGCAACTGCGTTGTGCTGAAGCCTGCCGAACAGACGCCTGCCAGCATCATGGTCTTCATGGACCTGATCGCCGACCTGCTGCCGCCGGGCGTGCTGAACGTCGTCAACGGCTTCGGGCTGGAAGCCGGCAAGCCGCTGGCGTCGAACCCGCGCATCTCCAAGATCGCCTTTACCGGGGAAACCACCACCGGGCGGCTAATCATGCAGTATGCGTCCGAGAACCTGATCCCGGTCACGCTGGAACTGGGCGGCAAGTCCCCCAACATCTTCTTCGAGGATGTGCTGCGCCAGGACGACGATTTCTTCGACAAGGCCTTGGAAGGCTTTGCGATGTTCGCGCTGAACCAGGGCGAGGTCTGCACCTGCCCGTCGCGCGTGCTGATCCAGGAATCGATCTATGACCGCTTCATGGAACGCGCCCTGAAACGCGTCGAGGCGATCAAGCAGGGCGACCCGCGCGACGCAGCCACCATGATCGGCGCACAGGCATCGTCCGAGCAAAAGGAAAAGATCCTCTCCTACTTCGACATTGGCCGCAAGGAAGGTGCCGAGGTGCTGATCGGCGGCGAGGCGGCCGATCATGGCGGGGAACTGTCCAGCGGCTATTACATCAAGCCGACCGTGTTCCGCGGCAACAACAAGATGCGCATCTTCCAGGAGGAGATCTTCGGACCTGTCGTGTCCGTGACCACCTTCAAGGACCAGGACGAGGCGCTGTCGATCGCCAACGACACGCTCTACGGTCTGGGCGCGGGCATCTGGTCGCGCGATGCGAACACCTGCTATCGCTTTGGCCGCGCGATCAAGGCAGGGCGTGTCTGGACCAACTGCTATCACGCCTATCCGGCCCATGCGGCCTTTGGCGGCTACAAGCAGTCGGGCATCGGGCGCGAGAACCACAAGATGATGCTGGATCACTATCAGCAGACCAAGAACATGCTGGTCAGCTACTCGCCCAAGAAACTGGGCTTCTTCTGATCCCGTGAAACGGGGGGCGGGCCGTGCAAGGCCCGCCCCTCGATCCTTGCGCAACCAACCGCGCCCCTTGGCGTTGATGCGACAGCCTTTCCGCATTCGGATCCGCAGCCATGCCCAAGGATGCCATCATTTCCGACCCGCAGGACGCCGCCCGAGAGGCCGGGCTTGTCTACGTCAATGACGATATGCCGGGCATCACGCGAATCCGCGCGGGCAAGGGCTTCAGCTATCGCGGCCCTGACGGCAAGGCGATCACCGACAAGGCGGAACGCAAGCGGCTGGCATCGCTAGCGATTCCCCCCGCCTATACCGAGGTCTGGATCTGCCCCGATCCGCGCGGCCATATCCAGGCCACGGGACGCGATGACAAGGGGCGCAAGCAATACCGCTATCACCCCGATTTCCGCGCGGTGCGCGACAGCGCCAAATACGACCACATGCTGGAATTCGCCCATGCCCTGCCGCAGATTCGCGAACGCGTGGATGCAGATATGTGCCGGCGTGGGATGCCCGCCGAAAAAGTGCTGGCGACGGTCGTCCACCTTCTGGAAAACACCATGATCCGGGTAGGAAACGCCGATTACGCCAAGCAGAACAAGTCGCATGGCCTGACCACGCTGCGCGACCGCCATGTCAGGATCGACGGCAACCAACTGCGTTTCCGCTTCAAGGGAAAGTCGGGCAAGGAATGGGATCTGGGGCTGAAGGACCGCCGCGTGGCCCGCATCGTGCGCGCCGCCCAGGACATTCCCGGCCAGCACCTGTTCCAGTACCTGGACGAGAACGGCGAACGGCAAAAGATCACCTCGACCGAGGTGAACGCCTATCTGCGCGATGTTTCGGGCCAGAACGTCACCGCCAAGGATTTCCGCACCTGGACCGGCACCGTCCTGGCCGCCCTGGCCCTGGCGGAATTCGAGGCTTGCGACAGCCAGGCCGCAGCCAAGCGCAACATCCGCGAGGCGATCGAGCGGGTCTCGGCACGCCTTGGCAACACGCCGACGATCTGCCGCAAATGCTATGTCCATCCCCAGGTGATCGATTCCTATCTGGCGGACGAGTTGAAGCTGGAATTGCAGGACGAAATCACCGACGATCTGCAGCAATCCGGCCTGCGCCCCGAAGAACAGCAGGTGCTGGAGTTCCTGAAGAAAAGGCTGAAGACATGAGCACGGTTACGGCCACCCCTGCCGCCCTTAACCTGATCGCCGAAATCACCGCCGATCACGGCCCGGTCCTGTTCCACCAGTCGGGCGGCTGTTGCGACGGATCCTCGCCCATGTGCTATCCCCAGGGCGATTTCCGCGTCGGCGAACGCGACGTGAAGCTGGGAGAGATCGGCGGCGCCCCCTTTTACATCAGCGCCTCCCAGGCCGAGGCCTGGGCGCATACGGATCTGGTCATCGACGTGGTGCCGGGGCGCGGGGGGATGTTCAGCCTGGACAACGGGCGGGAGAAACGCTTTCTCACCCGGTCGGAAATCTGCCGGATCTGATCGGGGGCTGATTGGCAGGACGCCGGCCGTCCCCTATAACGCCCCCACATCATCGGGGGTCATTTCATGGCATACAGCGTTTTCATAGACGGCGAGGCAGGCACCACGGGGCTGCAAATCCGCGAACGGCTGGAAACGCGCGACGACATCCGCCTGATCGCCATCGACCCCAACCGCCGCAAGGATGCGGGCGCCCGGCGCGAGGCCTTTGAACAGGCCGACGTGGCGATCCTGTGCCTGCCGGATGATGCTGCGCGGCAGGCGGTCGAGCTGGCCCGGGATCTGGACACGCGGATCATCGACGCATCCACCGCGCACAGGGTGGACAAAGGCTGGGCTTTCGGGTTTCCCGAACTGAACGCAGCGGCGCGCGACCGGATCGCGGGGGCGCGGCTGGTCAGCAACCCGGGCTGCTATTCGACCGGTGCCATCGCCATTCTTGCCCCCCTGGTCGCGGCTGGCCTGATCGCGCCGGACGAGGCGCTGTCGATCAATGCCGTCAGCGGCTATACCGGCGGCGGCAAGGCGCTGATCGCCGAATACGACGATGGCACGGCACTTGCCCATTTCGTCTATGGCCTGAACCAGCGTCACAAGCACATTCCCGAAATCATGGTCCATGCGGGCCTGTCGCGCCAGCCGATCTTTGCGCCGGCGGTGGGCAACTTCGCGCAGGGCATGGCGGTGCAGGTGCCGGTGTTCTTGAACGACCGCCGCACGCTGGACAGCCTGACGCAGGCCCTGGCGGATCATTATGCCGGGCAGCGCTTCATCGAAGTGGCCGGGGACGCGGGTTCGCGCATCGTGCCGACCGACCTGAACAACACCAACCGCCTGCGCATCACCGTGCAGGGCGACGCCCAGAACGGCTGCGCGACGGTGGTCGCAGTGCTGGATAACCTGGGCAAGGGGGCGTCGGGCGCGGCGGTCCAGAACCTTAACATCATGCTGGGCGTGGATGAGGGCATCAGCCTTTAAGGTGCAAGGCGGCACCGGCTTGCGCCGGTGCCCGCCATCTTATTCCGCCGCCTCGGCATAGCTTTCCAGCGGCGGGCAGGTGCAGATCAGGTTGCGGTCACCATAGGCGTTGTCCACCCGGCCCACCGGCGGCCAATACTTGTCCACCCGGAAGGCACCGGCCGGAAAGCAGCCCTGTTCGCGCGAATAAGCGCGGTCCCAATCGGCCACCAGATCCTCGACCGTGTGCGGCGCATGGCGCAGCGGGCTTTGGTCCGCGGCGATCCGTCCCTCGGCCACCTCGGTGATCTCGTCCCGAATGGCCAGCAGCGCGGTGATGAAGCGGTCGATCTCGGCCTTGGTCTCGGATTCGGTCGGTTCCACCATCAGCGTGCCTGCCACGGGCCAGCTCATGGTCGGCGCATGGAAGCCGTTGTCGATCAGGCGCTTGGCGATGTCGTCCACCGTTACGCCGTGTTCGGCAAAGGGCCGTGTGTCGATGATGCATTCATGCGCCACCCGCCCCCGGTTGCCCATGAACAGGATCGGATAGGCACCGGCCAGACGCGACGCGATATAGTTCGCGTTCAGGATCGCCACGCGTGTCGCCTGCGTCAGCCCCGCTCCGCCCATCATCAGGCAGTAAGCCCATGAGATCAGCAGGATGGACGCGCTGCCATAAGGCGCGGCCGATACCGCACCGCTGTCATCCTCGCGCGGATCGCCCGGCAGGAAGGGCGCCAGATGCGCCTTGACGCCGATCGGACCCATGCCGGGACCGCCGCCGCCATGCGGGATGGCAAAGGTCTTGTGCAGGTTCAGGTGGCTGACATCGCCGCCGATCTCGCCCGGCTTCACCAGTCCGACAAGCGCGTTCATGTTGGCCCCGTCGATATAGACTTGGCCGCCATGTTTGTGGGTGATGTCGCAAACCTCGCGCACGGTGTCCTCGAAGACGCCGTGGGTCGAGGGATAGGTGATCATTACCGCCGCCAGCTTGTCGCCCGCCTTGGCGGCCTTGTCCGCAAAATCCTCGAGGTCGATGTCGCCGTTGGGCGCCGACTTCACCACAACGACCTTCATCCCGCACATCTGGGCCGAGGCCGGGTTCGTGCCGTGGGCGCTGACCGGGATCAGGCAGATGTCCCGATCCTCGCCGCGCGACTTGTGATAGGCGGCGATGGTCAGCAGCCCCGCATATTCCCCCTGCGCGCCGCTGTTGGGCTGCATGGAGAAGGCGTCGTATCCGGTGATCTGGCACAGCTTCTCGGTCAGGTCGCCAATGGCCTCAGCGTAACCTGCGGCCTGGTCAACGGGGGCAAAGGGATGCAGCGCGCCGAATTCGGGCCAAGTGATCGGCATCATCTCGGCTGCGGCGTTCAGCTTCATGGTGCAGCTGCCCAGCGGGATCATCGCCCGGTCCAGCGCCAGGTCGCGGTCCGACAGCCGGCGCATATACCGCATCATCTCGGATTCCGCCCGGTTCATGTGGAAGACCGGATGGGTCAGATAGTCGCTGTCGCGCAGCAGATCCTCGGGGATGGCAGGCTCGGTCGCGGCCTCCGCCGCATCGGTGATGCCAAAGGCATCCAGCAGCCGCAGGATCACCCCGGCATCCGTCGTCTCATCGACGCTGACCCCCACACGGTCGCGGCCCACCTTGCGCAGGTTGATGCCGCGATGGCGGGCGGCAGCCATGATGCCCTGCTGGCCCACGCCCACCTTGACGGTGATGGTGTCAAAGAATGCATCCGGCGCGACCTCGGCCCCGGCGGCACGCAGGGAATTGGCGATGGTGACCGCGTGGAGATGCACCCGCTGGGCAATGGCGCGCAGCCCTTCGGGACCGTGGAACACGGCATAAAAGGACGCCATGACCGCCAGCAGCGCCTGCGCGGTGCAGACGTTGGAGGTCGCCTTCTCGCGCCGGATATGCTGTTCGCGTGTCTGCAGCGACAGGCGATAGGCCTGGTTGCCCTTGGCGTCGATGGAAACGCCGACGATGCGGCCGGGCATGGCGCGCTTCAGCTGGTCCTTGCAGGACATGAAACCCGCGTGCGGGCCACCATATCCCATCGGCACGCCGAAACGCTGCGCCGATCCAACGGCGATGTCGGCGCCCATCGCGCCCGGCTCCTTCAGCAGACACAGGGCCGGCAGGTCGGTCGCCACGACCGCAAGCGCGCCCGCCGCGTGCAGGGCCTCGATCTCGGGCGTCAGGTCGCGGATATGGCCATAGGTGCCCGGATATTGGAAGATCGCGCCGAAGACCTCATCCGCCTTCAGATCGTCGATGGAGGCCTTGATGATGCGGATGCCAAGGGGGGCGGCCCGCGTCTCGATCACGGAAATCGTCTGCGGATGCAGGTCATGGGCCACGAAGAAGGCGTCGGCCCTGGACTTCGACTGACGCTGCGCCATGGCCATCGCCTCGGCCGCGGCGGTCGCTTCGTCCAGAAGGCTGGCATTGGCGACGGGCAGGCCTGTCAGGTCGGCCACCATGGTCTGGAAGTTCAGCAGCGCCTCCAGCCGGCCTTGGGCGATTTCGGGCTGATACGGGGTATAGGCCGTGTACCAGGCCGGGTTTTCAAAGATGTTGCGCTGGATCGCGGGCGGCGTGACGGTGCCGTAATAGCCTTGGCCGATCAGGCTGGTCATCACGGTGTTCTTCGCCGCGACCTGCCGCATCCGGTCCAGAAGCGCCGCCTCGGACAGCGCAGGCCAGTCGAGCGGCTGGTCCTGCCGGATCGCCGCGGGGATGGTCTGGCCGATCAGCGCATCCAGGCTGTCGGCGCCGACGGCCTTCAGCATTGCCTCCATCTCGGCGGGCGAAGGCCCGATATGGCGGCGGTTCGCGAAATCGTCGGGATTATAGTCGGTCGGTGTCCAGCGGGTCATGATCGCCTTCTTTCCAAAGCGGCTTTTGCCTTGGCTCAAATATCCTCGGGGGGTCCGGGGGGCGAAGCGCCCCCGGCGTCGTCAACCGATCAGCGCCTGATAGGCATCCTCGTCCATGAATCCCTCGATTGCAGACGGATCGGCGGGCTTGATGCGGAAGAACCAGGCGGCCGTCGCATCGTCGTTCACGCTGCCCGGCGCATCGGCCAAGGCGCTGTTCACTGCCGTGATCACACCGGCAATGGGGGCCGAGATGTCGGATGCGGCCTTGACCGACTCGATCACCACGACCTCCTCGCCCGCCTCGACCTCCCGGCCTTCCTCGGGCAACTCGATAAAGACCACATCGCCCAGCTGCTCGCTGGCATGGGCGGTGATGCCGACGACGATCTCGTCCCCTTCGGCGCGCAGCCATTCATGGTCTTGGCTATATTTCAGCATGGTGGCTCCTCAGCGTTTGTAGGATGGCGGGATGAAGGGCAGGGGGGTGATCGTGACGGGAATGCGCTTGCCGCGCAGTTCGGCATAAAGCGTCGTGCCATCCGGCAGGTTCTTGGGCAGCGGCGCCATGGCGATGGGACCGCCGACCGATGGCCCGAAGCTGCCGGAACTGACCTGACCCACCGGATCGCCGCCTTCGGGATCGGCAAAGATCGCCACCCCTTCGCGGATCGGCGCGCGGCCATCGGGTCGTAGGCCACGACGGGTCACAGGGGAACCCCCTGCAAGCTCGGCCAGCACGGACTCTGCGCCCGGGAACCCGCCCTCGCGCGCGCCACCTGTCCGGCGAATCTTGGGGATCGACCAGCCAAGGGCCGCCTGCGCGGGCGTCACGTCCGCGTCCATGTCGTGGCCGTAAAGCGGCATCCCCGCCTCAAGCCGCAGGCTGTCGCGAGCGCCAAGGCCGATGGGGGCAACTTCGGGCTGATCCAGCAGGGCTTGGGCAAAGGCCTCCAGCCGGTCTTGGGGAACCGAGATCTCAAACCCGTCTTCGCCCGTGTAACCCGACCGGGAGATCCACAAATCCTCCCCGTTCCAGGCATGGATCTGGCTGTCCATGAAGCGCATATCGGCTGCGGCGGGAACGATCCGGGACAGAACCTCGGCTGCCAGCGGACCTTGCAGGGCCAGCAGCCCGCGATCCGTGACAGGCGTCACCGTAACCCCGTCCAGGGTCTGCAGATGGGCGATGTCCTGTTCCGCGCAGCCCGCGTTGACGACCAGCAGGAAATGATCGCCCCGGTTGGCAAACATCAGGTCGTCGAGGATCCCGCCCTGGTCGTTGGTGAACAGCCCGTAACGCTGTCGCCCCTCGGCCAGGCCCATGACATCGGCGGGGATCAGGCGTTCCAGGGCCAATGCCGCCGTTGCCATGTCGCCATCGTTCGGCGTGACCAGAACCTGGCCCATGTGGCTGACATCGAACAGCCCGGCACGCGCGCGCGTATGCAGGTGTTCGGCCAGCACCCCCATCGGATACTGGACCGGCATTTCCCATCCTGCGAAGGGAACCATGCGGGCGCCAAGCCTTCCGTGAAGATCGTAAAGCCCGGTCCGGCGCGGATTGTCGGTCATGTGACCTTCCTCTCAAACAGCCGGACAGCCGGCATCGGTTGGCGGGATGTTCGCCCGATACGATGCCCCCTCTGTCCCTGCCCCGTCGGGGCGCCTGAGATCGTTATCCCTTCGGCGGGCCGGATCGGCCACTCTCCAGAGTTCTTGGCGGAAAACGGTCCTTCTGCCTGAGAGTTCGCCGGGGCGGCTGCTCCTTCGGCACTGGCGCGGGCCAGCTTCTCCCGAGTTCCGATGGCCTGAGAGCTAACCGGGCCGCGCCCGCAAGGCAAGCCTTTTGTCGTATCCCCTCGTCCCTGCCGCGATTGACAGCGCCCCGCCCCCGCAGCAGGGTCTCGCGGCATCGGACAGGGGGCGGCGTGGCGCGGAAATTCTTTCAGATCGGCTTCAACAAATGCGGCACGACCTTTATCGCGCGCCTGTTCGGGATGAACGGCTATCATGCCGTTCACTGGGCCGGAGGCGCCCTGGCCGAGGACATCGCCTGGTCAAAGCTGACGGGTGTGAAGCCCTTGCAGCCCTGGGCCGACACGGTGGCCTTCACCGACATGGAATCGGTCCGTTACCTGAATATGCCCATCGTCGAGGCATTCAAGGAGTTCCGTTTCCTTGACGAAAGCTGGCCCGGTTCGGTCTTTCTGCTGAACACCCGCCGCGTCGAGGACTGGGTGATCAGCCGATATATGCACCGGAACGGCAGCTATGCCCGCGCTTGCGCCCAGATCCGGGGCGTGGCGGTGGCGGACCTGGCCGACCTGTGGGCCGACGAATGGGATGCCCACCTGGCCGATTGCCGCGCCTATTTTGCGAACCGGGCCGAGTTCGTGGAAATCGACATCGACCACGCCACCCCCGGCGATTACCGCGACGCCCTGGCGCCTTGGTTTGACCTGTCCAATTGCCCGCCCCGTCCCGGCGCGGGGGCCAAGTCGCGGCGCCAGGCCTATCTGCCGGCCCTTGCCCGGATGCTGGAGGCGCCGGACAGGGCTGCGGATGGCGATGCCGGCAGCATCAACGCTGCCGTGGTTCGCGCGGCTTGTCCGGCGGCCCTTGTTCCTGCCCCGCATCGGCCCGGATCCCTTCATGCGGCAATTGTCGATCTGGACCGGGATGAGGTTCGTGATCGCAGCGGCGCGGCGCTGCCCCTGCGGCGCGGCCCGGACGGGTTCTTTCATGCCCATGCCGCGATGCCCCGCCTTTTGCGCATCGCCACGACTGCCAATGACATCGCGCAGGTGGCAGACAGCGGCATCTATCACATCGACATGCAGCCGGGATATGCGGGGGGCGACGGCCCGGTGCTGGCGGGCTGCCGCAGGGTAGGGGCGGCCAATGTGTTCCTGTGGCCGATGCCGTGGATCCATCGGCTTGGCAACGACGGCTATCTGGGCCGCCCCGACCGCCCCGACCCGCCCTTTGCGCAAAAGCTGGACCGGGCCGTTTTCCGCGGCGACCTCTCTGGTCATGTGATCGCGCACGACGGCCAGCCCCTGCGCCCGGTGCACGAGACCGTGGCAGACCTGCTGGCGGGCAAGGCGGGCGCAGGGGCGGAGCTGCGCGCCGCCGCACGCGTCGCACTGGCCTTGCGCCATCACGGGTCGGACCAGATCGATGCTGGCCTGACCCCGGACGCGAGGGGGGAAAAGGCCTTGGGCCTCGCGGGCCTGCCGCATCTGATTGCAAGCCGGAAGGGCGACGATGTGCTGTTGTCGTACCGCTATCTGGTCTGCCTGGGCGCGACCTCGGGGGCCGAGGATTTCCTGCCGCTGGCCAACAGCAACTCGGTCGTGCTGCTGGAAGAAGACGGCTGGGAGACCTTCGCGCGCGGGATCTTCCAGCCTTGGCAGCATTACATCCCCCTGCGCCCCGGCGCGGGCGATCTGCCGGAAAGGCTGGCGTGGGCGCGTGCCAATCCCGACGACTGCCAGCAGATGTCCGCCCGCGCCCGGGGGCTGTGCGCGGTGCTGGCCGACCCCCAGGCCCGCCGGGACCAGCTTGCGGGGATCCTGCGCGCCTATCGCGCCGCCACCGGGCAGCCCTAGACCGTGGCGTTCAGCGCGCCGCCGTCCAGCAGGATGTTCTGGCCCACGATGAACCGCGCCTGCTGACCGCACAGAAAGGCGCAGGTCGCACCGAAATCCTCGGGCGTGCCATAGGTGCCGGCGGGGATGCCCGCCTGCCGCTGGCGGCGCGCGTCCTCGATGCTGATGCCCTGCTTGTCGGATACGCCCTTGTCCAGGCTGTCGGCGCGGGCGGTCGCATGAATGCCGGGCAGGATGTTGTTCACGCAGACCCCGTGCCCCGCCACCTGGCGCGACATTCCCGCGACAAATCCGGTCAGCCCGGTCCTCGCGGTATTGGACAGCCCCAGCACCGACACGGGCGAGCGAACCGAGGCCGAGGTGATGTTGACCACCCGGCCCCAGCCCCGGTCCATCATGCCGGGCACAAGCGCCTGCATCAGCGCGATCGCCGACAGCATATTGGCGTCGATGGCGCGAATGAAGTCGTCGCGGCTCCAGTCGCGCCAATCGCCCGGCGGCGGGCCGCCCGCGTTGGTGACCAGGATATCGGCTTGTCCGACCGCGGCCAGCACCTTGGCGCGGCCTTCCTCGGTAGTGATGTCGGCGGCGACGGGGGTGACGGAAACGCCGTGCTTCCGTGCGATCTCCTCGGCCGTCCTGGTGATCTCGGATTCGGTGCGGCTGTTGATGACCAGATCGACCCCCGCCTCGGCCAGGCCTTCGGCGCAGCCGCGCCCCAGACCCTTTGACGCCGCGCAGACCAGCCCGCGCTTTCCCTTGATGCCCAGATCCATGATCGCTCCCCTGCGTTGTTCCCCGGCAGGAAAGCGCAGGGGGCGGGGGATTGTCAAACCGCTTGCGACAGTCCCCTTGCGGCCTCGCGGATCGTGCGGATGTTCTGCCCGTAAACCTGCGGCTGGCTGACCGACCCGCCCTTGAACACCGCCGATCCCGCGACCAGCACATCCGCCCCGGCCTTGGCGACAAGGGATGCGGTTTTGGGATCCACGCCGCCGTCCACCTGGATATGGATGGGCCGGTCGCCGATCATGCCGCGCAGGCGGGCGATCTTGTCCACCTGGCCGTGGATGAACTTTTGCCCCCCGAAGCCGGGGTTCACGGTCATCACCAGCACCATGTCGGCCAGATCCAGCAGGTATTCCACCGCCTCGACCGGGGTGCCGGGATTAAGCGCGATCCCGGCCTTTTTCCCTGTCGCTCGGATCGCCTGCAGGGTGCGGTGGGGATGGGGACCGGCCTCGACATGGGCGGTGATCATGTCGGCGCCCGCCTCGGCATAGGCCTCGATATAGGGGTCCACCGGGGCGATCATCAGGTGAACGTCCATGAAGGTCGTGACATGGGGACGAAACGCCTTCACGGCAGGCGGGCCGAAGGTCAGGTTCGGCACGAAATGCCCGTCCATCACATCGACATGGACCCAGTCGGCGCCCTGATCCTCGATGGCGCGAATCTCGGCCCCGAAATTGGCGAAGTCGGCGGACAGGATGGAAGGCGCGATCTTGATGCTGCGGTCGAAGGTCATGGCGGTCCCTTTCCCAATCGTTCCGCAGCGGATTGGCGGTTTGCGCCCTGCGCGTCAAGCCTGTCCACGTCCAGCCCGCCCTGAAAACGCGGATGTTGGGTTCGGCGATCAGCGACAGGCGGTCGGCGTCCATGGGCCCCTTCGCCTTGTTGAACAGGCGGTCGGCCTGACGCAGGCGGGCGCGGTCCAGCGCGTTTCGGACCGACCGGGCGCTGGCGAAATGCGGCTGGGACCGGCGGACGGTGATATACTGCTCCATCGCCGTTCGCGTCGTCGTCCAGGCGGCAGTTCTGGCTGGCCAGCATCTTTTCCGCGATATGCAGCAGTTTGCGACCGCTATGGTCGGGAAATTCGATGCGATGCGCGAGCGGCCCTTGCGGCCATAGCCCAAGCGGTGCAGCAGGCTGGCCATCTTCAGCGCCACGGTGGTCTTGCCGGTGCCGGGATTGCCGGTGAAGAACATATGCAGCATGGGCGTTTCGACAGCCAGCCCCATCTGGCGGCGGCCTTGTCCCCCAGCAGCAGGGCGGCGGTCTCGTGGATGCGGGACTTGACCGATTCAAGGCCTTGTCAGGGTCTCATCCAGTTCGCGCACGCCGCTTTACTCGAAGAATGCGGCCAGATCGACATGGGTGGGGCGGGGATCGTCCATCGGGGCACCTTTCACAAAAAGCTTGGGCGGTGGGGGGAACACCGCCGGAAGGGTTCAGGCGTATCGCGCGTCTTCGGGTTCGCGCATGGCATGGCTTTCGATGGTGTATCGGATGCTGCGGCTCTCGCCTTCCTGGCGGACCACGCAGAAGCCGGGTTCGCTGGCCCGGCGGTTCACGATGAAGTTCATGCGGACGGATTCCCAACCGGGCGATCCGTCAAAGGCGATGAGGCGGATGTACTTGCCGCCATGTTCCTTGCGGCATTCGTTGATCTGGAAGACCACGGCGGCGTCCGGGTTGTCCAACATTGGATGGCCCCACATTTCCCGATAGGTATTCCGGGGATGGGGTCGCCGGTGCATTCGACCGACACGGCCCAGCCGTTGTCGATGGCGTATCGGGCTTGGACCCGGATGTCGTCGTCCGATAGGTCGGGCAGAAAGCTGAACTGTCCTTGGCGCAGTTTCATGGGGTTTGTCCCTTGTGGCGGGGGTGGTGCGTGCAAGCACGCACCCTACAGGGGTGGGTAGGGCGCGTGTTCACACGCACTGTTGGGTCACATCGACACTTCGGCCATCTGCGCGAAATCGGGCGCATCGGTCGAGGCATAGTTGAAGGGCACATTCTTCCACACATCCAGCGCCTGCTTCAGCGGCGTGCAGGTGTGGGCCGCGTCGCGCAGGATGTCCTTGCCCTCGTTCCAGATGTCGCGGCCGGCGTTGCGGGCGAAGACCATCGCCTCCAGGGCCACGCGGTTGGCCTGGGCGCCCGCCTCGATCCCGTGGGTGGCCGATGGTGCCGCCGCCGAAGTGCAGGACCACATCCTCGCCCGGATAGGTCAGAAGCTGGTGCATCTGGCCCGCATGGATCCCGCCCGAGGCGACGGGCATCATCTTGTTGAGCGATGCCCAGTCCTGTTCGAAGAAGAGCCGTTTTCCTGGGCCATCGGATTCCGATCCTCGCGGAAGATGTCGTAATAGCCCTTGGTGGTGGCCGGATCGCCTTCCAGCTTGCCCACGAACCTTCGGCGTAGCGCTTTTGGCGTCCAGCTTGGTTGGCATCTCGTTCGTGGTGACTCCTCCTCTCCGGCGGCTTTCGCGCCGGTGATGGCCGGGTCCAAAACCCCGACGCATAGTGGTTGACCCTCTTGTCCATCGCGATGACCTTGGTCTTGGGTGCCTGCCCCGCCGTGCCGAAGCGTTCGAACCGGTCGCGGCACAGCGTGCAGCGACCCGTCCATCATCACCGATGTGAAGCCGTGGCGGATCGCCGACATGCAGGTCGCCAGGTTGTTGCCGTGGTCCTGGTGCAGGCAGATCGGGATGCCGGGGTTAGTCTCGGCCAAGGCCTCGACCATGCGGCGCAGCGTGATGTCGTCGGCATAGGACCGCGCGCCCGGCTGGCTTGCAGGATGGCCGGGCATCGACGGCGGTGGCTTTCAGGATCGCCAGACCCTGTTCCATGTTGTTGATGTTAAAGGCGGGCACGCCATAGCCATGGTCTAAAAGCTATCTCAGCGTGATCAGCGCCATCAGTTCTCTCCCGTGATAAGCTGCTTGGCCAAGGCCAGGACCGAGGGGGTGGACTGGCTGGTCAGGGCGATTTCCCAGGCCTTGGCGGTTGCCACCGCACCGGCGGGGGAACACCTGAAGGTTCGGGATGGTGCGCAAGGATGCCAGATGCTTGACCGGCTGGTAGATCGGGCCGTCCTCGCTCAAACCGATGTTGTCATGGGTTCATCATATGGACGACCGGCACCCTCATCTGTGCGCCCAGCCGGATCGCGGGCCGGAATAGTCGGCGAATGCCAGGAATGTCCCGCCATAGGTGATGAACCCGCCATGCAACGCAGTCCCGTTCATCACCGCCGCCATGCCATGTTCGCGAATACCGCAATGGACATAGCGGCCCGCATAGTCGTCCGGGCGTACAGCCTGCATTCCCTTGCTGCGGGTCAGTTTCGACCCGTTCAGATCCGCGCTTCCGCCAATGGTCCGGGGCAGGGTCGCGTTGATGACCTCCAACGCCATTTCGCTGGCCTTGCGGGTTGCGACCTTCGGGCGATCCGCAACAAGCCTTTGGTAATGATTGGCGATCAAATCCTTTTAGGCGGATAAAAGGGTCGTACGGCCAATCCCGCATCTTGCGGGCGGCGATTTCCTCGGCCTGGACGGGCGCCTTGGGCATCGTGGCCGCCCCGTACCAAACCCGATGATGGCCTTGCAGGCAATCACCAAGGGGCGGTCATCGGCCAGCGCGGTCTGAATGGCCGCGGCGACTGCCTCGCGGTCATGCCTGTCCACCGCCTGCATATGCCAGCGCCCAGCGGTAAAGCGCACCTTCTGGTCGGCGCAGGTGGACAGGTCCGTCCTGCCGTCGATGGTAATGCGGTTGTCGTCCCACGGCACGATCAGCCGACCCAGCCGCAGGTGGCCCGCCACGTCGATGGCCTCATGGCTGATCGCCTCCATCAGGCAGCCGTCGCCCGCGCTCACATAGGTCCAGCGGTCCGTCAGGTCCGGCCAGCGGGAATGGGCCATGCGTTATGCCAACGCCATGCCGAGAGCGCTGGTGATACCCTGGCCCAGGGGCCCGGTCGTAACCCCGATCCCCTTGGCAGGGCCGTATTCTGGGTAGCCCGCCGTGCGCGATCCATCTGCCGAAGGCGCGGATCTGGTCGGTGCCCATGTCGTTATGGCCCAGCAGGTGATTGACGGCATAGACCAGCATCGACCCATGCCCCGCCGACATCACGAAGCGGTCGCGATCAGGCCAGGGGGGATAAGCCGGATCCACCCGGATGAAGCGGTTGAACATGACGGTCGCCACATCGGCCATCCCCATTGGCGCGCCGGGATGGCCGATGTGGCGGCCTCGACCGCGTCCATTGGCAGGGCGCGGATCGCGTTCGCCATCCTGGCTTCCGGAACTGGATCGATGCGGGTTATCTGGCTCATCGCATGGCCTCAGGCGCGCTTGGCGTCGGCGACCAGGCGCAGGATCATCGGCGTCAGGATCAGCTGCATGGCAAGGTCGGTTTTCGGTCCCGGAATGACGATGGAATTGGCCCGCGTCATCCACGACCCGTCGATCATCTGGGTCAGATAGGGAAAATCCACGCCGCGCGGGTTGCGGAACCGGATCACCACCAGGCTTTCGTCGGCGGGGGGGATCCAGCGGGCGATGAAGGGGTTCGAAGTATCGACCACCGGTACCCGCTGGAAGTTGATGTCGGTCTGAGTGAATTGCGGGCAGATGCAATGCACATAGGCGTGCATCCGGCGCAGGATCGTGTCGGTCACCGCCTCGGTCGAATAGCCGCGGCTGGCCTTGTCGCGGTGGATCTTCTGGATCCATTCCAGGTTGATAACGGGAACCACGCCGATCTTCAGATCCGCCAGGCCCGCCAGGTTGACGCTGTCATTGGCCACCGCGCCGTGCAGCCCTTCGTAGAACAGCAGGTCCGATCCTGCCTCGAAAGGCGCCCAGGGGGTAAAGGTGCCCGGCGGCGTGCCCCAGCGTTCGGCCTCGCGGTCGTCATGGACATAATGGCGGGTTTCCCCGCTTCCCGTCTCGCCATAGATGCGGAAGATCTCCTCCAGCTTCTCCAGTTCATTGGCGTCGAAGCTGAAATGGCTGAAGGTCTGGTCGCCCGCGGCCTGGCGGCGGGCCAGTTCGTCCTTCATTGCCTGCCGGTCGAAGCGCTGGAAGGCATCGCCCTCGATGCTGACGGCGCGGATCCCTTCGCGGCGGAAGATTTGGTCGAAGGTGGACTTGACCGTGGTGGTGCCCGCCCCGGAACTGCCGGTGACGGAAATGATGGGGTGCTTCTTGCTCATGGATATACCTCAGGCCCACAACAGGCCGCGATGGCCGAACAGGGCGGACACCTCGGCGTCGGGCAGGTCGTGACAGGTAGCAAAGCGGTCCACTTTTGCGGCGGATCCAAAGACCAGCGGCGTGCGCCCGTGAAGGTCGGTGACAATGGTGTCCAGGATCGGCAGCGCGCTGTCGGTCGCGCGCCCGCCCGCCTGCTTGATGACAAAGGAAATTGCGCGCGTTCATGCAGCATCCGCACCGGTCCTTTCATAGCCTTTTCGGGCGTCCGACGGATAAAGGAAGATGCCACCCGCATCAGGATCCGATGCGGGTGGCCACCAGGGACGCGATCCACCGCCTGTTGAGGTTCTGCGCACGGGGACCGTCGATCCCGCCAGGCACCCGTCGATATAGGCGCGGATCGGGCGGCCAATGACGATAGTGCGACGCGTTGATGGCAAATTCAAAAAAGCAGCCAGGCATCGTCATGCGCGGGGCGGTCAGGTTGAAGCTGTCCGTGTCGGGGTTCAGCGTATAGATTTGCGTGCCGTCGCCAAAGCGGACCATCAGGCAGCAGCGCGGACCAAGGATGATGCATCCCCCTGCGGTCAATTCGCACGCGGGGCGCAAGAAGCTGGCGTCAGGCTGATCCTTGGCGGGACAGACCGCGAAGATCGTGCCGATGGACATATTGGTGACGATGTTCGACGACCCATCCAGCGGGTCGATGGCATCAGCGGCCGGACTTGCGGCAGCATATGAGTCGTTTCGATGCTGGGCGCGGTCATCGGCCCCTCCTCATGGCGTTCGACGAGGGCAGATTGACAGGCAGAAAATTTCAAGGAAATTTAATAATCTGGAAGATGTATTAGAATTTGATGAAAATGAAGATTGACGGGATCAGCTTGCGGCAGCTGCGCTGCCTGCGCGCGGTGGCTGACAGCGGCAGCCTGACGGGCGCCGCAAGCCTGCTGGGATTAACCACGCCTGCCATCCACAGCCAGCTGCGGGGGCTAGAGGAGTTGGCCGGTCGCCCCCTGGTAGCTCGGGCCGAGCACGGCGCCTTTCGTCCCACCCCCGAGGGGCAGGCCTTGCTTTTGGCCGAGGCGCAGATCGCCACCGCCCTGGCCCGCGCAGGGCGCGATATCCGCGCCCTGCAGCAAGGCCATGTTGGCACCGTGGTGCTGGGCGTGGTGTCCACCGGCAAATATTTCGCCCCCGGCCTGGTCGCCCGGCTTTTGCGACTTTTGCCCGATATCGAGGTGACGTTGCGCATTGGCAACCGAGACACGATCCTGGCGGCGCTTGCGGGCGATCAGCTGGATCTGGCGATCATGGGCCGCCCGCCGCGCGAACCGCCGGTGATCGCCGATCCTGTCGGACCTCATCCCCATATCATCATCGCCGCACCCGATCATCCACTGGCCACATCTGACCCGGTGATGCCCGGCGACCTGCTGGCCCAGACCTTTCTGTCACGCGAGGAAGGATCGGGTACCCGGATCCTGATGACCCGCTTTCTGGATCGCATCGGCGAAGGCGCGACATGGCGCGCGGTCGAAATGGGCACCAACGAGACGATCAAGCAGGCGGTGATCGCGGGCCTGGGGATTGCGCTGATATCCCAGCACACCGTGACCGAAGAATTGCGGTCGGGCCGCCTGATCGCGCTGCGGGGCATCGGACTGCCGATCCAGCGAAGCTGGTATCTGCTGCGCCGCGCCGATCGGCAGCCCAGTCCCGCCACCGCCCGGATCAGCGAGGAGATCCTGACGATGCGCGGCGCCTTTCTGCCGCAGCTTTAGGTTCCGCCGCGAAGGGCCTCGATCTGGGCAGCAAGGGCCGATCCGCCCCCTTCAAAGATCAACTCGATCCCTTGTGCGCCGACCTCGGCCTCGGCCACGCGGACATAGGCGCCGACCCGATCTTCGGAAATCACCTCGCCCGACTTCATGCTTTCGATGACAAAGAAATAGCGACCGTCGGCCAGCTTCTCACCGCTGTCATTGCGGCCCAGCCAGTCGATCTGGCCTTCGCCCGGCCCGATTTCCTCTCTCAGCACCTCCTTGCCCGCTTCGTTCAGCGTCACCAAGGTGACGTTGTCGGCGCGGCTGTCCGGCGCGATGTCCAATGTCAGCGGCTTGTCACCGAACCAGACGGGTTCGGTCGTCCGCACCTCTTTCCCAATCCACTCGGCCAGCTGGCCCAGGCTGCCGCCCGACTGCGTCAGCATCTGTTCCAGCAGCTTGTTGGTCTGCGCCTGCTGTTCGACCCCCGAGAAGGTCGCAAGCTGGACGGCGAAATCGCTGCCCTCCATCGGGTTCAGGGGATCCTGGTTCTGCAACTGCGTGGTCAGCATCTTGAGGAAGGTGTCGAAATTTGTCGATTGGGCGGTCGTGGAAGCGGTGGGCGGGGCGGCCGAGGCGGCGGTCGCGGTCGTCGCGCCGGTGATTGCGGAAACCAAGCGTTTTTCCTTTCAGATGCGGATGTCCAGACGCGCCGGGATCGCCATGGGCGTCCAGGCAACGGGAACAGGAACGGATTCGGTCACGTCAAAGCCCTGCCGGGCCGCTTCGGGAAACGGCTGCTGGCCACCAGCCCCGGTCCCGTTGTCGTCTTGGAACTCAAAGGACGCGTCGGCCATTCCGGCATCGCCGAAACAGTCCTGCAAGATCGCGGCATTGCGGCGCAGCTGGTCCAGGACCTCGGGCCGTTCGGCCCAGACCAGCACATGGGGGCTGTGTTCCGGCCCGGTCATGACCATGCGGATGCGGCCCAGTTCCTCGGGCGCAAGGGCAACCTCGATCCGGTCCTCGCGGGCTGTGACGATCGCTTCCGCCATCTGGCGCACCACCGACGGGACAGGAACCCGGATCAGCGGCCGGTCCGGGGACGCCGCTGCGGCGTCGCGCGACGGATGAACGGGCAGGGGGGACGGGTCGGCGGGCACAAGGTCGATCTGCGGCAGATCGGGGGTCGCCTGGACCAACAGGGCAGACGGGGGATCAAGTGGCGCGGCCTGGGCGATCCGCGGCCCCAATTCGGGCGGAGCCACCTTGATTTCGGGGATATCCGCCTCCACTCCCTCTTGCCCCTTCTCGGCCGGAGCTTGGCGAAAGGCGCCGGTAATCCCCGACAAGTCCTCGATCAGCATCTGCAACCGGTCCTGCGGGGGCTGGCCGCCAGCAACCATGCCCGCCGAAATCGCATCGGTCGGCAACTCGTCAATCGCAACCTCCTCGACGGTGAAGTCCGATGCATCCTCCTCGCCCTCGACCACAGGTTCGGCAAGAACCGAGGCTTGGATCATATTCGCGACCGGTAGAACAAAACTCTCTGACATAGGCCCGATTCCCAACCTGAGGCCTTCAGGAATAAGGATAAGTCCTTACGATTTATTTACCGTGAGACGCTAATCATGAAAAATATCCGCAATCGGGAAAATGATCATGCAGGTCAACCAAGTTTCAACGGCGTCCGCGTCCCCGCCACGGCCGCCATCCGAACAACTCGAACAACTGTTTCTGGAGGAGATGCTGAAATACTGCGGTCCGAAATCCAACACCGGCGCGTTCGGCGGCGGCATTGGCGAAGACCAGTTTTCCAGCTTCCTGATCCAGGAACAGGCCACCGCCTTGGCGGGTCGCATGGATCTGGGATTCAGCAAATGGATGGGGCAATGAAACCGAGGCACCGCGAAATCCTGCGCGGCATCGAACAAGCCATCATCTCCGGCGACGCGGCCCAGGCCCTTGCCCGGATCGAGACGCTTGCCCGCCGATTCGACCGCGACGGGCTGGATGCCGAATCAAAGGCGCAGATCGAACCGGTCCTGCACCACCTGCGCCGCCTGGCCGAGGATTCGGCGCGCGGCACCCAGCGTGCCATCGACCAGATCCGCGACATCGTCAAGAATGCGCGCAGCCTGCAAACCTATGATCAGGCAGGCCAGCGCCGCAATACGTCCACCAATGCCATGCTGGCGCAGCGGTTTTAACTAAAATCCTCTGTGTTCGGTATTTGAGGGGCAAGGGGAAATTCACTATCCATCAATCACCGGCTGCTAGGACTGTGGTCATGCCAAAAGCGGCACAGGGATAAACGCCCAGGGTCAGAAGGCCAATTGTCACAATCAAGGATGCAAAGCATCCATTATATCCGAGGATAAGATGTCCAGTATTCTGACCAACAACGGCGCCATCGTCGCCCTGCAGACTCTCAAGAACGTCAATGCCAGCCTGAATAAGGCCCAGTCCGAGATTTCGACCGGCAAAGCCATCGGGAATGCCAAAGACAATGCTGCGATCTGGGCGGTTTCGAAAATCATGGAAACTGACGTGACCAACCTCAAGGCCGTAGGCAGCGGCCTGTCCACGGCGGGGTCAACCGTCGCAACGGCCCGAGTTGCCGTGGAGTCGGTCGCCGAAGATCTCAAGACGATCAGCGACAAGATCGTCCAGTCCCAATCGGGTGTCGGCACGACGGCCCTGCAAGCCGATATCGAAGGCTTGGTGGAAAACATCAAAGCTACAATCGATGGCGCACAGTTTCAGGGCGTGAACCTGCTCAAAGGCACCGGAAACGTCAGTTATCTGTCGTCTCTTAACCGTGACGATGCTGGCAACGTCAATGCCGCCCAAATCACAGTTACGAAGAAAGATCTTGGTGCAGGCGACTATACGGCGGCAGCGGTGTTCACCGGCACGACTGGTGCCTCGACGAATGCAGACACCTTCGGCACCAGCCTGAACGCTGCTGGCACCACCACCATCGCGCTGGACGGCACTGTCGCGGCAGAGGGCGATAAGCTGTCGATCTCGATCGGGGGGAAAACAGCGAGTTATACGGTGACGGCAGAGGATGTTGCTGCCGCCTCGCCGTCGGATCTGATTGCGGTTGGCATGAAGAAGGCAATCGAAGCCTTGGGGATCGAGGGGCTGACCGTTGACTATGACAGCGCGAACGCCGGAGAACTGGTGCTGGCCAATGGTGGCGCCGAGGACCTTGCTGTTTCCGGCCAATATCGGAATGCCGGTGCTGGTGAACTCGCGGCCTTGGACAGCATCGACGTTACAACCGACACCGGTCGTGCGAATGCCTTGGGCGCGATCAAGTCTTTGATCGATACCATTACCACAAAGGGCGCCGAACTGGGGTCGGTTGAAAGCCAGATCGAAAAACAGGGCAACTTTATCAGCAAGCTGTCCGACGCGCTGACCACGGGCATCGGTTCCATGGTAGACGCCGACATGGAGGAAGCCTCCGCTCGCCTCCAAGCGCTGCAAACCCAGCAGCAACTGGGCATCCAGGCGCTTTCCATCGCCAACCAGGCACCCTCGGCAATCCTCAGCCTGTTCCGCTGATCCACTGCACCCTGATGGGGCGCCTTTGTAGCGCCCCGTTATCACTGACCCTTCAGATCAGGATGATCACCCTTGAACGCGGTCCCCTCTTATTCCCCCACCAAATACGGCAACAGCGTTGTTCGCACCGCGCGCGATGTCGAATACGATGTCTTTTCTCGCGTCACCCGCATGTTGCGCCAGGCAGATGAGGCCGGGCATGGCATTGACCGGATTGCCGCGGTGGACAAGAACAACCAGTTGTGGACAATTCTGGCCAGCGACCTCGCCAGCCCTGGCAATGCGCTGCGGGATCATGTCCGCGCAGGCCTGCTGTCGCTGGCAGGGTTTGCCCTGCGACACGGGCATCTGGCGCTGTCAGGCAAAGTTAGCCTTGCCCCGCTGATCGACATCAATATGGCCATGATGCGCGGGTTGCGCCAGGAGGCCTCGGTATGAGCGGCCTTGTTCTGAAGCTTGCGCCAAACGAACGCGTGCTGATCAACGGGGCCGTTATCGAAAACGGTGATCGTCGATCCAAGATCGCCATCCGCACGCCCAATGCGAATGTCCTGCGCCTCAAGGACGCGATCCATCCCGACCGCGCCAACACCCCTGTCGGGCGTGCCTGCTATATCGCGCAACTGATCCTGTCAGGTGACGCTGGTCTAGACGAAGGCAGGCGCCAATTGCTCTTGGCTATCGCACAGCTGGCCTTGGTGTTCGAGGACAAGGCCAGCCAGGCTTCCCTGTGCGACGCGCGGATCAGCGTCGAAGACGGTGCAGTTTATCCCGCCCTGCGGCGGCTGCGCGACCTGCTGCCCCAGGAGGATCAGCTTATTCAGGCCCGCCGCCAATGAGTGTGCCATGACCGCAGCAATCACCGTGGGGTTAAGCGGCTTGGCGGGATGGCGGGTCTTGCAGCGCATGGAGTCCCGTCAGGTCGAGGCCACGGCGAAAGACCCTGCGGTGCAACGGGCCACCGCCTATCTCCGGGAAAACCTGACGGCCACCACCACGGCTGCGGATTTAGTTAATGATTACAAGATGTTGCAGGTGGCGCTTGGTGCATTTGGCCTGGACAGCGACCTTGCCAGCAAGGCCTTCATCCGCAAGGTGTTGGAAGCGGATTTGGGGGACAGCGCATCCTTGGTCAACCGGTTGGGGGACAAGCGTTATCTGAAGCTGGCCCAAGCTTTTGACAAGCGGACAGACGCCGTCGCGACCGGTAAGGCACTGACGCAGGCCTATGTCCAACGGCAATTCGAAAAGCGCGTGGGCGAGGGGGATGAAAGCTATCGCCTAGCCCTGAACGCCCGGAACGAGGTCAAGGCCTTTGCCACCCGCACATCCAGCGACAAGACGCTGTGGTATGAAGTTCTGGGCAACGAACCTCTGCGCACCGTTTTTGCAGGGGCCTTCAGGATGCCCAGTTCAATCGCCAACCTGTCGGTCGATCGTCAGCTTGAGGAGTTCATGTCGGCCTCGGAACGGTTTCTGGGCAGCAGCAGCTTTTCCGCGATTTCGACGGACGCCACCATCGACAAGCTGACCACGCGCTATCTTGCCCTGTCACAGGTCCAAACCGCGACGACCAGCAACCGCTATGCTGCCGCATTGTCCCTGCTATCGAGATAAAGGACTGAAATGCAGGGAGCAGGTAGCTATGAGCTTGGCGACGGCCGAGTCATTGCGCACTCCTTCATCACCTATCTGTAAACCTTGGAAGCGTGTCTGTATCGGCGAGGCGACATAGGCGACTGTTTCGGGTTGCCGCGGCGTGATCCTGCGTCGAGTCGAGGTCATCGGCACGGATTTGGCAAGGCGCGCCACGAACAACCTGCTCGGCAGGCAGCACGCCTGCCCGGATGAGGCGGCGTATCCGATGGTTTGCGACGCCCAAGGCTTTGGCCCGATAATGTTCCCGTGGCGTGGTTTATGAGCGCCGACCCTCGGAAAGGTCAGGGTTTGATCAGGTCGCCACGGCGGGCAGCCTGACATTGGGATTGTCGGTGACGCGGGCGAGCGTTCCGAGCCGACGCAAACTGTCGGCGCTCAGCGTCCCAAAGGTATCATCCGATGACAGGCCCATACGATTTTGAATCAGACCAAGATCACAAGCGCAATACCGTGCCCCGCAATCTGCCCCGGTTACGGAGTGGGGGGGTAACTGGGGCAGATTTCCGGGCAACTCGGTTCAGGCAGGCCGAACGGCGACGAGCTCTGGAAGAAACGGGATACAGCCAGTGAGCCCTTTGACGCCGAGCCGGTCACCCAAATAGGCGAAGAAGGAGATGCCAAGCTTTCGGCAGGTCTTCATCAACCCGAGCATGACATCGCGAGCCTGGCGGCCATCGGCGCTCATGGTGCCGCCCGAGATCCGGCGCTTGGTCACGCAAGCGCGCAGGTCGTTTTCCGAGGCATTGGTGTGGAGCGGGATCTCGGGGCGCTCCAGCACCTTCAGCAGTTCGTGCTTTCGCCGGTGCAGGCGAGCAAGCAACTGGCCCAGCTCCTTGTAACGGGTGCGTTGCCCGAAGATGTCGTCGAAGCGTTGGGCGAGGACAAGCGCCTCCTTCGCGGACGGCTCTTGCTTCCACAGCTTCAGGTTGCGGTAGAGCGCCCAGATCTGGTCTTGGACCTTTTCCAGCTTGCGCGTCTGCTCGGGGGTTTTCGGCATCAGCTTCTGCAGCAGCCGCTCTGCATGAACCCAACACAGGGCATGATTGGGAATGCGGAACTGCCCGGCATCGTCGGACACGACCACCGTGTTGCCCATCAATCCATGGTGGCGCACCGCGCCCCAGAGGGCCGCCTCGGTGAACTCGCGCACCAGTGTGCGGTCGAAGACGTCGAGGCGCAGCCTCACCAGATGATCATACCAGGCCATTTGCGAGGCAAATGACGTCTCGCGATGGGCAGCAAGCTTGCTGATGACGTCCGGCGCTACCTTTCGGTGGCGCATGTAATCGAGCGCCGCATCGTTGATCACATAATCCTCGCACCCGGCCCGCAGCAGAGACAAGAAGTTCAGCCGTGACTTCGAGCGGCCCGTGCGAAAGACGCTGAACCGACTGCCGCCGATCTGCGTGGTGATGCCATCACGGCGGGCATGTCGGGCACCGGTGTCATCCACGCTGATATAAGGCGCGGTGGCCAGGCCTGCCCGCAGAATCGCCTGATCCTCAGCGACAAAATCGTCGAGCCCGCTGGTCAGGATACGCACCACCTGGCGCTTGGAGATGTCCATGCCGATCCCGTTCAGGATCGCGGTCAGCCGCTCCGTCGTCACCTGCCCCTGGGCATGAAGCACAAGACAGAACAGGCGCAGGTTGGCGCCAAAGCCGCCGAGCAGTCCTTCCGGCAAGGGCGCAATGACCCTTTTGCCCTCCGGTGTCAGCCAGCGCTCCCGCCGATAGCGGATGAGTTCCGCCGAGATTACCAGTTCGCGGACCAAGCAAGTTTCATAGCCCTTGAAGCGCGATCCTGCTGGAGCCTCAGCTATCAGCACTTCCTCGCGGCTGACACGGTCCGTGTCTCGCTTGGCGCCCCTTGGCCGACGTGTCCCGCTTGGCTTGCCGGGTTCGCGGTTCGTCGCCTTTTCCATGCCAGACGGTTTGAACGGCGGCCGGGGCGGCAGGTTCTTCAAGCGTGCAATCTCGTCGCGCAAGTCTTGGTTCTCGGCCTGCAGGGTAGCACGAGCCATTTCGGTCTTTTCGAGCTCGTCCCGCAGCTCGGCCACCTGCGCCTCAAGTGCTCCAAGCCGCTGCGACAGATCGACAACAAGCCGGCGCAAGGCGTCGGGCGGCAGCGTCTCAGATCCATCGTCCGAAAGCGGGCTCATGCCATGTTGAATCAGACATCTGCCACAGGCGCAACAATCCTGCCCGGAAATCTGCCCCGCTTACGAGTGGGGGGTAGCTGAGGCAGATTTCCGGGCAACTCGGTTCAGGCGGGCCGAACTGCGACGAGCATGTTGAATCAGACATCTGCCACAGGCGCAACAATCCTGCCCGGAAATCTGCCCCGCTTACGAGTGGGGGGTAGCTGAGGCAGATTTCCGGGCAACTCGGTTCAGGCGGGCCGAACTGCGACGAGCTCCGGAAGAAATGGGATGCAGCCGGTGGCCCCCTTGAGACCGGGCCGATCACCCAGGCAAGCGAAGAAGGAGATGCCGAACTTTCGGCAGTCTTCAGAAAGCGGATGCATCATTGAAGCTCATGTCAGCTCGCCTTCAGAAGGCCATATTCGAACGCTATCAAGCGAGTTCTTCCAGTCGATGAGCCTGAAAGCTGATGGTGCGCCCCTTTTCAGGGCGCACCGGTTCTTCAAGACAGGCAGACCGCGTTCAGAACAGAAAGTCGCCGGCCTCGAGTTGTACCACACCCGCAATGCGGATGCGGGCCTCTGCGCCTGTGTCGGTGTCGGTGTCGATGAACACCAAGGTTTCGCCCCCCTGAATGCTGTAGCGGACCTGGTTCGACGATCCAGCAGCGAAGCCATCAGTCCCGATGAAGGTGAAGGGCAGGGCCGCAAGACCCCTGACGTCGATTAGGTCGCCTCCGGTATCATCACCACCTTCAAAGTCGAGGATGATGTCGCTGGCGGTCACGGTGCTTGCGGCCAGACTGGCGAAGACGAAGATGTCGTCTCCCGCCTCCCCCGTAAGTTGATCAACACCCGCCCCGCCGATCAGGACATCATTTCCGGCACCGCCGAACAGGAGGTCGTTGCCGCCGTTACCGCTGATCGTGTCGCTGCCGTCGCCACCGGAAAGACGGTTGACGGCATTGCTGCCGAAGAAGGTGTCGTTGCCAGTGCCCCCGATGATGTTCTCGATCCCCGTGACCGTGTCCGACGTCCCAGCCGTCCCGCCGCTGCCCGCCACGACCGCGGTTGCCACGGCAAGATCGATCGTCAGGCCCGAGCCATAGGCGCTGTAGTCGATCGTATCGATCCCGGCCCCGCCATTGTAGACGTCCCGGACGTCATCGACCGTCGCGAGAAGCATATCCACGCCCGCGCCGCCCGACAGCGTATTGGCCCCGCTGTTGCCGGTCAGGTTGTCGGCACCATTGCCGCCGGTAGCGTTATCGATACCCAGAGCCGAAGTGAAGCCCGACGCGAAACCGGTGGTCAGGTTCACCACCGCATTTCCCACGCTGGTGCCATAGCTGAGCGTATCGGTGCCATCGCCCAGGTCCAGCAGGATGCTTTCAACACCCACAATGCTGGCCAGACTGCTCATCGACACCACGGAGGTTCCGTTCCAGTTGGCGGTAACCGCGTTGGCGGCGGCGTTTCCGTCATAACGGATGACGTCGGTTTCCGTCCCGCCATCGACCGTGTCGGTGCCGTCTCCCCAGGCAAAGCGGATCAGGTCGTTGCCGGCCCCGCCCTGAATGTTGTCGTTACCGACACCGCCCACCAGAAGATCGGCACCCGCACCGCCGACCAGCGTGTCGGTGCCCCCCTGCCCATACAGCACGTCGTCGCCGTCGCCGCCGGTCACGCTGTCATTGCCGGAATGTGCATAGACGATGTCGTCCAGGTTTCCGCCAAGGATGTTGTTGGAGCCGGTGGTGCCAGAACGAAGCACCATGGTTTCATCTTGGAACGCACCCCCGGGCGCGGTGAAGCGCAGGTTGATCGTATGGGTCTGCCCTTGGCCCAGGGCGCCAGTCAGCGTCATAAGCCCATCTGGGTTGACGGCGACCAGCGGACTGCTGCCCGCCTGAAGCGTGAACGTGCCGGCACCGGTGTCGCTCAGCAACTCGCCGATGGTCGCGCCGTTGCCGGGCAGCGCTGTGGCGCCGGGCAAGGTCGATACCCGCAGGGACAGGTTTGCCCCGAGCAGCACACCGATCGGTGTCCTCAGGTCGATCGTCCGGTCCGCGAACTGCAGCAACTCAATGTTCTTCAGGAAGTCGGTATCGTCGAACAACACCCCCCGGGTCGTCAGCGTATCGGTGACCGAGATGAAGCCGTCATCGTTCACGTCATAGGCGGCCTGGATGATGTTTTCGCCTGCATCGTTCAGGTCGCCGTCGCCGTTGAGGTCGATCCGCTGACCGCGGCCTTCGATGACATAATCGGCCCGGTTGCCGCTGAACAGCGCCGTATCCACCCCACCCGGCGCCTGGACCAGTTCACGGACGATGGACATGTTGCTGGGACTGATCGTTCGGTCCAGCAGCAGCGACTGCAGCGACCGTCCCCCGAAGGCTGCGGGCAGGTCGAACCGCGGATTGCCCGCGCTGTCCGTCTGCCAGACCTTGCCGGCGAACGCGCCGCCCGCCGCCGTCTGGCCGTTCATCGACTCGGCCGAATAGGTCTGGTCGCCGACCACGATCTTGATGCGCACGTTCAGCCAGGCATCGCCGTCGATCACATCGAACCCGCCCCGGCCCTGGATGAGGTCGGACCCGCCTCCGCCCAGCAGCATGTTGCCGTCCCGGAACATCACGCCGGCATTGCTGTAGGCAGCGGGGCTGAGTTCGGCCAGCGTGCTGCGCAACCCTCCAAACCACGCGGTCATGCCGCTGATCCGCGCCAGACCCGCCGCGTCGAGGACATGCTCGCCGAAGTCCAGGCCTGGATCCAGGTCACCGGCAGTGGTTCCCCGGTTGTCGCCCCGGATCGTGTCGTTGAACTTCCAGCCGGAGAAGCCCTCCATCAGGTCAAAGCGGTCGCGCAGGATGTCGGCAGGAACCGAGGTGAAGATCGGGATGTTTGCATCCCAGTTCACGCCCGCCACGTCGTATTTCGCGATCGCCCAGTCAAAGCCGAACATGCCTTCGAACCGCTGGACGCCGATCCCCGAAAAAGCGATGTCGTCGCCCGACTCAAGGTCATAGTCCTGGTCGTTGCCCTGGCCCCAGGCGACATCGTGGCCGATGATGGTCGAGTTGAAGAACAGTTCGGAATTGTCGCCCGAAATGACGTCGAAGCCCTCGCCGCCTTCGATCCAGTCGTCGCCCTCGTTGCCCAGAAGGTTGTCCGCACCCGAGCCGCCCAGGATGAAGTCATTGCCTTCACCACCGAAAGCCTCGGACCCATCTTGGCCGATCATGATGGCGTCCTTGCCCTCGCCGCCGAACAGCAGGTTGATGCCGCGCGCCGCCGAGATGACGTCATTGCCGCGTTCACCGCGCAGGAAGTTGTCGCCGAAGGGATCCTCGATGATGTCGTCGCCGTCGCCGCCGAAGACCTGGTCGGATTCCTGCCCGGCATTGAGATAGTCGTTTCCGCCGTCGCCCCACAGGGCGTCGATGCCCAGATCACCCTTGAGGGTGTCGTTGCCTTCGGTCCCGCCAAGCACCACATGCTCGCCCCCCCGGAAGATCAGGGTGCCGCCGACATCATGCGTCTTGCCGTTCTCGATCACGGTCGTGGCGCCGTTGTAGTGGCGAATGACCTTGGGGTCGATGTTTTGCAGCAGCGGATCGTCCCAGATCGGGTCCTTGCCCGGCTTGTCGCCGTTGTAGTCGCGCTGCGCGATGCCGCGATCCAGTTCCAGGATCATGTCGGGGGTCAGGAAGGCGTGGCCATACATGTGCGGCGCGTATTTGTCGCCCATCGACGAATTGCGCATGATGATGTCGGCGAAGCTGTTGGCTTCCAGCGCGTCCAGCAGGTTCAGGCCCTGAACACGCGACAGGTAATAGAACCGGTCGCCGTTCTGAAGTTGCTCCATCTGGTATTCGAAGATGAAGTTGAACGTCGATCCCAGCATACCGCCGAATTCGTTCAGCTTCTCGGCCAAGCCGCCGACCCATAGGTCGATGTCGTTGAGACCGCCGCGCCCATGGGCTGCACTGGCGCTGCTGGCATAGGCGCCCGTGGCGTTTAGAAACGCCATTCGATCGGTCGGTGCCTGTTCGTTCGCCTCGATCGTGCCGTTGCCGTTAAGGTCGGTGTCCCCCAACACCAGCAGGGTGGCGGCAGTGCGCTTGGCTTCCAGCGAGTCCACCGAGGTGATCGAGCTGTGCGAGCCATAGGCTGCCACGAAGTTGATCAGCGACACCGGGTTCTTGAGATGCTGGGCGAAGTCGCTCCAGCTTTCATAGGGTTTCAGATCCGCGACGCCGAAGTCGTTATAGAGTTGATCGCGCGTCTGGTTCAGCGACGGAACGCCGGTTTCGCGGGCCCGGGCGAGGTTCAGCGCCGCCAGATCCAGCGGCAGCCCCAGAAGGTTGCTGCGGAGCGCCGGAACGATGAATTCGTCGATCTCGGATCCCACGTCCTCGGACAGGCCGCGCAGGATGGCGCCCTGGATGTCGTTGAAGTTGTCCGCCGTACCTATGTAGGCCTGAGGGTTCAGGAACGCCTCGATCAGCGAAAGCTGCTCGCCGTCCGCGGCGTTGATCGGGTTCAGGTTGTTGTCGACCCGGTCCACCGTGTCGGTCAGCATCGAGTGACCGAAGCGATAGATCGCGTGGGCGAATTCCGCCACGATCGAGGGGTCGATATCGGCGGTGTTGGTGAACACGAAGGGATCGACGGCGGGCTGGATGCGCCGGGCGAATTCCTCGAACACCATGTGCTGATACTGCATCTCGGTCGAGAAGCGGGCCGCTTGGAACATCCGGGCGCCGTCCCACTTCAAGGCGTCGATCTCGGCCTGGGTGTCGGGAAGTTCGGTGATGTCCACCAGCAGCCATTCATTGATGAACGCCAGATCGCCGCTTTCCAGGATGGTGTGCTTGTTTTCCTCGACGATGCGGTTGTGTTCGGCGTGAAACACCGAATGGACCGCGGACAGGCCGATATTCTCGTTCCCACGGCCATCGCCGGTGATGAAGTGGGAATCCAGCAGCTCGTCGTCATAGGCGGTGTTCTGACCACGCGTATTCACGCCACCCGAGTAGCCTACCTCATCGTCGCCGTCCGGCTGCAGGACGCCCCCAGTGACCACCGGCACAGCGTTGTGAGCGATGTCGTCCAAGAAGGCCGGGCCTGCCGCCACGCTGCCCTGAGTGCTGATGCCAGCGGCGGAGCCTTCTTTAAGCCATGTGGTCGCATGCGTGGCGTCGGGCGCCATGACCATCTGGGCATAGCCGTTCGGCCCCAGTTTCAGGTTGCCATATTGGTCTGTAGCCAGCAGCGGCACACGGTGGACGTCCGTGTCCTCCAGCCGGATGCCCAGAACGTCCAGAGCCTGTTTCTTGACATCCGCCCAGGTCCCGATGGTGCCGTGCATCTGGCCGTCCATGAGACGCCCGGTCGAATAGGCCTTGAACCCGTCGCCGACACCGTCGCCATTCAGGTCCACGTTCAGCCGGACCTGTTCGCGCAGGAACACCTGGTGCGAGGCGTGCGACGTATAGGTCTGGTTCTGGTCTACGAAGGACGTGGTCATGTTGGTGTGCGACGTGCCGTCCGGCGTGGCGCGGGTCAGCGCCATGAACCGGAGGTGAGGCGGCAGGTCGTCAGCAGTGCCAAACACCTTGTCGTCCCCGGCGATCAGTGGATCGTCGTTCTCTAGCGGGATGTATACCGTCCCGTTGCCGCCCTTGGTGACGAGGTCCAGCCCATGGTCGAAGAACTGGCCGAAGATGGTGAACAGGTTGTTGAACGAAGGCGTCAGGCCGATGTCCGGCGAGACGTTTTCGATGCGGATGCCGCCTTCCGGGCCGACCTCCAGTCCGTACTTGTCCATCAGGCTTTCCAGAAATGCCTGGGCCTGTTGATAGCCGCCTGCAGCCGTGCCCGCATCGGCGACTGCCGTGTCATAAGCCTCTTGGGCAGCGTCACGCGCCGCAGTGGTCTGATCCACAGCCGCCTGAGTCTCGGCGGCCTGGTCCTGGGCTTCGGTCGTGGCCTGGGCCAGAGCGTCAGCGCTGTCCTGCGCCGTGCCGCCGTTTGCCGCAACCGGGTTATAGGCAGTCGATGCGTTGGTGACGGCAGCCAGGTCGGTCCCGTCAACAGTGCCGTTATCGTCCAGTGTATCCAGGGCGGTCAGCAGATCCTGCGCCGCACTTTGCGTATCAAGCGCCTCCTGGGATGCATTGCTGCCCAGCACCGTGACGACGTCGGACGCCTGGGTGGCGGCGGCAGAGGCGGCGTCCTTGGCCGCCTGGTACAGCGTCGGGATGTTCGGGTTGGCGGGGTTTGCCAGGATCGCCACGACCAAGGCATTCACAGCCGCCTGGGCCGCCTGGGCGGCATCCACGGCTTCGTTCGCCTCGGTCGTCGCAGTGGACAGGGTGGTGACGGCTAGGTCGGCCGCGGCATCGGCCGTTGTCGCTGCACTGTGGGCCGTTGTCGCAGCCAAAAGATTGTTCTGCGCTGTGACCACTGCCACGCTGGCGGTGTTGTTGACCGAGGCAGCGTTAATCGTCGCATGATGGGCCGAGGTGATCGAATTCACCGCCGCCGTGGCCTCGGTGCCAGTGATGCCCAGCACCTTCAGGGCAGCATAGACCGCCGCTGGGTTGCCGGCCGTCTGGTCCACGATCAGGTTGGAAATCGTGCGCGGATCGGCATCCACGACATTGCCCGGCTGCCCATAGTTAGTGTTTGTCAAAAGCGGTGTGCCTGGTGCGCCGACCGGAATGCTGTCGCCGTCCTGGTCATTGCTGTAGACCGGGTCTGTCAAGCGTGGAAATGGGGTGCCGCTTGCTCCCAGGTCTTCTTGCCCGGGCAGCAGATTGTTGTCGCGGCCATCGACCGTGCGAAGGCCTGCGGGCATCAGGGCGGCGTCCTGGGCGGACACATCATAAACTTGCTGGATGGCCTCGATGGTCGTCATGCCCCCGGCATGAAGCTCGGCGACCTTGATCTGCTTCAGGATGAACTGAAGATCGTGACTGTTGACATGGAAACTCGTTGACATGGCTATCCCCTTCCCTGGAACCAAGCTGGGAAGCACTTCATGACAGCAGGACCAGTCGTCCCCTTCGTCAAGCGCAAGCGTCGTGGCGCCAGAAAGCACCATCGAGACGGCCTGTTGTGGACCGCAGTATCCTTGATGTTGATGAAGTGTTCTTCCTTGGCGACCAGCCTTAAATCATCGAGTTCGCATAACAAGGACGACATAAGGCCATGCCATTTTCAGACTTTGGTCCTAAGACGTTCGACTAGGAGTTGTATAGAAAAACGGAAGGTTCTTACAAACGTTTGATGATACTAATCAATCCTTTTTCAAAGACTTTCATTGAGTCTCTCTGTAAAAGAAAAAAGGGGCTCTATGCAACCTGGGCGAGAATTTAATATATAGCAATTTGCACCGTTTTTGGTCGTCAACTTGTCTTAAAAGATAAAGTTTTTATTTTGCGTTGGGCTTGGCTTGACCTATTGTTCCAATTCAGAAGTTGTAAGTAAATCGTGGTCGATTGATGGGCAATTCCAATGCAGTGCTTTGGTGGTCATCACTAACTCTCTCCCGGCAATTTTACATGTTATGTGCAGTGCTTTTGATGCCAAGCATTGGAGTGCTGGGGCAGTGGACACTGTTTCGCGTCGAAGCAGCCGTCAAAGAAGATATCGGCAACCGCTCTAGCGTCTATTTCAGACATTTTTTCTGGGATTATCTTCCTGAATTGGAACGGAGCGGCAGCTTCTCAGCGGCTACCATTGAAGCCATGGGTCAGGCAATTGCAGCCCCGGCAGCGGATTTAAATCTAGTCGCGGCCAAAATCTGGACCCCGGAAGGTCGGATTGTTTTCGATACCGACCCAAGTCTGATCTCGGAGCAGTTTCCTGTGACCGAAGGCTTGGCCGAGGCAGTGGGCGGCACGGTAGCCGTCGAATTCGACAACAGCCTAGGCGATCATTCGATTTACCCCGGGCAGAAGGTGCTCGCGGTTTACGTCCCACTTCGCCACCAGGCCGAAGGCCCTGTTCACGCCGTTGCCGAACTTTACTATGACACGACGTCGCTTCTGGCGATGTTCCAATGGATCCGATCGCGAACATGGATAATCGTTGCGGTGGTCCTAGCCGTGATCGCCTTGGGCATTCATGCAATCGTCGCGCAAGGCGATACCGTGATCGATCGGCAGAGGTTAGAACTGAAGGAGAAGGTCGAAAGGCTGACGCAGCTTCTTGACCACAACCAAGCCTTACGGCTTCGCCTTCAGAAGGCCTCCTCGCTCAGCGCTGAGAACTCGGAGTTTCATCTTCGCCGGATCGGAGCTGATCTCCATGACGGGATCGGCCAGCTGCTGACGATTTCCCTTTTGAAGCTGGACCAGCTTTTCCCCGAGGGTCAGGCCAGAAGTCGTGACTACCACATTCTTCATGAGATGCTGGAGGAAGCCATGGGTGAGGTGCGGGCAATGGTGTCTGGACTGTCTCTCCCCCACATGATGGAAAAAGGTTTGGCCGATGCCATCGGTCTGGTCGTCCGAAAGCACCGGCACCGCACATCGACCACCGTGGACTGCATGATCGAGCCGGACCTGAAGGAAGTCGGCAACCCCGTAAAGCTGGCCATCTGCCGGATGGTGCAGGAGGGGCTGAACAATGCTTACAAGCACGCGGGTGGCAAAGGGCAGTCCGTTACCGTCTGCAGGGAAGGACGGTTCGTGGTCGTGACCATAAGTGACGAGGGGCCGGGCATGCAGCCGCACGCCGTCAGCAATGAAATGCAGCAGCTGGGGCTGATAGGGCTGCGCAATCGCATCATCAGCCTTGGTGGCAATCTTTCCGTTAACAGTGTTCCGGGCGAGGGGGTGACCTTGACCGGCTATTTTCCAACAGATGTCTGAGGTGTCCAATGCTCTCCTCGATTAGGGTCGCCGTCGTCGATGATCATCCCCTGGTGCGGGAGGGGATCATTCATGCCATCGGCGCCGCCGCCGACGACATCATGGTGGTGGGCGAAGGCGCCACTGCCGCCGAGGCGGTCGAACTTGTCCGCACCCTCACCCCGGACGTTCTGCTACTGGATCTTAACATTCCTGGGCTGGGCCTTGTCGCGCTTGGGGAAATAGCCAGAATGCAGTTCCCGACCCGGGTGATCGTCCTGACTGTTTCGGAAGACAGCGACGATGTCATGGAGGCGCTGCGTCATGGCGTCAGCGGATACGTCCTCAAGGGCATCCGCGGCTCTGACCTAAAAGACATCATCCGGCGCGTTCATCGTTCCGAGCGCTATGTCTCGCCAGAACTGGCCGCGCGCCTGCTGTCCGACCTGAGCCGCCCTTCCATCCGCCCCGATGACTGCCTGAGCAGGCGCGAGTCCGAGATCTTCAGGCTCGTCCGTCGGGGCTGCTGCAACAAGGACATCGCCAAGCATCTAGGTATCACTGAAAAGACTGTAAAACACTATATGACCACGATTTTCCGCAAGCTCGAGGTGCGCAACAGGACTGAACTGGCCGTGTTGAACCCGGCTGCCCGGTCCGCGCCCGCTCAGGCGCCGTGGCCGATTATCTAGAGCAAAGCGCGGCCTTCGGCCTCTGAGGCACGTGGGATCGACCTTGGGTTCTGCGAGGCAAATGAGGTCTCGGGGTGGGCGGCAAGCGTGGTGATGATGTCCGGCGCTACCTTTCGCTCGTTTGTAAAACGCGGCGCCATCACGCCCGGGCGCCTGCCTGGCCGCGCGCTGCCACAGCCAGCATCCCTCGATCTCAGTCTCGAGCGAGATTGGCCCCGAAGCCGCGAGCAGTCCTTCCGGCAAGGGCGCGATGATCGTCTCGCCTTCCGGGGTCAGCCAGCGTTCGCGCCGGTAGCGAACAAGCTCGGCCGAGATTATCAGTACGCAGGCCAAGCAAGTTTCATAGCTTTTGAAGCGCGATCCCGCTGGTGCCTCAGCTGCATGCTTCGGTCCGTGGTGGCGCAACAGCCGCCAACTTGATGCGGGTTCAATGCAATTCCGATATGATCATCTCATTGGTGTGCTCGATATGGGTCGGCAACACTTCCGACCATGGCATCATAGGAACCGCGTCTCAGGAGAACCTCGAAGGCCTGCTGTTAGGAGGCAACGCCAGATAACTCTGGCGGGCAGGCCGCGTATGATACCCTGATTGGCATGAACACCAAGGTGCATGCCGGTGACCGATGCCGACAGGCGCCGATCCAATTCTTCATGACGGCTGAGTCGGCGACTGTAGGAGCAGCCGCCCTGCTGGAAGGTTTGCCCTTAGCGGAATGGTTGCAGGCAGACTGGGAGCTACAATGCCGATTAGTTCAAAGAAGGTTTAAAAAATAATGGGATCACCCTCTTTCATCCTGCATGGAAGTCCTGTGAGCAGCCGTCAAAAATGGTTCAGGCGCCGCTACAAACGCCGTAACAGGATCGAGATCCTGTTCGGCTGCCTAAACAACTAACGACGCATCGCTACGCGCTACCACAGGTATTCGAAGGTCTTCCTCTCCGCTGCCGCCCTCGCCACAACCATTATGTTCTGGCCATGAAGCACGACGAGTCCTGACCCTGAGCACCGAAAATTTTACACAATCATAAGTGGTATATTAAACTTCTTACATTACCCAAAAGCAAGTCTCGGCCCTTCCGCAACTCAGTTCTCTGGTGCCGACCTTTTGGGAGATAGTGAATGACAAACGCGGCTGCTCACTTTCAAAACTCGGTGTCAAGATCGACAGAGGCAATCGCTCCTGCTGAAGCTAATGCCGTGTCATCTGCGGTTCCCGGGTCGGCAGCACCGAAGGGCACCGCTTCCGTCACTCTCAAAAGCAACAAGCTTGGCGAGGCGACCCTAAGCGGAAGGACCAAGGACATTCCCACCGGGGGAAAGATAGAGTTGATCATCATCGACAGTGAAGGGAATACGGTCAGGACTGTCGCAACGGTCATCAAGAATGCGTACTCCGTCAAGACAGACATCAAGGGTCTGGTCGACGGACCACTGAACGTGCTGGCCGTGACTGCGAACAAGAACGGCGACCAGGTCAGTGAGATCGCCGAGTTCCAGAAGAACCTCGTCAAAGGCGGATTGAGCGTCAGCTTGTCCGACATAAGTGACCCGTCAAAGGCTATCCTCACCGGGGAAGCCCAAGACGTGGCTGCAGGCAGCAGGGTCCTCATCGAGATCAAGGCAGCGAACGGGACCGCAATCAAGGCGGCTGCGGTCGTCGGCTCTGACGGGTGCTACGTCACCACCGCCGATCTGACCATGATCCCGGACGGGATCATAAAAATATCGGCATCCTCTATGGACCGGAACGGAAACCTTCTCAGCGCGAAGGCCAGCGCCTCCTTGGACGCTGTTGAAGGCGCACTTACCATATCGACGACATACGGCCCCACGAAGATCGAATTTTCCGGGAAGACCACGGATGTGGCACCTGGCCACTACGTCTCCCTGACAATCACGAAGGCGGACGGCTCGGAGGTCAAGATATCCGCGAAGGTGGCCGCCGACGGGACGTTCTCCGTTACCAGGCCCCTGTCCCTCTTCTCTGATGGCCCCATCACGGTGGACGCAACCGCCAAGGACCGGAATGGAAACGTCCTGACCGCCGAAGCGTCCGGCGGGGTTCAGGACGGGGCCATCAGCGTCATTTTTGAGGAGCCGAGGAGCGAGACGCCGCACCAAGCCACAATCCGGGGCACGACCTCAGAGGTTCTGCCGGGGCAGACGGTGATCCTGACGATCACGGATCACGAAGGGACCTCCATCCGCACGACCGCTACCGTGCAGAAGGACGGAACATATCTCACGATCGCTGAGCTGCGTGGACTGTTGGACGGCGAGCTCACGGTCACCGCTGCGGTGGCAGACAAGAAGGGTAACCCCGTCACGTCCGAAGGCGCATCCGAACTCGATCTTGTTAAGGGCAGCCTGAACGTCTCCTTCGTGAACGCCGCGGACGCCGCCAAGACCGTCATAACCGGCCAGGTCTTCGACCTGGATCGGAACGGAGAGGTCGCCATCCTGGTAACGGATTCAGAAGGCAGGACAATTGAGGCGACGGCCGTTCCAGAAACGCGCGGAGGGTTCAGGATCACAACGGACCTGACCGGCCTGGCCGACGGAAAACTCATCATCACAGCATCGGCCACGGACCGGAACGGTAACGCGCTCTCCTCGAAGGCGGAAACGGATCTTGACCTAGTGGACGGCGACATCAGCGTGTCCTTCGGCCCTCTTTCTGACATGAAAAGCGTCTGGATCAGCGGGAGCACCACGGACATCCGTGCGGGGAGCAATGTGACCCTCGTTGCCACCGACTCGGAAGGCGCCGAAGTGAGGATCGTCGCGAAGGTTCTCGAAAACGGCTCCTACGCCACCACCGCCGATCTCAGCGAATTGAAAGTTGGACCGATCTCCGTAGAGGCGTCCGCAACCGACCGGAATGGAGGATTGCTCCGAGCCGAGGACACCGAGACACCGATTATGGCAGACGTTCCGGACGTCCCTGGCATTCCGGTTGAAAATTCTGATCCCGTCGATCGCTCGGAGTCCGTTGAAGCGATCTCGGGGCGTGTGACGCTTATCGACACCTCCGAACTGGGGGATGTGCAGTCGATCAGGATCCTGTCACAGGGCGAGTATGGACAGGTCAGCGTGAATGCCGACAACAGCATCTCGCTGGTCCTCTCCGGGACGAGCCAGGATGGTCCGTTGTCCTTCAGATACGAGGTGGTCTACGATGACGGCCGCACAGAAATTATCACCACGGACGTAGCTGTATCCGCAGGCTCTCAGAAGAACGGCTGGGGACTCGGCCAGAGCTACAAGCTGGAAACGGACGAGAACGACAACAGCGTCATCGAGCACGGGGACAACCACCGAAAGGTTTACGTTTCCTCTGGCGATCATGCGCTCTCCTTCGCTGACATCGCCCAAAAGGAAGGCCTGCCCGTCTCAGCCATCAACGGCAGCTGGCTGTCAAAAAATCCCCAATACGGCATCAGCCCCGAAACGGCCCTGGACGAGAAGGCGGGCATCGCCCTCTGGCACGCCATCACGGGCAGCAAGGCCCCGCCCTCGTCCCACTGGCTGCTCCTGGAAAGCGGCCATAGCTATGACGAGTTGGGCGTCATCCTCAAGCGCGGCACGCAGGGTGAGAGTGAATTGCATCCGGTGGTCATCGCCGCCTATGGCGAGGGCGGCAAGCCCATCATCGAGAAGACACAAGTCTACAATACCCCGAACAACCACAACATCGTCATCAAAGGCATCGCCCTCCATGACGGCATCCAAATGATCCAGGGGAAAAACTATCTCGTCGAGGACGTGAGTATTCGCAATGACGGGCTGACGGCGATACAGATCGACGGGTTTACCCTCCGCAACTCCGACATCATCGACGTGGTGCGCGATAAGTCCGTTGTCGAAGGCAATTGGTCACCGCATATCAACCGGATCAGCGGAGTTTTTGCCAATGACATTGCGGGCCTCCTGATCGAGAACAACTACCTCGACCGCGTGGGCTGGGCTGACGACTACAAGTCGGACCTGTCGCTCGCAGGCGGCCAGCCCCCCAGCATCTACAGCCAGGGCCTGTATCTGAGCTTCGGGAACAGCGACCTCACGCTGCGGGACAACATCTTGATGCGCGCCGCATCCTTCGGGGCGCAGGTCCGCTCCGGCGGCGTCATCGAGGACAACATTTTCCTCGACAACAACGCGGCGGTAACCATCCCCGGCGGCTACGACAAGGGCACCTACGGGGAAGGAAATTACTCCCTCCTCCTCGGGAACATCATCACCTCCGGCGCGCACCGCGCCGTCACCGAGGGCCCGAAAGGCGCCCTGACGATGGGGGTCGACAACAGCGGCCGGATGACGACGATGATCGGAAATATCGTTGCCCATCTTGCTGATCCAGACAATCCCGCGGAGCTGACAGCTAAACCTGTCACCCACAAGCCCGTGAGCAACAAGTCCGAAGCCTTCTTCGACGACACGATTATCTACAACTGGGCCGGCGCGAAGAGTGTCGCGGCCGGGACTAGGATCGACAAGAACGTCGAGGGCCTGAATCAGAATGTCCTGGACGACACCACGATCCAGAACTTCACCGCCCAGCTGCTCGGGAAGAAGACCGCGACCATCGCCGATCTGGCCACATTCCTCCGGGGGCAGGCGGAAGGAAAGCTGGACGGTGAAGTGGACGCGGACATTATCAACGCCTTCTTCCGCACCGGCTTCGGGATGGAGACGACCATCCGGGACGAGTCCGAGGCCGTCCGCTTCTCTCCGAATGCTCTCGCGGACGGCGTCCGCTGGGACAACCGCCTGAATTGGTCCACGGATGACAAGCCGATAAACGGTGACAGCATCGACTTGGGCGGGAACAGGGTCTTCTTCGGGAACGAGACCGTCATCGTCGATGACTTCGACTTCGGACGCTTCGGCTCACTGGAGGCGGCTTCCGGAAAACTGACGATCAGAGGGAACATAACAGTCAGCAAGACGGGCGCTCTTCTTGAGGTGGATAACGCTGGTCAGGTCTGGGTAGGCGGCTACTCTGACAGTGACCTGCTAAGGGTTGACGTTTCCGGGGGACGCTTCGCGAATACAGGCGTCGTCTCAGGGCGAACCGAGATGTCGGTGTCGGATAACGGCCAACTCCTCCTGGCCATGGGCGAGTCTCGCTTTGATCTGACCGCGGGGAGCAGCCTGACAGTGGTTGGGTCCAAATCCAAAGTCGGCATCGACGGCCTGAACAAAGACGTGGGCTTGATCCGTCTCCTAGACGGATCGACCGTAAAAATGATCTCTGATGCCAACGGATTCTCAAAGATTGGTGAGTTCCGGTCAGGAGCATTGCAGGTGGAAAAATCCGCGTCATCCTCCGGCATTGCCTTAGGCGGGGACTTGGACATCAACGTTGACGTGCTGGCTGGCGCCAATAAAAACGGCACATACTGCCTCATTGAAGCCGACGAGTTGATCTTCGACTTCAAGTCCATCGATATCGAAGGCCTTGACAGCGACACCGACGCCATTGTGCGGATCGACTATAATCGGGACCTCATCGAAGTTATTCTCGAGAATGGGACCGGACAGTCAACCGTCGAGCATATCGGAGCTGCGGGCCTGGACATGAACAACAAGGCTTTGGTCGACATCTTCGGAGAATATATGTCCTATTAGACCCCAGGAATTGCCCTGAGCTGGCTGGGTCAGTGGCCTCTTCATTGTCATTCTCCGTTGCAGCAGATTGGCTGGCGCCGAGCCTCACGAATGGGAGAGAGACCAGATGCAGAGTAGCATGTTCATCGGGCTGGATGTCCACAAGGTGACGATATCGGTCGCGGTCGCCCGAGGGGAGTGGCTGGCGGCAGACGGTGCAAAAGCACGAGTGTGCCACGACTGTCGGCCATCTGGCTTGGTGAGAGGAAGAAGTTCAGCGGGCGTCCCAAGCTATAGCGCGGCAGCCAGGATGAGATTTTATGGCTCTGATGATGTGACCGCCCCCGGACGACATCTGATGTGCCAGGGTGGGTCTGCTACTATCCACAAATTTCGGCACAGGATGACGCACCGCACAGCACCGACACGAAGGCGATGACGAGCAACTCGCCAGGGACATGCCGGGTGTTCCCGGCGCGGGGATCGGGAACATCTTCGAAGGCAGTCAGGAACAGATGCATGGCGACGGGAGGCTCTGAGGGAGGGGTCCACTCCCAGAATCCATCAAACCTCAGCCGCAAGGGGCGCCGCTCAGACCACCAAGCTCATATGTGATTCCCCTGTAGTATGGGGAGTTTACCAGGAAGGGTAACTCACAACATCGATCGCCAGTTCTCAGCCTGCACGGTGCGTTTTCCAGAGCGGTTCGGCGCTAGGGGCGGTGCCGGAGGCTTGCGCAGGGCAGCACAAACAAGTCCACTCGCCAAACCACATCCAACCGCAATCGATGTTTCATAAAATGGCAGGTCCAAGAACCACCCGACCAAGGACACTGTCACTGCACTTACCAAAGTAGCCCACACTGTCAATCAAGCTCATCTTACCGTTTTTCTAGAAAAGCCCTTGCGCAGTTTTGATTTTGAAGCAAGAAACATTTCCACGAGCCATGTGAAAGTTGGCGAATGCGGGCACTCAGAGCACCCAGCAACACCTTCTGATCTAGTTGAAGCAGATAAGTGTGCAGCGCATGATGGGGAAAGCCCCAGGCAATTGGCCACCGCATTCGCCCGTTCTCTCGGACCGTGGCATTCACGGGCTCATTCCTCGACTTTGGCGTGCAGATCCCTGACCTGATCTTTATCGAACACCCGTGCCTTACGGCTGCCGCGCTCGAAAGCACCGGAAGCCTCATCCAACAGCGCCCGTTTCCACTGCATGATTATTGTCGGAAACACGCCAAACCGGCTCGTCAGCCCCGACCCGGTCTCTTCTCCCTTCAGCGCCTCCAGCGCCATCTTTACCTTGAACGCAAAGGCGTGCTGCTCTCGTTTCAACATCTTCGATTTCCTTCGCGGTGAAGATCAGCAGACGCAGATTGAAGCTTCCGTCAGTATCTAGGTTTTGTGAAGCACCGCACCTCGCTGACGCAACAATGCAGCTTTATCATAGCCGACGTTTGTGCTTGGCAGAGGTAAATCTCCTCACACTGGAACTGGATGAGACTGCAAGGAGCCGGACATGCCGACCAGACGCCTGTTCCTAGGAGCCGCCATGGTGGCGGGTTTGATCATTCCAGCCCGCACCCAAGCTGCGGCAGTGGATGGGGGATGGTCAAAATGGGTTCGATCTTACGTAAACGATGGCCGTGTCATCGATGGGCACCAAAACGGGATCACGCATTCCGAAGGTCAAGGCTACGGGCTTTTGCTCGCGCAGGCGTTCGGTGATCGCCGAGTCTTCAAGGAGCTTGAGGAATGGACTAAACGCCACCTGGCGGTGCGGCAGGATCGACTGATGGCGTGGAAATGGGTTCCGGATCCCCATACCAACGTCGCAGACTGGCACAATGCGACGGATGGCGATCTGCTTCGGGCCTGGGCGCTGCTGCGCGCAGAACGTGACTCCGGATGGTCTGGGTATCGGGAAACCGCGCTCGCAATCGCCCATGATATCGCTGAACTGTGCTTGGCCGCCGACCCCAGAGCGCCAGCCGAATGGCTTCTCATGCCGGGTGCTGAGGCCCGCCACAGTCCGGAGCGAGTTCTATTCAATCCCTCCTATATCCTGCCGCGTGCGCTTCGCGAGCTGGGAGCGGCCGCGGGAGAGCCGCGCCTGATCCATGCAGCAGACCATGGGGAGACTGTCCTGGCTGAGCAGGCGGCGGCGGGCTTTCTGCCCAATTGGGTGGATGTCACGGAGACAGGGTTTGCCAAGCCGCTCGAGCACGACCTGCTGTGGGGGTATGACGCCCTTCGTATCCCGCTCTACCTGACCTGGTCCGGCCAGCCGGATCATCCTGCTGTTCGTGTGGCGCTTGAGTTGATGGAAGGGGGCAGCATCCGCGATCACCTTGTCGTGGAAGCCTCTTCGAATGGCCGGATCCTCGCGCAGAGCAACAAACCCGGTTTCCTTGCGCTCCAAGCGCTCGCGCAGTGCAGGGATGTGCAAGATCAGCGGCCGGACGGCAGCGACTATTATTCGGACAGCCTCTTGATGCTGGCGCAGGTGGCGCACCGCGAAGGCAAGTGCAGAGTTTGAACAACACGAGCCAGATCAAAGTCGAGCGCCGACCGAACAAAGAGTCGGCAACACGATCTCGGGGCAAGGCAGCGCAAGCACCACCACCACCGCCCTGGCATCTGTTGAGATCACAGGGGCAGAGGCTGGGCATAAAGTGCTGGCCTTCTCCGCTCGGCCATCTACTGGTGATGTGCGATGGACGGGCGCGAACGAGATCTACGACCTCGATCCGACTGGCGGCACCGCGAAATACATTTCCGCAGCGGAGGGTGCAGTTCCCGAAGGCGGGGCCGCTACTGTGCAAACTCGGCTCTATGCGGGGCCACCACCGAATGAAACCGTAGCCAACGCTCAATCCGCTTTGATCGTCATCGCAGCAGGAGAATAACCATGACCGAAGCAACTTTTCGTCCTGTTGAAATAGGCAGGAGGGCATTGCTGACCGCAACGGTCGGCGCAATCACCGTCAGTCAAACTGTCCTTTGGGGCGGCAGTGCTGGAGGTGGCACTGGAGGCGCCAGCGTTACCATCAACGTCAGGCGAGGTCAGCAAGACCTCGCCCCCGAGGGGATGGCGTTCTTTGCGGAAGTGTCCGGCTTCGACGCCACGCCTCCGACTAATGGGTCTGTCTATGACCCTACGATGCACGACCTGCATTACACTTGGACGTTTGGGGATCCAGGGGAATATGCTGCGCCCGTCAACATGCTTCCGCAATGGAAGAATAAAAACGTGGCTTATGGCCCGTTTCCCGCTCATGTCTTTGCCAAGCCCGGCGAGTATCGGGTTATCCTGACTGTCTATGAGCAATCCAGCCGCAAGAGCGCATCGGCATTTGTCGATATTGTGGTTCGCGATCCGAGTGTGGTTGTTCCTGCTGCAACGACCGTTGTCTGCTCCAGTAGCAACAACTGGACCGGGATGCCTGCGCATGATGTGGTGAACCGCACGACCACTTTTGCGGATGCTTTTGCCCGACTGGCTGCGTTGAAGGCTAACGGTGCGCTTACTCGTCTGGTTTTCCGAGGCGGCGACGAGTTCTCTGTTACAAAATCAGCGCACATCGGCACAAAAATGCGGAATTGTCATATTTCAGCATCAGGCACTGTGAAGGCCATCTTCAACTGCACAGCTAGTTTAATGCAGGTTTACCCTACCACCATTGGTAGCGGGGCGTCGATTTCCGGTTTGGAAATGCGGGGACCCTGGGACAGCACCACAGAAACCTACGCCCAAGGCTATGTCAGTGGCAAATCTCCCACTGGTATTCGAGCCATGGGCGGACTTGTTACCACCCATAACTGCAACGGCTCTGGAATGTGGCAAGCGTTCCATGTCGGCAACGGGGCTGATGTGACGGCGATCTGGTCGGACCTGTTCTCGACCAATTGGGAAGACTATGGCATGTGGGTTTCCGGCCAGTTTGGTTCGGATGATGACCTTGTTTCACCCGTGACCAGCTATTGCGCTGTCCTGGGGTGCCGCCTGCAGCAGGACGTGAATGCGCTGCAAGGAGCCAACGGAAAGAGCCTCACCGATGTGGGGAACCGCCATGGCGTGATCCGTATCGAAACTATTGGCTATCTTTATGTTGACTGCCTTGACGGCTTTAGCCGCAACGGGTGGTCCACCGCCGCGAAAGCGCCAGCGGACCAGAACATCATCCGTGATCACCGGAACGACCCGCGCACGAGAGCGTTCTTCACACGCATCATGGGCGAAGGCGGCTGGCAAGGCTACGCCTGCGGACCGAACACGCTGGGCGCGAAAGCCCCCTATAAACCCAACAACATGGTCCTGGAGAAGTTCTATTTCTTGAGTTCCGCGAGGACGATTCAGATCGTCGGTGTTGGTTGTGGTGCCGCGACTGTTCGTAATGGCATCCTGCACCGCATAAACGTGGGCACGGGGGCAGACGGCCCCGGCAGGGGTATTTCGTTCGGAACCGAGTCCATCCACAACACAGAGCAGAACAAGATCGAGCCTGTCCGTATCTACAACATCACCATCGTCAATGAACTTGATGATGTGCAACAAGCTCGAAGCAACTTTGGCGACACCAAATATGAGTTCGTTAGAGACCAAGGTTCGTTCCAGGATGTGCGGATCGAAAACATCATTATCCATAGGCCGAATTTCACTGACGGTTATGTGGGCGATGGTCCCCTTGACGACACGCGACTGGCCCTCGTTCCTCGCTATCTCGGCTATCGCTGGAAAAACCACATTTCCAGCAACCTGGACGAAAAGCTGATGATGGACACGTCCTTTGCCACCCCACCAAACCCCTGGTCCCTGTGGCGTCCGCTGCCTGGATCGCCCGCCATCGGCAGCGCGACAGGACTTGTGGCTTACGACGACATGCTGGGCAAAATCCGGCCCGTCAATGCCTCGCGCGGGGCGATTGAACCGGCAGCTTAAGCCTTGCGGCGCCTTCGCATCAACGCGAGGGCACCCGATAACGAGTAACCGCCCCGCCCCCCAGGTCACCACCTGCGGCGGGCTCCACCGCGAACTTGGCGTCGGGCAGAAGCGCGAGTTGGCGATCAACCAGGGCCTTGCCTATCCGAAGTGGGGCGCCAAGCCTTATCCGGCCGATAGCTATCCGCGCTTTGCTATGGCCATCAAGATCGACGCGAACGCCGCCCTGCGCAGCGCTTCCTTCGGCTTGGGCCAGATCATGGGCTTCAACCACAAGGCCGCAGGATACGCCTCGACCGGAGATATGGTCGCGGCTTTCTGCGACGACGAAGCAGCGGGCCTCGAGGCCCGCTGCTTCATTGAAAGCGAAGGCCTGGACGACGAGCTGCGCCGCCATGACTGGTCTGCGTTTGCCCGGGGCTACAACGGCGCGGGTTATGCCAAGCACGGCTATCACACGCGTCTAGCCGCAGCATTCAAGCGATGGCAGGCCGTGCCTGATGTGCTGGCGCCTTCCTATCCCAAGGTCCGCCTAGGTTCGCGCGGTGCACCCGTGCGCGTCGCCCAGGAGCGCCTGCTCGCCCTCGGCTTCGATCCTCGCGGCGTCGACGGCATCTTCGGCGCCGGGACGCGCGCCGCTGCCATCGCCTTTCAGTTTTCTGCCGGCCTCTCGCAGGACGGTATCCTCGGTCCAAGACCTGGTTGGCCCTCATCCCGGAGCTTGTATCGTGATCAAGACCATCGCCCCTATCTTCATCCTGAAGACCCGCAGCTTTTGGCTCGGCATCTTCCCCCTGCTGCTGACCGTACTCGATACCTTTTTCACCAGCCTCTCGGCCGGTGGCGACGGTGGCCTGCTGGTGCAAGTGCTCGCCCAGCTACTCGGCTATGACCCGAGTGAGATCCGCGGCTTCCTGTTGGCTGTCACCCCTTTGTGGGGTCTGATCATCGCACAGCAGCGCGGCGGCTTTGGTGGGGCGATCCCCCGGCCCTACACGATGGAGCCTGAAAAGGAGAAGCAGATCATGGAGGCTGTCGAGAATGGCAAGGCTACGTTCGAAGCTGGCATGGAGGCTGGAGAAGCCCTCAAGGCCCGGCTGCAATAGCCCTGCCCTATTCTAAGCATTCCGCCCCTCGGCTCAAACCCGGGGGGCGGCCCTTTCGCGTTCAGGGGCCATTCAGTGCGTCCCCTATTCTGGCGGAGCTTCTTCTTTTCTAGTTTCTTCCATTTTAGAGGCCATAACGCCCTGCACTGAAAAGGATAATTGCCCTGACGGTGACATATGGGGCGAGGTATCGTGACTTTTCGGGCGAGGTAAGGTGACTTTCTGGGCGAGGTATTGTGACTTTTAGGGCGACCCCGCCAAGCTGCGCCGGCCCTATGGTGACTTTTGGGGCGAGGTCAGGCGATTTCAGGCCCATCGCGCGTATTCTTCTTCCCAAATCCAGCGAGTTCCTCCTATTGTGACCCGCGATCAGCACGGGTTACAATACATGCGGGACGAACCTCGCCCCAAAAGTCACAATAGCAATGGCGGCACGCTCAATGCGTTTCAGCGGCGTGGCGAGGTCATCAAGCCCGCCGAGCTGATCGAGGTTCGGGGGGGAGAGAAGATCACCCTTGCGGCCCGCCGGATTTACAACCAGCTGCTGTCCAATTCATTCGGGCCAGACATGGCGGCCGAGGGGCAGGAATACCGAATCCCCTTTGCTGAGCTTCGGGGCAACCACACCTCGAACGATCGTGTCACTGAGGCCATTCTGAGCCTTATGCAAACGGTGGTTCGCGTGCGCATGTCCGATGGGTCAACCCGCAACGTCCACCTGCTCGGCCCTACCGACATCGAGAAGTTCGGGCCGGGCATCGCCACGATGCTGACCTATGAGCTACACCCCAAGCTCTTGCCGATCCTGCGAGACAGTCAGATATTCGCGCGCCTTGAAATGCAGATCCTTCATGGCTTCGCGACAAAGTATGGCATGGCGCTCTATGAGATCATCGCCAAGCGAATTGGCTTGAAGCATGTCTTCTACAACGACTTCGAGACCGAGGAGCTGCGGGACTATCTAGGCGTGCCGGAAGGCAAGCTGGTCTCGTTTGCCGCCCTGCGTCGCAAGGCGATTGAGCCGGCCGTCGCCGAGGTCAATATGCTCGCCCCCTTCTCGTGCCGCGTCGACGTGATCGAGAAGCAGGGCCGCAAGATCACCAAACTCAGGGTGTCATGGTGGCTGAAGACGGTCGATGAGCAGAAAGTACAGTGGCATGCTCAGAAGGGGCAACAGGGCGATCTGTTCCCCCCTACCCTACCGGTGGTACTGATCGAAGAACTGGACGGATGATCCAGATATCCCGCTCTACCTGACGTGGTCCGGCCGTTCGTCTGGCGCGTGAGCTGATGGAACGGGACCGCATCCTGGATCATGTTGCCGTGGAGGCCTCTCCGGATGGGCAGGTCCTAGCACAGAGCAACAACTCTGGTTTCCTGGCGCTGTACGCGCTTGCGCACTGCCGAGATGTGCCGGATCGGCGGCCGGACAGCAGCGGCTATTACTCGGACAGCCTGCTGATGCTGGCCCAGGTGGCGCAGCAGTGCGAAGGCCAATGCAAGGCTTGAACCACAAGGGTAAAAAAAAAATTCGAAGCGCTGAATGAACCTGGTTAATTCCTCATAACATTCCTTTAGGTTGAGTAACACAACCAGAACGAACCAATGTGACGCGCTCATGAAGTACGGAAGACTGATCATCGGCATCGTGGCCGTCATTACGGCCCTTTGGATCATCTTGGGCGAGCAGATGTCGGGTGCAAGCGCCGATGCGGTGGTCAACGCCCCTGTGGTGACCGTCCGTGCTCCGGTCGCGGGCAATCTGCAGATGGCGGCACGTCAGTTGGGGTCACGGGTCGGTCAGGGCGAGGTTCTGGCCAGCATCCAGGATCCGCTTGTGGATCGGGTGCGGCTGGACGAGCTACTGATGGAGGTCCGGCTGGAAGCGGCTGCCGAAGCGCAGATCGCGGCTTTGCTGTCGGAAACGCAATCTGTCCGGGAGGGGCTTGCAGAGCGAACCCGGATTGACCGAGTTCGCCGGTTGGAGGAACTGCGTGAGCATCTGTCCCATGCCGAAGCACGCTTGACTATTCTGGAGGCTGGCGGAGCGACGCCTGAGAATGAAGATCAGCTGCTTAATGCCGTCACGCAGGACGCTGATCGTCTGCCAGGTGAGCCGAGGCTGGACGCTCTGGTCCTCGACCATGCACGCGAGCGGGTCGACGTCCTGCGGATTGCGCTTCGGGCCGCCGAAGAGAACGTGTTTCTCCGGGACGGCAAGGATGCCGGGCAGCGCCTGCTGGAACAGAACAAAGAAATTGCCCTTCTGACCTCGCGCCTCGCAGAGGCCCAGGAGCGCAGCGCTGCCGTCCGGGAGCGGGCGGATCGCGAACGGATCCGCGTCAATGGCCTGACGGGCGGCGATCTTCAGGCTCCTGTGGGTGGTCTCTTCTGGGAGGTGCTGGAGGCAGACGGCGTCACTGTCCAGCGCGGTGACCCTCTCCTGCGGCTTTTGGATTGTCAGGCCACGATGGTCACGGTGTCTGTAACAGAGCGTGTATACAACAGCCTGACGGTCGGGCAGGCAGCCACATTCCGGCTTGGTGGCACATCCGAGGTGCATGACGCCACGATCAGCCGCCTTGCCGGCAGCGGAGCAGAAACGATCTACCGCAACCTGGCTGTGGCACCCAGCCAGCGCCATCTTGAACGCTTTGACGTGGCCTTGATTGTTCCTGCGCTGCGGCAAGCGGGTGCAGACGGCTGCATGATCGGCCGCACGGGCCGTGCCTTCTTTGACACGCGCCCGCTGGACGGGCTGCGCAGCCTGTTCCGCTGACATGCTTCCGTTCCCTCACCTGACTGAACTCGGCTCCAGCTGGACCCATGTGCTGCTGGCGCTCGGTGCGGGTCTCATCCTGCCCTCGGTGGTCGATCCGACCAACAACCGCCACCGGGCCGCCCTGATGGGCATCTCCTTCCTGCTGGCGCTACGCTATGTCTGGTGGCGAGGGACCGAGACACTGGCGCCAGCGGGGTGGACCATCGACATGCTGGCCAGCTGGTCGCTGTTTGCATTGGAGATGCTGGCGCTGATTGGCTCGATCAGCGCCTTCACCATCATGTCGCGCATCCGCCTGCGCAGTGAAGAGGCGGATGCCCATGAAGGATGGTGGGGCGAGCGGGAACCCCGCGTCGCCATCCTGATCGCCACCTACAACGAAGAGCTGGAGGTGCTGGAGCGGACGATCGTGGGTGCCCGGTCGCTGCGCCACAAGAACAAGGAGGTGCTGGTCCTTGACGACAGCCGGCGCGACTGGCTGCGCGACTATTGCGCTGAACAAGGCGTGCGCTACATGCGCCGACCTGACAACAAGGGCTCCAAGGCTGGCAACATCAACCATTGCCTGGATCGGTTGGCCGAAGACCCGGTACCCCCCGACTTTGTGGCGGTGCTGGACGCCGACTTTGTGCCCCACCGGGGCTTCATCTCGCGCAGCTTAGCGCTGTTCCATGATCCCAAGGTCGCATTGGTCCAGACCCCGCAGCATTTCTTCAATGCCGACCCGATTCAGCACAATCTCGGCATCAGCCGCTCCTACCCGGACGAGCAGCGGTTCTTCTTTGACTACATGCAGCCCTCGCGCGACGCCTGGGGGATTGCGATCTGCTGTGGTACTTCGTCGATCTGCCGATGGAGTGCCCTGCGGGAAATGGGCGGCTTTCCCACCGAAAGCGTCACCGAGGACTTCCTGCTGACACTGGCACTGCAGGAGCGCGGCTGGAAGACGGTCTACCTAGCCGAGCCGCTAACAGAGGGTTTGGCTCCCGAGGGACTCAAGGAATACGTTACGCAACGCGCCCGCTGGTGTCTGGGGCTGATGCAGATCGCCCGATCGAAATACGGACCTTTGGCCAAGAGCAATCTGCGCCTGCGCGACCGCTGGAGCGTGATCGACTCGGTGTTCTTCTGGATGACCAGCTTTCCCTTTCGGGTAGCCGTTGTTGTCTATCCGCTGCTCTACTGGTTCTTCAACGTGATCGTGGTGAACGCAACGCTGACGGACGTGATCAGCTACTTCAGCGTCTACTTCGTCTGGTCGTTCCTGGCGCAGAGGTCGCTGATGCCGGGCATGTTCGTGCCCATCCTCCACGACACCAGCCAGCTGATTGGTGCCCTTCCGATCAGCCGCGCAGCCGTCACGGGGCTCTTCCGGCCCAGGGGCCATCCGTTCTCGGTGACGGCTAAGGGCGGCGACCGGACCAAGATCATCGTGCAATGGCAGATGATGGCGCCATTCCTGGTCCTGCTAGCCCTGACGCTTCTCGGCCTGACACTGGGCATCTTCGTGGACCGCTTGGCCTTTAACGACGCAGGCGACGGCAAGTGGGTGGTCCTCTTCTGGACGATCTACAACGTCTTTGTTTTGCTCATGACAGTTTTGGCCTGTGTCGAACTGCCCCGCCGTGAACGCCACATCGCCGACCTGCCGGATCGGGGCATTCTGATCACCGACAACGGCGTGCGCCGCCAATGGATCAGCTCGCTGACCATGGAAGAGGCGCGCTTGCGCGGAAAAATTTACCCGGTTGGCTCAACAGGCCTGCTGCGGCTGCGTGAGATTGGCGATGTGCCGGTCGAGGTTATCGGGCAGACCGTGGACGGCAACCGGGTCCGGCTGAGGCCCACGCCTCCGCAGCGGGAGGCGCTGATGGTCCGCTTCTACGCCGAAGGGGCTGCACCCGGCACGGCTCGAGCCCAGTTGGGTGGTTTGCTGGTTGGATTAGGGCAGCGGCTGTCATGAGCGATCGTCGGCGACGCGATCCTGCTGCAGCCGGGTCAGCGCCGCCGACAGCAGCGCGGCTTCGCGGGTGGTGCGGAAGCTTGGAGGATACTCCTGGGAGCCGTCCGCGATGCGTTGCGCAGAGGCGGCAAGCTGCGCAAAGGGCGTCCTGACGGCACGTGCGACAAGAGCCGTCAGCAGCCCGATCAGGGAAATGGCGACCACAAGCGCGTAAAGAGCCCCGTTCCGGATCAAGTCGACACCGATATCAAGGCGGTCGGCATCCAGCCGCCCTACCATCCGCCACCCGAACTTCGGAAGCTCGCCGTAGGACACTTCCGGTACCAGTGCGGAGAAATACTCTCGCCCATCAGGCCAAGTTTCGCGTCCTCCAGATTGTACGCCGGTCTGCGCCGCACCTAGGATCTGCAATTCATCTGTATCCGGTGCCTCATCCGTTGAGGAGGCAGATATGGCGCCACCAGGGTTGATCAGGTAGAGATCAATGCCAAAGGTTTTCGACGTTTCGCGCAGATGTTCGGCCAGCCAAGTCCCATTGATGTGCATGCCGACGACGCCTATCAGATCACCATCGGCGTCCGTGACCGGCTTGGCCAGGTCGATGAAGCGCAGCGGCTCATCCCCGTCACCCCCAAGAAGCTGGGCCAGAAGCACTGCGTCATGAACATCGCCCGCAAACCCACCGCTGAGGCCGTTGCGGTACCAGGGCCTCTCGCCGACATTTTGCCCAACCAGCAGGCCATTCGTCGCCGCAATGACTTGGCCACTCAGATCAGCATACCCGATCCAAGAGATGCGGCTGCCATCGCCGCTGGCTCCCGTCATCAGATAGGTCAGCTGCTCCGGGTTCAACTCGTCAACCCTCTCCGTCAGGAACGCCAGGTCACGCCAGTCACGATCGAGCGTCCGGCCTAAATCGGCGGCGGCGGCTGTGGTGCGGAAGCGGGCCGCGTAGTCCAGGGTGCTGTCGGTGAAGCGGTCGCCGCGAAGATAGGCAAATCCCATGGGGACCAGGCACATCACCAGGATGCAGGAAAGCGCAAAAGCGAAAAGGGCCTTGCGCAGGGTCAGGGTTGGCAGCTGAGTCATAGCGCCTCAGAACGTGTTGATGGAAAAGCCGGCAAAGACTTCGTCAGACGTCAGTTTGTAGCCGAGCCGGACGCTCAGCGGTCCGTCAGCAATGCGTTTTTGAAAGGCCAGGGTGGTTTCGCGGTAACTGTTGCTTCCGCCGCGCGACAGCTCCACGCCGAAATTGCCTGGTGCAAACGTCATCTGCCCGAGCAGAAACCAGGACTGATGAACCGAGCTGAGATCGGCCAGCAGATAGGTAGAGCCGAAGGAGGTGGGCCTGTAGCGCTCGAGCGACAGCTTGAGCCCGGCCTGAACATCATCGCCCTTATCCTGCTCGTGTGAAAGCCAATGGTTGGACCGACCTTCATGACAGCAACATCCGCCAGCGGCAGCCCATAGGTGAGGCTGATCGCACCGGAATGCCCATCCTCGTAGTTGGAAAGGTTCAGCCCATAGTTCAGGGAGCCACGGCTGGCAGAGGCCACGACGGATTGGGTGCGGGCACCCGCATCTCCTTGCAGGAAGTAGCCGTCGGCGGCGGCAACTTGCGCAAGAAGGCAGGCCAAACCGGCAGTGGCGCCTATAGCTCGAACAAACGCCATCGACTGCTTTCCTTGTCCTACCTGTGCAAGGACAGCTTAACCATGGATGTGAGCCACAGCCTAGAGTTGAATAACCACCATCAGAGCGTTCTGAAGACAGTTGGTCATAGAAATCGCGCAGATGGTCCTGCGGAGGCTAGTGCTTTCGCGACTTGCCCGGCCATGACGAAGATGTCCCACCGCATGGCACAACTGTCAGACTGGACGCCATCAACTGAAGCCGCGCGTTGATCTCAAAGGCCGCTGAGGACCAGCCTCTTGTCCATCAGGCGCGCATCAGCTTGGACAAGCGGCGCTGCGGTTCCGACCATCTGGTCTTGTCGATTCTTGCGGGTTTCGGGTTTCTCGCTGCCGGGACGCGCGCTCGAGACCCAAGCAGGGTTAAGGCTGTCCTGCACGATCATCATGGCATGGATGGCAGTCGGCACGGACCCTGGTTCGGACACATCCTGAATGAGAGCTCCTGTGCTCTCTTCCCGAATGGTCTTGATGAGGGTGCGCATCAACATGAGCGGGTCGGCCCCATTGTTGGAGGGCCAGATAAACTGGCAGCCGACCGTTCGGAGGTCGGTTTCGCTGACAACGAAAAGCACTTCCTGACCGTCAACCAGGAGGAGCCGATCAAAACCCGTGCCCGCGACACGGCCGAGCTGCATGAGTGCCCGGATCGAACCGGCCTCGGGGGCGCGATCGGGAAAGTCGGTGATGTCAAGCCAAAGATCGCGACCGTGCAAAGTAGACGCGAAGCGGATGCCACTCGAATAAGGAGAGGCGCTGAGCCAGGCGCCGATTTCCTGCGCAGGAACCGACTGGGGCTCGAGATCCGCTTCCAGGGAGGGGAAGAAGCGCTCTTCTTCGCAGGCGAACGCAGGACTCGCAACGGCGAGGAGGATGCTGAACATGGCCGAGATTGTCGGAAACACCATCATGGAACTTGAAACCCCACTTATGAGTATGAAACTCGAAGACCTACATCCTAAGGTTGATTTCTATATAGATATATTCTTAAGAAATAATTAACAAACTCCTCAAAATTGACAGGGGAAGTCCGGCTCTTCAAGACAGCAGAGCCTCAGCGCTGATGTTGAAGCGGCGTGCAACAAACATTCATGTCCTCAACCCGCTTCCAGGGCCACTCGATGCTCTTCCCCGCCAAGCAACGGACTGCGGGCAGAGTGAATGCAGTTCAGACTGGAGCACCGAAATGCCTTCTCTGGTATGCCGTTTCTCAATGAAGGGATTCAGTTGGATAGACCCCCCTTGTTGATTGAATATTAAGGAATGGGTGCGAAGCTTTGCCGGACCTCGGTCCAATAAACTGATCAACTTGCTCCTGAATCTGAACATGCTGCTGATACGATTCTTGACCTTTGCATTTCCCGCAGCCTGTTGGGCGGCTGCGGGATGGTTCATCCTCTGGCCAACGACCCGCTGGCTCACGGGACTATGGCCGTTCTAGAATCCTCGCATTGATCTTAGACGCACCGTGATCACTCTGATCCCGATTAACTCATTCTGATCATCGCCAGTCATTCTACGCGGAACTGCCCACGAGCAGTGTCTCCAAGAGCGGTGGGACAATGCACATGCCAGAGAGGGCGCATCTGCGATCTGGAGCAAAAAAGATGCAGTTCTGTCCCGTGAAACCGTTATTGCTCTTCTATGAGAACATCTGCTTCATGTGGCAGGAGAATCCTGCTTGCTCTAACAAGTTCATCGGAAGTAGTTCCGCTTCGACATTCCACGACCATCTATCATCGACCCATACGACGCTGATGCTCTGCCTGGCACATGCCGATGAGCTCGCCTTGAGCGGTGAGGAAGCTCAGGATGCTGCCTACCGGGTCGCCCTCAGCATCGCTGAGCTGGAAGAAACACAAGCCGACATCCAAGGGTCGCGAAGTGAAGCACGACAATGTGGTTTCGGACCGCAGGTGAGTTGTGTCTCTGTTGTCAATTATGATTCTTTGGGCAAAACAACAGCTGGATTTTTGATTGTTCAGAACGCTTACGCTCAGCTTGGTTATACCACCAGCCTGTTGCACAGTGTATCTACCTCTATAATATTATATGACGAATTGGGGTGGTCTGCGAAGCTTCAGGAGAAATCCAGGAAACCCAATCCGAAAAACCAGATCACCTAGAACTGAAGTTGTCATCATTCATGTGATTCAGATAATATCATTGACAAGAACCTTTCCTTGCCTAGGGAACGAATAAGTTCATTTGAAAGGCAGATATACACGTCGGCGGCAAGAACGACCGCGTTGCGGCGTTTTTTGAAAGTTATTTCGACGTCTCATTAGAAATTAACCGCACTCCCCATCCTAGGAAAAAACGACTGATGGAACATGGATGCTTATTACCAATGTTTACTTCATAATTTCAAGGCGGATGTGTTGCAGCTGTTGAAAACGTCTTTCTTTCATTCTGCCAATGACCTTGCTGCTTCTGCACCGGCATTAAGAGAAGGGCTATGAAGATTGGTTGAACGTTCTCTCGGGTGATACGCATCTCGAGTAGATGCAAAGCACCAGGAGGATAGGATCGGCTTGACCAGGGTTGGCATAGGTGTCGTCAGGAGGCGTTATCCAGCCCATCATCAGCCTCATTTGCGAGGGCGCACTGTCAACCAGACGCCACCGTGGGGACGAAGGGTCAGGATCATGCGCGGCTGCGGCTCGCGCCCTGGTATACGCTCAAAGCGGAATCGGGCCAGCAGGGTCGACAGGATGATCACCGCCTCCTGCAAGGCAAAGCTGGCGCCGATGCAGATACGCGGGCCCGCGCCGAAGGGCAGAAAGGCATAGCGATTGGGCGCGTTCAGAAAACGGCCGGGATCGAAGGCATCGGGGCGTTCCCAAAGAAGGTGGTGCCGGTGCAGGGCATAGATCGGCAGCATCACGGTGTCACCGGGACGTACCTCGCGGCCGCAGAGCGTGTCGGATGCCTGCGCCGTCCGCGACAGAAAGGCCGCCGGCGGGTATAGGCGGAGTGCCTCGTTGACGATGCGCATGGTCTGCGGCAGAGCGGCCAGATCGGCAGCCGTGGCGGCACGCTCTCCTAATGCGGCACGCGCCTCGTCCGCCGCCCGTTCCTGAACGACGGGATCGAAGGCGCACAGATAAAGGGCCCAAGCCAGTGCCAGAGCGGTTGTCTCATGGCCGGCCAGGATAAAGGTCAGCAGATTGTCGCGCAGCTCGCTGCGGGTCATGGCCCGGCCGGTTTCCGGGTCCTGCGCGTCCAGCAGCAGGTCCAGAAAGTCAGAGGGTCTATCTCGGAAGGTTGCCTGCCCTCGGCTGGTGATGGCCTGGTCCGCCATTGTCTTCATGCGCCTTAAGCCCGGACCGGAGAACAGCCGTCCTGGACGCGGCAGCCACGCTGGCAGGCCCATCACGTCCATCAGCGACAGCTTGGCTGTTTTCGCGATATAGGCATCGAGTGCCTGATGCACCGCGTTGCGGTCGAACATCCCACCCCCCAGAAAGGTGGTGTTCGAGATCACCTCAAAGGTCGCGGCGACCGTCTCTTGGAACAAGTCCACGGGCGCATGCGCGGCTGCGAGACGGCGGCAGGAGGCCTCGGCGGCGGCAGTCATCACCGGGCCAAGTGCCTCGACATGGCGCTGCGCAAAGGCCGGCGCGGCGGCACGACGCTGCCAGCGCCAGTGCGCACCTTCAGCCAGGAGCAGGCTGTCGCCGATGGCCGGACTCAGGATCAGCTTGGTGTTGACGGATTTCGGGTAATCCTCGACCCGCTCCTTGAGGATGTGCCGCAGGGCGGCCGGGTCCATGACCATGTGCCAGCGTAGTCCGGAGGTGCCGGAGATGATCGGCTCTCGGGTGGCGATTGCCGGGATCACTTCCAGCACATTGCGCCGCACGGTCATGGCAGTGCCCCACAGGCCCAAGGACTTTGGGGCCAGCGGCACCTTCACGGGATCGGACTGCGGCCGGTCAATCATGATGGCGCTCCTTGGCGGAGGCACTTATGGAGAGGTGGAGGTGATAGAGTGTCGGGTCAAGCGTAACGCACGGATGGCGATGGAGCGGAGTGGCGAATGTCACCCTAGGGCCGGCCGACGGCCACTCTCACCATCCGACGGCATAATACATCTAGAAGTTGAAGCGATTGAACCTTAAGAGTTGCTTAAAATCTTCTGGACCGCTGACCCATCCAGAGATCGGTATTCGAAGAGATAAGTGCGCGCCAATGGACCAGTATGACGAGCTACGCCTTCTGCGGGGAGCATGCGCAGCCAGTCAGACAGGGGCTTGGCATTATCGTGTTGGCGAGGATGTCGTCGAATGGACCCCTCTCCTTTATGATCTGTTCGCCGTTGCCCAGCGAGCAGAGCTGACACTGGAGTTTGCCCTTTCTTTCTATCTCGGCGAGAGCAGGCAAAAGGTCGTGGAGGCCGTCAAAAGCTGCCTGAGCGAAGGCAAGCCATGGAAGCTCGACGTGCAGTGCCAATCGACAGAGGGGCGCGTCTTCTGGGCTCGGACGATCGGAGAGGCCATTCACGAGAACGGCCGCATTGTTGCCCTGCAAGGCGCGTTTCAAGACATCACGCGGGAACGTGCGGCCATTGATGAGCGGGTGCGTGCACAGGCGGAACTGTCCTTTGTCCTGCGCACGATGTCTGACGGCTTTTTTCTGCTGGACACCAACTGGCGCTTTACCTTTGTGAACGCAGCCGCCGAAGAAATGCTCCGCCGTGATCCAACAGAACTCGTCGGCGAAAACATCTGGGAGGAATTCCCGCAAGCACGCAGCACGATCTTCGAGCACACCTATAAAGCTGTCAGGGAAACAGGAATTTCCCAGTCCTTCCAAGCCTACTTCGCGCCCTTGGAAGCATGGTTCGACGTGACTGTGCACCCTGCTCAGACCGGTATTGCCGTGCACTTCCGCAACGTGACGCGTGAGGTAGGCGAACAGCGTGATCTTCGCCTGTTTCGAGCCGCCATTGACGCCATGACCTCCGGTGCAATCATGCTCGAAAGGAGCCCTTGCGACATCAACTCCTGGCCCATCGTGTATGCGAATGCGGCTGCTTGCCAACTTTGGAGTTCGGAGGAGAGAGTTCTGAAAGGAAGGACCCTCAGCGACTTGTTTGCTCAAGCAGTGTGCTCGCCTGATCTGGAGCAGATCGGGGAGTCTCTTGTCACTTCTGAGTTGTGCAAGTTCGAGGCGCAACGCCCTTCACCAGGACGCCAGAAGATCTTGGACTGCGTGGCAGTGCCTTTAGCGGGTCAGGGCACCGAATATGGCCATGCGGTGGTTCTCATGGACGACGTTACGGAGCAAAGGCGCGCATACGAAGAGCGTCACCGCAGTGAACGGCTGGCACTCGTAGGTCAGATGGCAGGAGGCGTGAGCCACGACTTCAACAATCTTCTCGCCGTTATCCTGGGCAATGTAGAGCTTCTGGAGCTTACGACTGATGCCAGCGAGGCCAGGATCTTGATCTCGGAGGCACGCGACGCGGTCATGCGGGGCAAATCCCTGAACGACAGCCTGCTTGCCTTCGCAGGAAAGTCGAAACTGACGCCGCAGACAGCCGACCTGGGAGCGTTCTTGCAGTCAGTGGCACCATTTGTCCGCCGTGCCATCCCGTCTCGCATCAAGCTCGAACTGGATGTGGAGGCAGAGCTGCCACCGGTTCTGATAGACACTGCCATGGCAGAAAGCTGTCTTCTGAATGTTGCCATCAACGCGCGCGAATCCATCAACGATACGGGCACGATCCGCATCACGCTGGATGCGGTGGAATGTCCGCATCAAAACGGGGAGAAACCTCAAACCTGGGTCCGGCTCTCGGTGCAGGATACAGGCTGCGGCATCCCGCAGCAGGTGCAGGAGCAGGTATTCGAGCCTTTCTTCACGACCCGTTCGGTGGGTCAGGGTTCAGGGCTGGGCCTCTCGCGTGTACGTGGCTACCTTGAGCAGATTGGTGGTTTCGTGACTCTCTCAAGCGCGGTGGAACAAGGCACCACAGTCGACATGTATTTCCCTGTCGCGCCGGTTGACACGCGGGTGGCAGAACCCACTAATCAGGCGCTCGCAGCCTTTCCTGAAAAGAGATTGAAGGCTCTTGTCGTCGATGACACGCTGGCTGTGGCACGGGTCGTCGCACGAATGCTGACCTCCTTGGGATGCGATACTCTGATCGCGTCCAACGGCAAGGAAGCCCGTGAGATCATCGACCGCGAAAGTGGCTTGGACTTGTTAGTCAGCGACGTAGTCATGCCCGGGGAGTCCGGACTTGATCTTGCCCGAACAATATCCCGCACATACCCGTGCATTCGCATTGCCCTTATGTCCGGCTACACTCAGGATGAGATCCGGACGGAAGGAGGCTCGGAGGCAATTGCCTTTCTGGCCAAGCCCGTCAGTCGGGTACAGCTGCAGGCATTTCTGGAGTCGGCTCGAAAATCCGCCTGAGACGAGAATGGCAAGTGGATTGTACGGAAAACTCTGTCAGATCCCGGCAGGGCACAAATCGTTAACTTCCTAAAATTATTGAAAAATTCAGTTAATGGCATCCGTCAGTCTCGGGATCATCCGGCCCTATGGAAGAGCCTTCCCTACGAGACTGCACAGCCAGTTCTGTTGCTCAGATGGCACGATACTGATTATAGGCCGACTTCGTAGTACCAAATGGAACTTGCGTAAAAACGTAAGTAACGTTCACCTCTAATACGACTATCTGTTGCGCAAAATATCTAGTTTCAAAATTTTGGTATACCGGGCTATTTCAGAAAGCTCATAACTTCATGAACGACCACAACCTGTTCACGAACCCCGGTGACTTCAACGCGCTCCTTGTGTCTGTGTCGGTTGTTATCGCCATAGCCGGCGCTCATGCTGCTCTCGATCTCGCGGCTAGGGCGCACAGAGAACCACAGGATCGGCTTTTTTGGCTCAGTGCGGCCGCGCTCGCGTTTGGGGCGGGGGTATGGAGCATGCACTTTGTAGGCATGCTCGCCTATCGTGCTCCAGTACCAATGGCCTACGATGTAACACTTACCGGGATTTCGCTTGTCGCGGTCTTGGCTGCCTCCTGGTGCGGGTTCAATTTGGCAGCACGCCGCAACACCCGATGGTGGACGATCCCGGCGGCGGGAGTTGTCACGGGTGCTGGCGTTTGTGCCATGCATTATATCGGCATGGCTGGGATGCAGATACCGGCAGATCTGTCCTACGATCCGAGCCTCTTCGCCATCTCAATCCTCTACGCACTGGCTGCCTCGACGCTCGCGCTTTGGCTGGCCTTCCGACAATTAAGCATGATGCAAGGCGTGATCGGCGCGATTATTCTGGGTGCCGGCGTTTCAGGGCTACACTATATCGGCATGGCCGCTGTTCATATCGGCGCAATGCATGAGGTGCCGGCTAGGGCGGTCTCCCCTGTGGCAAGGCCATGGATCGCGGTATCGGCAACCCTGGGCGCATTCGGCATCTTTCTTTGGATCATTGTGGGTTCGCTGCTGGAGCGATGGCGGGCTCTGCAGGCTGTTGCTAAAGAGCAGGCGCGGTATCAATCGATCGTCGATACTGCAGTAGACCCGATCATCGTGACCGATCAGGCTGGAGGCATCGTTTCCTTCAACGCTGCGGCGGAACGCGTCTTTGGCTACACGCTGAGCGAAGCGATCGGTGCAAACGTCGGCATGTTGATGCCTGATGTGCATGGGGATGTTTCTGACGGTGACGTGGAGCGCGCGCCCCGCGCCGGCGAGCGCCGCGTCATGGGAAACGGAGGCGAAGTCGAAGCGCGTCGAAAGGACGGCACGACCTTTCCCGTCGAACTGGCCGTCGCAGAATGGGGGGCAGGTAATCAGCGGTACTACACCGGAATTCTTCGCGACCGTACCGAGCAGCAGCAAGCCGAACATGCGCTTTTCCAAAGCGAACAACGCCTTTCCATGGCCATTGAGGCGACTGGGGGCGGTGTATTCGAATATCATCTTCCTCTCACAGAGGACGTGTATGTGGGGCCCCGTGCCTGCGAGATCCTTGGATATTCTGAACTTCCATTTGAACCTCACGACTTTGAGCTCTGGTTCAGCGCGCAGCTCCATCCAGAGGATCTGGCGGGATGGCAGCAATCCTATGAAGCCTTCCTGAGCGGACGCCAAACGCGTCACGAGCTAGACATGCGCCTGAAACACCGCAATGGACACTGGGTCTGGGTCCGCGTCATGGCTCAGGCCGTAGGACACGACACGTCTGGCGCGATCTGCCATGTTTCCGGGATGATCTTCGACATCACCTCCCGAAAGGAAGCACAGCAGGCAGTGCAGCATCTGGCTTTTCACGATCCGTTGACGGAGCTGCCCAACCGAACGCTCTTCAACACCCGTCTTTCCGAGGCGTTGGTGCACGCCCAGAAAGCCGGTGCGGGTGTTGCTGTTCTTATAATTGACCTGGATCATTTCAAGTATGTGAATGACACATTGGGACACACGGGCGGAGACGATCTCCTCAAAATCGTGAGCAGGCGCATCTCAGGTGCGATACGAGAATATGACACTGCCGCTCGGCTTGGTGGGGATGAGTTTGCAGTCATTCTCTCGGATGTTCGCTCACGCGATGGCATTGATGCATGTGTTCGCCGGCTTCGCACTGCGCTTGCCCATCCGACGCGCATTGAGGATCATCCTATCTCGATCACTGCAAGCTTTGGAATTGCTTGTTTCCCAGACGATGCTGATGACAGCGACGATCTTTTGCGGCGTGCTGACTTGGCGCTGTACAAAGCCAAGGAGCAGCCTTCCGACAACAATGTGTGCTTCTTCGAAGAAAAGCTTGCCCTTGTCGCGGCGCGACGTGCCCGGGTCGAGAGAGATCTTCGCCGGGCGATCGAGCAGCAAGAGTTTCGATTGTATTATCAGCCTCAGGTCGAGCTTAAGACTGGAAGGATCCGGGCTGTAGAGGCGCTCGTCCGCTGGGAGCACCCCACAAAGGGTCTGATGCTCCCAGGGGAGTTCATCGCCATCGCAGAAGGTTCAGGCATCATCCGGTCAATCGGTGCATGGGTCCTGCAAGAAGCTTGCCGCCAACAAGCACAATGGGAAGCTCAAGGTCATCCCACGAAGATCGCCGTGAATGTCTCGCCAGCGGAGGTCAACGTTGGTGATTTTACGGGCGTCCTCGATGCAGCGCTGCGAAGCCGTTCAGGAACCGAGAATTCACTTGAGCTTGAAATTACGGAAGGACTTTTGATGGATATCGACTCACCGTCTGTCCAGCAGTTCCTGAACGCAGTCGCGTCCCGCAACATCGACCTTGCCCTTGATGACTTTGGAAAGGGTTTTTCCTCCCTGAGCTACCTGGCGCGCCTGCCGATCTCAAAGGTCAAGATCGACAGATCATTTGTGTCTCGGATAGGCCACAACAATGATAATGCCTTAATCGAGGCCATCATCAATCTAGGCCATCGTCTGGGAAAGCGTGTCGTCGCTGAAGGCGTGGAAACGGAAGCGCAGCACAGATACCTCGAAGAGATCGGATGTGATGATGGTCAGGGATATCTGTATTGCCAGCCGGTGGACGAGACGACCATGACGTCGCTTCTCGCCCAAGGCACTTTGCTGCGCCAGGAACAAAGCACTTCTATAAGTGCTATGTGATCTGGCTTGATCAAGCCAATTTCTTCCAATCACCAGTAAATACTATTTTTTAATGGACGCATTAGCATTTTTGCGGATAGTACAATCATAACGTGTGTTTATGCATTCATCGAGTTCCAAGATTGTTATTCGTGGCCCTGACAAATCGAAAGAGGACCCGGCTATGCGCATTCTATTGGTTGAGGACGATCCGAGCACGGCACGTGCGATTGAGCTGATGCTGACCGCTGCCAGCTACAACGTCTTTCGAACGGACATGGGCGAGGAGGGGATCGACCTTGCCAAGCTGTATGACTATGACCTGATCTTGCTGGATCTTGACCTACCCGATATGCACGGGATGGAGGTTCTGCGCCATCTGCGGCTGGCGCGCGTCGACACGCCGATCCTGATCCTGACCGGGTCCGACGATACCGAAAGCAAGCTGCGCGGCTTCGGCTTCGGCGCCGACGATTACATGACCAAGCCCTTTAACCGCGAGGAATTGCAGGCCCGTATCCAGGCAATCATCCGCCGGTCTAAGGGCCATAGCCAGGCCTTGATCCGGATCGGAGATATAGTCGTCAATCTGGACACGCATTCTGTCGAGGTAAAAGGCAAGCCGATCCACCTAACAGGCAAAGAATACCAGATCCTTGAGCTGCTCAGCCTGCGCAAGGGCACGACGCTGACCAAGGAAATGTTCCTGAACCACATTTACGGCGGCATGGACGAACCCGAACTGAAGATCATCGACGTCTTCATTTGCAAGTTGCGCAAGAAACTGTCCGAGGCGCTCGGAGGAGATAACGTGATAGAAACGGTGTGGGGCAGGGGCTACGTCCTGCGCGAGCCTAGCCTCTCCGAGCACTTGTCTGCGCAGCCTCTCAGGCGCAAGCTGGGAAACCGACAAGGCTGACCCAGAGCTGCCTGCTCACGCCGCGAACCATGTTACTGCAGCCTTGCGACTCCGTTGGCGGCCTCGGATCAGGGTCTTGATGCCGAGTGTCCTGCAAAACGTGGCGCGCTGGCACAAAAGAAACGGGATGCAGGCGCACCAGACATCCGCCACAAGAGCAACGCCTCTGCTGGGAAATCTGCCCCGATTACCGGCTCTGTTGCACAAATCTCGTGAGGGATTCATGGTGTGAATCCAGCGTGGTAGCTGGGTTGCATGAGCAGACCCACACCCCCCGCCTACAAGACCAGGAACTGGCCAGCCTACAATGAAGCGCTGAAGCGCCGCGGCTCGCTTACGATCTGGTTCGATCCCACCATGACTTGGCATGCCGCGCACAAAGGAGTCTCTTCGACGCACTCGACATCAAAAAGCCCGCCTGAACCCTCGTGTTGTGGCAAATCCGCTAATCCGGGGTAGCAATATCAGGGGCTTAAGATTTTAACTGTCGAAGATGGGAGGCTTGGGATTCTGGCGAGATATAATCTGCGGTTGTTGATTAAGATGGGCAATCTTCTTGCAGATGTTTTTTGTCTGCCCAGTCTATTGGATTATGTCTGGATGATTCCCGAATCACGGCCAGTTTCAGACGAAAGTCGCCATTGCCACGGACCGAGGTCCGTATCGGCCTGAACTGTCGTTGGCGTACCCTGTGCGGATCGTCGGCTATCCCGGGACGGAAGCACGGCGACGTTCTTAAAATTTGCAGCAGGGGCTTGCACAGCCGCGGAAATGCCGTGGCCCGGTGCCGGGTTATGGCGCGTGGCGAAACCCTGACCAGTCCAGGGAGAGGACAAATGGCAACGAGTTTCCATGTTAACCAGCACGACCTCGAATTCATTCTGAAGCAGATCGAGGTGGCCGAACTTCACGCCGGGGGGGAATGACGACCGTTCAGGCCATCCAGGCGGTTTACGGGGTCAGTGCCGCCGATGCCGCGCTGATGCCGGCGGGCCTGCGGACCGTGGACGGCAGCGACAACAGCCTGTTGCCGGGAACCGAAACCAACGGGTCCACCAGCACCCCCTTTCCGCGCCTTGTGGACCCGATCTATTCGAACGAGAACGACGAGGGGCCGGGCGGTTTCCACGGTGTGACGAACACCAATTACGGCAATCCCGGCGATGTCGTGGACAGCGACCCCCGGACGATTTCCAACCTGATCGTGGACCAGACGCCCGCGAACCCGGCGGCGATCTATGCCGCGCTGAAGGCCATCGGGGTCACGGGAACCGCCGCCACTACGGCCGTCAATGCCATCACCCAGGCCTATCAGGGGACGCTGAACGCGAACGGCGCCAATGCTGCCGTGACGGCCAAGCAGGCTGTCGTGACCGCCGAGACCGTCCAGCACGCGGCGGCGGTGGACGCGGATGGGGCTGCGGACATCAAGCTGGGCCATTTCACGGCCGCCGAGCCTTTGGCGCAGGACGCGGCAGTCGCCGCCGATGCGGCGGCGCAGGCGCTTGCCGATCTGATCGACGAACTTCAGTCCCCGAGCGGAAACGGAGCCGCGCTGTACGCTGCGGCGGTGGATGCCGCTGTTGCCGCGCAGTCCGCGGCCAGCAACGTCCTGGGCGCTTTGGCCGGCGACACCACGTCCGCCGCGCAGGCGACCTTCGATGCAGCCGCGGCCCTGGTGGCCGCACTTGACGCATTGGACAGTGACTCGGTAATCGACGCGAACGACCTTGTCGCCGCGGAGGAGGCGGCCACTGCCTATGCGCCGACCGCCGGCGGCTCTGGCACGGCGGCAAGCAGCGCGGCCGCGATCGCCGTGGCGCAGGACGCGGCCCAGGCCGATGCCGCCGTGACGCAGGCTGCACTGGACACCGCAACGTCTGAACTGAATGTGGCCCAGTCGGCGCTTGACGCCGCCATTGCCGCGGCCAATACCGCAGGCACCCCCGCCCAAGCCGCGGCGGCGCTGCAAGCCGCACTTCAACAGTACGACCTTTCGGACGGGGCCAACGGCGGCTTGGTGATCAACCATGTGTCGCCCGATGTCGGGCTGACCGCGCCCTTCAACAGCTTCATGACCATCTTCGGGCAGTTCTTCGACCACGGCTTGGATTTGGTCAACAAGGGCGGCAATGGCACCGTCTATATCCCGCTTGCAGCCGACGACCCGCTGATCGCCGGGGCCGACAAGGTGTTCGGCACTGCCGATGATCTGCCTGCGCAGCTGCGCTTCATGGCGCTGACCCGCGCCACGCCGACGGTAGACGCCAATGGCGTCGAGCAGCACGTGAACGCCACCACGTCATTCGTGGACCAGAACCAGACCTATACCTCGCACGCCTCGCATCAGGTGTTCCTGCGCGAACAGGTGCGGATGGTGGTTGACGGCAAGATGCAGGCGGTTTCGACCGGACGCCTGCTCGACGGGTCGCCCGCGACCGGTTCGCTGGAAGGCGCGGTTGGCAACTGGGCCGATGTCAAGGCGCAGGCGCTGTCGGTGCTGGGGATCCGGCTGCAGGACAGCGATGTGGGCCGGGTGCCGCTGCTGGCGACAGATGCCTATGGCAACCTGAAGCTTGGACCAAACGGCTATGCCCAGATGGTCATGGCGGCGGATGCAGACCACGATGCGCCCTGGCTGAAGGAAGGCGAAGCTGCGGGCATCACCACGGCAGGCAGCATTGCGTCGGGCGTGGCCTTCCTGGCCGACATCGCCCACCACGCTGCCCCCGGCACTTATGACCTGAACCACGACGGCATCGCCGACGGGGTGATGACGCCGGACACCAATCCAGGCACCGGCGACGATGGCGACCCGACGACCTATGACGATGAGATGCTTAACCTGCACATCGCGTCGGGCGACGGGCGGGGCAATGAAAACATTGCCCTTCAGTCGATCCATTCGATCTTCCATTCCGAACACAACCGCGTGTTCGAGGAGAACAAGCACACCATCCTGGAATCAGGCGACCTGAACTTCATCAACAAATGGCTGCTGGAACCGCTGCCGGCGGGAACGAACATCGCTGCGCTGAACCCCGACGATCTTGTCTGGAACGGCGACCGGATGTTCCAGGCAGCCCGCTTCTCGACCGAGATGCAGTACCAGCACATGGTGTTCGAGGAATTCGCCCGCCGCATCTCGCCGGGGATTGACCCCTTCGTGTTCACGAACTCGGCCGATATCGACCCCTCGATCCTGGCGGAATTCGCCCATGCGGTGTACCGCTTTGGCCATTCGATGCTGACCGACACGGTGGATCGGCTGGGTGCCAACCTGCTGCCGGTCAACGGCGACCCGAAACAGATGTCCCTGATCGAGGCTTTCCTGAACCCCAAGGCCTTTACCGGCAGCGGTCCCAACCTGGCCGAGGCGCAGGCAGCCTTCATCCGCGGCCTGACATCCGATGTGGGCAGCGAGATCGACGAATTCGTCGTCCCTGCCCTGCGCAGCAACCTTCTGGGCCTGCCTCTGGATCTGGCCGCGCTGAACATCGCGCGGGCACGTGAAACGGGCGTGCCATCCCTGAACGAGACGCGGACCCAGCTTTACAACGATTTCGGCATCCCGGATCTGAAACCCTATGCCAGCTGGACCGAATTCACCCAGCACCTGAAGAACCCGTTCTCGATCGCGAACTTCATCGCGGCCTATGGCAACCATATCTCGATCACCTCGGCCACGACCCTGGCCGACAAGCGGGAAGCGGCAAGCCTGCTGCTGTTCGGGGATGGCAACAATGCTGACGGCGTGACCATTCGCGGCGTGACCTATACCAATCAGGAGCGGCTGGATTTCCTGAACGGACGCGGTGGCTATGGCGCCGGCAACGACCGAGGCGGGTTGGACAATGTCGACCTGTGGATCGGCGGGTTGGCCGAGAAGGTCACCGAATTCGGCGGGATGCTGGGCACGACCTTCGGCTTTGTCTTCGAATACCAGATGGAACTGCTGCAAAACGGCGACCGGTTCTATTACCTGTCGCGGGTCCAGGGCCTGAACATGCTTGACGGGCTGGAGGCGAATACCTTTGCCGACATCGTCATGCGCAACTCGGCACTGGGCGACAAATACGCCACCCATATCAACGGCAACCTGTTCCTGGCCCCGGACATGGTCCTGGAACTGGACCGGGCCATCGCGCAGCGCGACTATAACGACGAAGACGACAGCAATAGCCATGACGGGCGCGATCCGATCTGGGACGATCCGCTGATGCAGGCGCTTGATCCCAAGGTCAGGCGGGTGGATTCGGGCGTTACCGATGGCAACGGCCATCAGGTCGGCGGAGAGCTGCATTTCCGGGGCGGCGAACATGTCGTGCTGGGCGGCACCGAGGGCGATGACACCCTGACGGCCGACCTGGGCGACGACGCGCTGTGGGGCGACGGCGGCGACGATTACCTGAATGCAGGGGCCGGCAACGACCAGGTCTTCGGGGGCGACGGCGACGACATCATCGAGGATCCCTTCGGCGACAACTTCCTGCGCGGCGAACGGGGCAATGACGTGGTATCGTCCGCGCGCGGCATCAACCTGCTGTTCGGCGGCGAAGGCCACGACGCGCTGCTGATCGGCCAGGATGCAGGCGAGGGCTTCGGCGGCGAAGGCAACGACTTCATCCTGGGCGGATCCGGCGGCGACAACCTGATGGGCAACGAAGGCAACGACTGGATTGAGGGCGGCGAGGGCTTCGACGTCATTTCCGGCGACAACTCGGAACTGTTCTTCAACTCGACTATCATCGGCCACGATGTCGCCTGGGGCCAGGGCAACGACCAGGATTATGACCTGGAATCGGGCGACGACATCGCCTTGTCGGGGATCGGCGTCCAGCGGTTCGAAGGCATGTTCGGCTTCGACTGGGCCAGTTCCAAATACGACGTTGCGGGCGTGAACTGGGATTTCAACATCCCGATCTTCACATCCGTTCCCGCCGACATCCTGCGCGACCGCTTCGACCTGATGGAGGGGATGTCGGGCTGGATCCACAACGACGTGATGCTGGGCGACAACCGCGGCAGCAACGAAGTCGAGGTGGACGCGGGGGCCAGCTTTGACGATCACGTCCTGAACGGGGCGGGCATCGACCGGATCGCCGGGCTGCGCGCTTGGTTCGGCGGCGCCCTGACCACCCTGTTCGGCCAAGGCGCGAACAGCTATCGCGACGGCAACCTGATCATGGGCGGCGCCGGATCCGACCAGATCATGGGCCGGGGCGGGTTCGACGTGATCGACGGCGATTCCTGGCTGAACGTCCGCATCCGCATGGAGGTTGACGGCAAGGTATATTCGGCGGAATCGCTGAACAGTTCCCAGGCTGCTGCCGGACAATATGCGGGCAAGGTCTTCAATGTGGATGGCAGCGGAAAACCGAACTTCTCGTCGCCTGCCTTCGGGGGCCGGTCGCTGACATCCTTGCTGCTGGACGGCACGATCAATCCGGGCGACCTGTCCATCGTCCGCGAAATCCTGACATCCGCGCCGGGCACGGCGCGCGACACGGCGATCTTTGTCGGAAACCTTGAAGACTATGAGATCGAGGGGCGCGGCATCCAGGTGGGCAACAGCCCGATCATCCAGGCTGCCTATGACGTGAACGGCGACGGCTTCATCTCGGTCCGAGACCTGGGCGGGGACGGGCGCCTTGCCAACGCCTTTGACGACACCGACCTGATCCGCAACATCGAGGATTTGAAGTTCGCCGACCAGACGATCGACATCAAGACGCCGATCGGCATCAACGTGAACCTCGCGCTCGAGGCGAATGCGGCCCCTGCCGCCCTTCCGGCAAGCGGGTCGATCATCGGCATCATGACGGCCCAGGGTCTTGACGGCACATACTCCATGGCCCCCAACAGCGCCTTTGCCATGGCACCCGACGGCACCCTGACAGTGAGCCAACCCCTTGCGATGGGGCAGACCTATCTTCTGAACACCACCTTTACGACCCTGGGTGTCAGCCGCACGGAACAGTTGCGGGTGACGACCGGCACCAATGCCGGCAATGCGATGCTTGGGGTGGCCGGTGACGACCTGTTCTATGGCCTGAACGGCAACGACACCATCACGGGCAACGGCGGCAACGACCTGCTGTTCGGGCAGGCGGGCACCGACCTGCTGATCGGCGGCGATGGGCGCGACATCCTGGTGGGCGGGGCTGGCAACGACACGATCCAGGGGGGCGGTGGCGATGACGTGATCCTGTTCGGCTGGGGACACGGCAACGACAGCGTTGATGGCGGCGACGGCGAGGACCGTCTCCAGATCACCGGCACCGCGGCAAACGAGACCCTGGGCGCGACCTGGAACGGCACCACCCTGACCACGCTGACTGGGTTCACATCCCGAACCTCGGTCGAGGAAATCCGGGTTGATCTGTTGGGCAGCGCCGATACCCTGACCTATGCGGCAGGCTCTGCCGGGGTATCGGTGAACCTGGCGACGGGAACGGCCTCGGGCTTTACGTCCGTGGCCAATATCGCGAACGTGACGGGAGGGAGCGGCAACGATGTCCTGTTGGGGGACAACGGGGCCAATACCCTGAACGGGGGTAACGGCGACGACCTGGTCATCGCCCAGGCCGACAATGCCGGCGACCTGTATATCGGCGGCGGTGGCGTCGACACGCTGGATCTGACGGCCTATTCGACGGATCTGTCGCTGGACATGTCGATTGCCACGGCTACGGTGCTAGGCGGCGGCAGCACGGCCGACCGGGTCCAGTCGGTCGAGATCGTCTTCTTTGGCGCAGGCAACGACACGGCTGCCGGCACCACAGGGGCCAACAGGCTGGACGGGGGTGACGGCAACGACACGCTCAGCGGCATGAACGGCAATGACACGCTGATCGGCGGGGCCGGCGACGATGTGATGATCGGCGGGGCGGGGACCGACCTGATGATTGGCGGGGCAGGAGAGGATCGGTTCATCTTCGCCTTGGTCTCTAACACGACCGTGGCGGCGTCCGATGTCATCGAGGGCTTCGATCTGGCGGGCTCGGCGGGCGGCGACATCATCGACATCGGGGACGCGGCGGGCCTGCCCTTCCTGTTCCGCGGATCGGATCTCTTCCTTGCTGGGGCCACGAACCAGGTCCGGGTCTTCCATAATGACACCGACACCTTCGTGCAGCTGGACACCGACACCGACAGCGGGGCCGAAGCGCAGATCCGCATCCTCGGGATACACAACCTGAGCGCGTCGGACTTCCTGCTGTAAGGCCTGCCTTGAAAACCGCGCCCCCGCGACATTGCGGGGGCGCTTTTTCGTGGCCTTCGGTCAGGACAGCCCGCGCAGGATGTCTGCGCTGTCGGGCATCCGCTTCAGGCTTGCGTCGATGCGTTCCCGCCAGCGGGGGCCGCGCGACCGGGCGTCTTGCAGGGCATCCAGCAGGTCGTCGGGACGGTCCTGGGACAGAACCTCGATCAGGAATGCCGCTTGGCCGCGATCCTTGCGCGATTTTGCCTGGTCGGGACCGCCCTGGCGGCGGTCGGCCACGATCAGCTTGTGGATGGCGAACCGTTCCGGGCGCGGGATCTGGACCAGCACGCCCGATCGGTAAAGCGCAATGGCTGGGATCGGTTCGGCGATCAGGAAATTCAGGTAATTCAACGCCTGCGCGCTGACCCCCAAGGCCGGAAGGGGCTTGACCCGTTCGTCGCCAAAGGCGGGCGTCAGAAACTCGACCATGGCCTGTCCCCGGTTCTGGCGCCATTTCCAGACCTGCCGGTCGCCCACCCCCGGCACCGGGTCGAATTTCAGCGCCTGGAGGATGTCGCCGGGATTCTCCCGAACCTGATCGCCAAGCGCCACGGACAGCCGCTGAAAGCTGGCAAAGTCGATGTCGCCGGTCTGCGCCAGATCCTCGGATCCCATGCGAACGCCCAGTTCCCCCTGGTAAAGGCCATAGGCGGCGGTGCCCACAAGGGTGCCGCCCAGCCGAAAGACCCCGGCCCGGGCAAAAGCCGACAACAGCGATCCGGTATCGCGGTCCGCGGCGATAAAGCCTTCGGCGCGCAGCACCCGGGCCAGCCGTGCCATCGTTCCAGCCCGGTCCCCGGCCTGCGCCTTCAGGTCGGCGGCGCGTGCCAGGCGTTCCTGCAGCGCCGGGGTGCCTTCGCCCAGATACCGGCTTTTCATCTGGGTGCCGATGCGGAACTTGTCGTACAGATAGACGCGGCCGTTCCGCACCCGCTCCTCGACGCTGCCGATCAGGCCGGAGACCGTTTCGTCAAGGTGCAGGCGCAGCAGATCCTGATAGGCGACCTGTGCGGCACGTGATTGGGACAGGATGGTCATCGGATGCCATGGCTCATGTGCATCAAATATATTCTTGCTGCACATGACGCAAGGGCGGCATCAGCCAAGGGCCACGATCGGCCGAAGGTTTCGGCGCGCATCGGAAACACGAATGGCTTCACCCGTTCACCCTGCCGGGATGAAGCATTCGTCCACGGCACCGTCGATTTCTCGGGCAACCTGATGCTGCAACGTCCAGATGTAATCGTCGTGGATGCCATGTTCGGCCAGGCCGCGCACCGTGCGCAGCAGGTATTCGGCCCCCGATCCGGCGGCACCCGCCGCGCGGGCCAGCCTGTGCGCCTGTTCCCCGATCGTCAGCCGCGCGGTCGGTATGCCCACGGGATCGGCATAGAAGGTCAGGGCTTCCTCGCGGCCGCGATCCGTATCGACGGCAATCCAGCAGGCATTGTTCGCCAGTTCATGGGCGACCAGTTCACGCCGCAGGATATCGCGCAGGGACTGCGCCTCGGTGCCCGGCATGATGTCCAGGACCAGCCCGTCGCATTGTCCGCCGGATGCCAGGGCCAGCATCAGCCCCGGCCGTTCGGGCGTGCCCCGAAAATGATCCAGCGGGATCGAAAAGCTGCGATGCCATCCCACCGCCGTGGCGCGGCGGCGTGCCTGGACTGCAAAGCCCGGGTTCCAGATCAGCGATCCATAGGCAAAGATCGGGATCGGCCGGGGCCGTCCCCGCGTCAGCCGTTCCGCCAGCAGATCCAGATCCGGGTCTTCCAGCATCCGCCAGCGGGGATCGTGCAACAGCCCTTCGGCAGGGGCGATCCGGGTCAGGTGATGGTCGGACAGCAGGATCGGGTGGGGACTGGTCATCGGCTTCCTTCACGGGCGAGGTTCCCGTCTTTTGCACGGTTCCGGCAGGCAAGCCAAGGTGCTGACCCCCGTTCGCGGGCCTGCACGACGGCACTGCCAAGACAGGACTGCCCAACGGCCAGTCGAGTTCCGAAAGAAAATGATTGACGTATGTCATTTCCTGTCTGATGCTGTGGGAGGGGAGAACAATCGTCCAATGGGAAATCCGACGCTGCATGACGTGGCGCGGGCTGCTGGGGTCAGCTATTCGACCGCCGACCGCGTTCTGAACGGACGCGGCGGGGTGGCGGGCAAGTCGATCGAGCGGGTCCGCCAGGCCATCGAGGATCTGGGCTATCGCCGCGACATGACCGCCGCGAACCTGTCGCGCCGGCGCAGTTACCGCTTTGCCGCCTGCGTGCCGCAGGGCGACCACGGCTTCTTCTCGTCGATCCGCCGCGCCTTTCTGGCCGAGGCCGAGGCCCGGGCGGGACAGCGCGTCACCATCGACCTTTTCGACAGCCCCGGTGCGTTCCTGCCACACGATTGCGACTGCGCCGTCGTGGTGGGCGCGGGGATGGACAGGCTGGCCCCGATGATGTCCAGGCTGGCCGCGGGAAACGTGCCGGTCGTCGCGCTTGTGTCCGACATCCCCGGCCCCCGCCGCGCCTATATCGGCATCGACAATATCGTGGCGGGGCGCACCGCGGGGCGGCTGCACCGGATCGCGCACCGGGGACGGGCGGCGCGCGTGCTGCCGGTCCTGGGATCGGCGGCCTTGCGCGATCACAGCGACCGGCTGGCCGGCGTTGCCGAGACCCTGGGACCGGGCGGCCTGCTGCCGCCGGTCGAGGTCGAGGACAGCGCCGAACGGATGCGCGACCTGCTGGGCCGGGCGCTGCGGGACGATCCGCAGATCACCGGCATCTATTCAATCGGCGCAGGCAATCGCGGGCTGATCCCCCTGATGCGCGGCCTGGGAAGCAACCGCCCCTTTGTCGTCATGCACGAACTGACCCCGCATTCGCGCGCGGCCCTGCAGGACGACCTGATCGACGTGGTGATCGACCAGAAGCCGGCCGAAGAGGTCGCTTCGGCGCTCGACGCGATGAAGGCCATCGCCGATGGCGAAACGCCGGCCGGGGTGACGATCACCCCCGCCATCTTTTTCAAAGAAAACCTGCCCGGAGACCCTGCATGACCGGCTATTTCGACGCGATCCCGCGCCTTGCCTTCGACCCTGACGCGGAAGGCCCGGCCTTTCGCCACTATGACCCGGACGAAACCGTCATGGGCAAGCGGCTGGAGGATCACCTGCGCTTTGCCGTGGCCTATTGGCACAGCTTCGGCTGGGAGGGGGGCGATCCCTTTGGCGGGCGCACCTTCGACCGGCCCTGGTTTCCCGCCGACACGATGGATCTGGCCGAGCGCCGCGTCGATGCCGCCGTTGATTTCTTCCGCATCCTCGGCGCGCCGTTCTTCTGTTTCCACGACCATGACGTGCGCCCCGAAGGCGACAGCCTGGGGGAAAGCCGCGACCGTTTGAACCGTATCGCCGACCTGATGGCGGAAAGAATGGCGGATGGCGGGCCGCGCCTGTTGTGGGGCACCGCGAACCTGTTCACCAACCGCCGCTATATGTCGGGGGCGGCGACCAACCCCGACCCCGACGTTTTCGCCTATTCCGCCGCGACCGTGCGCGACTGCCTGGACGTGACGCACCGGCTGGGCGGAGAGAACTATGTCCTCTGGGGCGGGCGCGAAGGCTATGAAACGCTGCTGAACACCGACCTGGGGCGCGAACTGGACCAGATGGGCCGCTTCCTGTCGATGGTCGTCGATTACAAGCACAAGATCGGCTTCAAGGGCACCATCCTGATCGAGCCGAAGCCGCAGGAACCGACCAAGCACCAGTACGATTACGACGTGGCGACGGTCTATGGCTTCCTGTCGCGCCATGGGCTTGAGAAAGAGGTCAAGGTCAATATCGAGCAGGGCCACGCGATTCTGGCGGGTCATTCCTTCGAACACGAGATCGCCCTGGCCAATGCGCTTGGCATCTTCGGCTCCATCGACATGAACCGCAACGACCAGCAATCGGGCTGGGACACCGACCAGTTCCCGAACAGCGTCCCCGAGGTGGCCCTCGCCTATTACGAGATCCTCAGGGGCGGCGGCTTCACCACCGGCGGCACCAATTTCGACTCCAAGGTCCGTCGCCAGTCGCTGGACCCCGAGGATCTGGTGATGGCCCATGCGGGCGCGATGGATGTCTGCGCACGCGGGCTGAAGGCCGCGGCCCGGATGCTGGAGGAGGATCGGCTGGAGGCCGCGCGCCGCGAGCGATATTCAGGCTGGCAGCGGCCCGATGCGCAGGCCATGCTGGCACCTGACGCGACGCTTGACGGGATTGCCGACGGGGCGGTGGCAAAGGGTCTTGATCCGCAGCCCGTGTCGGGGCGGCAGGAAATTCTGGAGAACCTGGTCAACCGGTATGTCTGAGGGGGGAAGACCATGAAGACCATCAAGGGTCCGGCGCTGTTCCTGGCGCAATTCGCGGGCGATGGGGCGCCGTTCGACACCTGGGACGGCATCACGAAATGGGCGGCCGATTGCGGTTATGTGGGCGTGCAGGTGCCAAGCTGGGACGGGCGGCTGTTCGATCTGGCCAAGGCCGCTGACAGCAAGGGTTACTGTGAGGATATCGCCGGGGTGGCCCAGTCCAACGGCGTGCAGATCACCGAACTGTCCACCCATCTGCAAGGCCAGCTGGTCGCCGTCCACCCGGCTTATGACGATGCCTTTGACGGCTTCACCGTGCCGGAAATGCGCGGCAACCCCAAGGCGCGGCAGGAATGGGCGGTCGATCAGGTCAGGATGGCCCTGACCGCAAGCCGCAACCTGGGCCTGACCGCCATGGCCAGCTTTTCCGGCGCGCTAGCCTGGCCCTTCGTCTATCCCTGGCCGCAGCGTCCGGCGGGCCTGGTGGAAACCGCCTTTGACGAGCTTGCCCGCCGCTGGCGCCCGATCCTGGATCACGCCGAGGAGTGCGGCGTCGATATCTGCTATGAGATCCACCCGGGCGAGGATCTGCACGACGGCGACACGTTCGAGATGTTCCTGGACCGCGTGAACAACCATGCGCGGGCCAACATGCTGTACGATCCGTCGCATTATGTCCTGCAATGCCTGGATTACCTGGACAATATCGACATCTACAAGGACCGCATCCGAATGTTCCACGTCAAGGATGCCGAGTTCAACCCGACCGGGCGCAAGGGCGTCTATGGCGGGTTCCAGCCCTGGGTGGACCGCGCGGGCAGGTTCCGGTCCTTGGGCGACGGGCAGGTCGATTTCGGCGCGATCTTTTCCAAGATGGCGGCCAATGATTTCGACGGCTGGGCCGTGGTCGAATGGGAATGCTGCCTCAAGCACCCCGAGGATGGGGCGCGGGAAGGTGCCGAGTTCGTCCGCAGCCACATCATCCGCGTGACCGAAAAGGCCTTTGACGATTTTGCGGACGGCGGCACGGACGATGCCGCGAACCGCCGGATGCTGGGGATTTCGGAATGACGCGCATCAGGCTGGGCATGGTGGGCGGCGGCAAGGATGCCTTTATCGGCGCGGTCCACCGCATCGCCGCGCGCATTGACGGGGAATTCGATCTGGTGGCGGGGGCGCTGTCCTCGACGCCGGAAAAGTCGCGCGACAGCGGCGTGGCGTTGGGGCTGGATGCCGACCGCTGCTATGGCAGTTTCGAGGAGATGGCCGAGGCCGAGGCTGGCCGCGAGGACGGGATCGAGGCCGTGGCGATCGTCACCCCGAACCACGTCCACGGCCCTGCCGCCGCAGCCTTTTTGCGGCGCGGCATCCACGTGATCTGCGACAAGCCGCTGACCGCCACGATGGCGCAGGCAGCGGAACTGGAGGCTGCGATCCGCGCGTCCGACGCGCTGTTCATCCTGACCCACAACTATACCGGCTATCCCATGATCCGGCAGGCTCGTGCCATGATCGAGGCAGGCGATCTGGGTGCCATCCGCGTGGTTCAGGTCGAATACGCGCAGGACTGGCTGACCGAGGCTTCGGAAACCACCGGCACCAACAAGCAGGCCGAATGGCGCACCGATCCCGAACGCAGCGGGGCTGGCGGGTCCATCGGCGACATCGGCACGCACGCCTATAACCTCGCCTGCTTTGTCACGGGCCTGACGGTGGAACGCCTGTCGGCCGACCTGCAAAGCTTCGTGCCGGGGCGGCGGGTCGATGACAACGCCCATGTCATGCTGCGCTTCGGCGGCGGCGCGCGCGGAATGCTGTGGTGTTCGCAGGTCGCGCCGGGGAACGAGAACGGGTTGCGCCTGCGCGTCTATGGCGAAAAGGGCGGGTTGGAATGGGCGCAGGAGGATCCGAATTACCTGTGGTTCACGCCTTTTGGCGAGGCCAAGCGCCTGCTGACGCGGCGGGGCGCGGGGGCGACGGATGCCGCCAATGCCGTCAGCCGCACGCCGGGCGGGCATCCCGAAGGCTATCTTGAAGGCTTCGCCAACATCTACACCGGTGCCGCGCAGGCGATCCGGGCGGCGCAAGCCGGACAACGCGACCCGGTGCTGGACATCCTGCCGGGGTTGGAGGAGGGGCTGGCGGGGATGCGCTTCATCGACGCCTGCATCCGGTCCGCCCGCGACGACGCGGCCTGGGTGACGCCGTGACCGTGCTTGCCCTGCGCAATGTCAGCCGCAGCTTCGGCCCGATCGAGGTGTTGCATGGCGTGGACATCGCCCTGCGCCCTGGCCGGGTTCATGCGCTGATCGGCGAAAACGGCGCGGGCAAGTCCACGACCATGAAGATCATGGCGGGATATCAGCCGCCGTCGTCCGGTCAGGTTCTGCTGGACGGCCAGCCCGTGACCTTCGCCAACATGGGCCAGGCCGAGGACCGGGGGATCTCGATGATCCACCAGGAATTCAACCTGGCCGAACAGTTGACGGTGGAACAGAACATCTTCCTGGGCCGGGAATTGAAGCGCGGCCTCTTTCTTGACAAGCCTGCGATGCGCACGCGGACCCGCGAATTGCTGGACCGGCTGGAATGCCGCGTCTCGCCCGACCGGGTCGTGTCCTCGCTGTCCAACAGCGACAAGCAGATGGTGGAGATCGCCAAGGCGCTGCTGCGCGATACCCGCGTGCTGGTGATGGACGAACCCACCGCCGTGCTGACCCGGTCGGAAACCGCGATCCTGTTGCGCCAGGTCCGCGCGCTGCGCGAGGCGGGGACGGCGGTGCTGTTCACGTCCCACAAGCTGGATGAGGTCGAGGAAATCGCCGACGACCTGACCATCATGCGCGACGGCCGCGTCGTCTGGACCGGAGAGGCATCGCAGATGGACCAGCACGCGATGGCCAATGCCATGGTGGGCCGCGAGATGTCGGATCTGTTCCCCGACAAGCTGTCCACGCCGGGCGAGGTCGCGTTGGAGGTCCGGGGTCTGTCCGTGCCGGGCTTTTCCCAGGATGTTAGCTTCACCCTGCGCCGGGGCGAGGTTCTGGGCGTCGCGGGCCTGATCGGATCGGGCCGGACCGAGACCTTCGAGGGGCTGTGCGGCCTTCGCCCCGCCACGGGCGAGGTGCGCCTCTTCGGCCAACCCGTCCGCATCGACCATCCCTGGCAGGCCCAGGACCTTGGCCTGTGCTACCTGACCGAGGATCGCAAGACGCGCGGCCTGCTGCTGGGCAAGGGGCTGCGGGACAACCTGACCCTTCAGGCGCTGTCGAAATTCGACCGCGGCTTGATAGATACAGCGGCCGAGGAACGCGCCCTGGGCCAAGCCATCGTCGATTTCGACATTCGCGGCAGCCGCGCCGCCCTGGTCGGCAACCTGTCGGGCGGCAACCAGCAAAAGCTGCTGTTCGCCAAGACAATGCTGGCCGATCCGCAGATCATCATCATTGATGAGCCCACGCGCGGCATCGACATCGGCACCAAGCAGCAGATGTATGTCCTGATCCGCCGCCTTGCCGCCGAAGGCCGGGCCATTGTCGTCATCTCATCCGAGATGCAAGAGGTGATCGGGCTTGCCGACCGCATCCTGGTCATGCGCCACGGCCGCGTCACCGGCGAACTGGACGCCGACGCCACCGAGGACGCCATCGTCAAACTGGCCATGGGCGTGGCCCCGACCCCCTCGAAGGAACCCGCATGAGCGACGCAACTGTCCCCGTCTCCCGCCGCATCCGCATGACCGTGATCGGGCCGATCCTGGCCTTGGTCCTGCTGGTCGTTGCAGGCGCGCTGATGAACCCCAATTTCCTGGGCTGGGACAACGTGACAAACGTGCTGGCCCGGTCCGCCTTTATCGGCATCATCGCCGTGGGTATGACATTCGTCATCACCGCCGGGGGTCTGGACCTGTCGGTCGGATCAATGGCGGCCTTCATCGCGGGGCTGATGATCCTGGTGATGAACAGCCTGGTGCCGACGATGGGCGTTGGCATCCCGGTGATCCTGGTGGGCATGGCGGTGGCGCTGCTGGCGGGGCTTGCGGCGGGGCTGCTGAACGGCATCCTCATCACTCGCCTGGGGATCGAGGCCTTCATCGTCACCCTTGGATCCATGGGCATCTATCGCAGCCTGGTCACATGGCTGGCCGACGGCGGCACGCTGTCCCTGGATTTCAACCTGCGCAGCCTTTACCAGCCGGTCTATTACGGCGGCGTCTTCGGCATCACCTGGCCGATCATCGTCTTTGCCGGGGTGGTCCTGATCGGAGAGGTGGTGATGCGATCCACCGCCTTTGGCCGATACTGCGCGGCTATCGGATCGAACGAGCAGGTCGCTAAGTATTCATCGGTCCGCGTGGACCGGGTGCGGCTGATGACCTATGCCGCGCTTGGCCTGCTGGTGGGCATCGCCACGATCATGTACGTGCCGCGCCTCGGCTCGGCATCCTCGGCCACGGGGATGCTGTGGGAGCTTGAGGCGATTGCCGCCGTGATCATAGGCGGCACCGTGCTGAAGGGCGGCTTCGGGCGCGTCTGGGGCACGGTGATCGGCGTGCTGATCCTGACGCTGATCGGCAACCTGCTGAACCTGACGGATTTCGTATCGCCCTATCTGAACGGTGCCATTCAGGGGGCCATCATCGTTCTCGCTGTGGTGTTGCAGCGTGAAGGCAAAGCCCGTGGCTAGCGGGTTCACATGGGAGGGAAGACATGAAGCATTTCGTATCGGGGCTGGCAATCGCCGCCGCATTGGCCGCGCCGGCCTGGGCGCAGGACGGGGAAACCAAGGTGATCGGCGTGTCGATCCCCGCGGCGACCCATGGTTGGGCGGGCGGCATGAACTATTTCGCGCAGGCCGCCGTGGACCGGCTGGAGGAAACCTATCCCCAGCTTGACTTCGTGCTGGCGACGGCCTCGGACCCCGCCAAGCAGGTCAACGACATCGAGGACATGGTCGCCACCCGCAACATCGACGCGCTTGTGGTGCTGCCGTTTGAATCCGAGCCGCTGACCGGCCCCGTCCAGAACGTCAAGGCATCCGGCGCATGGATCACGGTCGTGGACCGCGGCCTGTCGCAAGAAGGGATCGAGGATCTGTATGTCGCGGGCGACAATTCCGGCTTTGGCCGCGTGTCGGGCGAATACATGGCAAGCGCCCTGCCCGAAGGCGGCAAGATCGTCGTGCTGCGCGGCATCCCGACCACCATCGACAACGAGCGCGTCGAGGGTTTCCAGGCCGCGATCGAGGGCAAGAACATCGAAGTCCTGGGGATGGAACACGGTGACTGGAACCGCGACAAGTCCTTCACGGTGATGCAGGACTTCCTGTCCAAGCATCCGCAGATCGACGCGGTCTGGGCGTCCGACGACGACATGGCCGTTGGCGTCCTGGGTGCCATCGAGGCGGCGGGCCGCAGCGACATCAAGTTCGTCCTGGGCGGCGCGGGCATGAAGGAGATGATCAAGCGCACCATGGATGGCGACGCGATGATCCCCGCCAACGTCACCTATCCGCCGTCGATGATCGCCACCGCGATCGAGATCACGGCGGTGGGCCTTGTGTCCCCGGCGCCGGTGTCGGGCGATTTCATCATCGGGTCGGTGCTGGTCACGCCGGAAAACGCCGAAACCTATTATTATCCCGACAGCCCGTTCTGATACGCAGCAGGCTGCGGTCCCTTACGGGGCCGTAGCCGACTTGCGCCGTTCAACCATCACCGCCTGGAAGTTCGACAACAGGATGATGCCGCCGCCCAGGAACACCCACAGGTCGATGGCCTCGGAATAGAAGTAATATCCGACCACTGCCGCCATCGGCACGCGCAGGAAGTCGATGGGGATCAGGATCGAGGCGTCCAGCCGCCTCAGGGCCTGCGCCTGGCAATAATGCGCCGCAAGCGCGCCCACCCCCGCGACAACCATCCAGGGAATGTCCGTGACCGCTACCGGCCGCCAGTCGGTCAGGGCGGCGATCAGGCCCAGCGGCAATTGGATCAGGATCATCCAGACAACGATGGCGCCGGGTGTCGCGTGTCCCGTCAGGCGCTTGACCAGGATCAGCGACAAGCCGTATCCCGCCGCAGCGATCAGCACCAGGATGGCAGCCGGATCGACCATGCCAATGCCGGGCCGCACGATCACCATGACGCCGATGAACCCGCCCACCGTCGCCAGCAGGCGCGGCCCGGTCAGCCTTTCGCGCAGCAACAGCCAGGCGAACAGCGTCACCCAGATCGGCATGGTGAATTCCAGGGCAAAGACCGATGCCAGGGGCAGCATGACAATGCCGATGGTCCAGAAATACTGTGCGGTGAAATGGATCACGTTGCGCGCCAGATGCAGGCGCAGTTTGGCTGCGCGGCGCACTTCGGGGAGCAGGGATCGGCCCACCGCCAGGATCACGAACAGGCCCACAAGCGCGCGAAAGAACAGCACCTGCCGGATCGACAGCGTTTCCGCCATCTCGCGCGACCCGACCGACATTCCAATAAAGGCGGTCATGGACAGGGCCATCCAGATCAGCCCCTGGGCAAAGTCGGATCGCCCTGCCGGAATCGTCGTGCTGCTGGTCATTGGGTCCCCCGGATTTCAAACCGCCGGACCATAGGCCGGATCGCTGGCCGGTTGGAAGGCCAGAAAGACAAAAGGCCCGCCAGTGGCGGGCCGGGTCATCGGAATGTCGCGGGGTTCAGGCGCGCGACATGGCGGCCATGGTGGCGCGGGTCGGCTCGATCCCCAGGCGGCGCAGGTCGGCCATGGCGGGTGCGTGATGCGAACGCACGGCGGCCGATGCGGTAATCGCGGCATCCATCACGTCCAGGAACGCGCGAAAGCGGCTCAGGGCGGTGCGGAGGGCGGTCATGGTCAAACTCTCTTTCTGTCCTTGGTTGACATGATGAACATGGGCCTTCCGACCCTGTGCCGCAACGCAGCAAATGCGCAGGTCCGTCATGCAGGCGCTGCATGGATCAGGCGGCGCGGGCCAGGTCGTCCCCGGTCGCGACAACGGCGGCTATCGCCATGTCGATGTCGTCATCCGTCGTGCGGTGATTGCAGATCGCCGCCCGCAGCCCATGTTCGCCATGGATCGTGGTGTCGGAAAAGGCGACGATGCCCTGTTCCTGCAGGCGCATCATGATCTCTGCGTTCAGCGCGGCAAGGGCGGCGGGGTCTAGCCCGCCGGGGTCGTGGCGGAAGCAGACGATGTCCAGGGTGACGGGCGCCAGGCGGGTCAGCCGGGGATGGGCGTCGATCAACGCGGCCATCCGGCGGGCCTGGTCGATGTTGCGTCCGATGATCCGGCCGAACCGGGCGGTGCCGTGTTCGCGCAGCATCATCCACACCTTCAATGCCCGGAACCCGCGCGTGGTCTGGATCCCCCAGTCCAGCAGCCATCCCGCTGCAGCGATCCCCCGCAGCGCAGGGTCCAGATATTCGGAATGCAGCGCAAAGCTGCCGAAATGCGCCGCCTGGTCGCGGACCAGCACGCATCCCGCCTCGAACGGGACGTGCAGGCTTTTGTGGGGATCAAGCGCCAGGCTGTCGGCCTGGTCGATCCCGTCCAGCAGATGCCCATGGGCGGGCGACATCCGGGTCAGCGCGCCGATGCAGCCATCGACATGGAACCACAGCCCCTCGTCGCGGCACAGCCGGGCCAGGGCGGGCAGTGGGTCGATGGCGCCCGTGTTCACCGTTCCGGCGGTCGCAATGACGCAGGCGGGCTGCCAGCCGTCGTCCCAATCCTGAGCGATGGCCCGCGCCAATGCCGCCACGTCCATGCGGCAGTCAGGCCCGGTGGGGATGCGGCGCAGGGCGCGGTTGCCCATCCCCAGCAGCTCGACTGCTTTCTGGTGGCAGCCATGCACCTGGTCCGAGGCATAAAAGCGCAACGGCCGGGGCAGGGCCGCCAGGCCTTGTTCGCGCAGGTCGATGCCCGCGGCGCCGTTGCGGGCGACCGTCAGCCCGATCAGGTTCGCCACCGATCCGCCGCTGGTCAGCGTGCCGCTGGCGCCATCGGGCATTCCTACGATCTGACGCAGCCAGTCGATCACCTGGCGTTCGCATTCCGCCGCCGCATGATCGCCGCCGCCCAGGTTCGACCCGTCAAACCCCGCCAGGAAATCCGCCAGGGCACCCGTCAGGCAGGACGCGCCCATGTACCACATCCAGAACCGGGGATGCGTGTTGCCCATCGGATAATCCAGGATCCCGTCCCAGGCCTGTTCGACCACCCTGTCCAGCGGCGTGGGGTCCACAGGCAGCGGCTGGCGCAGCCCGTCACGCGCGGCTTGCGGCATCGGCTGCCATACCGGCCGGTCGCGCAGGGCGGCCGTTCGCGCAATGGCCCGGTCCACGGCCCGGTGGGCAGTCCGTGCAAAGGCGCCCCAGTCCGGCGGGTCCAGCGTTTCCATCGCCTACCCCATCTGGTATCCGGGGGTGGATTCCGACAAGGCGCGTTCCTCGTCGTCCATGTCCTCGCCGATATGTTCGAACAACGGCGTGGACAGATAGCGTTCGCCGGTGTCGGGCATCATGGACAGGATGACGGTGCCGGGTTCCGCGCGTTCCGCGATGCTCATGGCGACGGCAAAGGTGGATCCGCCCGAAACGCCGGTCAGGATGCCTTCCCGTGCCGCCAGCTTTTTCGCCCAGGCCATGCCGTCGGCACCGGAAACGGGGATCAATTCGTCATAGCCGTTCTTGTCCAGGGCTTCCTGCAGCACCCAGGGGATGAAGTCGGGGGTCCAGCCCTGGATCGGATGCGGCTCGAACGCGGGGTGGCTGCTGGCCGGGGCGTGGTCGGGGCCACGGTCCTGCGGGGTGCCGCTGCTGACCAGGGCGGCGTTGGCCGGTTCGGTCAGGATGATCTTCACGTCGGGGCGTTCGCGGCGCAAGACGCGCGACAGGCCGCTGACGGTGCCGCCCGTGCCGTAACCTGTGACGATGTAATCCAGCCGCGCATCCGCGAAATCGCCCAGGATTTCCTGCGCCGTGGTGGATTCGTGGATATCGGCATTGGCCTCGGTCTCGAACTGCCGGGCCAGGAACCAGCCGTGCTGTTGGGCCAGTTCGGCCGCCTTGGCATACATCCCGGTGCCCTTCTGCGCCTTGGGCGTCAGGATCACCTTGGCGCCCAGCATCCGCATCAGCCTCCGCCGTTCGACCGAAAAGCTTTCGGCCATGGTCACGACAAGGGGATAGCCCTTTTGCGCGCAGACCATGGCCAGGCCGATGCCGGTATTGCCGCTGGTCGCCTCGACCACGGTTTGTCCCGGCTTCAGCGCGCCGGACCGCTCGGCGGCCTCGATGATGTTCAGGGCCAGCCGGTCCTTGACGGATGCGGCGGGGTTGAAGAACTCGGCCTTGACATAGATCGTCACGCCCTTTGGCGCCAGGTTGTTGACGCGGATCACCGGCGTGTCGCCCACGGTGTCCAGAATGCTGTCGTAAAGCCTGCCGCGCCCTTTTGTCGTCCTGATGGTTCCTGACATTCCGCCCCCCTGTAGTGATGTCCACAGGGCCATCATAGCACCGAAAGGCGCAAGGTCGCTACATCACCGCGCCGATCTGCCAGGGAACGAATTCGTTGCGGCCATAGCCCAGATCCTCGGATTTCGTCTTTTGCCCGGATGCCGTGGCCAGGATCGTGTCAAAGATCTGCGCGCCCTTGTCCTCCAGCGACACGCCGTCCACGATGTCGCCGCAGTTGATGTCCATATCGTCCCCCATCCGCTGGAACAAGGGCGTGTTGGTCGCCAGCTTGATCGAGGGCACCGGTTTGCAACCATAGGCCGATCCGCGCCCGGTGGTGAAGCACAGGACGTTTGCGCCCCCCGCCACCTGTCCCGTCGCCGCCACCGGGTCGTATCCCGGCGTGTCCATGTACACGAACCCCTTGCGGTCGATCCGTTCGGCGTATTTGTAAACGCCGCGCAGGGTGGATGTGCCGCCCTTGGCGACCGCGCCTAAGGATTTTTCCAGGATCGTGGTCAGCCCGCCCGCCTTGTTGCCGGGCGAGGGGTTGTTGTTCATCTCACCCCCGTTGCGGGTGGTATAGTCGGTCCACCAGTCGATCAGATCGACGATCTGCTGGCCGATGGCGGGCGTTTCGGCCCGGCGGGTCAGCAGGTGTTCGGCGCCGAAGATTTCGGGCGTTTCCGACAGGATCGCGGTGCCGCCGTGGCGGACCAGGGTGTCCGCCGCAACCCCGAGCGCGGGATTGGCCGTCAGGCTGGAATAGCCGTCCGACCCCCCGCATTGCAGGGCCAGGGTCAGTTCGGATGCCGGCACCGCCTCGCGCCGGGCACGCGCCGCCACGGGCAGGAGATCGCGCAGGCGCTCCACGCCCGCGTCGATGGCCTTGCGGGTGCCGCCGGTGTCCTGGATGGTCAGCGACTGGAAATGGTCGCCCTCGGCGATGCCATAGATGTCCTTCAACCGGGCGATCTGGAACACTTCGCATCCCAGGCCCACCAGCAGGACGGCGGCGAAATTCGGGTGGCTGGCATAGCCCCATTGCGTGCGCGCCAGCAGGTCATAGCTTTCGCCCTTGGATGCCATGCCGCAGCCCTGGCCGTGGGGCAGGGCGACGATGCCGTCGATATGGGGGTGGTCGTCCAGCATCCCCGACCGCATGGCCTGGTCGGCGATGTAATCGACCACGGTCGCCGAACAGTTCACCGACGACAGGATGCCGATGTAATTGCGCGTCCCCACCCGCCCGTCGGGGCGGCGGAAGCCCGCGAAATGGGCCGGAGCCTCGCCCTGGCGCAGGCCCTCGGGCGGGCGGGCATCAGAGGAAAAGGCATAGTCGCGTTCGAAATCGCCGCCCATGGTGACGTTTTGTTCATGGACCCAGTCCCCTGGCGCGATGTCGGTGCTGGCAAAGCCGATGATCTGGCCGAACTTGCGGATGGGCGTGCCCTGCGCGATGGCCCCTGCCGCGAGCTTGTGGCCGCGCGGGATGCGGCGGGTGGCGCGGATGCCCCCTTCGACCGGGGTTCCGGCAGGCAGGTCTGCAATCGCCACGACAATGTTGTCGGCGTCGTTCAGTCGCAGGATATGCGGTTTGTCCATGGATCCCCCCCCGGCCAGGTGCCTGATTAAGGACCGACCCGCCAAAAGGTCAACTGCCGATCAGCCCTGGGGCGTCATTGCCTTGCGCTGACGGTTGCGTTCCAGCCCCAGTTGCCGTTCGCGCCAGATGATCATGACCCCCGCCCCGATCACCAGGGCCGCGCCGGTCAGGACCACGGGGGTCGGCGCCTCGGAAAACACGTACCAGCCGATCGCGATCGCCAGAAGCATGGAAACATATTCGAAAGGCGCCACCAGCGACGCATCCGCAAAGCGATAGGCGGAGGTCAGCAGGATCTGCGCCACGCCGCCCAGGATGCCGCTGCCGACCAGCAGCGCGGCCGTGGTGGCATCCGGCATGATCCAGCCGAACGGCAGCGTGGCCAGGCCCAGCACGGTGGCCGTGAAGGAAAACCAGAACACGATGGCCGAGGTGCGTTCGTCCTGGACCAGCTTGCGGATGAAAAGCTGCGCCAATGCCGCCATCAGCGCGCCGCCAAAGGCCACGACCGCGCCCAGCATCCGATACGGGTCGGGATCCCCGTCCAGCCGCAATTGCGGGGACAGCACGATCAGCACCCCGGTCAGCCCCACGCCCACCATCGACAGGCGGAACAGGCGCACATCCTCGCCCAGAAACATCGCGGCAAAGATCACCACCAGCAGGGGCGAGGCATAGCCGATGGCCGTCACCTCGGGGAAGGGCAGCAGCGCCAGGGCCCAGAAGTTCAGCGCCATGGCGACGGTGCCGATGACGCCGCGATAGAAATGGCCGATGGGGCGCACGGTGCGCAGGCCCACCGACAATTCGCCGCGCATCGCAAGCCAGGCCAGGATCACCGGGATCGCGAACAGCGAGCGAAAGAAAACCTGCTGGCCGGCCGGCACGTCGGCGGTTTCCGACGTGGCCTTGACCATGGCTGCCATGACCGTGAACACCGCCACGCTGGCGCATTTCAGCAGGATGCCCTGCATCGGGTTCTGGTGGGGCATGGCGGCGGGACCGTCTGGTATCGGACGCGCCATGGTTAGGACAGGGGGTGGCGGGTCACAAGGGGCGATTGCAGTTCATGCAGATCTGGCCATGGGAAGGGGGGCCGAAGGACGCGCAACCGGGCACAAATCCCAGGCGGAAAAATCGACCGGCGGCGCGGGTTGCGACAGCCCGGCAATGGCGGCGGCATATTCGGCTTCGTAATCCGCGATCATCCGGTCTTGGGTGAAATGGCGCAGCACCCGGTCGCGGGGAACGGGGCGCGGGATGTCCAGGGCAGCGACCGTGGCGTCCGCAAGATCCTGCGGCGTGGCGTCGGGGGCAAAGCGCCCTGCCTCGCCTATCACCTCGCGCGCGGCGCCCATGTCCAGGGCCGCGACGGGCAGGCCGCAGCACATCGCCTCGACGGAAGTCAGGCCAAAGGGTTCGTCCCACAAGGGCGTGAACATCAGGACCGAGGCACGGCCGAATTCCGCCGCCAGATCCGCCCCGGGCAGATGCCCGCCATAGCGGATGTCGCCTTGCAGAAAGGGGACGATCTCGGCGTTGAAATAACCCCGGTTCTCGATGGCGCCGAACAGGGTCAGCGGGATCCCCGCAAGGGCCGCTGCGCGGACGGCCAGATGCGCCCCCTTGTTGGGCGTGATGCGCCCGGCCCAGACCGCGCTACCGTCGCCGGCGGGGGAAAAGGGCCACAGCGTGGCATCGATGCCGTTGTGAACGATCCTTGCCTGAGGCGGGGGGGTGCCGTCCCACCAGCTTTCCACCTGCCGGGCCGAGGTGACGGTGAACCGCGACCAGGGCGCGGGGCTGTCCCGCACCGCCCGGTGCAGGGCATCAAAGGGCGGGATATGCAGCGAGGTCACGCAAGCCAGCCGTTCCTGCCGGGCCAGCCGGGGCGGATAGCGGTGCAGGCAATTGTTGTGGATCACGTCGAAACCGCCATCCAGCAGCGCCTCGGCCACCTTGGCGAAACGGGAGTCGAGCCAGGTGTTCAGTTCCGGTTCGTCCGGCTGGTAGTCGCCGCCATAGGACCGGGGCAGGATCGGCCACAGGGTTCCCGCCGCATCGCTGTCGCCCGGCGCGAACAGCGTCACGTCATGGCCGCGCGCGACCAGCCCGCGCGCCAGGTGCCACGAATGCGCCTCCATCCCGCCCATGAAGGGGGGCGCGATGGGATGGCGGACATGGGCCAGCAGGGCAATGCGCATCATTCGGCAGCAGGCAGCGGCATGGATTTTTGCGTCTTGCTGGTGGCGGGCGCATCGGCCAGGCCGAAATGGGCCAACCCCTCCAGCACGCCGGCCGCATGGGGGGCGCTTGCGCGGTAAAGGCCGGTCCGGTCGGCCAGCCGCAACTCTGCCCAGGCATTGCCCACGACGATGGCGCGCCCTGCGGCGGCCAGCATGCAGGTGTCGTTGCCGCTGTCGCCCGCGGCCACGCAGTCGGCCAGGGTCAGGCCCAGGCGCCGCGCCTCGAACGCCAGGGCGCCGGCCTTGCCCGCACGCTGGGGCAGGATGTCGATGAAGCGTCCGTGCGACGGGATCACCCGCGCCGCAAGGCCCGCGCCGACCAGGGCGTCCTGGATGGCCCAGGCCTGATCCTCGGGACCGGCCAGGCTGATCTTCCAGCGGCGCTGATCGTGGCGGGGCTGCCAGGTGACGGGCATGGGGACCAGCACGTCCCGGATCGCCTGCGCATCCCAGTCCTGCCCGATCCAGGCGGCATAATCGGGACACATCGCCAGCGACCCGCGCCGGTCGGCCCGCCAGATCTCCGACCCGACCGAGGTGACCATGACCGCCGGTTCCGGCAGCGACCAGTCCGCCAGGATGCGCCGCGCCTCGGGCAGGGACCGGCCAGTGGCGATCATGAACTGTTGCCGTCGATCCGTCGCACCGCCCGCCCAGCGGCCAAAGACCGGGGCGGACCGCGAACAGCCGGTCAGCGTGCCGTCGATGTCGAAGGCCAGCAGCGCCCGAGGCAGCGGCGTGGGACGAAGGGGGGCCGACTTGCGCGTCAGGCGGCGCATGACCAGCGACACCCGTTCGGCCCAGGCCGCCCAGTCGAACTGGCGATGCCGGTCGGCGGCATTCCGCGACATCCGCGCCCAGGCCTCGCGGTCGCGCAGCAGATGCAGGCAGGCGTCGGAAATCGCATCCGGGGAATGCGGGTCGATCAGCAGCCCATGGCCGAGCGTGTCCACGATATCGACCGGCCCGCCGTTGCGCGTGGCGACCACTGGCAGGCCGGACCGCGCGGCCTCAATCAGGGTCAGGCCAAAGGACTCGTGCAACGCGGGATTGACGAAAACCCCGCCCTGCGCCGCCGCACGCCGGTAAAGCTGCGGCACAAGGGACGCGTCGTGGCGCGGGGGCAACAGCACCTTGCCGGGCAAGGTCGCGGCCATGCGGGCCAGATCGGCGCGAATGGCGTGTTGTTCGGGTTCCGGCCCATCCTGGCCCGCCAGGATCACCAGGTTCGCGGCGTCCTGCAGGGCAGGCGAGGCAAGATAGGCCCGCATCAGCCCGGCCAGGTTCTTCTTTTCCACCGGACGGGCGATCGCCAGCAGGAAGGGCAGGTCGGGCCGGTCCAGGCCGTTCCGCAGCAGCCGGGCCGCGCCGCCGTCGTCCCTCGCGGCAGGCAGGCTGATGCCGGGATTGATCCGCCACACGCGGCCGCCGCCGGCCGGGTCATAGGCGGCGACCTGGCGTTCCGCCTCGTCCCGCGACGAGGCGATGATGGCATCGGCGCCAGTGATCGCCGCGCGTTCGCGCCGCAGCAGGTCGCGGCACGCGGAGCCACCGTCATCCGCCGCGCAGCCCAGCCTATCGAGGGAAAGCGAATGCGGGGTGTACAGCATCGGGATGCGGAAACGCGCCCGCGCCGCAAGGCCCAGTTCGGCGGCATCGGCGAAATGGCAATGCAGGATGTCGGGCCGTTTGGGCAGATGCGACAGCAGGTCCAGGAACGCTTCTGTCAGGGCGGGCAGTTCGGCGTCCGGGGCTTCCCTGGTCAGATAGGCCGAGGACGGGCCTTTCAGCCGCAGGATGCGCAGCCTGGGTCCGATCTGCTGGACCGGTTCCCTGTGATCGGCGCCAAGCGCGGGATCGTCGAACAGGCGGGTCAGGATATCGACGCGCGTGACCTCGGGCAGGTGCGACTGCGCGGTGGCGGCGCCCAGGATATAGGCGATGTGCCCGCCCGTGTCCTGGGTCAGGCCATAGCTGATCGGCGGCTGCTTGATGCAACCCCCGAGGGCGATGTGCATCACATACATCGGGGCCTCGTTCTGACGTGTTGGGGGCAGGATGCCGGGCAGCGTCGTTATGCGACGACAACGTGATCCGCCGGGCCGGGTTCCTTGCCGCCGCGACGTGGTGGAAAGTTAATCCGCCGCCGCCATAGCCTGTGCCTGCATATCCTTAAAATGCCTGCGCAACCGGTCCAGGCCCGCCTCGTTCCAGCCGGGGGGCTGCGTGACCGCCATCCAGGGCGCCACATGATCGTCATAGGCATACAGATGCCCGTGCCCCATCGGCACGTTCAGCGATACGGCCATGTCAAAGGCCAGTTGCAGAAAGCTGACGATCGGATACCACCGCAATTCGGGCGAGATGTCGGGCCCGCGCGGCGCGTTCATCCAGTCGGGGCGGCGCCAGGCCGATCCGGTGTTGAAGAACACGATGGGATCGCTGGCATATTGCAGATAGACGATGCGGATCCCGCCCCATGCGTCCCGTGGCGACAGGCCCTGGCCGCCGTTCGTGAACCGCACCGTCTGGCCCTGGCCCATGCGCGGCAGCCATTCCGGGGATGCCGGATCGCGTTCGCGCGTCAGCGTCTGCCACAAGGGGCTGACAAAGGGCGGCCCCACCCACAGCGCCCCCGCGAAAGGCTGGTCGATGATCTCGTGCAGGCGCAGCGACTGCTGGGAACTGTAAGCCCCGAGGCTGAGACCATAAAGATACAGCTCTGGCCGTTCCCCCTCGGGCAGGGTCAACCAATGGCGATACACGGCACTGAACAGGGCGCGCCCGGCCTCGGCTGAATATTCGGGTTCGACCAGCAGGGATATCCAGCTTTGCAGATAGGAATACTGGATCGCCACCGTCGCCACGTCGCCGTGATGCAGGTATTCCAGCGTGGTCGTCGCCGCAGGATCCAGCCAGCCGGTGCCCGTGGGCATGGCGACCACCAGGATGGACCGGCCAAAGCCGCCGATGCGGACCAGTTCCGCCACCGCCAGGGCGGCGCGATCCTCGGCCGTGTCGGCGGCGTTCAGGCCGACATAGGCGCGCAGCGGTTCCATCGCGGCCCCGCCGGCGACAGCCGCGATATCCTGCGCGCGCGGGGTGGTGGCGATGTAATTGCGTCCCTCGCGGCCCAGGTCGGACCAGGCAATCAGGGATGCGGCGCTGCCGGTCCGCAACGGGTCGGCGGGCGGCAGGCTGTCGGGCGGGATCACCGCGTCAAGCGCGCGCGCAGACGTGTCGGCGGTGCGGATGAAGCCGCTGAACAACACCCCGTTGGCCAGCGACCACAGCAGCACCCCGCCAATGATCAGTCCCAGCAGATGCGCGGCCCGGCGCGGCACGACGCGCGCGATCCGCCCGATCAGGCGGCGGACGAACAGCGCCGCCAGCTTGCCCAGGGTCAGCAGCACCGTGGCCACCACCAGGGCCATGGCGCCGATCATCAAGGGCAGTTCGGGGGGCGCAAGCTCCATCCCCATGGGCGCCCGGATCGAATTCTGCCAATCGGTCGCGCGCCACAGGAATGACCCGACGATCAGGGCCGCGACACCGGCGGATGCCCCCAGCAGATACCGCCCGGTGCGCCGCCCGATCAGCGGCAGATCCAGCGTCACCCAGATCCAGCGGACTAGGACGGCCAGCCCATAGCCCGCCGCAAAGCACATCCCGGCCAGCACGCCCTGCACGATTTCCGACCGGGGGATCAGGCTGGGCGTCAGGGATGCGGCCATGAACAGCGCGCCCAGCACCAGGCCCACGCCAGAAACCTTGCCCGCGATGCGGCGAAGGATCCCCGGCAGGCCGTGCGGCTGGTCTGTCATGCGCATTCCCCTGTGGCTTGCGCGGATCAGGACCGATCCCGGTCCGGGGCGTCAAGCCCCTGCATGGCCGTCCTGCGGACAGAACCCCGCGAAACCTTGTCCCGGCAACAAGGGTTGGTCGTCAAAGGAAGAAGGAGAATCGAATGTCCGCAACGCTGAACACCGTCGCCCGCGTCGAACTGGACCGCTATCTGGGCACCTGGTTCGAAATCTGCCGCCTGCCGCTGAAATGGGAACCCGAGGGGGCAAGCGACATCACCGCGACCTATGGCCTGAACGACGACAACAGCATCCGCGTGGACAACCGCTGCCTTGACGACAAGGGCAAGCCCACGCAGGCCTTGGGGCAGGCCCAGCCGGTCGATGACAGCAATGCGCGGCTGGTGGTCAGCTTTCTGCCGGAATACCTGCGGTGGATCCCCTTCACCAAGGGCGATTACTGGATCATCCGCCTGGCCGAGGATTACAGCGTCTCGCTGGTCGGCACGCCGGATCGCAAGAACCTGTGGCTGTTGGCCCGCCGCCACGACCTGCCCGAGATGCTGCGCGAGGATTACCTGGCGACGGCCCGCGCGGTAGGGTTCGACCTGTCCGCGCTGATCACCCCCGCGCAAAGCGGCAAGATGGTCGAGATCCCCCCGGCGTGATCCCGGGCAGGCTACAGCCCGGCCATCACCTCGTCCTGCACCTGCGCCAGCAGGGCGCGGACATGGGGCAGAAAGCTGCGCCACACGTCCATGCGGAAATCCGCCGGGCCGTCGCGCCACAAGATCACGGTGGCGCTGTCAAAGACCGTGCGCGCCGCACCGCCCAGGGGCATGGCCGCGACGTTGCGGGGGCAGCAGGCCGCCAGCACGTCCAGAACCGCAGGCCCGGACAGGCGCAGGGTGATTTCACGGTCGCTGATGTCCACAAGGCTATGCGGCGCCTCGGCATAGACTGCCCGGGCAGGCGTCGCCAGATCCGTGCCCTCGGGCGCGGTGATCAGCCATTCGTCCGGTCCCAGGCACAGCGCCTCGGCCCCGTTCGCGGCGGCACGAAGACCCACGCGCGTGGGCAGGTCCAGGCCAAGGGCGCGGCCCAGGGTTTCGCGGTGCGCAGGCTTGACGCGCAGGGACAGGCGCAGAGCAGGGGCCGCGTCCTCGATGCGGATGGCGGCTGCGGCAAAGTCGTGTTTCTGATTGGTCATCATCGCTCTCCTTACGCCTTCAGCCGCGCGTTGTCGGGGTCATAGAACACGGTCGAGGTGACGCGCGCCTTGCGTACCCCGTCGGGCATCGGGATGAAGACCGTCTCGCCCATCTTGTCGAAGCCGCCCTCGATCACCGCCATGGCGATGGGGTGGCCCATGGTGGACTGATAGGACGAGGTGACATGGCCCACCATCTTCATGGGCTTGGGCTGGTTCGGATCCAGCACGATCTGCGCGCCTTCCTGCAGCAGGCTGCCATCCTCGGTCAAAAGGCCCACAAGCTGCTTGCGGCCCTTGGCCACGATGTCGGGACGCGACAAGGAACGCTTGCCCACGAAGTCCTTCTTGGCCTTGCCGATGGCCCAATCGAGGCCCGCGTCCGCCGGCGTCACCGTGCCGTCGGTGTCCTGGCCCACGATGATATAGCCTTTCTCGGCCCGCAAGACGTGCATGGTTTCCGTGCCATAGGGGCAGATGTCATAGGGCTTGCCCGCCTCCATCAGCGCGGTCCACAGGGCCAGGCCGTGGCGGGCGGGGACGTTCACCTCGAAGCCGATCTCACCGGTGAAGGACAGGCGGAACAAGCGGGCGGGCAGGCCCGCGACCGTGCATTCCGTGCAGGACATATGCGGGAAGTCGTCCCAGTCCACGCCCTGGACCAGCGGCTTCAGCATGGTCAGCGCGTTCGGCCCGTTCAGCGCGACCGTTGCCCATTGTTCCGTGGTCGAGGTCAGCCAGACATCCAGTTCCGGCCATTCGGTCTGAAGGTAATCCTCCATCATGGTCAGCACGCGGGCCGCGCCTCCGGTGGTGGTGGTGACGTGGAACAGGTCGGGGGACAGCCGCCCGATGACGCCATCGTCGCGGATGAAGCCGTCCTCGCCCAACAGCAGCCCGTAACGGCAGCGGCCGGGGGCCAGCTTGGTCCAGGGGTTGGTGTACATACGGTTCATGAACTCGACCGCATCCGGCCCGGCGACCTCGATCTTGCCCAGGGTGGATGCGTCGAAAATCCCCAGCGACGCCCGCGTGGCCTTGCATTCGCGCAGCACGGCGGCGTGCATATCCTCTCCGGCCTGCGGGAAATACCAGGCGCGGCGCCATTGGGCGACGGGTTCGAACACCGCGCCGTTCGCCTCGGCCCAGGGGTCGATGGGTGTCTTGCGGGTCAGTTGGAACGTCTCGCCCCGCAGGTATCCGCAGAAGGCGCCGAAGCTGGTCGGCGTATAGGGCGGGCGGAAGGTCGTCAGGCCCACCTGCGGCGGCGCCTTGCCAAGCGCGTCGGCGGCGATCATCAACCCGTTGATGTTCGACATCTTGCCCTGGTCGGTCGCCATGCCGTTGGTGGTGTAACGCTTGACGTGCTCGATCGAGCGCATCCCTTCGCGCACGGCCAGGCGGATGTCCTTGGCGGTCACGTCGTTCTGGAAGTCGATAAAGGCACGCGCCTTGCCCGCGCTGCGGTCGGTCGGCAGTTCGGTGTGGCTGGTGCCGGTGCCGGGGCGGTCATTCGCCACGCGGAAGCCCGCCGGATGACCCGCACGGCCCAACCCTTCAAGCGCCCGCAGCCCCGCCGCCGCGCCGTCGGCCAGGACGGGCTCGTAACCCCACAAACCGCGACCGGCGCCCGCGATCTCGCAGTCCTCGGTCTTGCGGTCGGGCAGAAAGGTGTTGCCATCCGCGTCCCAGGCCAGCGATCCCTTGGTGTGGGAAAACAGATGCAGCGAGGGCGTCCAGCCGCCGCACATCAGCAGGCAGTCGCAGGGAATGTCGCGGCCCGCGCCCACCTGTCCGCCGCGCACCGGGTTGGCGCGCACCGACTTGATGCGCAGGCGGCCGGCGGTGGTGGTGACCGTATGGCCGGCCAGCACCTCGATCCCGCGCTGACGGGCGCCATCCAGCAGGTCGGGGCGCACCGCGTCGCGCGTGTCGATGATCGCCGCGACACGGGCGCCGTTTTGGACCAGGTCGAAGGCCGCGTAATAGGCGCTGTCATGGCTGGTCACGACGGCGGGGGCATCGCCCACGCGCACGCCATATTTGTGCAGATAGGTCTGCGCCGCGCCTGCCAGCATCACGCCGGGGCGGTCGTTGCCGTCAAAGACCAGGGGCTTTTCCAGCGCACCCTGTGCCAGCACGACCTGGCCCGCGCGCACCCGCCACATCCGTTCGCGCGGGGCATTGGCGGTGGTGGTGTCCAGGTGATCCGTCAGCCGCTGGCAAAGACCCACCATGTTCTGGTGATAATAGCCGATGGCCGTGGTCCGCGTCATCAGCCGCACCCCGGCGGCGCGCAGGCGGCGCATCTGCGCCTCGATCCAGTCCCAGGCAGGCTGGCCGTCGATCTGCACGGCAGGATCGGACAGAAGCGATCCGCCCATTTCGGGGTTCTCGTCGACCAGGGTCACATCCGCGCCGGATTGCGCCGCAGCCAGGGCGGCGGCAATTCCCGCGGCACCCGCGCCGATGATCAGCACGTCGGTGTGCAGATAGCGGCTGGCATAGCGGTCAGGGTCAGCCTCGGTCGGCGACTTGCCCAGGCCGGCGGCGCCCCGGATCACGGGTTCATAGACCTTGTCCCAGAAGGACTTCGGCCACATGAAGGTCTTGTAGTAGAACCCGGCCGAGAACAGCATATAGGCCCGGTCGTTGATCGCGCCCAAGTCGAAGGACAGGTTCGGCCACTTGTTCTGGCTTTCCGTGACCAGGCCCGTGCGCAGTTCCTGGACAGTGGCACGCGTGTTGGGTTCAAACCGCCCCGGTCCGCGAGAGGTGCCGATCAGGGCATTCGGTTCCTCGGACCCAGCCGTCACCGCGCCGCGCGGGCGGTGATACTTGAAGGACCGGCCCATCAGGTGGACGCCGTTGGCCAGCAGGGCCGATGCCACCGTATCGCCGCGCAGGCCGGGATAGGTCTTGCCGTCGAAGGTAAAGGACAGGGGCGCGGAATGATCGACGCGGCCCTTGCCCGGAATGCGATAGCGGCTCATTCTGCGGCCTCGTTGGTCAGGGGACGACGGGCCTCGCCCGCCTTGTAGGTCATCAGGAAACGGTCGCTGACCGTGTCGCGCAGCGCGTTGAAGAAGCGCCCGCAGCCGATATGGCGCCAGCGTTCGTAATGCGGCCCGCGCGCGTTGGTGCGGATGAACAGGAAGTCGCGCCATTCCTCGTCGGACAGGACCGAGGGGTCGGCAGGGCGGGCGATATGCGCCTCTCCGGCATAGGTGAATTCCAGCTCGGGCAGGGTGTCTTCGCAATAAGGGCAGTGGATCAGCAGCATGGCATGGCTCCTTAATGCGCGACGGCGGCGGCGGCGGCTTCGTCGATCAGACGGCCGGTGGTAAAGCGTTCCAGCGTGAAGGGCGCGTTCAGCGGATGGGGTTCGTCGCGGGCCACGGTATGGGCCAGCAGATGCGCGGCCCCCGGCGTGGCCTTGAAGCCGCCGGTGCCCCAGCCGCAGTTGACATAAAGTCCCTTGATGGGCGTCTTGCCCAGGATCGCGGACCGATCAGGGGTCACGTCCACGATGCCGCCCCATTTGCGCAGCATCCGCATCCGGGTGAAGATCGGAAACACCTCGCAGATCGCGGCCACGGTGTGTTCTATCAGCGGCAACCCGCCACGCTGCGAATAGCTGGTGTATTGGTCGGTGCCCGATCCGATCACCAGTTCGCCCTTGTCGGACTGGCTGATATAGGCGTGGACGGTGTTCGACATGACCACGCAGGGGAAGATCGGCTTGACCGGCTCGCTGACAAGCGCCTGCAGAGGGAAGCTTTCCAGCGGCATCCGCAGCCCGGCGCTTTCCATGACGACGCTGGTGTTGCCCGCCGCCGACACCGCGACCTTTTTCGCGCGGATGAAGCCCTTGGCGGTATCGACGCCGATCACTGCCCCGTCCGGCCCGCGTCGGATCGCGTTGACCGCGCAGTTCTGGATGATGTCCACGCCCCGCGCCGCCGCCGCGCGGGCATAGCCCCAGGCCACCGCATCGTGGCGCGCTGTGCCCGCCCGCATCTGCAAGGCCGCCCCCACCACCGGATAGCGGGCATCGGGGGAAATGTTCAGCGGCGGGCAGAAGGCCTTGGCCTCTTCCTTGGAAAGCCAGCGGTTGTCCACGCCGTTCAGACGGTTCGAGTTCACGTGACGCTGGAAGGACTGCACGTCATGGACGTTATGCGCCAGCATCAGCACGCCGCGCTTGGAGTACATGACGTTGTAGTTCAGTTCCTGGGACAGGTTGTCCCACAGATCCAGCGCATGGTCGTACAGCTTCGCGCTTTCGTCATACAGATAGTTCGACCGGATGATCGTGGTGTTGCGGCCCGTGTTGCCGCCGCCCAGCCAGCCCTTGTCGATCACCGCGACATTGGTGATGCCGTGTTCCTTGGCCAGGTAATAGGCCGCGCCCAGGCCGTGCCCGCCGGCGCCGACGATCACCACGTCGTATTCGGCCTTGGGCTGGCTGTCGGGCCACTGCTCCCGCCAGCCCTTGTGGCCGTTGAGCGCCTGTTTCAGCAGCGAGAAGCCAGAGAAATGGGTCATGTGGGCGAACCTTTTGCGGCGATTCCGGTATTGCCTGGCAGGATGCCAGAAAGGCGTCCGACCCGACTGGATCCCTGCGCCAGTGCGGTGTTACATTTGCGTCATGCGCGACGGTCCCGCCCCCCATGATTCCCTGCGCCTGCGCGTCGGCTTTGTGCTGGCGCGGCGCTTTACCTTGTCGGCCTTCGCCAATTTCGTGGATGTGCTGCGGCTGGCGGCGGACGAAGGCGACCGGTCCCGCCCGATCCGCTGTTCCTGGCGGGTGCTGGCGACATCGGGCCAGCCGGTGCAGTCAAGCTGCGGCATCGCCGTGACGCCGGACGAAAAGCTGGGCGATCCGGCGCGCTTCGACTATATCGTCGTGGTCGGCGGGCTGATCGACGAGATCGAGCGGCTCGACCCGGAATACACCGCCTTCCTGCACCGCGCGGCCAAAGCCGGGGTGCCGCTGGTGGGCGTCTGTACGGGCGCCTTCATCCTGCACCGCGCAGGGCTGATGAATGGATACCGCTGCTGCGTCAGCTGGTTTCACCACGAGGATTTTCTGGAACAGTTCGACGGGCTGCGTCCCGTGTCCGACCGCATCTTCGTGGTGGACCGCGACCGGCTGACCTGTTCGGGCGGCGCCAGTTCCGCCCATCTGGCGGCCTTTCTGATCGACCGGCACATCGGCCGGGCCGCGGCCCAGAAAAGCCTGCACATCATGATCATAGACGAGGCCATGGCCGCCGACGAGCCGCAGCCCGGCCTGCCCTTGGATCTTGCGACCGATGACCCCCTGGTCCGCCGCGCCCTGCTGATGCTGCAACAGAACATGGACACGCCGCCCCCGGTGGCCGCGGTGGCCGCCCATCTTCAGGTCAGCCGGCGCAAGCTGGAACGCCATTTCGCGGCGTCCCTGTCCCTGTCCCCGTCCGAGGCCTTCATGCGCGTGCGCCTGTCCCAGGTGCGGATGCTGCTGGCCCGCCCCGACCGCACCGTCAGCCAGATCGCCGCCGAGACCGGGTTTTGCGACGCCTCGCACCTGATCCGGGTGTTCCGGGAAGGAATGGGGATGACGCCCGAGCAATGGCGCAAGGGCGCCCGGGAAGAAGCATCCTTGCAGGCCGCAGCGGGAGGCTCGGCCTAGCTCGCCAGGGCAAGCATTTCCCGTGGCTGCAAGGCCACCACCGTTGCGGCCTTCTGCACCCCCCGTTCGCGATAAGGCGAGGTGCCATACCGTTCCCGATAGCATTTCGAGAAATGCGAGGAACTGGCGAAACCGCAGGCAATGGCGATCTCGATCAAGGGCAGGTCGGTGTTCAGCAGCAACTGGCGCGCGCGGCCAAGGCGGGCCTCCAGATAGTATCGCTTGGGGCTGCGGTTCAGATACCGCATGAACAGCCGTTCAAGCTGGCGGGTGGACATGCCCGCGTCCTGGGCCAGTTCGGGCGGGCTGATGGGGTTTTCCAGGTTCGCCTCGATCCGCGCCACCACGGCGGCCAGGCGGGGGTGGCGGATGCCGATGCGGGTGGCGATGGACAGGCGCTGATGGTCGCGCCCGTTGCGGATGGCCGTATGCAGCATCTGGTCGGCGATCTTGGATGCCAGGTCGGGACCATGGGTCTGGCCTATGCGGTGCAGCATCATGTCGATCGACGACGTGCCGCCCCCCGCCGTCAGGCGCGTGCCGTCATCGACGAAGACCTGCCGGTGCAGATGCACCTCGGGGAAGATCTCGGCAAAGGAATCGTGGTTTTCCCAGTGGATCGTGGCGCGCCGCCCGTCCAGCAGCCCGGCCTTGGCCAGCACATGCGCGCCGGTGCAGACAGCAGCCAGCGTGACCCCCGTGCGTGCCTGCTTGCGCAACCAGGCCAGCACGGGCCGCGTCGCCTGCGTCGTGATGTCATCGCCCCCGCAGACGACCACCACGCCGTCGCGCGCCACCGCGACGATATCGTCGAGCCCGCCATCCAGCCGGATCTGTGCGCCGTTGGAACAGGTGGCAAAGCCGCCATCCGGCCCGATCAGGCGCCATTCATACAAGGGCGCCCCCGCCATCTTGTTGGCCAGCCGCAGCGAATCCAAAGCCGCGGCAAAGGGCAGCATGGTAAAGCGGTCCAGAAGCAGAAAGGTGAAACGCCGGGCGGTGGGGGAATGCGCCATATGTCCTCTCCGTGTTTGTGACCGGAGCGTGACAGAGAGCGCCGGTCCCGCGATGGAGATTCGCGGCAGAACGATATGAGGCTTGCGACACTTGTCACGCCTGCAGGCCGTTCTTGACGCATTCCGAGGCCGCGGCAGGTGGTCGCCAAGGATAGCTGACGGCCGGGCGGCGCCGCAGGCGTCGAGAGCGGCGCTCATCCCCTCGCGCTCGGCCACAGCGCTGGCGGTCTGCAGTCATGCTGGCAACCCATGGCCCGGTTGTCGCGGGCCTGGAACTGGATGCCGCCCGCAATGCCATCGAGGAGTCGGAGGCATCGCCCGACCGGCCCTGCTGCTGCGCGGCACCCCCTCCGATGCTGAGTCCTGGACGGGTGGCAAAGCTGGAGCGCATCCCCGACATCGACCTTGGGCGATTAGCGCAGCACGCGCCGCAGTCCATCCTGCACCTTCAGAAGCGGTTCCAGATACAGCCCGGGCAGATCGCCTGCATTCGCCTGCACCGCCGCCACGCCGGTATTGATCGCCGCCACCACCCGGCCATGCACGGACAAAAGCGGCACGGCGATGGACCTCAGGCCCAGTTCGACCTCTTGGTCGATGACGGCGTATCCGTCGCGGCGGGCGGCATCGACGCGGGCCATGATGTCCGCAGGGTCGGTCAGGCTGTACAGCGTCCGTGGTGTCAGGTCCGACGCCTCGACGATCGCGCGGGCCTGATCAGCGGGCAGGGCGGCCAGCAGCACCCGGCCCATGGACGTGCAATAGGCGGGCAGGCGCGATCCGGGCATCAACCCGATGGACATGACCCGGCGTTGCGCCGCACGGGCCAGATAGACGATCTCAGGTCCGTCCAGGATCGAAACCGAGGTGGACTGTCCGATCCGCTCCGACAGTTGGTCAAGCCAGGGCTGCACCATCTGCGCCAGGGGCATTGCTGCCAGTGCCCCCATGCCCAGCCGCAGCACGCGGGCGGTCAGCGTGAAGAACTTGCCGTCGTAATCGGCATAGCCCAGGTCATGCAGTGTGAGAAGACAGCGCCGCGCCGTGGCGCGGTCGAGGCCTGTGGCTTCGGCCACCTCGGAAATAGACATGCGGGGATGCTCGGCGCGGAAAGCCTCGATCACCCGCAGGCCCTTGCCCAATGACCCAATAATATCTGTTTTGTTCGTCATACGCACAGTTTTCTTCTCGGCACGAACAAACGTCAATATGCGAACATACTTCTTGTCTGATGTGATGAGCAGGGCTTAAGCAACCTCCAAACGCAGGAGGTTTCATGGACAAGCGCATTGCAAGTCTGGCCGAGGCGGTCGCGGAGATCCCCGACAGTGCTACGGTGATGATCGGCGGCTTTGGCGGATCGGGCGCGCCGATCGAACTGATCCACGCCCTGATCGACCGATACCGGGCGACCGGCAGCCCCCGGAACCTGACGGTCATCAACAACAATGCAGGCAACGGCCATGTCGGCATCGCGGCGATGATCGAACAGGGCATGGTCGCGAAGATGATCTGTTCCTTCCCCCGGTCCGCAGACCCGCGCGTCTTCACCGAAAGATACCTGGCCGGAGAGATTGCGCTGGACCTGGTCCCCCAGGGCACGCTGACCGAACGCATCCGCGCGGGCGGGGCGGGGATCCCGGCCTTCTATACGCCCACGGGCTTTGGCACGGATCTGGCCAAGGGCAAGCCGGTCGCTGATTTTGACGGCCGCCGCTATGTCCAGGAACGCTGGCTCAAGGCGGATTTCGCCCTGATCAAGGCGGAAACCGGCGACCACCTGGGCAACCTGACCTATCGCATGGCCGCGCGGAACTTCGCGCCCCTGATGGCGATGGCGGCGGCGCGGACCATTGTTCAGGTCAGCCGGGTTGTCGAACCCGGCGGCATCGACCCCGAAGCCGTCATCACCCCCGGCATCTTCGTCGATGGCATCGTGGCCGTCCCCAATCCCGCGCAGGAAGAAGACCTGAACCGCGCCGATGCGCATTACCCCGAGGTGACGGCATGACCGCCAAGCTGACGAACGCCCAGATCGCTTGGCGCGCCGCGCAGGACATCCAGGACGGCGCCTATGTGAACCTCGGGATCGGCTTTCCCGAAATGGTCGCCCGCTTTCAGCCGGAAGGGCGGCAGGCGGTCTTTCACACCGAGAACGGCATCCTGGGCTTCGGAGAAGCCCCCGCGCCCGGCGACGAGGACTGGGATCTGATCAACGCCGGCAAGAAGGCCGTGACGATCAAGCCCGGCACCGCCTTCTTCCACCACGCCGACAGCTTTGCCATGGTCCGGGGCGGGCATTTGGACGTGGCGATCCTGGGGGCCTATCAGGTAGCCCAGAACGGCGACCTGGCGAACTGGTCCACCGGGCCGACGGGCGTGCCTGCCGTGGGCGGCGCGATGGATCTGGTCCATGGCGCGAAACGCGTGGCGGTCATCACCGATCACGTCACCAAGGACGGCAAGCCGAAGCTGGTCCAGGCCTGCACCCTGCCGCTGACCGGGGTTGGCTGCGTCACCCGCGTCTATACCAGCCTGGCCGTGGTGGACATCGAGGGCGGGCGCTTCGTGCTGCGCGAAAAGCTGCCCACGCTGTCCCTCGACGACCTGCAATCCCTGACCGGCGCGCCCCTTCATCTGGATAGTGGCGTGGCCAACCTTATCGTGCCCGAGGTTTGACATGACCGACGCTTATCTTTGCGACTATATCCGCACGCCGATCGGGCGGTTTGGCGGGGCGCTGTCCATGGTCCGCGCCGACGATCTGGGTGCGATCCCCCTGCGGGCGCTGATGGCGCGCAACGCGGGCGTGGACTGGGGGGCGGTGGACGACGTGATCTTCGGCTGCGCCAACCAGGCGGGCGAGGACAACCGCAACGTGGCGCGCATGGCATCCTTGCTGGCGGGCCTGCCGGTCGAGGTGGGCGGCACCACTATCAACCGGCTCTGCGGGTCTGGCATGGACGCGGTGATCGCCGCCGCCCGCGCCATCAAGGCGGGCGAGGCGGATCTGATGATCGCGGGCGGGGTCGAGTCGATGTCGCGCGCGCCCTTCGTGATGCCCAAGGCCGAAAGCGCCTTCAGCCGCAGCACTGCCGTTTACGACACCACCATCGGCTGGCGCTTCGTCAACCCGCTGATGGCGGCGCAATACGGCGTGGACTCGATGCCCGAGACCGCCGAGAACGTGGCCGAGGATTTCGCCATTTCGCGCGCCGACCAGGACGCCTTCGCCCTGCGCTCCCAGCAGAAGGCCGCGGCCGCCCAGGCCAACGGGCGTCTGGCGCAGGAGATCGTCCCCGTCGAGATCGCGCAGCGCAAGGGCGACCCGAAGATCGTGGACCGCGACGAGCACCCGCGCGACACCACGCTGGAGGTTCTGGCAGGCCTGAAGGCGCCCTTCCGCAGGGGGGGGACGGTCACGGCGGGCAATGCGTCCGGGGTGAACGACGGGGCGGAGCCGACGCAAACTGTCGGCGCTCAGCGTCCCAAAGGTATCATCCGATGACAGGCCCATACGATTTTGAATCAGACCAAGATCACAAGCGCAATACCGTGCCCCGCAATCTGCCCCGGTTACCGCAGATAGCTTCGGCTGTTTCTGCCACAACCTTGCGAGCCTCCTCTGCAGACAGGTTTGCCACGTCGAACAGCGCGATCATGGCCTCTGCGCCTGTTGCCATGCCGAGTGCGGCGGCAAGGGAGCGTGCCTGTTCGGGGCGGATGTCTGTCTCTGCTTCCAGGGCGCGCATGAAGGCCTGGATACGCCGGGCGCCACGACGCGGGGTTCTGCCGCCCTGCGATTGCGCGCTCGCCTGCAGGTTCAGGCCAAGATAGATGCGGAAAGCCGTCTCGTTCGCCACCGCCAGGTCGAAGAAGTAAAGGCTGATGGCAACCAGCCGGTCACGCAGGGTGGCAGCATCTCCGACGATCTCCTCATAGGGCGCCGCCTTCAGGTGCAGTCCCGCCTCGGCGGCCAGCAGCACGGGATCCGAGAAGTAGCGGTAGGCGGAGGCCTTCGAGATGCCCGCCTCGCGCGCGGCTGCCGTGACCGTCAGGGCCTCGCCGCGCATCAGGAGGGTGCGTGCCGCGTCCAGCAAGGCCGCCCGTGTTCTGTTCTTCTGATCTTCCCGCTGCGTCACGACCACCTCACGAGACAAATGTCTTGCTAGAATCATCATCTAGTTATAAGACGCCTGTCTCATGATTGGCAATCAACAGAAGGAACAGGCCATGACCCCTCCGCGCACCTATGACGCAATGGGAATACTGTTCAGGTTTCATGCTTTTCCAGCCGAGACGATGGGCAAGTTCTGCCTGGTCGAGGCCATGGTGCCCCCTGGCCTGGGCGCGCCGCCCAATCACCATGCGGGCGAGACCGAAGCCTTTTATGTGCTGGACGGCGAGATCGCGTTCACGCTTGCGGGTGAAACGCAACGGGTCCCGGCAGGCGGCTTTGTCTCCGTCCCAGACGGAGCGGTGCATTCCTTCCAGGCTGTCGGCTCCAAGCCTGCGCGCATCCTGATCATCAATGCGCCGGGCCACATGCACGAGGCGTTCTTTACCCGGACCGGCCATCCGGTTGCTGACGCCACCACCGCCCCGCAACCCCAGGACAGGCCGCCGGACGTGACGCGCATTCTCTCCGTCGCCGCCGACGTCGGCATGGTCATCGTGCCGCCAACGGATGCGGTGCAGTAAGGGGGCCTTGGTGGAGAAGAAGAAGGGCAGGGGGCGCGGGAAAGGCGGTCTGGTGTAGGATCTATTGGATTACTGGAGCACGAACTGAGTCCTTGAGAGGCAAGGCGTCTAAGAACATGAGTTGGATGGGACCGTACTGAGAGAGGAGCTCTCAGCATTGCAGAGCAAGCCCACCGTGCGCTCTTGCTGCCGAAGTTGCCCAATAATATTCGTTATAGTCACAATATACAGCACCAAATAGGCGCGCATCCTCTCCATACTGTCTATTAAGCGACGGAGAGTTACCATGAGCGGCAAAAACGCGTGGACAGAGGAACGGCAGGAGTCTGGATCGAGGGTCGATCATCCGCGCGATCCTCCATCTGAAATTCGCATTGACGCTTATGACACCAGTGCGCAGCCTCTGGGACTTCAGCAGCGTCGTCTGCTGCACGAGTTGACCATCGGGGTCTTGTGGCCGCACCGGGCGCGAGACCTTGATGTCTTTTTGTCGCTCGGCAAGGGTTACCTGGCAACGGACGAAATCGGCAGGCCTATCGGATCGGCGATGTACTTCCCGATGGGTGACGATTTCGCGATGTTGGGAATGATGGTGACGGTACCCCGGTTGCAGGCGCGTGGCGCGGGCAAATGGCTTCTGCAGCGCGTCCTCGCCGACTGCGTGGGCCGCGACCTTCGCCTTAGCGCGACCCGCTCGGGGTACCGACTCTATGCAGCGGCAGGCTTTCAGCCCGTCTGCATTATCCGCCAGCAGCAAGGGATCGCACGTCAAATTGCCCAGGAAGACGTGCCGGGGCTTGCGATCCGGGTCCTGTCGCAATCCGACCGCGCGGCGGTGCATGAGCTTGATGCCAAGGCCTATGGTGTTCAGCGCACGCAGGTGCTGGACAAGCTCTTGTCGCTGTCCAAGGGTACCGTCGCGCTTCAGGATGGGGTGGTTCACGGCTTCGCCCTCCAAAGGCCCTTTGGAAAAGGAGTTATCGTGGGTCCTGTTGTGGCCGAGGATGACGTGATGGCGAAAGCCTTGGTTGCGCCACTGATCCGGGCCAGTGTAGGAACCTTTGTCCGCCTCGACACGCCTGTTGATAGTCCGGGCTTCGTAGCCTTTCTGACCGACGCGGGCCTTGGCTTATTCGACACAGTGACAGAAATGCGCCTAGGTTCGCATCGCCGCGCAAAGACGGGATCCGTAACCTATGGCCTCGCCTCACACTCGTTTGGCTAGCTTCAGGACAGCCGGTCCTTCAGCCCGAACCACAAGCCTACAAGCGGCAGGAACCAGGGCTTGCCGCTGTGCGCGGGGATCGGGGGCCAGTCCATGCCCTCAAGCGGATTGGTACCTCGCCATCCCATTGCCATATCCGCCAGCACCTGCCCGACAAGCGTAGACATCTGCGCGCCGTGCCCGGAATAGCCCATGCCATAGATCATGCCGTCCACCTCTCCGGCGCGCGGGAAGCGGTCTTGGGTCATGTCCACCAGCCCGCCCCAGCAATAGTCGATTGAAACATCCGCCAGATGCGGAAAGATTGCGGTCATCGACCGGCGCAGGATCGCCCCCGACTTCGCGTCCGAGGTCTGGTCCGACCGGGCCGAAAACCGCGCCCGCCCGCCAAAAATCAGCCGCCGGTCGGGCGACAGGCGGAAATAATTGCCAATGTTCATCGAGGTGACGCAGGTCCGGTCGCCGGGCAGGGTGGTCGCGACTTCCTCATCAGACAGCGGGCGGGTGGCGATAATGAACGACCCGACCGAGATGATGCGGCGCCGGAAATGCCGCAGCGGCGCTGTGGTGCCGTAGGCCCCGGTCGCCACGATCACCCGATCCGCCGTCAAGGCTCCGCGCGGGGTTTGCACCTGCCAGCCATCCGCCGCCTTTGTGCGGCCCGTGACCGGCGCTTTTTCCCAGATCCGCGCGCCATGGCGATGTGCCGCCCCTGCCAGCCCCTGGGCATAGCGGCCCATGTGAATCATCGCCGATTTTTCATAGAGCATCGCGCCGTGGAAGCTATTAGATCCCACCTCGGTCTGCAGCTGGTCGCGGTCCAGCCAGCGGGTATCGGGATCGACCTCGGCATGGATCAAGTGGTAATTTGCGCGCAAGCCCGCCACGTGGCTGGGCTTGGACGCCAGCTTCAGTTTGCCCGAGCGGCGGAAATTGCAGGCGATGCCTTCTTCCGCTACGACCCCTTCGATCAGGTCAATGGATCGATCATAGGCGCGATACAGAGCATGGGCACGGTCCGTCCCCAGATGCGCCTTGGCCTCGGCATAGCCATGGGCGATGCCGTTGTTCAGGTGCCCGCCGTTGCGCCCCGACGCACCCCAGCCGACGGTCTCGGCCTCCAGCAGCGCCACGCGAGCGCCCGCCTTTGCAAGGCTGCGGGCGGCGTTCAAACCGGTGAACCCGCCGCCGATCACGGCCACGTCGAAGCGGCCTTCGACAGGACCGGCCTCGCCCCCGGCAAAGGGGGTAACCCCGTCGTGCCAGTAGGATGCGTATTTTGTCAAAGCCCCACTACCTCAGCCAAGCCGGAGATGTCCCTGACCTCGGTGTATCCGTAATGGGGGTTGGCAGGTTCGTGGCCCCGGTTGACCCAGACCTTGTTGCGAATCCCCAGGTCATGCGCGGTCATCAGGTCATATCGGAACGACGACGACACATGCAGCACGTCCTCCGGCCCGCAGCCCAACTGATCGAACATGTATTCGAAGGCGCGCATCTGGGGTTTATAGGCGCCCGCGCTTTCGGCGGTGAAGACATGGTCGATGGGCGCGCCCAGTTTCGCGATGTTGTGCGGGATCTGGTCGTTCATGGAATTGGTCAGGGCAACAAGCGGGATCTTTCCGGCAATGCGCTGAAGACCCGCAGGCACGTCAAGGTTCGGTCCCCAGGTCGGGACGCGGTTATAGATGTCCTCGGCCACCGCCGGATTGAAGGCGATGCCGTTGCGCTTGCAGGTGCGTTCCAGCGAATTGTGGACGACCTCGGCATAGGGTTTCCAGGTGCCCAGTACCTCGTCAAGGCGGTAGGCTGCAAAATTGGCGATGAATTTTTCCATCTGCGGGCCGGAAAGCTGGGCGCCGTAATGGACGCGCGCGGCGCCGGCCATGTCGAAGAAGATCATCGTGCCGTGACAATCAAAGGTGATGAATTTCGGGCGCTGCGCCATTGGGGCCTCCTGCTGATCCGTTTCGTTCATCTTCGGTGCGGTTTGGCGGCGGCGTGTGCGGCAGACGTACCCCTGACGGCAGGACATTGCGAAATTCCAACAATGGACGGCAGGCCGTGCCGCCCATGTCCTGACAACGGTGCCACGCCGCGCGCCGGGCGCGCGATGCTGGGACCGATTATGAAAGGAACCGCCATGACTCTGCTGACCCCCATCGACATTGCCCCCGCCTTCACCCCGCGCGAGGACGTGGCCGCCCCCGAAAAGCTGATCGAGGGGGCGCCCGCCTTCAAGACTTGGGCCTTGGACGAAGTGCCTCTGGGCAACTGGACCAAGATCCGCACCGGCGTCTGGGAAGCGACGCCCGGCACCACGCGGTCCGTCAAGGGCGAGGCGCTGGAATTCTGCCACATCTTGTCCGGCGTGGTGGACCTAACCGAGGAAGGCGGTGAAACGCGCCGCTTCACCGCAGGCGACAGCTTCCTGATGAAGCCGGGCTTCAAGGGTACTTGGAAGACTATTGAGACTGTGCGCAAGATCTATGTCTTCGCCGACTGACCTGCTGGCCCGGCTGGTCGGCTTTCCCAGTGTCATGGGCAGCGCGAATGGCGCGATCATGGGTTTCGTACAGGAATACTTGCGCGGACATGGGGTCGCTTCGACCCTGATCGCGGGGCCGGAGGGCGACCGCTGGAACCTATTCGCGACCATTGGCGATGCCTCGCGCCCCGGTTACGTCCTGTCGGGCCATGTCGATGTGGTCCCGGCGGGCGAGCTCGAGTGGCAGGCCGATCCCTTCGTGCTGCGCCAAGACGGGGACCGGCTGATTGGGCGCGGCGCCTGCGACATGAAGGGCTTTGTCGCGGCCGCCCTGACCATGGTGCCGGAATTACTGGCAATGCCGCTGTCCGCACCAATCCATATCGCCCTGTCCTATGACGAGGAAGTGGGCTGCCGGGGCGTGCCGCATCTGCTGGCGGCGCTGCCGGATCTGTGCGCACCACCGCTGGGCGCGATTATTGGCGAACCCTCGGGCCTGGTGCCGGTGCTGGCCCACAAGGGCAAAGCAGCGCTGCGGCTGGTGGCAACCGGAGTGCCGGGCCACAGTTCGCGCCCCGACCTGGGGGCCAACGCCATTCACGCACTGCTTCCCGCGCTAATTGCCGCCGCCGCGCAGGCCGTGGCGCTGCAATCCGGCACGCAGGACGCACGCTTTGCGCCGCCCTGGTCCAGCCTGCAGATCGGCACCGTCGCGGGGGGGCAGGCCGTCAACATTATACCCGACCGTGCGACGGCGGAAATCGAAGCCCGCGCGATCCAGGGTGTCGATCCCAAGGCGATTCTGGATCCGGTGGTCGCTGCGGCAAAGGGATTGGCGGTGGACTGGCTGTCCTCCTATCCCGCGCTTGCGCTCGAGGCCAATCACCCACTGGCCCAGCTGATGGCTGACCTGACGGGCGCCTCCCCCCTGGGCGCCGTCAGCTTCGGGACCGAGGCCGGGCTTTACCAGCAAGCTGGGATCCCCGCAATCATCTGCGGACCGGGCGACATCGCCCGCGCGCATCGCCCCGAGGAATACCTGACCAAGGGCGAACTGCAGGACGCCTGCTCCATGATCCGCCGCTTGGGACAAGCTTTATGCAGGTGACGGCATTTTCTGCGGCGGCGCTGATGCGATCCGCAGGACATGCCGCCCGATAGCGCCAGATCGGTGATCCTGCCGCCCGGCCCGTGTCACGATAGGGTTAACAAGGACGAACCGCATGACAACCACGACCACCCCCGCGCTTGAAGCCTTTACCCCTGCGCATCTGCCGCAGGCGCTACGCCTGTCCGAGCAGGCGGGCTGGCCCCACCGGGCCGAGGATTGGGCGCTGACGCTTTCGGTCTCCCAAGGGGTCGTGGCCCTGGAAGGCGGCCGCGTCGTTGGCACGGCGCTGTGTTCGGCGTTCGGCCCGGTTGCCACGCTGAACATGATCATTGTCGAGGAGGCGATGCGCGGGCGTGGTCTGGGCCGCGCGCTGATGGAAGTGATCATCGCCTTGGCCGGGGACCGGGAGATGCGCCTTATCGCCACAACGGATGGGCTGCCGCTTTACGAAAAGCTGGGCTTCCGCGCCACCGGCCAGATCGCGCAGTACCAAGGGGTCGCTACGGGCGCCATGCCGGAGTTGCCCGTCGCCACCGGCACCCCCGCCGATATCGACCGCCTTGCCCCGACCGACCGTGCCGCCAGCGGCATGGACCGCGCGCCGCTGCTGCGCGACATCGCGGCAGGTGGAGAGGTTTTGCTGTGCAACGGGGGCTTCGCCCTGCTGCGCCCTTTTGGGCACGGCCGTGTGGTCGGCCCCATCATCGCCCCTGACACGGCCACAGCTCGTGCGCTGATGGCTGATGCGGCAAGCCGCTGCGCGGGCGGCTTTTTGCGCGTCGACCTGAGGGCGGGGCAGGGGCTGGAAGCCATTGCCACCGACCTGGGCCTCGCGCCGGTCGGCAGGGGCACGGCCATGGTCCGCAACCCGCAAACCTCTGTGCCCACGACCTTTGCCCTAATCTCGCAAGCCTTGGGCTGAACCGGAGACCCCTATGCTGAGCAATTCCCTTGTCGAGCTTGACCGCCGGCACCTGATCCACCCGGTTTCGTCCTTCCGGGGGCACGAACAGCGCGGCGTGCGCGTCCTGACCTCGGGGCAGGGCGCCACGGTCACGGATGCCGAGGGCCGGACCCTGATCGACGGCTTCGCGGGCCTGTGGTGCGTGAACGCAGGCTATGGCCAGGAGAGCATCGTCGAGGCTGCGGCCGACCAGATGCGCAAGCTGCCCTATGCCACCGGCTATTTCGACCTGGGCGCCGAGGCGCCGATCCGCCTGGCCGCGGCCCTTGCCGAACGGACGCCGGGCGACCTGAACCACATCTATTTCACGCTGGGCGGATCGGATGCGGTGGACAGCACAATCCGCTTCATCCGCTATTACTGGCATGCCAAGGGCCAGCCGGGCAGGGACCAGTTCATCTCAGTCGCCAACGGTTATCATGGCTCGACGACCATGGGCGCGGGTCTGACCGCGCTGCCGGGCTTTCACGACGGCTTCGGCGTGCCGTATGACTGGCAGCACAAGATTTCGTCGCATTATCTGTATCGCAATCCAGTGGGCAGCGACCCGCAGGCAGTGATCGACGCATCCACGGCGGAACTGCGCGCTAAGATCGAGGGGATTGGCCCCGACCGCGTCGCGGCCTTCTATGTCGAGCCGATCCAGGGGTCCGGCGGCGTTCTGGTGCCGCCGCCGGGCTGGATCAAGGCAATGCGCGATCTATGCGCCGAATACGGCGTGCTGTTCGTCGCCGACGAAGTCATCACCGGCTTTGGCCGCACCGGCCCGCTGTTCGCTTGCGAGGATGAAGGCATCGTTCCCGACCTGATGACCACGGCCAAGGGCCTGACCTCAGGCTATGTGCCGATGGGTGCCGTGTTCATGCGCGATCATGTCTACGAGACCATCGCCGACGGCGCGGGCGCCAAGTCCGTGGGTCACGGCTTCACCTATTCTGCGCATCCTGTCAGCGCCGCGGTCGCGCTGGAGGTGCTGGCGCTTTACGAAGGCGGCTTGCTGTACAACGGCCGCCGGGCGGGCGCGCGGCTGCAGGCGGGGCTGGAAAGCCTCCGCGATCACCCGCTGGTCGGCGATGTGCGGGGCCGGGGCATGCTGGGGGCGGTGGAACTGGTCGTGGACAAGGACGCGAAAACGCCGCTGCCGCCCGATGTGCAACCCGCCACACGTCTGTTCGACCGCGCGTGGGATCAGGGGCTGATCGTGCGGTCCTTCGCGCAAGGCATCTTCGGCTATGCCCCGCCGCTCTGCTGCACGGACGACCAAATTGACGCCATTGTGGACCGCACCCGCACCGTGCTGGACTTGACGCTGGAAGACCCTGAAATCCGGGCGGTCCTGCGCTGATGGCGCTGCTGCTGCATTCCACCCCAGAACGCGGGGCTATCTGGGGGCGCATCTTCGCCGAGGCGGGCGAAGGCTTCATTCCTGACGAGGCCAGCGTAACCGACCCCGCGCAGGTTATGCATCTGGCCTGCTGGGTGCCTCCTGCCGATCTGGCTCGTTATCCGAATCTGCGGACGGTGATCTGCGTGGGGGCTGGCACCGATCATTTTCCACCGCTGCCCGACGGTGTTGCGCTGTCGCGCACCATTGCTCCGGGGATCGAGGCGATGGTGCGCGATTGGGTGGTCATGGCGGTTCTTGCGTTGCATCGCGAGTTGCCAGTTTATCTGGATCAGGCCGCGCGCGGCCAATGGCACCCTCGCCCGGCCCAACTGGCCCGATCCCGCCGCGTCGGCATCATGGGCATGGGCCGGATCGGGCAGCTGGCGGCGGAAAGCCTAAAGGACTTGGGCTTCCCGGTAACGGGCTACAGCCGGTCGGGCGCGCCGGTCGAGGGGTTCGAGGTCTTTGGTGCGGATCGACTGGACAATTTTCTCACGGGGGCCGAAATCCTCGTCTGCCTGCTGCCCCTGACCGAGGAAACGCGCGGCATGATGGATGACGCCTTCTTCACCCGCCTGCCCGAAGGCGCGCAACTGGTCCAGGCAGGGCGCGGCGCGCAACTGGACATGGCGGCCCTGCGCCGGGCACTCGACAGCGGGCGCCTGTCCGCCTCCATGCTGGACGTGACCGACCCGGAACCTTTGCCGCCCGATCACTGGGCCTGGGCGGACCCTCGCGTCCTGATCACCCCGCACATCGCCGCTCATACCGATGCTGCCGAAGGCGCACGTCACGCGCTGTCCGTCATCCGCGCCCACCGCAACGGCCAGCCGGTGCCGGGCCTGGTTGACCGCAGCCGAGGATATTAGAGCGCGGCGGGGCACGCGAAATGCCGCGCCTCGTCTCAATACGAAAGAATCTGCTGCGCTGAGGCTGCCTTTCGGCGTTTTGCGGCCCTCGAATGACGCATGCTGGATGTGACGGGATAACGACGCCCGCGCTTCCGCCGACCTGACCGCCGCGCCCCAAGCGGCACCTGCGAAAGGAAGTTCCCATGGCCACCTTGACGGCGGCGAAACCCTTGGACCGTTTTTCCTATGTCACCTTTGACGTGGTCGGCACGCTGATCGACTTCGAGGGCGCGATCACTGGCGCCCTGCAGAAGATCGCGGCGGACGCGGGAACGACCGTCGATGGCGAGGCCGCGCTGGCCGTTTACCGCAACGCCCGCTACCAGCCCGACGCGCTGCGCTATCCCGACGACATGGGCCGCTGCTATGGGCAGATCGCCGTAGCCACCGGCCTGCCCGATACGCCCGAAAACCGCCAGTTCATGATTGACGCGGTAGGCAAGGCGCAGCCCTTTCCCGACAGCGTTGCGGCAATGGCCCGGCTGAAGGCCCGCTACAAGCTGATTGCCATGACCAACGCCCGCCGCTGGGCCTTCGAGAAATACCAGGAAAAGCTGGGCCATCCCTTTTGGGCCAGTTTCACCACCGACGACACAGGCACCGAAAAGCCCGATCCCGCCTTTTTCCAGCAGGTCTTTGACTTCATGGGCAGGGATGGTGGTAGCAAGCACGACATCCTGCATACCGCGCAAAGCCAGTATCATGACATTGGCATTTCGCGCAAACTGGGCATGACAAATGCCTGGATCCAGCGTCGCCACGCCCAAAAGGGCTATGGTGGGACCATCGAACCGGCGGAATTTACCGAACCAGACTACCATTTCCATTCGCTGATGGAGCTGGCTGAGGCCGCCGACAAGACCTTCGACAAGTAAGCTTCACCCCACCCGAGCGGACGAGAGAGACGCCGGGCCAGACAACAGGGAACATGGAATGAAAGACCTCAAACCGACCAACTGGACCGGCCGCGACGACGCAATGGTCGAAGCCGCGATCCGCCGGGGCGCCTCGCGCCGCGAATTGCTCAAGATGCTGATGGCATCGGGCGTGGCGCTGTCGGCAGGCGGATCACTCCTGCTGCGCGCGGGGCAAGCAGCGGCGCAGACCCCTGTCACCGGCGGGCACCTGAAGGCCGCAGGCTGGTCGGCATCGACCGCTGACACGCTGGATCCTGCCAAGGCGTCGCTGTCCACCGACTATAGCCGCTGCTGCGCTTTCTACAACCGACTGACCTTCCTGGACGATGGCAGCGAAGTGAAGATGGAATTGGCGGAGGCGATCGAAACGAGCGACGGAAAAACTTGGCAGATCACCTTGAAGCCTGATGTGGCATTCCACGATGGCAAAACGCTCACCGCCTCAGACGTAGTTTGGTCGCTGAAACGCCACCTCGATCCCGCCGTGGGTTCCAAGGCCGCCGCCATTGCCGAACAGATGGCAGAAATCACCGCCGTGGACGACCGGACCGTCAGCATTGTGCTGGCGGCGGCCAATGCTGACCTGCCCACGATCTTGTCGCTCCACCACTTCATGATCCTAGCCGAAGGCACCAGCGACTTCTCCAAAGCCAACGGTACCGGTGCCTTCATTTGCGAAACCTTCGAGCCGGGGGTCCGGTCTATCGGTACGCGGAACCCGAACTACTTCAAGGGTATGGGGCCTTACCTGGACAGCTTCGAATACTTTGCCATCTCAGACAACAACGCGCGCGTCAACGCGGTGCTGTCGGGCGATATCCATCTCGCCGCGGCGATCAACCCGCGTTCGATGCGCATGGTCGAAGGACAGGATCACATCACGACCTCAATCTCGACTGCCGGCAACTATACCAACCTGAACATTCGATTGGACATGGATCCGGGCAACAAGGCAGGCTTCATCGAGGGCATGAAATACCTGACAAATCGTGAGGCGATCGTGAATGGCGTGCTGCGCGGCTTGGGAGAGATCGCGAACGATCAACCGGTGTCGCCGATGGATCGCTATCATAACCCGAACCTCAAGGCACGCGAGTATGACCCCGAACGCGCCAAGGCTTTGTTCGAAAAGGCAGGTGTCCTGGGCCAGGCGATCCCGATCATCACTTCGGATGCGGCGAACTCGGCTATCGACTATGCCATGGTTGTCCAGCAAGCAGGGGCTGAGGCGGGAATGCCCTTCAAGATCGAACGTGTGCCTTCGGACGGCTACTGGTCGAACTATTGGCTGAAGGCGCCGACTCATTTCGGCAACATCAACCCGCGACCCACGCCGGACATCCTGTTCTCGCTCCTCTACGCCTCGGATGCGCCGTGGAACGAAAGCCAGTACAAGTCCGAGAAGTTCGACGGAATGCTGGTCGAGGCGCGGGGGCTTCTGGACGAGGAAAAGCGCAAGGCGATCTATTGGGAAATGCAGGAAATGATCGCCAACGAGGCAGGCACGATCATTCCCGCCTATATTTCGAACGTCGATGCGCATTCGTCGAAGATGAAGGGAATGCGTCCCAATCCCCTTGGCGGCCAGATGGGCTATGCTTTCGCAGAATATGTCTGGCTGGAGGCCTGACGACGCCACGGCCCTGCGCAGGCACGCGCGGGGCCCAGTCCCTTGATGGAGGTGCGCCATGCTGCGTTCCGCAACCACATGGATCATGGTCGGCCAGCGGCTTGGCATCGCGCTGATCACACTGCTGATCGTGTCCTTCGCAGTGTTCTTCGCGACTGAACTGCTGCCTGGCGACGTGGCCGAGGTTTTGCTGGGCCAGGCCGCCACGCCTGAGGCTGTGGCCGGACTGCGCACCGCCATGGGACTGGACGAACCGGCGATCTGGCGGTTCCTGTCCTGGCTGGGTGGACTGATGAGCGGCGACCTGGGCATGTCTTATGTCAACAAGATGGCCGTGACGGACCTTTTGTCGGGACGGCTGATGAACACGCTGCGCCTGGCGGGGATCGTCACTCTGGTCTGCGTGCCGGTCGCGCTGACCCTGGGGATTGCCGCCGCCATGTGGCGCGGTTCCTGGCTGGACCGGCTGGTATCCATCGTGACCATCTCGGTCATTTCAGTGCCCGAATTCATGGTGGCGACGCTGGCCGTGCTGATCTTCGCCGTCTGGCTGGACTGGCTGCCCGCGCTGAGCTTCGGCGTCAATGTGGACTCTTTCAGTGCCATGCTGCGCGCTTATGCGATGCCGGTCATCTCACTGTCCTTTGTTGTCTCGGCCCAGATGATCCGCATGACGCGGGCCGCGGTGATCGAGACGATCAACACGCCTTATGTCGAAATGGCCCTGCTGAAGGGAGCATCGCGCACCCGCATGGTGCTGCGCCACGCCCTGCCCAACGCCCTGGGTCCGATCGCCAACGCGGTGGCGCTGTCGCTGTCCTATCTGGTTGGTGGTGTGATCATCGTGGAAACGGTGTTCAACTATCCGGGCGTGGCCAAGCTGATGGTCGATGCGGTGTCCACCCGCGACCTGCCCCTGATCCAAAGCTGCGCGATGATCTTCTGCATCAGCTACCTGCTGTTGATCACGCTGGCTGACATGATCGCCATTCTCTCCAATCCGAGGTTGCGCCGTTGATGTCCCTTGCCCTGCGCCTTCCGACCCCGGCCCGGCTGGGATATTCCTTCAACTGGGTCGGCCGCCTGGGCTTGGCGGTGATCCTGTTCTGGGCCGTGATCGCGATCATCGGTCCCTGGATTGCTCCCTATCCGCCGGGAGAGATGGTGGATTGGGATTACTTTGGCCCGATGAGCCGGCAGTTCTGGCTGGGCAGCGATTACCTGGGCCGCGACATCCTGTCCCGCATCATCATGGGCGCGCGCTATACCGTAGGCATCGCGCTTGCCGCCGTAATCCTGGCCTGTGCGGGGGGCGTGCTGCTGGGCATGATCGCTGCGGTGATCGGCGGCTGGTTCGACACGCTTCTGTCGCGGTTCCTGGACGCCTTCAACGGGATCCCGCACCTGCTGTTCGGGCTGGTCGTGGTGGCCGCCGTTGGCTCCTCGATCCCGGTGCTGATCCTGACGCTGGCGGCGATGTACCTGCCGGGCTCCTACCGCTTCGCCCGCGCCCTGGCGGTCAACGTCAACACCATGGATTTCGTCACGGTGGCCCGCGCCCGGGGCGAGGGCTTCGGCCACATCATCCTGCGCGAGATTTTCCCGAACATCCTTGGCCCCGTGCTGGCCGACTTGGGTCTGCGCTTCGTCTTCATCGTGCTGGTCTTGTCAGGCCTGTCCTTCCTGGGCTTAGGGGTGCAGCCGCCCTATGCCGACTGGGGCGCACTTGTGCGCGAGAACATCGAGGGCCTTAGCCTGGGTGCGCCTGCGGTGATCTTTCCGTCGGTCGCCATCGCCTCGCTGACCATCTCGGTGAACCTCTTCATCGACAACCTGCCCACCCGCATCCGCGACAGGAGCGAATGATGAGCCAGCCGCTAGTTTCCGTGCGCGACCTGACCATCGGCGCCAAGACCGATTCCGGCCGCGAGGTCGCCATCATCAAGGGCGTCAGCTTTGACATCGCGCCGGGTGAGATCCTGGCCCTGATCGGCGAAAGCGGATCGGGCAAGACCACCATCGCCCTGTCGCTGATGGGCCATACGCGGCCCGGCTGCGCGATCCACGGCGGAACCATTCGCGTGGGGGCGCGCGACGTGACCGCCATGTCTGAGCGCCAACGCGCCGACATGCGCGGGACCGAGGTGTCCTATATCCCTCAATCGGCCGCCGCCGCCTTCAACCCGGCCAAGCGCATCATGGATCAGGTGGTGGAAATCAGCGCCATCCACAAGCTGATGCCGCGCGAGGAGGCGGAGGCCAAGGCCCGCCAGTTGTTCCGCGCACTCGCCTTGCCCGATCCCGACACCATCGGCAGCCGCTATCCGCACCAGGTATCCGGCGGGCAGTTGCAGCGCCTGTCGGCGGCCATGGCATTGATCGGCGGCCCGCATCTAGTGATCTTCGACGAACCTACGACCGCGCTGGACGTGACCACCCAGATCGAGGTTTTGCGCGCCTTCAAGTCGGTCATGGACAAAGGCAGGATGGCGGGCGTCTATGTCAGCCACGACCTGGCCGTGGTGGCCCAGATCGCCGACCGCATCATCGTGCTGAAGAACGGCGTCGTGCAGGAGGAAGGCCCGACCGAGCAGATCCTGACTGCGCCCGCCCATCCCTATACACGGCAGCTTCTGGACGCCTTCGAGCCGGTGCCGCATGTCCCCCAGGCCCAGGCTGGGACACGAGAGCCAGTCCTTCAGGTGCAAAACCTGTGCGCGGGCTATGGGGTGATCCACAACGGTGTGCCTGCGGCGAAGATCCTGGAGGATGTCAGCTTCCGGCTGGAACGCGGTCGCAACCTGGGCGTGATCGGGGAGTCGGGGTCGGGCAAGTCCACCCTGGCCCGCGCCATTGCCGGTATCCTGCCCGCTTATCGCGGCAACGTGCTTCTGGATGGGAAGGAGCTGGCGCCTTCACTAGCGGATCGCAGCAAGGACGAGTTGCGCCGCGCTCAGATTGTCTTCCAGCTGGCCGATACGGCGCTGAACCCCGCCCAGTCGATCGAGTCGATCCTGGCGCGCCCGCTGACTTTCTATCACGGCATGTCGGGCGCGGCGCGCACGGCGCGGGTGATCAAGCTTTTGGACATGGTGCGGCTGCCTGCCCACCTGCGCCACCGCCTGCCCTCCGAATTGTCAGGCGGGCAGAAGCAGCGGGTGAACCTGGCGCGCGCCTTGGCGGCCGAACCCGACCTGATCCTCTGCGACGAGATCACCTCGGCTCTGGATACAGTGGTTGCAGCGGCTATTCTGGATCTGCTCAAGGAATTGCAACGCGAATTGAACCTGTCCTACATGTTCATCAGCCACGACCTGTCCACGGTTGAGGCGATCTGCGACGAGGTTCTGGTCATGCTGAAGGGCCGGGTGGTTGAGGCGCTGCCCGCCGCGCGGATGTCATTGGACGCCACGCACCCCTATTCTCGGCTTCTGATCGGCTCGATCCCCAAGCTGGACACCGGCTGGTTGAAGGGGTTGGAACAGGATCCGCAATTACTGGCGCAGTTCGCTGGACGGTAGGGTGGGGTTTTACACCATCCCAGTCACGCCTTGTCTGCAAACAACCGGGTTAGCGGGATCTGACTTTTCACGAAGGGCGTCTTGATCACTACGAAGCTGAAATACTTGTCCACGCCCAAATCGCGGTCGATCAGCGCCTCGATGATGTTCTGGTAGTCCATGATGCCCGAGGTCACGAATTTCGCCAGGTAATCGTATCCCCCCGACACCAGGTGGCACTCAATGCAGCTGTCAATCCGTTCCAACGCTTCCTGGAAGCGTGCGAAATCGGGCGGGCGGTGGTTCTTCAACGTGAATTCGGTGAAGACCGTCAACGTCTCGCCCAGCTTTGCTACGTTGATCTGCGCGGCATAGCCGGTGATATATCCCGCCTGTTGCAGCTTCTTCACGCGCATCAGGCAGGGGGACGGGGACAGCGCCACGAGGTCGGCTAACTCGACATTGGTGATCCGGCCGTTCTTCTGCAGTTCAGCCAGGATCTTGACGTCGATGCGGTCCAGCTTCAGCGGCGGGTTCATGCGGTCTTCCTTCGGTAGGCGGCTTCCTTTTGCGGCAAATCCGGACGTCTGCCAAGCGGCGGCAAAATGGCAGGATCTGCCGTCCGCCTATGGCCCTGCGGCAGATAGGACTGGCGACTGCCCGCTAGGCTGGGGCACGACGACCGGAGAACGCCATGCCCGCCCCCCTTCTGCATATCCAGACCGCATCCGACCTGCCCGCCCAAGCCGATTGCGTGGTGATCGGCGGCGGCATCGCCGGGGTCTCCGCCGCCTACTGGCTGGCGCAGGCCGGACAAAGGGTGGTGCTGCTGGAAAAAGGGCGCGTGGGGGCGGAACAATCCAGCCGCAACTGGGGCTGGTGCCGCCAGCAGAACCGAGACGCGCGCGAACTGCCGCTGGCCACGCGCAGCCTGGAGCTGTGGGACCAGATGACCGCTGACCTTGGCCCCGGCCTGGGCTTCCGCCGTTGCGGGCTGTTGTATTTGACCGACAGTTCGGCGGAACTGGACGGCTGGGCCGCCTGGGGGCGTTTCGCGCGGGCTGAAGGCATCGACACACGGATCCTTTCCGCCGCCGAGGCCGCAGAACGGGGCCGCGCCACCGGCAAATCCTGGCTGGGCGGGGTCTGGTCGCCGACCGACGGCATTGCCGATCCGGCGAGCGCCGCGCCTGTGATCGCGCAAGGCATCGTCAAGCACGGCGGCCATGTGATCCAGTCCTGCGCCGCACGCGGGCTGGAATTGGAAGACGGCCGCGTGGCAGGCGTCGTGACGGAACGCGGCACGATCCGCACCGGCACGGTGGTCATGGCGGGCGGGGCCTGGGCAGGTAGCTTCCTGCATCAGCTGGGGATCACCTTCCCGCAGGCTTCGGTCCGCAGTTCGATCCTGTCGGTAAAGCCCGGCGCCGAAGGGCTGCCCGACGCTTTGCACACCGCCTCGGTATCCGCTACTCGTCGGGCCGATGGGGGCTATACGCTGGCCATCTCGGGGCGCGCGAATGTCGATCTGACCCCGTCGATGGTCCGGGGAAGCCGTCATTTTGTTCCGATGTTCGCCAAACGCTGGCGTGCGCTGCGGCCCGGTGGCTCGCAGGCCTGGCGTGCCGGGTTCGAGACGCGCAAACATTGGGCTCTCGACCACGAGACGCCGATGGAGCGGATGCGGATCCTTGACCCCCGGCCCTCGAAGGCGCTTGTGGATGAAACCCTGGCGCGTGCGCGACGCCTGCTGCCGGTGCTGCAAGGCATCCCAGTGCAGGCGTCCTGGGCAGGCTTCATCGACAGCACACCAGACGGGGTGCCCGTGATCGATGCCGATTGCGGCGTGCCGGGCCTGGTGCTGGCGGCGGGACTTTCCGGCCACGGCTTCGGGATTGGGCCAGGTGTGGGGCATCTTGTGGCCGACATGGTCTTGGGACGGACGCCCATCACTGATACCAAGCAATATCGCCTCGACCGTTTCAAAGGCAGCCAATGGGGCAAGGTCGCCAAGTTCTAGCCTCATGCGGCGAAACGCGTGATGCTGAAATCTTGCAGCGGCGTCTCGCAACGCCCGGTGGCGACCAGTTCCGCCATCGCGTCGCCCACGCCGGGACCAAGCTGGAAGCCGTGGCCGCAAAAGCCGAAGGCGTGGAACAGGCCAGGGGTGGTGCGCGATGCGCCCATGACCGGCAACCCGTCGCGGACATAGCCCTCGGCTCCCGACCACTGGCGGATTATCGCGACATGGCGCAGCGCAGGCACCAATTGAACCACCGCACACACTTGTGCGGGCAGGCGGGCAGGATCGGCATGGGCGCGTCCGTCGGGGCCAACCGCCACACGGTCCACCGCGCCGCCAAAGACCACGTTGCCGCGTTCGACCTGCCGCAGGTAGGCACCGTGATCCGCGGACCAGACACCCACCACCGGCAGGATGCGATGTGGCAGGGGCTCGGTCACGGCCATCTGCGGGCCGCGCACCTCGATTGGCACGGACTCCCCAAATTGCGCGGCCAGCGTTGCGCCGTTATAACCCGCGCAGTTGACCAGTTGGTCGGCATGGAACGTCCCGCGAGACGTCTCGACCGTGAAGCCCGGCTCGACCGACAGGACCTGCGCCTGGTCGACCACTACCGCGCCGGCGCGCGCGGCCGCATCAGCGAAGGCGGGCGCGATCAGCCGGGGATTAGCCGAGCCATCCTGCGGCGAGAAGGACGCGCCGATGGCATCGGGACCAAGACCTGGAAAGCGTTGCTGGATCTGGCTCGGGCCAAGCTCCTCAAGGTCTAGCCCCAAGGGGTGAGCATCCTCGGCAAAGCGGCGCATCAAGGCCAGGCCAGTTTCGTCAAAGATCAGCCGGAGGTGGCCCGTCGCGCGGAATTCCACATCGCGGTCCAGCAGCGACTCCAGCCGGTTCCATAATGCCAGCGAACGATGCGCCAGCGGCAGTTGAGGCAGGTAACGCCCGCTGCGACGGATATTGCCGAAGGATGCGACGGTGGCCCCTGCGCCGATGGAGCCTGTGTCGATCAGGGTCGTGGCAACGCCTCGGCGCGCCAGGAAGAACGTCGTGGCGCTACCCATCAATCCGCCGCCCAGAACGATCACAGACATTAGCCGCCCCTAAAAACCTTGTTCAAGGGAACGCCGGGGGGCATGAAGGGTCAAGGACGGGTTCTTGGGTGAACCATAAGCCTAACCTATGGGGTTGGAATGCGGGCAAGGCAGCTTGAGGTTTTCGTGGCGGTCATGCGCGCGGGCACGATCACTGCGGCTGCCCGGATGCTGAACATCTCGCAGCCCGCGCTCAGCCAGGTTCTGCTGCATGCTGAGGATGAACTGGGCTTTCCCCTGTTCACCCGCGAAAAGGGCCGCCTGCATCCTACGCCCGAGGCGCTGGAACTGCTGCCCGATGCTGAACGACTGTTCGGCGGGCTGGAAGGACTGCGCCGCAAAACCGCCGATCTGCGCCAAGGGCGGGCCGGGCTGGTGCGCATCGCGGCCTCGCCACCCCCGGCCATGTCGTTCCTGCCCGGCGTGCTGGCCGTCTATCGCAAAGCCTATCCCGATATCCTAGTGCGTGCCCATGTCGCCCCCGTCGCATCCTTGATCACCATGCTACGCACAGGCGATGCCATGCTGGCCCTTGCCCTAGACGATACCATGCCCCCCGATATTGAAGTCGAGCCGTTAGGGAGCACCTGCTTCACCTGTCTTTTGCCGCCGAACCACCCCTTTGCGGACCGTGAAGGGCTGAGACTTGCCGATTTGCAGGACCAGGCCCTGATCTCCTATCGCACGGCCACCCGCCCCCATCAGGAACTGTCCCAAGTGGCCCGTGCCCAAGGCTTGCGGTTCGAACCGGTCCTTGAAATCGACATGTCGATCACCGCCGTGGGCTTTGTGCAGGCGGGGCTGGGGATCGCGGTCGTTGATTCCCTGCTGCCTTGGGCGCAGTTTTTGGGCATCCGCCAATGCCCGCTGTTGGATGATGTGGCCTTGCCCTTGTCTCTACTGACGCTGAAGGGTCGCACGCTGTCGCGTGCGGAGACCCTGATGCGGGACACAATCCGAAAGCATAAGCCCTCCTTATAACCCGCGCCGCATTGCGTCTTGGACGCGGGCGGCCGCTTCTGGTTCCATCGTCCCGACCAATGAAGCGAGGGCAGCATGGACGGGACCGTCACGGACTGGAAGATCGGCGTCGATATCGGCGGCACCTTCATGGATTTCTGCGCGCTGGATGCGGTATCGGGTCGCGTCGCATCGCTGAAGGTGCTGACCACGCCCGACGATCCCGGCGCCGAACTGTTGGAAGGTCTGCGCCTGCTGGCCGAACGCGAGGGGTTGGACCCGACCACGGTCAGCCGCTTTGTCCACGGCACCACCGTCGGCATCAACACTATCATCCAGCGCAAAGGGGCAAAGCTGGCGCTGATCACCAATGCGGGCTTCGAGGACGTGATCGAACTCGCCCGCCTGCGGATGCCCGAGATGTATTCGCTATTCTGCCACCGCCCAGATCCGCTGGTTTCGCGCGACATGGTCTTCGGCATTCCCGCCCGGATGCGCGCCGATGGTCGGCAGACGGTTGCGCCGGATGATGCGGCCATCGCCGATGCCGTGGCCGCCGCGAAAGCCGCGGGCGCCGACGGCGTGATCGTCGCGCTGCTGCATTCCTGGCGCGACGGTTCGCAAGAAGCCATCGTCAAGGCGCGGATCGAAGCCCTTGCACCCGACCTGTTCGTCTTCGCGTCCTCCGAAGTCTGGCCGGTGATCCGCGAATACGAACGCACCTCCACCGCGATCCTGAACGGCTATGTCCATCCGCGCGTCGCAGGCTATCTGACGGCCTTGGAATCGCGGCTGGCCGGGCAGGGGGTTCCGGCCCGCGCCATGCTGACAAAATCGAACGGCGGGCTGATGACCGCCGTCGAGGGGCGGCGCGACTGCGTGTCGATGCTGCTGTCGGGCACGGCATCAGGCGTGATCGGCGCAAGCTGGCTTGCACGCCAAGCGGGCGAGGACCGGATCCTTACGCTGGACATCGGCGGCACCTCGGCCGATTTTGCGCTGATCGTGGACGGGCAGGTGCAGTTCGGTTCCGACGAGCTGATCGGAGAGTTTCCGCTGCATATCCCGTCCGTGTCCGTCAGTTCCATCGGCATGGGCGGCGGGTCGATTGCCAGCGTGGACGCGCAAGGGGTGTTGCGCGTGGGGCCGGAATCGGCGGGGTCGAACCCCGGTCCGGCCTGCTATGGGCGCGGGGGTGCGCGGGCCACGGTGACGGACGCGATGGCCGTCTGCGGCTGGCTGGGTCACAGCCAGATGGCCTATGGCCAGTTGCAAATGGACGTGGCGCTGGCCCGCCAGGCAGTCGGCGCCCTGGCCGCCCAGCTTGGCCGCATGCCCGAGGAGACGGCGCAGGCGATCCTGGACATCGCCATCTCCGAGATGTTCGTCGAGGTGGAAAAGCTGTCCTCCCGCGCAGGCGTCGATCTGCGGGACTTCGCTCTGATGCCCTTTGGCGGCGGCGGGCCGATGCTGGGGGGGTTCCTCGCGCGCGAACTGGGCATGAGCCGGGTCATCGCGCCGCGTCGTCCGGGCGTGGTGTCGGCGCTTGGTGGGCTGGTGTCCGATCTGCGCGGCGATTTCATCCGCACGGTCTTTGCCGATCTGGGCACGGATTTGACCGCGCCGTTCCGGGCACTGACTGATGACGGGCGCGCCTGGCTGGCAGCCCAAGGTCACCTTGGGGCCGCCGACCTGCGCCTGTCGGCCGACATGCGCTATGCCGGGCAAAGTTATGAAATCGAGGTCGATCTGGACCCCGCCTGGCTGACTGACCCGGCCCGCATTGCCCAGGCCTTTCACGCCACGCATCTGCGCATCTACGACTTCGACGACCCCGAAGGCCGGATCGAGATCGTGAACCTACGCCTGTCGGCCATCGGCGCAGGACCGAAGCCGGAATTCCCCGTGGAAACCGGCGATCCCGCCCCAGCGCGGCCTGCGCGCCATGTGCCGGTGCATCTGGGAGCCTGGCGGGACGTGGCCCTCTATGACCGCGCGGACCTGACCGGCGGCGCGACCTTCCACGGTCCCGCCATTGTGGCACAAGAGGACACCACCTTCGCCATCCCGGATGGCGCCACCGCCCGTGTGGACGACCACCTGAACATCCACCTGAGCTTTGCGGAGTAAACCCATGTTCGACAAGATGACTCTGCAGGTCTTGGCCAACCACGCCCGTGCCGCGGCCGAGAACATGGCCCATACGCTCCACCGCACGGCCCATTCCGCCTTTGTCAAGGAAACGCAGGACTTTACCGTCATGCTGATGGACCGGACGGGCGACACCTTCGCCGTGCCGATGGACCTGGGCGCGACCTGGTATCCGGGCCTGACCTATGGCCGGGCCATCGCCATGGTTGACGATTACCGCCCCGGCGACGTGGCTTTCACCAACGATCCCTATTCCGGCCATGTCGCGACCCATGCGCCCGACACCCACCTGTGGAAACCCGTCTTCGCGGAGGGCGAAATCGTCGCCTGGACCGGCGGGCATATCCACAACACCGACATGGGCGGGGCGGTGCCCGCGTCCCTGTCCCGGTCGCTGACCGAGATCCACCAGGAAGGCATCCGCTTTCCGCCGATGAAGCTGGTCAACGAAGGCGTCTTCGACGACCAGATCCTGCGGATCATGCAGACCAACGTGCGCAAGCCCGCGCTGAACATCGGCGACATCAAGGCCCTTGTCGGCGCGCTGAACACTGGCGAGCGCAAGGTGCAAGGGATGATCGCACGCTTCGGCAAGCAGGGCTTTGTGCAAGGCGTCGCCGCGCTGAAGGACCAGGCCGAGGCGCAGGCGCGCGACATCCTTCGCGCGATTCCCGATGGCGACTATCGTTTCGCCGATTACGCCGACGAGGACAGCGACCAGGCCAATCCCTGCCGGTTGAACCTGACCCTGAGGATTCGGGGCGACAGCGCGGTGCTGGATTTCACCGGATCGGACCCGCAGCTTGGCAGTTCGCTGAACGTGCCCTCAGGCGGGGATCCGCGCCATACCATCCTGCTGGTGGGGGTCTATTATGTGCTTTACACGCTGAACCCCCGCATCCTGCTGAATACCGGGCTGACGCGGCCCTTCACCTGCATCGCGCCGGAAGGCACGGTCCTGAACCCGGTGGCGCCCGCCGCCGTGGGGATGCGGTCGCTGACCTGCGCGCGGCTGCGGTCCGTGATCTTCGGAGCCTTCAGCCAGGCCATTCCTGACCAGATGCCCGCAGCACCGGCAGGCAACAACTGCATCATTAACGTGATGACACGGGACGAACGCACGCAAAAGACCGTCATCGCCGCCGTGAACCCGGTGGTCGGCGGCGGCGGCGGGATGCCTTGGCGTGACGGCACCAACGGGTCGGGGGCGGATGCAGCCTATCTGAAAAACACCCCCATCGAAATCACCGAGACCGAGGTGCCGGTGGAATTCGTCCGATACGGCCTGGCGCAGGACAGCGGCGGGGCGGGGCGCTGGCGCGGCGGGCTTGCGACCGAAATGGCCTTCCGCGTCTTCGCCCCGGATTCGCGCATCACCGCGCGCAACCGTGACCGCAGCTTTTTCCGTCCCTGGGGGATCCTGGGCGGCAAGGCGGCGGGCTTGGCCGAGATGGTCGTGAACCCCGGCACGCCCGAGGAACGGCGCACTGGGTCCGCCGACACTGCGATCCTTGGTCCCGGCGACGTGCTGATGGTCCGTTCCGCCGGTGGTGGCGGGCGCGGCAATCCCATGGACCGCGAGATCTGGCGGGTCGAACAGGACGTGGCGCGGGGCTATGTCTCGGCGGATGCGGCGCGGCGCGATTATGGCGTGGTGGTGGGCGACCCGCAGGCTACGGCGGCGCTGCGGGCACAGGCTGTGGCGCACAAGGGGCATTTCCATTTCGGTCCCGAACGTGACGGGTATGAGGTGCGCTGGACAGCCGCCGCCTATGACGCGCTGACGGCGATCCTGGCAAGCCTGCCGATCCACTGGCGCTTCTTCGCCAAGACCGAAATCTTCCGCCGCATGGACGGCAATGGCCCCGAGGCCGTTCGCCGTGCCTTCGATGCCGTCTGCGCGCGCTTTCCCGACCTGCCGCGCCGCGCCTTCGACCAGGCCGCGGAATGATGGGGCGACTGGTCCGTCTGGCGGAAACAGTCCGTCCGCCCGTGCCTTTTCGTTTCGACGGGCAGGACATGACGGGCCTTGCGGGCGATACGGTGCTGACCGCGATCCTGACAGGCGCGGGATCGCTGCGCCCGTCCGAGTTCGGGCCGGAACGGCGCGCGGGCTTTTGCCTGATGGGCGCCTGCCAGGACTGCTGGATCTGGGCCGAGGACGGATCGCGCCTGCGCGCCTGTTCGACCCCGCTGACGGCGGGGATGCGGCTGCTGTCCACCGCGCCCGAGGGGTGGCCCGCATGACGCGCGTGCTGGTCGTGGGGGCAGGGCCTGCCGGGATCCGCGCGGCGGAACGGCTGGTCCGGTCGGGGTTGCGGCCCATCGTGGTGGACGAAGGCGCGCGGGCGGGCGGCCAGATCTATCGGCGTCCGCCCGAGGGGTTCACTCGCCCGCCGGAAAAGCTCTATGGCTCCGAGGCTGGGAAAGCGCGGACGCTGCACGCGCTGTTCGACGGCATGGAGGCGGCGGGGCAGGTGGATTACCGCCCGCAATCCTCGGTTCATGCGATCCGCGACGGGGTGGCGCATGTCGGCGCGACACGGATCCCCTATGACCGGATGATCCTGGCTGTCGGGGCAACCGATCGGCTGGTCCCGGTTGAGGGCTGGCAGCGCGCGGGCGTCTTTTCCCTGGGTGCAGCCCAGATCGCGCTAAAGGCGCAAGGCGTGGCGCTTGGGCGGCGGATCGTGCTGGCGGGATCGGGGCCGCTGCTAACGCTGGTCGCCACGCAGCTTCTGGCGGCAGGCGCGGGGGTGGCGGCGGTGCTGGACACCGCAACTCTGACCCAGCAGGCGCAGGGCGGCACTGGCATGGCGCTGGCGCGTCCGGCGGTGACGGGGCGTGGGCTGGCAATGAGGGCGCGGCTCGGGCGGCTTTACCACGCGGGCGTCCGGCTGGACCGGATCGCCGAGGATGCGGTGCACTGGCGCGATGCCAAGGGCCGGGCGCAGGTCACGTCTTGTGATGCAGTTGCGCTTGGGTGGCACCTGCGGGCGGAAACGCAGCTGGCCGATCTGGCCGGGGCGCGCTTCGAATGGTCCGACATCTGGGCTCAATGGCTGCCGGCCGCGGATGAGATGGGCCGGGCGGGGCCGGACCTTTACCTTGCGGGCGACGGCCTGCGCATCCTGGGGGCAGATGGCGCCGAGGTGGCGGGCGCGCTTGCCGCCAATGCCTGCCTCAACGACATCGGGATCGCCACGCCCGACACGCCCGCGCTTCTCCGCCGCGCCCGCCGGTTGCAGCGCTTTGCCACGGCCATGGCACGGGCCTTTCCCTGGCCTTCGGACCAGCTTGATGCGCTGCCCGATGCCGCCGTTCTGTGCCGCTGCGAGGGCATCACCGTGGGCCAGATGCGCGAAGCCGCAGCCTTTGGCGGACCCGAGGCCAACCGCGTGAAATCGATGGGCCGCATCGGAATGGGGCGCTGCCAGGGCCGCTATTGCCAGCTTGCCGCCACCGATCTGATTGCCCGCTATGCCGGCCTTGCCCCGCAGGCCGTAGGCCGGTTGCGCGGCCAGCCTCCGGTGCGCCCGGTCCCCATCAGCGCGCTGCTGGACGACTGACGGCATAATCTTTCGCACGTGCGCGCCGCACGGCGATTTCTGCCGCCCGCCGCCGGCCTTCGGCACCTTACGCTTTGCACCGCGGGCCACGCTTGCCCCATCAGCCGAGGATGCCATGACCCTTGCCTTCGACCCCCTGTCCCTGATCCTGCCCAGCGGCCATTTTATCGACGGCGCCTATGTCGAGGGCGAGGCGCGGCTTGAGGTCCGCGCGCCATCGAACGGCCACGTGATCGGCGTGATCCCCGTGGCCGATGCGGCGATAGTGGACCGGGCGGTGACGGCGGCGCGCCGGGCGCTGAAAACCTCGGGGTGGGCGGGCCTTCACCCGCGCGACCGGCTTCATGCGCTGCACGCATGGGCCGACCTGATCGAGGCTGAGGCCGCGACACTCGCGCGGCTCGAGGCGATCTGTTCGTCCCGCCCCGTTGCGCTGGCGGCGACTGGCGACGTGGCTGTCACGGCGGAACAGATCCGCTTCTTCGCCGAGTTCGCCGACAAGGAGGGGGGCGATCTGGTGCCCACCGGCGCGGGCAGCTTTGGCTTCATCGCCGCCGAGCCTTACGGCGTGGTGGGCGCCATCGCGCCCTGGAACTTCCCGATCTCGATGGCGGGATGGAAGCTGGCCCCGGCTTTGGCCGCAGGCAATGCCGTGGTCTTGAAGCCGTCGGAGATGACGCCCTACTCGACGCTCTACATGGCCGAACTGGCGGTCAGGGCAGGGATCCCGGCGGGGCTGGTCAACATCGTACTGGGCGACGGGCCGGTCACCGGGGCAGCGATCACCGGCCATCTCGGCATCGACAAGATCAGCTTCACCGGATCGACCCGCGCGGGCGCGGCGATCATGGAAAACATCGCGCGCACTGGCATCAAGCCGATGACGCTGGAACTGGGCGGCAAAAGCCCGATGCTGGTCTTCGACGATGCCCACATCGACCTGACCGCTGACTGCCTGGAACGCGGCATCTTGCCCAATGCGGGCCAATTCTGCGTCGCCGGATCGCGCATGATCGTGCAGCGCGGCATTGCTGAGGCCTTGGCCGAACGGCTGGCCGACCGCTTTGCCAAGCCGCGTCCCGCGGCCACTTGGAGGGAGCAGCCCGGTTTCTCGCCCATCATATCGGAACCGCAACTGCGGCGCATCGACGGGATCGTGCAGGCGGCGCGGGCGCAAGGAGGCGAGATCCTTTGTGGCGGCAACCGCTTCGACCACGAAGGGAGCTTCTACCAGCCGACCCTGATCGGCGGAGTCACCGCAGACAACCCCGCTGTGACCGAGGAGATCTTCGGCCCCGTCGCTACCTTCCAAGTCTTCGACAGCGAGGACGAAGGCATGGCTCTCGCCAGCCACCCGTCCTACGGTCTTTGCGCCGGGCTGTTTACCCGCGACCTGTCCCGCGCGCTGCGCCTGACCCGGCAACTTGAGGCCGGGACTGTCTGGGTCAACCGCTATGGTCGGTCGCGCGACCATATCCTGCCGACCGGGGGCTGGAAGGCGTCGGGTCTTGGCAAGGACTTGGGACGCGAGGCATTTGCCGCGAACCGACGTACGAAATCGGTGCTGATCGACATCTGAAGGAGAAGACCATGACCGCCCACAAGATCGCGCTGATCCCCGGCGACGGCATCGGCGTCGATGTGACCGAGGCCACCATGCAGGTGCTGGACGCCGCCGCCGCCCGCTTCGGCTTCACGCTGGAACCGACCCGCTTCGACTGGTCCTGCGAGACCTATCTCGCCACTGGCCGGATGATGCCCGCGGACGGGATCGACCAGTTGCGCCCCTTCGATGCGATCTATCTGGGCGCGGTCGGCTGGCCCGCCACGGTGCCGGACAGCGTGTCGCTGCATGGACTGCTGCTGCCGATCCGCAAGGCCTTCGACCAGTACGCCAATATCCGCCCGCATCGGCTGCTGCCCGGCGTAGAAGGTCCGCTGAAGGCGCAAGGCTTCGACATCCTCTGCATCCGGGAAAACACCGAGGGCGAATATTCCGGCGCCGGTGGCCGCGTCCACCAGGGCCGCGACAACGAGGTTGCTGTGGAAACCGCGATTTTCACCCGCAAGGGGGTCGAGCGCATCATCCGCTTCGGGTTCGAGCAAGCGCGAGCGCGACGCGGGCATCTCACCTCGGTCACGAAATCCAATGCGCAGAAATACTCGATGGTCTTCTGGGACGAGGTGACGCGAGAACTGGCCGCCGAATATCCCGATGTGACCGTCAGCCACATGCATATTGACGCAATGGCCGCCAAGATGGTGATGGCCCCGCAGGATCTGGACGTGGTCGTGGCGTCCAACCTGTTCGGCGATATCCTGACCGACTTGGGTGCGGCGATCCAGGGGGGCCTGGGCTTTGCGGCCTCGGCCAATATCTGCCCCGACCGAAGCGGCCCGTCGATGTTCGAACCCGTCCACGGATCGGCCCCCGACATCGCAGGCAGGAACATCGCCAACCCGATCGCCGCGATCTGGTCGGGCGCGATGATGCTGGAACATCTGGGCGAAAAGTCCGCTGCCGATGCGGTGCTGGCCGCCCTCGAAGCGGCCACCAGAAAAGGTATCGGCATCTGCCCTGGCTCCCACGGGACGGATGCCATCACGGCGGCCGTCCTTGCCGCACTGGAGGAATGACCATGAATCATATGACCGCACAGTCCGACATCCGCACCATGTTGAAGGATCCCGACCTGTTTCGGCAGGCGGCGCTGATCGACAGCCAGTGGATCCATCGCCCCGACATCGAGGTGACGAACCCCGCAACCGGCCGCGCCATGGGCACCATGCCCGACTGCACGGCCGAGGAAACCGCGCAAGCCATCATCGCCGCCGAACGCGAGATGGTGGCTTGGCGCAAGCGCACCCATGCGGAACGCGCAGACCTGCTGATGGCCTGGTATCAGTTGATGCTGGATCATGCGGACGATCTGGCCCAAATCCTGACGGCCGAACAGGGCAAGCCCCTGGCCGAGGCACGAGGCGAGGTCGTCTATGGCGCGTCCTTCCTTCGCTGGTTCGCCGAGGAAGCGCGGCGGATCAACGGCAAGATCATCCCCTCGCCCGTGCCGGGCAAGAAGGTCTTTGCCATGAAGGAACCCGTAGGCGTTTGTGCGATTATCACGCCCTGGAACTTCCCCATCGCAATGATCACCCGCAAGGTAGCGCCGGGCTTGGCGGCGGGCTGCACGATGGTCGTGAAGCCGTCGGACTTCACGCCTTATTCCGCATTGGCACTTGGCGTTCTGGCGGAACGCGCGGGGATCCCGGCGGGCGTCATCAACATCCTGACCGGCCGGCCCGAGATCATCGGTGCCACGCTGACCGCCAGCCCAGTGGTGCGCAAGCTGTCCTTTACCGGGTCCACCCGCGTTGGCGCCCTGCTGGCAGAGCAATGCGCGCCGACTTTGAAGCGCATGTCCCTGGAACTAGGCGGCAACGCGCCCTTCATCGTCTTCGACGACGCCGACCTGGACGCGGCGGTCGAGGGCGCGATGTTGTCCAAGTTCCGCAATGGCGGGCAGACCTGCGTTTGCGCGAACCGCATCCTGGTGCAATCGGGCATCCACGACGACTTTGTGGCAGCGTTGGCCGCGCGCGTCGATGCGCTGCGCGTGGGTCCGGGCACGGCAGAGGGCACGACGATCGGCCCGATGATCAACGGTGCCGCCATCGCCAAGATCCGCGCCCATTTGGACGACGCATTATCCAAGGGTGCAACCCGCGCCACGGCGGCGCGCGACCTACCGGATGCCTATGCTGACCCGGTGGTGCTGGTCGGTGCCACGACAGACATGCAGCTTGCTTCCGAGGAAACTTTCGGTCCCGTCGCCCCAATCTTCCGCTTCGAGACCGAGGAGCAGGCCTTGGCTATCGCCAACGGCACGCCCTTCGGCCTTGCCGCCTATTTCTTCACCCGCGACATCTCGCGCGCGTTCCGCATGGGAGAGGCCTTGGAGTTTGGTCTGATCGGCCTGAATACCGGCGCGGTCAGCCATGCGGAAACCCCCTTCGGAGGCGTCAAGACATCCGGTCTGGGACGCGAGGGGGCGCAGGAAGGAATCGAGGAATATCTGGAAACCAAGGCGTTCCATTTCGGCGGGCTGTAAGGCCTGCCGTCACAGCGTCAAACACAGTCGATAGGCATCCAGGATTGAGGCGTGCAGGTCGCGGCTTGCGACCGCATCTCCGATCCGGTGCAGGACGAAACCATCGGCTGGGTTGCGCAACTCGGTGAACAACTCGTCCAACGGCAGCGTGCCGTGTTCCACCACCACCTGCGCGGTGTCCAGACTGCGTTCCGCCCCGGTCATCTCGTTGCGCAAGATCGCCCGCAACCCGTTGCCCTGCCGCTCCACCCGAACTAGACCGTGATCGGTCAGGGTGGCGATGCCCGCCTCGTAAAACCGTTTGCGAAAGCTGCTGGCGTCCTGGTAGGGCATCTCGACCGCGGGTACCGCATCGGGGGTGGCGAATGTCACCGTCCGGCCTTGCGCCAGCTTCAGCGCGCAGGATGCCGCCGCCTGCCGCCCAGTGCCGTCATAGACCAGGATCTCGCCCTGCGGCGGAACTTCTCCGCCCAGAAGATCCCAGGTGCTATGGCAAAGCTCAGAACCGTCCAGCCAGTCCAGGTCAGGAATGCCACCCGTGGCGATGATGACGATGTCGGGGGCCTCGGCTAGGATGTCTGCGGGTTCGGCCCAAGTGTTCAGGCGGACCTCGACCCCCAGCCGGTCCAGTTCCGCTTGCCGCCATTCGGTGACGCCCAGCAGGTCCCGCCGCCCCGGAGCCTGGGCGGCAATCAGGATTTGCCCGCCAAGGCGTGGGGCGGCCTCGATGAGGGTAACGCGGTGACCGCGCTCGGCCAGGACGCGCGCGGCCTCCATCCCCGCTGGGCCGCCGCCCACCACAATGGCGCTTCGCCGCGTCAGGGCAGGGGGAATGGCATGGCCCAGCGTGGTTTCGCGCGTGGTGGCGGGGTTATGGACGCAATGAGCCTTGCGATACAGGCAATAGGACGCGCCGACGCAGGGACGGATGCGGTCTTCTTGCCCTGCGGCGATCTTATTCACCAGATGAGGATCGGCAATATGAGCGCGCGTCATGCCGACCAAATCCGCGATCCCCTCGCGCAGCACATGCCGGGCTGTCGCCACGTCGCGGATGCCGCCTGCGTGCAGGACGGGCAGCGACACCGCCTGCCGGAACGCCTTGATATGCGCCAGATAAGGGGCGGAGGGCTGGAACATGCCGGGCATGTTGTCCTCGGTCAGCAGCAGGTCGCTATCCATTCGGCCATAGATGCAGTCGAACAGGTCCACATGACCTTCGGATTGCAGCATTTGCGCGATTTCAAGTGCCTCGTCGGCGTTCAGCCCGTCCGTGCCGCCTTCGTCAACGACATAGCGGATGCCCACCACGAAATCGTCGCCTACGGCCTGCCGGATCGCCGCGTGTGCCATCAGTACGAAGCGCGCGCGATTTGCCACTGACCCGCCAAAGCCATCTGTGCGCCGGTTGGTGCGCGGCGATAGGAACTGGCCAATCAGGTGCCCGCCCGTCAGTGTCTGGATCCCGTCCAGCCCCGCCTGCTGGCAGCGTCGGGCGGCGGCGGCAAAATCGGCGATCACCCGGTCGATATCGTCGCGGTCCATTTCTTTTGGAAAGCTGCGGGTCCGGGTTTCGCGCACCCGTGATGGCGCAATGGCGGGCAACCAAGCCCCGCCAAGCGCCGTCGCCCGCCGCCCCAGATGCGAGATCTGGCACATGATCGCCGCGTTATGGACATGGATCCGGGCCGCCATCGCCGCCAGATGCGGAATGACCGCGTCAGTAGCCAGGTTCAGCTGCCCCCCGCCCCAGCTGGAATCCCTCGACACCATCGCGGATCCGCCGATCATCGTCAGTGCGACCCCGCCCTTGGCCTTTTCTTCGTGATAGGCCTGATAGCGTTCCCCCGGCATCCCACCATCATCCAGCATCGAAGCATGGCTGGTGCTGACGATCCGGTTCTTCAGAACCAGCCCTTTCAGCCGGAACGGATCGAGCAACGGGTCGGCGATGCGGGACGCGGGAGCGGTCATCTGCATAAAAATAGTCCTGGCGATTTCCGCCAAACCTGCCTTGGCGCGGGGCATCCGGGAAGCTTGATAATTCGAATTGGGGGTATACGCTGGCGGCATGACCCCGCCGCTTCGCCTTGCTGCACCCCGCACCCTGTTCGTCTTCGAGGCCGCCGCCCGTACTGGCAGCTTTTCGGCGGCGGCGCGCGAGTTCAACGTGACGCAACCCTCGGTCAGCCGCGCCATCGCGCAGCTCGAAGCAGAACTGGGCCTGCGCCTGTTCGACCGCGTCCCAACTGGCACTGCACTGACAATGGACGGGCAGCGCATCTTTGACGCCGTCTCTCAAGGCTTCACCGGCATCGCTGCGGCCGTTGCTGATACACAGGAACAACTTGCCCGCACACGCGTGACACTGTCCTTCTCAAGCTCCTTTGCGACCCACTGGCTGCTTCCCCGGCTACGAAGCTTCAACACGGCTTTTCCGGGGATGGAGTTGCGCTTGGATCTGGCCCAGGGAATGCTGGGCGATCCGCCTGCCCATGCCGATATCGCCACCCGGATCGTGCGCGACGATGACCCGCGCTATCACATCTGGCCCTTCGCGCCCGAGGTTATTATGCCCGTTTGCAGCCCCGGCTATCTAATGGAACGGGGACCGTTGATGGATGATCCATCGTGCCATGTCTTCTTGAACCTTGATGACGAGCACGAGGTTCATTGGCAAAGGTTTCTCGACCGACGCTTCATCAGGCCGGGGCAGTGGCATAGCTTTTCTGATTACTCCGTGATCTTGCAGGCGGCCGAGCGGGGGGAGGGGATTGCCCTTGGCTGGGTCAGCGTTGTATCGCGCGCGCTACGCGAGGGAACAATGGTCGCGGCATCGGACAAGGTACTGCAGACGGGCCGCTATCATTCGCTCATCGCACCCAGATTGAAGCCTTTGTCTCCGTTGATCCCGCGGATCTGCAATTGGCTGACCGAGCAGATGGCGGAGGATCTGGCAGCGATCGGACTGTGCGCTGTCAGGACATCGCCGGCTTCGTTCGCCACGCAGAAGTGAACCAAAGCCACGATCATGATGACTGGCGACCCTATGCCAATGCGGCTGTCCGGCCTTCCACGATCAGGTGCGGCAGACCTTTCGAATACGGCTCGATGCGCGCCTCGACGTCGCAGACCTGTCGAAGCAGTGCCGGGATGATGACCTGGCGGTCGGACCGGCGACGATGATCGATATCTACCTGCGCTCGACAATGGGCGAGACCGATCTTCCTGCCATGCCGGTTCCGGTGGATTACGTCCTGAGCCGACGTAAGGAGGGTAGGGCCTTAGCTCGATGCTAAAGAGACCAGCACAAGAAAAACCCCCTCTGCATCTGCATGGGGGTTTGTTCGTCTAAAGACCGGGATGGCTTTGGCTCAGCAGCCGCGCGCAATTCGCCCAATGTCGCCACGAGCAAGGCCAATGTCGTTAAGTTCGCGATCGGACAGGTTGTTAAGTTCGCGACGGGTCAGGCGGGCATCGTTCCACGCGGACAGCATCGAGAAGAGGTTCGCAACAACATTGCCAACTCCACCGACAGCAGCACTGCGGTTCATTTCCATCGTCGACATGTTCATCACCTGTTTCAAAAGTGCCCGACCACTGGGCAATCGCTTCATGAACCAAGATATAGATTGTGCATTTGCAGAAACGTAGCCGTAAGATTGGCAAAGCCGCTATGCCTGAAATGCAAGTCAACACTTACATGGCTGCAGGAATCATCCAGGTTGCCAAGTGCTGCATTGCAGCACCCCGACCTTCATTTGGACTTTTTAGGGATGATGAGGCGATAGCGACATAGAAGCTATACGCTTCATCGATCTCACCCTTGCATCTACGGCGTGATCGGCGCCTTTGCACTGACCCAGAACCTATTCATCATCGCCATCGGGCTGCGCATCGGGGCCATGTATGTGCGGTCCATGACCATCATGCTGGTCGAGAAAGGCACGCTGGCCCAGTATCGCTATCTGGAACACGGCGCCTCCTATGCCATCATTGCACTGTCGGTGATCATGTTCCTGCAATCCTTTATCCATATCCCCGAGGTCATCACCGGCCTAGGCGGCGCGGCGCTGATCGGCGTCTCCCTGTGGTCGTCGATCCGCTGGAACAAAAGGTCCGCCCAGGCAGGCGAGTGAAAGGAAACCGGCCGCGAAGCAAACCGCGGCCGAGGTCTGTTGGGCCCAACCAAGGACTGTGACGAACCACCTTCCTTTATCTAACAAGTGAAGAAACGAAGGTTCGCCAATGCTGCCTTCAAGGAGAGAAAATGAACACGCAACCAAAGGCTGTCACTGAACAGGGATTCAACATCCACACCAAGGGCGTTTATCCAATTGCCGCCACACCGTTTCATCTTGATCTGTCAGTGGATTGGGAAAGCCTGGACCGGCTGACCGATTTCTACGAGGCGTCTGGCGCCACCGGCATTACCATCCTGGGCATCCTGGGCGTCCTGGGCGAAGCAGGCAAGCTTGCTCCCGAGGAAAGCCGGGAAATTGCGGGTCGCGTCATTCGTCGAACCAGACTGCCCATTGTGGTGGGGTTTCCAACCCCAGCTTTACGGCAATGGAGCGACTGGCGAAGGAGTCGATGGATCTCGGTGCGGCCGGCGTCATGATTGCAGGTCATGCCGGCCTTCGCTCGGATGAACAGATTGCCGCCCATTTCCGCAACGCAGTCGAGGCAATCGGGCCTGATACTCCCTGGGCCTTGCGGGACTATCCCCTGACCTTGTCGGTGGTTCTCTCGGTGCCGATGATTGCGCGCATTATGAACGAGCATCCATCCTGCGTGATGTTGAAGGCCGAGGATTGGCCACAACTTGAGAAGCTATCCACCATCCGGGCTTGGCAGAACGACGGGAAAATGCCTGCTTTCTCAATCCTGACGGCGAATGGTGGGCTGTTCCTCGATTTCGAGCCGGAGCGCGGTTCGGATGGGGCCATGACGGGATATGCATTCCCCGATGCTTTGGTCGAGATGGATGCGCTTCATCGCCGGGGCGAACGCGATGCCGCACATGATCTCTTCGACGCGCATCTCCCAATGATCCGCATGGAGCAGCAGGCAGGGATAGGTTTAGCAGTGCGCAAATACCTGCTGATGCAGCGTAGTGCGATTGCTTGCGATATTCAGCGAAAGCCGGGCACCGTCCTGACACCACAGGGACGATTGGAAATCGACTATCTCCTTGAACGGCTCGCCCGGAAAGATGCCCGGGCGCGGATGTAACCTGTCCCGTATTCAGCCCTATGAAAAAACTAAGGGTAGAACGGCTTCGCAAGTTCTTCGGCTATTCCATAACACCCTATACATCCGCGGCATCCCACGGCTTCACTGGGTGGCCTCCTACGGCAGCATCCGATCGCAGATAGCTTCGGCTGTTTCTGCCACAACCTTGCGCGCCTCCTCTGCGGATAGGCTTGCCACGTCGAAGAGCGCGATCATGGCCTCTGCGCCTGTTGCCATGCCGAGTGCGGCGGCAAGGGAGCGTGCCTGTTCGGGACGGATGTCTGTCTCGCTCTCCAGGGCACGCATGAAGGCCTGAATGCGGCGGGCGCCACGACGCGGGGTTCTGCCGCCCTGCGACTGCGCGCTCGCCTGAAGGTTCAGGCCAAGATAGATGCGGAAAGCCATCTCGTTCGCCACCGCCAGGTCGAAGAAGTAAAGGCTGATGGCAACCAGCCGGTCACGCAGGGTGGCAGCGTCTCCGACGATCTCCTTATAGGGTGCCGCCTTCAGGTGCAGTCCCGCCTCGGCGGCCAGAAGCGCGGGATCCGAGAAGTAGCGGTAGGCAGAGGCCTTCGAGATGCCCGCCTCGCGCGCGGCCGCCATGACCGTCAGGGCCTCGCCGCGCGTCAGGAGCGTGCGTGCCGCGTCCAGCAAGGCCGTCCGTGTTCTGTTCTTCTGATCTTCCCGCTGCGCCACGGCCACCTCACGAGACAAATGTCTTGCTAGAATCATCGTCTATTTATAAGACGCCTGTCTCATAATTGGCAACCAACAGAAGGACCAGGCCATGACCGCTTCCCGAACCTACGACGCAATGGGCATCCTCTTCAGGTTTCATGCTTTTCCAGCCGAGACGATGGGCAAGTTCTGCCTGGTCGAGGCCATGGTGCCGCCTGGCCTGGGCGCGCCGCCCAACCACCACGCGGGCGAGACCGAGGCCTTCTACGTGCTGGACGGCGAGATCGCGTTCACGCTTGCGGGTGAAACGCAACAGGTCCCGAGGGGCGGCTTTGTCTCCGTCCCAGACGGGGCCGTGCATTCCTTCCAGGCTGTCGGCTCCGAGCCTGCGCGCCTCCTGATCATCAATGCGCCGGGCTACATGCACGAGGCGTTCTTCACCCGGACCGGCCACCCGGTTGCTGATGCCACCATCGCCTCGCAACCCCAGGACGGGCCGCCGGACGTTGCTCGGATCCTCTCCGTTGCCGCCGATGTCGGCATGGTCATCGTGCCGCCAACAGATGCGGTGCAGTGAGAGATTTGTAGGGAGGAAGAGGGGCAGGGGCCTTGGCCCTTAGAGGCGCGCGAACTGCGGGAGAGCAATCAAGAATGAACCGGCATCGGATAAAAGCCACACCATCATAACCGATGGTGAGACTGCAATGTGTCGCCGGTTTCCTTGTCCGGGCCAGGACCTTGATGGCGACCGGCTTGTTCCGGCGTTTTGAAGCATGAAGTCCAAGGTCTTCTGCTTCCGCGTAGAAGTCAGTCAAAAGCGCGACCAGCTGGTGCCAGGACATCGATCCGAAAGGTTGAGAAACAATCCGTCCGCTCCGTGACAAGCCCATTTGCAAGCAGGTCAACAGCTTCCGTGCCCGTGAGCGTCTCGTCCGTAGGGCCCGTCCAGTTCACCGCGATGATGGGGCCTGCTGCGCTCTCGTTCAGCCACTGGCTCAGGGACGCGATTTCCTTTGGTGTCATGAAGTACAGCACCTCCGACAGCAGGACGAGGTCAGGCCGCATCTTTGGCAGGTCTCCGGGCGCGCTGCCTTCCAAGACCTCCACCTGCGCAAACTCGCCAAGACTATGGCGAGCCGCACCGGCTGCGGCGGGAATGCACTCCATTGCGGTCAGGCGCCGGCAGCGGGGCGCAAGACGGCGGGCCAGTTCGCCATTGCCGCAGCCGATCTCGAGGGCGTTCTCAAATGGACCAGGCCCAATTGCCGCCAGGGTGGCTTCGTACTTGGCTGCCTCATAAGGACTGGCGCGATGGTTCCAGGGATCCTCGCTTGCCGCATATAGCCCGGCTAAGTGAGCGAGGGTTTCGCTACGCGGCAATGATGATCTCCGGGTGCATGAGGAAGTGCTCCTGCCGCCAGGCTTCCATGACAAAGCCTTCGGGGTCATCATCGATCAAGGGCGTCATCTGGCTGCGATGGCAGGCCAATGCCCGCCTCTTCGCGTCACGCGCGGCACTTGACGCCATGATTGGTCTTGCCCGGGCTGTGAGGTTCGTGAAGCGGCCCCAGATCGGATAGTAGGCAAGCACGACGTCCGGCCTGGCCATCTTTTGTGCAAGCTGCGCCACGCTTTGATGATCGACATGCGGATCACCCTCCCACGTCGCCAGCAGCAGCGCATCCTGCGGGATCAGAGGGGAGATGTCCGCATCCCTCTGCACCTGACAGTCTCGATGGCCCAGCCAGTGCATCGCTGCTCCCAGGATCGCAACGGCGGCCTCAAGCTCACGTCGGCGCTCTTCGGCAAGCCGTTCAGCGGGCCATTTTGTGGATTTTGGGTGCGACCGGCTGCCGTCGGTGACGCAGATCACGCTGCAGGACGCCCCTTGGGCTGCTGCATCAACCAAGAGGGCTCCACAGCCCAATGTCTCGTCATCAGGATGGGGGGCAAGCACGACCAGGGATCGGCCTCCAAGCAGTTCGTCCACGGTGATGGGATCACCAAGGTGCTGGAGAAAGTCGTTCATCCGATCCATCTTTCGCGCAGAAAAGGCGTTTCGAGGATGCGCGCCATGGCACCCAGGGCCAGGCCATCGGGATTGGCCTGGCGGATATAGAAGCTGAGGTCACGGCGAATGCGATCGGCGGGATGGGCTGTCGCAAAGGATGCTGCACCAAGGGCCTGATCCATGGCGTTCATCAGCGCAACTGCTGCCTCGGCGGTCAAGAGCCGTGCCAGGATCGAGGCCTCTGCATCCTCAGGGGAGGCATCGGACCGTTCAACGGCAAGCGCAGCCTGCCAAAGCCACAATCGTACTGTCTCACAGGCCGTCACCATGCCGCGCAGGCGCATGGCCTGCAGGGGCGCCGCCTGCTGCTGGCGACGCTCCAGGTGTTCAGTCGTGATCGCTGTCAGAGCCCGCATTGCGCCAAGCTGCACGGCAGCATAGCGCCACACACCGCCCTGGAAGTGCGGCTCGATCAAATAGTCTCCGGGCCCGCCAATCCAGACAGCCTCGGCCGCGGAAAGCCCGTCCAGATTGCAGCGCCCCGAGGCGGTCGCCTGCATTCCCGACACTTGCCATTCCATGGGAAAGAGCCGCCCTTCCAATTGAGCGCGGCTGAAGAGCAGAAGTTGCAGCTGGTCTTCTGCCTTTGCGGTGACAATGACATGATCAAGCACATCCGCACCGCTGGCAAAAAGCTTCTGTCCTCGAAGTATTCCGTCATCGATCCTGACCGGGTCAGGGCCGTCGGCGCCCCAGATGCCAAGCAAGCCGCTTGGTCTCTCGCCGGAGCCATAAAGGTCGAGCAGCTTGATTGCGTTCACATGGCCTTCAAAGATCCTGCCGGCTGACAGGTTCGCCCTTCCCAGGGCCACCAAGGCATCGAACAGCTCGCCCGTGGAAAGACGGGCATCCAGCAGTCCCCCCTGTCTCAGCGCGGCGGCCAGGGCTCGGCCCGAGGGGCCATCGTTTCCGTCACACGGTGCCTCTGTGACAAGCCGCGCTGCACGTCCAATATCGGTCATGCCGCCTGCTCCTGGTGCAGCAACAGCTGCGGGCGAACCGTCTCGTTGACCAACCCTTCCAGAGCTGGCAGTCCCGCCTCCAGGTCGGAGGCCCGCAGCCGGGGGCCAACAGGATGGGCACGGCTGGGGAAGGGCAGGATGCACCCGCCAAATGCTCGATCCCACAGATCAGCCAGAAGATGCACCGGCAGCATCGACTGATCTGCCAGGGGATCCTCGTCCTGCATGCGATGACGCAGGGCTTCCGCCATGCCGCCTTCTGCGCGGCCGTGGAGTCTGCCTGAAACGGTAGCCTTCATCTCCTCAGCGTAACGAACAGTCAGGCCATGCACCTCGGCACGATGCACCAGGGCACGGTCCTCGCTGGAGCGAACCCAGGGCAAGCCACCAATCGCTTGATAGCAATCAGCGCGGATCGCCAGGGAGGCTCCTGACTCGATATAGTGCGGCTGTTGGGCTCCCTGCCGCGCCGTCAGAACGTCGATGGCATTGCACCTCGGCACGATGCACCAGGGCACGGTCCTCGCTGGAGCGAACCCAGGGCAAGCCACCAATCGCTTGATAGCAATCAGCGCGGATCGCCAGGGAGGCTCCTGACTCGATATAGTGCGGCTGTTGGGCTCCCTGCCGCGCCGTCAGAACGTCGATGGCATGACGCAGCTCGTGCTGGAGGTTGGCATAGGCCGCCTCCGCCGCTGTTACCCGTCGTCCGGTGGATGTGGCAAGAACATGACGGCAGTCCGCATCGATCCTGCCGCACACCACGTCAGCACCAGAATGGGCGGCGCTGAGTGCCGCGGCGATCCAGTGGGGGTCAGGCGCTGCATCTCCGTCCGTGGTCAGGATCAGGGCACCTGCACGTGTGGCGAGGTCCATCGCCTTACGCCGCGCAATTCCGGCATGGGCATCCGCAAACTCGATCTCGTGCAACTCCAGACGAAGCGAAGGATGGACAAAAGACCGGACGATCTCACTGCTGTGATCGGTGCAGTTGTTGGCAAGGAGGACAACCGTCACGCCAAGAGGGGATCGTATCGCTGACGCGGCCAAGGCGCGCAACAGCTGTGGCAATCGCTTGGCTTCGTTTCTGACAGGAACTGCAACAATGATCTGCGTGAGGGCAGGGCGATCATCGGCTGCAATCATGCTCAAGACTGATCCATCCCTGATTGGCCCTTATGATCCCCAGCCAAACTTCGGAACACTTTCGAAGTTCCGCAGGCGCGGACGCGGTTTTGCCTCCGCCTGATCCAATCCCTCCTCGCGTGCAGGCATTCTGAGAAGGTCTCGTGGCAAAGGAAAAGGAAGAAGGGGCGCCATGGCGCCCCTCCTGCTTTACGCGGCCATCTGCCGTTCCCGGAAGCGGAGGCGACGGCAGGCTGCAATGAACCCACGCGCCGATCGCGATGGAGGAAAAGCTGCGCTTCGCCATCCGCGAAGGCGGCCGCACCGTCGGGGCCGGCGTGGTCTCCAAGATCATCAAGTGATCTGACGGCGCGACAACGTCCCGCCGCACTCGCCAAACACCACAGGCCGCCTCCGAAAGGAGGCGGCCTTTCGGTTGGGGGGCAATCGGACTTGACGCCAAGGCTCTCCACGCGCTATAGGCGCGCATCGCAGTCGAGTCCGTTCGTCGAAGATTCGCTTGCCTTGCGCCTGGCCGCCTGATTACGGGCGGCCTTGCAGTTTTTATACGGTCCGATGCTGGCGCCGCGTGGTGCGTTGTCAGCCTCTCGACTGGAACTCCCCGTCAGAGGGATGACTATGCAAAGTCAGAATATCCGCATCCGGCTGAAGGCGTTCGATTATCGTGTGCTGGAAGCCAGCACCCAGGAAATCGTTAACACCGCCAAGCGCACCGGCGCGACCGTTCGCGGCCCGATTCCGCTGCCGAACAAGATCGAGAAATTCACCGTCCTGCGCGGCCCGCACATCGACAAGAAGTCGCGCGACCAGTGGGAGATCCGCACCCACAAGCGCCTGCTGGACATCGTCGATCCGACCCCGCAGACCGTGGACGCCCTGATGAAGCTCGACCTCGCCGCCGGCGTGGATGTCGAGATCAAGGTGTAAGGAGGGGATGATGCTGCGTACTGGTATTATCGCCAAGAAACTGGGCATGACCCGGTTGTTCCTGGAAGACGGCCGTCAGGTTCCGGTGACCGTTCTGCAACTCGACAGCCTTCAGGTCGTCGATCAGCGCACCGCCGCCCGCGATGGTTATACTGCCGTCCAGTTGGGCGCCGGCGTTGCGAAAGCAAAGCGCACGACCGCTGCGATGCGCGGTCATTTCGCCAAGGCATCGGTCGCGCCCAAGCGCAAGATCGCGGAATTCCGCGTGGCCGAGGAAAACCTGATCAACGTGGGCGAGGAAATCACCGCTGACCATTATTTCGCAGGTCAGTATGTGGACATCGCCGGCACCTCGATCGGCAAGGGCTTTGCGGGCGCCATGAAGCGCCACAACTTCGGTGGTCTGCGCGCCTCGCATGGTGTGTCGGTCAGCCACCGCTCGCACGGGTCCACCGGCCAGTGCCAGGATCCCGGCAAGGTGTTCAAGGGCAAGAAGATGGCAGGCCACATGGGTGCCGTCCGCGTCACCACCCAGAACCTGCAGGTCGTGCGCACCGATGCCGACCGCGGCCTGATCATGGTCAAAGGCTCGGTTCCCGGATCCAAGGGTGGCTGGGTCACCGTCAAGGACGCCGTGAAGAAGGCGACGCCCGACAACGTGATCTATCCCGCCGCGCTGAAGTCCGCCGCCGAAGAAGCCAGGCGCCTGGCCGAGGCCGCTGCCGCTGAAGCCGCTGCAGCCGAGGAAGCCGCGCGCGAAGCCGCTGCCGCCGAAGCTGCCGCTGCCGAGGAAGCCGCGCTGGCCGAAGCGCAGGAGGCGATCGCTGCCGACAAGGAAGCCGCCGATCCGAACGCCGACAAGGCTGCTGACGGTGCCTCTGATGCGCCCGAAGGAGACAAGTGATGAAACTCGATGTGATCAAGCTGGACACCGGCAAGGCCGGTGAAATCGAGCTGGCGGACGAGATCTTCGGGCTGGAGCCGCGCGGCGACATCCTGCAACGGGTCGTTCGCTGGCAGCACGCCAAGGCGCAGGCCGGCACCCACTCGGTGCTGGGCAAGTCCGACGTCAGCTATTCGACCAAGAAGATCTATCGCCAGAAAGGCACCGGCGGCGCACGCCACGGTTCCCGCAAGGCGCCGACCTTCCGTCACGGCGGCGTCTACAAGGGCCCGACCCCGCGTTCGCACGCCTTCGATCTGCCGAAGAAGGTGCGTGCCCTGGGTCTGCGCCATGCCCTGTCCGCCAAGGCAACCGCAGGTGAACTGGTGATCATCGAGGATCTGAACCTCGCCGATGCCAAGACCTCTGCCGTCGCCAAGGCCGTCAAGGAAAACGGCTGGAAGCGCGTGCTGGTGATCGACGGGACCGAGGTCAACGAAGGCTTCGCCCGCGCCGCCCGCAACGTCGAGGGCGTGGACATCCTGCCGTCGATGGGCGCCAACGTGTATGACATCCTCAAGCGCGACACCCTGGTGATCACGCGGTCGGGTGTCGAAGCTCTGGAGGCTCGTTTGAAATGAGCGCGAAAGCTGAACATTACGATGTGATCGTCAAGCCGATCATCACCGAAAAAGCCACCATGACGTCGGAAAACAACGGCGTGGTCTTTCAGGTGTCCAAGGATTCCTCGAAGCCGCAGATCAAGCAGGCGGTCGAGGCCCTGTTCGGCGTCAAGGTGAAGGCGGTCAACACCACCATCACCAAAGGCAAGCAGAAGCGCTTCCGGGGCATCCTGGGCCGGCGCAGCGACGTGAAGAAGGCCTATGTGACCCTGGAAGCAGGAAGCACTATCGACGTGTCCACCGGACTCTGATAGCAGGCACGAATCTGCGGCCCTGGGAAACCGGGGCCGCTGATCTTTTGACGACAACGGACCACCCTGGTCCAAAGCAACGGAAGACAGAAAGATGGCATTGAAGTCGTATAAACCGACGACGCCTGGCCAGCGCGGGCTGGTTCTGATCGACCGTTCGGAGCTTTGGAAAGGTCGCCCGGTCAAGGCCCTCACCGAAGGCCTGACCAAGAACGGCGGTCGGAACAACACCGGACGGATCACCATGCGCCGCAAGGGCGGCGGGGCAAAGCGCCTGTATCGCATCGTCGATTTCAAGCGCACCAAATTCGACATGGCCGCCGTGGTGGAACGGATCGAATACGATCCCAACCGCACCGCCTTTATCGCCCTGATCGGCTATGAGGACGGCCAGCGCGCCTATATCCTGGCGCCGCAGCGCCTGGCCGTGGGCGACAAGGTGATCGCCGGCGCCAAGGTCGACGTGAAGCCGGGCAACGCCATGCCCTTCAGCGGGATGCCGATCGGCACGATCGTCCATAACGTCGAGCTGAAGCCCGGCAAGGGCGGCCAGATCGCGCGTTCGGCGGGCACCTATGCCCAGTTCGTGGGCCGCGACGGCGGCTATGCCCAGATTCGCCTGTCGTCGGGCGAATTGCGCCTGGTCCGCCAGGAATGCATGGCGACCATTGGCGCGGTGTCGAATGCCGACCATTCGAACCAGAACCTGGGCAAGGCTGGCCGCAACCGCCACAAGGGCATCCGTCCCAGCGTTCGCGGTGTTGCGATGAACCCGATCGACCACCCGCATGGTGGTGGTGAGGGCCGGACTTCGGGTGGCCGCACGCCGGTCACGCCCTGGGGCAAGGACACCAAGGGCAAGAAGACCCGCAGCAACAAGGCGACCGACAAGTATATCTTGCGTTCGCGTCACGCGAAGAAGAAGGGGCGCTGACCTATGGCACGTTCTATCTGGAAAGGCCCCTTTGTTGACGCCTATGTGCTCAAGAAGGCGGAAAAGGCCCGCGACTCGGGGAAATCCGATGTCATCAAGATCTGGTCGCGTCGCTCGACCATCCTGCCGCAATTCGTCGGCCTGACCTTTGGCGTCTACAACGGGCAGAAGCACATCCCCGTTGCCGTGACCGAGGAAATGATCGGCCAGAAATTCGGTGAATATTCGCCCACGCGGACCTATTACGGCCACGCGGCGGACAAGAAAGCCAAAAGGAAGTAATCGTCATGGGTAAGGAAAACAATCCGCGCCGCGTGGCGGAGAACGAGGCGTTCGCCAAGACCAAGATGCTTCGCACCTCGCCGCAGAAGCTGAACCTGGTCGCGCAACTGATCCGCGGCAAGAAGGTGGACAAGGCCCTGGCCGACCTAACCTTCTCGCACAAGCGGATCGCGGGCGACGTGAAGAAATGCCTGCAATCGGCAATCGCGAACGCCGAGAACAACCATGGGCTGGACGTGGACAACCTGGTTGTCGCCGAAGCCTGGGTCGGCAAGAACCTGGTGATGAAGCGTGGCCGTCCGCGGGCGCGTGGCCGTTATGGCAAGATCATGAAGCCGTTTTCGGAAATCACCATCAAGGTGCGCCAAGTCGAGGAGCAAGCGTAATGGGTCAGAAGGTCAATCCGATCGGTATGCGCCTCCAGGTCAACCGCACCTGGGACAGCCGCTGGTACGCCGACGACAAGGACTATGGCAATCTGCTGCTTGAAGACCTGAAGATCCGGGACTTCATCAAGACCGAAGCCAAGCAGGCCGGCATCAGCCGCGTGATCATCGAACGTCCGCACCGCAAGTGCCGCGTGACGATCCATGCCGCGCGTCCGGGCGTGATCATCGGCAAAAAAGGCGCCGATATCGAAGTGCTGCGCAACAAGCTGGCGAACTTCACCAAATCCGAAGTTCACCTGAACATCGTCGAAGTCCGCAAGCCGGAAGTCGATGCCGCCCTTGTCGCGGAATCCATCGCGCAGCAGCTGGAGCGTCGGGTTTCGTTCCGCCGCGCCATGAAGCGCGCGGTTCAGAACGCGATGCGCATGGGTGCCCTGGGCATTCGCGTGAACGTGTCGGGCCGTCTTGGCGGCGCCGAGATCGCGCGGACCGAGTGGTATCGCGAAGGCCGCGTGCCCCTGCACACCCTGCGCGCCGACATCGACTATGCCCTGGCCGAAGCCTCGACCCCTTACGGGATCATCGGGGTGAAGACCTGGATCTTCAAAGGCGAGATCATGGAGCATGACCCCCAAGCCCGCGACCGCAAGGCCGCCGAGGCCCAGGAAGGTCCCGCCCCCCGTGGTCCGCGCCGTGACCGCGACGCGCGCTAAGGAGACATGAGATGCTGCAACCGAAACGGACCAAGTTCCGCAAACAGCACAAGGGCCGGATCCATGGCGAAGCCAAGGGCGGTTTCGCCCTGAACTTCGGATCCTTCGCGCTGAAGGCCACCGAGCCCGAGCGTGTGACCGCCCGCCAGATCGAAGCGGCCCGCCGCGCGATCACCCGCCACATGAAGCGTCAGGGCCGGGTCTGGATCCGGATTTTCCCGGACGTTCCGGTCTCGTCTAAGCCGACGGAAGTGCGGATGGGTAAGGGCAAGGGCTCGGTCGACTTCTGGGCCGCCCGCGTCCATCCCGGCCGCATCATGTTCGAGATCGACGGCGTGTCCGACGAGATTGCCCGTGAAGCCCTGCGTCTTGGCGCCAACAAGCTGCCGGTTCTGACCCGCATCGTGGCGCGCGAAGACTGGTAAGGGGTGGGGTGAAACCCCGCCTTCTGGAATAGACCCCGCCGGGCAGCCGGCGGGGTTTGCCATTTCCCCGGAAAAGGCTTGCATGGAACGGGCTCTGCCTGTATGGGCAGGCCTTCATCACGAAACTCCACCGGGAATCAGGGTGGCCCTGCGATGCAGGGGCTCTCCGGTGATGTTGAAAGGAAGAGGCGCATGAAAGCGCAGGAACTGAAATCGAAGACGCCCGACGAGCTGAAAGACCAGCTGGTTGCGCTGAAGAAAGAGGCCTTCAACCTCCGCTTTCAGCAGGCCACCGGCCAGTTGGAAGGCACCGCCCGGATGCGTTCGGTGCGCCGCGACGTGGCGCGCGTGAAGACCATCCTGAACCAGAAAGCGGCGGAAGCCGCGGCCTCGATCTAAGGAGACCGGCCCATGCCCAAACGCATCCTGCAAGGCCGCGTCACCAGCGACAAGAACGAACAAACCGTTACTGTCCTGGTCGAGCGCCGCTTCAAGCACCCCGTGCTGCACAAGATCGTTCGTTCGTCCAAGAAATACCGGGCGCATGACGCATTGAACCAGTTCAAGGTGGGCGACGAGGTTCGCATCGTCGAATGCGCCCCCATCTCGAAGACGAAACGCTGGACTGTCCTGACGGACGAAGCGGTTTCCGCGTAAGTCCATCATCACAGATCAGAAATGATCGAAACCCTGGGGCCGCAAGACGCGGTCCCCAAAGGTCGGGAGAAACCAAATGATCCAGATGCAGACCAATCTGGATGTTGCTGACAACTCCGGCGCTCGCCGGGTTCAGTGCATCAAGGTCCTGGGTGGTTCGCACCGTCGCTATGCGTCGGTGGGCGACATCATTGTCGTGTCCGTCAAGGAAGCCATCCCGCGGGGCCGGGTGAAGAAGGGCGACGTCCGCAAGGCCGTTGTCGTTCGCACCGCGAAGGAAGTGAAGCGCGAAGACGGAACCTCGATCCGTTTCGACCGCAATGCCGCCGTCATCCTGAACAACCAGGGCGAACCGGTCGGCACCCGTATCTTCGGGCCGGTCGTTCGTGAATTGCGCGCGAAGAACTTCATGAAGATCATCTCGCTTGCGCCGGAGGTGCTGTAATGGCTGCCAAGCTGAAAAAGGGCGACAAGGTCGTCGTGCTGGCCGGCAAGGACAAGGGCAAGCAGGGCGAAATCACCGCCGTCATGCCCAAGGTCAACAAGGCCATCGTTGATGGCGTGAACATCGCGATCCGCCATACCCGCCAGACCCAGACGACCCAGGGCGGCCGCATCCCGATGGCGGTGCCGATCGACCTGTCGAACCTGGCGCTGATGGATGCCAATGGCAAGGCGACCCGCGTCGGCTTCCGCATGGAAGGCGACAAGAAGGTCCGTTTCGCCAAGACTACGGGAGACGTGATCTGATGCTGGACACAAGCAAATACACGCCGCGCCTCAAGTCCGTTTACCGCGAAACGATCCGTTCCGCGATGAAGGAAGAGTTCGGCTACAAGAACGACCTGCAGATCCCGCGCCTGGACAAGATCGTCCTGAACATGGGCATCGGCGAGGCCGTGAAGGACACCAAGAAGGTCAAGCAAGGCGCTGAGGAATTGTCGCTGATCGCCGGCCAGAAGGCCGTCATCACCAAGGCGAAGACCTCGATCGCGGGCTTCCGCCTGCGCGAGGATATGCCCCTGGGTGCGAAGGTCACGCTGCGCGGCGACCGGATGTACGAATTCCTGGACCGGCTGATCAACGTGGCCCTGCCGCGCGTCCGCGACTTTCGCGGCGTGAAGGGCACCTCGTTCGACGGCCGCGGCAACTATGCCATGGGCCTCAAGGAACACATCGTGTTCCCGGAAATCAACTTCGACAAGGTCGACGAAGTTCTGGGAATGGACATCATCATCTGCACCACGGCGCCGACCGACGCCGAAGCGAAAGCGCTGTTGAAGCATTTCAACATGCCCTTCAACAGCTGATCGCGGAGGTAAGAGATATGGCAAAGAAATCCATGGTCGAGCGCGAGAAAAAGCGCGAGCGTCTGGTTGCGAAGTTCGCCACCAAGCGCGCCTCCCTCAAGGAGGTCATCAACAACCAGTCCCTGCCGATGGAAGAACGGTTCAAGGCAAGCCTCAAGCTGGCCGAACTGCCGCGCAATTCGTCGGAAACGCGTCTGCACAACCGGTGCCAACTGACCGGGCGTCCGCACGCGTATTACCGCAAATTGAAACTGTCGCGGATCATGCTGCGCGAGCTTGGCTCGCAAGGTCAGATCCCCGGTCTTGTCAAGTCCAGCTGGTAAGGGGGCATTATGTCGATGAACGATCCTCTCGGCGATATGCTGACCCGCATCCGCAATGCGCAGATGCGTGGCAAATCGACCGTGCGCACCCCGGCCTCCAAGCTGCGCGCTTGGGTTCTGGACGTGCTGAAAGCCGAAGGTTACATCCGCGGCTATGACGAACTGACCACCGATGCCGGCCATAAAGAGCTGGAAATCGGTCTCAAGTACCACGACGGCACCCCGGTCATCCGGGAACTGTCGCGTGTTTCGAAGCCCGGCCGCCGCGTTTATGCGGGTGCCCGGGAAATCCCGCAGGTCCGTCAGGGTTTGGGCGTCTCCATCGTCTCGACCCCCAAGGGCGTCATGTCGGATGCAGCGGCTCGCAACGCCAATGTTGGCGGCGAAGTCCTCTGCACCGTGTTCTGAGGAGGGCGCAATGTCTCGGATTGGTAAAAAGCCGGTCGCGCTGCCCAAGGGCGTGACGGCCGAGATCAAGGGTCAGACCATCGAGGTGAAGGGTCCGAAAGGCACCCGCAGCTTCACGGCGACCGATGATGTGGATCTGGTGCTGGACGAAGGTTCCGTCGCGGTCAAGCCGCGCGGAACGTCGAAGCGCGCTCGCCAGCAGTGGGGCTTGTCCCGCTCGATGATCCAGAACCTGACCGTCGGCGTGTCGGAAGGCTTCAAGAAAGAGCTGGAAATCCAGGGCGTGGGTTACCGCGCCTCGATGCAGGGCAAGACCCTGAAACTGGCTTTGGGTTATTCGCACGACGTGAACTTCGAAACGCCGGAAGGCGTGACGATCACGGCGCCGAAGCAGACCGAAATCGTTGTGGAAGGCATCGACCAGCAGCTTGTTGGTCAGGTGGCCGCGAACATCCGCGAATGGCGCAAGCCCGAGCCCTACAAGGGCAAAGGCATCCGCTACAAGGGCGAGTTCATCTTCCGCAAGGAAGGCAAGAAGAAGTAAGGGGCGCATGAAATGGCACTGAAAAAGCAAGAGCTGTTCCAGAAGCGCCGCCTGCGCGTGCGGAACAAGTTGCGGGCGATGTCGAACGGCCGTCCGCGGCTGTCGGTTCACCGGTCGTCGAAGAACATCTCGGTTCAGGTCATCGACGACCTGAACGGCGTGACCCTGGCTGCGGCCAGCACGCTTGAGAAGGACTTCGGCCTGGTCGGCAAGAACAATGTCGAGGCTGCCGCCAAGATCGGCGCCGCGATTGCCGAGCGTGCGAAAGCCGCCGGCATCGAGGAAGTCGTTTTCGACCGTGGCGGCTTCATCTTCCACGGCAAGGTGAAGGCCTTGGCCGACGCCGCCCGCGAAGGCGGCCTGAAGTTCTGATCATGCGGGCGGCGTCTTCGCCGCCCCGATGATCCGGGGGCGCCTTCCGGGGCGCCCACCTGGATTGACATCAACGGCGCGGATCGTGCGCCAGAATGCAAGGAATGCCATATGGCAGAACGTGACAACCGCCGGGGCGGCCGCCGCGAAGAACGCGAGGAAAACCCGGAATTTCAGGATCGTCTGGTCGCGATCAACCGCGTGTCGAAAACCGTCAAGGGCGGCAAGCGCTTTGGTTTCGCAGCCCTCGTCGTCGTCGGTGACCAGCGTGGCCGTGTCGGATTCGGCAAGGGCAAGGCGAAAGAAGTGCCCGAGGCGATCCGCAAGGCGACGGAACAGGCGAAACGCGGCTTGGTTCGCGTGCCGCTGCGCGATGGCCGCACCCTGCACCATGACATCGAAGGCCGCCACGGCGCGGGCAAGGTGATCATGCGCACCGCCGTTCCGGGCACCGGCATCATCGCCGGCGGTCCGATGCGCGCTGTGTTCGAGATGCTGGGCGTCCAGGACGTCGTTGCCAAGTCGCAGGGGTCGCAAAACCCCTACAACATGATCCGCGCGACGCTGGACGGCCTGAAAAAGGAAGCCAGCCCCCGTTCGGTCGCGCAGCGTCGCGGCAAGAAGGTGGCCGACATCCTGCCGCAGGACAACAAGCCTGCCGCCGAAGCCCCCGCCGAAACCGTTGAAGCGTAAGGAGACAGGCGAATGGCAACTATCGTCGTCAAGCAGATCGGTTCACCGATCCGTCGCCCCGCCATTCAGCGCGAAACGCTGAAAGGTCTGGGTCTGAACAAGATGAACCGCACCCGCGAACTGGAGGATACCCCCTCGATCCGCGGCATGGTCGCCAAGATCCCGCATCTGGTGACGATCATCGAAGAAAAAGCCTGATCCACAAGGATTGCTGAACGAAAACGCCCCGGAATGATCCGGGGCGTTTTTGTTTGCCATGCTTGCTCAGGCGCGGCGCGAGCGCCGCCGTAAAGCGGCAAGTCCGGCTGCGCCCGCTGCAAGCAGCAGACCCGAGGCGGGCAGGGGCACCGGGGCAGGGCTGATGTCGCCTGTCACCTCGACACTGTATCCGGCCAAACCGCCATGATCCTCGCGCAGGATTTGCAGATAGTTCAGTCCGGCGCCCAGATCGCCTAATGACAGCGTGAATTCCCCCGGCACTACGCCGCCCGGACGCAGATGGCCGCCCAGGAAGTTTCCGTTCAGCCAGACGAACAAGCCATTGTCCACGCCAAACGAGGCCAGGACATTGCTCAGACCGCCCGCGCCCCCGTCCAGTTCATAGATGATCGCCGTTTCGCTGTTGACCGACCAGCTTGCGGGAATGGCTACCGGCGAGGCGGACCAGCTGCCGCCCGGTGATGCCGGGGTCGTCAACCATGATCCGAGGGCAGACGACGCCGCCGACAGGTCGGGTTCATTGCCAGCCGGGATGTCCAGCGAGGGATCGCCCTGAGAAATGTTCGCCCCCGGGAACATAAAGCTGCCGTCGAACGGATTGCTGCCGTCCAGAACCGTGCCGATGCCGTCATTATAGTAACCGGCCGTTGTGCCGTCGATCAGGGTTGCGGCTTGGCCCGCCGTGGCGAATGCAGTGCAGGCAAGCGCCGCAAGGACGTATTGCTTCATGGGAAACCTCCAGACCAGTGACGGGGCAAGGATAACACGATGCCGTTATCAGCGCGGTGAAATCGGGCTGTTCTTTTAGGCAGGTGCGCCCCGGGGTGTGACCGGGGAAACACGCGCAACGCACGCGTTTCAAACGGGAATCGTCACAACGCAAAGTTGTATCTAATCTGCGGTCAGGTTTTCGCCCTGGAGCGTTCCATGTCCCTTTGCCCGTGTCTTGTTCCTGTCCTGTCTGCCTGGGCCATGCTGGGGGCGCTGTCCTTTCCGGCTCAGGCCGGTCCCTGGCCCCGCGACGCGGGGCATTCCTTTATCGCCCTGACGGGAGAATACGACCGCGCAGGCAATTCCCATGCTGGATTCTATGCTGAATACGGGCTTGTGCGCCGCTGGACCTTGGGACTGGAGATCAGTCATACTGACGTCGGAGAGACAAGTGCGATGGTCTGGTACCAGAAATCCCTGGATGACGGTGAGGGGCCGAATAAGTTGTCCTATTCCATGGGCTTCGGTGCCCTCCGACGGGACGGGCAACTGACGCCGCTGAGCCAAGTGGCCCTGATGTGGGGACGGGGTTTTTCCGGTCTCTGGGACGGCGGCTGGCTGACCGCCGAGGCCCGGGTGAAAGTCGCGGGCAAGACCGAGGAGGTCACAGTCCGGGAGGGGTTGACCCAGGTCCAGTATGCCTATCTGACGCCGGAAGTCGTCAGCAAGCTGGATCTGACCATCGGCATCCGCCCGGCGCCGTCCTGGGCCTTGGTGAACCAGTTGCGCCTTGAATCGCGCAAGGACAGCGACTTTTCGACCAAGATCGCCAGTTCCGTCGTTTATGACCTGACCGGACCTGCGCGGCTGGAAATCGGTCTTGTTGCGCCGCTGACCGGGCCCAGTGAGCCGGCGATCAAGATCGGCACCTGGCTGGAGTTCTGATCCTATTCCCGGCAGGCATAGACCGCCCCGCCGACCGCGACCACCGAAACGGCGGCGCCCGCCACGATGGCAGGGGAGGCTGCCATTGCCGCCGCCGCCCCGCCGATGGAGGACAGGGCGCCCGAGATATAGCCCTGCGATCCGCTGAGGATCACCGCCCCCGAACCGTCGGGCAGGGCGCGGGCGCCGTTGACCGCACCGCGTGCCGCCGCCCCGGTGATGGCGACAGCGGCGTTCCGGGTCTGGTTCACCCGCTGGCAGACCGAGTTCGCGGGTTTTTCGCAGCGGCCATAGGCGTCGCGGCGGCCCAGGTCGTATCCGATGATCGAGTCGCTGGCCTTGTCGTGACGCAGGCAAAAGGGGCCGCGTTCCTCGTCCGTCAGGTCTGGCGTCAGGCTGCGCAGGACGACATAGCTGGGGCAGGTATCGCGGCCCCAGGAGGTGAACAGGATCTCGCGCCGGCTGAAATGGTCACGCAATCCCGGCTCGTCCCGGTCATAGGCCAGCGGCACGTCCTGGGCGTTGATGCGGGCGGTGCAAAAGGTCGGCTGGGCCTGTGCTGCAAGAGGCGCGGCAAGCAGGGCGGCAAGGACAAGGGCAATGCGGGTCATGGGGAAAGGTCCAGAGGCTGATCCTGCCCTGATAAGCCGGGGAACGGCGACGGCAACTCACATCCGCTTGTCCAAGGCCGCAAGGCGGGACTTGCCGCAGGGGGGTGTTCCGTTTATATGCCCCGGGTGCGATTGCGCACCGATTCACGAAACAAGACATGCCGTGTCCGTCCCATCATCGCTTCGGGGACGCGTCCGGTTGAGGAGAAGCGACATGAAACTGCATGAAATCCGCGACAACGATGGCGCGAACCGTAAGAAAAAGCGCGTGGCGCGTGGTCCCGGTTCCGGCAAGGGCAAGACCGCAGGACGCGGGATCAAGGGCCAAAGCTCTCGGTCGGGCGTGGCGCTGAACGGGTATGAAGGCGGCCAGATGCCGCTGTATCGCCGCCTGCCCAAGCGCGGCTTCACCAAGCCGAATGCGAAATCCTTTGCGGTGGTGAACCTGGGCCAGATCCAGTCCTTCATCGACGCGGGCAAGATCGACGCCACCGCCGAGCTGACCGAGGACGCCCTGGTGGCGTCGGGTCTGGTGCGGCGCAAGCTGGACGGCATCCGTCTGCTGGCCAAGGGCGAAGTGACCGCTGCCCTGACCATTGCCGTGACCGGCGCCTCGAAATCGGCCGTGGAAGCGGTCGAGAAGGCAGGCGGCAAGGTGTCGCTGCCGGTCGTGACCGAGGCGGCGGAATAAGCTGTTGATCGGGGCGTGCGCGCCCCATAGATAGCGAACAGGTTTTCCTGGCGCCGCCGGTCCCCGGAAACGGGTCGGCGGCGCTGTCATGACACGGGACGTAAAACACATGGCGTCAGCCGCAGAACAGATGGCCGCGAACCTTTCATGGAGCGCATTCGGCAAGGCCACGGAACTTCGCCAGCGTATCTGGTTCACGATCGGCCTGCTGATCATCTATCGGCTGGGCACCTATATCCCGGTGCCGGGCATTGACGGCGCTGCACTGCGCAACTTCATGGACCAGGCGCAATCCGGCATTGGCGGCATCCTGTCGATGTTCACCGGTGGCGCCTTGGGCCGCATGGGCGTCTTTGCGTTGGGCATCATGCCCTATATCTCTGCCTCGATCATCGTGCAGCTTTTGACGTCGATGGTTCCCTCGCTTGAACAGTTGAAGAAGGAAGGCGAGCAGGGGCGCAAGAAGATCAACCAATACACCCGCTATGGCACCGTTGCCCTGGCGCTGTTCCAGGCCTTTGGCCTTGCGAAATCGCTGGAGGCGGGCGGCCTGGCGCATGATCCGGGGCTGTTCTTCCAGGCGTCTGTGGTGATCACCCTGGTCGGCGGCACGATGTTCCTGATGTGGCTGGGCGAACAGATCACCGCGCGCGGCATCGGCAACGGCATCTCTTTGATCATCTTCGTGGGGATCGTCGCGGAAATCCCGGCGGCGCTGGCGAACTTCTTTGCCCAAGGCCGGTCGGGCGCGATTTCCACCCCGGTGATCCTGGGCGTGATCGTGATGGTGGTGGCTGTGATCGCCTTTGTGGTGTTCATGGAGCGCGCGCTGCGCAAGATCCGCATCCAATATCCCCGGCGCCAGGTCGGCATGAAGATCTATGACGGCCAGTCGTCCCACCTGCCGATCAAGGTGAACCCGGCGGGCGTCATCCCGGCGATCTTCGCGTCCTCGCTGCTTTTGCTGCCGATCACGATCTCGACCTTTTCGGGCAACCAGACCGGCCCGATCATGTCCACGATCCTCGCCTATTTCGGGCCGGGGCAGCCGCTGTACCTGCTGTTCTTTGCGGGCATGATCGTCTTCTTCGCCTATTTCTATACCCACAACGTCAGCTTCAAATCCGACGACGTGGCCGAGAACCTCAAGAACCAGGGCGGCTTCATTCCCGGCATTCGCCCCGGCAAGCGGACCGAGGAATATCTGGATTATGTCGTCAACCGCGTGCTGGTCATCGGCGCGGCCTATCTGGCGGCGGTCTGTCTCTTGCCGGAAATCCTGCGCCATCAGTGGTCGGTGCCATTCTATTTCGGCGGCACCTCGGTCCTGATCGTGGTGTCGGTGACGATGGACACCATCAACCAGGTGCAAAGCCATCTTCTTGCCCACCAGTACGAAGGGTTGATTGAGAAATCCCAGTTGCGTGGTAAACGCAAAGAAGGAAGCGCAAAGCCGCGTCGCGCGCCGTCGCGCCGCTAACGGCCCAAAGGGCTGACGAGGGGGACAGACCGTTTATGACGATCAATATCATTCTATTGGGGCCGCCCGGTGCCGGCAAGGGAACGCAAGCCCGCAAGCTGGTCGAAGATCGCGGTCTGGTCCAACTGTCCACGGGCGATATGCTGCGCGCCGCACGGTCCTCGGGGACCGAGATGGGTAAGCGCGTGGCCGACGTCATGGACCGCGGCCAGCTTGTCACCGATGAGATCGTCATCGGCTTGATCCGCGAAAAGCTGTCCGAGGGGGGCAACGGCTTCATCTTCGACGGCTTCCCCCGGACGCTGGCCCAGGCCGATGCCCTGGGCAAGCTGCTGGACGAAACCGGCATGGTGCTGGATGCCGTGGTCGAGATGCAGGTCGACGACGAGGCCCTGGTCCGCCGCATCACAGGCCGATATACCTGCGGCAATTGCGGCGAGGTTTATCACGACGAGACAAAGCCGGCCGCAAGGCATGGTGTTTGCGATGTCTGCGGTTCGACCGACCTGCGGCGCCGGGCCGACGACAACGAGGACAGCCTCAAGACCCGGCTTCTGGAATATTACAAGAAGACCTCGCCCTTGATCGGTTACTACTATGCCAAGGGCAAGCTGGCGCCTGTGGACGGACTGGCGGCCATGGACGAGGTTTCAGCCCAGATTGCCGCCGTGCTGCCTGTGTCAAGCGAAATCCACGCAGCCACTTGACGCCATGGGAAACACCCTTTAACTCACGGCATCTCGCACGAGAATCACCCTTTCGAGGGTGGACCATCAGCGGCCCGAAGGCATGGCTTTCGGGCCTTACGTTGTGAAAAAAGGTTCCGGTGCTACGGAACCGCAACCGATAAAGGAAAACGCGTGGCTCGTATTGCTGGCGTCAACATTCCGACCGGGAAACGTGTCCCGATCGCCCTGACCTATATCCACGGCATCGGCCCGATGTATGCCGGACAGATCTGCGAAGCCGTCGGCATCGACCAGTCGCGGCGCGTGAACGATCTGTCGGATGCCGAAGTCCTGCAAATCCGCGAATACATCGATGCGAACCTGACGGTCGAAGGCGATCTGCGCCGCGAACGCCAGATGAACATCAAGCGCATGATGGACCTGGGTTCCTATCGCGGTCTGCGTCACCGCCGCGGCCTGCCGGTCCGCGGTCAGCGCACGCATACCAATGCCCGCACCCGCAAGGGCCCGGCGAAGCCAATCGCTGGCAAGAAGAAATAAGGGGTAACGGTTATGGCACGTGATAAAACCCGCATGAAGCGCAAGGAACGCAAGAACATCGCCACCGGCGTTGCTCATGTGAATTCCAGCTTCAACAACACCAAGATCCTGATTTCCGACGTTCAGGGCAACGCAATCTCGTGGTCGTCCGCCGGCACCATGGGCTTCAAGGGTTCGCGCAAATCGACCCCCTACGCCGCCCAGATGGCCGCCGAGGACGCGGGCAAGAAAGCGCAGGAACACGGCGTCCGCACGTTGGAAGTCGAAGTGCAAGGCCCCGGTTCGGGCCGCGAATCGGCGTTGCGTGCGCTGGCTTCGGTTGGCTTCAACATCACCGCAATCCGCGACGTGACGCCGATCGCGCATAACGGCTGCCGTCCGCCGAAGCGCCGCCGCGTCTGATCTTCGGACCACACACAACCCGGACTGCGCGTCGCTCGCGCGGTTCGGTCTTTCCGTTTTCAACCTCGGGCGTTTCCGACCACGGACATGGGACGGAAACAAGAATGGAGGCAAACGCATGATCCACAAGAATTGGGCCGAGCTGATCAAGCCGACTCAGCTGGTCGTCAAGCAAGGCGCGGATGCCACCCGCACCGCCACGCTGGTTGCCGAACCGCTGGAACGCGGCTTTGGTCTGACGCTGGGCAACGCGCTGCGTCGTGTGCTGCTGTCGTCGCTGCAAGGCGGGGCCATCACCTCGGTCCAGATCGACAACGTCCTGCATGAATTCAGCAGCGTCGCCGGCGTCCGCGAGGACGTGACGGACATCGTCCTGAACCTCAAGGGCGTGACGCTGAAGATGGATGTCGAAGGGCCGAAGCGCCTGACCCTGTCCGCAAAGGGTCCGGGCGAGGTCAAGGCCAGCGCCATCCAGGAGACTGCCGGGATCATGGTTCTGAACCGCGACCACGTCATCTGCCACCTGGACGACGGCGCCGACCTGAACATGGAACTGACCGTGCAGACGGGCAAGGGCTATGTCGCGGCCGACAAGAACCGCCCCGAGGACGCGCCCATCGGGCTGATCCCGATCGACGCGATCTTCTCGCCCGTCAAGCGCGTCAGCTATGAAGTCACGCCGACCCGCGAAGGTCAGGTGCTGGACTATGACAAGCTGACCATGAAGATCGAAACCGACGGTTCGCTGACCCCGGAAGACGCCGTGGCCTATGCCGCGCGCATCGTCCAGGACCAGTTGTCGGTCTTCGTGAACTTCGACGAGCCGGAATCGGCGAACCGGCAGGATTCGGAAGACGGCCTGGAATTCGACCCGCGCCTTCTGAAGAAGGTGGACGAACTGGAACTGTCTGTCCGTTCGGCCAACTGCCTGAAAAACGACAACATCGTCTATATCGGCGATCTGATCCAGAAAACCGAAGCCGAGATGCTGCGCACCCCGAACTTTGGCCGCAAGTCCTTGAACGAGATCAAGGAAGTGCTGTCGGGCATGGGCCTGCACCTGGGCATGGACGTTGTCGATTGGCCGCCAGAGAACATCGAGGACCTTGCCAAGCGGTTCGACGACCAGTTCTGAAAGATACCGTAGGGTGCGTGCTTGCACGCACCTTGCGACATATGGGCTTCCCGCCCCAAGGAGAGCGGCCCGCACGCATGGGCTGCCGGACAAAGCAAAAGACGTAAACGGAGAATCATCATGCGTCACGCCCGTGGCTATCGCCGCCTCAACCGAACCCACGAACACCGCAAGGCGCTGTTCGCCAACATGGCCGGCTCGCTGATCGAGCACGAGCAGATCAAGACGACCCTGCCCAAGGCCAAGGAACTGCGCCCGATCATCGAAAAGCTGATCACGCTGGCCAAGCGCGGCGATCTGCACGCCCGCCGTCAGGCTGCGTCGCAATTGAAGCAGGATCAGTATGTCGCCAAGCTGTTCGAGGTGCTGGGCGCGCGCTACAAGGACCGCCAGGGCGGCTATGTCCGTGTCCTGAAGGCCGGTTTCCGGTATGGCGACATGGCGCCGATGGCGATCATCGAATTCGTTGACCGCGATCCTTCTGCCAAGGGTGCGGCCGACCGTGCCCGTGTCGAGGCCGAGGCTGCCGACGCCGAATAAGGCATCGTTCATCGAGCGATGGAATCAGACGCCTCGCAGCCATCCGGGTTGCGGGGCGTTTTTCATGACGTTGCGGCAAAATTGACCGGATTTCGTCGGATCGATCATCCGCAAAAGCGCACGGGCGGCGTCCTGTCGCTCATCCCCTGTCAAGGGCATCGCCAGCAACTGCTGGCGAAGTTCGTCGGGCAGCGCGGAAATGTCGCTGGATGGCCGCATAGGCGGGTTCTCCTATCCCATTAAGGATATGGCAACTATTATCGGTCACTACTACTTTGTACGTTGACGCCTTCAAACACAATTTGTCTAAAAAGTCATGTCATCACGCGCCGATATCAATGCTGGCCTGCACAAACTGGGGAAGCTGGCCCCGGCGGGTTATTTTGTCGGGCTGCATATTCGGTTTGCCGCCCCCCTGATGCAGTTCCAGACCTATCCCCAGGAATGGTCGGACTTTTATTCCCAGAATGGCTATGCGCTGCGCGATCCGACGATTGCCTGGGGCTTCTCGACAACGGGGGCCTGCCGCTGGTCCAGCCTGCCGATCCCGGATCCGTTCAGCATTCTCAAGGACGCGGCGAACCACGGCCTGACCTTCGGGCTGACGGTTTCCTATGGTCCCATCAATTCACGCACCATCGCCAGCTTTGCCCGCGATGACCGCGAATTCACGGATGCCGAGATCGCCGAGATCTCGACCACGGTACGTCGGCTCCACGATTCGACAGAGCCGCCGGCGAGCCTGACCAAGGCTCAGAAAGAAGCCCTTCGTTGCGTCGCGGAGGGTGATCGTCATGCGGCAGCGGCAGCCAAACTTGGCATTACCGAAAGCGCGTTCAAGGCAAGGCTGATCTCGGTCCGCGAAAGACTGAAGGCACGCACAACCGCCGAGGCGCTGCAAAGGGCCAAGGAGTACCGCCTGCTATAAGGCGTTCGCCCAGGGGATCCGGGACGCGAGGAGGGGCTGTCCTTACACCCCAGGAGAATGACAATGCAGACGACCACGCTTTCTTTTTCAAACCTCCACAACCATGGCGAGTTGTTCGCCAAGCTGTTTCGCGCCCGCAAGCAGAGCTTCATCATCCAGAAGAACTGGGATCTGCCCGAAGCCGAGGACATGGAATTCGACCAGTACGACACGCCGCAAAGCCGCTGGATCGCCGTCCATGACAAGGGCGAGGTTCTTGCCGGCTTCCGCCTGACGCCCACCACCGCACGCTGCGGGATCTACAGCTATATGATCCGCGATGCGCAAAAAGGCATCCTGGGTGGATCGATCCCGCAGGATCTGCTGGACGCCGAGGCACCGGTGGACGACCAGGTCTGGGAATGCTCGCGCGTGTTCGTCAGCCACGACATTCCGCAGATGTACCGCCGCAAGGTCCACTTCAAGATGGTCGAGGCGATGACCGGATCGGCCCGTGAACTGGGCGCCACGCGGTTGATCGCACTGACGGGCGCCAGCTGGCCCCGGTGGTATGGCCGTTGCGGCCTTGATGCCGAGGCGATCGGCCGTGTCATGTGGATCGACGACGCCAACTTCCAGTGCGTCGCCATCAATCTGGCGCCGAAGATGCATTGACGGCGGGGCTGTTCGCAGCGGCCCGGCCGTCCTACATTGGCTGCATCATGCCAGATCTGTTCGACGCCAGCACCTTTTCCGATCCACCGCCCACCCCGGCGGTGCGACCCCTGGCTGACCGCATCCGCCCCGTGCGCATGGGCGATGTGATCGGCCAGGACAAGGTGCTTGGCCCGGACGGGCCGCTGGGGTCGATGCTGGCCTCGAAAAGCTTGTCCTCGCTGATCCTCTGGGGGCCGCCGGGCGTCGGAAAGACGACCATCGCGCGGCTTCTGGCGGATGAAACCGACCTGGCATTCGTGCAGATCAGCGCCATCTTTTCCGGCGTGCCGGAACTGCGCAAGGTGTTCGACACGGCCAGGCTGCGCCGTCAGCAGGGTCGCGGGACGCTGTTGTTCGTAGACGAGATCCACCGCTTCAACAAGGCGCAGCAGGACAGTTTCCTGCCCTATATGGAGGACGGGACGATCCTTCTGGTCGGTGCGACGACCGAGAATCCGTCCTTTGAACTGAACGCCGCCCTGATGTCGCGGGCGGTGGTGATCGTGCTGGAACGCCTGTCCCTGCGCGACCTGGAACTGCTGGCGCAGCGGGCAGAACGCGAGCTGGGCCGCAAGCTGCCCTTGACGGCCGAGGCACGGGAAGCGCTGCTGGAAATGTCTGACGGCGACGGGCGCGCCGCCCTCAACCTGATCGAGCAGGTGGCGGCTTGGAAGACCGACAAGCCGATGGACCAGCCTGCCATGGCCCAGCGGCTGATGCGGCGTGCCGCGAAATACGACAGGTCGGGGGACGAGCATTTCAACCTCATCTCTGCCCTGCATAAATCGGTGCGCGGGTCCGACCCCGATGCGGCTCTGTACTGGCTGGGCCGGATGCTGGAAGGGGGCGAGGATCCGCGTTATCTCGCCCGCCGCATCACCCGCATGGCGGTCGAGGATATCGGCCTGGCCGATCCGGCGGCGCAGCGCCATTGCCTGGACGCCTGGGCGCTTTATGAACGCCTGGGCAGTCCCGAAGGTGAGTTGGCCTTGGCGCAGGCGGTGATCTATCTCGCGCTCGCGCCCAAGTCGAATGCCGGATACACGGCCTACAAGGCCGCCCGGGCCGAGGCGAAGCGAACCGGCAGCCTGATGCCGCCCGCCCATATCCTGAACGCGCCCACCAAGATGATGAAGGACCAGGGTTACGGCGCGGGCTATGCCTATGACCACGACGCCGAGGACGGGTTTTCGGGCCAGAACTATTTCCCCGACGGCATGAAGCGCCCGGTGCTGTATGTCCCAGTCGAGCGCGGCTTTGAGCGGGAATTGAAAAAGCGGCTGGACTGGTTCGTGTCGCAGCGGTTGAAGCGCGGCGGTTGACTTTGCGCAACAGTCGGAACAGGACCACCCCATGATGAATCCATATCTTCAGGTCGCCGTTGGCGGTGCCATCGGATCGGTGGCGCGCCTTGGCATATATCGTGCGATCCCCGCGCAGGGGCTTCCGTGGGCAACATTCGCCGTCAATGTTGCCGGCAGCCTTGTCATGGGCCTGTTGTCGGCCCTGCTGGCGCAACGGGGCGGGGCCTGGGCGCCCTTGCTGCTGACCGGCATCCTTGGCGGCTTCACCACCTTTTCGGCATTTTCGCTGGACGCGGTGACCCTGTGGGAACGCGGGCAGGGCGCGCTTGCGGCAACCTATGTCGCGGGATCGGTTCTGGTGTCGCTGCTGGCGGTCCTTGCCGGCATGGCCATGGGCCGGGGGATCTTCGCATGAGCGGCGTTCAGACCATCAGCGTGGGCGGGGACGAGGGCGAACAGCGTCTCGACCGCTGGCTGAAGAAGAAGTTTCCGCAGTTGGGCCAGGTCGCCATCGAAAAGCTGTGCCGCACCGGCCAGATCCGCGTCGATGGGGGACGGGTAAAGCCCGCGACCCGGATCGAGACCGGGCAAGAGGTTCGCATCCCGCCCTTGCCGGACGCGGCCCCGATGCCCGCCCGTGCCAAGGACCGGCCTCTGGGTCCGCGCGTGTCCGACAGCGACCAGCAGATGATCCAGGCGGCGGTCCTGTGGAAGGACGAACACATCATCGCGCTGAACAAGCCGCCGGGCCTTCCGTCCCAGGGCGGCAGCGGCCAGGGTGATCGTCATGTGGACGGGCTGACCACGGCACTGATGTTCGGATACAAGGACCGGCCCAAGCTGGTGCATCGGCTGGACAAGGATACATCCGGCGTGCTGCTGCTGGCGCGCACCGACCGCGTCGCGCGCGCCCTGTCCGAGGCGTTCCGGTCCCGCACCACGCGCAAGATATACTGGGCCGTTGTCGCGGGCGTTCCCCATCCGCGCATGGGAACGGTGCGGTATGGGTTGGTCAAGGCGCCGGGCCATGGCCGCGGGGGCGAGGGCGAAAAGATGATCGCCGTCCATCCCCGCGACATCGACGCGACCGAGGGCGCCAAGCGCGCCACGACCGATTATGCCGTGCTGGACGCGCTTGGCACGCGGGCCAGCTGGTGCGCGCTTGTGCCGATCACCGGGCGGACCCATCAGTTGCGCGCGCATATGGCGGAACTGGGCCACCCCGTCGTGGGGGATGGAAAATACGGCGGTTCGGGGCAGGAGAACCTGGGCGACGGCTGGGGCGCGCAACTGGGCGGGGAAATCAGCAAGAAGCTGCATCTTCATGCCCGCAGCCTGACATTCGACCATCCCATCACCAAAAAGCGCGTCACCCTGACCGCGCCCTTGCCCGACCACATGGCGCGCACCTGGAAAACGCTGGGCTGGCACGAAAACGACGTGCCCGATGATCCCTTCGCGGATAACGAATAGGGCAATCGGCATGAGCGAATGGAAAGCGCGGCGGTTCTGGAAGGCGGCGTCGGTCCGGCCGGTCGGGCAGGGATTCGAGGTTCTCTTGGATGATCGCCCCCTGCGCACCCCCGGCAAGCTGCCGCTGCTGCTGCCGGTCGAGGCCCTGGCCTGGGCCGTGGCGCAGGAATGGGACGCGCAGGCCGATGTGATCGATCCCAACACCATGCCGCTGACCCGGGCTGCGAATTCCGCCATTGAAAAGGTCACGCCCCAATTTGCCGGTGTCGCGGCCATGCTGGCCGAATATGGCGGCACCGACCTGTTGTCCTATCGCGCCGACCAGCCGGCGGAACTGGCGCGCCGCCAGGCCGGGGCCTGGGATCCCCTGGTCGACTGGGCGGCCACGGATCTGCGCGCGCCGTTGCGCATCACCCATGGCGTGATCCCCATCGCGCAGGATCCGCAGGCGCTGGCGCGGTTGCATGGCTATGTCGCAGGGTTGGACAGCTTCGGCCTGACCGCCTTGCACGATCTTGTGACGCTGCCCGGATCGCTGGTCCTGGGCCTGGCGGTCGTCCGGGGCCGGATCGACGCGGCGGAAGCATTCCGCATCTCTCGCATCGACGAGGATTTCCAGGCGGAACAATGGGGCCAGGACGACGAGGCACGGGAGGCCGCCGAAAGCCGCAAGGCCGCGATGCTGATTGCAGAACGGCTTTGGCATCTGTCACGCCTCAGTTGAATATGCCCTCCGGCAGGGCGTCACGCTTGACGCATCGGGAAGGATCGGCACTATGTTGCCTATGGGACGCCTCTTGAGCGGGCTTCCACGAAAAAAGCCCGGCCGCCAAGGTTCGGGCGCTGCCCCTGCCCGGCAGGGACAGCAACCAACAAAGGGGTAGAAATGAAGATTTCGGTATTTCTGGGTTCTGTCGCCGCCGCCACGCTGATGGCCGGGGTGGGCATGGCCGACACGCTGGCCGATGTGAAGGCGCGCGGTGAACTGAACTGCGGCGTGAACACCGGACTTGTCGGCTTTGCCGCGCCGGACGCGAACGGAAACTGGACAGGCTTTGATGTCGATATCTGCAAGGCCGTCGCTGCTGCCGTGCTGGGCGATGCGACCAAGGTGAAATACGTCCCCACGACCGGCCAGACGCGGTTCACCGCCCTGTCCTCGGGCGAGGTCGACCTGCTGGCCCGGAACTCGACGTGGACATTCTCGCGCGATACCGACCTGAAGCTGGATTTCGTCGGCGTCAATTACTATGACGGCCAGGGCTTCATGGTCCGCAAGGATCTGGGCGTGACCTCGGCCAAGGAACTGGAAGGCGCAACGGTCTGCATCCAGACCGGGACCACCACGGAACTGAACCTGGCCGATTACTTCAAGGCCAACAACATGACCTATTCGCCCGTCAACATCGACAGCAATGCCGAGGGCGAGCAGCAGTACATGGCCGGGGCCTGCGATGCCTACACGACCGATGCGTCGGGCCTTGCTGCAACCCGTGCGGCCTTCGCCGATCCCGAAAACCACATCATCCTGCCCGAAATCATTTCAAAGGAACCCTTGGGGCCTGCGGTGCGCCATGGCGACAGCAACTGGGGCGACATTGTCCGCTGGACCCTTTACGCGCTGATCGCGGCCGAGGAATACGGCATCACCTCGGCCAATGTCGAGGAACTGACCAGCTCCTCGCAGAACCCCGAGGTCCAGCGCCTTCTGGGCGTGACCGATGACCTGGGTGCGATGATCGGCCTGGACAAGGAATGGGCCAAGCGCGCCATCATGGCCAGCGGCAACTATGGCGAAATCTTCGCGGCCAACATCGGCGAGCAAACCCCGATCGGTCTGGCCCGCGGCCTGAACGCCCAGTGGACGCAGGGCGGCCTGATGTATGCGATGCCCTTCCGCTGAGGCATGACCAAGACCGAAGGGGGCGCAGATGCGCCCCCTTTGCTTAAGCAAAAGACCGGTTGCGACAAACGCTGCCACCAAAGGCATCACCGGCTACAGGGGTAAGATCGAATGACGGACATCTCAGTGCCGGCGACTCCGCCGTTCCGGCCCAGTATGCTGATCTATGATCGGCGCTATCGGTCGATGACCTTCCAGGTGATCGTGTTCATTCTGGTGATGGCCTTGGCCTGGTGGCTGGTCAACAACACGATCCGCAACCTTGCGGCCCTGGGCAAGGATTTCAACTTCGGCTTCCTGTGGCAGCGCGCAGGTTACGACATCCCGCAAACGCCGATCCCCTATACCTCGGACGACACGCATCTGCGCGCGGCCTTTGTCGGGCTACTGAACACGCTGATCGTGTCGATCCTGGGCTGCATCGCCGCCACCTTCCTGGGCATCGTCGCGGGCGTGGCGCGGTTGTCGAACAACTGGCTGATCGCACGGCTGATGACCGTCTATGTCGAGGCGTTCCGCAACGTGCCCCTGCTGCTGTGGATCCTGATCGTCTTTGCGATCTTCACCGAGGTGATGCCGCCGCCCAACGCCTTTCGCGGCGACGATCCGGCCGCCGGCATGATCCTGTTCGACCATGTGGCGCTGACCAATCGCTATACCGCCATCCCGACGCTGGGAATGACCAACGATCCGGGCAGCCTGGATCTGGGCGCGCGGATCACCTTTAGCTGGGCGACCATTGCCTTTGTGGTGGCGCTGGTCGGGGGCTGGATCATCCGGCGCATGATCGGCGCCTGGGCGCAGCAGGTCCAGGACCGGACCGGCAGCCGTCCCACGACCTGGTGGATAAGCCTGGCCGTTATGACGGTGCCGTCCCTGCTGCTGATCTGGTATTTCGGCCTGCACATGATCCCCCCGGAACTGCGCGGCTTCAACTTCACCGGCGGCCTGAACGTTGCCAACGGCCTTGTCGCATTGTGGCTGGCCCTGACGCTCTATACCGGGGCCTTCATCGCGGAAATCGTCCGCGCCGGCATCCTGGCCGTCAGCCGGGGCCAATCCGAGGCCGCCTTTGCCCTGGGCCTGCGCCCGGGTCGGACCATGAACCTGGTGATCCTGCCCCAGGCGCTGCGGGTGATCATCCCGCCGCTGATTTCGCAATACCTGAACCTGATGAAGAACAGTTCGCTGGCCATCGCCGTGGGCTATATGGACATCAAGGGCACGCTGGGCGGCACCACGCTGAACCAGACGGGACGAGAGCTGGAGGCCATCGTGCTGATGATGGGGGTCTATCTGACGCTCAGCCTGATCATCTCGTCGGGGATGAACCTGTTCAACGCACGCGTCAAGCTGAAGGAACGGTGAGATGAGCGATACCCACGCCCAAACTGTCCCCTTTGTCCGAGACACCATGCTGCCCCCTGCCGAACCCCCGATCCGAGAGGCAGGGGCGGTTCGCTGGCTGCGGATGAACCTGTTTTCGGGTCCGGTCAACACGGTCCTGACCATCCTGGGCATCCTGATCGTCTGGTTTCTGTTCAGCCATTTCTGGGATTGGTTCGCCCATTCCGTCTGGAACGCGGGCAGCCTGTCGGAATGCCGCCAGATCATCGCCGAAACCTGGGGCGAGGGGGCGCGCGGCGCCTGCTGGGCGGTGATCCGCGAACGCTGGAACCAGTATGTCTATGGCTTCTATCCGCCCGAACTCTACTGGCGCCCGACCATGGCCTTTGGCCTGCTGTTCCTGGCCTTGACGCCCGTGCTGTTTTCGGAATCCCCCCGCATCCGCCGCATCGTGCTGGGGGTGGCTACGGTGGTCACGCTGTGGCTGATGATCACGCTTGGGGCGCCCGCCGCATGGTTGGTCTTTGCCGCCCTCATGCTGGTCGGCGGCTTGGCGATTTCGGAACGGAATGTGACCTGGCTGCTGGTCTTCTCGATCCTTTATCCGCTGATGGGGGTCTGGTTCCTGTGGGGAGGATCGGCCTGGGGACCGATCATGGTTCTGGCCGGTCCGATCCTGGGCTGGATCGCCTGGCGGGTGTTGAACCCCTTTTCCGGCATCGCCGCCGTTGTCGCGGCCTTGGTCATTCCCCTGATCTGGTGGACCGGCTATGCCGGAGAGGCCGCGCGCGATGCCCAGGGGATCGCGTCCTTCGCCATTCCCGCCGTTGCATCAGACCAGTTCGGTGGCTTCCTGCTGTCGATCACCATCGGGGTGGCGGGCATTGCCATGTCGCTGCCCTTGGGCATCGTGCTGGCCTTGGCGCGGCGGTCGGATATGTTCCTGGTGAAATCACTTGCGGTGATCTTCATCGAATTCATCCGAGGTGTGCCGCTGATCGCGCTGCTGTTCGTGGCCTCCCTGCTGCTGAACTATTTCCTGCCGCCCGGCACGAATTTCGACATCATCCTGCGCGTGATCATCATGGTCACGCTGTTCGCCGCCGCCTATATGGCCGAGGTGATACGGGGCGGGCTGGCAGCCCTGCCCAAGGGACAATACGAGGCCGCCGACGCCCTGGGCCTGGACTACTGGAAGGCGCAGCGGCTGATCGTGCTGCCGCAGGCGCTGAAGATTTCCATCCCCGGCATCGTCTCCACCTTTATCGGGATGTTCAAGGACACCACGCTGGTGACCTTCGTGGGTCTTTACGATCCGCTGAAATCCATGTCCGACGCGGTGCGCGCCAGCACCTCGTGGAAGGGCATCTATTGGGAGCCGTATATCTTTGTCGGCTGCATCTTCTTTCTGATCTGCTTCGGCATGTCGCGCTATTCGATGTATCTCGAACGCCGTCTGGCTCGCGACCACAGGTAAGGACACCGCCATGAGCGACCACAACACCCGGCCCATCGACCGCAGCCATATGCAGATCAGCGACGAAGTCGCGATCGACATCCGCAACATGAACAAGTGGTATGGGTCGTTCCATGTGCTGCGCGACATCGATCTGACCGTCCACCGGGGCGAACGGATCGTCATCGCCGGGCCGTCGGGGTCGGGAAAATCGACCCTGATCCGCTGCGTCAACCGGCTGGAGGAACATCAGTCCGGCCATATCGTCGTGGACGGGATCGAACTGACCAACGACATCAAGAACATCGACAAGGTGCGGTCCGAGGTGGGGATGGTGTTCCAGCACTTCAACCTGTTCCCGCATCTGACGGTGCTGGAGAATTGCACCCTGGCGCCGATCTGGGTCCGCAAGGTGCCCCGCCGCCAGGCCGAGGAAACGGCCATGCGCTTTCTGGAAAAGGTCAAGATCCCGGAACAGGCGCATAAATACCCGGGCCAGTTGTCGGGCGGCCAGCAACAGCGCGTGGCCATCGCACGGTCGCTGTGCATGCAGCCCAAGATCATGCTGTTCGACGAACCGACATCCGCCCTCGACCCCGAGATGATCAAGGAGGTTCTGGACACGATGATCGCGCTGGCCGAGGAGGGGATGACGATGATCTGCGTCACGCATGAGATGGGCTTTGCCCAGGCGGTCGCCAACCGGGTGATCTTCATGGACCAGGGCCAGATCGTCGAACAGAACGAGCCTTACGAGTTCTTCAACAATCCCAAGTCGGAACGGACCAAGCTGTTCCTGTCACAGATCTTGGGACACTGAGGGCAGCCCGGGGGACTTCACGTCCCCCGGACCCCCTGTGGGATATTCAAGCCAAAGTGAAAGGGGTTCAGTTGCGTCCGTCGAGGCGCACGAAATCCATGACGCTGCCCTGGCCGGGCTCGACCTGGGACCAGCTGTCCACCTGGAAATCCACGACCAGGGTCGCGCCGGTGGGATAGCGGCGGAAGTCGGGATCCAGCGGCAGGCGCGCGGGCAGCAGTGCCGCCAATTCGGAAATGCCGGGGTTGTGGCCCAGCATCATCACCGTCGGATGCGTCGCGGTCTTCAGGATCGACAGCATTTTTTCGGGGCCAGCCTGGTAAAGCCCGGCCTCGATCCGCAGCAGGGGGCGAACCTCCAGGGGGGCGCTGGCAATGGTGGCCCAGGTTTCCTGGGTACGGGCCGCAGAGGAACACAAGACTTCCTCGGGTTCATAGCCGCGCGACGCCATCCAGTCGCCAAGCGCGAGCGCGGACCGGCGGCCCCGGTCGTTCAGCGGGCGGTCATGATCGGCCAGGTTCGGATCATCCCAGGCCGATTTGGCGTGGCGCGTCAGGATCAGCCGTCGATGTCCAAGCGGTGTCATATGCGATCTGTCCCTGTTTCTTGCCAAGCTGAGCGCAGCCTGCCATTACCCCGCGCGTTCGGCAAGGCGTGGTCTTTACAGGGACGCTTCGCCCTGGCGCAGCCCGCGCGGACGGGTGGAAGGCGGCGTGGACCGGATCAGGCTGCCCGCCCCATGTTCGGTGAACAGTTCCAGAAGGCTGGCGTTCGGCACCCGTCCATCCAGGATCACCACCGCGCGCACGCCTTCCTCCAATGCCTTCAGGGCGGTTTCGGTCTTGGGGATCATGCCGCCCGCAATGGTTCCGTCCGCGATCATCTGGCGCACCTGGTCGGGGTGGATCTGGGTCAGAACCTCGCCATTGGCATCCTTGACGCCTGCCACGTCGGTCAGCAGCAGCAGCCGGTCGGCGCGCAGGGCGCCCGCGATCGCGCCCGCGGCGGTGTCGCCGTTGACGTTGAAGGTCTCGTTGTCGGCCATGCCGGTGGCGACGGGGGCGATGACCGGGATCAGGCCCGCCTTGTAAAGGTCGCGGATGATCTGGACATTCATCTCGATCGGGCGGCCGACAAAGCCCAGTTCGGGATCGTCCACCTCGCAGACCATCAGGTCGTCGTCCTTGCCGCTGATGCCGACCGCGCGGCCGCCCGCGTCGTTGATGGCCTGGACGATGCGCTTGTTGACAAGGCCCGACAGGACCATCTCCACCACTTCCACCGTTTCCTTGGTGGTGACGCGCTTGCCGCGCACGAAGGTGCTTTCGATGCCCAGCCGGGCCAGCAATTCATTGATCATCGGGCCGCCGCCGTGGCAAACGACCGGGTTCATGCCGACCTGCTTCATCAACACGATGTCGCGGGCGAATTCGGCCATGGCGTCGTCGTCGCCCATGGCATTGCCGCCGAACTTCACGACGACGACAGCGCCGGAATAGCGTTGCAGATAGGGCAGGGCCTCGGACAGGGTTCTGGCGGTGGCGGTCCAGTCGCGGTTCATGTTCTGCTTTCTCATCCTTAGCCCCTGTGTGACGGGCGGACCCTAGGACGCATCAGCGGATCAGTCCAGACCGGCTATGATCGCGCGCAGGGTCGTGATGCCCTGGCCCTTGTCGGATGAGGTGAGGACGATCTGGGGGAAGGCGGCAGGATGTTTCTGCAACTCTGCCTCGACCTGGTCGATCACCGGCTGGAGGGCGTTCGGCCCCAGCTTGTCGATCTTGGTCAGGACTGCCTGGAAAGGAACGGCGGACCGGTCCAGCAGGGTCATGATCTCGTGGTCCACGGGCTTTACGCCGTGGCGCGAATCGATCAGGCAAAAGGCGCGGCGCAATGTCGGGCGTCCGGCGAGGTAATTCTTCAGCAGCGCCTGCCATTTGGCGACAACCGCGACCGGTGCCTTGGCAAAGCCATAGCCGGGCAAGTCCACCAGATAGCTGTGTTCGCCCAAGGTGAAATAGTTGATTTCCTGCGTGCGGCCCGGCGTGTTGGACGCGCGGGCAATGCCCTTGCGGCCGGTCAGGGCGTTGATCAGGCTGGACTTGCCCACGTTGCTGCGGCCGGCAAAGCAGACCTCGGGGCGGTCGGCGGGGGGCAGGCCGTCCATGGCGACCACGCCCTTGAGGAAATCGACCGGGCCGGCGAACAGCAGGCGCGCGGCCTCGGCCGCCTCGGCATCGGGTTCGGGGGCGACGGGAAAGGCGACCTTCATGCCGTCACCTCGTCACCCAAGGCAATGGTGCCGCCGGTCACGACCTCGGCGAAGATGCCGAAATCGGTATGGCCGTAAAGTTGTTCCAGCGTGGCCAGCATATCGATGTCGCGTTCTCCGGTGTCGGTATCGGCGCTGGTCGCCTCGCAGCGACCGATCTGGGCGGTCACGCGCAGTTCCACATCGCCGATGCTGATGATGTGGCCGATCAGGTCGCGTTCGGTCCAGGGGTCCCAGCCATCCACCCACAGGTTGCCGCGCCAGCGGTGGATGCCCAGGGTCCGTTCCGTGCGTGCTTCAAGGTCTGCAAGGCTTGCCAGCGACAGGATGGAGATCCAGGGCCATTTCTGGTCGGTCCAGATGGCCGCACCGCGCACCAGCCGGGTGGGGGCGGGGGCATTCACGGGCCACAGCGGGCGCAGCCATTCAACCAGGCGATCACCGTCGGTTTCCGGGTTGATGGTCAGGTCGGCCTGCGAAGGCTGGCGCAGGACCAGGGTGTCACCCTCCCACCCCCCGCTGATCGCCTGCACCTGCGGCGAGGACACGCCGCGCAGGAAGCAGGACTTTGGCAGCCAGCGGTCAGGCTCGCCCGCCGTCTGGCTGGCCTGGGCGTTGCGTTCACCCGCATCCGTCAGCACAGCCCATTCACGGTCGCCGGGCAGGCGGCGTGCCGCAGACAGGGCGACGCGGTCCAGCCCTTCTCCGCCGACCGACTTGATCGGATGGCGGCGGATATGGGCCAGGGCCGCGGTCACTTGCTGTCCTTCTTGGGTCGCGACGGGATCGCCGCCTTGATGTTGCCGAACAGGTCGGGCCGGTGGCCGTGCATGGACATGATCGTGTATTGCTGCACACAGGTGATCAGGTTGTTGGTGATCCAGTAAAGCACCAGGCCCGAGGCGAAACCGCCCAGCATGAACATGAAGATCCAGGGCATCCAGGCGAAGATCATCTTCTGCGCCGGGTCCGCAGGGGCCGGGTTCAGCCGTTGCTGGATCCACATGCTGATCCCCAGGACGATGGCAAGCGCGGGCAGCGACAGCGAATGCAGCAGCGTGCCCTGGGCGGGGGGCGCAAAGGGCAGCAGCCCGAACAGGTTCAGCAGCGACGAGGGATCGGGCGCGGCCAAGTCCTGGATCCAGCCGATCCAGGGGGCGTGGCGCAGTTCGATGGTGACGAAGATTACCTTGTAGAGCGCGAAGAAGATCGGGATTTGCAGCAGCACCGGCAGGCAGCCGGCAGCGGGGTTTACCTTCTCGCGCTTGTAAAGCTCCATCATCTCTTTCTGGAACTTCATGCGATCATCGCCGGTGCGTTCCTTCAAGGCCTCCATCTGGGGCTGCAATTCCTTCATCTTCGCCATCGAGATGTAGGATTTGCGCGCCAGCGGAAAGACCAGCGTCTTCAGGATGAAGGTCAGGGCGATGATGGACCAGCCCATGTTGCCGATCATGCCATGCAGCCAGTGCAGCAGGCGGAAGATGGGCTTGGTCAGGAAATAGAACCAGCCCCAGTCGATCGAGTCGACAAAGCCCTGGATACCCGGGGTTTCCTGATAGGCGTTGATGGTTTCCCAGACCTTGGCGCCCGCGAACAGATAGCTGTCGGCGGAAACCTGGGTTCCCGGCGCGACTGTCTGCATCGGATAGCGGGCTTCGGTCTGATAGATGTCCGCGCCCTCGGCGTATTTCACGACCGAGGTGAAGGCCTGGCCCGGCGCGGGGGCCAGCGTGGTCATCCAGTACTTGTCGGTAAAGCCGATCCAGCCGTTGCTGTTGACCTGCGTCACTTCGGCGCGGCCCTCGCGTTCCAGGGGGTCCAGTTCGGCGATATTGTCGTATTTCAGCTCGGTCAGCGTGCCGTCGGACATCCCCACCGCGCCTTCGTGCAGCACGAAGAAGTTCTGTGTGTCGGGATGGCCGTGGCGGGCGATGATGCCATAGGGCGCGGCGGTGAAGGCCGCGTCGCCGTTGTTCTGCAGGGCATGGCTGACGGTGAACAGGTAATCCTCGTCCACCGCGAAGGTGCGACGGAAAATCTGGCCTGCGCCATTGTCCCAGGCCAGCGTGACAGGTTGCCCGGGGGCCAGGGTGTCGCCCGATTCAACGGTCCAGATGGTCGAGGGGCCGGGCACAAGCGCCGGATCGACGCCCGGACCCGGGGTCCAGCCATAAACGGCGTAATAGGGTTTCGCGGCGCCGGTCTGGATGGCATCCGTGGCCGTCGCGGATGACGGCGACAGCAGGCGGACATTGGGCGAATTGTCGTCCAGCGTTTCGCGGTATTTCGTCAGCAGCAGGTCGTCGATCCGGCCACCGGCCAGAGAGATCGAGCCGGACAGCGACGGGGTCTGGATCTCGACCCGTCCAGCCTGCGGCGCGGCGTCGGCAGGCGCGCCCAGGTCGGCGGGCAGGGTGCTGCTTTCGGGGTTGGCCAGCGGCACGTCCTGGGCCTGGCTTTCCACGGCGACCGGCTGTTCCATGGGCGCGGGCGGTTCGGGCGCAAAGACCGTGTACCAAACCAGGATCACCAGGAACGACAGGACCGTCGCCAGGATCAGATTGCGGTTATTGTCTTCCATGCGCTTTCCAGCCTTCTCGCGTCCGTCGCGCCGCTTCAACAGAAGGGGCGGTTAACAGTCAAGCGGATTTGGCCGGGCGGCCCTGCATCCGCGGCGTCCGATCCTAGTCCCGCAGCCGTGGAACGTTGCCGTTTCCTGCGGCCTCGGCCGCCGGAAACAGGGACGCAAAGTCGAACAGCTTGGGATCCAGCAGGTGCGAGGGGCGCACATTCGACAAGGCGCGGAACATCACCTGGCGGCGGCCCGGGCTGCGCGCCTCCCATTCGTCCAGCAGTCGCTTGACCTGCACGCGTTGCAGCCCTTCCTGGCTGCCGCACAGGTCGCAGGGAATGATGGGATAGTTCATCGCCCGCGAAAACCGCTCGCAATCGGCCTCGGCCACATAGGCCAGCGGGCGCAGCACGGTCAGGTCGCCATCCTCATTGAGCAACTTGGGCGGCATGGCCGCCAGCCTGCCGCCGTGGAACAGGTTCATGAAGAACGTCTCAAGGATGTCGTCGCGGTGGTGGCCCAGCACGACGGCTGAACAGCCTTCCTCGCGCGCGATCCGGTACAGGTTGCCGCGCCGCAGGCGCGAGCACAGCGAACACATCGTGCCGCCGGGCGCGATCTTGTCGGTGACGACAGAATAGGTGTCCTTGTATTCGATCCGGTGCGCAACGCCCCGTTCCGTCAGGAATTGCGGCAGCACGGTCGCCGGGAAGTTCGGCTGGCCTTGGTCCAGGTTGCAGGCCAGCAGATCCACCGGCAGCAGCCCGCGCCATTTCAACTCGTGCAGCACCGCCAGCAGGGTATAGCTGTCCTTGCCGCCCGACAGGCAGACCAGCCAGCGGTCACCGGGGCGGACCATGCCGTAATCCTCGATCGCCTGGCGGGTTTCACGGACCAGCCGCTTGCGCAGCTTGCGAAATTCGGTCGAGGACGGCGCGCCCGCGAACAGCGGGTGAATCTCGGTCAGGTCGTCAGTGTCGTCCAGCATCGGACTGCCTTTCGTGGTCAGGGTCGCTGCCCGGCACCGGGTCATAGCCCGATCCGCCCCAGGGGTGACAGCGCCCGATGCGCCGTGCCGCCAACCAGCCCCCGCGCAACCCGCCGTGGCGAGACAGCGCGTCCAGGGCATAAGCGGAGCAGGTCGGCTGGAACCGGCAGCCATGCCCGACCCAGGGCGAGGCCACCAGCCGATAGGCCCGCACCGGCAGAGCGACCAGATGGGCCAGGGGCGTCACGGGTGGATCTTTCGCAGCGCGTTCGCCAGGTCGCGGCACAGGTCGGCGAAATCGCGGCTGACGGTCGCCTCGGGGCGGCCGACCAGCACATAATCCCAGCCCGGCCGGGCATCGCGGGGCAGATGCAGCCGGGCAACCTCTCTCAGCCGCCGCTTGGCGCGGTTGCGCATCACCGCATTGCCGATCTTCTTGGAACAGGTGAAGCCCACCCGAAACGCGGCGCCATCGCCCCGGTCCCGCGCCTGCAGCTGAAAGCCGGGCGTTCCTTGGCGCAAGGCCCGCGCCGCCGCCAGGAAATCCGCGCGCTTGGCTATCACGGAAGGCATGGACATGCGAAATGCCGCCGTGCCGTCATCCGGGGGTCGCGCATCGGCAACGGGATGGGGCAGGGGCGGCATATGCAAAAGCCCTTGGTTCGGCGGGACGTGCCCGCCGCAAAGGATCAGGCCGACAAACGCTTGCGGCCCTTGGCGCGGCGGGCGTTCAGCACGCGACGGCCGCCGCTGGTGGCCATGCGGGCGCGAAAGCCGTGGCGGCGCGCACGAACGAGATTCGAGGGTTGAAAGGTGCGCTTCATCGTCAGTCTCCGAGGTCGTATCTGCGGGGGGCGGGCGGCAGAGCGGGATGGCAAAAGCCACCCTTCGCGCGAACGCGCCGGTTGTTCGAAGCCCGCTGGATAGATCAAGGGGCCGGTCCCGTCAACCATTAAGGCGGTCATTCGCGCAACCGGCTTTATTCCGGTGCCGGAACCTGCGACATATCACATTCGTTTGATGTGCAAACCGGGATCGGCTCGGGCTGAAACACGCGCAACCCGCGCGATGACAATCAAGATTATATGCAACTGAACACGATCACTGGCCGATTCGCCGCGCTGACAATCATCTTCGTCATGCTGGCCGAAGTGCTTATCCTGCTTCCCGCCCTGGCCAGCTACAGGCTCGACTATCTGGAATCGCGTCTGGAGCGCGGGCAGATCGCCAGTTTGGCGGTGCTGGCGTCTGACGAATCACTGGCCGACGACCTGGAGGCGGAACTGTTGCAGAATGCTGGGGTCTTGAACGTCGTCCTGCGCCGCAACGACATCCGGCAGTTGGTCCTGTCATCGCGCATTCCCGGTCCTGTCGCCCAGACTTACGACCTGCGCGAAGACGGCGTTCCCCAGACCATCGACGACGCGCTTGGCGCGCTGCTGAACCGCCGCAACGAGGTGATCCGTGTGATCGGGTCCCCGGTCAACCAGGCGGGCCAGTTGATCGAGATCACCATGGAAACCGCGCCGCTTCGTGCGGGGATGATCGACTATGGCATCAGGCTGCTGCTGCTGTCGGCCGCTTTCTCGATCCTGACGGCAATCCTGTTGAACCTTGCGGTGCAGCGGCTGGTCCTGGTGCCGATCCGGCGGGTGATCAGCCACATGGTGTCCTATGCGCAGGCGCCCGAGGATTCGCGCCACATCATCAGGCCGGATGCCCGGCTGGCCGAATTGCGCGATGCTGAAACCGCGTTGGAAACCTTGCAAAAGACGGTCACGTCATCGCTGAAGCAACGCGAGCGAATGGCCCAACTGGGCGAGGCGGTGGCCAAGATCAGCCACGACCTGCGCAACATCCTGACCACCGCGCAGATCTTTGCCGACCGGCTGGAGGACAGCGGCGACCCCAAGGTCAAGCGTGCTGCCCCCAAGCTGGTCAAATCGATCAGCCGCGCGGTGAACCTGTGCGAGACGACCCTGGCCTTCGGCAAGGCCGAGGAGCCTGCGCCCACCCTGTCGCGCTTCAACCTGGCGCAACTGACCACCGAGGTGGTCGAGGCCGAGACCCTGGCCAGCGGCGATGGCCCCAAGGTCGAATTCCTGTGCGACATCCCGCCCAGCCTGACCATCCGCGCCGACCGCGACCAGCTGTATCGCGTCCTGGCGAACCTTGCCCGCAACGCGCGCCAGGCCATCGAAGGCACCGGCCAACCCGGCACGGTCGAGATCGGCGCGGGCGAAAGCGACGGCGACTGGTGGATCCGCGTGGGCGACACCGGGCCTGGCCTGCCGGAAAAGGCGCGCGAATACCTGTTCAAGCCCTTTTCAGGCAGCGCGCGCAAGGGAGGCACCGGCCTGGGCCTGACCATTGCCGCCGATCTGGTGCGCGGCCATGGCGGGCGGCTGGATCTGGTGCGCAGCGACGCCGAGGGCAGCGAATTCATGATCCACATTCCCCGCGACATGGCGATCATGCCCGCACGGCAAATGGCGGGGGCGCGATAAAATCGAGGGGGCGGCGTTTTTTGTGCCATCCCCCCTTGCGTCCCCCGGACGAGGCGGCTACATGACCGCCCTACGACGGACCCGTAGCTCAGCTGGATAGAGCACCAGACTACGAATCTGGGGGTCGGGCGTTCGAATCGCTCCGGGTCCGCCATATTTCCAGACACTTGTGCAAGTTCCCCCTGCGGGGGTGAGGACGCGGTTGATCCATCCGTTCTCCATCCCTTTCATATGCAGAGAATTTCAGGACATTTGGCACAATTGATGGCCGCAATGCCGCTGTCCGAGCCCGGGCACGTCTGCTGCCCCGCGTGACCGTGCAAAAACTCCCGGCTATCGAGGCTGAGGACAAGGCATACCGTTCTTCTGCTGACCTCCGCGCCAACCCGGCCTCTTTCCGGCACGCAGATATGTGATTGTTGATGTCACATCGAATTGCGCCCGAAGGGCCAGAGGCCCTTGCAGGCGCTTCCTTTAGCGTGGTTCCGGTGTGATCCGGCGCAGGGTTATCTCGCAGCCTTCCCCCTCGGTGGTGCGGCAATTCTCAAGAACCACGCGCTCTGGCTTGCCGTCGATGGTCAGTTCCCCCTCGACGGGTCCAACGATCTTGCTGTCGTCGACCGCCACGTCCGTGCGGAAACGGGCATAGTCGCCGCCGATCTCGACGGTGCCCTTGATCTGTTCCATGCCTTCGAGGGTGAGGTTCGCTTTGGTCATGTCCTTGGTCCTCTGTTGGATCTCCAGAGGGGACAACGGTCGTGACGCGGAAAAAGGACCAAGGCTCAGGACGGGCGGCGTAATGGCGCCGCGATACCGTTGATAACGGCCTGGCGTTCCAGGCGGCCCAAAAGGTCGCGGTAATCGGAATTGTGCGCATAGGCGCTTATCGCCAAGAGGATCATGTTCCAATCGTCAGGGGACACGGCAGGACGAAAGGCTGAAATACTTTCAGTTCGGGACATGGCAACCACCTAAAACAGCATTGAATAACGCTTTGATACCTTGGGGTTGTTTATTGACCAATTAGCCTTTTTGTACAGGTTAATAGAAAAAACCGGATCGCTGACATACCGGGGGATGCTGCCGCGCCCTGCCTGTGAACAGGCCTGCACCCCGAGGGGGCGGGCCTGGCAGTCAAGCAGAGGAAAGGTCCGCAGGAAGAGATCGGCGAGATTTGCGCCGACCGCGCAGGCCTGCGAAAGCCACGCCGCCCGTCAGGAGAAGCACGGCTGCGGGTGGGGCAGGGATCGGGCTTGGAGATACGGTCAGCTGCGACAGCCCGAAACCGTCATAGCCCGCGCCCACCTTAGTCGAGAACCGGAACTCGGCCGAGGCAACGGCATCGGCGAAATCGACCGTCAGCCAGTACAGATTGCCGTTCGCCTGCCGGGTCGCGATGTTCCAGATCGATGTCCAGGTGCCCGCCGGGTTGTAGTACAGGTCGAAGTGGCTGTTGGCCTGGTCATGGGCATCCGTAAGGGCGAAGGTAAGGGATGTGAACGACACAGGCGCTTTGATCGTCCACTTCAGTTCGTCGATATCCTGGCTGTCGATCCAGTAAGACGCAGGCAGCGGATCGAAACGCCCATAGGCATGGGGCGCCGTCGGATTGTCCTTCATCACGACCGAGCAGCCGTCGTTGACGACAGAGCCACCGCCTCCGCAGTTCCCGAGACGCTCGAAGTCGTCCGTGTGCAGGTCAATGATCGTCCCCCCTGTCGGAGGGCCAGAAACCTCGGTCACGGTGGCCCCCCAAGCGGGGGCGATCATGGAAACAGCGCAAATCGAAGCCGCACCAAAGGCCATGCGTATACTCGTCAACATCAAACCAAGCCTCGTTACAAATACAGATGCCCTTACATCCCGGACAAAACGTATATATCGTGTAACGGTTGCAGTCTGATAGCCTGTTGAAAAGGTTAGGGATTTACCTATCAAAAGGAGAGCGTTGTCTTTTTTCTGCAACCTTGGGGACATAGTGTGACCCGGCTAAAGCAACTCGCATCACGCGAATGGCAGATAAAGCCGCTTGGCCGGTCCGGTCCTGCAGTTGCCGGAAGGCAGGCGGGAACTCGGCAAAGGGGGCGCCATTGCGCAAGGCACCAGGCTTGCGCTGAAGAACGGCAAGGTAATGCCGCCAGTCATAGATCGTTCGTGGCGGCAACGTGTGGCTGTGCTGGATCACGCGGCCATGCTCGCACAGGATGTTACCCTCGGCCGCGAGGGCCAGCCGGTCCGGATAGATCCGCAAGCTGGCGGCTTAAAGACATAGTGGTTGGCCATGGCCAGGAAGCGGATGTGTGAGCCGCCGCTCTTTGCCGCGACCGACACGGTCCACTGCGGTCTTCATGTTATCGGAGATGCCCCGCTCGGGCACGCCGCCAAAGACACGGAAGCCATGCCAGTGAGCGTCAAACAGCATCTCGTGGGTCTGCGAGCCGAGTAGGCGCGCAACAGGAAGGCCCGGCTATGCAACAGCTTGATATGCGCCATCTGAAGCTTGGTGCGCTCGTCGGCCAGATGCCCGTAGTCTTCGCTCCAGTCGAACTGAAACGCCTCGCCGGGTTGAAACGTCAGCGGAACGAAGGTGCCGCGTCCTGTGGTCTGTTGCTCCCGTTGTCGGTTTGTCCGCCAGTTCCGCGCAAACGCCGCAACCCGGTTGTAGGAGCCGGTGAAGCCGAGCGTGACAAGATCGGCATGCATCTGCTTCAGCGTCCGCCGCTGCTTGCGCGACTTGCCGGCCTCCGTCTTCAGCCAGCCAGCCAGCTTCTCGGCAAAAGGATCAAGCTTGCTCGGGCGAGGTCAGTTCGGGGTGGAAATCAACAGATCATAAGGCTTCCGCGATTTTCGGCAGCGCCCTCATCTACTTTAACTCGACAACCCGCCCTAAACACCCTTTACTACATTGATTTTGCCTGCTGAAGCTTCGGTTTTGTTCGCCTTGAATTGCAGGGTTTCGTATGCTTTGGCGAGAAACCCTGCAATTTCCGGTCGCCGATGAAGCCCCATTCCCGCGCCCCTGAGCAGGATGACCTGCTCCGCCGCCGACTGGTCGACATGATCGACGCGCGCCACGAACTGGTGAGGAGAGGTGGTCCGGGATTTTCGACCAGTTTGCCGCTTCGCTAAGCTCGGGCATGGGTTTCATGTCAGGCAGCGGCTTTCAGGTTTTGGTTGGCGGTATCATAGGCCTCAGCTGGCGTCAGCAGTTGCTGACGCCAGCTGAGGCCTATGATACCGCCAACCAAAACCTGAAAGCCGCTGCCTGACATGAAACCCATGCCCGAGCTTAGCGAAGCGGCAAACTGGTCGAAAATCCCGGACCACCTCTGACCGCTCCTGCCATCAGGGTTCTTACGCAGCACTCGCAAAACAGGGCCAATGTAAAACCGGTTGAGCCGAGCCCCAGTTGAATGGTGCTGTATTTTTGCACGGGGGGCGTCCTGAGTAATACAGGTCGCGTTTATGACACACCCGCTGACTGGCTAGGCCCGCTGACCATGCGCGGGCATCTGTGAACAACCCATGATGCCCATGCTGAAGCGAAGGTCCTACTTCGCGAGTTCCTTCAATGCAGCGTTTGTGGCGGCGATGACGGCAACAACAAGAGGAACTTCGAAGCGTGACTGAATGCGCATTGCAGGTGCCGACAAGGGGCCGCCGCCCATGATAACGGCTTCTGCCCCGTCTTCGCGTACTGCCTGCTCCACAGCTGCGGCCAAGGCTGTATCGAGTTGCTCGGGTTTCTCCACAAGCTCCTTTGGATCCCCAGGTGTGACGCGGACACCCTTGAACTGCTTTCCATAGCCAAGGTCCTCTGCTTTGGCGTGGAAGGACTCAATCAGCGCGGGATCCGGGGTGATTGTCACGATGGCAAAAGAGCGGCCGTCCCGAGCCGCCTCGTGAAAAGCCTGTTCGCCAATGCCCACCACAATGGTGTCAGGCAGCGCCTCGCGCAATTCAATAAGTCCGGGATCACTGAACGCGGAAACAATGACTGCCGCCACTCCCTCTTCGTGAGTGGCCTGCCGGCCGATCTCGACAACGCCTTTAATGGCTTGGACCATGTCTTCAGGAGTGGTCAGAAGCCGGGGGGCATTGTCATTGGTGCGTCCAAGGATCCGAGCCGCGTCTCCCGCAGCTTCTTGTGCAAGCGCCGTCATGCTCTCGGTCGCGGCGGCGTTCGAATTGGGGTTGATTAGGACGATGACTGGGCCGCCGGCGGTTGGCTCAGTCTCTGCTGCGGAACCTCCTGCCAGGCAGAGCAATGCGACGGCGGCATGCAAGATGCAGCGGGACACGGTGGCCGTGCGGAATTGGTACGTTCGGGACATAGGGTTGATCCTTATAAAAGGTGAAGCGAAGCGATGAAAAGATGGTCGTCCAGCCTCGTGCGCGAGGCCGGGAACCCGATGCTGTGTCAGTTCGCGCTCTTGCTCGGCCTGGGGGACGTAGCGGCAGCAACGTGGGCACCGACATCGCTTCGTCGTAACGGCCCTCGAGGCTGGCGGGCGATCCTTCCCCCGTGCGCGTCACGATTTCGGCTCCGGGTCCGACAACGCGCCGGACACTGGCGGCGATCTTATCTGTCATCGAAGCCGTGGCATTGGGATTGACGAGAAGTATTTTCATGAACGCCTCCCGGATGCGTCTGTCACTGGATCGTCAGCGATTTGGCCGAGATGCGTCAACGATTTTTGTCCGCTTCGTTCCGAACTTCTTGTGCTGCCCAATAGGGCAAGCCGAGCAGGCACGGAGCAAACACAGGTTCATGGCAGAGAATGCGGATAGCCGGATCGTCCACGGGGTGAGCGAGGCTATTCTCGAAAGGCGGCTCCGCGCGGGCACCAAGCTTAGCGAACCGGAGCTTTGCGAAATCTACGATTGCAGCCGGACAGACGTGCGGCGTGCGCTTGTCGTCCTGGCCACCCGCAAGACGGTAGAATCGCGGGGCCTTCGTGCGTGTGCCCAGCCAGCTCGAGGCACTGCTGGTCGCCATTGCCGTGGGTGCCGAGGACCGGCTGATCGTCCTCACCGCGCAATCGCTCCGGATGTACAAAGCCAATACCCAGAGCAGCTTGCACCTCGCTCCTGGTAGCAATCCTGCTTGCTTCACAGAAACCTGCTCCACGATACACGCGCGATTTTGCTTGAGAGTGCCTTCGCGCTCAGTTCATTTTAGGGCGTGACCTATTCCCGCCGTTCCCTACGCGCGCGCTTGGCGACGCCAGGGCATCTGCTGCTGATCTATGGCGGAGCTCTGCTCGCTGGCCTCATTGCCCAGTGGCTGCGATTTCCCCTGCCCTGGATGATCGGGGCAATGATGTTTGCTGCAGCCCTTCGCCTGGCTGAACAACCCCTGCATGTTCCCGCCTACACCCGCCAGATCGGGCAGGTCCTTGTGGCAAGCTCCGTAGGATTGTCTTTCACGCCCGAGGCAGTGCGGACGCTGGGTTCCCTTCTGATCCCGATGGTCGGCGCGGCCTTTGCCACCATTGCCCTCTCATCCACGGTGGCAGCGCTGCTGATGCGCATGACACGGATAGACGTCGTTACCGCCACGCTCGCCTCAATACCGATGGGGCCGGTCGAAAGCGCCACCCTGGCCGAGCGGCACGGGGTTCCAGTGGGGCCGGTAGTGCTTTCCCAGATCCTGCGGATCATGCTGCTGGTCGTTTCCGTCCCCCCGGTCATCGTGGCCCTCGACGGGACGATCACCGATCCTGCCCAAGCCCTGGCGCGCATGGATTGGACTGCGCCCGGTGCGCTTCTGCTATTCCTCGCAGGCGCAGGCGGCGCTCTCCTTGCGGGTCAAGTACGGTTGGCCAACCCATTCTTTGTGGGCGCTCTTGGTGGGGCAGCCATGGCGGCAGCATTCAGCCTGCCGCTCACACCCTACCCCTATCCGTTGCTCGTGCTTGCACAGATCTTCCTGGGGGTCTGGCTCGGCGCCGTGTTCGACCGTGCGCTGCTGCGGAAGGCACGCGGGCTCATCGCCGGAGCGTTCCTGTCATCGGTGCTGCTGATCGCGCTCTGCCTCGGGATGGGGCTGATGCTTGGATTTTTCATTGGCCAGTCCTGGCAAGTCATGTTGCTGTCCACTGCGCCCGGTAGCGTCACCGAAATGGCGCTGACGGCGAAGATCCTGAACGAGGGGCTGGCGACTGTTACGGCTTTTCACCTCGTGCGCATCTTTATCATCCTGCCGCTGGCCGGCATGATCATCGGCCTGACCGCCCGCTTGGCACGCCATACGGCACCGCGCGGGTCATGAAGCACAAATCCCATCGCAATAAGGAAACAGTTGCTCCGGTCAGAACCAGCAGCCTGTCGTAGATCGGGAGGTGGTTGCGGACGCGATAAGTCTCGGGAGCATCGGGGAGGGGTCAACGTTAGCAATGCGGGATAAACCAGCCGCTCGCCGTGTTGCGAGCGGTGAGCTAAGAGCGATCTTACCCATGTGTCACGGCCAGACCGGTGCGCCTTCCAGACCTGCGGTTTCAGGCAGACCGCAGATCAGGTTCGCATTCTGCACTGCGTGCCCGGCCGCCCCCTTGCCGAGATTGTCGACTACCCCCATCGCGATCACCAAGTTGCGCTCTGGATCGGCTGCGTAGCTGACGAACGAGAGGTTCGAGCCGCTCGCCCATTTGGTCTGGGGCGGCCGGTCGGTCACCCGGACGAACGGACGGTCGGCATAAAAGCTCCGGGCTGCGGCGAGGCATTGCTCCGTGGTGGCGCGGCCTCGGCAGTAGATCGTAACAAGCACACCGCGGGTCATCGGCACAAGATGCGGCGTGAACACCAGCCCCGCGGCGCTGCCGCCGCTCATGTGCTCGATTGTCCTGGTCATCTCAGGCATGTGGACGTGCTTGAGCAAGCCGTAGGGCTGTAGGTTCTCGTTGCTGTCGGCGTAGCCAAACTTGCTGTCGCCACCGCCACGCCCGGCTCCGGAAATGCCGGTCTTGGCATCAACGACAATATGACCGGGCTCGATGATCTTGGCGGCCAGCAGCGGCGCCAGGGTGTTCAGAGTAGCCACCGGAAAACAGCCGGGGTTGGCAATGCGGGTGCTGCCCTTGATCCTGTCTGGCCATACGTCCGCGAGACCATAAGTCCAACCGTCAGCGTAGCGGTGATCCCCGCCTATATCGACGATCTTGACGTCATCGGGGACGCGCGCCAGGGCCTCGGCAGACGTGCCGGTGGGTAGTGATGCAAACAGCACGTCGAGTTTGGGCAGGGTCTGCGGATCCCACCTTTCTATCATCAGCCCGGCTAGCTTAATCGGCACCCCGGGGAAGCGGTCGATCAATGGACTGTTCGCGCTGCTTTCGCCCGCGGCGTAAACCAGTTCGAATGACGGATGACTTGCGATCAGGCGCAGCGCTTCGCCGCCGCCGAAACCACTGATGCCGACAATGCCGACGCGAATGCTCATGGTAGTGTCCTTCCAAGGTGCGGATAACAGAAGCCCCCGGAGCCAAGGGGCTGCGGGGGTTCAGGAACGCGTGTCGCAGGTGCTCCGGCTGGCGGTATCTACGAAAGGCCGGATACCATGCCAAAGACTACTGATCGACGCGCAGCCCGAAGAGCCGCCGCTTGGGTGCAGCCTCGACGTCGATCAAAGAGGTTTTGGTTTGCGAACATGATCTGATGGAATGTCGGCCTCAGGGCTTATGGTCAAGCGGTATGCGGCTCACGGCGAGTGTTCGGATGTGTCTGATCAACAGAGTGAACGTCCGTGAAGGACTTCTGGGATGCGCCCTGATGCTACCTAGCATTGCCGGGCTCTGACCAAAGCTCAGTATCGGTCCTGCAATCAGCAGACAGATTGCCAAACCACAGGCACGACGCCAACATGACGCCGTTGTTGTAACCGAGGAACCTCCGCCCATGACCCAGAAGGTCCGCGACGCATTCGTGGCACAGGGTCAAGCCTGTGGGCAGCTCGGGTCGCCATTCATGGCACGCCTCATGCCGCTGATAGGGGAACGGCTTAGCAAGAAGACCGCGGTCGGTGCCCGCTGTCTGGAATGGGAGGGGGAGCCCGGACCTTCCGGGCAATCGTTGCCGCTTCGCCTTGCCGGGGCGCTACACGGTCTGGTCCTCGACGGCAGCGCTCCTTCCCTTGCAGCGGTGTATCCACCGCATGTGACCGCAGATGAAACGTTATGGGCAGAAGTTGAGACTGCTTTCTGCATACACGAAGCCCGCATCTTCGCCTGGCTTGACCGAACGCCACAAACCAACGAGGTGCGGCGGGCTGCGGCTGTCATGGCCGGCATCTGGTGGGCCCTCGGGGAAGTCGGTGACCGGCCTCTGGTGTTGTCCGAACTGGGCGCAAGTGCCGGGTTGAACCTTTCCCTTGATCGCTTCTCTGTCGCCCTTGACGATATGGCGCATGGACCCAAGGATGCGGTGGTGAAACTCGCGCCCGAATGGCGTGGCTCTGACCGGCCTGAGCCCCACCCCTTCAGCATCGTAGACCGCCGCGGTGTCGATCTGGCACCGCTCGATCCGGCTGATGCTACGGACGCATTGCGGCTGCTGGCCTATCTTTGGCCTGATCAGCCGGAGCGCCAGGCGCTCACCAGCGCGGCCATCTCGATTGCAGCCGCACGCCCGGATGCGGGTGACGCGGCGCCCTGGCTTGCTCAGCGTCTCACCGAACCACGACGCGGCATGCTGCATGTGGTCTATTCGACCATCGCCGCACAGTATTTCCCCAAGGCTACCCAAGCAGCCATTGCAGATCACCTTGGCAATGCGGGTTTGGCAGCAACACCGGATGCGCCGATCTTGCATCTTGCCCTTGAGGCGGACGGCAGGATGCCCGGTGCAGGCCTGACAGCCACGCTCTGGAAGGGGGATGTACCACGGCAGCAGCACCTCGGACGCGCGGATTTTCACGGGCGATGGATCGAATGGTCGCCGAAGGCGGCAGAGCCGGCGGTTTACCCGCTTTCTACCTGAGCGACTACTGGAGGCTCTTCGCGTGAGCGGAGGCGTCAGGTCGATCGTTGGCCTCTGCTTGAGAACCATGCGTGGAGTGGGCCCTTAACCGCCGGTCGGCTTCGATTTATGCTGCACGGCTGCATCCTATAAAGCAGCCGTTCAGTCAGTCTTCAGCGAAATCTCCAACATCAGCATTACTATGTGGAAGAAGCCGACATTCGCCGCCGCCCGTAGAGCTGACGGTGCCTTCAAAGAGGGTGTTGCAACTGCCAAACTCCGCTGCTGAGGCGGGCCTCACGAGCCTGCACTAGGAACGACGCAGCACATCCTGCCACTCGGGATGGCGATCGAACTGCGCTTTGGCGAAGGGGCACAGCGGGACGATGGCAACTCCGTCCTGGCGGGCGTCATCGACCGCCTGATGAACCAGCCGCTCGCCGACCTTGCGCCCGCGCAAGGCCGCAGGAACTTCGGTATGGTCGATGATGATCATCGCTTCGCCGGCACGACTGTAGGTCATCGCGGCCTGGTGGCCAGCAATCTCCAAGAGATAGCGACCTTTCGAGGAGCCATCCTCTCGGACCACCTGGCCGTCTTCCGATGCTGAGGGTTTGGCTCCTGATCCCGCATCGGCCTGGCGCACCCGACGCGGTCTTCCCGGTGAACATTCCAGCAGATCGCGGTCCCATTTTGCCAAAGTGGCGGCAGCCTCGTAAGTCGAGACGAGAAACGCCATGAGGACGGCATCCGGTTCAGCCGCCGATTGCACGGCGTCGTAAGGCAGGATGAACTCCGACAGGCCGTCATGCCAGAACGCGGCGTCAGGCGCGATCTGCGCGGCTCGGAACCCATCCGGTGCCGGATAGGCGTAGGCGTAGAAGGCCGGATAGTCGATGCCGCCGCCCCCCGGCCAGAAACCGACCGATGAGACTTCCCGATCGTAAGCCTCTCGGGCAACATCATCCGGCAGCGAGGGAATGCCCGCAGGATGCAAAGGAGCCCGCCGCCCGGAGAAACGGGTCACGGCAAGATCGAGAGCCCCCCAGAAGAGATGAACCGGACTGGACTTGCCAAGGAACGACGTCCGGAATGCCTTGAACACGCGGTCGATCTGGACGGACGCCTGATGGAAGCGCCGGACAGCATCGCGGTCATAGGGGCGTTCGCGGAAGTCTTCGGCGAAGGGTATCGGATGCGGCACTTCGTTCGGCTCTCCGTGGAGCGTCGGCGTGCCGCCAAGCTGCGTCACCAGATCCACGAAGGCCGCATGAAACGCCGCGACGGTAGTTGGCTCAAGCGGAAAGGAAACCTTGTGTCCCTCTCCGTTTATACCCACAACCTCATGGGCATGAAGGTCGAACAGGATCTCGATGCCGGGACCATCGGGGATCAAAGAGGACGTGAAACCGGCCGGTGTGACATAGAATGTTGCGTTCCACGAGTGGTTGAGCCACGGCGAATGTGCGAGCCGATACTTGCCCGCGACCTGCAGATAGAGATGCAGCGCGGAACAGGTTTCTCGCCAGTCGAGATAGTTCAATGCCGGCCAGTTCATTTCACTTTCCTTTTCTTTCTGGGGCGTCCTCCATTGGAACGCGTTCACGTCATCTGCGCGCAGGTCGGTCGCCAAGGGACATCGGCTTGTCGCCGTCGGGTGGCAGGCCGAACAAATGCCTGACCCAGTTCAGGAACGCGCCATAGGGACGTCCCAAGACCAGCATCATCACCGCCGCGCCCTGCACTCCGCGCAGCAGTCCTGCCCCCGAGGCCCCGCTGGAGGCGATGATCGCAGTATAGATCGGCATTTGAAAGCTCATCAGGGCAAGGCTGTCCCACAAGAGCGGCGACAGGCGGGTATCGCGCGCGTGTCCCAGCATCCAGTCGCGCCAAAGGCCATAGGGCCTGCCGACAGGGACCATAACTACGGCTCCAATCAGGCGCGCCTGCAGCACCTGCGCCTACGTCATGCCCGCGATAAAGCGTTCATTGACGATGCCGGTCGCGGTGAAGAACAGGATCAGCGCCACGGTGTCCGCCACATACGCCTGCCAGCTTCTTCGTTGTTCTTTCGCCATGCGTCGCCTTGGGTTCAATCGGGCGCGGGTATATGTTCGTCGCGGTCGCCCGGAGGCAGATCGAAACGGCCTTCGCCCCAGCGTTCCTCGCGCCACGCGGCCTTGGCCTCCTCGATGCGTTCGCGGGACGACGCAACGAAGTTCCACCAGATGTAGCGCGGCCCCGGGAATGTCGCGCCGCCGAGGATCATCAGCCGTGCGCCTCGCTCGCCCGCCGCCACGGTGATCCGGTCGCCAGGACGAAAGACCATCATCCGGCCGGCTTCGAACTCTTGCCCGGCGACAAGGATCGAGCCCTCGACGACGTAGATGCCGCGATCCTCGTGATTGTCGGGCAGCGGCATGCGGCGGCCTGCCTGAAGCGTCACGTCTGCATAGAACGTGTCGGAATACATCCACGCCGGGGCCTTTGCGCCATAGGCGTCACCAAGGATCAGCCGGACCGATATGCCCTCATCCTCGATCATCGGCAGCGCCTCCTTGCCGTGGTGCTCGAAGAGGGGGGCCATGTCCTCGTCGCGGTCGGGCAGGGCCAGCCAGGTCTGGATCCCAAACAGGCTGTTTGGGCCGGTGCGCGCCGTTGCCGTGGTGCGTTCCGAATGGGAGACGCCGCGTCCCGCCACCATCCAGTTCAGCGCTCCGGGCCGGATGACCTGATCGGCGCCGGTGCTGTCGCGGTGGTGGAAGTCGCCCCGAAACAGGTAGGTCACCGTCCCGAGGCCGATATGCGGGTGCGGACGCACGTCGACGCCTTGCCCGGTCAGCAGTTCGGCCGGTCCTGCCTGATCGAAGAAGATGAACGGGCCCACCATCTGCCGATTGGGCGCGGGCAGGGCGCGCCGGACCTCGAACCCGCCAAGATCGCGGGCGCAGGGAATGATCAGCGTCTCGATCGCGTCGATGCCGACGTCATCGGGGCAGCCGGGGTCGAGTGCGGGGTTCAAGCTCATCGTCATCCTCCATCCTGTTCACTGCAGTGTCCCAAACGTCGGGTAGGCGGCCTAGTCCTCCCTGATGGGAAACTGTGTCGCGGCAGGGGGAACGCTGTCTCAAGGGCGTCCCCAGACCTCGGGATGCTGCTTCAGGTGATCGGCCAGCATTTCGGTCAGAATGCGGACCTTTCGGGCGGGATGCCGCCCCGGTGGGCGCACGACGTAAATAGCCGCCTCGGGTGGCGGATAGGCCGTCATGATGGGAACAAGCCGACCACTTTCGACATAGTCATGCGTGATGCAGTCGGGAAGCCAGCCTATCCCCAGTCCTGCCGCAGCGGCGGCGGCAAGGGCCGTCGCGTTGTCCGCCTTGAAGCTGCCCTGCGGCTGGACCGAAACGATCTTGCCGCCATCGACGAATTGCCAAGCCTCGGTCCCCTGCATCACCGCCTTGTAGCGCGGCACATCTGCGGGCGTTTCGGGTGCGCCGTGCTGGTCAATGTAGACGGGACTGGCAAGAAGCCTGCCATATAGTGGCCCAACCCGCTTTGCGATCATGTTGGAGTCGGGCAGGTAGCCTGCACGGATGGCGCAGTCGTAGCCTTCGGCGATCAGATCGACGAACCGGTCGCTGAAGGACGTATGGATGTGCAGACGCGGATGGCGGCGCGCCATCTCGGTAAGCACGGGCGTAAAGTGGGTCGGACCAAAGGTCAGCGGCATCGCGATGCGGAGGCGGCCTTGCAGATCGCCGTCCGGCAGGATCGCCTCCTTTGCAGTGTCCATTTCGGCCACCGCCCGCGCGGCATGGTCGCGAAAGGTCTCACCCGCTTCAGTCAGGGCAGCCCCGCGTGTCGTTCGCGCCAGAAGCTGGATGCCCAGTTCGGCCTCGATCCGGAACAGGCGGCGACTGACGATGGATTTGGCTAAACCCATCCTGCGCGCGGCAGCCGAGACGCCCCCGGCATCCGCGACGACAACAAAGGTTTGCAGGTCCTCGATATCCATCCGGGCGTTCCTTGTTCGGCGACACAGCTGCCCAAACTATGGCGCTATCCTGAGGCGTAAGGGAACGGCTTACTATATTTCGGGGCAAGCGATCGCCTGCCTGCCTGACAAAAAACGCAAAAGTAAGGACTTCCGATGACCCTCCGCAATGGCCTTGAATCGCTCCTTCGTCCCGAAGACTCGGTTCTCGTTCTGATCGATCATCAGGCATATCAGCTTGCAAACCTGAACAGCCATGATCCGCAAGCCGTGGTCAACAACACCGTTGCGCTTGCAAAGCTGGCGAAAGCGTTCAATGTTCCGACGATCCTCACCAGCGTGATCGCAGAGCGTGGTGGACTACTGTTCAAGCAGATCACCGATGTCTTCCCGGAACAGGACGTGATCGACCGGACCTGGGTGAACACCTGGGAGGACAAGAAGGTCGTGGACGCGGTCAAGGCGACCGGTCGCAAGCAACTGATCATTGCGGGTCTGTGGACCGAAGTCTGCGTCGCGATGCCCGTTATCCAGGCTCTTGGCGAAGGTTGGGACGTAACTGTGATCACCGACGCCTCGGGCGGCAGTTCGCTTGAGTCACATCAGGTGGCAATCCAGCGGATGATTGCGGCGGGTGCGAACATGATGACATGGATGGCTCTCGCTGGCGAATGGCAGCGAGACTGGGCACGCACCGAACATGTCGAAGAGCTGACTGAAGTGCTCATATCGCACATGGCCGGCAGCGGCATCGCCTACCTTTGGGAACAGCAGTTGCTGAACACCCCGGTGGCAAGCGGCGCAAAATGAGCGGGCTGCGCGGGCGTCGCTGTGCCCGCGCAAGGGAAGGAGGATAAACGTGTCACGGACAGCTTCCCTTCTGGCTCACTTTCGCGGTTGCCGGTGCGCCCCACGTTCCCTCCCGCGCTGCCCGCACGCAAGCCCGACCGGCTGGCGGCTGCGGGTAGCGGAGAGGGCAACTGGCTAAGGCGAGAGGGCGCAATTGGAAGGCACGCCGATTGCGCCGCCTTGGCGCCCGCCATATTTGTCGGGCTATGCCAGAAAGAGGGGATAGCTTTGAGCGAACTGGATGAGGCAAAGGGTGCTACGGTCTTCCTTGGACCTGACATCGAACAAGGACGTCTGCTCTCTCGTCGCGAAACCCGCGATTTCAACAGCCTTTCGGAGGCGGTCGCATGGGTCTTGAGTGGTATGCCAAGTTCAAGGCGATGGGGATGCTATGTCCAAACCTCATCCGGCGTCCGCTATGATTGGGACGATCTTGGCGAGCTTGATTTGTCGTCGGGTGAGGAAGCTTAGCAATTGTGTTTATCGGCTGGTCTGATGGCTCCATGTCTCGCCGATTTTGAGGATCGCATTTGTGATAGTGATCAGCCTGCGTGCGATCGCGATGATGACAACCTTGTGCGGCTTGCCGCCCTCTTTCAGGCGCCTTGCGACAGGCTTCAGCACTGGGTTGTAAGATGCGGCTGCAAGTGCGGCCTGGAAGAGGGCATGGCGTAGCGACCTCCTTCCTCCGGCAATCGCCCGCCTGCCTCGCATGGCCCCACTGTCGTGCGGACCAGGTGCCAGGCCTGCCATGGCTGCGGCCTCGCCTGCTGTCATCCGACCAAGCTCCGGCATTTCCGCAATCAGCATGGCCAAGGCTAAAGCCCCTTGCCATTCACTGCCTGCATAGCGAGCGAACTGCTTCTGAGCGCCGTTGCGCGTCCGGGGGCGTAAGAAACCAATGCAAGTGCAGCGATGCCGGCGGCAGCCGTTTGCGGACCCGGGCAGACGCGGCCGCGGTTAAACGCGCCGCCGCATCCTTTCTGCGGTAGACCAGCTCAGCGCAGTTTTTCGAGTGCGGACGTGAAGGTCGCCATCCATTCGGCACCGATTGCCTCGCGGTTCGCGTCCACCACCGGCTGCAGTCGCTCGGCCAGGCGCCGTTGTTCCTCAGGCGTGACCTCGTTGACCTCCATGCCTTCCTCGGCAAGCTTGGCGCGCAGCCCTTCGGTCTGGGTTCGGGACAGGTCGCGTTGGAAGTCTCGGGCCTCGGCGGCGGCCTCGCGGATAATCGCCATCTCTTCCTCATTCAGCTTGTCGTGGGATGGCTTACCCATCAGCAGCACGACGGCATTGTAGGAATGGCCCGTGAGGCTCAGATACTTCTGCACCTCCTGGAATTTGTTGGCGTCGATTGCGGTCAAGCTGTTCTCGTGTCCGTCGATGGCGCGGGTCTCCATTGCGGTATAGACTTCATTAATGGTCATCGGCACGGCATTGGCGCCGAGCTGGTTGAACATGTCGATGTAGAGTGCCGAGGGCTGCACGCGGATCTTCAGGCCGTCGAAATCCTCCCACTTGGTGATGGGGAGGGTGCTGTTGGTGGTGTGGCGGAAGCCCTGTTCCATATAGGCCAGCCCGACGAGGCCCTTGGGTTCAAGCTTCTGGAACAGCTGGTCGCCAATGTCGCCGTCAAGGATCGCATCGGCCTCGGCCGTGTCACGGAACTGGTAGGGCATGTCGATGGCCGAGAATTCCGGCACCATGCCCGCGAGTGTCGTGGTCGTGCCGATCGCAAAGTCCTGCGTCCCACCCTGCAGCGCCGACTGCATCTGCAATTCGTTGCCCAAGGTCGAGCCCGGATAGACTTTGACCTCGATCTTGCCGCCTGACTTCTCGGCCACGAGGTCGGCAAACTTGACCGCCGCCTGAGAGATCGGGTGCCCGTCGGGCAGCGGTGTGCCAAGACGGAGGACATGGCTGCCCACCTCAGCCCAGGCCCCGGTGCCGGACATCAGCGTCGTCGTCGCCAGCAGCGCGCAGAGTTTCATAAGCTTGGTCATCGAATGGCTCCTCCCATATTCGAGATCAGTGAAGTTGCCCGCAAGGCGGGTCGATAGATCCGGACGGCGTTGTCATGAAACAAGGCACGGCGGGTGTCGTCGGGCAGCCCGGATGTGGCTTGGTAGAACCCGTCGAAGATGGTCGAGAAACTGCCCACCAGGCTGTCCACGGGGAAGTTGCTGGCGAACATGCAACGCTGCCAGCCGAAGATCGAGATCGCGTCCCGGATCACCGGCCCGTTGTCGGCGATGGACCAGGGGCGGCCCATTAGCCCGATGCCTGAAATCTTCAGAACCACGTTCGAGTGCCGCGCCAGCCGGGCCATCGCGCGCCGCCAGCTTTCCAGCCCCTCGGGGGTGCGATCGGCGGGCAGCCCCGCGTGGTTCAGAACGATCGTCGTGGCCGGAAAGTCCGCAGCCAGGTCGGCCGCCGCGTCCAGTTCCCACCAGGGCGCCTGCAGGTCGAACACCAGCCCGTGGCGGCCCAACTGCGCAAAGCCCGCACGCCACGCCGGGTCGTCCATTCCGCCCGCCCGGCCACGCCGAGCCTCGGCAGGCGAGGCTGCGGAGGTGGGCTTGTGGCGGACGCTGCGGACCAGCGGGAAGCGGGCCTGGCGGGCGATCAGGTCGGACGCGTCAGCATGGTCCAGCCAGGCCTGCGCGACGACCGCGTTGGGATAGCCATAGCTGTTGTGCAGGCCATGGGCGTAGCGCGTCTCACCCAGCGGGTCGTTTGGATCCCACTCGGTCTCGACATAGACGCTGCCGACAACATTGAGGGGCGCGGCCTCGGCCAGATAGTCCGGCGGCAGGTAGCGCTTGCGGATCGGTCCATAATCCCCGTAGCGGAAGGGGATCATCGGCTCGTCAGAGAGCCAGGGGTGATAGTTCGCCTGCGGATCCCAGAAATGCTGGTGCGCGTCGATGATGGGAAAGTCGGGGGGAATTTGCACGTCGATCGCCTCAGTTGCCCATGAACCAGTTCATCGGCACCAGCACCAGCGACGGGAACAGGACCAGCAGCACCAGCAGCAGCAGATGCGCCAGCAGGAAGGGCCAGATGCCTTTCATCACCTCGTCCATGGTGATCTTGCTGACACCGCAGATGACGTTCAGGACCGTGCCCACCGGAGGCGTGATCAGGCCGATGGCGTTGTTCATGATGAACAGCACTCCGAAATAGACCGGATCGATACCCGCTTGCTTGATCACTGGCATCAGTACCGGCGTCAGGATGAGGATCGTCGGCACCAGATCCATCGCTGTGCCCACGATCACCACAAGCACCATGATCACCGCCATCAGCAGGATTGGCCGGTCGATCAATGGCTCCAGGGTAGCGATGACCAACTGAGGCAGGTCGGCGATTGTGATCAGCCAGGCCGCGACCCCGGCGGCAGCCACCAGGAACATCACAACAGCGGTCGTGCGCCCAGCGGCCAGCAGCAGAGGGAACAGCTGCGCTATCGTCAGTTCTCGGTAAACGAACATGCCCACGAACAGCGAATAGACGGCCGCGACCACGCCGGCCTCGGTCGGGGTGAATATGCCCTCCTTGATGCCGACGATGATCAGCAGAGGGATCATCAGCGCCCAGATGCCATCCTTCAGCCGCTTGCCCACCACACGCAGCGGCTGGCGCGGCGACACCGGAACAGCGTCATTCCGGGACACCAGCCACCAGGTGACCACAAGGAACAGCGCCATCATCAGGCCTGGCGCGATGCCTGCCATGAACAGCTTCTTGACCGATACGCCTGCGGCCACGCCGAAGATGATGAAAGGGATCGACGGCGGGATGATGGGGGCGATGATGCCGCCCGCCGCGATCAGGCCCGAGGATCGGTTCACGTCGTATCCAGCCTTGCGCATCATCGGGATCAGCATTGCGCCCACGGCCGCTGTATCGGCCACGGCGGATCCGGACATGCTGGCCATAACAATGGCTGCCAGCACTGCAACATAGCCCAACCCGCCCCGGAAATGCCCGACCAGAGCTGTCGCCAGGTCCACAATCCGGCGCGACAGTCCGCCTGCATTCATGAACTCGCCCGCGACTAGAAAGAAGGGGATCGCCAAAAGCTGAAAGCTGTCTGCGCCGCTGACGAGGTTCTGTGAGATGATCTGGGCGTCGAACATGCCCAGAAACAGCATGAGTGCCACACCGCAGAGGATCAGTGCGAAGGCGATGGGCACACCGATGGCCATGGAGCCCAGAAGCGAGCCGAGGAAGATCGTGATGGTCATCGCGCTGCCTCCGGCCGGATTTCGGGAGGCAGGTCCTCACTTTCGACCACCTGGACCAAATCGCGGCTTCCGGCGCGACCAGTGAGAACGCGCCACAGATGCGCGCCGATCACGATCATCAAGCCAATGCTACAAACGAAGGCCGCCAAGTGCGTCAGGCCAATCGGCAAGCCGGTCACGGGTGCAGCGTTGCCCCAGTTGATCAGGACCTGCTTCCAACTCCCCACCATCAGCAGGCCCGAGCAGAACAGCATCAGTGTGTCGCACAATATCGCGCAGCCGACCTGGCCAGCGTGGGGCAATCGGCGAACCAAGCTGTCGACGCCAAGGTGGCCATGGTCATACATTGCGAGGACGGCGCCCATGAAGATCAGCCAGACGAACAGTGTCCGCGACAGCTCCTCGGACACGCTGATCCCGGAATTGAAGCCGTAGCGCAGCACGACGTTCAGGAACACCAGCACGATCATGGCAGTCAGCGCCGCAACCATGAAGACGCGCAGCACCGTCAGGGCCAACTTGCCCAGTTTCTCCATTCCTCATCCTCCTCCGAAGATGTCGGAAAGGAACAAGATGCGGTGATAGGTGTCAATTTGCTATGCGCTATGACATGATAACCTATGGCAATCACACCTGTCGTTCCAACCCTTAACGCCCTGCTTGGCAGGCTTCGCCTGCGGCAGCTTCTGCTGGTTGTGGCGATCAGCGACCTGACGAGCCTGCGCAAGGCCGCCGACCAAGTCGGCATCAGCCAGCCGGCCGCCACGAAGATGCTGGCGGAACTGGAGGCCGCGCTTGGCGTGCCGCTGTTTGAACGCGGCCGGCGGGGTATGGCGGCCACGACCTATGGCGCGGCGCTGATCCGTTACGCCCATCTTATTATCTCGGACGTGGGCGCAATGCGCGACGAGATCTCGGGGCTGGCCTCGGGCACGGCAGGGCGACTTGCCATCGGCATGATCACCGCCGCCGCAGCCGGGCCGCTGTCGATTGCGGTGGCGCAGTTGAAGAAGCGGCGACCCCGGCTGGACGTCACAATCACCGTCGAGACCAGCGACATCCTGATCCCGTTGCTGGAACAAGGGCGACTGGATGTTGTTATCGGGAGGCGTGTGCCCTCTGGCCACACGGTAAGCCTGGAATTCACCGAGATCGGGCCCGAGCGGCTGGCGGTGGTAACAGGTGCAGCCCACCCTTTGCGCGACAGGTCGGAACTGACCCTGTCCGCCCTGGGGGACGAGGCCTGGATCCTGCAGCCTTGCTCCAGTCCGCTTCGCCAGATTGTAGAGGCCGCCTTCCGCGACGCAGGCATGGCGACCCCCGCCAACGTCATCGAGACCGCCTCGATCGTGACCGCCACAACGCTTCTGCAGCATAGCGACATGGTATCGGTCGTGCCGCATTCGGTAGCGTTGCATTATGTGTCCAGCGGCATGATGGCGATCCTGCCCGTGGGCCTGTCGCGCGAACTGGATCCCTATGGCGTGCTGACCCGAAAGTCCCGGGCTACGATGCCCGCCTTGGCCGAGCTGATCGCCCTGATCCCGCGCGAGCCAAACGAGAAGGTTGAAATCTGAGGGCGCGAACTGTGCAAGTCGGCCCATTGCTGCCGGTCAAGGCAAGGACAACGCTTCCTTGCGGCATCCCCAAAACGGCTGTTCATGTTCGCTGCAGAAACGCAGGGCAGAGGAGGGGGTCATCCAACCTTTTAGGCAACGCTATTACACAAAGGGCGGAGGATCGACCGATCCGCGTATCGGCTGGTGTATCCGAGGGTGTTCTCCGTTTGCAGGTTGCCAATGAGGCCCCGGCAATTCCATAAGAACAACTTTCCCGTCTGTTCACCCCCTTCAACAAAGGGGGTGAACAGACCACGCCGAAAGGGCTTGGCCCAGGCCTCTACATTGCCTCGGAGATCGCCAAGGCACATGGCGGCACAATGTCGGTTGCCTCGGATGAAACAGAAACCGTGTTCACATTTGAGATGCCCTGCTGCTGAGGCAAGAAGCAACAGCGGATCAGCAGAAGGCGCAGGCTTAACGAACACTCCACCCCGGCGCAGGCACGCGGCCACGACCCGTCGCAAGACTTCGACAACGAGGCTTGCTATCATTTGCTGTCGGACAAGGCAGCCAATGCGCGCTCCAGATCGGCTTCCACATAGGGCTTGATCACCGCAATGGCATTCTCAACCTCGCCTGCCGCACCTGGATCGCCCGTGACCAGGACCACGCGCAAGTCCGGCCTCTGGCGGCGGCAGGCCGCCACGAGATCTCTGCCGTTCATGTCGGGCAGCCCCAGGTCGGTCATCAGAACGTCCAGGTCGACTGACAAAGCGGCCAATGCCTGCGCCCCGCTCCCTACGGCGACAACTGAATGGCCCAGGGACTCCAGCATGTCAGCCGTGCCAAGCCGGATGAGGGCGTCGTCCTCGACCAGCAGGATGCGAAGTCCGTCTGAGGAGGAGGAGGCTCGCGATCCGTCAGGGTGCCCATTGGCCGAGGATGCCTTCCGTGCGGCAACTGCATTGGCTTGCTGCTGATTGGCCAGCACATGCCGGACCTTGCGGGCCAGCGTTTCGCGGGAATATGGCTTTGGCAGCAGTTCAACTCCGGGATCGAGGCGCCCGGCATGGACAATGGAGTTTTCCGTATACCCCGAGGTAAACAGCACCGCGACTCCGGGAAGTCGTTCTCTGGCCTTTCGCGCCAGTTCCGTGCTGCGCAGGGGTCCGGGCATCACCACGTCGGTGAACACCAGGTCGATGGGCGCGCCACTTTCCACCACCGTCAACGCGCTTGCCGCATCGCGAGCGCGCAAGGTCCGATAGCCGAGGTCTGTCAGAAGCGCCACGGTCGTGTCGCGCACCTCATCGTCGTCTTCAACCACCAGAACGGTTTCGGTTCCGCCCCGCACGGGCAGGCTGCGCAGATCGGTCAGCACGTCTTCGGATGCAATGTTCCGCGGCAGATAGATCTTGACCGTGGTACCGTGCCCGACCTCGCTGTAGATCTTGATGTGGCCGTTCGACTGCTTGACCAGGCCGTAAACCATGGACAGGCCCAAGCCCGTGCCCTTGCCTTCGGGCTTGGTGGAAAAAAACGGCTCAAACACCTTGTCGAGGATCTCGCGTGTCATGCCTGTGCCGGTATCAGTCACGGCGATCAGCACGTATTGGCCGGCTATTGCGTCGTTGTTGCCAGCATATGCATCATCCAGCGAGGCATTAGTCGCCTCGATTGTCAGACAGCCCTGCCCGGCCATGGCGTCGCGCGCGTTGATGGCCAGGTTCAGCACTGCGTTCTCGAGCTGGTTGGGGTCGACCAGGGTGTTCCACAATCCGCCAGCGACGACGGTTACCAACTCAATCTCCTCGCCCAAAGTGCGGCGCAGCATGTCGTCCATACCTTGCAAAAAGCGGCCCACATTTATGACTTTGGGCTCCAGCGGCTGGCGCCGGCCGAAGGACAGCAGCTGCGAAGCGAGCTTCGATCCCCGTGTGACCCCGGCCAAGGCGTTCTGCACCCGCGTCTCCGCCCGTTCGTTGCCCGCAATGTCCTTGGACAGCAGGTGCAGGTTGCCGCTGATTACCTGCAACAGGTTGTTGAAGTCATGCGCCACGCCGCCGGTCAGCTGCCCCAGTGCCTCCATTTTCTGGGACCGGCGCAGCTGTTCCTCCAGCGACTTTCGGGTCGTGACATCACGCCCCGCCCCATAGATCCGACCGCTCTCAGGCACGCATGTCCACGAATACCAACGATATTCACCTTCCCTGGAGCGCAGCCGCAGGTCGAAGTCACGCAGTGCTTCCCCGCCCGCCAGTGCCCGACCACGTTCAATTGTGGGGATCAGGTCATCGGGATGGATCAACGCGTCTAGCCTAGTGCCCACCAGATCCTGTGGGGTATGGCCCAGGGCTGTGTTCCAAGCGGGGTTCACGCTTTGCAAGACACCGTCAAGGGTGCAGATCAGAAACAGATCCTCGCTGATCCGCCACGTTATGTCGCGCTCATGGGTGCGCGCTTCAACCTGAGCGGCCAAGGTCTCGTTCAGCGAGCGCAGCGCCTCCTCGGCCCGCTTGCGGTGCGTGACGTCATGTCCTTCGGCGAAGATCCCCCTGACTTGGCCGCCATCGTCCAGGATCGGCTGATAGACCAGATTAACAAAGCGTTCTTCGCCCGGCGAACCCAAGCCACGCTGGACCGTGACGGGCATCTCCCGGCCGACGAAGGGTTCGCCCGTGCGATAAACGGTGTCCAGCAGCTCGAAATAGCCTTGACCCTCGACATCGGGCAGGGCGTCGCGAATGGACTTACCTACCAAGTCACGGTGCCCGACCAGGTCCAGATAGGCCTCGTTTGCAAACTCAAACACATGATCGGGGCCTCCCAGCACGCACATGAAGCTGGGCGCATGCTGGAACAGAGCACGCAGGCGGTCACGTTCCGCGGTGCGCTTGTCGATCTCGGAACTGAGGGTGGCATTTGCCTGCTTGAGCGCGGCGGCCGCCGCCTGCCGCATTCGCAACGCATCGGCAAGCGCTTCGGCGCGCCGCCGCTCGGATTCGTGAGCTGCCGCGCCGGACAATCCCGCCGCTATCTGGCCGGCCACCAGTTTCAGGAAATCGCCATAATCTTTGTCGAAGGTGCGCAACGGGTTCAGCCCGACCAGCATGGCGCCGAAAACGGCGCCGGTGCCCTGCTCGGTCAACGGAACGACGATGGACTGGGTGGGCGGTTGGTCCCAGGCGTCCTGAGGCAACTGCGCGAGCAAGGGCTGCGGGGCCTCGCTGTCCAAGTCCAGCACCTGGCATATGATTTGTGGATCGAAGCCTTGGGGCAGGCCACTGGAAAAAGCCGGCTCGCGCGTAGGATCATCTGCAAGATAGGTCAGTGTGAAGGGGAGGTCGTGCGGGTTCTCGCTGAGGGCCAGACGAGCCGCGGCTAGAACCGAGGCCCGATCCGTTGTCCCCGCTAGCCGGGCAGACAGTGCCCGAAGAGTTTCCATGCGCCGTTCTGTGATGACCCGCACCGTTTCCTCGGATACCGCACACAGCAGGCCGGCAGTTTTCCCGTCTTCGCCCAGGATCGGGCTGTAGGAGAAGGTGTGGTAGGTTTCTTCAGGATAGCCGTTCCGCTCGAGGATCAGGCGCAGGGCGCGATCCCAAGTTGCCTCACTGCGGTCATAGACGCTTCGGACCCTGGGTTCGACATCGTCCCAGATCTCAGCCCAAAGATCGCACGTCGGCATGCCCAGGGAATTTGGATGCTTCAGGCCCAGCGTCGGCCGATAAGCATCGTTATACAGGAAATTGACATCCGGACCCCAGCCCAGCCACATTTCGAAGCGCGAGGTTAGCAAGATACCAACCGCGACCTTCAGCGCCTTTGGCCATTGCTCGGGATCGCCAAGGGCCGTCGCGCTCCAGTCCTTGGCGCGCATAAGCGCGGCCATCTCGCCGTCGCCGGGAAAGATGCGGCTGCGGTTCGATAGGGTCAGCTCATCCATGGGTTTGTCCTCCACGCGTAGTCGGGGCGTCGACTGGCCTCTAACACGGGAGTCTCGCAAACCGCCATCGCATCCCTCCAAGCAAGAGACCTGGCATTTCAACCTGGTGGGTCGCCGGGAGGACGCGAGGTTCAGCATTCTGGAAGCCCGGTCGGATGGTGCTGTTCTGCGGCTGAACCACTCCCTCGCAGCACTGGTAAGGCACAGACGGCCCTAAGCCGACAGCCATGCCACGCATAGTGCTGCGCTTCAGCTTTCCAAACCGGCCATTCATGTTCGCTGCAGCAATGCGGAGCAAAGAGACACCTTTAGCGTTGCAACGTCGCTGGCTTAAGGGCAGGTAGCTACGCCGAGGTTCTGGGCAAGGCTATGCGCTTTGGCGCGATGCTGTCACTTGATAATCCCGCGGATGCGAGACGCTGACCCTGAGCGGAAAGCAATTGCGCCTGAAGCTGGCGCCGGCAAACCGAAAGCTGATGGGCGAAGTAGCCGAGGCGCGGTTTAACGCCTTGTGCAGCGCCTTGGGGGCCGAAAAGGTGAAGGGCGGCTGATCCGCCTTCAGACCGAGTTCACCGTTACAAGGGCTCCTCGAAAACGGCAGGCGGATCGTCGAGGGTGACGGCGCCTTCAACATAGATTTCGCTCTCAGGCAGCAGATTTTTTTCTTCGCTGCCGTCGTGGACCCAGTCACCTGCTTGCTCCAAGGCTTGAGGGCGATCGGCGTGTACCCCTGCCCATCGGCTGCGCCACCCAGCCGTCGGCACAGAACGTGCTGTTCGAATTCGGACTGCACGCCTGCGCGGAATGGGCCAGCAGGACAATGAACCAGCTTGTGGCCGCGATATTACGAATCATGAATTCCCCCGCAGTCTTGGCGCGTGCCTCTGATACCAGGCAAGCCTGAACACGGCGTTAGCGTTCAGCTGGTCGAAAGATAGAAGCGGACAAGTCGGCCGTTCGCAGCAAAAGCATCGTGAATGAAGGATGCTCCTGCGCATCATACGCCGGGCAGGAAAACAATCCTTGGGACATTGAAGCCTGACTACAAAGCGGCGATCGGCCGCACCCGCCGGCGCCGAACTCTCTATCGGGCATGCGGAAAGACAGTTTAGAATATGTCCTATGTCTCGCTTGATCGGCTCCACGCTGTTCTCGATCATCTTTTCGGTGATCTTCGCCTTTGCCTCGGCTGCAATGGGGCCGATGCATGGCGCGCCTGCGATCCCTGATGCACAGCTACAGGCGTTTATCACGTCAGGCGGAACACCATCCGACATCTGCGGCGGCGTGGATCATGGTCCGACGACTGCAAGCACTTGCGTGTTCTGCCTAACGCCGACAGAGGGAACATTGCCCGCATCAGCCCGGGTTCCCTTACTCGCTCCTCGCCTCTACGCGGCGAATTTCACGGCAGAAGCCGAGAACGGCACCATCAAGGCCGTGCGTGATCCCGCACTGGGCCTGCGGGCGCCGCCCCTTTCCGTCTGATTGCGGGACCATGGTCCCTGCTCGCAGCGCGTCATGGTTTCGACGTTGCTCGGCAGTGCTACCAGGGTCGTTGCAGGAATGCGTGTTTCGGTTGCGCCATCGCCTGTGGGGCAGCTCTTCTTCCATCCGAACACAACGGGATCAACCCATGAAAAGCCTCATCATCGCGGCAGCGATCGGCTGCCTGTCCACCGGCGCCGCTCTTGCCCACGCCACCCTTGAAGCCGCCGAAAGCCCCCAAGGAGCCGCCTACAAGGCCGTCCTGCGGGTCGGGCATGGCTGCGAGGGCGAAGCCACCCTCAAGCTGCGTGTCCAGATCCCCGAGGGGGTCATTTCAGTCAAGCCTATGCCGAAACCTGGCTGGACGCTGGAGACCATGAAGGGACCCTATGCCGAAGCCTATGACTATTACGGCACCAAGCTGACGGAAGGCGTGAAGGAAATCGTCTGGACCGGTGAGCTGCTTGACGATCATTACGATGAGTTCGTCTTCCGCGGCACGCTGGCAGACATGCATCCCGTAGGCTCCACAGTCTACTTCCCCGTGGTGCAGGAATGTGCAACCAAGGCCGAACGCTGGATTGAACTCCCAGCCGAAGGTCAGAACCCGGATGACCTGGAAAGCCCCGCGCCGGGCGTGACGATCACCGCGCCCGTCGAAGGGCATTGATCTCACTGGTCCCTGCTTGGCCTCGGCCAAGCAGGGATCTCCGGTACCGAGGATCCCATGCCACCCATCATTCGCATCGTTCTGGCCGTTGGCGCGGCGTTGTGGATCAGCTTGCAGGCGGCCACCATGGCCCTTGCCCACGCGGAGTTCCGGGGCAGCGACCCAGTCCCGGACGCCATGCTTGTGACCTTGCCGGAATGCGTCACTCTTCGGTTCAGCGAAGAGGTGGGCGTTCTTGCCCTGTCATGGCTTTTACCGGACGGAACAGAGGAAAGTGCCGAGGCTGATGCCCGGTCCGGCATTCTCCACATCACGCCGCCACCCAAGAGCGGCCAAGGAAGCTATACCCTGAAGTGGAGGGTCGCTTCCGCAGACGGCCATCCGATCGGAGGTGCCTTGGTCTTTTCCCTCGGCCATGCCTCAGGCCATCAGCAACAGGGTGACGTGCATCGCGCAAGCTATCTTGCTGTGGCTTTCCGCGCGGCGATGGTCATGGCGCTTGCTCTGTGCATCGGCTCTGCCCTTTATAAAGAACTGGTTGGTCCTGTTCCGCAAACAGCATCGGCGTTCCTGGGCAAGGCAGCTTATGCTGTCCCAGTGTTCGGTCTTTTCCTGATTGGCAGCGAAGGCGCGGACCGTCTTGGCGGTTTGGACGTTCTGTTGACCCTCGACGGTTGGCGGCAAGGTTTCATGTCACCATCAGCGCACGCCGTTCTCCTGTCTATCCTTGCCGCCGCGCTCGTAGCCCTCCACGCACGACACAAGCACCCTCTCTATGCGTTCTCTGCGTGGGTCATCGCATCAGCCTCCTTTGCGGTGGCAGGCCATGCTCTTTCCGAACCCTGGCCCCTGATGCCCCTGACCTTCTTGCATGGCGCAGCAGCATTGTTCTGGGTGGGCGGCCTGGTTCCACTTACGTCGGCCGTCCTTGCCGCTGATGGCCAGGCACGCGCGGTGCCTCTGCGCCAGTTCTCAAAGGTGGCACTGCCGATTGTCGGCGTGCTGATCGTGACAGGGGCTGCCCTGATCGTGCACCGCGCCGATGTTCCTGATGTGCTGAAAACGCCGTGGGCAAGTCTTCTTGCAGTCAAGCTGTCACTTGTCAGCGTCATGCTGGCTTTGGCCGCACTGCACCGCTATCGGACGACATCTCGTATTCAGGCTGGCTCCACGACGTCGGCTAAGCACTCACTGAGGGCAGAGATCGTCATCGGTGTCCTGGTCCTGATCCTCGCCATGGGCTTCCGTCTGGCTCCCCCACCGACAGCAGGAGCCGAACACGTGCCCATGACACATCTCCAGAAGGGAACTCTGATGGTGATGGTCGCGCCCTCCGCCGTTCCGCCGGGGACCGTCAGCTTCACCCTTCACGTGTCGGATGCCTCCCGGCCCGGTGTTGCTCCCAAGGAAGTCAGCATGTCGTTATCCGACCCTGCCGCGGGCATTGGTCCTATCGAGGTTGAGGCAGAGGCTCTGGATGGCCAATGGCAGACCCAACCCGCAACTCTGCCTACGGCCGGTCCTTGGGAAGCAATCATTACCGTTCTGGTGTCCGATTTTGAGCAGGTCAGGTTGAACGGCGATATAGGGCTTCCAGACTGAAGGCAGCCTGTAACGCGCGTGCGGCGTGAGGTCTCTGCGGTGCTTCGAACGGCAGCAGCGAAGTGAGCCATTGAGGCCACTGCAGTTGCCGCCGTAAGATCGAATGCCTCTGATGGGCTTTGCGCGTCGGACCTCCACTTGAAGACCACGAGCAAAGCCGGCCCAAGCTGCCGGACAGGAAGGCCGAGGCGCTGCAGTGCGCCTTCCCGAAGTGGCCTTTCGTGTTTGCTGCAGCGTCGCGGGGTAGGGCAGGGCAGCCATGCAGGACCCTGACGCCGCTGGTCTGGAACCGGATCCCGGCGTAGAATAGCCGGGTCCAGTGGCAGGCGAGGAGGAGGGTGTGATGCAACTCAATGCCAGTCAGGTTACGGTGATGTTGCCGGTCCGCAATCTTGCTCGAGCGCGCGAGTTCTACGAACGGGCGCTGGCGCTGCAGGCGGGTGAGGAACGGCGTGACGGAAAGGTGGTTTACCGCTGCGGCGGCACCGAGATTGCCCTGTTCCCAAGACCCGAAGGGACCAAAGCCGAGCATACCGCAGTGAGCTTCCGTGTGGACGATATCCGTGCCTCGGTCAGGGAGCTCGAAGGCCGTGGTGTGTTGTTCGCCGACTACGACCTGCCGGGGTTCAAGACGGTCGAGCACGTCTGCGTGCTGGGTTCGGAGAAAGCCGCATGGTTCAATGATCCGGAAGGAAACATCCTCTGCCTGCACGAGGATATCCCGACGTCGTCGGCCTAGGCGTTCGGACGGCGCGCAGGTCAGACGGCCGGAAACGGTGGCTGCCATACCTGTAACAGCTATCAGCGCCATGATCCCCTATGCAGTTCGGTCCTGACCGGACCGGGAAGCTTTCACCGTCATGGTGTTTCTCCATCAAACGCCCGGCGGTCTGGACGGGCTGTTATCTTGACGAAATGTTAGGGAATGGGTGCGAAGCTATACAGGACTTCGGTCCAATAAACTTATCAACTTGCTCCTGAACCTGAACCCGCTGCTGAACCGATCCTGACCGTCGCACTTCCCGCAGCCTGCTGGGCGGCTGCGGGGTGATTCCTCTTCTGGCCAACCGCGAGTTGGTTGATAAGGTTATGGCCCTCGTGCTCTGGCATTCATTGCCTTCAGACACACGGTAATCCTGTCAGGCACCCATCGGCTGTTGTGATTAGGGCCTCGTGAACGGTATCAGTCGAAAGAACTGTGTTAGTTACCGGGGCTGGGCCGCCGTGCTTGCCACGACGGTCATCTCCGATCGGCGCAGCGAGTCAATCAGAACTGGAGCGATGGCTGCGGCGGAACGGCCGCGCTTTTTCTGCGCACGACGAAAGTTGCGCAGCAATGCAATGAAGGCTGGATCGATGATGCTCATCAGCATGAATCCTTCCTTAGTCTTTGCCCGCTTTTGCGCGTGCCTAGGGACCAAGCACTCCCAAGCACGGTTGGTTTCACACGTTTGACGAAGGTTAGTTGAGAGACACACAACCGAAGGCACATCCCATGGACAAGGTGCCGTTTGCGTCATGCTCTTTGCAATGAAGCGCACCAGCCGAGTGAGACCTGTGTTGTGCTACCGAGGTCTCGCTGCTCTGCTGGGAGGTCTGCCCCAAACCCATGGCTGGAGATCGGTAACACAATGGAAATCCCGAGCCTCTTCTTGGTTCAGATGAACAGCCGTGTGCGTGAAAACGGTGGACCAATTAGGACTTTCAGGGCATTATATCCGTAACCAAGGCCACGTCCCTGGTCTTTGGTCAAGCTGCGGAAGGCGAGCCTATGGTCGTCGTTATCGCACTGGTCACTGTCGTTGTCGGGTCGGTTCTCTTCCACCTGATCAGCCCTTGGTGGTGGCCTCCGATCGCGTCGAACTGGGGCTATATCGATGCGACCCTGATTATCACGTTCTGGATTACGGGTCTCGTCTTTGCCACGGTCGTCCTCTTCATGGCCTATTGCGTGTGGCGATACCAACATCGGCCCGGCCGGGTCGCGGAGTTCGAGCCCGAGAACCGACGCCTGGAGATGGGGCTGACGATAGTGACGGCGTTAGGGGTGGTGTCAATGCTGGCGCCCGGCCTTTTCGTCTGGAAGCATTTCGTCACCGTTCCAGAGGACGCTGCAACCGTCGAGGTGTTTGCGCAGCAATGGTCGTGGAGCTTTCGGATGCCTGGCGAAGATGGCCGCCTTGGCACAGCGGATCTTCGGCTTCTCGACTCCGATAACCCGTTGGGACTGAATCCATATGACCGCTTCGGTCAGGACGACGTCATCATCGAGGCCGATGACCTGCACCTGCCGCTCGGCCGTCCAGTAAAGATGGTTCTTCGGTCCGTCGACGTGTTGCACGATTTCTATGTGCCCGAGTTCCGCGCCAAGATGGATCTGGTGCCGGGCATGGTCACCTACTTCTGGTTTACGCCTACGAGGACTGGCGAGTTCGAGATCCTCTGTGCGGAATTGTGCGGTCTCGGGCATGCCGCCATGCGGGGCTACGTCCAGATTCAGGAAGAAACCGACTTTCAAGCCTGGCTGCAGGAGCAGCAGACTTTTGCCGAGCTATCAACAGAAAGGGGGGAGAGCAGCGCTAGCGCTCGTCCTTGATATTTCTGCCCCTGCAGAAGTGATTTCGCCGCCCCAAGAGCCACCCCGTTTTGGCCAGGAGGAGCATAGATGGTAGAGGTTACTGATCGGAGCGCCTTGCAGGTCCCGCCCGCGGAGGTGCCGGACGTCCACCCACCCCACGCCCACAGTTGGCTCGGCAGGTGGGTATTCTCGCAGGACGCAAAGTACATTGCGATCCAGTATTCCGGTACAGCGATCGCGATTGGGCTCGTGGCCTTGGTGCTATCATGGCTGATGCGGCTTCAACTTGCCTTTCCCGACGTGGTCTCATTCGCGCCCGAGGCCTACTATCAGTTCATCACCATGCACGGGATGATCATGGTGGTCTACCTGTTGACCGCCGTCTTCCTTGGCGGCTTCGGGAACTATCTGATCCCGCTCATGGTGGGTGCGCGGGACATGGTGTTCCCGTTCATCAACATGCTGAGCTACTGGATCTACCTTCTGGCTGTTCTTGTGCTCGTCGCAAGCTTCTTCGTGCCCGGTGGACCAACCGGAGCGGGCTGGACCCTTTACCCGCCGCAATCCATCCTGAGCGGGACGCCAGGAGGGCGCGACGCCGGGGTTATCCTGATGCTGGTGTCCCTGATCCTCTTCATCATCGGGTTCACTATGGGCGGATTGAACTATGCCGTGACCGTGCTACAGGCGCGGACCCGCGGCATGACGCTGATGCGGATGCCGTTGACCATCTGGGGCATCTTCACGGCGACGGTCATGGCGCTTCTTGCATTCCCGGCGCTTTTCGTCGCCTGCGTGATGCTGCTCTTTGACCGTTTGCTCGGCACCTCGTTCTTCATGCCCACGCTCGTCGAAATGGGCCAGCAGATGGAATACGGTGGTGGCAGCCCGATCGTCTTCCAGCATCTGTTCTGGTTCTTCGGACACCCTGAGGTCTACATCGTCGCACTGCCAGCCTTCGGCATAGTCTCGGACCTCATCAGTGTTCATGCCCGCAAGAACATCTTCGGCTACCGGATGATGGTCTGGGCCATCATCGCCATTGGCGCACTGAGTTTCGTCGTCTGGGCGCACCACATGTATGTTTCTGGGATGCACCCTTACTTCGGATTTTTCTTCGCGACGACGACGCTGATCATCGCGGTGCCTACGGCTATCAAGGTTTATAACTGGATCCTGACGCTCTGGCGCGGCGACATCCACCTGACCCTGCCGATGTTGTTTTCGATCGCCTTCATCGTGACCTTCGTCAATGGCGGGCTCACCGGGCTGTTTCTTGGCAACGTCGTCGTGGATGTGCCCCTAAGCGACACCATGTTCGTCGTCGCCCACTTCCATATGGTCATGGGCGTGGCCCCGCTCATGGTGATCTTTGGCGCCATCTACCATTGGTATCCCAAGATCACCGGCCGGATGCTCAACCAGACGATGGGCCTGATCCACTTCTGGGTGACCTTTGTCGGCGCCTATGCGATCTTCTTTCCGATGCACTACATCGGCCTCGCCGGAGTGCCGCGCCGTTATCCCGAACTTGGCGAGCCGGCTTTCCTGAGCGCGCCGGTAGCCGGGTTGAACGCCTTTATCACAGTGGCGGCGCTGATTGTAGGGGCGGCGCAGATCATGTTCCTGTTCAACATCCTTTGGAGCGTCCGACATGGTCGGCTGGCGGGCGGTAATCCTTGGCGCGCCGCTTCGCTTGAGTGGCAGACACCAGACACGCCTCCGCGCCACGGCAACTGGGGCGACGAGTTGCCGGTCGTCTATCGGTGGGCCTACAACTACAGCGTTCCCGGAGCGCCCGAAGATTATGTCGCACAGAACGACCCGTGGCCCGGGCGTCCGGTGCCGACATGAGCGTCGTCCTGGCATTCATCATCCCTGTCATCGCCGCGGCGCTGTGGTGGCTCTTCAGGCAGGGTGTGATGACGAAGCCTTGGCTCGAGAACGGGGTGCTGGCGGCGGTGCCGGTCCGGTCGACCGAGCATGTCGGCCTCGGCATCTTTCTGGTCGTCGTGGCGTGCCTGTTTGCGTTGTTCGCCAGCGCTTTCGTCATGCGGATGGACGTCGAGACCTGGCGCACGCTGAGATTGCCCCCGGTCGTCTGGGCGAACACGGTGCAACTGGGTCTCGCGAGCCTGTTCCTGCATCTGGCGGCTGCCTCCGCGCGACGGGGCGACCGGAGCGGCCAGCGACGTAACACGAGGTTGGCCGCACTGGCGACGGTGGGTTTCCTTGTTGGCCAACTCTTGGCGTGGCGCAAGCTGACGATGGATGGCGGTGGCCTGACGACGTCCCCGGCGGCAAGCTTCTTCTACTTGCTGAGCGGTCTGCATGGTCTGCACATCCTTGGCGGCCTCGCGGCTCTTTGGCTGGTGATGTTACAGAGCGGGGCGCAGCTGAGCCGCCTCAAGCGCAACACCGGGCTTTGCGTCAGCTACTGGGACTTCCTGCTGATTGTCTGGCTTGGCCTCCTGGTCCTGTTCACGGGCGGGGCCAACCGGATCGTCGACATCTGTCGCAGCGTCCTGACATGAGGGTTGATCATGGCTGAAATCACCATGCATGCAGAACGCCCCGAAGGACTCGAGGGCATCGTCGCCGACTGGAGCTCGGACCAACGCGCCTTCAAGCGCGTCTCCTGGGGCAAGGCAATGATGTGGATCTTCCTGCTGAGCGACACCTTCGTCTTCAGCATCTTCCTGCTTGGCTATATGTCGGCGCGCAATTCAACGCGGTCCGAGTGGCCTGACACCAACAAGGTCTTCTCGCTGCATATCGGCGGCGTGGAGCTACCGCTTCTCCTTATCGCGATCATGACTTTCATCCTGATCTCGTCGAGCGGCACCATGGCGATGGCGGTGCGCTGCGGCTATGCACGCGCCCGAAGGCCTACCGCCGCGCTGATGGCCTTGACCGCCCTTCTCGGTGCGACCTTTGTCGGGATGCAAGTCTTTGAGTGGACCAAGCTGATCAGCGAAGGGGTGAGGCCGTGGAGCAACCCGTTCGGTGCCGAGCAATTCGGCGCGAGTTTTTTCATGATCACTGGATTTCACGGTACCCATGTGTCGTTCGGAGTGCTGTTCCTGATCATCATCGCAACGAAGATCTGGCGCGGCGAGTTCGACCGACCCGGCCGCACCTGGCTGAAGTCCGGCGCGGGCGATTACGAGGCTGTCGAGATCATGGGCCTCTATTGGCACTTCGTCGACCTCGTCTGGGTGTTCATCTTCGCGTTCTTTTATCTCTGGTGAGGAGGCGGCCATGGCGGACACAAGGGGCCACAATTCGATAGCTCCCCCTGTCGAGGGGCAGCAGCATCCTTTGAGCACTTATCTTCTCGTCTGGGGTCTTCTTTTCGTGCTCAGCGCGATGTCCTACATGGTGGACTACGTCGGCCTACAGGGCTTGTTGCGCTGGTCCCTGATCGTGATCTTCATGCTCCTGAAGGCGGGGCTCATCGTGGCCGTCTTCATGCATATGACGTGGGAACGCCTGGCACTCGTCTATGCGATCCTCCTGCCGCCTGTCATTGTGCTTGTCTTTCTGGTGATCATGATGGTGGAGTCAGACTATACCCTGTTCACCCGCGCCTCTGCTTTCGCAGGCCCATAGGCGGGCAGCCTGGGATGCGACACGTCAGTCTGCTGTCGGGCATAGGTTCTGCCCTTGAGATGACCTGCAACCGTTGCAGTTTTCTCTGCCAAAGAGAATATCCCCAGAGTCCTTCGGGCTCAGTGAGCCGGCTTGTTTGGCCCTTCTCGAACGTCCTCAGGTTGCCTCAGGCCAAGACACGGCCCGACGGTAAAGGTGCCAAGTCGCATGGCCAAGAACGGGCAGCACGACGATCAGCCCGACAAAGAGCGGGATCATCCCCAATACCAGGGAAAGGGCAACGATCAGCCCCCAGACGGCAGTCGTGTGAGGGTTGCGCCGCGCGACGGCAAGCGAGGTGGCCAGCGCCACCGGCACACCCACCGGACGGTCGATCAGCATCGGGAAAGAGACAAGGCTCAGGCAGAGCACGACGGCCGCGAAGAGGAAGCCGACCCCACATCCGATGAGGATCATTTCCCAGCCTGCGCGTGTGGTGAGGGTGACGCGAAGAAAGGCAAGGAGGCTGTCGTACGGCTCGGACCCGAGGGTGGCGGCCCAGACCGCATGCGCGGCAAAGAGCCAGACGACGAAGATCACCGCGAGAAGGAGGCCCAGCATGAGCACCGGCCCCATCACCCGGCCTGTCAGCGTGGTGAGTGCCGCGCTCCAGTCAGTCTCCTCGCCCTGTTCGCGCCGCCGACTCATCTCGTAGAGGCCGACCGCTGCGACCGGTCCGACGAGGGGAAAGCCCGCGACCAGTGGGAAGAGCAGGTGCACCTGCCCCGCGTTGAAGGTCCAGACGGCAAGAACAAAGCCGATTACCGGATAAAGTAGCACCACGAAGATCACGTCGGACCGGAACGCAGCAAAGTCTTCCACTCCTTGGCGGAGCGCTGCGCGGATGTCGCTCAGGCCGATTTGGTTGACCTCGGGTCGGGTCATCTCGTGGCTGCCGATCCCATCCATCGCTGACCCGACACCGTGGCCAATTCCGGCCAGCCTCTGGGCGCTCCAGCTCAGCGGATTTCCGATTGTCTTACGGGGCATAATTGCATCCTCCCTCTCTTGAGGGGTCGGAACCATGCAAGGTGTCTGCCGGAGAACCCGGCACCCGCCCGCGAACTTCGGGCCGAACCGTCCTCGCCTTGATCATACCAGATCCGGCGCGCGGGTGCACTCTTAGAATTGAGTCGAGCGCGCGCTCCTATTACAACTGGTGGTAAATCAAACAGCATGCGCAAGTATGGTTTCCAACCCATCTGGGAGGTTTGTTCTCGATTTCGTTGCCGATCGTCTATCGCACCCTGGCCCGTCAAACCTCGTGATGTCCGAAGAACCAAAGCCTCTGCGGCCGACCCTTCTGAGAAGGCAGACCCTCCAAGCCCACTGGTGCCGGACGAACTTGTCCAAGTATCAGCTCATCTTGCCGTTCAGCGGGCGCCGATCGCACCTTCGCAGCAAAATATGCGTGAGCCATTCATTTCTGAGCACCTCGCCAGTCAGCCGTTCATGCCACCGAGGACTTACGCCGTCGGCACGGTCCCGCCGTCGATGACATATTCCGTCCCGGTGATGCTGGCCGCGCGGTCGGAGGCGAGGAAGGCAATCAGGCTTGCAATCTCGGCGGGCGACGAGGGGCGGCCGATCGGGATGCCGCCCAAGCTGTCCATGATGATCCGCCGGCCTCCAGAAAGGTCAGTGCCAGCCTCTGCCGCCACGCGCTCGACCAGCCTGACTGAAGCTTCGGTGTCGATCCAGCCGGGGGCTATGCGAACCACGCGCACGCCCTGGGATGACACTTCTTTCGAGAGGCTTTTGCTATAGACCGACAGTGCAGCTTTCGCAGCGGCATAGGCGGTGGTTGCCTCCGGCAATGGCAGCAGACGTTGGATCGAGGTCACGTGGACGACAACGCCCGCGCCTTGCGCTATCATGCCGGGTACCAGCAGACGATCGAGGCGCACTGCAGGCATGAGGTTCAGGTCCAACTCCGCCTGCCATGCGACCTCGTTCAGGGCCAAGAAGCCGCCGCCCGGGGCAGAGGATCCGCCCAGCATGTGGACGATGATGTCGACGCCGCCCATCCGAGTTTGCACCGCCTCGGCGACAGTCTCGCACCCCGCGCCGGTGGTCAGGTCGGCGGCGACGAACAGGTCGTCGTGTACATCGGTCGGCTTTCGGGCCGTGGTCAGGACTTGCGCGCCAAGTTCGCGGAACAGCGCGACGGTGGCCGCGCCCGCGCCCTGCGTGCCGCCGGTGATCAGGGCGCGCTTGCCGGCCAAGGTCAGGAAGCCCGACATCAGCCGATCTCCAGGGCGGTGATGCGGCCGGCTGACAGTCTGAAGGCGAAAGTCAGCACGGCTGGGCTGCCGGGGAAATCGCCGCTCACCCGCGCCCGAACCAGCGTCCTGCCTGCATGCTCGGCAACGTCGAGGGGTTCAGCGTGATGGCGATACCGGGCCTTGGCAGCCAGCCACCAGTCGCTGATCTCCTGTGGGCCGCAATGGTTCTGGCCCTCGTCACTGACGATGGCATCGGGGGCAAAGGCTGCTGCAAAGGCTTCGGCGTCCTCTGGCGCACATGCCGTAAAATAGGTGTGGATCGAGGCAGGGAGGTGCATGGGACATCCTTTCTGTTTCAGGTCCCGACAGACATAAGGCTGGACGCTGATCCGGATAATCAGGATAAAACGGGATCCGGTGATGACAGGATCGGGACGGTCATGGAGGCGGGGCTGAAGGGGCTGGAGGCTGTGCTGGCCATCGCGCGGCGTGGATCGTTCCGGGCTGCTGCCCTTGATCTGGGTATGTCGACCACAGCGCTGTCCCATACCATTGCGCGCTTGGAGGCCGTGCTGGGCGTCAGGCTCTTCAACCGCACGACGCGAAGCGTGTCGCTGACCAACGCCGGGCGTGACTTTGTCGAGCGCATCGCCCCTGCGATAGCCGAGATCCGCGGCGCGATGGAGAGCGTCCAATCACAGCGGCAGACGCCGTCGGGCCTGCTGCGCATCAATGCTTCAGTCCAAGGCGGTCGAGAGATCGCACCGCTGGTGCTGGCCTTCCTCAGGCGGTTTCCGCAGATGCAGGTCGACCTGGTGACCGAAGGTCGCTTGGTCGACATTGTGGCCGAGGGTTTCGATCTGGGCCTCCGACCGGCCGATCTGGTGCCGCGGGATATGATCGCGCTGCCCTTGGGGCGGCCGCAACGCTACGCGGTCGTGGCCTCACCTGAGTGGATTGCGGCCCATGGAACGCCACAAACGCCTGCTGACCTGCCGCTGCACGATTGCCTTCGCGTACGCCTGCCGAATGGTACGCTGTTTCGCTGGCATTTCGAGCGGAACGGCGAGGTCGTGCAGGTCGAGGCCCGGGGCCGCCTGACCCTGGACGAGGCCGCCATCGCCCGCGCCGTTGTCCTGGACGGCGCCGGCATCGGCTTTTTCATCGAGCAGGACGTGGCGGAGGATATCGCGTCAGGCCGTATGCTTCGCCTGTTGGAGGATTGGACCCCGCCGCGTCCAGGCTTCAGCCTGTATTATCCCAGCAGGCGAAACCCCTCCGCAGGCTTCACGGCATTCCTCAGCATGGTGCGTGAGACGGTGGCCCAAGATGGGGTACCTCGATAAGTCACAACCCGGCCCATTGCTGCCGGTCAGAGCAGGTAACGTGCTGCCCTGCGACTTCCCTGCACCAGCCATTCATATGTGCTGCAACAACACAGGCAGGGTAGGGGAAAACGGTTGAGATGCGGGACATTGCTGCCATTGCGCGTTCCATCGACAGACGACAGATCGACAGCTAAGAAGGTGGGATGCGGATCATTCTGGCGCCATCGAACCTTGGCCTCAGCCCTCTAAGAACACCTAACAAAACCTTCTGATCTGGTTGAGGCAGATGAGAGCGCAGCCGAGGATCACGAAGGCCTCATGGATTAGCCGCCGTGGCGTCCATCGACGTGCGGGTGAGCCGGAATGGCTGGCTGCGCTTCTGGTGCCGGGTCAACTCGTTCCACAAGCCCTGGACCAAAGCCTCAAGCAGGTCGTTGAACTCCTCCATGCTGTCGAAGGCGGGCAGTTCGCCACCCCACAGATCCTTGATGATCTGCACGGGCGACACCGACATCTCCGGGGTAGCGATATTGCCCAGAAAGCGTGTGCGCACCGCGTGGAAAGGCACAGGACACGCGTGCTTTGCAAGCAGTGCCTTTGCGACTTTCTCCGGTGGAACCTTGGCAGTCTTTTTCATGGTCGTCCCGAATACATACACAGACAAGGGTAACCGCCTCACAGCGGGCGGTTGACGATTGGTAGCCTTGCGATCGGCCCGGCTGCAAGGACCGGATTAACCTCCAATTCCAGGAGCAGCCCCATCATGACCGGCATCACAACACCTCCATCGGTCCCTTTCTGGGCTCCTTTGCAATGCCTTGCGGCCGCCCATAGCGAACCGGCGACAATCAGATCGTTCGCCCTTTAGCCCAGAAGTTGTGATCCGCGCGCGGTCTCGGCCCGGCGAAGTGAGAGTCCAAGGAGGGATGGGGATTTTGTGACGGGTTGAAAGCCAGGGAGAGAAGCTCCCCGGCGCCCGTCGCGGAGATTGTTCCCATGACCAAAGCTACCCCAAAGATCACCCTCGCGTCTGCCCGCGACATTCCCTTCAACAAGCTGGTGCTGAGCCAGTCCAATGTCCGGCGCATCAAGGCCGGCGTGTCGGTCGAAGATCTCGCCCAGTCTATCGCCCGGCGTGGGCTGATCCAGTCGCTGCATGTCCGCCCCGTCCTGGGCGAGGACGGCGCGGAAACCGGTGTCTACGAAGTTCCCGCCGGTGGTCGCCGCTTCCGGGCGCTTGAGCTGCTGGTCAGCCAGAAGCGCCTGGCTAGGACAGGCCTTGTACCCTGCATCGTTTCGGGCACCGGGACGGAGGCCGACGTGCTCGTGGCCGAGCTGTCGCTGGCCGAGAACATCGAACGCGCCCCTCTCCATCCGCTTGATCAGTTCCGGGCCTTCCAGACCATGCGTGAAAGCGGCATGACCGAGGAGCCGATTGCTGCCGCCTTCTTTGTCGACGTCAAGGTTGTCAAACAGCGGCTGCGGCTGGCGGCCGTATCGCCGGCGCTGCTCGATGTCTACGCCGAGGACGCCATGACGCTCGAGCAGCTGATGGCGTTCACCGTCTCGGACGATCATGCCCGCCAAGAGCAGGTCTGGCAGGCAATCAAGGACAGCTGGTCGAAGGAACCCTACACCATTCGCCGAATGCTGACCGAGACCACGGTGCGAGCCTCCGACCGGCGGGCGCTCTTTGTTGGCATCCCCGCCTATGAGGCAGCGGGCGGGAGGGTGCTGCGCGACCTTTTTGAGGGCGACGACGGCGGCTGGCTGCAGGATGCGGCTTTGCTGGACCAGCTGGTCGCCGGCAAGCTGAAGGCTGAAGCCGGCGCCATCGCGGCCGAAGGCTGGGCCTGGGTCGAGGTGGCCGTGTCCTTCCCTTACGGCCATGACCACGGGCTGCGGCAGATTGCCGGCACCACGATCGACTTGACCGACGAGGAACGCGTCACCCGTGAGGCGCTGCGCGACGAATACGACAGCCTTGAGGCCGAGCATGCGGAGGCTGAGGAACTGCCCGAGGAGGTTGACCGTCGCATGGGCGAGATCGAGACGGCGCTCGAGGCCTTCGAGCAAAGGCCGATGGTCTTCTCGCCCGAGCAGATGTCAGGCGCCGGAGTGTTCGTCAGCCTCGGTTGCGATGGCAGGCTGATCGTCGATCGCGGCCATGTGCGCCCCAAGGACGAAGCGGCAATCCATCCAGGCGCCGATAGGGAGGCGGGATCATCGGAGGCAGGTGAAGACGGCATCAGTTCGGGCGCCGGGCAGCCTGCCGTCATCACGACGGGTGATCAGCCGTCCGGCGGCGGGGACGAGGACACCGCCGCCGACATCCTCAAGCCCTTGCCCGAGAGCCTGGTGGCGGAGCTGACCGGTTATCGCACGCTGGCCTTGCGCAACGCCCTGGCCACGCACCCGCATGTGGCGCTGACCGCGCTTCTGCACCGGCTGGTACTGGACTGCTTCGGCGGCCGCGGTCCCGGCGCGGCCCTGGAGGCCTTTGTCCGCACCGTGCACTTTCCCGTGCAGGCTCCGGGCCTCGCCGACAGCCTGCCCGCGCAGCACATCGCCGCACGTCACGCCGCCTGGAAGACCGATTTGCCTGAGACCGAGGGCAACGATGATCTGCTCTGGGCCTGGCTGGACACCCTCGACGACCCAAACCGGCTGGCACTCCTGGCCCACTGCGTCAGCTTCGGGGTCAACGCGCTTGTGGAGCGGCCGAACCCCTATAGCGGCACCGGCGTGAGCCAGCAGGGCCTCGAGCGGCGGCTCTACGAGGCCGACCGGCTGGCCCGGGCCACCGGGCTCGATCTTGTCGCGGCTGGCTGGCGGCCGACGGTCGACAACTATCTCGGGCGGGTGACCAAGCCGCGCATCCTCGAGGCGGTGCGCGAGAGCGTGGGCGAGGGGGCGGCCCGGCTCATCGATCACCTGAAAAAACCCGACATGGCCCGGGAAGCCGAGCGGCTGCTGGCCGAAACAGGCTGGCTGCCCGAACCGCTGAGCTTGGCGGCGGACGCGCCGGCGCCGGATCGGGTAGACAACAACGAAAGCGTCGATCTGCCGGAGCTCCTCGCCAGTGATGCCGAGGGCGATATCCCGGAGCGGACGGTCGCAGCCGAATGATCCACAAGCGGGGCGGTGATGCTGCCTTGGTCCGTCTTGCAGAAACGCACGGTCCGGCCTCTATGGGAGCGCCGGGCCGCTTTCGCTTCATCTCAGGAGGCCGACATGGCGATCCCCGATCATGTCCGAACGAACTTCCAGACCCTGCTTCGCGCTGCCGGAGACAGCAATCTTGCCCTGATGGTATGCACCGATGCCTGGACCGGCGAGACCCGCTATGTGATCTGCGCGGTCGGCCGGAGCAATGGCGACTATGTCATCACGCCCTTTGGCCATCTGGCAGACGACAATCCCTATGACCTCTACCAGCCGCCGGACCCGCACGATCCGACCGTCTTTCTTCCGCCTGACGGTGCGGGACCATTGTGCTGATGGGCACGACAGGGTCTGCGGCAAGCCGGTGGATCACCTGTAGCGCGTCAATCACCTCGTCCTTTGCCGGCCATGGTGGTTGTCGTTCAACATTCGACCGACGCAGATTGCCCTGAACGATAACGGGGCTATGCCGGCGGTATTTCCAGCGACCTGCCGATAACCCTGATCCTGTGTCCTCGAGCCTCCTTGCCTCGGGCGTGAGGCGTTGCGGCAAGGAGAGGGCGAGACTGGGGTGAGATGGGACAAGCCCGGTGGACAAAGAGGAGTGTGCCGTCGGGCTGTCCTGTCATCCCGTCTCTCCCGGAGGATCATCCCATGACCGATATCCAAAAACCCGATGCGCCCGATGAGGACATCGACGCTCGTATTGCGTGCGTTCTCGCCGAATACGAGGCTCATGACCCGCTGAAAATCCTCGCGCCCTCCCTGCTGCCGCAGAAAGGGAAAAGGTGGACGACTTTTACGCCGCCCGCAGCAGCTCCATGCCGCCGCTTCCGTGGACTAGTTTCTCACCGCCGTTCTCAGGTGGCCTGTCCAGTTTCCAGAGGCGGATGCGGGCAATCCCGGAGGCTGCACGTAAGGCCGTTGCGCCTGCTGTGATGAAATCTGCCTATGACATTGCCGACATCATGGAAGGCCTTGCGCCCGAGGATGAGGGCGACCTGATCGGCAGCATTGCCGTCACCGGTCCCGGCCAAACGACCCCGCCCTATTCGCAGCCTGGAGGCGCCATGGTGGTGCCCGAGAACACGGCGGCAATCACCGTGGGCAACAGCGATGTGCGCTATCCCCATTTGCAAGAGTTCGGCACCTCGCACCATGAGGCGCAGCCGTTCTTCTGGCCGGGCTTCCGCATGGGCCGCAAGCGCGCCTTGGACCGCATCAAGCGCGCCATCGGCAAGGCCATCAAGGAGGCCAAATGAGCGCCGAACTTGAAGTGCAAAAGGCCTTGCGTGCCCGGTTCACCACCACGGCGGCACTCATGGCCCTGGTGCCCGCCTCGAACGTCTTGGACACGAACCAGAGGCCCGCCCCGGTGCCCTCGATCATTCTGGGCGAAAGCCAGGCGGTCGATGAAGGAACGAGCCTCAAGCGCACCCATACCCGCGTCTATCACACCATCCATGTCTGGAAGCGCGAAGCCTCTCTGGCAGGCGTGAAGGCGATCTGCGGCTTGATCCGGCAGGCCATCAACTTCGGCCCCCGGCTGGTCATGGCTGCGCCCTATCACTGTGCCGATCTCCACATATCCTCCACCCGCACCATCCGCGACCCGGATGGCGAGCATTCGCATGGCGTCGTCACGGTCGAGGCCCTGATCGTGGAGGCCCTGGCATGAAGGCAGGCAAACTGACCGAGGAAATCCGCATCGAGCGGTCCAGCGGCACTGTCATTGATCCAGACGGCACTCCGACGCAGGGGTGGACAAAGCTGGCTGTTCTGCGGGCAGAGAAGGTGGAACAGGAAACGACCGAATACATCCGCAACTTCGGTGCCAGCGACGAGGAAGTCGTCATCTTCCGCACCCGCTTCTTCGACGGCATCAGCAACGCCGACCGCCTGATCTGGCGCGGCAATACCTTCAACATCAAATCCGTGGCGACCATTGGCCGGCGCACGGGTGCCGAACTTCGCTGCGTGAGGATCCCGGAATGAAGGGAACCAAGCCAGCACTGCAGCAGGACGCTGATGCCCTGACCGCTGATCTGGCTGCGCCTGAATGGCTGTCCGAGGAAGCGCGCAAAGAATGGGACCGGGTGATGCCGGTGCTGACCAAGCGCCGCATCCTCACCGATGCCGACCTTGGCGGGCTGGAGAACTACTGCATCTGCATTGGCCGGGTGCGCGATACCGAGGCGCTGATCCAGTCTGAAAGCGATCCCGAGGTGATGCTGAAACTGGCCCGCCTCCAGGACAAGGCCATGGCTTCTGCGCGTCAGCTTGCCGCCGAACTTGGCCTCACGCCTGTCAGCCGGTCCCGTCCTGCGATCAGGGAGGACGGCGACAACGAGCCGGATCCTCTCGATGTCTGATACCTTCCCGCACTGGATCTATGACGGGAGCGACATCCCCGACCCGCTGGGCTTCGGTGAACGGGCTGTGAAGTTCCTGCGGATGCTGCGCCATCCGAAGTCCGGCAAGCCCTTCCAGCTTGATCTGTGGCAGGAACGGATCGTGCGGCGCATCTATGGCCCGCGCCACGAGGACGGCACGCGGATCGTCAAGACGGCGGTGATCCTGGTGCCACGCGGGAACCGCAAGACCAGCCTCGCAGCCGCCCTTGAGGCCCTGCACACGGTTGGCCCGGAACGGGTGCCGGGCGGTGAGGTCATCACCTCCGCCTCCGACCGCAAGCAGGCCCGCATCGCTTATGAAGAACTGCGCGGGCTGCTGACGGCGCATCCGAAGATCGCGCCCCACATCCGCACGCTGGACTATCGCAACCGCATCACCTTCCCGAAGGAGCGCAGCTTCTGCGAGGCCATCAGTGCCGACGCAGGCACCCAGCATGGCCGCACCCCGGTCTTCGTGCTGGCTGACGAGTTGCACGCCTGGAAGAAGCGGGAACTCTGGGACGTGCTGCGTTCCGGCCTGGTCAAGACACCGGGCAGCCTGCTTGTCGTTGCCACCACGGCAGGACGCGGGCAGGAGAACATCGCCTGGGACATCGTGAACGATGCGCGCCGCGTGGCCCGTGGCGAGGTTGACGACGCCTCGATCCTGCCTGTCCTGTTCGAAGCCCCGGCAGATTGCGACTGGACCAACGAGGAAATCTGGTTCCGTGTAAACCCTGGTCTGCGGCACGGCTATCCCGACATCGAGGGCCTGCGACAGCTTGCGAAGGAAGGTCAGCGCCGGATCGGGGATCGCGAAGCCTTCCGGCAGTTGAACCTGAACATCTGGCTGGATCACGCCACTGATCCCTTCGTGGAAATGGCCGTCTATGACGAAGGCGCTGGGCTGGTCGATCTGGACGACCTGGAGGCCAAGCAGGCGCCGTGTTGGCTGGGCGTGGACCTGTCCAGCAACTCCGACCTGACGGTGGTCGTGGCCTGCTGGCGCGACGGCCAGGATGGCTTTCAAGTCTGGCCCTGGTTCTTCTGTCCCGAGGATAACCTGCGCGGACGCGAGGAACTGGCACAGGTGCCCTATCCGGCCTGGGCCGAGGATGGGCAGATCACCGCTACGCCCGGCAATGTCGTGGACTTCCGAGCGGTCGAGGATCAGGTGCGCGAACTCTGCGCCCGGTTCAACGTGCAGGAAATCGCCTTCGACCCCCATCTGGCGCGCAACATGCTGAACAACCTACTGGAGGATGGCTTCCCGGCGGTTGAGATGCGGCAAGGCTGGGTGACGATGGCCCCGGCGGTCAAGGAACTGGAACGGGCCATCATCGGGCGGCGGTTCCGGCATGGCGGGCATCCGGTCCTTCGCTGGAACTTCTCCAACATCGAGGTTCGCACCGACCCCGCAGGCAACCGCACGTTCCACAAGGGCAAGAGCCGCGACAAGATCGACGGGGCTGTGGCGGCGGCAATGGCCGTGGCCCGCTGCGCCGCAGACGAGGGCGCGATGACGACCAGTCAGGACTGGTTCACCGATGAATTCTATCTCGCATAGGAGGTGCGCATGAACGCCGACGAACGCCTTGTGGTCATGCTGGAGGCCCGCATCTCGGAGTTCGAGAAGCGTATGCGCCAGGCCGAGAGCCGGGGCACCCGGACCTATCAAGGGCTGGAGCGCAATTCCCGGTCGGCCACCCGGCAGATGGAGCAGGACATGCTCCGCTCGACAAGCCGGATCAATCAGGCCCTGGCTGCGACCAGCACCCGGATCGGCGCATTCGGCAAGGCCTTCATCGCGGGGCTTTCCGTTGGTGCCGTGGCGCAGTTGACCCAGCGATATACCCAGATCGCGGATGCGGCCACGCAGATGCAAAACTCCCTGCGCACGGCTGGCCTTGAGGGCGCAGACCTGTCGCGTGTCTATGAGCAGTTGTTCCGATCCGCACAGCGCAACTCTGCCCCCATCGGTTCACTGGTCGATCTCTATTCGAAGCTGTCCCTGACCCAGAAGGAGTTGGGCGTTACGAGTGATGACCTGATCCGCTTCACCGATGGCATTGCCGTTGCGCTCAAGGTCGCGGGAACCGATGCGACTGCCGCCAGCGGTGCCCTGCTGCAGCTGAGCCAGGGCCTGGGCGGTGGCATTGTCCGAGCCGAGGAATTCAACTCCATCCTGGAAGGCACCCCGACGATTGCGCAGGCCGTGGCGCGCGGCTTGAAGGAAGCCAACGGCTCAGTGGCCGAACTGCGCAAGCTGGTGAACGATGGCGAGGTCTCCAGCAGCGCCTTCTTCCGCGCCTTTGAGGCCGGGTCCGTGGAACTGCGCGGGCAGGCCGAAGCCTCGCAATCCACCGTAGGTCAGGCGTTCACGCGCATCGCCAACAGTCTCGTGACGGTGGTGGGTGAGTTCGACAAGACATCCGGCGCGTCCGCTGGCTTGTCCGGCACGCTCAACGATCTTGCCGATGGGATGGACCGCTTCGACACAGCAGGCTTCGTGTCCCGCATCCAGAGCATTGCCCAAGCCTTCCGGGATGCCGAGGGGGATGCGGCAGCCTGGATCAGGCAGATGGCCAACGCACAGGCCTTTGCGGACCTGAACGAGGTGATGGGCCTGGCCGAGGGTGGGCAGATCATCAACCCGGATGTGCGAGAAGCCGAACAGAAGATCGGCGTTCTGGAAAAGGACATCGAAGCCCTCCAGGCCCAGATCGAGAACAACACCTCGCTTGGCTTCGACAACACCGAAGCCATTGCCCGGCTGAACGAGGTGCGCTCTGTGCTGGCGGCACTTCGGGCCGAGGCCTCGAACATGCCCCGCCATGTCGAGGGGCTGCGCCCCGGTGGAGAGGTTGTCACCAACAACACGGACAGCGGATCCCCAATCAGCGCATACAGCCCGCCCCCCGTGCCCGTCAGCAGCACCCCTGTCAGCATCGCGGACTTTCCGGCCGGAGGAAGTGGCACGACAGGCGGTGGAGGCGGCGGCAGGCGCTCCAGGGGCGGCGGTGGGGGCCGTTCCCGGAAGGCGGAACTGGACGACTATGCCAAGGAGGTGAAAGCCATCCGCGAGCGCACGGCAGCCTTGCAGACCGAGGCGGCGGTCCTGGTCTCGGTGGCGGCATCCGGCACGGACTATGGCGATGCCTTGGAGTTCGCCCGCCAGAAGGCTGAACTGCTGCACGCGGCCCAGCAGGCGGGCAAGAAGATCACCCCGGAACTGGAAGCGGAGATCGACAAGCTGGCCGATGCCTATGTGCAGGCCGGGCTGGAGGCCGAAGGGGCAGCCGAAAAGCTGGACGCCATCAAGGAACGCAGCGAAGCGGGCAAGAATGCCTTGTCCGATATGTTCGGCTCGATTGTCGACGGCTCGAAATCGGCAAAGCAGGCCGTTGCCGATCTGCTGCTGGAGATCGCCAAGACGCAGATGATCAACGGCATCATGGGTCTGCCCGGTATGGGCGGACTGGCTTCCAGCATCGGCGGGCTGCTTGTCCCCGGCTTTGCGTCTGGCGGCAGTCACCTGGGCGGCTTGCGGATCGTGGGCGAGAAAGGTCCGGAACTGGAAGCCACCGGCCCGTCGCGCATCTGGAACGCGGATCAGACCCGCAACCTGCTGGCAGGACGGCAAGGATCAACGGGAACAACGACCGCGCCTGCCATCAACTTCGCACCGGTCACGAACCTGACCGTCGAAGGCAATGCCGACGAAAAGACCCTCGCTCGGATGCGGCAGATGCTGGACCAGAACAACAAACAGTTTGCCCGTCAGATCCCGGAAATCCTCGATAACCACAACAAGAGGAGCCGCTGATGGACCGCCTCAAGAAGCAACTCTGCGCCGCCCTGAAAGCCCGTAACGTCGGCGGCAAGACCCCCATTCCCGAAGCCGGGCTGCCGCTGTGGCAGGCCTTCGGCGCCCTCTCTCGTGCCCGCAGCTACAACCCGCATGGCCCGAACCCGATCACCTGGGAAGCCTTGGCCGCGTGGTCGCAGCTGATGCGGGTGCCTGTCGAACCGCGCCATGCCGACATCATCATGGCTCTGGATGCCGTCTGGATCAAGGACGCCTATCGCACCGACAAGCAGGCACCCGAGGGGGTGAAAACCCTGCCGCCCATGTCGCAGCACCCGATCAACGCGGCGCTGCTGGACGCGATGCTGGGATGAAACACCATCGGTTCGACAGCAAGGCATGGGAACGCAAGCAGGCGCGGAAGGAACAGGATGCCCGGCGCGGCAGGCTGGGGAAAGGAAGCTTTGATGCTTTGGTGACGCGGCTTTTTCAGGTCATCAAGATGGCATTCGAGGCGGGTGACACTGGATCCCTATTCGGGCTGGAGGGTCCGCTGCGTCACGGCATCCGCTCCGACCTCTGCCTGCAGGGGTGGCGCTGGCAGCCCGCTGACGACATGGCGCGCGAACTGCTGACAACCGCATTCAGGCGGGCGAATGCAAATCGGCCTGGATGGGACGAGGGGCAGCCGGACTGGGCGATCCATGCCGGAACGCTGATCGAGCGGACACGCTGTGCAAACTGTTCCGCAGATTTGCCTGAGGGGCATTTTAAGTTCTGCAGCGATCTATGTGCCTCAGCGCATCATCGCATTCTCGACACAGTCAAGAGTGCCGCCGAAGGCGCCGCCTATGACAAAGTCGTCAAGCTTTCGAGGCGCAGATATGGAAATTGAGTGGGATGAGACCTGCGTTCGTTGCGGTGCCAAGCTTCCCGATGGTGTCCGCATCAGCCGGGAATACTGCAGCCGCCGATGCTATATGGAGGGCTACCGGGCGCTGGAAAGGCAAGCCGTCATGGAGGCGAGGGCAAACCGTCCTCCTTGCGCCAACTGCGGCGGGCCTATCCCGATGATGCGGGACATGCGGGCGATCTATTGCAGCCAGGACTGCAACAAGGGTGCGCAGATAAAAACCTGCCTGCATTGCGGAAAGGAGTTTAGGGGCGCTTCAGACCGAGTGCACTGTAGCTGGCTCTGCTATTGCCAGACGGCGAAGCGAATACATCAGCCGCGCCCGTGCCAATGGTGCGGAGTGACGATCACGCGACCGCACGCGGAAACCCGATGCTGCTCCTGGTCATGCGCAGGCAAGCTGGGCATGGACAAGCGCCTAGTCAAAGCTGGACGGCTGCCTGCCCTCAGTGGCTTTCGCCTTGATGCCATGCTGGAGCAGATGACGATGGCGGCATAGCCAGACACGAAAGGCCCTTACTACCGTGCCCGATGTAAGGGCCTCCCATGAAGGACTGTGCGCTTTGCCTTCATGGAACCATTAACCAAGAACTGTGGTAGGTGTTCCAGCGAAAAACGAAAAGCCCTGCCAAGACTGGCAGGGCGTTAATCGTGAACCACTGTCCACTGGTATGAACAGCGTCACGTTAACACTTCTTAACAAGACGACAAGACCAAAGTTGTATCCCCCGGCGTGTCATGACGCCGGGGGCTTGCAGTTCTAGCTGCGTTTCTGGGTAGCCCGCAAGTTGAGGTAACGCAACTTGCAGGAGAGTGCAAATGAGACATTGGTCGTGTTGATAAAGTCTTAACACTTAGCTGCGAAGCAGGGCGAGGCCAGCGCTACCAACTCACCCGGGAACCCAACCATGCTGCGAAAACCGTCAACTATCGTCGCACTGATCGCAGCCTGTTGGGCAGTTGCTGCGTTGGTTGTCTTTGGGCCGACACTGGATGAGCTTCTGTCGCTGCTGCCCTGACGTTGCGTAATTTATCGTGCCGAGACGATATGATCCCGGCGTTGCCCTGCTATAGGCTGATGTCCTGGCTTCGTGCCCAGTTGCCTTCAAGAAAGAGTGCTCTATTCGATGCTTTGTCTGCGCGAAGTTCCTGCCAGTCTTGGCTTAACTTTTGCCAATGCGCGGCCTTCAGGGGGGCGGCGAGCGCCATGTGGTTCAGTAGCTGACTTTTGTTCGGAAGCTTAGCGTGCCACTCGAACATGTTCCCTTTTGAGAGGTCCAGCACATAGTCAGTAGCACAAGCGATGTGTACTGCCGCTTCAATGTTCCGCACCAAGTCGCCCGTATCAATCTTGTTTTTCAGCCACTCTTCGACGTCGAAGTCTGCGGACCAAAATTCTATTTCCATGGTCTGACATACTTGGGTCAGAAGCACCTCGCGTACCGTGTCCGGGGCACGCTGGAGAAACTCGCCAATAAGTTGATGCGGACCCACCGGAGCGCCCATCACTGATCTCTTTGCTTCTCAAGATATCGTCTGACCATTTCCGGCCTCGATGGCACCGGATCAAGCTTCTCGCGCTCTATATCAAGCCAAGCCAGCAGGTCTGGCTCTATACGAACGCCAACCAGCGTCGAACCAACCTTTGGTCTGCCACGTGGATTTCTGTTAACAGGTATTGCATCGCTCATGACTATCTGTTATCAGATAAACAGGCCGAGCGGAAGTCCTACCTTCCACCCGGCCCTAACCGAAACCCGATCGCGAGGAGATCGAGAATGGCTGATCATTGCCATAACACCCCCGGCTTGCCTGCACAAACCAGCCGCCGCAATCTGCTGAAGGCATTACCTGCCGTCGCTGTCATCCCTGTCGTGGGGGCGGTTCCTGCGCTGGCGCAGACGGAAACGCCAGTCATGCGGGTGTTCCGGGAGCATGAGGCATGGAACGCCTATATCAACGGACCCGATACGAGATCCATGCCGGATTATGAATTCAACGCAGTGCTTACGCGCTATCAGGACGTTGAGGATCGGATGATGGCAGAGCCTGCGAGAAACGCGCAGGATGTTCTGGCGAAGGTTCTGGCTTGGACCGATAGTGGCGGCTTTGAACTGCCCAGCCCTGAAAGCAAGCCTGAATTCTGGGCCGAAATTCGCACAATGTTGACCGCCTGACAATCAGCGCCCGGCTTTGGTCGGGCGTTGCTTCCCGCAAGTTCCGGCAGCTTCCGTTTTTACTTGGGGGAACCGCAGGGGGAACAATAAAGCCCGCAGGCTGCTTTTCGCAGTTAAAACAATTACTTACAGGATAAAATGGCGGAGTGGAAGGGATTCGAACCCTCGAGACGTTGCCGTCTGCACCCTTAGCAGGGGTGTGCCTTCGACCACTCGGCCACCACTCCGCCGGTCGGTATAGGGGCGGGCACAAGGCGTGACAAGGGGCTTTTTCGCGTCCATTCAGCCCTTGCGGCGGAAGGTGGCATAGTGGGGCACACGCCCCTCGCGAAGCGCCTTTTGTTCATAGCGCGTGCTAAGCCAGTCGTCCCAGGCCACAGGCGTATCGGCCACCAGATCAAAGCCAGCCTGCGGCACCTCCTCCAGCGTTTGGCGCATATAGTCGGGGATGTCGGTCGCCACCCGGAACTCGGCGCCGGGTTTCATCACGCGGGCCAGGGGGATCAGGTGTTCCGGCGTGACGAAGCGACGGCGGTGATGGCGGGCCTTGGGCCAAGGATCGGGATAGTTCAGGAAAGCCCGGCTGATCGAGGCGTCGGGCAGCACGTCCATCAGGTCGCGCGCATCGCCCGGATGGACGCTGACATTCGTCACCCCAGCGGCGCGAATCTTGCCCAGCAGCATGGCGACGCCGTTGATGAAGGGCTCGCACCCGATGATGCCGATACCGGGATAGCGGGCGGCCATGTGGACCATGTGTTCGCCGCCGCCGAAACCCACCTCGAGCCACAGGGGGCGGCCGTTGCCAAAGATCGCCGTCGGATCGATCTGTCGCCGTTCGGGATTGTCCTGCACCGTGATGTTGCGCGGACGCAGATCGCCCAGATCCTCGGACAGATAGCCTTTCTGGCTTTGCCGCAGGGTCTTGCCGTGCCGCCTGCCATAAAAATTGCGGCGCGGCGGGTTTGGATCGAAGGCGGGTTTGGGCGTTTCTGACATGGCCGGGGGATTGCACCGACCGGCTGGCCGGGTCAAGGCCCCGGCCTTGCCTTATTCCCCCATCAGGCGGCTGATGATGACCGTCACCTCGGGCTTCTTGCCGATTTCCTCCATGGCGACCTGGCGGGTGATCTTGCGGATCGCCTCGTCCATCTTGGCATCGTCGCGGACCACGCGGGCATCTGCGCCCTCCAGAAACTCGGACAATTCGCCCTCGATATGGCTGCTCAGGTCGTTGCCGCCCCGGGTGCGGCCAGGCAGGCCCATCAGTTCAACCCAGGCGTCGGGCAGGACGTTGTCATCCTCGTCCACGATCACGCTGACAAGGGCATGGCCGTTCAACGCCATGCGGATGCGGTCGCGCACGATGCCGTCCATGGCGCCGATCAGCACGGTGCCGTCCAGATACAGCCGCCCGGTTTCAACTTGGTCCACGATGCGCGGGGCGTCGCCCGTCAGGTCCATCATCGTGCCGTTGGTGCAGATTTCGGCGGCAATGCCCCGGCTGCGCGCCAGCAGGACGTGTTCGCGCAAATGGATATGTTCGCCATGCATGGGAATCACGATCTCGGGCTTCAGCAACTCGTGCAGTGCCTCGATATCCGGGCGGTTGGCATGGCCCGACACATGATAAAGCCCGTCATCGGCGTCGAAGACATTGACGCCCAGTTCGCTCAGCGCGTTCATGATGCGCCCGACGGATTTTTCGTTGCCAGGGATGGTCTTGGAACTGAACAGGAAGCTGTCGCCGTCCTTCAGCATCAAGCCCAGATAGCGTCCCCGCGACAGTTGCGCACTGGCGGCGCGGCGTTCGCCCTGCGATCCGGTTGCCAGCAGCATGACTTGGTTGCGCGGCAGGCTGGCCGCTTCCTCGGGGCCGATCGTGTCGGGGAAATCGGTCAGGATGCCGGTTTCCAGGCCCACCGCGACCATCTTGCGCATGGCGCGGCCCAGCAGGCAGACCTTGCGTCCCCCGGCGATGGCGGCATCCGACAGGGTTTTCAGGCGGGCAATGTTGCTGGCAAAGGTCGTGGCCACCACCATGTTCTTTTGCGCCATCACCCATTCCAGGATGGGATTGGCCAGCACTGCCTCGGACCGGCCGGGATGGGTCGAAAAGATGTTGGTGCTGTCGCAGGCCAGAACCTTGATGCCCCGCCCCTCGGCTGCGATGTCGTGCCACAGGATCGGGTCGAAGGCATCGCCCACGACCGGGGTGCCGTCCAGCTTGAAGTCGCCCGTATGCACGATCCGGCCCGCAGGCGTGTCGATGATCAGCGCCGCGCTTTCGGGGATCGAGTGGCTGACCGGCACGAACTGCACGGTGAACGGGCCCACCTGCGTGACCTCGGGGCGGGCGCCGGTGATGTTGACGACCGAGGGCGAATGGCCCTGTTCCTCCAGCTTCATGCGGATCAGGGTGCCGGTGAACTGGCGGGCATAGATCGGCACGTTCAGGCGGCCATAGAGATGCCCCAGGGCGCCAAGGTGATCCTCGTGCCCATGGGTGACAAAGATCGCTTCAAGCCGGTCGCGGTTCTTTTCCAGCCAGGTCAGGTCCGGCATGATCAGGTCGATGCCGGGGCTGCTGTCCATGTCGCCGAAGCTGACGCCCAGGTCGACCAGGATCAACCTTTCGCGGCCCGGCTGCCCATAGCCATAGACATAGGCATTCATGCCGATTTCGCCCGCGCCGCCCAGCGGCAGATAGATCAAGCGGTCAGCCATTGCCCATCTCCTTGTTGTAATCGTGAATGAGCCGCAGCCCGTGCATCGTCAGATCGTCTTCGATTGCGTCGAACAGGTCAAATCCCTGATCGAACAGCGGCGCAAGGCCCCCGGTGGCAATGACCTTCATCGGGCGATCGCGTTCCGCCCGGATCTGGCGCACGACCCCGTCAACCAACCCGATATAGCCCCAGAAGATCCCCGACTGGATGCAGGCGACCGTATTGGTGCCGATCACGCGGGCGGGCATGGTCACATCGACATGAGGCAGGCTGGCCGCGCCCATGTGCAGGGCTTCCAGCGACAGGTTCACCCCCGGCGCGATCACGCCGCCGATATACGCGCCGTCCACATCCACCACGTCGAAGGTCGTGGCCGTGCCGAAATCCACCACGATCAGATCGGGTCCGTGCTGGTCAAAGGCGGCAACCGTGTTGACCAGCCGGTCCGGGCCGACCACGGTGCCGCTGTCCACGCGCGGGACCATGGGCAACAGGCAATCGGGCTTTCCCACCACCAGCGGACGCGTATCGAAATACCGGTTGCACAGCACACGCAGGTTGAACACCACGCGCGGCGCGGTCGAGCTGATGATGCAGGCGTCGATGTCCAGGGCGAACTTCTGCCCCGCGATCAAGGTGGACAGCCACACGAAATATTCGTCCGCCGTGCGCCGGTGGTCGGTGGCGATGCGCCAATGAGCCAGGAATTTCGTGCCATCCCAGATCGAAAAGACGGTGTTCGTGTTTCCGGTATCAATGCACAGAAGCACCTCAGGCCCCCGCGAAATAGATGTCGGCGGCGGGAATCGCCTGCCGTCCCTGCGATCCGGTCAGGATCAGGGCGCCGGTCTCGTCGATGCCGTCAAAGCGGCCGATGGCCTCGGTCGTGCCGGTGCGGGCGGTGATCGTCTCGCCCATCTTCGCGGCACGGGCCATCCAAGCGCTGCGGATGGGGGCAAAACCGTAATCGCGCAACTGCCGGTGCCACTCTTCAAAGGCCAAGGCAAGGGCGGCCAGGAAATCGTCGGGCAGGACGGTCAGTCCGGTTTCGCCTTGCAGGCTGACAGGACGGGTGGCACCGGATTCCAGCTGGTCCATGTCGGGCGCCGCCGCCAGGTTCACGCCAATGCCGATGACCAGGGCGTGGATAGTTCCGCCCGATCCGACGCTTTCCAGCAGGATGCCCGACAGCTTGCCGCCGTTCAGCAGCACGTCGTTGGGCCATTTCAGCGACAGGTTCAGATGCGGCCCGCAAAGCTGGCGCAGGGCATCATGAACAGCCAGTGCCGCGACAAAGGACAGGCGCGCCGCATCCGCCGGCCCGCCCTGGGGCCGCAAAACCAGCGAAGCCGCGAAATTGCCCGGAGGATCCGTCCAGGCCCTGCCCCGGCGTCCCCGCCCCGCCGTTTGCTGGCGAGCCATGACCCAGGTTGGGCCGGTCAGGCCGGGGGCCATGCGCATGGCCTCGGCATTGGTGCTGTCCACGCGGTCCACGACATGGCGCGCCACGCCAGGGGGCCAGCGGACTGCGGCCATGTTATTCAACGGCCGGGGCCACGGCACTGGTATCGGGAAGAAGGCCCGCATCGATCAGCGGCGTGCCGACCAGCGATTCCGCCGCGCGCGCGGCGGCAGTGTCCACGCCCCACATCGACACCGCTCCGATCAGCAGCATTGCCGCCGGAACCACCAAGGCCAGATACTGCACCCCGCCCATGCGGCTTTCCACGCCCTCGGTTTCGGCACCAAAGAACATATAGTAAACGATGCGCAGGTAATAGAAGGCGCCGATGACGGATGCGATGACCCCCAGGATCGCCAGCCACGCCATGTCCGCCTGCACCGCCGCGCCCAGCACGCCGTATTTGGCGAAGAACCCCAGGAAGGGCGGCACGCCGGCCAGGCTGAACATCAGAAACAGGACGGCAAAGGCCTTCACCGGCTCGGCCTGGGCAAAGCGGTTCAGGCTTTGCAGGTCGGTGATCGGGCGGCCGTCGCGTTCCATCGACAGGATGAAGGCAAAGCTGCCCACGTTCATCACGGCATAGATTGCCATGTAAATCAGCATCGTCTGAACGCCATAGGCGGTCCCGGCGGCCAGGCCCACAAGGGCAAAGCCCATATGCGCGATGGAGGAATAGGCCATCAGCCGCTTGATGTTGCGTTGCCCGATCCCGGCGATGGATCCCAGGAACATCGACATGACCGCAAGCGCTGCAATGATCTGGCCCCAGTCGCCCGGCACGTTGCCGAAGGCATCGAACATCAGCCGCGCGATCATCGCCATGGCGGCCACCTTGGGCGCGGTGGCGAAAAAGGCCGTCACAGGCGTGGGCGCGCCTTCGTAAACGTCCGGCGTCCACATATGGAAGGGCACGGCCGAGACCTTGAAGGCCAATCCGACCAGCAGGAACACAAGGCCGAACAGCAGGCCAATGGACAATTGCCCGCCCACCACAGTCTGCACGATCCCTGCAAAGCTGGTCGTCCCGGAAAAACCATAAACCAGCGATGCGCCGTAAAGCAGCATCCCCGAGGACAGCGAGCCGAGGACGAAATACTTCAATCCCGCCTCGGACGATTTCACGCTGTCGCGGCGCATGGCGGCGGCGACGTAAAGGGCAAGGGACTGCAATTCCAGGCCCATGTACAGCATCAGAAGGTCGCTGGCCGAAACCATCAACATCATCCCGATGGAGGCCAGGGCGATCAGGATCGGGAATTCGAACCGCATCAGCTGGTTGCGGTCCATGTATTCCGCGCTCATCGCCAGGACGGCGGCCGCGGAAATCAGGATCGTGACCTTGGCAAAGCGGGCAAAGGCATCGTCGGTGAACATCCCGAAGAATGCCAGTTGCGATGGCCGGTCGGCAAAGCCGACATACAGCCCGACCAGCAGCAGGGCCGTGACCGTGGCCCACAGGATCGGACGGGCAAGGGCATCCTTGCCAAAATACGCCCCCGCCATCAGCGCCCCCAGGGCAAAGATCGCCAGCACAAGCTCCGGCAGGATGGTCGAGAAATCGAGCGCGGTCATCGTGCTTACCTCAATGGCTGGCGTCAGCCGCGTCCGCCTGGGCGGTCACGGCCAGCCCGTCGCGCGCCTCGTGCGGCAGGGCCTCGTGATAGTTGACCAGCAGCGCCTGAACGGCAGGGCCGGTGATGTCGGTGACAAGGCGCGGGTAAACGCCCAGCAGCAGGGTCATGGCGACCAGGGGCGCGAAGATCCATTTCTCGCGCGGGGTCATGTCGGTGATGGTGCGCAGGCTTTCCTTGATCAGCGAACCCAGCGTCACCCGGCGATACAGCCACAGCGCGTAGCCCGCCGACAGGATCACCCCTGTCGCGGCCACGAAGGCCACCCAGGTATTTGCCTTGAAGGTGCCTATCAGGGTCAGGAATTCCCCCACAAAGCCCGAGGTTCCCGGCAAGCCGACATTCGCCATCGTGAAGAACAGGAACACCAAGGCATAAACCGGCATCCGGTTGACCAACCCGCCATAGGCGTCGATGTCGCGCGTGTGCATCCGGTCATAGATGACGCCGACGCACAGGAACAGCGCGCCCGAGATGAAGCCGTGCGACAGCATCTGGAAGATCGCCCCGTCCAGGCCCTGCTGGTTGGCCGCAGACGCACAGGAACAGCGCGCCCGAGATGAAGCCGTGCGACAGCATCTGGAAGATCGCCCCGTCCAGGCCCTGCTGGTTGGCCGCAAAGACCCCCATCGTGACATAGCCCATATGCGCCACCGACGAATAGGCGATCAGCTTCTTCATGTCGGTCTGCGCCAAGGCCACAAGCGAGGTATAGACGATGGCGATCGCCGACATCCAGAAGACCAGCGGCTGCAACAGGTCGCTGGCGACCGGGAACATCGGCAGGCTGAAGCGCAGGAACCCGTATCCGCCCATCTTCAGCAGCACGGCGGCCAGCACCACCGACCCGGCGGTCGGCGCCTGGACGTGCGCATCTGGCAGCCAGGTATGGACCGGCCACATCGGCATCTTCACCGCGAAGCTGGCAAAGAATGCCAGGAACAACAGCGTCTGCACCCCGCCCACCACGGTGATGCCAAGCACCTGCATGGTTTCCGACGAGAAGTCGAAGGCCAGCAGTTCCGCAATGTTCGTGGTGCCCGCCATGCGCGCCATCGCGATCATCGCGACCAGCATCAGCACGGATCCCAGGAACGTATAAAGGAAGAACTTGAACGTCGCATAGATGCGGTTCGCGCCGCCCCAGATGCCGATGATCAGAAACATCGGGATCAGGCCGGCCTCGAAGAACAGATAGAACAGGATCAGGTCGAGCGCGGTAAACACGCCGATCATCAGCCCTTCCAGCACCAGGAAGGCGATCATGTATTCCTTGACCCGGATCTTAACATCCCAGGTGGACAGGATCGTCAGCGGCATCAGGAAGGTCGTCAGCATCACGAACAGGACCGAGATGCCGTCCACGCCCATCCGGTAACGCAGGCCCATGATCCAGGGATGATCCTCGACGAACTGGAAGCCGGTATCCGACGGATCAAACCCCGACAGCACGAACAACGAAATCAGGAAGGTCGCCGAGGTGGCGATCAGCGCCAGCCACTTGGCGTTGCGCTGCGCGGCTTCGTCGTCGCCGCGCAGGAACAGGGCCAGGATCCCTGCCGCCACGATGGGCAGGAAGGTGATGATCGAAAGAAGGTTCGTCATGTCAGTAGGCGCCCCGCATCATCACCCAGATCAGCAAGCCCACGATGCCCAGGACCATCGCAAAGGCATAATGGAACAGATAGCCGGACTGCACCCGCCCGGCAAAACGGGTCAGGCGCGGGATGATTCCCATGGCCATCCCGTTAATGGCGCCGTCGATAACGGCTGTATCGCCGCGCGTCCACAAGGTGCGGCCGATCCACAGCGCCGGGCGGACGAACACAAAATGATAAATCTCGTCGAAATACCACTTGTTCAGCAGGAACCGATAAAGCGCCGGTTGCTGCGCCGCCAGTTTCGCAGGCGCGGCGGGATAGCGGATATACATCAGCCAGGCCAGGGCCAGCCCGATCAGCATCGCCACGAAGGGCGACAGCTTGACCCAGGTCGGGACGGAATGCGCGTCGTGCATGACATGGTTGTCCGACCGCATGAAGATCGCACCCTGTTCGTAACCGGCAAGGGCGGCGTGACCGTCGGCGGCCGTTTCCTCGGACGGATCGCTGGCGGCACCGGCGGCGGCATGGGTCGCGGCACCCTCGGGTTCTCCGTGCGGCGCTTCAGCCACGGCGCCGTCAAGCGCCTCGCCATGGCCGCCCTCGGCCTGCTCATGGACCGCTTCGGGCAGGCCGAAGAACCGCTGCACGTTGTCGCCGAAGAACGCGCCATACCAGATCATGCCCGCGAAGATCGCGCCCAGGGCCAGAACGCCCAGCGGCACGGTCATGACCGGCGGGCTTTCATGGGCGTGGTGATGGGCGTGCAGGGGGTCGTGGTGGTGGTCGTCATGCCCGTGGCCATGACCCGGAACGGGCTGCACTTCTTCCTCGGTCTTGATTTCGACGTCCCAGACCTTTTGTGGACGCGGCGCGCCCCAGAAGGTGAGGAACATCAGCCGCCATGAATAGAAGCTGGTCATCAGCGCGGCGATCACCAGCAGCCAGAAGGCATAACCCACGCCGGAGGCATAGGCGCTTTCGATCACGGCGTCCTTGGACAGGAAGCCCGCGAAGCCAATATGGGTCAGGGGAATGCCCACGCCGGTGATGGCCAGCGTGCCGATCAGCATTGCGGCAAAGGTCAGGGGGATCTTTTTCCTCAGCCCGCCATAGTTCCGCATATCCTGCTCGTGGTGCATCGCGTGGATCACCGACCCCGCGCCCAGGAACAGCATGGCCTTGAAGAAAGCGTGCGTGAACAGGTGGAACATCGCCACCGAATAAACGCCCACGCCTGCTGCCACGAACATATAGCCAAGCTGCGAACAGGTCGAATAGGCGATCACGCGCTTGATGTCGTTCTGGACCAGGCCCACCGTCGCCGCAAAGAATGCGGTCGAGGCGCCGATGATGACCACGAACATTTTGGTTTCGGGCGCGAATTCGAACAGCGGCGACATCCGGCAGACCAGGAACACACCCGCCGTCACCATGGTCGCGGCGTGGATCAGGGCGGACACAGGGGTCGGGCCTTCCATCGCGTCAGGCAGCCAGGTGTGGAGGAACAGTTGCGCCGACTTGCCCATGGCGCCGACGAACAACAGGAAGGCCAGCAGGTTCGCCGCGTTCCAGTCGGTCCACAGGAACCGAATCTGGGCCTGGGACAGGTCGGCCACCTGGGCAAAGATCGCATCGAACTGGATCGACCCGGTCATCCACCACAGCCCGAAGATGCCCATCAGGAAGCCGAAGTCACCGACCCGGTTGACGACAAACGCCTTGATCGCGGCGGCATTGGCCGACGGCTTGCGGTAATAGAAGCCAATCAGCAGATACGAGGCGACGCCGACCCCCTCCCATCCGAAGAACATCTGCAACAGGTTGTCGGCCGTCACCAGCATCAGCATGGCAAAGGTGAAGAAGGACAGATAGGCGAAGAACCGCGCCTTGTAGTGTTCGTCATGGGTCCAGTTGTCGTCATGGGCCATGTAGCCCATCGAATACAAATGGACGAGCGCCGAGACGGTGGTCACCACGATCAGCATGATCGCGGTCAGCCGGTCCAGGCGGATCGCCCATTCGGCGCTGAAATCGCCGGACACGATCCAGTCCATGACGGGGATATGCTGCGTCTGGCCGTCGAAGCCCAGGAACACGATCCATGAAAACAGCGCGGCGACGAACAGCACGCCCGTGGTCAGCAGCTGCGCGGCCTTTTCGCCGATGATGCGCCAGCCAAACCCTGCGATCAGGGCGGCGACCAGGGGCGCGAACAGGATGAATTGCACCATGATCGCTTACCCCTTCATCACGTTGACATCTTCAACCGCGATCGAGCCGCGGTTGCGGAAGAACACCACCAGGATCGCCAGGCCAATCGCGGCCTCGGCCGCGGCGACGGTCAGGATGAACATGGTGAAGACCTGCCCTGCCAGATCGCCCAGATGGGCCGAAAAGGCCACGAAGTTGATGTTGACCGACAGCAGGATCAGTTCGATCGACATCAGGATGACGATGACGTTCTTGCGGTTCACAAAGATGCCAAAGATCCCGGCGACGAACAGTATCGCCCCCACGACAAGGTAATGTGTCAATCCGATCATCGTCTTTCGTCCCTCCGGGCCGTTTACCCGTTGATATCTTCGTTCGCAGTCCGGGCGGGCCTTTACAGCCCCTGCCCCGGCTTCACGTCGCGCAGTTCCATGGCCGTGGCGGGATCGCGATACATCTGTTCCAGCACGTTCTGGCGCTTGACGTCGCGGCGGTGGCGCATGGTCAGGGTGATCGCGCCGATCATGGCGACCAGCAGGATCAGCCCCGCAACCTGGAACGGCAGCAGATAGCGGTCATACAGGATCGAGCCCAGGGCGTTGGTGTTCTGCGCCTCGTTGAGGATGGGCGCGGCCCGCAGCGTCGTGGCCTGATCCGAGATCTGCCAGCCGCCAAAGGCGATAGTCAGCAGGGCCAGCAGCACAAGCGCGATCAGTCCGGCAAGCGGCAGGTATCGGGCGAACTCGCCCTTCAACTGGGCAAAATCCACGTCCAGCATCATCACGACGAACAGGAACAACACCGCCACCGCGCCGACATAGACGATGACTAGCAGCATGGCCACGAATTCCGCGCCTTGCAGCACGAACAGACCGGCGGCCGAGATGAAGGCCAGGATCAGCCACAGGACCGAATGAACGGGATTGCGGGATAGAACCACCATAAAGCCCGCCGTGCAGACCGAGATGGCGAACAGATAAAAGGCGAAGGTGATCATTCCGTCTGTTTCCCTTCATGTTCGGTGAAGACGCCCTGGGCGATCTCCAAGGCCTTCTGCATCGCCGGGATGCCGCCGAACATACCCATCTGATAGATCACCTCGGCCACTTCGCGCACGGTCGCCCCTGCCTCGATGGCGTGGCGGATGGTCAGACGCAGCTGCGGCTCGGCGTGCGCGCCCTGAACGGTCAATGCGGCGATCGTCACCAGCAAGCGGGTCTTGGCATCCAGCCCGTCGCGGTTGAAGGTGCGGCCAAACCACATCTCCAGCATATCCGCCGGCATGGTTGGGATCATCTTCTCGAAGGTGCGGGGATCGAAATTCTCGATGCCAGGATTGAATGCACGGGCCATTTCCTGGCCCGACTGCATCATCTGCTGAAACAGCTTGGTGAAGGCGTCGCTCATCTGTAGGGCGCGTCGATGGACAGGTTGCGGGCGATCTCGGCTTCCCAGCGGGCGCCGTTGTCCAGCAATTTCTGCTTGTCGTAGAACAGTTCCTCGCGCGTTTCCGTCGCGAATTCGAAGTTCGGTCCTTCGACAATGGCATCGACCGGGCAGGCTTCCTGACAGAAGCCGCAATAGATGCACTTGGTCATGTCGATGTCGTAACGCGTCGTGCGGCGGCTGCCGTCCTCGCGCGGCTCGGCATCGATGGTGATCGCCTGGGCCGGGCAGATCGCCTCGCACAGCTTGCAGGCGATGCAGCGTTCCTCGCCATTGGGATAACGGCGCAAGGCGTGTTCACCGCGGAAGCGTGGCGACAGCGGGCCCTTTTCGTGCGGATAGTTGATGGTCGGCTTGGGCGCGAAGAAATACTTCACCCCAAGGCCGAAGCCTTTCAGGAAATCCACCATCAGAAAATACTTGGTGGCGCGGGCGATGTCGAATGCCATCAGAGTTCTTCCCCTTGCTTGGGCGCGGCGAAGCGGTCGAAAGCCGCCACGTATTCGCGGACCCTGGCGCCGTCACGGGACTGTTCGGCACTATCCAGATTGTTGGCCAGGAAATGCGCGAACTCGACCTTGTCGGTTTCCGACGCATTTGCCAGCATTTCGGCGATCCTGTTCGAATAAGCCATGCCTTATGCCCCCGCCCAGCGTGCCCAGAACGAACCGAACACTTCATAGCGCGCCAGGAAGGCGATCAGCACGACCCAACCCAGCGACAGCGGCAGGAACACCTTCCAACCGATGCGCATCAACTGGTCATAGCGATACCGCGGGACAATGGCCTTCACCATGGCGAACATCCAAAACCAGAAGACCATCTTCAGGAACATCCAGATCGCGCCGTCGGGAATGCCGGGGATGGGCGACAGCCAGCCCCCGAAGAACAGCAGGCTGATCAGCGCGCACATCAGCCAGATGGCGATGTATTCGCCCGCCATGAACAGCAGATAGGGCGTGGAGGAATATTCGACCATGAAACCCGCGACCAGTTCGGATTCAGCCTCGGCCAGGTCGAAGGGCGGGCGGTTCGTTTCGGCCAGGGCGCTGATGAAGAACAGCACCAGCATCGGGAAATGCGGCAGCCAGTACCAGGACAGCAGCCCCGCGCCCGATTGCGCCTCGACAATGGCGCTGATGTTCATCGACCCGGTCGAGATGATGACGCCGATGATGATCAGGCCCAGGCTGACCTCATAGCTGATCATCTGCGCGGCCGCGCGCAGCGACGACAGGAACGGGTATTTCGAGTTCGAGGCCCAGCCGCCCATGATCACGCCATACACCTCGAGCGAGGAGACGGCGAAGATGAACAGGATGCCCACGTTGATGTCGGCCATCACCCAGCCGGGCGCGAAGGGGATCGCCACGAAGGCCAGCAGGGCCAGGGTCATAGACAGGAACGGCGCCAGGAAGAAGACGAACTTGTCCGCCCCGGCAGGAATGACGATTTCCTTCAGGACGTATTTCAGCGCGTCGGCGAAGGTCTGCAGCAGGCCCCAGGGACCGACCACGTTCGGGCCGCGCCGCATCTGCACGGCGGCCCAGATCTTGCGGTCGCCATAGACCAGAAAGATCAGCGACAGCATGACAAAGGCAATGACCGCCAGACCCTGCGCCAGCAGGATAACAGTTATGCCCAGAGAGGAAGCCCAGAATTCGGCCATGCGCCCGTCCCTATCCTTTTCACGCTGCGGGAATGCCGCGTGCCTTGCATTCGCGCAAGGTGTCTTCCGTTTCCATCACCCGCAGGCCCATCGGCTTTTGATCCGACAGCGTGAACGCGGCCCTGATCGTCAGCTTGCCGTCGCGTGTGTCTTGCAGCGTGCGCACATGGCGGCCATATGCCTCGCCATTCTGCATGGCCCAGCCGGCCAATGCGCAGGTGGCATACGAGAAGGCGATATCGGCGTCTACCCCTTCGCGCAACTTCGCCGTGACTTCCACCAGATCGGACGATCCGTTGGGATCCAGCGACGCCACCCTGGTGCCTAAAAAATCCTCTGGGACGATCTCGGTTCCCTCGGCCCAGGCAGGCAGCGCGGGCTGGGTGCGGGCGGCAAAATCCTCGAGCGCCTTGTCCTGCGCGGTCTGGCGGGGCGGCAGATCGGCCGCGACCATCCCGCCCAGGTTCAGATCCAGGTTGGCGTTCAGCGCCATCAGATCGGCCTCGGACACGGCGAATGCGTCCTGCCCTTCGGGACTGTCAAGCGCCATGGTCGTGACGCTGCCATCGGGTTCCAGGATCAGGATCTCGCCCGATTTGGTCGAAATCCGGGCCAGCGTCAGGGGGGCCTTGCCATCGGCGGCGCCGGGCGTGGCGACCCTGGCGGTCATCGTCTCGGGCTTGGGCTTGGGCCGGGCCTCGTCTGCATCCCCCGTGCAGCCCGACAGGATCGCAGCACCGGCAAGGGCTGCGATCATGAACCGGGGCTGGCAGGTGGCTTGCCGCATGGCTGTCACTCGGCCGCTAGGGCCGGGGCGGCGGCGCGCGCTGCTGCCATGCGCGACAATTCCCCCATCAGGGGCGAACAGCGCGCAATCGGATTCGTCAGATAAAAATCCTTGACCCCGTTGCGGAAGCTTGCGGTGCCCATGTCCAGCCGCTGCAAGGCTTGCCATTCGTTCTCGGGCACCTGGTCGATCTGCGCCAGATGCGGCACGGCCCCGACCAGGGCACGGCGCAGTTGCGCCAGGCTGTCCCAAGGCAGCGTCGCACCCAGTTCGGCGGACAGCGCCCGCAGGATCGCCCAGTTCTCCTTGGCCTCGCCCGGCGCGAAGTTCGCGCGCAGGGCCAGTTGCGGGCGCCCTTCGGTATTCACGAACAGGGCCGTTTCCTCGGTATAGCAGGCGGCGGGCAGGATGATGTCGGCCCGGTGCGCACCACGGTCGCCGTGGCTGCCCTGATAGATCACCGTGGCGCCCGGGGCGATGTCCACCTCGTCCGCGCCAAGGTTGAAGATCACCTCGGCCCCCTCGATGGCAGCGTCCATGCCGCCTTCGGTTACCGCGCCCACATCCATCGCACCAACGCGGGACGCCGCGCTGTGCAGAACCAGCAGCTTGCAGTCGTCCAGTTCGCAGATGCGCATGGCATTGGCCAGGACCGCCTCGCCATCCGCCTCGCGAAGCGCGCCTTGGCCCACGATCACGATGCCGGGCGTGCCTTGGCTCGACTGGAAATCGCCTTTGACCAGCTCGGACAGCGCCGCGCGGTCGGCGCCATGGTGGTGATAGTCATAGGTCAGATCCGCCCCCTCGCCCACCACGGCCACCTGCGCGCCATGTATCCAGGCCTTGCGGATGCGCGCGTTCAACACCGGAGCCTCGTCGCGCGGGTTGGTGCCGATCAGAAGAATCCGCTTGGCCGAGTCGATATCGGCAATCGTCGCATTGCCCACATAGGCCGAGCGGTTACCCGCAGGCAGGCGTGCGCCATCGGTGCGGCATTCCACGTTGCCGCCCAGTCCCTCGATCAGGTGCTTGAGGCTGAATGCGGCTTCGACCGGGGCCAGATCACCCACCAGACCGGCGACCTTTCGCCCCTTCATGGCTGCGGCGGTTGCGGCCAGTGCCTCGGCCCATGTCGCCACGCGCAGCTTGCCGTTTTCGCGGATATAGGGCCTGTCCAGCCGCTGGCGGCGCAGCCCGTCCCACACGAAGCGGGTCTTGTCGCTGATCCATTCCTCGTTCACGCCGTCATGGTTGCGCGGCAGGATGCGCATGACTTCGCGCCCCTTCACGTCCACGCGGATGTTGCTGCCAAGCGCGTCCATCACGTCGATGGTCTCGGTCTTGCGCAGTTCCCAGGGGCGCGCCTTGAAGGCATAGGGCCGGCTTACAAGCGCGCCGACCGGGCACAGGTCGATGATATTGCCCTGCAGGTTCGAGGCCAGCGTCTCGTTCAGATAGCTGGTGATCTCGCTGTCCTCGCCGCGGCCGGTCTGGCCCATCTGGCTGATGCCCGCGACCTCGCTCGTGAAGCGCACGCAGCGGGTGCAACTGATGCAGCGCGTCATGTGGGTTTCGACCAGCGGCCCCAGGTTCAGTTCCTCGGCGGCGCGCTTCGGCTCTCGATAGCGGCTGAAGTCTACCCCGTAAGCCATTGCCTGGTCTTGCAGATCGCATTCGCCGCCCTGGTCGCAAATGGGGCAGTCCAGCGGGTGGTTGATCAGCAGGAATTCCATGACACCCTCGCGGGCCTTCTTGACCATCGGGCTGTTGGTGCGGATTTCCGAAGGCGCACCATCGGGGCCGGGCCGCAGATCCTTGACCTGCATGGCGCAGGATGCGGCAGGCTTGGGCGGACCGCCCACGACCTCGACCAGGCACATCCGGCAGTTTCCTGCGATGGACAGCCGTTCGTGGTAACAGAAACGCGGGATCTCGATCCCGGCCAGTTCGCAGGCCTGGATCAGGGTCAGGTTGGGATCGACCGCGATCTCGGTCCCGTCGATCTTGATCGTGCGCAAGTCGGCCATCGGCTTTTTTCCTTACCTGGCAACCAGAAGCGATCCGGCGATCGTCTTTTGGGCTATCTCTTGCTGCCCCAGACGGCAGAATGTCTCGGGTTGGCCATTCACCACCCCATTGGCGACCATGTAACGGTCAGCCTGTGCGTAGATGCGGCGGCGTTCGTCGCGGCTGTCAAGAAAGGCGTCGATCTGGGCGTCGCTATAGCCCTGGTCCTTCGCATAGCGTTTCAGCTTGCGCGCCTCGCCAAAGGCCTTGATGATTCGCGCATCCAGATCGGGGCACCCCCGGCGCAGCAGGTCAGCCACGCGCGCTTGCACGAGGCTGTTGTTGATATGGGTGTTCTGCGACAGCGGCGGCAAGGCAGAGGCAGGCGCAGCCAGCATCGCGGCGCCCAAAAGCACCGCAAACGCCCTGCCCAGAACAGCCCTATGTGCCGTCAGACGCATCATTCCGCAGCCATTGCCCCCATGCGGCCGGTGCGCTTGGCCTTGATCCGGTCCTCGATCTCCTCGCGGAAATTGCGGATCAGGCCCTGGATCGGCCAGGCGGCGGCATCGCCAAGCGCGCAGATGGTGTGGCCCTCGACCTGCTTGGTCACGTCCAGCAGCATGTCGATTTCCTCGACTTCGGCATCGCCGCGCACAAGCCGTTCCATGACGCGCATCATCCAGCCGGTGCCTTCGCGGCAGGGCGTGCATTGCCCGCAGCTTTCATGCTTAAAGAACTTGGACAGCCGCCAGATCGCCTTAATGATGTCGGTTTGCTGGTCCATCACGATCATGCAGGCGGTGCCGAAGGACGACCGCAATTCGCGCATCCCGTCATAGTCCATGATGGCGTTTTCGCACTGTTCCGCCGTCAGTACCGGACAGGAGGCGCCGCCCGGGATCACCGCCTTGAGGTTCTTCCAGCCGCCGCGCACGCCCCCGCCATGCTTTTCGATCAGTTCCTTCATGGGGATCGACATCGCTTCCTCGACCACGCAGGGCGTGTTGAGGTGGCCGGTCAGGCCGAACAGCTTGACGCCCGCGTTGTTCGGGCGGCCAAAGCCCGCGAACCATTCCGGCCCCCGCCGCAGCACCGTCGGGACCACCGCGATGGATTCGACGTTGTTCACCGTGGTCGGGCAGCCATACAGCCCCGCGCCCGCCGGGAAGGGCGGCTTCATGCGGGGCATCCCCTTCTTGCCTTCCAGGCTTTCCAGCAGCGCCGTTTCCTCGCCGCAGATGTAGGCACCGGCGCCGTGATGCAGATACAGGTCGAAATCCCAGCCGGACCCGGCGGCATTGGCGCCCAGCAGGCCCGCGTCATAGCATTCGTCGATGGCTGCTTGCAGCGACTCTTTCTCGCGGATGAACTCGCCCCGGATATAGATGTATGCCGAATGCGCGCCCATGGCGAAGCTGGCGATCAGCGCCCCTTCGATCAGCGTGTGCGGATCGTGGCGCATGATCTCGCGGTCCTTGCAGGTCGCGGGTTCGGATTCGTCGGCGTTGATCACCAGATAGGACGGGCGCCCGTCGGATTCCTTGGGCATGAAGGACCATTTCAGGCCCGTCGGAAAGCCCGCGCCGCCGCGCCCGCGCAGCCCGGATGCCTTGACCTGTTCCACGATCTTGTCGCGGCCGCGGCCGAGGATCTCGGCCGTGCCGTCCCAATGGCCGCGCTTTTTCGCGCCTGCAAGGCTGCGGTCACCCATCCCGTAGATGTTGGTGAAAATGCGATCCTGATCTTTCAGCATCCTGCTCTCAATCCTCTCATCCGGGCGTCAGGCATTCCTGCGCCGCCAGATACGCCAGGTCACGATCAGCGACCAGACAAAAGCACCAATGGCGGCCAGATCCGCCAGAAACGCCCATTCCCCGGCCCAGCCGTAATAACTGCCAAGCGCCTGAACCAGCAGCCACAGGCACATGGCGCCCGCGATCACCAGGGCCGCCAGACGCATCTGGCGCGCATCGCGATCCTGTCCGGTTCCGCGCATCTGCCTGGCCCCTTGTCTATCGGTTCGCCGTCTCGTCCTTTTGCTCCGCTTGCTCGATGGTGCGGATGCCGGCGGGGTTGCGATCCGAAACGGGGCGCGCGGCCGATGCCGCCTGCGCTTCCTGCTCGGTCACCCCGGTTGCATCTGTGGGCACCCCTTCCGAGGGTCGCGGTTCGTTTTCGGGCGCCGTATCGACGCCGGTCCGGTCATCCGATGCGGCCGGCGGATTGCGCAACCACTTGGCGAGGATCGGTACCTCGGTGCCGTCGATGCGCTTGACAGTTTCGCCGATATCGCGGGCAAGCGCCGCGCTTGCGTTGAGATCGTCGCCCTGCCCCATCAGATCAGCCAAGGCAACCGGCCCGCCCAGAGGCTCGGAGGAGAACCGGCCGTTCTGCGGACCCGGCAGCGGCACCTCGCCTGCGGAAAAGGCGTCGATCAAGGCCTCCAGCCGCTCAGGGGTCAGATCCTCGTAATAATCCTTGCCGATCTGGGCCATGGGAGCGTTGGAGCAGGCCCCCAGGCATTCAACTTCTTCCCAGCTGAACTTGCCATCGGCAGACAGGGTGTGCGGGGTGGGCGCGATCTTGCGCTTGCAGACCGCAATCAGATCCTCGGCCCCGCAGATCATGCAGGTGGTGGTGCCGCAAATCTGAATGTTCGCAACAGAACCAACAGGTTGCAACTGGAACATAAAGTAGAATGTCGCCACTTCGAGCGCACGGATATAGGCCATGTCCAGAAGTTTGGCGCAATATTCGATGGCCGGGCGCGACAGCCAGCCTTCCTGTTCCTGGGCGCGCCACAGCAGCGGAATGATCGCGGATTGCTGGCGGCTTTCGGGGTATTTGGTGATCTGGGCATAGGCCCATTCCAAATTGCCGGGCGTGAATGCGAAGCTGTCCGGCTGGACGGGCGAAAGACGGCGAAGCATCAGCGGTCAACCTCTCCGAAGACGACGTCAATGGTGGCGATCAGGGCAGGCACGTCGGCCAGCAAATGTCCCCTGGCCAGATAGTCGATGGCCTGCAGATGCTGAAAGCCGGGGGCCTTCAGCTTGGCGCGATAGGGTTTGTTGGTCCCGTCGCTGACCAGATAGACGCCGAATTCGCCCTTGGGCGCCTCGACCGCGGCATATACCTCGCCCGCCGGGACGCGGAAGCCTTCGGTATAGAGCTTGAAGTGGTGGATCAGGCTTTCCATGTCGCGCTTCATCTCGCCCCGCCGCGGCGGGGTCAGCTTGCCACGTGCCAGCACGTCGCCCGCGGGTTCGGCCCGCAGCTTCTGGACGGCCTGTTTCATGATATGGGTCGATTCGCGCATTTCCTGCATTCTCAGCAGGAAGCGGTCATAGCTGTCGCCGTTGCGTCCGATCGGAATCTTGAAGTCGAATTCGTCATAACACTCATAGGGCTGCGAGCGCCGCAAATCCCAGGCCAGGCCCGAGCCGCGCGCCATCACCCCGGTAAAGCCCCAGTCCAGCGCATCCTGTTCGGTGGCGATGCCGATGCCGACCAGACGCTGCTTGAAGATGCGGTTTTCAGTCAGCAGCGTGTCCAGATCGTCCACGACCTTGGGGAAGGTCTCGCACCAGGCCTCGATATCGTCCAGCAGGCTGGGCGGCAGATCCTGATGCACCCCGCCAGGGCGGAAATAGTTGGCGTGCAGCCGCGATCCGCTGGCGCGCTCATAGAAGATCATCAACTGCTCGCGCGCCTCGAACCCCCACAAGGGCGGAGTCAGCGCGCCCACGTCCATGGCCCCGGTGGTCAGGCCCAGCAGGTGGTTGAGGATGCGGCCGATCTCGCAATACAGCACCCGGATCAGGCTGGCGCGACGCGGCACGACGGTGCCCGTCAGCCGTTCGATCGCCAGGCACCAAGCGTGTTCCTGGTTCATCGGGGACACATAGTCCAGCCGGTCGAAATACGGCAGGTTTTGCAGGTAAGTCCTGCTTTCCATCAGCTTTTCGGTGCCGCGATGCAGCAGGCCGATATGGGGGTCGGCGCGCTCGACAACCTCGCCATCCAGTTCCAGCACCATCCGCAGTACGCCATGCGCCGCCGGGTGCTGGGGACCGAAGTTGATGTTGAAGTTGCGGATCTTCTGTTCGCCGACCAGCATATCGGACGAGCCGTCGTCATAGCTGTTGGTGCGGATATCGCCGTCCATTAGCCTTGCCCCTTGGTCTTTTCGTCGCCCGGCAGCACATATTGCGTGCCCTCCCAGGGCGAGAGGAAGTCGAACTGCCGATATTCCTGCGTCAGCCGCACGGGTTCATAGATCACCCGCTTTTCGGATTCGTCATAGCGAAGCTCGACATAGCCGGTGGTCGGGAAATCCTTGCGCAGGGGAAAGCCGCTGAAGCCGTAATCGGTCAGGATGCGGCGCAGGTCCGGGTGCCCCGAGAACAGGATCCCGAACATATCGAAGACCTCGCGCTCGAACCAATTGGCGCAAGGGTAGATCCGCACCAGGGACGGCACGATCTCGTCTTCCCGGATCGCCACCTTCACCCGGATGCGGTGGTTCTGGTACATCGACAGCAGATGCCAGACCACGTCGAACCGCTGCGCGCGTTCGGGGTAATCAACGGCGGTCATGTCCACCAGGGTGGAAAAGCGGCAGCTGTTGTCGCTGCGCAGAAACTCGATCAGATCCACAAGGCCGGACAGGCTTGCAGTGACCGTCAGCTCACCAAAGGCAACGTGGGTTTCAAGGATCTCGTCCCCGCGCCGCAGCTTGATGTGTTCGGCAAGCTGGTCCAACGCGTCGATATCAGGGTAAACGGGCATCGTATCACCTCACCAGCGTGCCGGTGCGCCGGATGCGGCGCTGAAGTTGCAGGATGCCGTACAGCAGCGCCTCGGCCGTGGGGGGGCAGCCGGGGACATAGATGTCCACAGGCAGGATCCGGTCCACGCCCCGAAGCACCGAGTAGCTGTAATGGTAATATCCGCCGCCGTTGGCGCAGCTTCCCATGCTGATGACATAGCGCGGCTCGGGCATCTGGTCATAAACCTTGCGCACCGCCGGGGCCATCTTGTTCGTCACGGTGCCCGCGACGATCATCAGGTCGGACTGGCGGGGCGATGCCCGGGGCGCCGTGCCAAAGCGTTCGATGTCGTAACGCGGCATGGACGCCTGCATCATTTCCACCGCACAGCAGGCCAGGCCGAAGGTCATCCAGTGCAGCGAGCCGTTGCGCGCCCAGTTGATGATGTCCTCGGTCGTGGTCAGCAGGAAGCCCTTGTCCTGCAATTCGCGATTAAGGGTAGCGGTCGCAACCTCGCGGTCGGGACCAGCCGTATTCGCTCCGGTCATCACGCCCATTCAAGCGCACCTTTCTTCCATTCATAGGCAAAGCCCACGGTCAGAACGCCCAGGAACACCATCATTGACCAGAAGGCCACCTCTGACAGGCCCGCAAAGCTGACCGCCCAGGGAAACAGAAAGGCCACTTCGAGGTCGAAGATGATGAACAGGATCGACACAAGATAGAATCGCACGTCGAATTTCATCCGCGCGTCGTCAAAGGCGTTGAAGCCGCATTCATAGGCGCTGACCTTTTCGGGATCGGGATTGCGCACGGCGACAACCACCGCGGCCAGGATCAGGATCAGGGCCAAGGCCGAGGCCATTGCGGCAAAGACGAGGATTGGCAGGTAATCCTGAAGCAGGGTTTCCACGGGCAAGTTCCCTTGTCGGCCGCGGAAAGGCGTTGGCTGCCCGCGACGGGTTAGCTGTGCGCCCGTTTAGACCCGCGGGCCAGCGGGGTCAACGGGCGCGCGGTTCCCGCCGTGTCGGATTAGGCGGGTCCAGAACCGTTGTTGCAATTGCAACGGCCAAAGAAAACGACGCATCCCCTTGCAAGGGCCACGAGCCTTGGCTGTCACAGGCATCATATGCCAACCCGCCTTGCGCAATTCAAGGCATTCCATCCCTGCGACAGGCTGACGCAGACACCGATCACGGCAAAGAAAAAGGCAGCCCCCAAAGGCTGCCTTTCACCGTCAGATGCAGGTCTGCTTCACATCCCGGCAGCTTGGCAGTCGGCCAGGGTGATGACCTCCATGTTGATGGTACCAGAGAACTGGTCCGCATCCTGGTTGCCTTCCACGCCAGTCGTGCCGCTGGCGGGACCGGCGGTTGATGCAATGGCGTTCGGGTTGGGCGCGTCGTCGTCCTGGTTGCCTTCGTTGCCGGTGGTCGGCTGCGCGCCATCCATGGTTCCAGCGTCCGCGTCAGGCCCCCCCGTGCTTGACACCGAGTCGTTGTCGGCATTGCCCGAATTGCCCGCGTCGCCGCCGGCGGCGGTCGCGCCTGCAGCCTGGTCATCCGACCCCATCGCCAAGGTCCGGCAGTGTTCGGCCACGGCAGCCATGTCCGCCTCGGTCACCTGTTGCGTGCCGACCATGTTCTGGGCAAAGGCGGCAGGGCCAAAGCCAAGAACGGCAGCCAGGGCGATCGGGGCAGTAAGGGTCTTGATCTTCATCGCAATCCTCCATCGGATGTGTTTAGGCATTGAATTCCCGAACCAACACGCGGATCGCCCGCTTGTTCCATGACGCGCGAACACAAGAATGTCGGTCATGGAACGGGCTGCCCTTGCGGGTCTGAAGGTGCATGGCCCCTATGCGTTGCGCTTGCCGCGCGAAGCCGCTATTTCTTGGGGAACCGCGACCGGAAAGGACATGGCCTTGCGCGATCTTCGGATTCCCGACCAGCGACACCCGGAAAAGGCCCACCGGCCCGATCAGGCGCAGCCCAAGAAACCCGCCTGGATCCGCGTCAAGGCTCCGACTTCGGACGGCTACAAGCGCACCCGCGACATCATGAAGGACAACCGCCTGTCCACCGTCTGCGAGGAAGCGGGCTGCCCTAACGTGGGGGAATGCTGGTCCCAGGGTCACGCTACCATGATGATCATGGGGGAAATCTGCACCCGCGGCTGCACCTTCTGCAACGTCGCCACCGGCAAGCCCAACGCGCTTGACGTTTTCGAACCCGGCCGTGTGGCCCATGCTGTTCACAAGCTGGGGCTGAAGCACGTCGTGATCACCAGCGTGGACCGCGACGACCTGGACGACGGCGGGGCCGATCATTTCGCCCAGACGATCCGTGCCATCCGCCACCGCAGCCCCGATTCCACCATCGAGGTCCTGGTCCCCGATTTCCTGAAATCCAGGCCCGGATCGGTGGAAACCGTGGTCGAGGCGCGGCCCGATGTCTTCAACCACAACCTTGAAACGGTCCCTGCCCTGTATCCGACCGTCCGGCCCGGCGCGCGCTATTTCCATTCGCTGAGGCTGCTGCAAAAGGTCAAGGAACTGGATCCGGCGATGTTCACCAAATCGGGAATCATGGTCGGCCTGGGCGAGGATCGGGGCAGCGTCCTGCAGGTCATGGACGATATGCGCGCCGCCGATATCGACTTCATGACCATCGGCCAATACCTGCAACCGACGCCCAAGCATCACCGCGTCGATCGCTTCGTCACGCCCGAAGAATTCGCGGGCTATGAAAAGGCCGCGTTCGGCAAAGGATTCCTGATGGTGTCGGCGACACCCTTGACCCGGTCGTCCTATCACGCGGGCGACGATTTCGCCCGGCTGCGTCAGGCGCGTCTGCAAAAGCTGGGCCGCGCCTGACCCCTCTTGCAAAAGCGCGCGTCCCGATTTAGTCGGAACGCGGAAGGCCCGAGTGACGGAATGGTAGACGTAGCGGATTCAAAATCCGCCGCCGCAAGGCATGTCGGTTCGAGTCCGACCTCGGGTACCAGCCTTTCCCTTATTGACTTGAAAGGGCCGCTTGACGCGGCCCGCTGTTCAGTCAGCGCGTTGCGCCTTTGTTGCGCAGTCGGGCGTTCCTGGCCCACATGTTCAGGCCCTCGACTGTCGCGGAAAAGGCCATGGCGGCGTAGATATAGCCCTTCGGAACATGGACCCCGAACCCTTCTGCGATCAGCGTCGTGCCGATCAGCAGAAGGAAGGACAGCGCCAGCATCACGATGGTCGGGTTCTTGCCAATGAAGTTCGCCAGGGGATTGGCCGCCAGCAGCATCACGGTCACAGCGGTGACAACGGCGACGACCATGATTTCGACATGGGGCGTCATACCCACGGCGGTGATGATGCTATCGATGGAAAACACCAGGTCCAGAATCAGGATCTGCACGATGGCGCTGCCGAAGCCGATGGCTGCCGTTCCGATCATCGTATCCTCTTGATCGACGGGATCCACGTGGTGATGGATTTCCTTTGTGGCCTTCCAGACGAGGAACAGGCCGCCCACGACCAGGATGATGTCCTTCCAGGAAAACTCGTTCCCCAGGATCGTGACCACCGGCCGCGTCAGCTGCACGATCCATGCGATCGTCGCAAGCAGGCCAAGGCGCATGATCAGTGCCAGGCCGATGCCGATCTTGCGGGCGCGTTCGCGCTGACCTTCGGGCAGCTTGTTCGACAGGATCGAGATGAACAGCAGGTTGTCGATGCCCAGCACGATTTCCATCACCATAAGGGTGGCAAGCGCAATCCAGGCCTCGGGTTGCTGCATAAGGGCGATGATGTCCTGCATGGGAAATTCCTGATGTGAGGGAGATGGTTAGCAAAGTCGCAAAAGCTGTTCTAGTTCCGCGATTGCTGCCTTGCAGCGTTGCCTTTGCCGCGCTGCAGCGATAGCTGTCAAGGCATGGGGGGACAACAAAGGGGCACGGGATCGATCCTTGTGCCCAGATCACAGGAATCAAGATGAAAGCCGGAGACAAGCTGCCCTTCGTGACCTTCCGCACCCGTGTGCGTGACGAATCCCTGGGCGGGCCCAACCCCTTTCGCTGGCAGGACGTGACTACGGCGGATTACTTTGCCGGCAAGCGCGTCGTGCTGTTTTCGCTGCCGGGGGCGTTTACGCCGACCTGTTCGACCTATCAGTTGCCGGGCTTCGAAAAGGCCTTCGGGCGGATGCGCGACCTGGGCATCGACGCGATCTATTGCCTGTCGGTCAATGACAGCTTTGTCATGAACCAGTGGGCCAAGGCGCAAGACCTACGGAACGTGACGGTGATCCCCGACGGGTCGGGCGAGTTTACCGAAAAGGTCGGGATGCTGGTGCGCAAGGACAACCTGGGCTTTGGCGCGCGGAGCTGGCGTTACGCGGCCGTCGTCACCGACGGCGTTGTTGAGGCCTGGTTCGAGGAACCGGGCCGCTGCGACAACTGCGCCGAGGATCCCTATGGCGCCACCGCGCCCGAATCGGTTCTGGACTGGTTGCAGACCGCACGCGTGGCCGAGGCTGTCTGATCCCCCCGCATTGCCGCATTGGCCGTCCCGTTGGGGCGGCCTTTTTCGTTCAGGCCTTCATGACGGACTGGCCCGCGGTTCTCAGCAGGTCGCCCAGGTCGTCGAACCATCCCCCTGCCGGGGTCGTGGCGCGACGCAACAGCAGCACATCGCGGGCCGGTTGCGGATCGGGAAAGGATACGACGGCCAAGCCAAGGGCTGCCGCGCATTCCTGGCGGGCGGCAAGCTGCGGCAGGAATGTCAGCCCCATGCCCTGCGCCGCCAGCCGGCACAGGGTTGCGAGGGAAGCCGCACCCAGATCCAGCCGGGCGCTGCGACGGTTCAGGCCGCACACCTCCAGGGCCTGATCGCCAAGGCAATGGCCTTCGTCCAGCAGCAGCAACTGGCCCGGGTCCAAGTCACGGGGTTCCGGGCGCAGCGCACCTATGCGGGCAATGCGATCCTGGCTTCCCGCCAGCAGGAACGGATCGGTGAACAGCGGCAGGGCGACCAGATCAGGCGTGTCGGGCGGGGTCGCCACGACTGCCACGTCCAGCCGCCCCCGGCACAGCTCATCGACAAGCCGGTCGGTCGGCGCCTCGCGCAGATGCAGGTCGCGGCCAATGTCGCGGGCCCGCAAAAGCGGCAAGGCCTCGGGCAGAAGATAGGGGGCGATGGTGGGAATCATTCCCAGCATCAGCCGCCCGCCCTGCCCCGGCTGGCGCATCGCCTGCTTTAGCCCCGCCATTGCTCCCATGACCTGCCGCGCATAGCTTTCCAGCGCGCGCCCTTGCGGGGTCAGCACCACGCCTGACGGCGTGCGTTCGACCAACAGGCTGCCCACCTGCTCCTCCAGCGTGCGGATCTGCATCGAGAGGGCTGGCTGGGTCACGTGCATTGCATCGGCCGCACGGGTGAAATGCCCCTGCCGGGCAAGCGACAGGAAATATCGCAGTTGCCGCAAGGTGATGTTCATCAGGAAACCTTATTCATAGGATCGGATTATCCAATTTCTCATTATTCCGACCGTGTGCAAGGAACAAGCAAGCCAAGCAAGGAGCCGGACCATGAGCCAGGATACCACCCGCAACCCTCGGATGACGACAACGGCAGGCGCACCGATGGCGTCGAACCAGAACACCGAGACCGCAGGCGACCGCGGCCCGGTGCTGATGCAGGATTACCAGTTGCTGGAAAAACTGGCGCATCAGAACCGCGAGCGGATCCCGGAGCGCGTGGTCCATGCCAAGGGCTGGGGCGCCTTTGGCACCTTCACCGTCACGCAGGACATCAGCCGATACAGCTGTGCCTCGATCTTTGGCGCGGTTGGCAAGACAACCCCGATGCTGGCACGCTTTTCGACCGTCGCAGGGGAAATGGGCGCGGCCGACCATGAACGCGACGTGCGCGGCTTTGCATTGAAATTCTACACCGACGAGGGCAACTGGGATCTGGTGGGTAACAACACGCCCGTCTTCTTCGTGCGCGATCCGCTGAAATTCCCCGACTTCATCCATACGCAAAAGCGTCATCCCCGCACCAACCTGCGCAGCGCCACGGCCATGTGGGATTTCTGGGGCCAGGTCCCCGAATCGCTGCATCAGGTGACGATCCTGATGTCCGATCGCGGATTGCCGCAGGATCCGACCTTCATGGACGGCTTCGGCAGCCACACCTATTCCTTCTGGAACAAGGACGGGGAACGCTTCTGGGTCAAGTTCCACTTCAAGACCCAGCAGGGCCACCGCCATTACACCAACGGCGAGGCCGCCGAGATCATCGGCCATACCCGCGAAGGCTATCAAGAGGCGCTGTTCGGCAAGATCGAGCGTGGCGAGTTCCCCCGCTGGACCATGTATGTCCAGATCATGCCCGAGCTTGAGGCCGAAAAGACCCCCTATGATCCCTTCGATCTGACCAAGGTCTGGCCGCATGGGGATTACCCGCTGATCGAGGTCGGCCAGTTCGAACTGAACCGCAACGCCGACAACTATTTCGCGCAGATCGAGCAGGCGGCCTTCAGCCCCTCGAACAAGGTGCGCGGCATCGGCTATAGCCCTGACAAGATGCTGCAGGCGCGCGTCTTCAGCTATGCCGACGCGCATCGTTACCGCCTGGGCACGCATTACGAACACCTGCCGGTGAACGCGCCGAAATGCCCGGTCCATCACTACCACAAGGACGGGCAGATGAACTTCTTCGGCCAGGTCACGGGCAGCGGGGACGCCTATTACGAGCCCAACAGCCGTGGCGGCGCAACCGAGGATCCGTCCTTTGCCGAACCCCCCCTGCGCCTGCAAGGCGTGGCCGCGCGCCAGCCGCACCGCCAGCTGATCGACGATTACGAACAGCCCCGCGCGCTGCACGACCGGGTGCTGAACGATGACGAACGGGCGCGGCTTTACAGGAACCTTGCCGCCGCCATGGAGGGCGCGGACGAAGACGTGCTGGAACGGGTGCTCGTTCATTTCGAGCGGATCAGCCCCGCTTATGCGGCAGGAATTCGCGCCGCGCGTGCGGAAAAGGCAGCGCATCGCCACGCCGCCGAATGATCCCTTTGGATGCGTTTCGTTAACCAGTGACCTGCTATGGAAAGGGGCGCCGAAAGGCGCCCCTTTTTCGTTATCCGATCAGACGCGATCCGCTGCCATAGGTTTCCTGATAATGCCGTTCCAGTCGCATCAGTGCCAGACGCAGCACGATCTTGCCCGACCGCGCCGACCATCCCAGGCGGCGTTCGGTCAGTTCGATCCCCTCCAGGAAACAGCAGACGCGCAGGACGATGTCGCCCATGCCGGGGCCAAGGTCGCGCAGCGCCAAGGCAACCCGGTCGCGCGCCGATTCCGATCCGCCGCGATACCCCCCGCCATTGTGGCTGAAATCGATGCCCGATGTCATGAAGCCGGTCCAGTTCTGCGTGACGCGCGGCCCAAGCTGGGCCAGTTCGAAATCCTCGCGCAGGCGTTCGCCCGCCGTCACCATGCCGTTGGACAGAAAGGGCTTGCCGGCCCCGTCGCGCCGCCGCGCCAGCAGCAGCAGGGGACTTTCGGCAATATTGACGCGGGTGCGGCGGCGGCGGCCATCCTCGGGGTCTTCGATGACGCGCTTTTCCCAGACCCGATGGCGGTCGGCATGATCGAAACCGGCAGGCGCCTCGGCCATGCCGGGGGCGTTGTCATTGGCCACCCCCTGCATCACGGGGCTGGCTTCGCTGAAATCGGCGGGACCGGGGACCGCCTTGCGCTGCCGGGGGGATCGCAGCATCCCGCGCAATGCGTCACGCCCTGCAGGGGCAATGGCGTAACGCTGGACCCGGCCCGGCGCGGCGGACGGCACGACCCAGCCCTTCAAGGCCATGACCTCGGCGATCCAGCGGTCAAGGACGGCGGTCCTGATGTCGTCGCGGCTGATGATGGCCTTGTCCATGCTGTCCGCCGTGACAAGAACGGCACCCGGTTCGGCCAGGCGACGCAGGATGCGCAGCACCTGGCGGTCGTCCAGCTGTCGGGGGCGGTCCGCGCCGTCAGTCAGGGCGCCGTCGACCAGGGGATCGTCGCGCCGTGCCTCGAACCGGCGGATGCGGCGCAGGATGGTGAATGCGTGGCATCCCTCGGACCGCGCAAGGGCACGGATCGACTGGCCTTCCTCGACATGGCGCAGGTACAGGCGCGCATCGTCGGGCAGATCGGCCGCAGGCTTGCTTATGGCTCCGGTCAGCGAACGGTGCTCCGCGGAAAGGCTGTCGATGGCGAAATCACCGGTCAAAAGCTTCATGTCGTTTCCCTTGTCATCCTCGGCAGCAGCGGGGGAACTAACCGGAACAATTCATGAAGCCGTCGTTTCACAGCGGGTAGGCACGGCTTCGTCCATTCTGGTTTGAATCGCACAACGGACTTTGACGCCCGGTTTTTTGTCCCTGGCGCTGATGTGAGTAGTGGAGCGATAAGTGCCCACTGTGTGTCGGTCAAGGTCGTGCGGATCAAGGTTGCCTCCCATTTGGCAGCCTTGAATCAGCCAGCGATCAGTTTGGAAATCCTCAAACGTCAACACGCCCTAGCTGCTTGGGTAAGGGAAGGCCCCCTGCGGATCAGTCCGCAGGGGGCTTGCACAGACAAAGGGTGGTGGTGCCGGAAGTCCTTTTTGTGGAAGCTGCGCCGACTGCTGCCGCGCCGGCATAGCCTCAAGCCTCGGCCTTCTCGTGCTGCAACCGGGCAAGCTCGTCCTTGATCTCGAGCTTCTCCTTCTTGATGGCCGCAATTTCGGCAGTGGTGACCGAGGGACGCTTCAGAAGCTCCACAAGCTGATCCTCGAGCATCGCATGACGCGCGTTCAGCGCCTCAATCCGGCCGGTGATGTTGCCCATGTCGTGACCTCCATTTGTCAGTTCCTCTCTAGACGTAGGCACCACCCATGCCATCGTCCAGGCCACCAATCCGGTTGCGAGATATTCGCTTGGGAAGAATGCCCGAACTTGCCGCGCCAGGGGAGTTGGTCTGCCGCACCTGATACGAAACCCTCGGGAGGACGGCTTCTGTCGTGGCCCCAGCGTCCAGGAAGCGACCATACGGTACGTCCACAGGTTTTCGGATAACGATGTCAGCAAGGTTCGTTAGATAACGCCGTGGTGGGCGGCATGACGCTCATTGCCACCATCGATCCTGGGACAATGTCTTGAAGAGGCGACTTTAGGCCGCCTCCTTGATCCTCATACTACGTGTCTGCAGGCCGAGGCTGGCGCGCGCGTATCCATGTTCCTGCCGCGGTTCAGGTGATCGTCGATTTCTGCCGCAGCGCCGATCATCCGTCCGAACAGGAAGATGGTGAAGGCCGCCGTTTCCAGATTGGCGTCGGTCATCCTGCCGGCCTGATAGTCCTTCCACAAGACGGCAAGCAGCAGTGCCGCGATGATGGCGTCGACATTGACGCAGAAGACATAGCGGCTGGCGCCGACCTCATACAGTTGCCGGACTAGCTCGCGATAGAAGTGATGGAAGATGTTGTATTCGCCCGGTTCTTCCGTGAACTGTGCGATGAACCGTTCGCGCGGGTCGAAGTTTTCCGGCTTGCCCTTGAACACTGGGTGGTGGACCCCGGGCAGGGCACGGACCTCGGTTCCCAGTTCCCTGGCGCGGGCCTTGTCCTGCTGGTAGGTCAGCGCAAAGTCACGCGCCATGGCTGTCACGTCCAGCCCATGGTTCGGATCGGTCGGATCGGTCAGCCCCTTGTCGCGGAACTGGTCCAGCAGGAAGGCCATGCCCTCGAACTCGTTGCCGCCGTGGCTGTAGCCCGAATGGGTCAGAAAGCCCACCATGGCCTTGTTGATCTGGACGCGTCCGGGCGTCTGCGGACCATCGGCGGATACAGCGCCTTTGGCCCCTTGGGCCGTGATCGAACCCGGACCGTTCGAGATCAGCAGGCCGATGAGGATCTGGACGTAAAGTGCCTCCGTCGGGCCGGGCTTCTTGCCCGTCATCGCCAGGCAGCAGATGTCCGCCATCGTCCAGCGGGAAAAGCGTTCCTCGCGCGGGATGCCCCACAGGCTGCCGGACTGGTGATGCTTGCCGGGAATGGCCGCGCCGACCATGACGCCGTAAAGCCGCATATGCCAGGGCAGCGTCTCGGCCGTCAGGCGGCTGATGCGCTTGCGCACCAGCGGTCCCCAGGCAATGGTCGTGGTGATCGCGGCAAGAATCGCATCGCGCGACAGCCTTTGCCCGAAGCCCAGAAGAAAGCGCAGGAACACCGATTTGCCGCCGCGTGCCTCAATCGCGGCCAGCATGGCCTCGGGGCGGGGATCGTCCGCCTCATCAGGCGCCGCAAGAAACAGGGCCTTTGTCGCGTCATCGATCATTATCGTCGACAGATCGAAGGCTTCATCCCGTCCGTCGCGCAGGCCGGACCCTGCAAACAGCGCGATCAGGCTGCGGGCGCAGGTCAGCGCGCGTTCGACCCGGCGCGGCCCCGTGATGGCGGCGGCGACCGACATCACGGTGTTGGGCGAGTTTCCGGCATCGCGCGCTGCATCGGCGGCAAGCAGGATCGGATTCCCGACCAGATTGACTTCTGCCGCGACGGCCACGTCCAGCAGGGCGCGGTCGTGCGCATCGGCGATTTCGTGAACCAGCGGCAGCGCGAACATGGCCTCCAAGGGTTGCAGCGCCAGGTCCAGGACGCGATGACCATGCACGCTGGTCACCTGCGTCTTGGGATCCATCACCGAGGCACCTGAGGTGTCCTTCATCGACTGCCGCGCGATGACCGCCCCGATCTGTTCGGACAGGGCGGCGATCTGGGTGCCATAGGGTGCCGGTGCGATGACGGTTGGCTGCGCAAGATCGGGCGGCAGATCCAGGCCCTGGTCGTTCGCGATCCATGGCTTCAACGACAGCGAACCGCGCGGCTGGAAATCCGGCGCGACATCATTCAGCGCCATCACCGCGGAAAGCGCGGACGGGATATCGGAGATATTGGTGACCAAGGCCCCTTTTGCAGAGACGTGAGGGGTTTCCAAGGTATAGATCCCCTCGACGCCGAAGGCCTCCATGAACCAGCGTTCCTTGTCCTCCGCGCTGTCTCCCGACCCCGCCATGGCACCGGCATGGCCCACAGCGCGGGTCAACTTGGCCTTCCAGCGACCAACGACACAGGCCACCACGGGCTTTTGCCAGTCGATGTCCTTCTCGTAATAGCCACCCGGTTCGACATACAACACACCCGCCTTGCTGCGGTCGTCCTTGGCGAGAGCCAGGGCGAAGTCGCGCGCTGCATACTGGATATAGACGCCCTTGCCCGACGAAATCAGCGTCGTCGTGCCCCATCCTGCCGTGGTGAGATATTGGGCAATGGTGGTGGTGAAGCCGCCGGAGTTGGAGAAGACCGCGACCGAGCCCTTGATCAGCGATTCATCGGGGTGATCGCCGCCAAGCGCCCCCCCGATGCGGACGCGGTTCCAGCTGTCCGCCACGCCCAGGCAGTTGCCGCCGATGATGTCGATGCCATTGACCTGGGCCATGGCGCGGATCTCGCGCGCATCATGCACGGCGATCTTTTCGGTGATGATGACGATCTTGCGCAGGTCGGGATTGACGCGGATCAGTTCCGCAACTCCATCGCGCACGCCCGAGGGCGGCAGATAAACCACGCCGGTGTTGAATCTGTGACCCGCCCGGATCCCCTCCAGAACGGTGTTGAACACCGGAATATCGCCCGCAGGCGTCTTCAGCAACTGACCCGAACGGCCCGGCGAGGTGCCGAAGGCCACGTTACCATTGGAAAAGGCATGGCTGACCGGGGTCACGGTGCGGCTTTCGCCGCCCAGGATGTTCAGGACGCAGACCCGATCCTACGGCGAGGCGATGGTGTCGAGCCGGTCCACGCCCAGGAAATAGGGCAAACCAGAAATTGCTTGCTGTCGCATGGCGCTCTCCCTCAGGCCGCAATATTCAAGGAACGGGCGATCTCGTCGCGCCCGCCGGCGCGCATCCAGTCGTCGATGCGCTTGGCATAGGTCACGACCTCGGAGATCGCGCTGTCGAAGCCGAAAAAGCGATAAGGCACGCCCAGGCTGTCCAGCGTATCGGCCAGATTGCCCATACCACGCACGAGGTTGGGACCGCCGCGACCCACGACAACATAAAGCGGCACCGGTCCATGCTTGGCGAAATGTTCGCGCAACGCGTCGCCCATGCCCCGAAAGGTTTCCAGGATGTCGGTGTTGTTTGATTTGCCACCGATGATGAACAGGACATTCGTCTGCGCCAGAAAGTGGCGATAGCAGATCGCAGCCACCGACTTCATCTTCTCGTAGGGCGGATTGCCGCCGAAATCCGATGAGATGATCGCGGCTTCCCCCAGCACCTCGGTCACCAGGCTGTTCGCACCGCCGCCAAAGGTCGGCGCCAGGATCGTGCCCGCTTCGTTGATGACAAACACGTCCGACTGACCCTGGTGGGTCCGCAACTGGTTCACCTCTTGCTCGAAGGTCGAGATGTCGGCGGCAAACAGGTGTTGCGGCAAACCCTGCCGGCCGACGCGCGGATCGTCACGGGCGAAGCCGCACTTGAAGTCGCAGGCCACCGGCGTCAGCCGCCCGTCCTTGCCCGGCCTCATGCGGATCGGGTTCAGTTCCAGCGCGGTCATGCCGTAATGATGCATCAGTTCCCACAGCTTGGGCAGATGCTGGACAAGCGGCGATATGACCTCTTTCGGGGCGCCGATGTCGGTCAGCGCATTGGCCACCACAAAGGCCTTCAGCCCGGTCAGCGCGTCAAAGGGGACCGAGGCGATCTCGGTCTTGTCCAGGTCCTCGATATCGACGCCGCCGCGGTGGGTGATGGTCATTGTGGGGGCCCGATAGCGGGTGTCGTCCGTGATCGAGAAGTAAATCTCGTGTTCGGCAGGAATACCGGCCTCGAAGGTGACGCCGTTGGCCTTGGCAGTGGCATTGCCGTGGCGATGCTGGGCGAAATACAGCCGTTCCTTCTCCGCAAGGGCGGTGCGCAGATCGCGCGCCTTGCCGATCAGCCCCGCCTTGCCCTTCTTGCCGACGCCGCCGCGAAAGACCGGTTTGATGAACAGCAGCCCGTGACGGTCGATCATCGCCTGGATCTGGTCTTCGGACGCATCGGGTCCAAGCACGTCGGTCGCGGGAAAGCCGACATGGGCCAGCAGCCGCGCACCCGTGAGCATTCAGGTCACCTCCGTCAGGGGTTCCTCCTGTGGGTTGAAATGTTGGGGAAAGCGATAAGAAGAAGCGCGGCCCGAAGGCCGCGTTTCAGGGATCAGTCCTCGACGAAGATCTCGTCGCGTGATCTTCTGATCGAGGGTAGCACGGCAATGGTCAGCGCCACGGCACCAACCAGCAGAAGGCCCAGCGACAAGGGCGAGGTCACAAAGGTGGTCATGCTGCCGTCCGAGATGATCAGCGCCTGACGCAGCTTTTCTTCCAGCAGGCGTCCCAGCACGAAGCCAAGCGCCAGGGGTGCCGCCTCGAACTGCAGCTTGTAGAGCGCGAAGCCCAGCAGCCCCAGAACGCCCGCCATCATCACCTGCGCCGGATCGTTCGAGATCGAGAAGAGGCCGATGCAGCAGAAGGCCACGATCGCCGGGAACAGCAGCCGATAAGGCACCTTCAGCAGCTTCACCCAGACACCAATCAACGGCAGGTTGATGATGACCAGCATCAGGTTGCCGATCCACATCGAGGCGACCAGGCCCCAGAACAGGTCCGGATTGTTCTCGATCACTTGCGGGCCTGGAACGATGCCCTGGATCATCATGGCGCCGACCATCAGCGCCATGACCGCATTGGGCGGCAAGCCAAGCGTCAGCAGGGGGATAAAGCTGGTCTGCGCGCCGGCATTGTTGGCCGATTCCGGGCCGGCGACGGCTTGGGGCACGCCCGTGCCGAAATCCTGCGGCCGATCCGAGAGGCGTTTTTCAAGGGCGTAGCTGGCGAAGGGTGCCAGAATTGCCCCGTTCCCCGGCAGCACGCCCAGGATAGAACCAAGCCCGGTGCCCCGCAGGATCGCGCCCAGGTTCTGACGCAGTTCCGTCAGGGTGGGCAACAGACGGCCAATCTTGCCGCGCATCACGTCGCGCTTTTCCGGATCGGCAAGGTTCTTGAAGATCTCGCCAAAGCCGAAGACACCCATGGCCAGCACCACGAACTCGATGCCGTCCGTCAGCATATAAAGGCCGAAGGTCATCCGCTCGCGGCCCGTCTCCATGTCGGCACCGACGCAGGAAAGCAGAACCCCTGCGACAATCATCGCCAGAGCCTTGACCAACGAGCCATGAGCCAGCACGACCGCCAGCACCAAACCCATGATCATCAGCGAAAAGTATTCGGCAGGCCCGAACAGCAGGCCCAGCTTGGTCATCGGGGTCGCCAGGGCCGCGATGACGATCGTGGCAAAGGTGCCGGCGATGAAGGAGCCGATGGCGGCCAGTCCCAAGGCCAGTCCCCCCTGGCCCTTCTTGGCCATTTCGTGCCCGTCGATGGCGGTGACGACCGCCGTGGCCTCTCCGGGAATATTGACCAGGATCGCCGTGGTCGAACCCCCATATTGGGCGCCATAGTAGATGCCGGCCAGCATGATCAGCGCACCCGTCGGGTCCAGCGACAGCGTCACCGGCAGCAGGATCGAGATCGTCGCCACCGGCCCGACGCCCGGGAGAACGCCCACCAGCGTGCCGATCAGGCAGCCGAGAAAGCAGAAGAAGACGTTCTGCAGGGTCAGGGCGACCGACAGGCCAAGGCCCAGATGTTCAATCGTTTCGATCATGTCAGTATCCGATCAGCCAGGGCGCAACGGGCAGCGAAAGCCCAAGCGCGAAGCGGAACAAGCCAATGCAAATGACCGTCAGGACCGCCGTGAAGATCAGCAGTTCGCCGAACCGCACGTCCTTGGCGGCCGCCCCGGCGAAGATGATCGCCAGTGGTGTGGCGACCGACATGCCCAGCACCGGCACGGAAAAGGCACCGAAGTCATAGCCCCGGATCGTGAGCGCGAACAGGAACACCCCGACCAGCACCGGCAGCATGTCGCGAACAGGCCAGGTGCCGGTTGATTCCGGCACCTCCTTCCAAGTCACGGCGATCTGCACCACACCCAGCAGGGTGATGATGATCGCGAGGGCGCGGGGCAGCAGGCCCGACCCGACGCCGCCTTCGGTCATGAACGGCAGGTCGGAGCCGGCCCACAGCGCCAGAAGGCCGAACACCACGAGGCTGAGACCGGCCAGCCTTTCGCGGCCAAGCCAGGAATTGGATGGCGGGACAGGTGAGCGTGGCGGATGTCCGGGAACATCGACCGTGATCACCTCCTCGGGAACCTCGTGGCTCATGGCTCATTCCACCTTAATATTGGCGGCTTTGACCACGTCGCCCCAGCGGGTGCGCTCGGCCGCCATGAAGTCGGCAAAGTCTTGACCGACCACGTTCGACGGAACGCCGCCGTCCTTTTGCAGGCTTTCGACAAAGGCCGGATCGGCCAGTGCCTCGGCCGTGCCTTCCGCCAGCTTGGCGCGAACGTCCTCGGGCAGGCCCTTCGGACCCAGCAATCCATACCAGGCAGACGCGCTGTATTCCGGCAGCCCGGATTCAGCCACGGTGGGCACGTCCGGCAGGGCCGCAAAGCGGTCCTTGCCGGTCACGGCAAGTGCCGTCAGCGTGCCGTCCTGGATCAGGCCGATCACCGATGGAACGGTCGTCACCATGAAATCAATGTGTCCGCCGACCAGGTCGTTCACGGCAGGGCCCGCCCCCTTGTAGGGAACATGCTTGAGATCGATGCCTGCCGTCTGGCCCATCAGCAACGTGGCGACATGGCTTGCCGAGGCATTGCCCGCCGAGCCATAGACCAGCTGTTGGGATTTCGCCTTGTCGAGAAACTCGGCCATGGTCTTGACCGGCAAACGGGGGCCGACCACCACGACCAGTTGCGCGTCGGCGATCATGGCAATCGGATCCAGCGCCTCGGCCGGGTCATGGCGCAGATTGAAGATATGCGGGTTGACGACCATCGGACCCTGGTTGCCGATCAGCAGGGTATAGCCGTCCGGGTCGGCCTTGGCGACGACCTCGGTGCCGATATTGGCTGCCGCACCGGGGCGGTTTTCAACGATGACGCGCCCACCCAGAGCCGCTTCAAGGCGCGCGGCAAAGATGCGGGCGATGGCATCGGTCCCGCCGCCTGCGGCATAGGACACGACAAGGGTGACCGGCTTGGACGGATAATCCTGCGCCATGGCCGGCATCGCCGACAGAGCCAGGGTTGCCGCAGTAACGCCAAGCACGAAGCGGCGAGTAAAGGTGAGCATCTGGTATTCCTCCCTTGGGTAAATCGGTCCGCAGGCGCATCCTCCACGCCGCGGGATGGTCAGTTCTTGCGCCGGACCAAGGCCGCACCCTCGAAAAGGCGGCGGCAGGTGCGGGTCACAAAGACGACAGGCTGGCCGCCTGCCTCTTCATCCAGTTCCACCCGAACGTCCATGCGGCCAGTCGGGTGTTCGAATGTCAGGTCCGCCGGAAACCGCAGCTCGGGAAGCGCGGCGCCGACAATGCTGTCGGGCAGCGTGGCAGCGATCGCCACGGAGACCGCCCCGGTCGTGGCCAAGGATGAATGGCAGGCATGCGGCGTGAAGTAGCGCACGGAAAGGCTGCCGCCATTGAGGGGGGCGCCGATGAGCACGGGCTTGGGCAGGACCGACGCACGAACATCGCCAAGGCCCATGCGCCGCCCGGCTTCGATCCGCAGGTTCTCAAGCTGAGCCAGGAAACCGGCATTCCCATCAAGCTCCAGCACGCTTTCCGAACCGGTAAGGCCAAAGGTTTCCGCCCGGACAATCACCACAGGCGTGGCCCCGTCGATCAGCGACACAGGAATGCCGTTGATGATTTCCTGGGGCGTTCCTGAAGGCAGCATTTGTCCGGTCTTCGCGCCGACTGCTTCCAGAAACGCCAGATAAACAGGGGCGGCAGTTCCCGGAACGCCATCAATGGCCGCATCGCCATGATAGCGCAACTCGCCCCCGGGCGTCTGAATGCGCGCCTCGATGATCTTTCCGGTGTTGACGTTATGAACCTTGACGCGCGTTTCTTCGCGTCCCGCCGCGACCAGCCCCTGCTCGATGGCGAAGGCACCCACGGCCGACAGCATATTGCCGCAGTTCGGCCCGGTATCCACGATGCGTTCCACGACATTCACTTGGGCAAACAGATAGTCGACATCGGCACCTTCGCGCGAGGACGGCCCGACAATCGCCACTTTTGAACTGAGCGAGTTGCCGCCGCCGATCCCGTCGATCTGCAGGGGATGTCCTGATCCCATGATCTCGATCAGCAACGCATCGCGAAGTTCGGGATCGCTGGGCAGGTCGCTCCGCAGGAAAAATGGCCCCTTCGAGGTGCCGCCGCGCATCATGACGCAAGGAATGCGGATCTGATCGTCCACGATGATTCTCCTCTGCGGCAAGTCCTGCCGCCTTCGAAAACCGGAATGCGCCAAACAGACTGTGTTGTGAATTGCAAAGAATTTCATTATTGTTGCACAATGCGGAACAATTTCGAATTCTTGGATCTTCGCGCTTTTCTCGCGGTGTTGGAGTTTTCCTCCTTCAACGAGGCAGCCAGGCACTTGAACCTGTCCACGCCTGCGCTCTCACGCCGCATCAAGGCATTCGAGGAAGCGGTGGGCGCGCAGCTTATCGAACGCACGACAAGACGCGTCGCGCCCACTCAGATCGGGCGCGAACTGATGCCTCTGGTCAGGCGCCTGGTCGACGAGTTCGAAGAATCGATCCTGTCGATTTCTGACCTTGGGGGCCGGCATCGCGCCCAGGTGACACTGGCCTCCTTGCCGACGGCGGCGTTCTATTTTCTGCCGCGCGTGATCGAGACCTTCAACACGCGCTTTCCAGGCATCCGGTTCAGAATCATGGACTTGTCGGCAAACGAGGGGCTGGATGCCGTTGCAAACGGAGAGGTCGAGTTTGGCATCAACATCATCGGCGCGCTACGGGACGACCTGAAATTCACCCCCCTGATGGAGGATCCATTCGTCCTCGCCTGTCGTCGCGATCATCCCCTGGCGGCAACGTCTTCATTGCCGTGGTCGGCCCTTCAAGGACATCCGCTGATCGGCGTATCGAACAAGTCAGGCAACAGGGCCGTCCTGGACCGCGCATTGGCAATGGCAGATCAGCAGCTTGACTTGAACTGGTTCTACGAAGTGAATCATCTTTCCACGTCGCTGGGCCTGGTTGAAGCTGGCTTGGGTGTTTCCGTGCTTCCCCAACTGGCCACACCGCAACGAGAACATCCGCTGATCGCAACCGTCAGGCTTATCGACCCTGTTGTCACACGCTCTATCGGCATCGTCGAACGGCGGGGCGCGCGGCTTTCGCCCTCGGCACTCCGTTTCCGCGAAATGCTGGTTAATGAATGGCATGGGTCGCACCAGGGATAGCCCCTGGTTTGCGGACCTCAAAAACTTTGCACTTTCGCTGCGGAACGCACGCTTCTTGACCTTTTGCCTGTTTGCATAGCTACAAAACAGAAACTGAGCATTCGCGATAAGTGTCGTTCCATCCGAAAATGCGTCATTGAGGGGGGTATTGAACTATGTGGCGCGCCAGCACCTCCTTGTCTTATTCAGGGGCTGGCTCCTGAGGGTATCCAGGAGCCACTGCCCGGCACGCCATTTATGGCGGGCAGTGGCGGCGGTTGGATCGTCATCTGCTGGGTCAGCAAGGACCGTTTCGGAGTTTGATCAACCGCCGTCTTCACCAGGGGCCTGAACGGATACGCGTGTTTGCGTCACCCATGACAAGCATAGGACATGGCGAAGTTGACTGAACATACCCTTGGCATCGACATCTCGAAAACCCACCTCGACGTCTTCCGGCTGGAAGACCAGGCGGCGCGGCGGTTCGAGAACGCGCCCCGGGGCTTCCGGGCCTTGATCCGCTGGCTCGGCCAGACGCCGGTCGCCCGCATCGTCTTCGAACCGACAGGACCCTAAACCGACTTGACCAAGACGGATACTCCATAAGCGCTGATCTCAGACAGGCTTCTTCGTGCGGCTCATCCCCTCAGTTTACGAAGCAAGCGATCGATCGTGGCCGCGCTTATCGACAAAACTTTGTGGCGTATGTCGACATCGAGCTTCAGATGTCCGTTGCGTTCAGTGCAGGCAGAAGAATGGGAACCCGTCATTGTGGGTCGCGCTCGATAGCAGCGGGCAAGATTATGCGATCCAGACGGGGCTGCTAGAGTTCTTGCGCCCTTTTTAGCGCGGCCTCCACACCCTCGCGGACAATCCGGTCGAGCCCCGCATCCATCATGCTTTCCAACGCCGCAGTGGTCATGCCTTGGTAGGCCAGGAAGTCGCCGACGATATCCGAAGGACAGCGCCCCTGCGCCTCGACCAGGCGGCCTGTGCCGATCAGCATGGCGTTGACGGCATTCCTGGCGATTTCAGGGGCGATCCCGTTGGCGATGGCGTGCTTGCGCAGCGCATCGGCCAGAAGCGCAAGATAGGCGGGGCCGGTGCCGCTGACGCCTGCAGAATATTCGATCTGGCGCTCGTCAGGCAACTCGTCCTGTGATCCGCAAGTGGCGAAGACGGCGCGCGCGATCGCCCGGTCCGTGTCCGAACAGGCCGGACTGGCGACCCAGGGCGTATAGGAGCGCGCCACCTCTGCGGCCGCATTGGGAAGCGCGCGCACGATCCGGTCCGTACCCAGATCGGCCATCATTCGCGCAATGCTGATGCTGGACATGACCGAGAGGACGAGCTTGCCGGCCGTGTTGATCTTGAGTGCGGAAAAATCCATCGGGCGCACCGAGAGGATCACGACGTCCGAACGATCGACCAGATCCTGATTGTCCCGCACCCAGTTGGCTTCGGTAAACACCCCCTCTCGGGGCGTCCTGGTGGAAAGGTAAAGGCGTTCTGCGGGAACCGCCTTGCCTACCAGAACACATTCGACAATAGCCCGGCCCAACCAACCGCCTGCACCGATCACACCCAGCCTGAAGTCATCCTGGTGCATACGGTGTCCTGCCGTGCTCGAGGGTCAAAATTGGGCTTTGTCGCAACTCTTTGCCAAGCCTTTCGCGGCAAACCATTACCTTAAAGTACCATCGATTTCGTTATGAAAGCCCAACTGCCACGCAGGTTGTAAGTGAGCAACTTCAGTTGAGCCGCCCTGACCTCAACTTTGCGGCAAGGATTTGTCGCAAACTTTGGCAGGTTAGCGACAAAAGGGTATGATCGGCCTAAGGGTTGACGTCCGAGGATGAGCTATGGCCCTGTCATTCAAGGATGCTCATTACCCCGGCGACGTTATCCTGGACGCCGTCTTCTTATATTTGCGTTACAGTGTGACGTACCGCCACCTTGAGGAGATCATGGCAGAGCGCGGGGTCAATCGTGCCACCCTGAACAGATGGGTGGAGCGCTACGGCGGGCAGGTCGCAGAGGATGCACGCCGCCGCAAGCAGCCGGCGGACAGGTCCTGGCGGATGGACGAGACCTACATCAAGGTGAAAGGACAGTGGGTCTATCTCTATCGCGCCGTGGACAAGTTCGGAAAAACCCTGAACTTCATGCTGTCGAAGCGCAGGAACAAGGAAGCACCGGAACAAGCCGGCAGCTATCAGGTTCTTCGCCCGGGCAATGGAGGTCAACGGCCTCCCGCGCAAGATCGTCATCGACAAGAGTGCTGCCAACACCCAAGGTCTCAAAGACATCAATCGGATCCTGAAGCGCTTCGGCTGCCCAATCCCGATCGAAATGGTGCGGGTAAAGTATCTCAACAATCGGGTTGAGCAGGACCATCGCTTCATCAAACGCAGGGCAAGACCCATGCTGGGCTTCAAGAGCTTCACCTCAGCCGCTTCGACCATAGGAGGCATCGAGATCGTGAACATGATCCGCAAGGGTCAGTTCAGGCCCGAACTGCTTCCGTTTCAGCAGTTCTGCCAGCTGGCCCTCTGAAGGGCCTAGACGTTGCGGACCGTACATGTCCTGTCCTGCCGTTTGCGACAGAACCTTTGTGGCCTCTTCGAGAGATTTTGTATGGCAGCGGACATAGCCTTCAGGCGGTGTATCACGCTTGCATCATTTTCGTTGCCCCTACCCTTGTCCTGCCAGGCATGGTCCTGCCGATAGGCGACCCTGCATGCTTCCGCGACCCTACAACGGCCGCAACAGCAACTGCACTCCCGAGGGTTTCGTATCAGGTGCGGCAGACCAACTCCCCTGGCGCGGCAAGTTCGGGCATTCTTCCCAAGCGAATATCTCGCAACCGGATTGGTGGCCTGGACGATGGCCTGGGTGGTGCCTACGTCTAGAGAGGAACTGACGAATGGAGGTCACGACATGGGCGACATCACCGGCCGGATTGAGGCGCTGAACGCGCGTCACGCGATGCTCGAGGATCAGCTTGTGGAGCTTCTGAAGCGTCCCTCGGTCACCACTGCCGAAATTGCGGCCATCAAGAAGGAGAAGCTCGAGATCAAGGACGAGCTTGCCCGGTTGCAGCACGAGAAGGCCGAGGCTTGAGGCCATGCCGGCGCGGCAGCAGTCGGTGCAGCTCCCACAAAAAGGACTCTCGGCACCACCACCCTTTGTCTGTGCAAGCCCCCTGCGGACTGATCCGCAGGGGCCCCCTTACCCAAGCAGCCAGGAGGCCACAACCGCGACAGCGCCGAAAAAGCACTGGATTAACTACCAGATGTCCGTACCGGCCATCATCCGGACAGTATCCTCGTCAGCCAGCTGACAATGCTCGAACGACGTGACGCTTGCGGCGATGCAGAGGCGAATGCCGGGCGAGGTATAGACGTGGGTGCAGACATAGGTGCCCCAGGCGGATGCGGCACCTACCGCCGCGCATCTCGGCCTTGGTGAACTGCAGCGACTCCAGCGGGTCGTATTGCGACGCGACGCCGCCCTTGTTGATCTTGATCTGGCTGGCGCCCTTCATCAGTTGTTCGCGGGTGCGGCGCAAAACCTCGGCGATGCCATCGGCAAGGGCGGACATGTCTTGGCTGCCGGCACAATCGGCCGGCTGTTCTGGAAGCGGAAATCGCCATGCCCCGGCGTCTTGGAAATGATCGCCCCAGCCAGAAAGAGGCGCGGTCCCGTCGCCACCGACCGATCGATCGCGGTCTGAAGACCGAAGGCGGGCCGCCGGGGTCGCGGACGATGGTAAAGCCCCGCATCGGGTTGCCCCAGCCTCCTGCCCCACGATCAGGTGCAAAAGACCCACGTTTGACCCGTCGCGACGACCCGGCTGACCAAGGTCAGGGTTGCGTGCTAGTGGGTGTCGATCAGGCCCGGATCACAGCCTTCCCGCCGCAATCAATGCGCTGCGCATCCGCCGGCCCCTGGCCGGACCGAGCAGTCGCGCAATGCTTTCGTTCTCGACCAGGATCTCGACGCCTTGCAGGGCTGCCGCAATGATAGAAATGCACCTTTACGGTTGCCAGGTCCGGGTTGAAGTAGGCTAGGCCCATAGGGAATGACCGCCACAATCAATGTCTATTGTCAAAATGTGCCGGATCGCGTCGAGGGATCAAGGAGCGATTTCGGCGTGCAAGAAGGATCCGAGGGTACATCGCCGCCCGGAGAGGGTTCAAGCCGGACCGGGGGATCTCGTAATGCAGTTCGGACCACGATGACCTGTGCCAAGTCCATGCGCATCACGATGGACATTCCAGCCTTTGCAGATCAGTTTCTTTCGAAAGACACAAACCATGTCCGTTCGCCGAGCCCCTTGAGGACGCTGCCGGAAATGGTCTGGGACCGGTGAGCCGCAGGGCTGGGAGGCCTGTCTGCGGCTGGACACTGCCTCTTCCTTGCGCCGGGACGATCCCTGCCTTAGGGTCAGCTCTCACAGGCTGCTGCAGCGTTCATGCAGGACGCGCCATGCCGCAAACATGCAGTGGAAAACAGACAGTGGTTCTTCACGCAAAAGCCCCGCATGGGAGCGGGGCTTTTGCTCGCAGGCGAGTGTCGTCAGATGTCGTCGCCCAGCTTGCCCTTGACGGTGCCGGCTACATCCTGCGCGGCGCCCTTGGCCTTCTGCGCCTTGCCTTCGGCCTGCAGGTCCGGGCTGTCGGTCATCTTGCCCATTGCAGTCTTCTCCGCTTTTATGGTCGTCTTGAAAACGCAGGACAAGCACGGATGTTCCGCAAAGGGCGTGATCCTGACGCGCGAAAAGATGCAGAAAAGATTATCGAAAATCGCGCACGAAGCTCAAAGCCTACGTCCTATCTGGCGTCAGACGCCTGGGAGGCAGCGCTCAGTCGGCACCCTGTTCAAGCGGTTCAGGGCGGCGGCCTTCGGGAAGAATCTTCAACAAGTGCTCGCGGACCACCTCGGCAGTGAAGGGCTTGCGGATGAACAGAGCGCCATCCGGCATATCCCCGGGCCTAGGCAGCGTGCCCCCGGAAGCCACCAGGATGCTGATCTCGAGCCAGTCCCGTGCGCAGCGCCGCGCCAGGTCAAACCCGGTCATCTTACCCGGCGGCATGCTCACGTCCGTGAAGAGCAGTTGCACATTCTGGCCGAACTTGCCGAGCAGTTCCACAGCCTGCTCAGCGGTTGCAGCCTCGTAGCAGCGAAAGCCTGCTTCTTTCAGGATCTCGCAGGCGTCCATCCGGATCAGTGCGTCATCGTCTGCTACAAGCGCATAGGGGCTGTGCCGGTCCATGTTATCTTGTCCTTTTCATTCACAAGGCAAAAGGGCCGCAGCCGGGCATGGGTTCCGGTCAGTCACATATTACCTGAAGCGGATCTCGATCCCGGTGACGCCATGCAGACGAAATGCATGCCTTCTATCAGGGTAAAGCGCTTATGCCGAAGGAGGGCGCTGCCGAACGAAGCATTGTCGCCATCGCGGCGCAAGAATGACAAGACCGGTTTGACCGCTTCCGGCAGCAGTAAAGCGGCGGCTGCCGTCAATGGGCTGGAGGGGCCTTCGGACAAGGTCATGGCAACCGTCAGCCGCATCGGCGCAGATGACAGGCATGGCGATGTCGAGGTCCTGGACCAGCAACAGCCAACAACCCGCAGCGTCATGAAGAAATGTGCCAACCGCAGGAATGAGGTGTCCACGATCCGAGTGTCATCAGTTTTCGGTGCCAGAAGAGGACGATCCTGGAAGAAGGCGGAGACAAGGATTCCGCGCACTTGCCGGACCGGGTTTGCAGCCCGCGGTCGGCCCTGAAACCCCCTGAAATGATCGCGATCCGCTTTCTTTACCGTTGCGTTGATTGGTGGCTCGTCACATGAGTGGGGGGGTGACACCGATTTGCGTCTCGCGTAACTGTTCGGAACAAACGAGAAACTTCTGATCCCCGGCTTAAATGAGCAACCCTTCCGAAGACCGCCGCATCGATCTTGAAATTCATCGCGCCAAGGCAAGCTCCGACCCCTTTGCGGGCGCAATGCGCGCCACGCGGATGCCCATGCTCATCACCGATCCCCGGCAGCCCGACAATCCGATCGTCTTTGTCAATGATGCCTTTGCCAGGCTGACCGGCTATACACGCGCAGAAACCCTGGGACGCAACTGCCGCTTTCTTCAGGGACCGGGCACCAATGCCGAGGATATTGACCGGCTGCGTCAAGCCATCGCGGATCGCGTGCCTGTCGAGGTCGAGTTGCTGAACTACAAGAAGGACGGCAGCATCTTCTGGAACAAGGTGCTTGTCTCACCGGTGTTTGACGGTGACGACCTGACTTACTTCTTTGCGTCCCAACTTGATGTCACGCGGGACAGGATCGGCGGCGGGGCACCTGACGGGTCTGGCGAGAGCGAAATGCAGCGCCGCATTGCCGACCTCACCGCTGCCGAGGATCGGCTGCATTTCACGCTAATGGCCGGCGGTCTCGGCACCTGGACCCTGGACGTGCCGAACCAGCGGCTTGTCGTCTCCGCGCTGTGCAAGGCCAACTTCGGACGCGGCCCCAGCGACAAGTTCGGATACCAGGATCTGCAGTCCTCCATCCATTCCGATGATTACGAACGCTGGCAAAGAACGCTCCACGCTGCCTTCGAGGCGGACGGCGAGTTTCACATCGAATACCGGATCAACTTGCCGACGGGCGGTCTGCGGTGGATCGAGATCCGGGCACAAACCCGCTTCGACGATCAGCATCGGCCCCTGACCATGAGCGGAATCTCTCTCGACATTACCGAGCGGAAGGAGGCCGAGGCCTACAGGATCCTGGTGACCCAGGAGATGGGCCATCGGATCAAGAACACCCTGGCGACCGTTCAGTCCATCGTCAGTCAGTCACTGCGGGCAGAACTGCCGTCCAATGAACTGCGAAAGGTTGTCGCCGAACGGATCGCGGCGCTGAGAGGAGCCCATGATATTCTTGCGGATGATGACTGGGACGTGGCGGGTTTGCGGCAAACCGTCGAGCGTGCTTTGCGCCCTTTCAACGCCGAGGGTCGCATCCATTACTTTGGACCCGATATGGAGATCAGGCATGCCGTCAGCAGCACGCTGACGCTGGCGCTTCATGAACTTGCGACGAATGCCGTGAAGTATGGCGCGCTTTCAGGGGACGAAGGACGGGTGCGTGTCGAATGGAGCCTTCAGGAACACGACTTCGTGCTGACATGGGACGAGATCGGTGGACCTCCGGTGACGCCACCCACCCGGACGGGCTTTGGCAGCCGGATGATCGAGGAGGTCCTGTCTGCCACTGTCGAAGGCAGCGCCACCGTAGATTATCGGCAGCAAGGTGTGCATTATGAACTGCGGGCGCCCTTGATGGCTCTGTCAGGCTCTGCACCCGGGCAAGATTCGAGCATCAGCCAGTAAGGACTTGATGCGACCAAGCGGCCGAGCGTTGTTGCAGAACTTGCCTTCCAAGGTGAGTTCCCCTTACCCCGCCACCCGTCATGCCACGCGTCCTATCCCGGCGATGCCGAGTGCGTTGAAGCGGTTTGGGAGCGTGACGCGGGTGTACATCGGCTGTTTGCCGCTCGGGGTCTCGAGAGGCGATTTGCTGGCCGAAGGATTTGAGGCCGTGCATTCTCGCCTCGATCCTGCTTCGCACGTAACAGCCGACCAGAGCTTCCACGTGGCCCGACCGAAGCGATTGCTCGCCCGCAGGATGTCGTTTGGGCGGCGGTGGCGGGGCAGTCTTCATTTCACAGGCGTCCGTTGCTGGGGATCGGGATGATGGCCGTGCCGCCACGATCCAAGATTGCGGTCTGCCTGTCCCTGATGGGCGCCCGCAGCGGCATCCCCTGCGGCGAGGTCGCCGTTTGCGCAACGGCAACGAATGCCGTCCGGCAGGACGGGCAGCGGCCTGCGGCAGATCGCGGGACGCCTGCCCCGCAGGCGGAGCAGGAGGCGGGAATGAAGCGGCGGAACATCAGGTTTCCTTCGTGATCAGGGGTCAGGGGAACGGCGGCGGGATCCAGGTCATGCGGCGCTCAGCTCGACGCCAAGGCGCAGGACCGTCAGGGCTCGCTTGTGCCCGGTTCGCGTCATCCAGGTGACGCTGCTTCCCATGGGCAGGCCCAGAAGCGCGACCCCGACCGGCGTCAGAACGGAAATGACGCCTTTGCTGATATCGGCGTGCTCGGGCCAGGCGAGCGTGACCTCCTGCTCGCGTCCGCTGATATCGTCGCGGTAGGTGAGGGTCGTGCCCACCGTGACCACGTCCGCAGGCATCTGCCTTGCCGACACCGCCTTGGCTGCGGCAAGCTTTGCGAAAAGCGGGTCGGCCACTTCGGGCAGGCGCGCACTGGCAGCCTCGGCCAGGGATTCGAGGCGGCCGACATGATCGGCATCGATGACCGCCCGGAGGCGGCGTGGTGATCGAGACATGGCAGTCTCCTTTGCAACAATGGGTTGGGGTTGAGTTGATCTAGTCGTGAAGCCCCGGGCACAGGTCCGCAGGATCCTGGACGGCCAGAACCTGGACGCTGCCCAGGACATCCTCGCTGTCCAGCAGGGGCATTCCCTGGCCGACAGGAAGTCCGATCAGCGTCACCCCCAGATAGGTGCCGACGGCCAGGCGGCTGCGGTCATGTTCGGGATAGGTCCAGTGATAAAGCGTCCGCGTCTGCGGCCGTCCGGCCTCGATGGCAAAGCTTACCCGGGACTCGCCGGTCACGACGCCCGCGCCGACATCCGAGGTGTTGACGACCTCGGCATCGGCCATCTTTGCGCGGATCAGTTGTGCAAGCCGCAGGAAGGGGTCGGTTCCGATGGCCTGAAAGCGCCGCCTGTGTTCGTTCAACTGCCAATAATCGTATGTCCCCAACCGGGCGCGGATCGGCCGAAGCGTGGAAATATCGCGAAAAGCGGGCAGGTGGTCGTGTTGACGGGCAATGAGCCCTGCTCCGTTCCGGAGCCGGTTTTGAGAGGTGTAACGCATGATGATCCCGATCGGGCAAAGGCCCGGCTGACTGACACGTGGTTGAGGAAATCGCGCCCGGGAAAAGGCGTCAGCAGTTGCCCGCCTCTGCCCGGGGCAGAGACCGCGTCAGCAAAGACCCGGAATAGATCCGGAACCTCGCACTATGGGCAAAGATCATCATGTCCTGGAAGCTAGGCCGTGCAGGCACCTTTTGCAAGCCATGCAAAAAGAACGGCCGGCCCCCAACCGCACCGGGCGGCTGAAGCTCAGCCTGCCTTCTTGCGTGCCTTGGAAGCCGGCTTCGCTTTCCGGGCTGCTCGCTCGGCCGCTTCGCTTTGCAGGCGAAGTGATCTGAGCCGGGCGATCCGGTTGTCCCGCGCAATGGCCTCGGCGTCGATGATCTCACGGGCGGCACGGTCGGTAAGGTCGGCTTTCGTTTCTGTCCGCGTAAGCCGCGACAGCGTGTTTGAAGAACTCATGGAAGAAACTCCTCTCTTGCCAGTCACATCCGGAATGTTTCCACCCGGCGGGAACCTGGTCAGTCCGAAGATCGGACACACAAACCTGCAGGGATTTGCACGCAAGTGGCTGCCAGCATTGCAGCGCGATGACCATCCAACATGAGCATCGCCGCGGCCCGGATCAAGGGGTATAGAACGAAAATTATTTTATTTCAATTTATTACATGCGCTGTCCGCAAGATGGTTTGCCTTGGGCGCGCCGCCATGATCAGGTATGCGTTCAGCCATGAAAGGGCTCATCATGACCGACACGGCAGATAAACGGCAATCCGATCAGGTCGTCTCCGATCGCATCAGGTTCGCCTGCGACTCGCTGGGGATGTCCGATGCCGACGGCCAGGACATGGCGCAGCGGGCAATCGCGATGCGCGTCAAGGCCCACGCCAAGTGAGGCCGAGATGCCCGAGATGACAGACCCGCGCGTCCGTGAAGGCTATGGCACGCTGTTTGAGGCAGTGCTGAAAGCCTGCGGGCAGGCCGGGCTGGATGAAGATACTGCAACAGGCATTGCCGTGAGGACAGTAGAGATCGTGCAGGCCGGGAACATGACTCCTCGGCAAGAGGATCGGCCCGGGTGATGAACCTGCACGAATGACGCGGGATCCGCGTCTGGCGCCCGTTCCGGCGACACGAGGCGCAGGCAAGACACCAGATGTTGAAGTCCAATGCATGAGTGCCCATATATGAGCCATGGCACTTATCTTGCACCATAACCGGCCTCGGCCGGGCTTCAGGGGTCCGCTTCTGAACCGCGGCTGACCCCGCAGGCGATCGATCCGGGATTCGGCGACCGCTGCGGGGCCTGACGGAAATCACCATTCATTCCGGCAACGAGACCCTAGCGGCATCCAGGCGCTGCGGCTGTTTTCGGCGCTTGGACAAACATGGTCGTTATGCCTGGGGACAAAGCTGACCGGTAACGACCCTGACGATGCAGGAGGTCGCAATGTCACATATTCCAGCCACAAGGGACCCATTCGTCGCACAGATGCCGTTCCGCACACCCAGTTTCACCGCAGCCATCGGCCGGCGCGCGAAAGAGGCCCTTCGCCACTGGCAGAGGCACCGGATGATGCGGACCTTATGGGAACTCGACGACCGCACCCTCGACGATATCGGTCTTGCCCGGAGCGAAATCCGGGGGCTTGTCGACGACCTCGTCGGTCCATCGCTCCGACGGGCATCACAAGGGCAAACGGTCCGCAGTTCGGTGCGTCGCGATGATCCCGAAGACCCAAGCCCGACCGGCACAGGCAGGCGCCCACAGATTAACGATGTAAAGAAGAGCAGGTTCGCAGGGGACGTGTATCAATCCTGGAGGGACTTATGAAGGTCTCGCCCATGCTGACCTTCGATCTGGCGTCATTTTGGGAAGACCGGGCGCGGCACAAAAGCCTGGCGCGGTGGGAGGATGACGGCGGACGCGTCCTTGAAAAGCCTGCGACACTCTGGACAGGGCCGTCGCCCGGCGCTGCACCAGGCCGTGCGCAATCAACGACGTCTTGAGCGGCCAAGCCTTGGGCGAGCCAGGAGATTACTTGCTTCCATTGCCATGCGGAGCCATCTCCTCACCATAGTCACGGAGCCGTGGTGGTTTCACTTCGGCGCCTCCTGGAAGATCAACGCGATCTCGTCCTCGCCAAGCAGCCTCCACTGACCGGCAACCAGGCCGTCTGGCAAGGACAAGCCGCCCATTCTTTCGCGGTGGAGCGCCTCGACATGGTTGCCGGTCGCCGCAAACATGCGGCGCACCTGATGATAGCGGCCTTCGGTGATGCTCAGCAGGGCCTCGGTGTCCGAGATCACCTCCAGTTCCGCAGGCGCCAGCGGCTTGTCCTCGCCCTCCAGCACCAGATGGCCCGAGGCAAACAGCTCTCCCTCCGTGCCCTTGAGCGGGCGGGCCAGCCTGGCGCGATAGGTCTTCCTGATGTGGCGCCTGGGACTGATGACCCGGTGCAGCAGGTCGCCGTCATCGGTCAGCAGCAAAAGGCCGGAGGTCTGCTTGTCCAGCCGCCCCACCGTCGAGATGACTGGTTCGCGCCTTCTCCAGCGTTCGGGCAGGATGTCATGGACCAGTGGGCCGTGTTCCTTGTGCGAACAGGTCATCCCCAGAGGCTTGTTCAGAAGGATGACCATGCCTGCAAGGGGATCGAGCGCCGCGCCCCCGATCTTCAGGCGGGACGGCAAGTTCGGCGTAAGGGGAATGCGTTGGGTAACATCCAGAAGATCGGCGCCGTCCAGGGTGATGCCGCCCGCCGTGGCCATTCGCGCGATGTCCTTGCGAGAGCCATAGCCCATGGAGGCGAGAAGCTTGTCGACGCGGGAGGTGGGGATCCTGGCCATTCGCCTCACGTCCTCAGCCAGTCGGGGGCGAAGCGGACCTCTGTCACCTCGGCCAGCGTCAGGACGCGCTGCAGTTCGGCCAAAAGGCCTGTTTGCCGGGCACAACCCATTCCGGCCCCTGCCTCTGGCCAGAAGGCCCGCACCGTCAGCATTCCCGCATCCCGCTTTGCGTCAAGCCGCCCGATGAGCCGGTCGCCCTGCATGACCGGGAACACGTAATAGCCATGGCGGCGCTGCTGTGCGGGCACGAAGATCTCGATCCGGTAGTGAAAGCCGAACAACCGCTCGGCCCGCGCCCGATCGCGCAAGGCCGGATCGAAGGGCGACAACAGGCGCACCCGCTGTGACGGCGATGGCAATGCTGACAGCGTATCCAGAATTGCAACCGTCGAGAAGCTGCGCCGCCGGGCTCCGTCGGCCGTCTCGACATCCACTTCGACAATCCGGTTCGCAGCCACCGCCTCGGCGCACCACCGCTTCGCCTCGTCGCGGGTCGCGATCTCGAAGAAGGCGGCCAGTTCACCGCTGGTGGCAAAGCCAAGCCGGTCCAGGGCCGCCGACAATGCCCAGTCGATGACCTGTGATGGGTCGAGGCGGATATCGCGGTACTTGGCCGGGATCACCCGCTCGGACAGGTCATAAACCTTGCGAAATCCGACACGATGGCTGATCGCCAGACGCCCGGATCGCCAGAGATATTCAAGCGCGGTCTTGGACGGGTGCCAGTCCCACCACCCGGCCCCGCCCCGACCCTTGTCCGGTCCGACGTCCCGGGTGCTTGCAGGACCATGATCGGCAATCCGTTTCAGGACAGTGTCGATCTCCCGGTTCCAGCCCTCGCCGCGCCAGGCAGGCCAGCGTTGCCGCATCCTGGCCTCGTCGCGGGCGAACTTCAGCCGCCACATCGGATAGAACTGCATCGGCACAATGGCGGCGTCATGGGTCCAGTGCTCGAATGCGGCACGGTGGCGGGCAATAAGCCGGTCAAGCGCAGGGGGGCGGTACCGGCCCCGTCGCGACCACAGGATCAGGTCATGCGCCCGCGCCAGGGTGTTGACGCTGTCCACCTGCACAAAGCCCAGATCGGTCAGCACGCTGAGCAGATCGGCACCCATTGCCAAACCCGCCTGCGGCCGCAGCAGCAGGTGCCGATCCAGAAACAACCGGCGTGCAACGGCATTTGTCAGCAGGGGTGGGTTCATGCGGCAACCTTAGCCGCATGGCCAAGAACTGCAACTGAGGGACAGGGGACCGTCGACCGCCGTGTGCGGGCAGAGCAACTGGTCCTGACCCTGCTTCTTACAAAGTGCCTAGGAAGAGAACTCATTCAGGTCCAAGCAATCACGATGGAAACGAGCGCCAGGCTGGCCCGGTAGTTACGGGGAAGGCGGTCGTATCGGGTCGCGATACGGCGCCAGTTCTTGAGCCTTCCCCTATTCGCCCGATGACGTTGCGCCGGTTGTATGCTCTTTGATCGAGAGTGAAGGGAAAGGTGCGCAGGGCCAGGGAGGGGATCACCGCCCTGATGCGCCGGTGCTTGAGCCAGTGACGCAGGCTCATGGCAGCGCAAGCTTTGTCGTTTTGGGGCGGGAAAGCCCCTTTGGAAGCGGAATTGTCAAATGAATGTCCGGGTGTCAGGGCAAAGGCGGCCGGTCGGCCTGTGACGCATCGGCCAGTGAATGGACCTCGCGGCTCGTGTCACCGCGCGGGATCCCGATCGCTTGCGGCCAGGCTCTCCTTTTGTGTTCCGAGCCGACCAGTGGGCTTTCACGTGGGTGCTGTCGAGACAGAGTTCCTCTGGAACCGGCACCCGCCCTGCGGCTGGCACGCCCTCGAACATACGTTGCCAGATCCCCGATGCGACCAGCGGGTGAGGCATTTGTGAAGGGTGGTGGGTGGTCCATAAGCAGCCGGCACATCGCGCCAGCGGCACCCGGTCTTCAGAACAGGGAGAATGCCCGAGATCACCCGACGGTCGTCCACCCTGGGCTTCCCCGGCAACCCCCGCGGCAGATGCGGCTCGATGGACAACCAGGCTGCGTCTGAAAGCCAGAACGGATGCGCCATGACACGCTCCCCTCGCCGAAGCCGGCCGGAGAGAAGATTGCCGCAGAATTACAAAAATATGGATGAGTGCCCTACCTTAGACCATGCTCAGTCGGCGCGATTGGTGGCATTTGCGTGCAGATAGAGCGGATTTGATCTGTCCAGATGCGCGGCCATTGCCGCCACCGCGCCATCGGCGTCACGCGCGGCGATCAGATCCACGATGTCGTCATGTTCGTGCAGCGTGACTTTTTCCCTGCCGGACCAGTGCAGAAGGACGCCGTGATACTGGAACAGCCAACGCAACATGGATTGGCTGGTCGCAACCAGGATCGGGTTGGCCGAGATCTGGGCGATGCGGCTGTGAAAGGTCATGTCGGCAGTCACGAAAGCCTCGGCATCGCCGACACGGGCGCGCTGTTCGCCCACCAGTTCGCGCAGGTCGCGCACGTCCCCGGCGGTGGCATTTTCGGCCGCCACGCGAACCAGGCCGCATTCGAACATGCGCCGCGCTTGCTTCAGATGCTCGAGCTGTTCGGGTTCCGACGACAACAACATCCGCGCCACGTCATCGACACGGGCCAGCACGCTGCCTGCCGACAGCTCGTTCACGCGGCTGCGTTCGCCATGGCTGATGGTGATCAGGCCCATGGTGTGCATATGCTGCAACGCTTCTCGAACGGCGGGGCGGCCCACGCCAAAGCGTTCCATCAGGTCGCGTTCCGACGGCACCGCCGCCCCGGGGGGCAATTCGCCGCTGGCCATCATGTCGCGCAGCCGGTCAAAGACCTGATCGGACAGCTTGCGGCGGGTGATCCGGTCGGGACTGGCAAGCTGGTCGTGTTTCATCCTGTGGCCCCCTTGCTGCGGTCTTGCGTCACGACTTAGGCGAAGGCGGGCGGCTTTGCCAGCCGAAGGGATCGGGACCATCGGGGGTCAGGTTGGCGGTCAGCGTGGCATCGTCGAAGGTGATTACTGCCTGCCCATCGGCCACCGTGGCACGACGTACCGGATTGCCTGCCTGCGCCGCAAGCGCCTGAACTACTGCCGCCAGGGGGCGCAGGCTGCCATCGTTGCGGATCAGCCCGCGAGGGCCATAAAGTGCAGCGGGCGTCCAGACCGTCACGCCTGCAGGCGCGATGGTGGCCGCAAGCCCCAGGGTCCAGGCGGCCGCGAAGGCGCCGTCCTGCCGGGGATCGTCGTCCGTCATGCAGACCCGGTCGCGGTCCGGGTTCGGGATCGTGCGGCTGCCATAGGGATTCTGGCGCATGGCAATAGTGGACGGTCCCAGCCGGTAATCCCGGTCGCCGATGATCGCGCGGGCCGACACGAGGATATGCGGCACGGCCTGCAAGGTTTCCATCACCGACAGGTCGTCGGCTGCATGGACGATGGGGCAAAGCCCGTGCGTGACAAAGTCCCAGGCATCGTCGGGCGGGCGCTTGCGGTTGAGTTCGGGAAAGAAGCTTGCCATGCCGCCACCCAGGACCATGCCGGGGAAAGCTGCCCGGGCGGCGGCGTGGATCGCCGTCAGCGGCGCGCAGGGGGGCCAGTCGGACCCCGGCGGGGTGGATTGCCGGTCCACCGCCGGGCAGGTCATGATGGATGCGGGGCGGAACCCCGACGCGGCCAGGTCGGCGGCATGGCCTGCAAATTCCGCAGCCAAGCTGCCCTGGGCCGGGCAGGCGGCGATCAGTTCCAGGTCATAGGCCAGATCGGGCAAGGCGGCTTGCAGGACCGCGAAATCGCGCAACTCTGCCACACCATGCCCGGCGGCGATGTCCAGGTGGCACAGGACGCGTTGCGCCCCGATGCACCTCAGGTCGTCGGAATTGGCCGCCGCGCGGCGGGCATCGGCGGCTGTCAGGACAAGCGCGGTTTCGGGAAAGCGCGGGTCCGGCACCTGCGCGCGGATTGGCGGCACCGGGGCCGCTGCGGGGGCTGGGGACCATGTGATCCGCACCGTTTGGCGCACTTCCTCGCCGTCGCTGATGACATAGGGCCAGGGGCGGGCCAGCGGGCGGTTGTAGGTCTTGAAGGACGCGTCGCCCCATTGGCGCTGATCCTCCATCTCGAACACGTCGCCGTCCAGGCGGCACTCGATGCGCAGGCCCCCCGCCTGATGGGTCAGCGAGGTGATCTCCTTGAAAGGCTGCCAAGGTTCGATCAGGGCGGGAAAATGCGCCTCCTCGACTCCCTCGGGGTGCCCGACCAGGACCGGGGCGCCGGCCACGCCCTCGATCGGGTGCAGCACGGTGAAGCCTGCGCGGTTGGTTTCCACAGTGCCATGGGCCACCGCCACGACCTCGGCTGTCAGGCTGGCCGGTGTCAGGGTCAGCGCGACCTGCGCCGTCAGACTGCCCCCGCCCAAGTCATAGCGCGCGGCATAGGTGACGCGCCCCTCCTTGACCGTCAGGTCGGTGATATGCGGCTCGACCGTTCCCCAATCCCGGTCGCGGACCAGAAAGGACACCGCCCGGATCGCCTCGACCCCGCCCATGCGCAGGTGGCGCAACTGTCCGGTGTCCAGCGTCACCTGCGCATCGCCTGCCCGCAAGACTTGGGACAGGCGCGGCGGCTTGTCGGTGCCATAAAGCGCGATCAGGTCCATTCGGGCGCCCGCAAGTCGATGCGCGAACGGTCGGCGGCGGACCGATAGGCCGCCTCGACCAGGGCCAGCGTCTTGAGGTTGTCATGGCCCGAGGTTTCGGGCTGCACGCCGTGGCGCAGGCAGTTCACGAAATGGGCCTGGATGATCTGCACGCTTTCCTGGATGTTGTGCCAGGGCCGTTCCGCCCAGGGCAGCACCGGGGGGGCCACGTCGCGGACCGTCTGACCATCCGCCTGGATCACCAGCCGGTATCCTGCGTCCAGACGCAAGGTGCCCTTGTCGCCGTCGATCTCCAGCAGCGTTTCCGGGAAGGTCTCGGGCACGCGTTTCGTCGCATAGGAACAATCGACCACGCTTGTCACGCCGTTCTCATGGTCCAGCAGCATGGTCGCCACATCCTCGCCCCGTATATTCGGATTGATGCGCCGCGTGGTGGCCGACAGCGTCGCCACGTCGCCAAACAGCGCGCGGGCCACGTCAAGGATATGGATCCCCAGATCCTGGATGATGAAGCGCGGATCGGTGGCAAGGTATGGCTGGCCGGAGAATACGTCATATCCCGACCGGAAGCTGACGCGCCCGAAGAAGGGCGTGCCGATGGCCCCTTCGCGCACCGCCTGAATGGCTGCGCGGATTGCGGATTGCCAGCGAAAATTCTCGTGCATCATCAGGGTCTTGCCCGCCGCATCGACAGCGGCGACCATGGCGCGCGCATCCTCCATGGTTTCGGCAAAGGGCTTCTGGCAGATGACATGGACACCGGCCTGTGCGGCAAGTTCGACCAGGGCGCGATGGGAAGGGACGGTGGTGGCAATATCCACAAAGTCCAGATCTTCGGTCGCCAGCATCTCGGCCGCGTCGGCATAGGGGCGGGCGCGGAAGCGGGCGGCCGTCTCCTCGCGCCGCGCGGCGTCCCGGTCGCAGACGGCCACGATCTCCACGCCCCGGATTCCTGCCCAGCCGTGCATCTGGTTCTGGGCGAAGAACCCGCAGCCGATCAAGGCACCCTTCATCCTATTTCCCCGCCTCGGCCTGCAACGCGACGCGCGCCTGAAGTTTCTGTTGCGCCTGATCGACCACAACGGCGGCGATGATCACAAGACCCTTGATGACCGTCTGCCAGAAGGACGACACGCCCATCATCACCAAGCCGTCGGACAGCACGCCGATCACGAAGGCGCCGATGATGGTCCCGCCGATCCGCCCGCGCCCGCCCGACATCGACGTGCCGCCAAGGACGGCCGCCGCGATGGCATTCAATTCGAACGACTGGCCCGTCGCGGGATGCGCGGCCACCAGCTGGGACGAGATGATCAGCCCAACCAGGGCCGCGCACAACCCGCTGAACATATAGACGAAGAACTTGATCCGGTTGACCTTGACCCCCGACAGTGCCGCGCCGCGTTCGTTGCCACCCACGGCATAGATGTAGCGCCCCAGTGGCGTGCGCCGCGCGATATAGGCCGCGATCAGCGCCACCGCGACCAGCATCCAGATGGATATCGGCAGGCCCAGCACATTGCCCGCCCCGATCTGGCGGAAGGTGTGAGAGCCGTATTCCGCATTGCCGTTCAGGTTCGGAAAGGTCCGTCCGTCTGAAAACAGCATCGCCGCGCCCCTGCAGACGTAAAGCGTGCCAAGGGTGGCGATGAAGGGCGCGACGTTCAGCTTGGTGATCAGGAAGGCGTTGACGGCCCCGATCAGCACGCCCACCAGCATCACGATCAGGCAGATCTCGACGGTGTTGAACTGGATCGACCAGCCAAGGCCGGGATCGATGCCGTAAAGCACCAGCCAGCCCGCGACCATGCCGCAAAGCCCCACGATGGAGCCCACCGACAGGTCGATCCCGCCCGAGATGATCACGAAGGTCATGCCGATCGCCAGAAAGGCGTTCAGCGCGACGTGCTTGGACATGATCACCATGTTCGCGGTGGACAGGAAATTCGGCGCGGCAAAGGCGAAGAAGGCGAAGACCAGGATCAGGGCGATGAAGGTCCGGGCCTTCAGCAGCACCAGCAGCAGGTTGGCGGATCCAGTCTGCGGCGCGGCATTGGTGGCGGCATGGCTCATGCGGCAGGTTCCTGAATGGGGGTGGGGGCGTGGCCCTTGGCGGAGGCGGCGATGACAAGGGTCTCGGTCGCGTCCCTGCGGTCAACTTCGCCGGTGACGCGGCCGTTCGACATGACCACGATGCGGTCGGACAGCGCCATCAGTTCCTCCATGTCCGAGGTGACGAAGACGATGCCCAGGCCGTCTGCGGCCAGCTTGCGCATGGTGCGGAACACCTCGGCCTTGGCGCCGATGTCGATGCCTCGGGACGGTTCGTCCATCAGAAGAACCTTGGGCTTCGTCATCAGCGCCTTGCCGATCACGACCTTCTGCTGGTTCCCGCCCGACAGGCTGGAAACCGGATTTTCCATCGACGCGATCTTGACCGTCAGCCGCTTGACGAAGTCGCGCACCGTGCCGCGTTCGGCGCCCAGGTTCATGTGAAAGCCGGTGGTGAAGCTGGCCAGACTGGACAGGGTCATGTTCTCGCGGATCGAGAGAATCTGAACCAACCCGTCGTTCTTGCGATCCTCGGGGATCAGGGCGATGCCCGACCGGATGCGGCCAGCGACGGTTTTCGTCTTCAACTGCTTGCCATCGACGAAGATGCGCCCGCCTGCATGGGGGTGACGGCCGATGACGCATTCCAGGAACTCGCTGCGGCCCGCGCCCATCAGGCCATAGACGCCCAGGATCTCGCCTGCGCGCAGGGACAGGCTGACGCGATCGACGGCCATGCCGCCGCCGGGGCGGGGCAGGGTCACATCTTCGGCCCGGAAGACCTCTGGGCCGTAGGGATGGTCGATGCCCTTGGCGAAGTCCTTGGACGCTTCGCCGATCATGGCGCGGACGATCCAGTCCACGTCGACGCCTTCCATCGACCGCGCGCCGGTAATCGCGCCGTCTCGCAGCACGGTGATATAGTCCCCGATGCGGATCAGTTCTTCCAGGCGATGCGAGATATAGACGATGCCAACCCCCTGCCGCTTGAGATCGGCAATGACGCGGAACAGGATCTCGACCTCGGCGGAGGAGAGCGCGGATGTGGGTTCGTCCAAGATCAGGATGCGTGCATCCTGCGCCAGGCTTTTCGCAATCTCGATGATCTGCTGCTGGCCGACGCGCAGGTCGCCCACCAGGGCGTCGGGGTCGATGTCATGTTCCAGCCGCCGCATCAACTGGCGCGTGGCCTTGCGTTGCGCGGCGGTGTCGATGTCGATGCGGCCGCGGGTGATCTCGCGGTTGATGAAGATGTTCTCGGCGACCGTCATGTTCGGGAACAGGTTCAATTCCTGGAACACGATGCCGATGCCATGGCGGCGGGCATCGTCGGTGCCGTTGAAATGGACCGGCTGGCCGTCCATCAGAACCTGACCCTCGGTCAGTTGCTCGACCCCGGCGATGACCTTCATCATGGTGGACTTGCCCGCGCCGTTTTCGCCCACCAGCACGTTGACGGCGCCCATGCGCAGGTCGAAATCCACCCCTTTCAGCGCGCGGGTGCCGGGATAGATCTTGGTGCCGCCCCGGATCTGCAAGCCGATGGGGTGCGTCATGGCGCGATCTCCAGAAGGGTCGGCACAACCAGGATCGGGTCGGTGGCGGTCCGCAGGGTGGTCGCGCCTTCAAAGCGGACGGTCTTGCCGGTCAGGTCGCCCTCGGGCAGCCGGATCGCCCCATGCGCGCGGTCGTTCAGCGCGCGGGCGAGTTTCGCGAATTCGATCTGATCGCGGTAATCGGTGAAGACGATGAAGTCCGCCGCATCGCGCAGCGCGGTGCCCTTGATCACCGGGCCAAGCTGGATCGTCATGTCGGGCTGATTGTCGCCTGTCACGTCCAGCGTCAGGGTGGCCGCGCGGGATTCGCGCCTGGCCTCGATAACGGTGCCTTGGCCCTTGACCAGGAAGTTCCAGGGGCTGCCCTCGGCCTGGGGCCGCACGCCATGCGCCTGACCTGCCGCATCAAGCCCGCCTTGCAGGGCGGCGGTCAGCGTGGACAGGTCAATGGCCTTCTGGCCGACATATGGGACTAGCTGGGCGTCATAGATCTCGCCCGCCTTGGCAGCCATGCGGTCCTCGTCCGTCTGGGAGGCCGCGGTTTCGCTGCCCGGTTCGGGATTGGGAACGATCTTGCAGGCGCCAAGCGCCGTCAGGCCCAGGGACAGGCCAAGGATCGCGGTCATCGCGCGCATCATGCGGGACTCCGAGGGGGTGGGGAGGTGGCCCGGCACCGGTGCCGGGCCGAGACCGGCCGAGACCGGATCATTCGGCGAGCGCGAAGGTTTCCAGCTTGCCGGCATTGTCGGCATTGATCAGGATACAGTCCATCAACTGCTTTTCATCGACCCCGGTGGACCCGGTCTTGAGGTACTGATCCGCCTGTTCCACGGCCAACTGTGCCTGACGATAGGCCGGCTGCAGCACCGTCGCCTTGATGCCGCCCGCCTTGATGCTGTCGCGCACGTCGTTCGACCCGTCGAAGCCCACCACGATCACGTCGGTCCGGCCCGCCGCTTCCAGCGCCGCCCAGGCACCCATGGCCATCGTGTCGTTGCCCGAGATCACGCCCTTTATGTCCGGGTTGGCCTGCAACATCGTTTCCATCACCGTATAGGCTTCGGTCTGCGACCAGTTGGCAGTCTGCTGGGCGACCATCTCCATGTCGGGATACTGGTCGATGATGTCGTGATAGCCGGACGACCGGATGCCCGCGTTGGTGTCAGCCTCGCGGCCCAGAAGCTCGGCGTATTTGCCGGTCTCGCCCATCAGGCGAACGAACTCCTCGGCCCCCAGTTGGGCGCCCTGATAGTTGTTGGACACGATCTGGCTGACGGCAATGCCCGATTCCTTGATTTCGCGGTCGATTAGGAAGGACGGAATCCCTGCATCCTTGGCGGCCTGCACGGCGGCGACGGTGGCGTCGGCCCCGGCATTGTCCAGGACGATCGCCTTGGCACCCTGGGCAATCGCGGTGTTGAACAGTTCCAGTTGCTTGTTGGGATCGTCATCGTGGACCATGATCACGGTGTCATAGCCCAGCTCCTTGGCCCTGGCCTCGGCGCCCACGGCCTCGGCCTTGAAGAAGGGGTTGTCATGGCTGGGGGTGATGATTGCGATCAGCCCCTCGGCCGCCGCGAAGGACGGCATGGCGGTGGCCATGGCAAGGCCAAAGGCCGAGATCATCAGCCGGCGGGTCAGTTTCATGGTTTTTCCTCCCTTGGGGTCAGCCGGACTGCTGCCGGTTCCTCTCTGACCGTTTCAAGCTGCTGGCAAATCGTGAGCCTGTCAACAGGTATGATGACATGACCAATTGTCATCGTCAGGTGATCCGCTTGATGCTGGCGGCAACTTCGTCCCATTCCAGAACCTTCTTCCAGTCGTCGCGCATCAGCATGGGGATGCCGAACTCGATGGCCTTGTTGCAGGCGTCCGAAAACTGGCCTTGCCGTTCCTCGAAGATCACCGCGCCCAGGATGTTCATGTGTCCCAGCAGGAAGTCTCGCGCGCAGTCCTTGCTGACGCCGCTGCGGGCCACGACTTCGTCCATGGCCTCGCGCATGACCATCAGAAGCGAGGCCACGACCGTTTCCGACAGGCCCGGCTCCAGCATGGCCATCTGCTTGACCGTCACCTCGTGGCTGCGGACGACAGGGGCATAGATGGCACGGGCGATGCGGTCACCCAGTTCGTAATGCTCGCGCGGGCCTTGCATCAGGGCGTTGACCACGCCCTGCTTGGCCGCAACGCCGCCGAAGTGGTCGGCACGGCCTTCCGGCGTATGCTCGTCGTTGAAGATTGGCGGGTGGCAGGGGTGAGTCACGAAATAGGTAATGTCGGCGCGTTCCGGCAGGTGGCCCGCGAAAGGTGCTGCGGCGTCCAGGATCACGATCATCGTACCGGGCGCGACCTGCGGCACCACGGATGCGGCGACCTTGCGGATCACGGTGTCGGGAACGGCCAGGATCACCACCTGGGCCCCGGCCAGGGCGGCATCGGCATCGACGGTATCGAAGCCCAGTTCAGACTTCAGCCGATCACGGCCAGCACTGCTGACCTCGACATGGGCCACGTCGAAATCGGTCTTGGCAAGGTTCGTCGACAGGCGCACACCCATCTTGCCACCCGCCCCGAACAGGGCAACTTTCGTCATCTCGATGTCCTCCTCGCAAGGAACCGATCCTTGCCAAACTGGTATGATCAGATAATAACACCGGAATGCTGTCAAGAGGAGGATGCGATGGCTGACGCGCCCTGGGTCGCATGGCTGGGTGACGACTTTACCGGATCGGCGGCGGTGATGGAGGTGCTGCAGTTCGCGGGACTGCCCTCGGTCCTGTTCACCGACATTCCCTCGTCCGACCTGGCGGCGCGCTTCGCAGGCTGCCGCGGCGTGGGGATCGCCACGACCGCGCGCAGCCATGATCCGGCCTGGATGGCGCGGAACCTGCCCGCGCTGTTCGGCTGGCTGGACGCGTTTCGGGCGCCGATCCTGCATTACAAGATCTGCTCGACCTTCGATTCCTCGCCCGTGTCGGGGTCCATCGGTGCCGCCATCGAGATCGGCTTGCAGGTGCGTCACGCAAAGGCCGTGCCGCTGCTGACCGCCGCCCCGCAGATGCGGCGCTATCAGGCCTTCGGGCATCTGTTCGCGGGCACGCTGGACGGCGTGTTCCGGCTGGACCGCCACCCGGTCATGTCACGCCATCCGGTGACGCCCATGGCCGAAGCCGACCTGCTGCGGCATCTGGCGGCGCAGACGGATCTGTCCTCGGCCCTGATCGACCTGGAAGGCTTGGCCGATCCGCAGGCTTTGCAGGACGCATTGGCATCGGGCGCGCGCATCCTGTCCATCGACAGCATGGAACCTGCCAGCGAAACCGCCGCAGGCCGGCTGATCTGGGAAAACCGCGCCGACTTGGGTTTTGTCGCGGGCAGCCAGGGCGTCGAATATGCGTTGGTCAGGCATTGGCAGGACAGCGGCATGATCCCCCGCGTCGATCCGCCCGGCGCGGCATCGCGCGCGGACCGGATCATGGCGGTGTCAGGCTCGGTCTCGCCCACCACGGCGCGGCAACTGGACTGGGCCGGGCGGAACGGCTTTGCGCTGCTGCCCTTCGATGCACGGGCAGTCACCGGCAGCGATGCCGGCCAGACGGCCGAGGAAACGCGCCTGATCCAGGCCGCCATTGCAGCCGCAGCGACGGGGCAAAGCCCTCTGGTCCACTCCGCCGCTGGCGAAGGCCAGCAGGTCAAAGCCTTCCGCGCGGCCCTTGCCCGCAGCGGCATGGAAGCCAGCGCGGCCAACCGCCGCATCGGGGAATCGCTGGGCCGCATTCTGGACGCCACGCTGCGCGCCACGGGGATGCGGCGGGCGGTGATCTCGGGCGGGGATACCTCTGGGCATGGGATGCGCCAGCTGGGGTTGTCCGCGCTTGTTGCCCGTGCCCCGACCATTCCCGGCGCGGCACTGTGCCAAGCCTTCGGCAGCGGCCCGCATGACGGCTTGGAAATCGCGCTGAAAGGGGGCCAGATGGGGTCCGAGGATTATTTCGGCTGGATCCGCGACGGCGGCGGCGAAAGGAAAGCAGCATGACCGACCGGATCCGCGTCACCTATCGCATCGAAACGCCCGGCAGCATCGAGGCGATGGCGCAGAAGATCGCCGCCGACCAGTCCACCGGCACCTTCACCGAACTGCCCGGCGAAACCGAGGCGCTGAAGGCCCGCTATGCCGCCCGCGTCGAAACCATCGTGCCGCTGCCCGATGCGGACCGCCCCGGTTTCCCGACCGATGCGCCCGGACCCTTCCACCGCGCCGATGTCACCATTGCCTGGCCGCTAGACGCCATCGGCACCGATATCGCCGCGCTGATGACCATCGCCGTGGGCGGCGTCTATGCCATCCGCGGGCTGACCGGCGTGCGGGTCATGGATTTCGACCTGCCGCCCGACTTCGCCTGCCATCCCGGCCCGCAATTCGGCATTGCCGGTTCCCGCCGCCTGATGGGCGTGCCGGAAGGGCCGATGATCGCCTCGATCATCAAGCCCTCGCTGGGGCTGTCGCCCGAGGATACGGCGCAGCTTGTCCAGACCCTCTGCGAGGCGGGCGTCGATTTCATCAAGGACGACGAAAAGCTGATGTCGCCAAAATATTCGCCCCTGACCGCACGGGTCGATGCGATCATGTCGGTGATCGAACGCCATGCCGACCGGACCGGAAAGCGGGTGATGTATGCCTTCGGCATCTCCTCGGCCGATCCTGACCGGATGATGCGCGACCATGACCATGTCGCAGCCCGAGGCGGCAATGCGGCGGTGGTCAACATCAACTCCATCGGGCATGGCGGCATGGCGTTTTTGCGCAAGCGGTCGGCCTTGTGCCTGCACGCGCACCGGAACGGATGGGACATCCTGGCCCGCCACCCGGCCTTGGGGATGGAATTTCGCGCCTATCAGAAAATATGGCGCCTGCTGGGCGTTGATCAGTTCCAGATCAACGGGATACAGGCGAAATACTGGGAGCCGGACGACAGCTTCATAAGATCCTTCCACGACGTGATGACGCCGATGTTTTCCGATGCCGACCGACCGCTGCCGGTCGTTTGCTCTGGACAATGGGGCGGGCAGGCGGCCGAAACCTATCAGCGCACGGGCCAGACGCTGGACCTGATGTATCTGGGAGGAGGCGGCATCCACGGTCATCCCAACGGCGCCGCAGCAGGAGTGCGGGCGATCCGCCGGGCCTGGCAGGCGGCGGCCGACGGCGAGAGCCTTCGACAAGCCGCCGTGGATCACCCGGACCTTGCGGCGTCGCTGGCGAAATGGGGAAATGACCTGCCAGGATAGCAGTCGGACGTCTTTCGCAATCAGTTGGCGTGACGCCGATGCCGTAGCCGACATGGAGAAGCGGCTGCTCAAGGCCGGCCCCGTGACGATGAGATCTTTGAACGGACGGACCTTTCAGGTTTGGCGAAGCTGAATGGGATCGAATGATAACCGCAAGTCAACCAAGATGACAAAAACCCGCCCCGCTGTTCAGTAGAAATCCGTCATGCCCGGATGACAACCGGGACGCTCCGGCAGACATCCGTTCTTCTACGATCGGTTTCCCGTCAATGGCGGACGCCAGACGTCAAAGCGGCGCTGCATCCCGGCGGTGCGTTCGATGACAAAGTCCAGCATCGTCCGGATCTTGGCGGGCACGATCGGGGTGTCGAGGAATGTTGCATAGATCCCCTCCTCGAACGTCGAGTTCGTGACCTCATGCTCCGGCAGCAGGTGGATCAGGTCCGCCTGATCAAGCCAGTTCGCGACCGTGTAATCATCAAGCAATGCCACCCCCTGCCCGGACAACGCCAGATCCAGCAGCACCATGCCGTTGTTCGATATGTGCCGGGGCGAGATTTCCAAATCCTCGTCGCGGTTTTCGTGGTCCTTGTCTTTCCGGCTGAACCGCCAGTGATAGACGTCACCGGGGCGCATATAGGCCAGCAGGTCCAGCTTCAGCAGGTCGGCCGGCTTTTCCACCGCGGGCCTGCTGTCTTTATAAGCGGGCGACGCGACCAGCAGGCGTTTCGACTCGAACAGCTTGCGCCGCTTCAGCCCGGCCTCGGCAGGGGGCGAGATGCGGAAGTCGATGTCGATCCCCTGCCTGCGCAGGTCCACCTTGTCCTCGCCCAGGGCCAGCTCGACCTGGATTTCGGGATAAAGGGATGCGAATTCCGGGATCAGCGGGGTCAGCACGCCCAGGCCGAACATTGTGCGCGAATGGATGCGCAGCACGCCCTGCGGCTTTGTGCTGATCGCGCTGATGCTGTTGCGCGCCTCGTCGATGCTCCACAGGATCGGCTCGATCTGGCGGGCATACCCGCCCGCGCCATCAAGGCGGGCGAGGCGGATCTGATGATCGCGGGCGGGGTCGAGTCGATGTCGCGCGCGCCCTTCGTGATGCCCAAGGCCGAAAGCGCCTTCAGCCGCAGCAATGCCGTCCATGACACCACCATCGGCTGGCGCTTCGTCAACCCGCTGATGGCGGCGCAATACGGCGTGGACTCGATGCCCGAGACCGCCGAGAACGTGGCCGAGGATTTCGCCATTTCGCGCGAAGACCAGGACGCCTTCGCCCTGCGCTCCCAGCAGAAGGCTGCGGCCGCCCAGGCCAACGGGCGTCTGGCGCAGGAGATCGTCCCGGTCGAGATCGCGCAGCGCAAGGGCGATCCCAAGGTCGTGGACCGCGACGAGCACCCGCGCGACACCACGCTGGAGGTTCTGGCAGGCCTGAAGGCGCCCTTCCGCAGGGGGGGGACGGTCACGGCGGGCAATGCGTCCGGGGTGAACGACGGGGCGGGAAACATCCATGGTGAGGCGCGGCATCCTGATAAACTGCGGTTTTTGGCGTAGGAACCATAAAACTACAGTTCTTCAACTGGTTAAGCCAGCCTCACCAACCCCTCACGAATAATCCGGGTTAAAGGCCGAGCTGGAAATCCGCCAATTGCACGAAAAGATCGATCATCAGTTGGCGCCTCAGTGGCAAAGACTAATCAAGCTGCAGCAACTCCAAATCCAAATGCTGGAACAATATAATCAGCACTGAGGGTGCTCCTGTGGATGATCGAAATGACTGGCCCCGTCCGCATCACCGCAAGAACCCAGAAGGCCCATCCGCTGGCTGAAGACGCGGTGACCGCGCGACGTCTCCAGACCCCTGCCGGGTGTCGGTGACAGTAGGCTTTTGAGGCCTATCCATCGCGCATGCGATCTTTCTGAGGTGGACGAGGTCTTGCGGCTTGGCTGGGACTTGTGCCACGTCAGCACTCCTCGGGGGGCAAGAGAGCGGCCGGGGTGGATAACAAAAGCGGGTCAGGCCGACGTCCGGTACTTGGTCATTATTGGCGCAATGTCCCGGCTCGACCGGTCGGACCGGGCGCGCATTGCGCGGTTCGTAGCCGGAGCGGATGTTGTCCAGGAAACCGCGCATGCTGGTGGCCATCGCTCTGGCCAACAAAACGGCGTGCCCTTTTGGCGATGATGACGAAACAGGAGGATTATCGGAATCCGATGCCAGCTACTGCTGCGTAACAAGCGCAGGCAAGTACAGACGGCCCCGGCGAAACAGGTGTGAACCCGGCGACTCATGGGCAAAAAGATCGCAACAATCCGGATCGAGAAAACCAGATAGCAACTGCGAGCACTTGAGCCCGAGACAGATGTGGACCCGCCTCGCTGGTCACCATCCCGGCCAACAGGTTCCCGAAAGTGCCGCGTGAACAGGCCTGACAGATGACCGCACTCGATCACCAAGCCCAATGTCAACGCTTCTTGCATCACGGCCGGTAACCACAGAAATCGCTAGACAGGGACATTATCAAACGGGTCTGTCTCCTCTCGCAGAGTTTCTAACCGCGAGGATGGTCGATCACCGGCATCAATTGCATGCCGCAACTGCTGCACTGCAAGCTCTTTTTCCCTGGGGCTGGCAGCATCTATTTGATTTAGGAGTTCGTTGATCGGATCTTCAAAGTTCATCTTAGTCATAATTGCCTCGATTTCCATAGGAGGTGATGCAGATGTCTTTTAGCAAACAGAAGCGTCTAAGCCTGCTAATGCCCCAGACTGATGGGATGCCACCGATTTCCTTCCGTCGGTTTCCCGATGACCGATCTCGAGTTCAATGGCGCTTCGTCGCTTGAGGAGCTTTGCCAATAGCGGGGCAATGCCGCGGCGAATGGTATCATGCGAGGAAAGGCATTACTAATTACAGGCCTAAAGCCTTTCGGAAGCAACCTGCGACATACCCAGCTGCCTGAAAGTAGTTCCAGCACTCCTCGGGCGTGAACAAGGAACAATGCCTAACAGCACGTTCACACTTAAACGATGCCTGAGCCGTTCGTGCTGACATAGGTTAGGGTCTTCCTCATAAATACCTGTTATGAACTGGCCAGCATTCCCATTGTTAGCATCAATGCGTCAGGCAGGGGATAATCCCTTCCTTTTTCCATAGCCGAGGACAAAGAGGGAACCGACATATGACTATGTGGTCAACGGGCCGTCGGTATCTATTCGAGGCAATCAGATGTGCTGGCACGTGGCAGCGCAAATACTCGCCGCGGTCAGGTCGACTGATGCGGCCACGCAACCCATCGATCATACGGACTGCAATGAGGACGCGGTTGGACGTGGCGGATGCCTTTGGTGCGGATGGAGCTCGAGGAAGGCGCTCAACGCTGGTCCTTTCGTGACACCGCTCAAGAGGGCGCAACCAACTTTCAGCTGCTGTGCAGGATAATTTCGCAGGTCCTTTTGATCAAGCGAGTGCTGCAGGGAAGAAACGGAGGCCCCACGTGCCTACGCGGGGGCCTCACAGACCCTGGCAGAGCAACAATCTTCCGCTCCCGGGATAGCTTTCGTCCCGGCGCCCCGCAGGTTGCAGGCCTTCGTTCCGGAGCGATGTCTCCGTCCGGGTATCGCGCCTTTACTCTTTGCAAAGGAGACCATGATGACCACGCGCTCCACGACCTCTGTTGTTGAATTCAAGCATCCTTTCGTCGTGCCCAATTCACCCCGGCAATTCCCTCCCGGTCGCTACGAGGTTCTTGTTGAGGAGGAGCTGCTCGAGGGTCTCAGCTTCGCGGCGTTTAGAGAAACCGGGGCCTATCTGATGATCTATGAAAAGGGGCACAGCACAAGGCCCACGGAGATGCGATCGATCTCGTCGGCCTATCTCAACATGGCCCTCAAACGTGACGCCGTATTGGACACCACGGTCGAAGGTGGCTTTGTATCTCCCTCGGACAAAACCATTCCGGAGGAAGATGGGTCAACCCTTCAAGACATGCAGGCACAAAATCTGCCATCGCAGGAAACCGCGACCGTCGGCAACAGGGTCAAGCAATGGATCGAGACGGTAACGTCGCCTTTGCCACGGTGACGATCGCCTCAAATTCGCAAAGGCAGCGCCAGTCAGGCGAATGGCCGCTGGCAAGAAAGGTAAGCATTCATGTTCCCGCCCCTCGCACCCCCGCAGCTCCTATTGCTCCGGCTCATGGCCAGGATTGGCCTTGCGGCAGGCCTTGCTGCCTTGTTCGCGCTTCCAGTGCTCGCGCAAATGGGGGTGGGTCCGCCACCGCAGAATGCTCAACCTCGTAGTTATGGTGAGGGCTGGGATTGCGACTTGGGCTACGATCTGGACGGTGCGGAATGTGTAATGGTCGAGGTTCCTGAGAACGCCTATGCAATCAGACGCTCCTCCGGAACAGGCTGGAACTGTGACCGCGGATACGAGGAGGTCGATGGAACCTCCTGTTCTGCAATCCCTGTGCCGACAAATGCCTTCTTGAAGGCGTCAGGCTACGACTGGCAATGCGAACGCGGCTATCGAAAAGACGAGGACCTTTGCGTGCCAATCGTTCTGCCGGAGCATGCGTATCTTACGGATTATCCATCAACATCCGGATGGACCTGCGATCGCGGTTTCACAGCAGATTTAGACCGCTGCATTCCTATTGCGGTGCCGGAAAACGGTTACCTGACTAACGCTGATTTCGGCGATGCATGGTCCTGCGAAAGAGGATTTATTCAGGTCGACGACCGATGCGATCGCGTTGTTCTCCCGATCAACGCCTTGCTCGATCCAGGTGCTTACGGATCGGGATGGCGCTGCGAGCGTGGATATGCCCCAGATGACCAGGAGAGCGCCTGCATCGCCATTGAGCTGCCACAGAACGCACATCTTGATAACGCCGGCACCCGGTGGGAGTGTGACCCCAGCTTCCAGCTCTCGGAGGGGGCGTGCATTCTTGGGCAATGAAGTGGAAGGCTTCCCGCTCATGACTATCCGGGGTACGCAAATGTAACGAGTGGCTGTCTGACCACCAACGGCCACAATCGGGCCGGCCTTACCCCACCTGACCCTCACCCGAAGAGATTGCCACGAAGCTCCGGCGAGTCAGTGTCTTGGCATCGCAGGGCCGATCGGTAGCGCGAGCGAAATCGCCAAAGCCCGCTGGCAGGCACAAACAAAGCCGAACCCTTCCTGCCACAACTTGGGGCCTTCGGCGGTCAGCGAGGTGGCAGCGATCAGCATCACCAAAAACCAATGAAACTACCGGACAAAGCCGTCTCATGCCCGACCCGTATCAGTCATTCGAAGCAGCCGTTTTGAACGTGGGCAGCTTGAAAAAGGTTTCGGTACGTTTGCCATCCTCGTCTTTACCGTAGACCTCATAATGTCCGTCCTTGGTTTTGACGTTGCCCATCATCCATCTCCTCCCCATCCCTCCGTTGGCCTACGAGATGTCTGCAGAAGGCCGATGTAATTGCGCCTCCCGATCCCTATATTTATGGTGACCCTTCAGTATCTCCTGCAGGGTCTTATGGAGGGCCCGACAATGGGCACCGACGTCAAGATGCCTGGCGATGGCCAGCATGTGAACCGGGTCACTGAACCCTCTCAGGAAAAGTTGTCCAGCGGAATTGGTGCAAGCCAAAAGCGCGAGGACGGGCGCCCGGGCCGCGATCCCGACGACCAGGCGCGCCCAGCCGATGGAGATCGGGCGTAACCTTTGGCATCTGCAGAACTGGGAGGATGATGGCGGAGCCTTCGTTTTCCCGGTGCCGTTCAGGAATGTTCGCCATGGGCAAGCTGCATGCAGACCTCGTGTGATTGGTATCTGAACTTTCCTACAAGCGAAGTTAGCGCGTCGCCTCAGATTGGTTTCGGCTGCATGACAGCAACACTGGGCAGGCCCCTGCCGGGGCCGCGCATCGACGCGATCAGGGAGAACCCATCCCAGAGCTGCCGCTTCAAAAAGGCGATGTCACCAGAGGGGATCACAATATGACGGATGCGCTGAAACGACTGATCGAAGCGACAGAGTTTGGCACCTGTGACGAGAGTTGGCGATGGCTTTTGGATAATGTCGGCATCATCGACCCCCAGCGGTTCTCGGACGCATATCTCGGATCGCTTGACGCAGCTAAAGCCATTCATGATGACTTGCTGCCGGGGTGTAGGATCGAGTTGTTCGGTCCTACGACAGAGGGTCTGTACGGAATGGGCTTGCCCACTCTTGGACTAGATATGGTTTTTGGTCCGGACCCTGCTCGGGCATGGTTGTTGGCGATCCTCCGCGCCAAGCTGGCCCAGGTGGATCAGGATCCCTTATAAGGGTTCCATAACACCCGATATGGTCCCAAAGGTCGCCAGAGGGTTGATCGGAATGTGCAGGCGAAAGGCAGATGGGGAGTTTGAGCTCTACACCACGCAAATTCCTTAGCCGTCGAATGCCTGGAGACTGGCACTGCCAATCTGCTCACACGCAGATAGAGACGATGAACGTATCCTATGATCGCAATGGCATGTGGGATCGTGCGACCAGCAATCTAGAAGCTAGGCGGTGTGCAGGCGCTGACGACCTCGCAGACCGAGGTTCCGGTATTGCGGAAGCGGTGGGGAAGCGAGCTGCTGAAATAATAGCCATCCCCTGCGTTCAGGATATGAACCTCGTCGCCAATCGTCACCTCAAGCGTTCCGCTGATGACAATGCCGCATTCCTCCCCGTTGTGGGACAGGACATGCCGCCCGGAACTGGTGGACGGCTCGTAGTACTCGTGCAGCATCTGGATGTTCCGCCCGGGGCATTGTGCCGCAAGCAGGAGATACTTGATGCCCGGCGCACCGATATTCACGTGCTCGTTGCGGCGGAACACCCGGTCCTGATCCATGGACAACTCGAAGCTGAAGAACGTGGCGAGATCCATCGGCACACCATCCAGGATCCGCTTGAGAACGGAGACCGACGGCTTCAGCGACATCGACTCGATCTGGGAGATAGTGCCGCTGCCGACTCCGGCGCGTCTTGCAAGTTCGCGTTGCGACAGCCCCTTAGACTTTCGCACCACTCGCAGTCGCATTGCGACCAGCCGGTCTTCCTTGTCGTCGTGATGTCTGGGCATTGCTCTCGTGCTTCCTATCCGAAGCAGAGTTTGTCCGATCGCAGTGAATTCAACGACCTAGTTTGTGCATGAAATCACCCTTGCTGGGGCTGAGGCATCTCGCGACAATCTGGCAATCGCAACAAATCTTGGGGTGTTCAGGTGCTACCTGCATGACCCATCCGGAGCTCCTGCCATGTCTCTTGACCTGAACCAGAACGACCTCTCCCATGTGGTGTCTGCCGACCGCGCCCATGTCTGGCATCACCTGTCCCAGCACAAACCCTATGAAACCACCGACCCGCGTGTCTTTGTGGAAGGCAAGGGGATGCGGCTTTGGGATACCAACGGGCGCGAGTATCTGGACGGGGTATCGGGGGGCGTCTGGACCGTCAACGTGGGCTATGGACGGGAAAGCATTGCCAATGCGGTGCGCGACCAATTGGTCAAGCTGAACTATTATGCGGGGGCGGCGGGCAACGTCCCGGCGGCGCTGTTTGCAGAACGGCTGATCGCCAAGATGCCGGGGATGAGCCGGGTCTATTACTCGAACTCGGGGTCCGAGGCCAACGAGAAGGTCTACAAGATGGTCCGCCAGATCGCCCACAGGCAGCATGGCGGCAGAAAGTGGAAGATCCTGTATCGTGACCGCGATTATCACGGCACCACCATCGGCACGCTGGCGACCAGCGGCCAGGACCAGCGGGCGGCGCAGTACGGGCCTTACCCGGACGGGTTCGTGCGCGTGCCCCATTGTTTGGAATACCGCGCCCAGTGGGATGTCGCGAACTACGGCCAGCGGGCGGCGGACGCCATCGAGGAAGCGATCCTGCGTGAAGGCCCCGACACCGTGGGCGCCATCGTGCTGGAGCCGATCACCGCGGGCGGCGGGGTGATCGTGCCGCCCGAAGGATACTGGCCGCGGGTCCAGGAGATCTGCCGCAAGTACGACATCCTTCTGCACATCGACGAGGTAGTCTGCGGCCTGGGCCGCACCGGCACCTGGTTCGGATACCAGCATTACGGCATCCAGCCCGACTTCGTCACCATGGCCAAGGGGGTGGCCTCGGGCTATGCGGCGATCAGTTGCACGGTGACGACGGAAGCCGTCTTCGAAATGTTCAAGGACGCTCCCGAGGACACGATGAGCCATTTCCGCGACATCTCGACCTTTGGCGGCTGCACGGCGGGTCCGGTGGCCGCGCTGGAAAATATGCGCATCATCGAGGACGAGGGCCTGCTGGAGAACACTGTGGCGATGGGAGAGCGGGTGCTGGCCAACCTGCGGGCGCTGCAAGAGCGTCATCCGGTGATCGGCGACGTGCGTGGCAAGGGGCTGTTCTGCGGGGCCGAACTGGTCGCCGACCGCACCACAAAGGAGCCGCTGGACGAACGCCGCGTTCAGGCCGTGGTGGCCGATTGCCTGAGCCAGGGCGTGATCATCGGCGCGACCAACCGATCCCTGCCGGGCCTGAACAACACGCTGTGCCTGTCGCCCGCGCTGATCGCCACAAAGGACGACATCGACCGGATCACCGATGCCATCGACGCGGCGTTGACGCGGGTCATGGGGTGAGGCAAAGGCGGCGCGGCGACGTCACGGGCGAGGAGATGACAATGGCCGCTATCACGCAAGAAAAGGGCTTCGCCCAAGACCGGGCTGATCGGGTCCCACTCTTAAAAGGCGGAATGATTGTGGAACAAGGCAGCCCCGATTTTTTCCTGCGCATGCCGCAGCGTCCCCGCACGCAAATTTCCTGCGCTGGCTGATCCACCCCGTAGGCGAGGGCGCGTTAGTAACCGAGACGGACATCGACCGCGCCGTCCAGAGGCTTTCCGCTCAAAAAACGCCTTAAGTTCGCAACCGTCGACATGGCCGAGGTTTCGGCTCGCGTATGGCCGGCGACATGAGGGGTGATGGTGATGCTTGGATGATGCCAGAGGGGATCGCCGGGTGGCAGCGGCTCCGGGTCGGTCACATCCAGGAACGCCGCCGAAAGCTGCCCTTTATCCAGTGCCCGCAGTAGGGCCGCTTGGTCCAGATGTCCGCCCCGTGCGACCTGCACCAGAGAGGCTGCGGGCGGAAGCGCCGCAAACAGGTCGTCATTCAGGATCCCCTTTGTTTCCGGAGTGAGGGGCAGCAAGCAGACAAGAATGTCGGTCCTCGACAGGAAGGAGTGCAGACCGTCCGGTCCGTGAAAGCACTCCACCCCCTCGATTTCTTTAGGTGAGCGGCTCCAGCCCGCAAGCTGGAAGCCGAAGGGACGCAAGGCCGCAAGCGAGGCTTGGCCCGACTCGCCAACGCCCATGATGCCGACCCGCCGCTGGTCGGGCCACAGGATCTGCCGCGTCTGCCAGACCTCCTGCGCCTGCTGCCGGCGGTTGCCGTGAAGGTCTCGATGCAGAGCAAGAACCGCCATGACCACATAGTCGCGCACCATCCCGGTATTGCCTGGCTCGATCATGCGGACAAGGCGCGCGCAGGCGGGCAACTCGCGGTCCACAAGCTGGTCGATGCCCGCGCCGGTCGAGAAGATCAGATCAAGATTGGGCCACCGCGCGGCGATATCGTCCGGGAACTGCCATGCCATTAGGTAACGAACCTGCGCGGGATCGACCACATCGGGATCGGTTGCCAGCCGGATGCCCGGCAGGTGTTCTGCAAAGGCAAGACCAAAGGCCTTGGCCCGATCGGGGTTGGACAGAAGCAGGAAGACCGGCGTGGCGCTATCCAACGATGACATAGATCTTGCGTACGGTTTCGATGGTCTTCCATACGCCCCTGAAGCCCGGCTTCATGATGAAGCTGTCGCCGCCCCGGAAGGTGACAGGAGCGTGGCCATCCTCGGTCAGCTCGATCATGCCCGAAAGGATTTGGCAGAATTCGAAGCTGTCGCCCTTGATCGACACCGTCTCGCCGGGCGTCGCCTCCCATACGCCGGTGCGGACCGGGCCATTGGTCGCCTCTTCGCGCGATCGGTCTAGCGCCCATGTCAGATAGGACGGATCGCCCGAGATCAGGCGTTCGGGCAGCGCCTTGCTGCTTGCGGGCGTCGCTGCGGGATTGTGGTCGATCTTTTGCAGATAGGTCATCGTGTTCCTTCACAGGCCCATATGGAAGGCCTTGGTTTCTAGATATTCCTCAATCCCCTCGCGCGCTCCTTCGCGGCCCAAGCCCGATTGCTTGACGCCACCGAAGGGCGACACGGTGGTCGAGACATTGCCCACATTCAGCCCGACCATGCCAAATTCCAACGCTTCGCCCACGCGCCAGGCGCGGGCCATGTCGCGGGTATAAAAATACGATGCCAACCCGAAGGGCGTGTCATTGGCCAAGGCGACGGCCTCGTCCTCGGTCTGGAACCGGAAGATGGGCGCGACGGGGCCGAAGGTTTCTTCGGTGGCAAGCTGCATGGAGGGGGTGGCGCCGGTTAGCAGGGTCGGCGCGGCATACTGGCCCTTCGGAACGCTGGCCTGCGCGGCAACGGTTGCGCCCTGCGACACCGCGTCATTGATATGATCGGTGATCTTCTGTATCGCGGCGGCGTTGATCATCGGACCGATATCGACACCTGTGTCTGTCCCGGGACCAACTTTCATCGCCGACACACGCTTGGCCAAGCGTTCCACAAAGACATCGTGGATGCCGTCCTGGACGAGGATGCGGTTCGAACACACGCAGGTCTGCCCGCCGTTACGGAATTTCGATGCGATCACTCCTTCGATCGCAGCGTCCAGATCAGCGTCGTCAAAGACGATAAAGGGGGCGTTGCCGCCCAGCTCCAGCGACAGCCGCTTAATCGTCGGTGCGCATTGTTCCATCAGGAGCGCGCCCACGCGGGTCGATCCGGTGAAGGACAGCTTGCGGATCGCGGGGCTTTCGGTCAGCGCGGCGCCGATGGCCGTGGGCAGGCCGATGACGATGTTGATGACACCCGCTGGAATGCCCGCGCGCTCGGCGAGAACACCAAGCGCCAGCGCCGAGAACGGCGTCAGATCGGAAGGCTTTATGACGACAGTACAGCCTGCCGCCAGCGCCGGCGCGACCTTGCGGGTGATCATCGCATTGGGAAAGTTCCAAGGCGTGATAATGGCGCAGACGCCCACCGGTTCCTTCAGCGTCAGGATGCGGCGGTCGTCGGTGGGGGCGGGGATAACGCTGCCTTTGATGCGGCGGGCTTCCTCAGCGAACCATTTGACGAAACTGGCGCCATAGGCGATCTCACCCTTGGCTTCGGCCAGCGGCTTGCCCTGTTCGCGGGTCAGGATCTGTGCCAGATCGTCGGAATGGGCCAGCATCAGGTCGTGCCAGCGTTCCAAGGCAGCGGCGCGTTCGCCATGCGGACGCTTTCGCCATACAGCAAAGGCAGCCTCGGCAGCGGCGATGGCCTGCCGCGTCTGGTCTGCGGTCATGTCGGGGACGCTGCCCATGACCTCGCCCGTGGCAGGGTCGGTTACGTCCAGCATGGCGCCGTCAGATACCCATTTACCCCCGATCAGCGACGCTTGCCGGAACAGGTCGGGATCCTTCAGCCAGGTTGCGTCCTTCATGCGTCCTCCAGTCCCGCCAGAATGGCGGCGGTGATGTCTTCGGTCCTGTCGCGTCCCGGTACAGTGCCGATGCCCTTTGCGGTTGCGCCCTCGACCGCGACCATGATGCCGGCGGCGGTCGCGGCTTCGCCCAGGTGGTCCAGCATCATCGCCAACGACCAGATGGCCGCTATGGGATTGGCGATGCCCAGGTGGGCGATGTCCGGGGCCGATCCATGGACTGGTTCAAACATCGACGGCATCTTGCGCGTCGGGTCGATATTGGCCGAGGCCGCAAAGCCCAACCCCCCTTGGATCGCCGCACCCAGGTCGGTCAGGATGTCACCGAACAGGTTCGAGGCCACGACCACGTCCAGCGTTTCCGGCGCCATGACCATCCGCGCGCTGATCGCATCGACATGGTAATGGCTGACCTCGACCTGCGGGTACTCGGCAGCCAGCTCGCGCGTCACCTCGTCCCAGAACACCATCGAGTGGCGCTGCGCGTTGGATTTGGTCACGGATGCCAGTTTCCTGCGGCGGCCCATAGCCTGTTCGAAACCAAAGCGCAGGATGCGTTCCACGCCCGTGCGGGTGAAGATCGCGGTTTCGACAGCGACCTCGTTGCCGGTGCCTTGGTGGACGCGCCCGCCCGCACCAGAATATTCGCCTTCAGTGTTCTCGCGGATGCAGAGGATGTCGAAGTTGGTCTTCCTCAACGGACCTTCCACCCCGGGCAGAAGGCGGTGCGGGCGGATATTGGCGTATTGGACGAAGGCCTTGCGGATAGGCAGTAGCAGGCCATGCAGTGACACATCATCTGGAACCTTGGCAGGCCAGCCGACCGCCCCCAGGAAGATCGCGTCAAAGCCACGCAGCATATCGATCCCGTCCTCTGGCATCATTCGGCCAGTCTGCAGATAGTGGTCGCAGGACCAGGGAAAGGTCCGGGTCTGCAGCAGGCCGGGTGCGGCCTTTTCCGCGACGGCCATCGCAGCGTCGACAACGGCGGTGCCGATCCCGTCGCCGGGGATCAGGGCTATACGGTGTGGCATAGGGTGTCCTTCGTGCTTTCGGTCCGGCGCAGGGCGGGTGCCATCATCGCCGCGATGCGTTCGGCTATCATCAGTGTCGGCAGGTTTGTGTTGGCGCAAGGGATCGACGGCATGAGCGAGGCGTCGGCGACGCTCAATCCGGCGATCCCGTGAACCGCGCCGGACGGCGCCGTGACCGCCAGTGGATCGCCCGCCGCACCCATCCGGCAGGTGCCCGAGGCATGCCACGTGCCCCCGACATTGGCCCGGACGAAAGCTTCGAGCGCGGCATCATCTGCGAGCAGTGCGCGCAGCGTCACGCCCTGCGTGACCAGCCCGTGGATCAGCGCCGCACGCAGTGGACCCGCCGCATCCAGAGCTGCCGACAAGGTGCCGCGCTGGAGCGCGTTCCAGCGTCCGGGCGCGGCCACCCGCGCGACGCGCGGCGTATAGCTGGTCGGAAAGACCGGGCCGCAATCCGATAGGCGCGGGTCGGTCAGCGCAGCCGCGCCCATGCGCAGCGCCTGCTTGAGACGGTCCAGATCGCGGTGGTCGGACAGCATGGCGAAATCGATCTGAGGCGCTTCGTTCGGATTGGGCAACGTGACACGCCCGCGGGAATAGGACTTGTTGACCCAGAAGAAAATCGACCCGATCCGCAGACCGACCGAATGCCAGCCCGACCGCGACAGGATCGATCCATGCATATCCCCCGCAGGGATCCCATGCAAACCCGACGACCAGCGCCAGACCCCCTGCTCGTGATGTTCGCCTTCGTCGCGCTCTCGCAGGGCGGGCGGCAGATATGTGCCGAGCGCGATCGAGGGATGCTCCATCAGATTCGCTCCGACACCCGGGAGGTCATGGACCGGCGCGATACCGGCGGCCTGCAGGTCGCCCGCCGGCCCTATGCCCGACCGGAGCAGCATGACCGGGCTGTGGATTGCCCCCATCGACAAGGCAGTGTGCGCAGCCTCGATGCGTTGGACCGTGCCCGATGGGTCGGCGATTTCTGCCCCCCTCACGCGCTGCCCGTCAAGGATCAGGCGCAAGGCTTGGTGGCCTGTCAGGATGCGCAGGTTCGACCGCGCACGGACGGTATCCGTTAGCCAGATCAGGGAGGTGGGCTGTCTTGTCCCCGCATCTGATTGGCCGACCGCACTCGGAAAGGTGCCATCCTGCCATTCGCCGTTCTGGTCGGCGCGGATTGGATGTCCTTGCCTTGCCAGTACTTCCCTCACGCGCACGACAAAGGGTGACAAGGCGGCCTCATTCGGGCGCCGGATCTTCAGGGGGCCGTCGCTGCCATGCAGGGGGCCATCGAAATTGCGGTCAGTTTCGATCCGGCGAAACCAGGGCAGCACGTCTTGCCAACTCCAGCCTGCTGCCCCAAGTGCGGCCCACTCGTCGTAGTCTGCGGGTGCCCCCCGGTTTGACAGCAAGGCGTTGATCGCAGACCCGCCACCCAGAATGCGCGCTTGCTCATAGCGTCGCGCGGGCCCATCGCCGTATCGCGCCCGCAACCCCTGCCAGATGTTTCGCCCGTCCAGATAAGCGCGGCCAGGATAACGGGAGGTAATCTCGGGCGGGACATTGGGCAGCAAGTCGCGCCCTGCCTCGACCAGGGTAACGATCAGGCCAGGCTGCTCGGACAGACGCGCGGCCATGACGCAGCCGGCGGATCCACCGCCTAAAATAAGGACATCAGTCTTCATTTACGAGTCCGTCCGTTGGCGGCGACTAGCAGGACCAGGATGAAGGACACCCCCGTCAGCAGTGTCGAAATGGCAGCGATGGTCGGGTCAATTTCGTCCCGCAAGGCGGTGAACATGCGCTTGGTCAGGGTCTGGTTCTCGCCGCCCGAGATGAACAGCGCCACGATCGTCTCATCGAGCGCTGAGATGAAGGCGAACAAGGTGCCGGTGATGACCGATGGCCGGATTTGCGGGAGAACGACTGTAAAGAACGCGCGCCAGCGGTTCATGCCAAGGCTGCGTGCGACCATTTCCTGTGTTGGGTCGAACTTGCGCAAACCCACAAGAACCGAGGTAATCACATAGGGCATGCCCAGCATCACGTTGGCCAACACAAGCCCGCTCATGGTGGCGATCAGACCAACCTTGGCGTAGACCAGAAAGACGCCGACAGCTGTGATGACCACCGGCACGACGAGCGGCAGCAGCAGCACGACCTGCAGGCTGCGTACCAGCTTCGACTGCGACATGTTCAGCGCATAGGCGGCCGCTGTGCCAATCACCGTGGCAATCAGCGAGGCGCTGACGGCCACGATCAGGCTAGTGCGCGCGGCGGCCATCCATTCGGGACTGCCGAGGAAGGCCTGATACCAGCGCAGCGACCAACCGGGCGGTGGAAAGGACAGAAACCGGGCGCTGGAAAACGACATCGGGATGACGATCAGCACCGGGATGATTAGCCACAGAAGGGCGATCAGCACAAAGGCGCGAACAAGAAGCGGGGAGCTGGTCTGGTTCTGCATGGTCTATTTCGCCCCCATGATACGCTCGAACGGGATTAGCATGCTGGCCAGGCGGAAGATGCCAAAGACGATCAGAAGCAGCACGACCGAGATCGACGAAGCAGCGCCCCATTCGTTGTAAAGCTCGATATTGCGGGACACGAGCATCGAGACCAGGAAGGTGCGCCCCCCGCCTAGCAGTTCGGGCGTAATATAAAAGCCCAGCGTCAGCACGAAGACCAGCACGGAGCCAGCAATTATGCCGGGGAGCGACAGGGGCAGGTAGATGCTGCGGAACACCAACCAGCCGTTGCCGCCCAAGCTTGCCCCTGCGGTTTCCAGCTCTCCGGGGATCTTCTTCATCGCAGCGTAAAGTGGCAGGACCATGAAGGGCAGCAAGATGTGCAGCGTGGCCATGGTGGTGCCGAATTCGTTGTTGACCAGCAGAAGCGGCTGGTCGATCAGGCCCAGGTCCTGCAGCGCGCTGTTCACGATGCCGCGCCGTTGCAGCAGGATCAGCCAGGCATAGGCGCGCACCAACACGCTGGTCCAAAACGGGACCAACACCATGCCAAGGATCAGCGCCGGCCAGATGCCTTGGGATTTCGCAGCGACATAGGCGATGGGGTAGCCAATCAGCAATGCCGCCATCGTCACGACAAAGGCGATGCGGAAGGTCTGAGTAAAGGAGGATAGATAGACAGTCTCGGTGAAGAAACGTTGATAATGCATCAACGAGAAGCCGTCGGGTCCCTGGAAGGACTGCCAACACATCCAGATCAGTGGCGCGATCAGCAGCAGACTGACTACCGCCAGCGCGGGCGACAGAAGCGCCAGGATCAGGCGACGTTCGCGGCGTTCTTCCGGGGTTATGCTTTGGGCCATGGATCCGTTCGTGCCTTTGACATTGCGTCGGGGCCGCGCCATTGCGCGGCCCTCAGCGGCATCACTGCTGGACAAAAGAGGCCCAGCGTTCCTGCGCGGCTTCGCCCTCGGGGGAGCTCCACCAGGCGGCCGAGTTCAGCACCTGCAACGGCGCGTTCTCAGGTGAATTGGGCAGTTCGGCTGCGCGTTCCGGGGTGATCTTGCCAGTCTCATAGGCAGCCGGGTTGCCCGGGCCATAATCGATGTATTCGGGGAAGTTCGCCTGGATTTCGGGCGACATTGCGGCCTCGATGAACTTCATCGCATCGGCACGGTTCGGTGCCCCCTTCAGCACACAAAGCGAGGTGTATTGCAGAATACCCTGGTTATAGGTGAAATCAACCGGCGCGCCCTCGTTCATCACCGCGCTGACGCGGCCGTTCCAGGCCATCGTCATGTCGACCTCTCCATCCGCCAGGAGCTGCGCGGACTGCGCGCCCGAAGTCCACCACACGGTGATATGCGGCTTTATTTCCTCCAGCTTGGCAAAGGCCCGATCCACGTCCAGCGGATACATGTCGGCGGGTGCGACACCGTCGGCCATCAACGCCGCTTCGAGCGTGGCCAGAGGGTGGTTGCGCAGGGCGCGCGTTCCGGGAAACTTCTCGACATCCCAGAAATCGGCCCAGCTCTGCGGTGCCTGGCCTTCTTCATAGGCCTCAGTGCTATAGGCCAGGACACTTGAGTAGAATTCATAGGCAACTGAATACTCGTCGCGCAGCTCCTCGGGCATAGCAGCGACGGATGGCATGACGGACAAGTCCAGCGGCTCGATCATGCCCTGTTCGCCGCCGCGGATGCAGTCTTTGGTCGGCGTGTCGATCACGTCCCAGATGGGCGCACCGGTTTCGATTTGGGTGCGGATCTGGGGCCATGCGTCGGGCGAGCTGTCCTGCCGGACCTTGATGCCGGTTAGTTCGCTTGCCGGTTCTAGGATAGCCTTGGTCTGCGCCTCCTGGTAGGCGCCGCCCTGGGATACGAAGGTGATCTCTTGTGCCGCGGCAATGGTGCCAAAGGCTAGGGCGCAGAGCGCGGTTGTCGAAAACATCGTCTTCATCGTTATACCTTCCTGTGAGTTTCGTTATTGTTGTCGTTCACTTTCCAATCGCGTCGAGGAACTGATACCAGCCAGCGACCAGCCGGACACCGATCTCTCGCGCAGGGTAGAAGGGGACTGGATTCAGCGGCAGCGCGCCAATGAGCGCGGCATCCGTCGGTTGCCCCAGAGTCAGCGCTGCGATGTGCCGGCCCATGTAGCTGGCCAGCGCGACCCCGGTACCATTGTAACCCATCGCATAGATCAGTCGATCGTCCAGCCGGCCCATATGCGGCAGGCTGTCCATTGTCATGGCCACAAGACCCGACCAGCGATGCGTGACCTCCACCCCGTTAAGTTGCGGGAACTGCTTGAACATTGCGCGTTCTAGCGCCGCGAACGCTGCCGGGCTGTCGGTTTTGCCAAAGGCACCCCGCCCGCCATAAAGCAGCCGGTCGTCGGACTTGCGAAACCACCGCATCATGCGCCGGGTCTCGGTGTAGCTGCGCCCTTGGACCAGCAGTTCCTCGCCTGGTGTGCCCACCAGCGGTTGCGTGGCGATCATGGCCGACCGGAACGGCACGACCCGGCGGCGGACCGGATCGGTGGCGGGCGTCAGGTCGGAATAGCCGTTCGTCGCGAGCACGACCTGCCGTGCGCTAATCTGCCCCCGGGGTGTCAACAGGCGCAGGCCGTCTTTGGTGCGCTCGATCGCGGTAACGGGGCTTTCGTCATAGATCCTGATGCCACTGTGGCGCAGACCTGCCGCCAGCCCGCGGACGAACTTCAGCGGGTGGATGACGCCGCCATGTTCATTCAACATCCCGCCCAGGAAATCGCCCGAGCCGGTTTCCGCCCGCATCCCGTCCGCGTCTAGCATGGAAACCGCATGATCGCCGAGGCTACCCTGCAGCCAAGCGCATTCGGCTCGCAGAGCGTCCAGCGACGCCACGTTGTGAGCGCAACGCAGCGACCCGGTTTCGCGCCAGTCGGCTTCGATACTGTAGTCGGACAGCAGCGTAGCGACGTTGGCAATAGCTTCATTGCCGATGTCATGCATCCGCCGGGCGGTGCCAATGTCCCAGCGGCGAGCCATCTCGGCAAAGCCCAGGCGGAACTTTCCTGACACGACCCCGCCATTGCGCCCGGATGCGCCCCAGCCGATGCGGCTGGCCTCCAGCACGATTGCGTCCACGCCCTGCGCAGCAAGCGCGCGGGCCGTGGACAGGCCCGTGTATCCCCCACCGACAATGGCTATATCGGCCTGCACGTCGCCCTGCAGCGGTTTCGCATCAGGCGCGGGCCCGGCCGTGTCTCGCCACAACGACTGCGTCTGCGGCAACGGGGGAAGCGCATTCATCAGGCAGCGACCTTTCCGCGGTGTTGCGCAGCCAGTTCGGTATCCACCGCGTCCGCCAGTTCCTTCAACGTTGTGAAGTGGTAATCCGGCGTGGTTACGGTTTTCGGAATGGGGGAGGCACCAAAGCCTTCCTGACCTGCGCGACGCTGGATCCAGCAGGTTGTGTAGCCAAGCTCCCGGGCGATGCCGATGTCGTGGTGCTGGCTTTGTGCAACGTGCAAGATTTCCGACTGCTTGAAGCCAAAGGCCGACTGCCGGCCCTTATTATACGCAAAAAATTCCGGTGCAGGCTTTGCATAGCCGGTTTCGTCGCAGGTTACGGCGTCGTGGAAGGGACGACCCAACGTGTGCTCATAGGCAGTGAAGGCGGTGCGGTCGGCATTGGTCATGGCCACAAGGCGGAAATTCTTGCGCAGACGGGCTAGCGCATCAACGGAATCCGCAAAGGCAGGCCAGCGTAGGACCGAAAGCTGGAAAGCGTTGGCTGTTGCTTCGGAGTTGTCGTAGCCGGTTTCCTCGGCGATCGAGAGGTACACGTCGCGGAAGGCGAAAGACGACCGGCCGTAGAACTTGTCGCGGCCACGCAGATAAGGCTCGAAGATCTCGTTGTCGCTGGCGGCGGCGGCCTTGGGTCCGCCCAATTCGCGGATTGCGTTCAGTACGCCGGTTTCGAAGTCGATCAACGTGCCAACCACGTCAAAGGTCAGCACCTTGAAATCAGTGAGTTTCATGTCGCTTGTCCTGTCAGTTGCGATGAAAGGGTCCGTCAGGCCGCTTGCGGCACAACGATGGTATCATTGGGATGCAGGGCCAGTGTCACTGGCTGGCCGGGCTCCGGCATCATCTGCCATCCCGAATGGTTCGAGGGCATGCGCAGGCTGACCGCGTGGCCCCCTTCCAGCGTGACAAAGATGCGCACGCTTTCGCCTTGGTATACGGTGGAGCTGACCATGCCGGGCAACAGGTTCGCCTCGGGCGCGGTGGATGGCCCGGCCAACGTCAGCTTTTCAGAATGCACAGTCAGGAACAGGTCGTCACCCGCCGGGATGGCATGGGCGCATCGCAGGGCCTTGCCCGACAATGTCAGCGTGCCGGCATCCTGTCGTGCGACCGGTAGCAGCATCGCCTCGCCAATGAAGCTGGCGACGAAGGCGTTGACAGGGCGGTCGTGCAGCTTACGGGGGCTGTCGATCTGGACTAATTCGCCATCCTTCATCACCGCGATCCTGTCTGACATGGTCAGTGCTTCGCGCTGATCATGGGTGACATAGATGATTGTCGCACCCAGCGCGGCATGCAGATCCTTCAGTTCAAGCTGCATCGTTTCACGCAGTTGCTTGTCCAGTGCTGAAAGCGGCTCGTCCATCAGGATCAAGCGCGGCTCGAAGATCATCGCTCGGGCCAGTGCAACCCGCTGGCGCTGACCGCCAGACAGTGCCGCAACGGACCGGTCTGCGTAGCCCGACAGTTCCACCATCGCCAGCGCGGCCTCCAGCTTGGCGGGCCAGTCGGCCTTCGGCATGTGCCGCGCACGCAGCGGAAAGGTGATGTTCTGCCCCACGGTCATGTGCGGAAACAGCGCATAGTTCTGGAACACGATACCGATGTCGCGTTTGTGCGGCGGCATGTGGGTGATGTCGGTCGTACCAAGGTGGATGGTGCCCGAGGTCGGCTGCACGAACCCGCCAAGGAGTCCCAGAAGTGTCGTTTTGCCCGAACCTGATGGGCCTAGAACCGACAGGAACTCGCCCGGTGCCACGTCTAGACTGACATCGTTCAGCGCGTTGAAGGTGCCGTATCGCTTGACAGCATTGCGGATTGTCACGCCGACCTGTTGTGGATGCAGGGATGCGCCCATAAGTCTCCTCTTCGACGCGTACAATTGTCTGCGCTCTATGCAGGAATGTAAAAACATTCTGCAGCGATGCGACGATAATCGTTGGCCGCGTTCATCCTAGCTGGGGTGTCAGGGCTGTTTCTGCCCTGTTTTGATCAGCCTGCAGAAAAAACTCCGCGCCGGCAATTGAAAAAAAATTGTCATGAGTGTTACATGATGTAATGAATAGACCGCGTCGCCACCTGCCTTCGATGAATGCCCTCTTTGCTTTTGAAGCAGCGGGCAGGCTCAGGAACTTTTCTCGCGCGGCCGAAGAGTTGAATGTCACGCCTGCCGCCGTCAGCCGTATGATGCAGCGACTTGAGGCCCATATCGGGTCGGCACTCTTCCGGCGCAGCGGCAATGGCGTTACGCTGACCGAGGACGGCCAAAAACTGTTTGAATCAACCAGCCGCGCCATGAATTTGATCGATGACACGTTGACAGAGATCGAAACCCGCAACCGCGATGCGGACGTGGTGACTATATCGGTTTCGACGGCCTTCACGACGCATTGGCTCATGCCGCACATGCCGCAATTCAAAGCGGCCTTTCCGTCCGTTGATCTGCGTTTTCAATTGATTACTGGGCCTCTCACGGGACCGGTGAATGATGTCGATCTGGGCATGCGGTTCGTATCGGGACCAGTTGCAGGCCACCGTATCTTTCCGATCATGCCCGAAGTTCTGCTGCCGGTTCGCGCCCGCAGCTATCCCGCTCATGATGCGTTCCGCGAGGGCACGATCATCCGACTCTCTGCGGGCCAACCACCTGGTGTCGGCGATCCTTTGAGCGCCGACGGAACAGCGACGCTGATGTTCAGCGATTATGCGATTGTGGTTCAGGCTGCGCTTCTGGGGCAGGGGGTTTGCTGGGGCTGGCTGAATGTCATCAGCCATTGGCTGTGTGAAGGACAACTGGTTGCCGATGAGGGGTCGTCCTGTCACGTCACTGATCGCGAGTGTTGCATCATTCAGCGCAACCGCCACTCCGAGCGGGCCGTAGTTGCGGACGTGCGGGAATGGCTGATTGTGCAGATGCAGGATGATTATCGTGCAATCCTTGCACAGTATCCCGGGTTGGGTATCCCGGCTTTGCGCTGATACAAGACCACTTTACCGTGCCGTACGGCCACCACGCCGTGGGTCCGTTGCCCTAATTTCACCAATGTCCTTCGCCGGTCGGAAGCTTGCGGGCTGGTGCAAAACCCAGACCGGGCGGTGCAGCCGATAAAATCCCTTATGGCCGTCCACGGAGCAAGCAATGCGCGACTTTAGCCATGATCGGCTGCTGCAGCTTCGTCGGCCCGCCCCGCGACGGTCTCGTTGAGACCGCCTATTTCACCTTCCCCCATGCCGAGGGCCTGGGCTTCGCAAGAGCGATGGCAGCGAGCCTCATCTCTATCGCTAAGTCTCACGCCCCCTTCCTGAAGGTTTTCGCGCACACGCTTCCCGGGCACAACGCCTCCAGATCCGTGCTCGGCCGTCTTGGCTTCGGGCAGGTCGGGGACGCTATCGACGACGAGGCTGGACAGGTCTGGCGGTGGGAACTCGTCCGATAGCGGTCGCGGCTGGAGACGGCCTCGCGGAGCCCCTCCAACAACAGGGACCGAAAAAACGCGAAAACTCCGCGAGGCCCGCTTGGAAGGAGCTTCGCGACAAGGACACCTCAGACGCGTGCTCGGCGTCCAAGCTGCCATATGCCATCTGAGCCGATCCATAATACCCGATACATCCGCCGCTGCAGCCTGCAGGATTAACGATGCGTGGGACGGACCCTCGGACGGAGAATGCCAGAGGAGAAGTCCACTTACCCAGTCAGCTTACAGCCGGCCCGCTGCGGCGGTTCCGCTGACCATCCCCCGTGCAAGAAAGCCGCCATCGACTGCAAGTGTATGACCCGTGATGAAGCCAGAGCGCTGCGGATCGAGGAGGAAGGCTGCCGCCTGCGCAATTTCCTCTGGGCGAGCATAGCGCTTGATTGGCAGGACGTTCAGCCAGCCCTCGCGCGCTTCTTGCGAATGGTGTGCCAACACCATTGGTGTATCGACGGGACCCGGAGCCACCGTGTTCACCCGCACGCCTACCGGAGCAAGCTCAACGGCCAACACCTTGCCCATCGTGATGACAGCGCCTTTTGATGCCCCATAGGCCATGCGCCCTTCGTTGCCGCGCATCCCCGAGACAGAGGCGATATTGACAACGGCACCGCCGCGCATGCCCATAGCAGCAACCGCCGCACGGGTGACGATGAAACACCCGACGACGTTAACTTCGAGGATACGACGAAAGCAGTCTGCCTCCATCTTCATGGCGGGCGTGTCTGCGGCAATGCCGGCAGAGTTCACCACACCGTCAATCTCGCCAAAATCGGCTTCGATCTCGGCCACAGCCTGTGTCACGGCCATCTCATTGGCAATGTCGACGCCGTAGCAGCGCAGCTCCGGGTTAAGCCCATCAAGAGCGGTGAGTGCTGGACCGGGAAGGTCGAAAGCGGCAACCTTTGCCCCTTCACTTAGCATCTGATCGACGATGGCTCGCCCGATACCAGACGCACCTCCGGTCACAATCACTACTTTGCCGTGCATGGGTCTTTCTCCTTTTTGCCGTTCATGGCGCGCAACGGGAAACCCGTCGCGCGCGGCTTGTTCAAAGCCAGCAGCGGATTCTATCCACCATGGCACGACGGGAGATGCCGTAGCGATCTTGCAGAACAGGCAAGGATCCGGCTGCAAGGAAAGCGTCGGGTAATGCGATTTGGCGGAAACCGGCGGGTTGCACTCCTGCGCGCACTAGGCAGCCCGCCACTGCTTCGCCAAGACCGCCGATGACTGTGTGGTTCTCGGCCACCACGACCAATCGACCTGAACGGGATGCCTCATGAATGATCGCCACCTCGTCCAGCGGTTTCAGGGTCGGCACATGCAGCACAGCCACGTCGGTGCCATCCTTCTGCAGCTCCTTCGCGGCATCGAGTGCCCGCATCGTCATGAAGCCGGTCGAGATCACCAGAACATCACGCCCGCCGCGCAAAAGGGCAGCCTTCCCCAGCTCGAACCGATAGTTGTATCCATCGAGCACCAGCGGCACGGCGCCGCGCAGGATGCGCATGTAAACCGGGCCTTTGTGATCTGCGACGGCCTCGGTCATCTGCTCGACATCCAGTGCATCGCAGGGGTCGATCACGGTCAGGTTCGGCATTGCGCGGAAGATGGCAAGATCTTCGGTCGCCTGGTGGCTAGGGCCGTAACCCGTGGTCAGGCCTGGAAGCCCGCCAACGAATTTCACATTAGCGTCCTGTTCCGCTACGGCTTGACTGATGAAGTCATAGCAACGGCGGGCCGCGAAGGTGGCGTAAGTTGTGGCGAAGGGGATGAAGCCCTCTTTTGCGAGCCCGCCTGCTGCGGTCGCCATCAATTGTTCGGACATGCCCATCTGATAGAAACGGTCGGGGTATGCCTGTGCGAAGATGTGAATGTCAGTATACTTCGCCAGGTCGGCGCTCATTCCCAAAATTTCCGGGCGGTGCCGGGCGAGTTCTACCAGCTTGTGGCCGAACGGCGCCATCTTGGTGCGATGTCCCTCATCCACCGAGGAGGAGATAATGGCCGGCGCGGCGGCGGGTTGTGTGGTGGCGGTCATATTCATGCGGCTCTCCCGGCGTTCAGCGCCTCGTGGGCACGTTTCCAATCATGGGCCTCTAGCCGCACGAAATGGCTCTTCTCGCGGCCTTCCAGAAAATCCACGCCACAGCCCAGTTTCGTATCGCAGATGATGATGCGCGGTTTGGCTTCGGGATATTCGCGGGCGTTATCGAAAGCTTCCACAAGTGCGGGCAGATCATTGCCGTTGACGCGCTGCACGAAGAAGCCAAAGGCTTCGAACTTCTCGATCAGTGGCTCAGTGTTCATGACTGACATCGAAGGGCCGTCGGCTTGGATGGCGTTGAAATCCACGATGGCAATGACGTTGTCCAACTTGAAATGTGCAGCAGAGATGGCGGCTTCCCATGTCGGGCCTTCGGCCAGTTCGCCGTCACCCATGAAGGCATAAACAAAGGAAGACGACTTCTTGCGTTTCAGTCCAAGCCCCATACCGACCGCCATCGGCAGGCCCAGCCCGATAGACCCGCCCGACATTTCCGCGCCGGGGGTGTAATGATACATGCCCGACATCGGCAAGCGGCTGTCATCCATGCCATAGGTGACCAGTTCGTCCTCGGGGAGATAGCCTGCTTCCGTCAGGATGGCATAATGGGCGATGCCGTAATGGCCCACCGACAGCAAAAAGCGGTCGCGGCCTTCCCATTCTGGTTGCTCAGGGCGGTGTGTCATCGCGTGCAGATAAGTCACTGTCAGCACGTCCGCGACGCCAAGCGCCTGTGCGATATAGCCTTGCCCCTGGACTTCGGCCATCGTCAGCGCGTTGCGCCGTACGCGCATGGCCCTATCGGCGAGTTCAGAGTTATGAAGTCGGGTCGTCTCTGTCATGGCTGGTTCTCCATATAAGTAGGCAGGCCTGCTGATGGCGGTTGGTCCTGTGTGGCGGAGCCCGGGATGTCAGAAAGCGGCTGCATGGCGCAGGTCTGTCCCCCGTCGACCGGAATTGCGGCTCCTGTGATGAAGGCTGCCTGATCCGAGGCAAGGAAAAGCGCCGCTTCTGCTATGTCCCAGGCTGTGCCCATGCGCCCCATCGGAACCATCCTGGCCCGAGCGGCCTGCATCTCTTCGACCGAGCTGTATTGGCCGGCGATCTGGCGATAGATCAGCGGCGTATCTATAGCGCCGGGCATAATGCAATTCGCGCGTATGCCGTGCCGTGCATATTGCAGTGCCAGCGCGACGGTCGCCTGATTGACGGCGGCTTTCGTGGCGGAATAGGCGAAATAGGGATACCCGGTCCACCGGATCGCCGCGATAGAGGAGATGTTGACGATAACTCCGCCCCGCTGAGCCAGAAAATGCGGGATGACTGCCTTGCAGGTGCGGTAAACCGAACCGAGGTTAAGCGCGACTGAAGCGTCGAATGCCTCTTCCTCTAATTCGACCGGCCCACCGAAATGGGTGACACCTACGTTGTTGTGCAACACCGCCGGCAGGCCAAAGGCGGCAACCGCCCGTGCTACCGCCTCCTTGACCGAAGCGGAGTCGGTGACATCCGCCACGATGGCCTCTGCCTCGCCACCCTCGGCGTGGATAGCCTCGACCGTATTGGCTGCGGCTTGGGGGTCGCGATCGATGCAGGCGACGCGGGCGCCTTCGCGGGCATAGGCAAACGCCGCGGCTTTGCCGTTGCTCCACCCATCCATGCTGCCACCTGCACCGAAGACCAACACCGGCCGTTCGGCAAAGCGGCTCGCGTTCATGACGTTTCTATGCGGCATCACAGCATTCCGATCGAAATGGCAGGAACAAGGGCGATGACGATCAGACCGATCAGCAGCGCAAAGATGTATGGCCAGATCGCGCCGAATGCTTCATCGGGGGATACGTTGCCGATCTTGCACGCAAGGTAGAACCCGATCCCAATTGGCGGGGCCATCAGACCGATGTTCATCGCGACCACGACGACCATCGCATAATGCACATCGTGGATGCCAAGACTGCGGGCAATGGGAAACATCAACGGTGCCATCAGCACGATGGCAGGCAGACCTTCCAGAACGCAGCCGAGGATCAGGAAGATCACAATGGTGACCGCCATGAACGAGATCCAGCCACCCGGCACGGTGCGCATCATGTCGGCGACTGATTGGGCCACGCCTGCCTGCGTGATGACCCAGGCCATGGCTAGCGCAGTGCCAAGGATCAGCAAGATCGCCCCAGTCAGCGCCGCCGTTTCCAAGAGCATGTCGAGAAACTTCTTCCAGCTTATTCCGCCATACAGAAGGATGCCGATGGCCAGCGCATAGAGAACCGCGATGGTTGAAACTTCGGTAGCCGTGGCGATGCCGCCTGCCACCGATGAGCGGATCAGGAACGGCAGCACCAGCGCCGGGGCGGCGATCACCAACAGCTTGCCCATCGTGGCGAAGGGTGCGCGGCGGACAGTGCCAGAGATTTCGTGCCGCGCTTTCCAGCGTGCCAGCCCGATCAGCATGGCAAGCAGCACCCCAGCGACAACGAACCCACTGGTGAACAGCCCGGCAATGGACACCCCGGCGACCGAGCCAAGCACGATCAGCACGATGGATGGCGGCACGGTGTCGGCCATGGCCGCGCCGGTTGCCAGAAGGGCGATCATCTCGGGCGGCTTGTTGCCGCGACGCTTCATTTCGGGGAACAGCGCAGGGGCAACCGTTGCCATATCGGACACCTTCGAGCCCGAAATGCCTGAAACGATGAACAGAGACCCAAGCAGCACATAGGACATTCCGGCCTTCACATGGCCGATCAGTGAGCCAAGGAAATCGACGATGGCCTTGCCCATACCTGTCGCATCTAGAACGGTGCCCAACAGAACGAAGATCGGCACCGACAGCAGGATGACGCTGGACATGCCTTCGTCCATCCGCCCCATCATGACGTAAACCGGCACATTGCTGCCGAACATCAGATAGGACAGCGTGCCGATGCCAAAGCAAAAGGCAATCGGAACCCCGGCCATCAGACAGGCGGGCACAAGGAACAGCAGAAAGATCAACAGCGATGCCGCACCCATGCCGATCAGTATCGGCGTGGCAAACCAGAACGCTGCACCAATCAAGCCCACAGCAACCACGCCGAAACTGATGTCAGCAAGGCGATGGTTTCGCGCGAGAAACTGTAACACCAGCATCAGCATCAAGACGAAACCGAAGGGGATGGCCGAGACGCGGAATGTGTTGGGAATATGAAGCGCCGCCGTTGTGATGAACCACTCTTCATAGGCGTATTCGAAGGCAGCAGGCATCAACGCCGCCAGAAAGGTTGCGACCACAACCAACGCGGTTGCCTCCATGCGGCCACGCCACAGGCTCGGCAGCTTCTTCAGTGCGATGGTTAGACGCAGGTGTTCGTTACGGTCCAGTGCGATTGCAGAGCCAAGCATCGCCAGCCAGATGAAGCACAGCGAGCCTGCCTCCTCGATCCAAACCACGGGAATGTTGAAGATATAGCGCGACGCGACCCCTCCGAAGAGCAGCGCGACCAAGACAACGAGCAGGATTGATCCGATGATTTCGATCGGGCGCATCAGCGGCGAGCCAGCGCGTATGTCTTCGCTCATACTGGTGACGACGTCGGATATGTTCTGGTCTATGGCGGTCATGGTTCCTCCGCGGATGGACTGCCGTTTTCGGGCGGAGCCGAACCGGTGACGTTTTCCGTCACCGATCCCGCTCATGCGTGAGCGCCAAGAGACGCGATGTGTCAGACGAGTTGTCCAACGACGGCTTCAAGCGCACCCCATGCTTCCTCGCCGAAGGTGCCGCGCCATTCCTTGTAGAAGCCGGCGGACCGCAAGACTTCGCGGATCGGAGCCGGATCAGGCTCGTTGAAGATCATGCCGCTTTGCTCCAGCTCACCCTTGAGGGTGTCACTCATTGCCGCGAGATCGGCGCGTTCCTCCATGATGGCTTGCGTGAAATTGGCGTCGACAATCTCTTGCATATCTTCCGGAAGCGCCTGCCAGGCACGGGCGTTGCCAAGGAGCCAGAAACCGTCCCACATGTGATTGGTTAGAGAACAATATTCCTGCACTTCATAGAGTTTGCCTGAACTGATTGTGGACAGCGGGTTTTCCTGCGCATCGGCAACGCCGGTTTGCAGCGCAGTATAGGTTTCGTTCCAGTTGATGCTGGTCGGGGCGGTGCCAAGCGCTTGGAACATCGAGGTCCAGAGCGGGCTTACCGGAACGCGGATCTTGAGCCCTTTGAGGTCATCGGGGCCCACGATGGGCTTCGTTGATGTCGTGATCTGCCTGAAGCCGTTGTCGAACATGTTGCCGAAAGCATGCAGGCGCGACCCCTCGATTGCGGTCCGGACAATACCGCCAAGCTCTCCGTCCATCGCTTTCCAGACACTGTCGTAGTCTTTGAACGCGAAGCCGACGCCGTTGATTGCGGCAACTGGGACAAGCGATGACAGGATGATGCCGGAAAGGGAGAAGAACTCTACCGCGCCCCCGCGCAGCTGGTTCAGCGTGTCCGTATCGGACCCGAGCTGGTTGTTCGGATAGATCGATATGTTGACCCTACCGCCGGATTGATCTGCGATGCGCGCCGCTGCCGCTTCCATCCGGTTGTTCATCGGATGGCCGAGTTGGTGGTTGTTGGCGAATTTGTAATTGAACTCCGCCGCGTTGGCGCGGCCGGACAGGATCAGGGGGCTAGCGAGCAATACGCCGCCAGTGGTCGCCAGGAACTGGCGACGGCTCGTGTTCAACATTATTTCCTCCCAGTGCGCGGAGAATTCCGCAGTGCGCCCTCTTCTTAAGCCAGCGCAAGAGTCTCCTCCTCCATGCGCCAACTCAGGTCACTACTAATCCATAACATGGAGTCCATAATTGCGACAATGATTCATTTCCTAATAATTTTCTTGAAAAACAAGACTATTACGTTTATAACTGTCCATAATGTGGAGTGCATCTCATGACTTAAGCCAGCGCAAGAGTCTCCTCCTCCATGCGCCAACTCAGGTCACTACTAATCCATAACATGGAGTCCATAATTGCGACAATGATTCATTTCCTAATAATTTTCTTGAAAAACAAGACTATTACGTTTATAACTGTCCATAATGTGGAGTGCATCTCATGACTGTTGAATTCTCCAATCCGGAAAGCCCCGCTGAAACAACCGGCAGTCAAAGCATCGAACGTGCTACTCGGCTGCTTGGCATGGTGGCGGAAGGGCAGCATGGCGGGTCGAGCCTGGCCCAGCTTGTGGCACAAAGCGGACTTAAGCAGGCCACTGTCAGGCGCCTGCTGGTTGCGCTGATCCGCGCAGGGCTGGTGGAGCAGGACGACGAAACGCGCCGCTACTTTCTGGGGGTCTCCAGCTATGTGTTCGGGGTCATTGCTGCGGAGCGCTTCGGGCAGTTTCCGATGGCCGACGCGGCTGTGCGGCGGCTGGCAGAGCGCAGTGAGGATACAGCGTTTTTCTGCGTGCGGCAGGGGGTTAATACCTTGTGCCTCAAGCGCGAAGAGGGCGTGCATCCTTTTCGCTCGCATGTTCTCAACGTCGGGCAGCGTCACCCACTGGGGGTCGCGGCGCATGGCATTGCCATTCTTGCAGCCCTGCCGGAACGTGAGGCCGACGCGATTATCGCCTGCAATCTCGACATCTATCGCGAAAGCTATCCGATGCTGACCGAGACGCGGTTGCGAGGACTGCTGGCGGAGACCCGGCAGCGGGGATGGGCGCTGAACCCCGGGGTGTTCCATGCAGGAGCTTGGGCGATCAGCATTGCAGTGCGGGGCGTCCGCGGAGAAGTGCTAGGCGCGCTGTCGGTGGGTGCGATGGAGGATCGCCTTGGAGCATCTCGGCAGCCGCAGATTGTATCGATCCTGAAAGTTGAAGCCCGCAAACTGGAAACCGCATTTGCGGCTATCGGAGCGCAGGCGATCCGACCCGAGGGCAACAAGACCACCACGATGCGCACATCCGGGAAGGGCAACCCATCTCTGTGACGCGGGGCAAGCAGTTTTCGGGAGGAGAGACGAAAACGATGACTGATACATTGACCCCCGAGGGGTTGACCACAGTTGCAGCAGCGCGGCGACTGAAACATCCCGGGCCACCCACACCGTTACGACGTGAAAGCCATGCCGGACCTGTGCTTGGAGGTCAGGTGACGCTGCGACCAGGTCAAAGCCTTGCCGCCGCTGTGGGAGAGGTAGCGGCAACTTTGGGCATCACTGCCGGTGCGATAAACCTGACAGGGGCCAGCCTAAGCCCGGTGCGCTATGTCATGCCAACCTATGCTCGAACGCTTGATCATGTTGCATATTACAGCGACACCTATGCTGTTGACGCGGGCTTCGTGATTGAGTTCGCAACTGCGACTTTCGGCTTTCGCGACGGCGAACCGTTTCTACATTGCCATGCGCTGTGGCGTAATGTGAAGGGCGAGCTTTGTGGCGGCCATATCCTTCCACTCGACACCATGCTGGCGGCACCGCTGACGACGCATTTTTTGGGGACGAACACAGTCGAGATGCGGGCTGAATTTGACCCGGAAACCAACTTCACGTTGTTCCGCCCCTTTCAAAAGCAGCCGGGTGAGGGGAAATTAGTGGTGGCTCATATCCGCCCAAACGAAGATTTCGTCACGGCGATCGAGCGTATTGCCGTCGCGCATGGTGTCGAGCATGGCCGGATTATCAGTGGGATTGGCAGCACCGTCGGTGTGGTGTTCGAAGATGGACTGATAGTCTCGGAAATCCCGACGGAACTGCTGATAACCGATGGCTATATCACACCCGGACCGGGGAGCATGCCTCAAGTAGATGTTGAGATGATCCTCATTGATTCGTCTGGCAACCTTCATCGTGGTCGGCCCGCTCGCGGACAGAACCCAGTGCTGATCTGCGCCGAGATCTTCATAGAAATTCTTCCCGCAAGCTGACAAAGGCGGAACCGATCATGACACGCTATACCGCATCTCACTGGGGCATCTATGAAATCGAACGCGATGCAACAGGTGCACCGCGGATCCTGCCGCTGACCGGGGATCCTGATCCGTCACCCATCGGCCTGCATCAGCTGGATCCGGCGCTACTGGAAGCCCGTGTGCGCCGTCCCTCTGTCCGGAAAAGCTGGTTGGAACACGGGGCAGGGGCTGCGCCACATCTGCGGGGACGCGAACCTTTCATCGAAGTCAGCTGGGAGCGCGCGCTCGATCTGGTGGCAGCAGAGGTTGACCGGGTTCGCAAGCTACATGGAAATGAAGCGATTTTTGGCGGCTCTTACGGCTGGGCCAGCGCGGGCCGTTTTCACCATGCACAAAGCCAAGTCCACCGTTTCCTGAACCTGACGGGAGGATATGTGCGGCATACGGAGTCCTACTCCCTGGGTGCGGCACATGTCATTATGCCGCTGATTGCGGGAACGATGGCCGATCTGATGGCCGATCACACCTCATGGGATGTGATGGCCGAACATACCAAGCTCTTTGTGACCTTCGGCGGTGTGCCCCGCAAGAACTCGCAGTCCTCACCGGGCCTGGCCGGAAAGCATCGGGTGCACGAGGGACTGCAGGCGATGGGCCAAGCGGGCACGCGGTTCATCAACGTGGGACCCTGCTGCGACAATCTGGATACCGGGACCGCGGTAGAATGGTTGGCAACAAAGCCCCATACCGATACCGCGCTAATGCTCGGTCTTGCATGGCAGTTGCAAGCCGAAGATCTCCATGACCGCGACTTTCTTGCCAGTCATTGCACGGGGTTTGACCGCTTTCTGGCCTATCTGACCGGCGAGACCGATGGCGTTGCCAAGACCCCCGCCTGGGCGGCCAGGATCTGCGGTGTATCGGCCGACCGGATCGAACGCCTTGCACGTGAAATGGCCGCCATTCGCACGATGCTGAATATCCAGTGGTCGTTGCAACGGGCGCATCATGGTGAACAGCCGTTCTGGGCCCTCACGACACTGGCGGCCATGCTGGGCCAGATCGGGTTGCCGGGAGGCGGATTCGGAGTGGGTTACGGGCCGGCAAACACGATGGGATCGCGCCATCGCAGAATGTCTGGTCCGTCGCTGGACCAGTTCCGCAACCCGGTTTCGGCTTACATTCCTTGTGCACGCATTTCTGATATGCTGCTTAATCCCGGCGCGCCGTTTACCCATGCGGGGCGGCACCTCACCTTCCCCGATATTCATATGATCTACTGGGCGGGCGGCAATCCCTTTCACCACCATCAGGACCTGAACCGCCTGATCCGTGCTTGGCAAAAGCCTGCAAGCATCATCGTGCATGATCCCTATTGGACCGCGACTGCACGCTTTGCAGATGTGGTGCTGCCTGTGACGACAGCGATGGAGCGCAATGACATCGGGTATGCAACGCAAGAGGGCTATTTCGTCGCAATGCGCAAGGTTGTTGAGGCTTACGGCGAAGCACAGGACGATTACGCGATCTTCTCGGGTATCGCCGAACGGCTGGGTCTAGGAGATGCCTTCACAGAAGGCCGCGATGAGATGGCTTGGCTGCGGCACCTCTATGATGGCGGGCGGGCGAAATGGGACCAACAGGGCGTACTGCTGCCGGAATTTGACAGTTTCTGGGAAGATGGTCTTGTCGATCTCGAATTCGCAGCCCGTAGTCAGGTGATGTTTGACAAGTTCCGCGCCGATCCTACGGCGCATCCGCTGACCACACCAACCGGCAAGATCGAGATCACCAGCGCGAGTATCGAAGGTTACGCACTGCCAGGATTTGCGCCGCACCCCGTCTGGCGGGAACCAGTGGAATGGCTGGGCGCTCCACGCGCGGCACGGTATCCCTTGCACCTGCTGTCGGACCAGCCGGGCCGCAAGCTGCACAGTCAGCTTGATCCGAGCGCGCACAGTGCCAGTGGTAAGATCAAAGGGCGAGAGCCAATCTACATAAACCCTCTGGATGCCGCTGCGCGGGGGATATTCGGAGGTGACATTGTTGAAGTGTTCAACTCACGAGGGCGCTGCCTTGCGGGCGTAATCTTAACCGAGGATTTGATGCCGGGAGTTGTTCGGATTTCGACAGGCGCTTGGTATGACGGCCGAGCAGAGGATGGGCTGGAAAAGCATGGCAATCCGAATGTTCTGACACTGGATATTCCAGCGTCTCCGCTGTCGCAGGGTTGTGCGGCGCAGACATGTCTGGTCGAGGTATCCGGCCCGGTTGCCAACCCGCCCCCGGTAACCGCATTCAACCTGCCGCAGCTGATTGGGGAGTAGATTACACGGAGGTGCCAGAGATGCGAACTGCGCGCTTGTAGCAAAGATGGTCGAACACAGTCTTGAGGAACCTTCGGCCTCATTACCTTCGTGGCCCTGACTGCGTTCGCTCCTCTGATGCGAAGTTTTCGTTTAGGCCGCGACGTCTCAGTTTGGCTGGGCTTGTGTCGCCATTCACAAGGGTGGCCATTGGCGCATCTTAGCGACTGAAGTCAGGGGATTATGCCACCCGGCTATCTCAGCTCGTCGCTTGCCAGCTTAAGGCGTTTGGCAATCTGAGCTAAGGGGATGCTCGTGTCCTGACCATGACTAAAACCGACTGCCGGATGCTCGATACCCAGATTCCATAACACCCGTTCTGACCAGTTTGCCCTGTAGGCGCAGAGTAGAATTGTCGCGAACTGGCAAAGTTGATTTGTCGCTCTTGCCCTGTTGCTAGGGCCTTGCGCTCAGGATGTGACACAAGGGCATTGGCATGGGACTTCTCCTGATGAGCAAACGCGAGCTTCAGCGGATCGAGGTTTTGGCGCAGGTTCTGGACGGCAGCTTGCGGTCAGCGACAGCTGCCAGTCTGCTGGGCTTCAGTCAGCGGCAGGTGCAACGCCTGCTCGGCAAGGTGCGGGTCGAAGGCGCCATGGCGGTACGCCACAAGCTGCGCGGCCGACCCTCGAACAACCGCGTCAGCGCTCTCAAGCGCGACTACATCCTGTCGCTGATCCGCAGCGATTATCCTGACTTCGGGCCGACGCTGGCGGCCGAGAAGCTGGCCGAGCGGCACGGTATTCGCATCTTGTCGGAGAGCCTGCGGCAATGGATGATGGCGGCCGGGCTTTGGCACAGCCGTGCGCAGCGGCGCCGTGTTCACCAGCCCCGGCTGCGCCGGCAAGCTCTTGGCGAGTTGATCCAGATCGACGGCTCGGATCATCGCTGGTTTGAGGATCGCGGTCCGGCCTGCACGCTGCTGGTGTTCATCGATGATGCCACCGGCAAGCTGATGCAGATGCGCTTTGTCCCTTCGGAGACTATCGAAGCTTACTTCGCGGCTTTGGAGGGCTACCTGGCGGAGCACGGCCGCTCAGTGGCGTTCTACTCGGACAAACACAGCATCTTTCGCATCAACCGTCCCGAGGTCCGCAACGGACGTAAGCGCGACGCCGACCCCCTCCTGCCATTGCTAAGCTGAACCGGCCATTGTCGGCGTGTGTGTTGGTTTTAGGGGCTTGGGATTTGGGAAGAGGCAAAGAAGTGGGCGTCCATTTGGACGGTTGCGTCTTCGGCATCTGCGCCCTGCCCGGATGGCTTGGCGCTTTTCGATGAACCCAAGATGGCGCTAATGCTGCGGCTGCACAATGGATCCCTTCGGATTGCTGCCATGCAGCAATTGCATGTGGACCGAGCCAAGTCCTATGTTGGCGTTACTGGTTTATGACCAGAATGTGACTGCACTACCCCGTTAGCGATCACGCTGCGCCGCAAAAATGGGCGCTATCTGCACTGCTCGTGGCATGATGCCGACGATTGCAACAGGTCCTTGATGATGGGGTTCTGCCGGCTGCGTTTGGTGCAGTTCCCTGGGAACGGCCTGACACCTCCGTGAACCGCCAAGCTTCCCAAAGGGAAATCTCTGATACTGTTCTTTTTTGGACAGGCATACTTTCGAATGGTGATCTTTTTCATGCTTCCTTGGTGGTGACGAGACGAACAGGTCCAGGTCAGAGGGTGCATATGCCTGTGCCGCCGCCGCATTGGCCCCGTTGGAGCCGAAGCAAAACGGAGGCTTGCAGAGAGGCTTGCGTGACTAGGGTTGAGCTTCAGACAATGATGGTCGAAAGCAGGGTGTGATCAGCCCCGGCGGGCGGCGTCGATCGCTGCCACGTCGATCTTGCGCATGGTCATCATCGCGGCAAAGGCGCGGCGCTCCTCATCCCCGCCTGCCATCATCGCCTCTGTCAAGGTGCGCGGCGTGATCTGCCAGGATAGTCCCCAGCGGTCCTTGCACCAGCCGCATTGGCTTTCGCTGCCACCATTGCCGACGATGGCATTCCAGTAGCGGTCGGTTTCCTCCTGGTCATCGGTGGCGATCTGGAACGAGAAGGCCTCGTCCGGCTTGAAGACAGGCCCACCGTTCAGGCCGATGCAGGGGATCCCCGCCACGGTGAACTGGACAGTCAGCACATCCCCCTTCTTCCCGGAAGGATAATCATCGGGAGCGTGGTGAACCGCCTCCACCCGGCTGTCCGGAAAGACCGAGGCGTAGAAGTTCGCGGCCTCCTCGGCATCCTTGTCGAACCACAGGCACACGGTGTTCTTGGCGATGGTCACGGCACTTTCCTCCCGGATGATCCATCTTGCACCGTTGATCTGCTTCTGTCAGCCCAGTTAGCTGCTCTTCACGAGCCTCATGAGGGTCATCATACCCAAGGGCGGCAGGGTGCATTCGTCCGCGAGCGTCAAGCTCGCCTCGCCCAGCACCCGGGCCCGGTCGAAGTCCGAGTGCCAGCCGAGCAGGTTCGCCAGGGGCGCGGCAACCCGTTCGGCCATGGCCAGCGCGCCCGTGTTTCGGGCGAAGTGGTTGACGATGACCACGCTTCCACCAGGACGTACCACGCGGGCGATCTCTGACATGACTTGCTCGGGATCGGGCACGACCGAGATCACATGCATAACCGCGACGTGATCAAAACTCGCGTCCGGGAAATCAAGCTCTCGGGCATCCATTCGCTGCAGCGCGGCTACATTGGTGAGCCCCTCTGCATTCACCTTGGCACGGGCCTTGTCCAGCATCTCAGCGCTGTAATCGACGCCCGTGACCCTGACCCGGTGATCGTAGTGGCGCAGGGCAAGGCCGGTGCCCACGCCGACCTCCAGGACGGACCCGCCCAGTTCGCTCAGAAGCGCGGTGGCCCGGCGGCGCCCGACATTCGTCACCGCGCCAAAGGTGCGGTCATAGACGGGTGCCCAGCGGGCATAGGATTTCTCGACGGCCTGGAGTTCCATTCATTCGTCCTTTCGTGCGGGCGTCCGCCTGGGCCGGATCCAACTCAGCGTCAGCAACAGCAGATAGCCAAAGTCCAAAAGCACCAGCGTCAGCCAGGGATAGGTAAGCAGAGATGCGCCGAGGGCGACCGCTGTAAGGATGAGCAGGCGCGCCTGGTCGGGCCGGACCCGGACCGGCCGGAAGGCTGGGGTGGGCAGGCGGCTGACCATCAGTGCCGCGACCACCATCATCCAGAGCGCGCAGGCCAGCCCCGGCACGGTGGCACCGGGTATGAGATTGGCGATGAAGATCGGCAGAAGGACCAGCATCGCCCCAGCAGGCGAGGGCACCCCCGTGAAGGCCGTCTTGGGTGTGGCCAAAGCAAGGGGATCACGGCTGCCGATATTGAACCGAGCCAGCCGCAGGGCGCAGGCTACCGCGTAGACCAGCGCGGCAATCCAGCCCAAGCCGCCGGCGCCTCCATAGGCCCAAAGGTGAAGCACCAGAACCGGTGCCACACCAAAATTGACGAAGTCGCACAGCGAGTCGAGTTCCGCGCCCATGGCGCTGACGCTCCGCAGTCTGCGGGCCAGCCGCCCATCCAGGCCGTCCAGCACCGCCGCAAGGAGGATCAGGGCTGCCGCCCTGTCGAACTCCTCCAAGACGGCCATGCGGATCGCGGTGAGCCCTGCGCAAAGCGCCGCCAGCGTCAGGACATTCGGCAGAAGTTGCATCACGGACAGTCGAAAGCGGCGGTCTGGATGCGCGTTCATGTTCAGTCCACCAGAGCCGGACGAGGGGACCCGGCACGGCCAAGCTCGGCGATCACGGTCTCGCCCGCAACCATCGTCTGTCCGACCGCGACCAGCGGCGCCACACCCGGTGGCAGGTAGACATCAAGCCGCGAACCAAAGCGGATCAATCCGAAGCGCTCACCCGTTCTGAGGGTCTGGCCCTGCTTGGTCCAACACAGGATACGCCGCGCCACCAGGCCGGCGATCTGCACCACCGCAAGCTGCCGCCCGTCGGCCAGCTCAAGGCAGAGCCCGTTGCGTTCGTTGTCCGCGCTAGCCTTGTCGAGCGAGGCGTTGAAGAACTTGCCGGGCCGGTAGGCTACTGCCAACACGCGCCCCGCCACGGGGGCACGGTTCACGTGGCAATTGAAGACTGACATGAAGACGCTAACACGTGTTAGGGCCACCGGCTCCATTCCGAGCTCTGCAGGGGGAATCGCCGGCTCGATGAGCGAGACCACGCCATCTGCAGGACTGACGATCAGCCCCTCTCCTTGCGGAACGGCACGGCGTGGATCGCGGAAGAAGTAGTAACACCAGACCGTCAGCCCCAAGCCAAGCCAACCGAGCGGCTCCCAGACAAGGAAGAGGACAAGCGTGACAAGGGCGAAGACCGTCAGGAACCGGTAGCCCTCCGGGTGCATCGGCTTGAGAAAGGTGCCCCACATTGTCATGCGTCTGTGTTCCTGTTCCCCATCCCGATCCGGCGCCCATAGCAGTGCAAGGAAGGAGGGTCAAACAAACGCGACACTTTTTCGCTCTTCTGCGACGTCGTCGATGGAGGTGCTGGCGCAAACGGTGCGAGAGGGACAAACGGCCGGTGACTCTTCAAGCGCCCGGCAGGGGAGCTGACATAACGGCTAAAACAAACGTAGCTCCCGTGTGAACAGCACCTTGCGGATCATGTTCACTCATCGATGCCGGCCAGGGTGGAATTGGCTGATGAACAGTTCTTTCAGCTTCGTGTGGGTTAGCCGGCGTCTGGTGAAGCCGGCGTCTGGGTTTGATCAGCCAACCCGCTTGGTAAGTCTTCTTGAGGGTCTTTGTGCGAGAGACCAACCGGCATCCCGATCCCATTTCGTCCAGCGCAATATGATATACTCGGCGTGAACCCAAAGGAGCGGCTATCATGGGTGATCGAGGACGATGCCAACTCGTCCGGCCAAGCGGTGGCTATGGCGGCAAGCAGGGATTCAGCTATATCGAGGGGATATCAGCCGAGAGTGTCGGTGCGACAGGCATCTGCATGCACCTTCTCACCATCCCGCCGGGTGGCCGTGCGAGGGCGCATATGCATGACGCGCATGAAACCGCGATCTATGTTCTGAGCGGGGTGTCGGAGATGTGGCACGGAGATCGACTTCAGCATCACATACGTGTGGAGGCAGGGGACATGCTCTACATCCCTGCGGGTGAGCCGCATCTGCCCCTCAATCCGGGTCCGGAGCCCGTGATGGCGGTGATCGCGCGGACGGACCCGAACGAGCAGGAAAGCGTAACCCTTCTGCCGTGGCTTGAAGGGCCTATCCCGCGCTAGCGGCGCAGGGTCAGGCAGCACCGAGGGTCGACGAAGACCCCTCAGAAATCCATACCCAGATCCATGACGGGAACCGAATGGGTCAGGGCCCCGACGGAGATATAGTCGACCCCGGTGGCCGCCACCTCCGCGATGCGCTCAAGGCGCATGTTGCCCGAGGCTTCCAGAGCCACGCAGCCCTGAGCCATGCCCACCGCCTCGCGCAGAGTGTCCGTGTCCATGTTGTCCAGCAGGACCACGTCGGCACCGCCTTCATCCAGCACCTCGGCCAACTGATCCAGCCGGTCCACCTCGATCTCGACCCGGATCATGTGCGAGGCGCGTGCCTTAACGGCCTGCAACACGGCACGGATGCCGCCGCCTGCCGCGATGTGATTGTCCTTGATCAGGATCGCGTCTGAGAGCGAGACGCGGTGGTTGAAGCCCCCGCCGTGCAGCACCGCCTGCTTTTCCACCAGCCGCAGGCCAGGCGTGGTCTTGCGCGTGCAGGTGATGCGCGCCGCGGTGCCGCGCGTCTCGGCCACGAAGGCGGCGGTGATGGTGGCGATGCCCGACAGGCGGCCCGCAAAGTTCAGCGCCACGCGCTCGGCCGACAGGATGGCGGCGGCATCGCCTCATCCGGGCCAGGATGTCGCCGGGGCCGAAGGCGCTGCCGTCAGGGACCAGGACCTGAAGCCGCAGCGACGGGTCGATCAGGCGAAACGTCAGGGCTGCCATTTGCATCCCTGAAGCGGTGCCTCCCTCGCGGGCTCGGATGGCGCCATCAACCCGGGTGCCTGAGGGGATCACCGTGCGAGTGGTGATATCACCATGGCTATTAAAGTCCTCGATCAGGGCGGCGCGGACCAGGGGTTCCAGGATCAGGTCGGGCTTGGCCTGGTATAGCCCGGTGAGGAAGATGCACTCCGCCTCGCCCACCCAGTCCGCGGTGACAGAGCCCTTGGCAAGCTCCTCACCGATGGCGCTCTCGATCAGGGCGCGCGGCACCTCGAGAAGCTTCTCGGCAAGGACTGTCAGCTCGGCCCGCGGCAGCCCGCAATGGCCGTCCCCCATGGCTTCGCTCAAGGCGAATGACACGCCCGCGCGAACCCCGATGCTGGCAGTCTTCTCGACGCCGAACTTGCCGGCGATCAGGTCTGCGGTGCGAAAGCCGACGCCGCGAATGTCGCGGGCCAACCGACACGGGTTCTCGCTCATCATCTGCACGGCGTCGGTGCCGTAGGCCTTGAAGATGCGCACCGCCCGCGCGGTGCCCACGCCATGTGCGTGGAGAAACACCATGATCTCACGGATGACCCTCTGGTCCGACCAGCCGGCAGTGATCTTGGCCGCACGGCTCGGACCGATGCCACCCACCTCGCGCAGGCGCTCAGGGGTGGCTTCGATGATCTCGAAGACGTCGGTGCCGAAGGCTTTCACCAGACGCCGCGCACAAACTGGTCCGATGCCGCGGATCATGCCGGAGCCGAGATACTTCTCGATGCCTCGATGGTCGAGGGCGCGGAGGTCTTCAGGAAACGCGCCTTGAACTGCAGGCTATGCGTACGGTCGTTGAGCCAGAGCCCAGAGGCCGTGATCCATTCGCCGGGCGAGATCATCGCGGCATGGCCGATCACGGTGACCAGGTCGCGGTGTCCGCGGGCATTGACCCGCAGAACGCAGAAGCTGCTCTCGGGGCTGTGGAAGGTCACGCGCTCGACCAGGCCCGCCAGCACTTCCGTCGGGCTATGAGCCTCTTGAGCCATCACCGACCGCCCACACTCCTTGCCCAACCACAGGGAAAGGCTCCCTGACCTGAGCTTACGCGACCCGCGGCGCGCTCTGCCCTTGTCGCAGAAATGCAGGATTGGCCTAACCCCAATCCTTCAGCGGCATTGGCTGTGTGCCGGTGGAATATGCCGCCGTGTGATTGCTGCCCCGCAGCAATCACACGGCATCCATTGTGCAAGTGCAGCATTAGCGCCATCTTGAGCTCATTGAACAAGTGTAAGGCCGATCCGGGCCAAGCGCAGACGCAAGAGACGATGCGAGGGAGTATACCATGGCTGACATCGCCCACACTCATTACGCCGCTGCCCCGCTGGGCTTGGCCGGCCCGTCTAGTGGCTGCGATCCAGCATGCGCAGGAAGAACGTGCCTGCCGCGCGATCTACCGCCAGACTGCGCGTGACCTGAATTCCCTGACTGAACGCGATCTGGCCGATCTGGGGATCAGCCGCGCGATGATCACCCGCCTGTCCCGTGACGCGACCTGGAGCGTGAAGTCAGCATAACGCTTCTGCCTCGTCCTTCGGGACAGGAGTTTGCGGCATTCTTCTGCCAGAGGATCCCGCCCTATATAGCCGCTCCATCCTGCGGCACGTGATGCGACGGACCTCTCCTCCTCCCTTGGCCTTGCCGCACCTATACGCGGCCCCTCCCTCCTCTCTGGGCCAGCGTTCCGCGGCAGCGCCCTTCCTTCTCCCTGGGCGTCGCCGCTTTTTCATGCAGCACATTTTGGTCTGAAGGTGGCTTTCTCCCCCTGGAGGGACCTCGCAATGGGCCTTTATAGGGGTGACCTTTACTGGGATTTCATAAAGACGAAGGGAAGTATTTCCTTTAGGACCGCGCCGCACAGCTGCCCACAATCGAACACAGGCAGAGCAGCACCGCAGCAACATCATTTTCCCAAGGTGGCCAAGATGGTCCGACACCTTGCTTCGATCGGCTCGCTAACAAGATCAATCAGACCGTGTGCGCCTGCGGGCATTGCCGCAACCTCCTGGACAGTTGCGTTCAGTTCCTGGCATATCCGCTGGGCCAAGTGCTCGATCCGGGCCAGTGCGCGGCGCGGCGCGAGGCCACAGGCTTCTGCTTCGCGCGCCCAGTGCCGCCCTTCGATATAATCGCCCACGCGCTTTCCGCCGACGTCAAGCGCCAGATTGCGCGTAATGTTCGGCCAGACCGTGGCACACATCACGTCATAAAGGGGTGCAAGGCGCACCCCGTTGGCACTCAGGATCAGAGAATGGTTTTTCAGATGCGCGTCGGTGTTGCAGCACAGGATGTTGAACACCAGCATGTCCCAGAGCGTCATAACGTCCACGCCGCCCCCCACCTCTCGCAATCGGTCCATCAACCGCGAGAAGCTGCCCTTCGGACCGAGATGCTGTGAATGCTGATACTTGGCCCCTGGCGGCAGTCCGAGCGCCTGACAGAAATCCTCCTGGTGCAGACGACGAAGCAACGCGCCCTGCCGCTGTCTGTCGTATCTTTCCACCAGAAGATACTGGCGATCTCCTGCCCGCCCCGGGTGGCTTTTGCCGCGGGCAGCCCCACACGACCCGCAAGTGTCAGGCAAAAGGCCTCATTGTGAACGCTCCCCCAAAGACGACCGGGGCTGTCCGGCTTCAGAATGTGGCTCGATGGCGCGCCGTCGATGGGAATGCCGATCCGCCCGTCACCCAGCACCCGCACGGACAGTTTGGCCTGGACCCCCGCCAGAGACATCGAGACGCCCTCCTCGCCGACGAGGAAAGGCTTTGCTGGCAACTCGTTCAGGATCTTCTCGAGGTCCGCTTCGGATTCGATCGGAACAACAGTGTCTGCGGCCGTGCCGCGCAGCGAGAATGACAGGGCACCCGAGGTGTCGCGGCCAACGCGCTCAAGAAGCGCCAGGACATCCGTATGGGAAACGTCCAGAATGCGCGCCATCATCCGCAGGGCGTCCGCGTCCTCAGGCAGAAGATTGATCAACCACGGCGCCACGACATTCCAGTCGAAGGTCTTGTCCAACAGCGGCACAGTCGTTGAGATGGCGAATGCACCAGGAAGGCTCAGCCATTCCGAGGCATACCGGAAAAGGGGTGCCGGGTCAGCATTCGTGTCGATTGATCCGACCAGATATCGTTCAAAGAAGATGTCCATGATCAGTTACGCCGGCGGCAGAGGCGAGAAAATCACATTACGGCGCTCTTCGAAAAGAGAAGAGATGTTCAACCCCAAGGCCTCGGCTGCAGCGAGCGCTGCGCCTAAATAACTGGTCCCCTTGCCTCGTTCGAGCTCACTGATGAACCGTCTGTTGGTGCCGATCATGGAGGCTAAATCATTCTGCGTATAGCCAAGCACCTTGCGGCGGCTTCGCAAGCCTTCACCAAACTGTCGCGCGAGGCGCCGCTCTGCGGAGGACAAGTCCATGACCAGCATTACCTTTTGTTACCGATCAGTATCATTTATAATCGCCCCAAAGAATTGATACTGATCGGTATCATAACCACATACACGACGAAAAGATACATTCCAGTATCTTTTGCACTCGATCATCAAAGGTATGCTTCTTGTCGATGCTTTGTTTCATTCGCAGCCTCAATCAATGACCATCCTTTCAGGATAGAATCGCTTTGACTTCAACTCCTCTAAGAGGATCTGGTTTGCGTTCATGATCCGCCGTTCCATGTTACGAACTGCTTCGAAGAATAATAGCGTGGCCTGCAAACAGGAGGAACAAAGCCACAGCCAGTCTTTGGCAGAACATGTTCCATAATGATTGCTATTGATATTTTTGTTATAGCGCGGTGGATTCACAAACGAAGTGCAAATTCCTTATGCTTGCAGGTATTTGCATCAAGGGTGGCGAACAGCTTACTTAATTGGCTGAACCGAAGCCGTCGCTTCCTGCAAGTCAGACGTGCAGGAAGCGGGTCTTCACGTCGGGCGTGGCGATCAGTTCAGGCGTCGTGCCTGTCCAGACCACGCGGCCCTTCTCGATCACCACGTGGCGGTCGGCGAAGCGGGCGAGCGCGTCGACGTTCTTGTCGATGATCAGGATCGCCTCGCCCTCGTCCTTTAGGTGGCGCAGGCAGGACCAGATCTCCTCGCGGATCAAGGGTGCAAGGCCCTCAGTTGCCTCGTCCAGGACGATCAGCGCGGGATTAGTCATCAGCGCCCGGCCCACCGCGAGCATCTGCTGTTCGCCGCCCGACAATTGATCGCCCATGTTGCGGCGGCGTTCCATGAGCCGAGGGAACAGGGCATAAACCTTGTCCAGCGTCCATTTGGCCTTGCCGCGCGTGCGGGCGGTGGCGATCAGGTTTTCCTCGACTGTCAGGGGGGTAAAGATCTGCCGGCCTTCCGGCACCAAGCCCAGACCGGCGCGGGCGACCAGATGGGGCGCCGCCGCCGTCAGGTCACGCCCGTTGATGCTGACGCGCCCGCCGCGCGGACGCAGAAGCCCGAAGATCGACCGCACGGTGGTTGTCTTGCCCATGCCGTTGCGGCCCAGAAGCGTCACCACCTCGCCGCGTGCGACCGACAGGTCGATCCCAAACAGCACCCGGCTGTCGCCATAGGATGCCTGCAATCCTTCGACGGTCAGCATCAGGCCGCCTCCTCTCCCAGATAGGCTGCGCGGACCTTGGCATCCGCGCGCACGTCGGACGGGGTGCCGCTGGCAACGATCTGGCCATAGACCAGCACCGAGACCATGTCCGCCAAGGCGAAGACCGCATCCATGTCATGCTCGATCAGCACCATCGTCACGCGGTTCTTCAGGCGCCCGAACATTTCGACCAGATGGGCGGCTTCCTCGTGGCCCGTGCCTGCCAGCGGCTCGTCCAGAAGCAGCAGCCGGGGCCGCGTGGCAAGCGCCACGGCCAGTTCCAGCTGGCGCTTCTCACCATGGCTCAGCGATCCGGCTAGCCTGCGGCTGCGGTCCGCAAGTCCGACATCGGCCAGACAGGCCATGGCCTGATCGTTCAGCGCCTGCTCGGACGCGGCGGGGCGAAGGAAACGGAACGACGACCCATTTCGCGCCTGGACGGCAAGCGCTACGTTTTCCAGCACGCTGAAGCTGGGCAGCAGCGTGGTCAGCTGGAACGACCGTGCCAGCCCCAGGCGGACGCGGCCGGCCATGTCCAGCCGGGTGATGTCGTGCCCCGCATAGACCACCCGCCCGCTGTCGGGCCGAAGCTGCCCCGACAGTTGCGAGATCAGCGTGGTCTTTCCCGCGCCGTTGGGTCCGATGATGGCGTGAAGCTGGCCTTCGTGGACATCCAGCGATACGTCCTGCGTGACCCTCAGCGCGCCATAGGACTTGCTCAGGTCCTGCACGCTCAGCAGCGGCTCGGTCATTTCTCATCCCTTGTCAGGTTGAGACGGCGCAGCAGGCCCGACAGCCCGCCGGGCGAGAACAGCGCCACCGCCACAAGGATCAGGCCGAAGCCCAGGCGCCAGTGTTCGGAAAAGCGCGCAAGCCCCTCTTCCAAAGCGATGGTAAGAAGCGCGCCGCCCATTGCGCCGGTCAGGCTGCCCACGCCGCCCAGGACCAGCATCACGATCATCTCGCCCGAGCGGTGCCAGCTCATGTAGGCCGGCGAGACATAGATCGCCTGGTTGGCCAGCAGGACGCCGGCGATGGAGCAGATGCAGCCGCCGATGACATAGGCGGTCAGCTGATAAGGGAAGGGACGAAAACCGATGGCCTGCATCCGCAGGGCACTTTCGCGGGTGCCGGTCAGCACGCGGCCAAAGCGCGACAGCGTCAGCCGGTAAAGCCCGGCAAAGACCAGGACCAGCAGCACCAGCGTGGTGTAGAACATGCCCTGCGTCCCCTGCAGCACGGGCATTCCCAGGATCGTCGAGCGGGCGGTCAGCGCCACCCCGTCGTCACCGCCCAGGGCCGAGAAGGACACGAAGAAGAAGAACGCCATCTGCCCGAAGGCCAATGTGATCATGATGAAGTAAACGCCGCGCGTCCGCAGGCTGATCGCGCCCGTGACGGTGGCGAAGATTGCCGATGCGGCGATGCCGGCCAGCAGTTGCAGGACCAGGTCGTTCACGCCTGCCCGCGACAGGATCGCCACGGCATAGGCGCCAAAGCCCAGATAGGCGGCATGGCCGAAAGACACCATCGCCCCATAGCCGAGGATCAGATCCAGCGACAGCGCGGCGATGGCGAAGACCATCATGCGGGTCGCGACAACAATCAGGAAGGGTTCGTCCAGGAAATGGGCGACCGGCGGGACGACGGCCAAGACGGCGAAGATGCACAGGGCCAGCTTCAGGCGTCCGGCAAGTCTGGGGCGGGAGGGCGCGAGGGTCTGGCTCATGTCTGTCATCGCGCCACGGTCCGCCCGAAGAGACCGGCGGGACGCCAGAACAGCACCGCCGCCATCAGGATATAGACCAGCATCGGTGCAATGGTTCGGCCTGCCTGCGCGGCTGCGGCCGGGTCCATCATGGACTTGAGGATGATGGGCCCGAACATCCGGCCCAGCGTGTCGACGATGCCGACCAGAAGCGCCGCGCAGAAGGCGCCCTTGACCGAGCCCACGCCGCCGATCACGATCACCACGAAGGTCAGGATCAGGATGCTGTCGCCCATGCCGGGATCGACCGACAGGATCGGCGACACGATTGCCCCGGCAAATCCCGCCAGCATGGCGCCGACCGCAAAGACCAGCATGAACAACCGGTTGATGTCAGTTCCAAGCGCGGAAACCATCGACCGGTTCGCCGCCCCTGCCCTTAGCAGCATCCCGACACGGGTGCGGGCGATCACGAACCAGAGGCCCAGGGCGACCGCGAGGCCCAAACCGATCACGGCCAGCCGATAGATCGGATAACGCATCGCACCCGCCAGCGGGATCGAACCCGACAGCATCTCAGGCATGGCAACGGACAACGGAGCCGAACCCCACAGGATGCGGACCAACTCGGACAACACCAGCACAAGGCCAAATGTCGCCAGCACCTGGTCCAGATGGGACCGGTCGTAAAGCCTTCGGAAGACCAGCAGTTCCAGCACAAGTCCGACCGCCAGCGTCAGCGACAGCACCATCGCCAGCGACAGCCAGAAGTTGCCTGTCGTGCCCATCATCATGGCCATGACATAGCCGCCCACCATGTACAGCACGCCATGCGCCAGATTGATGAAGTCCATGATGCCGAAGACCAGCGTCAGGCCGGCAGCCACAAGAAACAGCAGGATCCCGAACTGGGCGCCGTTCAGAAGCTGCAGAAGGAAGAGATTGAACATCGCGCGTCCTGTGTTCACATTCAGGGACGGCCCGGCCCCACCGGGACCGGCTGATCGGCACCATCGCCCGTCGGCGGCGTCACTTCATCGGGCATTCGCCGACATAGCTGTCGGCTGCTGCGGTAAAGACCTTCTCGACGATGGAAGTGCGGTAGTTGCCCTCGTCATCCTTGATGGCCTTGGTCAGGTAGAAGTCCTGGATCGGAAAGTTGTTCGTCGAGAACGCGAACTCCCCGCGCAAGCTGGGGAAATCGGCCGCCTTCAGCGCAGCGCGCAAAGCGTCGCGGTCCTCGGTTCCGGCAGCCTTGACCGCGCTGTCGATCAGCATCAGCGCATCATGACCACCCACTGCATAGAGGGAGGGGACGCGGCCGTAGTCCTGCTTGAAGCTGGCGACAAACTCGGCATTGCCGGGGGTGTCCAGGTCCGGTGCCCAGTTCGACCCGGTCAGCATGTCCAGTGCCGCGTCCTGTTCGGCGGGCAAGGTGGTTTCATCCACTGTGAAGGCCGACATCAGCGGGATCGAGGATAGGCCCGCCTGCCCCCACTGCTTGACAAGGTTCACGCCCATGCCGCCCGGCATGAAGGCATAGACGGCGGCCGGCTGGGACGCGGCGATCTGCGCCAGTTCAGCCGAGAAATCCAGCTGGCCCAGCGGCACGAACAGCTCGCCCGCGACCTCGCCCTTGTAGACGGCCTTGAAGCCGTTCAGGCTGTCTTGGCCCGCCTGGTAGTTTGGCGCCAGCAAATAGACATTGGCGATGCCCTGCTTGTTCATGTGCTCGGCCAGAACCTGCGGCATCTGGTCGTTTTGGTAGGAGACGACGAAGATGTCGGGGTTGCAGTCCTTGCCCGCAAAGTTCGACGGCCCAGCGTTCGGCGACACCAAAATTGCGCCGCCTTGCGTCACTGGCGCCGCGATGGCCGTCATGATGTTGGAGAAAATTGGCCCGATGACGAAATCGGCGCCTTGTCCCTCGACCAGATCGCGCGCCTTCTGCGCGGCCACGTCGGGCTTGCCCTCGTCGTCAATGACGATGATCTCGGCATCGCGACCGCCAACCTTGCCGCCCAATGCCTTTTCGGCAAGCAGCACGCCGTCACGGGCATGTTCGCCCAATACGGCAGGAGGACCGGACAACGTGACCAGCACGCCGATCTTGAGGGGGTCTTCAGCGAAGGCAACCGATGCAGCGGACAGCATCAGCGCGGAAGACAGGGCCATGAGGCGCATCAGGCAAGCTCCTGTTGGGTGTTTTATCGTTTATTGTTGAAAACAATTTCATACATGAAGCTTCCAGAATGCAAGAAAAATATTTCGCCGGATGGAGATTGATGAACCTGAAGGTATCGATCCCGGTATCATTAGATACCGGGCTAGGTCAGGGCATCACTGAACCTGTGCGGGTCCTTCTACTCTACCCTTGAAGCAATCAGCGACGGCCATGCTCTCTTGCGGCTTGCGAAGGCAAGATGCCAAACCGCTGCCGATAGTCTGATGAGAACTGGCCCATGTGACCAAAGCCGCACCGCATCGCCAGGCCTGTCAGGCCGTCGCTGCCGATCCGTCCGGCCTCGATCTCTGCGCGGGCGCGATCAAGACGCAGCGCCTTGAGAGCCATCAGCGGAGTCGTTGCGCGATGACTGCGGAAGGCGCGATAAAGGCTGCGGGTGCTGGTTCCCGCCGCCTCGGCGATAAGCGCGGGGGTCAGTTCCATGTCCAGATGGACTGCCATGAAATGTTCGGCCCTGCGAAGGATGTCGGGACAGGGATCAGCGCCCGGCAGGGACAAACCGGCACATCCTGCGTCCAGGGCGGTGCCGATCACGGTAATCAGCGCCTGCTCCATCGCGGCCTCGACGCCTCGATCAGCCTGCCCTTCTGCCTGCTGCATCTCGATCTCGGCCAGGAGATAGTCAAGCAAGCGCAGCATCCGTGCAGATGCAGCGGAGGACAGGGCCACCGACGGACGGTCCCGGGCAACGCGCGTGAAAAGCGCAGCCCCGCCCATGGCGTCCAGTTGCTGCTGCCTCAGGTCGACGATCAACATGCGTGTGCCGGGTTGGAAATCCAGCAGGACCGACGAGTCCGGCGCCACGACATGTGCCGCCCTGCCCCGGACGAAATGATGCGTTGCGCCCCGTCCGTCGGTGGCGGCAAAGCCGCCGCGCAAGGGGATCTGCAGCAGGGAAATTCCCTTTTCCCCCGAGACGCGAACCTGCGCGGGACCGCCCAATGAGACCGAGGTCAAGCCGACGCAGTCCAGCTTGCCATGCAGGATCTCGGTCCTGTAGCGGGTGCGGCCCCGGCCCTGGACGCGGCAGGGCCGCAGGAGGCCGGACATCGTGGCTTCGAATTCATCCAGCGAATCGGACCGACGCCAGAACTGCCGTTGCCGCATGATCCCTCCCCTGACCAAGCCGCATTCCATTCGACCCGCAGGTGCGCTGCAATGCAAGCACCGTCGGCGGCCGCCGATACTTTAGTTCTAAAATTTATTGAGAGTGGACAAAATTTTCTTCTCTGGCGCCACACCGATGTTCTGGCGCTGTGGTGATATCGCGGCATGGCCAAGGCCCTTTCACTGGCGGCAAGCCGGGACAAAGCCGGCACTGCAACAGGAGGGAGCCACATGAAGGCAATGATTGCGGGCGCCGGGATCGGCGGCCTGGCCACGGCGCTGATGCTGCACGCACGGGGCATCGACTGTCGGCTTTACGAGGCGGCACCCGCGATCAGGGAACTGGGCGTCGGGATCAACGTCCTTCCCCATGCAATCCGCGAACTGGCCGAACTTGGCCTGTTGCCGACCCTAGACCGTATCGCCATCCGCACCAGCGACCTGTTCTACATGAACCGCCAGGGCCAAGAAATCTGGCGCGAGGCTCGCGGTGTCGATGCGGGCCATGATGTACCCCAGTTTTCGATCCACCGGGGTCGCTTGCAGTCGATGCTGCACGATGCGGTTCTGGATCGACTTGGTCCGCAGGCGATCCTGACGGGCAAGCGGGCCATGGCGTTTTCGCAGGATGGTGACCACGTCACGCTTGCTTTCGAAGATGGGGACGCGGTCCAGGGCGATCTGCTGATTGGTGCCGACGGGGTTCATTCGCGGATCCGCGCCCAGATCCATCCCTCCGAACCCGGCCTGAAATGGAACGGCGTCATGATGTGGCGCGGCGCCACCGAATGGCCCGCCTTTGCGGATGGTCGCACGATGATCGTGGCGGGGGGGTTCGTCTACAAGCTGGTCCTTTATCCGATCGCGGCAGGCAGCACGCCGGGCACGGTCCTGATCAACTGGGTCATCTGCTATCGTGCAGCGCAGGACGGCGCCCGCCCCCCTGCGCGCGAGGACTGGAACCGCCGGGGCAGTCTGGAAGAACTGCTGCCCCATGTGCGCGCCTTCGATACCGACGTGATCGACCTTGAAGGCCTGGTGACGGCGACGCCCGAATTCTTCGAATATCCCATGTGCGACCGCGACCCCCTGCCCTGCTGGTCTGACGGGCGCGTGACCCTGCTGGGGGATGCGGCGCACCCGATGTATCCGGTGGGCTCGAACGGGGCCAGCCAGGCGATCCTGGACGCGCGCGCACTGGCGGACCTGCTGGTGCAGGGCGGCGATGTCCCTTCGGCCCTTGCAGCCTACGAGGCAAGCCGTCTTCCGGCCACGGCCCAAGTCGTGGCGCTGAACCGCAAGGGCGGCCCCGAAGGGGTAATCGACGAGGTCGAGCGGCGCGCGCCTGACGGTTTTGCCGACCTTGATGCCGTTATCACGCCCGAGGAACGCCACATGATCGTGCGCGGCTATGCCGCGACCGCCGGATTTTCGCAGGACCAGACGCGCCTGCGTCGGGCCTGAACCATACCCCAAGAAGGAGAAGCAAGATGGAACTGATGACAGCGGGCGTGACCACGCGCGAGGCATCCGTGGACGACGTGACCTGGCACATCCTGGGCCAGACCTATGTGCCCAAGCACCGCAGCGAAAGCTCGATGTCCTGGCACGCGACCTTTCCGCACGGCACCTTCGTGCCCCATCATGTTCACACGACACAGGACGAATTTATCTATGTCCTGACCGGCGAACTGGAACTGGAACTGGACGGCGGCGCCCCGGTCAAGGCCGGACCGGGCGATCTGGTGCGGATGCCCCAGGACGTGCCGCACGGCATCTTCAACCGGTCGATCAAGGACGCGACCTGCTTGTTCTGGGTCTCGCCCACCGCGAACCTGTGGGACCTGTTCGTGGCCCTCGACAACGTGCCCGACCCCGCCGAGGTCGTCCGCCTTGCTGCGTTGCACCAGGTCGATTTCCTGCCGCCTCCCGCTTCGTAAATCACCAAGACCAACAGGGATGACAACAATGAAGAAGAAAATCGCCCTCGGCGCGGCTCTGGCCTTGGCCACTGCCCTACCGCTGCATGCCGCAAGCACCGACGGCAAGGTCCGCATCGGCCTGCTTTATACGCTGTCCGGCCCCTCGGCGATCCTTGGGGAACAGTCGCGCGACGGTTTCCTGATGACCGCCGAAAAGCTGGGCAACAGCTTCGGCGGTCTGGAGGCCGAGATCATCGTCATCGACGATGAGCAGAAGCCCGACGTGGCCGTCACGCGCGCGCGCGAGATGGTGGAACGGGACGAGGTGGACTTCGTCGTCGGGCCGATCTTTTCCAACGTGCTGTATGCGATCCTGCAGCCGGTGACGCAGGGCGGCGCGATCCTGGTGTCGACCAATGCCGGCACCTCGACCCTTGCGGGAGGGGAATGCAACCCCGATATGTTCGTGACCTCGTATCAGAACGACCAGATCCACGAGGTGTCGGGCAAGTACGCCCAGGATCAAGGGTACGGCAATGTCGTGCTGATCACGCCCAACTATCAGGCCGGCAAGGACGCGATGACCGGGTTCAAGCACAGCTATTCCGGCAATGTCGCCTCGGAAATGTTCGTGCCGCTGGGGCAATTGGACTTTTCGGCCGAACTGGCCCAAATCGCCGCGTTCCAGCCGGATGCGGTTTATGCCTTCATGCCGGGCGGCATGGGCGTGAACTTCGTCAAGCAATACCGTCAGGCCGGGCTTGAGACGATCCCCTTCCTTTCGGCTTTCACGGTGGACGAATCCACGCTGCCCGCACAGGGTGCCGACGCGCTGGATTTCCTTGCAGGCTCCAACTGGGCGCCGGATTTGGACACGCCCGCGACCGCCGAGTTCACCAAAGCCTTCATCGCCAAGTACGACCGCGTTCCCGCCACATTCGCGATGCAGGCCTATGATGCGGCGATGTTGATAGACAGCGCCCTGCGCATCACCGGGGGCAAGCTGGATGACCGCGAGGCGCTGCGCGCGGCAATGAAGCAGGCGGACTTCACGTCGTTGCGGGGGGATTTCCGCTTTGGGGACAACCATTTCCCGATCCAGGATTTCTACCTGACCCAGGTGGTTCAGCGCGAGGACGGCCGCTTTGCCACCTCGATCGTCCAGCCGATCTTCGAGGATTATCAGGACAACTTCGCGTCTTCCTGCCAGATGTAAGGATGTGCCGCGGCGCATTTGCGCCGCGGTTCCCGCCCCTGCCTGGCTCAATGACCGACGTAACTGGGATGGTGGCACCGGGCCGGGTTCCCTACCGACGGACCTTGTGCCGGATGTCCAGCATGATCGAGATGCCGCGTGCGGCGTCTGCCTCGGTCACCTCGTCGAAAAGCTCGTTGATCCAGTCCCGGTGCCGCGCCGTTACCTCGCGCATCAGTTGAGCGCCGGTTTCAGTGATGCGGATCCGAAAGGCCCGACGGTCGGTTTCCATCGTCTCGCGCTCGGCCATTCCATCGGCGACCAGACGATCCACGATCCCGGTCACATTGCCGTTCGACACCATGAGTTGCTGCGACAGTTCCGTCATGCGCAACCCGTCCGGCGCCGCCAGAAGGGCAGCCAGCACGTCGAAGCGCGGCAGGGTCATGTCGTATCCCTGACGCAGTCGTTCGCGCAGGTCGCTTTCAACATAGCGCACAGCCTTCAGTATCTGCAGCCAAAGCCGCAGGCGCTGACGCACCGCATCACTTGGCGCATGGAGAGGGCCTGCTATTTCCTTCGAGTCCATCTGCTTGCCTTTCGATCGGTGCGCGTATCCCGGATTGCAGAGACATTCGGTGATCTGCGCCCTGTCCATCAGCCTTCCGCAGAAAATACCGTATAACCCTGATAAAATTTTACATCCATAATGATCATGGTGTGCTGCTTCCCAGTCGAAGGGCGTGACATTATCCTGAAGATCAGTGTCAGAACGACCAACTACCTTGCCGTGTCAGGTGATGATCTTGCCCCGACAGCTGAGACTTGCTTTGACCATGAAATATTTCGATCAGACAAGACCCAAGACCTCTCCTTGGGAACTAGACCTGGCCACGGACTTTTGAAAGTCCGCGCGGCCATTCTGCCAGAATCACCGACCCTAGAGTTCGGTGCGCACGCGCCACAGTTCGGGGAACAGCTCCACCTCGAGCATCCGCTTGAGATAATTGATCCCCGCCGTGCCGCCAGTGCCGCGCTTGAAGCCGATCACCCGTTCGACCGTGGTGACATGGTTGAAGCGCCAGCGGCGGAAGTAGTCCTCGAAATCGACCAGCTTCTCGGCCATCTCATAGGCTTCCCAGTAACGCGAGGGATCGCGGTAGACGGCGGCCCACACTGCCATGACGTCCTCGTTCATGGTCCAGCCCTGGCGCAGGTCGCGTTCCAGCACCGCGGCCGGGACCGGCAGGCCCAGCCGCGCCAGCCGCCGCAGCACCTCGTCGTAAAGCGAGGGCCGGGCCAGTTCGGCCTCCAGCTTCTCCAGCAGGTCCGGGCGATGCTCGTGCGGCTTCAGCATCGCAAGGTTGCGGTTGCCGACAGCATATTCGATCAGCCGGTACTGCCAGGACTGGAAGCCCGAGGATTGGCCCAGGTCGTCGCGGAACCGCGTGTATTCCGAAGGTGTCATGGTCCGCAGCACGTCCCAGGCGGAATTAAGCTGTTCGAAGATGCGCGCCACGCGCGCCAGCATCTTCAGCGCCTCGGCGGTGTTGTCTTCCGCGATCATGCGCCGTGCAGCCTCAACCTCGTAGAGCGCGAGCTTCATCCACAATTCCGAGGTCTGGTGCTGGATGATGAACAGCATCTCGTCGTGGGCCTTGGACAGCGGCTTTTGCGCCGTCAGGATATGGTCGATCTGCAGATAGTCGCCATAGGACATGCGCTGCCGGAAATCGGTCTGGGCGCCGTCTTTGGAAGGATCATAGGTCATTCTGGCTTCCCTTGTTGCTGAAACGAACAGGCAGACGGAAAGATGAACCTATCGGTCCAAGACCAGGACCTGCCCGACCCGCTTCCAGATCGTGATCCACCCCTTTGGCCGGCAGACATAACAGGGCCGGCCTCGGGATTGCTGGGCGATACCAGACCGTGGCGGGGGATGCGCGTCATGTCACCAGTCCCGCTGCTTGAACGTAGTCCCGGCACCGAACGCGCCCTTTGGTGAGGACACGGGACGAGTTGCATGAAGGTCGTAGCGGCGGCCAGTGTCAGCGTGAAACATGGGGACGTCCCTGGAGTTGATGAAGGGGCAGCCGACAGTCTCAATCCGTCAGCAATTCCGTCACGATAGGGGATTTCGGGTCTTTCAGCCCATCAAGGATCGAGAAGTGATTGTGGCCGGGTTCCTCGACCAGTTTCGTGTGGGCCAGTCCATCCCAAATCGCGGCCATCACCCGGGACTGGCGCCGGAACTCGGGCCTTTCATCTGCGCCCACCCAGCAGGTCAGCCGGGCTGCTTCCATCGGGCGCAGCAGCGCCGGGCTTTCCGCCTCGGCCTCGGCATCGGTCAGGCGCAGGGCCTCATTCATGGCCGTCCGTTGCAGCAGGCGCAGGTCATGCAATCCGCTGACCGAGACGGTCTTTTCCAGTCGTGCCTGCACGTCAGGCGCAAGCGGGCCGTTCCGGCACAGCATCCGACACGCCAGATGCCCGCCTGCCGAATGCCCGATCAGCCGGATCGGACCCTCGACAAGCGCGGCAGCCTTGCCGATGGCGCCGCCGATCTCCTGAGTGATCTCGGATATCCGCGCCTGAGGCGCAAGCGTGTACCCGGCTAGGGCGACGGTCCAGCCATTCGCGCAGGCGCCTTGGGCCAAGTCGGTCCAGTCGGATTTTGCGCATCTGATCCAGAAGCCGCCATGGACGAAAACCACCTGGCCCTTGCTGGGGCCATCGGGCCGAACCAGATCCAGCTTCTGGCGGGGCAAGGGTCCGTAAGGGATGTCCTCCTCGACCATGACCTTCCGTCGATAGTCCGCCGCCCATGCCGCCCAGATTGCGGGAAGCTTTTCCGAGCCCGGAATATGGGCGGAACTGGCGAATTCGTCGTTCCAGTCGCGCATCAGTTTGCCTTGGTCCCAACGGCCCGCAACTGGAACCTCTGGATCTTGCCGGTCGCGGTCTTGGGCAAGGCATCTGTAAAGATCACGCTGCGGGGATACTTGAAGGGGGCAATGACGGCCTTCACATGGTCCTGAAGGAGCTTGACCATCCGCGTGTCGCCGGTCTGCCCAGCGGCTAGGACCACATGCGCCTGAACGATCTGGCCCCGTTCGTCGTCCGGTGCTCCGATGACGGCGCATTCCTGCACGGCCGGGTGGGACAGCAGCGCGGCCTCGACCTCGGGTCCGGCGATGTTATAGCCCGCCGACAGGATGATGTCGTCCGTACGGGCGGCGAAATGGAAATACCCGTCCTCGTCCTGGCGGAACGCGTCGCCGGTCAGGTTCCAGCCATCCCGGACATAGGCGCGCTGCTTTCCGGGATCCGCCAGATAGCGGCAGCCGGTCGGACCGCGCACCGCTAGGCGCCCCACCTCTCCGCGTGGAACTTCCTGCATGTCGTCGCCGACAATCATCGCCTCATAGCCGGAAACCGGCTTGCCCGTGCAGCCCGGCTGGTGGTCGTTGAAGCGATTGGTGATGAAGATATGCAGCATCTCGGTTGCGCCGATTCCGTCCAGCATCGGCTTGCCGGTCTTTTCCTGCCATTCCTCATAGATCGGCGCAGGCAGGGTCTCGCCGGCGCTGACCGCCGCGCGCAGGCTGGACAGATCGGCCCCCTGATCCATCGCCCGCAGCATCACCCGATAGGCAGTCGGCGCGGTGAAGCAGACGGTGGCCCTGTGTTCCTGGATCATCTCGATCATGTTCGGAGGGCTTGCCTGTTCCAGAAGCACGGCAGAGGCCCCGAACCGCAGCGGAAAGACCGCAAGCCCGCCCAGGCCGAAGGTGAAGGCCAGGGGCGGACTGCCGATGAACACGTCGTCGGGCGTGACGTTCAGGACCTCCTTCGCATAACTGTCCGCAATGATCAGCAGATCGCGGTGGAAATGCATGGTTGCCTTGGCCTCGCCGGTCGAACCCGAGGTAAAGCCAAGCAGCGCCACGTCGTCGCGCCCGGTCCGCACGGCATCCAAGCGCACGGGCTTCTTCAGGGCGGCACGGTCAAGTTCGGCGTCATGGTTGGCAGTCCCGTCAAAGCCGATCACGGTCTTCAGGAAGGCGCTGTCCTTCTGACAGGCCACCAAGTCGTCCATCAGCCGCGTGTCGCACAGCGCATGGCTGACCTGGGCCTTGTCCACGAACTTGGTCAGCTCGCCCGCGCGCAGCATCGGCATGGTATTGACCACCACGGCGCCCGCCTTGGTCGCCGCCAGCCAGCAGGCCACCATCGCCGGATTGTTGGCCGATCGGATCAGCACCCGGTTCCCCGGCCTGACGCCGTAATCCTCGATCAGGACATGGGCGATGCGGTTGGTCCAGTCGCTCAGCTCCTTGTAGGTGCGGCTGCGGCCGTTTCCGATCAGCGCGATATGGTCCCCGAACCCCTTTTCGACCATGCGGTCCGTCAGTTCGACCGCCGCATTCAGGTATTCCGGGTATTCGAAGCCGTCCAGGTTCAGGTCGGGACAGGCCTTGGGCGGGGGCAGGTTGTCGCGCGTGAACGTGTCTTCATGCGCCGAAGGTCCAAGCGGCGGGTTGCCGGTCATCTACAATCTCCCAGTTGGGCGGGGCGGCATCTTGGCGTGCGCTGACCCGCGGTTCGCCTGTCCTGTCAGGCAGGAATCACGGCGGTTGCCTCGATCTCGACCTTGGCGCGGTCCTCGACCAGGGCCACTACCTGCACCAGGGCCATGGCGGGATAATGGCGGCCCATCACGTCCTTGTAGGCCTGCCCGATCTGCTTCAGCGCGGACAGGTATTCCTGCTTGTCGGTGACATACCAGGTCAGCCGCACCAGATGTTCGGGACGCGCCCCGGCCTCGGCCAGGATGGCGACGATGGATTGCAGGGCGATGCGGACCTGTTCGCCGAAATCGTCAGTTTCGAATTCCTGCTGGTCGTTCCAGCCGATGACCCCGCCGGTGAACACCATCCGCCCGGTCGCCGCGATCCCGTTTGAATAGCCTGGCGTTGCTTTCCATGACTTCGGATGCAAGACCTCATGCAGCATCGCTCGTCTCCTTGAACTGCTTCATTTTCATGCGGATCACGTCGGGCCAGGGCGCAGCGCGGCCATCGCGGCCCACCCAGACCAGGGTGGATGTGCATTGCAGCCTGTCCTGCCCGCCCGCGCCGACGCGCTGCACCAGCCGGACGCTGGAACGTCCCACCTCCTCGATCTCCAGCACGAAATCCAGAATGTCCCCCAGCCTAGAGGGGGCGCGGAAGGTCGCGTCGATATGGGCGGTAGGAACGGCGCAGTGTTCCTCGACATGGATGCGGGCGAAAGGATAGGCCAGCACGTCAGCGAAGAAATTCTCGATCGTGGAATTCAGCATCTCGAAATAACGGGGATAGAAGACGATCCCCGCTGGGTCGCAATGGTTGAATTCGACTGGGACGCGGCGGCGATAGCTCATTCCAGCACGCTCCGGGCGATGACCACGCGCTGAACGTCGCTGGCCCCTTCGTAGATGCGTAGGGCGCGGATGTCGCGGTAAAGGCTTTCCACCGGGCATCCCTTGCGCACGCCGTCGCCGCCGTGCAGTTGCAGGGCGGCATCGATCACCTCCTGAGCGGACTCGGTGGCGTAAAGCTTGGCCATCGCCGCCTCGCGGGTGATGCGCGGCGCCCCCATGTCCTTGGCCCAGGCGGCGCGGTAAACCAGAAGCGCGGCCGCATCCACCTTCAGCGCCATGTCGGCAACGTGGCCCTGAACCATCTGCAGACCGGCAAGGGGCTGGTCCTGGATCCGGCGGCTTTTTACGCGCGCCAAGGCCTCGTCCAAGGCGCGCCGCGCCATGCCAAGCGCCGCCGCGCCGACGGTTGGGCGGAACACGTCGAGCACGGACATGGCCAGCTTGAACCCCTCGCCTGCCTTGCCGATCAGGGCGCTGTCGGGCAGGAACACGCGGTCCAGGTTCAGCCGGGCCAGCGGATGGGGCGCGATGACCTCGATCCGCTCGGCGATGGACAGGCCCGGGCTGTCCGCAGGCATCAGGAAGGCCGACAGCCCCCGCGCGCCCGGCGCCTCTCCCGTGCGGGCGAAGATGACATAAAGGTCGGCAATGCCTCCGTTCGAGATATAGGTCTTCTCGCCCGTCAGCCGCCAGCCGCCATCCACCCGTTCGGCCATCGTCGCGGTATTGGCGACATCTGACCCCGAATCCGGTTCGGTCAGGGCAAAGGCGGAAATCGCACGGCCCGCCCGGGTCTTTTCCAGCCATTCGCGCTGATCGGGGGTGCCGAACAGCGACACGGCGCCCATTCCCAGACCCTGCATGGCAAAGGCAAAATCCGCCAAGGCGTCGTGACGCGCCAAGGTTTCGCGGATCAGGCACAGGCTGCGCACGTCCAGACGCTCGCCCTCGGCTGCACCGGAATGGCGCAAGAAGCCCGCGGAGCCCAGTGCCGCCACCAGACCCCGGCAGGCAGCATCCACGTCGCCGTGATCGACTGGAAGATGACCCGCGCACCATTCCTCCAGCGCCGCTGATAGGTCGCGGTGCCGGGCTTCGAAAAACGGCCAGTCCAGAAAGCTGCGATCCGCCATCCTATTCCATCCTTTCCTGGCGCCGGGCATCACGCCCGCGCTGTCAGTCCCCGGCGAAGACCGGCTTTTCCTTGGCGACAAAAGCGTGATAGGCCCGCTCGAAATCGCGGGTCTGCATGCAGATCGCCTGCGCCTGCGCCTCGGCCTCGATGGCCTGTTCCAGCCCCATGTTCCATTCCTGGTTCAACTGGGTCTTGGTGATCCCATGCGCAAAGACCGGGCCGTCAGCAATGCGCCGGGCCAGCTTCAGCGCCTCGGCTTCCAGCGCCCTGGCGTCGTGCAGCGCATTCCAGAACCCCCAGGCCGCGCCCTCTTCAGCGCCCATCACCCGGCCGGTGTACAGCAGTTCCGCCGCCCGTCCCTGGCCGATGATGCGCGGCAGCATGGCACAGGCGCCCATGTCGCAGCCGGCCAAGCCGACACGAGTGAACAGAAAGGCGCATTTCGCGTCCGGCGTGGCCAGCCGCAGGTCCGATGCCATCGCGATGATCGCCCCGGCCCCCACGGCAATCCCCTCGACCGCCGCAATGATCGGCTTGCCGCAGCCGATCATCGCCTTGACCAGGTCGCCGGTCATGCGGGTGAAGGCCAGAAGATCCTTCATATCCATGCCGACCAGCGGGCCGATGATGTCATGCACATCCCCGCCCGAGCAGAAGTTTCCGCCGTTCGAGGCGAAGATCACCACGTCCACGTCGGTGGCATAGGCAAGCGCGCGAAAGGTATCGCGCAATTCGGCATAGCTTTCGAAGGTCAGCGGATTCTTGCGGTCCGGGCGGTCCAGCCGGATGGTGGCGATGCGGTCCTCGACCTTCCAAAGGAAATGCTGGGGGGTCAGGCCCGAAAGTCGGGTTCTGGTCAGTTCGCTCATTCTTGCTCTGCCCTTTTCAAGATGTCGGTCATCACATCGACGTCCTTGTCGTCCAGTCGCGCGAAGATCCGCGCCACCTCGGCCTCGTGGCCCGCGGCCAGGCTTTCAAACGCCGCCACGCCTGCGGGCGTCAGGGCTACGAAGACGGTCCGGCGATCGGTCTCAGACGGGATGCGCCGCGCAAGCCCGTCCTTTTCCAGCCTGTCTACCACCACCGTCGCATTCCCGTTGGACACCAACAGCATCCGCGACAGATCGCTCATCGTCATGGTCTCGCGGCGGCGATACAGCGCGGCCATCACATCAAAGCGCGGCAGCGTGGTGTCATGGGTCACGCGCAGATATTCGCGCAGTTCGTTTTCGGCCCGGCGCGTTACGCCCAGAAGCCGGATCCAAAGCTTCAGCCGGCGCTTGGACCCCTCGGTCATGTCTCGCCACCCGCGATGGCGATGGCCTGGCCGTTGATGCCCTCGGATCCGGGCGCACACAGCCACAGCGCGGCGGCGGTGACTTCGGCGGGTTGGATCAGGCGCTTCTGGGGGTTGGATGCAGTCAGGGCGGCCCGCGCCTCCTCGGGGGTTTTCCCAGTCTTGGCAACGATGGTGGCGACAGAACGGTCGGTCATGTCGGTGTCCAGAAAGCCGGGACAAAGCGCGTTCACCGTCAGCGGCTTTCTTGCGATCTCCAACGCAAGGCTGCGCACCAGACCCACAACGCCATGCTTGGCTGCCGCATAGGGTGCCACATAGCCATAGCCCTTCAGCCCAGCGGTCGAGGCAACGGCGATCAGCCGCCCCCAGCCCGGCATCTGCGCCAGCCCCTCTCGGAAGGTCAGAAAGGTGCCGGTCAGGTTCACCGCCAGCATCGCGTTCCACTGGTCCAGCGTGGTGCGGCCGAACGGCGCGCTGTCCGCGGCACCGGCATTGGCGATCACGATGTCACAGGGACCGGCCTGTGCGAACAGCGCCGTAACGCTGGCTTCATCGGTCACATCCGCCGTCAGGGCTCGCGCGCCGGTGCGTTCGGCCACCGCTTCCAGGGGCATGGGCCGCCTGCCGCAGATTACCACCTCGGCCCCGGCACCGGCAAAGCCCGCTGCAAGCTCGGCGCCGACGCCGGTGCCGCCGCCGGTGATCAGGACGCGCTTGCCCGAAAGTGTCATGCCCGGATCGCCTCCTGCTGACGCTCGCGCAGGCGATACAGCAGGTCGCGTCCGCCCTTGTAGGGCGCGGGCCATTCCACGCCCTGCTCATCCTGCTCGACAGCGGCGTGCAGCGTCCAGTAGGGGTCGGCCAGGTGCATCCGCGCCAGGCAGACCAGATCGGCACGACCCGCCATCAGGATGCCGTTCACCTGGTCAAAGTCGCTGATATTGCCGACCGTCATCGTCGCCAGCCCCCCTTCGTTGCGGATACGGTCGCTGAAAGGAGTCTGGAACATCCGGCCATAGACCGGTTTTTCCGCCGGATCGGTCTGGCCCGAGGACACGTCGATGATGTCGGCCCCGGCTTCTGCGAACATCTTCGCAATTGCGACGGCCTCCTCGGGGTCCACGCCGCCGTCGATCCAGTCATTGGCCGAAATGCGCACCGCCATCGGCTTGTCCTCGCGCCAAGCGGCGCGCATGGCCCGGAACACCTCGAGCGGATAGCGCATCCGGTTCTCCAGGCTGCCGCCGTATTCGTCCGTGCGCCGGTTGGTCACGGGCGAGATGAAGGTCGCCAGCAGATAGCCGTGGGCCGCGTGCATCTCGACCATGTCGGCTCCCGCACGGGCTGCCATTTCAGTCGAGGCGACGAACTGATCGCGCACCATGTCCATGTCGGCGCGGTCCATTTCCCTGGGCGCCGCGCTGCCGGGCTTGTAGGGCAAGGAGCTTGCCGCCATCAGATCCCAGTTCCCCTCGCGCAGGGGCGCGTCGATGCCGCCGACCCACGGCACGCAGGTCGATCCTTTCCGCCCCGAATGACCGATCTGGATGCAGAGCTTGCACGAGGTTTCCGCGTGGATGAAATCTGCCAGCCGCTTCCAAGCCGCCTCGTGTTCCGGCGCATAAAGGCCGGGACAGCCGGGCGTGATGCGGCCTTCCGCTGAAACGCAGGTCATCTCGGTATAGATCATCGCCGCGCCGCCCTTGGCGCGTTCGGCGTAATGGATCAGGTGCCAGTCGGTTGGGCATCCGTCCACCGCCTTGTATTGCGCCATCGGCGACATGACGATGCGGTTCTTCAACTCCATGTTGCGCAAGCGGAACGGCGCGAACATTGGGCGGCTGCCGGGCTTGCCACCTGCGCGGGTCTGGAACCACTCCTCGGCCCCTGCCAGCCATTGGGGATCGCGCAGGCGCAGGTTCTCGTGGCTGATGCGCTGCGAACGGGTCAGCAGCGAATAGGCGAACTGCACCGGGTCCAGATGCAGATAGCGCTCGACCTGCTCGAACCATTCCAGGCTGTTGCGGGCCGCCGATTGCAGGCGCAGCACCTCGACACGGCGCTCTTCCTGATAACGCTGGAAGGCAGCTTGCATGTCCGATTCGGAATGCAGGTATTCGGCAAGCGCGATCGCGCTGTCAAAGGCCAGCCGCGTCCCGGAGCCGATCGAGAAATGTCCTGTCGCCGCCGCATCGCCCATCAGCACGACGTTCTCATGATACCAGTTTTCGCAGATCACCCGCGGAAACTGCATCCAGACCGCCGAGCCGCGCAAATGCGCCGCATTCGACATCAGGTCGTGGCCGCCCAGATGACGCTCGAAAATCCTGCGGCAGGTCTCGACGGTCTCCTCCTTCGTCATGTCGGGGAAGCCCAGCTTTTCCCATGTCTCGGGCAGGGTCTCGACGATGAAGGTCGCGGTGTTGTCGTCGAACTGATAAACATGCGCCCAGACCCAGCCATGTTCCGTCCGCTCGAAGATGAAAGTGAAAGCGTCGTCAAACTTCTGATGGGTGCCCAGCCAGACGAACTTGCAGCGGCGAGTGTCGATGTCGGGCTGGAAGATCTCGGCATATTCCTTGCGCACCATCGAATTGATGCCGTCGCAGCCAACCACGAGGTCATAGTCCTTGCGGTATTCCTCGACGGACCGGAACTCGCTCTCGAACTGCAGGTCCACCCCAAGGTCGCGGGCGCGCTGCTGCAGAAGGATCAGCATCTGCTTGCGCCCGACCCCGGCGAAGCCATGTCCACCGGAAACGGTGCGCACGCCATCATGGATCACGGCGATGTCGTCCCAGTAGGCGAACTGGCTGCGGATCGCCTCGGTGCTGACGGGATCGTTCTTCTGCATCCGGCCCAGTGCGTCGTCGGACAGGACCACGCCCCAGCCGAAGGTGTCATTGGCCTTGTTGCGCTCCAGCACGGTGACTTGGTGCGATGGGTCGCGCAGCTTCATCGAGATGGCGAAATACAGTCCCGCCGGCCCACCGCCCATGCACAAGATCTTCATCGCTCGGCTCCCCCCGATAATTTTCAGAAGGCTGCCACCAAACCATTTTTACTTCAAGCTTCAAATTTTAAGCTTGAAGGATCTTTCGGCTCTGCCATGATTGCATCCGTGATGATGATCCGTGAATCGACGCCGGGCCGTATCGCGCCGATGCCGAGGGAGGCGCCGATGGGCGCGGCCGGATCATGGTGCGGGGTTCACGATACCGCTCGACAGCCAGGGATAAAGCCGGAGCTTGGGGAAACATGACAACACTTGCCGTTATCGGCTTGGGAACGATGGGTCTTGGCATTGCCCAGACTTATGCCGCCGCGGGCTTTGACATTCTGGTGACCGATGCCGTTCCGACCGCGCGCGACACGGCGCTGACCCGCCTGCGCGACAGCCTGCTGCCCCGTGTCCAGGCCGGCAAGTTGACCGAAGGGGCGATGGAGGCGCTGCTGGGCCGCATCACTGTCGTGCCAGATCCCGGGGCAATGGGCGCTGCCACCCTTGTCATCGAAGCGGTCGTCGAAAAGATCGAGGTGAAACGGGGCCTCTTCGCGGCGCTCGAGGCGGTAATGGCACCAGATGCGGTGCTGGCTACTAACACATCGTCGCTGTCCGTGGCTGGCATAGCCCAAGGACTTGCACGGCCTGAACGGCTGGTTGGCCTGCATTTCTTCAATCCCGCACCTGTCATGAAGCTGGTGGAACTGGTGGCTCATTCCGGCACCGCAGCCGATGCGTTGGCACGGGCGCGGCAGGTGACCGAGGCTGCGGGAAAGACCGTCATCGCCTGCCCCGACCGGCCCGGCTTCATTGTCAACCGCTGTGCCCGCCCCTTCTATGGCGAGGCACTGGCGCTGCTGGAGGAGGGCCGCAGCCCCGCCGAAATCGACGCGGCTATGCAGGCTGCGGGATATCGGCTGGGACCCTTCGCGTTGATCGACTTGGTGGGGGCGGACATCAACCTGGCCGCGACCGAAAGCCTGGCCGCTGCAATGGACGGGCATCCGCGCTATCACGTCTTTGACGCGCTGCAGCGGCAGGTCGCGTCAGGCGATCTGGGTCGCAAGACTGGCAGGGGCTTTGTGCATCCTCAAGCGTCCGCCGCACCGCCGCAGGATGCCGCCGCCATTGCCCTGCGGATCGAGGCCGCCTTGATGAACGAGGCGGGTTGGCTTCTGTCCGAGGGCGGCACAACCACGGAGGGCATAGACACTGCGCTGAAACTTGGTCTCAACTTCCCGCATGGCCCGTTTGAAATTCTGGCGGCGCGAGGCCGTTCCCGCCTGCTGGACAAACTGCACCAACTGGCCGGCGCCGCTCCATACCATCTGCAAGGCCGCTACAGCCCGGCCCCTTTGTTCGAGGAAGCATGACCGCTGCCTATGTCTGCAACTTTATTCGCAAGCCGATTAGTTATACCGCTTCTACTGCAAAACCCGAAAGTTCTCGTGGGTTATGACGCGGAAGTTGTCGGAGACCTTGTCGCGGAATTTTGTCCATTCCTGCGGGATGGTTTCACGCATGAATGCAAGGATGACCGCCTGGTGCGGACGCTCGAGACGCTGGCCCGGGTGCATCGCCAGCACCGCCGGGTGGAATTCGAGGGGGAGGACCACGCCGAGCGCTTCGCCCGGGATCTGAAGGGGCGCTACGGCGAGACGGTCATGGAGCAGATCGCAACTGGCGATGATCGGGCGCTGGCGCTCGACTTCCCCGAGGCTGGACAGCGGCGCGAGATTGCCCGTGCCCTGGTGGCCGCAGCGGAAAGCCACGAAAGCATCGGTCTGTCCCGGCGGCAGGCCGAGCTGGCCAGGGAACGGCTCCTTGCGCGCGAGTACAGCCGTGAAACATCGCAGCACGAACTGCGCCGCAAAGACTTCGATCTCGACCTCTAATACATCCCATCCATGATCGGTTGCTGCTCCGCCGCTGAGCTTCGATGCTTGAGGCGGTTAACGCTGAAAGGAGAGCCGGCTCAGTTTTGAGTGGAAATTAATATCATGAGGCAACAGAAAGCTTACGATAAGTATGAGAAGAATAGCTTCTCAGAATTTTTCTGCTTTCCTTGCAGCGGGTTCACGGATTCTTCATACCTTCCTGCCATTTTTTTTACAATCGACACACAAGTGATGGTCAAGGACAAGCAATGCGCCGAACAATGAATGCCAAGACATTAAACGAATATCTGACACCAGCCCATACTACGATCATGTTGTGTAGAGCGCATGCAGACCACTTTGCACTTTCCCACGAAGAGCTCAACGACGCCGAGTGGCAAATCGAGATGCTTATGGTGGAACTTGACGAATTAAAAAACCGCATGAAGGCCGGTATTATCGTACCGCTCAAAGCCTGCAATGACGTCCAGTTCGTGGGCGCCGTTTAGCGGCTGTCCTCTACCAAGATCCCGGATGCACCCTGAGTCTGGCGGCCTCTTGCGAGGGTTACGGGATGAGTATGTTGTGCAGCCTCTTCATCGTAAGGCTACGCCGAGGTCACATCCTGCATCATTTCCCGGTCGAGCGTCAGGTCCGCCACGATCTTCTTCAGCTGGCTGTTCTCGTCTTCAAGCGCCTTCAATCGGCGCATCTCGTCAGGCAGCAACCCGCCATACCGTTTCTTCCAGTTGAAGGAGGTCGCCTGGCTGATCCCGGCCTTGCGGCAGATCTCCGCAACCGGTGTGCCTTCCTCGCCTTGCTTCAGGATGAACGCCTTCTGGGCCTCGGTGAACTTCGATGCCTTCATCGTCTTCAGCTCCTCTCCCAGCCAAGGAAGGTTAGCCGAAAACTCCAGTTTCAAACGGTCCAGTTTTCAGGGGGCAGAGCACATAGATCATCAGATACAAGGGGCTTGCTCATGGTCCTTCAACGCAGGAGCAGCGGTTTTTTTAGACGCTCTTAGAACCTGCTGGATGCAGGATGTGAGGAAGGTTTGGTATCCTAGGAATGCCTTGAAAACACGCCTCACGCCATTGCGAAAGATCAGTAACCCTTTCATCTCCATCTTCAATAGCCTCCTTATTTATTAAATTTGGCGGCGACCACAGTTCGCATAGCATATTGAAGGCAGAAGGCAATCCATAAAGATATCCTTGGAATGCGTCTGCTCCAGAACTTTCTGCCATCTGCGCCTGCTCCGATGTCTCTATGCCTTCAACCACAACATTTCCACAAACCGCACGGCTTAAAGAAACTACCGAGTTAAAAAAGTTCTTTCGACTCTGACTTTGACTAGCAGATCGAAGTAGGCTTCCATCAATCTTTATAGAGTCAAATTCAGTTGCAGTCAGGTAGCTGATCGCTGAGAAACCTGTTCCGAAATCATCAAGAGCAACCTTAATACCAGCCAATCGGATTTCTTTTATTCGGTCAAGGATTGCTTGCTGATTGCGGATCATGACATTTTCTGTAAGTTCGATTTCAACTCTGTCAGTTGCTACACTTGTGCGTTCAAGACGCAGGAGGAAGTCTGACACAAAGTCCGGCTTCATGAGCTGAAGTGGTGAGACATTGATGCTCGCGCAAACGGCCTGAGTGGTTGCGAGATCCGCGAGCACCTTGTCAATAATAATCCACCCTAGTTCTGAGATCAGCCCTGTTCGCTCGGCAACGCGAATGAACTGGTCAGGGCCTACAGGACCAAGGACGGGGTTTGTCCAGCGGGCAAGAGCCTCTACTCGCAACAGCCCTTTGCCATTCGCAGGCATGATTGGTTGATAAACAACACAGAACTCATCGGGATTGCGAAGAGCCCCACGTAGCGCCTGCTCGAGAAGGAGGGTCGATTTGTCCGCAAGATCCATGTCGATGTCATAAACCCCTACACGCTCGTCCAACGCCGATTTTCCACGCCGAAGCGCCAAATCAGCCTTTCGGAGCGTTTCCTCGACGTGTTCGCCACGAACATGCGTAGCGATGCCTGCCGAGAAGCTAAGATGAACGCTCTCCCCACGAACTTTCACCGGCTTGGAGCAGCGCATTTCAAGGATTGCGAGGAATGCCTGTGCTCGCTCCGCAGCTCCAGAGCCGCGCACGATGGCGCAAAACTCATCCCCCCCAAGGCGTGAAACGAAGGTCGAGGGATCTGCACACCGCTGAAGCCTCTCCGAGAAGTCACGAAGGATGCAGTCGCCGACAGCATGCCCAAATACGTCGTTGGTCTGCTTGAGCCGGTCAAGGTCCATCATGACGAGTGCAAACTCCCCCGTCATGTCTGTTGGCTCCTTCTGGACCGCTTCATTGAACGACAGCCGGTTTGGCAAACTAGTAAGGGCATCAGTCCGAGCGAGCTCTCTAGCTTCCACCTCACGCAGGATGAGTTGTCGCGCGTTTTTGTGAACTAGCCAGGTTGCCAGAGCAGCTAGTGCCACAAAGGCTGTAGCAACGATTGCTATGACAGGAGCCAGTTGTCCTATCAAAGCACTGCCAGGCTGAGCAGCTTTCCACGTGAGATACAGGGTATTACTACCAGTGATATCCGGCAGCGGTATCGTGAGGTAGCCTGGCTTTGGGTTAGGAGTAATCTGGAGGTCACTAATGCCCGCGTCCTGCTCTATGATAGCCAAGTCTCGGCCTGAAAGATGGCGGCCAATCATCGTTACTGCAGCCGCCTTAATGGTTTCGCGGGTAACAGCTTGATCGGGGTCCGGAAGCAAGTAAGAGGCCGTTACTATTACCGCTCGCCCGCCTTCTACAGCGAAGAAGTCTACAGATGGCCGAGTCTGATCTTGCGCCTCTAGAGCCATTAGCGCAAAGGCTACGGTCTCGGCAGAAAAAATCAGCCCGCCTGGGCTACGGCTGCCATTTTCAATCCATGATATGGGGCGTTTAAAAGGCCCACCAAACATCAAGGCAAGCTCAAAAATTTCTCCTTGGTTGGCCGTTATGCCATAGTTGTTTGCGATAAATGCGATATCACCGCGCCATGCAGCGGCATAGACATCGGTCCAGTTGTTGTAGTCTTTAGAGAATAGGCGCACGTGGGTCTGGAGAGAAGCCAAACCTTCTTTAACCCTCTCTTGGCTGTTAGAGGCAGCGCCCGCATCAAGGCGAGAGGCGATCTGCTGGAAAGTATAAAGAACGCTTCCGGCACAAATGAGCACGCCAATTAGCATGAAAAATAGAATCTGTCTCGGCAAATGGTAAGGTTTTGGCTGTGAAGTCATTACATGTACTCGTCTAAAACCAATCTAGGATCCCGATAAGGTTGAAATCCCAGTACCTGAACCACACGATAATCACAGGTGAGTTCAGTCCCCTTTTTTATATTTCGAGCGGCCGCCATTGTATGGCCATGATCGCTTAGCGTTGCGTCATCCGCGTGATTCATGAAGTAATCACCGTCACATCCGAGCACGAAGTGCTTTTGGTTCGGGTACCACTGAGCGTGATTGATTACATCGTTTCTTCTTTGGAAAGTCAGGTTCCTGAAGTCGTCGAGGGTGATGACGAGATCCCGCTGAGAGTTATAACGCCATATGAGATCGCCGCGGCGGAGATCGATTGCAGAAAAAACTCCCATCCCATGGATGTCGCTTTGGGCGATGTAGTGCGGGATAAGAAGCATCAGCCTGTCAGTCCTTGTAGACAAGAATGGCGCACAACGCGAAAAAACCTGCAACGCAGTCGCGAACAGACAGGGTTTCGCGGAAGATAAGAAGACTCATCAAGAAAAGCGCGAGGATGGTGCCTGTGCTATAAATGATGCCGATTTGTGCCAATGATTGGGTCTTCATCAGGTGCATCCAGCCAAATGCTGGTAAGGCGTAAAGAATCAAGCCGGCAAAGAGCTGTGGCGATAGGAAATGTTCCTTGTCAGATGCAAGCTTCAACACGTAGTCACCGATAATTGTTGCTACAGTTATTGCTGTGATAATAACAATCTGATTCATATGGGTTCGCCTGATTCGGGATCCGAAATTTCAGATCTTTACTGACATTAAGTTCAGCACATCAAAGTTAATATGAAGTTAAAGCCACCGCTCTACGAAGGCGACCAGTTGTGACGTGTGCCGGCATGGTTTCACTGCTCCTTGAGGTCTGCCTGCGGCGAGATCGATCTGTGTCCGCATATATGTGAGCAGACGGGGGGCATCGGGCTGACGTAGCGCCGATGTGGGGTGCTACACCCGACCTTGCGGAAATGATGGCGGAGATACTGTGCTGCTGGCGTTGCAGGACTCCAGGATTGCAGTCACGGACCCACACCTCACCGCAGCGCCGGAGCCATACCGCTGGGAGACAACGCATCCTCCACATGCGTTGCGAGCGGCCTCCTCGCCCCATCTCAACGGAAAGGGCCCTGATAAAGACGGTTGCTAAACCTTATCGAGGCATGGCAGCCTCGCTCGGCTCATGGAAATTTCATATCTTGATGGTTTCCGTTAACCTTTCAGTAACTAGATTATTGTACATTCAAGACGTGTAAGCGGAGGACCTATGAGCAATTGTGTCACACCCTATGAGGCCTTTCATGCTAATCTTTCTGCTGCGGGTACGACATTAATGCTCTGCCGAGCAAACCTCCGCTCTCTGAATCTTTCCCAAGCAGAAACTGCGAAAACATTATGGAAAATTGAGCGCCAGATTTGTGAATTGGAAGCCATGTATCTGGAACTTAGAGACCATTCTGGAGGAGACAAATGCCTTAGCGCCCAAGAAAAACTTCGCCTCAAGTCTATCGATTGAGGATCATTTTTTCCTACCAAGAGTCACCGCCAGATTTCCACCGCCTGCCTGAGTTTGGACTGATCGGCTAAGGCACGTGCATAACGACGTGGTTAACGAGGTGTCTTATGCAGGGCTTCCGGTAATTAGTTCAAGATTTCATTTTTGCATCAATGCAGTTGTGTCGTTGTACACGAAGTTTGGAACGGTTTTTCGACGGTCTTATCCTAACAGGCACTTTTGGGGATGTCTGAAGCGAACATTATGGGAAGCGGAATGCCGCGGCTTTGCAATTCAGGAGCAGGAATTGCGAACAGCACCTTGTCTCCCCTTATCAGCGATCCTGATCCGCAATGCGCGCCTCACCTGCCTGGGTTGTCACGTGGTATTTCTCCTCGATCAGTTCGGACCGCAGCAGGGCGTTGATGTCACGCTTCAGCGCGGCCCTTTTGTCGTTCGTCAGATACACCGAGCGTGCCAGCGCAATGAATTCCACATCGAATTGGACAGCAGCCTCCTTGGCGCGGATGTCGTCTTCGATCTGCCACAACTCCAGGTTCACACAGCGTAGGCCATTGACCAAGGCCGCAAGGTCTGGCTGCGGCAGGACAGGCGCTGCAACATTGCGCAGCAAGACAAGCTCGCGGTTCACATTGGCGCGAGCGGCAGGGTCGGGGATGCGGGTGGCCTTGATTTCCAGGATGGTGATCTTGTCCAGAAGCTCGCCCCAGGACACGGGCGCAAGCGGCGCAGGACGGAACTTGGAGGTCATGTTTATCCACTTTCTGTAGGGCACCTCGATTTTTGACATTTTCCGGTCGCGGGTCGCGGGTCGCGGGCTTGGCGGCTTGAAATGGTCGTGATGCCGCCCGTCAGTGCCCTTGTGCGCTACGGGGTCTTTGATGCTTTCCCTGTCGCGGGCGGCGTTTCGTGCCGCACGACTTGATTTCCGCGCCCCTGGGTTAGCCCGGGCACGGGTTCAGGCGGCTCAGCTGGCCGAAGCGGCGCATGTTGTAAGCGAGGTTCTTCATCCCGATCTTCGCCTTCGCCCGCACCAAGCCGATCGTGCGCACCAGCGTGCCGCCCATGTCGTTGGTCTGCGCGCCGAAGACATGCTCGACCCGGGCACGCACCGTGGATTTGGTCCGGTTGCTGCTCTTGGCCTGTTCGGTCAGCGGCTTGCCGCGCTTGCCCTTGCGGTGGATGTGGCTCCTCAGCTTCATGCCGCGCAGCTTGGCTTCCATCTCCTCGGACCGATAGGCCGGATCAGCCCAGACACCCGCGCCGGTATTGCCCCGCGTCAGCAGGTGGTCCACCGCTTGACTGTCATGCAGGGCGGCATCGCTGACATGGTAACGTCTTACCAGCTTGTGCTTCCTGTCCATGTTCACATGGTTCTTGTAGCCATAGTGGGATTTCCCCTGCTTCTTGGTCCAGCGGGCATCAACGTCCTTCTGGCTGCGCTTGGCGGGCTTGTTCGCCCAATCCTCGGGCGCCTCGCCGTTCTTGATCGCCCGGTTTTCATCCCGCGTATTGTGGTTCTTCGGCACCGGCACGATGGAGGCATCCAGGATCTGTCCGCCCCGCGCGATGTAGCCCTGCCGCGCAAGATAGCCGTCGAACTGCTTGAACAGCGCCTCGACCAAGCCTGCCTGCGCCAGCCCCTCGCGATAAAGCCAGACGGTCTTGGCATCGGGCACCCGGTCCTCCAGCCCCAGACCAAGGAACCGTCCTGGCCGACAGCCGGTCGCGCACCGGATACTCGATCTGGTCGTCGGACAGGTTGTAGAGCGCGCCCAGGACCAGTGTCTTGAACATCAGCACGGCGTCCATAGGCTTGCGCCCGGCACGTGACTTCCGCTCCGCATCTGGCTTGCGCCAAACCCGCTCCAGCGTCGGGCGGAACTCCTCCCACGGCACAACGGTGTCAATCTCGACCAAGGGGTCCTTCTTGGCGTCCAAGCTCGCATAGCGGTCCGAAAGATCGAAGAAACCCATCTGTGCCATCGTTACGCCCCAAGCAGCCGATCACCCCCGTTCATACCGCAGCAACACGCGCCGGGCAATTTTTCGAGGTGCCCTGTAGTCTGAACCCGGAGCAGGCGGTCCAATGCCGCGCCTACCCTGTCGATTACGCTCGTCCAATCGCCCGGAGCGGACTGACGCCAGACGTGCATTGTTGGATACCAGGGGGTGGATGTGGCCGCGGTGGGCCAGCGCCAGTCCGGGTCGTGCTGGGCCAGCAGCCACACTGGCCGTTGCAGGATCCCGGCCAGGTGGGCGATCATTGTATCCACTGTGACGACAAGCGCCGATCCGGCAACAAGCTGCGCGGTTTGCAGGATATCCAGCGGGCAGCCGTCTGGGTTCAGAACCGGCAGCGCGGTCGGCCGTGGCATCAGGGACAGCGCCGGGCCTGTGCAGAAGGGCGCAAACATGGCCTCGGGCACGGACCGCCCGGCATCCCATTCGCCCGTGGCCCAGCACAGCGCAACCGTGCCGGGCGGCAGCCGGGCGGGCACGGTAACGTCCAAGGCAGGCATGGGCGCATCGGACGGGCAGGCGCGCAAAGCAAGCGGCAGTTCCATGATCTCGATGTCGCAATCCTGCGGCGGCAGGGGACGGGCCACGTCGAAAGGGACCAGCCGGTCGATGCCGTCCCGTCCATCTGGCGGCCGTTCTGGATCAGGTCCGTGCCTCGCCCGGCCGCTATGCGGTGGTGGGCATCCCCTGCTTCATCAAGGCCGTCCACTTGGCCCGCGCGCAGGACCCGGTGTTGGAGGAACGGATCACGCATATGCTGGGCCTGTTCTGCGGACACATGAAAAGCGCGCGTTTCGTCGAAAGTTTCGCCTGGCAGTTGGGCGCGGACCACGATCGGGTGCGCGCGGTCGAATACCGGCTGAAGGACGCCAATCGCCCGGCGAACTGGTACACCGCGCATCTGACGCTGGACGACGGCAGCACCGTGCAGAACGAATGGTTCCATCTGGCAGATGGCGATTGGGGCGCGGGATTCTTTCAGAACTCTGCCTGCAATTTCTGCGACGACGTGGTGGCGGAAACGGCCGATGTCAGCTTTGGCGACGCCTGGGTGGAACCCTATTCCTCGGACGGACGGGGCACCAATGTGGTGGTGGTCCGCGCGCCCCTGATCCAGCGTCTTATCGATGAGGCGAGGGCCGATGGTTGGCTGGGGCTTGAGCCGGTCGATGCCGATTTCGTGGCAGCCACGCAGGCCGCAGGCTTCCGCCAGCGTCGCGAGGGACTGGCCTATCGCCTGACCTGGGCCAGGCGGGGCATCCGTCCGATCAAGCGTGTCGCGCCATCGGCGGCAGGGATCGGGTGGCGCAGGAGGCTGGTCTATCGCACCCGCGCCGCGATCAGCCGCGGCTCTCACCGGATGGCACGGCTGGCCGCGGCAACCGGCCGCCCGCAGATCTATGTCGGTTGGGCAAGGCAGGTCTATGTGGTCTATGAAGGCTTGACCTACTGCCGCGGCAGGCTTGCCCCGTTGTTCGACCGGATCGAGCGGATAGCAACATGGCGGCGCAATGGCACCCGCCTGCCCTAGCGGCTTGTGAACTGGCTTGCCGGATAGGCCATATGCAGGCGCGGTGCGCTTGCCTTGTCCGAAAACAGGAACAGCTCGTTTACCAAAAAACGAATATTGCAGATCCTTCATGACAACCTTCGGTTGTCCATTTGGACAAGTTGCCGCAAAGGTCATCTTCCGGCATACCCTGTTCTATCAGCCGAGCGGCACCTGTGTTGTGTTTCCGAGTTCCTGCCGCTCGGCTGGAGACATTTCCCTGAATCAAGGGCCAGCAGCATCGCGCAAGGCGTTGTTCATTCGGGTTTGCCGACCTGGCCCACTCGCCTTGAACCGGGCCATGATGTCCCGGGCCAAACACGGGGATACGGTGATCCAACCGTCGCTCTCCGCTATCGCCCCGGAATACCGACGTCGCTGCCAGCGGCCAGGTTGGCAGAAGCAACGTCTGATGCCCTGGGCCTGCTTCCCTGCAGACAGCAAAGCCCGTGGTGGTGGCGGACGTCACGGGCACCCTGCCATATCCCTAAGGTGGGAACGATGCGGGTCTTGGCAGCGTTTCTACAGGGAACGCATTGAGAAGGAGGTTCTCTCATGGGCGAACTGACCGATAAGACCAAGGCTGCAGGCAACAAGATCGCAGGCAGCATCAAGGACGGCATTGGCGAGGCCACCAACAATCCTCGCCTGGAAACCGAAGGTGAGGCTCAGAAGGCCAAGGGCACGGCCCAGGATGTGTCTGGCACCATCAAGGGCAAGCTCGGCAACGAGATCTGATCCCGACGTAGCAGGATAAGGGAAAGGCCCGCAGCACGCGGGCCTTTTTCATACCAGGCGACAAAGAGGGCTTTGGCCGCGCAGTCAGCTTGCCTTCTGGCGCTTGCGCAAGATGCTCAGCGCGCCCAGCCCTGCCATCATCAGAAACCCTGCCGCAGGCAGCGGAACCGGCGCCGGATCGGTTGGCGCATCAGCAATCATCTGTGAGACCGATGCACTTCCCGAGGTGACGCGGAAGAACATGAAAAGGCTGGTCTTTGCGCCGGTCAGGATCGTGTCGCTGCGCACGCCGCCGAACGATTGAGGGTTCCAGCCATAGCCAAAATCACCGCCGTCATTCGCATAGACAGTGTTGAACGCGCGGGCCTGGGGCATGCAGGCCCAGGACTGCGGGCAGAGCGTATCCGAAAAGCCATAGCTGTAGGAGAAGGATCCGTCGGTGCTTCCCGGCGTGATCTTGAATGCCCCTTGCTCACGGGCAAAATCGAAGACGATCCAATCATTCTGTTTCATCTGAACGGCATTGACGGTCGCGGCCGAAGCCACCCCGGCAAGGGAGGCGAAAGAGAAAATGGCGGCGGCAAGAAGAGATTTCATGGCAAACTCGAACTCGGGAAAGGCCCCTTTGGGGAGGCAAACAAGGTGACTGTCAGAATCGCGCTCTGGTTGAACCAGGCAGGACGTATCTACGCTTTTGCCGATGGCACCGTCTATTGTCTTATTGGTCAACTTGGGCAGGCATCCCGGATAGTCGTCATTCGTGTTTTCGGAACCTCTCTCACCTCCGAAGGCCGCGCCATAAGCGCGTCATGGGCGGAAAAATGGCAAGGGCACAGGGCCAATGGTCGCAAGCCGAAGCACACCGGCCCCGCAGACAATCAAGCCTTCCGCAGCCTCTTTATCGCAATGTCTGTCCAGATGCGTTGAACCGTCATCTCGATCTCATCTGCCATCGCGTCATAGCAGCCAAACGCCAGTTTCAGGCCGTCCGGCGCAGTTACGACCATCGTGTCGAGATGCTGCTCACCGTGAGCAAGGCAGGTGCTTACCCACCAGTAAAGATGTGCGTTGATGGTGTCTTGGCCGGAAGTCTTGCCGCCTTGGATGGCAACCTGATTGTCGCTCAAATAGCTGACAGGCGTGTTGGTCATCTGTTCTCGCCCTCTTGGTGTCGCCCGATCCACGGGACGACTGTGAAAACTGAGCAGTTCAGAACGTCAATTTACCCGACCCGTCGCTTTCCACCGAAATAGGATGGCAGGATCAGTACGTGCATGATGTGCAAAAGACTCATTTTTGTCTATTCTTATTTGATCCCTTTGCGAATGGAGTTGAGGATAGGGATCGCGAACGCGGTCCCGCGCTGATCGACTGCTTCCTGCCGCTGGCTGCTGCTTCGGTGTCCGGATCAGCGATCTGCCAAGCATCCAGATGCAGAAGACGGTTCTACGCTTCCTTTGGGGGAGGAGCATCTGACGGATACGGTGCCGCCTTAAACCACTTTTCATTGAACAGCCGTATTGCAGCCCGCGCTGCATCTTGATCGCTAAATCCAGGCGTCCACCGGGCCAGATCGCCCAGCATCATCTTGGTAATGACGCCATAGAGATAGGTATGGCTGATCGCACGCAACATGGTCAGATCTTCCTCTGGAGCCAGGTAGCCTTCGCCCTGCGCGCGTTGGAAGATTTTGAAGACGAGATCGTGGATCGACTGTTCATACTGCAAAAGGCGCGGATTGACCTCAAACAAGGCGGCGGGCATTTGGCCGATAAGGCGGAACTCGTGCGGGTAAAGACGCGCCCAGTCGATATAGGCATTGGCCACGGCTTCCAGTTGAAGAACCGGCGAGGACGACGAACAGCGACAAATCTGATCGGTGATCATGTGCAGCAGCCGCAGCAGGGCCGTATCGGCCATGGCCCCAAGAAGATAGTTCCTGTTGGGAACAAAGGCTTTCAGCGTTTCCTTCTTAATCCCCAGAGTTTTGGCTACCGCCTTGAGACGGGGAGGCTCACCCGTTTCAGCGGCAAGGCGGCTGGCTGCGGTAACGGCGGCCGACAACAGGTGTTGTCCGGGCTGAAGGGTAATGGCCATAAGGTTCAGTGAATGATCACGCGCAAGGTTTCGCGGCTTTGCATAAAGCGCGCGGCGAAAACAAGAAATCGAAATCTTTCCTTTCCTGTCCATCAAGCCAGACCGGTTGTCCCTGTCAGCTTGAACCGCGAGGATCGAGCACTGGTCTGTGATGGGCCGGTTTAACGGTAGCGTGGTCCGAGCAAGACTTTCCACGGCACCGGTTCCCTTTGCGACGCCATGTGTTTGCCAAGGCCGGCTATGCCGGGATAAGGTGAAGGCAACGCGCAGGGGCGCGGCGACTGGACACCCGAGATCATCAAGCGTTCCGACACTGCGAAAGAGAGGGAGGTCTGGACGCGTCGACGGGTCGTCGAGCAGACATTCGCACAGTTCGGGCAATGCCGCAGGTTGGCAAAGGACTGGAGCAATCGATGGAAAGCTCAACGGCCTGGTCCTGATCGCAAGGATCAGGCTCATGGCACCGCGTCTCGCAAGAGACTGCGATTTTGCATGAGCCATCAGGTCGGGCTTTCAGTCCAGCCAAGTGCCCGTCCGTCAGTTGTCGTCAGAAGGCGAAGCTCATGCCGACAAGCAGGTCGAAGGTCTTGAACCTGCCGTCGAAGCTCTCGTCAGCCGGGCCTTCGAACCTGTCCGACTCCGTCTGGAACCAGCGTCCCTCGGCAAAAAGGCTCATGTTTGGGTTCACCTTGTAGCCCACGCCGCCGATCAACTGGTAGGCAAGCAGCCCGTCACCGTCGAAATCCTGGCCGCCGGCGCTCTTTTCCACATTGGCCGCGCCGATGCCGGCGCCGAGATAGGGCTGGACCGCCCCCGTCGGACCCATGCTGTCGAACATGTAGAGCGCGTTGACCATGAGGGATTTGGACGAGGTATCGCCGTCGGTCCGGTCGCCCTCGAGCCGGTCCCTGACGGTGAAGTCGGCCTTGCGATAGGCGTATTCAAGTTCGACCGCGAGGTTCGGCATGACAGTGGCGCCGACCGCAATGCCCAGGGTGTAGCCCGTGTCATGGTCGAAGCTTGGAAGGGCGATCTGCTCCCCTTCCTCGAAGAGCGTCGTATCCAGGTCTGACGGCCAGGTCGCGCCTCCGAAGCCCTTGATGTAGCCGTTCTCCAGCGAAAATGCCTGAGCCGACGCCAACCCGGCGCTCCCGGCCAGTGCGGCAATCGCAAATGCTGCGCTCATAGGTGCCTGTCTCATGGTCCCCTCCTTTCCGTGTTCATCGCCCGGAGTTGATTTTACACCACCTGCGATCAATCTGTTAACCAATTTGCAAGGGCGCAGCGGACTGAAATAGAGCGAGATTTCCGCTTGGGCGCCACTTGATCGCAGCAGCGCCATCCCGCATTCTCGCGCGACGGTCGCGTGGCCGGAAAGAAGAAAGGCTGCGGACATGGACGATCATACGGTCCATGGCGCCGGCCCGGATTGAAGGCGAACCCTCGACGGCCTGATCGCGGCGGCCATGGTATCGCTGGAAAGCTCAAGGCCCTGGATCCTGATCGCAAGCATTCGGCTCAGGACATGAGGTATCGCAAGATACTGGGATTCAGCATATCTTTGAGGCGGGCTATTACCTGTTTGGAGTTTGGCGGCGTTGCTGGTCCTCTTGCCTTTGTTGCCCACCTCCGTCGCTAATCAGGTGAACTGGGGCGTCTTCGATTTCCTCTTTGCCGCCCTGCTGATCGGCAGCCTTGGGCTCGGGTGGGAAGTAATCCTGAGAACGACACGTCATCGCTTCTGGCGAGCGGTTCTTGTCTTGGCCGTGCTTGCGACGGTTCTGTTGATCTGGGCCGAGCTTGCCGTGGGCATCATCAGCTGACCGCAGATCCCTGTCACCTGCTTCCATCTTGCCAAGCGGGATAATGAATGTATATACTAGAGCGTATAAACAGGAATTGCATCATGCCTCACATCGCCAAGGTGTTCCGTTCCGGCAATTCTCAAGCTGTCCGGCTGCCCCGGGACTTTCGCCTTGACGTGAGCGAGGTCGAAATTTCGCGTGAGGGGGATGCGCTGATTTTGCGTCCAAAGCCCTCGGAAGACCAGCCTTGGGCCTCATTGCGCGCGGCGATCGATCGTGGCTTTAGCAAAGATTTCCTGGCATGCGGCCGGCAGCAGCCCGCAGCGCAGCAGCGTCCGGAGCTTGACCACCTTTTTACATGATCCAATACCTGCTCGACACGAATGCAGTGATTGCTCTGGTCGGTCACCGATCCCCCAAGCTGCTTGCGCGCATAGAGGCGTCCGAACGAGGTACGCTCGCCATTTCAGCAATCGTGGCACATGAGCTTTGGTATGGCGCCTACCGCAGCCAGAAGGTCGCCTTCAACCTGGAAACCTTGCGATTGCTTTTCGCTGATCTCCCGATCTTGGACATCGACCCCGAGGATGCACGCGTCGCCGGTGAAATTCGGGCAGAACTTGCCCGGCAAGGCACTCCCATAGGGCCTTATGATGTGGTGATTGCGGGTCAAGCCAAAGCACGGGGTCTGACGCTGGTAACAAACAACATGGGCGAGTTCCGGCGCGTCACCGGCTTGATGCATGAAGACTGGACCATCGACTGAGACCTGGCACTACTTTGGCAGTCTGTCGGGAACGACTGTGACTGACACGCATTCTGCTACCGGCATGGGATAGAAGGGTCAGCGCCGATGACACTGGAAGGACGTTGGCGGACAGATCTCGAACGTTGGCTTGAGCCGTTTATGTCGGTCTTGTCGCATCCGGCGCGTCGGCGGATCTGTCCGATTGATGTGGCGAGGCTGATCGGTCCCGGGCGAACGCAAAAGCATGTAGCCCCTGACGATGAGAGTGGGTGATGTTGGCTATGACCAACTGCACCACTTCGTTGCGGTCGGGTGTGGGAGGCCGAGCCTCAGGAGACTGCGCTGCTGGCCAAGGATATGGGCAAAAGTTGGTGACGCGTAATCAGGCAGCGGCTTGAAGTTGGCGGAGGCCATCAACAGAGCCGCGCTGATATGATACCGATCTCTGCCAATTTACACAGTTCATAAGAATAGAAGGGCCGCAGATGCGACCCTTCGGACTTACCAGCTTGTCAGCACGGATCCTTCGTATTTCTCGTCGATGAAGGCCTTCACCTTGGCGCTGTGATAGGCCTCGACCAGCTTTTTCGCCCAAGGCTGGCCTTCGTCGCCCTTGCGCACCACGATGATGTTCACATAGGGGCTGTCGGCCTTTTCCATCGCAATGGTGTCGGAATTGGGGTTCAGCCCCGCCGCAAGCGCATAGTTGGTGTTGATGACCGAGGCATCCGTGTCGGCCAGCGACCGGGGCAGTTGCGCCGCGTCCAGTTCCAGGAACTGCAGATCCTTGGGGTTCTCGGTGATGTCCAGGGGGGTGGGTACCAGGCCCGTGCCCTCGGCCAGGGTCAGCAGGCCCAGATCCTGCAGGATCAAGAGCGCGCGGCCGCCATTGGTCGGGTCGTTGGGGAGACCGATCTTGGCGCCTTCTGGCAGGGCGTCGAGGCTTTCCAGCTTGTCGGAATAGATGCCCATCGGCGTGGTGATGGTGGTGCCGATCTCGACCAGGTCGAAGCCGCGGTCCTTGATCTGGTTTTCCAGATAGGGGCGGTGCTGGAAGCTGTTGGCCTGGATGTCGCCGTCGGCAAGCGCGGTGTTCGGGATCACGTAGTCGGAAAACTCGACCACCTCGATATTGAGGCCCATGGGCTGGGCCACCTTGGCGACCTCTTCCATGATCTCGGCATGTTCGCCGGGCGAGACGCCGACCTTGATGTCTTCGGCCATCGCGGCCGCAGCGGACAGTGCCAGGGCGGAAGTCAGGGTAACAAGACGCAGCATCGGATGATTCCTTTCTTGTCTGCGAAGAAAATCTCAGCGGCCCCGGTTGCGGGGCGCGCGCTTGTCGAAGCGGGCGGCGATCCATTCGCCCAGCGACTGGACCAATTGCACCAGCACGATCAGGATCACCACCACGGCCGCCATCACCTCGGGCATGAAGCGTTGGTATCCGTATCGGATGCCCAGATCGCCCAGGCCTTCGCCGCCGACCGCGCCGACCATGGCGGAATAGCCGATCAGGCTGACCACGGCCAGCGTCAGGCCAAGCGCGATGCCGGGCCGGGCCTCTCGGACCAGGACCTTTGTGATGATCTGCATGGGGGTTGCGCCCATGGCGCGGGCGGCCTCGATCAGGCCGGCATCGACCTCTCGGATGGCGTTTTCCACAAGGCGCGCGATGAAGGGGATCGCGGCAAGGGTCAGGGGCACGATGGCCGCGTTGGTGCCGATGGACGTGCCGACGATGGCGCGGGTTAGCGGGATGATCGCCACGACCAGGATGATGAAGGGCACGGACCGCGTGGCGTTCACCACCAGGCCCAGCATCTTGTTCAGCCAGGGCGCCGACAGCAGTTCGCCCCGCTGCGAGGTCGCCAGGAACACCCCCAGCGGCAGGCCGAAGACCATGCCCAGCACGGTGGATGCCGCAACCATGTAGAGCGTTTGCAGCGTCGCTTCCCAAAGAAGCCAGATCAGGTTAGCGGACATGGCCCAGCACTTCGGTCAGAAGCCCGTGTTGTTCCAGATAGGCCCGTGCTTCGGCGCCCCGCGCTGCATCGACGGAAATCAGCAGGTTGCCGAAGGGATGGGGCCCGACCTCCTCGATCGCGCCGGCTAGGATGTTGGAGGCGATGCCCTTTTCGACGGCAAGCCTGGACAGCATCGGGTCGGTGGCGTGGTTTCCGGCGAAGGTCACGCGGATCACCTCCTCGGACGGGCCGTCGGGGCGGTTCTCGAGCAGCCGCCCGGCGATGAAGGCGGGCAGCGTTAGCCCGGTCACGCCGCCCAGGAAGGACCGCGTGGTCGGATGGGTAGGCCTTGTGAAGATGTCGTAGGTCGGGCCGGATTCCACGATCCGGCCCCCTTCGATCACCGCCATGTGGCTGGCGATGTCGCGCACCACGGCCATTTCATGGGTGATCAGCAGGATCGTCAGCCCCAAGTCGCGGTTGATGTCGGCCAGCAGCCGCAGCACCGTCTGCGTGGTCTCGGGATCAAGCGCGCTTGTTGCCTCGTCGGACAAGAGCACCTTGGGGCTTGTGGCAAGCGCCCGGGCGATGCCCACCCGCTGCTTCTGCCCGCCCGAGAGTTCCGCCGGATAGCGTCCGGCCAACCCATCCAGCCCGACGCGGGCGATCAGATCCGCGACACGCGCGCGGATTTGCGCGGGCGGCGTGCCGGCGATTTCCAGCGGCAGGGCGATATTGCCCGACACCGTGCGCGAAGCCAGCAGGTTAAAATGCTGAAAGATCATCCCGACCTCGCGCCGGATCGCGCGCAGGGCGCCGCCTTGCGCCCGGCCCACGTCATGTCCCGCCACGGTGACGGTGCCGGCGGTCGGGCGTTCCAGCCCGTTCACCATCCGCAAAAGCGTCGATTTCCCCGCCCCCGACCGGCCGATGATGCCGCAGATCGCGCCCGATTCGACGGTCAGCGTCACATCGTCAAGCGCGCTGATCAGGCTGCCGCCCGGCCCTGCAAAGGCCTTGCCGACCCCCTCGAGGCTGATTGCCGCGCCTGCGGCTGTCCTGCCGGTCATCCGTTTCGTCCTTGCCGGTTCGTCCGCCCCCGGACGGGTTGCCCCAATCGGGGGTGGGACGCAAGGTGGGGCGGTGAATCGGCGACCGCAGGCGCGGGATCATGCGCGCCTGCGAAACATCTCTTGGGGGCCCGTCACCGACCTTGGGAATGCTGGCGCTTCATGCCCGTAGGCAAGGGCCGCCCTTTTCGGCGCGGCTTCAAAAGAAACCGGACCAGCATCACCATCGGCATACCGACAAGCAGCCCTACCCAGCCCCCCGCCACATAACCCAAAGCAATCCCCCAGAACGACGCCTCCCAAAGCCACAGGACGATCGCGCCCGCAAAGGATCCGGCCAGGATCAGCATCAGCGCTAAGACGATCATGGCGCCGCCGGACGGAAAGGGCGGCTTGCGCCTTGCAGGTATGGGGCCATCGGCAAAGGCGCGTTGATCTTTTCTGACAAGCAGGAATTCATCTCATGGTAGAAAAATTTTTAGAATCGTCAACCTATGATTATAACCTTGATGCGAGCAGTTCCCTAAGATTGCAGCCATTTATTGATGGTTCGTTAAAATCGCTTCCTGATCACAAAAACCCTTGTAGGTGTTCCGCCCGACCTGCGCTTTCCCTGCGCGCTTCTGGTGTATCCTTTAGGATCGCGGCCAATGCGTGCCTGAATATCCCACCCTTCTGCTGATCCTGGGGATCAAGGGGTAGCCCGAACTGGCCGTGGGCGGATCTCACAGCCATGCGGGCTGGGTGATGTTCACCACCGTAGCGCTTGGCATTATCACGGTCGCGCGGTGGGCAAGCTGGATCAACGGCGCGCCCGCCCCGCCCCGCCTTGGGGCCCCTTGCCGCTCCTGCGCCGCGACCCGGTGGCGGCCCTCATCCTGTCCTTTGCGGTCTTCATGCTGACCGCTGTCCTGGCCCCGGCGATCAGCGAAAACCCGGCAATGCTCTATCCGGTCCTGGTGATCCGGCTTGCTGCTGCCATGGCCTTGGTCTGGCCGGCACTGCGGGGCATCATCTGACGGATCCTTTCCCGCTGGATTGGGCGCGGATGTGGGCGTCGACCTGATATGGGTGGTGATTCCGTGGCGTCATCCGACACGGCCCCACGGCGCGCTGACCGGGGAATGGCGGCGCTGTCGTTCGTCCTTGGCGGCATCGTAACCGTGGCCCCTGGTTCTTCTGGTGGAGGATTTTCTCTTCTGCGACTCCCTAGAATCCCGACTGCCTGGCGCGAGTCCCAACGCGCTTTCCTCCCTGTATCGCAGCGTACTGGCAATGCGGGTCACGGCCGCATTGTTGGTCGCTCTGCACGACCGTTGGGCCGAAGCTTTCGTCGCAGGACCGGCCTTCTCCTTTCTGGTTCGCCGCAGCGGCCGGATCGCGGATGCCATCGCCGCCTATGCCGCGGCAAACCTGATCGTCTTTGCCAGGGCAGTGGCAACCGGAAACCTAGGGATCATCTGATTGCAATTCTATCTTTCTGGGCTTATCTAGCCAGATAGCTGGACAGGTAATACGATGTGGACCCTTCAGGATGCCAAGAACCGCTTTTCCGCTGTGGTCGATGCGGCCTTGGCCGGGCACCCTCAGCAGGTGACCCGCCGGGGCAAGCTGGCCGTGGTGGTGCTATCGGCCGCCGAATACGACCGGATGCGCCAGGCAGGCCAGGATCAGCGCGGCAGTTTCCTGCACCATCTGCTGGATTTTCCAGGGCTGGAGGATGAGGCACGCCCGCAGGCGCGCCCGCGCGATGTCGATTTCTGAATGCTGATCCTGGACACGAACGTGATCTCGGCCCTGCGTCGGCCGGATCGCAGTCCGCGCGTCGTGGCCTTTCTGGCCTCCCAGCCTGACGACAGCCTGTTCCTGTCGGTCATCACCCTGGGCGAGATCGAGCGCGGCATCATCCGCCAGGAAAGCCGCAATCCGGGCTTTGCCGCCGACCTGCGCGCCTGGGTCAATCGCACCCAGGCCCTGTTCCAGGATCGCCTGTTGCCCTTTGGCGCGGCCGAGGCGCGCGTCTGGGGGGCCTTGTCCGCGCGGATCGGGCATGATGGGGCCGATCTGCAGATCGCGGCGACTGCGCTTGTCCATGATGCAACGGTTGTCACCGGCAATGCCGCCGATTTCCGCCCCACCGGCTGCCGGATCCGGGATCCGTTTGCCTGAAGGATCAGGGCATGAAGCTGAAGCTGCGGTTCACGCCCACGTAAACCCGTTCCTCGTCGTCGCGGATGCCGCTGCTGTCCTTGCTGCGGATGACGCTGGCGCCGGCGACCAGGGAAAAATCGTTGGGAAGCGCGCGGTTGTAATCAATCCCAAAGGATACCGTCCGCGCATCCTCGCTGTCGCCCGACTGAACCTCGCTTTCGCGATAGCGGATATTGGCGGCAATGCTGGACACATCGGAAAGCTGGCGGCTGTAATTGGCCGTGACCTCGGTGTTCAGCGCCTCGTCTCCGTCGTCGTCGGTGGCGCCCGCGCGCCGCAAGGATGCCTGGATTTCCGACAGGCGCGTGATCTGCTGACGATAGGCGATCTGGAAGACCGGGTCGTAATTGTCCTGGAAATGCGTCACGCCGATCTGGCCCGACAGGTCATAGCCGCGCAATTGCAGCGTCCGGCCGATGTTGAAATCCGCGCGCCGTCCCTCGGTGCCCGGTTCGGATCCGAAGAACAACGACCAATCCCCCAGGGGCCGCGACCGGGTCAGGTTCAGGCGCAGGGACGGGCCTTCGGCTTCCTCGCGCGCTCCGTCGTCGTCGCGACGGATCTGCGTCCGGGCCAGTTCCACATCCAGGTTGGTCAGCTTGTCCACCTGCAAGGATGCGCCCGCGCCATAGCGGTTGGTCCGGCTGTCGTCGATCTCTCCGTCGGTGCGGCTGGCCTCGGCCAGGATGCGGGCGCGGATCAGGGGCGTCGGTTCCAGGTAGAAGGCGATGTTGCCGCTGAGCGTCTGGTTGTCGTCCAGGTCGGGATCGGCGGTGCCGCTGTAATCGCGTTTCAGCCAGAACAGGCCGAATTCGCCGCCCAGCTTGGCTTCGCGGCCAAAGACATAGGTCAGCCGGGCATCCGTCTGCGCCACGCGGCCCTGGTCCAGGGTGACGAATTCGTTGCTGATGTCGTCGAACAGGATTTCTTCGTCCAAGTCGTTTTCGCGATAACCCAGTTCCGCCTCGATGGCGGAATTGCGGGCGCCGCGCCGGAACAGCAGTCGAGCCTGCGGATCGCCCAGGGCAAAGGTCTTGTCTTCTTCGGGGTCGTTCAGGCGAAAGGGCGCAGAAAGCGAAAATTGCAGCGTCTGGACGCGGGTGCCGGTGCGCAGGATCACGTCCACCGGCGTGATGCCGATCAGGTTGCCGTCCTCGACTGCGATCTGCTGGCCAATGGTCAACCGCGCCTCGGGGGCGGAAGGATCGGTTTCTTGGGCAGCGCCAGCAAACGGGAGCAGGGCCAGAAGACCCGCCAAGCCCGCCGTGCCGCCAAACCTTGCCCTGGTTCGCATCTTCGTCACTCGAACAAACCGCGTTCGGGGACGATGATCACGTCGCCTTCGGCCAGCACGGGATCAAGGTTCATCCCCGCCCCGCGCATGATCGCGGCATAGTTCACGGTGATCACCTGCCCCGGCGTCGCCGCGCGGCGCAACTGGATGCGCTTGGTCGCGGCAAAGGGCGTCATGCCGCCGGCCTGCGATAAGGCTTGCAGAAAGGTGGTGCCGGGCAGCACTGCTTTAGCCCCCGGCGCGCTTGCCTCGCCCATGATATAAATATTGACCACCTCCTCCTCGACAGGGGCGGTGGGCAGGATTGGCTCGATCAAGGGGGTGGCGGTCACGAAGACCGTCGGCGGGGAGGCCAGGACGCCCGCCAGCGACTGGCTGATGGCGCTGCCGACCGCCGTGGGCGACTGGCCCGCGACTCGAATGCTGCCCGCATAGGGAAAGTCGATGGTCCCGCCCGGCAGGACCGTCACGGTGCGGTTCAGCGATGCATCTTCCAGCACCTCGATCGCCAGGCGGTCGCCGGACTGGATGCGGTATTCCTGGGCTTGGGCGCCCTGGGAAAAAGCCAGCGGCAGCGCCAGAAGCGCGGCCAGCATGAAACGCAGCAGGATCGTCATGGGTCAGTCCTTTAAACTGTTCCCCGTCCGGGCCGTGCCTTTCGGCCTCCAGCCCATCCGGGATTACTGGTTATCACAATGCCATGGACATGGGATTAAGAGAGAGAAAAAATCATTCCCTGTCACCCCAGGATCACAGAACCCTTTCTGGCCTTCAACCTGCCAGGAAGGTCAGTTCACCGTCGGGTCCGGTGCCGGGGCCGGTGTCGGACCCCCTGACGGTGCCGGTGTTTCGCCGGCCGTGGTCGGGGCCGGGGCGTTCAGACGGGCCAGAGCTTCGCGCGCGGTGGCGATCGACTGGCCTTCCTGGCCTTCGGGCAGCATCCCAAGCCCTTTTTCCAGCTGGGCCTTCGCGGTATCGTCCTCGCCCAAGGCGGCTTGGACGATGCCCAGGTGCAGCTGCACGATCGGATCGTCGGCAAGCCCCGCCGCCGCCCCTTCCAGATAGGGCAGCGCGGCCTGGCTGTCGCCGTTCAGGTGCTGGATCCAGCCATAGGTGTCCATAAAGGCGGGCACGTCGGTATCCTTCAGGCGCCGTGCCACGGCGGATGCGCGCGCCACCGCTGCCGGGTCGTCAGATTTCCAGGTCGCCAGCAGGCTGGCCAGGTTGTTGGCCACGATGACCGAGGATGAATCGCGCGCATAAAGCTGGTCATAGATGGCGATGGCGCCGTCGATGTCGCCCTTGCGCTCGACCAGGCCAGCCTTGGTCCATAGCAGATCCGGGTTGTCGGGAATGGCCGCCAGGCCTTGTTCGGTCAAGGCCAAGGCCTCGTCCAGGTCGCCCTGCTGCGTGGCAAGGCGGATCAGGGCCAGATGGGGCGGCAGGTCGTCGGGCTGTTCCCCGATCAGCGTGGCAAAGATCTCGCGCGCGGCGGGCAGGTCACCATTCGCTGCCTGCGTCATGGCCAAGGCGATCCGGGCGGGACGGCTTTCGGGTTCCGCCGCGACCATGTCTTGTGCCAGTTTCAACGCAGATGGAATCTGGCCTGCGGCAAGCTGGGCACGGATCAGGCTCAGCTTTGCGCCGATGTCGGCATCGGCGGCATTGGCCTGTTGTTCCAGATAGCCAAGTGCGGCAACTTGGCCCTCCTGGCTGGCAAGCCGGTTCAGATCCAGCCCGTCTGCGGCGGCGACGGCAGCAGGCGTGCCGATCTCGCGCAGGCGGGTGATCACGCCCTCGGCGCGCGGCAGGTCGGGCATGGCCAAGTAGGTCTGGCCAAGCGCCGACAGCAGATCCAGGTTGTCGGGAGACTGGCGAAGGGCGGGCAGGATCGCATCCTCGGCCGGGCGCCAGCGGTCCTCGGACATCAGACGGGCGGCCAGGCGCAGGGTCTCGACCGGCGCGTTGTTAGATGCCGCCGCCGCCTGCGACAGGTAATCGCGCGCCAGATCCGGCTCGCCCGCGCGGTCATAGGCATCGGCCATCAAGCTCATCGCTTCGACGTCCTGGGGGGTCTGGTCCAGGACCGAACGCAGCGCCAGGACCGCATCGTCAACCTTGTCTTCCCGAATGTTCCACGCGGCTTGCAGCTTCAGGGCGCCGGGATGGCTGGCGTTCTGGGCCAGAACCTCGGACACCTGCTGGTGGGCGCCGGCCTCGTCGCCGGTTTCCACGAGCATCCGGGCAAGCTGGATCTGCACGTTCCGGCTGGTGTCGTTTGGTTCCGTCACGCTGCCCAGGACGGCGCGGATCTCGGCAATGGCCTCGTCGCGCTTGCCGTCGCGGAAATCGAAGCCCGCGCGCAGGGTGCGGAACAGCAGGGGATCGGCGCCCTCGGCCAGCATACGGTCGAGTTCGGTCCGCGCGGCGTCGGTGCCGCGCTGCATTTCAAGAAAGCCGATCAGATCGGCACGCGGCCCGGGCTGGTCGGCGGGTGCCGCATCAGCCAGTTCGCGCAGGAAATCCTCGGCTTTGTCGGGCTGGTTTTCGGACATGAAGAACCGGACCAGATCACCCTTGGCCTGGCTGTCGTTGGGAAATTTGGCAATGGTGTCGCGCAGATGCGCTTCGATGGCGGGGCTGTCCCCGCGTTCGATCAAAAGCGCCAGCCGCTGCGTGTACCGCTGCCGGTTGTCGGGCTGCAATTCCAGCAGGCGCGTGGTCAACCGGTCGGCTTCGTCCAGATCGCGGGCCTTGGCGGCCAGATCCAGCAGCATTCCCAGCAGCAGGGGATCGTCGGGACGCGTGACGGCCATGCGGGCCGCTTCCTCGCCCAAGGTCTTCCGGGCCCCGTCATCCTGTTCCAGGCTGGCGTCGCGAAAGCGGCGGGCCAGATCCAGGGCCTGCACATCCCCGTCCTGAGGCGCAATCTCGGCCGCGCGGGTGGTGTGGCGGAGGAATTCGTCAACTTGCTGGGCATCAAAGGCCATCCGCGCCAAGGCGATCCGGGTGGATAGGTCGTCGGGATATTGTTCAGCCAGGCGCAGATACTGGCTATAGGCCTGGGCTGTGTCGCCCTTGGCGCGCAGGGTTTCGGCCAGGGTCTTGCGGGCCTCGTAATGGGTGCCCTCGATGTCGAAAACATTGCGGAACTGCACAATGGCGCGGTCTGTGTCGCCTTGTTCCAGCAATTGCAGGCCGGACTGGTAATACTCATCAGCCTTTTCGGCGGATGTCTTGCAGCCTGCAAGCGACAGGCCAAGCCCCAGGATCAGGGTGGTGGACAAAAGGAAACGGATACCCCGGCGGGCGGGAAAGGGGCTGGAAGAAACGTCGGCAATCATAATCTGTGCGGTCTCGCGGCTTGGGCGCGGCGGGCGACGTTCTGACGGCCGCTGCGGGGAACACGCGACCTTAGTATCCGGTGCCGCGCAGAACGACCATCACTGTGCGCACCAAAATCCTCAGGTCAAGCCAAGCGGAGAGATCGCGGTGATATTCTTCGTCATAGCGTACCCGCGCCACGAATTCCGACTGGTTGCGCGCCGAGATCTGCCACAAGCCGGTGATCCCCGGCCGCAGGCGGTAATAGGACCGTCCGTAATAAAGGTGGCGCTGGTTCACCATCATCGGCCGCGGGCCGACCAGTGACATAGTGCCGTTCAGCACGTTCAGGAGCTGCGGCAGTTCGTCCATCGAGGTCTTGCGCAGGATCCGACCGATCCGGGTGACGCGGGGATCCCGCTTCAGCTTCTGGGTGCTGTCCCATTGGTGACGGGCCTCGGGATCCTCGTCCAGATGCGCCTGCAGACGGTGTTCGGCATCCACCACCATGGAGCGCAGCTTCCAGATGCGGAACACCCGGCCGTTCCGGCCAATGCGCTTTTGCACGAAGAAGGGATTGCTCCCGTCGCAAGCCACCAAAAGCGCCATCAGCAGGATCAGGGGCAAGGCCACGGGAGAAGCCAGCAGGATCAGCAGGGTTTCGAAAACCCGCTTGACACCGCGGCGGTAAAGGCCCCGGTCTCCGCTATTATCGGGAAGGCCCACATCCGGCAGGACAAGGTCGGGCTTGAAGTCGGTCATGGGCGTATTGATCGTCAAAATTCCCTCCATCGAGGAAAAAACCATGAAACAAACGCCCCCAGGGCTGATCGGCGTGAATTCCAAAACCGGCATGGCCTGATACAACAAAGGCCCGACCGCGAAAGCGCCATTCCCGGGGAACAGACCAAGGCTAGCATGGCCCGGCGGGGATCTGAACGACTAGATTAAAAATTAGTTAAATTTTGATCGAAATTTCACAATCGCCGGGCCTCAGGGCATTTCCGCGCTATCTTGCATGGCAAGCATAGACGGATGATGCAACCTCAGGTAGAAATTAGGATCTTGCGGCCTTCCGGCTGTTGCGACTCAGCATCTTTTCATCCTCTCTTTTGGACAGGTTGCGGGGCGTTGCGGGGCGTCGGACTGGCACATCCTTTCCGGGGCGGGTATATCGTCCTTCATGTTTTCGGAGTGCGCGCCGTTTGAGCCAGTTTTATCTTGATCATTACGGCTTTGCGGTCCGCCCGTTCTCGATCCTGCCGGATCCCGACATGCTGTTCTGGTCGGACCGGCATCGAAAGGCCTTTGCCGTCCTAGAATACGGGATGATGACCCGCGCGCCCCTGACCGTCGTCACGGGCGAAGTGGGTGCGGGCAAGACCACGCTGATCCAGGCTTTGCTGCGCCGCGCCGACGGCAGTCAGCGCATCGGGTTGATTTCCAACGCGCGCGGCGACCGGGGCGACCTGCTTCGCTGGATCCTCAACGCCTTCGACATCGCCGTTCCGCCGGGGGCCGATTACGTCGACATGTTTCAAGGATTCCAAGATTTCGTGCTGGCCGAATATGCGGCGGGCCGGCTGGTTGTGCTGATCTTCGACGAGGCGCAGAATCTGGGCGCCGACACGCTGGAAGAACTGCGGATGCTGACCAACATCAATTCGGGCACGGACGAATTGCTGCAGCTGATCCTGCTGGGCCAGCCGGAACTGCGCGACATCATCACTCGGCCCGAACTGCGCCAGTTCGCCCAACGGGTCAGCGCGACCTTTCACCTGGGCAGCTTCGACACGGAAACCTCGCTGGCCTATATGCGTCACCGGCTGCAAAAGGCGGGCGGCACGGGGCTGGAAATCGACAATGCCGCAATGGCGCGCATCCATGCCGAAGCACGCGGCGTGCCGCGGATGATCAACAAGATTGCCGACTTGGCCCTGGTTTACGGCGCGGCGGCCGACCGTCATGTGCTAGGAGCCGATATTGTCGACGAACTGATCCGCGACGGGCTGATCCTGACCGCCGCCCCCGAACCCACCCTGCCCGAACCAGCCTTACCCGGCCCCACCCTGCCTGACCGCCCTGCAAGGCTGGTCCTGGCCCATGAACAAGAGGTCAAGCGGGACGCAACATGATCGACCTGCGATTTTACTGGTCTCTTCTGATGCGGCGCCTGCCGGTGATGCTGGCGCTGATCATCATCTGTTCGGCCTTTGGCGCGGTCTGGGCGATCCGCGCGCCATCCACCTATTCCACTTCAGCCAGGCTGCTGGTCGAAAACCCCCGTATCCTGGACAGCCGCGACACCACCACAGACTCCGGCGAGGAAATGCTGCAGGTGATCGAACAACAGCTGCTGACCCGCGCCAACCTGATCGACGTGGCCAACAAGCTGAACGTCTTTGGCGAGGGCAGCACCCTGACGGTGGACGAAAAGCTGGACCTGATGCGCGCCAATACCAGCATCCGCCGGTCCGGCGGGCGGGACGCGGCGGCGACGATGCTGGTCAGCTTCACATCCCAGAACCCGCGCATCGCAGCAGCGGTGGTTAACGAATACACCACCCTGATCCTGGGCACCAACACCCGCAACCGTGTGGGCTTGGCCGAAAACCGGCTGGCCTTCTTCCAGCAGGAGGTCGAGCGGCTGAGCCAGGATCTGGACGGCCAGAATGCCCGTATCCTGGCATTCAAGCGCGAAAACGCCGCCTCCCTGCCGGAAAACCTGCAATACCGCCAGGACCGCCAGTCGCTGCTGCAGGAACGCGTGGCCCGGATGGAAAGCGACCTGGCCATGCTGAAGGCGCAACGGGCTGAGATGGTGCGGCTGTTCGAACAAACCGGCAATGTGCCAGCCAATGCCGCCCCCCAAACCCCCGAACAACAGCAGCTTGCAGCCCTGCGCGCCGAATTGAACAGCGTTCTGGGCGTCTATGCCGAAGACAGCCCCCGCGTGCGCGCCCTGCGCAGCCGCATCGCCAGTGCCGAACGCGCGGCCGAGGCGCAGGCCGTCCCGGCAGATGACGGCAATACCGGCAATTCGCTGTTGGACGTGAACCTATCCCAGCTCGACAGCCGCGTGACCATGCTGGAAAACGAACGCACGCAAGCCAATCAGGAACTGGAAAACCTGGCGGATTCGATCAGTGCGACAGCTGCCAATGCCATTGCGCTTGGCGCCCTGGAGCGCGACCAGCTGAACATCCAGGCCCGCTACAACGCTGCCGTGGCCAGCTTTGAACAGGCCCGGCAGGTGGAACGGATCGAAACCTCGGCCCAAGGGCAGCGCATCACCGTGATCGAGGCCGCAAGCGTGCCCGGCAAGCCGTCGGGTCCGAACCGCCAGAAGATCGCCCTGGCCGGGATCGGCCTGGGCCTGGGTCTGGCGGGCGGGTTCTTTGTGCTGATGGAGCTTTTGAACAACACCATCCGCCGCCCCGCCGAATTGCGGTCGCGCTTCCAGATCACCCCCCTGGCCGTCATCCCTTATATCGAAGGCCGGGCCGAACGGCGCCGGCGCCAGGCCGTTCGGCTGTCCGCGATCCTGGCGGTAATGATTGTCATTCCCCTGGGGCTGTGGGCGATCCATACCCAATACATGCCGCTGGATATCCTGGCGCAGAAGATCGTCACCCAGCTGGGCCTGGGCTGAGACGCGAAGGACAAGACCGGTTCATGGAAAAGCTGCAAGCCGCCATCGAGATCGCCCGCAAGAAGCGCGAAACCGAACGCGGCGTCCCCATCCCCTCGCCCGCGGCCCCTTCTTCCGCAGTTCCCGCGCAGAACGATCCCGCGGCGCAACCGGTCGCCGCTGCCCTTGGGGCCGACAGGGAGGCCTTGTGGCAGGCTTTGCCGGAAACCGGATTGGACCAGGCCACCTTGGTCCGGTCGCGCATCCTGGCGCAAAGCGCGTCCCTGGAATCGACGCCTTTTGACGTGCTGCGCACCAAGATCTTGTACCAAATGCGCCAGAACGGCTGGCGGCGGCTGGCCATCACCTCGCCCCTGCCAAAATGTGGCAAGACAACGGCGGCGGTGAACCTGGCCCTGGCGCTTGGCCGCCAGCCGGAACTGCGGTCGATGTTGTTCGATTTCGACCTGCGCGCGCCTTCGGTCGCCGAAAAGCTGGGCTTGCCGCAGCCCCCCTCGATCGCGCCGCTGCTGCGCGGTGACCGGGGGTTTGAGGGTCACGGCCAGCGGATCGGTCCGAACCTGGCCCTGGCCCTGTCCGGGGTTCCGGAAACAGATCCGACGCGGTTGCTGATGTCAGACGCCACCCGCGACACCCTGGCCCGGATCCAGGAGGATTACGCGCCCGACATCATGATCTTCGACCTGCCCTCGATCCTGATCGGCGACGATGCCCGCGCCTTCCTGCAACACGTGGACTGCGCCCTGATCCTGGTCCGCGCCGACCAGACCCGATATGGCGATTTCGACAGCTGCGAACGCGAGGTCGGCGAATACACCAACGTGCTGGGCGTGGCCCTGAACGCATACCGCCACAGCGAGGGAAAGGTGGATGCCGTCGAAGGGCCTGACCGGGCCTGACCGGCAAGGCGCGCAACACCTGCGCGCGCGCCCTTACCATTCGCCAAGGAAACCGGCTAACCGGAACAATTCATGAAGCCGTCGTTTCACAGCGGGTAGGCACGGCTTCGTCCATTCTGGTTTGAATCGCACAACGGACTTTGACGCCCGGTTTTTTGTCCCTGGCGCTGATGTGAGTACAACCTTGCTGTCCTTGACCTCTTGGATCGCCTTATGGGTCATGGCAAGAACTGCAAAGCGACGGACTAAGATGCCAGCAGGCTATTTCAGAGAGCGGTCTGAGGACGCCACGCAGATGCGTCAAGAAACCACCGTCATGTCGAAGGAAGACGATGCCAGAGTTGATTTTTCCCGGTCCCGAAGGCCGGCTCGAGGGCCGCTATCACCCGCAACCGGGCAAGCCCGACGCCCCCCTTGCCATCGTCCTGCACCCGCACCCGCAATATGGCGGGACGATGAACAACCGTGTCGTCTATAACCTCCATTACGCATTCCACAAGCTGGGCTTCACCGTGATGCGCTTCAACTTTCGCGGGGTGGGGCGCAGCCAGGGCGAGTTCGACCAGGGGATCGGCGAATTGTCGGATGCGGCATCGGCCCTGGATTACCTGCAGGCGATGAATCCCAACAGCAAGCATTGCTGGGTCGCGGGCTTCAGCTTCGGTGCCTGGATCGGGATGCAGTTGCTGATGCGCCGCCCGGAAATCACCGGCTTCATCAGCGTGGCGCCCCCCGCCAACATGTATGATTTCAGCTTCCTTGCGCCTTGCCCGTCGTCCGGGCTGATCGTGAACGGCACCGCCGACCGCGTGGCCCCGCCCAAGGACACACATACGCTGGTCAGCAAGCTGCGCGAGCAGAAGGGGATCACCATCACCCACGAGGAAATCGAGGGCGCAGACCACTTCTTCCGCGACGATGAAATCCACATGAAGCCGATGATCGACCTGGTGCAGGGCTATGTCCGCCGCCGCCTGACCGACACCGCACGCTGAACGGTGCCGGAGGGTAAGGAAGCTATCAGCACTCGGCTGCCTTGGATGATCGGACCACTCAGTGTAACCGCTGCCATTCCTGTCAGCGGGCTAACCACCTATCACGCCCCTACCCGGCCTCGATCCGCACTCGAAGGATGCGTCTGTCCGCCCGGCCGGCGGCAACGCGCAGCCGGTCGATCAGATGCATGCGCAAATAAGTAGCATGAAAGCGGCTGGGCGCGATCAGGGTCAGGCAATCCCCGTCGATGCCGCCATCGGCAAGCCCCGCGAACCAAGCCTCGAACAGCGCCGGATCCTCGGCTGCCAGTCGCGCGCGGGCGGCCTTCCACAGCCCTTCGGCGGGGAGGACCTCGAGACGGCGGAAGGGAACCACAGTGGTGACAGGCGCGGGCGGAGCTTCCCCGCCGCTCATCCTCATGACGTAATCGGGGCCGATATTGGGCCAGGCAGGCCGGGTATCCAGCAAGATGCGGTTCAGATCCAGGCCCAGCACGGATACCCTGCCCCGCGCGCCCTGCCGCTTGACGATGATCCAGCCGTTGGCACGCAGCCGCGCCATGTCGCGCTTGACGGTGCGCTCATCGACGCACCACAACCGCGCGATTTCCCGCTGCCCGACGGCCAGCTCGTTGCCTTGCCAGTTGTAGCGGGTGGTGATCAATGCCATCAGTCGCAGCACAAGGCGCTGATCCGCCCCCTCGCCCGCCAGGGCATAGGCCATCATCGCCGACAGGATGTCGTATTTCTTTGCCGCAGCCTCTCGGCCAACGGCGCGGATATTCCCCATTCCCGCGTCCCGCCCTACTCAAAGCTGCCCCTTGCCGTAGCGGTTCCACTGGAAGGAACCCGTTTCAAGACGCTTTTCGCCACCGCTTCTGTATTTGCGTTCCGGTTGACGATTCTGTCAAGCGATTCTGGCCATGGGCGGGATACCATTCGCTTTCAGGCAAAAAAAATGGGTATCACTGGTATAGAGGGACATCCAAGGCGTCCCCCATTGGCGCAAGAATGTCCCCTAATCTGCTCGGAAGATTTCGTTTGCGTCCCCTAATGACAGAGCCTTTCCCAAGAGCTTGCATCAAAACCTTTAACCCCGATTCGTTCAACGCACATGGACTTCGGCCAATCTTCGCAGCAACCAAACTTGGCTTTTGCTATAAACGCAAATTCGGCGTAAAAGCGAAAAAAGCTGCAAACAGCGTCCTTGCAACAGGCCCAAGATGTACACCCACCAAGACCTTGCCCGTCTGCAATCCCAGTCCTTGAAGATGCAAGGATGGATCCGGCGGCAGACCTTTAGTCCAGACAATGAAAAAACCTTGCGTCGGTTTTCCTCGTGGGAGGTGTCGGAACTGATCTTCCGCATGAACCAGTCCACCTTCCGGGGCAAGCTTGCCGCCGATCCGAACCTTCCCCTTGGGGAAGTCGAGGAAGACGGCCGCCAGCGGTGGTTTTCCCTTGAGGAGATAAACGAACTTCGCCGACGTGTCCGCGTAGGAAAGAAATCCTTGATGCCGCCGCGCCCTGCAAACCGACGTGCCTTCCGCGCAGCGGTCGCGAATTTCAAGGGTGGCGCGGGCAAGTCCACCGTGGCCCTGCATTTCGCCCATGCTGCGGCACTGGACGGATATCGTGTGCTTCTGGTCGATTTCGATCCCCAGGCTACATTGTCCCACTCCATGGGCCTCAATGACGTGGGCGAGGATCACACTGTCTGGGGCATCATGGCCCGAGACTTGGAGCGGGAAACCGACCGCATGAACAGCGCCGCTGCGGGCGCGGAAAGTGGCACCATCCTGCCCCAGCGAAAGCTGCCATCTTCCATCCGGTCCATGGGGTTGGGATCGCTGCGCCCGGGCGACTTCATCAAGCCGACTGCCTGGCCCACCATCGACATTGTGCCCAGTTGCGCCAACGCGGCCTTTGTTGAATTTGCAAGTGCCCAGTACCGGCACCTGAACCCGGAATGGACCTTCTTCAGTGCCGTATCGCGCTTTCTGGACGCGCTTTCCGACGACGCCTACGACTTGATCCTGTTCGACTGCCCGCCGGCTATCGGTTATCAATCGATGAACGCTGTGTTTGCAGCCGATATGCTCTATATTCCTTCCGGGCCTGGCTATTGGGAATACGATTCGACCACCAGCTTCATCGGCCAACTTTCCGAGGCGCTGGAGGATTTGTCCCATGGCTTTGAAAACTTCCCCACGGGGAAGATCGCCTTGCCCAAGGCCTTTGTCGATATCCGCTTCCTGATGACCCGCTATGAACCCGCCAATGAACTGCACCAGGCCATGCTGGGGGCATTCCGTCAGGTTTTCGGTGACCGCATGGCCCAGCACCCGATCGAACTAACCCGGGCGGTTGAACAGTCTGGGCGTTTTCTCAGCTCGGTGTACGAAATCGACTATCGCGAAATGACTCGAGGCACCTGGCGGCGCGCCCGCGCCACCTTCGATCAGGCATATGAGGAATTCCGGTCCCATGTTCTGACCGCCTGGGACAAGCTGGAGGACAAGGGATGAGCCGAAAACGCCGCATGTTCGAGATCGAGGTTCCTGCCGACGAACCCGAAGCCTTCCCCGCAGGGAGGGATGATGCCAAGGTGCAGCGCCGCGGACCCATGGCCACGGCTATTTCGGAAACCGCTGAATCGACTCGTGATCGCGCCCGCCTGGAAGCTGACATTCGCGCCGAAAATGATGCCCTTGCTCAGGAACACGTACGGCTGAAACGGGCGGGCCTGATTGTCGATCTGATCCCGCTCGGCCTCATCGACACTCACAAGCTGATCCGCGACCGGGCACCTGCGGCTGATTTCGAACTGGCCGAACTGGTGCAATCCATTCGCGACATCGGATTGTCGAACCCAATCCGGGTCGAACCGGGCAGGGACGGCAGATACGAACTGATCCAGGGCTGGCGCCGCCTGACAGCCTTTCGCAAGCTGCTGGAGGAAACCGGCGACGCGGAAACCTGGGGCGTGATTCCTGCCGGAATAGCTGCGCGAGGCGATGCGCTTGAACAGCTATACCGCCGCATGGTTGATGAAAACATGATCCGCAAGGACATTTCGTTTGCGGAAATGGCGCAGCTTGCCCTGCATTACGCAATGGATCCCCATACTGCGGAACATGACCCGGACAGAGCCGTGGCCGTGCTGTTCAAATCGGCAGGCTATCAGAAGCGCAGCTATATCCGAAATTTTATCCCCGTGGTCCAATCCTTGGGCGGGGTGCTGCTTTATCCCCAGGAGATGCCGCGAGCCTTGGGCCTTGCCTTGTCTCAACGCCTGGCCGAGATGCCGGGCCTTCCAGCAGCCATCGCGGCCGAGTTCAAGGATTGGGACACCCGTTCCATCAAGGACGAGTTGGATGTCTTGCGCCGCTTTGCGGGGCAGGGCGGCGATCCCTCAGATGAGACACCTGATCCTGTGAAGGCTGCAGTCCCGGTGCTGCCCGCGGGCCGGGCTAAGACCACCTTCCAGATTTCTCGTCCGCAAGGTCAGGCGAAATGCGTCGCCGCCAATGGTCGGTTGGAAATCCGCCTGCCGCGCGATTTCTCAACCGTCGACCGCCGCAAGCTGGAGGCTGCCGTGGCGGCACTACTGGACCAGATCGGCTGAGGCATGACGATCCGTTCGTCAGCTGGGTAATATTACAAAAGGTATCACAAAAGGCGTCGTCTGTGCGCATCGTTACCAGCGGCCAAGTCACGATGCCGCAGGTCGACCAGGGTGAAGCTTTAACCAGGAACCGAAGTTGTTTTCATCATAGGCGCCGCAGCGTGGTGGGGCGATGGTGGCGGGGCAGGATGGGACGGCAGGTCAGCCACCCCTCTGCCGTCATTGCGAGACAACGTGCCCAACCTTTATGTGGGGCTTACGGCGCGGTTCGCGGCTATCGTCCGCCTACCAACAACCGTGCGGACCAACCCAAAGCATAATTCCGCTAAGTTAAATTACCCCGCCCATTCCTCGTTTCTCTGCCTGTTGCAGCAGCATCCGGACGGTCGAGGGGTACCATTTGGCATTCCCGCGCGGGGTGCGTTCGTGCATCTGCTCCAGGCGCTTGGCGATGCCTGCCAGGGTCAGGTCGGGATCGGCGTGGCGCATTCCCGCGACGATCGCCATCAGGCGGTCGCCCGGATCGCGGCGCGGCGCGCGCTCCAGGACCGTGGCCGGCAGCAAGCCATCGCGGACATAGCGTTTGGCGGCGCGCTTCAACCGCTCGACCGACCAGTCCTGGCCGGTGCGGGCCTTGACCAGGCGCGCCAGGTCGTCCCAGGCCATGGCCGGGCGGTGGCGGCGCAGCAAGGGCAGCCACTGTTCGGCGCCCGCCTCCAGCTTGCGGAAATAGCTTTCGTCGCGGGCCGCGCGCAGCTTGCGGATCGCGTCGCGGTCGCCCGCCCGCAGGCCCGGGTTGCCGCCCACCCGGCCTTGGGCGCGGGCCGATCGCAGGCCCGCCTTTGTGCGCTCGCGGATCAGCGCGCGTTCCAGTTCCGCCACCGCCCCCATCACCTGCAGCGAAAACGTCCCCTGTGGCGTGGTCGTGTCCACGGGATCGCCCAGGGACCGGAAATGCGCGCCCCGCGCCTTCAGCCGCTCGATCACCTCCAGCAGGTGCGACAACGAGCGCGCCAGCCGGTCCAGGCGCACCACCACCAGCGTGTCGCCGGGCCGGATCGCGGCCAGCAGGCGCGCCAGGGCCGGGCGGGCGCGGTCGGCGCCCGAGGCGTGTTCCTCGTGAATGGCGGCACAGCCCGCCTCGCGCAACTCGTCGCGCTGCGGGTCAAGGGTTTGTTCGCCCGTCGAGACGCGGGCATAGCCGATGAGTGCCATGGAAAAGGGTCCGTCCTGGGGCCAGAAGGAGCAGCATACACTGTCGTCACGCGGGAGGAAACGGCCGTTTGAATGCCTTTACGAAACAGGTCTCCTCCAAGTCGGGGTAGGCGAGGATGCAGCTTTTGCTCGCGCTGCGGATGTCTGTAGACCTCCGACCTCTGACTCCTCTCGCACGTTGCTGTTCCAGGTTGGGAACTCCTTCCCACCCAGCAGTACTGTCCCAGATGTTGCCGCAGTAAACCGCATTACAGCCCGTGTCGGCGGGTGTGAAGATAATTTCATCTGCATCCTGGGTCGTCAGGAGGACAGCAGGTCGGTAACTGGGGCAGATTGCGGGGCAGCTGGTCTACAGACGATAGGCTGGTTCTAGCCCCTGCTATCTGAAACAGTTGCCGAGCAATGTGTCTGAGGCACACTGCCCTGGAATTTGCCCCACTTACGCAGGTCGGGGTAACAGGGGCAGATTTCCGGGCAACTCGGTTCAGGCAGGCCGAACGGCGACGAGCTCCGGAAGAAACGGGATACAGCCAGTAAGCCCTTTGACACCGAGCCGATCACCCAGATAGGCAAAGAAGGAGATGCCAAGCTTTCGGCAAGTCTTCATCAACCCGAGCATGACATCGCGGGCCTGGCGGCCATCTGCGCTCATCGTGCCGCCCGAGCTCCGGCGCTTGGTCACGCAAGCGCGCAGGTCGTTTTCGGAAGCATTGGTGTGGAGCGGGATCTCGGGCCGCTCCAGCACCTTCAGCAGTTTGTGCTTTCGCCTGTGTGAGCGAGCGAGCACCTGACTCAGCTCCTTGTGAACCAAGTGCGTTGCCCGAAGATGTCCCCGAAGCGTTGAGCGAGGACGGCCTGTCAATCTCGGATGGCTTTTGCTTCGAGTGTACGGGCCCCGGCGTCGAACGGACCGGGCCAGATACACAAAGTTCAGGACACTCCCTGAATATCATTCGAGACCTGGACGCTGCCGGGTTTTGTAAAGCCCACTACCGAGTCTTCATGTCGTGTCATCGGAAGCCTCCGGCTCAACGGTGCCTCGCCGCGCGAGGTAGCGCGCACCCGCCATGCAAGCAGAAGCCCAGGCCACGCCAACAAGCCATCCGGCGAGAACATCCGTAGGCCAATGCACACCCAAGTAGACCCGGCTCAACCCAACGAGAATGGTTGCGACTACGGCGAGCGTCAGCACATACACCTTGAGCCGTCTCTGCGGCAGAGCTCGTGCGACCAGAACCCCCAACGAGAGATAGGCGACCGCGGCCATCATCGAGTGTCCCGAAGGAAAACTTGCGGTGTGGACCAGCGAACCATGGGAAACGAGATCGGGTCGCGGGCGGTCGAAGAACTCCTTAGCCGCACCTGAAAGCACAAGACCGCCACCTACGGATGCAAGCAGATAGACCGTCGACGCGTAATTCCGCTGGAGAAGAAAAAAGCCGGCCACCGCGACCATTGTCAGGGTCAGAACAGCGACGCCACCCATCGCAGTCAAATCGCGCATCAACTCCTCGGCCCAAGCGGGACCTATCGGATCGTCAAGATCGCCTTTGGTCCTGAGCAGGAGCAGCAGGTCTTCATCGAGTTTGCGCGTGCTCCCCCCGATCACCTCGTCCGCCAGCTCGGCAAATGCCCAGAAGCCCGCCACGGCGAGCGCGATGATGAAGAGCGTGCTGAATTCGACGTTGCGCCGCACCCAACGGATGGAGGCTTCAAAGCGGACATGCATCGAAGCACAACAAGCGCTCGTCTTGGGAGTTCCGACCACTTCCTCAGGGCTCTTTCGCAAACCGTGGGACAGGATATGTACGGTGCGCGTCGTTGGTGGAATTCAGGCGGCCAGTTGACCGCAAATGAACCCTGCCGGCTGAGGTTACCCGGCATCATCGACTCGCCCTCAACCGACTAGTAGGGTGCATCCCGGTGCTCCCATGGCTCGCCGCCAGAGAACTGTCTGAGGCTTCGTCACAATGTTGAGATCAGAGCGGCTCACCTGAAGTTGCTCATCTCCAACCTGCGTGGCACCTGAGCTTTCATAACGAAATCGATGGTACTTTGAGGCAATATGTTGCCGCGAGAGGCTTAGCAAAGAGTTGCATTAGAGCCCAATATTGGCCCTCGAGCACGGCAGGAAACCGCATGTGCTATAGATTGGCGTTTTGTTGCCCTGCATCAAGCAAAGCCCCAGCGGCTGCACAGTCGCACACCATTTTTGATCTCCAGGCAGCATCGAGTGGGGCAGGGGTGCCGCCGCACTCTGCCGCTTACGGCAGGGCGACCAATCGACCCCTTCAACAATGCCCGGCGAGAGTTGCGGTCGAATGAAGATGCCGTTAGCCGACTAAGGGACGCGATGCTGTCTCCTTGTCAGCTTAATCAAAGACAGCGCGGGAACAACACTGTTTCATCAAGGTGAAGATGCGTCAGAAGATCGTTCGCGAACTCCTGCGTTCCAAAGAGCAGCGCTGCCCACATGCGGTCTGCAGGGTCCGATGGTTCCGATCCGGGCCCCTAGCAAGGCTTCTGATGCGGATGGCCACAGGCCAGTCGCTCCCACCACCACGCCGACGGTGCGCCAGATCACCAGGGCATCCGTGCGCAAGCTGATCGATCGATCGTAGTCATCGTCGTACATGGCCCGGGATGCGAATGTAGACTGGTTGCGTTCCGAGACCTGCCACAAGCCGGTGAGGCCCGACCGCAGTCCATAGTAGCTGGACCCTGGATACAGGGCCTGCTGTTCAGGAAGCATCGGACGGGGACCGACCAGGCTCATGTGACCGATCAGGACGTTCCACAGCTGGGGAAAAAGTGCTTAGGCTGCCCGGTGCTGATCGAGATGGTACCGGTCCAAAGTCCAATTTGCAGCAAATCGAGCGACAGATCCCGTGGTGGCCGAGAAATAGGTTAAGTTCTTTTTGGAACCGATCGCTTCCATAATTGAACGCACCCTCAGAAACGTTGGAACACGATGTTCAATCAGCAACAGCTTGTGGAGAAATATAGTATGCTCCGGATTTCACTGCCCCGCCGTGTCGCCTTGATCGGCATCCTTACAGGGATCGCCGGCCTTGGCCTTCCCGGGCTTCGCGCTCAGGCCGAACAGCCTATCTTTCGGGATTTTCCCTATATCATTTTTTGTGAATATAAGCAGATCACGAGCGCTTACTATTTTTCGCAGCTCCAACCAGATGGACGCGCCATCTACATGACTCAGGAGCAGCAGGTGGGCGTCATCACGCTTAACGGTGTCGCTGAGCGCATTGATGGCGAGCGGCCGGGCTCGTGCCAGGGCAAGACACTTGATGAGCTTCGCGCGGAAGGGCAGGCGTTCGATCTGCCGGCTTGATCGCAACAGGGTTCAGGTAATGGTCTGAGAGTTGCCGGTGACGTAGAGCATCTGCCTGGTCGTCGGCTCCCACTATGTCATGGCCAGGACAAGGATGGTGCAGCGACATCATGGATGCCTTTCCATTGCCGGGCACGGGTCTTGCGCTCGGCCTTGGCTAGATGTTCATCGAATTTGCAGCTGCCCCTGGTCGCTAGCGGTATGCAGCCCAAGCAAGATTGCCTGGACAGTATTACCGAGTTGCTCCTGCGCAGCGGTCTGGAGGCGCTTGGTCGGACCATTCCCGGTTCACTCCGCTCAGTGCCTGCGCCATCGCGGCGATCAGGTCGGGATGGAAGGAGCTAAAAGCCAGATCTTCCTGCAGGCGCCCGAAGACTCCCGTCGCAAGCTGCTCGGCCCGCGCCAGACGCCGGTGCGCCTCGTCGTCCCGGCCCAGTGCCGCCAGCGCGGCCGCGGCAGCAAGGTGGACATGGCCGACCCCTGGGGCATCAACGGCGCGAAGCTCGCCCAGTGCCTGCTCGTGCCGTCCATGGGCAAAATGGTAAAGGAAAAGGCCCATCCGGTACTGCCCGGTCAACAGCGGGCTTCTGGCATAGGCCTCCTCCAGCAGCGGAACACCGCTCTCCCAGTCCATGCGCGCGGCCAGGCGAAAGCCCATCTCGGCCATCAGTTCGGGATCGTTGGGGTTCAATGCGCGCGCGGTTTTCAGGGTCTGCAAGCATTCATCCCGCTGCCCCAGGAACCATTCGGCCAGGGCGCGTGCGTGATAGGCATGGCTGGAGCTGGGGGCGAGCCGGATGGCTTTGCGCGCCAGATCAAGCGCGCGCTCCAGCGGCGCGGCACAGCTGTCCCCAACATCGTAGCCAAAGCGCGCGGCGTTCGTGTAAAGCATGGACAGGCAGGCATGAGCTGCGGAAAAACCGGGCTCGGCCGCGATCGCCGCCTCCAGATCGCGTCGGATTGGGTCGAAGCGGGCCGCATCGAGCGTGCGCCAGTAGTCCTGGAAATCCAGCAGTTTCTGATATCCTGCGAAATGACGCGGATCGCTTCCGGACAGGAGCCGCGCCTGGCCATCCACGATGCCGTCCCGCAGCGCGACGATCCGGGCCACATGGCCCGCGATCTCGGCGCACAGGCTGACGATATGCGAGGGGTCTCGGCCGCCCTCGACCTCGCGCTCAAAGCTTTGCGCCCAGATGAAGCGCCCGTCGTCTTCGCGCCGCATCAGGATTTCGGCGATCAAACTCTGCTTCGTGATCGTCACCGCTCCGGACAGCCGATAGTCAATCTCCAGCCCCATGGCACCTGCCGGGCAGGCAGCGGCCCGGCAAGCGTGCTCAGACGTGTCGAGGCCATAGACGAAAAGTTCGGTGAAGCGGGTCAGGGCGGCGATCACTTGCCGGGCCAGCGTGCCTGCGATCAGAGGGTAGGCATCGGTATCCCCGTTCAGGTCGAAGGGTTCGACCCAGATCCGGGGCGCGCCCTGCTGCAGCGCTCTTGTCCTAGAGGCAGGCGGATCGGCGGCGGTGGACGGGCAGACTGCAGGTGGCAGGGAAGCAGCTTGGCATTGGAAGCTGGGCACATAGCTTCCCTTCGGGATCGAGATCCGGAGGCCCGCGTCGTCATGCTTCAGAAAATAAATGTCAAGCGCGCGCCGAAGCCGCCCGGCCTCGATCCGCACAATGGTATCCTTCATCGTGTCGAAATCCTCACCGCGTTCAAAGACAAGCGTGGCAATGCTGTAGGCCTTAATGCGATCGTCACGACCGGCCAGCGTTTCCTCGACCACATAGCGCAGGAACCGCTTGTTGCGTTCGGATGCCTGGAAGTCGGGAGAGGCAAGAAGGCGATCGAGTGCCACCTGGACCTGGTGCTGTGGCACGCCATCAAAGGACATGGACCCTGTACTCTGAGACATGGGTTCTTCTTATCCCTCTTCAGGCGCCGATTGCTGGCGCAATTGTCCAGTGACGATTTTGCCGCGCGTGAAACACAGCTTGATGACATAAACATATGTTAACCACGGCTCCTTCTCATAGAACAAACGCAAAAGGTGACAGTCGTGGTTAGAAGGATCGTATTGCGCAAAATGTCGCCGCGCCGCCCGCCTCGGGTTCCAACGCCCGCTGGCTTTCTAGGCGACCGAAGGCGTTCTCGCTGCGGTGGCCAAGGGCAGCTAGGTCCGCAGAGCAACACCCAGGCTCTGATGATGTGACCGCCCCCCGACGGCATCTGATGTGCCAGGGTGGGTCTGCGAGGATCCACAAAAAGGGGAGCGGTCGCATCATCAGAGCCGATGTATTATAACATCGCTAGTTCCACCACGATCCCCACCCCAACGGTCCACAGGGCCAGTGAGGACAGGCAGTATAGCCCATTCCAACGGAGCCCGATGACAGAAGGCGTGCGTCCAATTAGGGCGCCGGCATAAACCACCGTGGTAATTAGGGGGGTAAAGCCCATGACGCAGCCCCAGGTGCCAGCCAAGCTTAGCGCGGCGGCGGCATCGCTAAGGCCGGGGATGTCAAGCTGCGTTACCAAGCTGCCCATCACCGATGCTGTAATGATAGGGTTGATCCCCACTGCCGCCAGCCCGAACATGGACAGGTTCAGCAGAGTGATCATCTGCCAGGGCGCTCCGATCATCAAGGCGACTGCGGCCTGGACTTGGTCAATCGGCAGTAGTTCCAGCACTAGGACGGACAGCAGGCCGGCCGAGGCGAAGACGCCGATCTCGGCCGCAGCCAGCGGAAAGCGGCGGATCGTCCCGGTGGCGGCGTGTCGCGCCTGAGTCATTGCCCCTGTTCCGCCACGGTGGCCCAGCCATGCCGCCCAAGCCAGGCTATAGGCTGGCACTGCGATTAGAAGTGCCTGCTGGAACTGCAATCCGGTACCGGCGTGCATCACGAAAACAAGCCCTGCCAACAATCCTACATGGGTGACCAGGATCGCCACGCCGCTCCAGTCGGCAGTTCGCGGGCTCGGACCCGGTTTCAGACCGGCTGGAATGCGAGGCGCGCCTATCCAGTCCAGGAACCAGCCCCAGCCCAGGAACAGTACGGCCGCGGCCAGTCCCGCCGGTGCCACGTCGCCGTATCGCAGGTCGGGCATTGCCAGAAGCAGCGCATTAAGACCCAATCCGATGGGCGACCACAAAGGCGCTAAGGAAAATCCGCGCAGCACCGCCGTTGTCATGCGGCGCAGACGCCATTCGCGCAGGTGGGCGGGCAGGTGGCCACTTGTTTCCTCCAGCGACCGGCGCGTCATCTCCAGCAGGATGGCGATGCCGCCCAGGTTGATCAGGACCCCAAAGACATGGCCGCCGAAGTTCATTGCCAGATAGCGCCGCCCCGGCGGACGCGTAGTCAGATAACGACCGGCGCGAAGAATCTCGGGCGCATCGCTGGCAACCACGCGCAACGCCCCCAACAGGGCCAGCAGCGTCGCTAGGAACGCCATACGTTCCAAGCCCCGGGACAGCGTGTGCAGGTCGATCCCGCGCAGCAGCGCTAAAGCAAGAAGCACGGCGCAAAGACTGACGGTGATCCAGGTGGCAACAGTGAACCGCCGCCATGACAAGGCCAGAAAGACCGCCAGGGCAATGCCGGCCGCAATCCCGATGATGTGGGAGCTGACAAAAATGCCCGCCAGTGACGCCGCGATTACGATGATGATGCAGGTTTGCGAGATCACGGTTCTCAGTCGGCCGCCGGTCAAGCGATGCACCCCCACCCGTGGGGCAGCGCCGCCGTACCCGCGGTCCTTGCGTGGGGATCAGCACGCCGCAAGTTCATAAAAGGCAGGCAGGGCATCATGGCGTTCTTCCTGTTTCACAAGCGCCTGCATGGTGGAGAAATCCCGTATCCGACACAATAGTGTTCCATTATTCGGAACAGTGTGTCAATGAATGGAACAGGAGAGGAGAATCAACATGCGTTGTCTGACAGCAGGTTTGACGATTGGATTTGCTTTGGGGGCTGCCATGCCCGCTGGGGCGATCACCCTGATCTATGGCGAGGCCGGACCCAACCGCGGCGTCCGTGCCGAAGCGACCCAGTGGTTCGTGGATCAGGTCGCGGAGCAGACCAACGGCGAGCTGACCATCGACGTGAATTGGGGCGGAGCGCTGTTCTCGGAAAAGGCGGCGGTCCAGTCCCTGCGTGACGGCGTGGCCGACATGGGCTCGGTCATTGGCGTCTATTTTCCGCAGGATATGATCGCCTATGGTTTGGCCGATCTTCCGATCCCGAACCCCGATCCTTGGGTGGGGATGAAGGCCACCGACAAGCTGATGCGCGAGAACGAGCAGATCCGCGAAAACCTGGCGCAGCAGAACCTTGTCTATATCGGCACCTATACCACCTCGGCCGTGCAGGTCGGTTGCAAGGGCAAGACCATCGAGACGCTGGACGACGTCAAGGGCGTCAAGATCCGTGGCGTCGGCGCCTATGGCAAGGTGTTCCATGACCTGGGCGCGACCCCTGTCGACATGTCCGTCTACGAGGCCTACCAGGGGCTTGATACCGGCCTGATCGATTGCACGCAGACCTATCCCTATCTGGTTGAGGCGCTGAAGTTCGACGAGGTGTTCACCAGCTATACCGAAATCGATTTCGGCCAGATCGGCGCCCTTGGCATCATGATGAACAAGGACAGCTTCGACATGCTGCCCCCCGAACAGCAGCAGGCTCTGCTGACGGCGGGCGAAGGGCTGGCGGACGAATTCGGCCGTATCCTGTCCGACGCCAACCAGCGGTCGGTCCAGATTCTGAAGGACAAGCAGATCCCGGTTCTGAAGCTCTCGGACGAGGATCGCGCGCGGCTTGTCGACATGGGCACGAAATATATCGACGAATGGATCGTGCGTGCTGACGCGGCCGGCCTGGATGGCCGCGCGCTGGTCGACGAATACACCGTGCTAATTGCCGAATATACCAAGCAGCGCGACGAACAGGGCTATCCCTGGGCGGCACCGGCCAACTGACCGGTTGTCCTGACCAATCGGGGACGCGGCCTGGCCGGCATGCCTGTCGCGCCTGTGTCCCCGGCATCCTGCCTGATTTGAACTTTCCCCAAATCCGGACAGCCTTGTCACGTACCCCAACCAGGGAGGTGCGGCCATGAAGGCCATTGAACGCATCATGCTTGAATTCGCCGTCGTCTCGGCCTTGGCCTTGGCGCTGGTCATCACGGCGAACGTGATCGGCCGACAGTTCTTCGGCTGGGGGGTGCCCGACATCGTGATCATCGTGCGCGAGCTGATGATACCGACCATTGTCTTTCCGCTTGCTGCCGCGACGGCCAACCGCGCCCATATCGCCGTTACCTTCATAAGTGACCGCATGTCGCCCGGCGCCCGCGGCCGACTGATCATCCTGGGATGGTTTGTGGCGCTGCTGGCAATGCTGCCGCTGATCTATGCCAGCTGGCGCAACCTGTCCGGATCTTGGACTTCCGGGGAGTTCTACGACGGGCTTCTGGGCATCCCCCGTTGGCCCATGAAGCTGGTGTTCCTGTTGGGCCTCGTCGTGATGGTGATCCGTCTTGTGCTGGTCGCGCTGACCGACATCGCCGAATTGCGCAGGACGGGGACCGTCACCGAAGCCAGCCACACCACAGAGGAGTCTGTCTGAGATGGATGCTTCCACCATCGGACTTGTCGCCTTCGGCCTGGTCATCGTCATGCTGGCCCTGCGCGTGCCGATCGCCTTCGTGCTGGCGGGCGTGGCCACCGTTGGCACCTTCCTGATCTATGCCTTCCGTAGCGGTTCCTTTGTGCCGGAACGCGCGATCAATCCGACCTCGTCGATGGTCGTGAACAGCTTCTTCGAGCTGATCCATTCTTATGACCTGTCGATGATCCCGCTGTTCGTGGCCCTGGGCAACATCGCCTATTACACCGGCATCACGACGCGCATCTATGACGCTGCAAATGTCTGGCTGCGCAGCGTGCCGGGCGGCGTCAGCGTCGCGTCGCTGATGGGCTGCGCCGGCTTTTCGGCGATCTCTGGCTCCTCGATCGCCTGCGCCTCGACCATGGGCCGCATTTGCGTCCCCGAGATGCTGCGCCTGGGCTACGACCCCAAGCTCGCCACGGCCTCGGTCGCGGCGGGGGGCACGCTGGGATCGCTGATCCCGCCGTCGGTGCTGTTCATCCTGTACGGCATCTTCACGGAAACTTCGATCAGCAAGCTGTTTCTTGCGGGCATCCTGCCTGGGCTGCTGACACTGGCGGGCTATGTCCTGGTGGTGATCTGGTGGACCACGCGCGACCCAAGCGCCGCCCCCGTCGATCCGAACCCGCTGCCCAAGGGCGCGCGCCTGAAGGCCGCGATTTCGGCCTGGCCCGCCGCGATGCTGTTCGCTGTGATCATTGGCGGCATCTATGGCGGCCTGTTCACCGCGACCGAGGCTGCGGCGATCAGCGTCGTCCTGACCATCCTGATCGGCTTTTTCGAGCGCACCCTGACGCTGCGGTCGATGTGGACCGCGATCCGCGAAAGCCTTGTGCAGACCTCGGCTATCTTCCTGATCGCAGCCTGCGCCAAGATCTTCGTGTCCTTCGTCGCTCTGACCGGGGCCGCCGGGATGGTGTCGCAATGGGTGGCCGATGCCGGGCTGTCGCCGCTGATGCTGATGGCCGCGATCTGCGTGCTGTATCTGTTCCTGGGGATGTTCCTGGACCCGGTCGGCATCATTGTGCTGACGCTGCCCTTCGTCATCCCGATGGTGGACAACCTAGGCATGGACCTGATCTGGTTCGGCGTCATCGTCGTCAAGCTGCTGGAGATCGGGCTGATCACCCCGCCTGTGGGCCTGAATGTCTTCGTCATCGGCAACGTGACCGACCGCAGCATCAAGGTCGACACGATTTTCGCGGGCGTGTCGCGTTTCCTGGCGATGGACATCGTTGTGCTGGCCATCCTGGTGCTGGTCCCGGCAATATCGACGATGATCCCCAACGGCTTGTGAGGCCCGATGACCGACCTGCATGATCCCCGCTTTGCGACGACCCTGGCCCGGGGCCTGTCTGTGCTGCGCGCCTTTCGCGTGGGCGACGACGGCCTGAGCAATGCCGAGATCGCGCAGAGGACCGGCCTGCCCAAATCCACGGTGTCGCGGCTGACCTTCACGCTGGGGCATCTGGGCTATCTGGTCCAGTCGCCCCGCGACGACCGGTTCCGGCCGGGTCCGACGCTGGTGGCGGTCGGTCATGTCGCGGCGACGTCGCTTTCGTTCCTGATCCCGGCGCATGACCTGATGCAGCGCCTGGCCGAGGAAACCGGCACCCTTGTGGTGCTGGCGGTGCGCGACGGCGACAAGCTGGTCCTGATCCGCACTTGGCGGCCGCGTTACATTGCGTCGATCTGGCTTGAGGTCGGCCAGCGGATTTCCCTGCAGCCATTCTCGTCAGCGCGGGCCTTCATCGCCGCGGCCACCACCGAGGAGATCGACCGGATCGCGGTCGAGCAGATGGCCGACCGGCAGGTGCTAGACGATCTTCTGGCGACGCGGTCCCAGTCCTGTGCCGAGATGGCCCGGAACGGCTTTGTCTTCACGCCCGCGGGCAGCGGCATCCCGGCCGCCTACAACGCCGTGTCGGTGCCCTTCCGCACCAGCAACCTAGCCGAACCGGTGGTCTTCACCTGCGGCGCCCTGCCGCCTGACGCCACCGCCGAGCGCATGCAGTCCGAAATCGGTCCCAGGCTGGCCGAGGCTGTGCGCAGCCTGGAGCGGATGACCGGACAGGCCCCCCACCTTACCCGAAGCGAGACATGACCATGACCGATCACTCCCCCGTCCGCTATCGCCGGGAAGGCCAGATCGCCTTCATCGACATCGATAATCCACCCGTCAACGCCCTTTCGGCGGCGGTGCGGCAGGGGCTGGCCGCGGCCATGGCGCAGCTCGGCCAGGACAACGACGCGCAGATTGCCGTGCTGTCCTGCGCGGGGCGGACCTTCATTGCAGGGGCCGACATCTCGGAATTCGGAAAGCCTCCGGTGACCCCCTTCCTGCCGGATGTCGTCGCCCTGATCGAGGCTTCGGAAAAGCCCATCGTCGCGGCGCTGCACGGAACCGTCCTTGGCGGCGGGTTGGAGGTCGCCCTGGGCGCCCATTACCGCGTTGCGCTTCCGGGCACGCGGATGGGCCTGCCCGAGGTTACGCTGGGCCTTCTGCCCGGCGCCGGCGGCACGCAGCGTTTGCCGCGCCTGGTAGGGGCCGATGCCGCCATTGACCTCATCACCTCGGGCCGCCAGGTTGATGCGCGCAAGGCGCTTGAACTGGGGCTGATCGACGCTCTTGCCGAAGACACCGATCCCCGCGCCGCCGGAGAGACAGGCGCCCTCCGCCTGCTGAGCGATGGCGTCGGCCACCGCCGCCTGTCCGAGATCCCTGCACCCCAAGTCGATGCAGACATGATTGACGCATGGCGCGCCAAGGTTGCGAAATCCGCGCGCGGCCAGGTCGCGCCCCTTCGTGCCCTCGACACGATCGTGAATGGCCTGACCCTGCCTTTCGAAAAGGGCATGGCGCAGGAACGCCAAGCCTTTCTGGACCTGATGCAGACCTCCGAACGCGCGGCGCTGATCCATGCCTTCTTCGCGGAACGCCGCGCGGCGCAGCAGGACGACCTGGCGGGCGCAGCCCCCCGGTCCGTCAGCCGCGTTGGTATCGTCGGCGGCGGCACGATGGGGCAGGGGATCGCTGCATCGGCCCTGACGGCGGGACTGGACGTCACGCTGGTGGAACGCGACGAGGCTTCTGCCGCCAAGGCCGCCGCGGGTATCGGCAAGATGCTGGAGGGCGCGGTCAAGCGCGGCAAGCTGGATGCGGAAGCCGCCAGCCGGATGCAGTCGCAGGCTTTCCGCGCCGTCTCGTACTATGACCCTCTGGCCCAGGTCGATCTGGTGATCGAGGCCGTCTTCGAAAGCCTTGAGGTCAAGCAGGAGGTGTTCCGCACGCTGGACCGCATCTGCCGGCCTGGCGCGGTGCTGGCCACCAACACGTCTTATCTGGACGTGAATCTGGTCGCGGGCGCCACGACCCGGCCGCAGAACGTGATCGGCCTGCATTTCTTCTCGCCTGCCAATGTCATGCGGCTGCTGGAGATCGTGGTGGCCGACCAGACCGCCCCCGATGTGACGGCGACGGCCTTCGCCCTGGCCAGGAAGATGGGCAAGATCGGCGTGCGGTCCGGGGTCTGTGACGGCTTTATCGGCAACCGCATGATGCTGGCCTATCGCACGGCGGCCGATCATCTGGTGTTGGACGGCGCATCGCCCTATCAGGTCGATCAGGCGGTGGTGGCCCTGGGCTTTCCGATGGGCCCCTATCAGGTCGGTGATCTGGCAGGGCTGGACATCGGCTATGCCACCCGGCAGCGCAAGGCGCCGACGCGTGATCCGCGCGAACGCATGCCGGTCTTTGCGGACCGGCTGGTGGAATCAAGCCGTCTCGGGCGCAAGTCCGGGCGCGGTTATTACATCTATGACGAGGCCAGCCCACAAGGCCGCCCCGACCCGGAAATGGACGGGATGCTGGCCGACATCCGCACCGGCCTGGGCATCACCCCACGCGACTTCTCGACCGAGGAGATCCAGGACCGCTACATGGCGGCCATGGTGAATGAAGGCGCGAAGATCCTTGAAGAAGGCATCGCCGCGCGGGCGTCCGATATCGACGTGGTGTTGCTGCACGGCTATGGCTTTCCTCGGTGGAAGGGCGGGCCGATGCATTGGGCGGACGCGACCGGGCTGGACCGGATCGCCGCCGATATCGCGCGGTACGCCGCAGAAGACCCCTATTTCTGGCAGCTCTCACCTTTGTTGGCGCGGCTTGCCGCCGAAGGCGGGACGCTGGCCAAATCCAAGACCGGAAAGGATGCAGCATGACAGATGCAGTCATCGTCTCGACCGCCCGCACGGGCATTGGCAAGGCCGCGCGCGGCAGCCTTAACCTGACGCATGGGGCCACGATGGGGGGCCATGTCGCGGCCGCCGCGATCGAGCGTGCGGGCATCGATCCTGCGCTGATCGAGGACAGCATCTGGGGTTGCGGCTATCCCGAATACGTCACCGGCGGCAACATCGCCCGCCAGATCGTGATCCGCGCCAGCCTGCCGGTCAGCGTGGCGGGCACCACCGTCAACCGGTTCTGCGCCTCCGGCCTCCAGGCGCTTGCCATGGCCGCGCATATGGTCCGGCAGGAAGGCGCGCGGGCCGTGCTGGCGGGTGGGGTTGAATCCATCAGCCTGGTCCAGCCGCCGCCCCGCCATTCACGCGAGGCCTGGATCGAAGCGCACAAGCCTGACCTCTATCTGCCGATGATCGACACGGCCGACAACGTTGCCGCCCGCTATGGCGTCAGTCGTGCGGCGCAGGACGAATATGCGCTGCGGTCCCAGCAGCGCATCGCGGCCGCACAGACGGCCGGGCTGTTCGCGGACGAGATTGTGCCGATGCAGGTGACCCGCGCCGTGACCGATAAGGCTAGCGGAGAAACCCGGCACGAGGCGTTCACGTTGGAGGCGGACGAATGCAACCGCCCCTCGACCACGCTTGACGGGTTGGCGGGGCTGAAGCCCGTGAAGGGCGGGGACAAGTTCGTCACCGCAGGCAATGCATCGCAGCTTTCTGACGGGGCGGCGGCGCTGATGGTCATGGACGGCGATCTGGCCGCGCGCGAGGGTCTGACGCCGTTGGGCGCATTGCGCGGCTTCGCCGTAGCAGGTTGCGAGCCCGACGAGATGGGGATCGGCCCGGTCTTTGCCGTGCCGCGCCTGCTGGAACGTGCCGGTTTGACCGTAGCCGACATCGACCTGTGGGAACTGAACGAGGCCTTCGCCAGCCAAGCGCTGTACTGCCGCGACCGGCTTGGCATCGACCCCGAGAAATACAACGTCAACGGCGGTTCCATCGCGATCGGCCACCCATTTGGCATGACTGGCGCGCGGACGGCCGGACACCTGTTGCTGGAAGGGCGGCGGCGGGGCGCGAAATGGGGCGTCGTCACCATGTGCATAGGCGGCGGCCAAGGTGCTGCCGGCCTGATCGAAATATTCTGAGGATACGCGACATGGACATGAGCTTTTCCCCCCAGGACCAGGCTTTCCGCGCCGAGGTCCGCCAGTTCCTGCAGGACCGGCTGCCCCAGCGGCTGTCCGAGAAGGTCCGCCTGTTCCAGGAACTGACCAAGGCCGAGATCGAGGAATGGCACGCCGTCCTGAACGAAAAGGGCTGGCTGGCCGGCAATTGGCCGCGTGGCTTTGGCGGCGCGGGCTGGTCCGCGATCCAGCGCCACATCTTCGAGGAGGAAAGCGCGCTTGCCCATGCGCCGCGCATCCTGCCCTTCGGCATTGCGATGCTGGGGCCGGTCCTGCAAAAGTTCGGCAGCAAGGAACAGCAGGACCGCTTCCTGCCGCGTATCCTGGACGGGCAGGACTGGTGGTGCCAGGGCTATTCCGAGCCGGGTTCCGGTTCCGATCTGGCCTCGGTCAAGGCCACGGCGGTGCGTGACGGCGATCATTACGTGGTAAACGGCCAGAAGACCTGGACCACACTGGGCCAGCACGCCAACTGGATCTTCTGCCTGGTCAGGACCGATCCGACCGCCAAGGCGCAGGAAGGCATCAGCTTCCTGCTGGTCGACCTGAGATCGCCGGGCATCACCGTGCGGCCCATCGTGCTGCTGGACGGCAACCCCGAGGTGAACGAAGTCTTTTTCGACGACGTCCGCGTCCCTGCCGAAAACCTGGTGGGCGAGGAGAACAAGGGCTGGACATACGCCAAGTATCTGTTGACTCATGAACGCACCAATATCGCGGGCGTGGGCTTTGCGACCGCCGGCCTTGCCGCGCTGAAGCGCATCGCGCGCGGCCAGATCTCGGGCGGCAAGCCGCTGTCGCAGAACCCGCTTTTCGCCGCCCAGATTGCGCTGGTCGAAATCGACCTGATGGCGATGGCCACGACCAATCTGCGGCTGCTGGCCCAGGCCGCGGCGGGGCAGGTGCCTGGCGCCGAAAGCTCGATGCTGAAGCTGAAGGGCACCCAGATCCGACAGGCGATCAACGATCTGACGCGCCGCGCCGTTGGTCCCTGGGCCTTGGCCTTCCCGTCCGAGGGTCTGGAGGGCGCGAACGACGACCTGCCGCCCGGCCCGCCCGAGGCTGCGGGCGCCACGCGTGCCTATCTGAACAACCGCAAGCTGTCGATCTATGGCGGCTCGAACGAAATCCAGCGGGGGATCATCGCGAAATCCCTGCTGGGCCTCTGAAGGGGATCGGCTGATGGACTTTGGCTTTACCGATGAACAGACCATGCTGGGCGACAGCCTGGCCCGGACGCTGGAACGTAGCACTGATGCGAGCGCCCTGTTCGAACTGGGCGCGGGCGCCGCGCTGATGACGGAAGACGCAGGCGGCTTCGGCGGCACCGGGCCGGACATCCTGATGGTGTTCCGCACCCTGGGCCGCGCCGGTGCTGTCACACCGCTGATAGACAGCGTAGTCCTGGGCGCGGGCATCTTGTCAGCCGCCGGAGAGAACGATCTGGCCGAGGCCGCCGTTGGGGGCGAGGCCCGCATCGCCGTCGCGCTTGACGAACCCGGCCAGCGATATGAGGGCACGATTGCCACGACCGCCGCCAATGGCCGGTTGACCGGCGAGAAATCGGTGGTCCAGGGCGCCGAGGACGCGACGCATCTGATCGTGCGGGCGAGCGATGGCCTTTACGTGGTCGAGGCGGGTGCTGAGGGCCTGAGCCTGCGCGGCTATGCCCTTATGGACGGCGGCCGCGCGGCCGAGGTGTCGCTGAAGGACGTGTCCGCCCGCCGCATTGGCGATGCGGATCTGCTGCACCGTCCGATGGCCGCCGCGATCCTGGCGGTGTGCGCAGATGCCCTGGGGGTGATGGAGAAGGCGGTCGATCTGACGACCGACTACCTCAAGACCCGCAAGCAGTTCGGCCGCGCTATCGGGTCGTTCCAAGCGATCCAGCACCGCATGGCCGACCTGCTGACCGAAGTCGAGCAGGCCCGTTCCGCCGTCTGGAACCTGGCCGGAAACCTGGACGGCCCCGACCGGGACCGCCATGTCGCCGCGACCAAGTCGCTGGTGGGCCGCACCGCGCGCCTGGTGGCCGAGGAAACGATCCAGCTTCATGGCGGCATTGGCATGACCGAGGAATACGAACTGGCCCCGATGGCCCGCCGCCTGCTGGCCGCTGACGCCCGCTTCGGCGACAGCGACCATCACCTGGAACGCTTCATCGCGATCTGCGCGGCATGACCCACGCGCCGGGCATCATCGTCGCCGAAACCGGCGCGCAGCGTCTGGTCGGCTATGTGTTGGACGTGGGCCAGCCCGACAGGCGCGCCCGCTGCCGATTGGTGGTGGACGATCGGCACACCAACCGGCACGGCGTGCTGCACGGGGGCATCGCGGCGATGCTGCTGGATAATGCCTGCGGCGCCACCGCCAGCCTGACGCTGGACGACAGCGGGCGACGGCCGTTCCTGACGATTTCGCTGAACATCGACTTCGTCAGCGCAGGCCGGCCGGGCGAGGTGACTGCGACCGGCCGCATCGTCGGCGGCGGGCGCAGCCTGCTGTTCGTGGCGGGCGAACTGGTCCACGAGGACGGCACATTGATCGCGACGGCCAGCGGCGTCTTCAAGCGGGTCCCCGCCACGGCGGGTGACGCGTGATGGCCGCCGAAGCCCGGGCCGTGGTCGAGGACCGCGGCGATCACATGCTGGTCACGCTGTCCAACCCGCAGCGCCGCAATGCCCTGTCGCCCGCCATGTATGCGGATCTGCGCGCGGCGCTGGATCAGGCAGCGGCGGACGACCGTATTGGCGCGGTCGTGCTGACCGGCGCGAGCGGCTATTTCTGCGCCGGGGGCGATCTCAACGCCCTGGCCGAACGCGCCGCACTCAGCCGGGAAGAACGCCGCACGCGGATCGAGGATCTGCACGCCACCATTCGGGCCATCCGTGCCTGTTCCCGTCCGGTGATCGCCGCGGTCGAAGGAGGAGCCGCAGGCGCTGGCTTTTCCATCGCGCTGGCCTGCGACCTGCTGGTGGCCGCCGAAGACGCAAGCTTTGCCGCCGCCTATGTCCGCGTCGGGCTGGTTCCGGACGGGGGGCTGACCGCATCGCTGGCACGCCGGGTTCCCGCGTCGCTTGCCGCGCGCCTGTGCCTGACCGGGGATCCGGTCGGTGCCCCGGTGCTGGCGGGGATGGGCGTGGTGACCGACCTGTGCGCACCGGGCCAGGCCCATGCCGACGCCGCCCGGCTGGCCGCGCGCCTTGCACGGGGCCCTGCCGGGGCACAGGCCGCCATCAAGCGCCTGCTGGCCGACGCCTATGCGGGCGATTTCGACGCGCAGATGCAGCGCGAGCGGGACGCGATGGCCGATGCCCTAGCCTCACCCGAGGCCGCCGCCGGGATCAGGGCCCGGCTTGACCGCACCGTGCCCGACTTCGGACGCGGCGCGCCCCGTCGGCCGGTCGGGGTCCAGGAGGAGGAGACCAACCAATGAGCACCACGCGCATCCATCATCTGCTTGCGGCACAGGCCGACGCCCGGCCCAATGCTCCGGCGCTATGCGACCACGACGGTCGCAACTTCACCTATGCCCAACTGGCAGGGATCACCCTGCAACTGGCCGGAGACCTGGCGGTCCGCGGTCTAGGGGCGGGCGACCGGCTGCTGATCGTGGCCGAAAACTGCGCAGCGCTGATCGGCATGATCCAGGCGGCCTCGCATCTGGATGCGGTCGCGGTCCCGGTGAATGCGCGCATGACCGGGCTGGAATTGCTGCGCATCGCCCAGCACACGGATCCGCGTCTGACAGTCTATCTGTCGAATGTATCGCCCCAGGCGTGGGCACATGGAGACGCGGCGGATGCCACCCCGTGGGAAACCCCGCTTGGCATGGTTGCGATCAGTGCGACCCGGTCCGAGGCGACGCCGGAACCTGTATCGCCGGATGCAGCGCAGGTTGCGGTGATCCTGTACACGACGGGTTCCACAGGCACGCCCAAGGGGGTGATGCTGTCGCATGGGAACCTGCTGTTCGGGGGCCAGACCTCGGCCCGCATGCGGGAAATGGCGTCGGACGACCTGATCCTGGGCGCGCTGCCGATCACGCATGTCTTTGGACTGACCTCGATGATGATCGCGTCGATGGCTGCGGGCGCGCAACTGTGGCTGTTCCCGCGTTTTTCGACCGGAGCGGTGGTGGACGCGCTGCAGGCGGGCGTCAGCGTGCTGCCGGCGGTTCCGCAGATGCACGCGCTGATCATGGAGGAGGCCGCCGCGCGCGGCATCGACCGCCTGCCGCCGGGTCGGCTTCGCTATGTATCGTCTGGGGCGGCGCCGCTCGATCCCGACTGGAAGCGGCGTGCGGAAGATTTCTATGGTGTGCCGCTGCAGAACGGCTATGGCCTGACTGAAACGACGGCGGGCGTGACGCTGACCACCAACCCGATCGGCGTGCCTGATGTCAGCGTCGGCCCCGCTCTGCCGGGGGTGGATCTGCGCCTGCGCGACGTGGGCGCCGACGGCGTGGGCGAGATCCAGACCCGCGGCCCGCATGTCATGCCCGGCTATTTCCGCAACCCGGAAGCCACCGCCGCCGCCTTCGACCCCGAGGGGTTCCTGTGCACCGGCGATCTGGGCCGGCTGGACTCGGCGGGCAACCTGCACGTGGCGGGGCGCGCGCGAGAATTGATCATCCGGGGCGGCTTCAACGTCTATCCGCCCGAGGTCGAGGCGGCCCTGAACGATCATCCCCGCGTCATCCAGACTGCGGTGATCGGCCGCCGGATCGAGGGCGGTAACGAAGAGGTTCTGGCCTTTTGCCAGACCGACGATCCCAGCCGCCTTTGCGAGGCCGAGCTGCGCGCCCATGCCGCCGAACGGCTGTCAGCCTACAAACGCCCGTCGCGCATCATCGTGGCGACTGCGTTGCCGACTTCGCCCAATGGGAAAATTCTCAAGCAGAAACTGATCGAGACGTTTCAGGACGTTCTGAACGGGAAAGAAGAGCAGCCATGACCGACACCAATCATCCCGCCCGCGAGTCGATGGAGTATGACGTCGTGATCGTTGGGGCGGGGCCTTCGGGCTTGTCCGCAGCGATCCGGCTCAAGCAGATCGATCCTGACCTGTCGGTGGTGGTCCTGGAGAAGGGGTCCGAGGTCGGCGCCCATATCCTGTCGGGGGCGGTGCTGGACCCGGTGGGGCTGGACCGGCTGATCCCCGACTGGCGCGAGAAGGGCGCCCCGGTCAGGACCGCCGTCACCGACGACAACTTCTATGTGCTGGGCGAGGGGGGCCAGGTGCGGGTGCCCAACTGGCCGATGCCGCGGCTGATGAACAACCACGGCAATTACATCGTCTCGATGGGCAGCGTGTGCCGCTGGCTGGCCGAGCAGGCCGAGGAGTTGGGCGTCGAGATCTTCCCCGGCATGGCGGCCAGCCAGGTCGTCTGGGCCAGGAACGAAGATGGCACCGATCGCGTGCGTGGCGTGGTCGCGGGCGAGATGGGGCTGCAGTCCGACGGCACCCCCGGCCCGCATTACGAGCCCGGCATGGAATTGCACGGCAAGTATGTCTTCATCGGCGAGGGCGTGCGCGGGTCGCTGGCGAAAGAGATCATCAACCGCCTGAACCTGTCTGACGGCCACGAGCCGCAGAAATACGGCCTGGGCATGAAGGAGATCTGGGAGGTCAGCCCCGAGAAGTTCCAGAAGGGCCGGGTGGTCCACACGATGGGCTGGCCCTTGGGCAAGAACGCCGGCGGCGGCTCGTTCATCTATCACTACGAGGACAACCTGGTGATGGTGGGCTTCGTGGTCCACCTGAACTACGAGAACCCGTATCTCTATCCCTACATGGAGTTCCAGCGCTTCAAGCACCACCCGATGGTGGCCGAGCTGCTGGAGGGCGGCAAGCGCTGATGGTGGGCTTCGTGGTGCACCTGAACTACGAGAACCCGTATCTCTATCCCTACATGGAGTTCCAGCGCTTCAAGCACCACCCGATGGTGGCCGAGCTGCTGGAGGGGGGCAAGCGCATCTCCTATGGCGCCCGTGCGATCTCCGAAGGCGGCTACCAGTCGCTGCCGGAGCTGAGCTTCAACGGCGGCGTGCTCCTGGGCTGCTCGGCGGGCATGGTCAACGTGCCGCGCATCAAGGGCAACCACAACGCGATGATCTCGGGGATCGAGGCGGCGGAAGCGGCGGCGGCGGCGATTGCCGCGGGCCGCGAGGGCGACCGGCTGAGCGACTATGACACTGCCGTGCGCACCGGCGCCATCGGCCAGGACCTGAAGAAGGTCCGCAACGTCAAGCCCGCCTGGTCGCGCTATGGGTTGTGGCCGTCGCTGATCCTCGGCGGCATGGACATGTGGGGGGCAGGCCTGACGGGCCGCAACATCCTGCGGACCTGGAAGCACGGCAAGACGGATGCCGAGGCCACCGGCAAGGCCGCCAAGTTCAAGCCCATCGACTATCCCAAGCCCGACGGCAAGCTCAGCTTTGACCGGCTGACCAACGTGGCGTTCTCCTTCACCAACCACGAGGAAAGCCAGCCCTGCCACCTGCGGCTGAAGGATCCCACAATCCCGATCCGGGTGAACCTGCCCGAATACGCCGAACCCGCGCAGCGCTACTGCCCCGCCGGCGTCTATGAGGTCGTGGAGGACGCATCGGGCCCGCGCTTCGTGATCAACTTCCAGAACTGTGTCCACTGCAAGACCTGCGACATCAAGGATCCCAGCCAGAACATCGTCTGGACCACCCCGCAAGGCGGCGACGGACCAAACTACCCGAATATGTGATGAAAGGGGCGGGGGCGGGATAATCTGGCCGATCTTGGCATGCAGCTTTTCGACCTCACCCGCGGAAATCGTCGGCTCAGCGGTGTCCTTGCCGCCAAAGGCCGAGGCCATGTTCTCGATCGCAGTTCTCTTCCAGCCCGTGATCATGGTGGGGTGGATGTCATACTTCTTGGCCAACTCGGCCGTCGTCAGGTCCTCGCGGAGGGCCTCCAACGCCACCTTCGCTTTGAACTCGGCCGAATAGCGCTTCCGTTTCGTCATGCAGATCAGTCCTTCGTCAATCGCCAGAGCTTAGCGACTGGTTCGAATTCCTGCGACCACCTCTTCCTCGCGGAGGGCCTCCAACGCCACCTTCGCTTTGAACTCGGCCGAATAGCGCTTCCGTTTCGTCATGCAGATCAGTCCTTCGTCAATCGCCAGAGCTTAGCGACTGGTCCGAATTCCTGCGACCACCTCTAAGTAGGACGCAAGCCGAATACTTCATCTGGAGCTTATAGTGCTGCTAGTTCCACTGTTTGCGGAGTGTACTTGGCCCTGATCATTTCTACCAACGTTTTAGAATACTCTGTCTCATCGCCTAATGTCGACATGATGGAGCCAGCCGGAAGGTTAGCTTTAGAAAGGGAACTGCCTGGTTCCACCAGAGCCCAGATGGGCTGATCAGCGCCAAGGTAATCGCTTAGTTTTGAAGGCAGATAGGGATTCACCGGCTTGATGCCTGCAGTCACTGCGTCATTTACCAAGAGGTAGTCCATGCTGCGGAACGACGCGAGGCAGTCAAAGTAGGGCAAGCTTGGATGGACTTGCACGAGAGCTGAAATACCAAAAGCATTTACCTCTTCAACAAGAGCACTTGCATCAGATGATACGACGTGAAGGACTACGCCGTCGACGCCCTGCGCCGATATGTGCTTCAGTGCGACCAAGACCTCTCGAAGACCTCGGGTAGCGTAGAACGATCCAAAGAAGCCTATATTGACCTTGGTCATATCCACGCTGACGCTCGCTCTACCCATCGAGTAGTATTCCGATGGCAGGGAAGGGTGTGGGCATATCATCGAGATGCTCATCGCTCGATCACGTACCGTCTGCAACCACGGCTGTGAGAGCATATAGTGACGCTGGTCTTCATTGGTAAAAACGATCTCGTCTGCCAAGATATAAGGCAGAAGCTCAGCAAGGCGGAAGATCTGGCTAGTACTTGCGTGGTCGGGAGCCAACTTCTCGATTGCCTCAAGAAGGCCTAGGGATGTCAACCAATCCGGCGGAACATCGCCTTTCCGCTCTTCCCCGTGGATATCAAGCACGAGTGGATCGGAGAACTCGGCGGTCCACATGACATGGGGATTATTTACTTTGATAAGTGCCGCCGCAAAAGAAGACGCTGCCCACATCGATCGAGAATAAATTTTCGAAGGAGTTTTAGTCTTGGGAATTGCCTGGAAGCTCTTAAGGGATTGTTCAGCGAATTCCCGAATTGGCCTTTCATGTGCGAAGGACACAGAAGTCTTCAGTTCGACATGTGAGGCCAAGTATGGGACGATTACATTATAAAGTTCAGCACTACGGCTTCTCCTATCACCCATATCATTAGAAATGACGCGAACTGGCCACTGCCAGCCAATGATTCTCTTTGTCATAACAATGGCGGAGGTGTCGTTGAATGGGGGAAAGCAGTAGCTAATAACCAATGTGTCAGCCAAGCGGTCGTTCACCATCTTTATGATATCCTCGCGTATGCAAAGTCTTCTGCATTCGCTCAGGAAATCTCTGTACCGCTCTTTGTATTTTCTAAGAAAGCTAATAATGAATCCGCTCTGACCCGCATAACGCGATTGCAAGAACGTTTTGCATTCTGCATCTATGGTGGATGCTACCAAGCCTTCCATTTTCTGAATGCGCAGTAGCACCTCTAGACGTTCTGTCACCGCAAAGGAGAAATCGTCGGTGCGCCGGGAAACTGATCCTTGCCTGACCTCACGATAGTACACTGCCTCATCTATATCCTCAGGAACATAGAGGTTAAGGTGATGCTTGACGATCACCTCCGTCCAGAAGACCACATCCTCCCCGCTGTGCAGATCAACATCGAAATCAAAATATAGGAGACACGCCGTAGGCGCGAGCTTGGCGCATGTCATGGACAGAATACTGCGGACGTAGAAGGGACGCGAGATGTGGTTGCTGCCTTCGGTTTCTACAGCCTGCCGCACTTGGTCGGAAATAGGTGAGGGCCGCTGTCCAGCCTCATCGAAGTCAATGATTTTTGCGAACACCAATCGGTTTGGCTCTGCGTGCTGCAGCAGGACGCTGATGTACTGCGGCGAAATATAGTCGTCGTCGTCGAGATAGGTGCAATAGGCAAAGCGAGCATGGCGTAATCCAATATTCCGCGCGTTTGAAGCTCCTGCCGTTTTAGTCCTTAAAAAGGTAATTTGTAATTCGCTGTGGTGCTTCTGGTACTCCGCCACCACGTCTGGCGTTTTATCTAAGGGGCCATTCGAGACGATAACAACTTCGAAGTTGGCCCTGTCCTCAGTCTGATCTAACAAGCTGTCCAACGCGCGGGAAATCCGACCGGCCCCTTTAAAGGTAGGCAAAATGATGGATACGCCGAATGGTCGCTCTTGGGTTTGCTCAGAAAATATCTCTGAAGTATCTAATTCTAAGCTGCCAGCATGACGTCTCAAAGTGGCAGACGATTTAATGCGCCCATAAGATTGAAGAGCATCCGCGGCAATCAGAAGCATCTCTTTCTTAGTATTATCATCCATAATAAAGAGGATTCCTTATGTAAATTATGCCACCGTTTGGCTTAATATTCCAAGTTTCCGAGAGGCATATAATAGGTTCTTTAACATCTAAAGATCTAGTATCCTGAGTTTTCATGAACTTTGAAATCGACGTGAACTCGGTTCGGCAGGCAAAAATCAAGCAGGCGATTTCTGGCTTCAGAACTATTTAAATCCTCAATATCAAAAATATGCAGATTATTGGGGTATTGAGCGGCGAAGTGCTCTGCCTTCTCATAGTACAGGTCGTAGTAACTAGCGATATGCGCCTCCAGCTCCTCTTCCAGCATCCCCTCAAATGTTGGAAAGCACCGGTCCCAAATTGCATCTCGGCGCCAACGCTTGTCTTTCTGCGACGACCAATGATTGCGCGGCACGGCAGAGGCTGGCTGTGCCAGCTTCATTGCAAAACTCGCTATCACCTCTGCTCGGTTCCGGCGCAGGCACGGAAAGCGCAATCCCGGCCACCGGCCGATCATGAATGGCACATAAGGCAGGTAGTAACTACCAATATCGCCAATGGCGGATATTTTCGGCAAGCTGCGAGCACGCTGCAGCGGCGCATTGCGGTTTGGCACTACCAAATCCGCTGTAATGTCCAGCTCGCCGCCGCCTAGGATAGCGATGAAGTCCCGTATCAAGGATCCAATTGTTGCTTCGGCGCCCGACCAAGCCATGGCCGATGGGTTGAGTTCATGAAAGCAGACTGTTTCCGGCTGACCATTCAGAAGATTCCCTAGGGACAATGTTCCACACCGGCCAGAGCCCAGTCCGAACACAATACCCTCGCCTCTTTCCGCAGACGTTGATGTCTGTCGTAGACGGACTTCTGTGCCCATAAAACTTAAGTTCCTTCTTTATCATTTGCAACCATCATCTTGGCTGCGGACAGAGAGGCTGCCAATAAGGCTTTTAACCAATGGCGGAATCTACTTTAAGTTGCCTTTTGGGGTCTGTAGTCACCGCTCCCCGTAGGGTCAATTGGTTATGGTAATCTTGACACTGGTACACGGCTCTGTTGCACAAATCGTCTGATGGCCGGGGTTTCCCTTTCCCCGGACAGACTCATCCCACGGCTTCCGTGATGGGTATGCCGAGCGCGGTGAAGCCGTTCAGCACGGCGACACGGACCTGGAACTCTGCGGCCTGACGGTCGAAGTCCCGGGCGGTCAGCCGCTGGCCAAGTAGTTTGACATAATGTCGCATCTTGGTCTCTGCGCGGCTCCGGCGGTGATAGCCGCTCCATCGTCGCCAGATGGTCCGCCCGAAGCGCCGTGATGCGCGGAGGGCTTCGTTTCGTGCGATCGCTCCAGGGGTGTCAGGCTTCCAAGGCTTGGCGTTCTTGCGAGGCGGGATGATTGCCGCAGCGCCTCGGGCGGCGATGGCCTCGTGGCACTTGCGGGTGTCGAAGGCGCCATCGGCGGTGACAGTTGCGATCTCCTGATCGGGCAGGATCTGGTCCAGCAGTTCGGGCAATGAGGAGGGTCAGCAAACAGTCCGGGGGACTGTTTGCCCGACGAATGGCGCGTCGCCGACATCGCTGGTGGTGAACTCTGCCGCGCGGATCTCCAGCGTCTGCTCGTCAATTCCGATGTGGATCTTGCGCGAGACGCGCCGTTTCGCGCCGCCGTGCTTACGAGCGTTCCACTCGCCTTTGCCCTCGACCTTGATGCCGGTGCTGTCGACCAGCAGATGCAGCGGGCCTTCCGATCCGCGATAGGGGATGTTGACCTTCAGGGTCTTCTGGCGTCGGCTCAGCGTGCTGAAGTCGGGCACCGACCAGTCCAGGCCGATCAGCCGCAGCAGGCTCTCGACAAAGCCGCCTCGCCGTGGTCTCGGACCAGTGGCGTTTCCATGGCTCGATCTGGCGGAGCGCCATGCCAAACAACACCTTCATCGTCAGGCAGGTCTGGATTGCGGCATTGCTGTAGTCGGGCTGTCTGCCGCGCTTGCCGGTCGGCGCGGCATGCCAAGTCATGGTGGGATCGAACCAGATCGTAAGCGAGCCGCGGCGCTTCAGCGCTTCATTGTAGGCTGGCCAGTTCCTGGTCTTGTAGGCGGGGGGTGTGGGTCTGCTCATGCCACCCAGCTACCACGCTGGGTTCACACCATGAATCCCTCACTAGATTTGTGCAACAGAGCCCATTCAGACCTCCATTTTGGAAGCCTGAAGCAGAAATCAGATGGCATGTGAACCATGAATGTCCACGGGCCTTAGTTAGTCAGCTTACAGTCCGATCATGGGATCTAAAAACTAGGAGAATTACCAAGTGCTGGTGGCCGTTGCGTATCGGCCACCAGCGGAAATCACCATTCAGCGGAGATCAAACCAAGATAGCATCTTCAGACGACATCTCATGCCACGAGACCGAGACTGGATGCTCTGTTTTGAGAAGCGCGTACCAAACACCATTCCAAAGTGCCTTGCCCAGAACCTCATACCGTGATCCGGGATTGGTTTGGACAACCGTATGATTAGAAGGAACTCCCTCTTCATTGAATCCGTTTATAGTAAGAAAACTTTTGGTTGGTAACAGAGAGCGCGGCCTATTATAGTTACGTCTATCAATCTGACCAAAGGGATATATTTCTTGCGCCTTCTCTTTAAACCATAGCCCCTTATAAGGCCCCTCATCTTCTACGTACAGCCAAACGCCCGACTCGGTTTCCATCTTCGTTCGCGCGGCGAACGGAATAGTAATAGGACTTGTAACGTCAAAATCCAATCTGTGCATAATCTTAGTTGGAACACGAGTATTGTCTGCCTTAACCCCAGTATGCTTTCCAGGATTTATTATCATTAACCCACCACCCTGATAGTGGGGAAAGTCCTCTTCCAAGATGTCAGCAGAGCGCGAAAAGAAGCTATCACCTGTCAGAATATATAGATGCTCCAAAAGCGATATATGGGTAGAATGGTAATTTCGTATAAGAAGCCTGCTTCTTAGATCGTAATGAGATGACCAACTAGGATTTCTAAATTCTGAGATATATCTTCGCACAGTTGATAAAGCCCCACAGAATACTCTCCTCGCCGCTTCCGATTTGGTCAATCTCCAATACTCGAAGACGCCGAGTGCAGCGAAAATATGCCCATTCAAGACAAATTTATTATGCTCAGGATACGGGTACTCTTCTAGCCACAGGTATCCTGAAGAGTCGATGTGAATTACTCCTATATCTTTAGAAGAAAAACTTCTAAGGTAAAGGAAAGATTGGAAAACTCTTTCCGCAAAGGCCCTAAACTCGTCACTTCCAGTAAGCTCAGTATAGCGACATGCGAGTTGCAGCACCTGACCTTGGGCCATAGCTGAATACCAAGGCGGCTGAAGGTTATCCTGATGCCATGAAAAGCCAAAAGGAAAATATTTTGCTGATCTAAAGGATACTGCGTACTTGTCCAGATGGAGAAGTGTATGCAGCACCTGACCTTGGGCCATAGCTGAATACCAAGGCGGCTGAAGGTTATCCTGATGCCATGAAAAGCCAAAAGGAAAATATTTTGCTGATCTAAAGGATACTGCGTACTTGTCCAGATGGAGAAGTGTAGCACGGGCATGTTCAGCCGCATGATTTCTGTCATTATCAGACAATTTTGAATTATTAATATTGTTTAGTAATTTTAATGCAATTTGAGCCTGTAGAACAGGGTGATCATAGGCTATATCAGAAATAACTCGAAGCGGAACACCTCCCTGAGTATAATCTATAGTAGAACTGGGTGCTGGCAAGGAAGCTTTGTACGAGCTATAATAAAACAGCCAGTTAGACGGAACGTGATCGATTGCTTCCATATCGATCTGAAATTTGTAGTCGTATATTGATCCGCTAGCGCATGAATCTTCTATTAAATTTATGCGCTTCTTAGCCATGTCAAAAGAAAGGTTGATGAGTTCGTCCATCCTCTTAATTGGAGGCCTGCTGTGTCCATCGGCGTCAAAATCTGATATGAAAAGACCCTGTTGATTGAAGGATCGACCATTTTGCAACCGGACGCCTTGAGATTCAGAAAATCGCTTCCAATGTTTTTTAACATGATCAACGTCGCCAGTATTTTGATAATATATATAATGGTTTAAATGACGGCCTTCAGAGTAGTATTTAATCAAATCAGTACGGTTATCCATTTCCTTTTGACAAGCGTCCCAATCATCATTAAGGAAAACAGACTCTTTGAATTTTTTAGAGTGCGCTTCGGTGAAATCCCAAATATTAGATTGCGGTGAGAAGGCAATACTACAGGAGCCGTTCAGTCCTGCACCAATTGCCATCGCTGCAAATCCACCGCCGCTTGAACCCATCAGAACTATTTCATTAATTTCATTTACATGACGAACATGATTAATAAATTTAGCAATTTTCGAAATTAGATTACAATGAGGCGTTCCCAAATACCATGCGAGATTTAGATCGTGTGATAGCTCTAATGTTGTATCTGATATGAATAGTTTGTGCTCATCACGCCCTGCAAGCTGACCAAGCCATTCATACCTCGGTATTTCTATTTCACGTCTGTTAATCGCCCCATGGAAGGCTACTATCAATTTTTTAGAGCCAGCTTCGCCTGGGACGAGGAGCGCGTCTATGGGGAGATTTTCTCGAGACACTTCACTTCCAACGCGGAGACGATAACTATAACTTTTATATATGGGATAGCTAGAGGTAATAGACAGAGCCCTAATAATTGGCACAGAATGCCGAGAGTCGAAGTCTTTCATTTATATCTCGCATAGAGGCAAGTAAGACGCCTCGAATTTTTCAAGGTTAGACGTAGTACTCCCGTCTGACAGGAGCGATTGTTCGTTAGTTTAGAAGCAGAGGTTGGACTGCCCCCACCTAGTGGTTCGGGTTGATTGTTAGTGCATCCTCGGCTGCTGGTCTATCGGGATGACAGCTTCCGGCGCGGGCAGGCGGTATCCCAGGGGGCGGTGCGGCCTGACAGTGTTGTACAACTCAATCACAGAACGCCCACAGGACTGATGAGCGTGAGCTTCTCTATCCGTGGCATCCGTGGGCGGGCCGACGGGTTTATGTCCACGAGGTCGTTGAGAAGGCCAGCCAGCCGGCATTTCGTTGTAGCCTGACCGGCATTGCGTCCGATCGCTGGCTGGAGATCCCCGCGTGGATGTTTGATCGGGCCACCAGCCAATCCTGGCACCTCAGGTCTGCTCCGGTTGCGTCGATGGCGAGCTTGGCGGCGGTGCTGAACGACGCGGTGGCGGCTCGCGACAGGCCATCGGAATTGCGAGATTCGGGCGCAGCATCGAACTCCCTATCGGTAATTCCGGGAGATGCTCATGCCGCGCCCTGCGCCGCCGGATCGCTTCCAACGCCGCAATGGCAGAGCAGGCCCCCATAATGAACAGGTCCGTCAGCGCATTGACCACATCGGTTGAGTTGAGCTTGCGGCCGACAAGGATCACCAGGGCCTCCTTTGTGAATTCGGCGATGATGTTGAGTGTCCGAAACAGCCGCCCGTCATATCTCCGGCCCGGGGCGAAATCACAGGTTCAGACGTGGTCCGGGTGCTCTGGCCGGAGACGGACGCAGGACTGGTCGCTCGACCAGAGTCGGCCCTTCTTTGCCTGTTTTTGCGGGTCGCCTTACCCCCTTCGCGCCCCCATATCCGCTCCACGCGCTTATGGTTCACATGCCAACCCGCGTTGTTCAGCAGTCCGGCGATCATCCGATAGCCATCTCGCCCGTCGGTGCGAGCGAGCGCAATGATGTTCTCCGTCAGCTGTTCTTCGTCGGGGGCGCTGCAGGGAACCTTGCGGTGCGTCGCGCGGTGCCGCCCTAGGGTGCGGCAGGCCCGGCGCTCGGATATGCCAAGCGCCTGCCGCACATGGTCAATGCACCGGCGACGGCGCGAAGGGCTCAGACGTTTCGCTGCGCGGTCCTGCGGTTCGCCGTGTCGCCTCGCTCAGGATCGTTCCGCACGGCCTTGAACCAGTAGTGGCTCGCGCCTCACTGTCCAAGGTCAGATCCGACACCGCGCGCCGCAGCCGCTGTTTCCGTCTCAAGCGCCTTGAGCCGCTTGAGTTGATCTCGGTTCATGCCGCCATACTGCTTGCGCCCGCGATCATACGTCCGCTTGGTTACCCCGATTTGCCGCACCTCGTCGGAAACTCCCCCGCGCCCACCGACGCGCCTACGGCCAACGCGGCTTTTATGGTGCCTGACCCATAGATGCTCGGCAATATTCCAGGTGAGGCGACAACAACCACTTCGGGAACATATCTTCCTGCGGCAATACACCGGCCATGGTGGTTGTCTCTCAACACCGTGAAGCACTTCAATCTGCCGAAGCTTCAGAACGATAACTTCTGGTTCGTCCCGCTTGCCTGCCATCTGCTGGTCCTCCTGAAGGGGATAACTCTATCCCAGTGGGGGACCACTTCAGTGGGGGCACTCCATGTCGTAGATGCCCCGTTCGGGCACGCCGCCGAACACACCTCGGGCTTGCGCCAGACACGCTCCAGCGTCGGGCGGAATTCCTCCCAGGGCGCGATGGCTTCGATCTCGACCAGCGGGTCCCGCTTGGCACCCAGGCTCGCGTAGCGGTCCGAAGATCAAAGAAACCCATCTGCGCCATCGTCACGCTCCAGCAGCCGAATGCCTCCTGCGTCCTACCCCGGCGGCCCGTCAGCGCAATTTTTCGAGATGCCCCTTACTGAAACATCGCCGGTGACAACCTCACCCAGAACTTATATCGCCGTCAGGGACAGCATCCTTTCGGTATCCGCGCAGAATTCTTATCATGGCACGAAGCGGCGCCGTGATCTTCCACGAGGTGCTGTTCAGCAAACTATCACGATGTCTGCTGACCTCATCCAGTTGTTGTACCAGCTCTTGCACCTGCTGCTTCAGAGCAGAGGTCTCGGCTGCCTGTGCCTTACCCTGTTCCGAGGCATCCTCAAGCCGGGTCCGGTAATGGGCCGTCAGGGCGACGATATCCTCGATCCGCTCACGATATTCGGCCTGTCCCTTCTCCAGCAGCTGCTGCTTTTCCGACAATTCCGCCTGAAGCTGCGCAAGCCTTGCCTGCAAGATGCTGTTTTCCTGCTGCAGATTCCAGGGCGTTGTTGCGGATCCGGTGGCGCTACGGGTCGTCGATCCCGAAGCCGGCGCGATCGCAGAGCCCAACGCTGCGGCGCTTTTATGGTCCATCACAGAGGCTCCTCATGGGGCGATCGGAATGCTCTGTCGGTACAGCAGTTGATAGTGATGTAAAAGCCGCAATGCTGCGCGACATCCTTCCAAATCAATGCAGGACGCAACCAGAGGGATCCGGGGCCAGATCTGGAAAGGCAAGAAAGCTGCTGCCGCCCTACCCAAGGCCTACCCAGCAGAAGGCGAAGCTTGTGCGTGACACGCTTTGGCCTTTCCCCTATCCAGCACCGATGTTTAAATTTTGTCTTGGACGATAAGGGTTTTAGATGCAGGACAATCTCTTTCTCGGCCCCGATGCCGATGCCCGCTTCACCCTCGGCGTATTGCGCGCCTATGAGGGCACCGGCACGATCTCGGCCGAGAAGACCGTTATCCTGAACGGCATCACCCTGTCCTACGGGACCGGCGGGCAGTTGCGGGGAAAGTATCGCAGCGGACAGGACAACCTGCTGTCGCTGAGCCTGACCTGCCGGACGCGATCGTTTCCGCAATGGCAATGCCTGACGATCCCCCTGGGCGCGATGAACCTCACGGGAGCTGCCGCGCTCGGCATCATCGCGCGCAGCTCGGCCCCCCAATCGACGGTCTCGCGCCTTACTGTTCGGTCAGGCCGGGACGGGGACTTCGTGGACCAGCCCTTCGGCAAGGCCCTGGTGTCCTTTGCGGCGCCCTCCACGCATCTTGACCTGATCGAGATCGACAAGGCCGCCAACCTGCCGCTGCAGGCGCAATGGCGAGACCTGATCCTGTTCTTCCGCCCCGGACCGCTCGAGATCGAGATCCTGGATCTGCGCTTTTTCGTCGTGTGACGCCCGATGACAGACAAGCCTTCTCTGGCCATCGTGATCCCGGTCTGGAATCTGCCCAGTGACCTGGAGCATCTACTGGACCAAGTATCCCTGATGGGGATCTTTTCCCAGATCATAGTCTCGGACGACGGGTCGGATTTGGCTTGCGATCCTGCCGCCCTGGGTTTTACGGAAGACCGGCTTGGCGGGCGTCTGATCTATCTCAGGTCTCCCAAGCAACGGGGCGCGGGCCATGCACGCAACATCGCGCTTGCTTCGGTCACTGCACAGAACCTTCTATTCTTCGACGCGGACGACCACCTAGCTCCCGGGCTGTCTGCCATCTGGCAGCAACATCTTGATGCCGATTGCCCCGATTTCACGATCTTTCGGCACAGCGATACCCGTGTCCTGGAACGCGAGGGCCGCGAAGGAACCTTCCCAACCGAGGAGGCGCGGTGGAAGCTGGCCCTGGGAACCCGATCGTCGGCGATCCTGACCCTGGCCGAGGCAATTGGTCTGTGTTCAATCAGCAACTATCCCTGGAACAAGATCTACCGGACGGATTTCCTGCGCAGCGCAGGAATTACCTGTTCGGAAACGCCGGTCCACAACGACATCCGCCTGCACTGGCTCAGCTTCCTGAGGGCGCGGCAGATCCAGGCTGACACGCGCATCGGAGCGGTCCATGTGATCCGGGACCGCGACCATCACCTGACGATACGCCAGGGCGCCGATCGGCTGTGCCTTGGACCCATCCTTCAGGATCTGGTCGGTGCCCTCCAGGCAGCCCCCAACCGGCGGATCTTCCTGCGCCAGTTCATCCAGTTTGCCGATGACCTGTGCCGCTGGAACCTCGATCACATCGATCCTCTGGTGCTGCCCGACTTCAAGCGGCTGATGATCGACCTTTATATGCGCCTGCGACCCGAGGACTTCCGGATCTTCGCCGAATGGCGTCCTGACCAAGCCGAAGAGATCGTGGCCTTCCTGCTGCGCGAAGGATGTTAAAGATGACCATCAGCTTCATTCTGACCAGCTATGATATCCATCCCTACCTGCCCCAATGCCTGCAGTCTCTGTCTGCCGTAGCAAGGCCCGGCGACGAGGTGATCGTTGTCGATGACGGATCTACCGACGGATCGGCCGAACTGATCGCAGAGGGGCTTGCCGATTTCGGCTTCGATCCCGGTGTCAGCCTGCAGCCGGTCTGCCTGGGAACAAACACCATGGGCGGCGTCGGGATCCCCGCCAATATCGGCCTGTCGATGGCCAGGCGGGACATCGTCTTCTTCGTGGACGGGGACGACTGGATCATTCCTGAGGGCTTCAACCGTGCCCGTGCGCAAATGACGCTGACCCCCGCAGATATCCTGATCGCGAATTACAGGGTCTTTGATGACACGCACCAAGCATCCGCCCGGTCTGCAGACGGCAGCCACTGGCACCGGCTGGCCCACAAAGGCGACATCCAGACCCTGCGCCTTCAGGCGCTGTCCCTGATCGGCGTGCCATGGCGCAAGTTCTATCGCCGCAGCTTTCTTGAGGAACGGGGACTGCGCTTTCCCGAAGGCGATTTTTTTTATGAAGACAACCCCTTCCACTGGGCTGTTTGCCTTGCTGCCGGCAGCATCCGGTTCCTGGATGCTGCCGTCTGCCAGCATCGCGTGAACCGACCAGGACAAACCATGGGCGAAAGCGGCATGGCACTTGCCGCCTTCTTCACCCACTTCCGGACAATCAGCCGGATGCTGCACCAGGACGATGCCGAGCATCACCTGCTGGCTGTGACATGGCTTCTCGAGAACATGGCATGGCATTGCGACCGGCTGTCCCCTGATGCTCTCTATCCCTATGCGGTCCAAGCCTCCGCGACCCTGTCCGCCATTCCAGAACCGCTGTGGTCCAGGGCACTGGAACGAAACGGACATTTGCACCCGGTCTGGACAGCCGCAGACCGGCTGCGGCAGGGAGATGTCTCGGGACAGGTCGGCAGTTGGGAACATGCAAGGCTGCATCGCCGCCTGACAGAAATCGAAACCCACCTGGGAGGCATCGCAGAAACAACGAAGGACTCCCTGGCCCGCCTTCGCGGTCAGGATGCCGCCGACCGTTTTGCGGCGATCCAGGCGACTTTCGGGAAACCGGTCTCATAGTCCAGGAGCGAATTTTCCTAACCAAGGACAGCTTGCCATTCGACGCAACTATGGCCTTTCCATGTTACTGAGTTGAGATGCAGATGTCGCTGAATCCTCGTGAAACGAAAAGTGGTCGTGCTTCTCATGGCGATATCACGCTTGAGGCGGCCTGTGTCCTGCATCTTCTGGGGCGGAAGAAATCCGCCCTTCTGCTTGTAAAGAAACTTATCGAGAAACAGCAGCTTTCAGTTGTCGAGGATAATCTGGAGCTTCTGGCAAAAAACCATCTTTCTTTCGCCCTCCTCTGCTTGAACGAACTCGCAGGCAGTGATCATGAAGGCCTGGAGCGCTGCTGGGCTGCGATCAGCCGGGGAACTTCTGGAAGGCTGATGGAGCCAGAGCTTCTACAGGCTCGTCTGCAGCATATTGAAGGCCCTGGAAATGCTGACGCCTTCCTGTCCGAAACCGGAGCGGACCTTTGCTATGTCCTGGCGGTCAGTCTCCCCCAGGATGCAACCGGATACTCGATGAGAACCCAGTCCGTGGTGCCTGCCCTGCAGGATCATGGGTTGACAGTGCATTGCCTGACGCGACCCGGATTTCCATGGCATCGCGGTTTGTCAGGTCCGGCAGAGCCTGTTCAAATCGGACCTGTAACCTATCATCGCAGCGGCAATGAAGCCCATCGCATTCCTGATGAATTTGCCAGTTTCTATGCTGCTGAAAGGGAACTGATCGATAGGCTCTCCGAACTGCGGCCTAAGGCCGTCATGGCAGCATCCAATCATCAGACAGCCACCCCGGCATTGCTTGCAGCCCGCCGTCTTGATTTGCCTTTCATCTACGATGTCAGGGGCTTTTGGGAATATTCCCGTTCAGCCAACGATCCTGCATGGGGCGCAAGTGACGGCTATCGGATTGCCTGTGAGTTGGAAACGCTGACTGTAAGAAATTCGGATTTGGTTTTGACCCTGAATGCTGCCATGCGCGATGAACTCTTGTTGCGTGGGGTTGCCCCTGAAAAAATATGCCTTTTCCCCAATGCCGCAGATCCCGATCGCTTCTTTCCCAGAGAGCGGTCCCGCTCTCTGTCGGAAAGGCTGCAGATAAACCCTGATACCCCGGTCATTGGCTATATCGGATCGTTCAACGCCTATGAGGGTTTGGAGGATCTGCTGTCTGCGGGCATTACCCTGTCCCGGAAAGGATATGACTTCCGCATGATCCTTGTCGGCAGCGACCAGGGATCGGCTACCGGGATATTTGATAGCCTCCGTTGCCAGGCAGAGGAAGCGGGAATTTCCGGAAAGGTCATCCTCCCGGGACGTATTCCGGCCGAAGATGTGGCGGAATGGTATTCCCTGATAGATATATCTCCGCTTCCCCGCAGGTCTGCAGAAGTGACACGAAAGGTTCCGGCGCTGAAGCCACTGGAAGCAATGGCAATGGGCAAGTGTCTCGTCGTACCGGACCTGCCGCCGATGATCGAGATTGTTCAGCATGGGCATTCCGGAATGATCTACCGGCAGGGCTGTCACGACAGCTTGGTCGAGACGCTGGCCATCTTGATCAAGGACAAGGACCTGCGTCAAAAGCTGGGAGCCGAAGCGCGTAGGTGGGTCTCGCAAGAGCGGAACTGGTCGGTCGCATCCGCTGCCGCCGCAGATCGGATCAAGAAACTGCTGGCGACGGCCTAGTTGCGGCAGCATTGCCTCCAAAAGCTGAAGCTCTGGGGGCTTCGACTGCGAGGGCCTGGAAGGTTGGCTATTTCGCACGATGGCGGTTGGGTTGGCCGCGCCTTGGCGCTATAGCGGCGGCAAGGGGCGGGTGACGCCCAGGCGACAGGATCGGACGAAAACGATGAAGATACTCCTGGTGGGTGCGGGGCTGTCGGGGGCGGTCATCGCGCGCGAGTTGGCCGAGGCGGGGCACCAGTGCCGCGTCATCGATGCCCGGTCCCATATCGCGGGCAATTGCCACACAGAACGCGATGCGGATACAGGCGTTATGATGCATGTCTATGGCCCGCATATCTTCCACACCGACGACCAGGGTGTCTGGAACTATGTCAACCGCTTCGCCCGCTTCCTGCCCTTTCAGAACCGGGTCAAGACGACCTCCCAAGGCCGGGTCTATTCGCTGCCCATCAATCTGCTGACCATTAACCAGTTCTTCGGCACCACCCTGCGTCCCGACGAGGCCCGCGCCTTTATCGAGGAAAAGGCGGACACCAGCATCACCGACCCCCAAACCTTCGAGGAACAGGCGCTGCGCTTTGTGGGTCCCGAACTCTATGAAGCCTTCTTCAAGGGCTATACCGAGAAGCAGTGGGGATGTTCGCCCACTGAACTGCCGGCTTCGATCCTCAAGCGGCTGCCGGTGCGCTTCAACTACGACGACAACTATTTCTTCCACCGCTTCCAGGGAATGCCGGCCGAGGGCTATACCGCGATGATCGCATCGATCCTGGGTCACCCCGGCATCACGGTCGAACTGAACACCGAATACCATCCCGACATGGCGGGCGATGCCGACCATGTCTTCTGGTCGGGCCCATTGGACGGATATTTCAATTATTGCCTGGGACGCTTGGGCTATCGCACGCTGGATTTCGAGCGGTTCACCTATCAGGGCGACTACCAGGGCTGCGCGGTGATGAACTATGGCGACCGCGACGTGCCCCATACCCGCATCACCGAGCATAAGCATTTCAGCCCTTGGGAAATCCACGAAGGTTCGATCTGCTATCGCGAATACTCCCGCGCGGCCGAGTCCGGCGACATTCCCTACTATCCGATCCGCATGGTTGAGGAAAAGGAACTGCTGGCGCAGTATGTCAGGCTGGCAGAGGAAACCCAGAGCGTGACCTTTGTGGGACGCCTGGGCACCTATCGTTATCTGGACATGGACGTGACCATCCGGGAGGCGTTGGATACAGTTGGGCACTTCATGGCCCAGCAGGAAAGCGGCCAAGCCTTTCCTGCCTTCTTCATAGCCCCCTTCTGACGATCAGCACGCAAAAGCAAGGGCTTCGCGCAGGCCTTATCCTCAGGCCGAGGTGACAATCTTTCTTACTTCGGCTTCGGAATTTCCCCTGAGACAGGCAAGAACCGCGGCGCCAAGAATCCCTTTGCGGAGCAACATGCGGGGGATGGCGTGGCCGGCGTTGGCGACCTGGATCTGGTGCAGCCGGTCGCCTCCTGTCCGGGCGAGACGATCAACATGCCGGGCATCCAGGGTCGAGGGATCGAAGAAGGCATAAACCGAGTCCACATGGCGAAAGCCCTCGCTAGCATCCCTGTAGGACCCCTCCCAGTTCAAGGACCGACCGGGTGCAAAGCGCGTCTCCCACGGCACGAGATCGGCCGCCAGGGTCGATACAGGCTGCAGAGCCACCACATTCGAGGCGCCCAGGAGATCTGCAAAGGCCAGGGCCCCAAAGCCGCCCATGCTGGACCCATAAGTATGGATGCGCCCATAGCGAGAGCGGAAAGCCTCTACCTCCGGACGCTTAAAGCCATTGCGCAGGGCCGAAGGCCGGAACCAGTTTGCAGAAGACGTCAGGACGGACAGAACGGCAAATCCGTTCTTGAGCAAAAACTCCTCACCAAAGCCCTTGCGCGCCTTGTTCCTGCGGTCAATCGTGGTGTCGGCGGCCTCGAAGGTGACCACCAAATCGGTGGCCCTCTCGGGTGCCACCATGCGCAAGAGATAGGGTCCCTCTTCGATGACATGCGCCATCATCGGCGTCGCATCCGCATTTGATGTCTTGAGAACGGGCGCCGCAATACGGTCCTGGCGCGCCAGCGGCGGAGGCCCCGGCAGCTCGATAGCCGCGGGCTCGATATCGGGTTTGAGACCGAACGGCGCCAAGGCTTCAAAGTATTCGGCATAACGCCGCTTGTACAACGTCTTCATGCTGTCCAGTCTTTCGCGCGACAGGAACTCATCAAGCGTATCAGCCAAGCCGCGTTTTACGAATTCTTCGATTGACAGGTTTGGCAGGCCGAAATGATTGGTCAGTTCGGACACGCGATTGTCCTGCGTCAGGAAGATCGTAGGCTGCCCTGCCTGCAAGGCCGCGACGCCGCCATGGAAGCGGTCACCAATGAAGACATCGTGGCGCAAGGAGGCCTGGCGCCACGCACTGGCTTCGTTGAAGTAATAGTAGCGATGGAAACCAACATCGGTCTTGGCATGCTTTGAAAGCCATGCGTTGACAGGCCCTGCAACGACCTCCGACGCGCCTTCGATGTATAGACCGGCCATGGCGGTAAGGTCGCCATAGGTCAGGAACTCATCCTGGAAGACATAGGCCGCCCTGACAGTCCTGAATGCCTTTGCCAGCTCGATCCCGCGAGGCACGATCCGGCCACGGTGCATGCTGAGATGCCCTGCGGTCATCACATCCGCCGCATGGCTCTTTTCGCGTGCCGCCGCGCCGTCGACCTTCAGGATTGAATGGGGATAGGCATAAAGGCTGGGGCATCCCAAGACAGAAGCATTGCGAAAGCCGTTCTCCAAAAGCCAGTTCGCCGTCTTCTCGCCCCGCACCCCGAAGACCAGGGCATGCTGGTCGAAATGTGCGATCAGATCGCGATTGCCGGGCATCATATCCGCAAGCGAATGCGAGCCTTGCAGACCACAGCCCAAGACGATGAAGGGCACGCGGTCGTCCAAGGCATGCAACGCCCTGACCAGGGTCGACCCATCGTGATCGGGGCGGATAAAATTCGCCATCGAAATGATGATCAGATCGAAACTGTCGGCAAGAACTTGGGCATAGCGCTTGCCAAGCTTCTTTTGCAGCATCGCGATATTGCCGTAGGCCGAACCCTGGGCCGACTTGGAAAAGGTTTTGGCAGGGGCCTCGGCATGAATGATATTGCCGCGGTTGCCCGTAAGCCTGTGGGTTGTCAGAAGGCCGCCGAGCGAATCCGTAACCGAGGGCTGAACGCCCAGAAGATGTGGCAAGCTCGCCTCGGGACGGAAGGCGGCCAAGCCGGGGGCATGGAAAAGGATACGCATCGTCAGCACCAAAAAATCATGTGTTTCAGCAGGAAGATCTGCTTTGCGCCTGCGGCCGCCTAGCCGCCGTACAGCTTCATCAGCAACTGGTGAAGCTTCAGGTCGTTATGGCTGCGCTGCCGGATCAGGCTCACGACAGCGTCGGACAGCGCTGCAGCCTTGTTGGTGCCCACGTTTTCCCGATGCTCCTGAATGTCCCGCAGTTGGTGGGACTGCGACAGATGACGCAACGAATCCGTCAGCTTTTCCGTTACACCCAAGAAGGTATAGTACTTGATGAACTTTCTAAGAGCATCCTCGAACGACGCGACAAAGCCAACTGCCTGGGTCAACTGAACATCAAGCTCGGCATTCTTGAGATAGCTTTCGATCGTGGGAAATCTCTTGACGAAAGCATCGCGGCCGGGATGGGCGTCAGAGCTGTTGTAGTTAAAATTCGACACGAACCGCGCAACAGGATCGCGGAATATCGTGCCGCACTTTATCGGCATTTCGTGGTTGCGCCAAATCTGAATCTCGGGCCATCCGTAATGGCCCATAATGACTTGTCGGCCCCCTCCCCGGCTTTGGTTATAAGCCGCCTGCCGCGTCGCGTTCCGGAAAGAGGGTCCAACGTTATCCCACTGAATGCCATAGAACTTGTCAAAACAGGCCTGAAGCGATTTTCCGACAGAAACCCCGGCTGTTTTCGGGATATGGACGAAAAGCATGGTATCTGACTTCTCGTAGAATGATCCCCATACCGTCTTCTTGGGAGAAAACCTGTCGCAGAACTCTGCCATGATCTCCTTGCTTGTTTCGAACTGCTGAGCAAGGTTGGTTATAGTCAGATCGTTGCTGTCCATATTCACGCTTTATGTCGTTAGTGTCTGCATGACTGAAATGCAGCACATGGGTTATGATAGCTCAATCTTGTCCTGCTGCCGTCAAGAGCACGCGTCTTCGATCTTAGGCCGAAAGCTCACTCCCTTGAGAATAGCCGCATAGATTTGTCGCCGCGCCCTCCAGGGGATACTCGCGCCTTTCATCTGCCGCCGCACCCCATAGACATAGGCCAGGACGCTGACCAATCCGGCCTCGCGGCGGCGCCACGAGGCTTCGTTGCGGGCGCCGTATTTGAACTTCCACAGACTTTTCTCGTCCATCATGCCGAAGTTCACGCCACGGTTGTCGGGCGTGTCATGCACAACCACGCTTTCAGGCACGAAGATGCCGGGATAGCTGCGGGCGATCCGGCGGGTGTATTCGGCGTCGTCGAACCAGATGAAATAATCGGCGATGGGCAAGCCATGGTCGTTGACCGCCCATCGAGGGATGAGGGCTGAGACGAAGGAACAACTGTCCACCAGGACCCAAGGCGCCCCCGGTTGGAGAAAGCGCGCCCAGTCCCAGACCGGCCTGGGGCAGTTCATCTCGCACAGGGTGCCGTCGATCCATTCGACGCGGGAACAGGCAAAGCTGGGCCTGTAGCCATTTTGGCCCTGGAACCGGTCCAGGGCATCGTGCAGGCGCTCGATGGCATTGGGCTGCGGATAGGCGTCGTCGTCCGAGACCCAGAAATACTGGGCGCCCATCTGGTAGGCGGCCTTTATCCCCGCATGAAAGCCCCCCGCCCCCCCGATGTTCCGGGGCAGGCGCAGATAGCGGATCGTATCGTCGCGGGCCGCACGCGCATCGACCAGGGCGCCGGTATCGTCGGACGAGGCATTGTCGACCACCAGCACGATGTCGGGACGTTGGGTCTGGGTCTGGATCGCATCCAGCACCTTCATCAGCTTGGCCGAGCGGTTGAAGGTGACGATCACCGCTACGGTCATGTTCAAAGCGCCCATTGAATCAGCCTTTCCGGCCTTGGTCCGCAATCTCGCGGTAAATTGGCATCAGCACTTCCTCGGCAGTGGGATCGGTGGAAAGCTGCGTCCAGGCCGCTTCCAGCCCGGTCTTCTGGCGGACCAGGAATTCCTCGTCACGCCACATCCGGTCGATCACCGCCACTGTTTCCTGGACCGTGGCACGGGGCGTCAGGGACACCAGCAGATCCGGCGGCAGCAGTTCGCCATGCGCGCCCACACGGGTCGAGATCGGGATGCAGCCATGCCCAATCGCCTCGTAGCAGACCAGGGCCAACCCCTCGTTGTTCGAGGGCAGCAGCAGGATGTCCGACCGATCCAGCAGGGCCGGGATATCGGTGTCGCCGGGAAGCTGGATCACCTTGTCGGCCAAGCCGTGGCGGGCCAAAAGCCGCCTGATGGTCGCCTCGTAGGGACCTTCGCCCACCATGCTGGCCATCAGCGCCACGCCGTTCTTTTGCGCCCAGACATCCAGGGCGCACAGGATCTCGACCACCACCACGGGGCGTTTCTGATAGAACAGCCGGCCTATGAAGCTGACATGCAGGCTGGTCTGCCGCGACTGCATCCGCAGAACCAGCGGACGGTCGGCAATCTTAGCGCGATCCAGCATTCGGCCCAGCCGCACCCGGCTGGCAGGCGCCTGAAAGCTGCCGCGGACATAATCGGCCAGCTGCCTGCTGATGACATGCTGGACGTCCAAGTAGTTGGTCCAGACGCCCGAAATGCGCGGATAGCCCCCGTTCGCGTATTCGATGATATGCGTGCTGTCGATGGTCCGGATCCAGGGCAGCCGGGCACGTAGCATCGGCAGGGCTTCATAAAGCGGCGTGCAGTGATGGATATGCACCGCACGAATGTTCTGCGCCCGGGCCAGCTTCTCGACATAGCGCGGCCAAAGGTGATGGGGCAGATAGCGGTCCAGCCGGATGAAGGTCACGTCGGAATGGTCGGGCAACTGCTGGGCAAGCCGCTGGATTGCAGGAACCGAGGCCACGACGAAGACCCGCAACCCGGCCGCCAAGGCCCACCTGACCGTGTCGAAGCCCAGCTTCTCTGCGCCGCCGACCTCCAGCCAGTGCATCCCAATCAGGATAGCGGGACGCTGGTCGCTGGCGGGTGCTTCAAGGCGCGGGATCAGAGCCGATCCTTCGCCCAGGGGTAGGGCCACCTTGTCCTTGCGGCGATCGGCACGGCGCTTGCGCAGCATCTCGGCCTGATAGCGCACCTGTTCGTACGCCATGGGGCTGGTGCGAAACAGGAAGCCCAGCCTTGCAGGGGGCTGCCAGGGCGTGGCAGTCTGCCGGATCTCGTGAGGAAGGGGCGGGCGGGGGATCGACAGGCGGATGGTGACTTCGGGGGAATCGTCCCGGATGCCGAACCGCTCGACGCATCCCAGAAAATCGGCCCCCAGATCCGAGGCACGCGGGACATGAGTGCCTTCGGTCACCTCAGGATGGGACCAAACAGGATCGTTCCCCAGCCGCAGGATGAAGTGCAGGTGCTGGGTCGGAAACAGGGTCTCGTAGATCGCCCTTGCCTCCTGGATCTGCCGGGTCAGATAAGAGACCGTTTCCGAGTCGACGGGTCTGGAGCGCGCGAAGGAGGAAAGATCCATGAGAACCGTGTTCAGCCTGACAAGAATGCCTGTTTATCAGTTGCAGAGCCAGCGTCATACCCAGACTGGGAAGGCGCGTCCATGAAGCCTTTGCAACCCCGCCCAGAGCCTCTGCCCTGGGCCATGCCTGGCATATGCCCGCGGAAGCGTCATCGCAACCGCTAGCTGTTCTGAAGATCGCGGTGATACTGCACCAATAGCGCCAGTCCAAGGGCCAGCAGGGCTAGGCTGAGGCCAAGCTGGTAGGGATAGCTGATGTAGTCCCCGCTGTAATGGGGATAGAAGGCGTGACGCATCTGCCCCACGACATGGACCAGGGGGTTCCACCACAGATAATCACGATAAGGCTGCGGGATGTCGTCGAAGATGAAGAAGACGCAGGATACGAGGAACAGCGGCCGCATGAGGATCGCCCACAAGGGCTGCCACCAGTTGACGGCCTCGAACATGAAGCAGTTCATGGTCCCCACGCCCGCAGCCAGCAGCAGCGCCATCAGCATCCCGAGCGCGACCTGATCCAGCTGGGGATCGGTCCGCGTGTCCATGAACCAGCAAATCCCCGTGAAGATCAGCACCGCCACAAGGATCTGGGTGATCGAGTTGAACAGGATGCGCCCGATCAGCGCATCGACAAAGGTTACCGCCGGATAGGCCAGAAGCGGCTTCGAATAGCGGATGGAACTGGCCACCTTTCCCGAGACATCCAGGTAAGCCATGAACGGCACCACCCCCGTGGCATAGAAGATGGCGAAGTTGGTGCCCATGGGCGGCGCCTTGAAACCCATCGAGAAGATCAGGGTCAGCAGGACAATGCCGCCCACCGGCTCGGCAACGGCCCACAGGTAGCCGCCCGCGGACCGGCCATGGCTGGTCTGCATCTCGCGCAGGATCAGGGCGCTGATGGCGCGCAGACTGGCAAAGCGGCGGTGCCGGCGGATTTCCTTCAGCTCGGAAGGGCTGACTGCTTCCTTGCGCTGCGGCAAGGGCGCCGAGGTGAAGGGCTCTGACATCTGAGACATGGAAACGCCCCCAAGCGCATCTGCTGTTCAAGCCCCTGCGATAGGATCGGTGCTAGAACTGTTCGGCGGGCTTATGTATGAGGGCGCGCAAGAGATCAACAAAACAGGCGGGGTAAGCGCATGTCCGCCCACGACCAGAAATCCAGTTCCTTGGCAATCACCCCGGCTCCGACCCTGGAGGATGGTGCCGTCGTGCCACCGTCCCAGGAGGATCAAAGGCAGGGTGCGAGGGCACCGGCCAGGCACTCGGCCCCGGGCAAGAAGCCGCCCGCGAAGAAGCTGGACCCCAAGACCCAGGAACGCATCGAGGCGGCATTGCAGAAGCCCGTTCTGCCCCCCGCCAGTCCGGCGCAGGCCAAGCCCCGCCATTACGGCATGGCCGTCAGCTTTTTCCTGGTGGTGATCCTGCCCCTGCTGGTCAGCGCCTTTTATCTTTATACCCGCGCGGCCGACCAATATGCATCCTATGTGGGCTTTTCGGTCCGCAGTGAATCGGCGGCCCCCAATGCGGCCGACGTGCTGGGGGGCCTGGGATCGCTGGTTGGGGCCAGTTCGACCACGGATACCGACGTTCTTTACAAGTTCATCCAGAGCCGCGACCTGGTCGAGCGGGTGGATGCGCAGTTGAACTTGCGGAAAATCTGGTCCAAGGCACCGGACGACCCGGTCTTCGGCTTCCGCGGCGACGACTCGCTCGAGGATCTTGTTGCCGAATGGGAACGCAAGGTCCGCATCTATTACGACACCGGCATGATAGACCTGCGCATCCTGGCCTTCGACCCCAAGGATGCCCAGAACATCGCGACCGCCATCCTTGAGGAAGGCGGCATCGTCATCAATGAGCTGAACGCCATCGCCCGCGAGGATGCCCTGCGCTATTCGCGCGACGAACTGGAGCGCGCGCAGGAACGCCTGCGCGAGGCGCGCCAGGCCGTGACCGAGTTCCGCAACCGCTACCAGCTGGTCGACCCGGCCGCCGATGTCCAGAGCCAGACCGGCGTCGTCACCTCGCTCCAGCAGCAGCTGGCCGAACAGCTTGTCTCGCTGGGTCTTCTGCAGGCCAATGCCCAGCCCGACGACCCGCGCATCAGCCAGACCGAGCTGCGCATCTCGATCATCCGGGATCAGATCGAGGCCGAACGGCAGAAATTCGCGTCCAATGGCGAGAACGTGGCCTTGTCGGACGTGGTCGGCCAGTACGAGACCCTGGCGGTCGATCGCCAGTTTGCCGAAACCAGCTATACGACCGCCCTGGCCAGCTATGAGCTGTCGCGCGCCGAGGCCGTGCGGCAATCACGGTATCTGGCGCCCTATATCCGGCCCACCTTGGCACAAGAGGCCGAGTTTCCGCAGCGCGCCCAGTTGCTGGCGATGATCGCGGGCTTCCTGACCCTGCTATGGATCATCGGCAGCCTGATGTTCTACAGCCTGCGCGACCGTCGATGATTCACCTGCAGAACCTTTGCAAGACCTATACGCTGAACGGCCGCCACAAGGTGGTGGCCGACAACATCACCGCGACCTTCCCTTCGGGCATCTCGGTCGCGCTTCTGGGCCGGAACGGAGCGGGGAAATCCTCGCTTCTGCGGATGATCTCGGGGGCGATGCTTCCGTCTTCAGGCAAGATCCTCTCGACCGGGACCATCAGCTGGCCCGTGGGCTTTGCGGGCTCGTTCAACAGCGAGCTGACGGGCGAACAGAACTGCCGCTTCGTGGCCCGGGTCTATGGCATCGACACGGATGAGCTTTTGTATTTCGTCGAGGACTTCGCCGAACTGGGCGATCACTTCTGGCTGCCGGTCCGGACGTATTCCTCGGGGATGCGCTCCAGGCTCGCCTTTGGCCTGTCCATGGCCATCCCCTTCGATACCTATCTGGTTGACGAAGTTTCCGCCGTGGGCGACGCAGCCTTCAAGGCCAAGTCGAACCACGTCTTCAACGAACGGCTGTCAAAGGCCGGCGCGATCGTCGTCGCCCATTCGATGGGCATGCTGCGGCAAACCTGCCAATCCGGCGCGGTCCTGGAGCAAGGCCAGCTGACATTTTATGCCGATATCGAAGATGCCATTGCTGCGCATATGGATAACATGAGGAAAATCAAGAACGCTTCGAAGTAGCATGGGGGGCGATGCGCAGTGATCACGACTATGATCTGGGTCCGGTCCTTTTTTCCGGGATGATGGCGACGCGCGTGATGATTGTCGGCGGCTCGGGGTCTGGAAAGTCGTTCCTGGCGCTGAAGCTTTCGGAACTTGCCTATCTTCCCAGCTATCACATGGATCAACTCAGCTGGCGCCCCGGCTTTGTCCACCGCACCACGTCCGAGATGGATGCAGTGACCCGTGACATCCATGCCCGGGAACATTGGATACTGGAAGGGGGCCATTACGAGACCAGTCGGGAAAGGGCGGGTCGGGCGCATTTGCTGATCTGGCTGGATCCGCACCCTGCCCTCCAGACTTGGCGCGTCGTTCTGAGGTCGCTTCGCCATCACGGAAAGGTCAGGCCCTGTATGGCGGAAGGATGCCCTGAAAAATTCGGGCCTCACACGCTTGAGGTTGTCCGGTATGTCTGGGAATCACGGCATTTCCACAGGAAGCAGATCCAGGCGATCATCGCCCAAGCCCCATCCCAGCTGAGGATCTATCGGCTTCAAACCGCCTGGCAGGTCCGCCGGTTTCTGTCGGAATGCGTGAAGGCAAGCGATGCGCCTGGCTTTCTGGTCCCGAATGGGGCTGGGGCGGCATAGACTGCGAGGCCTCGCGGACGATGACTGTCGCAGAGCGATCAATCCATTTGCCCATAAGGATCGGACTCGGAAAATAACGCGTGGTCATAAGAAGAAGCAAAAATACAATTCTATGAGGCTCATTAAAACGGTCGTTTGAGAATGTTTTATTAGCAATCATCTTTCACGTCAGTGTTGGCAAGGGTGTAGCGTTTCCTCGTGCTTCTGATGTCTGCAGGACTTGCACCTCCGGATCTTCCCGCATGTTCCTTGCACCAAGTTGGGAGTTCTTTCCCGGCCAAAAACGCGTCTTCTGACGCCCGGCGGTAAACCGCATTACAGATCTCAATGGCGGGTATAAGGGCAGGCGGGCCTGAATTATTGATCATAAAGGGAAGGGAGTGGGGGGGTAACCGGGGGTAACCGGGGCAGATTGCGGGGCGGGGTGAGTTTACGCCGGTTGCGCGCCCACTAGATCGGGCAGCGGGGGGACGCGCTCGGCGGTCCCGTTGATTCCGAGCCGATCGCCGAGATAGGCGAAGAAGTTCACGTTGAAGGATGCCGATGTCTGCTGCTGCACCTCCTCGATGGCCTGCCTTGCGGCCTCCGGGGTCGAGGAACACAGGCCCAGGGCGCCCAAGGCGCCAGCATTCGAAACAGCCGCAGCCATCGCGGGCGTAGCCACCCCTGCCATCGGCGCCTGCAGGATCGGAAGCTGGACTTCAAGCAGGTCCAGAAGCTCAGTTGTCGCGGACATCAAGGACTCCTCCCGCTTCAGACTGCGCCAGCCACCGCCAGCAGATCAAGGCTGCACGACGATCCGGATAAAAATCCAGGACTGCCTGCCCTCTCATGCGAACCTTTTCCCCGATCCCGCATCCAATGACCAAGGCCGGGCGGATCCGGCCTGTCATGAAGAGGTGTTCACATGCTTCGGTCCATCCCCGCTCTTGCCGCTGGCCTGCTGCTCGGCGTCCTGCCCTTCTCGCTCGTGGCTCAGACGCCCCTTGACTCGGCACCCCCTGCCGCGCCGTTCCAGAAGGTCAGCGAGCTTGTCACCCTGCCCGAGTTCCTGCCCGGCCTGGGCACCCTGTATGTCGATCCCGCCACCCTGCCCGCGGGCCCGTTCCTCGGCTATGACCACGACGGCAAGCTCTCGGCCACGATCTACATGACGCCCATCGAGGATCTGGAGGGTGGCGGCGCCTTCAACGATCTGGCGGTTGGCAGCGACAGCGTCACCACGACGGACATCTACTATAACGCCGGTCATCCCGGGGTGGAAAAGCCCCATGTCCATGTCGTCCTTTACCACGACAGCGATGCCAAGGCGCGGCTGGCGGAATGATCATGGACCGCCGGACGCTGCTGACCCGGGGGACGGCTCTCTTGGGGGCCGTCTGCCTGCGGTCCCGCCACGCGATTGCCGCACCCTCGCTGATGATCGAGATGAAGGGCAGTCCGCGCGGCGAGGCGGTCTGGTTCGTGCCGGTTGGCCTTGCCGTAAGCCCCGGCACGACGATCCGCTTCGTGAACCGCGACCCGGGCAATAGCCATACGGCCACCGCCTATCATCCCGACATCCTGGATCGGCCAAGGCGCATTCCCGAGGGAGCAGATCCCTGGGACAGCGGCCTGCTTTTACCGGGCGAAGAATTCGAGGTCACGCTTCTTGTTCCTGGGGTTTATGATCTTTACTGCCAGCCCCATGAGCATGCTGGCATGGTGGCGCGTATCGTAGTGGGCCGGCCGGGGCAGGATCCCGGCTGGCAGGACCCCACAGCCGGACCGGGGGATCTGCCCGAGGTGGCGTTAGCCGCCTTTCCCCCGGTTCATGTTATTCTTGAACAGGGATCCGTCATGCCGGGGCATGGAGAAGCGACATGAGCACAAAGCCGCAATCGAAACCTGCCTGCGCCGAGCACCCGTTGTCCGAGGCAGCCTTGGTCGCGGCAGCCCGGCTCCGTGACGAGGCCGCGGTCCGCGAGTTGATCCGGCGGCTGAATGGGCGCCTGTTCCGGATTGCCCGTGGCCTGATGACCAGCGACGCCGAGGCTGAAGAGGTGGTCCAGGACGCCTATCTGGCCGCCTTTACGCATCTGGATGGCTTCCGCGAGGAGGCCCGGTTCTCGACCTGGATCACCCGCATCACGCTGAACTGCGCGGCAATGCGCCTGCGCAAGGCGCGTGAGCAACAAGAATATAACACTATCAAGGACCCTGCATTTCCCATTGCAGAAGTCGTGCTGTTTCCCGGCACCGAGGTTGAGCCCACGGAAGCCGCCCTTGGCCGGATGCAGACCCGCGTGCTGATCGAGGCGGCGGTGGCGGAACTGCCGCCGGACCTTCGGCTGGTGTTTCTGATGCACGAAGCCTCCGGCCTCAGCCTGCGCGACATCGCGCGCGACCTGTCACTGCCGCTCGGGACCGTCAAGACCCGGCTGATGCGCGCGCGCCATCGCCTGCGGCGGATCATCACGGATCGGATCCACGGCGGCTTCGAGACGATCTTCCCCTTTGCCGGCACCCGCTGCAGCACCATGGCAGAGAAAGTGGTGGTCTTGCTCAGGCAGCGGCAAAAGTCGCTGCCAGGGCGGGATCGGCGACCGGATTGAGACACCAATTGCGCCGCGCAGGCCAGGATTTGATGGCTGGCGGCTCCCTCTCGATCTGGATTCTCTCACGCCACTTGAACACCATGTTGATGTTGACCGCATTTGGAGGAGCCATTGGCGAAGGAGGATCGCCACGGTAGCCAGCAGTCAAGCCATCCGCGCTGGAACAACCCTGTCAGCCGCGTGTTGACCTGAAGGAGGATCTTACCATGACCCAGAAAACGCCTGACCAGACGAACCATAGTTCTAACCCTGATCACAAGAGCGAACTTCAAAGCCAGGACAACATCGCGCAATCCCCGGATGACCTGGTGGATTCGGGAAATTCCCCCGACGGCAATCGGGCGACAGGTGCCAAGACGCCGAAAGCCGGGCAGCGCGACGATTGAAGGTGACGCTGATCTCCTGACCGGCGCAAGACCGGCTGGGCTGTTCAGAACACTGCGCTGTGCAGCGGATTTCGTTGCGTGTCGAATCTGAATGATCGTTTCCAAGCACAGAGGGGAGCGATCATTCAGCCTCCGGCCAAGATGAAGGGGATCTTCATCTGCAGGTGGGGTTTTTTAACGTTTGTCCACATCATCTAACACACAGCGGAAAACGATCCGTGGCAGCGCAGTTTACGACCATAAGCCATTCAAACCGCAGCCTGGATGAGTTCATCGGTATGCTGCGCGAGGCCGAGATCGGCTTGCTGGTCGATGTCCGGACGTTTCCCCGATCCCGCACCACTCCAGCGTTCAACATCGATCTGCTTCCGAACGATCTTGCCGCGGTCCAGATCGGGTATCGTCATTGTCCCGCGCTCGGAGGCAGGCGCCCAAAGCAAGGCGGGGTCGACAGCGATCTGAACGCCCTGTGGCGCGTCCAAAGCTTCCACAACTATGCGGACTATGCGTTGGGCGAGGAATTCGCCGGTGCCTTCCAGAAGCTTCTTCTTCTAGGCCAAGAGAAACGTTTGGCCCTGATGTGTTCGGAGGCTGTCTGGTGGCGCTGTCATCGCCGCATCATCACGGACTATCTGCTCCTCGGCCCTCTCAACGGCACGGATGAGTCTTTCATCCATCATTCGGGCGGCTTCGCCATGGGTAATCATGTTCAGCTCCGTCAGGTTTCCCTTGGCATGGATGGCACAACTTCTGCGCGTGTTGGCCGTTCCCCTCGGTTCAGTTACTTCGCGATGATCAGCAACAACTGGCCGCAATAGGGGTCAGCAAAGGCAAACGAATGGGGTGGCCTGAGCTTCGTGGCGGGTTCAGGCATGAGCCATATTCTGAGAAGGCAGTCGTTCGCACCGGCCAGCGGTTCTCGGAATCAGACCAGCAAAGCCAATTCGGGTTTGCAGAGGGCGGCCAAGCGGGTGCCGGGCGCGGCCTATACCTTCAGAAACTGCGGTGTCGTTGGCATGCCCAGGTCAGTCATGCCAGTTCGCGTCCATGAGACGTGTTTCGGACCACCGACGTCGCATGACCGGGAGAGTCGTCGAGGCTCGGCTTGAGGTCGCCAAGGCTATCCCGCATGGCTCACGCCATCGCTTGGATCACCTGCGGGTTGGTGTGCAGGTTATACAAGTTGGCAGAACTGCCTTCCTTACCTTGCTATCCGACGGGGGTCCTCGACTGAGCAATCTCCCCAAGATGCGGACGAGATGCGTGCGCTTCGCTGGAAGAAAGCCTGTTTGCCGAAGGCACAGCCCATGACAATGATCCAATACTCTGCAGGCGCGACGCGAGCGATACAAGCCCCGGCTGCAGCCATGCAGCCAGCAGCCCCAAGGCGATGCCCCCAGCAATGGCGATGAAGTCTGCGGAATTCGCAGTCCAATCAACTCCGGACAGCGGCATCAGCACTTCGGGCACGACGCGGTGCAGCAGGTAGATCGGGAAGGCCGCCCGCGCCAGATACATCACGCTCCGAACCAGAAAACGAGGCGCAGGAATATGCGCCACATAGAGCAGCACGACAACTAGGCCCAAGAGGCTGAGATACTTGATCCAGCTGCCATACCAGTTGCCACCAATCCAAGCGGCCCCCGGCAGGACCACGCTGGCAGCAATCACAACCAACAGACGCTGGCGACCATCTGTTGCGGTGGCGATGCACCAGCCCACGGCAAAAAGATAGAAGACCCAGGGGACCGAGAACTGGGTTCGTCCGTTTGGCAGTGGCCAGAACTCCGGCAGTATGACACGGAACAGTACTCCCAGGCCTAGCAGGCACAGTCCAACCGCAAAGGGCGCGCGGCCCAGCCAGTCACGCGCAGGACGTATAAGGAACAAACCCAGCAAAAGCAGGTTCATCTGTATGTAAGCTTCGACAAACCAATAAAGATAGGGCAGCATCAGATGCGTCTCGGGCGTGGTGAGCGCCATGTTTCCCACGAGAAATACCGAAGCCCAGGGCACCTGCTGCCATGCCAGTGAATACCCCGCCACGATCAGCCCATAGGGCAGCAAGACGCCCAACATGGGCGCGAGGAAGCGCCAAGCATCCCTTGTACTGAGTGCTTCACGCCGGTGCTGGGCTACGCTCATCCCCAGCAGAACAACCATGGCCGCCGCGCCGCCATAGATGGGCCACAAAGTCTGGTGCGAGACGACCACTGCCAAGATCGCCAAGGCCCGCGCCAGGAGAGGCATAGGCAAACGGCTGCCTCGGAGGGCTGGGCGCTGTTCCAAGGCGGCGATGCTCAGTTGCTCCCACCGTTCGGGCAAGCCACCCAGGTGACGGTCAAGCTGCAGCGAGATCTCCACATGCCGCAGCGAGTCGCCGCCAAGACCGGTGAAGCTGTCTTCGGGCCGCACTGGGTGTGGGGCAAAGCTGCGGGTAAAGATATCATGCACTGTGCCGTCCCCTCTGGGGGCCGCCAGCCGTCGCAGGGACGGATAGTCGATCTTGCCATTGGGATGGCGCGGAAGTGCCGAACAGGCAACCGCCGCGATATGTTGCGGGCGAATGCCTGCCAACCTTGCCGTCAAGGCGATTAGCTCGCCAGACGGGTCAGGGCTGGCTACCCAGATCGTGGCGTCGTCGCCCAAAACAGCAACGTCGTACCCAGCCTCGGCCAGGGCACGTTCCAACGCGTCGTGGCCGATGCGCAATCCGGCGATCTTGGACATGCGCGACCGTCGTCCGACTATCCGGTAAAGCCCATCAGCGCCGCGTCGGGCGAGGTCGCCCGTGGCAAGTTCGCTTACCTCTGGCCCACGTGCCAGGTCCTCGGCCGTGTCGGCATAGCCCATCATCACGTTCGGGCCCCGGTAAACCAGTTCCCCTTCCGCCTCGGGATCGGTCAATATCCGCCCCGCCTCATCGCACAGCGACAGGGTGCCGCCAGGGATTGCTTGCCCGATCGCGTCCGGCGCCCCCCGCGCCTGCCGGGGCGGCAGCCAGGCAATACGCGCCGTGGCTTCGGTTTGGCCATACATAACCACGAAGCGGCCATCCCGTGCGTCCATGATCTTTGCCCAGTGCCGCACCGCCGCAGGCTTCATCGCGCCGCCAGCGACGGTCAGGCAGGTCACGCAGTTTGGTAGGTCGCTGTCCAGGCCAATGCTCTCCAGCAGGGCGAAGTGGTGGGGCACCCCGGCAAGGCTGGTGGCCCCCGAGGCGGCCAGTGCCACAGAAAAACCCGGATCAAGCACCGCGCGGTCGGCGAGCCAAAGGCTCGCGCCACGCGCCAGATGCGAATGCAGGACCGACAGGCCATACGAATAATGCAGCGGCAGGATCAGCGCGGCACGGTCCTGCGGTCCGATCTGTAGATAATCGCCGATCGCCTGGGCGTTGGCATCCAGGGCCGCCGCAGACAGGCGCACGCCCCTCCCCTGCCCCGTGCTGCCCGAAGTCTGCAACAGCAGCGACAGATCCTCGTGGATCGGCGCCGGGTGTTCGTGAAACAGCAGTCGCCAGCGATCTCCGATGCGGCGGTAGCTGGCGCGCGGGCGGAACCGCTGTTCCAGGCGCCGCGCGTTATCCGGCTGGTCCTGCGGCAAAGGCAGAACGGCATGGCCAGCAGACAAGGCCCCGGCATAGGCAGCGATAGCGGTCGGAGTCGAGGCCATCTCGATAGCAATCAGGCCACGAGAACCCGGAATGCGTTGCGCGAACCGCTGGGCCGCAGCGGCGAGGTCGCCATAGCTCAGAACACGGTCACCGTGTACCAGGCAGGGATTGTCAGCAAACACAGCCAGATGAGAAAGGGTGAACACAGGGAATGGCCTCCAGACGATGCCGCGCCCCTACGGATGCCGAGTTTTTAAGTCAACCATTTTGCGGCGCCCGTTGCTCTGTCTCTCAAGTCTGGGGCAGGCTGTTGGAGCGACCTGCCTGCGCCAAGACAGAGACCCCATCAATAGCCGGAGGAGGGTTTTAAGACAGCCGCCAACATGCGGGTGTTATTGAGCAGGTAAGCGAAACTGGCGCCCCGACATGGCGGAAACTCAGTCCACTGCTCGGCGAACAAGCGTGCTATAAAGGTCACCAAGCCCCATCGGAGTGCGGGCCTCGGGAAAGCGCCTGCTTGGCTACGGAAAAGACCAGGACGATGTCACCGTTGACCATGACCCAGTGCTGCATTGTGGGGGGCGGGCCGGCTGGTCTGGTTCTCGGCTATCTTCTCGCGCGAGCGGGTGTCGAGGTGATCGTGCTCGAGAAGCACGCGGACTTCCTGCGGGATTTCCGCGGTGACACCATCCACCCCTCGACCATGGAGATCATGCAGCAGCTCGGCCTGCTGACAGAATTCCTGCAGCTCCCTCATCAGCGCGTGCCCCGGCTTTTTACGCAGTTCGGACCGGATCGGTTGCTGATGGCCGACTTCTCGCGACTGCGGGTCACCGCCCCATTCATCGCGATGATGCCGCAATGGGACTTCCTGAACTTCCTGGCCCAGAAGGCAAAGGCGCTGCCCGGCTTTCGTCTGCTGATGGAAGCCGAGGCCCGTGAACTGGTGATTGAGGATGGGAGGATCACCGGCGTCGTGGCGAACACGCCAAACGGTCTGCTCCAGATCAGCGCCGTCTTGACGGTGGCGGCGGATGGACGGACCTCGCGCATGCGGGAAGCGGCCGGGCTGCGGGTCCATGACCTTGGCGCGCCCATCGACGTGCTGTGGTTCCGGCTGTCGCGCCGGCCAGGCGACACCGAGGAAACCCAGGGACGCTTCGACGCGGGCCAGATCTTCATCATGCTCAACCGCGGTGATTACTGGCAATGCGCCTATGTCGTGCCAAAGGGCGGCTTCGACACCAAGAAGGCGGCGGGGATCGCCGCATTCCGGGGCGAACTTGCGAAACTGCTGCCGATGGAGGACGACCGCGTGGAAGAGCTGGAAACCTGGGAACAGGTGAAGCTTCTCAGCGTCCAGGTGAACCGACTGGAGACTTGGTGGCGCCCGGGCCTTCTCTGTATCGGAGACGCGGCTCATGCGATGTCGCCGGTGGGAGGCGTCGGGGTGAACCTTGCGGTGCAGGATGCGGTCGCCGCGGCCAATCTTCTGGCGGAGCCTTTGCGCCGCAGCGCCCTGACCCATCGCCATCTTCAGGCGGTCCAGCACCGCCGCATGTGGCCCACGCGCACCACCCAAAGGCTCCAGATCCTGATCCAGAACCGGGTGCTGTTGAATGCCCTGCGCAATCGGCCGAACTTTCGGGCGCCGGTTGCCTTGCGCCTGATCTCCTCCATTCCGGTCCTGCGGGACATCCCCGGACGAATTGTCGGGATCGGGCTGCGGCCCGAGCGCCCGAACGCCGTGGTCTTTCGCACAGGGGCGATCATCCAGAGGCATTGAGCGCGAAACCTGTACACTCACCGACAACCCTGCATCCTGGTGGAAGCCTGCCCAATCACGAGAAACAGAAAAGGACGATCGCCGATGACGACGCTCTATACGATGCCCGGAACCTGCTCGCTTTCGCCCAACATCGCCGTGGCCTGGCTCGACGCGCCGGTCGAGATCAAGAACATGGCGTATGGCGACCACAAGAAAGATGCCTACCTGACCATCAATCCGAAAGGAAAGGTTCCAGCGCTGCAGTTCGATGACGGTGACGTGCTGACCGAGGCTGCGGCGATCCTTGGCTGGCTTGGGGCCGCACACGGCAAGGAAGGTTACGCCCGCGACACCGTGCTCGGCCGCAAGGAAGCTGAAGCGCTGTCCTACATGACCTCAGAGGTGCACGGGGCCTACGGGGGCCATTTTGCCCCACAGAACCTCGCCAGTACGGAAGAGGGGCAAAAGGAAGTCAAGCGCAAGACCTATGAGACGCTGGCCAAGCACTACGAGCGGATGAACGGCATCCTGAACGACAATGGCGACTGGTATCTTGGAAAGCGATCTTTCGCCGACACGTTTCTTTATGTGCTGACCCGCTGGATCGAGCAGACCCCCCTTTCGATCGACAACTACCCGGCGCTGAAGGCGCATCGGACGCACATGGAAGCCGATGAGGGTGTCCGTCTCGCGCTGAAGCGGCAGGACATGGAACCGATCGGGTAACCCGGGCAGGAAACAAGACCGTCTGGCCGCCGCTGCCTTATGCCGACTGCGCCGAGACCTGCGCCACGCTGCATTCGTGGTCGCAGATCCTCGGCAAGTGCCGGCTCATGGATGTGCCCTGGGTCAATCACGCCTGGCACGCGACGCTCTACGTCACGCCACGGGGTCTAACAACCGGGTCGGTGCACGAGCCCAGCGGTTGTGTCAGCCTCACCCTTGATCTCGTTGATTACCGTCTCATGGCGAAAGCCGACGGCGGAGCGCGGGAAAGCTTCGCGTTCGAAGCGATGAGTGTGGCGGATTTCTACGGTCCCAGCCGGACCCCGGTCGAGGCGGTCGGCGGCATGATCGACATCAACTGCATACCCAGCGAGGTTGCCGATGCGGTTCCTTTCTCCGACGACATGGACAGGCGTCCCTACGATGCGGGGGCAGTGGCGTGCTACCACGGCGCACTCTTGCGCATCGTGCCGGTCTTCGAGACGTTCCGCACCCGATTTATCGGCAAGGTCTCACCTCTGCGGTGGATTCACAAACGAAGTGAAAATGCCAAGATAATACTGAAGAAGACATCCTGATCGATGCCGATGCGGCCTTTCCGTTAGGCATTGTACTCACCGAGCTGATTACCAACGCCATCAAGTACGCTTTCCCCGGCGGTCGGTCCGGAATGATCGTGGTTCAGGCCAAGCGAAGCGGACCAGGGCGGGTCGAGGTCATTGTCCGTGACAATGGCGTCGGAATGACCAATTACCGTGAAGGGTCGCTTGGCTACGGCTTGGTCCGCTCGCTTGTGAAGCAGATCGGGGGCGAGATCGAAATCCAAGGCGACGCAGGTGTGACCGTCACCATCTGTTTTTCCGATGCATCGCGCTTCCCGCCACCAGGCGGCCGTGAGGTAGCAGAAGAGTAGCTGGCCATCGTCGAACACGGATTAGCTCGTGTCACCGGCGCCATAGATCGAATGGGCGTTGATGATGTAACCGCCCCCCGAACCTGCAGCGTTCAGCCCGTCGTGGCCGCCCTGCCGAACGAATGCTGGCAGACCCTGTCGTGGCGGCTCGGCACCAAAGCGATCTCAAAGCCGACTTCGCCGCGCTCCGGGTCCGGATCCGGGTAGCCGATGGTCCGGTGATCTCGCGCAACCGGCGCCTGCCTGATGAGGTCGCCTGGCTAGCGTGCGAGCGCCGGGGCTACGGCTATGAAGGTGGCAGAGAGTGCTAAAGCGCGAACGTTCCATCTGCCCCCGGCCCTTCCCCATCCAGGGTAACACCATTCCGCGTCACCTCGATCTGGCGCTTGCGGCCCGCTACTGTGATCTTAGCGCTGAAGCCGGGCCAGTCGGGCGGCAGGGCCGGTTCGATCCGCAGCCGATCGCCGCCCTCAGGGACGATGCCCAGGATACCCTCAACCGCTGCGCGGTATAGCCACCCGGCGCTGCCCGTGTACCAGGTCCAGCCGCCGCGCCCGGCCTTGGCGCCTTCGCCATAAACATCGGCGGCGACAACATAGGGCTCGACCCGGTAACGCTCGGCATCGGTCCGGCTTTCGGCATGCGATATCGGGTTCAGCAGGTCGAACAGCCAATGGGCGTCGCCGCCCCGGTCCATCCGACCTAGGGCATAAACCATCCAAGCTGCGGCATGAGTGTATTGGCCGCCGTTCTCGCGCACGCCAGGGGGATAAGATTTGATATAGCCCGGCTCCTTGTCCGTCGCCTCAAAGGGTGGAGTGAACAGCTTCAACGCCTGCGCGCCCTCGTCCACCAGCCAAGCCAGGGCCACGTCCACTGCCGGGCCGACCCGGTCCGGCCGCCCCGCGCCCGAAATAGCCGCCCAGCTTTGCGCGATCGAATCGATCCGGCATTCCTCGGATCCGACCGATCCCAGGGGGCTGCCATCGTCGAAATAGCCGCGCCGATACCAGGCGCCATCCCAACCTGCCGTGTCCAGCGCCTCGGCCACCGACCGGCGATGCGCCCGCCAGGCGGTGGCACGGTCGATATCGCCCCTCGCCTCCGCCAGCGGGGCGAAGGCGTCGATGGTGGCGCACAGGAACCAGCCCAGCCAGACGCTTTCGCCACGGCCGTTCTCGCCCACGCGGTTCATGCCGTCGTTCCAGTCGCCCCCCAGGATCAGCGGCAACCCGTGCGGGCCAGTCCGCGCCACAGCCAGATCCAGTGCTCGGGCGCAGTGCTCGTGCAGGGACGCAACCTCGCCAGACCGTTCGGGGGTCAGAAAGGCATCATGCTGGCCCCGTTCCAATGCGGGGCCGGTGATGAAGGGTACGGGTTCATCCAAGATGGCCCTGTCGCCCGTCAGGCGGACATAGCGTTCGGTGATATGCCCAAGCCAGATCACGTCGTCCGAGATCATCGTCCGTACCCCGGCACCGCTGGCGGGCAGCCACCAGTGCTGCACATCGCCTTCGGTGAACTGACGCGCCGCCGCGTTGAGGATCTGTCGGCGGCACAGGTCCGGGTCGTGCAGGATCAGGGCCGAGGTGTCCTGCAACTGGTCGCGGAACCCGAACGCACCCGAGGCCTGGTAAAAGGCCGACCGCGCCCGGATCCGGCAGGCCAGCGCCTGATAGGGCAGCCAGATGTTGACCATCAGGTCCAGCTTCGGGTCAGGCGTCTGGACTTGAAGCGTGTCCAGGAACCCGTTCCATTCGACCGCCGCATGCTCCAGCGCCTTCGTCACCTCGGCCCCGCTGGTGACGGTGCGCAGCAGGTCGGGCAACTCGGCCTCGGGCGCATCGGCAAGCGCGAAGATCACCTCGGCCGTCTCACCGGGGTTCAGGGTCAGGCTAGTCCGCAGGGCAAGGCAGGGATCGCCGCCGGTGTCGGTAGTATCGCCCGGCCATGCGCCGGCCAGCGCCTCGGGACGGCGCAGACCGCCCACGCCCAGCACGGCGGCGCGCGAGGCCAGATACCCTGTCACGGGCCTGTCGCAGGCAAGTCCCGCAGCGCGTCCGGGAAATTCGACAGACCAGGCATTGCGGGCAATGACCGTGTTGCCGTCAGCGCGGGCGCGGATCATCGGCGCAGTGCGGCCCCGGTCGTTTCCCAGAACCAGTTCGGCATAGGCCAGACAATCAAGGTCCAGCCGTTCGTCCCCCCGGTTCGTCACTCGCAACCGGGTCAGCTTGGCCGGACCGCTGGCGGCCAGCACCTGCACGGCATCAAGGTCCACCCATCCGCTCCAGGACCGAAAGCGGCTGAAGCCCAAACCGTGCCGCGCTTCGTGGATGGCGCCCGGATCGGGACAGACTGCCGCAAAGGGCGAGGCGATGCGCCCGGTCCGTCGGCAGCGCAGCAGGATCGCCTCGCCGGGGCGGTTCTCAACCGGGTCGTTTGACCACGGGGTGATCTGGTAGTCGCGCGAGTTCACCGCCCAGGTAAAGCCCGCGCCTTCAGCAGACACGTGAAAGCCAAAGTCGTCACGGGCAATCACATTGATCCAGGGCTGGGGCGTGGATTCACCGTGGCGCAGGCGGATGACGTATTCGCGTCCGTCGGCGGAAAAGCCGCCATAGCCGTTGAAATGGCGCAACTCCTCGACCGGGAAATCCGGCTGGGGCGGCGGGGCGGCGGGGGCCGGGGCGGGCAAGGACAGCGCAACCGGACGGGGGGGCGTTGCAGAAGTGGTCTCGACCCGTGCCAGTTGTTCGGACAGCTTGCCGTTCCGGCTGTGCAGCACCACGCGGGCCACCGCCAACAGCCCCCGCAGCGCCGCAGGGTCCATCTGATCCTGGCGCAGCACAAAGACGTGGCGCGCGGCGGGGTCGGGATGCCCGGCCCGGATAAAGGTTTCGCACAGCGTGGTCAGCGCGTTCTGCAAGTCCTGGATATAACTGGACGCACGGTCGTTCAGGATCACCAGATCGACCCGAACCCCGTGATGTCGGAAATAATCCTGCATCCGGAGCGCCTTGCGGACGATGGACAGGTCGCTTTCCGTGTCGATCCGCAGCACCATGATCGGCAGGTCGCCCGAGATGCCCAGCCCCCACAACCCCGATTGGCGACCGACCGCCTTGCGGATTTCGGGATCCTGCACGCCCATGCTGCCGTCGGGCCAGATCAGTTGGCAGGCATAGGCGCGGAACACTGCCGCCTCGACCAGCGAACTGTCCATATGACGCAACTGCACCTGCGACCGGGTCCAGGCCAGCCGGCTCTCGTGATCGTAGACGGCACGGTCCGCGTAGTGGCCCATGGCAATTTCGAGCGACGTCGGGTCGTCTGCTACGATGGTCCAGAAGGTCACAACGGTCTCCTTGCCCGGCGCAATGCGAACACGGCGGCGCAGCGCAAAGATCGGGTCGAGTGTGAACCCCTGTCCACCCGCCAGCCGGGCGCCGGGGTCCATCGCGGCCGGGTGGGTGATGTCGCGCCCGCGGCCGATGAACGCCCGGCGATCCGTCTCGGCCCCCAGGGGGGTGCCGCCGATGGCCAGATGCCCCAGATGCAGGACGGGTTCCGACCCGCGGCGGTTGCGGCGGGCGAAAACGGCGCTGCCGTCGCGCCCGATCGCGGTATGCACGAACATCTTGGAAAAAGCCGGATGGGCAAGATCCGCCTCCGGCCGGTCCAGCACGATTTCGCCATAGGATGTGATCTCGATCACGCGCGGCCGGGCGGACCGGTTGCGCAGCGTCAGGCGCATCCCCTCGGCTTGCGCCTCGGAGGCGACGATCATCTCCAGATGGCTTTCGATCCCATAGGCGGTTTTCAGGAATTCCGCCTTGTGGTCCGAGAAGATGGTCTGCGCCTCCTCGGACGGGGCGGGTTTTGGTGCAACCGTTGCCGACCACCAGTCCTGCGTCTCAGTGTCGCGCAGAAAGACAAATAGGCCGTCGCGATCCAGCGTAGGATCGGGGCGCCAGCGGGTGACCGCACGGTCTTCAATCCGCGACCGCCCGGTGCCGGTAGCTGTGACCATCCGGGAATAGCGGCCATTCGACAGCACGCCGATGGCACGCGGCGCCTGGCCTGGGTCTTCCACCACTGTCTGGGCGGCAGGGGCCAGTTCCGCATCGCTGCCCGTCAGCCCGCTACCGGGTGCCGTGCGCGTGATGGGCACGATCTCACGCGGGGCCTTTTCCTGAAGCAGCAGTTCGGCCGCGCGGATCACCGGATCGTCATGGAAGCGATCGCGGTGAATGCCTTCCAGCACGGCGTTGGCAATGGCCACGATGCTCATGCCCTGGTGATGGGCCATGACATTGCGGACCACGGCCAGGTTGGCCCCTTCAGGCAGACGGGCCGGGGTAAAGTCGATGGCGTCGAAAAAACCGTGCCGACCCAGGGCGCCGATCCGTTCCAGCCGGTCAAGGTTCGCGACCGCGGCGCGCGGCCGGATCTGGCTTGCCAATGCTGTGGCATAGGGGGCGACCACAAGATCATCGGTTCCCGACCGCTTCAACGCCAGTGCGGGCACGCCAAAGGCATAATATTGATAATTCATGTCGCGATCACGGGCGTTGAACGCGCTTTCCGACACGCCCCAGGGCACCCCCCGCGCGCGGCCATGGTCGATCTGCTGATCCACCGCCGCCGCGCAAGCTTGTGCCAGCAGGCTGCCCTGCCGTTCATGCATGACCAGAGGCGGCATCAGGTATTCAAACATCGAGCCGGACCACGACAGCAGGGCGCCGCGCGCGCCCAAGGCGGCCACCGGCCGGCCCAGCCGGAACCAGTGTTCGTTCGGGGCATCGCCCTTGGCGATGGCGAACAGGCTCGACAGCCGCGCCTCGGACGCGAGCAGGTCGTAGCAGCTCTCGTCCAACTGGCCGGTATCGGCGCGAAAGCCGATGGACAAAAGCCGCCGCTGCGGGTTCATCAGAAAACCGAAATCCATCCCGAAGGCCAGTGCGCGGGCGCGTTCGGACAAGACTGCTACCCGTTCCTGCACCTTTGGGGCATTTCCGGGCGGGCGGATCGCGGCCTCGCAGACGCGTTGCAGCGCGTCGGCCCACCAGATCAGGTCGCTGCCATTGTCGTCGATCTCGGCGACATATGCCTCGGCGAACTGGCGGATGTCGCTTGCGATCACCGCCAGGTTCAGGCCGCGCACGGCGGCCAGTTGCGGTTCGGCCAGGATGTTTGCATAGCTTTGAGCAAATCCCTCGATCCGTTCCTGAACGCGGCGACGCAGCGGACGCAGAGCGCGGCGATCGTCGGGGATCGCCTGTAACTGGCGGGCCAGCACGTCCAGCACGTCGCCAATGCCCTGCGGGTTGGTCGGCACATGGACAATGGCCCCATGCGCCCAGCCCCGCAGGGCCGCGGCCAGCGTGACCAAGTGCCCTGCCAGATTGCCGCTGTCCACGGAGGATATATAGTGCGGCTGCAACACTGACAGGTCGCGCGTGTCATACCAGTTGAACAGATGACCGTTCCGCTTTTCCAGCTGCTCCAGCGTGGTCAGCGTGGCCTCGATCCGATCCAGTGTTTCGGGCAGGCCGATCCAGCCGAAATCGCGGGCCGACAGCGTGGCCAGCAGGTACAGCCCGACGTTCGAGGGCGAGGTCCGTTCCGCCACCTTCGGGTCCGGCGAGTCCTGGAAATTGTCCGGCGGCAGGTGGTGGGTATCAGAGCCTACGAACTCCTCGAAAAAGCGCCAGGTGATGCGGGCGGTGCGGCGCAGAGCGGCGGCGTCTGCCGGGGCAATGTCCAGTCGATCATGGGTTTCCAGGGTCTTGCTGGTCTCCCAAGCAATCCAGGGCGCACCACCCCACATAAGCGCCAGAAATCCCGCCAAAGGCAGGTTCGCGGGGTTGATCAGCGCCACCAGCAATAGTGCCGCAACCGCAACCGCCGGTGCGGCCGCCATCTGCCGCAGGTAATCGTAACGGCCGCCCACACCGCTGGCTGCTACCTCGGAATTGCTGCGCCACTCCAGCAGGTTTCGTCGGCTGACTCGCATCCGGTGCAGGGTCCGGCCGATCGCGTCAAGCGCCAATGCCGCCTGGTGCGGCATGAAGGACAGGCGCAGTAGCATGGCGGAAAGCGCTTCGCCCGCCTCGGCCAGCAGTACCCGCAAATGCCGCCGGGTCGACACGGATGGATGCCCGGGCACCAGCCCGGAGTAGAAGCTGATCAGCGGACCCAGAAACAGGGTCAACATCAGCATTACCTGCCACCGCATCGCCGCGCCGGGCGCCAGCGTCAGCCAGCCCGCGACCGAGGCGAGGATCCAGGCGGCGGGCAGCAGCGACCGACGCAAGTTGTCAAGCATCTTGAAGCGCGCCAGCCCGTCCAGCCCGTTGTTCCGTGCGATCACAAACGGCAAAAGCTGCCAGTCCCCGCGGATCCAGCGGTGCTGGCGCGCGGCGTCCACGTGATAGCGGACCGGGAAATCCTCGATTACCTGCACATCTGTGACCAGGGCCGCGCGGGCCAGAGCGCCTTCAAACAAGTCATGGGAGAGGACAGTGTTTTCCGGGATACGCCCCTCGGTCGCGCGGGCAAAGGCATCCACGTCATACAATCCCTTGCCGGTGAAGCTGCCTTCGCCGAACAGATCCTGATACAGGTCGGACACGGTGAAAACGTAGGGGTCCAGCCCCCGGTTGGCCGAAAAGATCCGCTGGAAGACCGAAGCCTCGTCCCCCGCCGTCAGAGATGGCGTGACCCGCGGTTGAAGGATTGCGTACCCTGCGACCACCCGGCCCGTGGCGTCGGCTATCGGGCGGTTCACCGGATGGGCCAGCTTGCCTGCCAGCGCCGACACCGTATCGCGCAGCAGGCGCGTGTCGCTGTCCAGCGTCAGCACGAAACGCACATCGGCGGGGGGGCGCAGGCCAGTGGCCATGAAGGAAGTGTCGGTGTCCCCGCGCAAAAGCGCGTTCAATTCGGTCAGCTTGCCGCGCTTGCGTTCCCATCCCATCCACACACCTTCCTGCGGGTTGTGGATGCGGTGCCGGTGCAACAGATAGAAACGACGTCCGGTGGCCGCATAGCGGAGAGCCAGCCTCTCGATCCCGTCGCGCGCATGGGCCAGCAGCAGGGTATCATCGGGGCGGGTTTCCGCGGTGTGGTCAACCCAGTCCGACAACAGCGCGAAGTCGACCGCCCCCAAAGGATTGGCGAGGTAATGGAGTTCCAGGTTTCGCAGCAAGTCGTCGGTTTCATCGCGTGAGGTCAGCAGGCAGGGGATCACGACCAGCGTTCGAGCCGTTTCGGGCACTCCGGCGGTGAAGTCATAAGCGGGGAGGCGGCGGGGTGGAAACAGCCGCGCGACAGTGACCTGCGCCACCGCCAGCGCCGCTTCCGACGCGGGGAACAATGCCAGCACGAACAACAGCGCCGCCAGCCCGGTCGGCGCTTCCAAACCCTGCACCATCAGCGCCACAACCGCCAGGGTCAGGACAGTGACGGGTCCTACCAGCATCGGCCAGCCCCCGCGGCGGATGCCGCGTCGTAACCGCTGGACCATGGTCGGGCGATAGTGGATCCGTGCTTCCAGATCCTGCAGCCCGTCACCCATCAGGATCCGCCCAGGGTCTGCCTCGTCCGAGGCCGAAAGCGCCGCTTGCGCCACCGCCACCTCGGTGAGGTCGGACCGGCGGGCCAGCCGCTCGATCTGTTCGCGATAGGCGTTGCGGGTAGGATTGTCCAAGGCCGCATAGTCCGGAGCGCGGCGCAGTTCGCGATCCACGGCCGAGACGCTTTCAAACCATTTCAGCCAGTCAATTTCATCGATCAGGCGCAGGCTGCGGATGATGTTGCCCACGGTGACATTGCCGCTGGACTGGCGCGCGTGTTCGGCGGCCAGTACCGAGTCTGGGGTTTGCCCCGCCTCGGCCAGCCGCGCTTCCAGCCAGTCAAGGGCCGTGGCTGCCGCGCCCGACCCGTCGCGCAGGCGGTACAGCATTTGCGCGGCAAAGGTCGCGTCGCGGGCCGCCGCCGCCTCGGGCGCCAGGGCTGCGGCAGCCTCGGGGGCGGTGCCCCCCATCAGCCGGTCGGCCAAGGCATTGGCGGCAGTGCGCTTGCGGCGACTGTCGTCGATCCGGTCGGACAGCCGACGCAGGTTTTCCAGCAGCACAAGGCGCAGCAGCGAGGGGATGGCCCAGATCTCGCCAATGGTCAGGTCCAGATGCCGCTGCATCCCGCCGACCATTTGGCTTAGGCCTTCCAGCGTGACGGCGGAGTTAGTGAGCGCCACATGGGTCCAAGTCAAAGCCAGGACGCGCGGGACAGTCTCACCTCCTGCCAGTTTCAGCGAAGGAAGGCTGCGATAGAGCTTTGGTTGCAGATCCCGGCGCAGGTGGCGGAAGGTCTCGTCCACGACGTGATGGTTGTCCAGCAGCCATTCAGCGGCAGGAGTGAGAGCGCTCTTGTTGCGGGCCTCGTTCAATATCGAAAGATAAGTGGCGCGCACCGCTGCACGGTTGTCGATCAAACGGTTTGGGAAGTCGAAAGGTTGCCAGGCGGGTAGCGCCGGCGCAGAGGTGCTTGCCAGATCGGACCCGGCCTGGGCAGGGCTGCTGTCAAGCCAGACGTCATGGCGGATCGGCGCAGCCAACTCGGCCCACCGAGGCAGTCCAGGGCCTGCTTCCGGCCGGTCAAAGCGGCGCACCAGAAGCCTGCGAGGAAATATCGGGCTGGAGGTCACGGGATGGCACTTTTCAGAATAAGAAGATCTGAAGAACCAACGAGCCGGTCATCCCCTGGTTTCCTATTTTTCTGCATTGCGGCGAAAAGCAGTGCGAATGATCGCGCAAGGAGGCTGTCGAGCCTAAATCGTCGTGAGGCAAAATCAGCACGAATTTACCCCAGGGTCGTTCGATCAAGAAGTCCGCGTCAGCCGAGTCTCATTGTTGGTCGACGAACTCCAGAACGGTAGAAAGAAATGCATCTTGCGCCATGATTGGACCTCCGTGACCCACCCCATCAAGTGTGCGGACGTCAGCATTGGGCATGCAGCCCGCAATAGCCTCGGCACCTTGCCTGAATACGGGATAAGTGTCGCTCCCCACAATCAGCATAGTGGGCGTCTTTGCGGTCGCAAGTTGCTCACAGGTCAACGGCGCCGGTTGGGCCGCCGTGGCGTCGAGGGGGAGCGTGTGGGCGTTTTCTAGCATCTGCACCCGCACCGACTCGGGTAGCACCTCAAAGCCAACTTCCTCCAAGCCAAAGACATATTCGATCGCTTCTCGTGTTGCTTCCTCCAGGTCACCAGCTTGGGCAGCGGCAACCGTGTCCGCAAAGCCGTCATACAAGCGCTGCGCCCATGCGCGCACCTTGGCGCGCATCAACGGCATCAGTCTTGGCGCGGGTTCCACAGGCTTCCGCAAAGCGGCGTGCCTGAAGCGGGTTGACCTTCACCAGCGGGAACCTGCCCGAGAGGGCAGCCTCGAAAGCCCAATGATAAGGGCCGGTCGGCTCAAACATGATCCGAGCAATCGGTATTGCTCCCAGCCATCTGATCAGGGCGCGATGCCCACGCGGTGAGTTCTCGAAACGCTGCGCCGTCCCGTCTTCCAGCCGATAGACGTCGAGATGGGATTTGGAGACGTCGATGCCGATGGTATGCTCATTCATCTTCGCCATGTCCTATGCTTGTCATGCGTGACTTGACACACGCGTATCCGTTCAGGCCCCTGGTGAAGACGGCGGTTGATCAAACTCCGGCACGGTCCTTGTTGACCCAGCACGATACGATCCAACCGCCGCCACTGCCCGCCATAAATGGCATGGCGGGCAGTGGCTCCTGTATACCCTCAAGAGCCACTCCCTAAATAAGACAAGCTCGGTAGACGCCGCCTTTGGCCATCAAGGCCCAGACAACCCGTGCCATCTTGTTTGCCAATGCGACCCGCACGACCATGGGCGGCTTGCGCGCCAGCATGCCTGCCAGCCAGGTCCCAGCAGCCGCTCCTTTGCGGGCACCCCAGCCAACGATGCTGTTGGCGCCAATAATCAACAGCCGTCGCAGGGACCGCTCACCCATCCTGGTCGTGGCGCCGAGACGTTGCTTACCGCCTGTGGAATGTTGCCGGGGCGTGAGCCCCACCCACGCCGCGAAATCGCGACCACGGCGGAACATCTCAGGCGGTGGCGCCAAGGTGGCCAAGGCTGTTGCGATCAGCGGGCCGATGCCGGGGATCGTCATCAGGCGACGTGCTGTCTCGTCTTCACGGGCGCGACGGGCGATCTCCGCGTCCAGTTCGGCGATCTTCTCCTCGAGCTGAAGAAGCATGCTCACCAGAACGGACAAGCTGGCCCGCATTGTCGCGGGAAGAGCGCTGTCGTCCACCTCGATCATCGCTGCCAGGCGACGGGCATTCACAGGCCCCTGCGGAACCACCTCGCCAAACTCGGCCATGTGTCCCCTCAGCGCATTGATCGCCTGCGTTCGTTGCCGGATCAGAAGCTCGCGCACCCGGAACACCGCAGCGGCGCCTTGGGTCTCTTCGCTCTTCAGGGCGACAAACCGCATCGTGGGACGCTGTGCAGCCTCCACGATCGCTTCGGCATCCGCCATGTCGTTCTTCTGGCGCTTCACGAACGGCTTAACGTAGGCAGGAGGGATCAGCCTCACCTCGTGGCCCAATCTTCCTATCTCTCGGCCCCAAAAGTGGGCGCCGGAACAGGCCTCCATCGCCACGATACACCGCGGCTGCCGACTGAAGAACTCGAGCACCTGTCCCCGGCGCAGCCGCTTGCGGAGCACCGGCCGACCAACGGCATCTGCGCCGTGGACCTGAAACACATGCTTCGCGAGATCGAGCCCAATCATGCTAACTTCGCTCATTGATGCCTCCCATAGTGGATCAAAACAAACCCACCATGGCATGAAGAGACCGTCGGGGGCGTCTACAGCATCAGAGCCGAGGAGCGCGCTCCAGGCATCGCAGCAGACGTCGACAATGGTGCCGTAGCTGTCGAAGACCCGAATTGCGAGTTTGTTCTGGCGGAGGGACTATGGCCCGTGGACATTCATCGTGAGGCGATGATGGTGGCCACGAGATGCCAATTGGCGGTGTAGCTGCATGCGGTCTTCTCGTAGCGCGTGGCGATGGCCCGGAACTCCTTTATTTTCGCGAAGAAGTTCTCGACCATGTGCCGCCACTTGTAGGCGTGTTTATCGTAGTCGCGCTTGATCTTGCGGTTCGCCTTTGGGGGGATGACTGCGCTCGCACCCCGCGCGTCCAGTTCTGCAAGCAGCCAATCGGCATCAAACGCCTTGTCCGCCAGAAGGGCGTCAAAGGCGACGTCCTCGATCAGCGGGGCAACGCCTTTCAGGTCGTGAGCCTGGCCGGGCAGGAGATGAAAGTCGAACAGGTTGCCGAGGGCATCAACCAAGGCCACGATCTTCGTGGTCAGTCCGCCGCGTGAGCGCCCGATGGCCTGAGCCTGAGTCCCCCTTTTGCGCCGCTCGCCTTCTGGTGAGCCGGGACAATGGTGCCGTCGATCAACGCGTATTCGAAATCGGGCTCGCCGCGGGTCTCTTTGAAGAGGCGCTCGAAAACACCACCCTTGGCCCATCGGCGAAACCGGCGGAACACGCTGTTCCAGTTCCCGAACGCCGATGGCAGATCCCGCCAGGGCAAACCAGTGCGCACCCGCCAGAGAACGGCCTCCAAGAACAGGCGATTGTCCTTGCCTGTCACACCGCTGTCGCTCTTCTTGCCGGGAAGGTGGGGCTCAAGACGCGCCCAGATATTATTCGTCACCACAAACCGCTGCTCGTCCATTCAGACCTCCATTTGGGAGGCCTGAAGCAGAAATCAGATGGCATGTGAACCATGAATGTCCACGCGCCTTAGCAGAGATTCTTAATCGGGTTCAGTTCCGGACTATAAGGTGGGAGCGCCAGCAGGCTGATGTTGGGCGGGATGATGAGGCCTGTGGGACTGTGCCAGCCGGCGCCATCGAGAACGAGGAGCGCGTGCCAGGAACGCGCATGGGGTGTCATGAAGCTGTTCATCCATGGGGTGCCTGACACCGGCTACATGTGGACGCCGCTGGTGAAGGCGCTGCACCTGTCTCAGGAGGCCTATATCGCTCCGACAATGCCGGGCTTTGACGGAACAACACCTTCCGGCTTCCCCGCGACCAAAGAGGCATATCTGGAGTGGGTTATTCGCACGCTAGAGGACACGGCCCGGGCTCATGGGCCGGTCGATCTGGTCGGACATGACTGGGGCGCCCCGTTGAGTGCCGTGGCAGCCTGGAGTTGCCCTGATGCGGTCCGCACCTGGACCGTAATCAACGCTGTTCCGGAATCCAGCTACAAGTGGCATTCGGTGGCACGGGCCTGGCAGACACCTGTGCTGGGCGAGCTGATGATGGCACTCGGGAGCACCAGGAGCTATCGCCAGCAACTGGTGTCGGCAGGCATGCCTGAAGCATTGGCTGATCACGAAGCAGCCCGTGTCGACAGCCACATGAAGCGCGCCATTCTCAAACTCTACCGCTCGGCGAAGAGTCTTGGGGAGTGGGAGGTAGATTTCTCCACCATCGCGGATCGGGGGCTGGTCCTCTGGGGCGCGAGCGACGCTTTCGTTCCGGTGAAGTTTGCGCAGCGCTTCTGCGAGCGCTGGAACATTCCCCTGGCTGTGGAAGAGAGCCTCGGCCACTGGGGCATCTGCGAAAAGCCAGAAGCTTTCGTGCCCCATCTCATGGCACACTGGGACCGCTAGCGGTCCCGGGAATTCTCTTCTGAAGACCTGCCGCGGCTCGGGTGGCGCAATTGTTCTCTGCCCCGGCGAAAGCCCTTCGAAAGGCCTGTGTTGGTGACACCACATCTTTCATGATCGTCGACAGGAGGGACGCCGATCCAGCCGCCCAGACATTTCGCAGACAAATGATGCAAAACATGCCACAGTCCTGGAAAAGCTCGGGGTGACGCATGCTTCATCAGGATTTGGCTCAGTCCAATGAGGGACACGAGCCGGTCACCGCAGTCTACGATCTTGTCGTGGTCGGCGCCGGTATCGGCGGGCTCAACGCACTCTATGCTGCCACGCAGTACCTGCCAAAAGGCGCCAGGGTCCTGCTGATCGATCAGAAACAGACAGCCGGCGGCATGTGGAACCTGGCCTATAACTATGTGCGCCTGCATCAGCCGCACGCCATGTTCACCGTGGGAGACATCAGGTGGAATTGGAAAAGGTCGCCTACCTACCTCGCCAAACGTGACGAGGTGCGGGATCATCTCGCCAGAACCCTTGATGCAGTGGCAGAAGCCGTCGATCTCAAGACCCGCTTTGGTCACACGGCTCTCACCTGCGAGGAAGTCCACTCGGATCACGGCTATCGCGCGCGGGTCACGTTCCACCCCAATGACAGCACAGGGCAGACAACAATTGTCGAGGCGGCACGGGTCATCCACGCCCCTGGTCTCAACTACCGCGAAGCCGAGCCGCTACCGCTTTCCAGCGGCAATGTTGTCTCCATTACCCCCCAGAACCTGCTTGCGACCCTTACGGCCTACCCCGACGCACCCGTCCATGTCGTCGGAGGGGGCAAGACCGGCATGGACACGGTTCTGGCGACGTTGGCCCAGGATCCCGGACGCAAGGTCTCGCTGATCAACGGGCGGGGCACGAATTTCCTGAACCGCACGAAGTACTTTCCGACTGGACCGAAGCGCTGGATTTCGGGGGGACTGGTCTCTGGCCTGATGCGTGAACTGGCATTGGCTTTCGACGGCGACAACGAAGACGATATGATGAGCCATCTCCGGCGGCACTATGCGACAGCCCCCGACAGCCAGAATGGCGTGTTTCTGTACGGCCTCCTGTCCGAGGATGAGCACGCCCGCATTACCGGCGGGCTAAGCCGCACATACCCTGACTACCTCGTTGACGTGACCGATACCAACGCTGGACCTCAGATGGCGCTGCGAAGGGGCTCAAAGGAGCCGGTCGCATGTGGAAGCATCTTTGTGAACTGCACGGGCAGTTTCTATCGGGCAGGCAATTTGGCCAAACAGGTCCCTTGCCTTTCACCGCACGACACAGTCGTGAGTCTCAACCCGCGAGACGATTTTCATTTTCTGTCTGGCGTCTCAGCGTTTTCCGTGACGCACCTGCTTTATCGCGGTGCTCTGAGAGGCAAAGGATTTTATACAATCGATAACGAGATGCTTTTCCGCCAAAACAGGAACGCATGGGTTGGTGCCTCGGCCGCGCAGGCCTACATGAACCAGATCCTCAGCGTGCAGACCCTTCCGATGTCGGTGCTCGTCCGCTGCGGACTTGACCTTGATCGTTGGTATCCTCTTCCGCGCCGCCTGGCAGGGCTGATCCGGATGAAAGCCAACGCAAGAGGCGATGTCGCCCACTGTCGGCGGACCCTCGATCGCGTAGCCGAACGCTTCGGCATTCACTGTGGGCCGTTGGACTAAGTGCCTGATCCCATGGTTTGATGGTGCAATCCTTTCTTGTGAATGGAAGGAAGCATTATGGGAATACCCTCGCGATGCACGTTTTTACCGAAGGCTTTAGAATCAGGCCGTACCGGGCACGGGCAGTTTGACCCGCATCACCGCGCAATACAGCGCGGGCACGAAGACCAGCGTGATCAGCGTGCCGGCGATGATGCCGCCCATCATCGAGAACGCCATCGGCCCCCAGAACACCTGCCGCGAGATCGGGATCAGCGCCAGCGATGCCGCAGCCGCCGTCAGCAGGATCGGGCGGGCGCGGCTGTCGGATGCCTCGAACACGGCCTGCCAGGGGCTGCGGCCCTTGTGCAGCAGTTCCTGGATCTCGTGGACCAGGATGACCGAGTTGCGGATCAGGATGCCGATCAGCGCCAAGATGCCCAGGATCGCGACAAAGCCCATCGGCACGCCAAAGGGCACCAGAACCGCGACCACGCCGATCAGGCCCAAGGGCGCGGCGGCAAAGACGATCAACGACAAGCGGAAGCTTTGCATCTGCGCCATGACCAGCAGCGCCATGATCAGCAGCATGACCGGCACAACGGCGGCGATGGGTTCCTGGCTGTCGGCCGAGGTTTCGACCGTGCCGCCCACGGTGATGGTCACATCCGGCGGCAGGCTGGCCTGAAACTCGGCCACCGACGGGGCGAGGGCGTTGACCAGACCGTGCCGCCCACGGTGATGGTCACATCCGGCGGCAGGCTGGCCTGAAACTCGGCCACCGACGGGGCGAGGGCGTTCACCAGGGTGGCGGGCTGGTCCCTGGTGGAAACGGCGGCCTTGACGGTCACGGTCGGCAGGCCGTTGCGCTGCGCGATCAGCGGCTGTTCGGTAGCATATTCCAGCGACACGATAGAGGACAAAGGCACGCTCTCGCCCGTGGCCAACGACATCTGGAGGTTGCTGATCGAGTCAATGGAACTGCGGTCATCCGCCTCGCCCCGTCCGACCACGTCGATCAGGAAGATGTCGTCGCGCAACTGCGTGACGGTGAGACCGGAAAACAGCGCCGAAAGGGTGTCCGATACCTCTTGACTGGTGACACCCAACCGGCGGGCCTGATCCTGGTCGATTTCCACCCGCACCACGCGCGCGGGTTCGTTCCAGTCCATCGAGATATCGCGCAGCCGTGGTTCCCGGGCCACTACGGCGGCCAGATTGCGCGCAGCGTCGCGGGCGACATCGGCATCGGGCGCGCTGACGCGGTATTGCACGGGCTTGCCGACCGGCGGGCCGATTTCCAGGTTCTTCACATAGATGTCGACGCCCGCAAAGTCGCGCGCCGCCCTGTCCATCAGCAGCGCCTTCAGACGGTCCCGCGCGGCCAAGTCAGGGGTCGAACTGCTCGCGCGGACGTTCAAGGCAGCCGCCCAACAACAGCTTTCAAGGTTGACCTTTGCGCAAACGGGCACAATCTGACGGCCATGAAAAGAAGCTATCTGCCTGCCATCCCCAAGTGGGCGATATGGCTGCTTGTCGTCGGCTTTGCTGTCGGAGCGGGTTGGGTGGTCTGGGCTTATAGCAGGAAAGCTGATCTGCAACGCGGGGCTCAACTTTATTCCGAACATTGTGCAGTATGCCACGGTGCCCAGCTCGAAGGGCAGCCCGACTGGCAGATTGCGGATGAAAACGGCATTCTCCCTGCCCCGCCGCATGACAGATATGGCCATACATGGCATCATGACGACGCTATGCTGAAAGATTATATTCGCCGGGGAGGTCAGGCAGTCTTGGATGACATGGGGGTGAGCATGACGTCCGGCATGCCAGCTTTTGGCTCGATCCTGAGCGACGACGACATTGGCGCCATCCTCGCGTTCATCAAGTCGACTTGGCCCGAGCCAATTCAGGCTGTTCAAGCCAGGAAAAATGATGGCTAGACGAGGCTGGGATCAGAACAGTCATCTTCCGCGGATTATAAAACGCATAAATATTACGAGGGGTTACTGTGAGGGCTTCAACGCCATGCGCAGCTCAGCGATGGCATACCCGTTGGCTCCGGAAAACCGCTCGGGGCACAGGCGCTCTGCCTCTGCCGTAACGGGAGCGACGCCTATTACCTCGTCCATGGCGAGCTTGAGCCTTGGACAATTAGGCGACCGGCGGGTAACGGCGGCATCGGGATGCTAAACGACCGCGTCATCCGGATCGACGAGCGGGTCCTGCTCGGAGATCAGGTGGCTGTGGCATGACAATCCGGCGACGTGATGTGTTCGTTCTCGGGGGCATTGTCACCGCGATTTATGGATTGCGTGCGCTTCCCTGGGAGCAGTTGGCAGGCCGCAGCCTTACTTATGTCGAAATCGAAGACGTGCCGCCTTTCCGGCGCTTGAAGTCCGAGGGGCAAACGTCCTCTGCAGCCGTTGCGCTGATTGGCCTCGATGGACCCTCGGATGATGCTGAGGCACGCCATGCGCGGATGGAGGCCATGCGCGCCGACCCCTGCCCCGCCCTTTTCGGCACCGACCTTCCGACCGGTGTCGTCCCGATTGCTTATTTCAGCGAGTTTCGCTGCCCCTTCTGCCGTGCGCTTGAACAGGATCTGGATGACTTACTCGCTGATGACCGAGCCGCCTATCGGCTGGTGCAGCATGAACTCCCAATTTTTGGGCCGGCATCTGAACTTGCTGCCCGCGCTTCGGTCGCGGCCGCACGGCAAGGCAGGCAGCAAGACCTACGGCGCCGCTTCATGCGAACGCCGCTCGTCGCCAATGAGTCTTCGATATTGCGTGTGGCGTCTGACCTTGACCTGAATGTCGAGCAGCTTGCGATAGATATGGCCTCACCTGAAACTCAGGCCGAACTTGATCAAACACGCGCCTTGGCCGATCTTTTTGGCTTTCTCGGCACCCCTGGTCTTGTGATCGGTCGGACCGTCTTGAATGGTGCAATTCCTGTTTCGATGCTCCGTCAGATTGCGAAGGACGAAGGCATCTTACCGCTCCCGGTATGCTGATAAGATGAGCACGTCCTACGCTTTAGTCTCATTGTTTCCGCTTCAGGCTGACGCTGATTGGTTCAGGGATGCTTTAAAAGACAAAGGTATAAAGCCTTGCACCCTAGGACGAAAATCGCGCTGCAGACCTGCTAAATACGACGAACGCCGCTAAAAAAGCCGAAACAGGATCGAGATCATGTACGGGCGTCTCAAGGACTAGCGGAGGGTCGCGACCCTCTATGACAGATGCCCGAAGGTCTTCCTCTCTGCCGTTGCCCATGCGGCTGTTGTCATGTTCTGGCTATGAACCGAAAACAAGTCCTGACCCTTCTGTAGAAGCGTCGCGAAGAGCCCTTCTGCGACGTCCGTCCACGACGCAGCAATAGGGTTGCCACGCCCGCTCTGCCTCTGCTGTCTTTTGATAGATGGCGGAACCCCTCGCCTTGGAGTTGCGACGCCAGCTACCCAAGCTGTGGCGCCCCGGCCTGTCATCGAATTGACTCCTAGGCGAGTGCCGTTTCGATCTAGCCATCTTGTCAGATCTGGAGTTGCTGGCCCAGCACGATAACCCGGCTGCTTGGCAGGTGATAGAAGTCGGTCGCGTTAGCTGCAGATTTCGAAAGCGACAGGAAGAGCCTTTCCTGCCAGGTCGGCAGGCCCTTGCCCTTGGTCCGACGGAAGAAGCGCTGCGTCAGGAAGAAGGACGTCGCCATGATGTCGAACTTGATGCCCTTCTTTCTTGCAAGAGCAAGCGCCCGAGGCAAGTTCGTCTCCTCGATGTAGCCAAAGCACATGTCGACCCGGGTGAAGCGCTCCGAGAGCGGCGTGACGGTGACCCGTTCTGCGTCGGGAACATAGGGCCGAGTGGCCACCGTGACGCAGACAATGATGTTGTGCTCATGCAGGACCTGATTGTGCTTGAGGTTGTGCAGGAGTGCTGCGGGTGCCACATCCGGTTCAGCGGTCAGGAAGACCGCCGTTCCAGACACGTTCAACAAACGGCTCGACTTGCCCAGCATCTCGATCAACGCCCCAAGCGACGTGGCCCCACGCCGTGCCTGATCCTGAACATGGCGGGTGCCGCGCACCCAGGACCACATGAGCAGGATCATCACGGCCGCCATCAGGATGGGCACCCATCCCCCATGCGGGATCTTGATGGCATTCGATCCCAGGAACAGCAGTTCCAGCAGCAGGAGCGGCACGACCACGACCGCCACCAAGGGCAGCGGCCATCTCCAAACCTTCAGGAACACGACAGACGCCAGGCACGTGGTGATGACCATGTCTCCGGTCACCGCGATGCCATAGGCGGCGGCAAGGTTCGAGGACGAGCCGAACACGATAACCAGGATGAAGACCCCGATCGCCAGAATGGCGTTGACCTTTGGCAGGTAGATCTGGCCTTCCTGGTTCTCGGAGGTGTGCAAAATTTCCAGTCGGGGCAGAAGGCCGGTTCGCACCGCCTGTTTCATCATGGAGAAGGCACCCGAGATGACCGCCTGGCTTGCGATGACCGTGGCCATGGTCGCCAGGATCACCAAAGGCAAGAGTGCCCAGGACGGCGCCATGAGGAAGAAGGGATTTTCCGCCCTCTCGGGATGTGCGAGGACCATGGCGCCCTGGCCAAGATAGCTCAAGGTCAGAGCCGGCCACACGAGCCCGATCCAGGCCAGTCGAATGGGACGTCTTCCGAAGTGTCCCATGTCGGCATAAAGCGCCTCGCCTCCGGTCACGGCCAGAAAGACCGATCCCAGGACAATGAGCGAGGCAAAGCCGTGCGTGACGACAAAACTTGCCGCATAGGTGGGGCTCAAGGCGCGCAAGATCGACCAGTCGTCCCCGATATGGAGCAATCCCAATACCGCCATGGTGAGAAACCAAACGATCATGACTGGCCCAAAGAAGACCGACACGGCGCCGGTGCCCCAACGCTGCACCAGAAAGAGCCCCGCGATGATGACCAGTGTGAGCGGCACAACATAGGGACCGAAGGCTGGCGTCACGAGGCTCAGGCCTTCGACGGCAGAGAGCACCGACATGGCCGGAGTGATGATGGCATCCCCGAAGAACAGGGAGATGCCGATCATGCCAAGAGCGAGAAGCCAAACCGGACGGCTGCCCAGGGCTTGCTGGACAAGGGTGACCAGGCTGAGGGTGCCCCCTTCACCACGGTTGTCCGCGCGCATGATCAGCAGCACGTATTTGAAACTCACGATGAAGATCAGCGTCCAGATCAGGAGCGAGATCACCCCGATCACGTCGTCTGGCGTCAGTCCGTCATGGGAAGCGGCATGCAGGGACTCGCGCATGGCGTAGATGGGCGACGTGCCGATGTCGCCGTAGACCACGCCGATGGCACCCAGAGTCAAGCTGGCCAAGCTGCCGTTGGCATGCTGCCCAGGTGTCGGCAGGTCCGATAAATGGGCGGCAGCCGCAGCGAACTCGGCCTCTGATTGCCCTTCAGGCAAGGTGCTCTCGTCGTCCCCAGGATTGCTATTCATTGTAGCGGCCTCTTCAGAGTAAGCCTGGGCCTGTTCCGCAATCGGTTGAGGCCCATGACATTTGATCGGTGGACGCGGAAGTCCGAGGGGAAACTGCCCTGCTCCTCGGCCTGACCGCAGCGCTCAGGGAGCGAAGGCTCACCCTGATCAGGGTGGTGTTTCTATCTGCTTGTGGTTGCCTTTGCCCCTCCTGGGGTCGTTCATGAGACTGGCCGACTCCGCTGGCACAAGCATCCGAGTGCCTTCATTCGGCAGACGCAAAGCGATAACCGATGCCTGGTTCGGTGAAGATCATCCGCGGCGCCGCGGCGTCATCACCCAGCTTTTCGCGCAGATGTCCCACAGCGATGCGCAGATAATGGCTGTCGCCCAGATGCGCAGGCCCCCAGACAGTCCGCAAAAGCTCCTGATGGGTCAGCAACCGGCCTGCATGGCGGACCAGAAGTGCCAGCACATCGAATTCCTTGCGCGTCAGGCGCACCGGCATCCCGGCTTTTGTCACCGTTCGGGCGGCCAGGTGGATACCGAGATCGCCATTGGTCAGGATCTGCGAAACCTCCTCGGCGCTCTTTCGGCGGGTCAGGGCGCGCAGGCGCGCGAGCAACTCGGCCGGTGCAAAGGGTTTGGTGACGTAATCGTCGGCGCCCGCATCGAGCGCGGCGACGATCTCGGCCTCTGCTGATCGGACTGAAACCACCAAGATCGGCACGTCAGACCATTCCCGTATGGCGGCGATCACCGCCTTGCCGTCCATGTCCGGAAGACCGAGATCCAGCACCACCGCCGATGGTGCCCCGGTTGCGGCACGCTCGATCCCCTCACGGCCGCGCGTTGCCTCGACCATGACGTGGCCCGCACTTTCCAGGACGATCCGCAGAAAGCGGCGGATCGGAGCCTCGTCCTCAATCACGAGAAGGCGTAGCGGCGAAGATGGGTCAGACATCGGCATCCTCGGGAAAAGCAGCGGGCAGGATCATCCGGATGGCCGCTCCATGGCGCCCCGATGGCTCGATGGCGGCGACGCTGCCTTCATTGGCCTCGACCATGCCCTTGACGATCGCCAAGCCAAGACCGGCCCCTGCCGGATGTCCGTCACCCTGCACGGCGCGGTGAAAGATGTCGAAGACCCGGTTGCGCTCGTCTTTCGGAATGCCCGGCCCCTCGTCGATGACGGTCAGTGCGACGCCATCTGGCACCGGCTCAGCGGCAATGTGGATGGTGCTGCCCTCGGACGCATATTTGGTGGCATTCTCGAGAAGGTTGGTGAGGGCCTGGCCGATCAGCACCGGATCGGCGAAGAAGGGAGGCGTGCCCGGCGCGATCTCGACCTCGATGCGAAAGGGTACCAGCACGCGGGCAAGATCGCCGCGCGCCCGGCCGATCAGTTCTGCGACCGGCACCACCTCGCGCCGCGGCACCAAGGCGCCGTGCTCCAGCCGGGTCATGCCCAGCAGATTGCCGACGAACCTGTCGAGCCTGCGCGCCTCGTTCAGTGCCTCGCCCACCAGTTCGCGGTTCTGCACGGCGGTCAGGCCGCCATCCGCCAGTGCAGAGAGGGCGCCGATCACGGTGACGAGGGGCGTTCGCAGGTCATGGCTGACGCTGTTCAGCAATGCAGCCCGCAGCTTCTCGGTCTCGGAGGCCAGCCTTGCCCGCTCGAGGTCCCTTTCCACGGTGATCCGTTCAACTGCAACCGCAACCTGATCCTCCACTGCGGCCAGCAGGCGCCGGGTCTCGGGATCGAGCCGTCGGGCAGGATCGAGAAAGCGCAGGCCTACCGCGCCCATCGGGGCACCTTGGGTTGCCAGCGGAAGAAACATCCAGTCTGCGGCTGGCAATGTGTCGGTATCCCGCCCGGCCGGCTGGTTCTTCTGATACGCCCACAGCGCTGCGGTTCGAGAACGGGGTTCAAGGCTTTCCTCAATCGCGGGAAAACCCTGCACCTGCTCGAGCACACCGTCGCCCCCAGGCATCAGGATCAGCGAATGGCACTCAAGCGTGTGGGCGATATGGGCGGCTGCGGCCCAAAGAACGTCATCGGTCGTCGTGGCCGAGGCGATCTTGCGGGCGAAGTCATAAAGCGTTTCCGTCCGAGCCTGAGTGGCGCGCATGACCTCGACCTGCCGCGTCAGCCGACCGGCGAGGCTGCCGGTGAACAACGCCGAGACTGTGAAGACCATCAGCGCCGCCAATGAATCCTCTGCCGCCACCTTCAGCGAGAAGTAGGGCTCCGTGAAGAAATAGTTGTAGGCCAAGAAGCTGAAGAGGCTAACCGCGATTGCTCCGGCAGTCCCCTGCCGCACGGCCACGGCCAGCACCGCAACCAGATAGATCACGGCCAGCGAGGCGACCGGCAGGATGTGCCAGAAGAGCCAGGCAATCAGCGTAGCCGCCATGGTGGCCGCGGCTGAATGTGCAAGGATGCGAAACCAGGCGCGGCTCGTTGCTCCGGGACAACGCGACTCGGCCGACAGGGCACCGGAACGGCCGACCGCAAGGCTCTTCAACCGTTTGGGCGTCGCTGCGGCAGCACCGGCTTCGGCATGGACCTCAGCCAAGGGGGCGTCGGGGTCGGGGCGCGCGTTATCAGTCATGGATGCTGTTGTAGCCCTCTTGAGCGTCAAGCGCGATGCTCCCACCAAGGACGTTACAAGCGGCTCGCCTGCAAGGCCGCGGGCGAAGACGTCGTCAATGGCCATCCTGTACTCGGAGCTTTTCGGCGTCACGCGGGCCAAGCCCGACCAACAGGACAACGATCAAACCGCTCAGCGTAAAGATGATGTCGGACAGCACCGCATGCTCCCTTGCCTGAGATGACCTGAACATGGAGGCGTCAGGCGTAAAGCGTCGATAATGAATCCGGCCGCAGGCGTAACGTGGACGTAAAAATTCAGCCAAGGACGCATTGATGTTTGAAGATATCCAACGGATCTGCTGGGTGTTCCAAGGTTGCCAAGTAGGAGGCAACCTTGATCTGCATGATATTGACTGACAGGCGATGGGCGATCATCGCCCAGCACAGCTTTGGTCGGGAATGTGACGCTGGCTGCATCGGGTCCGATCCCCGGCTTTTATTGAGGCGGTGTTCTGGATCGTTCGAACCAGTTGTCCGTGGCGCGATCTCCCCGATGCGTTCGGCACGTAGAGTTCGGTGTTCAAGCGGTTCCGATGGTGGGTAAAGACCGATACCTTCTATCGGATGTTTCGAGCCTTGGTTGAAGATCCCTATTTCAAATACGCCATGGTCGACGGCAGCATCGTCAAGGTCCACCGCCACCACCAGCAGGATGCAAAACGGGACTCAGAGCCAGGCCATCGGGCGCTCTCGCGGCGGGATAACGACCAAGATCATGGCTTTGGCCGACGCGTTCGGCAATCTGACCGACTTCAGGCTGCTGCCCGGACAGGCCCACGACCTGCGCGGCACGGCGGCGCTGATCAAGGGGCTGTCCTGCGAAAACTCCTCGCAGATCGGGCATTCGACGCGAACTGGCTGGAGTCATGAGCTTACAACACAGGACTGGCGGCATAGGTGCTTGGTTGATGAAACAGCCTGTTGTCACCGTCGCGTAAATCTTAAGCTGACAGTCAGCAGTCCCAAGGGGGCTGAGCTGAAAGCAGCTCCGCCCTGCTCTGATCTGAGGCTCACATATGGTCGAAAATCTCGTCGACCCCCAAGGCAATTGCGGCCAGCGTGGGAGCTGCTCTGATCAGCGCCAACCGCGGTTCACACCGGAACGACAGGTGGAGATAGCGGGCCAGACGCGCGGCAACACGGCTGGTCTCCAGCCAGGCACGATACGGCAGCACTGTCAGATACCGGGTCTTCGGATATTTGAAGGCCTTGATCCCGTTCTGGATCTGCGACTTGCCTTCATCCCGCTGGTCGACCGGAACTGGGTCGATGAAAGCCGCGCGCAAGCCATCGAGGTATTCCAGATCAAAGGCGATATCATAAGAGAGCCGCATCGGCATGAGGTCTCGGGTAATCCATGTCGCGGCCTTGCGGTTGATGATATAGGCTCCAGCGCCCTTCTCCCGACTCAACGCAATGGCAAGGCTGCGTCCGTCTGATAGCTTGCGATAACCGAACTTCGGTCCCTTGTTTACCGAGCTGAGCCGCAAGATGTCCCAGTCCGTTGCATCGGCAAGGGCAAGCTGCAGCAGCCTTGCAAAATCCGGCGGAAAGGCAACGTCATCCTCCAAGACCAAGGCATGTTCCGCGTCGCTTGCCAGAAGCCTGCGCGCGCATTCCACATGGCTGAGATAGCAGCCAACCTCGGCCGGAATGACCCGGCGGCCGTGGAGGTATTTGTAGCCACGCGCGTCGAACTCGGGACAAGGAAAGGTCAGAGTCGCACCGTCGACGGCGGAAACGCGTTCGAAGAACAGTCCCACTGCGGCGCATTTCGCCTCCATCCGCTGCAATCGCTCCTGTGCCCGATCAAGATTGATGAGGTAGACCTTAAGGTTCATGGGCAGCAGCGGATGTTTCATGATCGCTCAGTTATTTGACACATGCCCAGCCGCAATGGCGTGGACAATGCTGTCCGTCAACAAACAAGGATGTGACGCCGCAAGCTTACAGATGTAACTGAAAATCCTTCCTAAGCAATTGTACTTATTGAGAAACATACTAGCAATGCTACAGGGGCCATCGGAGGAGTATAGACCAGCGGCGCTGACGGAGGCACGTCAATATACTCGTGGTGGCATCCACGTGGCGCGTCTGGTCCTGAGGGTTTTGCGAGACCATGACAACGGACCCTGCGGGCGGGAGCCGTCCATTGCCCGGATCAGCCCACGAGGAACTACTCATGTCACCGATGTCCATCGGCGTTCTTGCCCCCTCTATGACGTGCTCCAGACTAATCTTGACGCTGTCGAGGCTATTTGTTGCTTCCACGGCAACCTTGAGGGCTCTTCCTCTCGATGCCTGTTCGCAACACTCGCGACCGCTAGGCGGACTTGCTGTTATCTACACTCTTGCTCATGATGCGCGTGACGTGAAATCGCCTGCCATCTCTTTGCATTGCGCACTGCTCAGAAGATCACTCAAGCAGCCTTCGACGGTGCGCGTTTCCTGGAAAGAAGACATGACCATCAATCTACCACTGGACCGACGACTTGACCGCACAAACTGATGGTGAACAAGCGGCGCCTTCCAATCGGGAATATGCTGTCGATCTGATGCGCGCCTTTGGCGGTGCGGTCATCTTCGCGTTCCCGCTCCTGATGACGATGGAGATGTGGTGGCTGGGCTTCTACATGGAGCTTCTGCGGCTTCTTCTGTTTCTGAGCGTGAACCTGGCGATCCTTTTTGGGCTGTCCTACTTCGCGGGTTTCCGGGAAACCTTCCGGCTCAAGGAGGATGCACTCGACGCGTTCGCGGCCTTTGGCGTGGGCACGATCTCCTCGGCCACTCTTCTTGCGCTGTTTGGCATCATCACCTGGGACATGCCCTTGAGCGAGATTGTGGGCAAAATCGCCGTGCAGACTGTTCCCGCCAGTATCGGCGCCATGGCTGCGCGCAGTCAGCTTGGCGACAACGAGGATGAGGAGAAGGGCACAAGCGGCTATGCGGGCCAACTTTTCCTGATGCTGGCCGGCGCACTGTTCCTGGCCTTCACCGTTGCGCCAACCGAGGAGATGGTCTTGATCTCGTTCCTGATGACGCCCTGGCATGCCTTGGCTCTGGTCGTGATCTCCATCGTGGTGCTGCATGCCTTCGTCTATTCTCTGGAGTTCTCTGGTCAGGAGGAACTGCCGGGCGGTGGGAGCTTCTGGCGCACCTTTTTCGGCTACAGCATTGCCGGCTACGGCATCGCGCTGCTGGTCAGCCTCTACGTGCTCTGGACGTTCGGGCGCCTTGATGGACTTGGCACCGGGCAGATTGCCATGATGATCACGGTGTTGGGCTTTCCCGCCGCACTCGGAGCCGCGCTGGCGCGACTGGTCGTGTGAGGCAGGGAAATGCAGCAAGATCATCTGTCGAGTGCACGAGACACGCGGAAGCAGGATGGAACGCCGGTCCTTGAATGGATTTCGGCAGCCATTGGACTGGTTCTGACCCTGACAATGCTGGGGTTCATCGCCTGGCAGGCCTGGAAAGGCACGGGTGAGGAGCCGCCCGCCATCAAGGTGCATGTCCAGAAAATCCTGCTGGCTGGGGATGGTTATGTCGTGGAGTTTGTGGCCCGGAACCTGTCGCCCGCCACGGCTGCCGCTGTCCAGATCGAGGGAGAGTTGGTAGAGGGGGAACGTGTGCTTGCCACAAGTCAGGTCACGCTCGACTATGTCCCGGGCAACTCGGAACGACGAGGCGGCTTGTTCTTTCGCGAGAATCCTCAGGCATACGATCTGGAGATCCGCGCCCTGGGCTATGCTAAACCTTGAGACCAATGAGCGGAAGCATAGCACAACTTCAGCTTTGGCCAATCCCATAGGCCGGGCAGACTGGCCGGCCTTGTCGAGCGCCTCCACGGAAGGCTCCGTCTCCCCATCTGTTCTCTATCCCGCGGACACACCGGTCAAAACTCCGGCTGCCGCTCCGGCGTGCAGCCATGATTGTGGCTGTGGAAGATTATTGCATCACAGGATCGGTGCAGCAGTTGGTTCGAGCCACCTTTAGATCAGCGGCACCTCGATGGTACGAGTCTGTGCAGCAAGGAGGTTCCAAGCTGGTCACAAGCGGCAGAGCTGGCCGCTCTTCATGTGCGGCAGGAAAGATTGGCCGCGCCGTTAGCCGCGGCAGCCTTGCATCAATTTGCCATAGGCCCGGGTGGTCCCCTTGCCGGAGACGGCGATCGTTCCGATGCCTTGGCCCTGCTCATCATTGATCGTGACAGTGCCGACATCATCGGAGGTCATGGCACTGAAGGAGCGAAGTGCGTCCCGAACCCCCTTATGTGTCTCCTCATCCGAAGACGTGACCACGAGACCTTCACCTGGCCTGCCGGTGGCAGGGACTTCAAAGGTTCCGCCACGGGAGGCAAAGACAACCGTAACCCCCTGGTCCTGGGTTGGTGCGTTCTGCATGGAGAGTGCCCCATACCGGATTTCAAGGTCGAGCGTGCCGTGGGGACAACTCACAGCCAAAGTGTTGTTAGACTGCGGATCGGTGACCCGGGCGACAGGTCTGCCCCGCTCGTCATTCACTGCAATATAACCTGGCTGAACATCGCTCTCCTGAGCAAAGACAGGCTCGGATATAGCGAGGGTGGAGCATAGGACAACAAGGATTGAACGTATCATCGCGGACTTCCTCGTGAAGCTGGAAGTTCCACTGTTCCGGAGATTGCCTCGATTGCCAACACTTACTTGTGCGATACCCGCTGCGGGCTCCGGTTGCCCAGGTCATTTCGAAACTGTCAGGCTGCGTGGTCATGGTCCTGGCAAAGTGAACCGGGCCTCGAATCCACCAGGTTGTCCTGAACGCGGTGACCGGAGGTCCAGCCTGCAGCCCGTTCTTTCCGCGATGGCCGTGACGATGGCCAGGCCCAGCCCGCTTCCGTTTCCGCGCGCAGCCGCCCGTTCGAACCGGTTCTTGAGACGATCTAGAATGTCCTGGGGGATCACCGGCCCGTCATTGGCGACGATGAGCACGCCGTCGTCCGTCAACGAGACATCGGCGACAGTTCCCGCAGCTCCATGGCGCAGTGCATTTTCCACAAGATTGCGCAGAAGGATCGCAAAGATGTCGGGGTCCAGGTCGGATAGGACCGGCTCGTCAGCGAGCGTCAGGGCAATGCGGCCACCGCCCGCCGCCCGCAACAGATCATCCACGACGATGCGGGCCACGGGGCGAAGATCCGCAACCCTGTCGCGCCGCAATCGTCCGCCCTCCGCTCGGGCCAATTGCATCAGGCGTTCGGACAGGCGCGTCAGCCGCTTCAGGGTCGCCTCAATCTCGGCGGCCCGTGTCCTCGCGTCGGGATCATCCGTCTCTGCCTGCAACCGCTGCGCCTGAGCGATGGCGCCGGCAAGGGGCGTTCGCAACTCGTGCGCGGCATTGGCAGCGAAGCTGCGTTCGGCCTCGAAGGCGTCCGACAGCCGTGACAAAAGCCCGTTCAGCGTGTCCGCGACCGGGACCATCTCGGTCGGCAGACCGTCGGTGGCAACCTGGGTCAAGTCGCGGGCCCCAATGGCGGCCAGCTTGTCGCGATACCGCCGCAGCGGCGCGAGATTGGTCCTGACCGCAAGAAAGATCACCAGCAGCGCCACGGGGACCACGAACAAAAGCGGCAGGCCCAGCCCAACCTGGATTTCCCGCGCCACCGCGTCTCGATGGGCCAGCGGTTCGGCCACGGTGATGCGGATCGTGCCTTGCACGGCATCGTCGTTATAGAACCGGTGCGTCTGGGACTGGCTGAAGCTGGTGCCATTCCAAGGGGCAAAGATCGCCGGATCAGCGGCATGAGATTGCAGCAGCACAAGATCCTGCTCGTCGCGGATGACATAGGTAAAAAGTTCGTCGTGGTCGCGGATGGCGGCCAGTCGCTGGCTGATGCCCTCTTCCTCTCGGCCCAGGATATCGATTACCGCAAGCGGCAAAATGCGCTGCGCCATTTCTTGCAGGGCAGCATCAAAGACTTCATCCAGTTCGTGGCGGGCAATCAGCGCGGTCATGCTGGCCGCCGCGATCCAGACAAGCGTCAGGGCGATGCCCAGCCACAGCGCAAGACGACCCTGCAGGCTGCGCGGTTGTCTCATCCCCGACCGAGCCGATAGCCGAGGCCGCGTTCCGTCTGGATGATGTCCGCACCCAGCTTCTTGCGCAACCGGCTGACATGGACCTCGATCGTGTTGCTCTCGATCTCGGTCCCGAAGGCGTAAAGCTTGTCCTCAAGCTGCGCCTTGGACAGAAGCTGGCCGGGCCTTGCAAGAAAGGCTTCGAACAGGGCCCATTCCCGCGCGGTCAGGGCCACCGGTCGGCCATCGCGGTGAATGCTGCGGGCGGCCAGGTCGATGTCGAGCGGACCGTGGCTGACGATGGGATTGGGGTTGCCGCTGTAGCGCCGCGCGACGGACCCGATCCGGGCCGAGAGTTCGGCCAGATCGAAGGGCTTCACCAGATAATCGTCCGCACCCGCGTTCAGTCCTTCGATGCGGTCGCTGATCTGGTCAAGCGCGGTCAGGATGATGACCGGGGTCGCGTCGCCCCGCGCCCTCAGCTTGCGCAGGAAGGGGATGCCGCGTCCGTCGGGGAGCATCAGATCCAGCAGCACAAGGTCGAAGGGCGCGCCTGCCATGGCGTCATCCGCCACATCAAGCCGCTGCACCCAGTCGACCGAATGGCCATCGGCCGCAACCTGGTCGCGGACGGCGGCGCCCAGGACCGTGTCGTCCTCGATCAACAGGATTCGCATGATCCGCGCCCCTTCCTTGCCAACTCGCTTGCCGGTCTGGCCCCTTTTCCTGACATCAGGCTGAAGCGCCCCTGCATTCGTCTTCAGGCTGGTGTCAGCTTTTGCGCGTATTGCAAAGGTCAGACAGGCCGTGACCGGGAGTGTGGCCCATGCGAAAGACACTGACAATTCTTGCCTTTCTGGCAGTTCTTCCTGCCCGTGCGGCATTCGCAGACGATGACTGCTTCGTCCCGATGTCCCAGTGGCTGCCGCGCGGGGCGGTGGAGGAACTGGCAGCAGCCAATGGCTGGACCGTGCGCCGCATCAAGATCGACGATGGCTGCTATGAAATCGACGGCCGCGACCGTGCCGACCGCAGGGTCGAGGTGAAGGTCCATCCGGGCACGCTCCAGGTCATCAAACTGGACTACGAGGATGGGCAGGACAGGGACGGCCCCCGGCGGTCAGGCCAGAGGGACAAATGACATCGCAGCCCTGCGAAGGCCGCAGGCCATTTGATCCCGATGACGCGGCATCCTTCCTGACAGCAGCCTGAAAAAGAATTCCGGTTCCTGTCAGCAAGCGATCAGGCGGCGGGCGCAGGATCCTCTCATCACAGGAAAGGAACATCGCATGAAATCCACCCTTGCCCTTCTTCTTGCTGGATCCGCCCTTGTCGCCGCGCTCGGGCTTCCGTCGCTGGCCGCGATACGGGGGACCGGCGATGCCTCAGCCACTTGCGCTGCTGCTGCCAGTGACGCCGATCGCGACATCCGCCTGATCCTGGTCAATGACGAGGACGATGATGAACATGATGGTAACCGGCGTTTCCGACGTGATCGTGGGGAGGATGATGATGACGATGACGACGATCGCGACACCGGTGCGCGGGCCAACCCCTCGCCCGCTGGGACCATAGCGCCGCCTGCGAATGGCTTGTTCGGTAACGGCGCCCCGCCAGTAGCAGTGACCAACTGATCCCGATCCGGCCCGGCGTCGCTGGCCCTCGGTCCCACAGCAAAGGAAATGCCATGAAATCCCTCCTCGCCACCCTCGCCCTCAGCACTGCCCTGACCCTTCCAGGGCTTGCTCTGGCCCGACCGGTCACGCTGACCACGACGATGAACAGCTATGGGGGCGATGGCGCCTATCTGGCGCTTTATGTCACCGACGCCTCGGACGCCTATGTCGGCAGCCTGTGGATGGCAGGCGGCAAGTCCAAATACTATGAACACCTCAGCGGCTGGTATGCGGCCAAGGGCGGAGCCGCGGCGCAGATCAACGGCATCACCGGCGCCAGTGTAGGCGCAGGCCGAACGCTGGAGATCACGCTCGACCTGGCCGATGCGCTGTTTGATGCCGGCTATACGCTGCACATCGACGCCGCCGTTGAGGACATGCGCGACAGCCCGAACGAGATCGCCGTGCCGCTGACCGCAGCAGGCGCGGGCAAGCCCGTTCCCGGCCGCCGCTACATCGCCAGCTTCACCTATCAATAAGGCTTCTCGGCCATGATCCGCGCGCTTCATCGTTGGCCCGGGCTTCTGGCCCTGGTCCTTGTCACCCTGCTGGCCCTCAGCGGCGCGGCCCTGTCGGTGTTTCCGGCTGCTGAGCGATTGTCAGCGCCGCAAGCCGTGGCGGGGCAAAGCGTGGCGGACCTGGCGGCACGGGTGGCGGCACGCCATCCCGGCCTTGAAGAGATCCGCCGCGCGCCGTCCGGCCGGATCACCGCGTGGTGGTTTGACGGCGGCACGCCGGGCGCGGCCATGATTGACCCGGCGACGGGCGCGGATGTCGGCTCGGCTGATCCCAATGCGGTGGAACGCTGGCTGACCACGCTGCACCGATCGCTGTTTCTGGACGACGCCGGGCGGCTGGTGATGGCCGCCGGCGCGGCGGCGATGCTGGCGCTTGCGCTGTCGGGCATCGTTCTGGTCGCGCGGCGCGTGGGGGGCTGGCGGCGGTGGTTCGCGCCGCTGCGCGGACCGCTTGCCGGGCGGCTGCATACAGAGGTCGCGCGGATCGCGGTCCTTGGCCTGACCTTGTCTGCGGCAACGGCACTGTGGATGACGGCATCGACCTTCGACCTGCTGCCGGACAGCGGCGTGCAGCCCGTGCAGCCCGTGGCGGTCAGCAGCCAGACTGGCTTTCCGTTGGATCGCATGGCAGCGCTGCGGGATGTTCCTGTGGGCGATCTGCGGAAACTGAGCTTTCCCTATGCGGACGACCCGCAGGATGTCTTTACCATAAGCACCGACAGCGGCACCGGCTTGATCGACCAAGGGACCGGCACACTGCTGTCCTGGGCTGATCTGACTCCCTGGCAGCACGTCTCGGAAACGATCTTCATGCTGCATGCCGGGCAAGGTGCGGCAGTCTGGGGTCTGCTCATGGGCCTGATCGCGCTGAGTGTGCCCGTGATGGGCGTCACCGGCGCGCTGGTTTGGCTTGCCGGCCGACGCGGGCGTCCCCGGTTGACGGGCAATGCCCCCGCAGGACACGCGCAGACGGTCATCCTCGTGGGATCCGAGGGCGGCAGCACCTGGGGGTTTGCCGCGACGTTGGCCGACGGGCTGCGCGCGGCGGGTCAGTCGGTGCATGTGACGTCCATGGGTGGCTTCGACCCCACCCGCCATGCTGCAGCCAAGCAGTTCCTGATCCTTGCGGCGACCTATGGTGAAGGCGATGCCCCGGCCTCGGCAAAGGGGTTCCTTGACCGGCTGGCACAACTGCCGGCAGCCCCCGCCGCACCTGTCGCCGTGCTGGGGTTTGGCGACCGCAGCTTTCCCGCTTTCTGTGCCTTCGCCCTTCAGGTCGAGGCTGCCGCGCATGCGAAGGGTTGGGCCACGCTGCTGCCGCTCGACACCGTTGATCGGCAATCCCCGCAGGATTTTGCCCGCTGGGGCCGGACACTTGGCGGGGCCATCGGCCTCCCGCTCGAGCTTCCGCACCAGCCTGTAACACCTGTCACACAGACGCTGACCCTGCTGTCGCGCCGCGACTATGGGGCAGAGGTGCAGGCCCCAACAGCCATCTTGCGCTTTGCCCTGCCCGGGACCACTCTTTGGCAGCGGCTGACGGGCAAAGGGCTGGCGCGGTTCCAGGCGGGCGATCTGCTGGGTATCCTGCCCGAGGGATCGGCGGTGCCGCGCCTTTATTCGCTGGCATCCGGCGCAAGGGACGGCTTCGTGGAAATCGTGGTCAGGAAACACCCCGGCGGTTTGTGTTCGGGGCAGCTTTTGGCGCTTGAACCCGGTGACAGCGTGCAGGCCTTCTTGCGCCGCAACGACCGCTTTCATGCGGGCAACGGCAGAACGCCGCTAGTCCTGATCGGCGCGGGCACCGGCATCGGGCCACTGGCAGGCTTCATTCGCGCCAATGCCCGCCGGCGCCCAATCGAACTGTTCTTCGGCCTGCGCCATCCCGACAGCGATTTCTTTTATCGCGACGATCTGGCCCGATGGCAGGATGAAGGGCGGCTGATACACCTTTCCACCGCCACCTCACGGGGACAACGGCCGTGCCATGTCCAGGATGCTCTGCGGGATGAAGCCGAGCAGGTGGCCGAGGCGGTGCGCAGGGGCGCGCGCATCATGGTCTGCGGCGGCCGCGCGATGGCCGAAGGGGTGTCCCGCGCGCTTGACGACATTCTCGCGCCGGCGGGCCTGACGCCCGCCATGCTGAAAGCCGAGGGACGCTATGTCGAAGATGTCTTCTGATCCGGTCCGCCATGCCCTGAACGGTCCGACCATGGGAACCCGGTGGTCGGCCCTGTTCCATGCCCCATCGGGGCTTGATCCCACGCCCCTGCGGATGGCATTTCAGCAGGCGGTGGACACGGTCGATGCCCAGATGTCGATCTGGAAACCGGACAGCGACCTGATGCGTCTGAACCGGGCGCCGACGGGACAATGGCTGAGGGTGCCGCCCGACCTCGCCCGCGTTCTGACGCTCGGGCTTCGGATCGGCCGCGCCTCGGGGGGTGCCTTCGATATCGGAATGGGCGATGCGGTGCGCGCCTGGGGCTTTGGGCCCGATGCCGCCGATCCCGATGCGATCCGCGCAGCCCTCGGCTTCCGCAGGCCTGCCCACGAAGTGCTGGAGATCGACGGCGACGCGGTGCGGAAGACGGCCCCCATTGCCCTGGACCTGAACGGCATTGCCAAGGGATATGGGGTGGACTGTCTGGCCCAAGTGCTGGTTGACCACGGGATTGCCGCTGGCCTCGTGGGTATCGACGGAGAGATGCGTGCCCTTGGCCTGCGGCCGGACGGAACGGCATGGACCATTGCGGTAGAGACGCCCGATCCCGACCGCCGCACCCCGCACTCCGTCCTTATGCTGCAGGACGCGGCGGTGGCGACCTCGGGCGATTATCGCCACTGGGTCACGGTGCAGGGCCGCCGCCTGTCCCACACGATGGACCCGCGGAAAGGCGCGCCGCTGGCCGCATCGCCGGCTTCGGTCACCCTGGTCGCGCCAACCTGTTCCGAGGCCGATGCCTGGGCGACCGCGCTGATGGTCGCAGGCCCCTCGGCGGGGGCCGAGCTCGCGGCCCGTCACGACCTCGACGCACTGCTTCTTCTGCGCGATGGTGACGGGGGCTTGCGGACACGCGCAGCCGGGTGCCTTTTTGGTGGCGACGCCACGGCAGCGGTTGAGGGACAGGCGTGACCGACAAGAGGACGGATCTGTTGAAGACGGGCCTGCTGGCCGTTGCCCTTGCGGGGCTGGTGGCGGGGTTTGCCTTGCACCTTGCCAGCCGGCCTGACCTCGCCCGGATTGCCTGGACTGCGGGTGTGCTGCCGGTCCTGGCCGCCCTTCTGGCAGAGATCCTGCGCAGCCTGGTCCGGGGCGAGGTCGGCCTCGACATCGTGGCGGCGCTATCGATGTCCGCGGCCCTCGTCTTTGGCGAGACGCTGGCCGCAGCAGTCGTGGCAGTGATGTATTCCGGCGGCACCTTCCTGGAAAGCTTTGCCGAAGGCCGCGCCCGGCGCGAGATGCGCGACCTGCTGTCCCGCGTGCCTCGCACCGCCACCCGCCACCGCAACGGCGGGCTGGAGGACGTGGCCCTGGACGACATCCGCCCCGGCGACCGCCTGCTGATCCGCCAGGGCGATGTGGTGCCGGTGGATGGTCACGTCGCCTCGGCCACGGCCTTCCTCGACACCTCGGCCCTGACGGGCGAGTCCCTGCCCGTTCGCCTGGACGACGGCGCCGGGGCGATGAGCGGGTCCACCAATACGGGCGACGCCTTCGACCTGATCGCCACGCACGAGGCCCGCGACAGCACCTATGCCGGCATCGTCCGCCTGGTCGAACAGGCGCAGCGGTCCCGCGCGCCCATGGCGCGGCTGGCCGATCGCTGGTCGCTGGGCTTTCTGGCCGTGACGCTTCTGATCGCCGGTGCGGCCTGGTGGTTCACCGGCGATCCGATCCGTGCGGTGGCGGTGCTGGTGGTGGCCACCCCCTGCCCGCTGATCCTGGCCGTGCCCGTGGCGTTGGTCGCGGGTCTGTCGCGGGCCGCGCATTTCGGGGTTTTGGTCAAGGGCGCCAAGCCGCTGGAGGCGATGGCAAGGGTCCGCACGCTGATCCTGGACAAGACCGGCACGCTGACCGACGGCCGACCCCGGATCGTGTCCATCGACAGCACCGGGGGAATGGCCGAGGACGACATCCTGCGCTTTGCCGCGGCGGCGGATCAGGCATCGAAGCACCCCGTGGCGCAGGCCATCGTCGCGGCCGCCAGGGCGCGGGGGCTGAGCCTGCCGGTGCCGCGCGATATGGTCGAAGTCCCCGGTGAGGGCGTGATCGGGATGATCGAGGGGCGGCAGGTGATCGTCGGCGGCTACGGCTTCGTCGCCGGACGCGTGGATCATGGGGGCGATCACCCGGACCTGGCCGCTGGATCGGTCATGGTGGCGGTTGCGGTCGATGGCCGCATGGCGGGGCACCTGGTCATGTCGGACCCGCTGCGGGACGGCGCGGCAGAGATGCTGGCGGGCCTGCGCCGCCAGGGGATCGAGCGGATCCTGCTCGCGACCGGCGACCGGGCCGAGGTTGCCCGCCGTGTGACCGAGGGCCTTGGCCTTGACGGCATCCGCGCGGGCCTGACGCCGGACGAGAAGGTGCTTCTGGTTCTGACCGAACACAAGAACGGCCCGGTGATGATGGTGGGCGACGGCGTCAACGATGCCCCTGCCCTGGCCGCGGCCGACGTGGGCGTGGCGATGGGCGCGCGCGGCGCCGCCGCCAGCGCCGAGGCCGCCGACGTGGTCCTGCTGGTTGACCGCCTGGACCGGATTGGCCCGGGGATCGAGATCGCCCGCCGTTCGCGCCGCATCGCGCTTGAAAGCGTGGTGGCGGGCATCGGCCTGTCGGTCGGCGGCATGATGGCTGCCGCTTTGGGCTACCTGACCCCCGTGCAAGGCGCCCTGATCCAGGAAGCGATCGACGTGGCCGTCATCCTCAACGCCCTGCGCGCCCTGCGCATCCAACCCACCCAAGCCCGCACGGCCCCCTCGGCCGATGAACCGCACCAGGAAGGAGCCTTTGCATGAGCCGCCTGTCCCATTCGGAAATTCACATGGTTCATCGCATCGGCTGGCTGCGCGCGGCGGTGCTGGGGGCCAATGACGGGATCCTGTCGACCTCCAGCCTGGTCGTGGGCGTGGCCGCTGCGGGGACCGGACGGACCGAGGTGCTGGTTGCAGCACTGGCGGGACTCGTCGCGGGCGCCATGTCGATGGCGGCAGGCGAATATGTCTCAGTCAGTTCGCAGACCGATGCCGAGAACGCCGATCTTGCCAAGGAGCGCAAGGAACTGGCCGAGATGCCCGAGGCCGAGCTTGAGGAGTTGACCCGGATCTATCAGGAACGCGGTCTGACGCGCGATCTGGCACGGCAGGTGGCAGTGCAACTGACAGCACACGATGCGCTCGGCGCTCATGCCCGTGACGAGTTGGGGATTTCGGAGACGGTGACCTCCCATCCGGTGCAGGCGGCCGTTGTCTCGGCCCTGACCTTTGCGGCAGGCGCGGCCGTGCCGCTGATCGTGGCGATGCTTGCGCCGCCCGCGCAGATCGTCGTGTTCGTGGTTGTCGCGACACTGCTAGCCCTTGCCGTGCTGGGCGGACTTGGCGCCACTGCGGGCGGCGCCGGCATCCTTCGCGGCGCGATACGGGTGGCGCTGTGGGGCGTCCTTGCCATGGGCGCGACCGCCATCGTGGGAACGCTGTTCGGCGTCACCGTCGAGTGACGGTCCGTCCGCAATTTCATGACGGCTGCGCGCGGATTATAAGTTTATCGCAAGGTTGCGGTGCCAGTTCGGGCCACAAGGGGCAGCGAACGGCAGGCACATGACAGCGCAGACGGTCTGGATCGGCATCGGCTTTCTGGGGCAGGCGCTGTTCAGCGCGCGCTTCGTCATCCAGTGGCTGGCCAGCGAGCGGTCACGCCGCAGTGTGGTGCCACCATGACCATGTAACGCTGGCCAATCGCGCCCTGCTTTATGCAAAAGTTCGTGCGCAAAAACCGGAACGCTGGACACGCCAAACCCGCAAGTGGCAACCTGCAGGTCCCGTCTGGCTCAATCCTGAACGCGAAACCGGCGCCCTTGAAATCAGAGACGCCGCATAAAATCGGCGGACAACTCCTTTGACAAACACCGATCCCACGAGCTGCTGAACTGTCCATCGGATGATTTGGAACAGGCGGCCTGATTTTGTTCTGGAGGGCTCCGGTTCTCACCCTGATCACTGTCCGGGCGATCGCCGACGAGATGAAGAGCGTCGTTCTGCCCTTCTTCGGAGGAGATGCCATGACGAAGATTGTAACTGTCAATGATCAGGCGCAAGCCGCCCGCTTCAGCCACCAGCCTGCGGGGGACCCAACATGCCTATGCTCCTGCCTCGCTGGACGGTTCAAGCTTTGACAGCTGTCCCGTGAAGACCGGTATCAGCGTGCTGTTCACCCGGTCAAACTTCACGCAAAGCTCATTGCCTGCAATCGGGTTGCCGTGGAAGCCATTGAAGAACTGCCGTAGGCGCAACAAGCCGATTGCGACCTCGTGCCCCGCCTGATCGAAGAGCTCTGGCCGACCCTGCCCTGGCGCCGCCATCGCGTCCAAAAGGTCGCGGTGCTGATGGCCGCCGCTCGGAACGGAGCCGTCGAACTCCTTTGCCACGTCTTCGAGTATGCTCTCGATACCGTTGTAGGCGTGATGCAGGCACGCCGCGAGTGCGATCTCGCTGATCTCGCGGATCGGACCCTCGTGATCGCGCCAGGCTGCAGCCGCCATTTCGGCGCGCTGAAGCTCCAGCTCTATCCTTGCCAGCTTGATGTTGATGCGGGTGAAGAAGGGATGGTCTGAATCGATACGCATGACTGTCCTCCTGCTTTGAACAGGACACACGACGCGGGCGTTCTTGTCTATATTTCTCGCTGAGGCGCTTGCTCCATGCCCTGAGACAAAGCAAAGTCCGCGGCATGAGCGACCCCGCAAATACTCCCCTGAAGCATGAAGAAGTGGCGCAAGCCCTGGTGGGTCATGCCGCCCGCATCCTGCCAGGGGACGAGGCGCCTGACATGGCCCAGATCCGCGCCACGGTCCTGGCGCTGGCGCTTGACCTTGGAGGCGGCGTTGCGCTCAAGCGGGTCATGGCGAAGGTGAACGATCCCGACACGATCCAGCTGGTGAAATCGATGATCGGCTCCATCGCCCTGGAGCTCGAACTCGAGTCCAAGGGAGGTCACGCCGCGACCTGGGTGCCGCCCATCCACACGGCGGCCATCGGCGGCGCGGCCACTTCTGCCATCGGCGTGGCCGCCGGCACGCTGGCACTGCCCGCAGGCCTCATCCTGATAGGCGGTTTCGGAACGGCATGGGTTGCGACGACGTTCTGGAGGGCAAAGCAGGCGCTCAAGGAGGCGCTCCTGAAGCGCAACGCCGACCTAGTCAAGGCATTGGCCGCCGCGATCTAGGACTCGCATAGATGGCAAGCATTGCTTATGTTGGGGATTGAAATGACAGGAGACCGATATGTCAGTCGTTGAAATCCTGCTCTCAGGCGGCGCCGTGGCTTTCGGAGCCAGCGTTGCCTATGCCGTCTGGCGAACCCTGCCGAACCCGGACGATGCCCAACCCGACATAAAGCTCGTCCGCCAGTTCGTTGCGTCGACGCCGCAGAAAGAGCTCCGCAACATCATGGCGCCCAAGGGCTGAGGCAGAAGAGAATGGTCAGGAAACTTCGCGAGGTTTTACGGACACGTCATTGATTGGCGGCCCCTAAGGAAATGCCGGCACCCGCGTGTGCGGGGCCGGCACCAAGTTGGCCGGTAGAACCGGCGGCGGATAAACCGAGGTTAGGAGGCACCTGGTGCCTCTGCGAGAAATTCCGGATGACAGCGGACATAGCCCGTCATGCAGTGTGTCTCGCCTGCATCATCGTCGCTATCCATCTGCCCTCTCCTGAACCGATCTTTGCCAATCTTCCGAATAGCGCTGCAGACCTAACGTGTTTTATGGAATGGAAAGGAAAACCGCGCCTCATTGCGCAGTTTTCTATGTGTTTGTGGCTCCACGGAAATCTCAGGTTTTTCCACTCGATGCCTGTTCCCAACACTCGCGACCGCTAGGCGGACTTGCTGTTATCTACACTCTTGCTCATGATGCGCGTGACGTGAAATCGCCTGCCATCTCTTTGCATTGCGCACTGCTCAGAAGGTCACCCAAGCAGCCTTCGACGGTGCGCATTTTCTGGAAAGAAGACATGACCATCAATCTATCACTGGACAGACCACTTGACCGCACAAGCTGATGGTGAACGAGCGGCGCCTTCCAATCGGGAATATGCTGTCGATCTAATGCGCGCCTTCGGCGGTGCGGTCATCTTCGCGTTCCCGCTCCTGATGACGATGGAGATGTGGTGGCTGGGCTTCTACATAGAGCCTCTGCGGCTTCTTCTGTTTCTGAGCCTCAATCTGGCCATCCTTTTCGGGCTGTCCTACTTCGCGGGTTTTCGCGAAACCTTCCGGCTCAAGGAGGATGCGCTCGACGCGTTCGCGGCCTTTGGCGTCGGCACGATCTCCTCGGCCACTCTTCTTGCGCTGTTTGGCATCATCACCTGGGACATGCCCTTGAGCGAGATTGTGGGCAAGATCGCCGTGCAGACTGTGCCCGCCAGTATCGGCGCCATGGCTGCGCGCAGTCAGCTTGGCGACAACGAGGATGAGGAGAAGGGCACAAGCGGCTATGCGGGCCAACTTTTCTTGATGCTGGCAGGGGCACTGTTCCTGGCCTTCAACGTCGCGCCAACCGACGAGATGATCTTGATCTCGTTCCTGATGACGCCTTGGCATGCCTTGGCTCTGGTCGTGACCTCCATCGTGGTGCTGCATGCCTTCGTCTATTCTCTGGAATTCTCTGGTCAGGAGGAACTGCCGGGCGGCGGGAACTTCTGGCGTACCTTTTTCGGCTACAGCATTGCCGGATACGGCATCGCGCTGCTGGTCAGCCTTTACGTGCTCTGGACGTTCGGGCGCCTTGATGGACTTGGCGCCGGGCAGATCGCGATGATGATAACGGTGTTGGGCTTCCCCGCCGCGCTCGGGGCCGCGCTGGCGCGACTGGTCGTGTGAGGCAGGGGAAAATGCAGCAAGATCATCGGTTGAGTGCACATGACACACAGAAGCAGGATGGAACACCGGTCCTTGAATGGATTTCGGCAGCCATTGGGCTGGTTCTGACTGTGGCGATGCTGGGGTTCATCGGCTGGCAGGCCTGGAAACACACGGGTGAGGAGCCGCCCGCCATCAAGGTACATGTCCAGCATATCCTGCCGGCCGGCGATGGTTATGTCGTGGAGTTTGTGGCCGTGAACCTGTCACCCGCCACGGCTGCCGCTGTCCAGATCGAGGGAGAGTTGATAGAGGGCGAACGTGTGATTGCCACAAGTCAGGTCACGCTCGACTATGTCCCGGGCAACTCGGAACGACGGGGCGGCTTGTTCTTTCGCGAGAACCCTCAGGGATATGATCTGGAGATCCGCGCCCTGGGCTATGCTCAACCTTGAGACCAATGAGCGGGAGCATAGCACAGTCCCGGGCAACTCGGAACGACGGGGCGGCTTGTTCTTTCGCGAGAACCCTCAGGGATATGATCTGGAGATCCGCGCCCTGGGCTATGCTCAACCTTGAGACCAATGAGCGGGAGCATAGCACACCTTCAGCTTTGGCCAATCCCATAGGCCGGGCAGACTGGCCGGCCTTGTCGAGCGCCTCCACGGAAGGCTCTGTCTCCCATCTGTTCCCTCTTCGGCAAACATATCCGTCAATCCTCCGGCTGCCGCGTCCGCCTGTGACAATGGTTGTAGTTTTGGAAGACTATTGTATCACAGGATCGGTGCAGCTTGCTCGAGCCACCTTCAGATCAGCGGCGCCTCGCTGGTGCGAGCATAGTCTTCGGCTTGCAAAAAGCGGCAGTTCCCAAGCATGCCATCGTCATCCATGTCGCAAATCCACCAGTGCCTTCTTGAGATCAAAGATACCTGAACCAGATGGCGGCCCTGGGAAGAATAGCGGATGCCGGTCTTGAAACCGATGGACGCGGCCAGCATCGCGGGTGACGACCTGCCGCTGTCGCTTGCGGACGCGGTGAAGCGCATTCGCCCCGAACTGGACATCTATCTGTTGTCGGACCGGCATGTCGAACGCATCGCGGGCAACCCGCGCGCGGCCAATATCCGCCGCGTCCTTTATTCGGTCGAGGAATTGCTGGAACTGCACCTGTGCGTCCTGGAAGGCGTCGCCGACCGCTTCCGCACACCCTTTTTCGACAATCTCAAGGCCTATGCGATGCGGCCGATCAGCACCTTCCATGCCCTGCCGATCGCCCGCGGCAAGTCGGTGTTCAAATCCGACTGGATCCGCGACATGGGCGAATTCTACGGGCTGAACATCTTCCTTGCGGAATCCAGCGCCACGACGGGCGGGCTCGACAGCCTGCTCGAGCCGACCGGCAACATCAAGCAGGCGCAGGACATGGCCGCCCGCGCCTTCGGGGCCGATCACGTCTTCTTCGTGACCAACGGGACCAGCACCTCGAACAAGATGGTGCATCAGGCACTGGTCGCGCCCGGCGACATCGTGCTTTTGGACCGCAACTGCCACAAGTCGCATCATTACGGCCTCGTTCTGGCGGGCGGGCAGCCGCTTTACATCGACGCCTTCCCGATGACGGAATATTCGATGTATGGCGCGGTGCCGCTTGCCAGCATCAAGAAGGCCTTGCTGGACCTGAAGGCCGATGGCCGGCTTGACCGTGCCAAGATGGTCGATCTGACCAACTGCACCTTCGACGGCCATATCTACAACACACGCCGCGTGATGGAGGAATGCCTTGCCATCAAACCCGACCTGATCTTCCTGTGGGACGAGGCGTGGTTCGGCTTTGCCCGCTGGTCGCCCTTCCTGCGCCCGCGCACCGCGATGGGCGCAGCCGAGGCGATAGAAGCATGGATGAAGGACCCGGCTTCCGTCGATGCCTATGAGGCCCAGCAGCAGGAACTGGGCGAGGATCCCGACACCCAGACGTTGATGGATACCCGGCTGATCCCCGATCCGCGCCGGATCCGCCTGCGCGTCTATCAGACGAACTCGACCCACAAGTCGATGTCGGCGCTGCGGCAGGGGTCGATGCTTCTGGTGCGTGACGTCGATTTCCGCGATGTCGAGGCGCAGTTCCACGAGGCTGTCTTCACCCACGCCTCGACCAGCCCGAACCAGCAGTTGATCGCCAGCCTCGACATCGCGCGCCGCCAGATGGAGCTGGAGGGCTACGGCCTTGTCGCCAATGCGATCGAGATCGCCCTCGACATCCGCAAGGAAGTGAACGGCCATCCCGTCATCTCGAAATATTTCCGCGTCCTTGGCGCAAGCGAGATGATCCCCGCCGAATACCGCCAGAGCGGCTTCGTGGACTTCCTGGAACCCGGCACGGACTGGGAAGATCAGGTCCGCTCGATGCACGAGGACGAGTTCTGCCTTGATCCGACCCGGATGACGATGGTCTGCGGCACGGCCGGCTTCGACGGCACTCAGTTCAAGAAGATGATGGCGGACGATTACGACATCCAGTTCAACAAGACCTCGCGGAATTCGGTGCTGCTGCAATCCAACATCAACAATACGCGCAGCGACGTGGCGAACCTGATCCGCGTCCTGCTGGAGATCAGCCGCAAGATCGAGAACAACCTGGCCGACGGCGGCGAGAACGGCCGTGCCGCCTTTGCCGCCCGGGTCAAGTCGCTGATGCAGGATGTGCCGGATCTGCCCAACTTCAGCCATTTCCACGACGCCTATCGCTGGGATGCCGGTGAGACGACGCCCGAAGGGGACATGCGCTCGGCCTTTTACAGCGCTTATTACGCCGAGGGTTGCGAATACCTGCCGCTCGACAGCCCCGAGGTGGACAAGCGCCTGAAGGATGGCTCGGAAATGATCTCGGCCAATTTCGTGATCCCCTATCCTCCGGGCTTTCCAATCATGGTGCCAGGCCAGGTCATCAGCCCCGAGACGATCGACTTCATGCGCAAGCTCGACGTCAAGGAGATCCACGGCTTCGAGCGCGCCAAGGGCCTGAAGCTCATCCGCCCCGACCATGCCAAGGATCACGTCCGCAAGTAATTGCTGGGAACAAGGAGAGTGAGACCATGTGGACGTATTTCGTTGAAACGCTTCGGGCCAATCCCGCACTCGCGATCTTCCTGACGCTCGCGATTGGCTACTGGGTCGGCGCCAAGCGGTTTGGCAGCTTCAGTCTTGGCGCGGTGACCGGGACGCTCCTTGCAGGTGTTATCATCGGCCAGATCGGCCTCGACATCTCCGGGCAGGTGAAGTCGATCTTCTTCATCATGTTCCTCTTTGCCGTGGGCTTCGGCGTTGGCCCGCAATTCGTTCGGGGCATTGCGACGGATGGCGCCCCGCAGGCGCTGTTCGCCGTCGTCATATCGGTACTCTGCCTCGCCTCCGTCTATATTGCGGCAATCGTCTCGGGCTATGGACCCGGCCTTGCCGCAGGCCTGCTTGCCGGCGCGCAGACGATCTCGGCCTCGATCGGCCTGGCAACCGACGCGATCAATGGATCCGGCCTGCCCCCGGAGGAGGCCCAGGCGCAACTCGACCTGATCCCCGTCGCCTACGCCATCACCTATCTTTTCGGCACGATCGGCACGGGCTGGATCCTGGCCTTTCTCGGGCCGAAGATGCTGGGGACGGACATCGCAGAGGCCTGCGCCCGCTATGAACGGGACGTGCTGAAGGGCGCCACGTCCGGGTCCGGTGCGATGAGCGCCTGGCGGACCCGCGAGGCGAGGGCCTATCAGATCCGCGAGGGCGGCATCGTGGTCGGCAAGACGGTGTCCGCGGCCGAGGGGCTGGCCAAGGGCGAGCGCATCTTCATCGAGCGCGTGCGCCGTGGCGCCGAGTTGCTGAATCCTCCCTCCGATACAGTTCTGCAGGCGGGCGACGTCGTTGCGGTCTCGGGCCGGCGGGAGGCGCTCGTCGGTCTTTTCGGCGATGCCCAGGAGGTGGATGACCGGGAGCTTCTTGACATGCCGGTCGAGGCGACCGACGTCCTGATCACCAACAAGGCGCTCGACGGACGCGAGCTGATCGATCTGGCAAGCGAGCCATACACCCGTGGCGTTTACCTGAACTCGATCCGGCGCGGCTCCATGGCGGTCAACATTCCCGTGCTGCCCGGAACCAAGCTCAATCGCGGCGACATTGTCCGCGTTGCCGGCGCCAAGGCCAATATCGACACCTTTATCGCGGCGGCCGGCTTTGCCGATCGGCCGCAAACCGTCACGGACATGGTGCTCGTTGGCTTGTCGATCCTGATCGGCGGGCTGATCGGCGCTGCCGTCCTGCCGATCGGGGGCGTGCCGATCACGCTCAGCACGTCGGGCGGCGCGCTGATCGCCGGGATCTTCGTCGGCTGGCTACGCACGGTGAAGCCGCAGATCGGCAACATCCCGCAGCCGACCTTGTGGTTCATGAACTCGGTCGGTCTCAATATCTTCATTGCAATCGTGGGCCTGAGTTCCGGGCCAACCTTCGTCGCCGGGCTTCAAGAGGCGGGCTTCGGGCTGTTCTTCTGGGGCCTATTCGCGACCGCGGTGCCGATGCTGCTCGCGCCCTATATCGGCAAGTACATCTTCAAGTTTGACGATGCGATCAATCTTGGCTGCTGCGGCGGGGCGCGGACCTCGACGGCTTCAAGAGGCGGGCTTCGGGCTGTTCTTCTGGGGCCTATTCGCGACCGCGGTGCCGATGCTGCTCGCGCCCTATATCGGCAAGTACATCTTCAAGTTTGACGATGCGATCAATCTTGGCTGCTGCGGCGGGGCGCGGACCTCAACCGCCTCGGTCGCGATGGTCGCCGAGGTCGCGAAAAGCGACGTGCCGATGCTGGGCTATACCGTTCCCTATGCCGTCAGCAACACGCTGCTGACCCTATGGGGGCTGGTGATCGTGCTGCTGGTCATGTGAGGAGGGTCCGGCAGGTGGCACGTCTCTGGCACGATATTCGGAACACGCCACTTCTGTGGTTGCTGGTCTTTGTTCCTGTCGTCCTGGTCGTCGAAATTGTCCGGCCCGACGCCCACACGTTGCTGTTTCTGCTTTCCGTTCTTGCCATCGTTCCGCTGGCCGCCCTGCTCAGCCTTGCGAGACGGCGTCGGTCGCAATGGTGGCCGAGGTCGCCAAGAGCGACGTGCCGATGCTGGGATATACGGTTCCCTATGCCGTCAGCAATACGCTGCTGACGCTCTGGGGGTTGGTGATCGTGTTGCTGGTCATGTGAGCCGACGAGGGAAGAAAGCTTAACGGTCCAGCCATTCCGAGAGAGGGAGAAGGGAATGGAACTGATCAGATCGTTCTTCGACGCATCGCCCATCGCCGTGCTTTTTGTCTGCATCGCGATCGGCTTCGCGGTCGGCCGAATAAAGGTGGCCGGTGTGCCGATCGGTGGCATTCCCGGAACGCTGTTTGCCGCAATCCTCATCGGCCAGATCGGGGTCGAGGTGGACGAGAACATCAAGACGATCGCCTTCGCCCTGTTCATCTACTCGCTCGGTTATGTCAGCGGCCCCAGTTTCTTCCAGAGCCTGGGGCGCAGCACGCTCAATCTCGTCCATCTGTCGCTGTTCTCCAGCGTCCTGATCTATGTGACGATCTGGGGGCTTTCCCGGATGTTCGGGCTCGACAAAGGAACAGCAGCGGGCCTGCTGGCGGGCGGGATCACGGAATCGGCGGCTGTCGGCACCGCGAGCGAGGCCTTGACCAGCCTGAACCTTCCCGTGGATCAGGTGACGGCGATGCAGGCCAATATCGGCGTGGCCTATGCCATCACCTATCTGTTCGGCTTTACCTTCGTGGTGTTCTTCGTCAGTCTCTTTGCGCCACGGATGATGCGGATCGACCTCAAGGCCGAGGCAGGGAAATACGCGGCGGCCTTGGGCCGCACTGGCGATGACGATCTAGGCCCTTCGCAGGAATCCGCGCTTCGCGACGTGGTCGCCCGCGTCTATCAGGTGACCCGTCAAGATGCCGCAGACGTGGACATCCGCAGTTTCGAGGCCCGGTTCGACGGCTTGGTGACAGTGCAGCGCATTGTCCGCGGCGGGCAGGTGCTCGAACCTGCAAAGGACGTCAGGCTGGCTCTGGGCGATCGGGTGGCCCTGCTCGGGCGGCTGGACGAATTGCTGGCAGCCGGAAGCGTCCTGGGTGCCGAGACGACCGACACAAGCGCACTTCACATCATTGGCGAGACCCGGACCGTCGTGCTCACGAACCGCCACTTCATCGGCGAAACCATCATGGCGGTGCGCGGGAAGGTCGACCCGGACCAGCGTCGGGGCGTCTATGTGACAAAGATATCGCGATCCGGTCAAACGCTTGTCCCGCTGCCGAAGATGCGGCTGGAAGCGGGCGATGTCGTTACCCTCTATGGCATGCCGGCCGCCCTTGACGACGCTGTGCCGGTCGTCGGCTATGCCATCGATCAGGGCATCGCCGTGGATTACGTTTATCTGGGCCTGGGGATCCTTTTAGGGATCGTGATCGGGATGATCACGGTGACCATCGCGGGATCGCCGGTGGCGCTGCACACCGGCGGCGGATGTCTTCTTTCCGGGCTGCTGTTCGGCTGGCTCAGATCGCGCCACCTGACCTTTGGCGGCCTGCCGCCGGCTACCGCGCTGCACCTGCGCGATTTCGGCCTCGCCATCTTCATCGCCTGCGTGGGGCTGGGAACCGGCCCGCAAGCCGTGACCCTGCTCAAGGAACAGGGCATCCTGTTGCCCATCCTCGCCCTTATCGCCGTCAGCCTGCCGATCGTCGCGTCGATGTATTACGCCCGCCATGTTCTCAAGATGAACCCTGCGGTGATCTGCGGCGCCCTGGCGGGGTGCTTTACCTGCACGGCGGGACTGAATGCGGCAGTGCAAGCCGCCGAAAGCGAAACGCCTGTCCTTGGATATACGGTGCCCTATGCCATCTCGAACATCACCCTCACGCTGCTCGGCCCGATCCTGGTGCTTACCGTCTGAGCCACGGGTGCCGTCCGGCGTCGTCACTTGCCCCCACCGCTGAAGGGAACGTCATGTCGCGCCTTCTTGACCAGATCAAAAGTAACCCGCTCCTTTGGTTGCTGGTCTTTGTTCCTGTCGTCCTGGTCGTCGAAATTGTCCGGCCCGACGCCCACACGTTGCTGTTTCTGCTTTCCGTTCTTGCCATCGTTCCGCTGGCCGCCCTGCTCAGCCTTGCGACCGAGTCCGTGGCGGAACGCACCGGCGATGCCGCAGGCGGGCTGATCAACGCAACCCTTGGCAACCTGACCGAGCTGGTCATCGCCCTGACCGCACTGGCCGCCGGGCAGTACGCGCTGGTCAAGGCCTCGATTGCCGGGGCCATCGTTACCAATGCGCTGTTCATGCTGGGTGCATCCTTCCTCCTGGGCGGGCTGCGCCACCACCTGCAGGAGTTCAACCGCACTGGGGCACGCCTTCAAGCCAGCCTGCTCTTTATCGCAATCGTGGCGCTTCTGATCCCCTCGGCCATCGTGGCGGCCGACAGCATCGACAGCCCAGAGGCGATCCAGAAGCTCAGCCTGATGCTGGCGCTGCTGCTGATCACGGGTTACGTCCTGGGGCTGTGGTTCTCGCTGGGAACGCATCGCGAGGTTTTTGCCAGCGCCGCCTCCGCCGAAGGCCATCACGCGACCTTGCCCATGGGGCTGGCGCTGGCCACCCTGGCGTCCGTGACGGTGCTGGTCGCGCTGGTCAGCCACATCTTCGTTGCCTCGGTCGAGGTCGCCGGTGCGGCGCTTGGGCTTACCCCTGCCTTCGTGGGCTTCATCGTGGTTTCGCTGGTTGGCGGCGCGGCAGAGTTCGCCTCGGCCTTTTCGGCGGCACGCAAGGACCGTCTGGATCTCAGCGTCAGCATCGCGCTTGGCAGCGCGGCGCAGATTGCGCTGTTCGTCGCGCCGCTTCTGGTTCTTCTGAGCTATGTCGTCGGACCCGCGCCGATGGGGCTGGATTTCTGGCCCGGCGCGGTCGTGATGATGCTGATCGCGGCGATTTCGGCGGCGCTGCTGACTGCGGGCGGAAATTCGGCATGGTTTCTGGGCGTGCTGGTGATGATGGTCTATGCCATCTTCGCGCTGACGCTTTACGTCCTGCCGCTGGGCCAGTGATGGCGACCGGAGGATCATATGGCACTGTGGCAAGGGCGCTCGGTCCTGTCCCACGTGCGACCAGGCTCTCGTCCGGGTTCGTCACTGTCCGGCGCCTCGCCGCCGCGCCTGACACTGCCGCTAGACGGCGGGCGCTATTGGCCATGGTCGTGACCAGCCCTGGCCCGGTCGGCAGCGCCTTGCCGCGGGAGGGCTGAAAGATGCGGTTCCTGTCCGCCTACGTCCGGCTGGTCAAGGCCATCTACACGGCGTTCCGCAACACCCAGGTGCAGGCGCTGATCCTGACCTGCGTCCTGATCGCGGTGGCGCAGGCATTCATCTTCATGCGCATCGAGGACTGGCGGTTTCTTGACGCCTTTTATTTCTCGGTCGTCAGCATGGCGACCGTCGGCTACGGCGATTTCGCCCCGCAGACCTCGCTGGGCAAGATCACGGCACTGCTCTTTCTGATGGTCGGGATAGGGATCTTCGTCCTGACCGTCTCGTCGATCGCTCAGGTGATCCTGAGCGAAACCTCCCCGTCAAAGCGACAGGAGGCGCAAGAGAAGGAGTCCGGCAATGCTGGCTCCAAGTGATCGCGCCATTCCGTGCCGCCCACACCGCAAGAAGGAGATTGGATGATGCTGCAACGCGACTATTTCGAGAGTATCTCGGATCTCAGTCCGTTCGAGATCAAGGACGAGCTGATCAAGCTTGCCCGAGCCGGCGCCGAGAAATCAACAAAGGCCTTTCTGAACGCGGGTCGCGGCAATCCGAACTGGATTGCAACCCGTGCGCGCGAGGCTTTTTTTCTGCTGGGGCAGTTTGCCCTGACTGAGGCAAAGCGCAGCTACAATGATCCGGTGGCTGGCGTCGCAGGGATGCCGCCCCGTGACGGGGCACATCTTCGCTTCAGCAAATGGGTGAAGAAGCAACTCATCGCGCAAGAGGACGGCTGGGTCGAGGAGGACGGTCCCCCGCCCGCCCGCACGCTTCTGGACGTGGTCGAGTTCGCGATTGCCAAATTTGGCTTCAATCCCGATGCATTCGTGCATGAACTGACGGATTCGATCATCGGCGACAATTATCCGGTGCCGGACCGCGTGCTTTACCACAACGAGATCGTCACCCACGAATATCTGATGTGGGCGATGTGCGACGGCCACCGCCCTGAAGCGAAGTTCGACCTTTATCCGGTCGAGGGCGGCACCGCTGCCATGTGCTATATCTTCAAGGCGCTGAAGAACCAGCGGCTGCTGAACGCGGGCGACACAATCGCGCTGGGCACGCCTATCTTCACCCCTTATCTCGAAATGCCCGAGCTTGAGGATTACGGGCTGCATTGCGTCCGCATCCATGCCGAGCAGGAGGACAAGTTCCAGTTCACCGACGAGGATCTGGAACTGCTCGCCGATCCGAAGGTCAAGGCGCTGTTCCTTGTCAATCCCGGCAATCCGTCTGCCGCGGCGCTGGACCCCGACACGATCAGGCGACTGGTCAATTTCGTGCAGACCCGACGGCCCGACCTGATGATCCTGACCGATGATGTCTATGGCACCTTCGTGCCCGGCTTTGAATCGATCATGGGACACCTGCCCCGCAACACAATCGGCGTCTATTCCTATTCCAAGTATTTCGGCTGCACCGGCTGGCGGCTGGGTGTGATCGCGGTGGCGCAGGACAATATCTTCGACGAACGCATCCGCGCGCATCCCGAAGATGTCCAGCAGGTCATTGAAAGGCGCTACAAGGCGCTGACGCCAAAGCCGCGCGACGTCCGGTTCATCGACCGTATCGTTGCAGACAGCCGCGATGTGGCGCTGAACCACACGGCGGGGCTTTCGCTGCCGCAGCAGGTGATGATGACGCTGTTCGGCCTGGTCGAGCTGATGGACAAGGACAAGATCTATCAGAAAGCCTGCATGGCCATCTGCGAAAAGCGCTTCCGCAGCCTGGTCGAGGGGATGGGGATCGAGTCGAACCCTGGCCCCTATTACGACCACTATTACGGCATCGTGGACCTCGAATTCTGGATCCGGAAATACTTGGGCGAGGACATTGTCACCTGGATCAAGGAGAACATCCACCCGTTGGATATTCCTTTCCGTCTCGCCGAGGACCACGGCATCGTGCTGCTGAACGGATCGGGATTCGCGGCGCCGAACTGGTCGGTGCGGGTGTCCTTCGCCAATCTCGACGATGCCGCCTATGCCGAGATCGGCCGTGCCGTCAGATCCATCGCCCGCGGTTATCGCCAGGCCTATCAGGCTGCAATGGGAGAGGAGATCACGTCATGACACCCCGGTTCCTGTCGCTGGCGGTCAATGGACCGCCCCGCATACCGGTCGCCGGCACGGCGCTGGCGACGCTTCTGGTTCTTGGCAGCTTCGGCGCGGCCTCGGGCCAGGCTCTGGTGGGGGATGGCTCGATCCCCTGCGGTTCGCCCTATGTGGTCGCGGGCGGCGATACGCTCAGCCGCATCTCGGCCCGCGCCTATGGCGATCCCATGCTTTACGGGTTCATCGCCGACGCGAACTGGGACGCGCTTGGCGGCAATCCCGAAAGCGTCGCCGTCGGCATGTCGCTGAAGATCCCCTGCATCGATGCCAGCGGCAAGGAGGTGACACCCGAGGAAGCGGCAAAGGATGCCGCCTCGATGCAGGGTGTCGTCGCGGCCGAGGGGATGTTGTCGGCAGATCAGCTGGACACGCTGTTCGGGCCGGTCGCGCTGTTCCCCGATCCGGTGCTGACCCCTGTCCTGGTCGCCTCTACCTTCCCCCTGGACGTGGTGAAGGCCGCCCGCTTCGTCGAGGAGAGCGCGGAATTGCCGGATCAGGAACGCGTCAGCCAAGCCGCTGCCCAGCCCTGGGATGACAGCGTGCGTGAGCTTGCCGCAGGCTTTCCGGGCCTCGTCACCCGGATGAGCGACAATATAGACTGGACAGAACAGGCCGGAGAGGCTGTCGTCGCCCAGACCGATAATGTCCTGGCCTCGATCCAGCGGCTTCGGTCGAAGGCCCAGGCAAACGGCTATCTGGTCGACAACGAGGCGCAGAACGTCGAGGAGGAGGGCGGCAAGATCACCATCGCCCCGGCCTCGCCCAACGTCGTCTATGTGCCCGCCTATGACAGCCAGGTGGTCTATACGACGCCGGTTTCGGGTCCTCCGGTCTATCACTACGACACCATGCCTTATTACGGCGACGACGACTGGGACGGTAACTGGGGTGACGCGCTTGTCGCAGGCGGCATTGTCCTGGGCGGCGCCATCATCCTGGATGAGATCTTCGACGACGATGACTGGGACGGCTGGGACCAGGACGACGACATTGACTGGGATCGCGGCGACATCACCATCGACCGTGACGAGGTGAACATCGACCGTGACAGGACGGATCTGGGCGACGGCCGCCTGTCCGAGATCGGCTCGGGTGATCGGGTCAGCATCGGCGACAGCGAGAGGCCCCAGGTCGATCGCGGCGAACTGCGCGATCGGGCGGGGGCCGCGGGTATCGGCGCCGTTGCGGGTGCCTCGGGTGCTGCGGCGCTGGCCAACCGGAGATCCCTTGCCACGCCCGCCAGCCGCGACGCGGCGCGGCAGAAAATCGAGAAGCGCCAGGCGACAGGCGCTGCACCGGCAAGACTGTCCAATTCGCGCGCCACTGCCCAGCGTCCGTCTTCGGGCAACGTCCGGCAGGCAGCGCCCAGGCAGCCGTCGGCAAAACGCGCGGACCGGGTCAGCCGCCCGCAGGCCGTGCGCCAACCCGCCGCGCGCACGCCCAGCCGGTCAAATACGTTCCAGAGGCCATCGGGGCCGCGTCCCTCCATGTCCAGCCAGAGGGGCCGCGCCAGCTATGGCGGCCGTGGGGGCGGACGAGGCGGTGGCGGTGGCGGCGGTCGCGGAGGGAGGCGTTGAAATGAACAGGGTCATTATGATGAAATCACTGCTGGCGCTGCTGCTTATGTCTGCTGCTGCAAGTGCCGAACCCCAGAAGTTCGAGAGCCCCGAGGCAGCCGTCGGCGCGCTGGTCTCGGCACTGGAAGCGAAAGACAAGTCCGAAATCCTCGCCATCTTCGGTCCCGAGAACGAGGATGTGGTCTCAACCGGAGATCCCGAGGAAGACCGGGAAATCTGGGGCAGATTTCTGCAAGACGTGCAAGCGGTCCGCCGCATTGACCGCGAAGGCGAGGATCGCGCCATCCTCTTGGCCGGGCGCGAGCTTTGGCCGTTTCCCGCGCCCTTGGTGGCTGCCGAGGGCAGGTGGCATTTCGACGCCGAGGCTGCCCGCGAGGAAGTCCTGATGCGCCGCATCGGGCGGAACGAACTGGCGGTGATCGACATCATGCGCCGCGTGGGCGGGGTCCAGACCGCTTATCGTCAGGTCGATCACGACGGCGACGGGGTCCGCGAATTCGCGGCTTCGATCCTGTCGGGACCGGATGCGCGGGACGGGCTTTACTGGCCCGATGAGGAGGGCACCGAACCCAGCCCCTTCGGCGAGGAGATTGCCCGGGCCAGCCTGACCGGGTTCCGCCGCGATTCCCAGGACATCGATCCTGAACCCTTCGAGGGCTATTATTTCCGGATCCTGCAAGGCCAGGGGGCCAATGCTCCGGGCGGGGCCTACAGCTACTTGGTGGCGGGACACATGGTGGCCGGTCACGCCGTTCTGGCAGTGCCCGCAATCTATGGCGATACCGGCGTCATGAGTTTCATGGTCAGCGAAGGCGGGGCTGTCTACGAAGCCGATCTGGGCGAGGCGACGCTGGAGACGGCCATCGGGATCGAGCTTTTTGATCCGGGGGAGGGATGGGAGGTCGTCAAGTAGAAGACAGCGCGCCGCTCTGCCATTTGGCTCGGATTGCTGCTGAGATGGCAGAGCCGTCGTCCAAGGGCGGCAGATCGTCGATGTTCCGGCGAGGCTTGAATTGCAGCCGTGGGCAACCAAGGTGCCATAACCTGTTTAACTGTCATCGGCCTTCTTCCGTGACCCGTCCCTATTACAGCACCAAGACGAGCTATGCGGGAACGCGATCCGATGTTGTCGAAGGGATCGCAATCGCGGTTGCCGGTATCCCCAGTACCATAATCTCTTCGGCCATAGCTGGGTTTCCCCCGAGACTGGAGCCTATACCAGCATCGAATCTGTAATCGGATATGCGGTTCTCGGTCCGGCACGCCGGCTGATCGTCGGACAGGGTTACCGCAACCATGTCCGTTCTGGCGGCATCTTCGCTGCGGTCCAACAGAAAATGCCGGGCTTTTTCAGGCAGAGTTTGTGGGTGCCGCCTCGACAGCTGCTGAGCAAACGCCATTGTCGAGCGTGAGGGGGAAGGTGAGGTTAACAGTAACTTACACAGCCGCGATGGAGAATTGTATCCGCAATTCCTAGGATTTCGGCTAGGCGGGAGATGACGCCGTCTGCATCATGGGAGTTGAAAATGTCAAAACTCACTTTGACCATCGCAAGCACGATTGCTCTGTTGTCGGTTGCTTCTGCACAGGCTCAAGATCGTGAGCTGCGGATCGATTGTGGCGCAACCGATGTGATCATGACCGCGGATACAGCAGTGGTCATAAAAGAGAATACCGACTTGACCGCGGAAGAGATCGCAGCCCGTACGTGCGATATCTTCAAGCAAGTCGATGCCTCAGCATATACTGAGCCGACAGACGTGACGGTCACAATGCCGTCTGGTGCTCAGGTCACGGCGAAGATGCAAGTCAGTCAGAAATGACGAAAAGCGCATCCCGGATCAATTTCGCTGCTGGCCTTATAGGAACCGGGCCAGCAGCGCCGGCCACCATCGGCTCCGATGATGTGACCGCCCCCGTCGGGTTGGAACCGGCGAAGACTATGCTCCAGGTTTACGAGGCAAACGATCAGGCAGTCCTGTGCAAGAGGTTGTGGCAAGATCCGAACCTCGTGCGTCATCAACTAAGGGAGTGGGTTGGGACTCTGTCCCAAACCCTGCGAAAGGCACGGACGTGCCGGTGCTTGCTTGAGGTCCAGGCGCCCAGCTGACAGAACTGCTGAAGGAAATCCAGATTGGGCCTGAACTGACCCTGGCGGATCGTCGTCACGATTTCAATGCCTGCAATCGTCGAAGCGGTTAACGTTGAGCCCTTGAAGCTCCGCATCGGCTTCACCCGGCACTTGATGCAGCGATACTCAGATGGCGCGCACAGCGCGTGCAAACCTGAGCGTATGTAACAGTGATTTACACACGGTCCGTTGTTTTTCGCTATCACAAGCCCTCCCATATTGAAGCGTTGATAAGGCACCGCAGGCTGAGTTGTTGCATGCAACATAGCGTGGCGACCTGGCCGAGAGTCAAACTGTGGGAGCGACCATGGATTTCACTCAAGGGTTTCCGATTGCGATCATCGATGAGGATTTTGGAAGCAGTTCCGCTGTTGGGTTGGGCATCAAGCAACTGGCTAGCGAAATTGAGAAGGAAGGCTTCCGGGTTGTAAGCGGGCTGAGTTACGCAGATGCGCTGCAGCTGGCCGGGACCTTCAACAGTGAGTCCTGCTGGGTGGTCTCAGTCGATGGCGTCGAGGACGAGGCAACACGCTGGCAGGCCTTGGAGGAAATGCTGCAGATCAAACGCCGGCGCAGCCAGCGTCTGCCGATCTTCCTGTTCGGCAATACTATCACGGCCGAGCAGGTACCGGTTTCGGTATTGCGCCATGCCAATGCTTTCCTGCGCCTTTTTGAGGATTCTGCCGAATTCAAGGCCCGGGTGATTGCGGAAGCCGCACGGCGTTACCTGGAGACGCTGGCGCCGCCCATGTTCAAGGCGCTGATGGATTACACGCTGCAAGCCAGCTATTCTTGGCACACGCCCGGCCACGGCGGCGGGGTTGCCTTCCGCAAAAGTCCGATCGGCCACATGTTTCACCAGTTCTTTGGTGAAAACACCCTGCGCTCAGATATTTCGGTCTCGGTCGGCAATGTTGGCTCGCTCTTGGATCACACCGGCCCCATTGCGGCGGGCGAGCGCAACACCGCCCGGATTTTCGGTACCGATACCACCCTTTTCGTGGTGGGCGGCAATTCCACAGCAAACAAGATCGTCTGGCACGGCATGGTCGGACGGGGCGATCTTGTGTTGTGCGACCGCAATTGCCACAAGTCGATCCTGCATTCGCTGATCATGACCGGGGCAACGCCAATCTATCTGGTCCCGTCGCGCAATGGACTTGGGATCATCGGCCCGATCTCGAAAGACCAGTTCACGCCTGAGTCGATCCAGGTAAAAGTGGCAGCCAGCCCGTTTGCGCAGGGAACCAGTGGCAAGGTCCGGCTGATGGTCATGACGAACTCGACCTACGACGGGCTGTGCTACAACATTGACGCGATCAAGGCCTCGCTCGGTGATGCGGTGGATGTCCTGCATTTCGATGAAGCCTGGTACGCCTATGCGAACTTCCATCCCCTCTATGCCGGCTACCATGGCATTTCCTCCGTCAAGCCGATGCGGTCGGACCATGCAATAACCTTCGCGACCCAATCCTCACATAAGCTCCTGGCCGCCTTTTCGCAGGCAGCGATGATCCATGTGCAGAACGCTGAAGGCAAGGCGTTGGACATGACGAGGTTCAACGACGCCTTTATGATGCACACTTCGACTTCGCCGCAATATGGCATCATTGCCTCATTGGACGTGGCTGCGGCCATGATGGAGCAGCCTGCGGGGCAATCCTTGGTGCAGGAAACCATCGACGAGGCGATGGCCTTCCGTCAGGCGATGCAGGATGTCCGCAAGCAACTGGCGGATGACTGGTGGTTCGACGTCTGGCAGCCCGATAACATCGTGAAGAAGTCCACACTCGACCCTGCCAGCTGGTCGTTGAAGCCCGGTGATCGTTGGCATGGTTTCGAAGGATTGGCGGCCGATCATGTCATGGTTGACCCGATCAAGGTCACGGTGCTGACGCCGGGCCTGTCAGCCGATGGCACGATGCAGTCCGTGGGTATCCCTGCAGCGGTCATTGTGAAATTCCTGTCGGCCCGTCGTATCGAAATCGAAAAGACCGGGCTCTACTCTTTCCTGATCTTGTTCTCGATGGGGATCACCAAGGGCAAGTGGAGCACCCTGATCACCGAGCTTCTCAACTTCAAGGAAGCCTATGACGCCAATGCCCCCCTGAGCCGCATTCTTCCGACCCTAACGGCTGCGTATCCTGACGCCTACGACAGCATGGGCCTCAAGGATCTGTGCGACATTGTCCATCAGGCCTATCGCGACGACAATCTGCCACGCGCCCAGCAGGAGATGTACACCATCCTGCCGGAGATGGCCCTTCGTCCCGCCGATGCCTATGACCGGCTGGTGAAGGGCCAGGTTGAGACTGTGGAGATCGACGATCTGATGGGCCGTACGCTTGCGGTTATGATCGTGCCCTACCCACCGGGCATCCCGCTGATCATGCCAGGAGAGCGGATCACCCCAGCGACGAAGTCAATCCAGGACTATCTGATTTACGCCCGTGATTTTGACAAGAGGATTCCGGGCTTTGAAACGGACATTCACGGCCTGCGCTTTGAAGGCAGCGGTCACGACCGCCGCTACATGGTGGACTGCCTGATAGAGGAGGGGGACAAATGATCCCGCGGGATGTAAAATCACCAACCGTGGCCATTCCCTTCCACAAGCTGTTGAAGGTGGTAGCTCTGGTTGATGATGATCCAGACGTGCGTGCGCTTTTGGATCTGATCACTGCCGAGGGGTATCAGGTTGAGGTTAGCGGCTGGACGGACCGAGACGTCGATGAGGATGCCAGTGTTGGGGCCTATATTGCCGGCGTCGACGGCGACCAACTGCCCGCAGCGCGGGATCTGGCACGACGGGTGCGCCGTATCGGCTTTCAGACACCCCTTTGGGCGCTGTCGAATTCACGCACCATCTCGGACTTGGCTGTGCAAGGCCAGTTGGGCGAAGTGGATGGCTTTGTTTATCTGGGTCAGCAGACGCCCGCCTTTTATGCCAAGCAGATCATCGCCAGCCTTGTGCGCTATGGAAAAGGTCTGTTGCCGCCGTTCTTCGGCGGGCTGATGGCCTACGACGGCGAGGCGAATATCGCCTTTGACTGTCCCGGCCACCAGGGCGGCCAATTCTATGCCAAGTCCCCGACGGGGCAGTTGTTCTTCAAGCATTATGGTGAAGCGATCTTCCGCAATGACCTGTGCAACGCCGATATCGATCTTGGCGATCTTTTGATTCACGAAGGTCCGGCGGTTGAAGCGCAGAAACATGCCGCGAGAATATTCGGCTCTGACAAGACCTATTTCGTCCTGAATGGCACCAGTTCCGCGAACAAGGTGGTAACCCAGGCAACGCTGCGGCGGGGCGATCTGGTGCTGTTTGACCGCAACAATCACAAGTCGCTGCATCAGGGCGCGTTGGTGCAGGCCGGAGCAATCCCGGTGTTCCTGCCCACCGCGCGCAATGCCTTTGGCATGATTGGCGCGGTCGACTGGGCGGCCCTGGACGAAGACTCTCTGCGCGCCCAGATCAAGGCGAACCCGTTGGTCAGCGACCCCGATCTGCACAAGGCCGATCGCCCGTTCCGGTTGGCTTGCATCCAACTCGCCACCTACGACGGCACGATCTACAATGCGAAGAAGGTGCTCGAAAAGATCGGCCACCTTTGTGACTATCTGCTGTGGGACGAAGCCTGGATCGGCTACAACGCCTTCCATCCTCTGTTCAAGGACCACAGCCCAATGCGGCTGGCCGACCTTGGCGCCAACATGCCGGGCCTCTTTTCCACCCAGTCTGTTCACAAACAAGGTGCTGGTTTCAGTCAGGCCTCGCAGATCCACAAGCGCGATGCTCATCTCAAGGGACAGCGTCGCTACATCGAACACAAGCGCTTCAACGAGGCGTTTCTTGCCCATGCCTCCACGTCCCCCTTCTATCCGCTATTCGCCTCGCTGGATGTCAATGCCAAGATCCACGAGGGCAAGGCCGGCGAGATGCTTTGGGATAGCTGCATCGAACTAGGCATCGAGTTCCGCAAGAAGTGCCGAGAGTTCGCACGGCACTATCAGGCCACCGGGAAGGGAGCGGAGGAGCAGTGGTTCTTTGATCCTTTCGTTCCCGACGTGGTGACGCTCAAGGACTCTCCCGAAGGCCAGACTGTGCCATGGGAGGAGGTTCCGACAGAGGCGTTGAAGCGCGATCAGCGGGGATGGAGTTTCGGCGCCGATGCCGCATGGCATGGTTACAGTGGCCTTCCCGATGGCTATGCAATGGTCGATCCCAACAAGCTGATGCTGCTGACGCCCGGCATCGATCGCGCGACAGGTGAATACCTTGAGTTCGGCGTGCCTGCGACGGTGGTGGCGAACTACCTGCGCGAAGAGCGGATTGTGGCGGAAAAATGCGATCTGAACAGCATCCTCTTTCTGATGACCCCGGCCCAGGATCAGAGCAAGCTGAATACGCTGCTGTCGAGACTGGTGAAGTTCAAGGAATTATGGGACCGGGATAGCCCGCTCGAGAACGTGCTGCCAACGGTCTATGCCAATCATCGCGAGCGGTATTCCGGCTACACCATCCGGCAGATCTGCCAGGAAATGCATGATTTCTACCGACAGGCGCGGGTGAAGGACCTGCAACGCCTGTGTTTCCGCGCGGAGAGTTTCCCAGAGCAGGCCATGACCTCAAAGGCGGCTTACGAGGCATTGGTCGGCAATGACGTGGACTATGTTTCCATCGAGCAGATCGAGGGACGCGTTTCGGCCACGCTGGCGCTGATCTATCCGCCGGGAATTGGCGTCATTGTGCCCGGTGAACGCTGGGACGCGCGCGCCCGACCAATGCGTGACTATTTCCTGGCCTTTGAAGAGTCGTTCAACCGGTTTCCCGGCTTCAACTACGAAGTCCAGGGCGTGTTTCAGGAGCGAATCGACGGCCGCATCAAGTTTCACACCTATGTCGTCCGCGAAGGTCAATAAGAGGAAGGGCAGCATCATGGCAGAGCCATCCGACAAGAAGATGAACCTGGTCCAGCTGACCTTCATCGTCGCGGTGAACATGATGGGGTCAGGGATCATCATGTTGCCAGCCAACATGGCACAGGTGGGGGCGATATCGCTACTGTCCTGGATCGTCACCGCAATCGGGTCGATGGCGATTGCCTACGGCTTCGCACAGGCAGGCCTGTTCAACCAACGGGGGGGTGGTCTGGCCGCCTATGCAGAGGATGCCTACGGACGATCGGGGTTTTTCATCACGTTCTTTCTCTACTTCGTGTCGCTGCTGATTGCCAACGTCGCCATTGCCATCTCGGCAGTAGGATATCTTTCTGCGTTCATTCCATGGGTAAACTCATCGCCTATTGCCACCTTCGTTGGCGTGGTCACCCTTCTCTGGATCACCACCATCGCCAATTTCGGGGGGCCAAGCGTCACAGGCAAGATCGGGTCTTTCACTGTCTGGGGCGTGATCCTGCCCGTAGGCGCTCTATCGGTGATCGGCTGGTTCTGGTTCAGCCCGGCGATCTTCGCCGAGGCGTGGAACCCCAATGGTCTGGGGCTTGTGGAAGGTATGGTGTCGACGATTTCGCTAACGCTCTGGGCCTTTCTGGGCATGGAGTCCGCCGCGCAAAACTCGGATGCGGTCGAGAATCCCAAGCGTGACGTGCCTCTGGCCTGCCTTTTTGGGACGCTGGGTGCCGCGGTGATCTATGTGCTTTCGACAACAGTGATCCAGGGCATTGTGCCAAACATGGAGTTGGCCCAATCGACAGGGCCCTTCGGGCTGGTCTTTGCCAAGATGTTCAACCCAATGATCGGCCAGATCGTGATGGCTTTGGCGGTCATTGCCTGCATCGGCTCGCTGCTGGGCTGGCAGTTCACCCTAGCCACGACTGCCAAAACGGCCAGCGATGACCGAATGTTTCCAGCGGTCTTCTCGCGGCTGAATGGCATGGGCGCGCCGGTAACGGGCATGATCATCCTATGCGGCATACAGACTTTGTTCGCCTTCTCGACAATCTCGCCAACATTATCCGAGCAGTTCTCAGCGCTCGTCAACCTGTCGGTGGTCACCAACGTTCTGCCCTATATCCTCGCCCTGTCGGCACTCACGGTAATGATGAAGGAGGCGAGACTGCCTGAGGGCAAGTTCCGTCTGAACTTGGCGATCGCCACCGTCGGCATGCTCTACAGCGCCTATGCTATCTATTCGGCCGGCACGGAGGCCGTCTTCGGCGGCATGATCGCCTTCGTCGCCGCCATCATCATCTGGGCCTTCATCTCGCCCAGGTTGCTGAACGCAGGCACAACAGAGAGGGATGGGAAATGATCCCTGGAACCACGCTCGCTGCCGCGCCGCCCGCGTCGAAAGGAAAGCTCATGTCATGTTCCAGCCTGGGCCATCGGTTTTGCATAACCCTGCTGACGCTCTGCTTTGCCGCCGCTCTGCCAGTCCTCGCTGAAGCTCAGACGTTGGAGCGCATTCAGGCCGCCAACAAGATCGTGCTTGGTTTTGAGACAGACGCCCGACCATTCTCCTTTGATGATTCCGGCAAACCCGCCGGCTTTTCAGTTGCTCTTTGCAACAAGGTCGTGGACGAGGTGAAGTCCACCCTCAATCTGCCCGAACTAGCGTCGGAGTGGACGCCGATTAACACGCAAAATGGTCTGGATGCTGTGCGCAACGGCACGATCGACCTGCTCTGTGGGGCCAACAGTATTACCCTCACCGACAGCGCCACGGTATCCTTCTCACTGCCGATCTTTCCAGGTGGAACGGGTGTAGTGCTGCGCAGCGATGCGCTTCAGGACCTGCGTGCGCTCCTCACTGACGAGCAGCGACCCAATCGCCCGATCTGGCGCGGGGCACCAGCCCGGACTTTCCTGGATAAGAAGGTTTTTTCTGCAGTTTCCGGATCGACCAGTGAGGATTGGCTGAATGAGCGGGTAAAGAGTTTACTTCTTTCGTCTGAAGTTGCGCCGGTAAGCAGTTATGAGGAAGGGTTGCAGCGCGTTGCAGATGGCCAATCAGCGGCATTCTTCGGCTCGCTTCCGATCCTGCTGAATGCTGTGAGCCATAGCCAGAACGCAAGCACTTTGACCGTCTTGCCGCGTCAGTTCACCTATGAGCCGATTGGTCTGGTCCTCGCCCGCGGCGACGAAGATTTCCGCTTGGTTGTGAATCGCGCGCTGAGCCACGTGTATCGCGATAAAGGCTTTCGTGAGCTGTTCACCCAGTGGTTCGGCACACCGGAAGAGGCACTCGTTATCTTCTTCACACAAACTGTCCTGCCCGACTAGGGCAGCGATCAGGGGACGAGCAAAGCCGGCATTGCGCCGGCGGCCCCGGCAACAAGAGATCGAAACATGCAACGTGGCGTCCACTCTGAAACCCGCAAATTTTGCAAGTCGATGCCCTCGCGCCTGTCGCTTGTGGTTTTCGGGCGGATTGATGCGGTCGCGAGCCCTGAAGAAACAATAGCTGCGGTCGAACCGAGCAGGATAGCTTTCTGTTGACACATCCAGTGTAACGGCCGTGCATAGGAAGGGAGATCCAACGTGAAGTTGACAGTCAGACAAGTCGGCAGTGCTGGACTGCTCTTCTATGCCAGTGCAATCACTGCGCCCGAAGGGACATACGCACAGGAGGTGAACCCGGCCACAGGACAGGAAACGATAGAGGTTTCCTCTCCCCAAGCATCATTGGGAACCGAGATTACGTTAAGCTACGGCGTGACCTTGACCACGAACTACATCTCAAAGGGCCTCACGCAAACCGACGACGGTCCGGCTGTTCAGCCGTACTTGGAGCTCGGCTATGGCATCGGCTACGTTGGCCTTTGGGCTTCAAATGCCAGTTTCGACGACGTTGAAGACATTGAGCTGGATGTCAGTGTCGGCATCAGGCCAGAATTTGGCGACATGTCGTTCGATCTGGGCTTTGTCCAGTATTTTTACCGGGACGATCCGGAGGACTATGGTGAGCTTTACCTATTCGGCGAGTACGCCCCCAGTGAGGAATGGTCAGCCAAGTTCCAGTACTATCGTGAAGTCTATGCCGACAAGGACTGGCTTTATCTTGGTGCGAGCTATTCCGGATTGCCTTGGGACTGGACATTGTCTGGTGGAGTGGGTTCGGACTTCGGCAGTGGTGATTTTTCGGAGAGCTCCATAGCTGCCGACATTGGCGTGACGGGCCAGATTAGCGAAAACGCATCCTATGATTTCCGCGTGCACGATAGTTCAATTGAAGGATCGCGCTTCATAGCAAGCATCAGCTTCTTCAACTGATCCAACGCGTCGTACCTGTCGCTGGACGGGATTAAAATGATCCGGCTCGGATCCAGGCTCGGGCAGGGGGGTTTTGATGGACACCTTTCCAATACAAAAAAGATCGGCGCTATTCGCAAATCTTGTGAAAGGCGGGGCCGTGCTGGGGTGTTGATGTTGAAGACACGCCCAACGGTCTCTGGACCATGGTAGGCTTGTTTCATTCCACTTCGGAAGCGTCGTCGATGAACGAAGTTGTGATGAGCGGGCGTATGCGGTGGCTGCGGCCTAATGATTTTCTAATTGTGCTGAGTCGGGAGTTGATGTTGAAGACACGCCCAACGGTCTCTGGACCATGGTAGGCTTGTTTCATTCCACTTCGGAAGCGTCGTCGATGAACGAAGTTGTGATGAGCGGGCGTATGCGGTGGCTGCGGCCTAATGATTTTCTAATTGTGCTGAGTCGGGACTTTGGCTGGGCTGGCAAGGCATCCGAAAATCAGTCCACTCTTAACAAAATGGCTCATGCCTGACAATGTGGAATGAGGCCGGGTTTACATGAAGGACAGCTAATGGTTACGCCGCCTATCATCAGTGACTTTGCCGAAGTCATCCAGATATCCCTCGCGCCTGTCTTCCTCTTGGCGGGCACGGCGGCTTTTGTAAATATCTACGTCACGCGTTTGGGGAGAGTGTCGGATCGCTTGAACGAAGTCGGGGAGAAGAACAACCACAGCAAACAGTTCCAGATGCATCTCGCATACCTGAGGCGCCGGACGCTTGCGCTGGAAATTGCTACGCTTCTGGGTGTTATGGCTGGCATTTGCACGGGCGGGGCAACGTTGAACCTTCTTGCCGGGGCCCTTGCTATCGGACTGCGCCAAGAGAATCTATTCTGGCTTTTCGGCGGCGCCATTGTGTCCCTGATATTGTCCCTGCTCGCATTTTTGTCTGAGTTGCTGATCGCCGCGCGAAACATGTTGCGGCAGATCAAGACGAATGAAACTGCCGCAGAACAGAATGAGGGTCAGCCGGATACTAAACTGCTTCGGCTCGCCGCTGCCGACGGAGATGGCGCGGATTAAAATCCTGAATAACAGGATCGAACAAGGTGACCGCTTCGTTATAGGCCGACCAGTTCTTGGTCCTGTAGGTCGTTGGCGTCGGTCTGCTCATGCATCCCAGCTACCGCTCTGGATTCACAAGATGAATCCTTTACAAGATTTTTGCAATATGTGTAACTGCCCCAAGTGCAAGTGGGATTTTTGAAGCTGCTCTTGGCACGTTAGATGCCGTCGGGGGGCGGTCACATTATCAACGCCCACCACCTTCAGAATTCAATGGCAATAGTGTCACCAGGGACTGATGAGTTTTCCATTGTGCTGACAGCTCTCCATATTCGAGTTATAAGAGCATCTCGGATATATGGAGGCAACACCCAGAAAGCGTCGAACAGCAGGTCGTGGCAGTTGCCGTTGGTCAGCCGCTCATGCGCAAGCGGCGGGGGCGCGCCATCACGTTGCGCAGCTTGCCGATTTCCGAATGGACGCCAATACGCATCTGTCAGGTCTCCTCCCGATCTCTGGCGCGGTTGCTCCATTTGATCGCTACGTGAACGGAGATGCCGGCGAAGATGAACAGGAAACCCAGGAACACCGTCTGGGCGCCGGCGCTATAGATCGCCCACAGCGCATAAAGGAAGCCGAGTACGCCTAGCTCCGCGACCTTGCCAATCTGCAGCCTGGCCACGTTGCCCCGGTCCAGATCAGGATCACTGCGCAGCTAGCGCGCACAGCGCAAAAGGCAGCAGGCTCGACATCACGGCGAGCAGGATGATCGTGTTGAAGGACCCGACGAGCCCCGCGCGAAGTTCATTGCGACGAGGATTGAGGCGAGCAGGTTGCTGTTAACTTTCCGTTTACATCCTCCGTCAATCACGCCTGCGCCGACCGGGCGGCTTAGCATTACAGTTGCATTCTCCTCTTCTGTCTGAATCCATGCGCTTTCATGATTGATGGAGGCTCGTGGATGGCGGGCTTGTCGGTCGAGGAGACGCTGTAGCTTTGGGCCTCGTCGCTTCGTCCAGTCGCCTCATTTCCTAAATTGTCCCGAAGCGCCAGGCCATCCAGCCCGTCTCCCCGTCCCCTCCAGCGTTCCCGCCTTCGGTGAAGCGGTATTTACGAAGACAGGCAGAGGAGAGCAAGAGGGTTTCCGCATCTTTTTTCGCCGAACCGTCATATTTCAAGCAACCCACTGATAAAGAACGACCTTTATTTGGGAGAAGCGGCGATGCCCCACCGGATCGGCCGGGGAACGGCGACTCGCAACGCCAAAAGCACCAGAATCGCCGCCAGCCACAGCACGGGCTCCAGTGGAAAGGTCTTCAGCGCCCAGATCCAGTGCAGCGTCACCAAGGGTGCGGCGATATAAGCCAGCTTGTGAAGTTTGCGCCAGGACAGCACGCCCATCTGGCGGATCGACAGGTTGTTCGATGTCACCGCCAAGGCCAGCAGCATCAAAAAGGCCCCCATTCCGAAGATCAGATAAGGCCGCTTGACGACATCGCGCGCCATGGCGCCCCACAACAACGCCATGTCCATCACCACCCAGGACAACACGTGCAGACCTGCATAGGTGAAGCACAGCAACCCCAGGGCGCGGCGGAACCGCATGAAGCTGACACCTGCAACACGCAGCACGGGCGTAACGGCCAGGCTGGCGATCAGGAAGTAAAGCGCGGTGCGCCCCAGCCGGTGTTCAATGTCGCGGATCGGGTCGATCCCCAGCCCGCCGTTCAGCGTGTCCCAGACCAGCAGCCCCAGGGGAATCAGCCCGCCCAGCCACAAGGCCCAGACCGGAATGCGGCGCAGCCAGCCGTTCAGAACGGCCTGCATCAGTAATCCCTTGCCAGATCCATCCCGGCATAAAGCGAGGCGACCTGATCGGCATAGCCGTTGAACATCGCCGTTTCCTCTCGTCCGCCGAACAGACCCGCGCCGATGCGGCGTTCGGTGGCCTGGGACCAGCGGGGATGATCGACCTGGGGATTCACATTGGCATAAAAGCCGTATTCCGACGGCTGCATCGCCTGCCAGGTGGACACCGGCTGGCGGTCGGTCAGGGTGATCCTGACAATCGACTTGATCGACTTGAAGCCATATTTCCACGGCACGACCAGCCGGATCGGGGCGCCGTTCTGATTGGGCAAGGCATCGTCGTAAAGCCCGGTCGCCAGGATCGTCAGCGGATGCATCGCCTCGTCCAGGCGCAGGCCTTCCTTGTAGGGCCAGTCCAGGATCGGGCGGGACTGGCCGCGCATTTCTTCCGGGCGGTAGAGGGTTTCGAAGGACACGAACTTCGCGCCCGGCTGGACGCCGGCCTTTTCCAGCACGCCGGACAGCGGCACGCCGATCCAGGGGATCACCATCGACCACGCCTCGACGCAGCGCAGGCGATAGATGCGTTCTTCCAGCGCATTGGCGGGGGCAAGGTCGTCCACGCCATAGCTGCCGGGGCGATCGACCATGCCGCCGATCTCGACCGACCAGGGATCGGTGGTCATCGCGCCCGCATGGCGCGCGGGATCGGTCTTGTCCATGCCGAATTCATAGAAGTTGTTGTAGTTGGTGATCTCTTCCAACGTGTTCGGCTTCTGGACCGTCGAATAGGCCGACGGCTTGCCGGTCAGGGCCCAGGCGGGCGCGGCCATCGCCACCGCGCCTGCCGCAATAAAGGCGCGGCGGTTCAGGTAATCGGCTTTCGGGGTAACGTCGGACCAGCGAAGTTTCATGACTCTCTCCCAGAGGATGCCGCATCAAGATACTGACGCAGAAACGCCCCGGGCAGGGCATCACGTTCACTTTACACTGACAATTCAATCAAGCCGCTGCGATTTCACGCAGGAAGGCTGCGCCAAAGCGGTCAAGCCGCGCCTGGTCCAGGTGCCGGGCCAGCCCCGCTTCGTCGCCGGGACGGGCTTCGGCAATGCGGCGGATCTGGGCGGTGGAACAGGACAGCGGCTTTTCCGTGCCGTCCGGGCCGCGCAGCAGATCGGCCTGCACCGCGACCAGCCGGTCGAACAGCGCGCCTTCCGGGCGGCCCGCCAGCTTGCGGCGCATCGGGTGCATCTCGGGCACCTCGCCCGCGATCACCGACAGGAAATCGCGGCCATAGCTTTCCAGCTTCTTGGCGCCCACGCCGCCGACCTGGGCCATCTGGTCCAGCGTCCGGGGGCGCTTCTCGGCCATCTCGATCAGGGTGCGGTCGGGGAAGATGACATAGGCGGGGACGCGCGCGGCCTCGGCCAAGGCCCGGCGCTTGGCCTTCAGCGCGGACAGCAGCGGCTCGTCCTCCTCGCTGACCTGGGTGCGCAGGACTGTGGCGGGCTTGCTGGCCGTGGTGTCATGGCGCAGGGTCACGCTTTCCTCGCCGCGCAGGACGGGATGGGCGGCCTCGGTCAGGTGCAGGGCGCCGTGGCGTTCGGGATCGGGGCGGCACAGGTCGCGGCCCATCATCTGCCGGAAGATCGCCTGCCATTGCGCGCGCCCGTGTTCGCGGCCCACGCCAAAGGTCGGCAGGCTGTCATGGCCCCGTTCACGGACCTTCTCGGTGACGGTGCCGGTCAGGATGTCGATCAGATGGGTGGCGCCGAACCATTCGCCGGTCCGAACGATGGCCGACAACGCCTTGCGCACCGCCTGGGTCGCGTCGAACAGCTTCGGTGGCGTCTGGCACAAGTCGCAGTTGCCGCAATCCTCGGCCAGATCCTCGCCGAAATAGGCCAGCAGCTTGCGGCGGCGGCAGCCGGTCGCCTCGGCCAGGCCCAGAAGCGCGTTCAGCCGGGCATGGTCGGCGGATTTGCGGGCCGGGTCGGCCAGCCCTTCGTCGATCTGGGTACGGCGCAACCGGATGTCGTCGGGACCGTAAAGCGTCAGCGTATCGGCGGGATCCCCGTCGCGGCCCGCGCGGCCGATTTCCTGGTAATAGCCCTCAATGGTCTTGGGCAGGTCGGCGTGCAGAACCCAGCGGATGTCGGGCTTGTCGATGCCCATGCCAAAGGCGATAGTGGCGACCACGATCAGCCCGTCTTCCCGCTGGAACCGCGCCTCGACCCGGCGCCGCACCTCTGCTTCAAGCCCTGCATGATAGGCCACGGCCGCATGGCCCGCCTGGGCCAGGGCATCGGCCAGGGTCTCGGTCCGCGCACGGCTGGCGCAATAGATGATGCCCGACTGGCCGCGCCGCGCGGCGACAAAGGACATCACCTGCTTGCGCGGGCTGTCCTTGGGCTGGAAGGCTAGGCGCAGGTTCGGACGGTCGAAGCCGCGCAGGAAGGTGACGGGTTCCTTGCCCTCGAACAGGCGCGTGACGATCTCGGCCCGCGTTTCCACGTCCGCAGTCGCGGTAAAGGCGGCAAGCGGCACGTCGAGGGCGCGCTTCAGGTCGCCAATACGCAGATAATCGGGGCGGAAGTCGTGGCCCCATTGGCTGACGCAATGCGCCTCGTCCACGGCGATCGCCGTGACACCCGCGCGCCGCAGCAAGGTCAGCGTCCCGCCCGAGGCAAGGCGTTCCGGTGCCATATAGAGGAGCTTCAGTTCACCCCGCGACAGGGCCCCGAAAACGGCGTCCGTTTCCTCGTCGGTGTTGCCGCTGGTCAGGGCGCCCGCCGCCACGCCCGCCTCGCGCAGCGCGCGGACCTGGTCGCGCATCAGGGCGATCAGGGGCGAGATGACAACCGTCACCCCGTCGCGCATCAGCGCAGGCAGTTGAAAGCACAATGACTTGCCGCCGCCCGTGGGCATGATCGCCAGCACGTCGCGGCCTGCGGCCACCGCCTCGACGATCTCTTGCTGGCCGGGGCGGAAACCGTCGAAGCCCCAGACCTCTCGCAGCAGGTCGGTTGGCATCACATCCCGTAGAAAAAGCCCGCGTTGTTTGCCAGGGCGCGTTGCAGGATGATGATGATGATGAACAGGACCAGGGGCGCCAGATCCAGCCCGCCGGTGTTCGGCAAGACATTGCGGATCGGGCGATAGAGGGGTTCGAGCAGACGGTTCAGCCCGTCCCACAACTGCGCGACAAGCGGCTGGCGCAGGTTCAGGACCTGGAAATTGATCAGCCAGGACATGATGATATGGACGATCATCACGAACCACACCACTTGCAGGATCAGTTGCAAGGCCTCGTAAAGCGTTCCCATCATGCCTCTCGGTTCTTCGCGTTCGGGCTTGTTATGGGGACGCGGGCAGGGCTTCGCAAGCAAGTTGCCGCAGCGTCCCCTGTTGACGATCGCGTGGGTCGGGGCCACGCCCTGCAGCCACGTAACCTAAAGGATCCGCGATGTATCCCCTGTTCCGCTTCGCCAAGGAGATGATCAAGTTCCGCAATGCCCCGCGGCTGGCGGTGACGGGGACGCATGTCTCGACCCATGTCTGCTGGCCCTGGGATCTGGATCCGTGGATCGAACTGAACAACGGGCGCACCCTGACCCTGTTCGACTTGGGCCGCATCCCCATGGCGCAGCGCAGCGGGCTGATCCCGATCCTGCGGGACCGCAAATGGGGCATCACCATCGCGGGCAGTTCGGTCCGCTATCGCCGCCGCATCCGGGCCTTTGAACGCTTCACCATGATCTCGCGCGTCGTGGGCTGGGATCACCGCTTCATCTACATGGACCAGTCGATGTGGAAGGGAACCGAGTGCTGCAACCAGGTGCTGATCCGGTCGGCCATCACATCGGCAGGCGGGATCGTTCCCCCGGCGCAGGTGATGGCAGCCCTGGGCGCCGCGCCGGACAGCCCGCCCCTGCCCGACTGGATCGCCGCCTGGTCGCAGGCAGACGCGCTGCGCCCCTGGCCGCCCCAGCTTGCCCCTGACGCAAAAGCCCACTTGCCAGCCTAACGCCCCTTGGGCCTTATGGCCGCGAACGGCGCGCTTGGGGGGCGGATGGACCGGAAACGGATCTGGGGCTGGTGGTTCTTCGACTGGGCAAGCCAGCCTTTTCATACGCTTCTGCTGACCTTCATCTTCTCGGTCTATTTCGCCGAGGTCGCGCAACGCCATTTCCTCCACGTCAGTGGCGACCTGAGGCTGGCGGGCGCGCAGGCTCAGGCGCTGTGGGGATATGGGCTGTCGGTGACGGGCATCATCATCGCCCTTTGCGCGCCGATCCTGGGTGCCATCGCCGACACCTCGGGGCGGCGGATGCCGTGGATCTGGTTCTTCTCGGTCCTTTATGTGGTCGGGTCCGCCGGGCTGTGGTTCCTGATGCCCCAGCAGCCCGCATTGGTGCAGGCGGTGGCGTTGTTCGGCATCGGCCTGATCGGGGTCGAGTTCGCGACGATCTTTACCAACGCCCTGCTGCCGGGCCTGGCGCCACGGGATGAAATCGGCCGCCTGTCCGGGTCGGGCTATGCCTTTGGATATCTGGGCGGTGTCGTCTCTCTGGCGGTGATGCTGGCGCTGTTTCAGGAAACACCCGATGGCAAGACGCTGATCGGGCTGGATCCGCTGTTCGGACTGGATCCGGCAACCCGCGAGGGCACCCGCTTTGTCGGCCCCTTGGTGGCGATCTGGTATGCCCTTTTCATGATCCCCTTCTTTCTGTGGGTGCGCGAGCCGCGCGGGCCAAGCCAGCCCGTCCGCATCCGCGCGGCCTTGGGCGATCTGTGGGTGCTGATCCGCAGCCTGCGCCATCGCCGCAGCCTGGCCGCCTGGCTGGCGTCGTCCATGCTGTCGCGCGACGCGCTGAATGCGCTTTACGGATTCGGCGGCGTTTATGCGGGGACGGTGCTGGGCTGGCCGGTGTTCCTGGCAGGCGTCTTTGGCGTGGTCAGCGCCATTTCCGCAGCCATCGTCAGCTGGGCGGGCGGTCGCGCCGACCGGGCCTGGGGACCAAAGCCCGTGATCATCGCGACGATCCTGGTCCTGACCGCCGTCTGCGTCGTGGTGGTCGGCATGGACCGCCAGACCCTGTTCGGTCTGGCCGTGCCGCCCAATCCGGTTTTCGGGCGATTCTTCGTGCCGGATCTGGTGTTCTTCCTGTGCGGCGCGCTGTTCGGCGGGGCGGGCGGCGCGCTGCAGGCCGCCAGCCGCACCTTGATGGTCCGCCACACCACCGAAGCCCGCGCGACCGAAGGATTCGGCCTTTACGCCCTGTCCGGCAAGGCCACCGCCTTTCTGGCCCCCCTGCTGATCGCCCTTGTCACCGACATCAGCGGGAACCAGCGGCTGGGCATTTCTCCCCTGATCGGGCTGTTTATCCTGTCGCTGGTTCTGCTAGTCTGGGTCAAACCCGAAGGAGAGGTCGAGCAGTGATCCGCAAGTTCCTGGCCGCCGCAGCCATCCTGGCTGGACTGGCGATGCCCGCATCCGCCGACCCCCTGGCCAAGGATGTTTTCGGCGGCTTTCCGACGGCAAGCCAAGGCCCCGCCGTATCCATCGGCTTTTATTCCAAGGGCTGCGGTCAGGGCTTTGTCCAGCTGCCCGAAAGCGGGCCAAGCTGGCAGGCGATGCGCCTGTCCAGGAACCGCAACTGGGGCCATCCCGACCTGGTGAATTTCCTGATGGGCTTGTCGCAAGCCGCACAACAGGCGGGCTGGCGCGGCCTTTACATCGGCGACATGAGCCAGCCGCGCGGCGGGCCGATGACCTCGGGGCACGCCAGCCACCAGCTGGGCCTGGACGCCGATATCTGGATGCTGCCGCCGTCCTCGCTGAACCTGTCGCCCCAGCAGCGCGAAAGCCTGTCCTCGGTCTCGATCACCGACCGGCGGGGTGTCGGGCTGACGAATGCGTGGAACGGCGGGCACATGGCCATCATGCGCGCCGCTGCACGCGACCCGCGCGTGGAACGCATCCTGGTCGATCCCGTCGCCAAGGTGGCCATGTGCGAGATGGAGCGCGGCGACCGCAGTTGGCTGCGCAAGGTGCGCCCCATCAACGACCACAACTATCACTTCCACGTCCGCCTGTCCTGCCCGCGCGGGTCGATCTGCGACCGCCAGGATCCGCCGCCCGCAGGCGACGGCTGCGCCGAGGCCGCAGAATGGATCAAGAACCGCATCGACCCCAGCCGCGTCAAGCCCACGCCCCCCGACCCGAACTATCGCCATCCCCGGACCTTCCGGCTGAGTGAAATGCCCCGCGAATGCCGAACCGTCGCCGGCGCGCCCTAGGGGGGGTGCTATCGCTGCTGCTGATCGCGGCCGGCGTCCCTGCGCCGGCCGCATCGCTGGAATATGTCGGCACCTTTGTCTGGCACGACAGCGACGACAGCTTCGGCGGATTTTCCGGGATCGAGCTGAATGCCGACGGCAGCAGCTTCCATGCCCTGACCGACCGGGCGCATCTTTACTGGGGCAGCATCGAACGCGACAACCAGGGCATGATCCGTGGCATGAACATCGCCGGACGCGCGCATCTGAAGGACAGGAAGGGCCGTCCGCTGAAGCCCGGCTATCACGGCGACAGCGAAGGATTGGCCATCGGCGAAGACGGCCGCATCTGGATCAGCTTCGAAGGGCTGAACCGCATCTCGCTTTACGAAAACCCCGACGCCGCGCCGCTTTCCCGGCGCCTGCCGCCGAAGCAGCCCTGGATGGACCTCAATTCCGGGCTTGAGGCCATCGCGATCCGTGATGGCACTGTTTATGCCGTGCCCGAACGATCAGAGTCCGAGGACCAGCCCTTCCCGATCGTCACCTTTCGCGACAACCAGTGGGGCCAGGCCGGAGAGATCAGGCGCGATCCCCGCTGGCTGGCCGTCGGCGCCGATTTCGGCCCGGACGGCTGGTTCTATCTTCTGGAACGCGATTTCCAGGGGATCCTGGGGTTCGCGTCGCGCGTGCGTCGGATGCAGTTGACCGACGACGGCCCGGTGAACGAGGAAATCCTGCTGACCACGCGCGCCCTGCAATACGACAACCTGGAAGGGCTGGCGGTCTGGCACGACGGACAGGGCATCCGGCTGACCATGATCTCGGACGACAATTTCCTGTTCGTGCAGCGCACCGAGCTGGTGGAATACCGGCTGCGCGATTGACAAGGCCCCGGCCTGCCGCCTAAAGCGCGCGCTGTCCCGCAAGGTGCGGGGCCGAGTTGTTCCGCGACCTTGTAAAACGGAAACCATCAATGACCCGCTATCTGCCCGGCATCCTTGCCATGGCCATCATCGTCGTGGCCTCGAACATCCTTGTGCAGTTCACCGTCGGTTCCTGGCTGACCTGGGGCGCCTTCACCTATCCCTTCGCCTTTCTCGTGACCGAGGTGATGAACCGCGTTTACGGTCCCCATGCCGCGCGGCGAGTCGTTCTGGCAGGGTTTGTCGTGGGGGTCGCCTGTTCGGTCATCGCCGCAGGCCTGGACAAGACCACCATCCGAATCGCCGTGGGGTCTGGCGCGGCCTTCCTGGTCGCCCAACTGGTCGATATCGTGGTCTTCAACGCGTTGCGGAATCGCCGCTGGTGGGTGGCGCCGCTGATGTCGTCCTCGGTCGGGTCGGTGCTGGACACGGCCATCTTCTTCACCGTCGCCTTCAGCGCCGCCCTGCCCCATGACGCCAATACCGGCTGGGCCAACGAGGCCGTTCCGCTGCTTGGTCAAGGACCGATCACCGCGCTGTGGGTTTCGTTGGCAACTGCCGACTGGATGGTCAAGATGAGTCTGGCCATACTTGCCCTTGTGCCTTTCCGTCTTATTGTCCGCAATTTGTTGCGGGCCGAACGAACAATCTGATTGACACCCTCCCGATCTGTGGCACCCTTTCCCTTATAACGGCAACACATTGAAAGGAGGTGGTCCAGTGTCGAGAGTGATATTGGAGAGAGGTGTCGGAACAGTCAGGGGGGCCGTGACCTAAGGGCAGCCCCGAGGGTCGTAAACCCTGGTTGGGACCGGATGCTTACCCATCCCTAACCGGACCATCTCCGTGGATCTCGCGGGCCGCCTTGATCTAGGGCGGCCCGTTCCTCTTGGCCGTTCGCCTTGCCTTGGACGCCCAGATAGGGGACTGCTGGCCCCGTTCGCGTCACATCCAAGGGCCTGCCATGTCTCATCCCCACACACGCCATGGCGCCGCCTTCAACAGGCGGGGCGCCGTCTTCATGGTGCTGTCCATGGCAGGCTTCGCGGTCGAGGATTCGCTACTCAAGATCGCGGCGGTCAGCCTGCCGCCAGGCCAGGTGCTGATCACCTTTGGCGTCCTTGGCACCATGACTTTCGCGGTCCTTGCCCTGATGGCAGGAGAGGCGCCGCTGACACGCGCCATGCTGGGCCGCCCCATGATCCTGCGGTCCCTGTCCGAGGTGACGGGCAGGCTGTTCTATATGCTGGCCATTGCGCTGACGCCCTTGTCCACGGCATCCGCGATCCTGCAGGCGACGCCGCTGGTGGTGATGGTGGGCGCCGCCGTGCTGTTTGGCGAAAGCATCGGCCCGCGCCGCTGGCTGGCGGTGGCCCTGGGTTTCGGGGGCGTCCTGCTGATCCTGCGGCCGGGGACCGAAGGCTTCGGGGCATTGTCGCTGCTGGCGATCATGGCGATGCTGGGGTTTGCCGGGCGCGATCTGGCGACCCGCGCGGCCCCGGTTTCGCTGTCCTTCCGGCAGTTGGGCGTCGTGGGCTTTTCCATGCTGATCGTGGCCGGGCTGATCGTCCTGCCCTTTGGCGGCCCGATGGCCGCGCCGGACGGCGCGACCTGGGCGGGCCTTCTGGCGGCAGCGGCGGCCGGGGTCTGCGCCTATACCTTCCTGACGGTGGCGATGCGCACGGGCCAGGTCGGCGCGGTGACGCCCTTCCGCTATACCCGCCTGATCTTCGCGATGGTCGCGGGCGTCGCCATCTTTGGCGAAACGCCCGACCGCTGGACGATCATCGGCAGCGCCGTGATCATCCTGGCCGGGATCGCGGCGCTGCGCCTGTCGCGGCAACCTGCGCGGGCGCAGGCCGCCTGAGGCTCACATCACTTCGATGGCAAGCGCGATGCCCTGCCCGCCGCCGATGCACATGGTGATCAGCCCGCGCTTGCCGCCCGTACGCTCCAGTTCATACAGCGCCTTGACGGTGATGATCGCCCCCGTGGCACCGACCGGATGGCCCAGTGCAATGGCCCCGCCGTTCGGATTCACCCGCGCCGGGTCCAGCCCCAGCCCCTTGTTCACCGCCAGGGCCTGGGCGGCAAAAGCCTCGTTCGATTCGATCACGTCGAAATCTCCGACGGACAGGCCGGTCTTTTCCAACAGCATCTGCACGGCCGGGATCGGCCCGATGCCCATCACCTCGGGCCGCACGCCCGCCACCGCATAGCCCAGAATCCGCGCGCGCGGTGTCAAGCCCGCCGCCTGCGCGGCATCCGCCCGCGCCAGCACCAGGGCCGCCGCGCCGTCGTTGATGCCGCTGGCATTGCCCGCCGTGACGGTGCCATCCTTCTGGAACACCGTCTTCAGCGCCGCCAGCTTGTCCAGGGTGCTTTCCTTGGGATGCTCGTCGGTGTCAAAGATCACCGGCCCCTTGCGGCCCTTGACCTCGACCGGAACGATCTGGTCCTTGAAATGCCCCGCCGCGATGGCCGCCGCCGCCCGACGCTGCGATTCCATCGCGAACTCGTCCTGCGCATGGCGGCTGATCTCGTGTTCGGCGGCCACGTTTTCGGCCGTCACCCCCATGTGGCCGGTGCCCATCGGGCAGGTCAGCGCGCCGGTCATCATGTCCAGCATCTTCTGGTCGCCCATCTTGGCGCCAAAACGCGCGGAACTGACGGCATAGGGTGCGCGGCTCATGCTTTCGGCACCGCCCGCGACGGCGAAATCCGCATCCCCCATCATCAGCGCCTGCACGGCCGATACGATGGCCTGCGCGCCCGAACCGCAAAGCCGGTTCACGTTCATGGCAGGCGTGGTGTCGGGAATGCCCGCGTTCAGCATCGCCACGCGCGACAGGTACATATCGCGCGGTTCGGTGTTGATCACATGGCCGAACACCACCTGCCCGATCTGATCGGGGGACACCCCCGCCCGTTCCATCGCCGCGCGGGTCACGGTTGCCGCCAGGTCGATGGGGGGAATAGCGGCAAGGCTGCCGCCGAAGGTGCCGATGGCGGTGCGCGCGCCGGACAGGATGACGATTTCCGTGGACATGATGAACCCTTCCCTTGGTTGCATTGCCAGCATAGGCCGCGCTTGTCCCGCCCGCCAAGCCCGCCGTGGCGTCGCAGGGGGACCGAGGCTAACCTGTTCGAAACGCAGGAACCGAATCGCAATGGATAGGGACGGCCCCCGGATCAAGCTGCGGCTGGAATATGACGTGCCGCTGGTGCTGGGACCGGGCAAGGCGCAGCTTTTGCACCTGATTGGGCAGCACGGCTCCATCTCGGCCGCCGGGCGGCAGATGGGGATGAGCTATAAGCGCGCCTGGTCCCTGGTCGAGGAGATGAACCGGGCCTTTGCCCGGCCGCTGGTGGACAGCAGCCGGGGCGGCACGGGCGGCGGCGGGGCCAGGATCACGGCGACCGGCCAGGCGGTGCTGCGCCATTACGAATCACTGGAACGATTGCTGACCGACAAGGGGGCGGCCGACCTGGCTGCCATCGGCGCGCTGATGAAAGGGGACGATACATGACGATTCTGGCAATGGATCAGGGAACGACGTCGTCGCGCGCGGTCGTCTTCAACGACGACTTGCAGGTGCAGGCCACGGCCCAGCACGAATTCCCGCAGCATTTCCCCCAGTCGGGCTGGGTCGAACACGACCCGAACGACATCTGGACCAGCAGCGCCGGAACCGCCCGCGCCGCCATCGAAAAGGCAGGCGCCCCCCGGATCGACGCCATCGGCATCACCAACCAGCGCGAAACCGTGGTGATCTGGGACCGCCAGACCGGCCAGCCTATCCATCGCGCCATCGTCTGGCAGGACCGCCGCACCGCCGACATCTGCGACCGGTTGCGCAACGACGGGGCCGAGGATCAGGTCACGGACACCACCGGCTTGTTGCTGGATCCCTATTTCAGCGCGACCAAGATCGCCTGGCTTCTGGATCATGTGGACGGTGCCCGCGACCGCGCCAAGGCGGGCGAACTGGCCTTCGGCACCATCGACAGCTTCCTGATCTGGAAGCTGACCGGCGGGCGGTCCCACGTCACCGATGCCACCAATGCCAGCCGCACCCTGCTGTACGACATCCGCAAGGGCTGCTGGTCCGACGAGATGTGCCGCCTGTTCGGCATTCCCCCCGAACTGCTCCCCGAGGTCAAGGACAGCGCCGATGACTTCGGCACCACGCGCCCCGACCTGTTCGGCCGCGAAATCCCCATTGCCGGGGTCGCGGGCGACCAGCAGGCCGCGACCGTCGGACAGGCCTGCTTTCGGCCGGGGATGATGAAGGCAACCTATGGCACCGGCTGTTTCGCGCTTTTGAACACCGGCGGCCAGGCGGTCCGGTCGCAGAACCGGTTGCTGACCACCATCGCCTATCGCCTGGACGGCAAGACCACCTTTGCCCTGGAAGGGTCGATCTTCATCGCGGGGGCGGTGGTGCAATGGCTGCGCGATGGGCTGAAACTGATCCGCGAGGCCAAGGAAACGCAGCCGCTGTCCGAAACGGCCGACAACAGCCAGGCAATCATCATGGTCCCGGCCTTTACCGGGCTTGGCGCGCCGCATTGGGCACCCAATGCGCGGGGCGCGGTCTTTGGCCTGACCCGCAATACCGGCCCCGCCGAATTTGCCCGCGCAGCCCTGGAGAGCGTCGGTTTTCAGACCCGGGACCTGTTGCAGGCAATGCAGGCCGACTGGCCCCAGGCGGGGGATGCGGTGCTGCGCGTCGATGGCGGCATGACCGCCAGCGAACCGGCCATGCAGTTCCTGGCCGACATCCTGGGGGCGCCGGTGGACCGGCCCGCGAATACCGAAACCACGGCCCAGGGTGCCGCCTGGCTGGCGGGATATCGTGCGGACCTGTGCCCCTCGCCCGACGAATACGCAAAGGCATGGCAGCTTGACCGCCGCTTCGAGCCGCAGATGACGGACAAGGACCGGGATCGGCGATACTCCGCTTGGCAAAGGGCGGTGCAGGCCGTGCTGTCGGTCTGACCTTCCGGCTTTGTGATTTCACCCGGTCGTGATTTTCCGTAAGATCGCCCCAAAACGACAAGAGGGCAGGATGAACAGGCTTCTGAAACTCGCGATTGTCGGGCTGGTCGCGTCATGCGGCGGCGGCAACAATTACTCGGCGCCGCGCCAGTTGGACAACGCCTGCGCCATCGTGGCCGAACGGCCCGCCTATTACCGGGCGATGAAGGCCACTGAACGCAAATGGGGCATTCCCATCCATGTGCAGATGGCGGCGATCCACCAGGAATCGAAGTTCATCGGCGATGCCCGGACCCCGCATCAATACGCGCTCGGGGTGATTCCCATCGGCCGCCAGTCCAGTGCCTTCGGCTATTCCCAAGCCCTGGACGGGACATGGGAGGAATACCAGAAGGAAACCGGCAATCGCCGCGCCAAGCGCGACAACATCCGCCATGCCACCGACTTCATGGGCTGGTACATGCACAACTCCACCCGCCGCCTCGGTATTTCGAAATGGGACGCGACGGGGCAGTACCTGGCCTATCACGAGGGCCGGTCGGGATTTGCGCGCCAGTCCTATCTGGGCAAGCCCTGGCTGGTGCGGGTGGCAGCCCAGGTCGGGCAGCGGGCGCAGATGTATCGCGCGCAACTGGTGTCCTGCCGAAAGGCCTGAGCGCGCTTGCCCTTGGCCGCCTGTCCGGTTGATATGGCCGGGCAGCGGAAGGGAACCTCCATGAACGACGACCACACCAGGCGCGATGCCGACGACCAGCCGGAATTCGCCATTCACATCGGCGCGCGGCTGGTCTGCGCCACGCCCGAGCGGGTCGAATTCGAGATGCCGGTGACGCAGGCGCTGGCCAACCGCAACGGCGTGCTGCATGGCGGTGCGATCATGGGCCTGGCCGACAATGCAGGCGGCACCGGCACCTTCCTGAACCTGCCCGAGGGCAAGACCACGACCACGCTGGAAAGCAAGACCAACTTCCTGCGCCCGATCCGGCTGGGCGATACGGCCCGTGCCGTCAGCCTGCCCCTGCATATCGGGCGGACAACCCAGATCTGGCAGACCACCATCACCCGGGGCGACGGCAAGACAGCCGCCATCGTCACCCAAACGCAGGTGGTCATCGACTGGAAGGACTAGCGCCGGTCAGACCCAATAGGTGTCTCGAAACACATGGGCCACGATCCGGTCGCGGGTCAGGCCCATCCAGGCCAGTTCACCATCGGATTTCGCCTCAAGCGCCTCGATCTGCGCAGACCGCGCCCGCGCTTCCAGATAGGCGTTCACGCCTTGGCCGAAACGGTTGAAGAAGGCGTCGATGCGGCTGCGCGTTTCGGGTGCGAAATGGGTGATCGTATAGGCCATCGGAAACCCTTTCCTTGGATCGGTGGTTTCCTCCCATGGGTCGAGCATGGGTCATGCTTCCTGTCCCATCAAGCGCGGACAGGATCAGGGGCTGTTCCGGTCGCAAGCCGCGACGCGGCTGCCCGTCCCGCGTGCAACCCGCTGCCCAGGCAGGCGGTCAGAAGATAGCCGCCGGTCGGCGCTTCCCAGTCCAGCATCTCGCCCGCGACAAAGACATTGGGCAGGGCGCGCAGTTCCTGATCGGGGTCCAGCGAATCCCAGATGACGCCCCCCGCAGAGGAAATCGCGGTCTCGATCCCCATCGGCCCTTCGTGACGTATGGGCAAGGCCTTGGTCCGCACCGCCCATCCCGCGGGATCCGCAGGCAAGGGCTTGCCCCATTCCAGCAGCAGCGCAACCTTGATCGGATCGTCCAACACCCGGCGCAGCCAGTTGCCCAAGGACAGCTTTCCCCTGTGCCGGGAGAATCGCGCCGCCAGCATCCCATGATCCAGGTCCGGCGCCAAATCCACATGACCTGACGCACTCTCCCGCAGAGCGGCCGAGACCTCATAGATCCCGCCGCCCTCGATCCCCAGTCTGCCGATGATCCATTCGCCCCGGCTGACCAGATCGCCCGCTGTCAGCGCGGTGCCCTTGACCGCCGCCCCGAAATGCCGTGCCATGGGCGGGGACCAGGCCACACGAAACCCCATGTTCGCAGGCCGGAACGGCGCCACGCCCACCCCTGCCGCCCGCAACCACGGCACCCAAGCCCCGTCCGATCCCATCCGGGGCCAACTCGCCCCCCCAAGCGCCAGCACGGCCACGCGCGGCTGGATGACCCGCAGCCCGTCCGGTGTCTGGAACCGGAAGCCCTCGCCGATCCACCGCCAGCGGGTCCGCAGATCGACCCCGCCCCCGCGCAGCCGTGAAAGCCAGGCCCGAAGCAGCGGCGAGGCTTTCATCCCCACCGGAAACACCCGGCCCGTTGAGCCGGTGAACAGTTTGATCCCCAGCCCCCGCGCCCAGGCCATCACCTCGGCAGGGCCGAACCGGCTTTCTTCTTCATGCAAATATCCCGGGGTCCGGGGCAGCGCCCCGGTGCCGACCCTGAACCTTTGCGCAAACGCCTCGAACGGCTCGTCCTTTGTCAGGTTCAGCCCGGATTTTCCTGCCATCAGGAACTTGCGCGCAGGCGTGGGCATCGCTTCGGCCACCACCACGGTGCGGCCTGGCGCCATCAGGGCTTCTGCCGCCATCAGCCCGGCCGGTCCTGCGCCGATGACCAGGGCATCGACGGTTTCCGTCACCGCCGTCCCCGGGGTGCCATCGTCAGCCGGATCAGCGCGCGTTCGACCAGGGCCATCTGCGGCGCGCGGGTCGAACTGCGCAACGTCAGGTCGCAATCCAGCAGCGACCGCACTGCTTCCTCCAGCGGACTCATGCCCCAGGCCTGTGCTTGCCGGGCCATCCGGTCGCGGCGCGGGCCAAAGACCGGCGGGCGCGCCCGCGACAAGGCCACGCCCGGCCCGGCGGGATCGGCGGCGGCCCCGTGCAGGACGCGAAAATGGCGCAAGGCAGCAATGCACAGCGTCACCGGATTGATGCCCTGCCCCTCGATCCGGCGCATCATTGCCCCGAACTCGGCTTCACGGCGTTCGGCGACGATGTGGATCAATTCGTCCAGATCCGCCTCGATGGTGGCAGGGGCCATGAGGGCGATTTCCTCGACCGCAAGGGGGGCGGGGTCGCCGTGCTTGTAAAGCCCGATCTTCTCGATCGTCTGGCGCAGGTCACCCGGATCCAATGCGCGGGCCAGCACCATCATCTCCTTCATTGCGGCGGGCGGCACCTGGCGCAACCCGGCATCCGCCATCCACCGCGCGACCTCGTCCTCGCCCGGCGGGTCGTCATAGATGGGCGCGGTCACGGCCGTCGGGTGCGGTTCGAACAGCTTTCGCAGGGCGGACGACTTGCCCAAGGCCCCCGCCGTCACTACCATCGCCGCATCGCCCGGCTTCCAGTCCAGCAGGGCTGCGCGCACCGCATCGGCGGCGGTATCCGGCGTATCCTCGACCAGTACCACGCGGGGTCCGGGGAAAAAGCCCACCTCCTTAACGGCGTCCAGCAGTTGCGCGGGATCCTTGCGCAGCCCCGCGCCGGGCAGGCGGGTCAGGCGCATCTCCTCGTCTGCCTTTTCGCCCACCAGGGCCTTTACCGCCTCGGCCCGCTTTATCGCCACACGCATCGCGTCCTGACCATAGATCAGCAGCGCCGGGCGCGACGGATCGGGCCGTGCCAGATAGCGCGCGATTTCAGCGCCCTTCAGGATCATTCGCCCGTCATTCCGGCAGTTGCGCGGATGCCGCCAGCAAACGCGTGACAACCTGATCGGCCAGCATCTCGGCCAGCCGGGACCGGGCGTCGCCCTCGGCGGACAGCGTGGCGATGGTGGTGCCGGTGGTGGAATAAGAGGTGAAGTTGCTGACCCGACCCTGCGCCAGGACCCGCCCGACGCGGTCGGTCAGCACGAAATCCGCCGTCCCGTTCAACGAATAGCGGTTCGTGACCTCGTCCGTGGTGATCGCCTGCGGGACCACGCCCACGGTGATGCGGTAATCCAGGTCGTAATCCGTCCCCTCGCCGCCCAGCCGCTCGCCCAGGCGGCGGTTGAAGGCGAAATCCTGATAGGTCTCGGGATCACGCGGGCGGACCTTGCCGAACAGCCGCTGGCCTGCCCCGTTCGGGCCATAGACCGGCGTCAGCCCGCAGGCAGACACCGCCAGCAGCCCCAGCAGGGCTGCGCGGCGGTTCAGGTCAGGCGACCACATTGACGATCCGCCCCGGCACGACGATCAGCTTTTTCGGCGCCGCGCCTTCCAGGAACTTGCGCACGGTTTCGTCGGCCAGCACCAGCGCCTCGATCTGGTCCTTGGGCATGTCCTTGGCGACGCTGATCTCGGCCCGGCGCTTGCCGTTGATCTGGATCGGCAGGGTGACCGTATCGTCCTCCAGCATGGCCGGATCCGCCTTGGGCCAGGGCGCATCGACCAGCAGGCCCTGCCCGCCCGCCATCGCCCAGACATCTTCGGCCAGGTGCGGCACCATCGGCCCCATCAGTTGCGCCATGATCCGCAACGCGGCGCGGCGGGCCTCGCCGCCCGCCTTCGACTTGCCGACGGCATTGGCCAGTTCATAGATCTTGGCGACCGCCTTGTTGAAGGCAAAGCCCTCGATGGCCTTGGTCACGTCGTTGATCGCCCGATGCGCGGCGCGGGCCAGGTCGGGGTCGTCCCCGCCGTCACCCGCCTCGTCGGCCAGACGCCAGACACGGCCCAGGAACTTGTTGGCAGCCTCAGCCCCGGCGGCAGTCCATTCGACGTCGCGTTCGGGCGGGCTGTCGGACAGCATGAACCAGCGCGCGGTATCGGCGCCGAAGCTTTGCACGATGTTGACCGGATCGACGACGTTCTTCTTGGACTTCGACATCTTGGCGGAGGGGATGATCTCGACCTCGGTGCCGTCGGCCAGCTTGCCGTCCGTCACGTCCTCGGGCAGGTGATAGACCGGACGGCCGCGATCGTCACTCGTCTTGTAGATCTCGTGCGTGACCATCCCTTGCGTGAACAGCGCATCGAAAGGCTCCTTCGCGCTTTCTGGCAGATGCCCGGTCTTGACCATCGCGCGGGCGAAGAAGCGCGAATACAGCAGGTGCAGGATCGCGTGTTCGATCCCGCCGATATACTGGTCCACGTTCATCCAGTAATCGGCGTCGGCCCGGTCGGTGGGCGTCGACGCATGGGGGCTGGTGAAGCGCGCGTAATACCAGGACGAGTCGACGAAGGTGTCCATCGTGTCCGTCTCGCGCCGCGCCGCGCCCCCGCATTTCGGGCAGGTGGCCTTGCGCCAGCTCGGGTGGCGGTCCAGCGGGTTGCCGGGCACATCGAAGGTGACATCCTGGGGCAGCAGGACGGGCAGGTTCTCCTTGGCCTCGGGCACCGTGCCGCAGGTGTCGCAATGCAGGACCGGGATCGGGCAGCCCCAGTATCGCTGGCGGGAGATGCCCCAGTCGCGCAGGCGGAATTTCGTGACGCCCTCGCCATAGCCATTGGCCTCGGCGTGGGTGATGGCCGCGTCCACCGCGGCCTCTCCGGTCTGGTCAGCTTCACCGGAGAAGCCGCGCACATAGGTGACGGTTTCGGATTTCAGCGGCACATAGGGCGCCTTGGCGGCCATCGCGTCGGCCTGGTCCAGCGTCATGCCGCGTTCGCCAAAGGTCGCGCGGATCGGCAGCCCGTATTTCGTGGCGAATTCGTGGTCGCGCTCGTCATGGGCGGGCGATCCGAAGATCGCGCCGGTGCCGTAATCCATCAGCACGAAATTCGCGATCCAGATCGGCAGGTGCCAGCCTTCGTCCAGCGGATGTTTGACAGTCAGGCCGGTATCGAAGCCCAGCTTGGGCGCGGTTTCGATGGCTTCCTCGGTCGTGCCGATGCGGCGGCATTCCTCGACAAAGGCCGCGACCTTGGGATCGGCGGCGGCCAGATCCTTGACCAGCGGATGATCGGGCGACAGCGCCACGAAGCTGGCGCCCATCAGCGTGTCGGGGCGGGTGGTATAAACCTCGATTGCGGCGAATTCCTCGGGGGCGTCCACCGTTTCGAACCGGAACTGCAACCCGCGCGACTTGCCGATCCAGTTCGACTGCATCAGCCGCACCTTTTCCGGCCAGCCGGTCAGCCCGTCCAGGGCCGCCAGCAACTCCTCGGAATAATCCGAGATGCGGAAGAACCACTGCGTCAGTTCGCGCCGCTCAACTGGGGCGCCCGACCGCCAGCCCTTGCCGTCGATCACCTGCTCGTTGGCCAGCACCGTCATGTCCACCGGATCCCAGTTCACCTGGGCCGACTTGCGGGTGATCAATCCGGCCTCCAGCATATCCAGGAACATCGCCTGTTGCTGGTGGACGTAATCGTCGTCGCAGGTGGCGAATTCGCGGGACCAGTCGATCGACAGGCCCAACGGCTTCAACTGCTTCTTCATCGTGGCGATGTTGGCATAGGTCCAGTCGCGCGGATGGCCGCCCTGTTCCATCGCGGCGTTTTCCGCAGGCATCCCGAAGGCGTCCCAGCCCATCGGGTGCAGCACGCTGAACCCCTGTGCGCGCTTGAAGCGGGCAACCACGTCGCCCATCGTGTAGTTGCGCACATGGCCCATGTGGATGCGCCCCGATGGATAGGGGAACATTTCCAGCACATAGTATTTCGGCCGCTCGTCGCGGATCGCGGTGAAGCTGCCGGCGTCGGCCCAGGCCTGCTGCCACCGGGATTCGCTGCTCGAGGGATCATAGGGCATGGTGCGGACCTTTGGCGTCATTCGTCGCGCCGGGTTTATACGGCGCGACTTGGCGGGTCCAGTGGGCGCTGCCCGCCCCTACAGCCGCCCGTCCTGGATGCGCAGCTGACGTGCGCGGGTCAGGATCGCGTCTTCCACGGCGCGCACGGTGCCCGGTTCGATTGCCGCGCCGCCGGGGCCTTGCAGCGACAGCTTCAGACTGCGCGCGTCCAGTGCCGGATCGGCGATCTTGATCGTCGCGCGATAGGACCGCCCGCCGCCGGGGGGCGTGCCATATCCGGTCTGGATCACGCCAGTAAAGGGATCGACCGTCTGCACCGGCAGGAAGTTCAGCACTTCGAGGCTGGCGTTCCACAGGTACTTGTTCACGCCAACGGTGGTGTTCGGGTTCTCGGATCCTTCAAAGACATCCCAGATCGTCGTACGCCGCACCTCGGGGCGCATGTCGGCGCTCTCTTGCGGTCCGGCATTTGGTCCGCCACCACCACAGGCAGCTAATCCCCCGCAAAGAACCCCTGCGATCACCAGGCGCGCGGCGTGTGCGGTTTTCATGCGGTCCCTCGTTTTTCGCGTCAGGGCCAGCTTTAGCCCGGATCACCCCCGCCCCACAAGCGCCTTGGCCCGCAGGCCAGAATGCGCAGGTTCCCTTGGTCACGCAAAGGTGTGGCCCTTGTGCATCACAGAAACCGCCGTGGCCAGAGCAGGCGCGCGATTCCGTTGCATCATAGGGAAGGACAGGGGAAACAAGCAGCATACCCAAGGCGGTAATGCCGGTTTGGGCATCAGAGAGACAAGAGGGAACTTGACATGAAAAAGGCTCTTATCGCCTCCACCGCACTGGTCCTGACCGCCGGTGTCGCTGCTGCCGATGTGACCATCTCGGGCTATGGCCGGACCGGCGTGATCTATTACGAAGACGCCCGCCAAGCCATCGATCCGGCTTCCGGCGCTTTTGGCAACGACACCCAAGTGGTTTCGCGCCTGCGGATGAACATCGACGCCGCGACCTCGACCGATCAGGGCGTCGATTTTGGTGCTCGCTTCCGTATCCAGTGGGACCAGAACCAGGATAACGGCGGCGAAATCAACGCTGGCAAAATTTACGTTACCAGCAGCGGCTTGACTGTCGAAATCGGCAACGTCGAAGGCGCGCTGGACACGGCCGGCCTGATCTATGGTTCGGAACTTGGCTCCTACGACCGCTCGGTTGGCGGCAACGCACTGGGTACCTTCTTCGCCTACGAAAGCGAACCCTACGGCGATGACGACCGCATGGGCATCTATGCAAGCTATTCACTCGACAACCTGACCATCAGCGGCTCCTATATCGACCCCGACCAGACCGGACTGAACGAAGACGTTCTGATTTTCGATCCGGAACTGGGTGAGTTTGTCGAGCAAGACGTCCGCGAAGAGTTCAGCCTTGCGGTGGACTATACCTGGAACGAGCGTCTGGAACTGTCGGCGGGTCTTGCCCTGAACGGTTCTGGGGTCGACGATCATGACGTCTACTTCGTCGGTGCACGCTATGCCGTCATGGAAAATGCCCGCATTGGTCTGAACTGGATCGACAACGGCGACGCGGGTAGCATCGTGGGCATCAGCGGCTCTCCCACCGAGCCGAATGCCATCGGCGATCTTGGCAACACCATCACCCTGTACGGCGACTACACGCTGGGCGATGGCCTGACCAATATCGAAGCCTACATCGCTAACAACAGCGGTGACTGGACGCAGAAAGAAACCGATAACTCGTTCGGTATTGGCGTCAACTACGACCTGGGCGGTGCTCGTCTGGGCGCAGCGCTGCAGCGCGACTACCAAGAGCGCGTGACCGCCGACATGGGCGTGCGCTTCGACTTCTGATCCCCGGATCAGCAGTCAAACTTGAGAGCGGGCCTTGCGCCCGCTCTTTTCTTTTTGTCTTGTTGCGCGATGGGATTGGATGACATCAAGCGCCGCATTGCCGCGGCCGAGGAACGGGCCGGACGCACGCCGGGCAGCGTCACGCTAATCGCGGTCAGCAAGGTGCAGCCGCAGGACCGCGTGACTGCCGTGCTGGACGCAGGGCAGCGCGTCTTCGGCGAGAACTATGTGCAGGAAGCGCAGGGCAAGTGGCCCGACTGGCGCAGCCGCTGGCACGGGGTCGAACTGCACATGATCGGCCCCCTGCAATCCAACAAGGCCAAGGCCGCAGTCGAACTGTTCGACGCCATCCATACGTTGGACCGCATGAGCCTGGCCCGCAAGCTTGCCCCCCAGATCGAGCAGCAAGGCCGCAGCCCGCAACTGTTCATCCAGGTCAATACCGGGGACGAGCCGCAAAAGGCCGGGATCCTGGCCGACGAATTGCCGGTCTTCCTGGCCTCTTGCCGCGACTTGGGTCTGTCGCCCCAGGGCCTGATGTGTATCCCGCCCGACGGCGCGGATCCCCTGCCTCATTTCCGCCTGCTGCGCGCCTTGGCGGCGGACCATGGCCTACCCAACCTCTCCATGGGCATGAGCGCGGACTTCGAGACGGCCGTCGCCGAGGGCGCGACCCATGTGCGCGTTGGCTCAGCAATCTTCGGAACCCGGAACTACGCCTGAGTTTGCGATCCAGGTCCAGCTGGAGTATTCATCTTGCGTGACCAGCCCGCCCTATGCCGCAGCATGGGTCCGTAGGACCAATCTTACCTTCAGCGACATCCTCGGTCCTGTGCGCCTTGCCCTCTAGGTTGGAGATGTTTTCCAGCATTGTCAGGGAAACACATCTTCTGCTCCACCACGCTTATGGTGCGATAATAATGTCCTATTATAAGGAATTCGCTATGCGCATGGCACCATCTCCCTCGCCATGATTTTCTTGGCACCTCCGGCACTTTCAAGTCTCAGTTTCCTGCGTCGAGATTGTCCACCTGGGGCTGGAGATGTCCTATAATCGGACGATCGTTGACGTCCTGTTCTCTCCAGGAGGTGGTGTGGACTCTGCTTACCTCCATCGGAAGATGTCGCCTATGCTGATCCGCGCACGCAGCGGGCAGCTTACCTTATTGCTGACGGCCGCCTCCTTGAGGCCCTGCAGCTTGGCGAAGAAATTGCTGCAACCTCAATCACCGTTGAGGCAAAGTATGAGGGGGATTTCGCTGCGGGACGAGCAACGACGTATATAGCATTCGCAAACCACGATGCCCTGCTGGCAGACCATTCCATTTCCTTGCTTGAGAGTGCCGAGGGCACTGGTTGGCGAGGAACACAGCAAGCGCAGAACTATCTGTTGAGCGCGAAATCACATACACAGCTTGCTGCAGGCAAGGCGCGAGTGAATGTGTTCCATTTCTCCGAGGCCGATCGCATAGCAAAAGATCCTCGATAGTGTTTCCGCACGTGGTGTAGGATGCCGCGCGCGGAGCCTTTGGCGTAGCGCGAGCCGCGCGGCCGTGGGTTACGCTGGCGGTCACCGCCGATCTTCGGAAAAGGTTTGGGGTGCGAGAGAAAAGCGGTCGCTGCCTGCTCACAGGGCGGCATTTGCGTGCCCTGCGGTTGAGCCCCGGGTCGTTTGACACTGGGCCTTTCGACGAGCCTCCCTTGGCCAGGGGAGCGGTTGAGAACGGTGAAGGCGCCCTCCTCCGCAGCTCGTTGCTGTCATAATCCGTGGCCGGCAAAGCGGAAGTCTGCTGCCAGGCAGCTAACCCTGAAAGATTGTCAAAGGCCTTTCACAGCAGGGCCATGATGCGCGCAGGGCCGCCGGTGCCGCCGCGATGTTTCGGCGCGCCGATAAAGATCGTCGCCCCGCTAGCGGGAAGCTGGTCAAGGTTGGCAAGCCCTTCGATCCCGAACCGGCCCGAAGGCAGCCAGGAGTAATGCACCGCGAAGTCAGCAGAGTTCCCGGGGTCGAGCGACAGGGTATCCACACCGATCGACGCCGCACCCGCCTCGGCGAGAAGATCGGTTGCGGCCTTGGAAAAGCCGGGGAATGCCATGGTGCCGTCGGGCAGATTGCGCCAGGACGGGTCGCCCATCCGGGCAGTCCATCCCGAGTTCATGGCCACGCAGGCCCCCGCCGGGATTGTGCCGTTTGCGGAAATCCATGCCTCGATGTCGGCGGGCTCGACCGTTGCATTCGGATCCTGGGCAGCCTTGGCGGAAATGTCCAGGATGCACAGGGGCGCGATCAGTTGCTCGACCGGCAGGGCATCGACCGAGGCTCCGCCTTTTGAAAAATGCAACGGCGCGTCGATATGGGTGCCAGTGTGCTCGAAGATCGTCAGCTTGAACAGGTGATAGCCGTCGGGCTCGAAGTTCTTGTCGACCTCGTAGAGGATGCCGGGCTTGCCGTCGAAGGTAGGAAAGTCGCTGTCATAGGCATGCGTCAGGTCCACGACCCGCCCTGTCGCCTGCGCCAAGGCGGGCCGTGCGCTCAGCAATCCCGAGGTAGCGCCCAATGCCGCAGTGGCCGCCGCGCCCGTGAAAAGGCTGCGACGCGAAAGCATATGGGTCTTCACGTCAGCGATCAGGCACGCCGTGCACATCGAAGGGTTCTCCATCCTGGTTCAAGAGATGGAACGCCTGCCGCCTGAACCTGTCAAGCTCGATAGGCGGCGACGGTGGTGCCCGACCCAGGTCGGGTGTGAAGTCTTGAGGGAAAGACTTGCCTTGGCCAAGCCGACATGAATATCCATCCGGGTTGCACATGATGCGACCTTCCCCGACACTCCCGGTTGCGGTTTCGCTTCGGTGCCGCGATCGCGTGATCATGGATTTTCGGTCCTTGTTTCCTGACTCTCTGCGGTTAAGGAGGCGCAAGCTGGCAACCGACCGGCCTGGACATCCTGATGGAGAAAAGGGTGAAGACATTTGCCATCATAGGTCTGGGAATGGCCCTGGCGCCGCACATGGCCAGCCTTGCCGACCTGAAGGGCCGGGCGCGCCTGGCCTATGCCGTGGCGCGCAGCCCCGCGCGGCGGGCCGCGTTCGCGCAAACCTACGGTATTGCCGCGACCGACGATCTGGATGCTGTTCTTGGCGACCCGGCCGTTGATGCGGTCATCCTGCTGACCCCGCCCGACAGCCACCGCGATCTGGGCGGGCGCATCCTGTCGGCAGGCAAGCATCTTCTGATCGAAAAGCCGGGCGGGCTGGTGATTCTTGGCGACCCGGCCGTTGATGCGGTCATCCTGCTGACCCCGCCCGACAGCCACCGCGATCTGGGCGGGCGCATCCTGTCGGCAGGCAAGCATCTTCTGATCGAAAAGCCGGGCGGGCTGGTGACGGATGACACCCGGTTTCTTGCCGATCGGGCAAGGGCATCGGGCCTGCTGGCGGCACCCGTGTTGCAGCATCGGTTCCGCCCTGCCGTCCGGGCGGTGGCAAGGATCATCTCGTCCGGAGAGACGGGCAGGCTTTGCGGCGTGCATTGCCTGATCCCGTGGTGGCGCCCCCAGGCCTATTACGATGAGCCGGGCCGCGGGACATATGCCCGTGACGGCGGGGGCGTGATGCTGACGCAGGCGATCCATACGCTTGACGTGCTGCGGGCCTTGTGCGGCGGCGCCGTGATCCGCGCCGCCCATGCCGTGAAAAGCCCCCTTCACCGCATGGAGGCCGAGGACATGGTTTGTGCCCTGGCGGCCTTCGGGCCGGACGCGGCGCCCGGCACCATCATGGCCACGACGGCCTGCTATCCAGGCCTGCCCGAGACGATGACACTGATCTTCGAGCGCATGACCATCCGCCTTCGTGGCTTGCAGGCCGAGGTTTTCCATCATGACGGTCAGGTCGAGACCCTGGGCGGAGAGGGAGCCAGCGGCAGCGCAGCCGATCCCATGGCATTCGACCATGCCAGCCATCGCGACCTGATCTCTGCGTTTCTGGACGCCCTCGAGGGCAGGGCCGCGCTGCCGGTCGATCTGTCCGATCTGCTCCAGACTCGCGACCTGATTGATGCGATGACAAAGGACCATTGGTGCTGAAGGGCGTCCGTACCGTAATCGCGAAGGATCTTTTCTTGCGGCTTGCGCTTTACCCCCTTGGCTTGGAAAGGACGATGATGTTCAGCACATGGAAGCAGGAAAAGGCGACCGCAGCCCTTGTCGACGAGGCGCAGGCCCTTGCCGATAAACTGGCCACGGCGAAGCCGCACCATGTCGAAAGCCACGCCGCCGCCGCGCGGTTTTGGGCCGCTTCCTATCTGTCGGATGGAATGGACCTCTACGAGGTGAGCCATTGGAAGGCAGACGCGGTTTCCCGGTTTGCCGCGACTGCCCAGACCAGGATCGCCGCCCTGCGCAAGAAGCGCGAGTATGACAGCAGCGATGGCCTGGTCATATGGCTTCACACGGCCCGCGCCGTGACCGAAAGCCGCGTGGCGCCGGCGGTCCGCGACATCTGGCAGCATCTGATGGACGCAGGACCGAACGCGGACGCAATGGCGCAGGAACTGATCCACGATACCGGCTTGCCTGCGGACAGGGGCCGCCGTATCCCGGCAGGCTTTGCCGCCGAGGACTAGCAACCTGCGCAGACCAGATTGCCCACAGGGATGACTGCTTCAACGACGCCGCGGCGCGGAAGCGGGCGAAGGTGGAACGGCAGCACTGGGCCGCCGGCACCCGGACAGGGCTGAGAGACGGCGATCCAACCGCCAGGCGGCACAAAGCGACGTGAGGCCACTGAGGCCATTGACCCCTGCCGACGTGCGCCGCCGCCGGCACCGATCCGTCGCGGCCTCATGAGGATCTTGCTTCTGACAGCCATTGTCCGACGGACCTGGGGCGGTTCAGGTCAGGGTGGCAGCAGGTCAGACAGGCAAGGGGTGGATTATGGCGCGGGGGCGGCCTGCCTCCTCCCAGAGGAAAGCCAGCGTGATGGGCAGGCGAAAGCGGCGGGGGCCGGCGGCGCCGGGGTTCAGCCACAGGGTGGCGCCGGTTTCCTCGATGCCGGGCTTGTGGAAATGGCCCGAGATCACCACGTCCCACCCCTCGGCGCTTGGATCGGCCTGCAAGGCCTTGCGGTCATGGATCATGTGGATCCGCAGGCCTCCGATCGTGAGGCTCGCCGTTTCGGGCAGGGCCTCGGCCCAGGGGCCGCGGTCGATGTTGCCGCGGATGGCCGTCACCGGGGCGATGCGCGCCAGTGCGTCAAGATGGGCGGGATCGCCGATGTCGCCCGCGTGCAGGATATGGTGAACGCCTTCAAGAGCCTCCAGCGCCTCGGGGCGGAGCAGGCCATGGGTGTCGGAGATGACGCCGATGCGGTGCCCAAGAGAGGGCTGGATAAGTGGCTGCATGGATCAGTTCCTGCCGGTCACCGCACGCCGGTCGCGCGTCAGCCCGGCCGCGTGACGACAATGGCGCCGCGACGGGTCGCCACGACGGTATGCTCGTATTGCACGACGGGCGCCGCTGGCTTGCTATAGAGGGTCCAGTCGTCATCGGCGCCTGACGTGGCCCATCTTCCGCCCCGCGACAGGAACGGCTCGACGGTAAGCACGAGGCCGTCGTGCATCCGGCGCTTGTCCCCCATGGTGGGCCAGGTCGGGATCTCTTCGGGTGCCTCGTGCAGAGCCTTGCCCACCCCGTGGCTGGCCAGGTTCCGGATCAGCGTATAGCCTCGCTGTGATGCGAAGGCACCGATGGCGTTTCCGATCCCGGCCAGCGGCTTGTCATGCCCCACCTGCGCGATGCCGATCTGCATCGCGCGCTTTCCATCGCGGCAAAGCCAGTCAAGCGGCGGCTGAACCGGCCCGAGGCAAAAGCTTGCCCTGGTATCGGCGAAAAAGCCGTCCAGGGACGCGGACACGTCAATGTTGACCAGATCCCCGGCCGCAAGCCTGCGCTCGCCGGGGATGCCATGGGCGATCTCCTCGTTGACGCTGATGCAGGTCGTGCCCGGGAAACCATAGGTGGCCCGAGGCGCCGACACGGCCCCCTCCCGCTCCAGCAACGCGTGGCCGATGTCGTCAAGCTCGCCTGTCGTCATGCCGGGTTCCATCGCCGCAGCCATCGACTGCATGGTGTTCGCGACGATCCGGCCGATCTTCTTCAGGCCGTCCAGTTCATCATGGTGCGTGATCGTCATCTTGTGTGTCACCCGGGCTGCAGGAGCATCTCAGGGCATTAACACCAAAGCGGCAGCTTTGTCCCGTGTTGCTCCCATCACATCGCCAACAGTTCCAGTGCGTCATCCATGCGCTGATCGATCGAGGGAGCCTTGCAGGAATGACGAACGCAGGATTGGACTGGGAACATTCACCGGCAACCGTGTCTCACGCGCGGTGAGCAGGGCCCGGTCAACACGGGTCGCATGGCGTCTGGCCTGTTCCGACGGCCTTCGCAAATGAACCAATTGCCAAAACAAATTTCAGTCGGTCCCGGCGGTTGGCTAGCGTCGATCCTATAAAATCCAATGGGAGAGGACCGACGATGGCTGACGATATGCTTCATGTCATGGAATGGCATAACGGCGAGAAGGACTTCTCGCCCTTCTCGGATGCCGAGATGAAACGGCGCCAGGACGATGTTCGCGGCTGGATGGCGGAAAACAGCGTCGATGCGGCGCTGTTCACGTCATATCACTGCATCAACTATTATTCGGGCTGGCTTTACTGCTATTTCGGGCGGAAATACGGCATGGTCATCACCGACCGCGCGGCCACCACGATCAGCGCGGGCATCGACGGCGGCCAGCCCTGGCGGCGCAGCTTTGGCAGCAATGTCACCTATACCGACTGGCGGCGCGACAACTTCTATCGCGCGGTGCGGCAACTGACGCCGGGCGTCAAGCGCTTGGGGATCGAGTTCGACCACGTCAACCTGGACTATCGCCGCCAGTTGGAAGCGGCGCTGCCAGGGGTTGAATTCGTGGACATCGCCCAGCCTTCGATGTGGATGCGGTCGATCAAGTCGGTCGAGGAACACAAGCTGATCCGCGAGGGCGCGCGCATCTGCGACGTGGGCGGCGCGGCCTGCGTGGCTGCCGTCAAGGCAGGCGTCCCGGAACACGAGGTCGCCATCGCATCGACCAACGCGATGATCCGCGAGATCGCCAGTTCCTTCCCCTTTGTCGAGTTGATGGACACATGGACCTGGTTCCAGTCCGGCGTCAACACCGACGGTGCGCATAACCCGGTCACCAACAAGAAGATTCAGTCGGGCGAGATCCTGTCGCTCAATACTTTTCCGATGATCTTCGGCTATTATACCGCCTTGGAACGCACGCTGTTCTGCGACCATGTGGACGATGCCAGCCTGGATATCTGGGAAAAGAACGTGGCCGTCCACCTGCGCGGGTTGGAACTGATCAAGCCGGGCGCGAAATGCAACGAGATCGCGCTGGAACTGAACGAGATGTATCGGGGCTGGGATCTGCTGCAATATCGCAGCTTCGGCTATGGCCACAGTTTCGGCGTGCTGTCGCATTACTATGGCCGCGAGGCGGGCGTGGAACTGCGCGAGGATATCGAGACGGAACTGAAGCCCGGCATGGTCGTCTCGATGGAGCCGATGGTGATGCTGCCCTTGGGCGCGCCGGGCGCGGGCGGATACCGGGAGCACGACATCCTGATGGTCAACTGGACGACCATGTATGGCCGGGCGATCTTCTGGCAGGCTTACGGCACCACGCTGGCGCTTGCCACGACGGCGGCGGCGCTGACCAGCCTTTTGGCCTTTCCCGTGGCTTATGCCATCACCTTCAAGCTGCCCCCGCGCGCCCAACGCTGGGCGATCATGCTGATGGTCGTGCCGTTTTTCACCAGCTATCTGGTCCGCATCTATTCCTGGCAGGTGTTCCTGTCAGACGCGGGTATCATCAACGTGATGCTGGGCTGGATCGGCCTTGGTCCTTACGGCCTTCTGAACACGGTGGGCGCCACGCTGCTGGGCTATGTGACGCTGGCCTTTCCGCTGGTCGTCCTGCTGCAGCTGTTCAGCCTGATCTTCATCGACCGCACATTGATCGAGGCTGCGCACAACATGCGCTGCGGGCGGCTGCGCACGGTCTTTGCGGTGGTCATCCCGTCCGCCCGCGTCGGGCTGGTGATTGCGGCGTTGTTCGCCTTCATCCTGTCCTTCGGGGATTTCGTCAGCCCGATCTATCTGGGCGGGGGCGACCCGACCACGCTGTCGATCCTGATCACCGACACCACGAAATCCGGCCAGCAATGGCCGCGGGCGGCCGTCATCGCGCTGACCATGATCGTGACGCTGATGATCGTGGCCTTCCTGTCCATCCGCTTTGCCTATCGGGGGCGCAAATGAACCAGGAAAACGAGGCGAACCGCAATCCGCTGATCAACGGCGCGCTGAAATTCTATGTGGTGCTGGCCTATCTGTTCGTCTTCGCGCCAATCCTGGCCAGCTTCGTCTTTTCCTTCAACTCGGACCGGTTCCCGACGATTCCTTTGGGGGAGTTCTCGACCGAATGGTACCGGGCGGTCGCCGCCGATCCCCTGGTCTGGCAGGGGCTGAGGAACACGCTGCTGGTGGGCGTCGTGGTCGGCGTCATATCCACCGCGCTCGGCTTCGGGGCCGCCTATACCGATTACCGCTATCACTTCATGGGCAAGCAGATCTATCTGGCGCTGGCGCTGCTGCCGCCGACCATTCCGGTGGTGATCATGGGGCTTGCAATGCTGGCCTTCCTGTCGCGGGTGAACCTGTCGGGCGACGCACTGGCCGTGATCATCGCCCATGTGGTGATCTGCGCGCCCTTTGCCATGGCAGTGATCCGGCTGCGGCTGTCGCAGATGGACCCGTCGCTGGAACCGGCCGCCTGGAACCTGGGCGCGTCGGATTGGGGGGCCATGCGCCATGTCATCATCCCCTACTGCCGCCCTGCGATCCTGGGCGCCCTGTTCGTCACCATGGCCGTGTCCCTTGACGAATTTGCCATCGCCTGGTTCGTGTCGGGCCTGAACGAGACGCTGCCCGTCAAGGTGCTGGGTTTCCTGCAGGGCCAGGTCAGCCCGCGCATCAACGCCATCGGCACCTTTGTCTTTGTCACCTCGATGACGCTGCTGATCCTGGCGCAATTGCTGCTGGGACGCACCGCCCCCCAAGAAAAGGAATGACATCTGTGTCCCAAGTTCCCCTTGTCTCCTTTGAGGGCGTGGCCAAGCGGTTCGGCTCCTATACCGCCGTGCAAAAGATGGACCTCCAGATCCGGGAAGGCAAGTTCCTGGCCCTGATGGGATCCTCGGGCTGCGGCAAGACCACGACGCTGCGGATGCTGGCGGGCCTGGAGGCGCCTTCCGAAGGGACAATCCGCCTGGCCGGCAAGCCCATCAACGATCTGCCAAGCTGGGCGCGCGACACGCCGATGGTCTGGCAAAGCCTGGCGTTGTTTCCCTTCCTGTCGGTGATCGAGAATGTCGAATTCGCGCTGAAGATGCGCGGCATGGGCCGGGTGGAACGGCGGCGTCGTGCCGAACAATGGCTAGCCCGGATGCAGATCGCGGAATTCGCGGACCGCAACATAAGCCAGTTGTCGGGGGGCCAGAGGCAGCGCGTCGCCCTGGCCCGGTCGCTGGTGGTGGAACCGCAGATCCTGCTGCTGGACGAACCCCTGTCGGCCCTCGATGCGGCGCTGAAGGTGCGGATGCAGACGGTGCTGAAGAACCTGCAGCGCGAGACCGGCATCACCTTCGTCTATGTGACCCACAGCCAGTCCGAGGCCTTTTCCATGGCCGACCGCGTGGTCATCATGAGCCGGGGCAAGATCGAGCAGATCGGCACGCCCCAGGACATCTATCGCGCGCCGCGCACCCGTTTCGTGGCCGATTTCCTGGGGGCCTCGAACATCTTTTCCGGCAAGGTGGCGCGGGATCCCCAGGGCCGGCCCGTCATTGCGACCGACGACGGCAAATTTGCCCTGCCGGGGGACGCTGCCGTTTCGGGCCAGCCTGCCAGCCTGACCATCCTGGATACCCGGATGCAGATCCATGCCCAGCCACCCCGGGATGCTGAAAATTCCGTCGCTGCCCGGATGATCGGAGAGGAGTTCGTCGGCGCAACCGCTACGATCTATTTCGAAACGGAGACGGGCCAGGAACTGCGCGTACAGAAACTGCACGAGGATCTGGCCGGGCTGCCCCTGGCGATTGGCAAGCCCTTCCACCTGTCCTGGTCGACGGAGGACGGGCACCTTGTTCAGGAATGATCGATTGGCCTGCGACACTGCTGAGGCGCCGCACCTGTTGCCACAGGCGTGTGTCTACAGCTTTCTTTCTGCGGGTCGTCTTGGCCCGGTATGGCTGCCGGACCAGCCATCCGGAAGCAGACAATGCCGGGCGTTCAGGTTCCCGGTCCTGTCGCGGATGGTTGGGACATTGCCGGGCAGGGGGCTTCGGGGAGGTGACGCCGGCTCTGCTCGGGCCACACTGTCAAGGCGCATCGGAGCGCATGGGTGAGAAAGCGTTTCCCCGTCATGGGCATTCCGCATCCGGATCGGGGCAGAGGCTGGCAAGACCCGAAACGGTCCCGGCATGAGGCAGCAGGCTTGGGCTGATGCGGCGGCGAAATTCCCGTTTCGCGCGCTTGATCGCGTTGTTGGCCCCGCCGGCCTCCCTTGCGGCAGTCCAAGGCCGGGGGCGCACAACAGCAGACAGGCTGCGTCCTCCGGGCGCCCGGTCGCCGCCCGGCCCTTGCGGCGCCATTTGCAGAAGGCAACGCCCTGCGCCGGTTCTCTCTCGTCTGCGGTCCCCGCGCAGATGATGCCGCGGCAGTCCGCACGGTCTGTATCCCAAAGGCGCCAGGGAGCCGTTGCTTCCGGTGCCCGTGGCGACAGCCCTTCGCTGGTCCGACATCCCGGCCGTGGCGAAGGCAGCCGGGAGGCTGGCGTCCACCCCGAAAGGGCGCCGCCTCCAAATTGCCGCAACCGCCGAGACAAGACCGGCACCTGCGGGACGGATTGCACGGCGGGCGATGTTCAGGGATCGCCCGTCGCTTTGGCCATCATCGTCTTTCGATGAGGCTGTCCTAGGTATGCCGGATCTCGGTCCCAAGCACCTTGAGGCATTCGCGCATGAAGGCGCCAAGGCCGGTCCAGCCCTTGGCCGAAACCATTGTGCCATCAACATAAGCCTCGTGCGGCTTGACGTCGATATAGGTGCCGCCGGCCAGGATCACCTCGGGCTCGCAGGCGCCAAGGGCGGCGACCTTCTTGCCGCGGATCACGCCATCGACCGCGACCAGGATCTGGACGCCGTGGCAGATGGTGAAGATCGGCTTTTCGGTTTCGTGGAAATGGCGCACGATCGCCTGGATGCGCTTGTCGGTGCGGATGTATTCCGGGCCACGGCCGCCCGCGCAATAGACCGCGTCATAATCCTCCAGCACGATGTCCGAGAAGGTCTGGTTGATCTCGGCCAGGTGCCCGAAGCGTTCGATATAGGTCTGGTGTCCCTCGAAGTCGTGCAGGCTGGTCTGGATCATCTCGCCCTTCTTCTTGTCGGGGCAGACGACATGGACGGTATGCCCGACGGCTTCCATGCCTTGCTGGAAAACGAAGATTTCATATTCCTCGGTGAATTCACCGCAGAGCATGAGGATTTTCTTGCCACTCATCCGTGGTCTCCTTGTGTCAATTCGGGACCCGAGGCCGCTGGGCCTCGGGCACTGTTGTCAGAACGGGCTGTCGGGGAAATAGAACTGGTCGGCGTTTTCCGGCGTGATCAGCGGCGCATCCAGCTTGAAATTGCCGCGCATCGGCGCCTGGCCGGCAAACTGCGCGGCGGTCATGTAGATGGCCGACTTGATCATCGACGGCGGGTAGGGGGTCGAGATGGGGGTGACGGGATCGCCCGCCTTCACCATCTCGATCACGTCCTTCATGCCGTTTCCGCCCAGGGCATACTTGATCTCGGTCCGGCCCGACTGCTTGACCGCTTCCAAGACGCCCAGAAGCATGTCGTCGTCATTGGCCCAGACTGCGTCGATATGGGGATACTTGGCCAGATAGTCCTGCATCAGGCTGAAGGCCTCGTCCTGGTTCCAGTTGGCATACTGGATGTCGAGGATTTCGATGTTGGTGTCCTTCATCACGTCGGTGAAGCCCTGGATGCGTTCGTCGTCGATCACCGTCGGGATGCCGCGCAGCACGACGACCTTGCCTTCGCCGCCCAGCTTCTCGGCCATCCATTTCGCGGTGTTGGCGCCCACGGCGATGTTGTCGCCCGCCACATACAGATCCTGGATCGATGGGTCGGTCAGCCCCCGGTCCACCACCGCGATATAGGTGCCGTTCGACTTGACCTGCTCGACCGGGCCGGTCAGCTCCTCGGAGGTGAAGGGCAGGATGACCAGGGCGTCCAGGGTCTGGCCGGCTGACAGGTCTTCCAGGGCCGAGACCTGGGCCGTGGCCGAGGGCGAGGTCTTCACGATCACGTCGATGTTGGGGAATGCGGCCTCAATCTCTTTCTCGGCCTGTTCGGCGTGATAGACCACGCCGCCGGTCCAGCCATGCGTGGCGGCCGGGATCGAGACGGCGATGGTCCGCTTGTCCTGGGCGATGGCCCCGCCGGCGGTCAGGGCCACCAGGCTTGCGGCAGAGACAAGCCCGAGGGCGCGTCTGGTGAATTTGGTCATGGATATTCCTCCCTTTTGAAAATTCTCGCCTCTCCCCGGGCGATTACTTGATGAAACGATGCGCCAGCATCGCCAGAATGATGATCACCCCCTGGACCGCCGCGACCAGGTATTCGGACACCATGTTCGACAGCACCATCAGGTTGGCGATCACCTCGAGGATCAGGGCACCGGCCACCGTTCCCCAGATCCGCCCCTTGCCGCCGCGCAGAAGGGTGCCGCCGATCACCACGGCGGTGATCACCTGCAATTCCCACAACTGCCCGGTAGTCGGCGTGGCCGCGCCCAGGCGGGGGATATAGCAGATTGCAGCAACGGCGACGCAAAGACCCTGGATCACGAAGGCCGTGGTCCGCACCCTTGCCACCGACACGCCGGAAAATCGCGCGACATCGGCGTTCGATCCCGCCGCCATGCAGCGCCGCCCGTATTTGGTGCGATACAGGATGAAGGCCCCGACCAGGACCACCGCCAGCGTGACGACCACCGGCAGCGGGATGCCCAGGACATTGCCGAAATAGACCGGGCGATAAGGGTCGCGCAGCGCCCGGTCGATGGGGATGGATCCGCCGTCCGACATCCAGGTGATCAGCGCCCGGAAGATGCCCATGGTGCCCAGGGTGGCGATGAACGGCTCGATCTTGCCCACGGTCACGATCAGCCCGTTCACCAATCCGCACAGCGCGCCGACGACCAGCCCGAAGCCCGCGCCGACAAGGATGGCATTGGCCCCCATGGTCGGTTCCAGCCGGTTCATGGTCAGGATCATCACGCCCGTCACGAAGGCCATCATCGAGCCGACGGACAGATCCAGGCATCCCGAGGAGATGACAAAGGTGGCCCCCACGGCGATGATGGCGATAAAGGCCGACCGGGTGACGACATTGGCGATGTTGGTGCCGGTGGCGAAGTTGGCGTTGATCAGCGTGCCGATCAGCACGACCAGGGCCAGTGCGATAAAGGGGCCCATCTCGGCCCATCGGATGCGACGCGGCGCGTCGGTGATTTCGGTGGTCACGCTTGTCACCCGGGTCTCTCCTCCCCCTGATGTTTCGGTTCAGGCGTTTGTCCTGGCGGCGGGGGCGGGCGTTGCGTGGCCTTCGCTGCTGGTCGCGGCATAGACCACGTTCTGTTCGGTGATCGCCTTGCCCGTCAGTTCCGCGACGATGCGCCCCCCGCGCATCACCAGGACCCGGTACGACAGGCCGACCAGTTCGGGCAGTTCCGACGAGACGACGATCACCGCCTTGCCGGCCCGGACCAGCCGGTCGATGAAATCATAGATCTGGCTCTTGTTGCCGATGTCGATGCCGCGCGTCGGCTCGTCGATGATGACGACCAAAGGGTCGGTCTGCATGACCTTGGCCAGAAGCAGCTTTTGCTGGTTGCCGCCTGAAAGCTGGCCCGCAGACAGGCGGCGGTTGCGCAGGCGGATGTCATAGGTCTCGACCGCCCGGTCCAGGGCGCGGTCTTCCGCCGCGTGGTCAAGCCTTGTGCCGGGATGCACGCTGTCCAGCGCCTGAAGCGTCAGGTTCGTGGCCAGTGGTTCATCCAGAAGCAGTCCTTTTCCCTTGCGGTCTTCGGTCAGATAGACCAGCCCGGCCGCCTGCCAGTCCCGGACGCTGCGGTGCCTGACCTCTTGCCCGCCCAGGGTGATGCGCGCCGCCCGCGACGGCCTGAGGCCCATCAGCCCCTCGAACAGTTCGGTCCGGCCCGATCCGATCATGCCGCCGATGCCCAGAACCTCGCCCGGATGCAGCGTCAGGCTGGCTTCGACGGCGCCATGATCGACGGACAGCCCCTCGACCACAAGCTGGGGACTGGCCGGCGGCAAGTCGCGCTTGGCCGGGAAAAGCGTGCCCAGTTCGCGGCCCACCATCAGGTCGGCCATTGCGCGCTGCGTCAGCCCCTGGGCGGGCCAGGTGCCGATCATGCGGCCGTCGCGTAGCACGGTGACGCGGTCCGCCAGGGCCTCGACCTCGTCCAGGCGGTGCGAGATGTACAGAACGGCGGCGCCCCGCGCCCGAAGCCCGCGCACCACGTCCAGCAGGGCCGCCACCTCGTCATTGGCCAGGACCGCGGTCGGTTCGTCAAAGATCACGACGGTGCGCGGCTCCAGCAGGGCGCGGGCGATCTGGACCAGCTGGCGCTGCGCCAGCGGCAGCGACCCGACTCGGTCGCGCGGATGGCAGCGGGCGCCGATCGAGGCCAGCACTTCGCCGGTGCGGCGGTTCATCGCCCGGTCATCGACCATCGGCCCGCGCGTCAGTTCGCGGCCCAAGAACAGGTTCTCGGCCACGGTCAGGTCGGGGGCCAGCAGGATTTCCTGATGCACCAGCACCACGCCCGCAGCCTCGGCGGCGGCGGCATCGGCAAACTCGGCCTGCGCGCCCGCCATCAGCAAGCGCCCGGCCGTCGGCGCGACATGGCCGGACAAGAGCTTCATCAGGGTGGATTTGCCCGCGCCGTTCTCTCCGATGATGGCGTGGACTTCGCCGGGCAGGATGTCCAGCGTGACATCCGACAGGACCGTGACCGCCCCATAGGTCTTGCCCAGGCTCTCGGCCCGAACGGCTGGTTCGGCGGGGGTTGCCTGGACCAGGGGCATGGCGGCGGTCATTCGAAAGCCAGCATCAGACGGTCGCGCGACCGGGAAATATGCTCGCGCATGGCAGCCTGGGCGCCAATGGGATCGCCTGCGCGAAAGGCGGCCAGCAGGTTTTCATGTTCCTCCAGCGCCTCTTGCGTGACACGGCTGTGGAACATCAGCCGAAACAGGTGCAGATGGATGTGCTGATCCGCAACGGCCTGTCGGATCACGTCGTTTCCGGCCACCTTGATGATCGCGTCGTGGAAATGCGCATCCGCGCGCGCAAACCGGGAATAGCGGCTGGTCCGGTCTACCGGAGGCTCTCCGTGGCCCATGTCGGCGGCAGCGTCTTCAAGCTTGCGCAGGCTGTCGGCGGTCAGGTTCTGCGTCGCCAGGCGGGCGCATTCCGGCTCCAGCAGCAGGCGAAAGGCAAACAGATCCTCGAAAGCCTGGCGCGACAACTGGGGCGCGGCGCTATAGCCGATCAGGTGCGCCTTGCGGACCAGCCCCTCGCGCTCAAGGCGGGACAGGGCCTCGCGCACCGGGGTCTGGGACACGCCCAGATCGCGGGCAATGACATCAACGGGAATGCGCGCGCCGGGGGCGATGTCCAGCGACATGATGCGTTCGTAGATGCTGTCATAGACACCCTCCACGATGCTGGCCGGACGGACCATCTGAAGGCCTTGGCTTTCCGCTGCACTTCCCAATTCGCACTCCGCATCTCGGCTGCTTGCAAGAGGATGGTTTACAAAAACTAGATCGGATGTCAAATACAATATCATATACGATACGAAGCGATGTCGGGGCGGGCAAGACGGCGAAGGCAGCCCAAGGGCTGCAAGACCAGCACGCGGCAGATGTCGATCATCGAAGAAATACAGGGGAGAGGAACAGAATGACGCATTTCGGCACGATCAGACCTCCGCGAGAGATCATCTTCGGATCCGGCCAGCGGCTGGTGCTGGGGCAGGTCGCGGCCAGGCTGGGGCGCCGCGCCCTTGTCGTCACCGATGCCCGCATGGCCGACGATCCCCAGCTTCACGCGATGCTTGCCGATCTGCGCGATCACGGACTGGCGGTCCAGGTCGAGGGCGGGGCGCTGCCCGACGTGCCCGTGGACAGCGCCCTTGCCGCAAGCGAATCAGCGCGCGGTTTTACGCCTGATCTGGTTATCGGCATCGGTGGCGGCTCCTGCCTCGACATGGCGAAATGCATGGCCCTGCTGCTGACCCATGGCGGCCAACCCCAGGATTACTATGGCGAACTGAAGGTGCCCGGCCCGATCCTTCCCCTGATCGCCCTGCCCACGACGGCAGGCACCGGATCCGAAGTGACCCCGGTCGCTGTCGTGTCCGACGCGACGCGCAGCCTGAAGGTCGGGATCTCCAGCCCGCATCTGGTGCCGACGGTGGCGATCTGCGACCCCGACCTGACGCTGACCTGCCCGCCCGGCCTGACCGCAATCGCCGGGGCCGATGCCATGACCCACGCGATCGAGGCGTTCACCGCCATCCGTCGTCCCGTCACGGCCACGCTGACCCAGGAACGGGTCTTTGTCGGCAAGAACGCCTTGTCCGACCAGTTCGCCCTGACCGCGATCCGCCTGTTGTGGCAAGGGCTGGAACGCGCCTGCGGAACCGGCGCGGATGCCGACGCCCGCGCGCGGGTCATGCAGGGCGCGCTTTTCGCGGGGCTGGCCTTCGGGGTCGCGGGCACCGCCGCCGCCCATGCGATCCAGTATCCGGTCGGCGCGCTGACCCATACCGCGCATGGCGCGGGGGTGGCCTGCCTGATGCCCTGGGTGATGGAATGGAACCGCCCGGCCATCGGCGCAGAGCTTGCCCAGATTGCCGACGCCATGGGCCTTGCCCAGGCCGACGAGGTGATCCCCGCCCTCCGTTTGCTGTTTTCCCGCATCGGGATCCCGGAAACCCTGTCCGGCCTGGGCCTGTCCGAGGATCAGATCGGCTGGGTGGCCGAGCAGTCCTGCGGGATCGAGCGGCTGATCCAGAACAACCCCCGGCCGATCGACCGCGCCGACATGACCCGCCTTCTGCACGCTGCCTTTTCCGGCGATGCCCGCATCATCCAGTAGACCCGAAAGGATCCGACATGAGCCTTGACATCCAGCACCCTTCGGATTTCGCCGATCCCGGCCTTCATGCGGGCGGATTGTTCATCGGCGGCGAATGGCTGCCCGGCGCCGGCATTCCCGTCATGAATCCCTCGACTGCGGAAGTTCTGGCCGAGGTGCCCGATGCCACGGTCGCCGATGCCCTGCGCGCCGTGGATGCGGCCCAGGCCGCCGCCGCTGGCTGGCGCGCGACGCCCGCCCGCCAGCGGTCCGAGATCCTGCGCCGCTGGTTCCGCCTGATGACCGATCATGCCGAGGAACTGGCCCGGCTGATCTCGCTGGAAAACGGCAAGGCGCTGCCCGATGCGCGGGGCGAGGTTGCCTATGCCGCCGAATTCTTTCGCTGGTATGCCGAGGAAGCGGTCCGCATCGCGGGCGAGTTCCGCCATGCCCCGTCGGGGGCGAACCACATCCTTGTCGACCACGACCCCATCGGCATCGCGGTCCTGATCACGCCCTGGAACTTTCCGGCCGCCATGGCCACCCGCAAGATCGGTCCTGCGCTTGCGGCCGGATGCACCGTGATCCTGAAACCCGCCAGCGAAACGCCGCTGACCGCCTATGCCATGGCCCGCCTTGGGGCCGCGGCCGGGGTGCCACCCGGCGTCGTCAACGTCCTGACGACCAGCCAGCCCGCGCCCGTCACGAATGCGATGCTGGCCGATCCGCGCGTGCGCAAGCTGTCATTCACCGGCTCGACCGGGGTGGGCCGCGTGCTTCTGGCCGAGGCGGCCAAGACCGTCGTGTCCTGCTCGATGGAGCTGGGCGGCAATGCACCTTTCCTGGTCTTCGACGATGCCGATCTGAACGCCGCCCTGGACGGCGCCATGATCGCCAAGATGCGCAACGCCGGAGAGGCCTGCACGGCCGCCAACCGCTTCTATGTCCAGTCGGGCATCCACGACGCTTTCGTGGCGGGGTTGACCGAACGGATGGCGGCGCTGAAGGTCGGCCCCGGCACGGATCCGGCGACCCAGGTCGGTCCCATGATCACGACGCGGGCCGTCCAGAAGATCGGCCGGCTGGTGGACGAGGCCGTGGGCCGGGGTGCCCGGGTCACGACCGGGGGCAAGGCCCTGCCGGGGTCGGGCTATTACTTCCCTCCGACCGTCCTGGACAATGTCAGCCCCGAGGCTGAGATTGCGCATGAGGAAATCTTTGGCCCCGTGGCGCCGGTCTATCGCTTCGAGACCGAGGAACAGGCGATCCGGCTTGCGAACGCGACGGAATACGGGCTGGCGGCCTATGTTTATTCGGGCGACCTGAACCGCGCACTGCGGGTTGGCAAAGGCATCGAATCCGGGATGATCGCGATCAATCGCGGCCTGATGTCGGACCCCGCCGCGCCGTTCGGCGGTGCCAAGCAAAGCGGCCTGGGGCGCGAAGGCGGCGTGACGGGCATCCTTGAATTCATGGAGCCGAAGTATTTCGCCCTGGCCTTCTGAGGATGCCGCGATGCAGGATCTGTACCGGAACCGGGACTTCATCCCGGACTTCGACGCCGTGATGGAGGAAACCGCGGCACGTTCCCGGTCATTCGCGGCCTCGGCCCGGATGATCCGCGATGTCGCTTATGGCACCACGCCGCGCGAACGGATGGACATCCTGATGCCCCTCGGCGCCAGGCCGGGGGCGCCCGTCCACCTGTTCATCCATGGGGGCTATTGGCGGTCGGGCAGCAAGGAGGCCCATCATCTTGTCGCCGCCCCGGTGCTGGCCGCCGGGGGCGTCGCCGCGATCGTGACCTATGACCTGATGCCGGAAACCCGGCTTGCCGCCATCGTCGCGCAGGTCCGGGCCGCCGCGCTGCACCTGGTCAGGATGGCGCGCGATCTTGGTGCGGATCCGGCACGCCTGACGGTCAGCGGCCATTCCGCCGGGGCGCATCTGGCCTGTTATCTTGCGGGATACGGCCCGGCCGAGGAAACCCGTCCGCCCTTGCCGCCCCTGCGCGGTCTGCTTCTGGTCAGCGGCATCTACGACCTGTCGGGCATCCCCGAAAGCTTCCTGAAGGACGAGGCAAGGATGACCTCCGAGGAAGCGGAAGCCTGGTCGCCCCTGTCGTCCCGTCACGTCTCGGGGCCCAAGCGGATCATCACGCGCGGCCAGGATGAGACGCTTCCCTTTCATCGACAGGCAGCGGCCCTGGCCGAACTGCTGGAGGAAAGCGGCACGGGCGTAGATCTGCGTTGCGAAAAGGGCCTGAACCATCTGACCGTCGTGCAAGCCTTGGGCGATCCGACCTCTCCCCTAGGGCGGCTGCTCACGGAGCTTGTCGCCTCAAGCTGAGAGGCTGTCGTGGAACGGCTGTCTTGGTCCCGCAGTCTTTCTGTCCAACAGGAGGCTGTCAAAGGAACCCGCATATTCGCGACCTGATCGTCATGCTCGGGTAACGTCCCTTGCTGTTGGACGCGGCAAAGGATGCAGGGCCGACAGATGGCTGGACGATAGAGGATGGATGTCGGGCCTGCATTCAAATCCATATTCATGGGTAAGGCCGGAACCTGCTGGAACAGGGTGGAGGAATTCGCGGCAACCGGGTTGCTCGACGGGAACGACCAGATGGATCAGGGCGCGGATGAGCCGCAAGCGCGGCCCAAGCCCCTGCAGCGGCAAGCGGTCGATCATGGTCGGTAATAGAATACCCTATGTTCGGCAGGTTGTTGTCGAGACCCCGGACGGCCATGGCTGACCGCTATCGCCCCCTCTGGACGCAGGAGGGGTTTGCCTGACTTGCCATGGTCATCGACCTCTCTCCCCGCCCGTGCAGGCTCTTCCGTTCGTCGTGCGGCAGCGGACGGGCCAGGCCTTCTCAGGGGGCAATTCTTGTCTCGCAACAGCCCCCGCGTGTCTGCGAGAAGGACTTGGCCAAGGTGACTGCCGGGCTTGGGCCATGATCGCCCCGGTTTTGTCTATGAAAGGCCATCGTCATCCTGCGACAGGTCCGCCAGCGGCGCTTTCAGTTCAAAAATCAGGCCGCTTGGTTCATAGGCCAGTTCTGCCGATCCGTTGAAGTAACTGGCCAGTGCCTGTTCAATCATGCGGCTGCCAAATCCCCGCCTGGTGGGCGTTGTGACCGGTGGTCCCTCCGCCTCGGTCCAGTTCAGCCGAAACTCCTGGTGACTGCCGTTGTTCAGCTGGCGCCATTGGACCCGGACATGGCCGCGGTCGTTCGAAAGGGCGCCGTACTTGGCAGCGTTCGTGGCCAGTTCATGCAGGGCCATGGTCAGGGCCAATGCCTGCTTGGAACCGACGGGCAGGTCTGGACCATCAAGCACAAAGCGCCCTTCCTCCATGCGATGTGGGGTCAAGGCCGCCTGAATGACCTCGGTGATCGAGGCATTTGTCCAGGTGGACTTGATCAGGCGATCATGGGCCTGCGCCATCATGCCGATCCGGGACTGGATGGACCTGCGTGCGTCCTCGAGACTTTCGGCTTGCCGCAGGGTCTGTGACACGATCGCATGGACCATCGCCATCGAATTCTTGACCCGGTGGTTCATCTCTCCCAGCATCAGCTGACGCTGCTCCTCTCCGGCCTTGATCCGGTTGATGTCGGTGCAGCTTCCATACCAGCGGATGATCCGGCCCTGCGCATCGCGGACCGGCTTTGCGCGGCCCAGCACCCATCTGTATTCGCCGGAATGGTGCCTGAGACGGTATTCCATCTCATACGGCTCTCCGCTTGTCAGGCTGTGCCCCCAGCGTGCCCAAGTCCTTTCCAGGTCGTCGGGATGAAACAGCTCTGCCCAAGCCGCGCCATCAGTGGATCCCGGGGGGACGCCGGTGAATTCGTACCAGCGGTGGTTGTAGTAATCGTGGAACCCGTCGGGACGGGCCGACCAGATGATCTGGTCGACCGAGTCGGCGATGGCGTGGAACTTGGCTTCGCTTTCGTGCAACTGCGCCTCGCGCATCTGCAGTTCTTGCATCCGGTCGCGCGCCTCGTACTGCCGCGCCCGGGCCTTGAGGGCGGAGCGCACGGATCGCACCAGTTCCTCGGCATGAAGGGGTCTCGACAACAAGACCGCGTTCGGCAGGGCGTCCATGTGCATCCTGGCTTGCGGGGATCGATGGCGGACAGAGCCGTTCGCCAGGACGATGAAGGGAACATCCGACCAGGACGGCTGACCCGACAAAGCCGCTTTCAGCGGGCAGTCCTCCTTGGCGGGGACCAGGGCTTCCTCGGTCACGAGGGCTACCCCGACGCATTCCTCGATCAGCGCGGCCAGTTCGCCCACACTGGCCGCAACGACCGAAGCGATCCCGACCTTTTCCAACAGGTCGACAGCCACTGCGGCATCGCGCCCACGTGGAGCAAGGATGACGACCGACAGGCTGTGGTCGATCGGCTGGCGCTGACTTGGACCCCGGTCCGTTGCCTGGTCGATCACAGCGGCGCTGCCCCGTCCTGATCCAGGGAAAGCAGATCGCCCTTGGTAGCAGCAAGGGCAGGCGTACCGGACAGGATGCCCGTGAATCCCCGGATCGGATCGCCGATGACGATGCCGGTCTCGTTGATCTCCAATTCACGGATGGTGCGCTCGTGATCCGAGGTGCGTGTCTTGATCACGGCAATGGACTTGCGCACCTCGCCGTTCGCTTCGAAAAAGCGCAGCAGCATCACGGTGTCGGCCAGGTAGCTGATATCCACATCCGTGCGCAGGTCGCCCATGACGCCATGCTGGCCCAGGATCATCATCGACACCACTCCCTGCTGCGCCAGATAGCTTAGCAGTTCGTGCATCTGGAGGACGAGGAAATCGTCGCTCGGCATCGCGTGCAAATAGGCGTTGAGGCTGTCGATCACCACAAGACCGACATCGTCTTCCTCGACGGCGTCGCGCACCGTGTTGGCAAATTCGCCGGGCGACAACTCGGCCGGATGGATCTGACGGATCTTCAGAAGTCCGTTGTCGATGAAAGGCTGCAAATCCATGTTCAGGGCCTTGGACCTGATCAGCAGGGTCGCAAGCCGCTCGTCGAACAGGAAATACGCGGCCTTCTGGCCGCGCTTCAGCGCAGCGATCATGCAGCGCACGGCCGTCGTGGTCTTGCCCGTACCGGCCGGCCCGGCCAGCAGGGTATTCGTGCCCGGGAATAGTCCCTTGCCCAGCAGGGCATCCAGTTCTGCAATGCCCGTCGTCACCGGCTCGCTGGAAAAGCTGCGATGATGGTTTGCCGCGATCAGGCGCGGATAAACGCAAATTCCGCCGCGCTCGATGGTGAAGTCGTGGTAACCGCCGTGATATTGAAGCCCCCGCATCTTGACGACCCGCAGCCGCCGCCGCTCTGACCCGAAATCGTTGGCCAGCTGTTCCAGCGAGATCACGCCATGGGCGATCGAATGCAGTTGCAGATCCCCCGGTTCGGCCGTCCTGTCGTCCAGCATCAGGACGGTGCAGTTCCTGCGGGCAAAGAAATGCTTCAGCGCAAGGATCTGCCTACGATAGCGAAGCGCGTTCTGCGCCAGAAGACGCAACTCGGACAGGCTGTCCAAGACCACGCGCGCCGGATCGGTCCTTTCGACCAGCTCAAAGATGCCGCGTACCGTTTCGCCCAGTTCGACCTCGCTTGGATGGAGGAGGGACTGTTCGTGATCGGCACCGAATTCGTCTTCGGTCACCATTTCGAAGACATCGATCCCGTCGAGGGTGAAACCATGCGATTGCGCGACTGCCCTCAACTCGTTCTCGGTTTCGGACAGGGTGATGTAAAGCCCGTGATCGCCGGCGCTGCGCCCTTCCAGCAGGAACCTGAGGGCCAGGGTCGTCTTGCCAGAGCCAGGCGTTCCCTCGACAAGATAAAGCCGCGATGGGGTCAAGCCGCCCCGCAAGACTGCGTCGAGCCCGGTTGTTCCTGTCAGTAGCCTGTCTTCGGGGCCGGCCCCGCTCGTCTCGCGCATGGTGTGGACGCCTTGTCCTTTAATAATTTCGGGTCTGGACTAGGGATCCAGACCAGGTTCCCGGAATAACTAATCTTCTTTCGGCGCGTTCCCAAGAAGCGCGCCGAATGCGCCGCGCCTATCGCGTTAGCGGCACTTGCTCCACCTGAAAAAGATAGCGGCTTGGGCGAGGGGCGTCACATATCCGGGTTTGCGGATTGCCGATCGCGGTTTGCTGCCGGACAGTGGTGATCCTTGGCGATTTCCCGCGCCTCATCATCCCAATCCAAAGTTTGTCGCATGGGGTTCCTGGCAAAATGGCCGTGCAGAGGCGAGAATGTCGTCGGCGGACCCCACTCCGCAATTGGCTTTGGATCCTCGTTGTGGGTGGCGATGACGGGGCGATGAATGTCCCGCTGCCGAGGTCGGCGTGAAATGCATATGCCAATGCGGATGGCGCGCCAGCCATGCCTGGATCCTGCGGGTCTTTTTGGTGACGTTCGGCAGGAAAACAGTCCGCCGGACTGTTTTGTGATCCGCCTCGCTTGTCCATGGCGGCATACACGTTGGACCTTCAGGCATCTGGCGGTTGATCTGTTTCAGGATGTCCAGAAACTCGGTCGGGAGATGGTGTCAACAGCATTTCCCGATCACCACGCCGGTGGCGATATCGAGTGCGGCAAAGAGCGACATCGTCCCGTCACGCACAAAGGTTTGGACCCTCCGCTCGGCCATGCCCGACGCCATCGGCAGGACAGGCTGCTCCCGATCGGGCGCCTGGGCCTAGATTCTCATCCACCCATAAAGGGCGCGGTTCGGAGGTGACGGGTAGAGCCCGCCGATGTCCTGCAACTTGTCGACGAACGGCGGATCGGTCGAAGGCCTGAAGGTCTCGGATTGGTGGGGCTGCAAGCCAAAGGCAGTCCATATCCTACGCGCTGTCCTATGCGACTAATCCGTTCCGAAGGCATCGAACGGATCGGCCAATGAAGGGCGTCCCTTGGCGTGGCCAGAGGTGGTTCAGGAAATCTGAACGGCTGGGATAGGTGGATTTTCCGCGTCTGAGCCGGGCCAGAAATTGATCTGGTGGATCAATTTCCCGGCGATTGGGCAGCATGATGCTGCGAGCGAGGCACCGACAGCATGTCGCCGTCGACGTCTTCGAAGCCCGCCAGCAGATCGGCAAGGCTCACGGTGTAGGCCTCGTCTTCGGTGCCATCCGGCAGGGCGGCGCTGGCCGACCCGGTCGGCGCGTCGTTCTTGCCTGCAATAGTCACGACAAAGCTGTTTTGAGTAGTCGCCCGACCATCGGTGATTGCATAGGAGACGGTAATCTCACGGCTCTCTCCGTCCTTCAGGCCGTTATAGGCCCTCGGGTCGATGGTCAGGACCGAAACGGACTCTGAGACGCTCCAAGCCCCGGCCGGGAAGCTAACGCTATTCCCACTGCCATCAGTCGCCTTGATGGTCAGTCCGGTAACCGAGAGGGCATTGGCGTCAGGATCGCTGGCGCCCTGAAGGAGATCGATAGAGAAGGTTGCATCGTCCTCGGTTCCGTCGCGGTTGGCGATCGTGCCGACTACTGGTGGGCGATTTATGAGAGCTGCGGCCGAGAAGTCTCCGTCTGCAAACCTGAACACTTCCACATTCGAAACCATGTCTCTGCCGTCGATCTTGCTTCCTCTCGCGTGGAAAACTTCGAGTGACCCATTGGGCAGCAATGTGACATCATACTCTGCCCTCTGCCCAAAGAATGTTGCGAAATCATGACCAGATCCGCCGTCTATAGTATCGTTTCCTCGCAAGCCTGAAATCCTATCATTGCCTGCGCCCCCACGAAGGATGTCGTTGGTGCTTCCGACGCCCCCGTAATTAGAATCTATCAAATCGTCTCCGCTGCCTCCTGATATTCGGGCCACCTCGACATTTCTAATGCGGAAAATATCATTTCCGTGACCTCCGACGCCGACGAACTGCGCCGCGAAGACATCAACTATGATTTGCACAGGCGAGATTTCTGTATTTTTTACTTCAAGAGCCGCAGCATAGTTGAACCAGTCTTGGCGTGAATAGATAAAGGGCAACCCTGAGGCTCCCAAAAAGGCTCCCACAGCGAGATCTACATTTGAGCCACCTCCCTGGAGAAAATTAGTCCCAGAAAAAGTGGTTCCTCCGCCAGAAGGGGTATTGAAGTGTCCATATACGATTGTCATCGTCACGCCCTCAGAAGGATGACTGGTTAAGTTTTCCAAAGCAACTTGAACGATAATTCAGGTTGTTCCCTCTGCACGCAGGCCGTCAATGCCAACAGCGGCACGTGGACAAAGAATCACTCGTCACAAGCTCAACATACTTAACGATTCCATAAAAGGTTTTTCAATTCAACTTTTGCGCGTCCAGTTTTTATCTGGCAATATGAGCCTCTGCCGCCATCGGACTCGCCGGCCCAAGATGCCCTCAGGCTCCGCTTAAATGGGGCAAAAATGCAGGCTGTCGGTAACAGACCGCTGGTGCGAATCATAGTCAGGCAAGCCTTCCCGCCAGTTGTATACCGTGATTCGGACGATTTTCCTGTTCGAGAAAAATCTTATTGTTTGCAAGGCGGAAGGTTGACATTCGGATAAGGTAAATGAAACATGTTTTAATGTGAATACCTCAAATTGGGTATGCCGCAGCATTCATGGAGCTGGAGGTTGACAGAAAGCCTCAGAATAAAATAGGGGCGCGCAGTCCAAACTCCGCGCAACGGCTTTCGGGGTCTACCATCGCAGCCACATGGCGCACGATATCAATCTGCCGGCCGCAGTTTGTCTTCCTGTGTATGCTCTTGATCTGTGTCCGGACAGTATCGGGCGATGTGTGCCGTTCCGTAGCTATTTCCTCCAGTGTCCGTCCATCAACAAGCTTTGTTGTGATCGCAGTTTCCGCTGCCGATAGGTGGTACATGGCGGCAAATTTCCGAACCGCATCGCGGAGGGTGGGTATCGGGGACTCCAGGCGGATAAAGCAGTCCATAGCACCGACATAATCGCTGCCATAAGATCCTGGCCGATAGACGCAGGCGCGCAGTGGAAGAGCTCCGCTCCGTCGCCGGATGTGGTGATGAACAACAGCTGCCGTCGTCCGTGCGCCGCGGTCAGGTGTGAGCACCTGTTGAATGATCTCTAACAGGCTACTGTCCCGACACGTCATACGACCCAGGGGCCCGATCAACAGATCCTCTGTCTGCGCCAAGAGAGAAAGCGCGATCCTATCCGCGAAGACCACGCGTAGCTTGCCGTCAATCCGCAGCATGCCCGATGACGGGCCGTCCGCGTTCATGGTGGCTTTGTAGGACCCAAATGCTCGGGTCAGGTGTGGAACAAGAAGCGAGATTGCGCCCTTGGCCTGGTTGATCACCTCCGCTTCTGCATCGGAGCTGACGATGCTGTAGAAGAAGTGGCGGTCTTCATCGCGGCCAAGCGTTACACCGAGGCCAGTCACGATATCCTGCGGCCGCAGATACTCGGTGTAGTAGTCGGTTCGTAGCAGATCCTTGCGCGGGAGCATCTCATCGGCCTGCATGACCCGCCCCAGTGGGCGGATCATGGCATGCTCCATCCAGGGATTGATGGCAGAATACTCGCGTTTATATTTGTCGACCGATCCTTCGTCCAAGCCACCAGCCAGAGAGAGAGCGCCCTGTCCACTCGTCTTGTCGTGGTGGAACAGCACAGTTCGTCCGTTCGGCAGCAATCGGCGACTGTACTCCATGAAGGCCTGCCAAGGAGCTTCGCCAAACATGGCGGCATAGACCTGGTCGATGAGCTCGCTTGCCAGATGCGGATCGGTCGGAGTGTGCATGTGCAGCCATCCCGTAATCGATTTCGTTAGCTATACCCTGACCAGGGTATTTGAGCAGGATTGATCAGACTATAGTCTGATAACAGCACTGTCTCATTTAGATCTCCGCCGTGTCAAAGGCGGAGCAACGTCAACCTTCGCGTCGCGCGGCGCGCGGAGGCATTCTCGAGAGCGCCCATCAGCTAATCTCATGGAGTAAATTCCCGCTTCTCCCCAGAGAGGAGGATCACAGTCGTGCTTCCGCGAGGTGAGTAAGCCCAGCCCGCAGGTGCCATTTGAGAGGGGATTCCCAGCAAGATTACGGCGAGAGGACATTTAACACCGAGATGGAGGCCTCACGCCATTCTTTAAATGACTCGCCGCCCTGACGCTCTTGCTGAATCCTATCAACAGCCGAATCCGGTCCATCCATGTTATTCGTCAAATCAAGGCTATTCTCTTCCGTAGGTCCGGATAAATCGCATCCCTCGAAAATGCTGCTCATCACGGCTGTCGACCGGCGTGGGCGGATTTATTCGGATAGATTCAAACTTTGTTTTTTCTCTGGGCAAACGAACTAAAATCCCTCACAGAAGGCGGCAAGGGAACAAGGAAGGTATGCGAAATCTGATATTCGAGGCAACGAAGCGTGTTTCAAACGCTCCGGTTTCAGTGTCGAACGGACGTCTCACCACTGTATCCCTTACTCCGCTTTCTACAGATGCCAGGAAAGGATCTTACAATGTCTTGCGAAGCCATGCCCACCAACACAGGCTATCAGCTTGGCCGCCTCTTTGCCCTTCTGGACGGGATGGAGCGCAATTCACGTGCTGACACCCACGTCTCCCATTTAGACCGCTACATGCGGATTGCATCGACCACTCCGGCCCGCATTTTCCCGCAAATCTTCCGCACGGCGCAACCCAATAGCGCGAAGATGCACCGCTTAAACAGAGTCGGTCTGGCAAGCTGGTTTAATTGCCAAATTGCCGAAGTCCTCGAAGAAATTGGCGGAACATTCCCTGCTTCACTGTCTCTCGAAGACCAGTGCCACTTCTTTTCTGGCTACTACCAGCAAGCTCACAGAAAAATCAGCGCGACTGAAACTCATGAACTCGATCCAGATGAGTAACCAAGAAACTCGCAAGTTGCGCGGAGTTCCCTGTTCTGTTGATATCAGGGACCGAAAATTCCACGGTGTTTCCGCTGTCGGAAATTTTCCGCACACAGATTGGAAGACGAGACATGGTATGAACCATGTTCCAATTCTAATTGGAAACTACTCGTCTATTCGGCTTATCTCTGGATAAAAACAACATCCAAGCTTTTATTCCGTTGGGCTGGAAGGCTCCGTTTAGGTTCGCCGAGGAGGCAATTCTCCTTGCACGACGGGTAATTTTCCCGTGGGGACAATTGCCGACCCTCTTCTGTGCTCATCGGAAGTCCCGGCCCTTAACCCTGATCGCATCAAGGTGCAGATCGCGGATAAAGATCTCGCGCGCTCGCAGCCCTTGGGGCACTGCGACCACCACATCACTCGCCGCTGCCCCATGCCGCGCCTCATCCCCGCGCCCCTCGGTGAGCGGAAACGCCACCCCTCGTGTTCCCACGCTCGCCACTTCCCGTGAGAGATCCTCGATCCGGTGAACCACAAAATGCACTACCTCCCCTTCCCGCTGGATGCGCCCCTGCACACCGATCATTCCCGCCCCAAGCACGATCCGGCGGTGTGCCTCGAAGATCTTTGCCCAGATCACAAGATTGGCGACACCCGTCTCGTCCTCGAGCGTGATGAACATGACGCCCTTCGCCGATCCTGGCCGCTGGCGGACCAGCACCAGACCTGCGGTCGCGCACCAGCGGCGATCCCGGCTGGCCATGGCCTCGGCGCAGGTGATGATCTTTCGCTCCTTCAGCGTGTCACGCAGGAAGGACACGGGATGTCGGCGCAGGCTGAGGCCAGTATGGCCGTAGTCCTCGACCACCTCCCGGCTAAGGGTCATCGGCCGGAGCGCAACGGCAGGTTCCACCGCTTCCGCTCCGGCATCGTCCGTCGACCACCATGAGGCTTCCTGTTCCACCTTCGGATTTGCCTCTGCTTCCTCCTGCCTCTGCTCTGCTGCCTCCCGCGCCGCGGCAAAGAGTGGCAGCTCCTCCGGCCCCAGCCCTTTGATGGCCCAGAGTGCCTCGCGGCGGCTGAGCCCGAGCGAGGGCCTAAAGCCATCCGCCTCGGCAATGTGGGTCAGGTTCGCAATCGGCACGCGCACCCGGCGCCACAGATCCTTCACCGAGGCGAAGGGCTGATCGGCCCGCGCCGCAACGATGGCGGCGGCATGGGAATTGGCCAGTCCCTTGATCATCCTGAGGCCAAGGCGCACGGCAAAGCGGCTGCCCTCGTTCTCGGGCCGTCCCGTCGGCTCCAGCGTGCAGTCCCAGCGGGAGGCGTTGACGCAGACGGGCCTGATCTCGACACCGTGCTCCTGGGCATCGCGGACGATCTGCGCGGGGGCATAGAAGCCCATCGGCTGGCTGTTCAGCAGCGCCGCGCAGAAGGCATCCGGGTGCCAGCACTTCAGCCAGGCCGAGGCATAGGCCACGAGCGCAAAGCTGGCGGCATGGCTTTCGGGAAAGCCATAGGAGCCAAAGCCCTCGAGCTGGCGGAAGGTCCGCTCGGCGAAGTCGGGATCATACCCTCGCGCCACCATGCCGGAGACGAGCTTCTCCTTGAAGGCCGAGACCCCGCCGGTGAACTTGAAGGTGGCCATGGACTTGCGGAGCATGTCGGCCTCGCCCGGCGTGAAGCCCGCGCATTCGATGGCCACCCGCATGGCCTGTTCCTGGAAGAGCGGCACACCCAGGGTCTTGCCCAGCACCTTTTCCAGTTCAGGAGTGGGATACTCCACCGACTCCAGCCCCTCCCGCCTGCGCAGGTAGGGATGGACCATGTCGCCCTGGATGGGGCCGGGCCGCACGATCGCCACCTGCACCACCAGGTCATAGTAGGTCCGCGGCTTCATGCGGGGCAGCATGGCCATCTGCGCCCGGCTCTCGATCTGAAAGGTGCCAAGCGTGTCGGCCTTGCGGATCATCGCATAGGTGCGCGGGTCCTCGGGCGGGATGGTGGCCAGATCATAGCGGACGTCCTTGTGCCGGGCGATCAGGTCCAGTCCCTTTGCCATGCAGGTGAGCATGCCCAAGGCCAGCACATCGACCTTCATGAAGCGGAGTGCATCGATGTCGTCCTTGTTCCATTCGATGATCTGCCGGTCCTCCATGGCGGCGGGCTCGATCGGCACAAGATCATCCAAGCGGTCCTGGGTGAGGACAAAGCCGCCCGGATGCTGCGAGAGATGCCGGGGAAAGCCCATGAGCTGTCGGGCCAGCTCCAGCGTGAGCCGCAGGCGCCGGTCGGAGGGGTCGAGGTTCAGTTCGCGGATCTGCGCGTCGCTCACTCCGTCCTCGGACCAGGCCCAGATCTGGCCGGAGATGGTCTGGATCAGATCCTCGGGCAGGCCCATGGCCTTGCCGACATCGCGCAAGGCACCCTTCGCGCGGTAGCGGATCACTGTGGCGCAGAGTGCGGCGCGGTCGCGGCCGTAGGTCCGGTAGACCCACTGGATCACCTCCTCGCGGCGCTCGTGCTCGAAATCGACATCGATGTCAGGCGGCTCGTGGCGTTCCTCCGAGACGAAGCGCTCGAAGAGGAGGTCATTGCGGCCCGGATCAATGGCGGTGATGCCCAGCACATAGCAGACGGCGGAGTTCGCGGCCGAGCCCCGGCCCTGGCAGAGGATGCCACGGGAGCGGGCGAAGCGGACGATGCTGTGGACGGTCAGGAAGTAGGGCGCATAGGAGAGCTTGGCGATCAGACGCAGCTCATGGGCCAATGACGCCTTCACCTCGTCGGGGACGCCTTCTGGGTAGCGGGAGGCTGCCCCTTCCCAGGTCAGCCGCTCGAGGGTCTCCTGCGGGGTAAGGCTTGGGTCATCGCGCTCCTCGGGATACTGATAGCGAAGTTCATCCAGCGAGAAACGACAGCGGGCCACGATCTCCCCCGTCCGGGCCAACGCTTCCGGATAGCGCGCAAACAGCCGCTGCATCTCCGCGGGAGGCTTTAGATACCGGTCGGCATGGCGCTCACGGCGAAAGCCCAGAGCCTCGACGGTCGTGTTGTGCCGGATGGCCGTGACCACGTCCTGCAGGATGCGCCGGGAGGGTTCGTGATAGAGCACGTCGTTGGTGACGACCGTGGGCACCCGCAGTTGCGCGGCCATGGTTGACAGCTCATGCAGCCGCAACTGGTCGTTCGGTCGGCGGCGCAGGGTCAGCGCCAGATAGGCGCGGTCGCCAAAGACATCGCGCAGCCGGCGCAGGCGCAGCGCACAGGTGTCATCGGCCATGTCCGGCACCAGCACGGCGATCAGGCCCTCGGCATGCTCTACCACATCCGCCCATTCGAGATGACACTTGCCCTTGCTAACCCGAGACTTGCCCAAGGTCAGCAGACGGCAGAGGCGGCCATAGCCCGCGCGGTCCATCGGGTAGACCAGCAGTCCCATGCCGCAGGCCAAATCGAGCCGGCAGCCCACCACCAGCCGCACCCCAGTAGCTTTGGCGGCCTCCCAGGCCCGGACAATGCCCGAGAGCGTATTGCGGTCGGTCACGGCCAAGGCCTCGATGCCCATCATCGCGGCCGTGGCAAACAACTCCTCGGCCGAGGAGGCGCCGCGCAGGAAGGAGAAGGGCGACGTCACCTGCAGCTCGGCGTAGCGGGGAGCGGTCATGGCAGGGCGCCCTTGTCCGACGTCGCATTCATCCGAAGACACCATGCAAAAACCAGCGATGGGAGCCGGTCCCGCTGTTCTCGCCGTCGCCCGCCCGAAACACCCAGTAGCGCTCCCCGCTCTCATCCTCGATGCGGAAGTAGTCCCGCACCGCAATCATCTCCGCGTCGCGCTTCCACCATTCCCCAAAGACCCGCTCGGGTCCATCGGCGCGGGCCACCTTGCGGCGGATGCCGCGCCAGGTGATGGAGACCGGCGGATGATCGGGCAGCAGCGCCAGGGTCTCGATCGGCTCGGGCCGGGGCAGCAGGCGCGTGGGCCGCGGCCAGTGATCGGGCCAGCCAGAGCCCACCGCGTCGGAAAGGGCCGCGATGCGGGTCACGGAGCGCTCGGGCACATCGCTCGACACCGGCGCCATGCGGTAGACGCCGCGGGTGCCGACGCGGTTTGCCAGAACATCGACGAGACTGGAGAGATCGGCGGCCGAGGCCTCCAAGAGCGAGCTGGCCACCTGCCGGGCTTCCAGCGGTTCGACCATCACGGCGGTAAGCGACAGGATCTCGATGCCGAAGCCGGGCGCAATGGTCTCGATCTTCTCGCAGAGAAGCCGGGTCAGCCGCTGCGGGTCGCGCTGCGGGCGGGCGAGACCCACGCGCACCGTCTGCACATGGGCATCGACCCGCCAGCAGAGGAGATCGAGCCTACGGGCCCCGAGGCCCCGTTCCTCCAAGACCGCGCAAAGCTGGACCACCAGCTTGCCGATATAGCGGGCGATGGTCTCGGCCGCGGCGATCGGCTCGGCAAAGCTGCGGCGCACCTCGACGAGGTCTACGGGGCGTAGCGGCTCGATCGGTTCCGACGCATGGCCCAGAGCCTGATCCAGCCTGCGGCAGAGGTCCAGGCCGAAGCGCCGGGTCAGCGGCGCGCGGGGTTGATGCAAGAGATCGCCGATGCAGACAAAGCCCTGGGTGCGGAGGTTCGCGAGCGTCGCGGGCGGCAGCCGCAGGGCAGCAAGGGGCAGGGGGCTCAGCAGCGCCTCGGCTGTGCCCGGCTCCGCCACATGCATCGGCGCTGCGACATGCCGGGCCAAGGCGTGGGCAGCGCCCCAAGTATCAGCGACAGCGGCGCAGGCCGTGACGCCGGACACCATCAGCCGGCCGATCAGTGTCTCGAGCATCGCTTCCTCGCCGCCATGGAGATGATCGGCGCCAGTCGAGTCGATCACCAGCCCGTCGGGCGGATCGACCGCGACGATGGGCGAGACCCGCTGCAGCACCCAGAGCGCCAGCCGTTCCAGCGACGCGGTATCGGCCTGGGGATCGTGCGGCAGCACCTGCAGGTCCGGGATCATCGCCTGCGCCTTGCTCACCGGCATGCCAACCGAGAGTCCCAGATCTTGGGCCACAGCACAAGTCGCTGTCACCAGCCAGCGGTTGCCGATCCGCCCTGCCAACACCAGCGGCCTCTCGTCCGACGCAGATGCTGCCTCAGGCGCCGACCGCCTGAGCCGGTCGATCGGCCAGAACGGCAGGGTGACCGAGATGACCCGTGCCATCGCATGCCTCCAGTTCGATATCGAGACTTTCCCCCGCCCGTGCCCGGATCAACTCGATGAGCCAGCGGGCGCGGCCGAGACCGGGAACAGGCAAGGAGGCGGAAGGCAACACCGAGATGCGCCAGCGGGTCATCGCCGCCGTGGGTTGGCCGAAGTCATAGGCCTCCTGCTGACGCCGCCAGCGGCGCAGCGCAATGCCCGTTGTGCCCGATCGCTTGGCCGCGAGGTGCAACCTGCGCGAAGCCGTCATTGAGAGCCGCGCGACATCGGCCACCACCGCACCCAGCTCACCATGGCGTAGGCCTTCCTCCATGCAGGCCAGCACCGAGACATCGTCACCGGCCTCCACATAGATCACCCGGTCCGGACCAAGACCCGCCTGCTCGAGGCCTGGCGCGAAGAGGTCCGCCTGCGTCACACACCAGAGCACCTGTCCCGGCAGCCGCGCGGCGATGCCCGCGGCAAAGCAGGAGGCCGCGGCCCCGTCGACCGCGCCATTGCCGCCGCCTGCCACCTCGTGCAGGCAGCCAAGCGCCAGGCCGCCACCGGGCAGACGGCGGTCAAGGTCCGGCACCCCGAAGGGCAACACACTTCGCTCCGGTCCACCATCGCCTTCCATCCGGGCGATCTGCTCACGCAGGGCGGCCAGGGCAGGATTGAAGGTCCGGGCAGGCATGAGAAGGGGTGGCTCCAAGGGAAGCGGTTGCAGATAAACAAATCGTGTTCCTGTTTTGTTCCAGAGAGGCGAAGCATGTCAACAGGATGTCGCAAAATGATCTGGAGATATCTCCGCGACCCTGCCGCGTGATGCTGGCAGCTCACGTTCTGGCCCGCAAAAGAGGGTCCTCCCATCTGCAAACCTTTACAACCTCGCCACCGATCATCGGGCGATCCGTGACTTGGCGCAGGTCCTGCAGGGCAGACTCGGCAACCGCGCGCCGAGCCTCGAGGTCTATCCGGACCCTCCGGCGCTGGTGGTCCGCAATACGGGTGAGCACCGCAAGTGAGCCCCCGGTTATAGCCGCCCGCTGCGCAAACTTTTGAGGCTCCGCGCGCGGCTATAATGCTAAACAGGCGCAGCTTCCGAACCTGCAATGGCAGCGAGTTGCTCGTCATCGCCTTCGTGTCGGTGCTGTGCGGTGCGTCATCCTGCGCCGAAATGGCCGCCTTCGGTCGTGCGAAAGAACGCGTTTTCAGAGATGTCCTGAAGCTCACGCATGCGGTGGCCAGTGGATTTTTCCTGCACAGCAATTTCATAACGGACAGGTTCTCGAACGGCTTTCCGAGTTACTCGCCCTCCACGCAGATGATGACCCGATGCATGTCCTTGATGTGCTCACTACACCGAACGATCCAGTAGGGCAGGGCGGCAGCATGATGGATATTCTCCGCGAGGGAGACGATGCAGCGATTGACCGGTATATCGCGCAGATGCACGGAGACGGGTTTTCGTAGCTGGTAAGGCGCCGGTAAGTAAGGGTTACATACCGGGAGGTGATTGGATGCCGACGCGCGAGATAGAAGTATCCGATGAGGACTGGGAGTTCGTCCAGAACGAGGTCGCGTCTGGACGATACACCAGCCCAGAAGAGGTTTTGAAGGAGGCCATGCGGAGGGCGTTGGAGCGGGAGGGGAAGCAAGAAGACCACGAGAAATGGTTAGAGGAAAATGCAGAAGCCCTCGCTCAGGAGCGGGCATGGATCGATAAAAACGGTGTGCCTGGCGCAGGGATCGTCACCACGGTTCCGGGCTTGCGTGGGGGGCGCCCGGTGATCCGTGGCCTGCGTGTCACGGTGGGGGATATCCTGGGATGGCTGGCGTCGGGGATGAGCGAGGCCGAGATACTTTCGGACTTCCCTGAGTTGACGCCAGCAGATATCCGGGCGGCGTTGGCGTTCGCTGCGGATAGGTGGGATAGGATCCCTGTCAGAGACTGGATTTTGCCGCTTCGATAGTCTCTAAATTACGCGCGTCCTTTACGATCTTGAGCAATTCCTCGGCGTTCGAATTGCTGCGGAGTTTATTCGCTCTATTACTAACGATCCGCAGGTTCCCCGGACGCGATACTTCGCACTGTCGTGGATGCCGACGCCGGACGTCCTGCTGGCCACCGTGCGCGCCCACTGGGCCAGCGAGAACGCCTTGCACTGGCAGCTTGATGTCTCTTTCCGCGAGGACGCCGCGCGCAACCGCAAGAATAACAGCCCCGGCAACATCGCCGTCCTGCGCCGCCGCGCCCTCGACGTTATGCGCAGGGACACCTCGGACGGCTCCCTCTCCATCAAGCTCAAGCGAGCCGGCTGGGACGACGACTTCCTACGCAGCGTTCTCAACAGCTTAGCAGCATGAGCCATATGCGATTGCCCTGCAGCGGTGTCTTTACTCTAAACGAACTGACAGGGACCCCATAGACGATGCGCTACTGACTGTATGGGATCGGCCAATGATCTGAGCATCAAGGCAGTTTCTGTCCTGGCCATGGGTTGAGAATTGCGTATTCGCATGGAAAGAATGTCTCTGGATGAAAACCTATCGGCGAAGCTTTTGGCCGCCTCGCTCCGATTGAGCGTCCGGCGCTTCAAGAAGACGCGCGCAGCCTCAAGTGAGCTGAATACTCTGGGGCTTCCTTCATGCAACCCGGCGGGCGTCAGCCTCACACCACCTTTATAGGTCAAGCCATCGATCAGCGCCGCAGTCAGTCGGTCAGGGCAAAGCTCTTCCCAGGATACAAGCCGGTCGACCGGCATCCCTGGAATTGGGATGTTACATCCGATCAGGACATGCTTTGGCGACTTAGCCCGTGCCAGCCGCAGACGCTCGATCAACTGCCGCGTGGCGAGCTCTCTGCTCTGTTGCTGCAAAAGATGGATCCGCGGATCAGGGTGGCACGGGACGTTGACAGCCTTGGCTGAGCCATCGGCCATCAAGTACGGAACCTCGCGCTGTGGAAGGAGAGTGCGCCCCGTACTATCTTGTGCTGCGAACGTCAGCGGATTGCCGGGCACATCCCCAAATAGAGCTCGCCCTTGGTCTTCGAGTATGTCTATAGGCAGCTCCTCTCGGCCGATCACGATAACACGCGTGCAGGTCTCATATCGGTTTGAGCCGAGCGAGCCTCCGCCAAACCAGAGCCACCTTGCGCCATGCAGGTGCGTCCCAAGCATCACTTGCGAAATTTGGTCTTCAGACATTTCGCTGAAGGAATGATCTGCATCTTTAAACATGGCTCGCACGACCTTGCGGGAGGCCCCGACAAGCACCCCCCCTCCGCCCGTCAGTCGATCTTCAAATACCTCGCGCACAATAATCCGGCGCCAGCTCTCCCGAAGGTCCGGGCTTTGCAGCAACCTGGACGTTGTCATCCGGCGGTCGAGCAACTGCCTCACATGCGCATTTGGTCGCATCGAAAGGTCATGATCGCCATGAACCTCAAGCCCGATCGCTGCGAGTATGGCCGCGTCTGCATCGGCATCCAGAACCAGCATCGGCTGATCATGCTTGATGCCCGCACGCCACGTGATGCGGAGTACCGGACGGCCCTCAGCCTCAACAAGCCGTAGGCGTTCGGTCATTTCGAGGCCAGCAGCTTTGGCTTCTGCCAATGTTCTCCATGCAGCAGCGAGTACGGTGACCCTGTTCCCCGCCTTTTCCGCCTTCGTAATTTCCTGATCCTGACGGTCCCAGGCAGCGCCCGGCCGCAAGCCCCGCAGATCTGGCATTGCTTTGTATTCCAAGGCTGCAAACCGCTGATAGTCGTCCACAGCATACGGCAGCAGTAGCGGAGAGCGGCCATCATGGAGAGCCGCGACCACAGCACTCGACGCGGCAAGGAGGTCCGCATGCTCGCCCAACGCGTCTTGCGGGAACGAAAAACGGGGGGACAAAAAGTCGGCCACCGATAGATCTGCACGGCGCAAAAACTGCCGCCACATAGTCTCATCGACAATCCTTACGGCGGCTGGTTCTCCACCGGGTTCCGGGAGCCCGAGGTAGTGTGATGCCAAGAACCGCACCTGCGCCGGGTGCTTAAACTGATCCAGATACGCGCAGGTTCCGAAGTCAGGGCAGCGATGCAACGTCCCATCGGACTGTTTTCGCTCACAGAGGCTATCCCGGACATTGCCGTGCAAGCGCGACACGCGCTCCGCCAGCACAGACCGTGTGCACATGGGACCAGTCCGGTCCGGCCGTATCGCAGACCGTCCGCGGATTGCAACAGCGTCTATGTCCATGCAACGCGCCTCGGCAGCAGCCTCCTCCGCAAGATCAAGGGTAGGTACATGATAAGACGTTCGGGGCAGTTCCCCGGCATCTGCGAGACTTGCCAGCAAGTGCCGCATTTGCCTGCTCTTGCCCGCACCTGGGCTGGCCCGGCATACAATAGCCGGTATTCTTCCATCATCTGAGCTTACCTGGCCAAGCTCGAGGTACGATCTCTGGAGAATGTTCTCGAGCCTCTCTCCGACATCTCCAACCGGCACATAGTTGGGCACCTCAGCGGCAACGTCCGAGTCAAATGCCCCCTGGCCCCGAAAACGCCCAAATGCATCGCGATTATTTTCTTTGATAGTCATTATTCCAGCTCAATCTTGTTGTTATCTGGAATATGGGGTCATTCAGGAAGCGACGGAAATAATAAAGATACTCGGAAAGAAGGGTCGGCCCGGTATTTATAGGATACTTGTACCGGCTTGACCCAGAAACATGAAAACTCGGAAACATACAAAAATATCTTAGATATATTTTGATCTTGCGCCGAATGGAACCATCTCTTTATTAGAAAAGGAAGGGCGCGAATGAAAAAGCCAAAGTATTACACCATCGCCGAGGTTGCCGAGTTGTTTCGCCGCGACCCCCATACGATCCGCGACTGGATCAACCACGGCTGTCCGACTCCCCATGGCCGAGTTAAACTACAGGCGGCAAAGCTTGGTAAATCGTGGACGGTAAAAGACGAATGGCTATTGGTATTCGAGCTCCGAGTCAGGCCCCAGGGTGCACCTGACCTCGAGCTCGAATGACCATTACCATGACCTTATCTGATGCACTGAATGATTATCTGCAGAAAACCGGGGAGTCTCAGCGTTCCCTATCTCTCAGATCTGGATTGAGCCAGAAATGCGTCTCCGACATCTTCGCGATCCCCGGATTGCAGCCGCGAAAAGCAACGCTGATCGCCTTGTCACGGGCGACTGGAATTGACCTGTGCGCGCTGTCCTCGGAAAGGCGGCAAACCTATGCCGCGCTTATTTCAGATGCCGAGCGGAAGGGCGACAAAGCTCTCTGCTCACGGTTGCGCTGGCTTTGTCGACAGGCTGGCTGGGCGGCCGAAATGACTCCGCTCTGCAAGCAGGATATTATCGACTTTTTCGACGCTCATAAGCCAGCCCGCTACGGCCTCAGCGACAGCAGTTATTCGACCTATCGGTCCACTCTCATCAAAGCTGTGGGTGGCGGTGAGGCACGCGATCGCGCTCGACGAATTGATGACATCGATGGGCCTTACCGCGAGATACACCAACTGATCATGGCAAGCGACTTGCCGATGTCCGCGCGCCTGCTTAGCGGCAGCTTCATCCTTTATTTGCATGATATGGAGATCATGCCGCAGGAGATTACCAGCATGACTCTGGGCGATTACTATCGTCATCGGCTCGATACGTCCTCCAAGAGCGAAGCCAAGTGCGAGAGGCACGTCAGGGAAATCGCTGCTCTTCTGCGGCGCCTGGCAGCTCGCCCGGACTTTGTCGGGTTCGGCTTCAAATCGATCGAGGTGCCCTTCCACGACAGGCGAGACAAGTTCGGTGTCAGCTTGGCTTTGCTTGCCCCCCTGCTGAAGGAATATGACGAGAAAGTTGCGCCGTGGGCCCGAGGTGAGCAGTCGCGCGACGGATTGTCGATGGCAGAGATTATCGCGCGTCTTGATGCTGAGGTGCCCTTGGACGCAAGAAAAATCCGTCTGCGCACACTAAAGGGACAATCAAGCGAAACTGGCGAGGTGAGGCGCAGCGCTCGGCAGAGCGTTGCTCAAGCTGGATTCTTGCTGGGGAAGGACTGCTGGTCCCCTCGGACAGTGCAGACACGGCGGGGGTATGTGATCTCGCTGGCCAAAGCCATCGGCGCCAGCGCGGATATTGTGCCGGAGTCGATCGCAGAACTCACCGACCCGGAATTTCTCGAGGCTGGAGCCGAGACCCTTGTAGCAAGCAACCGGGGCGAACATCCGAGCGACTACGTCGCCACCATCCTCAAATCGATGCACAAGATTGCCGCCGGCTATGTGGCCATTCCGGAGAAAGACCTGGCGGAAATCGCGGACATGATACGGCACTACTCCGTTGGCGGTCGGGGTATAGCGCCTCGCAACCGGGCCAAGCTCAAGCAGTTCAAGGGCGACCAGATACAAGCGACGGCGCGGCTATCTGATCTGATCATGACCGAGATCAACAAGAGTGTGGATCGGCGGCGTCGTAAGCACGAGACGGTGCATGGCTCGCTGCCAAGGCGCATCGATATGATGGATACCGAAATGATCCGGGATGTCATGGCAGCCTTGGCGCATGACATCATGCTGGCCCGCGCCCCCCGCAGCGCCAATTTGCTGCGAGCCCGTCTCGACTGGGTCGCATGGCAAGGCAACGAGGCCCGCATTATCGTGCCCGCCGTCGAAGTAAAGGCACGCCAGCATGGGGATGCTGATCTTACCATTCCCCTCTCACGCGAGGTCAGCACCCTCCTGCGCACTTACCTCGATAAGCTGCGTCCGCGGGTGCTTCGCCCCGGCGGCGAGGGAAATCCCTTTATCTTCCCAGGTCAGGGATGCACGGATGATGGGCTCCATCAGCCCTACAAGACGCTTTTGCAGCGCACGACCCGCCTGTTGGCTCGTCATGTGGGAATCAAGATCAATCCCCACCTTTATCGGCACTTGGTCGGGTGGATATGGCTCAAGGACAGTCCTGACCATCTTCCACAGGTGCAACGATTGCTTGGGCACAAGAGCATCCAGACAACCCAGGATTATTATGCCGAAATCGATGAAAACCTGGCGATCGAAGCCTGGCAGGAGCATCTCAGTTCGAAACGATCAGGGTGTCTGGCCGATAGTAAAAAAAGGAAAATGGGATGATCGAGAACGCTCATTTGCAGCTTCTACGATGCGTTCGGGAGGCTGATCCTTGGTCGCCAATACCAGACGCGCACGAGTTGGCTGCGCATCTGGAAATCCGGTTGTCAGAGGTGGGCCCGAAGGCGTTGACCGAGTTTGCGCATGTCCAGCGTGAAGCCGCGCGCAAATGGGGTGCTGCGCCGACGGCGCATTTTGGGCAAGTCTTGAGGGCTCATCGGGTAACGCAAAAGCCGCGGCGCAAGTCAAATTGGGAGAAAGCAGCCTGCGCTTTGAGGATGCTTCCGGAAGCTTGGCAGCCGCCATTTGATGAGATCATCCGTGCCTCGCAGCGTGGTATACAGATGAGACGTCAACGCATCTGGAGTGCCGCCTTCACGTCGAGTGTCTTGGGCGCGTTACGGCTGTGGGCAGACTTCAACAGCCGATCCAACTGTCCGTCAATTCCGACAGGGGAAGGCTTCTCACGCTTTGCTGAGGAGAAAATCAACGGCGTGAATGGATGTGCCAGCGCCAGCAGCGTTGCAGACTACCTGGATCGCATTCTCATCGGCTATTCTATACTTGCCCCGGACGCTATACCGACCGGCGCCATGTTTGTGGCACAGGTGTGGCGGCACCGCGGGAAACAGGAGGGATCGCCTTCAAAGACCGGGGCGCAGCTCGTCGGCGCGTCGGAGATCTACCAGCTTGGCTTTGCGTTGATCGACGAAGCGCGCCGTATGATTGTGCGAGGCCCAGATGCTGCCCGCCAGTTCCGAAATGGGCTTCTGCTGGCACTTGGCATCGCCTTACCTCAGCGGGCCCGTGCATTGTCGTGTCTATCCTTTGGAACCACTCTGAAAGTTGCAGAAGGTGAGCTGATCCGTATTGAAATCCCGGCAAGCATGCTCAAGCGCCTGGAGGCACGGAAGGCTGGCGAACCATACTCACAGGCTCTGATAAACGAGCCACTGCAAACTGCCCTTCTCGATTATATGCGAGAGTTTCGGCCCATATTTGATGAGGGCCCGGCTCTCTTCCCGTCGATGCTTGCGCGAGGTGCGGCGATCAGCGAAGCGCACATCGGGCGACTGACCGGAGATATGACCCAAAGGGCGTTCGGTGTCCGAGTTACAGTCCACCGATTGCGAGACAACGTCGCCACTGAGGCCAGCGAATACCTTTCGTCACCACTGGCAGCTTCGGCCCTGCTGGGCCACCGGTCATCGCAGACGACTGCACGACACTACGATCACTATGATGGTGTCTCAGCTGCCAGGGCGTTTGCCGAGCACACCTCACGGCTCCGGGAACATCCAGTGCCCCTTGTCGTGTAGGACCTGTAGGTTCACCTGTGTATGGCCGGATGCTGTAGTGCCGGCCACTGAATTTTCTCACCATTCGGCCGGAACATGATCCAAATGCTTGGAAAGGGCAAAGCTGCCGCGCCACATCCAATATTGGTAACGCGGTTTGATCACCGCCTTTCCTTGCGTAACCATCCTTGCCTCACAACCAGCGGCGGCTGTTGAGAATACGGTAAGATATTGTCATTGCCTGTTCACGCCGCTCTTCGCTCGAGAGCAGCTTGAAAGGCCAATGATGCATATTCAGGAGGAAGGAGGGTTTGCTTGTCACTCCGGGTGTCCCGCCCGGAGCAAAGATACAGGAACACGAGATGTTTCATCAGAGTCGGTTTTTTACCTCCGCCCTTCATCAGTTTATCCTCGATCACATTGACGCCCTGCAAAATGCCAGCGATTTGCTGGGCGGCAGAACCTCGCTTCGTCGTACGCAGCGGCTGATCAGCGACATCGCTGGTCATCCAGAAATCACCAGCCGCCTTGAGAGAGAGATCGGCTGGCTGCATCAGCTCCTGACGCTGCAGCATGTGGATGATTTCGACCTCGATCATGAGGAATATGTTGCGATGCTCGCACCGGACGCCCCCTACGTCGACGAGATCTGTCTGCTGGCTGACGGGTTAGAGGACGCGATGATTGCCGCAGGCTTGGAACCCTACGACCCGCTGCTGACCATCGACAGCCTGGACGACGTGTTTGAACAAGGGGACTGGACATGACAATTGACAATCCCGTGGCGGACGCGGTCTACCAAGTGCTGCAAATGTTGCCGGAGGTGGAGCAGGCGCTCGCCGGTGTTGTTGCAGACGCTGCTTCGACTGCAAGTGAGCGGCATCTGGCGGCCGCTTTGCAGCGACAGGCGAGGGCGAAAAAGGTCTTCTCTTCGACGGAGCTCGATGATCTGACACAACTGCTGTCCAGCATCATTGCGACACATGGTCCCCTCACACAGAAAATCTGGGTCAATGACGAGCATTGCATGTCCGGGGGCTGGCTGCAGACGGTAGTCGTTCCTGGGCAGCAAGCAAGGCAGGAGTGTTATGTCACTCTCTTGCAGTTCCATCAGGCGATAAGGGTCGTCGCAGACCTTAATCAGGCTCATCGTATCGCCTGTAGGATAATGCCGTAACTTATTGGGAAAGTTCGTTAATCGGGCTTTCCCGCCTCTGTTCAGAAGGACCGTTCGACGCGCCCGTCCAGATGCCGGGTCAATTGCGAGGTGCCAAGACTATCAAACCATTTGGGACTAATCCCTTTCAGACCAAATCCTGATGTACGGGGCCATGATGGTACCGTTGGTAACGATGTTACCAAGATTACCCTGCAGCATACGGATGCAACATGACGATTAATGAGACCAGCGCCAAGAAGGATTACGAAGCAGTTGTTGAGACAGCCATCAAGGAACTGACCGCCTTGGGCGAGGAAATTTCTGTTAAGGAAGTAATCAAGCTGACCGGCGGATCAAGACGAGACATCGCTCCCGCAGTGTCGCGGGTCAAGAATAGGCTCCGCCGTCGAGAGCGGAGGATTTGGTCTGCGCCGGATATCCCCGCCGCGGTGCAGGATCTTGGTATCCGTCCGGCGTGACTGCCGTTGATTTTCAGGCTTTCTGCCAGTTCCAGGGCAGGAGTTCGTCGATGCGATTGATCTTGTGATCGGCGATGTGGGTCAGCACCCAGGTCAGCCATGCCTCGGGGTCGACACCGTTCATCCGGCAGGTTTCGATAAGCGTGTAGGCAATGGCTGCGGCCTTGCCGCCGCCTTCTGAACCCATGAAGAGGTAGTTTTTTCTTCCGAGAGTCACAGGCCTGATCGACCGCTCGCAAATGTTGTTATCCAGCTCCAGCTGGCCGTTCTCGAGATAGGCTCGCGCCTTTGGCATGCGGCCAAGCGCGTAACGAATGGCTTCCGCCAGCTTGGTCTTGCCCGATATTTTCGGCAGTTGCAGCGCCAGCCAGGTTTCCAGCTCGTCAAAGATGGGCTTTGCCCGCGTCTGTCTCAGAGTGACACGCTCTTCTGGCGTCTTGTATCGCGCTTCCTTTTCGACGGCATAGAGCCGGGCGATCCGTTCGATGGTTTCCCTGGCGATGGCCGATCCCTCGCGTTCGAAGGCATCCACGAACTTGCGGCGGACATGGACCATGCAGGCCTGCTCGCTGGCCAGGCCCGGGCCGAACAGTCCGTTGAAGCCGGTGAACCCGTCTGCATGCACGATGCCTGTGTAGCCCTTGATGTGGGTCGCGGGGTGGGCACCCTTGCGGTCCGTGCTGAACTGATACCAGGCACAAGGCGGTGCTTGCCCGCACCATGGTCGTTCATCGCGAACATAACTCCACAGCCGTGCGGTGTGGGCCTTTCCGGTCTTGCCCGACCTCTGCATCTTGACCGGCGTGTCATCGGTGAACAAAGCCGGACCCGCGCGCACCAGCTTGCCGATGTGATCGGCCAGCGGCGCAAGCAAGGCGGTCGAGCGGCCGACCCAGTCGGTCAGCGTCGAACGATGCAGATCGATCTTCTCGCGGGCGTAGATCTCGGACTGCCTGTAGAGCGGAAGATGGTCGCAATACTTGCCAACCAGCACATGCGCCAGCAGACCGGGACCCGCGCGACCGCGGTTGATGGGACGGCTCGGCATTGGTGCTTGCGCAAAGCGCTCACAACAGGAGCAGGCTGTGCGCGGGCGAATGATCTCGCGGACGACAAAGCGCCCGGGAATGTATTCAAGCTCCTGTGTCACGTCCTGGCCAAGCACGCGCAGGGCTCCACCGCATGAGGCGCAGGCCTCACCTGGCGACAGCAACTCGGCTTGTCGTTCCAGATGATCGGGAAGCGGTGCTCGACTGTGCTGGCGTTTCCGCCGCTTGTCGCTGCCGGCTCCTTCATCCTGGCCGGTTTCATCCTGCTGGGCCGAGGCCGCTGCCGCGATCTCCTTGTCCTCCTGCAGATCGAAGGCCAGCTGCTGGAGGCTTTCGGATTTCGACCCGAAGCGCGCTTTGCGATGGCCTGCGAGCTGTCCTCGCAGATCTTCGATCTTCAGCGTCAGCGCCTTGATTTCCTCGCCCATCAGCATGACCAAGCCCTTCAGGTCTTGGGGGTCGTCAGGCAGGGGATCAAGGCTTTCCAACATGCCAAAACCATACCCGCCCTATCGCTCCAAAGAAACGATAAACCGCTGTAATGGCGTGTTTAATATCCTATCCTGTCTGCGTGGGGCGCCATGTCTTTTGGGGCATTCGCCAGTCGATCCCTTCCACGAGCATGGAGAGCTGAGCGGGGCTGAGACTGACTTTCCCTTCCTTGGCGGCAGGCCAAACAAAGCGTCCACGCTCGAGACGCTTCAAAAAGAGACATCCGCCCTGCGAATCCCACCAAATGATCTTCAAAAGATCGCCCCGGCGTCCGCGAAATACGAACAGATGACCGGAATAGGGATCCTCCTCCAGAACCTTCTCGGCCTGCGCCGCCAGCGTGTTGAACCCCCGCCGCATGTCCGTGACGCCGGCCGCCAACCAGATGCGCGTGTTGCTCGGCACCGGGATCATGACAGCAGCCCCTGAACCAGCCCCAAAACCGCCGCCAGGCTCGTCGGGCCTTCCACCAGGATCCGCCGGCCGTCGGAAAGTGTAATGTCGACGCGCTGCGCGATCGGCTGGGCTTCCACTGATCGGTGTGTCCCAGCGACGCCATTCGTCGAATGTGAGGCGGTGGCCGAAGCGGAGATTTCCACCGGCAGGAAGAGAGTGCCATCGTGGACACCGTCGGGGGACTTGGCGCCCCCGGGAGAAAACCGCGAGTCCCGCAGCCAGGTGAAAAGCAGGTTCGAGTTCATCGAATAGCGCAGCGCCACCTGTGCAACAGATACGCCGTACGCCCGTGTCTGCATGCAGATCGAGCGTATCTCCTCACCAGACCAGAACCGCTTCTTCTGCCCCTTCCTGCCCGCCATCGAGTGCCTCAAGATGTCCACTATTGAACATGGACATTATCAACCGCCGGCTTTCACCGTCAGAGCAGGCACACCGGACGGATACGGATCTTGTCGCCGACCTCTGGCTTCAAGCGTTCGAACTCGCCTCAGCCGACTTCCAGACCCTGAGCAAAGACCTGCAAGCCAAACTGTCCGAGCAAGAACAGGAAACGGGTAATTACTATAACCTGATGGTCGAGACGGAGGACGAAGCATCATCGTGGCGCTCCCGCGCCGAGGCCTCAGAGAGCCTGGTCGTGACACTGCAAGACCAAATCGCTTCGCTTAAAGGCGCGCTTCATGATGCCACCTCTCGCCTTGGAGAGCGCAGGGAAATTGAGGACCTCCTGAAAAGTGCAATCGCCCTTCGCCCGGTAGCCGCAATCCAATCCAGTTTGGCAGTTTCGGCCGGGAGCGACAGCCAAACCCAATCCAGAAACCCAAATCTGTCCTCGGTGGCAACGTAACCGGATCGTACAGGTGGCGGGCGAGCCACATATTGCTTAAGGGCACCTCGAAAAATTGCCCTGACGGGCTGCTGCGATATGAGGCGAGCGGCATTCGGCTGCTTGGGTCGGGACGCTGCACAGCTGGGTTCTTTGATTTTTCCGACCACTACGCGAGCTCGGACGCCAAGAAGAACCCCTTGGTCGAGATCGACGTCGTTGTGGCATGAGAGGTCAGGGCAATTTTTCGAGATGCCCTTAAGATGATCCGGAGGAGGCAGCAAATGGTGAGTGGCAAATCTCTATCAGGTGAGATCACGAGAAAACAGCTGCGCACCAAGGAGCGTGATAACAAAGTGCTCCCTGCCGAGCGCCAAACACGCACGCTGGAGGCGGCGCGCAATCGGGGTGAGAACCTTGAACAGAACCAGGGCGGGCAGCCCGAACCAACACAATCTAGAGCGTGTCGCGGGCATCGAGATTCAGGATTCCCAGCTTGCCTATGATGTGCTTCCCTTCTGCTGAGGCAGGTATGGGGGGTCTGATGGGCAAGCCACATCCAATGGAGCTTCGGACGCCGGATAGGAGCGGCCGCGCTCGCATTCCCAGCAGGCGCCCACAGCGCGCCGGCCGGCTAATCCCCTCCCACTCCTGGCTGTCCAGACCACAGCGAAGAGCCTGAACCCTCTCCGTGAGCGCCGTAGCACTAACATCAACGGGTGACCAGCGGAACTCAGATTTCGTCACAGCCCACATGAAAGTCGTGGTGGGGAGATCCCCCCCCGCACCATCAGATACGAGAAAAGAGATCAAGATCTCATCTTCGCGTAGCAAATCTTGCGCCTCTGGTATGCTCAATGGCTCCGGGTTCGCATATGATGCAAAGCGTGGAAAACTCTCCTTAAGCTTTTTGTCAATGGCTCGTATGTGAGTGTCTATCTCCTTCAGCTCTTTCTGAAGCCGTTGCCGCTCGTGGACTTCGTGATCCGAGTCACTACTGAAGAGGGCAATGCGTCGGCTGTCAATTTGCCGCCATCTCAGGACTAGATCCTGACGCTCTCTGATCAGTTCACTGAGGTTTTCCGATTCGCTTACGTTCCGCACAGCCATGCTTGAGACTGCCGTACTCGCCACAGAACGGCTGGACCATTGGCTGGCAATGAAAGATAGCATTGCATTACCAGTGATCTTATCTGATTGGTCTAACCCTTCCAGATATAGCACCTGCGATAGCTGTCCTACGTGTTGGGTAGCAACTCTAGCCCCAAAGCTAGGCCCGCCGACTACAGGGCGGCCGAGAGAGTCGTTGCCGCGACGAAAACCTTGGGCAACGATGTTGGTCAGGTCGACCAACTCCGCGCCTGCGGCTGTCCAGTCCTTGCGGCGAATGTAGCTCGAGACAATGCCACTGGTAGCCATAAATTCTGCTGCGGATGTTGCTCCAAATGCGGTTCGCAGGATTTGCCGACCGCGCCTCATATCCGCTTCGGCCTTGTCCCATTGTTGCAGAGCCAGGTGTAAGTTGCCGCGCGCCAAAAAAAACAAACCTCTTAAGTGTCCCTCTCCCACTAGGCGGTGACGCTCATCAGCTTTAGCGAAGAGTTCCTCAGCTTCCTCGTAATGCCCTTGCGCCCGAAGGAAATCAGCCAAATTCGTCATGACTGTCGTTCTTGCCACGCCCTCAGGATCGTGAGCTGTATATATCGCCAGTGCTTCGCGAAGATGGCGCTCCGCCAAATCGGGTTTGCTGACGCCGTAGACTGCTGCCATGTCGTTTAGCAGCTTTGCTACCTCAGTACCTTTTGGCCCTGAGCGGCGCTGCACTATAGATAGACTTCGATCAAAAAGCCGCTCCGCTTCTTCGAGGCGGCCTTGATTGGCTAAGAAAGCTGCAAGGTCGGCCAACGACGAGGCGATATTGGCGTGATCGGGGGGAAGGAAACGCTGTCGCATTTCGAGAGCGCGTACATACATTCGCTCTGCTTCTAAATAGTCACCTACGTCCTCATGTAACCGCGCTAATCTAATAACAACTTGAAGCGTTTCCGGCGAGTTCGGCTCTTCGTCTTCATTTATTAGCAATACCTGATCCAAAAAGGACAAGGACTCTACTTCACGCTGGGTGTCCGCCAAAATATCAATAAGCGTGTTCAGGACGGGCAACATGCCCGAGTCGAAACTGTCGACATGCTTAGACCGCAGTTCAAGAGCACGCCGAGCCATGCTTTCTGCCTCAACAAATTTTAGCTCCTGCGCAGAAAGTTTAGCAAAGTTATTGAATATACTAGATAGTAGAATCTCTGTTTCCTCAAGATCGGCCTCCAACCCATCAGATATATATTGTTCGAGGAGAGAGACCGCTTCGGCGTGATACCTACGTGCTGTGGCAAATTCGCTATTGAGCTGGTACCCAAGCCCAACTGTATGTAGCGCCCATCCACGTTGTCGCTTGTTAGATGCGTCGGCGCGCGCAAGGCGCAGGGCGTCTTCCGCTACCGTCAGACCTCTTTCCCATTCACCGGCGCTATAGTGCCGGTTTGCGAGGTTGATAAGCATATCGACATTTTGCCCCTGCGAACTCGCCGGGAACCAGAGCAACATGAGGAAGATTGCGAAAAGGGATTCAATCCGAAGATACTTCATTTCGGTCTGCCCTGCCCCCTTTTGAGTGCTCAGGATGAAACTCTGTTGATGACCCGCCGGAGCTACTGCTCAATGGCACGGTACTGGGTGACGACGACTTGGGCGAGACCTTGCCCGCGCTGTCTTGTGACGGTGACGGTCCACGCGCCAGGTGCGGGATTGTCAAACCGGCAGAATGCGAATTGCCCGTCGCCGTCCTCGGTGCAGACGCTCGCTGCGTCTCGCGACACCTGCAGGTCGAAGTTGTTCCTCCCTTCGCCGTTGTCGTCGCCGTTCATGGCAACCATCAGCGCGCTGGTACCGTCGCGAACGTCAATGGGAACATCGACCCGAGCGCGCTGCGAATGTAGGGTGAACGTTTCACCGAGAACATCCTCCTGCGGAGAGAGCGCCGGCGCGGGACCGGCAGCCTTCGGCTCCCCGTTCAGCTGCGCAGTTTGCGTAATCCAGTCCGCGTAGGTGACGACGTCGGCGTTATAGCTCCGGTCGCCGATCAGACAATCGTCCAACTCGCCGCCCGAAGTCACGCCGGCGATCCTGCGGACGCGGCGGCTGCCGACAACTTCTTCGACGAAGAGTCCGCCGCCGGAGTCGGCGTTACAGGTGTTGCTCCGCATGCCACCGCCGGTCACCTCGGCGTCAAAGTTCCAGCAGATCAGAGGGCTGGCGGCGAGGCTTGAGGGGCAGGCGGCCGTCTCGACAAAGCCCTCACGCTTAATGCCGTAATCGTAGTTGAATCCGCCGCTGCGGCCGAAGCCGACGATCGCGCCGAGCGTACCGTGCAGGGGCCTATCCTCAGTTAGGATCGCCTCAGGCGTGATCCGCTCGACGGGCGCAACGAGCGTCAGGACAGCGACGTCCGCCGTCGGGAACTTGTAGAGGTCTTTCTGCCATTCAACCGCGGCCACGGCGAAAATGCCGGCGCTGTGCAGATACACATGGTACAGCCGGGGTCGCGGATCGCGCGCGAGGCAGTGCGCTGCAGTCAGGAACTTGTTGGGGGCGATCAGGTTGCCAGAGCACCAGGCTGTCGCCGTGCGCGGGTCCTCCCCTTTTAGGACTGCGCCGCTCGCCGGGTAGTCAATCGTCCCGCGGCCGTTCACAATGCGTGGTTGGCCGGCTGCACGGCGGTTCCGTTGCATCCTCTCGTCGCTATACGCCGCAGGATCCTGGATCGCCTCAAGGGCCGCCTGAGCTTGGTCGATAATCCCCTTCAATGCGCGCTCATTCTCCTCCTCGGCGTAGTCCGCGCTCGACCGCAAATTCTGTGCGCTCGCCTCGCGCGCCCCAATGATGGAAACGAACAACAATAATGCACATTGCGCTGCAGTGAAACGAACGCTTCGCCTAAATGAGGTATGGTTACGATTATGCCGATCAAGGTACATGAATGACCTCCTCATCAAGTAGCGGGTCAGTGGTCCCTTCCAAAGCATATCTATCAGCTAGGGCGTAGACTGCCTGATCCGGCTGCAATACCGCGGCGAGCATCTCGACATCGTCGGATGTCATCGCCTCGCCGTACAGCGCTAAGGCCGTTAATCCGCGACGCATGGCATCGTCGAATTCTGCCGTTCCATAGGTCTCAGGCCAGTCGCGTGACACTTTTACTGCCTCCGGATCCGAGGCACGCATACTGACCACGCCTCCGGGAAGCCTAGCCAAGTCGTTTAGACAGCCCTCGCCACAGCTGTCTCCGGGTACCAACTCGATCCACTTGCGCCCCCCGAGCAGGACCGCGAGATACATGATGCGTGCCTTGGCCTCCGAGACTCCCTCGTCCAGCAACATCTCGTAGAATACGCGCTGTGTCCGCCAGTAACTGCGCACCCGATTTTCAGGATAAGTGTAATGATCATGCACAACCGCGGCCTTAATAAATTCTGATTCGAAAGGTTGCCCAATCAGAGGTTGTGCCCAGTCAGGGATAGATGCCCCGTCCGTGGTGCCGGTCAGCACCTCGGCCCCTACCCCTGGGTCGCGGCGCGACGCTTTCCAGCGCATGTTCGCGGCATCCGCATAGGTCAGGTCGTTGACCAGCAGACAGTGCCGCTCGGCCTCGCAGCCCTCGGGCTGGAACAGCAGATCGCCTTCGAAGCTTTGGGCGGCGGCCATCATCGCAGGGTTCTGCGCATCTTGCAGCGGTGCCTGATCGAAACCGTAGAGCGCATTAATCGTGGCGATATCACAGGCAGCCAGCCCCCTGCGCTGCCCGATCCTTGCGGGATTACCGGTCCAAGCTCCCCCGGAATTGGCCTTTGGCGTGATCACGAAGGACCCAGCCGCATCTGTGCGCCCATAGTGCATGATCGAATCGTAACAATAGCGTCCGACGTCCTGAAACTGCTGCGGATCGGCATCAAACTGCGCACGCAACAGCGACGAGGCCGTTGAGGAAAAAGCGATTTCAATGAAGTTCGTACGGTCCGAGCGCGCATTCTCGTGATGCATGCCCAGCACATGGCCAATCTCGTGCGCGATGTTGCCCCATTGGCACCAGTTCGCCAGTTGCACCATCCGCGGCCCCGACTGGGGGCGCCCCAGCGTAGTTTGGCAGCTGTTGCCATTGGGATCGTCAAAGAACACCACATGGCTCGACCGTGGTGATCCCGTGATCTCGTCGAACCGGATCGCGGTCCGAGATTCCCAGTGCCGGATCGCTTGACGCACCCGCGGTACCCAGTTTCTAGGTACACTGGCATCGATGCGGTAAGGGACCCTGCCTCCCGGCCAGAGAAGAGATCGGTTCCGTGTAACCACTCCAAAAAGCCCGCTGTCGCCCTCTTCAAGGCCCTGCAGAGAAATTCCGCCCCGCGCCTCGAGGTCGAACAGCTCGGCCGCCGTGCCCAAGACAAGATCGCCCTGATAGATCGCATTGCCGCTGGCGTCGGTCGCAAAACCGATTTCGTAGATCTCGCCACCGATCTCGATTTCGGCGGTTTCCAAAACGCCCTCGGCTTGGCCCGGAGACCGCAATTCATCCGACGCGCGGGCCAAGGAGAAATCTTGAGCCGCGGCACTCTGCGCCAGACCGAGGTAGAACAGGACACCCAGACAGCCTGTAAAATAACGGATCATAACTAACTCCTTTTAATGGCAAATTTGATGTCCTCGATGTCGGACAGTTTGATGGTGCGGGTTCCGATATCGGTCTGCAGCACCACTGAGTCGTTGCCCCGAACGTCGCATTGCTGGGACAGGAACTCGTCTTGGGCAGTGATTAGATCGACGTACCACAGCCGATTGGCGCCTTCGGTGCCGTCAGGCTTGGCATAAAGGCGCAGCATGTCGTGGGGATCCGAGTAGCCACTGGCGCAGACTGCGTTCATACGGAAAGATCGGCCCCCGGAGATCTCGGTGATCTGGCCACGCACCGTCGTGACGGCACCGTCCGGACCGCGGAAGGCTACGATGTCCTCATATACCCGCAGCGCGTTGACTGGGTTAAGCACGCGGCCCATGCTGATATCGCCGCGTGCCAAACCGAACTCCAGATCGGCACTGGCCAGCAGTCGCGCCCGCACCCACGGCGCTCGCTGCCGCGCCACAGGCATCACGCTGCGCAGCATTGACGCGGTGAAGGTCACGATCGGCGCAGCAAAGGAGGTTCCGTTGAACTCGGCGGTTTCGTAACCGCCCTCAGGTGTGGCGCGCAGGGCCGCCACCTTGCAGCCGGGCGCGCCCAGAACCACCACGTCTTCGCCGTAGTTTGAGAACCAAGCTCGATCGGGCGGCACATTTCCGGAATCCAATGCGGCGACTACGATCATGTTCCAGCCGCCATTCTCGCCGTCCGCCTCGAGTGTGCCCCAGATTTGCGGTTTCAGCCGCTTAGACGTGACCGACTTACCCTTGTCGCTGTCGTTGTTGCCCAAGTTCCCGGCTGCAACCACCAGCAGCGGCGCCGTGGGGTTGAACATCGTCTCCTTGATGTCGCGCAGATCAGCGTCGTTGTCGTCGACCGATCCGAAGCTCAGGTTAACAATCGAAGCGTTGCTGTCGCGGATCGCCAAAGCCAAGTTCTCAAGTAGGGTGTAGCTCAAATCGGAACTGCTGCCCCCGCGCTGGGGGCGGACGTTGTAGATCGGCTTGCTTCGCACTGTGATCGGCAGCCCTGCAGCATGGCTCAGGTCCATCAGGCCAGGTCCGCCAAGTGCCAAGCTGGTGACGGCGGTGCCGTGCACAACCTTGTCCATCTGCTGCGGTGGCATGCCATTCAAGCTGGCGGCGTCGGAATGGCTGTTCCTGTCGACCATGCGCGCCCATTCCGCCCCGCCGAAATCGGCAGTATCGAAGCGGAAGAAACCGCCGTCGAGGATTAAAATTTCGGCTCGGTTTGCTGGCTCGCCCAGACGCGCCTTGGCCGCCATGGCGTCGCTTACCGCCGCGCGAAAGTCCGTCTGAAACACCGCGCTGCCCCACGCCCCCGGAGCATCCCGCGAACAGTTGCCCACTGCCCCGGAGTCACTGACGTTCAGGAACAGTGACAAGCGAGAGCGGTCGGGCGGCGGCGGCGCCTCTTCATAGGTGGCATCCGGCAAGTCCTTCGGCGTTCTTGAGATATTAGCCGGGGCCCTGCCCCCATCATCTTCCGGGGATAACGACACAAGCGCCGGTCGGGTGCGCAACTGCACCTTGGTGGATCGCGCTACCGGCGCGGCCGACACAATGGGCACATTCGCATAGATCGTGTCGATGTCGCGTACCCGGATGCGGGTATTCAGCTCCGTCGCCACATCAGTGGGCAGATCCGACAGTCGGATCCGCGCACCCGATGCCTCGCCGCCGCACAGCGCGGAGCTCATCTGACAGAACGGCTGCGCCAGCGGTATCTCGTTTAGTTGCGGCACCTTTTGACCCGCTTCGATAGCGGCCATCACATCGCCCAGCACGTCCTCTGAGGAGTTGCTGCCGACTGCCACAAGGGCCTGCCCCAAAGCAACTTGGGCAGTTCCGCGATCGACGCCGGCACTTTCAAGGCGTCGCACCACGGCAAAGCCTTCGTAGGCCAAGCGGCTGCGATCAGTCGGGTCAATCCCAGTGTTGCGCAGAAAATCCTCGATGCTTGCGATCAGGCCCGCTACGGATAATCCATGTCCACCGTCGTTCGCGCCGTTATCAAATTGAACCAAAACGGCGCCGCGGTCTGGCGGCGCTAGCGTCACAAGCTGTGGGGCGTCCCGTTTGGTCTTACCCAAGGCTTCCTGGGCTAGCGTAGAATAAAACCCGCCCAAGACATCGCGTTCGTAAATCTCGGATAGTGTGTCGTCCCGGCTGGGCAAGCGCCCGACCAGTTGCACCTCCTGTTCGTCTGGCAGGCAGTCCGGCACCTGAGTCTGCTCTGCGGGCACAGAAAAGAGACCCTCTGTGTCGACGCTTCCACCCTGAGTCCTGACCACCTCGGCAAAGACCTTAAGGTTGTTGGGGGACACGAACCCGCAGGTCTCGCGTACCAGGTCGTCCAGCCGCCCATTGGTCCGCAGCGCTACCGTTGTGACCGAATGTTCGGCGATGAACCGCGCCGTACCGTCTGAGATCGCGCCCCGGATCGGAATATTTGCAAAAAAAGCCTTTTCTTCCGCCATTGCGTCAGACGCGGCAATGAACAGAACGATTGAACAAGAGCAGGCAACTCGCATCGTCACCGCCTAAACTCAAGAAGAGGCCTCGTATGTTAAACGTTGATCACGATTCTTGCAATTCGTGTTTAATCACAGATGCAGCTTCCACTTTGAGCTAGTTGAACCTTACAGATTTCGTTACGAATACATTCACTGTGTTCATTAGACTGGCTGAGAGAATTGAACCGCCGAAGTACCTGACCTGCTACCTAATTTTGGACTAGGAGATAAATTCACACTTTCTATATCAAGGATCACTTATAATAACGTGACCACCGAGCCGCTTCACGGCAGAATATAGGGACCTGGCGTTGGCGTACTTGTTGTCGCCTACAGTCACGGAGGCCAGCCCGCAGCCCTCGCAACGAAGTAAGATCGTTCAGCAGAGGCTGGGCTCGACATCACATAGCGACATTAATAGGAAACGTTCTCCCTCAGCTATCTTGCGGCCTGGACCGACGCGACGTTCATAAGCCGCAAGCAGCGCTGGATATGGATTGCGGAAGGTGTTGTCGATGCGAAGATCAAGATGCAGGTGCACCGTCGTTCCGCCTGGACGCCCACCCAATATATCAGACATAGTCCCAAGCAAGTCGCCTGCATCGACCCGGTAACCGCGTTTGATTTCGTCGCGGATGTTAAGAGACAAGTAGCGCCAGACACGCCCGCTGTCACCCCGAAGCACCAAGGTTGTGTTGTCAGTTTTCTGTATTATCGTTCCGGCCTCGACTGCGACAACAGGGGTGTCAAGTCGAGCAAAAGTAGGCCCGTCGTTGGTCCAAATTACCAGATCGACGCCCTGATGGCCTCTTCCAGCGGGACAGGTCGGAACAGACCATCGCCGTTCTTCGCAGAAGTTGTCGCGCCAGATCGGAACTGGTCCGCGGAAGTCTGCCGTGCTCGCGATATCTATCTCGCCGGGGCCACCAGGACGATAGACTTGACTGACTGAGGCGACTTGGTTGCTGAGTACCGGAAAAATGATGTCGGGTGCGTAGTTCACAGGGTCCAGCGACCCTATACCGCTACCCGGGAGTAGCGCGCCGGTAGCGTAGTAATAAAATGGAGGTTCACCATTGGCAGGGCGAGGCAATACGCTTTTATATTGATCGATCAGGACGTCCAGCTCGTCTCGGGTCAAGCCACTCGACAGTAGGTCATTTGCCCTCGCGACGAAAGTAAGATCGTTCAGCAGCGGCTGGACTCGGCTCCGCATGTCGGTAAGCCCTTGCGCATCGAGGTTTGTGATGAGTTCGTGCGCGGCACCGCGTGGCGCATCCAGTTCGGTGTGGACAACAGAAATCTTTACCGCCGGCAAATCCGCCTGAGACCCAGTAGCGCTGGCAGGATTGATAAGGATGTCTGTTCCCGAACTTGCATACACTGCTGGAATCTGGTTGGGCGTTTGGGTCGCAGTGAGTTCGGCGGTGCGCACCATAACCTCGCTCATGAGTGCGAGTGTGCCCAAACCAGGTTTCTCGAGCGTTTCCAGAAGCGCTTGGGCGAACGGGCTGTACTGCGTCGACACCGCAGTCCGATCATAAGCTAATTGCCGCGGCCGGGTGGACAGCATCATCGCAATCCCGCCTGGCGGGGATACTTGTGAGAATCCGCCGCCCACTGGCACGAAATCGCGTGTGTCGGACGAAATGCCGATTGCGGCGCGGCATGCATCGATCATTATTATTTGCGCCGCGTTACCGTTGTCGTGGGCAAGCAAGGACAGCATCAAACTTAACGACACACTTTCGTCCATTATCGCTGACATGTTGGCGGTGCCGTTGACCGGGACGAGGAAGTTTTCTTCCTCACGTTCGTTCATGAATCCGTGCCCTGCGAAGTAGAAAAAGCCGATGGGTCGGCCGTCTGCCGCCTTCAGCGCGCGGCGATAGCGATCGACAGCGAGAAGAATCTCAGGAAAGCTTGCGTCGGTCAAGATTGTGGTGCTGAAGCCGAAATCCCTCAGCCGCCCTCCAATCGCTTCAACGTCCGAAATCGGTGTGTAGAGCTTCCAAGGCGTGGGATAAGCCTCGTTGCCGATCAGAAGTGCGAAACGACTTTCAGGTATCGACTGCCGGTCAGTGAACTCCTGCGCATGGGCAGAAGACGCGGCGGCAATGAGGACGAGAAATGCCAAAACCATCCTCCGGAGCGGCATTCGGCGGTGTGGATCAATGAAGCTTGAGGATTGCATCTGAAAGCAGCGCATTGGTCTTGGGCGTTTCATCCTCCATCAGTGCTCGGAGACGATCGGAAATCAGGTTTCTCGCATGGAGTTGCACGAAAGGCGCGGCGCCCTTGATAGCAAGCGCAAGGTTATACTTGCCGCTAGTCGAAGCTTCGGCGAATTTTTCAATGGCGGTATTGACGACGCGCGGGTCGCCGAGATCGTAGAGGAATTCAGAAGCGTAGATTCGCATTGTGCGATCGGAATGGGCCGACAGACCCACGAGCCAGTCAATATCGTCCTGCTCGAGACGCCGCGAGATTTCGCCGCGAAGCGACTTGTTCGATCGCAGAAGCTCAGTCAGTGCAACCACTGCGCCTAGCTCGAACCTGTAGCCTGCCGTCTCGCGGTCTGCGGCCATGAGCGCTGAGACCGCGTCAAGCCCGCCAGCGGCCAAACCACTCCGGGCGCCACGTCGTATGTTGACGTCGTCGCTCTCAAGGCTCGCAATCAGGCCGTCGAAGTCCCCCGACACGATCCTATCGTCTTTGGTCGCGGAAGACGGCTGTGCGGCGTTGACGAAGCTTTCCGGAGCGATTGTCTTCAGCCAAGCAATAGCGCGGTCAGCGCCCGCCGTCCCATCGCAGTGGCGAACGAATGAATGGGCTAAGTCCAGTGAGTTACTGCGCTCGACAAGCTCCCACAATTCTGCTGCGAGGTCTTCGGAACAGCGCGGCTCCATTTGTTGTTCGCGACGCTGCCGGAGAGCGCCGTCGAAACGAACTTCTCGAGACAGCTTGTCGATGTAGTAGGGGGCCTGCGCTTCTATGAAACGCTCGCGGAACGTTGTCTTGACATCTGCAAAGAGGATTGGCGCGCGAGTTGTGCGTGCTGCCCGAAGTTCCTGTTCCAGCGCTTGGGCGTACGGACCAGCAATGGCGGACGGATCTCCATCGGTCGCAATGTCTCGCTCTCCGGTCGAGAAGGCCACGAGCATATTCGGCCAGAGACCGACGGGCGCGAAATTGCGGTTGCCCCTAGGCCCGAGCCTGAGTTCGTTGCGGCATGCGTCAAACACCACGATATGCGCTGCATCAGGCGCAATCTCCGACAAAACTGTCTGAATGCGTTCCAGCGGCAGCGCGCGGGTCCAGAAATCGGGCGCGTTAGGTCCGATGACGTCGACCGGGAGGAGCACGTTCTCGCGCGTGTCCGGCCGGCCAGCACCGTGGCCCGAATAGTATATGAAACCAACCGCGCTATCGCCTGCAGTCGCCAGTCTACGAGCGTGGGCTTCTACCGCAGCAAGCAAAGTGAAATAGTCGGCATCGAAGAGCTCCTGAACTTCAAACCCTGCATCCTTCAGTGCCGAACCAACAAGTTTAGCGTCCTTGATGGGGTTGTGCAGCATTCCGACCGCTGGGGAATAGGACTGGTTGCCGATGACCAGCGCGAAGCGGTCGGCCCATGCCGCAGGTGCCAAGCACAGCGCGACCATCACGGCAAGAAGGCGTACCACGTAGTTCCTTCGAACGCGGGCATCATTCAACATCGAACACTCCAAGCGCAGCGAACATCGTGAAATTAGGCACGGCCACGAAGTTGCGGTCGGCTGCGTCACTGTAGCTGTCGATATAGTCCGAGACCTCGGTCAGGAGCGTAGCCAGGTAAGTGACCGAAGCTTTAGTGCCGGCGAAACCGTCGGGATCAGGCTGCTCCAAGCCGATGTAGGGACGATTGATCTCAACGAGGTCGAAATCTGGTGGCAGCAGCAGTGCCAGTACGCGGTGGGGCCCAGCCGGGGCTTGGACCTCAAAGGCGCTGAAGCCGTGCAGATGCGGCACCGGAACATTGACCTCCTGCCCGCCCCTGACGATCTCGTCGCCCTCGCTCCAGAACTGATTTGGAAAAAGTTGGGTTACCTTAAGGTCAGGATTGATCTCGACGAGTAGAAGCTTGCCGTCGGCCGGCGGAGTGACGCGGAAAGCAAACTTGTCACCAAGCCTTAGCCGAGTTGCGCCGCTGCCCTGAATCAGAGTGCCGTCAGTGCGAATCGCGGAAAGTGGCATCTCTCCTACGCGCGCATCACCTTCAAGCAATGTCTGCATCTCGCCCAAAAGGCTTTCGACTTCTGCAAGGGCTCGAGACGCAGCATCGGGTACCGCGCCTGGCTCTACGTTGAGTGGGCCAGTGTGGCCAAGAACCCAATCATAGTACGCTGACACTCGTGTATAAACACCTGCGTAGCGGCCATCGGTGCCCCCGCATTGCGTCTTTCCCCAACTCACTATTCCGACTTGATATCGGGTATTGTCGGCGTCGCACATAGTCAGAGCGCTGCCGCTATCGCCCTTGCAAGAATCGATGCCGCTGGTTCCGGCGCAAAGTTGGTTCGGTCCAATTGCAGCATCGTCCTCGCTATGCAGCAGTCGGCATTGGTCGTTGGCGATGCTTGGCATTGCCGCGCTCTGTAACCGATCCTCCGATACAACATAGTACCGGTTGCCCACGAGCACGGATCTGGCTCCTACGTCCCAAGCAGTCCGTCCGAAGCCAGCAACTTCGACGAGCGAACCCGTTCCTCCTGTCACCGGGTCGGACTCTGCTTCCCTAGACAAGGTCATAATGGCGCCTGTCCAAGGTGTTTCATCGGCAAGCTCAATCAATGCGATATCGTTGCCAGTGGTGCTGAAGTGTTCATAGCTTTCGTGGACGATAATCCGCTTGACTCCAAGGCCCGGGCCAGCCGCCGCTTCGGAAAAGCGATTGGCTGCGGGTACTACGTCGAGTTCCCAGTTCTGAAGCTGCCGCATGCCGCCATCGCCTTCGTGGATCTGAAGCGAAAGGTCGAGAGCATACCGGTATGGACTATCCGAGCTGATTAGTGGCTTGAGACAATGTGCCGCCGTTAGCACCCATTTCGGGCTCAGCGCTGTAGCGCCGCACAGCGCAACGGAGACCTCGCTGTTGGCGTCGCGCAACCGCAGCACGGCGAGGCCCGGCCAATCTGCCGCTTCGGCGGGTTCGCCACCGATTACTTTGGGCACCGCCTCACCGCAAGTTTGGGCAGCAAGTGGAGCAGTCAGCGCAAGTGTGACCGTCATTACGGCCAGAAGGTATGGCGCGGGATAGCGGTACATTGTTACTGGCCCTCCAGCACGACGACGCGACGCTCGAGCCGACGGATAGCTTGGGCTAGTGACTCGAGCGTCTCGGCAGGCTCTGCCTCTGCATTGGGAGCGGTCGGCTGGACTACATCACTGCCGGTACCACAACCCTGCTGGCCAAAGTTGCAAGGGTCTCCATACCAAGCATCCGGGCGGACGCGGCCTGTCTCACCGCCATAGTATTCGGCAATCCAGTCTTCGCCATAGCGAACGCCGCGGATGAAGGTGTCGGCATCAACTAGCGCTACCCGTTTAGACTCGTGGCTGTACATCGTGCGCATCCAGTTGAAGGCGACCTCGGGATGGGCAAAGTTCAACACCTCGTCAATGCCGACCGATCGGCCGAAATAATCAGCCGCAAAGTTCCGACCGCTGCCGAAGCCGATGTAGCCGGCCAGATAGACGCTGACAGCCTTGCAGGAACTGCGCGATTTGGCGTCGTCGCTCACGGGGAGTATCTCCGCGGTGCAAGTGACTGGATCGACGCCAGCCATGCTATAGGCAATGTTGCGCGGAGTAGCGGTTTGCGCAGCCACGAATCTGGCGCGCTTGTTCAGCCACACCCAGGACAACCCGACGCCTGCCTCGTCGCTCTTCATCCGCGGAATCAGGCCGGGCGGATCGGCGCTGTCGAACAGACCCGGCTCGACCGAGGTTCCGGGAAAGGTAGCAACATAGGGATGAACGATGATCCGTTCACCCACTTTAGGCGGATAGAAAGTAATGGCGAGGAAATTGCGTGTCTTTTCTGAGAGCGTGACTCGGTCACTAGGCAGCTCCAGCGTCACTACGGGGGTCGGTGGAGGTGTGGGCGCGGAGCTGCCCATATGCACGAACAGCATCTCCTCTGTCGCGGAGCCGACGGTCTGACAATTTGAATCTCGGCGCAGATAGCTGCCGCGAAGCGTCACCGACGACAAGCCAGCAAACTGACCGATCGGTCCTTCTACGTCGAAAAGCACTGCGCCGCAGGCGCTGCTGTATCGCTTCGCGCGGCCGGAATACGCGGGCCCCTGCGCCTTACCGACGAACAGCACCGGGTCAGCCCCGACAAGTGCAGCCATACTCGCTTTTGGCTGGTAATAGACGAATCTGCGCGAGCCACTTGCGTTATCCGCGACCAATCCCATTACTGAACAATTATGAAGCCAATAGCTGCTGATCGTGGAGGCATCAACGGTTGCGAGCGGCGGCGCCAGAGCGATGCCTCTGCAGGAGCCGGTCGGTGACCCGGTGCCCCCACTAGTGAGAGCCGGCGGCCGCACCGCACCTCCCCGTACTTCGCGACTCGGGTCCTGCTTAAGGACTCCGCTCTCGACCAGATCATCCAAGCCCCAAGCCCTGCGATATGCGGCAATTAGGCTGGGATAGATCTGCATGTGTGCGCCCGACGCATTGGTCCCAGCGTAGACGTCGATATGCAAGTGTAGCGACGTATTAGGTGTTCCATTCATAATGTTCGACACCTTGCCCAGCACTTGGCCGCGGGTAACTTGAACCCCCGCCCGAATTCCAGCTGCAGCGATGGAATTCGGATGCATGTGCAGGTACCGAACCGAGTGGTTGCCGCCGGAACTGCGCACAATCACAGTTGTATTACTAGTGACCTTAGTGACTGTACCAGCTTCGACGGCGACGACCTCCCACGTATTGTCGACGTTGCTGTTGGCTCGGATATCATTGCCTTGGTGGCCCTTAGCTGATGGACAGGCGTTGACCGTCCAATCCCGCGGTTCGCATTGGTTGTCTCGATGCGGATAGGCGTAAAGCCGAGGGTCGTTGTCCCAGGCGAGCTTGTGATATCGGCCCAATTGCGTGCCGATGTAGGCATGCTGACCCGTAGCCACGCCCACCTTCATAGGGAAGGTCCATTCGGGGAAATGAACGATCCGCGCCGTAATTCCAGAAACGTTGGTGGGCAGGATGTCTCCCGGGGGAAAATACTGCAGATCCTGAGCAGGTACGGCGAGCGGTATAGTTGCTAGAAAAACGGCAAGGCTGACTCTCATAACGGGCCTCATCGAGATAGCGAAGCGATCAGAGGTCGGGCCGACCGCCGACGACTTGCAGTTTCTGAGCAAGAAGAGTTAGCGCGGCAACATTGCGGCAGAGCGCATAGGCCTCCAGCGCGAGGCATTCGACCTCAAGCCCAAAGACTAGATTGCCGAGCATAATAGCGACGCTTGCACTCGCCGGAGTGACGAGACCAGGCGTCTCGTCTAGCAGGGCAGATCGGCCTTCTGCGTCCATCGCCTCACCTGCGTTCTCGTCGAAAAAGGACACCGCTATCGTGCCGCTTTCGCCAAACTCGCGGCCGGCTATTTCGGGCGGCAGCGCAGTTCGGTCGCCTTCGATCGACAGATGCACACAGCCGAAATCGAAGTTCCGCACGTACCAGCTACCGGGCGGCGAGCCGGGCGCACGAGCGGGATCCTCCGGCACAGTCACAATGTCAGGCACGTTGGCCGCGCATTCCGGCCAATCAGGAATATCAGCGGCAAATGCGGCTGGATCGAAAGGCGTACCACCGAGACCAGACCGGTCTCTGCCTTCGCCCTCGACTTCTGCAAGTCCAAGGACCGGCAAGCTGAAGGTACCATCGACAATTTCTTCCGCGATCGCCCGCTCGCCGAAGGCCGAGCGGGCGTCAGCCCGTTCCATATAGGCGGCGAAAGCTGGATCTTCCCAACCGGGATCGACAAGTGCCGGCTGGGCATGGACATCAACGGCCGCGCCGATCAAAACTAAGCTAACAGACGTAAGGCGGCACATCATCGGAGACATCCAATCTAAAGACGGCGACAGATTATTACAGGCGAATGATGCTATAAAAAATGATTTTACAATTACCTAGCACGACAGATTGGTTTATTTGATAATTAGCGTGCATCACTCAGAAAGCGGACAACGTTGCGGCAGTGTATTTCTTTTGACGGTGCATTCTTGTAAGCGGCTACTCCCATAGGCAAAACATTCTTGTATTCGTCGAGACCTAGCCACGCTGCCCACCTGGTCGCGCTAGCGAGTTGCACTTAAGCGTTCGAGCACTTCATTGGACGGAGCAACAAGGTCTGGTGCGCTTGCGACAGGCGACCGATCCGTTGCTGCCGCTGCTGGTTTCAAAGTCACGATGTGAAACCGCGGGATCGCTTGTGCGTCCTCAACTTTAAAACCGCCATTCTGATCGACCGATACCCGCAGACCGCCGCCGATTTCCGAAGTAGAAGCAGCAGCATTAAATCCTGTCGTGCTTGTGAAAGTTTCTTTGGCGTATAGAATGCCACGCACAAACAGGATATCGCGGTCGTTCGTCTGTTCGGCGCAGGAGCCGGTCGAGATAGCATCCAAGAAAACTGACTGCGGAGAAAGCCGCTGCGCCACGTCTTCCATTTGCCAATCGGCTGAACTGGTCGAACCGACATTAACGCCCAAACTACCCAAGAGGGTGGAAGCCGAATTGAGCAGTGCTGGCAGGCTCGCCCCAAACGACGTTCTGAGGATTTGGCGTGTGGCGGGCAGGGGAGCCCAAGCAACTAAAGATGGCTCTGGCACTAAGCAGGCTGCTGTGACGACATCCGCCGGATTCGCAGGATCAAGTGCACTGCCCACCGGATACTGCGGTCCTGCGATGGGGACAAGCCGATAGACTGGCCCCTGCTCTTGCGCAACAGCGGTGCCGAGCGCCTCCGCAAAATCGCGTTGTGCCTTGAAATAAGATATGACCTGATTACCAGAACTCTGATAGCTAGTCTTCGGGTCGCCGCACGATGAAAGCAATGCTCCTGCGGTTAGTGCGAGCGCAAGAGGCGAACCGATTATCTTCATCACATTACTGACCTTCAAAACCAAGACGCCCCAAATACCCAACTATACGCAAAAAAATTCGGAATAAAATAGCCCATCTAACGGAGAGCTACAAAAAGTGATTGCAGCGCTATCTGCAAAAACGAAGTTCGAAAGAAATGATAGTCAAGCAAAACGCCTTTTTGGTTGAGCTTAAGGTCCGACCTTACATTGCATTGGAACTGCAAACTACAGCCACGAAAATAATACATGACGTCGGCCGTACCGAAGAGGATATTGAGAACACATCTTGCCAACGCAGTTCTAAAACGAGATAGTGACTGTTGGAAAGTGACGATCCTCGGTTTCATCATCTTTATCGCTGCAAATGTCTCCGTTGTCGCCCAAAATTAGCACGTCGTTATCGCTCAGCACAACGAGACCCTCAGGTGATGCGGTTCCTAGACCACTAAGGTCTACCTGAAAGTCGATTTGGACAGCATCTTCGCTGATACCGTCCCACCAAAATAGAGCAGTGGTTAGATCCGCTTCATATTGGCCGAAATCTACACGATGGCCATCGTCCGCACCGTGCACTTTACCAGCAATGATTAGGAAACGCTCGCCCACGCGTTCAATGCTACGGATTCCCCGTCCGCCGAGTGGAAGTCGGTAGACGGCCGAACCTTGGACCTCACGTAGTTGATCTCCGACGATAGCAGAAGCGTCTCCAATATTAATGACAAGAGCACGTCTTTCAGTTGGGACGGCTGCGGGCGCAAGAGGTTCACGCAAACCGATGAGCAGGTGGCCGTTCGGCCTTGCGGCGAGTCCCTCTATATTCAAACGGGCTTTTAGGTCCGCAGCTTCAATCCCGACAGCCTGCTCGATAGCGGGCGCTATCATCTCACGGAGGCTGGTGAATGGCCACCCTGCCTCGGACACGCTGAGATTACCTACAGGACCGGCAAACAAGTTCTTGCGTTTTGGCCTATCTTGGTTGCTTTTATTCAGGGAATGCGAGGTCAGCCAGTATATTGTATTGCCAACTCTTGTTGCCGCCTCTATGTCACTAGCCTCTACTGAAATCGAAAAGAGCTTTGGCTTATCTGTGCCTATTTCATAGGTATGAAGCATATTATTTTCGGGCGTCATATCATTTGTTTCATCACTGATCGCTGCAAATCTATTATCGTCTAGCAGCACCCCAGCTGATGCCTCACACATGCCATTATAAGCCAAACTTTCAGCAAAAGCTGGCATCGCGCACATAGCGATAATAGTGGCAGTTCCTGCCCTGATCATTACGCTACTCGCATCTAAACATATAACGTTCTTATCCTAACATGATCTTGGAGAAACACAAAGAAAAGTGGTAAGGCCTATATTGAACCTTGCGCCGCCTTCGCGCATCCACCGCAGCGGTGCTCGACCATCGAGAATCGGAGGATCGCAGGCGTGCTTACTCCCATAGCGGCCCACTGTGGGCACCGATGCTATAGGGCATAGCGGTAGCTGCCGAGCTATGCGGAAATTTGGGTGACGCGGCCTAATCTAGCGGCGCGATTTTTGCCGACGCTCGCGGTGGCACTGTCGATGAACGTGTCGTCTTCAGAGGACTAAAGGCAAGTGGTTCGCCCCCTTCAGGCGGCGCCACGTTTTGGCGGCAGCCTAAACGAGCTTGAAGACCATGAGCTTCGCCGTCTTCTGCGACAGCGCGCCTTGGTTCGGACAGTCCGGTTCCAAACGGCAGCGAAGACACTTTCAATCGGATTTCCCGTGCGCAGGTGATCCCAATGATCGGCCGGAAAGTCATCAGACAGGTGAGCAGCGCCCCCTGTCCTTTGTCAGGCAGGTTACTGCCTTCTCGTACTTGGCGCTGTATTTCTCGGCGAAGGTGTTCATCGCAGTTGCCGCTGCGGCGCGGGTTTCGGCCTACCAGACCTCGCGCAGGCCGGCCTTCACCGCCGACTGCATATATTTCGGAAACTTGTTGAGTACGTTGGCAGTCTTGTGAACCCAGCACCTTTTAATGAAACGCGTTCGGAAAGACCTTGTCCAATGCCTTTCAGAACCCCATGGCCCCATCGCCGACGGCGATCTCTGGCGGACCCCGAAGCCGCGCGCCTTCATGTCGACCAGCAGCTCACGCCAGTTTTGCGCGCGCTAACGCACCCCAACCTGGAAGCCGACGAGCTCCTTCTTCCCTTCGGGTGTGGCCGCAAGAATGACCAGCATGCATTCGGCCTGCGGCTCCAACCTAGCCTGCAGGTAGACACCGTCCGCCCAGATCTAGACATACCGGCGGGCCGAGAGATCGCGGCGCTGCCAACGGTCGTATTCCTGCTGCCATCCTCCGGTCAAGCGCGAGACCACACTCGTCGACAGGTTGGGCGCGTCTTTCCCCAAGATCACAGCCAGCGCCTCCTAGAAATCTCCCATCAAGATACCACGCAGGTAGAGGACCGAAAGGAGGGCATCGAGGCTTCTCGAGCGTCGCGCCCATTTCGGCAGGATCCCAGAGGTGAGCCGCGCCCGGTTGGTCAAAGCCCTGAAGGACCAGCATCCTGAAGTTCGCATCGTCGCTGTGGGCGATCACTGGCCACCAATCTTCCGCTTTGCAGGCTCAGACATCCACTTGATGCGGCATTTCGGCAAGGAGTTCGGCGGCACCTTTGATGGCGAGGCTGGCATACACAGAGTGGTCGATCTTGGCCGCACCTTCCGTTCTGTCGATCAGATTGCCTTTGCGGTCAGGGCATTTGTTCTGAGAAATCCGGTCCAGCTCCAGAAGCAGATTGTTCCTGCCGGTATAGCAGTAGAACCCGCCATCAGGCTTGTGTCGACGGCCAAGGGTGAAGAAGACAAGGCGCTTCTTAAGATCCTTGCGGCATTCTCTGCCGCGCTGGTCGACGAGACACAGAAAGCCAGCATTCTGCTCCTCGGGCGGTACCGGTACCTGGAACCCGACATGCGGCAATTGAAACGACGCTTTCCGAAGCTGCTGATCAGCTTCAAGACCATTCATGCCTCGAACGGTTTGGAGGCGGATCACGTCATCCTGCTGAATGCTGACAGCAGCCGAGCCGGTTTTCCGTCGGAGATTGTAGACGATCCTCTGCTGGCGCTGGTGTCGCCTGAAGAAGAAGCCTTCGAGAACACTGAAGAGCGTCGGGTCATGTATGTGGCAATGACGCGAGCTCGGCATACCTTGACGATCCTTGCCTCTAACGCGCGTCCTTCCTCGATCGTCACCGAGCTCAGGACAGATCCTGCGTATGGCATAGCTGCCGCGACCAGCACCAATGAGGAAACTCATGTATGCGGCGAATGCGAGGGGCGGCTCCTAAGCGTGCGCGGCAAGGATGGGCGCATCTGGTACCGCTGCGAGCATGTCCAGCATTGCGGCAATCTTTTGCCAGTGTGCTCAGCATGCAATTCTTCCCTTCCGCGACGAACAGACTTGGCAGATAAGCTGCAGTGTCAGTGCACCGTGACCTACCCTGGTTGTCCGGCCTGCAAGGATGGCTGGCTCGTCGAACGGAAAGGCTCCTTTGGCGCGTTTCTCGGATGTGTCCGATTTCCTGCTTGCACGGGCAAGGCTCAGGTCGCAAAACAAAGCCGTCAAGGCCGGAATGCGCAGTGAGCGTTTGAGCGACAACCGTGGCTAATCAGCTTGCCATGAGGAGCGGAGCGATGGCCGATGAAGGTGCATTTGAAACCTACGTCGGTTTCGACTCAGCCTGGACGGATAACCCGAAGGCACCGGGAGCTATCTGTGCCCTTGTCCTTCGTGCTGGTCGGCCTGTCGCCTTTCATGCTCCCCAACTTGCGTCTTTCGTTGAGGCTCTGGCCTTTGTGAACGTGGTACACACACCGGCCAGCGTTACCTTTGTTGCGCTGGATCAGCCAACAATCGTGCCAAATGCCACCAGTCTGCGGCCTGTAGAACGAGCGGCTGCCTCGCTCATCAGTTGGCTTGGCGGCGGGGTGCAGCCCTCCAATCGTGGACGCAAGGGGATGTTCTGCGACGCCTCACCGATCTGGAGCTTCCTTAGCAGTCTTGCTGCGCGTGAGGCGCCCGAGGAAGCGCGTACCGCAACCTCCGGACTTTACGTCATGGAGGTGTTCCCTGCCCTTGCTCTGCCCTCGCTGGCGCCGGAGTTTTTTGGCCGCCTCGCAGCGCCACGCTACAACCCGAGCCGCCGCAAGACGTTCAAGCATGCAGACTGGCAAAAGGTGGCAGCGGCTGCGACGCAGCAGTTTGACGGCTTCGGCTTTGCTGCGCCAGCAGCATGGTGCAGGCAAGTCGAACAGCTGCCTCGGCCCAGGAAGGCTGATCAGGACCGACTAGACGCCATGATCTGCCTTCTAATCGCCCTGCACTGGCGGCTTCGCGATCGCGGCCAGTCACTGCTGCTGGGCAGTCTCAAGGAAGGCTACATGGTTTTGCCAGCAAGCGCTGAGGTCCGATCTCGCCTGGAGGAAGCGGCCCGACGAGCTGGTGTCAACGCCCTCTGAGGCAAAGCTCAAGGCCAGTTCAGCCGCCGCGGCCCGCAAGAAGAAGGAGGACAATCACCCCTTGACCACTGAATGACCCGAAAACCATAATCAAAGGTGGGTCAGTTCTCGATGGAAAACCTGGGTCACAGAGGTGGTCGCAGGAATTCGAACCAGTCGCTAAGCTCTGGCGATTGACGAAGGACTGATCTGCATGACGAAACGGAAGCGCTATTCGGCCGAGTTCAAAGCGAAGGTGGCGTTGGAGGCCACGAACCTACGATCAACTATGGGCTGCGGTCGGCCAGGTCTGCGATCTGTTCTCCGACGAGGAATGCTACAACTACTTCAAAGCCGCAGGGTACGAGGTCGATTGAATGCAACAGGCTCTAGCCGCGCAATCTGACATAGGAAAACCGGCACAGGCCCAGCATCTGCACCCGCATCAGCGGATCCTTGCGATCTGCGCCTCGCGCCAGATGGTATAGGTGCCCGCCGCGACCACCAGGGCCGATCCGGCCCAGGTCCACAGGTCGGGCCATTCGCCGAATACCACAAGCCCCATCGCAATCGCCACCAGCAGCGAGGTATAGCGGAACGGCGCGACATAGGAGATTTCGCCCACTCGCATGGACGCCACGGCGGACACATAGCCCACCGTCAGAAAGGCGCTGCCCGCCAGCAGCAACAGGATCTGCGACAGGCTCGGCATTGCCCATCCCTGCCCCAGGCTGATGACAAAGCCGGCGACCGTGACCCCCGTGGCGGCGTAAAAGGCGATGGTGGCGGAACTGATGTCGCTGCGGAAACTGCGGGTCGCAAGGTCGCGAAGGGCCACCATGGCCATGGCCCCCACGGCGACGACGGCCCAGGGACCAAAGACCTCTCCTCCCGGGCGCAGGATCAGCAGCACACCCCCAAAGCCCGCCACCACCGCGCCGACACGCCGCCAGCCCAGGGTTTCCCCGAAGAACATCGTGGCCGCGACCATCACCACCAAGGGCAGAGCCTGCATGATGGCAGACAGGTCGCCCATCGCCATATGCTGCAAGGCGTTCAGGAACAGGATGGTCGAGGCAATCTCTCCCACCAGGCGCCAGATCATCGGCTTGCGCGCCGCTGCCGGAATCCGCAGGTGCAATCCGCCCAGCCGGGGCGCCACGGCCGCAATCATGGCCATCACGAACAGCCCGCGCAGGGTGATCGCCTGGTACAGCGGCAAATCCTGGGCCACGAACTTCATCACCGTGTCGTTGAGGCCAAAGGCCACCATGCACAGCGTCATGATCAGCGCACCGTGCAGGTTGTCGCCCGGCCGATGGGCCAGCGGACGAACCGAGGCAGGCCGGACGCGCCGGGTCGGAGACAAGAGGGGGGTGCGCATGGCCGGAGTCACCAGGGAAAGGGTGCTTCCCCGTTAGGCATTGCCAAAGGATCCGGCAAGCGAATTTTGCAGGATACGCAACCCGCCGCAATCCAGGTGCCCTCGGGGATCCTTCCTGTCCTTTGACCGGCATCCGATATGCCTGAAGCGCAAAAGGCCCGGCATCGCTGCCGGGCCTTTGCATCTTATCGCAGAACGATCACTCGTCGCCGTCTTGCGGCAGGTCGGCCGCCATCTGGGGCGCGACCTGTTCCGTCGCGGGGGCGATCAGGGCCGCCGCCGCTTCGGCTTCGGCACGACGGGCCTCGATCACCTCGGCGTCGCGTTCGGTCGCAATGCGGCGGATGCGGGCGGTGGCGCCGCCCGTGCCTGCCGGGATCAGCCGCCCGACGATGACGTTTTCCTTCAGGCCAAGCAACTTGTCGCGCTTGCCCTGAACGGCTGCCTCGGTCAGCACGCGGGTCGTTTCCTGGAAGGACGCGGCCGAGATGAAGCTGCGGGTCTGCAAGCTGGCCTTTGTGATGCCCAGCAGCACCGGCTCGCCTTTTGCAGGACGGCCGCCCTTGCTTTCGCTCTTGGCGTTTTCTTCCTCGAACTCATCGCGCTCGATATGCTCGCCCTTCAGCAAGGTCGTGTCGCCGCTGTCGGTGATCTCGATCTTCTGCAGCATCTGGCGAACGATCACCTCGATGTGCTTGTCGTTGATCTTCACGCCCTGCAACCGGTACACGTCCTGCACTTCGTCGATCAGGTAATCCGCAAGCGCCTCGATCCCCATGATCCGCAGGATGTCGTGCGGGGCCGGGTTGCCGTCCATGATATAGTCACCCTTCTGCACGAAGTCGCCTTCCTGCACCGGGATGTGCTTGCCTTTCGGCACCATGTATTCAACCGGCGTCCCGCCTTCTTCCGACGGCTCGATGGTGATGCGGCGCTTGTTCTTGTAGTCCTTGCCAAAGCGCACATAGCCGTCGACCTCGGCGATGATGGCGTGATCCTTTGGACGACGGGCTTCGAACAGTTCCGCCACGCGGGGAAGACCCCCAGTGATGTCCTTGGTCCGGGCGCCTTCGCGCGGGATGCGCGCCACCACGTCGCCGGCACGGATTTCCTGCTGGTCCTCGACCGACAGGACCGCGTCCACCGACATCGGATAGCTGATCGGGTTGCCTTGCTCGTTGCGCACTGGTTCGCCGTTCTCATCCATGATGATGATCTCGGGCTTCAGGTCGTTGCCTTTTGGCGCAGAGCGCCAGTCGGTCACGATCTTCTGCGTCATCCCGGTCGCATCATCGGTCTCGTCGCGCACGGAAATACCCGAAACAAGATCGACGAACCTGGTCATGCCGCCCTTTTCGGCGATGATCGGCAAGGTATAAGGATCCCATTCGAACAGCTTGGCGCCGCGAATGACCCGTTCGCCTTCCTTGACGAAGACCTTGGACCCATAGAACAGCTTATGGCTGGCGCGTTCCTGCCCCTGATCGTCCAGGATCAGCAACTGCATGTTGCGCGACATCACGACCTGTTCGCCATTGGCATTGGTCAGCAGGCTTTCGTTGCGGAACTGGACCGTTCCTTCATGCGAAGCGGCTTGGAACGACTGCTGGCCGCCCTGCGCGATGCCGCCGATGTGGAAGGTCCGCATCGTCAGCTGCGTGCCCGGTTCGCCGATGGACTGCGCGGCGATGATGCCCACCGCCTCGCCGATATTGACCAGCGTGCCGCGTGCCAGGTCGCGGCCATAGCACAGCGCGCAGATCCCGTCTTCCGACTCGCAGGTCAGGGCCGAACGGATGCGCACGGTCTGCACGCCCGCCGCCTCGATGGCATCGGCCTTGCGTTCGTCGATCACCTCGTTGGCGCGGACGATGATCTCGTCCTCGCCCGGAACCAGGACATCCTCGGACGCGGTGCGCCCCAGCACGCGTTCGGACAGCGGGCTGATGACCTCGCCGTCGTTCACGGCTGCGGATGCCGTGATCGCCTGCTCGGTCCCGCAGTCGTGTTCGCGGATGATGCAGTCCTGCGCCACGTCCACCAGACGCCGCGTCAGATAGCCCGAGTTCGCGGTCTTCAACGCGGTGTCCGACAGACCCTTGCGGGCGCCGTGGGTCGAGTTGAAGTACTCAAGAACGGTCAGGCCTTCCTTGAAGTTCGAGATGATCGGCGTCTCGATGATCTCGCCCGAAGGCTTGGCCATCAGGCCGCGCATCCCGCCCAACTGCTTCATCTGGTTGACGGAACCACGCGCCCCGGAATGGGCCATCATATAGACACTGTTCGGCTCCATTTCGGCGCCGTTCCCGTCCTTGCGGGTGGCCGAGATGGTGGACATCATGGCCTCGGTCACGCGGTCGTTGCACTTCGACCAGGCGTCCACGACCTTGTTGTACTTCTCGCCCTGGGTGATCAGGCCGTCCAGATACTGCTGTTCGAACTCCTTCACCTGTTCCTGGACTTCGCCGACGATGTTCCACTTGGTGTCGGGAACGACCATGTCGTCCTTGCCGAAGCTGATGCCGGCACGGAACGCCTCGCGGAAGCCAAGGCCCATGATCTGGTCGCAGAAGATCACCGATTCCTTTTGCCCGCAGTAGCGGTAAACGGTGTCGATGACGACCTGCACGTCCTTCTTGCGCAGCAGACGGTTGACCAATTCGAACGGCGCCTTGGCGTTCATGGGCAGCAGCGCGCCCAGCCGGACACGGCCCGGCGTGGTCTCATACCGCTTGACGACCTCGTTGCCGTTCTCGTCGATCTGCTTGATGCGCGCGGTGATCTTGGCGTGCAGATGCACCTCGCCTGCGGCAAGGGCGTGCTCGACCTCGTTCACGTTGGAGAAGATCATGCCTTCCCCCTTCATGCCGTCGCGCTGCATCGAGACGTAATACAGGCCCAGCACCATGTCCTGGGACGGCACGATGATCGGCGCGCCGTTGGCAGGCGACAGCACGTTGTTCGTGGACATCATCAGGACACGCGCTTCCAGCTGCGCTTCCAGCGACAAGGGCACGTGAACGGCCATCTGGTCGCCGTCGAAGTCGGCGTTGAAGGCGGAACAGACCAGCGGGTGCAGCTGGATCGCCTTGCCCTCGATCAGGATCGGCTCGAACGCCTGGATGCCAAGACGGTGCAGCGTGGGCGCCCGGTTCAGCAGGACCGGATGCTCGCGGATCACCTCGTCCAGGATGTCCCAGACCTCGGGGCGTTCCTTCTCGACCAGCTTCTTGGCCTGCTTGACGGTGGAGGACAGGCCCTTCGCCTCAAGCCGCGAATAGATGAACGGCTTGAACAGTTCCAGGGCCATCTTCTTGGGCAGGCCGCACTGGTGCAGCTTCAGTTCGGGGCCGGTCACGATGACCGAACGGCCCGAAAAGTCCACGCGCTTGCCCAGAAGGTTCTGGCGGAAGCGGCCCTGCTTGCCCTTCAGCATATCGGACAGCGACTTCAGCGGGCGGCGGTTATTGCCGGTGATGACGCGGCCGCGGCGGCCGTTGTCGAACAGCGCATCGACTGATTCCTGCAACATCCGCTTTTCGTTGCGCACGATGATGTCGGGCGCACGAAGCTCGATCAGGCGCTTCAAGCGGTTGTTGCGGTTGATGACGCGGCGATACAGGTCGTTCAGGTCGGACGTGGCAAAACGGCCGCCGTCCAGCGGAACCAGCGGGCGCAGTTCCGGCGGAATGACCGGGATCACCGTCAGGACCATCCATTCGGGACGGTTGCCCGATTCCAGGAAGCTTTCGACGATCTTCAGACGCTTGATGATCTTCTTGGGCTTCAACTCGCCCGTGGCTTCCTTCAGATCCTCGCGCAGCTGGTCTGCGGTGGCTTGCAGGTCGATATTGGCCAGCATCGCGCGGATCGCCTCGGCCCCGATATCGGCACTGAAGGCGTCGGCACCATAGTTGTCCTGCGCGTCCAGGAATTCTTCCTCGGACAGCAGTTGGCCATAGGTCAGGTCGGTCAGGCCCGGCTCGATGACGACATAGTTCTCGAAATACAGGATCCGTTCCAGATCGCGCAGCGTCATGTCCAGCATCAGGCCGATGCGCGAGGGCAGCGACTTTAGGAACCAGATATGCGCCACGGGCGCGGCCAGTTCGATATGGCCCATGCGCTCGCGGCGGACCTTTTGCAGGGTCACTTCCACGCCGCATTTCTCGCAGACCAGGCCGCGATATTTCATGCGCTTGTACTTGCCGCACAGGCATTCATAGTCCTTGATCGGACCAAAGATGCGCGCGCAGAACAGGCCGTCCCGTTCGGGCTTGAACGTGCGGTAGTTGATCGTTTCGGGCTTCTTCACCTCGCCATAGGACCAGGCGAGGATTTCCTCGGGCGAGGCCAGCGAGATCTTGATTTCGTCGAACTGCCGCGGCGGGGCCAGCGGGTTCAGGGGATTGGTGGCAAGTTCCTGGTTCATTCTTTTTTCCTAATGAAAGGGCGCGGGGGAGAAACGGTGCGTGAAGATCACGCACCCCGTGGCGTCACAGGGTGCGTGCCTGCAGGCGCCGTTACTCGTCCTCCTCCGCATCCAGGAGTTCCATGTTGAGGCCCAGACCCCGGACCTCCTTGACCAGCACGTTGAACGATTCCGGCACGCCGGCCTCGAAGTTGTCGTCGCCCTTGACGATGGATTCATAGACCTTGGTCCGGCCCGCCACGTCGTCCGACTTGACCGTCAGCATCTCCTGCAAGGTATAGGCGGCGCCATAGGCTTCAAGGGCCCAGACCTCCATCTCACCCAGGCGCTGTCCGCCGAACTGCGCCTTGCCGCCCAACGGCTGCTGGGTCACGAGGCTGTAAGGCCCGGTCGAGCGCGCGTGCATCTTGTCATCGACAAGGTGGTGCAGCTTGAGGACATACTTCATCCCCACCGTCACCTTGCGCGAGAACTGCTCGCCCGAGCGGCCGTCGAAGACCACCGACTGACCCGAGGTGTCGAACCCGGCACGCGTCAGCGCATCGTTCACGTCAGCCTCCTTGGCGCCGTCGAAGACCGGCGTGGCGATGGGAACGCCGGTGCGCACGGTGTTGGCGTGTTCGACCAGCAGGTCGTCATCCATGCTCTCGAAGGTTTCGGCATACATGTCGTCGCCATAGCCGATCTTCATCGCCTCACGGACCGGGGTCATGTCGCCGTTGCGCCTGTAATCTTCCAGTGCCTCGTCGATCTTGATGCCAAGACCACGCGATGCCCAGCCCATGTGGGTTTCCAGGATCTGGCCGACGTTCATGCGCGACGGCACGCCCAGCGGGTTCAGAACCAGGTCGACCGGGGTGCCGTCCGCCAGGAACGGCATATCCTCGATCGGCACGACCTTGGACACGACGCCCTTGTTGCCGTGACGGCCGGCCATCTTGTCGCCCGCCTGCAGCTTGCGCTTCACGGCGACAAAGACCTTGACCATCTTCATCACGCCCGGAGGCAGGTCGTCGCCCTGACGGACCTTCTCGACCTTGTCCTCGAAGCGGGCCTCGAGGGCCTTCTTCTGGGCGTCATACTGATGGTTCAGCGCCTCGACTTCCTTGGCGGTGTCTTCCTCGCTGACGGCAAGCTGCCACCATTGGCCGCGCGACAACGTGCCCAGCAGATCCTCGGTGATGTCCGAATTGGCCTTGATGCCCTTCGGACCCTTCACGGCGGACTTGCCCAGGATCAGCGATTTCAGGCGCGCATAGATGTTGCGGTCCAGGATCGCCTGTTCGTCGTCGCGGTCGCGTGCCAGACGCTCGACTTCCTCGCGCTCGATCTGAAGCGCGCGTTCGTCCTTGTCCACGCCATGACGGTTGAAGACGCGGACTTCCACGATGGTCCCGTAAGCGCCGGGCGGCAGGCGCAGCGAAGTATCGCGCACGTCCGACGCCTTTTCGCCGAAGATGGCGCGCAGCAGCTTTTCTTCCGGCGTCATCGGGCTTTCGCCCTTGGGGGTGATCTTGCCCACCAGGATGTCGCCCGGTCCGACCTCGGCGCCGATATAGACGATGCCGGCCTCATCCAGATTGCGCAGGGCTTCCTCGCCCACGTTCGGGATGTCGCGGGTGATCTCCTCAGGCCCCAGCTTCGTGTCGCGGGCCGCAACCTCGTATTCGTCGATATGGATCGAAGTGAACACGTCGTCGCGGTGGATCCGCTCGGAAATCAGGATAGAGTCCTCGTAGTTGTAGCCGTTCCACGGCATGAACGCGACAACCACGTTCCGGCCGATCGCCAGTTCTCCCTGGTCGGTCGAGGGTCCATCCGCGATGACCTGGTTGGCCATGACCTTTTCGCCCACCTTGACCAGCGGACGCTGGTTGATGGTCGAGGACTGGTTGGACCGCTTGAACTTGCGCAGACGATAGATGTCCACGCCCGCATCGCCTGCGCTCAGACCTTCCGTGACGCGCACAACGATCCGCTGCGCATCCACCTGGTCGATGATGCCGCCCCGGCGCGCCATGATGGCGGCGCCCGAGTCACGCGCAACGGTGGCTTCCATGCCGGTGCCGACAAACGGCGCCTCGGCCCGCAGCAGCGGAACCGCCTGGCGCTGCATGTTCGAACCCATCAGCGCGCGGTTGGCGTCGTCGTTTTCCAGGAACGGGATCAGCGCCGCGGCGACCGAGACCAGCTGCTTGGGCGACACGTCGATCAGGTCGATGGCATCGACCGGGTTCAGCGTGAAATCGCCCGCTTGCCGGGTCGAGATCAGTTCGTCAACGAACCGGCCATCCGCATCCAGCGTCGCGTTGGCCTGGGCCACCGTATGACGCATTTCCTCGGTCGCGGACATATAGACCACGTCGTCGGTCACCTGACCCTCGATCACCTTGCGATAAGGGGTTTCAATAAAGCCATACTTATTCACGCGGGCAAAGGTCGCGAGGCTGTTGATCAGGCCGATGTTCTGGCCTTCCGGCGTCTCGATCGGGCACATCCGGCCGTAATGGGTCGGGTGGACGTCGCGAACCTCGAAGCCCGCGCGCTCGCGCGTCAGACCGCCCGGCCCGAGGGCCGACAGGCGACGCTTGTGCGTCACCTCGGACAGCGGGTTGGTCTGGTCCATGAACTGCGACAACTGCGAGCTGCCAAAGAATTCACGCACCGCAGCCGCCGCCGGTTTCGCGTTGATCAGATCCTGCGGCATCACGGTGTCGATCTCGACTCCCGACATCCGTTCGCGGATTGCGCGTTCCATGCGCAGCAGACCGACGCGGTACTGGTTCTCCATCAGTTCGCCCACCGAACGCACCCGGCGGTTGCCCAGGTGGTCGATGTCGTCGATCTCGCCCTTGCCGTCACGCAGTTCGACCAGGCCACGAACACAGGCCACGATATCCTCGGGGCGCAGGGTCCGCTGGGTGTCGGGTGCATCCAGATCCAGGCGCATGTTCATCTTGACCCGGCCCACGGCGGACAGGTCATAGCGTTCGCTGTCAAAGAACAGGCTGTTGAACAGGTTCTGCGCGGCCTCGACGGTGGGCGGCTCGCCCGGACGCATGACGCGATAGATGTCCATCAGCGCGCCTTCGCGGCCCATGTTCTTGTCGGCAGCCATGGTGTTGCGGATATAGGGGCCGACGTTCACATGGTCGATGTCCAGCACCGGGATCTCGGTGATGTCGTTGTCCAGCAGCACTTTCAGCAAGCCGCCCGACAGGTCGCCTTCCTTGTTGTATTCTGCGGTGATCTCGTCGCCCGCTTCGGCATAGATGAAGCCGGTGGTGTCGTTGACGATATCCTTCGACACAAAACGGCCGATGATCCGCTCGAACGGAACCAGCAGGTTCAGCGCGTCGCCCGATTCCTGCAGCTTCTTGACCAGGCGGGGCGTGACCTTGTCACCGGCGCTGGCAATGACCTCGCCTGTATCGGCATTCACAAGGTCATAGGACGGACGAGTGCCGCGCACGCGTTCCGGGAAGAACCGCGTAACCCATCCTTGCGACCGGCCCTCGCGGCGCAGGGTATAGTTCACGGTTTCGTAAAAGGCATCCATGATGCCTTCCTGGTCCATGCCCAACGCGTAAAGCAGCGTCGTCACCGGCAACTTGCGGCGGCGGTCAATGCGCGCGAACACCAGATCCTTGGCGTCGAATTCGAAATCCAGCCACGACCCGCGATAGGGAATGATCCGGCAGGCGAACAGCAATTTCCCCGAGGAATGGGTCTTGCCGCGGTCATGGTCGTAAAACACGCCGGGCGAACGGTGCATCTGGGACACGACGACGCGCTCGGTGCCGTTCACGATGAACGTCCCGTTCAGGGTCATCAAGGGCATGTCGCCCATGAACACGTCCTGTTCCTTGATGTCCTTGACCGATTTGGCACCGGTGTTTTCATCGACATCGAACACGATCAGGCGCAGCGTCACCTTCAGCGGCGCGGCATAGGTCATGTCGCGCTGCTGGCATTCGTCCACATCGTATTTCGGCCGCTCGAGTTCGTATTTCACGAATTCCAGCGTCGCCGTCTCGTTGAAGTCCTTGATCGGAAAAACCGACTGGAACACGCCCTGGATCCCGTCGCCATCGTTGTGGCCGGCGCCCTCGCCCGAATTCAGGAACAGGTCATAGGAAGATTTCTGAACCTCGATCAGGTTCGGCATCTCCAGGACTTCGCGGATATTGCCGTAATAGCGCCGGATACGCTTTTGGCCGACATAGGAATGCGCCATGGGGTCTTGTCACCTTTCGTCTTCGCGCGGTCCAGGTCGGGGCACCCAGGACACGGGCCTACGAATGCAGGGGGATAAGGTCCAATTCGTGCCGAGCGTCCCACCGCGCGGCTCCCGAACCTTGAACATGCCCTGAAGGAATGTCTGTCACAGACCGCCCTTCAAGACAGGTTCGGCAGGGACCGGGAAAACCCGGACCCTGCCCTGTTCGAACCAGCCAAAAGGCCGATTACTTCAGCTCGACCTTGGCACCAGCCGCTTCGAGCTTCTTCTTCATTTCTTCGCCATCGGCCTTGGAAGCGCCTTCCTTGACCTTGCCGCCGGCTTCGACCAGATCCTTGGCTTCTTTCAGGCCCAGGCCGGTGATCGCGCGCACTTCCTTGATCACGTTGATCTTGTTGGCGCCGGCTTCGACCAGAACGACGTCGAATTCAGTCTTTTCTTCGGCGGCTTCAGCCGGGCCCGAGGCCGGGCCGGCCATCATGACGGCGCCACCGGCAGCCGGCTCGATGCCGTATTCGTCTTTCAGGATGGTCTTCAGTTCCTGGGCTTCCAGCAGGGTCAGGCCCACGATTTGTTCGGCGAGTTGTTTCAGATCAGCCATTTTTCCGTTCTCTCAGTTAATGTTCCAACGTCGGGTTTTCAACCACACGCGGGAATTGGGGTTGCTTACGCAGCCTCACGTTCCTCAAGGGTCGTAAGAATGCTCGCGATGTTCGAAGCAGGCGCGCCAATGGCGCCGGCGATGTTGGCAGCAGGCGCACCAAGGCACGACACGATCTGAGCGATAAGCTCTTCACGCGACGGCATCGAGGCGACGGCTTTCACACCGGCCGGATCCAGGGCCGAATCACCCATTGCGCCGCCCAGGATCACGAAACGATCGTTGTCCTTGGCGTACTTGTCGGCGATCCGGGCCGCAGCGGTCGGATCTTCCGAATAGGTGATCACGGTCATGCCCGTCAGATAGTCGGCGATGCTTGCGCAGGCCTTACCTTCCAGGGCGATCTTGGCGAGCTTGTTCTTGGCCACGCGAACCGAACCGCCGGCTTCGCGCATGCGCGAGCGGAGATCCTGCATATGTGCAACCGTCATCCCCTCGTAGTGGGCAACCACCACGACGCCAGAGCTTTCAAAGATCTGGCCGAGTTCTTCGACCAGCTGTTCTTTTTGTGCTCTATCCACGGTTTCACTCCAAGTTGGGGGTTTCCCCCCGGCTCTCACTTTTCCCGCCCCACGGGGGGGCAGGTCGGGTCCGCTAGGGCAAGATCACCGAAGAAAGAGCCTTCGGAAAAATGCTTCCCTATCTCAGGAAGGACATTAAGCGGGTTTCCCCGCACCCTCCGTCTCGGACAGGACGGGGCGACAGGCGCCCCGCCATCCCGGCTTGCGCCGGAAATCTTAGCTCGCGGTCGCGGAGGACACGTCCACCGACACGCCCGGCCCCATGGTCGAGCTGATCGAGACTTTCTTCATGTAAGTCCCTTTCGCACCCGAGGGCTTGGCCCGGCTGACCGCGTCCACGAAGGCGCGCAGGTTCACGGCCAGCTTGTCGGCGTCAAACGACACCTTGCCGATCCCGGCATGGACCACGCCCGCCTTTTCGGCCTTGAACTGGACTTCGCCGCCCTTGGCGGCCTCGACGGCCGATTTCACGTCCATCGTCACCGTGCCGACCTTGGGGTTCGGCATCAGGTTGCGCGGGCCGAGGATCTTGCCCAGGCGACCGACCAGCGGCATCATGTCCGGCGTCGCGATGCAACGGTCGAACTCGATCTTGCCGGACTGGATCGTCTCCATCAGGTCTTCGGCGCCCACGATATCCGCACCGGCGGCCTTGGCTTCGTCAGCCTTGGGGCCACGGGCGAAGACGGCGACGCGAACGTCCTTGCCGGTGCCTGCGGGCAGCGTGACCACGCCGCGGACCATCTGGTCGGCGTGGCGCGGGTCGACGCCCAGGTTCAGCGCGATCTCGACGGTCTCGTCGAACTTGGCCGATGCCGCGCCCTTGACCAGGGTGATCGCGTCTTCGACGGTCAGGTTGGCCTTGCCTTCGAACTGGGCGCGGGCGGCGGCTTTTTTCTTGGAAATCTTCGCCATGGCTTAGCCTTTCACCTCGATACCGATCGACCGGGCGGAACCCAGGATGATCTTCATCGCCTGTTCGACATCATTGGCCGACAGGTCCTTCATCTTGGCTTCGGCGATCTCGCGCACCTGCTTGACGGTGATGGAACCGGCGACCGTGCGGCCCGGCTTGTCAGAACCCTTGGCGCGGTTGCGCTTGCCCACAGGCTTCAGGCCAGCGGCCTTCTTCAGCAGGAAGGACGCAGGCGCGGTCTTCGTGTCAAAGCTGAACGACTTGTCGGCGTAATAGGTGATCACGACCGGAACGGGGGAACCCTGCTCCATCTCCTGCGTGCGGGCGTTGAATTCCTTGCAGAAAGCCATGATGTTGATCCCGCGCTGACCCAGTGCGGGGCCGACGGGGGGCGACGGGTTGGCTTGGCCCGCCTTGATTTGCAGCTTGAGGCTGCCGACGACTTTCTTGGCCATGGGGCCTTCTCCTTTGTCATCACGCCCGCGATGCGGGCCGACTTAGCGGTGCGGCTTCACGCCTCCCGCGCACGATCACGCGGTCTTGGCGACCTGCGTGAATTCCAGTTCGACCGGCGTGGGCCGGCCAAAGATCGACACCGTCACCTTGATGCGCGACGATGCCTCGTCCACTTCCTCGACCATGCCCGAGAAGCCTTCGAACGGGCCATCGGTCACGTTCACCTTTTCGCCCACGTCAAAGCGGATCAGGTTGCGCGGGGCAGCCTTTTCGCCATCCTCGCGCCGGTTCAGCATCCCGTTCACCTCGTCGTCGCGCATCGGCTGGGGCTTGCCCTGCGCGCCCAGAAACCCGGTGACGCGGTTGATCGAGTTCACCAGGTGATAGGTGCGGTCCGACATATCCATGTGGACCAGCACGTAACCCGGCATGAAGCGGCGTTCGGACGTGACCTTCTTGCCGCGGCGGATTTCGATCACTTCCTCGGTCGGGACCAGCACTTCGTCGATCTGGTCTTCCAGGCCCTTTTCGGCGACGGCCTGACGAATCGCCTCGGCGACCTTCTTTTCGAAGTTCGACAGGACGCTGACCGAATACCAACGCTTTGCCATGTTCGATCAAACCCCTGTTCGTCTGCGGGAATCACCCAAGCCCAGGCCCGGCAACCCCTTGAATTCTCATGCGTCCGTCAAAATCGAAATCGGCGCGCACGCGGATTCGATGCACGCCGTCTGCCGGACAGTCGGGGGCAAATACCCCTTGGCGGTCCCGAATGCAAGCCCCGATCAGTTGGCGATCAAGCGCAGCCCTTCAGTGATTCCGAAACGGATTGCGAAATCCACCAGCGAAAAGAACACGCTGAACAGCGCGGCCAGGATCAGGACCATGATCGTCGTCGTGATCACCTCGCGCCGGGTCGGCCAGGAAATCTTGGCCGCCTCGGCGCGGACCTGGTTGATGAACTGGACGGGATTGGTGGCCACGGCAGGCTCCTTGACAAGACGACCGCCCATGTATCCGCCGCGGCCCGGTGATTCAAGCCCGCCGTTACAGGTCCACCCGTGCCTGCCGCGTCGTGTCCGCTTCACGCGCAGTCTTGCGAAACGCGTCACAGCGGTTCTGGATGGCCCGATCGCAAAGCCTATAGACTGTTCGGTGCTGACGATCCGGTTGCTCGCCGGTGTATTGTCCCGCCCTGCCCCGCCGCCTCGAAGCCGATGCCACGTGCAAATCACCGGAAGGCGCAAGGCAGCGGCCAGCCTGCAAAGGTCGGAACAGCGGCGCTGACGGCTTGCAGCCCGCCTGCCCATTTCCTAGGGGTCGGTTCGCAATAGCAAAGGGCCGGATCATGCGCATCCTTGTCGATCAGAAGGGCCATTCCCGGTTCCGGTCCCTGGGACCGACCGTCGCCGCCGTTCCCGCGGCCGAGGCGCTGCGCGCGGGCGTCGGCGCCATCATCGGTCTTGCCGTGGCCGGGGGTCTGGCGATCCTCGCCGCGCCCGAATTGTGGCTGGGTATCTATCTGATCGCGCCTTTCGGGGCGACCTCGGTCCTGATCTTTGCCGCCCCGAACAGCCCGTTGGCCCAGCCCTGGCCCGCGATTGTCGGCAATACGCTGTCGGCCCTGGTGGCGCTGCTGGTTTGCCGTCTGGCGGGCGATCCGGTGATTGCCGTTCCGCTGTCGGTCGGGGCGGCGATCATGGCGATGGCGCTGTGCCGGGCCACGCATCCGCCGGGCGGGGCGGTGGCGATGACGGTGGCCATCGGGGCGGACAAGATCGCGCCCCTGGGTCTGGGCTTTGCCTTCGTGCCGGTGGCGGCGGGAACGGCGCTGCTGGTGGCGATCGCCTTTGTCTATGCCCATGCGACCGGGCGGCGCTATCCCTTTCGCCGGTTCGGAGAGGTCAATCCCAGCGGCACCACCGACCCCGCCCCGCCCGAGCGGCTGGGCCTGACCGAGGACGAGCTGGCAGGCATCCTGGTCCGCTATAACCAGGCGCTGAACCTGGGGGTCGAGGATCTGGCCCGCCTGATCGCCGCAGCCGAGATGCAGGCGGCATCCCACCGCATCCAGCCGCAGACCGCAGGCGACATCATGTCGACCGACCTGGTGACGGTGGATCCCGCCATGCCCCTGCTGGAAATCGCGGCGCTGTTTTCGCGGCACGGCTTCACGTCGCTGCCGGTGGTGGGACCGGAAGGGCGCTATCTGGGGGTGATCTTCCAGTTGCACCTGATCGCCCGCGCCCATGCCCGGTTCCGCCCCGACGGCAGGCTGTCGCGCGCGGGATCGGACCTGCGTGCCGCCGACGTGATGGGGGACCGTCTGCCCACGGCCCGGTCCGACACGCCGATTGCCGCGCTGCTGCCGCACCTGGCGTCCAGCGGCACCGACGCCGTGCCGGTGCTGGAGGACGGGCGCATCGCAGGCATCGTCACGCGCACGGACCTGATCGCGGCCCTGGCGCGCGAAAGTCTGCGTGATCGGTGATGTCTGGAAGACTGGCAGGGGTTGGGGGACTCGAACCCACGACCCTCGGTTTTGGAGACCGATGCTCTACCAACTGAGCTAAACCCCTGCAGTGGGGGTCTGATAGGGTTTGCGCAAGGGCGCGTCAAGCGGGGAAACGCGCCTCAGGCGTCGGTGTCCGCCGCCAGGAACCCGCCGGACTGCCGCGCCCACAGCCGGGCATACAGCCCGTCCCCGGCCAGCAGGTCGGCATGGCTGCCTTGTTCGATGATCCGGCCGCCGTCCATGACGATCAGCCGGTCCATCGCGGCGATGGTGGACAGGCGGTGGGCGATGGCGATCACGGTCTTGCCAGCCATCAGCACGTCCAGGCGGGACTGGATGGCGGCCTCGGCCTCGCTGTCCAGGGCACTCGTCGCCTCGTCCAGGATCAGGATCGGCGCGTCCTTCAGGGCCACGCGGGCGATGGCGATGCGCTGGCGCTGCCCGCCCGACAGCTTGACGCCGCGTTCGCCGACATGGGCATCAAGACCCCGGCGGCCCTGGCTGTCGGACAGAAGCGGCACGAAATCATGCGCCTCGGCCATGCGCAGGGCCTGGGCGATCTCGTCCTCGGTTGCGTCGGGGCGGCCATAGGCGATGTTGTCGTGCACGGATCTGTGCAGAAGAGAGCTGTCCTGCGTCACCACGCCGATGGCACCGCACAGGCTGTCCTGGGTCACGCGGGACACGTCCTGCCCGTCGATGGAGATCCGGCCTTGTTCGATGTCGTGAAAGCGCAGCAGCAGGTTGATCAGGGTGGATTTCCCCGCCCCCGACCGGCCGACCAGCCCGACCCGTTCACCCGGCGCGACGTGCAGGGTCAGGTCGTCCAGAACCGCCATCGGCTGCGCGCCTTCCATGCCGCAATAGCGGAAGGTGACATTGTCAAAGCTGACAGCGCCCGGCCCCCGGACCAAGGGCTTGGCATCGGGTGCGTCCTTGACCTCTCGCGGCAGGGCAAGGCTGGAGATGCCGTCGCGCACGGTGCCGATATTCTCGAACAGGGCGGCGAATTCCCACATGATCCAGTGCGCCATGTTGTTCATCCGCATCGCCAAGGGAACGGCCACGGCCACCGCGCCGACCTCGATCAGCCCGCCCGTCCACAGCCACAGCCCGACGCCCGCGACGGAAGCGACCAAGGCCACGTTGATCACGTTTAGCGCGATGTCCTGGATGCTGGACAGGCGCATCTGCACATAAACCGTTTGCAGAAAGGCATCCATGCCGTCGCGCATCCAGGATTCCTCGCGCGAAGAATGGGAAAACAGCTTGACCGTCGCGATGTTGGTATAGCTGTCCACGACCCGGCCCGTCATGCCCGACCGTGCATCCGCCTGGGCCTGCGCGACCCGGCCCAGGCGCGGGACGATCTGCCACAGCATGATCCCATAGGCCGCGACCCAGGCCAGGAAAGGCAGCGCCAGGCGCCAGTCCTGGCTGGCCGCCAGGATCAGCGCGCCCAGGAAATAGATCACGACATAGCTGCCCACATCCATGGCCTTCATCGCGACCTCGCGCACGGCCAGGGCCGTCTGCATCAGCCGCTGCGCGATCCGGCCCGCGAATTCGTCCTGGAAGTATCCGACCGACTGGCGCAGCAGATACCGGTGCGCCCGCCAGCGGATGCGCTGCGGGAAATTGCCCATCAAACCCTGATACAGGACCAGGGATCCCAGCAGGTTCAGCGCGGGCAGCACCAGCAGAAGCACAAGGGCCATGAAGGCCAGCCGCCCGCCGTGAAGATCCCAGAACTGGTCGCGCGGCGTTTGCGACAACTGGTCGATCAATTCGCCCAACCAACCGAACAGCACGACCTCGACGATCGCGATCAGGGACGACGTAACGGCCACCAGCAGCAGCCACGGGATCGCGCCCTGGCTGTAATACAGCACGAACCGGACCAGCGACCGGGGCGGCATCTCCGGCGTTTCGGTCGGATAAGGGTCGATGCGTCGTTCGAACCACGAAAACATTGCGTCACCGGAATGTCGTGAACAGGATCAGGCAGGGTGCGCTTGCTGGACCTATCGGCGCCTCGTGTCAAGCCGCGGTGCCCTGGAACGATGCGACAGGCCGCACGTTGCACGAGATGAAAAGACTGCCACCCGAAAGGACACAGATCATGGCGATCAAGAACCTGAACGACCTTTACCTGCACCAGCTGAAAGACCTTTATTCCGCCTGCAAACAATCCATGGCGATCGTCACCGAAATGGGCCGCGTCGCCAAGTCTCGGGAACTGTCCGAGGCGCTGATCGCCGGCAACCAGGGCATCGCGCGCGGCATGGAAACCCTGGCCAGCATCTGCAACCAGCACGACACCGATCCGACCGGCGAACATTGCCGGGGGATGGAAGGCCTGGTGGCCGAGGCCCGCAAGCACGCCATCGAAACCGACTTCGGCGACGAGGACACGCAGGACGCGGCGATCATCACCCAGTATCAGCGGCTGACCCATTACGCCATCGCGGGCTATGGCTGCGTGCGGACCTTTGCGAACCGTCTGGGCCATGACGACGACGGGGCCGCGCTTCAGGAATGCCTGGACAGCACCCGTGAAGGCGACGAACACATGACCCGCATCGCCGAGGGCGGGGTCAACCAGGCCGCGGTTGACGGCCAGTAAGCGATGGATGCGCCGCAGCCCTGGCTTGCGGCGCAGGTTCTAGATGTGGCGCGTTTCCCGCGCCTCGCTTGTCCAATCGTCATGCGCCCCGTCGGCATGAAACACGGGAACCGCGATCAGTTCTTCTTCCGGCACATCGTCCAGGGCCGGGACGAAGACCATCGTGAAGCGCCCGCCCAGTTCCGCCAAGTTCCCCTGGGTCCACAGCCGCGTCCCGCAGCGCCCGCAGAAGACGTGGTGCATATCCAGCCCGTCATCCTGCATCCGGGGCGTCTCGGCCAAGGCATCTGCACCCCGCAGCAAACGCAACCCGTCCGGATCCGGCAGAAGCATTTCCCAATAGCGCATCTTGCGACAGAACCGGCAGTTGCACCGCATGGTGCCATCAGCCAGATCGCCGTCGGCCTCGAAGGCGACTGCGCTGCAGAAGCAGCTTCCGTGATAGGTCTTCATGACACATCCCCTGTCGGTCGCGCAGGACCATCATGCAGGCGGAAAACCCGCTGGCAATCCCCTGCCAGCGGGCGGTTTCGTCAGACGTTGCCCGCCGCCATTTCCCTGGCGATGTGATCGGCCTGCCGGATCGCCAGGGCGACGATGGTCAGCGTCGGGTTTTCCGCAGCCCCGGTGGTGAACTGGCTGCCGTCCGACACGAACAGGTTCGCCACGTCATGCGCCCGCCCGTTGCGGTCGACCACGCCATCCTCGGGGCGCTCCGACATTCGGTTGGTCCCCAGGTTGTGTGTGGATGGATAGGGCGGCGTCGGCAGGATCCGCGTGGCCCCCACCGCCTTGTAGATCGCCTGTCCCCGTCCATAGGCATGGTTGCGCATGGCGATGTCGTTCGGGTGGTCGCTGAAATTGACATTCGCGACCTTCAGGCCGAACGCATCTTCGGTATCCGCCAGGGTGACGCGGTTGTCGGCCTGGGGCATATCCTCGCCCACGATCCACAGGCCCGCCATGTTTTCATAGCTGTCAAGCGCGGTCGTGAATTCGCGTCCCCAGCCGCCCGGATCCAGGAAGGCGGCCATGAAGGGCAGCCCCAGGCTCAGCGTCTCAAGTTCGTAGCCGCCGACAAAGCCGCGCGACGGATCGTGCCTGGCCTCGTCGCGCATGATGCCCGCCATGGTCGTGCCGCGCCACATCCGCACCGGCTGTTCAAAGGTCGCGTAAACCGATCCGGTGGTGTGGCGCATATAGTTGCGCCCGACCTGGCCCGAACTGTTGGCCAGCCCGTCCGGGAACATCGCCGAATGCGAATTCAACAGCAGGCGCGGGGATTCGAAGCTGTTGCCCGCCACGCCGACAATGCGCGCCTTCTGCATCTGCAGGTTGCCGTCCTTGTCGAAATACTCGACCCCCGTCACCTTGCCGCTGTCGTCATGCAGGACCCGCGCGACATGGGCGTGGTCCCGGACCTCGAGGTTGCCGGTCGCCTCGCCATTCGGAATGTCGGTATAGGCCGAGGACCACTTTGCCCCCCACTTGCAGCCCTGAAAGCAGAAACCCGTCTGCTGGCAGGCCATCCGCCCGTCATAATCGGCGCTGTTGATCGCCATGTTCCCTGTATGAACTTCCTTATAGCCGACGGCCAAAGCGCCCTTTTCGAAGACCTTGTAGTTGTTGCTGCCCGGCAGGCGCGCCCGTCCGCCGACGCCGGTCACGCCCAGCTTGGCTTCGGCCTTGTCATACCAGGGGGCCATTTCGGCCGCATCCAGCGGCCAGTCCAGCAGGCTTGCGCCCGGAACCTCGCCATAGGTGGTGCGCGCCTTCCATTCATGGTCCTGGAACCGCAGGGATGCGCCCGCCCAATGGATGCTGGTGCCGCCCACCGCCTTGACAATCCAGGCGGGCAAGCCGCTGAAATCCTTGGCCACGCGCCAGTCGCCGCTGGTCGTTCGCGGGTCGGTCCAGGCAAGCTGGCCGAAGCTTTCCCATTCGTCGTTGACGTAATCCTCGGGCAGATAGCGCCCGCCCGCTTCAAGCGCGACGACCTTGACTCCCTTTTGCGCCAGTTCGTTGGCCAGCACCCCGCCGCCCGCGCCGGTGCCCACGATGACGACCACGCTGTCGTCGGTCAGTTCGAATTTCGCTGCCTTCGCCATGGTAGCTGCCCCCTCACAACCAGTCGATGTCGTCAAAGCCGCGGTCGATGTAACCGCCCTGCGAGAAGGACTCGCCCTCGTAGCCGAAGATCGGCCAGATATCCTTCTGGTTATAAAGCCCCGTCACCAGCCCGCCCCGGACGGTCTGGAAGAAGGACGTGTCCTGGATGGACCGCAGGATCGCCACGCGATCATCCTCCCACCCGGCCGCCAGATAGTTGTCGAAGCCGGCCTTCTTCGCCGCCTCGTCCAAGGCGGCGATGCCCTCGGCCACCATCTCCTTCTGCTCGGTCATATCATAGGACTTGATCGCCACCGCATAGAAGCGGTCGCCCACCCGGTCGTGGGGATAGATGTCGCGCGCCATCTGCAACAGCGTCGCCATCTGATGTTCGCTGATCGCCGTCACCTCGACAGCCCAGGCGGCGTCGGTCGCCGCGATGAAGCCCGGCCCTACGACGGCCAGCGCCCCGGCCGCCACCGCACGCGACAAAAGCGCGCGGCGGGTCAGCCCCTGCTTGTTCATTCGGGTCATATCCTCTCCTCCCCTTGCCTGCGCGCCTTGGGGGTCTCCCCTCCCCCGATGGCGCGCTATTTGTAACGGCCGCCCCGCTGGATCACCTCGATCTGATAGCCATCGGGATCGGCGATAAAGAAGAACCGGGCGATCACCTCGCCGCCCGGGGCGAAATCCACCAGCTTGCGCGGGGCAAGGCCTTCGGCCTCCAGTCTCGCGTGCAGGGCGTCCACGTCATCCACGGTAAAGGCGATGTGCCCATAGCCGTCGCCCAGGGCATAGGGTTCGGTCCGGCCCTTGTTGACGGTCAGTTCCAGTTCCGTCTCGCTTTCGCCATTCGCCAGATAGACCAGCGTGAAGTCCGGGAAATCCAGGCGTTCGGCCACCTTCAGCCCGAAGCAGCGGTCATAGAATTCGACCGAGCGCGCCTCGTCCAGGACACGGATCATGGAATGGACATATTTCGCCATAGGGTTCCCTTCTTGTCTTCCTGGGAACCAGTCTAGGGCGGCCGAATCCGGCCGGGTAGTAACGGATTACTACAAGCGCGCTTTATTCGGCGGCTATGGCGGTGGGGGTGAACTGATCCTCGCCCAGGTGAATCGTGCAGGCACAGCGCAGAAGCGAGGTGAAGTTGCGCGCCTCGCCGTGCAGTTCCAGAACCTCGGCATGAAGCTTGGAGATGAAGGCGGGCGTCGTCACCCCCTGCCGCGCGGCGATGTCGTCGAGGATCCGCCAGAACGCCCGTTCCAGACGGATCGAGGTCGATTGCCCGTTCAGCCGCAGGCGGCGGGTGACGGTTTCATAGCGGTCGGGGTCTTGCCCCGCGAAGATCTGGCACATGGGCTTGATCCGGCAATTCCAACAGCGCGATCCTGCGGCATGGCAGGGGCCGGGTCAATGCAACCTTTCGCAACTCCCCCAACCGAAAGGCCGCCTCCTTTCGGAAGCGGCCCTTGGTCTTTGGCGGGTGCGGCGGGACGTTGTCGCGCCGTCAGATCACTTGATGATCTTGGAGACCACGCCGGCCCCGACGGTGCGGCCGCCTTCGCGGATGGCGAAGCGCAGCTTTTCCTCCATCGCGATCGGCGCGTGGTGACGCCAGTGCTCAGGTTGATCGCGTAGTTGCCGTTAAAGGTCGTGGTGTTGAGCCAGTCGACCCCAGCACCACCGCGCAGCGTTTCCGCAACGCCCAGGCCGGCATAGACGTAGTCGTTGCCATCCTGACCGTCATAGATGCCGGCGCCGCTGGAACGGATGGTGTCGTTGCCGGTGCCGCCGTTGATGGTGTCGGTGCCACCGGCACCGCCAAGGCTGTCATTGCCGCCGAAGCCGAAGATCAGGTCGGCGGCCGCGGTGCCGGGGATTGTGTCGTTGTTGTTCGTCCCAAAGAGAGTTGCCATGAGATATTCCTTTCGTCTCCCTGCATTCTCGTTGATCGGGGGAATCTCCCCAACTTTGGTCTTAGCTGAGGGCCGTGAAACAGCTGTGAAAGGCCAGAATCCCCAAGGGTCGCGGATTTTCACGCCAGGATGAAGAAAACAAAAAGAAGCGGTGGTGGCACAGGTCGGATTGGGCGGCAATGTTTTATGCTCCCTGCAAGGCCTGTCGCCGACGACGCCCGTCACAGGCCGCCTGAGTTGTGGCACTTGAACGGAGGATCGGACCGGCCATCCTGCGCTGTGGCTCGATACTCGACTCCTTTGCAGTCAGTGCGTAATTCGATTACCTTTCCACTCGAAAATAGTTGAAGCTAGGGCGTCCTGCTGCCCGATGACCATCTTTGTCGCCACGAGGAATGACAGCCCATGTCAGTCAAGGTTCGCCCCCTGGTCCCTCGCGACAAGACTGAATGGCGGGCGTTATGGAAGGCATATCTGGAATTCTATAACGCGGCCGTGTCGGAAGAGGTCTACTCGACGACTTTCAGCAGATTGACGAACCCTGCCGTGCCCTCTCAATTTGCCTTTGTTGCAGAGTCCAACGGGCGAGCCATCGGGCTCGTTCATGCCATCCTTCACCCGCACAACTGGCGGGTCGAGGATGTGTGTTACCTTCAGGACCTTTATGTTGCTCCCGAAGCTCGTGGCTCTGGAGCGGGGCGTGCCCTGATCGAGGCAGTATACGAGGCAGCCGATGCCAATGGGAGGCCCTCGGTCTACTGGCTGACGCAGGAGTTCAATACGTCCGCACGACAGCTTTATGATCGTATCGCCCAGGTGACGCCTTTTATCAAGTATCAGCGCTGAAGCGGCCCACTGGTTCCGTTCCTGTAAAGGAGGCAGACCGAAGCATAGTCCCGCATCGGCGGCCGGGGAGTAGTGCAAATCGCAACGGGATGCTTGGGTGGCTGGTATGGGAACGCTGCGCTGCGGCGCACTGTCAGCTCACAACGGCACTTTCGGACCGAGCCATCGGGCTGCAGACGCGAAACACGCTGCCATGCGGCGGCTTGTCTGAAGGTCTCTGTTGGGCTCAAACGTCGGTTTCTGCGGCTTTGCGTTGATCCTGCACCTACGATGTTCCCTGCTGGGCGAACGTCCGCTTCGGCTTAATGCTACAGATGTCGTGCTGCACCGCCAATAGGCAGCTCTCCGCCCTTTGCGGCACCTGAGGTTGATTCACTGATCCGCGCCCGCCAGCCAGGTTTGCTCACCTGTCATCCTGAGACAGCACTCCCAGGTTCATTTCAAAAATCCAGGCCCAGATCCAGCACTTGGGCTGAATGGGTCAGCGCGCCGACCGAGATGTAGTCCACCCCCGTCGCCGCGACCTCGGCGATGCGGGACAGGCGCATGTTGCCCGATGCCTCCAGCACGATCCGGCCCTGCGCCATCTCGACCGCCTGCCGCAGGGTCGGGCTGTCCATGTTGTCGAGCAGCACGACATCGGCGCCCCCTTCGTCCAGCACCTCGGCCAGCTGGTCGAGGCGGTCCACCTCGATCTCGACCCGCATCATGTGCGAGGCGCGGGCCTTGACCGCCTGCAGGACGGCGCGGATCCCGCCCCCTGCGGCGATGTGGTTGTCCTTGATCAGGATCGCGTCCGACAGCGACACCCGATGGTTGAAGCCGCCGCCATGCAGCACCGCCTGCTTTTCGACCAGCCGCAGGCCCGGCGTGGTCTTGCGCGTGCAGGTGATGCGGGCCCTGGTGCCCTGGGTCTGGGCGACAAAAGCCGCGGTCAGCGTGGCGATACCCGACAGGCGGCCCGCAAAGTTCAGCGCGACACGTTCGGCCGACAGGATCGCGGCGGCATCGCCCTCGATCACGGCCAGCGTGTCGCCCGGGCCGAAGGCCTGCCCGTCGGGGATCTGGATGTCCACGCGCAGGGCGGGATCGACCAGCCGAAAGGCGAGCGCGGCCAGGTGCATCCCCGACGCCGTGCCGGCCTCGCGCGCCCGCAGGCGGGCGCTAGCGCGGGTGCCGGCGGGAATCACCGTGCGAGTGGTGATGTCGCCATGCGCGCCCAGATCCTCGATCAGCGCGGCGCGGACCAGGGGCTCCAGGATCAGGTCGGGCAGGGGCGGGATCATGTCGGCTCCGGTTCTGGAAGGGGGCGCAGCGCCACGGCCTCGGCCAGGGTCGGGCGGCTGCGGCGAGCCGGGGGCAGCGTGTCGGGGAAATCGGTGCGGCAGTGCGCCCCGCGGCTTTCGCGCCGCAGCAGGGCCGACGTGCAGATCAGCGTGGCGGTCGCGGTCATGCTGGCCAGTTGCGGGCTGGCGGGCTGGGCCGCCGCGATGGCGGCGATGGCGTGCAGGGCGCGGGTCAGGCCGCCCGCATCGCGCAGCACGCCCGCGCCCGCCGTCATCGCCGCACGCAGCCGCGCGACCAGGGCCGGGTCGGGCAGGGCGGCCGGATCCGGGGGCAGATCGGGCAGCGTCACCTCGGGCGCCTGCCGGCCTAAAGGGCCGATCGACAGCGCGGCGCGGCGGGCAAAGACAAGCGCCTCGAGCAGGCCGTTCGAGGCCGCCTCGCCGCAGGCCCACAGGCCCGGCAGGCTGGTCCGCCCGTCCAGATCGGTGGCGATGCCGCCCATGTGGTAATGCGCCGCCGCCGCCACCGGGATCGGCTGGCGGGCGGGATCGATCCCGGCGCGCGCGCAGGCCGCGGCGACGGCGGGAAACCGGCCGGAGAGGTCGGGCAGGGCTCGGCAGTCCAGCGCCGGGACCCGGCCGGCCCGGCTTTCGGCATAGACGCCGCGCGCCACGACGTCGCGGGGCGCCAGGTCGGCCGCGGGGTGCAGCGCCGTCATGAAGCGCTCGCCCAGGGCGTTGACCAGCCGCGCGCCCTCGCCGCGCAGCGCCTCGGTCGCCAGCGGCATGGGGTCGGTGCCGCAGGCGATGGCGGTGGGGTGGAACTGCAGGAATTCGGCGTCCGCGATGACCGCCCCGCCGCGGGCGGCCAGGCCGATCGCCTCGCCGCGGACGCGGGGCGGGTTGGTGGTGAGCGCGAATAGCCCGCCCGATTCGCCGCCCGCCATCAGCACCGCCGGCGCCGCGACCGCCACCGTGGCCGAGCCCGCCGCCCGCATCAGCCGCACGCCGCAGACGGCCCCGTCCGCGCGCAGCAGGTCGGTGACGACCCAGCCCTCGGTCACCTGGACCGAGGGCGCGGCGCGCAGGGCGGCGATCAGCGCGCGCATGATCTCGGCCCCCGCCTGATCGCCCGTGACCCGCACCACCCGCGCCAGGCTGTGCGCGGCCTCGCGCGAGAGGGCGAGGTTGCCCCGGGCGTCGTGATCGAACCGGGCGCCGAGCGCGGCCAGACGGCGGATATGGTCCGGCGCCTCGGCCGCGACCAGCCGGGCGACGGCGGCATCCACGGTGCCCGCCCCCGCGCGTTCGGTGTCGGTCGCATGGCAGGCGGGGCTGTCGGCCGGATCCATCGCAGCGGCGACGCCCCCCTGCGCCCAGGACGAACTGGCCCCCTGGCCCAGCGGTTCGGGCGAGATCATCAGCACCGGTCGCGGCGCCAGCATCAGCGCGGCATACAGCGCGGCCAGCCCCGCGCCGACGATCACCACCCGGTCGGTGCGGATCATCGCGTCAGGCCGCCTGCGCCCGCGACAGGTCGATCATCCGCTGCACCGCCAGCCGGGCGGGCGCGGCGATGTCCAGGTCAACCTCGACCTGGCCGGTCATGCTGTGCAGCGCCCAGAGCACTTTTTCCAACGTGATCTTCTTCATGTAGGGGCACATGTTGCAGGGTCCCAGGAACTCCACCTCGGGGTGGGCGTCCGCGATGTTCGAGGCCATCGAGCATTCGGTGACCAGCATGGCCCGCTGCGGCCGCTCGCGCCCCACCCAGTCGATGATATGGGCGGTCGATCCGGCAAAGTCGGCCTCGGCCACGACGTCGGGCGGGCATTCGGGATGGGCGATGATCCTGAGGTCGGGATACCAGCCGCGGAAATCGCGCAGATCCTGCGGGGTGAACCGTTTGTGGACGATGCAGGCCCCCTCCCACCAGACGATGCGCTTGTGCGGGACCTGCCGAGCAACGTTCTGGGCCAGCCACTTGTCGGGGGTCATGATGACCGTGTCGCCCGGCAGCGCCGCCACGATCTGCGCGGCGTTCGACGAGGTGCAGCAGATGTCCGAGGCCGCCTTCACCGCCGCCGATGTGTTGACATAGCTGACCACCGGCGCCCCCGGATAGCGCGCGCGCATCTGCGCGATGCCCTCGGGCGTGATGCTGTCGGCCAGCGAACATCCGGCCTCCATGTCGGGCATCAGCACGGTCTTGGACGGGTTCAGGATCTTCGAGGTTTCGGCCATGAAGTGCACGCCGCATTGCACGATCACCTGCGCCTTGACGCGCGTCGCCGCGATCGCCATTTGCAGGCTGTCGCCCACCACGTCGGCGATGCCGTGATAGATGTCGGGCGTCATGTAGTTGTGCGCCAGCACCACCGCGTCGCGTTCGGCCTTGAGCCGGTTGATCGCGGCCACATAGGGCGCGGCGATGGCCCAGTGGGGAAAGGGCATGACCCGGTCCATCCGGGCGTGGATGTCGCCCATCAGCCGGGCCAGATCGACCGAGGGCGCCAGGTCGTAATGCGCCGCCAGTTCGGCGCGCAGTGTCGTCATGTCCAGCAAGATCAGCTCCTCCGCGCACCTCGTGGCGCGCCCTCGCATGATGATGGCTGGCGCGGTCCTAGCGCGTCCTTGACGTTGGGGCAACCAAGTTCCGGGTGTCGACCACAGGGTAAACGGGGAAGAGACCGGCTCTCAGCGCGCCAACGCAATCTGGAGCGCTGTTTCCAGGAAGGCTTTCGTCAGGCAATCCATTGGCAGGTCTGCATCTTCGTGCCACGGTGAGGCTCATGTGTTACACCGGCCGCGTTTTGGCGAGTGGCGTCACAGAACAGGCTTTGGCAAGAGAAGGACGCATCATGAACGAAGACCACCTTCAGAAAGTCCGGGAGCGGGCGCATGCTTTGTGGGAGCAGGCTGGCCGTCCGCATGGCAAGGATGCCGCTCATTGGGCACAGGCTGAACAAGAGATCGCTGCGGAAAACGATGCGCAGTCCTCTGCCCCGGCGGGCAAGAGCACCGCTCGCCGGGGCCGCAAGCCAGGCCTGAGCGCGGATCAGGCGGAAGCCGATGCGCCGAAAGCCAAGCGCGGTCGTGCGGCAAAGTCAGAGATTGAGGTATTGGCAAAGGCGCCGAACACGACCCGGGGCCGCAGGCCAAAGGTCGTGCCCGCGGCGGGCACGGAACAGGTGAAGGTCGCACGGGGACGGAGGCCAAAGGCAACGGCGGAAGTGGCGGCTGCTGCGGATAGGGAGAATGCTCCAGCGGCGGCGGCGAACCAGATGCCGAAGGACGTCGCGGACGGGTCGGGCTCGGCTGAATAACACGATGGCCGAGAAGGCGCGGGCGCTGACTGCGACCTTCTCTGGCGCTTTGGCAGGTTTCGCCTGTTTGTCGTCAAAGGCACAGGCGCCCATGATGACGTCATGCTGCACCGTGGCCCTCGGGCGCCACCAAAAGCCCTTGCAGCACAGCCGGACCTCGTGCCACGCAAGAGGCATGATGAGTCAGGGAGGTCGCGATGGCGAGCGGGACGGTCAAATGGTTCAGTGCCGAGAAGGGCTATGGCTTCATCGCCCCGGATGCCGGTGGCGGGGACGTGTTCGTCCACATCACCGCGGTCCAGCGCGCCGGGCTGCAATCCCTTCCGGACGGACAGAAGGTATCCTATGAACTGGAAACCAACCGCAACGGCAAGACGAGCGCGGTCGATCTGCAGACCCTCTGAGAGGCGAAGCCAGAACCCCGATTGATCAGCCAGGACGTTCGGCACACGAGGCGTTCTTCCAGTCCTGTCAGCCGGCACCTGGCTCAGGATGATATGAAGACGTCGGTGGCCTGCTGTTCCGGAAAGGCAGTGGTCTCGGTGGTCAAGGGCAAGTTCGGCAAATCGCGCTGTGCATTACCCCAGGAACTGCCGCCAATGCTGCTCGGACACGATCCTGATCGGGAGCCCGCCCGCGCGCCATTCTGCGGCCTGAACGATCTTGTTGCCGAAAGACGAGTGCTTCCAGCTGTCCGTCGCGTATTCCCCGATGACGAGGTATCGGGTCTTCTGTGTCAGCGCTCCGCAGATTGCACCCATGGCCGAGGCCGCGGCTTCGCACTCCTTGCGTGTTCCAAATGTGAAGGTTCCCGTGAAGCACATCCGTGAGCCTGCGAAGTCCAGTTCGGCGGCCGGGTTGCACAGGGGCAGGGTGGTCGCTTTCAGGGTCTCGCCAAGCTCGAAGTCATTGGCCGTCAAGTCCTGCATGGCCCAGAACAGGTCCGTCCGCTCGTCCTCGTCGATGACGCCATCCGCGAGGGCGATGTGAAGGCGGCTGACAAGCTGCGCAACGAGCGAGTTCGCTCGCGCACCATCGTTTGCGGCAAGCCAGCGACGCAGAAATTCGATCTCACCATCGCTCAATTGACCGTCAGCCAACAACCCGCGTGCGATGCCGATCAGTTCGTGGATTTGCTTCTCGCCCATCCGTTGGGCGAGGAACTTCCCGGCTCTGGCCTCTTCAGACATGGTTCTCTCCTGCTTGGCTGAACGACGTTCGCAGAACATCATGACGGACTGTTGCGCCAGGCAACAAGCCACTGCGAGCCGGGAACGTCCACGCCGGCACCTTACCGCGGAGAGGCAGAAAGACCAGCAAAGCTGAAAGCGGCTTCGGCAGCTGGGTCGTCGCCTTCGCATTAAGCGAACTCAATGCCCTGATGCCCACCGTTGTGCCGCTGCCATTCAAAAGTCCCAAGCTTCCGAAGACCTGCGCCAGAATGATCCTGGCCATGACCCCGCAACCCCTCACCTTGCAGCGCAACCCGTCGATATCGCTATCATACGGGATCACAAGCTTTGCGGACTGCTGGGTTCGGCGCAAGGCCACTGCTAGTCTGGAAGCCGGACCCGTATCTTGTCACGGGCGTCGGATGTGAAGACGCAGGCCTGCTCAACACCAGCATCGCCATCCTCGAAATCCAAATACGCAGATGATTTTCTTGAGATCGCTACAGATTAGCTTCATTTTCTGCTTGACGTATACAACCTGGGAGGGTATCAATTACGCATGCCTAGCGCATAAGGATAAGCTCCGTGAGAACGCGAACTTGCTGAGTGCTGTTAGGTTTTTCCCCGCACATGCGGGGATGGTCCGAAATCTGACCCTCGGGTGAGATAGAGGAAGCTAACTGCCGGATAGGCAGCTGAACATACAGGCTTATGCCTCTTGTTTGGGTATCTGCCGAATAGGCAGAATTGGCTCCCCCGTGCATGCGGGGATGAATGAGCCGGAGACCACGATCTGCGCAAGTAGGTTGTGTCATGGCCTCGGCTCGTTGAGCCGGGCTTTCTTTTTTGCAGACAAGCATATCGGGGCGCTCCTGTCATACATGCAGACGCTTGGCTGTCATCAGGAAGGACCTGCTAAGCTGCAGTCTCGCACGTCATAAATGAAGATTGACGATCTTGTGTCGTCCTGGCGATGATCGCTTACCGCTCCGACCGACCCGCGGACCTTCATGTGCCGATGCCCGAACTCTCTAAATCATTTCTGCACCGCTGCCTGTCGGTTGATCTGGAAGTCGATCCGAAGACCGGCCTGATCTTCGCTCTTGCCGCCGTTTGGCCCGATACCCGGCCAGCCATCCTATGCAGGGGCCGGGATATGGAACCCGCACTGGATCGGCTGGAGACAGCGTCGACCGATGTCGATCACCTGATCGGCCACAACATCCTCCGCCACGACCTGCCGCATCTGACGGCAGCGCGGCCGCGGTTTGCGACGCTCACTCGGTCCTTGATCGATACCCTGTGGCTCAATCCGCTGGCCTTCCCGCGCAACCCTTACCACCACCTGGTCAAGCACTACCATAACGGGCGGCTGCAGGCGGGGCACGTCAACGATCCGGAACTGGACGCGCGGCTCGTCTTCCAGGTTCTCGAAAACCAACTCGCTGCCCTCGAACGGCTGAACGGCGAGGAGCCGGATGCGGTCACAGCCTATCACTACCTGACCACCCGGATGGAGAACGCAGGCGGGTTCGATGCCATGTTCCGCCACGTCCGGGGCGCCGAAACACCGACCCACGCCGCGGCTCGCGAGGCGATCCTCCGGCTTCTGTCGAACCGCGCCTGCGGTCAGCGGATCGCAGAAGTGCTGGCGCGGATTTCAGGTCCCCAGCTCGGGTGGCCGACAGCCTATGCGCTGTCCTGGATCCTGGTCGCGGGCGGGGACTCCGTGATGCCGCCCTGGGTGCGGGCGCAGTTCCGCGAGGCCGCGCTCATCGTCCGGCAGTTGCGCGACACGGCCTGCGAGGATCAGGACTGCGGCTGGTGCCGGGAGAAGAACGATCCGGTCCGCGCGCTGGCGCAGTGGTTCGGCTTTCCGGCCTTCCGCCCGCAGCCGGTGGATGAGGCAGGCCGCCCCTTGCAGGAGCGGATCGTCGACGAGGCGATGAAGGGCGCGAGCATCCTCGGCATCCTGCCCACGGGAACTGGCAAGTCCGTCTGCTACCAGATCCCGGCATTGTCGAAGTTCGACAAGACCGGGGCGCTGACCGTGGTGATCTCGCCCCTGGTGGCGCTGATGGCAGACCAGGTGCAGGGCATGGAGCGGGCCGGCATCTCTTCGGCCGTGACGGTGAACGGAATGCTGTCGATGCCGGAGCGCCAGGACGCGCTCGATAAGGTGCGGATGGGCGAGGCGGCCATGCTGCTGATCTCTCCCGAGCAGCTGCGCAGCACATCGGTCCGCTCGGTGCTCGCGCAGCGGGAGATCGGCCTCTGGGTTCTGGACGAGGCGCATTGCATCTCGAAATGGGGGCACGATTTCCGCCCCGACTACCGCTATGTCGGCCGCTTCATCAAGGAAAGCGCCGGGGACGAGCCGCCCGCGCCCATCCTGTGCCTGACGGCCACCGCCAAGCCCGATGTGGTCCGCGACATCCGCGATCACTTCCAGTCCCGGCTTGGTGTCGCGCTTCTGCTTCTCGATGGCGGCGCGGTGCGCACCAACCTGAGCTTCGAGGTACGTCCTACACAGAAGGGCACCAAGCTTGCCGACATCCTGGACGTGATCGAGGCGAAGCTTCCGCGGGAGGGCGCTTCTGGTGCCGTGGTCTACTGTGCCACCCGTGGCGAGACCGAACGCGTGGCAGGCTTTCTCAAGCAGCAGGGGCTCTCGGCAGAGCACTTCCATGCCGGCCTGCCGCCTGACGAGAAGCGCGACATTCAGGAGCGCTTCCGCGTGGGTGAACTGCGGATCATCGCGGCCACAAACGCCTTTGGCATGGGGATCGACAAGCCCGATATCCGGCTGGTGGTGCATGGCGACATCCCCGGCTCGCTCGAGAACTACCTCCAGGAAGCCGGACGCGCCGGCCGAGACCGGGAACATGCAAACTGCGTCCTGTTGTTCGCCGCCGAGGATGTGGAGCGGCAGTTCTCGCTTTCCGCGCGATCCCGCCTGGCACGGCATGAGATCGGCGCCATCCTGAAGGCCTTGCGCCGCCTGGACGAGCGCACGCGCAAGACCGGCAAGGTCGTGGCCACGGCCGCCGAGATCGTGCGGGCCGAGCGCGATCAGGAGTTCGAGCGGGACAGCGCCACCGACGACACTCGGGTCAAGACGGCCGTGTCCTGGCTGGAGGAAGCCACCCTCCTGTCACGCGAGGAAAACCGGGTGCAGGTTTTTCCGTCCTCGCTGCGGGTCCGAACGCTGGCCGAGGCAGAGGCCATCCTGGCCAAGACCGAGGTGACCGGGACACGGCGCAAGCAGCTTCTAGACATGGTGCGCCACCTGATGAATGCACCTCGGGACCAGGGTATCTCGACCGATGAGCTGAGCGGGGTAAGCGGCCTCACAGGCGGGGCGCTGAACAAGGCCCTGGCCGATCTGGAAGCGCTCGGCATCGCGCGCAATGACGTGGCCGTTACGGTGTTCGTTCATTCCGGGGTCGAGGGCCAGTCGCGGCAGCGCTTCGAACTTGCCTCCGCTCTCGAGCGCGATCTGATCGCGGTGCTGCGCGAGGCTGCCCCGGATGCCGAGGGGTCTGGGGGCATTCCCCTGAACCTGCCGGTCGCCTGCCAGACCCTGCGGGACGAGGGCCATGCCACCGTCCGCCCGGACATCGTGGAAAAGCTGGTGCGCGGCATGGGCCGCGATGGTCGCGACCAAGACGGCGGGCGCGGGAACCTGCGGGTCCGCAAGGTGTCGCGCGACACGCTCCTGGTGACATTGCAACGTTCCTGGCAGGTGCTGGACCAGACCGCCCAGATCCGCAGACAGGCGGCCGAGCTCTTGCTGTCCGATCTCCTGGGGAAGGTGCCGAAAGGCACTCGGGGCAAGGACCTCCAGGTCGAGACCACGCTGGGCGATCTTCTGGCGGTGCTGACCTCCGATGCGCTGCTGCGGACGAGTGGCGTCAAAGACATGACGAAACTCATGGAGCGCAGCCTTCTCTGGTTGCACGAACAGGAGGTGATGAGTCTCGGCAAGGGGCTGACCGTCTTCCGGCCCGCCATGACGGTTCACCTGAATGCCGCCGGGGGCGCCTTCACGCAGAAGGACTTTATCCCCCTGGAGGAGCATTACGGCGAACAGACCGTCCAGACCCATGTCATGGCCGCCTATGCGGAAACGGGCCTTGTCGCGATGGATCGGGCGTCGCGCCTGTCGGAGGACTACTTCGTCCTGGACCGCGATGCCTTCCTGAGCCGTTGGATGCCCGGAAAGGCCACGGAGATCCGGCGCCAGACTACTGGCACCTCATGGAAGACCATTGTCGATGCCCTGGACAACCCCGTGCAGCAGAAGATCGTCGCCGATGACCGGGAGCAGACCAGCGTTCTGGTGCTCGCCGGTCCCGGCTCGGGCAAGACGCGCGTGCTGGTCCATCGCATCGCCTATCTGATCCGCGTCAGGCGCGAGGATCCCCGCGGCATCCTGGTGCTGACCTACAACCGCCACGCCGCCGCCGAGGTCCGGGCGCGCCTGCGCCACCTGATCGGTGACGACGCGGGCATGGTGACGATCTCGACCTGCCATGCTCTGGCCATGCGGCTGGTTGGCGCCAGCTTCGCCGGGTCCGCCACGGAGACCCACGACTTCGACGGCATCGTCAAGGAGGCCGTGCGTCTTCTGAACGGCGAGGGCCTGAGCAAGGCCGAGGCCGAGGCGCAGCGCGAGACGCTGATCCAGGGCTACCGCTGGATCCTGGTGGACGAATACCAGGATATCGGACCCGAGGAATACGCGCTGATTGCCGCCGTGGCGGGCCGGTCGCTGGACGACCCGGACCTGCGGCTCAGCCTGTTCGCGGTGGGCGACGACGACCAGAACATCTATGCCTTCGCGGGCGCCTCCATCCGCTTCATCCGACAGTTCGAGGCGGACTACCGGGCGCGGCCGGAGTTCCTGGTCGAGAACTACCGCTCCAGCCGCCATATCATCGAGGCCGCGAATGCGGTCATCGCCCCCGCCAGGGACCGGATGAAGGCCGATCATGCCATCAGCGTGGATCGGCGGCGCCGGAAGGACCCGCCCGGCGGTGAGATGACCGCACTTGATCCCGTCGTGCAAGGCCGCGTGCAGGTGCTGGATTGTCCGGGCGGAGATGTGGCGCAGGCAATGGCCGCGGTCGATGAACTCGTGCGCCTGTCGCGCCTGGACCCGGACTGGAGCTGGTCGCGTGCAGCGATCATCTCGCGTGACTGGCGCCGCCTCGCACCGGTGCGCGCCTATGCCGAAGCCTTGGGGCTGCCGGTGGAGATGGCCAATGAGAGCCTGCCCAGTGTGTGGCGCCTGCGCGAGACGCAACGCTTTATCGAGACCTTGCGGCGCGATCCCGCGCGACTTCTCGGCATTCGCGATCTGATCGATGCCGTGAACACGCTGCCATCCAACCGCTGGACCGACCTGATTGCCGAGGGCATCGCCGCACTGGCCCGTGAACTCGCCGACAAGACCATGCCGGTGCCCGACCTCATCGAATGGTTCGCCGAATGGGCGCGTGACACCCGCAGCGAGCAGCGGGGACTGTTGCTGCTGACAGCACATCGCTCGAAGGGATTGCAGTTCAACGACGTGGTCATCCTGAACGGAGGCTGGGACGCTCCCTCCAGGAATGAGGATGCCGATGCGTCGCGGCGCTTGTTCTACGTGGCGATGACCCGGGCGCGGCGCAGCCTCTGCATCATGAAGATCGGTGCGCATCCATTCCTGCCGCAGGGCGGAGAGCATGTGCTCCGGCGGAACGCCCCACCCCAATCTGGTGACGTGGTCATGGTGACAGCGCAGTATCAGATGCCCAGCCTGAAGGCCGTGGATCTGTCCTGGGCCGGGCGGCTACCTGCGGATCATTCCTCGCTACGGGCGATCGCGGAAGCCCAAGTTGGCGATCCCGTGCGCCTGGCGAACGAGGCAGGAGCCTGGCTGATCCAAGATGCCCGTGGACGTGTCCTTGGCCGCATGGCGCGGACATGGTCGCCGCCTCAGGGTGTGGAGTTCCTCAAGGGAGAGGTCGGCGCCGTGGTGCGGTGGCGCAAGGCTGACAGCCGGGAGGAATTCCGCGCGCGCATACAGCGGGATGTCTGGGAAGCGGTGCTGCCGGAATTCGTGTATGGTCCGCCGCCGGCGCCGAGGGAGTAACGGCGTGATCAGGGCTATCGTATGATCAGGCCGGGCAGAACTGAGGACCTTACCTTCACCCGGGGGATCATGTGCTTGAAGGCGATCATTGGACTGTTGGACTGTTGGACCAACGGGATGTGGTCCGGGGGATGATGGCGCTGACGCTGCAAATCTGCCCGGTCTTCTCTGACGGAGGTTATCGAGTTCCTCAGCCCCTGCAAGGTGATTGGCCAAGTCGCGTGGGAACCAGAACGAAGGACCGCGCCGAGACATGGACTGCCTGATGCAATAACATGCCTCCCAAGCGCTACCGGATACGTCACTCCAAACGAAGCGGTGAAGGGCTTCTTCGCATTTATGAACGCTCTCGAATAGCAGCCATCGGTGCAAACATAACGCTCCAGTAAATCCTGGGCGGATCACCTCCTGTTCCTGTTCAACGGCCGGACCGGAACGGCAAGCATCGTCGGGTGCCAAAACCAGGCGCAGCTACCAAAGCATCAGACCAGCCTGGCGGTTCTGTAGTGGACTGTGCTCTGCCTGCCACCGACCTCTTGTTCGAGCCGGAATTCCAGGCTGAGATGGCCATCGCACGCGGTCACATAGCCCATGACGCTGTCAAGTTTTGGCATAGACCCAAGGGGAGACTCCAGCCTGGAAATCATCGGCTGGTTTATGCCCGAAGTCTCGCTGACCTGCCCCTGCGTCATTCCCTTCGCCTTGCGCATTTGGCGCAAGGACCGCGCGATGTTGGCTTTGGCTGCATTGCGGTTCAGCAGCTCTGCACCGGTAGGATTTGTCTCCACGAGCTCCCGGATGAACGAGCCTGGATGCGCGTCCCGGGGATGTCTGCCCTTGCTGATCATGTCGTTGGGTTTCATGGCTTACGCTGTTGTTGTATTTTCTCTGCCGCCATGCAGGAAGCGGCGATCCAGTGTCACTTGCCTGCTGGCACCAGGTCATGGATCAGGCATTCGCTCGCAGGGTTCGAGGATCATGATGGACAAGACCTGCCGCCACGATCAGCCATCCGGCAACTCCAGGCATAGACGGAATAGTCCCATCGAACTCTGCAATCGGTGGAAGCGTTGGGAGCGGGGCTGTCAGGTTTCCCGATGAGAAACAGCATACTTGCCCCGCACTTCCTGTGATGGCGTTGCGGCTCGTCTTGTCCGGCGCCGCCTCTTGCTGAAGCTTTCCTCAGCCCTTGTCCTTACCGTTGGCCGCCGCGATCCGGACTCGTGCCATATCCGCATAGTCCGGATCGAGCTCGATCCCGATGCCCCGCCATCCAAGCTCCCGCGCGGCGACGAGCGTGGTTCCTGAGCCCAGGAAAGGATCAAGGACGATGCCCTGCCCGCCATGCATGCGAAGGCAGCGACGCGGCAATTCGAGCGGAAACGCTGCCGGGTGGCGCATCGCGCCGACGGACTTCCCGGCCGTCTCATAGGGAATGAACCAGGTGTTGCCGCCACAGCGCAAGTCCTGGGCCGCCGCTTTCCACCGCCGCAGGTTCGTCTTGTCGGTGTAGGGCACACCGATCGCCAGACGGTCGATCGAGACGTCACCAATCTTGGTGAAATGATAGATGCACTCGTGCGAGCGGTTCAGATAGCGGCGGCTGTTCACAGGCCGGACATGCCCCCGCGTCACACCATCCACGGTTACCGACTTGACCCAGGTAATGATGTTCTGCAGCACCAGATGCCTGCGGAATTCGTTTGCGACGTCCATGGCCTGCCAGGGATCGGCGCCGGCGCCAAGGTTGATGAAAGCGGAGCCATCGTCAGCCAGGACCCGAGCGATCTGCGCGGCGGTCTCTCCCATCCAGTCCAGATAGGCCGGCTGGGGCAGGCAGTCATCGTAGCTGCGGTAGGGCACGCCGATGTTGTAGGGCGGAGATGTCACGACCACGTCGACCCTGCCGGCGGGCAGTGCCGCCATCCGGGCAAGGGCATCGCCGCAGATCACCGTCAGATTGATGGCGGCTGTCGGCGCGGTCGGGAAGGAGGGCACGGAAGAAGCAGGAGAGACAAAGCTCCCCCGGATGTCCTTGGGATCGAAGGTGGTCATGTCGGCGGCAGTCCTCTGAAATCAAGCCGACCCTTACATTAACGACATTTTCGGGGCGCGATACAACGGTTTTCCGTAATCCACAGGTTTGGAACGGGCTTTCCCTCCCGGCAGTTCACTGCCGTCGCCTAAGCCAGCATGTTTGGTTGTCGTCATCCTGCTCACCGAACGCTGAACCTTCCTCAAGCGTCGCCTGCGGCTGGCTTGGGGGTTCCGACAAGCCGTCAGGCCAAAAAGGGCGTTTGCAAGGGCATTCAGGCCTGATGGACGGGCGAGACCTGTAGGAGAGGGAGGAGGCGACAAACCTCAAGGCTGTTACGCTGTTACAGCCGTATAACGCCTCTGTAACAGATAAAGCATTGAAACTAAACGATGTTACAGTGTTACACCAAAAAAACGGCCCGAGTGTCTTCCTGTGCGTGCGTGCGTGCGTGGGCGCGTGGGTGCGCGCACGTATTAGTATATATATCTTCCAGAACATGTAACAATGAAACACTTGCCCTATTCTTCAATGAAATCAATATCTTGACCTGTTACAGTTTCTGTTACACCGTGTAACGGGTGTAACACATTGATTTCAAATGAAATCACTGTTACAGCGGCCCCGAAAATCGGGTTCTGAGGCAGTTGGACAGGCTTTTTCGCCTTTTCGGAGTGTTATCTGGAGGGATTTTTGGCTTCCTGCGGCCGTCCAGCTCTTCTCGAAGGATGCCGAATGAGGCAAGCTGGCAGCCCAAGCTTGCCCCGGTGCGGTCAGGAGCCCTTGCCCCTGGAATGTCCTGGCCTTCAGGGGTCAGGTGGTCTCCCATCGGCGCCCTGGCTGAGACGAAAGGGACGGCCGCAGCTAACGCACGGCATCTTCGTCATGGTCGCCGCGGGTATGATGTCAGCTTCCTGTTCGAATTCCGCGGTCATCGATAAGCCCCCGCAGCAGCCGCTCGGCTTCCTGGTCCGGTTCGACGTCGTCGGGATAGCCGAGCGAGGCGTTGATCACGGGCACGCCATGGACGGTGGCGTCCAGAAGCCGGTGAGTATGGCCAAACAACCAGCCATCGGGGCGATGCTGCTCGATCCAGTCGTCAAGGTCAGATGCAAAAGCAGGCGAAAGGCCGTTGATTTGCCCGGCCACAGCAGGGCTGGGGGCATGGTGAGTGACGATGATGCGCTGTCCTCCCCAGGGCTCAGCCATCGCTTGCGTGAGCCAATCTAGGTGATCTTGGTGCACGGCAAGTGTGTCTTCGGGATGGATCGGGCCCTGCGCGAGATCGACGCTTTCCCGGATGCGGATGTAGTCGGGCATAACCATTCGTGCGCGGCGCATAGCCTCGTGCGTGTCGTCGCTCAACTGGAAGTCCGTCCACAGGGTGGCGCAGAGCAGCCGGACCGCTCCGATGTCGATGACCCTCTTCTGCGCCAGATGGGCACCCGCCGCTTCGGCGATCTCCGTCAAGCGATCATCGCCGCCGTGCAAGTGCATGTTCCAATAATCGTGATTGCCGGGCACGATCCAGACACGGCCTGGGTCGATCAGTTGTCCGATCCGAGCCAGGCAGCGCGGCCACTGGTATCGGGGGTTGTTGCTGAGATCTCCGGCGACGATCAGTGCGTCGAGGTGGGACAGCACGGGGGCGATGCTGGCCAACGGATCGCGTCCGTCGCGCATCCAGGCGTCCAGGTGCAGATCGGCGACGACGAGGATCATTGGGGTGTTCCTTCACGGTCGTGGGAGCTGTGGGGCAGGGGCAGACGGCCTCTTGGTGGCGGTTCGCAGAGCGGAGCGCTCCGGCGGCACAGGGCACGGCGGTCATGGCGGTGTTTGGCTGGTGGGCCTGTCTCTGCCGAAGCGCGGCGGCAGGGCTTGTCCGCCCCGCCGCCGCGCTATCGGCTCAGTGTCTCGCCGCCCGCTCGGCGGCGATCGTGGCCCGGTGCGCGCGCAGCTGGTCCCTGTGGGACGCGAGCAGACGATCGAGCAGGGCGCGATTGCTGACGGGAAGACATCCCAGGCGTCCAGCGTCGGCCGCCAGCCGGGCCTTGTCGCCGCACGCCGGCTGTCTGCATTCTGGCGCCTCGCAGCTGGTCCCTGTGGGACGCGAGCAGACGATCGAGCAGGGCGCGATTGCTGACGGGAAGACATCCCAGGCGTCCAGCGTCGGCCGCCAGCCGGGCCTTGTCGCCGCACGCCGGCTGTCTGCATTCTGGCGCCTCGGGACCGGCCGCAGGCTGGCCGATCCCCCGGCTCAGCCGATACCAGCGGCTGAACGTCCGCGCCCACTGGCCGTCGGGATCAAGGGCGATCAGGCGCGCTGTGGTGATCCATCGCGCCCCCAGGATCGGGTGGCCGTTGACATGGCCCCAGAGCAGCGGCTCGGCCGCGAGGGTCAGGATCGGGTGCCAGGGGCTCAGCGTCGGGGCGGTGGCCAGGTCTTCGGGCGTCGGGCCGGACCGGGCTTCGTCGATGGCGGCACGGATCTGCTCAAACCAGGGTGCGGCATCGGTGGTCATGGAGATCTCCAGGAGCGGGGGTGGTGAGAAAGGGAGGCTTGCCGGGTCGCACTGCAAGGTTGCGGTGTCCGGCCGCATGGGGTTTCCGGCGTCCTCACGCAGTTGCGCTGTCCTCGTCGGGCGCCTGAGGCTCATCGGCGCGACAAGGATCGCTCTCCCCCTCGGACGTCACGGGGCGCACGTGCTCGAGCCAGGGGCGGATAGCCTCGGCGTCCATCTCGCGCGCCGAGAGGAGCGCGTGCGCCATGCTCTCCAGGATGTCCCTGTTGGCCACGAGGATGGCGCGGGCCCGCGCCTCGGCGGCCTCCAGATCCTGGCGGACCTGACGGCGCAGGGCCGGATCGAGCAGCAGGATCTTTTCCGCGTCCTCGAGCCAGACGGGTCCGTAAGCCCCCAGTCCATGGCGGGCATGGATCCCGGTGGCGAGCGCAGTGGCTTGGGCCAGGTCGGACGTTCTGCCACCGCCCGCGCCCGTCGAGACCGCGCCAAGCACCACGGCCTCGGCAGCGCGCCCGGCAAGAAGCTGAGCCATCTCATCGCGCAGCCGCGACAGGGAGACCGAGCCGGGAATAGGATCGACAAAGGTCATGCCACCGCCCCGTCGCCCCAGCCGGATGCGATGCACCGGGCCGAGGCGCAGGGCCGCGCAGACGAGCGCATGCCCGCATTCGTACAGCGCTACACCCCATGCATCGTGGTCATCAAATGCCGGGGCCAGGACGGCGTGCAGATCGGCGGGCAGAAGAGCCCGCCCGTGAACCCGGGCCTCCGTGCGGGCCTGGCGGATGGCGGCGTCCACCGCGGCCGCGCTGACGCCCACGGCCGAGCGGGCCAGCTCCAGCAGGTCCGCCTCGGGCCAATCTGGCAGATGGTGACGCAGGATGCCCTGCAGCGCCGCACTGTCGGGCAGCGGCATTGCCACCGTCCGGTCGATACGCCCGGGGCGGAGGATTGCGGGGTCGATCGCATCGGGGTCATTGCAGGTGCCGATGACGATGGCCCCCTCATGCTGCGCGATGCTGTCGAGTTCGGTGAGGCAGGCGTTGACGACCTGGCGGCGGTAGGACGCGTTCTGAGACGTGCGATCCTCCCGCGAGCCCACGGAGTCGATCTCGTCGATGACAAGCAGTGACGGAGCCTTGGCGCGGGCGTCGGCAAAGCTTTTGCGCATCTCGCGCAGCATGTCGCCGAGATGCCCTGCCGCCTGCCACGCCCCGAAGGTCGCCGCGATGACCGGCATGCCGACGGTGTGGCCAATGGCGCGCGCGAGCCAGGTCTTGCCGCTGCCTGGCGGGCCGTAGAGAAGGAGCGAGCGCGACAGCTCGTGCCAGCGGATCTGCCCCGCCCGCCATGCCTGCAGGTCCGCCGCTATCTGGCGGGCCGCGAGCAGGGCCGGAGCGTCTCCCGTGAAGTCGTCGAGGCTTGGCTGTAAGACGGCATGAGAGGCCTGGGACGGGTGCGTCGGGGTGGAGGGAGCCGGTGCCGCCGGTTCTGCGACCCTCGCCAGGCGCGCGACGACTTCCTCTGCCTCTCGCGCACGCAGCGCGAGTGCCAGAGGCAGAGGGCCCAGGTCCGCCAGAACCGCATCCGGGGGCAGGGCTGCCCTGAGCGCCCCCTCGTCGAGACCGTCTGGTCCCCCGTGGCTGACGCGCAGGACCGCCAGCAGGACATCCCGGTCCAGGGGGGCGTATGGAATGCGCGTCATCCCGGCAGCCGGCAGGCCCTCGGGCAAGGCGGCCCCGGGAGGCTGAAGGATCAAGACGGGCGCCGGGGTCTGCAGCGCCGCCACCACGTCGCGGCGGAATTCGCGCTGAGCATAATCACTCATCCGCCCATCCGACAGCGTCGGCCGGATCACCACCAGATCCGGCCCCTCCGCCACGATCCGCGAGCTCGAGGAGATCGTGCAGGATGGGGGCAGGACGAACTCGAGCAGACTGCGGGTGTCCTCCAGATCCTCACCGGGAACGCCATCGAGAAGGGTCAGCGCACCCGGCGACAGCAGCCGATCGATGGCGTCCGCGCCGCCCAGGGTTGCTGCCAGGCGGACGAGCAGCAGGAGGTGGTGACGGGGAACCGACACGGGCACCGGCGGCAGCGGAACGGACCTGCCGCTCCCGGAGGCGCCAGGCGCGATGCTGGACTTCGTTCCCGATCGCCGAGACCGGGTTGGCGCCGTTTCTGCCGGCGCGCGCTCCTCGCCCCAGGCGGCGGCCCGGGAGCCATGGGCGGCGGAGTCCGCGACATGACGGCCGGACTCCGCGGCCAGAAGGCGGATCACAGCGGTCTGCGCGAGTTCACACCAGGCAGGATAGAAAGGGCTGGAAGAGCGGGGCGGCACAGGGGGCATCGGGTGTCTCCGGCAAGAAGGAAGGCGGCGCCCCGGAGGGGTTCCGGGAGGCGGCATGGACGCGGGTGCGCGCGGCTATGGCGGCAGAGGGACGGCCGAAACGGGATGGGTCCCGGCCGTTTCCCGTAAGGCTCCCGATCCGATCAGTGAGCCTATCCCGGGTCGGAGGGTAAGGAGTCGTCCGGAGCGGAAGGGGGCAAGCTGCTGGCCAGGGCAGGGTCGTCCGCCGCGGGGCGGGCAGGAGGTTGGCTCTGCTGAAGGCGCCGCCGCAGGCGCTTGAGACGGCGTTTCTCGCGGCGCCGGGTTCGTCGCTTGAGGCGGACCTCGATCCTGTCCAGAAGCGCTGTGATCGTATCGGCGATCGACGTGTCGTAAAGTTCCGAGACCACCTTCACCTCGCCCGCGAATTCCACGCGGTCGAGCACAGCCTCGGGATGCTGCTGCCGGAGGGCGACATGCAGGCGCTTCTCGAGGATCATGGCCTCCCTGCCGGTCGGCACCGCGATGGTGCGGATGAGCCGCGCCTCCTGGTCGCGCTCGGTGATCAGCTGATAGCGCAGGCGCGAGACGGGATCGCGCGAGAACCCGAGCTTGATCGCATCCCGGCCGGATCTGTCAACGTCGGTGCAAAACCCGGCCACGCGGCGGCGTAAAACCAGGCCAGGTGGCGGTGGCCTGCGCCATGGCGCGCGCGCTTACCATAGAGCTGGCGCGTGCCATGGCGCATTGGCCCCAACCGCCGCCGTGTCCGCCAGCGAGCCAAGCCCGCCCCCGTCCCCCGCCGCATCCCCCGCCGCAGCCGACGCCAAAACCGCATCGTCGCGGTAAACAACCGATACACGAGCGTCGAAAATGTCTTGGGTAACCTGTTCCAGCCGCACCGTCTGGCCTGCCAGCCGACGCACTTCGGCAAGGGCGGCCAGCGGCGCGGCGGGACGGGCTAGGCAGACCGGACCTTGTGGCCCGTATTCCAGTAGAACGCCGTGCCGGCGGGCGAATGCATAGGGCAACCTATCCTCACGGGACATGCTCATCTCTCCAGCACAAGGGTGGCGTTGACGACACCGGGGGCGGGGCCTCGCGTCATGGCGAGTTCGCTGGCGCGCAGTCCCGAATCCCTTTGCATGGCGTCGAGCCAGAGGATCAGGGACTGGAACGCAGCGTCGTTTACGGTAACCCGGATGCGGTTGCCTTCGGGTTCCAGGCGACGGATCGAAAGGCCAAATCCGCCTGCGGCATCGGTGACGATCGCATTCAGGGACCTGGGATCCACGGGGGCGGCGGCTGTCGGGGCGGGCGCAGCTTGCAGCGCCCCGATGGCGCGTTCGTAGAGGGCTATCTGGCGGCTGACCGCATCACGACGTACCTGCATGGGTTGCCAGACCAGCGCAAAGACGATCCAGATCAGCACTGCCGCGCCCCCCGCGATCAGCAGCCATCGTTCCCGCGCGGTGGATTGCTTGAGCCAACGGTCCACATATCCGTGCATCGTCGCCCTCATGGCGCAGTCCTGCCCACGGTCATCTGCACCTCGGCCCTGTCCTCGCTGGTGGTGGCGGCACCGGTCTGCACCGGAAGACCAGCAGAGCGCAGGGCGTCCTCGATTTCTTGCAATGCTTCGAGGCTGGCGGCCTCAAGCGTCATGACGATGCTGTCTTGTGCGGCCGTGTATCGCAGGTCGCGAAGCGTAGCCTGACCGATATAGCCAGAAATCGCCCCGAAAATCTGCGTCGAAAGGTCCAGGAACGTTCCCTGGGCAGGCGGCTCCTTGGCAACCAGGGCGCGCGACACGGCGTCGGAAAGATCATCGCCTGCCGGGATGCCCGCTGCCGCCAGCAACCCACGCAACTGTTCGGCACGCTCGGCCTCGATGCGGTTCAGCGCCACGAGATCCGCGGCGGCGATCAGAAGGTGCCCCAGCACAAAGGCTGCAAGGATACCAAGGGGCATCGCCCATCGGCGGGACAGGCGGAACCCCTGCGCTGTTTGCAACCCGACCCGAAGATCAAACTGGGCCTGCACCCTGTCTGGGGCTTCAGGCAGCAGGGCCGTTTCCGCGACGATCATGCCTGGGGGCAGGGGTCCGCCATAGGACAGGACTGGCGGCATTCCCGCCATGTGCCAAAGCTGGGCAACCGACATGGGATCGGCGGCAAATCCTGTGCCGTCGGGTAGCCGCACAAGAACGCGCTCGTCCTGGCCCAGCACGGCCCAACCCGCCCCAGGGACCGGCACGACAAGGGTATCCGGCACCAGCCGGTGCCCCGGGGGCCCGGCGATCCCACCCAACAGGTCGCGGCTGACGACGCCGACCAGCCAAGAGCCCGAGGCCATCTGCGGCCCAAGCGCAACGTGAACCTGATCCAGCGGCTGGGCCAGGCTGTCTTCGATGGCAAAGCCTATGGCTGCCCGGCGCTGCGCCGGGGACATCGCGGGCAAGTCAACCGAAAGCAGCAGCACATCCTCGCCCGGAATATAGGTCGCTTCAGGGGCCACGACCGACACGCCGCCGCTTGGGACAGGTACCGCCCGCGCAGCGATCAACGGCATTCGCGTAGCGGCCCGAGATGGTGGTGGCGCAGTGATGGCGGGCTCGTTCATGTCGTGCCAGCAGCCTTGCTAAAACGAGCGGTTTTCTTCATTCTGGAAGTAGAAGGGGAAACCCGGCCAGGATTCAAGGAATATGACCCTGGACCCGCCGAAACCGCTTGAAAGTCCGGCCAATGCTTTCGGTACAACAGCTGCGCAAGTCCGTCTTTCCCGACCATGAAGCCTTGCCAGACTGCACGCGCAGCTGCCGCCATCCCGAAAGCGGCGTCACCCTGATCGAGATGATGGTCGTGCTGGTCATCATCGGGATCGTGGCGTCGCTGGTCGTGCCGCAGGTGATGGGACGTCCTGACCAGGCGCGGGCCGCTGTCGCGGGCGCAGACATGCGCACGATCGCGTCAAGCCTCGAGATGTATCGCCTCGACAATCGCACCTATCCCACCACATCCCAGGGGTTGTCCGCGCTTGCCTCGCCGCCGAACCAGGCGCCCCTGCCGGTCAACTGGGCGCCGGGCGGGTATCTGCCGGATATTTCTGCCGACCCCTGGGGCAGCCCTTACGTATATCAGTCGCCCGGACAGAACGGCCCTTATGAACTGATGTCGCTCGGCGCGGACCGCGCACCGGGTGGCGAGGGGGTCGATGCGGACATCCGCTATGGCCCCGGGGTCGCTTCGGCAGGCGCAAGCGGATGATACTGGCGCGGCCTGCCCGGGTGAAGCGGCGTGATTCCCAGGCGGGGCTGACTCTGATCGAAACGCTGATCGTCATCGCGGTGATCGGAGTCGCGACGGCGACCGCCATGATGGGCCTTAACGGCTCCGACCGCGGGGATGGCGCCCAAGCCGAGGCCGTGCGCCTGGCGCGGCATCTGTCGCTTGCCGTTGACGAGGCGCTTGTATCGGGAATGCCCCTGCAACTGCTGTGGGATAAGCGCGGCTATGCCTTTGTGCAATGGACGGGCGGCGATGCGGAATGGCAGCCGGCTGTGGTGCCCATGCTGGCGGCCCGTCACGACCTTCGCCCACCGCTGAGCATGGCGGTTTCGGGAACAGGGGACGCGCTGATGATTGCAGCCAGCGGCAGCGGGCTTGCCCGCCATATCGATTTCCAGGGCATTGGCTTGCCCTGGCGTGTCGAGTTCGACGGATTCAGCGCCTTGGCCCTCCCACGAGGGCCGACATGAACAGGCGCAGCGATGCGGGTTTCACCCTGGTCGAGACGCTGGTTGCGCTGGCTGTCCTGGCAATGGCGGCCATGGCCCTTCTGGGCGCAACCCAAGCCCATATCCGCAACATTTCCGCGCTGGAGGCCCGTGCGGCGGCGCAATGGGCAGCCGAAAACCATCTGGCCGAACTGGTCATCGGCGCCAAGCCGCAGGCGGACCCCGTATCCATGATGGGGCATTCCATTCGTGTGACGGAAACGCGCAGCCCCACCAGCGATCCCGGCCTGGAACAGGTCGATCTTGCGGCAACAGACATGGCCGATGGGCAGGTTTATGCACGTCTGACAGGCTTCGTCCTGCGGAGCGCCGAGCAATGATCGACACGGCGGCGTTCGAGGGCAAGCGTATCCCACCCCTGCTGGGACGGGCGGCCCTGTGGGGAGGTGCCGCGCTCTGCGCCGTTAGCCTGGGCTGGACCGCAGCCCCGGTGATCTGGCGCCTGAAAGGCGAAGGCGGGCAGATCATCCCCGCCGCTTCAGCAGCCCCGGACGAACCTGCCACGCAAAACGATCTGGAGCCTATCCTGGCCTTCGCGCCCTTTGGGCAGGACAGCACGCCCGCCCCCGAACCGCAGGCAGCGGGCGAGTCCAGCCTTGGCCTCGTCCTGCTAGGGGTGACAATCGGCAATCCGACCTCTGCTTCGCGGGCGATCATTTCGGGGGGGGACACTCCGGTTGCCAGCTATCCCGTCGGGGCGCGCATCACGGCCAACGCGGATCTGGCCGAAGTGAACGGGGATCACGTCGTGTTGCGCGTCAATGGGCAACCCGAAACGCTGTCATTCACGAAACGGCCCGAGGCTGCGGCGCCTGATATCGGAAACAATTTTCGCAACCTGCCGTCGCCAGCCGCCAGGCCCCGGTCCGTTGCCCTGTCCGACCCCGCCAGCCCCCTCGACGAAACGATCGCCCGGTATCGGGATGCCCTGGACGCCGATCCGGGCAGGCTTCTGGAAGAACTTGGACTGGCTCCCGCTCAAGGTGGGTATGAGATCGGCGCCAATCTTGGACCAGAACTGGCTCAGGCCGGGTTTCTGCCCGGCGATGTGATAACCTTGGTAAATGGCCGACAGGTCGGCGACATTGATGCCGACCGGCAACATTTTGACGACATCGTGGCCTCTGGCCAGCTTCGGGTCGAATTGCAGCGTGACGGGCAGGCGATTGCCATGTCATTTCTTCTACGATGATCACAATGCGCGTGACTCCCAGCCCAAAGTTGTTTGCGGCCGTCGTCCTGACGGCCCTGTGCGTCTTGGGCAATCCTGCGCTGGCGCAGGAGGCAGCCACCCCCGTTCCCCAGGAAAGCATTCCGCCAGAAGCGGCCCCCTCGGTGCCCGGCGTGGCACCGAGCCAGGAAGCGCTGCCGTTGGAGAAGCAGGCGGCACCCGATGGCTCGATCACGCCGCCGGTCATCGCCGTGCCGCCGGAGGCTTTGGTTCCCGCGCCGACCGCGCCGCTGCCCGATACCGAGGCGACCTATGTCATCAACCTGCGCGATGCCGATATCCGCTCTTTGTCGGAACAGGTGTCGGAAATCACGGACCGTACGCTGGTTCTCGATCCAAACGTCTCGGGCGTGGTGACCGTCATATCGGCAAATCCTTTGACAGCCTCGGGCGTGTGGGAACTGTTCCAGTCGGTCCTGGCCGTCCAAGGCTATGTCGCGCTGCCGTCTGGCAACCTGTGGCGGATCGTGCCGCAAGCCACCATCCGCGAGGGCGGCACCACGCCGCAGGAAACCCCGAATCCTGGCCGTCTGGACGTGATCACCGAACTTGTTCCCCTGCGGAACTTCCCGGCGACCACCGCCGTGGCCGCCCTGCGTCCCCTTGTCGCCAGCTACGGCTATATCGAGGCGATTGTGGATACCAATACGCTGGTCATCACCGACACCGCCGAGAACGTGCGCCGGATCGAGGACATCGTCCGCACCCTTGATGTCGATAACGGCCAGCAGGTCTATTCGCTCCGTCTTCGCAATGCGGACGCCACCCAAGTGGCCGAGGCCCTGAAGGGAGCCTTGGGAACCCCGGTCGAAGGCGCGCCCGGCAATGCGCTGGTTCCCAAGATCACCGTCGATCCGCGGTCGAACACGATCCTTGTGAACGCCGATCCCCAGACCTTCGCCATAGCCCGCGACATCGCCGCGAACTTGGACATCCCCGGACCGCCGGCGCCTTCGAACCTGCCGGTGACGCGAGTCTATAACCTGCGCTTCGCCGATGCCGCCTCGATGGCCGAGGTGCTTCAGGGCCTCGTGGGGTCGGGCGGCATCGCCACCAACCCCGTGACCGAGGCATTGCCCGATCCCGACTTCTTCAGCGGTGAGGTGGTGGATGCCACCTTGGGGCAGCTTGAGACAGCGCCGATAGAATCCTTCACCGCACCCACCGAGGAAAACATCTCGATCCAGCCGGTGGTGGCCTCCAATGCCATCATCGTGCGCGCCCGGGAAGAAGTGCAGGCCGACCTGGCCGCCTTGATCGGTCAACTGGATCAGCGCCGCCCGCAGGTGCTGATCGAGGCCGCCATTGTCGAAGTGTCCGGCGACATCGCGGAAGCCCTGGGGGTTCAGCTGGGTTTCGGCTCGGCGGCGCCGCCTGCGGGTTTTGCCGCCACGTCGTTCTCGCCGCAGGGGCCCACCTTGCGCAACATCCTGGCCCTGCTGGATGCTCCGGTCGCGCCGGGGATTTCCCCGCAAGGCCTTTCGATAGGGCTGTCGCGCGAGGATCAGTTCGGCTTGTTGCTTCAGGCTTTGGGAACCTCCACCAAGGCCAACCTGCTGTCCAACCCCTCGATCACCACGCTGGACAACCAGCCGGCGGAAATCGTCGTGGGCCAGAACGTGCCGTTCCGGACCGGCTCTTTCACAAGCGAAGGCAGCACCCAGAACACGATCGAGCGACGCGACGTCGGCATCACGATGCGCGTGGTCCCGCGCGTCAACCAGGGCGACGTGGTTCAACTGGACATCACGCAAGAGGTGTCGTCCCTGTCGCAGGCCGCCGTGCAGGGCGCCGCCGACATCATCACCAACACCCGGGTCATCAAGACGACCGTTCTGGCGGACAACGGCGGCACCATCGTGCTGGGTGGGCTGATTTCGGACGACCGGCAGACGAACCGCACCGGCGTTCCGGGCCTCAGCCGGCTGCCCGTGGTCGGCGGCCTGTTCAGATCGACACAGGAATCAGCGCGGCGGCAGACCCTGTTCGTCTTCCTGCGGCCGACGATCCTGCGCACGCGCGGGGACGTTTCGGCCGTGTCGGGCAACCGGTTCCAACGGCTGCGCGCCATCGAGGCCGATCCGAACGACCAACGCAGTCTGCTGACTGAACCCAAGCCGGTACGCCGTCTTCCGGTCGAGATCGACGGCCTTTACTAGGGCAGGGGCTGTTCTTGTTCATACCGGGAACACCACGGCGGCAGCGAGGTGCATGGCGGAAGGGAAGACCTTTGGGCATGTGTTATGCGCCGCGTCAGACCCTTCGCCGGTCGTTTGGCCGCCCGGACGTGATCTCCGATCCGGCTGCGGCGCGACGTCCAGCCTGAAGCGGAGACTTTTCCCTTTGCCCGGGGTTCAGAGCAAGGGTGACGTGCTAACCACTCGCAGCGAAAGTCCTTCGTAAGGATCCAGATTGATCGTAAGCGATCCATTCTCTCCCAAATCCCCCAAAACCGATTCCGCGATCATGTCGACGACCGGACCTGGCGGAACTTCGGTCAGGTGAATGACTTCCTCGATGACCTCGGCGCTGAAATTCAGGGCTGTCACCTGCGTCCCTCGGCCATTGGGCAAGACATGAACCATCACCAGCAGGCCCGCCGCGGAAACATCTGGGATCTGCGTTTGGTGACTTGCCGCCAAGCCATAGGCTTCCCGGACCGCAAGAAGGCGCTTGAGTTGCGATGCAAACGAGTCTGGGTGTTCCAGTTGGTCGCAGATCGATCCGTAAAGCGCACGGGTCCGTGGTATCCCGTCCGACGAAAACGCCTGATCCGCAGCCTGTCCCGTCAGGTCATATGCGCCACGCTCGATCCAACGCGTGTCGCCGTCCGTCATGAGGTCTTGCACGGCGGACGCATCCAAGGGCAGCGCGCCGACAAGATCCCAGCCGGACAGGGCAAATACTCCTGGCTGGAATGCGTTGTACATGACAAGCAGCAGGTGAATCTTTCTGATAAGCTGGATGTCTTCGTCGCCGATCTTGTCCAGATCGGAGATGCCAAGCGCGGCGGTTATGACGCTGGCAGTCGTGCAGGCAATTCCGTTCGTCACGAAGGGAAGATTGTAAGGCGCGTTGGTGCCGGTCAGGCGTTCCCTGATTTCATCACGCAAATGCATCCGCAGGGTGCGCCCTTGCCATGTCTTGTCGGCAAAGGTGAAGATATCGTCTGCGTGCAGGGTCCAGAAGTGGACCAGTTCCGTGGTCAGTTCATCATGGTTCTGGAGGGCATGGATCAAGGATGCCGGATCAATGCCGAAATCATGCACCATGCGCAGCATCATGCGCAGGAACTCGGTATTACCAGTAAGAAGAGCATGATGATAGGCAGGCCGGGTGATGAAATCATAGGAAAGATCGGCCCCGCCTTTTGACATCGAGGCAATATCGTCAACGGTGAGGTTCAGTTCCTGGAACGAAAAGCCGCCAGCCTTCCTGATCATGCCGGCCAGCAAGGCGTTCCCGGTGACGGAAAGCGGATGGCTTTCCGACCAGGCAGAGGCGCCGTCGCTGCGCCGCTCGACGCCAAGAAAGCCATTCGCATCCAGCCGCAGCCCTCGCGCGCCCATATGATCGATCGAATGCAGGGCATCGCCGATGATCATCTGCTGTGCCGCAAATGAGGGATCGAGCCAATTGAGACTTGGCTGCCCTTCCTTGAAATAGTGAAGATAAACCCAGCGGCGAATCTTGCCGTCGATGCCTGACACGGGACCGGTCACGCTCCAATCCGTTTCCTTGATGCCCGGTTCGAAGAAGATGACCCGCTGCAACTGCCCGACGATCAACCCGCGCTCCTTGAGATGGTCGACGATTGCAGGCGGCAGGTTGACGGAATCGCGCCCCTCGGGAACCTCGGGAAGCACGGCCCATTCCTCCTCGGGGACTTCCACCATGTGGTAAAGGCCCGGATAGAGGGAGTGATTCATTTCCGCGAGGCGGAAGTCCGGCCCCTTGCCGGTATGGGCGGGGATCACGTCGTCGATCACGACGGCATTGTGGGCAGCGGCCATTCGGCTGATCGCCTGAAACTCCTCGGTCGTGCCAAAGGCAGGGTCTGTTCCGAAGCCGATCCGGTCGAAGTTTCCGTCGACCGTCGGCGTGTATCGTCCGTCCTTATAGCCACCGGCCTGCTTGGTCGGGCCAGTATGGATCGCCCGGATCCCCATCGAGGCCAACGCGGACCACAGCCGCGGATCGCCAAGCGCGCCAAGAACGGTCTGGCCGGGACGCGTGATCACGGAAGGGGGATAGGCCGTGAACCAGACGGGAGCGATCGCCGACGCTGCCCGGGGCCGGGACTCGGCATAGGGATTTTGCCACATCCGGCCTTTGCCGCCATAGTTCTCGGCAAGGCGACGTGCTTGATACAACATTGATAACGATATCAGCTTATCAATCGTATCAGCCTCGGGATCCGTGGTCATGAAGGGCAATTCCATCCTGCTTTGCATGGAAACAACAGAAGACGGTGACGGGAGTTCCTTGGCCATGCCCGCTTTCCGGCTGCTTCCTCCAAGCGCATCAGCGGGATTGCCCTGGCATCCGTCAAGCAAGTCCAGATTGCGGAATGGGCGTCGCGTGGTCTTTCCCCCGTGTTCCAGTTCGAAGGCAATGGCAGCTGCCGGCTTCCAGGCCAGCGCGGCAATCGTCAAAGCCGGATTGACTGCCGCCAAGGTGGGCAGCACCGCCGCATCGGTGATCCACAGGTTCGGCCCGTCATGGCTGCGGCAATTCAGGTCTACGACCGCCTTGCGCCGATCCGCGGTGTTGCACGGTTCCAACATGATGATCTTGTTGCGGAACGCGCCTCAGCACCATGGAAAAGCCTGCCTGCCACATCACTCGCATGCCAAGGTATTGGTGCGGAAGGGAAACCGCGCTTCAACCGCAAGCTATGCAGCAGGGCCGCGCCACCGTGCAAGAGTATGCGGTCGGGCAACGTAAACCGCCGCCTGTGCCAGCATGATATAGGCGGCAAGTTCCAGCATCTCCTCGAGCCGCCCTGCCATTGTGACCATCTCGGTGGTAAGCGTCATTCCCAAAGGCGCAAGCTTGCGGTCCAGCCCATCCATGGACTTGGCGATCACGATCAGCAGGGCCGCACCAGTCGCAAGCCACGCCGAACCGGCGCCCTGTTGCAATCCCCGCAACCACTGCGGCAGGTTCAGCCATGCCAGCCGGATAAGGCAGACAAGGATCAGCATGACCACCGCAAAGCCTGCTGCCTTCTCCCACAGCGGCGCGGTGCCGGTGTAAAGCCGAAGCTGCAGGACTCCCTCGGAGGTGAGGCGCTTGTCGATGTCGAGTTCGCGCAGAGCCATCAGGATCAGGATGACGGGAATATGCCATTCCCGTCCTGTGATGCCCCGATTGCCGAACGACCAAAAGGCGGCAGCGACAAGAATGACCACGGACAATGCTTCGATCGAATGCCCTTCCTTGAAGATCTCCGACACGGAATCGTGCATCAGCAGGTCAATTCCCAATCCTGCCAGGGTGATGCCCAGCATGAGCGAAAGGACACGGGCGGGCCGAATGGGCCTTTCAGGTGACATACTGACTTCCGTTCGTTTCATTGGCCCGAAGCCACGTTCTGCAACCGCCTGCCGGGGCGACGCCCGATGCGGTGGAATTTCGGGCCCGCTTTTTACCTTCCCGCATTTGGCTGGGTTCAGGTTGGAGGGTTTTTGCGATGACACTTTGGATATGAAGAATATGGCCGATACCACAGGCGCTAGGAAGCACTTGCGACACCAACCCCGCCGGAGGCCGCCACGCTGAGCGCAATGAAGTTCAGCGCCTGCTGCCGCACGGCATTGGCAAGCTGCTGGCGGGCTTCCAGAAGGGTCCGCTCTGCGTCCAACACCGGGAAGAACGCGGCGTCCCCCAGTTCGTAAGCGGTCCGGGTCAGGTCCACCGCCTCGGAGGCATTGGCGACAAGGCGGGATTGCGCATCCACGGCGCGTGCGTCGCGGTTGTATCCCGCCAAGGCGTTCTCGACCTCTTCGACGGCGTTCAGGACCGAGGCAAGCCAGGCAAGGCGCGCCTGTTCGGCCCGCGCCTCGGCGGCCGACAGGTTGGCCTGGGTGGCGGCGTTGAACAGGGGGACGGAAAGCTGCGGCCCGACGCTCCAGGTCTTTAGGCTGCCCGCCCGGCCCAGATCGACGGGGGTCACAGTGCCGCTTAGCGTCAATTGCGGATAGAAGGCGGCCCTGGCCTGTCCCACATCGGCAACTGCCGTGGCAAGCCGGCGTTCGGCCACTCGGACATCTGGACGTGCGCGGACCACGTCTGCAGGCACCCCGACACTGGCACGATACCGCGCGCGTGGCTGGCTGCCGCCCCGGCGGGTCCGGGCGGCAACGTCCGTGCTGGGTGTCGCCGTAAGCGTGGCCAGGCGATTGACCGACTGGTCAAAGCCCAGTTCCAAAGCCGGCAACGCGGCTTCGGCCTGGGTGACAAGCTGCTCGGCCTGCAAGACCTCGATCCTCGACACGCTTCCCAGCACATCCTGCTGCCTGGTCATTTCCAGCGTGCGGCGGCGGCTTTCCAGGCTTTGCCGGGTCAGGCTGGTCGCCTGCTGATAGTATCGCGCATCGACATAGGCCTGGGCGATGGCACTGGCCACGGTCAGGCGCGCGACCTCGGCCGACAGGTAGGCCGCATCAAGGCGAGCGCCGGCCCCGCGCCGCGCCGCACGGTTGGCACCGAAAAGGTCGATCAGCCACGAAACGCCAAGCGTGCCCGAGCTTTGGTCGATGATCGGTCCATTGCCAGCGGTATCCCCGCGCGAGGCTGCGGCCTGCGCGGTGACTTGTGGCAGGTCGTTCGCGCCAACCAGCCGGGCATTGGCCTGCGCTTCTCGGATGACCGACAGGCCGGTCAGGACATCGAGATTGCGCGCCAGTCCGGCGGCGACAAGACTGTCCAGATTGCTGTCCTGGAACGCGGCCCACCAGGCATGGGCACCGGCGCGTCGGGCAGGCGAGTCGGCTGCAAAGCGTTCCGGCATATCGGCTTCGGGCGCCTGATAGGCGGGCAGTTGGCCGCAGGCAGACAAAGCCAGCGTGGCCCCGGTCGTCGCCAGAAAGGAACGCCTTGAAAGGGCAGGGGATTTCAACATCAGAATGAACTTTCTGCTTGGCCGGTAAAATCGGGCCGAAAGAAAGTGGGCAAGATCGCTGGACCCCGCCCGCAAAAGACCGGCATCACGCTTAGACCTCGGCAGCCTCGGTGCGTTTCCGGCGCATCCGGCTGAATAGGCCCAGCACGAAGACAAAGAACACCGGGACGAAGAACACCGCCAGGATCGTGGCCGAGATCATGCCGCCGATCACGCCGGTGCCGATGGCGTTCTGGGATGCCGCCGAAGCACCCGTGGCGATGGCCAGCGGCACGACGCCCAAAGTGAAGGCCAGCGAGGTCATCAGGATCGGACGGAAGCGCAGCTTGGCCGCCTTCACGGCCGCATCGATCAGGCTCATGCCTTCCTCGCGCAGATCCTTGGCGAATTCCACGATCAGGATGGCGTTCTTGGCGGAAAGCCCGATGATGGCAATAAGGCCGACCTTGAAATAAACGTCGTTCGGCATATCGCGCAGCATCACCGCCGCAATGCATCCGATGATCCCCAGGGGCACGACCAGCATCACCGACAGCGGGATAGCCCAGCTTTCATACAGCCCGGACAGCAACAGGAAGACAAACAGGATCGACATCGCGAACAGGATCGTCGAGGTGTTGCCTGAATTGATCTCCTCAAGCGTCTGGCCGGTCCATTCATAGGCAAAGCCTTCCGGCAGCCCCGCCGCCAGCTGTTCCATCTCGGCCACGGCCGCGCCCGACGAGAAGCCGGGCAAGGCATTCCCGGCAATCCGCACCGAAGGATAGCCGTTATAGCCCACCACCTGGCTTGGACCCTGGTTCCATTCCACCGTCGCAAAGGACGAGAACGGAACCATTCCGCCGCTCGAATTGCGCACCGTCAGGTTCAGGATGTTCTCGGCCTGCATCCGGCTTTCTTCCTGCGCCTGCACGATCACGCGCTGCATCCGGCCCTGGTTCGGGAAGTCGTTGACATAGGACGACCCCAGGTTCGCGGACAGGGTCTGGTTGATATCCGCAAAGGCCACACCAAAGGTCTGGGCCTTGTCGCGGTCGATGAGGACGTTCACCTGGGCCGCCGCCGGCATGCCTTCCACCCTCAGGCCAGCGACGACGCCCCCGGCCTGGGCTTCTGCAATCAGTTGCTGGGCCGCCGCGTTCAAGGCTTGCTGGCCATTGCCGCCACGATCCTGCAGGCGGAAGCTGAACCCGCCCGAGGTGCCAAAGCCGGGAATAGGCGGGGGCGACAGCGAATAGATCTGCGCGTCCTTGGTCGCGAACAAGGCCATGTTGGCCTCATTGGCGATCTGGGTCGCACTCTGGTCGCGCTCGGACCAGTCCGTGAAGGTGATAAAGGCAAGCCCCGCATTCGGCCCCTGACCCGAGAACGAGAAGCCCCGGATGCCGACGACGTTCTCGACCGCCGGGTTCTGGCCGTAATGGTTCTCGATCACCTCGATGGCCGCGTCGGTCCGCTGCGAACTGGCGGTCGGGGGCGTCTGGATATCCGAGATGATGAAGCCCTGGTCCTCTTCGGGCAGAAAGCCCGTGGGCAGTGAACTGAAGCCAATACCCGTGAACACGACAATGCCCAGATAGACCAGCATCACCAGGCCGGTCCGCCGTGTCAGCATCGACACCGCCCGGCCATAGCGTTCGGTGGCCGCATCGAACTTGCGGTTGAACCAGCCGAAGAAGCCCTTTTTCTCGTGATGGCCCTTGATGGGCTTGAGGAAGGTCGCGCAAAGCGCGGGCGTCAGCGTCAGCGCCAGGAAGGCCGAGAACAAAATGGATACCACCATCGTCAGCGCGAACTGGCGATAGATGATGCCGGTCGATCCGGGGAAGAAGGCCATCGGGATGAACACGGCCGCCAGCACCAGCGTGATGCCGATGATCGCGCCCGAGATTTCGCCCATGGCCTTTTGCGTGGCCTCCTTGGGCGGCAACCTTTCGGTGGCCATGATCCGCTCGACGTTTTCGATGACGACGATGGCGTCGTCCACCAGGATGCCGATGGCCAGCACCATCGCGAACATCGTCAGCACGTTGATCGAGAAGCCCGCCACCAGCATCACCGCAATGGTGCCGGCGAGCGCGATCGGCACGACGATCGTCGGGATGAGCGTATAGCGGAAGTTCTGCAGGAACAGGAACATCACCACGAAGACCAGGATCACGGCCTCGATCAGGGTGTGGATCACCTTCTCGATGGATTTTTCCACGAACGGTGCCGTGTCATAGGGGATCGCATATTCGATGCCCTCGGGGAAAAAGCCCGACAGTTCCTCCATCGTGTGTCGCACAGCCTCGGACGTGGCAAGCGCGTTGCCGGTCGAGGACAACTGGATCCCCACCGCAGCCGTCGGCTGGCCGTTCAGGCGCGAGGCGAAGTTGTAGGTGTCGGCGCCGACCTCGATCTCGGCCACGTCGCGAAGCCGCACGGTCGATCCGTCCGGGTTGGCGCGCAGCACGATATTGCCAAATTCCTCGGGTTGGGTCAGCTGACCCCTGACCAGGACGGTCGCTGTCAGTTGCTGGTTCACCGGGTTCGGGTCCGCGCCGATCTGGCCTGCCGCCACCTGGGCATTCTGGGCGCGGATCGCAGCCGACACGTCAGCGGGTGACAGGTTGAGGCCGGTCAGCTTGTCGGGATCGATCCAGATCCGCAGCGCTTCCTCGGATGCAAAGACCTGGGCGCGACCGACGCCGTCGATGCGGCGGATTTCGCCCACGACGTTGCGGTTGATGTAGTCGCCAAGCGCCACATCGTTCATCGACCCGTCCGACGAGGTCAAGGAGACCATCATCAGAAAGCCTGCTCCGGCCTCCTCGACGGTGACACCCTGGTCGACGACCGTCTGCGGCAGCACGGGTTCGACCCGGCTGACGGCATTCTGGATATCCACCTGCGCCGTGCCGACATCCGTCCCCGGTTCAAAGGTCGCCGTGATCGAGATCGCGCCGGACACGTCCGAGGTCGATTCAAAGTACTGGATGCCCTGGATGCCGTTCAGCTCCTCCTCGATGGGCTGGGCGACGGACTGGTACATCTCGTTGGGCGAGGCGCCGGTATAGAAGGTCGAGATCTGGATTTGCGGGGGCGCGACCTGGGGATATTGGGCGATCGGCATCTGGGGCAGGGCAATCAGCCCGGCGATGACAATAAAGATCGAGATCACCCAGGCCAGGACCGGGCGAAGAATGAAGAACTGTGCCATGCTGCGTTCTCAGCCCTTGTGATCGGCGGTCTGCGCGGCAGGCCGGGCGGATTGCGTGGCGGCTGCCTCAGGTTTTGCATTGACGGGTTCCGCGACGACCTTGGCGTCCGGGTACAGCTTCTGCGCCCCTTCGACGACAACACGGTCCCCAGGCTGCAGGCCATCTTCGACCAACCATTCGTTCTTGAAGGTCAGACCCAGGGACACGTCCCGGCGTTCGACGGTGTCCTCGCCCTTCAGGACGTAAACAAAGGCCTGGCCGTTGGTGTCGCGCTGAACCGCCATCTGCGGGATGCTGAGCGCGTTTTCGCGGACAGCCTGTTCAAGCCGCGCACGGACATAAAGGCCTGGCAACAGCATCCCGTCCGCATTGGGGAACTCGGCCCGCAGCGTGATCTGCCCGGTTGAGCTGTCGACGCTGGCTTCCGAGAAAAGCAATTTGCCCATATGCGGGTATGCCGACCCGTCGTCGAAGAACAGCTGGACCTGCGCCTCGTCGGGCGCGGTCATCATCAGCTCTCCGGCTGCCCGCGCGCGTTGCAGGGCGAACAATTGCGCGGATGACTGGGTAACGTCCACATAGACGGGGTCAAGCTGCTGGATGGTGGCAAGGATGTCGGTCTGCGCGGTGACCAGGGCACCTTCGGTCACCAGGGCGCGCCCGACGACGCCGTCGATCGGGGCGGTCACGTCGGTATAGCCCAGGTTCAGCTGCGCTTCCTGCAGGCTGGCATTGGCGATGGCAACGTCCGCATCGGCCTGGGCCAGGGTGGTGGTGGCGTTTTCAAGATCCACTCCCGCAGTTACGCGGCGTTCGCGCAGCGCCTCGGTGCGGGCAAGCTGGTCCTGGGCGTTCTGCCGGGTCGCCTCGGCCCGCGCCAGGGTGGCCTCGGCACTGGCAACGCGCACCGCATAGGGCGCGGGGTCGATCTTGTAGAGAACATCGCCGGCTTTCACGACAGAGCCTTGCGTGAAGATCCGCTCGACGACGATGCCACCGACACGGGGCCGCACCTCAGCGGTGCGGGTCGCAGCAACGCGTCCGGGCAACTCGTTCACCACGGGCAAAGGTTGCGGGATCATGGTCAGGACGCTGACGGGCGTGGGCGGCATATCCTGGGCACTTGCGCGCAAAGCCACCGGCTGGGCCAGCAGCGCAACAAGAAGCCCGGTCAGGACTCGAGATCTGTGCATGGTCGGTCTTTCGGAAAGAAGGATTACTTGTCGAGGGGAACTGAGGCTGTGGAAGATGAGCCCTTGTCGGTCTCGAGAGTCTTCATGAGCCCGTCCAAGAGTTCCTGGCGAGTGGTCTCGTCAAAGCGCTGAAGCTCAAAGCATTCAAGAAAAAGCAGACCATGGACCGCAAGCAGAAGCTGCAGCATCTTTCCCTGGTCCTCGGCATCTGCCGCGACGCGGCGGGCATCCTCGGCAAGGGATGCACGCATCAGTTCACGGCATTCCGCGTGCTCGCCCATGCTGGCGCTGATCAGCATGGTGATCGCCACGTCGTCTTCCGTGGGCGCTTCGCGCCCCATGTCGATCATCGCGCGCAACCATGCGTTGGGCCGCCCCGCATGAGCCTGCAAGACTTCGTCGAAGCGGGCGCGGTACTGACACAACTGATGACGCGTAAATGCCGTCAGCAGCGCGGCCTTGCTTCCGCAATCATAGACGACACTGGACTTGCTGATGCCCACTTCCCGCGCCACGGCATCAATGCTGAGGCCGCTGACCCCCTCGCGTCGTGCAACGCTTTCCACGGCATCCATAAGGGCATCGCGGTCAATGGTGCGCTTTCGTCCCATATCTACCTCAAATCAGATCGAACGTTCGACTATAATCGGGTTCGGAGCGAGTCAAGGCGGAGTCGGCAATTCCGCTTCGTTTTCATCTCTTGCTGACGCTTTGCCGGTCTGATCTGCGGGATACCAAAGGGATACGACCGTCCTGCGCCATCGAATTTCTCACTGTGGCCGTGATGAGATCACGGCGACACGCGAGGGGCAGGTGGGTCAAGCCGCATAGACCATCCGGTAAGTCACTGGCTTTCCCAAGTGGCACGATAAGACCCGCAGCGCCTCTTGAATGTTCTTATCATGCTTCTTAGTTAGCCCGCTATCCAAGCAGCCTGATGGCGGATTCCACCCATGAGCAACAACACTCCTCTCGTTCTGACCTTGTTCCGGCTTCTGAAGGAGCTGCGGCAGAATTACGATGACGAGGTGCGCGGGCTGGGCCTTTCCTTCTCGCGCGCGCGGGTTCTGTCGGCGCTGACGCGGCAAGAGGGTTCCACACAGGCGGAACTGGCAGCCGCGATGGGCATCGAGGCGCCCAGCCTGAAACGGCAACTGGATCTGCTGGAATCCGAAGGGCTGATAGAGCGGCGCGGGTTCGGCGGAGACGCGCGCAAAAGGGCACTGTTCCTGACCCGGCGGGCCAAGGCGCTTCCCATCACCCGATACATGGACAGCATCCACGACAAGCTTGTGGAGGGCGTCAGTGCCGAGGAGCAGGCGCAGCTTCGCGGCCTGCTGGAGCGGCTGGCCGACAACGCCGCACGTATGAACGACACATGAGCGCAGCCGAGGATCGGACCTTGGCAGCCCCGCCGGCGCAGCCGCCAGCGATGCCCCTTCCGTTGGTGTTGGGCTATATGCTTGCGGGCGTGATGCTCGCCATGGCGCAGGGATTGGGGCAGGGGTTCGTTTCGGCCAATGTCCAGCAGTTCGCCGGCGATATGGGCATCTCGGCCACGGATGCAAGCTGGCTGATGGCGGCCTATCTGATTCCTCGGTCCTCGCTGCCGTTGATGCTGATCAAGATCCGCACCCAGTTCGGCCTGCGCCGTTTCGCCGAGGTGGGCATCGTCTGCTATGTCGTCGTGGCCTTTGGTTCGGTCTGGATCGAGGATATGCGCTCGGCCGTGGTGATGCAGTTCCTGGCTGGCGTCACCTCGGCACCGTTGTCGACGCTGGCCTTCCTCTACTTCCTCGAACCGCTGTCACGGGAATGGAAGATGCGCCTCGGTCTGCCGATGGCGCTGAGCCTGATGATGCTGGGGCCATCGCTGGCGCGGGTCATCTCGCCGTCGCTGATCGGTGACGGCGGGCTTTTGCGGGTTCACCTGCTGGTGCTGGGCTTGGCCCTGATCTCGCTGATGCTGGTCTATCGGCTGCGGCTGACGCCCGTGCCCCATGAGAAGGTCATCAAGCCGATGGATCTGGTCAGCTTCGGGCTGATCAGCTTCGGCTTCGGGGGCATCACCGTGGGCGCCATCATGGGACCGATCCATTGGTGGACGGCCACGCCCTGGATCGGTGTCCTGCTGGCAGCTTCGGTCGCCGCCTTGGCGGCGGCAGTGGTCGTCGAGCTTCACCGCAAGGCGCCGCTGCTGGACATCCGCTGGCTGGTGACCCCGGCCATGCTGCACCTGACCGGGACGCTGCTGCTGTTCCGGCTGCTCTTGTCGGAACAAAGCGCCGGCGCACCGAGGATGTTCCAGGTGCTGGGAGTGGCGCCCGAACAGATGACCGGGCTTTTCGCGGTGATCTGCACAGCCAGTATCCTCGGTGGGCTGGCTTGTGTCGCCTGGATCAAGCCGGGGCGCGAGCCGCAGTTCCATTTCGTTGCCCTGGTGCTGATCGCCGCAGGCGCCTGGATGGATTCGCAGTCCACGCTGGACACGCGGCCGGAACAGATGCTCATCAGCCAGGCCATGATCGGCTTTGCCGGGATGCTGTTCATGCCGCCCGCAATGATGGCGGGGTTGATGGCGGCCTTGAAGAAGGGGCCGAACTATCTTCTGTCCTTCGTGATCGTGTTCCTTTCCACCCAGAGCATCGGCGGAGTGATCGGCGGCGGGATCTTCAACACGATGGTCAATTGGCGGCAGGCCTTCCATCTGCAGGCTCTCAATGAACAAATCACCACTACGACCCCCCTGCTATCGGCCGAACTTGCGCGCGGGATGGCCGCATTGGCCCCGCAGATAACAGACATGGCGGCGCAGCGCGCCCAGGCTGTCGCGCAGATCGCACAAGAGGCATCGAGGCAGGCTTTCGTCATGGCCTACAACGACCTTTATTTCCTTATCTTCCTGATTGCGTCCGCAGGGGTGTTCTTTCTCGTCCTCCATGTGACGTGCGACTGGATGGCCGCCCGTGCGACCTCCTCCCCTTCCTCCTCTGATGGCGGGCCCCAAACATGACCAAGACCCATATCCTTCCCACCGTCATCGCCCTGATCATCGGCATCGCGGGCGTGCTGTTGGTGCTTTTTGCCTGGCATCTGCCGCCATTCCGTTCTGCGGAACCGACGACCGAGAATGCCTATATCCGGGGGCGCGTCACCTTGATCGCGCCACAACTGTCCGGCTATGTGAGCGAGGTCTATGTCCACGACTTCCAGGAAGTGAAGCAGGGCGATCCCATCGCCCGGATCGACGACCGCATCTATCGCCAGAAGCTCGCACAGGCCCAGGCCGGACTGGAAACCGCGCGTGCTGCACTGGCCGTGAGCGAGCAGAATGTCCGTTCGGCCGAGGCCGTCCGACGGGCGAACGAAGCGGCCCTGGCCTCCGCCCGCGCGGGCCTTGCCTTGGCGGATGCCGACGACCGCCGCGCCGAGGAGTTGTCCTCACGCGGCGTGTCAAGCGACACGGCCCGCGAACAGGCGCAACTTGCCCGCCGGCAAGCCGCCGCCGCAGTTCAGCAGGCCGAGGCGCAATTGGAGATTCAGGTCCAGAACATCGAAACCGCCCGCACCGAAGTGAACGCCCGCCACGCCGATATCGCCAGCGCCGAGGCGGCTGTGGAACTGGCGCATCTCGATCTTGCCAATACCGAACTTCACGCACCCGAGGCGGGACGGCTGGGCCAGGTCTCTGCCCGGCTGGGGCAATATGTAACGGCCGGCACGGCCATGGTTCCGCTTATCGGGCAGGAGGTCTGGATCGTCGCCAACTTCCCCGAAACCGGAATGCATGGGATGCGGCTTGGGCAGCGGGTGGATTTCACCGTCGATGCCCTGCAGGGCCGCCATTTCAACGGCAAGGTCGAGGCATTCTCGCCCGCGACAGCTTCCGAGTTCAGCCTGCTGGCGGGATCCAACACGACCGGCAACTTCACGAAGATCGTGCAGCGCCTGCCTGTGCGCATCTCGATCGATCCGGGGCAGGAGATGGGCGAGTACCTGGCGCCCGGCCTCTCGGTCATCGTGACGGTCGACACAAAGGCGAGTCAGTCTTGAGGGTAAGCCACGATTTGCGGACTTGCTGATGTCTTCTCCTTGGAAACAATCCAAGGATAGGTGGCTTCCCCCGAACTGCGAAGAGTCCGGCGGCACCTTAACCGTATTGTCATCGTTTGACTTGGTAGCCGTTCTCTATGGCTCTTGGGCTGACGGGCAAATGCCTTTGATTCTTGTGCTTGCGGCCAGGTCGTGTCGCGGATGCTTTGGAAATTCCTTGGCGGCTTGCTCCGGACCTGTGAAGGCTCGGTTTTTCAGGCGGCGAGGTCAAGGGGCATCGGCTCGATGGGCTGAGCGAGGGTCTCTCGGCTCAACGGGACCGCCGAGCGCATCCCTCCGCTGCCCGATCTGGTGGGCGCGCAACCGGCGTAAACTTCACACCGCGCCGGAAACTGCCCTAGTTACGGAAGCAAGTAAGTGGAGCAGATTTCCAAGCCGCTCGGTTCAAGATGGCCGAAGAACGACAAGGATGAAAAGGGATACAGCCAGTGAGCCCTTTGAGGCTGAGCCGATCACCCAGATAAGCGAAGAAGGAGACGCCAAGCTTGCAGCAGGTCTTCACCAGCCCGAGCATGGCGTCGTGAGCCTGGCGGCCACCGGCGCTCGTCGCGCCGTCCGAGATCCGGCGCTTGGTCGCGTCGGCCCGCAAATCGTTATCGGAAGTTTTGGCGTGGAATAATAGGATAGCTGACGGGCCTGACACGGACTTGGGCCGATGACGGGCGGTTATAGCAGGGCCGAATACCTAAGACGATCACCGGCTTGTCTGTCATCTCGTCTCTCCGTTGGTGGCGGTGTAAGCCGCCATCCATCCAAGACTTTCCTCCGTTAACCCACCCGGCAGATATTCCGCACCGACAGGTCGGTTCCAGCCAAGCGTGTGGATTGCTCGGAGAACATAATCATAGTTCAGTTCGCCATGATCGGGCGTTCCTCGGTCGGGCACAGCGGCGATCTGGATGTGGCCAACCAGATCCAGCAAACTCGTGAGGCGGCGAACGACATCGCCTTCGATGATCTGGACGTGATAGCAGTCGAACATCATTCGTAGGTTCGGCGCGCCCAAGGTCCGGATGATATCGGCTGCTTGGCCTGTGCTGTTCAGGAAATATCCCGGCGCATTATAGGGATTCAGCGGCTCGATCAGGATGGCAATACCATCCTTTGCCGCCTCCGTGCAGGCATGATCCAGATTGGCAAGGAACGCTTCACGCGCACGCGGGCCGCTGCTGTTGCCCGCCATCACGTGAACCGCAAGAGCGCCGGTAGCACGAGCATAGTCCAAAGCTTCATCGATAGCGGCGCAGGCTTCTGCTTCGCGACCGGGCAGGGCGGACAGGCCGTTCTCGCCGATCGTAACATCGCCGCGCCTTGTGTTCAGGCCCAGCATGGACAGCCCAGTTTCGTGCAGCGCATCGCGGGTTTCGCCAGCAGCAATCGTGTAAGGCCAGTGGCACTCGACGGCGGCAAAGCCCGCCGCGCTTGCCGCGCGAATGGCGTCAGGCAGCGGCAGGCCGTTCCACAAAAAGCCGAGGTTGGCGGAAAACTTCATTTGTCTCACTCGAGATTGGAAATGACGACAAGATCGCGGATCGGCGTCTTGTCCAGCGTCCTCGGATGCAACCCGCGCGTCAGGATGACAAGCCGGGATCTGCCGCAACGTTTTTGGGGCAGTGACAAGAGGCTATGATTTGCGTGAGGACTGGCTTGCTCGGAGGATGAGCTATAACCGTGTCATTCATATGTTTATTCCCTAAGGACCGTCCTGCACGCGCTACTCGCCTCGGGGCGAGAGAGAACAACAACCTCCCGTGCAAGATCGTCATCGACAAGAGCGCCGCCAATACACTCGTCATCAAAGACATCAACCCGATGCTGACGGAGTGTGGCTGGCCGATCTCGCTCGGAATGGTGCGGAATAAACACCTGAACGGTGTGATTGAACAGGCCCGTCGTTTCATCAAGCATCGGGTGAAGCCAATGCTGGGCTTCAAGAGCTTCGCATCGGCTTCAAAACAGCAATCCGTCGGCCTGTCATGCGGGCAGGCTGTCCTTGACGCGTTCCCAGGCCATGGTCAGGTGGTGACCGAGGACCGCCGACAGCCGGTCAAAATCACGGGCTTCCAGTGCCGTGATCATCTCCTCGTGCTCGGCCACAGCACTGGCCCATTTCTCGGGGCCCTCATGGCCGATGAAGCGGATGCGCTTCAGCCGCGTCTGAAGCATGGAATGGACATCAGCCAGGGCGGCATTGTCGGCCAGTGCCACGATGCCCGAATGGATCGCCTGGTTCAGCTTGTAATATTGCAGCCGGTCGCCCGTCCGATAGCAGTCTATCATCTGGTGATGCAGGTCGCGAATCGCGCCGATGTCATTCGCCGTTGCAACCTTGCAGGCACGGGCGGCGGCGAATTGCTCCAGGGTGCGGATGAGGTCGATCATGTCGCGCACTTCCTTGGCGCCAAAGGTCTTGACGACCGCGCCCCGGCTAGGGACCAGATCGACCAAACCCTCGCTGGCAAGATACTTGATCGCCTCGCGCAGCGGGGTGCGCGACACGCCCAGTGTCGCGCCGATCTGACCTTCGTTGATTCGGGTGCCGGGTGCCAGATGCCCCTCGATGATCATGTCTCGCAGGCGGGTCACGATGGCCTCGTGCAGCGACTGCCGCTCGATCCGGTCCGATGGCCTGGCCTGTTCCGGTTGATGTGAGGTGACCACGGCCACGCTGTCCTCCCTTGATCGCCAAAGTCATCGGTATGCGCCGGAATGACTCGAGTCAATCAGGCACTCTAAATTCTGCATACAGTATTATTGCGCGCCTGTCCTAGGTCATGTAGCCTCATGGCAGGAGGAGCGATTCGAAGCGGACGGCACCGTAAGACGCCTCCCGCGCGGCATCGGCCTTCGCCATGAAATGGAGGCTATGCGTGACCCTGTCTTGGACTGCTGAAACCTGGCCCATCGCCGCCGCCATGATCCCCTTTCCGGGCCGGCTGCCGGATGGCAGCCTTGTGCAGGACGCGGATCCCGCCGTCTGGGCGGAAAGCCTGACGGATGTGGCGGATGCGGGCTTCGACTGCGTGGATCCGACCGACAGCTGGCTGCGCGTGGCCGATCTAGACCCGGTGCGGCGGCGGGACTTCGTGGCGATCTGCCGAGACCTGGGCCTGTCGGTCCCGGCGATTTCCACGTCCCGGCGCAGCGTGATCGACCCTGACCATGGCGACGAATACCTGGCCTACAGCCACCGCGTCATCGATGCCGCCGCCGAACTGGGGGCGGGTCATGTCAGCTTTGGCTTTTTTGGCCCGTTCACGCCTGCGCAGCAGAAGGCGTTATGGTTCTGGACCGAGCAGGGGGTCAAAAACGCCGACGATCCTGCGGTCCGGCAACTGGCCGTGGACCGGATCCGCGACCTCGCCCGCCACGCCGAAAGCCTGGGCATCCAGATGTCGTTGGAGATGTACGAGGACACCTATGTTGGCACTGCGCGCGATGCGGTGCGGTTCGTGACCGACGTGGACCACCCTTCGGTCAAGCTCAACATCGACATCGGCAACCTGATCCGCCTGCATCGTCCCGTCGAGCATTGGTCCGAGATGATCGACCTCTGCATTCCCTTCGCGGGCTATTGGCACGTCAAGAATTATTACCGGATCGAGGATCCCTCGGGCCTGGTGATGTCCCATCCCGCGCCCCTGCTGGGCGGCACGATCAACTGGCGCCTGGCCATCCGCAAGGCGGTCGAGGCGGGCTTTGACAGTCCCTTCCTGGTCGAACATTACGGGGGCGACGGGTTGGGCGTCTGCGCGCAGAACCGCGATTACATCCGACAGATCCTGAGGGGGAGGACGATCCGCACATGACCAAGGTTTTTGACGCGCCCGACCAGTTCGCCGAAACGGCGCTGCAGGGCTTTTGCGCCGCCAATTCCGACCGCGTTCGCGCCGTCCCGCATGGCGCGGTGCGCGCTGCCCCCGGTGCGCGCGGCAAGGTCGCGTTGCTGGTCGGCGGCGGGTCGGGGCACTATCCAGCCTTCCTGGGCTATGTCGGCACCGGCTTTGCGGATGCGGCGGTGGCGGGGGATGTCTTCGCCTCGCCCTCGACCGCATGGATCCACGGCGTCGCGCGCGCCGCGAACCGGGGCGGCGGGGTAATCCTGGGCTTTGGCAACTATGCGGGCGACGTGCTGAACTTTGGCGCGGCCGCCGAACGGCTGCGGGCCGAGGGGATCGACGCGCGCATCCTGGCCGTGACCGACGACGTGGCAAGCGCCGGGGCGGAGGAACGCGCCAAGCGGCGCGGCGTGGCGGGTGATCTGGTGGTTTTCAAGATCGCCGGTGCCGCGGCCGAGGCGGGCTTGGACATGGACGCCGTGATGGCGGTCGCGGACAAGGCGAATGGCGCGACTGTTTCCTTTGGCGTGGCCTTTGACGGCTGCACGCTGCCGGGGCAGGGCGCGCCGCTGTTCACGGTGGATGCGGGCCATGTCGGCATGGGCCTGGGCATCCATGGCGAACCCGGCATCAGCATGCAGGCGATGATGCCCGCCGCCGCTCTGGCGCGCACCCTGCTGTCGCCCCTGCTGGCGGAACGCCCGGCAGGCCACGGCGGCCGCGTGGCCGTGGTCCTCAACGGTCTTGGCCGCACGAAATACGAGGAACTGTTCGTGTTGTGGCACCACCTGACCGGGATGCTGTCGGATGCGGGCCTGACCGTAGTGGACCCGGAAGTCGGCGAATTCGTCACCAGCCTGGACATGGCGGGATGTTCGCTGACGATCACCTGGCTGGACGACCAGCTTGAGGGTTACTGGCGCGCGCCCGCCGACGCGCCCGCCTTTCGCAAGGGCACGGTGACGCGTCCGGCAGTATCCGAAGCCTTCGATGCGGGTGCCGAGGCCGTGAGCCCCATCTCCCTCGGCAGCCCGGAATCACAAGACGCCGGCCGCTGCGTGGCCGCGCTGATCGGCCATGTGGCAAACGCGCTTGCCGATGCCGAGGAGGAACTGGGCCGCATCGACGCCCAGGCAGGCGACGGCGACCACGGGCAGGGCATGGCGCGCGGTTCCGCCGCAGCGGCCGTGGCCGCCGAAAAGGCGGTGATCGCCAGGGCCGGGGCGGGGACCGTCCTGTCTCTGGCAGGCGATGCCTGGGCGGACCGGGCGGGCGGAACCTCGGGGGCGCTGTGGGGCGTGGCGCTGCGGGCCTGGGGGCAGGCGCTTGGTGACGCGGACAAGCCCTCGGCACGGGCCGTCGCGCAGGGCGCGCAGGCGGCCTGTGACGCCATCGTCCGGCTGGGCGGTGCCAAGGTCGGCGACAAGACCCTGGTCGATGCGCTTGTGCCCTTTGTCGAGGTGTTAGGAGAGCGCGCCGCCGCGGGCGAAACCCTGGGCATCGCCTGGGCCGCCGCCGCCGCGCGTGCGACCGAGGCGGCGGACCGAACCGCGCAACTGGTCCCCCGACTAGGCCGCGCGCGTCCCTTGGCTGAACGCAGCCTGGGCCACCCGGACGCGGGCGCCGTGTCCCTGGCGCTGTGTGCGCGGGTGGTTAGCGCCAACCTGTAGGAAATGGCATGGTGGGCGCAGTCGATGCGTCGCCAGCTGACCAAAAGGCCAGACGGCACCGTCCAGAAACAAGTGGATTTGATACTAAATTCTGCATACAGAATGTTACATAGAGGACGGAGAATCGGGAATGCGAATAGCTTTGGCAATCGGTGACGCCGGGGGTGTCGGGCCGGAACTCGCGGCCAGGCTGCTGGCCGATCCGGCCATGTCGGGCAACGACATCGTCGTGGTGGGCGATGCCAGTGTCCTGAAGATGGGCGCGGGCCATGCCGGTGTGACACTGGATCTGCCGGTGATCCCGGCAAACCGGGTGTCGGACGGCCTGCCCTCGGGTCACGTCTTGGTCGATCTGGGCAACATCCCAGCCGACCGCGTCAGCTTGGGTGGATCCAGCCCGGAAACAGGCGCGGCATCCTTGCAGAACTTCGCGGTCGTCCTGCGGCTAGCCCGTGCGGGCATTGCCGATGCGGTGATGTTCACGCCTTTCAACAAGCATTCCATGCGCCTTGCGCGCCCGGCCTATGTCGATGAGATCGGCTTTATCGACCGCGTTCTGGACACCGACCGGTCGGGCCGCGAATTCAACGTCCTGGAAGAGGTCTGGAACGCCCGCGTCACCTCTCACATCCCCCTGCGCGAGGTGGCCGACAGGCTGAGCATCGAGCGGATCCTGGGCAGCCTGCGCCTGACGCATGAGGTGATGAGCGGGGCGGGCAAGCCGAACCCCCGCATCGGCGTGGCGGCCCTGAACCCGCACGCGGGCGATGGCCGCAACTTCGGGACCGAGGATGACGACATCATCGCCCCCGCGGTGGCCGCTGGCGCGGCCGAAGGCATCGACGCCAAGGGTCCGATCCCGTCCGACACCGTCTTCGTGCGCGCCGTGCGCGGCGAATTCGATGCGGTGTTGACCATGTATCACGACCAGGGCCAGATCGCGATGAAGCTGATGGGCTTTGATCGCGGCGTGACGCTGATCGCAGGTTACGGCTTCCCAATCGTCACCCCTGCCCATGGCACGGCGTTTGATATCGCGGGCCAGGGCCGCGCGGATCTGGGCGCCACGATGCAAGCCGCCCTGCTGGGTGCGCGTTTGGCCAAGCTGAACCCACCCCGCGACCCCCGTCCCCTGTCCGCCGACTGGGCCACGGCCGATGTGGCGGGTGCGGCGGCGCTTGTCGCCGAATAAGACCAGTTTCCGGCCCTGACCGGGGCCGGTTTTTTCCCCGGAGGAGGAACACCCATGACCAAGACCAAAGCCGGCCTTTTGGCGGCAACTGCGCTGCTGCTGGCCGCGCCCGCATTTGCGGAATTCGCCCCCAGCCGTCCCGTTGAGTTCATTGTCGCATCTGGCGCGGGCGGCGGCACCGACAACTTTGCCCGCACCATCCAGGCCGTGCTGACCCGCGACGACATCGTCGAAAGCCCCATCGTGGTGCTGAACAAGGGCGGTGGATCGGGCGCCGAGGCGTTCCTGTATGCCCGCCAGAACGAAGGCGACCCACACAAGCTGATCTTCGGGACGAACAATGTCTATCTGCTGCCCCATGTCGCCAAGCTGGCCTATTCGGTCGAGGATCTTCAGCCCGTGGCAGCCCTGGCGCTTGACGAGTTCCTGGTCTGGGTCAAGGCTGACAGTCCTTACCAGACCATCACCGATCTGGTGAACGCGGCCAAGGAAGCCCCCGGCACCATCCCCGTCGGCGGCAGCCAGTCCAAAGACACCGACGAAACCCTGGTCGCGTTGATCGAACAGACCACTGGCGCCGATTTCAAGTATGTTCCCTTCAACGGCGGCGGCGAAGTCGGCGTGCAGCTGGCGGGCGGCCATGTTGCGGCAAACGTGAACAACCCCAATGAAAACGCGGGACAGTGGCAGGCCGGCGCAATCCGTCCGCTGTGCGTCTTCGCGCCTGAACGGATGGCTGAATCCGAGCCGGTGAGCGGCGACATGGGCTGGCACGACATCCCGACCTGCAAGGAAGAAGGTGTGGACATCGAAAGCTATCAGATGCCGCGCACCGTCTGGCTGCCCGCAGGGACCGATCCCGAGGTGGTGGCCTATTACCAGGCTGCGCTGCAGAAAGTCGCGGAAAGCCAGGACTGGAAGGACTATCTTGCCAAGACCTCGCAGTCGGCATCCTTCCTGACGGGCGACGAACTGGCCAAGTTCATCGAAACCAGCGAGGCCAATGCCGTCAAGGTCTTCGAAGCTGAGGGCTGGACCGCCCAATAAGCACCTGACTGCCTGGCGCCGGATCCACAAGGGTTCGGCGCCTGCCGCGACCATCAAAGGGGGGGAACCATGACCGTCAAGGTCTTTCATGCCGAACTTGGCACCGCCATCGCCACGGGGCTTTTGGGCGCCGCAGGCGTGATCGGCGCGTCGGAATTGGGGCGCGGCTGGACGGAAAGCGGCCCGCAGGCGGGCTATTTTCCGTTCTATGTCGGGCTCATCCTGATTGGTGCCAGCCTGTGGAACGGAGTCTCGGCCTTCCTGAAACACCGCGCCGCCACCCATCATTCCGCGCATTCCAGCGAAGTCGAGGAATCGTTCCTCGACGGCGAACGCGCCCGCCGCCTGGGCATCTTCATCGCCGCATTGCTGGCCTTTGTGGTCGTCACCCTGACGATGGGCATCTATGTCGGCTCTATCCTGTACATCACCTGGAGCGCGTGGCGTCAGGGCGGCTACCGCCTGCCGCTGGCGCTTGGCGTGGGCGCGGGCTTTGCCGTCTCGTTGTACCTGATCTTCGAGGCGATCTTCAGGCTCCCGCTGCTGAAGGGGCCGATCGAGCCGCTTCTGGGCATCTATTGAACGGGGGCGGATATGGGAAACTTCGATCTTCTGATGCACGGTTTTGGCATCGCCATCACGCCCATGCATCTGATGCTGATGGTCGGCGGCGTGATGATGGGCCTCATCGTCGGCGTGTTGCCCGGTTTGGGCGCGCCGAACGGCGTGTCGCTGCTGATCCCGCTGACCTTTGCGCTTGACCCGACCTCGGCCATCATCCTGTTGTCGTCGATGTATTGGGGGGCGCTGTTCGGCGGGTCCACGACATCCATCCTGTTCAACATTCCCGGCGAACCTTCATCGGTCGCGACAACCTTTGACGGCTATCCCATGGCGCGGTCAGGGCAATCGACCCGCGCGCTGACGCTGGCCTTCATGTCCGCAGGTTTCGGCGCGCTGCTGGGCGTGATTGTCATCACCCTGCTGGCAGGATGGGCCTCGCAATTCGCGCTAAAGTTCGGCGCGCCCGAATATTTCGCGGTCTATTTCCTGGCCTTCGCCGCCTTTATCGGCATGGGCAGCGCGGCGCCCATGAAGACGCTTGTCTCGCTGGCGGCCGGCCTGCTGCTGGCATCGGTCGGGATGGACAGCGTGACCGGGTCGATCCGCCTGACCTTCGGCTTCGACGATCTTCTCAGCGGGATCAGCTTCCTGGTGGTCGTGATCGGGCTGTTCGGGATCGGCGAACTTCTGTCCACCGTGCAGGAAGGCCTGCGCTTTCGAGGCGTGGCGTCCAAGATCGACCTGCGCGACGTGTTCAAGACCATCGCCGAACTGCCGCGTTACTGGGCCACCTATATCCGGTCGGGCCTGATCGGCATCTGGATGGGAATCACGCCGGGCGGCCCGACCGCCGCGTCCTTCATGAGCTATGGCATCGCCCGGTCATCCAGCCGCAAGGGCGCGGCTTTCGGAACCGGCCGCCCGGAAGGCATCGTCGCCCCGGAAACCGCCGATCACAGCGCGGGTTCCTGCGCGATGCTGCCGATGCTGGCGCTTGGGGTGCCGTCGTCCGCGACCGCTGCCGTGATGATGGGCGGGCTGATGATCTGGGGCCTGACGCCGGGACCGATGCTGTTTGCGACGCAGCCCGATTTCGTCTGGGGCCTGATCGCCAGCATGTATGTGTCGAACCTGATCGGCGTCGTTCTGGTCCTGGCGACCGTGCCGATGTTCGCGGCCCTGCTGCGCATTCCCTTTACCATCATTGGCCCGATGATCGTCGCGATCTGCTTTGTGGGCGCCTATACGGTGTCGAATGCGACCTTCGACCTGTGGCTGGTGCTGATCTTCGGTCTGGTGGGATACTTGTTCAGCCGCCTGGATTATCCGCTGGCGCCGCTGGTCCTGGCCATGGTGCTGGGCCACAAGGCGGAAAATGCCTTTCACCAGTCGATGGTGCTGTCGGACGGGTCGCTTGGGATCTTCTTCGCGAACCCCCTGGTCAGCAGCATCATGGCCATCGGCATCATGCTTTTGGTGCTGCCCAAGCTGGTAACGCTGGGATCGCGCTTCCGGCGCCGGGTTCCGGTGGAATAAGGAAAACGACATGAACCATCATCGCTATTTCGCGGGGCTTGGCGCCCGGACGGTCGAATGCGTCATCGTCGGCACCGGCGGTTTCGGGCGCAGCTTTCTGGCGCAGGCGCGGCACGTGAACGGGCTGAGCTGCCGCGTGGCGGTTGACCGGGATGCGGCTGTCGCAGCGGCTGTGCTGACCTCGGTCGGGGTCAGCGACATCGCCGAATGCACGGACGCGGCGGCGGCGCGTGCCGCCTGGGATGCGGGCCGGGCTATTGCCGCAGCGGACCTGGCCATGGTGGCGGATCTGCCCGTCGATGTGGTGCTGGAAGCCACCGGCAACCCCGAGGCGGGTGCCCGCCATGCGCGTCTGGCTATTGGCGCAGGCAAGCATGTTGTCATGGTCACAAAGGAAACCGACAGCGTCGCAGGCCCGATGCTGGCCCGGATGGCGGCGGAACGGGGCGTCGTCGTCTCGCCCATCGACGGGGATCAACCCAGCCTGCTGATCGGACTTGCCACCTGGGCGCAGGTCTGCGGCCTGCGGATCATCGCGGCGGGCAAGTCCAGCGAATATGATTTCGTCTTCAACCCCGCGACGGATAAGATCACCAGCAACGGTGTTACCGTGGATGCGCCGGGATTTGGCGACTGGCTGGACGCGGGCGACCGGCCCTGGGCCGAGGTCGTGGCCGCGCGTGCGCGCCTGGCGAACCTGCCGCAGCGCGCCGTTCCCGACCTGTGCGAAATGGTGGTTGTCGCCAATGCCCTGAACATGGCGCCCGACCGTCCAGATTACCACGCCCCCGTCGCGCGGATCACCGAACTGGCCGACCTGATGGCCCCTGTCGCGGATGGGGGATTGCTGACCGGCCAAGGCCAGCTTGACGTGTTCAACTGCCTGCGCCTTCCGGGCGAGGCCAGCTTTGCGGGCGGCGTCTTTGTCACCGTCGCCTGCGAGGATGATGAAACCTGGGCCATGCTGCGCGACAAGGGCCATGTCGTTGCCCGCAACGGCCGCACCGCGATGATCGGCCTGCCGCGCCACCTGCTGGGGATGGAAGCAGCAACGACCATCTTCGAGGTCGCGTTGCTGGGCGTGTCCTCCGGCGCTGAACGCCCTCGGCCCGTGATGGACCTGACCGCCCATGCCGATGCCGACCTGCCGACGGGCAGTCTGCTGGTTGCCGAGGGGCATCACCATACGATCCAGAACGTCTCGGGCCGCATGACCCCGGCACGGGCGCTGTCGCACAACACGCCGATCCCCTATTATCTTCTGTCGGGGCGCAGGCTGAAACGCGACGTAAAGGAGGGACAGATGATCCTGTGCGGCGATGTCGATCTGGATACGGGATCCGAACTGTACCGCCTGCGCGCGGCGCAGGACGCCGTGACGGATTGGTCCTGACATGCTGCTGGGCTGTATCGGGGACGATTTCACCGGCTCGTCCGACCTGGGCAACACCCTGGTCAAGGCGGGCATGCGGGTGGTGCAATATTCCGGCACGCCGGGCACCCCCGCCGCCCCGGATGTCGAGGCAGGCATCGTCGCGCTGAAATCGCGCACCCTGCCGGTGGCCGATGCCGTGCGCCTGTCGCTTGAGGCGCTTGACTGGCTGCGGGCGCAGGGCTGCCGACAGTTCCTGTTCAAATATTGCTCGACGTTCGATTCCACGCCTCGGGGCAACATCGGCCCTGTTGCCGAGGCTCTGGCCGATGCGCTGAACGCGGACCGGGTGATCTTCTGCCCGGCCTTTCCGGCGACAGGGCGGACGATCTGGCAGGGCCATCTGTTCGTGGGCGACCGTCTGCTGTCCGAAAGCGGGATGCAGGATCACCCGCTGACGCCTATGTCCGATCCCGACCTGCGCCGCTGGCTGGCCCGTCAGACGCGCGAAAGCGTGGGCCATATCCCTGCCGCGACGGTCTGGCAGGGGGTTGGTGCCCTGCGCGCGGCACTGTCTGCACAGCCGCACCGGTTCGTTGTCACCGATGCGATTAGGGACGAAGATCTGGTGGCCCTAGGGCAGGCCGTGGCTGATCAGGTGCTGCTGACCGGCGGATCGGGGATCGCGCTTGGTCTGCCCGGTAACTTCCGCGCCCAGGGACTGCTGGCCGCCGAACGCCCGCGCTGGCGCGGTCAGGCAGGCCCGGTCGCCTCCCTATCAGGATCCTGTTCGCGCGCCACACGGGGACAGGTGGCGCGGCACATCGCAGACGGCCGCCCGGCCTTGGAGATCAACCCCGAGGCACTGCTGCGCGACGACATGACTGCGCGCGATGCCGCAGCTTGGGCGCTGTCGCAGGACGGCCTGCCGTTGATCTATTCCTCGGCCGACCCTGATGCCGTGCGCACTGTGCAGGCCCGCCATGGAACCGAGGCGGTCGCGCACAGGCTGGATGCCTTTTTCGCGGATTGCGCGCGCCTGCTGATCGCAGGCGGCGTCACCCGCCTGATCACCGCAGGGGGCGAAACCTCGGGCGCCATAGTCGAGCGGTTGCGGATCGAGAACCTGGAGATCGGTCCGGAAATCGACCCCGGCGTCCCTGCCATGCGGGCGGGCGATACCCTGGTGCTTGCCCTGAAATCCGGCAATTTCGGAGCCGAGGATTTCTTTGCCAAGGCCGCCGAAAGGCTGGCTGGATGAGCGATGCCGCCCTGCGCGAACGCATCTGCACCCTGGCCCGGTCTCTGTTCGACCGGGGCCTGACACATGGATCAACCGGCAATATCAGCGCGCGGACCGAAGACGGCGGCTTGCTTGTATCCCCGACCGGAACCAGCTTCGGGAGGCTGGATCCGGCCCGCCTGTCGCGGTTCGACGCGGCGGGCGTGCATATCGGCGGCGACAAGCCGACCAAGGAAATGCCGCTGCACATGGCCTTTTATGAAACAAGGGGTCGGACGGCGGCGGTGGTCCACCTGCATTCCTGCCACTCGGTCGCCCTGTCCACGCTGCCTGATGTGGATGCAGATGACTTCCTGCCGCCGATCACGCCCTATGCTGTCATGCAACTGGGCCGGGTCAGGCTGCTGCCCTATTTCCGCCCCGGCGATCCTGCCATTGGCGATGCGGTGCGCGGGCTGGCAGGCAAGCGGTCGGCCGTGATGCTGGCCAATCACGGCCCGGTCGTTGCGGGCCTTGACCTGGAAGCCGCCTGCAACGCCATCGAGGAACTTGAGGCCACCGCCCGCCTCGCCATGCTGCTGCGCAGGACGACCCACAATATACTGACGCCCGAGCAGGTGGCCGCCCTAATCCGCATTCATGATGTAGCCTGGGGCGCCTAGGGTCTGGCTCTATCAATCGGCTTGCGCCCTTTTTGACCGCATGATTCACCCTCTCGAAGTGATAGAAGGTGTGTCAGGGGCCTTTCGAGGCGCGATTCGTGACATAAACCTTTGCGCCATCTATCTGTTCCCGGCATGCGAAAGCATGGACCAACCACGCTCAAAGCTTACATGATCACAGGGTCGTAGGCCCGTCGCGCAGGTTCGTACCGAGAGTAGCCCGGAGCGTCATCCGGCCTACGACGCTTGAAACGGAGGCACGAAGTTGATCACCAATAAAGAACACTGATGCTCTTTGCTTACGAACTTCCTTTCTTGCGCTCCAAAAGCTTCCATAACCCCCGGTATTCCGCTCCCACCAGCTATTGCTGACCTCATTGCGGAACCGTTGTATTGGCACCGTGCCGCAGTTTCGTTCCGCCTCTGCGGAGACTCTCGCTGTGTTGGGGCTGACGTATCCGACAATGATGCGCATCCTGAAAAGAACCCTGCGCGATTTGCTAACCATAGGCTGTCTCACACCTTATCCTTCCTGCATGATCGGAGCGGACTGCCAGCATCCGACACCAACCCCGGAGGAGATAACCATGAAGAAGATCGCCGCCACCCTTCTCGCATCCTTCGCATTCCTGCCACAGGTTCATGCAGCGGAACCCGACCAATGCCGGGCTCCCAGCTTTTCCGACGTGGGCTGGACCGACATCACTGCCACGACCTCGGCCGCGACGATGGTACTGGAGGCCTTGGGCTATCAGCCCGAAGTCCAGGTTCTGTCGGTCGCCGTGACCTTTGAGTCGCTCAAGCAGGGGGACACAGACATCTTCCTGGGCAACTGGATGCCCTTGCAAGAGCCGATCCAGAAGCCACTCGTCGAAGCCGGCGATATCGAGGTGGTCCGCGCAAATCTGGAAGGGGCCCTGATCGGCTTTGCGGTTCCGGCCAGCACCTATGAAGCCGGGTTGAAGACCTATGGCGACATTGCCAAGTTCAAGGACCAGCTCGACGGCAAGATCTATGGCATCGAATCCGGCAGCAGCGCGAACACGACCATCCTGAAGACGATCGAGGACAACGGCTTCGAACTGGGCGATTTCGAACTGGTCGAATCGAGCGAACAGGGGATGCTTGCCCAGGTCGAGCGCGCTATCGGGGCAGAGGGCGACATCTTGTTCTTTGGCTGGCGTCCCCATCCTATGAACGTGCGCTATGACATTGAATACCTGACCGACGGCAACGATATGTTCGGCCCAAAAGACGGCGCGGCGACCGTGCTGACGAATACGCGCAAGGGTCTGTCTGCGGAATGCCCGAACCTGGGCAAGTTCCTGTCGAATCTTTCCTTCACCGTCGAGGCAGAGGACGTGATGATGTCCCATATCCTGGACGACGGGATGGAAGGGAGCGAGGCAGCAGGGCAGTGGCTGAAGGAAAACCCCGCCGTGCTGGACGCGTGGCTTCAGGACGTGACCACGGTTGACGGTCAGCCTGGTCTGGAAGCCGCCAAGGCCAGCCTAGGTCTGTGATCCTCGTCTGGCGGCAGAGGGTGCCTGCCCGAACTGCCGCCGGAAGGCCCGCGATAGAGACGCAATGGACGAAAATCCCGTCCGCACCGCAATGTCCGCCATGGACAGGCGCGTATCGGTGACCAGACGCCGGGCCGCCTGCAGCCGCAGCGACAGGTAATAGGCGGCTGGAGAGCACTGGGCCAGCCTGCGAAACACCATCTCGACCGTGCGGATCGAACAGCCGATACGCTGCGCGATTTCATGGATCGTAAGCGGCGTGTCGATATGCTGCTCCATGATCTGGATCGAGCAAGCCAGCCGCGGGTCAAGGCGGCTGTCGCGCCCCAGCGACACCAACGGCTGCGCGTCCGAGGGCAGGCGCACTTCGTCATAGACATAAAGGCTCGCGACGTTCAGGGCCGCGCCAAAACCCTGCCGGGAGCGGATCAGCGCCAGCATGAAATCAAGCGCCGGCGCCGCGCCGCCTGTCGTGAAGACCGCGCCATCCACCACCCAGCGGTCGGGGATCACACGAACCTGCGGAAAGCGGGCGGCGAAGTCTTCCAAGTCTTCCCAATGGGTCGTGGCCCTGCGCTGATCCAGAAGGCCGGCCATCGCCAAGACCCAGCTTCCTGCCTCGACGCCCCCGATCATGTGGACACGTCGCGCCGCCTGCCGCACCGCGGTCAGAACCGGGGCCGAGGCGTGCTTGGCGACGTTGAAGGCGGCGACCACGATCAAAACGTCGCAACGTTCATGCGGCTCAAAACGGCCATCCGCCTGCAGCGATAGGCCGCAACTGGTCCTGATGGATCGGCCGTCCATCGACACGACCTTCCAGGAATAGTGCGGCTGCCCTGAAATCCGGTTCGCCGCCCGCATCGGGTCCAGCGTCGCCGCCATGCTCATCAACGAGGCGTCGGGCAGGACCAGGATCGTCACGGCCAGCGGCTGGCCGGATGGCTGAAAGACCGCAACCTGGTCCATCGTGTCCGCCCTTCCTGGTTCCGGCTGCTAGGATCGCCGGGCAGTCTGTCCCACGAAACGCCCGGCACCATCGGCGTCGCGCCCGGCATGGGACGCAACCCAAGCCGAGAGGCGGTCCGAAACCGCCGGATCGGGCTCGCTGCTGCGGCGCGTGGAAAGGTCGGTGTGGATCAGCATCGTCTCGACCGTCGCGGCCAAGGTGTCGTCACCCCGCCACAGGCGGTGGAACAGGTGCAGCCGCTTGCCCTGGCCCGACAGTACCTGCGTTGTAACAATCAGACGGTCGCCTGCATGGATCTCGTCCAGGTAGCGGATGTGGTTCTCGACTGTGAAATAACTCCGTCCACCGGCGACATAGTCAGCATCTGCGCCGATCATCTGCATAAAGCTGTCGGTCGCCAGCGATGCGGCCTCCAGGTAGTGCGCCTCGTTCATGTGGCCGTTATAATCCGTCCAGCTCACGGGAACCTGGCGCGCTGCAGTCACGGGCAGGCCGCCTCGTTCGCCAAGACCGGAGAGGCTCTCCTCGTGCTTCCGCACGACGCCGCCCGCGCCGCTACCGGTGCGCCGCAGAGCCCGGATCATGCCAACCACGTTGTCGTCGCGCAGCCGTTCCAGTTCGCGGATCGAGAGGTGCCCGGATTGCGCGTCCGACTGCGACGCGATCAGTTCAACCAGCTCGTTGTTGAATTCCGGCACATCCATCAGCTTCGTCCAGGGCCAGGACAGGGCAGGTCCGAACTGCGCCATGAAATGCGCCATTCCGGCTTCTCCGCCCGCAATGCGATAGGTTTCGAACAGCCCCATCTGCGCCCAGCGGATGCCAAACCCCATGCGGATCGACTCATCGATCTCTTCGGTTGTGGCGATGCCGTCCTTGACCAGCCACAGCGCCTCGCGCCACACGGCCTCAAGCAATCGGTCGGCGATATGGGCGTCGATCTCCTTTCGGACGGTCAGGGGATACATGCCGATGCCGCGCAGGATATTGGCCGCGCGGGCGCAAGTCGCCGGATCGCCCACCAGTTCGACCAGCGGCAGCAGGTAGACCGGGTTGAAAGGGTGGGCAACGATGGCCCTGGTGCCCGCCGCGTTCAGTTCCGATGGCTTAAAACCCGAGGTTGAGGACCCGATCACGGCGTTGGGCCCGGCCGCCTGCTGGATCGCCGGCAGGATGCGATGCTTCAAGGCCAGTGTTTCAGGCACGCTTTCCTGAACCCAGTCCGTGCCCGCCACGGCATCGGCCAGATCCGTGTGGAAGCTCAGCTGTCCTTCCGCTGGCAGGGCACGATCGTAAAGCGCAGGCAATGCGCGGCGGGCATTGGCCAGCACCTCTCCAATCTTGCGTTCGGCTTGCGGATCGGGGTCGTAGACCGCAACGTCCCAGCCGTTGAGCAGAAAGCGGGCGGCCCAACCGCCGCCAATCACACCGCCGCCGATGATTGCTGCCTTGCTCATGCCGCCACTCCCTTAGGTGCGCGCTTCACCAGTCCCAGTTTGTCCCGCACGGCTTGCGGGCCGATGACGCGCGCGCCCAGCTGTTCGATGATCGTGGCGGCACGTTCGACCAGTTGGGCATTCGTGGCAAGCTGCCCCTTGCCCAGCCACAGGTTGTCCTCGAGCCCCACGCGGACATTGCCGCCGGCCAGCACCGCTGCCGCGACATAGGGCATCTGATCGCGGCCGAGGCTGAAGGCGGACCAGCACCAATCCTGGGGCACTGCGTTCACCATCGCCATGAAGGTGTTGATGTCGTTCGGCGCACCCCAGGGAACGCCCATACACAGCTGCACAAGGGCGGGGCTAGCCAGCGTGCCTTCACGCACCAGTTCCTTGGCGAACCACAGGTGGCCGGTGTCGAAGGCCTCGATTTCCGGCTTCACGCCTAGGGCTGACATCATGCTGCCCATCGCCCGTAGCATTCCGGGGGTGTTGGTCATGACATAGTCGGCCTCGGCAAAGTTCATCGTGCCACAATCCAGCGTGCAGATTTCCGGCAGGCATTCGACGACATGGGCCATGCGTTCGGTGGCACCGACCATGTCCGTTCCTGCCGGGTTGACGGGAAAGGGTGCTTCCGTATTGCCGAAGACGATGTCTCCGCCCATGCCGGCGGTCAGGTTCAGGACGACGTCCACATCGGCGTCGCGGATGCGGTCTGTGACCTCGCGATAGAGATCAAGCCTGCGTGACGGCTGACCGGTATCGGGATCGCGCACGTGGCAATGGACGACGGCGGCCCCCGCCTTCGCTGCCGCGATGGCGCTCTCGGCGATCTGCTTCGGGCTGCGCGGCACATGCGGCGACCGGTCCTGTGTCGCCCCCGATCCGGTAACGGCGCATGTGATGAAGACGTCCTTGTTCATGGCCAGCGGCATGGCAACCTCCTTGTCGGTTAGGTGCAGGCTAGGGCTTCCGCCACGTCGGGGGTTGTCCTAATCTGTCAATCAACCGTCCGAATGCGTCAGACTTTGCCATGCGTGTTGCCTTCCTGCTGTTTGAGGGATTTTCAAACATGGTTCTGTCCTGCTTGCTCGAACCGCTGCGGGCGGTTCGTGACCAAGGACAAGCGGAGCTGCATTGGCATGTGCTGACGCCAGACGGGAAGCCGCTGCGATCCTCCAGCGGCCTTCTGGTCGCTCCTGACGACGATGTGTGTGGATCACTCGATTTGCTGATCGTGGTGGCGGGCTATGGTTTCCGCGAACATGGCGGTGAGACTGGTGTGCGTCGCCTCCTGGCGCTTTCCAAACAAAGCAGGATCATCGTGGGCGCCGATACCGGATCGTGGTTGCTGGCTGCGGCGGGCCTGCTTGCGGGACGTCGCGCGACAATCCATTGGTCACTGATACCTGAATTCGCCGAAGCCTATCCAGACGTGCAGGCAGACCCCCTTCCTTATGTCATGGAAGGCCGGATCTGGTCCTGCGGCGGCGCATCCGCTGCCCTCAGCCTCATCCTGGACCTGATCGAACAAAGGTTCGGCAAGGGCAGCGCGTTCCTGGCCTCCTCCATGTTCCTCCACGATGCGGATCATTCTACAGGCAATCTGGAGGCAAGGACGCTTCTGCCCACGGGCAAGGCTTCAGCCCGTCTGCATCAGGTGATCGACCTGATGGTCGAGATGATAGAGACGCCCCTGTCCATTGCTCAGATAGCAGCGCGATCCGGTCTGTCGCTCAGCAGCATGGAGCGGCAGTTCCGCGCCGAGGCTGGAATGTCGCCCGGCCGCTACTTCCAGATGCTGCGCCTGTCCCGGGCGCGGGATCTTGCCCTCAGCACCGATCTTGACCTCCGAGACATCGCGCTGCGCTGCGGTTATGCGAATGCTTCGGCCTTGGGCAAGGCGTTCAAGGGTGCCTTCGGGCACCCGATCCGGCAGTCCAAACCTCGGAGCTTGTAACGGGCAACGTGGCTTTATTCCACGGCCCAGGCAGGAGAGCATTCCTAGCGGGCGGACGGATATAAAGAGAAACTATGTATTCCGGCGCTTGCTGCTTCTGTTGTCCGTGGCATTCCAGGTGACCGAGTTCGCCCTCATCATGTGCAAGGAACTGAGCTTTTGAACCAGATGCGGCACGTTCTAGAAATGGCTCGCGCCGTCTAGGGGCGGCAAGTGAGGCAGCGAAGGCCCAATGCTCGACACGCAGGTGGAGGGCGCCACGGTGCTGGGCACTCTCGGGCTGCGGGAAAAGCAGGGGCTTTGAGGCTGATACAGGGTGGTGTTGGCGTCGATGTTCGAAGACAGATTTCCCCTCAAGTGATTGACCAAACAGATAGCGCAAAAAAAACTGCATCGTATGGAAGGAAACCGCCACCGGCTTCGTCTAACTGTGCAAGATGACACGCCGTGACCCGATCCTTGCCCTTCTGACGCCCTTGCGGCGTTACGCCTATGCCCTGACCCGCGACCGGGCCGAGGCGGATGACCTTGTGCAGGACGCCTGCTGCGGGGCTATGAACAGCGCCGGCAGCTGGCCGCGGGCAAGGCGCCTGGACCCTGGCTGCGTGCGATCCTGCGCAACCGCTTCCTGGATCGCCGCCGGCAGGCGCAAAACGAGACACGGCGCGAGGCCGCCTATGCGGAACTGAACCCACAGGTCATGCAGGCCAAGCAGGACAGCGTTCTGCGATTGTCTCAGTTGCGCCAGGCCTTTCTGGATCTCCCGGACGATCAGCGCGAGGCCTTGGAGCTGATCGCGGTCGAGGGCCTGTCCTATGCCGAAGTCGGCGCGCTGATCGGCGTGCCGCAAGGGACGGTAATGTCGCGTGTCTCGCGTGCCCGTGCCTCCTTGCGTGCCTTCGAGGATGGCGAGGCGGTACGCAAGCCGGCGCTCAAACTGGTGCGAGGTCACGATGCTGAACACTGACGCGCAGATCACCGATCTGGATCTCAACGCCTATGTGGACGGCCAGTTGACCGAACAACGTGCCACAACAAAAACCGCGGAGAACGCCTCGTCCTCGACTGCTAACCCATTGTTTCCACATAAGTGAGACGTTCAATCAGGATCAAAATGCCGTCGGAACTGTCGAACTTCGGGTGCATCGAGGTGCGCACGGGGTCGAGCCGATCTGCGAGGTTCTGCCGAGCGCCCCATCCACCTATTAAGATCAACCGGCGAAGCAGGACAGTCCGGCCAGGCGATCTGATCGTGCCTGTCAGTACGAGGCGCTGTGCCCCGAGATCCTTCGCGTGTTCGAAGAGAACTGGCGGGTCTATGGCGTCCGGAAGGTCTGGCGGCAACTGCGCCGCGAGGGCTTCGATCTTGCCCGTTGCACCGTGGCACGGCTGACAAAGGGCATGGGTATTCAAGGCATCATCCGCGGCAAACCGCATAGGACGACGATCCCCAACCGGAAGGCTCGGTGCCCCCTGGACAGGGTGACCCGCCAGTTCCGCGTGCCCGTGCCCAACAGACTATGGGTCAGCGATTTCACCTATGTCGCCACTTGGAAGGGGTTCGTCTATGCCGCTTTCATCATCGACGCCTATGCCCGCCGCATTGTCGGCTGGCGGGTCACCACCTCGGCGCATGCAGGGTTCGTCCTCGAAGCCCTGGAACAGGCGGTGCACGAGCGCCGTGCCGACAAGAGCATGGGGTTGGTTCACCATAGCGACCGCGGTTCGCAATACTTGTCCATTCGCTACAGCGAACGGTTGGCCGAGGCAGGCATCGAACCCTCGGTAGGCAGCGTCGGTGACAGCTACGACAACGCACGGGCGGAGACGATCAACAAACTGTTCAAGGCTGAAGTCATCCACCGCCGCGGACCTTGGCGCAGCTTTGAGGCGGACGAATACGCCACGCTGGAATAGGTGGACTGGTTCAACAACCACCGACTTCTCGAGCCCCTTGGGAACATCCCGCTTGCAGCAGCCGAGGCCAATTTCTACGCGGCTGTGGAAACAAAAAACATGGCTGCGTAACTAACCCTAATCAGCCTCCGGCAAACCCGGCGCGGTTCACTCCGAAGGAACATGGACCGTCCAAGCGGGAAACGCTGTAGCGATAACGGGGTCTTCGCCCGGATCATGGTAGGCCTGGCTGGCGAAGGGTCCGGAGCCCAGGACAATCATGATCGATGCGACCCCTCCCAAAGCGCACCGCACGGCATCCCCTGCGCGCTAAAAAATGTTGCACAAAAGGCGGCAGGACTACCACGCGTCACGCCCTCACCAATGCGCAGGGTCGACCGATCCGGTTCGTCATGTCGGCGGAACAGGTTGGCGACCATAGGGGGGCTATTGGGCAGCTTGCCGCAGGCAACCGGCTCTTGGCAGATAGAGGATATGACGCTTCCTGGCTGCGAGAAGCACTCCAACACAAGGAAACAAAGCCTTGCATCGCCGGCCGGAAGTCCTGCACGACGACATTTAAACATGACAAGCACCGCTACAAGAGGCGCAATCACATCGAGATCATGTTCGGTCGCCTGACGGACTGGCGGCGCGTGGCAACCCGGCTCGCGACAAAGGCCCGGAAACCTGCCTTTCTGCCGTCGCACCGGCAGCAACCCTGATCTTCCGGCAGTGATCAAGAACAAGTCCTGACCTTAGGGTCGACCACATCGACGTTGCGAAGGCTTGGCGTCTTTGCTGCCACCCTTCTACCAAGGCCGGGGCGGTAATCGGCCGTGAAACCTGTGGCGGAACCTGTTGGTCGGGTTGGCATAAGCGAGGCAGGCATTCACGCGCCATTGACGAAGCTCGAACTGGAAACTGTTGGGCCGTTGCCCTAGATTGTTGCAAGTGATGCACGGTGAGCAGGGAGCCATGACTTGTCCGAAACGCCGCGACGCCTTTCTCGGTCCAACCTTGTAGGCCCTGCATTGGCGGCAGGGGTGATCGGCATTTGGATCAGCCTGCACGTCTTTGCTGTTTGGCATCTGGATATTGCCGGTTCGCCCGGTTTGGCGTTCGTTTGCTTGATCGGACTGACATGGCTTTCCGTGGGGTTGTTCATCGTCGCCCATGACGCGATGCACGGTGCGATCATGCCAGGAAGGCCGCGGATCAACGCAGCATTCGGGGCCTTGGCGCTTATGCTTTTTGCCGGGTTTTCCTGGCGCAAGCTCATTGTCAAGCACATGGCCCATCATCGCCACGCCGGCACAGACGACGATCCCGACTTTAGCCAAGGCGGACCGGTTGCGTGGTACATTGCGTTCGTGCGCACCTACTTTGGCTGGCGCGAGTTCTGGGTGCTTGGCAGTTCGGTGATCCTTTACGCGCTTATCCTTGGCCCGCGCTGGCCCTATGTGGCGTTCTGGGCCGTGCCGTCGATCCTTGCATCGATGCAGCTTTTCATCTTTGGCACCTGGCTGCCGCACCGGCCGGGGCACGACGCCTTTCCTGATCGGCACAACGCACGCTCGTCCCAGCTGAGCGATCCGCTTTCGCTGCTGACGTGCTTTCATTTCGGCGGCTATCACCACGAACACCACCTTCACCCCTCTGTGCCGTGGTGGCGATTGCCCACGACCCGACAAAGGGGCGGGGCATGAGCGTGCTGATGCCGGTCCTGATTGTTGTCCTGACCGTCCTGGCCATGGAGGGGATAGCCTATTCGGTCCACCGCTGGGTCATGCACGGTCCCCTGGGCTGGGGATGGCACAAGTCGCACCACGAAGAGACCCACGGCCCCTTCGAGAAGAACGATCTTTATGCGGTGGTGTTCGCAATAGTCTCGATCCTGCTCTTTGCGCTTGGCAGCGCCTGGTGGCCGTGGCTGTGGTGGGTCGCGGTCGGAGCGACCGTTTACGGCGTGATCTATTTCGTCGTCCACGATGGCCTGGTTCACCAGCGTTGGCCATTCCGCTATGTTCCCCGGCGCGGCTATTTCCGCAGGCTCTACCAGGCGCACCGCTTGCATCATGCGGTCGAGGGGCGGGATGATTGCGTCTCCTTCGGCTTTGTCTATGCGCCCCCGGTTGACGATCTCAAGGCGCGTCTCAAGGCGTCGGGCGTTCTGGCACACCGTCAGTCACAGCACCGTGACGCCTGGCGCGCCGACCGGGCCGGAGACTAGGCCTCTTTTCCTGCGCTTTCCGTTCCGAATGAACTCTATTCCGGGATCTGCTGGCCCACAGTGGCCGATGTGACCGGCTCTTTGAGGCTTTCGGTCGGTGCGGCCTCCTCTCCCGTCAGGCGCTCGGCCACCTCGGCTGCAAGGCTTTCCAGAAGCTCCTGCTCCTCGGCTGCAAATTCGCGCACCTCGTCATGGACAAGGCACAGGGCGCCCAGAACCACCCCATCCCCTTGTCGCATCGGCGCGGCCGCAAAAGCGCGCGCGGACCAGGCGCGCAGGACGGTATTTTCTGCCAGCAGCGGGTCGCGTTCGATGTCGGGAACGATCAGCGACCGGGCGTCGGCCAGCAGCAGTGAGGCCAGCGAGGCATCCGACGGCAGCATCATCGCGTTCGCCTGACGGTCCATGCCCAGCCCCGGCAGTTCGCGGTTGGACCCGATCAGCAGCTCCTGCCGGAGACCGATGGCAATGATGGCTGCGGTCTTGACGTCAAACACGTCGGCGGCACGGATGGCCAGATCGTGCAGGTCGTCGCGCAGATCCTGGTCGTCCAGCGACGCTTCCTTCAGGGTCTCGTATCGTGCTGCCGCAGCCTGGGGGTCCTGGACGACATCGACCCTCTTGTCGTCTTCCTTCCGCAACAACAGCAGGATGCGGCGCGTCGCCTCGTTGATCGAGGCCACGACGGCATCTGCGCCAAGCGCCTCGGCGCCGTGCCGGTCCAGTTCGTTTGGAGGCACGCCCCACAGACCCAGGACGATCTTGATCCCCGGCCATCGCGCCCGAAGGCGGCGGGCCAGGTTACGGGCGGCAGCATCGGGTTCACTGCTGAAGAAGCTCAGGACCACGATCTCGACGCCGTCCAGTTCCAACCCTGCGACATAGCGCGAGGTGCTGCTGCCATAGGCCCGGGACGCCGCCGGAACGCCGTCCAGTTGCAGGCTGTGGACCAGCATCTCGCAGGCCTGGCGATCGATTTCCCACTTGCCCGCAACACAGGCGACGCGTGGTTTCGCCCCTTCGGGCAGGTGGGCGGGATGTTCCTCGCGGATCGCCTCCAGCAGCTCGTCCATCCCATTGGCGATTCGCAACCGGTGTTCAGCCCGGGCGCTGTTGATATAGTCGATGCTGGCCTGACGCAGCACCTCCATCCCGTCGTCGTTGTAGAATTCGGTAACCGAAGCCTGGTCGATCGCGTCCTCGGCGATGTCGATGGCGTCGTCGGGATCGTTGGCGATCAGGCGCTGATAGATCCGGGTATGACGACTAAGCGCGGGACTGGATCCCAGCAAAGTCTCCAGGATAGACAGTTGCGGGATATAGCGCCCGACGACCAGCAGGCAAACGGTCAGCGGCGTGGACAGGACCAGTCCCACCGGCCCCCAGATCGCGGTCCAGAAGGTTGCGGCGGCGATCAGCGACAGCACCGAAAGCCCCGTGCTGGTCCCGTACAGCATCGGCTCGATCACGTTGTTTGAGACAAGCTCCAGCACCAGGATCAGCCCGGCCGTCATCAGCACCATGTTCCAGCCGGGATCCACCGCAAAGGCCAGGCTCAGCGGAAAGACCGCCGACAGGATTGGCCCGACATAGGGAATGAAGCGCATCACGGCCGCCAGCGTGCCCCACAGGATAAATCCCGGCACGCCGATGAGCCACAGCCCAAGCGCCATCGGGATCGCGTAGGTGACGTTCACCACCAGTTGCATCAGAAGATACTTCGAGATGCGCTTGCTCGCTTCCTCCAGGGCGTCGGTCGACCGGAACATATTGCCGCCCAGCAGCCGCAGCAGCCTGTCGCGCAGATCGCCCTGGTCCAGCAAGATCAGGACGACGAAGACCAGCACGATGCCCGCCGTAGCAAAGGGCGCCAGCAATGGCGACAGCCACATCAGCGCGGTCTTGAAGGGCGACACAGGTTCAGGGACCACCCGCACCCGCTGGGGCGGAACCTCGTTCGCCTCGCCCTCGCCCACCACCTCGGCCACTTCCTTCTGGACGGTATCGACGGTCTGCATCGCGCCTTCCAGGATGCCCGGTCCCTTCATCCGCGCGCCCAGATCCTCGATCTTGCTGCGAATGGTTGACTGATACGCCGGCAGTTCCGCGCTGAGCGAGCGCATCTGCATCCCCACCAGCATCCCCACCCCGCCCAGCATCGTCAGCACGAGCATCATCGTCAGGGCAACCGCCAGGATGCGCGACAGCCCGCGCCGCACAAGCCAATGGACCAGCGGCCCCAAGGCAAAGCTGATCAGAAGGGCGATGGCCAGCGGGATCAACACCGCCTGCCCGAAATACAGGGCCGCGACAATGATGGCAGCAATTGCCAGCCCCGCCGCAAGGCGCATCACATCGCCTTGGGGGGGGGCGATCAGCGGCCCGGTGCCGCGCGGTGGAAGGGGTGGGATCACAGGGGCACCGATCGGATAAGAACCTGGGCAACAGCGAAGCCTGTCGCGCCAACCTAGCCAATGCTCACTATGGATCCAGAGTTCCTTGCCTTGACGTCCCCATGCTCCATGACAGCATGGTCATGCCTTCGAGTATCTCGGCATGGGGCTTCGACCTGGGTTGAGACCCGCCAGTTAGGATAGGGGGTTTTCTGTTGAAGCTCTGGGTCTTCGAAAAAGCGTTGACAGGGCTTTTCGATCATTTTGCTGCCTTTTTAAGCTCTGGCATGGGTTCCATGTTCGGCGGCTTCAGGTCTGGTTAGGCGGTATCGCACCCTTCATCTGGCAGAGGTGGTCGCAGGAATTCGGACCAGTCGCTAAGCTCTGGCGATTGACGAAGGACTGATCCGCATGACGAACCGGAAGCACTTTGGGGCCGAGTTCAAGGCGAAGGTGGCGTTGGAGGCCATCCGCGAGGACCTGACGACGGTCGAGTTGGCCCAGAAGTACGACATTCATCCGACGATGATCACGGGCTGGTAGAGGACCGCGACCCTGAACATGGCCTCGGCCTTTGACGGCAAGAACGCCGCTGAGCCGGCGATTTCTGCGGAGGAGGTCGAGACGCTGCATGCCAAGATCGGCCAGTTGGTTGTGGAACGGGATTTTTTGTCCGCAGCCTGCTGTCGCTGGCACGCTCCAACCTTTATTACAACCACGCGGCGAAAGCATCGAGAACCTGAAGTTCATGACCATCATCGACCGGCAGTTCCCAGAGACGCCATGGTATGGTTCACGGCACATGGCGTGCCATATGCAACGGGAGGGGCACGGATGCGGGCGGCATCGGATCCGTCGGCTGATGAAGCTCAGGCGCCTTGTGCCGATCTATCAGGAGCCGAAGACCAGCAGGAAGCTCCTGGAACACAAGACTTACCCTTACCTCATCAAGGACCCGTCCAAGAACAAGTCTTGATCTTAGATGAGGAAGAGCCGATCGCATTCGGCGCCTACCGTGCCTTGGGAAGGCGGCGCTGCCTCCTGGCAAGGAAATCTAGCAAGCCCCCGGCAGCGATACGTTTGACGGTTACCAATCATTTGGTCGGATTCCCTCAACAAACATGTTGCAGATGCATCGCAGACGTAGATCATTCTCCCATAGGCACCGGCAAGCCTGCGCGGCGCGGCAGTTGTGGCGTCGCATTTGGCAGTCGGGTCGGTCCTGACCGATGCGGTCGGGCGTTCCCTTGGGAGGAAGGGCCGCGCGATCTTGCCTGACAGGGGACTGCACCAGGGAGGAGACATAATGAAACACGCAAGACTTTGCGGACTGCTTCTGACGACTGCCGTTGCGACGCCGACCCTTGCCCAGGACAACCTGGAAACGCTGCAGGGAATGCAGCGCACCGATGCCACCTTTACCCGCATCGACCAGGCAGGCCCGAACACCGAATCGCTAAAGGCCGTCCTGCCCCATATCAACCTGCCCGATGGATTCGAGGCCAGCCTTTATGCAGTGGTTCCCGACGCCCGCTCCATGGCAGTGGCGCCACAAGGAACGGCCGTCTTTGTTGGCACGCGCAAGGACAAGGTCTGGTCGGTCGTGGACCGGGACCGCGACCGGGTCGCCGACGAGGTGATGGATTTCGCCCCGTCGCTAACCTTCGACATCCCGAACGGACCCTGCTTCTCGCCCGACGGGTTCCTGTATATCGCGGAACGCAACCGCGTTCTGCAATTCCCGGCGGCCGAGTTCTTCTTTGAAGGACCGGATCCTGCCGTGGGTACCGTCGTGGCCCAAGGAGATCTGGTCCCGGCCGAGGAGGAGAGCTTCAACCATACCGCACGGGTTTGCCGCATCGGCCCGGATGGCAAGCTTTATGTCTCTCTGGGACAGCCATACAACGTGCAGCCGCAGGAAAAGCTTGAGAAATACGACGAACTTGGCATCGGCGGCATCATCCGCATGAACATCGACGGCAGCGAACGCGAGGTCTTCACCCGTGGGGTCCGCAATTCGGTCGGCCATGACTTCAATCCTGCCACCGGCGACCTGTGGTTCACCGACAACCAGGTGGACGGCATGGGCGACGACATCCCGCCGGGCGAGTTGAACCGCCAGACCGAGGCAGGCCAGCATTTCGGATTTCCATGGGTAAACGCGGGTGTCGAGATACCGGAATACAAGGAGGTTCCGCGCCCCGAGGGGGTAGAGTTCGTCGAGCCGCAGGTCAAGACGGACGCCCATGCCGCCGACCTGGGCATGAGGTTCTATTCCGGCAATTCCTTCCCCGAGGAGTATCATGGCGGCATCTTCTCGGCCCAGCATGGCAGCTGGAACCGAACGACGCCGGTGGGCGCGCGGGTCATGTTCACGCGCCTTGACGCCGATGGCAACGCCACGGGAACCGAGGTCTTTGCCGACGGGTGGCTGGACAGCGAGACCGGCGAATACCGGGGCCGCCCGATGGACATTGCGTTCCTGCGCGACGGGTCGATGCTGGTGTCCGACGACTATGCCGGGGCAATCTGGCGGATTGCCTATACGGGGGATGGATCGGCGGCAGGAAGTGCCGGCGGGAACACAGCCGCGCCGGCGGACGACGCGCCTGCAAATGCCGAAGCGGGCGGGACCGACAGCGGAGCGGACGAAACACCACCCACGGCACCTGCCAACTGATCCATGCCGGGGCGGCGAACACCGCCCCGGATCCCACCAGGAAAGCTGCACATGATGAAATCACTTTTTGGCGCGGTTCTTGTGGCCGCGCTCGGTTCGGGCGCCGGTGCCGTTCTGGCGCAGACCGCCACCCCACCCGCGCAAGCGCAGACCTGCCGGGTCTGCCACGGCCTCGACGGGACGGGGACCAACCCCATGATCCCCAATATCGGGGGACAAAGCGCGGACTATCTGTCCAAGCAGTTGCAGGATTTTCGCGCAGGCCGGCGCGAGGATCCGCAGATGAGCATCATTGCCCGCGACCTGACGGACGAGGACATCAAGGCTGTGTCCGACTGGTACGGGTCCATCAAGGCAACCTACGAATTGCCGCAGTGATCCGCGCCGCCGTCCGGCAATCAGGCCATGCGGTCTGACGGCTCACGCGCGGCAAGAAGGCGTCGAGGCAATCCAAAGCCCTAAACCCTATCGCGTCGCGGGTTTCTTCCGTTGCCGAACCGATATGCGGCAGCAGGAAGACATTGGGCAGGCTGGCCAGAAGCGGGTTTCCGCCCGGCTCGGTCCGGAAGACGTCCAGACCTGCCGCGAAAAGCTTGCCGGACCGCAGTGCCCGGACAAGCGCGTCCTCGTCGATCAAAGCCCCCCGCGCCGTGTTCACGACGATGACCCTGTCGGGAAGCAGAGCCAGCGTGCGGGCGTTGATGATGCCGTCATTCCGAGGCGACGCCGGGCGATGCAGGCTGAGGACGTCCGATACAGACCGCAGGCCGTCCAGGCTGTCATGGACCGCCCCTTTTTCGACTGCGGACGGCAGGCGGCGCCGGTTGTGGTAATGGATCCGCATCCCGAAGCCGCGCGCCCGTTCGGCCGCCACCTGGCCTACGCGTGCCATCTCCAGCACGCCAAAGCGTTTGCCGGTGACCTGACGGCCCACCATGAAGGCCGGTGACCAGAAATCCCATTGCCCCGATCACACCAGGGCATTGCCCTCGGCACCGTGCCGGGCCGCGCCCGCCACGCAGAGGATTGCGATTTCCGCAGGGGCGTCCGACAGCACGTCGGGCGTGTTCGTGACGACGATCCCCGCGGCCCTTGCCGCCGCCAGATCCACATGGTCAGTTCCCACCGAATGATTGGCGATGATCTTCAGCAGGGATCCAAGAGCGCCGATGACCCCGAAGTCGAACAGTTCCGAATAGCATGGCAGCACCGCGTCGGCGTTCCGGCAGGCCGCGATTGTTGTGGCGCCGTCGGATTTCAACGCTGTTAGGCCAAAGCCCGAATGTACCGGACTGGCCCGTCCAACCGGCTGTTCCAAAGACCTTTCGCAGAATCCGCGAAGCCCTCTGCCATCGCGATTCACCCTCGCATACAAGCAACAAAGCTTGGGCATCCCCATAAAGTCCAGTTGCGCGATGCAATTTCACCGTTTTACTCGACGGTAACAATATGTCGCGCCAAGCGGCTTCATCGTCTGGGAGGACACCGATGACCGACACTGTCAAATCCGCGCGTTTCTCGCGCCGTTCTTTCCTGCGCACTGGCGCCGTGGGCGGGACCGCCGCGGCGGCGACCGCCCTCGCGGCCCCGCCGGTGCTTGCTCAGGCCCCAATCGTCATGAAGATGCAGACATCATGGCCCGCGTCCGACATCTGGCAGGAAATGGCGCAGGATTACGTGACACGGGTCGAGGAAATGTCTGGGGGGCGTCTGACGATCGACCTGTTGCCTGCAGGTGCCGTGGTTGGCGCGTTCCAGGTGATGGATGCGGTGCATGACGGTATCATCGACGCGGCCCACACCGTGCCGGTCTATTGGTATGGCAAGTCCAAGGCGGCCTCGTTCTTCGGGACCGGGCCGGTGTTCGGCGGATCGGCCTCGACCATGCTTGCCTGGTTCTACCAGGGTGGCGGCGCAGAGCTTTATCGCGAACTGACTCAGGATATCCTGGGCTTGAACGTCTATGGCTACATGGGAATGCCCATGCCGGCACAGCCATTTGGCTGGTTCAAGAACGAGGTCAACACCGTCGCCGACGTGCAAGGCCTGAAATATCGCACCGTGGGGCTTGCGGCAGACCTTCTGCAGGGCATGGGAATGTCCGTGGCCCAGTTGCCTGGCGGAGAGATCGTCCCGGCCATGGAACGCGGCGTGATCGACGCCTTTGAATTCAACAACCCCTCGTCCGACCGCCGCTTCGGTGCGCAGGACGTGGCCAAGAACTACTATCTCTCGTCCTATCACCAAGCCTCGGAATCCTTTGAATTCATCTTCAACAGGGACTTCATGGACGACCTGCCCGAGGATCTTCAGGCGATCCTGAAATACGGTGTCGAGGCGTCCGCAACCGCGAACCTTGCCTTGGCGATGCGCGAGTATTCCAAGGATCTGGCCGAACTGGCGGCCGGTGGCGTAACCGTGCATCGCACGTCAAATGAGATCCTCGCCGCCCAGCTCGAGGCTTGGGACAAGCTGATCGTGGACCTGGAAGCGGACCCTTTCAACAAGAAGGTCATGGACAGTCAGCGAGCATGGACCGAGCAGGTCGCCTATTATGAACTGATGAACACGCCGGACCTGGGACTTGCCTTCGAACACTACTACCCCGGCAAACTGAAGCTGTGACCAGCAGGGCGCGGGATCTGCCCGCGCCCCGTTCCGCAACGCGGCCGCCAGGGAGTTCCCCGCAATGCAGAAGTACATCCAGTTCGCCGACAACCTTTCCGCCTGGTTCGGCAAGGCCTTTGCCTGGCTGATCATCCTGATGACCGTCGGGATGAGCTACGAGGTCATGGTCCGCTACTTGTTCAATCGCCCGACACCCTGGGCCCTGGACATCAGCTTCATCATGTATGGGACTTTGTTCATGATGGGCGGTGCCTATACACTGTCGCGCGGCGGCCACGTCCGGGGCGATTTCCTGTATCGCCTGTGGTCGGACCGGACGCAGGCGCGCGTCGATCTTGCTCTGTATTTCCTGTTCTTCTTTCCCGGCATTCTAGCGCTGATCTTTGCCGGGTGGAAATACGCCTCGCGATCCTGGAACTATGGCGAGGTGTCGGTGAACAGCCCCGCCGGCATCCCGATCTATCAGTTCAAGACAGTGATCGTCGTGGCCGGGATCCTGCTGTTCTTTCAAGGCATCGCGCAGGTCATGCGCTGCATCCTCTGCATCCGCACCGGCACCTGGCCGCCGCTTGACTGGGATGTCGAGGAAACTGAGACGATCCTGATGCAAAAGGCAATCGAAGACGACCCCCACGGCCCGGCCTGACGCCGGCATGTCCCCCTGCCAATCCCGAAGCTGGAGCTAGCCCCGTGACCGATCCTCAGATCGCCTTGTTCATGCTTGGCATCTTCATTTTCAGCGTCTTCCTGGGTTTTCCCATTGCCTTCACCCTGATGGCCATAGGTATCGGGTTCGGCTACTATGCCTATTACGATCCCAGCCGGATGTGGCGATCGTTCAACCGGCTGGAGGAGGACGCGGGGCTGTGGGAATCCACGCAGCTCTGGCTCGAGGGGTTCTACAACAACAGGATCTTCGACCTGTTCGTGAACCAGACCTATACTGTCATCTCGAACGAAGTCCTGACCGCCGTCCCTTTGTTTCTGTTCATGGGATATATCGTCGAACGAGCCAACATCGTCGACAAGTTGTTCGGCACGTTGGCAGTGGCGACGCGGAACCTGCCGGGCGCGCTTGGCGTCGCGGCGCTGATCACCTGTGCGCTGTTTGCGACTGCCACGGGGATCGTGGGGGCCGTTGTCACGCTCATGGGCCTTCTGGCATTCCCGCAGATGCTCAAGATGCGCTATAACCACAGCTTCGCGGCAGGCATCATCTGCGCAGGGGGAACCCTCGGGATCCTGATCCCGCCTTCAATCATGCTGATCGTCTATGCCGCGTCGTCCGGTGTTTCGATCGTGCGCCTCTATGCTGCGGCGCTGCTGCCGGGCCTTGTCCTGGTCGGACTTTACTTCGTCTATATCGTGACACGCGCGATCCTGAACCCGTCCCTGGCCCCCAAACCGACCGAGGAAGAGGTTCCCAGCATGCCCTTGGGCAAGCTGCTGTGGCTGCTGGCAACCAGCTTCCTTCCATTGGCCATCCTGATCCTGGCGGTTCTGGGGTCGATCCTGTTCGGCCTGGCAACCCCAACCGAGGCCGCCTCGATCGGAGCTCTTGGCGGCATCCTTCTGGCCGTTACCTATCGCGCAATGACCTTTGACCGGCTTCGCGAAAGCGTCTACCTGACGGTCCGGACCACGGCCATGGTCTGCTGGCTGTTTGTGGGCTCCTATACATTTTCTGCGGTCTTCAGCTATCTGGGCGGAGAGCAGGTGATCGCGGAATTCGTCCAAAGCCTGGATCTGACGCCGATCCAGTTCCTGATCATGGCGCAGATCATCATCTTCCTGCTGGGCTGGCCGCTGGAATGGTCTGAAATCATCATCATCTTCGTGCCGATCTTCCTGCCCCTGCTGCCGCTGTTCGGGATCGACCCGCTGTTCTTCGGGGTTCTGGTGGCCCTCAACCTGCAAACCAGCTTCCTGACGCCCCCCATGGCCATGAGCGCCTATTACCTCAAGGGCATAGCGCCACCCAACGTCAAGCTGACCGAGATCTTCGCAGGGGTGCTGCCTTATTGCGGTCTTGTCATCATTGCCATGGTGATCATGTACACCTTCCCGCAGATCGTCTTCAGCTTGCCGGATGCCGTTTATGGCACCGCGCGATAAGACGGGTGCCGTTCTGGGGCTGGAGGTAGTCGAGATGCGTGATCGCCTGGCCTCGGGTGCGCTGCGGGCGGTGGATCTGGTTCGCGCCTGCTTGGCCCGCATTTCGGAGCTGGAACCCCAGGTGGGTGCCTGGGCCTGGATCGACGAGGGTCATGCCCTGGCGCAGGCAGAGCGGCTTGACCAATGGCGCCAGTCCGGCCGGTCGCTGGGCCCCTTGCACGGACTGCCCGTCGGGCTGAAGGATGTCATCGACACGAAGGGCATCCCGACGGAAAACGGCACCCCCATCGACGCAGGGCGCGTTCCGGCCGAGGATGCCTGGATCGTCGCGCGGCTGCGTGCGGCGGGCGCGATCATCCTGGGCAAGACGGTCACGACCGAATGCGCCTTCCTGCATCCGGGCCGGACCCGCAACCCGCACAATCCTGACCACACGCCGGGCGGATCTTCTCAGGGTTCGGCTGCGGCCGTCGCCGCAGGCATGGTGCCGCTGGCAATCGGGACGCAAACCGGCGGTTCCGTGATCCGCCCGGCCGCCTTCTGCGGAATCGTCGGGATGAAGCCCAGCTTCGGCATGATCCCCAGGACCGGCATCCTGATGCAGTCTCCGACGCTGGACACCGTTGGCGTCTTTGCCCGCAGCGTCGCCGGCTGCGCCCTGCTGGCCGAGGTTCTTGCAGGCCATGATCCTGCCGACCCCGCCACCGAACCCCTGCCCAGGCCGCTCCTGCTGGACACCGCCTTGGCCGCACCGCCCTTGACGCCAGTATTCGCCTTCCTGAAGCCTCCAGGCTGGGATCGTGCGGACCCGCAGACCACCGTAGCCGTGCAGGAACTCGCCGCCTTTCTGGGCGATCAGTGCTTCGAAGTGACGGTCCCCGGACTAGAGGAAGCCGCCGCCATTCGCCGCCGCATCAATGTCGCCGAGATGTCGAAATGCTATTACGCCATGGAACGGCGCGGACGGGACCGGATGTCCGATGTCCTCAAGACGGCGATGGATGAGGGAAAGGCGGTACTGGCGCGCGACTATATTGCCGCGCTTGACTGGCCGAAGGTGCTGAACGCCGGAATGGCGCAGATCTTTGCACGCTGCGATGCGATCCTGTGCCCCGCGGCGCCGGGGCCCGCGCCCGCGGGCCTGGAGGATACAGGTGACGCGATCTTCAACGGGCTCTGGACACTGACCGGAATGCCGGCAGTCACGCTTCCGGTGTTCCAGTCGACAGACGGTCTGCCGATGGGCATCCAGATCGTCGGGCGTCGGGGCGACGATGCAAGGCTGCTGCGCACGGCCCGATGGCTGGCCGCGCATCTTGAAACCTCGACGCATGAAGGATAGCGGCATGAAACTGTTTATGGCGATTCTGGCTTTCGTCGTCCTTATGGCATTCCTGGCCATACTGGTGATCCACGTGCCGCGCATCGACCTGATTTGTGTGATCGCGATCACGGTCGCCTTGGCGGCGTGGGATCTTTACACGACGTTTCGCTCAACGGACAGACGGGGGTAACAAGCACCTGGCTGGCGGGCATGGCCGGAAAAGAACCGCAGGGCACCCTTTCGCCCCCGGCCGATTGCAGCGGCCGCAGGCTGGAGGGGATCTCGAACTGCAGGGGCGGCACGGGCGGCGGAAGATCTGGTCCCCGACATGATGGTTGTCCAGCAGCCATTCGGCGACAGGGGTCAGGGCGCCCTTGCCGCACACCCGGTCAGGACCGATAGGCTGGCGCGCACCACGGCGGTTGTTGGCGATGCTTGCAGAGGAAACGACCTCTTCATCAGATCCCGCGCATCAAGCTTGGTATCTCGGCAGGAAGCTGCCGCGCCAGAAAACCCATCGGGCCGTGACGCTCGGACAATCTGCGGCCCGCTTCGCCGTGCAGCCAGACGCCCCAGCAGGCGGCTTCCCAATTTCCAAGACCCCGCGCGCTCAGCCCCGCGACGATCCCAGTCAGCACATCTCCGGAACCGCCGGTGGCAAGTCCTGCGCCGCCGCCGCCATAAAGCGCAACGTCGCCCTGCGGATTTGCCAGCATGGTCGTTGGCCCCTTCAGGACCACCACGGCGCCCAAATCCTTCGCCAGCCGCACAAGCATCTTTGCACGGTCCTTCGTCACCACCTCCCGGTCTTCCCCGGTCAGCGCCGCCATCTCTCCGGCATGAGGCGTCAGGATCAGGCGGCCCGCCATCCGGCGCAGCAGCGGCAGGCGGTCGTGGCCGGCAACCACTGCAGCCGCGTCAAGGATCACGCTACAGGCATCGGCGCGTGGCAGGATCGCATCAAGGATCTGACCCGCCGCATCGGCAGATCCCATCGCCGGGCCGATCGCCAGGCAGTCGCAATGGTCCAGCAGTGGTTCCACCGGGCCGGTGCCCGCAATTTCGCCGGTTCCATCCGTGGGCAGGGCGAACATCCCCGCCTCGGGCAGCAGCACACCCAAGGGGATCGCCAGCATATCTGGCACGGCCAGTTGCACCTTGCCGGCGCCTGATTGAAACGCCGCCTCGGCGGTCAGGCGCACCCCACCCGGCACTCGTGCGGAACCACCGACCAGCACCACGCGGCCACGATCATTCTTATCGACATCATGATGAACCGGCAGCGGATGATCACGCAGCCATGCGCCATCCAGCGTGATCGGCACGCCGCTCATCCCCGTGTGCCTGCGATTGCGTCGGGGTTGGACGTGACCGGCGTCTTGTCGGCCACCATCGGCGCGATGACGTTGTAGCGCAGCAACTTCAATTCACCGTCCCCTTCCTCGGTTTCGGCAAAGCAGTATTCCGTGATCGAACAGTTCGCCACGTCCCCTTCCGCGTCGATCGCCAGGATTTCCTCCTCGGTCAGCCCTTCGATGATATAGCGCAGGCACAGGACCACCACCTGATGGGCCACGATCATGACCCGGCAGCCGCCATGGTGAAGCCCCACGGTGTCAAGCAGCGAGCGCAGGCGGAAAATCACATCGCACCAGCTCTCGCCGCCCGGCGGCCGGTGGTAGAACTTGCCAAGGAGCAGGCGCAGCTCGGCCTGCTGGGGTTCTTCCTCACGCACGCCCATGGTCGTCAGCCCGTCAAGGATGCCGAACTCCTTCTCGCGCAGGCGCTCATCAAGGCGCAGGGCCAGGGTGGCCCGGCAACCGCCGGCTTCCCGGAATATTTCGGCAGTCTGTCGCGCGCGCAGATAAGGCGAACACATCAGGACATTGGGCCGCGCGCCTTCCTCGCCTTCCGCAAACCAGCGGCCCAAGGCAAGCGCCTGATCGCGCCCCAGAGCCGAAAGGGGGATGTCCACGTCGCGGGCGATCAGATCGATGCGGCGCTGGCCCGCCTCATGCGCCTTGTCGCGCGCGACGTTGCCTGCGCTTTGCCCGTGGCGCACCAGCCACAACCGTTCCGGCCATCTTGGCGTCATGGTCACCCCCGCCCTTGCACGATGTTCCCCCATGGTACGGTGGGCCAACGAGTAAACGAGGGTAATGGTTCAGTCGCCCGACGGGTCAGGATCGCCGCCTGTCCCGCGTGCTGCCCGACAGAATGTCCAGGAGGATACCTGCAAGGCGTGACCTGCGCCGTCAGGATAGCCTCAAGAAGGCGCTTCCAGTCGTCAGCCGGCTGGGTGCCATGCCATGTGCCCCCCACGAAGGGAACTCATGGCCTCGACCAGCCTGCTGATCATCTTGCGAGGAGGCACATCTGAGCGGCAGCCCCCAAGACCAGGCGAAAGTCCATCCGTTTGCGCATCTGCCCGATGTCGCTGAAGCCGCCGGGGATCAGCACGTCGACTTGGCGAAGCTTCGCTACGATCTCTCCCGGATTGTGCTTCTTCTGGGGCATTCCTTCGTCCTCCATCTGGCTCGAAAGCCTGCTTCAGGGAGGGTCACTTTTCAGGGGCAGACCAATTTTCGTCTTTTCGGAGGGCACGTGAAGGGGCGGTAAATCCTTCTTTGCAGGAAGCATCGCTCCCCGTCCTTCGGGACAAGCTCGCCTCAGTTACCGAACGTGCGATACGCGATTGGTGCACGTCCGGTGCGACTGCTTGTCCCACGCAACAGGAAAGGGATAGTGCCCCATCGGGTGATGTGGGCTTGGGTGTAACTGGGGCAGATTACGGGGCACAGGTGTTGCGCTTGTGATCTTGGTCTGATTCACGATCGTAGGGCCTGTCATCGGATGATGCCTTTGAGACGCTGAGCGCCGACAGTTTGCGTCGGCTCGTGGGTGATCTGTCACGACGGCTGCAATCGCTCGAGGACCGGGTAACCCACCTCGGCGATCAGCTCGCGTCAGCCGAGGTGGCCCGGACCGCCCTGCAGGCCGAGAACCAGGAACTGCGCGTGAGATCGCCCGGCTGAAGAACCTGCCGCCGCGACCTCCGTTCAAACCCTCCGGCATGGACAAGGTTACGGAACGGGAGGTTCGCAAGAGTGGCAGTCCACGGCGGCGGCGTGGCCCGAAACGCGACAAGGATCGTGTCACGCGCGAAGAGGTTCTGTCTGTGAATGTGCCCTCGGGATCGCGCTTCAAGCGATGTCGAGCCATCCTGGTTCGTGAACTGGTAATCTCGGCCGAGCTTGTCCGCTATCGGCGCGAACGCTGGCTGACACCGGAGGGCAAAAGGGTCATCGCGCCCTTGCCGGAAGGACTGCTGGGTGGCTTTGGCGCCAACCTGCGCCGGTTCTGTCTCGCGCTGCATGCCCAGGGACAGGTGACGACGGAGCCGCTGACCGCGATCACCACCAGAAGAGCCCACCCCTGCGCGGCGAGGGCCAGCCCTACAGCTCGTTCGGCCTGATCTGGGGGCACTTCGGCAGGGATTATCTGCGGGCCTTCGGTGTTCCTGATGGGGATCTGGGCACGATCCATGCAGCGTTCGACGCCGATTTCGTCCTGCCCATCGACTTGGTGGACAATGGTGCCCTGTCACCAAGCGGGCTGCTCGCGGACCTGTCCCTGCCGCTCCTGCTGGAAAGCCTCAAACCCGTCTTCGACGATCGCAGCCCGGGTGCCGATGATCGGGCCTTCGACCACGCGTTGACCATCGCTCGTGCCTTTGTCGAGGCGGCGGTTGCACGAAAGGCCGCCAAGCTGCGGGCCGACGATGATCGGGCCTTCGACCACGCGTTGACCATCGCTCGTGCCTTTGTCGAGGCGGCGGTTGCACGAAAGGCCGCCAAGCTGCGGGCCGACGCTGTCGTCATGGAGGCCATCGCCGCCGCCGGAGAAAGCCGGGTCCTCGAACTCCCGATGGGCATGCCCTTCCGCTCTGCCATCGAGAAGGCGGGCGCCGATCACCTGCTGTTCGTGGTCCATCCCCGAGAAACAGACTGGACCCTGACCGGCATCCGCCGCGAGCCCGAGGGCTTTGCCCTTCGGGCCGACCTGCCGGAGGCCTGGGCGGGACTGACCGACGCGTCCTTCGAAGCTGCATCTGGCGTTCCAGGCGCACGCTTCTGCCACAACGCCCGCTTCATTGCTGTGGCCGCAGATCGTGAGGCTGCTCTGCAGCTTGCCACTCTGGCAGTTCAACATGCGGAGGCACTGCGAGGAACAGCTTGAAGCCTACACTTGTCCCAGGTGGCAGCATCTCGTCAGTAACCAAAAGGGCGGGGAGGGGCCTGGCGGCGGTGCAGTATTTTAGTTGATAGCGAAATCGAAGCACACATCCACACGGCAAACGAAACGGGGCCGCACAGCCCCGCGACAGGAGGCGGAAGCCTACCAACGTCTTTCATCCTTTACGATCCTCTGCTGCAAGCAAATCTGTAGGCATTGCGAATTACAATCCTTGTTCACCGAAAAGTCCATCAGGACGCTTTTCCTTGGATCATCTCTAAGGCATCCCGAGAAATGAAGGTAACCCATTAGATATCTTCGCCTTTTCACTACCCTCTTTTCGAAAAGCCCACATTTTATTAGTCGATCAACCATACCAGAGGCCTCGTTCACGTGCAGGCCTGCTCATGCGCACCAGCCACCACGCCGGATCCACCAAACGGCGCCTGCAGCCGGTTGGTGCGATAGGGTCGCCGCTGTGTGCCGGACTGCATTGACAGCGGCCGCGGCAATTGTCATGGTCTGGCCGACATCAACGGGGGTGCTCCATTTTCGGGGCTGAGATACGCAAGTCGCGTGAACCCTTTTTAGCTGATCCGGGTAATGCCGGCGGAGCGAGGAACCCATGTTCATTGGCGCGCAAGTGTCGCTATATCCCATGACGTCCAATTTTGCAGGCGTCATCCTGTCCAGCCTCAGGGGGCTTGATCCCTATCGCGGCAGGCTCCGGATCGAGACGGACGATATTTCCACCTTAATGGTCGGGGGGCCAGAGCCGTTGTTCGATGCCGTGCGCGACCTTTTCGTCCGCGCCGCGCGCGATCCGGTGCATGTGACGATGCACGTCACATTCTCGCGTGGCTGCCCCGGAGAACCTGACGACCCGACCTGCCGATGCGACACGCTGACTCGTGCGCAGGGCTTGTCCCTGGCGGAACGTCAGGCCGGGGCGCTTGAGGCGGTTAGAACTGCGCCGGTCCTTGGCGTGGATATCGACGTGCAGTTTTCGCTTTATGTGCTGGGCCAGGACCGCCACATGGACGAGATTTATGGCTGCATCGACTTTCTCAAGAACTCTGGCACGTTCCTGCGGTCCAAGAACTTTTGCACCCGCCTGCGGGGCGATGCGGGGGCGGTCTTCGAGGCGCTGCGCCAAGCCTTCCTGCGCTTTGGCCCGGCCGAGGGGCATGTGACCATCGACATGACGGCCTCGGCCAACAGTCCCGGCAGGCACTGATCCCCGGGGGACGGCCATGTTGCCGCGTATCCTGCCGCCTTTGATCGTGGTTGCCTGCCTGCTGGGGGGGTGGGAGGCCTATTGCCGACTGGCAGACATCTCTCCGCTGATCCTGCCCGCGCCCTCGGGCGTGGTCCGGGCGCTGATTCTGAACCGGGTCGAGATCGGTGGCCATGCGCTGTCCACAATATCGGTTGCGGTCTTGGGCATTTCGTTCTCGATCGGATTCGCCTTTTCCACCTCGGTCATGCTGCATTTCCTGCCTTGGACCGAAAAGGGGCTGATGCCGGTGTTCGTGGCAAGCCAGACCGTGCCGCTGATCGCGCTGGCGCCGCTGATGATCCTGTGGTTCGGCTTCAGCTTGTTGCCAAAGGTGCTGCTGGTGATCCTTGTCACCTTTTTCCCGATGCTGCTGAGCTTGCTGTCCGGCTATCGGCAGGTGCCCCCCGCTTTTGTCGAAGTTCTGTCCTCGATGGGCGCCGGGCGGTGGTTGGTCTTTCGGCGCGCCGTTCTGCCTTCGGCCCGGTCAAGCTTCCTTGCCGGGCTGCGGATCTCGGCCACCTATGCGATCGTTGCCACGATCTTTGCCGAATATGCCGGGGCGTCTCGGGGCTTGGGTATCTATATCCTTGCTGCCAAGAACAACTTCCGGGCCGATCTGGTACTGGCCGCGGTTGTGGTGTCCGCCGGGCTGACGCTTGCGCTGCTGGGTGCGATCCGGCTGGGAGACCGCCTGACGGCCCGCGGACCCAAGATGCGCCATGCTTGACCTGCGCCACCTGACCGTCGGCACCGACAATGCAACACTGGTTCGCGACCTGTCGCTGATGGTGCCCGCCAAGGGGATCACGGCACTCATCGGGCCGTCCGGTTGCGGCAAAAGCTCGGTTATGAAGTGGCTGGCAGGTATCCGTCTCCAAGGTCTGAGGGCGGAAGGGCAAGCGATGCTGGATGGGCAGCCCGTCTCTCTTCCTTGTTCGGCGATCGGCTATCAGCCGCAAAGCGATGCGTTGTTTCCCTGGTTGACGGTGGCCGAGAATGCCGCCTTGGGCCTGCAGGTGAAGGGGCGGTCCCGACCTGACGCCCTGGCACGTGTCGCGCCGCTGTTTCGCAGCTTTGGCCTGGAAGGGACAGAAGGCCAGTTTCCGGCACAGCTTTCGGGCGGAATGCGTCAACGCGCCGCCTTTCTGCGCACTGTTGTGCAGGACAGCCGCTATGTTCTCCTGGACGAACCCTTTTCTGCCCTGGATGCGGTAACGCGGCTGCGGATGCAGGACTGGCTGCTCGAACGGCTGGCCGAGCGCCCGCGCGGTGTTCTGCTTGTTACCCACGACCTGCACGAGGCGACCAGCCTTGCTGACCGCATCCTGGTCATGGCGGCCAACCCGGGCCGGATCGTGGCCGAGATCCCTGTGACGCTTTCCCCTGGACAGCGAAGCGAGGCGGCCCTCGCCCCCCTGCGCGACACCCTGAAACTCCTTCTGTTGGAAAACACCTCATGACCATCCGCCTTTTTGTACTTGGCCTTTGCCTGGCCATCCCGCTGCCCGCGTGGGCCGAAACTCATGTAAGCGTGGCGCTCGACTGGATGCTGAACACCAACCACATCGGCTTGGTGGTCGCCCGCGACCAGGGGCTTTACGCCGCCAAAGGGCTGGAGGTCGAGTTGCTGCCCTATTCCGACACGAATTCGGCGGCACTGCTGGCAGGGGGGGCTGCGGATTTTGCCTACATGACCTCGCTTGGTTTCATGTCGGCGCGGGCAGGCGGGGCAGATCTGGTGGCCCTGTGGGCCACGATGCAGCATGATCCGGGGCGGCTGGTCTATAATAGCGACAACGCGGACATCACCCGGCCTGCGGATCTGTCAGGCAAGACCTATGCCGGCTTTGGCAGCGCCTGGGAAGGGGCACTGATCGGCACGATGATCCGCAATGACGGCGGCGAGCCGGTCTGGGACACCGTGATCCTGGGCACGGGCGCCTATGAGGCCCTGGCCTCGGGCGCGGTGGACTTCACGTTGGAGGTCGCGACATGGGAAGGCGTCAACAGCACGCTTTTGGGCCGCAAGCAATCTTCATTCGCCTATTCCGACTACGGCATTCCCGACCAGCAGACCGGTTATATCGGAATGCGCGCGGAAACCCTTGCCCAAGACCCAGACCTGGCCGGGCGCTTCATGCGGGCGACACTGGCGGGCTATGAATGGGCCGCCGATCACCCTGATGAAGCCGCGCAGATTCTGATCGCCGCCGGGGACTTCCCGAACCCGGGCCTGGTCCAGGGCTCGATGAAGGCGATTGCCGAAGGCGGTTACCTTCGCGATGGCGACACGCCTGTTGGCAGCATTGATCCGGTCCGCTTTTCCGCCATGGCAAAATTCCTGTTCGACAGCGGCGTTCTCAGGGATGTGGGCGGCAATGCCTTGGATTGGCCAGGTGACGTCTCGACCTGGTTCGACAGGGCTGGAGAGGGCAGGGGTCGTGACGGACGGCAGCAGCGTCTGGTGCCTGTATCAAATGAAGATCTACCATGTTTCTGGCTGAACTCCCTCCAGGGCGGCACATTCAGGTCTTCTTACAAAAACCATCAAGGCCCTGATACGACGGCTGCAATGGTCTGAACGGCATCATCCATGTCAAACGGCATGGGTTCGATGGCAAGAGACACCAGCCGCATATGGGCATTGCAAGGTCCAGTTTGCCCGCTGACCCCTGGCAACATCTTCACCAGAAATTTCACGCGTCGGCGCGGCCATGGCTGCGACAATCGCTTGTTGGACAACAAGGCTCAGGATGCGGGTTGGCTGCGCGTTAGCATGGGGGACCAGGGAATCCGTCCTTGCATAAGACCCCAAGAACCCGTGCAGGAAACCTGCCGGATGCAACCAAGCGCGTTTATCGAATACACTGCCGCACGCCCGGTGATCAGAAAGGCACGGATAGCGCTATTGTGCGGCCGAAGGGCCGAAACCTTCCTCCCACTCCACGAAGGTGCTGATGCAACCCGTGGCGCAAGGGTCGGGATCCTGCGCACAGGCAGCAAGAAGAACGACGGCGCAAAGAGCAAAACGGAACATGAGACTGACCTTTCACAGAGCATGAAAGGTACTTCTTTGGCGACCGGCGAGAAAGATGTTCTTTTGTGCAGGCGAAAGCCTGCGATGCGTGTCGGGCAAAGCCCAGGCTCAACGCGGCGCCGCATAGACGGCAGCCCAATAGACCGTCCTTCCGTCCGACCCGATTGCGCTTCCAATGCCGTAGTCGCGCAGCGGAGGAATAAGGATGTTCTGCAAGTGTCCACTGGACGCGTTCCAAGCCGCCAGGGCTTGTCCTGCGTCATAGGGTCCGGCCGCGATATTTTCCGCAGTCACGCGTGGTGCATAGCCAAGGCTCTTTACGCGCGGCCCTGGTCCCGAGGTGGAGCTTCCCTTATGGGTCATCCGCCCCCGTTTTGCCATATCGCAGGCATGGGCTGCGGCGGCACGTGCCAAGGTGGCATTGGCTTGCACCGCTGACAAACCGGCCCGGGACCGCACGGCATTCGTCGCCTGCACACCAGCCAACTGCTCGGCCGCATTGGGGCTGAAGCATTGTGCCTTGCCGGGGGCGGAGGCCTGGACGGCATGGGCATCCGCACTTTCCGCCGAAGGGGATGGTGTGCAAGCGGCGATGCTGAGGACGAATACGGCGGCGAAAGCAAATTTGACGGCGCTGAAAGTCATCGACCAGATCTCCTTGGCTGAACTTTACACTGGCTTGGTCTAAATTGACATGCAATCTGAAGTTGTAAAGAATAGCGGAAGGTATGGATGTGTTGGAGGGTCTAGCGCCATCGGTTGCCACGATCTTGCTTCTGACCAAGGCCAAAGCAAGAAACCCCCGGCGTGTCGTGGCGCCGGGGGCCGCGCAATCTGGGGTGAGCGTTACCGCATTGCAATCTGAAGGTATTATGATTCTGCATGGCGTGCAAGTCTTGTGTTGAACATGGTGCCGCAATCAATGCATTAACGCGCCGGTGCGGTGGACCATGAGCTGGACCGACAATGAAAAAGACCCTCGCGTGGCAGCGCGAGGGTCTTTTGTTTAGCTGCCTGTATGCCTAGTCCACAACTACAGGTAGCGTGTTATTGCGCATCGCGCAACAGCCTTCGTAGGAGGGCGGCTTGACCAGGTACTGCTACATCCCCGGAGCATTCAGAGAGAGCCGTCCGCAAGCTAAAGCTTCTGCGTTCGCTCGCGAGCATTTGGCGTGGTATGGAGACATGGTGAAACTGCCGCTTGGAAATCAAGGCCGCTGTAAGCAACCGCAAGCCCGTTCACCGGATGAAGAACTTCTTTGCCTCGCCGGATCTCGGGCGAACTGGCGACAAACCTGACCAACTACGGCGCCCGTCCTTTGGAAGCCGGAAGAATCAAGGGCGAATGGCAGCCCAAGGACTGCGCATCGTGCGAGTGCGGACAGTAATGGCATGGATGGACCTGCCACAAGCGGACAGCCGCAGTTCTCACAGCTTCTGTATCAGCCTTGTCCGCAGGTCCGCCAAAAGGGGTTGTGGCACAGCCTGATAGGGAGCAAGGCGGCCCTTGGGCCGCGTTGCTGATGCGCGCCTCAACCCTGGCGTAGTTTACGGGCGGCGTATCTCTGGTCGCGCATCGCTTTGCGCATCGCCTCGTCGTCAAGAACGCGGGCGATCCGTTGGTCCTGGGCACGCTCTCGGGCGTCAGCTTCGGCCGTGGCTGCCTTGGCAATGGCGGCCTCGCGCTCACGGGTTTCCGCTTCAAGACGAGCCTGTTCCTCGCGCTTTGCCTGGTCGCGGGCTGCCTGGCGTGCTTCCCGCGCTCTGGCAATCTCGATGCGCTCCTGCTCGCGCGCCTCGCGAAGAGGCTCCGCGGCTTCCTTCGCGGCCCGATAGGCCTGGAGAAGGGCGACTTTTGCGTCCATGGCCGTGCTACGGCGTTCGGACAGTTCGGTCTTTTTGGGGGTTCTCAAATCTTTGTTCCAGATAGTTTAGGTTGATCGCGGTCACGGCTTGGTATTGTCCTGCGCGTCCCTTGCAAGCCGGGCCTCGCGCAGCCTTTGGGTCTTTTCGTCCTGGACAGCCTTGATCGCGTCAAGCTCTTCAAAGGCCCGTTCGCGCGTCGTGGAGGGCGGGGGCGTCTTGCTGAAGTGACTTTCTGCCCGCTCACGCGGAGTCTGGTGGTCTGACATCATGCTGTCCCAATGAAAAGGGCGGCAACAAAAAAGGCCAGGCAAGCTGCCTGACCCGAATTTCGAAATGCCCCGTCAGCAGAAATCTGTCCCGCGTGCGACAAGGGCAATTCTCCGGTCTATGCGGCCTGAAGGCTGCATGCCGACATCTTGCCCGACTTGCGGTCGCGCTCCATGTCATAGGACAGCTTCTGGCCTTCGACGAGTTCGCCCAAGCCTGCGCGTTCGACGGCAGAAATGTGAACAAACGCATCCGGTCCGCCGTCGTCAGGCTGGATGAAGCCGAAGCCCTTGGCGGAATTGAACCATTTGACGATGCCGGTGGTCATGATGAACCCTTTCAAGGCAGGTGTGATAACCGCAACGCGATGGCGTGACGGCAAGGCATAACGACTTTGAAAGAGGAGATCAGCTCAGAGCGCGGTGCCAAACGCGCAACAATCATAGCTCGGCAGACAAATATCGGTAGCCTGCAGATAGGGCTGACCACTGCATTTGTCAATAGTTATCGATGCCGGTGTCGCCACCCGACGCAACTTCACCGTCGTCGCCAAAGTCGGCATGGGTTTCGTGCCGCCTTACGATGCAGTCCACTGGGTGGCCTGCAGGACAGGGAAATGCAACGGGGCGCAGCCGGGGCAAAGGCTTTCGGGCTGTCCTCCAAGCAGTTCTTTGGCCAATTGCGCGGTCTGGTTTCGTATGTCGGGAATGGCCGTGATTTCCCAGAAGGCCGCGCGGGACGCAGGACCGATGGCGAAGATGCGGGTTGATGGAATGCCATGGCGGTCCAGCAGCGCGGCCTCGGGGCTGACATCAAGCCCAAGCCGCAGCGGGTCGATGCGTGCGCGTCCGTCCCGCAGCAGGCTTGCCACGACCGGCGTTGCGTTTTCCTCGGGGTCGCGCCGGATACCCCGGCAGTCGATGATGCGCGCGGCCTTGACCCGCTGCTCGATCCCGCTGCCACGACATCGGATGACGGCCAAAAGCTGGCCGTCGCAATGTCGCTCGGCACCTTGGAAACTTGCCGCAAGAAGGCGGATCCGGCCGGTCCTGATCGCGGCACGGATCGGGGTCGCGCTTTCGGGGGGCAGGCGGTGGCGGTGAACCTCCCACCAGGGGGCGGCATGGCGCAGGAAACGAGAACGCTCGGCCAAGGGCAGCGCCTGCCAGATCGCCCGAAGATGCGGGCGCACCCCATCCACGGCATCGCGCCAACTGCCGCCCGCGTCCTCGGCTTGCCGGGCCAGGCCACGCAACCAGGCCATCATCTGGCTGACCGGCGCCCCGAAGGGAATGTCTTCGGCCGGGACAGCCAAGGGCTGCGTTTTCGCGTGCTCGCGCGGCAACTGGGCGCGCCGCGAGACGACCAGAATGTCGCCCCGGTGCCCACGGCGCAAAAGGCTGAGAACCTGATCCACCATCGACAGGCCCGATCCCACGATCACCACCCGGTCGTTGCGGTCGGGAAGTTCTTGCTGGTCCCAGGATCCCTGCACCAGTCCCTGGGGGTCCGGCTCGGGCAAGGCATGGCCCGTCGCCACGACCGCTTTATCGGCCCGGATGATGCGGCCATCGGACAGATGTGCCGTGACGCCCTTTGCGTCCTCGGTCAGGCCTACGCAGACATCGCGCAGGCAGCGCAGTCGGCGGGAACCCTCGCCCCGCGTCCATGGCTCGATCAGGCTGGCCATGTAGCTGCCATAGGTGGAGCGGCTTACGAAGCTGTCCCCTGCCTGCGGTCCGGCGGAAATGCCCTGTCGGGCGAGCCAGTCGCGGAAATGGTCTGGCTGGTCGGGAAAGGCGCTCATGCTGCTGGCGCGGGTGTTCAGCAGGTGGTCGGGGTCGCTGGTCGAATAGGCAATGCCGCAGCCCAGCATATGCCTGCCTTCGATGATGGTGACCTGGGCCTGACCCTGTGGTGCGCGCAGAAGATGGGCGGCCATCAGCACGCCGCTGGCCCCGCCGCCGATGATGACGACGTGGGGGCGGGCGCTGTCCGGCAGCGGGGCCAAGGGGGCTGCGGGGATGGGATCAAGCGTCATGGTTCCCCGCAGGATCAGAACAGCGCAGCGGCCAGAAGCGACAGGACCACCAGATCCGCCGCGATCACGATTGCGCAGGTGGCAAGACCCGCGCCCTGGTCTGCCTGGTCATCGGATGCGCCATGGCGCAGGTGCAGTTCGGTCTGGATGTCGGTCATCGAGGGCAGTCCGAAATCGATGATAGGGCAGGGATTGCCACGAGCTTCGGTTGGCGCGCTGTCCGGCCCGGCAGCCTGCGCCCAGTGTTGCCAATAAGACATGGGCGATCCGTCAAGGCGAAGAGCGATCAGGGTCTTGGACATGGCATGGTTCCTTCCGTCTGCTGGAATTACACTACTAGCTTTGTCGTGATTTATCCTTCCAAAGATACCCGGGCGGAGAGAAGATGAATCTCTGAAAGGGGGGTCATGTGGAGGTCATCGGCGGCGTCGGCTGGTCACGGACGAATTGCCAGGACAAGCGCGGCAAAGACTGCGTGACAAGATGTCTCTGTCTGCCTCGCCAGCCTTGCAAAGGGCAGGAAAGGGGTAAGGCAGGAAAGAACATTCCTACAATCCGCCTCGCCGCAAATAATTCTGTTCGCATGGGGCAGGATCTTTGGAATGGCCCTCGCCAAGGCTAACAGCCAATATCGACAAGATCAGTCGTTATTAGGAAAGCGCAATGCCCCAACGCATCATCGGCTTCTCGGGCAGCCTCAGCAGCCCCTCTCGAACCCGGGCTTTGGTCGATCTGGCCGTCTCTCGCACCGCCCGCCGCTTTGGCTGCACCGCAGCGACCTACGAGATTGCGGACCTGCAGCCGTCCCTGGGGCAGGCCCAGTCGATCGCCCAGCTGGATTCGCTGTCGCGCATGATCCTGGACACGATCCTGTCGGCGGACGCCCTGGTCGTGGGCACGCCGGTCTACAAGGGCAGCTTCACGGGCCTGTTCAAGCATATGATCGACCTGATCGATCCCGCCGCCCTTGCGGGCAAGCCGGTGCTGCTGACCGCGACGGGCGGCGGCAGCCGGCACGCCCTGGTGATCGAACACCAGTTGCGCCCGCTTTTCGGCTTTTTCGAGGCCGCGACCCTGCCCACCGGCGTCTATGCCGAACCCAGCGATTTCCACGAGGGCCAGCCTGCATCCGGTGCGCTGCTGGCGCGGCTTGACCGGGCAGTCGATCAGTTCGCGCCCTGGCTGTCCCAGACCCAAGCGGCCAGTTCCGCCGCCTGATCCTAGCAACCCGACCGGTCCGCATGAACCCGCCTTTCCGGCGGGGCGGTCCCCTTCACCCCGCAAAGGACTGACGACATGACACGCAAGATCCGCCTTGGCGCCTTCCTTCCCGGAGGCGGCCAGCATATCGCCGCCTGGCGTCACCCCGACCAGCCTGCCGACGGCGCCACCAGCCTTGCCTTTCACGCGGACCTCGCACGCGAGGCAGAACGAGGACTTTTCGACGCCTATTTTCTGGCCGACGGCCTTGCCGTGGCCTTTGGCGGCGGCATCGAGGGCGGCAATGCCAAGGTTGCAGGCTTCGAGCCGGTGACGCTGTTCGCGGCGCTTGCCCCCCTGACGAAGAACCTGGGCTTCATCGCCACCGCCTCGACCACCTATGAGGAACCCTACAACACCGCGCGCAAGTTCGCGTCGCTGGACCTGATCTCGGATGGCCGGGCGGGCTGGAACGTGGTCACCACCGCGACCGAGGCCGCCGCCCAGAACTTCAACCTCGACCGGCAACTGCCGCACGCCGACCGCTACAAGCGCGCGGCCGAGCATGTCGATGTGGTGAAGAAGCTGTGGGACAGCTTCGAGGATGACGTGTTCATCCGCGAAAAGGAAACGGGCGTCTTCTATGACACCGCCCGCGTCCACCATGCCGACCACCGGGGTGAGCATTTCAAGGTTCGCGGACCGCTGAACGTCAGCCGCAGCCCCCAGGGCCATCCGGTGATCGTGCAGGCGGGCCAATCCGAGGACGGACGCGGCCTTGCTGCCGCAACCGCCGAGGTGATCTTCACCGCCCATCAGCGGCTGGACACCGCGCAGGAGTTCTATCGCGACATCAAGGCCCGCGCCCGGGGCCTTGGGCGCGATCCAGGCCACATCCTGATCATGCCCGGCGTGTCACCCTTTGTCGGCCGGTCTGAAGCCGAGGCGCAAGAGAAATACGACCGCCTGACCAGCCTGATCCTGGAGGAAGACGGCGTCGCGCTTATCAAGGGCCTGACCGGCGGCTCGCTGGACCTGACGGGCCATGACCTCGACGGGCCGCTGCCGAAGCTGGAGCATACCGAAGGCAACCAGTCCCGGCAAACGCTGATCCGCCAGATCGCCGACGAAAACGGCTTCACGATCCGCCAGCTTTACCAGTGGGTCGCCTCGGCGCGGGGGCATTTCACCGTGGTGGGCACCCCCGCCCAGATTGCAGACACCCTGCAGGACTGGTTCGACAACGAGGGTGCGGATGGCTTCAACATCCTGCCGCCCTGGTTGCCGACGGGGCTGACCGATTTCGTGGACCTGGTGATCCCGGAGCTTCAGCGTCGCGGGCTGTTCCGCACCGAATATGAGGGCCGGACCCTGCGCGAGAACCTGGGCCTTCCTTATCCCGTCAACCGCCACGCCGCCGCCCGCGCGGCCGTGCAGGCAGCGGAGTAGGGGCCATGGCGCTGCAATCTCTCGACGCCCCCTTCGAAGGCAGATCCTCCTCGGGTGCTGCGATCCGGCGCCGGGTGGGGGCCGGGGCGCGGGGCTTTGCCTCGCGCTATGGGCTGCTGGCCGGATTTGTCGTGCTGTGGCAGGTTTCCTCCATGCAGGGCTGGGTGAACCCTGCCGTCTTCCCGCCCCTGGACAGCATCGCGACGGCCTTGTGGAAGGGCCTCGCCTCGGGCGCGCTGCTGGACGACATCGCGATCAGCCTGCAGCGGTCCGGGCTGGCCTTTGGCGCGGCGGTGGCGCTTGGCATCCCGCTCGGCCTGTTCATGGGCCAGATCGCGGCGGTGGAACGGGCGCTCGACCCGATCCTGCAACTGTTCCGGCAGACCTCGGCCTTGGCGCTTTATCCGGTGTTCATCCTGCTGCTGGGCCTGGGCGAGGCCTCCAAGGTCTTCGTCATCTTCTGGGCCACCCTATTCCCGGTCCTGCTGGCGACCATCGGCGGGGTGAAGCAGGTGGACCGCAAGCTGGTCGAGATGGCGCAGACCTTTGGCGCGGGCCGCCTGACCGTCTTTCGCCGCGTCGTGCTGCCCGCCTCGGTTCCCGCGATCTTCGTGGGGCTGCGGCTTTCGGCCACCACGGCGCTGCTGCTGCTGATCGCGGCCGAGATGATCGGCGCGAACAAGGGCGTGGGCTTTCAGGTGATGAATGCCCAGTACAACTTCCAGATCCCGCTGATGTTCGCGGCCATCTTCCTGCTGGCGGGCCTGGGCCTTGCCGCGAACCTTGTCCTCGTCCTGTTGCAGCGGCGGCTGTGCCGCTGGGCCGAAGTGACGCGCTGATCCATCATTTTCCAAGGAACACGACCATGACCCTTTCGCTTCGCAATCTTGCCCTGACCACTGCCCTCGGCCTTGCTTTTGCAGACGCTGCCCAGGCCGAAGTGACGATCCGCTATCTCGCCAGCCACGGCGGGCTGTCCGCCCACGAATTGGCCCAGGAACTTGGCTATTTCGAGGGCACCGGAATCACCTTGGAAAACGTGGGCTATGCCAGGGGCGGGCCAGAGTCGCTGATGGCATTGGCGGGCGGCAGCGTCGAACTGGGCAGCGCCGCCACGGCGGCCGTCCTGAACTCGATCGCGGGCGGCAATGATTTCGTCGCGGCCTATCCCTCGAATGGAATCAACGACGAGGCACAGTCGATCTTCTATGTGCTGGAAGACAGTCCCATCCGCAGCATCGAGGACATCGCCGGCAAGACCGTCGCGGTGAACACACTGGGTGCCCATCTCGACTATACTGTGCGCGAGGCGCTGCACCAGAAGGGACTGCCGCAGGACGCGGCCAACCTTGTCACCGTGCCAGGCCCGCAACTGGAACAGGTGCTGCGCTCGGGGCAGGTCGATGTAGCGGCCTTCGGCTATTGGCAGACGACCTTCGAGGGGGCGGCGCGGCAGAACGGGGGCCTTCGGGCGGTCTTCGACGACACCGACATATTGGGCGAGATCGCGGGCGGCTTTATCGTTCTGCGCCGCGACTGGGTGGACGCCCATCCCGCCGAGGCCCGGGCCTTTGTCGACGGTTCGGCCAGGGCGCTTGACCATGCCCGCGATAATCCCCAGGAAACCCGCGCCATCTTCGCCCGCCTGCTGGAGGAACGTGGCGAGAACCCCGAGGTTGCCCAGTTCTTCAAGGGCTATGGCGTGCGCGAGGGCGGCCGCGCCACGGAACACGACCTGGGCTTCTGGATCGACGTTCTGGAGCGCGAGGGCCGCCTGGAACCCGGCAAGCTGAAGGCGGCGGATATCCTGTTCGCCCCGGCCCAGGACGTGGCGGCCAAGTGATGGGTGTGCATCAACCTGTCGCGGGCGGAGCGGTCACGATCCGCGACCTGTCCAAGTCCTTCACCCTGAACCGAGCCTCGCTTCCAGTCCTGCAGGGCATGAACCTTGGCATCAGGCCGGGCGAAAGCCTGGCCGTCGTCGGCCCCTCGGGCTGCGGCAAGACCACGCTGCTGCGGATCCTGGCGGGATTGGAAAGGCCGGACCGGGGCGAGGTGCTGATTGACGGGCGTCCTGTTCATGGCGTCGGAACGGAGCGCGCGATCATCTTTCAGGAACCGCGCCTTCTGCCCTGGCTGACGGTCCTGGGCAATGTCGCTTTTGGATTGGAGGCACACGGCATCACCCGGGCGAAGGCCCAATTGCAGGCCCGCTACTACATCCGCCTTGTAGGCCTGACCGAATTCGAGGACGCATATCCCACCCAACTTTCAGGCGGCATGGCGCAACGCGTCGGCATTGCCCGTGCGCTGACCGTGCAACCCGAAATCCTGCTGCTGGACGAACCCTTGGGCGCCCTGGACGCGATGACCCGGATCACTATGCAGGATGAGCTTGCCCGCATCTGGCGAGAACAGCAGGTGACAATGATCCTGGTCACGCATGACCTGGAAGAGGCAATCTTTCTTGCAGACCGGGTGCTGGTAATGCCACGCGAGAAGGGCACTGTCCCACGCCTGATCGACATCGACCTGCCTCGCCCCCGCGACCGCAGCGAAAGCCGCTTCGTGGCCATGCGCCGACGGCTTATGGCGGAATTTGGCCTGCATTGAGGTTCTTCGGCATCGTTTGGCGTCCGGCGGCGGCTTGATATACAGCCTTTCGGTGCGCGCTAATTCATGCGTATTGATCAGACGTGCCAATAGAGGCGGCGTTGGCAGTTTGACCGAGGCCGGTCTGGCGCTCATGCCTTGCCAATCAAAGACCCAGCGACGCTGATGCTTTGGCAGTCGCTCGGTCGGATCGACCTATTTCTGGGGCGATTTCAGCACTGTCAACCGCCTGTGGTTCCTGCTGGGCCAAGTGACTTATGCGTCGGCCGACATCGGGACTCTGCCCGGGCGGAAGCGAGAACTCTCACAAGACCTCGCTTGCCGTGCAGAAGCGGCTGCTGGTGGGCCTTTTCAGCTTGCGCCTGGGCCACAACCTCAGTTCGGACGGGCTTCTCGCCGGTTTCTCCATCAACACGTTCCGAGGCGACATGATCGAATATATCCGTTGACGCTGGTGGGGCTTCAGCACAGTTTCGGTTTTGAGACTCCTTCCGCAAACGCGCCCGGTCGATGGTCCGCCAGCTTATCCAGGACCGGCGAATGTCGCCATCGGTTGCCAGGATGCCACAGTCCGGCTCGCCCGCGATGTGACGCTCGTGCCGGGGGAACTCGATGCAGGCAGGAAAGGCCATTGCCGGAACATGCAGGTTGTAGATCGTCCAGAACAGCACGACCCACTTTCCGTCGCCCGCATCCTGGTGCGAGAAGCCGTCGAAGAAGATGCTCAATATCAGTGCGACGGCTGTAAGCGCCAGCAGGATCAGGAATGGCATCATTATTTGCCACTGCACGGTGATCTTCGTGCGGTCGCCGCCCTTGGGGATGACCGCGAACGAGTGACCCTTGAGCTTGAACAGCCCGTGAAGGCGGCGCGGCTGATGGGGATTGCGCCAATCAGTTGGCCCACGTCGTGCAGGATCCGCACCACCATGCCCCACGTCGGAGCCCGCTGCACCTACCAGCATCTCGGGGGCCAAAGGTCCGCGAGAACTCGACGCTTTGGCGGGGATTTATGATAAGCCCCCTACAGGGCAATGCTCTGTCAATAAGCAGGTGGTTGTCGTGGTTGCCGGCCTGGGTTTGCTTGATTGCGATCATCCAGGGCTCGCCTCACCTGGTCTATTCCTGCTTGCGGGACAGTCCGTCATGCCAGCGGCCAAGGCTGTCGGTCCGAATGCTGTAGGCAATGCGAAAGCAGAACACGAGGTGCCCGGGAAGCGTTCGCTGACCTGCTGCGCCATGGAAAGGATTCTGCCACGAGGAAGCGCGAAGCTACGGTGACCGATACGAAGCATCCGGCAGTAATCAACACAGCGCCGCAGGCCACGGGTCTGATCAAGCCCACAAAGAAATGCAGGCGTTTCGAACATGGGGGTGTTCTATGTTCGAGGTTCTGGCCGGGACGGGGCAATAGGCAAACCTATCCGAGTCAAACTCTATCTAAGGTTGTGCTTAACCAAGAATGCTGATATTGTTACGAGACTGGTCGAGCGTGATCGGCCTTCGATTGACAGTATGTCGTCTGAATAGGTTGCCCGCATGTCCACACGATCTTCATGGCTCGCTGCTGACAAAATTCGTCCGCACAAACGGTCGAACACTCTCCGAAGGCGGCTGTTCACCAGTCCTTGAACGCGTTCTCGCGCGGCAAGAAACCGATCCCTGACATTGACACCCCCACATTTCGCTTTGCGCCGAAGTTTTCGACGCTGACTTGCCATTCCCGTTCTTGGGCTGACACAGGATAGACCATGCCGACGACATTCAATTGGATTTACCTTGGAATTCCGCGTAGTTCCCTGGGCACAGCTGTTATTGTCGATCCTTTGGAAACGACTTCAGGGGCCGAGAATGCGGCCGGCCTGCTGACTGCCCAAAATAACCTGGGTCCGCGGGTCTTCGGTTCGTTGGACACGCCGCTTTACGGCAACATCACGTCTGCCACGATGATCAATCGGTCCGGCGAAGCGAACGCGTTGGAAACGAACACCGCATTAGGCAGCCAGGTTGACCAGTTCTCGACCAATATCGGTGCAGGAACCCAGACGTTCAATTTCGATGCGCTCGTCAATTATACGGGCACCGTGACCTATGCAGATGGCACGACGGCGACCAACGTGACATTGCAGCTTGTCCAGGCCGAAACAGGCGAACTGTTTCTGGCACCGCCTGCTTCGACAGCAACGAATGCGTCCCTCACAGCCAAGCCCATTGCTTCCATTCGGCTGGATGCGGTCGCAAACAACAACGTAAACCTGCTGGTCGACCGTCAGCTTGGCATCTTCGACGACGGGTTCGTAGATGGCACAAGCGGAAACGACTCGATCGGTGCAGGTTATATTGAACCAGGCACAAACGGTTCGGACCAGATTGACGGTGGAGACGGCATTTCCAGTCCGGCAACCGGCTTCAACGATGACCGCATTCGTGCGGGCGCCGGCAACGACACGATTGACGGTGGCCTTGGAAATGACCTCATCGACGCCGGCGATGGCAATGACCTGGTCAACCTGACCGGCACCTTCGGCAACGACACGATCACCGGGGGAACGGGCAGCGACACGCTGTCGGGCGCCGCGCTGGCGGGCGCGAGCACCGTGACCTTCAACGGCGGCACCGGCACCCTGGTCAACGGCGGCAGCACCGCCAGCTTCAACACCATCGAGGCGGTCACCACTGGCGCGGGCGCCGACACCGTCACCATCACCGCGGAGTTGCCATTGGAGCGCCATTGGTCCGAGCGACAATGGCGACGCCTCGGCATCCAACTGGCGACGGCCGGAGCGCAGGCCACGATTGAGGGCCCGGTCGAAGCCCAGATCCTTCCAGAGCTCATGAAGGGCGAAGACGTCGCCATAGGTCCTCGCACTTTCCGAGACGACCTCGCTGCAGGTGTTCTCCGCCCGCCCGAGCACTCGGTTGAGCCCGTTGATCAGCGGATCGAGCCTTTGCGGCGTGAGATCATCGATCCGGCCGAGATTTGCGATAACCCGATGGCGCACCTTCCCGGCCTCGTCGCGGAAGCCTTCAACAAGCTGGAGGTAGCGGCGACCGCCGGACAGAGTAATCTTCGTATACATGCCGCAACGGTATCGCGAATTGGCCGAGATTTGCGACGACCCGATGGCGCACCTTCCTGGCCTCGTCGCGGAAGCCTTCAACAAGCTGGAGGTAGCGGCGACCGCCGGACAGAGTGATCTTCGTATACATGCCGCAACGGTATCGCGAAACCTGGCAGCAAATCAAAGGAATAAAACGAACAACGTGCCACAACAGAAAACGCGGAGAACGCCTCGTCCTCGACTGCTAACCCATTGTTTCCACATAAGCGAGACGTTCAATCAGGATCAAAATGCCGCCGGAACTGTCGAACTTCGGATATCCTGGTCGACGAGCCGTGCTCGGCAGCATCTCTTTTTCCACCTTGTCGCTGAATGCCCAATCTCCCCAGACGTCGCTGCCTCAGCTATCCTCGGTCAGGCGCGCGAAGCTGAGATCGATACTGGCATGCATGCCCTTGGTCGTGAAGTGCCGCGCGAGGGATCCGTCCAGCTGATCCTGCAGGGCCAGTTCACACATGACCGTGCCAAAGCCCTGTCCGGGAACGGACGGCCCTGCTTGCACCGGTGCGAAGGTCTCCTCCCAGTGGATGATCAGGCGATCTTCCCGGCGCTCGCTGGTGATGGCCAGTCGCCCGGTCTTCCGGGACAGGGCGCCGTATTTGACCGCGTTCGTGCAAAGCTCGTAGAAGACCAGAGCCAGCGGTGTAACCGCAGCCCGGCCGACCAGGACATCCTCGACGGCCAGGTTGACCGGCAGCGATCCCCCAAAAGGCTCAAGGATCGCCTCAATCAGCCCGCGCAAGGGGCGTTTCTCCGAGACAGGGGTGCCGTCCAGAGAGGCAGCGGGCGCTGTGAGGGAATGGACAGCAGCCAAGGCCAGGAAGCGGCCCCGCATCTGGCCGACGAGGTCGTCCACCGTGGAGGTCTGCCGGGCACAAAGGTTCAGCAAGCCGCTGGCGATTGCGAAGCTGTTGCCGACCCGATGCTTCATCTCTGACAAGAGCAGACGCTGCTGCTCGATGGCACGCTGCTGGGCGGTGATGTCTCGGGCGATCTTGGAGGCGCCGACGACCTGGCCCCTTCCGTCTCGGATTGGCGAGATGGTTACCGAGATCGGGAACAGCTCGCCGTTCTTCTTGCGCCGCACCGTCTCGAAATGCTGGATGCGCTCGCCCCGGCGCAGCCGGCTGATGAAGTCCACCTCCTCATGCTGCCGGTTCTCGGGGATGATCAGCGTGATGGACCGGCCCAGCACCTCATCGGACCGATAGCCGAACATGCGCTCTGCGGCGGGGTTCCAGCTCAGGATGATGCTGCCCAGATCCTTGGCGACGATTGCATCATCGGAGCCCTCCACGATCGCCGCGAAATGCTGCTGCAGGTTCTCGTCCAGAAGCGACATGGTGATATCCCGGTGACGGCGTGCAAACGCAGTTGAAGCGCAATCTGGAGCAGGAACGCAAGAGCATGTTGCCGCGCGCGTCACCGTCGAGATATTTCTATTCGATACGGCCTTGAGCCACTATTCCTAATCGTGGGGCGGGGCAGCGGAGACAGCTATGGATCTTGACGAACTCTACCGCGTGCTGCGTGGCTCGCATGTCCAGGCCGTCAGTATTGTGAACACGCTGCGCGATCCGCTGGTGGTGCTGGATGACGACTTCCGTGTCCTGAGCGCCAGCCCGGCCTTTTATCGGACGTTCTCGACCAACCGCGACGAAACGATCGGAACGACCTTTGCCGATCTCGGCAATGGCCAGTGGAACATTCCCGACCTGACCTTTCTGTTGGAAGAGGTGATCCCGAAAGCCACCTCAGTCGTGGACTACGAGGTGCGGGCAGCGTTTCCGCATCTGGGATCGCGCACCATGCTGGTGAGCGCCCAGCGGCTGAGCCATCCCGACAATGGCCAACGCATCCTGCTCCTGACCATCGTGGACGCCACCGAGAAGCGGCAGGCGGAGGAGGAGAAGGACATCCTCATCGGGGAGCTGGGTCACCGGATCAAGAACCTGATGGCGGTGACCCGGGCGATTGCCCGGCGCACGGAGGTGGAGGGACGCAGCGCCGCACAATACCGCAACGACTTCCTCGGCCGCTTTGATGCCCTGGGCCGCTCACTGGCTGTCTCCAGCCAAGCGACCGAAGCAGACCTGGCACAGCTGGTTTGCGCGGTGATGGAGCCTTATCTTGAGGACACACACGCCATCACGCTGAAAGGGCAGGGGGCCATTGCCCTACTGCCCAGGCAGGCCATGTCCATGGGCATGATCCTGCATGAACTGGCCACGAACGCACTCAAGCACGGCGCCCTGTCCGTTCCAGGCGGACACCTGGACCTTTTTTGGAGCCTTGCCGAAGACGAGAACGGCCATCCCGAGGTTCATCTTTGCTGGCGAGAAAGCAACGGACCGGAAGCCTTGCCGCCTGAAGTTCGCGGCTTTGGAACGCAGCTGATCCAGTTTGCCATTCAGCATGATCTCAAGGGCCAAGCGGAACTGAGCTACCGGCAAGACGGTTTGGTGGCTGATCTGAGATTTCCCCAGTCCAGTCCTTGAAGGCGCCGATGTCTGACAAGTCCCCTCAGCGCCTTCTGGACAGCCGCGCTTCGGTGTTGATTGTCGAGGACGAGATGATGATCGCCCTCGATATCCAGATGATGCTTGAGGACAACGGCTACCAGGTCGTGGGACCGGCGGGATCGGTGGACAGTGCCCTGCGTCTTCTTGACGACATCCGCCCCGATGTCGCGGTGCTTGACGGCAACCTGCGCGGCCGTCCGGTGGTGCCGGTGGCCCAGCGGCTGCGCAGCCTGGAGATCCCCTTTGTGCTCTCCTCGGCTTATGACATCTTCACCTTCGACGGCAGCGAGGCCCTAGCCGGAGCCGAGAATGTCCAGAAGCCGGTCTCCGAGGGCCGCCTGATCGCGGCGTTGCAGCGGGCGCTTGCATAGAGAGAGGCTTCGGGAGGCATCGCAGAATGCAGATCAGGATCAGTTCCCAGACCGGACGGAGGGTTTCCTCATCGTCGGAAGGCAGCGCTTGTGTGTGGCAGGACGGGTCAGTTCCAGGCGCATGGCCTCGAGTTCCGCGATCTGCCGCTCGATCCGCCACAGTGTGTCTGCCTTGTCTTCGTCCGTCATCGGGATGCGGCCGATGTTTGCGCGGCAGAGGATCAGCGTGCTTCCGGCAGCCGACAGGTTGACCTGCAGAGCTTCATGGGTCGTGACGCGGTAACTCATCGGGGCCTCCTTTTCCTGCCCGCATTCTAGGTGCGGCGGTTTAAGGAAAGGCTAACCGTCACGTCGCCGTGCCAGGAAGGAAAGCCTCGTCGGGACAAGCAAGGTGATGATCTTTGCCGAAACCCATTGCCCAGTGCGCGAAGCGAACCTCGTTTTGTTTTGGGCGCAGGTCACTGACGAACTTCGTTTTACTCAGACTTGAGAGACTGTGTGGCCGATGCCCCCTCAGGGAACCGCAGCTACCGCCAGTGCAAACATGATGATGGCATCCAGAAACATGACGGCGAGCGAGATCAGGAAGTTGACCATGAGAGGAGTCCTTGATGGATGAGGTTCTCCTCTTCAACGAAAAATGCCGCATCTGGATCCTCGACTTGTCCCAAAGGACATTTTCGGCAGTCCTATGAAAGCATGGGCTTATATTTTTCTATCGAATTCACAGGATCACGCTCAACCGGCACCGTTCCCGAGTGGCTCAGGCCATTGTCCTTCGGGGAAGGATCTTCCGGAGATGCTCATGGACAACATAGGCGGTGAAAGGCTTGCTGATGAATTCGGCATCCGCAGGCATATCGTCTGGGTCCGGCGTCATGCCTGTCGAGGCAACCAAGATAGCGATCTCCGGCCATTCCTGGGCACAAAGGCGTGCCGGGTCAAACCCGGTCATCTTGCCGCTGTCTCGACCTGAGAACGACGGCGATAAATTAGCGCACAAGGGCGGTGTCAGGAAGTTCGGCTTTTACATCGACAAACAGAAAAAGAGAAATATCCTCCTCTTGGACAGGCAGGCGGTTCACATGCTGATTGCCTGATCGCTTTCGCAAAGGACGCCAAGAAAACAAGAACAATCACCAACAGGAGGGAAAAATGAGGACTGTCCTTGCAGTCACGGTTGGACTGGCAGCGTCGGGCCTTGCCGCTCAGGCCGAGGAGATCAACGTCTTGTCATGGGGAGGCGCCGTCGCAGCCGCCCAGATGGAAGCCTATCACAAGCCCTACATGGCCAAGACCGGCATCAAGATCAATTCGCTCGATGCCGACAATCCCGCCGTTCCCATCAAGGCGCAGGTGGAAGTCGGCAACGTGACCGTGGACATCGCCGATGTCGAGCCTTCGGATCTCGTCCGGCTCTGCGACGAGGGTTTGCTGGAGCAGCTTCCCATCGAGGAACTTCCTGACGGCAGCGACGGAACAAAGGCGGCTGATGATTTCATCGAAGGCGGCCTTTACGACTGCGGCGTGGGTATCCTCGTTTATTCCACAGTGATCGGATACCGCTCTGATCAGCTGGAAGGTGTCACGTCGGCCAGCGACTTCTTCGATCTGGAGAAATTTCCGGGCAAGAGGGGCCTGCGCAAAGGCGCGAAGTTCTCGCTGGAACTGGCGCTGATGGGCGATGGCGTTGAACCAGAAGATGTCTACAAGGTTCTGGAAACACCCGAGGGGGTCGACCGGGCCTTCGCGAAGCTGGATACCATCAAGAATGACACCGTGTGGTGGGAAGCCGGGGCGCAGCCCGTCCAGCTTCTGGCCGATGGCGAGGTCGTCATGACTACGGCATATAACGGGCGGCTTTTTGATGCCGCCATCAACGAGAACAAGCCTTTCGAAATCCTCTGGGACAACCAGATCCTCGACTTTAATCTTTACGTGATCCCGAAGGGCGCGCCCAACAAGGATGCGGCCTGGACCTACATCAAGTGGGCCACTCAAAGCGAGCGGCAGGCCGATCTGACGCGTTACATCAGCTATGGGCCGGTGCGGAAATCGGGCTCCGAAGGGATAGGCGTCTACAAGGACGACAAGACCAAGATGGCAACCTATCTTCCGACCTACCCGGAATACCTGGAGGACGCCTTGACCTCGGATGTCGAGTTCTGGGCGAACTATGACACCGAGCTGAGCGAACGGTTCAACACCTGGCTGGCGAACTGATAATGAGGTGGCGGCAGTCGATCTGCTGCCGCCTATATTTCTGCCGAGGAAGAATGATGGTGGACAATGCTTGACGTGGTGCGATCCTTGTCATGATGCATGTCGGTGTGATCGGGGCAGGGGCGGTCGGGCTTGCCTGCGCCTTCCATCTTCGACGCGCGGGATACCGGGTCACCCTTGTCGATGAAACGGGCGCGGTATCCGGGGCTTCTTACGGCAATGCGGGAACATTCGCCCCCTATGCCTGCATTCCGGTCAACAACCCATCGGTTTTTCCCAATATCCCGCATTACCTGCTGTCGGGTGACAGCCCGTTTCGCATCAGGCCGACCTATGTGCCGCGGATGCTGCCCTGGCTGGCATCGTTCCTGCGCCATTCGGCCGCCGCCCGCTCGCGGGCCTCATCGGCGGCCTTGGCCACGCTGCTCCTCAGGGCACAGTCCGGGTGGGATCCCATCTTGGACAGGCTGGGGCGTGACCTGATCGACGGGCAGGAATGCCTTTATCTTTATGAAACCCAAGCCGCGTTCGAGGCCGCTCGGCCAGAGCTGGAGTTTCGCCGGGAACTCGGGGTGGCGTTCGATCTGCTGGCGCGGGCAGATATCTCTGCCATGGAGCCGGCACTGGCGCCGCGTTTCACGCAAGGGGTGCTGTTCCGGGGAAGCTGGCGCTTTCGATCGCCGCACCGCTTGCTTTTGCAACTTGCCGAATGCCTCGCGCAAGATGGCGTGCCCCTGATCCGCGAGGAAGCGTGCAGGATTGAGGCCGAAAATGCGGGCGCGATCCTGCACGTCAGGTCCGGAACAGCGCTTTCCTTCGATCAGATCGTCCTTGCTGCAGGGGCAAAGTCCCGCGCCCTGGCAGCAAGCTGCGGCGACAGCATCCCGCTGGACACGGAACGAGGCTATCACGTCGCCTTTCAGACTGGCGAAGGCCTGTTGTCCCGGCCCTGCGGTCTGGCAGAACGAGGCATCTACATGACGCCGATGATGGGGGAATTGCGCGCCGCCGGCACGGTAGAGTTGGCGGGCTTCACCCCAAGGCGCAGCGCGGGCCTCTTGAGCCATATCGGATCCTCGGCTCGCGCGGCAGTGCCCGCCCTGAGTGGTCCCACCACCACCTGGCTGGGCTTTCGCCCCACCTTGCCAGACGGCTTGCCGGTTCTTGGTTTTGCCCGCCGATCGAAGCGGGTGATCTATGCCTTCGGGCATCAGCATGTGGGCCTGACACTGGCCGGCATAACCGGCGAGATTGTTGCCAGCCTTGCAGCGGGACAGCCCCTGAAGACCGATATCACGCCTTTTCTTTGTGATCGGTTCGTCCGCAGGTGAGCCAAGTGCATTGTAGACACAGATGCTTAAGCCCAAATGTCCGCTCTAAGTGGAGGATAGTTCAATGCGACTTCCATTGCGGTCGGGCGTGATAAGTGGTCCGGGTTCTGGGCTTCTCCGTAAGCTGCCGAGCCCAGTTCATTAGGATATGCAGCAGAATACACAGTGCTTGCTGTCCGAATTAAAAAAACGATCCGCGCAGAGGGCTACGACTATGTTGGCGCCGGTCAGGAGCGTTCGAACAGGCTATTGTTAGGACAACTGCTGCGCGATCAATGATTCCGCGGCGGGTTTGTGTCATCACACCCCATATCCGTGGGTGTGCAGCTTAGGGTTGAACAGGCCCTTGGCGGCCGCGCAGCAAAAAGCCCCGCCGGGCGGGGCGGGGCAAGCTGAAACAAGGCACTCGGGACGACACACTCGGCACAAAACCACCAAGGAACACTGTAAGAACGTTCCAAGGCGTAAAATGTTCCGAAATTGCCATTAAATTCAGTAACGTACAACTTAAAAAAGATTTTCGTCCCATGCACCTGAACGGCACCGGCGCCGGTTCATTAACCATAGCGGGACAATCTCAGCCATTAACAACCTTGAGTTGTCCATTTGGACAAGTTGCCGGGCGCGTCACCTTCCAGCATAACACCCCCATCAGCCGAGCGGCCTTTGTGTTGTGTGTTTTCCGAGTTCTGCCGCTCGGCGCTTCCTGACCAAGATGAGCCGCAATCCGAAGGATCGGATCGGGCGGTGACGCGTTGGAACGGTGTTACCTAAAAAAAGGGGGCCGACATGGTCAATGCAAGCGAGATCAAGGAGCACATGGAAATCGTCGGCGCGGACGGCGTTCACGTCGGCAAGGTCGATCACGTCGAGGGCGACCGCATCAAGATGACGCGCAAGGACGACGAACACGGCCAGAAGGATCAGCACCACCACTATGTCCAGTTGTCGGCGGTGGCATCCTGCGACGGTGGCAAGGTCTGGCTGTCGGCCGATGCCGCGAACGCGCGTCAACTATTCCAAGAACAGGACGGATCGCCCGTCAACCACTCGGGCTGAGGCCGGTATCTGGAAGGGGTGCGCGAAGACCGCGCATCCCTTGCCCACTACAGTCTGACTAGCTGGCCTGCGAGTTCTTCAGAGCGGACAGAAGCCGCTGCGCCGTTTCCTCGGAGGAGCCTGGGTTCTGACCGGTGATCAGAAGACCATCCTGAACCACATAAGAGGCCCAGTCGTCTGCCCGCGTGAAGCGTCCGCCTTTTGCGGCCAGTTCATCCTCCACAAGGAAGGGAACGATCCGGGTGAGACCCACGGCCTCCTCTTCGGTGTTGGTAAAGCCCGTGACCTCCTTGCCTTCAATAAGAGGCTTGCCATCTTGCCCCTTCACGTGCCGCAGAACGCCGGGTGCGTGGCAAACCAGGGCAACGGGTTTGTCAGCGCCGATGAACGTCTCGATCAGCGAGATTGAGGCAGGATCCTCGGCAAGATCCCAGAGCGGACCGTGACCGCCCGGATAGAAAATGCCATCGAAGTCATCCGGGTTGATGGACGACAGCTTTTCAGTCGAAGCCAGCTTCGCCTGGGCCTCGGCGTCGGCCTCGAAGCGGTTGGTTGCGTCGGTCCTGGAGTCAGGCTCGCTGCTCTTGGGGTCCAGCGGCGGCTGGCCGCCCTTTGGAGATGCCAGCACGATCTCGGCACCCGCATCCTTGAAGACGTAGTAGGGCGCAGCAAGCTCCTCCAGCCAGAAGCCGGTCTTCTTGCCGGTATTTCCCAGTTGATCATGGGAGGTGAGAACCATGAGGATCTTCATAATACGCTCTTTCTCTTCATTACCTTTTCGAAGACCATCCCTTCGACGTCGTAGCCTTGCAACGATTGCATGTATCGGCTCCGCTTCATTCGAAAGGTCCTTCGCTGACCCGTGTCAGGAACGCCTTGCGCCCCGTGCAGTTCCTGCTCCTGGTGGTCGCGACAGTGCTGCCCTTGGCAGTCTTGGGCGCCTTAGCAGGCGGCGCCAGGATCCTCGCGGCGGGATGCTGGTCATAGCCGAGTTCGGTTAGGACCATTTCGAAATGCTCCGCCGCCATTCGGTCAGCTTCTTCCCACAGACTGCCATGACAATCCGGCACCCCCTCTTCGTTGACGCTGGAGCCAATGGAACGCGTCGCAGGAATGCCATGTTGATTTTTTCCAAACGAAAGGCGTCTGACATGAACACGTTCCTTATCAGCAGCGCCGTCGCGCTCGCTCTGACATCGACACATCTCGCTGCTGGCCCGATCCATGCCGAGGGCGCTATCGCACCCCTCGGAGGCACGTCCGTGGAGCAGCTCTGGCTGGCCAAGGACAACAACGGCAAAGGGAACGGCAAGGCGATGGGGAAGGGCCACGGCAACCGCGGTTCCGACAGGGCCCATGGCCGCAACGAACAGCCCGGAGCAGGGAAGGGGAGGGATCATCCCGGCAGTCGCGCCGGAAGGCCCGACCCTGCTGGCGGGCCGAAGCTCAAGTCGGACAGCAAGGCCGTCGAGCATGCATCGCGGGGACATGGAAACAGCCGCCGCGGATTTACGGCAGCAGAGCGTGAAGAGGTTCTGGGCCGGTTTATCTCGACGCCGGCTCCTGTCAGGCGAGACATGAAACGCCTTCTCGCCGCAACAGCGCTTGCAGTGGTCACACCGCAGCTGCTTATCGCCGATATTCCTGACGATGAGCTGATCGCCTATCGCAATTGTCCGCCGGGCCTTGCAAAGAAGGATCCGCCTTGCGTCCCGCCCGGCTTGGCAAAAAAGGGCGTAACCTACGACGAATGGGCGTCCTATGATCAGGATGACTATGACACGATCTGGGTCGAGCGCCGGGACGAATGGCTCAGGTCCGAGCCCGACGTCGATCCCGACCCTGAGCTTCTGCTTTTGCAATCGGACCAGATTGCGACGCTCTTTGACCTTGATCCTGCACCCGATGGCCATCGCTATGCTCTGATCGACGGCATGCCTGTTCTGCTCGACGAGAAGGATTATGACGCGTTGCTTCTTGTGAACCAGATGGCACAGGTGGCGGACCTTGCGGGAGGAACGCCGATCGCCCCGACGGCAGCCCTGACTCAGGATGAACTGGCCAGTGTCTACCGTCTGCCGCAATTGGGCCATGATGAGAACTATGCCGTTGTGAACGGGCAAGTCGTGCGGCTGAACGATAGCAACTACGAGCTTCTTCAGATGATCCGCGTGGCACGGGCCATTCTGTGAACAAGAAAGACCCGCCTGGCAGAGCGGGTCTTCGTTTCTTGCCATGGTCAAGATGAAGGCTAGCAACACTGCAGGGGTAATAACAACAGGCTTTTTACAACTTAGGCGTGTTATGGGTTTGCAGCTCCTGAAGTGGTGCTTCTGTGCTTGGAGAAGGAAGAGGCGTTATCGTGCGAGTCGCAGGACGTCTTTGCCATGAGGGGTCCTGTCGCGGCCACGGCGGGCAAGAGGCCCAGACCCTGATGAGGGACTTTATGCCCCTGAAGGCCGGCCGAACAGCAGCAAGCCTGCGGGCGGACATAGCGGCTCCGGGCTCCAGCGGAACCTTGACCACGTCCATGCGTTCAACATCCCGAAGCCCAGTGGCCGGCGGATGCGGTCACAATTTCATCTCTCCCTCCTTTGATGCCCGGCGTCCTAGCGCCGGGCTTTCCTTTTCAGCCTCGGCCATGGGGGTGATCACATGTGAGGTGATTGGGGTGATCCAGTGCGGGTGTATCATCGGGTGGCTGAGAATTGACGCCGCGTGAAAGGGTCAGACTGCACCGTTTGTCGAGGTCACGTCTGCGAAGGTTGGCTGACAGGCAAAGGATAGTCTGACGCCAGGAAGAACATCAGCTTCAACAGCTATTTCTCCTGCCTGCTCGACAAGCGCGATGCCGGAGGCTCGAAGTCGTCGGGCCAGGTGCTCCAGGTCCGGCACCTGGACGGTGAAGCCCACGAAGACTGGGGCCATGCCTTGGTCCACGGTGATCGCGCCCCCGGACAAAGGGACGTGCGTCGGATCTGCCACCGGCGATCCGGTGAAAGCCGACAGAAAGCCCGCATGATCTGCGGGATGCGCCGCGGCTATCGTGACGCCCGTGATGGCGGTGGCGCCGTTCGGATGGCGCTGCAGGGCCTCGTTCCAGAAGGCCTCGGGGAAATGCTGCTGGCATGTGAAGAAGCCAAGGTCGGGTGCCTGGCTGTCCATGGCAAAGGCCAGGCTGAAAGCGACATGCGTGGCGCTGCCGTCGGGGCGCCTGCCGGTCCGCTCGAACCGGAAAGGGGCGAAATCCCCAATCCCGTCCTGCGCAAAGCACGCGGCGTCGGCTATGGCATCGGCGCTGCTCAGCACCAGCATCGCCAGTCCTTCACGCCGCTGCAGGTAATCGCGCACGAACGCGCCGAAGCTGAAGTGGCCCGGTGCGTGCAGCGGGATGTCCGCATCCTCGGGCACCGTGATCAGCTCGATGAATGACTGCCGGAACTGGATGATCCGGTTCTCGGTCCCCCAGGGGTGGCGGTTGCGCGGCCCGACCTGAAAGCCAAGGCGGGCGTAAAGATCGGCGGCCCCGTCCAGATCCCGGACAGCAACCACGACATGATCGATATGACGCATCGCGTGCTCCTTCAGTCCGCACCCTTTTCAAGCGGTTCCGGCCGCCGTCCTTCAGGCAAGATCTTCAAGAGGTGCTCGCGAACCACATCAGGAGTGAAAGGCTTGCTGAGGAACGCCGCGCCGTCTGGCATGTCTCCAGGGCCGGGCGTCGTGCCCCCCGAAGCCACCAGGATCCCGATATGCGGCCAGTCCTGCGCGCATCGTCGCGCCAGGTCGAACCCGGTCATCTTGCCCGGGGGCATGCTCACGTCCGTGAAGAGCAATTGCACGTTCTGGCCGAACGTGTCGAGAAGTTCCACAGCCTGCTCACCCGTCGCGGCCTCGTAGCAGCGAAACCCCGCCTCCTTCAGGATCTCGCAGGCGTCCATCCGGATGAGCGCGTTATCGTCTGCCACAAGGGCATAGGGGCTGTGCCGGTCCATTTCGTCTTGTCCTTTTCAGTCACAGACAAAAGGGCTGCAGCCGGGCGTGAGTTCCGGTCATTCACATGTTACTTGACACGCATCCCGGCCCCGGTGACGTCATGCGGATGCAATACTTGACAATCCTCTATCGGAGTGAAGCGCTTACGCCGAAAGGGGGCTCTGCCGAGCGAGACATCCTAGCCACATCGCGGCGCAAGAATGCCGTAGCCGGGTTGACCGGCTTCCTGCATCGCGAAAGCGACATCTATTATCAGTGGCTGGAGGGCCCAGAAGCTGAAGTCCTGAAAGCCTTCGACAGGATCAGGTCAGACAACAGGCACGGTGATGTCGAGGTCCTGGACCGGCAGCAGACGGAAACCCGCAGCTTTCCGACATGGTCGATGGGTTATGGCACCTCGAAGACGACCTCCCTCTTCGACTGGGCGGCCGATCACGATGCACCCCTTCACCCGCCCCGGGCTTCCGACATTCTGGCATTCATGAAGGAATGTGCTGAACGGCAGAGGTAAGATGTAGGCTGCGGCCTGGACCAAGCTGGGTGCGAGCGGGAGCCTTGGCAAGCCCGAGGGAAGTTCATCAGCCTGTTGGCACAGCGCATCGAATTTCTCATCTTTGAGGATCCGCGAACGGCGTTCATGCTACCGCGGCCAGCCGCCGTCGTCTGCCTGTTGCCGCGCCCGCTGCGATAGCTGCGGCAATGTCATGGCAGGCCGTGATCCCCTGCACGAAGGGCCGGTCATGCATCAGGTAGGGGATGGAGGCCAGCGTCAGCCGCCCCGTATAACCTGGGACGCCGATCAGGCTATAGTCCTCGGCTACCTCCGGCACGTCCTGACCGGCCTGCAGTAGGGCCTCGCGCAGGCTCTGGAAAGGCATGTCCTTGCTGGTCAGCGCCTTCTGTCCACGGGCATCAATGAAGACCGGGAAGACATACTGCCCCTTGTCGGTCTTGATCGTGGTCTGCGATGGCTCACGTTCAAGGTCGTAATCCTCACCAAGCGCCAAGACCGACAGGATCCCGGCGTCCCGGAGAGCGAGGAGACGGCGGATGGATTCAGATGGAACGGCGGCATAGTTGTCGACGAATACCTTCTTGAGGCCCCCATCGAACCGCTCCCGATCAGTCTCGGGCAGCTCCGAGACAAGGGCTTCGACCTTCTCGTGCATCCGCAGCAGGGCATACCGCCAGGGAACAGTGACCTTGTCCGCCTTGTTCCGCTCTACCTCCACCAGGTTCTTGCGTGCCCAGCGGAAGGGATCGGCGGCCTCTCTTGCCGCGAAATAGGCGGGCGCGAAGCTGTCGGCGTCCAGTCCAGCAAGACCGATGCGCAGCGCGAAGGCAGGATCGGCCTGCAGGATTTCGGCCCGGACCAGATCGAAGACCGCATCAAGCGGGCAAGCCTCCGTTGCGCAGCGGGCCACGGCTTCGTCGGTCAGGACCGTCAGGGGCTGGTAGGGGATCGGGCAATAGAAGTCAGCTTCCGGCAGAATGCCCGAGCGTGACATGAGGGTGATGTGCAGATCGGTATCGGGCGCGATGTCGAAGCAGAGGTCGTCGCCCTTGCGGCGGAAGCGGCCATGCTGGTTCGCCACCGCCATGGCGGCGTCAATCGAACTGAGCGAGGTGCCCATGATGCCCACCGGCACCGCCGGGATCTGTGCATCGATCAGTCCTGACCAGGGGCTGGGGTAATAGCTACGGGTGGCTTCGTCTTCGTCGGGAAAATCATGTCCCGTGGCAAGGATCACGCGTTCGAAGGGGCCGTGCCACCCCTTGGCCGTCTTCACCTGAAGCACATCCTGATGCGGCACGATGTCGAGCACTTCGGTGCTTTCCTGGATGTCGATATGGTGACCTGCATCCCTCGCCCTTTCCACAAGCGTCAGGAGCTGGTCGCGGTAATACTCCCCCAAAAGGAGCCGGGGGGTGAACTGCCGGTCGTCGAGATCCTCAGGGTCTAGCCCGAAGGAAACCAGGCGCGCCTTGGGTTGGGCCTGCAGCCAGTCAAGATAGGGCTCGATCACCGGTGGGATCTCGATGCTGGCGATATTGGCCAGCATGGACTTGCTCGCATGGTCAGGGGAATAGGGCATGCCGATGCCAGCCTTCTCGCCCTTCTCGAACAGCGTGACCGCAAGACGCCGTCCGGTCGCCAAAAGCTGCTGAAGGGAGTAGATGCCCGTGGGGCCCGTGCCGACAACGGCCACAGTCATCATCATCTTCATCCTCCAGAGCGCTCGCTTGAACGCCACCCGAATGATCCGGTTCCTGGAAGTCGAGTTCATCGAGCAGGTCTTGCCTTACCAGGTTCAGGCAAGAGCCACTGACGTATTCATGGATTTCTGCGCAGCAGCCTCCTGTGGATGCTCGCACTCACAACAGCATGGGAGGCTTCGACAAAGCATTAGACCGAAGCCGGCCGATCGGGGCGGTCCGAGTTGTTCAGACAACGGTCTTTTCTGTCGGTTGGGCTTCAGAAGCCAATCAGCACCATGTCCAGTGCTGCCATGATCTCGCTGTCCTGATCGGCCAGATTGGAAACAGGGCTGCGCAGCAGGGCGCGTGGGACCGCCGCCAGGAACTGGGTGACCATCACGTGTGGCTCGGACCCGATCTCGAACACGGGGTTGAGCCGTTTTGCAGGCTCCGGGGCATCAGCCAGCGGCAGAAGCGGCACGACAAGGCGCGTGTTCAGCCCGCTCAGAACATCGGCCTGGACATCCAGCACATAGCCCGCACCGCCGGGGCGGGCATAAACGTCGAAGCGGGCCATCAGAACTGGCGATACCGATCGAGCGGCAGGCCGTGCGCGTCAGTCCAGGCGTTCGAACTGGCAAGCGCTTTGGCGTTCTCGCGCTGCCATGCCTCTGCCTTGGCTTCGGCCACAGCACGGCGCAACCCGGCCTCTGCGGCCTGGGACAGGTTCACGCCGAAGGACTGCGCTTCGCTCAAAAGCGATGAGTCCAGTGTCAGGTTCGTGGGCTTTCTAGGCGCTGATTGAACTTGCATGACTCACCTCGTGCTATGCGCATGATATATGCGCACCACCTTGGCAGGCAAGCGGCCCGACAGGGTCAAGCGGTGCCTCCACCCTCACAACCCGGGCGTGCCCATAAGACCCATTCCGCAGTGCAGCCGGGGGGGATTGGTGGGCTTGGCACGGGCGCTCACAGGCAGGCATGGCGCTCTGAATGGCGTAGTGGCCCCTTCAACGCGCCTGTGCGTCGATGAATGCCAGGATCTTGGAGATGACAGCGTGGCTGTTCTGAAGCGGTGCCCCGTGTCCTTCCCCCGGCCTCTCCTCCAATGTTGCGTTCGGCAGGCAGCCCGCGACCTCCTTGGCAGCCGCCTCGAAGAACGGCAGCGTGTCAGTGCCATAAAGGATCAGCACTGGCGCCTCGATCCCTCCCAGATCCCCGCAGGTCATCGGCATCGCGGGCGGCGCAGCAAACATCTTCGGGATAGTATGAGCGTTTTCCAGGAACATCGTCCGAGCCCCCTCGGGCAATGCCTCGAAGCCACCCTCGGGCAGACCTAACACTGCCTCAAGCCTCAACCGGATGGCCTTCTCGTCGTCGCCCCCCTGAGACGCCTCGACAATCGGACCCCAGCCCGCGTTCCAATCAGCCATGACCTGCTGGTATTCAGGCTTGTCCTGCAGGACGGTCTCGAGCGTCGGCTCGTAGATCGCTACGCTGCGGACCAGGTCAGGCCGGTCGAGTGCCGCCTGCAAGACGATCGGCCCGCTATAGGACCAGCCGACCAGATGCATCGGCTCGCCCCAGGTATCGAGCAGCGCTACCAGGTCGCTCTCATGGACCGTAGATCGCTACGCTGCGGACCAGGTCAGGCCGGTCGAGTGCCGCCTGCAAGACGATCGGCCCGCTATAGGACCAGCCGACCAGATGCATCGGCTCGCCCCAGGTATCGAGCAGCGCTACCAGGTCGCTCTCATGGACGTCTTGGCCATAGGCCGGCTCATCCGGCCAGTCCGTGGTTCCAAACTCCCTCTGGGTATAGGCAATGAACCGATGCCCCTCGGCCACGGTATCTCGGACCGGCTCCCATGCACGGTGATCAGAAAAAGCGCCATGCACAAACAAGATTGGCTCGCCCTTACCGACATCGACTACGGGAAAGCTGGCGCCAGCAGCCTCGGTCTGCTTTACGGTCGGTTCTTGGGCAACTGCGCTCAGGGGAAGCGCCAGTGACAGACACGAAGCCAGGTAAAATGAGCGTCCCATCGCATCCTCCTCGGATGATCAGTGGGTGCCCTAATTTGCTCCTTTGCGCCGAGTCGCACAACTGAACAGCAGTCTTTCCCAGCAGCTTGCGGAGGCGCAGCGCCAGATACGGCTGCGCCCCTCTAAACCGCATAACCCCGGCGTGCCCCCCCGCACACCCTCATCCGGCGTCATAACACCCCATATCCGCGGATCAGCAGCCAAGGGTTGATTTGATCTGATGGATCAGCCAGGCGTTAATCTTGGGCTTGGACGCTCCGAAGAGGATAAATGTGTCCAATCTCTGGAGGCAGGCCGCCATGTCTTTGACAGGTCGCGGCCGCCTTCCTGGCTCGGTGAGCCAGAGCCATCCAATCTCGCCATTAGGGTAGAGGTCCGCCGTCAGTATCGGTAGATGCTTGTCCACCACCCTGGTCCGCATCCTGAATGCTCCGGTTACTAAGGCGGAAAAGATATGCCGTATCTATCCGGTTTTCCAGCCGGACCTGAGCAATGCTTGACGGGGCAGGCTCGAACGCCGATCTCCCATTCCTTCTCCGCGCAAGGCTCAACAGGCGTAGACGTGCAAAGAAAATCAAAAATCAACTAAGGATTGTATATTTAGCCAAGTTGGCGCGGACGTCAGCTTCTGGCATAACACACCCATCGGCCGAGCGGCTTTTGTGTCATGGTTTACGAGTTCGCCCCGCTCGGCTGGAAAGTTCTTCTTCTGGTCGAGGTTTTGTCCCTTTTCCAAGCGATGTCGTTTCTGGCTTCCTGATGATTTCCATTCAGAGATCGCCAAAATGCATTTCAAATATTCTTTGAACGAGATTTCATGAAGTCCTTTGCTCTTGCCATTGCCTTGTTCCTGGCTGGTCATATGCCGGCTGTCGCAGTCGAGGCTGAAGCCCAGGTCATACAAGGCATAGCATCCGTCATTGATGGCGATACCCTTGAGGTTCACGGGTCACGTATTCGCTTGCATCCGAAGTTCGACAGTTCCGACGGCATTTTGATCCTGATTGAACGTCTCACTTATGTGGAAACAATGGGTTAGCAGTCGAGGACGAGGCGTTCTCCGCGGTTTTTGTTGTGGCACGTTGTTCGCGGTCCTTGCTCAGGCAGGCCACTGCCTTCTCGTATTTGGCGCCGTATTTCTCGACGAAGGTGTCCATCGCGGTTGCCGCTGCGGCGCGGGTTTCGGCCTGCCAGATCTCGCGCAGGTCGGCCTTCACCGCCGGCTGCATGGATTTGGGAAACTTGTTGAGCACGTTGGCGAGCTTGTGGACCCAACAGCGCTGATGGCGCGTGCCGGGAAAGACCTCGTCGAGCGCCTTCCAGAACCCCATGGCTCCGTTGCCCACGGCGATCTCGGGGGAACCGCGAGGCCACGTGCCTTGATGTCGACCAGCAACTCACGCCAGCACTGCGCACGCCGATCCGGAAGCCGACGAGTTTCTTCTTCCCTTCGGGCGCGACCCCGAGAATAACCAGCGTACATTCGGCCTGCGGTTCTATCCGGGCCTGAAGGGAGACGCCGTCGGCCTGGATGTAGACATGGCGGCCACCGAAAGGCCGCGGCACTGCAAACGGTTGTATTCCTGCTGCCACTCCCCGGTCAGGCGGGAGATCACACCGGGTGACCGGTTCGGCGCGTCTTTCCCCAAGATCGCGGCCAGCGCCTCCTGGAGTGAGGGCATGACTGCCAGCGGTCCGAAGGAATGCCCGAACGCCCATCGAGATGCCGCGCAAATAGAGCACGGGCAGCAGGGCATCGAGGCTGCGCGAACGCCGCGCCCATTTCGGCAGGACCGCAGAGGTGAAGCGGATCTTCTTCTCGGCCGGCCCATCAGGGGCGCGGTCGCGCACCTTCGGGCGCTGTACGTCGAGCGCACCGATCCCGGTCAGCGGGGCCTCAGCACATTCCGGCTGACGAAATGCGATGATGTCTGTAGTCTTCTCCATGGCGTATCGTTCCTTTTGGAAGTTCTGGCAGGCTCACACACCCGCCACGATACGCCTCCCTCTCAAACCCCGTCACCCATTTCCCCGCATAGTTTGACCGGGTCTGTGATCGAATATGTGATTCGTATTCCATAATACATCCCATAAACGAGCGGAGCAGCAACCGATCCAGTATGGGATGTATAAGCCAGCTGATCATCGGACCAGGCGCAGAAACAAAGGCGGTTCTGGCGGCAACATCCCTGCGGACCCGCAGGAGATACCGGGCTTTCTTAAGCCGAGCCTATGAGTGCCGCCCCCACAATTGCTGAGCAAGCTTCGCTGTTTGAAATAGTGTTTCCGCACGTGGTGTAGGATGCCGCGCGCGGAGCCTTTGGCGTAGCGCGAGCCGCGCGGCCGTGGGTTACGCTGGCGGTCACCGCCGATCTTCGGAAAAGGTTTGGGGTGCGAGACCATAGCCATTTATACCCTGCGCAACATGGTCGAGCGTTGCTTCAACAAGCTGAAGAGCAGCCGCCGACTGGCAACCCGCCAGGACAAAACCGCCTGTAGCATCGACTCGTCCCCATCGGCCCGACAGGCGCCCAAATGGTGACTACGGCGGAATGAACATAGATACGGGCGATATGGCTGGGGTGATCAGGGCAGGCTCCATCCCCTTCGCCCCCATGCGGGAAGCGTTCAATATCTGGATCATGTTGACAAGTGGCGGAGCCATAGCCTGATGCAGGCAATATTGATGAAGCCGAGGAAGCTATCTTTCGAAAGCGGATTGATAAAGTAAGGCGATCTGGTCTTCTGCAATTTCACCGAAAGCCTACCGCCGGCACCTACAGAAACTGCCGGTGTTGAAAACACTGTCCTGGGACGTCGCCTGCGAGTGCTTGACCAAACCAAAAAGGATGCCACATGAACGGTGCGGAAAGCGTCGTGCGCAGCCTGCATGCTGCGGGAACCGAGGTGTGCTTCGCCAATCCCGGCACCTCCGAGATGCAGTTCGTCGATGCGCTTGACCGCACCCGGTTGATGCGCTGCGTGTTGGGCTTGTTCGAAGGCGTGGTGACTGGCGCGGCCGATGGCTATGCGCGGATGGCGCGCAAGCCTGCCGCGACGTTGCTGCACCTGGCGCCAGGCTTCGCCAATGGCGCGGCCAACCTGCACAACGCCCGCAAGGCGCGCACCCCGGTCCTCAACCTGGTGGGCGAACATGCCGTGCGGCACCTGGACTATGACGCGCCGCTGTCGGCCGACATCGCGGGCGCGGCCGCGGCCTTCTCGGACTGGGTCAGGACCGGGACATCGGCTGCGACCCTCGCGTGGGATGCGATGGCAGGGTGGGCCGCGGCCTCGTCCCATCCAGGCGCGGTGGCGACGCTGATCCTGCCCGCCGACCTGGGCTGGGACAAAGGCGGCGTCATGGCGCCACCGCCCGCCCCCGCCGGTCCCCGCGCCGTCGAGGAAAGCGCCCTTGGTGAGGCAGCGCAGGCCCTTGGGCCAGGGGCGCTGCTGCTGGTCGGCGGCACGGTGATGGAGGATCCGGCGGCCCTGACGCTTGCGGCAGGCATCGCGCAGGCGACCGGCGCCACGCTGATAGCCCCAGGGGCAAACCGCCGGGTCGAAATGGGTGCGGGCCTGCCCGCCATCCCGCGTGTCCCCTATCCCATCGATACGGCCATCGAGACCCTGTCGCGCTTCAACCGCGCCGTCCTGATCGAGGCGGTCGAGCCAGTGGCCTTCTTCGCCTATCCCGGCCGCCCCAGCCTGCTCTTGCCGCGCGACTGTCGCATCACCACCCTTGCCGCACGCGACCAGGACGGCCCTGCAGCTTTGGCCGCCTTGGCGGATTTGGTGGGCGCGCGGCCCTGGCAGGGAACCGACGCGCCGCGCCCGCTGGCCCCGCAGTCGAGTTCACTGGACGATACTGCTTTGTCGCTGGCCATCGCCGCGGCCCTGCCAGAGGGCGCAATCGTCATCGACGAGGGGATCACCCGCGCACGCGGCGTGGGCGGCCTTGCTGCCGGGGCGCCGCGGCTGTCTTGGCTGTCGATCACCGGCGGGTCGATCGGCATCGGCGTGCCTCTGGCGGCGGGGGCAGCGGTCGCCTGTCCTGACCGCCCGGTCGTGGCGCTGCAAGCGGACGGGTCGGCCATGTACACACTGCAGGGCCTCTGGACCCAGGCACGCGAGGGACTGAACGTCACCACCGTGATCCTTGCCAACCGTAGCTATGAAATCCTGAAGGGCGAATTGTTCCGCGTCGGCGCCAATCCCGGCCCTACGGCCCTGGACATGCTGGACCTGCGCCGGCCTGACTTGGACTTCTGCGCGCTTGCCCGCGGGATGGGCGTGCCCGCCATCCGGGTCGAGGACGCAGCCGAGTTGCACCGCGCCATCGCGGCATCGGTCCTTGAACCCGGACCCATGCTGATCGAGGCGATATTGTCCTAAGCAGGTACCGGGGGTGGGGCGTTGTGGCCGTCCCCTGGTGGCCCGTCCTGATGCCAAGCCCTGACCTTGCCTGTTCCGTCACTTTGGAAAGGATGATCCGGACCGATGCGCAGCTTCTATCATCCCGACCAGGCCCTGCACGCCCCCCAGCAGTTCATGCGTGTGGGCCGGCTGGCCGCGCCGACCGATATTCCTGCGCGGACCCAGGCCCTGCTGGCATCCCTTGATCGCCTGGGCTTGGTTCCCGAGGTGCCTGCCGATCACGGCCGTGAACCTGCGGCGGCTGTCCATCCGGCCCATTACATGGACTTCCTGGAATCGGCGTTCCGCCGCTGGCAGGATCTGCCCGGACACGGGCCCGAGGTGCTGCCCAATACCTTCCCGCAGCTTTCCGGCACCGGCAGGCGGCCGCCCTGCCCGACCGACCACCTGATCGCGCAGGCGGGCTATTACCTGGGTGACCTAGCCGTGCCGGTGGGCGAATTCACCTGGGTTTCGGCCTTGCGGTCGACCCATGCCGCGACCGATGCCGCCCTGGCGGTGATCGGCGGCGACCGGGCGGCCTATGCGCTCTGCCGTCCCTCGGGCCACCATGCCCGGGCCGACCGCGCCAGCGGCTTTTGCTATCTCAACAATGCCGCGATTGCGGCTGAGCGGCTGCGCAGCCGTTTTGCCAGGGTCGCGGTCCTGGACATCGACGCCCATCACGGCGACGGCACGCAGTCGATCTTCTACGACCGTGCCGATGTGCTGACCGTTTCGGTCCATGTCGATCCCGACGCCTATTATCCCTTCTTCACCGGCCGCCCTGACGAGCGCGGCCAAGGCAGCGGCGAGGGCTTCAACCTCAACCTGCCCATTCCGCCGGGCGCAGGTGACCAGGATTTCCTTGCGGCGATTACCTGCGGGCTGGACGCGGTCAGGGACTTCGGTGCCGAGGTTTTGACCCTGGCCTTGGGCTTCGACAGCCATGCCGAAGACCCGTTGAGCCTTCTGACCGTCACCACAGCCGCCTTCGGCCAGGCAGGCAGGGCAGTCGCCAGAGCGGGCATTCCGGTGACGATAATTCAGGAAGGCGGCTACCAGACCGAAGTGATCGGCGACTGTTTGGAGGCTTTTCTGACCAACCTTGGCCCGTGACGTCGATCAGATGGTCAGATGCCCGTCTCGGCTTCCAGTTCGGTCAGCGATTTCGCGACGATCTCGAACATCTCGTCGGCTTGGGCACGGGTGATGATCAGGGGCGGGCAAAAGGCCGCGGCGTCTGTCATGCTGCGAGAGATCAGGCCGTTGCGCAGCAGCGCCATGTTCATCAGCGTCCCCAACCGGCCCGGCGTGGCGACCGATTTGGTCACCTTGTCCTCGACCAGCTCAATGGCCGCGATCAGGCCCACGCCCCGGACCTCGCCCACCAGCGGGCTGGATGCCAGACCTTCCAGCCGGGCGCGAAAATGGGCGCCCACGTCACGCGCGTTGGCAACAAGGCCGCGTTCCTCGATGATCGCCAGGTTCTCGAGCGCCACAGCCGCGCCCACGGGATGCCCGCCGGGGGTGAAGCCGTGTCCGAAGGTGCCGATGCGGTCGCTTTCCTCGGCAATGGGGCCGAAGAAGCGGTCGTTCATGACGATGGCCGAGAAGGGCACATAGCTGGAGGTGATCTGCTTCGACAGCACCATCACGTCGGGCCGGATCCCGTAGGTGGTCGAGCCGAACATCTCTCCGGTCCGGCCGAAGCCGCAGATGACCTCGTCGGCAATGAACAGGATGTCGTACTTCGCCAGAACCGCCTGGATCTTGTCGAAATAGCCCTTGGGCGGCACGATCACGCCGCCCGCGCCCATCACCGGCTCGGCCCAGAAGGCCGCGACGGTCTCAGGGCCCTCGCGCAGGATCAACGCCTCCAGTTCCTCGGCGCAGCGGGTCGCGAACTGCTCCTCGGTCTCGCCGGGCCGCCCCTCGCGCCAGTAATGCGGAGAACCGGTATGCAGGACGCGATCCAGCGGCAGATCGAATGACTTGTGGTTGTAAGGCAGCCCCGTCAGGCTGGCCGCCGCGATCGTCACGCCGTGATAGCCTCGGATGCGGGCGATGACCTTCTTCTTGTCGGGCTGGCCAAGCGCGTTCGACCGGTACCACACCATCTTCAGGACGGTATCGTTGGCCTCGGATCCCGAGTTGGTGAAGAAGACCTTCGACATCGGCACCGGCGCGATGTCGATCAGCCGTTCCGCGAAGTCGATGGCAGGGCCGTGACTCTTGTGGCCGAAATTGTGATAGAAGGGCAGCTTCTCCATCTGGCGGGTCGCGGCCTCGATCAGGCGCCGTTCCTGGAAGCCGACGCCCACGCTCCACAGCCCGGCCATGCCCTCGATATAGCGGCGGCCGCAGTTGTCGGTCACATGGATGCCGCTGCCTTCCTCGATGATCATGGGGCCTACGTCCATGTGCCGGCGGGCATTGGTATAGGCGTGGAAGTGGTGGCGGATGTCGCGTTCCTCGGCGGTACCGCCGAAGTTGGTAAGGTCATCCATGATCGGGTCCTAAGGAATGCAGCCAGCGGTTAGCCTGTAAACCTGCCCGGTGCGGGTCTGACTGTCCATACCGGATTGCTTTTCCAAAGATTAGCGAAGTGAAGGCCTTCATGCGGCACCGGACAGCAGGGACAGCCAATAATTGCGATAGTAGTCGGCTCACCAAGTCTATCGAGACAAGATGAAGTTCAATCGGCAGGTGCGGCGGAAGACAATGAACCAACCGTATATTGATCAGGGACTTGAGAGAAATTCAGTGATAACGGAAGAAGCGATATTGTATGCCGCCTGTCGGATGTCGTGCACTCGGGATGCTCTCGAGCAAGCCGGGCAAATGCGGACAGGATGGATATCTAAGACAGGAAGCAAGGGTGAGACGCAGCACTGACACCTTTCGCCTCGTATGCGGCAACCTTCCTCGGGGCGCGATGAATGGTCTGACAGACGTTCCCGGCGTCCTGGTTGGCCACTGTACCTTGCGGGACGGCGACATCAATACGGGCGTGACCGCGATCCTGCCGCGCGGGGGCAACCTTTTCCGGCAAAAGGTGGCCGCCGCCAGCCACGTGATCAATGGATTCGGCAAGACCGTCGGGCTTGTGCAGATCGACGAACTTGGCACGATCGAGACGCCGATCCTGCTGACCAACACGCTTTCGGTCGCAGCGTGCAGTGCAGCCCTGATCCGCGATGCCTTGGCGCGTAATCCGGATATCGGCCGCACCACTTCCACGGTGAACGCCGTGGTCGGAGAATGCAACGACGGCCCCCTCAACGACATCCAGGCCATGGCAGTGACCGAAGACCATGCACGGTCTGCCCTAGCGGCAACGCATGGCGGGCCGGTGGAACAAGGCAGCATCGGGGCCGGCACGGGCATGACCTGCTTCGGGTTCAAGGGCGGGATCGGATCGGCCTCAAGGCGGCTTGAGATCGCGGGCGAGGATTTTCACCTGGGCGCGCTTGTCCTGACGAACTTCGGCAACGCGGGCGACCTGATCCTGCCCGATGGCCGCCGTCCGTCGCCCCCGGGTCCAGAGGTCAAGACCACCGAAAAAGGTTCCGTCATCGTGGTTTTGGCCACCGATGTGCCGCTGGAACACCGGCAACTCAGCCGAGTGGCCCGGCGCGGTGGCGCGGGACTGGCACGACTGGGCTCGTTCTGGGGACATGGCAGCGGCGACATCACCATCGCCTTCTCGACCGCCAATCCGGTAGATCATGACGAGGACCGGGATATCGTCAGTCGGCGCGCCCTGAACGAGAGCCGGATCGACCTGCTGTTCCGGGCTGCGGCGGAAGCCACGCAGGAGGCTGTCCTGAATTCGATGCTGGCCGCGGACCGGTTCGTGGGTCGGAGCGGAACCGTGCGCATGTCCTTGGCCGATTGCCTGGGCTAGAAGGCAAGGCCTTTTTCCCAGGTCCGGCACTGGCTGCGTCACCATCGGACACAGCTAATGCCACGCGGGCCAAGGTTCCTGTCGACAGCGTGCCTCGGTGCGGCGAACCCATGCTTGTTGACATGTGGAACCATGGCAAGTCCACTCTGCATGAGATGCAAAATCTGGGGGATGACAGGTGGATACAGCGGATCTGGTGCTGACCGGCGGCGTGGTCTGGTGCGGGCTGGGGCAGCCCAAGACCGAAGCGGTGGCGGTGCGGCAAGGACGCATCATGGCCATCGGCACCACGTCGGACATGCGGGGGCTGATCGGGACGGACACGCGCGTCATCGACCTTCGGGGACGCTTCGCGATGCCGGGTCTTAACGACGCGCACATGCATCTGCTGCCGGTCGGCATCGCCATGGACCAGGTCGATCTGCGCCCTGACGCCGCGCCCACGCTGGCCGCGCTGCTGCAGGGCCTGGCGTCGCGGGCGGCCGTGACGCCCAAGGGCGAATGGGTCCTTGGGCGAGGCTTCAACCATTTCCTGCTGGATGTGGAACGCTTTCCGCATCGGGACGAACTGGACCAGGCCTGCCCCGACCATCCCTGCTATATCGTGCGCACGGATGGGCATTCCGCTGTGGCCAACAGCCGCGCCCTTGAGTTGGCCGGGCTGGACGAGACAACCCCGCAGCCCGAAGGCGGCCTGATCGAGATCCGCAACGGCCGGCTGACCGGCATGATCGCCGAGACCGGCCGCGAGGCCTTCGAGGCCGTGTTGCCCCATCCTTCGCTGGACGAAATGGTCGACGCGATCGAAAAGGCTGGCAACCTGATGCTGAGCCACGGCATCACCTCGGTCATGGAGGCCGCGATCGGCCTGCACGCGGGCTGGGACGAGATGCTGGCCTATCGCCGCGCGCACGCCGAGGGCCGCCTGCCGGTCCGGGTCTATGGCTGCGTGATGGGCGACAAGACGCGTTCCATCCTGCCCAAGGTCATGGCCGAGGGTCGGGCGACGGGCGACGGGGACGAGATGTTCCGCATGGGTCCGGTCAAGATTTTCACTGATGGCAGCGCCGGATCGAAGACCGCTGCGATGACGCAGGATTACATGGGCGATCCGGGCAACAAGGGCCTGCTTTGCATTCCCGACCAGGAGGAGCTGAATGCGATGGTGCGGCAGGCCCATGACGCGGGCTGGCAGATGGGCATCCACGCGATCGGCGACGCCGCCATCGAAGAGGTCCTGAACGCCATCGAAGCCGCGCAGACCGCCAATCCTGCCCCTGACCGCCGCCACCGGATCGAGCATTGCGGCTGGCTGCGTCCTGACCAGATGGACCGGATGGAGCGGCTGCATGTCCTGCCAGTCTCGCAGGCCTCGTTCCTCTATTGGTTCGGCGACAACTACGAAACCGTGCTGGAGGCGAACCGCATCGCGGCCTCTCATCCGTTCCGCACCTGGATCGATCGGGGGCTGCATCCCTCGGCCTCGACCGACTGCCCGGTCACCGACATCGACCCCCGCGCCGTGATCTACAACCTGGTGACCCGCAAGACCCGCACGGGAAAGCTGTTCGGGCCGGAACATCGCCTGTCCATCGATGAGGCGCTGCACGCCTATACCTGGTCATCGGCCTATGCCTCGCACGAGGAGACGCTTAAGGGCCGGCTGGAACCAGGACAATTGGCCGATATCGCCGTCTTCGACCGCGACCTGACCGCCGTTGCCCCCGAGGCGCTGCTGGAGGCGGTCTGCGAGATGACCCTGCGTGGCGGAGAGGTCGTCTATCAGAGGTCCGATCACCCCTGACCGGCCGTGACATCGCTTGCTGCCGACCAACGTCTGCCGGTCACCAAAGGAAGCGAAGCGTCCGCAGCACCTCGAACCAGTCGTCGCGGGCGAAACGCAGGCGGCGCGGCTCGGGGTAATCGACGCCGGGGAAGAAGCTGCCGCGATAGGCGTCGTTGGGGGTGCTGAACTCCACTTCGATGTCCCAGCTGGCGGCCAGAGGCGGATGGCTCCGCAGCGGCAGGTCGGACAGCGCCGCCCTGACACCTTCGCGGATCAGCTCGCGGGCGCGGGCGGGCGTGACCGAGGAGGCGGCGGGCCCGAAGCCTTGGCTGACCGGCACCGTCACGATCCCCGGTGCCAGGGCCGCGGCCGCCGCGCAGATGCCGCAATCGCCGGACAGGAAGGCCGAAGGCACGCCCAGCAAGGCCGCGGTCAGGGCGTTCACGGTGAACTCTGACGCAAGCGCGCCATTGATCGTCAGCCGCATGATCCTGCCGTTGAAGCTGTGCGCCAGCGGATTGCTGTCGGTGCCGGCCGCGTCATGATAGCCGGTATAGATCGCCGCCGCGCAGTCGCGGTCGATGCCGAACATCATCGAATGGGGATGGCCCGACCAGTCGCGAATGATCCGCGCCTCGGGCGGCAGGCGGTCCACCAGCAGGTTGCGCCCGGTGTGATGGGCGTCCTTGATGACGATCTCGGTCGCGCCCGCTTCAAGCGCGCCTTCGCAGGCGGCCACCACCTCGGCATCAGCGCCTGGAACTCGGGATATTCGGGCTTGTTGCGTTCGGTTTCGGGCCAGCAGGTGATGCCTGCCGTGCCTTCCATGTCGGCGCTGATGAAGACTTTCATTCGGGACGTCCCTGTCTGGCGAAAGCCGGAGGCTGTGACGGAGCCAATGAAAACACAAGCAAAAATAAAGGAGACTTTTCTTGCCATCCTGCCGCCAGCGGCTAACCTGCCCGTGACTTGTCTTGGAGGAATGATGGGCCCTGTTGCGGATCTGGTGCTGAAAGGCGGTAAAATCTGGTGTGGCGCGGGCCTGCCCGTGGCGGAGGCGCTTGCCGCTTGGCAGGGCAAGGTCCTGGCCGTGGGCAGCGATGCCGAGATCGCGCCGCTGATCGGGGATGGCACCCGCGTCGTCCACCTGGAAGGCCGGTTCGCGATGCCGGGGCTTTACGACAACCACCTGCACCTGATCTCGACCGGGTTGGTGCTGGGTTATGTGGATGCCTCTCCGCAGGCCGCGCCGACCCTTGAGGCCCTGCTTGACGCGATCCAGGCCCGCGCGGCCCTCACCCCCAAGGGCGAATGGATCCGGGCGCGCGGCTATGAACAGCAGAAGCTGGACATCGGCCGCCACCCGCACCGGACCGAACTGGACGCCGCCGCGCCCGATCACCCGGTCCTGCTGACGCGCACCTGCGGCCATGTCTCGGTCGCCAACAGCCGCGCGCTGGAGATTGGGGGCGTAACCGCCGCAACCCCTGCGCCCGAAGGTGGCGTGATCGAGGTCGAGAACGGCACCTTGACCGGGATGCTGGCCGAGAATGCCCAGAACCTGATCAGCAACCACATTCCGACGCCGGATGTGGACGGCCTGATCGACGCCATCGAGGCCGGCGGGCGGCAGTTGCTGTCCCATGGCATCACCAGTTGCATGGACGCCGCCGTCGGCATGATCGCCGGCATGGACGAGATCCGGGCCTATCACCTTGCAAAGCGGGACGGACGCCTGCCGGTGCGCGTATCGCTGACGCTCTTGGGGGATCCCGGCACATCGATTGTCGAGCCTTGCCTGGAGGCGGGGCTGGTCACCGGGGTGGGCGACGAGATGCTGCGCGTGGGCGCGGTCAAGATCTTCCTTGACGGCTCGATTGGGGGGCGGACCGCCTGGACAAGCAGGGCTTATCGCGAACAGCCGGACAACTTCGGCGTCCAGATGTTGCCGACGCAGCAGGTGGAGGGACTGGTCGCGGACTACCATTCAAAGGGCTATCAACTCGCCTGCCATGCCATTGGCGACATGGCCGTCGACCAGCTGATCGGCGCTTACGAAAAGGCCCTGGATGCGCAGCCCGACCCCGGCCGGCGTCACCGGGTCGAGCATTGCTGCCTTTCCACGCCCGAACAACACGCCCGCATGAAGGCCGCAGGCATCGAGCCTTCGCCCCAGCAGGTCTTCGTCCATGATTTCGGCGACAGCTACCTGGCCGTCCTGGACGAGGCGGTGACGCGCGGCATTTCCCCGCTGAAGAGCTGGCTGGACATGGAGTTCCATCCGGGAACGGGCAGCGATTCACCCGTGTGCCGCACCGACCCGCGCCCGAACCTGCACCAGATGCTGACCCGCCGGACGGGGAAGGGGACCGACATGATGGCGTCCGAGGTCGTGGACATCGAGACGGCGCTGACGGTTTACACCCAGAACGGCGCCTGGCTGGCGCGGGAGGAAGGCTTCAAGGGCCGGCTGCAGCCCGGCATGGTGGCCGACATCGCGGTGTTCTCGCGAGACCTGCTGACCGCCACGCCCGCGCAGATCCTGAACGACACGGTCTGCGAGATGACGGTGCTGGGAGGCGCCGTGGTGTTCGAGCGCAACGCCGCCTGAAGGACAACAAAATAACCTGGGGAGGAGACAAGATGACGATCAAGGCCACCATTGGCGCCCTGCTGCTGGCAGGAACCGCGCTCTGCGCGCCCGCGACTTGGGCGCAGGAGGTGCAGCGCGGCGGAACGCTGAACTTCACCGCGCCTTATGGCAGCAGCGTGGGCACGCTGGACATCACCGCCTCGGCCGAGGTGCAGACCGAGATCGTGGCCCATGCCATGCATCGCAGCCTCTACAAGTGGAACCCCGAAACCGGCAAGCCCGAGCCCGACCTGTTCACCGAGGTTACCGTCAGCGACGACGGAATGACCCATACCTACAAGCTGCGAGACGATGCCGTCTTCCACAACGACAAGCCCTTCACGGCCGACGACGTCATCTACAGCTATAACCGGATCGCCACCCCCGCGACGGCCTCTCCCAGTGCGAACTTCATTTCGCGCATCCAGGGCTTCGAGGAGGTCCAGGGCGGCAGTGCGACCGAGATGTCGGGCCTAAAGAAGATCGACGACCACACGCTGGAGATCACCTTCACCGCCAGCCAGGATCCCGGCTTCGACCTGATGCAGAACTATGTCCCGATCTATCCGTCGAACGTGGACGGCAACACGCAGGCGACGCAACCGGTCGGCCTTGGCCCGTTCCGCTTTGTCGAACACGTCCCCGGATCGCGCGTCAGCTTCGAGCGGTTCGAAGGTTTCTTCGGCGAGGATGACCAGCCCTATCTGGACCGGCTCAACATCCTGATCATGGGCGAGGCTGCGGCCCGTGACGTGGCCTTCCGCAACCAGGAAATCGACGTGTCCGTCCTGGGCAGCCAGCAATACCAGGAATACCAGGCCGACGCCGATCTGTCCAAGAACCTGCTGGAGGTAGCCGAACTGTTCACCCGCGTGGTCGGCTTCGACACGACGAAGCCACCCTTTGACGACAAGCGGGTGCGCCAGGCGGTCAACCACGGCATCGACAAGGACCTGATCATCGACCGGCTGGTCAAGGGCAAGGCCTTCCCGGCGGTGGGCTTCATGCCGACGACCTCGCCTGCTTTCGACCCGGACGCGCAGGGCTATGCCTATGATCCCGAAAAGGCCAAGGCCCTGCTGGAGGAAGCCGGCCATGCCGATGGCATCGACCTGCCGGTGATCGCCAACCAGAACGAAAGCTGGGGCGCACCCATCGTCGAGGCCATCATCCCGATGCTGGCCAAGTCTAACATCCGCGTCAGCGTCGAGCCGGTCGAGAACGCCGTGCTGGAAGACCGCATCACAGGCGGCAACTTCACCGCCTTCATCTGGTCGCTGTCCAGCGGACCGGACCCCCTGAACATCCTGCGCTGCTTCTACAGCAAGACGGCACAGTCGGCCTGCAACTATACCAACTTCAGCAACCCCGAGGTCGACAAACTCTACGAAGCCGCACAGCAGGAACGTGACGAGGCCAAGCGCAATGACCTGATCCGTCAGGCCGACGGTATCATCCGCGAGGAAGCGCCGTATTGGTTCTTTAACTATAACAAGGCGGTGATGGCCTATCAGCCTTGGGTCCACGGCCTTCGTGGAAACCCGCAAGAACTGGCGATCCAGGATTACGACAAGATCTGGATCGACGACTCCGCACCGGCCGATCGCAAGCCGCAATAAGGCCAAGATCCCGCGATGGTTCACCGCCGCGGGATCTTCACTGCAATAAGGACGGGAGACGGAAGAATGGGCCGTTACATCCTGCGGCGGCTGCTGCAGATGATCCCAACACTGCTGGCCGTGGCGGCGCTGATCTTCCTGATCTTCAGCGTCCTGCCCGGCAGCTTTGCCGGCACGATGACAGGCGGCGGCCGGCGGGCCCTGTCGCCGGAACTGGTCGCCCAGATTAACGCGCAGTTTGGTCTGGACAAGCCATTGCCGGCCCGGTTCTGGGACTATCTGGTGCGTCTGGTGCAGTTCGACCTTGGCACGTCCTTCCGCACGCGCGAGCCGGTGATCGACCTGATCGCCGCGCGGATCTGGCCCTCGCTTCAACTGGCGCTGTCGGCCATGGCCCTGGCCATCACGGTCGGCATTCCGCTGGGCTTTCTGGCCGCCATGCGTCCCGGCAGCCTGCTGGACAGCGTCACCATGATCGGCGCGGTGTCGGGGCTGTCGATGCCGCAGTTCTGGCTTGGGCTGCTGCTGATGTATGTCTTTGCACTGCAACTGGGCTGGCTGCCCAGCTTCGGCTATGGCGAAGGGCGGTTGCGAAATCTGATTTTGCCCGCGATTGCCCTTGGCTTTGCCCCGCTGGCGCTTCTGGCGCGGACAACCCGGGCGGGCGTGCTGGAGGTCATGGCATCGGACCATATCCGCACGGCTATGGCCAAGGGTGCGGGCCCCGCGCAGATGATCCGCTGGCACGTCCTGCGCAATGTCATGGTGCTGATCGTGACGACGCTGGGGCTGCAGATCGGCTCGTTGCTGGGACAGGCCCTGGTGATCGAAAAGCTGTTCTCATGGCCGGGCCTCGGTTCGCTGATGGTGGACAGCGTGGCGATCCGCGACATCCCGGTGGTGCAGGGCACGATCCTGGTGATTGTTCTATGGTTCCTTGTCATCAACGTGCTGGTCGATGTGGTCTATGCCGCGATCGACCCCCGCATTAGCCTTCGTTGAGGACGCGCCATGCAGATGCCTTTCCGCCTGAATCTGACGCTAGGGCTGGCACTGGTGTCGCTGGTGATCCTGGGCGCGGTCTTCGCGCCGCTGCTGACGCCATATGACCCGGTCCTCGACGCGGACCTGATGAATTCGGAAATGCCCCCCTCCTGGGACCACTGGTTCGGCACCGACAGCCAGGGGCGGGACGTGTTTACCCGCGTGCTTCATGGCGCGCGTGTCTCGCTGACCATCGGCATCGTGGCGCAGGCCATCAACTCGACCATCGGCATCGCCCTGGGCCTGTCGGCCGGCTATTGGGGCGGCTGGTGGGACGATGTGGTCAACGGGCTGACGAACCTGATGCTGGCGATCCCGTCGCTGATCTTCGCCCTGGCCATCATGGCGGTGCTTGGTCCCGGCGTGACCAGCCTGCTGATCGCGCTTGGCCTGACGAACTGGAGTTGGAGCTGCCGCATCACCCGCAGCGCTGTGATGTCCCTTAAGACGCAGGGCTATGTCCAGGCGGCGCGCACGCTTGGCTATGGCGACATCCGCATCATGCTGACCCAGCTCCTGCCGAACATCGTCGGGCCGGTCCTCGTCATGGCATCCCTGGGCATCGGCGAGGCGGTGCTGGCCGAGGCCGCCCTGTCCTTCCTGGGCCTCGGCATCCGTCCCCCTGCGCCGTCCTGGGGCAATATGCTGACCGACGCGAGGGAGGCGATCCGCAGCGTCCCTTGGGCCACGATCTTTCCCGGTCTTGCCGTCTTCATCACCGTCCTCGGCTTCAACCTGCTGGGGGACGGGGTGCGCGACTGGCTGGACCCCCGCATGCAGGTCCGCGCATGAGCGGGCCCCTGCTGGACATCCGTGGCCTGACGATTGGCATCCCGAACCGGAACGGCCCCCCGGTGCAGATTGTCCGCGATCTCAGCTTCGACATCATGCCGGGCGAGATCTTCGGACTGGTGGGTGAATCGGGCAGCGGCAAATCGGCCTCGGCCCTCGCGCTGATGGGCCTCAATCGCAGGCCACTGACAACGTTGAAGGGACAGGCGCTTTACGGCGGGCAGGACCTCCTGGCGATGTCGCGCCGGTCCATGCGCAAGCTGCGCGGCGACCGCATCTCGATGATCTTCCAGGAACCGATGACGGCCCTCAACCCGCTGGCCCGCGTCGGCAGCCAAGTCGCCGAAATGTTCGTCCTGCACCGCGGCCTGTCCTGGTCCGACGCGCGCCCGAAGGCGGTCGAAGCGCTTGCCGCCGTGCAGGTGCCCGACCCCGAGGGGCGCGCCCGCGCTTATCCGCACCAGTTGTCGGGCGGGTTGCGGCAGCGGGTGATGATCGCCATGGCAATGGCCTGCCGCCCCGACCTTCTGATAGCAGACGAGCCGACCACGGCGCTGGATGTCACCGTCCAGGCCGAGGTGCTGCGCCTGATCCGCGAACTTTGCGAACGCGAGGGCACGGCCGTCCTGCTGATCAGCCACGATCTTGGCGTGATTGCCCAGATGTGCCAACGTGTTGGCGTCATGGCTAACGGCCGCCTGCTGGAACTGCGCGACGCGAAGGCGCTGTTCACGGATCCCCGGCACCCCTACACGCAGGGCCTTCTGGCCGCCCTGCCCAGGTTGGGAAGCCGCGCGACCGAAGGGCGCCACCGCTTGGCCGATCTGGACATGGCTATTGATCGCAATGCCCCCGACTTCGCCGAAACCTATCTTCATCCCCGAGGAGAGGCAGCATGAGGGTGGCGACGGTCGCCCCATCCGCAAGCGAACCAATCCTGTCGATCGAGGACTTGCATGTGCGGTTTCCGGTAGCAGGCGGATTGCTGCGGCAGCGTCGGACCATTCATGCGGTCAACGGGGTGGATCTGGCGGTCCAGTCCGGTCAATGCGTAAGCCTTGTTGGTGAAAGCGGCTGCGGCAAGTCCACCACGGCACTGGCGATCATGGGCCTGCAGGCACCCAGTTCGGGCGTCATTACCGTCGAAGGGCGTCCAGTCTATGGCCCTGGCGCGCCTGACAGGCTCGCCCGTGCGCGCCTCGCGCAGATCGTCTTTCAGGATCCCTTCTCGACCCTGAACCCGCGCGAAACCATCGGCCGCGCATTGTCCCAGCCGCTGATGCTGCACGGCGTCAAGGATCGTACCGAACGTGCTGACCGCGTTGCCACAGCATTGCGCCAGGTTGGCCTGCTGCCCGAACACGCCGCGCGCTATCCCCACGAGTTCTCAGGAGGTCAACGCCAGCGCATCGGCATCGCACGGGCGCTGATCCTGGGGCCACGGCTGATCGTGCTGGATGAGCCAGTCAGCGCCCTGGACGTGTCGATCCGGGCGCAGATCATCAACCTGTTGATGGACCTGCAGCAGAATCTCGGCCTCAGCTACCTGATGATCTCGCATGACCTAGGCGTGGTCGAGCATGTCTCGGATCGCGTGGCAGTGATGTTCGCGGGCCAGATCGTCGAAGAAGGCGGCTGGCGCGAGGTCTTCACAACCCCCACCCATCCCTATACCCGACGCCTCATCGAGACCATTCCCAATCCCGCAAGCCTGGCCGGGGATGCCCAAGATATTCTGCCGCCCGCATCCGAACCTCCGGCCGGCACAAGGTTCTGGCCGCCTATTGGTCAGCGCCCAGAGGTCAGCCGCCCACCTGCGCCAAGCGCTCTTGTGGGCATCGGCGACGACCATCGCGTGCGGGTGCAGTTGGTTGATAACTAGAGTATCCGTTTTGATCAAGCCGTTTTTGGTGTCCATTTGCGGTCCTGCTGGACGAGTGCGTTGGCCAGCTCGATCAGCTTTCGCATAAGAGCGGTAAGGGCGACCTTTGCGGGTTTTCCTACGCTGAAAATCCTCGCGCCCTCCCTGCTGCCGCAGAAAGGGAAAAGGTGGACGACTTTTACGCCGCCCGCAGCAGCTCCATGCCGCCGCTTCCGTGGACTAGTTTCTCACCGCCGTTCTCATATACGTCCTCCAGCCGCAAGGAAGTGCTACCGATTATAGAGAAGCACGATGCGCTGCTGTGGTATCCCAGCCATTACGAAGGTTTCGAAACCTCACAAAACGTAATCTACACCGGTTCCTCTCCGAACCAGCATCTGACGCCGCTTATTGGATTTCTGTTTAAAGAATACGGCAGGACAGCCTACTGCATCGGGTCAAATTACATCTGGGCTTGGGAGAGCAACCGCGTATTCCGCGAAGGCATCACACGCCTAGGGGGACAGATCGCAGCTGAACGCTATGTGCCAGTGGGAGAAGCTGACTTAGATCAGTATATACGCGAGATTTTGGAGCTTCGCCCGGACTACATTTTTAACTCCTTGATCGGGTCATCATCTTATGAATTTCTTCGGCGCCTGCGTCGGGCCAGCGCCGCTGCAGGGATCGACCAGCCGCGGGAAATGCCGGTAGCAAGCTGCACGTTATCAGAACCGGAACTGCACGCTATCGGTGCCGATGCGGCTGACGGACAGATCACCTCCAGCGTCTATTTTTCGTCGTTACAGACGACACGCAACGTTGACTTTGTTGCAGCCTATCGCCGTGCTTTTCCGAATGGACCGGTCGCCTGTGCTGACGCAGAGTCCAGCTATATCGCCATCCACTTACTGGCACGCGCCGTCGCGCGGGCGGGCAGCGAAGACATTGCACAAGTTCGCGCCGCCGTGACCGCTTGCCACTTCGATGCGCCGCAGGGGCCGGTGAAGATCGATCCAGAAACGATGCATGCCTACTTGACGCCCCATATCGGTGTCTCCCGCACAGATTACGAATTCGATGTGCTGATTGGAAGCCGTGGGCCGGTGCAGCCAGATCCGTATCTAGTGCAGTGGTCGCGTACCACAGAACCGCCTTCCCTACCCTCGCAACTGAGGATTGTGAAATGAAACAGCCACGCGTGACGCAGAACTTCCGCGATTTCCGAGCTTCAATCATCACGTCCGACAGCCGTACCACGAACACGCTACAGATCGTTTTGCCGCGCCTCGGACTGACGGTTGATGCAATCCACCAAACCTTGCTGTTTGAGCCAGCGGCTGGCCCCCGCGTCGCCTTCATTGACGGCGACATGGCGCTGCCCCCTGCGGGTGAGGAACCTGAGATACCTACGGACTGCGCCATCGTAGGCTTGGTCGGGTCCGAAGCTCCCAGCCGACTGCGTGGGTTGGTTAGCCTTGGCGCACAAGCCTTCTTGACCAAGCCCCTCCACAGCGGATCGGTCTATTCCGCTCTGTTTCTGGCAGTCAATTCTTTTACCCGCAGTATGGCGATGCAGGCCCAAATCGAAGACCTAAAGCAACGGCGAAAAGGCCGCGCCCATGTCCTGCGAGCAGTGACCGACATGGTGCTCCGCGATGGCATCGACCCCGACCAAGCTTACGACCGACTGCGTCGCAGTGCCATGCATGCTCGCCAAAGTGTCGAGGACTACTGCGAGGTCCTACGAGCTTCAAAATACAACGAGGACGAAGAAGCCTCGCCGACTGATGAAAGGCGACGCTGGGCCTAATGCCCATGTCGATAACCAACAAGGAGTTGTAGATGTTGATCACATCAAGAAGCGCCGCTTCGGCGCTTGGAGTTCTATTGCTTGCGGGCACCGCATTTGGACAGGACGCTGAACCGATTAAGCTGGGCGTCTTGGAGGACCAGTCTGGCGATTTCGCCCTTGCTACTATTGGCAAGGTACACGCGATCCAACTTGCGGCTGAAGAAATCAATGCCGCCGGGGGCATCGGCGGCCGCCCGTTGGAACTCGTCGAGTACGACACCCAGTCCGATAATACCCGCTTCCAGGAGTTCATGCGCCGGGTGCTGCAGCGTGACAAGGTTGATGCCGTTTTCGCGGGCTTTTCCTCGGCTTCGCGCGAGGCCTATCGTCCGATTGTCAACCAGTTCGACGGTCTAGCCTTCTACAACAACCAGTATGAAGGGGGGGTCTGCGATGCGAACATGATCGTGACGGGCGCCGTTCCGGAACAGCAATTTTCGACCCTGCTACCTTACACGATCGAGAAGTACGGCCCGAATGTTTACACGATCGCGGCCGACTATAACTTCGGCCAGATTTCTGCCGAATGGGTGCGCAACATCGTCGCAGAAAATGGCGGCACCATGGTAGGCGAGGAATTCATCCCCCTGGGCGTGTCGCAGTTCTCGCAGACGATCCAGAACATCCAAGGGGCAAAGCCGGATTTCGTAGTGACGCTGCTAGTGGGCACTGCGCAGGCCTCCTACTACGAACAGGCAGGTGCTGCGAACCTGAACCTGCCGATGGGCTCCTCGGTTAATGTGGGCCAAGGCTATGAGCACAAGCGCTTTACGCCGCCGAGCCTCAAAGACATGTACGCGACTGTGAACTATGTCGAAGAAATCGACAGCCCCGCCAGCAAGGAGTTCGTCGAGAAGTTCCGCGCGAAGTTCCCGAACGAGCCCTATATCAACCAGGAGGCCAGCAACTCCTACGCTGCCGTCTATCTCTACAAGCAGTTGGTCGAGCGCGCGAAGTCGACGGAACTGGCTGATATCCGTAAGGTCATTGCCGAGGGCGATGTCTGCGTCGACGGTCCGGGTGGCCAGATGTGCATCGATCCGAAAAGCCAGCACGTCTCGCACACGATCCATCTGGCGCATGTCACCGAGGACCATTCGATCGAGTTTCCAACCAAATGGGACGCGATCCAGCCTTACTGGCTAGGCGAAGCCGGTTGCGATCTAACGGTAAGCGATCCCAGCGAACAATACACGCCGTCGAACCCGCCCCCGGCGAACGGCTGATCCTTGCCCTGTCTGGGCGGCACCGCCCGCCCGGACGCCACCAAGACCAAAGGGCTGCCTTGTGGACATCTTCAATCTGATCTTCAGTTTTCTTTACCAGTTCGGCGATGCCTTCGCCTTTCTGGTGCTTAGCGCCTGCGGGCTGGCCGTCATCTTCGGAATGATGGGCGTCATCAACCTTGCCCATGGCGAATTCATCATGTGCGGCGCCTATGTCTCGACAAGCGCGGTCCATGCAGGTCTACCCTTACCGCTCGCGATCATCACCGGTGCGGTTGCCGCCGGCATTGCGGGCATGATCGTCGAACTGGTGGTGATCCGCCCTTTGTATCAGCGTCCGCTGGATACCATCGTTGCGACCTGGGGCATTTCCATGATTGTTACTCAGGCCACCCTCATCGTCCTTGGCCCCAGCATGCAGGGCGCAGGCACGCCCTTCGGCAGCTTCACGCTGGGCGGCTATTCCTATTCCGTTTATCGCGTCGTCCTAATGATTGCCGCCGTTGGCACGCTGGCCCTGCTGTGGCTGATGTTCACCCGCACCCGCTTTGGCCTTCTGTCCCGTGCCACTATCCAGGTTCCCCATGTGGCCGAGGCCATGGGCGTGAACACCAACCTGATCTACAGCCTGACCTTTGGCCTTGGCGCAGGGCTAGCGGGACTGGCGGGCGGGCTTTACGCGCCCACCATGACGCTGGTGCCCACCATGGGCGCGTCCTTCATGGTTGAGGCCTTTGTCACCGTCGTCGTCGGAGGGGCGGACATCTTCCTAGGCACGGCACCCGCAGCCGCCATCCTTGGCATCATCAAGGCTGCGCTGACCGGCTGGCAGGGACAGCTTGCGGGGCAGATAGGCCTGTTGATCGCCGTCATTATTGTCATCCGCATCCTGCCCCGCGGGATCAGCGGCAAGATCCTGAAAGAGAGGGCCTGAGAATGGTCGACCAGTCTCGGGTGCGCGCCACCCTGCGCCTGATCGAAGGACCCCAAACCATCGGACGCGGCCCGAAATTCTGGACGGGCTTCGCGATCGTCCTGGCCTGCGCCTGCGCGTATCCAATGTTTGCCGACAGCTATGACGTCGGCAACAATGTCTACTTCTTCAACTGGCTGTTCATGGCCATGGGCCTCTCGCTGATCTGGGGTTATGGGGGATCGCTGAGCTTCGGACAAACCGCGTTCTTCGGCGTCGCGGGCTATTGCTATGGCGTGCTAACGATCAATCTTGGCGATGCCTATGGACTGACCCTATTGTCAGCCCTGATCGCCGTAGGCTTCAGTGCACTCTTCGCCGCTGTGTTGGGCTACTTTCTATTCTTCGGGCGCATCAACGGGGTGTTCCTGGGCATCGTGTCCCTGTCAGTGACGTTGGTTCTAGAGCGCTTCATGGCCCAGACCGCTGGGCCACAATGGGCCATCGGGTCTGCGCGCCTGAACGGGTTCAACGGTATGGGCGGCATGCCCTCACTGACAATCCCTTGGCCGGGCGGGAGCATCGCGCTCTTCCCGGACTTGCCGCTGTACTACCTGACACTTGCGCTACTGGTAGTGGTCTATCTGGCCCTGCGGATGCTGGTCAATTCACGCTTCGGCAACGTGCTGGTCGCGATCCGCGAAAACCCACAGCGCGCCGAGATGCTGGGCTATGACATCCGCAAGTTCCAGTTAGGGGCCTTTGTTATCGGCTCGGCTCTCGCTGGACTTTCGGGAGTGCTTTACACGTCCTGGGGAAACTACATCACACCCGCCTCGATGGGGATGACCGCTGCCGCGTTGCCCATCGTCTGGGTCGCAGTCGGGGGACGCGGCGACCTAACGACGACAGTTATAGGCACCCTTGCCGTGCTGATCGTCTTCCAAATGCTAACAATCTACGGCAGCCAATATGCCCTAATCGTCATGGGCATCCTGCTGGTCCTCACTGTGTTGGTTGCTCCACGGGGCATCGTGATGGGCATTGTGGACGCCTCAGGCCGCTTGTTCCGCCGGAAGGAAACCCGCTAATGTCCATTCTGGAAACCCGCAAGTTGAACAAGCACTTTGGCGGCCTGCATGTCACCGGCAATGTGGATTTCGCGCTGCAACCCGGTGAGATGCACTGCCTGATCGGTCCGAACGGCGCAGGCAAAAGCACGTTCTTCCGCCTCATACTCGGCGAGCATCAACCCGACAGCGGCCAGATCCTGTTCTCTGACGAAGATATCACGCGCACGAAGTCATTCCAGCGCATCCGAAAGGGCATCAGCGTCAAGTTTCAAGTGCCTGGAATTTTCAAGGAGCTCAGCACGCGCCAGAACCTTATCATTGCCCTGCAGCACCATGTCCCAGCAGGCCACCTGGGCGAGGAGGTGGACCGGCTGCTAGAGTTCCTGAAGCTGTCGCAGGATCACGCCCAACTTGCCGGCAACCTCAGTCACGGTCAGAAACAGTGGCTCGAGATCGGAATGGCAATCGCACTGAAGCCGCGTCTGCTGCTGCTTGACGAACCTACTGCAGGGATGACGCCCGACGAAACCCATGCCACGGGCGAGATGCTACACCGGCTGAACGCCGAGGGCATGACAGTGCTGGCAGTAGAGCATGACATGGCCTTTGTGCGCCAGATCGCCCACCGGGTGACTGTGCTGCATTTGGGCAAGGTCTTTGCTCAGGGTAGCATTGACGAAATCACCGCCGATCCCCGTGTGGCCAAGATCTATCTGGGAGAGGTCGATGCCTAAGCCCCTTCTGCAAACATCTGCACTGAACGGCGGATATGGCGGCAAGCCAGTTCTGCAAGGCGTGGATATCGACGTGAACGAAGGCGAGATTGTCGCCATCATTGGCCGCAATGGCGTTGGCAAGTCCACGCTGATGAAGACGCTGATTGGGCTCTTGCCTACCCAGAAAGGGTCAATTCGGGTGAGGGGCCAGCAGGTCGACGGCTTATCTGCCCATCGGCGCGCACGCCTGGGCATCGGCTATGTCCCGCAGGGCCGCGATGTCTTCCCGCGCATGACCGTGCTGGAGAACCTAATGGTCGGCCAGTCGATCTCTGGCCGCAAACTGGATGGCAAGCTCGAGGAGGTCTATCACTACTTTCCCATTCTTCAGGAACGCGCCAATCAGCGTGCCGGAACCCTATCGGGCGGGCAGCAGCAGCAACTTGCCATTGGTCGCGTGCTGATGGGCGGCCCTTCGCTGGTCCTGCTAGACGAACCCTCAGAAGGTATCCAGCCGAACATCGTCCAGTCGATCGCCAGGATCATGGTGGACCTGAACGCAAAATCCGGCCTTGGGGTCGTCTTTGTGGAACAGAACATCGACATGATCCGCGCCATGGCGCAGCGCTGCTACGTCATGGACAAGGGCCGCATCACCGCCGCGCTGACCCGCGCCGACCTGGGCAATCAGGACCTCATCCGCAGCTATCTGTCTGTCTGACTCGTACCCAAGAAAGGTATTCAAATGAGCTGGTTCGAAAACTCCATAATGGCCCGCAAGGCCGTCGCCAAGGGAGAGGCGCGGGCTGAAGCATCGCTGACCGAGGCCCAGCAAGGCAGCTATCATTACGTCTACAGCGCGGCAATCCCGCCAGTGCTGAAGATCGACCCCGGCACGGTGCTGACCTGCGAGACCCATGATGCTTTCGAAGGCGCAATTACCTCGGAATCAGACAAACCGACGGAGAAGCTGAACTTCCCGTTCCTCAATCCGCAAAATGGGCCAGTCTGGATCAACGGTGGGGAAAAGGGCGACACCATTGCCGTCCACATTGACAGCATCGTCCCACGCGGGCCTCAACCACGTGGCACGACCGTCATCATGCCCGAATTCGGCGGCTTGGTGCCTACGGCGGACACCGCCCTGCTGACAGCGCCCCTGCCCGAACGCGTACGCAAGCTACATGTCACTGCCGAGAAAGGCACCGTCTGGAACGACCGCATTACCCTGCCCTATGAACCCTTCATCGGCACGATCGGCACTGCTCCGCAGATTGAGGCCATCTCCTCGCTAGTGCCCGATTATTACGGCGGCAACATGGACCTGCCAGACGTGGCACCGGGCGCGGTCGTCTATCTGCCCGTCCAGACCGAGGGCGGGTTCCTGTTCCTAGGCGACTGCCATGCCGCGCAGGGAGACGGCGAACTGTGTGGCGTCGCGATCGAACACCCCACGGTCACAACTGTTCGCATTGACCTGATCAAGGGCTGGACGATCAAGACACCGCGGCTCGAGAACGAGAAGTTCTACATGACCATCGGCTCCTCGCGCCCGATGGAGGATGCTGCCCGCGGCGCTTATCGCGAGTTAATCCGGTGGATGGCGGCTGATTTCGGCTTTGACGAAATTGATGCCTATATGCTGCTAACGCAGTGCGGCCGCATCCGGCTGGGCAACATGGTGGACCCAAAATACACGGTCGGCGCGTCGGTCCTGAAATCCATTGTCGGGACAGCCCGGTGAAGGACATGCTTCCCCCTTTAGGCGAGCTGACGGTCGCCGGGATCCGCAAAGGTCTGGCCAGCGGCGCCTTCACTGCCGAGGCTCTGACATCGGCAGCCATCGCGCAAATGCAGGCGGCGAACGGCACTTATAATGCAGTTATCTTCGAGAACGACGCGGCGCTGGACACAGCCCGCGACATCGACCGCCGGATTGCTGCGGGGGAGGCGGTGGGTGCCTTGACGGGTGTTCCCATCGTGGTTAAGGATCCGATGGACATGGTGGGCTTTCCGTCCACCGCGGGCTGGCGGCTGCTTTATTCCGGTGCGGGCGGCGTCGATCTGATGCCCGAACGCGACAGCCCGGTGGTGGCCCGCATGCGTGCCGCCGATGCTGTCATCATCGGCAAGACCAACGTCCCGATCCTCAGCTGGACTGGAACCCATGCCAATGACAGCTGGGCCGGACCAACGATCAATCCCGCTGCACCCGACCGCGTGCCGGGGGGGTCCAGCGCCGGCTCGGCGGCGGCGGTAGCCGCCCATATGGCGGTGATTGGGCTGGCCGAGGAAACGGGCGGATCGATCCAGAACCCTGCCTCGGCACAGGATCTGGTGGGCCTCAAGCCGACAATTGGGCTGGTACCCAATGCAGGCGTCGTGCCGCTGTCAGCCAATCGCGACGTGGTGGGCCCTGTCACGCGCACAGTAGCCGATGCCGCCGAATGCCTGACCGCGCTGGCTGGCTTCACCACCGAGGATCCGAAGACATTAGCCTCCGTTGGTAAGGTTCCGGCAGGTGGCTATGCAGCAAGGTTGTCACCCGAGGGACTGCAGGGGAAGCGGCTAGGCCTCTATGGCCCGGGCTGGCGACCGGACCTTCTGTCTGACGAAGCCACGCAACTTTATGAACGTGCGAAGAGGGAACTGGAGGCAGCGGGCGCCATCTTGATTGAAGACCCCTTCGCGGGAACGAACTTTGCCAGTTTGCGCCAGATTACTCCAGGAACACCCTTTTTTGACGGGCGCGGCCTTGAGTCGCTGCCCTATGACATGACCTGCTACCTGCGCCGCCTTGGACCAGACGCCGCACTAAAGTCATGGGGAGATTTTATTGCTGCAACGGCCTCCGAAAATGTCCTTGGGAAGGGCGCGATCCTTGGCTATCTGCAGGAACTGCCGGATTTTGCGCCCTGTGTCGCCGACCCCGAGACGCCTCCTGCCCTGCCTGCTTTCACAGAACTGAAGCAGCGCTATCTGGAACTGCTGGATCATGTCTTCGCGGAATACAATCTGGACAGCTTGGTTTATCCACAAATGCTAAATGAACTCCCCGAACTGCATTCAGGGGAAGCAATCCGTGAGACCACGGTAGGCGAGCTAAACATTGCCGGAATTCCTGGGATCACTGTTCCTGCCGGCTATTACAGGTCGGGAGCGCCCTTCGGCCTAATCTTCCTTGGCCTGCAATGGTCCGAGGCAGAACTGTTGAACCAGGCATTTGCCTATGAACAACTAACACAGCACCGCAGGCCTGCTGTCTGATTAGACAGCCATACAAAACAGAATCGACGAACGAACTTGCCCCCGTGAAAGGAAGATCTTTATTGCATCGGCGTTCACAATTTGGGTCCGCAGCGGCCGAGGGCGGCGGGACGGTCATCGATCAGCGTTTCGGGATGGATCAGCCTCTCGCCAAAGCCACGGGCATAAACAAAGGGCTTCAGCGTTGAGCCGGGAGAGCGCAGCTACCCGCGTCATGCCCACGAACCCGCCTCAAGCGCCGTTCGCAAACTGCGCCGTGCCGACCCGAGAGTGGATTTCTCCGCGGCGGTGATCAGCCGGTACCAATATCAGGCGCCGGCCGCGCACTGGCCCTTGCCAGGATGATGTTCATCATGCCTGCGCTACATGTTGATGAAGCTGATTTATTAGTTTTGGGCGAGAACAGGGCTCTTTCTATTATGTTGCCAACACTCTTGTCTTCGAATCCTGCACTAATAGTTGCCGCCATTTGCGCAACGAAATCTGACACGGATCCACCATGGAAGTTCCCAGGCTACCATAGATTAGCCGGTCCTCGCACGCTCCAACCCTCATCATAGCTTCTGGCATCAAATTCTTTAGATTGGGCAGCCAGCATCTGGCCTTGTGTAGGAAGCCCTTCCGGGGGCCTCTGATCCGACCAGATACGTGAACGCATGATGGCTCTGGTGCACTGCATGTAAATCTCAGATACTTGGATTATAAGGATGGTACGTGGCAGCAGTGCTCCTGAAGCAGTCTGACGGGCAAAGCTGGAGCGTAGGTCCTCATCGGCCGTGATGCGGGCGATCCCGTTCGCACGAACAACATTGCCTGAGCCTGCCACCATGAACATGACGGAGATACGGTCGTCATGAACCAGATTACGCAATGTGTCGATCCGATTGTTGCCGACCCAGTCAGGTATGGCAAAAGTCCTGTCATCTAGGACTCTGGCGACAGGGCCGTCATCTCCACGTGGTGATCCGTCCGTACCGCCAGGACCGGCAGTCGAGATGACGCAGAAACGCGAGGCCTCGATCCACTGGCGGTAAGTCGGCGTGAGCCAAGTTGAGACCTTCGCAATTGCAGCGGCTACAGGTTCGCCATAGATCGCTTCGAGTTCGGTTTCGCTTGTAACGAATTCCATGCAGCTACCTTATCCAAGGGCCCGTGGGACTGTCGGCCCCACGCTGTCGGATTACTTCCGGGCTTCCGCGGTCGCGTTTGCCTCGGGCCAGATCAGTTGGTTCACGCCATCCTGAATCTGTGCAACAGGCAATGGAAGGTATTCACCTCCACCAATGACCGTATGATCTTCCGCATCGAACTTGAAACGGCCGATGAGGCAGTTGTAATCTGTGGCGCCAATTGCGTCGGAAACCGCTTTCGGGTCCGTCCCTCCCGCAGTTTCCAAGGCACGCAGTCCGATCATCATCGTGCAGTATCCATGCGCATGACTATAGGTTGCGGGATTACCGAACTCCGCCTGGATCCGTTCGTCAAATTCCTTATGTGCAGGGACGACATCTGGGGCGAACTGCAGCGAGGTCCATAGCAGGCCCTCGCCTGCGGCACCTACCTGATCCATGAACTCGGGTTTGGTCGGATAGTAAATCGCCATGTGGCGACCAGGCATAGCCTGTTCGGATATCTGCCGGACGAGCGACACACCGGAGTTTACGGCAGTGAAGACCGACAGAGTGAGATCTGGTGCAGCTGTCTTCAGTTTGGTCAGTTGGGGATAAAAATCGGTGCTTCCCGCAGCCACAGCCTCGCTAGCCACCACCGACCAGCCGTCCGCTTCGAACAATTCGGTAATCGTGTCCGCATTTGAATGACCATAATCCGTATCCTCGATGACGAAGGCCAGCTTTTTTCCACCTGCATCAATCAGACCCTTTTCGGCCGCCCAGTTTACAAAGTCATGGACGGTCTCGCCATAGGCGCTGCTGTTGTAGTTGCCCTTCCAGTAAAGCGCATATTTCTCGGGATCGGATTTCACCTTGTCGGCGATCAGGGTGCTAACTGGCTCGGCGCTGAGGATGGGCAGGTCGAACTGAGGCGCAAGTTCCATCAGCGCCATGGTGACGTGGCTATGCAGGGCGTCACCTATCAACAGCTTGATGCCGTTTCGGGTGATCATCCGCTGTGCCGCGCTGACGCCGACCTCTGGCTTGGAGTTGTTGTCCTCGACAGTCAGGGCAATCGTCGGATGCTCGGCGCCGGGGGTGACATAGTCGCCCTTGCCTTCGTTCCATTCCTTGACTGCCAGCATGAACCCCTGCCGAAGTGCCTCGCCGGAATTGGCGGCAGGCCCGGTCAGGGGCGCAATGGCGCCGACAGGAATTTCCTGCGCGGTAGTCGACAAGGGTGCGAGGGTGGCGAGTGCGAGGGCGCTCGTTGCAAGGAGTTGTCTTAGCATAGCGTTGTTTCTCCCGTTGATTGATTATTCTTGATCATGTTGGGCGCCGGCGGCCGACCGCAGCAAATAGTCCGGCAAGCCCGCGTGGTGCCCCCAAGACGAAGAGCATGACAATCCCTCCGTAGAGAAGCATCCGAAAATCGCCAAACTCGCGAAGCGCCTCACCCAGGAAGGTAAGAAGTCCAGCGCCGAGAACCGGGCCCAGGAATCGTCCGACCCCGCCCACGATGATCATGGCAAGTAGCGTCACCAGCATCTCGGGTCCAACCGTCGACGTCGGCGTCAGGATCTGGATGTAATGAGCGTATAGCGCGCCGCTGAGGCCGACAATGGCTGCACTGAAGGTGAAGATGCCCAGTTTCCAGCGCGTCAGATCCACGGCAAGGCTTTCTGCGGCGGCCTCCGAGTCGCGCATCGCCAGCAATGTCAGGCCGACACGGCCGCGCAAGACAGCCAACAGCAGAAAATGCACTGCGGCGAAGAATCCAAGTGCCAGGAGATACGAGCCAAAGGGCTTTCCCGTTCCGAACTCAAGCACGGTGCCACCTAGGTTAAGCTCGGGCATAGCGTCTATGCCCCAGAAGCCAAGTTCGCCCCGGGTCCAGTCCTTCAGGTTAGCCAGCACAAGCCGGATGATCTCGGCAAAGGCCAGCGTCACGATCGCGACGTGCGGCATTGAACGAATCCGCAGGATCGGCACCCCGATCAGCAGCCCAGCCAAGGCAGCGACACCCGCCCCCAGCCAGATCGTTATCCATGGCGACACGCCTGCGTAATGCGACACCATCGCCGAAGCATATGCACCCAATGCGAAAAAGGCATGATGCCCCAAAGTCTTCAGCCCAAGGATGCCAAGGGTCAGATTCCAGCCTGACGCGAATATGGAGAACAGCAGAAACAACGTCAGCACGTGCAGATAGTAGGCATTGGTCACAAAGAAGGGGATCAGTGCAAGCAGAACGACCAGCAGCAAAAGGATCAGGGCGGGTCGGCGTCCCAGCATCTCGGTCATCGCTCAGCCCTCCCTTGTGCTAAAGAGGCCGTATGGGCGGACCCAGATCACTGCGATCAACAATGCGAACGAAATTACATCGCGCCACTCGCTGGATGTGAAGGCCACTCCAAAGCTCTCGATGATCCCCAGTAGAAAGCCGGCGACGATTGCCCCGCCAAAGCTGCCCAGGCCGCCAAGGATCACGACAGCAAACGCCTTGAGGATGTAGGGAGCGCCCATCCAAGGGTTTACCGACAACAAGGGTGCAAGCATGATCGCGCCTATCCCGGCCAGACCAGCCGATAAGGCAAAGACCATCGTATGCACGCGGCCTGCAGGGATGCCGAAAGCCTCTGCCGCCTCGGCGTCCTGTGCAGTCGCACGGATCATCTGTCCGAACCGGGTCCGATACAGCAGCAGGGCCGACAGCCCCAGCGCAATAAGCGCGACGACCAGGATCATGATCCGTTGCCACGGCATTCTGACCTCGCCGAGGACAAGCACGCCGTCGAAAAAATAGGGCAGTGCGTTGAAGCCCTCGCCCCAGATCAATTGGGCAGCGCTTTGCAGGAAGATCGACAGGCCAATCGTTGCCGCGATGACGCGGAAAGACCAGTCGTCCTTGGAAAGCATGGGTGCTATCACCAGCCGCTGCATGGCGATACCTGCAACCATCACCAGCAGGATCGCCCCCAAAGCAGCCACGGACAACGGCAATCCGACCGACGTGAACAGTATCAGAACGATATAAGCTGCCAGCATCATCATCTCGCCATGGGCGAAGTTCAGCACCCGGGTCGTGCCATAAATCAATGCGATCCCTGACCCGATCAGCGCATAAATCGATCCGGTAATTAGCCCGTTTAGCAGCGTTTCAATAAGGATGGGCCCGGTCATGCGGCAGCCCCGCCAAGATAAACACGTCTGATCTCTGGGTGGTCCAGCATCTGCGTGCCTGAACCGGTCAGTACCACGCGGCCGGATTCCAGCAAATATCCGCGATGACTCAGCTCGAACGACAGCTTTGCGTTCTGTTCATTGAACAAGATTGCAACACCTTGCGAGTTGATCTCTCGCATCAGGGCGAAGACCCGCTTCTGCAAGGCAGGTGATAGCCCCAACAGCGGTTCGTCCATAAGCAGCAGCCGAGGCTTGGCCATCAGCCCGCGGGCAATCGCCGTCATCTGTTGCTGTCCGCCGCTAAGCCGTCCTGCCGTGGCGTCCATGTGGGGACGCAATTCGGGAAAAAGCGACAGCACCCATTCCATCTGCCGGCGTATCTCGGTGCGAGGCAGGACGAAGCCACCCACCTCGATGTTTTCCCTCACGCTCATGCGGGGGAACAAGCGGCGGCGTTCCAGCACGATACTCATCCCCGCGCCGACTCGCTTGGTGGCGGGCGCCTGCGTCAGATCGTCACCGTTGAAGACAACCCGGCCGCCGCTGGGCCGCTTGAGGCCCATGGCGACCTTGAGGACTGTGCTCTTGCCAGAGCCGTTGGGACCCATGACCGCCACGACCTCGCCTTCCCCGACGCTGATAGAAACGTCCCACAGCACTTGGGTCGCACCGTATCGGACGTTTATGCCGCTCAACTCAAGCATGGGCATCTCCCAGATAGATGTCGCGGACACGCGGATCGGCTGCGACTTCTGCAAGACTGCCGGAAACGAGTTGCTTGCCCTGGTCAAGAAACAACGCCGAGTCGACCAGTTCTGCCAGAAAATCCATGTGATGCTCGACCACGACAAGCGTCAGCCCCCGTTCTGCATGGAGCGCGCGGATGGTTTCGACGAGGCCGGGGATCGACGGCCTGTCGACGCCCCCGGTCACCTCGTCAAGCAGAAGCAGCTTGGGGCGGGTGGCCAAGGCCCGGGCCAACTCGAGCCGTTTCCGCTGTCCGGTGCTCAAGCTCGATGCGGTGTCATCGATCTTGGCCCGCAGACCCACGAAGTTCACATATTCCTCTGCCGCAGCATTAGCCTGCCGCATCGGCATTCCGGCTGCAGTAAGGGCGACCATTACGTTTTCGCGCACGGTCAAGCTTACGAACGGCTGGGTGATCTGGAAAGTCCGGGCAATTCCGGCACGGCTGCGCGCACTTGTTGCGGTGGTGCCTACTTCCCTACCGTCAAACCTGACCTGCCCGGTAGACGGGCTGACCGCGCCCGCAATCACATTGAACAGTGTCGTTTTTCCAGCGCCATTTGGACCAAGAAGTCCAAGGGAAGAACCCCGCGTAAGGCGGATATTGATTCCTTCAAGGGCGGTCAGACCACCAAATCGAACCGAAATGTCATTTAAGGTCAGAAGGTAGGGCTCTGTCACAGGCGGCTTCCTCATCGTCGGGGAAGACTACATGTTGACCCTAGGCGCGCAAGACGTTTTCTTGCTCATTATGCAATAAGCCCATTCAGTTGGCGTCTTGTGTCGCACCCAGCAGAGAGTTTCCCGAATGCGTGCATTTTACCACCCGGAACAGGCGCTTCACGACCCTCAGCAGTACATGCGCTTTGGACGCGTGGTTGCAGCCAAGGATTTGCCTTGTCGGACGGACCGTCTGCTGCAGGCATTGCGCAGACATGGCGTGCAGCCTGAATTGCCCAAGGCCGATGGTCTTGAGGCCGCTCTCAGCGTTCATACGGCGCCATTCCTCGATTTTCTTCGTCAGGCTTGGGACCAATGGCAGGATTTTCCCCCTGAGCGCGGGCCAGAAGTATGGCCTGCAACCTTTCCTTATTGGAGCGGCCGTCCAGAGGAAGCCCACAGATCAGGATGCCGCGCAACTGGTTTGCTGGGACGAATGGGATGGTACTTAGGCGATCTTTCGGTTCCCATAGGCCCGCATACATGGCTGTCCACTTTGCGATCCGTAGAAACCGCCGCAGCGGCTGCAGATGCGCTTCTAAGTGGCACCAAAAGCGCGTTTGCCCTTTGCCGACCGTCTGGGCATCATGCCCGCGCCGACAGAGCCTCTGGGTTCTGCTATCTTAATAATGCTGCCGTCGCGGCCCAGCGGTTGCGCAGCAAGTTTGAACGCGTCGCAGTGTTGGATGTCGATGTCCATCATGGTGACGGGACACAGCAGATTTTCTATGGTCGCTCAGACGTTCTGACTATCTCCATTCACGGCCACCCTGCGAATTTTTACCCCTTCTACACCGGCTATGAGGACGAACAGGGGAGTGGCGCGGGGATGGGATACAATCTGAACCTGCCATTGCCACCTCGCTCGGCAAAACTCCAGATGTTAAAGGCAATTGAAGTTGCCACATTAGCCATCCGTCACTTTGATGCTGAGGCGCTGGTACTTTCACTTGGGTATGACGCACACGAGGCCGATCCCATCGGCATTCTATCGCTCATGTCAGAAGATTTTGCAGATATTGGAGCGGCCGTTCGGGCGCTTGGACTTCCTACTCTTGTCGTTCAGGAAGGTGGATACGCTGTCGAAGTAATTGGAGACTGCCTAGACGCATTTTTGAATGGCTTCACAGACTGACTGTCTGACGTCAGCGCCCATGGAACAGATTAGGCCGATTGCGTGAGGGAGGATTTCTGGCTCCTCGTAGCCTTCATGGAGCGAAGATGAGCAAGAACCGAAGGACGGCGTCAGCGAAACCCGTGACGACGAAAGCCGAGGCTGACAGGTCTGTCAAAGACATCCGTCGGGCGACGCGCAAGATCCACAACGCCGAAGAGAAGATCAGGATTGTCTTGGCAGGGCTTCGGGCGAGATGTTAGCGAACGCTTTCTATACGGGAGGAAGGATATGGCCGGGGGCACCGATCCCTCAGCCACAGCACTCGATGTATAATCCCTCTCGGCGTAAGCTCCCGAGAAACCACAGGCGGCCTACAGACAGTTGCTTGACCGCCTTATTTCGTCTTCCGCTTCGCGGGTTTTTTCTTCTTCGGCTTTGCAGCACTCCCCAGGCCGATCGCGCGCATCGCCTCCTTGGCGGCAGCACTCTGCTGTCGGCGCATCTCGGCTGTCACTAAGCCGCGGCCTACGCCGAGCGCACGGTTTGCGTTGCTCAACCACATGCTCATGAAAGGGTTCTTCATCCGGCTTCTCCTGTCGCCTGCGGCGGTGTCTCTTCCGGAGTTGGGACCCTGTTAGCTGAACCGCAAGGCTCGGAGCGAAGATCGGCCGGGTGGGCAAGCAAAGCCGCGTCGCCCAGTCCCTGTAAGGATCGAATTCGTCTCCTCCGGCCATGCTCAACCCGAACGGTAGCTCTCTGCGCCGTACCTATTCCTTTGTACAATTACTCGCGGCAAGCGCAGTCTGATGTTCTACGTTCCTGCCTTCTGCTGCAGCCAAACTCACAGTTCTCGCTGTTCAGCCTTACTTACGTAACTGCTTGTAAATTCAGTCTTACACCCAGGTATGACGAACGGAAATCTTACCCTGCAAATGAATCGACCACGATCAACAATGAGTACGAGAACTGAACGCGCCCGGAACCTGTGCGAAAGATCAGCTTTCACAGGCCCAGGCCCCAGTTTAGTTATGCGTGTACATAATTAGTGACTTGGACGTTTTCCCATGAGCCAGAACCAGCAGCAAGCCGACCTTCGGCCGTTTGTCTCAGCGAAAGACCTGACGATGATCCTTTCAGCCATTGGGGCATATTCTCACAACATTGAATATCGCAACCTGCGGGATCGGCTGCAGCATCAGGCCGTGTCGTCGGGTGTTATCAGGACCTGCTAAAACTGACCATCCAGAACCGGCGCTTGAACCATCAGCGCCACGCAGCATAACCTCAACCCACAGAGCCAAAGCCCTCCAGACCAACATCAGGCCGCCTGTTCCAAATCATTCGACGACGGACATAGCGAAGGGGCCAGCGTTAGGCCTTTACGACCGGTGCCAGCACGATGGTCGCAAGCGGCGGAAGCGTCAGGGACAGCGATGCCTGCCGCCCATGCCAAGGGACATCCTCGGTCTGAAGCACGCCCCGATTGCCCACATCCGACCCGCCATAGGCGGCATCATCGGTGTTGAGGATTTCGCTCCACGCCCCGGCCAAGGGGACGCCGATGCGGTAATCGTGATGAACCTGCGGGGTCAGGTTGCATAGGACCACCACCGGAGGGGCGCCGTTGTCCGATTTCCGCAGGAAAACTAGGACACTTTGCTCTGCGTCGCTGGCGTCGATCCATTCGAATCCTTCGGGTTCGCAATCCAGCCGGTGCAGTGCGGGCTGGTCGCGGTAAAGGTGGTTCAGGTCGCGGACCAGTTTCTGCATTCCGCCATGCAGCGGATCGTCCAGCAGGTGCCAATCCAGCGACTGGTCGTGGTTCCATTCGCGGTCCTGGGCGAATTCCCCGCCCATGAACAACAGCTTCTTGCCCGGATGGGTCCACATGAAGCCGAAATAGGCGCGCAGGTTCGCGAATTTCTGCCATCTGTCCCCGGCCATCTGGCGGATCAGGGATCCCTTGCCGTGGACCACCTCGTCATGGCTCAGCGGCAGGACGAAATCCTCGGACCAGGCATAGACCATCCCGAAGGTCAGGTCGTTCTGGTGGTGGCGGCGATGGATCGGATCGCGCCGGAAATAGCCCAGCGTGTCATGCATCCAGCCCATGTTCCACTTGAACGCAAAGCCCAGGCCGCCGTCCTTGACCGGTCGACTGACCTTGGGAAAGGCGGTCGATTCCTCGGCAATGGTGATGGCGCCGGGATAATCCGCGCAAACCCGTTCATTCACGCCGCGCAGGAAGTCGATGGCTTCCAGATTCTCGTTCCCGCCAAACTGGTTGGGGATCCACTGGCCCGCCTCGCGCGAGTAATCCAGATACAACATCGAGGCCACCGCATCCACGCGCAGGGCGTCGATGTGGAACCTGTCCAGCCAGTAAAGCGCACTGGCTTGCAGGAAGTTCGCGACCTCTTGTCTGCCGAAATTGTAGATCAGCGTGTTCCAGTCCTGGTGGAAGCCTTGGCGGGGGTCGGCATGTTCGTAAAGCGCGGTGCCGTCGAACCGGCCAAGTCCATGCGCGTCGGACGGGAAATGCGCGGGAACCCAGTCGATGATGACGCCGACATCCGCCGCGTGCAGGCGGTCCACCAGCCGCGCGAAAGCCTCGGCCGAGCCATGGCGGCTTGTTGGGGCAAACAGGCCGATCGGCTGATAACCCCAGGAGCCGGTAAAGGGATGTTCCGACACCGGCAGGAATTCCACATGGGTAAAGCCCATGTCGGTGACATAGGGGACCAGCAGGTCGGCGATGGCATCATAATCCAGGATCTCGTTCTCGCCGCCGCGTCGCCATGAGCCAAGATGGACCTCATAGATCGAGATCGGGGCCTTGCGGTCCTGCCGTTCCGCCCGCTGGGCCATCCATCCGGTATCTTGCCAGGCATAATCGGGCAGCCCGCTGATGATCGAGGCCGTGCCGGGCGACTGTTCATGCGAAAAGCCTACGGGATCGGCCTTCAGCGGCATCGGCTCGCCATGGGCGCTGATGATCTCGTATTTGTACAGCTCGCCCACCGACAGGCCGGGGACGAACAGTTCCCAGATGCCCGGTCCCTGGCGCCTGCGCATCGGGTGGCGCCGGCCGTCCCAGGCGTTGAAGTTACCCACGACGCTGACCCGCCGCGCATTGGGGGCCCAGACGGCGAAGGCCACGCCATCGACGCAGTCATGGGTGATCGGATGGGCACCCAACTTTTCGTAGAGCCGGCGATGGCGGCCCTCGGCCAGCAGGTATTCGTCCATCTCGCCCAGCACAAGGCCGAAGCGATAGGGATCCTCGGCCAGCCAGGTCCGGTCGCCGGATGTGATTTCCAACTGGTAATGACGGCCATCGACAGGCCCGGCAAAGAAGCCCTCGGGATGGACGCGATCCAGCGGTATCCGCTTGTCGCCGGCAATCGCCGCGACCTCGGAGGCCTGGGGGGCGAAGACCCGCACCTCGCCATCATGTGGGCCGAGGACGGCGAAAGGGTTGGAATGGCTTCCACGAAGGATCGCCGCGATGTCACTTGCCAAGGCTGTTGTCATTGTCCGCTTTGTCCCAGAAGTTCAATGATGCCCCTCAGCGGAATGCCGATCCAAGCGGGCCGGTTGCTCAGTTCATAGCCTGTTTCGTAGATAGCCTTGTGCAGCAGGAAGAAGTCCAGCAGCGTTTGCCAAGCTGCCTCATCGTCGGGCAGGCTGGCTGCGCCTTTCGAATGGCCGCGATAGGCTTCCAGGAAATCGCGCATCGTGGATTGCCGCCAATGCTCGATCCGGTCCAGGCCGCGTTCGGCCCCGCCAAAGCTGTCCCGCTGGCGCGAGGCGACCGTCATCGCGGCATAGTCGAAGGACCGCAGCATCCCCGCCACGTCGCGCAGGGGCAAGGATTTCTGCCGCCGCTCGGCCAGGCTGCGGGCGGGTTCGCCTTCGAAGTCGATGATCGCCACGTCGTTCTGGGCCAGCAGCACTTGCCCCAGGTGGAAATCGCCGTGGATGCGCGACAGCTTGAAGCTGGGCGCAATATCCGCGACCGCGCGCAAGCGCGACAGCAGTTCGTCGCGCCGTTCCAGCAGCGATTGCGCCAAGGGCGCGGCCTCGTCAGGCAGTCGTGTCTGGTCCAGACGGTCCAGCAAGGCCTGCGCCTCGGCTTCCGCATCGGAGGCCCATTGTCCAAGCTGGTCGGCAGTCACATCCTCGGTCGCGAAATCCGGGTCGTCGGTATCGGTCGCCAAAGCCTTGTGCAGTTCCGCTGTCCGCTGCCCCAGAAGCGCCCCGACGCTGAGCGGGAAGTCATAGCCGACGGTTTCCAGCCGCGCCTCGCCGGTCGAGGCCCATGTCTCGTGCTCGTGCAGTTCCAGGCCCAAGGCGTCGACGATGCCGGACCAAGCATCGCCCCGGTTCGGCACAAAGGCAAAGGCCGCCGCCAGCGTGGTCGAGCCATGCAGGACTTGGCCCAGATAGCGCGGCGTGTGCTGATAGCCCGCGACTTCCGTCAGGAACTTCGCAACTTCGACATCGGGCTGCTCGCCTTCGCGGATGCGGCGATACAGTTTCAGGATGATCTTGTCGCTGAAGGCGATGGACAGGTTCGACTGTTCCGCGCCAAGCTGCCGGGGATCGCCCGGATCCTCGATCCCGCACAGAGCGTCCGTGCCTTCAAAGCGCAGGTTGCCATCCGTGCGGCCTTCCTTCAGCCCATCCAGCAGCAGTTGCGGCAGGCGTTCGTCATAGGCGCCGTCGATCAGCGCACCGACCCGTGCCGTATGGCGGATTTTGGCCAGGGTATAGGACAGTTTCGGCGCACCGGGACGCAGGTTTTCGTCCCCCCAGCGGGCCGAGATGGGCAGAAGATAACCCTGTTCCTCGTCGCCCACGGATACTGTGACGGCGACCAGTTCATGTTCCCCGTTGTCCAGGTCGCCAAGGGGGGTCATGCGCACGGCGTCGATGCCCTTGTCCTTGCTTGCGAACCAGCGTTGCAGGGGCAGCCATTGCGGCAGCACGTCGTTGCGGAACTGCGCCCCCTCGCGCCCGCCGATGGCGGTCGCCACCCGCCCGTCGCGCGTGGTCAGGGTCATGAACTCGGGCAGGATGTCGGGCAGGGATTCATGCCAGGATGGGGTTTCTTCCTCGGCGCTCAGCGCGAACCAGTAGAAGCCATAGGCGGGCAGCGTCAGCATATAGGGCAGATCGCCCACCGGCGGGAAAGCCGACCGGCCCGTCAGCTCGATCGGAACGGTGCCGCGATGGCGAGACAGATCCAGTTCCACCGCCTGCGCGCTGTCGGCCAGGTTCGCCACGCACAGATAGGCCCGCCCCTCGTGTTCGCGCAGATAGGCCAGAACCTTGCGGTTGCGCGGATACAGCAGGATCATCTCGCCCCGCCCAAAGGCCGGGTGCTGGCGGCGCACGGTGATCATGCGGCGCATCCAGTTCAGCAGCGACGACGGATCGTCTGCCTGCGCCTCGACATTGATGACCTGGTGACCATAAACCGCGTCGATGATCGCGGGCAGGTAAAGCTGCTGGGGCTTGGCGCGGGAAAAGCCCGCGTTGCGGTCGCCCGACCATTGCATCGGCGTCCTGACCCCGTCCCGGTCGCCCAGGTAGTAGTTGTCGCCCATGCCGATCTCGTCGCCATAATAGATGATCGGCGTGCCGGGCATGGATAGCAGCATCGAGTTCATCAGCTGGATCTTGCGCCGGTCGTTCTGCATCAGGGGCGCCAGGCGGCGGCGGATCCCCAGGTTGATCCGCGCCCGCGTGTCGGCCGCATAGGTCTGCCACAGATAGTCGCGTTCCTCGGAGGTGACCATTTCCAGCGTCAACTCGTCATGGTTGCGCAGGAAGATGCCCCATTGGCAGGCCTCGGGGATCTCGGGGGTCTGGCGGATGATGTCGGTGATGGGATGCCGGTCGGCCTGTGCCAAGGCCATGTACATCCGCGGCATCAGGGGAAAATGGAAGCCCATGTGGCATTCGTCGCCCTCGCCGAAATAAGGGCGGGTATCCTCGGGCCACTGGTTCGCTTCGGCCAGCAGCATCCGGTCGGGGAAATGCTGGTCAAGATCGGCGCGGATGGCCTTCAGCACGTCATGGGTTTCGGGCAGGTTCTCGTTGTTGGTGCCGTCGCGTTCGACCAGATAGGGGATCGCATCCAGCCGCAGCCCGTCCACGCCCATGTCCAGCCACATCCGCATGACCTTCAGCACTTCCTCCAGCACCTTGGGATTGTCGAAGTTCAGATCCGGCTGGTGGGAATAGAAGCGGTGCCAGTAATATGCCCCCGCCACCGGATCCCAGGTCCAGTTCGACTTTTCCGTGTCCAGGAAGATGATCCGCGTTTCGGGCCATTTCTCGTCCGTGTCCGACCACACGTACCAGTCGCGCGCCGCCGATCCGGGCTTGGCACGCCGCGCCCGCTGGAACCAGGGATGCTGGTCCGAGGTGTGGTTGATGACCAGTTCCGTGATGACGCGGATTCCGCGCCGGTGCGCCTCTTTCACGAAGGCCTTGAAGTCCTTCATCGATCCGTATGACGGATTGATCGAGCGATAGTCCGCGATGTCATAGCCGTCGTCGCGCAGCGGGGACGGATAGAAGGGCAAAAGCCAGATCGCCGTGACGCCCAGTTCCTGCACGTAATCCAGCCGCTGCATCAGGCCGGCGAAATCGCCGATCCCGTCGCCGTTGGAATCCATGAAGGCCTTGATGTGCAACTGATAAATGACGGCGTCTTTGTACCAGTCCGCCTGGCTGCGGTCGATCCCGTCGGTGCGGACGGCGAAGTTGGCGTCGGATGGGGTCGTGGCAACATTCATCAGCGGGGAACTCCAGGCGCGAAAAGCTGCCAGATGGCATAGGGCCGGCTGTGCGGCTCAAGCTCCAGCCACTGGTTCTTGCCGTGCCAGGTGAAGCTGTTGCCGTGGATCAGGTCGCGCACCTCGACGGATGCCTCGTCGGGCAGGCCCCATTCCCACAAGGGCACCTCGAATTCGAAGGTCTGGGTGTTGTGGGGGTCTAGGTTGACGTGGATCAGCACGAAGTCGTCGCCCGTCTGCTTGCCGTATGACAGCACCTTGTCGCTGGACGCCTTGTAGAAGGTGACATTGGTAAAGTCCTGCAACGCCGGGTGGGTTTGCCGCAGCCGGTTCATCAGGCGGATGTCGTCCTGGATGTTGCCGGGCTGGTTCATGTCCCAGGCGCGGATCTCGTATTTCTCGGAATTGAGATATTCTTCCTTGCCCGGCACGGCTGCCGCCTCGCAGATCTCGAAGCCGTTATAGACGCCGTAATTGCCGCCAAGGGTCGCGGCCAGCACCAGACGGGTGCGGAAGCCGGGCCGGCCGCTGGACTGCAGGAAGCGCGGGTTGATGTCGGGCGTGTTCACGAAGAAATTGGGCCGCATGTACTCGCGGCATTCTTCCTGCGTCAGTTCGGTCAGGTAATCGATGATCTCCTGCTTTTCGTTGCGCCAGGTGAAATAGGAATAGGACTGCGAATAGCCCACCTTCGCCAGCCGCTTCATCACCTTGGGCCGGGTAAAGGCCTCGGCCAGGAAGATGACGCCGGGATCCTTGGCGCGCACCTCCTCGATCAGCCATTCCCAGAAGGGAAAGGGTTTGGTGTGGGGGTTGTCCACACGGAAGATGCGCACGCCCTGGTCCACCCAGAACAGCACGACGTCGCGCAGCGCATACCACAAGTCGGGCAGCGCGCCGCGATAGAAATGGACGTTGACGATGTCCTCGTATTTCTTGGGCGGGTTCTCGGCGAACTTGATGGTCCCGTCAGGGCGCCAGTCGAACCATTCGGGATGTTCCCGGATCCAGGGATGGTCGGGCGAACACTGGATGGCGAAATCCAAGGCGATTTCAAGCCCATGTTCTTCGGCCGCCGCGATCAGGCGGCGGAAATCGTCAAAGCTGCCCAGTTCGGGGTGGATGGCGTCGTGCCCGCCCGCCTCGCTGCCGATGGCATAGGGGCTGCCGGGCTCGCCTTCCTGCGCGGTCAGGCTGTTGTTGCGGCCCTTGCGGTTCGTCTTGCCGATGGGGTGGATCGGCGGAAAATACAGCACGTCGAAGCCTAGGTCGCGGACATAGGGCAGCCGCGCGATCACGTCGTCAAAGGTGCCGTGGCGGTTCACGTCGCCCGATTGGGACCGGGGCATGATCTCGTACCATGCACTGAAGGCGGCCGCCTTGCGGTCCACGAACAGGGTCAGGGTCTTGTATTCGGTCAGGTTGGTGCGCGGACCGGACGCCTGCATCAGCGCGACCACGGCAGGATCGCCCATGCGCGCAAAACGGGCTGCCTGGATGGCCGCATCCTCGCTGCCGGCTTCGGCGTGGGCGGCATCGGCGGCCAGAAGTCCGACAAGGGCGGCCCGCCCTTCCGCCGAAGCGCGCCCATCCTCCAGCGCGGCTTGCAGCAACCTGCGCCCTTCTTCCAGCTCAAGCGCGATCCTTTGCCCGGCTGCCAGCTTCTTGGTGACTTCCTTGTGCCAGGTCGCGAAAAGATCGCGCCAGGCAAGGAGGGTGCATTCGTAATAGTCGTTTTCGGGAAAGACGACCGACGTGGTCCAGCGGTCGTTTTCGACCAACGTCAGGGCGGATTCCTGGGCCTCCTGGGATGCTTCCCCATGGCCTGCGCGGCGCCAGGAAAGCACTGCCGAAAGGGAATCGTGCCCGTCCGAAAAGATGTCGGCCTGGATCGCGGTCGGCTGACCCGCCACGGCCTTGGCCGGAAAGCGGCCACCGTCGATTTCGATCGAGACCCCTTCGATCACGATGCGCTGCGCGGCAAGCGCGCGCAACCGGGCATCGGATCCTGTTCCAGTGCTTGCAGCGTCCTGCGCTGTCGTGACCTTTGGTTCGTCGCCTAGCATCGTTTCTTCCCTGACCGCTACGTGGCAAGACAACAAGGCTTGGCGGCGAAGGTTCCTGTTCAGGGTCGGTCCAAGGCCCATGCAGTTATCACCTGCCCGAATTTTGGCTCGGATTCAGATCGTATCTGTCCGGGGACGGTGCCGCTTGTTCCAGCCCAGCAAGGAACAAGCCTTGCTCAAGGTCCGCTGACCATCACCCTGAAATGCGATGTCCCTATGAAATAAAGTCGCAGGAGCAAGAGTGATATGTGCAACTCCCTCGCCAAAATGCTCCCGGCGAGGAAATGACGTGTGCCACACCCTTTAGCCCATGACGCCGCGCTCGACATCTTCTTCACAGGATGCCCGCACCATACGGCCCTGCAACCGCTAGGGACCGTCAGCCGTCATGGCGTTGCCTCAGCGGCGGTCCTCTCCATCCGGATGGACTGGCGACAGAATGGCTTCTTCCGCCTCGTCGAGACCACCCGAGATCCCGCTCTCGCCAGCCTCGACAATCCGCCCATCGGCTGCACTCTCGTCCCCTGACGCAAGTTCAACAGGAAGCTCCAAAAGGCCGTCGTCCTCGTATCCCCCGGACAACGCATCGCCCCCTGTGGCGCTGTCGCGTTGAAGATCATCCTCGGCCTGCGCCCAATGCTCTGCCTCACGGCCTTCGGGGCGTCCTTCCGCTTCCCAAATCTGATGCGCGCGCTGGCGAATTCGTTCGGTGTCGTCCATCTGATCCTCCAAGCCCATGCTGCCAAACCCCAGGTGCGGCGAAATGTTCCCGCTGCACCGACGCGGCTTGCCTTATCTGGAATGAAGATAGTCGGCATCCGTGGCCGTGCAAGAAACCCTTCGAATCTTCAGCGTTCCCTGGCTGTGGTTACACACACGCGCGCCACCTCGTCGATCGATCTACATGGCCGCCTCGAACATCGCCCGGGTGTTCCGGGTTGTCATGGGTATGGGGTTCCCCCCGCAGGAGGGGTCTTCCAATGCCATGGCGGCCAATTCATCCAGGCGGTCGGCCTCGACCCCCATCGCAGCCAGGCCCTTGGGAATTTTCAGTTCGGAACACAGCGCCACGATCCGGCTGCGGAAGCCGTCAAAGCCGCCGGGGATGCCCAGATAGGCGGCAGCGGCGGCGATGCGATCCTCGATGGCAGGGCGGTTGAAGTCCAGGACGGCGGGCATCACCACCGCATTGGTGGTGCCGTGATGGGTGCCATAGACGGCGCCGACCGGGTGGGACAGCGAATGGATCGCGCCAAGGCCCTTCTGGAACGCCACTGCGCCCATCAGCGCCGCGCTCATCATATGGGCGCGCGCGGTCAGGTTGCCAGGATCGCGGTAAACGACCGGCAGGTTCTCGAAGACCAGGCGCATCCCTTCAAGCGCGATCCCCTGGCTCATCGGATGGTAGTGGGGCGAAGAATAGGCTTCCAGGCAATGGGCCAAGGCGTCCATGCCAGTGCCTGCAGTGACAAAGGCGGGCATCCCTACGGTCAGTTCAGGATCGCAGATCGTGACCGTCGGCATCAGCCGGGGGTGAAAGATGATCTTTTTGCGATGGGTTTCCGAATTGGTCAGCACACCCGCGCGCCCGACCTCGCTGCCTGTTCCCGCCGTGGTCGGCACGGCGACGATGGGGGCGATGGCATCAGCATCGGCGCGGGTGAACCAGTCGTCCACATCCTCCAGATCCCAGACCGACAGATCAGACCGCTGCCCGGCCATCAGGGCGACCATCTTGCCCAGATCCAGCGCCGATCCGCCGCCAAAGCAGATCACCCCGTCATGCCCGCCCGCCCGGTATGCCGCGATGCCCGCCGCCATGTTCGCCTCGGTCGGGTTGGGGTCCACGTCGGAAAAGACCGCACGGCCCAGCCCTGCGCGATCCAGAACGTCCAGGGCGCCGGCGGTGATGGGCAGCGCGGCCAATGCCCTGTCGGTGACCAGCAGCGGGCGCGACAGGCCCGCGGCCCTGGCATGGTCGGCCAGTTCCGAAATCCGGCCCGCGCCGAACTTGATGGCGGTCGGATAGGACCAGTTGCGGTTGGGGACATCAAAGGTCATGTCACGCCCTTTTCAGGTGATAGGATTTTGGACGGGTCACGGACAGGTAACCCAGATAGGACAGGCTGCCGCCGCGCCCCGTGTCCTTGCACCCGGTCCAGCACAGCGCCGGGTCAAGATAATCGGCACGGTTCATGAAAACGGTGCCGGTCTGGATCCGCGCGCCGATTGCGGCGGCGGCATCGTCGTCGCGCGTCCAGATGCTGGCGGTCAGGCCATAGGGGCTGTCGTTCATCAGGCGGACCGCCTCGTCGTCGTCTGACACGCGCATGATGCCCACGACCGGGCCGAAGCTTTCCTCGACCATCACGCGCATGGAATGATCGACATCCACCAGCACCTGCGGGGCAAGATAGGCTGCGCCGTCGTCCTGCGGAAAGGCGGACGGATCGATCAGCGGACGCGCACCCTGGCCCACCGCCTCGGCCACCTGGTCGCGAACGGTTTGGGCAAAGCGGACATGGGCCATCGGCCCCAGCGTCGTGGCAGAGTCCAGCGGGTCGCCCAACTTCAGCGTGTTCGTCCAAGCGACTGCCTTTTCGACAAAGGCGTCATACAGGCTGTCATGGACATAAATCCGCTCGATCCCGCAGCAGCATTGGCCGGAATTGAACATCGCGCCGTCCATCAGCCCCTCGACCGCTGCGTCCAGATCGGCATCGGCGCGGACATAGCCCGGATCCTTGCCGCCCAGTTCCAGGCCCAAGGGCACAAAGGTGCCCGCCGCGGCGCGTTCGATGGCGCGGCCCCCCGCGACCGATCCCGTGAAGTTCACGAAATCGAAGGTCCGCGCGGCGATCAGACTTTCCGTCGTCGCGTGATCCAGAACGACATTCTGGAACACATCTTCGGGCACGCCACCCGCATGGAAGGCCTGGGCCAGCCGTTCGCCCGCCAGCAGGGTCTGGCTGGCGTGCTTCAGCACCACCGCATTGCCCGCGATCAGCGCAGGTACGATGGTGTTGATCGCCGTCAGGTAGGGATAGTTCCAGGGCGCGATCACGAAGACCACTCCCAGCGGCTCGCGCGCGATCTGGCGGCGGAAGCCGGTGCTGTCCTCGATGACCCTGGGCGCCAGCGTCTCGGCGGCGATATCCGCCATGTAATCCGTGCGGGCGTTCACACCGCCCATCTCCCCGGCGCCGAAGCGGATGGGGCGGCCCATCTGTTGCGCCAGTTCCGTGGCGATGTCGTCCTTCATCGCGGTCAGCGCGGCCACGCCCGCCTTGACCAGGGCGATCCGGTCGTCCAGCGGGCGGGCGGCCCATTCCGCCTGAGCCGCGCGCGCGCGGGCCACGGCGGCCTGGGCTGCATCGCGGTCCAGCGGCTTCCGCCGGATCAGCACCGATCCGTTGATGGGGGAAATCAGGTTGATGTCTTTCATGGTCGGTCCTGTCAGGCGCGTTCCAGCAATCGGCGCAGGTCGTGGTCGGTGACGACGCGGTCGGTCTCGGCGATCTCCCACTCGGCGGCGTGGTGATAATGATCGACCACATCGCCGCCAAAGGCCCGCCTGTAAAGGTCCGAAGTCTTCAGCCGTTCGGCGGCCTCTCGCAGGGTCTTGGGAACCTCGGGCACGTTTTCCGCCCGATACAGGTCGCCGCGGATTTCCGGTTCCAGTTCCAGCTTGCGTTCGATCCCGTCCAAGCCCGCGGCCAGCAGCGCGGCGCAGGCCAGATAGGGGTTGGCGTCGGCACCGGGGATGCGGCATTCGACCCGCACGCCCTTGGTCCCTTCGCCGCAGACTCGGAAACCCGCCGTGCGGTTGTCGCAGGACCACACGGCCTTTGTCGGCGCGAACAGCCCGGTGCAGAACCGCTTGTAGCTGTTCACATAGGGCGCCAGAAAGACCATCATCTGGTCGGCCCCGGCAAGCTGACCCGCCAGGAAATGCTTCATCGTGGCCGACATGCCGTGGTCGTCGTCGGGGTCATGGAAGGCGGGCTTGTCACCAGCCCACAGCGATTGATGCACATGGGCCGCCGATCCCGCCTTGGCGGTGTCGTATTTCGCCATGAAGGTCACGGACTTGCCGCGCGACCAGGCGATTTCCTTGACTCCCTGCTTGATGATCGTGTGGTTGTCCGCCGTATCGAGCGCGTCGGAATAGCGATAGTTCACCTCGATCTGGCCCGCGTCGGCCTCTCCCTTGGTGCATTCGATGAGGATGCCCGCGCCGTAAAGCTGGTTGCGGACCGCGCGCATCACGTCTTCCTCTCGGGTGGTCTGGAAGATGTGGTAATCCTCGTTATAGCCGGACGATGGCACCAACCCAGTGACGCCGCCGCGCAGGCTTTCATAGCTGTTGTCGAACAGATAGAATTCCAGTTCCGTCGCCATCAACGCGTCAAACCCCATCTCGCGGGCACGGGCAATCTGGCGCTTCAGGATCGCGCGGGGGGACACCGCGACCTCGTCATGCGTGTGGTGGTCCAGCAGGTCGCACATGACCATGGCGGTGCCCGGCAGCCATGGCAGGCGGCGCAGCGTGGACAGGTCCGGTCGCATGACGTAATCGCCATAGCCCTGCTCCCAACCCGCGCTGCGATAGCCCGGCACGGTGTTCATCTCCATGTCGAGCGCCAGCAGATAGTTGCAGCAATGGGTTTCCGTGTGGCCGCCGTCCAGGAAAAAGCCGGCGTGGAACCGCTTGCCCATCAGGCGGCCCTGCATGTCGGGAAAAACCACCAGGACGGTGTCGATTTCTCCGGCGTCAAAGGCTGTCCTCAGGCTGTCGAGTGTCAGGTTTGCAGGCATGATCGTCCAATCCCAGGGATCATGCCGCCGGGCGGTCGTGCCCGGCGGCAGCGGCGTCAGGTATAGCGATAGGGCCGGCCCGCCTTGGCCATGACGTCGTTGTATCGCTTGAAGATTTCCACGACGCGGGCCTTGACCTCGGATTCGGCGGCGATCTCGTCCCAGAAGGCGCGGGCGCGTTCCTCGACGGTGGCCCATTCCTCGTCAGGGATCGAGGTCAGTTGCAGCTTGGGGCCGTTCACGCGCAGATCGGCCTCGCCGCCCCAATACCACCACTGGCGATAGTAATGGGACTGCTCGAAGCAGACCTCCATCAGCATCTTCAGCTTGTCCGGCACCTCGGCCCAGCGGTCGGCATTGGCGAAGAAATGCCCGATCCAGGCGCCCGAGATGTTGTTCGTGAGGAAATACTGCGTCACGTCGGCCCAGCCGACCGTGTAATCCTCGGTGATGCCGGACCAGGCGATGCCGTCCAGTTCCCCGGTCTGCAGGGCGACCTGGATATCCTCCCACGGAAGCTGCATGGGCACCACGCCGAACTGCGCCAGGAACCGGCCAGCGGTCGGGAAGGTGAAGACCCGCTTGCCTTCCAGGTCGGCCAAGCTGTTGATCGGATCCTTTGTGGCGAAATGGCACGGATCCCAGGCCCCGGCCGAGATGTGCTTGACGCCCACGGCCGCGTATTCCTGGTCCCAGATTTCCTTCAGGCCGTATTGGTTGAACAGCACCGGCACATCCAAGCTGTAGCGGCTGGCAAAGGGGAAGTATCCGCCAAAGACCGTCACCTCGGTGGGCGACTGCATGGAATCGTCGTCGGACTGCACCGCGTCGATGGTGCCGCTCTGCATGGCGCGGAACAGTTCCGACGTGGGCACAAGCTGGTCGGCGTAATACAGCTCGATCTGCATCTGGCCTTCGGCGATGGCGTTGAAGCGGTCGATGGCGGGCTTGACCACGTGTTCGCCCAAGGCGGCGCCCGCATAGGTCTGCATCCGCCAGCGGATCGGCGCGCCCTGCGCATGGACGGCGGGCGCGGCCAGGGTGGCGGCCCCTGCGGCCAGGGGCGCGGTCATCAGAAACTTGCGTCGTGTCGTCATCTGAACCTCTGATATATTGGGAAAAGGGGCGGTTCGCCGCCCTCTTGTCATTGTCCGTAAACCTGCGCAGGCAGCCACAAGGCGATCTGCGGGAAGGCCATGATGATCGCCAGCGTCAGGATCATGATGCCGACAATGGGCACGATGGACCGATAGATGTCGCCCAGCGACACATGGTCGGGGGCAAGCGCCCGCATCAGGAACAGGTTATAGCCGAAGGGCGGCGTGATATAGGCGATCTGGCAGGTGATCGTGTAAAGGATGCCGTACCAGATCAGGTCGAATTCCAGGGCGCGTACCAAGGGGATATACAGCGGCGCGACGATCACCAGCATGGCCGTGTCGTCCAGGAACATCCCCATGATCAGGAAGGACACCTGCATCAGGATGATGACCTGCCAGCGGGTCAGGCCCAGATCCTCCAGAAAGAAGGACTCGATGGCGCGCACCGCGCCAAGCCCGTCGAAGACGGCGCCAAAGGCAAGGGCGGCCAGCAGGATCCACATGAACATGCAGGTCACGTTCAGCGTCCCGCGCATGCATACTTCCCAGACGGTGCGGGTCCAGCGACCCTTGATGACCGCCACCAGCGAGGCGATGACCGCCCCCACGACCGAGGATTCGACCAGGCTGACATAGCCCGCCACGAAGGGCCCCATCATCGCCCCGAAGATCACCAGCGGCATGATCCCCGCGCGCAGCAGCCGCAGCCTTTCGCCCCAGGTGATGGCCGCCCGTTCCTCGGCCGACAGGCGGGGCGCAAGGCGTGGGTTCAGCCCGCAGCGGATCAGTACATAGACGATGAACAGCCCCGCCATCAGCAGGCCGGGAAAGACTCCCGCCAGCCACAGATGCCCCACTGGCTGGCGCGCGATCATGGCGTAAAGCACCAGCACGATGGACGGCGGCACCAGGATGCCCAAGGATGATCCGCCCTGGATGATGCCCGTCACCATCACCTTGTCATAACCCCGCCGCAGCATTTCCGGCAGGGCGATGGTTGCGCCGATCGCAAGGCCCGCGACCGACAGCCCGTTCATGGCCGACACCAGCACCATCAGCAGGATGGTGCCCACCGCCAGTCCGCCCGGCACCGGGCCGAACCAGACATGGAACATCCGGTACAGGTCGTCCGCCATGCGGGTTTCCGACATGACATAGCCCATCCAGACGAACATCGGCAGGGTCAGCATCGGAAACCAGTTCATCAGCTTGATCGCACTGGTGAAGGCCAGGTCATACCCGCCCCGGTCACCCCACAACGCGATCGCCGCGATGACGGCGACAAAGCCGATCCCCGCAAAGACCCGCTGCCCCGTCATCAGCAAGGCCAGCATCCCCAGGAACATCGAGATCGCGATCAACTCATATGACATCAGACGCGCGCCTCGGGGATGGGGGTGCCGCGCAGGGTGGCGATGTCTCGGATCAGGAACACGACCGATTGCAGCAGCATCAGCAAGGTGCCAAGGCAGATCACGATCTTGATCGGCGCCATATAGGGCCGCCAGACGGTGCGCGACCGCTCTCCCACCTCGAAGGCATAGATCGTGCTTTCGATGCCGCCCCACAGGATTACGCCCAGGAACACGATCAGCGCGAGGATCGTCACACTGTCCACCGCCGCGCGGGTGCGGATCGACCAGCGGGAATACAGCAGGTCCATCCGCACATGGGCGCCCCCCATCAGCGAATAGGCTCCCCCCAGCACGACATAGGCAATCATGGTGAACTGCGCCATTTCCTGGGTCCACAGCGCGGGCCGGAAGAGGGCCTTGGCGATGATCGACCAGGCCAGCACGCCCGCCAGCACGAACAGCAGATAGATCGCGATGCGTCCGACCCGCCGGTTGATCGCCTCGACGATGCGCACAAAGCCGAGCGCCAGGGTCGGCATCAGCACCACCCTTTGGGCAACAGGACGTCGGGCGCGAAAACGCACTGAAATGGCGGCAAGGCCACGATTCTTCTCCCTGTTTTTGGTTCAGCGTCCTCCCGGTCCTTGCGTTCTGTCAAGAATTTTTCTTTTCGTTTTCTTTTGGTAGGATCTTTCCAGAACCCGGAGGCGCCATGACCATCGAACAGCGGATGCGCGCCAGCCTTGCGTCGCTGACCCGTGCCGAACGACAGGCCGCGACCCATATCCTGTCGCATTTTCCCATGTCGGCCCTGGGATCCATCACCATGCTGGCAAGCGCGGCCGAGGTGTCGGCTCCCACCATCGTGCGTCTGGTGCAAAAGCTGGGCTTCAAGGGTTATGCCGAATACCAGTCCGCCCTGCGGGCCGAGGTCGGACGGCTGCTGGCCGCGCCCCTGGCCCTGCCGGACCACGAATCGCGGCGCCATCCGATGCAGTCCTTTGCGGCGCAGACCATCACGAACATCCAGGCAACGCTGGATCAGATCGCAACGCAGGAATTCGATGCGGCGGCTGCGCTTCTGGCCGATCCCGCCCGCCATGTCGCCATCATGGGGGGGCGGCTGACTCATGCCCATGCCGATTACATGGCAACGCTCCTGCGCGTGATCCGACCGGGTGTCACCTATGTCTCGGACCATCTGACCGACTGGCAGCAGGCGTTGCTGGACCTGCGGGCGGACGACGTGGTGGTGATCTTCGACATCCGGCGATACGAGGCGAACGCCGTTCACATGGCAGAACTGGCGGCCCGCCAAGGAGCCAGGATCGTGCTGATCACCGACCACTGGCTGTCGCCTGCCGCCGGCCACGCCCATCACACTTTGCCCTGCCGCATCGATATGCCGGCGGCGTGGGATTCAACGGTAACCATTCTGATGCTGGTCGAGGCCCTGCTGGGCCGGGTCCAGGGCCATTGCGCCGATCAGATGCAGGACCGCCTGAACCGGCTGGAAGATGTTTTTGCAAAGACCCGCATCTTCCGGGCGCCGAAACTGGGGCGCTGAGGCATCGCCCCGGGCTTGGTGATGCCAATGACACGACATGGTCCGGTCGACAGATCCAGCACGTCGCAGGCCACCTGGTGGATTGTGATTTAGTTTGTCTGAACAGGTTCCGGGCGTTTTCTAGGTGGTTTTCCGCCTTGGTTATGCCGCTACCGCTTTGGGCATCGGCTGGTTGAAGTAGACCTGATCGGGAGTTTTCCCGTCAAGCGCTGAAAATCCTCGCGCCCTCCCTGCTGCCGCAGAAAGGGAAAAGGTGGACGACTTTTACGCCGCCCGCAGCAGCTCCATGCCGCCGCTTCCGTGGACTAGTTTCTCACCGCCGTTCTCACAGGCGAATGCTCCAAAGCCGAATACTCCGAGCCGGAGCCAGGTTCCCAGGCCAAGCCAGAAAAGACTCCGGCTCGGAAACAAGCAGACAAACGTGGCATTAGACCAGGATATTCTCGACAGACTTGCACGATCGCGCTTTCGGAGCCGCTTCCGCCTCTCAGCAGCGGAACGATCCTATGCCGACGGCAAAGGCCACAGCACCATTCTCAGCCACACAAAAGACTTTGTGGCCCTGAGACTCGCGCCCGCCCATCCAAAAAATGACGGTAAACAGACTCCGATGCGGGGTCACCCTGCCTTTGTGGCCCAACATGCGACCGCAACCTGCTGCCGTAGCTGTTTGCAGAAGTGGCATGGCGTCGACCGCGGCCGCCAGATGATTGAGGCGGAGCAGGAGGAGGTGGTCTCGCTGATCATGACGTGGATCGACCGCCAGATGAGGTCAGGTGCCGCCGGCTAACACTGTAGCATTGGGTAAGCCTTCCATGCGTTGGCTTACCCAATTTCTTAATACAGCCAGTCAGGGACCAGCATGCTGATCTGAGGAATGTAGGACACGCAAAGCAGAGCAATGGTCATCAGCAGCATTGTGGGGATCACAGCCCGGAAAACCTGTCCCAGGCTCATCTTAGCAATGCCCATTGCCACAAACAAATTAAGTCCCACGGGCGGTGTCAACATGCCGATGGACAGGTTCACCAGCATAATGATCCCGAAGTGAACCGGGTGAATACCGAGTTCCTGGGCGATCGGCATCATCAACGGCGCCAGAATGATGATCGCAGAGGCACTGTCCAGGAAGCACCCCGCAACCAGCAGGATAAGGTTGAACGCGGCGACCACTAAAATGGGATTTTCCGTGCTGGACAGGACGTATCCGGCAAGATCAGTGGGCGTTCCCGTGCTGGCCAGCAGCCACGAGAAGACTGAGGCACCTGCTGTGATCAGCAGCAGCGGACCAGAGATGAGACCAGTGTTGCGCAGCACGATCAGCGTCTCGCGCAATGAGATGCTGCGGTAAACCAAAGCCCCGACAAACCAGCCATAGAGACAGGCGGCAGCCGCAGACTCGGTTGGGGTAAAGACGCCCGAGTAAATCCCGCCCAACAGGATTACGGGGAGTCCAAGCCCCCAGGCAGCCTGCTTCATTGCCGTCGCGATGCTGCCAAAGGTCGGCATTGCATCCCGAGGATATCCCTTCCAGGCTGAAAATACCGTCGCATACAGGATCAGCAGTGTTCCGATAAGCAGTGCCGGAAGGATGCCGGCTGCGAATAGAGCCCCAACTGAAGTGCCGGTGACTGAGCCGTAGATGATCAGCGCGATCGACGGCGGGACGATCGGTCCCAAGGTGCCAGACGTCGCGATCAGGCCGATCGCGAAATACTTATCATAACCTGCCTTCACCATTGCCGGATAGAGGATCGAGCCGATGGCAATGACGGTCGCCGGGCTTGAACCAGAGATCGATCCGAACATCAGGCAGGCCACCACCGTTGCGGCAGCAAGCCCCCCCGGCAGCCAGCCGATGAGGGCCCTTGCCAGGTTGATGAGCCGGTCTGACAGCCCGCCGATCCGCATCAGTTCGGCAGCAAGAATGAAGAACGGGATGGACATGAGCGAGAAGTTGTTCATGCCCGAGAACATCCGCATCGGAACGAGCAGCGGGTCCATTCCGCCTACGAAGTAGAAGATTGCCGCCACCGACAGTGCCAGCGAGGCAAAGATGGGCAGGCCAAAAATCAGCAGGCCGAAGAATACGGGAATAAGAGCGCCAACCATGGTCTGTCCTTCAGCTTGTCTTGATGTCGACGTCTGGCGCCTGATAGCCCTGCCCCAGGATCAGGTCGCGCAGGACCAGCAGGTAGCGAAGAGCCATGAAGGTGCCGGCAGCCGGGATGACCGCATAGATATAGCCCACCGGTATCTGCATAGCTGGCGACAGCTGACCCATGCGAGAGGTGTTCATGACCAGCCTGGATCCATACCAGACCAGCACGACAGCGAAGATCAGACCGAGGCAAGCTGCCCCGATCTGAAGAACCCTAGCCGTGCGTGGGCTTGCGATGGCATAGATTGCATCGACGCTAATATGCGAGGCATAGCGCACGCCCATCCCCATGGTCAGAAAACTCATGGAGATGAGCGAGTAGAGGATCAACTCCTCCGACCAATAGAGCGAATTGTTGAACATATAGCGCGCGATCACCTGAATGATCGCGACCAGGGTCGCGATCAGCACGAGGGACGTGACCAGGATGTTCTCGATCCAGTCGACGACGCGGTTCAGCCAGAGGATCATGTCACTGCTCCTTGCTGGAGGTCATTCACCTGCGGCCACGGCGATGGCCTTGTCCATGAGCTCAGGCGTCACGAGAGACCTAAACTCTTCGTAGATGGGCTGCGAAGCTTCGACGAAGGCTTCGCGTCCCTCAGGAGACAGTTCTTGGATCTCGATCTGGTCCGCAATTCCCTCAAGAGTCTTACCCTCGTATTCGGCGGTGAACTGTCGGGCAGCATCGCGGCCAACGATCATCGCGGCTTCGACCACCTGCTTGAGGTCATCGGGAAGACCGTCCCAGGCCTGCTTGTTCATGACTGCGGCATAAGTGTGATAGGCGTGGCCCGTAAGTGTCATGTAGTCCTGCACTTCGTAGAACTTCATGGATCCGATATTGGCCAGAGGGTTTTCCTGCCCCTCGACCACACCCTGCTGCAGGCCGTTGTAGACCTCGGTGTAAGCCATCGCTGTAGGGTTGGCGCCATAAGCCCTATAAGTGGCCAGGATGGCGGGTGCCTGCAGGGTCCGCATCTTGATCCCCTTCAGGTCATCCGGGCCATTGATCGGTCGGATATTGTTGGTCATGTGGCGAAAGCCCGCTCCCCACATGGCGATGCCGTGGAGGTTGTTCGGCTCCAGGGTCGCCAGCAGCTCAGTGCCCACTTCGCCGTCCAGAACACGCTGCATCGCTGCGTCGTCCTTCATGAGGAACGGCAGGTCGAAGAGATACATTTGTTGGTTGAAGTTGGCGAGGTTCCCGGTGGGCGGGATCGAGATATGGACGAGCCCCATCTGGGTTTGCTCGATGATCTCGACGTCGCCCCCGAGTTGGGCGGCGGGACGGATGTTGATCTCGATGCGCCCGCCAGAGTTTTTCTCGACCTCTTCCTTGAACACGACAGCCGCTCGCGCGTTCGGCGTGTCCTCGGTCAGAACATGGGCAAAGGTGAATTCGAAATCTGCGGCCGCGGCCATGCTTCCAAAGGCCGTGCCGAGGGCAAGGGTCAGGCACGTGCTAAGCTTGCGGTAGAACATCGTATACTCCTGTTGATTGTTTATGGTGATTTAAGGCTGGTCAAAGTGGCGGCGGACCCAGCAGATCTGGTCCCGCACCCAACACCGTCTCAATCCCCAGGCTGGCGGCCAGAAGCCGCTCCTCGTGGTGGGGTGGAGCAATGATCTGCAGGCCCGTCGGGATGCCGTTTCCGTCTAGCCCCGTAGGCAGCGTGGTTGCACACCAACCCAGGAGGTTCACGATTGCCGTGTTGCGAAGGGCCAGCATGTTCGCGGTGCGATAGGCATCCGGGTCTTCGAGATCTGCCAGCAATGGCGCTGAGATTGCAATTGTTGGTGTAACCAGAAGGTCCACCGTTGCGAAAGCCTCTTGGGCCAGTAGACCATATCGTTCAAGGCCGGCGCGCCGCTGCAGATACTCCGAAGCTGTGACGTCGTCAGCTGCCACGACGCGCGCCATGACGGCTGGATCCAAACGTGCAATCCGATCCGGGAAGTTTCCGTCCAGGAAGGCGCGCAGTTCAGGCGCTGCCAGTCCACCGCGCCGGAAGATATCGAGCACATCATCCGCGTGACGAAGGTGAGCCCTCGACACCTTCGCTCCTGCTCGTTCCAGCGCCGCGAGAGCGGCCTCGGTATTGGCTGCGACAGCGGGATCGGTCTCATCCCACACGACGTTCTCTACCACGCCCAGGCGCAGCCCACCGACATCCTGTTTTGGGATGCGATCGCCACCGTCAATGGCAGTAAACAAAAAGGAGAGATCGGCAATACTGCGGGCCAGGATGCCAGGTGTATCGAATGAAGGAGACAGCGGCACAATGCCTTCTTGAGACCATCTGCCGTGCGTGACCTTCAGAGCCGTTTGTCCCGTAAACGAGGCAGGGATTCGGACCGACCCAGCTGTGTCCGTGCCAAGAGCGGCCAGAGCACTCCCCTGCGCCAGAGAAACGCCTGCTCCGGAACTTGAACCGCCTGGCACCCGGGGAGCGGCAGGTGACGACCAGGGGTTCAATGGTGTGCCGCAGTGCGGATTGGTGCCAAGGCCGCCGAAGGCAAACTCGACGGTATGGCTTTTGCCCATTACAATCGCCACTTGAGACAACAGCCGGGTTACAACAGGACCTGCATGCTGCCAATCTTCAGGAAAGGCTGTGTCTGTTCCGGCATAGACCGGCAGGCCCGGAACTCCATAAAGATCCTTCACGGAAACCGGGATACCCATCAGTGGCCCAAGGTCCACGCCGGCTCTTAGCAGTTCGTCTACAGCCTTCGCCTGAACAAGGGCTCGATGCCCGGCCCAACTGCGGTATGCGTTCAAACGGCCCTCAGTTTCCTCATAGCGAGCTATCGCGTCTAAGATGAGGTCGATCGCCCCACGGCATCCAGTGCGGAGCTCAGCTGCAAGATCTTCAAGCGAGGACATCGGCACGTCGGATCCATCTTCGGTAGTTGAAGTCGCGTTATCCTGCTGCGGATCGTGTCCTCAATCTACTCCTTCATTCCGCTGCATTTGCAGCGATGAACAGGGTCGCGCAACTGCAGGATAAACTTAAAAACCTGATCTATAATGATAAATTATACGTCCTTGCCGCCTGTTCGCTACTGTTGCCGTTTAGGAAAAGCTGTGTTGCCGGTTCGGTTCTCGCCGAATGAAGGGATGTGACTATCCTCTCCGGCGCAGTGTGCCAGCCAAGGAGATCAAACATGCCGCATGAGACAGAGAGCCGATTGAATGCCATGGGGATCATCTTGCCGCGGCGCCCAAAGGCGATAGGCAATTACCTCCCCGGTGTCGTGGTTGGAAACATCCTCTACACGTCGGGGACACTGGGCACAAAGCCGGACGAGCACGACAATGATGTCCTTCCCTATGTTGGCAAGGTCGGGTCCGACCTGTCGATCGAGGAGGGCTATCAATCCGCCAGACTCATGGCGATCAACCACCTTGCCATGATGAAGGCGGTGCTTGGTGATCTCGACCGCGTGAAGCGGATCGTGAAAATGATCGGCTATGTCACATGCGCCCCCGACTTCACCGAGCCTCACCTGGTGCTGAATGGCGCCTCTGATCTCTTTGTGGAGTTGTGGGGTGAGGAACGCGGCAAGCATGCGCGCGCAGCCCTAACCCAGCATACACTGGGATTGAACGCGCCTGTCGAAGCCGACATCACCATCGAAATTTATACCTGACCGGCGCGAAGCTCTGCCAAGAGCTTGGCGTCCGACGCCTCCCCTTGTGCAAATACCGGCAGGATTGACTCGATGAAGGCAGCGCATGCCGGGGAACGGTGTTGGCCAATGCGTCCCACCGCATAGATGAAGCGGTGCTCGAAATCTCTGCAGGAGAGGTTGAGGGGGAGAAGCTGGCCGCTGGTCACTTCTCCCATTACGGCCTGGAGCGGCAGGTAAATGATCGCGTTGTTGCGGATGGCGTGGCGGATCAGGAAGTGAAATTGGTCCGCAACAATGATCGGCTTGGGGCACTTCCGGATTTTGCCGAATGCGCGATTAAGCAGATAATGGATGCCAAATGTTTCATCCGGCAGGACGCAAGGCAGATCCACGATATCCTCCAAAATCAACGGCCGGCCGTCCGTAAGTGGATGCGAAGGCGGGGCAAGCGCCAGAAGCGGTTGACGCCATTTGCCGATCGTCTCGATCGCCGGATGGGTGAAGTGATCATACACGAAACCGATCTCAGACAGCCGCTGCTCAACGGCCTCCAGCACACGTTCCCGCCCGCGGATACGCACGCGGAAATAAATGCCGGGATACTGGGAGCGGAAATTGGTAATATGGGCCGAGAGGAACGGGTCGGTAATTCCTTCGACGGTCGAAAGAGACAGGGTTCCGGTCTTCAGACTGCGCAGGTCAGCAATTTCATCCTTGGCGCGCTCGATCTGGCCAAGGATTGAGGCCAAATGCTCGGCAAGTATTTTTCCTGCCGCAGTCAGAGTGACTCCTTCAGCGCGGCGTTCCAGAAGCTGCTCTTGCAGTTCATGTTCCAACTTGACGATCTGACGGCTGATGGCCGAGGGCGAGACGTGTAGTCGCTCAGCCGCCAATCTGATGGATTTGAAGCGGGCGACGTGCAGGAAGTATTTTCCAGCGGTCAGGTTCATCGTTGGGCAGTTCCCTTGCTGGATCGTCAAGGTTCTATCCCAAAGGCCTGTGTCAAACGCCATCAAAATAGAGGAAGAGCGCGCCAAGGGAGTGTCCCGGCAGCGATGGCATGTTCCCAGAATAACCTGGGCAGTGAACCACCCCGGGTTTACCGGAGAGTAGAACACTCCAAGGATTAGCCCTATGTCAAAGCCGAGATTCACCCCTGCCTATCCGGCCGAGCTTCGCGAACGCGGTGTTCGGCGCGCTGAACGGCTGAGGCCCGCCCGGATGGCGCGCCATGAAAGGAGCGAGGCCAGGAGCCGAAACCCTTGCCTCCGACCTGATCCCTGTCGACAAAGCGAGCGTGAATGCCGTGGAAGCGCTGATCGTATCGCGTGACGTTGATCCGGGGGAGATGGAAGTGCGCCGTGCCCTGCCGTTGACCAAGCGGCAGATGGTGGGGCCGTTCATCTTCTTCGACCAGATGGGACCGGCGGAGTTCCTGGCTGATCCTCGGTCAAGTCAGAACGTAGTCCGTCGGGACCGGCACAGGAGGCAGGTCTGTCTCTCCCATGGCCGAGCGCAGATGGATCTCGATCATCGTTGCAAAGGCCGAGATCGGAAGACTGTTGGGTAACATCCCAAAAGGCTCTTCCAGCTCTTCGCCTAAGGCATCAAGGCCGAAGAACGTGTAGGCCACGAGCATGGCGGCAAGGGGCGTCGCCCAGCCCAGCATGTCAGCAAGGCCAAACGGCAAAAGAAAGCAGAACAGGTAGGCGGTGCGGTGAAGGAGCAGCGTATAAGCGAAGGGCAAAGGTGTATTGGACAGCCGTTCGCAGCCGACCAGGGCCTGGGTCAGCTGGCTCAGACTATCGTTCAAGCCGAGAGCCTCGACTGATCTTAACCGATCCTGACGAAGCAAGCGTCCGACCTGCAGGGCCACGGCATGCAGTATTCGATCCGCCGGCTCGGCAAACAGGGCCGGCTCGCCTGCTTGGCGCGCGAGTGTTTTCTGGCGCAACTGCCCGACCGATGCATGCGCGAACCCGATGATCGCTGTCAGGATTTCGCGGCGCTCAGGTGTCGTCTCGCTTCGCCGCTCGTCCAGAACCGCCGTTTGCCGGGCGATGTCCCGGGCAGACTGAATGATCTGACCCCACAGCTTGCGAGCCTCCCACCATCGATCATAGCAGGCATTGTTCCGAAAGCTGAGAAATACCGAAAGCGCGATCCCGATAAGGGTTAAGGGGGCCGGGTTGACCCCTGGCACGATCTGGGGTGCCTGAACATGTGCAGCCACAACGATCACGGACAGCAGCCCAACGGCAAAGAGCTGCGGCCAAGTGCGCAGGATGACAGAGCCTTTCAGCACGAAAAAGAGCGTGAGAAGACCGGGACGAGAGCGGACGATCATTGCACAGCACCATGCATGCCAAGAGGCCCATCTTTCATCCCGTCATGGGGTCGATCAAGAGCGGCCAACGGGTGTTATGGAGCACCCTGCGACTTACTTGGTCGCCTAATATTCCCATAACTCTGGGAAAATACGAACAGACTGCCTAAATCATCCGGTTGAAAGGGAGTACAGCTTTTCCAAGTACAGGCGACCACCAGTGCTGAGCTTCAGGAGCCTCACGTCAGCAGCATCGATCATTTTGGAGATCGAGATCGTGAACATGGTCCGCAATCGTTATTCCTGACTGAAACTACGTCCATTAGCCGATCGTGGCGGTCACGGCGCCGCACGCTCAAGATCCGGTCAGCAGCATGAGACGCAGCGTCGCGCTGCTGTTAGGGCCGCTACTCAGGCACCGAAAACCCCTTGAGACGGAAACCAGCGACATGAAGACCGACAGTTATTCTGCGAGGTGCCGCTGAAGGGCCACATTGGCGATGCGCTCTTTGTCTTGGTCTGTGCCTGCGCTCACCTGTAGTGGATATACCGGCGCACGGGCCTGTGACCGGATTGTTCGTTGGACTTGCTGGGGCTGTTCATCACAGCAGTCGGCGCGGCCATGACAGTCGCATTCTCCTTGCGCTGCAAGCGTCTGCCTTCGAAACCGGCTGGACAGCCCGGTGCGGCGCAGCTACGGTCTGGGTCAACACTATCCGTTGGGGCGTCCCGTCGCGGGGCTGAGAGGTGCAGTGCGCACCGACCCATCGAACCTGATCCGGGTCATGCCGGCGGAGGGAACGGATAGGCAGACAGTGCCGCCCGTTGCCGCATGACGTCTGCCGCCGCCCCCTGTCCATGCCCCGCAAACTTGAGAGGAGGGGCAGATGACACGGACGGTCTTGACCATCGCCGGTTCTGACAGCGGCGGGGGCGCGGGCATCCAGGCGGATCTGAAGACCGTTTCGGCTCTGGGCTGCTATGGCACCAGCGTGATTACGGCAGTTACTGCGCAGAACACCCGCAGCGTATTGGCCGTCCACCACGTGCCACCCAGCTTGATCCGGGCGCAGATTGACGCGGTGCTGGACGACATTGCGGTTCATGCGATCAAGATCGGCATGGTCGGATCCGCACCCGCCATCGTAGCCGTTGCAGCGGCACTGCGTGATTGCCCGATCCCCATTGTGCTGGACCCGGTGATGGTTGCCAAGTCCGGCGACGTGCTGATGGAAGCCGATGCATTCGGCGCACTGGTCCGCGAGCTGCTGCCTCTGGCCCATGTGCTGACGCCGAACCTGCCCGAAGCGGCGCGTTTGCTCGGCGATGCCCCGGCCGAAACCGAAGCTGCGGCCATTGCCCAAGGCATGGCCTTGCGGGCGCTCGGCCCGCGCCAGGTGCTCATGAAGGGGGGTCACGCGGCAGGCGTCCAATGCACCGATATCCTAATCGGCCCTGACGGCATGATCCGCTTTTCGTCCCCTCGCATCCGCACACGCAATACCCATGGCACCGGATGCTCACTATCCTCCGCCATCGCGGCGGGGCTGGCACAGGGATTGTCGGTGACCGATGCAGTGAGCCGCAGCCATGACTGGCTTCACGGCGCAATCCGGGCGGCGAATACGTTGTCGGTGGGTGGCGGCAACGGGCCGGTGCATCATTTCCACGCGCTGTGGCCGCGCATCCCCGAGCCCGTAGCATGACCATGACCGTCATTGGCGGCGGCGTGATGGGCCTTTGTATCGCCACCGAACTGGCCAAACGCGCCATCCCCGTCGCCCTCCTTGACGAGACCCCTGGCCCGAACGCCTGTTCATGGTGGTCCGGAGGCATGCTCGCTCCCTATTGCGAGGGTGAGAGTGCCGATGAGGCAGTAACACGCCACGGGTTGGGTGCCGCCGACTGGTGGCAGAACCAGGGGGTTCCCGTCACGCGAAACGGAACGCTGGTGGTCAGCCTGTTGCGGGATGCCGGAGCGCTGGCGCGCTTTGCCCGGCGGAGCCAGGGACACCGGACGCTGGACGCAGAGGGGACAGCCAGGCTGGAGCCTGATTTGGGCACCCGGTTCAGCCACGCCCTGTTTTTCGCATCCGAAGCTCATCTGGCCCCGCGTCAGGCTCTCGCGATCCTGTCCGAACGCGTGGGGCGCACCGCGATGGCGACCGGCACCGTCATCGACTGCCGGGGCCTCTCGGCGCGCGACGCGCTGCGTGATCTGCGCGGCGTGCGCGGAGAGATGGTGGTGATCCGCTGCCCCGAAATCACCCTGTCCCGCCCCGTCCGCCTGCTGCATCCCCGGATCCCGCTTTACGTGGTGCCGCGCGGCGACAGCGTCTTCATGCTGGGAGCCACGATGGTCGAAAGCGACCGGCGCGGCCCGCCTAGCGCGCGGGCGGTGCTGGAACTGCTGTCGGCCGCCTTTGCCCTGCACCCTGCCTTTGCCGAGGCCGAGGTGCTGGAATTGGGCGCCGACGCGCGTCCGGCCTTTCCCGACAACCTGCCCCGTATCCGCCGCGTGGGCGGGGTCATCCACGCCAACGGGCTTTACCGCCACGGCTTCCTGCTGGCCCCTGCCGTCGCACGCATGGTGGCCGACCACCTTCAACACCAGACCAGACCGGAGTTCATGGATGCGAATCACGATTAACGGCACCGCGCGAGAGACTGACACCACGACACTGGCCGCCGCCCTGACCGAGGCCGGCCTGACCGGCCACCTCGCCACCGCGCTCAACGGCACATTCATCCCAGTCGCGATGCGCGAGACCACGCCCGTCCACGACGGCGACGCCATCGAGGCACTGGCGCCGATGCAGGGGGGCTGAGGATGCCGGTCTTCTATGGCACCGAAATCGACAGTCCGTTGATGCTGGGCACGGCGGGCTATCCCTCGCCCAAGATCCTGACGGATGCCTTTGCCCGCTCGGGCGCAGGCATCGCCACCCTATCGTTGCGCCGCGAAGCCGGGGGCGGGCAGGGTTTTTGGGCGTTGATCCAGTCGCTAGGTGTCGCCCTGCTGCCCAACACTGCAGGTTGCCACAGCGCGTGCGAAGCCGTCACCACGGCCCATATGGCGCGGGAAGTCTTCGGCACCGACTGGATCAAGCTCGAGGTGATCGGCAACACCGACACGCTGCAGCCCGATGGCTTCGAACTGGTCGAGGCGGCGCGCATCCTTGCCTCTGAGGGCTTCAAGGTCTTTCCCTATTGCACCGAGGATATGGTGGCTTGCGAACGGCTGCTGGACGCGGGCTGCCAAGTTCTGATGCCTTGGGGAGCACCCATCGGATCGGGCATGGGGCTGAACAACCCTCATGGCTTGCGGGCACTGCGTGCGGCTTTCCCCGAGGTGCCGCTGGTCGTCGATGCGGGCATCGGACTGCCCAGCCATGCGGCGGCGGCGATGGAGATGGGCTATGACGCGGTCCTGCTGAACAGCGCCGTCGCCCGCGCCGGCGATCCCGCCGCGATGGCGGGCGCCATGGCCGACGCCATCCGCGCCGGGCGCGCCGCATACCTTGCCGATCCGATGGAGCGGACCGACATGGCCATTCCTTCAACCCCCGTGATCGGGCGGGCCTTCCTGTGAGACTGCCGCGATTTTATCCGATCTTTGACAGCGCCGAGTGGATTGCCTGCACCCTGCCGCTGGGAGTCCGCATGGTGCAGTTGCGCATCAAGGATCGCCCCGATGAGGCCTTGCGGCCCGAGATCGCCCGCGCCCACGATTTGTGCCGTCTGCACGGCGCAATCCTGGTGGTAAACGACCACTGGCAACTGGCGATCGAGCTGGGCTGTGGTTTCGTGCATCTGGGCCAAGAGGATCTGGACAGGGCGGATCTGCCCGCGATCCGCACGGCGGGGCTGCGGCTGGGCATTTCGACGCATGACGAGACGGAGCTGGACCGGGCCCTGGCCTGCAGGCCCGACTATGTGGCGCTCGGTCCGGTCTGGCCAACGATCCTGAAGCAGATGAAGTGGCACCAGCAAGGGGTCGAGAAGTTGACCGAATGGAAAACGCGGGTCGGCGACATCCCCCTCTGCGCCATCGGCGGGCTCACGCCGGACCGGGCACGGCTGGCCTTTGCAGCGGGCGCGGATCTGGCCTCGGCCGTGACCGACATCACGCTTAACCCTGACCCCGAGGCGCGCCTCCGCGAATGGCTGGAGGTGGCCGCATGAGGTATGCGCGCCAAACCGTCCTGCCGCTGATCGGCGATGCTGGCCAGGCCCGCCTTGCTGCGGCCCATGTACTTGTCGTTGGCGCGGGAGCGTTGGGGGTTCCCGTCCTGCAGTATCTGACCGGCGCGGGCGTGGGTCGCATTACCCTGATTGACCCCGACCACGTCGAGACCTCGAACCTGCATCGCCAACCCATCTATGGCCGCCATGTCGATGTTCCCAAGGCGCAGGCTGCAGCATTGGAGATGGCCGCGCTGAACCCGGACACCACCGTCATTCCCCTGATCGGGCGGCTGGATCCAGCCAATGCGCCGGGACTGGTAGCCGAGGCTGACACGGTGATGGATTGCGCCGACAGCTTTGCCGCGACCTATGCTCTATCAGATGCATGCCTTCAGGCGAGCCGTCCTCTGATCGCAGCATCGGTCCTGCGCAGCGAGGGTTTCGTAGGGGGGTTCTGCGGCACCGCACCCTCGGTCCGGGCCGTATTCCCGGACCTGCCCGCGCAGGCGGGCAACTGCGCGACGGCGGGGGTGATGGGGCCGATGGCGGGAATGATTGGCGCCCTGCAGGCGCAGATGGCCTTGGCGGTTCTGCTGGGGCTGGACCCCTCTCCCCTGGGGCAGATGATCCGCTTCGACGGCCTGCGTCCCGCCAGCTTCCGCTTCGACGGCGCACTCGAGCCCGCAAGCGGCCACCACTTCATCGCCGCCAGCCAGATGCGACCGGACGATCTGGCGGTTGAACTGCGCGGCCCGGACGAGGCTTCCCTGCCCTTCGTGCCCCATGCCTTGCGCCAGCCGCAAACCTTGCACCCGGTTGAGGGCCAACGCGTCGTCTTTGCCTGCCGCTCGGGCCTGCGGGCCTGGGCCGCCGCCGACCGCCTGCGCCGCAACTGGCCGGGCGAGATTGCTCTTATCGCCCTTGGAGATCCGACATGAAGCCCCTTGCCGTTGCGCTTGCCCTGTCTGCCACCCCTGCTACCGCGCAGGATCTGTCGCTGATGCTGGACTGGTTCGTCAACCCCGACCACGCACCGATCATCTTGGCGCAGGAATTGGGCTTCTTCGCGGATGCCGGTCTGGCAGTCGAGATCACCGCCCCTGCCGACCCGTCCGACCCGCCACGAATGCTGGCCTCGGGTCAGGTTGATCTGGCCGTGGGCTATCAGCCGCAACTGCATCTGCAGGTGCATGAAGGGCTGCCACTGACGCGCATCGCTACCTTGGTCGCAACGCCCTTGAACTGCGTGACGGTCATGGCCGAGGGGCCGGTGAAAAGGATTGCGGACCTGAAGGGCCGCAAGATCGGCTATTCGGTGCCGGGGATGGAAACGGCGCTGATGGCCGCGATGTTGGACCAGGCATGCCTTTCCATCACCGATGTCGAACTGGTCAATGTCGGCTGGTCGCTGTCGCCCGCGCTGATGACGGGACAGGTCGATGCCACCATTGGCGGATTTCGCAACTTCGAGATAACGCAGATGCGGCTGGAAGGTGCCGAAGGCCGCTGCCTGTTTGTCGAGGAGAACGGCATTCCCGCCTATGACGAACTGATCCTGCTGGCCAACCCGGAAACGATGGATCCTGACGCAACCGCACGCTTCGTAGCGGCCATGGAGCGGGGCGCCCATTACATCCTTAACCACCCGGACGCAGCCTGGCAGGTGTTCCGCGATGCTTATCCCGAACTGGATGACGAGTTGAACCGGCAGGCTTGGTCCGCGACCCTGCCTCGCTTTTCCCAAAGCCCCGGAGCAGTTGATCACGGCCGCTATGGCCGGTTCGAGGCGTTCCTGCGCGATGCAGGGCTGATCAAGGACGTGCTGCCGGTTTCGGCCTTGGCAACGGATCCCGGCGCATGAGGTATGGTAGCTGCTTTCCGCTGTGGCGGACCGGCGCGCCCGACTGGGACGCTTATGTCCATGCGCCCTTTGTGCAGTCGTTGGCCGATGGCAGCCTGCCCCGTGGCGCTTTCCTGACCTATCTGGCGCAGGATTACATCTTTCTGATCCATTTCAGCCGTGCTTGGGCGCTGGCGGTCACCAAGGCAGGCTCCCTGGCCGAGATGCGCGCCTGCTCGGCCACCGTCCATGCGCTTCTGGAAACCGAGACCCGGCTGCATGTCGACCTTTGTGGCCGGTCCGGGATCACCGAGGCAGACCTGGTCGCCACGGCCGAGGCGCCCCAGAACCTGGCCTATACCCGCTATGTGCTGGAGGCCGGATACAGCGGCGACTTCCTCGACCTGCTGGCTGCATTGGCGCCCTGTGTCCTGGGCTATGGAGAGATCGGCGCGCGGTTGCTGGTGGACAGCCACGATCCGGCCTATGCCGAATGGATCGCGACTTACGGAGGGACCGACTATCAGGCGCTCTGTCACGACACCGCCGCGCTGATCGACGGCGCGGTTGCAAGCCGGTTGGGACTGCGGGCCCATACCCTGCCCCGCTGGAAGCAGTTGCAAGAACGCTTCTCGACCGCCACCCGCTTGGAAGCCGCGTTCTGGACGCTGGCCCGGTGATCCGCTTTGCCGTGATCTTCGTGCTGCTGTGGCAGCTTGCTGTCACGGCTTTGCAGATCCCTCGCTTCCTGCTGCCCGGCCCGCTTGCGGTCGGGCAGGCCATAATCGAGGCACGAACGGCCTTGGCCCGGGCGGCCCTAGCCACCCTCGCCGAGGTCACCGCCGGCTTTGTTATCGGCGCGTGCCTCGGCATGCTGCTGGCGCTTGCCATGGGATTGCTTGCACCCCTGCGCCGCGCCTTGATGCCGCTGATGACCTTCAGCCAGACGGTACCGATCTTCGCCTTTGCGCCGCTGCTGACGCTGTGGCTTGGATATGGCATCTTCCCCAAGATCGCCATTGTCGCCTTGATGGTGTTCTTTCCAGTCGCGTCTGCTTTCCTGGACGGTCTGTCGCGGACGCCCAAGGTGTTTCGCGAACTCGCCGACAGCATGGGCGCTACGCCGCTGGAGACCATGCGGATCGTCCGCATTCCCGCCGCCTTGCCCGATCTTGCCAGCGGGCTGCGGATCGCCGCCGTCTATGCCCCCGCGGCGGCCATCGTCGGCGAATGGGTCGGCGGATCGCGGGGCCTTGGAGCGCTGATGATCCAGTCGAGCGGGCGCATGAAGATCGACCAGATGTTTGCAGCCCTTGCCGCGACGATCCTGATCGCCGTCCTGTTCAAGGCTGTTGTGTCACGTCTGGCCCTGCGGCTCGACCGGTATGCGGCAGGCTGATGCATTCATTTGACGCACCTTGGATTGCCATGTCGGTGACGATCTTGACCGACACCCGGACATGCGCCGCTGCCGCGCAATGAGGCGAGGCTTCGCCAACTGCTCAGTCTTGGTTTTCCACGGCGTTACCGCTACGATCTGCGCCAATCCGAGTGGCTGGTTTGTAAGAAGGGCCAGTCCCTGACTTGCCACCCACTCCAACATCCGTTCACCGCTCAGCCTCTAACGGGTGTTATGGAATGACAAGGAAAACTACGCCCAATGCTGAGTTCTCCGACACCGTCGATTAGAGAGCTGCAGTGCGATGATCTGGCTTTCTGGCTGAAGAAAAGCCGCACCAGGGTTCCTGTGCAGGACCACCCTGGTGCGTAATTACCGGGACCAGAGCCTTTGGGAACAGTCGGCCGAGAGGCGAAGAACTCGGAAACCACACACAAAAGCGGTCATGAGCCTCGTATTCGGCGAGAACGCACGCAATACGAGCGTCGATGTCCTCATCGGGCGCATCGGGTTTTTGGATATCGGTCATGGGATGATCCTCCGGGAGAGACGGGATGACAGGACGGCCGGGCAGCACTCTCCTCTTTGTCCACCGGGCTTGTTTCTCCCCCCAAAAGCTCTGCCTCTTGAGGCGGAACGATGGTTGTCACCGCAGCAGTACCGGCAATATCGGGGTGGGGGAGGACGGGGGTTGTGGATGGCACGCCCAGGGCTCACGGTAGGCTTTGCCTGCAGGCTCGGCTGAAGGCGAAGGCAGCTTGCGCTGCCTCCGACGAGTGCTATTCGGCAGCAACGGGTTGCGGATCGCTCTCCCCTGCCCCGCGACACTCGTTCTCGATTTCGCCGGTCCCCTCTTCGGGCGCGACACCGTCGGCATTGCCGACAAGAAACGCGGGCAAATCGACACTTTCGTCGTTGCCTACGCGCTCCGGCGCCGGCGCGTCCGCCGCCAAGCGCAGCGGTTCGGGCAGCCAGCCGGTGTCTGCCAGCAGACGCTCGGCCTCGCGGGCCATGTCAGGCTTCTTCAGATGACTGATAAGCTGGGCCGCGCCCTCACCCGCACCTTCGCGCACTGCCTCGAGGATGCGGGGCTTGGTCACACGGCCCAGATAGTTCTCGACCGTGGGCCGCCAGCCGGCCTCGACGAGATCGAGACCAGTGGCTTGGGCCAATCGGTTAGCCTCCCGAAGCCGCCGGTCGAGACCCTGCTGGCTCACGCCGGTGCCGCTATAGGGGTTCGGCCGCTCGACAAGCGCGTTCACGCCGAAGCTCACGCAATGGGCCAGCAGCGCCAAACGGCTGGGATCGTCCAGGCGGTCGATCCAAGACCAAAGCAGGTCGTCGTCCTCACTGTTGGGCAGGTCGGCTTTCCAGGCCGCATGACGCGCCTCGATGTTCTGCGCTGACGGGCTCTCGCCCAAGTCAGCGGCCTGTGCGGGGAAATGCACCGGGCGGACGGCGACTTCGAGTGCAGCGCCGGGCGCCCGGTATCCGAAGCAATCCAGAACCAGCCGGTGCAGGAGCGCGGTCAGCGCCACATGGGGGTGCATGGCCAGGGCATCGCGCAGCGCCAGCGTGCGATGCGCGGTCAGTTCGGAGACAAGGCGCTCGGGCAAGGGCTTGATGGCATCGGCCTCTTCGTCGTCTCCGTCTTCACCGGTAACCTGCTGCCCGTCGATCGTGATGACGGTGGGCCGGGCGGCCGCTCCGTCGCTGCTTCCGTCGTCAGGATTTCGCAATCCGTTGGTGGCGTCATCTTCGCCTGGTTCGGCGCTCGTCTCGTCCCCGGGCCGGACATGGCCGCGGTCGATCGCCACCGTTCCATCTGACCTCAGGCTGACAAAGACACCGGCGCGCGCCCTCTGCTCGGGCGTGAATAGCACGGGTCGTTCCTCGAAGGCCTCGAGCGCCGTCTCGATCTCGCCCAGGCGGCGGTCGATCTCCTCGGGCAGTTCCTCGGCCTCGGCGTGCTCAGCTTCCAACTGGTCGTATTCGTCGCGCAGGGCCTCACGCGTGGCGCGTTCCTCTTCGGTCAGGTCGATCGTGGTGCCGGCAAGCTGCCGCAGCCCGCGATCATGGCCATAGGGAAAGGACACCGCCACCTCCACCCAAGCCCAGCCTTCGGTGGCGATCACCTCGGCCTCAGCCTTCAGCTTGTCGGCGACCAGTCGGTCGAGCAGGGCCGCGTCCTGCAGCCAGCCGCCATCGTCACCCTCGAAGAGGTCGCGCAACACGATGCCGCCCGCCGCTTCATAAGCAGGAACGCCCACGAACAGCGCCCGCCGGTCGGAGGCCCGCACCGTGGTCTCGGTCAGCATCCGGCGGATGGTGTAGGGCTCCTTCGACCAGCTGTCCTTGATCGCCTGCCAGACCTGTTCCTGGCGGGCATGATCCTCGGTGACGGTGAACGCCATCAGCTGCTCGAGCGTCATGGCGTCCTCGGCATAGACCTCGAGCAGCGCCGGCGAGACTGCAGCAAGCCGCAGCCGCTGTTTGACGACCTTCACGTCGACAAAGAAGGCGGCGGCAATCGCCTCCTCAGTCATGCCGCTTTCACGCATGGTCTGGAAAGCCCGGAACTGATCGAGCGGATGGAGAGGGGCCCGTTCGATGTTTTCCGCCAGCGACAGCTCAGCCACGAGCACGTCGGCTTCCGTCCCGGTGCCCGAGACGATGCAGGGCACAAGGGCGGTCCTGGCCAGGCGCTTCTGGCTGACCAGCAGTTCCAAGGCACGGAAGCGGCGACCACCGGCGGGAACTTCGTACATTCCGGTTTCCGCGCCGTCCTCGCCCAGGACGGGGCGGACGTGCAGCGACTGGATCAACCCACGCCGGGCAATGGATGCGGCGAGATCCTCGACCGAGACGCCGGCCTTGATGCGTCGGACATTGGACTGGCTCAGCACCAGCTTGTCGAAGGGAATGTCGCGCGCGGATGCGAGGGTGATCTTGGGGATAGCTTTGGTCATGGGAACAATCTCCGCGACGGGCGCCGGGGAGCTTCTCTCCTTGGCTATCAACCCGTCATCAAATCCCCATCCCGCCTTTGCCTCTCGCTTCGCCGGAGCCGGGACCGCGCGCGGATCACAGCTTCTGGGCCAAAGGGCACAGATCTGATTGTGGCCGCTTCGCTCTGGGCGGCAGCAACGCTTTGCAAAGGAGCCCAGGAAGGGATCGATGCAGGTGCTTTGATGTCGGTCATGATGGGGCAGCCCCTGGTATTCGAGCTTAAACCGGTCCTTGCAGCCGTGGCGATCGCAAGGCTACCAATCGTCAACCGACCGCGACGTGGCGGTTACCTTTGTCTGTGTATGTGTAACGGGACGATCATGAAGAAGCCTGCCAAGGTTCCACCGGAGAAAGCCGCAAAGACCTTGCTCGTGAAGCATGCCTGCCCTGTACCGTTCCACACGGTGCGGACACGTTTTCTGGGCAATATCGCGACCCCGGAGATGTCGGTTTCTCCCTTGCAGATCATCAAGGACCTGTGGGGTGGTGAACTTCCCGCCTTCGACAGCATGGATGAGTTCAACGAACTGCTCGAGGTTTTGGTGCAGGGCTTGTGGAACGAATTGACCCAGCATCAGAAACGCAGCCAGCCTTTCCGGCTCACCCGCACGCCCATGGACGCCACGGCGGCTAATCTCGGCCTCTACGCCCGGATCCGCCTCGAGGAACTGGATGGCTTTATCGAAGGGCTCTTCAACGGGGAGGATGCCATCGACCTGCCCGAGCGTGCGCATGAAGCCGTTGGTCACCTTGGCGAGTTGCGCGCGATGATGGCCGGGCTCTGCGGCCTTGTTGAGCGCGAGCCTAAGGCCGATGACCGCACCAAGCTCGAGACGACATTCAAGCATCTGCGCGAGTTGACCCGGATCATGGAAACCGAGATCCACGAGGCCGTGCTGTCCTGCACCCGCGCCCGGCGGCAGATGCTTGAGGGCATTCCCTCCATCCGGCCGACGATCCACTGATGGCCCTATCGTCCGAGGAACGGCTCCGAGAGAAGCTGCGCAAGATCGAGGCGCTCTATGCGGGTGCTGCGACCCCGGGGGAGAAATCCGCTGCAGGGGCTGCGGCGGAGCGCATTCGGCGTCAGTTCGAGACGGCCAGCAGGAAGGAGCAGGCCGAGGAGTTCAAGTTCTCGATCACCGATCCCTGGTCACGTCAGCTGTTCATTGCCCTGTGCCGGCGCTATGGCCTCAAGCCGTTCCGCTATGCCCGCATGCACCGCCAGACCGTGATCGTCCGCGCTCCGGCCAGTTTTGTGAACGTGACGCTCTGGCCGGAGTTCGAAGAACTCAGCCGCGCCCTGACGACCCACCTCAACGACATCACCCGGAAGATCATCCACGACGAAGTGCACGAAGCGACCGAGGATGCAGAAGAAATCAGCGAACCGCGTCGGCTGCGCTGACATGTCTTTGGCAGCGCTGATGAAGCTGGCCAGCACCGCTCCTAAAAGATGGCGGCGCTGACCGCTTGATGAGGCTCATTCCCGCAGGCGGTGCGGGTCCGGCATCGGCGGGGGCGGGAGAATGTGCACCCGGCACGTCCAGGTTGGTGCCTTGCTACATGTTGCCGGCGACAGCAGGAGAACCAGGCTGGCCCACCTCAGTCTCATCGGTGAAACCGGAAGACGCGGGTACAGGCTGCTGCTCGTGCATCCAGTCGGCGGCCTGTTGCGCCTTGCTGGCAGCCGTGAAGAGGCCACGGGGATCCTCCGCCAAGACGCGCAGCCACGAGGCAAGGTACGCGGCATGATCAGGGCGCGGATGGTGGGCAATGCCTAGATCGGCAAGCACAAGCCCGCTAAGGATCTCGGCAATATATCCTGACAGTCCAGAGGAAAATGTCGGCTGTAAGGTAAAAGCCATCGGTTCCTTAAGCACTGCCAAGACCCCATGGCTCCCTCGAGGCTGAAGTCGGCGGCAAGACCGACGGGAGGAGTCCGCTCAAGCGGCGGCCGCACCTTGGGGGTGAAATGATACGGAGCAGCTTGGCGAAACGTGGCTTGCGGCGCGCCAACCTGCGCAGGATCCGCCCACAGCCGGGGCGGTCTACGGCGCAGGAGGATCGATCCCGGCAATCACTGCGGTTAGGCGATCGAGCTCACGTTGGAGCGCATGGCGCTGGAGATCAGAGATGCGCCGTTCGCGTAAATGCGTCTTGGCATCAGCGGCCGCACGCTCCCACGCAGGCCTGTGGCGGGCAGTGATGCAGGCATTGGGACAACGGGTCGGCTCGCACAGAGTAGTGAGCGGTTGCGCGGGATTGGTGCTCGTCACACGCTTGAGGCAAAGCGCGGTCGCGGGATCGAAGAAACAATCTGCGAGTGGGCCGACATGGAAGGTGCGCGCAACGCTGGCGAGCATGACGCGCAGGCGGGCCCGATCGGCGACCATCGCGGGCAAAGGCCCAAGCTGAACAGCGGCATCGTCGAGCATCCGTGCGATGCGCGGCCCCGCCGGGCCCCCAAGCGATGCGCCGCCCTGCCGCCGGTCGAAATAGTCCAGCAAGTCGTCACTCTGCCCAAGTCGCCGCTGCGCCTCGACCTCGGCGCGAAAGCCCGATGCACTGGTTCCGGCATAGCCCTCAAACGCGGCCACCGAGGCATGCTTGTACTGGATCATGCCGGCAATGGTGCCGAACGGACGGTTGGCGATGTGCCATGCAATCGTGCGGCGGAACTGCCGCGTCGTGATGCGCCACGGCTTGCCATCGGGACCGGGAGGGATGACCGGCGCATCGGGGCTGCCGAAGGTGGCGTTGAGGTGGTCGCGGAAGGCGTTGAGCTGGCGGACCACCTCACTGGAAAGATGCGTCTTGGTGAGGGCGCCAGGGCGTAGCACGGGCCAGAGCGTATCGCTGCCGGTTGCGCGTGCCGGTCTTTCTGACAGGCGTTCGAGCACCGCGACCGCATCGGCGACCGGCTCGACCGTCACCCAGCTTGCTGCCTCGCCCATGGCGGACCGGCGCTTGTAGATGGTCGATCGAATGCGATGCCGCTCAATCAGGCCATCCTCGCTGCGCGTGATCGAGAGGCAGCCGCGCCGCATCGCTTGCACCTCGCAATCCCGCATGCCGGTCAGATAGGCGCACACTATATAGGCGGCGGCTTGAAGCATCCGCTCCTCGTGCGCGAGTGTCTTCGCGTCGAAGCGTGTGCGCCATGGCCGACCGCTAGCGGGATTGATCGAGACCGGCGTGTCCATTCCGCCCGCTTCGACGCCCAATTCGGCTGCGGCTGCTTCGATCAGTTCGGACGCGCCGCTGGTCAACATGAGATGCGCGCGCGGTTCCGCCTGCGCGTCAATCCCGGCATGAAGATGCAGAAGGTGGGCGTTGATCGGTGGGGTCACGATGCCGGTATTGGGATCGACGCGCACCTTGCCATTATGAGCGGTGCCCCAGATCGGCACGCCACGCCCCTCACGACGCCAGCGATCGAAAAAAGCCTTGAGGCGGGTGCAGCGCCGCTGACGGCGATCAGTATCCGAGAAGCCGGAGTCGGCGGCGACAAGGCAATCACGGCGCGCTTCGAGCCGTTCGAGTTCGCGGCGGGCTGCCAGAATATCGCTGGCGAAGATGGTGACGTATCGCAATGACCAGGCGAGCAGTGCGGCAATGACATCCTCCGGAAACCGCGGGGTCTGGTTCTCCACGACATACCGATAGCCAGCGACGCGGGCGGGCGCCTGTCCAGCCCAGGGCTCGAATACAAGGCCACCGCCAGGGAAATGGTTACGATAGTGATAGAGATCGGAGACCACTTCGAGGAGGTGGCCGACGATGACGGGTCGCCGGGCCGGATCGGCTCGGAGATGCCGGGCATAAGCATCGGCCAACGCCTGATCGATGCTGCCAAGGTCGAGCCGTCCGAGCGCCAGGCGCGCAAAGGCAAAGAACCGGCGTGCGTGGTTGAATGCCTGACGGATGCTCGCAGGCGCCAGCTTCTGGCGGTAGCCGGGAAGATCGACGTTGAGTCGGGCATAAAGATAGGCGCGCATCGCCACCTGCACATCGGCATGTTCAAGCACGTCGAAATGCACGGTGACGTGGCAACGCCGGGCGTTCTCGCGAAATACGGCGGGACCAAGATCCCAGATCGGGTCGCCAACGCGCGACAACTGTTCGCGGGCATAGTCTGCCTTCAGCGCCGCAGTCGCCAACACGGGGCGCTCGTCAAATGCCGTTACCTGAGCTTGGGCAAGGGTAATCATACATATGCCTCCGGCGGCAGATAAAGCCGTTCGCTTTCCATCTGCCGGCGCGCATCGGCAATAACGGCATCGGAGAAAGCCGGCAGGATTTGGGTGGTGATGCGAGCGTGAACGCCGCCAAATTTGGCCGCCCAGTCGTTCGCTGGCAGGCTCCGTCGCTGCGTTTCGGTGAATGTGAGGAAGGCGAGAATTGCGGGGAGCTTGCGCGCGGTAATGACTGCATTGGGGCAATCGAGACAGCCCCAGAAGGGCTGCGCGCAGGGCGAGCCGGCCTTGGCGAAAGGGCTGCGATAGAAACCCGCGCAGGCGGCGAGCCAGACATCTTGTTTGCCGTCGAGCAACGGACCCACCGTGTCTGGCGGCATCCCCGGCGTCCCCTGTTCGGGTGCTTCGCGCAGGGCCTGCTCGGCCGCAGGCGGGAGCACGGTTGGCATCGAGGCCGCGACCGCGTCATGAAAAGCATTAGCGATGGCTGCCTCGTGCAAGGGCCGGAGCGATGGCAGATCGGCATAGTGGCGGGCCGCGACCTCGTGGGTGTGACCAACCGCGAAACGCGCCATGTGCCCGTTGGTCTTGATGTACCATAACGCCTTGTGGGTCTTGCGGAGCCGGGAAAGCAGCAGATGCAACGCTTTGCCGTCGTCATCGACAATGCCGTGACGGCGAGCCCAGGCAGAAAGTTGATACGTGAAGTCGGCGACGCCGGCGCGAAGGCCACCATTGTTGTGATAGGCCCAGAGACAATCGCCGGGTAGATGCTGGCGGGCGGCGGCGGTGATGTCGATCAGGCGACGGATCAGCCCACCAGGCGTGCCACTTCCACCATCGCGGACCCGCATGCTCTTGTGCTCGGCGCCGCGGGCGCGGCGCTTCAGGTAACGCAGCTCCACCGTGCCAACATGGACGCTGGTGAGACAGTCCACGGCCAGCGTCTTCAGGCACTCGGGCTCGAGGCCAGTCTCGAGCGTGAGCAGCACAAGCAGCGCCGGCAGGTCGTGCGCGAGCATGTGATACTGGCCATGAAGGTCGCTGATGAGCGTCGCGGTTGGCAGGTTACGCCGCATGCGCATCAAATAAAGCTTCTGCAGCTCGGGCTGGTCTGCGACGATAAAGCCCTGTCGCGCGATGATTGCTTCGACAGCGGCACGAGCGGCGGTGATGGCCGGATCACCTTCGTCGGTTCGATCGTCAGCACCGATCCGGCGGAACATCGCCTCGACATCGGCTCGCGCCGCATCGCGCAACGCCCGCGCGACGAAGGGGCTATAAGCATCGCGCGGGGTCGAGCGGCCCACCGGTGTGGCCAGCGTGTAGCGCAGCCGCTCATGCAAGTCAGGCGCGATCCGATCCGGCCGGTCTGCCTCGATTGCGCGCAATGTATTGACGAACTTGCCAATTGTAGTGTGCCGGTGGATCAAGCCCATTCCGCGCCGTTCGAGCGCGGATGCAAAACCATCGACATGGACCGCGCGCAGGTCGCTGACGCCGGCCACCTTCGGAGCGTCATTGCCAAGCCAGGCGAGGAAATGACGATAGACCTGGACATACTGCCTGATGACGCTGGCCGCACCGATCGATCCGCCGAGCGCCGACACCCGACGCAGTGCACCGGCGAAGGCAATGGCAAGCGGGCGAGGATCGAACCCTCTCATATCGACCAGGACCGTCCCGCCATGCCGCGCCTCGATGGTGAACTTGAGGCCATGCACCGGATCGGGCTGCGGTCGCTCCGGGGTGATCGGCGCAAAGGCGACAGGCCGGCCCTTGCGGGGACGCTTGCTCATGTGCCCTGCGGCCCCGGCAGCAGCGCCAGCAGCTCCTCAACGGCTGCGTCCACTGTATCGGCGCGGGTCGCGATATGGTCGAGGTAGATATAGGTGGTGGTGAGGCTCGCGTGGCCGAGAAGCCGTTGCACCTGTTGCAGCGGGTCGCCCAGGATCAGCCGGTAGCTCTCCACCGGACCCGCCGGCAATGCAGCTTCGCGCAGCCGCTGCTGGATCAGCAAGGCGAGCATATGGACTGCAAAGGTGTGGCGAAGCTGGTGCGGGCTGATCGACAGAGAAAAGCCGTTCTCCGCACACCGGCTGCAGGCCCGAGTGAAGATCACCTCCCACGAGTTGGGACGGACCGGCTGCCCGACTTCGGTCAGCCAAAGCGCCGCCGGTTCGCGCGGCGTTCCATCCTCGTCGCACAGGATCAGGCGGCATCGTTCCTCCGGGGTGCAGACCTCGCGCATGCGGTTGAGACCTGCGCGGGTAACAAGGATCGGTTGCCCGAGCTTGGCCGCGCCGCCGCGCGTTGCGAACTTGACCACGCCCGCAGCGCGCTCGACAGCGACATAGGCAGCGATCTGACGAAGCAGGCGGCGTGGGACCAGAACACTGCGTCCTCGGTCGCCCTTGGTGAGCGGCGGTGGGAGAGGCAGCCACAGCTGTTGGGTCCGGTCGCCGTCACGGTCGAGCGCCGCGAGCTCGGTAGCCAGCAGGCCTGACGCCTCTTCGAGGCGCAGGCCGGTGGTGACGAGAAGGTCGGCGAACAGCGCGTTGCGCAGCCCGTTCCGATCGCGAGCGCCGGGGCGATCCGTGCCGTCAGGTGTGAGGCTGCGCAGACCGACCTCGCGGAAAAGGTGGTAGTCGTCCATTGTGACGAACCGCACATCCGATCGCTTGGCAACACGTTCATAAGCGTCGTTGCGCGCCACGATCATGCCTCGGCGACTCCCCTGTGCCGGACGCCACACGGCACGCCGGCTGAACGGCGCATCGGCGATCAGCCCGTGGTGCTCGCCCCAGCGGTAGAGGCGATCAAGACTGGCGACAGCCCGATTCCAGCTTGCTGCCGTGATCCGGTGATCGGCTTGGTCTCTGCGGCGCTCACGGTGATATGCCACCACATCGTTCCGGGTCGCACCCCACACAGTCTTGCCGCAGGCATCGAGAAAGCGAAGCCAGACCGCGACATCATAGGCGTAGGCGCGAAGCGAGTGCCGCGAGCGGACACCTGACAGCGGCAGGTCGAGAAAGAAGCGATCCAGCTCGGGATCATAAAGCGCGTCATCGCGCAGGATCAGCGGTACATGCGCATCAAGACCCTTGGCCTCACGATGCTCGCAGACGGTAATGATCGCCATCAGCGCGAAGCCCTCCCCAGACCCCCCACCCGAACGCAGACCTCACACCCGATACGCTCTATGGCCCGGCAGTGATCAGGCCGGCCTCCGCCAGCTCTTAGGTCAGCGCTACGGCCGGCCTGATCACTGTCTACCGTGGGCGTTCATCGCCCGATCCTACTGCAAAGCGGCGAGTGGCACACACTGTCCAGATAACACACAGCATTCTTCCGCCGCATAGGCGGCCGAGCCGAACCGGCCCGAGAGATCGCGGTCAAGCCTGTGCCTTGCCCCTGAGGCGTGGCCGTGTTCATGAAGCCAGACACCGTAAAAGGACGCCGCATCCCGGAACGACGCGAAGTCCGGCATGAACACCGTATCTGACGACACCCGATAACAGGCTTCTGAACCTCCGAACACGGTCCTGATCCCCAGGTTGGCAATAAAGGCCTCCGCCTGCGCCAGACGCTCGTCCTCTGGCAGGAGGCGTGTTGAGGGACGCTCGTATCCATCGACCTGTGCGACGTTGAACACGGAGAAGGTCTTGGCAAACATCCGGACACGGCTGCTGTCGTCGTTGTTATCGTCATGGTCACCTGTCAGATCAGAGGGTGCGATCTGCTTCCACAATACGACGGTGGTCGAGCATTCGCCCTTGCGCACCTGCGCACCGGCTTCCTGCCATTGTCGATAGGTGCCCCACAGGCCATCGCTGTAACCGTCCGTCATGGCAGCCGCCCACAGCGCCACGGTGTTGATGCCACGGTAACGTCTGCCCGACGCGACATTGGTCGGGCGGGCGGCACTGGTTCCGTTGTGGAACCATGGCGCGTGCCACTCGCCTGCCCCGTGCTCAATGGCCGCGATGATCTCGGCAGTGACGCGCGTGTAAACATCGGCACGCGCTCCAGGCTTCACGCTGGGAGACTTTGTGACGGCTCCCCCAAAGCGGCGCGAACCCACAGGATCGACACCGCTTGCGGGAGGTGTCGGCTGGGCGGTGCGGTTATGTCTGGGCATCGGGATGTCCTCCGACGGGCGCTGGAGGCCTCTCCTCCCGCTCTCAACCCGTCATGGAACACCCGGCAGGTCTCTGCCTCTCAAACACGGGCAGCTCAGCCCAAAGAGGTCCACACCAAGCAAAGGCAGGAGCTCGCGACATCTCTTTGGGGTTGCCGACCCGGCGGGATGCGTGATCTGTACTCGATCCGCAACCGGGCCGATCCAAAGGACCTTCAACGACGCGAAGGGCGGGAAGCAGCCTGACGGTCTGAAATTTCCAGGTATTCTCGAGTGATCCTTTGTGGACACCTCGTTTGGCCCTGTTTCTCTCTGAAGGGCAGGCTCTGACCTCCAGTCCACCACGAGCTGGCTTTGAGGCACCAGCCACCAAAAGATTTAGCAAATACATTCAGAAAATCCATCAGGATATTCACTTTATCACGCATCCCATGACCAGAACTTATCCATTAGCCAATAAGGGTCATGACATTATTCGGAATTATCTTTATATTCGGCCATTTTCTTGCTAATATTAACTCGGACGTTCGTCATTATATTCTGAGGTTAATATTATGTCGGGATCTTGGAGATTATCATTCATTCGCGAAGGCGACGGCTACATTTCTTTATATTCGGCCATTTTCTTGCTAATATTAACTCGGACGTTCGTCATTATATTCTGAGGTTAATATTATGTCGGGATCTTGGAGATTATCATTCATTCGCGAAGGCGACGGCTACATTGCCAGATCGGCAGATCGGATCACGGCTCGCACCCCTGGAGGCACCTGGAGTGATCCAGAAAGGCCTTATGTCAGGGATCGGACATCCCGATCGGAAAAAGAGAGCAATACAGTCGGGCGGTTTCTGGAATTGCGGGATGAACAGGGCCGAACCCTTTATCGTCGCGCTGTCACGCAAAGCCTGCCGGATATGCTCGAATATCCAACGGGCGATCCAGATCGTCCTTTTGGCCGGGCGCCCGTACCGCAAGGCAAGGTGATTTTTGTCCGCGTGCCTGCCGACGAGCGGGCACGATCCGCGGCGGTGGTCGATGCGACCGCTGCGAAGCGTGGGCGGCGCAGTGCGGACGCCGGCAATGCCGAGGCACGCATTCAGAAGCGCGTGATCGCCGAGATCAGTCTCCGCCAGGATGGCAAAGAGGAGGCACGCTGATGGGTACGTCTGACGGGACCGTCATCGGAATGACGAAGATCTTCGACTCCGGATCTCCTGCATCGCGGTGGAACCTCGTGATCGTCTCGGACGGCTATCGCAACACCGAAATGGCCCAATTCGCGGCCGATGCTGACGCGGTCCGCGATTTCATCTTCACAGTGCCTCCCTTTGACCGGCCTGAGATCATTGCCGGCATCAACATCTATCGGCTGGACGTCACCTCGACGGATTTGGGCGCCGACAATCCCGACTGCGACGGGGTCAACGGCGCCGCCACGACTGCTGCCACCTACTTCGACTCCACTTTCTGCTCGGATGGCACGACTCAACGGCTTCTCAGCGGCGACAGCGCGCTTGTTGAAACAACCGTTGCCAGCCTCTTGCCGGACTGGAACCAGATCCAGGTCCTGGTGAATGATCCGGAACGTGGCGGTGCCGGGGGCACGATCGCATGGTCCAGCAACCAGTCAAGTGACTGGCGCGAGGTCGTGCTTCACGAGATCGGCCACTCGGCCTTTGAGCTGGCTGATGAGTATGATTACGGCGGTCCCGACACCTTTGCGGACGGTGAGCCAGACGAAGTCAACGTCACCATTCAGCCGGACCCTGCTTTGGTGAAATGGAAATCCCTGGTGACCGCCGGTTCAGCGTCGCCTACACGGTCCAACCCGAATTGCGCATCGACCGACCCCGGCCCCAGTCCCGTTGCGGCAGGTGTCGTCGGCACCTTCGAGGGAGCCAAGTACAGCCACTGCGGTGCCTTTCGTCCAGTCTGGACCTGCATGATGCGCGATACGGCAGAGCCGTTTTGCCCGGTTTGCACCGGCAAGATCGTGGCCGATATGGCGCCCTTCGCGCAGCCCGCACCTGGCGGCGACGTGACCTTGGCCACACCGACTGTCGACTTCAACGACGTACCGACCGGCCTCACTGTCAATCGCGCCGCGCGCTTCAACGTGAACAGCGCCCTGCCGGTGACGTTCCAGATCATCACCCCCCCAACCGCACCCTTTGCTCCCGCAACCGGCACCCTGGTCGTGGCCCCGCCAGCTGGGCCTGCACCCTGGCCGGGCTATGTCTGGTTGCAGTTCCAAGCCGGCCCGACGCCGGGTCCGGTCCCGTCACAGCAGATTACGATCCGCTGTCTTGAAACGGGCGAGGACTTCCTCGTCACACTGGTTGCGAACGTGATTGCCCGCCCCCGTGTCGCCACGCAGCTGGTCTTCGACAAGTCAGGTTCGATGCTTGATCTCACGGACGAAGGACGCACGAAGGAACAGGTGCTCCGAGACGCAGCCTCGGTCTTTGCCGACCTTCTTTGGGACGACAATGGCATCGGCATCAACGCCTATGATCAAGACCCTCATCCCATCCTCGACGTGGCTGTCGCGGGCGCCCCAGGGGCGGGTCAGGGACGCGATGCGGCGATCGGTGCCATCGGCGCCCATGTGTCCAATCCCGGCGGCCTGACCGCGATCGGGGACGGGATAGAGCTGGCCGCCCAAAAGCTGACCGGCGCACCCGGCACCTGGGACAATCGCGCCATGCTGGTCATGACCGATGGGATCGAGACGGCGGACAAGCGGGTCGCCGATGTTGCGGATGCCATCACCTCCCAAGTCTATGCCATTGGTCTGGGCACGCCTGAACAGATCCGCCCCGCCACGCTGAATGCCCTGACCAGCGGGACAGGCGGCTATCTTCTGATGACCGGCAACCTCTCAACCAATGACGGCTTCCTGCTCGAGAAGTATTATCTTCAGATCCTGGCCGGCGTGAACAACAACGATGTGGTTCTTGATCCCGAAGGGCGGATCGCACCGGGAGAGGTTGTCCGTATTCCCTTTGATGTCACCGAACAGGATGTCGAGATCACGGCCATTGCCCTGGGCAAGCCTGCGCATTTCTTCATCATGGCCCTGGAAACGCCAGCCGGCGACATCGTGGGCTTCGGGGACCCTGCCCTGATCGCACGGGCCAGCCCGCGGGTGATGCACATGCGCGCGGGCCTGCCGCTTCTTGCAGGCGGCCAGCCCGCCCAGACGGGCCGATGGACCCTGCTCCTGGCGCTCAATCCGCGGGGCACGGGCATCAAGGACAATCCGGGATGGAGCGGCGCCAGTTTCACGATCCCCTATTCGGTCAGCGTAACCGCCCTGTCGAACCTGCGCATGAGCCCTGCCCTGCACCAGACCAGCCTGCAGCCGGGTGCCACCGTCACAGCCCGCGCGGTGCTGACCGAGTACGGGGCGATCTTCCGCGGCTCTGCTGCGGTGCGGGCCGAGCTTGTCCGGCCGGATGGAACAACAGCGCTGCTGCCTCTGCCCGCTGTGGCAGGTGACCCCGGGGTGTTCCAGAACACCGTTGTCGCAGATCAAAGCGGCGTCTGGAAGTTCCGCTTCCTTGCTTCCGGCACGACATCTCACGAGCAGCCGTTCATGCGCGAAGCGCTGCGTACGGCTGCCGTTTGGCAGGGAGGCGACAATCCCAATGGCGGGGGCGCACCGTCAGGGGGCGGCTCCGGTCCCGGCTCTGGTGACGGCGTCGACTGGGGCGATCTTCTCGAATGCTTATTCTGTGGGAAGGTCATCGATCCGCGCTTGGCCGAACGCCTGAAATCGGCGGGGTTTAACCTGGATGAGCTTTGCCGATGCCTGAAGACCGCGAAGCGCTGTGGTTGCAAAGAGGATGATCGCAACGACATCATCAAGAGGATCACAGATCTGTTGCGGTGAACTGGCAGCCGCTCCTTTTGTTCAGCAAACACATCTGCAGCAGTACCCTGTGCCGCTGCCACCTCGAACGACAATCAGGCCGTGGGCGACATTCCTGGCGGGAAAAGTCCCAGTTTAGGTCTGTCGGCTGCGAAAGTCCGAACGTCGCTGCAGGGCGGGAAGCCGTCTGATGGCGGTGCAGCATGGCAATTGCAGTATCAAGCTGAAGCGGACGCTCATCCGCCGCGCAGCATCCCTACCTCCTGTCAACACAGAGGGGGCAGGAGGACTAAGAACACCTAACAAAACCTTCTGATCTGGTTGAGGCAGATGAGAGCGCAGCCGAGGATCACGAAGGCCTCATGGATGTCGGCGCGCCGCTCATACCGGATGGCGAGGCGGCGAAAGCGGTCCGAGAGACCCTCGCTCAGCCCATCGAGCCGATGCCCCTTGACCTCGCCGCCTGAAAAACCGAGCCTTCACAGGTCCGGAGCAAGCCGCCAAGGAATTTCCAAAGCATCCGCGACACGACCTGAAGCTGCTGCGGGTTCCTATTGCACCGGTCATTTCGAAACTGTCAGGATGCGTGGTCATGGTCATGGTCATGGTCATGGTCTTGGCAAAGTGAACCGTGTCTCGAATCCACTGGGTTGTCCCGAACGCGGTGACCGGAGGTCCAGCCGCGATCCCGTTCTCTCGGCGATGGCCGCGACGATGGCCAATCCTAGCCCGCTGCCGTCTCCGCGCGCAGCCGCCCGTTCGAACCGGTTCGTGAGGCGGTCCAGAATGTCCTGGGGAACCACCGGCCCGTCATTGGCCACGATGAGCACGCCGTCGTCTGTCAGCGAGACATCGACAACAGTTCCCGCAGCCCCATGGCGCAGGGCATTTTCCACAAGATTGCGCAGAAGGATGGCGAAGATGTCGGGATCCAAGTCGGACAAGACCGGCGTGTCAGGTAGCGTCAGGACAATACGGCCTTCGTCCGTCGCCCCCGACAGATCATCCACGACGATACGGGCCACAGGGCTAAGGTCCGCAACCTCGTCGCGCCGCAATCGTCCGCCTTCCGCGCGGGCCAGTTGCATCAGGCGTTCGGACAGGCGCGTCAGGCGCTTCAGGGTTGCCTCGATCTCGGCGGCACGCGCCTCGGCTTGGGGATCATCCGTCTCTGCCTGCAGACGCTGCGCCTGAGCGATGGCGCCGGAAAGAGGGGTGCGCAATTCATGTGCGGCATTGGCCGCGAAGCTGCGCTCGGCCTCGAAGGCATCCGACAGCCGTGACAAAAGCCCGTTCAGTGTCTCTGCGACCGGGACCATCTCGCTCGGCAGGCCGTCGGTGGCAACCTGGGTCAAGTCGCGGGCCCCAAGGGTGGCCAGCTTGTCGTGATACCGCCGCAGCGGCGCGAGATTGGTCCTGACCGCAAGAAAGATCACCAGAAGCGCCACCGGGACCACGAACAGAAGCGGCAGGCCTAGCCCAACCTGGATCTCCCTCGCCACGAAGTCGCGGTGGGCCAGCGGCTCGGCCACGGTGATCCTGATCGTGCCCTGCACCGCATCGTCATTGTAGAACCTGTGGGTTTCGGACCGGCTGAACCCCATGCCGCTCCAGGGCGGAAAGATCGATGGATCGGCGGCATGGGATTGCAGCAGCAGGCGATCCTGATTGTCGCGGACGACATAGGTAAACAGCTCATCGTGATCGCGGATTGCGGCCAGGCGCTGAGTGATGCCCTCGTCCTCGCGCTCCAGGATATCCATCACGGCGAGTGGAAGGATCCGTTGTGCCGCTTCCTGAAGGGCTGCATCGAAGACCTCGTCCAGTTCGTGACGGGCAATCAGCGCGGTGATGCTGGTTGCCGCGATCCCGGATTTCTGCGCCAAGCATCCGCGATAGGAAGGCATGGAGGGCAATTGGTATCGGCAGACGGAACTGGCTATTTGCGGGTTCGGACGCGGGCGGCGAAACGCTTGCTCGCGCCCTGACCGTCATTGAAACAGCAAAGATGAACGGGCTAGATCCGCAGGCCTATCTCGCCGATGTCCTGGACCGCATCCACGATCACATGAACACCCGTCTCGGCGAACTGCTGCCCTAGAACTGGACGCCAATGGGACGGTCAAGACCGAGGCCGCGTAAACAGAGCCTGGAAGAGTTCCTGGGACTGCCTCAGACCCTCATCGGTCAGGATGACCGACTTTGCCTTGTTGACCGGATCGGCGATAAGGCCCCGCGCGTGCAACCGCTCCAAGGCGTCCCAGTCGAAGCCTTTCCACGCCAGCCGCTCGTCATGCAGCGTCAACCACAGCAGCGCCAGAACAGCCTTGTCGATCTTGTTCCGATCAATCTCCATGGGCCGAACCTGCCAAGCAGAGCCGTAGCGCGAGACACAACATCATCAACGCCTGTCAATGCAAAATGGCCTCGGTGCAAAACGGGTGGTTACCAACCTTGCGATGTGGCGCGCCTGAAGTTGGCTGGATCAGCCGGAATGGGACTGGATGTGCAGCTTTCGGACCTGCTGGGCAAACTCCTCGACCGGACCGTCAACCCGGGTGTCGCGGATGACCTCGTCTATGGGCAGGGGCAGGACCCGGAACGCGGGAACGCCCAGTTCGGAGAGCCACTCCGTCATCTGTGCCGCCGAGCTTGCATAAACGATGCGGCCCAGACCAACCCAGCCATGCGCTGCCGCACACATCGGGCAATGTTCGCCCGAGGTGTAGACGGTTGCCCTGGCACGATCTTTGGCGGTCATGTTGTTGGCAGCCCAGCGGGCAATGGCGAATTCCGGATGCCGGGTGTGATCGCCTTCCCCGATGCGGTTGTGATCTTCGAACAGGACGTTACCGTCCCCAGACACAAGCACGGATCCGAATGGCTCATTCCCGCTGGCAAGCGCCTCGGCTGCCAGTTCCACACAGCGCTGCAGATACTGGCGATCAGTATCGTCGATCATGAGATCCTCCTTGCTGAACCAGACGTATCGAACCGTTGCAGCAAACATCCTCGTCCGCAACAGGTGCCGGATCGGTTTCGATGATGCTGTAGATCACGCAATCGACCTGATCTGCTTGTCTTATTCAGGAGCTGGCTCTTGAGGGTATACAGGAGCCACTGCCCCCTAGGCTGTTTATGGCGGGCGGTATCGGCGGTTGACCCTCGTCGAGCGGCGGCGGGCGAAAGCCCCTGCGTGACGCGCTCTACATGCCCGTCCTCGTGGCCATGCGCTTCCACCCTGATCTCAAGGCGAAGGATCACGCCCTGCGCGAGGCCGGAAAGCCCGGCAAGCTGGCCATCGTCACGCTTATGCGAAAGCTCATCGAAACGGCCAACGCTCTCGTCAAAGCCGATCGCAATTGGCCCCTAAACCGACTTGACCAGGACGGGTACGCCAGATCAATTCTCGTTAATTGGGCCCTATCGCACCAACCGGCTGCAGGCTTCGTTTCATGGATCCGGCGTTGTCGCTCCGGGACATGAGCAGACCTGCACCGCCTGCCTCCAAGGCCGGGAACGGACCGTCTGCAACGATGCCCTGAGGCGCCGTGGCTCGTTTGATCGAGTTCGGTCCCGAGATGGCGGGAAAGGCCGGGCCAACTGACACGCGCCGCCGACAGCCAGGCTTCAGGGACGCAGCCATTTAGGGCCTGCCTGAGGATGAAGGGTGTGTTCGGCATGGCCCCGGGGCAGACAGCTGGCTTTGCTGAGAGCCTGCGGCCCCTGGCCGGCCCGGACCGGAGCGTGGCTCGACTTCAGCACGCTGTCGCATCTTGCCCACGAAGCCCATACGGTTTCAGGGAATCGTCCCGATGCCTGGCTGTGACCGTTGCCGTATGCTGGTCATGACAGGGGCTGGACTGCCGGACAGCATCGTTTATCCAATTCATCTGCCAGCATTGTCGCTGCTACGGCGGATGTCTGGCGAACGGGCAGGAACCTGCGAGACCGCATGGCCACGGCGCCCTGTTCAGGACAGCAGCAGGACCTGAACATCCGCCACGTTGGTGCCGGTGGCCCCGGTGACAAGCAGGTCACCGGCCGCAGACAGCGCGGCATGGCTGTCGTTGTTGTCCAGCAGCGCGGCGCAATCGACGCCTGCGCCCTGGATCCGGCCAAGGGTGGTGCCGTCCACCATGCCCCCCGCCGCGTCCGTCGGACCGTCCCGGCCATCCGTGCCCCCGCTGAGAAACACCCAAGGCCGCCGCCAGTCCTGGCCCAGCATCGCCACGCGCAGCGCCAGTTCTTGGTTGCGCCCGCCCTTGCCGTTTCCGCGCAAGGTCACGGTGGTTTCCCCTCCGAAGACCAGCACCTGCGGCCTGTCGCAAGACGCCTGCTCGGCAGCCCTGGCAATGCGGGCGGCGGCGTCGGACACATCGCCGACCAGGCGATTGCTGACAATATGCGCATTCCAATCAGACGGGACCGCATCCTGCATTGCCGCAAGCGAGCTTTCGTTGCTGCCGATCAGATGGTTGTCGGCCAGGGGCAGGAACGGTGCCGTGTGCCCTTCGGTCAACACCCTGACCACCGCAGGGGGAAGCCTTTCCAGAAGCCCGCGCTGCGCCAGCAGGTCCAGCGCGTCCCGTGCGCTGCCCAGGGGGGCGACCGTGGGGCCGCTGGCGATGGCGCCCAGGTCGTTGCCGATCACGTCTGACAGGATCAGCGCCCTGACCGGGGCCGGGGCGGCATGGCGCAGGAAGCCCCCGCCCTTCAGATCCGAGAGTTGCTGGCGGATCAGGTTGACCTGTCCGATCTCCAGTCCGCTGGCCAGCAGCAGGCGGTTCACCTGCTGCTTGTCGGCCAGCGTCAGGGGCGGGCGCGGCGCCGGCACCAGGGCCGAGCCGCCGCCCGAGATCAGCGCATAGATCCGGTCCTGCGCCCCCGCTTCATCAAGCATCTGGACGATGCGCCGGCCCGCGCGCAAACCCGCCTCGTCCGGTTCGGGATGGCCCGCGGTCAGCACGGTGGCGCCGGGGATCGTCCGGTCGTTGCCGTAATGCGTCACGGCAAGCGCCAGGCGCGGTTCGGGCAGGTGCTGCATGGCCTCGGCCAGCATGGCGGGGGCGGCCTTGCCGATGGCGATCAGGATGTTGCGGCCCCCCGCCGGCAACGCGGCGGGGAGATGCTTGTCCAAATGCCGGCGCACGGCCCGGGCGGGATCGGCCGCGCGAACGGCCTCGTCGTAAAGCTTTCGTGCCAGCGCGCGCATCTCGGCAATCGTCGGTGTCATGCGGCGATTTGGCGGGCTTTCTGGACCAGAACCTCGGCCTGCCGGATCGAGGCATAGTCGATCAGCCGCCCGTCCAGCGAGACCGCGCCCTTGCCTTCGGCCTCGGCCTTGGCCATGGCGTCGAGGATCTTCTGGGCACGCGCGACCTCGGCGGTCGAGGGGCTCATCACCTCGTTGGCCAGTGCGATCTGGCTGGGATGGATCGCCCATTTGCCCTCGCAGCCCAGCACGGCGGCACGATAGGCGGCGGCCTTGTAGCCTTCGGGATCCGAGAAGTCGCCAAAGGGGCCATCGATCGGGCGCAGGCCATTGGCGCGGGCCGCGACCACCATGCGCGACAGGGCGTAATGCCACATATCGCCCCAGTGGACCTGACGGCCGCCATCGGCATCCTTGTCGGTCAGGACCGAGTACTTTTCGTTCACGCCCCCGATGATGGTGGTGCGGGCGCGGGTGCTGGCGGCATAGTCGGCCACGCCGAAATGCAGGCTTTCGTTGCGCTTGGATGCTGCCGCGATCTCGCTGATGTTCTGCATCCCTAGGGCGGTTTCGATGATATGCTCGAAGCCGATGCGCTTCTTGTAGCCCTTGGCATCCTCGATCTGGGTGACCATCATGTCCACGGCATAGACGTCGGCGGCGGTGCCCACCTTGGGGATCATGATAAGATCCAGCCGCTCTCCGGCCTGTTCGACGACATCCACGACATCGCGGTACATGTAATGCGTATCAAGCCCGTTGATTCGCAGCGACATGGTCTTCTTGCCCCAATCCATCTCGTTCAGGGCCTTGATGATGTTCTTGCGGGCCTGTGCCTTTTCATCGGGCGCAACCGCGTCCTCGAGATCCAGGAAGACAACATCCGCTTCCGAGGCGGCAGCCTTTTCAAACATTTGCGGCTGGCTGCCTGGCACGGCAAGTTCGCTGCGATTCAGGCGGGCAGGCGCTTGTTCGATGGGAAAGAAGCTCATGGCTTGATGCTCCGGCACGTGTTGTGGGGGATAGCCGTAAACAGTTCGAAATAAAATTGCCTGTCAAGGAACAACTTTTGCCAAAAGTTGCGCACTGTTCATAGGACTCTGATCTTAATAGAGAAATCAGCCTTTCCGACTTGAGTAGTAGTAGGCTATCGCCTGGGCGCGGTTCTTGACCGACAGCTTGTCGTACAGGTTCGACAGGTGGAATTTGACTGTATTGGCCGAAATGCCCAGATCGGCCGACAGTTCCCGGTTCGTCAGGCCCCTCGACAGCGCCTCGAGCATATCCGTTTCCCGGCGCGACAGGCTTTGCAGCAGGTTGTTCTGCAGGTCGCGCACGTCGATATAGGGAAAGACCATCTTGCCGCGGGCGACAGCAGTGCAGGTTTCCAACAACGTCTCGACTGCGCCGCTGCGCGGCACGAAACCCGCAGCCCCTGCTCCTATGGCGCCCAGATGCGCTTCGCGGGTCTGTTCGCCATAGACAACGATACGGGGGCCTGTCGCTTCCTCGCGCAAGGTCTCCATTAGACGTGCGCCGCCCATCGCGGGCAAGGCCCACTCGACGATTCCCACCTGCGCCGGAATCCGGGCCACGATGGCCAGAAATCCTTCGGCGGTGGCGGTTGTCGCCAGCAGCGAGAATCGTTCATCCCGCTCGAACACTTCGGACAAGGCGGACAGAATCAGGGGATTGCTGTCGGCAAGGATGATCGTGATGGCCTTTTCGGCGGCTTCCACCGTTCGCAATGCTGTTTCCTTTCGTACGACTTAGGTCCAAAGCCAACCCACAAATCATCTGGTAAAACCGATTGGGTGGGTAATTTCCCACCCATTTAGATACCCGAAAGCAGCATATAGTTACGTTGTGGCCTCTGTCCACAATCGCTTTCCTGAGCATCAAGAAACCTGATCGTGAGGAAACACCATGACCGAAGCGGCCATCTTCCCTCAGCTGGAAATTCCAAACACCATTGCGGCGGGGCCTGGACCGGGAAACACCGACGCGCGTGTTCTCAACCGCTTTGCCAGCGCAGGCATGGCGGACCATATGCAGGCCGATGTCCTGCGCGGCATGATCGAATGCAAGCTGATGCTGCGCGAGGTGATGGGAACCCGGAACATCCATACCTTCGGCGTCGCCGGAACAGGGTGGAGCGGGCTCGACTGCCTGTTCAGTGCCGTCATGCCGGGCGACCGGGTGGTGGTCTTCGTCAACGGCACATTCTCGGGGATCGACGGGATGACGCTGCGGATGAAGGCAGCCACCGCCGAGGAATTGGCCGCAAGCCCGATGGACCCGCAACCCGCCTCGGTCAAGATCGTGACTGTGCCGCATGGCCAATCCGTTACCACCGACGTGGTCGAGGCCGCCCTGGCGGAACACAAGCCGAAATGGGCCGCGATGGCGCATTGGGAAACCGGTTCGGGCCGGATCAACGACCTGCGGGGCTTTTCCGACGCCTGCGTGCGCCATGACGCGATGGGCCTGGTGGATGCGGTATCGTCGCTGGGCGTCGAGGATTTCCGCATCGACGATTATGCCGGCGTCCATGGCTGGGCGTCCTGTCCGCAAAAGGGCATCTGCTGCCTGCCGCTGACCTATGCGCCCGTGTCCTTTACCGATCGCTATATCGCCAACCTGCGCCAGACCGGGTGCCGGACCTTCGTGCATCATCCCATCCTCGAGGCGCGGCACTGGGGGATCGTCGAAGGCAAGGACGTGGAAAAGGGCATCTATCACCGCACCCACAGCGCCTATGCGGTCGCAGCCTTCCACGAAGCGCTGCGGATCACGCTGCAGCAGACGGTCGCCGGTCGCGCCAAGGCCTATGCCTTCCACGAGGCGGCCTTGCGCGACGCGGTGACGGCGATGGGGTGCAAGGTCACGTCGAACATGACCTCTCTGGTGGTGCTGAACCTGCCCGAGACGTTGGCAGGGCGCGAGATGGAACTGGTCCAGGCCTGCCGCGCGTCAGGCTTCGGCATCTGGCCGACCCTGTCCGAGCCGGTGCAGGTCCGCATCGGCATCCTGAACCTTCTGAACCAGACCGCGATCACCGATATCGTGACGCGCTTTGCCTCTGCCCTGAACAAGATGGGTGCCGGGATCGACATGGGGCGGATCAACGACCGCCTGGGACAGCATTATCAAACACTGGTCGCCGCAGAATAACGGTGCCTCGGGGAGGAGGCAAAGATGGATATTCACGAATACCAGGCCAAGGACATACTCAGCAATTTCGGCGTCGGCATCCCGCAAGGTGCCCTCGCCTACAGCCCCGAACAGGCCGCGTATCGCGCACGAGAGATGGGCGGCGACCGCTGGGTGGTCAAGGCGCAGGTCCATGCCGGCGGACGCGGCAAGGCGGGCGGCGTCAAGGTTTGCAGCAGCGACAGCGAAATCCAGTCGGTGACCGAGGGGATGTTCGGCCAGAAGCTCGTCACCCATCAGACCGGCCCCGAGGGCAAGGGCATCTACCGGGTCTATGTCGAGGCCGCCGTGCCCATTGCCCGCGAGATCTATCTGGGCTTCGTGCTTGATCGCGCAAGTCAGCGCGTGATGATCGTCGCCAGCGGCGAGGGCGGCATGGAGATCGAGGACATCTCGGCCCAGCGGCCCGAGAGCATCGTGCGCGCCACGGTCGAGCCCGCCGTGGGGCTGCAGGAATTCCAGTGCCGCGAGATCGCCTTCGCGCTGGATATCAAGCCCGCCCTGGTGCAGCAGATGGTCCGCACGCTGCTGGGCTGCTATCGCGCCTTCCGCGACCTCGACGCCACCATGGTCGAGGTGAACCCGCTGGTCATCACCAGCGACGACCGCATCCTGGCGCTGGATGCCAAGATGACCTTCGACAACAACGCCCTGTTCCGCCATCCGCAGATCATGGAGCTGCGCGACAAGTCCCAGGAAGACCCGCGCGAATCCCGCGCCGCCGACCGGGGCCTGTCCTATGTCGGGTTGGACGGCAACATCGGCTGCATCGTCAATGGCGCGGGCCTTGCGATGGCCACGATGGACACGATCAAGCTGGCCGGCGGAGAGCCTGCGAACTTCCTCGACATCGGGGGCGGCGCCACACCCGAGCGGGTGGCAAAGGCCTTTCGCCTGGTGATGTCGGACAAGAAGGTGCAGGCGATCCTGGTCAACATCTTCGCGGGCATCAACCGCTGCGACTGGGTGGCCGAAGGGGTCGTGCGTGCGCTGCGCGACGAGCCGGTGGACGTTCCCGTCGTCGTGCGCCTGGCGGGCACCAACGTCACGGAAGGCCAGAAGATCCTGGCGCAAAGCGGCCTGCCCCTGATCCGCGCCACCACCCTGATGGAAGCCGCCGAGCGCGCCGTGATGGCATGGCGTTCCGATACCAACCGCAACCCCAACCTGAAGGTCGTGTGATGAGCATTTTTCTGGACCGCGACACCCGTGTTCTTGTTCAGGGCATCACCGGCAAGATGGCCCGCTTCCATACCAAAGAGATGCTGGAATACGGCACCAACGTCGTGGGCGGCGTGGTGCCCGGCAAGGGCGGCGAGACGGTCGAGGGCGTGCCGGTCTTCAACACCATGAAGGAAGCGGTGGCCGAAACCGGCGCGGATGCGACGCTTGTCTTCGTGCCGCCACCCGCCGCCGCCGACAGCATCATGGAGGCGGCGGATGCGGGCATCCGCTATTGCGTCTGCATCACCGACGGGATCCCGGCGCAGGACATGATCCGCGTCAAACGCTATATGTACCGCTATCCCAAGGAACGGCGCATGATCCTGACCGGCCCCAACTGCGCGGGCACGATCAGCCCGGGCAAGGCCATGCTGGGCATCATGCCGGGCCATATCTACCTGCCCGGCCATGTGGGCATCGTCGGCCGCTCGGGCACGCTGGGTTACGAGGCGGCGGCCCAACTGAAGGAACTGGGCCTTGGCGTCTCGACCAGCGTGGGCATCGGCGGCGATCCGATCAACGGCTCGTCCTTCCGCGATGTTCTGGAGCATTTCCAGAATGACGACGACACCCACGCCATCTGCCTGATCGGAGAGATCGGCGGCCCGCAGGAAGCCGAGGCGGCCGAATACATCCGCGACCATGTCACCAAGCCGGTCGTGGCCTATGTCGCCGGGCTGACCGCGCCCAAGGGCCGGACCATGGGCCATGCGGGCGCGATCATCTCGGCCTTTGGCGAAAGCGCGTCCGAAAAGGTCGAGATCCTGGCGGCTGCGGGCGTGGCCATGGCCGAGAACCCGGCCGTCATCGGGGCGACCATCGCCCGCGTCATGCAGTAAGGGGGGCGCAGCCATGGCAAAACCCCGAGTCCTTGTCACCCGGCGCTGGCCCCAGGCGGTCGAGGCGCGCCTGTCGGAAATCTTTGACGCCCAGTTGAACCTGGGCGACAAGCCCCTGACGCCCGACCAGTTCCGGGCCGCAATCCGGGAATATGACGCGATCCTGCCCACGGTGACCGACAAGATCGGCGCCCCGGCGCTGGAATGCCACAAGCCCCAGACACGCATCTTGGCGAACTATGGCGTGGGCTACAGCCACATCGACCTGAACCACGTGAACCAGCACGGCATCGTCGTCACCAACACCCCCGACGTGCTGAGCGAATGCACGGCGGATCTGGCGATGACCCTGATGCTCATGGTGGCACGCCGGGCAGGCGAGGGCGAACGCGAATTGCGCGCGGGCCAGTGGACCGGCTGGCGGCCCACGCATTTGGTCGGCACCAAGGTTTCCGGCAAGACGCTGGGGATCGTGGGCTACGGCCGCATCGGGCAGGAAATGGCCCGCCGGGCGCATCACGGCTTTGGCATGAAGATCCTGGCCTTTAACCGCAGCCCCGTGGCGCCCGAGGTGCTGGCCCAGTGCCAGGCAACCCAGGTGGCGAGCCTGGACGAGATGCTGCCGGAATGCGACTTCGTTTCGCTGCATTGCCCTGGCGGCGCCGAGAACCGCCACCTGATCAACGCGGCCCGTCTGGCCCGGATGCGGCCCGACGCCTTCCTGATCAACACGGCGCGCGGCGAGGTCATCGACGAGGCGGCCCTGATGCAGGCGCTGTGGTTCGACACCATCGGCGGGGCGGCGCTGGATGTCTTTGACGGCGAACCCGTCATCAATCCGCAACTGCTGGAATCGGACCGGCTGGTGATGCTGCCCCATCTGGGCAGCGCCACGCGCGAGGCGCGCGAGGCGATGGGCTTTCGGGTCATCGACAACCTGCAGGACTTCTTTTCCGGGCGTGAACCTCGTGACCGGGTGAACTGATGCACGCGGCATTTGTTGGGCGGTCCTATCCTGCAGGCGCGGACACCGGATATGCCGGCCGGTTGCGCGACGAATTGTGCGGGCTGTGGCAGAACGTCATAGCCCGCCGGGCGCCGCAAGTCCTGCCCCTGCTTCTCAGCGCCAGCGATGATCTGCCGGTGGGCGCCGATATCGGGGCCTATCTGCAAGGCTTGGACATCTGGTTCCAGCTTCTGCGCATCATCGATGAAAACGCAGCCACGCGCGCCCGGCGTTTGGTCGAGACGAACACCGGTCCCGCGGCGGTCGAAGGCAGCTTCGCGCGCGTGCTTGCCGCTGCCTCTGACTGTGGCGCAGACGATCTTGGCCGCGTGGCCCGGCGGCTGTGCGTCGGGCCGACGCTGACCGCCCATCCGACCGAGGCCAAGCGCGTCACCGTTCTGGAAATCCACCGCCGCATCTATCGCGCCCTGGTGAACCTGGAAACCGACCGCTGGACACCGCGCGAACGCGCCGACCTGCTGGCCGACCTGGAGGCCGAGATCGACCTGCTGTGGCTGACCGGAGAGTTGCGCCGCCAGCGTCCCACGCCCCTTGAGGAAATCGAATGGGGCCTGCAGTTCTTTCGCGACAGCCTGTTCGATGCCGCGCCCAACGTCCTCGGACGGTTTCGTGACACGATTGCCCCGCATATCAGCACGGATGAAGGCGTGGCGCCGCTGCTGCGGTTTCATTCCTGGATCGGCGGCGACCGCGACGGCAATCCCCATGTCACGGCCGACACCACGCGCGTCGCACTGGCGGCAAGCCGGAAAGCGATCCTGGAACGCTATGACCAGGGCCTGACACGCGCCGTCCGGCAACTGAGCATCAGCAGCGAAATCGCGGCCCTGCCGCAGGATGCGCGTGATCTGCTGCAATCGGTCATCGACGCCGCGCCACTGCCGGAACAGGCGCGGCAGCGCAATCCTGGCGAACATTTCCGCCAGGCGACAAGCGCGATCCAGCATCGGATCGCGGCAACCGCCGAAGGCAAGGGCGGCGCGGCCTATGCTCATGTGCGCGATTTCATCGCTGAACTTCGCAAGGTTGAAACCGCGCTGGCCAGCATCGGTGCCGAACGGCTGGCACATTCGCTTGTCCGCCCCCTGCGCCTGCAGGCCGAGATATTCGGCTTTCGGACGGTTACGCTGGACGTGCGGCAAAATTCCTCGATCACAACGCGGGCGCTGTCCCAGATCTGGTCATGTGCCGGCGGCCCCGTGCCAGTCTATGGCAGCGCCGACTGGTCGCGCCGGCTGCGGGCCGAGCTGGGCCAGAAGGATCTGCCGGAACTGGACGGTGACGCACTGGGCAGCGAAGCGGCCGAGTTGCTGGAACTGCTGCGCTTGATGCACCGGACGCGCTTTGGACCCGACCCCCTGGCAATCGGTCCCTTCATCCTGTCGATGACGCGGTCCTGCGACGACCTGCTGGGGGTGTTCCTGCTGGCGCGCCATGCCGGGTTCGGGTCGGAACGGCTGGATCTGCGCGTCGTTCCCCTGTTCGAGACCATCGCGGATCTTCGCGCCGCCCCCCAGATCCTGGACGAACTGCTGGGCGTTCCCCTGGCCCGCCGCAGCCTTTGCGATGACGGCCTGGTCGAGATCATGCTGGGCTATTCGGACAGCAACAAGGACGGCGGCTTCGTCTGCTCGGCCTGGGAACTGGAAAAGGCGCAGCGCAGCATCACCCGCGCCCTGGCCCGCCACAAGCTGGCCCCGACCTTTTTCCATGGGCGGGGCGGATCCGTCAGCCGCGGCGGCGCGCCGACCGAACGCGCGATCGCGGCCCAGCCGCGCGGCACGATCGGCAGCCGTCTGCGCACCACAGAACAGGGTGAGGTCGTGTCTTCGAAGTTCGCCAACCGGGGCACTGCGGAATACCAGTTGGAACTGCTGGCCTCGTCGGTGATGGGGCAGTCGCTCAAGTCCCCCGCCGAGCCGGTCCGGCCCGAATTCCGCGACACGCTGGAAGCCCTGGCCGACCTGTCCTTTACCGCCTATCGCGACTTGCTGCACCGGCCCGGCTTCATCACCTATTTCACGCAGGCAAGCCCGGTCGAGGAACTGGCCCTTCTCAAGATGGGATCGCGCCCTACCCGACGGTTCGGTGCCAGCAGCCTGGACGATCTGCGCGCGATCCCTTGGGTCTTTGCCTGGTCGCAGAACCGCCACCTGATCAGCGGCTGGTATGGCTTCGGTTCGGCCATAGACACCTTCCGGCGCTTTCGGCAGGACGACGGCGATGCACTGCTGCGCCGGATGCTCAAGGAATCGCACATCTTCCGCCTGATCGTGGACGAGATCGAGAAATCGCTGTTTCACGCCGACATGGGGATCGCGGCCAGATATGCGGCCCTGGTATCGGACGCCGGTGCAAGGGACGACATCCTGGGCCGGATCGCGCAGGAATACGACCGCAGCCGTGCAGCCGTCCTGTTCCTGACCGCGACGCCCGACCTGAGCGCCCGGTTCACCAACATGGCGGCCCGCTTCGGGCGCGTGCGGGCCGATCTGACCAGGGTCCACGACCTGCAGATCAGGCTCTTGCACGAAAACCGCCAGCAACCGAACGCAAGGAACGCCATCGCGCTGATGCAGACGATGAACTGCATCTCGACCGCGCTTGGCTGGACCGGATAGCCGACAAGGGAGAGAGACATGAACCAACACCCATCCAGAGCGGGCTTTTTCGACGAAGACCTGGCCCATCGCGACCCCCAGATCTTCGCCGCCATCCGCAAGGAGCTTGGCCGTCAGCGAGACGAGATCGAACTGATCGCGTCAGAGAACATCGTGTCGCGCGCGGTGCTCGAGGCGCAGGGCTCGGTGCTGACGAACAAATATGCCGAAGGCTATCCGGGCAAGCGCTACTATGGCGGCTGCCAGTTCGTGGACATTGCCGAGGAACTGGCCATCGAACGGGCCAAGGCGCTGTTCGGCTGCGATTTCGCCAATGTCCAGCCGAACAGCGGCAGCCAGGCCAACCAGGGCGTGTTCCTGGCCCTGCTGCAGCCGGGCGACACCATCCTGGGCATGAGCCTTGATGCGGGCGGGCACCTGACCCACGGCGCCAGGCCGAACCAGTCGGGCAAATGGTTCAACGCCGTCCAGTACGGGGTCCGCCAGCAGGACAGCCAGCTGGATTACGATCAGGTCGAGACGCTGGCACAGGAACACCGGCCCAAGGCGATCATCGCCGGCGGCTCGGCCATCCCGCGCATCATCGACTTTGCCCGGCTGCGTCAGATCGCCGACCAGGTGGGCGCATGGCTGATCGTGGACATGGCGCATTTCGCGGGACTGGTGGCGGCCGGACTTTATCCCTCGCCCTTCCCTCATGCGCATGTGGCGACGACCACGACCCACAAGACCCTGCGCGGGCCGCGTGGCGGGATGATCCTGACAAACGATGCGGACATCGCCAAGAAGGTGAATTCCGCCATCTTCCCCGGCCTGCAAGGCGGGCCGCTGATGCATGTCATCGCCGCAAAGGCCGTGGCCTTCGGAGAGGCGCTGGATCCTTCGTTCACGGACTATTCGAAACAGGTCGTCGCCAATGCCCAAGCCCTGGCGGACGAATTGATGAAGGGCGGTCTGGATATCGTGACCGGCGGCACGGACACCCATCTGATGCTGGTCGATCTGCGCCCCAAGGGCGTGAAGGGCAATGAAACCGAAACCGCGCTTGGCCGCGCCCATATCACCTGCAACAAGAACGGCATCCCCTTCGATCCCGAAAAGCCGACCGTTACGTCGGGCATAAGGCTCGGGTCGCCCGCCGGAACGACACGGGGCTTTGGCGAGGAGGAGTTCCGCCAGATCGGCCGCTGGATCGTGCAGATCGTCGATGGTCTGGCCGCAAGCGGTCCCGAAGACAATACCGAGGCCGAGGCGCGCGTCGCCGCCGAGGTCAAGGCGCTTTGCGCGCTGTTTCCGCTGTATCAGGGAATGCAAGCATGAACCATGTCGCCAGGTCTCACCCGCCCCTTCATCCCTGTCCGATGCCGACCGACATTGAGATTGCCCGCGCCGCGCGCAAGCGGCCCATTGCCGACATTGCCGCCCGGCTGGGCCTGGGCGATGACGCCATCCTGCGCTACGGCCCCATGGCGGTATCCCGGGTTTTGTCGCCGCATGTAAAGCGGGTGGTGATCGCCAATCCGCTTCAGGTCAAGGCTATCGCCCATGCCCATGTGAAGACTGACAAGGTTGACGCAGCGACGCTGGCCCGGCTTGAAGCTGCTGTCGCGGTCACAGGGCACAGCCACCGGCAGTTCGCCGTCCTGGTCCTTCAGAACCTTTGTCGACGAGCCGTTGCGCCGGTTCGCCTGGCCGGGCGGTGCTTCCTTGCCTTCCTCATAGCCCAGATGCGCGGTCAGCTCCGCGCCCAGCATCTGCTCCATCAGCCGGATCTTCAGCTCCCTCATCAACCCGGCATCACCGAGCAGATCCTCAGGGCGCTCAACATCCTTCAGCAGTTCATCCAGAAGTTCCTTGGAGATCGTCATGCATGCTGCCTTTCGCTGAAGCATGGACCGGATCACTCATACACAGAAGATCGGATACTCTCTTTGGCTAATTGCAAATCTTACTGCACTTGACGCGTCAGAGCGGGACCGTGCTGGCCGCGTCAGCCACGCCTGCACAGCGGCAACTGAACCGGGCATCCGCAGTGCGTTGATCAACGTTCAGGAGGCGTTCAGCGGCAAGGCCAAAACCTTCGTCAGCTTTTGCGAATGGCTCTCCTCGACGAAAGCACGAAAAGAACCAGGGGACATCAAGCAAATTATGCGCGAGCATATCTTTGACCCCATGGAGGTGGCGGCGGACGAGGAGATCCTGGGCGTTGCTTTGAAAAAACGACGGCTCCACAGCCTGCGCTCGCTTGTCTCTGAGGTAATCTCGACTCGCGCACTCTGCGGAATGTTCTGGCCAGCCGTGGTCTGGTACCTGCCGACGATGAACTTGGGGAATATTATGTGTTTGCCGCATAGGCGGGCGGGGCTGTTGCAGTATGTGTTTGCCTCTCGATCCACGTTGCCTTGTTACCGAAAGCCTTGAATTCCGCACGACCCCAAGCCGATCAACCTTTTGTCGAGCAAATCCTGGTGCGGGTATGCGATGGACCTGGCATTGCACCCGGGCGAACCCAGCGTGCAGTTGATGCGTCCCATGCAGAAATTTCCTCGCGACACTTCGCAAGAATGCAATCTTGATCGATCCCCCGCAGGGCGGCGTCGTGCTGATCTCGACGGCCGCGAAGAAGGCGAAAGTCCCTTGCTACGTCATAGTGCATCTCATCCTGGGTGGTTACCTCGATAGAGTTTTCCAGCTTGCGGACGTTGCTGGATATGCTGGCGTGCTGGTGGACCATGCCGAGATCCAGGCGCGGGCTCATCACGTTCAGGTCCACTGTCTGCATTCCCGGCTTTCAAGACGTTGTGGCTGCCGGTGGACACTGGCTGGGCTCTTGTCTATGCCCCTGATGATCTGGTGCTGAAGTCGGTCGGTTCGAGGAACCTTCAGGCTACCGGATCCGCCGTTTCGACCGTGACGAGGTTCGGGATTTCATGCAGCGGATGACGCCCGTGCATCTGATCTCCCTTCGCCTGAGGATCGAACACAAGTAGGTTGTCTGCCAGATGGAGATCACCTTTGTGCGCCCTGCGATTTCTCGACGCGAAGCGGGGATGGATATATACCGCACCACAGACCTGCCACCTTCGCTCCGATCCTGAAGCCACAGCAGCGTTATTCTGGAATTCCGAATGGCCACCCTTAAGGCGGCCATTTCATTTGGATCGAAGACGTTTATGGGCTAGAGGACAGGAGATTTCACTCGGACTTCGCCAAGCTTTATGAAATCGAGGCGATGGCCGCTATTTGCCTGCAAAATGGCCAAAAGCACCGCCAAATGGGCGCGCATTTTCCGTAAGACAATGACGTACGGTTCCCTCAATGGCCAAGAGTTGGTTGCCTCAACAAACTAGTGTCCTCACAACCCCGCTAACGTCGCGGTGATCACCGGTGCCAGGCGCGCGGCCCAGTCGGCCTGACCGGCCGTATCTGCGATCAGGTCGTTGCGAACCTCGATCAGTATGTTGGGACGGCCTTTCTGCAAGGCATGGCGGTCGATCGAATCCCCCTCCAGATGGCCGTCGTACGGTTGGTTTTCGCCCGTGACCCAGCCAGCCGCACGGCAGGCCTGGACCATTGGCGGACCCAGGCGCACATCCTGCCAGGAATAAAGGATCCCCACCTGCCAGGGCCGCATCGGACGCCCGCGCAGTTGCGGCGTAAAGCTGTGGATCGCGCAAATGCAGCGGTCAGGATGGCCCGCCGCCAGCCGGGAAAGCGCCTCGTGATACGGGCGGTGCAGCCGTTCCAGCCGCCGGTTGCGTTCCGCCGCATCGGCGTGCTTGTTCGCCGGGATCACCGTGCCGTCGTAAAGGCGCATCAGCAGGGTAGGGTCATCCTCGCCCCGGTTGGGGTCGATCACCAACCGGGAAAAGTCGGAAAAGATCGCCGGCGCATCCAGCAACGCAGCCAGCCGGGACGCCAGCCCTGCAGCCCCCAGGTCATAGGCGATGTGGCGGGCCATGTCCGCGGCCCCGATTCCCAGATTGCCGCCGCCCACCCAGGCCGGCACCCGGTTCGTGGCATGGTCGCACGTGACCAGCCAGCGGGACGGGCGGTCCTCGCCCTCGATCCAGAAGGCGCGTTCTGTCATCGGTCGGTCATCCTTCATCTTGATGGGTGTCTATGCCATGGTGCCAGCGGACGCCAGTTGCAGCCGCAGGCGTTCTGGACCATAGTTAGCGCAAACGGAAAAAGGCGGCCTGTAATGAGACGACATCGCAACGTGAAGATCGTGGCAACGCTGGGTCCGGCTTCCTCGACCCGCGAGATGATCCGCGCGCTGTTCGACACGGGTGCCGACGTGTTCCGCCTGAACATGAGCCATGGCAGCCACGACGATCACCGCGCCCGCTATGACGCGATCCGTTCGGTCGAGGCGGAAACCGGCCGTCCCATCGCCATCCTGGCGGACCTCCAAGGCCCCAAGCTGCGTGTGGGCCAGTTCACCGCGGGGGCGCATGACCTGGAGGAAGGGGACCGTTTCCGCTTTGACCTGAATGCCGCATTGGGCGATTCCCAACGCGTCCAGTTGCCCCATCCCGAGATTTTCGCGGCCTTGACGCCGGGCAGTGGCCTGCTGGTCAATGACGGCAAGATCCGCCTTCGTGTCGAGGACTGCGGCCCCGATTTCGCCGATTGCATCGTGACGGTTGGTGGCACGATCAGCGACCGCAAGGGCGTGAACGTGCCTGACGTGGTGCTGCCACTGGCCGCGCTGTCGGACAAGGACCGGGCGGATCTGGAATTTGCCTGCGAACTTGGCGTGGACTGGCTGGCCTTGTCCTTTGTCCAACGCGCCGCCGATGTCGAGGAGGCGCGCGCCCTGGCCAAGGGGCGCGCGGCCATCCTGTCCAAGATCGAGAAACCGGCAGCGGTCGATGCATTCGAGGAAATCCTGGCCGCATCCGACGGGATCATGGTGGCGCGGGGCGACCTGGGCGTCGAATTGCCGATCCATTCTGTCCCACCGATCCAGAAACGTCTGGTCCGCAAATGCCGGTCCGCCGCCAAGCCTGTGATCGTGGCGACCCAGATGCTGGAATCCATGATCGACAGCCCGATGCCCACCCGGGCCGAGGTCAGCGATGTTGCCAATGCCATCTACGAAGGCGCCGATGCGGTGATGCTGTCGGCGGAAAGCGCCGCCGGCTCGTATCCCATCGAGGCTGTGCGCACCATGGACAACGTCGCCCGCTCGGTCGAGGCCGATAGCAACTATCGCGCCATCATCGAGGCATCGCGCCAGAACAAGCTGCACAGCGTGGCAGACGCCATCGTTACCGCCGCTCGAGAGATCGCTGAAACAACCGACATCGCCGCCATCTGCGCCTTCAGCCAGTCGGGCAAGACCGCGAGCCTTGTTGCCCGCGAACGGCCGCGTGTCCCGATCATCGCCCTGACCCATGTCGAATCGGTGCTGCGCCGAATGTGCCTGACCTGGGGCACGCATTGCGTGATCACCCCTCAACTGACCCGATTCAAGGAAGCGGTGGTCAATGCGACCCGCGCGGCGCGGGAATTCAACTTTGCCGACGAATCCCGGCAGGTCGTCGTCATTGCCGGGGTGCCCTTCAACGTGCCTGGCACGACCAACATCGTCCGCATCGCGCCTTGCGACGAACGCTTGATCTTCGCGTCCGATCCAGAATAAGCCCCAAGGCGAACGATATCATTACGGGGACGTCCATGTCCGATTACCTGCTGCTGGGCGGCATCGCGCTTTGCCTTCTGTCCGTCATCGTCGCGGTCGTGCAGCTTTTGCAGACGCGCCCGCCGCGTATGGCCGCGATCCTGCTGATCCTGGGGATCGTGGCGATCTTCGCCGCGGCCTATCTGTCGCCGCAACCGTTCAGCCTGGAACAGGTCCCGCAGGCCTGGGCCCGGCTGACCGGCGGGGCAACCACCACGCCCTGAAGCCCTTGCCAAAACCCCCTGGCGCGCTTATACGGCGCGCTTCCTATCCGTGCGTCCGGCCACCATGGCATTGCCGAGGCGCATGTTCACTTCGATCAAGGAGAAGAAAATGCCGAAGATGAAGACCAAGTCGGCCGCCAAGAAGCGGTTCTCGTTCACGGCTTCGGGCAAGGTGAAATCCGCCCAGGCCGGCAAGCGCCATGGCATGATCAAGCGCACGATCAAGTTCATTCGCGACGCGCGCGGCACCAGCGTCCTGTCGGACGCCGATGCCAAGATCGTCAAGAAATACATGCCCTATAACCGCTGATCGCTGAGGACTGAACAATGGCACGAGTTAAATCCGGCAAGGTTACGCACGCCCGCCACAAGAAGGTGCTGGAAGCGGCCAAAGGCTATTACGGCGCCCGGTCGCGCAACTTCCGCACCGCCACGCAGGCTGTGGACAAGGCGAACCAGTACGCCACCCGCGACCGCAAGAACCGCAAGCGCAACTTCCGCGCCCTGTGGATCCAGCGGATCAATGCCGCCGTCCGTCTGGTCGATGCGGAAATGACCTATTCGCGTTTCATCAACCTGCTTGCGAAAGCCGGGATCGAGGTTGACCGCAAGGTTCTGGCCGATCTGGCCGTGAACGAACCCGATGCGTTCGGCGCGATCGTCGAAAAGGCGAAAGCCGCAGCCTGACCTGTCAGGCAGGCGAAGATCTTGGGGTCGGTGCGTCATGCACCGGCCTTTTTCATTAGACCGCCCTGTATCTTTGCTTCCTGTTACTTCGGCGGAAACATCAAACGCGGTCCGGCTATTCCGCCCGGAAGCCCGTCATGTCAGGCAAGATGAGGGCGCGGCTTCGCATGGCGATGGAGCCTGTGCTGCGCTGGAGGCTTTCCCCCTGGCCGCACAAATGCTAACGCGATGCCCGACAAGGACGAGGCATCACGATGGACGATCTGACCCCCCTGCGCCAGCAATGGCTTGACCGCATCAACGGCGCCGCAAACCCGGCGGCCATCGAGGAGGTGCGCCTGTCCGCCCTTGGCAAGAAGGGCGAGATCAGTCTGAAGATGCGCGAACTGGGCCGCATGACGCCCGGGGAACGCCAGACCACCGGCCGCGCCCTGAACGAACTCCGCGATGAACTGGAGGCGGCCCTCCGTGCCCGCAAGCTGTCGCTGGAAAATGCCGCGTTGGAGGCCCGGCTGGCAGGCGAATGGTTGGACGTGACGCTGCCGGGCCGCCCCCGGCCGCAGGGAACGATCCACCCGATCAGCCAGGTGACCGAGGAAGTGACCGCGATCTTCGCCGACATGGGCTTTGCCGTGGCCGAGGGTCCGCAGGTTGAATCCGACTGGTACAACTTTGACGCGCTGAACATCGCGCCTGAACATCCCGCGCGCCAGGAACACGACACCTTCTTCATGCACCGCGTGCCGGGCGACAACCGCCCGCCCCATGTGCTACGCACCCATACCAGCCCCGTGCAGATCCGCGCGATGCAGGACCAGGGCGCGCCGATCCGCGTGATCTGCCCCGGCCGCGTCTATCGTATGGACATGGACCAGACCCACACGCCGATGTTCCACCAGGTCGAGGGACTTGCCATCGACCGCGACATCTCCATGGCGCAACTGAAATGGACGCTCGAGGAGTTTTGCCGCGCCTTCTTCGAGGTGGGCCAGGTCGAACTGCGGTTCCGCGCCAGCCATTTCCCCTTCACCGAACCCTCGGCCGAGGTCGATATCCGCTGCGACTGGTCGGGTGGGCAATTGAAGATTGGCGAGGGCGACAGTTGGTTGGAGATCCTCGGGTCCGGCATGGTCCATCCGAAGGTTCTGCAAGCGGGCGGGATCGATCCCGTCCAGTGGCAGGGCTTTGCCTTCGGCATGGGAATCGACCGCATCGCGATGCTGAAATACGGCATCCCCGACCTGCGCGCGTTCTTTGAAAGCGACCTGCGGTGGCTGCGGCATTACGGCTTTGCGGCCGGGGATGTGCCGAGTGTTGCGGGCGGGCTGAGCCGGTAACGTCAGCCCTGTCCTGAGGGTCAATGTTTGTGGGCCACGCCGCGATGGACCGCCTCCATTGTGAGGCGTTGCCGCATTAATCCTTCTCGTCTCGGATCAGGAAGATGTGGACAAAGATCCAGATGCCCGCGGCAATGAGCAGGATGGACCCAACGGCCAGGATAGCTGTCACGATCCCGAGTCACATATTTCCTACATGACGAAATGCATTCCTTGCAGGAAAAAATCGGTGTTAGTTAACGCGGGTAAAGTCCGGCGGCGTGCAGGTTTGTGCAGATGAAGTCCCCCGCACAAGGTGCGTGAAACCACGCACCCTACCGCCCCAATCTAACCATATTCCCCGCGCTCGTGACCTCAACCGCCACAATCCGCGACAACTGCACCGACGACAGCGCCATCGCCGCCGTGATGTCGTCCACGCCGGGGCGGGCGGGAAGGGCAGCGGTGCTGCCCGACGCGGGCGGGACGCCCACCAGACGCAGCCGCAGTACGCCGTCAGCGTCAGGAGAGATGCGGTCGCCCGGCATGGGCCGCGCGGTGACAAGCGCCACTGAGGAATAGCCGCGCACAGGGGCAAAGCCGTTCACGACTAGCAGGCGGCCCTCGTTCAGCGGCTCCCACCGGGCTGCGGTGATCTGGGGGATGTCGGGGCGTGCATCGGATACCTGGGCATAGCCGCCCTCCGGTTCCAGCGTGCGGGTGGGCGCGCTGCCCCAGGACAGCGGGTTCCAGCTGCTGTCGCCAAGGCGCCCGCAGCCTGCTAGCGCAATCGTGGCGATCAGCAAAGGCGCGGTCAGTTTGATCATGTCACCATCCCCCAGGCGTTTTCGGTTTGTTAGGCGAAAACCGCAGGGTGATAAAGGCACTTTGACCTTGCCGTCCCGCCGGGATAACCAAAGGGCAAAAGGACCGCGCCATGGCAACCCAAGCCTTCGAAGACATCGCCGAGACCTTCGACTTCCTGGACGACTGGGAAGACCGCTATCGCCACGTGATCGAACTGGGCCGTGCCATGCCGCCGATGGATCCCGCGCTTCAGGTTCCCGCCACCAAGGTCGATGGCTGCGCCAGCCAGGTTTGGATCATGCCGCGGATCGAGAGCGGCCGCTTCGACTTTCAGGGCGACAGCGACGCGATGATCGTGCGGGGGCTGATCGCCGTGTTGCACGCGCTTTATTCCGGGGTGCCGGTGGGGCAGGTGGGCCAGATCGATGCACAGGCTGAACTGGCCCGTCTGGGACTGGACGAACACCTTTCGTCCCAGCGGTCGAACGGCCTGCGGGCGATGATCCAGCGAATCAGGCTGCTTTCCGACGCCGCAGCGTGATCCAGCCACCGCCCAGAACGCGGGTGCTTTCGGGTTCGTAGAAGACGCAGGCCTGTCCGGGGCTGACGCCTTCCTCGGCATCGAGCAATTCGACCTCGGCGCGGGTGGCGTCGATGGGCCGCAAGATCGCCGGGCGTGGCGGGCGGGTGGACCTGATGCGGACCATCACCGGGATCTCGCCCGCGAAGGGCTGGTCTCCCAGCCAATTGATCTCGCTGATCGGCACGACCGTTGTCGCAAGGGCCGATTTCGGACCGACGACAACACGCCGCGCGTCCGGGTCCAGCCGCACGACGTACAAGGGATCGCCCAGACCCCCGATGCCCAATCCGCGCCGCTGGCCGATAGTATAGTGAATCACGCCACGGTGCTGGCCCAGGACGTTGCCGTCCATGTCAACGATATCGCCCGGTTCTGCCGCGTTGGGGCGCAGCTTCTCGATCACGGCGGCATAGTTGCCGTTCGGAACGAAGCAGATGTCCTGGCTGTCGGGCTTGTCTGCGACCGCCAGGCCGTATTCCGCAGCCAGGGCGCGCGTCTCGGCCTTGCTTTCCAGATGGCCTAGCGGAAAGCGCAGAAAATCAAGCTGTTCCTGCGTGGTCGAGAACAGGAAATAGCTTTGGTCACGGTTCGCATCGGCGGCCATGTGTAATTCGGCACGCGCTGCGCCGTCCTTGCGCAGGATGTAATGGCCGGTCGCCATGCAGTCGGCATCCAGGTCGCGCGCCGTTTCCAGCAGGTCACGGAACTTGACCCTCTCGTTGCAGCGAATGCAGGGAACCGGCGTTGCGCCCGCCAGATAGGCGTCGGCGAATTCGTCGATCACCGATTCGCGGAACTTGTTCTCGTAATCCAGGACATAGTGCGGAAAGCCCATCCGTTCCGCCACCCGCCGCGCATCATGGATGTCCTGTCCCGCGCAGCAGGCGCCCTTTTTCGCCAGTGCCGCGCCATGATCGTAAAGCTGCAATGTGACGCCGATCACGTCATAGCCTTCGGATTTCAGCTTGGCCGCCACGACCGAACTGTCCACGCCCCCCGACATGGCCACCACCACCCGCGTCTGTGCAGGGGGCTTGGCAAAGCCCAGGCTGTTCAATGGGGTCGCACGCACAGGCGCGCGGTGATGAAGGGTCATGGCATATCCCGGATACAATTGCGTCGAAATATAGGCAAATGCTGTCTATTCTCAAGCAGCCAGCCGCAGAAAAACCTGTCACGGTCAATCGGGCCTTAAGAGGATCCGGGCCAATGTTGTCCAAACGCGACATAGGACAGGTGGGATGTTCTTGAAGAAAACCGACGCACCTCGCATTGTGACACTGCCCTGCGGCAGGATCCTCACGCTGGCGGATCTGCCTCCCGACCAGACGCGATGGGTGGCTAGTCGCAAGGAAACCGTGGTGAACGCTGTGATCCATGGCCTGATCACCAAGGACGAAGCCTTGCGACGCTATGGCCTGTCCGAGGAGGAATTTGGCAGCTGGATCAAGGCCGTACAGTCCCATGGTCCTGCTGCCCTGAAGATAACGGCCATCCAGCGTTTTCGGCAACCATAGATTGCGCGAGATCAATCAACAGATCGTGGTAACAACATATTAACCTTATGGGTCGATGGTCGAATCCAGCGAATACACGAATCGGGGCATATATTATGAGAATTCTGTTGGTTGAGGATGATCCCAGCACGGCGCGGGCCATCGAACTGATGCTGACTGCCGCCAGCTACAACGTCTTTCGGACGGACATGGGCGAGGAAGGGATCGATCTTGCCAAGCTGTATGACTATGACCTGATCCTTCTGGATCTCGACCTGCCCGATATGCACGGGATGGAGGTTCTGCGCCATCTGCGGCTGGCGCGCGTCGACACGCCGATCCTGATCCTGACCGGGTCCGACGATACCGAAAGCAAGCTGCGCGGCTTTGGCTTCGGTGCCGACGATTACATGACAAAGCCCTTTAACCGCGAGGAATTGCAGGCCCGTATCCAGGCGATCATCCGCCGGTCCAAGGGCCACAGCCAAGCGATCATCAAGACAGGCGAAATCGTGGTGAACCTGGATGCGCGTTCGGTCCAGGTCAAGGGAAAGGCCGTGAACCTGACTGGCAAGGAATATCAGATCCTGGAACTGCTCAGCCTGCGCAAGGGCACGACGCTGACAAAGGAAATGTTCCTGAACCACCTTTACGGCGGCATGGACGAACCGGAACTGAAGATCATCGACGTATTCATCTGCAAGTTGCGTAAAAAGCTGTCCGAGGCGATCGGCGGCGAAAGCCATATCGAAACCGTCTGGGGCCGTGGCTATGTCCTGCGCGAACCTGCCCCCAATGCTGAACGCCTGGCGATCGGCGCCTGACCGGGCGGCTGCCGCAGGATCCTTGCGGCAGCCCCTGTAAAACCCTTTGCCGAACGTCGTATAGAGCAGACAGACGGAAGGCGGAGGCAGCGATGACGGATGCAAGGCAGGATGACAGCGTAACGGCGCGGCCGGATCCGGCCACGCTTGACGAACAGCGCGCGGGCGATGAAATTGCCGACCTGACCGCCCAGATCGCCCAAGCGAACGAGGATTATCACCTCAAGGATGCCCCGGTCCTGACGGATGCGGAATATGACGCACTGAAACGGCGGCTGCTGGCGCTGGAACGCGCCTTTCCTCAGCTTGCGCGGGCGGACAGCCCGACGCAGGCGGTCGGGGCCGCGCCGGCCGAAGGTTTCGGCAAGGTCACTCACGCGCAGCGGATGATGTCGCTGGAAAACGGCTTCGACGCCGAAGATGTGGAGGATTTCGTGGCGCGCGTCCGCAGCTTTCTGGGTCTGCGCGACGGCGATCTGGCGTTTACCGCCGAACCCAAGATCGACGGCCTGTCCCTGTCCCTGCGATACGAGGACGGCGTGCTGGTTCAGGCCGCAACGCGCGGCGACGGCGCGGTGGGTGAAAACGTCACCGCCAATGCCCGCACCATTCCCGACATTCCCCACCGCCTGACTGGCGCCCCCGCCATTCTTGAGGTCCGGGGCGAAGTCTACATGAGCCATGTCGATTTCGAACGCCTGAACGCAGCCGAAGGGGGCCGGGTTTTTGCCAATCCCCGCAACGCCGCCGCCGGATCGCTGCGCCAGATCGACCCGAACGTGACCGCCTCGCGCCCCTTGCGGTTCTTCGCCTATGGCTGGGGGCAGGTCAGCGAACCGCTGGCCGCGACGCAGAAGGGCGCTGTCGATCGGCTTGCGGCGCTTGGCTTCCAGACGAACCCGCTGACGCGCCTGTGCCATGACGCGGAACAGATGCTGGTGGTCTGGGGAGATATCGAACAACAGCGCGCAACGCTGGGCTATGACATCGACGGGGTGGTCTACAAGGTCAACGACTTGTCCTATCAGACCCGCCTCGGATACCGCTCGACCACGCCGCGATGGGCGCTTGCACACAAGTTTCCCGCCGAAACCGCCTGGACGCGATTGGACCGGATCGACATCCAGGTTGGCCGTACCGGCGCGCTGTCCCCTATCGCGCGGCTGGAACCGGTGACGGTGGGCGGAGTGGTGGTGTCGAATGCCACCCTGCACAACGAGGATTACATCGCCGGGCGCGACAGCAACGGCGCGCCGATCCGCGAGGGCCGCGACATTCGCGAGGGCGACTGGGTCAAGGTTTACCGCGCGGGCGACGTTATCCCCAAGATCGCCGATGTCGATCTGTCCCGCAGACAGGCCGGCAGCCAGCCGTACTGTTTCCCCGAAACCTGCCCGCAATGCGGATCCGATGCCATCCGGGAACCCGGTGACTCGGTTCGGCGCTGCACCGGCGGGCTGGTTTGCCCAGCCCAGGCCATCGAAAAGCTGAAGCATTTCGTCAGCCGCGCGGCCTTTGACATCGACGGCCTGGGCGCCAAGCAGGTCGAGATGTTCTTTGCCGACGCCACCCTGCCGATCCGCGAGCCCGGTGATATCTTCACCTTGGCCCAACGCGATGCCCGCACCATTGCCAGGTTGAAGAACCGCGAAGGCTTTGGCGCCCGATCCGTCGAAAAACTGTTCGCCGCCATCGAGGACAAGCGTTGCATCCCGCTGGAACGCCTGATCTTCGCCCTTGGTATCCGCCATGTGGGCGAGGTTGCGGCAGGGATCCTTGCGCGGCATTTCGGCACCTGGGACGCGCTGATCGCGACCGTGGACGCCGCCGCGCTTGAACCCGCCTTTGCCGCCGACGACAAGGCCCGCCGGGCCGTTCTGGCCGACAGCCCCAACTGGACGGAACTGACCACGATCAACGGCATCGGCGGGGTGCTGGTCCAGTCGCTTGTCACCACCCTGACCCAGGCCGCCGAACGTGCCAGCATCGACTGCCTGATCGCTCAGATAACGGTGATCCCCGCCGCCGCCCGACAGGTCCAGCAGACCGAGATCAGCGGCAAGACCCTTGTCTTTACCGGCACCCTGGAACGCATGACCCGGGCCGAGGCCAAGGCCCGGGCCGAGGCGATGGGCGCCAAGGTGGCCGGATCCGTCAGCGCCAAGACAGACCTGCTGATTGCCGGGCCGGGGGCAGGATCCAAGGCTGCAAAGGCCACCGAACTGGGTGTCGCCGTGATCGACGAAGACGAATGGTTGCGCATCGCGGGCGGCGCATGACGCAGCCAAAGGGACGCCCGCCTGCTCTTTTCCCGCTGTTCGCCGCCATTGACACCTTGCCGGGCGTAGGTCCGAAAAGCCGCGGCGCCTTGGCGCAGATGGGGATCGAACGTCCGCGCGACCTGATCCTGACCCTGCCCACCAGCGGCGTTACCCGTCGCCGGATCGCGCGCATCAGCGATGCCCGTCCGCCCGAGGTGGTGACGATCGCCGTCACCGTGGGTCGTCATTACCCGCCGGCTGCCAAGGGGCGCCCCTGGCGGGTTCATTGCTCTGACGGGGCAGGGGATCTGACGCTGGTTTTCTTTCACCCGCGCAAGGAATGGATCGAAAGCCAGCTTCCGACGGGCGCGCGTCGTATCGTCAGCGGCAAGGTCGAATTGTTCGACGGCTTGGCCCAGATGGTCCACCCCGACCATGTTCAGCGCGAGGACGAGCCACCCTTGCCAGAATTCGAGGCGGTTTATCCCCTGACGGCCGGGTTGACGCGCAAGGTCGTGGTCAAGGCTGTCGAGGCCGCCTTGACCCGTCTGCCCGAGATGCAGGAATGGATCGACCCGCAGCTTGTGGCGCAGCGCGACTGGCCGGATTTCACGACAGCACTGCGGCACGCGCATGAGCCCCAAACAATGCGCGATCTGGCGCCCGAAGCACCGGCACGGGCACGGCTGGCCTATGACGAGTTTCTGGCCCATCAGATGACACTGGCCCTGGTGCGGCGGGAAAGGCGTCGTCTGCGGGGGCGGCGCAGCGCAGGCGATGGCCGGTTGCGCCGGGCGGTTCTGGATCACCTGCCTTGGCCGCCGACGGGAGCCCAGATGCGCGCGATTCGGGAAATTGCAGCCGACATGGCGGGCGACGGACGCATGAACCGCTTGCTGCAAGGCGATGTGGGATCGGGCAAAACGCTGGTTGCGATGCTGGCTGCCCTTGTCGCGGTCGAGGCGGGCGGGCAGGCGGTGCTGATGGCGCCTACCGAGATCCTGGCCCGCCAACACGCCCGGGCGCTGGAACCCTCGGCCCGCGCGGCGGGCATTCGCTTGGCGGCACTGACCGGGCGCGACAAGGGCGATTTGCGCGGTCAACTGTTGGAAGATTTGGCCCAGGGTCGCATCGACATCCTGGTCGGCACCCATGCGGTGTTTCAGCGTGGCGTCGAATTCCACGACCTGCGGCTGGCGATCATCGACGAACAGCACCGCTTCGGCGTGGCGCAGCGGCTGGAACTGTCGGCCAAGGGCCAGGTGCCGCCCGATATGCTGATCATGACCGCGACGCCGATCCCGCGTTCGCTGGCATTGACGCAGTATGGCGATCTGGACATCTCGATCCTGGATGAAAAGCCGCCGGGGCGCCAGCCCATCACCACGGTGATGATTGGCGATGGCCGTCTGGACGAGGTGACGGCCCGGCTGCGCCACGTTCTGGATCAGGGCGCCCGCGCATATTGGGTCTGTCCCTTGGTTGAGGAAAGCGAGGTCACGGATCTGACCGCGGCCGAGGCGAGGTTCCAGTCTCTGCGCGCGCAGTTCGGTGACATTGTGCGGCTGGTACACGGCCAGATGCCTGCTGATCAGCGCGACGCCGCCATGGCCGATTTCGCCAGCGGTCGTGCGCGGCTTCTGGTGGCGACAACGGTGATCGAGGTTGGCGTGGATGTGCCGGAAGCCACCATCATGGTGATCGAACGCGCCGAAAGTTTCGGCCTGGCCCAGTTGCACCAGTTGCGCGGCCGGGTTGGGCGAGGAACAGGGGCATCGACCTGTCTGTTGATGTATCATTCGCCCCTGAACGAAACCGGCGCGCGGCGCCTGACCACCTTGCGCGACACCGAGGACGGTTTCCGCATTGCCGAGGTCGATCTGGAAATGCGGGGGGCGGGCGACGTGATCGGCACTGCGCAATCGGGCCTGCCCCGGTTCCGCATCGGCGATCTGGAGCACCAGGCGGGGCTGATGGCCGTGGCGCGGCAGGATGCCCGCAATCTTTTGGACCGCGATTCTGCCTTGGAAAGCCCACGAGGGCAGGCCGTTCGGATGCTGATGTGGTTGATGAGCCAGGACGAGGCGATCCGTTTGATCTCGGTAGGCTAAGAGCGTCTAACAAAACCCTTGTTCATGCGTTGAAGGACCATGAGCAAGCCCCTTGTACCTAATGATTTGTGGGAGGCCATTGCGCCGCTTCTGCCAAGGGAGCGGCCGAAGCCGAAGGGCGGTTGATGCCCAGGTCGGCCAGGTCGCGGTTGGTCAGCACGTTCAGTTCACGCACCGTCTGGCGATAGATCGCACGGCGGGCACGGTTTTCCTGCATGTGCTGGATCGCGGCCATCAAACGGCCGACGATGCCAGTACTGGCGGCGGCGTTGTGGGTGTGGGCGATAGCAGCCATGATTGTATTCCTTGATCTTGCGTCTTCGGCATCTGCGCCCTGCCCGGATGGCTTGGCGCTTTTCGATGAACCCAAGATGGCGCTAATGCTGCGGCTGCACAATGGATCCCTTCGGATTGCTGCCATGCAGCAATTGCATGACTTGCCGGTCATCCCTTGGGATTGCTGTTAATAATCATGACAGAACTGTAACAGGCAAACTGCGTTAGCGGTCACGCTGCGCTGCAAAAATATGCGGATCGCGAACTGGGGCAGTCATGTTGACTTGCCGGTCATCCCTTGGGATTGCTGTTAATAATCATGACAGAACTGTAACAGGCAAACTGCGTTAGCGGTCACGCTGCGCTGCAAAAATATGCGGATCGCGAACTGGGGCAGTCATGTTGCCGCATATTGCGGCGGGTGGTTGATGCCGCAGCCTTGGTGGACCATGTTTGCACCGAAATCAAAACAGGTCGTGACATGTCCGTGAACCGCGAAGCTGCCCTTAGGGAAATCTCTGACATCGTTCTGCCGGACGGCCGGACCCTGGAAAAAGCTGACTTGGTGCGGGCTTTTTCCGTCGATGGCGATACCGTCAGATTCGTGCTGGAGGTGGCGGACGCGGGTGTCGCGCGCAGCATGGCCCCGGTCGAGGCCGAAGCCAAGCGGCGGCTGGAGGCCATGCCGGGCGTGGGCAAGGTCCAGATCGTCATGACGGCCCCTGCCGGCAAGCCCGCGCCTGCCCAGCCCGTGCGCAGTTCCGGTGCGGCGCCTTCCTTGCAGATCGGGCGCCACCCGACCGCGCAGGCCGGACCCCAGCCGATTCCCGGCGTGAAAAGCATCATCGCCATCGGGTCGGGCAAGGGCGGCGTGGGCAAGTCCACCGTCACGTCGAATCTGGCGGTTGCGCTTGCGCGTGCGGGACGCCGGGTGGGGCTGCTGGACGCGGATATCTATGGCCCCTCGCAGCCGCGCATGATGGGCATATCCGGCCGTCCTGCCAGCCCCGACGGCCAGCATATCGAACCGTTGCGCGCCCATGGCGTCACCGTCATGTCCATCGGCCTGATGCTGAAGGAAGGCGAGGCGGTCGTCTGGCGCGGTCCCATGCTGATGGGCGCCATGCAGCAGATGCTGCAACAGGTGAACTGGGGCGAACTGGACGCGCTGCTGATCGATTTGCCCCCCGGCACGGGCGACGTGCAGCTGAGCCTGTGCCAGAAGGCCGCCGTCACCGGGGCGATCATCGTGTCCACCCCCCAGGATGTGGCGCTGCTGGATGCCCGGCGCGCCATCGACATGTTCAACAAGCTGAAGGCCCCCGTCCTAGGCCTGGTCGAGAATATGTCCACCTATGTTTGTCCCAATTGCGGCCATGAGGCGCATTTGTTCGGCCATGGCGGCGTGGCGGCCGAGGCGCGGCAACTGGGCCTGCCGTTCCTGGGCGAACTGCCCTTGGAACTGGATGTCCGCCTTGCGGGCGATTCGGGGCGGCCCGTGGCGCTTGGTGAAGGAGCGACCGCACAGGCCTATGCCCGGCTTGCCGACCGGCTGGTCCGGGATGGCATTGCCTGATTCCCCGACGGCTGGGAAAAGGCGGGAATGACAAGGCGGCACCACCGACGGCCGGCCCAGGCTGCCGGATCACGCTGTCGTGATCCGCTGTGAGGGGCTTGCCCTGCATTTCCGCTTTTTTGTGGATAAGTCGCAACAGCTCCGCGCGTGACCGGACAGGGCAAGTCCTTGGATAAGCGCAGACAACAAAAATCAATCTTCGATATCTTGAGGAGAATCGAGGGTTGGCGCTCAAGAGTTTGGGTTTCAAGCCGATTCGTGGCAGGCTTGCCACAGGGCGCGATAAACCGCCGTTCGCGGTTTGGCTTCCTCACCGGGCGCAGAATTCCATTGCTTCCCATGAATTCCCATGTCACAACCTGATCACGAAGACGGGCAGTAAAGGGGCACCCAAGACCCCAAGGCGAAGCAGGCTTTCATACAGGCGTCCGTTTTCCAACAAAGCCGTCCGCAGGCACGAGCAGCACCTCCCCCAGGTGGCGCCTGACAAGGACGGAACCCCGAAAAAGGGGCAAAACGTGGGAACGAGGGCGGCGGATCGGGCAGTGGCAGCAGCCCGGTCCGCCCTTTCATTTCGCGCAGGCGAAAGGGGTGGGCAGTGAGGCAGGACCAAGGTGGCGCGGAAATTCAGAGGCACTGAATCCGTCAAGGTCGATGGCAAGGGTCGCATGTCGATTCCGGCCCGGCTGCGCCGCGTGTTCGATGCCGGAGATCCCGCCTTTGCCACAGCCAATACCGGGCGCACGCAGCTGGTCGCCGTTTACGGTCCCGACTGGTGGAACTGGATCGAGCTTTACACCATCGACGCCATCGAGGAAATCGACGAGCAGATCGACAAGCTGACCCGCGGCAGCCCGCAGCGCCGCTGGCTGGAAATGCTGATGAACGGCCAGTCCACCGATCTGGAAATCGACCGCGAGGGTCGTCTGGTCCTGCCCCAGAAGCTGCGCGAAAAGCTGGGCTTTACAGAAGGCGCCGAGACGATCTTCGAATCGCGCGGCGACTATATCCAGGTTTATCACCCCGACACGCGTCCCAAGGATGTCGCGGCCTTGGAGGATTTCACGGCCCAGCACGGTCCCGAATTCGATCCCCGGTCCTTCCTGGACCAGATGGACGAGGGCTAGGTCGTGGCGGATCCGCATATTCCCGTTCTGCTGGCCCCCTTGTTGCGCGCGGTGGCGCCTGTGTCCGGCACCTGGCTGGACGGCACCTTCGGCGCGGGCGGATACGCGCGCGGCCTGCTGGAGGCGGGTGCCGGGCGGGTAATCGGCGTGGACCGCGATCCCCTGGCCTTTCAAATGGCGGCCCCTTGGGCGGGCGAATACGGCGACCGGCTGCGTCTGGTCGAGGGGACGTTTTCTGATCTGGATCAACTTGCGGGCGAATCACTGGACGGCGTGGTGCTGGATCTGGGCGTCAGTTCGATGCAGCTGGATCTGGCCGAACGGGGCTTTTCCTTTTTGCGCGACGGGCCGCTGGATATGCGGATGGACCAGGCCGGGCCTTCCGCCGCCGATCTGCTGAACGGTGCGGACGAATCGGTGATCGCCGACGTGCTGTATCATTACGGCGAGGAACGCGCCGCCCGCCGCATCGCCCGCGCCATCGTTGCAGCCCGCCCCCTGACCCGCACGGCACAGTTGGCCGAGGTGGTGTCATCCTGCCTGCCGCGCCCCAAGCCCGGCCAAAGCCATCCGGCGACCCGCAGCTTCCAGGCGATCCGCATCTGGGTGAACGACGAGTTCCGGCAACTGGTCGATGGCCTGTCCGCGGCCGAGCGTGCCTTGAAGCCCGGCGGCAAGCTGGCCGTGGTCAGCTTTCATTCGCTGGAAGACCGGATCGTCAAACGCTTCATGCAGGCGCGGTCGAACAGCGCCGGCGGCGGCAGCCGCTATGCCCCGGTGCAGGACATGGCGCCCGCCGCCTTTGCCATGCCCTTTCGCCGCGCCATTGGTCCCGACCCTGACGAGGAATCGGCCAACCCTCGTGCCCGGTCCGCCTTGCTGCGCGTGGCTGTCCGCACCGATGCCCCCGCCGGTGAGGTGGATGCGGATGCCTTGGCGATGCCGCGCCTGCCGAAGGGGGGACATTGATGCGTCCGCTGACCTATCTGGCCTGCGCGCTGCTGGTCATGGGCCTGGCCTTCTGGGCTTATCGCGAAAACTACCGCACCCAGGCTGCCTTGGGCGAGATGAGCCAGATCCAGCGGGAGATCGCGGGACTGAGAGAGGATCTGGGCGTCCTGCGCGCCGAATGGGCCTATCTGAACCGCCCCGAACGGCTGCGCGAACTGGTGGATCTGAATTTTGACCGCCTGCAACTGATCCCGCGGGAAGCGGGGCAGGCGGTGGGTCTGGGCCATATCGACTATCCCAAGCCGCCCGCGCCGCCGGAACCCGACCCCCAAGCCGTCCCCGGCGACGCCGCCGCCCCCCAGGAGTGACCGTGATGATCCGCATCCCCCTGCGCCCCCTGGCCAAGATCCTCCGCGCCCGCGAGCGGGGCGAAAACCCCGACGACATCGAGACCGAAAACCGCCGCCAGCGGCATGAGGCTGTCCAGGACAAGGCCCGCCGCCGGGCCGAGGGGCGGCTGGCGCTGATGGCAAGCTGTTTTGTCCTAGCCTTCGGCGTGGTCGGGGTCCGCATGGGCACCCTGGCGTCAAGCGATCCGATCGAGCCGCAAAGCGAGGTGATGTCGGCCCAGATCGTCTCGCAGCGCGCCGATATCACCGACCGGCAGGGGCGGGTGCTGGCCACGAACCTGCTGACCCATTCGCTTTATGCCCATCCCCACCAGATGGTCGATCCGGTCGGCGCGGCCAACGAGCTGGCGCGCATCTTTCCCGACCTGGATGCTGCCGACCTGACCAAGGACTTCACCGGCAGCCGCAAGTTCATGTGGATCAAGCGCAAGATGTCGCCCGAACAGATGCAGGCGGTCCATGACATCGGCGAACCCGGCCTGCTGTTCGGCCCGCGAGAGATGCGCGTTTATCCCAACGGCCATATTGCCAGCCACATCCTGGGCGGGTCCGGTTTCGGCAACGAAGGCGTCAACAGCGCCGAGGTTCTGGGCGTCGCGGGCGTGGAAAAGGCCTTCGACGGCTGGCTGCGCGATCCTGCGAACGACGGCGCGCCCTTGCAACTGTCCATCGACCTTTCCGTGCAATCCGCAATGGAGCAGGTCTTGGCGTCGGGCATGGAGGTGATGAGCGCGAAGGGCGCCACCGGCATCCTGATGGAGATCGCGACCGGCGAGATCCTGGCCATGGCCAGCCTGCCGGATTTCGACCCGAACGACCGTCCCCGCCCCTTGCTGAAGGGCGATCCCTCCGACAGCCCGTTGTTCAACCGCGCGGTGCAGGGACAATACGAACTCGGATCGACCTTCAAGATCTTCCCGGTCGCGCAGGCGCTGGATCTGCAGATCATCAATCCCAACAGCGGCATCAACACCACGACGCCAATGCGCATTGGCAAATACCGGATCAGCGACTTTTCGAACTATGGCGCGCAATTGTCGGCAACGGACGTGATCGTCAAGTCCTCGAACGTGGGCACGGTTCGCATCGCGCAGATGATCGGCGTAGAGCGGCAAAAGGATTTCCTGCAAAAGCTGGGCTTCTTCGAACCCCTGCCGATCGAGATGGTCGAGGCCCCGACCGGCAAGCCGCTGGTCCCGACCCGCTGGCCTGCCGTGACTGCCGCCACCGTGTCCTTTGGCCACGGCCTTGCCGCAAGCCCGCTGCATCTGGCCGCGGCCTATGCCACCGTTGCCAATGGCGGCGTGAAGGTGACCCCCACCCTGATCCACGGGCGCACCCGGCCCGAAGGCGCACGGATCCTGTCGGAACGCGCCGCCGCCCGCGCGGTGGATATGCTGCGCCAGGTCGTCACGCGCGGCACCGCCAAGCAGGCCGAGGTGGAAGGCTATGAGGTTGCGGGCAAGACCGGCACCGCCGACAAGCCCCGTCCGTCCGGCGGTTATTACGACAACAAGGTGGTCTCGACCTTTGCATCGGTCTTTCCGGCCAGCGCGCCGAAATACGTGATGATCGTGACGCTGGACGAACCGTCCGTAACCGGGCCGGGCGGGGAAAGCCGCACGGCAGGGGCGACCGCTGCCCCTGTTGCCTCGGCCATCATCCGGCGCCTGGCGCCGCTGGTCGGGCTGGAACCCGTTACCGACGAAAACCTGCCGGTCATCGAGCCGCGCTTTGCGCCCCGTGTTGAATCGCAACCGGGCGATGAGCTAAAGGTCGTCGCAAATCAATGACGGGTAGGACTGTGGGGCAAGGCAGGAAAACGCTGTCGCAGCTTGGGCTGCGGGCAAGGGACGGGCGCGACCCCGACATCACCGGGTTGTCGCTGGACAGCCGCACCATAAGGCCCGGCCACCTGTTCGCGGCACTTCCGGGATCGGCGGTCCATGGCGCGGACTTCATCCCCTATGCCCTGCGCATGGAGGCAGGCGCGGTCCTGACAGACCGCCTGGGTGCCGAAATGGCGGCAGAGGCCCTGTCGGGCTGGAACGGCGCCGTTGTCGTGGCCGAGGATGCGCGCGGCGCCCTGGCCGGTGCCGCAGCCCTGTGGTTCGAGGCACAGCCCGATCATGTGGTGGCCGTTACCGGCACATCCGGCAAGACCAGCGTCGCCAGCTTCACTCGCCAGGTCTGGCAGCACCTGGGCCACAAGGCCGTCAGCCTGGGCACGATGGGGGTCGAAGGCGATCACCAGGCCAAGCTGGCCCACACGACCCCCGACCCCCTGACCCTGCACCGTATTCTGGCCGAGGCCGTACAGGCGGGCGTCACCCATGCCGCGATGGAGGCGTCCAGCCACGGGCTGGACCAGCGCCGCCTGGACGGCGTCCGGGTCGAGGCCGGGGCCTTCACCAACTTCAGCCAGGATCACCTGGATTACCACGCGGGCTTTGACGAATACTTTGCGGCCAAGGCGCTGCTGTTCAATCACATCCTGGAAGACGGCGCGGCGGCGGTCATCAACATCGACAGCGAACGCGGGCGGCAGATGCTGGACATCGCCACGGATCGCGGACTGGCGGTCACGACGGTCGGCAATGGCGAAAACGCCATGCTGCGGATCCTCGGCCAACGCTATGACGCGACCGGGCAGGATCTGCGGTTTTCGCTTATGGGCCAGCCGTATCTGGTCCGCCTGCCGCTGATCGGCGGGTTCCAGGCGGAGAATGTGCTGGCGGCCATGGGGCTGGTGCTGGCGGCAGGCGATCCTGCGGACAAGGTGCTGCGTGCCCTGCCCAACCTGCACACCGTGCGCGGGCGGATGCAGCTTGTGGCCCAACGCGAAAACGGAGCCACGGTCTTTGTCGATTACGCGCACAAGCCCGGCGCGGTCGTGGCGGCCCTGCAATCGCTGCGTCCCCATGTGATGGGCCGAATCGTTTGCGTGATCGGCGCGGGCGGCGACCGCGACCGGGGCAAGCGCCCCTTGATGGGGCAGGCCGCGCGCGACTTTGCCGATGTGGTGATCGTCACCGACGACAACCCCCGGACCGAGGATCCTGCCGCCATCCGGGCCGCCGTCATGGAAGGTGCAGGGCCGGATGCCACCGAGGTGGCTGACCGCGCCGAGGCGATCCTTCGCGGCGTCGACGCGCTGCTGCCGGGCGACGCGCTCTTGATCTGCGGCAAGGGACACGAAACCGGCCAGATCATCGGCACCGACGTTTATCCCTTTGACGATGCCGAACAGGCATCCGTGGCGGTTGCTGCACTGGACGGCAAGATATGACCTTGTGGACAGCCGAGGAAGCCGCCGCCGCGACAGGCGGGCGGGCGCAGGGCGTTTGGGCGGCTTCGGGCGTTTCCATCGACACGCGCACCATCCAGCCAGGCGATCTGTTCGTTGCCCTGACGGACGCCCGCGACGGCCATGACTTCGTGGCGCAGGCCCTGGACAAGGGCGCCTCAGCGGCCTTGGTCAGCCGGATCCCGGACGGGGTGGCCTCGAACGCGCCGCTGTTGATCGTGCCGGACGTGCTGGCTGCGCTTGAAGGGCTGGGCCGCGCGGGGCGCAAGCGCATGACCGGCAAGGTCGTCGCAATCACCGGATCGGTCGGAAAGACCTCGACCAAGGACATGGCCCGCGTGGCGCTGACCGGGCAGGGGCGCATCCACGCGGCCGAGGCCAGCTATAACAACCACTGGGGCGTGCCGCTGACCTTGGCGCGGATGCCCCGCCACACCGATTTCGCCATCATCGAAATCGGCATGAACCATCCGGGCGAAATCGCGCCCCTGTCCCGCCTGGCCCGCCCCCATGTGGCGATGATCACCACCGTCGCCGCCGCCCATCTGGAAGCCTTTGGCGCCATCGAGGGCATCGCCCGCGAGAAGGGGGCGATCTTCGAGGGACTGGAACCCATTGGCCACGCCATCATCCCCGAGGATCTGCCGGTCACGCAAATCCTGCGCGATTGCGCGGATGCCGCGGGGGCACTCGTGATGGGCTTTGGCCGCGACGGCCAAGCCAAGTTGATGCAGGCCAAGACCGATGACGGCACGCTGAAATGCCGCGCAAGGATCAGCGGCGAGACACTGGATTTCACCCTTCAAACCACCGGTAGTCATTTCGCGCTGAACGCGGTGGGCGTTCTGGCCGCGCTTGCCGCCGCTGGCGCGGATGTGAAAGAGGCCGCCATGCGCCTGGGCGACTGGCTGCCGCCCAAGGGACGCGGTGCAGTGGAAGACCTGGCGGGCCTGCGCCTGATCGACGACGCTTATAACGCCAACCCGACCTCGTTGTCGGCGGGCCTTGCCACGCTGGCTGCATTGGGAGGCGGGCGCAGGGTCGCGATCCTGGGCGATATGCTGGAACTGGGTGCGGACGAGATCCCGATGCACCGGGACATGGCCCATGACCCGTCTATGGTGCAGGTTGATCTAGTCCACAGCGCCGGTCCCCGGATGCGCCACCTGCACGACGCCCTGCCGCCTGCCAAGCGCGGGGTCTGGGCGGAAACCGCCGAGGAATTGGCGGCTCGCGTGGTGGACCTGGTGACGCCTGGCGATGTCGTGCTGGTGAAGGGGTCGAAGTCCTCGAAGATTTCGAGGGTAGTCGATGCCTTGCGCCGTGCGGCGCAAGATTCGACGTTTTGACGGCAAGGAATAACGGATGCTTTTCTGGCTCAGCGGCCTGTCCGAAGGGGGCGACCTTTTCAACCTGTTCCGCTATATCACGTTCCGGGCGGGGGCGGCTTTCTTCACCGCGCTGATCTTCGGCTTCATCTTCGGGCGCCCGCTGATCAACTATTTGCGCCGGGTCCAGAAAAAGGGCCAGCCGATCCGCGACGACGGCCCCGAAAGCCATTTCGTCAAGGCCGGCACGCCCACGATGGGCGGCATCCTGATCCTGTCGGCGCTGTTCTTTTCCACGCTTCTCTGGGCGCGGCTGGACAATGGCTATGTCTGGATCGTGCTTGTGGTCACGACGGGTTACGCGGCGATCGGATTTGCCGACGACTATGCCAAGGTCAGCAAGCAGAACACAAAGGGCGTCTCGGGCCGGGTGCGGATGGGCCTGGGCCTGGTCCTGGCTTTTGTCGCCGCAGCCTGGGCGATGTGGCTGCATCCGACGGCGCTGTCCGGGCAACTGGCGCTGCCTGTCTTCAAGGACGTGCTGGTGAACCTGTGGTGGTTCTTCATTCCCTTCGGAATGCTGGTGATCGTGGGGGCCGCCAATGCGGTGAACCTGACCGACGGGCTGGACGGGCTGGCGATCATGCCCGTGATGATCGCCGCAGGCACGCTGGGCGTCATCGCCTATACCGTGGGCCGGGTGGACTTCACCGACTACCTGGGCGTCCACCATGTCCCCGGCACGGGCGAGATCCTGATCTTCGTGTCCGCCCTGATCGGCGGCGGGCTGGGCTTCCTGTGGTACAACGCCCCCCCGGCCGCCGTCTTCATGGGCGATACCGGGTCGCTGGCGCTTGGCGGCGCGCTTGGCGCCATCGCGGTCGTGACCAAGCACGAGATCGTCCTTGCCATCGTCGGCGGGCTGTTCGTGGTCGAGGCGCTGTCGGTCATCATCCAGGTCGCCTATTTCAAGCGCACCGGGCGCCGGGTCTTCCTGATGGCCCCGATCCACCATCATTTCGAGAAGAAGGGCTGGGGCGAGGCGCAGATCGTCATCCGCTTCTGGATCATTGCGCTGATCCTCGCGCTGATCGGGCTTGCGACGTTGAAACTGCGCTGATCTTTGTCTTGGCATAAATATCCCGCGGGGGTCCGGGGGCGCGAAGCCCCCGGCCGCGACATCAGGAGCATTCCATGATCCCGGTTCAAGGCGTCGAAGGACAAACCATTGCCGTTCTGGGCCTTGGCCGATCCGGCAAGGCCACTGCCGCGGCCCTGGCGGCGGGCGGCGCCACGGTCGTTGCCTGGGACGACGGCGTCGATACCCGGCAGGCTGCAGCCGCCGATGGCCTGACCATTGCCGACCTGACCCGCGACGATGCCTGGACGGGCGTGGCGGCGCTGATCACCAGCCCCGGCATTCCGCATCTTTACCCCAGGCCCCATCCGGTGATCGCCAAGGCCTATGCCATGGGGATTCCGGTGGACAACGACATCGGACTGTTCTTCCGCAGCTATGCAACCGAAGATTGGGAAGGCTTCGACCGCGCCCCTCGCGTGATCGCCGTGACCGGATCGAACGGCAAATCGACCACCACGGCGCTGATCCACCACATCCTGTCCGAAGCGGGCCGTCCGACGCAGATGGGCGGCAATATCGGCACCGGCGTGCTGTCCCTGGAACCCGCAATCGACGGAGAGGTAGTGGTGCTGGAACTGTCCAGCTATCAAACGGACCTTGCCCGCGCGCTGACGCCCGATGTCGCGGTCTTCACCAACCTGTCCCCCGACCACCTGGACCGCCACGGCGGTCCCGGGGGATATTTCGCGGCCAAGCGGCGTCTGTTTGCCGAAGGCGGACCAGACCGTGCCGTGATCGGCGTCGACGAAATCGAAGGGCTGTACCTGGCAAACCAGTTGTCGATGGGACCAGCGGATGACCGGGTGATCCGCATATCAGCCGGGCAAAAGCTTGACGGAGGGGCGTGGTCGGTCTTTGCGCGCAAGGGGCATCTGGCCGAATACCGCAAGGGGCGGCAGGCGGCATCCATCGACCTGCGCGCCGTCCAGGGCCTGCCGGGCGCGCATAATCACCAGAATGCCTGTGCCGCCTATGCCGCCTGCCGGGCCGTGGGACTGGCGCCGCGCGACATCGAGGCCGCGTTCCACAGCTTTGCCGGTCTGCCGCACCGCAGCCAGACCGTGGCCGAAATAGGAGGCGTGCGTTACGTCAATGATTCCAAGGCTACCAATGTCGATGCCGCCGCCAAGGCGCTGCAAGCCTTTGACCGGATCCGGTGGATTGCCGGGGGTCTGGGGAAAGAGGGCGGCATCGCCGCGCTGGCACCCCATCTGGGACGCGTGACCAAGGCTTATCTGATCGGCCATTCCGCGCGCGACTTTGCCCTCGAGATTGGCCAGACCCCCTACGAGATCGTCGAGACGATGGACGCTGCCGTCGCCCGCGCCGCGTCCGAGGCCCAGCCGGGTGAAACCGTGCTGCTGGCCCCTGCTGCCGCCAGCTTCGACCAGTATCCGAATTTCGAGAAGCGGGGCGAGCATTTCACCGAACTGGTGAAAGCGGTGGCTTCCCGCTGACGGCAAGCGGGGCAGGGGGCTTTCAGCCCCCTCGGCCGCAAGCGGCCTCACCCCCGAGGATATTTAGGCCAAGGTAAAGCCTGTCATGCCCAGGCTGGCGGGCGCTTGTCCAGGAATGCGGCCATGCCTTCGGCGGTATCGGGCAACAGGATGTTCTGGCACATGGCCTCGCCTGCCGTGACATAGGCATCCTCCAACCCAAGCCGCATCTGTTCGTGGAAGGCGCGCTTCCCCAGGCGGATCGCGGCCGGCAGCTTGGCGGCGATGGTTGCGGCCATCTGCATGGTGGCATCGGTCAAGGCATCCGGCGCGGCGATGCGGTTGACCAGGCCCAGCTGCAAGGCGCGAGGTGCGTCGATGAACTCGCCCGTCACCAGCATCTCGAATGCAGCCCGGGGCGGGATGGCGCGGGTCAGGGCGACCATGGGCGTCGAGCAGAACAGCCCGATGTTCACGCCGTTGACGCCAAAGCGCGCGGTCTGGGATGCCAATGCCATGTCACATGATGCGACCAGCTGGCATCCCGCAGCGGTGGCGATGCCCTGAACCTCGGCAATGACCGGCTGGGGCAGGGCGGGGAGCCGTTGCATCATCCGCGCGCAACTGTCGAACAGATCGGCAAAGGCGGCGCCCCCGCCATCCGCGCCATCGCGCGCCGCCTGCATCTGGCGCAGGTCGTGGCCCGCGCAGAACGCCTTGCCCGTGGCGGCAAGCACGACCACGCGGACATCCTTGTCGTCCGCGATCTTATCCAGTTCCGCCGTCAGCGCCGCGATCATTTCGACCGACAGGGCGTTGTAGTTGCCGGGACTGTTCAGCGTCACCCGCGCGACATGGCCATCATCTTGCCGCAGGATCAGGTCTGCCATCTTGATCTCTCTCCCTGTTTACCGAAAGCCTATGCCGCGACAAGCGAAGGGGAAAGCATGGATATCGTGATGGACGCGCAGGCGCTGAACGCCTTTCTGGCCAGCGACTTTCAGCAGGTGGCGAATGATCACAGCGTGGAATCGGTGGCCTCCGACAGGCTGGTGGCGCGCCTGCGGGTCGGCGACCGGCATCTGCGGCCGGGCGGCACCGTGGGCGGACCCTCGATCTTTGCCTTGGCCGATGTTGCGATCTATTGCGCGATCCTGTCGCGCATCGGGCCGGTGGCGCTTGCGGTAACGATCAATGCCTCGGTCGATTTCATGCGCAAGCCTGCTGCGGGGCGCGATCTGCTGGCCGAGTGCCGCATTCTCAAGCTGGGCCGCAGCCTCGCGGTGGCCGAGGCGCTGATCTTTTCCGACGGGGCGGGGGATCCGGTTGCCCGCTGTTCGATGACTTATTCGATTCCGCCAAAAAGGCCGTAAAACAGCGCCCTAGGGTGTGGTATTTTTATACCTAAATGGTAAGATACTGTTTTATATTGAAATAAACGAGCCTGTGGCGCTTGACGGATGGGCGGCGATCCCCGATACACGCCCATCTCGCATTATGACGACCCTGAAGGGACGAAAGATGAAAACCTATACCGCGAAACCGGCGGAGATCGAGAAGAAGTGGATCCTGATCGACGCCGAGGGCGTCGTTCTGGGCCGCCTCGCCACGATCGTCGCCAGCCGCCTGCGCGGCAAGCACAAGCCGACTTTCACGCCGCACATGGACATGGGCGACAATGTCATCATCATCAACGCCGACAAGGTGCAGATGACCGGCAACAAGCGTGACGACAAGAAATACTACTGGCACACCGGCCATCCGGGCGGCATCAAGCACCGCACCGCGCGCCAGGTGCTGGAAGGCGCCCATCCCGAACGCGTGGTGATCAAGGCCGTCGAACGCATGATCAGCCGCAACAAGCTGGGCAAGCAGCAGATGACCCATCTGCGCGTCTATGCCAGTGCCGAACACCCGCACGAGGCCCAGCAGCCCGAAGTTCTGGACGTGAAAGTCCTGAACTCCAAGAACACCCGGAGCGCGTGATTATGGCCGAAGACATCAAAAGCCTGGACGATCTGAAATCCGTCGTGTCGGGCAATGCCGCCGTTGTGGCCGACGCCCCCATCCGCCGCGAAGCGCAGCGCGACGGGCAGGGCCGTTCCTATGCGACCGGCAAGCGCAAGGACGCCGTCGCCCGCGTCTGGGTGAAGCCCGGTTCCGGCAAGGTCGTGGTGAACGGCAAGGACATCAACGAATACTTTGCGCGGCCCGTGTTGCAGATGATCCTGCGCCAGCCGTTCGACGTTGCAGGCGTGGCCAACCAGTTCGACGTGCAGGCGACCGTCAAGGGCGGCGGCCTGTCGGGCCAAGCCGGCGCCGTGAAGCACGGCATCAGCCAGGCATTGCAGCTGTATGAACCCGCCCTTCGCGCGGCGCTGAAGGCAGCCGGTTTCCTGACCCGCGACTCGCGCGTCGTTGAACGCAAGAAATACGGCAAGGCCAAGGCCCGCCGCAGCTTCCAGTTCTCGAAGCGCTGATTCCAGCGAAAATCATATCCAGAAGGCGCGATCCGCAAGGGTCGCGCCTTTTTCGTTTCGGAACCGCCGGATGGTCATCCGCACGTTACCTAAGCGCACGAAACTGCCCGGAAGATAAGCAAAAGGCGATTCCTGGCTCGAAAGGAGCGAGAAGAAGCGGTTCTGACCGGAAATCATGGCATGATCGCTGCAGGGATTCGTCCCGAAGGGAAGTTCCAAACGTCCGACCGTTCCTTTCGGGGTGGATCGGGCATGAAATTTTCCTTTTGATGACATATGGATAGAAGAAAACTGGCCCAGAGGCGCATTTTTCTTCTTGCTCTCCTCTGCCTGTCTTCGTAAATACCGCTTCACCGAAGGCGGGAACGCTGGAGGGGACGGGGAGACGGGCTGGATGGCCTGGCGCTTCGGGACAATTTAGGAAATGAGGCGACTGGGGCCTGCAGCAGCCGCGCTATCACGCGGCGTTCGTCCAGCGTCAGGTTGGTGAAAGGGCGCCGCATCACATCCTCCTGAAGTGCTTCAGGAAGCTGTCAGGCGATGCATTCCGGAATGAACGTGCCGTGTCACCATTCAAACTACGTGTAATAAATTATCCAATTCAGGACATACTTCTCGTTACGCTTCGAATCATGCAAAAGAGAAGGAGTCCGTATATTCGGTCCCTGTGACAAAATCATCGAATTGAACAAGAGAATTGCTGGGATCCGTCTACTACGTGCTCTCCCGACTGTCCTGCAGCCCCGTGACCCAAGACGCTGGCTCGAAACAGCGTGAAGGCGGTATCACTTGGCAGGCGCAAGGCTCCGACTTTTCCTGCAAGCACGGCTTGCGTCAGATCCTCGCTTGTGCCGCCGCGACCCAGGCAGGTTTCTGCGAGGGATAGAACCTTCTCATCCTGCACATCATCGACAGGTGAAAGTTCCCCGATCCTTGACAGCTGATCATCCAGGACGCACCGCTCGAAAATGACCCTGCACAGGGCACTCGGGATGGCGGACGACAAGACGCTGCTCGATACAAGGCTAGTGTTCGGCTCTGCGCACGCCCAATCTATATCTGAACCTCGGCAATGGGGATCGCTGTCTCTTAACCCTTGGTAAGCTGTTCAGTCCTCACCTAGAAATACAAACCTTGGACCTGTCGCGGTTTGGTGGTGCTCCTTTGATAGCCCAATGTGCGGCAAAGGAGATGAACCATGGGCACAGGCAGGACGGATGAGTTTCGCAAGGATGCGGTGCGCATTGCACGGACGAGCGGGCTTTCGCGACGTCAGATTGCGGATGATCTGGGGGTCGGCGTGTCGACTTTGAACCCATGGGTGAATGCCCATCGCGACCCGGATAGGGTCTCGGCCGAGGACCGCGAGCTTGCCCGGAGAATAACGGCTTGGGCGCGAGATCCGCATCCTCAATTTGAACCCATGGGTGAATGCCCATCGCGACCCGGATAGGGTCTCGGCCGAGGACCGCGAGCTTGCCCGGAGAATAACGGCTTGGGCGCGAGATCCGCATCCTCAAGGATTTGAGCCGGATCCGCGAACCAGTCTGGGGGATTGTTTCCCCGGCGAAAGGGGGAGATCCTGAAAAAAGCCACCCAGTTCTTCGCGAGCCAAAAGCCGTGAGGTTCAGGTTCGTCGAAGAACAGCGTGGGGCCTTCCCGATCGACCGGCTGTGCCAGGTGACGAATGTCAGCCCCCGCGGGCTGCGGGCCTTTCGCAGCCGCCCGGCCAGTCGCTGGCAGCGCATGGACAGGGTTGTTCTGGCCCCTGTCAAGGAACAGTCGCGTCTGAGCCTGGGCCGCGATGGCCGCCCGCGGATGACCGGAAACCTGAAGGAAGGCGGCATCGATGCAGGCCATCGCCGGGTCGGGCGACTGACGCGCAAGAACGGGATCGTCGTTGAAAGAACGCGCAAATTCAAGGCGACCACGGACAGCGATCATACCTTCAACATCGCGCCGAACCCGGCTCGGATCGTGACTTCACGGCGGATCGGCCCAACCAGAACCGAAGGACCGCGCAGCGACATGGGCGGGCGACATCAGCTACATCTGGACCCGCGAGGGTTGGCTGTATCTGGCGCTCGACCATGGTCCTCGGACCGGTGGCGGACATGGCCTCGCTCCTGGACCTGCACTCCGGGCGCGTGATCGGCTGGGCCGCGAGCCAACCGCAGGAAACGCGATCTGGCGATCCGGGCGCTGAAGATGGCCATCGCCCTGCGATCACCGCCGCGGGGCTGCATCCTCCATAGTAACCGTGGCAGCCAATACTGCTTACACGACTACCGGAAGGTCCTGCGCGAACATGGCCTGCAAGCGTCGAGGAGCGGCAAGGGCAACTGTTACGACAATGCCACCGTCAAACCTTTCTTCAAAACCCTCAAGGCCGAGTTGATCTGGCGCAGGTCGTGGGAAACGTGTCACCAAGCTGAGACAGCCATCTTCCGATACATCAACGGCTTTAATAACTCGCGCCGTCGGCATTCAGCATTGGGAGGGAAAAGCCCCTTGGCCCTTGAGCGCCAAGCAGCCTGAACGAGCACCGGGAGCAGCACAAATACGGGACAGGGCCAATGCGCGGGCACGCGTGCTGCTGGTGAGCTTGGCGAAAAAGGCCGAGATTGATCTGCGCCAGAGCTATGCCCGCCTTGCCCCGCGGCTGGCCGCCTAGGTCGGGCGCTATGCCCACGCCCGGCAGTTCACGCGCATGGGCAAGGCCCTGCGCCAGTTCAGGGGCTTTACTGGAAGGATCTGCCGGGATCTGCGGCGCCACTTGCAGGACACCCCTGAAGGTGCGCTGCGCGAGAAGGCGCTGGAGGCGCTCTGGCGGGTCGGTCGCCTGCTTGAGCAGGCGCGAAGAGCAAGAACAAGATCTACGCCACGCCACGCCCTGCACGAGCCCGAGGTCGACTGCATCTCCAAGAGCAAGGCCCGCATCCGTTGCGAGTTTGGCACCAAGGTCAGCCTCGCCGCCACCCTTGACGGCGGCTTCGTGGTCGGCGCCCGCAGCTTCCCCGGAAACCCATACGACGGCCATACCCTGGCGCCGCACTGGAGCAGGTTGCCATCCTGACCAACCACGTGCCGGCTTTGGCTGTGGTTGATCGCGGCTATCGCGGCCATGGCGTGGAGACCACCAAGGTCCTGATCAGCGGGCACAAGACGTGGCATCACCCCGCTCCTGGCAAAGCTCCTCAGGCGACGAAGCGCTATCGCGCCGGAGATCGGGCACATGAAAAGCGACGGTTGCCTGGCCAGATCTCCGCTGAAGGGCGCATCGGCGACGCGATCTTCGCCGTCCTCTGCGCCTGCGGCCACAATGTCTGGAGGATCTTCGCCCATCTCAGGGCTCTTTGGGCTTTGTTCCCTTCCCTGATGCCGGCGTGGCTCCGGCCCCAAAACGCCCCGTCAACGCGAAGCATTGGCCGCCTGATACGGTTGTTCAACGCCGACCGGGCATCTGATCAAGAAGCGAACCAAGAACACCAGGGCCAGCAAAACGCACATGGCCGTTGCCTTGGGACGAAAGCAATCCGGCAGAACCACTCGGTGCAGTTTGTGACCGCAGTCACCCTCGTGGCAATGCTGGCCAAGGGTCATGACGACCGCCTGTTCTTCCAGCTGGTATCGCGCCGTTACGAGAAAGGCTCGATCCTGATCACCTCGAACCGTTCCGTCGGCGAATGGGGCAGTGTGTTTGGCGATCCCGTGGTGGCAACGGCAATCCTTGACTGGCTGCTGCATCATTCAACGTTGATCACCATCCGCGGTGACAGCTACCGTCTTCGCGACAAGGGCAGCCTTGGCCTCTTGCAAAAGGCCGGGCGTGCGTTCGGAGCCGATATCGCCAGACATTCACCAACGGGGTCAGTTCTTCACGTCGCCAAAGCGGTCAATTCTTCAGCTCGTTTGACATCAGGTGCTGTTCGTCCCGCCGACATGGCTTGTCGTTGAGCCAACGGGCGTCTGGCGCCGGGGTGCCAGGGCCAGTCCCCCGAGGCCGGATGCGAAGATCACGGCAAGACCTAGAAGCGCAAGCGGTGCGGGCCAGTCGCCGAAGACAAGAAAGCCGATCACGGTCGCGGCGATCAGCTGGAAATAGATCAGCGGCGCCGACACCGTGGCCGGTGTTGTGCGGTTGACCACCACCAGCAGGTAGTTGCCAAAGGCCGAGGCCAAGGAACTGACGATGACCAAGACCCAGATCCGCAGGTCCGCGCTGGCCGGAACGCTGGCAAGGCCCGCAGGAAGCAGCAGCACCGCCCCGATGACCAGTTGCGAGGCCAGCAGAAAGGGCGAGGGATGAAACGGCGCCAGCCAACGCGTCGCAGCAAGGTAAGAGCCGTAAAACCCCCCCGCCATCAGCGCGAAGATCATGCCGGTCCCCATGTCGCCCCCTGGTCGGACCACCAGCAACACACCGGCAAAACCCAGCACGAGCATCACGGTACGCGCCCAGGATGCGCGTTCGCCCAGCAACAGGACCGACAGCGCATAGGCCACGATCGGTCCGATGAAGAAGGCGCCGAAGACATTGGCAATGGGTTCTGTTCGCAGCGCGGTCAGGATCGAGGCGATGCCGCCGACGATCAGCGCGGCGCGCAGGATCAGCCTCCAGTCCAGCAGGCGGCCCAGGTTGGTCCGCCGCAAGCCCAGCGACCAGGCAAGCACCAATGCGGCAAGCGCGAAGCGCGACCATGCCACGAACAGCGGCTGCACGCCCGCCTCGGTCAGCAGCTTGCCTGCGGTGTCGCCGCAAACGATTGCCGTGGTGGCGACAGCCACAAGGCCAAGGATGGTCAGAGGCGCAGGGGTCTGCATCGGCAACTTCCTTCAGTCCGCACGGGCGTGCCAGATCGCACCATGCATTTCACGATCCGTACGCCCGCGCCCGGCTGCCCGTGTCCGCCACCACCCTTCATCACGGAACGGGGTGACGGACCTGCGGAGGCAGCCGGGTTGCAGGCAGGTTCAAAAGGCCAGCGAGTCTGATAGCCCGGATAGGCCGGACAAGGAAGCCCGAGGGGAACCCGGCGGCCATGTCGGACGCGGTCAAGGAACCCCCGTCAGGAACGCCGGGTGCCGCCGATGCCCGGGTTGAAGCGCGCCAAGGGATCGAGGTCTTCATAGAAGGCCGCAAGGGCGGGCTTTGCGTGGTAAAGATGCCCGACATTGTGCTCCGCCGGATATTCCGCGCCATCTGCGTCCAGCATCTCCAGCATGGCCGTTTTGAAGGCGGCCGGATCGGCGCCCTTTTTCAGCACATAGTCCAGATGGAAGACATGGCACAGGAAATGGCCATAGGAGAGGGTCGCGGCCACCTGATCCGCAAGCGCGGGCGGCACCGGCTTGATCCAGTCGCGATCATTGCGCCGCAGGGCCACGTCCAGGGCCACAAGGCCGCCGGTCCGGCGGCGGTTCATGGCCTCGTATCGCACCGCAGCCCCTGCGACCGCAAAGCGGTGCAACATCGCCTTGGACCCTTCGACCGGAGAGCAGCGGAACCAGCCGTCGGCGCCAACCGTCTGGTCCAGGATGCGCGCGGCCTCGTCGCCAGGGGCTTCCACCTTGAGGATCAGGTGGTGCTCGAAGCGGTGGCGAAACTCTCGCATCCGGCGCGGCAGGCGTCCCGGTGCCAGTTGCCCCGCGACTTGCAAGACCCGGTCGCTGAGATCCGAGGTGAGCGGGATTTTCCGCAGCCGCGCATCTGCCCAACCCTTCAGCGCGAACAGCACGGGCATCCGGGCGGTGCCGAACCATTCGATGAACAGGCGGGTGTCACGTCCAAAGCGGGCCGCCATGTCCCAGGCCTCGCGGTGGATGTATTCGCCCACCACCGGCAGCGGGTCCAGTTCGGTCAGCAGCCGCCGGCGCAGCGTGGCCAGGGCCTCGGGGCTGTTGGTGCCGACATAAAGCACTTCGGTGGCGGCGGGCCGGGGAAAGGTGTCCAGACGCACCGCGAAGACGGCAAGCCGCCCGGCGCAGCCCGCCGCTTCGTGCAGGCGTCCCGGATCGGCGTTGAAGCGGCCTGGCGTTTCCGCATCCACGTCGCGCACGCGGTCGGCATATTCGTGGTCAGAGGCCGCGCCTGCCTGGGGGTCCACGTCCTCGGGCCGGATTTCTCCTGCATCAAGGCGGCGCAGGATGGTTTCCGGGTCGTTGCCCAGTCGCACCCCAAGATTGTTGACCAGCCGCAGCCTGCCGTCCGCCTCCAGCCGCGCGAACAGCGCAAGCTCGGTATAGGCTGGTCCCCGCTGCACCAGGGCACCGCCGGAATTGTTGCAGACGCCACCCACGACCGAAGCGCCGATGCAGCTTGACCCGATCACCGAATGGGGATCGCGCCCCAGGGGATCCAGCATCCGTTCCAGGTCGTAAAGCGTTGCCCCCGCATGGCAGACGACCTGCGTGCCGTCCAGGACGGGATGGATCCGCGACAGCCGCAGCGTGTTGACGATCACGACGGGCCGTCCATAGTCACCGTTCGGGGTCGATCCTTCGGTCAGCCCCGTATTGGCCGCCTGCGCGATCACGATCCGCCCGGCATTCACGCAAAGCTCAAGCGTTTTCCACAGTTCGAGCAGGGTTCCGGGGCGGACCACTGCCTCGGCCTCGCCCCCGCCCGACCGATATCCCATGCGAAACCGTTCGGTGTCCCGGGGCGTGGTCAGCACATGGCGCGGTCCCACCGTTGCGCGAAGGGCCTCCAGAAAGGCGGGGGCGGGTCCGACGGGGATTTGATCCGCCAGGGTCTGGGTGTGCAGGTGCGGCGTCATGGTCATGCTCCAGTCGGATGGTCCGGGATGCGTGCGATAGGCGTCGAGCGGGCCTTCAGGATCCCACCAGAAGGACGTGCAGGAAACCCGGTCCATGGGCGCCCCGGACATAGCTGCCCTCGATGTCGGTCGTGCCGCTGGGTCCGGTGATCAGGATGGCGTTGCGGGGCTGCGCCGCCCCCTGCACCGCCGCGGCATAGTCTTCCAGATGAGCCAGCAGGTTGTTCCGGTGCAGGACAAGGATGTGGTGCAGTGGCAGGAAGGACAGAAGGATCGGGTTGTCGGGCCCCGAATGCACCACCAGCGATCCGCTTTCGGCGATACCCCAAAGGGCCAGGCCAAGGCCCGCAGGCTCGTCCGGGGCAATGTCCGGGTGGGTGGCGATCCCGTCCCAGTCAAGCGCCGTCAGTTCCGCCGCCGGCTGAAGCGCGATACCGGGCAGGCCATGGTCCGCAAGATAGCGGCGCACGGCGGCGGGGATATCGGCCATCTGGGCCACGTGGTCGATGGTGGTGCCCAGGGCCGTAGCCTTCAGGGCGAAGGCATCGGCCAGGTCCGGTGCCGCAAGCTGGGGCCGGGTTGCCTGCGGGTTCGCCAGCAGGGATGCGGCCTGCGCGGCGATGGCGTCAGGGTCCGGACGCCGGGGATCCAGGCTGTTTCGGATGGCGGACAGGATGCGGTCGCGTGCGGTCATTTGCCACCCCCGCGCTTGGCCCGGTCGGCGCGATACTGTTCCATGAACGTCCGGCCCGGCGGGCGCGGCATATCGCGATAGGCGGTCCAGCCGCGGGCCAGGGGCAGCGTGCTGATCCAGCCCCGCCGCCCCAGCAGCCGCAGGGCACGCACGCCGATCCGGCTGGCCAGGCGGTATAGGGCGGGCCGCCGGGCAAGCATGGCCCAAAGACCGATGCCTGCCCGGACGCTGCCGGGTTCCAGTCGTTCGCGCCAGCTGCGGCGGCGCCAAGCGCGCAGCAATGTGGGCAGAGGAATGCCCACGGGGCAAACCTCGGCGCAGCGGCCGTTCATGGTGCAGGCGTGCGCCAGGTCGCGCGACTGCGCCAACCCCTCCAGCACCGGGGTCAGCACCGCGCCCATGGGGCCGGGATAGGTGCCGCCATAGGCGTGCCCGCCGATCTGGCGGTAGACGACGCAATGGTTCATGCAGGCCCCGCAGCGGATGCAGCGCAGCATCTCGCGGAACTCGTCGCCCAGCATCCGGCTGCGGCCATTGTCCACCAGGACGATGTGCATCTCCTCGGGGCCGTCGGCATCGCCCGCGCGCTTCGGCCCGTGGTGGAAAGTCGTATATTGCGTCATCTCGCCGCCGGTCGCGGACCGGACCAGCAGACGCAGCAGCGCAAAGGCGTGCGCGGTCGAAGGCACCAGCTTCTCGATCCCTGCCGTCACGATATGGATGCGCGGCGGCGTGGTGGTCAGTTCCGCATTGCCTTCGTTGGTGACGGTGCAGGTCGCGCCAGTGTCCGCGACCAGGAAGTTCGCGCCCGATATGCCGATGTCGGCGGCCAGGAACTTGGCGCGCAACTCGCGCCGGGCACTTTGCACCATGGTCCCCGGATCCTCGGCGGCAGGGGGCGGGTTGTGGCCCGTCCTGAACAGATCGGCCACCTGTTCGCGCGTGCGGTGCATGGCAGGCCAGACGATATGGGACGGCCGTTCGCCCGCAAGCTGGATGATATGTTCGGCCAGGTCCGTCTCGACCCGCTCGATCCCGGCATCGGCCAGGGCATGGGGCAGGCCGATTTCCTCGCCCAGCATGGATTTCGACCGGGTGACCAGCTTGGCATCGGCGTCCAGGCAGATGCGGGTGACGATGGCCCGCGCCTCGGCATCGTCGGTGGCCCAATGGACCTGCGCTCCGGCGGCGGTGGCATTGCGCTCGAACATCTCGAGGTAGTGGTCGAGATGGGCGATGACGTGGTTCTTGATCGCCTTTCCCCGTTCGCGCGCGGCGTCGAATTCGGGAAATGCGGCCAGTGCGGTGGCACGCTTGCGTTCGGCGGTGCCGGTGGTGCGGTCGATGGCGATTTTCAGCGCCCCGTCCGACAGTGCGGCGGCCGCGCGTTCCTTGAAGCCTGGCTGAGGCGCGGTCATGGTCACCCTTCCTCGCCGATGGCGGGGCCGTCCGCGTGGCCTGCCAGAACCTCGATGGTGTGGAAGCAGCGCGTCCTGGCGCCGCGGCGGTGCAGCTTGCCGGCCATGTTCATCAGGCAGCCCAGGTCGCCCGCCAGCAGGATATCGGCCCCGCTGCGTTCGACGGCCTCGGCCTTCTCTGTGGTAATGGCGTCCGAAATCTGCGGATACTTCACGCAGAAGGTGCCGCCAAAGCCGCAACAGACATCGTTGCCTTCAAGCGGCCGCATCCGAAGCCCTTCGACCTGGGCCAGAAGCGCGCGGGGCTGTGCGGCGATGCCCAGTTCGCGCAACCCCGCGCAACTGTCGTGATAGGTGGCCGAGGCATCCAGTCGGCGGCCCTGCGGCCGATAGCCCATCACATCCACCAGAAAGCTGGTGATCTCATGGGTCTTGGCGGCAAAGGCGGTGGCGCGGGCCGCCCATCGGGGGTCGCCCGCCAGCAGTTCAGGATAGGCGTGAACCATCGTTCCCGCGCATGACCCCGAGGGCAGCACGACATGATCGCACCCCTCGAAGGCGGCGATGGTCTGGCGGGCCATGTGGGCCGCGTCGGTGTCATCGCCGCTGTTCAGCGCCGGCTGGCCGCAGCAGGTCTGGCCCTGCGGCACCTCGATCCGGCAGCCCGCCTCCTCCAGCAGTTGGATGGCCGCAAAGCCGATCCCGGGGCGGATCGCATCGACAAGGCAGGTCACGAACAGACCGACGCGGGGTTTGGGCTTTGCGGACATCGGTTTCAGGTCCTTGACAGCGCGGGCACGCGGCTGCGGTTCTGCGACATCAGGAACAGCACCGCTGCCGCCCAGATCGCCGCCGCGATCCACCACATGTTGAACCCGCCAGCCAGCAGCGCAAACCCGATGAGTCCGCCCTGGATGATATAGTAGGTCATCGGGATCAGGGTCATGCGGATGATCGCGCCTTCGCGGTTGACCAGGCCCACCGTTGCGGATGCAGCCACCACGTTATGCACGCAGATCATGTTGCCAGCCGCCCCGCCGATAGCCTGCAGCGCCACAACGGTGCCCGCGCCAGCCGCGCCCAAACCGATCTGTTCGGCGGTAGAGAACTGGAACAGCGAGAACATCATGTTGCTGACGGTGTTCGATCCGGCGACAAAGGCGCCCATCGACCCGATCAGCGGCGCAAACATCGGCCAGGCCTCGCCAACGGCTGCCGAAACGCCTTCGGCCAGAACAATCGGCATGCTGGCCAGCGTATCGGATGCCGAGTTGATGAACACCTGCACCATCGGCACCGCCAGAAGCAGCGCAGGCGCGGCGGCGATCATGGTCGATCCCGACGACCGCAGCGCCTGGAGGTAGTCGCGCCCTTTCATACCATGCAGGAAGAAGGTGATGATCGAAACCAGGATCAGCACCGTTCCCGGGAGATACAGCACCTGCACCCGCGCGTTGATGCCCGAGCTGAACATGTTGTCGAGCGCGATGGTAACATCGGGAGAGTTCAGCCAGGCCTTCACCGGCCCGACTGCGCGGGTGATGATCAGCAGGGCCACGACCAGAACATAGGGTGCCCAGGCCTTCAGCAGGGGCATGACCGGGCGTCCCGCATGGTGATCTTCAAGATCGTCCAGCTTGCCGACCCAGGCCTCGTCCCACTGGGCGCGCGGCGGAAAGTCGAACACCTCCTTGGGCATGAACAGGCCCGCGCGTGCCGCCGGAACGACGATCATCAGGCCGATGATGCCGCCCAGCAGCGACGGGAATTCCGGCCCCAGAACGCGGGCGATGATGTAGTAGGGGATGGTGAAGGCAAGGCCCGCGAACAGCGCAAATTTCCAGATGCGGAAGCCTTCGATGAACGAGCGGTTGGCCCCGAAGAACCGCGTCAGCATCCCCACCAGGATCAGCGGGATCAGGAAGCCGACAAGGCCGTGGATAGTTGCGACCTTCACCGCTATTTCCAGCAGATAATCGGTATAGGCCATGGGCGCGATGGTCGTCTCGACGATCTCCTGGCCACCAAGGCCGGTGTTCACCCCGACAAGGATCGGCGTGCCGACCGCGCCAAACGATACCGGCGTGCTTTGGATGATCAGCGTCACAAGGACCGCAGCCATGGCCGGAAAGCCGATGGCGACCAGCAGCGGCGCGGCGATGGCCGCAGGCGTGCCAAAGCCCGAAGCACCCTCGATCAGCGATCCGAACATCCAGGCGATGATGATTGCCTGAACGCGCCGGTCGGGCGAAATGCTGGTGAATCCGCTGCGGATCGACCGGATCCCGCCGCTTTCCTCAAGCGTATACAGCAGCAGAATGGCGCCGAAGATGATATATAGCAGGCTGATCGCGGTGATCGCGCCGTTCGCGGTGGCGCCAAGAACCTTGTTCAGATCGGTGCCCCAGACCAGCAAGGCCGTGGCTGCCGTCACCAGATAGGCCATAAGCATCGAAAAGCTGGCCGGCCGTGCCAAGACGACCAGCAGCACGAAGACCGTGGCGATCGGCAGCAGGGCCAGAATGAATGTGATGATGTCAGGCATCGTTCCTCCTCGGATGGACGGGGCAGGCCCCGCTGTTTTGTTGTGCCAGCCGCCCCGGCTTTCCCTCCGCGCCGGGTGACCCTTTGGTCAAATTGCGATCCATGCGCCTTTTATACGGCAAGCAAGGATCGGGTCGTCCCGCTTGTCCTTTGGGAAATCCAGATAGCGTCGATTTGCCGCCGATCAGGTGGATTGCAGCACGGCCGTGTCAAAGGGCATGCCTTCTAGCCGCTGTTGGATCGCCTCCTCCGCTCCTTTTCACCCGCTCCCCCTCGGGGCGACAATAAACACTGCCACAAGAGGTAAATAATATGATCCTCTGTCGTGAATCAACGTATTTGTTGGCCTTCGTTCAGGTGGCACGAAATCCTGCCCCACCCACGAGGTGGAAAGTTTGGCGGCTATGCACTGCCAGAGAAATAAATATATCTCTTGCAAAGGTTTGGACGCGTCATCGTCTGCTTGAAATTCTCTGCATTTGAGGTAAATAATATTGATCACCTGCTGCGCGACGCAGCCGAGGGAGAGTTACGCCTCATGATAGCGGCACAGGTTTTCGAGCCGGTGGAACACGAATCGGTCGTTCAGGCTGTGGTGGACAGGATCGAGACGATGATTGTCGATGGCGTTTTGAAGGGAGGTGCGCGTCTTCCTTCGGAACGCGAAATGTCGGACGCCTTTCGTGTCTCGCGGCCCAAGCTGCGCGAGGCGCTGCAAATCCTGGAAAGCCGCAATCTTTTGACCATCCGTCATGGCGACGGTACTTATATCGCGGAACTCACGGGCCGCGCGATGTCACCCGCAATGCTGGCGCTGTATGCGCGTCACGGCGAGGCATTTCACGATTATCTGGAATACCGCCGCGAGCAAGAGGCCTTTGCCACCCGCCTTGCCGCACAGCGGGCCACAACTGCAGACAGGGAACGGCTGGAGGCCGTCCGCGAGGATCTCGAGGCTGCCTGGAAGGCCGATGACCGCGAGGCCGAATGGGAGGCTGATGCCCGGTTGCACAGCGCGGTCGTGGACGCCAGCCACAACACGACGCTGATCCACATGATGGCATCGGTCTTCGACCTGACGCGTCGTGGCATCTTCTACAATCGCGACCTGCTGCGCAGCATCGACGGCACCGGCCGCAAGCTTCTGGATCAGCACCTCGAGATCATCGACGCGATCCAGGCGGGCGATCCGCAGCGCGGCGAAAGGGCCGCCCGTGCGCATCTGGATTTCGTCGAGCAATCCATCCACCTGGGCCGGGAGTTGCAGCGCCGCGAACAGCGCGCGCGGATGCGGCTGAATTCGGAAGGGTGACTGACCGGCCTTCGTCTATCCTGGCAGATGAAGCGTTTCGGCGTCTGCGGCTTTTCCGTCGGACACCAGGGCAAGATCCAGAAGCGTTTCGATGTCGAAGTCAGGCAGGATCCCTGGCACGGCCTTGGGCGGAAGGCCGGTTGCGACCAGGATCGTCTTCAGCCCGGCCGCCCGGCCTGCCATGATGTCGGTTTCGATCTGATCGCCCAGCATAAAGGTCGTTTCAGGATCGCTTCCCAGGATTTCCAAGGCCATGTGGATCAGGTCAGGATGCGGCTTGCCCGTCACAACCGGGGTCACCCCTGACGCCGTCTGGATGGCCGCAAGGATCGATCCGGCGCCGGGTTCGTATCCAAAACCATGCGGCAACATCCTGTCGGCATTGGTCCCGAAGAAGGACGCCCCAGCCAAAAGGGCGGCCTGCGCCTTCTGCAGTTTCTCGAACGTGAAGGCGCGGTCCAGCCCTGCCACGACTGCCCTGACGTCCTGATCCGCAATCTGGAACCCCTGCGCTTCGATTGCACCCACCAGCGAGGCCGCCCCGATCACCATCACGCGCGACCCCGGGGGAAGGTCAGCCTTCACACGCCGTGCCACGACCGCAGAACTGGTGATGACCCGTTCAGGCGTTGCTGGAATTCCCATCCCGTTCAGCTTGTCCGCGAACTCTCGGGCCGTTTTGGTGGAATTGTTGGTCACAAAGGCATAGGGCAGACCTTGTTGATGCCATTGCCGGAATGCAAGAACAGCGGTCGCGATGGGAACATCACCCCGATACGCAACTCCGTCCAGATCGCTGATGATCGCCGCGTTGCGGGGGATCTTTATCTTCGACGTCACGGCGCTGATTTCCACTCGGATATGAAAAGGATTTGGAGGGAAGCCCTCGGGCTGAACCGCATCGCACCATTTGTACTAGGCTACCCATCAGCCAAACAAGGGTTCAGTATAGTTATAGATGTATGATGATCGTCGGATTTGCGGAAGAACTTCTTGCGCTTGCTGCACCTTTTGCCTGCGCCATCAGGATATTCCTCTGCTTCAGTGGCAACCATATCTTATCTTCAGCGGCAAGTTGTTCGTCGGTAGGACCGAAGAACTCGTAATGGATGCGATCGGCGGGGATGCCGGCACCGCGCAAGCTGCCGACAAAGTGGCGCAGGAAGGGGCGCGGGCCGCAAAGATAGACATCCGCCTCGGCCAGAGGGGTGTTTCCCTGCAGCCAGTTGAGGGTAATCCGGCCGGGATTGGCTTTTTCATCCGCGCCGCTTCCGTGAGTCGTTTCCATTAGAACATTGCCATGTCGGAACGCGAGCTTGCGGAATTGGGCGTCAAGGGCACGATGCGCCGGGCTGCTTGTGCCGTGGACATAGAAGACAGGCACGTCGTGATGCTGCTCGGCAAGAACCTCCAGCATGCTGACGATTGGGGTCAGCCCTACCCCGCCCGACAGCAAGAGCAGAAGGCGCTGCGGCGTGTCGGACAGATAGAAGTCGCCTGCCGGTGGTGTGGCCTCGATGACCGCGCCGAGAGGTGGTCCGGGATTTTCGACCAGTTTGCCGCTTCGCTAAGCTCGGGCATGGGTTTCATGTCAGGCAGCGGCTTTCAGGTTTTGGTTGGCGGTATCATAGGCCTCAGCTGGCGTCAGCAATTCGCCTATCTCGGCGATCGGCTCGGAATCAACGGGACCGCCGAGCGCGTCCCCCCGCTGCCCGATCTAGTGGGCGCGCAACCGGCGTAAACTCACCCCGCCCCGCAATCTGCCCCGGTTACCTATCTGCGATCGGATGCTGCCGTAGGCACACAAGGCTTTCTCCATTCCGAGCCGCGATATTTCCGCAATCTGCGGATCATAGGAGCATCCCAGGATTAGGCCGCTGAAGAGGACCGCAGGCTACCTCCTGCTTTCATCATCAAGGGCCGATCCTCAACAGCTTCACAGGATAGCAAGCAGCGGAATAAGGACAACTGGCTGCGCTCTTACGTTGCAACCGTTACGAAACGACCGTTTGGTCGCATGTCACATAATTGTAAAATGTCCTCCGTCCTACATTATTTAAGCCATCCACGTCTCTAATCGGCTCTCGGCATGCAAACAGACATCGACCCCCAGCGATTGGGGTTGCGCGCGGGCTGCGCCATTATCCACGAGGAGCACGCCTCGGGTGCCAACCGCACCCGCCCTGCCCTGGCGCCGCTTCTGGCGACGATCCGGTCTGGCGAAACGCTGGTGGTGATCCGCCTCGAACTGCTGGCGTGCTTGCTGAACCACCTCCTGCAAGTCATCGAGACGTTGGGGGGCAAGGACGCGCATTCCGGTCGCTAAGCAATCCCGTCGACACCACTATGGCACAGGGGACGTTGTCGTCGCAGGTAAATGAGGCAGTTGCGGAACTGGAACGCGCAATGATGAGGGAGCGATCAAAGGCCGGGCTGCGGGGGGTGTGCGCCCAGAGGCAGGTCGGTGGCAATCCGGGTCTGCTGGCGGGCGACCACGACGCGCTGCGCCAGCTTTGGGCCGCGCGTGACGAGACCTATTTCCGCAAGCTGGAGGCCACGGCCGAAAGCTGGCTGCCTCTGGTGGGCCGGCACCGGCCCGACATCGCCTGAGAGGATCTCGCGCCGCTGATCATGGCGGGCGCAGACCTGGGCACCGCGCTGAGAAGGAGACGACCAGATGCTAGCCATCGTGGCGGGCATGCGCCACCCGATCCCGACCTGAAGCTTGCGTGCATAGCCGTACGCTTGGAGCAGATGCGCGAACGCACCCCAAGAAAGAACGGCAGACGGAACGCCCACCGCCAGGATGCTGCTCCAACAAGCGTATAGAATGGGCATAGGCGGAACCTCCCCATAGGAGTTCCGGCGTTCTATTTTCACGATAACCAGGACGGGCTCGCCGGTCGGCCCCAGGATACCACTAGACCCCTGCCCTCCCCCAGGGGACCAGGCCGATCAGATCGGCTGGCACCGGCGCATGGTTGTCACGCTTCGCTCACTCGCGAGATGACGGTACCGACATCATCTGCCAAGAACGAAGAATGCCCGAGGGATCTGATTACAACTCCGACTGGACGCCGGAAGGTGAGCCTTTCATCGTCGGACAGAGCGCCTTATATCAGGTTCCGGGGCGAACCCGCCAGACGCATGTTGTCTAACGGCACGAAGATCACCTTGTACCCGCTGAGTGTTGAGCAGTTCCACCAACCATGCTGACCGATGACCATACCGCTGCCTAAGCTTCGCGGGTTGCCTCCGGGCATCCTGCACACCGCAGTGTTCAGGGCGTCAACGGCATGATCCGCGAAGGTTGCGCTTGCAACTGATCCAACTTTTATCTGCCGTGTCGCCCCAAGAGGAAAAGCTCATCCGTAGAAATCCTGTCCGGCATCGATGTGAGATAGTCTGGAGGGATTTCTTCGCCTAGGCCATCGCCCTCGTTCACGACAGTACATTGCACCTAGGCCAGTCCCGGCTGGGCTTGGCTTGATGTCCAGCAGCGTTCGACCGGCGCCGGTAAGACATGGGCGACGTTCTTCATAAGGAGAGGCGGCAATGCCATCTCTGTTGCCCATGCAATGGGCGCAGCAAAGTAGAGCCAAGCCGAAGAAATGGCTCTGCTCTTCAAGGACCATCTAGCGGATTTCGCATCCCGATCCCCTCCGTATCGCACCACAACGTTATGCGAAAAGCGTGATACCGACTGCGTTGCTGAGGCGCATCCTATGCCCCGATGGGCTCTAAAAGGGTCTTTGGCAGGTCGTGCTTGTTTCTTGAATTCGGCAACCAGCATGTCGCCATTCGTCAAGACCTCGACCAAGCGGGGTGATCCAGGCCAGAGGTGAAGGCATTGACCTTCAGGCCCGGCGACACCTTTGGCAGACAACCGAACTTCCACCCATTCGCCGCGGGCATCTTCAGGATCGTGAGACCCTGGTCCGTGACCTTGGAAACAGCCGGCGCCCTGCAGATGGCGGGGTTCGTCGAGACCAAGACGCCGCTGCGCCGCCAATGCTTGCGGTTATTCTTGCCAGAAGATCCATCATCGGTCGTGTACTGTGCCGGGCGCCGCCCTGCAGCAGGGCGGCCTGTGGTCAAACGCCAAGCATGGGCTAGGACTGAGGATTCCAAGACCCCGGGTCTGCCCAATCCAGAAAATTGCCAATTGGCAATTTTCAGATCGGGTTCTTGTCGGCATAGCTTCGCAAAAAAGCTAGAAAGGCACGGTCTGGGTCTTTCGGAGGCTCTTTCGACACGCTCCAGCTGCGCCATTCGCCTTCTATGAAATAGATGTCAAAGCCGGGATGACGCAGCTTCGCAGTCTCGTAAGTTGCTGTTTGCAGGGAGGGACCGTGACTATCCAGCCAAGCAGGCCGTGGCCGTCCGCCCTCCCCCGCGACCACTTGCTCGGCGCGGCTCTCGGCCTTAATCCGCCGGCCCACCTTAGAAAACTGCAACGCGCGATCCGCTGCCCCGCCGGCATCGCCGTCCTTACGCCACCACCGCATCTCGACATGCGTCACGGCCCTCCCCGTCTTGATCGGCGATATCTCGACCATGAAATCAGATAGCGCATTGACCTCCGCGACAGCCGGGTCGATAGCACGTAGCTTAAGGTTGGACCAAGACGAGAGCTTGCCCTTTGGCACCCCCATTATGCCCCGCAAGGAATCGAGCGTGAACCGTTCCGACGATTTCCAGCGAAGGTTTCCACGCTTTTGCACCATCTCGTACAAGGTCAGGGCGTATTTGGAAGACAAGGCGAACATTACCTCGCGCTGTAGGCGCGCGAAGATCTGGCTGTTCCGGATGATTTTTCGCAGCCGCGCCGGGATTTCATACTCCAGCAATCCGTCGTTCCTGCTGCTTTCAAGGTTTCCCCCCAAGAGCTGGACACGTTCAATTGCCGGTTCCCCTTCCCAAGTCACAGCAACCTTGACGATTGCGGACATCAGTCTTTCAAGGCTGTCGCCGACACGGTCGTTTGAATTGTGGCTACCGCGCAGAACGGACTTTGCAATGACATGGGTAACGGGCTTATCAATGGCATCCCAGGCGTTTTCCAGAAGCTGGTTGTAGATCCGGCGGTCGTTAAGAGTCAGAGGCGTCACCTCGACAAGGTCGACAAGTTCGCCCGGCTTGACCAAACTGTCGGCGTTAGGCCGCGCTTCAACCGTCCTAATCGATGCGTCTGCCACACTACACCTTACCTCGTAGACCTTACTTTTGTAACGCGATCGAAGTAAGCGTTCAAGCACATTGCAAAAAAAAGGCGCCGCAGTCACCCGAAAAGTAAGAATTGATTCATGGAGGTTAGGCCGAGCAATTCCCAACGCACTGCTTTCGCGAGACAATTCTAGACCCTTACCAGGTGTTCGTCCTGCCGACCAAAACGTAAGTCTTGGGCAGCACCCTTCCTGTAAGGACCCCAGTCCCGAATCGTAAGAAACATCGTCCCGGAAGGTAAGCCACAGCACCCCAATATGTAAGATTATCAGTAGAAAACAAATAGCAAACAACAAGTTGCGTCTCTTGAATCTGAATCTAATGAATCTGAACAAGACGTTGGTTTGATTTTATCCACAGATCCCAACACCACTGGGTTGGGATAGCTTACAAAATGGGATAAACCACCCCCGCAATTGCCGCCGACAAGCGCCAGAACCACTCGTCACAGGGTGATTCGAAAACTATCGGTTTTTGGTGACCTAGATCCGAGAAACCGAACTTTACGCGATGATTGCTTTTCGACATAGTGCAGGGAACAAAGCAGCGAAGTCGTAACAATGAACCATGCTCTACCCCCGGTCACACTGGACGATCTTGCCGTTCTTAGCCAGCGTGCCTCGACAGTGATCGAACGATTGCGGGAGAGGGTATTTTCCCCCGGAACACATAAGCAGCTGGATCTGCTCTTCAACGTCCGTACGGCAGCCGACATGGTTGGCCGATCGGAAAAAGCAATTCGCGATGCAGAGGCCGATGGACGGCTTCCCGAACCTGCCAAAGATGAAACTACCAACCGCCGGCACGGATACGGTCTTGCCGAGGTAAACCGCATGCGAGAGGTTTTCGGTACACTTCCTCACCGCGATCTCGGCGATCCACCGCTGATCATGGCAGTGCAGAACTTCAAAGGCGGGGTCGGCAAAACCACGCTGGTGGTACACCTGGCACAATATTTCGCACTTCGCGGCTATCGTGTCTGCGTCATAGACTGCGACTCGCAGGCCTCAACGACGGCGGTCTTCGGCCTGAACCCGGATGTCGACGTGCACGAAGAGGAAGATACGCTTTACCCCTTTTTGCAGCATGGAGGCCCAAAGTCGCTGCATTATGCACTGCGGGCGACCTATTGGCCCGGCATTGCCTTAATCCCAGCCAATCTGGGGCTTTATGACGCAGAATACGAATTCGCCGCCCGAATGGCGCGCGATCCGGCCTTTATCCTCGACCGGTTGCGCGACGGCGTAGCGTCCATTGCGGATCAGTTCGACATCATTCTGATGGATCCTCCGCCCGCGCTTGGGATGCTGTCGCTGTCGGTGTTGCGTGCGGCCAATGCCTTGCTAATCCCGGCCCCGCCCAACAATATCGACTTCGCTTCCACCGCGCATTTCCTGAAGATGATGGAATCGACCCTGGCGGAACTGGCGCGGCATGGCGGGGCGCGTGAATACAGCTTCGTAAAGATCCTGACCTCCAAGATGAACGACCAGAAATCCGCGCATCAAGCCATCAAGCGCATGATGGACGCGGTTTTTCCCCAGGACATGCTGAACGTCTCGCTGAAAGATTCGGCGGAGATCGATAATGCGACGGCCAACTTGATGACGGTTTACGAACTGACTGGCCCCGCAACCCGGACCGAGACGCACAAGCGATGCCGCGCCTATCTTGATGCAGTTGGGCGCGAAGTCGAACTGCTGGTCCGCAAGACATGGCCAAGCCATCACCGGCAGTTGCGCAAGGAGGGCTTGTTGTGAGCAAGCGGCATGATGCGATCTTTGACGATGTCCTGAAGGACCTGCCTGCGCCGGCGACGTCGGACCGGGGAGGAGCGCGGTTCTTAAAACGTACAAACGCCTTGTCGGAAACTGGCGAGCGCGAGGAAAAGGTGTTGAGATGGGTCGATCCCGCAAGCTGCATGATGTGGTCCCGGCACAACCGAGCCTATGACTTGCTAACTGAGGAAAACTGCCGCGAGCTGATCGACAGCCTCAGGTCTCAAGGACAACAGGAATTTCCCGCGATCGTTCGCAGGCTGCCGGTGGGGCAGGGGCCGGAATACGAGGTCATCTGCGGCGCCCGTCGGCATTTCGCCATAAGCTGGCTGCGCGCCAACAATTATCCCCAGTTCCGCTATCTAATCGAAGTCCGCGACCTGACCGACGAGGAAGCGTTTCGCCTTGCGGATATCGAAAACCGGGACCGCGCCGACCTGAGCGATTACGAGCGGGCCCGAGATTATCTTCAGGCGCTTGGCGCCTATTACGGCGGCAAGCAAAAGACCATGGCCGCGCGGCTTGAAGTGTCCGAGGCGTGGCTGTCGCGATATCTGCATCTTGCTCGTCTGCCAACGGCTATCATCGACGCTTGGCCCCGCATTACCGAAATCCGGGAACTGCATGCCCGACAGATACGCCCGATGCTTCAGGATGCTGAGGACAAAGTGCTGGTCGAAGCGGACAGGATCGCCGCAGAACAGGGAAAGGCTAGGGTGGGGCAGGGAGCCTATGTCGCCGTGCCGAAGGTCCTGTCGCGCTTGAGGGCTGCTGCATACGGCCCCGCGCCCAAGGCCAGCAAGCCCGTGAATGGCGTCAGCGTCGAAAAGCGTGGGAAAAGGGTTCGGATTGAATTCCCGGACAGCATCGACACCGCCGAACTTCGTTCAGCCCTTGACAATTATCTTTTGGGCAGGACCGAAAACTAAAAATTGCCAATTGGCAATTCTAGGATGCCTCGCTGTGTGCTTTGCCGGCCTAGTGGATAACTGAGCAATGTTGCAAGGCGGCTAGTGAACGGCCAGTAGGCCCCCACCGGCCTCTTGTCTGCCGTGGTCGACGCAGCTTCCAGGAAGCAAGGCAAATCGATCGGGTAGTGATAGAAGCGGGCGGCATCAGGCAGGCTAGGTCGGAGTCCAGGCACAGCCTCGGGTTTTCCCGACCTTTGCGCCGATGCGGCAAGCTGCCGGTAAGGATCGGACAGTGAGGGGCCTGCCCAAGGGCAGCGATCACCCCCGGCTTGGGCGATCTTGGAAAGACGTTGAGTTTCAAGCGTAGTTAGCACATGGGCCTAAGCCGACCGTCCGGACAGACAGCGCTAATTGTCGAGTTCTCCAAGCCGGCCCAACATCGCCCTGGTGACCGGACCGGCGTTTCGAATGACGCCCGAACGGGGGGGCGACGAAGAGGAATGCGCCTGATGTGGTGAAAACGGCCCCAAGCTGCCGGTCGGGCGGAACAACGTGCTGCATGCAGCTTTCCCAAACCTGCCCCCTGTGTTCGCCGTAGTGACTAAGGGCGGGGTAGGGCAGGGAAGCAACCACAGTGCGGACATTTCTGCCATTCATCGCCGTGGCGAAAAGGTACGGGTGCCAAGGACGTTCTCAGGCTTGTCGGCGTCGATCGTACCGGGAGTGTTTGAACAGGCGGCAGACAGGTCATTGTGTTTCAAGTTGTCCGCGGAACGCTGAACGCAGACGACCAACACCCATCACCGCCAAGATTGCGAGAACGATCAGCGTCAGAAATACTGCAGCTCCCCTGAACAGGACCGAGTACCCAAGAGCCGAGATCACTGGCGTGGTGAGCAGGGGAGAGCAGAACTGCCCGATGAAGACCGAGGCTGTCAGGATGCCGCCCCCAACCCCTCGCCGTGACCGGGGCAACAGATCCAGTGCAAGAGTGACGAAGGTCGGCGAGACCAGAGCATAACCTGCCCCTATCAATGCGGCGCCTGCCAGATAGGCCGGCATGCCTGGATGCACCGTCAGGGTAAAGAAGCCTGCCGCCATGCACCCGTAACCTGTGACGAAGACCCCGGCATAGCCCACAACAGGCCGGATGCGGGCGTAAAACAGGGCAAGGCAGCCGCCGCTCAGCATCAGTACGCCGAGGGCCGTTCCTGTCATCACAGCACTGTTCTGTCCGTGGAGACCGAGAAAGAACGGCATTTGCGTCGGCATGATGAAGAACAGCATGTTGGTCAGCCCCTGGAGGAGCACCACGGCCGAGAAGAGCACGATCCAAGGATGGCGTCTTTCAGGGTCTGCCATGTGTTCCGTACCGGGCCCCGAGGACGGTCGCGGGCGGTCGGTGATGACCTTCCAGGCTAGGGGCCCACGGCCGAGAAGAGCACGATCCAAGGATGGCGTCTTTCAGGGTCTGCCATGTGTTCCGTACCGGGCCCCGAGGACGGTCGCGGGCGGTCGGTGATGACCTTCCAGGCTAGGGGCAGCAGGACAACGGCCAAGCCGTAGATTGCGAAGGGCAGGCGCGGCGACAGAGATGCGGCCCAGCCTGCCAGCGTGATGAACAGGAGACCTCCGAAGTTCCGGGCAGAGATTTGCAATCCCATCAGCGCGCTTCGATCGGCCCCCGAAAAGTAGTCCGCCACAAGGGCAGTTTGGGCCGTCATGATCAGGGCGACAGCTATTCCCAGAAGCAGGCGGCTGGCGAGGATTGTCGAAAGGCTTGGAAGAACAAGCCCGGCGCACCCTGCGGTCACAAACAGAATGATGCCGATCAGCAGCGGCCGCCGCCGTCCGGTCCGGTCCATGGCAAGTCCTGCAAGAGGCGCAAAGATCGCAACACTAAGAGACGGCGCGGTGACAAGCAGCCGCGTCAGCATTGCAGCATCCGGGTCTTGCGCAAACAGGCGCTCGAGCCCGGGAAGGGCTGGGCTGATGGTGGCATTCGCCATGGTCGTCAGCATTGCCGCCATGAGGAGCGCGACTGCACGATTGTCCCGCCAGACGGGCCTGCCTGCATCTTGCTTTGGGTCTTCCATGTCTATCCCCTTGTTCGAATCACCGACTTTGGAGATCGTGCCACTTCAAGCGAACTTGAGGTCAAGCATGAACCTTCTCGATATTGGAGACGTTGTTGAACACTCCGGTGTCCCAACCTCCGCGCTGCGCTACTACGAGGAGATCGGCTTGATCCGATCCGTGGGACGTCGTGGCCTGCGCCGGCAATATAACAGGGACGTTCTGATGACGCTGTCGCTGATCGCCATGGGGCAGTCCGCTGGCTTTAGCCTGGTGGAAATTGCAGGGATGTTCGGATCGGACGGTCGCCCAGACATTCCCCGCGCCGATCTGCACGCCAAGGCGGACACCCTGCAGCGGCAGATCTCGGATCTTCGTGTCTTGTGCGACGTTCTGCGGCATGTGGCCGATTGTTCGGCCCCCTCCCATCTGGAATGCCCGACCTTTCGCAAGCTCATGAAGGCCGCGTCCGACCGGCAGATCACGAACCGGAGTCTTCGCAAAGGCTCGCCGGCTCGACCAAAGCGTCGCCCACGCGTTTGACGTTTGTGCCAAAGCTTCGAGCCCTCCGGGCGCGAGTACACGGGGGATTGTAGCTGGCCGGAGGCGTCCGGTCCGCAGGCGAGTGCTGCTCTTGCCGAGGCAACGCTGCTTTGGTCGACTGGTGGCAGCGGACCGCGTGTTGCGGATAACGTCAGCCAGGGCACTGCTCTTTCTACGCTCTGGCAAGGCAGGGGACATTCAAACTTGCCTGCACCATCAAGCCTGTGGCTTACTTTCGTGCGAAATCGTACACCTGCCCATCCGCCATCGTGAGTCGCAGCGTGGCGAGCTTGCCGGTCTCGTCCGCTTGAAACTGCGCAAAGCCCATGGGCAAGGGGCCGAGGTTGGCAGCAATCGCCGCAAAGCGGCCTTCTGGCACGAGGCTGGCGGTGAAGACGTCACCATCCCATGGGGCGAGCTTCAGCCGCGCCCCGGTCGTCTTCAGCGCAAGGACGAGTCCCTCCCCCTCAGTGGTCAACGTTGCCTTGCCAAAGACGGGGCTATCGACGCTTGAGGCAAGAGACGCTGTTGGCGGCGACGGCCACGGTGCTGTGGGCCGCGCGAAGGTCGCATTGGCGTCGGCATCGGATTTGCGCGCCGCCGTCAGCTTCGCTGCGACATGATCGATCTCGGGATTGCCCAGCAGGCGATCGAAGGTCCATTCGCCGATGGCGTCGGGAAGGCCGACATTGGTCTCGTTCGTCAGCACAACGACACCCACATCCTGGTCGGGCGCGATGCCGACGAAGGCGCCATAGGCGGTTGTTCCGCCATTGTGCCAGACGACGCGTCCGTTCGGCGTGGACTGCACCACCCAGCCCATCGCATAGGCGACCCTGTCGCTCATCCCAACGCGCGGGATCTTGGTCACGGCGAGGTTCGCCTCCGAGACGATGCGCCTGCCTTCGAACTCTCCGTCCGCGAGATGCAGGCGCACCCATTTCGCCATGTCCTCGACCGTTGAATTGATCGCACCGGCAGCGCCGAAGCCGTAAGGGAAGATCGGCGTGAACGGCACCTCGACAGTGCCCTGCGCCGTCCACCGGTAGCCCGCAGTCGTGTCTGCGGCGGCCTCGATGGCATCGGCGGTGAAGGACGAATCCGTCATGCCGAGCGGCGCGAAGATCTCGGTGCGAACCACGTCGTCCCACTCCGCCTCGCCCATGGCACGGGCCACCACCCGCTGCGCGAGCAGATGGGTGATGTTGGTATAGGCGAAGGTCGAGCGGAAGCTTGACACCGGCTCGACGTGCCGAAGCGACCGGATCATCGCCGACTGATCGAAGCCAAGCAGGCCCACGGCATCGTTGGCATAGGGCGGCAGGCCCGAGCGTTGCGCCAGCATGTCGGCCACGCGGAACTCAGCTGTCACCCAGGGATCCTTCATCTGGAAGTCTGGCTCGTAGTCGACCACCCGATCGTCCCAGTCGAACTCCTTGCGATCGGCGGCGATGGCAAGCGTGGTGGCAAGAAACGCCTTGGTGGTGGAGCCGATCTGGAAGACCGTTGCCGGATCGACCGGTTCGCCGTCTTTCCGGCGCAGGCCAAAGCCCTTGGCATAGACCAGCTCGTCACCGACAACGATGCCGATGGCAAGGCCTGGCAGATCGAAATCCGACATGCCCTTGGCGATATAGGCCTCCAGTTCGGGGGCCAGCGTCCGGACGCGTACGGCCATTGCCTCGTCGGCGCCCGCCGTGCCGGGTAGCAGCGTAGCCAGCGCAAGGATCAGAGTGGCGGGACGGAGGGGTTCTGCGGGCGCGGGGAGTGCCCCCTTCGTGATGATGTTCATCGAAACGGCACTCCATACCCCCGCCGCGGAGGTGGTGAAACGACTTCCGGCGCTGCATGAGCGTGCCACCGGACCCGCGACCTGACAAGCGCGGACTGCGGCAGGTTGGATCCTGGGGATAGGACGCTTGCTGGATGTCCGCCTGTCACGATCCGGCGGCTTGCAGGATCAAAGCCGCCATGACCAGCACATAAAGGCTGCCAATGATGCACAGTAACCGCCAGTCAGGGTGGCGAACCGGCAGACCGCGTTCTACCCTTCGGCGGTCCCGCAGCGCAGCAAGCGCGAGGACGACAATAAGGGCCAGTGTTATCAGATGCAGCTCGGTCACAAGTGTCAAATCGTCGATGTCACCGATGCTTATGTCGGCGTTGCGCATGTTCAACACGACCGCGAACAGCACGCCGACCAGCAATCCGAGCTTGCCGCCAAAGGCGCCACGGTCGTTGGGATCGTAAAAGAAAGTCAGAAAGGCGATGAAGACCCCTGCAAACACCCCGGCCGTCAGCTTCAGGAAGGTCATCGGATGGGTCCGTTCCAGCATGATTGCAGCCTCGATAAAGGCATATCGCGACCCTTGCGCGTCCGGCATTCCGTAGGTTGACGGTTCGTCGCTGACGCCTGCGGTCAGCATCAGGTCGGACACCCGCCATTGGTCCAGCCGATCGCGTATGCCAGGGGTCAGGAATGACTGTTCGATGTCGGGTTCGAACACCAGACGCGATGCACCATAAAAATCCTCGTCGATCTCGATCGCGACCCGCTGCCGATCAAAGGGGTAATGATCCATGTCCCAGTCGTGCCGGAACGTGCCCTGCACGCGACGCGAGGCATAGGATCGGCCGGAACCAGTCTCGATGGTCTCGACGTCATCGAGGTTCAGGCCCGATGCGGCGGTCGGAAACACGATCGTCTCGAGCGGCCTGAACTCGGGCGTGGGGCACAGGCTCCATACCCACAGGATCGCGCCGAAGGTGTCACCCGCCATGTCAAGATTGTAAAGATCCTCGATGTTCACACCCAGTCGGCAGACGGCGGGTGCACTCTCGTCTGCTACCTGGGCATTGGCCGGCCTGAGGGCGAGCATTGCCAGGATCATGAGAACAAGCCCGCCGAGCGCAAGAAGCGCCTGAAGGCGGATTGGCCGCCCGCGCGCCGGTCGTTGCAAAGGTCGCGGACCCCGTCCCATGCTTCATCGTAATCGGAATGGAGCTGGCCATGCTACAGTCTTGTGCGATCAAAGACCAATGATCGTGCCAGGGTACGAACCCTTACCCTCTGGACAACAAAAAGGGCCTTTCCAACAGCAACCAGATGGCAAGATGTGATCATCTGGTAGACCGGGGAAGGTTATTTCGGGCCCTAAGCTGACGGTCAGCCTGGCACCGCCGCCCTGCAGCTTCCCAAACAGGCCGCCTGAAGGACTGGCGTGGCATTGCTATTTGTTACGAGAGATGCGAAGACATCTTCCTCGGCGCCATCATCCTCGCATGCATAGCCATATTCTGGAGCGGATGTTTATAGGGACTGTCCATAGTACAAAACATGGATAAGTTATTCTTTGCGGTTACATTTATCATATATAATTCAAATCACCACAAGTCCGACAAGAGGGACGTTTCCTTCCAGAACTATTGGAACTTAATCCACAACTCTGTGTTGAAATACATTACCTCCCTGTTGGACTCTTGCCCCGCCCTGACCGGCGGGGCTTTTTTCTTGGCACATGTCGAGAAACCTTGAGCAGCCCACAGGGACTGAGAGAATGCAGCCGGGATGACCACGATTGGAAGCTATGAAGCAGCCTTGTCAAAGTTGCTTTTGGATGGGACGACCTTAGCCTTGAGAGGACTTTCTCCTAGCTTTTCATAAAGAGCGCGATAGGCCTCGTTGTGCTGATAGGCACGTAAGGCGTTCATAATCAAGATCCACTCCTCACTCGTCAGTCGCCTTTTAGGATCATAGAAGGAGGAAGAAGTTTGGTGCTGGCAAGAATACATTTTCAGCCTTCTGACAAAAAATTCGATGCTTCCAACGGCCTGCTTGGAAGAAGCGTATTCAGAAAGCCAAGGTTGTTGTGTCAACTACCCGACAGTTGAACCCGCTCCAGCTTGCCCTGAAGTTGTTTTATGCCAGTTCCTGCAAATCTTTCTCCGAGCTCTGAACCTGGTTTGAAAAGTTGAAACTGTGCTATGTCTACACGGCGGGGTTAAGAGGTGGTCCGGGATTTTCGACCAGTTTGCCGCTTCGCTAAGCTCGGGCATGGGTTTCATGTCAGGCAGCGGCTTTCAGGTTTTGGTTGGCGGTATCATAGGCCTCAGCTGGCGTCAGCAACCAGCCTCGGCTTTCGTCGTCATGGGTTTCTTGCTCATCTTCGCTCCATAAGGGCTACGATGAGCCAAAAACCCTCCATCACGCAATCTGCCTAATCTGTCCCATGGGCGCTGACGTCAGACAGCTGTTTCCTTCCGCTCGCTGTAGCGGTCGGTCAGGAAATCTGAGATGTCGCGGGTCAGCAGCGTGAACTTCACCAGTTCCTCCATCACATCAACGATGCGGTCGTAGTAGCTCGACGAATGCATCCGGCCGGCCTCGTCGAACTCGTCATAAGCCTTGGCGACCGAGGACTGGTTCGGGATCGTGATCATGCGCATCCAGCGGCCGAGAACACGCATCTGGTTCACGGCGTTGAAGCTTTGTGAGCCGCCAGAGACCTGCATCAGCGCCAGGGTGCGACCCTGGGTCGGACGGATTGCCCCCATCGAGAGCGGGATCCAGTCGATCTGGGACTTCATCACGCCGGTCATGGCGCCGTGGCGCTCGGGACTGGTCCAGACCTGTCCCTCGGACCACAGGCATAGTTCGCGCAGTTCCTGCACCTTGGGATGCGAGGCCTCGGCATCATCCGGCAGCGGCAGGCCGTTTGCATGGAAAACGCGCGTCTCGCAGCCGAAGTGACGCAGCAGCCGTTCGGCCTCTAGCGTGGCAAAGCGGCTATAGGAGCGTTCCCGCAGCGAGCCGTAGAGCAGCAGGATGCGGGGCGGATGGGTGGCGCGTGACACCAAGGGCAAGCTCGGCTGGCGGATGGCGTCGGGCGACAGGTTCGGCAGGTCGGGGATCATGCGCGGGCCTCCTTCAGCACCGCATCTCTGGGGAACCAGCGGCTGCCAAGCCGCAGGGCGACGTTCACCAAGAGGATCAGCACCGGCACCTCGACCAGAGGGCCGATCACGGCGGCAAACGCCACGGGAGAGGCAAGGCCATAGGCCGCGATGGCCACGGCAATGGCCAGTTCGAAGTTGTTGCCGGCCGCGGTGAAGGCGATGGCCGTGGCGCGCGGGTAGTCCCGGGCGATCAGCCGCCCCATCGCGAAGCTCAGCAGGAACTGGATGGCGAAATACAGGACCAGCGGCACGGCGATCCGAACCACATCGAGCGGCAGGCGCACCACGTCCCCGCCCTTGAGGCTGAACATCGCGACGATGGTGAAGAGCAGTGCCGCCAGCGTGATCGGGCTGATCTTCGGCAGAAATACATTCTGATACCAGTTCGCCCCCTTCAGGGCGATCAGGGTGCGCCGGGTCAGGAAGCCCGCAACAAAGGGCAGGCCCAGGTAGATCAGCACGGCCTCAGTCACGGTCCAGAAGCTCACATCGATGATGCTGCCTTCCAGGCCGAACAGCGGCGGCAGAACCGTCAGGAACAGCCAGGCATAGGTAGAGAAGAACAGGATCTGGAAGATCGAGTTGAAGGCCACCAGCCCCGCGACATACTGGTTGTCGCCGCGCGCGAGCTGGTTCCAGACCAGCACCATGGCGATGCAGCGCGCGAGGCCGATCAGGATCAGGCCCGTCATGTATTCGGGCTGATCACGCAGAAAGATCACGGCCAGCACGAACATCAGAACCGGACCGATGATCCAGTTCTGCACCAGCGACAGCATCAGCACGCGCTTGTCGGCAAAGACCTGGTGCAGCTCCTCGTAGCGCACCTTCGCGAGCGGCGGATACATCATCAGGATGAGGCCGATGGCGATCGGGATGTTGGTCGAACCGACTGACATCGCGTTCAGGGCATCCGGCAGGCCGGTGAAGATCGTCCCGAGCGCGATGCCCAAGGCCATGGCCGCGAAGATCCAGAGCGTCAGGTATCGGTCCAGAAAGGAAAGCCGGCTGGCCGGATGTGGAACGATCATTGCAATATCCTCTGGTCAGGCAGAGCGGGTGCGGGTACCGTGAGCATCCACGACCTGTTTGCCATCTTCCTTGCTGAAGGCGGATTTCTGGGGCGGCAGCAGATCGAGCACTTGCTCTGAAGGACGGCAAAGCCGCACTCCTTTCGGGCTGACCACGATGGGGCGGTTGATCAGGATGGGATGCGCCATCATCGCATCAAGCAGCGCGGCATCGGACAGGGATGGCTCGTCCAGGCCAAGTTCGCCGTAGGACGTGCCCTTCTCGCGGAGCAGGGCGCGCGGCGTGATCCCCATGCGGGTGATCAACTGTTCCAGCATGGCGCGCGCAGGAGGCGACTTCAGATACTCGATGACATGCGGCTCGATCCCGGCGTTGCGGATCATCGCCAGCGTATTGCGCGAGGTGCCGCAGTCCGGGTTGTGGTAGATGATGACATCCATGCTCAGGCGCTTTCTACCAGGGTGGGGTCACAGGCACAGTTCAGCGTCGCAACGGCAGGGGCGCAGATCTCGGGATGACCCTGACAGCAATCCTTCATCAGGAAGCCGACAAGGCCCGCCAAAGCGGAATAGACCGTGCTGTAGATGATGTAGCGCCCTTCCCGCCGGGACCGGATCAGCCCGGCATGTTCGAGATGGGTCAGGTGAAAGGACAGGCGTGAGGTGGTGGCGCCGCCGAGGGCTTCCCCAATGGCGCCGGCTGGCATGCCATCTGGCCCAGACTGCACCAGAAGCCGCACCACGCGCAACCGTGTCTCTTGGGACAAGGCCGCAAAAGCAGCGAGAGCTTGAGGCTCATTCATCGACTCAACTCCTCAACAGATGATGATACGTTGAGCCAGACTTCTTCGAAGGTCAAGGAGCGTCAGAACTGAGTGGCTGGTTTGGGAAAAGTTGTAGGGGCGGCACTATGCACGGCCTGACCGGCAGCTTTGGGCTGAAACGCTTTAAACGACCATGATCGTTAGGGCCATGGAGCGGGTCGCGCCACGACAAGGTTGCTGCGCAGAGTAAGAACGGCCGCAGTGGGAACAGTCTGCTTTGTCGTCGACTGGCGGATATCGGTAAGCAGCTTTCCCTTATGCCTCGCTTCTTGGTATCGGGGTGCCGCAGTGTAGGGCCTCGGAGACAGTATATGAGCATTCAGGACAAGTTCCGCAGACTGGCAACCGACGATGCTCCCGGTCAGGAAGTGCGCCAGTCGTGCGATGCGGATTTCCTGCGGGGCAAGCCGCTGAGCGGCCGTGCCGTCGACTTCTCGCATGGCGATGTCGATGCCCACAAGCCCACCCCCGGTGCCTTTGAGGTCTTCGCGGCGGGTGTCGAGGAGGGCGGCGCACAAGCCTATACCGAATATCGCGGCCGGGCCGATATCCGGGACGCGCTGGCCATCCGGCTGGCAGAATTCACCGGCGCCCCGGTCGATGCGCAGGAGGGGCTGATCATTACCCCCGGCACCCAAGGTGCCCTGTTCCTGGTGATCGCCTCGACCGTTTCGCGCGGCGACAAGGTCGCCATTGTGCAGCCCGATTACTTCGCAAACCGCAAACTGGTCGAGTTCTTCGAGGGCGAGATGGTGCCCGTCCAGATCGCCTATCAGGGTGCGGCCGAACACGAGGCAGGACTGAACCTCGACCAGCTGGAAGCGGCATTCAGGAGTGGGGTAAGGCTGTTCCTGTTCTCAAATCCGAACAATCCGACGGGCGTCGTTTACTCAGACACAGAGATCGACCGCATCGCCACGCTGGCCGGGCATTACGGCGCAACGGTGATCGTGGACCAGCTTTATTCCCGGCTGCTCTATGAGGGCGCAACCTATACGCATTTGCGGGCGCATCCTGCGGCCAAGAACGTCGTGACGATCATGGGGCCGTCCAAGACGGAGTCACTCAGTGGCTATCGGCTGGGCGTGGCGTTCGGTCCAGCCGACATCATCTCACGGATGGAAAAGCTGCAGGCAATCGTCTCGCTGCGGGCGCCGGGCTATAGCCAGGCGGTGCTGCGGACCTGGTTCAACGAACCCGAGAGCTGGATGGCCCACCGCATCTGCCAGCATCAGGCGATCCGCGACGATCTGGTCACGCTGTTCCGGCAGATCCCCGGCTGTGCTGTCCGGGTGCCGCAGGCGGGCAGCTACCTGTTCCCGTCCTTGCCGGATTTGGCCATCGAGCCTTCGGACTTCGTGAAGGCCCTGCGACTGCAGGCAGACGTGATCGTCACACCCGGCACGGAGTTCGGTCCCCATACGCCTGGGTCGGTCCGGCTGAACTTCTCGCAGGACCATGCGCCGGCCGCTGCGGCGGTCGAACGCATCGCCGCGCTTGCGGAACGGTATCGGGCATGATCACTGCCCCCGTTCACGGCGCCCCGGTTCCGCAGGGAAACTATGTGCCCGCACGGCGCAGCGGCAAGCTGATCGTAACTGCCGGGATGACGCCACGAATCGATGGCAGACTGATGTCTCTCGGGCCCATTCGTAACGACGCAGCCGTCGAGGGCTATCGCGAGGCCGTTGTTCTGGCCTGCAGCAATGCCCTGACGGCGGCACAGAGCATGTTACGGGCAGACGAGGAACTGGAAGCCATTCTTTCAATGACGGTCTATATCGCTGCAGAGCCGGACTTTACCGGTCATTCCCGGCTCGCAGATTTTGCCTCGGCCTTCTTGCTCCAGGAACTTGGTCAAGTCGGGGTTTGCAGCCGCACGGCAGTGGGGGTCGCGTCCCTGCCGGGGGGCGCTCCGGTCGAAATCCAGCTGATGGCGGCAGTCAGATGAGCAATGGCGCGTTTTTCGCCCCCGTAACATGAAAACAGATACGAAGCGCGAGGAGGCCCGGGACTCCTAGCCTCCCCTAGTCTACGCCTTACTTGTCTCGCCGGTGCCCTGAGGGCGCCGCCGCGCTGAAGTTGCCCTCTACCCTACATGGCCAATGAACATGAATAGCCAGTTTGGAGAAGCTGCAGTTCAGCGCTATGTTCCCCCAAGTCAGCTATGGGCTGCCTGTAGCAATATGTCCGTCACGTCGGGGCGGAGGCGGGCAGATGTGGCAAGAACCACTGTCCTACCCGCAGCAGCATTCGGGGGCCGGGCAATGTGGCGTAGGCACTGAACAGAGTCAGGTTCGCCCGCTGTCCGGCCCTAATAGCCCCGGTCTCGACGCCCATGCTCTGGGCCGGAACGGGCTTAGCGAGGCTGGTGCATCCGCGACACGCAGTTCGAACACGGGCATCATGCAACGCCATCGGGGGGGTAGGCCCGGACCGACGGTCTTGGAGATCCATACTCACGGTCGGCAAGGTGGTCACGTTCATCCGCGCCTCCGCCAGCAGGGCGATAGTGCGCTCAAGCTGATCCTCCGGCAGCAATGACCGAAGGCCACGCTGCCCTGCCAACCGTGGCGAATCGTAGCGCGGGCGACATGGAGCAGCGCATCCACCTGTGCGGCCTCGTCGGCATGCAGGTCGATCTTTATGGGCTTCGTCAACCGAGGCATCACAACAGCGTTGTCCCGGCCGATCAGATCAGGCTTTCACGTAGTTCCGCCACGGATGCGCTTCCTTGAATCCCAGCACTTCGCGGATCTTGCGATTGGAAAGCGGAGCTTCATCCCTGCCCATCGGCCGGGTGATTGGCGTATTCGGCGCATATTTCGCAAGGAATTCCACCGTTGGCATGGTGGCGGTGATGGTATCATTCACCGCGTTGAACACCTGATAGCCAAGTCCGTTTTTTTGCAGGCAAAGATGCACGATCTCACCCAGGTCGCGGGCATCGATATAGCTCCATGCATTGCGCTTGCGGCTCATCGGGTCGGCCAGGTAGTCGGGGAAGTTGGCGTATTCATGCGGCTCAACGACGTTTCCGATCCGCAGGGCATAAACATCGGCACCATAGCGCATTGCAAATGCACGGCCGGTCTTTTCGTTGACCACTTTCGAGAGGCCGTAACTGTCCATCGGATCGATGTCGTAATCTTCTTCCAGCGGGAACGAATGATAGTCCTTGTCACCTTCGGCAAAGCAGACGCCGTAGGTGGTTTCCGAACTTGCAAAAATCACCTTGCGCACGCCCAGCTTCATGGCCGCTTCCAGCACGTTGTAGGTGCCGACGGTGTTCTGCGCAAAGGTGATGTTGTCGGGGTTGATCATCACCCGCGGCACAGCGGCGAAATGCACTATGGCATCCGGGGCCTTGGGTGGCGCACCTTCCTCAAAAGCATCAAAGCCGAAATGCGTGGTGAAGGCGTTGAACACCTGGCCGCTGTCGGTAATGTCGGCGATCAGCGTATTCACCCCCGGAAGGTCGAGCGGTTTGAGATCGACGTTCAGGATCTTGTAGCCCTTCGCCATCAGATGGGGCACGGCATGGCGACCGGCCTTGCCGGTGCCGCCCGTGAATACGATGCGTTTGGTCATGATGCTTTCCGTTCCTTGAATCCGTTTCGTTGTCCTGCTTAACCCGTGCGACCGGCATCATCCGGCCTCAAGTGGCATCCACACATGAAAACGCCCCGGTGATGCGCTTTTCTTCCACCACCACCCGGCCGCCCATACCAAGCACTTCCAGCAGATCTGACGATACTGCAAGGATCGACATGCTGTTTCCGATGATGCAGGGTCAGGCGCTGCGTTTGCTGACCCCTGAACAGATCGCGCGGCCGCTTTGATGTTTCCTGACTCACCCGGAGAATGACCATGACGCAAGAGAAGGTTGGTTTTGTCGGACTTGGCCTGATGGGGCATGGCATGGCGAAGAACATCGTTGAAAAGGGCTATCCGCTGACCGTGGTGGCGCACCGCAAACGCGCCGCGATCGATGATCTGGTGTCACGTGGTGCCGTCGAAGCCGCATCCTTGGAGGGCTTGGCGCACAATTGCACCGTTATTCTGACGTGTCTGACCGGATCGCCCGAGGTTGCGGCCGCGGTGGCGGCGCTGAAGCCCGGTCTGGCACCGGGTGCGGTGGTGGTGGATTGTTCCACCTCTGATCCGACCGTCACTCTGCGTGTGGCGGCGGAACTCGCCGAAATCGGCGTGGACTTCGTCGACGCGCCCCTGTCGCGCACCCCGAAAGAGGCATGGGGCGGAACGCTCGATTGCATGGTGGGGGCCAGCGACACCACCTTTGCGCGGGTGCAGCCGATTATTGCCACCTGGGCCGCCAAGATCGTGCATATCGGCGCGGTTGGCGATGGCCACAAGATGAAGCTTCTGAACAATTTTCTGTCGCTGGGCTACGCAGCGCTTTATTCCGAGGCGCTGGCTCTGTCGCGCAAGGTCGGCATTCCGGTAGCTGAATTCGACAAGGTCATTCGGGGTGGCCGGATGGATTGCGGCTTTTACCAGACCTTCATGGAGTATGCGCTGGAAGGCAACCGGGAGGCACACAAGTTCACTTTGGGAAATGCTTACAAAGACATGCGCTACGTCGAATCCATGGCAAACGGCTCAATGGTCGCCACGCCGATGGCCAGCGCTGTGAAAAACTCCTTTGCACTGGCGATGGCTACGGGAGGCGATGGCCCCGAAGACTACGTGCCGCATCTGTCCGAATACATCGCCAAAGCTAACGGGCTTTAGATACCAGCTACCACGCCCATCATGACATTGGTGTTCCGCGCCCGATGATGAGGCCCTGACACCCGACGAGATCGCGGTCAAGATGCTGAGGCTGAGGCAGGCGCAGAAGTGCCTCACGGAGCGCACGTCGCCTGACCCTGTCAGGGAGAGGCTGAGCGGCCAGTCGGAAAGCCGGACTGCGGCGCCTGCCAAGGGTCGACCGGCAGGTATGCCCAGGCAAGTCCGTGGTTCTTGAGCCAGTTGAACGACCAAACCAAGCCTCCGCTTGACATGAGGAGCCCGAACCCGACATTCGCCACCAAACGGTAGGTCGCAGGTGATCTCGGTCGACCCGGACCACCTGATGGCTTTACTATCCCTTCTTGAACAGTTCCCGAAGACGGGACGGCTGGCTGCGCAGGTACTGCGGCGGCACCGTGACGGTCGCTTCAAGGGCAGCGGCGGCATGCCAAGGCCAGCGACTGTCGTATGTGATGGTGCGCGCGACACCCACCATGTCTGCATCGCCGGTTGCAACGATCGCCTCGGCCTGTTCGGGTTTGGTGATCAATCCGACAGCAATGACCGGGATAGAGACGGCGTGCCTGACAGCCCGCGCCAGCGGCACCTGGTAGTTCGGCCCGACCGGGATCTTCTGGCCGGCGTCAAGACCGCCGCTGGACACGTTGATCGCGGCACAGCCGCGTGCCTCCAAGGCCTGGCAGAAAGCGACGGTTTGCTCGACATTCCATCCGCCATCCACCCAATCGGTGGCCGAGACGCGTACGGTGACCGGTCGCTCGGCCGGGAAAGCTGCGCGCACGGCATCAAACACCTCCAGCGGAAAGCGCATTCGGTTCTCGAGACTGCCGCCATAGTCGTCCGTCCGCCGGTTCGACAGCGGCGACAGGAAGCTGTGCAGCAGATAGCCATGCGCGGCATGAACCTGGACCGCGTCGAGGCCCAGACGTGCGGCACGGCGCGCTGCCTCGGCAAAGGCATCCCGGATGCGGCCCAATCCCGCCTGATCGAGTTGGATGGGTGCAACGTCATCCGCCCCGAACGGCAGCGGAGAAGGCGCGACCGTCTGCCATCCCCTTGCATCATCCGGCGCGATCTGCGCGCCACCCTTCCAGGGCAGGTCGGTTGAAGCCTTGCGCCCGGCATGCGCCAGCTGGATCGCGATCGGTATCGGCGACCAGCGTCGCACGCTGTCCACCACCCGGCGCATTGCCTCCTCTGTGGCATCATCCCACAGGCCGACATCCGCATAGGTGATGCGGCCCTCGGGAACGACCGCCGTTGCTTCGATGGTCAGGATGCCCGCACCGGAATGGGACAGATGGCCTAGATGCATCAGGTGCCAGTCGGTCATGCGGCCTTCTTCGGCCGAATACTGGCACATCGGCGCGATGACGATGCGATTGTCCAGCGTCAGGCCGCCAATGGTGATGGGCTCGAAGAGCTTGGATCTGGGCATGATATGTCCTCCGGTTACAGGGATGGAACAGTCAGGGGATGAGGCGGTCTTGTCGAAGCCGTGCAAACAGATCGAAGAAGGCTTCGTCGGTCGCATGGTAATGGATAAAGCCAAGGCGACGGCTTTTCGACATGTCGGTGACAACCTCGATCGGCCGCCCCAGATCGGCATCGGTATGCCACGGCGAGGCAAGGCGGTTCAGGTCCGGCTCCACAAGCCCGTGCCGTTCGGCGATCTGCTTCCAGATCGCGGCGTCCCCCGACATCTGTGTCTCCAGCGGGCGAACAATTCCGTCGAAGGGCGCGGCTTCGATGCCAAACCATTCCGCAATTCGGCCCCACATCCAGCTCCAGCGGAAGACGTCACCGTTGACGATGTTGAACGCCTCGTTCCTGGCCGCATCGGTGGTCGCGGCCCACAGCATCTGCGCAGCAAGCTGGCGGGCATCCGTCATGTCGGTGAGACCGGACCATTGTGCGGCACTTCCGGGAAAGACGAACGGGCGTCCCGTTTCGCGGCAGATCGTGGCATAGGCAGCCAGCGTCGTTCCCATGTTCATGGCATTGCCAACCGCCTTGCCGATGATGGTATGCGGGCGATGAACGCTCCAGCCGAACCCGTCGCGCGCGGCTGCGGCGAAGACCTCGTCCTCCTGCGCATAGTAGAAGTTCTCGATGTCGAGCCTGCCTTGGGTTTCCCGAAAGGGTGTGTCCGGCAGCTTGCCCTTGCCATAGGCCTCGAACGGGCCGAGGTAATGCTTGAGCCCGGTCACAAGGGCAACGTGACAGAGCGATCCGGCAGGACGGAGCGCGTCCAGCAGGTTGCGCACCATCGCCGCGTTGACGCGGATGTTCTCGGCCTCTGTGGCCTGGCGCGACCAGGTGGTGATGAACAGATGGGTTGGCGCGGCATCTTTCAGCGCGTTCGAAAGCTGAGCGGCATCGAGAAGGTCGCCGGCGATGTGACGCAGGCCGTCCTGCGCCGCGGGACTGCGTGAAAGTCCTGCCACATCCCACGCCTGATCCAGCAGCAGGCGGACGATCGCGCTTCCCGCGATTCCGGTGGCGCCGACGACAAGTGCGTTTTGGGTCATCATGATCTCCGAGTCCTGACGAGAGTCTACCTATGAACGGCAGGCGGCGGGCGCTAGACGAAACCAAACAGTGCCCTAGAGACTAAAAGATGCCTATCCCATGAGCGACGACGAGGACTGGCGCGAGGATTGCGCGCTGCGCCGCATTCTGGAGCTTTTCTCGACCAAATGGACCAGCATGGTGCTCCATGTGCTCCACGCGCGCCTTGGTAACTCAGCCCGCGCGGGCGTTCTGCTGCGCGCGGTTCCTGGTGTCTCGAAAAGATGCTGACCCAGACCCTGCGTGACATGGAGCACGCGGGGCTGGTTCACCGCCATGTTGAGGGCACCATTCCGCCCGCGGCTGAATATTCCATGACTGACCTAAGAAAACGGTTCGTCGAGCCGATCGAGATGATCTATGCATGGGCGCGAGAGAACAACGATGCCTTGGACGCGCTGAAGCTGCGGGAAACCTCGCGCAGAAGTATGTAACAACCATGCTGTCGGGCATTGCCGGGTCCGCCTGGCTGTGCAGGACCGCTGACCGGATGTGAGGGGCAAGATGCCAGATCTGCTGTTCCAACAAGTCGATGTGTTCTCAATCGAGCCGTTCAAGGGAAATCCTGTGGCGGTGGTGATCGGGGCGGATCATCTGTCCGACCGCCAGATGGCGGAATTCGCGAAATGGACGAACCTGAGCGAGACGACATTCCTGCTCGAGCCAACCACGCCCGAGGCCGACTATCGGGTCCGCATCTTCACGCAGGTAGGAGAGCTTCCCTTTGCGGGCCACCCGACCCTGGGGACCTGCCATGCCTGGCTGACCAATGGCGGGACACCCCGCGGGGACGTGATCGTGCAGGAATGCGGGCTGGGGCTTGTTCCGGTGCGCCGTCATGAAGGACGGCTGGCCTTTGCCGCGCCAGCTCTCCTGCGCTACGGCTCCCTCGAGGAGGCCTTGCTGGTCCGTATCGCGAAGGGGCTGAGGATCGAGAGAGGCGCCATCCTCGATGCCCAGTTGATCGACAACGGTCCGGGCTGGGTTTCTGTTCAGCTTGGATCAAGGGCCGAGGTTCTTGCGCTCGATCCAGACTATGCGGCGCTCGACGATCTCAAGCTCGGTGTGGTCGGAGCATGGGATGCGGTCCAGGACGGCCTGGAGGCGCAATTCGAGGTTCGTGCATTTGCCATGGGTGTCGGCGTGAAGGAGGATCCTGTCACCGGCAGCCTGAATGCGGGTCTGGCGCAATGGCTGATCGGGAGCAATCGCGCGCCTCGTTCCTATGTTGCCAGCCAGGGCACGGCGCTTGGCCGAGCTGGTCGAATTTTCGTGGATCAGGTGGCGGATGACATTTGGATCGGCGGGGTCACCAAAACCATCATCAGCGGGGGCGTGAGCTTCTAGCTTTACATTTCCAGAGGAGCCGCTCCGCTGGAAGAGGATTTTGCCTCGGATGACGGCATCTTCGTCGCGCATCGCAGACTAACCGCCATACAAGGGCCTTACCCTTGACTGTCAGAAGATGTCGCGCTTCCCTGCCGCACCGTGGCACAGGGGAGACTGGTGGAACAAAGACGGCTGGGCAACCGCAGCGTTGGCGCTATCGGCTTTGGCGCGATGAGCTTTGGCGGGATGTTCGGCCCAACGGATGACGCGACGTCGCTGGCCTGCCTGGATGCAGCGGTGGATGCCGGTATCAGCCATTTCGATACGGCCGATATCTACGGCATGGGTGTATCGGAACGGATCCTCGGCAGGTGGGGGCGTCCGGACGTACACCTTGCCACAAAATGCGGCATCCTCAATGGACCGCCGCGCGCGGTGCGAAATGACGAAGCCTATATCCGCCAGTGCCTGGAGGAGTCGCTGCGGCGACTTAATCGCGAGCATGTGGATCTTTACTATATCCACCGCCGCCAACCCGACATCCCCGTCGAGGAGCTTGCCGGGACCATGGCAAGGCTGGTGCAGGAGGGAAAGATCGGCGGCTATGGTCTGTCCGAAATCGCGCCGTCGACGTTGCGTCGCGCCCATGCCGAGCATCCCGTGACTGCGGTTCAAAACGAGTTCTCCCTCTGGACGCGACTGCCTCAGCTTGGCCTTATCCAAACCTGCCAGGAACTTGGTGTCGCCTTTGTCGCCTTTTCTCCCCTGGGCCGGGGAATGTTCGGGCGCGAACCCCTGAAGCGGGATTTCCGCCCCGGAATGGACTTTCGGGACACCAACCCGCGCTTCATCGAACCGAACTTCTCGGCCAATCTCCGTGCCCTTGTGCCGTTTCGCGACCTCTGCGCCCGGCAGGGTTGGACAGTCCCGGGTGCGGCGCTTGCATGGATTCTGGCGCAGGGCGATCACATCATTCCAATCCCCGGCACGCGAACGGCGGATCACCTTCGTGACTGGCAGGTCGCGGACCTGAACGCCGCAGATATTGCGGAAATCGAGCGCATCCTTCCCGCAGGACTTGCCCACGGCGACCGTTATGGCGATCATCAGATGGCGTTCGTGGAGCGTTATTGCTGAAGGCCGCGGTGGCCCTGCTGCTCTGCTTTACGACCACCTTGCGAACCAACTTGGAAGCTGCTGATCGCCTTCGTTGCGCGGCAGTCGTGCGTTGACATAGGGAATGCCGGTTTGCAGTGTCCTGTCTGCTCGTCGGCTGCGAAGTGCCGCTCCTATCCCTCGACCAGCTGCCAAAACCCGTATTTGCGCTACGGCTGAATCTTGGTGACGCGGCTTGATCAGGCGGCGCGGCTTTGGTCGGCGTCGGGTTGAGCGACACCGATCTCCGAAACGATCTGCGTGTCTTCGGGCAGGACCATCGTCCATTCCGCCATTCTCAGGCCAAGCAAGGTCATCAGGGCAGAAGCAAAGCACACCAGTGTGTCTGACGTCAGCGCCCATGGGACAGATTAGGCAGATTGCGTGATGGAGGGTTTTTGGCTCATCGTAGCCCTTATGGAGCGAAGATGAGCAAGAAACCCATGACGACGAAAGCCGAGGCCGCCTCAAGCTCGAGGCGGTCTGCTGAGGAAAGAAAGCCGGGGCGGATCATAGGCGTAGCTGAATCGTTCCAAACCCAGCCGTCAAGTCACCAAATTCGGCTGCCGCAGGACTCCGAGTATAAGGCACTTTCCCAAGCGAAAAAACAGGCGAACGGTATCGATCCGGCATCTAATCAGGGTCTGTGAAAGCACGCCCGTAGACGTCAGGATCGCCACACCACCCACTTCCTGGACAAAAACAAGGGGTGGCGGCTCTGAGGGCCGTCTCCTCCTTGGTCAATGGGGCGCTGCAACGCAAAGAAGATCAAGCTTCCGCCTTGCCGCTCATGTGGCGTCACTCACAGGGCGGTTTGTTCCACCAACCCATCATGCCTTGGCTGCACAGGGGCACGGACGTTCGTGCGCTGAATGGACGGCCTTACCCTGTATTACATTTCCAAGCCTCTTCCCCTTGGAACCGTGATCAAATCAGCGCGTTCACTCGCCGAAGCCCAGTGGCCGGCGGATGCGGTCACACTCTACCCTCCCTTTCCTTTGATGCCCCGACGTTTTCCCGGGCCGGGGTCTCCTTCAACCCCGGCCATGGGCGGAGCGGTCTCGGCAGCACTGCAGAAGCCAGTGATCCCGTGTGTCATTCGCGACTTGAGCACGGTGCTTGTGTGAATGGCCCAGGGCTCAAGGCAGAAGACGGCCATCAACCGCGCGATAGCTCTCCCCGGGCATCTTGCCCGGAAAGAGAAGCGTTGCGGTTGTCACACGTCGGCTAGATCCGATGAGCCCTGAAGGAAGAAGCGCACCATCGCCGCCGAGGCGTCAGGTCCGCGCGGATCGGTATAGGAGCCGCTCGGGTGTCCGCCGGCCCAGGCGTGTTGCGCGCCCTCGATCGTCCAGCTCTCGACCCCATTGGTGCCGTCCTCGCGCTTGGCGACAAGGCGCGTGTACCCGCGGGTTCCACTCGAGGCCCCAGACTCAACCCGAGAGGTCTTCCCGGCACCGGCGCCTTTGCCGGCAATGATCCGTTCGGCATTCGAGGGATGGACCGTGGTGTCGGCACTGCCGTGAAACACGATCACCCGCGGCCCAGCCTCAAGTCCAGCACCGGGCTTCCCTGAGGATACTGCGCCGAGGCCGGCTTGGCCGCGCATCGCCGCAAAGGCCGATATGACGTCATTGGCAGAGCCGTAGGCCAGACCCGAGTGAACCCCCACCCCAGCGTAAAGCTCTGGATAGGTTTCACCCAGGATCACCGCCATTGCCCCACCTGCGGAAAGACCGGCCACGAAGATCCGATTGGCAGGGATGGCGTACTGGTCGCGGAGGCTTTGGGTCAGCCCGGCAATGATCGCAGGCTCACCGGCATCCCGCATCTGGTCGCCGGGGCGGAACCAGTTCCAGCAGGACATGGAATTGTCGCCACCGGTCTGCGCCGGGTAGACAACGAGCAGCCGGTGCTCTTCCGCGAGAGCGTTCATCCCGGTGCCAGCAGCGAAGTCTTCCGGGTTCTGCGTGCAGCCGTGCAGCATCACGATCAGGCCCTGCAAACCCTTGTCGGCGTTCGAGGGGACATAAAGGCGATAACGGCGCGCGCCGGCGGCACAGGAGTACCGCTCATCCAGAAACTTTGCGCCTTTGGGCAACGGCAGCTCTGGAGCCTGCAAGGGACGGCCCATTCCCGGCAATCCTTCGAGCTTCAGCCCCTTTCCAGCTTCTTTCAACGTCTGGATGACTTCGCCCAAAGGTTTGCGCAGCCGGCCGGTCCCGGAGGAATGATGGCCAGTGTGACCGAAGCCCGGCAGCAATGCCTGCGGCATCTGCATGGTCTTGATGGTCTTGGTCGGATCGCCGGCAGCAATCCCGCTGCCTGAGTCTTTCAGACCTGCGAGTGCCAGGGCGTTCTGAACGATTGCTGTCACCCCGGCCGGATCACCGGACCGCAGGGTTCCAGTCGCGCGGAGGATCTCCGCAACATAATCAGTGGTCATTTTTTCTACCTTTCCTGCCGCTCGCGCGGCTATTTGATCCGTGGGGCCAAGGCGGCCTTGATCTCGCGGCTTGCCTGCAGTGCGCCGAGCACCGTCAGCGAGCCGATCGTCTGAAGAGCGAGCTCCGGCGTGACATCGGACGCAATGCGGAGAAGGCCCACGACCCTGACATGAAGCGTTTCGCCGGCAGCCTGTGCGGCCTTCAGTTCATCTGCACCAAGCTCCAGCAGGCCGACCTCCAGCCTGTGTCGCTCGATCGAGCGCGACACCTCTTCGGACTGGCTGCGCAACTGGTTACGGATCGCCGTTCTGATGAAGTCGGTCCGGTTCGAGAAGAAGCCTTCCTGGACCAGCAGATCGATGCGACCGAGGTCGACATAGCCCAGGTTGATAGTGATCTTCTCAGACTCGGGAACTTGGGGCCGCAACTGAACCACTTTGTCTGCCATCGAAGTTTCTCCATCCGTGTGGATGGTATATGGATGTTTGATGCCGGTCCGCAAGGGCAACGAACTGCTTTCTTGATCATCAGGCCCGCGAGCCCGCCACAGTACGGCGGGCATCTGGCTCCTATGGACGCTGGTTCTGGCGAACCGCCAAAACAGAAGCACCGGCCTTTAATCCTTGCCCGGAATGCTCAGGAGCATGCAGGGAACTATTGTACCGGTTCGCGCGTCGTTATGCTGCACTGCAGCATGGCCCGAACTGGGATCCAGACGCAGTTTTCCAGATCGGATATCTCCATGAACTCCCAACCCAGCAGGCACCTGCGCGCGGATCGGCACGGCGTGATCGCTAATCCGGCCTCGTCGTCCTCACGTCCCTCCACCCGGACCGCAATCATCGCCGTCGCGGCGGCGGGACTGGCCGTCTCCGCCTTCGTGAACCATCGGCTGGCCAAAAAGGCGGAGCAGGACAATCCTCCGGTCGGAAAGTTCCTGACCGTGAATGGTGTCCGTCTCCATTATGTGGAGCGGGGCAGCGGTGAGCCGATCGTTTTGCTGCACGGCAACGGCAGCATGATCCAGGACTTCGAGTCGAGCGGCCTGATCGACCTTGCGGCACGGAAGTACCGCGTGATCGTCCTTGACCGTCCCGGCTATGGTCACAGCGACCGCCCCCGGAACACGATCTGGACGCCCGAGGCGCAGGCCGACCTGATCCACGGCGCCCTTGCGCAGCTTGGCATTGCGCGTGCGACAATCCTCGGCCACTCGTGGGGCTGCTCTGTCGCAGTGGCGCTCGCAGGCAAATATCCCGATCTGGTGCGCGGGCTTGTTCTGGCGTCGGGCTACTATTATCCGACCGCGCGGCTTGATGTGGTCGGCATGGGGGTTCCGGCAGTACCGGTCGCAGGCGATGTCCTCCGCTACACGATCTCGCCGATCCTGAGCCGGCTGATGTGGCCGCTCCTCATGCGGAAGATCTTCGGACCTCAAGCAGTGCCAAAGAAGTTCGCTGGGTTCCCGAAAGCGATGGCGGTTCGCCCGTCTCAGATCCGCGCCAGCGCGGCAGAGTCGGCCCTGATGATACCGGACGCCCTGGCTGCCCGTGACACCTACCCTCAACTCAAGATGCCCGTGGCCATTATCGCTGGAGCCGAGGACCGTCTCGTCGATGCGGAGGATCAGTCCGCCAGGCTGCACGGTGATATCCCGCAAAGCAGTTTCCACTGCATCCCCGGCGCGGGCCACATGATCCACCAGACCGCAACCGACGCAGTCATGTCCGCGATCGAGAAGGTGGCCCCGCCACATGGGCAGACGGCACAGGTCAAGGCCGGCTGAACGAAAGACGCCCACGCAGTTGGCGGTGTCGACCAGAACTGTTGGGTGGTTCTGCCGTGAGCGCCACTCCGATGCCGTCATGACATGCTGAGTTCAGCTGTAAGAGACCTGTTGTCGTGGACGGACAGGATGGGAGTGGCAAAATGCGCGGTGAGCTGGGTGGCTGCGCAGGCGCGGTCGAGGTTCTGGACGGGCGGTCTGGCTGCCTGCTTCGGAGCATGGCCGAACGGGCAAGCATAGCCAGCGCAACTCCGGTGCCCTGGGGCGAGGGACACGGGACACCGGCGGTGCGCGGAGACGGACGGCAAACATCAGTCAGGGATCAACTGCGAGGGGATTATCCAATGTTACAGCGAGCGAGCAGAAAGGCCGCACCATAAATATCTTGAAATGCTGCATCGCAGCATTCATATGGGTAGCGGGGGATGGACGCGGCGATACGTTCCTCAGTCTCTCAATCGCTGCAGCACCAGGAGTGAGCGAGATGGCAAATACCCCCGATTTTACGAAAACGATGCAGGACATGATGGCGAACTTTCCGATCAATACGTCGTCGATCCAGGACGCCATGAAGTCGCAAAGTGTGTTGAGCGAAAAGCTGGCCCGCGTGGCACTGGCCGCTGCCGAGCGCTCGACCGAGATTTCGGCCCGCTGGGCCAAGGACTCGATGGCCTGCATGGGCGAACTGGCTGCCCACAAGGACGAGCCTTCTGATTATACCAAGGCAGTCAGCGATTTTGCGTCGCGTTCGGCCGAACTGGCTGCTGAGCACATGGCCGCATATGCTGAAGTGGCGAAGAAGGTTCAGTTGGACACGGTCGACCTGATGTTGACGGCAGGCAAGGACGTTGCCTCCGACGCTCAGAAAAACGCTTGAAAAGCGATGCGTGACACCCCGGCCGCGTCCAACAATACCGCGGCAGGCGCTGCTACGACGTGATCTGCGGATCCACGATTGAGAAGGGGCGGCTTGGCCGCCCTTTTTGTTTGTCCGAGAGGCTCAGAAGGGGCCTCAATTTCGGTGATCTGGTATAGCCCTGCAAGCTTCAGATACGCGCGCACGGAAGCGCTATCGGAACATAATGGCGATGTTGAGCAACCGGCGCCGAGAGGCTCGTCCTTGAGCCGATGGAGTTGATCACCACCCCATTCGGCCCATCGACCGCCATAACTGGCGAGATCCGCTGCAACACCCAGAGCGCGAGACGCTCGAGCAAGGACGCATCCGCCGCTGGATCAGCAAGCAGCACCTGCAGTCCAGGCACCAATGCCTGCGCGTTGCTCACCAACATACCGACGTGCAGGCCGAGCGACGGCGCCACCTCATCTGTCGCCATGATCGGCCGCCAGCCAGGACCAAGAAATTGTCAGGCGAAGGCACTGCCTCAGGCGTCTGCCGCCGCAGCCGATCGATGGGCCAGAGCGGTAGGTAGACCGAGATGACCCGTGCCATCGCACGCCTCCAGTTCGAGATCGAGACTTTCTCCCGCCCGGGCCCGGATCAGCTCGATGAGCCAGCGGGCACGGCCGAGACCGGGAACAGGCAGGGTGTAGAGGGCAGCACTGACACCCGCCAGCGGGTCATCGCTGCGGTAGGCTGGCCGAAGTCATAGGCGTCCTGCTGTCGGCGCCAGCGGCGAAGTGCAATGCCCGTGGTGCCTGATCCCTTGGCCGCAAGGTGCAACCGCCGCGAGGCGGCCATCGACAGCCGCGCGACATCGGCCACCACCGCACCGAGCCCGCCATGGCGCAGCCCTTCCTCCATGCAGGCCAGCACCGAGACATCATCGCCGGCCTCGACATAGATCACCCGATCCGGCCCAAGACCTGCCTGCTCGAGACCGGGCGCAAACAAGTCTGCCTGCGTCACGCACCAGAGCACCTGTCCCGGCATCCGCGCGACAATGCCGGCGGCAAAGCAGGAGGCGGCTGCCCCATCCACCGCGCCATTGCCGCCACCCGCCACCTCGTGCAGGCAGCCAAGCGCCAGACCGCCCCCAGGCAGGCGGCAGTCCAGCTCAGGCAAGCCGAAGGGCAGCACGCCGCGTGTCGGCCCGCCGTCTCCTTCCATCTGCGCGATCTGCTCGCGCAAGGCGGCAATGGCAGGGTTGAAGGACTGGGCAGGCATAAGGGGAATGGCTCCAGGACAGTTGAGAAGAAACAGCATTGTTCCTGTTTTGTTCCATTATGCCCGAAGCTGTCAATCCGGGGTAGGCCTTTGATCTGGGGATATCTTGGTTGCTGCATTGTCTTAAGCTGACAACACGTGCGGAGCAGCGCGACATTCCACATCTCTGGACGGCTCTGCCTGTGCTAACGTTTCCTAGCGGCATTCGCCCACCGCAGACGTGGCGATGACCGGGCTTTGAAACGAGGCTTTCATGAAGACCGCATCCATCGGCGCAGCCACCTGGCTCCTATGGGGCACCATCGTCCATGCTGGCGGTGTCGAGCGCAGCAACCAGTTTCTCGGTCCGCTTTTTGAACCAGGCCATTACCTCGAATTCAGCTATGGCCATGTCTCGCCCAGCATCACAGGAACAGACCTTCCGCTGGGCCCCTACCCCGGCGGTGAACGCACGGGCGATATTGCGTCTTCCTACAACAGCTTCGGCTTTGCCTATAAACACCAGTTCAATGATGCTTGGTCGGCAGCCATCATCCTGGACCAGCCCTTCGGGGCTGATCTTGCTTATCCCACCAGCGGCTCCATCAACCTTGGTGGAACCGGAGTGGTCATCAACAACAACGACCTGACCGGCATCATCCGCTTTGCGGTTCCAGAAAGCGGCTTCGGTGTTCACGCGGGTCTCCGCGGTGCGCGCACCGACGGAAGCGTGACGTTGTGCGGCGCATCTTTCGGTCCCGTAAACGGGTACCGTGTCGATGTGGACAGGGATACCGCTTACGGGTGGCTCGCCGGGGTGTCATGGGAAAGGCCTGACATCGCTGCGCGTGTGTCCTTGACCTATAATGCGGTGATCGAGCATGACTTCGACATCACCGAGAGCGGTCCTCTTGTGGACCCTGATGGCCCAGGCCCCGCACCAGCCTTGCCGCTTCTGGAGGGGCGTTCCACGCTGACGGTCAAGACACCGAAATCCTGGAACCTGGAGTTTCAGACCGGCATCGATCCCGACACGCTTGTCTTCGGGGGGGTCCGCTGGGTGGACTGGTCAGGCTTTCGCGTGGACCCAGAAAAGCTCCTTCAGGTGACCGGGAGCGGCCTAGTGGACCTCAACGACACCACCACGTTCACCATCGGCGTTGGCCGCAAGTTCACCGACACCTGGTCTGGCGCGGCAAGCTTCACCTATGAGAAATCCGGCAATGACCTTGTCTCGCCGCTGGCGCCGGTCAACGGCCAACAAGGCATAAGCCTGGCGGCACTCTACACGCAGGACAGGATCAAGATCACCACCGGGGTCAGTTACATGAAGATGGGGAATGCCCGGCCCGAGACCGGCAAGCCCGACACAGCTCGCGCCGAGATGGAAGGCAGCCACGCCTGGGGCGTCGGAGTACGGGTTGGCTACAGCTTCTGATGGCGAAGAGTTCTGGCTTTGAGTGCCCCCGTTCGGACACCGAAACGATCAGCCGCGACTCTTGGCCAGCTCGGCCCGATCTGCACCAGGAACTTGTCGGGTGATGCCTTCCGGAAGGGGATGTACCGAGCGCCAAGAAAGTTGGCGCCCCGGCGTCTTACAGAACCGCTGTCGCTCAAGCTGCAGACCTTGAGGACGTAGTTCGGCCTCCTCGGTCAACGAGGCGCTCTTAGTTAAGCCCCACCTTAGCTTTCAGCGCATCGATGCGCTTCGAGGCCTCTGCCTTGCTGATGGTTTCGTCAAAGGCGTCGGGATCGTCGGCCTGCTCGCTCAGCGTCTTGAGATAGGACGCCTGCGCACCGGTCATGGGATCTTCGCCGCTGACCCAGGTATCGGGATCTTTCTCGGCATTGTCGGTGGGATGGGATTTCGGGTTTTCATCGGCCATGGGGAATTGCCTTCTACAGGATGCCGCAATGTAACACGCATCAGATGTTCCGGTTCCGTTCGCATTCATCCAGAAGCCGGGGAGAGAAGAGCAGCAAGGCTATCCCTCTGTGTGGGCTCGCAGTGAAGCTGTCCTAAGGGGTAGCCGGACAAGACCGATCCCTTGATGAGGATAAGACCATCCCCCTCAGCGGACTACCGGCGTCCTGGCGAGTTTGGAGGCGATGCCCCAATTCCTATGCTCGACATGAAAAAGCGGCAGCACCCAGGGAGGAGGAGGGGTGCTGCCGCGGAACGCTGGCCCAGGGAGGAGGGAGGGGCCGCGTTTGGGGTGCGGCAAGGCCCGGGGAGGAGAAGGGCCGTTGCCGCCAACGAACGGACCAATGGGAGGAGGGGTCCGTCGCATCGGGTGCCGCGGAACAGAGCGGCTATATGGCGGCGGCATCCCCTGGCAGAAGAATGCCACCAGTCCCGGCCCCATGGGGAGGAGGAGGGGCGGGAAAACGTGTTCTTACTTTGCGCCCCAAGCCGCTTCATGGGCCAGGCGGGTGATCATCGAACGGCTAATGCCCAGATCCGCCAGATCGCGGTTGGTCAGTGCATTCAGTTCACGCACCGCCTGGCGATAGATCACACGGCGGGCGCGGTTTTCCTGCATGCGCTGGATCGCAGCCATCAGACGGCCTGCGAAGCCATCGGTGGCAGCGGCGTTGTGGGCGTGGGCGACAGCAGCCATGGTGTATTCCTTATCAGTATCTTTGTTCTTGCGGTTGCGCCTAACCCGGATTGGCTTGCGCTCTTTCGATGGACCAAAGATGGCGCTAACACTGCGACTGCACAACGGATCCGTTGGGATTGCTGCTATGCAGCATATGCAAGCTTAATGCGCCAACCGCGTGCGTCTCCCTCGCAAGGGATGGCATGAGGCCTGCCGAATACAGTCCCTGGCAGTCTTCCGGCGCTTCAAGAGCAGGCACTGCTTGCCCAGTCCCTTGGCGGGATGACGACGATTGCAGCACTCCAGCCGCGGGCAGCTTCAATGGTATGGCCTGTGGCCGTTCAACAGGAACACGCCTGACAACGTTGTCAGTCGGGAAGCTACCCTATGGGAAACGTCTGAGCTCCAAATCTGGACCGGATTTTGGAGGGGTGATCCTGGTTGTGATGCCCCCCTTCAGTGCTGGCAGGATGGTCAAAGTTGGTATGCAGATTGCGGGAGCCTGATCATCGCTGCGGTTTTGCCGGGACCTTTATGCAGCCTCGGAGGGGTAATCCTGGTTGTGATGCCCCCCTTCAGTGCTGGCAGGATGGTCAAAGTTGGTATGCAGATTGCGGGAGCCTGATCATCGCTGCGGTTTTGCCGGGACCTTTATGCAGCCTCAGCCGGGCGCGGCATACGATAGGCGGGCATTGAGCGCAACTGGAGGTCAGGACCTCCTGGTCAAGCGCGTGGGGTTTACCCTCGCCGAGCCGCGTCGATTGCCGCGACATCGAGCTTGCGCATGGTCATCATTGCGCCAAAGGCGCGGCGCGCTTCCTCCCCGCCGGCCATCATCGCCTCCGTCAGCGTGCGGGGCGTGATCTGCCAGGACAGGCCCCAGCGGTCCTTGCACCAGCCGCATGCGCTTTCGCTGCCGCCGTTGCCGACGATGGCGTTCCAGTAGCGGTCGGTCTCTTCCTGATCATCAGTGGCGATCTGGAACGAGAAGGCCTCGTCCGGCTTGAAGACCGGCCCGCCGTTCAGGCCGATGCACGGGATCCCCCCAACGGTGAACTGGACAGTCAGCACATCTCCCTTCTTGCCAGACGGATAGTCGTCGGGCGCGCGGTTGATTGCCTCCACGCGGCTGTCTGGAAAGACGGAGGCGTAGAAGTTCGCGGCCTCCTCGGCCTCCTTGTCGTACCACAAGCAGACGGTGTTCTTGGCGATGGTCATAACGGTTTCCTCCCTGATCATCCCTTGGAGTATGAGGCAGCATTCCAGGCAGCGGGGCTACCCTGCCGCAGGTGCTGATTTAAGCACAAGTGACGCCCGAAGGGTGGCACTTTGCTTTCCAGGCCGTTCGACAGCTACACTTCAGAACTTGGTTCATGATCTGGCTGGCATATATCTGCTTGCACATGGCCGACGCCGCTGGAGAGTTTCGAATGGGTCGCGCCAGCACTTCTGCGACAAAGGCAACACGATGCGGGTGTCACTATGCTCGGGAAGGGTAACGTCGCACTGTTGTTTGGCGAGGAGTGTGGTTGGTGCCTGTGATGCCTCAAGAGACTAAGAGTCCAACAGAGGTGCTGGCAGGCCTGGTCGAACGAGTGACGTTCCACAGCCCTGAGAGCGGCTTTTGCGTGTTGCGGGTCAAAGCGCGCGGACACCGGGATCTGGTAACTGTCGTTGGCCATGCCGCAATGATCTCTGCAGGCGAATGGATCACCGCCTCGGGCCTCTGGCTCAACGACCACACCCATGGCTTGCAGTTCAAGGCACAGTTCCTGAAGACCTCGGCTCCCTCCTCCGTCGAGGGCATCGAGAAGTATCTCGGCTCCGGCATGATCCGGGGGATCGGGCCGGTTTATGCACGACGGCTGGTGAAAGCCTTCGGCACCGACGTGTTCGACATCATCGAGGCCACACCCGAGCGCCTGCGCGAGGTGGGCGGCATTGGTCCCGTGCGTGCGGCCAAGATCACCGCCGGCTGGGCGGACCAGAAGGTCATCCGCGAGATCATGGTGTTTCTGCACCAGCATGGTGTGGGCACCGCACGCGCCGTACGGATCTTCAAGACCTACGGCACGGATGCCGTGCAGGTGATGAGCGAGAACCCCTACCGTCTGGCCAAAGACATCCGCGGCATCGGCTTTCGGACGGCTGACCTGATTGCAGAGAAGCTTGGCATCGAGAAGACCGCCACCATCCGCATCCGCGCAGGCGTGTCATTCGCGCTGAGCGAAGCCATGGGTGACGGTCATTGCGGGCTGCCGCAGGCAGAGCTGACGACTCTTGCCGAGAAGCTGCTCGAGGTGCCCGCTGCCCTGATCGAGAGCGCCATCGGCGACGAGCTTGCCGAGGGCACCGTCACGGCAGACCGGGTGGGCGAGGCGGATTGCATCTTTCTGACGGGACTTTATCAGGCGGAACGCGCCATCGCCGGGCACCTCCAGCGTGTCAGGGTGGGTTCCCTGCCCTGGCCCGAGATCGATGCGGACCGCGCCCTGCCCTGGATCGAGAACAAGACAGGCCTGAGTCTCGCAGCCAGTCAGGCCGAGGCCATCCGCCTGGCGCTCAGATCCAAGGTCACCGTGATCACCGGCGGCCCAGGCGTGGGCAAGACCACGATCGTGAACGCCATCCTGCGCATCCTGGCCGCCAAGGGTGTGAAGCTTCTCCTGGCAGCACCCACCGGCCGCGCCGCCAAACGGATGACGGAAACGACCGGCATGGAGGCCCGGACCATCCACCGGCTGCTGGAGTTCGATCCCAAGGCCTTCGCCTTCAAGCGGAACGAGGAAAGCCCGCTCGAGTGCGACCTGCTGGTGGTCGACGAAAGCTCCATGGTCGACGTGCTGCTGATGCAGTCGCTGATGAAGGCCCTACCGACTGCGGCGGCGCTGCTGATGGTGGGCGACATCGACCAGCTGCCCTCGGTTGGGCCCGGCCAGGTGCTGGCAGACATCATCACCTCTGGTGCCGTGCCGGTGGTGCGGCTGACAGAGGTGTTCCGCCACGGCGGCGCTGCTGATGGTGGGCGACATCGACCAGCTGCCCTCGGTTGGGCCCGGCCAGGTGCTGGCAGACATCATCACCTCTGGTGCCGTGCCGGTGGTGCGGCTGACAGAGGTGTTCCGCCAGGCCGCGCAAAGCAAGATCATCACCACCGCCCATGCCATCAACGCGGGGCGCATGCCGGACCTTGCCCCTCCGGATGGGGAGGCAGACTTCTATTTTGTGCCGGCACGTGACCCGGAAGAGGCCGTGGCACGCATTGTGGAGCTGGTCAGCCGTCGCATTCCCCGCCGGTTCGGCCTCAATCCGATCAAGGACATCCAGGTGCTCTGCCCGATGAACCGGGGCGGTGTCGGCGCCCGGTCGCTCCTTCTTCGCGGCCGCAGTCACCTGTGCAGCGGCCGATTTTGCCTCCTCGAGGCCCGCAGACACGGCATTCTGGACCTTGGCCTTTTCTTCCTCGAAGATGCTCTCGGCTTCATGGAACAACTGATCGCTGTAGCTGCCGAGCAATTCGTCCTCTTGCCGGGTGCGCGGCAGCAGACAGGCCAGGCCGGCACCGATGGCAGCGGCTGCAGCGCCGAAGAACAAAGGTTCGCTGTCAAAGCCCTTCGAGACGGTGCGGCTGCTTTCACGAAGGCGGCGTGCTGCGCTGTCTTGCGCATCCACGGCACGGCGGCGGGCATCATAGACGCGGCGCCGGGCTTCTTCGCTGAAGCCTTCGGTCCCTTCGCTCAGCCGGTCATGAAGGCTGCTGGTGCTGTCGCTGATGCGATCCTTCCAGTCATGCGCCTTCTGGCGCAGCCCCTCGGTCATGCTGCCCAGTTTGGAACTGCCACCCGAGCCCCCGTCCGAGCCGTGCGAGGTTCCAGTCGAACTCCATCCACCGCGTCCCGAGGAAGGCACCGGTTGGATGCCGATATTGCCCGTGCCGTCGGCATCGGTGCCGGTGGGGCTGACACGATATGGTTCCGACGTCCTGTCCCATTCGCTGCTGCGGCGGCGGGAACGGTGATCCACCACTCGGTGGGTGGGATCATAGCCGCGGCCGAAGATCAGCCAGGCCAGGCCCACCCCCGTCAGCGCAAGCGCCACCGGGTTCGAACGCGCCGCGTCGCTGGCAGTATTGGCCCATTCGGATCCGTTCTCGCGGAACTTGTCGGTCAGGCGGCGGGCAAAGCCGTCCAGCGATAGTTCATCCTGCAGGTCGTTCAGGGTGCGGCTGAGCGCATCCCGGTCCTGCTCGATCTCACGCTCGATGCGTTCTGGAGTGTCTGTTTCATTTGTCATTGTAGGCCCCCTTGATGGTTTGCGCGTCGCGCTGCACGTTCTGGACAGTACGAGACGGCATCAGCGCTTCGGGCTTCAGGTCGTTCATGCCCTTGCGCAGCAAGATATAGGCAAGCAGCGCCAGAACGACGCCGACGAGGACTGCGCTCCAGATCGGGCCAAGCTCGGTTTCCGCAAGTGCTGCGACCAATGCGGCCACCAGCACGTTGATGGTCACGATAGCAATCACCGCCGCGGCGGCGACAAAGCCTATCGCAACAGCGGCCCGCTGCATATTCTGGCTGATCTCGGCCTTGGCCAAGGCGATCTCCTTGCGGACGAGGTCGCCCGACAAGCGCAGTGCCTCGGAGGCCAGGGACGCGGGGTTCTGCGGCCGGACAGAATCGTCGACGCGTCCGGTATTGTTTGAATAGTCAGTCATTTCGGCCTCCATTCCCGTCAGGAGTGGGTGCATTGCGATAGGGCTGACCCTGGGTTCCGGAGGTGCCTCCGGTGCTGCCCGTGCCTGCAGACTGCCCCGATAGATCTCCGCCAATTTCGCTGCCCGCACCACTGCCGCCGATTCTACCCCCGGACGTCCCCGTTGCGGGCGACGTACCCCCGATGGCGCCGCTCGATGGCTTGGTCCCGGACCCGGAGCCACCGGTGGTGGTGCCGGACAGGCCGGAGCCGGAGGTGCTTGCGCCGGTGGGGGTGCTGGATGTTCCATATCCGGAGCTGGTGCCAGAACTGCCGGCTCCGCCGGAGCCGATGTCGGCCTGTCCCGTCCCAGCTCCCATCCCGCTAGAACCTGACATGCTGCCGGTCATGGCACGTGCCTGGCTGCCTGAGTCCCCCATCGTCCCGTAGGAGCGCGACGAGCCGCCCGGAAAGCCGGAAGCTGACGAACTGCCTGGATAGCTGGACCCGCTACGGTTGCCGGTGCCGCTCCGACGATCATCAGGGGCACTGGCCAGCAGAAAGCGTGCGGCCGCAAAGCCTCCCAACGCACAGATGCCCAGGAAGGCGCCAGGACGTTCGCGCGCAAAGTCACGAACGCCGTGCACGAGGTCGGACGTATCTGTGGCTTTCATGTTTTGCGCGAGGCTACCGACGCTGTCTGCGGCATAATCGAACATCTTGCCGATGCTGGAGTCAGGATCGATTTCGGATTTGGCGGCTCGCAAGGCCGAGGCCAGCTGGTCTGCCTGCTTGGAAAGGCTGCTGCGGACGCCTTCCTCGCGTCGCACCGCCTCTTGCTTCAGGGTATCCGCAACCTGGCTGACCTTTTCGCCCGCTTGCTCCTTGAGATTGCCCAAGGTGGACTGGTTGTGTCCTGCCGAAGCATTGTGATCATTTGAATTCATGGGAAGTCTCCCGAATGTCTGAAATGTCGTCGCCGGTGATGCGGCGGCCGAACCTTGTCATGGAGGTCACAACGGCGCAGTTTCTCGAATGTTCCCACTGCGGCTTTGCAGACAACCCTCGGAACCAACGGCTGCTCTCCACGCGTTCCACCGCAGCAAGGCAATGTGGCTGTCCAGGCGGTTGCAGATACACACACTCCGCAGCGCGGCACCGGCAGCAAAGGACCACGCGATGTCACGACAGGATCACAGCGTTGCCCGCAAGAGTTCTGGCAGAAGCGCAGAAACACCTGCCGGCAATTCCGGGGTCACGTCCGTCAAGCTGGTGTAATTTCCACTGGCACGATCTATGGGAAAAACCCCTGGCGCTCGTTTCTGGGTGCTGGTCGCCACAACCAGGTTCCTGGGCGAATGGGTCCACCGGCAACACTCCGCCGGTATTGACGGGTTCTGGTAAAAACGCCGTCAGATGTGGTCACTGGTTGCAAAGCATGGTTAGTCTTCTCGTCATGGTAACAGCAACTGACCTTATCGTCGGATGTCATGCTCAAGCGTCCTGTCTTGCCTGCCGGACTCGGGACCACTCCATCTGTGCCTATTGCGGACCCGAAGAACTGCGTCAGCTCGAGGCTATGCGCCTTTTCCGGTCGTTTAAGCCAAGGCAAACCATCGTCATGGACGGCGACGTCCTGGATTTCGTCGGCACCGTTCTCACCGGAACAGTGTCCCTGACGAAGTTCATGCCGGATGGCAGGATCCAGATGGTTGCGATGCTGCGTCCGGGGAATTTTCTTGGCCATCCTTATCGTGCCAAATCGTCTTACAATGCCGTGGCCTCTACTTCAGTCGTCATGTGCGGCTTCCGCCGCAAACCCTTCGAGACGTTGTTGCGCACGATCCCAGAACTTGGGCAGGGGCTTCTTGAGCAGTCCTCCAACGAACTTGATGCGGCGCGGGACTGGATGCTGCTTCTGGGCAGAAAGAGCGCCCGCGAAAAGGTCGCCTCCTTCCTGATGATCTTCGCCCGTGAGAAGGTTGCTCAGGATCCGCCCTTGATGAAGCAACAGATATACCTGGATCTGCCTTACACGCGGGAGGAGATCGGAGATTTCCTGGGTCTCTCCCTGGAAACCGTCAGCCGCCAGTTCTCGGCTTTCAAAGATGATGGTATTGTGCATCCCAATGGGAAGCGGGGCGTCACGGTCATCGATTATCCGGCATTGCTGGCAGAAACCGGTGATGACGCGGATGGAGGCTGGCTGACCTAGACAGTATGGTTCATATATGAGAGGGCAAGCGCTTGCCTCTTCCACTGGATTTTTGGGCTGATGGTCTTGTCCTCTCCCAAGCCGTTGGGCGGAAAGTAGCATGACAGCTATCCACTCAAACGGTTTCTGGTGCCAATCCAGTGCCGCGGTCCTGCTGCCTAATACTCCCGGAAACGGCCAGGCAGATGTCCGGCACGAACACCGTGCCTGCTACGCCCGGGCCTACGCCGCTGTCGGTGGCGCTGTCAGCCGCACACGGGTCAGGGTCAGCACCTCCCCATCGTCCTTGCAGGTCAAGCGCACCCGCCACTGAGGCGATTGGAACGTCAGGCGAAACTTGCCTGCGTCGTCCCCTTCGCCTCGCTCAACCGTGCTCCTGATGCTCCCCGAGCGCATGAGGTCCTGGAAACCAGGAACATCAAGCTCCAGCAGCCGTGCGATCTCGACCGCCTCGATGACGGGCCGGCCTTGGTCAAAACCAACCTTTATCTTTGAGCCGAGATCCATGGCATCATCCTCTGCTTCAGGCGGCAAGTTGTTCGTCGGTAGGACCGAAGAACTCGTAATGGATGCGATCGGCGGGGATGCCGGCGGCGCGCAAGCTGCCGACAAAGTGGCGCAGGAAGGGGCGCGGGCCGCAAAGATAGACATCCGCCTCGGCCAGGGGGGTGTTTCCCTGCAGCCAGTCCAGGGTGATCCGGCCGGGATTGGCATTTTGATCCGCGCCGCTTTCGTAAAACGTTTCGACCAGAACATTGCCATGTCGGGCTGCGGCTTTGCGGACCTGGGCGTCATGGGCATGATGCGCCGGGCTGCTTGTGCCGTGGACATAGAAGACAGGCACGTTGTGATGCTGCTCGGCAAGAACCTCCAGCATGCTGACGATTGGGGTCAGCCCTACCCCACCCGACAGCAAGAGCAGCGGACGCTGTGGCGTGTCGGACAGATAGAAGTCGCCTGCCGGAGGTGTGGCTTCGATGACCGCGCCTACTTCGACCTGATCGTGCAGAAAGCCTGAAGCCTCGCCCTTCGGCTCGCGCTTGACGGTGATCCGGTAGAAGTCCGCGTTTGGCGCGCTTGAAATCGAGTAGTTGCGCTTGACTCCGGCTAGCCCGGCCTCGTCGAAACGCAGGGTCAGGTACTGCCCCGGGCGGTGCGCGATGACGGACCGTCCGTCTAGGGGACGCAGCACAAAGGACACAATGTCTTCCGCCTCGCTGCGCTTGTCAGCCACACGGAAGCGTCGCCAGTTGGTCCAGCCGCCCGGCTGCGCCTCGCGCTTGACTCCGGCCAGTCCGGCCTCGTCGAAACGCAGGGTCAGGTACTGCCCCGGGCGGTGCGCGATGACGGACCGTCCGTCTAGGGGACGCAGCACAAAGGACACGATGTGTTCCGCCTCGCTGCGCTTGTCAGCCACACGGAAGCGTCGCCAGTTGGTCCAGCCGCCCGGCTGCGCCTTGATCGCGTCACGGATCGCCGTCTCGCGCTCTATCAGCAGGTCGGCCAGGAACCAGTAGGCCTCGCCCCAGGCCCGCAGGTTCTCCTCTGTGGCCGCCTCTCCCAGAACTTCCGCAATGGCACCCAAAAGCGCTTCGGCGACGAATGGATAATGCTTCGGAAGAATGGCGTAGCCGATATGCTTCTGGGCGATCCGCTCCACCGCTCCGCCAAGAACGCTCAAGTTCTCAATGTTGCGGGCATAAGCCAGCACGGCTTGAGCCAAGGCCAGACGCTGCGTCCCCGTCTTCTGGTTCGCGTGGTTGAACAGGGCTGCAATGTCCTCGTCGCGGAACAGGCGGCGATACATGGTTTCCGTGATCGCCAGACCATGCTGCTCCAGAGCGGGCACTGTGGCCTTCACCACGGCGATGGTTTGTTCTGACAAGGACCGGGGCTGACCCGCTACACCGACCATGCGCTGCGTGCGCTGATCCTCCTCGCCGCCCGCGACGGCAGCATGGTGTCGATCCGACAGATTGCCAAAGCGCATGACGGTTCATCGGGGAATTCATGTTCGATGCCCTAGGTCCCAGAAGATGCCAGCCATGATCGCCAGGGGCTGACGCACGAACTTGATCGGCATGTGCTCGACCGCGCCGTGTTGGCCGCATCCCGGATAGAGGCAGGCACCCAGATCGCCAGCAGGCCCAGAGTGCCAGTGAAGATGGTGTTCGGAAGCGACCCGCCGAGGTTCGGCAGAATCACCGGCGTCACCTCCATCGTGCGCTGCATTGAATCTGCCACAAAGCGCACCCATTCGTTGGCTTGGTCCGATCGGCTGGCAGGGGAAATCTGCGTCTGTCTCTGGCACGATCTTGACGCACTGCAGGCCGGCATGATCCAGAGTGCGCCGCACGGCGGGCATGACCATACCGGTATCGATGCCGACCAGATGGCGCAGCTGCAGCCGCGCCCGGGGGCGGAATGGCATTAGGCGGCTTGGCGATGTTGCCGACCTCAACATCCATCACCTCCACCATAGAAGCGCGGCCTGGGTCAGTCCTGGGGCGCCCCATCAGGCATTCTGGATCGCCCTGGCTTGGTTTGGTGCAGCCCGACAGGGCCTCGCGCGCGTCAGTGGGGATGGTGCCTGACGTCAGTTCGGGAACCAGGCATTCGCCAGTCGGTCCGATGAGCGCCGCGACGGCATGAGCCAGTTCCACACCAGGATTTGCCAGCAGCCCGCCTCCTTTGCCGGAAGGGTGGTATCTCTCGCGAGCCGCGACCTCCAAATAAATGTTCATACCGCCGCGCGCCCAGGAAGATCGTCAGCTGGTTCAGCCCGATGCGGGGACCGTCCGGCGCGATCAGCGTGTCGGCGGTTAAAGCGTCAGCCACGTCGGCGCACAACTCAGCAAGAACAGGCGATCCGTATTCCTTGCTCATCTCCATGAGGGATTTCAGGTTGAAGCCCAGCCGACCGCTCACTGCAAGCACCGCCTCGACTGCGGCGAGGTTTACGGAATGCTGGCCCTTGTCGTCGGCAGTCCCCCGACCGTACAAGTGGCCGTCGCGCTCCGTCATCTCGAAGGGCGACAACTCAGGCGACAGTTGTTGGAAACGCCGGTCACCGCGTCGCCGTGGCCGTACATCAGCACCGTCGGCTGGTCCCGATCCTCGATCCGGCTGCCCAGCAGGGAGGGGCTAGGAGCCGCGTCGCGGTGAAACACCTGCACTTCGAAGCCTAGGCGGTCAAAGACCGGATCAGTTCGCGGTCACAGAGGCTTGCAAATCGGACCGGTGGGCCTTTTCGCCCGAGACGATAGGCATGGCGAGGCTTCGCGCCAGATCCGCCTGGAACCGCCCTGTCTAGAGCATCTTGAGGACGGCGGCACTTACGCCGCCGCAGGCAGGGGTAAGACCAAGGCTCATGCGGCACCTCAGGGTTCTTCGGCCAGATGGTAGATGCTGCCGCCGATGGTAACGTGAGGAAATAATCAAGCTTTCTTCAGAACGTTCATAACCCCCGCCCACTTGTGGCTACAAACTCGCATTATGCTGCCGAGGCGACGAACGGGAGCCAAGGAGTTCAAACCTCCCCCTCCCCTCTCCCGCACCGACCTAGACCAGTCTAAGGACCACTTCGCCACCTAACAGGTGGTACGGAGTGGCGGGAGAAGAACCGTGCGGCATCCTTCCGGCGTGCCCCAGGACATCACTGAAGGCCGCTTCATGAACTGACGCCTTCCTCCCTGGGGAATGGACTATTGGGAGCGTATGGCGCTGATGCAGGACATTTCCCGGAACATCGGTGACCCCCAGGGGTTCGACAGCATTTGAACAGGAGCTGTCCCATGGAAGAACAGGCACTAGATTTCCTGAAGGCGATCGTTGCCGCCCCCTCGCCCAGCGGCTTTGAACAGCCGGTAGCCCAACTCTATCGCAACTATGTCGAGCCTTACGCGCACCAGGTCACGACCGACATCATGGGCAATGTCAGCGCGGTCATCAATCCTGACGCCGAGGTCCGTTTCATGTATGCCGGCCACATGGACGAGATAGGCTTCATCGTCCATTATATAGACGACAACGGCTTCCTGTTCTTCAGCACCATCGGTGGCACCGATGTCGCGACGGAAATCGGGCAGCGCGTCATCGTGCATGGGCACGAACCTGTTTCGGGGGTGATCGGGCGCAAGGCGATCCAGGTATTCAAGCCGGCTGACTTCAACGAAACGCCATCGATGCAGGATCTGTGGATCGACATCGGCGCTGGATCGCGCGACGAGGCCGAGAAGATGGTCGAGATCGGCAATGCCGTCACCATCGAGGCAGGGTTCGGGTTCCTGGCGGGCAAGCTGGCCGTCGGGCGGGCCTTCGACAACAAGGTGGGCCTGCTGATCGGCGCGGAACTGGTGCGCCGCCTGTCGCAGGACGGGGACATCCACTCGAACGTCGGCTTTCATTTCCTAGGTACCGTGCAGGAGGAAATCGGGTCGCGCGGCGCAAAGACCGCTGCATTCAACCTCAACCCCCGCTCGGCGCTTGCAATCGACATGGGGGTTGCGACGGATTACCCGCGGGGACGGCCCGAGGACCAGGGCAGGCTGGAGCTTCGCAAGGGTCCCGGCATATCCCGAGGGGCCAATACCAACCCGGTCGTGTTCGACCTGCTGATGTCGGCGGCCAAGGAAAGCGGGATCGCCTTTCAGCGGCAGGCGGCCGGCGCAACAAGCCCCACGGATGCAAGGGTGATCCAGGAACTGCGCAGCGGTGTCGCGACGGGTGTGATCTCGGTCCCGCTGCGCTATATGCACACGCCGTCCGAGGTAGTGTGCCTTGACGACATCCATGCCACGATCGATTTGGTCCACCAGTTCTGCCGCCGCCTTCGCCCGGACACCGACTTCACGCCGAAATAGTAAGAAGAGCCGCGAGCGCTGTTGCCCGTACCCGCACAAAGCGGCAAGCACAGCTTCCAGCCCGCTACTGAACCCCGACTTCGGAGTAACGTTTCATTCTCGCCAAGACTGTATTCCCTTTCACCCGAACCCACTCCAGGGCCCTCGGATGCTGCTGGTTCTTGGGGCACCGGACAGGCCGCCGTCCCGGCGGAGGCGTAAAAAGACAACACGGCCGCGGCGGATTGTGACTGACGCCCTCGTTGCGGGATAGGGCCTGCGGCAGTCGGCCACCATGGATCCCATTCTCCAGCAGCACGTGGATTGGGGGCGACTATGCCACTTGCACGACATTCTGGCCGATGGAACCCAGTGGACTCGTCCCGGTTCTCTTCCGGTCAGGCGCTCACGAGACTGCGGCCGCCGTCGGCCTTGAGGGCCTTGCCATGCACGATGAGAAGTCGAATCCCTCATCTGCACCATGTCCTTGCGAAAAAGGTTGAATTTGGTTTGGACGTTTCCCTGAAAGGGGGCGCAGTGGCGTTCATCCTGAAGCAGCTCGAGGACGGCACTCCGGTTGCGGAGATCTGCCGCAGGGCGGGGATCCGCAAGGTGGCCTCCTTCACCTGGAGTAAGGAGGATCAGTGAAGGTTCCGGTGGACTGTTTACCCGACGAACGCGTTATGGCGGGCTGCTGGCGGACGAGATGCTCCGGCTGAAGGCGCTCGAAGAGCGAGCTTGTAAGCGCCACGGGTTCGAGAGAGCAGGCGAACAACAGCCGGCTCAAGAAGATGGCGGCGGCTCTGACGCTGGACCGGGAGATGCTGTGAGGCACGTCATCCGCCGAAAGCTTTGACGCCCGCCGGCTTGAACCGGCGCCGCCTGCTGGCTCACCTTGGCCTGATGCGCGAACTGGTTCGCGGGATGTGCATCGATTGGGGCGTGTCGATCCGCGGGGCTTGCGGGATCCTGCAGTTCGACACCTCCACGTTTCCCTCCACCTCCCGGCGCACCGACCAGGCGGCCGTCGCACGACGGATCAGGAGATCTGCGAGAGATGAGCCGTCGCGGCACCATCGGTCCGAGCGCGACGCGATTGGTGTGCGCTATGGCTATCGGCGCAAGCATGTCCTGCTGCGCCGGGAGGGGTGGGTGATCACCATCAAGAAGACCCGCAGGATTTACACTGAACTGGCCTTGCAGATCAGGAACAGGAACCCGAAGCTGCGGGTCCAAGGTTGGGGAGCAGCGCATTAACCCCAACGAATCTCGTTATGAACAAGGGAAGACCGGGGGCGCGTCAAAGCTTTATCCCGGTCTTGTAATTTTTTTTTTTTCGCAAGGCGTGAGGCTGCTCAGTGTCTCGAGCCGATTGGCGAAGTTACAGGCGACGATGAAACCTGCAAGAGACGTTCGCAGCTGATCGTCATTGTCGTAATGGCAGCGCCTGACGTTCAGCAGGAAAACGATCCTTCGGGCCGTCTTGCGATCTGCTTCACCTTCCTCGAACCTGCGGTTCGCCCCCTCGACCTGACTGTTGGTCCATGGGCCTTAACCCTGGTCAGCCTGTGCTCGACTTCGTTTCGATAAGCTTGGGGCCGATTTTCCCTTCTGGCCTGGTTGCTGCGATTTGGGAAAGGCGTGGCGGAAATGCCGCCACGCCCATGTTGTTCACGCCACCAGCTTCTTTCCGTTCTGGGCATGGCGTTGCGCCAGCTTGCGGCCCATGCGTCCAGAAAGCATTTCCCGCACCGCCGGGCGGGCGTTGCCCTCGGCAAGTTCAGGGAACACCGCCAGAATTTCCTCCTGAGCTTCCCGAGGCACGGATTTCAGTGCCTCGGCCCCGGTATAAAGGGACTCGGTTTCGGCGCCGTTCGACAGGACGATCTGGTGGGCGTCGAACAGGAAGTGGACATAGGTCACCGATTCCAGATCATCGGCAATGTCGATGCCTTCGGTCACCATCAGCTGCTTGGCCGCAACCAGCACCTCGCAGTGTCCGAACATCCGCTCGGCAATCTTCGATCGCACCAGGATGCGGTGTTGCGGAGAGACGATCAGGTCGCTTGTGGGCAAGCCCTGACCCAAGGCGCCTGTCCTGATGCGGATGGGTCGAAGCTGGGCATTGGCCGCCAGAGTGGCAGCATTGAGCGTGCGCTGTCCGACCCAGCGGATGGGCTGATAACCATTGTCGCGGGTCAGCACCATGTCGGCGACCTTCAACGCGCCCGCCGGCACTGGCCCGTCGGCCGTTGCGATCATCGCATCAGTCCCAAAGCACACCACAGCGGTCGCATTCTCGGTCAAGTCCGAGGCGCTTACTGCCGTTTCGCCGTTTTGTATCCTCAGGGTGAAGTTCTCGGAGAAACCGGCATCGGTCCGGATGCTGTTGAGCACGCCATCATCGGCTTGGTCTGCCTTGAGCCAACCAAGGGCGGACTCATAAGGCCGAAGGCCGAGTGTCGTCCGCTGGGCGTTGATGATGGCAAGGTTCGTGGCGTTGTAAAAGCCTGTCAGATCGACGCTGTCGTTGTTGGCTGTATCACCCACGGTGAAGTCGGTGATCAGGTCGCCTGACGTCGCAGCAAAGAAGTCGTTGCCAGCGCCGCCCGTCAGCGTATCCGCCCCCGCGCCGCCCTCCAGGTAATCGTTGCCATCGCCACCCAGAAGGACATCGTTGCCGGCCCCCCCGAACAGGCTGTCGTTGCCAGCGCCTCCGCTCAACTGGTCGTCGCCGATGCCGCCCAGAAGGGTGTCGTTTCCGATACCCCCGCCGACTGTGTCGTTGCCCGTGCCGGCATCCACATAGTCGTCGCCGTCTTCGGCCTCGACCCGGTCGTTTCCGTCGCCGGCCAGTATGCTGTCATTGCCTGCGCCTGAAACGATAACGTCATCGCCTGCACCCCCGTCGACGGTTTCAGCCCCAAGGCCGCCCGTAAAGCTGTCGTTTCCTGCCCCCATAGCGAAGCTGGCTGACGCGGCGTTGGTCGAAGCATTGATGGCGTCGGCGCCCGTGCCGGTTACGATGGATTCGATGGTGTTGAAGCTGGCCGTTCCCCCGCTGCTAGCAAAGGTTCCGCTGCCATTCGTGTAGGTCACTGTTGCGCCTTGCCCGGCGGCAAAGCTGGCGCCCGACAGCGTGTCGCTGCCCGTTCCCCCGGTGATCGTGTCGTTGCCGAAGGTGCCGGTTAGGTTGACCAGGTCATTGCCGTCGCCGGTGTTGATCACGTCGGCGCCCGAGCCGCCGGCACACCTGGATCATCGCTTTCGCTACCAGGTCGATATGCAAGCCTCCAAGTCGTCTAAACGACCAAACCGCCCGCATATCCCTTCAGATATCCATCAATGTCAAAAAGCAAAGGAAACAAATCACAGATCAGGCGTCTCTCTCGCGACGCCTGCCCGGTCATTTATTCTAGAATTCTTTCCGATGCACCATGCCTTTTGGCCGCTTCGGAGATAGCGTATTTAGGGCACCGCACTCCTGCCTGCAAGGGGGAAATTCTTCATGACGATAATTGTTTTGGAGCGAGGTGTGTTGCTTCCTCTGAGACGAGATCCGGTATTGGAATGCCCGCCGGCTGGACCACACCATCTTGAGGAACTGATACGCTGAACAGGCCTTGCTTGGAAAAGGCTCATGACATCACAATGATCATGCCGCCAGCATCCGATGCCGTTCCGTCAAAATGCTCGGCCTTGTTTCATGATCACTTATCCAGCAAGAAGAGGAGGGGGAGAGCAGTTGCCGACTCGCCCGGCCAGCACCAGCGGCCTCTCTTCTAACGCCGGTGCCGCCTCAGCTATCGACCGCCTGAGCCGGTCGATCGGCCAGAGTGGCAGGGTAACCGAGATGACCCGTGCCATCGCATGCCTCCAGTTCGATATCGAGGGACTCGCCGGCCCGCGCCCGGATCAGCTCGATGAGCCAGCGGGCTCGGCCGAGACCAGGAACAGGCAGGGGCGCAGAGGGCAGGACAGAAATGCGCCAGCGGGTCATCGCTGCGGTGGGCTGGCCGAAGTCATAAGCGTCCTGCTGGCGCCGCCAGCGGCGGAGCGCAATGCCGGTGGTGCCCGATCCCTTGGCCGCCAGATGCAGCCTGCGCGAGGCCGTCATCGAGAGCCGCGCGACATCGGCCACCACTGCACCCAATCCGCCATGGCGCAGGCCCTCTTCCATGCAGGCCAGCACCGAGACGTCATCGCCCGCCTCGACATAGATCACCCGGTCCGGACCTAGGCCTGCCTGCTCGAGGCCGGGGGCAAAGAGATCAGCCTGCGTCAGGCACCAGAGCACCTGTCCTGGCAGTCGCGCCGCAATGCCTGCGGCAAAGCAGGAGGCGGCCGCCCCATCCACCGCGCCATTGCCGCCGCCCGCCACCTCGTGCAGGCAGCCGAGTGCCAGACCACCACCAGGCAGACGGCGATCCAGATCGGGCAGGCCAAAGGGCAACACCTCGCGTGCTGGTCCACCGTCCCCCTCCATGGCGGCGATCTGCTGGCGCAGCGCGGCAAGGGCAGGGTTGAAGGGCCGGGCAGACATGGGAGGGCGGCTCCAAAGCAGTTGAGAACAAACAGGTTATGTTCCTTTTTTGTTCCACTGGAGCGACGCGTGTCAACCAGGCCGCCAGTAATCAGCTGGGGATATCTTCGCTCCTCCACCGCGTTATGCTGCCGAGTGAAGTCCCACGCCAAGACAAGGAGGATCGTCTCATCTGCAATCTTTACAACCTGACCACCAACCAGCAGGCGATCCGGGATCTGGCGCGGGCGATGACAGACAGCCTGGGCAACCTGGAGCCCAACCTCGATGTCTATCCCGACCGTCCCGCGCCGGTGGTGCGCAACACGGCCGAAGGGCGCGAACTGGTCCGGCTGACCTGGGGCATGCCCACGCCGCCGCAGTTCCTGAAGGCCAAGGATGCGGCCGATACCGGCGTCACCAACATCCGCAACACGGCCAGCCCGCATTGGCGCCGCTGGCTCGGGGTTGAGAACCGCTGCCTGGTGCCGGGCACCGCCTTTTCGGAATACGGCGCAAAACCCGATCCGGCCACGAAGCGCAAGCCGTTGCACTGGTACGCGCTCGATGAAAGCCGGCCCTTGTTCTTCTTCGCGGGCATCTGGACGCCGTGGCAGGGCACCCGCGGCTCCATGAAGACGCCGCGCCTAGGCGAACACGAGCTCTTCGCCTTTCTCACCTGCGAGCCGAATGCGGTGGTGAAGCCTGTCCATCCCAAGGCCATGCCGGTGATCCTGACCACCGAGGAGGAGATCGAGATGTGGATGACGGCGGAGTGGGCGCAGGCACAGGCCCTGCAGCGGCCGCTGGCCGATGACGCGCTAATGGTGCTGCCGCCGGATGCCCCCGACGAGGCGCAAGGGCAACTCTTCTAACGCAGGAGGGCAGGGCCGTGAAGATCGCCACTTACAACATCAACGGCATCAACGGCCGCCTGGACACGCTGTTGACTTGGCTTTCTGAGTCCGAGCCTGACATCGTTTGCCTGCAGGAGTTGAAGGCACCGCAGGCGAAGTTCCCGCAGAAGCAACTTGCCGATGCTGGCTACGGTGCCGTCTGGCACGGCCAGAGCCGCTGGAATGGGGTGGCGATCCTGTCGCGGGGGAGCGAGCCAGTGCTCACGCGACGAGAGCTGCCCAGGGATCCCGATCCGTCGCAAAGCCGCTACATCGAGGCAGCGGTAAATGGCCTGCTGGTAGGCTGTCTTTATGCTCCGAACGGCAATCCGGCACCCGGACCAAAGCTGGATTACAAGCTGGAATGGCTGAAGCAGTTCACCGTTCATGCAAAGCACCTGCTCAGCATGGACATCCCGGTGATCCTCGCGGGCGATTACAACATCATTCCCACGGAGCGCGACGTCTATAATCTAGACCGCTGGCGCGAGGATGCCCTGTTTTTGCCGCAGGTCCGCAAGGCCTATGCGTCCATCCTTAAACAGGGTTGGACCGACGCGATCGCGACGCTTCATCCGGATCAAGCGATCTATACCTTCTGGGACTACCTACGCCATGCCTGGGAACGGGACGCCGGCTTGAGACTGGATCACCTTTTGCTGTCTCCAGCATTGTCCTCAAAGCTAGAAGATGCGGGTGTGGATCGAGACATGCGAGGAAAACCGAAAGCCAGCGACCACGCGCCGGCATGGGTGCTTCTTGAGACAGGGTGATCTAGTTTTTCCTTGAAGATCAACCCTGCCATGCAGATTGCAGGCTTTCCTGCGAAGGATGGTTCTGTATTGGGACAGGCATTTGAGGAGATCATCATGGATATCAACTACAACCAGCTGTCCCTTGAACAGCTGAAAGAGATCAACAAGAAATCCGCAGCTGCCATTGCCGATTTCGAGAACCGCCGGAAGAAAGACGCCATCCAAAAAGCCACCGAGATCGCCAAGGCTGCAGGTTTTTCCTCGCTTGAAGACATGCTGGCTGCTCAGCCCGCAAAGCAAAAGGCCGAACCGAAATACCGCAATCCGGAAAACCCTGAACTGACCTGGAGCGGACGTGGCAGAAAGCCGGGCTGGATTGCAGAGGCTCTGGAAGCCGGAAAGTCGCTGGACGATTTCGCCATCTGACAGTCTTTTATAATCCCCGCGCTCGCGGGGGTTTATCACTTTCCGAAGTGAGCGTTTTCTTTCATCAGTATTTGGCGCTGCGTTCGGCTATTCGACGCGCCAGGTTGCGTGACCCTGCCAACGCAAGCTCGCCATAGCTTTCCCCCTTCTGCATCGCCTTCTGCCCCGCAAGGGCGGCGGCACGGGCGGGAGGACTGCTGGCCGCTGCTTTTCCAGCAAGAGATCCAGCCGCCTTCACGCCTACTGCTGCGATAGCTGCTTGCGTGGGCGTGACCGCCATAATCATGCCGCTCAAGGAACTGACGATCATCGGGATGCAAAGGGTGCAGACCGCCATGATAATCAAACAGGCAATGAAGGGAATGAAGTCGGACACACTCTCGGTCAGGGACGAATTAATTGTCTCCATGTAGCCCATGACGATGCGGATCAGCCCGCCGAGCATGACGGCCGTGACGAGCGGATAGAGCGTGTAGCTGACTGCGCCTTGAAGCCAACGGTTGAAGTAATCCTTCGTGACCTCAAACATGCTCAAGGCAATGAAGATGGGGGCAATGCCAAGATAGATCGTCACCATGACCTGACCGAAGATCAGCAGAAGCGCGGCCAGTGCGGCAATGCTGCCGAGGCTGAAGGTAATCATCACGCTCATGATGGCGCCCCCCATCCAGCCCATCGGTTCCATGACCTTGTTGGCCTTGTCCGAAAAATCGGAAATGAAGGCATCCATCGCTGCGGCGAGATTGTTGGACGGGACTTTACTGCCGCCGAACTGTCCAAGCAGGTTTGCGGCAATGCTGTCCACGCCGCCTTCAATGGCACTGGCAATCAGGTTGAACTGGCCCCACACCAACCCGATACTGCCTATCGCAATCAGCTTGATAAAGGTGACGACGATCTGCCCGGCCGACATGGGCCTGTATTGCAGAACCATGTTCACGCCCAGCATGACCACAGCCAAGGTTGCCATCGTTGCGGCGAGCGTTCCCATTCCCTCCAGCACAGCCCCGAAGCTGGATTGCGCTACACTGTCCAGCTCACCTTGGGAGCGGCTAACAAAGCCCTCAATCATGCCCATCAGTAAACTCCCTGCGCTTTGCAGAGTTTATCGACCTCTCGCGTCAGGCGACTCCGTTCCGTGCGAGCATAATCTCTAACCCAGGCGCTACTTTCGTCGTCAGGTAGCTTTGCGAAGCGATTTTCTAGTTCGTCCAAAGCCCCGTCCCATGACGGAAAACGCAATTCGCAGGTGCATTTTCCCGCCGCAGCCTCAAGACTGGCTGCAACCTGATGGATGTAGGCGCTTTCCAGGAAGCGCAGCGAAGCCGCGCCTGCAATATCATAATGCTCAATCTCGGGCGGACGCGGAGCGGAGCAACCGCCCGGCGTTGTGTAGAACCCGCCGTCAGGCTTGTTGCCATCATTCGAGAAGGTCGTATAGCCAGGCTGCCCCGCAGGATCATTCGCCTGGGCCATGTCCACCGGCATGTCGCGTTGTTCCTTGGACTGGTCCAACGCGACCGGAGCGGCACCTGTGTTGAAGGAGAAGGTCAGGTAGCCAGCTTCCCGCATCGCCTCACTTGGAACGGTCATGACGGCAGGCGCTTCGCTGTCATCATTCGATAGGATCATGTAGCCGTTGGCTAAAGCCGCAGCGGCTGAAACAGCCAGAATACCCGTAATCACCCATTTCATGCCGCGTCTCCTATCGTCGGAATAAAAACCTGCGCGATGCCGCGCGTTTCGCCAATGCGCCCCGTCTGAATAATCACGTCGATGGTGCGCAAGATGTAGTTGCGCAGATCAGTGTAGCTCATCCGTACGTCGGAACGGCCAGCCGCAATCGCCAGCCGGTCAAGCGCCAGTTCCGGCGTTTCCGCGTGGATTGTCGTCATCGAACCACCATGCCCGGTGTTTACGGCTTCAAGGAAGGTCATGGCTTCCTTGCCCCGGACCTCGCCCACGATTAGGCGATCCGGACGCATCCGCAGCGTGGCTTCCAGAAGCATGTCGGGCGTCCTGGTGGCGCCGCCCCGATCCGCAATGAGAGACACCGCGTTCGGCTGTTCGGGGAACAGTTCACGCGCGTCCTCAATGGTGATGATCCGTTCCTCTTGCGGGATCATGGAGATGATCTTGCGCAGCGCCACCGACTTGCCAGTATCGGTGCCGCCCGAGATCAGGATGTTCAGCTTGTGGGTCACGCAGAAACGCAGCGCCGCTATCAGGTCTCCAGCCTCGATCAGTCCTGCGAGACTAGCGTTGCGCTTTTTCCGTTCCACATCGAGAGCCACCTGCTTGCCATGCAGGAAGCGCAGCTCGATGTCCTCTATGGGCAGGGCGGCAAAGAGTCGGAAGGAGAGGGCCGCTTCCTGCGGCGTGGCAGGCGCAAGAACCGCCTGCGCCCGGATCGGCCTATCGTTATAGGCCACGGTTGCGGAGACCAGGAGCTTGTCGCGGCCGGTCTGCGCCTGGTTCTCGCCCGCGATCTGGTTGGCAAGGGTATGGCCGAAGTTCGGTTCAACCCTTTCCCCGGTCGGTTTCATATGCACGTCGCCGCGCTTCAAGATCCAGATGCTGCGGTCCGGGTTGACCGAGACTTCAATCGTGGCGGGATCATCCAGCCAGGGCTTGAAGCGGTCCAGCTTGTGGGCCAGCCAACCCATCAGAAGATTTCCAAATCGCGATCAACCATGATCGTCACAAGAGAGCCCTGGTCTATGGCAATGGTCGGCTGGCGGTTCAGATAGCCGTCGAGTGCGCTTGACGTGGCCCCCATCATGTTCTGCGATATGGCTTCTGCCACGTCCGAGGTGCTGTCGTTGTCGTCTTCATCTGCCAGGGCAATGGCAGGCGCGAGGCCGATCAGACTGATCAGCGCGGCCGAGCCAAAGCGCGCGCCGAAGTGGGTGTTCACCACCCCGCCCATGCCCGAACGCCCGATGGCATCACCGCCATAGGCTCCGATTTCCACGGTCTGGTTGTCGGGCAGGATGATCCTGTTCCAGACGATCATCGCCCGCCGCTGGCCGAGGTCGGTGTTGTCGTTATAGGCGCCGATGACGCGCGAGCCGCGCGGGATCAGGATGCGTGATCCATCATAGGAATGAACGTCCTCCGAGACCAAGGCGCGGATGGTCCCCGGCAGATCGGTGTTGATGGCGGTTTCCAGCACCGCCTGGATCATCGTGCCCTGCAGAACGGTATTGGCCGGATTGGCGATGTCCTTGGCCTGTTCCATCGGCGCACGCGCGGCCTGCTGGCGGGCAAAGCGTTCGTTCTGGCTTTGGTTGCGCAGGTTCGGATCGCGTTCCTCCATGCCGGGATAGGCCGCTGCCGCCTCCATCGCACCTGCTGCACCCGAAGCGCCCGCCCCGCCGCCGCCCGAGGCCCCGCCCCCAAAGGCGATCATGGGCGAGGAGGCGCGGGCGCGGTAGAGTTCTTCGGCCTCACGGCGGCGATCAACTTCCCCGTCCATCGTCCCGAGGTCCGGGTTTCCGCCGCTGATCCGCGCCGCGTCAAGCTGCGCCTGAAGCTGCGCAAGCTGCCGGTCGCGGTCGGCAATCATGTTGGCGTTCTCAGTCTGCATAGAGGTCATCGTCTCCTGCAACTGGCTCACCTGCGCCAGGAGGTTGTCGATCTGCGGGTCATTGCTGACGACTGGCGCATCCTCAACCGGCGGCACATCGTCTTCGACAGTGATGTCCACCTCTTGCTGCGGCTGCTGGCGCAGCCGTTCGATCTCGGCCTGCAATGCCTCGATCTGCGCCAGCAATCGTGGGTCGGGTTAAGGCTCACGCCGCTGGGGCAGGGGCATCCGGGGGAAAGGAGCCTCATTCGTCTGGAACGCGGCAGGCTGGCCTGTCGGCAAGGTCGCTTGCGACAGCGAGTCAGGCTGCGGCCAGAACATCACCGCGATAAAGACGGCACATGCCCCGGCCAGGGCCGTGCCCGCCAGAAGCCTGCCTTTTCCACCCGGCGGCGTGCCGCGCCGGTTGTTGGCCCGCGCTTCCTGCACCTCTGCCGCCAGACGAGCGGTATCGTCCTCAAGATCAGGGGTGCCCTTGTGGCCGTTGTCCCCATCGTTCTGATCGGTCTGGTTCTGCTCGCTCATGGCCGGGGGTCCAGTCGCTTGATGACGGTCTCGGTCGCGGCAATCCGCAGCACCCAATAGGGGCTGATGCCGCTCACCCGAATGGTGCCGTCCGGAAGGGTTGTGCTGTTGACGGTGCGTTCAGGACCCGATGACGTCTTGAAGATCGCCGGGAGCTGCGCGCCGCGCGGGAAGCGGAAATAGGTGAAGTCGCCATCATCCCAAACCTGCAAGGGCAGGGCGGCATTGCGCTTGCTGGCGCCGTAGCCGCCCCAGGGGGTTGTCGGGTTCAGCCGCTTGTTCTGCGGTTCTGCCGCCGCCGTCCGGGGAGCCTGCGCGGCCACGCCGCCACCGAAGCGGACCACATAATCAGCCCGCGCGCCCACTTCATTCAGATGCAGGTAATAGGCGCGACGGTTGGTATAGACAGTCATGTTGGTGGAACCGCCTGCAACGGTCGGCTTGACCACCAAGGCCCGCCCGCCTGGAACGCCGTCGAAGTTGAAGCCTTCGGTATCGCCCGCCACGATGCTGACGATTTCCTCACCGGGGCCAAACTCCACGGAGGTCACGCGCATCATGCCCACATTCACGCGGTACACCTGCCCGTCCTGATAAACGGCATTGCGGACCCGTGCATCATGCCGCCCGGCAGAGGGCGTGACTTCGGCCAAGGCCGGTGCCGCCCAAGTTGCCGCGCCAAGCGCGGCCGCGATCAACCATCCTTTCATTGGGCTTCTCCCTCGTTCCGGAACCGTTCGGCGGCCACGCTGTAGTTGCTGACCGTGAAGCCAAAGGGGTTGGACCAGACCCCATCGAGGCTGCGCAGCGTCGAAGGGTCATAATCATAGGCCAGCGTGACGACGAAGGTGCCCTCCGTCACGCCGTCGAGCGTGGTCAGGCGCTTGGTGACGCGGGCCTGCGCGCGGTTGTTGCCAATGTCCGAGATCGAGGACACGGCCACGTCGATGCGGGCGTTTTCCCCGTAGATTTTGGGTGGAAACTCCGAGTTTTGTTCGTTCCACAAATCCTGGAGCGACTTTGCGGCCTGACCCGTGGAGCGGGCAAAGACGCCTTCGATGCGCAGGTCACTGTCGAGTTGGTTGTAGGTTTCCCGGTCGCGCACATAGGCATAAACCAGCGACTGCATCACCGCCTCGCGTTCCGCCAGGCTGATCGTGCCGACATTCGCCATCGGCAGCGCAGCCCCCGTGGTCGGATCGAAGGGCACCAGGGCAGGGGGCGGCTTGTCGATGAAGAGGGCCACCATGGCGGCCGCCAGACAGCCGGCGACACCGAAGCCCGAGGTGATAAAGGCGATGCGTTTCCACATCGCGGCTTCCTCGCGCGCGCCGTAGATCAGTTCTTCCTCGAAGACATCCTTGATGGTGCTCATGGCTGGATCACTCGTTCGAGAAGGTCATGTAGGCGCGTTTCTCGGCAATGGTCGCGGCCGAGAGGACACCCGTCTGACCGTTGTAGACGGCCTCGATCGATTGCAGTTCAAGCGACTTGGCGAGCTGGACCGAGAGTTCGGCCAGCACCCGCGTGTTGAGGTCGATCGACTCCTTTATGTCCGCGCTGTTCTGGGTCATGGAGACAAGCGTGTTGACCCGTTCCAGCGAGGACGAGGTTTCCGCATAGGTCTGCTCGGCCGTTGCGGCGAGAACCGCGCCGCCCGAGGCTTGCGCCGCCACCCGCTGCGCGCCGGGAACGCCCGAGGACGCCATGCCCGTGACCTTTTCCTGCGTCAGCCCGCCCGTGGTCAGCGCGGTTTCCACCCCCTTCGTCAGCGTGTCGCCCTTGGCCGGTGTGAAGCCGCCCCAGTTGCCGGTCATGCCGCCTTGGATCGTGCCAAGCACATCGGTCATGTTTCCGCTCAAGAGGCCGTCCAGACCCCCGCCCATGGCAAGGTCCACAATGTCCCGCTTGCCGCTGAACTGCCCGTAAATATCCTGAAGCTGCGTCAACTGCGCCTGCAACTGTTCGACCTGCTTGACGGCATTGGAGAGAAGGTCGGACTGCACCCCGGCATCGCGCAGCATGGCTTCAAGCTGCCTGATGGTCTGCAAGGTGTTCTGGCCGTCGAGGGTCGGGACGCCCTGCGCCAAGGCGACACGGGGGATGGCGGTTGCGGTCAGGCTGCTGATCGCAAGAGCGGCCGCAAAAAGGCCAGCTTTCGGAATGTCACTGATACGGTGGAAAAGCATCGTGAACCTCAATCGTTCGAGAATGTCATGTAATTGCGTTCTTCGGCGTGGGCCGCGGCTTGCTGCAAAGCCTCGGCGCTGACCGTCTTGGTGTTGGCCGCAAGAACCCGGACCCGAAGCGTCATGATCCGGGCCATTTCCGCGCGCGCGTAGCTGTTCAGCGCCCAGGCTTGCGTGGGGTTCTGGTTCTGCTCCATCTGGCTCAGGATCGCCTTGAGGCGATGCGCGATGGCGGCAATCTCTTGGGCCATGTTGCTGCCATAGGCCGAGGCACCATCGCCCATCATGGCGAGGTTGGCCCCTGCCGCATCAACCGGTGCGATGGTGCCAAGCGCGTCAACACCGCCGATGGCTACCAGATACTTGTTATACTTGGTGGGGATCACCTGGACGTAGTGCTGCGTTTCCTTGAAGGGCGGCACACCGCCGTATTTCTGCACGTTGCCCGGACCCGCGTTATAGGCGGCAAGCCCAAGGACGATGTTGCCGTCAAACATCGCCAGCATCCGGGCTAGATAGGTCGCCCCGCCATAAACCTGTGAATAGGGGTTGGTCCGGTAGTCGGGGTCCACCCCGAGGTCCTTGGCCGTTCCAGGCATGAGCTGCGTCAGGCCGTAGGCTCCTTTCGGGGACCCGGCATGGGGATTGAAGCGGCTTTCCTGCCAGATCATCGCCTGGATCAAGGCCCGCCATTGCGCCTGCGACAGCCCGGCTTTGGACACACCGGTATGGCCGTAGGTGGCCTTGGACCCGGCGATGATAACCTCTTCGACCGTCAGCGCCGCATCCCCGAAGGTCTTGGCCGCCGCCGGGTTCGTGTCGTCGGGATTGTAGAGACTGTCAGCCGATGCCGCCGGATCGCCTGCCCCAGCCTCCAGGGTCTGGATCATGTCGCCGGTCGCGCCCACCGGCAGGTTGCCAGCCTCGATCAGCTTGTCCAGTTGGATTGTAGAGACTGTCAGCCGATGCCGCCGGATCGCCTGCCCCAGCCTCCAGGGTCTGGATCATGTCGCCGGTCGCGCCCACCGGCAGGTTGCCAGCCTCGATCAGCTTGTCCAGTTCCGCGATAATCTCCGCGTCGATCTTCAGGAGCGCATCAGACCGCGCCAGCCTGCCTTGCTGGCGGCCAAGATCGCGTTCCTGTTCGGCCAGGATGGCAAGGTTTTGCCGCAGCAGGTTCGCGTCGATAATGGGAACGCCCTGCGCCGAGGCGAGGGTCGTGCTGGCCCCGAGGGCCACCACAGCAGCAAGCGCCTTTGCCTGTGTGACCCGCACGATCATTCTTCGGCCCACAGCTCCTGAATGGGCGTGAAGGTGCAGACCGGCTTGCCGCCCACGAAGCAGGACGAGCGGGCAGGCTGGGTGCTGGCGCAAGCCGAGACGGTGAAGGCCAGCACATAGATCATGAGAACGGACTTCATGCGATTTCTTCCTTTGTCTGGAGGCGGGCGCGGTAGGCCTCAAAGGCCGCACGGCCCGTCTTGCTGCCGCCGAGGATTTTCAGGTGATCGCCCAGGGGCGCGAGGTTCACATCCACGACCACAGAGGCCGAGGCATTGCGGATCAGCGCCAGGCGCGACCCGGTGGGTGCGCCTAGCACCATGCCCATTTCCCGGTCATTCAGATGCAGCGCCGCATAGTTCTCAGTCGAGGCCGCGCGGTTCGGGATCAGCACCTGCGTCTGGACGCCCTGCAGGATGGCCGCGCCCGCGCGGCTCTTGTTGAGTTGCGAGGGAAACTGCGTGACCATGACGACTAGAGCGTGTCGCGGGCATCGAGATTCAGGATTCCCAGCTTGCCTATGATGTGCTTCCCTTCTGCTGAGGCAGGTATGGGGGGTCTGATGGGCAAGCCACATCCAATGGAGCTTCGGACGCGAGCCTCGGCTTTCGTCGTCATGGGTTTCTTGCTCATCTTCGCTCCATAAGGGCTACGATGAGCCAAAAACCCTCCATCACGCAATCTGCCTAATCTGTCCCATGGGCGCTGACGTCAGACAATTATCGACGGTAAGCATGTCACGCCGACGCGCCCTGCCGACGCACGCGCAGCAGGCATCGCGATGATCCACCAGGAACTGCAGCATATCCCGCAGCTGAGCGTGGCGCAGAACCTGTTTCTCGGGCGCCCGCTGACCACGGCCGGAGGCCTGCTGGTGGACCGCCGCACGCAAGAACGCCGGGCCCGCCAGATCCTGGCCGACTTGGATCCGCGCATCGACCCGCGGGCGCCGATCCACACCCTGAAAGTGGCCCAGCAGCAGATTGTTGAGATCGCCCGGGCGCTGCTGGACGACGCCAAGATCATCGCCATGGACGAGCCGACCTCGTCCCTGACTCCGTCGGAATTCGAAAGCCTTGCCGCGCTGATCGCGCGACTAGCCGCCCAAGGCAAGTCGATCATCTATGTTTCGCACAAGATGGACGAGGTCTTCCAGGTCTGCGATCGCGCCACAATCCTTCGCGACGGGCGCTTCATCGACACGGTCGACCTGTCGCAGGTGACCCAAGACCAGGTCATCGCCAAGATGGTGGGCCGGGACATCCTGCACGAACGCCACGTGACGCATGCGCAGCCGCAGGTCGTCATGCAAGTCGAGAACCTGTCGGATGCCACCCTGATCCGCGATGCGGGTTTTACCCTGCATAAGGGCGAGGTGTTGGGACTAGCCGGTCTGGTCGGATCGGGGCGAACGGAACTGCTGCGTCTGATCGCGGGCATTGACCGTGCAAGATCGGGCCGGGTCGTGCTGAATGGCAAGCCGGTCGATCTGCGCAACCCGCGCAGCGCCATCCGCGCGGGCATCGGCCTGGTTCCGGAGGAACGCAAGAAGGACGGCATCGTGCGTGACCGGCCGGTGTCCTCGAACATCGCGCTGCCCTGCATGGGGCGGTTCAGCCGCTTCGGCCTTGTACGCCGCCGCGCCCTTCATGCCGAAGCAACCGCGTTGATGAAGAAGATGGGCATGCGCCCGCCCGATGTCAGGCGCGCCATTGGCACGTTCTCCGGCGGCAACCAGCAAAAGGCCATCATCGGTCGGTGGCTGGCTGCGGATGTGGACATCCTGCTCTTCGATGAGCCGACCCGCGGCATCGATGTCGGGGCCAAATCCGAGATCTATGACCTGATCGCGCAACTGGCTCAGGCCGGCAAGTCGATCATCGTCGTTAGTTCGGAACTGCCCGAGATCATCCGCCTGTCTGACCGGGTCATGGTGATGCGCGAAGGCCGCATCTCGGCCATCCTGAACGCCGACGAGATTTCGGAAGACGCCATCGCGGCGAATGCCATCCCCAAATCAAAAGGCCCGCTTCCCGTGGCCCAACCCAACGAGGCCTTGTGATGACCGATACTCCTGCCCCCGCCCCCACACGCAGCGGACCCCGCATCAACCTTCGCGATGCGGGCACCTTCTTCGGCCTGGTGTTGATCTTTGCCGTGTTCGCGGTGCTGAACCCGGTGTTCCTGACGGCGCCGAACTTGATCAACATCCTGCAGCAATCCTCGATAAATGCCTGCATCGCTCTGGGGATGACCTTTGTCATTATCTCGGGCGGGATCGATCTGTCGGTGGGACCAACCGCCGCCGTCTCCGCCATCGTCGGCGCCACGCTGATGATCGCGGGCGTGCCCATTCCCCTGGCGGTGATGGCCGCCATTCTCACCGGCATGGCCTGCGGGCTATTCAACGGCTCACTGGTGGCCATTGCAGGGCTGCAGCCCTTCATTGTCACCCTGGGAGGCTTGTCGCTCTACCGGGCGCTGGCGCTGATCTTCACCGGCGGCAATCCGATCTTCGGCATCCCGCCGGAATTCCGCGCCGCCATCAACGGACTGGTTCTCGGCGTGCCGGTCCCGGTCATCATCGTGGCGGTGATCGCCGTGATCCTTTGGGTGGTGCTGAACCGCAGCCCGCTTGGCGAATACATTCTGGCCGTCGGAGGCAACCCCGAGGCCGCGCGCATCGCCGGCGTGCCCGTGGCCCGCACCAAGATCACCGTTTATGTCCTCTCGGGGGGTCTGGCCGCCGTTGCCGCGCTGATCCTAACTGGCCGTCTCGGCGCTGCCGACCCCACGATGGGCAACCTGTGGGAACTGGACGCCATCGCGGCGGCGGCTATCGGGGGCGCCTCACTGATGGGCGGCAAGGGATCGGTCATTGGCACACTGATGGGGGCTGTGATCCTGGGCGGCCTTCGCAACGGGCTGACACTGATGAACGTGCAGGCCTTCTATCAACTTCTGGCAACAGGTATCATTATTCTCGTAGCGATGCTGATCGACCGCGCAACACGAGGCAGGGCATGACGAAACACTATGATCCGCGCAGCATCGGCGCCCAGATCCGGATGCAGATGCCGTTTCTGACGCCGCTCGAGGCGCGGGTCGTGGACACCATCACCGGGCGCAGCGATCTCAACCTGAATACCGCGCTGCGTCAGGTTGCCGAGGACGCGGGTGTTTCCGATGCCATGGTTGTCAAGATCGCCAAGAAGCTGGGCTTCAACGGGTTCCGGGACTTCCGCGAGGCGCTTGTCGTCTATCGCCAGACCGACGTGGCCTCCCTCCACAGCGAGATCTCGCCAGACGACAGTTCGGCCGACATCATCCGCAAGGTGTTCCAGACCTCGATGCAGGCCCTGGAGGAAACCATGTCGATCCTGGATGTCACCGCCTTTGATCGGGCCGTAGACCTTCTGCATAACGCCCGGCAGCGCGATTTTTATGGCGTCGGTGGCTCGGCACAGATCGCGCGCGACGTTTCCCACAAGTTTCTGCGTATCGGGCTGCGCGCGAGCGTGCAGGACGATCCGCACATGATGCTGATGTCGGCGTCCCTGTTGGGACCCGATGATGTGGTTGTGGCCTTCAGCCATTCGGGCACGACCTCAAACGTGATCGAAGCGGCGCGCCTAGCCCGCAAGCAGGGTGCGCGGGTGATCGCAGTGACTAACTACGCCACGGCCCCCTTGTCGGAACTGGCCGATATTGCGCTTTGCTCGACCGCGCAGGGCTCGCCTCTGCTGGGCGAGAACGCGGCCGCGCGCATTGCGCAGCTGAACATCATGGACGCGATCTTCGTGGCCGTTGCGCAGCGCGATCTGGACCGATCCGAAGCGCAATTGGCCCGGACCAGACAGGCGGTCGAGACCAAGCGCCGCAATTAACCGCTCTCAAGGAACCCTATGATATGACCCAGCCCCCCTGTGCGGTCGTTGTCGGCAGCCTGCATTATGACATCGTTGTCTCGGCCCCCCACCGTCCCGCTGCCGGCGAAACGGTTACCGGCAGCGGCTGGCGGCCGGTCTTTGGCGGCAAAGGCGGCAACCAGGCGGCGGCCCTGGTCGCGGCGGGCGTCCCCTGCCGAATGGTTTCCGCGATAGGTGATGATGGTTTTGGGACCTACCTGCGCGACGGCTTGCGCGCGGCGGGCGTGGACGACCGGCATGTCGCGACCCTGCCCGGCGTCCGGTCGGGGATGAGCGTCGCGATCATGGATGCAGAGGGTGATTACGGGGCGGTCATCGTGTCGGGGGCAAACCTGCAGATTGACCCGGAGGACCTGAACAGAGACGCGTTGTGGCAGGACGCTACTCATCTGGTTTTGCAGAACGAGATCCCCGAGGCGCTGAACATCGCCGCGGCACGGGCAGCACGCACGCGGGGTCTGGCGGTCGTGCTGAACGCGGCACCCGCACGCGACCTGTCCGACGCCTTGGCGCAGGTCATCGACATCCTCGTCGTTAATGCCGGAGAGGCCGAAACCTTGTCTGGCATCTCGGTTACCTCACTGGACGAGGCACAGGCCGCGGCACAAGCCTTGTCAGGCCGTTTCCAGATCGTGGTCGTCACGGCAGGCGGTGATGGGGTGGCTGTTGCGGGTCAGGATATTGTTTATGCGGAACCGGGGCATGACGTGACACTGGTCAGCACGCACGGCGCGGGCGATTGCTTCATCGGGGCGATGGTGGCCAGCCTGGTCGACGGAGGGACGCTGACCGCAGCACTCGCAAAGGCCAACATCGCTGCAGCAAGGCATGTCTCACGGCCGCGACCGTGAGCTTTTAACATGCAATAATGCGAGCGCATCATGCAGGATGGGCAAGCGCAGTTCCTGTTGCTTCGTGGACATCCCGCGGCCTCGACTGCCCTAAGCGAGCGCGGTTCCGGACGTTCAAATTGCGGCCAAACGGCCGATCGCGTTCCTGGCCTATGACGAACCATCTCGACTTGGCGATGCGGAACGGCATGACCGGTCGTGGCAGGAAGGGAGCAGGCCGACGGCCAGGCCAGGGGCGCTATGTCTGGACAAGGTCCGCCATTGCCCGAACCGCATGAACATATCCTCGCGGTCCGAGACCGGCGATCACCGCGGTGACCACCCCCGACATCAGGGACTTGTGGTAGATCGCCTCGCGCTGATGGATGTTTGAGATATGAAGCTTGATACGATCTGAGGCGGCAAGGCAATTGTCTCAAAGGAGGAGTGGATCGGGCCTCTCAAGATGCCAGAAGGCGAGAAGATTGGGTCAAGCACGGCGTCGATGCTCAGTCGTTGTGGCTTGGAGGGATCAACCAGTTGTCGTATGGGCAGCCATTTATCCGGGTAAGCCCTTTCTGCTGCTCCACCGGAGGCTGTGCCGTTCCAGGAACTCTAGGACTGCCTCGGCTATGTGACCCGCGGCCTTGACCTCGAGATGAAGATGATGATCGCCGACGAGTTCGACTTTCTCGTAGACGCTGATCAGCCTTTCGGCTCGACGCACCACATCAGCAAGCCTCGGACGGGAGCGCAGGATACCCTCGGTGGCCCAGATGTTCAGAACCGGGCACCGGATCGCCTGCAGGACATCCTCGACCTGGCTCTGCGTCAGCTTGATGGCGGAACTGGCAAACAGTCGTAGATCACCGCGTCTACCCCCAATGGCGCTCTCGGGGGTTTGTCATGCTGTCTCTTTTTCATGACTGCACTTTTCTGGACAGTACGGCCAGTGCCAATGTCTGGTGGATCAAATTGGCAGCGGACTTGTCAGAGTTTGTGCCCAGACCTTGCAGATGTCCTCGGAAGACGTGGAGCCCTTAAGCGCTTTGAAGCAGCGGAAGATTGTCCAATCGGCTGGACATAAGGGCCGCCTTTGCTTTGAGGATCGGTTGCTTGCTCAGCCAGCTTGCTTCGATCCGGGAACGCGGGCCCACAATGCCGACGCTGAAGTAGCCGTTTCGGCCCTGCACCGAGAGGGGGGTAGCAAAGCTGCCGGTATCGGGATCCTCTTCACCAAAGCAGGTCGCAAACGAACTCTCGGCAATACTGGCCATTTCGTGGGAATAGTTATCGTCGTCTGTGTCTGAATGATCCGGGAAGCGGAGCTTCACCTTGGCGATCATCTCCTCCCGTTCAGCAACGGGAAGAGACGCGAGGATGGCTTTTGCCGCACTGCACACGGCGGGACGCAGCCCCAATGGCGGAAGAACCCCTCCGACGGCGCCATCATTCGGCAGTTGGCGAAGGAAGAGTTCAACACCGCTCCCCGTCAATCGTGCGACAAAGGAAGTTTCGCCAGTCTCGTCCGCCAATGCCCTGAGTTCAGGACCGAGAGTGGAGCGTAGGCGATCTTCGGGAATTCCCCCAAGGACAATCCGGCACAGCCGGCTGCCGATCCGATATCCCTGCCCGACCCGCTCGGCCAGCTTCAGCCGCTCCAGTTCTCCGAGAAGACGATAGGTCGTGGCCTGCGGCAGGCCAGTGTGCCGGGCAAGATCAAGCGGTCCGGCCGCAGAACCCTCTGCGGAAATCGCCTCGAGCAGCATCAGCATGCGATCATTCATTTGCATTTATCATTTTTTGAGGCACCATTCTCGTCACACGGTAAACCTCTTCGCGGTGGCCGTGAATAGGGAGGAAGAGATGAAAGACGATCTTTTTTCAGGCGAACGGTACGGACCGGCGGAAAGGCGAATGGCCGAGGCTCTGATCGAACTCGAGAGCCGCATCATGGCAGGTGCTGTCGCGGAGGAGGAATGCGATTGCAAGGAAGGCATGTTTACCGGACTGACACGGCGAGGGCTGCTGTCGGGTGGCGCGATCATGTCGGGTCTGCTGCTGTCGAGTGGGCGCGCCCGGGCCGATGCGCCTCCGGGCGCAATCGAATATCCGGTTCAGCCGGATCCGACAAAAGAACAAGGACGCCTGATCCTGGACGACGGCGGCTATGGATCCCGCTCGCAGTTCGAGAACGAAATCCGCTGGCGCTATCCAACCGACAGCCTGGACTCGAGTTGGTCCATGACACCTCTGGCGTCGGGCCACGGCATCATCACGCCCTCGGGACTGCACTTCGAACGCCACCATGGCGGGATCCCCACCATTGACCCCGCCACCCACACCCTGATCATCCACGGCCTCGTCGACAAACCCCTGCGCCTGTCGATGCAAGACCTGCGCCGCATGCCCTCTGTCAGCCGCATCCACTTCATCGAGTGCTCGGGCAATGGCTTGACGGAATGGGCGAAGCCGACCCTCAAGACCGTACAGGGCACGCACGGGCTGACCTCGACCTCGGAATGGACAGGTGTGCTGCTGTCCACCGTGCTGAAGGAAGCCGGCATTCAGGACACCGCGGCCTGGATCCTGGCCGAAGGCTCGGATGCCGCTGTCATGACGCGGTCGGTGCCAATCGATGTGGCAATGAACGACGCGATCCTGGCCTATGCCCAGAACGGCGAGGCTCTGCGCCCCGAACAGGGCTACCCTCTGCGCCTGCTGCTGCCGGGGCTGGAGGGCAACACGCACATCAAATGGCTGCGCCGCCTGGAGGTCAGCGACAAGCCCTTCATGACACGGGAAGAGACATCCAAATATACTGACCTCATGCCCGATGGCACCGCCCGGCTGTTCACCTTGGAGATGGATGCGAAGTCGGTCATCACCTTTCCCTCGGGCGCCATGAAGCTGCCGCGGCCGGGCTTTTATGAGATAAGCGGTCTGGCTTGGTCGGGACGCGGAAAGATCGCCAAGGTGGAGGTCTCTGCAGACGGCGGCAAGACCTGGGCCGAGGCGGCCTTGCAAGAACCGGTGTTGAACAAGAGCCACACACGCTTCCGCATGCCGTGGATCTGGGACGGCAATGAGGCCGTCCTGCAGAGCCGCTGCACGGATGAGACGGGCTATGTTCAGCCGACGCTGCCCGAACTGGTCCGGGTCCGGGGCACCAAGTCTGTCTACCACCTGAATGCGATCCAAAGCTGGCATGTGGCTGCCAATGGGGAGGTGACCAATGTTCACGCGTGATCTTACGCTGGCCGGGCTTCTGATGGCTGCATGCACCATGGCTCAGGCCCAAACAGAGACCTCAGCCTCGGACGCGGCAGCACCACGAACCGTCGCAGCCTTGCCCGCGCCTGTGGGGGACCTCGAGGAGCCGATGCCACCCTCCCCCGTCGCGGAAACCGCCGAAGGTGAGGCCGCACCAGGACTGGATGCCAACTTCGGGATCGGACGGCCTGCCACGGACGAAGAAATCGCCGCAATCGACATCGATGTCATGCCGGACGGGTCTGGCCTGCCGGAGGGGAGCGGAACCTACGCAGAGGGTGAGACCGTCTATGTCGAGCAATGCGCGAGCTGCCATGGTGATAACCTGGAGGGCATCAAGGAGACTGGCGCCCCAGCCCTGATCGGTGGCCGAGACACCCTGGCCACAGACAAGCCGATCAAGACGGTTGAAAGCTACTGGCCTCACGCCAGCACGCTGTTTGACTACATCCACCGGGCAATGCCTCTGCACGCGCCCGGCTCCTTGTCGGCAGACGAAGTCTATGCAGTCTCGGCCTATATCCTGAGCCGTGGCGGCATCTTGCCAGAAGAGGTCGAGCTGGATGCCCAGACCTTCAAGGAAATCAAGATGCCGAACGCCGACGGCTTCGTTGAGGATCCGCGGCCAAACGCCATGTGAGAAAGCCAGGAGGCCGTCTAAGAGGCGGCCTCACTCTTAATCTTATAGGTCGAACACCAGGGTCAGCCGCAGCCGCTATTTGGTTGAGATCGCATGTGCTTGACTCAGCCGTTGCTCGGCAGTCGTGACTTCCGCCGTTCGGCTTACGGGCATGTTGTCACTAAGTTAAAATGTCGCCTCGTGGACCATTTAGAAATGTCGCATGGGGCTTGGAGCGATAAGCCGGCCCCGGCCCGCTCTCCAGCACAAGGGCCGTGGGGACGGGCCGTCGACAGCGCGCTGTTTGCAGGTTTTGGCTATCGTGGCTGAGGGCTATGTGGGGCCCGTCGTCATTGTGCAGGTGGTTGCAAGATCTGCGCGGCCTGAGCTTCTGCCGCGCGTCGTTCGGCGCGTTTGTCGAGCCAGCTCTTTCGACCACGACCGCGCTTGCCGGTTGGCGTGTAGTAGTCTCGCTGCTTGCCCACGGGGCCGACCTGCGGCGGGTTAGTCTGCTGCTGGACCATGATGTAGGACAGCACCTCGGCCAGGCGCTTGTTCTCGGTGATGCTCGCGTGGGTCACCCGCTGCTGGTTGGGGTCAAACACCCGGTAGGGCAGTAATATGCCCTTCCAGCGGATCTCGAGCGGCCGGTCCGCAAAGGCATAGGTCTCGACGTACTGGCCGATCGCACTGCGGGCGTGCTCGCTGTCGTTCAGGATGAACTTCCTGCGCTCAAATTGGACCACCAGGTTGCCGCTGAGCCGGCGCTGATCGCGGATGCAAAGGATCTCGCTGAGCCGCGGTGCCGGCACATTCAGCGGCCGGTGCAGATCATCAGGCCGGGCAGGAAGGCAGGCAAAGCGCTCGTTGTGACGCGCCATGAAGCCCGGCAGAAAGGCATTGCCTGCCGCCATGTCGCTGATGCCCGCAAGGCGCAATTCCTTGACCAGACGATCCTGCAGGGTGCGATTGGCCCGTTCGACGCGGCCCTTTGCCTGTGAGGAGTTGGCACAGAGGATCTCGATGTTCAGTTCCGCCAGAGCGCGGCCGAACTGCGTCATGGCCTGTCCGTTGGTAAGCGCTACGGCTCTGCCCTATGCGGCGAGGCTTGACGTCTGGCTGAAGCGCCAGGGCATGAGGTCCTCGATGCGGGATTTCGGATGTCCATCGAGAATGGCCCCAAGAGTGTTGGCGATATTGCCCCGGATCTCGATCGCCATCCCATCCGGCGCCTCAGGATCGCCCCACACACGCACCTCGCCGAGAAGCTCGCACAGCAGCGCGTTCGTCGCCATCATCTGATCGTAAGCGCTACGGCTCTGCCCTATGCGGCGAGGCTTGACGTCTGGCTGAAGCGCCAGGGCATGAGGTCCTCGATGCGGGATTTCGGATGTCCATCGAGAATGGCCCCAAGAGTGTTGGCGATATAGTCGACCGGGTTCACGCTGGACATTTTGCAGGTGGCGACCAGCGAGGCCAGCATTGCCCAGTTCTCAGCGCCGGTTTCATTGCCGGCAAAAAGTGCATTTTTTCTGGTAAGAGCTATTGGGCGGATCTGGTTTAGTCGACCGGGTTCACGCTGGACATTTTGCAGGTGGCGACCAGCGAGGCCAGCATTGCCCAGTTCTCAGCGCCGGTTTCATTGCCGGCAAAAAGTGCATTTTTTCTGGTAAGAGCTATTGGGCGGATCTGGTTCTCGACCGGGTTGGTGTCCAGCTCAAGCGTGCCGTCCTCAAGGAAGCGGATCAGGCCGGGCCAATGTGCAAGGGTGTAGCGGATGTCCTCGGCCAATTGGGATTTCTGCGGAATGCGGGAGAGCTTGGCCTCCAGCCACGGCTTGAGCGCGGCGATGACCGGTACCGAATGGTCGCGCCGAGCAGCAAGGCGCACGGCTGGATCCCTTCCTCGGACCGTCTTCTCGACCTGATAAAGCAGTGCAATCTGGCGCAGCATCTCCTCCGCAATGGGTGAGCCCTCATTCTCGAGGCGCTTCACGAAGCGGCGGCGGACATGGGTCCAACAATAGACCAGTTGCCAGGGGCCGTTGTTACGCTCCATCCCGGTCATCGCATTGTAGGACTGATAGGCGTCGCATTGCAGGAACCGGCCCCGGTATCCGCCGAGGAACTTCAGCGGATGCTCTTTCCCCCGGCCGGGGGCATAGTGGAACAGCACGATCGGCGGTCCGGCACCGCCATGTCCGCGATCATCGGACACAACGGCCCAGAAGTATCCGCTCTTTGTGGCCTTTCGGCCGGGATCCAACACTGGCGCGCGGGTCTCGTCGACGAAGATCCGGTCCGCACTGCGCAGATGAGCGCGCATGTGGTCGATGACCGGTGTCAGATGGAAGCAGGCGCGCCCGACCCAGTTGCCAAGCGTGCCACGATCCAGATCAATCCCCTGCCGCTTGAAGATCTCGGCCTGGCGGTAGAACGGCAGGTGGTCACCGAACTTCGAGACAATAATCCAGGCGATAAACCGCTCCGTGGGCATTCCGCCAGGCACCACATGCTCGGGAGCATGAGCTTGCGCCACAGTCTGAGAGCAGCGGCGGCAGGCATATTTGGGGCGACGCGTTACCAGAACCCGGAACTGGGCGGGGATCACATCGAGACGTTTGGAAACGTCTTCGCCGATCCGCGCCATCTCGCAACCGCAGGGACACAGGGTGCTGGCGGGTTCGATCACGCGCTCGCTCCGGGGCAGATGCAGCGGCAGATGCCCGCGGTTGCGCGCAGGTTTGCGGGGTGTCTTTGCCCCCAACCCCTGTAGCGCCGCCTCGGCCTTTTCCTGTGCCGCCTCGAGCACCCCTTGAGCAAATTCGGCATCCTCCAAGGGCAGGTTGAACTGGTCGGGTGACAGCTTCTCGGAGCTTTTGCCAAACTGCGCGCGTTGCGCCGTGCGCAAAATGTCCTCCAGCCGACGGTTGGCCTCCTGCACTTCGGATAGCGCCGCCTCAAGCTCGGCCAGGCGAGCCTTCAGGAGGGTGTTTTCCGAGGCAAGAGCATCAGCATCCATGGCTCAAAGTGAATCATGGATTATCCCTTTCAGCCAGCAAAAACAGGCATTCCCAAGTGATCGACCGATCAGCCTGCTGTTAAAGGGCGCCGCGCCCGCTCGGGTCGGACAAGGCGCCAGTCCAAGCCCTCGAACAACGCGGCCATCTGTGCGGACGACATCCGCATCACCCCGTCCCGCACCTGGGGCCAGACGAACTTGCCGCCTTCCAGTCGCTTGTGAACCAGCACCATCCCAGTCTGATCCCAAGCCAGCAGCTTGATGCGGTCAGCGCGTTTGGAACGGAAGACAAAGACCGCCCCACAGAACGGATCCAGCCCGAACATCTCCTGGACTGCCAGGGCCAGGCCGTCGATACCCTTGCGCGGCGCGGGCTTCGTGGTGGCGATCTGCGGCCAGATCATGACCATGCCCGGCCTGCCACGCCATCCCGCAGCCGAAACCATCGGCCTCAACGACATGGGACAAATCGAAGGCCTGTTCTAGGCCGCCATGGGCACGCTGGGCTGCGGTGTGCGCCAGCGCCGATGGATCACCATGTGCAACGCGACAACAGTGGCCAGCGTCGATCGCAGGGCCGTGCCGTCTTGGTCGACGGTCCCGAAACCGATCCGGGCCGGGAACGAGCCGTCCGGCCTCTGGCTTGCGATCACATCGGCCAACAGGGGCATCACATCGTGATCCGGGTCAATCAGGCACAGGCAGAAGATCATCTGTACCAGAGGAACCAGCCTGCCGTTGCGCTCTGCCCAGTCGGCGAACCGCAGGCAGTTGGCAAAGGCGTCGCCATAGGCGCGCGGGTCAGAGAAACGGGGCCGCTCGGCCCCAAAGCGATAACACAGGGCAAGAAGGCTGGCATAGGATTCGACAGTTTGGTCATCCAGCCGTTCCTCGGGGATCGGACGGCGCAAGACCGCCTCGGCCGCAGCAAGCAGGGCCGCGTCCGGCATATCCGTCAGCGCCAGCCGATCGGCAACGTCAAGCGCGTCGGATGCCTCGACCCAATCCAGGCGGTCAGGCGAAAGACATCGTAACACAGCCGTGCCCAAATAGGCGCGGATTGCCTTACCGGATTGAAACCTCGCCATAAACAGATCAGTAAATTCCGGTGTGGATCGGCTTCGGATAAAAGCCTGTAACGGCGCCTCGGTCCCCCGCAGGCCGGTGCAGATATGTGCCGCAACCGCAATCTCGGCCACATCATCGATCTGCGCATCGGAGATCGCGTCTTGGGGCATCAGGTCAATCTGATTGCGCAGCCATTGCTGGCTGCGCGCGGCGATCAGGGTCAATAACTGCTTATAGGCAAAATCGTAGGGCATGAGCGCACTCCTCCCGGAACTGGTTCACAGATTAGAAACCCCGATTAAGAATTTGGCAATAATTCTGAGTATGAGCAGGCGAGGTTGTTGCCTAAAATGTGTTGAAAAGGTCGTGTATGTTTTTTCCGGCAAATGACGCAAGCCACGCGGTAGGGCATAACCCTTCGCCCAAAGAAGGGTTCCCGCCGGAGTTGCATTTTAACAAGATTTAAACAAATTTTGGCGCAGCCCCGGAAACCGCAGGTCGCGCTCATGTCTGACAGGATGGCGGAGTGGAAGTCTGCAATCGCATCTTTTCGTAACGTCCCATAGCGTCCCTTAGCTACTGTAAAACAACAACAATATTGACACGCGGCGTTCCGCATGTTCCGCTTATATCCCATGGCGTCGCAAATCGCCTGGGGGAACAATAGGGGTCAAGATGCAGGAAACCACAACCCTGAGGATACGTCCCCGGTTGAATGCGGCACAAATCCGCTCGCCTCTGCCGCCCGGCAAGTATCACGATGGCGGGGGGATGGGTCTTTACCTGATGGTTAGGGCGAACGGCTCCCGCTTCTGGGTGCAGCGCATAATGGTTAAGGGCAAGCGGTGCGAGATCGGTCTAGGAAGCCCGCCGGTCATCACATTAGCCAATGCCCGTGAGATCGCGCTGGAGAACAAGCGATTGGTCCGCAAAGGCATTGATCCGCTACAGGCCCGCAAAGAGGCCAACTCAGTGCCTACCTTTGAGGAAGCAGCCCGCACCGTCCACAAGCTGCACGAACCGACATGGCGCAATACGAAGCATGCCGCGCAGTTCATTGCTACACTGGAGACGTATGCCTTCCCCCGTCTTGGCAAATCCAAGGTGGGTGAGGTCAACACGGCTGATGTGCTGGCCGTGCTGGCGCCGATCTGGAACGAGAAGCGCGAGACGGCCCGGCGGGTCAAGCAGCGCATCGGCACGGTGATGAAGTGGGCCGTTGCCAAGGGCTGGCGGCAGGACGATCCGACGCTCGCCATTGCGCAGGCACTGCCTAAAGACCGGCAGGAGAAAGACCAGCGCAAGGCCCTGCCCTACTCCGAGGTGGCCGGTTGCATGAAGGCCGTCGAGGACAGCGCGGCGGGCATATCGACCAAGTTGGCCTTCCGTCTTCTGGTGTTGACCGCCAGCCGCTCTGGTGAGGTCAGGCTTGCCCGGTGGGGGCAGATCGACTGGAAGGCCGAAGGTGGCCCTATCTGGACGCGCCCGGCATCTGTGATGAAGGCCAAGAAGGCGCACAGCGTCCCGCTGTCAAAGGATGCCGTATCGATCCTCTCACTGGCACAGGAGATTTCCGACCACGAGGATCCCGACGCGCTGATCTTCCCCGGCACAGTGAAGGGCAAGCCGCTGTCCGACGCCACCCTGCTCAAGCTGGTTCGTGAAAACGGCTATGACATCGACATTCACGGCTTCCGCACCAGCTTCCGCACCTGGACGCAGGAAAAGACCACGTTCCCCCGCGAGGTGGCCGAAGCGGCACTGGCGCACACGATCAAGGACAAGGCCGAGGCTGCTTATGCGCGGTCGGACCTGATGGAGAAGCGCCGCGCCCTGGCCGAGGCATGGGCAAGGTATCTGGCGCAGGACAGCGCCAAGGTTGTGAGGATTGGGTGATGGAGCGAAAAGCCCTTCGAGGTGCCGAACTGGTTATAGGTCGTCCGCATGAACTGCGGGATCTCACTGGACGCAGGCGCGAATGGAAAGAATGTAACTGCGCTTGCCGTAATAGTCGCACGCCCTGTCAGCACAGGGGCTTTTCGATGAACTGCGCTATTTACCCACAGATTTCTGTGGAAAAGTCTGTGGATCGCTTGCGAGATGGCCAATGGCGGCAAAGCGCGCATTTGCATCGTGGTGGGGCCTGCGCCATTATGGAGCGGTGATGAACTTTATGGTGTTTCTCAGGAGGTGCTACGCCAATGGCGATGGGCGGAACCCAATAGCCTGTCGAGTGATAACCACGCATTGCGACCGACTAACGGGCCGCTGTAAGATACCATAGGACGGCACAAAATAGTGACGCCCGCAGATGCCTTTCTTGGCGGTCAGGCTCTGCGGGCGAGGTTGGAAAAGCGACGAGCCTTCCAACCCCATCCTACACAAACCGTGGACGCCTTGTCCACGCCCCTTCGAAACCCGCGAGAGCGGGATGATGAAACATGTGAGGATAAGGGCGTATATCATGCCAGACAAATTGCTCCGCCTTCCGGCAGTTATGGAAATGACCGGCCTTGGCCGTTCGACTATTTATCGGATGATGGCCGAGGGAGACTTCCCGAAACCGCTCCGCCTTGGACAGCGCGCCATTGCATGGCCAACTGATTCGATCCGCGACTGGATCACCTCGCGCCCGATTGCGGCATGAGGCCCAGCTATGATCATTGCACGCAGTTTGGACGAACTGCTCCTTCTCAAACCGAAGGGCAGTTTCCTTGTCACGGTCGTTTACGGCCAAACCGCCATTCTGGTGAATAGGCCCGGCCAACCGGAAGAAACCATCTTCTGCCTTTCCGCCGGTCACGCCAATCAGGTTCGGCAAAAGCTTTCCGATGAGGGCCTGACGGGATTGGTGGAAGGCAGCCTGTGACCAAGCCTCTCACCCGTCAACAACTTTGGCGCAGGAACAACCCGCGCCGGTATCTGGCGCACTTGTATGTCGAAGCGGCCAAGCGCGTTGGCGTTCTCAATCCGCAGCCCTGTGAGCAATGCGGAGCAACAGCCGAGGCGCACCATCCCGACTATGACCGCCCTGGCGATGTCCGCTGGCTTTGCCGCAAGCACCATCGACAGCTTCATGTTCGAGGTGGGCTATGATCGGGGAAAACATAACCCCGATCCCGCTGGGAGACGGGACCGGGGCTGATCTTCAAGACTGGCTGTCTTGGGTCGATGATAACACTAGGCGGGAGGTCGCGGCAAGAAATCTTGCCGCTGCCACTCTCGATTGCGATCCATCCGACAGGCTGGAACTGCTGGAACTGCTACACAAAGCTTTGCGGCGCGGCTTCCCCATCACGGCCTTTGGCAGCGTCATGGACGAGGCAGCATTCTGGGCAGATGGAGCCAGCCCTGCTGAGCGCAAAGCCTACTGCCTGGCCTGCTTCAATCGCATGCCAGCGCGCGATCAAGCGGCCTTCCTGGATTATGTCCAAGGGAGGAGCGCGGCTTGAATGTCTTTGCCCATCTCGATCAGCAGGATCAGCGCAATCCCTACATGGAGGATCTCGCACCAAGGGCCTCCCGGTTCTATTCGGCATCCGATCTGGAAGGGCTGGAAGTCCCACCCCGGCACTGGCTGGTGCGCGATCTGGTGCCATCTGGGACGGTAACGCTGCTGGGAGGCGATGGGGGCACCGGCAAGTCGCTGCTGGCCCTGCAACTGGCCTGCGCCGTCGCTACGGGCAGCAGATGGCTGGAGCGGCAAGTGGCCGGTGGCAGCGTCATGTTCATCAGTGCAGAGGATGACGATGCCGAGTTGCACCGTCGTTTGGATGACATCGTGCAGGCCTCCGACATAGAGTTCAGCGATCTGGACCGCCTGACCATTCGCAGCCTTGCGGGGGAGGATGCCTTGCTGGCGTTCCTGGATCGCGGATCAGGCGTTCTGTCGCCATCGCCCCTCTATGCGGAACTGGACAAGCGTATGGAGGACGAGAAGCCCGCTTTGGTGGTCCTGGACACCTTGGCAGACTTGTTCCCCGGCAATGAGAACGACAGGGCACAGGCGCGGCACTTCATCGGCTTGCTGCGTGGCCTGGCTATTCGCCACGAGTGCGCAGTGGTCCTGCTGGCGCATCCATCCCTGTCAGGAATGAGCAGTGGCACGGGCACCAGTGGATCGACTGGCTGGAATAACAGCGTCAGGTCGCGGCTCTATCTGGAGCGGGTGGCGCAGGATGGATACGAGGCCAACCCCGATGCGCGGGTGCTATCCACGAAGAAGGCCAATTACGGGCGCACAGGTAGCGAGATCAACCTGACTTGGCGCGACGGCGTGTTCGTGGCCGATCCGGTCGAAACCGGACTGGACCGCATGGCTAAGGGTGCAAAGGCCGAACGGGTATTCCTCAAGCTGCTGCGCACCCTCACAGAGCAGGGGCGGCGGGTGAATACCGGAGGAGGGCAAACATACGCTCCCTCCGTGTTTGCCGCCCACCCGGATGCAGAGAGCATCAGCAAGACCGCGTTCCGATCCGCGATGGAAACCCTGCTGGCACAAGGGAAGATCAGGGTGGTCGAAGACGGACCTGTATCTAAGCGGCGGTCCTTCTTGGTGGAGGCAGAATGACCTTCCAACCCCCTTCCAACCCTAAATTCCAACCCGTTCCAACCCCGGTCCCGACCCTGTTCCAACCCCCTTCCAGCCCCTGTTCCTTCCAACCCCCATACCCCCTGAGGTTGGAAGCCGCCGTTGGGGCGCGGCACCAACCCAAGGAAGGATGAAACGATGAGTGCCAAGATGCCGATGGCTGGAATACTAAGGCCTGAGCAAGTTCGCCTCACAAAGCTTGGATTTTATCTCTGCGTAGGTGTCCAGAACTCTTACCGTCGCCCCATTCGCCAAGGCGATGTCGGTGCCCTCATCCTGATGCTCACTGGTAAAGTGCAGGATCTCTGTGGCGTTGAGGACGATCCGATCCTCGAAAGGGTCAGTCAATTCTATGAACATGGACAGCCTTTGATTGCGATTGAAGTCTCATCCTCGGCAATCAGCCCCTGTTCTGCAACACGAAGTGAATTTGCCAGCACCGGACGGGGGGTGGTCCAGAACTTTGCCCCTTGGCTGGGGACCGGCGCGGGGAGCAACGCGCAAGATATGACTGAATTGGAGTTTTCTGAATGAGCAGCAACGAGAACAGAATGACGCAGTTTCCGCCCCTCGATCCGTGGCGTCTGGACGGCATTCTGGAGCCTGATCACAAGCTTTGGGGCCTGCGGCACATCGCCCTGGTGCTGAATGTCAGCGTGGACAAGGCGCGCGAACTGTCAGCGCGTCCGGGCGTGCCGATCTACAGGCCGGAAGGATCAGGCACCTATTTCGCCTTCAAATCCGAGTTGATGGCATGGCTTCGCGGCAAATCCTTCCACGAAAACCCATGAAAACCAACGGAAACCAGCGTTTTACAAGCTTACGGCAGGGGCCAGCAATGACGCATAAACTGGTCTATGCGCATCTGGCCCTTTTCCCGCAAGGCGGCAACGCCTGAACAGAAGTCCCTGACATCACCGGATGCGGTGATCGAGGCGCTTTTTGGCCTGACCCCAACAGCATCCGGCATCAGCATCACCACGACCGAGGCCCTGCGCGTCCCTGTCGTGGCGAATGCGATCCAGGTCATCAGCGAAGCGGTGGCATCACTCGACATCCATGTGAAGCGCCGTGAGGGCGGCAACGAGATCGACGTTCCCGACCATCCTGTTCTTCCCCTGCTGCGCGACGAGGCCAACGAATGGACATCCTCGTTTGAACTAATTCGCCAGATTATGGTCGATGCCCTGATGTCGGACGCGGGCGGCATGGCCTGGGTCAACCGGGTGAATGGCGAGGCACGCGAAATCATCCGCTACCGTCAAGGCGTGCTGTCCTTCGATCTCGACGTGGAAACCGGTGAACGCAGATACCGGAACGTCAATCGACCGATCCCGGCCCGCGACATCATCCACCTTCTGCCGCCCCTTGGCCGTGCGCCGCTGGTGCTGGCCCTGGAAGCCATCGCCATTTCCGTTGCCCTGGACCGCCATGCAGCCCGCCTGTTCACCCGTGGCGCCCGTCCTTCCGGTGCCCTGAAGTTCCCGAAGGGCATGGGCGAGGACAGTGTGAAGAAGGCCCGCGCCGCATGGCGGGCAACCCATGAGGGCGCCGATACCGGCGGGCAGACGGCCATCCTTTATGACGGTGCCGAGTTCGAGGCCTTCACCTTCACCAGCACTGACAGCCAGTTCCTCGAAAATCGCCGCTTCCAAATCGAGGAAATCGCCCGCGCCTTCAACATCCCGTCCCCGATGGTCGGCGATCTGTCCCGCGCCACCTGGTCGAACAGCGAACAGAAGGGCCGCGAGTTCCTGTCCTACACGCTGGAACCGTGGCTGCGCGGGTTGGAGGGCGCCCTGCGCCGTGCCCTGTTCAGCGATGAGGAGCGGCAGAGCCACGTGATCCGGTTCGACCGTGACGACCTGACCCGCGCCGATCTGGCGACCCGCGCGACGACCATCAACAGCCTCATTGCCAGCCAGACCATCAACCCGAACGAGGGCCGGTCCTGGCTTGGCCTGCCGCCCCGCGAAGGCGGCGATGAATTCCTGAACCCCAACATCAGCGCGACCCCAAGCGTGCCTGAAACCGAGGACACTGATGCAACTGAATGACATCCTCGCAGACAGCCAGGATCAGGATCGGGGCCGCGACTTCGATCTGCTGGATCCTGTCTCTGGCAAGCCGACCGGCATCACCCTGCGCATCGTCGGCCCTGACAGCGCTACGCAGGCCCGTGCACGGCTGCAGATGGTCGATGACCTGGCCGACGCGGCAGGCCCTGACGGGATGCTCAGCGCAGCCGACCGGGAGAAGGTCCGCCTCAACACCCTGGCCCGCTGCGTCGTCGGCTGGCAGATCAGCGAGAACGGCGAGCCGGTCCCCTTCAACCACGCCAGCGTCGTGCGCCTCCTCAAGGCCGCGCAGTGGGTGCAACAGCAGGTCGATGGATTTGCCTCCGACCGCGCAGCCTTCCGGGGGCGCACATGACCGACCGGATCGAGATCAAGGCGCAGTTGAGCGTCGATGATGCAGGCGAGATCACCGGCATCGCATGGCCCTTCGGCACCCCCGACCGGGTGGGCGATGTGGTGCAGCGCGGCGCTTTCACCAAGGCCCTGCCGCCGCTTCCCATGCTGGCAGGACACGACCAGGGCCAGACCGTGGGCGTCTGGTCGGAAATCACCGAAACCACCGAAGGCCTGACCGTCAAAGGGCGGCTTTTGGTCAATGAAGTGCAGCGTGCGGCAGAGGTTCGCTCGCTGATCCAGGCAGGCGCGCTTCGTGGCCTGTCGATTGGCTTTGTTTCGCGCAAGGCCCTGCCGCGCAAGGGCGGCGGTCGCACGATCAGCGACCTTGAACTTCTCGAAATCAGCGTGGTGGCGGTGCCTGCCCATCCCGGCGCGCGGATCACGTCAGCAAAGGAACTGGACATGACGGAAACCACCGAAACCAACGATCAGGAAGGCATCGGCGCGCTTGTCGTGAAGATGCGCGAGATCGAGCAGAAGGCCGATCAGACGCCCCTCGTGGCCCGGATCGACAAGCTGGAAGCCAAGATGAACCGCCCGACTGGCGACACCAAGGCTGCCGACGAACCCACAGCTGAGCGCAAGGCCTTTGGGCAGTATCTGGTCCACGGCGACCGGATTGCCGCCGACGACCGCAAGGCCCTGAACGTCACCAGCGACACGCAGGGCGGCTTCCTGGCACCCCCGGAGTTTTCCTCCGAGGTTATCCGCGACCTGATCGAGTATAGCCCGATCCGGCAGTATGCCAGCGTGCGCGGCACCAACGCGAACGAGGTCATCTATCCGACCCGTGGCGACATCACGAACGCCAAGTGGGTCGGCGAGATGGAGCCGCACGACGAAAGCACGATCACCTTCGGCCAGAAGGAGGTCGAGGTTCACGAACTGGCAACCTACGTCGATATCTCGAATCGCCTGCTGCAGGACGCGCCGCAGGCCGAGACGGAAGTGCGCGCGGCCTTGGCCGAGGACTTCGCCATGAAGGAGGCCAATGCCTTCCTCTGGGGTGATGGCGTCAAGAAGCCCGAAGGCATCATGATGAACCCGGACATTCCGGAAATCGCCAACGGCCACGCCAGCAACCTGTCCACTGATGCGCTGATCCGGCTGATGTATTCGCTTCCTGCGCCTTACCGCAACCGCGGGGCCTGGGCACTGAACGGCACCACGCTGGGCATCCTGCGCACGCTCAAGGACAGCCAAGGCCAGTATGTCTGGCAACCCTCTCTGCAAGTCGGCCAGCCTGAAACCATTCTGGGCCGTCCGGTGATTGAGATGGTGGACCTGGAGGACGTTGCGTCGAACGAATTCCCGATCATCTACGGCGACTTCCAAGCCTATCGGATCGTGGATCGCCTGAACATGTCAGTGCTGGTCGATCCCTACAGCCGCGCCCGCGAGCGCATCACCCGCATTCACGCCACCCGGCGCGTCGGCGGTGCGGTGCTGCAACCGGCCCGCTTCCGCAAACTCAAGATGGCGACCAGCTGAGGAGGATGAGCCATGCGTGACCTTTATTCCAACATCGCGGCCATTCCGGCACTTCCCCCGGCGGTTCAGTCGGCGGCAGGCAACGGCGCGGCCATCGACACCCTGGGCGCGGGCCGCCTGGCCTTTGTGGTCAACACCGGTGCCGTCGCTGGGGCGGGCGACTTCGGCGTGAAGCTCCAGGAAAGCGACAACGGCTCGACGGGCTGGACGGATGTTGCCGCCGATCAGGTGGACAGCACCGCCCCCGCCACCCTGGCAGCCGATAGCGCCTATCGCCTGGGCTATCGCGGCTGGAAGCGCTACGTGCGCCTGGCGCTGACCAAGGGCGGCGGCACCAGCATCGCAGCGGGTGCCGTGGCGGTAATCGTGCCGCAGTCCCGACCGGCTGCCTGATGCCTGTCCGTGCGCCTCGCATCTGTTCTTGCGGCAAGGTGGTGCCTTCGGGTGCCATCTGCCCCTGTCAGGCGAAGCGCAAGGCCGAACGGGATGCCCGGCACGACCGCAAGCGCGGCAATAGCAGCCAGCGGGGCTACACGGGCACATGGGAGCGCCAGGCAAAGGCGTTCCTGGCCCGTCGCGAGAACCGACAGTGCAAGTGGCCGGGCTGCTCCGAGGCTGCCCGCCACGTCGATCACATCATTGCCCACAAAGGCGACCCGATCCTGCGCGATGACCCTGCGAACTGGCAGTGCCTCTGCGCCCATCACCACAACAGCGCCAAGCAGCGGCTGGAACGGCGCACCACTCGAAAGGTTCAGCAATGACCATTTACGCAACGAACGGCGCCCGGCTCTACATCGGCGGCGCCCTCGACACCAAGTCCGACCCCTTCGTGCAAGCAGATTTCGCCGGGCAATCGGCAGAGTGGGTTGAAATCGGCGAGACCGAGAACCTGGGATCGGTCGGTGATACCTCCTCCGAGATCACCTTCGACGGCATCAACACCCAGCGCACCCGGCGCCTGAAAGGCACCCGCAATGCCGGTTCGATGGATCTGGTTATGGGCATCGACTATGAAGACCCTGGCCAGCAGGCTCTGATCGCGGCGGAACAGACCCCGCACGATTATGCCTTCCGCATCGTCCTGAATGACGCCCCGGCTGGTGGCACCCCCTCCGAGCGCATGTTTGTCGCCAAGGTTGCCAGCGTGGCAGAGGCCTATGACACGGCCAACAGCGTGATGAAGCTGAACGCCTCGCTCTGGGTCAACAGCAACGTGGTCAAGATCGACGCTGCCTGATGCTGTATCCGACCGCTGGCAGCCGCTTGTTCATCGCTGACGTGCCGCTTTACGGCGGCATGCCGGATGATGGCTGGGTCGAGATCGGCGAAACCGAGGCCATCGGCTTTCTCGGTTCGGAGTGGGATGCTGCAACAGCAGACGTGGTGGGTGACGTTCCCAACGACTTCGGCCAGGAACTAACTGCAAAGGGCATCGAGCGGCGCCCGATCATGCCGATCATCATGGGCAACGATCCGACCGACCCGGGCCAGCTTGCTCTGTGGCGGGCCGCGCGAAGCCACGACAGCTATCCCTTCCGCCTCGTCCTGCCCGATGGGGTCACGGCCCGCACCTGGTCAGCACTGGTGATGCGGATCGGCGAGGTCTTCGACGCGGCCAACAGCGTCATCAAGTTGCAGGCAGACCTGAAACCCACGTCAGCAATCGAGCGAGGCTGAGCATGGCAATCGTCACCTATGAGGAACTGGCAGCACAGGTCGGGCTAACAAATGATGCCCCCGCCGAAGACAAGCTGTCCCTGCAACAGAAGGGCGATGCAGCGCAGGCCCATATCGAGCGCTGGCTTGGCTTCAAGATCGCAGACCGGTTCGGCGGCGATCTGTTTCCCCCGCTCCCTGACGACATCAAGGAAGCCGTGCTGCAACTGGCTGCATGGTGGTTCGCCAACCGCGAGGCCCTGGCTGACAGCGACAAACTGCTGCCCTTCGGCGTGCAGGACATCATCGACGCGCACCGCGACAGGAGTTTCTGATGGCGAATGATGGTGGTGTCAACGTCGGTGCAAAACCCGGCCACGCGGCGGCGTAAAACCAGGCCAGGTGGCGGTGGCCTGCGCCATGGCGCGCGCGCTTACCATAGAGCTGGCGCGTGCCATGGCGCATTGGCCCCTTACCTTTACCTGATCGTGGACATCTTCAGTCGCAAGATCGTCGCCTGGGAAGTTCATGAGCGCGAGAGCGCGGAGCTGGCGGCTGCCCTGATCCGGCAGGCGGTTCTGGCGGAAGGCTGCCTGACGCGTCCTCTCGTTCTTCATGCCGACAACGGAAGCCCCATGAAAGGCGCGACAATGAAGGTGACGATGGAAAAACTGGGCATCACGGCCTCCTACAGTCAGCCGCGTGTCAGCAACGATAACCCCTTTTCCGAGGCGCTGTTCCGAACCTGCAAATACCGCCCGAACTGGCAGACCAAGGGCTTTGCCAGCAAGACCGATGCCCAAGCTTGGGTGAAATCCTTCGCCAACTGGTATAACGGCGAGCACCTTTACAGTGCGATCCGCTTCGTCACGCCAGATGCGCGCCACACCGGGGGTGACCGTGCAACGCTCGCCAGCCGCACCATTCTCTATGCAAATGCACGGGCGCAACACCCGGAACGCTGGTCAGGCCAAACCCGCAACTGGCAACCCGCCGGATCCGTCTGGCTCAACCCTGAACGCGAAATCAGGGTCACTGAAATCAGAGACGCCGCATGAAATCGGCGGACAACTCCTTTGACAAACACCGGCCCAGACAACCCGCCGGATCCGTCTGGCTCAACCCTGAACGCGAAATCAGGGTCACTGAAATCAGAGACGCCGCATGAAATCGGCGGACAACTCCTTTGACAAACACCGGCCCATATTCATCGATTGACGGGAAAACTCCCGATCAGGTCTACTTCAACCAGCCGATGCCCAAAGCGGCAGCGGCATAACCAAGGTCAAAATCACCTAGAAAACGCCCGGAACCTGTTCAGACAAACCGAACCACCTCTGTTTGCGTGACAGTTGCTGAAGGAGGACATTCGACATTCTTGACGACCCCCCTGCTGGTTCCCTTGCTGACGTCATACCGGTCTGCTCGTGATCAACGACCTGCGCGACAACCAATCTCATATCCCGCACTCTTGTTGTGAACGAGGGATCGCCGGAGGCAGGTCACATCCTTTCGCCAGCAGTTGGACCCTATCGCTTGAACACCACCTGCATCTCGGGCCTTGCCTTGATATCTCCAACTGTCCTCCGCTTGCGCACGCGCCATCGGAAGCGCAGACTGACAGGGTCAAGGGCGGAGGCAGGGATGGGACATTCGGCATTTGCAATCGTCTTGCTGCTGGGCAGCGCCACCATGGGTCTGGCCCAGCAGGCCACCGATGACGTGGCGCCCGAGGCGGCGACCGGCAGCGTTGTCCTGGAGGATGGCTTTGGCATGCTGACGGGTGCGGCGCGTGCTGCCTTGTCGGCCAAGGCGGACGGCAAGCCCGTCACCGGACAAGACTGGATGATCAGCGCCGCCCATCCCCTGGCAGTCGAGGCAGGGGCCAAGGTTCTGGCCGCAGGCGGCAGCGCCGCGGATGCGGTGGTTGCCGTTCAGGTCGTGCTGGGCCTTGTGGAACCGCAAAGCTCGGGCCTGGGGGGCGGGGCTTTCCTGGTCTGGTATGATGCCGCAACAGGCGCACTGACAACGCTCGACGGACGGGAAACTGCGCCATTGGCCGCGACTCCGACGCTGTTTCTGGACAAGGCCGGCCAGCCAAGGGAATTCATGGATGCGGTGGTGGGGGGCCTTTCGGTGGGCACGCCCGGCACGCCGGCGCTGTTGGAAGCCGCGCATCGCAAATGGGGGCGGGCCAATTGGTCCAGTCTTTTCGATGACGCGATCCGGTTGGCGGAACAGGGCTTTACCGTTTCGCCACGCCTTGCGGGGCAGGTGGCGGGCGAAGGCGAGGCGTTGCAGGCCGATCCGGCAACGGCCGCCTATTTCTTTCCCGACAACCGGCCGGTCGCGGCTGGCGCAACGCTGACCAACCCGGCCTATGCCGAAACCCTGCGCAAGCTGGCGGGCCAGGGCGCCAGTGGATTCTATCAGGGCGAGGTCGCGGAAGGCATCGTTTCCGCCGTGCGGGGCGCGGACAATCCGGGCCTGTTGTCGATGGGGGATATGGCAGCCTATCGCGTGATCGAACGCCCGGCGGTCTGCGTGGAATACCGCGCCCATGATGTCTGCGGCATGGGACCGCCTTCGTCGGGCGGGCTGACGGTGGGGCAAATCCTGGGGATGCTGGGCGGCTATGACCTGGCGGCGCTTGGGGCGGACAGCCCGGAAAGCTGGCGACTGATCGGAGACGCCTCGCGTCTGGCATTCGCCGACCGGGGGCGCTTCATGGCGGACAGCGACCATGTGCCGATGCCGACCGAAGGGTTGATCGATCCCGCCTATCTGTCTGAACGGGCCAAGCTGCTGGCGGGCGACGACAGCCTGCCCGAGGTCAGCGCAGGCGCGCCCGGCTGGTCTCATGCAGCGTTGTGGGGCCAGGATATTTCGCTGGAACTGCCATCGACCACCCATATCTCGATCGTGGACAGCCATGGCAATGCCTTGTCGATGACCACGACGATCGAGAACGGCTTCGGCTCTCGAGTCATGGCACATGGATTTCTTCTGAACAACGAGCTGACCGATTTCAGCTTCGAGACCCATGATGCGGAGGGCTGGCCCATCGCCAATGCCCTGGCCCCGGGCAAGCGGCCCCGGTCGTCCATGGCGCCGACCATCGTGCTTGAGGACGGCAAGCCGGTGATGGTGATCGGCTCGCCCGGGGGCAGCCGGATCATCGGCTATGTCGCGCGCGCCATCATCGCGCACCTGGACTGGGGCATGGACATTCAGGCGGCGGTGGCCGCGCCCAATATCGTGAACCGCTTTGGTCCCATGGATATCGAAGGGGGATTGCCCGCCGCCCTGACCGAGGGCCTGTCAGCCATCGGGTTCGAACTGAACGAAACCGAACTGACTTCGGGCCTGCAAGGCATCGTGATCGGCCCGGACGGGCTGTCGGGCGGCGCCGATCCCAGGCGAGAGGGCATCGCACTGGGCGGCTGACATCGGACAGAGGCTCTCAGCCGTGCCGGGGCACCGCCGGCTGCAGGCCAAAGGTCTGGATCACCTGCGCCTCGAACTCCTTGTCGAAAAGGCTGCGGCGCAGGGGAACGAAATGTTCGGCCTCGGCCCCCACCATCACGGCGATGTCGCTGTTTTCGTCTTCGATGATGGCCTTGACAGCCTGGGCGATCGGTTCGGGCGCCGGACCTTCGTTGATGGCCTTGGCCACGATAGGGACGAAATGGGCAACCAGGTCGCGATAGGGCGACGCCTCGGCCGTGGTCGCGGCATTGGCGACCAGGCCCTTTCTGACGAAGTTGGTCCCGAATAGACCCGCCAGGATGGAATGGACGCGGATGCCAAAGGGTCCGGCCTCGTAGCGCAGCGAATCGGTGATCCCCTCGACCGCGTATTTGCTGGCATTGTAATGGGCCAGCAACGGCAAGCCCATGCGACCCAGGAAGGACGAGATGTTGATGATGACGCCGCCCCCTGCCTTGCGCATATGCGGCAGCACCTCTCGCGTAGTGCGGATCAAGCCAAAGACATTGACATCGAACTGCTGAATCATCTCCTCGTCCGTGCCATCCTCGATTGTGGCGAGAAGACCGAAACCGGCATTGTTGACCAGCACGTCGATTTGGCCCGCATCGGATATGACCTGCGCCACGGCGCTGCGGACCGAAGCGGTGTCGCGAACGTCCAACTGCACGGTCGTGACCTGAAGCCCGCGTTCCTGCGCCTGGGCCATCAGCTCGGCGTCATTGTCGCGAACGCCTGCAAAGACACGGTATCCGGCCCCGGCCAGCAGCAGGGCCGTGGCCATCCCCATGCCCGATCCCGCGCCGGTGATCAAAACTGTCCTGGTCATGATGTTGTCCTGTTGCCATCGCGGATCAGCCGCCGCGCCTCAAGGATGAAGGCACTGCCCGGAAGCCGTCAACAGACAGGGTGCCGCAGGCAGGCAGCAGGTCGTTCAGGGGCGGGGATGCAGTCCAAACTTGGCAGCAGGCATTTCGGATGTTCGTGTCGGATATGTGCCGGACAAGACTTCATGGCCCTGACTGGGCGGGAGGGATGAGGCCCGTTCGTCAGGCCAAAGCCCTGCTAGGTCGCAGAAAAGGGCGCGCGTGATGCGCGCCCCTTGGCCATGAAGACCGTTATTCGTCCATCCATTCGAAGGCCGGGGCATTCTCCAGGGCGGCACGGTCGGCGGTGAAGACGATGAAGTATTCGTTTTCCGAATCGCCATCGCGGATCACGCGCAGCTGGTCCATGGACACGGCCACGGACCTTTCGCCCAGGCCCAGGAAGCCGCCGATATCGACCAGCACGGCCTTGACCTGGCCGTCCTGGCTCAGCACGAGGTCGCTGATCTCGCCGATGTCGTTCCATTCCTGATCGACCTCGGTCACGGTCGCGTTCACGTCCACTTCGGTTTCCGAGGTGTAGAGACGCTTGCCGATAAAGGTTTCCGCCGACATATCGCCCGCCATCGCGGTATAGCCGAAGCCGGCATCCGTCATTGCACCATCGGCGGGCATGGTGGTCGCGGCAGGTGCCGTGGCCGCGTCGCCGGTCATCGGTGCCTCGGTGGTGGCAGGGGCGGCGGTTGTCGCGGGGGCGGTCGTCGTCGCGGTATCGGTCGCCGTCTGCGCCAGGGCAGGCGCGGCAAGCATTGCGACAAGGGCGGTGGAAGCAAGAAGCTTGGTCATGGTCGTTTCCTTCGGTCTGCGTAGGTCGTTCCGGCCATGGGCCGGCTATCCAACCAACAGGCGGAACGGGCAAGGGTTCCCACACGAGTTCGCCAGCAGGGGTGGGCGTGCCTTTTCAGGGGTCGTAAAACCGTGGTTTTCTTTGCGTTTGATCAACGACGCCAGGGCCGGGCCAGGGGATGTTGTCCGTCAAGATTTGAGGGTCGGATATGCTGGGCAAGGCACTTTCCAGATGGACATTGGCGTGGTTCGCATCGGCCCTGGCCTTTCTGCTGGCGGCCCTGGTACTGGCTGCCGGGGGCCTTGCGGGGCCGGGTCGTTGGTCGGGGGCAGGGGCCTTTGCCGTCGTGCATCTGTTCGCGATCGGCTGGCTGTCCCAGATGATGCTGGGATCGCTGATCCAGTTTGTTCCGGTCCTGACTGCCCGCGCGCTGATCCTGCCCCGGCTGGCATTGCCGGGGCTGATCATGTGCAGCCTGGGCGCCCTGGCCCTGGCCGCGGGCTTTCTGGCGCTCGAGGGCTGGCCCACAGGCATCCTGCTGATGGCCGGGCCGGTGCTGCTGGGGCTGGGTTTCGTGCTGACGGCTGCAATGCTGGGCGGGACGCTGATCGCCGCGCAGGCCTGGCGCACGCAGGACGGCGCCATGCTGTCCTTGGCGCTCTTGGCGCTGCCAGTGCTGTGGGGGACCGGGGCAGGCATGGCCTGGGCGTTCGAAGGGGCGACCTGGGGCGCCGCGTTGCTGCCTGACGGGTTGCCCTTGCACATCCTGCTGGGTGCAGGCTTCTGGCTGACGCTGGCGGCAATGGGGGTCAGCTATCGCCTGTTCCCGATGTTCCTGATCGCGCCGGACGGGGGCAGCCCCTTGCGCCGGGCGGCCCTGATTCTGGCGGGGATTGCGCTAGCCCTGTTGATGGCCGGACTTGGCACGCTGCTGGCAGGCGGAAATCCTTGGCCCCTGGCCTGGGCTTGCGCGCTTGCCTGCACGCTTGCCACGGCCCTGTATCTGGCCGAAATCCGCCGCATCTGGCGCAGCCGCCGCGCGCCCAGCCCCGAAGTCAACATGGCGTGGAGCCGCGTGGCCTTGGCCTTTCTGGCCCTGGCCGCCGCCCTGGCCATTCCCGCCCTGACCTTGGGCGGTCCCTGGGCCGAGGCCGCGGTGTTCCTGGCCCTGGTCGGGTGGCTTTCCACGCTGACGCTGGCGCAAATGGTCAAGATCACCAGTTTCCTGACTTGGATCCAGGTCTTCGCCCCCCTGATCGGGCGCGCGCCCGTGCCGATGGTCCATGACCTGACGGACGCACGCGCCGCCCGGCGCGCCTTGGCGCTGTGGGTCGGGGGCGTTGCGACCGGCACCCTTGCCCTGGCCGTGCAAAGCCCGGCGTTGTTCGAAACTGCGACCCTTGCGCTTTTGCTGGCGGCCCTGCTGCATGGGCGCGAACTGATCGCGATCCGCCGCCTGCGTCATCTTTCCGACAAGATGCGTCCCGCCAAGATGCCGCCGATGATCCTTCCCCAATCCGACCGGAGTTTCGACCATGACATCCCCCGCCCCGCATCAGCTTGACGTCCGCCCCTCGCTTGCGCAGGGCCAGGATCCCTTTGCCCTGATCATGCAGGCCGTGGACGGCTTGCAGCCGGGCCAGCCCCTGGTGCTGATCGCGCCGTTCCGTCCCGTGCCCTTGTTCAACGTGATGGCGAACCGCGGCTTTTCGGCGCGTGACCGGCAACTGCCCGATGGCGGCTGGCAGGTCGAGTTCACCCCCGTCGCGGGCGAGAGGGTCGAGGAAGGGCTTGCCCCCGGATCGGCCCCCGGTGCGGCGCTGTGGCCCGATCCGGCCCGCACGCTGGATTTGTCGGGGCTGATGCCCCCCGAACCGATGGTGCGGATTCTGGAAACCATCGACCGCATGGCCCCGGGCGAGGTGCTGTTCGCGACCCTGGACCGAGAGCCGATGTTCCTGTTCCCGGAACTGGCGATGCGCCATCACGAATGGGCGGGGAATTTCGCGGCCGACGGGGCCATCTATCGGCTGCTGGTGCGGCGCGGGATCTGAAGGGGATGATCATGGCCGACTTGCAGGATCGTGTCCGCGACAGGCTGCGGACCGTGCTGGACCCGGAAACCGGCCGCGATCTGCTGGCCATGGGCATGATCTATGGCATCCAGGTCGATGAGGGCGGCCATGTCGCGGTCCAGATGACGACGACCACGCGCGGCTGCCCCCTGGCGGATTTCCTGCGCCTGGGGGTGGAAGCGGCGCTGCAATCCTTGGACGGCGTCATGTCGGTTGATGTGCAACTGGTCTGGGAACCCGCCTGGTCCCCAGACCGGATGGAGCCGCTGTGACGCGGCCCTCCCCTCAGGCGCGGGCCGCCTGAACCCCGCCCGCCTGGCGGCGGCGGAACATCAGCATCCCATAATGTTCCGCCACGAATATCCCGAAGGCCAGGATCCACAGGATGCCCGCAGCCTCCATCAATCCTGCCGATCCCGTCAGGTCGGCCAGGGGCCGCGCCAGGGCCGCCGCGAACAGGCACAGATAGGACAGCGCCGTCACCCGCGAGGCCGTCAGCGCCCGTCCCGTATGGCCCCGCGTGGCCCGCGACATCACCGCCAGCATCATCGCCCCGATCACCCCCACGGTCAGCACGTGCAGCGCGGACACGGGCTGAACGATGCCCAGTCCCGCTGCCGAAACGGTCGCGAACCCCAGCGGCACAAAGGCATAGGCCAGGTGCAGCACCCATAGCAGCGGTTCCGGCCGGGTGGCCCATCCGCGCCAGCGGGCCAGCCGGGCGGCGTTCATCAGGCCCGCAACGGCGCAGGCCAGTGCGGACAGGGGCGCTTCGGGCGCCAATGTCCAGGCGGCAAGGGCCAGGGCCGATACCCCGATCGCTCCCATGTCGAAGCGGTTATACGGAACGGGCATCGTTCCCGCCCCCTGCCGGTTCAGCCAGTTGCGTGTAAAGCTGGGGATGATGCGCCCGCCGATGATCAGCACCAGCATGACATAGCCCGCCACCGCCGCGCGCAGCCATGCCGTCGGATCCCCCTCTAGCAGCACCGCGCCGTGAAAGCCCAGATTGCCCGCCATGATCGCCGCAACCCCGGCCAGCACCTTGAGGTCGTTCCATTTGCGCCCCGCGACGATCTCTCGCGCTGCAATGGCCAGCAGCAAGGGCAGGAAGGCGGCGTCGATCAGCGCAGCGACCCCCGTCCCGGTCAGTGCGGCCCCCGCCATTGCCGCCCGTCCTGCCGCCCAGACGGAAAACAGCCCGATCAGCGCGCGGCCCGATACCGGCAGGCTGCCGGTCCAGTTGGGGATGGCGGTCAGCAAGAACCCCGCCAGCACCGCCGGGGCGAAACCGAAGACCATTTCATGCGCGTGCCACTGGGCGGGACCGTAATCGCCGCCGAGCGGCAGCCCGTGGATCAGCGCCGCGATCCACAGCGCCATGGCCATCGCCGCCCAGACGGCGCCGCCCAGAAAGAAGGGCCGGAACCCGTATGACCACAGCGCGGCGCCGTCGGGCCGCAGGCCGCGGGGGATTCGGGGGCGTTTCGTGTCAGTCATGGCGCATTCCCTTTCATCGTCGTTTCCCCGACCGATAGACCGGAAAAGCACCCGCTCTTTGCGTTGACGCAAGCAAGGGGGCGAAAGGGGGCGACTTGGTTGTTCCAGCACAACGTTTCGCGCGGCCCTTCGTGGCATTGTTCACTCAACCGGAATGAACCGGAACCGTCCTTGTCATCGAGTGTGAAGGAAACCAGCCATGACCAACCTGTCCGTCAGCCGCCGCACGATCCTTGCAGGCGCAGCCATTGCCGGCGCGCTGAGCCAGGTGCGCGTCGCCGCAGCCGAAACCGCCAGTGCCGCCAAGGTGCTGACCCCCGCGACCGCCGTGGACGTGGACAGCCTGCCGCGCGTCAAGATCGACCTGGTCGATCCGCCCTTTGTCCACGCCCATGAACAGGTCGCGACCGGCGGCCCGAAAGTGGTCGAATTCACGATGAACATCATCGAGAAGAAGATCGCCCTTGACGACAACGGTGCGGAATACTGGGCATCCACCTTCAACGGCACCGTGCCCGGCCCGCTGATGGTGGTGCACGAAGGCGATTATGTCGAACTGACGCTGGTCAACCCGCCCGCGAACGAATTGATGCACAACATCGACTTTCACAGCGCGACCGGCGCGCTGGGCGGGGGTGCGCTGACCCAGGTGAACCCCGGCGAACGCTGCATCCTGCGCTTCAAGGCGACGAAGCCCGGCGTCTTCGTTTATCACTGCGCCCCTCCGGGGATGGTCGCCTGGCACGTCGTGTCCGGCATGAACGGCGCCATCATGGTGCTGCCGCGCGACGGGCTGAAGGACCGCGACGGCAAGCTGGTCAGCTATGACAAGGTCTACTATGTCGGCGAGCAGGACTTCTATGTGCCGCGCGACGAGGGGGGCAACTGGAAGACCTATGACAGCCCCGGCGAAAGCTACGAGGATGTCGTGGCTGTGATGAAGACCCTCACGCCGACCCATGTGGTCTTCAACGGCGGCGTGGGCGCCCTGACGGGCGACAACGCAATGACCGCGAATGTCGGGGAAACGGTGGCCTTTGTCCACAGCCAGGCCAATCGCGACACCCGGCCCCACCTGATCGGCGGGCATGGCGATTACGTCTGGGCCACGGGCAAGTTCAACAACCCCCCCGAAACCGGCCTGGAAACCTGGTTCATCCCGGGCGGGACTGCCGGCCTGATGATCTATACCTTCGAACAGCCCGGCGTTTACGCCTATGTGAACCATAACCTGATCGAGGCGTTCGAGCTTGGCGCCGCAGCCCATGTCGTCGTCAAGGGCGACTGGAACGACGACCTGATGAAGCTGGTCGAGGGCCCCGCCGCCGTCTGACCCGATCATCCGCAGCCGTCCCCGCGAACCTGCGGGGGCGGCGTGCCCGTTGCCCTGACCGGAGCGAAGGATATGCACGCAACCGCCGTTCTGCTTGCCGGGGCCGCCGCCGGGGCGCTTGGCCTGTCCCTTTGGCCCCAGGACCGACCTGTCGTCCGGGATCTGCCCCGGATGGTGCTGCTGGAACCCCAGCCCTTCGAACACCGGCTGGACGGCGACTGGCGGCAAGCCGGGCGGTCCACCGATGCCCCGGTCCGGACCGCCCGGATCCCGGCGCCCATCGAGATCATGGAAACCCCGGTTAGCACCGGGCAATGGCTGGACTGCGTGGCCGCGGGCGCCTGCCTTGCGCCGGGCGGTCCGGCCGACCGGCCCGACCTGCCGGTGACGGGGGTCAGCTGGCTGGACGCGGCCGCCTATGCCGAATGGTTGTCGGGGGAAACCGGCCAGACCTGGCGCCTGCCTGCCGATGTCGAATGGGCCTTTGCCGCGGCCGAGATGTTTCGCGACGACGCCTTGGGCGTGGACGGCGATCCCGACAATCCGGCCGTCCTGTGGCTGGCCGAATATGCAGCCGATGCGGCGCGCAGCCGCGAACTGGACCGCGAGGTGCGCCCCGTGGGCAGCCTGAACGTCAATTCGCGGGGCTTGCGCGATATTGGCGGGGCGGTCTGGGAATGGACCTCGACTTGCCTGCGGCGCGTCGATCAGGATCCGCTGGGCAGGATCCTGTCCCAGGACGAAACCTGCGGCATCTACATCGTCGAAGGGCTGCACCGCGCCGCCGTGTCCGATTTCGTGCGCGATCCCAAATCGGGCGGCTGCTCGGTCGGCGTGCCCCCCGCCAACCTGGGCTTTCGCCTGGTCCGAGAGGTTGCGGGCTGACAAACACCCCCGATCCCGTCGAAGCCTTTGCGTCCCTTCCCGTTTTGCGGCACTAACAGAAAGACCCATCGTGAAGGCGCAAGACGTGGCAATCGACGTATCCCAGGTTCGCAACCTGCCCCTGTTCCAGCAAATGGAACCGGCCGCCCTGGCGCGCCTGATGGCCCGCGCCACGCCGCGCCGGGTTCCGCAGGCGGGCCTGGTCTTTGAACAAGGGGCCGAGGCGGTGGCATTCTATCTGCTGCTGCACGGGCGGCTGAAGGTGACGCAGGTCACGCCCGACGGGCAGCAGGTGATGGTCCGCGTCGTCCATCCGGGCGACCTGTTCGGCTTTGCCCGCGCGCTGGCCCGGCCCGACTATCCCGGCACCGCGCGCGCTGCCGTCGAATCCATCGTGGTGGGCTGGCCCATGGCCGACTGGGACGCGGTGGTCGAGAACAACCCGCGCCTGGCCATCAATGCCATGCAGACCATCGGCCAGCGCCTGGACGAGGCCCATACCCGCCTGCGCGAGATGTCCACCCAAGAGGTCGAGCGCCGCGTGGCCCATGCCGTCCTGCGCCTGGCCGAAAAGGCCGGCCGGATCGAGGCCGCGGGCACCCGCATCGACTTTCCCATCACCCGCCAGGACATTGCCGAAATGACGGGAACCACGCTGCATACCGTATCGCGGGTGCTGTCGGCCTGGGAAGCGCAGGGCTTGGTCGAAGGTGGACGGCAAAAGCTGACGGTGGTCGATATCGAGGGCCTGGCCCTGATCGCCGACCCTGAAACTTAGAGTATCCGTTTTGATCAAGCCGTTTTTGGTGTCCATTTGCGGTCCTGCTGGACGAGTGCGTTGGCCAGCTCGATCAGCTTTCGCATAAGAGCGGTAAGGGCGACCTTTGCGGGTTTTCCTCTTGATGAAGATCGGCGTGCCGGGGCGGACAAGGCCGAAGATCTCGGTCATGTCGCCGTCTGCCACGGCGGCGCAGCCTCGGGTCCAGTCACGCGGCGGGTTCTGGACCCGAGGTCCGCGGCCATGGATGAAGATGTCACCGCCCGGATCGCGTCCCATGGCCCGCGCCCGCGCCCGGTCCCGGTCGTTGGGATAGGAAATCCCCAGCGACAGGTGGAAGTCCGACCCCGGGTTGCGGTGGGTGATGTAATAAAGCCCCTCGGGCGTGCGGCCGTCGCCCTGGTGTTGCTTGTGGCCCGTGGGATTGGATCCCAGGTCCACCGCATAAGACCGCACCGGCGTCCTGCCGCTGAGTAGGTAAAGACGCCGCGCGGACTTATCCAGAAGAAGCTGGGTGATGTCCGGCCCGCCGTTCCTTCCCGCCGGATCGACATTGGCCGTGGCGGGCGATCCCGCCAGGAATGCGGCCACCAGGAATGCTGCGCAAAACGCCCGTTTCATGACTGTCCCTCGTTCTTTTCGATAGATGCCGGTTCTGGCCCGGTCGAAAAGGATACGAGGAAGAGCGCGGGCTATTCCCGTGCCGCCATGAAAAATACGCTCACGCCCGTCCCAGCGTCCTGCGCCCACGTGCCACGAGGTCGGCCAGGTCGGCGCGGGACTGTTCGCCAAAAACCGCCTCGTCGCCGGCGATAAAGGTCGGGGTGCCCATCAGGCCCATGTGTTCGGCCAGCTGGAAGGACAACCCGATATGGCGGGTCACGGGTTCGGCCTCCATCCCCCGGCGCAGGGCGGCCTGATCTAGGCCAAGCTGGCGCGCCACGCGCAGGACGCTGGCTTCTTCGGCCCGGCCCTTCATGGCCATCAGGCCTGTGTGGAACTGCCAGTATTTGCCGGTTTCTAGGGAGGCCAGGGACGCGCGGGCGGCAAAATCCGACCCTTCGCCAAAGACCGGGCATTCGCGATACACCACGCGCAGTTGCGGGTCGGACGAGATCAGTTCGCTGATCGGCCCGACCATCTTGCGACAATGCGGGCAATTATAATCGAAGAACACCGACAGGGTGATGTCGCCTTCCGGGTTGCCCAGGACCGGCGCGGTCGGGTCGCGTTCCAGGGCCTTGCGCAATTCATCGGGCATCGGGTTGGGCCGGTCGGCGGCGCGCAGCGGCAGGGCGGCGCCGATCCCGCAGGCGGCGGCACCGGTCAGGACAAGGCGGCGGGGGATCATGGAAAGGCCTTTCGGATGGAGATGGCGCCACCTAAGCCGCTGGCCGGGTTCAAGGGAACGGTCCGGATGGTCACAATGCCGTAGCAGAAACAAAAGGGATCATTGCAGGCTTTTACCAAGTGGACTAAGTTTGGTGAACTAAGTGAAAGTGCGCGCCCATGAAGACCGTGAACATCCACGAAGCCAAGACGCATCTGTCCAGGCTGGTCGAGGAGGCTGCACAAGGCCAACCCTTTGTCATCGCGCGGGCCGGCAAGCCCCTTGTCAAAGTCACGATGATCGAGGTCGAGCCCCCCCGGAGACTGGGCTTTCTGGCGGGCCAAGGCGACATCCCCGAGGATTTCGATGACATGGGTACGGATGAAATCCGTGCGCTTTTCGAAGGCGATTCCCCGACGGCATGAACCTGCTTCTGGACACGCATCTACTGCTGTGGGCGGCGTTTCGCCCCGACCGGCTGTCGCGCGATGCCACGGCGATGATTGCCGATCAGGCCAACAACCTGTGGTTCTCGGCCGCCTCCATCTGGGAAGTGGCAATCAAGCGTGCCCTGGATCGCCCCGATTTCCGCGTCGATCCGGGCGTGCTGCGCGCGGGGCTGCTGGCCAACGATTATGCGGAACTGCCGATCGCCGGGCGGCATTGCCTGGGCCTGTCGGGCCTGCCCGCCCTTCACGCCGATCCCTTCGACCGCATCCTGATCGCCCAGGCCTTGGCCGAGGGGATGCTGCTGCTGACGGCGGATGCCCGCGTCAAAGCCTATCCCGGCCCGATCCGCGCCGTCTGAAACATCCTTCGCAGTCTTCACATATACGGGACCGGGCCGATATCGGTTGTTCCTTTTGGCCCGATGGGTTGTTCTTAGGAACAACGGGATCGAGGGAGGGGTGATGCGCGCGGTGAAGGCCGTTCTGGGACTGGTCGTGATCCTGGCTGCGGCGGGGGGCGGGCTGTATCTGACCGAACGGCTGCTGGCCGCGTCCGAACCGGCCGAGGCGGCGCAGGGCGCGGCCGCCCCCCTCCGGGTCGAAACCATCACCCCCGAGCTTGTCACCTTTGCCGATGCCGTGACCGCCGTGGGCACCGCCCGCGCGCGCCAGGCGGTCGATCTGCTGCCCGATTCCAGCGGCCGCATCACCCGCATCGCCTTTCGGCCCGGCGACCGGGTCGAGGCAGGCGCGGTCCTGCTGGAACTGGACGACCGCGCCGAACAGGCCGACCTCAAGGCCGCCGACGCCACCCTGGCCGAGGCCGTGGCCGCCTTTGACCGCCAGCAAAGCCTGAACCGGACCGGCAGCGCATCGGACGCGGCCTTCCAGACCGCCCGCGCCGCCCTGTTGCGGGCCGAGGCGGAACGGGACCGCGCCGGGATCGCGCTTGAAAACCGCAGCCTGCGCGCGCCCTTTGGGGGTGTCGTGGGCTTGACCGACCTGGTCGAAGGGCAACTGATCGACACCGCGACCCCCATTGCCACCCTGGACGACCTGTCGGTGATTGAGGTCGATTTCAGCGTGCCGGAAACCCTGCTGCCCCGCTTGGCATCCGGCCAGCGGGTCGAACTGACATCGGCCGCCTGGCCTGGCCGGGTGTTCGGGGGGGAAATCAGCCGCATCGACAGCCGCGTCGATGCCACCACCCGCAGCCTGGCCCTGCGCGCGGAAATCGCCAATGACGACCGTGCGCTTGCGGGCGGCATGTTCCTGCAGGTGCGGCTGGTTCTGGACGAACGGCAGCGCCCGGCGATCCCCGAGAACGCGCAAACGGTCGAAGGCAACCGGGTGCTGGTCATGGTCGCGGATGGCGGCACCGCGCGCCAGGTTGAAATCGTCACCGGCCAGCAGCAGGACGGGCTGGTCGAGGTCGTGTCCGGCCTTGCCCCATCCGCCCGGATCATCGTGACGAACCTGCACCGCCTGTCCGACGGCAGCGTTATCGAACCTGTCGCGCAGGACCGCCGGGTCCAGGCCGAGCCCCTTCCCGTTGCGGCCCCCGCCCCGTCCGAGGGCGGCGGATGAGCCTGCCCGACCTGTCCCTGCGCCGGCCGGTGATGGCCACGGTCCTGAACCTGCTGATCGTGCTGATCGGCGCCGTCGCCATGTCGCGCCTGCCCGTGCGCGAACTGCCCCAGGTCGAGGCGGCCGAGGTCACGGTGCGCGTCGATTACACGGGCGCGGCCCCTGACGTGGTGGACAGCCAGGTCGCCTCGGTGATCGAGGGCGCCCTGGCGGGCGTCAGCGGCGTCACCGCTATGGCCACGGAATCCGAACGCGGGCGGATGCGCACGGTCCTGACCTTCGATTCCGGCCGCGACATCGATTCCGCGGCCAATGACGTGCGAAACGCCGTCGAACGCGTGGTGGGCCGCCTGCCCGAGGAAGCAGAACGTCCGCGCGTGGACAAGAACGACAGCGAGGGCGACCCGGTCGTGCGCTTGTCGCTGTCCAGCCCCAACATGACGCCGCTGGAATTGTCCGATTACGCGACCCGCTTTCTGGTGGACCGTTTCGCCCGCCTGCCGGGCGTGGCGAACACCGCGACCTTTGGCGCCCGGTCCCCCGCCATGCGGATCTGGCTGGACCAGTCGCGCATGGCCGCCTACGGCGTCACCACCGGCGACATCATCGCGGCCTTGCAGGCCAACAATGTCGAACTGCCCGCAGGCGAGATCGAGACCGGCGCCCGGCAATTGCAGGTCCTGGCCCAGACCCGCTTTTCCAGCCCCGACACCTTCCGTCAGGTGGTGATCCGCGACGACGAGGGGCCGAATGCGACCGGCCGCCCCCTGCGCTTGGGGGATGTTGCCCGGATCGAGGAAGGCCCCGAACAGCGCGAATCCATCTTTCGCGCCAATGGGGCGATTTCCCTGGGGATGGGCATCCAGCCGCAGGCCCAGGCCAACACGGTCGCCATATCCAACGCGGTCAAGGCGGAACTGGACCGCATCCGCCCAACCCTGCCCCCCGGCATGAGCCTGGACATCACCGCCGACGAAGCCGTGTTCATCGAAAGCTCGATCGAACAGGTGCTGAAGGTCTTTGCCGAGGCCGTGGCCTTGGTGATCGCGGTGATCTTTCTGTTCCTGGGGTCGATGCGGCTGTCGATGATCCCGGTGGTGACCATCCCCATATCCGCGCTTGGCGCAGGTCTGGCGATGCTGGCCTTGGGGTTCTCCATCAACATCCTGACGCTGTTCGCGCTGATCCTGGCGATCGGGCTTGTGGTGGACGACGCCATCGTGGTCTTGGAAAACATCCAGCGGCACCGCGCCATGGGCAAGTCGCGCGCGGATGCCGCGCGCGACGGATCGGCCCAGGTCAGCTTTGCCGTGATCGCCACCACCGCCGTGCTGATCGCGGTCTTTGTCCCCGTCAGCTTCATGGAAGGCGAGATCGGCAAGCTGTTTGCCGAATTCGGCATCGTGCTGGCCGTGGCGGTGGCGGTATCGGCCCTGGTCGCCCTGACCCTGTCCCCGGTCCTGGCCGCCAAGATCATGCCCAGGGAAGAACGCCCCAACATGCTGACGCGTGGCGTGAACCGGCTGATCGGTTGGCTGGAACGGGGATATGGCGCGGTTCTGGACCGCCTGATCGCCCGGCCCATCCCGATCCTGGCGGTGACCGCCTTTCTGATGGCGGGCGCATTTGCCATCTATGGCCACCTGCCCCGCCAGTTGACCCCCGACGAGGATCGCGGCCAGATCCGCATCACCGTGACCGCGCCGCAAGGGTCGAACCTCGCCTATACCGACGCCGCCACCCGCCAGGTCGAGGCGCTGCTGGAACCGCTGCGCCAGGACGGCACCGTCACCAACGTGACCACCATCGTCGGCACCTGGGGGGAACTGCGCCGGTCGCTGCTGTTCGTGAGCCTTGCCGATTGGAAGGACCGTGATGTCAGCGTGGACCAGGTCATCGACGCGTTGCGCCCGCAATTGTCCCGCATCACCCAGGCCGAAACCTTTATCCGCGCCGCGGGCGGCCTGGGCCTGGGCAGCGGGCAGGGCAATATCCGCTGGATGCTGGGCGGCCCGGATCTGGCGCGCACCGCCGAATGGTCGAACGACCTGGCGGCAAGGCTGGAGGACGACCCGCGCCTTGCCTCGGTCGAGGTCGGCTATTCCGCCAACCAGCCGGGCGCCAGCCTGTCGATCGACCGGACCCGCGCCCAGGATCTGGGGCTGAGCGCCGAAACCATCGCCCAGACGCTGCAAGTGCTGTTCGCGTCGCGCAGCGTGGGCGAATATACCAGCGACGGGCGGCAATATCCGGTGATCCTGCAGGCCTCGCCTGATGACCGCGATTCCGTCCAAGACATGCTGTCGGTGTTCTTGCGCAACGACCGCGGCGACCTGATCCCCTTGTCGGCATTCGCCAGCATCGCCACGGGCGCCACCGCGCCCGCCGTCAACCGTTACGACCGCCTGATCTCGGTTCAGATGGAGGCCGACATCGCCCCCGGCACCGACCTGGCGGGCGCCATGGCGGCGGTGGAAACAGCAATGGCCGATATGCCTGCCGGGTCCGTGCTGGCCTGGGAAGGCCAGGCCAAGGATTACCTGGAAAGCGCGGGCGGGATCGCCACGGTCTTTGCCATGTCGCTGGTGATCGTCTTTCTGGTCCTGGCCGCGCAGTTCGAAAGCTTTCGCACGCCCCTGACCATCATGCTGACGGTGCCATTGGGCCTGGGCGGCGCGGTGCTGACACTGCTGATCACCGGGGGGACGGTCAATATCTTTTCTCAGGTGGGGATGATCCTGCTGATCGGCATCATGGCCAAGAACGGCATCCTGATCGTGGAATTCGCCAACCAGCTGCGCGAGGAGGGCAAACCCCTGGTCGTAGCCGCGCGCGAGGGCGCCGTGACCCGGCTACGCCCGGTGCTGATGACCACGATTGCCACGATCCTTGGCGCGGTGCCGCTGGCCATTGCCAGCGGCGCGGGATCGGAAAGCCGCCAGGCCATCGGCGCGGTGATCGTGGGCGGGCTGTCGCTGGCCTTTGTGCTGACGCTGCTAATCACCCCAGTGATCTATGTCCTGATCGAGGGAATGCGGCGCAAGCCCGCCGAAGAAGCGGCACCGGTGGCTGCGGAGTAGGTTTGCGTCCCGCGACGATTAGGGACTTCACGTCCCTCCAGACCCCCTGTGGGATATTTGGACCAAGATGAAAGCTGACTGGCGTTTCGGCAGATCCAAGGTAAACTGCGGATATGCGCGGGTCCGATTTGACATGGCAAAACTTCAGTGACGGCGATCAGCCTGCCTTGCCCCGTCCTGCCGACTGGCTGGCCGCGCAATCGGTCCTGGCGGTCGATCTGGCCGGTGCCGCCTTGGCGGTGGGCCGTCTGGAGGCGCGGCTGTCCCTGATGGACGACAAGGCCCGCGCGGGCGCTACCCGCCGCCTAGCCCTAATCGAGATCGAGGAAATGCTGCGCGCCCAGGGCACCCCTTTGTCGCGCGAAGAGATCGGGTTGGACGCCATGGCTGCCCGCGCCGGCACCGATTTGGCCGCGATGGCCCAGGCCCGCTGGGCCTTGCGGCGGCTGGAAGGCCAGGCGGATCCGGCAAGCTTGCGTGATTTCCTGGCGCTCCACCGTAACCTGGACGGGGCCGATGCGCCCTGGTCCGAACGCCCGGTGGGCAACGCCTTTGACGCAGCCGCCGCAGACTTCCTGGAGGCTATGGAAGAACTGTCGGGCCTGCATCCCCTGGCCCGCGCGCCGGCGGCCCGGATGCTATGGCGGTTGGCGGATCTGTCCCCCGATGGGGCCGCGATCGAGGGCGCCGTCTGGGCCGCCCGCGACATGGCGCGCGCCATGCCGGGCCTGGCCTTCCTGCCCCTGGGCCGCCACGGCCGGGCGATCTGGGCCGATGGCGGACCGCCCAAGGGGCGCCTGTCCCGCCATCTGGCTGCCTTGGCGCGAGGGGCCGAGGATGCCTGCCGGATGCTGGACCGGCTTGCCGACTGGGCGCAGGCCGCGCGCGAAGCCACCGCCACGATCAAGGGCCAGAACCCGGCCCGCATCATCGCCGCCCTTGCCGCCCACCCGGTCCTGCATACCGCCCAGGTCGAGGAACTGGCAGGGATCAGCCGCGACACCGCTGAACGGCTGCTGTCGCGGATGCGGGCAATGGGTTTAGTACGCGAGATCACGGGCGCGCGGCGGTTCAGATTGTGGGCAGCGGCGGTGTGATCGATGTATTCAAGACTGGCTTCACGCCTTCAAACGATGGCCGGACCTGTCCCGAGGCTTGCTGCCGAAAGCTTATGCCCTGGCAGTCCAGTAGCCTGAGGATTCATGAAGCGCGTAAATATGCTCCTTGCAAGCTGACCCTTGGTGCCATTGTCGTCGCGCATAACTGCCTTGCCCATCTTGGGTCACGCAGCTTCACGGGCGTCCTCGCGCGGCGCGTTGAAGACTGCGGGTTTGCCTGATCCGAAACCGTTCATCATGGCGCAAGCCCGGTTTGTACACGACATTTCAGCCTAGCAGGAGAAATCCGGCATGGTGCTGCGGCCGATGTGGAAGGTTTACTATATATGTACCGCAACTCCCTGATCGTCTATCGCGTGGCGGCAGGCCCCCTCTTTTGGCCCCTGGTTCCGGTCCTGTTGCGCAAATGGCGGCGCAAGCCGAGCGATACGGCTCTGACGCGGTCCTGTTCCGCGCCATCCTGAACCAGACGGTTCGCGACGGCTTGGCCGTCCGCCTGTACCGCCCCCATGACGAGGTCCTGCGGCTGGCAGGGCAGGAGTGATCCGATCCTATCTTTCCACTTTCAAATGGACAGTACGGTTTTCTGCTTTCCGACAAACCAGTGGCGAAGCAAACTTGCTCCTCTTAATAATCTCTGCCTCAAGGTAGCGCGCCTTCAGTTGTTGCATCTTTGCAACGATAGAGGACAACTAACAAATAGCGTAATTTCCCAATCGGCGTGCATTGCTGCTCGGGTAGGAGGCATGGTAACGCCTCTGTCGTTACAACCTAGCGCAGTGCGCCTTTGTCATAACCCTGAAGGAAACGCGTGACAAAGAGAAGAGATCAATTACTTGGGTTCGCCTATAAATAGAATATTGGGCTGGTTGCGCCAAATTGCACTACCCAAAAGGCAAGTGCCTATTGCAAATGCTTGGAGAAATTTAACGTGCGCGTTTTGACCGTCTTTGGGACTCGCCCAGAAGCCATCAAGATGGCTCCCCTGGTTACAGCCCTTACCCACGATCCAAGGTTCGAAAGCACCGTTTGCATAACGGCACAGCACCGAGAAATGCTGGATCAGGTCATTAATCTTTTTGGTATTACACCTGATCACGATCTTAACGTGATGCGACCAGGGCAGGATCTTTTCAGCGTCACGTCCGAGATCCTTCTAGGCCTTCGTCAGGTTCTAGACGATGTTCAGCCCGATATTGTCTTGGTTCATGGTGATACGGCCACCACCCTGTCATCGACTCTGGCAGCCTACTTCTCGCGTATTCCGGTAGGCCATGTCGAAGCGGGCCTACGAACCGGCAATCTTTACTCGCCTTGGCCGGAAGAAGGAAATCGCCGAGTAACCGGTTCGTTGGCGGCGCTTCACCTAGCTCCCACGCCAACATCGCGCGACAGCTTGGTGGCCGAGAATATTCCTGCGGATCGGATTGTCGTTACGGGCAATACGGTGATCGATGCGCTGCTACAGGTGGTTGCGCGGATTGAGACGGATGAGCAGCTCGAACGCGCCCTAGCGGCCGGCTTTGACTTCCTTAAACCTGATAGCCGTGTGATTTTGATCACTGGCCACCGGCGTGAAAGCTTTGGCGGCGGCTTCGAGCGTATTTGCCACGCGCTGCAACAGATCGCGATGCGGTTCCCCGATGCGCAGATCGTATATCCGATGCACATGAATCCTAATGTCCGCGAGCCGGTTCAGCGAATTCTGAGCGAAGCGGCCAACATCCACCTGATCGAGCCGCTGGATTACCTGCCCTTCGTGTGGCTCATGAAGCGTTCGCACCTGATCCTGACCGACTCGGGCGGGATCCAGGAAGAGGCTCCGTCGCTAGGCAAGCCGGTCTTGGTCATGCGCGACACGACCGAACGTCCCGAAGCCGTCGAAGCGGGAACCGTACGCCTTGTTGGTACTGATACCGACGTTGTCGTAGCTGAGGTAACGCGGCTGATGACGGATAGTGAAGCCTATGATGAAATGGCCTTTGCTCATAACCCGTACGGTGATGGCCAAGCAGTAGGTCGCATTCTGAACGCCCTGATCAAATTTAAGGATAAAAAATGACTTCTGCATTCGAGCGGATCTGCATGGTCGGCCTTGGCTATATAGGCTTGCCTACGGCAGTCGTCTTCGCCCTGCGTGGCGTCAATGTGATCGGTCTCGATATCAATGAGCAGTCTGTCTCCAAGATCAACCGGGGCGAAACTCATATCGTTGAACCGGGCCTGGAAGATGCGCTGCGCCGCTCCGTCCAAGCGGGTCACCTGCGTGCCACGACCATCCCCGAATCCGCGGATGCCTTCCTGATCGCTGTTCCTACACCCTTCTGCGAAAACGGCGAAGGACGCGACCCGGACCTGAGCTATGTCGAATCCGCAGCCCGAGCAATCGCGCCGGTTTTGAAGCGGGGCGACTTGGTTATCTTGGAATCGACCAGTCCGGTCGGCGCGACCGAGCAGATGGCCTCCTGGCTGGCTGAAGCTCGCCCGGATCTGACTTTTCCGCAAACCCATGGAGAGGCTTCTGACATCCGTATCGCACACTGTCCCGAGCGGATCCTGCCGGGTCATGCTTTGACCGAACTGGTTACCAACGATCGGATCATCGGCGGCATGACTGAAGCCTGCGCTACACGGGCACGCAAGCTCTACAAGCTGGCGGTTGAAGGCGACTGCATCGAAACCGACTGTCGCACCGCAGAAATGGCCAAGCTGACCGAGAACAGCTTTCGCGACGTGAACATCGCCTTCGCCAATGAGTTATCCCTAATTTGCGACAAGTTGGACATCAACGTATGGGAGTTGATCCGTTTGGCGAACCGCCATCCGCGTGTTAACATCCTCCAGCCCGGCCCGGGTGTGGGCGGACATTGTATCGCAGTCGACCCGTGGTTCATTGTCAGCCAGGCTCCCGAAGAGGCCAAAATCATCCGCACCGCGCGTGAGACCAACGACAACAAACCAAAATGGGTGCTTGGCAAGGTCCATCAGGCGGTCGCTAAGCATGCAGATGAAACTGGCCAGGAGGCGCGCATTGCTTGCTTCGGCCTGGCATTCAAACCCAATATTGATGACCTGCGCGAAAGCCCAGCCCTGAGCATCGCCACAGAATTGGCAGAAACGTATCCGGGCCGCGTTGACGTCGTTGAACCATTTATCGACACGCTGCCCGCCTCTTTCGGTAACCGGGCCAAGTTGGTCCGTCCGACCGAGGCCGTACGTGCCTGCGACGTGATCGTGCTTCTGGTCGATCATGACGACTTCAAAGCCATGCCGGTCCCTAACAAGGCCCGGCTGATCGATACCCGTGGCATCTGGTCCGGCCATGAGCTCTTGTCCAGTATTGCGGCACAGTAAGGCTTACGAAGAACAGGGCAAAAAAGCCTGGGTCTAAGCTTGCCCATGAACCTGGAGCCCTCCTGAGAGCAGTTCCGGGTTCTGCCTTCTCTTGCCAAAGATCATTAAAGAATGCTGGGCGCATCATATGCATGTCATTGTAGAAGCAGCGGACTAGTTGCTTGCGTTGGAGCGGAAATGCTCGAGCCTTTCTCCTTATCGAAGTGATACTGGAAGGCGAGCATCCTGATGCTGTCAGCACCCACCGCTGTCTTGAGTGTGCGCGAGAATATACAGCTCTGGGCATGGCGCTGAGGCAACCAAGCAACCTGTCCGGCAGATAAGAGCGTCGATGCGCATGGCTCCTGTTGTGACACCATAGATCACAGCTTGGAAGAAGAATGATCTGCCCGTGGCCCAGGGCGTGCAGGTCCACCGCGTCCACGATATGCGCGATCTGGTTCAAGGACTGCGGCTGTGGCAGGCCGCCAACAATGAAAAGGCAGAGTAGATGAGCAGAGGCTTGTTCGGGACAGACGGCGTGCGCGGGCGCGCGCTGAAAATCCTCGCGCCCTCCCTGCTGCCGCAGAAAGGGAAAAGGTGGACGACTTTTACGCCGCCCGCAGCAGCTCCATGCCGCCGCTTCCGTGGACTAGTTTCTCACCGCCGTTCTCAGGCGGGTGAGCCGAACATGCTGATGGACGCTTTTTCATCCGTAGGAGGCACATGAACCTCGGGTTCATCCTCCTTGCGGGCGTAGATCGTCTGCCAGTTGATGAATGGGTTGCCCGGACCTTTCCTGACCGATTTCAGGGGCGGGCTGGGTGACCTCCTTTACAGCTTCTGTGATCATGGCAACCATGACCACCTTCCTCAGCGCTGCCACCCCCGGCTTGTTCATCTCCGGCCGGTCCGTATCGTCCGGCACGGGCCTGGGAGCGGGGCGGCGCGACATCTGAGCTCCGGCTTCCACCATGCGGACGTTGGTCGACCTCTCCGGAAGCAGATGCGGGTGCTCGGAGACGGCCAAGACGATCCCGACATAATGACCATCGGCCTGGATGGACATTTCAGGATGAGCCGCAATCATCATGGGCCCGCCGTCGATGGTCTCGTCACGGTGGCTCTAGCGTCTGGAGCCTCGAGAATCGCCGCGCAGGTAGGCGCCCACACCGTTCATGATGATCCCAATACTGTCCAAGTTCGTCTGCGGCCTCAGGTCGCCGCGAATGAAGATGACAGTGGCTTTTTTCATGATTGCCGGGCTTTCCTCAAGGTCTACGGGAGTATTCAGTACCCCTTAGAGCGCTTGCGGCTCCACTGCGTCCTCCCAGGCGCACAACGGCAGGAGTCGCGAGATGATCATGTCTGCCGCCGAGTTGCAGGATACGAAGCTGCGGCGCAGGACGTCGTTACGGGAGAAGATCAGATGGTGCATGATGCCCAGCCTCCGCGGTTTGACCGATAGAGTCGGATTGCGCCGTTCAGGCAAACTCACTGCGCAACCGCGGGACAGAGCCAGTTTACCCCGGGTGTCACGATCCGCTGCTGTGCGAGGAAAACGCGACCAACCGTAACTTAACCCGTTAAAGCGAGCGATCAAAGCGCCTGGAGACCCTTGCGATCTGCATGGAGTTCATCGAGCGTGACGTTCTTCGGGCGACCGTGTCAATCTCACTGCGGCGAGACCCTGCGTTCTGGCTGCCGATGTGAGCGGCCCCCGGAACAGCTGGAGCTTTCTTGCGACAGTTTATGATGAAATCGCAGATAAGGTGCAAGATCGTCGAGTTGCTGATTGGGCGGGGCAACAGATCGTCATCCGTCACGCCGTGACCGCGATCTCCGAGTCGGGTCTTCGGGACATGGCGGCGCCCTCGGGTTCTTCTGGCATTACCGGGAACTGGTTTGTGGGTTGGCGGCCACCGGCCATCCCTATGTCTCCCATCGGCACTAGCGTGGGGGCAATCGATCCTTGCCCAACCGCAGCTCGAACCCCGGAGCTCCGACGGATCCGCACACAAGGCGGTCTGACAATGACCTACAGGCCCTACAAGGCGCATCCCGACGGAACCGGAGGACGTCGCCGTGGGCGCACTCTGCTGATTGCTGATCTAAAATCCTTGGCCCCTGCCCTACTGCGCGAGCGCTTGCGCGATTTCCTGGCAAGCATGCATCGATTGCGGATGCGGTAGGGGCTTTACTGAAGTACCTGGATCCGGCTGTTGTCGTGGAACTGCAAGCGAACGCTCCGTGAGCAACCTGCCTTTCGGACCAGGAACTGGCACCTTGGGTAAAGGCGTACAATCACCGGGCCGACTGGGTGCGCCTGGCCAGTGGCACCTCGAGGTCTCTTGAGGACGGGCTTGCATATTACATTTGCGTTGCGCCGATAGCACGCCTGCAGGCTCTCGTACTGGTCGAGGTGAAGCAACAGTTCGACCACGTCGGCGCGGCCCTTCGGAGCGTTGTTGCCTCTAGTGTTCAGGCTTGACTCCGGTAGTTGTCGATCCTCTGTTGGAAGTTGAACACTCGCTTCGTCACTCCCTCGTAGAGGTTTTCGACATGCTTCCTAACTACCGATATGCTGTTGTCCACCGCGGTGGACGCGCATGCGAGACACCGTCGGCATAGTAGCAAGTGCCCTGCCCTTCCCCGATCGCAGGCCTGCCATTTGAGGCGGCAGCAACACGTCTCTTCTAGGTGCTACTCCTAGACGCCCAGTTGCGGAAAATGGTGCGGCTTCGGCAGTTCTCCGCAGTGTTGCGCAGCAGCGAAGCTTTAGATGTCGTCGCTCCATCTACCATCGAAGCCTATCAAGAATGGTTCGCGTGGTCACTACAGTCTCAGCTAACTGCGGCGGGCTGCCCGATCGCTTGAGCCCGAACATCACTGCCTGAGCCTTCAAGAGTTCGCGAGGCGGTGGCTATTCTGTAGTGGAAGATATCGCCAGATTCGAACGGATAGATCCTGCTCAACAAGAGAGATGACGTCCACCGAGGTGGATCGGGGAGCACGACACTCACCTTCCGGGCGGCGAAAGGCTGTTTTTTTTTTGGGGTTACAGACGGCGCTGCGATCGGATCGCTATTGTACCTGACTGCTGCATCCAAGCCGTATCATCATGCAACACCTGCTGGTGGCGCCATGATCCATGACAATTGACCGTGACTTGCACGCTGGCGAAGACGTGTCGGTCAGCCGACTGGCCCGATGTCGGTCATGATGGAGAAAGCAAAGCTTCTTTCGTAATTGCCGCCGCAGCGATCGAACTTGGTTGGGTGCATCGCGATGTTCGAGATGGTTGCAGAATAGGTAGTTTAAGTTGTGGTGTTGAAATGGCGCTCCGCGGGGCCTTTTCGCTCAGTTCAGTTCTGGATCGATAAAGGCTCCTTACCTCGACCATTTGACCATATCGCATCCCAGGAGGTATCTTCGGCTCGTGGTCCACCGCGGTGGACTGGGCGTGAGTCACTATAAGACGGTTGTTCTAAAACTCCAGTGACGAGAACGCGCTTTATGAGATGCCCTGATAAGCAACGAGCGTACTGCGCCAGGGAGAAATCAGTAAAGCTTTGATGTCCTTCCTCAGCCTTACTAACCAGTTGAGCACGCGACGCACAACTCCGGTCACCGACACTGATCCTGCTAGGCATTGCAAGCACTCTCAGGTAAATCACCCAAAAGCATACCTGCCAACCGGAACTAGACCCGCATCGGAAGCATCGCACATAGCCCTACGATATCTTTCCGCAGGCGGCTACCATCGTGAGCGGACTAGTATAGGGTCAGCTAGAAGGGGAGGGGGGACATTTGTGGACTCCGCAGCTGATGGAGCGAGCATGCGCCATGGATCGAATGTCCTGCTGCCCACCCCTAACGTCAGCGACCGGAAATACCCGCCGATGTTCGAGATTGTATCTCCCTTCTGTAGCAAAAGAAGGACTAACGTTGTGACGGGGGAGAGCCCGTGGGTCGAGATGGCTTGAACCATCATCTCCTTGTCGATGCCGATCAAAGGCGCAAGGAGCCAGCCCAGTGTATGGATGTCCTCCCAGCTATCGACCGGGCTATCGGCGAAGGCGATCGCCTCGGTGCAGGTCTCGACCACTTTCCTTAGCAGCTCTTCTTCCTCACATCCCCCTTCCAGATTTCCGGCATATCGTGCCCGAGTAGTTTCAGGGATATAAGTATTAGATCTATGTTGGTGACGGTCGTTTTGGCCGCCAGACACGGACGTGGCGCAGGATGCGTCGGCTTTGTGGCCGTGCTGTTCATGGATTTTGCCGCCGTGGCAGGGGGCTTTGGTCGGAATAGAGACGCCGACCCGTCCGGAAGGGCAGGGGGCATGCGTAGCGTCCTGCTCCACGGCCTCCGACTCAGAGCAGGGGGCGACGGTGAGGGAAGTCAGGTGGTCCTCCACATTGGACAGTAGGCCTTCCAGTTCATGGATTGAGAGGTTGCGCCGTAGGAGCGTTCTGAGGATGTTGGTCTCCAGTCCCGAGGCAAGCAGGTCGAGCCGATGGAGGCGTCCGAGGATCAAGGTCTTGAGATAGCGTTTACGGCTGACTTCAGCCGCCGCCAGTTCTGCCGCGCGCTTCCACTCGTCAACACGCGCAAGCATGGGCGAAAGGTCGAAGCCGAAATGCAGGACCTGACCGCTGGAGAGGTCCCGCACCATGTAGCGCTTCTTGTTGGGACTGTCGTGCCGCCGAATGACCCCGGCTTCGATCAGCTCGCTTACGTGCCGGCGTAAGGTTCTGTCGCTCCCACCTGACCGCAGCCGGATCAGTGTCTCTGTCGAGGCAAAGCATGTCAGGCTCTGCCCGGGACGGACACAATGGATCATGGCCCGCAGGGTATGCAGCGCACCGGTTGAAATGTCGAAGCTCTTCGCCGCGGCCGAGAGGTTCCGGAAGGCCTCTTTTAGGCAGCCGCTACCGGCGCGAGGGCTGCCCTCTGGGTTCGCCACGACGGAGCCGGGCGGGATTGGTCTGTGAAATGTCATGTCTTTTCGCCAGGGCGACCATGAGCCCACGCGGTAACCGGACTCCGCCAGCGATCCTCACGGAAAGTTAGACAGAATCCACCTGTCAACCGAATCGGTTGTTCTTGACGGGCCTTGGTTGGTGCGGTAGACCTGAAAGTGCAAAAGACAGATCGGGGCTCTCCAAGGGAAACTTTGGGGGGCTCTTTCTTTTCTGGTCTCCGTTGCGCTCCTTTCTTTGCTGGGGGTTTACATCAAAAGAGCAGGGACCTAGCCCTTGCTCCCGCTCTTCTTCCAGTGCTCGTGAAGCATACGGACTGCTTCATCCGCGTTCTCCATGATCCACTTTCCGAACTCGGGTGCCTGACCACGTGCAATTTCGATGCCTACGGTTCTGGCGCTGGTCTTGATCTTTCCGATCCGAAGACCGTCAATGCTGATGGCGCCCTGTCCACCGCGGTGGACAGTCTCGGGTGCTTCATCGCGCTGCTTTCCCTTGACGGGCAAGCCACTGACCACATCGTTGACAGCCCGGGAGAAAACCTCGAAACGCTCTGTAGAAGAGTGATTTTCTTCAAACTCTTCAAGTAGTTGGCTTGCTATGGTCGTGAGTTCGACTTTGTGATCCCGGACCGCGTCTACGATGTCCTGCCACCTTCGCCGGCCGATGTTATGAGCCGGACCGATCGCCTGGATGACCTCAATCGGAATGGATGGGAGGACGACCTCGAATGTGCTCACCGACTGCTTGGAAACGCCGAGAGCAGCCATGATGGTCTCCGTGTTGTATCCGGCATCCCGCATGTCCTTCACGAAGACAGCCTTCTCGATGAACGAGGGGTCTAAGCGGAGATTGTTCTCCTGCCCCTGAGCCAGCACGGCACTTTTGTCATCAAGGGTGCGGACGATCGCCTTAACCGGGCCTCCCACAAGCCGGATTGCTGCCAGACGCCGGCGGCCGTAGACCACGCGATAATGTCCTGGCTTCTCCGATGGTCGAACAAGGATGGGAACCTGCTGACCATGCTCCTTGATGCTGGCCGCAAGCGCCGCGACGTCGTCATCCGAGATCTGGAGCCGATCACGGAGGCCGTCGGCCTCGATGAAGCGGGGCTCGATATCGCGGATGGCGCTGCTGGCCAGCTTGTCCAGGCCCTCGCGCAGACCTCCGATGCTGGGTGCTGATGCGGTCGGCCGCATTGCAACGGAAGCCTCAGCCGGCGTCGGCTGAGGCATTTCCGCCTGAGCCCTGGTAAGGTTCTGGAGGATCTTGCGTCCCATTATCGTCCCCAAGCGCCTTGGATGCAGGTTTCGATCTCCGCCGCGACGTCATTGACACTGCTGATTGCCCGGTCGAGCGTAACGCGCACGAAGTCTTTGGGGTCGACTTCATAGATGGTCTGCTGGGTCATGCCCGCGTCCGAGATGGCCGTCGACTTCAGCATGGGATTGACCAGCACCATGTCTCGCAGGATGGCCCGGAGATAACCCTCCGTCTGCCGTTGAGGCCCGTCATTAGGCTCGTAGCGCGTGACGAGGAACTTGACGAAGGAATAGGCGACCTCCTGTCCGGTATAGTTGGATATCGCCCCTAGGGTTTCCGAGACGAGCTTTAGGAACTGGCTCATCGACGCGATGTCGAGCATTCCTGGCACAACGGTAACGAGCAGTCCTGTCGAGGCTGTCAGAGCCGAGAGCGTCGTGAATCCGAGCTGCGGAGGGCAGTCGATGATGACGATGTCATAGTCGTCACTCACCGATTCCAGCGCTTCCGACAGCCGCTTGGGGAAGATCGTATGGCGGGCGTCGCGCAGGTTGTTTGCGGTCTCGGTTTCATACTCGGTGAGGAGCAACCCCGCCGGGGCGAGGTCAAGGTTGTAGAAATAGGTCTTCCGGATGATGTCGCGAAGGGGAACCGGATGATCCTGCTCTCCATCCGGCGCGTCCAAATCAGCGTAGCGCAACGCATCGTAGATCGTTCCACCCTCGGCGAACTCGATCTCGGGGCGATAGCCGAACAGCGTTGTCAAGGAAGCTTGGGGGTCGAGGTCACAGGCGAGAACCCGGTATCCCCTCAATGCGAGACGGTGGGCAAGGTGCGCCGCCGAGGTCGTTTTGGCACTGCCGCCTTTGAAGTTGACGCAACTGATGATCTGCATCGGATCACCCTCACGGCGCCCAGGGCGGAAATCCTCTTTCCCTTTGCCTCGGGTGGTCTCGTAGAGGATTTTGCGGATGACGTCGATTTCCTCCGCAGAGTAGTAGCGGTGCTTCCGGCCATCGCTCTCGACTTCCGGAATGCTCTTGTTCTTGTGCCGGTTGCGCAGCATGTCAGGTGTTACGCCAAGCAGCTCGCAGACTTCACCGACTGCGAACTTGCGCAGAACCTTGGTTCCCCCGGGCTGATGGGACTCCTTGAGTTGCACGTCCAGGGCTGCCGAGAGGGTTTCAGCGCATTCGCCAATCTTGGTACTGCTCACCAGTTGCGCCGGATCAAACATTTTGTTCATTGTTGCTCTCGGAAGGCTGACGTATCCCGGATTCTCTGGATTATATTACGGTCAGAAGCCTGTATCCGCGTTCCCACCGTAATACTGTGGTGACATGCAAACGGCCGTCCCGCAACCGTTTTCTCGATACCCGATCAGGAATCCTTCTGCTCCCGACGTCCATCCATAGCAGGCAGAACTGCAAAAACACCTGCAAACGCAGGGCACGGGCAGGAACTGTCCTGCTCAACCCCTGTGACGGGAGTGTTTCATCATCGACACAGGCGGGCGGTCCTGGCGTAAACTGGATGGGAAAGGGAACAGAATCGCGGGGCAGGCCTGCGCCGTGATTCTGCGGCATCAGTCAACCGGCGTGAGGAAGCCTTCTGCGCCATCCAGCACTTCAGAGTGACACTTCACCCACCTGGTCCCGCAACATAACATCCACGAAATCCGGAACAGTTCTACTCGCCGCTCCCCTGCGGGTTTGCCGGGCCTTCCATGACAACCTTCTCAAGCCGAAGGGTTAAATCATCCCCTGCGGGCGCCGAAGCAAGAAGGCCAGCGAATGTGAAAGAAGACGCAAGGAGAATGCGACGGGGCATGGGAACGCTTCGCCCTATCAGAGCCGAACTCCTGAAACACCTCTCATAAACGACGTCCAAAGCGGAGCGCTTGGTCCAGAAGCTTCCGCCCGACAGAGAAGCTGTCAACAAAAGTCGTGCCTGACAGAAACGGCCCTAAGCCGACGATCAGAGCGGTAACATGCTGCGCTGCAGGATCCCCAGATCGGCCACTCACCTTTGCTACAGCAATGCGGGGCAGAGGCGGGAGGTCAGTGGCCGCGATGTAGGACCTTCCGGCCGTTCGCTGCAGATGGGTGGTGAGGAACCTCGACTTGGACGACCTCAACATGAAGGGTGGAAGGACTAAGCCGCTCGCGCGGCAATGGTGCCCTTGTCGGGCGTTCGTCGCCAATTCCAGCGTTTCTCTATGTGTGAAGCCTTTTCGGGCTGACGATTGGGGTCTTCCCACCGTTCAGACAGGAGGTTTCGATGAAGGAGGAGAAGACCACCCCGCTGCGTCAGCGGATGATCGAGGACATGCGCATTCGCGGCATGGCCGAGAAGACGCAGGCCGCGCATATCCGTGCCGTCAAAGATTTCGCCATATTCCTGAAGCGCTCACCGGACACCGCCACACCGGAGGAGCTGCGCGCCTACCAGCTCCACATGACGAATGCCGGTATGACCGCGACGACCTTCAACGTGCGGATCGTGTCGCTGCGGTTCTTCTTCGGCATGACTTGCGGGCGAGACGAGATGAAGCGGCACATGCAGTTCCGGCGGGCGCCGCGCAAGCTGCCGGCGGTGCTCAGCGTCGAGGAGGTCGGTGACATCCTGTCAGCGGCACCGGGGCCGGGGCTGAAGTATCGCGCGGCCCTCGGCATCAGCTATGGCGCGGGATTGCGTGCTGCCGAGGTCTGCCACCTCCGGGTTCAGGACATCGACAGCGATCGGATGATGATCCACGTCGAAGAAGGCAAAGGTGGGCGTGACCGCAAGCCATGCTGTCGCCCGGCTTGCTGGATCTGCTGCGCGATTACTGGCGCGAGGCGCGGCCCGAGGGCTGGCTGTTCCCCGGCCTGCCGAGGGTCAATCCGATCTCGCCGCGCCAGTTGAACCGGGCCTTTGCATCCGCCAAGCATATGGCGGGCGTAACCCGGTCCGCGACGCTGCACACGCTGCGCCACAGCTTCGCCACGCACCTGCTGGAAGCCGGGACGGACGTGCGTGTGATCCAGGTTCTGCTGGGGCATACGAAGCTGACCACGACTGCCCGCTATACCCATGTCGCCACGAAGACGATCCAGAACACCGTCAGCCCGTTCGAACGGCTCAAGGATCTGCAAGACCTGACCCTCCGACGCGGGCTGGAGTGATCAGCGCCGGGCGTGCCCCGGCCAAGGCTGGAGATTGCTGACATCCTCCGCGCCCATGGTCCTGCATGGCGGCGGGCCAATGCCGGGCATGTCAGCCTGACCCAGCTCAAGGTGATGTCAGCGATAGAGGCCTGCCGGACCGAGGCGCTCGGCGGGCATGTGGCCGGTTGTGCCAGCTGTGGCCACCACCACATCGCCTACAACTCCTGCAAGAACCGGCACTGCCCCAAGTGCCAGGGACCAGCCGCGCGCGACTGGATGACCGCGCGCGCCGCTGATCTGCTGCCCGTGGAATATTTCCACCTCGTATTCACCTTGCCGACCGAGATCGCGCAAATCGCCTATTGGAACAAGAAGGCGGTCTATGACCTCTTGTTCCGCACCTCGGCTGAGACAGTGATGACCATCGCCGCCGACCCCAAACGCCTCGGCGCAAAGGTCGGCATGACGGCAGTGCTGCACACTTGGGGTTCGGCGCTGACACACCACCCCCACATCCACATGATCGTTCCTGGCGGCGGCCTGTCATCCGACGGTTCCCGCTGGATCGCTTGCCGGGCAGGGTTCTTCGTGCATGTGCAGGTGCTGTCACGGCTCTTTCGTCGCCTGCTTATCGAAGGCCTGCTTGACCTCCATCGATCCGGACACCTGGTCTTCTTCGGCGACCTTGCCGGGCTGACCGGGATCAGCGCGTTCACTGCTTGGCTGGCACCGTGCCGCAAGTCGGAATGGGTCGTCTACGCCAAACCGCCGTTCGGTGGCCCGGAGGCGGTGCTGTCCTACCTCAGCCGCTACACGCACCGCGTGGCGATCTCAAACAACCGCCTGGTCAGCGCCGACGCCGGGACCGTTGCCTTCCGCTGGAAGGATTACCGCGTCAAGGCCGGTGACCGGCAAAAGGTTATGCGGCTCGCTACCGGCGAGTTCATCCGCCGCTTCCTGATCCACATCCTGCCCGATGGCTTCCATCGCATTCGGCACTATGGACTGTTGGCCAGCGCCGCGCGCAAGGCCAACATCTCGAAAGTCTGCAGTCTGCTGGGCGCGGCTCAGCCCGAGGTCACACCTCAGGCGACCGACGCGGTCATTCCTCTCACACTTTGCGAGCCATGCCCCTGCTGTGGCGGGCCGATGCGCATCGTCGAGATCTTCCGTCGCGGGCAAAAGCCGCAATCACAGGCACCACCACGGGAGCAGGCCGCATGATGGAACGCCCCTCCATCCCTTCGACCCAACACTGGTCCCTGTTGAGGCGCCGGGTTGCTGGCGCTTGTCCATGGCGGCGTGAGCACCTGGAAATGAACAGGTTTCGCTACGGTCAAACCGCCTGCGCTACAGCATTCTCAGCCAAATGCTTCCAGAGAGCGTCGCAATCAAACCTCCGGTCCGCCTCCCTCTTCACGGCTGCCACCACCGGCGGCGCTCTTTCCCCATAGACAGCGCCCGGCCCCCGCGGCTTCGTCCTTCCGAGGTTTGTCAACGTGGACCGCCACCCCTCGGCGGCTGGCGTCACGCCGCGGTCCACGTCGAAAAACCTTCAGTAAAGCGGCTTCATGGCAGAGTGCCGCGAGGGCACTAGCAAGGAGATCGAAGCGGACCTTCAAGTTAGGCTTGCTATCCGAGGTGGTTGGAACGTCAGCCAAACCGGTCGCCAACTAGGGGCACCACGTCATGGCAATCTCAGCAAAAGCAACAAGATCCTTACTTCGTGCCTTCGGGCATCGCCTTATCCACCGGGGCTCAACAAGTTTCAAACGGCGCGGCCCGACCGGAACGCCCGGTCGGGCCTTTTTGCTTCAAGAGGAAGGAATTCAGCATCATTCTCTAGTGGCCACGTCAGAGAATGAAGTCTCCACCCCAGTAGTCACTTGCGTCATCGACCCCATCAAGAATACGCACCGTCATCTCGGCAGAAGCATCATTGTCCGTGTTGACCCGCAACCAGGTCTCGGCGCCAACATTTTCCATCCAGATCCTGCCTGCCCCTCCAGGGTTTGTGCCATTGAAGACAAAGGACTGGTTGCCAGCAACTGTGACATTGGCGTCAATTGCAGACAGATTGATCCGATCTTCAGTTGTGCCGAACAGATTTATTCCGGCCCCCTGGAAGTCGCGGATCAGATCATAGCCAGTAAAGGGGCTAGACTCGGTGGTGCTGAAGAAACGGAACGTATCCGACCCACCTCCGCCTGTCAGTTCATCGCGGCCACCGCCGCCGACCAGGCTGTCATTGCCTGCGCCGCCGGAAAGATAGTCGTTGCCAGCACCGCCGTCGACGGTGTCGTTGCCGGCACCGCTGAAGATCCGGTTGGCGCCGGTGGTGCCCGTCAAGGTGTCGTTGCCATGGAGCGATAAGTGCCCACTGTGTGTCGGTCAAGGTCGTGCGGATCAAGGTTGCCTCCCATTTGGCAGCCTTGAATCAGCCAGCGATCAGTTTGGAAATCCTCAAACGTCAACACGCCCTAGATATCTCTGACGGATCCAGACAGCCGCGCAATGCATCCGTCGAACCGTGTGAGCGTCGGCTACAATGTTCAGATTGCCGTTGACACCAAGCATAAGCTCATCGCCGAACAGCAAGTCCACAGCCGTGTCGCCGACCAGGGTCTGTTAGCTGAAACGGCGAACGCCGCACGCGAGAACTTGGCCGTTGACGAGATAAAGGCTGTCGCGGACCGAGGCTACTACAGCATGGAGGATATTGCTGCTTGTAATGCTGCCGCTGTCATTCCGCATGTTTGCAAGCCGAACAACAGCATTGCGGCACGCAGCGGTCATTTCACAAAAGAGATGTTTCGCTACGACGCGGTGGCTGACGTCTATATTTGCCCTGGAAGCCAAACTCTTGAACCGAGATATGTCGACAAGACACGGGGCCCGACGAAGATCGAGTATTGCAATCGTGCCGCCTGTCGGACCTGCGATCTTCGTTCCCTCTGCACCAACGGCTCGTATCGCAAGATCCCCCGGGCCGAGGACGAAGCCTTGCTGGAGCAAATGGCGGAGCGCTTGCGCGCAAGGCCAGAACTTCCGAATATACGTCGTAAGACCGTTGAACATCCATTCGGCACAATCAAGCAGTGGATGGGACAAGGTGCATTCCTGATGAGGCGTCTCGAAAACGTGCGGAGCGAGTTCAGCCTGACAGTGCTGGCGTACAACATCCGTCGGGCAATCACACTGGTTGGCGTTTCCGGTCTGATTGCAGCAGCTGCCAACTGAAATCTGGTGCAGTTATGCCCGAAACATTACCGAAACGCCGAAATCAGTTCTTGGAAGGTGGGCCTGCCTCGACCATCGCGGCAAGATGCATTCCCCTTCGTAACCGTAGAATTCCCATGGCGACCCAAGCCGGATAATCAGCGCCGGTGGCGGGCGTGCCGGGCGCATATAGCGTCCGGCACGACTATCTCGCGTTACAGATCCTCACGTTCTGCCGCGTGGCCTGATCGGCAGGGGATGCGGGCAAAGCGTCCGCCTCCCAAATGCACCCAGTCCATGCCCACGGAGGCAGCAAGGTATTCGTCCGACCCGCGCGAGGTCAGTTCCGCCTGGGCAAAGCGCGGTAGCACCAGAACCTTCATCAGCACCAGATAGAACAGAAAGCCCAGCGGAAAGCCGATCACGAAGGCATAGGCCGACCACCAGGCCGCGAACGCCCCCGCTAGCAGCCACGCGACCATCCCGGCCGGGTTGAAGCCGCGGTGATAGCGATACTGTCCCTCGGGGTCGTACAGTGCGGGGACGTTCACGCGACGGTTCCGGATCACATAGTAATCCGCGACCATGATGCCGCCGATGGCCGACAGGAAGGCCCCGTAATAGCCCAGGAAGACGAACAGGTTGTCCAGGATCTGCCAGGGAAAGCACAGCGTGCCCACCACGCCCGCGATCACCACAGCCATGCGATAGTTGATCACGCGCGGCGCCAGGTTGATGAAGGTCAGCGCGGCTGGGATCAGGTTGGCCGAATTGTTGGTGGACCACTGCGCCAGCACGACAAGGATCAGCAGCACCAGCAGCGCGATGCCCTGCGCGTCGCCCTGGATCACCTCGACCGGGTTCCAATTGCCGGTGGCGATCAGGGACACCGCGCCGATGCCCGCGATCATCCCTTGCGTCACCGGCAGCGCGATCAGTTGTGCCAGGAAGATGGAACGGTTGCGCTGCAGGAAGCTGCGGGTGCCGGTGCGGGTCTTCACAAAGCGCGTCAGGTTCGGAATGTCGATTGCCATCGTGGACCAGAAGCTCATGTTGGCGATGAACAGCACGATCAGGGATGCTTGGCCCTCGGTGCGGAAGGTCCAGATATTGAGGCCCTTGGTTTCCGCGATGCCCTCCAGCGTGAAATACATCCAGACTGAAATCGCGATGATCGCGGGCGCGGCCAGCGCTGCCAACCGTTCGACCGACTTGATGCCCAGCATGGTGTTGGCCACCTGCACGGCGGCAAACAGCGCATACCACAGGAACCAGTTGGAAAAGCCCAGGAAGTATTCGCCGATCCCGTTCAGCGCGAGCGCGCCAAGATAGGTCTGGATGCCGAACCACATCGCCGCCACGATCCCGCGCGACACGGCGGGCAGATGCGTGCCATGAATGCCAAAGGGCGCACGCAGATAGACCGCGAAGGACAGCCCGTGTTCCGTGCCGATATCGGCAGTGGCCAGCATCAGCGCGCCGATGGCCAGGTTCGCAAGCAGGATTGTCAGCGCCACCGTGACCAGGCCGAAGCCGCCCTGGATCCCCGTGGCCCCCAGCGAATAGGTGGCGATGATGACCGCGATGCCCACCCAGATCCAGGCATAGCCCAACGTGCCGATGGGCCGCTGGCTGGCCTGCGTGGGCAGGATGCTTTCCTCAATCAGGGCGGTGCGATCCCGCGTGGCCGAAAGTCCGTCTTGTATCAGCGACATGATTTGTATCCCTGTTTGTTGGACAGATGCGGCCGTCGCGCGGTGAATTGCCTCGCGCGGCCGTTCTTCTTGGAAAAGGAAAGGGCCGCGCGATGCGGCCCTTGCAGTTCAGCTATGACGCTGCATGGCGAAGCGCAGCTTTTCGGTGGTCGCCACATCCACTGTTTCGGTTTCGAGGTCTATGGCGACCCCGTAAACCTCCCTGGCGTCCTTCAGCGAACAGAATCCGTCCAGGACATCCTCCAGCACCTTGCGGGGCGCGCGCTTCAGCGGTTTGCCATAGCCGCCGCCGTTCGGGCTGTAATAGGTCATCACGTCATCCGCCCCCACCGACAGGCCCGAGAATTTGGAATACATCTCGGTTTCCTCTCCGGGCTTGCCGGGGTTGCTGATCGTGCAGCGCCCGCAGGCCCCGTCCTGGCCGCCGAAGATGCCCCAGGGCGCATCGGTGTGGCGTTCGGATTCGTGCGTGATGAAGCCGGGCGTCAGCACCCGCTGCGCCTTGACCACGCCGATCCCGCCCCGGAATTCCCCCGCGCCCGGAGGGGCGTCGTCGCGAAGCTCGTAGCGGTCGCAGATCATCGGGATATGCATCGCCAGGTCTTCCAGCGGGTTGTTGCGGGTGTTGGCCATCAGGTTGTCGATGCTGTCCGGCCCGTCGCTGCGCGGCCGCCCGCCATAGGCGCCCTCGTTCACTTCCAGGAACACCCAGTAATCGCCCGAAGGCCGCACCCCCGAATAGGCCGCAAAGCTGATCGAGGCGGACGATCCCGCGATCACCTGTTCGGGCATCACCGGGGCAAGGGCGCGGATGATGAGGTCGATCATGCGGTTGCACTGGGTGAACCGCGCTTCGGCACTGGCGGGCGCGCGGGGGTTGAAGATCGACCCCAAGGGCGCGGTGACCTTGATGGGCCGGAACGACCCTTCGTTCGAGGGCACCCGCGTGTCGGATGTCGCGGCGTCCAGCAGCAGCTTGCGGAACCCCGCATAGGCCGCGACCTTGGTCGATCCCTCGAAGGGCACGTTATAGGCCGTGGGGGTCTGGTCGGCGGACCCGGTCAGGTCCACCTCGACCTCGTCCCCGCGGACGCGGACCGTCACCTTGACCTTCAGCCGCTGGTCGCGATTGCGGCCGTCGTCGTCCAGCCAGCCTTCGGCGGTGTAGTCGCCGTCGGGGATCTCGCTGATCCGCTGGCGGGTCATGCGCTCGGCATAGTCCATCAACTGGTTGGCCGCGCCGAAGACCATCTCCTCGCCATATTTCTCAAGCAGTTCGACAAAACGCCGCGCACCCAGGCGGGCAGAGGCGATCTGCGCCTCGATATCCATGACCAGTTGCCCCGCCGCGCGGGAATTGCGGCGGATATAGTTCCACATGGCGTTGTTGGGCTCGCCCTTGCGGTAAAGCTTGGTTCCCGCGAAGAGCATCCCTTCGGCATAGACGTCGGGCACGTCGATGATCAGCCCCGGCGTTGCCGCGCCGATATCGACATGATGCGCGGTATTGCCCGCAAAGCCCACAAGACGGCCATGGAAGAAAACCGGCACGACGATGGCCAGGTCCGGCGTGTGGGACGATCCGAAATAGGGATGGTTATGGACGACCGCGTCGCCTTCATACCATTCGCCATCCTCCAACGTTTCGGCGATGCCGCGCAGGTATCCGGGGATGGACCCGATATGCATGGGCGTGGATTCGGATTCGCAAAGCGTGTTGAAGTTCGTGTCGAACAGCCCCGCGCCCAGATCCTGGCTTTCCCGGATGATCGAGGAAAAAGACATCCGGTAAAGAACATGGCCCATTTCCTCGGCAATGGTCTCGAAGGCGCCGCGGATGACTTGCAGCGTGATCGGATCGACCTCGGTGATCTTGGTCATCTGGTTCATGTCAGGCCCCCTTGCCAATGCGCGTGTTGCCGTAATCCAGCGTCTCGGCCACATAGCCGGGCGGAACCAGGGTGGTGGAATTGTGCTGGATCAGGATCGCCGGTCCCGGTACCCGGTCGCCCGCATAAAGCTTCGTGCGGTCATAGCGCGGCGTTTCCAGCGTGCGGCCGCAATCGAAGGTGGTGGGGCGTACGAACATCAGAGCCCGGTCGATGGAGGATCCATCGGTGGGCTGCACCTTGGGGATCTCGATCCGCCGGACGCTGGCGGAACCGACGACTCGCAGGGTAATCAGTTCGACCTCGGCCTTGCGATAGGCATAGCCGTAATCCTGTTCATGCGTGTCGTGGAAGCTGTCGATGATGACCTGCTTATTTTCCTGCGTCAGCGGCCCGTCCGGGAAATCGGCGCGCAGTTCGAAGCCCTGGCCCTGGTAACGGCATTCCGCAATGATCTTCAAATCCTGGCCGTCCCGGGCGATGCCGTCGGCATCCAGTTCCTCGCGCACCGCATTGCACAGCTTTTCGATATGGCCGTTGATGCGGGCGATGTCGGCATCCGTGGCGGTGTTCAGGATCAGGATCCCGGCCTCGGTGTGTTCGTATTGCAGGTCGGTCTTCAGCAGGCCCACGGCCGCCGTGATCCCCGGCGCCACCGGCACGATCACGTCGCGCGCGCTGACCGCCTCGGCCAGGGCCACGCCATGCAGCGGACCCGCGCCGCCAAAGGGCATGATGGAAAATTCACGCGGGTCGATGCCGCGCGCGACCGAGTTCGACCGGATCGCAAGCGCCATGTTGTTGTTGATGATCTTGATGATCCCAAGCGCCGCGTCCTTGACGGACATGCCCAGGGGCTTGGCGATCTTCTCCTCGACCGCCTTGCGCGACAGGTCCGCGTCCAGCCGCAGGTCGCCGCCAAGCGCCATGTCGGGATCAAGGCGCCCCAGCACGATCTGTGCGTCGGTGACGGTGGGTTCTTCCCCACCCCTGCCATAGCAGGCAGGACCGGGTTCGGACCCGGCGGAACGCGGGCCCACGTTGAAGGCGCCCGCCTCGTCGATGAAGGCCACCGATCCGCCCCCTGCCCCGATGGTCACAAGGTCGATCATCGGCGTCAGCACCGGATAGCCCGACACATAGGTGTCGCGCTGATTCATGATCTTCAACTGGCCGCCGGGGATCGTCGAGATGTCGGCCGAGGTGCCGCCGATATCGACGGTGATGATGTTGGGCGTGCCCGCCATCTCGCCTTCGGACGCGCCGCCGATGACGCCGCCCGCAGGGCCCGACATCAGGATGCGGATCGGACGGCGGGCGCAGCTGTCCACGGTCGAGACACCGCCGTTCGACTGCATGATCCGCAGCTTGGACGTGACCCCTGCCTCGCGCAGGCGGGCATCCAGGTCGCGCAGGTAATAAGCGGTCTTCGGCCCGACATAGCAGTTCATCGCTGCGGTCGAGAAGCGCTCGTATTCCCGCATCACGCGGGCCAGTTCCGACGACATGGTAACATAGGCGTCGGGAATTTCCTCCAGCACGATTTCCTTGGCACGGGCCTCGTGAGCGTCGTTCAGGAAGCTGAACATGAATCCGACGACCACCGAACTGATGCCCCGCTTGCGAAACAGCGCGCAGGCGTCGCGCACGGCCTGTTCGTCCAGCGGCTCGGCGATCTCTCCGGTCGGCGGCAGGATGCGTTCGCGCACGGCGATGCGGTTGCGGCGCTTGACCAGCGGCTGGCTTTGCCAAGGCACGTCGAAATGCAGGCTGAAGTTATAGGGGCGCTTGTGGCGCCCGATATGCAGGATGTCGCGGAAGCCATGCGTGGTGATCATCCCGCATTCCGCGCCATTATGTTCGATGGTGATGTTCGTCGCCGTTGTGGTGCCGTGAACGATGGTTTCCACATCGGCTGGGTCAATCCCCGCCATGGTGCAGATGCCCTGCACGCCCTGGACCACGCCGATCGACTGGTTCTTCAGCGTGGTCGGAACCTTGTGATAGAAGACCCCCTTGGGGCATTCGAGGACGAGATCGGTATTTGTCCCACCCACATCGACGCCAATCCTGGCCATGTGACACCTTTCTGTTGGTTGGCTCGCGCCAGTCTTCGCGGCGCTGTAAAAAGGCGCCGGCCACAAGGACCGGCGCAGGGGGGAGTGCTTATTCCGCCGCGATCTTCTGGGCGCCCAGGCTTTCGATGTAAGCCACGCATTCATCGACGGTGTGGACGTCGCCGAACTTGGCGTCGATGTCGAACAGGTTCCAGGCCACCGCGCCCGGCACCCGGTCGCCGATCGCTTCCTTGACCGCGATGGTGCGGAAGCCGTCGGCGATGCCGTCGCAGATCGTCTGGCGTACGCAGGCGCAGGCGGTGACGCCGGTGACCAGGATCGTGTCCACGTTGTTGGCGCGCAGGATGCCCGCCAGTTCCGTGCCGTGGAAGGACGAGGCGCGCTTCTTCAGCAGCGTGTATTCGCCCTCGACCGGGGCGATGCGGCTGTCGATGGCCCACAGGTCCTTGTTCTTCAGGTCAACCACATCGACGGGAATCTTGTTGTGCCACAGGCCCATGTCGGTGAAATCGGCATTGCGGTCGGTGATCTCGTATGCGGTGGTAACGTGGACGACCGGCAGGTTCTGGGCGCGGAACGCCTTGAGCAGCTTCTGCATCCCCGGAATGATCTCGTTGTCCATCTTCTCCTGGTCGCAGGTGAAGGGGTTGCCCGGACGGGTCCAGGCATTGGCCAGGTCCACGCTGACCAAGGCCGGACGCTTGCCGAAGCCCACGCGACGCTGGAAGCCGCGTTCCTTGTAAAGCTTGCTGGCTACATCAAAGGCTTCCTGCAGCAGGCGGTCCAGTTCCTTGGTGTCCATCTCGCTCATTCTCGTGATCCTTGTCTTGGTTTGCGGGCGCAGGGTTGCACCCCTCGGTCCGAGCCGTCCTCAATCCCCGTGCAGGCTGATGATCCGCTGCTCTGAGAGCATATTCCGTGGTTCCTTGACCCAAGGGAAATGGCGTGTCAGCAATTATTCATGCGCCAGACGCATCAATAAGGAGGTGCCATTCCATGAGCGATCATTCCGGCATCGAGAATGTCCATTCCTTCATCACCCTTGCCCAGGAACTCAGCTTTCGCCGCGCGGCCGAACGTCTTCACCTCGACCAGTCCGCGCTGAGCCGCCGCATCCAGAAACTGGAAGCGACCCTGGGATTCCGCCTTCTGGAACGCACCACGCGCGAGGTTCGGCTGACCCAGGCCGGGCGCAGCTTTTATGACGACAATGCCGATCTGCTGCGGGGCTATGAGTCCTCGATCCAGCTGGCGCGGCGCATTGCCGAAGGCAAGCTGGGGTCGCTGAACGTGGGCTACATGGCCTTCGCCGCCACCGAGTTGATGCCTGCGGCTGTGGCGCGGTTCCGGCAGGCCCATCCACACGTGGACCTGAAGATTCGGTATATCAGGACGCAAGGCCAAAAGATCGCCTTGGCGAATGACGAGATCGACTTGGGCTACATGATCGGCCCCTTCGACCATTCCGATTATCACAGCCTGACCTTGTCGATCGAACCGCTGTATGTCGTGACGCCGCGCAATCACGCGCTGCTGCGCCTGCCGGTCGTCACGCCCGCCGATCTGGTGGGCCAGGACATCATCCTGGGCGATACCCATGAATGGGAGGAATACCGCTGGCGCCTGGCCAACCTGTTCAGCGCCGAGGGCATATCCCTGAACATCGCCATCGAGGCGTCGAATACCCTGGCGCTTCTGGGCCTGGTCGCGGCGGGCCTGGGCGTCACGATCTATCCCGAAAGCCTGATCGGCTTTCTGGGCCGCAACGTCGAGGTACGCCCGATTATGCACCCCCTGTTCCGCATCCGCACGGTGCTGGCCTGGAAGCGGTCGAACAGGTCGCGGCAGGTCCGCGAATTCGTCGATGTGGCGAAACTCGCCGGAACACGGTAACGATCAGGGATGGCTTGACACGTTGTTCCGGCCTTGGGTGCGCATGAATTTCAGGGATGTTTCCAGCACCTCGGATCGGTTCGTGCGGTCCCAGACCGCCGTGACCGGCGCTGCGCCCCGAGGTCGTGTCCCTCTCGACCGCGGCGCCTGCCGGAAATGTCAAAGCGCTGCCGGGCCGGGTCGAGGTGATGACCTTCCACGGCGCGGTGGTCGAATACCAGATCGCGACCGAGGCAGGGCCACGCATCACTGCCCGTGCCAGCGCACCCAACTTGGGTGGTCCCGCGTCCGTGCCCCAAGGCAGCCGGGTCTGGGCGCATTGGTCCCCCCAAGCGGGTGTCATCGTCAGCGAACACTAACTTCTAAGCCAGGAGAAGATGGATGAACGACCTTTCCCCGGTTTCAGGGGCCAATAGCCTGCATGACAAGCTGACGGTGGTTGATGGGCTGATCGTTTCGAAGTTTGATCGTGACGTGTTCGAAGACATGCGTCGTGGCGGTATCACCGCCGCCAATTGCACCTGCTGCATTTGGGAAGATTTCACGGCCACGATGCGAAACATCATGCAGTGGAAGGCTTGGTTCCGCGACAATGCCGACCTGATCCTGCAGGTCCGCACGACCGCCGACATCCGCCGCGCCAAGGCCGAGGACAAGACCGGCATCATTCTGGGCTGGCAGAACGTGACGGGGCTCGAAGATCAGATCGGCTATCTGTCGCTGTTCAAGGATCTGGGTGTTGGCATTATCCAGATGGCTTATAACACCCAGAACCTTGTCGCGACCGGCTGCTATGAATCGAAGGATGCTGGACTGTCCGATTTCGGGCACGAGGTTGTTGCCGAGATGAACCGCTTGGGCATCCTCTGCGATCTGTCGCATGTAGGCCCGCAAAGCAGCCGCGACGTGATCCTGGCTTCGCGCCAGCCGGTCGCCTACTCCCATTGCTTGCCCGCCGGGCTTAAGGCGCATCCTCGCAACAAGACCGACGAGGAACTGCGATTCATCATCGACCACGGCGGCTTCGTGGGCGTGACCATGTTCACCCCCTTCCTAGCGCGCGGGACTGAAGCGACGGTCGACGATTACGTCGATGCGATAGACTACGTCATCAACATCTGCGGCGAGGAACGGGTCGGTTACGGCACCGATTTTACGCAAGGCCATGGACAAGGCTTCTTCGACTGGATCAGCCACGACAAGGGCTATGCCCGCCGCTTGACCAACCTGGGGATCATCAGGAATCCCGCCGGAATGGACACGATCGGCCATACCGGCGCTCTGACTGCCGCCATGCAGCGCCGTGGCTGGTCCGAGACCCGCATTGAACGCATCATGGGCGAGAACTGGGTCAACCTTCTCGCCGAGGTCTGGAAGAAATAGCTGTTCAACGAAGCGTTTGACTCGCCGCAGCCGCTTTCCTGTCCCACGGGGGGATCGGGTTTTATGGCACGGGCTGAAGAATGGTCAGGACTGCGACCGCGTATGATCGTCGAGACATGTCGCGGGATCTCTCGCACAGGCGGGCTTTGCCGTTCGTACTGCTTAGGAAGTGGCCATGATTAGCGATAGACGTTGTTATCCCCCGGAAAGCTTCGGTCCCGCACCGCTGCCGCATAATCCGCGATGGCGCGGTCGGCCGCCGCGCCCAGTTCCGCGAACCTGCGCACGAAGCGCGGCACCCGTCCGGTCAGGCCCAGCATGTCGTCCAGCACCAGGATCTGTCCGTCGCAGCGAGCCGAGGCGCCGATGCCGATGGTGGGCACCGCCACCGCGTCGGTGATGCGGTCGGCCAGGGCCTCGACCACGCCTTCCACGACGATGGAAAAGGCCCCGGCCTCGGCCACATCCACGGCGTCCTGCAGATGGCCCGCCCAGCTGTCGGTTTCCCGGCCCTGAGTCTTGAAGCCGCCTAGGGTATGGGTGGCCTGTGAGGTCAGGCCGACATGGCCCATCACCGGGATGCCGCGTTCGGTCAGGAACCGGATGGTGGGCGCCATGCGGCTGCCGCCTTCCAGCTTCACCGCCCCGCAGCCGGTCTCGCCCATGATCCGGGCGGCGTTGCGGAAGGCCTGCCCGGGGCTTTCCTCGTAGCTGCCGAAGGGCATGTCGATCACCACCATCGCGCGGCTGCTGCCCCGCATCACCGCCTGGCCGTGCAGGATCATCATCTCGGTCGTGACGCCGATGGTCGAGGGCAGGCCATGGACCACCATGCCCAGGCTGTCGCCCACCAGCATGATCTCGGCATGGGGATCGATCAGGGCCGCCATCGGCGCGCTATGGGCAGTCAGCGCGACAATGCTGTCCTTACCAGGAAGACCGGTCAGGAATGCAGATCTTCTCTTCCGTTCCATGGATCTTGCGCGTCGCCCGGTGGATGTCTTTGACAGACCTGTCAGCCTCGGCTTTCGTCATCACGGGTTTATTGCTCATCTTCAAGCGCTGGAGCTATGCGGGAATCTGAGTGACGCGGCCTAATCAAGCGGCGCGATTTTCGGTGACGCTGGCGGCGACACCCTCGGTGATGTGACGCCTTCGATGATCAAAGGCAACTGGTTCGCGCCCTTCACCGCCTGGTGCGGACGCTCGAGACGCTGGCCCGGGTGCATCGCCAGCACCGCCGGGTGGAATTCGAGGGGGAGGACCACGCCGAGCGCTTCGCCCGGGATCTGAAGGGGCGCTACGGCGAGAAAGTCATGGAGCAGATCGCCTCAGGGGATGACCGGGCGCTGGCCTCTGACTTCCCCGAGGTCCGCCAGCGGCGCGAGATTGCCCGTGCCCTGGTGGCTGCTGCCGAGAGCCACGAGAGCATCGGTCTGTCCCGGCGGCAGGCCGAACTGGCCAAAGAACGGCTCCTTGCGCGCGAGCACCAGCACGACAGACCGCAGCACGAACTGCGCCGCAAGGATCACGATCTGGACCTCTGAGGGAGACAGGGCCGATGAACCGCCTGAGTGTTGCCCTTCCCACGGGACTAATTGCCGGAGCCCTTGTCGGGCTGATGGTCGGAGGCTTGTGGCTGCATTGGCAGCTTGGGGCGGGCATGAATACGGGACACCCTTTCGTGCTCATCACGGACTTCCCCGGCCTGCGGATGGCCGGGCAGGATCCCTGGCGTTCGGCCTATGGGATCGTTCTGGCAGGTGCCGTGCTTTTGTCCCTGCTGGCCGTGGCGTTCACCCTCACCCATCGGCTGACCACCTACGGCACGGCGCATTTCCAGACCCGGCGCGAGATCCGGCGAAACGGGCTCCTGCAGCCCGTGGGGGCAGGGCTGGTGTTCGGCAAGTTCGGCAAGCCGCACAGGAAGGGGCGCTTTGTCTCGGGCAGCTACGACCGCTTCCCCCATGCCCTGGTGGCCGCGCCCACCCGCTCGGGCAAGGGAGTGGGATACGTGATGCCGAACACGCTGCTCTTTCCCGGCTCCTGCGTGGTGATGGATGTGAAAGGCGATATCTTCGAGGCCACGGCCCGGCACCGTCAGGCGCAGGGCGACCAGGTGTTCCGCATCGCGCCCTTTGACTTCGTGCACCCGTCGCATCGCTACAACCCGCTTGAGCGGATCAGCAGGATTGCGGATACCGACCAGCGGTTCACCGAACTCTCGAAGCTTGCCAGCTATTTCCTGATCCCGAAGAACGAGAAGGGTGGTGCCTCGGACTTCATTGTGGGCGCGCGCCAGCTGTTCGTGGCGGCTGGCATGCTGGCCATCGAGCGCGGCACGCCGACGTTTGGCGCCATTGCCCGCATCCTCTTCGATACCGGCAACAAGGAGGCAGCCTACGCCGCCCTAGCGGCCGAGGCGCGCCACCCCCAGACCGCGACGATCTTTCTCAACTTCTCGGGCCATTCCGACCGGACGCTGTCGTCCTACGCCTCGGTTCTCGATGGGTCGGGCCTTGGCCTGTGGTTCAATCCGCGGATCGACAAGATCACGAGCGCCAACGACTTTTCCTGGGACGACATCCGGCGGCGCCCGCATGCGGTCTATATCGTTGCCAACTCTGACGACATCCCGACGCTTTCCCCGCTTCTGCGGCTGATGTTCGGAGAGCTGATCGCCACCATGCGCGCGCACATCCCTGACCCGACAACCGAGCCCTGGCCTGTACAGATCATCCTCGACGAGTTCGATCAGCTTGGCCCCATGCCGATCATCGTCCAATCGCTGAAGCAACTGGCCGGTCATGGAGTACGCGTCTCGATCATCACCCAGTCGGTGCCGGGGCTGGAAACCATCTATTCCGAGAACGAGCGGCTCTCGATCGAGTCTGCCGCCGGCATGAAGCTCTACATTGCACCCAACGAGAAGAAGACGGCCGGCGAGGTGTCCGAGGCACTCGGCAAGACCACCCGGCTGTCGCTCAGCGACAGCTACTCGCAAGACGGACAGGGGATGCTGAAGCGCTCGGTCTCGCGGCGCAACGAGGAGCGTCCGCTGATGACCCCTGACGAGGTCCGCAGGCTCGATCCCGACAAGATCATCCTGATCCCCGAGCGGCAGAACCCGATCCTGGTGGACCGGATCGTCTACTGGCAGGACGCCTGGTTCAAGACCATCATCGACGCGCAGAAGGGACCGCTGCCCTATCCCGATCCCCTGCGGGCGGAACTCGAGGAGCTGCGTGCCGAAGTTATGGCACTGAAGGAGGACCGCATCTCCTATCCAAATGCCGAGCCCAGGGGAGGTGGCGCAGAGACGCCGGAAACGGAGCCTCCCCTGGCGCAGGAGGAGGTTGCAGAGGTTCACAGCGCCGAGGCTGATGACGCCGTGATCTAGGAGGCAGATTTCCGGGGCGCATCAGACAAGATGGACAGTTTTGACAGGCGATTGCAAAGCAAAACGATTGAGGGCCAGGAGCAGGCTGATCCAACATGACAGCCTGAGCATCCCTAGTTTACCACAGTCCCAACCGGAAAGCTGGTCGCTTTACTGGCGCTCAACCCTTTGGAAACAGGATGGCCTCGATATCCATGGCGCCGTTCACGATGTGCAGAACCGTCACCCGCTCATGGCCAATGCGATAAAAGATCAGATATCGCCCATGCACCCGACGACGAATGCCGTGCTGCTCATAGCGAGGCACAATCGGCCATGCCAGGGGCATGTCCTCCAACTCCACGCAGCACTGGTAAAGCTCTCGGATGAAGGTCACAGCGCGGGCAGGGTTGTCGTGCGCGATATAGTCGCCGATCGCTTCCAGATCCGCCTCGGCCGTGGCGGTGATCTCGACGATCATTCCGCAGCGCGCTGCATCGCCTTGTACTTTGCTTCCAGCCGCGCCGAAACCTCCGGAGCAAGCCGCGTTCGTCCCGCGTCAGCATCGGCCATTCCACGGGCCAAAGCCTGATCCAGCACGGCCAGACGCGTTTCACGCTCCTGGATCAGGCGAATGCCCTCGCGCATGACCTCACTCTTCGAGTTGTAGCGGCCGCTCTCAACCAGTTGAGCCACATAGCTTTCAAGCTGCGATCCCAGTTCGGCGCTCAGCATCCTATTCTCCGCTGTCTTTGAAACCAAGGTGACAAAGTTCATAACAGTTATCAAGTGCCTTTGATGGCTTGAGAAGGCCTGTCTCTGCTGACGCCTGAGAATGAACCGGCAGTACCTGCCGCCAGCGTGCGGATGATGGCCAGAGCGACCCCTGAGGAGCAATGTTACCCCTGATTGAACTGGACCGGCAGATCAGGCCAGCCTTTCTAGGAGGCCTCGCCGTTGCCCTTCTCGAGTCCCGGAAACCACGTCTCGAGGATACCCCGCTCAGCGCCTATCCGCCCGGTCTGCACGATCACGTCGATGGACCCGAGCACATAGTCGCGGATTTCCATCAGCGTCAGGGGCATTCCCGCCCGCATGACCAGAAAGGCCAGCCTGTTGACTGCCTTTCGCGCGCTTGTGGCATGGAGGGTGGTGAAGCTGCCTTCGTGGCCGGTGTTGATGGCTTCCAGGAAGGTGACGCCCTCGATCCCGCGCAACTCGCCCAGAATGATCCGATCGGGGCGCAGCCGAAGGGTCATCTCCAGCAGCTTGTCAGCCGAGCGCGGGGAGCCCTCGCACCGGTCGGCGATCAGGCTGACCACATTCTCCTGGGACGGCAGCAGTTCGGTCGAGTCCTCGATCAGCGCCAGGCGGTGCTCTTTCTCCACCATCCACAGGAGGCGACGGGCCAGTTCGGTCTTGCCAGACGAGGTCCCCCCGGAGATCACCATGTTCAGGCGCGCCTCGACACAGGCTCGGAGAAAGACGTCCGGGTCTTCTCCCTCTCTTGCCATGTTCCGGATCCGGCGCAACGTCTCCAGTCGTTCTTCCTCAAGGGAGACGGCCGGATTGCGCAGAAAGCCGAAGTGCCGGGGCGGCACGCCTGCCGGCTTGCGGCGGAACACCCGCAAGGAGATGATTGCGCCGTCGGCCGAGGCCGGGGGAATGATAGCTTGGCAGCGCAAGGTGGCGCCTGCGAACGCGATGGTCGTGGAAATCGCAGGCTGGCTGTCTGTCAGAGTGAGGCGCTGCTTGTTGGCAATAAGGCCAGCAAGATCCCTCACCTCGACAGGCGAGAGCGTCATGTCCGACAAGGACATATGGCTGTCTCCGGCGCGCTCTACCCAGACCCGGCCACAGGCGTTGATCGCCACCTCGATGGTGGCCTCCGCCTCGATCAAGGGCCGCAGGATGCTGAGCCTGCTTTCAAGGTGCCCAAGGGCTGTCATGGGAACATGGCCAGATCGGCATTCACCATGACCATCACCACGGCACCCTGGTCGACGCTGATCGTCGCCGGGATGTCGATGTAGTCCTTGATCACCCCGCCGATTGCGTCGCTGGCACTGCTGCCGATGTTTTCCGCGGTATCCCGCGCGATCTCGTCGTCGTCACCATCCTCGACAGCGGCCGCCAGCACCGCCGGGGCGGCACCGATGATCGAGACCGCAGCCGCGGCCGAGAAGCGCGCCAGGGTTCGGGTGTTGACCCGACCCGTCACGCCCGCGCGGCCGACCCGATCGGTCCCATAGGCGGCAAGCTCGACAGACTGCCCGTCGGGCGTGACCACCCGGTCCCAGGCCACCATGATCCGCCGCTGACCCTTCTCGATGGACGAGCTGTAACGGCCGAAGAGCCGCGCGCCGCGAGGGATCAGCACAGTTGTCATATCCATCGACCAGACATCATAGCTCACCGTGGCCGATACATTGCCCTCGAGCTGGCTGGAGATGGCGGTGGCAAGCGTCGCCTCGATCAGCGTGCCCGCGAGGGATCAGCACAGTTGTCATATCCATCGACCAGACATCATAGCTCACCGTGGCCGATACATTGCCCTCGAGCTGGCTGGAGATGGCGGTGGCAAGCGTCGCCTCGATCAGCGTGCCCTGGAGCACCGTGCGGGAAGGGTCCGCAATGACCTCCGCTTCCACGGCTTCGGTCCGTCCAGCACGCCGGAACCGTTCGGCGGCGTCCGATCGCTCGTCGGCACCCGCCATATCGTTTTCGCCACTCTCTCGACCGCCAGCACGGTAGGCGACGGTGGCCGATTGCGTCCGGGCTTGCAGCAGAGCCTCTTCCTCGGCACGACGGGCTTCAAGCTCCGCCCGGCGGCGTTCAAGCTCGGCCAGACGCTGTGCCTCCTCATCGGCTGCGCCCTGCGCTTGGGCTGCCAGTTCCGCGGCCATGTCCAGTTCGGACTGCAGGCGCAGGTTGTCGCGCGTGAGATCGTCGAGGGCCTGATCCTTGCCCGCCATGTCGTTTCGCAGTTGCTCCAGGTCGGCGCGCAGGCTGTCGAGTTCAGCGGAACCCTCCCTTGGACTGGCCTTGGCTGCGGCAAGTTCGGCCCGGAGGGCGTCCAGGTCCGCCCTGGCCTGTTGCAGAGCCGCCCGTGCTGCTTCAGCATCGGCCTGGGCCTGCGGATCGGGAACCGTGCGCACTTCGGTGCGGGTGCCAGGCAGGGCTGGCGCAGGGTTCGGCGCGGTCTCGGTCAGCGTAAAGCCGTCAAGTCCGGTGTCGTCCTGGAACTCACGAACCTCGGAGGTTGGCAGGGCGGTCGGCGCCTCATTCTCGGAAGGGACAACCGTTGCCACATAGGCGCCCCCGGCAAGCCCGGCGGCCAGCATCCCTGCGGGCAGTGCCAGGCGCCGCCACAAGGATGGCCTTGGCGGGGGTTGCTGTATCCTCCGCAGGCGTTCCTGGAGGGGATCGACCTCGGTCATCAGCCTCTTTTCCCGCCGGCATCAGGCCGCGTGCCCTCGACGCAGACGGATGCGTCGCCATAGCGCAGCACCCAGCGTTCCGAACGCGCACCCACGGTGATGATCGTGCCGTTGGTAGTGGTGTTGACGCTGTACTCCCGCCCCCGGGCATCGGCCCGGAAGACCGACGGGATCGGCGCGCCGGGCGGGATCTGGAAGAATGTTCTTCTGCCGTCGTCGGAGATGCCGGTGGGCGCGAAGGAGGCATCCCCGCTGCGGTTGATCACCCGGTAGCGCATCGGCACTTCCGCCGGGATTGCAGCCGCCATTGCCGCTCCGCGAGAGCGGGATCCACCACCCGGGACGGTGAACTTTACCGACCAGTGTGGGGTGGCACGGGAGGACTCCACGACATGGATGAAGTAGAAGCGGCGGTTGGTTTCGACGGTCAGGTTGGTGCTGACGCCATCAAGCACCGGCTTCACGGTAAAGACGTTCGAGCCTTCCAGCTTCTCGACCTGGAAGGCTTCGCTGTCACCGATGGCGATGGAGCGGATGGTTTCGCCATCGCCCAACTCGACAAGGGTGACGTTCCGGACCCGGGTGTTGATGGTATAGACCTGCCCTTCCTGGAAGGTGGCATAGGTCAGGCGGCTGTCGTTGCCGCCCGCCCGCGGGCGCGCCTCGGCGTGGGCCGCAGCTGGCAGGGACAGCAACGCGAGCAACGCACTGGTCGTGATGATGCGGATCATGGCTGGGCCTCCATATCCTGGGCGTCGAGGCTTTCCGCCGTGACGCGGTAGTCGGTGACGGTGAAGCCGAAAGGGTTTTCCCAGACGAGCTCGACTGCACTCGCGGTGGTGGGCTCGAAGGCATAGCTGACGGTGGCGTAGAACTTGCCGATCCGGTCCGGCTCGCCCGGCTTCTCGAGCCGCTTGGTGAAGCGGACCTGTGCGGTCTTCTCAGCGACCGGCGTGATCGACAGTACGTCGACCGTAACGGTGCCGCTCGCGCCATAGATCAGCGGCGGATAGTTCGGGTTTGCCTTGTCCCATTGCGCCTTCAACGCCGCCTGCACCCGGGTTGCGGACATGCGATAGACCCGCAGGATGCGCGCCTCGTTGTCGGCCTCGTCATAGGTTTCGCGGTTCTTGACGTAGCTGTAGAGCAGCGACTGCTCTACGGCCGCACCTTGTTCGACGCCCGCCGCCTCAATCCGAACGGCACGCTCCGCAAGGCCCGTGTCCTTGTCGACGATGGCGAGGAAAGCCTGCGTTTCCTTCAAGGGCAACATCATCCCGGCGACAGCCACGCCGCCGAGGCCCGCCAGAACGCCTCCAATGGCGACCGCCCACGCCATGCGCTCGCGCCGGCGGACCCCGAAGATCAGTTCGGTTTCCAGGATCGTCATGCTGTCAGGCTCTGCGTGTTTCATGGTCGCTCACCTTGGTCGGTCTGTGCCGCTCACTCGCGCTTGCCTTGCATGATGTTGATGCCGCGCAGCTTGGCCCGCAGGTCGGCGCCCTTCTCGGCCCAGGCCCGGTCCCGAGCCCGGGCGGCAAGCACCGGGGTCTTGCCAGTCAGTACGCCGGATACGAATGCCTCGCCGCGAGCCTTGAGCGCCTCTCCTCCTCTTCGGATCCCGGCTCCAGTCGCAGTTGCGGGAAGCAGCAGCGGACGCCCCACCAGTCGAACGGCCTCGGGAGCGAAGTTGGCCAGATTGAAGCTGCCGGTGATGTTGGCTGCTGCCGTGGGGATGGCCAGCAGGGCGAAGATGCCGACAAAGGTGACGCAGAGAAAGCCAAGGATCATCGAAAAATCTTCGACTCTGGCTTGAGGAGTGAACTGTGCCTCCGCCATCGACACCACGGCACCGATCACTGCGGCTGCGGCAATCGGATACAGTAGATAGCCCACGAACGAGGTTAGCCAAGCCTCGAAGAGGGACTTGGTGCGCTCGAACAGGGTGGCGATCATCGCCAGCGGGGCGACGCCCAGCAGGAAGGCGATCATGATCTTCGAGAAGCCGACGATCAGAACATAAGCCGCCATCAGGACCGACAGAATGATGAAGAGAAGCCCGGCAACGAGTCCGCGTGTGATGGAACTGACGGATCGGGCAGCGCCGTCCGCCACATCGGACATCTGCACGGCAAACTGATCCATGGCAGAGGCAGGTGTCGCAGCGGCTCCCTCAAAGAAGCTCATGGCAAGGCTGCCCGCGCCTGAGGACAACGCATCATAGATCGCGCCGAAGTTGGCCCATGATCGGACGAAGAGGAACACCAGCACGATCCGCGACACAACTTGCCAGGCGTCGCGCATGGAAAGGCGATAGGCGCAGAGTGCCATGTTGATGCCAACGAGCGCAATCAGCAGCGTGGTCACGATTGTCAGCATTGGATCGAGGGCATCGGCAGTCGACGTAAAGTATGTCTCGCCGACATCGAGGACCGCTGCATCCAGATCGCCAAGGATTGTTTCCACCAAAGCCATCAGTATTCACCGCACATTGCGTCGATGATCTTGATCTGCCGCTCGTAGGCCTTGTAGAGGTCGCGCGTGTGGTCCGGCGTAAGGACGTCCACGTCTAGTTCTTTGCGCAACTTGTCCTCAAACAGCACTACTATCTGGTGGGGGATGATTTTCGCGGCGCAGGTACAATCCTCAGTGGCGAGGACATTTTCTGCCGAGAGATAGGCTTCAATATCACGATATGCTCGCTTTCCCGGCCCGCCAGGAGAACGCAAGTTAGCCAATAGTTCGGGCGTCTTCTCACAGCTTCGATACGGCTGGTTCTGATCTGCGCTCGGCACTCGTTTGACACTGGACACGTCTACATCGGGTGACAGATCCAAGTTCAGGAAATCCTCCTCGGCTTTGCGTTCCGCCTCGCTCATCTCGGCCTGCCGGTCCAAAAGCTCCTGCAGTTCCGGCTGCGGGAGGTCAGGAGGCGCTCCGGAGGTTTGCGCCAGTCCCATTGTGCCAAGGCCCAGGATCACCAGTCCGCTCCACAGTGCTCTCCGCATCATGATCAGTCCTCCAGCTTCATACGCAGGTACTTTTCCTCGTCGGCCGCGGTGGCCGCGTCCATGACGCCCATGTTACCCTGACCCACGGTCTGGATCGCTTCCATCGACCAGACATTGGCCAAGGCAATGCCCAGTTCCGCCGTGACCCGCGTGTTGAGATCGATCGCTTCCTTTAGCCCGGCCGTGCCGGGAATGGTTTGAACCAACCCGTCGAGCCGCGTCAGGCTGTCTGTGGCCGCCTGCGCCGAGCTTTCTGCAGCCACGCTCATGAAAGCGTTCACATTGGCAGACTGACCGATGCGGGACACGGCCTGGTCCTCGCTTTGGGCCAGGGTGTCGACGCGCCCCCGCGTGAGACCTGAGTTTTCAAAGGTCTTGTCAACATGGCCGGTGACCGTCCGCCCGCCGCCTAGCATGTCGCCCGAGGCCAGCACCCGCGTCCAGTCGCCCGTGCGCGCCGCCTCAAGCGAGGTGGTCAGGTCCGAGAAGTCTGGCAGGATATCTTGGAGGAAGCTTTCGGGATCGACGCCGAGGTCTGCCAGCGTCAATCCGCTTCGCAGCGCGTCGATCTGGTCCTGCAGGAGCATGATCTGCTGGAGAAGCTGCGCCGTCTGCTCGTCGAGCTTCAGGTTCTGGGTGATCTGCTCCTTAAGTTGCAGCTTCGCCTCGACCAGTTGCTCGGCAAGTTTGGCAAGGCTTGTTCCGTCGATGACCGGCACGCCCTGGCCATGGGCGGGTAGGACGAAGACGCAGGCGAGCGCGCCAGCAGCCAAAATGTTGTGGGTCCGTCTCATCCGTCGATCCTCATCTGCATATAGAGTTCATCACGGGCATAAGCTTCGAGCAGCAGCGCGGTGCGGGCCGCCTCTACCTTGCGTTCTACCGCCTGCAGCCGGGTCAGGATCACCGCCATGCGCGCCACTTCGGCCCGCGCATAGGTGTTCAGATCCATGGCAGCCTTCGCCGAACGGGTTGTCTCGACCTCGAGCAGGATAGCCCTAAGCCGGCCCATGGAACCATGCATCGTGTTCATGCTGACCGCGGCGTAGCCCAGGGCCGCATCCGAGACGTTCGACGCCTCGGCAATCACCATGTCGCGTGGATCGAGCGTGCCGACCGCCTGCGCATCTCCGCCCATCCGGGCCGCATAGCGGTTGTAGTAGCCGGTAATTTTGACGACGTAGTTCTGCGTCTCCCGGTAGGGCGGAATACCGCCATACTTCTCCACCGCGCCGGGTCCGGCATTATAAGCCGCAAGCGCCAAGGGCATGGAGCCGAACATTGCTAGGCCCTTCAGAAGATAACGCGCGCCGCCGTCGAGCTGCGTGCGTGGGTCCTGGCGGCTGCCATTGTCCGGAATGCCCAGCTCGGCAAAGGTGCCGGGCATGATCTGGGTCAGGCCGAATGCCCCGACAGGGCTGCGGGCGCCGATCGAGAAATTGGACTCCTGCTTCACGAGCGCCTGAAGCCAGCAGCGGAACTCGACAGCATCGATGCCGGCACCCGCCAGGGCCGGATGGCCGGCATGGGCAGCGGCCGTGTCCGAAATCATCTGCTCGATTGTGACCGGCGCATCGCCCATGATGCGGTCTGCGTAGGGATTGTTATCTTGGGCGGCATAGATCCCTGCGGCACCGGTGAACGCGTCTCTTCCGCCCGATATTCCGGCGCCTTCGAGATCCGGGATGAACCGGGAGGTTTCCGTCAGCAGCTCCAGCGTGTCCTGGGCCGCTGCCAGCTGCTCGGTGCGTGCTTTGAGCTGCTTGACGCGCTCCTCGTTCCTGGCCTGCAACTCAGCAGACTTCCCGATCTCTTCGCGCAGACCGAGGACTGTCTGACGTCAGCGCCCATGGGACAGATTAGGCAGATTGCGTGATGGAGGGTTTTTGGCTCATCGTAGCCCTTATGGAGCGAAGATGAGCAAGAAACCCATGACGACGAAAGCCGAGGCTGAAACATCCATGGTGAGGCGCGGCATCCTGATAAACTGCGGTTTTTGGCGTAGGAACCATAAAACTACAGTTCTTCAACTGGTTAAGCCAGCCTCACCAACCCCTCACGAATAATCCGGGTTAGAGCCATGCGGCAAGGCAGCAGGCACTGGTTCGAACCGCCCGCCTTGGGCCGGTCGGTGTCAGCCCGGCAGGTCAGGTGCTGCGCCGCGACCAAGAAATCCTGGCCTGTGCGGCAAGGCGTTTTGCATATTTGATCGGGCCTTCGTCGCGCACCCGGCGTATGCCGGCGCCGGGGCGGACTGCAGAAGCTGTGGCGCGTCGCCGCTTACTGCGCGGCGGCCCGTGCCGTTTCCATCCAGCCGTCGACCAGGGCGCGGTTGTTCGCGATCCACTCGCGCGCCTGCGCCTCGATGTCGTCGTTGCCGCCGTTCATCGCGGCGTTCTGGGCAAAGATGTCGGCCAGCGGGATCTCGGCTGCCTCCAGAAGCGCGCGGACGGCCGGGTTTTCGTCAAGGAACGCCGTGTTCGCGACGGGAACGATGTCATTGGCCGGGAAGCCGAGCGTGCAGGGGTCGCTGACGCAGCCCTCGACGCCTGCCATGGTTGCGGCATCCTCCAGATCCGCGAGTTCCTCGGGCAGGTCGACCTCGGGCACCTCGATCCAGACGACATCCTTGCCCGGTACAAGCTCGTTCACGGTCCAGTTCGGCGTCCAGGTATAGAAAAAGATCGATTCGCCGTTCCCGTAGGCCGCAACCGCATCCGCCATCGAGGCGGAGTAACCGGCCTTGATGGGGTTCACATGGTCGCGCAATTCATAGGCGTCCAGGTGATGCTCGATGTTGATTTCGCAGCCCCAGCCCGGAGGGCAGGCGACCATGTCCGCACGTCCGTCGCCGTCCCGGTCAAAGGCGGCCTTCACCTCGTCGCGCTTGAAATCGTCAAGCGAGGTGATGCCCAGCTCGTCGGCGGTTTTCTTGTCGACGAGATATCCTTCGAGCGCGCCCCCCTTGGCCACCGCACCGACGATTTCCGCCTTGCCCTCGAAGGTCGGGCGATAGGTGTTGTGCAGCGGGAACCACCCATCCACCCAAAGCGCGACATCCCCATAGGCGACGGATTCGTAGAACACCGGGTTGTCCAGCGTCAGCGTGTCCGACACAGCATATCCCAGTTCCTCGATCATCTGGCGATAGATCTCGGTATGAAACCAGCCGGTGTCCCAGGTCGGGCGCGCCATCTTCAGCGTGACCCCCTCGCCGGGCGCGTCCTGAGCCGCGGCGGCCCCGGCGATGACCATAAGCGCTGCGCCGATGGCGCCTGCGGCGACGGTCGTCTTGAATTTCTTCATGATCAGTCTCTCCCTCTGATATGGTGCTTGGCAGGTGTGGTTCAGCCGGCCTTTGCCCCGTCAGCCCGTGATGCGGCGCGAAAGAACCCGGCCAAGGTGCGCGTCAGCGACGGCGCGGCCCCAAAGCCCTTTTCGCCCAGGCCTTGCGTGATCCGGTCAAGGACGATGGCAAGGATGACGATCCCGATGCCGCCCGAGGTGGCCTCGCCCACATTCAACCGTCCAAGGCCCGTGTTGACGACCAGGCCCAGCCCGCCCGCACCGATCAGGGCCGCAATGACGACCATCGACAAGGCCAGCATCAGGGTCTGGTTCAGCCCGGCAAGGATGGTGCGCATCGCCATGGGCAACTGCAAGTCCCAGAGCATCTGCCAGCGGGTCGAGCCGAAGGACTGCGCCGCCTCTATCAGGTCATGGCGGACGCCCCGGATGCCCAGGTTGGTCAGGCGCACGATGGGCGGGATGGCAAAGATGATCGTCGCGATGATCCCCGGAGTCATCCCGACCCCGAAAAGCATCACGATGGGGACCAGATAGACGAAGGACGGAATGGTTTGCATGATGTCGAGGACAGGCCGGATGGCGCGCCATGCCAGGTCGCTTCGGGCGGCAAGGATGCCCAGCGGGATGCCGATGACCGCGCAGAACAGGACCGAGGTCACGATCATCGCAAGGGTGGTCATGGTTTCCGGCCAATAGCCGATCATGTCGATGAAGGCGAAACCGACCAGCGTGAAGATTGCCGTGCCCTTGCCCGCCCATCGCCACGCGGCCAGCGCAAAGCCAAGGGTGGTCACCAGCATCGGCACCCATAGCATGAAGGCGTTCAGCGTGTTCAGCACGGAGGAGATCGGCACCTGCGCGGCGCGGAAGAACGGGCGGAAGTTCGGCACCAGCCAGCCGCGCACGAAGCTGTTCATCCAGTCGTCGAAGGGGATGGTGACAAGGTCAGCCGGGCTGAGCATCCAGACGCTCCATCTGCTGATATTGCGTGGGCATCGGTCCGCCGGCAAGGCAGGCGAAAAGGTCGTCCAGCTCGACAACGCCGGCAAGCGCGCCGCCATCGTCAAGCATCGCGATGGGAAGCCCCTGCGCCGCAGACGCGTAAAGCTCGTGCAGCTTCACCCCCCGCGCGGTGCTGGGAAACGGCCGAAGCAGCTCGCGCGGCGCCCCGCTGTCACGGACCAGATCCTCGTGGCGAACGATGCCCGCGATGCGGTCCGCTTCCAGCACGAAAAGCGCGTTGCGGCCAAGCTGCTGCATCCGGTCCAGGGCGCGCTGGCGACTGTCGTCCAGGTGCAGCACCTCGGGCGGGCGGGCAATGTCGGCCGCACGGAAGACGCGGCCGCGGTCGATGTCGCCGACAAAGGCGGCAACATAATCATCGGCCGGATTTGCCACGATCTCTTGCGGGGCGCCGACTTGGACAAAGCGGCCGTCGCGCATGATCGCGATGCGGTCGCCCAGCAGCAATGCCTCGTTCAGGTCGTGGGTGATGAAGACGATGGTCTTCTTCAGCGTCTTCTGCAGGATCACAAGCTCGTCCTGCATCTCGCGGCGGATCAGCGGGTCGAGGGCACCGAAAGGCTCGTCCATGAGCAGGATCTGCGGCCCCGTGGCCAGGGCGCGCGCCAGTCCCACGCGCTGCTGCATCCCGCCCGAAAGCTGCGGCGGCAGGGCGTCCGCCCAGGCAGCAAGGCCGACCTGATCCAGTGTTTCCAGCGCCGTCGCGCGCCTTTGCGCAGCGGGTATCCCCTTGACCTTGAGACCATAGGCCACATTTTCCGTGATGGTCCAGTGCGGGAACAGCGCGAAATGCTGAAACACCATCGCGATCTTCTCGCGCCGGATGGCCCGCAGCCGGTCGGGGGCGCAGCTTGCCACGTCCTCTCCATCGATGCAGATTTCACCTGCCGTGGGGGGAATAAGCCCGTTCAGCATTCGCACCAGTGTGGACTTGCCAGAGCCGGAAAGCCCCATCACCACGAAGATTTCGCCCTCGGACACGTCGAAGCTGGTGTCCTGCACGCCCACCGTGGCGCCGGTTTCGCGAAGAATTTGCTCCTTGCCCTGGCCCTGCCGCAGCCGGGCGAGCGCTTCCCCAGCCGCTGCACCGAAAACCTTGAACACATGACGAACGGAAAGTTTCGAAGACATCATTCCCCTGCTTTCGGTCGCGGCGGGCCTGACGCGCAGCGATGTGGCGCCTGATGAAAACCCCTCCGCTTCTGGCCAAGGATGCCCATTGATGCGTCAAGCCTAGGCCGGGCGTCCCGGCAATTCAACAAATTGACGGCGGATTGCCTCGAAAGACCGATGGCTGCTGCAGGGGACTGTTCCGCACGCGTTCGGTGTCCGGCGGCCGGGACATCGGCTGTCGCCTCAACAGCGGGCGGTGCCTTTGCGGACCGTGTGCCGCATGACTTGGCGGTGCCAGGCCTCATGGTCTTACAGATCCTTCATCAGCCGCAGGGCGTCATAGACGGCAGCATGGGTGTTGCGGGCGGCCACCGCGTCACCGATGCGGAACAGGCGGAAGCGGCCTCCCGGGTTGTGCGCGACGGATTGAACGCCGCCCGCCGTCAACGCGTCGTAGTCGACCTCGCCCAGGTTCCGCGACAACGGCTTCAGATCGAAGTAAAGCTGGTCCAAGGGCCGGGTGCCGTGGTTGACCACCACCTGATCGACCAGCCGCTGGCGGCTCATGTCGCCGTAATCGCTGCCAAGCGTGGCGCGCAGCTTGTTGCCCTCGCGCGTTACCGACAGCAGGCGCCACGTCACCGTGAAGGTCACGTCGCGGCGTTGCAGGCTGCGCATATAGGGCACCAGGTTCATCGCCATGACCTCGGGTGCAAAGCTGCGGTCGGGGGTCACGATCTCGACGGCGGCGCCCGTCGCGGCGATGGCATCGGCTGCCTGCAATGCCGCATGATCGCCCGCGTCGTCAAAGATCAGGACGTCTTGGCACGGCTTCACGTCGCCCCCGATGATGTCCCAGGCGGAACAGACCAGATCGTTGCCCTGCGACAGCACCTCGGTATGGGGAAGGCCGCCGGTGGCGATGACGACATCGTCGGGATCGGTCGCCAGCACGTCGCCGGCCTCGGCCAGGGTATTGAAGCGGAAGCGCACGCCGCGCTTTTCGCACATCGCCATCCGCCATGAAATGATCGAGATCATCTCGCGCCGGCGGTCCTGCCGGGCCGTCAGGCGGACCTGCCCGCCGGGTTCATCGGCGGCCTCGAAGACGGTCACGTCATGTCCGCGCTCGGCCGCCACGCGGGCGGCTTCCAGCCCTGCCGGTCCTGCGCCGACGATCGTGACGCGGCGCCTTTCGGCCGCGCGCGGAACATCATGCGGCATCGTTTCCTCGCGCCCGGTGGCGGCGTTGTGCAGGCAGAAGGCCAGCCCGCCCTGATAGATCCGGTCCAGGCAATAGTTGGCACCGACGCAGGGGCGGATATCGTCCTCGCGCCCCTCCATGATCTTGCGGACCAGGTGCGGGTCGGCCATGTGGGCCCGCGTCATGCCGACCATGTCCAGAAGCCCCGCGGCGATGGCATGGCGCGCCGTCGGCACGTCCGGGATCTTGGCGGCGTGAAAGGTTGGAAAGCCGGTCGCCTTGCGGATCTCACCGGCGAAATCCAGGTGCGGCGCGTTCCGCATCCCCTGAACGGGAATCACGTCCGTCAGGCCGGCATCGGTGTCGATATGGCCCCGCACGACGTTCAGGAAGTCGACAAGCCCGCTGTCCTTCAGCATATGCGAGACCTGGAAGCCTTCGTCGCGCGTCATCCCGCCCGGCAGCACCTGATCGCCCGTATAGCGCAGCCCGACGATGAAATCCTCGCCACAGCGTTTTCGGATCGCGGCCAGCACCTCCATCGTGAAGCGGAGGCGGTTTTCCAGGCTGCCGCCATAGGGGGCTTCCAGATCATTGGCCAGGGGCGACCAGAACTGTTCCAGAAGATGGCCATAGGCTTCCAGCTCGATCCCGTCGACACCGGCGGCCTTCATCCGTTCGGCCGCACCGGCAAAGTCGCCGATGATGCGGGCGATGTCCCAATCCTCCATCCGCTTGGGAAAGGCGCGATGCGCGGCCTCTCGTTCATGGCTTGGGGCCAGGACCGGCAGCCAGTCTCCCTTGTCCCACCGCGTCCGGCGCCCCAGGTGGGTCAGCTGGATCATCACCGCCGCGCCGTGGTCGTGGCACTCATCCACCAACTGCTTCATCCAGCCGACGACCTCGTCCTTGTAGGCCAGGATGTTGTTGAAGACGGGCGGGCTGTCCCTGGACACCGCCGCCGATCCGGCGGTCATGGTCAGGGCGACACCGGCCTTTGCACGCTCCGCATGATAAGCGCGGTAACGGCCCTTGGGCATCCCGTCCTCGGGATAGGCAGGTTCATGGCTGGTGATCATGATCCGGTTCCGAAGCGTCAGGTGCTTCAACCGGTAGGGCTGAAGAAGCGGGTCGTTGGACATCACGGGCCTTCAGGCAATTGCGGGTTTGACCATCAGGCCCAAACTGTTCACATATGTCAATATTTATTACTACTATGTTCAATCTGGCGCCAGTTATGAACAAATCGATTGCCTTGCGCGGCCCAAGGTCGATAACCTGACACCATGAACGAAAACGCGACCAATGCGTCCGGGTGGCGGGGCTCTCGTGCCGGATGGCTGGAGGCGGGCTATCAGGCCCTGATCGAAAACGGGGTCGATGGCGTGAAGATCATGCCCCTGGCCAAGCGGCTCAACCTGTCGCGGACCAGTTTCTATTGGTTTTTCGACGACCGAGAAGCCTTGCTGGCCGCCCTGCTGGAGGGATGGGGGGCCCGCACCACAGAGCCCCTGATTGCGGCCACGCGGCAATATGCGGAAACGCAGGCAGAGGCGATGCTGAACGTGATCGGCTGCTTCCTGTCCTGTCAGACCTTCGATTCAAGGCTGGAGTTCGCCGTCCGCAGCTGGGCGCTCCGCGAGGAGTCGGTGGCATTGCGGATCAAGGAGGCGGATGAAGCCCGCCTTACTGCCCTAACGGCTATGATGCAGCATTGGGGGCACGATCCGGTGGCTGCGGATGTGCGGGCGCGGACCATCTATCTGGTCCAGATCGGATACATCTCGATGCAGGCCGCCGAAGACCTGCAAACCCGTCTGGACCGCATTCCGACCTATGTCGAAATCTACACGGGCAGCCGTCCCGAGCCGCGCGAGATCGCCCGCTTCAACGCCCGTTTCCGGGATCGCACTGCTCCATGAGCATCGGGATTGCCGCTGCAAGCGGGACAGCATCCGATCCCTGCCGCATACCCGAACGCCTATGGCGGCCCGGTTATCTCTGCATCCAGTTCTTCTTGGGAAATATCAGGTTGCAAGCGACAGCCCGCCATGACGGCTGATCTCGGCTTCGATGCTGGCAATCAGGCCATCAAGGGCCGGGTTTCGCGTCTTGCGGGCGCGGCGGACGACATAGGCCAGTTCCGGCGGCGGGGGCAGCCGGGTGCCGATGATATCCATGTCGTGGCGCAGGTGCCGGTCATTCAGAAGGGCGACTCCCAGCCCCGCCGTCACCGCCGCAACAATGCCAGCCGCACTGGTGCAGTCGAAGACCGCTTCCAGCAGCACTCCGCCATCCTGCCCGATATCAAGCGCCCATTGCCGATAGAAACAGTGCTCGTCAAAGGAAAGAAAGGGGATCGCGCCCTCGTCGGGCAGCACGAAGTCCCGTGATTTCACCCAGTGCAGGTCCTCGCGGAACAGCACCAGATCGGTGGGCCGCACCTCGTGGGAAAAGACCTGCACGATGGCCGCGTCCAGTTCACCCCGTTCAAGCATCGCCCGCAGCACAAGGCTCATCCTGACCCGCGTGCGGACCGCGACCTGCGGGTGCAGGCGGCGGAACCGGCCGAGGATCCGCGACAAGTCCGAACAGGTGGTATCCTCGGTCAGCCCCAACTGGATGCGGCCCGCAAGATCCGTTCTCGTCAGGCTCAGAAGCGCTTCATCATGCAGCCCGAGGATACGGGAAGCATAGCTCAGAAGCTCGTCTCCGGCCAAGGTGAACAGGGGCGCACCGGGCCGGCGGGCCAGGAGATCGCAATCGAGGCTGGTTTCCAGGCGCTTGATCTTGTGGCTGACCGCTGACTGCGTCAGCCCGAGCACCTGGGCAGCGCGGGTAATTCCGCCATGCTGGTGGATGGCGCGCAGCGCCCTCAGCGCCTCGATGTCGAGTCGGCGAGATGAAAGGTCAGTCATGCGTGTGCCCGTCATTCAGTTTCCCCGATAATGACCATCCCTACTTTTCGTGGCAAGAAAGCATATCCGCTGACTCATGTTTCTCATGTCTGGATCGAAATTTGTCATGTGCGGCTTGCCGCCCGTCTTGCTATGCCATGTTCATGCCATCCGCCGCGAGCCTGTCATGACCAATGCGTCCCTTCCCGCAAGCTCCTGGACGCGGCATCGCCTTCTCTGGCCGGCGATGGCCATCATGCTGATCGTCGGCTGGAGTTCGGGATTCATCGGCATCCGCTATGCCAATGAGGAGGCAAGCGTCTTCCTGCTGCTGTTCTGGCGGATGCTGCTGGCGGGGCTGATCCTTTTGCCCTTCGCCCTGACCCTTGGTCCGCGTCCTTCCCTTTGGGCGGTCTTGTGGCAGGTGGGGTTCGGGGTGATGGCCATGTTCCTCTACCTGGGCGGCTTTGCCCTGGCCATCGAGCAGCGCGTGCCGACAGGGCTTGTCGCGCTGATCTCGGATCTGCTGCCCTTGGCGATTGCTGTCCTGTCGCGGCCCGTCCTTGGCGCCCGATTGAGCCCGCAGCAATGGCTGGGTACGGGGATCGCTGTCGCGGGCGTGCTGATCGTGTCCTCTGACAGCCTGTCGATCGGGACGGCGCCGATCTGGGCCTATGGGCTGACAGTCGGCTCGATGCTGGTCTTCGCGATGGCCTCGGTCCTGCTCAAGCGGCGGCAGGAATTGCATATCCCGATCCACCAAAGCCTTTGCATCCAATCCCTCACCGGATCGGTCCTGTTCGGACTGTGCTCGTGGGCTGCGGGCGACGGTCTTGCGCCGCCGGTCACGTGGAACTTCGCCATTGCGATGGCCTGGCTGGTGCTGGTCGCGACCTTCGCCGCCTATTCGGTCTATTACACGGCCTTGCGGATCTATCCGGCGGCAAAGGTCAGCGCGGCGATCTATCTCAGTCCGCCCGTCACGATGCTGTGGGCTTGGGCGCTGTTCGACGAGCCCCTGACCACAATCATGTTCATGGGCCTTGTCGTGACGCTCGCAGGCGTCTGGCTGACGATGCGGGACGACCGGAACGGAGCAGGCGGCCTGGAAGCCTGAATCCATCCCGATGATCCATCCACCTGTGGCATGCACCCGGCCTGAAGGCTGCGGTGGCCGTGCCGCTCTGCTTGACGACCACCGTGCGAAGCAACCTGGACGCTGCTGATCGCCTTCGTTGCGCGGCGGTCGTGCGTCGGCATCGGGGAATGCCGGTTTGCAGTGTCCCGTCTGCTCGTCCGGCTGCCAGGTGCCGCTTTTACCCCTCGACCAGTTGCCAGAACCCGTATTTCCGCCCGTGCCTCTGCTTGAGGGCTGAGACGAATTGTTCATGCGTGGGAAAGCCCGCGTAATCGTCGATGGCTGGATAGGATGACCGGCATTCCGCAAGATGGCGGGCTGCATGGCGATAGCGGGTCGCTTTGGCACCGTCCAGGCTGTCCTCGATCATGGCCCGGCGCATCAGCGTGGCGGCAAGCGGGTGCTTGGCCTCCAGGGCGTCGGCTGCGTCCGAAAGCAGGTGATAGGCATTGCCGTCCAGCTCGTCCGCCCGCGCCGTCACAATCCGTGCCGCGCGGTCGTGACGGGGCCAGCCAACAAGGAAGCTGATCGCGGCACCCAGGTGGGGATGGCCCTCGGCAATCCCGATGGCCTTGTCCTCGGCCTCGATGTCATCGAAGTCCGCAAGAAGCTTCAGGTATGTGCGAAGGCTGCGGGCGCTCAGGCTTGCCTCGAACCTGCTCCACAGGTGCGTCTTGAGGTCATCGAGCTTGCCCAGCGTCTCGAGGCAGTCCTCGTAGACCTCATCAAGGTCATCCTGGAACATCCTGAACGACTTGCCCTCATCGGCGGCTCGGGCGCCATTGACGATGTCGAAGGCCTCTTGGGCGCGGCCGGCATCAAGCAGTCGTCGCGCAACGCCTGGGGCAATCGTGCCATAGGTCAGCTGTTCGGGCAAATAGCGGGCCATGTAGGCGTCAACGTCACCTTGCGCGTCGGCGACATCCGCCAGGATGATGGACCCTGTGCTTTGCTTGTGTCGCCGAACGCTGTCCGCCGGGGAGGACGACAGGCCGATGCCCTCGTATCGGGACAGTTCGTGGTCCCTGGGAGCCGCCGCCGCCCAGGCTTCGGTGATCTGCTTGAGATGCTCGAGGCCCTCCTGGCCGAGCGCTTCGGCCATTGCCGGGATGATCCCGTCGAACTCACCATAGCCCGCAGCGGCGACGGCATCGAGGATCCGCTCTGCCAGGGATGGGGGGTTCATGGAAATCCGGGGCGCCAGCCTCGAGATGAGGTCCACGGCATCCCGCAGAACCTCGCCCACCGCGCCGTTGCTGTCGTCGGTACGCTGATGGATCGAAGGGGCCAGTTGCAGGAATGACCAGAGTAGGTCGAACGCTTCATCGGCATCCTGTGGCGCGATGGCGGTCTCGATCATTCCCAGCAGGCTTCCGAGATCCTTGACGAGCATCCTCTGCTTGCTCCAGCCGACAAAACCGGTGGAGCGTCGAAGCGACGCGAACCGCTTGCGGATATCGGCGGCAATGTCCTTGGGGCCTTGGGCCGCGCTGAGCTCCATCCGCGCTCGGCGCTGCAGGGCGGCACTTCCCGCCACCAGGTCCATGACCAACCCGGCAAGCTTCTCCGCGCCCAGCTTTTCGAGGTTTGCCTTGTTCAGGGTCTTCTTGGACATAACCGTCGGGTCTCAGCAGGGATCCAGCGCCGCATTCCCGAGACTGCCCCACAGGGAATGCCGTAACAAGCAGGGATGCCGGAATCCGAGAAGCTGCTCTGCGGCCGCTGGACCTTGCCGCGGATGGTGCCAGGGGCAGGTTGGCCAAGGCGGATAAGCCCGCAGCCGCCACTCAACACAGTTCAAGTCCCGCCGCCGTCAGCCGACTTCGTTTTCCAGCGGGATGGAGCGATAAGTGCCCACTGTGTGTCGGTCAAGGTCGTGCGGATCAAGGTTGCCTCCCATTTGGCAGCCTTGAATCAGCCAGCGATCAGTTTGGAAATCCTCAAACGTCAACACGCCCTAGAAATGTCGATTTCCACCCAGAACTGAGCTGGCATTGGAGTGAGCGCCTCGGCTGGACCACATCGCGCCATCTGATCCAAGCCGCCCTCCGGGCGAACAGGGTTTCGAATTCCTCGGAGACTCGGTAGCCGAAGGCTGAGTGCAGTCTTCGTGCCTGCGTGACCAAGCGCCGCATCTCGGACGGCACCATGAGCGCTGATGGCCGCCTGGCACGCGACGTCATGCTCGGGCTGGTGAAGACCTGCAGCAAACTTGGCGTCTCCTTCTTCGCCTATTTGGTGATCGGCTCAGCCTCAAAGGGCTCACTGGCTGTATCCCTTTTGTTCCAGAGCTTGTCGCCGTTCGGCCTGCCTGAACCGAGTTGCCCGGAAATCTGCCCCAGTTACCCTTTCGATGTAACTGGGGCAGATTTCCGGGCATGATCGTTGCGCCTGTGGCAGATGTCTGATTCAACACGGCATGAGCCCGCTTTCGGACGATGGATCTGAGACGCTGCCGCCCGACGCCTTGCGCCGGCTTGTTGTCGATCTGTCGCAGCGGCTTGGAGCACTTGAGGCGCAGGTGGCCGAGCTGCGGGACGAGCTCGAAAAGACCGAAATGGCTCGTGCTACTCTGCAGGCGGAGAACCAGGACTTGCGCGACGAGATCGCGCGCTTGAAGAACCTGCCGCCCCGGCCGCCGTTCAAACCGTCTGGCATGGAAAAGGCGACGAACCGCGAACCCGGCAAGCCAAGCGGGAAACGTCGGCCAAGGGGCCCCAAGCGAGACACGGACCGCGTCACCCGCGAGGAGGTGCTGATAGCTAAGGTTCCAGCAGGATCGCGCTTCAAGGGCTATGAAACTTGTTTGGTCCGCGAACTGGTAATCTCGGCCGAGCTTGTCCGCTATCGACGCGAACGCTGGCTGACCCCGGAAGGCAAGACGATCATTGCGCCCTTGCCGGAGGGACTGCTGGGTGGCTTTGGCGCCAACCTGCGGCGGTTCTGTCTCGCGCTGCATGCCCAAGGGCAGGTCACGACGGAGCGGCTGACCGCGATCCTGAACGGGATCGGCATGGACATCTCCAAGCGCCAGGTGGTGCGGATCCTGACCTCCGATCTGGATGGGTTTGTGGCAGAGGATCAGGCGATCCTGCGGAGCGGCCTGGCCACTGCGCCTTATATCAGCGTGGATGACACCGGTGCCCGACATGCTCACCGTGATGGCATCACCACGCAGATCGGCGGCACGCGCTTCAGCGTCTTTCGCACAGGCCGCTCGAAGTCACGGCTGAACTTTCTGTCACTCCTACGGGCCGGGGGCGAGGACTATGTGATCAACGATGCGGCGCTTGACTACATGCGCCAGCGAAAGGTGGCGCCGGATGTCATCGGCAAGCTTGCCGCTCATCCCGAGACCTCATTTGCCTCGCAGATGGCCTGGTATGATCATCTGGTGAGGCTGCGCCTGGATGTCTTCGACCGCACCCTGGTGCGCGAGATCACCGGGGCGGCCCTCTGGGGCGCGGTGCGCCACCATGGATTGATGGGCAACACAGTGGTCGTGTCCGACGATGCCGGGCAGTTCCGCATCCCCAATCACGCCCTGTGTTGGGTTCATGCAGAGCGGCTGCTGCAAAAGCTGATGCCGAAAACACCTGAACAGACGCGCAAGCTGGAAACGGTCCCTGTAAGTGGGGCAAATTCCAGGGCAGTGTGCCTCAGACACATTGCTCGGCAACTGTTTCAGATAGCAGGGGCTAGAACCAGCCTATCGTCTGTAGACCAGCTGCCCCGCAATCTGCCCCAGTTACCCGGTCCCTACCCTCCTCACAACCAACGATGTAAGTTCTGTTGTTCTCATATCCGCGATTACTGCATGAATTGCCGTTTACACCTTCATTTTTTAAGCAGTGCTGCCATTCGGAAAAGACGTCCTCATCTTGCGCAGGCAACCTGCGGCAGGATCCAGAGGCTGGAAGGCCCACAAACAACAGCAGCGCGAGGAAATGCTACATCTTTCGCCTACCCTGATTTCGGATGAATCTGCCATGAAGCCATTATCAAACGGCCGTTTTATAGAACCATCCGAAACTGTATTTCACGAGGATCAGAGTAAGCTTCTGAGCGAGCTATGAAGGCTCCATGACGGTAGTTTAGGTGATCTCACACCACCGAACCTTTGGCACCTTTCAGGCCAACGAGAAGATCTTGGTAGCTGTTGATCGTCCTCGGACATTTACGTCTGCCAGGAAGCGTAGCCCTCCATCCCGACCAATGGCCGCCGCGGTCCCCTCGCCAGCGATCAAAGGCACGCCTTGGTCCTTTGTCATGCCTTCCAGCCGTGCCGCCAGATTGACGGCATCTCCGATTGCAGAATAGTCAAAGCGCGCGCCCGATCCCATGTTGCCCACGATGCAGGTTCCGGTGTTGATACCGATCCCGATGGACAGCGGGGCTATGCCCTCGCGCGCGAAATCCTCGTTCAGGGCAGCGACGGCTGCGATCATGCGGCGGCCTGCGGCGACTGCGCGGGCCGCGTGGTCGGGAACGTCCAGGGGTGCGTTCCAGAAGGCCATCAGGCAATCGCCGATATATTTGTCAATGGTGCCGTTCTCGGCCAGGACGGCCTGGGACAAGGGCTCCATCAGACGGTGGAGGATCATGGTCAACCGCTCGGGCTGGGCCTGCAGATGCTCAGCCAAGGTGGTAAAGCCGCGAATGTCGCAGAAAAGGACCGTGATCTCGCGGCTTTCGCCCCCCAGCCGCAAGGCGCCTGGGTCGGCTGCCAGGCGTTCGACAAGCGCGGGGGCAAGGTAATGGGAAAAGGCGCGCGTTAGCCCTGCCCGCAGGCGCCGTTCGGCGGCAAAGTCGCGCAGGGTTTGTCCCACTGCGGTCACGGCGAAAGCCGCCATCGGCGCGAGCGGCGGCAACCACAGGCGCCCCAGCCGCAATGCCAGCCAGCAGGCCAGCGGCAGAACCGCAAGCCCAAGGACCAGCGACAGGATATGCCACCGCCGCGTCCCCGACCACAGCAGAGCCATCGCCAGCATCGCTGCCAGGAAGATTTCGCTGAGGCGTGAAGACAGGCTTGCCGCCTGGATCCAGTCCCCGGCGACAAGGTTCGCGACCAGAGTGGCATGGATTTCCGCCCCCGCTACCAAGGTCCCGGATCGTACCGTCGCTGGGGTCGTGAAGGCATCGCCACCTCCCTGGTCGGCTGTAGGAGCAGCCTGAAGGCTGAAGCCGACGATGACATTACGCCCCATGAAAAGCCCAGGTGGGAGAAAACCTTCGGGATCAAGCGCCTGGTAATAGGATACGGTCGGGGTGCTGCGTGCCGGGCCATAGAATTGGATCAATGCCCTTGGCGGCGTGACCGGAACCGCCAGGCTCCGCCGCTCAAGCAATGCGCGGGCAAGGCTGTCCGGCTGCTGCGGAAAGCGGCGCACGGTGCCGTCGCGGTCCAGAGGGATAGTTGACACGCCCGCGACCGCACCGGCTTCAAGAAGTGTCGGAAGCGGATCGGTCCGCAGAAGCTGAATGGCTTGCGGCATCTCGAGGATACGTTCGTCGGCGGCCAAGACTGTGTCCGGCCCGACCGCAGCGGCCAAGGCAGCATCGGCCCCAGGCTCTGACGGATCGGCAAAGACCAGATCCAGTGCGATGGTCCTCGCCCCAGCGTCGCGCAACGCCGTCACCAGCCGCGCATGGATGTCGCGGGACCAAGGCCATTGCTGGCCTATTTCCGAAAACGACGGCTCGTCGATGGCGACGACCAGCGGGGTATCGGCGGGCCTGGGCGGCGGAGCGATCATGGAAAGGTGATCAAAGGCCCGCGCCTCGAGGAGCTGCCAGGCGGGCAGTTGCGACAGGACACTGGCTGCCGCAGCCACGGAGATCGCCAAGAGCGCGAGGCCTGCACGACGCTTTCGTCTGTCGGCAGGGCCGGTGCCGCCGCGCAGGTCTTTCCACCAGGGGCGGGACTGGGCTGCCATGATACTCTTGTCAGAACCTGATCCTGAGCGACGCCTCTATGGTCCGGCCCGCGCCCTTTATCCCTGGCGCGACCTCGAACGGCTCGTCCAGCAGATTCCACACGTTCAGTTCTGCCAGGAAACGCTGGTTCCGGGATTCCCAGACCGCTTCAAGATCGGCGGTCCAGGCACCTTGGACACGTCCGCCCGTTTCGTCAGCGATCCGGGGGCCAATCCAGTTGGCCGCCAAGCTGGCCCGGATGTTCGCCGGATGGACCCAGGTCAGACCCAATCGCGCGGCGTCGTCGGGCACAAAGGGCAGGCTTTCGCCAAAGGTCGCACTTGCCGGGTCGCGGTTCTTGCTGGCGTTTCGCACCACGGTTGCAAAAAGACCAAGGCCTTGCGGCAGTTTATAGTTCACCGTGGCCGAGAGCCGGTCCAGCCGCCCATCCACGACGTCGATCCAGTCAAGGCCGGTCGGAACGGGAACGGAAATGCCGGTAAATTCCTGCCGCTGCACATCCACCGAGGTGAACAGGCTGTCGCTCCATTCCGCATCCCATCGCAAGATGGCGGTCCTCGAAAGACCACCGGGGTCCAAGGGCATCCGGCTGGCCTGCAAGGCCACGGTGCCGATCGGCGCCAGGGTCGTGTCCCCGGTGCCGGTCGTCTCGGCGATCCATGCCGCGCGCAGCCAATGTCGCTCTGCCGGCCGCCACGAGACGCCGATGCGCGGATCCAGCCTGGAAAGTGAAACGTCGCCGTCAAAGCGCAAGGCGACGGCGCCTGCTTCGATGGCAAGGCGGGGGCTGACCTCGTAGTTCACGTTGGCCCAAGCGCGTGCCACATTGAAGCCCAGGCTCCGTTCCTCGCTTGTGACGATGGGCACCGGACCAGAAACCGTAGTATCTCTCTGCGCACGCGATGCCTTCACGCGGCCAATTTCCGCACCGGTGCGCAACACCCAGGGGCCACGACCGTAGCGCCAGCCCAAGGCAGCCATGCGCGTGCTTTGCGATGTATCGGCCTCAAGGTTGCGCAGCCCCAGAATCCCGCCTGAGGCCAGAGAGGCAAGCAGGCCGGTTTCCTCGGTCTGCTGGACGGCCCTTGTTCCGAAGACCGCCGCCTCGACCACGTTGTGCCAACCGAAGCTGTGGCTCCAGCCAAGGCCCGCGCGATTCAGTCTCGCTTCACGCTGGCGGTTAAAAAGGATAGCGTCGAAGGGCAGAAGTGGTTCGTCCAGAAGGATCAGGCCATTGTCGATCTGTGATCGGACACGTGCGGTCTGCGCATAGAACACGATGTGGTCATCGGGTGTGACGCTGGCAGTCGCATAGGCAAGGCCCGATGTTACCCGATCGTCCAGGTCGAATTCCGCCAAGGGAACCTGCGATCCGGGTTCGCGCCAGCTGCGGCTGTCCGCAAATCCTTCCTGTTCCAGCAGAAGATAACCGCTGACGGGAACGGGGCGATGGCCGAAGCCCTGCAGTTCAAGACTGCGCGTGCTGCGGGCTTCCGCATCGGTCACGACCCTCCCGAAGCCCAGTGCTGCTTCGACAAAGGGGCGGCGAAGCACGTCATTGCCACGTTCACGCCCCGTGAGAATAGCGGGGGACAGCAAAAGCCCTTGAAACAGGCCTGAAAAACTCGCGGCGTCGGGGATGGAGTCGACGACGTTCTCGCCATAGCCAAGGCTGGACGCCACGGGCGATGCGCTGCCCGCCACGGCCTGGTCGATCAGGCTCGCACCGTCGAAGGGATCGAACACCGCGTCGCCATAGGATCGGCCCCAGGCATCCAGGCCCTGCAGCCGGAAAGCCTGGTTCAGCAGCGACCCCTCGGTCCGGTTGGCCCCGGCCCCTGCAAAATCGCCGCCGCGCGCGCGGGCGCGTCGCATGGCCGATTGCGCGGCGGCGATGGCACGGTCGGCCTCGTATTCGTCGATGGCAAGCGAGGCGGCGGCTTGTGCTGTAACGGGATCGTTTGGATCCAGCCGGTCCGCATTGTCCAGCGCCTGCTGGGCCAGTTCACCTTCTCCGGCGGCGATATAGGCAGCTGCCAGCAGCAGGAGGCCCTGGGAATAGGCCGGGTTGGCCGTGGAGCCTGCAAGCAGGTCGTCCTGTGCGGCGGCGACGTCGCCCCGCTGAAGGTTCCAGCGGCCCCGCGCGAACAAAGCCACATCGAACGACGGATCCAAGGCGAAAGCCCGGCCGATCAGCGGCTTGGCTTCGTCCGGCCTGTCCTGATCCAGGTAAAGGAAGGCAAGATTGACATAGGCGACGGGGTCCATCGGCTGCAGGGCGATGGCGTGCCGCAGGGCCGCCTCGGCCTCGCGGTTCGCGCCCAGCGTGGACTGCACCGCCCCGATCTGGTTCCACAGCGACGACATGCCCGGGGCTTCGGCAACCGCGCGGTTCAGCACCGACAGGGCATCAGCATGGCGGCCTTCGAAATCCGAAAGAAAGACGGCCTGCGCCTCCAATGCGCTTGGGTCGTCGGGGTCGATGGCAAGCGCGCGTGCAATCGCGGCTCGCGCCTGGTTGCGGTCGTCGACCAGCATCGCCAGTTGCGCCCGTGCAGCAGGCAGGATTGCCTGGTCCGGGAAGCGCGTTTCGGCCACCGCGAGTTCACGAAGCGCAGCAGGGATGTCCAGCAGGACTGCCTGGGCATAGGCATGGGCAAGCGCGCCTGACGATGTGGCGAAACTTGGGGGAGGCGGTTCCGCCCGGCCGGGATCGGCCAGGGCGCGGGCAAAATAGCTCGCATGATCGGCCACGGCCCTGCGATCCGCATCCAGACGCGGCGCTGCCGCCGCAAGCAGCCGTTGCGCGTCGTCATAGCGTCGCTGGTCCGCGGCGATAAGCCCTGCGACCAGATCGAGCCGCGCCACCAGGTCTGGTTGAATGACCCGCGCCCGTGCCTGCGCCACCCTGCCCCGCGCCGCCTCGGCACCCTCAAGCGCGAAGGCCACCTCGGCCGCGGTCACAAGATCGGCCGAGCTGCGTGCATTTGTGGGCACATTTTCAAGACGCGCGCGCTCGGCTCTCAGGACGGCACTGGGAAAGGGCGACGGGGCAAGCGCGGAAAAGGCCGAACGCAGGGACAGATAGGTCAGCATCTGTTCCCGGTCGGACGGGTCGGTGATGATGATCTTGGTCGGCGCCTCGCCTATCCGGGCGGCAGCGGCTTCGCCCTGACGGACGGTGACCGACCCTTGCGGGTTGCTGAGGCTGACGATTCCTTCCAGCACCGTCAGCGATGTCCGGTCGCCGTCCACACTAAGAGAAAAGTCCGTTCCTCGGATTGCCGCCGCTGCTGCCGGGGTTTCCACCATCAGCCCTTGTCCGCCGCGCGCCGCCCTGCCCCACAGCGTGCCCCGCTGCAGTTCGAACACGCTGTCTGAGGCCGCACCCACCTTCTTCACGATCATCGTGGTGTTTCGTGCCAGCCGCATCTGCGTTCGGTCCGCAAACATCACCGCAAGATTGCCGATGGCATTGGTTCGCAACACATCGCCTGCCAACAGATCCTGTGCCAGTTCGACGGCTGTCCAACCTGACAGGTCGATGAACTGAACCTCTTCGCCCGACCTGCGGGCGATCACTGATCCCGCCGGGGTTTCATTGCGCATCAGGGGTTCCGCGCATGCCGGGCTGACCAGCAGACAGACCACGGCCAGGTGCCAAGGAAGTCGGAGACACATGAACAGAAAACCCGAAAAAAGGCCTCACGGCTCTGTTATCCGACGGCCCGGACAGTGGGTCAAGCTGTCCGTCTGACAGTCGGATTAAGTTGTCGCACTCTCCAGCTGCATGATAAGCATCATGTAAAGTTGTTGCGTTTTTTAGCAGGTATTGTGGTGAAATCCGAACCCATGCCCGACGCTCCGGGACCGGACGCACCTAGCGTCGAAAATCTGCCAGAAGCTCCTGCCGGAAATGATCCCTATTGGGAGCATCTCAAGAAGGTCAACGATGTCTTCTATGACCAGATAAAGACAGCGGATCAGAAGGCCGCCTATCTGTTCACCTTCATGGTCGCCTTCCTGCTGGCCTCGGCAGAGGGGCGGGATATCTTTTCCTTGGCCGCCTATCGCACCGCCACTCCCCTGCAGGCAGCAGTCACGGCGGTGATGGCAGGGGCGGTCCTGCTGACACTGTTTTCAGCCCTTGGCGTGGTGCTGCCGCGCAAGCTTGCAAAGGGGACGTCGTTGTTCTGGGGCGCTTGGCCGGACCAGGGCCAGCGGATGCTGTCCGCGCGCGAGAACGGCGATGCGGCCTTCCTGTTCGACGAATACGCCCGCAATGTGGAAAACCTGGCCACCCTTGCCAAACGCAAGTTCCGCCTTGTCGGCATCGCCTTTCGGGGCCTGATGATTTGGCTCGGCTGCTATGTGCTGTTGCTGGCCGTGAGTCCGCCAAGCTGATGCGTAGTCCTTACAACAAGTCTGTAATCAGACATAAGCGTCTCAGGCTCCTGTTCAGCCTCCGATTGCGCTGCGGCTGACGCATCGACCAAAGCACAGGTCACAAGAGCCGCTCGGCTGATGGGGTGGTTATGCCCTTCATTGACGCGTCAGTAGATTTGTCCAAATGGACAACTTTCGGTTGTGAAAGTCCCATAGCGCTTACGGTCATGATTTACGGACCAGCTCGGACGCCGCCCAACCGCAGAGAAAGGTATCTACCTATATTTGTAAGTTAATTTAATTAGTCCTGCCTGAATAACCTCTACCGCGTTGACTTTACCTGCTGAAGCTTCGGTTTTGTTCGCTTTGAATTGCAGGGTTTCGTATGCTTTGTGCAGAAACCCTGCAAATTCCGGTCGCCGATGAAGCCCCATTCCCGCGCCCCTGAACAGGATGACCTGCTCCGCCCCCGGCTGGTCGATATGATCGATGCCCGCCACGAACTGGTGAAGCTCGCAGGGCTGATCGATTGGGAGTTTTTCGAACGCGAATGGGCGACCTTCTTCCCGTCGTACCAGGGTCGCCCGGCAACGTCGCTGCGCCTGGTGGCCGGGCTCATGTATCTCCAGCATGCCTTCAAGCTGTCGGACGAGGCCGTCGTCGCCCGGTGGGTCGAAAACCCCTACTATCAACACTTCACCGGTGAGACGTTCTTTCAGCACCGCCCGCCAATCGACCCGTCGTCCTTGACCCGCTGGCGCAAGCGGATCGGCGGGGAAGGGGTGGAGTGGCTACTGACCAAGACGATCGAAGCAGGTCGGGCTTCTGGCGCGGTCACCGACAAGGTGAGACGTTCTTTCAGCACCGCCCGCCAATCGACCCGTCGTCCTTGACCCGCTGGCGCAAGCGGATCGGCGGGGAAGGGGTGGAGTGGCTACTGACCAAGACGATCGAAGCAGGTCGGGCTTCTGGCGCGGTCACCGACAAGAGCCTGAAGCGGGTGGTTGTGGATACGACCGTGATGGAAAAGACCATCGCTCATCCGACGGTTGCGCGGCTTTACGAGCGCGCCCGCGCCTTGCTGGCGGGTTTGGCGAAAGAAGCCGGGGTCGAGTTGCGCCAGAGCTACGCGCGGCTTGCGCCGCGGCTGACCATCCAGGTCGGGCGCTATGCCCACGCCCGACAGTTCAAGCGCATGCGCAAGGCCCTGCTCCAGCTCAAGGGCTATGTTGGCCGGGTGCGCCGGGACCTGCGCCGCCATTTGCAGGACATCCCCGAAGGTCCGCTGCGCCAAAAGGTGCTGGAGGCGCTCTGGTTGGTCGGTCGCCTGCTTGAGCAAACGCCCAAGAGCAAGAACAAGATCTACTCCCTGCATGAGCCCTAGGTCGACTGCATCTCCAAGGGCAAGGCGCGCATCCGCTATGAGTTCGGCACCAAGGTCAGCCTTGCCACCACCCTCGACGGAGGCTTCGTCGTCGGCGCCCGTAGCTTTCCGGGCAATCCCTATGATGGCCACACCCTGGTGCCTGCGCTCGAGCAGGTCGCCATCCTGACTGACCAGGTGCCGGATCTGGCTGTGGTCGACCGCGGCTATCGCGGCCATGGCGTGGAGACCACCAAGGTCCTGATCAGCGGGCACAAGACGTGGCATCACCCCGCTCCTGGCAAAGCTCCTCAGGCGACGAAGCGCCATCACGCCGGAGATCGGGCACATGAAAAGCGACGGTCGCCTGGCCAGATGCCCGCTGAAGGGCCGCACCGCCGACGCAATCTTTGCCGTCCTCTGCGCCTGCGGTCACAATATCCGCAAGATACTCGCCCATCTCAGGACTTTTTGCTTCCTGTTGCTTCACCTGATTGCGGCGATGATCCAGCCCAAAACGCCCCAACAACGCGAAGCATTGGCCGCCTGATACGGTTGTTCAGAACCAACTAGCCCGGATTATTCGTGAGGGGTTGGTGAGGCTGGCTTAACCAGTTGAAGAACTGTAGTTTTATGGTTCCTACGCCAAAAACCGCAGTTTATCAGGATGCCGCGCCTCACCATGGATGTTTTCACGAGCCTCATGAGGGTCATCATACCCAAGGGCGGCAATGTGTATTCTTCGGCTAAGGTCAGGCTCGCCTCGCCCAGCACCCGGGCCCGGTCGAAGTCCGAGTGCCAGCCGAGCAGGTTCGCCAGTGGCGCGGCAACCCGTTCGGCCATGGCCAGCGCGCCTGTCTTTCGGGCGAAATGGTTGACGATGACCACGCTTCCGCCAGGCCGTACCACCCGAGCGATCTCGGACATGACTCGCTCGGGATCGGGCACGACCGAGATCACATGCATAACCGCGACATGGTCGAAACTCGCGTCCGGGAAATCAAGCTTCCGGGCATCCATTCGCTGCAGCGCGGCCAGATTGGTGAGTCCCTCTGCGTTCACCTTGGCACGGGCCTTCTCCAGCATGGCGGCGCTGTAATCGACGCCCGTGACGGTGACGCGCCGATCATAGTGCGGCAGGGCAAGGCCGGTGCCCACGCCCACCTCCAGGACGGACCCGCCCAGTTCGCTCAGAAGCGCAGTGGCCCGGCGGCGCCCGACATTCGTCACCGCTCCAAAGGTGCGGTCATAGGTTGGCGCCCAACGGGCGTACGACCTCTCGACTGCCTGAATTTCCATTTACTTGTCCTTTCGTGCGGGCGTCCGCCGGGAACGGATCCAGCTCACCGTCAGCAGCAGCAGATAGCCAAGGTCCACAAGCACCAGCGTCAGCCAGGGATAGGTGAGCAGAGATGCCCCGAGGGCGACCGCTGTAAGGATGAGCAGGCGCGCTTGGTCGGGCCGGACCCGGACCGGCCGGAAGGCTGGGGTGGGCAGGCGGCTGACCATCAGTGCCGCGACCACCATCATCCAGAGCGCGCAGGCCAGCCCCGGCATGTCCGCACCGGGTATGAGATTGGCGATGAAGATCGGCAGAAGGACCAGCATCGCTCCAGCAGGCGAGGGCACCCCCGTGAAGGCCGTCTTGGGTGTGGCCAAAGCAAGGGGATCACGGCTGCCGATATTGAACCGAGCCAGCCGCAGCGCGCAGGCTACCGCGTAGACCAGCGCGGCAATCCAGCCCAAGCCGCCAGCGCCTCCATAAGCCCAAAGGTGAAGCACCAGAACCGGTGCCACGCCAAAATTGACGAAGTCGCACAGTGAGTCGAGTTCCGCGCCCATGGCGCTGACGCTCCGCAGCCTGCGGGCCAGCCGCCCATCCAGGCCGTCCAGCACTGCCGCAAGGAGGATCAGGGCTGCCGCCCTGTCGAACTCCTCCAAGACGGCCATGCGGATCGCCGTAAGCCCGGCGCAAAGCGCCGCCAGCGTCAGGACATTCGGCAGAAGTTGCATCACGGACAGTCGGAAGCGGTGGTCCGGATGCGCGTTCATGTTCAGTCCACCAGAGCCGGACGAGCGATCCCGCCACGGCCAAGTTCGGCGATCACGGTCTCGCCCGCAACCATCGTCTGTCCGACCGCGACCAGCGGCACCACACCGGGTGGCAGGTAGACATCGAGCCGCGAACCAAAGCGGATCAACCCAAAGCGCTCACCTGTTCTCAGGCTCTGGCCCTGCTTGGTCCAACACAGGATACGCCGCGCCACCAGGCCGGCGATCTGCACCACCGCAAGCTGCCGCCCGTCGGCCAGTTCCAGGCAGAGCCCGTTGCGTTCATTGTCCTCGCTGGCCTTGTCGAGCGAGGCGTTGAAGAACTTGCCGGGCCGGTAGGCTACCGCCAACACGTGCCCCGCCACCGGGGCACGGTTCACGTGGCAATTGAAGACTGACATGAAGACGCTGACACGTGTTAGGGCCACTGGCTCCATTCCAAGCTCGGCGGGCGGCACTGCCGGTTCGATCAGCGAGACGACGCCATCTGCAGGACTGACAACCAGCTCCTCTCCTTGCGGAACGGCACGGCGTGGATCGCGGAAGAAGTAGTAACACCAGACCGTCAGCCCCAGCCCGAGCCAACCGAGCGGCTCCCAGACGAAGAAGAGGACAAGCGTGACAAGGGCGAAGACGGTCAGGAACCGGTAGCCCTCCGGGTGCATCGGCTTGAGAAAGGTGCCCCACATCGTCATGCGTCAGTATTCCTGTCCCCTCACCGGTGCGCCGCCATAGCAGTCTCGCGAAAGGGGGTCAAACAAAGGCGACCCTTTTTCGCTCTTCTGCGACGTCGCCGACCCTGGTGCTGTCGCACACGGTGCGAGAGGGACAAATGGCCGGTGATGCGCGGGTTTGGCAGCAACACCGGATGCGCCGATCTTGCATCTTGCCCTTGAGGCGGAGGGCAGGATGCCCGGTGCAGGCCTGGCAGCCACGCTCTGGGATGGGGATGTGCCACAGCAGCAGCACCTCGGAGGCGCAGATTTTCACGGACAATGGAGCGAGTGGTCGCCAAAGGCGGCAGCTCCGGCGGCCTACCCGCTTGCTACGTGAGCGACTGCTGGGGGCTCTTGGTGTCGAGCGGAGGTGTCAGGTCGATCGTTGCCCACCGCTTGAGAACGATGAATAGAGCCGGCCCATTCCGGCCTGTCGGTCCTTGTCAGGCGCTGCGGTGCAGCTTCCCAGTACCGAGCATTGGCGTTCAGTGCAGCAAGATTGGCTTTCGCGCGTCCGCCGTAGCAAGACGCCGTGTCTACTATTGCGACCTATCGCGTTCCATCGTCACGTATTGTTGCAGCCATTCGTGAAAGCTTCGTGGCCCATCAGTTCAGTGGCACTATAGCCGGCACCGCATTTACGGTGGCACCGCCGCGGTCAGAGGAGCCGGCGAGAGATGTCAGACATTGTCGATTCAGCTAGTCCGTGAATCTGTGCCGGATCGCTTTTCCGTGAGATTGTGCTGCCCCTCATTTACCCTAAGCTTCGCCAGGTGCGCCCGGAGGGCGAACTTGAAGCCACCCGGCAGGTAGTCGATCTGAGGAACCTCCCCCAGCTCGTCCGCAAGCGCCAGGATCAAGCGCGTCCCGTAGCCTGGGCGCGAGGGCGGGGTCACGAGAGGGCCACCGTCTTCTTGCCAGATCAGCTCGAGGATATCGTCAGACACGTCCCAGCAAATGCGTATCTGTCCCCGTTCGCTGGCAAGGGCACCATACTTCATCGCGTTGGTATTGAGTTCGTGCAGGATCAATGTCAGGGCCACTGTCGCACTGGAGTTGATCGTGACCTCTGGCCCATCAACGGTTATTCGCTCTTTGTATCCCTCTAAATCCAAAGCGCCTCTGATCAGAGCGGAAAGTGGCGCGTCGGCATGGTTAGATTGCGTCAGCAGATCATGCGCGCGGCCTAGAGCTGCAATCTGCGTGTGCATGATGGCTGCGAGGTCATCTTTACTAACAGCCCGTCGCACCGACTGGTTCACGATCGACTGCACGACGGCAAGCGTGTTCTTCATCCGATGTTTCAGTTCGCCCATCAGCAATTCGCTGCGGGCTTCAGCCTTGAGCTGACCCGTAGTTTCGACGACCGTCAGGAAGATCCCCCTTACAGTGCCGGTGTCATCCCAGATCGGGCTATGGCTGTGGGTGAAATAGGCGTCCTTCGATGCGCCGTCTCGGTCAGGCGTATAGCGCGCGTTCTCGGTGTAATAACTTTCGCCCGCTAGAACTTTCTGAAAGAAAGGTTCCAGCTGATCCCACATCTCGGACCACCAGTCATACGCCGGTTGCCCCAGGTGACCGGGGTGCTTCCGCCCGAGCCTGGCCGCATAGACATCATTGTAGAACGTGTGGTGGTCGGATCCCCAATGCACCATCGTGGCGAATTTGGACGTGAGGCAGGTCCGCACGGCTGTTTTCAACTCCGCTGGCCAACCCGCCGGCTCACCCAACGGATGGTCCGACCATTTCAGGGCGTTCAAGATCGCAGAGCATTCGCCCCCGCTGGCAGGAAATGGTCTCTTGTGAGGAATAGGTGTGCTCATACCGGCAAATTAGAAGCAGCCGCAAAGCTGCGCAATGCGAGAGTCGCCTCAGATGGGCGGGATTGTTCTATCAATACGGGTGCCAGTCCGCTGTCGAAGGTCGAACAGAACAACTGCGCTGAATCCATTCGCCCTTCGGCGCGGTTAGATGTGCCGCACGGCGCATGGCGCCCGTAGCCGGCCCATAGCCGCCGGTCGGCCGCGCAACGTGCTGCCCTGCAGCTTTCGCAAAACGGCCATTCATATTCGCGGCAGAAAAGCAGGGTGGCGGAGGAGGCTGCGCTCGCGATGCAGACGAAGCGGTCAATCAGTGTAAGCGCAAACGACTTTCATCCCTCAGTCACGTCGCTGCGCACTACAGCTACGGTCAGACGGTCGCAGAAGCCGCTGCTCTATCGATCCGCACGTCCGCCCTCCCGGAAACTCCGCCGGTAATCCGATGGCGCCGTTCCCAGTTGCGCGGCGAACTGCTGGCGCAGCGTCAGGGCTGTGCCGAAGCCGACCTCGTGGGCGATGCGCTCGACGGGCAGGTCGGTTGTTTCCAGCAGCTGCTGTGCACGGGCCACCCGCTGCGTGTTCAGCCAGCGGGTGACGGTCATCCCGGTCGCGTCGCGGAAATGGCGCGTGAACGACCGGCGGCTCATATGCGCGACCTCAGCCAGCCGGTCGAGCGTCAGCTGCTCGGAGAGGTGCGCCACCGCCCATTCCAGCACGTCGGGCAGCCGGTGCTGGCAGGGATACTGCAGGACCGGCCGCTCGACATATTGCGCCTGCCCGCCATGCCGGTGCGGGGGCGTGACGAGGATGCGGGCGACGCGGTTCGCCTCTTCGGCACCCAGGGTCTCGCGGATCAGGTTTAGGCAGCAGTCGATCGCCGCGACGTTGCCGGCCGAGGTGACGATGTTGCCATCCTCGACATACAGAACGTCCGGCCGAAACACAGCGGCGGGGAACCGGCGGGCGAAGATCTCGCGTGCCATCCAGTGCGTCGTCGCCTGCCGCCCGTCGAGCAGCCCGGCGTCGCCGAGGACGAAGGCGCCGAGACAGAGGCCAACCACGGGCTTGCCGTGGGCGTGGGCCGCGCGAAGTGCCTGGGTCACCGGGTCTGGGGCGGGGGCCTCCGGGTGGCTCCACGCCGGGACCACGACAATGTCGGCGCGGGAAAGGGCATCGAGCCCGTCCTCGACCCGCAGCTCGACACCGCTGTCAGTGCAGACCATGCCCGGCTCCGCTGCGCAATGGGACACGGTGTAGGCGGTCGAGCCGTCGGGGTTGCGTGCGCCGCCGAACACCTTGCTCGGGACGGCCAAGTGAAAAAGGCTCGCGCCGTCGAAGGCGAGCACGGCGACGCGCTGCGGAGGTGTGGCGGTCATGGCCCTGGTCGCTGCTGTTGACGGGTCCCCTTGCACCCACGGCGGGCACCAGGTCAAGCCACCCTTGGCCCGAAACCTTCCCTAATTGGCCAGCGGGCCACTTTCCCCGAAGCCGGGCGCGGCCCAGATTGCCCTCATCACCAATCCAGACGGAGCAGCCCGATGCCACCTAAGACAATCCTCCTTGCCCTCTCGCTTGTCCTCGGCGCGACCGGCGCGACAGCACAGACCGCCACGACCGAGCCGCTGCAGATGCAGCACATCCGCAACGCCACGACCAAGGTGACCTATGCCGGCCGGACCTTCCTCGTCGATCCGATGCTGGCGGCGAAGAATGCCTACTCGGGCTTCGAGGGCACCTTCCACAGCGAGCGGCAAAACCCAATGGTGGACCTGCCGATGCAGGCCGAGAAGGTGATGGAGGGCGTGGACGCCGTGATCGTCACCCACACGCACCTCGACCATTGGGACGGCGGCGAGCACCAGTTCATTCGCAAGGACGTGCCGCTCTTCGTCCAGCACGAGGCCGATGCCACGCTGATCCGCGGCCAAGGCTACACCGATGTCCGCGTCCTGGGCGAAGGCACGACTTTCGAAGGGGTCACCCTGACGAAAACCGGCGGTCAGCACGGCACCGATGAAATGTATGCAGCGCCCCCCGTGGCGGAAACGCTGGCTAAGGCGATGGGCGTCGTCTTCCAGGCCGCCGACGCTCCCACGGTCTATTTCGTCGGCGACACGATCTGGCGCCCAGAGGTCAACGCCGCCTTGGACAGCTTCGCCCCCGATGTCGTGGTCCTGAACACCGGCGAGGCACGGCTGCCGGGCTTCACCGGCTCAATTATTATGAGCAAGGATGACGTGCTGCACGCCACCCAAGCCGTGCCCGATGCGACCGTCGTCACTGTTCACATGGACGCGATTAACCACATGAACCTGAGCCGCGAGCAGCTGCGCGATTTCGTCGAGCAGAACGGGATCGAGGACAAGGTCCGCATCCCCGCTGACGGTGAGGTGGTGAAGTTCTAACGACGGCGTCCAAGAATGCCAGAGCCAGCGGCGGATCTCCTGCCGCCGGCATGACGGTGTCCGTCCAACTATAATCCCAAGGAACCCATGAAGATCCGCCAGGTGCGCAACGCTACATTTCTGCTGACCTAAAGGGACAGCCGTTTCTTGATGGACCCCTTTCTTGCCGACCAAGGGACCTACCCGGCCTTCTCCGGCACCGAGGATTCGCACCTGCGCAACCCGCTCGTGCCGCTGAAGACGCCGATGGACCGGATCCTCGACGTAGATGCGGTGATCGTCACCCATCTGCACATCGACCACTGGGACGAGGCCGCGGTGCGGCTCGTCCGCAAGGAGATGCCGATCTTCGTCCAAAACTATTCGGACGCGCAGGTGCTCGCCTTGCAGGGCTTCGGCAGGGTCGCGCCCCTGATCGGCGCGACGCGGTTCGGAACTGTGACGATGACGCGCACCTGCAGGCAGCACGGGTCCGACACGGCACTCGAGGCGGCCGGCGGCCCTCTGGGCAGCGTCTGCGGTGCGGCTTTCCAGGCCGGGGGCGAGCCGACGCTGTATCTCGCCGGCGACACTGTGTGGAACGACATGGTCCGGCGCAACCTCGACACATTCCGCCCCGAGGCTGTGGTGCTGAATGCGGGCGACGCGCGGATCAAGGGGCTGGGCTCAATCATTATGGGCAAGGAGGACGTCCGGCGCGTCTTCGACGCCACCGACTCCCAGATCGTCGCCTCGCACTTGGAAGCGGCCAACCATTGCCGGCTGAGCCGTGCCTAGAGCGTATCTCAGCCATCAAGATTCAGGATTCCCAGCCTGCCGATGATGTGATTCCCTTCTGCTGAGGCAGATGGAGATGTCAGATGGGCAAGCCACATCCAGTAGAGCTTCGTAGCCGGGTTATCGGCTACGTGGACGAAGGTCACGGACACCGTCAGGCGGCTCGGCATTTTCGGGTATCGCCGAAGTTCGTCAATGATCTGGTGAAGCTGCGACGCGAGACCGGATGTTTGACCCCGAGGCGACAAGGCAATGGCGGCGGACATGGCAAGCTGGTGGACGTGACCGGTTGGCTCGAAGCCCGCGTCACGGCCAAAAGCGGGATCACGCTTGATGAACTCGTAGCCGAGTTGGCTGAAACCCATGGCATCGACGTCCACCGCGCCACCGTCTGGCGCGTTCTGCGCGGGCTCGGACTGAGCCATAAAAAAAACTCTGCAGGCGCTTGAACAAAAGCGAAAGGACGTAGCCGCTCTGCGCCAGGTCTGGATCGCGAGACGCCAGCCTTTCATGGCTAACCACCTGGAGCGGCTGGCGTTTGTTGATGAGACCGGGGTCAAGACGAACATGGCCAAGACCACAGGATGGGCACCCTGTGGGCAGCGCCTCGTTGATCATGCGCCGTTCGGACATTGGCGCACCCAGACCTTTGTCGCGGCCCTGCGCCATGACCGGTTGGACGCGCCCTGGGTAATCGACGGCGCGATGAACGCCGAAATGTTCGATCTCTACACCAAAACCCAGTTGGTCCCGACACTTCGGCCCGGCGATGTCGTCATTCTGGATAATCTCTCCAGCCACAAGAGCCCTGCCGCTGCGGCAACCCTGCGCGACATGGGCGCCTGGTTCCTGTTCCTGCCGCCATACAGCCCCGACCTCAACCCGATCGAAATGGCCTTCTCCAAACTCAAGGCATTGATCAGAAAAGCCGCCGCCCGCACCTACGATCAGCTTTGGGCTGCAGTCGGCCAAGTCTGCGATCTCTTCTCCGACGAGGAATGCTACAACTACTTCAAAGCCGCAGGATACGAGGCCGATTGAGTGCAACCGGCTCTAACTGCGCGATTTTGCCGCTGCAAACGGCATGGAAGGGCGCCTTTCAGTCCCTGAGGACGACGAGATTCTGGAATTCTAAGCGATACGGCACGAAGGGGTCGAGGCTAACGCAGAGGTCGGCGGGAGAGTTTGAGCCGCAGCAGCTGCACCCCGGTCGATTTCCGAGTTTGCTTGAACGTAACCACCCGGTTTGCACCGCGGCCATTTTGCGTTGACGGGCGTTGATGATGTTGTGTCTCGCGCTACGGCTCTCCGTGGTAGGCTCAGTCCATGGAGATTGATCGGGACAAGATCGACGAGGCTGTTCTGGCGCTGCTGTGGTTGACGCTGCATGACGAGCGGCGGGCGTGGAAAGGCTTCGACTGGGATGCCCTGGAGCGGTTGCATGCGAGGGGCCTGATCGCCGATCCGGTCAACAAGGCGAAGTCGGTTATCCTGACCGATGAGGGCCTGCGGCAGTCCGAGGAACTCTTCCGAGCGCTGTTTACGCCGCCTCGGTCTTGACCGTCCCCATTGGCGCCCAGTTCCAGGGCAGCAATTCGCCGAGACGGTTGTTCATGTGATCGTGGATGCGGTCCAGGATATCGGCAAGATAGGCCTGCGGATCGAGCCCGTTCATCTTTGCCGTTTCGATGACCGTCAGGGCGCGGGCGAGCGTTTCGCCGCCTGCGTCCGAGCCCGCGAATAACCAGTTCCGTCTGCCGACACCAATTGGCCTCAGGGCACGCTCGGCCGCATTGTTGTCGATGGCCACGCGCCCGTCCTCGAGAAACAGCGTGAGGGCAGACCAGCGGCTCAGCCCGTAGCGGAAGGCCTTGGCCAGATCGCTTTTCCCGGGGATGCGCGTCAGCTGCTTTTCGGCCCAGTCCCGGAAGGCGTCGATCTTGGGCCTGGTTTCCTTCTGTCGAACCGCCAGCCGCAGCTCGGCAGGCTTGCCGCTGATGGCACGCTCGATATCGTAGAACTTGCCGATCCGGTCGAGCGCCTCGCGCGCGACTTCGGACTTCGTCGCAGCCCAGACATCATGGAAGTCACGGCGCAAATGCGCCCAGCAGGCGGCCTCGCGGAACTGGCTCTTGCCCTCCGGATCGGGGGCATAGAGCTTGGCATAGCCCTTGTAACCATCTGCCGCGACTTCGGACTTCGTCGCAGCCCAGACATCATGGAAGTCACGGCGCAAATGCGCCCAGCAGGCGGCCTCGCGGAACTGGCTCTTGCCCTCCGGATCGGGGGCATAGAGCTTGGCATAGCCCTTGTAACCATCTGCTTGAAGAATGCGGCCGGCCTGGCTCAGATGGCCGAGGACATGGTCTTCCTTCCAGTCCGGGGCGAACTGATACACCGCGCCGGGCGGGGCCTGGCCTGCCCAAGGGCGCTGATGGCGGACGTAAGCCCAGATCCTGCCCTTTCTCACGCCCTTGCCGAGCCCCTTGTTGCTCTTGCTGCGATCGAGAACCCGGATGGGCGTGTCATCGGCATGGAGCAGATCGCTGGCCATGATCTCGGCCTCGATCTTTTCGATCAGCGGGACCAAGGCTTTCATCGCCCCGCCGCACCAGTCCACGAGCGTCGTGTCGGCGATATCGGCGCCCATCCGGGCAAAGATCTCGTTCTGCCTGTAGAGCGGCACATGGTCATCGAACTTCGAGACCAGGACATAGGCGAGCAGGTTCGGTCCCGCCATGCTCCGCGGGATCGGTCGGCTGGGTGCCGGGGCCTGGACGATCTTCTCACAGCGTCGGCAGGACTTCTTGATGCGCGCGATCTCGATAACCTTCAACTGCGCGGCGATCATGTCGATCAATTCGCTGACATCCTCACCGATCACCCGCAGATCGCCACCGCAATCGGGGCAATTCTTGCCAGGGTCATATTCGCGACGTTCGCGCGGCGTGTCCTTCGAGACCTTCGGGCGGCGGCGGTTGGTTTCCTGGGGTTCAGCCCGCTCCGGGGCCCGTGCTTCCGTGTCGGGCCCCTCCTCGGAAGCGGGCAACGGGTCATTCTGTCAACGTCGGTGCAAAACCCGGCCACGCGGCGGCGTAAAACCAGGCCAGGTGGCGGTGGCCTGCGCCATGGCGCGCGCGCTTACCATAGAGCTGGCGCGTGCCATGGCGCATTGGCCCCGAGGCGGCTGATGTCTGCGGCTCTTTCGGCCCGATCCACAGCCTCGGTGAGGGCAAGTGTATCCCGGCGATCGAGGGCATAGAAGAACAAGCCGGCGACGTGGGACAAAATGAAACTGGCAATGATGATAACGGCCGTCTGAAACCGCATGCTGGCGTGAAGGGCCATCAGGCCGCGTCCGGTGTGAACAGATAGCCGTCGCCCCAGATCGTCTTGATGATGCGCGGCTCGCGCGGGTCGTCGCCCAGCTTGCGCCGCAGCCGGCTGACCTGGATATCGATGCTGCGATCCGATATGACGGCCGAGCGGCCATGGGTGGCGTCCAGAAGCTTTTCACGCGACAGGACCACCTGTGGCCAGGTGAGAAAGGCGATCAGCAGTTCGTATTCGGCACTGCTCAGTTGGACAACGATCTCGTCTTCGGAAATCAGCTCTCGCTTGCCGGTATCGAGACGCCATCCATCGAAGGAAATGAACCTGGACGCTGGCTCCTGGGGCGCCGGGCTTGGGCTGGTGCTCCGCCGCAGGACGGCCTTGATCCGGGCCAGCAGTTCGCGCCCGTGGAAGGGCTTCGGAAGATAATCGTCGGCTCCCATTTCGAGACCCAGGATGCGGTCGAAGTCGTCTCCTTTCGCAGTCAGCATGATGATCGGCGTCGTGATGCCGGTTGCTCGCAACTCGCGGCAGAAGGTCAGCCCGTCCTTGCCTGGCAGCATGAGATCAAGGACCATGAGGTCCACCGAGCCTTCTTCAAGCAAGCGCTGCGCTGATCGCACATTCGGCGCCTGGCTGGCCTGATAGCCATCTGCCGAGATGACTTGTGACACGAGATCGCGGATCTCTGGATCATCATCGACAATCAGAATGTGATGGTTCGACATCTCTCCCGCCCTCCTTCTATCCCGCTGCTCCATTTTTTCCCAAGTATGCAGCCACTGCTCGAAGAATTCTCAGGAAAGTGGTGACAGAATGTGTCTGGGGGTTCCGCCTGTCACAGCCTGTCACAGCCTCGACAAACATACCGCGAATTCCAAACGCCGGTTCGGGTTAAACAGGGTGCATGAACACCAGCACAAGGAAATTGCGGGAGCATTGAGCAGAGCAGGCCGAGGTGTTTCGGCTTCTGTGTCTTTGTCCGCACATCTTCCTTGCACGAGCCCTGGTGAAAGCCAACACAGGAGACACTTCCATGCGTGCAACACAGATGAGACTTCTTATGGCGGCCTCCGCCCTCGTATCGGGGCTCGCCAGTATGGCAGCAGCCCAGGAGGCGAAGATCGAGGCCGATATCGTTCCGCTGGCGGACTGGCGGTATGATGAACTCTACACGGACGGCATCAGCGTCGATGACATGATCGGTTCCGACGTAAAGGGTCCCACGGGCGATGACATCGGTGACGTGGAGAACGTCTTGATCGGCCAGGACGGGCAGGTCCTATCGGTTGTGGCCGAGGTGGGGGGCTTTTTCGAGCTGGGCGACACCCATGTGAACATTCCATGGGACATGGTTGAAGCGTCCAAGTGGGATGACGGCATCGAGATCCCGTTCACACAAGACACGATCGAAGACTTCACGCTCTTCACAGATGAGGTGGTCACCGCCAGCGATGCCACCTCGGAAGTGGAAGAAGTCGAGGGCGACGGAGCGGATGTCGTCGATACCGGACGCCGCGTCTGGCGCGCGGGCGAGCTTATCGGGGACTACGCGCGCCTGAAGGACGGCGATGGCTTTGCCAACTACGGCTATATCGACGACCTGATCGTCCGAGATGGAAAGGTCGCGGCCGTGGTGGTGAGCCCGGATGTAGGTTGGGGCGGCGGAGGCTACTACGCCTATCCCTATTATGGCTATGATCATGGCTGGAATCCGGGTCGCGAGTTCTACGATCTGCCCTATGAGCGCACCGAGGTCGAGGCGCTCGAGCCCCTGGACAGGGAACAGATCGGCGACTGAATCCACGATCAGGCGGCTCGCCCTGGCGGGCCGCTTCCCGCAAAGGAGGAAGGAAGAATGCTCAGTGAGGGCGGCTTCTTGGCGACGATGCGTCGGGGGTCAGGCGCCGGTCTGATGTGGACAAAGGAGGCCGAGAGTAATGCTTGGTCTTGCTTCCCTTGCCTTCCTGGGGCTGTTGGTTCTGGTCCACGTTGTCACGCCAGGGCTCAGGTTCCTGGATGGCACCCCGCGCAGCATCTGGCTATCGCTCGCAGGAGGCGTGTCGGTGGCCTATGTCTTTGTCCACTTCATGCCCGAACTCGCAGCAAGCCAGGAGAAAGTCGCCGAGGCGGTTGGCGGGGAGGGCACCCTGATCCCGGCCGAGCGGCACGTCTTTCTGATCGCACTGGCAGGGCTTCTCACCTTTTACGGGCTTCACCGCCTTGCCCAGACTTCGCGCTCGAAGCGCGCGGGCGAACAGGTAAACGGCGGGCGCGGATCACACACGGAGGCGGCCACCAGTTCACGGGTGTTCTGGATCCACATGGCCTCCTTCGCGGTCTACAACCTCTTGGTGGGCTACCTGCTCCTGCACCGCGAGGAGATGACACTGGACGGCCTGGCGTTCTTCGCGGCCGCCATGGCGCTGCACTTCGTGGTGACCGATTACGGGCTCCACGAGGACCACAAGGCGTCCTACCGCCAGATCGGGCGGTGGATACTTGCTGCAGCGGTCATCGGAGGCTGGCTCCTTGGCCTCGTCACCGAGGTGCACGAGGCGGCCATAGCGACGCTTACCGCCTTTCTCGGCGGCGGAGTCGTGCTCAACGTGCTCAAGGAAGAGGTGCCGAGTGAGCGGCAAAGCCGCTTCTGGGCCTTCGCGGCCGGAGCCGCAGGTTACGCCGCACTGTTGCTGATGCTTTGATGAAGTGGTCGGCGGCAGCATGTTTCCAGGTGGGCAGTGAGTAGACGATCCCGACGCACGCCGTCGCCGGCCCAACGACGGCCTGCACGACAGCGGCGTGCTGCAAGATCCAGTTCCACGTCTCGCTGAACGGGCAATGGCTGGGGTTTGGTTGCGTCTCGGAAAGCCGTACCAAAGATCAGCGCCAGGCAGGCATCCGCTATGGCTACAAGAGCAAGGCTGCCTGACATGAACAGCGAGCCGAACCGAAACTGATGCCGGCTTCGCATCACCAAGACGATGGGGAGCCCCGCGGGACGAAAGGAGCTCACTCCTGTTCTCTGGCAGCGGGTATGACCTCGGCGCATTCTGGTGACAGGGCTGGGGCCTGTGCAGGACTGATCCTGCTTCTGCGAATGACCGGCAAGCGCATGCTGGCGAAGATGACCCAAAGGGGGGCCGGGACTCTGGACGGGTTCGCAAACCAGAGAAGCGCAAGAACGTCACGCGCCGTCACGGCTTGGACATCGACTTGGGCGCCGCTTGTCTGGTGCCTCGAAACAGGGGAATACGAATGCACGCCACTGCGCAGGGACGTACCATAGCCTGGGGCTTCGCGGCGCTTCTGCTTGCGGCCAATGTGGCGGGCTACGCCTTCGACCTTTATGCCGCGTTCTGGTGGTTTGACCGGGTGCTGCATGCCGCCACGCTTTTCGCGCTGACGCTGTGGCTTGCGCTTTTCGTCTGCCCGCCGGTCCTGCGCCCAGGGCAGCCCCTGCTCTTCATCCTGCTGGTTGCCAGCCTCGGCGTCGCCATCGGCGCCTGGTGGGAGGTTGCCGAATGGGGCTTCGACCAGTTGGCGCCGGGCGATGTCATCAAGGGCAAGCATGACACCGTCATCGACATCGTCATGGATACGCTCGGTGCCGTCCTTGCCGCCTCCCTGGCCCCGCGGTTTCTAGTGCCGGGTCCAGCGGCTGCGAGGGGTCCCTTCAGGAGGTGATCTGTCACAACTGCCGGAAAGGGGGGTCTGATGCTGTCGCATCTCGCCCCTGGCGGGCCGCTCCCTCTGAACAGGAAGGTGGCTGGTTGCAACCAACCCATTCGGCTCAGCAAGCCAGCACGAGGCGTGGGCTCTGGAAAGGACCGGGAACCCTGGCATGGCAGGAGCGTTCGCCCCATGACCGGCACGGCGCAGATCCCGCTCCACTTGGGTTGCAAGTGAGTCTCCGACAGTCGGGAGTATGTCTTGGAAACAGCAGCTTCAAAGGCTTACGAATGCTTTGGCCTGGCAGGTCAGGTTGCGATTGTGACTGGCGCAGCCTCCGGCATCGGACGGGGTTGCGCGCTGGCCTTGGTCAAGGCCGGGTGCCGCGTTGTTGTCAACCATCTTCCCGGCGATGAGGATGATGCAAGGGAACTTGTCAAGGAACTGGAGACCGAGGGCGGCCAGGCTTTTTCCTTTGCTGCAGATGTCAGTCAAGGCGATCACGTCGAGGCGATGTTTGCCGAAGCCTGCAGGCGCTTTGGAACCGTCCACATCCTGGTCAACAATGCCGGGATCCAATCGGGCGCGCCCTTTCAGGACATGACATTCGAACAATGGCGCAAGGTGATGGCGGTCAACCTTGACGGCCAGTTTCTTTGCGCCCGAGCCGCAGTCCGCGAGTTCCTGCGGCGCGGCCCGCAACCTCAAGTCTCGTCGGCCACGGGGAAGATCATCTGCATGAGTTCGGTTCATCAAGAAATCCCCTGGGCGTTGGAGGCAAACTATGCTGCGTCCAAGGGCGGTGTGATGCTGCTCATGCAGTCCCTCGCACAGGAGCTGGCGATCCACCGTATCCGGGTCAATGCCATTGCACCGGGGGCGATCCAGACGGCCATCAACCGTGCTGCCTGGGACGAACCCGAGGCACTGGACGAGCTTCTCAAGCTGATCCCATACGGGCGCATCGGCCAGTCACAGGATATTGCGAACGGGGTGCTTTTTCTCGCGTCGGACCTTTCCGACTACGTCACGGGCACCACGCTTGTGGTGGATGGCGGCATGATGCTCTACCCCGCCTTTCGTGGCGCAGGATAAGCGCATGAGCCGTCCAATCGAGGATTATGGTTTTATCGGCAACATGTTGTCCTGTGCGTTGGTTGCGCGCGATGGCTCCATAGACTGGCTTTGCCTTCCGCGCTTCGACTCGGACGCCTGCTTCGCAGCCCTTCTTGGCACACAGGAACACGGCCGCTGGAAGATCGCACCGGCAGGCAAGATCCTGCATGTGAGCCGCCGCTATCGTCCGGGCACGACCATTCTGGAAACCAGCTTCGAAACACCGGAAGGGGCGGTGACGATCATCGACTTCATGCCGCTGGCCGAGGACGAGGACCATGTCGATCTGGTCCGTATCGTGCGCGGCGAGTGGGGCCGGGTCGAGATGGACATGGACCTGGTTCTGCGGTTCGATTACGGCCGAACCACCCCCTGGGTGCGCCGGACCGATCATGGGTTGCGCGCCGTGGCAGGACCGGATGCGGTGGAACTGTCCACTCCGGTCGGCCTGCAGGGAAAGGACATGCACACGGTTGCAACCTTCAGCATCGGAGCTGGCGCCGAGGTGCCCTTCACGCTGAGCTGGCACCCGTCCTATCTGCCGGCATCCCGCCGGTGGGACCCGGCGGCGCAGTTGCACGAGACGGAAAGATGGTGGCAGGAATGGTCCGGCGCTTGCACCTTTGCCCTCGAAAAACAGCACCCCTGGCACGAGGCTGTCACACGCTCGCTCATCACGCTCAAGGCACTCACGTTTCAGCCGACCGGCGGCATTGTTGCGGCGGCGACCACATCCTTGCCGGAAACGATCGGCGGCGAGCGCAACTGGGATTACCGGTATTGCTGGATCCGCGATGCCACGCTGACGCTGCTGGCCCTGGTGAGTTCCGGCTACAGGTCCGAGGCCCGGGACTGGCGGGAATGGCTGCTTCGCGCCGCCGCCGGCCACCCGAAGCAGCTGCAGATCATGTATGGGCTTGCGGGGGAGCGGCGGCTGACCGAGACCGAGCTGCCGTGGCTGCCCGGATACGAGGGTTCAAAGCCCGTGCGGGTCGGCAACGCCGCCTACGATCAATTGCAGATCGATGTTTATGGCGAACTCATGGATGCCCTTCATGTCGGGCGAAAGTTCATGCTTGAACCATCCGAGGCAAGCTGGCGCTTCCAGAAGCTGTTGCTTGCCGATCTCGAGGGAAAGTGGAACGAGCCTGACGAAGGCATCTGGGAGGTGCGAGGCGGGCGGCGGCACTTCACCCATTCGCGTCTCATGGCCTGGGTTGCCTATGACCGCGGCATCAAGGCGGTGGAGGATTTCGGACTTTCCGGCCCGGTGGACCGCTGGCGGACACTGCGCGACACGATCCGCAACGACATCCTTTCCAACGGCTGGAGTGCCAAACAGAACAGCTTTGTTCAATACTATGGTGGAGAGGCCCTTGATGCCTCGCTGCTGCTCATCCCGTCCGTCGGGTTCCTGCCGCCAGAGGATGCCCGCGTCATCGCCACCGTCGAAGCGGTCCAGCGGGAGCTGGTGGAGGACGGGCTGGTTCTCCGCTATCGGCCGGACGACACTCCTGACGGCCTCAGGGGGGCGGAAGGCACGTTCCTCGTCTGCAGCTTCTGGCTTGTCGACGCCCTGACAATGATCGGGCGGCTGGAAGAAGCGGAGGCTCTATTCGAGCGCCTGCTGTCCCTGCGCAACGATGTGGGGCTGCTCGCCGAGGAATACGACCCGCGCGGGAAGCGGCAGCTGGGCAACTTCCCGCAGGCGTTTTCGCATGTGGGACTTGTGAACGCCGCACATAACCTGATCGCTACCCAGGGACCCGCAGAGCAGCGCGCAGACCGGACGGACCGCCCGGCCTGCGATCGCCAGGATAGTGACCGCCTCAGGAAACCTATCATGCCCGAGCGACAACAGGGGTAAAAAGCCTTTGCTGCTCCAAGGCGCAAGCGCAGGATCAAATAGACGGCAGCCCCATCCGGGAAGGTCGCCGCAAGGGGCGCCGAAAACCGCGCCGCTTAATTAGGCCGCCTCACCCAAATTCCCGCATAGCTCACACAGCTATGAAGGGGAACCCAATAGACACCGCCGTCGAGAATGGTTCCATGACCAAAACCGAAAGCAGAACGGAATGCGAATCGAATAAAGACTCGCACATGGATAAATACGCTTACGAGTGGGTGCAAGCTGTGCAGATGCTTCCGCGCTTGGCCAGGATTTTGTAAAAGCTAGAAAAGGGGTCTCTGTCTTAGGGCAGGCAGGTCCCGCCAACAGCCTGCACCAGACTTCCGAGACAGCGCAGCAGGGCGCTGCAAAATGGTTGACTTAAAAACTCGGCATCCGTAGGGGCGCGGCATCGTCTGGAGGCCATTCCCTGTGTTCACCCTTTCTCATCTGGCCGTGTTTGCAGACAATCCCTGCCTGGTCCACGGTGACCGTGTTCTGAGCTATGGCAACCTCGCCGCTGCGGCCCAGCGGTTCGCGCAACGCATTCCGGGTTCTCGTGGCCTGATTGCTATCGAGATGGCCTCGACTCCGACCGCTATCGCTGCCTATGTCGGGGCCTTGTCTGCTGGCCATGCCGTTCTGCCTTTGCCGCAGGACCAGCCAGATAGCGCGCGGCGCCTGGAACAGCGGTTCCGCCCGCGCGCCAGCTACCGCCGGATCGGAGATCGCTGGCGACTGCTGTTTCACGAACACCCGGCGCCTCTTCACGAGGATCTGTCGCTGCTTTTGCAGACTTCGGGCAGCACGGGGCAGGGGCGTGGCGTGCGCCTGTCTGCGACGGCCCTTGATGCCAACGCCCAGGCAATTGGCAATTATCTGCAGATCGGACCGCAGGACCGGGCCGCGCTGATCCTGCCGCTGCATTATTCGTATGGCCTGTCGGTCCTGCATTCGCATCTGGCGCGTGGCGCAAGCCTCTGGCTCGCCGATCGCGCGGTGCTTGATCCGGGTTTTCCTGCGGCACTGGCCGCCTCAGGGGCCACGAGCCTTGCGGGGGTGCCGCACCACTTTTCCTTGCTGGAAAGCATTGACCTGGACAGAGACCTACCCAACTGCGTGACCTGCCTGACCGTCGCTGGCGGCGCGATGAAGCCGGGGGCGGTGCGGCACTGGGCAAAGGTCATGGACGCACGGGATGGCCGCTTCGTGGTCATGTATGGGCAAACCGAGGCAACGGCGCGCATTGCTTGGCTGCCGCCCGGGCGGGCGCGGGTGGCGCCGGACGCGATCGGGCAAGCAATTCCTGGCGGCGCCCTGTCGCTGTGCGATGAGGCGGGTCGGACATTGACCGATCCGGAGGCGGAAGGGGAACTGGTTTACCGGGGCCCGAACGTGATGATGGGCTATGCCGACACGGCCGAGGACCTGGCACGTGGGCCAGAGGTAAGCGAACTTGCCACGGGCGACCTCGCCCGACGCGGCGCTGATGGGCTTTACCGGATCGTCGGACGACGGTCGCGCATGTCCAAGATCGCCGGATTGCGCATCGGTCACGACGCGTTGGAACGTGCCCTGGCCGAGGCTGGGCACGACGTTGCTGTTTGGGGCGATGACGCCACGATCTGCGTAGCCAGCCCTGACCCGTCTGGCGAGCTAATCGCCTTGACGGCAAGGTTGGCAGGCATTCGCCCGCAACATATCGCGGCGCTCGCCTGTCCAGAATTCCCGCGCCATCCCAACGGCAAGATCGACTATCCAGCCCTGCGACGGCTGGCAGCCCCGAGAGGGGGCGGCACAGTGCATGATATCTTTGCCCGCAGCTTCGCCCCACATCCAGTGCGCCCCGAAGACAGCTTCACCGGTCTCGGGGGCGACTCGCTGCGGCATGTGGAGATCTCGCTGCAGCTTGACCGTCACCTGGGTGGCTTGCCCGAACGGTGGGAGCAACTGAGCATCGCCGCCTTGGAACAGCGCCCAGCCCCCCAAGACAGCCGTTTGCCTATGCCTCTCCTGGCGCGGGCCTTGGCGATCTTGGCAGTGGTCGTCTCGCACCAGACCTTGTGGCCCGTCTATGGCGGCGCGGCGGCCATGGTTGTCCTGCTGGGGATGAGCGTCGCCCAGCACCGGCGTGAAGCACTCAGCACAAGGGATGCTTGGCGCTTCCTCGCGCCCATGTTGGGCGTCTTGCTGCCCTATGGGCTGATCGTGGCGGGGTATTCACTGGCATGGCAGCAGGTGCCCTGGGCTTCGGTATTTCTCGTGGGAAACATGGCGCTCACCACGCCCGAGACGCATCTGATGCTGCCCTATCTTTATTGGTTTGTCGAAGCCTACGTACAGATGAACCTGCTTTTGCTGGGTTTTTTCTTTATATGTCCTGCGCGTGACTTTCTGAGCCGCGCGCCCTTTGCGGTTGGGCTGTGCCTGCTAGGCCTGGGTGTACTGTTCCGTGTCACACTGCCGGAGTTCTGGCCACTGCCAAACGGACGGACCCAGTTCTCTGTCCCCTGGGTCTTCTATCTTTTTGCCGTGGGCTGGTGCATCGCCACCGCAACAGATGGTCGCCAGCGTCTGTTGGTTGTGATTGCTGCCAGCGTGGTCCTGCCAGGGGCCGCTTGGCTTGGTGGCAACTGGTATGGCAGCTGGATCAAGTATCTCAGCCTCTTGGGCCTGGTTGTCGTGCTGCTCTATGTGGCGCATATTCCTGCGCCCCGTTTTCTGGTTCGGAGCGTGATGTATCTGGCGCGGGCGGCCTTCCCGATCTACCTGCTGCACCGCGTCGTCCCCGAAGTGCTGATGCCGCTGTCCGGAGTTGATTGGACTGCGAATGCCGCGAACTTCATCGCCATTGCTGGGGGCATCGCTTTGGGCCTGCTGGCTGCATGGCTGCAGCCGGGGCTTGTATCGCTCGCGTCGCGCCTGCAGAGTATTGGATCATTGTCATGGGCTGTGCCTTCGGCGAACGGGCTTGCTCCCAGCGAAGCGCGCGCCTCTCGTCCGCATCCTGGGGAGAGTGCTCAGTCGAGGACCCCCGTCGGATAGCAAGGTAGGGAAGGCAGTTCTGCCAACTTGTATATCCTGCACACCAAGCCGCAGGTGATCCAAGCGATGGCGTAAGCCATGCGGGATAGCCTTGGCGACCTCGAGCCGAGCCTCGACGACTCTCCCGGTCGTGCGGCGCCCGTGATCCGAAAGACGTCCGACGGACGGGAACTGGCATGACTGACCTGGGTATGCCGACGCCACTGCTGTTCTGATGGTGAAGGAAGCGCCCGACACCGGCTTGGTCCCCCTCTGCAAACCCGCATTGGCTTTGCTGGTCTTATGTCGAGAACCGCTGGCCGGTGCGGACGACTGCCTTCTCAGAATATGGCTCATGCCTGAACCAACTATGGGCCGCTCCGAGGCGCTTCGCCGCGCCATGGTTGACCTAATGGATGACCCTCGCCAGGAGGACAACCCGCATCCCTCCATCTGGGCACCGTTCTCCCTCGTCGGCGAAGGAGCTCATAAATTGGCTTATGACTTCTATGATAAGGGCCACCCGGAGCGGTGATCGGCCCACAGCGGCGATGCGCAGTTACCTCCAGGGTATCCGTCCGGCGTGACTGCCGTTGATTTTCAGGTTTTCTGCCAATTCCAGGGCAGGAGTTCGTCGATGCGATTGATCTTGTGATCGGCGATGTGGGTCAGCACCCAGGTCAGCCATGCCTCGGGGTCGGCGCCGTTCATCCGGCAGGTTTCGATAAGCGTGTAGGCAATGGCTGCGGCCTTGCCGCCGCCTTCTGAACCCATGAAGAGGTAGTTTTTTCTTCCGAGAGTCACAGGCCTGATCGACCGCTCGCAAATGTTGTTATCCAGCTCCAACTGGCCGTTTTCGAGATAGGCTCGCGCCTTTGGCATGCGGCCAAGCGCGTAACGAATGGCTTCCGCCAGCTTGGTCTTGCCCGATATTTTCGGCAGTTGCAGCGCCAGCCAGGTTTCCAGCTCGTCGAAGATGGGCTTTGCCCGCGTCTGTCTCAGAGTGACACGCTCTTCTGGCGTCCTGTATCGCGCTTCCTTTTCGACGGCATAGAGCCGGGCGATCCGTTCGATGGTTTCCCTGGCGATGGCCGATCCCTCGCGTTCGAAGGCATCCACGAACTTGCGGCGGACATGGACCATGCAGGCCTGCTCGCTGGCCAGGCCCGGGCCGAACAGTCCGTTGAAGCCGGTGAACCCGTCTGCATGCACGATGCCTGTGTAGCCCTTGATGTGGGTCGCGGGGTGGGCGCCCTTGCGGTCCGTGCTGAACTGATACCAGGCACAAGGCGGTGCTTGCCCGCACCATGCTCGTTCATCGCGAACATAGCTCCACAGCCGTGCGGTATGGGCCTTTCCGGTCTTGCCCGACCTCTGCATCTTGACCGGCGTGTCATCGGCGAACAAAGCCGGACCCGCGCGCACCAGCTTGCCGATGTGATCGGCCAGCGGCGCAAGCAAGGCGGTCGAGCGGCCGACCCAGTCGGTCAGCGTCGAACGATGCAGATCGATCTTCTCGCGGGCGTAGATCTCGGAGTGCGGGGAGAGCGGAAGATGGTCGCAATACTTGCCAACCAGCACATGCGCCAGCAGACCGGGACCCGCGCGACCGCGGTTGATGGGACGGCTTGGCAATGGTGCTTGCGCAAAGCGCTCACAACAGGAGCAGGCTGTGCGCGGGCGAATGATCTCGCGGACGACAAAGCGCCCGGGAATGTATTCAAGCTCCTGTGTCACGTCCTGGCCAAGCACGCGCAGAGCTCCACCGCATGAGGGGCAGGCCTCACCTGGCGACAGCAACTCGGCTTGTCGTTCCAGGTGATCGGGAAGCGGTGCTCGACTGTGCTGGCGTTTCCGCCGCTTGTCGTTGCCGGCTCCTTCATCCTGGCCGGTTTCATCCTGCTGGGCCGAGGCCGCTGCCGCGATCTCCTTGTCCTCCTGCAGATCGAAGGCCAGCTGCTGGAGGCTTTCGGATTTCGACCCGAAGCGCGCTTTGCGATGGCCTGCGAGCTGTCCTCGCAGATCTTCGATCTTCAGCGTCAGCGCTTTGATTTCCTCGCCCATCAGCGTGACCAAGCCCTTCAGGTCTTGGGAGTCGTCAGGCAGGGGATCAAGGCTTTCCAACATGCCAAAACCATTTGATTTCCTCGCCCATCAGCGTGACCAAGCCCTTCAGGTCTTGGGAGTCGTCAGGCAGGGGATCAAGGCTTTCCAACATGCCAAAACCATACCCGCCCTATCGCTCCAAAGAAACGATAAACCGCTGTAATGGCGTGTTTAATATCCTATCCTGTCTGCGTGGGGCGCCATGTCTTTTGGGGCATTCGCCAGTCGATCCCTTCCACGAGCATGGAGAGCTGAGCGGGGCTGAGACTGACTTTCCCTTCCTTGGCGGCAGGCCAGACAAAGCGCCCACGCTCGAGACGCTTCAAAAAGAGACATCCGCCCTGCGAATCCCACCAAATGATCTTCAAAAGATCACCCCGACGACCGCGGAACACAAACAGATGACCGGAATAGGGATCCTCCTCCAAAACCTTCTCGGCCTGCGCCGCCAGCGTGTTGAACCCCCGCCGCATGTCCGTGACGCCGGCCGCCAGCCAGATCCGCGTGTTGCTCGGCACAGGGATCATGGCAGCAGCCCCTGAACCAGCCCCAGAACCGCCGCCAGGCTCGTCGGGCCTTCCACCAGGATCCGCCGGCCGTCGGAAAGCGTGATGTCGACGCGATGCGCAAGCGGCTGGGCTTCCACTGATCGGTGTGTCCCAGCGACGCCATTCGTCGAATGTGAGGCGGTAGCCGAAGCGGAGATTTCCACCGGCAGGAAGAGAGTGCCATCGTGGACACCGTCGGGGGACTTGGCGCCCCCGGGAGAAAACCGCGAGTCCCGCAGCCAGGTGAAAAGCAGGTTCGAGTTCATCGAATAGCGCCGCGCCACCTGTGCAACAGATACGCCGGACGCCCGTGTCTGCATGCAGATCGAGCGTTTCTCCTCACCAGACCAGAACCGCTTCTTCTGCCCCTTCCTGCCCGCCATCGAGTGCCTCAAGATGTCCACTATTGAACATGGACATTATCAACCGCCGGCTTTCACCGTCAGAGCAGGCACACCGGACGGATACCCTCCAGGAACAAATCAGGCGCCTGGACCCAGTCGTAGCATCGCCTCATTATCGCCAGAGAAGGTTCGACGGTAGGCCCATTCCCTCCGCCATATCATCCTGCTATGTGATTGATAACGGCGATAATATTCACTTTGAGCCCGCGTTCTTCCCCCATGGCTTCCCCCTTTTCATGCTGGAACATGCAGGGCAAGTAACAGTAAGGGCAGGGGGCCAGTCCAGTTTTCCTATGACGCCAAAGCCGCCGACCCGTCGCCTTCTCATGCCGAGATTTTGTTGCGACCTTTGATTTCGGCGCCTCCTTGCTGCGGGCAGCAGGAAAATTTGTCACGGTTTAGCGAAAGCGGGTGATGCTACCGGTCCCGTTTGCGATCGATTGCTGAGATTAGACCAACCCCCCCCGCTTTATCTGAATTGAGGATACGCGCACGTTCCGATGGCGCCGGTCCTTGGGGACGTCGCGTCTCACTTTCCGCCCGCCCCTCCCCGTCCATCTTAAAGCCTCCGGTTTCTGCTGCCGACCCGTCGGGGGTAATTCATTCTTAGACTCCCGCGTCGAGGCCATCCGGTAGGGACGCCGCCTTGCACGGCGGCCTGTACAAAGCCGGTTCAGCAGGGCGGTGGAGGCGGCATCTTTCCTTGCTCACCGACCCTGAATGACAATCCTCGCTCTATGGTTGCCAACCTGCGCCGCTTTCACCGGGACGTGCGGGCTTCCACCATGCCATATCCTCACAGGGCCGTGAAATGGCTCTTGATTCGTCAGTTCAGGTAGGAGTCTACATTGAGTATCAGAGCATTATGCGCGGGGGCTGCTGTGGCGGTTAGCGTGGGACAAGCAGAGGCAGCGGTCTATAACTACGGTGTTTCGTATGATTCGACGACGCTCTATGATGTCACTGTCATCACACAAGATGACGACGGAGGCCTGAGCGATTACTACTTCGACAGCCTCAACGCGGAAGGGCCGGACTTTCAGCTGCCCCTGCAAACTCCCGGGCTGCGTTCCGACAAAGTATATCGCCTTCGCGTCGTGACAGACGGCACCGATGTTGTGTCTTGCGAACTCGCAGGATTTGACTGCGGTGTATCAAAAGATGACTATTATTCGTTTCAGGAAAGCCCTCTTTCCTTCAGTGATGAATACAGACAGTTGGCATTCTCCGCACCGGCAGCGATTGGCGTATCCTTCTCCTTTTCCGACTGGAACGGCCAGGCATCGTCAGGTGTTTCATTTTCAGGTGAGGGTTACTATGGCTGGGCAGATTTTCGAGAAACCAAGTTCACGGTGGTAGATATGGCTCCCGTCCCCCTGCCAGCTACCGCAGCCCTTCTGCCCATGGGGCTTGGCGCTCTCGCGCTGGTGCGGCGGCGGCGCCCGAAGGCATCTTGAGCGCAGGCTCTCTAACACGACGCTTGACGCAGTGCAGATGCGCCTTGGCTTGCGCATACGGAGGCGGGTGGCTGTAGTAGCACCCGCCTTTGGCATTTTAGCAACCAAACTTCGAGCGCTCGTCCTTGATGGGCGACGGCTCCTGCATTGCAATTTGTGTTTATAATACTGGGCTACGCCTTTGTAATGGAAGAGTTTTCGCGTGCAGATTGATTATGTGCGTGATTATTCTCCGAGACTCACGCCGCCGTGATGCTGATCATTTCGTCAGCCGCGCATCGTGACGGTGATTCGGTTTTCAAGGGTGAATTATGGATATCAGAGCATTGTGCGCGGCTGCTGCGGTGGCAGTTGGGGTGGGGCAGGCTGCGGAGGCGGCAACGCTCGATGTGACGTTTGAAATTACGTCGCTAGAACTGTTTTGCGAGACAGGCGGCGACTGTTCCGATGAGGTTGAACCAGTCGTCACCGACTTTATGGGGATGCCCCTGTTTACTTTGATGACAGGTGTTTTGACCCTGCCCGATCCGATAGCCTCTCCCTCGGGTGTTCCGTTTGCCGAAGGGTTGATTTCCTTCCTGACGCAAGGCATCAGCTATGAGCTCGGATATTTCATCCAAGAAGATGAGGATAAGGTTTACCGGGAGGAATTCCCGTTCTGGGACTATCGGATTACATTTCAGGATGGGATAGGAGAGCTGTTCTATCGTGATGACGACTACCCTTTCTCCGTTGGAGTGGAAGGGGTATTCACTCCGATTGAACTAGCCCCCGTCCCACTGCCAGCGACTGCTGCCCTGTTGCCAATGGGTCTGGGCGCCCTCGCTATGATGCGAAGGCGCCGCCGCACGTAGTTTCATTCCAAGTTTGGTAGGTAGTCACAGCATTCCCTGACAAGCGCGCCAATTTGCGCGCGCAACGTCACCGCCTCGCGCGACCGTCCACCGTGCCGCCAGTTCGGATGCGCGGGGCCGGGCGGTTGCCCGCCGCCCGCGCCATGCACTCGGCAGACGCCCCATCCGGAGACTGCCGGGGCGCGACAGGGTTGGCCGGTGCGCTTGGCCGTGGCGTGGCACCTGGGCGCGGCGTTGGCGCGGCTTATGGGGTTAGCGTCACTCTTGCCCATCCGCCCGCCCCCCGTGCTGCACATGGCCGACAACCGCTTGCCCGCCGTTTTCGACGTTCACCCGCTCCACCCGGACGATTTGCTGCCCCTTGCTGCGATACCGCTTCAAGCTGTCCATCTGGGCGCTGTAGGTCCGGGCCAGCTTGTTCAACGCCCGTTCGGCGGCGTCCTGCTGGCGCAAGTTCTCGACGTGGTTCAGCCGCCGCGCCATCATCATGGTGGCCTGATGAATTGCCGCCATCTGGGCCAAGAGCAGGGTTTCCGCCGCATCGCGCGGGGCCATGCTATCAACAAACCCCAGCGCAAAGCTGGAGGCAGCAGCATCTATGCGCTGGCCGTGCGAGCCTAGAACGGCGACTTGCTTCACCAGCCCATCCGCCACCTGGGCATCGCCTGCCCCATGGTTGATCCGGCCATAGTCGCCCGCTATCTCGATCCTTAGCGCGTCGCCGGCATCCCAATGCAGCGCGACGGACGGACCAGCGCGGCGGCTTGCCTCGGCAGGCGCTGGGGGCTTGTGTCGTTGCTTGGTCATCGCCGCAACTCGCCTTGCCTTGTCACCCCCGGCCGCACCGATTGAAACGACAGCCTATGGCTTAGATGTAGATATGGCTCAGATTTTGCGCCGCAACTGGCACGAAAACCGCCCAAAGCGGCCCAAATATTGCGCCGCTTCGTGCCTTTTGGGCTGGTCGCAGCGCTAAAGCGGCTCAAATATTGCGCCGCCTTGCTCAAATTTTGCGCGGGGCTTCTGTTTTTGCCCGCCAGGACATGTAGGCTTTTGTGGCCGGTTTGCCGTCGCATTGTTCTTCCTCCAGGGCGTAGGTGCTGGCCTGCCCGATACCGGACGGGCCAAGGTGATGGTCGCAGGTCTTGCGGATGAAGCCGCGCGCTTCCAGGTCGTGAAACCAGCGCGCAACGGTGTTTCGGGTCACGTTCAGCGCTTGGGCCGCGTCACGATGCGACAGGTAAAGGCTGCCGTTGTTCGTGCCGGTAAAGCGCCGCTTCAACTCGACATAAAGCGCACGTGGGCCGGGCTGCATGGTCGCCCATGCCTCGCTGGCCTGCATGTATTCCATAAGCTGCACAAAGCGCCCCGTGCCGCGCTTGTGGTGCTTGTATCGCCTAGCCGCCACGCGGCACCCCCACAGCGCCCCGCAGGCGCCCGCTGGCGGCATGGAACACCTCTGGACAGTCCAGCCGCCGCCCGGTCAGCACCGACCAGCGCAGCGCCCATGCCAGCGCCTCGGATCGGTTGGCCGACCGATAGACCAGCCGGGCGCGGTCGCCGGTTTCGGTCAGGTCATAGACCGCAAAGCCGTGGCCGGTGCGCGCCATGACAGCGCGCACCTCCACCCAGCCGCGCGGCGTATCGTGCCGCGCTGGGGTCATTTTAGTTCCCCCCAGGCCATGTGAGCGACCAGCGCCGCACGTTCGGGCGACAGGCCATAGCGGGCGCGCAGAAAGGCAATGCGAAAGGCGGTCATGCCTCACCCCCTGCCAGCCTGTCGGCCAATGCCTGGGCGCTGGGTGGGAAGCGCAGCCGGGCCAGATCGGTGCCGGGGGCCAGTCGGTAATGCGCGACGTTCTCAGACCCGCGCCGCTCCGCCAGGATCGGCCAGCCATAGGCGGTCTTGAGGCGGTGGATGATTGCCCCCAGCCGCCAGCCGTTCACCTCGCGGATTTCCGTCTTGTGCGAGATGGTGCGCCCGCGTGTCAGTGCATCGCAGCACCAGAAGACCTGCGTCGGATTAGAATACCAGTGTTCAGACTGTGCCAATGTCTCGGCCTCTATGATTGCGGGCCGGGGCGCTGGGCGCTATGTTCGGAATACCACTAGACCGAAACACAAGCCGCTGCCCCGAAACCCAGGGTGGCGGCTTGCTTATGCGGCGGTGCTGCGGCTGTTTAGCCAGTCGGAGATGGCGCTTTCGGGCCAGCCGACCGCCTTTCCGGTCAGCTTGACGGGGCGCGGAAACTGCCCCTTGCCCATCATGTCGTAGATCGTGCTTCGGCTCAGGCCGGTGATTTCTTCAACGGCGCGGCGGCGAAGGTGCTTTTCTGCCATGTCGGCTTTCCTCTGGATAGCGCTGGGACACAGAGGAAGATGGCGAAAAGTTACGGCATATCAAAATGGTATAAATGGAAAGTATTGTGACGGCGTTTCTCCCTCATTCTTTCCTTATTTTTTCCTTCAGCATCACCAAACCAGCCTTGATCGTCTTTTGACTGACACCCAATTCATCTTCGATTTCTTTCCAGATTTTATTTTTGACTTCGTGGCCATGTGGATAAAGTGCTAGGTATCGTTTCGCTGCATCTGGCGCAATTAACGGCCTCCCTGCCGTGGTAACCTTCACCGGAATATTGGGGGTCTACAGCTTAACAAGAGCATCCTCTGAAATGTTGACCTCATCGGCGCGAAAGCAGACGCTCCAGCCATCTAGGTGGGAAAAGAGTGAAAGCGCCTCCTCCTGCCAGCGCTGGCCATCGATAAATTCACTCCAACGATCCATTCGTGTTGCCACACCATGCAGATCGACTAATCCTACCGTGATATCGACGTAGAGAAGGTCAGGATGTCGTCGGAAGCGCTCCTCATAAGAATACCAGTGATTGTATATAGGTGGCCGCATCAGCACGCGACTTATTCTGAAAAGTTGTCCTGAAGGCGAACACGCTACGGCTTTGTTAGCGTTAAAATGCAAAAAATTTTCGATGAGTTTTCCATGAACAACGAACTGAAGGTCCCATGTGGGGATGCTTGCATCGTCGGACTTGTCTTCATTGGCTGGAAAGATATCAGCCAGTTCCTGCATTTCCCGGACAATGATATTTGATGCAATTTCGCATTTCTCTACCAACTCCACTATCGAGAAGTGGTCAACAGGACACCACCCCATCACCCGATCCTCACGACATTGGCGCTGTCCTGCGCCAAGAACGCCGACCACGCGCCCATCATCTTGCGCCGCTTGTCGAACACGTCGCTGCGCGCATAAGCCCGCTCCACCGCATCGCCCGTTAAGTGCGCCAGCGCAGCCTCTGCTACCTCGCGGGGATAGGACGTGCGTTCCTGCGCCCAGGTGCGGAAGGACGTGCGGAAGCCATGAACATCGGCGGCAAAGCCCAATTCCTTGACCAGCTTGGACAGCGTCATGTCGGACAGCGGGCGCCCTTTCTTGGTGCCGGGGAACACCAGCCCGGATCCATCGTCCAGAGACTTGGCCTGCTTGAGAATGGCGATGGCGCGCGGAGATAGCGGCACCCGATGCGGGCGTTTCATCTTCATGCGTTGCGAGGGGATTTCCCAAACCTCGGCGGCGAGGTCCATTTCATCCCAGCGCGCTTCCCGCACCTCACCCGACCGCGCGGCGGTCAGCACCAGAAACTCCAGCGCCAGTTTCGTGGCAAGCCCCGCGCCCGATGCCTGCACTGCCGCAATGCAGCCTGCCACCTCGGCATAGGGCAGCGCCTTGCGATGGTCCTGCGCCTTGGAAACCTTGGGAAGCGCCCGGCTGATGTTCTCGGCGGGATTGTCTTGCCGCCAGCCCTGCGCAATCGCCCATTTCATCACCGCGCCGATGCGCTGGCGCACGCGGCGGGCGGTTTCCGGTATTTGCGTCCAGATCGGCATGAGGACGGCCAGAACATCGGCGGTGGAAATGTCTTGCACCTTCAACTTGCCCAGCCGGGGGAAGGCATAAGTTTCCAGCGTGGCGAGAAATTGCGCCGCGTGCTTTTCGTTCCTCCAGGTCGGCTTGTGCAGCGCATGAACCTTGCGGGTGGCTTCCTCGAAGGTCAGCACCGCCTGCGCCTCGCGCTTGGCTTGCAAGGGGTCGGCGCCCATCCGGGCCAGCTTGCGGTTCTCCAGCGCCCTTGCCCGCGCCTCGGCCAGCGACACCAGCGACGGCGCCCCCAAGCCAAGTTCGCACCGCTTCCCGCGAATGGTGATGCGCTGCACCCAGAAGCGCGACCCGTTCCCATCGACCCGTAGATAGAGGCCATGCCCATCGAAATACTTGCCCGGTGCTGTGGCGGCTTTCACCGCCTGGGCGGTCAGCGCCTTTTCGGGCCTACGCGTCAGGTGACTTGCCATAGCTTCCCCCCTGCCTTCCCCCAATATAGCGGGGAACAGGGTGGACTATGCCGGACGGTAACGGCTATGGGAAGCCTGTAAATGTCTGAAATTGCTAGCCGTTGGGGAACGGGCCGGAACAGGGCAGAAGGTGCAAGGGCAGACTCACTGTCCGCCATTTTTCCTGAGCGAACTAATCTCCGGATCCGAATCTAGCCGGATTTTCTCGTTGTTTTCGAGGGTTATGCAAGCGGAGCTGTTCACCAGCCCCGGCGCACGGAAGCCTTAAATCCCTCTCTAACGCCCGTGTTTCTCCAGAGCTGATGACTGCGCGGAAACGGTGAACAGCCGATAAGGCGATGAAATGTTACTAAATTCTGTAAGCTCTTTGTGGCGTTAGATCTGAGGGTTTTTCAAAGCTAAAGGACCTGCTGTCAACGTCGGTGCAAAACCCGGCCACGCGGCGGCGTAAAACCAGGCCAGGTGGCGGTGGCCTGCGCCATGGCGCGCGCGCTTACCATAGAGCTGGCGCGTGCCATGGCGCATTGGCCCCGCTGCCGCTGGTTCTCAACGTTTAGCTCAAGGCCGCGCGCTTTGGAGACGGCGTTGAGGTCTGCCTTGACCCATTCCCGCTCCTGCCAGGCGTTCGCCGCCGGGTGCTCGAGCCGCCGCTCCACCGTGGGCCTGTCGATGCCAATGGCCTCGGCCGCCTCCATGACCGCAATCCGCACCTCATGGGCAGCAGACCGGGACAGGGTCTTCGTGACGGTCCCGCGGGTGATGACGCTGTCTCCAAGCTCGGTCTGGTAGAGCGCCGAGCGGGGCGGCTCCATCACCAGTTCAGCGCCGCGCGCATCGCCCAGATCACGCAGGATCGCGGTGGTGACCTCGGCCAGCTCGGTGCGCAGTTCGCGCCGGTCCTTTGGTCCCAGCGTGGCAATCTCGCCCTCGACCCGCTCGAGCCAGGTGGCAAACACCCGGTCCAGGCTCTGCCGGGTGTGCGGGACGTCTGTTGTTTGCAAATCCATCATCTCACCCTCCAGGGTTTTCGCACTCAGGATGCCGCCCGCGTCCAGGATCTGGGCAGCCCGCTCCATGCGCAGCTTCACCTCCTTCAGCCGGGCAAGGCTGGCGATCCCCGCCAGCAGCCGCAGCGTGGCGGCACTGCGGGTGACCACCGCCAGTCCCTCCTCAAGCGCGGGGCCCTGCAGCGCCCGCTCGCGCACCGGGCGATTCTCGCGCGCCGCCCCCTCGATCTCGGCACGGCTCGGCCCATAGGTCAGGATGCCCCGCTCGAGACGTGACGAGGCGTCCAGTTCCACGCCCATTCCACTCGCGATCTCGACCAGACGCTCCTTCATGGTGGCCAGGTTGAAGGCATGCTCCTTCGCCATGAAGAACCACTCGCCCTGCTCAAGGCCGCGGTTGTTCACCACGATATGGACATGCGGATGCGAGCGGTCTGTATGCAGCGCCGCCACATAGGCCCATTCATCCTGCATATGGGTGCCTGACTGGAACATCTCGAAGGCCCAGGCCTCGGCAATCCGCAGCGCCTTCTTGGGCGAAAGATCATAAGGAAAGGAGATCAGCAGATGCGTGGTATGGCCGTTCTTCGGATCACCCCGCCAGCCGTCCGACCAGTCGAGCGCGATGGCCTTGCGCTGATCGGCCGTGAGCACCTCCGCCTCGGGATCAAGCCCGATCGTGTTGCCAAACAGAGCATGGGACTTCGTGAAGAGATACTTGAGCTGCGCCCTGAGCCGGACCGGAGTCTGCGTGCCGCCGCGCGCGATCCGCTTCAGCACCGCCGCGTTCGAGCCCTGGCCCACCCGCCACAGATCGCGTGCCCGCGCCGAGAAGGAGGACCCCCTTGCCCCTGACCTGCGCGCCCTCGTCTTGCCAAGCCCGCTGTCGCGCGGCGCCCTGCCGCCGACGCGGCGCAGCCGGATCTCGCCGATCAGATCATCCGCGAGGCTCGCCACCTTCGGCCTCCCGCCATGCGGCAAAAAGCCGGATGCCACGCCGGCGCTGCTCGTCCACCACCGCCCGCAGATACGAGCGCATCTCCGGCAGGGCCTGACGCAGAGCACTGAGCGCCGCCCATTGCTCACGGCTCGGGTCGATCCGGCCCTGGCCCGCCGCCAGGGCAATCGCGTTCACGCTGACGCCGATCTCGTGCAACTCGCTCCGGAGTGCCTCAAGCCCGCCTGCGGTTGCCGGGTCCGCTTCCAGCATCCCGGAGGCGGCCCGCACCAGGGCCCGCAGCGCGTCCGAGTTCGAGCCAAAGCCATGCCGCGCCTTCAGTGCCTCGAGCGCCTCCCCCTCGGCGGGTGACAGCCGCGCCGAGACGGACCGGCCCCCTGTGGTGGCCGTCTCCCGGCTGCGACGAGGACGGCCCGGGCTCGTCGCAGCGGCTGGTTTGGAACGAACGTGCGGCTTGGCGGTCACCGGGGCGTCATCGCCAGGGCGCGTTGGATCTGCTGGGGTCTGGGGCGTGTCTCGAAGGGCCATGGGCGCTCCATCCACTGATGTAGACATTCGGCATTTCCTGCCATCTCTACAGCTTCTACTCTCTCACATTTCTATGGATCTGTCACGATCTTTGTCCCGCGAGGATGAGATTTCTCCTCCAACGCTGGCAGGGTGTCGGGCAGGGCCTCACCCGGGCGTCAGTCGTTAGCTGGTTGGCTTGGTAACAACAACCCGACACCCGACACTGAACCAGGCGACGGGCACTGGCTTCGCCGCCGAGAGGGTGACGGCAACGCCCAGCGTAGGCATCTGCATAAAGAACGGAGAGCCATAAAGACAGTCAGAACGGAAAGGCCGCCCCTTGCAGCAGCCTTGGTCCAAAGCTGCTGCCCTGTCCTGCCCGAAAGAACAGCTTCCCTGAAGGCAAGGCGCAGACATAAATGTCTTATCAGCCGAGCGGGTGTGTGTGGTTGGTTTTTAGTGTTCCCGCCCGGCTGAGAAATCCACTGTCCTGCAGAACTCGTTGTTGTCAGCGCCTGGGGGATAGAAATGGTTGATCCAGCAATGACGCGCGGTGACATGCTCAGCCGTGCCGCCGTCACCGGTCGTGCTGTCACGTTGCGCTGTCAGACAGAGTACAGCTCCGCTGTGGCGCGGGTGCCTTCCGGCGGCGCGTCCTGATGAACGAGGCGGCTTGTTTTCCTCGGACCTGCCAAGCTCCAGGATCATAGACCCGCTCGTCGCTCGACAAGGGTAGCAGACCGGTCTTGACCAGGCACAGCATCACAGCCGTGATCGACGCTGACAGATTGGTCTGCAACGCGCCGGAGGTTTTGCATAAGACATCGGTTTCGAGAAGCGGTAAACAGAGCCGGATCAACATGCCGATGGTATGCAGAATGCGGCGCCGAGCGGCGAACGTGCTGCTCTTGGACTGCCGTCTGCTCTCTCAGATCGGCTGCAGGTCGACCGCGCTTGTCTTGCCGCTGCGGTTTGTTTCCACCTCATAGGACAGTTTCTGTCCATCCGAGAGCGACCGCAGCCCGGCGCGCTCGACCGCACTGATGTGCACGAACACATCCCCGCCGCCCGCATCGGGGGCAATGAAGCCATAGCCCTTCTCAGAGTTGAACCACTTGACGGTGCCTTGTGCCATGAATGGCCTCCCCTGCAACAAGGCCTCTTGCGTGGCACGGGGTGCGGCCAGGCGGCAAGGTATTTTTGATGAGGATATCGCGCCCGATGGTCGAGGGTCGGACCGGGAACTGAGTGAACGCCTCCACAGCGCCGGCCATCAGCACCGACGCGTTTATGATAGTCTCCCAATACCCAGCACCCAGCCTGCTGTTTGGTTGACCGCTCGCCGGAACGACTGGACCCGGGGTCCGTACCGCGAGAGCGGCCCCGGCGCGGGTAGCGCCAGACCCGTCGCGCCGTGGCCCACATGGCTGCGGTGCGACGGGTCACTCTTTCTGCCATAGGCCGGATCTGGTTCTGCCGTGCCCCACGGCGCGCGGGGAAGTGAGACATTGTAGCGGCCCCTGTGTCAGGGCCGCCGCCGTGGGATCAGTATTCATCAGGAAGGCAAAGGGTCAGGACGCGGATGGTTTGCTCTGGATCGCTTTCTACCTCCGGTCCCATCAGCGCGTCATTGTCGTAAAGGTCGATCTTCCAGTAGATGCGGATGGCGTGGTCGTCATGCGGCACGTCCGGCATGCCGAAGCTGCGGACGCCACCAGCGCCATGATCGTCCATGAAGGCGGTGTCGCTGCGGACATGGGCCAACGCCGCTGCCACGAAGTCCGGCCCCAAGGACAGGATGCCGCGCGTGACGACAACCCGGCCACGCAAGGTTTGGCCGTTCCAGTCGGCGGGACCAAGGGCCCTGCGGAACAGGTCATTCTGCGCGCCGATGATCTGCGCCTCGGCGCGGCTCGCCTCGTAGCGGTCGAGATCGAAGACCGGCCCGCCGCAATCGCGACAAGCGTCCGGCTCGTTGTCCCCGGTGGTCTGGATGGCCTCGCAGGAAATGCATTGATACCGCGCCATGATGAAACCCCCTTCTGATCTGGCGGTCCCTTCCCAGCACGGCCCTTCTTCAAAATGGGGCTGACCGGGAAGGCGAGCCGCGCCTCGGGCGCGTCTCACCTTCCTGGGCTGCCTCCCGGCGAGGGCGGGAGGGGGGGCCCGGCAACAGGAAAATCCAGGCCCAAGGGTCGGGGGCCCCGTCTGCACAAGCCGCCGCCAGGCGGCGCGGAAGATGGGGGTGCCCCCTTGGGACGCCGCATTTTGCTGTTGACGGGGGAACCGGCGGTTCCCCTCTTCCTTCTCTTGCCGTTGTCGCCACCCGTGCGAGATCGGCTTGCAGGGGGCGTTCGGCTTGACCGAATCCCCCCTGCACGGCACACCGCTTGCCGCCTGACCTTTTGCCCCGCCCTGACTAGCGGCACTACCAGCCGTGTCCGCTGGCAATCCTTTGACGGGCTGCGGACGTCAAGAAAGCGGCGCTTACGCGCCGCCCTCGATCTTCATCACGGGGATGCCCAGCTTGCGGGCCTTGTCCGCGAGGTTCTCCTGGATGCCGGTGCCGGGAAACACCAGGACGCCCACCGGCAGGACATCGAGCATGGCGTCGTTGCGCTTGAAGGGGGCAGCCTTGCCGTGCTTGGTCCAGTCGGGCCGGAAGGCCACCTGCGGCACGGTGCGGTGATCGGCCCAGCGGGAGGCGATCAGTTCGGCCCCCTTGGGAGAGCCACCATGCAGGAGCACCATGTCGGGGTGCTTGGCATGGACTTGGTCGAGCCTGGCCCAGATCAGCCGGTGATCGTTGAAGTCCGTGCCGCCGCTCAGGGCGACCTTTGGACCGACGGGCAGCATCACCTCCGTCTCGGCCCGGCGCTTCGCCGACAGGAAGTCGCGGCTGTCGATCATCGCGGCGGTCAGGTGGCGATGGTTGACCATGGAACCGGTGCGTGGCCGCCAGGCGCTGCCCGTGTGGTGCTCGAAGGCCTCGGCGGCAAGGTCGCGGAAGAGCTCCATGCTGGCGCGCCGTTCGATCAAGGTCTGCCCTTCGGCGGTCAGACGTTCCAGCTCGACCGACTTCACCTCGCTGCCATCCTGTTCGCGCTGCAAGCGGCGCTGCCCCTGTTCGTTGGTGTCGAGGTCGCGTTCTACCCGGGCAGCGGCCCGATGGAAGAGGTTGACCGTTCCCCAGAGCAGTTCCTCGAGATCGGGCTCGAGACGGGTGTCGCTGAGCGTGGCAACCAGGGCGTCAAAGATGTCGGTGACGGCGGTGCCGACGATGTTGCCATCGGGCAGCGGCCGGGGATCGGGTTCGTCCTGGAAGGGACGCCAGCCGTAAAGCTGGAGTTCGACAAGGGCGTGATCGGTCTGGGAGGAGGTATGGACCGGCTCGTCGCCTGCATCATTGGTATCGCGTGTCATGGGGATGCGTCCTTCGGTTTTGGGGCGACCGCGCCCATCGCGGCCTTCGCAGGGCATCGACGCGCAGGGGCCGGGACGGACAGGCAGCCCTCGCGCGCGAGGGCCTTGATGGCCAAGGCCGGCTCTTTTGCTTCGCGATGCAAAGGCGGGGCACCCTGCCCCGCCGGCGGAAAAGAGTTGGCCGCCGCCATTGCCGGCCCGGCCCGGCTCTGCGCCGATTGCCCCCTCGGAAGGCCGTGGACGCGGGACTATCCTCGAAGAAGGATGCCGTTGCCGGTGACGAGAGGCCCAAACCAGCAGGCGACAAAGCCTGTCCGCGCCTCCCTCTCCCGTCCTATTCTCACCTCTCCAGGAAGCGGGTGACATCCTCGGGATGCAGCTGATCCTTGAGGCCGTCGCGGAGAGCATCGACACCGAAGCGTCGCAGATCGTCGTTGAAGTCGCCCTCAACCGGCGTGAGGACCCTCGCCTCGATCCCCAGGGTGGCTGCGCGGGCAAGCAGGCTGTCGCGTGCCCCGTCGCCGGCGGGATCGCGATCCTGGATGACATAAAGCCGGCGCAGCGTGGGCGGGAACAGGACAGCGGCCATGTGGGCGGCCGAGAGTGCCGCCAGCATCGGCATGCGGGGCAGAACCTGGTGGGGCGACAGCACGGTCTCGATGCCCTCGCCCACGGCGAGCACGTCACCCGCCGTTCCAAAGCGCACGCCATGGCCGAGAAGCTCTCCCAGCGCCCGCCGGGGGGTTTCCACAGCAGCCTTGCTGGACCCGTCTGGAGCAAGCCAGGTGCGATGCGCGCCGGTCTGATGGCCGGCAAGATCGGTGACCGCCGCGATCATCGCAGGCCTGACTTCGGTAAGCGAATGCTCGTCCCGCCGGTAATAGCACCGGGGATGGTAGCGCAGCGCGGCGGTGCCGGAGAGGGACGTGATTGCCCTGCCACGCAGGTACGTGTCCACGAGCGTGCCGGGGATCGGCTTCGCCATGGCGAACAGGCGCCGCGCCGCGTAGGGCGAACCGGGTGCTGAACAGGACGTCCTGCCAGCAGAGGTTGCTGCTGGTTCCGGCTCGGGACGGGGCAACGACAGGAAATGGCGCGCTTCCTCCGCCACGTCCTTGAAGTCGGCAAGACCGAGCGCCGCGCGGATGATGTCGAGAAGATCGCCATGCTCCCCGGTCGATGCGTCGGTCCACTTGCCCGCTGCACCCTTGCCGGTTTCCGGTCCACTCACGCGCACGAACATCGAACGGCCGGGTGTGTTGTGCACGTCGCCCACCAGCCAGTAGTTCCCGGCACGATAGCCCGACGATAGATAATGGCGGCAAACTGCCTCGGCCTGCTGTCCCAAGCGGATCGCCAGGTCTGATGCGTCATGACGAGACATCAGATGGCCTCCCGTTTGCCAGGGCGCCTGACGCAATGCGGCAGGGACAGTAGGAAACCGATCAGGGCTAAGACAGCGGCCGCTGCGCTGCTGAAGGTGGAGATCGTGATCATCGGGAACTCCTCGGGAGAGCGGAGAAGAAAACCGAGCCCGTGGCGCTCTCTCGACTGCACCGGCTCATCCCTCGGCCGGACCTCCCTCTGCCTTTCCCGCTGTCTCCCGATCAGCGCCACGGAAAGACAACGGGTCACCACTGCCCCTCCCCGGATGCCAAGCCCCCTTGTTTGTCGACGTTTGCGCAGTCCGGGACCCTCTAGGCTTTTGACTGCATCAAGGCGCACCCCGGCCGAGGCGCCACACGCTCTGCAACTGCCCTTGGTCTTTTCCGAGGGTATCGCTGCGGCAGCGCCTTCGCCCGGAATGACGAGATAGGCAGACCTGTGATGACCATCAGCGCTTGCGTGACGGGGGAACAATGCGCGGCGATTTATAGCCGTAGCTCTTCACCTTCTCTCGCAAGGCCGCAATCTGATCATCAATGGTGGGTGTGGATCGCTGACGCTCGATCTCGTTCCGGAGGGCCAGGCGCACCGCGTCGGCCTTGCTGACGCCCAGCATCTCCGCAAGGATTTGTGCCAGATCATCCAGGCCGTCATCGCGGATCGGGAGTTTATCCATCGGTTGTTCCGCCTTGTCTGCACGGCATGCATAATCCGGTATGCACAAGGCAGGCTGCTCGGCAAGACAGCAGGAGATTGCAGCCTTGGCCCTGACAGGGTTCGCCTTGGTAGACGCCCGTCTGCTGATCGTACTGCCCTCTGCCACGAATGGCGATCCGTTGGGCATCTTCCCCACGGCTCTGGATCGGGGCATGGCTGCGACGAGGGTTCTCTCGCTTGCCGCCTGCTGCCGTCCGGTGTGCATTCTCTTCCCCGACGCCGTGGCGACCACCAGCATGAGAAAGGCGCCCGGCCGTGAGGCCGGACGCTCACCGGGTTCAGTCGATGGCCTGGAAGATCTCGAGCGCTTCGGGATGTTCCGCAGCATAGGCGTAAAGGCGGGTAAAACCTTCCGAGAGTTCGACCGCATCGTGACGGAACGACAGGTGGGAAAAGGCAAATAGCGTCGCGATGATGCCAGCCGCATCTGCAGAGACCTCGCCCTCGTAGCCGTTACCGTCCCAGGACAGGTGGAAACGGGGTCTTGAGGTCGGTGCGAGATAGAGCGGCTCGCCCTCGAGCGCATAGAAGTCCCACAACCCGCCGTTATAGTCGGCAGGACTCAGCTGCTCCATGAAGCCAAAGACCGCATGCTCGCCGATGAGGAACAGGCGGGGTCCGAACAGCCGGGGCAAGAACGCCATACGGCGCTCCTCGGGGACAGGGGTAGCACGCAGAGGTGTTGTCGTGACAGGGCACATGATAGGGATCTCCGGAATGAGGGATGGAACGCACCGTCCGCAGGCACTCTTGCCCCCGAACAGGCGCAGCCTCTTCCGGCCTGCCTCTACCTCTGCGGCAGCGGGCGATAAGCCAGCGCAGTTGATGTACCCGGCCTGAACGCCGACCCTTGGCTGGTCATGATGACCGAGACATCCACCAGGTCCGCTCTCGGAGCGCAGGTCCACTCAGCAGACGCTTCTGAATAAGCTGCGCCCCTGACAAACGCTATGAAGGGTTACCTTGGCCGTTGAGGCGAGAGCGAGCACCCTCGTGTAAGAGCGTTTATGCGAACGGCAATCGGCGATTGGCGATTGGCCGTAAAAAACCAAGCGGGCGCTTTCACAGAAACACATCGTGGCGTATCGAAGCGCCACGCAATAAGGAGAATGCCTGCAATGGACATCGACTATAACGCCCTGTCGCTCGATCAACTGAAAGAGATCAACAAAAAGTCGGCTGCGGCGATTGCCAGTTACGAGAACCGTAAGCGAAAACAGGCTGTTTCCCAGGCAACCGAAATTGCCAAAGCGGCGGGGTTTTCCTCGCTTGAAGAGATGATGGCCAGCCAGCCAGCTAAAGCGGCCAAAGCTGAGCCCAAATACCGCCATCCGGAAAACCCGGAGATGACCTGGTCTGGCCGTGGACGAAAGCCGTCCTGGATTGTCGAGGCCCTGGAGGCCGGGAAAACGCTCGACGACTTCGCGATCTGATTGACGCGTGCCGACTTGCGACGGGGATCGATGCCCGAAGGAGGGGAGCCTGGATGCAGCTCCCGTCCAGGGGACCACATGCCGACCCGGGTCTTGCTGGAAAACATCGAAGTGGATCTGGCCTGACAAACGATCGCGCTCGATTTTCATTGACGCATAGGCATCACGATCCTTCGCGATAACGGAGCAAGACATCCCCTAATCAGCTCCAACAAAGCAGAAACGGTGTGTTCCGCATCTGCATGGGAGAAATAACGCCCGGCCCCGCTGATTTTTTCGAGGTTCATTCGCGTCTTTACTCGTCCTTAAAGGCTTCGAGTCACAGTGGCAGTATGGAACTCGTCAAAACACTTCAAACGTCAGACCCCCGGATCACCAAGGGATCGCATGACACCCTTTACTGCTGGCCAGGCACCCTGGCGGTGTCTTTACTCGTCCTTAAAGGCTTCGAGTCACAGTGGCAGTATGGAACTCGTCAAAACACTTCAAACGTCAGACCCCCGGATCACCAAGGGATCGCATGACACCCTTTACTGCTGGCCAGGCACCCTGGCGGTGATCGTCCACAAAGATCAGACCTTGGGCCCGTTTGCCACGACTGGCCCCTGGTCACAAACCGACGTGACCCACGCCATGACCGATTATCTTCGCTCAGCCCGTGGTCTTCCAACACCGGTGAGACAACGGGAACCGCTTCATCTGGTCCGAGACAAAGGCCCCGGTCCGGCGACCGGAGCCTCCCTGGTCTAGCCTGGCGTCAGTCAGTCCGGCGGGCGGGACGGGGCCTGGGGGTCCAGTGTCGCCGGCCACCGAAGGGGTCAGAGGCGGGCGCAATCCTTTGCCACGCGCGGGAGTTCGTCCCTGCGACAAACGGTGGTTTCGATCACCTCAGGCATGGCGGTTGCCTTCGGGACAGCCGATCGCGGCGGGGACAGGACCTGTGATCGGCTCCATCTTCCCGGTTCGCCCCATCCAACATCCATGGTGAGGCGCGGCATCCTGATAAACTGCGGTTTTTGGCGTAGGAACCATAAAACTACAGTTCTTCAACTGGTTAAGCCAGCCTCACCAACCCCTCACGAATAATCCGGGCTAAGATTGCGCCCGTCCCAAAGCCGAGGTTGCAATGATGATCGTTGACAAGTTCCGGGCATGGCAGCCGGATTGTCCGGCCCTGCCAGCACCATTTTCACCATCGAACCCAATGCTGCGGCGGATCTGCCGGTTTTGACCATGGCGATCAACGTGGCAAAGTCCGGTGCCCTGCGGATGACGATGGCCGATGGCAGCATCGGCACGCTGTTTCTGGCGGCGGGCAGCCTGACCGGGTTGCGCATGCGCCGGATCTGGGCAACCGGCACCCCGGCCGAGGGGGTCTGCGGGTTGAGCTGACGCCCTAGCGTGGCCGCCCCGGCTGCAATCCCAACAAGGGCCGCAGGGCCAATGCCCAGAAATCGCTAAAGAAGTTCAAGGGCGCGGCCGGCTGCTGCCCCCTGATCCGGGACAAGGGCAGGTTCAGCCCCGCCCCCGCCAGCCAGGCCAGGGCCACGCCAAGCGCGCCCGCCCGCCCATGGTTACTGCGGAAATAATGCCGCCAGGATTCGTACCAATAGGCAGGCTTGCGAACACGTTCGGCCCGGGCGCTGCGCACGTCAGTCGAGGCGCCCTCGACATGGAGGATGCGCGCTTGGGCCACGTGCCAGCATTCCCATCCGGCCCTTGCTGCGCGGCGCATCAGGTCGACTTCCTCGTAATACAGAAAATAGGCGGGATCGAAGAAGCCCAGGTCGCGCCAGACATCGAACCGGGCCAGCACCGCCGCGCCCGACACCCAATCGACTTGGGCGGTGGCCAGATCGCCGCCAAACGCCACCTGCGATCCCTGCATCAGCCGCGCCACCGGCCCGAAATTCAGGGCCGATGCGAAATGGCTGGCCGCGCCCGGAAACCGGAAGGCGGCAGGCACCGGCGCATCGCCGCCCGGATTGCGGGCCTGCGCGCCGGCCATGGCGGCCTTGGGATGTGCTTGCAGGAAATCGGCCAGGATCGCGATCGCCTCATTTTCCAGCTGCGCGTCGGGGTTCAGCAGGAACACGAAATCGGGCGGATCCCCGCCTTGGGCCAGGCGTTCCAGCACCAGGTTGTTGCCGCGCCCGAAGCCATGGTTTTCGCCTTCAAGATAAAGCGTCACCTGCGCGCCCCAGCCGCGCGCCCTGGCCGTTTCGGCGAAAACCGCGCCATCGCCATCGGGCGAGGCATTGTCCACCAGGTGGATATCGACTTGGTGGCCCCCGTGGCCCCGCGCCCGGACGCTTTCCACCGCCGCGACGGCCAGATCGACGGCATTGTAATTCACGATGATGACAGCGATACGGGCCATGAAAAGCTCTTGATGATGCGAAACTCCTGTCTGTTGCGGTATCACGCCGTGTGGGCAGGGGGTCAAGCGCCGGGCAAGACAAAACATATTAACCAAGAAGCCACGGATCGCAGAGTATTCCTTGCTTTCAGGAACATTTTTGATGATGAGGTGGGCGAGGTCGATGAACAGCAGGTACCGATCGGGATGATTTTCTCGGAAGCGAATTTCTGGCTGTTCTTCGCCATCGTATTTGGGCTTTATCTTGTTTTTTCCCACCGCTGGCAGAACCGGATGCTGCTGGTGGCCAGCTATGTCTTTTATGGCGCCTGGGACTGGCGCTTTCTGGGGCTGATCCTTCTTTCGACCGGGGTCGATTATCTGATTGCCTTGAAGATGGACCGCGAGATGGTTCAGCAGCGCAGAAAGATGCTGCTGATGGTATCACTGGTTGGAAACTTAGGGATGCTGGCCATCTTCAAGTATCTGGGGTTTTTCGTCACCAGCTTTGCCGAACTGCTGACCCATATTGGCCTGAGTTCGAACCCGGTGATCCTGAACATCGTCCTGCCGGTGGGCATCTCCTTTTATACCTTTCAAACGCTCAGCTATACAATCGACGTTTACCGGCGCGAGATTCCGGCAGAGCGGAACCTTGTGGACTTTGCCCTGTTCGTCGCCTTCTTTCCGCAACTGGTTGCCGGACCCATCGAGCGTGCCACGCAACTGCTGCCGAGAATCGTCAATCCGCGCCAGATCACCTGGGACGGACTTTCGCGCGGCGCCGTTCTCTGCCTTGTCGGGCTGATCAAGAAGATCGTCATTGCCGACGGAGTGGCTGCAAGCGTGAATGCCGTCTATGCTAACCCTTCGCCCTCTGGACTTGATGTCCTGGTAGGGACCTGGCTGTTCGCGATCCAGATCTATTGCGATTTTTCTGGCTATACCGATATCGCACGCGGCATATCGAAGATGTTGGGCTTTGATCTAATGCGAAACTTTGCCCAGCCCTATCTTGCGGTAAATCCGCAGGAATTCTGGCACCGCTGGCATATTAGCCTGTCGACCTGGTTGCGCGATTACCTTTACATCTCGCTTGGCGGCAATCGCCATGGGCGATGGAAAACCTATCGCAACCTGATGCTGACCATGCTGTTGGGCGGGCTTTGGCATGGAGCGGCGTGGAATTTCGTGCTGTGGGGAGCCTATCAGGGGGGGCTTTTGTCCGTCCATCGGGCACTTAGCGGGCGCCAGGACCATTGTGAAGGCGCGCGCCGTTCCCTGGGGGACTGGATGTGGCGCTTCGTTAAGATTGTCCTGTTCTTTCAGGTGGTCTGCTATGGCTGGTTGCTGTTCCGGGCGCAGTCTTTTGCGCAGATTCGGGACTTTACTCTGCGGTTGTTCGATATCAGCGCACCGGGATGGTCCGATCTGACGGTTGCGCCTGTGCCGCAGGCGGCAATGGCCGGGATCATGCTGCTGTTTGTCTGGGACATGTGCATTGAAGTGACCGGAAAAAACCGCTTCTACGAAGCGATGCCGCCGCCCGCGCGGGCAATGATGTGGTCCGCAATGCTGTATTTCCTGGCCTTCGGCCTGACGACCACGACCTCGGCCTTTATTTATTTCCAGTTCTGAGATGCGGGACATGAAACGATATCTCGCGATCCCTGGAATGGTCCTAGTCTTTCTCCTCCTGATGGATCTGGGCGTGGCTGCCGTGCTGGGATTCGCCCAGGATCGGGGCGCAGTGCCGTCCTTGCAGCGCTATTTTGAATATGGCCGTTCAGTTCCAGGAAAGCTGGACCGCTGGATCGACAATCCCGATCTTCCCGAGAACCTGTTCAAGGTAGGGTGGATTTCCGACACCGCCGCCCAGTCGGAACAGCTGTTTGCTTCGGAAAACCCTGCGCCCGGCACACTGCGGGGATACGGCATGTCGTTTCTGGCGCAGATGATGCAATCTGCGGGCGAACAGGATCCCGCGCTGCGGATCGACCTGCATGGCGGTCCTGCCGCGCCGCCGAACTTGGCCTATGCGCTGTTCCTGAACGATCGGCCAAACCGGCGTTCTGGGGACGTGGCAGATCTGGCAATCCTGTCATCGTCCCTGCCGGCCATGGCGGCACTGTCGAACCGAAGCTGGGCCTTCGAACAGCCCGCACCCACGACTTATCCGGTGTTCTGGCCCGACAGAAATGGCGGGTTGCAAGCAATAGAACCCCTGGTGACAACCGCCGGGCAGGAACGCGCGCTGCGCCAAGATCCGGTGGCCGCCGCCGCTTGGCAGGCGCAGCTTGCGCAACAGGACGCGTTTTATTCGCCGGTGTCTTTCGGCTATCAGATCCTGGATCATTCCCCCTTTCTTCGGCTGGTCCGGCGATCCTGGGCCATGCAGATGATCGCCAGCCGCGAGGCGAAGATCCTTGATGGCAGTGCGGGCTATCCCTTGGCCGAGGTGTTGCAAACCATGGTTGCCGAGTTTTCCCGCATCGCACGCGAGGATGGGCAAGTCCCCGTTGTTTATCTGATCCAGGGGCGAGATCCGGGCGACGCGAATGTCCTGAAGCTGGTGCGGCCCGTTCTTCAGGACCATAGAATCCCTTATCTTGCCACCGAAGACCTGGCCGACCCGCGCAATCCGGCGAACTACGTGGCCGATGGCCATTTCAAAGCCCCTGTGAACCAGGCTTTCGGCGCAGCCTTTCGGCAGTTGCTGCCGACCACCGGCTGGATGCAAACCGTGGAAACAGAAAGATCAGAAAGCAAGCTGCTGATCTTCAAGAAAAAGCCTGTGTCCGCACGCCCATGATGCAGCAGCAAGGATAGCCATGAAATATCGTCCTGAGATCGATGGCCTGCGTTCGGTTGCAGTCCTGCCGGTGATCCTGTTCCATGCGGGCCTGGGCGTCTTTTCGGGCGGCTATGTCGGTGTGGATATCTTCTTTGTCATCTCAGGCTATCTGATCACCACCATCATCCTGGGGCAGATTGCTGGGGGGGGCTTTTCGCTGCTGGATTTCTATGCGCGCCGCTCGCGACGGATCCTGCCCGCGCTGTTTCTGGTCATGGCCTGCACCATCCCGCCCGCGTTTCTCTTGATGCTGCCCAGCCAGTTCAAGGATTTCAGCCAAAGCGTTGCGGCCGTCAGCATCTTTTCCTCGAACATCCTGTTCTGGCTGGAAAGCGGCTATTTCGCCGCCGCCGCCGAACTGAAGCCCTTGCTGCACACCTGGTCCCTGGCGGTCGAGGAGCAGTATTACGTCCTGTTCCCCCTGCTGCTGCTGGGCCTGTGGCGACTGGGAGCAAGGCCTGCGCTGATGGTCCTGGGGGCGATCTTCGCGACCAGCCTGATCGCCAGCCAGTTCCTGGCAACCCGCACGCCGGGGGCGAATTTCTTCCTGCTGCCCAGCCGGGCCTGGGAATTGCTGGCAGGATCCTTGTGTGCGATCTGGATCATGAGGCGTGGCCGGTCTGGCAACACAGCTGCGTCCACCCTGGGGCTGGGGTTGATCGTGGCGTCGATCTTTCTTTATGACGCGAACACGCCCTTTCCGTCGCTTTACGCCTTGGCGCCGGTGGGCGGCGCGGCGCTGATCATCCTGTTCGCCGACGGGCACACCCCGGTCGGGCGGCTTTTGTCAATGCGGGCGCTGGTCTTTATCGGCATGATCAGCTATTCCGCCTATCTGTGGCACCAGCCGTTGTTCGCCTTTGCCCGGCTAGCCCATGCGCACAAGCCGCCGATGGCATTGATGATGGGCTTGGCGGCAGGGTCAATCGGGCTGGCATTTCTCAGCTGGAAATATGTCGAACAGCCCGCGCGGCATTATCCCTGGCCCATCCGGCGGGTGCTGGGGGCAACGGTCGCGGGATCGGTGCTGATCGCCTCGGTCGGGCTGGGGCTGAGCTATTCGGGTGCCCAGGGGGCATATTTCACCGCCAGTCTGCCGCCGCAGAACCGTCCCCTGCTGGGCCGGATCACGCAGATGGCAGAGATGGACCATTTCGCCACTGACAACAGCGGCCCTTGCCGCTTTTTCGTGGCCGATTACGCCGGGGCGGTCGATGCGCGGGTCGAGGAATGCTTTGCCCGGCACGGCCCGGCCCTGGCGATCCTGGGCGATTCTCATGCCCTGGATGCGTGGAAGGCGATGGAAGTGGCGTCTGACACGCGGTTCCTTCTGGGCCTGCCGCAACAGGAATGCCGCCCGCATATCGCCGGAACAGATTGCGCCACGACCGGCCTGCCGCGCTTTCTGGAACGCCATGCCGGCCAGATCGGGTCGGCCGTCTATGTCCAGGCGGGCTTCTGGCTGCTGACAGACAAGGATGGCCAACGCCAGGACCGCCGCCTGTTCACCGATAACGGCGATCTGGACCCCCGGCTTTACGACGCCGCCATCGACCGCACCTTTGCGGTGCTGAAGGAATGGAACGCCATTGTTCCCGTCACCTGGTTCGGCCCTATGATCGAGCCTCATGTCTCGTCCGAGGCCATGCTGTCGATCGCTTGCGACCGCGCCCCCGACCTGCTGGAACTGCGCCCCGCTCACCAGGAGATTTTCGAACAACTGGAGGACCGGCTGGCGGCCCAGGCGGCCGACAACGGTATCGGCTATATCCGGGCTCTGCCCGTCCTAAATTTCTATATCGGCCGCGATCTTTATGATTGCGACCACCTTTACTGGTCGGACGGCGATCACTGGAGTCCCGACGGAGAGGCCCACTTCGGCGCCCGCATGGCCCCGGCCATCGACGCGACGATGCCTCCCATCCGAGAAGAGGCCCGCCATGCTCCGTGAAGCCCCGGGCTCCGCGGCGCCCCAGGATTGGGCCTTGGTAATCGCCACAAAGGACCGGATCGAGGCGTTGGGTGTCTGCATCGCGCTGGCCTTGGATCAGACCCGGCCGCCTGCCGAGGTGATTGTCGTCGACGCCAGCGAGAACTGGCGGGATCACGCGGACCGGATCGGCCAGCTCATAGCTGGGCGTCCCGAGATCCGGTTCAGCTATCTGCAAGCGGTGCTGCCGTCGCTGACCGTGCAGCGCAACCAGGGCATCGCCCAGGCACAGGCGGCGATCCTGTTCCTGCTGGACGACGATTCCTTCATGTATCCCGATTGCGCTGAGCGGATCATGGCGGTCTATGACGCCGATGCGGACGGCCTGGTCGGCGGTATCCAGACCGGTGTCGCGGCGCTGCCGCCTCCAGCCGCAACAAATGGGGGGGCACAGAAGAAAAGGGGCAGCCGGGCGGTCGGCGCAGGCAGCGAAAAGGATCGCGGCCGGGTCGGACGCTGGCTGATGCAACGGCTGTTCTTGATGAACAAGGACGCGCTGTTCATCCCCTATGACGCATCGCCGCCGCTTGTGTCCCTGCCTGCCATCCTTGACGGGTACGAAGTGATGCCCGTCCGGCTGTTCCAGGGCTACCGCATGACCTTCCGCCGCCGGGCGGTGCTGGAGGAACCCTTTGACGCGCTGCTGCGCTTTTACTGCCCGGGCGAGGATATCGACGCTAGCTATCGCGTTTCGCGCCGGTATCTTCTGCTGACCGCACCCCAGGCACGGTTGCATCACTTCACCGCCGCAGGAGGGCGGATGGACCGGCTCCATACCACCGTCCTGTCAGCGCTGAACCAGGCGGTGCTGCTGCGCTGCCACGCAGCCGACCAGGCAGCCGCCCGGCGCCGTTATTTTGCGCTGATGCGACGCAGGCTGCTGGCCGAGACGCTGAAGGACGTGCTGTCGCGGCGCTTCGATCTGCCCCAGGCGCGCGGCATTCTGCATGGCAGCGCCAAGGCACGGCGCATCTTCGACATGACCTCTGGAGAACTGGCTGAGTGGTATCCGACCGAACAGGAACGGCTGGTGTGGGGCTGAATCGTCAAAGCCGCCAGTTATACCAACCGCCTTAACCATTGACCGCTTTAGCGTATTTGCGCGTAGCAATGGATCGGACGCGCTCGGGGTCGCCTGCGAAGGCGTTCCATGCGTCGCAGCATCGGTCGACGATGTTGTCGTAGGTGTCGAAGACGGAGATGGCGAGGCGGTTTGCCCGTAGGTAAGCCCAGATGTTCTCGACCGGGTTCAACTCCGGTGCATAGGGCGGGAGCGTCACGATGGTGATGTTGTCGGGGATGCGCAGCGCGCTGGAGCCATGCCAGCCGGCGCCGTCCATCACGAGCACGGCATGGGCGCCTGGCGCGACGGTCTTTGCGATTTCGACAAGGTGGGCGTTCATGGCCGAGGTGTCGGCACGCGGCATGACCAGAGCCGCGGTTGTGGCGCGCGCCGGGCAGACGGCGCCAAAGATATAGGCCCATGTGTAGCGGGTATCGCGCGGCGCGCGGGGGCGGGTTCCCCGCTCGGCCCAAGTCCGGGTGAGCGTCCCCTGCTGGCCCACTCTGGCCTCATCTTTACATGAGGGTTCAGCAGTCAAGCGGTCATTTTCGTTCCCTTCGATCCGTTAGGCAGCGCTTTGTTCCTGTCGATAAGGTCCGGGGTCGATCGCTTTCACAGCCGCGGCTGCATCACTTTACATACGGTCGGGTCTTCACCCGCACCACGATGCCTCATTCACGAGGCCTTCCCCGGCGAGACGCGACCAACCTGGAACTCGGCGGTCTGAACCGGCCGCCAATGACGAAAACGGTCGCGCTCCCCTCTCGACGCCAGCCGGTGTCCCGCCGCCGTCGATCCTCTTACGCCTTGAGTTTCATACCCTCGGGCAGCACACCCGCCTCGACGTAGCGCCACAATGCGACGAGCAGTTTGCGCGCCATGGCGACGATTGCGATGCGTCGGCTGCGTCCGGCCAAGGCGCCAACACGCGCACGGAACCAGGCGGCCAGCCCGCTGTCCGGCTGGTAGCGCAGCCAGAGCCAGGCAAGTTGTATCAGCGTTGTCCGTGCTCGAGCGTTCCCTGCACGTCCGATCCCATGGTCCCGATCCATGGCCCCGCTCTGATGCGGTATCGGTGCAATGCCGACATAGCTCGCAAGCTGCCGGCGGTTGTCGAAATGGCGATAGAAGACCTCACGCGTGAGCACGGCTGCGAAGGTGTCGCCCACGCCTCGAATGCGCGACAACGCTGCGACCTTGCAAGAGGTGTCATCGGAGGGCGCCGTCGCCAGCATTGTTGATCGCTCTGCCTCGATCTCCCGGATCAACTCCATGGTCAGCGTGAGCCGGCGCTTCAACCTGTCAATCTCCGCACGAAGAAGCGGCGGCAGGGCGCGACCGTCCGCTGTCCGCAAAGCGTCCATCTCGGCGTCCCAATAACGCAGGGAGGGGCGCTTGCGAATGCCCTGGGTAAGCAGAAGGGCCTCTATGCGGTTCTCGATCCGGACGCGCTCTTGCACGAGACGCTCACGTTCCCGATGCGGCCGCTTGGCGTCTTCCTCCTCGGGAGTGGGAACGCGCAGGACGCTGCAGATCTGGTGGTCGCCGCGATGGCGGGCCATCAGCACGCGCAGCAGCCCTTGCGCATCAAGCCGGTTCGTCTTTGCGCGTCGCGATCTGCGGCTGATGAGGATGCTGGTGGGCTCCACGATGACGTTGTCGATACCGTTCGCGACCAGAAGCCGATGCAGCCAGAAGCCGTCCGGCCCCGCCTCAAAGCAGGAGGCGACCGCGACGGATGCGCCAAGGCTCGCTTCCGTACGTGTGCGATGCGCCGCGACAAAGGCGAGCAGTGCTACCGTGTCGCCCGCCTCCAGGCGATGAAACACGAGTTTCTCGACGTCAGGAAGGCGCACGGCGACAAGCCAGATCGCCCGACTGAGTTCGAGCGCAACATAGACAGTCGTGTCGGCGGTATTGTCGATGGGTCGCATGATCAGCTCCATGGGCATGAGGGACCCCGTCACTATCCGCGAAGCCCGGCCTCATAGCATCTGGAACCACACCTCCAGAGGCTTGCCGCATGCTGCATCCGGCAGGGCGGCCTTTACCGTAGCGGCAAAGTTTTATGGGATGGCCCGCCCCTCTCGGAGCGCATCAGCTAAGATGCTGGTGCATGTTTGTGAGAAAGGAGCGGACCATGACGATCGTTACCCTCGGAATTGACCTGGGCAAGACCCTTTGCACCCTTCGGCTTCGGCCGCTCCCTTGGCAGAAGCGGCGCAATGGCCTCCCACAAATCATTAGGTACAAGGGGCTTGCTCATGGTCCTTCAACGCATGAACAAGGGTTTTGTTAGACGCTCTAAGCGCCTCGTCATAGCATTTTGGTTGATCGACAAGAACGACATCTTATATGGGTGATCGTGACGCAACTTTGAGTTGTAAAAAGTTCCCTTCTTCACACTTTATTTTCCAATGTAGGCGAATGTTTGCCTGCCTGCTCAATTGTGGAGTGACTGCCATGCGAAGGACGATGACGGCGACGATGCTTCGGGACTACCTTGCCTCGGCCCACACCACGCTTCTGCTTTGCCGTGCTCATGCCGATCAGTTCGCGCTAACCAGGGAAGAGGCCCAGGATGTCTCGCAACGTATCTCCCTCAGCATGGCCGAACTTGAGGACCTGCATCAGGATATCGATCGGCAGCTAGCGTCCGCCTGAGCCTATGCACCGTCGCGTCGGCTTACCCGCGACAGTGCTTGTGGGACACCTGACGGACTGACATAGGCTCAAGCTGTGTGGTTACTGCTTTTCGGTCTCTGTCATTTTTGGTTTCTCGCTGAACAGAACAGGCCTGCAGGGCGCTCCCAAGGGTTATCATTGTCATGAAGCGCGTGGTTCTGACCGATACAAAGACCAGGGACATACGCATCTTCGAAAGCCCGCCCTGGTACCTGAAGGCCATCGTCCCTGCTGCGGGGTCCACCTTCGATATCGCCCTGGCCCATGACAACGGTGCAAGCCTGTTGCTTAATGTCCAAGCCGACTACAACTCGCTCTTGAAGCGGTTTGTCGGCTGGTGATCAGGACCGTTCGGCGTAAAGCTGCAGGGTTCACCGACTTGCAGTAGAATAAATTGGTTAATGCTCAACTTCAGGTTATAAAGAAGGTGCTCTCTTAGCTTCAGGTGCATCCATGTTCAGCTCTGAACACACCTTCGCGTTTCGTCCTGCCATCTCCTCCGGCGACTGGACGATGATCCTTTCTGCCATCCGCGCCTATTCCCACAACGCAGAGTATCGCGAGCTACTCGATCGCCTGGAACGTCAGGCAAGGATCAACGGGCTTGCGCCGCCTACGACGCGATCAGCCTGAACCAGCCAAACAATCTGTGGCAGACATCATGTGCCACCTTCCCGGTCTGCATTTCTCCCGTGCCCTGCTCCTGCCTAGTCGGCTCCCCTGTCGAGAGGCTCGGGCCGACGACCTTCGGGCAGGATCTTGCGAAGGTGGTCAAGAACGACGTCGGCCGTGAAGGGCTGCTGATGAACTCTGCACCATCCGGCATGTCGCCCGGGCCTGGTCTCCTGCCTCCCGATGCCACCAGAATGCCAATCTCCGGCCAGTCCTGGGCGCACCTGCGCGCCAGGTCGAACCCTGTCATCGCGCTTGGCGGCATCTCGACATCGGTGAAGAGCAGCTGCACATTCTGGCCGAACTTGTCCAGAACCTCGATCGCCTTGTCCGCAGTCGCCGCCTCATAGCAGCGAAAGCCTGCGTCCTTCAGGATGTTGCAGGCATCCATCCTGATCAAAGCATCGTCGTCCGCGACCAGGGCATAGGGACTGAACCGATCCATGTGATCTTTTACTCCATTGTTCGGGATCAAGGTTAACGAGCTCTGGATGGTTCCTGAGCCGCAGGACGATGCTTGACGACCATGCGCAGCCCGGTCATGGCTGCTGCATGTCCCAGCTCCTTGCCATCCTTTACCGTAGCGAAGCTCTCGTGCCTCAAGGCGGGGTCAAGGAGCGGCAGATGCTCGATCTCTCCAGATCCGACAATATCCCTCGGCAGGTCACCGGATTTCTGCATCGGGAACACGACATCTACTATCAGTGGATCGAAGGTCCCAAGATTGAGGTGGATGCGCTTTTTGCCAAGATCATGGCTGACACCCGACACAGCCGCATCAAGGTCCTGAGCCGCCACGAGGTCACCGAACGCAGCTTTCCAGGCTGGTCGATGGGATATGGGAACGCCGCAGGATGTTCGTTGTTCGACTGGGCGGCACGACATGACATGCCCCTGCACCCGCCCCGGCCGGAAGATATTCTGGCCTTTATGAAGCTCTGTTTGAGCCTGAAGGCGTAAAGACCAAGGCTGGGGATCGTGTAAGACCTACCTGGGCTCTCGAACGGGTTTCAGCATCCCAACGCGCCTCAGGCGACCGGTCAGGATCATCCGACCGCAACCACATTCGCCAAAATGGTGAAGGGCGCAAAGGCCGAGCGGCTTGAAGCCTTGTTCCGGGGCGACGGGGATCTGCGCAGCGCCCTTGCCGTCACCGAGGAACAGGCCGCGAAGATCGCGGCATGGCTTCCCGAAGGCATGAGGTGACACCAGGCGGCAGGGCGTTCGCGGCCTGCCTCGCCGCCGCATCGTTGCTCAGGAAACATTAGGCTGTATCCGGCGAAGGGTAATCTCGCATCCACCCTCTTCCGTTGCCCTGTAATTGGTGAGGACCACCCGCTCGGCCTCCCCGTCGATCACGAGTTCTCCTTCATGCGGGCCGTTGATCTGATTTTCGTCTAGCCCGTCCGATGCCGTAAACCGGGCATAATCGCCGCCAGTTTCCACGTCGCCGCTGATCTCGTTCATGCCCTCAAGGGTCAGGGTGGCCTTTGTCATGATCAGCCTCTCATCTGATGGTCCGGTGCATAACAGCCCAGCAGCAGAAAGAGTTGCAATGCGTGGGAACCATCCCGCCGCTGCGACACCGAGGCGGCTTGGTCAGCTGTCCGGGGCAGCCTCGATCAAGTCAACGATGTTCCCGGCCCAATCGTGCGAACGCTGGACCACGTCGGTGAGCAGCTCGCTGGCATCCGGGGCCACGACCTCGCCCACCTGCACATTGAGCGCGCGTCCGTGGATCTCGGCCACACAGAAGGTGTAGCCAAGCTCACCCACCCGGGACGCCAGACATTCCATCTCCGAGCCGCCCGGGCTTTGAACGGTTTCGCGGGTGACAGGGATCTCACCGCCGGCCATGTAGGAGGCTGCACGTTCGACATTACCCTCGATGCCGCGCTCATCCAGCGGATAAAGCAGCACCTGCACATTCCGGTCGTCCTCGGGCGTGCCGTAGGTCGCCATGATCCGGCCTTCCTGCGGGCGGCTCTGGATAGAGGAACGTTTCAGGCCATCATGTTCTTCCGGGAACCCTGGCACGAAGGCATTGGTGACGTGGCCCGCGACCTCATTGGGAGGGCCGTCCTGCGCCATGGCTTGGCTCGTCACAGAAAGGATGACGCCCGCTGCGACGGCGCAAGCGACAAGACGGGTCTGGTAAAGGGCGGGGGGCATGCTGCTCTCCTCGGTCGGTTCATATTCGGGCTCGACAGGGGCGACTTCCTTGATCCCCCCTTGGTGGGACAACGGCTATCAGGACGGGGAGTTTACCCCTACCGGCGCATCTCCCCCGCCTTCAGCCCGACGAGATGGCGCTGATCTGAAGGACCCATCATCTCTGATGCTGGCTTTGGCCCGCCAAGAATGAGACCGGAGGTTGATTAACGCAGCTCCTGCTCTCACTCTCTGTAGGGGCTGCTTCTCCAGAAATCCTTGTCGTGAGGATGGCACTGGCCCTGCATCACGCAGGGCCTTTTCTTTTGTCCAGGCGCAGCTCCCCAAGGTCGGCCGTGGCGGCTGGACTATGCCCCGCCGCCACGGCCCCGCGCTGTTCGCGCGGAACCGCTGCGCGGAAAAGGAAAGCGCGGCGGGTGTCGCGCTTGCGTCAATAAAGCGGGTTTTCCAGGCGCAGCTCCCCAAGGTCGGCCGTGGCGGCTGGACTATGCCCCGCCGCCACGGCCCCGCGCTGTTCGCGCGGAACCGCTGCGCGGAAAAGGAAAGCGCGGCGGGTGTCGCGCTTGCGTCAATAAAGCGGGTTTCCGCCTCTTTTGGAGGTTGCTCCGATAAGACATTGAACAGCAAAAGATCGTTGTGGCATAGCCCTGTTTCCCTGTTGATGAGTGCGCCGGGGTGGGGTCGTAGTTGTCTGCGCCCCGGCAGTTTGCCCCTTGAGGCCGAAGCAGGCGTCGACAGCATCGGAAGATTGTTCTAGCCGGATCCCGGCTTGTGCCGGCACCGGGCTCCAGACTGCGTCCGGCTAGCGCCGGCCTTCGCCCAAGCCTGGACTCTTGCCCTTCTTTGCGGCTTTTCTCACGCCGTCCGTCTCGTCCCGAGCCAGCCTGCTCGGAGCCACAATAGTTGGTCCAGCAGCCCAAGCCCGGCCCTTCCGGTTATGATCGCTTGCGGGTAGCATGTGGTCACCAATCGTCAAAATAAGGGCTCCACCGAGCTTCATCATTTGGTCCTGCAAGCAACCTGAATGGCTGGACGCTCACAGCACCATCATGAAGCTGTGGCTTCGAAGGCCTAGGCATCTCTAGGTCACCATGAAAGGTGGAGATACATGATCCAAAGCAACCTTGCGATCGTAGCGCTTGGCATGTGGATGATGGGCGCGGCTGCACAGGCGGAACCCTTGACGGATCGCATGCAGATCCAGGTGTGGCCGGATACGCCCGTGGGGTCCGCCACCTTTGAGGAGCCGCAAGAGATCCGCGAGCGGTCGGAAGACCCTGCCGTGAAGGACCGCGCCGCGTTCAACATCACGACGCCCGACCTTATGGTCTACCTGCCCGAGAACCCGAACGGTTCCGCAATGCTGGTGACACCGGGCGGCGCTTATGCGCGGGTTGTTTACGACAAGGAGGCCGATGAGATCACGCCAGCCCTGAACGAGGCCGGGATCACGGTGTTCCGACTGCTTTACCGGCTCCCTGGCGGCGGGCAGTCAACCAATGCGCCAATCGCAGACGCGCAGAGGGCGATGCGGCTGATCCGCACCAATGCGGCCGAGTGGGGTCTGGATGCCTCGCGTGTGGGCGTGTTGGGGTTCTCGGCCGGCGGGCACTTGGCGGCCTGGCTTTCAGCCACGCCCACCTTCGACGCCTACGAGCCTGTCGACGAGACGGATACCGCATCTGCCCGCCCTGACTTCCTCGCTCTTGGATACCCCGTCATCAGCATGGAGGAGGGCATTACTCACCAGCAGTCGCGTGAGGAGCTGCTCGGCACCACACCTGATGATGCCACAGTCAACGCCCACTCAATCGACAAGCTCGTCACAGCAGAGATGCCGCCGACCTTCATTTTCGGGGCCAATGACGACGATGCGGTTATTCCGGAGAACACCTTTCGCCTTGTAGCTGCACTAAGGGAGGCTGGCGTTCCGGTCGAAATGCACCAGTTCGAACAAGGTGGGCACGGGTTCTCGTTACGCATGGTTCGCGATATGCCGGCCGAGGCATGGCCCGATCTCCTCGTGGAGTGGCTGGGTTCTAAGGGTATGCTCGACTGAACCTGGCACCGGCAAAGGAAAGTGACGTTCTTGCTCTGCGTCTCGATCTATCATTCATGCTTAGCATACACGGCCTTCAAAGAGGGTCTGTCAGCACCGAGAACGTCATCATCTTCGTAACCGTATCACGGGAAATGTTGAAGGCCTTAGCAGCCTGACGCTGGCTCATGCCCTCCGCGCAGGCTTGGCGAACCTTGAGATATAGTTCCACGCTGACAATCCTCGCGCCATTCCTGCTGCAGAAAGGGAAAGGGTAGACGACTTTTGCGCCGTTGCAGCCGCTCCATGCCGCCGCTTCCGTGGCCTAATTTCTCGCCGCCGTTCTCAACCTGAGCTTGTCCTAGCCCCTGCATGAAAAAAGAAAAGGCGAAATCATGCAAAGGACATGCATCGCACCCTCATACCCCTGGATCAGTCGGCCCCCCGGTCCCTGCAGGCTCGGCGGGGGCAGGCCTTCGGTATCCGGATTGCGGCCCTGCTTGCGATCCAGAAGGCGCATGACCGGCGTCACCGTCAGCCCGTGCATCAGAACAGACAAAAGAACCACAAGACCCAGAATGGCCCACAGGCGCTCGGCACCAGCAACCTCCATGTGGTTCAGCCCATAGGATAGATAGTAGAACGACCCCACCCCGCGGATGCCGAAAAAGGCAATGATCAGCTTCTCGCCAAGAGCGGCGCGAAAGCCCCAAAGGCCGATCAGCCCCGTCAGGGGCCGGATCACCAGCAGGATCACGACGGCCGCTGCGACATCCCACCAGGACAGCCCTTCCAGCAGGCCTCGGGCCAGAGCACCACCGAAGAGCAGCAAGAGCACCATCATCGCCAGGCGTTCGACCTGCTCGGTGACATCGTGCATCTCGCGGTGGAAATCATGGCTGCGATGGGCATGGCGGAAGGTCAGGGCGGTGACGAAGACCGACAGGAAGCCATAGGAATGGATCATCTCGGTCAGGCCATAGGACACGAAGGTCGCCGCCAAGGCGATCAGCCCGTCGCCTGTCTGCGCGAGCTTCGTCTCAGCCGGGATGCGGAAGGTGACCCAGCCGAAGGCGCGGCCGATCAGGTATCCGCCCGCAACGCCCGCGCCGATTTCCCACAGGACGTTGTAGGTCAGCCACCTCATGGCCCAGGGCTCGCCCGTTGCGGCGACAAGGGACAACGCAATCGCCAGGTGAGCAAAGGGAAAAGCCGCGCCATCGTTCATGCCCGCCTCGGAGGTAAGGCCGAAGCGGACCTCATCCTCCTCTCCGGTCTTCGGGGGCCGACCTGCACGTCGGCGGCCAGGACCGGATCGGTCGGCGCCAGGGACGCGCCCAGCAGGAGCGCCACGGGCCAGGCCAGGCCCATCCATGTCCCGGCCAAAGCGGTGATCGCCGCGATGCTAAGGGGAAGGGTCACAAGGATCAGCCGCCAGGTCACCTGCCAGCGGTGCAGTCCGAAGACCCGGTCCAGCTTCAGCCCCGCCCCCATCAGCGCGATGATGACCACGAACTCCGTGAACCGCTCAGTTGCCACCCTGCGTGACCGGCTGGTTGCCATCAGCCTTTACTTCTTCGACCTAGCGGTGGCGAACGAGACGGCCTTCCGCATCTATCTTGGCCTGAACCTGCAGGCGAGCGCGCAATCGCAGGGCGGCAGAACACCGCGTCGTGGCGCTCGCCGCATTCATGCCTTCCTGCGCGCCCTGGAAAACGAAACAAACATCCGCCCCGAACAGGCACGCTCCCTTCCCGCCGCGCTCGGCATGGCGACCGGGGCCGAGGCCATGATCGCGCTGTTCGATGTGGCAAGCCTGTCCGCAGAGGAGGCTCGCGTGCTTGTGGCAGAAACAGCCGAGGCACTGTGCGACCGGATGCTGCCGTAAGACAGCCACCCGGCCAAGCCTCGGGATGCGGGTTTGGAACCAACGGGTGTTATGGTGCAGCGCCGGCCCTGTCTTGCAGCCTGGACACGGGCCCCAACGCTCGCCCATGTCGCACGGACTCGCTCCTCTTCATCAGAGTCGAAAAACTCCTGCTTCAAACGGGCGGTGGTTTCTTGAAGATACAGGCGCCCGTCTCGACTGCCTTCCCATGCAAGGTGCGAGCCGCCGTCCTATGTCGTGCAAGTTCTGGCACGTCATGCGCGACGGGGCCAGGTGTGAGCAGCGCTTCAGTTCAAGGGGCTCTCGCATATCCGCGTATAGTCCTCTGCGGCCATTATCCGGCAATTCCAGAGCCTGTCCTCATCATCCATATCGCATATCCACCAGTGCCTCTTCGGGATAAGGGCGACCTGGACCAGATGACGGCCCAGGGCGGAATAGCGGATCCCGGTCTTGAAGCCACTCTCGTCCTCTGCACTGCGCACGGCACGGATGAGCTTCTCATCCTTCATCCGGGCAGCTTCGACATGGGTAATCATGTTTCAGCTCCGTCAGGTGTTGCTGGCATGGTGAACTCAACTCCCACGGGTCATTCCTGTTCCGTTTGACGCTTGGCGGATGGCAGTCGAATGCGCGGGCTTCACGCCCAGCCGGCAAGGCGGACATGTTCAGAAAGCATGAGACCATGTCGTAAACACTGCCGAGGATGTGGCGCGTCGTTGAAGGAGCACTGTGGTCCCGCAATCCCGCGCTGACATTTACCCCCCGCATGCTTGATTGCCGTCCAGCAAGGTAGGCGGGAGGGAGCAACGGGCCGAAAGCCTTCATTGTTGCGCTGGAAGGCGCCGAAAGCTTTATGCAGGAAGCCTGACCAAGATCCTGTCTTTTCGCCACATTGGATCATGGAATACTTGTTTCGTGTGGGGGTGCGGCTCACAGTAATTGCGCAAATGGATTAGCCTGCCCTCCAGGGCATCATCATATTCCGAGGTGGTCATGATCATTCCGAATGACGAGTTGCAGCTTGCCGCGAAATTGAAGCACTTGGCTCAGGCCACAGAGTCGGTGTTGATCTTCAAATTCCGCAAGCAGCTGAAATAAAGGTTTAAAGCGTTTCGATAAAAGCGTGAACCGCGGAGGGATTCCCAAAAAGCATTGTCTGTTATCCTCTTGTTTGGGAGGATGGATCATGTCAGCACCTTTGCCGACTGCGCTCCGGAGCGCCAGGCCGTCCTGAACGGGGTCATCGATCCAAGCCGCTGCGCAGGTAACGATGGTCTAAGGCGCGGAACTCAGGCTACCGCGCACTTGTTAACCATGTTGGCGGCTGTCGCCTGCATCTCTTCTCAGGACGCTGAATGCCGCATCGGATTATGATCGTCGAGGACGAGGCGATCCTTGCTCTCGACCTGTCCTGGCTTCTTGTTGATGCGGGCTATGAGGTTGCGGGTATCGCCCGGAACATGGAGGCCGCGCTGCGGCTGGCGACAGAAGGATCCGTTGACCTTGCGACCATGGACATCCGGCTTGCTGGCGGAACGAACGGCGTCGATACGGCTCTGAAACTCTGGCAAGACCATGAGGTCCGGTGCCTGTTTGTCAGCGCATCGCTTGACGAGGAAACGAGGTTCCAGGCACAGCCGGCACAGCCGATCGGCTTCGTTGAAAAGCCGATCCGCGAGCAAGAGATTATTGCATCTCTGAATGCTCATTTCAGCCGAGCCGCCTGACAACTCAGCTGTCGGATCAAGAGGCCATCGCGCGTCCCGGGACATCAAGATACGTCCCATGTCTGCCTGCGCAGGACAGGTAGAGCCGCCTTCTGTTTCCAAAAAGCTTCCTGCGTGTCAACGTCGGTGCAAAACCCGGCCACGCGGCGGCGTAAAACCAGGCCAGGTGGCGGTGGCCTGCGCCATGGCGCGCGCGCTTACCATAGAGCTGGCGCGTGCCATGGCGCATTGGCGCTGAAAATCCTCGCGCCCTCCCTGCTGCCGCAGAAAGGGAAAAGGTGGACGACTTTTACGCCGCCCGCAGCAGCTCCATGCCGCCGCTTCCGTGGACTAGTTTCTCACCGCCGTTCTCAGCCTGGGCTTCGGCAATCTGCTGATCAATGGTACGTGCCATTTTTGTAATCCCCCGTTCGTCTAATAGTTGCCAGACTGATCCCAGAGCGGTTACGGTTCAAGACACGAAGTGCCCACTTATACAAACGCTGCGCGTTTGTGTGGGCAAAGGGGCTGTTGCACTCCCCTTTGAACCCCTGGCTTGAGCGCGACACGAGTATGGCGATCTATCACCTCCGAGCCACGATGATTTCCCGCTCGGCTGGGCGCAGCGCCACGGCGGCGGCAGCCTATCGCAGCGCTGAGCGTATCCACGATCATCGCACAGGGCTTTCCTTCGACTACCGGGCGCGCAGTGGCGTCGAGCATGTCGAGATCCTTGCTCCCGAGCGTTCGCCCGCGTGGGTCCAGGATCGCGCCGCGCTGTGGAATGCTGTCGAGCAGGCCGAGACGCGCAAGAACAGCCAGGTCGCCCGCGAGATCCGCGTGGCGCTGCCGGCCGAGCTGGATCGCGATGAGCGCATCGAACTGGTGCGCAACTTCTGCCAGCGGTCCTTCGTGGACCGCGGCATGGTCGCGGACATCGCCCTGCACGCACCGGGGCGGGAAGGCGACGAGCGCAATCACCATGCGCATATCCTGCTCACCACCCGCGAGATCGGCTCTGAAGGCTTCACCGCCAAGAACCGCAACTGGAACGCCAAGGAGATGCTAGAGGACTGGCGCGAGGTCTGGGCGCGGGACAGCAACCACGCCCTGGAGCGTTGCGGCCATGAAGTGCGGATCGACCATCGGACACTGGAGGCGCAGCGTGAGGCGGCCCTGGAGCGCTCTCTGCAGGCGCGGGAGCGGGGCGACGAGGCCTTGGCCCTGCGCGAGACAGTGCGGGCCGTGGAGCTGGACCGGGCGCCCTTGCCGCAGCTGTCCGTTGGCGCCTGGCAGATGAAGGAGCGCGGCATCGAGGTCGCGGCGGTGCAGCTGTGGCGCGAGGTCAAGGCGCAGGCCGTCGAGGTTGCACGGATCGCCCAGGAGCTGTCCGGGCAGGTGCGGGACTGGCTCGGGCGGACGCTGGAACGCCTGGCACCGGGGCATGAACTGGCGCATGCCGGAGGCGGGCGGCACCGGGAACGGTTGGATATCGCCACGCGGCTGCAAGAGATCCTAGGCCGGGACGCAGACCGGGATATCGGGACAGGATTGTACGCGCTTCGGGAGGTGCAGCGGGATCATCCCGCCACCGAGCTTGGCCAGGCATGGGAGCCGGACACCAGGAGCCTAGCCGAGCGGTTGCGGGAGGCGGCGCGCGGGATAGACCGGGATGGGCTAGCCGAGCGCGCCGCAAGCTTGCAGCAGGAGCGCCTGGCCGAGGAACACCAGCGGGCGCTAGAGGCCGAGCGCGTCATGGAGCAGGAACGGGTCCGCGAACGGGAGCGGAAAGGGCATGATCGCGATTTGGGCGATGACCACAGCCTTTAGCCTTGGTTTCTCTCAAGTGTATGAATATCGATGTTGTGATCTGTTGTAGTACAGGAGCAAGCGGGTTGAAGCGCGCGTTGCTGACATAGGCTGCGAACAATACCCCTAAGGAAGCAATGAAATATAACCTGCGCGATATCATTAACGCTGTTCCATCACGGTTGGGTTGTTCATCCGTAACAAATTCATATCCCTGTACACCTAACCAGGAACGATATCTTCTTGCTTCATTGGGAGGCTCGCAAAGCTATTATTTGCCTCTCACCTTCGTTTTGCCATCTGAAGTTTCCGTTTCGCGCCTGCGTCACTCGGTGGAGCGTATAATTACGGAGACTCCTGCACTTGGTGCAGCCTTCAGCCACTTAGGCATCGGACGATTTACCTGGCACCCCGTAGGGGTGCGCGCTTTGGGAATACGCCAGGTTTCCGTGCATAGCGAAATAGAAGCAGTGGGCGACGCAACAGCCTTTATCCATGGAGGTCCTGGCCCGCTCAAGGAGCCGCCCTGTAAGTTGCACATCGCACGCTTGCCTACTGGAAGCCATCTTCTAACATTGGCCTTGCACCATGCCGTGGCTGATGCTGTGAGCCTCGGCCTCGTGGTTGATCGGATTTCGGATAATTACACCATACGCCACCACAGTAGAATTCTTGGCTCCTTTACCACTGCCACGAAAAATGATGATCTTGGGCAACACGGGGGCCTAGCCTTCGAAAATGGCATCGAGCGGTCAGATCAGTCGGATCGTACCTATTGGCAGCATGCTTTGGCAAACGCCGCTGCTGCCGGACCGCTGCCACTTCTGAAGCCTTCATCGAACGGTGAAGCAACTACTCGGGACGAAGTAATCAAGCGGCTCGGCCCAGATGCGTTGCGCCGCCTAACCGCTGCAGCGCGAGCGGCAGGTGTGACGACCTTCGAAGCTACATTTGCCGCTTATCTACTGGTTCTCAGCCGGCAGACGGGCCGATCTGCCAGCTGCGCAACGTTCCAGAGTTCAGGCCGTCGGGCTCACCCCGAACGAGAAAACGTCATCGGCGTATTTTCGAATGCCTTGCCGGTTCTTGCGGTTCCCAACCCCGATAAGAGTTTTGCTGATCATGCTCGTGTTGTGCGTTGTGCCGTTCGTGCGAGCCTACGTCATGAAACGCTACCTTACCATGAGATCATCCGCGAGACGGGCGTCCATCCCCGCTTCGGCATTAACTGGTACCCAGGCCTAGAAACTCTAGATCTCGATGGCTTCCGCATTCCGGGCGACCGACGAGTTGGCTGGCAGTCCGATTTTGATCTTAATTTTCATATCTTGCAGACAGAAGGGAGACTGGATCTTAGCCTTTCTTATCCTGTAAAGCGCCTACACGCGTGGCGCGCAGAGATAGTTCTCGACCATATCACTGCCCTTCTTTCCAGCGATATTCTTAATGATGTACGTCCGATACGCGACATAAGCCTGTCGGGAACACATCCTGCTGTGGTCACCTCTGCTATTAGAACCAGAGAACCAGAGCCCGATACCTCAATAAGCGCTCGCGTGGCGCAGATTGCCAAAGAGGATCCAGAGAGAACTGCAATTGTCGCCTCGACCGGAACGCTCAGCTACAATGTATTGAAGCACGATGTAGACATTTTGGCGGAAGCGCTTATTGCGCGCGGTGCCGGACCAGGAAATGCACTGGCGATCGAGTTGCCCCGTGGTTTGGCTACCGCCACGGCTATTCTTGCTGCCGACCGTGTAGGAGCAGTTTTTGCCGTCTACGATCCCGATTATCCCCCAAATCGGCGCTGCGCGATGGACAATGCTCTGCGCCCTATCCTGCGATTAAGGGCAGCCGCATCGGAGTTTGCCACAGCGTATAGATCAGATCCGGACGCTGGGAGGGGCAATGGCACCCATCATAAAGATCGAGATATGGGATCTCCTTCTGTAATCAATCTCGCTTCGGGGGCACTAGTTTTGCTCAACACCGGGATTGAGACGCCCTTGGTGCCATTGCCGGGCGCTGCACGTTATGCGCTTTTCACCTCTGGAACCACAGGCCGTCCCAAATGCGTTCTCGCAGACGGCCGAGGACTTTGCCGCTTCCTTGAACGCACTCGTATGGATCGCGCGATTACAGCCGACGATCGCTTTGCCCTTCTCGGAGGACTAGGTCATGATCCTATGCTGCGCGATGTACTACTGCCGCTGACATCTGGCGCCATGCTACATGTACCTTCGGAAGATACGCGGCGTGATCCTTATGCACTCTTCGAATGGCTTTCTTCCGTTCGTCCAACGATGCTGCACCTCACGCCGCAACTCGCCCGTTTCCTCGCATTCGGCGCACGCGGCAGAACACTGCCGACCCTGCGGCATGCGACGTTCGGTGGCGACATGTTGACTGCGGATGCTATCGCTGTTTTCCAAGCTATTGCGCCGAAGGCGGCAATCTCCAACCTTTATGGTGCTACTGAGACACCACAGGCGGCTAGCCTTTATGACCTCGCTCCCGGGGAGATGGAAGATCAAGAAAGTGGGGACGGAAAAGCCGCCGCTCGCCATTGGGACATATGCCCTGTGGGCCACAGTGCAGGGTCGCGAAGGTTGGTGCTGGAGTTCGATGGACGTGCCGCCGCAATAGGGGAACCCGCAGAAATCGTTGTGGAGGGAGACGATCTGGCCTTGGGCTACTACGACGCTGCGGATGATAAGGTGCAATTGGGTCGTGGAAGTACCGGTCTGCCCCTGCGCCATCGTACAGGCGACTTGGGTTTACGAATGCCTTCCGGCGATGTGTTGGTGCTAGGCCGGGCAGACGATCAAGTTAAAATTCGCGGGTTCCGTGTTGAGCCTGCTGAAGTCTCTCGCCACCTCGAAAGTCGTGCAGACATCGCGCAGGCCCTGACCATCGCTCGACCTGGCGCAGACGGGGAAACTGAACTCGTGGCTTATGCGGTAGCTAAAACTGGCAGCGGCACCGTTGGGACCGATACTCCAGTTAACAGTGAGATGCTGCTGGAAAGCTGCCGCCAGAATCTTCCTGCTGCCATGGTGCCCCGTGTGGTAGTTCTCCTTGATCGTCTTCCCTTAACAGCTAACGGAAAAATTGACCGAGCTGCCCTTCCAGATCCTGACAGTATTCTGAAGCAGGATCTGCTTAATGAGCGGGGTGTAAACGGGAGCAGCCAGACCCATAGAAGCGACCGGTCTGGTATGATTACGCCAGAAGCCGCTGCGCTGGCAGGGGCTGTGGCTGATGTTCTGGGACGCGCATCGGTGTCTCCAACCTCCTGTGTACGTGACCTCGGAGTCGACTCTCTCAGCTACCTTTCAGTTTCGCTCGCGTTAGAGGCGCGCTTGGGTTCGCTTCCCAGGCAATGGGATACCCTTCCCTTGAGTTCCCTTGCCGAACTTGGGGCAGCATCTTCCAACAATACTGAAAGCGGCCTGCAGAGTGCAGAGTGGTTCCGTCATATCCGTCTGGTGGAGACGCCCGTTCTTATGCGTGCTGTCTCAATCGCTGCCGTGGTTGCGGGCCATTTCGGGTTGATTGCATATGGCGGCGCGACTTCTGCACTCTTCTTCATCGCTGGACATAGTTTTGGACGTTTTCAAATACCCGCCGTTTTACGACAAAATAGCATTGTACCAATCCTCAACCTTGTCGCTCTAATTGTAATACCAACAATACTTTATTCTATTCTAATTCAAACTGCCTTCGCCAAACCCGAGCCACTGACGCTATTAATGCTAGGCAACCTGCTCGGGCCAAATGCGGTCGGTGGCTTGACTTACTGGTTTGTGGACGTATTAGTGCAATGCCTACTCGTACTAGCTGCAGTATTAGCTTTTCCGCCTGTTCGACAGGCGATACGTGAACGACCTTTCGAATGCGCATGTTTCTCTGTATGTGCCAGCGTTTTTATATGCTATGCGATTGGAGCAGTATGGAATACAGATTATCTTTACGACCGCGTTGTTCATGAGAAGCTTTGGATTTTCACGTTAGGTTGGTGTCTTGCGCAAGCAATATCACGGTTACAAAGGATTCTTGCTACGTTGCTTACACTTGCTGTGCTAAGCCTAAACTTTGTGATGGTAGACGGCGCTCCCCAGTTCCTGACGGCATTGGCCTTCATTGTAATTCTTGCTGTGCCGCGCCTACCTTTCCCTAAAATTGCAGCGATTCCAATAACCCGTGTAGCCGCTGCATCACTGTTTATATATCTCACGCACTTTCAGTTTAGATCGGTGGCGAAGTACTTGCCAGAACCCCTTAATCTAAACCTATTAGCTTTTATAATTGCTTTGGTAGGAGGAGTAATATTGCACCGCATCTGGGATCGAATTTATCTAATCTGGAGGAAAAACAGTCACAGATTTGGTTTCAAAGAGGAAAGAATAGATTCCATGGCGGTGAATAAGACGGAACCTGAAGAAAGCACTTTCTGACAGCACCTATGCAACCCTTCCTGCTTCCGGCCATAATCCTCATACAGACTGGAGCAACGCTTGAAGGTAAGGGGGGGCAGTCAGTGATCGTTTCATGCCTTATCATCGAACTCGATATCCAATCTACCTCTCTCACGCCCTCCCTCCGTTCAACCTCTAGCTGCACACCTTCCCGTAATTGTTTCATTTAATTGTTTCCGCCCCCTCGGAGTTCAATTAACTCTGCATGCGCATATCCTGCTGACCACCTGCGATATCGATCCCGAGCGCTTCACTACCAAGAGGCAGCGTGTCCTAAGGGCGGTGTAGAGACATTGTGGATGTCCTCTTGCAAGGGCGGCATCGTCGCTTCGATCGCCGGGGTCATGCGGACGCCGAACCGAGCCTCGCCTTCCGGGCTCCAGTGATCGCCGTCCGACCAGTAGAGATGCTCGCAGTCGTAAAGATCACGGCCAATGTCGAAGTTCAGCACCGGCAGCACCCGGATATAGCCGATGCCGCTGTCGGCCGCCTGATCGGCCAAACGGCCCTCGAGTCGCTCGAAGATTTCCTGATGGGCGGGGCGCAGGCGCAGAAGGTCGGACGAGCGGTCGCAGGCGATCGACAGCATGGTTTCGGGTGCGACATGCGGCTCTATCCTAGGCCCGAACCAAGTGACGGGCACGACGGCGTTGAAATGTTCTAGCACCGCGAAGACCTGATTTATGGCGGCCTCGTCAAGCTGCGGCCGCAGGTCGCTGCCATCGGTGAACAGGTGACGGGCGCGCGGCTCGCCGTTCTGATCGGTCAGCAGCCAGAAGCCTGCCTGCACATAGACGGCCGAGCCGATCCGGTTGGCATGTCGTTCCAGGAACCGTGGCAAATTGGTCGTGGTGCAGTCAGTTCCAGCGACATGGGGGCGGCACTCCTGCTGGGATAGGCCCAGCAGGAAAGGACGATCCGAGGCGGCATACATTGCTGACCAGGTGTCGAGAGCATGGGAATCGCCAAAGATCGCCAGGGCCGGACCATGTTCGGCAGAGCAGCGCAAAACGCGGGCATCCGTCGCTGCATTGTAGTCGCTGACAAAGAAACGGCAGGGATCGCTGTCGTCTGTGGCAAAATGATCCATCTCGGCCATCCGGGTGATCTGGTCCAAAAGGGGGCGGTTCTGCGGCGACAGGCTGGCAGTGGAATAGGCCTGCTGGGCGCCCGTATAGTTCAGCGCTAATCCCACTGAAGCGATCAGGACAGAGGCAGCGACTGTCGTGCCCAAAATGCGCCGGACCGGCCAGGGATAGTGCCGGGTCGGCTGCTCCGACAGGCTGGCAGTGGAATAGGCCTGCTGGGCGCCCGTATAGTTCAGCGCTAATCCCACTGAAGCGATCAGGACAGAGGCAGCGACTGTCGTGCCCAAAATGCGCCGGACCGGCCAGGGATAGTGCCGGGTCGGCTGCTCGACATATTTCCAGCTGAGAAAAGCCAGCCCGATCGACAGCGCCGCCAGAGCCATCATCACGGCCATCGGTGGGTGATCCGGGCTGGCCAGCCGGGCCAGGGCGAACAGCGGCTGGTGCCACAGGTAGGCGGAATAGCTGATCAAGCCGATGAAGACCGGCCCGCGCATCGCCAGCAGCCGGCCGACCGGGGTGCCCCCGTCCGCAAAGAGGATGATCAGCGCCGTGCCCGCCACCGGGGCCAAGGCATAGACCGAGGGAAAGGGCGTGTCGCCATCATAGAGAAAGATTGACGCCAGGATCAGTCCTAGCCCCAGGGTCGAGGCCAGGGCATGGCCGGACCGGCCGCGCTTGAGGATCCAGATGGCGCAGAGCGATCCGGCCAGCAGTTCCCAGGCGCGGCTGAGCAGCAGGAAGAAATTGGCGTCGGGAGCGCGGGTGGACAAGAACTGGCTAGCGATCAGGCTGGCGCCAAAAATTACCCCCAGCACCATCAGTGCCGGGCGTGCGCCCAGCCGCCACAGGCCCAGCAGCAGCAGGGGGAAGAGGACGTAATACTGCTCCTCGACCGCCAGAGACCAGGTGTGTAGAAGCGGCTTCAGTTCGGCAGCGGCGGCGAAATAGCCGCTTTCCTTCCAGAACAGGATGTTCGAGGCGAAGATAGTGACGGCCGCTACGCTCTGGCTGAAGTCATTGAACTGGCTGGGCAGCATCAGGAGGAAAGCCAGCGGGATGGTGCAGGCGATGACCAGAAACAGCGCCGGCAGGATCCGGCGCGAACGGCGCGAATAGAATTCGAGCAGCGAAAATCGTCCGGCGATGATCTGGCTTAGGATGATGGTGGTGATCAGATAACCCGAGATGACGAAGAAGATGTCGACGCCGACATAGCCGCCCGAAAAGATCCCCAGCCCGGCATGGAACAGGATCACCGGCAGCACCGCCACCGACCGCAGGCCATCGATTTCGGGACGGTATTTCATCGGCTCTGATCCTAGATGTGCGGCATGCCCAGAATGCGGCTGACCTGGGGGGCGTCGTTGGTGGCAGCCTGCACCTTGGCCGGGGTCCAGCCGGTGGTCGGCAACAGTTGCCGGAAAGCGGCGCCAAAGGCCTCGTTCATGGGGTGGGTGAAATGGCCGTCCGGCGCGAAATTGGCAGGGCTGCGCGGATCGGCCAGATCCTGGGTTGCCAGATATAGGGATCCGCTGGTCCCGCAGAACCGGCCCGGTGATCCCAAGCAGATCGGCATCGTCCCGTTCAATGGGCTCGCCCTAGGGTAAAAAACGATGAAACAGAATGCCGAACTCTGAGTCTTAAGCTGCCCTGCGCACACAGGCACCTTAGTCCATTCAGAGACCCAAAATGGTGCTTTGCGAGATGGCGCTGATGTGTCGTCATCGATGCATGAACCTCATCAAATAAGCTGCGGTCTTGCTTATTAGCCAAGAACCAAAATACAAAAAGAAAGTTTTTCTAGTAAATTTAATAGACTCTTAGGGATAAATAGATAGCTAACCTTTAGGACAGCTATAGCACTACCTGTGGTTCCTACGTCGTGCGCTTTTCGGTAGATAGGCAGCCCGGACCGGCTGACACCCCTTGCAGGGAACCCCGTCAGCCTACGCCAGCACCAAGCGAAGAAGCTTTAGGCTGATGAACGCTGCCAAATCACATATCCTGCTCCCTACAGTCCGCCCCTGCCTGTCATGCGCATCAAGATCGCCGTGAATGGGGACAGCACCTACGACGGCGCCCAGCTTGGACGCCTCCTGGCTGTCCGGGGTATTCGCGCCGGCCCTCTTTCGGTTGAATATGACCGCGCAGGCGGCCTGCGTCGCTATACGCTTCTGGCCTCGGCCTATGATCTCGACATCGACGTGGAACGTCTCGCGCGGGCGATACGGGACAACGCTCCGGTTCAGGAACTGTCGATCATCCCGCTGGAAAACGAAGTCGGCTGACGGCGGCGGGACTTGAACTGTGTTGAGTGGCGGCTGCGGGCTTATCCGCCTTGGCCAACCTGCCCCTGGCACCATCCGCGGCAAGGTCCAGCGGCCGTTTGATAGGTCAGTCAGGGCCTAACGGGCAGAGTTTCCGCCGAAGAAGACGAGACCTCAATAAGGAGAGAGGATACACAGCAAGGCGTTGGGGAATGAACAACGACAACATTGCCGAGTCTTCGAAACCTAAATACAAAATTCCTCAGACTCAGAACAAAGGGGTTTTCATTGGCTGGCACGTCACACAAGGTCAAGGTTGCCTATGTTACCGACAAAGGCTTTCTGAGGCCAACGCTGCTGTCAGTCTGGAGCTTGCTGCAACATCTGGATAGCCCCGCCGAATTGCACATATGGGGAAATGGTCTTGAACCTGCGGACTGGGCGGATGTCCGGAACGTCGTCTCGGAAAACCCTTTGATCAAGCTGATCTGCAAGGACATCAGCAACGGGTATCTTGATGGCGCGCATGGCCCGCAAAGCTATATTTCTGCAGCCACGATGGGTCGCCTGTTCATTCCCCGCATGATCGACGGTTATGTGCTTTACATTGACGGCGACACGCTGGTGACAGGTGATGTCGCTAGGGCGTTCGAAATCGACCTGGGCGATGCCTATGCCGGGGTGGTTCGTGACTATACGATAGCTCATTGGCTCGCTAATCCGGATGAAAACTCGCTCGAGCGCAAGGCTCGACTGGCAGAAATCCAGCAGTTCATGAAGCCTGCGTCCTCGCAAGACTATTTCAACGCTGGAGTTCTTTTGTTGAATTGCGACAGGCTGCGCGCTGAGCCAAAGTTGCTCGCTCGTATCGAGGACGTTGTGGCGGCATCTGCTTGTAGTCATGGCGATCAGGATCACCTGAATGCCTTGTTCAACGGCAACGTGGTGCAACTGGATTTGGGATGGAATGCGTCCTGGGGCCGAGTCCGTAAACACCGGAAGTTTCTTGCACGATCGGGAACTCCCACAGAAGGGGTCATGCTGGGAGCCCCTTTCATCCTACACTATCATGGCCCTGAAAAGCCTTGGCGGCGTGTGCAATGGGATATCTGGTCTTCGCGTGGCCGGGCCACCTTGATCTATCAGCGGACCTTGCGGCGTTTTCTGCAAAAGCACCCTCATTTAATGCCTGTCTGACCAAGGCAGTTTGCGCCAAGGTGGATGCACGGCGCATTTCAGGAGCGAGATTGAGATGACGCGCCTTTCAAGCCCAACAGAGCGAAACGTTTCCCGGGCGCTTCTTGTCGGCCACTTTTCGACGGTAGGGGATGTCGAGGTCCTGCGGCAGATCGAGAGCAGGCTGGACGCACTAGGAATAAATTACGATGTTTCTCCATATACTGACGCGAGCCTGTCCGTGGACGCAACGTGGTTGGACAAACATACTTTGGAGCCTGCGCGCTATACGCATCTGGTCGTGATCTGCGGGCCCTTTACCCCAGAAATGGCAGTGCAGCATGACGCCATTTTCGGACGGTTTCAGCACTGCGTCCATATCGGCGTGAACCTGACGATGGTGAAGAGCATCCAGGACTTCAATCCGTTTGAGGTTCTGCTGGAGCGTGACAGTGACCGTATGGTTAGAGCCGATCTGAGTTTTCGGGAGGTCTCCGCTCGCATCCCTGTGGTCGGTTTGTGTCTTGCGAGCGCGCAGCGGGAATATGGCGGACGACGCAGAGGCGACCTCGCGGCCGAGAAGTTGCGCCGCCTTATTCAGAACACAGGTGCAGCTTTCATCGAGATGGATACATCCGTGCCAGTCGAGATCAATCGGTTCGGCTTGTCCAACGGATCTCAGTTCGAGGCGATTTGCAATCGGCTCGATGTCATGCTGACGACAAGGCTTCACGGCATGGTCCTGGCCCTGAAGAACGGCGTTCCGGTCGTTGCAATCGACCCTGTCGCCGGAGGCGACAAGGTCATGCGGCAAGCGCGCCACTTAGGTTGGGACGAGGTGTTCGATGCGGACCTTGCGAGCGAGGAGGATCTTTCCGCCGCTCTTGAACGATGCCTCTCAAAGGAGGCTAGAGAAAAGGCGGCGTCGATCAAGGATGCGGCAATCCTGTCTCTTTCAGATTTCGACAAGGAGTTCGCCCTTGCCTTGACAGTTCCAGCCGAGCCGGAACTGCGCGCCCACCTCGTTCCGCCAGATAGCAGGATACGAGCGTGGCGCAAAAGCTTCAAATCGTGGAAACGCAAACGTCGAAAGGGGAAGCTTTCGTAGACCAATGATGATCCGCAGAAATAGCGTCTCCAGCAGAACTTCGCACCCCAAAGCGCCTGTGGAATAGCTGAACGACATTTTCTGCAGGGCACACGAACGTCTGCTTTGCCGCCCTTCACCGACGTTCGATGTCCCTGGCTCATGCCTTGGGATGCAGTCATCAGACCGCCTCCACCACGACCCGCGCCCTTTCACCGCCCAAGGCGGCAAAGGCCCGCTGGCGGCAGGTCAGGACGAGGATCTGCTGGTCCTGCGCCACGCGGTGGAGCGCGGTGAACATCGCCTCGATCCGGTCGTCGTCGCTGTGGACCAGGGCGTCGTCCAGGATCACCGGCACCTGAGTGCCCCTGCGGGCGAACAGACGCGCGAAGGCCAGGCGGGTCAGGATCGCCACCTGTTCCCGTGTGCCGCCCGACAGGATGTCCAGTGTCTCGGCCTGGCCGTCTCGGGTCAGCGCCGAGGGCAGCAGGGTCTGGTCGTCGATCTGCAGCGTGGCGCCGGGATGGATGACGGACAACAGCGGCTGCAGTTCGCGCAGCACCGGCCCCAGATAGGCGTCCCGCGCCTGCCGCCGGGCCTCGTCAAGCGCCTGGCGCAGGCGGAACAGGACCTGCACCTCGGTCCCGTATCGCGCGGCGCGGGTTCCTGCCTCGGCAAGCCTGCCGCGCACCTCGTCCAGATGCTCCTCGATGCCTTCCTCGGCCAGGGTGCCGATGGACCCGTTCAGCATCGCCAGATCCTCGCGCAGCCGGTCGCGCTGCGCCTTCGCCTGGTCCGCCACCGCCTGCGCCCGCGAAAGGGCGGCGCGGGCCATGTCGAGATCGGGGGCCGCCTGTTCCAGCCGCGCGCATTCGACCTGTGCATCGGTCAGGCGCGCCTGATGGCCGGTGCCCGCTTCGCGCAGACCCTGCAGCCGCGCAGTCAGGTCCGCAGGATCGCCCGCCTCAGCTGCGGCCGCATCATGGGCGCGCAGGGCGGCGGCAAGGGTGGCGCTTGCGCCCGCCCGCGCCTCGGCCGCGACCTGCAGGGCGGCCTGCGCCTCGGTGGCGGCGGCGCGGCAGCGGTCCTCGGCAAGGACGGCCTCTGCCAGCTCGACCTCCAGGGAGGCGGGATCCTCGGCCTCGTCCACCGCCACTCCAGCCTCGGCCAAGCCCTGGGCATGGGCCTGGCGCAGCGCGTCCAGACCATCGGGGGCAAGCTGGGCCAGCAGGCCTTGGGTGCTGCGCAGCGTGTCGTCCAGGCGTTGCGCCTCGAACAGCCTGGCACGCGCCTGGGCGAGATCCTCGGCCCCGCAGGCAGCCAGCCGCTGGGCCAAGGCCGCCGCCGCCTTGTCCAGCTGCGCCTCGTCGCCGGTGGCGCGGGTGCCGGGGTCGATGCGCATGGTGCCGATGCCCGGCAGGTCGAAGTCGCGCGGGCCGGTCATGCGGTGCGGCCCCTCGGGCAGGTCCATGCCATCGGCACGGACCCGGGTGGCGCCGGCATAGCCGAAGCTGACACTGACCGACTGCGCGGCAAGGTGGGCCTCGGCGCGGTTCAATGCGTCGCTGGCCTGTTCGGCGGCGGCAAGCGCCTGGGGCGTCACCACCAGCAGGCCGCGCTGCGCCCGCTCAGTCTCAATGGCGGCGCGCAGGCGTTCGGCCTCGGCCAGGGTGCGGGCCATCTGTTCGGCCCGGTCCTGTGCCGCACGGGCCAGGCGCGACCGCTGCGCCAGGGCCAGGCGGTCGCGCAGCGCGCGCGTGCGCCCCTCGGCCTCGCGCAGGGCGGCAGCCGCGTCGCGGTCGATTTCGGCCAAGCCGGTGGCCCGGGCCTCGTGGCGGGCGGCGTCGTCCCGCGCGGCGGCAAGGGCTTGTCCGGCGCCGGTCGCGCGGTCAGCCAGCGTTTCCAGCCGCTCGATCCCGGCGCGGGTATTGTCATCGGTGGCGCGTGCCAGGGCCAGGGCACGCTGCGCCGCCCCCAGCCGGTCGGCATGAGCCTCGGCATCGGCCAGGGCAGTGCGGGCTGCGGCCAAGGCCTCGGCGCGACGCTGATCCTCGGACGGGTTGTCCAGCGTGGCAAGCTGGCGCTGCGCCTCGCTGCGGCGCGCCAGATCGCCCGACAGGCGCGCGGCCTTGGCAGCAAGCTCGGCCTCCTCGGCGCGCAGGGCATCCGCCTCGGCCTCGGCCCGCGCCCATTCGCCGCCCGCCTTGGGACGGCCGGTCGAGGTGGCCAGCCGGGCAAGCGCATCGCCCACCCGCGCCACGACCCCGTCCAGCCTGCGCCCGCCGGTCATCATCTCGATCTCGCCCGCGACCGAGGACAAGAGGTTCCGCCGCGCCGACAACGCCCGTTCCCGATCGGACTTGTCGCTCGCTGAACTGCCTTCCGGCTCCAGTCCCAGAAGGCCCTGGCGCACCCAGAGAAGACCCGAGGGCGCCGACAGGCCGCCACCCAGCAGGGCGTCAATCCAGGCCTCGGCCTCATCGTCCTGCACCAGGAGCCGTCCGTCGTGCATCACCCTGGCCCCTGCGCGCGACAGCCACCGCTTCTCGATGCGAAAGGGACCCTCGGGCAGCTCGATCTCTATCGCCACCTCGGGGGCGCCGCCCGCATGGGGTTGCAGCGCCTTGACCGCAGACTTGGTGGCGCGGTGACGTTCGAAGAACAGCGCATGAATGGCGTCGAAGAAGGTGGACTTGCCGAATTCATTGGGCTCGCAGAGCACGGTGATACCGTCGCCAATCCCCTCGATCCGGGCGGTCCGTCCGGCAAACCGCCGCACGTTGGTCAGCTGAAGGGCGCGGATCTTCATGCCTGCACCTCTTGGGCCAGGCCGTAGAGCCGCGCCAGAGCCGATGCCGCGATGTCGCGTTCCGCCGCGCCCAGGGCGGGATCCTGCGCCTCGGCCAGCAGCGCCTCGGCGGCCCGCCGCAGGGCGCCCGCCCGGTCGATCCCGTCCAGGTCGTCGGGACGTGCCTCGGTCGCCAGAGCCGACAGGTCATGTCTGAACCAGCCGAAGTCGGGGCCTGCCGCTTGGGCGGCTGCGTCAAGCGCGGCACGGTCGGCCAGCGGCAGCCGCCCGGTCGCCACCAGCCGCACCAGCAGGTTGCGGCGCAGGCTCAGTGGGGGCAGGGCGGCATCCAGCCGCGCCAGGGGCTCGTCGCCCGGCAGCAGGTCCAGGCTCACCACCTGCCAGCCCATGCTGCCGGTTTCCACCGGGCGCACGTCGGCCGTGCCATCCAGCGTGACCAACAGGGCGCCGCAGGGGGCGGCATGCTTGAAGCCGTCGGCCTCGGGTGTGCCGGAATACCAGGTGGCGGCGTTCACCTGCATCTGCCCGTGCCAGTCGCCAAGGGCCAGATAATCCAGGCCCGCCAGCCGTGCCCGATCCGGGGCGATGATGCCTGCCGCGCCTTCCTCGCCCGAGAAATCGGCAATGGCGCCATGGCCCAGGCCGATGCGCAGGCAGCCGTCCGGGGTGGGGGCGGCCATGGCCTCGGTCAGGTCGCGGCCGGGGCGGCGCTGCGTGCAGGGGGCGGGCAGGATCACCACGCCGGGGGCGAGGTCCACCGGATCGGAACTGGTGATCGCCCGCAGGTTCGCAGGCGCGTCCGAGGCAATGCGGCGCCACAGTTCCGTCGCGGCCAGGCTGTCGTGGTTGCCGGGCAGCAGCACCCAGGTGATGTCGGCCTCGGCCGCCATGGCGCGCAAGGCGTGGCGCAGGGTGTCGGGCGCCGGGGTCTCGGCATCGAAGGTATCGCCCGCCAGCAGCACAACACCCGCGCCGCCGTCGCGCGCCGCCTGCGCCAGCCGCGCGATGGCGCCGTGGCGGGCCTCGCGCAGGCGGTTGCGGATCCCCTCGGGATAGCCGCCGAAGGCCTTGCCCAGGTGCAGATCGGAGGAGTGCAGGAAGCGGAACATCGGGGGCAGGGGTCCTTCAAGTCGGCAAAGAGTGCGGACCGAGAACAAACCACGCACCTTGCGAGCTCGGCAACCCCCAAGAGGCGTGGAAATCCTGCTTTTGCTTGCAGTCTGCCCCCTTCACCTGCGCTGCCTGTGCTTGAGAGGCAGAGACCTGCCGGGTGTTTTGTGACGGGTTGAGAGCAGGAGGAGAGGCCTCCAGCGCCTGTCGGAGGACATCCCGATGCCCAGACACAATCGCACTACCCAGCCCGACGCCTTCCGCAAGCTGTGGCGATCCTGTGGGTTCGTGGCCCTTCCCGGGAGCCGTCACGAAGTCTCCCGGCGTAAAGCCCGGAGCGCGTGCCGATGTTTACACGCGGGTCACGGCCGAGATCATCGCGGCCATTGAGCAAGGGGCAGGGGAGTGGCATGCGCCATGGTTCCACAACGGAACCAGTGCCGCCCGGCCGACCAACGTCGCGTCCGGCAGGCGTTACCGTGGCATCAACACCGTGGCGCTGTGGGCGGCTGCCATGACGGACGGTTACAACGATGGTCTGTGGGGCACCTATCTGCGCTCGGTGCGCAGGTGCGCAAGGGCGAATGCTCGACCACCGTCGTGCTGTGGAGGCCAGGTCGCCTCATCCGACGCCGCAGATGACGATGACGATGACGATGACAACAGCAGCCGTGTCCGGATGTTTGCCAAAGCCTTCTCGGTGTTCAATGTCGCACAGGTGGACGGATACGAACGTCCCCCGACATGCCTCCTGTCTGAAGACGAGCGTATGGCGCAGGCGGAGACCTTTATCGCCAACCTGGGGATCAGGACCGTCTTCGGGGGTTCAGAAGCCTGTTACTGTTCATCGTCGGACACAGTGTTCATGCCGGACTTTGCGGCGTTCAGGGATGCACCATCGTTTTACGGTGTCTGGCTACACGAGAACGGCCATGAACCGCCCCGGGTTTGCCGGAGAGTAAAACACTCAAAGGATGAGCCCTATGTCAAAGCCGAGATTTACCCCCGCCTATCCGGCCGAGCTTCGCGAACGCGGTGTTCGGCTTTTCCGAGAGAACCGTGGCGACTATGCCAGCGACGCGGCCGCCTACAGGGCGATCGCGCGTGAGGCTTGGCTGTTCGCCCGATAGCCTACGCGTGTGGTGCCAGCAGGCCGAACGTGATGCCGGTCAGCGCGGCGGACCGACGAGCGCCGAGAAGGACAGGATCAAGGAACTGGAGCGCGAGGTCCGTGAATTGCGCCAGGCCAATGAGATCCTGAAGAAGGCCAGCGCATATTTCGCAGCGGCGGAGCTCGACCGCCCGTTCCGCAGATGATCGCGTTTATCGATGATCACCGTTGTGTCCATGGTGTCGGGCCGATCTGCCGGGTTCTGGGGATCGCACCATCGACATTCTACAGCTTCAAGGCTGGGGAGCGAGACCCCGCCCTGGCATCGGATCGGGCCAAACAGGATGGCCTCGACCTGGCTGCCCTCAAGGAGGCCTTCGATGACAGCGGGGGCCGTTATGGCGCGTGCAAGGTTTGGCACCGTTCGGGCTGCCCTTGAACCGATGACGGGCTTGCCCTCACCGCCGCGAAGGACGCGAGATTGCCCGGCTCGCACCGTCGAGCGGCTGATGAAGACGATGGGATTGCAAGGCGTTGTGCGCGGCAAGAAGGTGGTCACGACCAATCCCGATATTGCCCAGCCATGCCCGGACGACAAGGTGAACCAGGCCTTCAAGGCAGACATGCCGAACCAGCTCTGGGTCAGCGACTTCACCTATGTCTCAAGCTGGCAAGGGATGGTGTATGTCGCCATTCGTCGGGAAAACAGTCCACTGGACTGTTTTCTGACCCTCCTCATTCCTCGACGTCTTCGCCCGGAAGATCGTTGGCTGGCGCGTCTCAACCTCGATGACGACCGGTTTTGTTCTCGATGCCCTGAACCAGGCCATCTGCCAGAGGGCACCATCCGAGGACTGTTTTCTGACCCTCCTCATTCCTCGACGTCTTCGCCCGGAAGATCGTTGGCTGGCGCGTCTCAACCTCGATGACGACCGGTTTTGTTCTCGATGCCCTGAACCAGGCCATCTGCCAGAGGGCACCATCCGAAGCTGACAAGCTGATCCATCATTCGGACCGCAGCAGCCAAGGCGTATTTAACCGGTTGTCGCAACACCCTGAACTTGGAGGTGTAGATGACGACAGGAAGCCGAAAATCCAAACGATCCACGCGGCGCAAATTGTCCTCGCCAGGACGGCCGCCCATCTGGCAGCGTGAGCATCTGTGTCGGTTCTGGCAGGAGATCGCGGCAGGCCTCTCCAGTGAAGAGGCAGGTATTGTAGCCGGTGTCTCTGCTCCTGTCGGAAGCCGCTGGTTTCGGAGTTCTGGCGGAATGCCTCCCACACATCTGGCCCCATCTTCACCGCAGCCGAAAAGCCGCAATCTTTCCTTTTCTGAGCGTGAGGAAATAGCCTTGGAATGTGCTCGGATGACCGGGGTGTCTGACGTCAGCGCCCATGGGACAGATTAGGCAGATTGCGTGATGGAGGGTTTTTGGCTCATCGTAGCCCTTATGGAGCGAAGATGAGCAAGAAACCCATGACGACGAAAGCCGAGGCCAAAGGAGTCTCTTCGACGCACTCGACATCAAAAAGCCCGCCTGAACCCTCGTGTTGTGGCAAATCCGCTAATCCGGGGTAGCAATATCAGGGGCTTAAGATTTTAACTGTCGAAGATGGGTGGCCATGATTCAGGCTCCGCAGATCGAGACCGCCGCGAAGATGCTTGGCGTCTACGCCGCGCTCGACCCAAGTCGCGCCTCGGTGGTGGCGCTTCCCGGGCCGGCGAAGCTCGAGGACGCAATCAGGTAAGCTTCGCCGTGGCCAAGTACCAAATGGGCGGTTCGGCGGCGACCGACTTCATTCCGTCGCAGTGCAGGTGGGATAAGCAGATGGCGGCACGCCCCTCGGACGTGCTACCATCACGACGTTCATGCGATTGCATGCGGGCGTTCATCCGGAGCATGTCAAATGAAAGGACGTGGAAGCTTCGATACCACTCTTTTCCGTAAAGTGCTAAGTCTTGCTCTGTTATTCGCGGCTGTAATGATTCAACCGATTGTCCCAGCAAGAGCAGCCGAATGTCAGAGCGAGTTTCTGGCGAGCAATTGGTCGCAGAAGATTGGGGCACTGAAGGATGAAAAACAGGTCAATATGCTGGCGGACTTACTCGCATTTGCCCATTCAAACAGTTGTCCTGGCTGTTACTTCGCTGCCTTTAATCTGACGTTTGGCAATGATGCTACGCTAAGATCCCTAATTGAGGCTTGCTCGGATGAGCAGTTGCTGGCGATCGGCACGGAAGTCATCACTCCCTATTTGGGAGCGGACTGAAATGTCGTCAAACCGAGATCAAGTGCGTCGACCATTCAACCATGATTAGGCTACATGCGCATTTCATGTCACGGTTCATACAATGCGTTTCCATTGCCAGCGATGGCGAATGGCGCCCAGTAGTGTGGGTGAGAAAACAGCTCGTCCGTGTGCGCCACGGCAAGGGCGGCTTCGTTCAGCGCATCTCCAAATGATCGTGAGGTGCCCTTGTGCAGCCGAGCGGCGGCCATCGTCACAATCGCTGCCGAGGCCTGCGCGTTTACGTCCCAGTAGGAAGCCACAACTGAACGCGCGCCGGCCAGAAAAAAGGCCTTCGCGAGTCCGGCGAAGGCCTCAGCCCCGCGATCGTCACCGCCACTGGCGGTACTGCAAGCTATCAGAAGCACAACGTTCGCCTCGAACCGCAGAGATTCGATTTCGCTTGCGGTAAGCAATCCATCGTCGGCCGACGTTTGGCACCCGCCTTGCTCCGGAGGAGAAAGAATGAGGGCCGGCTCAGCAACAATTGGAAGCGTCGAGTACTTGTCTACCGAAATCCCGTGCGTAGCGAGGACGATGGTACGGAATCGCTTTAGGGGTTGGCGACGGAACGCGAACTCGGTCGCCTGCCCACCTTCAACGATGAAGGGCCAGTTCGAGCCCAACCCAAGAGCTCTTGCTGTCTGCGGTAGAAGCGGGCGCAAGATATCGTCAATCGGCGGAAGTTGAGCGATGGCGTCGCAGTTGGCCACACCGCCGACCTGCGACAAAATTACCGGCGTAGAGCCGGGGGCCTGGCGATGATCTCCCAGTTGAGGATTTCCAAATCCCAGAAGTTCTAGATCCGCTCGGTTGTTCGGAGTACGGCCGGCGACCAGCGCAAGCGAACTCGCCGAAGGAAGGACCGAAACAGCGTAACGGCTCGCCAGCCAATCAATTTCCCGATAATCGCCACTCTTCCAATTTTCGTTAGGAGCAGCGGACTTGACAAATACTCCGATTGGGATCGTTTGAAGTATCCCATCGGGCACCAAATAGACGTGGTCAACTTCACCTAGATTCTCCATCAGCGGCGCAATCAACAGGTCGTGGGCCGCGTGCGCCAGATTGACATCAAAAGCGGAAGGCTCCGGCGCGCTCAAGGATGCTCGAAGCGGCGACAGCAGCGGAGCAAGGATATCTTCGGTCTCGGGAAGTAGTTTGAATTGTGCTTCATTGCTGCGCACAACCCAAGCGCCGGTCCCGCCGCGGTCTATTAAATAAAGAACTAGAGCCTCCCCCGGTCTCAGCAACTTCTGAACCGTAGTGATGGGCAGAGGAGGAGGGTTGAGCACACTTTCTCGGCTACGCGGATCCTCGCCCAAGATCGCGCGAACTTCGGCAATTCGCACGCTCGCAGACGCTATCTTAGTACGTACCGTGGTTTCAGCTGTTTTGTTCCTTTCCGCCTCTGGAAGCCGTACCATTCGGAGGACGTCCTGTTCCAGTTGTGCCAGAGTATGCAATAAGTCGCGGTGTTCCCGATGCAGACCGACAAGCTTCGCGTCGGTTTGGTTTCGCTCGATGCTCTGCAGAAGCAACGCCTCCGAGGGAGTGGTCGCGCGGACAAGTTGCGCCATCTCAAAAGAAGGTGAAAGATAGGTACCTACAGTCGTTGAGTCATCTGCCATGCGCCGCATGAGGTACGCCAAATAGGTCTTGAAGGCCTCCTGCGCGCTTTGAAATTCTCCAGCAGTCTCGCCCTGTTCGTCGAGTCCCAGCAACCAACCACGGTTCCTGAAGGTCTGAACAGCTTGCCGAAGGGGAGCTTCCGCCTCCGCGGTTCTCCGCGCGGCTAAATAGTAAGCGCCCAATGAAAGTTCCAGGCGCGCGATCCCAGGATGGTCGTCAGACAACTGCGCCTTCGCAATTGCTATCGCTTCCTTTAGTTTGGCTTCGCCGTCGTCAAACACGCCGAGCCCCATATTGGCAACAACGAGAAGTTGGAGCGCTTCTGCCGCATGAAGCGATGATTTCGAGCCAATTCGTGAAAGGTCGTCTAACGCTTTTACAAGCCACTCTTTGGCATCGACGAACTCACCACTACCTACTAAGATCTCTGCAAAGGCCAACTCGAACTCGGCAAGGTCAGCAATGTCCGATGGGTTCCCAGTCGCACGCACATCGGCGATGAGCTCTTGCATATTTTCAATGGCTGAGGCCGTGTTGCCCTGATCAAGCAAAATGCGCGCGGCGAGGAGGCGGGCACTTCGTGCCAGTGAAGTGCGGGCCGGACTGTCATCTTTCGTTTGTCCCAGACGCTCGCGGATTCTGCGTACGATCGGTAGCGCCTCCTCGCCTCGGCCTAAATCAAGCAGCAGACGGGCGCGGTTTAACTCAACCGTAAGAGAGTCAAGTTCATCCAGCGGGGCAGTCCCCTTCATCTCCTCAACTGCTTGCTCCAAGTAACCTAATGCCTCTGCAAAACGCCCTTGGCAGATGTAGGCAAATGCCAAGTCATTGTGGAGCGTACATGTACCTGGGCAAGAACCGGGAAATTCCCTTTCAATTATTTTGATCTGAGCGCTAAGTAACTCCAAAACCTCGCCACACTCACCTTTATCGCGGAGAATTTCGCTAAGTTGACGGAGCGCCGTAACATACTCAATGCTGACTTCTCCTGCTAACTCGTACGCCGATATTGTCATTCGCAGCAGGCGCTCAGCGTCGTCGGTGCGGTCCATCCGCATGTACAATTCGGCTAGGATCTGATGCCCTTCGGCGACGTTAGGGCTCGTATAGATGGCCGCCCGCTCCTGGAGCTGTCGGCCGCGCGGTGTCGGGCGACCAACTGGTGCGATCTTGTCGAAATATCGCTGGTCCCGCTCGACGATTCGGCCAATGTCCCACATATAATTTCTGTGGCTTTTCTGCTGCCTCTCTGCAATATCGATCGCTTTGCGAACGGCCGCTTCAGCGGGGCTGAGGTCAGATTGAGCGGCATAGGCTCTGCCAAGATCACGATTGAATCGATAGTACTCAGGTAATCCGCCAAACAGATCCGTGTTTGATTCTATGAACCTGATCGTCTCAAGGCTTGTATTTATTACGTCCGTCCATCGGCCGAACTTGGCGTAAAGCGAAACTAAAGAGTGCTGCAAATCTATATAAACGTAGTCGCGCCTATCGTTGGGGATCGTTAGTAGAGCAGCTTTTAGTTTAGCCTCGGCACCGACCTGGTCGCCGCGCTCCAAGAGCGTCTTGCCGATCCCTCCCACAGCGCGCGCAAGATCAACAGTATCGCCGTCTGGCTTTCGCGCAAGATCCTCTGCTTTTGTGTAGGCTGCAATCGCATCGTCGAAGCGTCGCAGCCCCCTTAGAGTATCCCCGTAGCCCGAGTAAGCATCGGAGAGACGCGTACGTGCATACCAACCAGCCGGCATGCTTTCCATGCACTGAATCGTGTCTGGGAAGTCCGCCGCAGCGGCGTTATAATCTTCCGCCTGAAGGGACAACTGCGCGACGATCTTCAAACCTGACCAATCGCAATCGGCAGGCTCCTCGGCCGTTGCGACCGACCGAACCCACGGCAGCATGGTAGCATCTATGATGCCAATTGAGGTGATTAAGGCTAGACAAAGGGGTAGCGATTTTGGCCTAGGCCAACCTCTCACCACGTGGAACATTAGGGCTCACCCGTTCCGATCGCGCCGTTGAAAAATTCCGCAAGAAGCGGCAGCTGAAGGGGGCGATTCTCGGGATCGAATTCCATCCACTGATGACCAACAACCGCCTCGGCGGGAGGGTCAACTCCTAGGGTCTTGCTAGTGCGCGTCTCATAGATCACTGCAGGTGTCACGGCCACAACGACTGGAGCTTTGCTCTTCAGCATAACGCTTTTTTGCTGACCCCCGCTGGCTTGGACGTCAAAGCTCGCCCCGGCGGCGGCAAGGATCTGGTTCACCACCACCCCCGCGTCAGCATTTGCAACCAATCCGAAGAAGATCGTGGGCTTGGCTATGTAGGTCCCACTCACGATAAGGAGGGGGCGTATCGGTTGGTCAATCTTGACAAACCGGCTGAGCAACGGTGCCTCCGCTTCTGGGCAAGCGGTAGTGTCCAAGGCCTTGAGCAGTTCCCTGGGTGAGACCTGCGCAAATGTTGCGTCCTCGTATTTCAGAATTCCCAACTGCTGAAAGTCAGCTTTCAGGCTCGCCTTACCCAATCCCCAACTAAAGCCAGTCTGGACATCAGCCTTCGAGAGCCGCACTTCCTGCAAGAATTCGGCGGGTCCCGGCTGTGGAGCGACTAGGCTAGGAAAGCAGTCTTGGGAGCGGTACAGCAGGGCAGCTGGGGGTTTCAAGTCGTAGATGTCGCCGATCTGAATGCCGCGGGGAACCGAAACGGCGATCGCACCCTGATCCAGGAACACACGGGAGATCGCCTCCTCGTAGGTCGCACGAGGATCAAATGCCTGGGCCTGGGCGAGGCACATCGAACTCTCGAGAAGCATGGCGGCCACAATCGTGGGAAGGCCCAACCATTTCACCGGCCGCATTGTTTCCTCCAAGTTCACCGGAGCGTGTTCCGATCATCGTTTCGACGGTGGACGCGCAACATGCTCGTTGGGCCATAAAAATATGCAATGTAAAGAGCACGGCGCATGGAAGCTCTCGCACACTTATGGAATCAACATTACATTCAACTACTCCGCAGCAGGGGCGTCAAGCCGGCAATCAGCGCCGCTACCTCGCGGTGCTATAGCCGCCGGCGTCGACTGCGTAGACATCGGTGGTGCAGCGTACCTTCCTGTGCCGGTACGCGCCCTACGTGCAGGCGGGCCGGCGAGCGCTGCCTGACCATACTGACAACGTCGGGTCAGTGCCGCGCTCTACGCGGCTTCCTGTCTGACCCGACTCAAACTGGGTAGGGTGATCAGCGCTCCGACACGTTGCGGCGTATTCAACCAGAGCGGGCCGAGAACGGCGAGTGCAGAAAAGGGCACAAAATGGCGGAGGGAACGGAACGGGCCCTGGATTGTCGCTGAATTATCAATTCGTTATATTGTATGGGGAACCTGGATTCAAACCAGGACTAACGAAGTCAGAGTCCGCTGCCGGATCGAAGTAATACCAATGGCCTTAACTATTGACCGCCTTTGGGTACTCTTGAGTAAGCAATTTTTCCGACGCGTTTGGGATGGTCTGCGAAGGCGCCATATGCGTTGCGGCATCGCTCGACGATGTATTCTCGGAGGTTTCGAAAACCGAAATGGCGAGGCGGTCAATGGTTAAGGCCGTTGGTTCTCTACATGGGGCTGCTGCGTCAAGTCTGTTTTTCGGCCTTGCGCGCGACAATAGCGGTCTGCGGGTCCTGGTTCTCTTCGGCGTCAGCACGCGGGCCGCGCCACTATCCCGGTCTTTCCACATTCCGAACCTTCTGGGCGGCGCACTGTATTAAACGCAGCTTGTGCTGCAACCAACGGTCCCGCGCTCATCCCTCGGGTTCGACCTCTGCCGCACTCGGCTTGGCCGAAACTTGTTTCCCGACCTCAGGCCGGGCGAAGCGATCCTCCCTTTTCCGCGTCGAAGTGGCTTTCCTCTTTCCACAGGCGCAGCAACAGACAAGCGAGCTTGCGTGCTACCGCCACGCGGGCTTTCTTCGCGCCGACGCGCCGCATCAGGCCGAGCCCCCAGCTTTTGAGCGGGCTGGTTCCGCGCCAGCTCGTCAGGAGGCAATTGGCGGCTTCGTAGAGATAGTGCCGCGCTGCCCCATCGCCTTGCCGGCTGATCGCCCCGGACACATCCTTTTCTCCGGATTGGTACCGCTTTGGCGTCAGCCCGAGATATCCTCCCACATCACGTGTGCGTCGGAACCGCCCGGGATCCTCGATCGCCGCCATAAAGGCCAGCGCCGTAACCGGGCCCACTCCGGGGACCGACATCAGCCGCCAGCATGTTTCGGAGCGCTGCGTGAGAGCTTGCACCTGGCGATCCAAGGCGGCAATCTGCATCTCGATGGCCGCCAGAGCCTCCAACAATGCATTGACGCATGCGTAAAGCAGATCATCCTGGCAGACCGCTGAGCGCGCCGCCTCGTCGAACCGTTTTGTGCCCTGCCGTGAGGCCAGCCTGATCCCGAACGGACGCAAGAGGCCCCGGATCTGACCAAAAAATGTTCGCTTGTTCCGAACCAGCTGATCGCGCGCTGACAACAGCGCCTTGATCCGATGGCTGTCCTCCGATTTGACGAAAACTTCCGTGTACCAGCCCGTGCGGAGCATCTCTGCCAAGGCCCGAGCATCCGCAACATCAGTCTTCATTACGCGTGCCTTCAAGGCATCTGCCGCACGACGGGCATCCATCACCACCACTGGCAAACCAAGGGCCTTCAAGCCTCGGGCCAGCCAAGGCGTCGTCGAGCCTGTCTCCAGACCAACTCGCTCCAGAGAACCGCGCCAACGGTCCAGGGCCTCACCAATCATTCCGGGATGTGTGTCCGAACTTCCCCGCCAGACAACCCGTCCATCGGCGTCAAGAACGCAGATTGCCGTGCGCTTGAGGCTCACATCCAGTCCAACATAATACCCCATCGCTGCTCTCCTTTCAGCGTTAACCGCCTCAAGCATCGAAGCTCAGCGGCGGAGCAGCAACCGATCATGTATGGGATGTATAAAACATCCGCAGTAAGGTGTCAGAGCAAACCGGCTGGAGCGGAGCACACCGGCCACGTAGCATCTACCGATGAGCAAGCGCGGTCCGCTCCGGTACCTCAGGACGTGACCCGAGATCATTCGCCCCAACCAGCGCGCCTGAGGTGTCGTGCAAGGGAGTGGGATAGAGGATAAAGGGCACGCGCGTGCCGTCCGGTCGCTCAGCAATCGCTTCCATGCCCCGGATTGGTCGATCCTCTTTCAGGGCCATCGCCATTGGGCACTGGTCGTGTGGGAGCGGCGAGCCATCTGGCCAGTAGTGCTTCCAGGAGCCGCATCACTCATCTTTTCCCAGTTCGGGACGGTGGCCCCAGAGGTCCACAGCAGCCTGGTTGTAGAACGTGATCCGTCCAGCAGCATCGGTGATGTACACGGCAGCGGGCAGTGCTCCGAGCAAGTCGCCGAAGCACCATTCCGGCATATTCAAGTTAGTATCGGGCTGCGGGCGAGACGCACTTCGGTCTCGAAAACTGAGCAGCCATCGCGTCTGCTCGGACTGCGTTTCCAGTAACGCGGATCGGTCATCGTCCTGAAACATCGTCCTCACCTAACGTCTGGAGAATTGCAGGCATCTGCGGCGTGCTGTTGACCAGATAGGCAGTTGTGTCAACTTCGGACTGAAATGGGCCATTGCCCGGCGTGATACTGGGCCATGATCGCGGGTGTGGCCTGCGCCTTGGCCCGCGTGGCCCCCCCACGCCGGACACGTGCCAAGGCGCACTGACCGAAGCCTGGTTCATGGGGAGCTGCGCAGTTGTTAGTTCAGGAATTGCGCTTGCGGCCTTGGCGGAGTCTGAAGCTCTCGCCGTTCATCTCGAGGATGTGGACATAGTGGGTCAGCCGGTCGAGGATGACGCCCGTCAGGCGCTCCGAGCCGAAGACCCCGGTCTATTCGCCAAAGGGAAGGTTGAAGGTGGTGATGATCGAGCCGTGCTCGCTATCTCCTTGGGTGACCAAGCGAAGCCCTTTCGCTATTTTCGGATTAGCCCCGAGATCATCCCCCTGAACGTAGTCCTCTAAGTTCGGATCCCCTTGTCCCCCCGAAACGAGGAGGACCTCGGTCTGGGACGGTGGGATTGAGGCGATTCACACAGTCCAGTAGATCCGGCAGAGTCGCAGTCCGCTAAGATCAGCTGCAACGGCGTCGGTCTGGCAAAGAACGTGTTCCAGCTGCACGGGGCGGCGGCGGACGGGCCAGCTGATTGAAGCAAGGTGAGCCACGTTTTTCAGATGCTTATAAAACAATGGGTTAGGGTGGAGAAGGTTCGAGGGCAGGCCCGTTCCCTCCGCCATTATATCTAGATAAACTTGTCTCTGAGTCCTGCTTTTGCCGGATTTTCTTGTTGTTTTGGAGGGTTATGCAAGTGGCCCTGTTCACTAGGGTGTGTTGACGTTCACCGGAGCCGAATGACGGTTGCGGCGAGAGCAATGAAGGCGCTGAAACTTTCATCAGTCTTGCAGCAGCGCATGGCGATGCCTCTGTATTCCTTGAGCCTGCCCCCCGAGGCGGCCTATGCGATGCTGGCCTGCGCGCGGATCGGCGCGATCCATTCCATCGTCTTCGCGGGCTTTTCGCCCGATGCCCTGGCCAACCGCATCAACGACTGCGGCGCCAAGGTGGTCATCACCGCCGACACCGCCCCGCGCGGCGGGCGCCGCACGAACCTGAAATCGAACACCGACGCGGCGCTGCTGCATTGTTCCGACCGGGTGCGCTGCCTGGTGGTCAAGCATACCGGCGACCAGACGACCTGGATCGGGGGCCGCGACGTGGACGTGAAGGCGCTGATGGAAACCGCCAGCCCCGATTGCCCGCCCCGTCCCATGGGGGCCGAGGATCCGCTGTTCATCCTCTATACCTCGGGGTCTACCGGCAAGCCCAAGGGGGTGGTCCATACCACCGGCGGCTATCTGGTCTATGCCGCGATGACGCATCAGTACACCTTCGACTATCATGACGGCGACGTGTTCTGGTGCACGGCGGACGTGGGCTGGGTCACGGGCCACAGCTATATCGTCTATGGCCCGCTGGCCAATGGCGCGACCACCGTGATGTTCGAGGGCGTGCCGACCTATCCCGATGCCGGCCGCTTCTGGGAGGTTTGCGCCAAGCACAAGGTCACGCAGTTCTATACCGCGCCCACCGCGATCCGGTCGCTGATGGCCAAGGGCACCGAGCCGATCGAGAAGCACGACCTGTCCAGCCTGCGCCTGCTGGGCAGCGTGGGCGAGCCGATCAACCCCGAGGCCTGGAACTGGTATAACGAAAACATCGGCAAGGGCCGCTGCCCCATCGTCGATACCTGGTGGCAGACCGAGACCGGCGGCCATCTGATCACGCCGCTGCCCGGCGCGACGGAAACAAAGCCCGGTTCCGCCACGGTCCCCTTCTTCGGCGTCACGCCCGCGATCCTGGAGGCCGAAAGCGGCAAGCTGGTCGAAGGCAACCCGGCCGAGGGCGTGCTCTGCATCGCCGACAGCTGGCCCGGCCAGATGCGCACGCTATGGGGCGACCACCAGCGGTTCATGGAGGCCTATTTCCAGCAATATCCCGGTTACTACTTCACCGGCGACGGCTGCCGCCGGGACGAGGACGGGTACTACTGGATCACCGGCCGGGTGGACGACGTGATCAACGTCAGCGGCCACCGGATGGGCACGGCCGAGGTCGAGAGCGCGCTTGTCGCCCATGAAAAGGTCGCCGAGGCTGCCGTGGTCGGCTATCCGCATCCGCTGAAGGGGCAGGGCATCTATGCCTATGTCACGCTGATGAACGGCGTGCAGCCCTCCGACGAGTTGCGCGGCGAGCTGGAGAAATGGGTCCGCACCGAGATCGGTCCCATTGCCAAGCCCGACGTGATCCAATGGGCGCCCGGCATGCCCAAGACCCGTTCCGGCAAGATCATGCGCCGCATCCTGCGCAAGATCGCCGAGAACGACTATGGCAGCCTGGGCGACATCTCGACCCTGGCCGAACCCGAGGTGGTCGACGACCTGATCGCCAACCGGATGAACAAAGGTTGACAAAAGGATCGGCAACCTCGCTTGCCGATCCTTTCCCAAAATCTTCACTGCGGGCGCATCCTCGCCCGCGGATCGGCTCCGGCTCGGCTTGCGACAGGCCTGCCCGGGCCGCTTCCCACGCGCGGGCGCCGTCCGACGGCCATTCGGCCAAAACGGACGGACTATATGAAATGGAAACGGAGGTACCAGATCCATGGAACAGAGATTGGCCGAGCGGATTGCCGCGAACCCGACCTATCAGGCATTGAAGACAAAGAGATCGCGTTTCGGTTGGACCCTGACCGCTGCCATGTTGGTGGTCTATTACGGCTATATCCTGCTGATCGCCTTCAACAAGGATCTGCTGTCCGCCAGGATCGGCGATGGCGTGATGACCTGGGGGATCCCGATCGGTTTCGGGGTGATCGTTTTTACCATCGTCATCACCAGCATCTATGTCCGCCGCGCGAACAGCGAATTCGACGCGCTGAGCGAACAGATCAAACAGGGGCGCTAACATGATACGCAACCTTTGGGGCGCAGGCACCCTTGCGCTGCTGATGCTGCCGGGCGGGGCCATGGCCGCAGATGTGATCCAGGGCGGGCAGAAGCAGCCGACGAACTGGACCGCCATCCTGATGTTCGCGGTTTTTGTTGCCGGTACGCTCTATATCACCAAATGGGCCGCCTCGAAAACCAAGTCGGCTTCCGACTTCTATACTGCGGGCGGCGGCATCACCGGCTTCCAGAACGGCCTGGCCATTGCCGGCGACTATATGTCAGCGGCCTCCTTCCTGGGGATTTCGGCGGCGGTGATGGCGTCAGGCTATGACGGGCTGATCTATTCGATCGGCTTCCTCGTGGGCTGGCCGATCCTGACCTTCCTGATGGCCGAGCGGCTTCGCAACCTGGGCAAATTCACCTTTGCCGACGTAGCGGCCTTCCGCTTTGCCCAGACCCCGGTGCGCATCTTCGCCGCCTCGGGCACGTTGTTCGTGGTGGCCTTCTACTTGATCGCGCAGATGGTCGGCGCCGGATCGCTGATCCAGCTTTTGTTCGGCCTCGACTACTGGATCGCCGTGATCATCGTTGGCGTGCTGATGATGGTCTACGTGCTGTTCGGCGGCATGACCGCGACGACCTGGGTGCAGATCATCAAGGCCTGCCTGCTGCTGGCCGGGGCGTCCTTCATGTCGTTCATGGTGCTGTGGAAATACGGCTTCTCACCCGAGGCGATGTTCTCGGATGCGGTGCGCGTCAAGACCGAACTGGCAGCCGCCGGGGGCACTGATGGCGAAGCCGCCGCTGCCGCCGGTCAGTCCATCATGGGGCCGGGCACCTTCATCAAGGATCCGATCTCGGCCATCAGCTTCGGCATGGCGCTGATGTTCGGTACCGCTGGCCTGCCGCATATCCTGATGCGCTTCTTCACCGTTCCGAGTGCCAAGGAAGCGCGCAAGTCGGTAATGTGGGCGACCGGCTGGATCGGCTATTTCTACCTGCTGACCTTCGTGATCGGCTTTGGTGCGATCACCTTCGTGCTGACCAATCCCGAGTTCCTGGACGCCGAGGGCAAGCTGGTGGGCGGCAACAACATGGCCGCCGTGCATCTGGCGAAGGCCGTGGGGGGCAACATCTTCCTGGGCTTCATCTCGGCCGTGGCCTTTGCGACCATTCTGGCGGTCGTCGCCGGCCTGACGCTGTCGGGTGCCTCGGCGGTCAGCCACGACCTTTATTCCACGGTAATCAAGAAGGGCAAGGCTGACAGCGCCTCCGAACTGCGCGTGTCGCGGATCACCACACTGTGCCTGGGTGCGCTTGCCGTCATCCTGGGGATCGCCTTCCAGAACCAGAACATCGCTTTCATGGTGTCCCTGGCCTTCGCGGTGGCAGCGTCAGCCAACTTCCCGGTGCTGTTCATGTCGGTCCTGTGGAAGGATTGCACCACCTGGGGTGCGGTGATTGGTGGCTTCGTTGGCCTTGTGCTCTCGGTTGGCCTGACCATAGTCTCGCCCTCTGTCTGGGAGGCAACGCTGGGCAACCCTGTAGGGTCGGCACCGTTCCCCTACACTTCGCCGGCGCTCTTCTCGATGACGGCGGCCTTCTTCACGATCTGGATCGTGTCGAAGCTGGATAAGGGGCAGCGCGCACGCATCGACCGGGCCGGGTTCTTGGCGCAGCAGGTGCGCTCGGAAACCGGGATCGGGGCGGCGGAAGCCTCGGCCCACTGACATGATTTGCCGCGCTCCCTTCATAAGGGGCAGCGCGCACGCATCGACCGGGCCGGGTTCTTGGCGCAGCAGGTGCGCTCGGAAACCGGGATCGGGGCGGCGGAAGCCTCGGCCCACTGACATGATTTGCCGCGCTCCCTTCACGGGGGGCGCGGTCTTTCCTCCTCTTGAGTGGAAGTGCTCCGATGTCGCGGATCGAAGATTTCATCGCAACGATCCATCCCTATGACAGCTTGCCGCAGACCGAACTTGCGCGTGTCGCCAAGTGCTTCAGCCGCAGGATCTGGCCCGCTGGCAGTGTGATCTATCGGCATGGCGACTCATTGCCCGGGATCTATCTGATCGAAAGCGGCGCCGTCCGCATCTCAGACACTGCGGGTGACAGTGTTTCCGAACTGGGCAGCTGCAATTCCTTCGGCGAGCGTGGCCTGCTGCGCAACGGTATGGCGGTCACGACCGCGACGGCCATCCAGGATGCTGCCGTGCTGATGCTGCCGCGTGACGAACTGATGCGGTTGATTGGCAGCCATGCTTCGGTTGCACGCTTCTTTGACCGGACTGGCCAGGTTAGCCTGCGCCAGAACGATCTTGCAATGCTGAAGGTCGGTGCCCTGATCGGGCGCCAAGCCCCGCTGACATGCCCACCAGAAACGCCGGTGGTAGAGGCCGCCCGCGCGATGCGCGACGCCGGCGCCGGCAGCATCGCCGTGCTGGACGGGGCACGGCTGGTCGGCTTGGCGACCGTGCGCGACATGTCGAACCGCGTGGTGGCCGAGGGGCTAGATGTCCAGTCCCCCATAGCGGAGGTGATGACTGCCGATCCGATCACCCTTTCGACTTCGGAACTGGGCTACGACGTGTTGAACATCATGCTGGAACGCCGCATCGGGCATCTGCCAGTCGTCGAGAACGGCCGGTTCGTCGGCATGGTCAGCCAGACCGACCTGACGCGGGTGCAGGCGCTGTCGGCCTCGGCGCTGATCCGGGATATCGCGCAAGCGGCGGATGTTGCGGGAATGGTCCATGTAACGAGGCGAGTTCCCGATTTGCTGGGGCAGATGGTCAACGGCAATTATCGACACGAAATGATCACGCGGATGATCACTGACATCGCCGATGCCGTGACCCGCCGCTTGCTGGCCATGGCATGCGAGAAGCTGGGTCCAGCGCCCGGGTCGTGGCTGTGGGCGGCTTGTGGCAGTCAAGGAAGGCAGGAACAGACCGGCCTGTCGGATCAGGACAACTGCCTGATCCTCGGCGATGATATCGACCCGCAGGAACCGTGGTTCGCGGATCTGGCGCGTTTTGTCAGCAACGGTCTGAACGAATGCGGCTATGCATTTTGTCCTGGCGACATGATGGCCACCAACCCCCGATGGCGGCAGCCTCGTTCGGTCTGGCGTGGTTATTTCCGCAAATGGATCGATCATCCCGATCCCGAGGCGCAGATGCTGGCCTCGGTCATGTTCGACCTGCGGGCGATCGGCGGCAATGCCGCGCTGCTTGCCGGATTGCAGCACACCACCCTGGCTCTCGCGGCAGAGAAGCCAATTTTTCTTCACAACATGATCGCGAACTCGTTAAAGCACCGCCCGCCCCTGAACCTGATCGGCGGCATCGCCACCGCGCGCTCGGGCGAGCATCGCAACCAGATCGACATGAAGCACAACGGCGTCGTGCCGGTAATCGACCTGGCGCGCGTCTATGCGTTGCAGGGGCGGCTAACCCCGGTCAATACGCGCGCCCGACTGATCGAGGCGCAGGCGGCGGGCATCATCTCGGGGCCTGGGGCGGACGATCTGATTGCGGCCTATGACCTTATCCAAACCACGCGGCTGGAAAATCAGGCCGCTCAGATCCGTGCGGGCGAACGGCCCGGGAATCACCTGACCCCTGCCGCCCTGCCCAACTTCGAGCGCAGTCATCTGCGCGACGCCTTTGTGGTGGTGCGCGGGATGCAATCGGCGCTTGGCCAAGGCAAGGGAATGCTGGGATGAGGGGCGCATGAGGGAGACCGGATCGCCGTCGCTTCCCTCGGACCCAGCCCGGCTCGTCGTCTTTGGAGGAAGACGCTGATGGCAGACATTCTTGTGATCGAAGACGAGGAAAATATCGCCATTGCGCTGGATTTCCTGCTGTCGCGGGAAGGCCACCGCCACAGGCGTATCGCCACCGGTTCCGGCGCGGTGGACGAAATCCGCGCCAGCCGACCCGATGTGGTGCTTCTGGATGTAATGCTGCCCGACGTCTCTGGCTATCAGATCGTGCAGGATGTTCGTGCCGATCCGACACTCAAGAAAGTCCGAGTGCTGATGATGACGGCGCGCGGGTCAGCGGCCGAACGGCGCAAAGGGCTGGCGTTAGGCGCGGACGGATTCATCGCCAAACCGTTCGAACTGTCGGAACTGCGCGCGGAACTGGCGCGGCTCTTGGCCGGGCCATGCTGACCGACCTGTCCTTGCGAAAACGCGTCCTGCTGATCTTTGCCGGGCTTGCGGCCGGGGTGCTGGGGCTGGTGGCCTTGGGCCTGTGGATATCCGGTCAAAGCCTCTTGGACCGGGGCGTCGAAGCAGGGGCGATCGTCGACGGCCTCGTGTGGACGGCGCTGATTGGGGGGTCTGGGTCGCTTGCGATCGCCGCCTGGGTCTGGTTCTTGTTTGACCGTAATGTTGCTCGCCCGATCGAACTTCTGGCTGGGGGCCTGCGCACCGGGCAGATGTCCGAGATCCCCGAGGCTCGTTATCTCGCCGATCTGGGGCCTGCCGCAAAGGATGCTGCCGAGGCGCGGGCCCGAACGGCTGAAGCGCTGTCGGCCGCGATGGCCGAACATTCTGCCGACGTGCAGCGGGAAAAAGAAACGCTGGAATCCATCCTGGCCGATATCGGTGCCGGTGCGGTGATGACCGACGAAGACGGGCGGGTGGTCTTCTACAACGCTTCGGCTACGCGACTTCTGCCCGGCATAGCTTTGGATCGTCCCATCGAACGCCAACTGGCTAGTGGCGCGCTGGAAGCCGCAGCAGCGCGGCTGGCGGCGGGTGCGGCCTCGACCGATCTGACATGTCTGACGTCAACGGGTCAGCGGCTGTGGGGACGGATGCGCGGGATCGACGGCGGCACGCTGCTGATGCTTCGCGACCGCCCCGCGCATCGCCCCGCCCCACACGAGACGCTGGAACGGTTGCGCCGCCATGCCGCGACGCTGTTGCCCATGCTCGACGCATTGGACGGGCCGATCCCTCCGGCCTTGGCGCAGGCGATCAAGACCGAAGGGCAGGGGTTGGCGAATTCCATCCGTGATCTGGCCGCTCGGATGACCAGCGACGCCCCCCAGGGCCGGGCAGGTTTGAACGAACTTGCAGCGGGACTGGATCTGTTACCCGATCAGCCGCCTTTGGCACTGCTTGCCGATGCGGCAGGGGTGAACGGGCTTTTGCGACATCTGGACTGGCACCTGCGCGCAGAAGGCATTGCGCCTTACCTCGCCACCGAAGCCGAGGACACCGAGGCGCGGCTTTCGCTGGTCTGGTCGGGATCGCCGGTCCCGGTGGACAGGCTTGAAGCCTGGTTGGCCGAGCCGCCCGACGCGACGCAGCCCGAACTGACCGGCCATGACATCCTTGCGGCTCATGTGACCGGCATCTGGCCCGAGGCGCGGGACGGCATTGCGCGGCTGGTGCTGCCGCTGCCCTTGGCAGCCGGGCGCGGGGACGAGGCCGGCCTGACTTATGACTTTGCCCTGTCGACACGCAACGCGGGCTCGCCAAGGCTGACCGACCTGACCTGCGTAGTCTTCGACACAGAAACCACAGGCCTGGACCTTGCTTCCGACCGGATCGTGCAGATTGCCGGACTACGCATTACCCGTGGCCGGCTTACCGGAGAGTGGTTCGAGACCCTGGTCAATCCCGGAATGAAAATCCCCCCCGAGTCGACTGCCATCCATGGCGTCACAGATGCAATGGTCTCAGACGCGCCCGACATGACGGCCGCGCTGACTGCGTTTCATCACTTTGCCGAGGATTCGGTTCTGGTCGCGCATAATGCCCCCTTTGACATGGGGATGCTGCGGCGCGCCGCACTTGAGACCGAGGTACATTTCGACAACCGTGTGTTGGACACGATCCTGCTTTCGGCCATGGTCTGGGGCCAGTCGGCACCGCATTCACTGGATGCACTGACCGCGCGGCTGGGCATCATCATTCAGTCCGAAGAACGCCACACGGCAATGGGCGATACCCGCGCCACGGCCGAAGCCTTCCTGCGCCTGAGTGCGGCATTGCAGGCCAAGGGTTTGGAACGGTTTGAGGACGTGCTCGCTGAATCCCGCCGCTACAGCCGCCTGATCGAGAGCGCCGACAACTTGGGAAACGGTCGGTAAGGAGCCAGTCAAATTGCCTGTCCCCTTTGCAAGGTCCTCCTTATCCACGCGGCCAGCGGACATAACGCTGAAACAGGAGCAGCTTGAACATGAATTCGATTTTGCGGAACATGCTTCCAAATTCAACATTTCGGCTCGGGGCCGCCTGCCGGTGTACTGAGTTCTATGACCGCGGTCAGAGGTGTCTTCACGGCAGCGTCGCTGTAGGTCTGCTGTCTACCGGGGTTTCCAGTGGGCGACGTAGCCCGGCACATCTCGGGATCAACCCGATCGTCAGCGAGCCGCGGCGCTTTGTCATTGGCTTGCCAGTTCGTCGTGTTGTAGGTCGCGGATATGGGTCTGCTCATGAAGGCCATCTGCCACGCTGCAATCACAACCTGAGTCCCTTTTGGCGGTGCTAACGCTCTGGATTGGCACAAATGTCGTAGGATTGTTCAGCGAACCCTTCGATCCCTACCCATTCATCCTGCTCAATCTGGTGCTCTCCTGTATCGCTGCCCTGCAGGCACCGATCATCATGATGAGCCAGCGCAGGCAGGGTACCAAGGACCGCTTGCGGAGTGAGAACGACTACAGCGTCAACTTAACCGGAACAATTCATGAAGCCGTCGTTTCACAGCGGGTAGGCACGGCTTCGTCCATTCTGGTTTGAATCGCACAACGGACTTTGACGCCCGGTTTTTTGTCCCTGGCGCTGATGTGAGTAAACGAACCTACGATCAACTATGGGCTGCGGTCGGCCAGGTCTGCGATCTGTTCTCCGACGAGGAATGCTACAACTACTTCAAAGCCGCAGGTTATGAGGCCGATTGAGTGCAACAGGCTCTAGCAACATCCGACCAGCCGTTCCATGGCTATCTGACCGGTCGGCGGTAGCGATCTGAGGCAAAGTCCTCATCGTTGATCTGGGTGCATCCGGTCAAGGGGTGACGTTGGTGCGGAGCGTTGTCCATGGGAGGGACCACTGGGCAACCCGGGGTCGAGGTCGTCATGCTCATTGGCTGGCCCCGGGGCGGTTGTCGATGCCGGTCTTGCGCAGGCGACGGGCCATCCAGGGAGATCCGGTAGGCATTGTGAACCAACCTGTCGAGGATGGCGTCGGCGAAGGTGGGCTCACCGATGACATGGTGCCAGGTCTCCACGGGGAGTTGACTGGTGACGATGGTCAAGCGGCGGCCGTAGCGCTCCTCAACGATCTCCATCAGGTCGCGGCGCTGCAGTCCGATGAAGTGCGCAACCATGCGGGCGACGATGGATCGGCTGGGGGTCACGCCCTCCTTCAGTCGGCCGCGGGTCAGCAATGACAATCCTTTCTCGAAGGCGCTGTTTCGGAGCTGTAAATACCGGGACGACTGGCCCATGTGTGCGACTTTGCTTCACTCGAGGAGGCGCGGAACCGGGTCAAGGGCTTCAAACGTTGCTATAATGGCGGGAGTTATCATGGTGCGATCCGGTTCGTTACGCCCGAGGCTCGCCATCGCGAGGCAGGACGGTGACATCCTGGCAAAGCGGGCTCAAGTTACGAAGCGGCGCGTGCGGCAAAACCAGGAAGATGGTCAAGGGCGCACGCGGAACTGGCAGCCGATCGGTTCGGTCTGGCTGACCCCCGAGCGATCCAACCCGTGCCGCGATTACCATGGGGCCGGCGACGCGCTCACCCATAAAGCTGGCGGAGCAGACCCCATGGGCGGCGACGAAAAACATGCAGCCTGCAAACGAATACGGGTGACAACTACTTTGACAAACACCGCGCTGTCTTGCGGCTCAGAGTGTGTGCGTAGTCGTGGCGCTGCCGGGTGACGAACTTGTCCCATAATGCTTCCTTCGATCCGTTCGAAGGATCGCACCGTGTCAAACCGTAGAATCAAGAGCCTAGCGGCGTTCGCGCCAGCCCTCCGGATCGACCAGGGAATTGAACGTATCGTTGTCCAGCCTGCCGGTTTCCGGGAGGTTCATTAACTGCTGATATGCGTCCAATCCCGTCGACAGTTCTGCTTCGGACGGTGACACGGTCCCGAAACCCGGATCCAGCGCACCACGAGCTATCAGTATCTCGACCACCGCTTGGCGGGCGTCGGCATCATCGTCCTCCGAGACTCTGCCACCGAATGCGGCTTTCGCTTTCGGCAGCCAGAGCCGCGCCTCGGCGAGACCGTTCGTCCCGCCATTGACAAGGCGGCGCACCTTTTCTACGTCATCATCATCCGCAGGCCGGTTTATGCTCCGCGATGACCAGTAGGCCGTCGCTGCCTGCAGTCCTTCTGTTGGCTTCCGGGCGAGATCCGGGTTGGCTTCGAGCGGGAGGCCGATTTCCAGCCCCCGGTCGCGGAAATTGCCTCGGCCCGTTAGTTGCAGGAAGCCGGAGCCGCGGTAGTTCCAGCCGTCGTCGGGGCCGCCATTCTCCAGATCGCGCCGATTGCCATAGACGTGGTTCGCGATCTGCAGCGGCTTGTGCGCGAGTGCCTGTGCCTGAGCGGCCGTGACACGGTTTGGGAACACCTCTCTCAGCCTCTGCGCCGTGTAGTTCAGGTTCTCCTCGATCGTTCTCATCCCGCCCGTCTCGGTGGCGACCTGTGTCATAAAATGAGCAAGCCGAAGCCCGGGCGTGATATTCTGGTCGACGAGAAGTCCGGCGTGGCAGATCAGCGCCTCGATCAGCTCGGGCTTGGCCGAGGGGGAGAACTGCAGGATGTTCGCCCTGGAAAGGACCCCCCGCAACGCTATTGTGGCGCTGTCAGTTCGACAGATCGGGGCGGCGTCGGACTGCGGTTCACCACCAAACGACACCTGTTCCGAGCCACGAAAGCTCAGCGTCAGGGCGAATGGGCCCGGCTCTTCGCTGCAGGACTGACCTGCCGCATGCCGCCTCCCCCGAAGGGTAATCGCCGGGACACCGCCTGACGTCACCTCGAACCCGTCGACCGGGGATTCACTTGCACCGCACATCGGTTCTGGCCACAGGATCTTACCACGGTAGCTCCCGGATTCGACGCTTCCATCGAACAGGATTGGCTGGCGTGTCACCATGTCACGCAGGCCTTCCACTGGCTTGTAATAGTAAATCTTGCGACTGGCTCCATCCTCGGCCATTCCGACCACGGAATTGTCGGCGCACCAGAGCGAGGAGACCGTTATTGCAGCCTCCGGCATGACAGGCTCGAGCGTGGCGGTCCGGACGCAGGCGGATTCAGCGACCGGCCTGTTGCCCTGTCCGTCACCAATACTTGCAACGAGGGTGAAGTTCAGTGTCTCGGTTCGTGTGGACTGGACAGAACAGTTCGGCCGCAGCACTGACCGCGCTCCGACAAGTTTGATCGTTCTGGTACCATCAATGAGCACCTCCTGTCCCGTGACTTCGAAGGTGGGATCGCCACAGTTGCTGTTGAACTGCAGCGCCCGACCGGTGTAGCGACCGCCTTCGAGAGAGGCGTGGACGAGGATGCGGTTGCGCGCAACCGAGGGCCGCAAGGATCCCTGGGGCTTGATGTAAACGATCTGGCGTTCGCTTCCCTCAGCCACAAGCCCCATGAGCGATCCGTTGTGGCACCATAGAGAGATGACGTCGAACTCTGCAAACCCGTCAACGGGCACAGCGCCGGCCACTGCATCGCAGTCGCCGCTAACCCGCACGCCATATTCCGGGACCAGAACGCCGACATCAGGAACCGGAGCAGCGCCCGCGCCGTCGCGGATGAACGAAAAGATGAGTGTCTCGTCAAGGAAGTGCGGAGTGGCGCAAGCCGCGGTAAAGCTTGGGCGACGACCCGACAGTGTCACGTGGGGAACATTGTCGATCTGGCTCGCCCGACCCGAAATATCGAACAAGCGGTCGCCGCACCGGCTGTTGTACCAGGTCGCCGCTCCGCTCCACGCGCTCGAGTTGCGTGTGGCCTCGACGAGAACCGGCCGGCGGACAGCCACCGAGCGGATCCCCGGGCGCGGTTTGTGATAGATGAACTGTAGGCGATTGCCATTCTCGACCAGCCCCATGATCGAACCGTTGTGGCACCAAAAGGAGGCGAACGCCACCACGCCGCCGGGATCGAGAGGAGTCTCGTTTTCGGCCAGGGCACAGGGCTGAGCGGCGGCGCCTTCTGCGATCTCGAAGCGGCCGTCGAATGCCAGCGCACCGTCGGTGCCGATCGGGGTTTGATTAACCCCGAGGGCCCGCTCATAAGCGAGCACCAATGATGGAAGGTTGTCCCGGTCAGTGCCGGCAGGTCGCTCACTTTCTAGGTGCAGGTGGATCGAAGTGCTGCTGAGGTCTGTCACCTGCGCCAACCTGTCACCGACCGCAACGCGCACGCCTCGGCCATTCTGCGGCATGATCTCGGCGCGTGGCGTGCCGCCATGGCGGTACTTCCACTTAATGCCGCTGTCGCCCACCACCTCGACGAGGTTGTGCCGGGCCTTCACGACGGTGCCGGGCTCGACAGCGACCATCCAGTACCGGTCTGCATCGGGCGTGGGCGGGCGGCAGTCCGACCCCTGATGCGACTTTCGCAGGCGGCCGTCTGCCCCGCTGCCGCAGGCTTCGGTCAGCTGGTCGGCCGTGCCGGCGAAGTCGCGGCTTTCGCAGAAGGTGCTCGTCCAGGGAAACGAATAGTTGCGGATGTGGTTCGACTTGCCGGTCGGCTCTCCGTCATCGTCGAATCCCCAGACTTGGGTGTTGCAATACATGTGCTGCGGGTTGGATGCGCTGTGCGCAGCGGGGTCTATTTCCAGCGGCAGGTGCATGGTGCCATGGACAACGGTCCGCCCGCCGATATAGTTGCTCCACCCCGAGCGGACGGGAACGTGCCTGCCGAGCTGGTAGTAGCTGAATTGCGAGGTGGAACGAGGCAGTTCGTCTATCTCGGGGTCGCCATAGGCCCCGAAAGCGGCACACACCATAACAGCTGTAAGCGCGGGCAGCCGAATGGCCCCGATCATGTCATTCCTCCATCTGTTGAATAGCAATCTGCCCGGCTTTCAGGGACAGGAACCGCGCGTCACAAAGAAGGTCATCGCGGCCGTCGCAGTAGCGCGTGAGCGTACAGGGCCGCGTGCCGGCAAGCACCAGCGTCATTGAAAGCTCGGGATAGCCGTCGGTGTGGTCGTCGTTATATTGTGCAATTTCCGGGAGTTCGGCGAGGAGCCGCGGGTCGGGGTCCACCACCCCCGCCGATATGATGTCGGAGGATACACCCTGTTCATCGCTCCGCAAGAAATCCGCGGTGTCGGTTGCGGTGTCGACCAGCCAGTTGCAGTAAAGCGACATGTTGCAGGGCGATCCGTAGTTGACCTGAAACCAGCCCCGGCGCTCGTCAGGATCCGACGCGACGAGTTCTTCGGGGCAGATTTGCGCTGCCGCCTGTTCGATCAGGTCATCAGATTGCGCTTCGGCGCGAACGACCGCGCGGGAGGGGTCTATGGTGGCGAAGAACTGGTCCGCTGGCAGGCCGAGCTCGCGCGCGTTACGCAATAGATCGCTCGGCTCATCGCGGCTCTGCGAACGGAATTCGACGACATCCGGCGCATCAGGGTTTATTGGGCGCGCCGTGATCGTGGTCTGAGCCATGACCGGACTGGCTATCAGCAGGGAAACGGCAAGGACCTTCAGGTGTGCGCGGGCGAGATGGTGGGTCGGCAGCGCGGCCGAGGTGGTGTGCTCAACTGAGTACATGGTATCACGTCCAACTCGCTCATTGCTGTGGAAGGCCATCGGGGACGGGAATGCGACGCGATTTCGCGGCAGCGGTAATCTGGCGCGAGTGAGGCGTCCCGTTCGTCAGGTCGAGGTCGTCATCGTCAATGTCGAACGTCAGCAAGATTGCATTCTCGATGCTTGTAGGATTGGCAAGCGCCACCTGAAGGGCCAGCCGCCTGGTGATGTCCAGCGCCTGCTGCCGGGAATAGGTTTGCGAGAGCTGCTCAAGCAATTCCCAGTTGAAGCCCGAATAGGCTCTGCCCTGATCGTGAATCGAACCAGATGTGCCGAGCACCATTATTGGCTCGATTGCGCTGCGTAGGCATGTGCCTGGTCCACGTGAATTCTCGCCGTAACAGCTATTATCCTTCATCAGGACTGCCAGTGAATCGCCGAAACCCTCGCTGTAGGCCTTGTTCTGAATTTCGCCGAATGCGAAGTCAACTGCATGCCCGAATTCGTGGAAGATAGTATCGCGATATGCTCGGTTCACGCATTTGTTGGGTCCGGACGCCGGACTGGCCCGGCGCAGCGAAATTCGGTTCAGAAGGGATTCCCATGAGGCATTGCAGTCATTAGCATCGTTTACAAGCAACTCGATCGCGAGGAGTTCGGTCGGGGTCAGAACGTCGCCGACAAAGTCGCGTGCTATATTGGCCCAGTAAAACGCGCTGTGTTGGGCGACGGCAAACTCAGCCCCTTCGCTCAGCGTGAGAAGTGTACCTTCGTCCGGATCGCTAATCACCGAGAGAGTGACGGGAGCGCCGGCGGCGTTGCTGATCTTGAAGTGATCGTTCGAAAGCTCGACTTGCAGCGTCGACACCGGGGACGGCCCTTCGAAGCGGAAGACTCCGTTTTCGTCCGTAATCGCCACGTCGCGCGCGGCATCTTCGGCAACTGGCGTCAGGCTCCCGGAGCCGCTGACGGGCTGAACCTGATCGCCCTGTTCTGATTGTAAATCGCTCGTGGCCTGCCTCGTCACCCGCACCTTGGTGAGTGGCACCAGTCCATCTCCATCCAACGGCGTTCTCTGCCAGACGCGAGCTAGAACGACCCCGTAGTCTTCCCTCAGTACCAGTTCCTCAACCTCAAAGACTTCGGCAGGGGCTTGGCCGGGTTTGGCCTCGACCCAGACCCGATAGGCGGTGCTTTCCTGTTCGGTAACGAGGGGCAGCGCGAGGTCGAGAGACCAAGCCAGATGGCCGATGCGCGTCTCAGGATCCACCCAGATCTGCACCTCCTCGTTTATTATGTCAGCGCCCTGCAATTCCGGCACCGGCACGCCTATTTCGCGAAGTTTCACCATGGCAGCCTCAAGAGCGACGGTTGCGGCGATATCCGGAGACGGCGACAGCGGGCCCGAAACGTCAAAGCTGAAGCTCGTCGGTGTGTTGCGGCCGCGAAACTTCGAACGGTCGGCCGTGGGTGAGTAGAGGCTAGAAATATCCGTCCGGCTGCTGAGATCTATCCCCTTAAATCGTAGTCCGTATGTGGCGATCCAATTGTTGCCGACCTTGCGCGGCTCACTGGAAGTTATCACCTCCAAATCCGGTGCTGACGCCGCATCAGCATCGGTCCGCGTAGATGCCTCATTGTTGCTGTTGAGGTTAGAGGTGATTGCTTCGCGGAACATCAGGTCAACGTCCTGCGCCGCCCGCGCCGCCTCAAATGATCTAGAAGAGGTTGGGCCCGGCTCGCTGAAGGTCCCGAACGTCTCCTCCGTGGGAGCGCGCATTGTTTCCAGATAAGTGCCCGTCTGAGCTGAGGCAGCAAGAGCGGTTGCGAGTGCGAAGCCGGTGCTTGCGAGGACGCAGCCAAGGATGCTCGGGCCATTCAAACCGTGATCCATCGTGCGACCGATAGAGCAACGCCGCACGACTGTATTTCCAACCCAGATCCAATGGTTCATTTCAGACACCAAACCTATTATTCCTCGACGAGAGTTCCTTCAACGGCAATGCCGTTGACAGTAACAGTCGCTATCCTCGGTCGCTCATCCGTCTCGAATTGCGGCAGCTTGGCGACCTCCTGGCAGATCGAATTGGCAAGTGTCCCGGCTGGAGCAGTCCCAGCGCTCAAGAGCGCTGCGATCGCGGCCGCCGAAGGTATGAAATTGCAAGCGGCCTTAGTTCCTTCAACCACAGCTCTCGCGAAATCTTGGTCAGGGGAACTGGTTGGTGGATCGAAGCATCCTACAACGAATAATAGGCAAATTAGTGGTGCAAAACGACTAAACATAGCGTCCTCACGCAAAACCACTCAATCGGCATTGATAATCTTATTCTTACTGCTTTTCAAGATTTATGTCCAATGGTGAACCTGAATATAGACAATACAGTGGAGCTGCAGGGGCGGGTGTTTTGAGCGGCAGGCGGGTATTTCGCGGCTGGGCATACCTCGCTCTAAGGGTTGCAAGCTTGGTTAACCTGTTCAGTGGCTCTGTTGCACAAAACGTCTGAGGGTTGAGGCTCCCCTTTCCCCGGACGGACTCATCCCGTTGCTTCAGTGACGGGTATGCCGAGTGCGGTGAAGCCGTTCAGGACGGCGACCCGGATCTGAAACTCGGCAACCTGTCGGTCGAAGTCCCTGGCAGTCAGACGCTGGCCCAGCAGCTTCACACAATGCATCTTTGTCTCAATACGGCTCCGGCGGTGATAGCCGCTCCATCGTCGCCAGATGGTTCGCCCGAAGCGGCGGGACGCGCGCAAGGCTTCGTTGCGCGCGATTGCTCCGGGAGTGTCGGGCTTCCATGGACTGGCGTTTCTGCGGGGCGGTATGACTGCGGCAGCACCTCGAGCGGCGATGGCATCGTGGCACTTACAGGTGTCAAAGGCGCCATCGGCGGTGACGCTGGCGATCTCCTGATCCGGCGGGATCTGGTCGAGCAGATCGGGCAGCATGGGCGCATCGCCTACGTTGCTGGTGGTGAACTCGGCTGCGCGTATTTCAAGCGTTTGCTCGTCAATTCCGATGTGGATCTTGCGCCAGACCCGGCGCTTGGTGCCACCATGCTTGCGGGCGTTCCACTCCCCTTCGCCCTCAACCTTGATGCCTGTGCTGTCGATCAGCAGGTGCAATGGGCCTGGCGAGCCACGATACGGAATGTTGACCTTCAGGGTCTTCTGGCGCCGCGACAACGTGCTGAAGTTGGGCACGGGCCAGTCCAGGCCGGTCAGGCGCAGCAGGCTCTCAACGAAACCAGTCGTCTGCCTGAGTGCCATGCCGAACAGCACCTTCATCGTCAGGCAGGTCTGGATGGCTGCGTCACTGTAGTCAGGCTGTCGGCCACGTTTGCCGGTTGGCCTGGCCTCCCACGTCATCTCGGGATCGAACCAGATCAAACAGCGAGCCACGGCGCTTCAGAGCTTCGTTATAGGCTGGCCAGTTCCTGGTCTTGTAGGCGGGGGGTGCGGGTCTGCTCATGCGCCCCGCCTACCACGCTGGATTCAAAAAATGAATCCTTCAGCCGATTTGTGCAACAGAGCCCTGTTCAGTCTATTATAGAAACTAACCCTTTGATGTCTGGAATGTTTCTTTTTCCATAGTGAAAGCGTGTAAGAGGTTTTCGAACGCGACTTGCACGAATACTCGATCCTTCCTTGCACATGCATTGCTGAGGTGCTTCCGCTGATCGAGGACGTCGCCTTCCTTAGGCTCCAGATGCATTGTTTCTGAACGCTGGCCACCGAAGTTCGACAGTTCCGACGGCATTTTGATCCTGATTGAACGTCTCACTTATGTGGAAACAATGGGTTAGCAGTCGAGGACGAGGCGTTCTCCGCGGTTTTTGTTGTGGCACGTTGTTCGGCTTGGCCCAACGTCAGATCGAACCGGCTCATATCATCGCATGGTCGATGTGGCGAAGGGCCCATCAAGCCGCGGCAAGGCAGGCCCACCTTCGACGAAAGGTGCAACTGTAATGCTAAGCCGCTCCGCGGCAATAGCACGCGTAGTAGGCGTTCGGCGCCGCTTGCACGGTAGCTCTGAGTGTGAGGCCTCTCTAGTCCGACGATCGGGGTCTTCCCCTTTACCATATATGAGGTTCACATGACGCAGGAACGAACCAACTCACTCCGGCAGCGGACAATCAAAGACATGCGCATCCGCGGCATGGGCAAGAAGGCTCGGCAGGCCCAGACTCGTGCCCGTCAAGAAGTTAGCGCGACCGCTTTGCGGAAAAGATCGTGTACGACAAGGTCGCTCAAACGGCCCCTCCTGAACCGCCGCTAAACTGAGTCCATGTAATACTTGATCAATCCTTTATACCAAGTATTTCGGCCTCTCGCCCGTCCGACATAAAGAACTCCGAGACGCACTGCCCTCGTCGCTTAAGTGTCTCAGATAGGCTTAGTAACGTCAAATACTCGCCTATCCCTTCTTCAGTCGACGATCCGAGGATTACTCTTCGCAAGAACGCAAATCGTTTTACGCCATTTTCAGCGATGTTGTTGTTCCACGCTACTCCATCGTGGTTAAGAAATTCAAATAATTTGGACTGGTTTTTTCGGAGCCGCCCCCGAAAGGCCGCAGCAACATCGGATTCTTGTGGCGACATGGAAAGATCACCAAAAAAAAGTTCTACATCGTGCCGGTGTTTGCGCAGATAACGCTTCTTTAGTCCGTACGTATCGATGGTCTTGACGATAGGCCTGAGCACGGCGGTGAAGCGCTGAGCTAAATCATGTAGGCTGTCGTCCAGTGGATTTTTGTGTAGATCATCATTTATGTCTCTGATTAGATGCACAAGGCATTTTTGCTGGGAACAAGGAAGCGAGTCGTAGGCAGCATAAAAATCGGACACCAACACACCTTTAAAATCTCCTAACATCTTCTTCAGAAATTCTCCTTCGCGAGTTGGCCGGTAGACGTATAAAATAGAATCGGCAGTTGAGAATACCCACACATACCCACTGCCGCCAACATACTTAACTGTGGTTTCGTCTGCGTAAATCACCGGTCCTTTGACCAGCTCCGCCAGTAATCTGTCGTATAGAGGCCCCAGTCGCTGAGCAGTTACCTTCTTGAAACTTGAAGATAGCGCACGCCGGACGCTTAAGCCAAATAACTCTCTTGCTTCTTCGACTATTTCTCCATGCGATTGACGTAAACCAATGTTTTTGTAAACGCACCAACCTATGAAACCCGATCCGTATTTAGAATGCGGTCGATCGATCCCCTTCAAGTTTGTCGAGATCTTTCCGCACGCACGGCACCTAAAGTCTGCATAGTTATGCTTGACGATCCATTTCTTTATACCACTTCTCGTGCGCTTTAGGTCATAAACAGTTTTCGACAAGTATCTATGGGTGTATGGCCTTTGCGTCGTGCAATGTGGGCAAGCGGCAAGAGCAACGATATTGATTTCCTTGTTCGGCCTCCCTTCCAACACACCGTTCCTTGCCTCGCGGATGAGCGCCTTCCTTACGAGAGGGCTTGTACGAACCTGCACTTTTCGGCGCTGATAGTCGAAATAAGCGGCTTTGTTGATGACGTGCAGATCCGGAAGCACGAAATCGACCTCGCCATATTGGCGGGACACCAAAGGAATCAATGAGGCAACATCCACGACCCTCCCTGACCCTCCACGCGCTAGTAGCTCGATGGAACTTACCACCAGGCGTAGAGCGGAGCAGTCATCGTAATTGTAGGTCAGAAGGCGCTGCATCCCCTCTCTGGTGGGATTTTGTTCCCATCGTTTCCGCCATACAATGCTTATCGCACCTCCCGAACCTTTTTCCGTCCATTGAAACCCAAGGTATGTGGCAATTTCTTTTAGGCTGTTGGAGTACACCGGGAAGTAGATTTGCGAATATACCGAGCTTAGAACGTTTACCAGGTTTGATTGCAAGCGCTCCACTTCAGCCCCATCACCACCGTAACGCCTCACCATTCGGCGAACATATCTCCGCTCAAAGTCGCCATAATGGTAGATGGGACACGATTTCCTTTCAGTCACTAGCGACAAAAGCTGCAACCATATCTTCGACTCCTCGGATTCGTCATTTGCCCAGAACTGGTCACATCTGGGCTCTACCCCTGTTGTGTCTAAAACGCCCACTAGATAATAGAAGTCTCTGTCCGGGTCGCACTCTACGTCGAAATAGAGCCCGGCTTGACTATGTGGCGCAAGATCTTCTTTGGTGACGTATATTTTTCCTGTCCTTAGGGCTATTGCCTGTAGCGCCAAGTTATGTTTGGGCTTCGCGGGTCGTGACCGCCTTTTCGGCGGACGATAGGTGTAGGAGTATTGGGCAATTGTCGTTATTCCACGGGCCTCGAGACTGCTAATCTCACGTGGGGAAAGCCGCGGAAGCAAGGTGAGACAGTCTCGCTCCTTAGCCTGCTCGCGACAAAGACGAGAATACACGCAGGCATTACAATGGGCATTGAGTGCGGTCTTTGGAGGGGTGGTTTGCCGCTTTAGGCTGCCTACTTCTTGAAGGATACGTTCGGCTTCCGCAGAAAAGGTGGCGAGCGAAACGAAAGTCTGAGAATAGTTATTACCGTGAATGATCTTTGCTTGTGGGATCGCGGTATCGAACTGCCTTCCAAGCGCAACTGCTTGTGCAGCGATCTGCAGCTTCTCTAACCTAGTTATTTTTTCTCCGTAATGAAACGCCACCGGAATTAGCTCCAGAATCGACTTGGCGTCTCGCTGATACTTCTGTACAGCGTCAATCCGGAAGTTTAAATAGCCATAACTTGCCAAAACTCCAGGATAATAGCCTATTCCGCCGGAACCTGTTGTTAAGGCGGTGTCGCACTGCATTTGGCCAAGCTTAGTAAGTCGGGCGCATATTGTCTCCTTGTATTCTGCAGATCGTTCCAAATGCCATTCATGTACAGCATTTGATTCACCCTCCTGCTTGGCAATCCCAAGGAAAGCTTTGGATTCGCAGGTGATGTAATCACCTAAGAGCCAATCGTCAGTAACCTTGGTCATCTGTGGCCTCTTGCCTAGTTCAGGCAGGAGAATATTCTGGTGGTGGGACCACGCAGTCAAGCGTCTGGTGCCGAAAGATTAGTTTCTGAAGATTGATCTTAACCGCGAGACCGATATCAGTTCGCCGTTAAAGTATACAGCATAGTTGTCACCTTCTTCGCCTAACGAACTTTTGGCAGCATCTACCGGGTTCCTGCAATAATTGCCTATGGAACTCCCCGCTCTTACATTTGCGGCGCAATACGATAACAAGGGTAATTCTCTTTTAGAATGCAGGCGGTAGACCTCCCGCCAGTTGGCTACCAGCAGGAAGATGGCGCGGTACGCCTTAGCCTCGATCAACCTCGCGCAAATTCTAAGACTGAAGGGCGGCTATGGAGATGTTGCGGCATAGCGCCAGCCAAGGTCAACTGGCCGCGGCGGGCCGGCCGGCAGGAAATCTGTCGGCCGGATTCCGGACTAGAGATCTATCCCTTCTGACAGCGTCAGCGCATCGTCGAGGTCGACGCCGAGGTATCGAACAGTGCTGTCCATCTTCGTGTGTCCTAGCAGCAGTTGTACGGCCCGCAGGTTGCCCGTCTTCTTGTAGATCTGCGCCACCTTCGTCCGGCGCATCGAATGTGTGCCATAGGCGCTTGGCTCGAGACCTATCGACGAGACCCATTCGCGTAGGATGCGCGCATATTGGCGCGTCGACAGATGCGCACTGTGGTGGAGACGGCTGGGCCAGAGATACTCCAGCCCAAGCATCTCCGGATCTGCGATCCAGCATTCAAGCGAGTGGCGTGTCGTTTCGGTGATTTCGAAGCGGACCGGCTTGCCTGTCTTGCTATGGGTAACGGAGGCCCGCTGCTTCACCCTTCCAGCTGCAAAAACGTCCCGGACCTTCAGGCAGACCAAGTCGCAGCCTCGAAGCTTGCTGTCGACAGCCATGTTGAACAACGCCAGGTCGCGTCGGTTGTTCGCCATCTCCAGGCGGACCCGGATCGACCAGACGTGTTTCGGCAGCAGCGGGCGTTTCTGGCCGATGACACGCCCCTTGTTCCAGGCAGGACGTTCAGGCCGGAGCGCAGGGAGAAGATCAATGGACATGGTGTTACCTCCTGTCCTCCTGCCCCACCCTGACTTCGGATGATCCGACAGTCTCAATGCTATCACGAGATTTCCGAGTCGTTTTGTGTAGCCTCACGGCGATGCGGCATGGCGATTGCGGCAACCTGCACAAACAGTCGTTCATGCTACTCTCAGCGAACAGAGAGCCTGGCGACCTGATGCCTCCCGAGGGCGTGATCACGGATTGGATGTCGCCACCAGATCGCCTATATTAGTCGTAGGAGAACCTTGTGATGCAGAGCCAGACGCCATCCCAAGCCCTGCAACAGGGGCGCAGCCTGATCCGTGAACTTGCGGTCCGGCATCGCACGGCCAATCCCCGGGTGTTCGGTTCCGTTCTGACAGGCAGGGATCGGGCGGACAGCGACTTGGATGTGCTAGTCGAACCTCTGCCGGAGACCACGCTCTTCGATCTGGGAGGCTTGCAGGATGCGCTGGAAGAAGCACTTGGCGTTCGGGTCGATGTGAAGACCCCGATGGACCTGCCTCCGCATATCCGTGCGGAAGTCCTGCGGCAGGCGCTCCCGGTTTGAGAGCAGACAATCGGCTTCCAGACTACATCCTGCAGATGGTGACAGCAGCGGCCGATGCCCTCACCTTTACGGAAGGCATGTCCGAAGAGGATTTCCTAGCTGATCTGCGGACGCAGCGCGCCGTGGTGATGAGCCTGATGATCGTTGGAGAGGCCGCGAGCCGGATCGTATCGGATCACCCTGACTTTGCGGATGCAAAGACTGCGATCCCATGGCGCGGTATCCGTGGGATGCGTAACCGCATCGCCCATGGGTATTTCGACATCGACCTGCATGTCGTCTGGACCACAGTGCAGACTGAACTGCCCGCGCTCATCAAGCATCTATCTCAGCCATAGTCGGGCCACAGCAGCCAAAGGGGCGGTAGTCACGAGAACTGCCCAGCTACCAAACCCAGCAGCATCTGGGCGGTAAGCTGCCTGACATATGCGCAGCGCCAGCCGCAGGACATTCTGCAGAAGCCACCATTCGCCGTTGCTTCAAGTAGTCATAGGTCAACGCCGGTGCCGCCGGTCTACTGAGCTCTTTGCAGTCATTCGGGGCCTCGATTAGGCTTCCGTTAATCTGTGAAGCTCTGGCGTCCCAAGCCTTGGGCGCGGACTTGCTATGATAAGGATAGTGCTGATGTCAGTCACGGTTCGTCCCCTGCGCCCTGCCGACGAAACGGAATGGAGAGCGCTTTGGAAGGCATACTTGGAGTTCTATGAAACATCGGTGTCGGATCAGGTCTACTCGACAACATTTGGCAGGCTTGTAGATCCGGCTGTTTCGACTCAGTTTGGCTTGATCGCAGAGGCGAATGATCAAGCCATTGGCCTTGTTCATGTCATCCTTCATCCGCACAATTGGCGTGTCGAGGATGTTTGTTACCTTCAGGACCTTTATGTGGTTCCGGAAGCTCGCGGCACCGGAGCGGGGCGTTCTCTGATCGAAGCGGTTTACGTGGCGGCGGATGCCAATGGCACGCCTTCGGTCTACTGGCTCACGCAGGAGTTCAATACGTCAGCACGACAGCTTTACGATCGCGTCGCGAAAGTAACGCCGTTTATCAAGTATCAACGCTAAGAGCCGCACTGGTCACGCCTTGCGCGACAAATGCGACGGACAGGAAAGTCCCGCATCCAAACTGTTGCATATTGTTATAGTATTACATATCGGTTAGCCGGTGAACTGTGACGCCCCTGTTGCAGATATAAGGAAGTTGGAACATGACGATGAAATTTGTCACACGCACCGGGTTGTTGGCTGCAGCGGGGTCGTTGCTGCTCCTGACGGCACAGGTTCAAGCGCAGCAGCCAAATACCCCCACAGGCTCGGCACATACACACGATCATGACCATCTCCACGCTCATGGCCATTCACATGATCCTGTCTCCCAAGACATCCGTCGCGGCATCTTCGAGGACGCGCAGATCAAGGAGCGTACGCTTTCGGATTGGGAAGGCGATTGGCAGTCGGTTTATCCTTATCTGCAGGATGGCACGCTGGATGTTGTCATGGAACACAAAGCAAAGAACGGGTCGAAAACAGCGGAAGAGTACCGGGCCGAATACGAAACCGGCTATCGCACCGATGTCGACCGGATTGTCATCGACGGCAGCAGCGTGACCTTCCATGAAGGTGATCAGGTCATAACGGGGATGTACGAAGACGATGGCTACGAGATCCTTACTTACAAGGCCGGCAACCGAGGCGTCCGCTACGTCTTCGAGAAGGTCGAGGGCGATGACGCGGCCCCTGACTTCATCCAGTTCAGCGATCATGGGATCTTCCCGGAGGACGCAAGTCATTATCACCTGTATTGGGGCGATGATCGGGCGGCGCTGCTTGAAGAGGTCACCAACTGGCCGACCTACTATCCGTCTTCCTTGAGCAGCGAAGAGATCGCTCAGGAGATGCTGGCGCATTAACGCCTGCCATACATATCAGGGGCGCGCCTGATCAACGCGCAAGTTTTTCAGCTGACAGTAAAAGACATCGCTGCACGTTTTCTTATGACGGTCTGCTTCGTCCGATCGCTGCCCCGATGGCCAACCCTGATCTAGCCGCTGCAGCAAACCTGAATGGCTGCTTTGGAGAAGCTGCAGTGCAGCAGGTTGCTCCCCCCGGTCGGCAGCTTAGGGCCGAACCTGCTCGGTCGTGTAACAATGATCCTACTGCCTCAAAGCATGGCGACGAACGATCCAAGACGGTAGTATGGCGCGCAAGGCTGCGCTCTCGGCACCTTGGGCAATCGACTCGACCTCACGCAGAACGCGCTTGTCGTCGGCCGCCAGCGATTTCTCCCGCCAAGAGCGCGGGCAAGCAGACACGAGATCGGAAAATCCGGTCGACCAATCCTGCAAGCCTTTCGAGTCGAAGGTGGCAAGCCATCCCGCCACGATCTTGGCATCACTGGCTCCGTCACTGGCAAGCTCGGCTTGTATCGTCACAAAGCCAAGCAGCTGGTTGACCGACCCCTCCCCCGGAAACTCAATCCCGCCCAGGAGCGGGCCCAGCCATGCCTCCGGAGAAGGCTCTCGAGGCGCCACGGCAAGGGCCACGAGATGTCCTTGAAGATAGGCTTCAGTTATTCCGGCATGCTCAAGCAGCGCGCCGACCTCCCCACCAGCTGAACCGCCCCGGGTTTACCGGAGAGTAAAACACTCAAAGGATGAGCCCTATGTCAAAGCCGAGATTCACCCCCGCCTATCCGGCCGAGCTTCGCGAACGCGGTGTTCGGCTTTTCCGAGAGAACCGTGGCGACTATGCCAGCGACACGGCTGCCTACAGGGCGATCGCGCCGAAGCTTGGCTGTTCGCCCGATAGCCTACGCGTGTGGTGCCAGCAGGCTGAACGTGATGCCGGTCAGCGCGGCGGCCTGACGAGCGCGGAGAAGGACCGGATCAAGGAACTGGAGCGCGAGGTCCGTGAATTGCGCCAGGCCAATGAGATCCTGAAGAAGGCGAGCGCATATTTCGCAGCGGCGGAGCTCGACCGCCCGTTCCGCAGATGATCGCGTTTATCGATGATCACCGTTGTGTCCATGGTGTCGGGCCGATCTGCCGGGTTCTGGGGATCGCACCATCGACATTCTACAGCTTCAAGGCTGGGGAGCGAGACCCCGCCCTGGCATCGGATCGGGCCAAACAGGATCGCCTCGACCTGGCTGCCATCAAGGAGGCCTTCGATGACAGCCGGGGCCGTTATGGCGCGCGCAAGGTCTGGCACCAGTTGCGCCGCGAAGGGCACGATATCGCTCGCTGCACGGTGGAGCGGCTGATGAAGGCGATGGGATTGCAAGGCGTTGTGCGCGGCAAGAAGGTGGTCACGACCAATCCCGATACCGCCCAGCCATGCCCGGACGACAAGGTGAACCGGGCCTTCAAGGCAGACATGCCGAACCAGCTCTGGGTCAGCGACTTCACCTATGTCTCAAGCTGGCAAGGGATGGTGTATGTCGCCATTCGTCGGGAAAACAGTCCACTGGACTGTTTTCTGACCCTCCTCATTCATCGACGTCTTTGCCCGGAAGATCGTTGGCTGGCGCGTCTCAACCTCGATGACGACCGGTTTTGTTCTCGATGCCCTGAACCAAGCCATCTGCCAGAGGGCACCATCCGACCATTCGTCGGGAAAACAGTCCACTGGACTGTTTTCTGACCCTCCTCATTCATCGACGTCTTTGCCCGGAAGATCGTTGGCTGGCGCGTCTCAACCTCGATGACGACCGGTTTTGTTCTCGATGCCCTGAACCAAGCCATCTGCCAGAGGGCACCATCCGAGGCTGACAAGCTGATCCATCATTCAGACCGCGGCAGCCAAGGCGATCTCAACCGGTCGTCGCAACACCCTTTTGAAGGAGGTTGCCATGGCAAGGGGCAAGCGAAGATCAGAGCGCTGCACGAGAGCGGCGCTGCATTCACCCGGGCGTCCTGGCGTTGCGCGTCGAGAAGAACGGTTGCAGTTTTGGTGATATGCGGTCACACGGGTTCGCGCGGCGTCGCCAAATCGACCCGAAGCGCCATAGTCCCGGGCATCGTCCATCGGCTCGAACAGGTTGTCGGGCCGGTCCCGGGCTGGCTCGTCGGTCTGCTGGCCGGAATAGCCATTCCGCGCCAGAACATTGTCCACGATAGCTGGAACAGCGGCATCGCCCAGGATCGCCTGTACGGCTGAACCAGCCAGCCAGACTTCTCTTGGGGCCTGGAGGGCTGCACGATACACGGCCTTGGCAATCGCCTCGGGCTTGTGGATGGGCGGCACCGGCTGAGCACGATGCGGCATCTTGTTGCGCGCCCAGTCGAACTGGGGAGTGTTCACGGCAGGAAGATGAACCTCTGTCAGACGCACCGGACTTTGTTCATGGATAAGCTCGGCCCGCAGGGCATCCAGGAACCCACGGGTTGCAAACTTGGCCGCGCAATAGGGTGCCTGCAGCGGAATGCCGCGATACGCCAAGGCCGAACCGATGCTGAGGATTGTGCCGCTTCCCTGGTGCCGCATGTGGCGCAAGGCAGCCTGCGTGCCGAATACCTGGCCTAGGTAGGTCACTTCGGTCACACGGCGGAACTCTTCGGGCGTGACATCGGCGACCGGTGCCAGCACTGTTGCCATTGCGGCGTTGATCCACAGGTCGATCCGCCCCCAGTGGTCTACGATGGCATTGGCCGCCTTGTCGATGGCTGCTGCATCAGCGACGTCAGCGGGCAGGACCAGTGCTTCACTGTCTCGCGCCTCGACATCAGCGCGCGCGCCATCCAGACCTGCACGGCCGCGCGCGATCAGCCCGACGCGCCAGCCGTGGTCTGCAAATTCCCGCACGACCGCCCGACCGACCCCGGCCGAGGCGCCGGTAATGACCACGACGCGACTGTCCCCCATGCTCCCGCTCATGCGATTTCTCCCTTTCCGCTGTCTTGCGCAACGTCTTGGGCGACAACGGGTTCGGGCGTGCCGGCCGGTCCCTGTGGTGAACCGATCCCACAGCCATAGCGTTCGACGGCAGATCTCTCGCCCAGGGCACCGACGCATTGCGTGGAGAAAGGAGCCTGCATGGATATCAGCCGCACGGGCGACGTCTGGTGGAAGAATGCTGTCTTCTACTGCCTCGATGTTGAAACCTTCCAAGACAGCAATGGCGACGGCATTGGCGATTTTGCCGGTCTGACGCGCCGCATCGACCATCTGGCGGGATTGGGCGTGACCTGCATCTGGCTGATGCCCTTCTATCCCACAGCGAACCAGGACGACGGCTATGACGTGACCGATTATTACGGGGTGGACCCGCGGCTGGGAACGCTGGGGGATCTGGCGGTTTTCCTGCGCACCGCGCGGGACCGGGGGATCCGCGTGATCGCGGATCTTGTCGTCAACCACACGTCGGACCAGCATCCCTGGTTCGCTGCGGCTTCCGCTGACCGAAATTCGCCTTATCGTGATTGGTATGTCTGGCGCGACGCGCTCCCGCCGAACGGGTCGGACGACCTTGTCTTTCCAGACAAGGAGAACAGCAACTGGGAATGGCACGAGGCCACCAGCCAGTTTTACCTGCACCGCTTTTATCGCCACCAGCCCGACCTGAACATCGGCAATCCTCGCGTGCGCGACGAGATCCACAAGATCGTCGGCTTCTGGCTGCAACTCGGCCTGTCTGGCTTTCGCGTCGATGCCGTTCCCTTCCTTCTGGAAACCCAAGGGCAGGACACTCCCCCGGAACTGGATCTCCACGACTGGCTGCGCGATCTGCGCAGCTTCATCACTCGCCGCTGCGGCGACGCTGTTCTTCTGGGCGAGGTCAACCTGCCCTACCAGGAAGTCCGGCGCTTTTATGGCGACGAAGACGGCGGCGAATTGAACATGTGCCTGGACTTCAACATGAACCAGGCGCTTGCCCTTTCTCTGGTGCGAGAGGACGCGGGTGCCCTGGTCCATTGCCTGCGGGCGATGCCGCAGCTCCATCCCGACGACGGCTGGGCGCAGTTCGCGCGCAACCACGATGAGTGGTCGCTGGACAAGCTGACCGAGGCCGAGCGCCAGGAGGTGTTCCGCGCCTTCGGTCCCAAGAAGGACATGCAACTGTTCGGCCGCGGTCTACGCCGGCGCATTCCCACCATGCTGAAGGGGAACGCCGATCACATCCGGCTGGTCTACAGCCTTGTCTTTGCGCTGCCGGGCGCACCGGTCCTGTTCTACGGCGAAGAGATCGGCATGGCCGAAAACCTGGACATTCCCGGCAGACTGAGCGTGCGCAGCCCGATGCAGTGGTCTGATGACCCGAATGGCGGCTTTTCGACGGCACCCGAGGACAAGCTGTCCCGCCCTCAGGTCCCCAGCAGGAAATGGGCTCCGGGCGCCATCAATGTCTCCGCCCAGGAACATGAGCCGGATGCGATGCTGACCTGGATGCAGCGCCTGATCCGCCGCCGGCGCGAGATGCCCGAGATCGCGTTCGGCGAGTGGAGCTTCATCCCCTTCCCTGATGCCGAGATCTTCGCGCTCCGCTACACCTGGAACAGCCGATCCGTCCTGCTTTTGCACAATCTGAGCAAGCGGCCCAGCAGATCCCAATGCCGGCCGGACAGCGCGGAGGCTTGGGGTAGGCTGGCGACCATCCTCGGGAGCGGGCCGTTCGACCTGGCCAAGGACGGCACCTTGAGCATCGACCTGCCAGCGCATGGGACATTGTGGCTGCGCGTTCGCCCACGGGTGGATGGTGGGCTCTGACAACGGCAGTGCCTGCTTGCCATCCGACGCGGTTCGAGAAATCGTGGACATGTAGTGGGCATGTAGAGCGCCTTGCGGAGGATCTTGCGCCTGCCTTGGACGAAGGCATTGCAGCGCCACTGGCCGGATTGTCGTGCCATCGGCGCAAGGCCTGCGAAACTGGCATCTGCTTCCCAGTCGTAGTCTGTTCCTAGCTCTTTTCGCTACCCTCACCGATCTCATTCCGCCCAACAAACGCGCGTGAGGCGACGAAAATATAGCCGCCTCATGAGATCTGCAGATACAGTAATAGACAGCCGCTGTCGGGATAGTGGGTAGGTGTTGCGGGTTCGACCGGGTCGGGCGCGAGCGCCGAGGTCCGTCCAAGCAGCTCCTCCAGGACCAAGCGCAGCTCCATGCGGGCAAGCGGGGCACAGGGGCAGAGATGGATGCCGACCATGCCGCCCGACTGCATCGGTGCAAACAGTGTCGCGGGCATGGGCCTGGAACATCGCCGAATTGTCGCTGTCTACCAGACGCTCTTCTGCCAGGCACGGCTGCCGACAGGTGTCAGGCGCCTACCTACCCTTAACTTTTTGTCCAAAAACTGTGTCTGGAAATCAGGCGTCCAAAATCCGCTCTTCGGTTGCGACCTAGACATGCCTGCCTGAGAGATAGCTGCAGAGGTATAGGATAGACGACAGCCGTGGCGTTCTGCCGCCTGGTAGCCTCGGATCGGGCTCTACGTCACCTTCGGGCACACCCATAGGTTGCGATCAAATGTGACAGCCCAGAATGTCACAAATGCCTGGCAAAAAGGTGCTTGTGACAGTATCAGCAGATCAGCCACCCTAATGTGACAAATCACCCATGCCCTGGATCGGATACGCTCGCGTCAGCACATCGAGTCAGGATCTCGACATTCAAAAGGCCAGCCTCAAGGCGGCAGGCTGCGAGATCATTCGGGCCGAGACAGGATCCGGGGCATCCCGCGACGGTCGCAGCGAACTGGCAACCGTTCTGGAGTTTATGCGCGCGGGCGACGAGTTGGTCGTGCATCGTCTCGACCGCCTTGGCCGGTCCACCCGCGACGTGCTGAACCTGGTGCACGAGTTGGATGCCAAGGGGGCGTCACTTCGCGTCCTCGAACCCGAAGTCACCACGGCCGGGGACATGGGCCGGATGCTCATCACCGTTCTCGGCATGGTGGCTGATATGGAGCTGAAGTTCATTCGTGATCGTCAGCGCGCCGGTATTGAGGCGGCGAAGGGCAAGGGCGTCTACAAGGGACGGGAGAAGCGGGTGGACGATGCGAAAATCCGAAAGCTCGCATCGGACGGCGTTTCCAAGGCCCGGATCGCCCGCGACCTCGGCGTGTCCCGGATGACGGTCTATCGGGCGCTTCATGCCGGAAGCAGCAATGCAGATATGGAAATCCGGTGAGTCCAGCGGCCGCTTTGCGGACAGAGCGGACGTTCGGTATTGTTGCTTGGTCGCCGTTTGCAGCCAGCGTAAAATCGTCACGGAGGATAGAAAATGGTCATTCGCCGCAGCGTGAGCGACGGGCCGGTTTGGGTCCGGACATCCGCATATCTCCTGCGCAATCAATCGCCCGCACTCCGTTGACCGACGGCACGGTCTTGGGCACCATGGCGGGTGCATGGCCAAGCAGACCAGTAAGGAGATTGGATGACGCTGCATGACGAGGGCCTGCCAGCGGCACGACATGCAGTCGAGCACCTGTTCGGGCAGTGCCTTCTTCGGTTGCAGGCCAACGAACTCCTGATGAAGTCGATGGTGGCAGGGCATCAGCTTTCGGCCCCCATGACCGGCGCAAAAGAAGCTCAGGCCGATCGCGCGGCCGAGACAGGGCGGAAAACCATGGGATCGCTGGTCAACGAAATGCTGGGCTCCTTCCTCGTGCGCGAGGGCCAGGAGGGGATGTGCAAAGACCGGGAGGATGCCCCATCCATAGCCTGGAAGTTTATGATTGCCTTCCCCGCCGAGGAATTCGCCCGCATAGAGACCGAGCACCGCAACCTCGTCCTGCTGCGCAATACGCTTGCCCATCAATTCCTGGAGCAACATAACCTGCGGACCGTCGGCGGCTGTCGTGCTGCGCAGAAGACTCTTACAAGGACTTTGGATCGCATCACCCGAGCTTCCGAGGAGCTGCGCTGCTGGGCGAGCGATATGAAGCGGTCCCGCCAAGTCCTTGCCGATTATCTTGCCTCACCTGATTTTGAGGATTTTTTTGTTCATCGCCGTATTCCTTGGCACATCACGACCATCAACAAGGCCTTGCATGAGGCCGCGATGGAACTGGCAAGCGGTGACTGGGCATCCGTCGACACAGCCATCAGCTGGATCACGAAGCGCTACCCCGAAGAGCAGCCTGAGAGCTATGGATGCCGGAGTTGGCGGCAGGTCATTCATGAAACAGGACGTTTCGACCTACAGGTCCGCAAGGTCGATGGCCGCTCCCAAGCGTGGTATCGCCCACGCAATCGAGTGTCGGCCCAGCTTTGACGATGTGTTTGCAGTGGTATGCCCGCAGAGCCATCCCATAGGACGTAGAGCGGTCATTCGCTGCTGGCGCACATACCCGAGATTGCGCACGGACCCGTAGCTGCAACTGCATTGTGATCGACAATCTTGCGCATGGGCTGAACGACTGCTCAGGGCTCTTCGCATTATTATGCCAGCCTCGGACGCTAGAGCGTGTCGCGGGCATCGAGATTCAGGATTCCCAGCTTGCCTATGATGTGCTTCCCTTGTGCTGAGGCAGGTATGGGGGGTCTGATGGGCAAGCCACATCCAATGGAGCTTCGGACGCGGGTCGTCGCCTATGTGGACGAAGGCCACGGCCATCGTGAGGCGGCCCGGCACTTTCGAGTGTCGCCCAAATTCGTTAACGATCTGGTGAAGCTGCGGCGCGAGACCGGGTTGTTGACGCCCAAGCGGCAAGGCAATGGCGGCGGATACGGGAAGCTGGCAGGCGTAACCGATTGGCTCAAGGCGCGTGTCACCAAAAAGGGCGAGATCACGCTCAACGAATTGGTGGTCGAACTGGACAGAACCCACGGCATCGCCGTGCACCGTGCCACCGTTTGGCGGGTGTTGCGCGGGCTCGGGCTGACACACAAAAAAAGCCTTGCAGGCGCTTGAACAGAAGCGCCAGGACGTCGCCGCTCTGCGCCATGCCTGGATCGGGAGACGCCAGCCTTTCATGGCCAACCATCTGGAGCGATTGGCGTTCATCGATGAGACCGGGATCAAGACGAACATGGCCAAGACCACCGGCTGGGCGCCTTGTGGGCAGCGCCTCGTCGATCATGCGCCGTTCGGACATTGGCGGAGCCAGACCTTCATTGCAGCTCTGCGCCATGACCGGTTGGACGCGCCTTGGGTGATCGATGGCGCAATGAACGCCGAGATGTTCAACCTTTATACCAAAACCCAGCTGGTCCCGACGCTCAGGGCTGGCGACGTTGTCATTCTGGACAACCTTTCCAGCCACAAGAGCCCCGCCGCGGCGGCAGCACTGCGCGATGTCGGCGCGTGGTTCCTGTTCCTGCCGCCATACAGTCCTGACCTCAACCCGATCGAAATGGCTTTCGCCAAGCTCAAGGCGCTGATCAGAAAAGCTGCCGCACGAACCTACGATCAACTATGGGCTGCGGTCGGCCAGGTCTGCGATCTGTTCTCCGACGAGGAATGCTACAACTACTTCAAAGCCGCAGGGTATGAGGCCGATTGAGTGCAACAGGCTCTAATGCACTTGTTCCCAAGGCAGTGCAAAGAAGTGATCGTTCCTTCTCTCTAAAGAAGCGCTTTTACGATACAAACGGTGCGATTTGATGATCCCACTACAGCGAACCTCATAACAAACAATTCCTTTTAGGAATATAATTGTAGTAAAAAATATCGCTTTTTTTATCATTCGATTCGCCGCACTTTCCTTGTCACATTGTGGAAGGAGAGGTCCTATGAGCGTTCAGCTCAATAAACGCGTGATCCGGCTGAAGCCCTCGGCAAGTATTGCTGCAAAGCAAAAAGTGACTGAACTTCAAGCTGCCGGACGCCGCATCATTGACCTGACCATTGGGGAGCCCGACTTTGACTCGCCTCAGCACGTCATTGAGGCGGGCATCGATGCGATGACGAGCGGGAAGACCCACTACACCCCGACTCCAGGCATTCCTCAACTTCGCAAAGCGATCGTCGAGAAATTCCGGAACGAGAACGGGCTGGATGTGTCGCTGGAAAACGTGATCGTTGGGACCGGCGCCAAGCAGCTTATCTACGAGGCGTTCGCAGCAACTGTCGAAGAAGGGGTAGAGGTCATTATTCCTGCCCCCTACTGGGTGTCGTACCCGGACATGGTGGAGTTGAACGGCGGGACGCCCGTGATTGTCCCGTGCCCGGAAAGCAAGGGGTTCAAACTCACTCCAGAAGCACTGGAAAAAGCAATCACCCCGAATACCCGTTGGGTCGTGCTGAACGCACCGAACAACCCTTCTGGCGCTCTTTACTCAGTTGAAGAACTAGAAGCCCTTGCTGAGGTCCTGAAGCGCCATCCGCATGTCGCCGTGATGAGCGACGAGATTTATGAGCACATCGTTTACGATGGTGCGGAAGCTGTCACGCTGCTGAAGGTCGCGCCCGAACTGGCCGACCGGATGCTTGTCGTCAACGGCGTCTCAAAAGCATACGCGATGACAGGTTGGCGTCTTGGTTACGCCGCTGGGCCAAAGGAACTCATTGGCGCCATTGCCAAGCTCATTGGGCAGAGCACGACGTGTGCCAGTTCGATCAGCCAGATTGCTGCAGTCGCCGCGCTGACTGGTGACCAGTCCTGCGTGGCGAAAGCAACCGACCTTTTCCGGCAGCGTCGCGATCGGATGGTCGAAATCCTAAAGGACGCGCCTGGTATCGATGTGACCGCTCCGGCTGGTGCCTTTTATCTTTACCCTTCGGTTTCCGGAATGATCGGGCGCACGACCCCGGCCGGCAAGGTTCTGGAAACAGATGTCGATGTCGCATTCTACTTTCTGGAGGAAGCAGGTGTCGCGGTTCTTGATGGCTCTGCCTACGGAATGTCGCCCTACATCCGCCTGTCCTTTGGAACCTCAATGGATGAGGTCGAGGCCGGTAGTCATGCCCTCCGGGAAGCCTGTGTGAAGCTGCAACAACTGGAGAATGTCTGATGACATCGAACAGTATGACGATTGACGAACTGATTGCCGGTTTCAAGAAAACGGCGACTGCCAACATCAGCGATAACCTGGATCGCTTGCCCGGCTTTGTCGGAATCCGCCCTTATCATCGTGTGAATGGAACGATGGTTGGCCGGGCCATGACTATTCGCGTAGCGGCCGGGGACAATCTGTATGTCCACAAAGCTCTTGATCAAATGCGTCCCGGAGACGTCCTTGTCGTTGATGCCGAGGGCGCGACAAATCGGGCCATCATTGGCGAAATCATCACGACTCTGGCCGAAACCCGCGGTGCTGCCGGCTTCGTCATCGACGGCGCCATTCGTGATCTGGGCACCATCGCTGCCAACGAGTTTCCGTGCTTTGCCCGCGAGGTGACGCATCGGGGGCCTTATAAATTCGGGCCTGGCGCAATCAATATCCCGGTGACCATCGGCGGCCAAGTCGTCAATCCGGGAGATATCGTCGTAGGTGACGAAGACGGGGTTCTGTCCTTCCCTGTCGAGGGTGCAGAAGACCTCTTGTCAAAGGTGCGTGCCCACGAGGCCCGCGAGGTGGAAATCCTCATGTCAACGTCGGTGCAAAACCCGGCCACGCGGCGGCGTAAAACCAGGCCAGGTGGCGGTGGCCTGCGCCATGGCGCGCGCGCTTACCATAGAGCTGGCGCGTGCCATGGCGCATTGGCCCCTTAGGGCCTGAACAATCTCCAGCCTATTCCGTCGGGCAGCTTCTGCCTCGCGTATTCTGGCACGAGATGCATCTTCAGGTAGAAAAGACATAACAACCTCCACCAATTTGTCACGAAGCACCACTGTTTGAAGTTCAGTTCAGTTTGATGAAATCTGACAACTTTTATTGGAAAGGCAGCGACATACCGCCGCAGCATGTAGTATCGCTGCGGCTGTAATTGCTGTCGATTTCTAACGCAGAGATTGCTGGCGAAGCCTGCCCCCCTTCTAGACCAGCAGGAAGTCCGTCTGGTTGACGTTGGCCAGGGCCATCCCCAGCAGCCGGATGCTGTCCGTGGTGTTGCCGAACTGGATCAGCACGTCCGCGCCGTCCTGGTCGATCAGCACCGTCTGATTGAACTGGACCGTGGTGGTGATGCCCATCGAACGGATGTCGATCAGGTCCTGGCCGCCCGTGGGGTTGCCGTCGAAGCCTGTGATCCTGTCGCTGCCGTCCCCGACGTTGAACACGAAGACATCACTGCTCGCACCGCCGTTCAAGGCGTCATCACCTAGGCCGCCGACGACTCGATCGGAGCCGCCCGCTCCGCCGATCGTGTCGTTCCCTGTGCCACCCTCCAGCGTCTCGGCGCCGCCATTGCCGGTGATGGTGGCGTTCCCAATGCCGACGAAACGCACGACCTCGACATTGGCGCGGTTCGTGTAGGTCAGGGCCGACACCTCGACTGTGTCGGTACCGCCACCGACCACCTCGGTCACCACGTCGGTGGCGACGTCCAGCCTGTAGGTATCGTTACCGCCTTCGCCAACCATCCTGTCCGTGCCGGTTCCGCCGTCGAGAACGTCATCGCCGCCACCGCCAATCAGTTGGTCGTTGTTGCCCAGGCCTGACAGGGTGTCGTTGCCCGTCCCGCCCCGGATCGTGTTGACGAGCGCATTGCCGGTCCCGGTGAAGGCCCCGGCGCCGGTGAAGGTAAGCCGCTCGAGGTTGGCCCCTAGGGTGTAGTCGTTGAGCGTGGTCTCCACCGTGTCCGTGCCGGCTCCCGTCGCCTCGGTCACGGTATCAACAACCGCGGCGTCATCGCCGACGACGTAGGTGTCGTTCCCGCCGCCGCCTGCCATGTTGTCTGTCCCGAGGCCGCCATCGAGGCGATCTGCCCCTCCCCCTCCGACGAGGCTGTCGTTGCCGGCGCCGCCCGTCAGATTGTCGTTGCCGCCGCCGCCGTCCAAGGTGTCGTCGCCGCCCAGCCCAAACAGGGTGTCGTTGCCGTTGCGGCCTCCGGCATTGTCGGCGCCCGCTGTGCCGGAGAAGTTGTCGGCCAGGAGGGGATCGGTGCTGTTGCTGCCGACGAACAGGTCGCCCACGACGTCGGTCGGCGCCGAAATGCGCGTTTCAGCATTGCCCTGGTTGTCCTGGAAGTTCGCTACAACCCGGACCTGACGGTTCACCTGCGTTTGGCCGGGCGTGAAGCTGACTCCGGTCGCGCCCGCGATGCTGGTCCAGACTCCGCTGATAAGCTCCTGCCACTGCCAGGTCACGCTTGCCAGGTTCACCCCACCGTTCGGGTCGGTGATATCACCCAGCGAGGCCGTTAGGACCGCGCCTTCGGTGGGCGTGTCGTCGCTGACGAGCGGCGTTCCGACGGCCGCGGAGTTGGCCGTGAGCACCATGGTCCCGTCGAGGAAACGGACCTCCTCAATGTTCCAGAGCGTGTCCACTCCGTCTGCTTGGGTACCGCCGACATGGGCAACTCGATAGGAGCCGTTGGCGTTCCGAGTTACATCGTACTCAACCGAGGCAAAGCGATAGACTGCCGCGTCGGTGTCCCCGGTCCCATTGGCCGCGAGGATCTCGCGCACGATGCCGAGCTGGCTAGGCCTGATCGTGCCGGCGAACAGAAGATCCTGAATTTGGGTCATGCTGGTGACGTTGCCGAAGTCCCGGCCCGGCACAGTCGCCGCCACGCTGATGCGCACGTTCAGCCACTTGTCGCCGTCGATGATGTCATCGCCGCCGCGGCCGGTGATAATGTCGTCGCCGTCCCCGCCCAGGATGATGTTTCCGCCGGCGAAGCTGGTAGCTCCGGCAGGCAGAAGGGCTGCCAGCCCGCTGATCAGGCCGATATTGGTGAGAACGCTGCCCTGCTGGCCCGCCAGGGGCAGCGTGGCGGCGGTTTCCTCGTCCCCGAGCAATTGGTCGTTGCCGGCCGAGCCCGACAGTCCCTCGACCTCGGCGTAGCGATCGAGCGCGGTATCTTGCGAGGGCGGAAGCGGCGTCTCGTCGAAGGCGGGCAATGTCAGGTCGGCCCGGACGGTGGCCAGATTCTTGTAGGTGACCCAGTCATAGCCCGACATGCCCTCATTGCGGTTGATGCCGAAGCTGCCCACCATGATGTCGTCGCCGCCCTCGGCCACGAACTCGTCGAAGCCGCCGTTTCCGAAGAACACGTCATGGCCGATCACGTTGTCACGGCCGAAGGGGTCGAAATTGTCGCCGGGCGCGCCGTCCTGGGTCCCGACCTCGATCCAGTCGTTGCCTTCGTTGCCCTGCATTCCCTCGTTGGCGGTCGTGCCGAGGATGAAGTCGTTGCCGCGGCCGCCGAAGACCTCGGAGATGTCCTCGCCGGTGACGATGAAGTCGCTGCCATCGCCGCCGATGATCAGGTTGATGCCGTTGCCGCCCTGAATGACGTCGTCGCCCGCCTCGCCCTTGATGACGTCGTCGCCGCCCAGGTCGGTGATTATGTCGTTGCCGGCGCCGCCCATGATGTTGTCGTTGCCGAAGCCGCCCTCGAGCCGGTCGTTGCCGCCGTCGCCCCACAGCGCGTCATCGCCTTCGCTCGCGATCAGGATGTCGTTGCCGTCGGTGCCGCCCAGCACGACGTGCTGATCGCCGGTGTAGCGCAGGTAGTTGGTGTCCACCCCCGACGTGGCCGGGTTGTTGCGGATGACCAGCGGGGTGAGGATCGAGCCCCCGGTCGGATCGGCGTTGCCCAGACCATCATTGAACTGGTTGGCCCGGCTCACCTCGAGGACGAGGCCCGGGGTCGAGAACACGTCGGCCGGGAGGTGCCTGAGCCCGGTGCCCTCCGTGTTCTTCATGATGAGTTCGGCGAAGGAGTTGTTCTCGAGCTCGTTGAGGAAGTTGGTCCCCGCTAGGCGGGCCAGGTAGTAGAAGCGATCGCCGTTCTGCAGCGCCTCCATCTGGTTCTCGAAGACGAAGCCAAAGGTCGAGCCGAGCATGCCCCCGAAGGGCATGGTCTTCTCGGCCAGGCCGCCGACCCAGAAGTCCACGTTGTCCAGCCCGCCGAGCCTGGTGGCGTAGGTTCCCTCGGCGTTCAGGAAAGCCTGCCGGTCGGCCTCGTCCAGCGAGGCATGGCCGAACACGAGATTGATGGCTGCCTCACGCTTCCCTGCCACCGTGGTCTGTGCCGTGATTGTGACGTGGGTGCCGTAGGCGGCGATGAAGTTGATGATGGACGCTTCGTTCTTGAGGTTCGCCGCAAAGTCTACCCAGCTCGTGTAGGGGGTAAGCTGGCTGTCTTGTGTCATGGCGAAGAACTGCCGGCGGGCCTCGTTCAGCGACGGGATCCCCGCGTCCCGGCCCCGCGCGATGTTGAGCGTGGCGAGGTCCAGCGGCAGGCCTAGCAGGTTGTTGCGCACGTCGCCGGTCACGAACTCGTCGATCTCGTTGCCGACCTGCCGCGTCATGCCGCGCACGATCTGGGCGGTCGCCTCCTCGGCCGAGATGGTGCCGTCCTTATTGAACTCGATCGGGTTCAGGAACGCTTCGATCAGGCCGATGCTGCTGTCGTTGAAGCTACCGTCGAGCCGGTCGATCGAGTTGCTCAGCATCGAGTGACCGAAGCGGTAGACCGTGTGCGCGAACTCGGCCACGATGGAGGGATCGACCGTGGCGTCATAGCCGGTAGGAGCGATGAAGACGTCGACCTGCGGCGCGATCTTGCGGGCGAATTCCTCGAAAACGAGGTGCTGGTACTGCATTTCGGTGGTGAAGCGGGCCGCCTGGAAGAGGCGCTCGCCGTCCCACTGCAGGGCTTCGATCGCGGCCGGGGTCGTGGGTATCGCGGTTACGTCAGCGGTCAGCCACTGGTTGAGGAATGCCACCGCGTCCGGCTCGGTGCTGCCAAGCAGCAGCTCCTTGATGTGGCCGACCATGCGGTTGTGCTCGGCGTGGAAGATCGTATGCACCGCGGTCAGGCCGATGTTCTCGTTGCCGCGTCCGTCGCCTGTCGAGAAATGCGCGTCGAGCAGTTCGTCGTCGTACTGGCCGGCGGCGACCGTTCCGGGTGCGTTCACGATGTTATCGGAGTCAGCGACCTTCATCGTGCCATTGGTATTGCGCGGACCAGCCGCATGGGCAATGTCGTCGAGCGCCGCATGCCCAGTGCGGAAGGCGTTGGCCGGGACCGTGACGCCCAAGCCGCCATTCGCGGCCGGGTCTCCCTCCACGAGGCCGGTTGGGGTGACGATCTGCACGAAGCCGTTAGGTCCCCGCAGGAAATGTCCGTACTGGTCCGTCGCCAGGAGGGGCAGGTTGGTCACATCCGCGTCGGTGAGCTGGATGCCCAGCAGATCGGCCGCCTGCGTCTTGACGTCGCCCCAGGTGGCCAGCCCGCCGGCGTCGCCGTCCAGGAACTCGCCCGTGGCCACGGGCCTGCCGTCCGATCCCAGCACATATTCGCGCAGCAGGACCTGGTGCGAGGCGTGGGACGTGTAGGTCTGGTTCTGGTCCACGAAGGAGGTGGTCTGGTTGACAGTCGTGTCGTCTTCCGTCCCTATGACTCCGTCAGCGCCGGGGCTGCGCGTGGCGCGGGTCAGCACCATGAAGTTGTTGGGGCTTCCCGCGACATAACGGGGGTCGTCTGGCATCAGTGGGACGAACACGGTGCCGTTGCCACCCTTGTTTACCAGATCGAGCCCGTGGTCGAAGAACTGGCCGAACAGCGTCATCCATGAGTTGAAGGGCGCCGACAGGCCAAGGTCCGGCGCGACGTTGGGGATCTCGTAGTCTGGATTGTTCGGGATGGCGACGTCGTCTGCGGTGCCGGGTCGTCCGTCGGCGCCCCAGGGGTTCTCCCCGGCGGCGATCGCCGCGGCCGGGTTCCCCGAGCTGTTGTCAACGATGAGGTTGCTGATGACCCGGATGCTCGGGTCCCACACGTTGCCATTCGTCAGATAATCCCCGTTCAGCGCAGGTGCGCCACCAGGACCATCCGGATCATAAGACCCCACGTTGCGGTAGCTCGGATCAGTGAGGCGGGGGAACTCCTCGTCGGCGGTCCCGAGAAACTGCTGCCCTGGCAGCAGGTTGTTGAAGCTGCCGTCCACCGTGCGCACGCCGAGGCTCAGGACCGGGCTGGGGACAAGGGTCGTGAGTGGCGTTCCCCCAGTGCCCGCGCCGTTGGTGCCGAACCCGGTCCAGGCATTCTGCTCGGACAGTTGGACCTGCGCCATGATGAAGTCCAGATCGCTTCTGATCAGCGTAACCATCTTCACTCCTCCCTGAACGGAGGCGCATGCAGATGGCACGCCACAGCCGAGCCCCGGATGCGGCGTCAGATCACCTGAAGCCCCTCACCGCAATGTTACACCTCCGGACAGAGGCGCAGAATGAGTAGAACTACTCATACTGCGGCGCAGGATGGAGCTCCTGTCCAGATACGCGACGGGATCAATCCAGAAGTCCCGCGTTGAGGGCGAACCGCACCACCTGAGACAGCTTGTGCATCCCGAGTTTCTCCATGATGTGCGCCCGGTGGTTCTCCACGGTCCGCGGACTGATCCCGAGGTCTCCGGCAATGCCCTTGCTGGTCCGGCCCAGTGCCAAGCCCTTCAGCACGTCGCACTCGCGGGCGGTCAGCACCTCCAGCCCGGCGCGCGCGTAGGCCCTCGACCGCACGTCTCGCTCCTCCCGCTCCAGACGTGCGTACCCTTCCTCGAGCGCACCCGGCAGGGCTACCTTGTCGATCGGTTTCTCCAGGACATGCATTGCTCCCGCCCGCATGGCTGCGACCGCCAGAGCCACGCTGCCGCGGTCGGTGATCGCGATGACCGGCATCGGAATGCCAAGCGTCCGAAGCTCGCCAAGGAGGGCGAACCCGTCCATCTCCGCCAGGTCGAGGTCCAGCAGGATGCATCCGGGCTCCGCGTGCCTGATCGCGGACAGGAAGTGCTCGGCCGAGCGGAAGGTCGCGGTCCTGTAGTGCAAGGCCCCCACCATGAGGCTCAGCGACAGGCGCACGGCGTAGTCACCCTCGACGATGTGAACAACCTTCTCAGCCATGCGGGCCACCCCGCATCCGGGGCAGGGCCACAACGATCGTTGCACCGTGCGGAGAGTAATTGTCGAGCCAAGGGACGCCATGGCTGTCCACGATGTCCCTGCACACGTACACGCCCAGGTCATGACCAGCGGCATCAGTCGTCATGAAGGACAGGAACATCCTTGAGGTGACCGCCGGGGGAACGGTGGGTCCGGTGTCCGAGAGCCGGACCTCGACCCATTCGTTGTCGTATGGATGTACGTCCAGCCGCAGCCTGCGCACCAGCCGCCGCGCGATGGCCGTGTCAGGCATCAGGTTCAGGATCACCTGCTGGACCTGAACCCGGTTGGCGAGCGTCCGGAGGTCGTCGCCGGCCCTGGCCAAGGCAAGCAGGAACTCCTGCAAGGCGGAAGCCAGAACCGCGATGGCGGGGAAGGGTTGCGCAAATTCCGTCCGAAGCGACAGCATCGTCAGTTCCGCCCTTGTCGCGCGCCTCACGCTTTGCGGGCTGATGCTAGACTCTCCTGCAGCATGTTGCCTTCGGTCAGACATCCCAAGAGCCTTATCGTCTCGCTCCAGCGATCTCGGTGGGCAAACGATGCTGCCTTGAGCTCCCCTTTCTCAGGCGAGCCATCCGAGCGACGCAACATTATAGCACGAAATCACCAGCACTGTTCGAAAGACTGGCTGTCCGGAACGGATGGATAATGGACAGCCTCTGCAGGTACGTCGTAATTAGCTTGACCGGATTCTTATGGGAAAGAAGAGCCGTACTCCCTTTGCGGAGCGTTGTTGCAAACTTGTTTTTCGACGTGAGTTCCCTTTACCCCACAAACCTCAAGCCACGCGCTTGATCTCGGCGGTACCGAGCGTGTTGAGGCGGTTCATAAATGCAATGCGGATTTGGATTTCGGCCGTTTGTCTGTCCGGATCTCCTGAGGCGATCCGCTCGCCAAGGATTTGAAGCAGCGCATTCTTGCTTCGAGTTGACTTCGCACGTGATATCCGAACCCGTGCTTCCAGGTGGCCGACCGAAGCGTTTGCTTATCCGCAGGATGTCGTTGCGGGCAAGGGCGGCAGAGCAATCTTCTTTCTACATGCGTCCGTTCTTGCGAATCAGTAGGACAGCGGTGCCCCCGAGATCCAGGATTGCAGTGTAGCACTGGCGGGCGTCAAAGGCGCCGTCGCCGGTGGCGGCTCTGCTCAGCAGAAATCCTCTACAGATCGAGATCAGCAGGGGCAGGGCAGAGTTCCCGCCTGATGTCAGCGTACCAAGCCCACGTTTCCGTGAGATGCTGCGATTGTTTCACAGGATCAGTTCGATAGATGCGAAACTCAAAGGACCACATCGCAAAGAAGGAGCCGCAAGCATGACATCTTCATTTGGTCTCTCGCTCCTGGCGCTGGCCTGTACGGCTGTGATGGCCTCGGCACAGGACACGTCGATGAGCTTTTTCGTGACCAGCAAGAACCCCGGACACGGTGGCAATCTGGGCGGACTGGAAGGAGCCGATGCACATTGCACGACGTTAGCAGAAGCGGCCGGAGCTGCTGGCAAGACGTGGCGCGCGTATCTCTCGAGCAACACGGTCGACGCACGCGACCGGATCGGAGACGGCCCGTGGCACAATGCGGCCGGCACTCTGATTGCCGAGAATGTCGAGGCCCTTCACGGTGAGGCGAACGGGATCTCCAAGGAGACCGCTCTTGATGAGTCTGGGAAGACCGTCAACGGGCGGGGTGACAAGCCCAATCGCCACGATATCCTTACCGGATCGATGCCCGACGGCACGGCGGCCGAGGAGACCTGCGCCGACTGGACAAGCGGAAGCGAAGGTTCAGCCATGCTGGGCCACCATGACCGCACGGGTCTGGATGAGTCCGCGGCGGCAAAGTCGTGGAACTCCTCTCATCCCTCTCGCGGATGCGACATCCCTGCGCTGCAAGGCACAGGGGGCGACGGCCTTTTCTATTGCTTTGCTGCTGATTAGGCAGTTTCCGTCCAAGGAGCGTGAGAACTTGGCCAGAGCGGCGGTTGTCGCGTAGAGGGCCCTCGTGAACCCACGAGGAACCGCTTGACTACACAGGATGTCCCAAAATAGCTCGCGGGGTGCATCCTGTCCAAATCGACAGCTTCTTCTTCGCTTCAGGCTTAGACATAAAGCTCTTATCAGCCGAGTGGCTTTTGTGTGTGGTTTCCGAGTTCTTCGCCTCTCGGCCGACTGTTCCCAAAGGCTCTGGTCCCGGTAATTACGCACCAGGGTGGTCCTGCACAGGAACCCTGGTGCGGCTTTTCTTCAGCCAACTGACCATCCAGAACCGGCGCTTGAACCATCAGCGCCACGCAGCATAACCTCAACCCACAGAGCCAAAGCCCTCCAGACCAACATCAGGCCGCCTGTTCCAAATCATTCGACGACGGACAGGCAGAGTTCGACTCGCCCACGGGCAAGGGCGCCCTGGGCATGGTCGAGGGCAAGCGCATCGCCTTGGGCAATGTCCGGTTCCTTGCCGAGCAGGGCGTGGATGTCGCGTCCCTTGCCGCCCGCGCCGACGCGTTGCGTGCCGATGGTGCCACCGCCATCTTTCTGGGCGTGGATGGCGAGCCCGCGGCGATCTTTGCCATCGCAGACCCGGTCAAATCATCAACGCCCGAGGCCCTCGCTGCCCTCAAGGCGGACGGCATCCGGGTTGTCATGTTGACCGGCGACAACTGGACCACGGCAAGAGCCGTAGCGCGGCAGCTTGGCATCGACGATGTCGAGGCCGAGGTTCTGCCCGACCAGAAAAGCGCCGTGGTCCAGCGCTACAAGGCGGAAGGGCGGGTCGTTGCCATGGCGGGCGACGGGGTCAACGATGCGCCCGCCCTGGCTGCCGCCGATGTCGGCATCGCGATGGGCACCGGCACCGATGTAGCAATGGAGAGCGCCGGCGTTACCCTGCTGAAGGGCGATCTGACCGGCATCGTCCGGGCACGGCGTCTGTCTGAGGCGGTGATGCGCAACATCCGGCAGAACCTGTTCTTCGCCTTCATCTACAACGCACTCGGCATCCCGGTGGCGGCAGGGGTTCTTTATCCGGTCTTCGGCCTTCTGCTGTCGCCGATCATTGCAGCGGCCGCCATGGCCCTGTCCTCGGTCAGCGTGATCGCCAATGCCGCGCGGCTGCGGGGCGTGAAGCTGTGACAGCATGACCTGAATGCCTGAGGCCGCAGGAGGCGCGGCACATTGCCGCTCCCGCTTTCCTTCGGCCGGTTTCTGGCTGAAGTTAGGGTGTGTCAGACGCATGAGGCATGACGTGCGCACCATCCATGATCGATCGCGGCGCGCGTTTGACAGGACACCGTGGGGCTTGCGTGATGACCCTGCCGGCAGAGTTCCCGAAAAGCTGGCCTCTCACTGCGGGACGATGCGATGAACGCGCATTCCGGATTTGCCAAAGGACGCCTACGGGATTGGCTGCGGCGAGCCGCCGCGGTTCTCCTGCTGGTGGCCTCGGTGGTTCTGGTTCTGCAGACAACGGCTCATGCAGGGATGAGCGTTTGGATGACGTCCAGGCAGGCGACAGCTTCCATGCTGGATCATCACTGCTCCCATTCTGGGGCAAAGGCTGACGCCTCCACCCCGTCCATTCCCAATCCCTGTAGTCCTAGCACGGAAGGCCTTGGGAACCACGGCGACAGTTGCGAGCAGCTTTGTGCAATGACCGTCGTTCTGCCCGATCCCTTGACGATCCTGTCGTCTGCCGGCAGAAACATTCCGGATATGATCTGGACAGGGCTTTGGGGCCATTCGGCCGGGGCGATCCTGCGTCCGCCGCGCCGCTTCGCCGTTGCATCATAGCGCTTTCGGCCAAAGGCTCACCGGTCCCTTGCCGTCAGCCCATCGGCTGCGAACGCCATCCCATCCAGATTTTAGAGGAAAACGGACGTTCCTGCGTAACGCCGCACCTCACAAAGACAGGACGTAAAACCCATGAAACGAACTGCAATGACCCTTTGCGGGGTTTTGGCGGCAATGCTGCCTGCCGCTGCCCTGGCCGATGCCTCACACGACGGCCATCACCCTGCCGTGCAGCAAGGCCAGATCGCGGCGCTTGGCACAGGCGGAACGGTCTATTCCGCCAACGAAGGCGACAGCACCATCAGCGCCCTCGATCTGGCCAAGGGAACCGTCAATACGGTGGCCATCCCCGTGGCGCCCCATAATGTGGACCTGACGCCCGACGGCCGCTTTCTCCTCGCGGTCGGCACCCCGCCATCCGATGATCATGGATCGGAAGGGCATGGTCATGATGGAGGGACCACTGGTCTTCTGGTGCTGCTCGATCCTAAGGATTTGTCGAAGCCCCCGGTCACGGTCGAGCTTGGGGATCATCCTGCCCATGTCGTGCCTGATCGGAATGGCCGCGCCTTCGCCTCGCTTTCGGGCAGCAATGAAATCGCGGTGGTCGATCTGGCCAAAGGCACCCTGGTCAAGCGGATCGGAACCGGCGCCTATCCGCATGGACTGCGCTTGAGCCCCGACGGCACCGAGCTTTACGTGGCCAATGTCGAGGACGGGTCTGTTTCGATCATCGACACCCGGGATCTCAGCGAGGCAGCCCGCATCACTGTCGGCGTCACCCCGGTTCAGGTAGGCTTCGCCCCTGACGGCACCCGCGCCTATGTCTCGCTGCGCGACGAAAACCGCGTCGCGGTGATCGATACCGTCTCTCGCAAGGTCGAGGGCAAGATCGATGTTGGGTCTGGTCCCGTCCAGCTCATGGTGACGCCCGATGGTGCGCAGGTCTATGTTGCGAACCAGGGCTCTGAGGGCGCGCCGAACAACACCGTGTCCATCATCGACACGTCGGGCGGCAAGGTGACGAAAACCGTGAAGACAGGCCTTGGCGCGCATGGCGTGTCGATCTCGGCGGACGGGGCCTTCGTGTTCGTGACGAATATCAACGATGACAGCGTCTCGGTCATCAATGCCCGGCGGTACGAGGTGGTGGCGACCGTGCCGGTCGGCGATAGCCCGAACGGCATCGCGTATGGACCTTCACGCTGATGCGCCGAGCCAGGGGGCACCGGCTTGTCCGGTGCCTCCAAGTTCGCACCATCAGATCATTCGGGAAAGAGCATCATGAGAGTATTTTGGATCGCGGCGCTTGCCGTCCTGATTGCGGGTGGCGCCTGGTGGGTTCTGAACGGCCCCGGCACCGATATCCCGGCAGCAGGCGACTAGGCGCTTGCCGCCGTGACAATGCCCGCCACATTGTCGGCGGAAGCGCGCGCCGGCCAGAAGGCCTTTGCCAGGAACTGTGCTTCCTGCCATGGCAACGATGCCGAGGGAAAGGCAGGGGTCGCCCCACCGCTCATCCACAAGATCTACGAGCCTGGCCATCACAGCGACATGGCCTTCGTGATAGCCGCGCGCAGTGGTGTCCGCGCGCATCACTGGACCTTCGGCGACATGGCTCCGGTGCCGGAGGTGACTGATGCTGAACTGGCCCACATCATCCTGTTCGTGCGGGAGGTTCAGGTGGCGAATGGCATCATGTGAGCACGGGCATTATTTGCGGCAGTCATGCCTTGGCCGTCCTCAGAAAGGCGCTCAGTCGCTGTTCCGCGCTGCCTGAAGAGCCTGGATTCGCGCGGGCCAAGTCGATTTGATATAGGCAAGGATGGCGGCGATGTCGTCATCTTCCAGGATGCCACCAAATGCGGGCATGCCGGACGTGATGCGGACGCCCATGCCATCCAGGACGGCTTGGCCGCCCCGCCGGATATAGTCAATCAGCATCGCATCGTCGTGATGCCACGTGTGACCTGTCTCGTCATGCGGCGGGGCGGGCATGACGCCATCCTCGCGCATGATCTGCCAGTCCGGCTGCCCTTCCAGCTGAGCACCGTGGCACGCCGCGCAATGCTCGGCATAGAGCTGAGCGCCCCGCTGCAGGTCTTGCGCTCTGCTGATGGTCCATATGGCCCAGACGGCTGCCCCGACAAGCGCCGGGACCAGCAGCCATCGCAGCCAGACAGGAAAAGAGGATGGGACGTTTGCTGGCACTACCGAGAACTTGCTGCCCTTTGAAGAAAGGTCAACCTCCGCTTGAGCCTGCATCTCTCAACAACTGAAGCAGAAAAGCGCATGGGATAGCCTGCATCACGCTTCCCGTTCGACCTCGACGGTCAGATGCGAAAGATCGTGGATGTGCGAGAGCTTTGCCCGATAGGCTGCCGGCTCCTGCGGGTCTGTGGACCGGATCGAGAGGATCGCACCGTGATGTCCGGGTCCGAGTTGCCAGACGTGCAGGTCGGTGATCCGGTCCGAGCCTGTTTCAATCGCGGCGCGGATCTCCTCCGGCAAATCCTCCTCCTCGGAAACGTAGTCAAGCAGCACCCGACCCGTGTCCCGGATCAGACTCCAGGACCATCGGGCAATCACCAGAGCCCCGACAATGCCCATGCTCGGATCAAGCCAGTTCCAGCCGTAGAGGCTGCCCATGGTCAACGCCACGATCGCCATCACGGAGGTAAGGGCATCGGCCAGGACGTGCAGATAGGCGGCCCGCAGATTGTTGTCGGTCGCATGACCATGGTGCAGGCCCGGCGCGTGGGAATGATCATGCCCATGCTCATGATGCTCATGGTTATGAGGATGACCGTGCCCGGGGCCATGATGGTGATGGCCGTGGTCCTCGCGCAGCAGCCAGGCGCAGAGCAGATTGACGATCAGACCGACTACGGCCACTGTAATGGCCTGGCGAAAGCTGATCGCAACCGGGCTGTAGAACCGCATCAGGCTTTCCCAGGCGATCAGTAGGGCGATCAGCGCCAGCACGACCGCACTGGCAAATCCCGCCAGATCCCCGATCTTGCCGGTGCCGAAGGTGAAGCGGGCATTGCGAGCGTTGCGCCGGGCATAACGATAAGCGAGCGCGGCAATCAGCATGGCCCCGGCATGGGTAGACATGTGCCACCCGTCGGCAATCAGGGCTATCGAGCCGAAGATACTGCCCGCAGTGATCTCCACGACCATCATCGCGGTGGTGATGGCTATGACCAGCCAGGTCCGGCGCTCGTTCCGTTCGTGCTTATCACCGAGGTAGACATGCTCGTGCGGGCTGGCCAGCCGCGAGGCCTGAATGTTCATTTGAGATAGGTCCTGATGATGTCGATCAGTTCGCCCGCGGCCTCTCCGCGCGCCACGTCCTCGTCCCGTTCCGGATTCGAGACATGCTCCCGGATATGGTCCTCGATCAGCTCTGCCGTCAGCCCGCCCACTGCGCCGCGGATGGAGGCGACCAGGTTCAGGACCTCGCCGCAGGGAGCATCAGTGTCCAGAGCACGTTCGACGGCCTCGATCTGGCCCTTAAGGCGGCGGACACGGGCCAGGAGTTTCATCTTGTGCTTCGTCGTATGGCTCATAAGATAGGGGGATACCCTATTTTATAGAGAGTGCAAGATCGATATCACGTCTCGTGGGACGACTGTTTTGCTCTCCGACGAAGGCATTCCCGTGCCAGGATTACAGGAAGGATGAGCGACTGGTTTGAGGAAGCCGCGTTACGGTATGTTTCGAGGGCCGATTGTCGGCTATGGGCCGGAAGTTCACGCTGCAACTGCATTCGCTGCGACGAGTGTGAATGTCGCTGATGGGCTCGGAGAAGTCACGTGAGTGGTTCGTTCAAAGCTGCCGGCTCCGAGCCGATACCTCGCTTCCATCGTGAATCTTATGTCAGGTGGCGAGCACGAGAAGCTCGGGATCCGGGGAGCGGCAAATTAGGCCGCGCAGAGACCATCACCTGCCAACATGCTACTGCTGATGCCGTCAGCCACCCCGACCGCCTTTCCGCCCACCACGTCGACGTCCTTGGACGACGATGACGACATCATGGAATGAAAACGATGAAGGCGATGATCGAGTTCGACGCACAGCCTGCAACCGCGATCGCTCCCCCGCCCGCGCCGTCCGACCTGCCGGGCCGCATTGCGTGGTTGGATGCCCGCTACCTCAAGAATGCCCGCGACGCCGAGTTTCAGGAGTGCCTGCGCGATATCCTCCAGGTCGGACCCGAGGGCACGCTCCTGCCGATCGCCATCCGCGATCCTCTGAACGGAGAGACGCGCGGCATGCAGGTCATTGGCGCATCCGGGGACGGCCAGTCCGTCATGATCCAGCGCAACCTGTTCGCACTGCCCGGCTTCGTGGAAATGAAGGCTGGCACCGCGGGAAACTATCTTCACATCACCGTGTCCCCGGAAGCCACGATCAAGAGCCTTGCTTCAGATATCGCGGCTGCTACGGGATATGGCCGGCTGGCGGAACGCACAAAGACACATGAAGCATGGGCTATCGTCCGCCATCGCCTCAAGAAGTTCGAGATTGCGATGCTGTGGATCGACGAAGCACATCACCTGCTGCGGGGAGGAGCTGGGCGCGATATTGCAGGCGCCCTCCAGACCCTGAAGAACCTGTTGCAGGGAGATGGGGCTGTCTCCGTCATCCTGTCCGGCGTGCAGCACCTTGATGACCGCATCGCAGCGGATCCAGAGACTTTTCGTCGTTATCGCCTGCGCCAGCGCCTCCAATCCCTCACCGCCGGCAGTGGGGATATGCAGCTGCTGAGGCGATTTATCGAAAAATGCTGCCAGAAGCTTGATCTTTCGCTTCCGGACGATCCGTCCTTCGCTGAGCGTATCGTGTTTTCACAGACTGGTGGCCTGGGCCGCTCGATCATCTTCGCCAAGATGACCATTCGCCGTGCGCTGATTAATCAAAGGAGGGCGTGAGTATGGAGGATGCCCGCCGAACTTGGGTTCTTAACGGTGGAGATGACAGCGAGCCCAGCCCCTTCGATCCCATTCCTTGGCCGGACGTGTGCAAGCTTCTGGAAGAGCGAGGTTGGTGACGAAGTTGTTGACGCCCTATATTCCTTACGATGCGGCTGAGACTGTCCAGTCCTATGCCGCTCGCCTTTCCTTCTTTCACACCGGACAAGGCACGTCGCGCCTGCTCGAAGACTGCGGGATGAGGCCGGCGCGCTTCGCAGCAGGGCACCTTGACGAGGTAGGCAAATTCGCTGCTGCGGTGAATGAAGATATCAGTGGCCTCCAGGCTGGCACGGTCCGCACAGACTCTCGTTATAATTCCTTCCGGGAGGAGGAGTTCTCGAGGAGTGTTCTGTCAGCGCACGTCCGGCAGTTCTGCCCGCATTGTTTGCGCGAGGATGGGCCACCCGCTGAGTGGCGCCATCGGCTCATCTGGTGTTTTCTGCCAATCCCAATCTGCCTGCGGCACCGTTCCAGCCTCGTGGAGGTTACGGCTGGGGGCGCGGCCGATATTCTCGATGCCGTCGCGCGTGTCGGGGGCCTTCATGTGGCTGAGAGGTTGACGTCTTACGCTGAGGGCGGTCGTCATCTTGCTTGGCTGCATGCGCGCCTGTCGTCGTCGAATCATCCTAGATGGCTGGATGGACAAAGCATCGAGCAGGTGCTGAACGCATCGGAAATGCTTGGCATTGTCCTGGAGCACGGGCAGGGCGCCCGCCCCGGGCGCTTGTCACGGCGGGATAGGAATTCCGCATTGGCAACTGGCTTCCGCACCTATGAGGAAGGTGCCGACGCGGTCTATGGGGCGCTTGACGAGATACGGAGAAGCGCTACGGCAACAGCCGTTCATGCCGGACCCTTGGCGGTGTATGGAGCCCTCTATGACTGGCTTGATCGTCGGTCGCAGCTAATCGCCCCAGGACCTGTGCGCGATATCCTGCGCGAGCACATCCTGAACCATGATGCGTATGCGCCAGGCGAGAGGCTCCTGGGCGAGCCGGTGGGAAAACGGCGCCTACACTCGGTGATCAGTCTTGCGGTGACGCTGAAAGTCAACCGCCGGCGCATGTCCCGCCTGCTGCAGAAACTGGGACTGGTGCCCGAGGGTGCTACGAACGGTGAAAGCGGACGCCTTGTATTTCCCGTTGAGGAGGTGGAACAGCTTATCAAGGATTACGAGACCGCGATCCCGCTTGCGCAGGTGCCGGACTACATCGGCGGCACGCAGAGCCAGACATTGGCCTTGTATCGCGCGGGGGTCTTGCCACCTGTCATCCCGGCCGACGCGCCGGGCGCCGTGCGCAGGGTCATTTTCGCGCGGCGCGTCCTGGATGATCTGCTGTTAAGGATCGGGGAGCTCTCACCTGTCAATGTTGTGCAGCATGAGAAGGTTCTATCCATCGGAGAAGCCTGCCAACGTCACGGCGGCCGAACTGAGGATCTGACGCAAGCCGTGCTTGCAGGAAAAATCAAAGCCCTTCGCCTACCAGGAGATGCTCGCCTTCACGCTGTTCGAGTCAGTGCCTCGGAGCTTGCGGCTGCAGGATACCCGGGGAGGCACGTAGGCAACGGGCCTTAGCAATCCTCTTGTTCAACTCGATAATCTTGTCACAGGGCCCATATATGCGGGCCCTTTTTCTTTTGCATGGTTCGAAGCGCCACGAGAACTATATCCCGAACTGCAGAAACCTTTGCTCTAGATAAAGTGGATACATTGTTTTTGTTGGAAGAATTACCTATGGCGGCACTAACTATGCTCTGAATAACAACTGGTGTTGTTCGGAGCATAGTTGCTGCCGGCTAGGGGTATATTTGTTCAGTTCGGGGCAAAGATTTCGTAACCCATTGATTCTCTTCTGACCGCCTCCGGGCGGTCATCTCTTTTCCAGGACATGCGAACAACGTGCCACAACAAAAACCGCGGAGAACGCCTCGTCCTCGACTGCTAACCCATTGTTTCCACATAAGTGAGACGTTCAATCAGGATCAAAATGCCGTCGGAACTGTCGAACTTCGGTTGTCAGGTCTGCATCTCCCAATACCAAAATCGATGCCAGTTCATCCGAGTGCCTCTGCGGACCTAACGGGTGTTATGGCACAAGGTTTTAATAACTACTGCAGTGCGTTTAGGTGTGGAAAGCTCTGCCTGCTGTGACAGCAGGGAGGACGACAAGCCGCTCTTATCGTGCCCCGGGCACCTGGCCCAGAAAGCTCCGGATCTCCTCGGCCTCGGTCAGGCCCGGCAGCGTCTCTCCCTGAAGTTCCCTGGGCACGGTCCAACCGGGATCAACGCCGGTCATGTTCGGCAGTTCGTGGGCAATACCCTGGTGACACTCGATGCAGGTGCGCTCTCCGGACAAAAGATATTCAGTGTGGATCTCGGCCGCGCGTGGCGCCTGGCGTCCCAGGTCCATCGCGATGGCCGAATGGCAGTTGCGGCATTCCAGGCTGTCATTCGCCTTCAGCCGCGCCCATTCACGCTTGGCCATCACCAGCCGGTGTTCGAGGAACTTCTGCCTTGTATCGATCGTCCCGAAGACCGCCCCCCAGACCTCTTTCGAGGCCTGCATCTTGCGGGCGATCTTGTCGGTCCAGTCATGCGGCACATGGCACTGGGGGCAGCCGGCCCGCACGCCCGAGCGGTTCGAGTAGTGCACCGTATGCGACATTTCCTCGTAAACGTTGTCGCGCATCTCGTGGCACGAGATGCAGAAGCCCTCGGTATTGGTAAATTCTAGGGCTGTGTTGAACGCCCCCCAGAAAAACACGCCGCCGACAAAGCCGCCCAGCGTCAGAAAGCCCAAGCCAAGCGTGCCCGCCGGGGTCCACAGGACACGCCAGAACCAGCGGAACGGTTGCAAGAGCCTGCGCATCTCACTCACTCCCCGCGCCCGTCGCGCCCATCTCGGACATGTCTGTGAAAGTGTTCTGGATCAGGGCCGGCGCATCAGCCTGCGGCACATGGCACTGGGTGCAGAAGTACCGCCTGGGCGACACATCGGCCAGCATCTGCGCCTCACGCGTCATGTAGTGCGTGATCGAGATCATCGGCGCGCCCGATCCTTGGGTCATCTCTCGCGTGTGGCAAGACATGCAGCGGTTGGTGTTGACCGAAAGCTGATAACCCTCGATCGAATGGGGAATGACCGGCGGCTGTTCGGGATAGGCGCGCATCTGCCGCACGTCGTCCGCGACGAACCGAGGGATCGGCGCGGCCTCTACCGACTGCATCGGATCGGGCTGTGGGCCAGACAATTCGGGAACGTTCTGCGCCATGACGAAGCTGGCGGTGAAACAGGCGGCAAGGGCGATTGAAAGGCGAAGCTGTCCCATCACACCCGCTCCACGCGCACGGCGCATTTCTTGAAGTCGGTCTGTTTCGAGATCGGATCGGTCGCATCCAGCGTCACCTTGTTGATCAGCTGACTGGCATCGAACCACGGCACGAAGATCACGCCGGGCGGCATCCGGTTGCGTCCGCGCGTCTCGACTCGGCTGCGGATCTCGCCCCGGCGCGAGACGATGCGCACCTCCATGCCCTGGTTGAGGCCGCGTTCGCGGGCGTCGATGGCGTTCATGAAGACCTTGGCGCCCGGAAACGCCTTGTACAGCTCGGGGACGCGCATCGTCATCGAACCGGAATGCCAATGCTCGAGAACCCGGCCCGTCACCAGCCACATGTCGAACTCGTCGTCGGGGCTTTCGGCGGGCGGCTCGTAGGGGACAGCGAGGATGACCGCACGACCGTCTGGGTTGCCATAGAACTCGACGCCTTTGCCCGGCTTGACGTAAGGATCATAACCCTCGCGGAAACGCCACCGGGTTTCCTGGCCATCGACCACCGGCCACCGCAGGCCGCGCACATCGTCGCTTTGATAAACGTCATAGGGGGCAAGGTCGTGGCCATGCCCGCGGCCAAAGGTGGCATATTCCTCGAACAGGCCCTTCTGGATGTAGAAGCCGAAATCCCTTGCCTCCTGGTTGGCGTAATCTTCGCGAAGCTCCTCCAGCGGATATTGGTCGACCTGGCCGTTGGCAAAGCAGACGTCAAACAAGCTCTTGCCGCGGAACTCGGGATGCGCATCGAGGATGTCGGCCGGCCAGGTTTCGTCGGTAGTGAAGCGTTTAGAAAATTCGACAAGCTGCCACAGGTCCGACCGCGCCTCGCCCGGCGCATCGACAAGCTGGTGCCAGGCATGGGTGCGCCGCTCGGCATTGCCATAAACGCCCTCTTTCTCGACCCACATGGCGGCGGGCAGGATGATGTCGGCAGCCATCGCCGTCACCGTCGGATAGGCATCCGACACCACGATCAGGTTGTCGGGGTTGCGGTAGCCCTGATATGTCTCGTTCTGGGAATTGGGCGCGGCCTGAAGGTTGTTGTTCACCTGCACCCAGTAGAAGTTCAGCACCCCGTCCTTCAGCATCCGGTCCTGCAGCACCGCGTGAAAGCCGGGCTTGGTGTTCAAGAGCCCATGCGGCAGCTTCCACAACTCTTCGGTATGGGCGACATGTTCGGGGTTCGTGACCACCATGTCGGCGGGCAGGCGATGGGCGAAGGTACCCACCTCGCGCGCCGTGCCACAAGCCGAGGGTTGTCCCGTCAGTGAGAAGGGCGAGTTGCCGGGCTCCGAGATCTTTCCGGTCAGCAGGTGGATGTTGTAGATCATCTGGTTGGCCCAGACACCCCGGACATGCTGGTTGAACCCCATCGTCCACAGCGACATGACCTTCCTGTCCGGGTCCGCGTAAATCTCGGCCAGCTCCTCCAGGAAGCCCGGCTCGACGCCCGTAAGTTCGCTCGCGTATTCCAGCGTATAGGTCGAGACATGCTCCTTGAACGCTTCGAAATCGCTGTCCTCCATCAGGCCGGGATTGCCGGCGCCGGTGGCAGCCAGTTCCAGTTCGTGTTCAGGGCGCAGGCCATAACCGATGTTGGTGGCGCCTTTCTTGAACACCGTGTGCCGGTCCACGAACTCCTGGTTTACGCGCCCGGTCTGGATGATGTGGTTGGCGATATAGTTCAGGATCGCCAGATCGGTGCCCGGCTTGAAAATGATCGGAATGTCGGCCAGGTCCATTGACCGGTGGGTGAAGGTGGAGAGGACCGCGCATTTCACATTCGGCGTTCCCAAACGCCGGTCGGCCAGTCGGGTCCACAGGATCGGATGCATTTCGGCCATGTTCGATCCCCACAGCACGAAGGCATCCGCGTGTTCGAAATCGTCATAGCACCCCATTGGCTCGTCGATGCCGAAGGTGCGCATGAAGGCCACGGCGGCGGAGGCCATGCAGTGGCGTGCATTGGGATCGAGATTGTTCGACCGGAACCCCGCCCGCATCAGCTTTGTCGCCGCATATCCCTCCAGCACGGTCCACTGGCCCGACCCGAACATGCCGATCCCCTCGGGACCCTTTTCGGCTAGGACCTTCTTGACCTTCTCGGCCATGACGTCGAAGGCCTCATCCCAGCTGACCGGCTCGAACTCGCCGTTCTTGTCGAACTGGCCGTTCGTCTTGCGCATCAGCGGCGTGGTCAGCCGGTCGGCGCCGTACATGATCTTGGACAGGAAGTAGCCCTTGACGCAGTTCAGGCCGCGATTGACCTCGTGCTGCATGTCGCCATGGGTTGCGACGACCTTGCCTTCCTTCACCCCGACCATGACGCCGCAGCCGGTGCCGCAGAAGCGGCAGGGCGCCTTGGACCACTGGATCTTCAGCGCCTCGACGCCGCCCGGAACGGGCTGGGATAGGGCCTGGTGCGGCAGCCCCGCGGCGGAGGCGGCAAGTGCTGCGGCATGCGCCTTGAGAAGCTGGCGCCGGTTCAGGTCAAGGGGCATGGCGTTTCCTCCGTTTCCTCGGCGTGCTCGAAGACCATGCTGGCCGCTAAAACGCCCGTCATTAGATTGATCTCGGTCAGCCGGTCCCCCAGCATCCCGGTGCTTTTGCCCTCGATGGTGACGATCAGCCGGGTGGCGTCCCCACCATGGATCTCGACCCCCTCCAGCCGGCCGATCAGATTGCGCACCCCCGGCATCGCGTCCCGGGTGACCGTTACAACAGCGGATGAGACATGCCAGCGGGTCTCAGGCATCCTCGACCTCTCTTTCCTCGGCTTCCCTTTGCACGGCCAGAATGGCTTCGGCTGGGCAGGTCGCCGAACAGGCTCCGCAGCCGGTACAGGAGGCCGCGTCGATTTGAGGCAGGAACGGTGCGCCGATCCTGGGCTGCATTGCAATCGCCTGTTCAGGACAAACATCCCGGCAGCTCATGCAGGCAATGCCCACATGGGCAAAACAGCCTGCGGAGATCTGCATTACATGCGCCATGCGCCGGTCAGGCAGGAATACCTCTTCGGGACAGGACGCGGCGCAGTCGCCGCAAAAGACGCATTCGCCGGCCTCCGGTCGCAGCACCACGACGGCCGGTGACAAAGCCAGGATGGTCTGGGGACAAGCATCGACGCATGCGCCACAGCCGGTGCAGGCCGCAAGTGACATCATCGAAACACCAGGGGGGCGCGGCAGAAACGGCGCCGGGCGGGGGGCACCGCGCAGCAGATCCCGTCTCGATATGCTGGGACCGGCGGGCATGACCTAGTGTCCCGACGGACCAGGCGGTCCGGCGATCATCTGATATATCCAGACAAGAAAGCCGTAGCCGCCCACAAAAGCTACTGCGGCAATTGGCCAGACGCCGAAAGCCAAAAGAAGGAATTGCGCCATCTCTCCGCGGCGACTTGGTCTTTGCTTCTCGGGTTCGGTGGCATGTCGATCCGACATTGCTGCCTCGGTCGCTCCCACAGTTTGACTCTCGGCCAGGTCGCCAAGCTATGTTGCATGCAACGATCCAGCCTGAGGTGCCTTATAAACGCTTCAATATGGGAGGGCTTGTGATAACGAAAAACAACGGATCCTGTGTAAATCACTGTTACATACATCCAGGGTGCGCGCCATCTGAGGAGCAGAAACCTCGCTGCCGGGAAAGGGGCGAGCAATTCCGGTGGTCGCCTTGCACCGCTAAACCAGCAGAGTGCGATGTCCACATTCAAGGATCTCGCGTCCGGGAGGACCATCCGACATCGGCTCAACCGTGGCGGCGACCGGGCTGCCAACAGCGCTTTGCACATCATCGCCATTGGGCGGCTTAGAGCCGACGAGAAGACCATGGCCTATGTCAAGCGCCGGATTGCAGAAGGCCATTCCCGGCTGGAGGCGATCCGCGCCCTGAAGCGCTACATTGCCCACGAAGTCTTCAACATCATCATGCGCCGAAACTACGAGATCAACCGCACCCGTATTGCCGCTTGACAAACAGAAGGGCGTCCGCGGCAGCCAATATAGTTCACATGACTACCGGAGGACTCTGTGCGAATATTGCCTGCAAGCGTCGATGAGCGGCAAAGGCAACTGCTATGACAATGCCTCCATCGAAACCTTCTTCAAAACAATCAAGGCCGAGCTGATGGGGCGCAGGTCATGGGAAGCTCGTCGCCAGGTCCAAACCGCTATCTTCCAATACATCAACGGCTTCTATAACCCGCGCCGCCGGCACTCAGCGTTGGGAGGAAAAAGCCCCTTGGCCTTCGAACGCCAAGGGGCCTAAACGAGCACCTGGAGCGGCACAAACACGTGACAGGTCCAGTCCAATCTCGCCGCCATCACGAAGCGAACTTCCGCTCCGCCGCCGCGTCGTCCTCTCGCGCTCCCGCGAAGGTTTCGGTCATCGCGAGGCTGGTCGTCGGCGCTTCGGCGAGGCCGCTCGAGGCAGGCTCCATGCCCCCCGTCGACGCCCGCCGCCACAACGCGTAGGTCGCCGTCAGACCCGAGGCGACGACGATGACGGTCGTCAGTGCGTTCTCGCCCAGTGACGGCAGCAGGGCCGCGACCAGCAGCGGCCCCGCCACCGCGCCGGCCGAGTTCACCAGAAGCAGCGTTGTCGCGATCTTCACCGCCGGTAGCTCCCCGGCCCGCGCGAACGCCAGCGAATTCGCGACCGTATAGAGCGGCAGGATCAGCCCGCCAAGCAGCGCCATGATTGCGAGAAACAACAGAAGCAGCGTTGTCGCGATCTTCACCGCCGGTAGCTCCCCGGCCCGCGCGAACGCCAGCGAATTCGCGACCGTATAGAGCGGCAGGATCAGCCCGCCAAGCAGCGCCATGATTGCGAGAAACAACAGGTGGCTCGCCGCGCTTGCCTCGGCCACCGCGCTCGCGGCGTCGGAGAGCACCAGCAGCGAACCGGTCAGCGTCACGGCGCCGGTCAGCGCCGCGATGATCGCGATCAGCAGCCGTAGATCCATCCGGTCGGCGATCAGCCCCATGGGGATTTGCCAGATCAACCGGCCGACGAAGAAGGCCGCCACGACCAGTGCGATCGGGCGCTCGCCGACGCCCTTGCCCGCGAGGATCGCCGGCAGGATGGAAAGGATCGCCGTCGTCACGAGACCCGCGTAGATCGCGCCGACCGCGGCCGTCGTCGAGGTGACGACCAGCGCGCCGCCGCGCACCGGGTTGTCCGCGTCGGGGGTCGGCGCGGGAGCAGTCGACGGCGCGCTCGCGCGCGTCAGCGTCACCAGCATCACCGCGGCGTTGAAGCCGAGCGCCAGCAGCGTGACGAACCCGACCGCCAGGCCGTCCCAGACTACCAGCAACAGCTGGCCGAGCACGGCCGAAGCGCCGATGCACCAGCCGTAGGTCGAGTACACGGTCCCCCGCATCCTGTCAGGCGTCGTCGCATTGATCCAGCCGTCGACCGAGGCGAAGATCGCCGCGATCGACAGGCCCATGAAGAACCGAAGTGCGATCCACAGCGTCGGCCACGCGGTTAGGTCGATCACGACGGCCAACGCCGTGCAGAAGGCCGCAGAGGCAGCGAAGGCGCGAATGTAGCCGACCCGCAGGATGCGCGGCGGCTCGGAGAAGCAGCCCACTGCGAAACCGAGGAAATACGCCGCGCCGAAAATCGCGACTGAGGCCTCGCGAGCGCCGTCCTCGAGCATCCGCAAAGGGATGATCGTCGTCATGGTCGCATTCGCGATCGTGACCATAGAGGCCGCCGCGATCAGCGCAGCGAGAGAGACGAGGATCTGCCTCATCCTTGCCACTATAGAGCCGTCGATCGATTTTTCAAGGTGGCCTTTGTAGAGCCGTCGGGCCGCCGTCTCGGTGCCAAACACGCGGAGGTCGGACAAGCGAGTGAGCTCGAAGATCAGCGACTGCGTCAGGCCGCGGGTTACGCTTGAGAAGTAATTGATCGCCCTCCTCTTCGAAGGCCGCGACCAGCGGTCGGGGTAGGCGGACAGTAGCCTGAAGGAACGGCCAGGGATTCATCGGCACGAAAATCGGCGCAAACGCCCCCCGGAATCAATTTTGAGCGGGCTCTTCCCGTCCGTCGGTCAGGTAGACCGCTCAAGAGAACGCCTAAGAACACCTAACAAAACCTTCTGATCTGGTTGAGGCAGATGAGAGCGCAGCCGAGGATCACAAAAGCCTCATGGATGTCGGCGCGCCGCTCGTAGCGGATGGCGAGGCGGCGAAAACGGTTGAGACATGCCAGTGTCCGCTCGATTACCCAGCGATATCTGCCCAGTCTATCGCTGCTGTCGACGCGGCGTCTGGCAATGCGGGGCTTGATGGCGCGTTTTCGGCATTCGCTCCGGCAGCGGTGATGGTCATAGGCCTTGTCGGCGTGGAGCTTGTCAGGGCGCTTGCGCGGACGTCCACGACCGTGGCGCACGCCTGGCACGGCATCCAAGTGGGTGCCAGCATCATGCTGTCGTGCCGGTTGGCCGGGCTCAGCCGCACCCCGAGCGGGGTGCCCCGGCGATCGACCACAAGATGGCGCCTCAAACCCGGTTTTCCGCGATCCGTTGGGTTCGGGCCGGTCTCGGCCCCCCTTTTCGCGGCAACGGCAGCGATGTCGAGGGACGCGCGGCTCCACTCCAGATGCCCGGCGTTTGACAGCCGCTCAAGCAGCACGCGATGGAGCGTGGTCCAAACGCCAGCCGTCTGCCAGTCACGCAGCCTGCGCCAGCAGGTCATGCCGGAGCAGCCAAACTCACGCGGCAGCATCTCCCAGGGAATGCCGGAGCGGAGCACAAAGATGATGCCAGCCTCGGCTTTCGTCGTCATGGGTTTCTTGCTCATCTTCGCTCCATAAGGGCTACGATGAGCCAAAAACCCTCCATCACGCAATCTGCCTAATCTGTCCCATGGGCGCTGACGTCAGACAGGGCAAGCCACATCCAATGGAGCTTTAGACGCGGGGTGTCGCGTATGTGGATGAAGGCCACCGGCATCGCGAGGTGGCGCGGCACTTTCGAGTGTCGCCCAAATTCGTTAACGATCTGGTGAAGCTGCGGCGCGAGACTGGGTTGCTGAGGCCGAGGCGGCAAGGCAATGGTGGGGGACATGACAAGCTCGCCGGCGTAACCGATTGGCTCAAGGCGCGTGTCACCAAAAAGGGCGAGATCACGCTCAACGAATTGGTGGTCGAACTGGACAGAACCCACGACATCGCCGTGCACCGTGCCACTGTCTAGCGGGTGTTGCGCGGGCTCGGGCTGACACACAAAAAATGGCTTGCAGGCGCTTGAACAGAAGCGCCAGGACGTAGCCGCTCTGCGCCATGTCTGGATCGCGAGACGCCAGCCTTCATGGCCAACCATCTGGAGCGATTGGCGTTCGTTGATGGTGAGGCGTGAGCCCGCCACGGTCCGAGGGCCACGCCGAACGGGGTCAAGACGAACATGGCCAAGACCACCGGCTGGGCGCCTCGTCGATCATGCGCCGTTCGGACATTGGCGGAGCCAGACCTTCATTGCAGCTCTGCGCCATGACCGGCTGGACGCGCCTTGGGTGATCGATGGCGCAATGAACGCCGAGATGTTCAACCTTTATACCAAAACCCAGCTGGTCCCGACGCTCAGGGCCGGCGACGTTGTCATTCTGGACAACCTTTCCAGCCACAAGAGCCCTGCCGCCTTTATACCAAAACCCAGCTGGTCCCGACGCTCAGGGCCGGCGACGTTGTCATTCTGGACAACCTTTCCAGCCACAAGAGCCCTGCCGCAGCGGCAGCGCTGCGCGATGTCGGCGCGTGGTTCCTGTTCCTGCCGCCATACAGTCCTGACCTCAACCCAATCGAAATGGCTTTCGCCAAGCTCAAGGCGCTGATCAGAAAAGCCGCCGCCCGCACCTACGATCAGCTTTGGGCTGCAGTTGGCCAGGTCTGCGACCTCTTCTCCGACGAGGAATGCTACAACTGCTTCAAAGCCGCAGGGTATGAGGTCGATTGAATGCAACAGGCTCTAGGCCCCACAGGATCAGCGTATCGACATCGGCTTGAGGCGACACCAGCAACGCACCATCATCGGCAAAGCTAATGAAACCCTGATCAAACAGATGGCCGATGTGGAGACTCAACAGCAACCCATTGTTGCCATCAAGCTTCTCATAGGTGGTTGAGGCGCGCCAGGGTTTGATATGGCTGGCGCGGAGATGGCGCATGTTGGTCACGCCGGTGATGCGACAGGCCCTTTCGAAGCCTTCAAGGTTCTGGCGGTAGATGCCTTGCCCTCGGCGGGCTCTGACGAGTCGGAGCTTTTCAGTTTCACTAAGGTCGGTGCGATTGCGCAGCTCTTGTTCAACCTGATCTGCGGATTTCTCGATTGCCTCGGCTTGTTGGGCCGGCTCGATAGCAGCACTGTGATCGAGCCCTAACCACCGATCCTCCCAGCAAATCTATCACCACCTAAGCCATTTTAACTGGCACGGTTGCAAGATAGGCTCCTTGGTTGCCGTTTCCGTCAGGCTTAATAGGAGAGTATTTTTCGGGCAGGGTCGGCGCCAGGACGTCTATGTGATCTTTCGGGCGCAGTGGCGTGCTTAAGCGCGTAAATTCCACGGGAACGCGCCAGCCCTCGTTGCTCCAGACATTGCCCGCCATACCGAACTCTCCGGGCTTCGGCGCAAGGATCGCGGGAGCAGAACAGATCCCGACAGCTTTGATCTCACCGGCAGCGAAGGCGAAGACGACATAGCCGGGGCGCAGGCGCTTCATGTTTTCATAGAATTCGCTGCGCCTACCATTACTTTGCGCAGTTGGAGACCAAAGGTAGTTGCCTTGCAAGGGCGGGCACTTCGTCGATAACGATGGGGTGCCGGTCAGCGTACCGAGAGAATGCTTCTGCAAAGTAGTGCCAGCTTTGGATACGCTTCGGCTTGTAGCGGGACACTGTCTTTTTCCGAAGCGAGGGAAGCACTTGTGCTTGAAGTGAGTAAACCCAGCCCTCACGCGTCCAGATGTAGGTGATGTCGCCCGCCCACTTCTGGTTCGGGGCACTCGCCGAAAAGTCCTGTTGCAAGAGGTTCGGCGCGATGTTGAAGGCGTGATCGCTGTCTGTGGTGCGCTTGAACTGAGCTGGCTGCGGATGATGCGGATGCCGTTCTGGCGCATCAGACGGCCTAGCCGGCGCTGTCCGACCCGCAGGTCCAGCTCGTTCAGTTCCTCGGTCATCCGCGGCCTGCCGTAGCTGCTAAAGGCTCAGCCGATGCTGTTCGCGGATATGCGCCAGGATCACCATGTCGCGCCGCTGACGGATGGAGGGGGGCCTGCGCAGCCACGCGCGCAACCCGCGATCCGTTACGCCCATCATGCGGCAGAGATGGCTGCGCGAAAGGCTGCCCCGATAGCTGGCAATGAACTGAAACTTCACGGCCTTTGAGCCGCGAAGAACTGAGCCGCCTTTTTTAATACTTCCCTCTCCTCGCGCAATATACGGTTCTCTTTCCGCAGCCGTTCATTCTCGCGCAGAAGATCGGCGTCCCGGTCAGGCACCTTCGCCTCATCGGAAATCGCCCGTATCCACTTGCCGAGCGTCGAAAGCCCAACCCCAAGATCAGACGCAACCTGACGTCTCGTCAGGCCGCTGCTGAGCGCGATGCGAACCGCATCCCGCTTGAACTCGTCGCCGTGTGTCGCTGCCATATCCTGTCTCCTTTGGTGAGAGCATCGCTCGCAGAAGACCGGAACGAAACCGGGGCAGGTCCAGAAGGCGGGCGCGGGTTCATCTTCCGCGGCTTGCAGCTTTCATTCGGGTGCTTCCACGAGGATCTTCACATGGGATTTCTCCGTGGCCAGCGCTTCGAACCCTTCGGCCACGATGTCGTCGATGGCGATCCGCTTGGTTACCAGCTTTTCAGCGCTGAAATAGCCCTGCGTCATGAGTTCCATCTCGGCTGGGTACACGTTGCGATAAGCGATGGTTCCCTGAAGCTGGCGTTCCTTCAGCACGACCGTGTTAGGTTGGAAGGCGGCGTCGGTTTCCCAGATTGAAACGATCAGGGTCTGGCCTTCGTGCCGCGTGGCGTTGATGCATTGCGCCAGAACCTGCGGCACGCCCGTCACTTCGAAGGCAACATGCACACCGCCAGTCGCTTTGCGGATCAGAGCGACGGCATCGGCGGACACCGGGTCTATGGCGGTGTTGGCGCCAAGATCCAGTGCCTTCTGCCGCCGCACCTCGGATGGCTCCACCACATGGATTTGGGCGGCACCGGCGACGCGCAGTGCTTCGACGACCAGCAGCCCGATCGGACCAGCCCCAAAGATCGCTGCCGTGTCGCCGGCCTTGATCTTCGAAAGCGGTACGGCGTGCAGTGCCACGGCGGCCGGCTCCACCAGTGCGCCTTGCTCCATCGAGAGAGCCTCTGGCATCTTGTGGACCATGCGCGCGGGCACCACCGAATAGGCCGCAAAGCCGCCATGCCCACCGGACAGCCCCACGAAGCCCAGCGACTCGCAGAGGTTGTACTTGCCCTCCAGGCAGGCGGAACATGCACCACAGGCGAAGATCGGCTCGATCGCCACCCGGTCTCCTACGGCCAGGCCAGTGACCCCATCGCCCAACTCGGTGACGGTGCCGCAGTATTCATGGCCCATGGTGATCGGTGCCTTGTCGTGGCTGAGTGGGTGGTCCTGTTCCACCGGCACGAAGATCGGGCCTGCGAGGTATTCGTGCAGGTCGCTGCCGCAGATGCCGGTCCAGGCAACCTTGACCTTGACCTCGCCCGCTCTTGGGTTTGGCTCTGCGACGTCTTCGACGCGGATGTCTTTCACGCCGTGCCAACGTGCTGCTTTCATCTTCTTACTCCAAGCTCTTGAGGTATGGGGCGCCCGGCCGGGAGGCAGCCGGGCGCAAGATGCATCACGACAGGTGATGCACCTGCTGCAGGCCGTAGACGGGCGTATTCAACCCCTCCATCCGGGCCTTGAGCTGGAGTGCGAGATACAACGAGTAGTGCCGCGACTGGTGCAGGTTGCCGCCGTGAAACCAAAGGTTCTGCTGCTGCGTGGGTTTCCACATGTTGCGCTGCTCGCCTTCCCATGGGCCAGGGTCCTTGGTGGTGTCCGAGCCGAGGCCCCAAACCTTGCCCACCTTGTCGGCAACCTTTTGGCTGATAAGGTCTGCGGCCCAACCGTTCATGCTGCCATAGCCGGTTGCCATGACGACAAGATCCGCCTGCAGACGCGTGCCATCTGTTAGCACCACAGCATCTTCCTCGAAGTGATCGACCTGGCCTTTGACCAGCTTTACCTCACCGTCAATGATGAGCTGGCTGGCACCCACGTCGATGTAGTAGCCCGAGCCGCGGCGAAGGTACTTCATGAACAGGCCCGATCCGTCCTCGCCCCAGTCCAGTTCAAACCCGGCCTTCTCCAACCCGGCATAGAACTCGGCGTCGCGCTCGCGCATCTGCTTGTAAAGCGGGATCTGGAACTCGTGCATGATCCGATAGGGCAGGGAGGCGAAGATCATGTCGGCCTTTTCGGTCGTCACGCCGTTTGCCAGCGCCTCCTCGGAGTAAAGTGCGCCGAGACCGACCTCCATCAGGCTGTCCGACCGGACGATATGGGTCGAGGAGCGCTGCACCATGGTCACGTCCGCATCCGCCTCCCACAACGCGGCGCAGATATCATGGGCCGAATTGTTGGAGCCGATGACGACGACCTTCTTGCCGGTCCAGGCGTCCGGGCCCTTGTGCTGCGAGGAGTGCTGGATCTCGCCCTTGAAGCTCTCCATTCCGGGGAACTTCGGCATGTTTGGCTTGCCCGACATGCCGGTGGCCAGCACCAGCTGCGTGGGCCTCAGCGTGACCTGTTCGCCATCACGGTTGACTTCGACGGTCCATGTGCCTGACGCTTCGTCGTACTGGGCCGACTGCACCTCCGAGCGGGTCCAGTAGTTGATTTCCATCACTTTGGTGTACATTTCCAGCCAGTCGCCCACCTTGTCCTTGGGCGTAAACACCGGCCAGTTGTCGGGAAACTTGATATAGGGCAGGTGGTCGTACCAGATCGGGTCATGAAGGCAGAGAGACTTGTAGCGGCTGCGCCACTGGTCACCAGGGCGGTCGTGCTTGTCCAGCACGATGGTCGGCACACCAAGCTGCCGCAGCCTTGCCCCAAGCGCGATCCCGCCCTGACCGCCGCCCACGATCACCGTGTAGGGTTGGGTATCATAACCAAGACGGGCCTCCTCGGTTTCACGGCTTTCCTTCCAAGTGGTGCGGTTCTTCTGCGCGCCATGCTCGGCGCCCATGGGGCGACGCTTGCCGCGGTTTTCCTCAAAACCCTTCAGTTCCTGAAGCGCCGTCAGCAGCGTCCAGATACGGTCGTCCTTCAGCCTCATCAGGCCCCAGCCACGCCCCGCCTTGGTCTCGAAGGTGATCCAGGTGGTGATCACGCCGCCCTCCTCGGCAGGGATCTCTCCTGTCTGGATCCGGAAATTGCCGGGCCTCGTATGCTCCAACTGCTGCGACAGCATGTCGGCCACGCCCTCCGGGCCTTCGACTGTCTTCAGGTTCCACGTCACCGACACCAGATCGCGCCAATAGCTGTCGGCGGCGAACAGCGCCTTGGCGCTGTCCACATCTCCTGCGGCCAGCGCGGCATTGAGCGTATCCAGTACCGCCTGCGTGCGGGACGTCACGGTTGAATCAAGCATTGCGTCTCCTCCTCCTATGTTCGGAGAAGTATCGGGTGCGGTTCGACGCACGATCTAGGAAAATACCAGCGCAGGTGCCGAAAATTCGTCCGCTGCGATGCGGCATGTTGCAGACGCAACGCCGCGCAACAATCTAGTCGGGATGTTGCAAACCGGCTCTGCGCATGCGGCGCAGGACGGTCGAGCGATTGACCCCGAGGCGACGCGCGGCACATGACATGTTCCACCCGCAGGCTTCCATGATCTGCTCGAGCGGTTCCTCCGCTCCGGTGGCTTGGGTCATCGCGTCGATGGGTGCGGGAAGATCGGGCTGATCGATCACCCGTCCCTCGCAAAGTGCGACAGCTACGTCGATTACCTGCTCGAGTTCGCGCAGGTTTCCGGGCCACCGGCGGCCGAGCAGCGCAGCGCGGGCCGCGGGCGACAGGCGCATGTCATCAGGTGCACGCCGCCGCAGCAGGCGGTCCAGAAGCGTGCCGAGATCCTGCCTTTGGCGCAGCGGCGGCAGGGTTAGCGTAGCGCCGGCGAGGCGATGGAACAGTGGGCGGGGAAGATCCAGTTCATTAGGGGCGACGCATGTGGTTGACAGCGGCCTGAGGCAGCTGCGGCTGTCCAGCATCGCCGCAAGGGCGGCAGCCGTGTCCTCGGGCAGATCCTCGATCCGGCGCAGCAGAAGCGTTGTCGGGTTGTTCACATCGGCGCAGGTTTCCTGCAGCGCCTCGGCCGACAGTCCGGCGCAGTCGATGCTCAGAAAGCCGCTGGTTGTTCCAACCATGTGGATCGCGCGGGCTAGCCTTGTCTTGCCGGTCCCCGTTTCGCCGGTGATCAGCAGCGGCACGTCGGTGCGCGCCAGCTTCGCCGCCCGCGCGAGAACCTGCTCCATGGTGGGATCGTCGCCTGCCAGCCCCGTCAACGGTCCGCCTTGACGGCTGCTGCGCGGTGCAGTCCGCGGCGCCTGCGGTGCAATGGCATGACCAAAGAGCGCACCGCCATCCCGCATCTCGATAATTCGATCCTCGGTCGGGCGGTCGCGCATCAGGTCTGGAAGGTCATCGACTGTCAGCCCCAGCACATCGTCGATGCGCCGCCCGAGAATGGTGCCGCAATCTGGAAAAAGGCGCCGCGCTCCGCGGGTATAGCCGAGGACCCGCCCCGACCCGTCTAGGCGAACAGCGGCCTCGGGATCGACATCAAGGAATTCGGGGCTGTCCGAAATCCGCAGTACCCAGTCGCGGCGGCCTTCCGCCATAACGTTCGCCATCTCGACCCGCCGTGCCGCATTGGTGACAAGGCTCATCGCAAGGTTCTGGCTGCGCTTTGGCGTCGGCGAGCGCAGCAGCGAGATGTCCAGCACCGCCGCCAGGCCGCCCAAGCTGTCGAAGATCGGTGCGGCGGTGCAACTGAGCGAGACATGTGCATTGCCGAAGTGGTCGTCCTGGTGAACGGTTACCGGCTCCTGCGTGACGATACAGGCCCCGACACCGCAGGTGCCTGCCAGGTTCTCGGACCAGTTCGATCCGAGGTAAAGCCCAGCACCACGCAGGTCATTGACAAAGAGGTCGTCTCCAAAGAAGTCGACGCAGACACCTTTCGCATCCGTCAGGAGAAGGACGTAGTTTTGCCCGGCGACTTGGCGGAACAGGCTCTGCAAGCTGGAGCGCGCCGCCCCGATCATCCATTCCGCTTGCTTGCGGTGATCCCGAAGTTCGGCCTCCGTCACAATATGGGCAGGATCGTTGCGCGAGGGATCCATGCCGTAAAGCTCGACACAACGCCGCCAAGACGCAGACACAAAACTGTCGCGCCCCGTCTGCGTTCCGTCGAGGACCTGCTCGATCTCCTTGACGTGATGACGATCTGTCACTCCGCCCTCCCTAAGCTCAAGCCGAAACCGATAATTCAGGCTAGCACAGCGCAGGCACATCGGAAGACCAGACTTTTGTCCCGTTCCGGCTGGCGGCTGTCCCGTATCTTTAACCTGCGGCTTATAGGCTCACCGATTCACAACCTCGGTTTAAGTAGGTGCGAACCCCGATTTTTGCCCTGCATGTCGGGGCTTGCGGGACAAAGCCCACCGCATACGTGACCGCACCGGAAGGACCCAAAAAGTAGCAGGGTTTCCGGTCCAATCCAGCGGGCGGAGCTAGGACTGGAAACGGGAAGGGTCTGTTGAGCGCGGATTGGCATGGGACTTGCATCCCATGCCACTAAGACAAGCACAATTACGCCTTTCTGTTGCGCCTGCTGCGGAGAGCGCCAAGACCTGCGACTGACACCCCCAATTCCGGGTGCCGAAGCAAGATGCCAGGACAGGCTATGGGATGACCCAGTTTGGCCGGGCCTTGAACGAGCTGAACATCGAGATCCTGTGCGCCAACTCCTCGCAAGCAACGGATGAGATTGAATAGGCCCTTTCTGTGTGTGCCACCGCTCCGGAAGCCGTATCGGCAATGACCCTCTCGCAGCCAGCCGCCAGCAGGGCATCCCTCTGCAGATCAAGGTTCTGCTCGATGGTGGAGACCCGGGCATAGCCGATCTTCAAGGTCGAAGCCCAGGTTTCGTAAGAAAAGTCGTCATTGCGGAGAGTAAACTGCCTTAGTTTTTCTTACCGAGTTGATTTACTTGGAACTGGCAGGTTCTGCAACGAACATGATGGCCTGTAGCCATAGTAAAGAAAACCTCCGGACACTGTTGGCGAATTCAGGGCGAAGTGGCGAGTGCGGCAAAGCGCGAGGTGCGGGTGGGCGCCAGGGGCCGGTCGGCAAGCCAGGCAGCAAGGCGGTCGAGGTTGATGGCCGCGGCAGTTGCCAGGCTCTGCAAGCCGGTCTTCGCCAAGCCACGGTAGCGCGCGCGGCGCAACCCAAAGGCGCGCACCGCCTGCGAGATCGTGCCTTCAACGCCCTGTCGCTGCGCATAAAGCCGTTGACCCGCCTCGGTCGACAGCCTTGCCCGAGTGGTTGCGATCGCCTCGTGCCGGTCGCGCGGGTGCAGCGCCAAGCGCCGGCTTCGACTGCGCGTGCAGCGAGCCCGCGCCAGGCAGGGCTGACAGTCAGTTGGGCTGAAGCTGGCACGGATAAAAGGGCGGCCCGTGGTCCTGTCCCGATACTCCCTCCATCCCCTGCTCTCGCGACCCTCAGGGCAACGTGCGCAATGCCGGTCCCAGTCCACGGTGAAGTCGGTGACGAGAAATGCGCCCTTCTCCTGTGTCTGCCAGTTCTGGACCGGGCGCGGAGGGCCGATGAGATCGATACCGTGGCGTTCGTGGGCTGTGACGAGATGCTCGGCGCTGACATAAGCGGCATCGACCAGGTGTTCGGCCGGAGCCAGGCCCTTGGCGGCGAGCGCGGCGTGGATCGGCTCCGTGCGCATGGCCTCATGGACATTGGCCGGCGTGGTGTCGGCATGGAGCACCAGGTGCGGTGCGCTGGCATCGCAGGTTTCGGTGAGATGGACCATATAGCCGGTCCATTTCGTGCCGCTCTTGGCGCGGAAGCGGGCCTCGGCATCGTAGGGGGACTCGATCCGGTCGCCGTGACCGCGACCCTGTACCGCCCGCAGACGGACCTTTAACGGCGCGCCCGAGCCGGGATCATCGTCTGTACGGTCGAAGTGCCGGTTCCAAACGCGCCGGAGCAGCGCAACGGCGGGCAGGGCCGCGGCCTCGGCTGGCGCATCCGGAGCAGCGACCGCGTCCAGGAGCCGGAAGCCGTCTGTCCCGACCTGAGCCACATAGGCGTCCCGCCTCAACCCACTGGGCGGCAGGCGCCCTTCTTCGACCCGATGATCATAGCGCTTGTGCCAGTCCGGCTCCGCTACCTGCCGAAGCCAGTCAGGTGCTATGGCAGCGAGGGCGTTCAACGCCGCGCGCAGCGTCTCGGCGAGAAGCTCGATCCGGTTGAGATCGCGTATGGCAGCCAGAACGTGTGTGCTGTCAGTGCGCTGACGACCGCGCGCCTTCAGAAACCCGGCCTCCCGGGCCACGTCGAGCACGCAAGCGAGCAGGCGCTCGCCGGCTTCATGGTCAAGCAGGCGGGCCCGGAACTCGCACAAGACGCTGTGGTCGAAGCCCGGGTCGGCCAGATCCAAGGCCAAAAGGTACTTCCAGTCGATCCGCGCCCGAACTGCGTCGGCCGCTTGCCGGTCGGAAAGACCCTCGCGGAACTGCATCAGCGTGACCAATGCCAGACGCCATGGTGCGTAGGCGGGCTGGCCCAGGGCCGGGTAGAGGTCACCAAAGATGGCGTCATCAAACAATGGACCAAGCCGGTCACGCAGGAGCAGGTACGGGTTGCCGTGCGGAAATGCCGCTCGGGCGACGATCTCCGTCTGCGCAGGAATGGTTGGTGCAGGGCAATGTGGACGCAAGGACATGGGAGCTACTCCTACCAGAGGCGCTCGTTTAACGCTCCATTGCCAGCAGGTTCCGACTTCGCCAACAGTGTCCCTCCGTTTTCTTTACTTCTATTCTTCCTTCCGCGGTGACCTTGCCATCCTACATCGATAGCAGAGTGCGTCGTCCTCCTGGCGGGCGACACCTTCGATGCCGAGCTCCTGTTCCGAACATGCTGCGCGTCATGGCGGCTGAGCCGATCTCACCTGGGTCTTGCTACACCTACTCTGCGCCGCGACGGAAATCCATGTCTTGGTTGAACCCCCACGTGGCGTTGATTTTCTTGCCTTCTCGGATTATCTAGTAAGCACTTCCGCTGGCTACAGGTTAGATAGATGCTTCCCGTACTGTCGAAGGTTATGGCTACCGTGAACGCGCCCTACAGCGTGGTGGTAACGCCTGCCCAATTGGCGGTCAAAATTGCCGATCCCGAGAGTGCTGTCGTTTGCGACCATGCGACCTTTGCATTCCTGTCGGAAGTATCTCTGAACCTGCAGCATGCCTTCATCGATGCAATGGCCGTCGACCCGGAAAAGGTTGCCTTGGTGGCGAGGAAGTTTTCTGACCTTGCCGGTTACAGGCTTCCGCTCGCATCTTGATGAACACCCCTCACCCGAGCCGGTGGCTCGAGCTTTTCGAGCAAGCAATGGCGATCGTCGATCAAGCGAATGCAAATGGCATTACCATGAGCGACTGGACGTTCGGTGGTGGCACTGCCCTCATGCTGCAGATCGGGCACCGTGACAGTCACGATATCGACCTGTTTGTCAGTGATGCCCAATATCTGCCTTTCTTGAATCCAGAAACGCAGGGGTTCGAGCTTGGCCTCGTTCCAAGCGGCTACGAGACGGATGGCACAAGGGCGCTCAAGATCGTCTTTGATGGCGTCGGCGAAGTCGACTTCATCTGTTGCCCTACGGTCACAGACCACGCTTTCGAACGGGCAATGGTCAATGGCCGGGAGGTCAATCGCGAGACACCGGCGGAAATACTTGGAAAGAAGATCGTCTTCCGTGGTGCAACACTGCAACCTCGCGATATGTTCGATATTGCCGCCACAGCTGTGGTGCTTGGCGAGGACGCTCTCGTGACCTTACTGAAGCCTTTGGCGGAGGAAAGTGGCGTTGCTTTGAAGGTGGCTCGCCCTCGCGATATGTTCGATATTGCCGCCACAGCTGTGGTGCTTGGCGAGGACGCTCTCGTGACCTTACTGAAGCCTTTGGCGGAGGAAAGTGGCGTTGCTTTGAAGGTGGCTCGCGGGATGAACCCCGACCTGGCCCGAACGGTGATGAGCCGACTGATGGCACGTCCAGACTACCAGGATCTTTATCTAACTGCGCAAGACGTTGCTTGCAGGGTGCTGCAGCGGGTGGTTGGCGAACCAAGGTGACAACCGGCGCTCGGTCACGCCGCTCCGGCAGAAAGCGCAAGACAACGGGACCACATGGGTCGCAGTATTCCAGTTCGCGCAAGGGGCACGTTTGACCGATCATTTCAGCCGTTCAATGGTGCGAAGAGATCCTGCAGTGTGGCCTCGTCCAGGATCGGCAAGCTGCTGTCGGTGCTCTCGTCGAACAGGGCGTCGGCCAGGGCCTGCTTTCTCGCCTGGAGGTCCAGGATCTTTTCCTCGACCGTGCCAGCGGCGACAAGGCGATGGACGAAGACCGGCTTTGTCTGGCCGATCCGATGGGCGCGATCCATGGCCTGGCGCTCGACCGCCGGGTTCCACCAGGGATCGAACAGGATCACCGTATCCGCTTCGGTGAGTGTCAGCCCCACGCCTCCGGCCTTGAGGCTGAGCAGGAAGACCGGGGCATCCCCGCGGGCAAAGGCGTCCAGAACGGCGGCGCGGTCGCGGGTCTCACCGGTCAGGCTGAGGCTGGCAACTCCGGCCGCGCCCAGATCGGCCTCGATCAGGCGCAGCATCTCGACGAATTGCGAAAAGACCAGGACCCGGCGGCCCTCCGCCACAAGCTCGGCCAGCAATTCGCGCAAGCGCTCGCGCTTGGCGCTGTCGGTGACCGAACGCGCGGCCTCGGTCTTGGCCAGGGCCGGATCGCAGCACACCTGCCGCAGTTTCAGAAGCGCGTCCAGCACCGTGATCCGCGCGGCCGCGAGGCCCCGGCTGCCGATTGCCTCGCGCACCCGCTGGTCCATGGCGCTGCGCACCGTCTCGTACAGGGCCTGCTGCGCCTTGGGCAGGCTCACCCGCTCGAGGATCTCTGTGCGCGGCGGCAGCTCCGCGGCCACCTCCTCCTTGGTGCGGCGCAGAAGGAAAGGGCGCAGGCGCCGGTTCAGACGGGCCTGCGCGCTGGCATCGCCCTGTTTCTCGATAGGGGTGCGGAACAGGGTCTGGAAGCGCTTCCGCTCGCCCAGAAGCCCCGGCACCACCCAGTCAAACAGTGTCCAGAGATCCCCGAGTGAATTCTCCATCGGCGTGCCGGTTAGGGCGATGCGCCCCTGGGCCGGGATCTCCCGCAGGGCCTTGGCCAGGTGCGATGCCGGGTTCTTCAGGATGTGGGCCTCGTCCAGAATGACCAGCGGCCATTGCTGCCCGGCCAGCCAGTCGCGATCCCGCGCCAGCAGGGGATAGGTGGTGATAACAAGATCGGTCTCGTCAAGCCGCTCGCGCAGCGCCTTGCGGTCCGGGCCATGCAGGATCAGCAGGCGCAGCTGAGGCGCAAATTGCGCGGCCTGGACCTGCCAGCCATGCAGCAGGCTGGTCGGCACGATCAGGAGCGCCGCGCCCCTGCGGCCCGCCTCACGCCGGGCCTGCAGCAGCGCCAGCGTCTGGACCGTCTTGCCCAGGCCCATGTCATCGGCCAGCACCGCCCCGAAGCCGGCGCTCAGCAGCCCGGTCATCCAGGCCGCGCCAAAAGCCTGGTAGGGCCGCAATTGCGCCTTCAGCCCGGCTGGGGGGTGCAGGTTCTCGCCCCGGGCCAAGGCTTCGAGATGGCGGGCGAGGGGCAGGATGCCGGCATGGTCCGAGAACCGCACCGTGCTTCCCTCCAGCGCCTCCTCCGCACGTCGCGCGACCACGGCATCGGTGGGATGGAGGGCGCCCCATTCGGCATGATGGCTAAGGAACAGATGGAGAAGCGGTGCCAGGGGCGAGAGATCCAGCGCCGCATAGCTGTTCTTGCCCGCGTCGAGATAGATCGGCTGGTCGGAGAGCCGCTGCCTGAGGGTCTCGGCATCCGGCACCGCCTCCCAGTCCTCGCGGATTTGCGCGAGGCAGGCCGCCAGCAAGGGGGCGACATCAATGGACCGGCCACCGATCTCGGCCGTAAAGCCCAACGAGAACCAGTCATGACCCTGAAAGGCCGCACCCCTTTCCGCCCGGGTGGAAACCGAGAGGGACGCGGACTCAGAGCTGAGGCGATAAGGCCATTTCGTCGTCTCGGTGATCTCCCAGCCTTCGGCGCGAAGGGCCGGCAGGAGACCGAAAGCGAAGTGCAAGGCATCGCGCTTTTCGGTCATCCGAAGGCTGTGCAGGCTCATCTCGCCTTCTGCGAAGGTGTAATCGCAGCGCCCCATCCGCTCACCCGGCCAGTGAAACTCCAGCTCCTCGACCGGAAGGGCGCCCGCATCCAGCAGCCGGGTCCTGCAGGAGGCCTCCCATTCATGGTCCCGGATCAGGCTGACCACCTCCCCGGCTACCACAAGGCGCGGATCCGTGCCATCCTCCGGAGCCTCGATCCCGTCATAGGCAAAGCGCAAGCTCAGCGTCGGCAGCAACTGGCTGGCGCCCCAGCCGCGCGGACCGTCCTTCGCCTGCTCGGCCCCCAGGGTCAGCCGGGCGCAGCGCACCTCGGCCGCGCGCCTCACCCGCCGCGTGTTGCGCGGGGGCGGCAGGGACATCCCCGCGATCGCCTCGGGCAGGGCCGCGCCGAGGGACTCGGCCTCCTGCGACGAGACGATCGGGGCGGCGGTGACGATCCGCAGCGCGCCCTCGTCGACCACCTGGGCCAGACGGCCCATGCGACCGCCTTGCCGGTCAAGCCAGATCGTGGCCGCTTCGAGCGACCGGAGTTCGAGCGCCCGCCCGGCCTCGTCCTCGAAGCCCAGCTGCTGGTTGCCATCCGCCGTCATCCGCCAGCCGAGCAGGGCGTCAGGGTGCTGATCGGACCAACGCAGCCGCGCCTCCGGCGCGTTCTCGTGCAGAAACCGGCCGCTGTCGCAGAGCCTGCGCAAAAGCGCAGTGACATCGTCTCCGCGCGGTCGCAGGCGTTCAGGCAGGCCGTAGCTGTAGGGGGCTTCCCAGAGCCGGGTCTGGGCAAGGGCGGATAGCAGGTCGAGATCCAGGGGGCGGATGAACTTGGCGGGGGCGAGGCTCCGCATCTCGCGCAGCGCGTCATAGCGGCGGATGGTCTGGTTCAGCCGGGTCCCCGTGGCATTGATGCGGCCCTTGCAGATGTCGATCTTGACCTGCGATCCGGAGGGCATGAGCACATAGAGCAGGCGGTCCTTGACCGTATCCGGGTAGTCCTGCGGTCGCTCGGCGGCAGGTTTGGGCCGCGGGGCATAAGTGGCGAGGCTTTGGAGCCAGTTGCGTGTTTCAAAGCTCAGACCGGTGCCGACCCCGGGAGAACCGCGCGTGCTCCAGGTGATCAGCGCGGCTGCCACATGCTTGCAGTTGTAGCCTACAGGGCAGGAGCAGATGCCTTCGACCAGATCGCCCCGCACCGCAATATGCTGCTGATAGGACCGACCCCGATCATTCACCACCCGCGCCTGCAGATGCCCGTTGGGCAGGGCATCGACCGATCGCACGAACCCGCGTTGGCTGTAGTCCCTCCCACGTTCCGCCGTATGGCGGTCAAACTGGTCTTCAAACTGCATCATGCACCAACGTCCTATGCCGGGATGCTTGTCTCCTGTCCGTGGCCGAATGATTTAGAACAGGCGTCGGGATTTTGCTCTGTAGGGCTCTGGCTCTATAGATGGAGGTTATGCTGCCTGCTGCTAATGGTTCAAGTGTACCGGGCAGGGTCTTGAGACAGCGCCTAGCGCCGGTCATGCCGCCAGTTTGAACCCGGTGGCTTCGGTTTCAAGGGCCTTCTGCGACAGAAACAAAATCCAAAGCTGACGATGATGTGCTGACACAAAGGATCCCGCTTCGGCCGGCCTTTTCATGAAGCAGGCGGCGATAAGCTGCCTGAATATTCAAAATGGGGCTGGTGGCCACTGAACGATCCAGACCGGGTAAACACTCAGAAAGGTTATACGACAGTCGGTCTAACACAAACAGGTGGTTGGCGGACCTGGACAGTCTTGGTAATCGCCCGAAACGATCGGGGCAGACGGCGGGTCCGAGCCGCCGTCTGCTCTCAGCCCACAGCCGCCGGGTGGGGCTGAGGGCATGTAGCTCCACTACGACTTGGCTACGCCATTCTCGTAGCTGGACCAATCCGAGACAATCGCCTGGGCAAGCGCGTTTCCGACGCGGAACGCATTTTCCGTCGCGGCAGGAAAGCCGCCGGATTTCGCAGCCAGGGACTCGGCCGTGCTCTGTCCGTCATTGGCGCGGTCGAAGTTTGATGCAGTCCGCAGCACGGCCACTCGGTCGAAATCCAATAAGTCCGATTGCGCCCCGCGCTGAAGCGCGGCCAGCGTGGCGTTGTCCTCCATCTGGCTCATGCAGTAATCCGCCTTTCCATCCGTGAGAAGCGAGACGTGGTCCTCGACCTCCTTGGCGGTAATCGCGCCGTGCCAATAGGTATCGGCGGAAACAGAGGCACAGACCGTCACCGCAGGATCGGCCTTCGCAGCGTCCTGGCCATAAGCGCTGCGGTAGGCAGCGGCATCTGCGTTGTCGCTGAGCTCAACACCCTTGCTGGCCTCGTAGGCCGCCTCCACCAGGGCCGGGTTCAACCGGAACACCTCGGTTCCGGCACTCCAACCAGGCTTTTCATCGGGCTTCTTCGCGCCCAGTTCGACGAAATCAGGCCGGGCCGGATCACCGTCCTATGCCCGCAACCTCCCCGACGAAGGGTCCGCACTGGCGATCTCGATGCGGCATGATGTTGACAAATGGATCAACTTCATCGGTCTTCTCAGCACCCAGCCGAGGTCATTGCCGGGCCTGTTTCTGGCCAACATCATCTCAAGTGCGATTGCGATCGCACTGGTTGCGTTCTGGCTTGTGAAACGGGTCACACAGCCGCTCGCCCGTCTTTCTGAAGCGGCCGAGCGCCTGGGACGCAATCTGTTCTCGATGCCGCTTCCCGTTTCCGGTCCAAGCGAAGTGGTATCGGCCGCAACGGCCTTCAACAAGATGCAGCGCAGGTTGATCCGCCTTATCCGCGGCAGGACCGAGTTCCTGGCCGCCATTTCTCATGACCTGAGAACTCCGATCACCCAGATCAGGCTGCGAAGCGAAATGATGCCCGCCTCGCCCGAACGCGAAAAGAACCTGCGCGCGCTCGATGACATCGATGCCATCATCGGCACGTTTCTGAATTATGCCCGCACACTGGACGAGGCCGAGCCCAAAAGCCGCATCGATCTTGGAGCACTGGTCGCCAGCATCTGCGATGATCTGGCCGACGGGGGCGCAATCATTGGCTGCGATTGCGCCTCTGGGATCATCATCTCGTGCAAGCGTGTCGGCATCAAGCGTGCCGTGACAAACCTGATCGAGAATGCCCTCAAGTACGGCCAAGAGGCCCATGTGAGGACATATCTGGTCAAGCACGCTGCCGTCATTTCCGTGGAGGATCGCGGACCCGGGATTCCTGCATCTCAGCTTGAGGGGGTGTTCCTGCCCTTCAACCGTGGAGACGCATCCCGCTCCGCCAACTCCGAGGGTATTGGGCTGGGCTTGAGCATTGTACAGGCGATAGCCGAAGATCATGGTGGCGACGTGCGGTTGATCAACCGCAGCGAGGGAGGGCTCCGCGCGGAGCTCGTTCTTCCATTGTGACAGATGTCTAGACGGCGTGCCGCCTGTCAGGGGCGTGAATTACCTTTGCCACTGTGCAGATCGTCCCTTCTGGTCACGTTCGTATTGATTCGTTTTCTGCCGAATGGCGAAGACCTGAGGATGCGCTGACGTCGCGTTTCCACAAGCAGGCGGTGTCAAAATGTATCAGCAGCCCTGTCTGTCACATGCTGTCACAGCCTCGACAAACACATAGCGAATTCAGGTTCCAAACATCGCCTACCTTGGTTTCGCAGCTCCTGTGGCGATGCCGCCTCCGCTCTCTGAGCAGGCCGTGTTCTGATCACGGGAGAAGGCAAACAAGACCGGCGGCACTGGCCAGAGCGAGGATGCCTTTGTCGAACCGGATGCAACGGAGGATGAGATCAGTGGCGCTTTGGCTGGCACCGGCAACTGAAAGGCGCCGGCCAGACATCCCGAGACCACACTCAGCCAAACTGGAGGAAAGATCATGCTGACCTACAAGAAACTGCCCGGAGCCGGCTTGCTGGCCTTGTTTCTATGCACCGCGCCAGCCTTGGCCCAGTCCGTCTGGGAGAAGGAGGCCTGGGACGCCGACACCGACGGCCTGCTGAGTGTCGAGGAGTTCCGCGAGGGCTTCCGTGAGCGGGTCAACTTTGCCGACTGGGATGATGACGGCGATGGCGTGCTGTCGGAAGAAGAGTTCGGCAGTGGGATCTACAGCCGGTATGATGCCGACTCGACTGATGCCATCGAAGTAACCGAATACGGCGCCTTTGAGCGTGATTTTGGCGACGAGGGCTTTTGGCGCTTCCACGGTGAACAAGTGGTCGAGGCCCGGGAGGAGGCAGAAGTCGGCGCTGGCGAGGAGGTCGCGGATACTGAGACACTCGCCAGTGACGCTGTCCCTGAGGGCGAAGAACCGGCTGAGGAAGGAGCCAGCGTTGAGGCCTGGGATGTTGATGGTGACGGGACCATTCTCAGCGAGGAATTCCAGACCGGCTTCCAGACATGGGGTACGTTCTCTGAATTCGACACGACAGCCGATGGCGGGATCAGCGAAGACGAGCTGACCCAAGGGATCTTCGATCGGTACGACGCGAACGGCACCGGCTTTATCGAAGAGCCGGAACTGGCCGATATCGGTGACGATATGGGTGACGAGGGCTTCTGGGACGTCTGAGCGTCCGCAGCACACCGAAGAAGGCCGGCAACTGCCGGCCTTTCAGTAGAAAAGCTGATAACCATGGCACTCGGTGCAGGCTTGCCGCCTTTGGCAAGATGTCCGCTGAGGCAGATCCGCAGTGACGGGTCGAAACGCGGGCGTAGTCGTGGCCATCGGTACCCGAAATTCCAGTCGTCTGACGTGGTTTCCGTGAAAACCCGAGGAACCACCCGGCCTTGCTGGACGCAAACGAAGGAGAATGACATGACAATCATGAACGGAAAAATGGGCAGCACTGCCCTTGCCGTCGCTTTCGCTCTTCCCTTGACCCTGGGCACCGCCTGGGCTCAGCAGTCTCAAGGCACGGACCAGAGCAGCGAGACGGCCAACCAGTCTCAGGACTCCAGCCAGTCGCAGAGTTCCGGCCAACAGCAGACTCCGCAGCAGTCGTCTCAATCGGCAGGCAGCTCAGGCGGAACCAGCAACGACGGCCAGGCAAATGCCCTTGTGGCAACAGTGGGCGGTGCTGAAATCCGCGGCTCGGATGTGCTGACGGTGATCGGCATGTTGCCGCCGCAGCTGCAGTCGCAGTCGCCGGACATGCTTGTTCCGATCGCGCTGGAGCAGTTGATCATGCGGGAACTCATTTTGGAGAAAGCCCGCAGCCAGAACCTGGCAGAAGATCCCGAGGTCGTCTCCCTGGTCACCGGCTCCACCCAGGCGGCCGAAAAGGACGCGATGGTGCAGGTCTGGCTGGATCGCGAACTGGCAAAGACCGTAACGGACGAGGCTATCCAGAAGTCCTACGACGAAGCGCAGCAGGGCCAAAAGGATTTCCCCCCGCTGGAAGCCGTCCGTCCGCAGATCGAGCAGCACCTGCGCCGGCAGGCGCTGGAGGAGCTTCGCACACAGCTGCGCGAAGGCGCCGACATTGTGCTCTATGATCCCACAGGCAAACCTGTCGAGGGTTCATCATCAGGTTCGCAGAGCAGCGAAACCTCCAGCAGCGGCAACACCACAAACGGCCAAAGCATCGACGCTGCGAAAAACCAGGCCGAGCAATCGGGCATGCAAGGTGTTGAGCCCGTTCAGGGTGCAACCATCCTGAAGGGAAAGGCCTCAACGAATGCCGACGTTTACATGATCGTGGGTCCCTCGGGTGAACTGCTTGCCCTTGCAGCGCCCCTTCCCGCGGACTCTGGAGCCAAGACAGGTTCCACGGAGAGCCAAGATGGTTCCGAAGCTGCTACGGAAGCGGGTGAGCCTGCCGAAAGCGGCTTCATGGCCACACAGGCACAGCCGGCGTCGCCCCAGATGTGGGATCCCTCTTCGGTCGAGCAGGGCATGCGGCAGCTGGAACTAGGGACCCGCGGTGCTGCGGGTGAGGTATCCAAGCCCTGAGAACCTAGTCCCTCGACCTGGCAGGGGCATGCTGACGCAAGACCTTTATGTCTGCCCCTGCCGCCACACGTCCTATTTGCCGTGTCGAGCAACATTCGGTGGTCTGTCCAGAGGCTGTGGGGCGGTGGTCTCGCTTGATAATTCTTTACAACAGATCTCTTGCATTTGCCGCTTTCAACGCCGTGCTCCGTGTGAACCAACCGGCCATTCGGACCATCAGTCACCCTTTCCGGCGAAATAGGCTGCAAGCGCCTTTATCTGCGTATCAGAGAGAGACTGAGCTGCCGCATGCATCAATGGGGCCCGCTCACCGCCCCTGCGCTGTCCTTTGCGCCAAAGAAACAGCTGTTGCTCCAGATAATTTTGTCGTTGTCCATCAAGGCTTGGAATAAGGGGATTGCGATTGCCGGAGCCATGGCAGACTAGGCAGGCAGGCACGTCGGCCGTGCCAGTCTGCGCGAGCATCTCGGCATTGGCAGGCATCTCAACAGGCGCCGTGCTTTCTGTGGCCGCTGGCAGCGAGGACAGGAGGACTGCAAGCCCCGTATCGGCTGAAGGGTCAACCTCGCTTGCCGCATGGGACATGATGCCGCTGGGCCGCGCCTCGGTGCGATAAGCCTTGAGGGCCATCGCAATGTATTCCGGTTCCAGGATGTCCAGCCGGGGCGCACGAAGCGTACCCTGTCTTCCATGGCAACTGGCGCAATAACCCTCGGGCGCAGCGGCAGTGATCGCCGCGTAATCCTCGGCGGTCATTCCGCGCTGAACGGCCGCGAGAAAGGCCACGACTGCCCAGACCTCGTCGCTGCGGCCCTTTACGGGCCATGCGGGCATTCCCGACATTTTGACACCCTGCTCGACGATCCAGAGCATCTCCCCGGGACGCCAATCGGAGACGGCCTCCTCGATCTGGGGTGGGCGAGGCACCATCGATGCGATCGTGGCATCAGTCACCGCGCCGGGACGGGCATGGCACATCCGGCAGGCGCTGTCATAGTGACGCGCGCCCAGTTCGATCAGCGCCGGATCATCCAGGTCATCGGGAACACTGGACGCAGCAGGGGCACGCAGTTCGACGGCGTTCTCGAAGGTCGTGTGCAAGACCCAGTTCGTGATGGCCCAATGGCCGTTCCGGGCAGAGGTGTTGAACAGGCCAAGGAACACCACCGCCGCGCCCGCCAGTGCACCAAGCGCGGCAACGGCTGCCAGGGTGAGGGCGATGGGACACCATCTTCTCATGCGGACACCTCGCGCAGGGACAAGGCGCGGGCGGCAAGTGCTACCCCGGCCAGAAGATAGACGGGCGTACCAATGGCCAGCATCAGCATCCCGCCCACAGCCTGACCGCCAGGATCGGGCACAGTGCCGCAGAAGCCTGCGTAAACGTCACGTGGCGCCAGCGTCAGCAGCGCGCCCAGCAGCGTCATATGCATGGAGGTCAGCAGCAGCCCGCCCGCGCCAGCCAATGCCTGTCCCGCGTCGCCCGTCGCAGCGCCTCGCAGGCATCCCGCCCAGACCGCCAGTCCTGCCAGCAGGAAACTGGCCTGTTCCAGCACAAAGCCCATCGGCAGCCGATAGGCCAGGCCATGTGCGGCAGGCAGGTGCCAGGCCCATACCAACGCGAATTCCATTCCCGCAGCCATCAGCGGCGGGATCGCGAACCATCGTCCAAGCGCGGGAAATCCCAGCACCAGCAATGGGGCGGCCAAGGCGACCAGCACCATGTGCCGGATCATGTGCAGCGGAAAACGCGGTGCATCCTGCAGGGGAAGCAGCCAGATCGCGGCCAGCAGCAGGAGCCCGCCAAGGGCGTATGGCCACCGCCCCCTCAAAGGCAGCTTCCGATGAACAAGGCCGGCAGCGTGACATAGACGACGCCGACGAACGAGATGATCGACAGCAGAAGCGCGGCGTGGCCCAGGAAGCGATAAGGGCCTTCGACGTGATCGTCGTGGTCGTGCGGCGCCCATTGCCGATAGGAATGCCGGCCCTGCCAGGCGATTGCCAGCAGCGCCAGCACGGTCAAGGCCGCAATCGACAGGCGCAGGAAGGTGATCCCCTCCTGCGTGCCGACCTTCGCGCACCACACGGCTGCACCGGCGTAGCAGAACAGGAAATGGAAGGCCCAGACCGTCGGTGCCAGTGCGATGCGGAACAGGCTGCCGGTGGCGCCACGGAACTCGTCCTGGTCTTGGCGGTGGCTGATCCCGGACACGCGATCCCCTTTCATAGCAGCCCCGGCGCAAGTCCGATGACGGCAGCGGTGACAAGCACCGTCAGCACATGAAAGTGCCAGAACAGCGAGACGTTCCACAGATCGGCATCATGGTCGGGGTCGATCTTGCCAAGGACAAGGCCAGCCAGGCAATAGCCCTGCATGAGGACCCCCACCAGCACATGCGTGCCTGTCCAGATCACTAATGCGCAGATCACCGCGGGATAGACATGGCTGGCGGGCGACAGGTCCAGGACCGACAGGACCAGAAGCCCGCCCCCGGCCAACGCGGCCAGCGGGGCCAGGATCAGCACCGCCCGCGCCCCTGCGACGCTGCCCCGGCGGTTGAGACGGCGCGCCGCCACCGTCATGGCCCACGATAGCGTCAGCGCAGATGCGGCCAGCAGCACCAGCAGCCCGTCGGCGTGGTCCGCGCCGGCCGGCGGAAAATCGGTATCCGCCGTCCAGTAGAAGAAAAAGCCGAAGACGATCGACGCAAAGGCCGTCGCATCCCCCAGCATGGTGATCCACATGGCCCACCACCCCACGGATTGCGGCCCGGCGGCATAGGTCGGCAGCCGCAACCCCAGCCCGGCGTCCTTCATCTCTTTCTCGGGGATCCGCGCGGTCGAGGTCCATAGCCAGTAGATGATGCAGGCCACGCCCAGCAGGCCCGAAATCGCCCCTGCGACATACAGATGGAAGGTCGGCAGGATAAAGCAGCCGCCGATGAAGGCCGCGGCGGCCCGGCGGCATAGGTCGGCAGCCGCAACCCCAGCCCGGCGTCCTTCATCTCTTTCTCGGGGATCCGCGCGGTCGAGGTCCATAGCCAGTAGATGATGCAGGCCACGCCCAGCAGGCCCGAAATCGCCCCTGCGACATACAGATGGAAGGTCGGCAGGATAAAGCAGCCGCCGATGAAGGCCGCGGCGGCCAGCGTAATCCAGGCATCGCCGGTGACGCGCTGGACCTGCACGGGGTGGCCGTCAATGACGCTGGTCACCATGGTTTCGCGGTGTCCTTCGGGCGCGTCGGGCAGATAATACCGCCCCTCCGCCATATGCTCGACCAGCTTGGGCTGATCCCAAAGCGGATAGCGCGAGGTGATGAAGGGGATCGAGCGCACCCCCCAGTCCTCGTCAGACAGCGTCGCGCTCCATTCCAGGGTGCCGGCCTTCCAGGGGTTTGGGTCGCGCAGGCGGATCTTGCCGGGGCGCAGCAGGTCCCAGGCAAAGACCAGAAAGCCTGCGGCGATGATGAAGGCCCCTATCGAAGACACCAGGTTGAGCGTGTTCCACCCCAGGTCCGACGGATAGGTAAAGACCCGGCGCGGCATACCCAGCAGCCCGGTCAGGTGCATCGGCAGGAAGGTCAGGTTGAAGCCGCCGAAGATCAGCCAGAAGGCCCACTTGCCCAGCCGCACCGATAGCTGGCGTTTAGTGAAGAAGGGAAAGAAGTAATACACCCCCGCCATCACCGGCAGGACCATGCCCCCGAACAGCGTGTAATGCAGATGCGCCACGATGAAATAGGTGTCGTGCACCTGCCAGTCGAAGGGAGCGATGGCCAGCATGATGCCGGTCAGCCCGCCCGCGGTAAAAATCGCCAGGCCGCCCGCGATCCACAGCAGCGGCAGGCTTTTCTGCACATGCCCCATCATCAGCGTGACCAGGAACACGAACAACTGGATGCCCGTGGGGATCACCACCGCCTCGGACGCGGCGGAAAAGAAGGCCAGCGAGATCATCGGCAGGCCGGTGGTGAACATGTGGTGCACCCACAGCCCGAAGGACAGGAACCCGGTTCCCACCGCTGACAGCACGATCCAGGAATAGCCGACGATCGGACGCTGCGCCATCGTCGGCACGATCATGGCCGCGATCGCGACCGAGGGCAGGAAGACGATATAGACCTCGGGGTGGCCGAAAATCCAGAACAGGTGCTGCCAGAAGATCGGGTCGCCGCCGCGCGCCGGATCGAAGAAGGGCCAGTCCAGGGCGCGCTCCAGTTCGAACAGCAGATCGCCGGCGATCAGGGGTGGAAAGGCGAACAGGATCATCCCGCCCACCACCAGAACGTACCAGGCGTAAAGGGGCATCATGTTGATCCGCATGCCGGGGGGACGGCATTTCAGCACGCCGACGATCAACTCGACCGCCGCGGCAATCGATGCGATCTCGATAAAGGAAAGCCCCAGGAGCCAGATGTCGGACCCTACGCCAGGATCCTCCGTCGCCAGCGGGGGATACATTAAGGAAATTTCATTTATCGAACACGTTGATGATCTCATGTTAAAGCCGTCATATATTCTGCCGAGGCTGCCTCCGCCGGTTGAACTCGAAACCGTACGAGTGTTGAAGAGCCTGAACCGTGCGTCGCGGGCCTTGGCAAACCTGAAGGGGCAGGCGAGGACGATCCCGAACCAAGGAATACTGATTGACACTTTGGCCCTGCAGGAGGCAAAGGCCTCGTCCGAGGTCGAGAACATCGTTACGACGCAGGACGAGCTGTTTCAGGCAGACGTGTTTCCCGACGATCCGCAGTCCCCGGCCGCCAAGGAAGTTGCCCGCTACCGCAATGCCCTGCGGCTCGGACACCGCCGACTGGTCGAGACAGGCGGACTCGTTCCAAACTCGACCCTGATTGACATGTTCCGCCTCCTGAAGGATCGCGATGACGCCTTCCGGGTAACGCCCGGCACTGCCCTGAAGAATGAACGGAGCGGGGAGACCGTCTTCGTTCCACCGCAGGACGCGAACGAGATCATTCGGCTGATGACCGACCTCGAGCGGTTTGTGAACGACGACAACTTGTCGGACCTCGACCCACTCATCAAGATGGCGCTCATTCATCACCAATTCGAAAGCATTCATCCATTCGCGGACGGGAACGGGCGGATCGGGCGCATCCTGAACGTGCTGTACCTGACGCGCACCGGCTTGCTGGACATTCCCATCCTTTACCTTTCGCGCCACATCACCCGGCACAAGAGCGACTACTATCGGCTCCTGCAGGCTGTGCGCGATGACGGTGCATGGGAGGATTGGGTCATCTTCATGCTGGATGCCGTGGCGGAAACGGCAATCACCACCGCGGAACTGGTCGAAGGCATCGGCCTGCAAATGCGCGAAGCAAAGCATCGGCTTCGGTCGGAACTGCCGAAGATCTACAGCCAGGATCTGCTGAACAACCTTTTCCGGCACCCGTATACCCGGATCGACTATGTCCAGAACGAACTTGGCATCACTCGCCAGACGGCGGCGCGGTATCTCGACACCCTCTCCGAGAGCGGCTTTGTGGAGAAGCATCGGGCCGGGAAGAGCAACTATTATATCAACACACTTCTCGTACGATTACTGATGAGAGTATCGGAGGAGACGTAGAAAGGGCATTAGTTCGTAGTCGACGAGCAGCAATCTAAACCACGCAGTCGGTGCAGTTGATCGTCCGCTCCCGTTGTGGCGCGGCCATGGAATGCTGCATCGTCATCAGTGGGCTTACTGCGTGCTAGTGTTCACCATCTGACAAATGATTCCCAGTCTATTGCTGCTTCACCGTTGGCAGCGCGAGCTAAGGCTCGATGTCAACTATGCGGGACCCGGACGGTCACTGGCCGCTTCGCATAAGGCGGTTTGATCCACCAAATGCTCGGCTTAAACCGGGTATCTTATGTCAGGTGGCGAACACTAGGCTGCGCGAAGCGGCGCGAACATTTGTGATACCATTGAGCTGGTCGGATCATCCGAAGTCAGGGTGGGGCAGGAGGACAGGAGCTAACACCGGAGGCTGGTAAACCAGTATGCCGCCCGCCATGTTGCCGTTGTCCGTCAAGGCCTCAACCAGGAGACTGGTCACTGTGGCCAGTGCGATCACCAGGTTCTGGCGCATGTTGCCCAGCGTCGCGCAAGATCGCCTTCGCCTCCGGGATCTTGCGCCGATCGTTGGCGGCCTGCCTGCATCACGCAGCGCTTCTCATGAACGCCCCGCAATCCGGGATGGGATCAGCGACAATGCCCCCGTGCGGCACAGCCCTCTCATGAGAGGCAAGGGCAGCAAGCTGGGCTAGAGCGAGATTGCCGATCGAATTCCAGGTGCCCTGTGAATGATGTGTGCGGCCAAAAGCGTTCTTTGTTTGTGTATTCATCACGATCTCCTTGGCTAGATAGTCTGGCATCAGAGGAAGGTAACGGAGGATGTTCTCGAGCGGAGCTTGCCAAAGATGCCTTGTCAGCACTGTGGCTAGGACCAACTCCAGGTCGAACGAGAATTATTCTGTTCTTGTTATGTTCCCAAGACGAAATAATCAAGAAAACATTGAGAGTCGCTGCAGGAAAGGCCGTTCTAGGTTCCGGCTAGGATTGTGCTGTTCCTCTAGAGGCTCATCATGATGAGGCGGTGCCAGTAGGACAGTCGCACCACAATTATCCATATGCACATCTTGGCGAAACCGCGGAACGCACTGATATTCTGTAGGAAGGAGGTGCGTCCATGAAGATCCTGTCGATCAGCGGTGGCGGTTTCCAGGCCTTGTATAACGTGATCCTGCTGGAACAGCTGGAGCAGCTGGCCGGTCCGGTGAAGGATAGCTTCGACCTCTTCTGCGGAACGTCGGCGGGTGCCGTTGTTGCGGCGGCAGCCGCAAGGGGAATACCCATGGCGGAACTGCGCGTAGGCTTTGAAAAGCGTGGGGCCGAAGCCTTTCATCGCCGAAGCATCTCTGGTCCGCGCGACCTGTGGCGGGTGTTCGGACGGTCGCGCTACATGGCGGCGCCGCTAAAGATGCTGGTCGACGAGATCGCAGGTAAAATGACCTTCGCTGAACTGGACGCGCCGCTGGCCGTGACTGCCGTCCGGCTGCGCGACGGCGCGCCCACGGTCTTCAGCAACCAGAACTCACCCCAGGTGAAGCTGGGCGACGCGGTGATGGCGAGCGCTGCAGCTCCGACCATGTTTCCTGCGGTCTCCATCAATGGCGAGCTTCATGCCGATGGAGCTATCGTCGCCAATGCCCCCGACCTTCTGGCGCTGGAATTGGCCCTGCGCGCGGGTGCAAAGGCGGAGGAGGTGTCCATGTTGTCGCTGGGTTCGATGAACGCTTGCCCGCCGCTGGGAGAGCCTGCCGATCCCGACATGGGCGTGCTTGACTGGCTCCGGGGCAACCGCATCTTCCGGACCATGATGGGCGCGCAGGCGGAGGTGACCCGCGGCCTGATGAGCAGCCTTCTGGGTGAGCGCTATACCCGGATCGATGCCGATCCCGGCTTTCCGCTGCGGGGCGATGTGGCCCTTGACCGGGCAGATGCAAAGGCCGTCGCAGCGGCAAGAATGGCGGCGAGTCTGTCGCTGCCGGAACTCGAGGCCTGGGTGCGATCAGGCAAGGGTTCCAACTTGCGCAAGATTGCTTGAAAGGCGGGTGCAGGAGGGCGGTGAAGGAGCAATGCGGATGTCGGATTGTCTCATCGGCTACATGCACCTTACAATCTCCATGCAGCCTGTCGGTGAGTCATCAAGGGATCTGGACGATGAGTGCCGAGACTTCCTGTCATCCTCAAAAACCTGTGAAAGACACCACGCTTGCATTCAAGGGCTAGAGCATCATTCAGGGTTGTGTGAGCCGCGCAGTTCACGCTTGTGGAATAATCACTTCTAATAACATGAGCGTTTCCGAAAAGATCAACTTTTCCATGTGGAGATTATTCAATTACAAAATCTTAACAATCTATATACTAAATGATATAACTTAGAGAAACATCCACAGTATGTTTCGTTTGCAGGGCTATAATGCTGTCAATGAAAATCATATGCCAATCAAAGTTGGCCCATTTTCAATGTTGTAAATATTACCTCGCTCAAGTATTATACCTTTGTTCTTGTGGTCATTTTGGTTACACCTTGACGGACGTTTCTGAACTTGGCCTTCTTGATCGCAGAAATATGAAGGGCTTAATCAACTATCGGCGAGGTGCTTCGATGATAGGATATTCGAAGCAATAGAGTTCTTAAACGCATGTTCCTGATGCGGCGAGATGAGCCAAGGCCAACTTGGTGCAATTAGGGGGACTTCAAGTTTAACCCTTGATGTCCGGCAAAGCCGATCACTGACATGCTGATATCCTGCTTCCAAGCTTTCGCAAGCGTCCTGCATTGCAAGACTGCTGGTAGATGCTCTACAGTGGGCAAGTCCGCTACTCCTTTTTGGGTGTAGAGCGGCTGCGAGGCTTTTCAAGCAAGCATCATCACAACGCCTTTTAACATCGGCGTTAGCAACCTTGGTGTTGTCTGGATACCCTATGGCCTGAAAGGGCTGTGCGTGGCGAGAGACAGCACTGTCATCCTGAATGATCGAGTGGGCGCAGCGCCTCATTCCATGGAGTTTGTTATGACAAGGTTACTCGCGTTTGTCGCCGCAGCGTCCCTGTTTTCGGTGACGGCTCAGACAGCTCTGACGCAGGAGGCTCATGAACGGCCTGATCCTCAGCCAGGAACCTCGGAAGTGGTTAAGGTCGAGGTAGACGCTGGCCGTGTAAATAGTGCCCACGACCTGGCCAGTAGCGGTCTTGCCGCAACAGACAAGATTTCGGTCACAAGCTTTGCTTCCTCGGGGGGGATCGACGGCCCAAGTCGGGGTGATTACTGATACAAACGGTGTTCTGCTCGTATCCTGTTTGCTGTTGCGGCGATAACACCGAACCACAAGATGGAAGCAGGCTGCAGGTGAAACGGCCATGCGCGAAGGGCCGCACAGGGCTCTTATCGTCGGCTGAAAGCTCAAGTGCAGCCTGCTAGATTGTCACGCAGATCTTCCCGAAGTGAGAGTTGGTCTCCTGGTGCCGGAAAGCGTCAGCCAGTTGGGCCAGGTCAAAGCTCCGGTCGATTACCGGACGAAGTCCGGTCATCTTCAGCGCGGCCAGGAGATCCTGCTGATGCCTGCGCGATCCCACCAGCAGCCCTTGCAGCCGCTGCTGCCTTGCCATCAGTTGCGCCGTCGGCACGTCGCCGCTGGTGCCGGTCAGCACCCCGATCAAGGAAATGAGCGCACCAGGCCGGCCGGCGGCGATTGATTGCGCCAGCGTTCCCGGCCCACCCACCTCGATGACGTGATCAACACCGCGACCATCGGTCAAGCGGCGTATTTCTTTCCCCCAATCGGGTGTGCTTCGGTAGTTGATGACGTGATCCGCGCCGAGTGCGCGAAGCCTGTCCAGCTTCTCATCCGAGGAGGATGTAGCGATCACCCTTGCGCCCATGGCCTTGGCGATCTGCAAGGCATAGATCGACACGCCGCCGGTCCCTAGGGTAGCGACGACATCACCGGCCTTCAGATTGCCCTCGACGATGAGCGCGCGCCAGGCGGTGACTCCCGCTGTCGTGATCGTTGCGGCTTCCTCATGGCTCCAGCCCTCCGGGGCGCGGGTGAACCAGGTTGCTGGAAGGGTCACGTGTTCGCGTGCATAGCCGTCAATACCATCACCCGGCACTTGCCTGAAATCCGAGGGGCGAAGCTCGCCATCCTGCCAGATGGGAAAAAAGCAGGAGACCACGCTGTCTCCAGGCGCGAACTCGGTCACGCCTTCGCCGACGGCCTCAACCGTTCCGGCACCGTCACTCATCGGAATACGGCCATCGTCCGCGGGAATTCTCCCAAATGCAACAAGGTAGTCATGAAAGTTCAGCGAGCTTGCTCTGATGCGGACCCGGACCTCCCCCGCGCGAGGCTTCGGAGGCTCGGGGGCATCGACTACCACCAGGTTCTCCAGACCACCGGGGCTCTTGATCGTGACCTGTCTCATTGCGGACCTTTCATGTTGAAACGAACAACAGCATTAGCCGTCGCAGCATCAGTCATCTCGGTAACGATCTGCCTTGTCGTGCCTGCCAACGGCGGCCCACAATCCCGGACTGAATTGGGCAAAGAGGGACTCATGTCGCTGCCTGCTAAATCATGCTCGCAAGTCTCGGGAAGGGGAACAAGTTTTGAAGAGCACTTCAGTAGATCGGCATGCATATGCCCCATGTCGCGATAATAGATCGCGCAGCGAGCGGTTTGGGATTTCTTGTCCAGTCAAAGTAATCGCCAGTCTTACTTTCCAGAGCGCTCGTCCCTCTTGCGCGTGCGGCGGTTAAGCATGTTGCAACAGATCATGCTGTCTTCTTTTGAGGTTGCGAACAGTTGCTATTCCTGAGTCCGCGCCCGAAAGTTAGGATCATTCAATCAAGTTCTTCGCTGCGGACTGCACGAATGACTGCTTTCTTGGTCGCGCTGCGGCCGCCATGCCGCGTCGCCGTCAGGCCGCTTCCCGCCCTTCACGGGTACTCATTTGGTCAGGCCTCGACGGATGTCAGGCGCCGCTGCAGCGCTCCTTCGGCGGCCGCAGTTCCTCAGCCCGGAGAGCCAGAGCACCGTCGGGTTTTTCGTGACGGGTTGAGGGTTGGAGGAGAGACCTCCGGCGCCCGTCGCGGAGGACATCCCGATGCCCAGACATCAGCGTATCGCCCGATCCGGTGGCGGCGATCGTGCCTGCCTTTACGAAGAAATCACCGATCGGATCATCGCGGAGCTTGAGGAGGGTCGGCTGCCCTGGGTACAGCCCTGGGGGGCGGCGGGGGCGCAGGCCTCGCTTGCCTTGCCCTGCAATGCCAGCACCGGTCGCAGGTACAGCGGCATCAATGTGCTGATCCTCTGGGGCGCCGTCGTCCAGCATGGCTATCCTACCCAACACTGGCTGACGTTTCGGCAGGCCCATTCGTTGGGCGGTACCATCCGCAAGGGCGAGCGGGGCATTGCAGTGGTCTATGCCGACCGCTTCATGCCCGAGCAGGAGAAAGATCGCGCCCGTGGGACAGGGGAGGAGGCCCACAGCATCGCCTTCCTGAAACGGTTCACGGTGTTCAACGTCGCGCAATGCGACGGCTTGCCTCAGGAAATTTTGCAGGCGGCACCGCCGCCGCCGCCCGACATGATCGAGCCACAGGCCGAGACGCTGATCCGCAACACGGGCATCGATTTCCGCATCGGCGGCGATCGCGCTTTCTACGTGCCCGCCCTCGATTACGTGCAGGTGCCGCCGCCGGCTGCCTTTTTCGTGCCAATCGACTGGCACAGAACGGCACTTCACGAGCTGGGTCATGCCAGTGGCCATCCCTTGCGGCTCAACCGTGACTTTTCAGGCCGCTTCGGCTCCCGTGCTTATGCGGTCGAGGAACTGGTGGCCGAGATGTGCGCCGCCTTCTGCAGCGCGGCGCTCGGCATCGTGCCGACGGTGCGCCATGCCGACTATATCGGCGCCTGGCTCGAGGTGCTGCGCGAAGACAACCGCGCCATCGTCCGCGCAGCCTCGCAGGCCAGCAAAGCTGCCGACTGGCTGCTTGGCCATCTGCCGGACTTGCAGGACGGTGACGCCGATGCAGCCGCTATTGATTGTGAGGTCGCAGCCTGAAGCTCCTCACACCTGATCGTGGCAAGCACCTTCTGGCCATAACCGCATGACCGATGTGACCATGCGTCGGTGGTGAAGCCGTTCAAGACCTTGGGCGAGGACGGCTGGCTTGTCCGGCCTTAGTCATTCGGGTGAGGCCAACGCGGTGTCCGCCGCAACAGCTTGTGAGCGTCACCTTCGACCTGGCTGTTTATTCCCAAGCAAGAATAAAAAGCGGCGACGCCCCTTAGTCATTCGGGTGAGGCCAACGCGGTGTCCGCCGCAACAGCTTGTGAGCGTCACCTTCGACCTGGCTGTTTATTCCCAAGCAAGAATAAAAAGCGGCGACGCCCAGGGAGGAGGAGGGGCGCCGCCGCGGAACGCTGGCCCAGGGAGGAGGGAGGGGCCGCGTTTGGGGTGCGGCACGGCCAGGGAGAAGAAGGGCCGTTGCCGCCAACGATCGGACCAATGGGAGGAGGGGTCCGTCGCATGGGGTGCCGCGACACAGGGCGGCTATGTAGGGTGCGGGTCGGCCAGGGAGGAGGAGGGCTTCACCGCAAACGGCGCGCCCGAGGGGAGGAGGAGGCAGGCCGTATTCTGGTGCCGCGAAACAGGGCGGCTCTATGAGGGTTGCGGCATCCCCCACGGAGGAGGAGAGGGGATGCCGCCAGTTCCCGCGCCCCAGGGAGGAGGGGGACCGGAAAGGGTGTGTCTTACTTCGCGCCCCTGCGATCCTCTTGTGCATGGCCGGCGGTTTCCCCGCGTCAGTCGAGTGTAGCGCGGCCAAGGCCGAGTTGATTCGTCGTATCACCCCTTGGCCAATCGAGCCGCCCTTGCAGCTTTGGCGTTGCCCGATGGGCAATGGGGGCGTGAGCCTTCCCGGTGGAGGAGAATCTAACCGCTTGCCTCTGGAGGTCGCAAAATATCGCGACGCGGTTGAACTCTGGCAGCTTTCAAAGCACGTGACGAACGGCAGTGGCGGGCGAGACCTTTACGTCGATATGAGCCGATACGGGTATTCCCCATCTGGCGACTTTATCCGGCAACAGACCAACGAAGATGATGTGCCGGAATGGCTTGATGAGGAAGTCAGACACCATACCGGCAGCACGTTGATGAATCACTATGGCCGAGGGTTCAGAAGCATCGTGTTTCGCATGCAGGACTACACGGGAGCTTATTCCACAGAATGGGTGAGCTGGTGATGCGTCCGACCCGCCGATCCTTACACAAAGAATTGCTGCTAAGCCCCTGCTGGCGTAGGCTGTTCGGCAAAATACCCCAAAGGGGAGGGACGAGCAGAATCAGATAGACCACCAGCCCAATAGGAAACCCCCCGCGCGGGGGTCCGCACGAGGGGGCTTGGGATTGATAACACAGGTTTGGCGACCTGAATTAGCAGCTAATGTTCACCTGCTATAGTTAGCTTCCCACTCCCGGAAATCAAGAGCAAAAAGCGCATCTGTGCGAACAGATGAGGCTTGCCTGCGGACACCGCGCTTCTTGTGACAAAGGAGCAGCACTTGACGACTGTAGCAGCCGCGGCAAGCGGCGATTTTTTCCAACGCTTGGGCGTACTGGCCCAAGCTTGCACCGGCACGCGACCTCATGGCCGGATGCGCTTGCACCGCAACTCTCATCGTGCAGGAACATGCGAGGCCATGTTCTGGCGCAGCACCTCACGGCAGGAGGTGCAGAAGATCATCAAAGCTGCGCAGCGATACGAGTTGCACAGCCGCAAACCCGGCAGACGCAACGGGCCTTTGGGTAGCATCGCCCTGGAGATCCTGGCGCTGTTCGGCAATCTGGTTAGCTACAAAACGGGACGGCTGGACCCTTCCCTTGACTGGATCATGGGCAAGTTGAAGCGGTCCAGGGACGCCGTTGTTCGCGCCTTGAAGGCATTGCGTGACCACGGCTTCCTTGACTGGCTGCGCCGGTTCGAGCCAACCCCGAACGAAGGCCGTGGCCCGCAGGTCCGGCAGGTCAGCAACGCTTATCGTCTTTCTGCACCCAAGCGTGCCCTGGCGCTTCTTGGTCGCTGGTCCAGCCGTCCTGCCTTGCCTGATGATGATGATGTTACACGAGCTGACAGGAAGGCTATCGAAGTCGAGCATGTGGCATCGCTCGATCTTGGATCTTTCGCCAGCTTTCAATGTGGTGACTCGCCTCTCGGGAGGGCATTGGCACAGATGGGCAAAGCCATAGACTTACGCGAGTCTGCCAGGCGGACTGAATCCCAGTCTACCTTTTATTCTTGTGCCACCATGTAAAGACGAGGGCATGACGCAGAAGCACTCCCGCTGATCCGACAGTTTTGACGACACCCGTGCATGGCTATGAAAATAGCCTGTGGACGGCGCACGGCACATCAAGACTGTCGCACGAGTTGAACCAGCCACGACAGGACGATGAAGAAAACGCTTCATAAATTATTGATATTAAACAGTAATATTTCATGACAACTACTATCAACCCAGGAGGATACCTTCGGCGCATGACCCGCGCCTTCCAACAACGCCACCTGAACCTCATGGGCAGCCTGATCGGGCTGAGCGAGCACATCCGGCATGACCAGGCGTCCGGATGATCCGCCTTGCTCTTGCCGACCAGTGGCCTTGGTCCTGGTACCGCCCTAGTGCAAGCGCCGCTCTATGTGCCTTCCGAAGAGCCTTGGGTGCTGGTTAGCGATGCGGACGCTTGGGAGTATGCCAATCTAATGGCAGCGGATTTCGAGCGGTACGCCTCTGCTCTCACCCGGCACTTCCAGTGTCTGGACACAGCCTGGCAGAACGGAAATAACCATGGCCGGAAGGCTGCCGCTGAACATGAGGTTTTCGTTGCTGGGTAAAAGCGCTTGAGATCGAGGACAGGATCGGTGTCGCTCCTCTGGAGTGGCTGGAGTGAAGGTCATTTCTACCTGTCAACATTCCCGACTGAACGTTCCAAAGATGTGGGCGCGATACTCTGCCAGGTTGAACCCAGCACTGTAAGTTAGGTACCGACAAGGCTTGATGCGTTTCGCGTTTTTCACCACACCTGGCCTAGCCCTGACTGCGCCTTTCCGAAGTGCGCAGTCTCTTGAACGGAGATATGAATGAGCCTCAAGCGTCTTGGTCTTGTCCTAACCACCGCCCTTCTGCCTGCAGCCGCCGCTGCAGATGTTATCGCGCCCAAGGTCATGGTGATTGCCATGTTTGAGGCCGAGGCCAAGCCCTGGCAGGAAAATCTGGACCTGCCGAACAAGGTTCAAGTTCCTGGCTTGCCGGAAGGCGCCAATGAAGTTGCATGCAATGCCGACCTTTGCCAGATGACCACCACCATGGGCTTTGCAAATGCTGCGGCCTCGACCATGGCAGTGGTGCTCTCGGACAAGTTCGACCTAACCAAAACCTACTTCATCGTGGCAGGCATTGCCGGTGTCGATCCTGAAAACGGAACGCTCGGAACGGCCGCCTGGGCAGACTATGTCGTGGACGCGGGACTGGTTCATCGCATCGATGATCGCGAGGCGCCGGCCGAATGGACCAGCCAGATCGTCGAACTGGGCGCGAAGAAGCCCGATGAAAAGCCGGGTTGGAGTGCCGGAACCGAGGTGTTCCGGTTGAACCCGGCACTGGTGAAGGCTGCCTACGAGGCAAGCAAGAACGTCGAACTCAGCGACAACGAGGACGCCGCGACCTATCGGAGTTCTTATAGCCAGGACGCTGCCAAGGCCGATCCTGCGGTGACGGTCTGCGCCTCGATTTCCGCCGATACCTATTGGCATGGCGCCATTACCGCCCAGGAGGTCGAGGACCACGTCTCGCTCCTCACGGATGGAAAGGCGGATTACTGCATGAGCCAGATGGAGGACAACGCCACGTTGGCCGCGCTGAAGCGAGGGGCGCAGTCAGATCTCCTAGATTTTGACCGAGTGGCCGTGCTGCGGACTGCATCGAACTTCGACCGCGCCCATGAGGGACAGAGCACGGCCGAGTCCCTGGCTGCGAAATCCGGCGGCTTTCCTGCCGCGACGGAAAATGCGTTCCGCGTTGGAAACGTGTTTGCCCAGGCCATCATCGCGGACTGGTCCAGCTACGAGAATGGCGTACCCAAGCCGTAGCAGGACATCACAATTTGCTTAGCACGCCCCACGCGCGTGCGGCTATGGGCTGAGGGCGGCTCGGATCCGCCGTCCGCCCCAATCGTTTCTGGCGATCACCATAGCTGTCCAGATCCACCAACTACCTGTTTGTATCACTCCGAACCAGCAAGCTGCTGTCCAAGTCATTCAACGGGCATGTCGTAGCGGAACTCTGATGCCTCAGGTGCGCTGCCCCATAAAATCCGATTGTCACCCCGGCGGTACAGCATGGAGCTCACATTCGAAGTTGGCATAAGAACACCTGGTTTGGGGCCCTGCCCGACAGGCTACCCGTGCCGAGGCCAAGGACCTGCGCGCGGAGTGGCTGGGCCTCAAGGAGGCTGGGAAGGAAGTTGCCAGGGCTACTTTGCTGCCTTTCCGGACGAGACATCTCAGATCGGAAGTTGTTGCCCCAGAACGATAACCCGACTGCTTGGCAGGTGGTAAAAGTCGGTCGCGTTGGCGGCGGATTTCGCCAGTGAAAGAAACAGCGTTTCCTGCCATGCTGGCAGGCCTTTGCCCTTGGTCCGACGGAAGAAGCGCTGCGTCAGGAAGAAGGACGTCGCCATGATGTCGAACTTGATGCCCTTCTTTTTTGCAAGAGCAAGCGCCCGAGGCAGGTTCGTCTCTTCGATGTAGCCAAAGCACATGTCGACCCGGGTGAAGCGCTCGGAGAGCGGCGTGACAGTGACCCGTTCCGCGTCGGGAACATAGGGCCGAGTGGCCACCGTGACGCAGACAATGATGTTGTGCTCGTGCAGGACTTGATTGTGCTTGATGTTGTGCAGAAGTGCTGCGGGGGCCACATCCGGTTCAGCGGTCAGGAAGACCGCCGTTCCAGACACGTTCAACAAACGGCTCGACTTGCCTAGTATCTCGATCAATGCCCCAAGCGACGTGGCCCTCCGCCGGGTCTGGTCCTGAGCATGGCGGGTGCCGCGCACCCAGGACCACATGAGCAGGATCATCACGGCCGCCATCAGGATCGGCACCCATCCCCCATGCGGGATCTTGATGGCATTCGATCCCAGAAACAGCAGTTCCAGCAGCAGGAGCGGCATGACCACGACCGCCACCAAGAGGAGCGGCCATCTCCAAACCTTCAGGAACACGACGGAGGCAAGGATCGTGGTAATGACCATGTCCCCGGTCACCGCGATGCCGTAAGGGGCGGCAAGGTTCGAGGACGAGCCAAAAAGGATCACCAGGATGAAGACACCGACCGCCAGGATGGCGTTGACCTTTGGCAGGTAGATCCGGCCTTCCTGGTTCTCGGAGGTGTGCAGGATTTCGAGCCGGGGCAGAAGGCCGGTTCGCACCGCTTGCTTCATCAGGGAGAAGGCACCCGAGATGACAGCCTGGCTTGCGATGACCGTGGCCATGGTCGCCAGGATCACCAAAGGTAAGAGTGCCCAGGATGGCGCCATGAGGAAGAAGGGATTTTCCGCCCTCTCGGGATGTGCGAGGACCATGGCTCCTTGCCCAAGATAGCTCAAGGTCAGAGCCGGCCACACGAGCCCGATCCAGGCCAATCGAATGGGACGTTTTCCGAAGTGTCCCATGTCGGCATAAAGCGCCTCGCCTCCGGTCACGGTCAGAAAGACCGATCCCAGGACAATGAGCGAGGCAAAGCCGTGCGTGACGAAAAAGCTTGCCGCATAGGTGGGGCTCAAGGCGCGCAAGATCGACCAGTCGTCCCCGATATGGAGTAATCCCAACACCGCCATGGTGAGAAACCAAACGATCATGACTGGCCCAAAGAAGACCGACACGGCGCCGGTGCCCCAACGCTGCACCAGAAAGAGCCCCGCGATGATGACCAGCGTCAGCGGCACGACGTAGGGGCCAAAGGCGGGCGTCACGAGGCTCAGGCCTTCGACGGCAGAGAGCACCGACATGGCCGGAGTGATGATGGCATCCCCGAAGAACAGGGAGATGCCGATCATGCCAAGAGCGAGAAGCCAAACCGGACGGCTGCCCAGGGCTTGCTGAACCAGGGTGACCAGGCTGAGGGTGCCGCCTTCACCACGGTTGTCCGCGCGCATGATCAGCAGCACGTATTTGAAACTCACGATGAAGATCAGCGTCCAGATCAGGAGCGAGATCACCCCGATCACGTCGTCTGGCGTCAGTCCGTCATGGGAAGCGGCATGCAGGGACTCGCGCATGGCGTAGATGGGCGACGTGCCGATGTCGCCGTAGACCACGCCGATGGCACCCAGAGTCAAGGCGGCCAAACTGCCGTTGGCATGCTGCCCAGGTGTCGGCAAGTCCGACAAATGAGCGGCAGCCGCAGCGAACTCGGCCTCTGATTGCGCATGCGTGCCGATGTCGCCGTAGACCACGCCGATGGCACCCAGAGTCAAGGCGGCCAAACTGCCGTTGGCATGCTGCCCAGGTGTCGGCAAGTCCGACAAATGAGCGGCAGCCGCAGCGAACTCGGCCTCTGATTGCGCATGAGGCGAGGTGCTCTCACCCTCGTCGAGATTGGAATTCATGATAACGGCCTCTTCAGAGTAAGCTTGGGCCTGTTCCACACGTCGTTGAGGCCCACGATATTCGCTCGGTTGATGCGGAAACCCGAGGTGAACTCCACATCAGTCTGACCGCAGCTTTTGGGCAGCATCCGAGCGCCTTCATTCGGCAGACGCAAAGCGATAACCGATGCCTGGTTCGGTGAAGATCATCCGCGGTGACGCCGCATCGTCACCCAGCTTTTCGCGCAGATGTCCCACAGCGATGCGCAGATAATGGCTGTCGCCCAGATGCGCAGGTCCCCAGACAGTCCGCAAAAGCTCCTGATGGGTCAGCAGCCGGCCTGCATGGCGGACCAGAAGTGCCAGCACATCGAATTCCTTGCGCGTCAGGCGCACCGGCATCCCGGCTTTTGTCACCGTTCTGGCAGCCAGGTCGATGCTCAGATCGCCGTTGGACAGGATCAGCGAAACCTCCTCGGCGCTCTTGCGGCGGGTCAGGGCGCGCAGGCGCGCGAGCAACTCGGCGGGTGCAAAGGGTTTGGTGACGTAATCGTCGGCGCCTGCATCGAGCGCAGCGACGATCTCGGCCTCTGCTGATCGGACTGAAACCACCAAGATCGGCACGTCAGACCATTCCCGTATGGCAGCGATCACCGCCTTGCCGTCCATGTCCGGAAGACCGAGATCCAGCACCACCGCCGATGGTGCCCCGGTTGCGGCACGCTCTATCCCTTCACGTCCGCGCGTTGCCTCGACCATGGCGTGGCCCGCGCTTTCCAGGACGATCCGCAGAAAGCGGCGGATCGGAGCCTCGTCCTCGATCACGAGAAGGCGTAGCGGCGAAGATGGGTCAGACATCGGTATCCTCGGGAAAAGCAGCAGGCAGGATCATCCGGATGGCCGCTCCATGGCTCCCCGCTGGCTCGACGGCGGCGACGCTGCCCTCATTGGCCTCGATCATGCCCTTGACGATCGCCAAGCCAAGACCGGCCCCTGCCGGATGTCCGTCACCCTGCACGGCGCGGTGGAAGATATCAAAGACCCGGCTGCGCTCGGCTTTTGGAATGCCCGGCCCCTCGTCGATGACGGTCAGTGCGACACCATCTGGCACCGGCTGAGCGGCAATGTGGATGGTGCTGCCCTCGGACGCATATTTCGTGGCATTCTCGAGAAGGTTGGTGAGGGCCTGGCCGATCAGCACCGGATCGGCGAAGAAGGGAGACGTGCCCGGCGCGATCTCGACCTTGACGCGAAAGGGTGCCAGCACGCGGGCGAGATCGCCGCGTGCCCGGCCGATCAGTTCGGCGACCGGCACTACCTCGCGCCGCGGCACCAAGGCGCCGTGCTCCAGCCGGGTCATGCCCAAAAGGTTGCCGACGAACCTGTCGAGCCTGCGCGCCTCATTCAGTGCCTCGCCCGCCAGTTCGCGGTTCTGCGCGGCGGTCAGACCCCCGTCCGCCAACGCAGACAAGGCGCCGATCACGGTGACGAGGGGCGTTCGCAGGTCATGGCTGACGCTGTTCAGCAATGCAGCCCGCAGCTTCTCGGTCTCGGAGGCCAGCCTTGCTCGCTCAAGGTCCCTTTCCACGGTGATCCGTTCAACTGTAACCGCAACCTGATCCTCCACTGCGGCCAGGCGCCGGGTCTCGGGGTCGAGCCGTCGGACAGGATCGAGAAAGCGCAGGCCTACCGTGCCCATCGGGGCACCTAGCCCGGATTATTCGTGAGGGGTTGGTGAGGCTGGCTTAACCAGTTGAAGAACTGTAGTTTTATGGTTCCTACGCCAAAAACCGCAGTTTATCAGGATGCCGCGCCTCACCATGGATGTTTCATCCTTGCATTCATGCGTGAAACCATCCCGCAGGAATGGACAAAATTCCGCGACAAGGTCTCCGACAACTTCCGCGTCATAACCCACGAGAACTTTCGGGTTTTGCAGTAGAAGCGGTATAAAAGACATCGCTGCACGTTTACTTATGGCTGTTTGCTTCGTCCGATCGCTGCCCCGACGGCCAACCCTGATCTAGCCGCTGCAGCAAACCTGAACGGCTGCTTTGGAGAAGCTGCAGTGCAGCAGGTTGCTCCCCAGGTCGGCAGTCATGGGCCGGATGTTGCGTCAACGATGCGCCAGATAGTCTGCAGAAACATAGCCCGAGATACTGGGCTTGTCGGTGAGAAAGACTTTGCACCAGACCTTACCGTTACTCGGCACGCAGTTCTGACGAGTAAGTTGCGTTCCGTCGGGCAGGCCAATTATGATTTTGTGGTCAAGGCTGGGACCTTCGCGCAGCTTCAAGAGGTCGTCTGGCCCGGCGCCCTTCACCACTGCACCAGAACCGACCGCGCATCCGGTGGCAACCATAAGAGCGAGAAGAGCAGCAAAATGAGTTCGCATTATCTGTCCTGAATCGTTTTGCCACCCCTACGACGCCATCACGCTGGATGACAGCAGGCCGGTGTCGTACGCGGATAAGGGCTTGCACAAGGATAGCCCTTGAAAGCCCGTTCCATTAGAGCGGCGACTTGGGCCAGAACTTCGCTGCGGTGACAATTGAGCGGCAGCTTTGCAGGATGTGGCGACGCAACATGGGGTGAGCCCGACGGGCAGATCTGGGCCGCCGCTGAGATAGACCAAATGTCCCCTCCGTGTCGGGTCGGCAGGATACTGAGCCACGGATTCGAGGAATCCGCCAAGGGTCGTTTGGTTCGGGGCATTGCCCACGGCTTGCGGATAATGCGCAGAGAGCGGCCCCATTGCGCCGTTCGGATCGCGCCCATTGGGGAGTCGGCCTGCGCCAGCTGTTCGAGCAAGATTTTGCGTCCCGAGCCTACCCCTGGGACCAGCGGCTATCTCGCCGCCCTCGGTCGTCGCACGACACGCAACCTGCCGCTGACTCCGCCGCCACAGAAGAACCTCTCGGCACCATCGGATTCAAGACCCGAGATGATTTTCCCCTCGGGCATCTCCACGCTGTCCAGCACGACACCGCTGAGCGGGTCGATCTGGCGCAACTCGCTTTGCCCCTTTTCCCATGTGCCATGCCAGAGTTCGCCCTCCACCCAGCTGACCCCCGTGACAAAGCGGTCCGAGCGGATTTCGCGATGAACCTCACCGGTTTCTGCATCGATCTGGATTATCGCACGCCCGTCATATTGCCCCACCCAAAGCCAGCCCTCTGACCAGGCCAGACCTGAGGCCCGCTCGCCTCCGGGCGCCGGGATCGTCGCCACCACCCTGCCATCGGCGGGGTCGATCTTTCGGATCAGGGATTGCGCGATCTGGTAGAGATGGCGGCCGTCGAAGGCCGTCCCGGCATCGGCAAGCATATCGAGAACCTGTCCAGCTTCGCCGCTTTCGGGATCGATGGCGAGCAAGTGATCGCCGGTCGCGACCCAGATGCTCCGGCCATCGAAGCTGACGCCGTGGATTGCATCCGCCTGGGGAAAGGGACCGTATTCACAGAGGATTTCGGCCTGGTGTTTCATGCTTCCATTTTATTCCCGAGGGGCGTTCACCGGGAGCAACAATCCTGTCGGGAAACCCGGGACCCCCGCGAATATCCAGCGCCGCGATCTGCCATAGCCAAACCATTCGACCTTACCGGACTGGCTCAGCGCAGCAAGCATGCGTTGCACCGTCCGGGGACTGACATCCAGCGCCAGAGCGAGGCCCGAACTGCTCCAGGCTTCGCCATCGGCAAGGAGCGCCAAGACGTTCGCATTTGGTCCCTGGACTGGGGGTGCGAGGACAACAGGGGTGCTTTTTCGCGGCTTCAGGGTATAGCCCCGGCGCGTCGCCTCAACTCCGGCCAAGGGGGCGAGCAGCTTGCGCAGCCTCGCAATCTCGACCCGCAGGCGGGCCCGGTGCGACTCATCCACCTGCCGGGCACGAAAAACGCGCTGCAACAGATGTTCGCGCGGGACGTCATTCGGCCAGGCCTCGGCCAAGGTGCGGAGCAGCCCAAAGAGGACCGGCCGGCCGCGCAGATCTATATTATGCGGCCCTTGGCGCAGCAGGTTTCGGCACGCATCGACCACCAGTCTCTCCGAAGCCAGGACCTTTTCGACCTCGGCAAGGCCGAGACTGCGATCCGTTCCTTCCATGATCAGCCGGGCCGCCGGTGCCTGGGCGGCCTGCCGGGCGTTTTCCACCTCGGCCAGCAATGCCGGAACTGATGCAACGTGCGCGGCGCGAGCTGCCTGATGCAGGGCGGAACGGGCTTTGCTGGCCTCGACCCGCCGCATCGCGATGCCGGCCGCGACAAGCCAATAGCCCGGGCGCGACACGCTCGGCACCATCGCGGGATCAATCGAGGACAGAAGGTCTTCGGCCTGGCCCAACCGACCGAGAAGCAGCGCCAGCCGTGCTTGCAGGTAGATCGCATGGGCAAGATTGGACCGGTCGCCGTGCCCCTCGAGAATGCTTCCCGTTTCCTGCAACAACTCAATCAGCCCGCCCAGATCACGCAGCACCAGCGAGATTTCGGCGATTGCCAATTTGCATCTGGCGACCGTCAGGGGTGAGCTGGAACCGAAGCCGCAGGCGGCGTCGCGCAGCAGATCACGGGCACGCAACAAATCGCCCAGTTGCGCCATGGCAATCCCACGCAGCGCGCGGGCATGGAGGTCGTCTCGCAGGGCCACCCGCTTCAGGGCCTCCAGTGCGTTGCCTGAGGCAAGGGCCCGCGCAGCAGCCGCGATCACTGGATCCATCGCAATCCCGCCATGTTTGTTACTCACCCGCGGCCTGAAACCCGCCGTAGGGTCGAGCTGCGCCATTACCATCAGAGAGGAGGCGGGACATGACAATGGGGAAGGATTACGCTGGATGGTTCTCCCTGGCCGCATCGCCGAGCTTTGCGGTGATGGCGGCGATAACTGTGCTGGACGGAGGAGGTCTCTGTCTCTCGGCACCCGGCGCCTCGCCGATGAGTGGCATGACCGGGATGTATCTCTTGATGTGTTTTTTTTCACCTGCCGCCTTGGTTTCGGCTGATTGCCCGCCTGGCGGGCTCCCCTCGCAATTCCAGCTTCACGGAGAATAACCCATGACACCCCCCATCGTATCGCGCGAAGAATGGCTCGACGCCCGCAAGTCCCTGCTGGCCCGCGAGCGCGCCATGACCCACGAACTGGATGCGTTGCGCGCGCAGCGGCGCCAGCTTCCCTGGGTCCGGCTCGACAAGACCTACATCTTCGACGGTCCGAATGGTGAGCGAACGCTTGGCGACCTGTTCGAGGGTCGCAGCCAACTGGCCATCTACCATTTTATGCTGACACCGGGGTCGGACAATATCTGCTCGGGCTGCTCCTTCATTGCCGATCACGTGGACGCAGCGCGGCAGCATTTTGAGCAAGCCGATCTCTCCTTCGCCGCAATCTCGCGGGTCCCTGTCGCGCAGATCCAGGCGGTCAAGACGCGGATGGGTTGGACCTTTCCCTGGCTGTCCTCCGCACGCAACAGTTTCAACTTCGATTTCGCAGTGTCTTTCACGCCCGAGGATCGCGAGGCCGGCCGCGCCATCTACAATTACGGGACAGTCATCCGAAACAGTCCGGACATGTTCGGGACAAGCATCTTCGCCAAGGACGAGTGCGGTGATATCTTCCACACTTATTCGACCTATCATCGCGGCAACGAGTTGCAGATCGGTGCCTTCAACTGGCTCGACTTGACACCAAAGGGACGCAACGAGACCGCCACCATGAGCTGGGTACGCCTGCACGATGAGTACTGACTGAAACTTGGCGGAGCGGCAGAAGCCATCGCTCCTCAATGGGGGACATCGAAGACTTTGCGCTGCGATGGATGCGGGAGACTTCGCATCTCATCCTATTCATGGGTGTCGATAGTCGCGCTGCGCGGCGCCTGTGCCGCCGCTTTGGCGAATGCCGCATTGCGGCGGAGTTCGAAGTCAAATGACCGAAATGGGCCGGAACTATTTGAACTTAGAACTCCAAGGCGCCACGTCCAAGAAAGCTTACCTCTTCCCGCGCGGGCTGCAGCTGGTCGAAAAGCAGGCGGTGCTGCATGACGGCGGCTTCAACCAGTTGAGGTGGGCCCACGCGGTTACCGTGACCACAGGCTTTAGCCCCCGATTTGATAGGGCCTCCCGATCCGTTGCGGGCAGCGGGATATCCCGGCACATGGCAAAGCTGAAGACCCCCGCAGGAATGCCTGATGGAAATCAGCCCCTCATTCTGCCTTGTCTGGGGCTTCGGCGACCACAGAAGGCTCTTGCGCCAGTTCCGCTCCTGGATCAGTGGTCTCTTCCGCAACAGCGGCTTTGGACTTGCGACCTCTGGCTGTTGTTGAACTGGCTGTCGCTTCTTGAGGATCAGCCTTTGCTTTCCGCGCTCGTGTTGCTTTTGGCGCCTCCGCGCCATCTTCCGCCAAAGCTTTTGGCTTGCGGCCCCTGGTCTTGGGAGTCGCTGCGTCCGCAGCCTCAGTTTTCGCGTTTGCTGCGCGTCCCTGCCTCGCCTTTGGCGCCTTCTCGGCCTCTCCTGGCACAGGCTTCGGCTTGCGCGCGCGGCGTTCAGTAGTGGGGCCGCTCATTCCGGATGCCTGAGCGTCGTCCTCCGCGGCGATCTCGCGCTCGGCCTGCGACCAATGCTGCGCATCCCGCCCATGAGGATGACCTTCTTGCTCCCACAAGGCGTGCGCCCGGTCCTGGATACGTCGTGTGCGTTCTTCACTCATCAGAGGTCCTCGTGTTGTTTGGCTGGCATCTTCTGTCGTCACGAGAGGATCAGATCGCCAGCGGTTCGATACGCTGTGTTGCAACGTGGCACGATCTCGCAATGTTGCCAACGGCTGCTGGAAATCCAAGCTGATCATGATGTTCAGTTGACCTGCCGCCGATCCTTCAGCAGCGCTATTCCGACGCGCCAGTGCTCAGCTACGTCAACACCACGGCTGCCGTGAAGACCGCCTCGGACATCTGCTGCACGCCCTCAAATGCGGCGCAGATCATGGCAGCGATGCTGGGCGACACGGTCATCCCGATGCCTGACAAGTGGCTGGCTCAGAATGTCGCGAAACGGGTGCCGCAAAAGCGGATCGCCTGTTGGGTCGAGTCTGCATTGTCCAAGAACGCTTCACCCTGCAGAAGTTGCGCCGATTACCAGACTGTTTAGCTGGTCCGTAGACCCACCACACGAGGCTTTGAAGCCTGCAACGCCGTCAGCAAAGACCGTGCTGCTGATAGTAGGCCATAGCTCAGGTAGCGTGCTTCAGGGTGATGACAGCGAGGGACTTAATCATCGCCACCATGGGGTCTCCTGTCGTCAGATTATCCGGTTGCCACCAAAGTCCGGCCGGATAACGCTTCACGCACCATGAAGCGTGTTGTCCTTACTGATTCTCGAACAAAAGCCATGACGATCTTTGAGAACCCGCCGTGGCGGCTCGGTGGGATCACCGCGAAGAAAGACCATACCTTTGATGTTCGCGTAGTCCACCAAAGTAGCAAGGAACTGATCGTCAACGTGAAGGCCGATAAAGGGTCTCTGACCAAGCGGTTTGAAGACTGGTAATCGGCTGCATGATGCGGGCGGGGCTATCCGCTGCGCGACATGCCCGGCAACGCTGTCAATACCATGTCGCTACGTAAGGTCCGAAGCAGCAGCGGCGCGCGGTTACATTCCCGCGGTCGTCAGTGATCGGAAAGACGCCGATGGTCCATTCAAAGGGGTTAGTGGTGACGCTGAAATACGGCATTGGGCTGTTCCTCAGACAATGAAGCTGAAGAACTAACGGTCGTCGGCATGAGGATGGTTCCATCACCAGGCACCTGGTCCACCAGTGGGCGATATTGTCAGCTAGTCCTTTGGCTCCCGTAGCGGTCAGGGGGCTTCTGGGCCATGCACAATGGCTGCCCATGAAGGCAAAGTCCAGCAAACGGCGAATATCTTGCACCCCTGAGCGCCCGCTTTTGGGATGCGCTCGGACTACCCTACAGGCGGGGGTCGCCCGGCCGGAATGCGGCGTCACAAGGCTGCAGAATTGCGTCTGCGCCTCTATACAACAAACGACCTGGCGGCTAACGAAGTTCATCCTGTCACGCAACCGCAACCCTGCATGGTCGTTGCGTCCCAGGATTTTGCGGACTCCTGCCAGGGCCAAGCCTGCATCATGTCATGCATTGGGAAATGATGCGGATTTCCCGGGAGGGATGTGCTGCCGGAAGGAACGGAATCATGGACGAGATTGAGCTGAAGCTGGAACTGTCGGAAGCCGCAGCCAAGACGCTTGAAGCGACAGATCTGCTACCGGGCTCACCCAAGGGGATTGAGCAGACCTCGATCTATTTCGATACGCCCGATCGTGCTCTCGCTGCAGCGGGTGTGTCGCTGCGCATCCGCCAAGCCAAAGGCAAGCGCGTCCAGACTGTCAAGCAGGGCAACGGCAGTGCTGCGGGCCTGTTTGCCCGCCCGGAACAGGAGAAGTTCCTCGACAGCGCCTTGCCTGACCTCGACGACACGCTCCTCCCTGCCCTCCTGGGAACCAGGGCGCAGAGGATCGTCCCGGTCTTCACGGTGAGGGCGACACGCCGGACATGGATGCTGGATGAGGAGGAAGCTCGCATCGAGCTGGTGATCGACCGGGGTGCGGTGAGCGCGGCCGACCGATCGACCCCGGTCAGCGAATGCGAGCTGGAGTTAAAATCGGGGCCACCCGAAGCGCTCTTCCGCTTGGCACAGCGGCTGAACAGCATCGCTCCGGTCAAGCTCGGCATCCTGACGAAGTCAGATCGGGGCTACCGGCTTCTTGAAGCTGCGCGAGTATCGCACAAAGCCGAGGCGGTTGCGCTTGACGGAAGCCTGAGTGCCGCGCAAGCCTTCCAGTCTATTGCTTTGTCTTGCATCCGGCAGTTTCGGCTGAACGAGGACCTTGTTCTCGTCACGCGTGCTTCTGAACCCCTGCATCAGGCACGGGTCGCGTTGCGGCGGCTTCGCTCGGCCTTCTCGATCTACCAGCCTATGCTTGGTGAGAATGGGGCAGCCCTCCGCGAGGAACTGCGCTGGCTTGCCCGCGAACTGGGACATGCGCGCGATCTCGACGTGCTGTTGGAACGCGCGGCAGAGAGTCCCCTGTTTGAGCAGATCCGGAAAGGTCGTGAGGCTGCCTACGACCGTGTGTCGGAAGCCCTGGGTTCTGACCGCACCCGAAGGCTGATGCTGGACTTGGCTGAATGGCTGCATGGCGGCCCTTGGTTGACGGACCCTGATGGGGAGATGGTTCGCAGCATGCCGGCGCGGGACTTTGCTTCATCGGCTTTGTCGCGCTATCGCCGCAAGATCAAGAAAGCGGGCCGCGGGCTGATCACCCTTGAGGAGGAGGCACGCCATGAACTCCGCAAGGACGCCAAGAAGCTGCGCTACGCCTCGGAGTTCTTCACGTCCTTGTTCGACACGGACGAACTCCGCAAGCGGCGAAAGCAGTTTGGCACGGCCCTCGAAGATTTCCAGGAGCATTTGGGCGCCCTGAATGACCTGTCAGCCGCGCCTGAGGTTTTGGATCATCTCGGGATCACGCCTCAAGCTCGAGGCGGTCTGCTGAGGAAAGAAAGCCGGGGCGGATCATAGGCGTAGCTGAATCGTTCCAAACCCAGCCGTCAAGTCACCAAATTCGGCTGCCGCAGGACTCCGAGTATAGCAGTTGGGCGCCCGCTGTCGTTGGGGCGCTTGACGGTCTGGCCGCAGTTTCGCTGCTTACGCCGGAGTATCCGGGTTTCTTCGCAGCCGTCCAATTTTCCCGAGAAGATCGGCTTCCCGTTCAGAACTTCCTTCACCTCGGAAATCACCAGGATCCATATTCCAATCGTTGAAAGACCAGCCCCAGGATCCAATTCCACCTGATGTCCTGCGAGACCGCTGATAAGCGCAATGCGAACTGCCTCTCGCCTGAATTCACAGTTGCGTATCCCTGCCATATCCAGCCTCCTCCCTAGCGAGCATCGTTCTCAGAAGGCCGGGACGAAACCGGGATAGGTCCGTATGTCCTCTCCAATCTGATCCACGTGGATCCGATCGGCGAACCGAATGCCGTTTCTTGGCGGATCAAACGCCTCGTCTTCCCCTTCCTTGCACACTCCCGTTACCACCGGAGTGCTGCCTGCTCCCGCGCCTAACGGGTGCTATGGAAAGGGCGCGCGCCACCGTCGCGCCGGTCTGACATTCCGCTGGCAGACGCCGTCGCCCGCCAGCAGCGTTTTCTTCAGCGGGACGATGCTGCGGGTGCGCTGCGTGTGCCCAGGTATTGCCGCGCCGTAACTGCGGCCAGGATCGCGAAGCCGATCGCAGTCGATACCGGCTCGGGCGCGATCAGCAGCAGCGCGGCCAGGACCAGCACGATCCGCTCGATCACCCACAACGGGCCAAGCAGCCAGTTGGTGATCGCCACTGACAGCGCGACGATGCCCAAGACCGCGCCGGTGAAGGCCAGCAGGAAATCGGGCAGCGTGAAGCCCTGGGTCACGATCAGCAACGACGGCGAGAAGACAAAGACGAAGGGCACCAAGGCCTTGCCCATCGACAGCCGGAAGGCGGTGTTGCCCGCCTTGAAGCCGTTGGCCCCTGCGATCCCCGCGGCTGCATAGGCGGCAAGCGCCACGGGCGGCGTCACATCGGCCAGCACCCCGAAGTAGAAGACGAAGAAGTGCGCGACCAGCGGTTCCACGTTCATCATCCCCAGCACCGGCGCGGCCACGGCGACCATGATGATATAGTTTGCGGTCGTGGGCACGCCGCAGCCCATCAGGATGCAGACCACGGCGGTCATCACCAGCGTGAACAGCAGCGTCAGGGTGTCGATGCCGAAGGGTTCGAACGGCAGGAAGCCCAGGAAGGCGTGGAAATCACCCGCCGCATTGGCCGCGACCGAGGTCACCATGAAGGCGATCTTGAAGCCTACGCCAGTGAGGGTAACGATGCCGATAACGACGCCCACAAGGGCCGCCGCGGCGGTCACCGACAACGACTGGCGCGCGCCGGATACGAAGCCCTCGAAGATGCCGGCGGCGGTTTCCTTGATGCCGCCCACCACCCCTGAAGCCATGACCCGCTGGATCAGATATACGGCCATGCAGGCGGCGATCGCCCAGAAAGCGGACAGGAAGGGGGTTCGGCCCGACATCAGCATCCAGACCAGCAGGATCAGCGGCGCCATCGACAGCCAGCCTTCGCGCAGCACCTTGCCGGCCTTGGGCATTTCTTCCTTGGTCAGGCCGCGAATGCCCAGGCGCTTGGCTTCAAGGTGAACCTGAACCAGCACGCCGAAGAAATGCATGAAGGCGGGCACGATCGCCGCGATCAGGATCGTGCGCAGCGGGATGCCCAGGTATTCCACCATCAGGAAGGCCACCGCCCCCATGACCGGCGGCGTGATCTGCCCACCTGTGGAAGACGCTGCCTCGACCGCGGCCGCGAAGTGACGCTTGAAGCCGATCTTGATCATCGCCGGAATGGTCAGCGCGCCTGTCGTCACTGTGTTGGCAATGGACGAGCCCGAGATCGTGCCCAGCATGGCCGAAGACACAACCGACACCTTGGCAGGCCCGCCCGCGAAGCGGCCCGTCAGCGCGGTGGCCAGGTCGATGAACAACTGTCCGAGGCCGATCTTCTGTGCCATGACGCCGAACAGGACGAAGTGGAACACATAGGTCGCGATCACGCCAAGCGCAGTGCCATAAATCCCCTGCGAGGTCAGGTACAGGTGGTTGATGATCGTGTTCCAGTCGGCGCCCGGGTGGACCAGGATGCCGGGCATCGACCGACCCCAATAGGCATAGGCGATGAACAGCAACGCGATCACCGGCAGGGGCCAGCCCATCGACCGGCGCACTGCCTCCATCAGGGTGACCAGCAGCAGCGTGCCCATGACGATGTCCAGCGTCATCGGGTTGCCGACGCGGAAGGCAAGCTGGTCATAGATCCAAGGCACGTAAAAGGAGCTGACCGCCCCGGCGATGGCCAGGAACCAGTCCACGACCGGAATGCCCAGGATGGCAAGGCCGGTGGTCTTGTGGCGCCCGCTGTTGAAGGCTGCGAAGCTGAGAAAGATCACGAACAGCGACACGCCCATGTGCAGCCCGCGATGGGTCGTGGCGCGCGGGATCCCGAAGCCTGCGGTATAGAAGTGATACACCGACAGCAGGAACAGGATCACTCCTGTCAGGATCGCGACCGGGCGGAGGACCGTGCGGAACCGGGCCTCGGGGTCGTATTCCTCCTCGATCGCGCGCAATTCGGCGTCGGACAGTTGGCGTGCAGTTTCGTTCATTCGTCATTCCTGCGTTTCGGGGAACGGAAAAGGACGCGGACCTGTGGCCCGCGTCCTTCAAACCGGATCGGACCCTTGCTTACTGAAGCTTGCCTGCTTCCTTGTAGAACCGTTCGGCGCCCGGGTGGAACGGGATGCCCGCCCCCTGTGTCGCGCTATCCAACGTGATCTGCTTGCCCTTGGCATGGCCGGCCGCGAATAGCTTCTGCGTGTTCTCGTTATACAGCGCCTGGGTGATGCCGTAGATCAGCTCTTCGGGCTGATCGGCCGAGGTGACAAGCTGCGCGCCGACCGAGATCGTTGCAACATCGCCTTCCTGGCCTTCATAAGTTCCGGCCGGAAGATTGTCGGTTGCAAAGAAGTTGTAGGTTTCCAGAAGCTTGTCGACCTCGGGACCAACGATGGGGACCATTTTCACGTCATGCTGGCTGGCCAGTTCCGCGATCGCGCCCGCGGGGAAGCCCCCTACAAAGAAGAATGCGTCCATAGCACCGTCGCGCATCCGGTCGGCCGCCTGGTCAGGCTTGAGGTATTCAGGGGTGATGTCGGCTTCCGACAGGCCATAGGCTTCCAGGATGATCTTGGCATCGACCAGCGTGCCTGAGCCCGGTTCATCCAGCGACACGCGCTTGCCCTTCAGATCCGCCACGGAGTCGATCCCCGCATCGGCGCGCGAGACCAAGTGGATGCTTTCGGGATAAAGGTTCGCGATCAGCCGCAGCTTGTCGACGGCGGGCTGGCCCTCCCAAAGCCCCGTGCCGGTCTGCGCCCAATAGGCCACGTCAGACTGGGTAAAGCCCGCCTCCATCGCGCCGCCGCTGATGGCGTTGACGTTGCCGACCGAGCCGTTGGACGCGACTGCTGTCGCAACCAAGCCCGGCACGCCGCAGGATCCGCCATCATCGCAGGGGCGAGAGCCCGGCGGGTTGGAGATCGCGTTCGCGATCAGCCCGCCGATCGGATAATAAGTGCCTGCGGTTCCGCCCGTCCCGATGCGGAAGAACGACATTTCCTGGGCGATGGCATTCTGGCCCAGCGTGGCGGCAAGGGCACACGCCGCAAAAAGCGATGTGAATTTCATGATCTTTGTCCCTGTTATCACAACTTCCTGATCACGTTAGCACAGGTGGCGGCGGTCACAACCGTTCGACGCAGCGACAAGTGCCCCCATCAGCGTGTCACCTGCTGCGCCCGCCAGTTGCGGAAATGGACGAGCAGGGCAATGCGGCCTGGAGGTCGGCCAAACCGGCGAATAGCTGCCGCATCCGGGAACGGCGGATCGCAGAATGCTTCATGACCAAGCCCTTCGCCCCGGCCACCACGAGTGCGCGTCCCACCTGCCGTTGTGCAGAGTTCTCGGCCGCAAGCACAGCCCTGTCCAATGCTGCAGGGGCTTCGGAATACTTCATCCGCAACACCTTTCTTGCAGGTGCGGAAAGTCCTCCAGGGTGGGAAGCAACTAACCGGACGAACAATGAGACGCTGCCTCATCACGACTTTGGAGGAGTTTCCCCTTGAAGCGAGATGAGACGTGGCTAAAAAGGCCTTCTTCATTCTGGCTGACGTTGCTGAACTCGACCCGAGTCCGCTTCTTTATGCATCAGCTTACAGTTCCGGGATCCCTCATGAGCAAGTCTATTGCGCGGGTGCTGGCGCGTTCTGAATTCATTGCACTGATCGCTGCGATCATGTCGCTGAATGCCTTGGCCATCGACGTGATGCTGCCGGCATTGCCGCATATGGGAGAGGCCCTTGGTATCGCCGAGGAGAACCAGCGGCAGTTCGTCATATCCGTCTACATGATAGGTTTTGGCTTGGGCCAGTTGGCTGTTGGGCCGCTATCGGATCGTTTTGGCCGACGCGCGCCGCTCCTTCTAGGCATCGGGATCTATGTCGTAGCCATCCTTGCCGCGGCATGGGCACCGAGCTTCGCCTTCCTCTTGGCCATGCGCTTTGTCCAGGGCCTCGGCGCCAGCGCCACCCGGGTCATAGCCACCGCCGTGGTGCGCGACTGCTTTGAAGGACGCGCCATGGCCGAGGTCATGTCGCTCGTCTTTATGGTCTTCATGGTAATCCCTGTGATCGCCCCCTCTATCGGCGGGGTGCTGCTTCTGGTGAGCCCATGGCAAAGCATCTTCGTCTTCATGGGAGGTCTGGCGATCGCTTTCGGGACCTGGGCCTTCCTGCGCCTGCCAGAGACGCTCGAAGCGGAACGCCGTCGTCCGCTCACGGCCGAGACAGTCTTCGGAGGGTTCCGCATCGTGGTGTCGAACCGCCTGGCCTTCTGGTACGCCCTGGCCGGCACCTGCCTTTTCGGCGCCCTATTCGGCTTCATCAGTACGGCGCAACAGATTTACGTCGACATCTACGGGCTGGGCGCGTGGTTCCCTGCGGCCTTTGCCCTTGTCGCAGGCCTCATGGCCGTGTCGTCCTTTCTGAACTCAAGGATCGTCAGGCGCTTTGGGATGCGGAGGATGTCGCACTTTGCCATCATAACCTTCACTGCGCTGAGCGGAGTGCTCCTTCTCGTCAGTCTCGACGGGCAGCCGCCCCTGTGGTTGTTCCTGGCACTGCTTTCGGCGATCATGTTCATGTTTGGCTGGGCTGCCTCCAACATGAACACCCTGTCCCTCCAGCCCCTTGGTGCCGTGGCAGGCACCGCCGCATCCGTGTTTGGCTTCATCCAGACCGTTGGAGGCGCATTGATGGGCGGCTTCGTGGGTCAGCAGTTCAACGGAACAGTCGTCCCCACCGCAGCAGGATACCTTGTACTTGGCGCGCTCGCTGTTGCTTGTGTGCTTGTCGCCGAGCGAGGCCAGCTCTTTGGGGCGAGCGTGGATGAACCCGCGCTATCAGGGAGAGTTTCCGCCCTGCAGGAACGCGCGATGCCTTGAGCTTTCTATCAGAAACTTCTGTAGTAGCCTGCGCACTAGGGTTCGCCCAGCACATCACCGCTATCGCGCCGCTAATCAAGAGACGCCGGATACTACGTTGTTCGGATTCGCATCTGGAAGAGGTCTCGGGGGAACGATACGAGAATGTCGCCCATCTCTTCGGGCCTGATGGAGAGCTCTTCGGGCCTGATGGAGAGCATTACAGGCATTCAAAGACCCACATTTTCCCGGCCGAGGCGAATTAGTCGACCTCTGAGGGCGACAGGATGGAAGCCTTCCAGTTGCCCTTTGCAAAGGTAGGTTTCAACATCTGCTACAAAGCCGAGATCCCTGAATGCTCTGCCTCGCTTGCCGAACAGGGTGTCGAGATTATCCTAACGTCGTCAGCCACCTTTACCGAACAGGGCTTTTGGCGTGTGAGGCATTGCGCACAATCACGCTGTATCGAAAACCAGGTGTACCAGGTCCATTGCTGCCTTGGCGGACAACCCGGCCCGCCGTTGCCTAACGGATGGGCGCGCAGCTCGATCCTGGGTCGGTCCGACATGGATTGGAACAACCCCGCAGGCATTATCGCGGAGGCAGAGACCAACGTGGAAATGGCAGTCACCGGAACGGTCAATCTCGATCTGCTCTACGAGAACCGCGTGAGCGGTGCTGCCACGACGTTCAAGGATCGCCGCCGTCAGGCCCGGCTCTACCGTACGTGGCCGTCGCATCTTTGACGCTGCAGGTTGCTCCAAGGTATCCTGACCTGCCGATCTATGTGCTAGGAAAAGGTTGCTGAAAACCGCGACCTGTATTCACCGACCGTGCTGGGAGCTTTTGTCATGTACCCGCTGCCCCCTTCAGAGTCGGTATTGTTCGTCATCTACCTTGTTGCGATCACTGCGGAGGCGATGTCCGGTGCGCTTGCAGCGGGGCGGCGCAACATGGACATCTTCGGGGTAGCGGTCATCGCCTTTGTCACGGCGCTTGGCGGCGGCACCATTCGTGACCTGATCCTAGGCCGCTTTCCCATCGGCTGGACCCAAAAACCAGAGTATGTCTACATCGTCATTTCAGCCGGATTGCTGACTATCCTCATTGCGCCGCTTGTGGGTCGGTTGAAACGCCTTTTTCTTGTACTTGATGCCATGGGGCTTGTTGCGTTTTCATTGATTGGTTGCAGCGTAGCGATGGACATGGACTATCCGACGGTCGTCGTGATCATGTCGGGTATGATTACAGGAATTTGCGGCGGGATCCTGCGCGACATCCTGTGCGGTTAGGTTCCCGTGGTATTTCAGCGTGAACTGTATGCAAGTGTAGCCTTGGCCGTCTGCATCCTATTCCTCAGCTTGGAGGCATGGGGGATCGGCACCGACCTTGCCACTGCCATCAGCTTCACCGCCGGTCTGATTTTGCGCTTTCTGGCCATCTGGCGTTCCTGGAGCCTTCCGACCTTTTCCACTCGGCAGGATTGGGAGTGAACAACAGGTGCTTTAGAAAAAGATTTTCATTGCTGCCTTGGCGGACAGCCCGGCGCGCCATTCCCGACGGATGGGGGCGCAGTTCGATCCTGGGACCGTGCGACAGGGCCTGGGACAATCCGGCAGGTATTCATCGTGGAAGCGAAAACCAATGTGGAGATGACAGTCACCGGGACGGTCAACCTCGATCTGCTCCATGAAAACCGCACGTGGTGCTTCCACGACCTTCAAGGATCGCCGCCGTCAGGACCGGCTCTACCGCACGTGGCCGTCGCATCTTTGACGCTGACCATGGCATCAGAGCATCTCAAGATGGCGGAGGGAAGAAGATTGCGGGCAATCTCACCCTCGAAGTTGACACCTGGCCGCTGTGGCTTGAGAGGTTCAACGGCCCTCGCCTTGGTACGTCGACCATCCCCACGAGGCCTCCTCTGCGTCACCTAAAGCCATGCCGTTCCAGGAACTCCAGCACTGCCTTGGCGATCCGACCTGCGGCCTTGACCTCGAGATGAAGATGATGATCGCCGACGAGTTCGACCACTGACCATCCAGAACCGGCGCTTGAACCATCAGCGCCACGCAGCATAACCTCAACCCACAGAGCCAAAGCCCTCCAGACCAACATCAGGCCGCCTGTTCCAAATCATTCGACGACGGACAGTGGTCATCATCGCCTTGATGGGCGCGGGCCTCAAGATCGACCGCGTGCTCGGCCTGCGATCGTGGATGATCACCTGGCGCTTGATTTTTCTAACGTTGCCGCTTGGCATTGCTCTGATCGCATTGCTGGCGGGCACCTGGCTGGCCCTCCCCTGGGCGATGGCGCTGTTGCTCGGCGCTGTTCTCGCGCCGACGGATCCTGTCCTTGCATCTGACGTGCAGGTCGGACCGCCAAAGACGGGCGAGGAAGACGAGGTGCGTTTTGCTTTGACCTCGGAAGCCGGCGTGAACGACGGGGCAGCCTTCCCCTTCGTTCATCTGGCGATTGCGCTGGCAGCTGCGTCCGTCACGCAGGAACCGTGGGCCTTCGAGTGGCTGACTTATAATGTCCTGTGGGAGATCGGGGTTGGTATCCTGGGCGGCTATCTGGTCGGACGGCTGTTCGGTTGGATCACGTTCCACATTCCAGCAGAAACCAAGTTGGCCAGGACTGGTGACGGACTGATCGCCTTATCGGCCACATTTGTGTCTTATGGATTTACCGAGATAATCCACTCGTACGGTTTCTTGTCGGTCTTCGTCACGGCGCTCACCTTCCGGCAGGCCCATCGGGACCACGACTTCCACAAGTCGATGCACGACCTGACCGAGCAAATAGAACGGATTTCCATGATGGTGCTGCTGCTCTTGTTCGGCGGCGCTTTGGTTCACGGGCTACTATCATCCCTCGAATCTATGGATATCGCAGCTGCGGTGGTGATCCTTCTGGTGATCCGTCCGCTTACCGGACTGATCGGACTGGCAGGGTTCAACGCGTCCTGGCACGAACGGCTGACCATTGCCTTTTTCGGTATCAGGGGCATCGGCTCATTCTATTATTTGGCTTATGGTCTGAACCATATGGATGACCTCCAACACGCGTCGCGTCTTTGGGCGATCGTCGGGCTGGTGGTGCTACTGTCCATTATAATGCACGGATTGTCGGTTACCCCAATCATGCGAAAGCTGGACCGCATGCAGGGGCGCGATCCCGATGCCAACGATGCCGTGCCGCCGCCGGGCTTCCAAGGACCCGGCGCCGACGCACGCTGATGTTCCAATTTCCGGCCCGCTTTCTCGAACCAACAACTTCGCGTGCGGAAACACCTGCATGTCCAGATGGCTTCTGACAGGTACAACACCGGCCGGAGATAGGGTCTGCGTCAGAGGCTGCGACTTCTGTACCTTCCAGCATGGCAAGGTGACCCGGAAGGACTCGTCCTGGAAGATCGTCACCTGAGGGTCTGCTTCGACAAAAGCGGATAGACAGCGCTGCGGAATGCGAGGCTGGCCATCACTCCGGACCGATGCGGCGATGCCGGCGTTCGCAGCCCGCACCATCAGCGCCTCGATCGCGGGCAGCAGTTCGGCCATGGCGAACAGCGGCACGCTGAGGGCGTTACCGAGCGCCAACGCCGCGGACATGTCCCCTCCGATCACGGCGCTGGGCGTCACCCGGATCGATGACCAGTGGAGGTGCACTGAAACTTACGTTGGATTCGACTTGTTTTGGACAGATAAGACGAAAGCATCGGGAGCGATCTGTGCCGGTGGTCTCCGCGCTGGTCGGCCTCTCGCTTCGCTACGCATGGTTCCTAAACCAGTTTGGTCATCCCTTTCGGTCAAGGCCGTTCGCATGCGGACGATCACAGTGAACGCTCACGACTTCTGTAGCTGTCAGTGGGAAATAGTGTCTCAAGGCCTCGAGGGATGCCGCTGCCAGACGCAAGTTCTCGAACATCGACCGCGACGACCTCCAGTATCGGCCGCTCTCCGGTCATGAGCACGAACTCGGTGATCTTTCCTAGCGCGTACCACCTGGAGGACGGGTAGACGAGCGCGAGTCGTTTGCAGCGGTAGCGGCTGGCATAGGCCTGGGCTGGTTGGACCCCAGCCGCAGCATAACGCGGCAAGGTCGCGAAGATATCCCCCGATCATTCTGCCGATCGTGTTGACACCTCGGGCTCTTACGGAACAAAACAGGAACACAATCTGTTCGTTCTTACCTGCATCGGAGCTGTCTCCCTCATGCCTGCCCGGTCCTTCAACCCTGCCATTGCCGCCTTGCGCGAGCAGATCGCGCGGATGGAAGGAGACGGCGGGCCGACACGCGGCGTGCTGCCCTTCGGCTTGCCTGAGCTGGATCGCCGGTTGCCCGGAGGCGGTCTGGCGCTTGGCTGCCTGCATGAGGTAGCGGGTGGCGGCAACGGTGCGGTGGATGGGGCAGCCGCCTCCTGCTTTGCGGCCGGCATTGTCGCGCGGATGCCGGGACAGGTGCTCTGGTGCGTGACGCAGGCGGACTTGTTCGCGCCCGGTCTCGGGCAGGCAGGTCTTGGGCCGGATCGGGTGATCTATGTCGAGGCCGGCGATGATGTCTCGGTGCTGGCCTGCATGGAGGAAGGCCTGCGCCACGGCGGCCTGGGGGCGGTGATCGCTGATGTCGCGCGTCTGTCGATGACAGCCTCGCGCCGGCTGCATCTTGCCGCGAAGGGCTCGGGCACGACAGGCATCGCGCTCAGACGCTGGCGCCGGCAGCAGGACGCTTATGACTTCGGCCAACCCACGGCGGCGATGACCCGCTGGCGGGTGTCGGTCTTGCCCTCGGGCCCGCTGCCCGTGCCGGGTTTAGGTCGTTCTCGCTGGCTCGTCGAGCTGATCCGGGCGCGGGCGAGAGAAAGCTTCGATCTGGAACTGGAGGGGTGCGATGGCACGGGTCATCTCGGTCTTCCTGCCGCTCTGGCCGATCGACCGGCTCAGGCGGCAGGGGGGCGAGGCAGCGCCTTCGCCTGAGGCGCCGCTGGTCCTGGCGGGTCGGGTCGGCAACCGTCGGCTGGTGACAGCGGCCTGTGGGATAGCGCAGGAGCTGGGCCTTTCCGTCGGCATGCCGGTCAGCAAGGCGCAGGCCCTGGTCCCGGGGCTTCAGGTGCTGTCCCATGATCCACACGCTGATGCGGCCTCCCTGGAGCGGCTGGCGTTCTGGGTGCTGCAGCGGGTCTCGCCGATCGTGGCGGTCGATCCGCCGGACGGGTTGGTCATCGACTCCACCGGTGCCGATCATCTCCATGGCGGTGAGGCAGCCATGCTGGAGGCGTTGATTGGCCGGCTGGTCATGTCTGGCGTGACCGCACGCGCAGCCATCGCCGACAGCTGGGGCGCCGCCCACGCCTTGGCACGACATGTCGCGGATCCTGTGCATCTCGCCGAAACAGACACTGCCGAGGCGTTGCTGGCTCCTTTGCCTCTTTCGGCCCTGCGGCTGCCGTCAGCCACACTGGCCAGCCTGCGCACCCTGGGCTTTGCCTGCATCGGCGATCTCCTCGGTCAGCCCCGCGCGCCGCTGGCCCGGCGCTTCGGTCCCGAGCTGTGCCGCAGGCTGGATCAGGCTCTCGGCCACGCCTCCGAGCCGATCGAGCCACTGCGCCCGTCGGAGCTTGTCGAGGTGCGCCGCAGCTTTGCCGAGCCGATCGCTGCCGCCGAGACCATCGTGCGCTACATCGGCAAGCTGGTGATCCAGCTCTGCGCGGCGCTCGAGGAACGGGGCCTGGGTGCCCGGCGGCTCGATCTCCTCTGCTGGCGGGTAGATGCCCATGTCCAGACCGTGCGCGTGGGCTTGGCCCGCCCGCAGCGCGACCCAAAGCGACTGACCCGGCTTCTTTGCGAGAAGATCGAGACCATCGCGCCCGGCTTCGGCATCGAGATCCTGTCGCTGACGGCGGTGATGACCGAGCCGCTGGAAGCCCGGCAGATGGCGAGCAGCTTGTTGGAAGAGCCTGCCCTCGATCTTTCTGGCCTTATCGATGTGCTGGCGAACCGCGTCGGTGCGCGGAGTGTCTACCGCATGGCCCCTGTTGCCAGCGACGTGCCGGAACGCTCCCTCACCCGCATTGCTCCCTTGGCCGATGCCCTGGGCGCAGGTTGGCCAGACCACTGGCCCCGTCCCACGCGCCTGCTGCCTCGTCCGGAGCCGATCGAGACGATGGCCCTTCTGCCCGATCATCCGCCGGTCTGGATCGCCTGGCGGGGCATCCGCCGCAAGGTGGCCCGCGCCGATGGGCCTGAACGGGTCTTCGGCGAGTGGTGGAAGCGCGATGCTGAACTGATCGCCGTGCGGGACTACTTCCGCATCGAGGATGAGGCGGGAGAACGCTACTGGGTGTTCAGGGCCGGCGACGGCGAGAACAGCGAGACAGGCAGCCATCGCTGGTTCCTGCACGGGGTGTTCGGATGAATGCGACGTCGGACAAGGGCGCCCTGCCATGACCAGCCCGCACTATGCCGATCTACAAGTGACCTCGCCCTTCTCCTTCCTGCGCGGGGCCTCCTCGGCCGAGGAGTTGTTTGCCACGGCGGCGATGATGGGCATCGACGCCCTGGCCGTGACCGACCGCAACTCGCTCTCCGGCATCGTCCGGGCCTGGGAGGCCGCCAAGGCGACCGGGATGCGGCTGGTGGTCGGCTGCAGGCTCGATCTCGCCTGCGGCATGGCGCTGCTGGTCTATCCCATGGACCGGGCGGGGTATGGCCGGCTCTGCCGATTGCTGACCCTCGGCAAGTCCCGTGCCGGCAAGGGCAAGTGCCACCTCGACTGGGCGGATGCGTGGAGCATGCCGAGGGCCTGATCGCGGTGCTGGTGCCCGACGTTGCGGATGACACCTGCGCCTTGCGCCTGCGCCGGTTGCGCGATGTCTTCGGCGATCGGACCTATCTGGCTCTCACCCTGCGTCGCCGCCCCAATGACCAGCTGCGGCTGCATGAGCTGTCGACCATGGCCGCGCAGCTGCGCGTGCCGACGGTGGTGACCAACGACGTGCTCTATCACGAACCCTCCCGCCGCATCCTGCAGGATGTGGTCACCGCCAAGGTCTTCGAGGCGCACAGGCAGATCGTGCTCGGTGCCAGCATGATCGCTGTGCAAGGGCGCGTTCAGCGGGAAGGCGAGATGGTGCATTTTGTGGTGCACCGGATGGAGGATCTTTCCCGGAGCTAGCCTGTGTCGGGGCACGAGGGGCGGCGTTTCCGCTGACGCAAGGGCGCGGGGATGAGGGGGGCATGAAAGGCAGTGGGCGATGTGCCGGAGGCGGCGCCCGTCGAGCCAAAGGTGCGCGAGATCTATATCCGGGATCTGCATCTTGACGCGATCAGGGTGAAGATGCGCGATTTCCGATGAGGAAGCTACACAAAGCGTAGTACTTTGGCCGCCGAATTTCTGCCGCAACCAAAGCGTCTACTTACGCGACTTTTCAGCGTTTGCCCCATCTCCGAACCCATAGAGCTTGCGTCATCGCCGCCGCCATCCTTCACTTTCAGAGAGCACTGCGCGCTGTTATGTCCAAGACTATCAAGGATCAAAGCGAACCGGCTATGTGACGGTGACACCAATTTCACACAACGTCATCGTTTTTGTACGTCAATGACGATTCAGGTTAAGAGGCCATCATGTCAGAGAAGTTGACCAGCGAGAAGCGACAGGAAGCTCTGGCGTTTGCGAGGCGCTACATTTCGTCCTGGAAACCAAAACTGACTCTCTCACCTGATGAAGAGCATATGGAACGGGCCTATGAAGCTGTCCAGTCGGTCATAGGTCCCTCTGGGGACTTCGATCTTGAACAGCTGAAGAGAATTATCGATCAAGCTTCTACGTGCACAGCATCTTTTGACGGGCTTTGCTGGCTAGGAGCAGGGCAGCAGAACTCTGAAGAGCCGACCCCAAGGCCACTTCAGGAATTCCTTCAGGGGGTGCTGTCTTACAAGCTAAAACGACCGCGGCAAAAGAGGGGCCGCCAGGCCTTCAGCATCCTCTATCGAACTGTTGTCGCTGTATCGGTCGCAGATATCTGCCGTGTTTATGATATCCGGGCACAACGGAGCGGGACCACGAAGCCAGGCAAGTACCATGAAGACAGCGCTTGCGACATCGTAGCGGAAGCCCTTCAAAAAGAGGGGTTCAGGACGGCAACCTACGGGGAGGTCGAAGGAATTTGGAAGACACGACGTAAATACGTGGATCCTAGGCACCTCGCATGGAACTGACCCATTGCAAGCAGCTGCATGCTGCCCTGGTCAGTGAACTTTGCCACCCTACTGAGTAGCCGCGCACCGGGCGCAGAGAGTAGCTCTGACCATCCCAGAACATTCTCAATGTCCCGGCGGCACCTTGTCGTACTGCTGGGCTAAGTCGTGAACAAGAAAACTCCCTATCACCACAGTTTGTGGTGTTTAATTCGATGTGAAATTTAACCCACCACGACCCTCGGGTGACCCGACAAAAGCTCTTCAGAGACACTAATAGCCCCAAAGGAACGGCAATGTCTGAAGAGATACTTCGCATGAACCGGGTCACTGCGACCATAGGGATGGGACGTAGTTGGCTCTATAGAGCCGTTGCCGATGGTCGCTTTCCTGCGCCGGTTCGCCTCGGCGCGCGTGCGATCGGCTGGAAGCGTAGCGAGGTGCAGGCTTGGCTCGATGGCCGCACGCCGAGGGCTCTGTGATGGCTGTTCTAGCGCCGTGCCCACCTTCTACAACGGATAATGCTGCCAACAGCACGATGCTGGCAGTCTGGAATGACCACGTCGCCGAGGAGGATCAAGACCCGCAAAAGCCGATCGTGCAGATGCCGGTGGAGGAGCGGCCAAAACGCACAACGGCCGCGAACCCGTCGGCATCCGAGTGGGCCTACACTGTTCCAATGCTTCGCTCCACCCAGAAGAAGCTTCTCGATGTCTTGGCCCTTCACTCGGACAAGTGGGGAGTCAGTTGGTGCAGTCAGAAGAGGCTGGCCTTCGAAGTAGGCTGCTCCGATCGTAGGATTCGCGATCTTCTCAAAGTCCTGGAAAATCGCAAACTCATCCGCCGCGTTGGTCGGGTGGGTAAGTACGGTGCTCAGCTTACCGATGTTGTTGTTTTGATCGGCTGGCCTGATCGAGAACTGATCAAAACGTCCGGCCACCGGACCCTCAAGCTTGCCATTCAAGAAACCGACGAAACCCGCCGCATTTCAACCCTCCTGCGTGCCCAGGCCCAGACAAAGTTTCCGGGGGGAGCGGAAAAAACGTCCGACCAGAACAAAGATAATCTAAACAACACTACTACCGCTCAATTGGAGAAAGCTCTGACCGCGTGCTTTGACGCTCTCGGTCCGTGGGCCACTGCAGAGAACATGCAAGGCCTCTCTGACGATCTGAAAACCCTGAGGGGCTGGCTCGACAAGGGCGTTGATCTGCATCTCCACATTCTGCCGGTGCTAGCTGAGAAGGCGAAGAGCCAGGCGAAGGTCCCGCTTTTGCGCACCTGGCTGAGAACGGCGGTGAGAAACTAGTCCACGGAAGCGGCGGCATGGAGCTGCTGCGGGCGGCGTAAAAGTCGTCCACCTTTTCCCTTTCTGCGGCAGCAGGGAGGGCGCGAGGATTTTCAGCAAGGGATTTTCCAACATGAAAGCGAGCGAGCAGAAAGGCCGCCCCATAAGTATCTTGAAATGCCGCACTGCAGCATTCATATGGGTGGCGTGAGATGGACGCGGCGATACGTTCCTCAGTCTCTCAATCGCTGCAGCACCAGGAGTGAGCGAGATGGCAAATACCCCCGATTTTACGAAAACGATGCAGGACATGATGGCGAACTTTCCGATCAACACGTCGTCGATCCAGGACGCCATGAAGTCGCAAAGTGTGTTGGGCGAAAAGCTGGCCCGCGTGGCACTGGCCGCTGCCGAGCGCTCGACCGAGATTTCGGCTCGCTGGGCCAAGGACTCGATGACTTGCATGGGTGAACTGGCTGCCCACAAGGACGAGCCTTCTGATTATACCAAGACAGTAAGCGATTTTGCGTCGCGATCGGCCGAACTGGCTGCTGAGCACATGGCCGCATATGCCGAAGTGGCGAAGAAGGTTCAGATAGAAACCGTCGACCTGATGCTGACCGCAGGCAAGGACGTTGCCTTGGACACTCAGAAAAACACCTGAAACGCGACGCGTGACACGCCCGCCGCGGCCAATGATGCCGCAGCAGGCGATGCTACGACGTGATCTGCAGATCCACGATTGAGAAGGGGCGGCTTGGCCGCCCTTTTTGTTTGTCCGAGAGGCTCGGGAGGAGCCTCAATTTTGGTAATTTGGCATAGCCTTGCAAGCTTCAGAGACGCGCGCGGATTGAAGCGCTATTGGAACATGATGGCGTTGTAGAGCGACCCCCGCCGACGGGCTCGTCCTCGTGCCGGTGGAGTTGATTACCAGCCATTCGGCGGATCGACCGCCACGATGGGCAAAATCCGATGCAGAACGCAGGGTGCCAGACGCCCGAGCGAACCCGCATCTGCCGCTGGATCAGCAAGCAGCACTTGCAGCCCCGGCACCAGCCCTGCGCCTTGCTGACCATCATACGGACGTGCAGGCCGAGCAACAGCGCCACCTCACCCGCCGCAGTGATCAGCCGCCGGCGGCCCGCCCGGCCGGCCAGGACCAGCGGCGCCTCAGACGAGGGAGCCGCCTCAGGCGCCTGCCGCCGCAGCCAATCGATGGGCCAGAGCGGCAGGGTGACCGAGATGACCCGTGCCATCGCATGCCTCCAGTTCAAGATCGAGACTTTCTCCCGCCCGCGCCCGGATCAGCTCGATGAGCCAGCGGGCACGGCCGACACCCGGAACAGGCAGGGGTGTCGAGGGCAGCACTGACACCCGCCAGCGGGTCATCGCTGCGGTAGGCTGGCCGAAGTCATAGGCGTCCTGCTGGCGCCGCCAGCGGCGAAGTGCAATGCCCGTGGTGCCTGATCCCTTGGCCGCAAGGTGCAGCCGCCGCGAGGCCGTCATCGAGAGCCGCGCGACATCGGCCACCACCGCACCGAGCCCGCCATGGCGCAGCCCTTCCTCCATGCAGGCCAGCACCGAGACGTCGTCACCCGCCTCGACATAGATCACCCGATCCGGGCCAAGGCCCGCCTGCTCAAGGCCGGGAGCGAAGAGGTCCGCCTGCGTCACGCACCAGAGCACTTGTCCTGGCAGGCGGGCCGCGATCCCGGCCACAAAGCAGGAGGCCGCCGCACCGTCCACTGCGCCATTGCCTCCTCCTGCGACTTCGTGCAGGCAGCCCAACGCCAACCCACCCCCGGGCAGGCGGCGGTCCAGCTCATCGACACCGAAGGGCAGCGCACCACGCGACGGCCCGCCATCACCCTCCATCTGCGCGATCTGCTCGCGCAGGGCGGCAATGGCGGGGTTGAAGGACCGGGCAGGCATGACGAGAATGGCTCCAGGGCAGCGCGGAAGAAACAGCATTGTTCCTGTTTTGTTCCATTCTGCCCGAAACTGTCAATCCGGGGTAGGCCTTTGATCTGGAGATATCTTGGTTGCTGCGTTGTCTTAAACTGACAACACGTGCGGAGCAGCGCGACATTCCATATCTCTGGACCGCTCTCCCTGTGCTAACGTTTCCCAGCGGCATTCGCCCAACATTGACGTGTTGATGACCGAGCTTTGAAACGAGGCTTTCATGAAGACCGCATATGTCGGCACAGCCGTCTGGCTCCTGTGCAGCACAATCGTCCACGCAGGCGGGGTTGAGCGGAGCAACCAGTTTCTCGGTCCGCTTTTTGAGCCAGGCAACTATCTCGAACTGAGCTATGGCCATGTCTCGCCCAGCATCACAGGAGCAGATCTTCCGCTGGGCCCCTACCCCGGCGGTGAACGCACGGGCGATATTGCGTCCTCCTACAACAGCTTCGGCTTTGCCTATAAGCACCAGTTCAATGATGCCTGGTCAGCAGCCATCATCCTGGACCAGCCATTCGGAGCCGATCTCGCTTATCCTACCAGCGGCTCCATCAATCTTGGTGGAACCGGAGTGGTCATCAACAACACCGACCTGACCGGCATCATTCGCTTTGCGGTTCCAGAGAGCGGCTTCGGTGTTCACGCGGGTCTCCGCGGTGCACGCACCGACGGAAGCGTGACGTTGGGCGGCGCGTCTTTCGGTCCCGTAAACGGGTACCGTGTCGATGTGGACAGGGATACCGCTTACGGGTGGCTCGCCGGGGTGTCTTGGGAAAGACCTGACATCGCCGCGCGTGTGTCCTTGACCTATAATGCGGTGATCGAGCATGACTTCGACATCACCGAGAGCGGTCCCCTTGTGGATCCCGATGGACCAGGCCCCGCACCAGCCTTGCCGCTTCTGGACCTGCTCCGGTTTCGTTCCGGTCTTCTGAGAGCAATGGTCGCCAAGAAGGAGACTGGATATGGCAGCGACACACAGCGACGAGTTCAAGCGAGATGCGGTTCGCATCGCGCTCACCAGCGGTCTGACACGGCGCCAAGTTGCGTCGGATCTTGGAGTGGGACTTTCGACGATCGGAAAATGGATCCGGGCGATTTCCGAAGAGGCCCGAGTTCCCGAACGGGATGCTGATCTTCTTCGCGAGAATGAACGGCTGCGCACAGAAAACCGGATACTTCGGGAGGAGAGGGAGGTGCTAAAAAAGGCAGCTCAATTCTTCGCGGCTCAAAAGCCGTGAGGTTCCAGTTCATTGCCAGCTATCGCGGCAGCCTTTCGCGCAGTCGGCTGTGCCGCTTGATGGGCGTAACGGATCGTGGGCTGCGAGCCTGGCGGCACCGGCCGCCATCGCAGCGACAGCGGCGCGACATGGTGATCCTGGCCCATATCCGCGACCAGCACCGCCTAAGCCTGGGCAGCTATGGCAGGCCCCGCATGACCGTGGAACTGAACGAGCTGGGCTTGCGGGTCGGCCAGCGTCGCGTCGGCCGTTTGATGCGTCAGAACGGTATCCGGGTCGTCCGCAGCCGCAAGTTCAAGCGCACCACGGACAGCGATCACGTCTTCAACATCGCACCGAACCTCCTGCAGCAGGACTTTTCGGCGAGCGGGCCGAACCAGAAGTGGGCCGGCGACATCACCTATGTCTGGACGAGGGAAGGCTGGGTCTATCTGGCGGTCATCATCGACCTGTTCTCAAGGCGCGTCATTGGCTGGGCCATCAGCAATCGCCTGAAACAGGAGCTGGCGATCAGGGCGCTGAACATGGCGATCGCGTTGCGCCGTCCGCCACCGAGCTGCATTCACCACACAGACCGCGGCTCGCAATACTGCGCTCACGACTACCAGAAGATCCTGCACAGTCATGGGTTCAAAGTATCGATGAGTGGCAAGGGCAACTGCTACGATAATTCGGCCGTTGAGAGCTTCTTCAAATCGCTGAAGGCCGAACTGGTATGGCGCCGCGACTGGGTCACTCGACGAGAGGTCGAGATCGCCCTCTTCGAATACATCAACGGCTTCTACAACCCGCGCCGCAAACACTCAGCCTTGGGCTGGAAATCACCCGTAGCCTTCGAACAGAGGGCCGCCTAACATGAGCACCTGACCGGAACAGAACTGGTGCAGGTCCATTCTGGATGGGCGCTCGACGCTGACGGTCAAGACGCCGAAATCCTGGAACCTCGAGTTTCAGACCGGCATCGATCCAAATACCCTTGTCTTTGGTTCGATCCGCTGGGTGGATTGGTCAGGCTTTCGGGTGGACCCAGAAAAGCTCCTTCAGGTGACCGGGAGCGGCCTGGTGGACCTCAACGACACCACCACGTTCACCATCGGCGTTGGCCGCAAGTTCACCGACAATTGGTCTGGCGCGGCAAGCTTTACCTATGAGAAATCCGGCAATGACCTTGTCTCACCGCTGGCACCGGTCAACGGTCAAAAGGGCGTCAGCCTCGCGGCAATCTACACCCGAGACAGGATCAAGATCACCACAGGGGTCAGTTACATCAAGCTGGGGAATGCTCGGCCCGAGACCGGCACGCCCGACACAGCCCGCGCCGAGATAAAAGGCAGCCACGCCTGGGGCGTCGGAATAAGGGTTGGCTACAGCTTCTGAGAGCAAGGTGCTGGCTTTGGGCGCCCCGTTCGGCCACCGAAGCGGTCAGCCTCGCCTCTGGGCCAGCTCGGCCCGATCTGCACCAGGAACTTGTCGGGTGATGCCTTCCGGAAGGGGATGTACCGAGCGCCAAGAAAGTTGGAGCCCCGGCGTCTTACAGAACCGCTGTCGCTCAAGCTGCAGACCTTGAGGACGTAGTTCGGCCTCCTCGGTCAACGAGGCGCTCTTAGTTAAGCCCCACCTTGGCTTTCAGCGCATCGATGCGCTTCGAGGCCTCTGCCTTGCTGATGGTTTCGTCAAAGGCGTCGGGATCGTCGGCCTGCTCGCTCAGCGTCTTGAGATAGGACGCCTGCGCACCGGTCATGGGATCTTCGCCGCTGACCCAGGTATCGGGATCTTTCTCGGCATTGTCGGTGGGATGGGATTTCGGGTTTTCATCGGCCATAGGGAATTGCCTTCTACAGGATGCCGCAATGTAACACGCATCAGATGTTCCGGTTCCGTTCGCATTCATCCAGAAGCCGGGGAGAGAAGAGCAGCAAGGCTATCCCACTGTGTGGGCTCGCAGTGAAGCTGTCCTAAGGGGTAGCCGGACAAGACCGATCCCTTGCTGAGGATAAGACCATCCCGCTCAGCGGACTACCGGCGTCTCGACCGCTTCGGAGGCGATGCTCCATTTCCATTGTTCGACATGAAAAAGCGGCGACGCCCAGGGAGGAGGAGGGGCGCCGCCGCGGAACGCTGGCCCCGGGAGGAGGGAGGGGCCGCGTATGGGTGCGGCAAGGCCTAGGAGGAGGAGAGGCCATTGCCGCCAACGAACGGACCATGGGAGGAGGAGGGGTCCGTCGCATTGGGTGCCGCGGAACAGAGCGGCTATATGGCGGCGGCATCCTCTGGCAGAAGAATGCCACCAGTCCCGGCCCCATGGGGAGGAGGAGGGGCGGGAAAACGTGTTCTTACTTTGCGCCCCAGGCCGCTTCATGGGCCAGGCGGGTGATCATCGAACGGCTGATGCCCAGATCAGCCAGATCGCGGTTGGTTAGTGCATTCAGTTCGCGCACCGTCTGGCGATAGATCACACGGCGGGCGCGGTTTTCCTGCATGCGCTGGATCGCAGCCATCAAACGGCCTGCGAAGCCATCGGTGGCAGCGGCGTTATGGGCGTGGGCGACAGCAGCCATGGTGTATTCCTTATCAGTATCTTTGTTCTTGCGTTTGCGCCCTGCCCGGATTGGCCTTGCGCTCTCTCGATGGACCAAAGATGGCGCTAACAATGCGACTGCACAACGGATCCTTTGGGATTGCTGCTATGCAGCATATGCAAGCTTAATGCGCCAACCGCGTGCGTTTCCCGCGCAAGCGATGGCGGGAGGCCTGCCGAATACATTCCCTGGCAGTCTTCCAGCGCTTCATGAGCAGGCACTACTTGCCCAGTCCCTTGGCGGGATGACGACGATTGCAGCACTCCAGCCGCGGGCAGCTTCAATGGTATGGCCTGTGGCCGTTCAACAGGAACACGCCTGACAACGTTGTCAGTCGGGAAGCTACCCTATGGGAAACGTCTGAGCTCCAAATCTGGACCGGATTTTGGAGGGGTGATCGTGGTTGTGATGCCTCCCTTCAGTGCTGGCAGGATGGTCAAGGTTGGTGTGCAGATCGCGGAAGCCTGATCATCGCTGCGGTTTCGCCAGGACCTTTATGCAGCCTCGGCCGGGCGCGGCATAGGATAGGCGGGCATTGAGCGCAGCTGGAGGTCAGGAGCTCCCGGTCGAGCGCGTGGTGTTCACCCTCGCCGAGCCGCGTCGATTGCCGCCACATCGATCTTGCGCATGGTCATCATGGCCGCAAAGGCGCGCCGCGCCTCGTCCCCGCCGGCCATCATCGCCTCCGTCAGCGTGCGGGGCGTGATCTGCCAGGACAGGCCCCAGCGGTCCTTGCACCAGCCGCATGCGCTTTCGCTGCCGCCGTTGCCGACGATGGCGTTCCAGTAGCGGTCGGTCTCTTCCTGATCATCAGTGGCGATCTGAAACGAGAAAGCCTCGTCCGGCTTGAAGACTGGCCCGCCGTTCAGGCCGATGCACGGGATCCCCGCCACCGTGAACTGGACAGTCAGCACATCTCCCTTCTTGCCAGACGGATAGTCGTCGGGCGCGCGGTTGATTGCCTCCACGCGGCTGTCTGGAAAGACGGAGGCGTAGAAGTTCGCGGCCTCCTCGGCCTCCTTGTCGTACCACAGGCAGACGGTGTTCTTGGCGATGGTCATAACGGTTTCCTCCCTGATCATCCCTTGGAGTATGAGGCAGCATTCCAGGCAGCGGGGCTACCCTGCCGCAGGTGGTGATTTAAGCACAGGTGACGCCCGAAGGGTGGCACTTTGCTTTCTCGGCCGTTCGACAGCTACACTTCAGAACTTGGTTCATGATCTGGCTGGCATATATCTGCTTGCACATGGCCGACGCCGCTGGAGAGTTTCGAATGAGCGGGGCTACCCTGCCGCAGGTGGTGATTTAAGCACAGGTGACGCCCGAAGGGTGGCACTTTGCTTTCTCGGCCGTTCGACAGCTACACTTCAGAACTTGGTTCATGATCTGGCTGGCATATATCTGCTTGCACATGGCCGACGCCGCTGGAGAGTTTCGAATGGACCGCGCCAGCACTTCTGCGACAAAGCCAACACGATGCGGGTGGCACTATGCTCGGGAAGGGTAACGTCGCACTGTTGTTTGGCAAGGAGTGTGGTTGGTGCCTGTGATGCCTCAAGAGACTAAGAGTCCAACAGAGGTGCTGGCAGGCCTGGTCGAACGAGTGACGTTCCACAGCCCTGAGAGCGGCTTTTGCGTCTGTCCGTCGTCGAATGATTTGGAACAGGCGGCCTGATGTTGGTCTGGAGGGCTTTGGCTCTGTGGGTTGAGGTTATGCTGCGTGGCGCTGATGGTTCAAGCGCCGGTTCTGGATGGTCAGTTGGGCCAATGCGCCATGGCACGCGCCAGCTCTATGGTAAGCGCGCGCGCCATGGCGCAGGCCACCGCCACCTGGCCTGGTTTTACGCCGCCGCGTGGCCGGGTTTTGCACCGACGTTGACACCCAGGCCCGGCTGAACCGCCTCAGGACCAGGGCAAAGGCGTCTGAGACCCGCCGCAAGATCATTGTCGGTTCTGTGCTCACGACGGAAGCCTTGAAGGATCCGAAGATCGCCCGCTGGATGGCCGCCACCCTGCGCAAGACCGTCATCCGCGAGGTTGATCAGAAGGAACTCGTGGGATTGCTGGCCGAACTCGATGCCAAGGCGCAAAGCGCTGGGGCGGGTGAGCCGTGAGCGTCAAGGACCCTTTCGAGATCCTGGCCGACGAGATCACCCTGATCCGCCGCCAGATCGACCAGCTGCAGCGCACCAGCCTAGACCGCAAGGAGGCGGAAAAGCTCAATGCCGTGGTGGCCCAGGGCCTCGACCGCATGGCCAAGGTCGGCCCCGCCGTCCAGAGCCGCATCGAACAGAGCTTGGCCACCGCTGCCCTCGATCTGCGCCAGCATACCGTCTATGCGGCCTCGGAAGGCGCCAAGGAGGCCATCCGCGAGGCGCATCTCGAAAGCGTCAAGGCGGCAGGAGACCTTCGTAAGGCCGCCGGAGAAGCCCGCAGAGAGGCCTGGAGGTGGTTTGGCGGGTTCTGGGTGTGGTTGACCTCTGCGGTCCTCACAGGCTTTGCTCTGGGCCTCCTAGCCATGTTCCTGCTGCAAGGCCGCGCCGATGCCCGCAAGTTCGGTCAAAGCCCAAGCACTTTCTGCAAATGGGCAGGCGGGGAAACCATGTTCCACAACACCGGAGACAAGGCCTGCGTGTTCTGGCTGGAGCGGTCAGCTGCAGAGTAAAAGAACCCTCTCCGCATATCCTTGTGCCTCAGACTGCCCCGCTTGCTAGCGGGGCATACTGGAGAAACTGTCACTCGGGACCATGAAACCAATAAACAGGGACTTTGTAACAGGCCTACAACCAATTTTCATACATGAAGTTCCATGTAAGTAACTGAATTTCTTAAAGTTGTTATATGTAAAAGTGAAACAACCGAAGGGTGATAAGAGTCTTTTTGTGGCTGCTTTCCCCGGAAGTCACCACTTGGGGTGTGCCGACTTTCTCAGCCAGCTCGGCTTGCGTCAGCTTCGCCTCCATTAGGGCAAACTCTGCATCGACCTTGGCACCGGCCACAAGCCGACAGCTTTGACGCATCTGATCTGATCGGAACTTGGGCGCGCTAGGGTCTGTTTGGCATCCAACCCTGGAGAAACCCCCATATGCAAAGCTCGTCACCTCCCATCACCCTGCCCGATGATGTTCGCCGTGGTTTGGACATCGCAGCCGGGGAGGCAGGAAAGACCCCATCCGAGATTGTCATGGAAGCACTGGAACAGTTCGGGATTGAACGCCTCAGCGAGGACCAGTTTCAAAAACGCATGACAGGCTCGCAGTAGAGGTTAAGCTTTACAGGCAACTCAACTCATGGTTGTACATTTGGACAAGTTGTTGGATGCGTCAGCTTCCGGCATAACCACCCCATCAGCCGAGCGGCCTTTGTGTTGTGGTTTACGAGTTCTCGTCGCTCGGCTGGAAAATCCCCCCTGAACGAACCCGATCTGGAGCTGATGCCCTTGTGGGGATCATGCCGACCTTCTGGGCAAGCGCTGTCATGTTCCGGGCACGGGCAAACTGTTCTGCCGTCATAGCTAGACGAACCCAACCTGGAGTTGGTGACCTGTGGCTTCGGCATAGCGCCGCAAGGTGGAAATCGACGGGGAGACTCGACCGCCCTCCAGTCTGTCTATGGCCGATTGGGTTGTACCGATTTTCTCAGCCAGTTCGGCTTGCGTCAATTTTGCCTCCCGCCGTGCAGTAATCATCGCTTCGATTAGGGCAAACTCTGCATCGACCTTGGCATATTCTTTGCGGACTTCTGGATTATCCATCAGCCGCTGTTTCAGCTCAGCAAGCTTTGTCATGGCGTGACCTCCTTCATCCTTCCCCTCCTTGCCTGATCCACCCCATCCGGTGCAGCTTGGTGTAACACCCTTGCGTGTCCGATCGACCGCTCGTCCTCCTTCCAGGGGGCCTCCCGGCCGATGCCAAAAACTCCACAGCCCGTCCTTTCGGCGGGGGCTCGCCAGCTTCCTGGCGGGCGCTCCCCCCCGGCGCGCAAGCGCGCCCGGACTGTGGATTTTTTCGCCTTCCTAAGATCATAAGAAGGCGAAAAAATAAGTATCTGAAAAATAATTGTTTTTTATGGGGGGGTGCGCCATAGCTCATGTCGTAGGGGTGCGTCATAGCTCATGTCGTAGGGGTGCGTCATTTATGGCAATCTTCTTGCCATCCTTGTCCAATTTTTTGACTTGATAGGGTCTCATTGAATTGTCATCTTTGTCAAAAAATTGGACAAGGATGGCGCACCCCTGCGCCATAATTAGCGATTTTGGACATGAGATGATGACTGAGCTTCCAAAGAAGAAGGCTCCTGGTAATTGGGTTCAGACAGAACGGGCCGCGCATGAGGCTTGGGCAGGGTTAATTCAAAAAGCCCCTAAAGCAGCTCAGCTTATGCATATCTTAACCGCTCGCGTTGGTGAGCATAACGCAGTTGTAGTCAGCCAGAAGACTTTGTCAGACTTAATGAAATGCAGCCGACGCACCGTTCAGCGCGCAGTAGATGTTCTAGTTGCAGATCGGTGGATCGAGATCCGGCAGATTGGCGAGAATGGCACTGTCAATGCTCACATCATCAATGACCGTGTCGCCTGGAGCGGAAAGCGGGACGGTATCCGCTATAGTCTCTTCAGTGCAGCAGTTGTCATTTCGGATGCTGAACAACCAGATGCGGCTGAACTGGGAAATCAGGAGCCTCTGCGTCGTCTACCCAGCTTGTTCCATGATGAGGGACAGCTGCCTTCTGGTGACGGCCTTCCTCCACCATCGCAGCCATTCTTGAGTGGCATGGAGCCTGATCTGCCAGCCACAAACCAAGAAGAGGACTTGGATTAAACCCCTTACAGCGCAACACTTGCAGCAAGAGGCAAAGCAAAGGGACGCAAGGGGTAATGCAATACACTGCTGGAGAGGCTGCAAAGGCCACAGGCAAGAACATTGCCACCATCACGAGGGCAATAAAATCAGGAAAAATCTCTGCCTCAAAGGATGCTTCAGGGGCTTGGAGGATTGAGCCCTCCGAACTGCACCGCGTTTTTCCTGCCTTTGCGCAAGTGTTGCAAAGTTCCGAAATGCAACAAGACGCAATACCTGTGGAAGAGCAAGAATCCGGTACTACTAAGGCCTTGCAGGAAGAACTTGCAGTCTTGCGTGAGCGGGTCCGGAGCCAAGACCAGCTTTTAGCTGATCGTGCCGATCAGATCGTTGACTTACGGACCAGGTTAGACCGGGAAGGAGAGGAGAGGCGCAAACTAGCAGCTATCCTGACTGATCAGCGCTCTCGCCCTATAGAAGCTAATCCTGCAGACCCCGTGCCACCTTCTCCTCCCCGTTCCTGGTGGCCTTGGCGCCGATGACCTGAATATCCTGGCTAGGCCTGACAACCGGACCGCGATCCTCTGCCCTGGCCTGTGACTGGTCAGCGATCGAGGCCGGCGGCCTTGCGCAGCGTCTCGTCGATGCGGATTTGCCAGCCAGGGCCACCGGTGTCCGGGGTCTGTCACATATCGTGACAGATATTTCCGCACCCTCGGACATTGGACGCCCGCCGTTACGTGGGACATTTACCCAGACTGACCGTGCTACGCATGAGGCATGGGCGAAATTTTCAATCAAGCGCCCTGCCGCATCTGCTGTTTTGCACTATCTGACCGCGAATGTAGGATACCACAACGCGGTGGTTATCCCGCAGAAGACTATTGCAAAAGCGCTTGGGGTGTCAGACCGAACCGTTCGTCGGGCGGTTGAAGACCTTTCAGAAGGAAATTGGGTTCAGGTAGTTAAGATAGGCGCGGGTCGGGAGTGTGCCTATGTCCTGAATGATCGGGTTGCATGGGCAGACAAGCGAGACAACCTGCGCTTATCCAGATTTTCTGCCGAGATTATCGCAGATGCTGATGACCAATCAGAGCATACGCTCTCTGGTCCCGAACTACATCGCTTGCCCGATCAATTCCCTAGTGAAGTGCAGCTCCCATCTGGTGACGGCCTGCCGCCTGTGTCGCAGCCTTTCTTTGACGGATGGAGCCGGATCTCCCCGCCACTCGCCGCGAAGACTAATGACCCAGAAAACGTGACCAGAAGCCTCGCTTTTCAGGCTCTCCCAACTGCTCTGTGGGACGCGGCAGAGCCTTCATCATTTCGTCGATAATTCGCCCTCGTTCATCTCGGACGGCTTCTGCACGCACCCTCCCCTCCCGTTCCTGATCTAGATCCTCCTTCATCTGGGCCAAAGCCGCTTTCAGGGTTTCCACCTCTTTGACAAGCTCCCCTGGCAAGTCGCCAGAATGGCTTTGTTTTTCCACGTCAAGCCACTGTCCGAGCCCGTCAATTCCGTTGCTAGGTTTTCCATCCCTAAGCTGGTAAAGGCGGGCAAGCTCTGCAGTGTCAATTTGCCAGCTTTCCGACCCTCCTGCCTTTACTTTTTGCCCAGATATTGTGCCATCTTTAAGAGCTTTTTGCAGAGTGGGACGTGATACATCATAAAGCTTGGCAGCCTTGGAAACGCTTATCATCGGCATGGCACCACCCCCTGTAAAGCCATTGTCCGATCGCTTGCCATGGGTGGCAAGTCATTTCCACTCTCCGCTTTGTGAATTCCCCTAAGAGTGCGCTCGATGAGCTGAAGACCCTGACCAAGGTTGCTGTTTATCAGGAAGAGCGCCGCCTAGGCCGTCTCCCCCTGCCAAGGGCAAGCTCAGCACCCATCCGACTTGGTGAGACAGAAGAGGCCTGCACAATGCAGGCCTTTTATATAGTAAAAGCCAGCCGGACACTTCCACTGCGGCAAGGCTCCAAACCTGTTCAACGTGTTGGCAGCGCTGCTGGAGAACTGATCTGGCAGTCAGCGATGCGATGCCTTGGCCTGAGCTTGACGCTGTTCCAGCATCTCACGTCGCAGGATGGCATTTAACCGGCTCTGGTAGCCCTTGCCCTGCGACTTCAGCCAGGCCAGCACGTCCGCGTCTACCCGGGCAGTGATCTGCTTCTTGACCGGGCGGTAGTGCGCGGCGGGCTGCATCTCGGCCAACTGCGCCTCGGTCAGTTCGGGCAGGTCGCTGAGATTGATGGTGTCGTCCGGCTGGGAGGTCAAGGCCTCCAAGTGCCGGCGCTGTTTTTCGGTCAGAGGCGGCAGCGTGTCAAAGGTGTGGCTAACGGGTTTCCTGCTCATAGCGCTTCCTTTCCCTCGGCGTGGCGCGCCGGGCCGAGATGATGCGGATGACCTCGACAGCGTCGCCCTCGACGTCATCCTCGGTGATGGTATGGGCGACCAGAAGCACGGTGACGCCATGCACCACGCCAAGGGTCTGCCAGCGTTCTTCGCCGTTCTCAATCCGGTCTTGCCGGGTGAGGCGGAAGGGGTCGCGGAACACCTGCACGGCCATCTCGAAGGCAATCCCGTCATGCTTTCGCTGGTTGGAGCGGTTCTTGATCTCGTCCCAGGCAAAGCGCAGTGTCATGGTATAAATGTAGTTGCAATTTTGCCAATTCTCAAGGCTCTGTCTGACCCGTCTGCGCCCCTTGTCTCCCACAACCCGGCTGCCCCTCCTCCCCGCCGCCGTGTCATAAAACCTGATCAGCCGATCAGCAGCCGGAGGTTGAGTTTATCCGATGCATCAGCCAGGCTCTAATCTGGGGCTTGGATGCCCCAGAGAGGATAAATGTGTCCACTTTCTTGAGGCAGGTGGCCATGTCCCTCACACGTCGCGGCCGCTCTCCTGGCTCGGTGAGCCAGAGCCATCCAATCTCGCCATTAGGATAAAGGTCCGCTGTCAGTATCGGCTGTTTGCCCAACACCATATTTCGCATCCTGAATATTCAGGTTTATTAAGGTGGAAAAGATAGACCTTATCAATCCGGTTTTCCGGCCGGACCTGCGCACCTTCCCTGCCCCCCTCGGTTGGCCTGCTCAGTGGGTCGATCCTTTGGGCTGACGATGCCTCTTTCTTCTTATCAGCTGCTTAGCAGCCGGAGGTTGAACGGCAGGGGGTGAAGAGGACAGACCTTGCTGCCGCTCTACCGTCAGGCGCGGCTCCGAACCGGTTGGGGGTTATGGGCCGAGATGAGGAGGAAGGGGGTTCATCTAGAGGTTGTTGAATAGCAGAGTGAACTGAGATGTTATAAGTGCATGCATTTCAGAAAAGCCCTTGTCAAATCTCATTTGATTCTCTGAAATTTACCTTGGGATTATTGCACTTAATGCAATTAAGTATTTTTGCAGGATATCCTATATCTATTTACTATCGCTCAGATTGCAAAATGCGGGTGATTGTTCAAAAAAGCCCTTGTCAAATCTCATTTGATTCTCTGAAATTTACCTTGGGATTATTGCACTTAATGCAATTAAGTATTTTTGCAGGATATCCTATATCTATTTACTATCGCTCAGATTGCAAAATGCGGGTGATTGTTCAATATGCTTTGCCGCACTGCGGCAGCGGGTACATAAGGAAGAAGCGCGTCTACTAATTAGGAGGCTTCTGTGCCTAGTATCAAAACTGCTCTTGCAGCTTCAGTTGTATCGGCCTTCGCGTTGTTCAGCGCACCCGAAACCCAAGCTGCCACTGTCACCCTTGACTTCAACAGTCCAGTTTCCGCGCCGTTGACGCTGGATCCGGACAGCCCAGGGATCGTCAATGGCCGGTGCGCCGGCAGCATGTCAGGCGCTCCCTGCCTTGGAGTGAACTCCCAAGGTCCTGCGACCCTAGCGATCGAAGCCGGGGAGACTTTCTCGGTATCATCGTTCTGGTTCCAGCTCCTGGGCAACATGGACGATCTGATCGTAACCACCAGCAACGGTACGTTGACCCTTCTGGAGTCGGTCTATGGTTTCAACGATGGCGGCCAGGTCATCGATGTTTCTGGAAATGCGCTCTTCCAGAACATCACCTCGCTGTCCTTCCTGACCAACACCGGAAACGCCCGGGTTGACGATATCGTTGTTGACGTTCCGGATGTCGCCCCCGTCCCGCTCCCTGCTTCGGCAGCCCTGCTGCTGGCAGGCATGGGTGGCTTGGCCGCTCTTCGCCGCCGGAAAAAACTGGCCTGAACAACTGACCATCCAGAACCGGCGCTTGAACCATCAGCGCCACGCAGCATAACCTCAACCCACAGAGCCAAAGCCCTCCAGACCAACATCAGGCCGCCTGTTCCAAATCATTCGACGACGGACACTCCGGGAAAATGCAATATGAGTTGTTATGGAATATTATGCCTGTAGGACGCTTGCTCAGCGCCGGTGGCGCGAACCAAGCCCGAGCAGACCCATTGCTGCAACCAGAAAGCCGAAAGACGCTGGAACAGGAACTGGAGCAATGGAAATCCGGTCTTCCACAATGTCCGCAATCTGCCGATGCGCCGCCGTTGTTGGATGCACGAGATCGAAGAACAGTTTGCTGGCTGCCTCATCGGCCGAACAGACAGTTCCCAGCGGCAGTCCGGGGATGTAGCAAGGGTTGGTCGCATCGCTCAGGCCGAAGAGGCCTGGGTTGGCGACGGCCTGCGTGAATATGCTGTCCATGTCCAGCAGCGACACGTTCAGATCATCGTCCAGGCCGTCAAGGATCGCCTTCAGTGACGCGTTGAACGTGTCTGCCCCAAGTTCAGCAAGAGGTGCCGCGGCGGGAATGCCGACAGGGCTTGGAAGCGCGAAGCGCGGCGTCAGTTCGAGCGGCGGAAGGTTGAAGACCAGGAAATCCCTGACGCCTGCTTCTGCGATGTCCCGGATCCCCTCTCCCACAGCAATGGCCGCATTGACGGCTGTGCCGATCACGGCTGCCGGGTTCGGAGCGCCGCTGAGCAGTTGCTCTTCGATCGAGGCAAAGAGATCGTTGGCGCCAAACCAGAGGGCCGCGAGAGGGCGGTCGCCCAGCTGTCCATCTGACTGCGCCTCAAACATGTCGATCTGCTGCGGAAGATCCGGCACCTGCCAGGGAAACGGATCAACGTTGGGAATGGCCCGAGCAAATCCATAGGCAAAGTTCCCGACCGGCAGGTTGGCGTCCTGGAAGTCGTCAGCGACATACTCCGCCCAGACCGGGCCATCCGAAAAGCGCTGAGCATAAGGGGGTGCAGGTACGACACCGCTGCTCAGGCCGTAAAGATTTCCCGGATCGGTAAGGCTGTCGCCAAGGACCCAGAAGCTGGTATATCCGGTTGTGGCGGCGTGCGCTGGAAAGCCGATGCAAGATCCCGCCATGATCGTGGCCGCGACCACAAGAGATCGAACTGACACTTTCACCTCCGAAAACGCTTCAGTGCATATTGATCACGGTCAGCGATAAAGGGTCTTGGCGCAACTGTTTTGGATGGTCTGAAAGCCGTTCGCTGTGGCCAAATGAACTTGCAGCGTCATTGCTTGAGCATTCGAGATGCGGCGCAGCATGGGGCAAGCCAGAACGCTCTATTGGCCTTTGCTTCTTGCGGTTCTCCTGCAGATCACTGAAAATCCCGCCCCTTCACTCGGATTGCATCGAGGTGCAGATCTTTGATATAGATCTCCCGCGCTGGCGGCCCAGCAGGCCCCGCTTCCCGCGCATCACCGCCTGCAACCCCATGCCGCGCTTCATCCCCGCGCCCCTGCTGCAGCGGAAACGTCGCTCCTCGCGCCCCTACACTCGCCAGCTCCCGCGACAGATCCTCGATCCGATGCGCCACGAAATGCACCACCTCGCCCTCTCGCTGGATGCGGCCATGGACGCCGACCATGCCCGCCCCGAGCACGATCCGCGGGTGCGTCTCGAAGACCTTGGGCCAGACCACCAGGTTGGCGACGCCGGTTTCGTCCTCGAGCGTGATGAACATGACGCCCTTGGCGGATCCGGGCCGCTGCCGGACCAGCACCAGGCCCGCGGTCGCGCACCAGCGGCGGTCGCGGCTGGCCATGGCTTCTGCGCAGGTGATAACCTTCCGCTCCGTCAGCGTCTCGCGCAGGAACGAGACCGGGTGCCGGCGTAGGCTGAGGCCGGTATGGCCGTAGTCCTCGACGACCTCTCGGCCGAGGGTCATCGACCGGAGTGTAACCGCGGGTTCCTCGCTGGCCATGGCTTCTGCGCAGGTGATAACCTTCCGCTCCGTCAGCGTCTCGCGCAGGAACGAGACCGGGTGCCGGCGTAGGCTGAGGCCGGTATGGCCGTAGTCCTCGACGACCTCTCGGCCGAGGGTCATCGACCGGAGTGTAACCGCGGGTTCCTCCGCTTTCCCTTCCGCATCGTCATTCAACTGCCCTAAGGCTTCCTCTTCCAGGTTCGCATCTGCCTCAGCCTCCTCCTGCCTCAATTGCTCCGCCGCCTCCCGTGCCGCAGCAAAGAGGGGCAGCTCCTCTGGCCCGAGCCCCTTGATGGCCCAGAGCGCCTCCCTGCGGGCGAGCCCAAGCGATGGCCTGAACCCGTCCGCCTCGGCAATGCGGGTGAGGCTGGCGATCGGCACGCGCACCCGGCGCCAGAGATCCTCCACTGAGGCAAAGGGCTGATCGGCCCGGGCCGCGACAACCGCCGCAGCATGGGCGTTGGCCAGCCTCTTGATCATCCTCAGCCCGAGCCGGACAGCAAAGCGCTTGCCCTCGTCGCCGGGTCGTCCCGTCGGCTCCAGCATGCAATCCCAGCGGGAGGCGTTGACGCAGATGGGCCTGACCTCGACGCCGTGGTCCTGCGCGTCCCTCACGATCTGCGCGGTGGCATAGAAACCCATCGGCTGGCTGTTCAGGAGTGCGGCACAAAAGGCATCGGGGTGCCAGCACTTCAGCCAGGCCGAGGCATAGGCCACGAGCGCGAACGAAGCGGCATGGCTTTCGGGAAAGCCGTAGGAGCCAAAGCCCTCGAGCTGGCGGAAGGTGCGCTCGGCAAAGTCGAGGTCATAGTCGCGTGCCACCATGCCGGAGACAAGCTTGTCCTTGAACGCACTCACCCCGCCGGTGAACTTGAAGGTCGCCATGGACTTCCGCAACATGTCGGCCTCCCCGGGGGTGAAGCCTGCGCATTCGATGGCCACCCGCATGGCCTGCTCCTGGAAGAGGGGCACGCCCAGCGTCTTTCCGAGCACCTTCTCGAGTTCGGGGGTGGGATACTCCACCGGCTCCAGACCCTCGCGGCGGCGCAGATAGGGATGAACCATGTCGCCCTGGATGGGACCAGGCCGCACGATCGCCACCTGCACCACGAGATCATAGTAGGTGCGCGGCTTCATACGGGGCAGCATGGCCATCTGCGCGCGTGACTCGATCTGGAAGGTGCCGAGTGTGTCGGCCTTCCTGATCATCGCATAGGTGCGCGGGTCCTCGGGCGGGATCGTGGCGAGATCGTAACGGATGTCCTTGTGCTCGGCGATCAGTGCCAGCCCCTTGGCCATGCAAGTGAGCATGCCCAAGGCCAGCACATCGACTTTCATGAAGCGCAGCGCGTCGATATCGTCCTTGTCCCATTCGATGATCTGCCGGTCCTCCATGGCGGCAGGCTCGATGGGCACAAGATCGTCCAGCCTGTCTTGGGTCAGCACAAACCCGCCTGGATGCTGCGACAGGTGGCGTGGAAAGCCCATGAGCTGCCGGGCCAGCTCCAGCGTCAGCCGCAGGCGGCGATCAGACGGGTCGAGGTTCAGCTCCCTGATCTGTGCGTCGCTCACCCCTTCTTCGGACCAAGCCCAGATCTGGCTGGAGATGGTCTGGATCAGGTCCTCGGGCAGGCCCATGGCCTTGCCGACGTCCCGAAGCGCGCCCTTGGCGCGGTAGCGGATCACCGTAGCGCAAAGCGCGGCCCGGTCGCGGCCGTAGGTCTGATAGACCCACTGGATCACCTCCTCGCGGCGCTCGTGCTCGAAGTCGACGTCGATGTCGGGCGGCTCATGGCGTTCTTCGGACACAAACCGCTCGAAGAGCAGGTCATTGCGGCCCGGATCGATGGCGGTGATGCCCAGCACATAGCAGACGGCGGAGTTCGCGGCCGAGCCCCGGCCCTGGCACAAGATGCTGCGCGAACGGGCAAAGCGGACGATGGAATGAACCGTCAGGAAGTAGGGGGCGTAATTCAACTTGCTAACGAGGCGCAGCTCATGGGCCAGTGACGCCTTCACCTCCTCCGGCACGCCTTCGGGATAGCAGGAGGCCGCACCCTCCCAGGTTAGTCGTTCCAGGGTCTCTTGCGGGGTGAGGTTCGGATTGTCCCGCTCCTCGGGATACTGGTAGCGCAGCTCATCCAGAGAGAAGCGGCACCGCTCCACGATCTCCCGCGTCCGGGCCAGGGCCTCCGGGTAGCGCGAGAACAGCCGCTGCATCTCGGCGGGCGGCTTCAGATACCGGTCAGCATGGCGCTCACGGCGAAAGCCCAGGGCTTCGACAGTCACATTGTGCCGGATAGCGGTGACCACGTCCTGCAGGATGCGCCGGGACGGCTCGTGATAGAGCACGTCATTCGTGACGACAGTCGGCACCCGCAGCTGCGCAGCCATCGTGGACAGCTCATGCAGCCGCAACTGATCATTGGGGCGGCGGCGCAGGGTCAGGGCCAAGTAGGCGCGGTCACCGAAGACATCGCGCAGCCGGCGCAGACGCAGAGCGCAGGTATCATCGGCGAGATCCGGCACCAGCACCGCGATGAGGCCCTCGGCATGGTCGACCACATCCATCCAGTCGAGGTGGCACCTGCCCTTGCCGGCGCGGGACTTGCCCAAGGTGAGCAAGCGGCAGAGGCGGCCATAGCCTGCCCGGTCCAGGGGATAGACCAGCAGCGCCATGCCGCAGGCGAGATCTAACCGGCAGCCCACCACCAGCCGCACCCCGGTGACCTTGGCGGCCTCCCAGGCCCGGACGATGCCCGAGAGCGTGTTGCGGTCGGTGACCGCCAAAGCTTCGATGCCCATGAGGGTGGCGGTGGCGAAGAATTCTTTTGCCAAGGAGGCACCACGCAGGAAGGAGAAGGGCGAGGTCACCTGCAACTCGGCATAGCGCGGCCCGGTCATCCGATGACACCGTTCATCCGAACACCCCGTGCAGGAACCATCGATGGCTGCCGGTCTCGCTGTTCTCGCCGTCACCGGCCCGAAACACCCAGTAGCGCTCGCCGGCCTCGTCCTCGATGCGGAAGTAGTCCCGCACGGCGATCATCTCGGCATCGCGCTTCCACCATTCGCCGAAGACCCGCTCCGGCCCATCGGCGCGGGCCACCTTGCGGCGGATGCCGCGCCAGGTGATGGAGACCGGGGGATGATCGGGCAGGAGTGCCAGGGTCTCGATCGGCTCAGGCCGGGGAAAGAGGCGCGTAGGCCGCGGCCAGTGATCGGGCCAGCCCGCGCCAATCGGCTCGCAGAGGGCCGCGATGCGGGTGGCTGAGCGCTCCGGCACATCGCTGGCAACCGGCGCCATACGGTACACGCCCCAAGCGCCGACGCGATTGGCCAGCACATCGACGAGAAGGGACAAGTCCGGGGCTGGGGCTTCCAGGAGCGAGCTGGCCATCTGCCGCGCTTCCAGCGGCTCCACCATCACGGCCGTGAGCGACAGGATCTCGATGCCATAGCCCGGTGCAATGGTCCCGATCTTCTCGCAAAGGAGGCGGGTCAGCCGCTGCGGATCGCGCTGCGGTTTGGCGAGACCCACACGCACGGTCTGGACATGGGCATCGACCCGCCAGCAGAGGAGATCAAGCCGCCGGGCACCGAGGCCGCGCTCCTCCAGCACCACGCACAACGCCCGCACCAGCTTGCCGATATAGCGGGCAATGGTCTCTGCGGCGGCGATGGGCTCGGCGAAGCTGCGGCGCACCTCGACGAGGTCGGACGGGCGCAGCGGCTCGATCGGCTCGGCCGCGTGCCCCAAGGCCTGGTCGAGCCTGCGGCACAGGTCGGGGCCAAAGCGCCGGATCAACGGTGCGCGGGGCTGATGCAGGAGATCGCCGATACAGGCAAAGCCCAGGCTGCGCAGGCTAGCGAGCATGGCTGACGGCAACCGCAAGGCTGCGAGCGGCAAGGGAGCGAGCAGTATCTCTGCCGTGCCCGGCTCGGACACATGCATCGGGTCAGGCCCATGCCGGGCTAAGGCATGGGCGGCGCCCCACGTGTCGGCAATCGCCGCGCGGGCCGTCACGCCCGACATGACAAGTCGGCCAATCAGGGTGTCCAGCATCTCGGCCTCACCCCCATGCAGGTGATCGGCTCCGGTCGAGTCGATGACAATGCCGTCCGGCGGATCGACCGCCACGATCGGCGAGACCCGCTGCAAGACCCAGAGCGCCAGCCGCTCCAGGGAGGCCGCGTCTTCATTCGGATCAGAGGGCATCACCTGCAGCCCAGGGACCAGGGCCTGCGCCTTGCTCACCGGCATGCCGACAGAAAGGCCCAGCTCCTGCGCTATCGCACAGGCCGCTGTCACCAGCCGCCGGTTGCCGACCCGACCCGCCAGGAGCAGCGGCGCCTCAGGCGAAGGCGCTGCCTCGCCCCCCTGCCGCCTGCGCCGGTCGATCGACCACAGCGGCAGGAAGACCGAGATGACCCGTGCCATCGCACCCCTCCAATTCCAGATCGAAGCTTTTTCCCGCCCGCGCCCGGATCAGCTCGACGAGCCAGCGGTAACGACCCACACCCGGCACCGGCAGCGGGCCCGAGGGCAGCACCGACACCCGCCAGCGGGTCATCGCCGCCGTGGGTTGGCCGAAGTCATAAGCGTCCTGCTGTCGGCGCCAGCGTCTGAGCGCGATGCCGGTGGTTCCGGTCTCCTTCGCCGCCAGGTGCAGCCGGCGCGAGGCGGTCATCGACAGGCACGCCACATCGGCCACCACTGCCCCGAGCCCGCCGTGGCGCAATCCTTCCTCCATGCAGGCCAGCACCGACAGATCATCCCCCGCCTCGACATAGATCACCCGGTCCGGGCCAAGGCCCGCCTGCTCGAGGCCAGGCGCAAACAAGTCCGCCTGCGTCACGCACCAAAGCACCTGTCCCGGCATCCGCGCGGCAATGCCGGCGGCAAAGCAAGAGGCGGCTGCCCCGTCCACCGCACCGTTGCCGCCGCCCGCCACCTCGTGCAGGCAGCCGAGCGCCAGACCGCCGCCGGGCAGGCGACGATCAAGATCAGGGATACCGAAGGGCAGCACGCCGCGTGCCGGTCCGCCGTCTCCTTCCATCCGCGCGATCTGCTCGCGTAAGGCGGCAATGGCAGGGTTGAAGGACCGGGCAGGCATGACGAGAATGGCTCCAAGGCAGTTGAGACGAAACAGAGTCGTTCTTGTTTTGTTCCATTCTACTTGAAACTGTCAATCCGGGGTAGACCATTGATCTGGGGATATCTTGGTTGCTGCGTTGTAGGGCCTGAACAATCTCCAGCCTATTCCGTCGGGCAGCTTCTGCCTCGCGTATTCTGGCACGAGATGCATCTTCAGGTAGAAAAGACATAACAACCTCCACCAATTTGTCACGAAGCACCACTTTTTGAAGTTCAGTTTAGTTTAATGAAATTTGACAGCTTTTTTTTTGGCTCCGCAGCGACAAAATGCCGGAGATTTTAGTATCCCTGAGGTTGTAAATGATTAGGTTTTGGGATTCCAATATAGTCTTTAGAAAAATTTGGCCTTAGCATAATTACAGGATAATGCTTTGAAAGAGGCTGTAGATCACCATTTTCAAAAATCCAAAAAATAAGGTTTCTTCTCTCTAAAGTTGAAATGAACGCATTTGCACGGAGGGAACTTTCATGCGAATGAAGTTCTTTGACTTAAAGGCAAGCCTTGGCAGCCCAAGTCCCCTGCGCCTAACGGCACAGGGAATTGCCTATAATTTGTGCAAGCGGAGACTTGCCGACGTCATGTGAATGTATGCCCACCATTGCTGGTAAATTTTGTACATTCATTCCTGCGAATCACCTGACAGATGCCTTCTTTTGTGCAGATGATTCGGCGCAGAAGGTTCAATGTGCGCCTGCAGTTGCTGGCTTGCTCTGCTAGCACCACCGCTGGAAGACGATGAATCATCAGAAATTCAAGAATTGTTGAAAATACGCTACTGTCTGCAGTTCGAATCAGTTCGTGCGTTTAGGTAACGGGAAAGCGAGAAAAGACCGGTCTATAGGCAAAAGTCCGCTCGGACCCATTGAATTTCTCAGTCCTAATGCTTTCAACACGCTTGGCGTGTTTTTACTGCGACGCGGCGAGAGACGAAACGGCGTTCCAATGCGACTTTGCTATTCTGCTATGGTGGCCTCGACCCTTGCCGTATGTCATACAAAGCAAACAGCGGCATCCATGCATAGGTCGGATTTTGAGCTAGCAAAGCAGTTGGCTTTGCCATGACAGGCAGTAACCATCACAAGCCGTGTCTTATCTGGAAAATTTAAGATGGTGGCGAAGGCGCGACAGGACTGGATTGTTTGGGTCGCCGCAACTGCGATGGTCGTGTCGCTGGGTCTTCATACCTGGCGGGTGGTTCCGCTTCTGCATGATCAGGATACAGCGCCCGTGGTCCTGCACGACAAGGCAGCAGAGGTGGAACCGCAGATCGACATGGACAGCGTTCTAGGCTTTATGCCCTTCGGACAGCCCATCGAGACTCCGCCATCGACGACTGCGCAGGTCTCGAACCCTCGTCTCACCCTGCTGGGCGTGGTGCGCGCCGATCCGGTATCCCGATCCAGTGCGATCCTGTCCGTCGAAAATGAGCCATCGCGAAGCTATTTCATCGGGGACGAGGTCGCGAACGGCCGGCGATTGATCGAGATCCATGGTGATCATGTCATACTGGAAGTTGGTGACGTGGAGGAGAGAGTGTCGCTTACCGACACTTCTCCGCCTGTAGTGTCACGATCGGACAGCGTGTCACGCGCTGCCGGCGCAACGGGCGATTTGGATGCCTTGCGTCAACTCATTTTCGATCAGGTCAATGAACAGAGCAATACCGCCCCAGTCCCATTTTCTCATGACGACGTTGTGAATTGATGCATCGTATTGTGCACGATCAATGGTCAGCGTAACGTCGTCCGGCATCGTGCATGGGTCGGGGCTGTGGTTGGCTGAATCATCGTCCAGACACTGCCCAAAGGCTGAAGAACGCCAAAGCCAGCCAGGGACCGAATGCCAGCGAACGATCGGCTGTATGGCTTGATCGGAAACGTCCGGCAACCGTCATTTGGGCCAGCCCGCCAAGCGCCGCGATCACGACTACGGAGGGCAGCATCTGCCATCCCAACCATGCGCCGGCCGCTGCCAAAAGTTTGGCATCCCCCAGTCCCAGCCCTTCTTTGCGGCGCATTCGAAAGAAGGCCGCGCCGATTGCGGCAAAAACCAGGTAGCCTGCGGTGGCTCCGATGATGCTGTCGGTCAGAAGAACCGCTGGTGCCCCTTGCTGCACCGCCAGGCCAGCCTGCACCAGCCCGGCGCAGATAAGCGGAATCGACAGGATATCGGGAATTCTCCGGGTTCGAATATCCACCACGGCAATCACGACCAATGTCGCCAAAAGGGCAATGCCCGTAATCAACAACCTCTTCCACCCCAACTCTGGGAAAGACCGTAATCTAAGGCCTTGCCAACGCTGTCTTAACGTAACGACATACTGCCAGTTGGCTATAAGGTACCACCTCTCACTGACCTCGCACATTTCCGGGGAAGGGCGTCTCGCGGGCAACGACCGCCACACGTCTTTTCCCGTCTGCACCTGAACTGCGCTGGATCAGCGAACTGACCTGCTGGGCCGTCGTGCCGACGCGCACCGTCGTGATGGCGCGGAACCAGGACGAGGTGAAGCCGATCCCCGGCGGCGGAAGCATCTGGGCCCTTTCGACATCCTGCGGGGCAAGGCTGCCATTGCGGTTACGGATAGCGATCAAAGAGGCCGCCTGCGTCAGATTGCCCGTAAGGACGCGGATGACTTCCTCGGATGCGGTATTCAGGTTCACGTCGGTGGACTTTGGCAGGACCGTCAGGAACGGCCGCAGCACCGCCACTTCATCGGGGGCAAGCCCGGCCTCGGAAACCAGGTCGCCCAGCCTGCCCAGCGGTTTCCGCTGCGCCAGGCGTGCCCTGATGCGATCCGTCACCTCGGCGGGCAGGTCAAGCGCCTCGCCGATCCGGCGCAGCGTCTGGGCGCCTTGCGCGCCCCGCATCGCTTCGCCGTTCAGGTTGATGCGCGACTGGGCATCCTCGATCACTAGGGCAAAGCTGCCTCCTGCGACGCGGACCGGTTGCTGCGCAATCTGCGCCCATTCCTCGGTCAGATCGTCCGAGTCAGGCCCCTCGGTCATGTCGCGGGACAAGGCGCTGATCAGGCTGGCTTCGGCGGCCACGATCAGCGCCTGCGCCTGCGCCGCCTCGCTGTATCGTTGGCTGCGCTTGATCGACAGGTCCGACAGGCTGATCATCGCGTAAAGCACCGTCGAGGCCAGCGCCAGCGTGACAAGCACGTTGATCAGCACGACGCCCGATTGTCTGTCGCGGCATTGCATCAGCGCGGTTCGGACGGAAGTGGGGCTACGCGGCGCAATTGCTGTACATCCTCCAGCAAGATGACGGCCGCCACCGCCACCGGATTGAAAAGGCGTTCCGCCTGAGCCGAGCCTTGGCTGGCAGGCGGCCATTGATCCACCCAGCCCAGATCCGCGTCATAGAACTGCCATGCGATATTGGTTACGCCATCCAGCAGCGGCTGGCGGGCTACCTGCCTGCCGGCGGCGTCGCTTACGTCACGCAGCAGGACGCTGTCCCGAAGCCGATAGGTCAGGGCGATCCACCCGGCGCCTGTCTCGGCGGCGCTGCGCTCCAGCGACAGGACCGGACCCTGTTCGCCTGCCTCGTAGAGCAGGGTGGACGGGCGGGCCTGGGAAAAATCCGTGGCCAGCAGATACATCCCGCGCTGGATCCGGGCCAGCCGTTCCAGCCGTCCCTCGGTCCCCGACTGCGTGCGCAGGATCTGGTCCAGAACCCCGAACCCTGCGCCGCCGATCAAGGCGAACAGGACCAAAGCCACCAGCATCTCGACCAGCGTGACGCCCGCCATGGCCGAGCGTCCCCGGCCTGATCGGCGGCTGGGCTCAGGCCCCGGCAATCTCGGCCAGGGACTCAATGCCGCCTCCCCGGATGCCCAGCACCGTCAGGTCGCGCTGGCAACGGCCGTCCTCGAGGAAGCGGAAATTGCCCAGCACCCCTGTGAAGCCCGCTTTTCGCAACAGGCCCTTGCGGTTCAGTTCGCCTGCATTCCCCATGCCGACAGCGATCAGGGCCGCATCGTGGCCAAGTGCCGCGATGATCCCGGGCGCCTCTCCGAAGGATGCCTGGAACTGGTCCGAAAAAGGTTGGAACAGGTCGGGAGGGGCTGCCGCGAACCATGCACCGGAAAGGTTGGGATCGGCTGCGGCATCGGCCACGCCCCATTGCACCGACCCAAGCACCTGCAACCCGCTGCCCTGCAGGCTTTGCGCGAATGCAGTCAGCGTACCACCGCCATCGGGCAGGTACACCGCCTGCGGCAGGGTGCCGCCGCTGGCGCTGCGAATGGCGCCCAGCAGGCCTTCGGCCGCAGGGTCGCGCAGCAGCGTTGCCGTCAGGGAGATCCCGCCCGCTTGCGCGATGCCTCGCGCCGCGGCAATCGAGGCTGCGCCCAGCGGGGACTCGCGCGCGACGACTGCGATCCGGGTCAGCCCTTGCGCACGGGCATAGCTGAACATCGTGGCCACAGACTGGGCAGGGGTCACCCCCATCACGAAGGCGCCTTGGGCGACAAGCTTGTCGTCGTTCGAGAAGGTGACCACCGGCACCCTCCCTGCGACGGCCAGAACGGCGGGCGTCTGGTCGCCGCGCAGCGGACCCATCAGCATCTGCGCGCCGCCTGCAATCGCTTCGCGCGCGGCGGCAGCGGCCCCTTCGGCGGTGTCGCCAGTATCGAGGACCGCCGGGGCGGCTGCGGGATCAAGACCCCGCGTGACAAGCGTGGCCGCGCGGGCCATATTCTGGCCTACGGCCGACTGCGACCCCGATAGCGGCAACAGCAGCGCCGCATTGCGCCCGCCTACGCCAGAGCCAGGACGCGACATCAGCGCCCCCCCTCCGCAGGCCGCCAGCGGCACCACCAAGGGAAGCGACCACGATGCCAGAAGCGATCGACACAATGTCCTCCGGCTCATCGCGCCTGCGAACCCTTGCGCTGTCGTCATTGGTGGTCCTCCTCGGAGTGGCCGCGCTGGCTATTGGTCTTCTTTGGTATATGCCAGCGCGGGTCTTGATGCATCAGGCAAATCCATCCTCCCAGGCGGCGATGGTGTCGGGCCGCGTCGTCCATGGCGCAGCGCAGGTGCCGCAGGGCTATCGAGTCGAATGGCGGTTCAATGGCTGGCGCAGTCTGCTGGCCCTGTCTCCGACCTTTGATGTGACCGCCACGGGACCGGGGGCGGACCTGACCGGCCGGCTTTCGGCGTTGCCAGACCGGTATGCCCTGCGCGACGCGGGGGGAACGCTCTCCTGGGCTGTCGTGCCGCTGCTGGCGCCTGACCTGGGGATCACCTGCGACCTGACGGCCAGCGTCGATGGCCTGTCAATCAGCCAGAACGGCCGGACACGACGCGCCTTGGGCGGATTGCGCACCAGTCCCGGGACGTGCGCGCGCGACAAGGGCGAGATCGCTGGCATACCCGTGCCTGCCCTAGTTGCCCGGCTGACGACGACCAGGAATGGGATCGAGGCTGTTCTGGCGGCACAAAACACCCCCGACATTGCGCTGGCGACGGCGACCCTGACCAATCGGGACCGGCTGATCCTGCGGCTTCATGCCGCAGGCGCAAGGCTGGTGCCGGGAATGCCCGCCAGTTCCGAATACAAGATCGAGTTGCCCTTGTCCGCGCTGAGGCGGTGACTGACCGTCACATCCCGGCCAGATTGTTCATGGAAACGATCGGCAACAGGATCGCCAGCACCATGATCATCACGCCCCCCCCCATGACCAGCAGGATCCCAGGCTCGACCAGGGCCACAAGCGCGCGCACCCAAGCGTCAAGGTCGCGCTGCTGATCCGTCGCGGCCCGGTCCAGCGCATCGCCCAGGTTGCCGCTTGCCTCTCCGCTGGCCACCATGGCGATCAGCATGGCGGGAAACACCCCCGCCTCGTCCATCGCGCGCTTGAGGCTGATCCCCCGGCGCACCTTTTCGGTCGCATTAACGACGCGTGCGCGGATGAACAGGTTTGGCGTGACTTCGGACGCGGCCTGCAAGGCGTCGATCAATGGCACGCCGCTTTGAACCAGGGTAGCCAGCGTTCCGGCAAACTGGGACGAGTTCATGCGCTGCACCAGCCGCGCGGTCGGCCGCGACGTCGCAAGCATCCGATGCCATCGCTGGCGGTTCTGTCCGGTGGTCAGCCAGCGGCGGAACCCCAGGATGGCTAGCATCGTCAAAACAATGGCAATCGCCCCAAAGTCCCGGATCAGACCCGAGATGGCAATAAGCGCCCGCGTCAGGAAAGGAAGGTCGGCGCCGCGCGCGCTGAACACCCGCATGATGTCGGGGATCACAAAGACCATCAACAGGACGATGATCGCCAGGCTGACAAGCGCCAGCAGCACCGGATAGAGCAACGCCAACTGGACAGTCTGGCGATTGCGGGCGCGGTTTTCGACGAAACCGGCGAGATGTGACATGACCTGGTCCAACCGCCCCGACTGTTCGCCCGCCCGGACCGAAGCCCGATAGAACTCGGAAAAGATCTGCGGGTAATCTGCCAATGCCGTTCCGAAGGACCGGCCCTCCAGAACCGAGCCGCGCACGGTCAGCAAGATGCCCGCAACCTTTGGCGGCTGGCCCACGGCAATGGCCGACAGCGCGTCCTCGACCCGCAGTCCCGCACCCAGCAGCGTGGCCATCTGCCGGGTGATCAGCGTCAGCGCCGCAAGAGGGATGCGCCCACTTCTGCTGCGAGGCAGAGCGCCGGCGGCCCGGGCCATTGGCCTGTGCAGAATTTTTTCGGGCGCCGCATCCGCCACCTCCAACGGCAGCAAACCCTGACTGCGCAGGGTCTGGCGGGCTGCGACAGAACTGGCGGCTTCCAGCGTACCACTCGTGACCTTGCCGCCCGCATTGATGGCCTTGAAATGGAACGCCCGCACGGTTCAGGTTTCCTGGAAGACGCGTGCGACGTCTTCGGTTGTTGTGTTTCCGTCTCGGATGTTGCGCAGCCCGTCGGCCATGAGGCCTGGGCCGTGGCGGCGGGCCGTGCGGGCCCTCCTTGAGGGCAAGCGACTCCGCGCGCAGGTCCTTGACCTCACCGCTGGTCGCCTGTCGGGCAGTGTCGCCGGCCAGCCGCTTCTTGCCAGCCTCGAGGAATTCCTTCGACCAGCTGTAATATAAGCTCTGGGCGATCCCTTCACGACGGCACAGCTCCGCAATGCTGTCCTCGCCCCGAAGACCGGTCAAGACAATCCTGATCTTCTCTTCGGCGTTGTGGATCTTGCGCGTCGTCCGACGGATGTCTTTGACCGCCTTCTCCGCCTCGGCTTTCGTCGTCACGGGTTTCGCTGACGCGGTCCTGCAGTTCTTGCTCATCTTCGCTCCATAAGGGCTACGATGAGCCAAAAACCCTCCGTCACGCAATCTGCCTAACTTGTCCCATGGGCGCTGACGTCAGACAGTAGTCCTCTTGAGCGTCAAGCGCGATGCTCGCACTAAGGACGTTACAAGCGGAACGCTCAGGAAACCAACGGCCACCGCGTTGTCCGCCGCCGCCGAAACGGGGCTTTGCACCGCCAGCCCCACCATCTGGCTGAGTGTGGTTTCGCCTTCGTAGTGTTGCCAATGGGTGTTGGTCATGAAGCGGACGGCCGTATTAAGCGCCTGCCGTCCATGGTGCCGAATCCAGGAAGGTTGAGCGGCAGGGAGCCCTGCAGGCGCAGGATCAGATAGATCAGGACGAACCTTGCTGCGTTGAAGACCAGGACTGAGACCGCCTGGGCCTTCCAACCTCTTCCTGCAGGCAAAATCCCTGCAAAGCGGTAAAGAGCCCGCTCGAGCGAATGAAGAAGCCAGTCACGACTGGGGAAGAAAGGCCCATCCAGGCTCCAAGCACTATCCCCATCAAGAACAGCGCGGAGAATATCAGATCGTCGGTTATGTCAGTACCGCTCCGGCGTTACCCAGCATGGACATGGACAAGCAGCGCGCCCGCAAGGCTGCCGACAAGGACATTGTCAATGGTCATCCTGGCCTCAGACCTGTTCGGCGCCATGCGGGCCAAGCTTGATCAGCAGGAAATCCGCCAGTTCGCGCCGAATAAAGATGATGTCGGACAGCACCGCATGCTCCCTTGCCTAAGATGACCCGAACATGGAGGCGTCAGGCGTAAAGCGTCGATATAAAATCCGGCGTGCGGCGTAACGCGGGCGTAAAATTCAGACCTAGTTATCCGCACACTCAAGACCGCAACTCATCAAGGTAATGAATGCAATCCACAGGGTGAAAGCGTCCGGCGTATCGATGTGTCAGCGTGGCCAGATGTAGGCCCATGCGGAGGTTAACCCATGCGCTAAAGGGGGCGATCCTTTCATCCTTGCCCTGGTTCTCCAGCACGACGAACAGGCCGTGCTGACGGCGGTGGAATTGGCCCTGGCCGAGGGCGTGGCGACCAAGACCCATGTGCTGAACCTCCTGCACCGGGCTGGTCGATGGAAAGGTCATCGGCGGGCCGCCCCTCGATACCCCGCAGGCCCTGGCCCTGTGTCGCGAGCCAAAGGCCAATGTCGAACGCTACGACGGCCTGCGGGCTCACATCACCGGAGGCCATCATGCGTCATGATCCTGCCAGCGGCGCCATCGTCATCATGCTTCGCAGCCTGAAGATGCACGGCATGGCGCAGGCTATGACGGACCTGATCGAACAGGCTGCGCCGGCTTTCGAAGCAGCCGTGCCGATCCTGTCCCAACTTCTGAAGGCCGAGATGGCCGAGCGCGAGGTGCGCTCCATCGCCTATCACATGAAGGCCGCACGCTTTCCGGCCTGCAAGGACCTCTCGGGCTTCGACTTCTCGGCCAGCGAGATCAACGAAGCCACAGTCCGGCAACTCCACCGCTGCGAGTTCATGGACGTGGCCCAGAACATCGTCCTGATCGGCGGCCCAGGCACCGGCAAGACCCATGTCGCGACCGCCCTCGGCGTCCAGGCTATCGAGCATCACCGACGCAAGGTCCGCTTCTTCTCCACCATCGAACTGGTCAACGCCCTGGAGCAGGAGAAGGCCAAGGGCAGGCCGGGCAGATTGCCGAAAGCCTGACCCGCCTCGATCTCGTGATCCTCGATGAGCTGGGATATCTGCCGTTCAGCGCATCAGGTGGTGCGCTGCTCTTCCATCTGCTGAGCAAGCTCTATGAGCGCACCAGCGTCGTGATCACCACCTATCTCAGCTTCAGCGAATGGGCGACGGTCTTCGGCGATGCCAAGATGACCACCGCTCTGCTCGACCGCCTCACACACCGCTGCCACATCCTGGAGACCGGAAACGACAGCTTCCGCTTCAAAGCCAGTTCAGCCGCCGCAGCGCGCCAGAAGAAGGAGAACAATCACGCCTTGACCACTGAATGACCCCAAAACCATAATCAAAGGTGGGTCAGTTCTCGATGGAAAACCGGGGTCACTTCTGGGTGGAAATTAACAGCAAACCTTCGACGTTCATGCGCGCCCCTGCGAATGCTGCATGGCAGCATCCCTCAACTGTTCATTATGCATGCGCAGTGTTAGCGCCGTCTTTGGTTCATTGAAGGCGCCAAGCCAATCCGGATAAGGCGCAGACGCAAGAACAAAGATGCGGGACAAGGACTACCATCATGGCTGCCATCGCCCACATCCAAACCGCCGCTGCCTCCTTTGGCCTTGCTAACCGGGTGTCGGCTGCGATCCAGCGCCTGCAGGAGCACCGCGCCCGTTGCGTGATCTACCGTCAGACGGTGCGCGAGTTGAATGCCCTGACCGAACGCGATCTGGCTGATCTGGGAATCAGCCGCGCGATGATCACCCTCTGGCCCGCGATGCGGCCTAGGGCGTGAAGTAAGTATAACGCTCCTGACTCGTCCCTTCGGGACAAGAGCTCGCGGCGTTCTCCTGCCAGAGAATGCCGCCCCATATAGCCGCTCCATCCTGCGTGATGCGACGGACCGTTCCTCCTCCTACGGGTCCGATCGTTTGCGGCAATGGCCCTCTCTTCCCTGGCCTTGCTGCACCCCAAACGCCGCCCTCTCTCCTCCCTGGGCCAGCGTTCCGCGGCGGCGCCCCTCCTCCTCCCTGGGCGCCGCCGCTTTTTCGTCGGGGAGTTGCGCCTGCGATGGGCCCCAGCCAGAGGGAAAAAGTCGCGCTCGGCCGACACAACCGGGTCTTTCGACCAAGAGATCAGCGTTCCTCTTCCGTGAGACTGTTCTGCCAAGGGACATAAGAACGGAACCAGAACATCCGGTATGTGTTTTCTCGGGACACCCTGCGAGAGGCAGCTTCCCATGGCCAATGACCGCCCAAAATTTCACCCGACCGACAACGCCGAAAAAGATCCGGACACCTGGGTCAGCGGCGAAGACCCCATGACCGGCGCGCAGGCGTCCTATCTCAAGACGCTGAGCGAGCAGGCCAATGAACCCGACGCCTTTGACGAGAGCATCAGCAAGGCAGAGGCCTCAAAGCGCATCGATGGGCTGAAGGCCAAGCTCGGGCTGGACTAACGACGCCCCTATAGCCCGAGGATATCGGCGAGAGCGATTTCTCTAACCGGCAATGAACAACATGGCAGTGGTAGTCGCTCAACAGCCGAGCGGTGCGCAAGGCGGCGCAGAAGCCTGCTCTGGGTAAGCGATAGGATCCGGGGACTGCGCTGACGATCAGTCGCCGGAACGGCATAAGCAGACATCGAGAGTACCAGCGAAAACGCGTCGTCCACGAGGCGCGACGTCAGCCATTCCATGCCGCGAATGCCGCGAATATGGCCAGGTATCTGCCCGCCTTGCCAAGCGACACCAGAATAAGAAACGGCAGCAGCCAGACACGCGCGGCGCCGGCCGCCAGGGTCAGCGGATGACCCACCACGGGCAACCAGGAAAACAGCAGCAGCCAGATGCCGTAACGGCGGAACCAGCCTGCTGCGCGCGTATAGTCAGCGGGTCGAACCGGAAACGACGGTTGCGCGCTCAGGTGAAGCAGGTAACGGCCCAGACCCCAAGTGAGAAGCGATCGGGCAACGTTTCCCGCCGTTGCCGCCGCCACCAGGAGCGTAGGATCGCCGTTCCCGGATGCCAGAAGAGCCAGAAGGGCGGCATCTGACGAGCCGGGCAGCAGCGTCGCCGAGGCAAGGGCGCTTAGAAACAGGGCGGCGTAAATCATCAGGCTCAAGACCAGGGGCAGCGCGTTGCGTCGACGGGCCGCTTCCACAGGGGCCCCTGCGAGACGTGAACCAGACCAAGAATCGGGATCGGCCTCACCCGGCCTTCACAAGCCGCAGGAGGGTCATCATACCCAATGGGGGCAAGGTGCTTTCATCCGCCAATCTCAGGCTGGCCTCACCCAAGACCCGGGATCGGTCAAAGTCGGAATGCCAGCCCAGCAGGTTCGCAAGGGGCGCGGCCAGCCGTTCGGCAACCGCCACGGCGCCTCTGTCGCGGGCAAAGTGATTGACGATGACCACGCTACCCCCGGGCCGCACCACCCGGGCGATTTCGCCCATGACCTTTTTCGGCTCCGGCACCACCAAGATCACGTGCATGGCGGCCACGTGATCGAAGCTCTCGTCCGGGAAGTCCGAGTCCCGGGCATCCATCCGGTGAAATGCAGCGACTGTCGCAAGCCTTTCGGCGGCCACCTTTGCCCGCGCCTTCTCCAGCATCTCGGCGCTATAATCGATCCCCGTGACCTTCACCTGCGGGCTGTAGTGGCGCAGCGCAAGGCCGGTGCCCACGCCGACCTCGAGAACAGAGCCCCCCAGCTCGCTGAGCAGCGCGGTGGCCCGGCGGCGTCCGACATGGGTCACGGCGCCAAAGGTTCGGTCATAGATCGGGGCCCAGCTGGCATAGGACTTCTCGACAGCCTGAAGCTCCATTCACGTGTCATTTCGCGCAGGCCGCCGCCGAAGCCGGATCCATCCCAGCAAGAGCAGCAGCAGATAGGCAAGGTCCATAAGGACCAGAGTCAGCCAGGGATAGGTGAGCAGCGCCGCCCCTAGGGCCACCGCCCCGAGCAAGAGAGGGCGCGCTTGGTCGGGCCGAACCCCGACCGGCCGGAACGCCGGCGTGGGCAGGCGGCTGATCATCAGGCACGCGACGGTCACCAGCCAGAATGCGCAGGCAGGACCGGGCAGGACTGCGCCGGGCAGGAGATTGGCCGCGAAGATCGGCAGCAGGGCCAGCATCGCGCCTGCGGGCGAGGGCATGCCGGTGAAAGACGTCTTTGGCATCGACGTCGCCAGCGCATCCCGGCTGCTGATGTTGAAGCGTGCCAGCTGGAGGGCGCAGACCGTCGTATAGACCAGGCCGGCGAACCAGCCCAAGCCTCCGGCGCTGCCATAGGCCCACAGATGAAGCACCAGAGCGGGCGCCACCCCGAAGTTGACCATATTGCACTGCGAGTCGAGTTCGGCCCCATGGCGCTCTCGCTGCGCAGCCTGCGCGCCAGCCGTCCATCAAGACCGTCGAGCACCGCTGCCAGAAGGATCAGGGTCGCCGCCCGGCCGAAGTCCTCCGCTACGGCAAAGCGGATAGCCGTAGGCCCTGCGCAGAGCGCTGCCAGCGTCAGGACATTCGGCAGCAACTGCATCACGGATAGACGAATGCGGCGATCCGGATGCCCGTTCATGGTCAGTCGGCCCGAGCAGGACGGGCGGGCCCGACGCGGCCCAGGTCCGCGATCACGGTTTCGCCCGCAACCATCGTTTGTCCGATGGCGACCAAGGAGGGCCACGCCCGGGGGCAGGTAGACATCGAGCCGCGAGCCGCGAGCCGAAACGGATTAGGCCGAAGTGCTCGCCCGTTCGCAGGCTCTGGCCGGTCGTGGTCCAGCACAGGATGCGCCGGGCCACGAGGCCGGCGATCTGGACCACGGCCAGTTGCCGGCCATCGGCCAGTTCCAGGCAGAGCCCGTTGCGTTCGTTATGCTCGCTGGTCTTGTCGAGCGAGGCATTGAAGAACCGACCGGGCCTGTAGGCCACGGACAGCACGCGTCCGGCCACGGCTGCGCGGTTCACGTGGCAATTGAAGACCGACATGAACACGATCACCCGCGTCAGCGGTACCGGAGCCATACCCAGCTCGGCAGGCGGCACTGCTGCCTCGATCAGCGAGACAACACCGTCCGCCGGGCTGACGATCAATCCCTCGGCTTGCAGGACGGCCCGGCGCGGATCGCGAAAAGAAGTAATAGTACCAGACCGTCAGACCCACGCCAAGCCGGCCCAGCGGCGCCCAGAGCAGGAACAGCCCGAGCGTGACGAGGGCGAAGACCGTCACGAACCGGTAACCTTCCGGATGCATTGGCTTGAGGAACGTGACCCACATGGTCATGCGCCGGTTGTCCTGCTGCTATAGACGGTCCGGCGCGCATAGCAGCCTCACCAAATGGCGTCAAACAAAGACGACGCTTTCTCGCTGATTTGCGACATCTCGGTGCGGACCGATATCGAGGAAGTGCAATTTCGCTGGAAAACCGCCGGAACTCCAAATGTGTCACAATAAACCTATCGAATTTTCCTGCAGTTAGAGGGTGGGTTCTATTTTGAGATGCGACAAGCCATGATTTGCTAGCTTTGCAGTTCGAGGAACCTCCCTTGGCATCGCACCTGACCCTTCCTGAGCGTCGCATTGTCGCGGCCATGCTGCAGCGCAAGATCAGCGTGGCGCAGATTGCCGTCAAACTCGGCCCACATCGCTCCACCATCCATCGCGAGAACCGGCGCAACTTCTGGCACAACGACGAAGTGCCGATGGCGACGGGTTACGATGGACGTTCATTCCGGAATGCATCGCCTGACAGCTTCCTGAAGCACTTCAGGAGGATGTGATGCGGCGCCCTTTCACCAACCTGACGCTGGACGAACGCCGCGTGATAGCGCGGCTGCTGCAGGCCAGCTGCCGGCATGGTCCATCCAGCCATGCAGCGCCAGCACGGGCGTTCCGTCCACCGGGCCCCAGGCAAGTCCAGACAGGGGAAGGTCGTCTACCACCCAGTGGCGCTCTCGGGGGTTGGTCAGGATCCCTCTTTTCATGGCTGCACTCTGAACAGGGCGATCAGTTCCGGCATCGAGAGCCCATCTCGGTGCTACTTTCCGCAAGCCGACAGCACTCCTTGTCTGCCTTCGTCGTAACGCCGCTGGGCCTCTTCTTCGAGAATGTCGATGACATGAGGCGGGCTGTTGCCGATCTGGCGCCCCTGCTCCTAAAGCACGCTCGCCAGCCACCATCCGGCCACGCCTGCAATTGCCGCCATCCCGGATCGCGGCGCAGGGCCATGGCCGCCGCGCAACCGCGACGCTGCCAAGGAAGGCAAGCACCTGTCCCGTTTTCAAAGCCACGATTCCCTCGGGCAGCAGCACGGCCACGCCCATGGCGGTCAGCAGACAGGGCCCAAGCGCGTCGAGACAGGCCGGAGAGCGTGCCTGGTCCGCAGCCTGTCCGCGCCATAAAAGTGGCAGCAATCGCGCGATCAGGGTTGCGGCACCGATCAGCGCTACGGCCAGCCACAGGACGGGCGTCATGTCCGCCACCCCGCAAGCAGTGCCGCCAGGGCGCCTTCGGGTATTGCCAGTTGCGGCACTCCCAGCAGAATGCAGGAAGCGGCCAGCCCCCAGCCAGCAGCATCAGCGCCAGCATTCGGCGGCTGATGGAAACCCAGACCAAGCCCAGAAACAGCGCGGGCAGCGCAAATTCCAGGGCATCCGCCAGCCCCGCATTCGCAGCTCGCAAGGCACCCCCGGCCAGTCCCCCCGCCAGCGTGCCGGTGATCCAGCTTGACCATGCAGCAAGACCCCAAGCCAGGCCCCCGATGGACGCGTCCCGTTCGCCGTCCGGCTCAGCGCGGTCGCAAAGACCTCGTCCGTCAGGCCATAGCCGAAGAAGGGCAGGGCGCTTGGCCCGCCACCGATGGGGCGGCGCAGGACAAGGCCGTAAAGGACATGCCTTAGGCTCAGGGCGACGCCGATCAGCACGATCAGCGCCATCAGCATCCCCATTGTGATCGCGCTCAGCAAAAAGGCCTGGTTCGCTCCCGAATACATGATGGCGGAGATGCCCGCCGCCTGCCCGGTGGAGATGCCGACGGCCGCGGCCGAGGCGCCAAAGGCGAAGGCCACGGGAAAATAGCCCAGCATCACGGGAAGACCGGCGCGAAGGCCGGTCAGGGCTGCGGAACCCGGTCGCTGATCTGCTCACAAGATGCTTCGGTCATGCACCACCCGTGTTCTTGATCGGTGCCGTGGATACCAATCCGGCAACGTGGTTGCCAGTTCATATAAGCCGGGCTTTGGTCCGCCCGTAACCGGGGCAGATTTCCGGGCAGCACTGTCGCAAAACACTTAGGCAGGTGCAGCGAACCCTGCCTCTCAGTCGCGATCGCAGCTCACGCCATTATATTCGTAGCAAATCGCCAAGATAATGGCGTTACGGAGTTGCGGACACCCTGTTAGAGTTCTCGTGCCTTTTTAGCGCGGCCTCCACACCATCGCTGACAATCCGGTCGAGCCCCGCATCCATCATGCTTTCCAACGCCGCAGTGGTCATGCCTTGGTAGGCCAGGAAGTCGCCGACGATATCCGAAGGACAGCGCCCCTGCGCCTCGACCAGGCGGCCTGTGCCGATCAGCATGGCGTTGACGGCATTCCTGGCGATTTCAGGGGCGATCCCGTTGGCGATGGCGTGCTTGCGCAGCGCATCGGCCAGAAGCGCAAGATAGGCGGGGCCGGTGCCGCTGACGCCTGCAGAATATTCGATCTGGCGCTCGTCAGGCAACTCGTCCTGTGAACCGCAAGTGGCGAAGACGGATAGGCGGGGCCGGTGCCGCTGACGCCTGCAGAATATTCGATCTGGGGCTCGTCAGGCAACTCGTCCTGTGAACCGCAAGTGGCGAAGACGGTGCTTCACGGGCGTTGCTACAGTCTCGGTCCTTCCTGCGCTCCCCCGATTGGCTCGCAAGGCTGAGACATTATGAAAAAAGGCCACGAAACATGCCTGAACTTGCATGCGGTGCATCCTCGACCCAAGCGGTGCGACGGCGATCAAGGACAGCACCCCCGCGTTATTCTGCCTGCAGATTGCAAGCCGGCATCTTGCCCGCCATTGTCCGGCTGAATGAAGCCGAAGCCTTTGGTCGAGTTGAATCACGTGACGGTGCCCGTGGCCATGATGGACCCTTTTGGAACGATCTTGATGAAGCTGCAGTGAGCACCGCAGATGGGAAGCGGCTGTGTTCAGTTTGTCGAAGGATTTTACCGGGGGCGAATGACGCATACCCTGGAAGGATTGCAGCGATCAGATCGCGAAATCCTAAAGCGACTTTCCGGTTTCCAGAGCCTCTGCAATACAGGCGGGTTTGCGACCCCGACAGTTCCAGGTCAGGTCGGGATTATCTGGATGGCGGTATTTCGGCTTGGTCTTTCGCTTGGCGGGCCGAGCGGCCAGCATGTCGTCGAGCGAGGAAAAGCCTGCCGCCTTGGCAATCTCGGTTGCCCTGGCGATGGCTTCAGTTCCTGCAGTGATACAATGTCGAGCTGCGTTTCATCCGGCCCGGGCAGCAGCGTCTACAGGCGGCCGTTGATGGTGTAGGTGACGACAAGATCGCGCGGCTGAAGTCGAAGATGGGAGAGATTGCCAGGGCCAACGAGCTTCTTTACGCGAATATCTGCAAGCTGGACGCGGGCCGCCCTATGGCTCGAGGGGGTCGAGGAGATGAGCCCTCGTCCTTCCGGTCTGCACAGGAAGCCAGACACGGCGCGACGTCGCTGCGCTCCTTTATTTCCTCAGGTGCGGAAATTGGGCGGATCGCTTACCGGAATGGAGCGCCCATGGATGTCTCCGGACTCGGTTCCCGTCGAACCGGTGCTGCGTGTCTTGAGATACGGCTGGTGATGATCGGCCGTGGGCGGATCGGCGGTCGGAACTTCACGTGCCTGTAAAGGCCAGACCTGATCCCCTATCAACTCCAGATTGCGCAACTGTCCGCATCGTCTGCCCGATCAGGGTTTCGCTAATGTCCATCTCCCCAGGACGCAGCCTTTCCAGCCCCTTGCGCGTTTGGTTCCAAACAGGTCCAAGTTGGGGCCGTCTCTTGGCCCCGGCGGGTCCGCGAAGCAACCCGAAGAGCAGGAACAGCCGATCATGATCCAAGATCCCGGTTGCGACGCGCGCCCGCGGCTTTTGTCGATCGCCACGGCAGTCCCACCGCATGTGCTGGACCAGGACGACATCCTGCGCGAATCCCGCGTGCTGCTGCAATCGCGCTTTGCGCAGTTCGATCGCTTGGCCCCCGCCTTCCGCAACGCGGGCATCGCGAGGCGCCATTCGGTCGTGCCGATCGACTGGTTCCGCCAGCCCCATGGCTGGGTGGACCGGACGGCGGCCTTTGCCGAGGGGGCTGCGGCGCTGTTCCGCCAGGCGGCGGGCGCGGCCCTGGAACAGGCGGGCCTGCGCGCGGACCAGGTGGACGTGATCGTCACCGTCTGCTCGACCGGCATCGTAACCCCGACCCTCGAGGCAATGGTCGCCCGCGACATGGGCTTTCGTCCCGACGTGATGCGGGTTCCCGTCTTCGGCCTGGGCTGCGCGGGGGGCGTGTCGGGCCTGTCGGTCGCGGCCGAGCTGGCGGCGGCGCGTCCCCGCGCCGTCGTGCTGCTGGTCGCGGTCGAGACCTGCACGCTCCTGTTCCGGCTTGACCGGCTGGCCAAGGCCGACATCATCGCCACCGCCCTGTTCGGCGATGGGGCGGCCGCGGTCGTCTTGCGCTCAGGGGTGGCCTCCGATGGCGGGCGGCCCCGCATCGGACGGGGCTTGCAGCACATGTGGCCCGACACGCTGGGCATCATGGGCTGGACGGTCGAGGAAACCGGCCTCGGCGTGATCTTCGACCGCTCGATCCCCGAGTTTGCCGAGGCGGAACTGCGCGCGGCCCTGGACAACATGGCCCCTGACCTCGACGTGGACCGTTATGTCTGCCATCCGGGCGGCGCGAAGGTCATCACCGCGTTGGAGGCCACACTGGATCTGGCGCCGGGGACGCTGGACGTCGAACGCCGGGTGCTGGCCGATCACGGCAACATGTCCGCGCCGACCGTGCTGTTCGTCCTGGCCGCCGTGCTGCGCACCGACCCGCCGCCAAAGCTGATGGCGATGGCGCTTGGACCGGGCTTCACGCTCTCGGTCTTGCCGATCGCGGTGGCCTGAGCATGGACCCCCACCTGCCCGCCCTGGCCCTCATCGCCTTTCTGCTGCTGCAGCGCGGGGCGGAGCTGGTCCTTGCCCGGCGCAACACCCGCCGCCTTCTGGCGCGGGGCGCGGTCGAGCACGGCGCCGCGCATTACCCGCTGATCGTGGCGATGCACGCGGCCTGGCTTCTGGCCATCGCGGCCTTCGGCTGGTCGAACCCGGTTCACCTGGGTTGGCTTGCCGCCTTTGCGGTCCTGCAAGTCCTGCGAGCCTGGGTGCTGATGAGCCTTGGGCCTCGTTGGACCACGCGCATCATCGTCCTGGATGAGCCGCTGGTCGCGCGCGGCCCGTATCGCTGGTTCTCGCACCCCAACTACCTCGTGGTCATCGCCGAGATCGCCGTGGCGCCGATGGTCCTGGGCCTCTGGCCCGTGGCCCTGGTCTTCACGATCCTGAACGCCCTGGTCCTGCGCATTCGGATCCGCGAGGAAACCCGCGCATTGGGCTTGCATCCGGAAGGCTGACAGGTCGCGCGGCACAATGATGGCGTGCGGGAATCACCCGGATCCGCTATGCTGGCGGTTCGAGGACGGATCGGCCCAAGGACAGGGCGGATGCCGGGCTCTCCGGCGGATGCATCGGTCAGGCCGACCCCCTGCACAGGAGGATGCAGTCATGCCCGACAAGACGATTGGGAACCCGCTGAGTTGGAGCGCGCAAAGGCTGGCCGGAATGGGCCGGGGCCTGGGCCATGCCATCGACGGGATCGGCAGCCACCAGACGACCCAACCGCAGGTCAACCGGATCGGCCTTGCCGATCTTCGCGCGGCCCTTCGGGACGGCGCGCGCGACTTTGCCGCACTGCGCTCCGACGTGATCTTCCTGGTGGTCCTCTATCCGGTGATCGGCTTCATCTTGGGGATCTGGGTGCTGAACGCCGGACAGGTCCACCTGCTGTTCCCGCTGGTCGCGGGCTTTCCGCTGATCGGCCCAGTCGCGGCCGTTGGCCTTTACGAGATGAGCCGCCGCCGCGAGGCGGGCCTGCCCGCCGACTGGGGCGCGGCCCTTTCGGCGCTGAGCGGGCGGGTCCTGGGACCGGTGCTGATGCTGGGTCTTCTGCTGCTGGTGGTCTTCGTGCTGTGGCTGGGTGCGGCCCATGCCATCTGGGCCGCGACGCTGGGGCCGCAGACCTATGACAGCCTGCCGGCCCTGCTGCGCGATTGCCTGACCACCGGTCCGGGGCGACAGATGCTGGTCCTGGGGACCGCGACGGGCTTCTCGTTCGCGGCCCTGGTCCTGTGCATCGGCATGGTGTCCTTTCCGATGCTGATCGACCGGCCGGTGGGTGTCCCGCTGGCGCTTGCGACTTCATGGGCCGTGGCCAGGGCAAATCCCGACGCCACCGCCGCCTGGGGGCTTGTCGTGGCCGGTTTGCTGGTGCTGGGGATGATCCCGCTCTTTGCCGGGCTGATCGTGGTGCTGCCGATCCTGGGTCACGCGACCTGGCACCTGTACCGCCGGGCCGTGACCTTCCCCGACCCCGCTGCTCGCTAACTGACATTGGTGTGACACGGCGGCCGCGTCCGGCATTAGGACAAAGGCGACAAATCAACTTTGCCAGGTCGCAATGATTGTAAACGGGTTCTACAAGCCACCCTACTTCTATCGGGTATTATGGAATGCGGGGCACAGGCCATGAACCTCATGGGCAGCCTGATCGGGCTGAGCGAGCGCCCCCGGCATGACCAAGCGTCGGGATGATCCACCTTGCTCTTGTCGACCAGTGGCCTTGGCCCTGTAATCTGGTACCGCCGTGGTGCAAGCACTGCTCTATGTGCCTTCCGGAGAGTCTTGGGTGCAGGTCAGCGATGCGGACGCTTGGGAGTATGCCGGCTGAGTGCAACGGATTTCGCGCGGTACTCCTCTGCCCTCACCCGGCACTTCCAGTGTCTGGACACAGCCTGGCAGAACGGAAATAACCATGGCCGGAAGGCTGCCGCTGAGCATGAGGTTTTCGTTGCTGGGTAAAAGCGCTTGAGATCGAGGACAGGATCGGTGTCGCTCCTCTGAAGTGGCTGGAGTGAAGGTCATTTCTACCTGTCACAATTTCCGACTGAACGTTCCAAGGATTCTGGCGCGATACTCTGCCAGGTTGAACCCAGCACTGTAAGTTAGCCCGGATTATTCGTGAGGGGTTGGTGAGGCTGGCTTAACCAGTTGAAGAACTGTAGTTTTATGGTTCCTACGCCAAAAACCGCAGTTTATCAGGATGCCGCGCCTCACCATGGATGTCCCTTCGGCTTCGGCCGCTCCCTTGGCAGAAGCGGCGCAATGGCCTCCCACAAATCATTAGGTACAAGGGGCTTGCTCATGGTCCTTCAACGCATGAACAAGGGTTTTGTTAGACGCTCTAAGTCCCGCCAGCGTTAACCCTTCGTTAACCAACTAAAAGCATAAAAGTCAGAATGTAGCTTATGAGATATATTCAAGGGCTACTTTGCTGCGAAGTGGCGGAAATCCACCCTCTCCGGCTAGATGTAGTTTCTGGCAACGGCGATCGCGACAGCCTGGGTTCTCGACTTGGCACCGAGCTTTGAGCATGCCTTCTGGGCGCGTTGGGTGACGGTAGCCTCGGCGATGCCAAGCCTTTCGGCAACGGCGCGTTGACCCAGACCATCCCTGAGGCCTGCCAGAACATCGAGTTCTCCGGCAGTCAATGATGCTCGGTTCAGCACAAGGTCGGTCCAAGTATTAAACTTGGTCACAACCTTAATGATCTGTTCGTCTGTGAACTCTTTAGATGGATGGGCCAACGTCAGGAAAGATCGCTTGAGGTCGGTCTTTCGAGAAATCGCAACGCCGTAGTTCAGACCAAATTGCTGGGCCGCATGCATGAACGGCATGTCGAGTGCCGACTTCTTCACCGCTGACCATCGAATCCAGCCTTCTTGCTCAATTGTCCACCGGGCAATCGGGTCCGAGAAGAAGTAGTTGCGCTCCTGGTAGATATCCCGCCACGCCTCTGGATAGGCGTTGTAGAGGTGCTCTGGTCCTTGGTAGGTGAGGTTGAACCCCATAATGAACCCGCTCGGCGCCATGTCGTGCAGAGCTGCAATCTCCTTGTCAAAGCTGGGGATCAGATCATGCAGCATGCGGTTCCTCCTGGATGGCCTCAGTAGATGTGTCTTTTAAGATATACTGAAAAGGCACTTTTGCAATTTTGTGCAAGACATACCCTGTTGTGATGCGTTTAGTGAGGCGTCTATAGCTGGGGAACAACAATGATCACAGCACTCAAGAACAAGAAGCTTGCTGATGCCGAGTTCAGCAAGGACATGGTTGAAACCATCCTTCAATATTTCGAAACCTACTCTGACGATGATGGCGTTTTGACGGTGGAGGTTCGCGAACATGGGTTGTGGGTGCCAAATCCGGTCCCCGGCCTGCCGCCGCAGTTCATTGGCTTAGCCCGGATGCCGGCTGGCCTGTTGAAACAGTAGGAGCGCCTAGCTGTGTCAGAGGAACACCCCATCACCATCGAGGTCGTGGAACTTCCCTCCCAGATCACCCGGTACCATCTGGTGCGTGACTACTTACGGCTGCGCAAGGAAATCTTCATTGACCGCATGTCCTGGACGCTTGGCCAGACAGAAGGCATTGAGTTCGATCAGTATGACACGTTCGACACGACCTATGTCGTTGCTCACAGGAACGGCGAGGTAGTTGGCGGTGCACGCGTGAAGCGAACGGACAAGCGTCAGGCCTGCGGTCACAGTATGTATGAATACATGATCCGCGACGCCCATTTGGGCCTTTTGCCGGGAATGCCACAACAGCTCTGCACTGAGACGCCCCCGCTGTCGCCGGATGATTGGGAACTGACACGTCTAGTCGCCCTGCCTATCAAAGGATTGGCCGAGAAGATCCTCGAGGCGGCGAACGACTACCTATTCGAGATGGGAGCGAGAGGCTGCTTGTTCCTGGGGCCGCCTGCCTTCCTGCGGATGGCTGAGCGGCTAGGCTGGACCCCAGAGAAGTTAGGCAATGTGGTTGAGAACAAGGATGGCAAGTTCCTGGCCTTCGCCTGTCCCGTACGTGCGCCCCTAGCAATGGAGATGTCCCCCACCTGACGCGCTGTGACAATCTAGCAATCTCAGCACGCATTCGGACGACATGCCAAGGAACAGAGTTCCTTGGCATTTTTCTCATGCGCGTTTAACTTTGCGCCGCAGTTCTTAAGGCTGCTGCAGTCAATATTACAGCTTGATCGTAAGATTGCAATATCGTATCTGCCTTGCAGTATCGCTGCTAGGCTATTCTTGTGAGAGGCCAGCTGCGGTGACGGACCCGATTAACTACGAAGAAGCACCGAATGTGGTCAGCGAAGAAGGTTGCAGGAAGCTCGTCGCTTCAGGATGGCAGTTACAGGTGTTCTGCGTGGGCTCTGCCGAGAAAAAGCACGCAAATTACTTCGGCCAGTGGGGCATCCGGATCGTTTCTCCGGATGGTCACTACGAACGGACGCTTGTTACGGCGCGCAGGGATATGCAGATGCGAACCTTCAAGACGCTCAATGGCCTTGTTGGCTTTCTGTACGACCTGGGCGTCAAGGTGCCCAGCGTTCCTATGGAACAGGGCATGCGCGCAACACAGCCCCTCAGCACATAGCAGGCGTGTCGCAAGGAGTTTTGGCCTTCCTCAGATTTTAGCATCAAACCTGATGTGCCTCGCCTCCCTTATCCTGGGGGGAACGCTGCCCCTTGCCTTGAGTGCTCAACCTGCGCCGGTTCAGCAGGTGCCTGGTCAGTGTATTTATCCCCCTCGCCCTCTGCTCGATGAGGCGAGCCTGCACGCCCTCGGTCTGACGATGGGGGAAGAGCTTAGCCGCTACATGAACGATGCACAGGCATACACCCAATGCCTCGATGCCACAAAGCAGCAGCTCAACGAAGAGATCAGCCGGTATCTCGAGCACTACCAGCAGACAAATAGCGACCGGTCAAACGAAGCGTTGGTTAACAATGCAGAATAAAGGCAGCAAAAAGCTGCCCTGCCCAGTCTCGGGTCTTGGTGCACGCCATCTTTTTCCGGGGTATGTCAGGACCCTGATCTCGAGACAGGTACGCCCGGCTATCTGCGCCATGATCATAGCGTGGCCGGCAACCGAAGCGACGGCGGAAAACGGGCTTGTTCTTGTTCTGAACCACTCGTCCGGCAGCTTCGAGGCGCAGCGGTCAAACTCTTCCTTCGCGCGCCACTTCGGACCTAGGGGTGTTCCCCTCCTGTCCGAAGAACCGGACATTCCGGCCGAACAAGTGATGCACCTGACCCCCGTCAGAACGCCGCGCATCAGAGGCGCAGCGGTCAAACTCTTCCTTCGCGCGCCACTTCGGACCTAGGGGTGTTCCCCTCCTGTCCGAAGAACCGGACATTCCGGCCGAACAAGTGATGCACCTGACCCCCGTCAGAACGCCGCGCATCATTCCAAAACCGGAAGTTCTGGCCGCGATTGATGAGATCGGGATGCGCTATGCCGGTCATCCCTCCCTTCGCGCGGCGGGCCTGACCGTCACGGAATGGCTGTCTTTCTTTCGGGCGAACATCGAGATTGAAAGCGCCTATCGTCCGAGCGCCGTCAGTTCGGTGGGCGCGATTGGCCTGGGCCAGCTCATGCCCGCCACAGCGGCCAAGCTTGGCGTCAATCCCCATGACATCCACCAGAACCTCGATGGCTCGGCACGCTACATGCTGATGCTGCTTGGTCGCTTCGGATCCAAGGAACTCGCGCTTGCGGGCTACAATGCAGGCCCCGGCGCTGTCGAACAATACGGGGGCATCCCCCCGTACCCGGAAACACAAGGTCACGTCCGCAAGGTGATGTCCGTGTTTCAAAAGCTGACTTTAGCAACCGCAGAATAGGAGTCCCACATCATGACCTTTGCAATGCAGGCCGTTTGGCCGGCACGATCTTCTATTGCCTGCGCCCAAGGGGTTCATGCCGCACCGCGCGTGCTGGACACCTGGGCAAAGGTCTTGCTGGTGATGCTGATTGCTCTCGCTTTCATCCTCGCGTGGAGCGAACCGGCTGCGGCGCAGGCAATCAATCTCAATCCGATCCAGACCTTCCTGAACAGCATCGTCACGGCGCTGACAGGCACCCTGGGCAAGACCATCGCCACGCTGGCGCTCGTCTGCGTCTTTATCGGCTGGTTCATGGGCTACATCGAAATGCGCACGGCGATCTATGTGCTTGTCGCCATCGTGTTCGTCGGTTCGGCCGCCACCATCGTGAACTCCCTCTGGGGCGCATGAAGAGGTCATGACGGTGGAAAAAGATACGGTCTATCGAGGCCTTCTTCGCCCGGCCAAGCTGTTCGGCCTGCCTCTGACCTCCGCCGTCATCCTTCTTGTGACGGTGCTGCTGGGCTTCATGTGGGCGGAAAGCTTTTGGGCCTTGGCATCAATCACCGTCTTTTATCCAGCCCTCTACGGGCTGGCTAAATGGGACCCGAACTTCTTCGACGTCATCACCAGGACGCTCAGGAACTTCGGGCCTTCCAAAAACCGCAAAGTGTGGGGCGGAGACTCTTATGAGCCGTAACGACAAAAAGCCGATGGCGGCAGGCTTCAAGCGGCTGTTCAACTCCCGGCATGGCAAGGCGGTGTTCCCGCGCGCCCTGAAGGACGAGACGCAATTCGAGGCGTTCCTGCCCTTCGTGTCCTTGCAGGCCGATGACAAGACGATCCTGACGCGCGGGGCTGAACTGATCCAGTGCGTTCGCGTCGATGGCCTCAACTCGATGACAGCAAGCGACCGCGACATTGCCTTGTTGAAAGAAACCGTGGCCGAACTCCTGGCACAGCATGGCGAGCGGTATTCGGTCTATGTCCACAAGATCAGCCGCCCCTTCAAGGCGACCCTCGCCCCTGTCGAAGCTGGCGGGTTTGCCCAAGAGGTCGATGCGGCCTGGACGCAGGTTGTGGCAGACCGCACGCTGCGTGACAAGACCCTGACCATCAGCATCATCAACCGCCCCACTGGCCTCTTTGGCAGTCTCTCGGCGGGCGACAAGCTCGAGGAAATCTTCTCGCACAAGCGCAAGACCGATGTGCTGCAAGCCTTTATCGCCAACAAGGCCGAACGGCAGACTGACCTCGATGAAACGGTGGGCGTGGTTCTCGCCACCCTCGCGCACCTCAAGGCGCGCGTCCTGACCGGGGCCTCCGGCGAGCTGGTGGGCTTTCTCGAAGGCATCGGCACCGGCATCGAGCTTCCAGCCTTTCCAAGCAATGACCTGGGCGTCCTTGCCCGCAGCGTCTGCAACTATCGCGCCACCTTCCGGGGAACGCGGGTGCATGTGACTGGCGGCGTGGTCCCCAACCGCGTGGGCCATGTGTTCACGATCAAGAACTATCCGACCGGCACCTTCCCCGGCATGTTCGATGAACTGAACCTGCCTATCGACATGGTGATTACCAATTCCTTCGTGCCGATCAGCGATGACCGGGCCAGCGAATTGATCCGCCGCAATCTCGAACAGCGGCGCGGCTCGGGCGATGCGGCGGAAACCGATCAGCAGATGCTGCGCGAAGGTCGCAACAAGGTGGCCTCGGGTCTGGAAACCCTTGGCTCCCATCACATGACGGTTGCCATCTATGCCAAGAGCGAGGCGACCCTCGCGCGGGCTGCGGCTGATGTGCGCCAGATCGCGCAGGAAACCGGCACCAGGATCATCACCGAAGCCTTTGCCGGTCAGGGCCATTATTTCGCCCAATGGCCGGGCAATGCGACCTATCGGGCGCGCACCGGCCTTATCAGCAACCACGTCTTTGCAGGCATGGCGGCGCTGCACCGCACTCCGACCGGCCTGACAGGCGACGTTCTGCCCTGGGGCACGCCCCTGACGGTGTTCCCCACCCCGGAAAAGAGCGGCTATCTGTTCTCCTTCCATCCGGCAGGCGAGGCGGACAAGGAACCGCTGGCCGGTCATACCGTGATCTTCGGGCCGTCCAGCGGCGGCAAGTCGGTGCTGATCTCGTTTCTGATGACGCAGGCGCAGCGGGTGGGTGCGAGGGTTTTCGCCTTCGACTACCTGCGCGGCCTTGAGGTTCAGATCGAAGCCCTGGGCGGCAGCTACACCACGATCTCGCCGCACCGGCTCACAGGGCTGAACCCGCTTTATGCGGAAACCGACATGGCCGGTCAGGCGTGGCTCAGCGAATGGCTGACCGCACTTCTCAACCGCACCGACCGCCCCCTGTCGCCGGTCCAGACCCAGCAGCTTCATGATGCGGTCGTGCAAACCGCGACGGCCCCGGATCATCTGCGCAACTTCGACGGCTTTCCGTCGCTCTTCCGTCACCTCGATGACAATGGGGATCTGGAACAGCGGGTCAGAGAATGGGCGCCGGGGGGCCGCTACGGGTGGGTATTCGGCGGCAATGATGCCGACAACTTCGCGCTCGACCAGAATGTCATGGGCTTTGACATGACGGCGGTTCTCGACTCCGACAACGAGAAGGAGCGCACCGCGATCCTGGGCTACATCTTCCAGCGTCTTGAGCGAAAGCTGCAAGACCGCCACCCCACGATCATCGTCATTGACGAAGCCTGGAACGCGCTTGGCACGGAATACTTTGCCGACAAGCTGGAAAAGTGGCTGGTCACGGCGCGCAAGCTCAATGCCCTAGAGCCTGTTGCACTCAATCGGCCTCATAACCTGCGGCTTTGAAGTAGTTGTAGCATTCCTCGTCGGAGAACAGATCGCAGACCTGGCCGACCGCAGCCCATAGTTGATCGTAGGTTCGTGTGGAGCGATAAGTGCCCACTGTGTGTCGGTCAAGGTCGTGCGGATCAAGGTTGCCTCCCATTTGGCAGCCTTGAATCAGCCAGCGATCAGTTTGGAAATCCTCAAACGTCAACACGCCCTAGTAAAGCGGCGCAAAGCCGAAGCGCAACACGCCGGGGGCGCGCGAAAATCGCCGATCATGCTCGCCGCGATCAGCGCCTGCATCACCGCACGACCGCCGATTTTACAAACCTCCTGTCCTGTGATCTTGTCCATGCCGGAGGGTTTTGAACGGAGGCCGCGGCGGCAGGTTCTTCAGCCGGGCAATCTCATCGCGCAAGTCCTGGTTCTCGGCCTGCAGGGTAGCACGAGCCATTTCGGTCTTTTAGAGCTCGTCCCGCAGCTCGGCCACCTGCGCCTCAAGTGCTCCAAGCCGCTGCGACAGATCGACAACGAGCCGGCGCAAGGCGTCGGGCGGCAGCGTCTCAGATCCATTGTCCGAAAGCGGGCTCATGCCGTGTTGAATCAGACATCTGCCACAGGCGCAACGAGCATGCCCGGAAATCTGCCCCGCTTAGTAACTGGGGCAGATTTCAGGGCAACCGATCTACATACGACTGGCCAGTCGTAGCCCCTGCTACGTGAAACAGTTGCCAAGCAACGTGTCTGGGCCACACTGCCCGGGAATTTGCCCCACTTACCCCCCTGCCCTGCCCTCCTCACGATCAAAGATGCAGGTCCTCCGTTCAATACATCCGCTGCGTACCAATATGATGCGGTTTACCCAGGCAGCGCTGAACGCAGCGCTGCCATCCGAAGAACGTCCCGGCTGGCGCGTGTAATGTGCGATAAGGCTACAAAGGCTTGGAGCCCTGCAAACAGCAGCAGTGCGAGGAAGCGCTGCATCCTTGGCTGTCTCGACCGGGAACAGACCTACTTCGAAATGATCTTCAAACGACCGTTTCATTATATCATACGAATATGTATGCCTCTTTTGAGGCAGGGAAGAGCGACGCTGTCCCTGGAAGTTGGTCCATGGACCAACAACGCGCAGCGCACTCTCTAACGATTGCCGCTCCCTGGTGATGTGCCTGAATCCGCCCTGTCAAAATTTCACAGCACTGCACCTTAAGACAGGTCTATGAACTCAAGCAGGTACGTACTTTGAAGAGGACCTGATGTCTCGAAGGGCATGCTACAGGTCGTTGCAGCAAGTGAATGATCAAGCCAGCACGTTGGGTGGCTACTATGCGGGAGAAGTTCGCCGGCCGAACAGTGGAGTTGTTCCACGACCGACAGTGTGGCTGTGAGGAGTTCCACAGTAGAACAACCTAACTGTTCGGCCTAGTTTGTTGGTAACGCAACCATGGGACCCCTGCTTCGCGGCAGGGACTGCGAGGAACTCCGGAATCCGTATCACTCAGGGGTCCTTTTGTACAAGTCAGTGTCACGTGCATCAGGCTTTCACCAGTATGGTGAAGATCTGAATGCTACTGCTAGAAGTTGGTCCATGGACCAACAGCAGAGAAGCCAGCCTGGGCCGTCGCATTTAGTGACTGACTCGACGGGTCTCCTGCCACAGCTAAGTACATGGACACCTTCGTATCTCTGAGCACGGACGCGGGTCCAAGATGATGACGTGATGCCCGATTACTCGGTGTTCCAAAAGCACCGGAGAGAGGATCCGAAAAAGTTGGTCCGTGGACCAACTGCCTGCGCGCCATCCTTGCTTCCAGCCACCACTTGGTCCTGCAATGATCCTGGTTGCGCTAATGAGTACAAGCTGCAGCGACGTCGATCTGTTACCATTTGCCAGGGTTGTGCCGTTCCCGCGTTTAGGAGCAGGCCCGTAGGTTTGCCGGGCCGTTCATCCCGACGTGTAGCTGTTGCTAGCGCGGTCCGACGCGCTCTAGGTCCCCTCCTCGTCATCGCACCCGATGCGCGGATGATCGGATGTGTTCGTCTGGGGTTTCAACATTCCCACTGTTCACTGCATCACACACACTGGTCTTGGTTCGCCAGCAGTTCTGCACGTACCCCAATGGGTGCCCGCGTTATCATACCGATGAATTCGCCGCCGCTGCGCTCGTATAAGGGTAGAGGTCCAGGACATGCTCGAGCCACTGGTAATGTTTGATGCCAGATGCCGGTCATATTATACCGCGCTCATACACGCGGAGCGACGAGAACGCCAGATTATGGTCCTGCCGACGTTCCAGGTAATTGGCGTTGGGCCGCGAGCCAAGTGTTGATCACTGGTTTCATGTGAGAAGTGTGGCTGGCTCAAATCCAGATGCCCGTCTGCCAAGGAAGAGGCTGTGGAAGTAAGCTGGCAGGTTCCTGATGCTGCTCCTCCTTCCGAAGAGGCCTAAGACGGCCACAGCGACCTTAGTTCGTCCGGCTTTGGCTATGGCGGTGCTCAGGAGTTCACTGCTGATCCCACACCAGGTTGCTAGGGTGAGCGCATGCTCTTCGACTTCCCACATGCTCGATGGTCGTCGGACCGCAAAGGAAAGCGCTTCGGGGCATCCAGCCTGTATCTTCTCCAGCAGCTCCGCCTCCGTAAGCGTCGCGGATGCGAGGTTGTTGGCAGCTTCAGAATCTCTTTGTTTATATTCTGTATTGATCTTGTGGCGGACAGGATGACCGTCAATGGCGGCCGGAATCTGCTCCGATGCATCGGGTCGGACATCTTCAGCACAGGCGCGCTCCTTATCCAGAACAGCCTGCAGCATGTCACAGATTGAACTTAGGGCATCCGAGGACAGGCGCCGCCTCCGTGCGGGGCGATACTCGTCGACGAGGTCAACATGACCAGCCTGCTCTGCATGGTAGAGGAGGGACGACAGTCGCTTGCGCATGAACTTCACCAGCTCGGACTCGCGGTTGACCTCGGCCGCAGCCTGACCCAGTTCCTCGGATCGCTGCATAAGGGGTGAGAGATCTAGGCCGAAGGCTTCCACCGGTCCATCCGGATGCTGGATTGCGTATCGCTTGCCGTTTGGACTGTCCCGTCTCGTGATCAGCCCCACCTCGACCAGATGGGCAAGGTGCCTCCGGAGGTTCCGCTCAGACTGGTTTTCGGCGCGTTTGCAGATGGTGGTATTGGCAGCATACACGATCGTCTCGCCGCCGTCTCGAAGGAAGCTGATCAGGGCACGGAGCGTTGAGATGGCGCCATTGCCGAGGCCATAGCGCTTTTTGGCGTCCGAGACACAGCGGTGCGCCATCCACAGCCGGCTCATGTCCGCCGGCAGGGTGAGCGCAGTTGGCCCCCGGCCCAACGTCCGGGAAACTTGCAATTCTTGCTTCATGTCCAATTCACGCGAAGGCCGGAAGCCACACGAGGTCATCCCGTTGCCTCGTCACAGACTGGCAACAAGCAACAGAGTATTGGTCAGCCGAGTGGGCCGCTGTTGACGCGATGTTTGGGAGCTGTTAGATAAGTGGTGCAACACACTAATCAGGGCTCTCCGGGGATGACTTCGGGGGGCTCTTTTTTATCCGTTCTTCAGATGTGCTCCTTGCTCTTGATGTTAACGGGATGAGGGTAGGAGGTCAGTCCCCCTTGCCCTCGCGCATCCAGCGCTCGTGGAGGTCGGATACGACTTTGTCGATATTCCGTTCCAACCAGCTGCCGAATTCGGGATTGGCCTTGGTCCTGAAGCTTAAGGACAGTGCTCGGCTACCAGCCTTGAACTCCAGGGCAGGGCCGGGCCCTCTTTCGCCCACCATCCTCCGAGTTGGTCCATGGACCAATTGCTGCAGCGCAGCATTTCTACTCTGCGAGGGAGCAGAAAGTTCTTTTCGCAGTGCATCATGAATGAAGCGGAAGCGCTCGGAACTGGAATTCTCCTTGCCACCGTCCTCCAGGGCACGTCGAGCTGTGGTAACCGCGTCAATTTTCCCAGAGGCTACAAGGTCCCCAAATTCCCGCCAGGGCCGGCGACCTATGTCATGGGCCGGACCGATGAGCTCAATGAGTTCCTCGGGGATGTCTTCGATAAGCTTGACCATCTTCGAGACCGCGAAGCGATCGACGTTGAGTGCTTCCATGATGACGTCGTTCGAGAACTTCTTCTGTCGCAACTCGGCGGCAAACAAAGCCTTCTCAATATGGGAAGGGTCGAGGCGCAGGTTGTTCTCGTGTCCCTGCGCAACAACTGCCTCTTCGTCGCCCATCTTGCGGACAATGGCTTTGACGGTCATGCCCCCTCCAATAAGGCGGATGGCAGCAAGACGGCGGCGCCCGTAGACGATCTCGTAACGATCAATCTGGCCGGGGAGGGGCCTCACTAGCACCGGAACATGTTGCCCGTGTTCCACGATCGATTTGGCCAGTTCCTTGATTCCGTCAGCCTTGATGTCGATGCGGTCGCGCGTGCCAGACTGGATAATGGCAGACGGGTCGAGATCGCGGATCGAGTTTGCCTGAAGGCTCATCAAGCCGTCGGAGAGCCGGGTTGTTGAGAGCATCCGGTTGGGAGCGGGGCTCTCGTTTGGCGCGGGCCGCTCCTCCGCGACTTCCTCTTCATCGACCAGGCCCCGAGCGCCGGCCTCGATCATTCCGAAGAGTTTACGTGCCATTCTCGTCCCCATCCTTCCTGGATGACCGCCTCGATTTCGGCGGCGGCCGCGTTCATGCTGTTCAGGGCCCGGTCAAGGGTTCCTTTTACGAGCTGCTTTGGATCCACTTCGTAAATCGTCTGCTGGGTCATGCCCGCATCACTGATCGCCGTGGACTTGAGCATCGGGTTGATGAGCACCTGCTTGCCTAAGATGTGGCGCAGAAAGCTTGCCATCTGGGTCTGAGGGCCATCAGACGGCTCGTATCGGGTAATTAGGAACTTGACGAAGTCCCACTGCTGTTCCTGGCGCGTCGCCTTGCCAATCACGTCCATCGTCTCGGAAGCGAGCTTCAGGAACTGACTCATTGACGCCACATCGAGCATGCCAGGGACGACTGTCACGATGAGACCCGTAGAGGCCGTAAGGGATGTCAGGGTCGTGAAGCCCAGTTGCGGCGGGCAATCGATGAGAACGAGGTCATAGTCGTCCTTGACGCCCTGGAGCGCTTCCGCGAGCCGAACGGCGAAGATTGAGTCACTGCCCTTACCGCTGGCAGCACGGCTCAGGGCGTTGGCCGTTTCCGTCTCGTATTCCGACAGCATGAGGCTGGCGGGGCACATGTCGAGGTTCTTGAAGTAGGTCTTGCGGATGACATCCTTCAAAGGCGCGCGCCGCAATCCCCCTGGCTCTTCGTAACGCAATGCGTCGTAGATCGTGAGGGCGCCCTCGTCCTCGAAGTCCAGTTCCGGACGATAGCCGAAGAATGTCGAAAGCGATCCCTGGGGATCCATGTCGAGCGCCAGGACCCGGTAGCCGCGCAGGGCGTATCGCTGGGCGAGATGGATCGTCGTCGTGGTCTTCGAACTGCCGCCCTTAAAGTTGACGATGCTGACGATCTGCATCTCGTCCCCTTCCTTGCGGCCGGGGCGATAAAGGTCCGGGTTCTTTCCCGTCCGGAACATGATGTCCCGGATCTGGTCGATATCCTCCGCCGAGTAGGTACGGTGGCCTCGCTTGTCGAGTTCCACTTCCGGAAAGGATCCATCCTTGTGACGAACCCGGAAGTTCGACGGGCTGATGCCCGTGAGTTCGGCCACCTCGCTCACGTTGAAGCGCCTCAGGGACTTCCGCTCTGTCGGCTGATAGGCCTTGCGCATCTCTTCGTCGAGAGACCTTGCGAGGGCGTCCGCATACCTGCTTATACTGCCGATACCGACAGGGGTGCGTTTCGCCTTAACAGGTGCCTGTTTATTCACTGTGGCCTCTCTTGCAGTCTCTGAGGGCTATTAACGGTCAATGTCTCAGTTACACCCTACAGAGCGTTAATACAGTGAGTGCCACGCGACCGCGATTCCGGCAATCCTTTTTTGCCTCCTTTCACGAACTTGCATACATGGACGCACACAAAGCCGATGCGAGACGTCCCTTAATGCTCTGAAATAATTATAAAAAATCAGATGTCTATCCGAAGCGATGGCGGAAACATTCAACTGACACGGCCGACATGGTTCCTCCACCCATCAGGAGTCCTGACGGTTGCAAGCGCGCTGACATTCTGGAACGGCGCGATAGGGGGGAGCCGTGCCGGAAACCGCCTGGGCACTGGCCGAGAAGGGCAGGGCACCAAACAGGATGCCTGCGGCAAGAGTGGGAATGGACCGAAACATGTGAACAGCTCTTTATGACGGCCCGGATTCGCCGGGCCTTGATCTGCTGGCGGAGGTTGGCGCAATCTGGAGCAGGAGGAGCTTCTTATGACCGCCACGACCCGGCTTGTGGACCTGCTTGAAGTCCAGCTTCCGATCCTTCAGGCGCCGATGGCAGGGGTGGCTACGCCCGCGATGGCGGCGGCTGTTTCGAATGCTGGCGCCTTGGGCGCCCTGGGCCTGTGTTCCTCGACCCCGGAGGCCGCAAGGCAGGCCATCGAGGAGGTGCAGCAGCAGACATCGGCATCCTTCAACGTGAACTTCGGAACGTCCGCATAGCTCCACTTGGCGGTTCTGTAACGGATACCCTTGGGGAGCGGACGAAGTGTCCAAAATGGGACCAATATCTCTCTAAGTATGAATTGCTGCGCAAAGGCGCACGAGACGACTAGCAGAACAAACGGACCGATTGTCCTAAAACCTCTCTGAGTTTCTACACAGTCTGCATCCTCTAGCGTACCGGCTTTGCGTGTTGGTTGATCAAATCAATGGGTTTCTACATGCGTTATGGCATCTGAGCGGGCTGGAACTCAACCGGCGGTTCACGGTTGGGTGGCGAACGCAACAAGGAGCTTTCCGATGTTCTTTCGCACCAATCATCTCCAGTTCGACGCCAAGCCCGAAAGGCCGGACCCCGTCTTTGCCAAGATGCTCCAGGAGCCTCTGGGCGGGCAGTGGGGCGAGATCAGCGTCATGATGACCTACCTGTTCCAGGGCTGGAACTGCCGGGGTCCCGCGAAATACAAGGACATGATCATGGACATCGGGACCGAGGAGATCGCCCATGTCGAGATGCTCGCCACTATGATCGCACGGCTTCTGGAAAACTCGCCCGTCGAGGCGCAGGAGGACGCGGCCAAGAACTCTCTGGTGGGCGCCGTCTTGGGCGGCGCGAACCTTCAGGACGCCATCATTGCCGGCATGAACCCGCAGCACGCCATCGTCTCGGGTTCAGGCGCCATGCCTGCGGACAGTGTCGGCTATCCCTGGAACGCCAAGTACACGATCGCTTCTGGCAACCTTCTTGCCGACTTCCGCTTCAACGTGACCGCCGAAAGCCAAGGCCGGCTCCAGGTCAGCCGCCTTTACAACTTGACCGAGGACCAGGGCGTGAAGCGGATGCTGGCCTATATGATCGCGCGGGACACGATGCACCAGAACCAGTGGCTTGCCGCCATTGAGGAGCTGGAAGCAGACGGATTGGAAGAAACCCCGTGCCCCTCGAACTTCCCGCAGTCGCTGGAGGACCAGCGGGTGAGCTATCAGTTCTGGAACTGCTCGGAGGGTACCGAGAGTGCCGAGGGCCGCTGGGCCAAGGGACCGACGCCGGATGGCAAGGGCGAATTCGAGTATCTGGCCGATCCCCAGCCCATGAGCACCGACCAGGGACACCTCGATCCGGTGGACCCGCGCCTGTACGGCACGCCGCCGGTGCCCGTTCCAAAGTCGGCGCACGAGTAGGCCAACTGGAGCAAGGGAACGCAGGCTGCGGCAATGAACCATAGGCTGCCCATTGCCGTGGCGTCCTGAAAGCCAAGGCGTCGGGTCGCTACCGTTACAATCTGAACAAAGGGAGCAAAAGGAATGCTCGGTCTTGCTTCCCTTGCCTGCCTGGCGCTGTTGGTTCTGGTCCACGTTGTCACGCCAGGGCTCAGGTTCCTGGAAGGCACCCCGCGCAGCATCTGGCTATCGCTCGCAGGAGGCGTGTCGGTGGCCTATGTCTTTGTCCACTTCATGCCCGAACTCGCAGCAAGCCAGGAGAAAGTCGCCGAGGCGGTTGGCGGGGAAGGCACCCTAATCCCGGCCGAGCGGCACGTCTTTCTGATCGCACTGGCAGGGCTTCTCACCTTTTACGGGCTTCACCGCCTTGCCCAGACTTCGCGCTCGAAGCGTGGGGGTGAACAGGTAACCGGCGGGCGCGGGTCAGACACCGGGGCGGCCACCAGTTCACAGGTGTTCTGGATCCACATGGCCTCCTTCGCGGTCTACAACCTCTTGGTGGGCTACCTGCTCTTGCACCGCGAGGAGATGACGCTGGACGGCCTGGCGTTCTTTGCGGCCGCCATGGCGCTGCACTTCGTGGTGACCGATTACGGGCTCCACGAGGACCACAAGGCGCCCTTCCGCCAGATCGGGCGGTGGATACTTGCTGCAGCGGTCATCGGGGGCTGGCTCCTTGGCCTTGTCACCGAGGTGCACGAGGCGGCCATAGCGACGCTTACCGCCTTTCTCGGCGGCGGAGTCGTGCTGAACGTGCTCAAGGAAGAGGTGCCAAGTGAGCGGCAAAGCCGCTTCTGGGCCTTCGCAGCCGGAGCCGCAGGTTACGCCGCACTGTTGCTGATGCTTTAGGTCCAGTATTGTAACCGAAGGTATCCGCGGCCGGTGGCGTTTCAGCTGACCCTCGCCTCAGCACGAAGCTTTCATCAACTCTGACGGGCCATGCGCCCCCTGCCTATATGCCGTCCGGGATCCCGGACAACGCAGATGCCGTCGCGGCTCTCGCGAAGAGTGCTGTTACCGCCGCCGAGAGTCTTTTCGCTCTCATGCGCCTCCTCCCTGATCGGCTGGTTTGATTTCGGCTGGTTCAGGCCATCATCTGACCATCGGCGTTGGTCCTGTCGAACTGATAAGGGCTTGACCGCATCCACGTGGATTTATGCTCTGCTGAAATTTCTCACCCGAAAGATCATGGTCTTGGGAACCCCGAGGCGTGACGCATGATTGGGCTTAGTCACCCGGGATGTCCTTGTGCCGGCAGAACGGGCTGCAGTTCATGAGGTACCCATGTCCGCTCCCCAGTCCGCCGACAGCATCCGGGAAGAGCTTGTCTCGAACTTGATGGCCCTTCCGGCAGCCATCGGTCTTGTTCTTGCCGTTGTGGCGTACTACCGGCGCGGTTCGGGCATCGAGGGCACTCCGGGCGCGGCTCTGGCAATCTTTAGCATGTCCGCATTGGTTCTTGCATCATTGCTGGTGGGACGCATGGCGCCGGGTCGCTTGCGGACCTTCACAACCGTCATGATCCTGATCGGCGGACTTCTAACGCTGGTCTGCGCCTGGTTCTTGATGCAGGGCTGGATCATGCTGTCGGTCATTCTGACTCTTCTGCTGTGGCTGATCTTCATTATGGTGGCGAGGTGACATCCATGAAACTGAACCTCGTCCTTCCTGCGCTGCTGACGCTCGCCACGCCGTGCGCTTTTGCCCAGCAAACCGAATGGAAGAACTTCCATGGCAACGCGATGGCGCAGAAATATTCTGCCTCGACGCAAATCACACCCGAGAATGTCGGCGACCTCGAGAAGGCATGGGAAATCCATACCGGCGACGTTTCCGACGGCTCGGGGGAACTGGTGGGCACCGTGTGGTCGGCGACGCCGATCCTGGCGAACGACCTGCTGTATGTCGGCACGCCCTTTTATCGCATCATCGCGGTCAGGCCCGACACGGGCGAGGTCGTCTGGACCTATGCGCCGGACGACACCGTGCTGGAGCCCTTGACCCAGCCTGAACTGAAGAACCGCGGCGTGACCTATTGGGAAGATGCAGGTGCATCCGGCCCCTGCGCCAAGCGGGTCTATATCGGCACAATGGACGCCCATCTTCATGCGGTTGATGCCGACACGGGAAAGCTTTGCACCGACTTCGGCAATGGCGGCATCCTGAACGTGAACCAGTGGAACAAGCCCGATGCCAACTTCCCGTTGTCGCAGTTGCAGCCGCCGACGGTCTTTCGTGACAAGCTGCTGCTGGGTTGGGCCGGCAAGGACTGGTACGACGCCGAGAATCCGCTGGGGTCCGTTTTTGCCGTGGATGCGCGCACGGGCGAACTGCAATGGAGCTTCTACTCCATTCCACAAGATTACAGCGGCGTTACAGGAACCGCCAATGTCTGGACCGCTATGTCGGTAGACGAGGAAAACGGCATGGTCTACCTGCCCGTGTCTAGCCCCAGTGCCGACTACTACGGTGGCACGCGCCTTGACCCAATCCCGCTTGCGACTTCGGTCACTGCCTTGAATGGCGAGACGGGTGAAACGGTCTGGTCGCGGCAGCTGGTCCATCACGATATCTGGGACTATGACACCGTTTCGGCACCCACGCTGGTCGATATTCCCCGTGACGGTGGAGCGACCCCCGCGTTGGTTCAGCCAACCAAAATGGGTTTTGCCTTTGTCCTGAACCGACTGACGGGCGAGCCGGTCTTCCCGATCGAGGAACGACCGGTCCCGACGTCCGACGTCGAAGGCGAGGTGGCCGCCCCAACCCAGCCCGTTCCCACGCGTCCCGCTTCGACGACGGGTGATGACTGGGGCGGGGTCTTCGGCCTGGCCGACATTGCGTCCCTCGGCTATTGCTCGCGCCGCTTCGAGGAGTTGCGCTACGAAGGCCGCTATACCCCGCCCAGCCTTCAAGGTTCGCTGGCCTTTCCCGCCACCGCAGGCGGCATGCAATGGGGCGGTGGCGCCGTTGATCCCGAAACGGGCATCTTCTACATCAACAGTTCCCGCGTGGCCCAGATCTACCAGCTGATCCAACGCGAGGAATATGAGACCATGACCTCGGGCGGCAGCGAGGCTGAAGGCGGCCTGTTCCCGATGTTTGGCACGCCCTTTGGCTTCCGTCTGGAAAACTTCGTGAACCCCTTCGGCATGCCCTGCTGGAAGCCTCCTTACGGCCTGATGACCGCCATCGACCTGAAGACGGGCGAGACGCTGTGGGAAGTGCCGTTCGGGCAGGTCCAGAAGTGGGGCTTCTACATGCCTGAAAGCTGGGGTTCGCCCACCATCGGGGGGCCTGTCGTGACCGCGTCGGGGCTGATCTTTGTTGGCGCGTCCATGGACGCACGTGTCAGGGCGCTGGATGCCTCTTCCGGGGAGGTTCTTTGGAAGGCCCAGGTCGATGCCCCTGCCGTGTCGAACCCGGCTGTCTATGACTACAAGGGCCGCCAGTATGTGGTCTTCGCAGTCGGGGGCAATTCCATTATCAAACCACAGGTGGCCGATCAACTGGTCGCTTTTGCACTGCCCGAGTGAGCGAATACCGAGATCGGCTTTCGGCCAAGCTGAAGTGAACGAGAATGGCGGCCCGGATAGGCCGCCGTTCCATCATAAGCCGGAGCCGCTGCTGCCGGCGCGGTTTTGCTCGACAGCCTCGATCCCCTTGTGAACCGGCAACCCGTATCCTTGTCCCGGGTTTTACGGTCGGTATGCCCTCATGCTGGAACAGACGCCGGGAGTGGTTACAGCGGCTTCTTCGCAGGCTGGCAAAGGCAAAGAGCACCAAATTGGCCCCTAGATGCCGTATTTCTCTAATGCTGTGGTGGCAGGTCCATGCGGCAGAGCGGAAAACCATTCACGGAACCTCACAACTTTGCGAGTGCTTTAGTTCGCACGGACTGAAGCAGGCTGGCAAAGGCAAAGAGCACCAAATTGGCCCCTAGATGCCGTATTTCTCTAATGCTGTGGTGGCAGGTCCATGCGGCAGAGCGGAAAACCATTCACGGAACCTCACAACTTTGCGAGTGCTTTAGTTCGCACGGACTGAATCTCCGAGGACCACTGCTGCATGAGCAACTATCGCAACGTCAGGATGTTGCACCTTGTCGCCCTGGCTTTGCTTCTGGGCGGATGCGAGGGGCGGCAGTCCGCGCTTCAGCCCGGTGGCCAGGATGCGAGACAGATCTATCTGGTTTTTATCGTGATGCTGGCAGGAGCCGTCCTGCTTTGGTTTGCCCTCAACGGCCTGTTTTTCTACTTCACGCGCATCAACCGTCAGCAGTTTGCATTCCGGCATGGCAACCGGATTATCATTGGAGCGGGGGTCATCTTACCCACCGTGGTGGTGGGCGGCTTACTGGCCTGGGGGCTGTCGATCATGCCGTCGCAGCGTGCGCCGGGTGACGGGCTCGTCATCCGCGTGACGGGCGAGGAATGGTGGTGGCGGGTCGAATACTGGCCGCCCGGTGCGGAAACTCCTGTCACGTCGGCCAACGAAATCCGGTTCCCCGCCGGCAGCCGTACTGAACTCCGCCTGACAGCGCGGACCTATATTCACTCGCTCTGGATCCCCTCGCTTGGGGGCAAGATGGACATGATCCCGGGCCGCGAAAATGTCCTTACGCTGCATCCTGATCTGGAAGGTTTCTATCGTGGCCAGTGCGCAGAGTTTTGCGGGGCGTCCCACGCCCTGATGGCTTTCGAGGCGGTCGTGATGGCGCCGGATGACTTCGACGCCTGGCTGACGCACCAAGCCGCGCCCGCCACAGCACCCGCGACAGAGATCCAGGCGCGCGGGCAGGCGATCTTCCGCGACGAGGGCTGCGGCGCCTGCCATACCATCCGGGGCACCGAATTCACGGGCCGCGTCGGTCCCGACCTGACCCATCTGGGATCGCGCGCCTCGCTGGCCGCGGGGACCATGGAAGTCGAGCGCGACGACCTGATGCATTGGATCGCCCATACCCGCGACATCAAGCCAGAGGTCGCCATGCCGGCCTATGACTGGCTGGAAACCGATGATCTTGCCGCCTTGGCTTCGTATCTGGAGAGCCTCGAATGATCGACCGCACTCCCCAAGGCGTCTATCCCCCCACCGAGGCAATGCTGGCCGAGCCGGTGCCGCAGGATGTCCGGGACGCCCAGGAGGACCGGTTGCGGCGGGTGTGGAAGACCAAGACCGGCATCCGTTACCTGATGACGGTCAACAATTCCGAGGTCGGCAAGTGGTATTCGCTGACCTGCTTTGCCTTTATGCTGTCCGCTTTCGCCGCCTCGCCATCCGGTATGAGCGGCGCGCCGACATCCATGAGGCCTTCGTGATCCTCGGCTGCGCTCTCATCTGCCTCAACCAGATCAGAAGGTTTTGTTAGGTGTTCTTAGCCGGGTCATAAATGCTCTTTGAGGCCGGGCAGTCGTGCCATATCGGCCTATAAGGGTGATCCTTGTCCTGAAAAAGCTCAGGGTGTCTTCGACAAAGCTATGCACAACTCTTCGATCTCAGCGTGGGACAGATATCCGGGACCAAACGCGCCACAGGTCCAGTAGCGGTCTCTGACCCGTTGATTAAGTTGTGAGGCATCAATTCCCCGCATACTCCATCCGGAAAACAGACGAGTTTCAGCTTCGCCGGCGAGCAGGATCCGAATGTTCTGGTGCCGCTCGTCTTTCATGATCCGCATCATGCATTCGGCGACAACGGTTCGGCCTCCCTCCAGAAACTGCATGAAGTCTTCATCACTGGCAACAAGGATGCCGGTGATGCCGTCAACCTCGTTGTTCGCTTGAGACTGATCCAGGATGTCGCCAAGAGCTTTGACGGTCGTGCCGCCATGGTACGAGGCATAGACGAGCCTGGTCAGTTGCATGGGGGTACCCTTGTGAATAGCCACTAGGATCTCCACGCGAGCATAAAGTTCACGACGCGCTGACACAACTACCCTGCAGCAGAGCTTTTCCGCCAGCGGTCAGGCACAGGTCGTTGGTGGAGGCGGACGGTCAGCCGTTAGCACAGCATGGGCGCGAGGAGCTCAATGCGGACGCTGGAATTTTTTCCGGTGCATGTCACACTGGCCTTTCCCACTTCGTCATATGGGTGTCAGCTTCAAAAGGAGATAGCGATGACACCCCGCATGACTGATCACTTCAAACGCATTGGCGGTGCCTTTCAGGGGCTGGTGACCTTCGAGACCGAGTTGCTGAAGGGGCCGCTGGAGCATTCCTTGCTCCACTTGGTTAAGTTGCGGGCCAGCCAGATCAATGGTTGTGCCTTCTGCATCCAGATCCATGCCGCAGATGCCCTGAAGAATGGCGAAACCCATCTCCGTCTTCACATGGTTGCGGGCTGGCATGACAGCACGCTCTTCACGCCGCGCGAGCGCGCCGCACTGGCCTGGACCGAGGCGCTGACGCTTGTGGCCGAGACCCATGCCCCGGATGATGTCTGGGAGGAAGTCTCTACCGTCTTCGATAAGGATGAGGTAGCTTTCCTGACCTTCGCCATCGGTGCGATCAATTTGTGGAACCGGACCCAGATTGCTTTTCGGGCGATGCACAGCCTTGAGCTACCTGTCGAGCGGGCCCATGCTGCCTGATGATGCGACGGATATCTTCGAGATGCAGCGGCGCCTGTTGCTGCGTCTTGCCTATCGGATGCTTGGCTCTCACGCAGAAGCTGAGGACGCGGTGCAAGAGGCTTGGGTGCGCTGGCAGGGCATCGAGCACTCATCCATCAGGGAGCCTGCCGCATGGCTGAGGCGGGTCGTCACACGTCTTTGCCTCGACCATATGAAATCAGCGCGCAGCCGTCGCGAGATATATCCTGGTCCCTGGTTGCCCGAACCTCTCATTGAGGAAGAGAGCGATGACCTGCGCCCGGACAATCTCACACTCACGTTGATGATGGCCCTCGAGCGTCTGTCACCGCTGGAACGGGCAGCCTTCCTCTTGCATGACGTCTTTGGCCAGTCACTTGATGAAGTCGCCGAGGCGATCGACCGCTCTCCCGCAGCAGCACGGCAACTGGCGGTCCGGGCAAGGGCGCATGTTCATGTCGATCGCCCGCGCTACGCGGTGCCGCGCGAGGCCGGCGAAAAGTTGGCCCGGGCTTTCTTCGACGCCTGCAAGACCGGAGATGCCACTGCTCTCTCCAGCCTACTGGCGGAAGGCGCGACGCTGCACTCCGATGGCGGGGGCAACGTCTACAATGTGCTGAACATCATAGAGGGGGCTGCAAAGCTGATGCGGATGTTTCAAAGCCTGTCGCGCAAGAGAGGAGATGAAATGGAATATCTGCACTTCGCCATGATCGATGGCCTGCCGGGATACGTCTGGCGCATCGGAGGCGAACTTCAAACTACTGCTCTGGACGTGGCCGCCGGGCAGATTACCAGTATCTACGTTACCCGAAATCCTGAAAAGCTGACCAGGGTGAGGTTGAACTAGCGAACGGCAGCTAGGGCCCGCATTGCGGCCGCTTGGTGGTGCCGTGGCGGTTACACTGGGAGATCCGATGGAGTGTCCGTTTGACCATCCAGACCGTGTGAAAACCCGGAAAGATTGCAGGGAACTCGGTCCGTTTGTTCTGCTCGTCATCTTGTGCGCTTTTGCCCGGCAATTCGTGCTCAGTTATGCAAAAACTTTGTAATCCTTGAGAATTGTAGCCGCGTCTTGCTGCTGCGGACATAACTGCACCAGATTTCAGTTGGCAGCTGCTGCAATCAGACCGAAAACGCCAACCAAGGTGATTGCCCGACGGATGTTGTACGCCAACGCTGTCAGACTGAACTCGCCCCGCACGTTTTCGAGACGCCTCATCAGGAATGCACCTTGTCCCATCCATTGCTTGATTGTGCCGAATGGATGTTCAACGGTCTCACGACGTATATCCAGAAGTTCTGGCCTTGCGCGCAAGCGCTCCGCCATTTGCTCCAGCAAGGCTTCGTCCTTGGCCCGGGTGATCTTGCGATACGAGCCGTTGGTGCAGAGGGAACGAAGATCGCAGGTCCGACAGGCGGCACGATTGCAATATTCGATCTTCGTCGGGCCCCGTGTCTTGTCGACATATCTCGGTTCAAGAGTTTGGCTTCCAGGGCAAATATAGACATCGGCCACCGCGTCGTAGCGGAACATCTCTTTTGTGAAATGACCGCTGCGTGCCGCAATGCTGTTGTTCGGCTTGCAAACATGCGGAATGACAGCGGCAGCATTACAAGCAGCAATATCCTCCATGCTGTAGTAGCCTCGGTCCGCGACAGCCTTTATCTCGTCAACGGCCAAGTTCTCGCGTGCGGCGTTCGCCGTTTCAGCTAACAGACCCTGGTCGGCGACACGGCTGTGGACTTGCTGTTCGGCGATGAGCTTATGCTTGGTGTCAATGGCGATCTGAACATTGTAGCCGACGCTCACACGGCTCGACGGATGCATCGCACGGCTGTCTGGATCCGTCAGCGATATCTGATCCTCCGCACTCTTTGCGAGGTCGGACTGGCAGGCTTCAAGATGAACACGCCGTTCCTGTACCTTTGCGATCTTTGCCTGCAAATCTTTGGCTTTGGATGGATCAGCTCCGTCTACGTCGTCCTTGTCCGCGATATCCAGTTGCTTCAGATAGCGGTCCAGCTTTTCTTCGCTTTCGCGGAGGCGTCTCTCCAGCTTTGCTTTTGTGAAATTACGATCCCGGCTATTTACGGCCTTCAGGCGGGTGCCATCGACAGCAACCATCTCGCGGCCGTACAGATCGAGCTCCCGGCAGAGAACAACGAACGCCCTGAAGACCTGTCGGAATGCGGCCCGGTTGTCACGCCGGAAGTCAGCGATCGTTTTGAAATCGGGAGAAAGACGGTGCATCAGCCAGATAACCTCAATGTTGCGCCGGGTTTCAGCTTCCAGGCGCCGGCTGGACCTCACCCTGTTGAGATACCCGTAGATGTAGAGCTTAAGCAGGTCAGCGGGATGATAGCCTGGCCTACCAGTGACCTTGCCGCGGACCCGTGCAAAGCCGCACGCCTCCAGGTCCAGACTATCGACAAATGCTTTGATGAACCGGACAGGATTGTCCGGCCCTACATAGTCGTCCACCGACTAGGGCAAAAGCAGAAGCTGGGATCGGTCATTACCTAAGATATGTGCCATAACTGAGCATATCACCCGCATGGATGTCAGGGGATCCCACAGGTGTTTTCACACGGTCTGAATCCCCCACCGGACGCTGCCGGAAAGGACTTGAAGCGGTGAAATGAGAGGTGGTCTGGAATTTTCGACTATTTTCGGCAACCTTGAAACGCCCAGCAGGCCCCTTGGAAATCTTCAAACGTCAATGCGCTACAGGGTGAATTTTTACCCGCGTTACGCCGCACGCCGGATTTTATATCGACGCTTTACGCCTGACGCCTCCATGTTCGGGTCATCTCAGGCAAAGGAGCATGCAGTGCTGTCCGACATCACCATTATTTGGAACGGATTGGCGGATTTCCTACTGGTCGGGCTTGGCCTGCATGGCGCCGATCAGATCTGAGGGAAAGGATGATTGTTGACAATGTCTTTGCCCGCAGCGTTGCAGGCGAGTTGCTTGTAAGGTCCTTGGGGCGAACATCGCGCTTGTCGCCCAAGAGGACTACAACAGCGCCCATGATTGATAACGTCCGCCCTGATCCCGATGACTTCCCGGCCGGGGTCCCTGCCGAAGCCGGTGCCGCCGCGGCGAGACGCGGACGGGTGAAACTCTTTGCAGCTGACCGCTCCGGCGTCACCGGTGTCCCGCGCGACAGGTCGTGGTGGCGCCAAGCAACGGGGGGCGCCTGGCTCCGCCTTCTTGCTCATTCAGCCTTGGCTACCCTTGGGGCCACGCTGACGGGCTGGCTCTTGTCGCACATGCTGCCAGTCGCTTCACTGGCTGTGATCTATCTGGTTGCGGTGCTGGCCATAGCAGTGCGGCAGGGAACTGCCGGAGCTATTGCGGTGAGTCTCCTCAGCTTCTTTGCATACAACTACTTCTTCACCGAGTCTTTTTTCTCGTTGAAGGTGTAAGACGAGGCCTCATTGGCCGCGCTGATGGTCTTCACAGTCTCGGCGCTGTTCACAGGCAGCCTCGCCGGCCGGCTCAAGCGGCAGGTGGAGGTCATGCGCGCCACTCAGGCTCGGACAGAAACGCCTTATGACTTCGCCCGCAAGATCGCCTCGGCCACGACGACCGATGACGTTCTTTGGGCCGCAGCCGCCCATATCGCCCACACGCTTGAGTGCCATTCGCTAATCCTAATGCCTGGGGACAACGGTGTGCTCGAGCAGGTGCAGGGTTTTCCCGCGATTGAGGAAAGCCTTGAACCCCGTTCTCGAACCGCAGCGCTGTGGGCGTATCAGAAGAACCAGCCGGCCGGGCGGGATACCGATACGCTGCCGGCTGCAGACTGGATGTTTCTTCCCTTGGCTACCCTAGGTGTTTGATCCCATGGTTTGATGGTGCGATCCTTTCTTGGGAATGGAAGGATGCCTTATGGGACAAGTTCGTCACGGAAGCGCCACGACCACGCACGCCATCCGAGCTGCAATACAACGATCGCACGCTTCGCTCGCGACGCTGAGCCGGGAGCTGGGCATCAATCCGAAGACGGTGGCGAAGTGGCGCAAGCGGGCCACGGTCGAAGACCTGAAGACCGGGCCAAAGGAGCCGTGCTCCACAACAATGAGCGCGGAGGAAGAAGCGATGATTGTGGCGTTCAGGCGCCACACGCTGCTGCCGCTGGATGACTGCCTCTATGCCCTGCAACCCTCGATACCACACCTGACGCGCTCGGCCTTGCATCGCTGCCTGCAGCGGCATGGAATATCGCGCCTGCCTGACGTGGATGGCGACAAGCCGAAACGGCAGCGCTTCAAACGCTATCCGATCGGCTTTTTTCATATCGACATCGCCGAAGTGCAGACCGCCGAAGGCAAGCTGTATCTCTTTGTGGCGATTGACAGAACCAGCAAGTTCGCCTTTGTCCGCCTTGTCCAGAAGGCCGGCAAGATGGCTGCAGCCCAGTTCCTGCGCGACCTGATTGCCGCAGTTCCCTACCGGCTCCATAAGGTGCTGACCGACAATGGCATACAGTTCGCAAACCGGATCTGCGACACGACCGCCTTCGAGCACATCTTTGGCCGCGTGTGCCGTGAACACGGGATCGAGCACAGGCTCACAAAGGTAAGGCATCCTTGGACGAACGGCCAAGTCGAGCGGATGAACCGCACGATCAAGGAGGCAACCGTTAAGCGCTTCCATTACGACAATCACGATCAGCTGCGAACGCACCTCGACGACTTCATCGCAGCCTATAACTTCGCCCGTCGGCTGAAGACGCTCAATGGCCTCACGCCCTACGAATACATCTGCAAAATCTGGACTTCAGAGCCAGACAGATTCATCGTCAATCCGATCCACCAGATGCCGGGACTGAACACCTAGCCGGAACAATTCATGAAGCCGTCGTTTCACAGCGGGTAGGCACGGCTTCGTCCATTCTGGTTTGAATCGCACAACGGACTTTGACGCCCGGTTTTTTGTCCCTGGCGCTGATGTGAGCGCCCACCTGAAAAATAGAGGAAAAGACGACGGGCGGACAACTACGCTGACACAGGGGGGCAAGGCTTGCCGAAGGCCCCCGTGCAAGCAGAGCTCTGCGGACGAGGGCAAAACCACCCCGCAAGCCGCAAAACAGACCTGCCGCCGCAATGCCGCTATGCGGGAACCTAAATCCACTGGCTTGGCAGTCGTTTGCCAATGGCAGCAAAGTGACAGGACCTTGCTAAGGAGGAAGCATTGGTTGGCAGCCAAGGTGGGCTTGCGGCACTCAGGGTTCGAAGGACTTGTGATGGCGACCCCGTATCTTGGTTTCTTCAAGCCTCAATGCCCTGGGTTGATAGGATCCCTTCGCTGGGATGACGTTGAACGAAAGGAATTCGCCAATAGTTGAAACCAGCAGCATTCAGGAAGGTTGTCATGCATGGCTATTCCCCTCCGACATCTGCGGTACAGACTTCATCGACTTCTGCTGCGCGGCACGCGGGAAGCTGACCGCACGACATTTCACGCCCCTTCAACGATCAGCGCCGACTCAGACACAGTTGCCGAGGCGGCGCGGATCATTGTTCCCTACATTGCGGACGCTTACGAAAAGTCCAGCCGCAGCACTGCCGCGGGCCTTGCGAAAGCCCTAGAGGTCCTGAAGACCCTTGAAAATGCGGGTACGAATAGGTGACGCCGGTTTTTCAAGCATCACCATTCTTATCCATGTCTAGCCAACGATTCATTCGCAATGCGCCTCAGGAGCACGTCGAGATCCCAGGCCTCCCCCAGTATTTCTGCCATAAGGCAATGTTCAGGCTATCTTCCCAGTTTCAAGGCCGCTGCGTGCGAATAGGAACGATACCTTGCTGCGGCGGTTGATCATGAACTTTGGCGCAGGAGGTGAAGATGTCCGATAAAGAACGGAGCATGGAAGAGGATCTGGAGAAGGATCAGACCACGCGCCCCTCGCTGCGAAAGGGGAACCAACCTATCAAACCATCTGGCAGCGCACGGCAGCCCAGGTTCGACCGCAAGCCCGGCCCCGGCCCTGCCAGCGACGACCCGACCGAGTAGCGCCGAAGCACCGACATTTGCTGCCGCAGAATGTTTATCAAAGTCGCAGAGCAGACGACGCAGGCAGATGCGCTTTCGATGCGTCCGGTATGGGTAGCGCTCTTGTCGATGACAATCATCAGGGACGTGTTTAGATACCGGCATGGCCTTGACGGCCAGGTCGGCGCTGGAAAGAACGGGCAACCAAGATGGCGATTCAAAAGGAAAACCCATGAAATTCCGTTTCCCCATTGTCATCATCGATGAAGACTTCCGTTCCGAGAACACCTCGGGGCTGGGCATCCGCGGCCTGGCCGAGGCCATAGAGGCCGAGGGTTTTGAGGTGTTGGGTGCGACCAGCTATGGCGACTTGTCAAAATTTGCCCAACAGCAAAGTCGGGCAAGCGCTTTCGTTCTGTCGATCGACGACGAAGAATTCAGCCCCGGTCCCGACCTTGACCCGGCTGTGGTGAACCTGCGGTCGTTCATCGAGGAAGTCCGATGGAAGAACGCCGACGTGCCGATCTTCCTGCACGGCGAAACAAAAACAAGCCGGCACCTGCCCAACGACATCCTGCGCGAGTTGCACGGCTTCATCCACATGTTCGAAGATACGCCGGAATTTGTGGCCAAGCACATCATCCGCGAGGCGAAGAGCTACTTGGAAGGCATCCAGCCACCGTTCTTCAAGGCGCTTCTGGATTATGCCGAAGACGGTTCCTATTCGTGGCACTGCCCCGGCCATTCAGGCGGCGTGGCCTTTCTGAAATCGCCGATCGGGCAGATGTATCATCAGTTCTACGGCGAGAACATGCTGCGGGCCGATGTCTGCAATGCGGTCGAGGAACTGGGACAGCTTCTGGATCACAATGGTGCCATTGGCGCATCTGAACGCAACGCCGCGCGCATCTTCAATGCCGACCACTGCTTCTTTGTGACCAACGGCACCTCGACCTCGAACAAGATGGTCTGGCACCATACCGTTGCACCCGGCGATGTGGTGGTCGTGGACCGCAACTGCCATAAGTCGATCCTGCATGCGATCATCATGACTGGCGCCATTCCGGTCTTTCTGCGGCCAACCCGGAACCATTGGGGCATTATTGGCCCCATCGCCCATGCCGAGTTCGAGCCGGAATCCATTCGCGCCAAGATAAGGTCGAACCCGCTGCTGCAGGGCGTCGATGCCGAGGCGGTCAAGCCACGGATCATGACGCTGACGCAATCGACCTATGACGGCGTCCTCTACAATACCGAGGAGATCAAGCTGATGCTTGATGGCTACGTTGATAACCTGCATTTTGACGAGGCCTGGATCCCGCACGCGGCGTTCCATCCCTTCTATGGCACCTATCACGCCATGGGCCGCAAGCGCGGGCGTACCGAGCATTCGGTCACCTATGCGACCCAGTCGATCCACAAGCTGCTGGCAGGGATCTCTCAGGCAAGCCATGTCCTGGTCCAAGACTCAAACAAGGTGAAGCTGGACCGTCACCTGTTCAATGAATCCTACTTGATGCACACCTCGACCAGTCCGCAATATTCGATCATTGCCAGTTGCGACGTGGCCGCCGCGATGATGGAGCCACCTGGCGGCACCGCTCTGGTCGAGGAGTCGATCCTCGAGGCTTTGGACTTTCGCAGGGCCATGCGGAAGGTCGATGAGGAATTCGGCGAAAATGACTGGTGGTTCCAGGTCTGGGGCCCGGACGCGCTCGAGGAGGAAGGCATCGGTCGCACCAAGGATTGGGTGCTACGCCGTACCGACAGCGAAGGCGTGCAGCGCGACGGCGAAGAAAGCTGGCACGGCTTTGGGGACATGGCTCCAGGCTTCAACATGCTGGACCCGATCAAGGCAACCATCATCACCCCCGGCCTGGACATCGACGGCCGCTTCGACACCACCGGCATTCCGGCCTCGATCGTGTCGAAATACCTAGCCGAGCATGGCGTCGTGGTCGAGAAGACAGGTCTCTACAGCTTCTTTATCCTGTTCACCATCGGCATCACGAAGGGCCGTTGGAACACGCTGGTCGCGGCCCTTCAGCAGTTCAAGGATGACTATGACCGCAACCAGCCCTTGTGGCGCGTGATGCCGGAATTCTCTGCCAAACATCCGCGCTATGAACGCATGGGCCTGCGCGACCTCAGCCAGCATGTTCACTCACTGTACGCGAAATATGACGTCGCGCGCTTGTCGACCGAAATCTACCTGTCAGATCACCATCCGGCGATGACGCCCTCCGAGGCCTTCTCGCACATCGCACGACGCAAAACCCAGCGGGTAGCGGTCGACGACCTGCAAGGGCGGATCACCACAAGCCTCGTGACACCGTATCCGCCAGGGATCCCGCTTTTGATCCCCGGCGAAACGTTCAACGCCAAGATCGTCGACTACCTTCGCTTCAATCGTGAATTCGCGCGCGAATGCCCCGGCTTTGAAACCGATATCCACGGCTTGGTCATCGAAACTCATTCGGACGGTGTGGTGAGCCACTACGCAGACTGCGTGGCACTATGAACCGGAAAAGGTGCTCTGTTTCACCAGGCTAGAGCCTGTAATTGATGTCCATGTTGTGCTCGTGAAATGATGCTCTCCCTACAAAGAGCGTTCCACCGAGGAAAGCCTGAACCGCGTGACAGAGTTGATTTACCAGCCGGAAATCGGCTCATGCGGTGTCAAGAACGATCCAGGCCGGGACATGATCGCTGGCTTTTGGCCGACCGGGGATGTCCCGATCTACACCCGCATTCTTGAGCCTCGGCGCCGACTCCGGAGACAGCAGCAGATGATCCAGCCTCAGGCCGGCATTCCGCTCCCAGGTATGACGCAGATAATCCCAGAAGGTATAAAGCGCCTTGTCTGAATGGATCGTCCCAATGGCATCATGCCATCCTTGCTTCAGAAGAGCCGCATAGGCCTTTCGGACCTGCGGCAAAAACAAGGCATCATCGCGCTAGCGGTCCGGATTATGGACGTCACGCGTGATAGGAATGATGTTGTAATCACCGGCGAGGATCACCGGGATGTCCATGCTGCGGCGGCGTGGGCATGCCCCAGGTGAGCCGGGCCAGTTCGCGCCCGTTGGCGGTGTTGCGCACCACGGGCGCAAGCCGAACAGGATAAACATCAAGGCTCGGCCCCAGATTGCCGAGGTTGTCTGTCATCACTTGCGCCAGATCGCGGATCGCCTGCTGGTTGGTGGTCAGGTTGTAGAGATTGCAGATGGGACGATCCTCCGTGCCTTGGCTGGGAGCTCAGCCGGCAGCATAACGCGGCAAGACGAACAAGATATCCCCAGATCATTCTGCTGATCGTGTTGACACTGCGGATTTGAAAGGAACAAAACAGAAACAATATTGTTCGTCTGCAACCACCTGGAGCTATTCCCGCCATGCCTGCCCGGCCCTTCAACCCTGCCATCGCCGCCCTGCGTCAGCAGATCGCAGCCATGGAGGGAGAGGGCGGGCCGGAGCGCGGTGTGCTGCCCTTCGGCCTGCCCGAGTTGGACTGTCGCCTGCCCGGGGGCGGCCTGGCGCTCGGCTGCCTCCATGAGGTGGCGGGCGGCGGCAACGGTGCGGTGGACGGGGCGGCGGCTTCCTGCTTTGTGGCTGGGATCGCGGCCCGCCTGCCAGGACAGGTGCTCTGGTGCGTGACGCAGGCGGACCTCTTCGCCCCCGGTCTCGAACAGGCAGGCCTTGGGCCGGACCGGGTGATCTATGTGGAGGCGGGTGACGATGTCTCGGTGCTAGCCTGCATGGAGGAAGGCCTGCGCCATGGCGGACTGGGGGCCGTAATCGCTGACGTCGGGCGGCTCTCGATGACCGCCTCGCGCCGGCTGCACCTGGCGGCCAAGGGATCAGGCACCACCGGCATCGCGCTGCGCCGTTGGCGGCGTCAGCAGGATGCTTATGACTTTGGCCAACCCACGGCGGCCATGTCCCGCTGGCGGGTGTCGGTCCTGCCCTCGACGCCCCTGCCGGTCCCGGGCGTCGGCCGGGCCCGCTGGCTCATCGAGCTGATCCGGGCGCGGGCGGGGGAAAGTCTCGATATCGAACTGGAGGCATGTGACGGCACGGGTCATCTCGGTCACCCTGCCGCTTTGGCAGATCGACCGGCTCACACGGTCGGCGTCTGAGGGAGCACCTGTGTCGGGTGAGTTGCCGCTGGTCCGGGCCGGGAGGGTCAGCAACCGCCGGCTGATGACCGCCGCTTGCGGGATGGCGCGAGACTTGGGTCTTTCCGCCGGCATGCCGGTCAGCAAGGCGCAGACCTTGGTGCTGATCTTCTTGGGGGACGGGCTGCCCGCCAACGACGGGAACGGACAGATTTGGTCTTCATCGCGACAGGGCGGCACAGGAAACCGATACTGACAAAGCATTTCGCCCTGTCGCGATGATTCGAACGATGGTGGCTACTAAAGCTAGGCTGCCATCTGATCCCGTGTCGCGGTGAAACTGGTTAATAAGTTTCCCGCCAAGCGCGACTACTCAATGCAATCAGACAAATGCCCGGAGAAGTTTTCTCGGACGGGGATTCCGTTCAAGGCGCTCAGAACGTGAGAGAACACATGCTTCAGCGCAAGAAGTCTCCGTGAAACGCCGACTGCTCCCACGAGGCCTCCTCTGCGTCACCTAAAGCCATGCCGTTCCAGGAACTCCAGCACTGCCTTGGCGATCCGACCTGCGGCCTTGACCTCGAGATGAAGATGATGATCGCCGACGAGTTCGACCCATGGCGGTATCCCGGGTTTTGTCGCCGCATGTAAAGCGGGTGGTGATCGCCAATCCGCTTCAGGTCAAGGCTATCGCCCATGCCCATGTGAAGACTGACAAGGTTGACGCAGCGACGCTGGCAAGCCTGCACGCTGCCGGGTATCTGCCGGAGACCTGGACCCCGGATGCGGCCACGGAGCGGCTGCGCCGGCTTGTCGCGCGCCGCCATCAAATTGTCCGACACCGGACCCGGATCAAAAACGAGGTGCATGCCATCTTTCATACACACCTGATCCCGAAGTGTCCGCACGCGGATTTGTTCAACCTGCGCGGTCGGGACTGGCTGGCACGCCAGACCATTCCTGAAGATGAACGGGCTGCGATTGTCCGTCATGTCCAGGAACTGGAACGGCTCGGAGAAGACCTCGCTCAACTCGACCGAGACATTGTCCAAGACGCCTTGGAGAACGAAGCAATCCAGCGTCTGGTGACGATCACTGGCGTCAATCTGGCGGTTGCCGCCGGACTGATGGCTGCGATCGGCAGCATCGAGCGGTTCAGCTCGGCCCAGAAGCTGGTGAGCTACTTCGGCCTGAACCCGCGCGTGCGCTAGTCGGGCTTGGGTGCTGCCCACCACGGCCCCATCAGCAAGGGCGGGCGCAGCCATGCGCGCCATGCTGGCCGAGGCTGCCTGGGCCGCTGCGAAAGCACCCGGTCCGTTGCGTGCATTCTTCATCCGTATCAGGGCGCGTCGCGGCCATCAGATTGCCGCGGTTGCAGTGGCCCGCAAAATCGCCACCCTGTGCTGGCACATGCTGACGAGAGCGAGGACTATCGCTGGGCCAGACCCAGCCTGGTTACCCAAAAGTGCCGCGCCATGGAACTTGCGGCGGGGCTGCCGCAGAAGAAGGGCAACCGGCGTGGGCCGAGCTACGCCTACAACGTGAAGGAACTGCGCCACCAGGAAGCCAGGATCGCCGAACATGCAGAAAAGAGCCATGAGCAATTCGTCGCCGCTTGGCGGATGCATCCTCCCAGAAAAGAAGGAGGGTGTGCGACAGCCTCAAATCGGCAGGAACTGAATGGGCTCCCCGGTGACGCTTCCAGCCGACACGCCACGCTTCGCCACGAGGTCGATCGCACCATGAAAAATAGCAGAAAACGCAACAAAGGTCTTGTCGATCTCATCTGTGGTGTAAGTAATGGAAAGAAATGCCCATGCCTGACAACCTTCCTGGATGCTGGTGGTTGCAACGTTTGGCGAATTTCCTTCATTCAACGTCATTCCCACGAAGAGAGCTCATCAATTCGGGTCATCGGCGCTCAAGAAACCAAGATACAAAATTGTCTTTTCAAGTCCTTTGAACCCTGAGTGCCGCAAGCCCACCTTGGCTGCCAGCCAATGCTTCCTCCTTAGCAAGGTCCTGTCACTTTGCTGCCATTGGCAAACAACTGCCAGGCCAGTGGATTTAGGTTCCCGCATAGCGGCATTGCGGCGGCAGGTCTGTTTTGCGGCTTGCAAGGAGGGTTGGCGCATGTGACGCAAAACGGAGGTATCGTTTACAGAAAGGGCCCGGGACGTGTCGAGGCGACCGCGTTTCCCATTCAAAGCCGTCCGTCTGAAGCCAGGTGCCATCACCGCAACCGGCATGGTGTCCGCCATCGTCAGTTCTGCCGTGCGGACCGGTGAGAAGGTGTTGAAGCAAGTCAGTTCTGCATCCGGAAAAGCTGAGAAACCTGCACGAAGAAAACCTGCGGAGACAGCCAAGTCCACTGCAGCTGTTGCAGCCCGGCCCCGCAAGATCATCATGCCCGCTCGTGCATCGTTCCGCGCCGCCACCCACCGCTGTGAGTTCGGGCAGCGGGATTACAAGATCTACACGCCTGCCCCGGCCGCCGGTTTTCCGGCTCCCATGCCAGTGCTGATCATGTTGCATGGATGTGGCCAGACCCCGGATGATTTTGCCACGGGCACGCGCATGAACGCCATAGCCGAGGAATTTCGCCTGCTGGTCATCTATCCCGCTCAAACCCGCGAGGCACATCCAAAAAGATGCTGGAACTGGTTTCTGCCCGGCGATCAGGGCCGAGAGGCGGGCGAGCCAGCCCTTCTCGCAAGCCTCATCCGAGACGTTCTGAGACGGCATCTAGCCGATCCGGCGCGCGTCTATGTCGCAGGACTGTCGGCCGGAGGATCAGCGGCCTTGGTTCTGGCAACGGCTTATCCTGATCTTTTTGCCGCGGTCGGCGTCCATTCCGGACTTCCCGTGGGTGCCGCGCAGGGCAAGACTTCCGCCATGATGGCGATGGCACGGGGAAACCCTGGCATCCGCTGCACAACTCCCATGCCCACCATCATCTTTCATGGAAGCGATGACCGGGTCGTGCATGCCCGCAACGGGCGCTTCATAGCCATCCGCGCGCTTGAACCCTTTGTCGGTGTTCGGGGGACACACCTCAAACGGCAGATCAAAGGCGGGCGGAGCTATGTGAAGAGCACCCATCGGATCGGACAAGGACGCCCGCTTGTTGAGCACTGGCTGATCGAAGGATCAGGGCACGCCTGGTCTGGAGGATCGCCAGCAGGGCGCTTTGTGGATCCTTCAGGCCCTGACGCATCCCGTGAGATGGTGCGCTTCTTGCTCCGGCACAAAAAGAGCATCCGCAAACGTGCTGTCCGTCTGGGTTAAACTTTACATCTCTTGGCATGCGGCGGTCCTAATGCTGCAGATGTGGGGAACGTTGCAGATGATCAGGGCCGCACATGTGGGTTTACCGGCAGTCGACGCTGCAGCTCTTCTTTTCCAAACTTGCAGGACGCGCCCGATATAGAATCGTTTGCGATAAATTGCTGCTGCGATGCCTGCCGGCCCTCCGGCTAGGTCCACACAATCAAGGCTCTGGACGGCTATTCCGGTCCGGTGCCAAAGGTGGCCAGACCGATAGCGAAAGCGGCCAACATTGTTGCTGAGAGTTCGGCATCAGGATTGCCGGAGAAGGGGAGCTCGCGTGCGATCGGCAACTCCCGGTGCAGACAAGAGGCGATGCACAACCATAGCCAGCGGGCTTGCCCTGATTGGTTCGACCCGTGGCAGCCAGTGCCAAATCTGCCTTTGGTGCGGCGAAGAGCGCCCTCCAGTAGGGTTGAACTGCCTCTCACCTCAGATAGGCTCGCCGACAGCAAGCCCACAATGCAGGACTCGGCTGTGATCACGCGCATCTTCCATGCCTGAAGCTCCCGCACGAATCTGTTGGGATCGCGTGCAGATCAACCGAAGGATCCACGCTGTACGCTGGTTTCCTTTCCACGCAGCACCTCGGGCCTGAAAAGGCTCTCGTCCACCTGCTCGAGCAGGCTGAACCGATCCATCAGCGGGTGATCCAGCCGGATCGGATTGACCCGCTTGTACCAGGTGCTCCGCAGGCGGCCGAGTACAGTCTCGAAAATGCCCGTGGCATGCTCTTCTCCAGAGAATTCCAGAAGGTCCGCCACCCGGTCCGGCGTGGCCCTTGGTTCCTTCTGCAGCGCTTGGCTGACGGCGAAGATCATGATGTCTCATTCCAGATAGGTCGCACCAATCTGCGCCTCGTCGCCCGCGCCAATCCCCAGCCCGTCGGTGGGTTTGGCGCGCCACGTCTTTTCGGGCACCCCCATCGAACGGGCGAGCCAAGGGATCTCCCACGACTTCAGCAAACCCTGGATCGGCGCCAGGTCGCCCACGTCGCCATGCAACGTCCAAAAACCGGCGCCCAGTTCCGAGAAGTTATCGGTGCTGGCGACCAGCCCGCCCAAACGATGGGCCTGATCATAGAGGGTCATCATTCGAAGGCGGGCGCGCAGATTACCACGCCGCGTGCGCGCCGCAGCGGAGTCGTCCGTTCCCAGGGCCGCGTCGACATGCCCAAGTGCCGACACCATCGCCTCATATTCGGGCGAGAGGTCCAGGTGCAGATGCTCGATGCCCAGGGCCTCGCAGGCCTCGACACCGCGCTCGGTCTCGATCGGGTTCTGGTGGATCGGAAGCGTAAATCCCACTACCTGCCATCCAGCCGCCTTGTACAGTGCTGCCGTGAGGGCAGAGTCAACGCCGCCAGACATGCCCAGAACAGCGGTACCGACTGCCCCCTGCTGCCGATAGGCGGCAAGCTGGTCAATGATCTTCTGCTGGACTTCGATCAGTTGCGCCTCTGTGGCGAAAAGCCCCTGGTCGATCTGCTCCTTCAAACGCCGGTCGAACCAAGGGGTCAGGCCGCCCGATGCCGTCTGCCGCGACAAGGCCAGAATTTCAGAATAAAGCACGCAGCCTCCAGCAATCATCCGTCGAAAAGCGTCACCGGTGGGTCAGGCTCTCGTCCAAAGCGTGGTCGTGACATGAACCGCTGCCCCGCACATCTGTTCCGGGACATGCCAAAGCATGGATCAACCATCCCGAAGTACACGTGATCACACAAACATGCCCGCAACAAACAGGTTTGGAACGAGAGTAGTGGAAGTGCGTATTCCACGGCATCCGACCGCTTATTCCAACAACATCCGGCCAGCCCTTCCACGGGCATCCGACCGGTCGGCGGTAGCGGTCTGAGGCAAAGTCTTCATGGTTGACCCGGGGGCATCCGGTCAAGGGTGACGGTGGTGCGGAGGGTTGTCCACGGGAGGGTCCCACGCGCCCAGCACCGCGCCCGCCAAGAGGCTGGCGGTGTCGGGCGCGTGGAAGGGACCAGTGGGCAATCCGGGGCCGGGATCCTGCTCATTGACTGGCCTCGGCGTGGTTGTCGATGCCGGTCTTGCGCAGCGACGGACCATCCAGGGGAATGCGATAGGCATTGTAAACCAGCCTGTCGAGGATGGCGTCGGCGAAGGTGGGCTCACCGATGACATCGTGCCAGGTCTCCACGGGGAGCTGACTGGTGACGATGGGCGAGCGGCGGCCGTAGCGCTCCTCGACGATCTCCATCAGGTCGCGGCGCTGCGTGGCGGTCAGGCGGTCGGGCGCAGATGCACTGGAATACTTCGCGGGTCTCGGAGCGACGATCACCGGCCAGACCATCCCCCTGGGGAGCGATTTCGTCTATACGATCCGAGAGGCACTCGGCGTCTGCGCAGGCATTGGCGCGTGGAACTATCCCAGCCAGATCGCCTGCTGGAAGGCGGCACCTGCATTGATCATGGGCAATGCCATGGTCTTCGAACCCAGCGAGGAAACGCGGCTGGGAGCCCTGAAGCTAGCCGAGATATTCACCGAATCTGGCCTGCCCGCAGGCATTTTCAACGTCGTGCAGGGTCGTGGCACAGTAGGGGCGGCACTGGTCACCGATCCGCGTGTAGCCAACGTGTCGCTGACCGGATCGGTTGCGACGGGTCAAAAGGTTTATGCCGCCGCCGCGGGCATGCGGCATGTCACGATGGAACTGGGCGGCAAGTCGCCATTGATTGTCTTCGATGATGCCAGCCTTGAGGATGCAATCGGTGCTGCAATCCTCGGGAATTTCTATTCATCGGGGCAGATTTGTTCCAACGGCACCCGGGTCTTTGTCTAACGGGCCATTCTTCCGCGTTTCCTTGATCGGGTGGCGGAACGGCTGGCACATGTGAAGATTGGCGACCCGCTGGACGGTGACACACAACAGGGCCCTATCGTTAGCCAGGCCTAAGAGCGTCTAACAAAACCGCTGCTCATGCGTTGAAGGACCATGAGCAAGCCCCTTGTACCTGATGATCTATGGGAGGCCATTGCGCCGCTTCTGCCAAGGGAGCGGCCGAAGCCGAAGGGCGGAGTGACAAGGTAAGCCAAGCCCAGATCAGCACCGGCAGGACAACAAGTGCCGGGCCGATCTGCAGGATGCAGAGAATAAGGATGATCAGCGCAAGGACGCCCGCGCCCTGCAGGCCCGCCACATGCAGGACGATGCCAATCAGGATTGCCTGCAGCACTGCGATGCCTACTACTCCCCGCGAGACATTGCGGACTGTCACGCCCGCCAGATCCACGAACTGCTCCCCCCGCGGGGCAAGGATGCGTGCGGCAATTCGTCGGCCCCACTGGGCCAGATGGGGGCCGGGGACCAGCAACAGTCCAGAAAGCACAATCGCCAGGATGAGCTTCACCAGGCCGAGGCCGAGGCCGGATATGACCGTGATCGCCTTGGCGCCGATCGGCGCCAGGATCTCTCGATGCTCGGCAAGAGTGCCTTCGATATTGGTGCTGGCCGTGGCCCAGAAAGCATGGCTCTGCTGCCCGATCAGGGGCAGCGTCCCGAGCCAGGCAGGGGGCGGCGGAAGCTGCAGCCCGCCGGTGCCAACGCGGTGGGCAAGAGCTCGCACTGTGTCGATCAGGTTGCTCGTCAGCGCCGCCACGGGACCGATGACTACCAACAGGACGGCAAGGGTCACGATCACGGCGGAAAGGCGATTTCGACCGCCCAGTAGCCGTACGAGCCAGCCGTGAACCGGAGCCAGCGCCACGGCCAGGATGATCGCCCAGGTGACTAACGCCAGGAACGGCCGGATCAAGGCGAGTGACAGATAGGCGAAAAGGCCAAGCAGAAGCAAGCGGATGACAAGATCGACGACCCTCGCCTCAATCAGGTGGACCCGGTCCGCAGAGAGGGTGGGCCGCACGCCCGAATCCGTCTGGCTTTCCGGCGAGGGCTGGATCATGGGATCAGAACCTCCACCGTGCCCCCAGCAACACTGCGCTGATATCCTGATAATCGGCCGCGGTATCGTCGTCGAACTCGTATTCCCGATAGCCGAGATAGGCTTCCAGGTTGAGGTCGTCGAATGTCTGTACTGCCTGAATGCCCCAAGATTTCGAATCCGAACCCTCGGTTTCGTAATCCGAGCCGTCGAAATAATCGATGGACAGCGCCGTGCTGCCATAGGCGATCAGATCACCCTGCCAGCCCAGCTTGACATAGCCGTAACTGCCGTTGTCATCCTGCCCGTCCCCAAAGGCAAAGGTTGCGTTGAGGCCGGTCGGCAGATGCTTGATCGAGGTCGATGCGACGAGTTGTTCGGTATCGTTGTCATCGTCGTCCTTCCAAGCATAGCCGATCCCGGCATCGGCCTTGAAGACGTCGCTCTCATAGCCATAGCGCATGCCAAGGTCATAGTAGCTTGCATCGTCATTCTCGGCCAGGATCTCCTCGCCATAGGCGGCGGAGAACGTGAAGCCAGAGAATTCGGGCGTGTCATAGCGGAGGCGGAAGCGGCGTCCGCCGTCGAAATCCCTGAACGTGTCGGCGATGCTGATGCCGGACAGGGTGTCCCCGTTCCGGAATTCATAGCCACCCGCAGTGTCGGGAAGATTAACATAACCTGCAAGGGTAGTGCCGGAATTGTCGATTTCTGCCAAGGCGTCGGTTGCCATGCTGCCTTGCCCGAACCAGACCGCGCCGAAATTGCCGGAATACACGCCCTCGAACTTCCGCAGGTCGGTGCGTTGCCAGTCGATCCAGTCGGGATCGTCAACCTGGTTGGTATCCGCGGTATTCTTGAAGCCCAGTCCGGTCTCGACGTTGAAGCGAAGCTTGTTTTCGCCCATCGGCACGTCGATCCAGAAGCCCAGCCGACTGACCGAATTGCTGTTATCGACGAAATCGTCATAGCTGCGCTCGCCGTCGTCTGCCCGCTGATATGTGAGGTTCAGCTGGCCATAGAAGGTTGCCGTTGCGCCTGATGGGTGGGTGAAGGTCAGATCCTCGGCCCAGGCCGGCGCCGTGGTGAGGCAAAGGAGGGGGCCGAAGACAAACGGTCGCATCTGCATGTTCATGTCTCCTTTCGTTAATGTCCCTTCAACACGAGGGTCTGGATTGGCAGCAGCAGCGCCTGGATCCGCAGGATCATGGCATGCACCAAGCCGACGGCATCGACCGCGTGCAGTGTCACACGCTGCAACCCGCCAAGGTTTTCATCCTCCAGCCGGTCATGGTTGCTGGTATAGGCGTTGGCGATGCAGTTCGCCCCCTGCGGCAGCCCGTCGAGGGCGCCTTCGTAAAGCGGCTCCATGATGACCGTGATCGTGCCCCCTGCAGGAAGAGTCTGCAGATCCTGCAGTTGGTCGGTAGGCCGGATCTGCCCGGAGGCAATGACATCCTGCACCTCGGTCACCACCATCGGGATGATCTGCCAGGGCTTGGCGGGACAGGTGACCTCGCCGATCATCCCCGGCTTCATCACCTGGCTTTCGATCTGACCAAAACCCGCGGCCAGCCCGGTGATGCGGCGCGTGGGCACAAGGATGCCGGCCGGGCGCAGCATCGGGTTCACGACATCACCCGGTCGCAGCGCAAACTGCTGTATGATCCCGTCGGTACCGGCGACGACCAGGGTCTTGTCCAGTTCGACCTGAGCCTGGTGCAGCACGGCCTCGGCGCTGGCTTTCTGCGCGGGCAACTGGAAATCGACCCTTGCCTCGAGCGCGTCGCGCGCGGCGATCGCGGCATCGACCATGCCCTGTTGCGTGTCCACCTGCACCTGGGAACGCTGGACCTCGCGTCGCGAGACTGCGCTGGAATTTTGCTGCAGCAGGGCATTGCGGGTATCGAACTCGTCCTGGGCCTGCGCCAGCATTCCCTGGGCCTGCTCGATCCGTCCCTCGGCTTCCCGCACCTGGATTTGTGCAACCCGCAGTTCAGCGTCCACCTCTGCCAGCTTGCGCTGCGCGGTCTCGACGGCCGCCTTTTGTTCAACATCGTCCAGCCGGAACAGCGGATCGCCTTCTTGAACGGACTGATTGATGTCCACAAAGGTCTCGGCAACGCGGCCGTTCGTTTCGGGCAGGATGGTGACGGTCCGAAAGACCGAGGTTGCGGCCTTGGTCGAAGGGTGGAAGTAAAAGATCGCCGTGATCAGGCTGATCGTCAGGATCAGGCACAAGACGATGCCCCATCGCAACTCGTACCACACGGTGAACAGCGTGATCTGCTGCCCGATCCGCTTGCCTTGACCATAGCGGCGGTACAGAAAGTCGGGAAGCACGGTGACGCTTGAACAAAGCAGCAATTCCAGCATGGCTCACCTCGTCGTCGGAGGGAGGGGGACAGGGTCGGTTTCCCCCCGGTCTTGAGCCGCCGGTGCTTGGGAACGGGCCATCCGGCCCAGCGACGACGCCATGGATTCAAGCGGTGTGGAAAAGTCTGGGATCGGGATCATCGCAAGAAGCAGTCCTGCGATCCAAAAGGCGTGATTGTGGGTGAAGAGCGCAATCAGCGCCAGAACCGCCACGATCTCGAACTGCACCTTCTGGCCACTGTGGGCCATGTGTTCGGGCAATGCGTGAAGCTTGAGGTAGAAGACCCCGATGCCTATCACCACCGCGATCAGGAAGATCCCCATTCCGACCAGAAACCAGTCGGTCTGACCCGGCATGGTAATGAAGGCCGGAAGATGATGGACCGCCTCTGGATGCGGAACCGCCGAATCGGAACCTGTCGCCATGCCGTTTCTCCCGTCGCAAGTGGGTCGGGTGAGTCGCACCCGTTGCCCAGGACTGGGATCAGCCTAACCTCTTGCCCCTGCTCAACCGAACGCTTTGCATGTAAGTTACTGTGAATTCACGTCCAGACATCGAATTGCAACATCACAGCCGCCGTACTCACGCACTGAGGGAATCGAGTCCGGTGCCTGGATTGATCTTGTCGATGGCTGCGAGAATCGCATCGATCTGCTCGGGATGAATTTGACGAAAGGTAAGCTCTTGCGGTAGCCGCGCCAGAAGCCCGGGCCACAGATGCACAGCGTCCCTGAGGCTGGCATCGGCCTCGTCCCGACGGCCGAGACTGCTGAGCGCCACGGCTTTGGCAACGTGGACAAAAGCGATCCCCGGCGCGTTGATGGCCTGGGCCTCCTGCAGCGCCAAAGCAAAGCGGCCGTGGGCAAAATGATAAAGGAACAGGCCCATCCGGTATTGGCCGGATTGCATTGGGTTGCGGTCATAGGCCTCTTCTATCAGTGGCACGGCACGGTCCCATTCCATCCGCATGGCATAGCGAAAGCCCAGTTCCGCCAGCAGTTCAGGGTTGTTCGGGTTCAAGGCGCGTGCGACTTGCAGGGTAGCGAGACTGGCTTCGGGATTGCCGGAAAACCATTCAGCCACCGCCTTGGCATGGTGGGCGCAGCTTGAATTGGGCACAAGCCGTATCGCCTGTTGCGCCAAAGCGCGTGCCCGTTCCAGCGGTGCAGCGCAGGTGTCGCTGACATCATAGCCATAGCGGACGGCATCGGAATAAAGCAGTGAAAGGCAAGCGAGGGCAGAGGCAAAATGCGGATCCTCGGCCACGGCAGCCTCAAGATCGCGCCGCAAGGGATGGAACAGGGCCGGATCCAACGTCCGCCAGTAATCATGGAAATCCAACAGTTTCTGATAGCCCAGAAGGGAATGCGGCGCGTTGTCAACGTTTTCACGCGCCTGGCTGTCGAGGATCCCGTCCCGTAAGGCCAAAACGCGTGCCACCTCACCGGCGATCTCGGCGCAAAGGGCGATGATCCGGGCCGGAGTAGATCCGTCACTTAGGCTGCGGGCGATATCCTGCGCCCAGACATAGCGTCCGTCCCGTGCGTCCTGCAGCAGCAGTTCCACCTGCAGGGTTTCGGGCGAAAGTGTTGCGGTGCTGAACAGCCGATAGTCGATGGCCAGCGGCAGGCGTTCCGCCAGAGGCATGTCGCCCTGGATCATTTCGGTCGTCTCGAAACCATAGACGAACAGTTCGGTAAACCGGGTAAGCGTCGCGATCAGCTGGCGCGTCAGCGCGCGACCAAGGGCGGGGAAAAGTTCGGTTGCGCCCTGCTCATCCACTTCGCTGACAAGGATCCGGGGGGCCAGACGGTGCATCGCTTCGCGTTGTTGGGGTAAAAGCAGCAGATTTTGCTCTTGCGCGAGTGCATCGGGCGGGCTGGAGGGTTCCGAAAATTCCGGCACATAGCTGCCCTTGGGTATGCTGATACGGATCCCGGCGGGACCGTGTTGCCTCAGGTAGAAATGCTCCAGCGCCCGGCGCAGCCGTGCTGCCTCGATCCGGACAATAGAATCCTGTTGCGGGTCGAAGTTCTCGCTCCGACCGAAGGCGCCGGTCGCGATGCTATAAGCCTTGATGCGGTCTGCGCGCCCGGCCAGCGTTTCCTCGACCACATAGCTCAGGAAACGCCTATTGCGTTCGGAGGCCCTGGTGTCGATCCGCCAGATCGCCGAAGCTCATGATATCTCTCAGAACCACTTGATGAAGATCGTCCAGGATCTGGCGGCCTCCGGCTTCATCCGCACCACCAGAGGTCGTCACGGCGGATTGCAACTGGGACGACCGGCAGAGGAGATCACCATCGGTCAGGTGGTGCGGCATACCGAAGGTGACAGCAGCATGGTTGATTGCAGCACTTGCCGGGTTGCAGAGGACTGTGGCCTGCCCGCTGTCTTTTCAGAGGCGAGAGAGGCATTCCTTGCTGTTCTGGACAGATGTCGTCTTTCGGATGTGGCCCGGATGCCGAATGCCTTTCGGCACCTGTTTGCCGTGTGAACAGGCGCAAGATCGGTCGACCGCAGTCTGGCCGGGTGCCTGAATTGTCACCTATAACCTGCTGCGGGCTTCGTGCGGTCCTCCTGCAGCAGCGCATGGATGAGGGTCCGTGGCCTTGTCCCGCATCAATATGCAGCAGCATGGGAAAGAGGCGTTGGATCTTCCCGCTCATCCCCCTTTCAGAGGCCTGCAGTGGGTGTAATCGATATACCGTGCATCTGGACTGGAAAGACCTGACACGATGCCATCGGTGAGCCCGCTTTCACCGACCGCATTGAAGGTAAAGTACAACGTCCGAATTTGAGCTGCTCCAGCCACACACTGGCGAACAGGTTGGCATGGAGATGTTTCGGCTCTGGCTTCGCCGCTGGTGCGGGAGTGCCAGGATCTCGGCCGCATCACAAAAATCCAGCGCTGCCCGACAGGCGCGCAGAAGGACGAGTTCTGCGCGGGATGTCCGCAATGCCCAAGACGCGGCCGCTCGTCAAACTGCTTCATTGCAAGTGCTGTCCTTGGTGCCCGCCCCTCGCTCCGCAGCAACAAGGGCGCGGGCGAGGTCGGCGATTAGATCGCTCTCGGCTTCAAGGCCAATCGAGAGACGCAACAGGTTATCGCCGATGCCCGCCGCATGACGAGCCTCCGACCCCATGCCCGCATGAGTCATGGTCGCGGGATGGGCAACCAGGCTCTCGATGCCGCCGAGCGACTCGGCGAGAGTGAAGACTTCGACTGCTTCAACAAAGTGGCGCACTGCCTCCGTGCCTCCGCGGAGTTCGAAGCTGAGCATCGCCCCGAAACCCTGCTGCTGGGTGGCCGCCAGTGCATGGCTAGGATCACTCTCAAGCCCGGGATAATGGACAGCCGCGACCCCTGGCTGGGCTGCAAGGAAGTTTGCTACAGCCATGGCATTCGCCTGCTGGCGCTCGAGGCGCGCAAAAAGCGTGCGCAGGCCACGCAGTGTCAGGTATGCGTCGAAGGGCGCCCCGGCGGTCCCGGCAATGTTGGCCCACGCTGAAAGCTGCTCGACGTCGGGTGCCGACGCGGCGATTACCGCACCGCCGACCACGTCGGAATGGCCGTTGATGTACTTGGTTGTTGAGTGGACGACAAAGTCCGCGCCATAAGCGATCGGTCTCTGCAGCGCGGGCGAGAGGAAGGTGTTATCGACAACCACCTGCGCGCCCGCTGCATGGGCCTTGTCCGCGATCGCTCGGATGTCGCTCACCCGCATCAGCGGATTGCTTGGCGTTTCGACAAACACGAGCCTGGGGCTGCGCCCGAGACCCTCCTCAAGTGCCGCGGCATCGCCCTGATCGACAAAGGCAAGATCGAAGTGGCCGCGCTCTGCCCGCGCGGCGAGGAGCCGGTAGGTGCCCCCGTAGCAGTCGTCCGGTGCGAGGACGAGATCGCCCGGGCGCAGGAGAGACAGCACCAGATCGATAGCGGCCATTCCCGACGCCGTCACCACCGCGCCTGCGCCGCCCTCAAGGCGCGCCAGCGCCTCGGCAAGAAGTGCGCGGCTGGGGTTGGAAACGCGGGAATACTCATGCGTCCGGCTGTGCTCGTATCCGGCAAAGGCGAATGTGCTCGACAGATATATCGGCGGTGCAACAGCACCGAACTCACGGTCGAATGCAATACCGTAAGATGCTGCGATGGTATCGAGTTGCGTTGGCTTGCTCATGCTACTGCTCAGCCTCAGCCCCGCCAGGAGTGGCGCGTGTCTTCAAGGATCATCGGCCCTGGGCAGGAGTCTGACAAGCCCCAACGGGGAAGGTGTGTCTTCCGAACCGGATCGTCTGTTCCTTCAGGCAAACCTGGAGCCGCTCTTGCGATGAATGAACGCCATCTCCCGTAGCGAGGCGCTTTCATGTATCAACTTGAACGCGGATACACTGTCAGGACCCGTCGAATGAAGTCGCGGAACTCCTGCATGTAGCTGCGCAGAAATGTCTCGGTTGACGCGACGCTAACTGTTCCGTCGTCCGAGATCAGGTCTGGTGTGAACTGGATATAGGCTTCAACCGCATTCATCATCGGCGAGTTGCAGAAGCCCAGAATGCTCTTGAGGTGCTGCTGGCCCACTGCGGTCCCGATCGCGCCAGGCGAGGTGCCGATGATCGCCGAGGGCTTACGCGTGAAGGAGTTCTGCCCATAGGGTCGGCTGGCCCAGTCAATCGCATTCTTCAACGCTCCAGGGATCGAGCGGTTGTATTCCGGTGTGACGAACAGGACTGCGTCGACGGCTGCGATCGCTGTCTTGAACTCCTTCGCAACGACGGGAAAGTCGGCGTCATAGTCATAGCTGTAAAGCGGCAGGTCACCGAACGGGATCTCGCGCATTTCCAGATCGGCAGGCGCCAGTCGCACGAGCGCCTTTGCCAGCTTCCGATTGATTGAGGCCTTGGCCAGGCTGCCCACGAAGTAACCGACAGTGAACTCCGACATCTCATCCTCCGGTTCAGGGCCTCTGTCAGCGTTTGCTGACAGGAAGACCGGTTACCCAGTCAGCTTACGGCAGATAGTGCGTCCTGTCTCTGCGCAGCATCGTCGCCTTCACAGCATAAAAATGGTGGCGCCGTCATGAGCCCGCATCACGGCCAGTCGGCGGCGCATCTCGCCGAACCCTGGCTTGGCCGCTCTTCTTTCGCTGTTGTGGATCGGACTTTGCCCTGGCGGACGCGTAGTCCCGGTCCCAGTCCTCCCGCCTGGGAAGCCGCTCGAACGCATGTTCGGGCGGCGGCGATGACAGCGTCCATTCCAGCGTGTCGGCGTATTCGTTCCAGTGATTGTTCTGGGTCACGCGCTGTCCTGCGAAAAGCGTGTAGAACACCACGCCGATGAACCAGAGGAACGATGCGAATGCGACATAGGCACCGATCGAGCTGACGTAGTTCCAGACCGCGAAGGCATCTGGATAATCGATGTACCGACGCGGCATCCCTTGTCGGCCCAGAAAGTGCTGCGGGAAGAAGATCAGGTTCGAGCCGATGAACATCGCCCAGAAGTGCAGCTTGCCCGCCCATTCGGGATATTGGCGGCCCGACATCTTGCCGATCCAGAAATAGATGCCCGCAAACAGGGCGAACACCGCCCCCAGCGACATCACGTAATGGAAATGGGCGACCACGTAGTAGGTGTCGTGATAAACGCGATCAAGCGGCGTCTGCGCCACGACAACGCCGGTGACGCCCCCCACAGTGAACAGGAACAGAAAGCCGAAGACGAACAGCATCGGCGTCCTGAACTCGACCGAGCCGCCCCACATCGTTGCGATCCAGCTGAAGACCTTGATGCCCGTGGGCACGGCGATGGTCATGCTGGCAACTTGAAAATAGGCCTGTTGAGTGATCGACATGCCGACGGTGTACATGTGATGGGCCCAAACCGCGAAGCCAAGCACCGCAATCGCGATCATGGCGAGGACCATAGGCAGATAGCCGAATATCGGTTTTCGGGAAAATGTGGCGGCGACGTGGCTGACAATGCCAAAGCCGGGCAGGATCAGCATATACACCTCGGGATGGCCAAAGAACCACAAGAGATGCTGATAAAGGACGGGATCGCCGCCCCCTGCCGGGTTGAAGAAATTCGTCGCAAAGTTGCGGTCCATCAGCAGCATCGTGATCGCGCCCGCCAGTACCGGCAGCGACAGCAGGATCATCCAGGCCGTGACGAACACCGACCACGCGAACAGAGGCACCTTGGAAAAGGAAAGTCGGAAACGAACAAAGGATCGCGCCAAGAAAACAGCTGCGAGATGGAACGGAAGTTGACCCGCAGAGGTTGTGTAACCCGTGCCAGAACAAGCCTTACGGAGCTGAAACATGATCACCCATGTCGAAGCCGCGCGGATGAAGGATGAGAAGCTCGTCCGTGCCGTGCTCAGTGCAGAAGAGCAGAGCGGCTTCCGAACCGGGATCCGCTATTCAGCTCAGGGACGCCATCTCGTCCAGGTGTCCCTTATCCCGCAACGGCACTGGTGGATCTGCGACATGGGTGATGATGGCCAACTCTGGAACTGCCGGATCATGACCGCAGAAGACTATGCCAAAACGAGCCATACGCCCCTGATCTGAACGGACCGGTTAAACGGCCTGTCGTTTTACCAGGGGCATGTGCCTTTGCCTCACAGAAAGGCAGCGAGAAGGTCGTCCTAGTTCGAGACAGGCGGACCGCACTGCGGCGGGCGTAGTTTCTCGTCGGCGGCCCATCCAGGAAGCATTCCCGCCAGCCCCCATTCCCACGCCCCTGCCCTTCTTCCCCACCAAGCCCCCTCACTGCACCGCTTCCGTTGGCGGCACGATCACCATGCCGACATCGGCCGCAACCGCGAAGATCCGAGCCACGTCCGGCGGCCCCTCCTGGGGTTGCGGGGCAATGGTGGCGTCAGCAACCGGGTGGCCGGTCCGGGTGAAGAACGCACCGCTTCCGTTGGCGGCACGATCACCATGCCGACATCGGCCGCAACCGCGAAGATCCGAGCCACGTCCGGCGGCCCCTCCTGGGGTTGCGGGGCAATGGTGGCGTCAGCAACCGGGTGGCCGGTCCGGGTGAAGAACGCCTCGTGCATGTGGCCCGGTGCATTGATGATCAGGAGGCGCGCAGGATCGGGGCTGACAGCCTGGAAGGAATGCACCGCTCCGTCTGGGACCGAGACAAAGCCGCCTGCCGGGACCCGTTGCGTTTCACCCGCAAGCGTGAACGCAATCTCGCCGTCCAGCACATAAAAGGCCTCGGTCTCTCCGGCATGGTGGTTGGGCGGCGCGCCCAGGCTAGGGGGCACCACGGCCTCGACCAGGCAGAACTTGCCCATCGTCTCGGCTGGAAAAGCATGAAACCTGAAGAGGATGCCCATTGCGTCATAGGTGCGCGGAGCGGTCATGGCCTGTTCCTTCTGTTGGTTGCCATTCATGAGACATGCGTCTTATAAATTGATGGTGATTCTAGCAAGACATTTGTCTCGTGAGGTGGCCGTGGCGCAGCGGGAAGATCAAAAGAACAGGACACGGGCGGTCTTGCTGGACGCGGCGGCGTTGGCCGCGCCGCTCCGCTTCTGCCAAGGTGGCGCAGATGATGGGCAGGTCGTCGGGGTCGTCCCGGATCTCGTAGGTGGTCACAGGACAACTCCCGGCTTGAGATTTCCGGCCGCATCCAGCCAGCCGCGCGCTTTGGCGCAATCCATGCAGATGCAGGTGCCGGTTCCCTCGACAACAACCGGCGCGACATAGACCCAGGGGTTGCTCCTGCCGCATTTGCGGCAGGACAGGTCGGGCAGGGGGTAGGGTCCCTTCATGCGGCCCTGCTTTCTTCTGCCTCGATCTGCTGACCCTTCATCAGCCATTCGGCAGCCTTCTGCGCCTCGCTGGCGGCTTTGAAGATCAGCCGCTTGTCGTCCGCCATAGCCCGCAACCAGCTTTGAACATAGGCGCCGGACTGGTCAAAATCGGGTGTCAGGCCAAGCCTGGCGCAGGTCATGCAATTGCCAATCTCCGCGATAAGCTCCTCAAACGCATAGCTTTTTCTTTCGGTAAACCGTGAAAGGCGGTCAAGGCGGCTCTTATGACCGGTCCAGTGGGTCGCCTCGTGTGCAAGCACGCCATAAAACCCGGCCGCATCGTGAAAGGTCGCAATCGGCGGCATGTGGATGAAGTCCTCAACGGGGTTGTAGTAGGCTTGCGGCTCGTCGCTGGTGCGTATGTCCGCGCCGGTCGCCGCGAAAAAGGCGTCAAGGGTGGGGTCGGCCTCGGTGCCAAGGTCGCGGGCAGGTTCGGCGGGGGTGGCGTAGTATTCAGCGGGCAGGCCGTCGATCTGCTCGGCGTTAAATACGCGGTAGGCTTTCAGGTAGGGCAGGCGGCGTTCCTCGCCCGTGTCCGCCTCCTCGCGCTCAAAGGTGCCGTATTTAACAACGGTGGATGATTTCTCGCCCTTGCGGACCTGTCCGCCTGCCTCTTGGGCCTGCTTGTAGGTGAACCAACGGGCGGCGCGGTAGCCCTTGGCATCAGCGGCAAGCCACAACATCAGCACGTTGATGCCGGAATAGGGTTCGCCGTTGCTCCTGAGCGGGAAGGGTGCGCCGCCCTTGTCGCCGGTCCACGGCTTGCGCCATGCCGGGGTGCCCGCCTCGATGCTGGCAATGATGCTGTCAGTGACGTGGGCGTAGAGGTCGAACTTGTCAGCCATGTGTGGCCTCCTTGTGGTGCTGCCCGTTTCGGTCTGGTGCCGGATCATCGGGCGGGGTTTCTGGCGAGGAAGCGCGAAGCGCGCGCCTCTCCTGAAACCCTGCCTCCCGGCGAGGGCAGGAGGGGGACCCATGCAAGGTTGTCCGTAGGGGCGAAGGGGAGGGGGATCACCCGGCCACGCAGCCCGGCCCCCGGCCGGGACCGTGGTTGGGGAAACCCCTTCGCCCCGTAAAGGGGACGGCCTTGCGTGGGGGAACCGGCGGTTCCCATGAATGGACACGCGCCCTTCGCGCGTGGCCCCGCAAAGCCAGGGGCGTTCGGCTTGTCCGAATCCCCCTGTCCCCGATCACTGCGCACCGCGCGGGGATCTCCGCATCATCTTCTTAAGGTCGAAGCTTTCCAGCCTGCCGCCTCTTTACGGGCGGCGGTCCTTGCACGGCGGCGAGCTGGACGCGCTTATCATAAAGCGAAGGGAAGCGAGCCGCCTTGTGGGAAGGTTTGACCGCAGCATGCAACCGCCCGCCCGGTTGACCACAGGCCCTCGCTCGATCCCTGTAGTCTCGCGCGGACCTGCTGCGGCCTCCCGCCTGCACTCCCAAGGTCGTTGCGGCGCGAGGCTGGACAACCGGGCTCGCGCCACCTCTTCTTTTATTCTTATCCCCTAAACGATCCACGAAAATTGTGGATAACTGCGTCAGCGGTCCAGCTCGAAGGGACGAGATGGGCAGGGCAGGGCGACCAGGACCGGCGGGCGAGGGACTGGCTCGGAACGAGACAGGCATCCGCACGGCGCAGTCGGGAGCATCGCCTGACCAGCTCGGGCGAAGGCCGACTTGCCAGCAGGAGCCGGGGACACGATCCGAAGGAGTACGTCCTGCCTAGGCGAAGAAAGGGTTGAAACCTGTATCGGAAGACTATGGCCAATCATAACGATGAACGGAATAACCAAGCCGCTCCCGCTTGCCTACAGTGCTGCTGGTCTGGCACAGGTTGGCCTGCTGAAGCATGGCAGCTGGATCTTCCAGCCGGGCGGCAAAGCACTCAGGAACATGAAAACAACACAGGTGCCGCCCGGCTGATAAGCCTCTTTTGTCTGAACATGACGCAAACGGCAACTTGTCCATTTGGGCAACAGATCAAAACTTAATTTTACTTAAGTGAATGGAACTATTGCGGTCCGAAACGCCCTTTACATGAAAACAACACAGGTGCCGCCCGGCTGATAAGCCTCTTTTGTCTGAACATGACGCAAACGGCAACTTGTCCATTTGGGCAACAGATCAAAACTTAATTTTACTTAAGTGAATGGAACTATTGCGGTCCGAAACGCCCTTTCAATAAATGCATCCGCAGAACAAGAAAATGTCGGGCGGAATACAACGGAAGGATGTGCGCTGATGGGCATCATTGATCCAGACATCATTGCGTTCCTGCAGAACTACAGGCAGGCGCAACAAGGCGGCGAGTGCAAGGTCCAGCGATCCCTGGGATCTGTTCTCGTGGACTCGCTTCGCCGGTCCATGATTACCGCTCCGGCCCTTGAGCCGGTCGCAGCCTAGTGGGCATGCATCCGGCAGTCTCACAGGGGCTTGTTGGCGAGCTGTCGGATGGATGGAACGCATGAGAGATAAACTTGGCCCTGCCGATCCCGCCCTGCGGGGCTATGAGGCTTCCGCCCAGGGCCACACTGAAACTCAGCTTCACCTGTGGGTCAGCGCCTGCGTTAATGCTGGCGTGCAGGAACTGGACAGGATGATCGTGACCGCACCGTCAGACCTGCGGATGGCCTATCCGTGCTATGCCTCGATGGCCGATGAGATTGAGATTACAGTTCAGCGCATCTGGTGGGACATTGCCTTGAGGCGGATGCGGGCAGGCCACTGATTTCGCAGTCAGGCATACCGCTTCGGCTCTTCGCTTCGGTCACTTTCCACAGTACTGGTTGGAGCTACCCTAGAAAAAGCCGCCGCGCCCTCAAGCCTTCTTGCTGACAAGCTAGGTTCACCCTATCTCGGCAGAATGCAGCGGCAGGTGTCCCCGCTGCCTTATCGAATTGGCTCATGAACCCATATTCCACACGACGGGATGGCAAACCTCGCTCGCCGCAGCAACAGCAGGGTCCCGGCAACCGTGTCTTTGAGAGCACGAGCGCAAAGGGCAAGATCCGAGGGACGGCACAACAACTCGTTGAGCGTTATCTTCATTTCGCGGAAGAGGCGCGGCTTGCAAATGACCGCGTGGCCTCAGAGGCATTCCTGCAATCCGCCGAGCATTATGTTCGCGTGAGCAATCCTGTTCGTCATGTGGAAGACCATCCCGTAAGGGACAGGTCTTTCAGACAAGCGCCGACCACCCAAGAACCGCAGTGGTCCAACGATGAGAAGCAAAGAGACGAACCCGTGGCCGTGGCCGCGGTGGATACACGAGAAGCTCCTAACCCTGAGCTGATCCGACTGGACGAGGCACGCGAGCGCGTAGCAGCCGAGAAACAAAAGCAGGCTGAAGCCGCTGAGAAACGCGCAGCGGCAGCAGCTGATCTCGAACGAATTGCTGGACAGCACGGCTATACCTTGGAGCAACTTGGCTTGGTGCTTCGGCCAGCCTGATAGACGACCCGCCAGGGCGGGTGAGCGTCTTGTGGACATCCGGGCCTTTGGTGAGGCTTCCGATGCAGATGATTAGAAGCCCGTCGCTCCCACCACCACGCCGACGGTTCGCCAGATCACCAGGGCATCCATGCGCAGGCTGATCGATCGATCGTAATCATCGTCGTACATGGCCCGGGATGCGAATGTAGACTGGTTGCGTTCCGAGACCTGCCACAGGCCGGTGAGGCCCGGCCGCAGTCCATAGTAGCTGGACCCTGGATACAGGACCTGCTGTTCAGGAAGCATCGGACGGGGACCGACCAGGCTCATGTGTCCGATCAGGACGTTCCAAAGCTGAGGAAGCTCATCCAAGGAACTCTTGCGCAGGATACGACCGAACCGCGTGACGCGGGGATCGTGGCGCAGCTTTTGGGTTTCATCCCATTCGGCGCGCGCCTCGGGATTGATGTCCAGATGGCCCTGCAGCCGTTTGTCGGCATCGACCACCATACTGCGCAGCTTCCACATCCGGTAGCGGTGCCCCCCACGGCCAACCCGCTCCTGCGAATAAAAGGGATTACCGCCATCCATGAGAACGACCAGTGCCAGCACCAGCACAAGCGGCAAGACGACCGGCAGAGCCATCAGCACCAAAAGGATATCAAGCGAACGCTTGAAAGAGCTGCGATATAGCCCCTGATGCGGGACAAAGAGGAAAACACGGGCCGGGCTATCGGCCAACAGCCGTTGCTGAACAAACATGACAAATCACTCTTTACAAAACAAGGCTTCAACATCGTGACGTGAACCGCGATTACTCTCTGAAGTCAGACTGACTTCAGCGCGCGCACAACCCTCGACGTCAGGAAAGTCGAGGCGCGGGCGGTGCGATCCCGATGATCTTCGCCTGGCGTTCCAGACGCCCCAGAAGCTCACGGTACTCTGCGTTATGGGAGTAGGCGCCGATTGCCGACATGATGACCTTCCAGTCATCGACGGACACAGCGGGACGAAAAGCGAAGGTGTTTTCAGAGCCAAACATGGAAATACCTAGAACTGTACCGAACATCCCCTCTATAACCGGAGGTTGTCTATTGGCCAATTTGCCTTTTTGTATAGGCTAATGAACTGTCGAGTGATGGGTGGAGGAATACGCGTAGTCTGATCACCGGCCGATGGGGAGCCGCTCAACAAGAGCGCACATTCAGGGACGGGAAGACTTTGGCCTCACTCATCCAAGCCACCAAGACCCGAGTTGGCATTCACCGGCAGAAGGCCCGATCAAATCGGTCGAGGTATAGGCAATACTATCCCGCTGATCTTTGCTTCATGCTCAAGACGAACCAGAATGTTGCAACCAAGTTGAAATGTCCTTGGCTGCGCAAAGCAGAAATGTCTCACCGAGGGTGGCCAAGCATGGCCGGGCTGGGCGGAGACATCCGCCATCGCAGCCCTGATCGGCCATGCGTTCAAACTGACCATCCAGAACCGGCGCTTGAACCATCAGCGCCACGCAGCATAACCTCAACCCACAGAGCCAAAGCCCTCCAGACCAACATCAGGCCGCCTGTTCCAAATCATTCGACGACGGACACACTCCGGCTCTGCAGCTCTACGGGAACGGCAGCAATAAAGTCGGCAGCTGCGGGTCGGGCTGCAATTTCAACGGCAGCGGAAGCGCCTCGCTGTTTGATTACATCATCCGCATCGGCAGCAATGGCGGTAATGCAAACAACTATGTTGCATCCGTCGTGTTTGACGTTGCAACCACGGCCAAGCTTGGCGATCTCAGCCAATTTGCTTTCCGCGCCCAGTCCACGAGCAACCCGGGCGGCAGCATCAAGGCCGACTTGGAGCCGCAGCAGCCTGCTCCGGTTCCGCTGCCGGCGTCGGCCGTTCTGCTCATGGCCGGCATGGGCGGCTTGGCCAGCCTTCGTCGTCGCAAGAAAGCCGCCTGATCGGGCTCGCCTTCTGCACGTCCAAGCCTTGCACGCCCCGCCTCTGGTGGGGCGTGCTGGGCGCCTGCGTGGTCGTCCAAGCACAGCACGTCCCGCCTCTGGCGGGGCGTTTCGCTGGGCACGCCTGTATAGTCAACCAAGTGAACACTACTGGTCAGGCCAAATCCGCAACTGGCAACCCGCCGGTCCCGTCTGGCTCGATCCTGAGCGCGAAACCAGAGCCCCCGAAATCAAAGAAGCCGCATGAAATTGGCGGACAACTCCTTTGACAATCACCGGTCCTGCCTGACCGACCGTCCGAAGGGTGGCCGAAGGCCAGGCAGGGGAACGCCCTAAGCTGCTGGCGCAGATTTGCCTGAAGTCGCGCCCTACGAAACCCCAAGCCACAAAGTGTCAGGCTCTTGTTACCTGGCGTTCTGTTTCAATATGCGGCCGGCAGTGGTTGAGAGAAAACCCTCAAATATGAGTTCCTGTAGCCCAAATTGGATGATTGGGTTTGTAGATCACTATATTCCTGTCATCTTGTACGACTAGAAAGGAACCTGGATTTCCGTGGGAACCAGATGACCATATTGGATTATTGGAAAATCCATATATTACAAGATTCCCGTCTCCCTGCATTACGCATCTCTGCACTGCTTGCCCATGAGTGCCGGATGCCCAGTGCGGATGATTTCCCTCGTAGAGAACAAGATTGCCGTCTTGCTGCAATACCAACCTAAAGCGGCCATTTGGCGATATCAACGGATGATCCTTGGGCAATTCTTCATTGGGGCTCAGTCCTGTGTGCATTATAAATCACCTTAGATTTGAATTTAGAAGAATCTAAATATAACATGTTTCCTACTTAACTATAATATTAAAATTTAATGGGTTTCAATTAACGTAATATAGCAGGGTAAGTAATTTGGCAGTGTTACATCTTTGCCCGATTTTCGAGGAAACCTTTGCCATGTGGGCCGGATCGCTGCGCCATGACCAAGGCACCACCCTGCCTTCCGGAGGCCCCGCGCGCTCTGCCACCGCGTTTGCAGGAACTGGCCCGTGAGCTTGCGGAGGCCAGGCGCGCCTCAAGGCTGCCAAGGATCCCTGCACCCCACGACCACAGCCCCTACCTTATCCCACGCCTCCGCCCATTCCGCACCATGATGCCTCATCCGCCATAGTTCAGCCTGAGGTTGCGCCGGCACTTGGTCGCCTTGCAGCAAAAGGTCCCCGTCCCATGACCCAGAACTAACGTCGATACCCTTTGACCTTGGCCTGCGCTGTGCGCACCATGATGCCTCATCCGCCATAGTTCAGCCTGAGGTTGCGCCGGCACTTGGTCGCCTTGCAGCAAAAGGTCCCCGTCCCATGACCCAGAACTAACGTCGATACCCTTTGACCTTGGCCTGCGCTGTGCGCCAAATCCTCAAGCATCGCTCAGCGCTCAGCGCCATCCCACTGCTATTTCAAGCGCTGACGCGCCTCTTCGGCGTGGGAGAACTCAGGCTCGAGGGTGAGCGCTTCTTGCAGCAGAGCATGCGCTTCGTCAGAAAGACCCTGTTCCAATCGGACCAAGCCCAGCCGATAGGTCGGCAGGGCAGCGGATGGCTGCTCCGCACGCATCGCCTCGAATGTTTGCTCAGCCAGCTCAAGCTTGCCTGCCTTCAACTGCGCCAGGCCCAGCGTATCGTGCAACTCCGGCATGTCTGGCGCCAGTCTGACAGCGCGTTCGGCCAACAAGATTGCTTCATCAGGAGCGCTTTCGGTCAGCAGGCTGGCCAGATTGTTCAGGGCAAGCCAGTTCTGCGGGTCAGCCGCCAGAGCATTGCGATAGAGAGTAACCGCTTCGGGGCGAGCATTGGTCCGCTCCAGAAGCGAGGCCAAGCGCACCTGATCCCCCACAGTGGCTTCGGGCAGGCCAACCACTGCGCGAGCATAATCCAAAGCCCTCTCGTCCTGGCCAAGTCGTGCCGCTGCGAGACTTGCTGCGCGCAGAAGTGCGGGGTTCTGCGGCGCGACCGCAAGGCCTTCAGAAAAGGTATCAAGCGCCTTGTCGTATTGTCCTGTCGCCCCGAGCACCCGACCCTGTTCCAGCAAAAGTGCCGCATCACCGGGAAAGCGCGTCCTGGCCTTTGAGAGGATTGTCTCCGCTTCCACGAGATCCAGTTCGGCCACCGCAAGGCGCGCGCGAGCCAGGAAGGGCCGAACACTTTCGGAGCGCGTCATCAGCCGATCAAAAAGTGCCTTGCCTTCATCAAGCTTGTCGAGGCCGACCTTTGCACGGGCAAGGTAGTCAAGCACCAACGAGGGCGCATCTTCAAGTTGGGCAAGATCTTCCAGGAGCACCTCTGTCTGCGCCGGATCGCCGGCCATGAGATACAAGCGTGCCGCCTGCAAGCGGGGATAAAGATGCTCCGTCTTGGTTTCGGCGACGGCTTGTTCGTAATGTCGGATTGCACCTTCCCGGTCGCCCCGGCTTTCTAGCAGGGCTGCCATCCGCTCATGGGCGAACCAATTTGTCGGGTCGACCTCGATGGCGTTTTGCCAAGCGGCGCCGGCTTCATCGCGCCGACCAAGCGAAAGCAGCAGGTCGCCCTTGATGACAAGAGGGGCTGCATTGGCCTTGTAGAGCCGGGCGGCATGATCCATCGCCTCGACCGCCTCTTCTCGTCTATCGAGGTTGGCAAGCGCCATGCCCAGCAGATACCAGCCCTCAGGAGCCTCTGCAGCCGACTGCGTCAGGCCGCGGGAAATCCGCTCGGAGGTGGCAAAGTCGTTTGCCATGAAAGAGGCCAGCGCCTTACGGAAGTCTCGCTTGCCTGCCTCTCCCAAGGCGGGACTGGCATTGGGCAGCACCAGCCCGTCGGATGCAGTGTTTAGTTGAGGCGTCGCGAGATCCTCCAGGTCAACCGTTCGGGAAAAAGCGGGTGAAATAGAGGCCATTCCGCAAAGAAGAATGGCAGATCCATAGAACCAGAAGCGACGACGCATTATAAGCCACTCCTTTTAAATTGCGCTAATTCTAGGAGAGAGCGCTTCTCCCTGTCAATATCTCACTAGATCAGGAGTGTTTATAAAACAACCATGTTCTCCATGGGGTTGTGCATGAACAGTCTTCTGCAATCATAAACCTTCGGAAAATCACAGTTTTGACAAATGTTTATTATGTGTTAATCTCTTGGTGATCGCGATTCCGTGCTTATCCAGTGTGCGTTTGTTGTTCTCAGGAATCGATATGCCCAATGGCTTCGATAAATACGCTCATTTGCGGTTTGTTCTTTTGGAAACGCGAGACAGGAAACGGGCTTTGCCTGTGATTGAATAACACATGCGTTTCAGGAGAATACCAATGTGTCTAAAACTTGGCTTCTTGAGCGTTGCGGCGCTTGGGTTTTTTGCAGGGGGCGCGCTTGCTGACAGCATCTCGCCAGACAGCTTCACGGCCAATCTGGCCGTGGGGGAAAGCGTGACCATCACGAAGACAGTGACGATCTCGGCGGGTGGGCCAACAGATGCACTGATCGACGCCTACTTCCTCATCGATACTTCAGGATCCATGGGCGGTGTCATCAATGCAGCCAAAGCGGCGGCAGGCGACATCTTCTCGACCATTGCGGCCGATTTCGGCGCCGGTGTTGCGGGCGGCGTCGGGGTCTTTTCCGAGGGTGCTGCATTGCCGTCCGTCATTGCGCCCCCGGGCAGCGTTATCAACCAGGATGTGACAACCAACACAGGCAACGTGATCAACGCGATCAACAATGTCACGCTGAACGTTCCGGATGGTGGCGGCGATTTCCCCGAGTCGGCAAACACCGCCATTGAGCTGGTGGCCGAAAATGCCTCCTGGCGGCCGGGATCCAACCGCTTCATCTTTGCCTTCTCGGACGCGTCCTCCAAGGGTTCGCCCGACGCTGATGTGGTTGCAGCGCTTGCAGCCGAAGGCATCAAACTGGTGTCGCTTGATTTTGGTGGTGGTTTTTTCACGACCGATATGACCGAACTCGGAGCGATCACCTTCTCAAGCTCTGCCACTCCCGATTCAATCGTGGATGACGTGACAGCAGGTATCATCGAGGGATTTGGAGAATACAGCGCCGTGACGGTCGGCGATCTGGGCGGGGGCGATCCGTTGATCGACGTATCGACCGTTTGCACCGGTGCAGACACCGGCGCTTGCGTTGGTGACTCTGCCATGGGGGAGTATGATCGCTCAGTCGATCGAACATTCACCTTTGACGTAACCTTCACACGCAATGCCGACGGCACTTCCGTGTTCGATACCTTCGCCCTGGTCGACGGAGGGATCGTGGCCACTGAAGCTGACAGATTTCCCGGTGATGACGTTGCTCCGGTTCCGCTTCCTGCAGCAGGATGGATGCTGATGGCCGGCATTGGCGGCATGGGCGTTCTGCGTCGTCGCCGCAAGGCTGCCTGATGGTTTCCGCAGTGCCCCTGCAGCGCCACGCCCTCTGAAACACCAGCCGCCTAGACCTGTGGTCCAGGCGGCTGTCCATCTGCCAGGCAAGGGCTACCTGCAAGCCCTTTTCGCTTGGCAGCTGATCTCCGGACGCATCTACCTAGCCGGAACAATTCATGAAGCCGTCGTTTCACAGCGGGTAGGCACGGCTTCGTCCATTCTGGTTTGAATCGCACAACGGACTTTGACGCCCGGTTTTTTGTCCCTGGCGCTGATGTGAGCGAGACGAAGCCGAGTGGCACGTTGCTCGACCCGCCGACGCAGGCACATTTGAGTTCGCGGCGGTCCAGATAGACGGCCTTGAAGACCGACACAGCGCCGATGCTGCCGATGACCAGGGCAATGGAAACGGACAGCCAGGTCAGCGCACCCGCGATCATCAGGATGCCCGCCAGTCCCTCGGCGAAAGGGTAGATGTAGGAATAGGGCACCCATCGCTTTGCCAGCAGGTCGTAGTTCAGGAACATCGTTGCGAAGCTCTCGACGTTCTGCAGCTTGAGCAGCGCCAGGACCGCCATGCTGAAGGCAATGAACCATTCACCGGCGCGGATGGTAAAGGGCGTGCCATAGACAGCAAAGCTTGCGGCAAGCGCCATCAGAAGCGTCATGGCGAACAGGGCGATCACTGGCCGGTAGCTGGTCGCCTTGGGATCGGTGACGCGCTTGCCCAAAAAGCGGCGCAGATCATCATAGCCGCCGATGCGGCAGTCACCCACGAAGATCTGGGGTGTGGTTGCGACACCCTGGCTGGCCTTGAAGGCCTCAACTTCTTGGCGCGTGGCAAGGTGATGATCCTCGACCGCGAAACCCGAGCGCTTCAGCAGGTCCAGGGCCTTGAGGCCATAGGGACAGGTGTGATCCGGCATCATCATCCGGTAAAGGCGTGCCGTCTTAGCGGCGGCAGGAGCAGTAGCGTCCAACATCTTGAAGTCTCCTTGCTGTTCTTGTCATAGAGCAGGTCGGAACGTATATAGGTACCGTACCATAGTACGGAATCAAGGGTAAAAATGCTGACGATCGGAAAACTTGCCGAGGCTGGTGGCGTCGGCGTCGAAACCATTCGCTTTTACCAACGCAAGGAGCTTCTCCCGGTCCCTGTGCGCGACGGCGGCATTCGCCGCTATGACCAGGAGGACCTGCGGCGGCTTCGCTTCATCCGCAAGGCGCAGCAGGCTGGCTTCACGTTGGAGGAGATCAAGGAGTTGATCGAGCTGGACTCGGGTCATGACCATGATCGCGCACAGCATATGGCCAAGAAGCGGTTGGCCAAACTTGAGGAGCAGATTGCTGAATTGCAGCGGGCTCGGGCAAGCCTACAAAGGCTTGCAGAGGCCTGTGCGAAAGACCAGTCAGGAGCTTGCCCTATTCTTTTTGCGTTCGACGATTAGGGTCTGCTCTGAAGGCAGGCCAGCCAGAGACCGACACATGGAACTCGAATAACGGCTCTAAAAATCTTCATCGATGCATGCTTCGATTGGAGGGCAGCAACGCAGCCCAATCCGACATTCGATTCATGTGCAAAACGGTCTATGCGGCCGGGTAGTGCGTGAAGACGTCGCTCGTGCCGTCCTTGCGAATGAGCAGAACATCATAGGCCTCGCGTTCGCTTTCGGGTCCCATGCCGGGTGAGCCGTAGGGCATGCCGGGAACGGCCAGGCCGATGGCTTCGGGTCGTTCTTCCAAAATGCGGCGGATGTCAGCCACCGGCACATGGCCTTCGAGCATGTAGCCCCCGATCCGCGCCGTGTGGCAGGAAGCCATCGCCTCGGGTATTCCATTGTCAGACTTGTACCGCATCAGCGCGGTTCCGGCGCTGAGTTCGGTCGTCACAATGAAACCGGCCGCTTCGACAATCTCGATCCAGGCGCCGCAACAACCGCAGTTGGGGTCTTTCATGACAAGCATCTGGTTGTCGAGGCTGCGCGCCCTTGCAGGATGGGCGGTCAGGGCGAACAGCCCCGCGCCTGCGGCCAGGATCGTTCGACGTGAAGGGTTTTTTCTGGTCATGTCATATCCTTTCTCATGTGGATTGCAGGCTCAGAGCGCGACCCGCCTGAGCCGGAGGGCATTCGCAATGACAGAAACCGACGACAGGCTCATTGCCGCCGCGGCGATCATCGGCGACAGCAGCATGCCCGTCAGGGGGTATAGCAGTCCTGCCGCGACCGGCACACCGGCGGCGTTGTAGACAAAGGCGAAGAACAGGTTCTGCTTGATGTTTCGCAGCGTGGCCTTGGCCAGGCGCCGGGCGCGGACCACGCCCATGAGATCGCCGCCCAAGAGCGTCAGGCCGGCGCTTTCGACTGCGACATCCGCCCCGGTGCCCATGGCGATGCCGACATCGGCGGCGGCAAGGGCCGGGGCGTCGTTCACCCCGTCGCCTGCCATGGCCAACACGGCGCCATCCTTGCGCAAGGCATCGATGAGGTTCTTCTTGTCCTCGGGCAGGACGCCGGCGCGCACCTCGTCGATGCCCAGCCTGGCGGCAACCGCCTCGGCGGTTCGCTGGTTGTCGCCTGTGGCCATGATGACTCGCAGTCCAAGCTGGTGAAGGGTCCGGATCGCCTCAGTGGTCGAGGCCTTGATCGGATCGGCGACGGCGACAATCCCGGCAAGCCGGCCGTCGACCGCGACGAACATGGCGGTCTTGCCGTCGCTGCGCAGGGCATCGGCGCGTGCCTCGGCCAGGGTGGAGTCAAGTCCGAGAACCGTCATCATGGCCGTGTTTCCCAAGGCCGCAGTCCGCCCCTGGACCCTGCCCTGCACCCCCTTGCCGGTGATGGCCTCGAACTCCGAGGCAGACTGCATCCCTACCCCGCGAGACACCGCGCCCTCGACAATGGCTTCGGCCAGCGGATGCTCGGACCCGCGCTCCAGGGCCGCAGCAACAGCAAGCAGATCCTCTTCGCCCATGTCACCCAGGCTGATGACATCGGTCAGCTTTGGTCGCCCTTCGGTCAGGGTGCCGGTCTTGTCCACGATCAGCGTATCGACCGCCGCCATACGCTCCAGGGCCTCGGCATCCTTGATAAGAACACCGGCCTGTGCGCCGCGTCCGGCCGCCGTGGTGATCGAGATCGGTGTGGCCAGGCCAAGCGCGCAAGGGCAGGCGATGATCAGCACCGACACGGCGGCCGCGACCGCAAAGACCAGGGCCGGATCAGGTCCCCAGACCAGCCAGGCCATGAAGGAAAGAATGGCGATCGCCACGACCGTGGGGACAAAAACCGAGGACACCCGGTCGGCCAGACCCTGGATCGGGGCGCGCGAGCGCCGCGCGTTCGAGACCATCTCGACGATCTGCGACAAGACGGTATCAGCGCCCACACGGCGCGCCTCGATCACAAGGCTACCGTTCTTGTTGATCGTGCCGCCTGTGACCGGATCGCCGGGGCCTTTCTCGACCGGAACCGGTTCGCCGGTGATCATGCTTTCGTCCACGGACGACCGGCCATCGACCACTGTCGCATCCACCGGGACGCTGTCGCCGGGCCGGACGCGCAGCCGGTCGCCTTCCATCACATTTTCCAGCGGCGCATCATATTCAGTGCCATCCTCCAGCACCCGGCGCGCGGTCTTCGGGGCCAGGTCCAAAAGCGCCCGGATCGCATCACCCGTACGTTCGCGCGCCCGCAGTTCCAGCACCTGGCCCACGAAGATCAGCGCCACGATCACGACCGCAGCCTCGAAATAGGTGCCGACGCCATGGCCCATCCGGTATTCCTCGGGGAACAGCCCAGGCAGGAAGGTCGCGACGATGGAATACAAATAGGCCGCGCCGACCCCGAGCGAGATCAGTGTCCACATGTTGGGCGAGCGGTTCTTGATCGACTCCCAGCCTCGGCGAAAGAACGGCGCGGCGGCCCACAGGACGATCGGCGTGGCCAAGGCGAACTCGATATAGGATGCCAGGCGATGTCCGATCCAGTCCCTGACCGGAAGGTTGACCAGTTCGCCCATGGTGAGGACGATCAGGGGAACGGCCGCAGCGGCGCTGATCCACATCCGCCGGGTGAACTCCGCCAGTTCGGGGCTAGGGCCGCCGGTCGGCAGCATCGGCTCCAGTGCCATGCCGCAGATCGGGCAGTTTCCGGGGACATCGCGGATGATCTGCGGATGCATCGGACAGGTCCATGTCGTGCCGGTAGGCTGCGCGGCCTTGCGGCCTTGGGCGTGACCGCTGGCATAGAACCAGGGATCTTCCTTGAAGGCAGCGTCACACTTTGCCGAACAGAAGTGAAACGACTTGCTGCCGAACTGGGCCTTGCGCGTGTCGGGGCCGACCGCGACGGTCATGCCGCAGACGGGGTCGATGGCGGTCAGGCCACCGTCCGGAATTGCGGCCGCACTATGATGATGATGGTGTTCCATTTCGGTTGTTCCTTGGTCCGGGGCGCGCGTTCCGGTCGAATTGCCACGGCAGAAACCTTGGGTCGGTCGCCCGTGGCAGGGTAGAAAATAGGCTAAACCGTCAGGGTGGCCGCGCGATCGAAACCGCGCGGCCGAAACCATGTCACTTAGCGTTTTCGGAAAGCCAGGTTGTCATCTGCTCGATCTCACCGACCTGTGCTTTGATGATTTCCTCTGCAAGTGCACGCATCTGCTCGTCTTTGCCGTGCTCAAGGAGAACTTCAGCCATGTCGATGGCGCCCTGGTGGTGGGTTAGCGTTTTCGGAAAGCCAGGTTGTCATCTGCTCGATCTCACCGACCTGTGCTTTGATGATTTCCTCTGCAAGTGCACGCATCTGCTCGTCTTTGCCGTGCTCAAGGAGAACTTCAGCCATGTCGATGGCGCCCTGGTGGTGGGCGATCATCCCGCAGGCAAAAGCCACATCCGCATCTTCATTCATCATGCCTTCATGCATGGCCGGCATCGTGACCATCATCTTGCGCATGTTGTCCTGAACATGCTGGGGCATATCCTCCATCTTCATGCCGCCCATGCCCATCATGCCTGCCATGCCGGATCCCATGCCGCCAGCTTGCTGATCGGATCCCGTCGCGGCCCCCTCCATCTCGCCGGAGGGCATTTTTTGTGAGCCAGAGGATGCGGCACACTGTTCCGGAAGCTGGAATTCAGCATCCTGTGCGAAAACAGGGCCCGAAAAGGTCGTCGCAGTGATTGCCAAGGCGGCAAGTATTTTAACGGAAGTCATGTGTCTTCTCCTAATTAGGTTAGGTGGACGTTCAGGGTAGGCTGACGATCAGAAAACGGATACGTGCATGATCACGTCATCAGGTTTCAGCCCGGCCTTGTTCATTTCCTTGCTGGACATGATGCGCCCGGCCGGGACGGGAATTGTGCTTCTAGGGCTGACAGATCCGAAGGAGGGATCCCGGCCCGTTGCCTCAGCAATGCGCTGACCCAGTGGGCGGAAGATGTCGCCCCGGCCGACATACCCTCCTATCCCTGCGCCTATAACCTTATCAAGGCGCTGACCATCGCTGCCAAGGCAAAGGGCGCCACGGCTTACGCAGCGCAATGGGCGGGTGCGCAGGCTGCACGGGCGCGTGCCCTTCCGGCACGAGAGCTGGTGGAGGCCTTGGACAAGGAGATGAAGGACATCCTCGTATCGTAGAACTGTGCAGGATTGGACTGGCCACTTCCGAGGTTCACGCGGCTGTCGCGCCCGGTCGCGGCAGGATATTCTGCCAGGGTTGAGCCATTCAGGTCAGTCAGGAATGCCGCCTCGGCCGATCGCAGGCGCGCCTTCGGGCGGCCGCATCCGATGATCGTGCATTCACCACCTCTCGGGGCGAAGCATTCGACAAGCGCCTGTTTCTGTTCCAGCAGGCGAACCAAGGCTCCCAGCCTGCTCGTCTCGGGCGGTTGGGCCAGGACTGCGCCGCCGCTGCCGCCCCGTTGCGTGGTGACGATCCCGGCCGGGGCAAGTCGTTGAAGGATCTTGGCAAGATGGTTGCAAAAATCCCGAATTCTTCAGCCAGCCCAGCTGCCGAGAACGCTCCGCCGCGATCGGGGCTGCCCGCATCAGCATTCGCGGTCCATATTCCGTGATTTAGGTCAGGGTCACTGTGCCATATCCTTGATTTCAGTGCGAACAGGACTCTCCTCGGCAGCATCGGGTTGATCGGCGCGATCTATCGCCTTTCGGCAGAACCCACTCCTTGTCAGTTTGAAGTCGTCAGGGGTCTAACGGAAGCGATCTCCAGCCGTATCGAGGCTCTGGAAACGCGTGACTGCCGATATGAGGGGTGGCGGCGGCGGGCAGCTTGTCGACCGCGCAGATGCTCGGGCTGGATGCCTTGCAAGCGGGGGGCATTTGGCCGACTGTTACCCAGACGATACCTTCGAAAGGGTTCGTGACGATCCATGATAAAGACGATCGGCTTGATCATGATCGCAGTCGCGCTGATTGCCGCATCGCTTTATTATAAGCCTCCGTCCCTTGACGGGCGGACGACGAGCCAGGCTGTCAGGGCGTCGCGGGACACAAGCTTGGGCGCGCTTGCCCTGGCATCTCCACGGGAGGCGGACAGCGGGGTCCTGCCCCTGATTGGGGGGCCAGATGCCTTTGCGGCGCGGGTTTCGCTGATCCGGGCGTCCCGGGTGGCGCTTGATGTGCAATATTACATCTGGCAACGCGACGCGACCGGGCTGATCCTGCTGGACGAATTGCGCCGGGCGGCGGAACGGGGCGTGCGGCTGCGGCTGCTTCTGGACGACAACGGCATCGCCGGGCTGGATCGGGAACTGGCCGCCCTCGATGCCTTGCCCGAAGTTGAGGTCCGGCTGTTCAACCCCTTCATCCTGCGGCAGCCGAAGGCCCTTGGCTACGCCTTCGATTTCGTCCGCCTGAACCGGCGGATGCACAACAAGTCGCTGACGGCGGACGGCGCCATGAGCATCCTGGGCGGGCGCAACATCGGCGACATCTATTTCGGCTTTGGCGAAGGCGTGCATTACGTCGACACCGACGTGCTGGTGGCGGGCCGGGCCGCCGCAGAGGTGGGTGCCGATTTCGACCGTTATTGGGCAAGCGCCTCGGCCTATCCCCTTGATCGCATTGTGACGGTCGCGGCGGGTGATGGAGCAGGCTTGCTGCAACGCGCAGCGGCTGACGCGCGGACCTCTGCGGAAGGCAAGCTTTACAAGCAGCGGCTTGAGGAGTTCGACCTCTTGGCCCAGGTCGCTGACGGGCGGCTGTTCTTTGAATGGACCTCGGTGGTCCTGGTCAGCGATGATCCGGCCAAGGGCGTGGGCCGGGCCAGGCAGCGCGATTTGCTGTTTCCCCAGTTGATGGCGCTTTTAAGCCGTCCAGGACAATCGATCGACCTGGTTTCGGCCTATTTCGTACCAGGGCGGCAGTTCACCAAACGGCTGGCCCAGGCTGCCGGCGCCGGGGTGCGCGTGCGGATCCTGACCAACTCACAGGCCGCGACCGATGTCATGGTGGTTCACAGCGCCTATGTGAACTATCGTCCGGCCCTTCTGGAAGCAGGGGTCGAGTTGCTGGAACTGAAACCGGAATACGCAACCCGGGACGAACCCGACCCGCCGGGCGGATCATCCCGGGCCAGCCTTCATTCCAAGACACTGGCCATTGACGGGCAACGGATCTTCATCGGGTCGTTCAACTTCGATCCACGCTCGGTCATGCTGAATACCGAGATGGGGGTGGTGATCGACAGCCCCCGGATTGCCGGAGCCTTGGCCGATGTCTTTGCCGCTGAGTTTCCGCAGCGCAGCTACCGGCCGGTCCTGACGGATGGCGGTTCCCTGGCTTGGGCCGAGACCCTGTCCAACGGCAAGACGCTTCATCACACGACCGAACCGGGAACGACCCTCTGGTCGCGCCTTGTTGTGCGGCTTCTGGGCCTGCTGCCCATCGAGTGGCTGCTGTAGAATAAGAGAACACACCAACACGGCACACGCTCGATTAAGCAAGCGTGACAAAAGCCCTGTTCGTGAGCTGAAGTGCCATGAGCAAGCTCCTTTTATCCAATGATCTGTGAAGGCCCAACGAGCCACTCCTGCCAAGGGAGCCGCCGAACCTGATTTACTGAACCACGGGGAAGCCGGGTATCGATGTCATCCTTGGCGAAAGCCTAATGCCCGCTTGGCAGGATCCACAGGCCAAGGTCTATCTGTCATGCCTCATCCATTCGGCAGACCGTCTGATCAGCCATGCGGTTGAAAGTAGAAGCGGCGTCGATCCATTCCTTCCGAACCGTCACTGGAAACGGACCAACAGGCCCATGCTGTAAGACTACCGTTGCCACGCGTCGCCAGTCCTTGAGGCGGCCAAACATGATCTCGATCCTGGTGCGGCGCTTGTCATGTTTGACGGGCTTGCCGCGCGACTTCCGGCCGGGGATGCAAGGCTTTATCCCCTCTGTCTTCTGGTGCATCTCTGAACCAGTCGGCATCATCGCCCCGGTTAGCCAGCAGCCACTCTGCGTTCGGCAAGCTGCCCAGCAGGGCTGCAGAGCCGGTATAGTCGCTGACTTGCCCTGCAGTCATGAAGAAACGGATCGGACATACTTGTCCGGAACCGTCACCGCATAGTAGCCGCTATACTGCGGAAGCTCGGCGTCCTGATACGTGTTCCGCTTCAGCTCCGGGTAGATTGTCGAGGGCAGGCGCGAAAGCCGGTGTGCAATTTCCGGCACCCGCATCTTGCCTGTGCGCCATTTGGCAATCTTTCGACCTTCTCAAGCTCAGGTATAGGGGGAAGCCATTTTGTAAATCCACCACGCTTGTCTTATGCTGATCCCGGCTCTTATGCGAAGAAGAGCCACTGCACGCCACGCCATTCATGGCGTGCAGTGGCGGTGGCTGGATCGTCACGGGCTTGGTCGTGAGGGACCGTTTTAGAGACGCAGAATGAAGATGATGCCGGCCAAGACCAGCCGGTCATCGCATCGAGGGCGGCCGCCCTTCGGCTTCGGCCGCTTCCTTGGCAGAAGCGGCGCAATGGCCTCCCACAGATTATCAGATACAAGGGGTTTGCTCATGGCCTCTCAACGCATGAACAGCAGGTTTGTGAGACGCTTGTCTTATGCTGATCCCGGCTCTTATGCGAAGAAGAGCCACTGCACGCCACGCCATTCATGGCGTGCAGTGGCGGTGGCTGGATCGTCACGGGCTTGGTCGTGAGGGACCGTTTTAGAGTGTGATCAGCCATCGTCTTCGCTTGGGGCCTGAACGGATACAGAGCGGCGCGAAGCCCTCTACGACAAGCATAGGACACGCGAAGACAATGAAGGATACCATCGGAATAGACATCTCGAAAGCCACGCTCGATGCTTACCGCCTGAGCACTGATAAGTCGGCGCAGTTTCCCAATTCTGCGGCCGGCCTGCGCGCGCTGCGCCAATGGATCGGTGAGCAGATCCCAGACCTTGTTGTCTTTGAGGCGACCGGTGCATATCACGCTGCGCTCGAGCGTCATTTTGCCGGTGTCTTGCCTCTGGTTAAGGTAAACCCGTTGCAAGCCCGCCGCTTTGCGCAAGCCTGCGCTCGAGCGTCATTTTGCCGGTGTCTTGCCTCTGGTTAAGGTAAACCCGTTGCAAGCCCGCCGCTTTGCGCAAGCCCGTGGGACACGGGCCAAGACCGACGCGGTTGATGCGCGGATACTGGCCATGATGGGCGCGGCACTGGATCTTGTGCCGGACGCTCCAGAGGACAAAGAACAGGCTGATCTCAAGGAGTTGCAAGTCGCCCGCATGGCGCTGATCAAGGAGCGGACACGCCTGCTCAACCGGTCCAAAACACAGACCCTGCCCCTTTTGAAGCGTCAATCCAAGGCGCGCCTTGAGCAAGTCAAGCGCCAGCTCCTCGAGATGGAAGAGGCGCTGCTGGACCTCTTGCTCCGGTGCCCGAAACGGGGCCGCGCCTTCGAGGTTCTCTGCTCAATCCCGGGGTTAGGACGGATTACCGCTATAGCCATAATTGTTGAATGCCCAGAGATCGGCACCATGACCCGAAAGCAGATCGCCAGCCTTGCGGGCCTGGCACCAATGGCACGGCAATCTGGCCAGTGGCGCGGCAAGGCATTCATCCAAGGCGGGCGTAAGTTCCTACGAGACGCGCTCTACATGCCCGCACTTGTCGCCGCACGCCATAACCCGGATCTCCGTCAAAGATACCAAACCATGATCAAGGCAGGAAAACCCGCAAAGGTCGCCCTTACCGCTCTTATGCGAAAGCTGATCGAGCTGGCCAACGCACTCGTCCAGCAGGACCGCAAATGGACACCAAAAACGGCTTGATCAAAACGGATACTCTACATCCGCAATGTTGAGCCTCAGTCCCTGGCGCAGCCACGCGGGTCGATAGCCCAGCCGGAGCCAGCATGGATGATTGCCGCTCCATAGCCATGCTGTTCAATGAACTGCCGGTCTGCTTCGGCTTGGCGCGCCTTGTGGAGATCGCGCGACAGCTGACCATTAGCGCTGCAGCACCACTGGTCAGGCTGCTTGCCGCAAATGGGACAACCGACTGCCAGAGCCGGATGATGATGCGCGGTGAAGTCGGGCATGGACGTGTCCTCCCTGTGTCATGGGGTGGCGTGCAGCAACGGCATGAGACCCGCTGCAGACACCTGCCGCAAGACAAAGCGTTGCCGTTTGTGTTGCTCAATCATGGCCAAGAGTTTGCGCCCACGCTTTGGGCAGGTCCAATGACAAACAGGAATCGATCCCTGTGCATGGATTTGGATCGTTGATGAATTACGGAGGCCGTTGTCGCGGCCCGGTAACGCAGAGATAGTCGCAGAAGCGCAGCCGCAAACCAACGGAGGAGCATCATCGGTTCCAACCTGAACGCATGAATCACGTCCGTGAGCCATGGCCCCCTCTCAGCGGAAGCTCCGGCATGTCAAAGAGCCCTGCCGGCCAGTGCCAGGCCGGATAAATGCCTTCTGCAGCGATCCGGCGCAGGTCCTCCTCTTGGTTCACCGCCATGTCCGGGGCCGGCGCATAAAGCGCAACCGGTCCGTCGCCGTCCAGCAGAACCGCCGTGGCAATGGGCGCGTCCGCCGGCAGGTTGTAGGGCAAGCACCGGACGAAATCCCGCTCGGCCAGGGCTTCGAGCAGCGCATGATCCCGCTCGCCCTCAAACGGGATCCACCGGCCATCGACCGGCATCAGGGCGATCTCCCGGATCTCGGCATAACTGCCTTTGGCCGCAAAGGTGGCGATTGCCATCAGGTGACTGTTCGGCGTGGCCTCGACGAGCCGGACTTTTCGGGCAGCAGCCCGGTCGAACCGCTTGGCCGTCTCGCTGTCGAGGAAGACGGAAAAGTCCGGCAGATGCTTGAAGCGGAGCTTGCGGCCGTATTGGGAAGGCTCCTGTCCCTTGAGCTCGGCCACCAGCAGGCCCAGCCCGGTGGGCTTGCCCGCAACCGGCTGCAGCTTGTGCAGAAAGCGCCGCCGCTCGCCTGCCAGGCGCTCCTTTTCCTCGACGAGATAGGGAGGCGGAACAAGAAGGATGTCCGACAGCGGCCCTGCGCGCGTCCGGGCGCGTGCTGCCGCAAGCGAGAGTTCGCGATGCACGATCCACCAGCTGCGCCGCCCATAGGCCTTGCGCCACGTCGTCAGTCCCGAAGCGTCCCAAAGATAATGCAGCAGGGCAAGAAGCCGCAGCTTGCGCAGGCTGGCGGTCACCGATGCGGCTTCCGCTTCACCCTCGTCGCTGTCCGAGGACTGCCTGCTGCCGCGAAGCGACATCGAAAAGCCGAGCCTGAGCGTCGTGTCACCTGCCTCGTCCGTGACGATCGCCTGCCCCGCCAGCGGCCCAAGGCCTGAAAGTTCCGGGGGTGGATCAAAGGAAGGGCAGGAAAGGTCATGCGCATGCCCCGTTCCGGGCATGCGCTTGAGATGAAACACGCCATTGATCAGCGCCACATACATGGGTGGCTCGGCTTCGCAGCACTGGCAGAGCGGTCGGGCATGCCCTTCATGAGCCCGGGCGAGAATGCCTTGCAGCTCGGGCGCATCGTCGCAAAAGCGGACATGCCCCAGCCGGTAGCAGTTGCCATCAGCGCTCATCTTCTGCTCCCTCCCTTCCCTGCGGGCAGAGCGGTCGGGCATGCCCTTCATGAGCCCGGGCGAGAATGCCTTGCAGCTCGGGCGCATCGTCGCAAAAGCGGACATGCCCCAGCCGGTAGCAGTTGCCATCAGCGCTCATCTTCTGCTCCCTCCCTTCCCTGCGGGTCCCCTGCCCTGCGCCAGTCAACAGACCGCATGAAGCTGCCGGCCCAGATGCCTGTCCGGCTGGCCTCCGCTTCACGCCCGGCCGCCCTGTATCTGGCGCTCTCTTCGCCCGTAGGTATTGCCCATCCCTCGCGGACCAGCCACTCGGCCAGATCGGTGCCGCCCGTGGCGCAGCGTGCAAGGTCGCGGCCGTAGCGATCCTGGCCAGCGACATGGCAGGAAACCTGCTGCCGAGCCACGTGCGCTGCCAAGGCATGTCTGGCGTCCGCGCCGCAATGCCACGTCTGCCCGGCTGCATCCTGACAGGTCTGATCCAGTTCCGGGGCGTCTATGCCGAGGATGCGGATAGACCGCTTGCGGATAGCAATTGTGTCGCCATCGATCACGCTCACGGCCCCTGCCACACGGGTGGCTGGGGCCATCTGTTTCTGCTCACCCAGCAGCAGCATTGCCGCCATGAGCAGAAGCAGTGAGATCCAGGCCGCTTTCCTCATTGCGGCCTCCTGTCTGATGGAGGCTGCGGATCGACCCCGAGGCGCGCACCAAGGCCAAGCGCTGTCGCACGCTGCACGAAGGTCTGGCGCGCGGCGGAAACTGCGCGGCCCCGCACCAGTCCGTCCTGCCAAGCCTGCTCCAGGCATTGGAAATGCTGGGTCAACGCGGAAAAGTACCGCTCGAAATCAGCCGCCACCAGATCGACATAGGCGCGGACATCTTCGTCTCGTTCCGGCACCCAGGGCTCCTCGGGTGGAACGCAGATCGGAGCCTGCGCCTCTGCGGCTGTGGGGATCAGAAGCACCGACAGCAGGGCCGCGGCGATAAGGCGATCATGCGTCACAGCATCTGCTCCCGTCGCCGGCGTTCGCTGAGGCCGATCAGACTGCCCATCAGGTTCAGGTGGCCCTGCAACCAGGCCCGTGTCATGCCGCGCAGATAGCCGCCAGGGCTGATGATCGGCGCCACGGGATCGTCCTTGCGCGCGTCCAGGATCAGCATGGCCACCGTTGCGCCATCCTCGCCCATGGCGGTGCAGGCATCCGACCAGGCTGAGTGGTGAATGCCCAGGTCCAACACGCGCCACTCAGCCGTCCAGATGAAATCGTGAAACCTCAGGCGCTCGGGATCGGCCCGCCCGGAAAGGTAAAACTGCATCTCGGGTGAGGCGAGCCGGAACAGGCGCTCCGGCCCAAGTTTGGTGAGCCATTCGCGTCTAACAGCGTTCGTTCCACTCCCACGCTCGTTCTCGGCGTCTGCTCTTCTGCTCTCTGGCGGCAGGCGAGAAAGTTGGGCGAACGCCGGCTCCGCTGCAGGCCGTCTGTCACCGGCCAAGGCCTCACAAGACAAAGAACAATCTTCGTTTGTATCTTGTAGATGAGACCGCTCGTTTTCGGGCGGTCGATCGCCTGTTTTGGTGAACATTTCGAGCAGATCGAGAGCGTCGCGCGTCAGGGCATCGGCCTCCATCTCGTGCGCGGCAAGCGTATCCAGAGTCATGCCATGCAGCCGGTCGGCGCGAGGCCAGGCAGCGAAAGCAACCTCGATGGCTTGGACACGGGCATCTTGAGAGGCAACCTCGCGTAGGTGCTCCAAGGCTTGGCGGAGGCAGCGCCAATGGGTGCTGCGTTGGCCACGAAGATAAATGGCCTTGCGCCGCGCTGCGGTCAGTTGCGCGTCAAGGGCAAGCAGTTCGGGAAACCGGTCAATGACGGCGCTGAAGAACAGCCCCGTCCCGGCATGGCGGGAGCGGCTGCCGTTTGCCGCAGTCCGTCGCTCGAGAAGCCCTGCTCGTTCGAGCCGGGCGGTATGGGCGCGCAACCGTGTCTCGGAGAGCGCAAGGATCTTCGCCAACTCGGAGGCAGCTGCATAAACAAAAGGCTCCCGGTCCTCTGCTGTCCAGTCAGTCGGTCGGGTCATGGCGGCAAGCCGGGCCCAGGTATGGGCCGCTGCCCGGCCAACACCAAGATGCGGCGCGACCCGCTCCACCAGGTGAATAAAGGTATCGCGCTGCCATCCGGACGTAAGGGCCGGGTAGAGCGTCAGGGCGCGCCGGGATTGGGGCCTTGCTGTGAGAGTGCGTGTCATCTGCTCCTCGGAAACTGGGAGCACGGGAGCCGCCGCCAAAACGCCTTCGTTCGCACGGATGCGTTTTCCATCTTGATTTTTGGGAGAGATTCAATCACGATCGCTCCTAACTCGAAGAGCAATACAGGCCGGCAAACCTGTGTTATCGAACCTCCCCTCGTGCGGACCCCGCGCGGGGGTTTTCTATTTTCTAGTGATCGTTTGTATGAACTCTTTTTCCCTTCTTTCCGTTTTGGACTGCCCAACGGCTGGTTCAGGCATCAGTAGCTGACCCACTCCGTAGAGTACGTGCCGGTGTGATCCCGCATGCGCAGCAAGATGGCCCGAAAGCTCGGTCCGTACTCATTCAGCAGCTTGCTCCCGGTTCTGGCGCGAACTGCGGCATCCAGCCATGCAGGCCAGTCTTCCTCGCTAACGCTTTGCCGCATCAGGCGACCGGACGCATCGTAGGTGCCTTGCACCGTTGTCAGATACATGTCCCGGCCTCCACTGCCACTCGTCACGTGCTTGGCAACTTGCCAGACTGAGAACGGCGGTGAGAAACTAGTCCACGGAAGCGGCGGCATGGAGCTGCTGCGGGCGGCGTAAAAGTCGTCCACCTTTTCCCTTTCTGCGGCAGCAGGGAGGGCGCGAGGATTTTCAGCGTTCGCGGCAGCTCTGCGGGTTCTTCAGTTGAGGGGTCGATAGCGACAATGTTGATCTGGTTCTTGTTGACCAGGTCGAACTGCCTCACCCCGACGGCATAGCTGCCATAGGCTGACAGGGCAGGAGCATTGGGCGCCTGCCCATCGATGCGATTTTGAGCCGCAAGCGGCGTGGCCGCCGCCGCCAAGAGGGCGGCACTAAGAGCGATACGTATCATTGGGGTTCCTCCTCAAGGTAACTTATGACGACATCTGTCTCTTCCGAGGACAGTGACTTGGCAGTGATCCTCGGCGAGACGTCCGGCTCTGCCCCAGCGCCGGGCTATGTGCTGCAAGACGAGGGGTAAATGCTTTCGAAACCATTCGAGCATTCCGTTAAACATGTGAGGGCGTGACCAAGTACATTCGCATTGTGCAGTTGCTTAACGCGTCAACGCGATGGTTGAGTGACGGTGCTGTAAGACATGCGACGATTTCCACAGAGTGCCGATCTTTTCACGTCGAGCCTTTTGCACTTGGTTGGAGGTTGTGATGGCGGTTCACCATCATCAGGCACCAAGGGCATCAGCACCTCCACCCTTGACGTGGCCAATGCGGTGGGGCCGCTGACAGCTACCGTCCCGGCGCAGGGTCCAGCAGTACGGCCGAGGCGGTGTCGATCTCGCTCTGGTTATGCTGACGTGTGCCGTCAGAATTTCCTTCGGCCTATTCCTGTTCAGTCCCCAAGCTGATCCGCATGGCCGGCAGCCAGATCAGCGAGCTGAATTCGATGCACACCTATTGCGTGTCACTGTTGGCGGCCGTGACCGGGACCGTTGCCAGTTGGCAGGGCTTGCCGGTCAGTTCGACCTATATTGCAGTTGGCGCGATTATACCTGCGCTTTGGAGGTGGACCGCGCCGCAAGCTGACTGCGCTGCCCAGCCCAATTCATCGGAAACGGCACCAGCACGCGCGCCAGCGTCACCTCATGGCTCTGTCGCGCCTTCAGGAGCCCTTCGAGGATGTCGGGCGCGAGCAGTGTCAGGCGCAGGACTAGGATCATGTAGGAGAGCTCGATCTCTTCACTTTCGGCTAGTTCGCGATCACTGCAAGGTGAAAACGCTGTGACCGCACGACCTGTGTGTGCTAGTATTGCAACGGGTCCCGGCGCAAGGGGCGCCCCGGTTTCCCGGGAGGAGGCGAACGATGAAAGCCAAGACATGGGTGCTTGCCGCGCTGCTCTGCGGCCTGACTGCCGTTCCCGGGGCCGCGGCAACGCTGACCTTCGTAACGAGCCTTAAGGGGTCAAGCGAGGCGCCGCCAAACGACTCGCCCGCGACGGGTTCAGGCAAGGTGACGATTGATACGGTCGCCGCGACTATGGCGGTCGCATTCGAGTTTGACGGACTGATCGGTACGCTAATCGCCGCGCATATCCACGGTCCGACTGCGGAGCCGCGTACGGGGACCGCGGGGGTGATGACGCAGGTTCCGACCTTTCCGGGCACTCCGTTGGGGGTGACGAGCGGCAGCTACAGCAACATCTTTGACATGACTGATATCGCGAGCTACAACCCAGCCTTCCTGTCAGCGCAGGGTGGTTCAGCGCTATCGGGCTTCGATGCGCTGATCGCGTCCATCACCGGCGGTAGAGCCTATCTCAACCTCCATTCGACCGAATATCCGGGCGGCGAGATTCGCGGCTTCTTGGCGCCAGTCCCGCTGCCGGGGGCAGTCTGGCTGATGCTGGCGGGCGTCGCGGCGCTTGTAGCGGCGGGGCGGCGGAAGATGGGTTGAGAACTGCCGAACTGGGAGGGTGGCCTATAGCGTCCAGTTCGATACACCACCTTCTTGGCGACCATGCTGCCGGTTCTCTTCAACTTCCCGCAGGCGACAGCGCCGTCCGGGATCTAAAGAGTATGCTTTTTCTTCCGGGCAAGCAGCAATGGGTGAAAACCCGCGAAAGGGCCAGATGCCTGCCGTCGTGGCGAACCTCGAGCCAAAGGGGTCCGCAACCCGATCAAGGGCCAACCGACACCAGCCTATATCGCGTTCCGCACTGACCTTCATTCGGATCAGACCTGCTGCGCGGCTCGGACGAAGATACCGACGGACAAGGTCCAGCCCACAGGAAGCTGATGTGTCCTGGCATCGAAGCCGGGCAGTGTCTGAGCGAGATAGGCATCGTGTGAGATCCAGCGTGTCCACAGGCGGGGTCCATATGTAGCCTGTGTCGGTATTCCATAAACGAGCAGCTTCATGATGACACCCACACCTTCCGAGACCCGAGGCCAGATCGTATTTTTAAAACATACTACATGCCCGTTTGGTCGCCGGCGCCACCTGTCTCGCAACTGCCTTGCGGGTACCCGCCGGTCCTCAACCGTCAGCTCTTCGCGGCTTTGTGGATCGGAGCCGCCCGTGATAGTGTTGCATGCGACCGCGTCAGAATGGCGCGCATTTAGGTGGTAAAGTTATGGTTCAGCCTGCGCGAGAACCGCAGCACCAGCCTGCGGCTGATGCTCCGTCTGTCAACATGCTGCCCTACGATCCTGAAGAATGGAAACACCGGGTAGCGGCTGCCCGCGCCCAGCGAGAGGAAGTGCTGCGGCAGCGTGCGGCAGAGCAGCAGCAGGCGGCCGAACGCCGAAGTGTCGGGCCTTCTGAACGCGCGGACCTGCCTATCATGGTACCAACACCGGGCGTGCCAGCACCCATACGCGCTGTGAAAAACGAGCAGCTTGAAGCCGCAGGCGCCATACCCTATTCCTTCGGTCCGCGTCAGGTTCTTGCGGCCTTGGCGCAGATAAGGGGAAAGACCCCCTTTGGCGGTCGTGTGCCTCCGATGCTGTTGGGGCTGGTGATTGGCGGCTTGGCAGGGGCCTCCCTTGTCAGCCTTGGCGCAACCCGCCCCAGCGGCATCGATCCTCAGAGCGAGAGTGCACCGCCGGTTTCCTCGGCTGGTCCTTTCGTGGATGTTGCGCCTTCCTATGCGACACCGGTCAGGGCGCCACCTTTGACGACATGGTCCTCGGGCCTAGGCGTTGTACCGTCTGCCGATGCACAAGAGACTGCCTTTTCATCACTTGATGTGTTGTCTGCCCCGTCATCTCGTGGACTGGAGCTGCCTGCCTTAGCGACAGCGGCTGCTGCGCCCAGCATGCCAGCGATTGCCGCACTTCCTATCGCTTCCGAACAGCCCGGCTCCGGGACGAGCCCCGAGATGGCCACAATGGCACTCGACTCGGCTTCCGGGGAGGCCAAACAGGCACCCTTTGTGCCAAGGCCACAGCTTGCCCGTCCCCCGGTGCCGGCGTCGGATGCCAGCCCTCAGCTGCTGTTGTCGAATGCGGAAAAGCCACCCATGCGCTTGGCCGTGTATGTCCCGGAGCGTCTTGCGGGCGAGCGGCGAAACCAGACGATGATGCAGCTCTCGGAAACAGGATGGTCGCCCGAGGAAGCATCGACACCCTTCACGATCGGTGAGACGCATGTCCGGTATTATCACCCGCAGGATCGGGCGGCAGCCGAAGAGCTGGCAGCTTCGCTGAACACTGAGGCGCGGGACTTCGTCAGCTTTACGCCGTCTCCGGAGGAGGGCTACCTGGAACTGTGGCTGGGCGGCCAAGGAGCGCCTCCAAAGCCCAAGGCTGTCGCCACGCGCAGAGAAGTCGAAGCCCCGAGCCGGGGGAATGGGGCAGGGCGCGGCAGCGAGGTGCCGCAAACGACCTCTGGTGTCCGCAGACGGGCGGCCCCAGGCAGAGGAGACAACGAATGGCTGCGAACCTCGAGCAGCCGCAATCTGGCTGGCGTCAGGAATAGCACCGAAGGCAACAGCGGGAGCAGAAGTGGAGGCGCTCGCGAGGGTGGAGCCAGCGACGTCGGAGGCACTGGCAGCGGCAGCAGCAACGGCGGCAGTGGCAGCGGCGGCGGCAGTGGCAGTGGAAGCAATGGCGGGAGTGGCAGCGCGGGCGGCGGCGGCAGTAACGGGAACGGCGGCGGGAGTAACGGGAACGGTGGCGGCAATGGGAACGGCGGCAGTAACGGGAACGGTGCCGGAAACGGGAACGGTGGCGGCAACGGCAACGGTGGTGGAAACGGAAACGGCGGTGGTAATGGCAACGGCGGCGGCAATGGGAACGGTGGCGGAAATGGAAACGGTGGTGGAAACGGCGGTGGTAATGGCAACGGCGGCGGCAACGGGAACGGCGGCGGCAATGGGAACGGTAGCGGTGGCAATGGTGGTGGGAAGGGCGGCGGAGGCGGAAACGGCGGTGGCAATGGTAACGGTGGCGGTGGGAAAGGTGGCCGAGACTAAACCCAAAACTTGCACCCTTCAAACCTCCTTATTGTAGGCGGCCCTGACCTATAGGGACTCGGTAACCTGACGCATCTTGCACACGACGCTTAGGGGTCGTTCGGGCAGAAATGGGCCATGCGCGTGAACGATCGCTGCATGATCCGCCAGACCGGGCAGGAGGCCTGCCTTGCCTTCGGCAAACACGGGCCATCCAAGCCTTCCTGGATGGTTAGCCGATGCGACTTTCAGGTGCCGTATCGATTTGTGACCGTCTGTACTTCTGCAAGGCCGTGACCCTCAGCGCCGCCTTTCCATGAGCAGTGTTGGCGCGGCACCAAGCCTCGGCTTTCGTCGTCATGGGTTTCTTGCTCATCTTCGCTCCATAAGGGCTACGATGAGCCAAAAACCCTCCATCACGCAATCTGCCTAATCTGTCCCATGGGCGCTGACGTCAGACAATGACCACGAACTCCGCAAACCGCTCGGTCAACTCGGGATGCTCGAGCGGGGACGGGTCAAACTGAAGCCCGGGGATGGCACCCAGACCAACTCCAAGCCCTATACAGACGATCGGCAACGAAAGCGGAAGACGCCGTAGCGCCAAAGGTAGCCACGCAACCAGCGCAATCAGCAAGCCCAAGCCCATCAGAAGGAGGATATAGGGATCCGGGGGCTGGGTCAGATTTTCAAACATATGGTCACTTTCAGAGCCGCGCGCAGAGCATGGCAAGACAGCAGGGTGTGCTTACTCTGCCATCCGTGCACCGCTCAGCGCCAGGGTGATGATCGCACCGCTGTCAGACCAGTTATAAGTGACCGTACCACCCAGCTGGCCCTCGATCGTCTGCTTGACCAGGCTGCTGCCATAGCCAGTCATCTCCGGCCTGGCGTCGACCGGCGGGCCGCCCTGCTCAGTCCAGTTAATCTGCACGTCCTCGCCCTTCATGGACCCCGAAATATCCAGCGTCCCTTCATCGACTGACAGGCTCCCATATTTGACGGAGTTCGTCGCCAGTTCATGGACCGCAAGGGCCAGCGCGGTTGCGGTATCCTGCCCGACGCCCATCCGCGGCACCCCAACCCGGATGCGCCCCGAAAACGCCCCGTCGTCGTCATAGGGCGTCAGCAGCACCGTGAAGATATCGCCAAGAAGCGCCGTTCGGCCCTGGCCACCCGGCAGGGGACGCACCAGATCATGCGCCCGGTCCAACGCTGTGAGCCGGGTCATCAGCTGCCTGGTTGGTCATGTCTTCGATGGAGTGCGAAGAGCGTGAAGTGATCCGCGTCAGCCCCAACGCGATGGCGAGAAGGTTCTTGAAGCGGTGGCTTATCTCGCCAGCCAACAGTTCAAGCCGGCTGCTTCAGGCCGTTGTGGTGCTGCCTGTTGACGCAATCCCCTGCCGGATCAGACGCAGTGCTTCATCCGGTGCATCCCATGAGATGTAGTGGCCGGCCTGATCCACCCAGTGGAGCCGCGCCTCGGGAAACGCCTGCATTGCCTGCTCCGCCTGCCGTGGCAGCAGCAGCCGATCCTTGCGTCCCCAGACGATCGTCACGGGCCCCGGCGTATTCGCGGTTCCTTCCTGTATCGGCCCTTCGGCCAGATCGCGCACCAGGTCCTTGAAGGTCGGGGTGCTTGCAAAGGAACGAAGCTCCCGCAGCGCGGTCTCCTGCGGAACCTGCCCCGGCTTTGCCGAGATTTGTGCCAGAAGGGCAGCGCGACCGGCTTTGTAGCGTGTCAGAAACGGAAGCGCCCGGCGGGCGATCCTCGAGATATTGCCACCAGCAATGAGCGACGCCTTAAGGTACTTCCGCTCCCTGTCATTCCAGAAGCCGCCCGGGCCAAGTGCGACCGTAGCGCCGACAAGGCCGCGGCGGGCCATCTCGAGCACCACTCGTCCGCCCAGCGACATGCCAACGGCAGCGATGCCTTCAAAACCTTCGGCCCGGATGAAGTCGGCCACTTCATCGGCGATGCCACCGAAGGTGCTCGAGCCAGGCGTCACGGGCGACGCGCCATGGCCTGGCAGATCCAGCGCAATGACTTCGTTTGTGTTCGCCAGATCGGCAGCAAGATTGTCCCATGAGGCGATGTTGCCGCCGAGGCCGTGCAGCATGAGTAGCGGCCTTCCCGAGCCTTGCCGGGTGAAGTTGAGTGTCGAGGCGGGATTGGGCACTTGCGGCTGCATCGGGTTTAACGCGGCGAGTGCGGGAAACGATCCAGGCGGGTTCGCATCGGCCGGGATCCGCGACAAGCCCTTATCGGGCGCCGTGTCCCCGCACCGAAGACCCCGTCGACGCCCGCTATGTAATAGCCACACGCGGCGAGCTCTTGTTAGATAGCAGCACGGTCGGCCTGCGTCAGGCTTGGCTGTGCTTCAGCCTGAGCGCCCTGTCCTCCGCAGCGGTTGCTGCCCTCCAGCGTGGAAGGCCACGAGTCTGGGTTTGAATCAGAGGGTGTCATAAGGCCTCACCCATATCTGAAATAGGTGGGCTCAAGGTCATTTCGGGCCCATTCTGTCAAGGAACTGCAGGTAATGATCTAACGACCTGCCCTAGGTGGCGGATACCTGCCTGTCGCGACAAGCGTCGGTGGCGAGGTCTCGCTCGAAGCGGGGGGCGGGTAGAACCAAGGCAATGCTTTCATTGCGCCGGGAGCAGTCAGCGTCCAGACGGCACGTGACAATGAGACATGTCCCATTCCGAGGTGACCCTTGATCAAGCCGAAATTCATTCGCCAAGCTGCAATTGCAGCAGTCACTTCTTTGGCGATGGTACCTGTCGCTTTGGCGCACGAAGGCGGCTCTGCCGGGAAGCAGCAAGCCGGAATGGCTTCCTGGTACGGACCCGGCTTCCACGGGCGCCAGACAGCGAACGGTGAGACCTTCGACATGAACGATCTGACCGCCGCTCACCGGACCTTGCCTTTCGGAACGCGCGTCCGCGTGACGAACGAAGCGACTGACGAGTCGGTTGTGGTGCGGATCAACGATCGTGGTCCTCACGCACGTAGCCGGCTGATCGATCTTTCCAAGGAAGCGGCAGAGGACATTGGCCTCGTTTCGGCCGGGGTCGGCCGCGTGAAGCTCGAGGTGCTTTGAAGCGCTTGACGATGAACCTTTTGTCTGGATCAAGCGGAACTCTCGTTTAGCTGACCGGTACAGGAGAGTGAGGCATAGACGGGCGCTATTATTTTCCGGTGCCCTGGGACGGGTCTGGCATCCAGATCGCCTTTCAATGCGCTTTCGTCCGTGCGGCTCGCATGTCTTATAGCTTTTCCTCTGCCCTATCTGACTCATTTAGCCGTCCCGTTTGGTTGTGCCTTTCGAGACCCACCGCCAACCGGCGCCTACTGCTGTTCAGCACCTGAACCCTATGGATGCCGCTGGGCCCACATTGCCGCATCTCCGTAGACCACCAATCGTGAGCGCTTGGGTATTGCCGATGCTCTGCGCCTGTTAGACATCGCTGGCATGAAGAAGAGCCGTAAAACAAAGCGCCGTGCAGGCCCAAGGGTCTGGCTTGCCGCCATCGCCCTTGTCGCCGTGCTGTTCCTGATCGAAGATGGCAATCCGCAGCTGCGCCAAGCGCTCATAGAGATGCTGCAGGAGGTCATCACCGGCGAGCCTCTGGCCGATCAGCAGGCAGGGAATGCCACTGTCACTGACGGTGATACCCTGGACGTGGCGGGAGTTCGTGTGCGGCTTTTCGGTATCGACGCACCTGAAGCGGGACAAACATGCTGGCGCGCTGGTCGGAACTGGGCATGCGGGGCATATGCCAAGGAGGCTCTTGTTTCTGCCATCGCCGGTCAGGAGGTCAGATGCGAGGAGCAGGACAGGGACCGCTATGGACGGATCGTCGGGATCTGCCGGGCAGGGGCAGAGAACCTGAACGGGTGGATGGTCGAGAACGGATGGGCCGTCGCTTACCGGCAATACGGCGGCCGCATTTATGATCCGGAGGAAGTCGTGGCTCGGGTGGCGCAGCGCGGGATCTGGAGCAGCGAGTTCGTCATGCCGTGGGACAGGCGGAAGGGCGAGCGGTGAGACCCAGTAGGCGTGCCGGAAGGCTCCGCCTCTTTACTCGGGCGACATGCCCAGCGCCCTGAGCGCCTCTACGTATTTCTGCGACCGCTGCACATCGGACTGCGTGGGATTTGCAAGGCGGGTCATGTCGAGGTTGTCGCGCAGGTCCGCGATCTTGGCGGTCCGCGCGATGGGATTGCGCGCCGTGCGGTCCACGAAGTCGACGTAGGTCTCGCCCTTACGCCGGGTCATGGCGTCAACCGCGGCTACCAAGTCTTCTGATAGACCCTCCCTGCGCAGGTCCTCGAGCGTCAACTCGCTGTCCTCGACCAGATCGTGAAGCACAGCCACGATTTGCTCAGTCCTGGTCGAGCAAGCGTTCATTACCCGCAGCGGGTGCAGGATAAACGGCTCTCCTGCCTTATCCCGCTGCCCACGATGAGCACCGGCTGCGATCTCTATCGCGCGCTCCAGATCCATGGCTGCATCCTCCGGCTGACTCGGCGGCCAGTTGTAGAGGAAAAGCGCCCCGCAAGTCACAGCGGGGCCAGTTCCAACAGGGAGTTTTGCTCAACGGTCGGCCTGCCGCCTTGTTCCAGCCAGTTGCAACGAGTGGCACCGACCTTGAGCGGCAGGTGCGAACCGCGAACCGGGTGCGAACCCCAATTTTGGAGGTGCAACTAGAGAATGTGCGGGACAAAGCCCACCGCATACGTGACCGCACCGGAAGGACCCAAAAAGAGCGGGGTCTCAGGTCGAATGCAGGGGGCGGAGCTAAGACTGGAAACAGGAAGGGTCTGTTGAGCGCGGATTGGCATGGGACTTGCATCCCATGCCACTAAGACAAGCACAATTACGCCTTTCTGTTGCGCCTGCTGCGGAGAGCGCCAAGACCTGCGACTGACACCCCCAAGCCCGGAATTCGCCGAAATACTTCGTGATCGCAGCCGTCAGCGTCGTCTTGCCGTGGTCAACATGGCCAATCGTGCCAATGTTGACATGCGGTTTCGTCCGTTCAAACTTTGCCTTTGCCATAGCGCAGGATTCCTCAATTCATCAATTCATGGGGAGATGGGCGGGACCAAGGCCCCGCCCCGCCGGTCAGGCGTATTTCTTCTGGATCTCGTCCGAGATGTTCTGCGGCACGGCCTCGTAGTGGTCGAACTGCATCGTGAACACCGCGCGGCCCGAGGACATCGAACGCAGGTTGTTGATATAGCCGAACATGTTGGCCAGCGGCACGAAGGCGTCGATGACGTTGGCATTACCGCGGGTATCCTGGCCACGCACCATGCCGCGACGGCTGGTCAGGTCGCCGATGATCGAACCGGTGTATTCTTCCGGCGTCACAACCTCGACCTTCATGATCGGTTCCAGAAGCTTCGCACCGGCCTTGCGCAGGCCTTCGCGCATCCCGGCACGGGCCGCGATCTCGAACGCGAGGACCGAGGAGTCGACGTCATGGAAGGCGCCGTCCAGCAGGGCCACCTTGAAGTCGATCACCGGGAAGCCTGCCAGCGGACCCGAGTCCATCACCGACTTGATGCCCTTTTCGACGCCCGGGATGTATTCCTTGGGCACCGCGCCACCGACGATCTTGGATTCGAAGGAATAGCCTTCGCCCGGTTCGGTCGGCGTGATCGCCAGCTTGATGCGGGCGAACTGACCCGTACCGCCGGTCTGCTTCTTGTGGGTGTAGTCGATCTCGGCCGGTTGGCTGATCGTTTCGCGATAGGCCACCTGCGGGGCGCCGATGTTTGCCTCGACCTTGAACTCGCGCTTCATGCGGTCGACCAGGATGTCGAGGTGAAGTTCGCCCATGCCCTTCATGATCGTCTGTCCCGACTCCAGATCGGTTTCGACGCGGAAGGAGGGGTCTTCGGCAGACAGGCGCTGAAGGGCCAGGCCCATCTTTTCCTGGTCGGCCTTCGACTTGGGCTCCACGGCGATCTCGATGACCGGCTCGGGGAAGGTCATGGTTTCCAGGACCACCGGCTTCGCCGGATCGCACAGGGTGTCCCCGGTGGTGGTGTCCTTCAGACCCGCCAGGGCGATGATGTCGCCTGCAAAGGCTTCCTCGATTTCCTCGCGGTTGATCGAGTGCATCATCATCATCCGGCCGACGCGCTCGCGCTTGCCCTTGGTCGCGTTCAGCATCTGGTCGCCCTTCTTGAGCTGGCCAGAATAGATGCGCGTAAAGGTCAGCGAACCGACGAAGGGGTCGTTCATGATCTTGAACGCCAAGCCCGAGAAGGGCTGCGCGTCATCGGCACGACGCTCGATGTCGCGGGTTTCAGTCTCATCGCCCGGTGCAAAACCCAGATAGGCGGGCACGTCCAGCGGCGAGGGCAGGAAGTCGATGACCGAGTTCAGCAAAGGCTGCACGCCCTTGTTCTTGAACGCGGAGCCGGCCGTGACCGGGAAGAACGACAGCGACAGCGTGCCTTTGCGGATCAGGGCGCGCAGGGTCGCCTCGTCAGGCTCATTGCCTTCCAGATAGGCTTCCATCGCGGCGTCGTCCTGTTCGACGACCAGTTCGATCAGGTTCATGCGCCATTCCAGCGCCAGGTCGTTCAGGTCGGCGCGGATCGGCCTGCGCACCCAGGACGCGCCCAGATCCTCGCCTTCCCAGACCCATTCTTCCATCTTGATCAGGTCGATGATGCCTTCCAGCTTGTCCTCGGCGCCGATCGGCAGGGCGATCGGGCACGGGGTGCCGCCGGTGCGGTCCTTGATCATGCGCACGCAGTTGAAGAAGTCGGCGCCGATCTTGTCCATCTTGTTGACAAAGACGATCCGCGGAACCTTGTAACGGTCGGCCTGGCGCCAGACGGTTTCGGTCTGCGGCTCGACGCCGGCATTGGCGTCCAGCAGGCAGATCGCACCGTCCAGAACGGCCAGCGAGCGCTCGACCTCGATTGTGAAGTCGACGTGGCCCGGGGTGTCGATGATGTTGAAGCGGTACTTGGTATCCGAAGTCCCTTCCGAAGAGGGGTCTTCCTGACGCTGCCAGAACGTGGTGGTCGCGGCAGACGTGATCGTGATGCCGCGTTCCTGTTCCTGTTCCATCCAGTCCATGGTCGCGGCGCCGTCATGCACTTCGCCCAACTTGTGCGACTTGCCGGTGTAGAAAAGGATGCGCTCGGTCGTCGTCGTCTTGCCCGCATCGATGTGGGCCATGATGCCGAAGTTGCGATAACGCTGCAGCGGATATTCGCGTGCCATGGGGTGGATCCTTTCGCCTTACCAGCGGTAGTGGCTGAACGCCTTGTTGGCGTCGGCCATCTTGTGCGTGTCTTCGCGTTTCTTGACGGCAGTGCCGCGGCCGTTCACGGCATCGGCCAGTTCGCCGGCAAGGCGTTCTTCCATCGTGTGTTCGTTGCGCTTGGCGGCGGCGGTGATCAGCCAGCGGATGGCCAGGGCCTCGCGGCGGATCGGACGGACTTCGACGGGAACCTGGTAGGTCGCACCGCCGACGCGGCGCGAGCGCACCTCGACCGAGGGCTTCACATTTTCCAGGGCTTCGTGGAAAACCTCGATCGGCTCGCGCTTCAGACGGGTCTGGACACGGTCCAGGGCCGAATAAACGATGCGCTCGGCCACCGATTTCTTGCCGTCAACCATCAGGTTGTTCATGAATTTGGTCAGCACGCGATCGCCGAATTTGGCGTCGGGCAGGACTTCGCGCTTTTCAGCGGCGTGACGACGGGACATGGATGCCTCTCCTTATTTCGGACGCTTGGCGCCGTATTTCGAACGACGCTGGCGACGATCCTTGACGCCCTGGGTGTCCAGCACACCACGCAGGATGTGGTAACGGACACCCGGAAGGTCTTTCACGCGGCCGCCACGGATCAGCACAACGCTGTGTTCCTGGAGGTTGTGCTTTTCGCCCGGAATATAGGAAATGACCTCGAAGCCGTTGGTCAGGCGCACCTTGGCGACCTTCCGCATGGCGGAGTTCGGTTTCTTCGGCGTCGTGGTATAGACGCGCGTGCAGACACCGCGTTTTTGAGGGCAGCCTTGCAGGTGCATCGATTTGGATCGCTGCACTCGCGGCTGCCGCGGCTTGCGGATCAGCTGTTGGATCGTCGGCATTCGGTTCCCCGTCTTGCTCTGTCAATACTCGCAGCAGGTTTGCTGCGCCGCTTCTCGACGGCACGTCGCGCGAATCGCGAAATGCCAAACCCATCCGGCCCCGGTTCAGGGGTGGAGGGAAAAATTCCAGAGGATCGAGGCAGTTACAGGCCCGGATCGTGACCACAAAAGGTTCTGGCCCCCGGCCGGTTTCCCGGCGGGTTTGCGGCGTATAGGGGGAATCGCCCAAGCTGTCAACATGACGGGCCGGTTCCATCCGCTGCGCAAAGGCGCCGGGCCAGCCTGTCCAGGGTTGCGCGGTCCCGGCCAAAACGCAAGCTCAACTGGCGGTCCAGGGCGTCGGGCGCGATATCCCAGGGCAGGCCCGGGCCTATGTCGCCGGAATCGCTGTCGGCATGGATCCCGCGGATGAACATCAAGGGCCGCGTCACGGCCACCCCCGGCATCCACAAGGGCAGCCTTGTGTGGTTGAAATGAAGCGCGGTCTTGGGCTGATCCGGGCGCAGGAAAATGGTCAGGGCCACCCCCATGTTATGGGCGATGCGGGGAACAAAGCCTGCGCCTTGCGCCCCCACCTGCATCATCAGCCCGCGCGAATGATCCAGCGACAAATGGCCTTCCAGACGCCACAAACCCTGGACTTGCGCAAAATCGGCCCGCGCGCGGGCGACGTAATCCAGCGCCACGGCATCATCGTCGTCATGGCGGAAATAACCGATCGCATCTGCCGCCGGATCGACATGGGCCGCGATGGCTGCGCGGCAGGCATCCAGATGGCGGTCCATGGGCGGGACCAGTTCCAGGCGCAGTTGCGGATGGCCCGCCGCCAGATCCCGCAACTGCGACAGATAGGGGTCGGGCAGGTCGGGACCGGTCATGATGACCAGAGTGAAATCGGGATCGGTCTGGGCCAGCCAGCCGGGCAGGGCCAGGGTGGTGAACCACAGCCACCGGCGGGCCAGCCGGGCCGGGTCATACAGAAAGGCGCGCCGTTCCTCGATCCCGGCATGGTCGCGCTGATAGAGCGTGTCGCGGGCATCGAGATTCAGGATTCCCAGCTTGCCTATGATGTGCTTCCCTTCTGCTGAGGCAGGTATGGGGGAGTTGATGGGCAAGCCACATCCAATGGAGCTTCGGACGCGGCCATGGGAGTTGGGTCTACCCGACGGCCGTGCGCTAACCCTTTCGGGGGAGGCAGCGGACCACGGTAGGCTCAGCGACTGGGGTGAAGTCGTAACAAGGTAGCCGTAGGGGAACCTGCGGCTGGATCACCTCCTTTCTAAGGACGATCCTGGCATCATGGCCTGTTCATTCGGGTTCATGATCGTGGATCAACTTAGCAGGCATCCAGATCAGGATGCCACAAGATGACGGCCGGACCGTCCTCATATCCCTTCAGTGTCAGAAAGCCAGGCCCGCCTGTTTGCAGTGGCCGGCCTTGTTATGGGTCGGTAGCTCAGGTGGTTAGAGCGCACGCCTGATAAGCGTGAGGTCGGAGGTTCAAGTCCTCCTCGACCCACCATTCCCCTTGGTCATGGTGGGCCTTGTCGGAGAGTCTTTCGCTTGCGCGTTCCCGGGTCTTCGGGCGTCGCGGGCCTCGACCCCCCTGCTTATGGGGCCTTAGCTCAGTTGGTAGAGCGCCTGCTTTGCAAGCAGGATGTCATCGGTTCGAATCCGTTAGGCTCCACCAATTCCCGTCGACATGATCAGACAGCACCCTTTGGTTCTGTCTCGTCCTGTCGGACGCCGGCTTCCTTCGGGGAAGCCTTTTAACATCGTTCAGAGAGATAATCAGCGTTGTCGGCTGTATCCGCGTGAGGATGCAGCGGCGGAGGGTCTTCGGACCCGATCGCAACGGCGGCGTTGTCCAAGTCAAGTACACTAACCAAAGTCCCTTCTTCAGGAAGGGGCGGGAATAGTATGCATGCGATGCGGAAGCGAACGGGAGCGGGCACACAAAAGGCCGCTTCCTGGAGGACCCACAAAGTCTTTCTTCTTCCGGATCAAATCAAGCGCGATAAGGGCGTTTGGTGGATGCCTTGGCAGCAAGAGGCGATGAAGGACGTGATACCCTGCGATAAGCCATGGGGAGCCGGGAATAGGCTTTGATCCATGGATCTCCGAATGGGGAAACCCACCTGACTGTTTGCTGTTGTTATCCTTTCGGATATCAACAGTGGGCATAACCAGGTATCTTTTACCTGAATACATAGGGTTTAAGAAGCGAACCCGGGGAACTGAAACATCTAAGTACCCGGAGGAAAGGAAATCAACCGATACTCCGCTAGTAGTGGCGAGCGAACGCGGACCAGCCGAGCCTTGAGGATGACCAGAACAGACTGGAAAGTCTGGCCAGAGCGGGTGACAGCCCCGTATGGGAAGTCTGATGGGACATATTAAGTAGGGCGGGACACGTGAAATCCTGTCTGAAGATCGGGGGACCACCCTCGAAGGCTAAGTACTCCTTGCTGACCGATAGCGAACCAGTACCGTGAGGGAAAGGTGAAAAGCACCCCGACGAGGGGAGTGAAACAGTTTCTGAAACCGGACGCCTACAAGCAGTCGGAGGGGCCTTTATTGAGCCCTGACGGCGTACCTTTTGTATAATGGGTCAACGACTTGGTCTATCTAGCAAGCTTAAGCCGTTAGGTGTAGGCGCAGCGAAAGCGAGTCTTAAATGGGCGCATGAGTTAGATGGATCAGACCCGAAACCGAGTGATCTAGGCATGAGCAGGATGAAGGTTGGGTAACACCAACTGGAGGTCCGAACCCACACCTGTTGAAAAAGGTCGGGATGACTTGTGCCTAGGGGTGAAAGGCCAATCAAACTCGGAGATAGCTGGTTCTCCGCGAAAGCTATTTAGGTAGCGCCTCGGACGTATCCCTCGGGGGGTAGAGCACTGCATGGATGATGGGGGCCCACAGCCTTACTGAGTCTAAGCAAACTCCGAATACCCGAGAGGACTATCCGGGAGACACACGGCGGGTGCTAACGTCCGTCGTGGAGAGGGAAACAACCCTGACCAACAGCTAAGGCCCCCAATTCGTGGCTAAGTGGGAAAGCATGTGAGACTTCCAAAACAACCAGGAGGTTGGCTTAGAAGCAGCCATCCTTTAAAGATAGCGTAACAGCTCACTGGTCTAATCAAGAGGTCTTGCGGCGAAGATGTAACGGGGCTCAAGCCACGAGCCGAAGCTTTGGATGTGCATTTATGCACGTGGTAGCGGAGCGTTCTGTGATATAGGACGCTGCCTCTTCTGACCCTTCGGGGGCAGCGGAGGCAATGTTCTGACTGTGAAGCTGGGCCGTGAGGCATCCGGTGGAGTGATCAGAAGTGAGAATGTTGACATGAGTAGCGACAAACAGGGTGAGAGACCCTGTCGCCGAAAGTCCAAGGGTTCCTGCTTAAAGCTAATCTGAGCAGGGTAAGCCGGCCCCTAAGGCGAGGCCGAAAGGCGTAGTCGATGGGAACCAGGTTAATATTCCTGGGCCAGGAGATGGTGACGGATCCCGAGGGTAGTTCGATCTTAACGGATTGATCGGGCTGCTTAGGGGTTCCTGGAAATAGCCCTCCACAAGACCGTACCCTAAACCGACACAGGTGGACTGGTAGAGAATACCAAGGCGCTTGAGAGAACCACATTTAAGGAACTCGGCAAAATACCTCCGTAAGTTCGCGAGAAGGAGGCCCGATTGGTGCGCAAGCATCGGTCGGGGGCACAAACCAGGGGGTGGCGACTGTTTACTAAAAACACAGGGCTCTGCGAAGCCGCAAGGCGACGTATAGGGTCTGACGCCTGCCCGGTGCCGGAAGGTTAAAAGGAGATGTGCAAGCATTGAATTGAAGCCCCGGTAAACGGCGGCCGTAACTATAACGGTCCTAAGGTAGCGAAATTCCTTGTCGGGTAAGTTCCGACCTGCACGAATGGCGTAACGACTTCCCCGCTGTCTCAAATGTGGACTCAGCGAAATTGAATTGTCTGTGAAGATGCAGACTTCCCGCGGTTAGACGGAAAGACCCCATGCACCTTTACTACAACTTCGCACTGGCATCAGGATTGCGATGTGCAGGATAGGCGGTAGACTTTGAAGCGGGGACGCTAGTCCTCGTGGAGTCATCCTTGAGATACCGCCCTTCGCACTCTTGATGTCTAACCGCGGCCCGTTATCCGGGTCCGGGACCCTGCGTGGTGGGTAGTTTGACTGGGGCGGTCGCCTCCCAAACAGTAACGGAGGCGCGCGAAGGTTGGCTCAGAGCGGTCGGAAATCGCTCGTTGAGTGCAATGGCAGAAGCCAGCCTGACTGCAAGACTGACAAGTCGAGCAGAGACGAAAGTCGGCCATAGTGATCCGGTGGTCCCGAGTGGAAGGGCCATCGCTCAACGGATAAAAGGTACGCTGGGGATAACAGGCTGATGATGCCCAAGAGTCCATATCGACGGCATCGTTTGGCACCTCGATGTCGGCTCATCTCATCCTGGGGCTGGAGCAGGTCCCAAGGGTATGGCTGTTCGCCATTTAAAGAGGTACGTGAGCTGGGTTTAGAACGTCGTGAGACAGTTCGGTCCCTATCTGCCGTGGGTGTTGGAGACTTGAGAGGAGTTGCCCCTAGTACGAGAGGACCGGGGTGAACGTTCCACTGGTGGACCTGTTGTCGTGCCAACGGCAGTGCAGGGTAGCTATGAACGGACAGGATAAACGCTGAAGGCATCTAAGCGTGAAGCCCCCCTCAAAACAAGGTCTCCCTTGAGAGCCGTGGAAGACCACCACGTCGATAGGCCGGAGATGTACGTGCAGCAATGCATTCAGTTGACCGGTACTAATGGCTCGATAGGCTTGATTTGATCCGGAAGAAGACAGACTTCCGTGTGCGCAGGCACACAGAACTGAAATCTTCCAACGCATCCTTGGACAACATCGTCCCGCAATCCCCCAAAAGGGCCGCGGGACAACGCTGATCGCCTCTTTCCCGGTCTGGTGGCCCTAGCGCGAGCAAAACACCCGATCCCATCCCGAACTCGGCCGTTAAGTGCCGCTGCGCCGATGGTACTGCGTCTCAAGACGTGGGAGAGTAGGTCACCGCCAGACCTGGAAAGACGCGATAAAATCTCCCTGAAAAACGATGAAAAAACCGACACCGACAACCCTGCCGCGGGGTAGAGCAGCCCGGTAGCTCGTCAGGCTCATAACCTGAAGGCCGCAGGTTCAAATCCTGCCCCCGCAACCAAAAACTGCAACCGTTCTTCTCGACGCGCAACGCCAGGACGCCCGGGTGAATGCAGCGCCGCTCTCGTGCAGCGCTCTGATCTTCGCTTGCCCCTTGCCATGGCAACCTCCTTCAAAAGGGTGTCGCGACGACCGGTTGAGATCGCCCTGGCTGCCGCGATCGCTATGATGGATCAGGTTGTCGGCCTCGCCCGGCGCGCGCTGGCAGATGGCCTGGTTCAGGGCGTCGAGCACGAAACCGGTGGTCATCGAGGTCGAGACACGCCAGCCGACAATCTTGCGAGCGAAGACATCGATGACGAAAGCCACGTAAACCATGCCCTGCCAGCTTGAGACATAGGTGAAATCCGACACCCAGAGCTGGTTCGGCATATCCGCAACGAAGGACCGGTTCACCTTGTCATCGGGACAGGGTTGGGCGGTATCGGGATTGGTCGTGACCACCTTCTTGCCGCGCACAACGCCTTGTAAGCCCATCACCTTCATCAGCCGCTCCACCGTGCAGCGGGCGATGTCGCGTCCTTCGCGGCGCAACTGGTGCCAGACCTTGCGCGCGCCATATCTGCCTCGGCTGCCATCGAAGGCCTGCTTGATGGCGGCCATGTCCAAGCGATCCTGCCTGGCCCGATCCGACGCCAGATCGGGATTACGCTCTACGGCCTTGAAGGCATGATACGTCGATGGTGCGATCCCCAGAACCCGGCAGATCGGCCCGACACCATGGACACAACGGTGATCGTCGATGAACGCGATCATTTGCGGAACGGGCGGTCGAGCTCCGCCGCAGCGAAATACGCGCTGGCCTTCTTCAGGATCTCATTGGCCTGGCGCAGTTCGCGGACCTCGCGCTCCAACTCCCTGATCCTGTCCTTCTCGGCGCTCGTCGGCCCGGTGCGGTGACCGGCGTCACGCTCGGCCTGCTGGCACCAGACACGCAGACTGTCAGGCGAACAGCCAAGCTTCGGCGCGATCGCCTTGCACGCCGCCGTATCGCTGGCATAGCTGGCGCGGTTCTCTCGAAACAGCCGAACACCGCGTTCGCGAAGTTCAGCCGGATAGGCGGGGGTGAATCTCGGCTTTGACATAGGGCTCATCCTTTGAGTGTTTTACTCTCCGGTAAACCCGGCCGGTTCAACCTGACCCAGCTCCTTGTGAACCAAGTGCGTTGCCCAAAGCTCTCATCGAAGCGTTGGGCAAGGACGGGCGCCTCCTTCGCGGACGGCTTTTGCTTCCAAAGCTTCAGATCACGGTAGAGGCACCAGATCTGGTCCCGGACCGTTTCCAGCTTGCGCGTCTGTTCAGGTGTTTTCGGCATCAGCTTTTGCAGCAGCCGCTCGGCTTGCACCCAGCACAGCGCATGATTGGGGATGCGGAACTGTCCGGCATCGTCGGACACGACCACCGTGTTGCCCATCAGGCCGTGGTGGCGCACCGCGCCCCAGAGGGCCGCCTCGGTGATCTCGCGCACCAGGGTGCGGTCGAAGACATCCAGGCGCAGCCTCACCAGATGATCATACCAGGCCATCTGCGAGGCAAATGATTTCTCGGGATGGGCGGCAAGCCGGGTGATGACGTCGTCCGCTGACGTCTACTTCGGGCGCGGCCCGGCCATCCTGGCAAAAAGGGGGAAGATCAAGAAACTGACCATCCAGAACCGGCGCTTGAACCATCAGCGCCAGGCAGCATAACTTCAACCCACAGAGCCAGGGCCCCCCAGACCAACATCAGGCCGCCTGTTCCAAATCATTCGACGACGGACACAGCCCAATACAGTGGGCAAGGCTGAAAGGAAGGCGGCATAGCCCAGCCTCTTGCATTTGTGGTGCAGCTTGATGACGACTACGCCACGGTCTCAAGGTCTGCTCCGGTCCTTTTCCGGACTTTCCATCCCCTGACTCCGCGGCGAGGTACGAAGGTCGCAAGCGCGCTCCAGAGAAGAATGCGTTGTCGGAACTTCCACCCGCCAGAGGAACGTCGGGGGCGGATCTCCAAGTTCTCCGAAATGATGTCGGCATATTCGGGAAAGCGGTGGTATGCTTGGCTCATGCTGCGCGCTCTTCTCTTCCTCCTCTTGATGGTGGCGCCGTTGCCGGCACTCGCGGCTTCGTGGGCGCTCCTGTCGGATACGAAGATAGAAGTTTTGGTGCCATGGCGCGGCCTGACCGTCCGGATCGACTTTCCGAAATACGGAGGGCTCATTGAGTTCGACGAAAAGCGGCCCGAAGCGGCAAAGGCCCGGATCGATGTCTGGGCGGGATCGGCACAGACCGGACTGCCGCCCGCCGACCGGATGGCGCTGTCAGAGCAGTTCCTCGCTGCCGACCAATACCCGATCATCCGCTTCGATCTGGATCGGCTGGTTCTGACATCGCGATCAACGGCAGACATCCATGGGCGGATCACGTTGCGCGACGTGACGCGCCCCATCCTCTTCAAGGCAGAGGTCTATCGCTACGGTCCGTCAGAGGCCGACCCGGACCGCTTCCAAGCCGGGTTCCTGCTCCACGGCGCCATCGACCGGACGGATTTCGGGGCAACGGGGGCGCCTGGCGACGTTCCCGACGTCTTGCGGGTCGAGATCCGGCTGGACATGATCGAGAAGTGAGGCCGCCATGCCGCTGCGGGATACAAAGGCACGCTGGGGCTGGGTTTCGCAACTGTTGCACTGGACGATGGCGGCGTTGATCTTTCTGCAACTCGGAATCGCGGCCTACATCCTGTCGGTCGAGGATCTGGTTAGGCGCTTCGACGCCGATCAGCTGCACAAGAGTTGGGGGGCGGTCATCTTCTGCGTGGCTCTCATCCGTGCCGCCTGGCGCCTCTCGCACCAGGTTTCGCCTCGAATGCCGCCGCACATGCCCGCCTGGCAGGTTCGGGCTGCGCGCCTCAGCCATCTGGCCCTCTACCTGTTGCTCTTCGCGCTGCCGATCTCGGGATGGGTTTATGCATCAGCCTCACCCCTCCAGACGCTGTTGGGCATCGAAAATCGGGTTTTCAACACACTCGTCCTGCCCGACCCGTGGTCCGCGGGCGACCAGGTGGTTGCCGACGTTGCCTATGTCGTTCACCGCGCCTGCGCACTTTGCCTCGTCCTGTGTCTGTCGGTTCACGTCGCGGCCGCCTTGAAACATCACTTCGTGGATCGCGACGGCATCTTGTTGCGCATGCTTCCCTGAAGGCTCACAAGCCGGCTGAACCTGCAAGGCTCTGTCGCAAACGGCGGGACAGGACATATACGGTTGGCGACGTCTTTGGAGCTAGGCGACCAATAGGCAGAACTGCTGAAACGGACGCAGCTCGGGCCTGAACTGGCCCTTTCGGATCATGTTTACTGTGGAGCTGTGCCAGCCGGCACCATCGAGAACGCGGAGCGCGTGTGCACCGGGCGATACCTGCCCGCTGATTTCGGCCAGGTGGGCGTTCATCGCCTCCGTGTTCGCGTAGGGCATGACGAGCGCCGCACCGGTCCTGCGGGCCGGGCAGACCGCCCCGAAGATGTAGGCCCAGGCGTAGCGGCAGTCTTTTGGCGCCCGCGGGCGTGTGCCCTTTCTCGCCCACACGCGTGTCAAGGTTCCCTGCTGGCCCACCCTGGTCTCGTCCTTATATGAGGGTTCAGCAGTCAATCGGTCATTTTTGTTTCCTTCGATCCGTTAAGCGGAACTGTGTTCCTGTCGACGAGGTCCCCGAGGGCATCCGACGTTCCGTCAGTGATGTTGGTGGCGCTGCCCCTCCGGGTGAGTTTGCCCGGAATGGTCGTGCTCGGAATGATCAGCATGATCATGGACCGAGGCCTCGGCCACCTCTTGCGCTTGGCCCAGCAACTCGGTCTGGCCCGACAAGTAATGGATCAGGACGCTGAAAATCCTCGCGCCCTCCCTGCTGCCGCAGAAAGGGAAAAGGTGGACGACTTTTACGCCGCCCGCAGCAGCTCCATGCCGCCGCTTCCGTGGACTAGTTTCTCACCGCCGTTCTCACTCATTAGATTTGCAATGGTTTTGTGGGCAGGCTCCTGCCTATGGTAACCGAAACAGACCATAGCCCTTGCATGGACTGTGGCCCCGACACCCACCGGGGCTGGTCTTCAACTGTGGCCTCAGGTCGAGGCATGAGGCTTTGCCGCAGGATTTCAGCAACCGGCTTCAGACCGTGGCACGCCATCCCCATGAGACAGGGAGGACACGTCCATGCCCGACTTCACCGCGCATCACCATCCGGCCTTGGCAGTCGGCTGTCCCACCTGCGGCAAGGCACCTGATGAATGGTGCTGCGGCGTCATTGGCCAGCCGTCGCGCGATCTGCACCGGGCGCGTCAGGCCGAGGCGGACCGGCAGTTCATCGACCAGCATGGCTACGGGGCAGCCATAATCCAGGCCGCGTCCGGGTGGCTGATCGACCCTCAGGGCTGTGCCCGGGACTGACGGCCCAGGTCCTGGATGCAATAGCTGCGGCCGGTCACAAGGGACCCGCCGCAGCCAGCCATTCGTCGAGCTTCGACCAGCGGCGGCGTCCCGAGACGTTCTTCACGGCCATGGCGACTGCCTTCTTCTGGCCCACGAGCACCACCAGCTTCCGGCCGCGGGTCACGCCGGTGTAGAGGAGGTTGCGTTGCAGCATGGTGAAATGCTGGGTCATCACCGGGATGACCACGGCCGGGTATTCCGAGCCTTGGCTCTTGTGGATGGTGGCGGCATAGGCCGGCACCAGGGTGTCGAGTTCGCCAAAGGCGAAGGTGACGGTGCGGCCGTCGAACTCGACCGCCACCTCGCCTTCGTCAATGTCGACATCCTCGATGGTGCCGATGTCGCCGTTGTAGACATCCTTGTCGTAGTCGTTCTCGATCTGCATGACCTTGTCGCCCGGCGCGAAGGTCCAGCCGAACCGTTCGACCTTTTTCTCTCGATGGTGCCGATGTCGCCGTTGTAGACATCCTTGTCGTAGTCGTTCTCGATCTGCATGACCTTGTCGCCCGGCGCGAAGGTCCAGCCGAACCGTTCGACCTTTTTCTCGCCTGCGGGGTTCAGCACCTTTTGCAGCTCGATGTTGAGCGACCGGGCTCCGACACCGCCCCGGTTCATCGGGCAGAGCACCTGGATGTCCTTGATCGGGTCTAGGCCGAAGCGACGGGGAATACGCCGGCTGACCAGTTCCACGATGCGCGCTACGGCTTCCTCGGGATCGCGGGCCGGCACGAAGTAGAAATCCGCCTCCCCATCCGGAGGTGCGAGGTCGGGCAGGCGTCCGGCATTGATCGCATGCGCGGTGGTGATGATCTTGCTTTGCGCGGCCTGGCGGAACACCTCCGTCAGGCGCACCACCGGCACCGCCCCCGAGCCGATGATGTCCGCCAGCACCTGACCAGGCCCCACAGAGGGCAGCTGGTCGATGTCGCCCACCAGCAGGAGCGCGGCTGAAGGGGGCAGGGCCTTCATCAGCGACTGCATGAGCGGCACGTCGACCATGGAGCTTTCGTCGACCACCAGCAGATCGCAGTCGAGCGGGCTTTCCTCGTTGCGCTTGAAGGCAAAGACCTTGGGATCGAACTCCAGCAGCCGGTGGATGGTCTTGGCCTCCAGCCCGGTGGTCTCGGTCATGCGCTTGGCGGCGCGGCCCGTGGGCGCCGCGAGCAGGAGCTTCACACCCTTGGCCGCGAGGATGCGCAGGATGGCGTTCACGATCGTGGTCTTGCCCACACCGGGTCCGCCGGTGATCACCGTGACCTTGGATCTGAGCGCCAGGCGGATCGCCTCGGCCTGGCTCGGCGCCAGGCTGAGCCCGGTCTTGGTCTCGATCCAGGGCAGGGCGCGATCGGCATCGATGGCAGCCCAGGGCAGGGGGCCTCTTCGCAGCCGTTCGAGGTGCCCGGCGATGGCGCGCTCGGCCTGGTAGAGCCCGGTCAGGAAGATGCAGTCCGCCTCGCCCACCCGGTCTGCGGTGACCGAGCCCTCGGCAAGCTCCTCGCTGATGGCGCTCACGATCAAAGCGGGCGGCACTTCGAGGAGCTTTTCGGCAAGGGCTGTCAGCTCCGCCCGCGGCAGTCCGCAGTGGCCGTCACCCATGGCTTCGCTCAAGGCGAAAGACACGCCTGCACGAACGCGAATAGGGGCCGTCTTCTCGATGCCGAGCTTGCCGGCGATGAGATCCGCAGTGCGAAAGCCGATGCCGCGAATGTCGCGGGCCAGGCGATAGGGGTTCTCGCTCATCACCTGCACGGCGTCCGTGCCGTAGGTCTTGAAGATCCGCACTGCGCGTGCGGTGCCTACGCCATGCTGGTGCAGGAACACCATGATCTCGCGGATGACCTTCTGGTCGGCCCAGCCGGCGGTGATCTTGGCCGCGCGAACCGGGCCGATGCCGCCCACCTCGCGCAGGCGTTCGGGCTCGGCCTCGATAATGTCGAAGACGTCCTTGCCGAAGGCTTTCACCAGACGCCGCGCGTAGACAGGCCCGATCCCGCGGATCATGCCGGAGCCCAGGTATTTCTCGATGCCCTCGATCGAGGAGGGCGAGGAGGTCTTCAGGAACTGCGCCTTGAACTGCAGGCCATGGGTGCGGTCGTTGAGCCACAGACCCGAGGCGGTAATCCATTCACCTGCCGAGATCATCGCGGCATGGCCGACCACCGTGATCAGATCGCGGTGTCCGCGTGCCTTGACCCGCAGGACACAAAAGCCGCTCTCGGAACTGTGGAAGGTGACCCGCTCGACCAGGCCGGCCAGGACTTCCGTTTCGCCCTGGGCCTCTGGCGTCATGGGCTGCACCGTCGCTACACGCCGCCCATCAGGACATCCACGGCGCGGGTGATGTCATCGCCATGCCGGGCGACATTCCCGATGCGACGCAGTCTGGATCGGCGCACCGCCGCGATCAGCCGGGTGGCCAGGACGAAATCCTGATCCTCATGTCGGATGACGGGGTTCAGTTGCCTGACGGCAGGATAGTCGGCAAGAAGCGGAATGACGACGATCGCGGGATCAGGCGGCAGGAGGTCGCTTTCGACAACCACCATCAGGACACCACCATGTTCAGCTATGTCGAAGCGGCTCAGCTTTTCCACGATGCAAGCCCGGGCGATGTCATGATGTCGGCCAATGGATGACCGTTGCGATCATGCCAGTCAGCCTGCGCCGTAAAGGCATCGGCGTTGTCATCAAGCCACTGGCGGCGACGGACATCAGCGACAGCGCGCCTAAGGGCTGTGTCGGCGACTGCCGAGACATTGATCCCTAAATCCCGAGCGGCCTCGAGTGCGGCGGCATCAAGGGACAACGAGGTTTTACGCCGGGAAGCTACAGGCATGCATTTGCTCCTTGCTACCGCATGAAGATACTGCACCCGCAACCGCATCAAAAGAGTGAAATGACATGAGCGGTCAAAGGAACCCTCCGGCGAACTAATGGATTATGCTCCATAACATCGATTATTAGCCCAGGAGGTATAGCCGGGGTGGATTCACAAACGAAGTGCAAATGCCAAAGTAATACAGGTATTTGCATTGAGGTTGACGAATGGCTTCCCACTACCAGCACCTGAGCTTTGAAGAACGTCGCAAGATTGCCAAATGGCATCCCAAGCCAGCAGCTTGATGCGGTCAGCGCGTTTGGAACGGAAGACAAAGACCGCCCCACAGAACGGATCCAGCCCGAACATCTCCTGGACTGCCAGGGCCAGGCCGTCGATACCCTTGCGCTTATGTAGTGCACTACATAACCGCAACTATGCGGGGATCATGATTATGCGGAGTCGAGGACGTTGACGTGCGCATTTCCGGGTCTCACGACATCTGTCGACTCCACATAACTAGGCTATCGCGCAGCGAGCATTGCGATCAATTTGTCCGGCGGGCGGAATTTGCCTGGCTTGATGCCGAGCGGCGCCAAAGCGTCGAGCATCTCGAGTTTTTCGGCCGGGTCAGCGCGCAAGTAGATCTCAGTGCTCTGGAGAGTGGCATGACCAAGCCACAGTGCTACCTTGCGGATATCCCGGGTGGCCTGAAGCATGTGCATCGCGCAGCTATGCCGCAGAACATGAGGCGATATTGGCTTGGCGGTAAGCGAGGGCGCGACCTTCGCAGCTACCGCGGTGTGCTTTGCCAGGATATATTCGAAGCCGGCGCGCGTCATCGCCCGGCCGGCCTTGTTGAGGAAGAGCGCGGTGTCGCCATCCTTGGGTCTGACCGCGACCCAGGCCCGGATTGCGCCGGCGGTCTCCTGCCAGAGTGGCAGCACGCGCTCCCGCCGTCCCTTCCCGATAATATGGATGCTGGCCGGCGACCGTCCATCGAACTGGTCGAGGGCGAGACCCACCAGTTCGGAAACGCGCAGCCCGCCGGCGAAGGCGAGATGCAGCATGGCCCGATCGCGAATGCCCGATGGTGTCCGCCGGTCCGGTGCGTCGAGCAGCGCTTGAACTTCGGCGCGCGAAAGGGAAGCGATCAGCGCCTCGTCGACCTTCTTCATTGGAATGGCGTGCACCCGAAGGGCCTGATCGAGAACCGCGGGGACGCGGTGCTCGAGATAGCGGAAGAAGGACTTCACGGCCGCCAGCCTTGCGTTGCGCGAACGGGCCTTGTTGCCGCGCGCCTCCTCGACATGTTCGAGAAAGGCAAGGATCATCGGCACGTCGAGATCCTCAATCTGCAGCAGGCAAGGCCTCTTGCGCGATCGTCGCGCGGCGAACGTCACCAGCAGCTGGAAGCTATAGGCATAGGCATCGCAGGTATGCACACTGGCGCGTCGTTCGCGGGGAAGGTGTTCGCGAAGGAACGCGGTGAGATGCGGGGCGAGCTGGGTCATGCCGGCACTCCCTGATGCAAGGCCTCGCCGGCCGCCGCCATGTGCGCCATCAGCTCGGGCGTCGCCTCAAGATACCAGTAAGTATCGGTCACATGGGCGTGCCCCAGATAGGTGCTCAGGGCGGTGATATGCCGGGCTACCGCCTGGGCATCGTGCGCACAGCGTTCGAGAGAGCGAACGGCGAATGTGTGACGAAGATCGTGGATCCGTGGTCCTTGTGATCCTGGAGCGCCGCGCAAGCCGATCGATCGAATGATTTGCAGGAAGACAGTTATCACTGTCGGATAGGCGGGCGGCGTTCCCTGATGCGAAATGAAGAGTGCATCGCTCTGGCTCGAGGCCTTCAGGCGAGTGGCGAGGTATCCGTCCAAGGCGCGCCGGGTCGTTGAATGGAGCGGCAGCAACCGGCTCTTTTTGAACTTGGTCTGGGCAATGATCAGCCCATCGTCGGTCACGTCCGGCAGCCGAATGGCAAGCGCCTCCGAAACGCGCATGCCGGTCGCCGCGATCAGCCCGAACATCGTGGCGTAGGTGATCGGTCGGATCGAACCGTCGGGACCAATGTGATGCGCGGCATCGATCAGCCGTCGGATGTCTCTGGGATCGTAGATATAGGGTGTGCGGCGCCGGTGAGTGGCGCGGCCGAAGAGGTCAGCCGAGGGCACCTCATGGCGCGGATCTTCGGCATGCAGCGCGACCGCGAAGCGGCGCACCGTCAGCAGACGGTTGCGTCGTTGCTCGGGCGATGGTGCCTGCAGTGCCCACTCGCGCACGGTCGCCGTCGTGACGACACGCTCACCGCGATGCTCGGCGAAGGCGACAAAGTTGCGCAGCAGGATGCCCGGGGTCCGGAACTTGAATCCCAGTGCACGGTGCAGCGCTGCATGATCGGCAAGGAGTTGACTCAGCATGCCAGCTCCCCCGGCCAGGGCTGGGCAATCTGTTCCAGCATCGCAATGTCGACCTTGGCGTAATGCGCGGTCATATCGAGCGAACGATGACGCAGCACCGTGCCGACAGCCTCGAGCGTGGCGCCCGAGCGCAGCATCGAGGTCGCCGCAGAGTGACGCAGCAGGCTGGCTCCGGTCGATGGAGCATCGGAAATGCCCGCCCGCTTCAGCGCTAGTGCTACGATCGTAGAGATGTGGCTGGACTGCGAGAATGATCGGTAGGGTGCGACCATCATGAGAAAGACCGCCTCTTGATCCACGCGCGGCCGTTCCTGCTCGATGTAGGCGAGGATCGCATCGCCGACGTCCTGCGGGAGCGGCAGCCGAACCTGCCGGCGCGCTTTGCCACTCAAGCGCAGCATGCCAGACGTCCAATCGAGATCGCTGAGTCTGAGTCCAGCGACATCCCCGGCCCGCAGCCCCAGACGTGCGAGCAGGAGCAGGATCGCACGGTCCCGTAGGCGCCCCCTGGTAAGTTGATCGCAGGATGCAACGACGCGTTCGAGATCGGCGGCAGCAAGATACCGTGGCAAAGACGAAAGGCGCCATTGCACGACCGGCGGGATGGCGTGATCAAGGTTGGGGCGACAGAGGCCGGCACCCGCGAGGAAACGAAGATAGCTGCGCAAGGTGCTCGTTATGGTCCGCAGGTTCGCCGGCCCGGTTCGCTCGCGCCACTCGCGGACAACATTGCGGACTAGGGCGGCATCATAGTCGTGGGTCGCCGTGCCAAGTTCCGACAACAACTTATGCAGGTGGCAAAGATGGCGGGCGATCGTCCGTTCCGACAGCCCCCGGTGGACGCGCAACCAGTTCCGATAATCGTCAAGCAGAGGATAGGTCGAGGCGACCTTCACGGATGGGTGCGCGACACCTTTCCTTTGCAGGAAAACAACGAACCGGCCGGCTCGGCGCGAATATTTTGAGGAAATCCGCAGCCATCGCCGCCCACCAGGACATCGACACCGATGTTCGGCAAAGCGACGAACGACATCGTCACCAATGTCATCGATCGCGATACCTGCGCTACCAAGCCAAGCCGCAAAATGACGCGCCGAGGCCGTGTAGCCTTCAATCGTCAGCGGCGTATATCTCTGAGCGGCAAGGTCGGCCGCGAACTGATCGATCCACGACGACAACGGTCCCGGATCGAGGATCCAGTGATTACGACTATTGGCATCCATCTTGCTCTCCTCACGATGATGAACCATCGCGAGGGAGCATAGTTATGCGGAGCGGAAGCCTACTCTCTGGCTACCGAGGTATCGGTAAAAATACCCTAATCTATCGATCAGCAAGGCCAACTCCGCATAATTATGAAAGCCGCATAGTTGCGCTTATGTAGTGCACTACATAACCGCAAGGGTATCGACGGCCTGGCCCTGGCAGTCCAGGAGATGTTCGGGCTGGATCCGTTCTGTGGGGCGGTCTTTGTCTTCCGTTCCAAACGCGCTGACCGCATCAAGCTGCTGGCTTGGGATAGTGGTGCTTCGTGACAAATTGGTGGAGGTTGTTATGTCTTTTCTACCTGAAGATGCATCTCGTGCCAGAATACGCGAGGCAGAAGCTGCCCGACGGAATAGGCTGGAGATTGTTCAGGCCCTCTCGACTGGCCAAGTGTCCAGAAGAGAATTGTTCAAGTGGGGCATCTTCACGGCAGGCGGCGCGCTCGCCTGTATCAACGGTCTAAGCCCTTATGCACCCAGCGTCTATGCCGCAACCTTGCCTACGGGCATTCCCCGAAGCCCTCTGTTCGGGGCCAAGCCTTTTACGCAGCCATTCAGGCGGCTGAACTTGCAAACCCCATTGCCGCTGACACGAAGATTGGAAAACGGGGAAACGGTTCTGGATTTTCCTTCCGGCGGTGAATTGCCGGCCCGTAGGCTGTCATATCATACTGAATTTACGCAAAGTAAGGGTGAAATGTACACCAATCCCTGGAACGACTACGGTCCTCAGGAAGGCCGCCCGCCAGGAGAGTATTTCGCGCACCAGCGTTGGAATGAGTTTCTTCCTGAAGTTGCATATATAATGTCGCTTGCTCCAGTTGAGAGTAACATCTCGTTCCATGACAACTTCCCCGAGCAGGAGGAAAACAAGGTCTGGGGCTTTGGTGAGGGGCGGACTGGAAAATCGACAATGCCACCGCCGCTCATAAAGATGCGCTATGGAGAGCCTGCGATAGTCCGAAGCTATAACATGCTTCCATTGAATCCGAGGGAAAATGGCGGCTTCGGATCGAACAGCCAGGCAACCCACAATCATAATGGACATAATGGTTCTGGCAGCGACGGAGCATCGAATGCTCATCATTATCCTGGCCAGTTCTATGATTATCATTGGACAACCTGTCTGGCCCGCGCCGACATGACCAATACCTCGGCGATGAACAGCAAGGCGTCTGGACCGGACGGCAAGGGCGGTCTCTGGAATGTGGCGGGCGATTATCGCGAGTTGCAGGGGTCGATGTGGTTCCATGACCACCGCTTCTTCTACACGGCCGAGAATGTTTACAAAGGACATCTGGGCGCGCTGAATTACTATAGCGGGCCGGATCGCGGGAACGAGGCGATCGACGACGGTGTCAACCTGAGATTGCCAAGCGGTACGGAACTGGATTGGGGCAACATCGACTTCGATGTGAACTTGATCGTGTCGGACGCCGCACTTGATCAGGACGGGCAATACCAGTTCGACATCTTCAACACCATCGGCTTCATCGCCGACCAGGTTCTGGTGAACTTCACTTACAAGCCGTTCTTCGAGGTCCTGCCCCGGAAATACCGGTTCCGGATCCTTGCCGCCAGCATGTCGCGGTTCTGGAAGTTCGCGTTGGTCAACAGCATGGGCAAGGCCGTGCCGATGACCGTGATCGCAACGGATGGAAACTTCCTTCCCGCGCCGGTTACCGTGACATCGCTCGACTGGCAGAGCGTTGGCGAGCGTTTTGATGTCATCGTGGATTTCTCGGCATTTCCGATTACAAGCCGGCTGCGTCTGGTGAATATGCTGGAACACGAGGATGGCAACAGGGCCAAGGAGCAGCTTAGCCTTGCCGATACGCTTGCGCGCAAATCCAACGATCCCGCGATCGGGGACGTGATGCAATTCCGCGTCGTGGGGCAGGTCGAAAGCGTGGATGCGCCTGGCAAGATACACAAGGCGGGCGATATCGACCGCAGTGTCATTCCACCAAAGCTGACGGATGTCATTCCGATCGAGCAGCCGGTGCGCGAGCGTGTCATCGAGTTCAAGGGCGCGGACGGAGAACTCGACAAGCTGACAGGCGAGTGCTTCCCCGATTGCGGCGAAAAGGAACGGTTCGGCTATACGCTAAAGATCAATGGCGAATCGAACCATTTCCTGAACGCCAACCGGATTTCGATGCTGATCCCCCGTCCCGGAGAGGTGGAGCACTGGACCATCATCAATGGCGGCGGCGGCTGGGACCACCCGATGCACCTTCATTTCGAGGAAGGCCGCACCATCAGCCGGGGCAGCAAGGCTCTGACTGCCTTGGAACGGAACTCGCGCAAGGATGTCTGGCGGCTTGGCGTGAACGGCAAGCTTAAGATCCAGGTGAGATTTGGCGAGTTCGGTGGCGCCTATGTGACGCACTGCCACAACACCGTCCATGAGGATTGGGCGATGGTGATGCGCTATGACATCCTGACGGACCAGAAGAACGACAAGGTTTCCCAGACCCACCGGTCGGTCATCCCAACGCCTAGTCCATCGCCGAACGGGGTCACCTATGTGACGCCGGAGATCCTGCCGGAAGGAAACCCGTTCGCCAGATCCTTCAGGCCGTTTCCAAGCGGCCGGATCTAGGTCCGCAAGGGCGTGTCCTTGATGGCGCCCGACAAGAACCCTAGATGGCTGCCCGTTTTGGGCGGTCATCCGGATCCTTTCTGCCACTGGACAACAACCTGCGGCGTTTTCATCGCTGGCCTGTCGAAAGAGTAGATCATGTCCAACACATATCGCGCTGCATGGGGCCACATAGGGCAGATGCGGCGCTGTCTGCTTGCCTTGGTCGCTGCCGCGGCACTGTCGGCGACCACAATCGGCCCTGCCACTGCGGAATGGGACGAGTCCTACTTTCCGAATGTTGAACTGGTAAACCAGGATGGCGTGCCGCTTCGCTTCTGGGACGACCTCCTGCGCAACAAGATCGTGGTCGTGAACTTCGTCTATACCGAATGCCCGGACATTTGCGGCTTATCAAGCGCGCGGATGGCTCAGGTTGTCGATTGGCTGGGCGAAAGGATCGGCAAGGACATCTTCATTTATTCGATCTCGCTCGACCCCGAAACCGACACGCCACAGCGGCTCAGGGATTATGCGGATGCTTTCGACGCGCCTGACGGGTGGATGTTCCTGACGGGCAGCCCCGAGGATGTGGACATCGTCCGCTTCAAGATGGGAGAGCGCAGCGAAAGCCTGGCCCAGCATCGCTCCGACATGGTCATCGGCAATGCGGCGACCGGAGAATGGCGCCGTGCGTCGCTCATGGGCAGCCTTGTCGTCCTGACCGAGGAGATTCTTTCGCTGGATCCGGCGTGGTCGCGCCCTCCTCCGGCGGCCACCATGTCAGCCATCCCTCAGGAGCAACTGGTCATCAAGGACACCCATGGAGAAGGGCTGTTTCTCGCCGCCTGCGCGGCATGCCACACCATTGGTGAAGGCATACGTGTCGGACCGGATCTATCCGGTGTGACATTGCGCCGAGACAGGGAATGGCTGAAGGCCTATCTGCTCGCGCCCAACCGGCTGCTTGCGCAAGGAGATGCCGTGGCGGTGGCACTCGATAACGCCTTTCCGGCTGTTCGCATGCCGAATCTCCAGCTCAACGACACCGACGTCGAAGACCTGATCCATTACTTGTCGGGCCAGACCGAGTTGCTGGGCCAAGCGCAAGAGGTGGCCGAGGCCTCGGTCCATGATCATGCTGATCATTCCGAGCACGACCATTCCGGGCAAACTCACCCGGAAAACTGACCATCCAGAACCGGCGCTTGAACCATCAGCGCCACGCAGCATAACCTCAACCCACAGAGCCAAAGCCCTCCAGACCAACATCAGGCCGCCTGTTCCAAATCATTCGACGACGGACAACCGTTACAAGGGCTCCTCAAAATCGGCAGGCGGATCGTCGAGGGTGACGGCACCTTCAACATAGATTTCGCTCTCAGGCAGCAGATTTTTTTCTTCGCTGCCGCCGTGGACCCAGTCACCTGCTTGTTCCAGGGCTTGAGGGCGATCGGCGTGTACCCTGCCCATCGGCTGCGCCACCCAGCCATCGGCACAGAACGTGCTGTTCGGATTCGGACTGCAAGCCTGCGCGGAATGGGCCAGCAGGACAATGAACCAGCTTGTGGCTGCGACATTACGAATCATGAATTCCCCCACGGTCTTGGCGCGTGCCGTTGATACCGGGCAATTCTGAACACGGCGTTAAAGGCTGTCCGAAGGCAGGCGCAGGATTGGATGGCAATCAGAAAGACGAAATGCAGGGTCTTGGTGGCTTGAGGGACAAGCGACAAACAAAAAAGGGCGCCATTTAGCACCCTTTTCCGTTTCTGCCGCGGGGCAGAGGGTGAGTACATCATGCCGCCCATGTTTGGCATGCGGCGGCCAGCCTAACCCATCAGGCTATTCGACGATTATAGCTTCGGTGGTAATCAGCAGGCCGGGCACCGAGGCGGCGTCTTCCAACGCGGTGTGGACAACCTTGGCCGGGTCGCTGACGCCGAACTTGAATATGTCGCCATATTCTTCGGTCTGGGCGTTGAAGCCAAAGGCCTTATGATTCTATTCACGCACCTTGCCCGCTACAACGGCACTGTCGACGCCAGCGTTTTGGGCGATCTGGTGCATCGCAAAGCCGCACGCAGCGGCAAGTCAGCAGGTCCCGTCCTACGGTGCAGACCTTCCTCGCAACACACCTCCGCAGCAAAATATGCGCGAGCAATTCATTCCTGAGCAACTCCGCCAGTCAGCCGTTCATCCCCGCAAGGGCTTACGCCGTCGGCACCGTTCCGCCGTCGATGACATATTCGGTTCCGGTGATGCTGGCCGCGCGGTCGGAGGCGAGAAAGGCAATCAGGCTTGCAATCTCGGCCGGCGACGAAGGACGGCCGATCGGGATGCTGCCCAAGCTGTCCATGATGATCCGCCGGCCTCCGGGAAAGCCGGTGCCTGCCTCCGCCGCCACGCGCTCGACCCGCCTGACCGAGGCATCGGTGTCGATCCAGCCCGGAGCAACACGAACCACGCGCACACCCTGGGATGACACTTCTTTCGAGAGGCTTTTGCTATAGACCGACAGTGCAGCTTTCGCAGCGGCATAGGCGGTGGTTGCCTCCGGCAATGGCAGCAGACGTTGGATCGAGGTCACGTGGACGACAACGCCCGCGCCTTGCGCTATCATGCCGGGTACCAGCAGACGATCGAGGCGCACTGCAGGCATGAGGTTCAGGTCCAACTCCGCCTGCCATGCCGCCTCGTCCAAGGCCATGAAGCCGCCGCCAGGGGCGGAGGATCCGCCCAGCATATGGACGATGATGTCGACGCCGTTCATCGGGGTCCGGACCGCGTCGGCGACCGTCTCGCCCCCCCTGAGGGTGGTCAGGTCGGCGGCGACGAACAGGTCGGCGGGCACATTGGTCGGCTTACGGGCCGTGGTCAGGACCTGCGCGCCAAGCTCGCGGAACAGCGCCACGGTGGCCGCGCCCGCGCCCTGCGTGCCCCCGGTGATCAGGGGGCGCTTGCCGACTAAGATCAGGAAGCCAGACATCAGCCGATCTCCAAGGCGGTAATCCGCTCGCCCGCTAGACTGAAGGCGAAGGTCAGCACGGCCGGGCTGCCGGGGAAATCGCCACTCACCCGCGCCCGGACCAACCTCCTGCCTGCATGCTCGGCAACGTCGAGGAGTTCAGCATGATGGTGATACCGGGCTTTGGCAGCCAGCCACCAGTCGCGGATCTCCTGTGGACCGCGGTGGTTTAGGCCCTCGTCACGAACGATGGCATCGGGAGCAAAGGCTACTGCAAAGGCCTCGCTGTCCTCTGGCGCATGTGCCGTAAAATAGGTGTGGATCGAGGCGGGGAGTTGCATGGGACATCCTTTCTGTTCGCAGTCCTGACGAACATAAAGCTGGACGCTGATCCGGATAATCAGGATAAACCGGGATCCGGTGATGATAGGATCGGGACGGTCATGGAGGCGGGGCTGAAGGGGCTGGAGGCCGTGCTGGCCATCGCGCGGCGCGGATCGTTCCGGGCTGCGGCCCTCGATCTGGGCATGTCCACCACGGCACTGTCCCATACCATTGCGCGCCTGGAGGCCGTGCTGGGCGTCAGGCTCTTCAATCGCACGACTCGCAGCGTGTCGCTAACCGGCGCCGGGCGTGACTTTGTCGAGCGCATCGCCCCTGCGATGGCCGAGATCCGCGGCGCGATGGAGAGCGTCCAATCACAGCGGCAGACGCCATCGGGCCTGCTGCGCATCAATGCTTCAGTCCAAGGAGGACGCGAGATTGCGCCGCTGGTGCTGGCCTTCCTCAGGCGTTTTCCGCAGATGCAGGTCGACCTGGTGACCGAAGGTCGCTTGGTCGACATTGTGGCCGAGGGTTTCGATCTGGGGCTCCGACCGGCCGATCTGGTGCCGCAGGATATGATCGCGCTGCCCTTGGGGCGGCCGCAACGCTACGCGGTCGTGGCCTCGCCGAACTGGATTGCGGCCCATGGCGCCCCGCAAACGCCTGCTGACCTGCCGCTGCACGATTGCCTTCGCGTGCGCCTGCCGAATGGTGCGCTGTTTCGCTGGCATTTCGAGCGGAACGGCGAGGTCGTGCAGGTCGAGGCACAGGGCCGCCTGACCTTAGACGAGGCCGCCATCGCCCGCGCCGCTGTCCTGGACGGCGCCGGCATTGGCTTTTTCATCGAGCAAGACGTGACCAAGGATATCGCGTCAGGCCGTCTGCTTCGCCTATTGGAGGAGTGGACCCCGCCGCGTCCAGGCTTCAGCCTGTATTATCCCAGCAGGCGAAACCCCTCCGCAGGCTTCACGGCATTCCTCAGCATGGTGCGTGAGACGGTGGCACAGGATGGGGCTCTTCTATAAGTCACTACTGGCCCATTGCTGCCGGTCAGAGCAGGTAACGGGCTGCACTGCAGCTTCCCGGAACCGGCCATTCATGTTCGCTGCAGAATACCAGGGCGGGGAGTGCGGCCAGCGGTTGCACGCGGGCCCTCAAGGACGTCCGAAATGAACACGTTTGCGCTTTGATGACTTCGATGCCGTCACCGTTCTCAACCGCTCCCCTGGCCAAGGGAGGCTCGTCGAAAGGCCCAGTGTCAAACGACCCGGGGCTCAACCGCAGGGCACGCAAATGCCGCCCTGTGAGCAGGCAGCGACCGCTTTTCAGACAAGAAGGAGAAGACGTCATGGACCATAACGACAGGCAAGCCATCGAGGGGCTGTTTGGCAAGCTCGGCCAGGCCGCCCAAGCCCAGCCTCATCGCGACCCCGAGGCCGAGGCGCTGATCAGTGATCTGATCGCCCGCAACCCCGGCGCGGCCTATTACATGGCCCAGACGGTGATGGTGCAGGAACAGGCGCTGAACGCGGCACAAGACCACATCCAGAAACTGCAGCACCAGCCCCAGCCCCAGCCCCAGCAGGGCGGCGGCCTCCTCGGGCGGCTCTTTGGCGGCGGCCAGCCGCAGGCGCCGCGGCCCATGGCCCATCGCCCTCCGTCTGCCGCCTATGGCCAAACCAGGCAGGGATATAGCCAGGCGCCACAAGGCTATGGCCAGTCTCCGCAGGGCGGCAGTCCCTGGAACAGCGGCCGCCCGGCAGGCGGGGGCGGCGGCTTCATGGCCGGTGCTGCCCAAACAGCCATGGGCGTGGCCGGGGGCGTCCTGCTGGGCAATACCATTGGCGGCATGTTCGCAGGCGACGCCGCTGCGGCGGAAGCCCCCATCGAGGAGCCGATGGACGACGAGGTCGGCTATGACGACGCGGGCTACGACGATGGCGGCGGCGAGGAATGAGCGACGGCAGTCAGCCTGCACTCTCCCCGGCGTCAGAGAAAGATCCCGAGGACGAGGACCGAAGTCGGCAGCCCCTGTCTCGGCTGATTGACCGGCTCGCCGCCCGAAGGGCTTTGGACAGGCTGACCATGACCGATCTGATCGCGTGGTTTCAGGACCGCGCGACCTTGGCATTGTTGATGATCTTCGGCATCCTCAACATCCTGCCGAATCCTCCGGGATCATCCATGATCCCGGAGATGCCCATGCTTTACCTGTCCCTGGCGATGCTTCTCGACCGGCGGCCCTGGTTTCCTCGCGTCATTATGGAGCGAGGGATACCGCCCGCGATGGTGGCCACGATCGCGGCCCGCGCCTCGCTTGTTCTGCGTCGCTGCGAACGCCTGATGAGGCCCCGGCTCACGCTCTGAGCCAAGGGTGGGCATCCCGGCTTTCGGGTCTTCTGTGCCTGATCCTGTCGATCATCCTGATCCTGCCGGTGCCGCTCGGGAACATCCCTCCTGCAGCCTGCATGACGGCACTCGCGCTTGCTTTGGCAATGCGCGACGGGCTAGGGGTGCTGTTGGTCTGGGCCTTGTCGCTGACCTGCCTGGTCCTGATGTCGGGCATCATCGTTGCCACAGTCCTTCTGTCGCCAGAGTTGCGACTGGATTTCTTTCCTGAACCATGGAGTTAGAGGTGGTCGCAGGAATTCGGACCAGTCGCTAAGCTTTGGCGATTGACGAAGGACTGATCCGCATGACGAAACGGAAGCGCTATGGGGCCGAGTTCAAGGCGAAGGTGGCGTTGGAAGCCATTCGCGAGGAGCTGACGACGGCCGAGTTGGCCAAGACATACGACATCCATCCCACCATGATCACGAGCTGGAAGAGAACCGCAATCGAGAACATGGCCTCGGCCTTTGACGGCAAGAATGCCGCTGAACCGGCGATTTCTGCAGGTGAGGTCGAAACGCTGCATGCCAAGATCGGCCAGTTGGTTGTGGAACGCGATTTTTTGTCCGCAGCCTCCAGCCTCATTCTCGGCAATGGAGGCAAAAGCGGTGAAGCAGGACCACCCCGATCTCAGCGTCCGGCGGCAATGCAGACTGCTGTCGCTGGCGCGCTCCGGCCTTTGACTGTCAGCCGCGCGGCGAAAGCGCCGAGAACCTGAAGTTCATGGGCCATCATCGACCGGCAGTTCCCGGAGACGCCATGGTATGGCTCACGGCACATGGAGTGCCATATGCAACGGGAGGGGCACGGATGCGGGCGCCATCGGGTCCGCCGGCTGATGAAGCTCATGCGCCTTGTGCCGATCTACCAAGAGCCCAGGACCAGCCAGAAGCATCCTGAGCACAAGATTTACCCATATCTGCTCAAGAACCCGGCCATCAGCCGGCCCAATCAGGGCAGGTCGCACCGGCATCAGCTACATCCCCATGCGGCGGGGGTTTCTTTACCTGGTGGCGATCATGGACTGGCACAGTTGCAAGATGCTCGGCTGGCGGCTGTCGAACTCCATGGACGCGAACTTTTGCGTCGAAGCCTTGAAGGAGGCACTGGCCCGATATGGCACGCCCGAAATCTTCAACAGCGATCAGGACGCGCAATTTACCAGCACCGAGTTCACCGATGTGCTGCTCGACGCCAAGGTGAAGGTCTCCATGAACGGCCGTGGCCGCTGGATTGACAACCGGATGATCGAAAGGCTGCGGCGATCCCTCACATACGAATGCGTCTACCTGAACGCCTTCGAGACCGGCTCCGAGGCCCGCAAGGGGATCGGCGCCTGGATCAGCTATTACACCGAAAAACGTCCGCACTCATCGCATGGGTTGCTGACGCCAGCTGAGGCCTATAATACCGCCAACCAGAACCTGAAAGCCGCTGTCTGACATGAACCCCATGCCAAGAGCTTAGCGAGGCGGCAAACTGGTCGAAGATCCCGGACCACCTCTATGTGGAGGGCGACAAGCCGAAGTGGTCGAGGTTCAAACGCTACACCATAGGGTTCTTCCACATCGACATTGCCGAGGTTCAGACCGCTGAAGGCAAGCTGTATTAATTCGTCGGCATCAACCGCACGAGTAAGTTCGCAGTGACCCAACTTGTCGACAAAGCCGACAGAAAGACGGCCTGGGAATTCTTGCAGCATATGCTCGAAGCCGTGCCCTACCGGGTCCATACCATTCTCGCCGATAGCGGCTTTCAGTTCGCAGAGCAGCCTCGGAACAGGAACACCATCTATTCCCGGCCAATGCGCTTCGACATGATCTGCGAAGCGAACGGGATCGAGCACAGGCTGACCAAACCCAACCATCCATGGACCAATGACCAGATCGAGCGGATGAACCGCACAATCAAGGACCCGACTGTCAAGCACTTCCATTACGACAGCCACGAGCAACTGCGCACGCATCTTGCGGACTTCATGGCAGCCTACAACTTCGCACGAAGGCTGAAGACACTCGGTGGTCTCACGCCCTATGAATATATCTACAAAATCTGGACAGCCGACCGCGGCCTGCGCGGCGTGAAGCGGGTGATCGCCGATGACCACAAGGGTCTGCGGGCCGCCGCGCGCCGCGTCTGCAACGCAACTCACCAAAGATGGCGGGTTCATTGGATGCGCAACCAGCCTCGGCTTTCGTCGTCATGGGTTTCTTGCTCATCTTCGCTCCATAAGGGCTACGATGAGCCAAAAACCCTCCATCACGCAATCTGCCTAATCTGTCCCATGGGCGCTGACGTCAGACACTCGTGCAAGAGCGTTTATGCGACCGGCAATTAGCGATCGGCGATTGGCCAAAAGAAGAAGCGGGAGCTTTCCCAAAAACGCATCGTGGCGTATCGAAGCGCCACGCAATAAGGAGAACGCCCGCAATGGACATCGACTATAACGCCCTGTCGCTCGATCAACTGAAAGAGATCAACAAAAAGTCGTCCGCGGCGATTGCCAGTTACGAGAACCGTCAACGGAAAGAGGCTGTTTCCAAGGCCACCGAAATTGCCAAAGCCGCAGGTTTCTCGTCGCTCGAAGAGATGATGGCCAGCCAGCCTGCCAAACCCGCCAAAGCCGAACCAAAATACCGCCATCCGGAAAACCCGGAGATGAGCTGGTCTGGTCGCGGACGAAAGCCGTCCTGGATTGTCGAGGCCTTGGAGGTCGGGAAGTCGCTGGACGATTTCGCGATCTGATCAAAAGCCGCTTTCGGTAAGTTATGCCGAAATGCGGCTTTTCCGTCCTTGAGCGCCGAGCGTCATGCCGGGGTTTTCAAGCCTCTTTATTCTTGAAAGGGGTTGAGGATCCGCAGTCGACCCTCGACCAGAAGGCTGTGGTGCATGTCCTCTGAGTACAGCCGCTCACAACCGCTCACCAGGGCGGCCGCGACGATCATCGCATCATAAACGGAAAACCCGTATCGCTCGCCCAAGGCTCGCCCGACATCGTGAACTTGGGCGGACAGGTCGGCCACCCGGCATGCGGCCCGGATCCCACCCAGGAAGTCACCCGCTTCCTGCCAGGACATGCCGGCCTTGCGGATACAGTTGACCAGGACCTCGTTCAGAACCTGCGTGCTGATTGTGCCGCCGCGCGCGATCAGTGCGGCCGCTTTGTCAGCCTTGGCACTGTCGTCGAGCAGGTAAAGGATGATGTTGCTGTCGAAAAAGTCACCGGGCATTCGCGTCGTCGCGGCTCAGCCTTTGTGCCGCAGGCAGCCGTCCGCGGAAGCGGCCGAGATCGGCCAGCACCTCGTCGGTGGAGGGCAAGCGATGAACAGCAAGCCCAGGTTCAGCCCGAGTAATCTGGATCTCGTCACCCGCCTTCAGGCCCAGTTCCTTCACCAACTCCGCAGGCAGACGCACCGCCAGAGAGTTGCCCCATTTCGCAACCTGCATGATCGCCTCCATGGCCTATGATATACCTGCAGGAATGTATATCCTTGAGGCCGGTCCTGCAAGGCAGGATTGCAGGCAGATACTTGCAAGGAGACAGAGCAGCTTCCTCTTTGCGCCAGGGATCGTTGCCCGAATGGGGGAGACTGCGAGCAGGCTCCTGTCTAGAGGACCAGAGCCCGATCCCGGTCTTGCCACGAGGTGCCAGACAAATTTGCTCGAGGACAGCAACGGTCTGTGCAAACATCAAGCAATAGTTCTTTGGCTGAGAAGACTTTCTTGAGGCAACATCCAGCATGATCTGCTTTCGTTCTCTGCGATTTTTGGAGTTGAACGCAGGCCCGTTCCTTGCAGCGCAGGAGTAGAAGAGCTCCCGATCAAAGAACAGGAAAGCCCTTTCGACCAGGTCTGTTTTCTCCTTTTCACTCTGACGTTCTGGATCGCGACCACCGACAAACGCCGGGCAAGCGGCCGCGCCGCTGCACACCGACAGAGGCGAAGGCCCCGGTCTTTCGACCGAAGCCCTTGTTGGCCCGCTATAGGGGTCAGTCCGCTCGGCGGGCGGGGCGCGACCAGATCAGCGAGTGGGTCTCGCCATCCTCGTCGGCGAAAAGGTTCGCGTAGATCGGCGCGGTAAAGCTTGGATCGTCGAGCTTGAGGCCTAGATAGTCGCGGCCCTCGGCGAGCGCTTGGTCCATGCGGCCCCTATCTCCGCCCGGCCGACTTGCACCCGGTGGCTTGGGGCGTTCTCGCCCGTGGCGCGGGGTCGGGGACGATGCGCACGCCGCGGGCCTGCACGCCCAGGGTGACGATCTCACCGGTGAACTCGTGATCGCCGGTCTTCTTGAAGGTGCCGATGGTGGCCATGACCTGTCTCCGTTCGTGTGGTTTCGAGCCCCGCACCATTGCGGCCTCGATGGCGATCGAGAGACCGAAAACGCGGGCGGGCGCACCCCCGCCCCTTGGCGGGGGCCTGACAGCACAGGAGGAACTTTCTTGCCGCGCGAGGAATGACGGTGCCTGCACCGTCAGGGGAAGAAAGTTCGGACGACGCTGTTGCGCCCCAAGCCTGCGAGGCGCAGCCGGTCTTCGGCCAGATCAGGCCATGCACGAGGCCGCAGGGTGAGGGATGAGACAAAAGGGTAGCGGAGATACGATGGCCGCCCTTGAGCATCCTGAAGAACGCGCGAGGCAAAAGACATCACCGGCGCCATCGTCATTCCCGTGTTTCCAGGCCCGGCGCCCATTGCTTGTTCCCGTCTGCGTGCGGTGCGTCGCAAGCCCGAAACACCGGACTAGGGGACCTGGAAGCGGATGCTGTCTGATCCATGCGTCCGACGTGCTGCCACGCACGGCCTCAAGGACGATCCGAGCATCAAGCCTGCCAATCTTGCAGCCCCATCCTGACGATAGCGGGCGAGACACAACGTTCCATCTGGCTCGCACGTCACATACCAGAATGATCCTCCACACGGGCCAAAGTGAGCTTCGGTTGTCAGACGGGGCCTGGGGGTGCAGTGTCGCCGGCCGCCGGAGGGGTCTGACGCAGGCCCCATCCATTGCCGCGCGCGAGAGTTCGTCCCTGCGACAAACGGTGGTTTCGATCACCTCAGGCATGGCGGTTGCCTTCGGGACAGCCGATCGCGGCGGGGACAGGACCTGTGATCGGCTCCATCTTCCCGGTTCGCCCCATCCCCATCCTTGCATTCATGCGTGAAACCATCCCGCAGGAATGGACAAAATTCCGCGACAAGGTCTCCGACAACTTCCGCGTCATAACCCACGAGAACTTTCGGGTTTTGCAGTAGAAGCGGTATAGAACAAACGATGGGTAGTGAAATAGATTAGGTAAATTGGCTCATCGCTGGGCAAGGATGGTGCTTTAACTGAAATTAGCCCTTCAACTTGCGTCGGGGCGCAATGTGGCTCAGCGCCGTTTGTTTCTGCGGACCTGGGTCATCCGCATCATGGCTGCACCGAACGTCAGGGGTGTCATGACCACGGCTATCCGGGGCATTGGGAGTTCGGCAGTTTCAGGCCACCGTGGTTGCTCGCGGCTTTCCGAGAACTGGGGCGCTTCGATCTGTTCCTGGTCAAGCACGACGAACTCCTGGTCTTGTGGGTAAATGAAGGAGCACCTGCGGCGCTTAGGAGGAAACTGTCCTTCGCAAAAACCGGTGCCATCACGAAACCGTAGGATCAGAAGAGGAGAACGCAGCACAACTCACGTGCCGCCGTTGCATGCACGACAACCTTGCTCTGCACGAGGCAGTGCTCTGCCAAGAACAACGGCTGCGACGTTGACCAGATACGCATGGTGCCATAACCCTGCAGGCATGACCGATAGGATCTCTGCCCTGATCGCCGCCATTGCTGACGCCTCTGACGATCAGAAGCGTACATACCTGTTGCGGCAGGCGGCACGATCCCTGCTCTTCCAGCCTACCGCCATGGCGGAGATTGCCAAAGCCGCGCTCGAGCCTGAAGACAGCGCCTCGGCGCAGGCTGCGGTAACATTGCTGTCCTGCGTGCTCGACGAGGCCCGCATGGCGGTGGAGAACGACACGCCAGAAGGCGACGCGCTGCTCGCGGCTGTTGCTAGCGCGCTGATGGCGCAGGACGCTGCTCGTCCCATCGCGCCCGTGGTGCGCCTGCGCCTGGCGCAAGCCTATGCCCGCGCCAGTCTCCCGCCACCGCCCTTCACTATCCTTTCTCCTGACCTCATGGCGGGCGCGGTGCCTTCCGGCGAAAAGCTGCCTGATCTCGGTGAGCTGCTCGATCCCATCCTGAGAGACCTCGGCGACACGCCTCTGCAGGTCCATGTCGCAGTTTCCAAACTCCTGGCCGGCCTTCCTTCCGAGCCCGCTGCTTTGTTGGTGTCGATGGTCATCGCGCGGCCCGGCGCCGTGGAAGCCCGCCTTGGGCTTTACTGGCTGCTCGACCAAAGGGCCGAGATCCGCCTGGCCGCGGCAACGGCCCTGCTGGCCCGTGCGGAGACGGGAACGCTGCCTCCGGAGCTTGCTGCCATCTTGCCGGCAATCCGCAAATGGCTCCCCGATGGCCCGGCGCGTGCCGCCCTCGATGCGGTGATCCGGCGGCAGATGCGTGATGGCGGTCTGCAGAGCCAAGTCTCCGCCGCGACCATTCACCGGGCAGCCGCAAGTCTGCCCGACGGGGCAGGGGCCCAGAGCCTGATCGCAGCCTTCCAGAAAGGCAGCCGCCGCGGCATCGCCATGGCGATGCTGAAACAGGGCCATGGGGTCAAGGACGCCTTTGTTATTCCCTGTGCCAGTGCAAGCGAGCAGAAGCGGATGCTGGTCAGCATCCTGGAAGAACTTGAAACCTTCGATATTCCGCCCGCAGCACTGGCGGACGGACTGGCGCGCGGCCTGGGTGAGGGCATGGCTCTGAGCCTCCTTCCTGCCCTTGGTTTGGTGGAATGGGCAGAGCTTTTGGGTCCAGACGCACTCACCCCCGCTGCGGGCGACGCCAGAGCCATTCTCGCGGCCCTTGGCACCACGGATGCCCACTCGCCAGCCAGTCGTGCGGCGCTCGTCAAGGCCAGTGCAGACTGGATGAACCGCTTCGAACAGAGCGACGCCTGGTTTGAGGACACGACCGATCTGCGAGCCGCCATGTCCCGCGCCCGGACTGAGAACGGGCAGGAGGCAGCGGTCTGGAAACGTCTGGAAACCCGCCGGGAATGGTGGGCGCGGCTCTTCGCGGTTTCGGCGGCCACCCTGAAGGCCGCGGGCGATCAGGAGTTCTGGCCATCCTTCGCGGCAGTGGCGCAGGGGCTGCTTGACGGGTTCCCCCTGAAACGGATCCCGGTCATGGTCGACATCGTCGATATGACGCTGGAGGCGTCCGACGCACGCGAAGGGAACGCTCCGCCTGTGACAGCGGGTGGGGAGGTCGGCGCGCTGCTTGAGCATGCCGGAATAACTGAAGCCTATCTTCAGGGATATCTCGTGGCCCTTGCCGTCGCACCCCGAGAGCCCTCTCCGGAAGCATGGCTGGGCCCGCTCCTGGGCGGGATTGAGTTTCCGGGCGAAGGGTCGGTCAACCAGCTGCTTGGCTTTGTGACGATACAAGCCGAGCTTGCCCATGATCGAGCGAGTGACGCCAAGATCGTGGCGGGATGGCTTGCCACCCTCGACGCGAAAGGCTTGCAGGATTGGGCGACCGGATTTTCCGATCTTGTTTCGGCTTGCCCACGCTCTTGGCGGGAGAAATCGCTGGCGGCCGATGACAAGCGCGTTCTGCCTGAGATCGAGGCGATTGCCAAGGGTGGCGACAACTCAGCCTTGCGCGCCGTACTACCATCCTGGATCGCTCACCGGTATGCCTTGAGGCAGTAGGATCATTGCTACACGACAGAGCAGGGTCGGCCCAGAGCTGCCGGTCAGACTAATATTGTGCTGCTCTGCAGCTTTCCGCCAACCGGCCATTCATAGTCGCCGCAGCAAGGGGAAGGGGTTCAGTGTCGGCAACGGCAGGACAAACCCGACGTAGACAGAGGTGGTCGCAGGAATTCGAACCAGTCGCTAAGCTCTGGCGATTGACGAAGGACTGATCTGCATGACGAAACGGAAGCGCTATTCGGCCGAGTTCAAAGCGAAGGTGGCGTTGGAGGCCCGGCCGTTTGATGGCCGCGATCCAGCACATGCAGGAAAACCGTGCCCGCCGTGCGATCTATCGCCAGACGGTGCGTGAACTGAACGTGCTGACCAACCGCGACCTGGCCGACCTGGGCATCAACCGTGCGATGATCGGTCGCCTGGCCCATGAAGCCGCCTGGGGCGCGAAGTAAGACACACCCTTTCCGGCCCCCCTCCTCCCTGGGGCACGGAACTGGCGGCATCCTCTCCTCCTCCCCCTTGCGAGGATGCCGCCCCAAGACAGCGCAGGAACCCTTTCTCCTCCCTGGGGTTTCCTGCGACAGGCGGCGGCCCCCTTCCTCCTCCCTCATGGGGGTCGCCGCAACCCTGACATAGCCGCCCTGTTTCGCGGCATCCCATGCGACGGACCCCTCCTCCCATTGGTCCGGTCGTTGGCGGCAACGGCCCTTCTCCTCCTTGGCCGTGCCGCACCCCAAACGCGGCCCCTCCCTCCTCCTTGGGCCAGCGTTCCGCGGCAGCACCCCTCCTCCTCCCTGGGTGCTGCCGCTTTTCATTTCAGCCATCACACCTGAGCAAGACCTCAGATCGGCAAGGTCACGGAAGACGGGCCGTGGCCAGGGGAGAGGACCGTCAACGGTGCCAAAGGTGAATGTGGCATCGGCGAGGCTGCTGGGCTGGATCACCGCCTGGCGTGAGAAGGCCGATCCCATTTGTTTGTCCATAAGGACAGCTTCCGAACGGCTCCAGGAACAGACATGTTGGTCTCATTAGCCGGCGCGGCTTTGTGTTGATCATGTTCCCGAGTTTGTGCCGCCCGGCTGAGAGATCCCCATCCCTTTGTGCGCTCCAGAACGAGAGCCGTCCGGTGAGCGTAAAGTGCATTCGGCGGGTGATGGAGACTAAGGCGCCTTCGCAACCCCATCCCTAAGTCTGCACAAGGGAAGCCATTGGCAAGGTTGCATAAATATGCCACCTTCGGATGCACATCTTCAACCGCCAACGATCTCCATCACATTGTGCACGGGGTACGAGAGGCATGCTGTAACGAAGCGAGGACATATCATGGATGAAGAACGTACCCAAAAGATTCGGGACCGGGCGCACGTCCTTTGGGAACAGGCCGGTCGTCCGCACGGCCAGGATGCCGAGCATTGGTCGCAGGCCGAGCAGGAGATTGCCGCAGAGGAGATTGCCCCGTCATCAGCTCCGGCTGCGACCGCCACCAGAAGCGTGGAACGCAAGCCGAGAATGGACGTGGCAGAAGTGGCGGACGCTTCGAAGGCGAAAAAAGGACGCTCCAAAGCGGCAGGCCTGGTTTCCGCAGAGGCGCCGGGAACGACCAAGGGCCGCAAACCGAAAGCGGTGGCTGACACAGGCGCTGAGGCGCCCAAGGCTGCACGAGGCCGGAAGACGAAGGCGGCGTCCGACGAGGCGGCGGTCAACTCAGCGGAAACCACAGGTGGAAAACCTCAGGCTGGTGCCCCGGAAGAGGGCGATGCTCCCAAGGCAAAGCAGGGCCGAAAGCCCAAGGTGGCAACTGAAGGCTCCACGACCACTGAATAAGCGGACTGCTGGATGGCGCTGACCTGCCGCTGGGGTGCCTTTGCAGCCCTTGGTGGGGAAAGGGCACAAGTAGTGGCGGCTCAGGTCTGAGAGCGGGGTGCCGCAGTCTGATGGAGAAAGCTTCAAGTGGCAGTAAGGGCGGGAGGCGGCCTCACGGCGGTGCAGCGTGGCGGCTGCAGAGTTGCGCTGAAGCTGTCATTCGGACGCGAAATATCAAATGTCTCGGGTCGGCAGCCAGCCTGACCGCCTGAGCCGTGGTCCCGGTCACAGCATGCCTCGCTGCCAGGGTGCTCAGCTGGTTCGCCATGTTCCTCCTTGGTGAAATGTGGTTCAGTGCGGAGAAACGCCCAGGAGAGACGTAGTCATGACCACTGGAACCGGCGGTTTGCCTGGAAAGGGTTTGCGATAACTCGGGCGGCGCGCGGCGCCACGCGCATCGACGTTCCGCTCTCCGCCTTTGTCACCGTGATGGCCAAAGCCTATGTTGCCAAGTCCCGCGCGGTGGAGCGTTCAGCATGAGCACCTCCACCCGCAGTCTGCAGCGCGCTGCCGGTGCAGCGTCGGTTCGGGTAACGCCGAACGGCAAGCCGAAGGCGGTTCCTTACGCGCGCTATTCATCGGACAAGCAGAACGACCAGAGTTGTGAGCATCAGCTTGCGCTGGTGCGTGAGACGGCCGCAAAGCTGGGCTTCGAGATCGCGGAGGAGTTTTCCGATCATGCCGTCTCCGGCCGCGGCCTGCTGCGGTCGCGTCCCGGCGTCTGCGCGATGAAGGATCGCGTTGCGCAGGGCGACATCACCGCCGTAATCGTCGAAGGCATTGAGCGGATCGGCCGACGGGCGGTGGACATCGGCGTCATCGCTGACTGGTTCGAGGCGCGCGGCGTCGATCTTTACGCTTCGAACGTGGTGCGTTTCGACTAGATGTTCCATCTCGGATGATCACATAGACCCTCGCCGGTCTTCCCTTTTCATGGCAAGGTCGATCCTGCGCGAGGTTCGGGAGGGGGTGGGAGGATGCTGATTTCTCTGCACAAGCAGGCGACCACGACGCCAAAGATCCGGGCCGCGATCCAGGCGAGCAGCGAACCGGCATGGCTGGTGGCAGAGCGCTACGGGATCTCCGAGCAGACGGTGTGGAAGTGGCGCAGCCGCGATGACGTCCACGACCGCAGCCACACGCCGCACCGGCTTCAGACGACATTGACGCCTGCCCAGGAGGCAGGCCGTCGCGGTTGCACTCCGCAAGGCGCTTCTCTTGCCGCTCGACGAGCGGCTCGCGGTGGTGCGCGCGTTCCTCAACCCGCATGTCTCTCGCTCGGGGCTCGACCGCTGCCCCCCGGCCCGTTGCCTCAGCAATGCGCTGACCCAGTGGGCGGAAGATGTCGCCCCGGCCGACATACCCTCCTATCCCTGCGCCTATAACCTTATCAAGGCGCTGACCATCGCTGCCAAGGCAAAAGGCGCCACGGCTTACGCAGCGCAATGGGCGGGTGCGCAGGCTGCACGGGCGCGCGCGCTTCCGGCACGAGAGCTGGTGGAGGCCTTGGACAAGGAGATGAAGGACAGCGCAAGCCTGATTGGCGGCGGTGATGCAGAGCAAATCTGACGATCAGGTGAAGGCCGTTCCATCAAGACAGAATGACATTAGCCCTTCAACTTGCGTCGCGGCGCAATGTGGCTCAGCGCCGTTTGTTTCTGCGGACCTGGGCCATCCGCATCATGGCTGCACCCAACGTCAGGGGTGTCATGACCATGGCCGTCCGGGGTGCTGCAAGTGCGATAGCTTCAGGTCTCAGTGTTTGCTCGCTGCTTTCCGAGAACTGCGGCGCTTCGATCTGTTCCTGGTCAAGCACGACGAACTCCGGTTCTTGTGAGTAAGTGAAAGAGCACCTGCGGCGCGAGAAGGAAACGGTCCGTCGCCAAAACCGGTACCATCACGAAACCGTAAGATCAGAAGAGGAGAAGGCAGACACAACTCACGTGCCGCTCTTGCATGCACGACAACCCCGAGTTCTGCACGAGGCAGTGCTCTACCAAGAACAACGGTTGCGACGTTGACCGGATAGGCATGGTGCCCTAACCCTGCAGGCATGACCGATAGGATCTCTGCCCTGATCGCCGCTATTGCTGACGCCTCTGACGATCAGAAGCGCACATACCTGTTGCGGCAGGCGGCACGATCCCTGCTCTTCCAGCCTGCCGCCATGGCGGAGATTGCCAAAGCCGCGCTCGAGCCTGAAGACAGCGCCTCGGCGCAGGCTGCGGTAACCTTGCTATCCTGCGTGCTCGACGAGGCCCGCATGGCGGTGGAGAACGATACGCCGGAGGGCGACGCGCTGATCGCGGCTGTTGCTAGCGCGCTGATGGCGCAGGACGCTGCTCGTCCCATCCCGCCTGTGGTGCGCCTGCGCCTGGCGCAAGCCTATGCCCGCGCCGGTCTCCCGCCACCACCCTTCACCATCCTTACTCCGCACGTCATGGCGGGCGCGATGCCTCCCGGGGAAAAGCTGCCTGATCTCGGTGAGCTGCTTGACCCAATCCTGAGGGACCTCGGCGACACGCCTCTGCAGGTCCATGCCGCGGTTTCCGAGCTCCTGGCCGGCCTTCCTCCCGAGCCCGCTGCATTGTTGGTGTCAATGATCATCGCGCGGCCCGGCGCCGTGGAAGCCCGCCTTGGGCTCTACTGGCTGCTCGACCAAAGGGCCGAGATCCGCTTGGCCGCGGCAACGGCCCTGCTGGCCCGCGCGGAGACGGGAACGCTGCCTCCGGAGCTTGCTGCTCTGTTGCCGGCAATCCGCAAATGGCTCCCCGATGGCCCGGCGCGTGCCGCCCTGGATGCGATGATCCGGCGGCAAATGCGTGAGGGCGGTATGCAAAGCCAAGTCTCCGCCGCAACCATTCACCGGGCAGCCGCAAGTCTGCCCGACGGGGCAGGGGCCCATAGCCTGATCGCAGCCTTCCAGAAAGGCAGCCGTCGCGGCATCGCCATGGCGATGCTGAAACAGGGCCATGGGGTCAAGGACGCCTTTGTTATTCCCTGTGCCAGTGCAAGCGAGCAGAAGCGGATGCTGGCCAGCATCCTGGACGAGCTTGAGACCTTCGATAGTCCGCCCGCAGCATTGGCGGACGGACTGGCCCGCGGCCTGGGTGAGGGCATGGCTCTGAGCCTCCTTCCCGCCCCTGGTCTGGTGGAATGGGCAGAGCTTTTGGGTCCGGACGCACTCACCCCCGCTGCGGGCAATGCCAAAGGCATCCTCGCGGCCCTTGGCACCACGGATGCCCAGTCGCCAGCAAGCAGTGCGGCGCTCGTCAAGGCCAGTGCAGACTGGATGGACCGGTTCGAACAGAGCGACGCCTGGTTTGAAGACACGGCCGATCTGCGCGCCGCCATGTCCCGCGCCCGGACTGAGAAGGGGCAGGAGGCAGCGGTCTGGAAACATCTTGAGACCCGTCGGGAATGGTGGGCGCGGCTTTTCGCGGTTTCGGCGGCCACCCTGAAGGCCGCGGGCGATCAGGAGTTCTGGCCATCCTTCGCGGCCGTGGCGCAGGGGCTGCTCGACGGGTTCTCCCTAAAGCGGATCCCGGTCATGGCCGACATCGTCGATATGACGCTGGAGGCGTTCGACGCACGCGAAGGGAACGCTCCGCCTTTGACGGCTTGAACCGCCCCGGGTTTACCGGAGAGTTTGTGGTTCAATGATTAGGCTGCTTTTTCGTCAGCGTTCAAGCTTGCGTAGAAGGCCTCCTCTGCTTCGTTCGGCGTGACGTAACCGATGGCACTGTGCAGGCGCGTCTTGTTATACCAGTCCACCCATTTGAGTGTTTCCCATTCGACCTGACCAACGGACTTCCAGGGGCCGAGGAACTTGATGACCTCGGTCTTGAACAGGCCGATGATGTTTTCGGCGAGAGCGTTGTCGTAGCTGTCCCCGACGCTGCCGACCGAGGTGTCGATGCCTGGCTCAGCCAGCCGTTCGGTGTATCGGATCGACAGATATTGGGCGATCTCAACCGGTCGTCGCAACACCAGCATATTGTGTTCTCGTCATGAGCTCGTCCAGCGCCTCTGCGGGCGTCTTCCAGCCGAGCGTCTTTCTCGGTCTGCCGTTCAGGGCGACTGCGCCTCGGCTTTCGTCGTCATGGGTTTCTTGCTCATCTTCGCTCCATAAGGGCTACGATGAGCCAAAAACCCTCCATCACGCAATCTGCCTAATCTGTCCCATGGGCGCTGACGTCAGACACCCTGCCCTACAGACGCCTATGCTGGCTGACGAGCACGAGCTTCTCACGAAGGCTGCGCGCCGGCGCAGGAAAAACAAGGATCAGCAAGCTGCCCTGCCCCTGCCCGAAGTCAGGCCTACGACCAAAGGAGTCTCGTTGGAAAGCGCAGCTTTGGCGCATCTGCGAGTCGACAAGCTGTCTTCGTTTGTGTCCCAAACGTTGGCGGCGGCATCTTGAGCTACCGGTACTCTACATTATTCCTCAGCGGCTAAATATCCTGCGCTGCGGCGTAATGCCCAGCTCCTACGAAAGGCCGAGCCGCGGAGTGGCTGTACCCTTTCTATCCTCTGAACAATCCACAGAAAATGTGGACAAATGGCCACATATGGCAAACGCCAGGGGTGTTACGGACTGGCTCCGTTGCTATGATGACGGAATGCTCCTCTGTACGCGAAGTAATTTGCAGGTCCGTAAGTATTAAGTGACCCGTCGCGGACGATCAAATAGATCCTCGCCGCTCTGCTCTCTTGGTGGCAAGATCGATCCTGCACGAGGTTCAGAACCGGAGGCGAGCAACCTGATTTCTCTTCACAAGCAGGCGGTGACGACGCTGAAGATGCGGGCTGCGATTCAAAAGGGGCAGCGAGTCTGCCTGGATGGTGGCAGAGGGCTACGGCATCTTTATGCAGACCGTCGAGTATGGAAGCGATGGGCGGTGAGGCAAGGTAGACGAGCAAATTTGCATGCCTCCCTGCGGGGCTTCGCGGGTTGGCGTAGATGGAAAAACGCCCCCTGCCCACCAGGTCGCAATATAGTCTGTCGCACGCTCTTAGATGCTGAAGTGGAAAGCAGCAGGAAAGGTACCAAATAAAAGAAATTAGTATGGTACTATACCATACCAATAGATAAAGTAGCATAATATACTACAGGCAACTGCATAGTCCTCGCAAGTAGCGCTTTCCCAATGACGATGCCGCATAGCTGGGGCAAGTACCCTAGCATTCTATACCAAAGACGTTGGTACTACACGGTACCCTTGCTTAGAATACTATATAGTACCATTGCAAACCGCACGATAGCTTTGTAGAGATAGTGCGGTCTAAATGACGATGCCGCATAGCTGGGGCAAGTACCCTAGCATTCTATACCAAAGACGTTGGTACTACACGGTACCCTTGCTTAGAATACTATATAGTACCATTGCAAACCGCACGATAGCTTTGTAGAGATAGTGCGGTCTACCACCTGGTACTAAGGAGTATAACGGATGCCAGTCATCTCTTTTGCAACCCCTAAGGGAGGAGCTGGAAAGACAACCTCAGCAATCATTCTTGCCACCACCTTGGCTCAAGGTGTAAGCGTCGAGATCATTGATGCTGATCCTGCAGCTCGTGCCCTTGCCTGGTCTAAACGCGGCCCGCTTCCAAAGAATCTTCGAATAACGAAGTCCGCGGGAGAAAGATTCATCCAGGATGAGATCGACACTGCAGCCCGACGTGCTGCATTCGTGGTGATCGATCTGGAAGGAGCGGCGACGCAACTGAATGCTATGGTGCTCGCCGAAAGCGATCTTGTCGTTGTCCCAACCGGCGATGAACAACAAGATGCAGACGCGGCAGTTGAAGCACTGGCCCAGATCAAGATGCAAGCACGTGCCTTGAGGCGGGTCATACCGGCTGCAATTCTATTTGCTCGAACCAAAGCAGCTGTAAAAGCCCGCAACGAGCGTGAGATTAATTCGGTGATGAGAGAAAATGTTGACGCGTTCAAGACAGAACTCAACGCGAGAACGGCGTATAGCAGTCTACATAGCTACGGTGGCTCGCTTTATGATCTCGACAGGGCAGTAGTGAGCGGAATTGATAAGGCACTAGAGAACGCGGAAGCATTTGCGGCAGAGGTCATTGAGAAAGTTCGGTCATGAGCAGTAAAGTCGATTTCGGAAGATTGTCTGAAGAGTTTCAGCCGCGGCAATCACGGGGCAGGACCGTCGAGCCGGCCAAAACTCCTACACCAGAGTCATGGCCAAGCCGAGAACCTCGACGTGAAAGCCAGCTTTCAATCAAGGGTGCAGAAGCGGTAATTGAGCGGTTTAAGAATCTGTGTGAGGACGAGAGATATCCATATTACAAGCAATTGCATCGACTTATGAATGTTTGGGAGGGGAAATCTCCAGATGAGGGCGTGAAGGAGCTATAGGGTACCATTTGGTATGGTACTATAACGTACTAGCAGCTTTTGTATCGTTCTCTGGCATAACCACCCCATCAGCCGAGCGGCCCTGTGTTGTGGTTGCCGAGTTCTCGCCGCTCGGCTGGAAACATATCCCCCATCTTCGACAGCTAAAATCTTAAGCCGTTGATATTGCTACCCCGGATTAGCGGATTTGCCACAACACGAGGGTTCAGGCGGGCTTTTTGATGTCGAGTGCGTCGAAGAGACTCCTTTGTTCCGGCTGGGATTTCGAGATCCCTGTAAAGGTCTGTGCTCCAATGTGGGTTACGTGTTTTTGGATGCGCGCCAGGTGATCCAGCGCGGTTCTGGGGCTTGCGGTGTGCCCTTTCGCCTTCAGGCGCATGCGCATGACCCAACTGACCATCCAGAACCGGCGCTTGAACCATCAGCGCCACGCAGCATAACCTCAACCCACAGAGCCAAAGCCCTCCAGACCAACATCAGGCCGCCTGTTCCAAATCATTCGACGACGGACATGCAGGTGACGACAGACGCCGCTTCACCGGGCACGTTCAGCAGGACCGAGGTGATCGTGCCGCCATACATCGCACCATAGTAGATGGCGCTGAGCATGATGATCGCACCCGTCGGGTCGAGATTGAAGGTCAAGGGGATCAGGATCGCCGTCGCCGCCGCTGGCCCGAGCCCGGGCAGGACGCCGATCAACGTCCCGAAGGTGCAGCCAAGCAGAGCGAACATGAGGTTGTGCGGGGTCAGGGCGGAGGCGAACCCACCCATCAACAGGCTGAGAGTGTCCATGATTACCTCAAATGCCAAACAGCCCGACGGGAAGCGCAACCCCGAGCCAGTGATAGAAGACGTGAAAGACCCCGACACTCAGCGCGAGTGATACAAGGGCGATCGCGATGACCGATCGTGCGCCAAGCGCGACAAGGACAATCGGCACCATGATCAGGGCAGCAATGGTGTATCCCAGCGGCTCGAGCATCAGCGCCGCCACACCAAGCAGGATGATGACCGACAGCAAGCGCATCCGTGCGTTCGGCGCCAGGGCGGCTCCCTCGTCCGGCAGGTCGATCGATCCGCTGCGGACTTGCAGGAAAAGGATGACAGACAGGACCAGTCCCGCGGCGCCCATGACCAGTGGAAACAAACCGGGACCAGGCCCGAGTTCATCAAAGAGCGGCAACTTTGCGGCGTGATAGGCAAAGAGCGCGAAGAACAGCGTCAGCGCGCTGCTTGTAACTTTCCATCCCAGTTGCACAGTTTTCCCCTCCCCTGCATTGTCTCGTTATTGGCCGGCGGGAACTCCATAAGCTCCGCGGTAGGTGCCGGCGCGGATCGATCGGATGATCTCTGCCTCATTTTCCATCTGCGCCCGAACCTGTGGCAGGATGCGCCACGCGGTTTCCGGCGCAATCGCAATCACCCCGTCCTCGTCACCGATCACGAGGTCGCCAGGCGCAACCGCCATGCCGCAGATCGATACCGGCACCTGGCTCTCGCCCGGGCCAAACTTGTAGGGGCCGCGGTGGATTGCCGAATGCGCAAAGCACGGAAAGTCCGACTGCTCGAATGCGGAAACGTCGCGGATAGCGCCGTCGATCACATAGCCTGCAAGCTGCTTCGATTGGGCGATCTCCATCATGATCTCGCCAATCAGTGCCCGGCTCAGATCACCGCCTCCGTCTACGACAAGAATGTCGCCGGGCTGCGCTTCCTCAAGCGCGCGGTGGATGGCAAGATTGTCTCCCGAGCGGGTGCGGACAGTGAAGGCAATCCCTGCAAGCGTCCGTGACCGATGGAACGGCCGAAGCGGCGCGCCAGGCAGCCGGTCCAGGTTGTCGCTGAGGATCGAGGTCGGGATGCCGCGAAAGGTCTCGACGAGATCGGCATCGCGGATAAGGGTGGTTGTGTCTGTCATAAGGGCCCTCCGTTCAGGAGAAAAATACCGTTGGGCCGTGTTGGAAAACAAACGATATTAATCTATGTTGATTCATCGCTTTTATTCATGGCGGAATGCGCGATGTTGACATTGAAGCAAGTCGAGGCGTTGGTCTGGATCTCCCGCATGGGCAGCTTCGAAAAGGCGGCCAACAAACTGAACCTGACTCAATCCACCATCTCGAAACGGGTCCAGGAGCTGGAGGCTGTTGTTGGCGTTGCAGTGTTCGATCGAAACGGCCGCGACAGTGTCCTGACCCCCAAGGGCGAACAACTTCTGCACTTGGGCGAGAAGATGCTAGAGTTGCGCAGCGAGGCCATGGATTTGAAAAGCGTCTCCGACATGCCGTCGCGGACGTTGCGCCTTGGCGTCACCGAGTTGACCGCGCTGACCTGGTTGCCGCGTCTCATCACCGAGGCGCGACAGAATTATCCGAATGTCGAGTTCGATGTTTCCGTCGACATGACTCGCGACCTTCACCAAGGTCTGGCCGACGGCGTTTACGACATGATCCTTGTGCCCGAGGCCCTGCAGCCAGCCGACACCACCGTGCTGCGCCTTGGCGAAGTGCTGAACGCCTGGGTTGCCAGTCCGGCTCTTGTCGGACACGGTGCGCAGATCACCTATGAGGCGCTGGCGCAGATGACGATCATCAGCCAGGGTCGCATGTCCGGCACCGGCTTGGTGATATCGCGATGGCTGCGGAGCAACGGCATCGAGCTTCCACACGAGATGACCTGCGACAGCCTGGTTGCCCAACTCGGCCTCACCATCGCCGGTCTTGGCGCCACCTATATCCCGATCCGCTGCCATGAACCCTTGGTTGCCGCAGGAAAGATTGTGGTTCTGGACCTTGATCCCGAACTTCCGTCCGTGCCCTATGCGGCCATGTTCCGGAGCGATCAGCCATCCCATTTCACGATGGAACTTGCCCAATTCGCACGGGAACTCTGCGACTTCGATCGCCAGTTCCAATAAAAACCAGATGGTAATCTTTTTGCACTACGTGTGAAAGAGAGGTGGTTCAGGAAATCTGAACGGCTGGGATAGGTGGATTTTCCGCGTCTGAGCCGGGCCAGAAATTGATCTGGTGGATCAATTTCCCGGCGATTGGGCAGCATGATGCTGCGAGCGAGTACGCCGCAGGAGCCGATCCGCTGTCTGCGGCCAAGGTCCGCGCGGTCATCGCCGATGCCGAGGCGCGGCTGGCGGGCACCGGGCGCGTGCTGATCCGCAAGTCGGGGACCGAGCCGCTGATCCGGGTCATGGCAGAGGCCGAGAACGAAGCGGTGCTGCGCGAGGTCGTGGACGGGATCGTCGCTGCGGTCGAAAAGGCCGCCTAAGGCTAGGGTGCCAAGGGCTTCTGGTCCGACCAGCTTCCCCATACGCCGCGGCCCCGATTAGAACGCCGGGCAAAGAATTTGAACAGGCATTGGAGACAGCATGGCGGACAAACCCGTGGCGATCGTGGTTCTGGCGGCCGGACAAGGCAGCCGGATGCAGTCCGATCTGCCCAAGGTGCTGCACCGGCTGGCAGGCGCACCGCTGATCGGCCATGCCCTGTCCGTGGCCCGGACGCTGGAACCCGAACAGGTGATCGTTGTCGCGGGCCATGGCGCCGACCAGGTGACGAAGGCCGTGGGCAGGATCGACCCCGAAGCCCGGATCGTGCTGCAGTCCGAACAGCTTGGCACCGGCCACGCCGTCCGCCAGGCCCTGCCCGAACTGGAAGGGTTCGAGGGTAAGGTGGTCGTTCTTTACGGCGACACCCCATTCATCGGCGAAGAAACGCTGGCCGCCCTTACCGCGCACCCGTCCGATCTGGTCGTCCTGGGGTTCGAGGCCGAGGATCCGGGCCGCTATGGCCGCCTGATTCTGACGGGGCGGGGCTTGGAACGGATCGTCGAATACAAGGACGCGGATGCGGCGACGCGCGACATCGCGCTGTGCAATTCCGGGGTCATGGCGCTTGACGCATCCCTGCTGCGCCAACTGATCGTGCGGCTGACGAACCAGAACGCCTCGGGGGAATATTACCTGACGGACCTGGTGGCCCTGGCGCGGGCCGAGGGGCGCAGCACCGATGTCGTCACCTGCGACGAAGGGGAAACGCTGGGCATCAACACTCGCGCCGAACTGGCCGCGGCCGAAGGCGCCTTTCAGGACCGCGCGCGTCTTCGGGCGCTTGAGAACGGGGTGACGCTGTGCGACCCGTCCTCGGTCTGGTTTGCACTGGACACCGTGATCGGACGGGATGCGGTGGTCGGTCCGAGCGTCGTCTTCGGGCCGGGCGTGACGGTGGAATCGGGGGCGGAAATCCTGCCCTTCTGCCATCTGGAAGGCTGCCATGTGTCCTCGGGCGCAACCGTCGGGCCTTTTGCCCGGCTGCGCCCCGGCGCCGAACTGGGCGGCGACGTTCATGTCGGCAACTTCGTCGAAATCAAGAATGCGGTTCTGGACGAAGGCGTCAAGGTCGGCCACCTGACCTATCTGGGTGATGCCCATGTGGGCGAACACACCAATGTCGGCGCGGGCACCATCACCTGCAATTACGACGGGGTGATGAAGCACCGCACCCAGATCGGCGCACGCGCCTTTATCGGCAGCGACACGATGCTGGTGGCCCCGGTGCGGGTAGGCGACGACGCCATGACCGGATCGGGGTCCGTGATCACCGAAGACGTGCCCGACGGTGCCCTGGCCATTGGCCGGGCGCGCCAGGCAACCAAGCCCGGCCTTGCCACCCGCCTGATGGCAGCCCTGCGCGCGAAGAAGGAGGCCCGCTGATGTGCGGCATTATCGGTATCCTGGGACGGTGCCCTGGCCATTGGCCGGGCGCGCCAGGCGACCAAGCCCGGCCTTGCCACCCGCCTGATGGCAGCCCTGCGCGCGAAGAAGGAGGCCCGCTGATGTGCGGCATTATCGGTATTCTGGGTTCGCACGAGGTGTCCCCGCAACTGGTCGATGCGCTGCGGCGGCTGGAATATCGCGGCTATGACAGCGCGGGCGTCGCAACGGTGGACGCCACCGGGCGGCTGGAGCGGCGCCGCGCCGTGGGCAAGCTGGTGAACCTGTCGGTCCGCTTGGTCCACGAGCCCCTGCCCGGCCATATCGGCATTGGCCATACCCGCTGGGCCACCCACGGCGCCGCGACCGAGGTGAACGCCCATCCCCACCAGTCCGGTCCCGTGGCCGTTGTCCATAACGGCATCATCGAGAATTTCCGCGACCTGCGCGAGGAACTGGGCACGCTGGGCATCCAGCCGCAATCGCAGACCGACACGGAAACCGTGGCACTGTGGACGGCACATTACATGGATCAAGGCCAATCCCCGATCCAGGCCGCACGCAGCACCCTGGCACGGCTGCGCGGCGCGTTCGCCCTCGCCTTCATCTTCGATGGCGAGGATGACCTGATGATCGCGGCCCGCAAGGGCAGCCCCCTGGCCATCGGCCATGGCGACGGTGAGATGTTCCTGGGATCCGACGCCGTGGCGCTGGCGCCCTTTACCGACCGCATCACCTATCTGGAGGACGGCGACCATGCCGTCCTGACCCGCGCGGGCGTCCAGATCTTCGATGCGGCAGGCAACCAGGAGGCAGGCCGTCGCGGTTGCACTCCGCAAGGCGCTTCTCTTGCCGCTCGACGAGCGGCTCGCGGTGGTGCGCGCGTTCCTCAACCCGCATGTCTCTCGCTCGGGGCTCGACCGCTGCCCGCGTCGGCACGGGACGGGCAACCTGCGGGCGCTGAAGCCAAAAGGAACCCAAGCCCGCGCACGGCACCTTCAAGGCCTATGAGCCCGGCTACCTGCACATCGACATCAAGTATCTGCCGCAGATGGCCGACGAGGATCGCCGCCGCTATCTCTTCGTGGCCATCGACCGGGCGACCCGATGGGTCTTTGTGCGCATCTACCCGGCGCAGACCGCGGCCAACGCACGAAGGTTCCTGCGCGATCTGGACCGCGCGGCCCGATGAAGATCACCAGGGTGCTGACCGATCGAGCCATTGGAACGCCATTGGTCCGAGAGACAAGGGCGAGGGGCAAGGCCTTCACCGACCGCCTGTCCGGCCTGCGCAAGCGCGCCGCCAGCGGACAGCACGAGGTCAACACCCTCTGCGCGGACCTCGGGATCGAGCACCGCCTCGCGCAGCCGATGCACCCGCAGACCACGGATGAGATTGAACAGCCCCTTTCTTCAGAGATGTGCTATTTTCTCTCATTACGGGCGACCGCGTGGCAAAGAGCAGAGCGTGAGGTGCAGGCTCCGCCGCGCAGCCGGATCAGTGTCGCGCCTCGTTTGCGGCGCCCGCACCTTGTTTCCGGTTGCACTGTCGCCAACGCTGCATGATGCGGCGATAAGCGTGCTCGGCTTGTTCAGCCAAGGCTTGATCCGCCGCCCGGCGTTCCGGGAGGTTGTAGTCATAGGCGCTACCCCTCTGGCCTCGCTGTGCCGGCCGGCCTGCTGCGAGTTCTAGGCTGCGCAGTTTCCGGGCCATAAGGGTTGGCCGACCCCATGCGTAATCCTCGCCTTTCTTGAGCATGTGCCAGATCAGGACTGCGAGTTTTCTGGCGACCGCCACGGCCGCGACATGGTTGCCGCGCCGCGCCCGCACTCGCTCGTAGAACGCCCGCATCGGCCCGGGGCTTCGCACCGTCTGCCACGCGGCTTCGACTAGAAGATGCCGGGCATCGCTTCGACCACGCTTGGTGATCCGGCCGTGATAGGCCGGCCCGTCGCCGGACTGCCGTACGCTTGGATTGAGACCAAAATATGCGGCAAGCTGATTGGTCGTGGCGAAGCGATCGATGCGACCAATGGCGGCCATGACGCCGACGGCGACTACCATGTCGATCCCGGGGATCGTCATCAGCTGCTTGACGTCCTCATCCTCGAGCGCGGCCGAGGCGATGTCCCGCTCAACCTGTTTCTGGGCTTCGGTCTGGCGATCATAATCCTCAAGATGACGCTCAACCGCCGCCCGCTCGTCTTCGGGCAACACCTGCGCGCGGAGCCAGGCCCGACCCTTGCCACCGAAGAGATCGGTATGCGGACACCGCGGCGCGAGATGTGCGTGCAGGATAGACTGCACGATGGCCTTCAGCCGCACCCGGCTCTTGACCAGCTGGTTCCGGCGCGTCACCTGCCGGCGTCGAGCCAGCGTCTTCTCGTCAGGAATCCAGACTTCGGGCAAAAAGCCCGCTGCGTAAAGCCGCGCCAGGATCCGGGCATCGATCTTGTCAGTCTTGGTCTTGGCTCGCGCAATCAGGTGCACCTGGAACGGGTTTGCCACCGCAACGCGGGCGACCTTCGGCGCTAGGATCTCGAGCACCGCCGTGGCGTTGCCAGTCGCTTCTACGACCACATGATCTGTCGACCGCAACGTGGTCGCGAAGGCCACGAGGTGATCCCGCGTCATGCCGATGCGGCCGAGCTGCCGGTATCCTCCATCTTCCAATGCCACCGCCTCTGCGAAGACGCGATGGATATCGAGTGCGATGATCCGCATGTCTCCCTCCTTGCCAACACTAGCGGGAGCGGGCGGGCACGCGGCATTTACAGATCCGTGCTCTCGGCACATCCGGGCAAGCCGCAGGGGCGACCACATAACGGCACGGGCTCGCAGCCCAGGTTTGTTGCTCGGTCTGCCCGCACTCACGTGCTCCCGATGCCCCGAATCCCGGATGCGCTCAGGATAGCACCAGCGCTGCAAACAACCGAGGATGTCGAAGCATCGACTCGATCATGCCGGATAACGGAATGGTCGAGCGCTTCAACGGCCGGATAGAGGATGTCCTGCAGAGCCATCGCTTCCACAGCGGCGAGGACCTGGAACAGACCCTCCTGCGCTACGTCCACCTCTACAACAGCCAACTACCGCAAGCGGCACTCAAGGGCCGAGCGCCCGTCGCCGCCCTCAAGGACTGGCAACGCCAAAGGCCGGAGCTGTTCAGAAAGCGCGTACACAATCACGCGGGATGTGACAACGAAGCGACGAGGCCCAAAGCTACAGCGTCTCCTCGACCGACAAGCCCGCCATCCACGAGCCTCCATCAATCATGAAAGCGCATGGATTCAGACAGAAGAGGAGAATGCAACTGTAATGCTAGGCTCAGGACCCATTGATCTTCTGCTTGGGGGATGATTCAGCCTCCGCAAGGAGACTGATCGATGAGCAACCTTTTTTGGCTGTCTGAGGCGCAGATGTCCCGGCTCCAGCCGTTCTTCCCGAAGAGCCATGGCAAGCCGCGCGTTGATGATCGGCGCGTGTCTCGAGCGGCATAATTTTCGTTAACCGCAATTGTTTGCGCTGGCGCGATGCTCCAAAGGAATATGGCCCAGCAAAGACACTCTACAATCGCTGGAAGCGATGGAGTGACCGGGGCGTCTTTGCCAGGATGATGGAGGGCCTGTCATCCGAGGCGGCAACACCCAAAACGGTGATGATCGACGCGACCTATCTCAAGGCACACCGCACGGCGACGAGCCTGTGGTGGAAAAAAGGGGATCAGACGCCCAGCGGGGCCGCCTGATCGGTCGAACCAAGGGCGGCATGAACACCAAGCTGCATGCGGTCGCCGACGCAGATGGGCGCCCGATCCGCTTCTTCATGACTGTGGGTCAAGTCAGCGATTACACCGGAGCGGCAGCCTTGTTGAGCAGCTTGCCCAACGCGGAGTGGCTGCTGGCGGACCGAGGCTATGATGCCGACTGGTTCAGAGATGCATTGGAAGACAGGGGGATAAAGCCTTGTATCCCGGGCCGGAAGTCGCGCGGCAAGCCCGTCAAACATGACAAGCGCCGCTACAAACGCCGCAACAGGATCGAAATCATGTTTGGCCGTCTCAAGGATTGGCGACGCGTGGCAACCTGTTACGACAGATGTCCAAAGGTCTTCCTGTCTGCCGTCGCCCTCGCCGCAACTGTTATGTTCTGGCTATGAGCCAAGAACGAGTCCTGACCCTTCTGTATCTGGGCTTTGCTAAACTGGGCCCGTCACCGGCCCCGGCCAGGGCCGATGGCGGGGTGGTGCGCGACGTCTGACCCTTGTGGCATGACCACGTTCTTAGCCTGTCGGCACCGCCTCTCTTCATCGGCTCGAACAGTTGATTGCGGCCTTTTAGGACCGCGCACCAGAAGGAAGAGAGCATGGACAACCTATCACATGGCCGCGTTATCGGCATAGATGTCAGCCGCGATTGGCTTGACGTCCAATGCCTCCCGGATGGGCACTGCTGCAGAGTGCCAAACACTCCGGCAGGTCATGCTGCCGTAGCGGATCTTGCCCAAGACCGGGATGCCGTTGTCTGCTTTGAATCGACTGGCGGTCAGGAATGGCAGTTGTGGGCGCTTCTGGAGACGGAAGGCGTTGCAGCCCGCCAGGTGCCCCCTGCTCAGGTGAAGGCGTTTGCGCAAAGCCGTGGCACACGCGCCAAGACCGACCGGATCGATGCCGCACTCATCGCCCGCTTTTTTGCATTCCGGCCCGAAGCAGGCCGCAGTCTTCCCACAGAAAAGCTACGTTTTCTCAGAGCCTTGACGTCAAAAGGAGCGCAGCTTGTCGAGATGCGCAAACGGCTTCTGGCGCAAATCCGCGCGCATCAGAAACTGGGCACCGCCGCAATGTTCGAGGACATCGACACCGAGATGAAGCAACGGATCGACAGCCTGATCAAGGAACTGGAAGACCGGATCACCCAGGCCATCGCCAGTGACGATCGCCTTTCGGAGACCGCCGTCGTCCTTCGTTCCATCCCGGGGATCGGCCCGGTTGTCAGCGCGATGCTAATCGCAGAAATGCCCGAGATCGGCACCGTCACCGGCGAAGAGGCTGCGGCACTCACTGGATTGGCTCCGGTCGCGCACGACAGCGGAACCCTTCGCGGAAAAGGGCCATCGCTGGAGGTCGCCGGGCTCTGCGGCACGTGATGTTCTAGGCGGCATTGGTGGCGGCACATCACAACTCAAGCCTGAAATCCTTCGCAGATCGCCTCCGCAAGGCTGGAAAACCGCACAAGGTCGTCATCACCGCCGTTGCCAGGAAGCTCGTTATCGTCGCGAACGCCCTGTGCAAGAATCGTCAGAAATGGACCGCCGCGACGCCCTGAGAGATACAGTTGCTAGGATAAGGGTGAGGTTAACAGTGATTTACATAGTCTCAATGGAGGCACGCATCGGCAACTCCTAGAATCCGGACAGGTGGGCGAAAGACGCCGCCTCCATTGGAGGAGTTGCCGTGAACAAAGTTGCCACAGTCAACTATGGGCCGCTCCGAGGCGCTTCGCCGCGCCATGGTTGACCTAATGGATGACCCTCGCCAGGAGGACAACCCGCATCCCTCCATCTGGGCACCGTTCTCCCTCGTCGGCGAAGGAGCTCAATGACCCGCTACATATTCAACGTCCCGAGCCGAGCCGTCGGTTGCGCGGTTTTTGTGCTGATCATTCTTTTGATCTGTATGCCTGCCGCAGGTCAGGCGCAGGATGAAGTCGAGCGCTTGACTGCGCTCGCTGAGAGATACGGCGCTGAAGGTAAATGGAACTACGCTATCGCTGCAGACGAGCAGGCTTTAACGATTATCACATCTCGCAATGCAGGCACGGATAATGCACGCCTTGCCGACATATACGATAGACTTGGTCGCCATCACGCGAAACTGGGTGATCCGCGTCGTTCTGAAGCCTGTTACCGAATGGCGCTAAATATCCGCAGACAATTGCACCCAATAAACCTTGATACCGCCATTACTCTAAATAACCTGGCAGGTATTTTGAAGGATCGCGCGCTCTTTTCTGAGGCAGAAAATCTTTATGAAGAATCGCTTTCAATTCGTCGGAGGTCTGGCGATCAGATCTCTATTGCTACAGTGTTGAACAATATTGGTTTGCTTTATCTAGCTCAACTACGCTTTACGGAAGCGGAATCTAAGTTTGTGGAATCGCTCGAGATACGCGTTCAAATTAGTGGCCCCACCTCTTCTGAGGTTGCCACGGCCCGGAACAATCTTGCACTCTTATATCATGAGACAGGTCGGTTCGCTGTTGCGGAGGAATACTATAAAGAATCCGCCGCAATCCGCGAACAGCGACTTGGGCAGGATCACCCTTTGCTTGCTACCACGCTTGGCGGGCTAGCTGTGTTGTATCGGGTCCAGGGGCGTCATGATGAAGCAGAACCGCTCTTTGAACGCTCCCTCTCCATTCTCCGTGACAGGTTACCTCCTAACCATCCAGATATCGCAACAACCTGCAATAATTTCGCTAACTTGATGGTGGACCAAGCGCGTTACGATCAAGCGGAGACACTTTACCACTGCGCGCTTACTATCCGCGAAAACCTTAATAACTCGCCCGCCCTAGCTACTACACTAATTAATTATGCTGGTCTTCTTTCGCGCAAAGGAGCCTATTCCGAAAGCGAAGCGCTGCTGAAACGGGCACTCATGTTGGTCCAAAGAGACTTCGGGCCTGACAGTTTACGCGTGAGCGTCATCATGAACAGCTTGGGCGGTCTTGCGCTGGAACAGTCGCGCCTATCAGAGGCGCGACTGCTTTTTGAGCGGGCACTCGTCATTCGTAGAGGAGCGCTCGCTCCCGATCATCCAGATGTAATCCAGTCGCTCACCAACCTGGGCGGTTTGAACTACGTCTACAGAGACTGGGGTAAGGCGGTCGGCTTCTTACGCCAAGCGAGCCATGCAGCTACAATGCGATATCGGATAGGAGGCAATCCAGTTGGCGGTGCTTTGGTCGAAAGGGAGCAAGACGACCTGTCATTGCGTGGCCGCCTGTTCGGCTTGTTTGCGCAATCGGCCTCCCGGTTGGCCGATATGCACCGGACAAATGCCAGTTCACTAGAGCAGGAGGCTTTCGAGGCCGCGCAATGGGCCCAACAGTCCGCCGCAGCAACTTCACTCGCGCAAGCGTCTGCTCGATTCAGCCAAGGTGTTTCTGAACTGGCTAGAGTGCTCCGAGAGCGTCAGGATCTAGTGCGCGAGTGGCAGTCGAAGGATACCTATCTTGTGCGAAGCCTATCGCGCGATGTGCGTAACCGTGATTTAAGCGTCGAGCAGCAGTTTCGGAGCCGCATGGTGCAGATCGACGCCCGGGTCGCTGAGCTTGACGATCAGCTGCGGACCGCGTTTCCCGAGTATGCTGCCCTAGCTCAACCGAAGCCGTTGGGAGTTGACCAGGTCCAGGCTCTGCTCGGGCCTAGCGAAGCTCTTGTGGCTATGTTGACCACTGAAACTTTCAGATCGGTAGTTGGTGAAACGATCATCTGGGTAGTAACGCGGGAGACTTCGCAATGGGCTCGGGTACCGCTGGGCACGTCGGCGCTCACGGAGAGGGTTCAGGCTCTTCGCTGTGGTCTGGACAGCCAGGAGTGGGAGGGGATTAGCCGGCCGGCGCGCTGTGGGCGCCTGCTGGGAATGCGAGCGCGGCCGCTCCTATCCGTGCAAAGGGTCTTGCCCAGGTCAATTCCGAGGGTAACGATCGTCATGGTCCGCTCCTTTCTCACAAACATGCACCAGCATCTTAGCCGATGCGCTCCGAGAGGGGCGGGCCATCCCATAAAACTTTGCCGAACTGGCGCGCGCAGCCTTGCCTGACGAAGCGCGGGCCAAGCCCTTGGAGATCTGGTTCCAGATGCTATGAAGCAGGGCTTCGCGGATAGTGACGGGGTCCCTCATGGCCATGGAGCTGATCATGCGAACCATCGACAATACCGCTGATACGACTGTCTATGTTGCGCTCGAGCTCAGTCGGGCGATCTGGCTTGTCGCCGTGCGCCTGCCCGGCGTCGAGAAACTCGTTTTTCATCGGCTGGAGGCGGGCGACACGGCAAGGCTGCTCGCCTTTGTCGCGGCGCATCGCACTCGCACGGAAGCCAGCCTTGGCGCACCTGTCGCGGTCGCCTCCTGCTTTGAGGCGGGGCCGGACGGCTTCTGGCTGCATCGGCCATACCCATAGCCTTCAGTTGGAGTGCATCGTGATCCAGGAGGCTCGAGCGTGCCCGGCAGCGCGCCACCATGAACGACCTATCCGGCGGGATTAGCTCAGCTGGTAGAGCGCCTCGTTCACATCGAGAAGGTCGTTGGTCCAAATCCAGCATCCCGCACCACAAACAAGCATTGCGTGGGAAACGCGTCGCCAGGCTGAGACAGCCATCTTCCAATACATCAAGGGCTTCTATAACCCGCGCCGTCGGCATTCAGCATTGGGAGGGAAAGACCCCTTGGCCTCCGGACGCCCAGCAGCCAAACCGAGCACCTAGAGCGGCACAAATACGTGACGGGTCCAGCTTGCGTCAGAGGGGCGGAATATCAGTTCGCAGCGCAGCTGAATAGGCGGGACCGTCGAGCGTGTCGAGGACGCCCGAAGGGAGCAGGCCAGCAGACTCGAGCTCGGAGAGCGTGAAACGCATGTCGAGGGTGCCCCGGTCGTAGAGCAAGCCGGGCAGGTATCCAGATAGCAGGAGGCGGTAGTCGAGCGGAAGGCCGCTGTCGAACCGCCGCACCAGCCTCCAGACGATGGTCGTGCAGTTGGCGACTATCGTGCGGTAAAAACGAGGTTCCTCGGCCAGCTGATTGGCGAAGACAATGTATTCGAGGAAGAGCCCGCGTATGCGCTCAGGAGGCATCTGGACGCGGTAAAGGTGGACACGGTTGCTCTCCTGCACCGATGTCCGCAAGCGGATTACGTCGCGCTCATCCCCGACCGTGACGATCAGCTCATAGGCCTTGAAGAAGCCAGCAAGCGAAGAATAGGCCTCGCCCCTGGAGGGTCGGATGCCAACTGAAAAGACGAGGTGCTCGCCGTCCGAGAAGCCGAAGCTCACCATCGTATGGGCGATGGCCGGGCCGGCCCAGTAGGTGAGCACGAGGTCGACTGTCTCGAGTTCGTCGAGATCGTAGCTGCGCATCTCCCAACGCGGCTGGAACTCGGTCTTGGTGATCCAATCAAAGTTGCGGACGTTCTCGATCGTGATGCGGGAAGCGTCAGCCGGATCAACCGAGCCGCTCGGCAGTTCGGCCACATCGGCCTGCCAGTCCCGATCGTTTGTCGGGGTGATGGTCACCCACCAGAGGGAGAAGACGGAGAGTCCCGCCAGCACACCCGCGACTCCCGCGATAAGGCCGCGGCGAAACGCCACGACCAGCACGGTGACGAGCGCCGCGCTCCAGAGCGCGATCCACAGGGGGGCATGGCCAGCCTGGAAATGAAGCCCGAGCACGCCGACAGTCCCGACGAGCACCGTAGTGAGAGCAAGGAATACGAAGCCGAGATGCCAGAGCCAGCCGCGGCGGTGTCGTGTCATCGGGCATCTGATCCTGTGGCCAGTTTGACGCAGGAACGCTAGCGGATCCCGAGTTCTGCTTCAATTCCTCCCGTATCCCGGGGAGTTGTAGATCTTGCGCATTGCCCGCCGGCAGCTTTGACGGCCCGCTCGGCACCGTGTTTTGTTGTCACAAGTTTTTTCCTTGTCTTCGCTCCATGAAGGCTACGATGAGCTAGGGTGTGTTGACGTTCACCGGAGCCGAATGACGGTTGCGGCGAGAGCAATGAAGGCGCTGAAACTTTCATCAGTCTTGCAGCAGCGCATGGCGATGCCTCTGTATTCCTTGAGCCTGCCAACCGCCGCCGTGTCCGCCAGCGAGCCAAGCCCGCCCCCGTCCCCCGCCGCATCCCCCGCCGCAGCCGACGCCAAAACCGCATCGTCGCGGTAAACAACCGATACACGAGCGTCGAAAATGTCATCCGGCACATCCTGAAAATCAAGTTCGCCCTCCGTGACGCGCTGTACCTCGGCCAATGCGAGTGAGGTCGTGTGGACGCGGTGCAGGCATATCGTTCGACCCTGCACGTGCTGCAACAATACGCCATGGCGCCGTGCAAACGCATAGGGCAGCAAGGGGGCTTGGGCTGGCTTGACCCCTGTCGTCACCGGCGCACCGTCATGGTCGCGTTTACGAATCCCGGATCCGTGGTTCGATTTACATCCAGGGCAATGACACGCAGGCCTCGCTCGATCTCGAGTTCGGCAATCCATCGGATGATCTCGTTGAAGTCGGCCTTCTCGATCAAAAGCTTGGCCTCCCCTCCAGCCGGCTCGAGGCGGCGGATTGTCAGACCACGTGCGACGGCTGTTTTGGTCAACATCGCAGATACCGGTTCATCCTCTTCCCTGCCATCCTGCCAGACACCTGGCGGGTCAGCCAGTCTCGACCGCGCCAGTTCAGACCGTGCAATCGATGCCAGAGCCTCGGATCGCGCGGCAAACAAGGGCCGAACCGCAGCCTCAAGAAGCAGATAGGCGGCAAGAGCGAGGATCATGCCACCAAATACCATGCGCTTGCCCTTGCGGGTCTTCGACCAGCCCTGAACAGACAGACGGGAAGGTCTATTGCCCATTGATCAGCCTGTTGATGATCAGGCGCATCTCGGCCGTGCCACCGCTGCTTGTCGCTGCCCCAGCGGATACATTCAGCCCTGCGGCGTCCAGTTGGGCTTCCATCCCTTGCAAGGCGGCTAAATCCGGTCCTTCGACCAGTATCCCCAGCGTTCCTGCATCGGCATCGAAGGTCATGTTGCGGACGGCCATCCCCTCGCCGAAGGCCGGAAAGGCACCGGCGACCTGAGAAAGAAACGGCAGGAAACCACTCGTTGCCGCCCATCCGGCAGTGGGATCCCCCTGCCAAGGTGGCGACTGCGTTGCAGCAGAAGGGCCGATGGCTTCGCCGCGCAACAAGGCCTCTTGCTCCTCGGCAATTCTTCCGAGCAAGACGGTTTCTGTGCCAAGCAGGGCAAGATGCCCGATCAGCGCAAGGACGACAACTGCGGCGACACCCTTCAACGTCCGCCAAGCACCGCGCTTTCGTGCATAACGATCCGTTATCAGATCGAATTCCAGCGCCTCCTGTGGCGGGGATGCAGGCATGGACTGCACGCCGATGGCAGGAAACTCCCCCTGCAGCTGGCCGCCCAGCAGCACAATCTCGGGCATTCCTGCCGCGCGCCAGAACGTGGGAAAGGCAAGCATCCCCGTCGCAAAGCCAGTTCCATCGGCGAGGCGCACCAGAACCCGCCCACCGGCCTCTCGCATGAACAGGCTGCCCGTTGGCGGAATCGGCAAGGCCAAGACATCGGGAACAAGGCGCGAATTCGTTGCATCGGCACGCGGCGCCCATTCCTCCATCACTGCGTGCCGGAGAACTGCTACAAGAAACTCGCCTTGTCCCAGTTCCCGCCCCGGCACGATGTGGACTTCGTCAACCGGGTCAGCGATCAAGTCCGCGACTGCCGATCGGGTAGCTGCCTGCAACTGCCAGACCGCGGCCGGCGGCAACTTGATCCGCGCCAGCAACACATGCTCGCAGGGTATGGCGATGGCATCACCGCCTACCCCGTCGTCATCCATGCCGTGCAGCGCCGGGTGGCTATGCTCCGGCTGATCGGCTTGCTTGGATGATACAAGCGCCAGTGACATTGCCCGCACTCCACAGGTATGGGATTCGGCTGCACGACAGGACTAAGTCGTCGTCAAGATTTAGATCACCCGTATCATAGCGTGAGAATCTGGATATTTCACGAACAGCGTCGATTGCCCAAGAAGCAGTGCTGCCGATCGCGAGATTTGCCCACCAACAATCCGAACGATGAATGTGCCAACAGTGACAAAACGCTAGAGCCTGTTGCATTCAATCGACCTCGTACCCTGCGGCTTTGAAGTAGTTGTAGCATTCCTCGTCGGAGAACAGATCGCAGACCTGGCCGACCGCAGCCCATAGTTGATCGTAGGTTCGTGGGGCCAATGCGCCATGGCACGCGCCAGCTCTATGGTAAGCGCGCGCGCCATGGCGCAGGCCACCGCCACCTGGCCTGGTTTTACGCCGCCGCGTGGCCGGGTTTTGCACCGACGTTGACAGTTTTGCCGGCTTGGTTGGTGCCGGTCGGTCGGAACTGATGCAGACGATCTTCGGCTTCCGCAAGGCAAGAGGAGGCCATGTGACTGTCGAGGGGCAGGGCTGGCGGCTGAACGACCCGGCGGCCTCAGTTGAGGGCGGAATGCTGTATCTGTCCGAGGAACGCAAGCACCACGGCATTTTTCCGCTGCTATCATTGCGGGAGAACATTGGCATTTCTGTTCTTTCCCTAACCTCGGGTGCCCTTGGTATCGATGCGGGCAAAGAGCGCAGCATCATCGCTCGGGTAATTGATGACTATGGGATCCGTGCAGCAGGACCGGGCCAACGCATGGCCACCCTTTCGGGCGGCAACCAGCAGAAGGCGATCATTGGCCGCGCCATGGCCACGACGCCTCGCATTCTGATCTTCGACGAACCGACCAAAGGCATCGATATTCGCACCAAGGCAGAAATCTATCGCATCATGAAAGCACTGGCCGAGCAAGGCGTCGGAGTCATCCTGATATCTTCTGAGATGGCCGAACTGCGTCGCTGCGCCAGCCGCATCATCACCATGCATGGAGGCCAGATTACCGGCGATTTCGACGCCGCCACAACCGATACAGAAACTTTAGTGGGGGCTATCTTTGCTACCACACCACAGGAAACTGCCCATGTCGTCTGACGCATCCGCACAAAGCCCATCCGCTCTGTCGATCCTGATACGCAATCCGCTGGCCGGTGTCTTCGTGGCCTTGGTCATAATTTTCGCGATCTCGGCAATTATTTCGCCCTACTTTCTGACCGGCTACAACATGTCTGTGATCGCGCGAGGGCTGGCTTTCGTGGGTCTGGTAACGATCGCACAGTCCTCGCTGATGATCCTTGGCGAACTCGATCTGTCCCTGGGCACCATAGGCGGCCTCTGCGGCGTCGTATCGGGGATGCTGATGGTGCAGGCCGGGCTGCCCTGGCCGGTGGCGCTGGTATTGGCCTTATTGCTGGGCATGGCGCTTGGTTGCCTCAACGGCTTCCTCGTAACGGTACTTGGATTGCACTCGCTTGTGCTGACGATCGGCACAGCGGGTATCTATGGTGGCGCGATCTTGGTGCTGACGAAAGGGGTAGCGATCACGGGCATTCCTGCGGGGATCCAATTCTTGGGCCGAGGCGACCTCCTGGGAGTCCCGGTGCCCTTTCTCATCATGTTGGCGGTGCTTGTCGTTGCGTTGTTCCTGACGCTCAAAACGCCGATGGGCCGCTACATGTATGCCATTGGAAACAATGCTGCGGCAGCGCGGATGCTTGGTATTCGGGTAGACCGCATCCGGCTGCTGGTTTTCACCTTTGCAGGTATGTTGTCGGCTTTGGCAGGGCTGCTGATGGTAGCTCGCCTGGGCACAGCGCAACCTTCCATCGGCCAGGCTTGGGTCCTGGCGCCCATCGCCGCTGCAGTCATTGGTGGGGTGGCAACAACAGGCGGTGTCGGGTCTCCCCTGGGAGCGATATTCGGCGCCGGCATCATCGAAAACATCATCGTCCTGTTTGGTGTATCGCCTTATTGGCAGGGCGTAGTGTCCGGCGTGATCGTGGTACTAGCGATCTCTTTTGACGCTCTGTCGCGGCGCTACTTGCGAAAGGAGAGCGTCTAATCGTCCGTCTAAGCGACAACTAGCTAGAGGTGGAGAAGGTTCGACGGCAGGTCCGTTCCCTCCGCCATTTTTCCTAGACAAACTTATCTCCAAGTCTGGCTATAGCCGGATTTCATCGTTATTTTCGAGGGTTATGCAAGTGGGTCTGTTCACTACTCACCGCGCAGGTAAGGCTCAAGTTGCTTTCTAACACCCATGTTTCTCCGCAGCTGATGACTGCCGATGCCCTGCCCCCCAGAAGTTCCCTCTCCGTGATGTAGAGTCTGCCCAACCTGAGAAGGAGCAGACGACATGAGGAAAAGCCGTTTCACCGATGAGGAGGGACCGTGGCCCCGGTGGGGCCGCGTAAGCCCGACGAACAACTGACCATCCAGAACCGGCGCTTGAACCATCAGCGCCACGCAGCATAACCTCAACCCACAGAGCCAAAGCCCTCCAGACCAACATCAGGCCGCCTGTTCCAAATCATTCGACGACGGACACGTGGGGACCTACTGGCCGTTCACTAGCCGCCCTGCGACATTGCTCAGTTATCCACCAGGCCAACAAAGGGCATAGCGAGGCATCCTAAAATTGCCCGTTCGCAATTTTTAGTTTTCGGTCTTGCTAAAAGATAACTGTCAAGGGCTGAACGAAGTTCGGCGGTGTCGATGCTGTCCAGGAATTCAATCCGAACTGTTTTCCCACGCTTTTCGACGCTGACGCCACTCACGGGCTTGCTGGCCTTGGGCGCGGGGCCGTATGCAGCAGCCTTCAAGCGCGACAGGATCTTCGGCACGGCGACATAGGTTCCCTGCCCCACCCTAGCCTTTCCTTGTTCTGCGGCGATTCTTTCCGCCTCGACCACCACTTTGTCCTCAGCATCCTGAAGCATCGGGCGTATCTGTCGGGCATGCAGTTCCCGGATTTCAGTAATGCGGGCCAGACGTTGACGATAGCCTTTGGTAGACGAGCAAGATGCAGATATCGCGACAGCCACGCTTCGGACACTTCAAGCCGCGCGGCCATGGTCTTTTGCTTGCCGCCGTAATAGGCGCCAAGCGCCTGAAGATAATCTCGGGCCCGCTCGTAATCGCTCAGATCGGCGCGGTCCCGGTTTTCGATATCCGCAAGGCGAAACGCTTCCTCGTCGGTCAGGTCGCGGACTTCGATTAGATAGCGGAACTGGGGATAATTGTTGGCGCGCAGCCAGCTTATGGCGAAATGCCGACGGGCGCCGCAGATGACCTCGTATTCCGGCCCCTGCCCCACCGGCAGCCTGCGAACGATCGCGGGAAATTCCTGCTGTCCTTGAGACCTGAGGCTGTCGATCAGCTCGCGGCAGTTTTCCTCATGCCGACGGGCGCCGCAGATGACCTCGTATTCCGGCCCCTGCCCCACCGGCAGCCTGCGAACGATCGCGGGAAATTCCTGCTGTCCTTGAGACCTGAGGCTGTCGATCAGCTCGCGGCAGTTTTCCTCCGTCAGCAAGTCATAGGCTCGGTTGTGCCGGGACCACATCATGCAGCTTGCGGGATCGACCCATCTCAACACCTTTTCTTCGCGCTCGCCAGTTTCCGACAAGGCGTTTGTACGTTTTAAGAACCGCGCTCCTCCCCGGTCCGACGTCGCCGGCGCAGGCATGTCCTTCAGGACATCGTCAAAGATCGCATTATGCCGCTTGCTCACAACAAGCCCTCCTTGCGCAACTGCCTGTGATGGCTTGGCTATGTCTTGCGGACCAGCAGTTCAACTTCGCGCCCAACTGCGTCAAGATAAGCGCGGCATCGCTTGTGCGTCTCGGTCCGGGTTGCGGGGCCAGTCAGTTCGTAAACCGTCATCAAGTTGGCCGTCGCATTATCGATCTCTGCCGAATCTTTCAGCGAGACGTTCAGCATGTCCTGGGGAAAAACCGCGTCCATCATACGCTTGATGGGTTGATGCGCGGATTTCTGGTCGTTCATCTTGGAGGTCAGGATCTTCACGAAGCTGTATTCACGCGCCCCGCCATGCCGCGCCAGTTCCGCCAGGGTCGATTCCATGGGGCGAGATCTTCGGTGATCCCCTTGTCGCGACCGCGCTTCTGGATCGGCTCCTGCACCATGCCGTTGTGGTCCAGATCGAAGGTGCCAGCTACCGGCTCCGCCAACACGCCGACCTGATCCCGGAACACACCCGCGCACACGCCACCATCACACCGCCGCCCCCGCCAAAGCGGCGAGGTCGGCCGCTGAAAAATGGAGGAGCCCATCACCTGCACGGCTGATGGCCGAACCCGAAGGGTGGGGAATATTGCGCCAGCACTTCTGGGGATGTGTGATCCAGCATTTACAGAGGGCAAAAGGGTCATCGCGCCCTTGCCGGAAGGACTGCTGGGTGGCTTTGGCGCCAACCTGCGCCGGTTCTGTCTCGCGCTGCATGCCCAGGGACAGGTGACGACGGAGCCGCTGACCGCGTCTACAGATCCGAGTTGGTCTACTGCCACGGATCCTGGCGCAACATTCAGGATCTGGAAATGGCCACTCTCGGACGGGGCGATTGGTTCAACAACAGGCGTTTGCTTGGGCCCCTCGGAAACATCCCGCCCGCCGAGGCTGAAGGGAACTTCCAAGCACAGGGCAGCGTGCCCGAGAGGGTCATCGGGGTAGATTGAGCTATAGGTCTTCGACAGACTTGGGGCTATTCATCGGAGAGTTCATGTTCGATGCCCCAGATCCCAAAAAATGCCGGCCATGATCGCCAAGCCTTCACGTACGATCTGGATCGGCAGGTGCTCGTCGGCGCCGTGCTGGCCGCATCCCGGATAAGAGTGCGGCACCCAGATCGTCGGCAGGCCAAGTGTGTCGGTGAAGATGGTGTTCGGAAGCGACCCGCCAAGGTTCGGCAGGATCACCGGCGGCTTGCCCATCGTGCGTTGCATCGAATTCGCTACGAAGCGCACCCATTCATTGTTCAGGTCCGACCGGCTGGCCGGGAAGGCCGCATCGGTCGCAGGCACGATCTTGACCCGGTGCAATCCGACGGCGTCCAGCTTGCGCCGCACCGCGGGCAGGACCGCCTCGGTATCGACGCCAACCGGATGGCGCAGCTGCAGCCGCGCTCGCGCCCAAGGCGGGATGGCGTAAAGGGGCTTGGCGATGTTGCCGACCTCGACCTCCATCACCTCCAGCGTGGACCAGCCATACACGCGTTCGGTCTGGGTCAGCCCCGGGGCGCCCCACCAGGCGTCCAGTTCTGGATCGCCTGGCGCGGTTTCGATGGTGCAGCGCGACAGCGCCTCGCGCACGTCGTTGGGGATAGTGCCTGGCGTCAGTTCGGGAACCAGGCATTCGCCGGTCGGGCCGATGAGTGCTGCTATGGCATGGGCCAGCTCCACGCCGGGATTGGACAGCAGCCCGCCCCAGTTGCCGGAATGGTGGTATCCCTCGCGGGCCACGACCTCCAGATGGATGTTCATGCCGCCCCGCGCGCCCAGAAAGATCGTCGGCTGGTTCAAACCGATGCGCGGCCCGTCGGAGGCGATCAGCATGTCGGCGGCAAAAGCCTCGGCTTCATCGGCGCAAAGCTCCGCCAGAGCGGGGGATCCGTATTCCTCGCCCATCTCGATCAGGTACTTGAGGTTGAAGCCCAGGGTGCCGGTGACGCCGATCACCGCCTCAAGGGCGGCGAGGTTCACCGAATGCTGGCCCTTGTTGTCGGCGGTGCCGCGGCCATACCAGCGGCCGTCGCGCTCGGTCATTTCGAAGGGAGAGAGGCCAGGCGACCATTGTTCCGGCACGCCCGTCACCACGTCGCCATGCCCGTACATCAGCACGGTGGGCAGCGCGGGATCCTCGATCCGAGCCGCCAGCAGGAAGGCGCCGGGGGCCGCGTCACGGCGGAACACCTGCATGGCAAAGCCGAGGCGGTCGAAAACGGGGATCAGTTCCTCGTCGATATAGCGCTGAAGGTCGGGCTTATGTGCCTCGTCGCGCGATACGGTGGGCATCGCTACCCGCCGCGCGAGATCCGCCTGGAAGCGGCCTGAGTCGAGCACGTTAAGCGCGGCAGCAATGACGGCATCGCGGCTCGGGGCTAAATCAAGGCTCATGCGGCACCTCTCAGGGTTCTTCGGCCAGATGGTAGATTCCGCCCATGGCAACGTCGGGAAGATAATCAAGACTTCTTCAGAACGCTCATAATTGCGCCCACCTGGGTTGCAAACTCGCACTACGCTGCGGAGGCGACGAATGGGAGCCAAAGAGCTGAAACTTCCCCTACCCTCTTCTGCACCGACCTAGGCCAGTCCGAGGGCCACTTCGGCCTGTACGGGTTTTATGCACGGGTAATGAAAACAACGCCTCAATGCTGAGGTCTCCGACACCGCCAATCGGAGCGCTGGAGTGCGATGATCCGGCTCTGTGGCTGAAGAAAAGCCGCACCAGGGTTCCTGTGCAGGACCACCCTGGTGCGTAATTACCGGGACCAGAGCCTTTGGGAACAGTCGGCCGAGAGGCGAAGAACTCGGAAACCACACACAAAAGCTTAGCGGTGCCATTGTCTCAGCAACGCGCATGTTCCCGACGGCAAACAGAAAGTCGTAGTCTAGCCGGATGCAGTCAGTCATGGCGGCGTAGTACAGGTAACTGCGTGCCCGAAAACTGACTGGATAAGTCGGGTGTGCCTGCGTGTCGCCGCTCAGGCGGCCAATCCTGATCGGCAGTGTGGCCAAGAACCAGTCGTTGATGTCCGGCCAGCTCTCGATGAACATGGATCGGTAGAACAGCCGTTTGCGGCGAAAACTGTCGTCCATCGGAATGCGCGCCAGAAAAGCCGCATAGTCTGCTTCGTCCGCATGTTTGAAGGGGCGTGGATGACAGGTCTCGGATTTAGGAGAGGTCTGCTTCACGACTGATCTCCCTCTTCACCCCGTGTCGGGCGATCAAGACCGAGGGCTTGCCGGTATTCGGTCACGACCACGGCATCGGAGACCCTGGTGTAAATCCTCGTCGATTCCGGGGATGCATGACCCAAGCGCTTTTGCAGGGTCAGCTCTCGCATGCCCGCCTCCCACATGCGGGTCGCGTGGGTATGGCGGAGCGCGTGAGGGGTCATCCATTGTTCTCGGATCCCGGCGCGGTCGCAGGCACGGGCAAATAGACGGGCCAGCGCAGAGTAGGACAATGGATCCCTACGATTTGCGCCTCCCCCGCCCACGAGGAAAACGAACGGCGTTTCAGCATCGTGAGGCCGTTCATGCATGACGTAGGTGTTCAGCGTTTCCAGGGCCTCGCCATCGTGCAAATCGACTACGCGCTCGACGCGGGACTTCGATCGCGCACCCTTTGGATGATCGTCGCGGCAGCGGACAAAGATGCGACGACGCCCGTAGCTTACATCTGGCAGTTTCAATCCAAGGACCTCCCCCGGGCGCAGGCCACCATTCAACATGAGCAAGATCAGGCTGCGGTCGCGGAGATTGCGGGTGGCGGCCAGTAAGTCTTCAACCTGCTGTTGGCTTATCGGTCGGGGGAGCCGCTGCACCGTTTTAAGGCGCAATTCTCTGATCTCAGGCTTTTGCCGCGAAATACCTGCCAGAAAAGGTTTGTGCCGGTCGCTCACCCGCCAGGAAGTCCGATCCTGCCCTCTGACTATGGGGTTTGGCCCGCTGAACGCTCCTGTGAAAATCGCCCAGCGATAGAAGGCGTCAACCGCCACGAGAATGCGATTGATCGTGGCGGCTGACAGGCCCTGCCGAACGGCAGCCCCCTCGCTCACCAAGAGTCTGATCGAAGTATCCCGGCGCTTGCGGTTGGCGTGTACCGACCGGAGGTACTCGAGGAATGCGGCCGAGAGTTCGGGGGAGAAGGAGGTCCAGTGAATTTCTTGGGTTGAAAGAAAGGTCCAGAGATGAATGAGGTCGCGTGCATAGGCGATGGCGGTGTTCGGCGAATACGCCTTCGCCCCCAGGTAGCCGACAAAACTGCAGATCGGGTCGACTGCGTTGCCGTCCATATCTGTCACAAGAATGGTCGCGCCACCGTCGGCGCTACTCAGTTTGAACACCTGCGCCTCGGTGATTTTGCTGGTCGTAACAGCCAGCATAGGGCAAAACGCCACCATCGGCATGCTGTCCACATAATCGACCGCAGCAAGGAGATCATTGCGGACTTCCGCCACCGGGCGCTGCGCCACCATGCTGAGGGCATCTTCATGGTAGAAACGATTTTTGGGCCGACGATCACCCTTTCGACCGGTCGGGTGATCCCCACCCGGTGGGTGGGCGAGCAGCATGTCCGCGAGGATCTGGGCTTTATCCCGGGCTTTGCCGACTGGGTCAGGGCGATCCGCCCGGAACCGTGGATGGGGCGAACCGGGAAGATGGAGCCGATCACAGGTCCTGTCCCCGCCGCGATCGGCTGTCCCGAAGGCAACCGCCATGCCTGAGGTGATCGAAACCACCGTTTGTCGCAGGGACGAACTCAGCTGCCGGCATGGTCCATCCAGCCATGCAGCGCCAGCACGGGCGTTCCGTCCACCGGGCCCCAGGCAAGTCCAGACAGGGGAAGGTCGTCTACCACCCAGTGGCGCTCTCGGGGGTTGGTCATGCTCTCTCGTAATATGGCCACATTGACTATCTGAGCAGTGCGGCCCGTGCCAATGCCACTCGCCAGAATGCACAACCTGCACCTGGACGCCTCTTTGCCAATCCTGTTCAGGATTGCGGTCAGCCGCGCCGTCCAATGACAAGAAAGAAGGGACAGTCTGTCGCAGCTGGCATCCATGAGGGCCTAGAGAATAAAGCTCACAAGAAAGACCAGCGGCAGCGACACCACCGAAGCCAAGGAGGTGACGACGGTCAACGTTTTCAGCGCGCCCATCGTGGACAAGCCCAGAAGTGCCTTGAACATCCAGAAGAAGTTGCTGTTGACGTGGACGGTGAACAGCGCCCCGGACGCAATCGCCAGCCCGATCACCACCGGCGAGACCGAAAGCTGCGGAATGATGGGCCCGATAATGCCGGCGGCCGTCAGCGCCGCCACAGAAACCGACCCGATGGCCAGATGCAGCACGGCGGCGATGAACCAGGCCAGCAGGATGCTGAGCAGGAGCGATCCGCTGGCATCGGCCGAGAACAACCGGGCCAGTTCCTCGCCCATGCCCGAGGCGCTGATGACCGCACCCAGTGCGCCGCCCACGCCGGTGATCAGGAGGATCTCGCCGCTGGTGTGGAAGCCTTCCGAGATGGCCTCGTTGGTGCGTTCCAGCCCAATCGCACGGCGTGCGAGCAGATAGGCCCCCAACAGGCCCACGAACAGCGCCAAATTGGCGTTGCCGATAAAGTCAATAAAGCCGTTCGAGAGGCCAGCGAGCTCTGCGAAAGCCCCAAAGGCAATCATCAGCAAGGGAACCACGATCGGCGCTATCGCGACCGGCAGGCTGGGGATGGGTGCGTCCTGCACCTCATCGACCACGTGGTCGTGGGCCTCCACCTCTGCCATGGCCTCATCCGGATCCTCATCCAATGTGGGCTTCCAATAGCCCGTCCGCAGCAGCATCTCGAACAGGAAGGTCGTGACCAGGGCGGTCGTCAGCCCAATGAGCAGGCCCCAGAACAGCCAGGCACCCAGGCTGACATCGACCTGACCCGCGATCAGCAGCACGGCAAGGCCAGGCACGACGAAGACATAGCCCGAGAAGATGCCGGTGCCGATGGCCCCTGCCAGCAGCGGCAGGCCAGTCAGCCCCACGTGCGCGGCGGCTGCCCGGGCTACAGGCGAGGCCAACACCACCTGCACATCGACATAGATGGACGGAAAGATCGTCGACATGGCGGCGGTCATGGCATAGGGCAGCCGTCTTGGCCCGACGCCTGCGACCAGCACTGTGACGATCCGCCGGAAGGCGCCTGTTGCATGCAGAAGCGAGCCGATCAGAACGCCAAAGCCGATCAACAGGCCGACCTTGGCCATGATTTCGCCAAAGCCCAAAGTGATCGCCTCAAGCGTGCCGGTGAAGCCCACCCCGGCCGCCAGCCCGAGGTAGAGTGATCCCAAGACCAGCGAGATCACCGGGTCCACCCGAACACGGATGATGAGCAAGATCACCAGGAGAATGGCAACAGCGCTGTGCAATACGACCATTGGCCACTTGCCTCCATTGCTCAGGTGTCAGCTCACCATAAACCAGGCAGCGCCACAAAGTCACGAACGAACGGGGGGCTGCTCAAAGAAGCTGATGAGGGTCTGTTGGCTGCCGCTGAAGGTCATGTTGGCACGATCACGGCCCGATAATGTTCCCGTGGCGTGGTTTATGAGCGCCGACCCTCGGAAAGGTCAGGGTTTGATCAGGTCGCCACGGCGGGCAGCCTGACATTGGGATTGTCGGTGACGCGGGCGAGCGTTCCGCTAAGTGCCTACACTGGTTTGGACCGGTTGGTCGCGGACAGTGAGCGGATTGGCTATTCCGCAAGCAGCATGCGCGCGTCGCTTCACGTCATCCTGCCCCGGCTCGCCATGCACACCGGCATCCGATCCTTCGATGATCTTCGACAGCGCCACCTTGACGAGATGATGGCCGGTGTAGAAGGGTTCACAGCGCGCAATGACGCCCACTTGTTCCGAAAGGAAGAGGAAGACTTTCCAACCGGCTTTCTGCGCGGTTGGCACAACCAGACCCGGCGGCTGCAGCTTCTCCTCTTTCACAACGGAAATGATGTTGTCCGCCCACAGATCATACAGGACAAGCGCAAACCGATCCCATCGCCTCGGCCTGATCTTCAGGACTGGGCGGATCGCTGGGTTGCCAAAAGGAAGCTGACCTTGGCGCGCCCGACGGTCGATCACATGGCCGTGTCGATGCGCCACTTCATCAGTTACGTCGCGGGCTTGCAGCCCAAGGTTCAGACCTTTGCGGACATCACGCCCGACCTCTTCAACGATTACCTGCGCCACTTGCAGTTCGACATCGCGCCTCGTACCGGCGCGCCACTGTCCATTACTGCCCGTCGCGCACGAGCAGGTACCGTTGCCAAATTTCTCGCGGACGGCGCGGCCTGGGATTGGCCGAACTTCCCCACACGCCCGCTCCTCGACCCAAGTGACCTGCCGAAGCTGGCGCACCGCGTACCGCGGTTCATACCCAACGATCAGCTTTCACGTCTGATGGAGCACCTTCCGAAACTCGAATGTGCATTCCAGCGTGCAGCACTTCTGGTTGCTCGCTGGTCAGGGGCTAGAAGGGGAGAGATCGTCCGGCTCCGCGTAGACTGTCTGGATCGCTATCCCGACGGGACCCATCGCCTACGAATTCCTGCAGGAAAGACGATGCGGGAGCGCCTTGTTCCGCTCCACGATGACGCTGCCACGGCATTGAGCGAGGTGATCAAGAGCCGTTTGGAAGCCAATGACCGACCGATCCGAGACGATAGGACTGGCGAAACTGTCCGCTATGTCTTCTATCGGCGCGGCGGGCGTATTTCGCCAGACTACTTGATGCAGGCTCCTCTGAACCAGCTCTGTACGCTGGCCGGGCTTGTCAATCATGACGGCAAACCCACAGTCAGCACTCACCGGTTTCGACATACGGTAGGCACGCAACTGGCCGAGCGCGGGGCGAAACTGCACACGATCATGAGTGTTCTCGGTCATCAGACCCCTCATATGTCGATGGTCTACGCGAGGATCAGCGACACCGAAGTGCTGCGCGATTACCGCAGCGTCCTAGGACCCGGCGAAATGATTGCCGGCCCGGGTGCAGAGGCGATCCGCGCAGGCAAGCTGTCGTGCGCGGCAATTGACTGGCTGAAGTCGAACTTCATCAAGACCGAGCTCGAACTTGGGCATTGTCTTCGCCTGCCCTCAGAGGGGCCATGCGAATGCGACCTGTATCTCAGCTGCGCAAAATTCGTGACCAGTAAAGCTTATGCCGGTCGGCTTCGAGAGCGGAGAAACCTCGAAATAGCGCTTGCAGCCGATGCCAAAGAACGGGGCTGGTCGCGAGAAGTCGAGCGGCATAACGGCATCGCAAACCGCGTCGAAAGGCTCTTGGTTGACCTGGATGAACCAATTGAAGGATGAACTCTGCGGCGCCGCCGCGATAGACCACAGGGACCTCCCCGCCGTCCGCACCGCCAGCGCTTTGATCCGCGCAGTGCGGACGGCGGGGCCCCTCCTATGGACTATCGCTACCCTAAGCGCCAAGAAAGCGCTTGCCCGCCATTTGGCAATCTTGCGACGTTCTTCAAAGCTCAGGTGCTGGTAGTGGGAAGCCATTCGTCAACCTCAATGCAAATACCTGTATTACTTTGGCATTTGCACTTCGTTTGTGAATCCACCCGGCTATACAATTTTCTTCAGTAATTTACTTTATGGAACGAAAGATATGCATTGACCGTATGTCGTGGTTGATCTGGGACAGTCCCATAATTGGTTAACAGCCTGTTCTTTTGGTCAAATTAAGCAAAATATGCAAAAGACAGGATGCGCGAAAAGATACGGCGCATGTAGAGAGCATGTCACATCATCTGTTCTGGTTGGCTGCTGATCTGGTCTCCATTTCCTTGTGCATAAAGGTTTGTCATGAGTTTCTGCAAATTCCTTACCGCCGCTTCGCTCGCGACTGCGCTCAGCGCCAGCATCGCATCCGCCGCGACCTTCACCATCGATCCGGGTGATGTGACAATTTCCGGTGGCGACTTCTGTTTCCCTGGCAACTGCAAGCTCGACGGATCGATCAAGGGCGGCAGCTTTGATCTTGACACCGTGGGCGATACAGCAACTCTCTCGGACCTGTTTGACTGGCAAGTGCTTACCAGCAGTCCCTGGGCTACGGGCGCCGGCAAATACCACGTTAACGCAACCCTGAATTTTTCTTCCCCCTCGCCCGCCTTGACCAGTGCCTCAGGTTATGCAGGGTTCATCACTTTGCTTGGTTCGGTGTCTGGCGGTGTGCTGGCCTGGACGTCCGGATCGGGCATCATCGATTTTAGCGACGGCTACAAGCTGAGCTATACGCTGAAAGACGCGCTGAAGCTCGGCTTTGGGACAGGGACTACGACTGGCGCCTCGTTCGCCCTCGAAGAAGCCCCGGCACCCGTTCCCCTGCCAGCCTCGGCCCTTCTGCTGCTCGGCGGCATGGGCGTCCTTGGAGGCATCCGGGCCAAACGTAAGCGTGCCGCCTGAGCCCCATGCCTGACCGCGGCACTGTTCTGATGACTGCAAGCGGTTAGCCTACAGATGACTGTCTGCCTGCCAACTTCAGCCCGCCCCCATGGCGGGCTTTTTTTCATGACAAGGGTGCCAGAAGCGGTTCTAGCTTGATCAACCCGGCTATACAACTTAAGGTTGCAAATAGTTCCATACTTCACACTTTAGTTACAAATATAGGCGATTAATCGCTTGTCGATCAATTAAAGGAGCGACCGCGAGCCATGTGTAGAACGATGACGGCAACAACGCTTCGGGACTATCTCTCCTCGGCCCATACGACACTTTTGCTCTGTCGCGCTCACGCTGATCAGTTCGCACTGACAAACGAAGAGGCCCAGGATGTTTCACAACGCATCTCCCTCAGCATCGCCGAACTTGAGGACCTGCACCAGGATATCGATCGACAGTTGGCGGCATAGGCTCGGTATGACGTGCTGACAGAATTGGTTGCACCTGTAACAACAGACACTGGATCTCTGCGGACGTAAAAAGGTCCTCCTCCTCCTTCATCGCAACCTCCTGTCTGAACGGTGGGAAGACCCCAATCGTCAGCCCGAAAAGGCTTCACACATAGAGAAACGCTGGAATGGGCGACGAACGCCCGCCGAGGGCACCATTGCCGCGCGAGCGGCTTAGTCCTTCCGCGCCTACTCCCATAATGCAGAGTATCGTGAGCTTCTGTATAGCCGCAAAGTTAAAATGTCTCACCTCTGCAATTCAGGAATGTCACACTCCCCTGGATGAGCATCGTGTCGATCCTTGGGAGCCGGACATGGGATGGGTGATGATGAGCGAGCGAGAACTGAACCGATCAGCGCCTCGGCCTCGGGGTCGCGATGAGGCTGGGCTTGGGCGGCCTGGCCGAGCTTGCCAAACAGCCCCTCGATGGCTTGCCTGTCGTTATGGTCCATGACGTCTTCTCCTTCTTGTCTGCTCGTCTGGTCTGTCTTGGCGTCATTCCTCCTGCTGGCCGGTCAGGCTCAGCAGAAGCTGGAAGATGTTGATGAAGTTCAGATACAGCGACAACGCGCCCATGACGGCCAGTTTCTGGTGCGTCTCGGCATCGTGATGTTCGCTATAGGCGCCCTTGATCGACTGCGTGTCCCAGGCGGTCAGGCCGACGAAGACCAGGATGCCGATGATCGAGATGGCGAACTGCAGCGCGGACGATCCCAGGAAGATGTTGAGGATGCTGGCGATGATGACGCCGATCAGGCCCATGATCAGGAAGCTGCCGAACTTCGACAGGTCGCGCTGCGTCGTATATCCGTAAAGGCTCATCCCCGCGAACATGGCGGCGGCGCCGAAGAAGGCCCGCGCAATGGATGCGCCGGTGAAGACCAGGAAGATCGAGGCCAACGACAGCCCCATCACCGCGCAGAAGGCCCAGAACAGCGCCTGCGCGGTCGCGCCCGAGATCGTCTCGATGCGGAAGGACAGAAACATCACGAAGGCCAGCGGCGCCAGCATCACCAGCCATTTCAGCGGCGTGCTGAAGATCGGAACATAGATCGCCGGGACCGAGGCGACCAGCACCGCGACAAGGCCCGTGACCAGCAGGCCCAGGCCCATGTAGTTGTAGATGCGCAACATATGCGCGCGCAGGCCCGCGTCGAAAGCGGCGGCGGGGGCAAAGCCGGCGCTGCGGCCGGTCTGGTGGATCGGTTGCATGGCACTCTCCGATGGGGGTTGATCAGTAAAGGGTGTCCGATAGTGCGCGGGAAGCATCCAGCAGCACATCTGCCCGGTCCACCCCGGCAATCAGCACATGGGCGGTCTCGCCGATCTGGAACCAGGCGATGCCCTGGTCAGGGGTCTCGATCAGCCGCGGCAGGGTCACGTCGAAGCTGCCGGCACGCACCGCAAAATGGCTGACCTGGCCCAGATCCGGCGCCTCGAACAGGATCTCGACCCCCGGTCCCTGGGGCGAGGGGAAAACCTGCGCGTCGCGCACCGTCCAGTCAGGATCGAAGCCCGGCAGGCGGATGCCGGTCGCGGCGCGCAGCTCCTCCGCATCCAGTTCGGTGATCTCTGGCTGCGACGACATGGCCGCGCGCAGCAGGCTGACCTCATGGGCGGACAGGGCCGCTGTGACCAGGGCAGGCGTTGGGGCAGAGGCCTGGCCTTCGCTGACGGACAGTGGCCCTACTCCTGCATGAGCCAGCCAGCCAAGACCGACCAGCAGCGCGGCGGGCACGATCCGCAGTATCTGGCGCAGTCGGACGTCGCGTCGCCGAGCCAGCACCAGCCGCCGTGCGGCCCCCAGCAGCGGACGGGGCATGGGCGGCGGGGCCAGGGCCCGGCGCAGGTCCCGGTGCAGCGCCAGGTCGCGCATCACCCGGGCCGCGGCCTCGGGGTGGCGAGAGAGAAAGGCCTCGACCTCGGACCTCTGGGCATCCGTCAACTGGCCGTCCACATAGGCGTTGAGATCCAGATCGGTGATCTGCGCGTCAGTGTTCAGCATCGTGACCTCGCACCAGTTTGAGCGCCGGCTTGCGTACCGCCTCGCCATCCTCGAAGGCGCCCCTTCATCCCTGTCCGATGCCGACCGACATTGAGATTGCCCGCGCCGCGCGCAAGCGGCCCATTGCCGACATTGCCGCCCGGCTGGGCCTGGGCGATGACGCCATCCTGCGCTACGGCCCCGACAAGGCCAAGATATCCCACCAGACGCTGGACGGGCTGACATCCAACCCGCGCGGCCATCTGGTGCTGGTCACCGCGATCAACCCCACCCCCGCGGGCGAGGGCAAGACCACCACCACCGTGGGCCTGGGGGACGCGCTGAACCGCATCGGCAAGCGCACCACGGTCTGCATCCGCGAGGCCAGCCTGGGCCCGAACTTCGGCATGAAGGGCGGCGCGGCAGGCGGCGGGCACGCCCAGATCGTGCCCATGGAGGAGATGAACCTCCATTTCACCGGCGACTTCCACGCGATCACCGCCGCCCACAACCTGCTGGCCGCGATGATCGACAACCACATCTACTGGGGCAACGCCCTCGACATCGACACCCGCCGCATCACCTGGCGGCGCGTGATGGACATGAACGACCGCGCGCTGCGCGACATCGTCGTGGGCCTGGGGGGCGTGTCGAACGGGTTCTCGCGCCAGACCGGCTTTGACATCACCGTCGCCTCCGAGGTGATGGCGATCCTGTGCCTGGCCCGCGACCTGGACGACCTGCACGCCCGCCTGGGCCGGATCGTCGTGGCCTATGCCCGCGACCGGCGCCCCGTGACCGCCCGCGACCTGAAGGCCGACGGCGCCATGACCGTGCTCTTGCGCGACGCCTTGCAGCCGAACCTGGTGCAGACGCTGGAAAACAACCCGGCCCTGGTCCATGGCGGACCCTTCGCCAACATCGCCCATGGCTGCAACAGCGTGATCGCCACCGACACCGCCCTGCGCCTGTCCGACTATGTCGTGACCGAGGCCGGCTTCGGCGCCGATCTGGGGGCCGAGAAGTTCCTGGACATCAAGTGCCGCCTGGCGGGCCTGTCCCCGGCCGCCGTGGTGCTGGTGGCCACGATCCGCGCGCTGAAGATGAACGGAGGCGTGGCCAAGGACCGTCTGGGGACCGAGGACGTGGGCGCCGTGGTGCGGGGCTGCGCCAACCTGGGCCGCCACATCGAGAACCTGCGCGGCTTCGGACTGCCGCTGGTGGTCGCGGTCAACCACTTCGCGGGCGACACCCCGGCCGAGATCGCCGCCCTGCAGGACTATTGCAGCCGCCACGGCACCAGGGCGGTCCTGTGCCGGCATTGGGCCCAGGGCGGGGCCGGGGCCGAGGAACTGGCCCACCAGGTCGTCGATCTGGTGGAGGGTGGCGAGGCCGACTTCCACACGCTTTATCCCGACTCGATGCCCTTGTGGCAGAAGATCGAGACGATCTGCACCCGTATCCACCGCGCCGCCCATGTCGAGGCCCTGCCCGGCATCCGCGCCCAGCTGGAGACATGGGAGGCCGAGGGCTACGGCCACCTGCCCGTCTGCATCGCCAAGACCCAGTATTCCTTCTCGACCGATCCCGACCTGCGCGGCGCCCCCGAAGGCCACGTCATCCCGGTCCGGGAAGTGCGGCTGAACGCCGGCGCGGGCTTCGTGGTGGCGATCTGCGGCCAGATCATGACCATGCCCGGCCTGCCACGCCATCCCGCAGCCGAAACCATCGGCCTCAACGACATGGGACAAATCGAAGGCCTGTTCTAGGCCCCGGATTATTCGTGAGGGGTTGGTGAGGCTGGCTTAACCAGTTGAAGAACTGTAGTTTTATGGTTCCTACGCCAAAAACCGCAGTTTATCAGGATGCCGCGCCTCACCATGGATGTTTCTACACCCTCTCGTCTGTGTTTGTCACCGGTCGATGGCAAGCAGGTCCTGCTCGGATTTGACGGTGCCAGGATGAGTTCGGATGCCGGGCTGATGCTGTTGCGGGAGATCGAGCGCCGTGAAGGTCTGGCAGGTTGGCTGGCTTCCTGCATGGAAGACCCGCGGGCTCCGGGCAAGGTGCAGCACAGTCTCGAAGACATCATCCGGTTCCGGATCCTGATGATTGCGGCGGGCTATGAGGATGCCAATGATGCCGCCGATCTGCGCCATGATCCGAGCTTCAAGCTTGCCCTGGAACGCGCTCCGGAAAGCGGGGCAGCTCTGTGCTCACAGCCCACCATCTCGCGGATGGAGAACCTCCCCGACCTCCGGACCCTGATCTGCATGGGGCGGGAGATGGTCCGGTTCTACTGCCAGTCCTTCCCCCGGGCGCCCCGGCAGATCGTGCTGGATATCGACGACACGTTTGACGCGGTCCATGGCCATCAGCAGCTTCGGCTGTTCAATTCCTATTACGATGAATATGGCTTCCAGCCCATTGTCGTGTTTGACGGCGATGGACGGCTGGTCGGGGCCTTGCTGCGTCCCGCCCGACGCCCAAAAGGAGCCGAAATCGCGGCCCATATCCGTCGGCTGATCCGGCAGATCCGCCGCTTCTGGCCCAAAACCGAGATCCTGCTGCGAGCCGACAGCCATTACTGCACCCCG